>NZ_CM137252.1:3290000-8090000 GCF_054512695.1 Corallococcus sp. M7
CAAGCCAGTGCGAGAGCGTACCTTTTGCATCATGATTCGGCGACTTAATATACGTAGCGAGGCTAAGCCGTTAGGTGGAGCCGGAGCGAAAGCGAGTCCGAATAGGGCGCTAAGTTGCGTGTATTATAACCCGAAGCGGGGTGATCTACACATGGCCAGGTTGAAGTGCGGGTAACACCGCATGGAGGACCGAACTCATGAAAGTTGAAAATTTCTGGGATGAGCTGTGTGTAGGGGTGAAAGGCCAATCAAACTCCGTGATAGCTGGTTCTCCCCGAAAGATATTTAGGTATCGGCTCGGGTAATTCAATGCCGGAGGTAGAGCACTGAAACGGCTAGGGGTCTCACCAGATTACCAAACCGTATCAAACTCCGAATGCCGGCAATTGTTATCCCGGGACGCAGTCAGTGGGTGATAACGTCCATTGGCAAGAGGGGAATAACCCAGACCGACAGCTAAGGCCCCCAAATCTAGTCTAAGTGAACACTAGAAAGGATGTGGCAGGTCATTGACAACCAGGAGGTTGGCTTAGAAGCAGCCATCCTTTAAAGAAAGCGTAATAGCTCACTGGTCAAGACAGGCCGCGCCGAAAATGTAACGGGGCTCAAGACTAGTGCCGAAGCTTCGGGTCATGCATGTTTGGCATGCATGGCGGTAGGGGAGCGTCCCAGTTGCAGCGAAGGTGGACCGAAAGGGCCGCTGGAGCGACTGGGAGTGCTGATGCCGAAATGAGTAGCGATAAAGGGGGTGAGAAACCCCCTCGCCGTAAACCCAAGGTTTCCTGGGTCAAGTTAATCTTCCCAGGGTTAGCCGGGTCCTAAGCCGAGGCCGAAAGGCGTAGGTGATGGCAAGCAGGTTAATATTCCTGCGCCATCTTGCAGACGTTGAACTGAGGGAGGACGGAGAAAGCTAGGCGAGCTGACCGGTGGTTGTGTCAGTCTAAAGGCGTAGGGGTGTCGCGTACGAATAAAGGCGCGGCAGTCATCCCCGAGACCCCATGGCGCCCCGCAAGGGGTAAGTCGCTGATGCTCGGCTTCCAAGAAAAGTCCCGCAGGGAGTCTGCAGGGTGTCCGTACCGCAAACCGACACAGGTGGGTGAGGAGAAAATCCTAAGGCGCTTGAGAGAACTCTCCTCCAAGGAACTAGGCAAATTTCCACCGTAACTTCGGAAGAAGGTGGGCCTCTGGTAGGTGTAGGCGTACAGCCGAAGCCGAGAGAGGTTGCAGAGAAATGGCGGTAGCGACTGTTTACCAAAAACACAGGACTCTGCGAAGGCGACAAGCCGACGTATAGGGTCTGACTCCTGCCCGGTGCTGGAAGGTTAAGGGGATTCGTCAGCCGCAAGGCGAAGCGATGATCCGAAGCCCCAGTAAACGGCGGCCGTAACTATAACGGTCCTAAGGTAGCGAAATTCCTTGTCGGGTAAGTTCCGACCTGCACGAATGGAGTAACGACTTCCGCACTGTCTCGGAGAGGGACTCAGCGAAATTGAAATAGCTGTGCCGATGCAGTTTACCCGCAGCAAGACGGAAAGACCCCGTGAACCTTTACTACAACTTGACAGTGACACTAGGGATTGACTGTGTAGGATAGGTGGGAGCCTTTGAAGCCGGGCCGCTAGGTTCGGTGGAGGCAACGGTGAAATACCACCCTGTTGATTTCTGGTGTCTAACCACGTCTCGTCAGCCGGGACTGGGACACTGTCTGGTGGGTAGTTTGACTGGGGCGGTCGCCTCCCAAAAAGTAACGGAGGCGCGCGATGGTTCCCTCAGCCCGATTGGAAACCGGGCGTCGAGTGCAATGGCATAAGGGAGCTTGACTGCGAGACCGACAGGTCGAGCAGGTGCGAAAGCAGGTCATAGTGATCCGGTGGTCCTGAATGGAAGGGCCATCGCTCAACGGATAAAAGGTACTCCGGGGATAACAGGCTTATCTCCCCCAAGAGTTCACATCGACGGGGAGGTTTGGCACCTCGATGTCGGCTCATCGCATCCTGGGGCTGGAGCAGGTCCCAAGGGTTTGGCTGTTCGCCAATTAAAGCGGTACGCGAGCTGGGTTCAAAACGTCGTGAGACAGTTTGGTCCCTATCTGCTGTGGGCGTAGGATACTTGAGAGGCTCTGACCTTAGTACGAGAGGACCGGGTTGGAGGCACCGCTGGTGTACCAGTTGTCTCGCCAGAGGCATCGCTGGGTAGCCATGTGCCGATTGGATAACCGCTGAAAGCATCTAAGCGGGAAACCGACCTCAAGACCAGGTATCCCGGGCGCAAGCCCCTGAAGACTCGTGGAAGACTACCACGTTGATAGGCTGGGTGTGTAAGCGCGGTAACGCGTTAAGCTAACCAGTACTAATAAGTCGAGCGGCTTACTTCCCCCATTCTCTTGCATGCCCCCTCAAGGGGAGTAAGGGACTCGGGGCCAAGGCCGAGGCCAGGACGTCATGCACGTCCGCCCGGAAGGCAGCTGTTTCAATTGCTTCTTCGACTTCTGTCCAAGAAGCTTCACTCAAGCGGAAGCTTGCAACTTACCCTTCGTATGCACCGTCATTCGTTTTTCCGGTGGCAATGTCGGAGGGGTCACACCCGTTCCCATCCCGAACACGGAAGTTAAGCCCTCCAGAGCCGATGGTACTCCGCGGGAAACCGCGTGGGAGAGTAGGTCGCTGCCGGATTCTTTTTGAAAGCCCCTGGTGCCGCAAGGCGCCAGGGGCTTTGTCTTTGCGGGCTTGTGACAGCCCCTCCGCAACCTGGCTTGAGCGCCGAAATGCGCTCGCCGGGGCTTCGGTGCCCGGAACCGTGGAGTGATTTCGCCCGGCGTACGCGGCGTCCTGCGCTCGCGGTAGGCCGCGCTGGGGCGACGTGGGCAGGCAGGTGGGTCAGTTTTGGGGCGAGGAGGCGCCAAGTTCTCGGATTCGTTGGGGAATCGCGTCGTCGTGGATGTTTGACCGCCGTTCCCACTGGATCTAGAGTCGCTGCTCCCCCCGGTTTGCGCACCGCCTGCCGCGGTCCGTACTCGCCGGCGCCGGGCAGCCCCGCGAGATGAAGAAGCCGACCTTCTTTGGGAAGTACCTGCTCCTCGAGCGCGTCAACGTCGGCGGTATGGCCGAGGTCTTCATCGCGAAGGCTTTTGGCGTCGAAGGCTTCGAGCGCATCCTGGCCATCAAGAAGATCCTTCCGACGATGGCGGAGGATGACGAGTTCATCACGATGTTCATCGATGAGGCGCGGATCAGCGTTCAGCTGAACCACGCCAACATCGTGCACATCCACGAACTCGGGAAGCACGAGGACACGTACTTCATCGCCATGGAGTACGTGGCGGGCCGTGACGTCCGCACGCTCCTGGAACGCTACCGTCGCCGCAAGGAGATCATGCCCACCGCACAGGCGGTGTTCATCGTCTCCAAGATGTGTGAGGGCCTGGACTACGCGCACCGCAAGAAGGACGCGCGCGGCCAGGACCTGCACATCATCCACCGCGACGTCTCTCCGCAGAACATCCTCGTCTCGTACGAAGGCGAGGTGAAGATCATCGACTTTGGCATCGCCAAGGCCGCCAACCGTTCGCAGAAGACGCAGGCCGGCATCCTCAAGGGGAAGTTCGGCTACATGAGCCCGGAGCAGGTCCGGGGCATGCCCATCGACCGGCGCAGCGACATCTTCGCCGTGGGCGTGCTGCTCTACGAAATGCTCACGGGCGAGAAGCTCTTCGTGGGCGAGTCTGACTTCTCCACGCTGGAGAAGGTGCGCAACGCGGACATCCCGCTGCCGCGTGAGTTCAACCCGAACATCTCCGCGGGTCTGGAGAAGGTCGTCCTCAAGGCGCTCGCGCGCGAGCCCGAGGACCGCTACCAGTGGGCGTCGGACCTCCAAGAGGACCTGATGCGCTTCCTCCTCGCGGGGGACGCCATCTACTCGTCGAAGCACCTGTCCGGTTTCATGAAGGAGGTCTTCGCCGAGGACATGCTCCGCGAGGCGGAGAAGATGGAGCGCTACGCCTCCGTCGAGCGCCCGGACCAGATCGAGCATTCGGGTGTGACGCTGCCGCCTCCGGTGGCCGCGCCCCCTCGTGCGACCGCGCAGAAGAAGTCGCCGGCACCGTCTGCCACCGGTTCTCCCGTGGGCCGCGCCTCCACGGCGCCCGCACAGCCCGCGCCTGGCTACATCCCTCCGCCCAGCGCTGAAGAGCTGGCGGAGATGGATGGCGCCGCAGACAAGACGCAGATCGTCGACTCCACGCACACGTTCCGCGCCCCGGAGACGCGCATCGCGGATAGCAGCGTCGTCGTGGACGACAGCATCACCGGCCGCTCGGAGAATCCCATCGACCGGGCCGGACACCACACGAGCGCCTCTCCCTACGCTCAGGACGAGGGACGAGGCGGCAAGGGCAAGAGCGGCCCCAAGTCCCAGGTCATCATCGGGGACGAGGGCGGCGAGGCCTACGCGGGCGCGACCATGATTGGTCCGGCTCCGACGGCGCCGCCTTCGCGCTCCCGCGGTGGCTCGGCGGCTCCCGTGCTGGAGGATCCCGAGGAAGAGGAGACCACGGGCAACATCACCGTCCCGGTGGGCTCCCGCCACAACGGTCTGCGCGCCCAGGCGGCCGAGGAGGACCCGGACGGCGCCTACGACGACCAGGGCGATGGGTACGAGGGCGACGGCCAGGACGACTACGGCGACGAAGGGCAGGACGCCGAGGAGCCGCCCTACGACGACGAGGCCGATGAGCCGGCGACCATCCCCCAGAAGGCTTCCAAGATGGCGAAGCCGGCTCCTGCCGCCAAGGTCGAGAAGGCCAAGGCGCCCGCGGGCCCGAAGAAGCCCCTGCCCAAGCCCGCCATCATCGGCATGGCCGCGGGCGCGGCGCTGCTCCTCCTTGTCGCGGTGATCTTCGTGGTCCGGGGTTCGTCCACGGGCTCCGTGAACTTCGTCGCGCCCGTGGGCGCCACCGTCCTCGTGGACGGTGAGGCCGTGAACGCCAATCAGGTCATCGAGCTGTCCGCGGGCATCCACAACGTGACCGCGTCGGCCCCGGGCTATCAGCCCGTGACGCAGCAGATTGAGGTCACCGCAGGCCAGGCGGCGGCCCCCATCCTGCTTAGCCTGAAGGCGGATGCGAAGCCTTCGGAGCCCAAGCCCCCAGAGCCCAAGGAGCCGCCGCCCACGGCGCCGCCGGTGGTGGAAAACACGCCGCCGCCCACGCCGCCGGAGACGCCTCCGGAGAAGCCCGTCGAGCCTGCCGCTCCGAAGACGTTCACCGCCCTGTTCGAGGGACAAGAGGGCGCGGAGATCTTCGTCGACGGCAAGTCCCTGGGCAAGCTGCCCGGCGCGAAGCACGGCGACCTGGAGATGGGCAAGAAGTACACGTTCACGGCGAAGCGCGCGGGCTTCAAGCCGTTCACCGGCGACTTCACGTCCAACGGGGACACCGAGGTTCGCGTCGCCGTGGACATGGTGGAGGAAGCGCCGCCGCCCGAGCCGAAGCCGAAGCCCCCGCCTCCGGAGCCCAAGCCCAAGCCTGCCGTGGTCGCGACCCCGAAGCCTCCTCCGGAGCCCAAGAGGCCCGCCGCCACGGTGATGGGCAAGTTCGCCTGCAGCACCGCTCCGACGGGCGCTCAAATCTGGGTGGATGGAAAGAACACGGGGCGCGTGACGCCCGTGACGCTGGGCAATCCGTTGTCGCTGCCGGTGGGCAAGCGGAAGGTCGTCTTCAAGCTCAACGGCAAGTCGACCAAGCCCCAGGTGGTCGTCGTCGAGGCAGAGGGCGTGGCCAAGCTCATCGGCGTCAAGGTGGAGTGAACGGACGCACTGCGCCATCGGGCATCTTGTGCCCCTGGCGATTGTTGAGCAGGGATGTCAGGGGGCAGGCTATGACGCCTCGCCCACGACGCTCCTTACGTTGAGGTGATGTGTTCATGAGCACGACGTCCACTCGAGGCAAGCCCGACGCTGGCCCCGCGCAGCAGCCTTTCACCTATCCCCTTCGCAAGGAGTTCGTGGAGCCCGACTGGCGGCGCATCCCGGGCTACAAGGACGTCACCGCGGCGGAGTGGGAGAGCTCGGTGTGGCAGCGCAAGCACACCGTGAAGAACCTGCGCGAGCTGCGGGCGACGCTCGGGGCGCTGCTGCCGGACGACCTGGCCGCGAGCATGGAGTTGGACCAGAAGGAGCGGGCGACGATGTCCATCCTCGTCCCGCCCCAGATGCTCAACACCATGGACCTGGACGACCTGTGGAACGACCCGGTCCGCAAGTACATGCTGCCGGCGCTCGCCGACCGCCGGACGGACTGGCCCAACCACCCGCGCGCCAGCCGTGACAGCCTCCACGAGGCGGACATGTGGGTCGTCGAGGGCCTGACGCACCGCTATCCGACGAAGGTGCTGGCGGAGATGCTGCCCACGTGCCCGCAGTACTGCGGCCACTGCACGCGCATGGACCTGGTGGGCAACGACGTCCCGCAGGTGTCCAAGCACAAGTTCGCGACGGGGCAGAAGGAGCGCTACGAGCAGATGCTGGACTACCTGCGCCGCACGCCGACCGTGCGCGACGTGGTGGTGTCCGGCGGCGACATCGCGAACCTGCCCATCCAGGCGCTGGAGCCGTTCGTCAGCGCGCTGATGGACATCCCGAACATCCGCGACATCCGCCTGGCGTCCAAGGGGCTCATGGCGCTGCCGCAGCACTTCCTCCAGGACAGCGTCCTGGCGGACCTGGACCGGCTGGCGAAGAAGGCCGTGGAGCGCGGCGTGGACCTGGCGCTGCACACGCACGTGAACCACGCGCAGCAGCTCACGCCGCTGGTGGGCAAGGCGGTGCGCAAGCTGCTGGACATGGGCTTCCGCGACGTGCGCAACCAGGGCGTGCTCCTGCGCGGCGTGAACGACAGCCCGAAGGCACTGCTGGACCTGTGCTTCACGCTGCTCGACCACGCGAAGATCCTGCCGTACTACTTCTACATGTGCGACATGATCCCCAACAGCGAGCACTGGCGGCTGTCGGTGGCGCAGGCACAGAAGCTCCAGCACGACATCATGGGCTACATGCCGGGCTTCGCCACGCCGCGCATCGTCTGTGACGTGCCGTTCGTGGGGAAGCGGTGGATCCACCAGGTGGCGGAGTACGACCGCGAGCGCGGCATCTCCTACTGGACCAAGAACTACCGCACGAGCGTGGAAGCGAACGACGCCGGCGCACTTGATCGCAAGTACGAGTACTACGATCCCATCGACACGCTGCCGGAGTCCGGCCAGGCGTGGTGGCGGGATCAGCCCAAGGCGGCGTGATGGATTCCTCCGTGGGCGCGACAGCGCCCCTGTCGTCTCCCCGTCCCTCGCTCAGTGCCGAGGGGCGGGCCCGGTTGTTTCCCTCCGCGACCGACGCGGAGTGGACGGACTGGCGCTGGCAGCAGCGTCATTCCGTGCGCAACCTGGAGCAGCTGGAGCGCTACGTGCGCCTGACCCCGGAGGAGCGTGCCGGGGTGCAGGAGACGTCCTCGCTGTTCCGCATCGGCATCAGCCCGTACTACCTGTCCCTCATCGACCCGGAGCACGCGTCGTGTCCGGTGCGCATGCAGTCCATTCCGGTGCGCGCGGAGGCCCGGGTGCGGCCCGGGGAGCTGGCGGATCCGCTCGGCGAGGACAAGACGCGCCCCGAGGAGTGCATCGTCCACAAGTATCCGGACCGGGTGCTGTTCCTGGCCCTGGATACGTGTTCGGTCTACTGCCGCCACTGCACGCGGCGGCGCATCACCAAGGGCGGTGAGGCGGAGCTCACCAAGGACCAGATGCGCCGGGGCATCGACTACGTGCGCAACCACCCCGAGGTGCGCGACGTGCTCATCTCCGGCGGAGACCCGTTCCTCCTCAGCGAGGAGCGGCTGGAGTCGCTGCTCGCGCCGCTGAGCGAGATTCCGCACGTGGAGATGATCCGCATCGGGACGCGGGTGCCGGTGGTGCTGCCCATGCGCGTCACCGACTCGCTGGCGCGCCTGCTGCGCCGCTACGCGCCCGTCTACGTCATCACCCACTTCAATCATCCGAAGGAAGTGACGCCGGAAGCGCGCGAGGCGTGCGAGCGGCTGGTGGACCATGGCGTGCCGGTGGAGAACCAGGCGGTGCTGATGCGGCAGCTCAACTCGGATGCGCGCATCATCAAGGAGCTGTCGCACATGCTCCTGCGCAGCCGCGTGCGGCCGTACTACCTGCACCAGATGGACGTCGCGGAAGGCTGCGAGCACCTACGCACGCCCATCGCCAAGGGGCTCGAAATCCTGGAGCAGCTTCGCGGGCACACCAGCGGGCTCGCGGTGCCGCACCTCGCGGTGGACCTGCCGGGTGGGGGAGGGAAGGTCACCCTCCAGCCTGACTACGTCATCGAGCGGGGCGAGCGGGAGACCCTGTTCCGCAACTACAAGGGCCAGACCTACGCGTACCCGGAGCCGGAGGAGACCGACTGCTCCTGCCCGTACGACGAGGTGTGGCAGGCGCGTTCGCGCGAGTTGGGCGTCCGAGGCCGCTGAGGGCTCCTGGGGCCGCTGAGGGCTCCGGAGTATGCCGGGCGCCGTGGGGCTACCTGCGGCGCCTGGAGGCCTTCTTGCTCATGCCCTTCGCCGTGCCGGCGGTGTCGCCAATCTCCACGGTCGGCGCACCTGCCGTGCTCGAGCTGTCCAGGCTGCCGTCGACGTCGACGGAGGGCTCCGCGCCGTCCGCGGACTCCAGCTCCACGGGGTCCGCGTCGCTGAAGCCCTGCTGGATGTGGACCTCGCCGTCGCCCTTGCGCTTCTTCGCCTCGGCTTCCTTCTCGGCCTTGGCCTTGTCCTCGAGCCGCTTGGCCTCGTTGGCGGCGCGCTGGTTGTCCTCGGGCGTCATCCGGGCCGTGAAGGTGGCGTAGTCCTTCGCGGAGACGCCGTGCTTCTCCAGGACCTTGGCGGCTTCCTTCTGCTGGGCGCGGATGGACTCGCCGCGCTCGGCGTTGCTCATCTCCGACGGCTTCCGGTTGCCGAACTCCTCGTTCACCTTTGCCTGGGCCGCGGCCTCATCGCGCTGGATGGCCGCCACCTTCTCCGGCGACAGGCCTTCCTCCTCCGCGAGGGCAGGGGTCGCCAGAACAAGCGACGAGGCAGCGAGCATCAACGAGAGACGGGTGGTCATGGGGAGGCTCCTCAATCCGACCCATCATAGGCACGGACTCAGCGCCCACGCATGGCGGGTTCTTCAGGGCGCCTGACACCGCGTGCAGCCGTCATTCGCTCCCGCGCACTGCTCGCGGGCCCTGGCGCAGCGCGGCGGGAGGTCGTCCCGGTCCGCCTGCTGCGCCACGAGGCCGCAGAGCTGCTCCGCCGTGGCGCACGTCCGCGTGGAGACGTCGCACTGTTCCGCGCAGGTCAGGTCGTCCCCCTGCTCGCGGGCGCGGAGCTCGTCGAGGCGCGCTTCGATGCCGTCGATGGCCGCGTCGTCGTCCCCGGCCACCCGGGTGTCCACGTGCTTCGCGCAGCCTGCCAGCGCGATTGCCGCGATGAAGAGGGCCAGCCATGACCGGGTCGCTCGCATGGGCCTACCCATATGCGCCCGCTCGTGGCCGCGTCCAGTCAGCGGCGTTCGGGGGAGCGCATGCGGCGCTCGGGGCGGGGCTCCGGCTCAGGGGGGCGGCTCCAGTAGAGCCAGGCCGTCAGCGCCAGGAGCGCGGCCACGGCCAGCCTCCGCAGCCATTCCTCACGCGCCCGTCCGGGGGAGTCCGCGTCGGCCTGGGCGGCCTTTTCCAGCGCGGCCTCCACTTCGGGCCCCAGCGCGTGCATCCGCCGGCACAGCCAGGCCACGGGCGCGAGCGGCACCGGCACGGGCGCGGTGTCCTTCTCCACGGCCATGGCCAGCATCCGCTCCCAGGCGGTGGCCTCCTCCGGGCTCTCCGGGTGCCTCGCGGGCTGGCCCAGTTGAAGGGCCAGGGCCACCGCGGAACGGAGCAGCAGCACCGAGAAGGCGTCGCTTGAGATCCCGTACCAGGCCGCGCACTCCGCCTGGGTGCGGCGCTCCACGAGCCGGCGCACCAACACGGCGGCCGTGCGGGGCTCCAGCGCGCGGAGGGCCTCGGAGAGGGCCTCGGGGGACAGGCGGGCGACGTCGGGGACGGAGGCGGTCACTGGGCTCCATTCTGCGGCATCCGGCCGGGGTTTTCGCGGGCTCCTACCAGGGGCATGTCCTGGCTTCCGGCCGATTTCTTGAGGCGGATCGCCCCGCCCCTAGACTGTTGGACCATGTTGCAACGTGTGGCACTGCTGCTGCTCCTGCTCGCGTCGTCGCGGGCGTTCGCCGTGGAGACGATGCGCATTGCCATGGACGACCCGGGCGACGAGGTCCGCGTGAGCGGCCGGGGCCTGGGCTTCGGCCCCGATGCCGAGGATGGCGCCTATGTCGCCGTCCCCTCCGGACAGGCCACCGTGCGCCGCCGCAACGGCAAGCTGGAGGTCAACGGGGCTCCTGTCCTCGAGGACTCCATCCGCTTTCGTGGCGGACTGGAGGCCACCGACGCGGGCGGCCCCGGCAACGAGCCCCTGAAGGCGGGCAGCGCGCAGGTGCGCGGCGACGTCGTCGTGCGCCTGTTCAAGAACAGCCTCCAGCTCATCAACGTCATCCCCCTGGAGGACTACCTCGCGGCGGTGCTCGGCAGCGAGATGCCCGTGTCCTTCCCGCTGGAGGCCCTCAAGGCCCAGGCCGTGGCCGCGCGGACGTACGCGCTGCAGAAGAAGCTGGACGCGTATGGCGCCGCCTTCCACATGGGCAGCAGCGTGCTCCACCAGGTGTACGGCGGCGTGAACCGCGAGGACGCCAAGACGCGCGCCGCCGTGGAGGCCACCCGGGGCGAGGTGCTCACGTACGACCTGGCCCCCATCGAGGCGTACTTCCATGCCTCCTGTGGCGGGCGCACCGAGTCCGGCCAGGACGCCCTCCAGCGGAACCTGCCGTACCTGCAGCCCGTCGACTGTCCCTGCGGCAAGCTGCCCGCCAGCCGCTGGTCCGCGACCCTCTCCGAGGCGGAGCTGCGCGGCGCGCTGAAGTCCTCGCCGGGCGGCATGCGCGTCACCGGCCGCACGCCCACGCACCGGGTGACCCGCGTGACGCTGTCGGATGGCACCGGGGTGGACGGCGTGACGTTCCGCCGCAAGCTGGGCTACACGCGCCTCAAGAGCCTGGACTTCGACGTGGAAGCGTCCGGCAAGAACTACGTGTTCACCGGACGTGGCTTCGGCCATGGGGCGGGGCTGTGCCAGTGGGGCGCCAAGGCCCTCGCCGACCAGGGCAAGACGTACCGGGAAATCCTTTCCCACTACTACCCGGGCGCCGAGTTCCAGCAGCTCTACTGACGCCCTCGGCGGTTTCCGTGAGGGCGCGGGGGCTGCTACAAGCGCCAACCCCGTGTCGTCCCTCCTCTCCGACTACGATTTCGAGCTCCCCGAGGCGCAGATCGCCCAGGCCCCGCTGCCCAACCGGGACGCGTCGCGCCTGATGGTCGTCAGCCGCGCCACCGGCGCCTGGAGCCACCAGCACTTCACCGACCTCGCGGACCTGCTGCGCGAGGGTGACCTGCTCGTCCTCAACGACGCTCGCGTCATCCCCGCGCGCCTGCTGGGCCAGAAGAGCGGCACCGGCGGCCGGGTGGAGCTGCTGGTCGTCCGGCCCGCCGCCGCGGCCACGCTGACCTCCGCGGCGCTCGGGGGCGCCCCTGAGTCGCTGGAGTGGGTCTGCCTGGGGCAGGCGTCCAAGGGGCTCAAGCCCGGCCAGTCCGTCACCTTCGCCGGGGGCCTGTCCGCCGAAATCCTGGAGGCCCTGGGGGGAGGGGAGTACCGGGTGCGCTTCCATGCCGCGCCGGGCACCTCGCTCGCCAGCCTCCTGGACGCTGCGGGCCGGCTGCCCCTGCCTCCTTACATCACCCGCGAGCCCGAGGCCGCGGACGCCGAGCGCTACCAGACCGTGTATGCCCGCGCGTCCGGCGCCGTGGCCGCGCCCACCGCCGGCCTGCACTTCACGCAGGAGGTCTTCGCGAAGCTCGCGGCGAAGGGCGTCCGGCGCGCGGAGGTGACGCTCGACGTGGGGCCCGGCACCTTCCTCCCCGTGCGCGAGGAGGTGCTGGACAAGCACCACATGCACCCGGAGCGCTTCACCGTGCCCCAGGCCACCGCTGACGCCGTGAACGCCGCGAAGGCGGAAGGCCGCCGCGTGGTCGCCGTGGGCACCACCGTAGTGCGCACGCTGGAGTCCGCCACCGACCCGGACACGGGCAGGCTGCGCGCAGGCCCCGGCGAGACGGCGATGTTCATCCGGCCCGGCTATGTCTTCCGCCAGGTGGACGTGCTCCTCACGAACTTCCACCTGCCGCGCTCCACGCTGGTGATGCTGGTGAGCGCGCTCCTGGGCCGTGAGCGCACGCTCGCCGCGTACCAAGAGGCCGTGCGCGCGGGCTACCGGTTCTTCAGTTACGGCGATGCCATGTTGGTGAAGGAGTGAGTGCCGTGGTCGACGAGCAGGGCAGGGAAAAGGGCGAGAAGGGCGATACCCGCGTGCCCCCGGGGCTGGTGCGCTTCGAGCTGTTGCACGAGGACCAGAGCGGCACCAAGGCGCGCCGCGGCCGGCTGAACACGCCGCACGGTCCCATCGAGACGCCCATCTTCATGCCCGTGGGCACCGTGGGCAGCGTCAAGGGCGTGGGCCCGGACGACCTGAAGACCCTGGACGCGCAGATCATCCTGGGCAACACCTACCACCTGATGCTGCGCCCCACGGACGCGCTCGTCGGTGAGATGGGCGGCCTGCACCGGTTCATCTCCTGGGACCGGCCCATGCTCACCGACAGCGGCGGCTTCCAGGTGTTCAGCCTGTCGGAGAAGCGGAAGATCACCGAGGAGGGCGCCGCGTTCCAGTCGCACCTGGACGGCTCGCGGCACTTCCTGTCGCCGGAGCGCTCCATCGAAATCCAGGAGACGCTGGGCGCGGACGTCATCATGGCGTTCGACGAGTGCCCTCCGTCCACCGAGGACCGCGCCTACCTGGAGAAGTCCCTGGCGCGCACCACGCGCTGGCTGCACCGGTGCGTGAAGGCGTGGAGCCGCGAGCGCTCGTCGCTCTTCGGCATCGTGCAGGGCGGCCTGCACGACGACCTTCGCAAGCGCCATGCAGAGGAGGTGTGCGCGGTGGACCTGCCCGGCTACGCGCTGGGCGGCTACTCCGTGGGCGAGGCGCCCGAGGCCATGCACGCGGGCGTGGCCTACTCGGCGCCGCTGCTGCCCCGGGACAAGCCCCGCTACCTGATGGGCGTGGGCACGCCGCTGGACCTGGTCACGTGCGTGGAGCACGGCGTGGACATGTTCGACTGCGTGCTGCCCACGCGGTGTGCTCGCAACGGCCTGCTCTTCACCTCGGAGGGCAAGCTGGTCATCCGCAACGCGGCCTACGCCAAGGACCCCCGGCCGGTGGACCCGGCGTGCTCCTGCTACACCTGCCGCAACTTCAGCCGGTCCTACCTGCGGCACCTGTTCGCGGCGGGAGAAATCCTGGCGATGCGGCTCAACACCCTGCACAACCTCCACTACTTCCTGGACCTGATGGCCCAGGTGCGCCGCGCCATCGCCGAGGACCGCTTCGCCGCGTTCGCTCGCGACTTCCGGGCCAAGGCCGTGGCGCAGGAGGCCGAACGCAAAAGCGGCCGGTGAGCGGGCAACGGGTTTGCCGCGCTTCCGGCGTTCACTTGCTCACATGGGGCGCCCTTGCTAAGAGGCCACCCTTTCGGATGTTTTGACCCCACCCGTACGCCGGGTCGGGGCCTTTCCGAGTCCTTCCTCCCAAACGACGAGGCAGTACGTGGCTGACAGTTTCCTGATTCTCGCGCAGGCCGGGGCTGGCGGTTCCCCCCTGGGGACCTTCGGCTTCCTCGCCGTGCTGGTGGCCATCATGTACTTCGTGATGATCCGCCCCCAGCAGAAGCAGCTCAAGGAGCACCGCAACCTGCTCGCGGGGCTGAAGAAGGGCGATGACGTCGTGACGTCCGGCGGCATCCTCGGGCGCATCCACCAGGTGGACGAGTCCACCGTGACGCTGGAGATCGCCAGCGGGGTGCGCGTGCGCGTGCTCAAGACGGCTGTCAGTGCGAAGGGAACCGTTCCGGTGGCGGGCGCCCCGGCGGCGGCCCCCGCTGAGAAGAAGGAGGAGAAGTAATGGACCGCGGCTGGTGGTGGAAGTTCGGAATGATCGTCGCGGTGACGCTGGGAACGATCTGGTTCCTCGTCCCGACGTACTACTCGCTGGTGGTCCTGGACCGCAACGAGCGCAACAACATCGCCGTGCTGGAGCAGCGGCTGCCGGCGTGGGCGCCCCCCGCGAAGTACCGCCTCAACCTGGGGCTGGACCTGCAGGGCGGCATCCACATGGTGATGCGGGTGGACACCAAGACGGCCCTGCAGAAGCGCACCGAGCGCCGCGGCCAGCAGATCGCCACCTACGTCAACGACAAGAAGCTGGGTGAGGTGACGGCGGACACGGATCCGGAGCGGCTGCAGCTGGTGCTGACCGCGAAGGACCCGGGCACCATGGACGCCATCCAGAAGGAGGTCCTGGCCACCTTCACCGACTTCACCGTGGAGTCCCGCAACGGCGGCACGCTGGTGCTCAAGCCGGACGAGGGCCAGGTGAACCGCTTCCGCGACGAGGCCGTGGACCAGGCGATGCTCGTCATCCGCCGCCGCATCGACAAGTGGGGCGTGGCGGAAGTGGACGTGCGCAAGCTGGGCACGGACTCCATCCAGATTTCGCTGCCCGGCCGCAGCAACCCGGAGCAGGCCAAGGAGCTGGTGGGCACCACCGCGCAGCTGGAGTTCCGGATGGTGGACGACACCAACCCCCAGGTATTCGCGCAGATGTACGAGCAGCACCCGCCCCCGGCCGAGAGCAAGATCACCCTGGTGGAGGACGAGGGCTTCCCGCAGCTGTCCTCGCCCAACCGCGAGGCCCTGCTGGCGTACGCGAAGGACAAGACGCCGGAAGGCCGCGACGTCGTCACCGAGTGCGTGGCGAACCCGGTGAAGAAGAACGACTGCATCGCGTACCGCAGCTACCTGCTGGACAAGAACGTTCCGCTCACGGGTGAGAGCCTGGCGGGCGCGGACGCGTCCGTCAGCCAGATGAACGAGCCGGAGGTGAACATCGCCTTCGACCCGGCCGGTTCGCGTGAGTTCGAGAAGCTGACCGAGGCCGCGGTGGGCCGCCGGATGGCCATCGTGCTGGACGACAACGTGCACACCGCCCCGCGCATCAACGAGAAGATCGGCGGCGGTCGCGCGCGCATCACCATGGGCCGCGCCAGCGGGCGCAGCTTCGAGGAGTGGCTGGGCGAGGCGCAGACGCTGGCGCTGGTGCTCAAGGCGGGCGCGCTGCCCGCGCCGGTGACGGTGGGCGAAATCCGTCAGGTGGGCGCGACGCTGGGTGACGAGCTCATCAAGAAGGGCAGCCTGGCCGCGCTGGTGGGCCTGGCGCTCGTCGTGGTCTTCATGGCGGTCTACTACCGCAAGTCCGGCCTCATCGCGGACGTGGCGCTCTTGCTCAACGGCCTGCTCATCCTGGCGGGCCTGGCGTTCTTCAACGCCACGCTGACCCTGCCGGGCATCGCGGGCTTCGTGCTCACGCTGGGCATCGCGGTGGACGCGAACGTGCTCATCAACGAGCGCATCCGCGAGGAGCTGTCCCACGGCAAGTCCGCGCGCGCCGCGGTGGACCAGGGCTACGACCGCGCCTTCTGGACCATCTTCGACGCGCACGTGACGACGCTCATCGCGGGCTTCATCCTGTTCTTCACGGGAACGGGTCCGGTCCGCGGCTTCGCCACCACGCTCATCGTGGGCCTGCTGGCGTCGCTGTTCACGTCCATCGTCGTGACGCGCGTCATCACGACCTACTTCGTCCACGGCCGCAACGCGCAGTCGGTGTCCGTCTAACGGGCCTCCAGCGCCTTCGGGAAATCCGCCATGCAGATTCTCAAGCACAAGACGAACATCGACTTCATCAGCAAGCGCAAGCCGGCGCTCTTCATCTCCACGCTCATCAACCTGGCCATCATCGTCGGCATCGCCGCGGTGGGGTTCAACTTCGGCGTGGACTTCGCCGGCGGCACGGTGGTGGAGCTGAAGTACAACACGCCCACCACGGCCGAGCAGGTCCGTGAGAAGGCCCAGGCCGGCGGGCTGCACGACGTCAGCGTCCAGGGCGTGGGCGCGGCCGAGGAGAACTCCTTCCTCCTGCGCATGGGCGGCGTCACGCAGCTCACCGAGGAGAACGCCGAGCGCGCGAAGACGGCCATCCAGGGCCTGGGCGAGACGCGCAACGTCTACGCCGACATGGCCAACGGCATCGTGAACTTCCGCTCCGCGCAGCCCATGTCCGTGGAGGCCGTGAAGAAGGCGGTGCAGGACGGCGCGGGCATCGGTGTGCAGGAGGTGCGTGACCTGGGCGCGAACCAGGGCGGCACCGGCTACGACTACCAGGTCGTCGCGAGCGGCATGGCGGACAAGGTGTTCGCCGCGCTGAGCGCGGGCTCCGACAAGCCGAACTTCGAGCAGCGCCGCGTGGACTACGTGGGCCCGCAGGTGGGCAAGCAACTGCGCAACCGCGGCATCATGGCGCTGGTGTACTCGATGATCGCCATCCTCATCTACGTGGCGTTCCGCTTCGACTTCAAGTTCGGCCCGGGCGCGCTGCTCGCCATGGTCCACGACGTCATCATGGTGGCGGGCTACTACCTGGTGAGCCGGCGCGAGTTCAACCTGACGTCCATCGCCGCGCTGCTCACCATCGTGGGCTACTCGGTGAACGACACCATCGTCATCTACGACCGCATCCGCGAGGACATGGTGAAGTACAAGGGCAAGGCGCTGCCGGAGATCATCAACATCGCCGTCAACGACACGCTGGGCCGCACCATCCTCACCTCCGGCGTGACGGCGCTGTCGCTCATCGGTCTGCTCATCTTCGGCGTGGGCGAAATCTTCGACTTCGCCATGGCGATGCTCGTGGGCATCCTCGTGGGTACGTACTCGTCCGTGTACATCGCCAGCCCGCTGGTCATCTGGCTGGACGAGCGCGCGCACGCCCGCGAGGGCCACTCCGGTGGCGCCAAGCAGGAGCCGAAGACGGCCTGAGCTGTCTGACGGCTTGAAGTGACGAGGGCCCTCCTCCCCACGCGGGAGCGAGGGCCCTTCGCTTTTTCAGAAGCGCGCGCCCAGCGTGAGCGACGCGTCCATCAGACCGCCGCCGTTGTCGTCCGTGCTGGTGACGTTCGCGAAGTCCTGGTCGATGAGGAGGCGGTAGGTGCCTCGCACGCCGGCGGTGAGGCCTCCGGTGTTGAACTCCAGGCCCACCGCGAGGGGCACCTCCTCCATCAAGTCGGAGTCGTAGAGCCCCGCGCCCGCGCCGCGCACGTCCACGTAGGACAGGCCCAGGCCCACGCCCGCGAAGGGGCGCACCGCGGTGAGGAAGGGCGGCGACACCTTCACCAGCGCGCTGCCGCCGTTTCGCACCAACGACGGCGTGTCGAAGAGGCGGTTGTCGCTCACCTTGTTCTGCGAGCCCTCGTAGCCGACCTCGAAGCCGAGGAAGGTGGTGGGCTGGAGGTTGAGCGTCAGGCCCCACAGCGGACCGGTGCTGGCCAGGTCGCCCAGGTCTCCCGTGTAGTCGCCAATGCCGCCGCGCAGGAAGACGTTCACGTCTCCCTGCTTCTTCTGCGCGAGCGCGGGACCCGCGCACAACACGACGGCCGTCAGGGCACCGCCCTGGAGAAACCTGTGAAGCATGCGGACCTCCCTGTCCACGGGTGTGCACTCAAGCTGGGCACCGCGCACCCGCCGTGCAGGTTGGGGGCAGGAAGGCAGGCGAGCGCACGTCTGAACAAGCGTGCAGGAGGGTGGTGTGAGTGGGCGGGTTGGACTGCCTTGGTCGGACGTCTGAGGTACTGTGCTTTTCCATGCGGTGGTTGCTTCCAGATGTCGTCGAGCAGGAGGTCGGTTCGCTCGCGGGTGAGCTGTCGCTGCACCCGTTGGCGGCGAGGGTGTTGCTCCACCGTGGCTACCGGACGCCGGAGGCGGCGTCGGCCTTCCTGTCGGACCGGTTGGCGGACCTGCCGGACCCGTTCCGGATGAAGGGCATGGGCCCGGCGGTGGAGCGCGTGCTGCGCGCGGTGCGGCTCAAGGAGAAGGTGACGCTCTACGGGGACTACGACGTGGACGGCGTGTCCTCCACGTCGCTCATGTACCTGTTCCTCAAGGAGCTGGGCGTGGCCCCCGCCACGTACATCCCGCACCGCCTGGATGAGGGCTACGGCCTCAACCTGGGCGCGGTGGAGCGCATCGCGCAGGACGGCACGCGCCTCCTGGTGACGCTGGATTGCGGCATCACCTCCGTGGCGGAGATTGCTCGCGCGAAGGAGCTGGACCTGGACGTCGTGGTGGTGGACCACCACACGGTGCCGCCCACGCTGCCGCCCGCCACCGCGGTGCTCAACCCGCATCAGCCCGGCTGCGAGTACCCCACGAAGGTGCTGTGCGCCGCGGGCGTGGCCTTCAACCTCTGCATGGGCCTTCGCAAGCGGCTGCGCGACGACGGCTTCTTCGCCACGCGCAAGGAGCCCAACCTCAAGGCGCTGATGGACCTGGTGGCGCTGGCCACCGTGGCGGACGTGGTGCCGCTCACGGGCGCCAACCGCATCCTCGTGGCGCACGGCCTCCAGGAGCTGTCCCAGGGCCGCCGCCCCGGCATCCGCGCGCTGAAGGAGGTGGCCGGCCTGGAGCCGGACGCCTCCGTCACCGCGGGGCAGGTGGGCTTCCGGCTGGGGCCCCGCATCAACGCCGCGGGCCGCCTGCATGACGCGTCGCTGGGCCTGCAGCTGCTCTGCGCGGACTCCGTGGAGACGGCGCGCTCGCTGGCGCAGGTGCTGGACCGCGCGAACGCGGAGCGGCAGGGAATCGAGAGCAGCATCCTCACGCAGGCGCTGGCGCAGGCGGAGGAGCACAAGGACTCGCGCGGGCTGGTGCTCTTCGACGAGGGCTGGCACCCGGGCGTCATCGGCATCGTCGCGTCGCGCGTGGTGGAGCGCTATCACCGGCCCACGGTGATGGTGGGCGTGAAGGACGGGGTGGGGAAGGGCTCGGCGCGCAGCATCGAGGCGTTCCACCTGTACGACGCGCTCACCGGGTGCTCGGACCTGCTCATGCGCTACGGCGGGCACAAGCACGCCGCGGGCCTCACCATCGACGCGAAGCAGTTGCCCGCCTTCCGCGAGGCCTTCGCGAAGATCGCCCTCCAGCGCCTGACGCCGGAGGACATGATTCCGCGCTGCCGCGTGGACGCGGTGGTGAACCCGGGCGACCTGGACGCGACGGCGGTGGAGTCGCTGCAGAAGCTGGGGCCCTTCGGTCAGGGCAACCCGGAGCCGGTGCTGGTGCTGCGCGGCCAGCAGGCCCGGCCCCGCGTGCTGCCCGCGAAGTCCGGGGCGCCTGGCGCGGGGCACCTGAAGCTGGCGCTCGTGGACGCTCCGGAGCTGGATGCCATTGGCTTCGGCATGGCGGACCGCGTGTCGCTGGTGGAGGGGCCGGTGGACCTGGCCTTCCAGGCCGGCTTCGACACCTTCCGCGGCCAGCGCAAGCTGTCCCTGCGCCTCAAGGACGTGCGTCAGGCCGCCTGACGTCCGTCCGAGGCTTGTGGGCCCGCGCTACGCGAGCCCCCAGCGCACCCGGCCTGGCGACATCAGCGCGCCGGCCCGCGCCAGCTCGTTGAGACGGAAGCGCTCCGCCTGACGCTCGAAGGCGGTGCGGCAGCCCTCCGAGCAGAAGAAGTACCGGCGCTTCTTGTACTCCGACGAGGGATGGCCCTCCGGGGCCTCCAGATGCCTGCCGCACACCGGATCCCAGTGCCGCGTGTTGCCCTGTCCGTGTTCCTGTTCGCCGTTCATCATCCACCTCCAGCCCGACGCCCCCGACTCCCCTGACTGGCGCGAATGTAAGCAGGGGGCATGCCAGGGGTCCATCTCCTTGGAATGCCAAGCAGAGGGGCGCTTCCGGGACGCGAAGGAGGGGAAAAAGTTCAGCCCCCGCCGCCGCTTCCCGGGTGGGGAAGGGCGCGGGGGCCGAAGGGACGTCAACCGGAGTGCGGTGTCAGAAGCCGACGCCGGCGCTGCCACCCAGGAAGAAGTCGTTGGCGTAGCCGCGCCGCAGGCCCATGGCCTCGACGCGGAAGGTGAGGTGCAGCGTGCGCGACAGGGCGGGCCGGCCGCGGATGCCCAGGCCGTACTGCACGACGGGCTTGAGGCCGTTCACCTTGGTCTCTTCCTCGCCCACGGTGATGCCGGTGTTCTGGTACGCGAGTCCACCGCCGGCCTGAAGGAACAGACCGAAGGGCGAGTCGCCGAAGCGGAACAGCCAGGCCGGCGCGAGCGTGAAGTAGTGAAGCCGCGTGTCCCCCTTGATGAATTCCGTGCCGTCACTGAGGCTGCCGTAGAGCCAGCGCAGGTCCGCGAAGAGGGCCTCGCGCAGGGTGGCGTTCTCCGTGAAGAACGTGCGGCCGAACTCCCAGGTGGCGCGCACGCCCAGGCCGGGCTTGTTGTCGGAGAAGTCGCCGCGGGCGCTGTCGATCATCAGCAGGCCGCCCGTCAGCTCCACCGCGACGCCCAGGTTGGGGTCGTCCAGGCGGGACATGCCGCGGAAGCCGTCGTCGTTGGTGGCCTCGGCGGCCTCGCGGAACTCGTCCGTTTCGTCCACCAGCCGGCGGCGGCGCTCGTAGGCGTCGTCGTCCTCCTTGCGCGCCTTCTCCTGGGCGCGGTCGGCCTCCTCCTCCGGGTAGGCGTAGGGGTCGTCGTCATCCGCGCTCTGGGCGAACGCGACAGGGGTGAAGAGCAGGCTGCCGGCGAGGCAGGCCTTGAGCCAGGTGTTCAAGGGAGCGGGCCTCACTGGAAGATGCTGGGGCAGGTGGTGCCGCCCGCGGCGCTGGGCGGGCAGAGGTTGTCGCCGATGAGGTCTTCGCGCGGGATCTGCAGGTGGTCCATGAACTCGTTGCAGACGGCCTTGCGCAGCTCCAGGTCGGAGATGTGCGAGATGATGGCGGCGGCGGGGACGGCCAGCGAGAACTGGGACTGATCGCCCAGCACCAGCTGGGTGTACTGGTAGATGCCCGGCTTGGCGGGGTCCGTGTCGTAGTACGCGGAGACGATGTCGCGCTGCAGCTGGGCCTCCTGGCCGGTGGAGCGGCCCGCCTGGTAGAGCGCGGTCGCCAGCAGCGTGCCCACCGTGTACTCGGAGCCGTCGGCGGAGAAGGTGTTCACGTCCTGCTGCTGCACGCGGGCGTACAGCAGCGCGCTCATGCAGCGGTCCCCGCGCGACAGGTCGCGCGCGTCCGTTACCCCGGCGAAGGGGCCGCCGTCGAAGGAGGTCGACATGAAGCGGGGGTCACACCCGCTGACGCTGCGGCAGGTGGCGCCGTAGGCGTGGTAGTCCGCCAGTCCCTCGTCGAAGGACTTGAGCACGTTGGCGCCCTGGCTGGGGACCTCCGAGGACCAGATGGACAGCGCCAGGGGCAGGGACTGGCCGGCGTACGCCAGCCGGTTGAACACCAGGTGGCCGTACTCGTGCGCCATCACCGCCGCGTTGAGGGGCAGCGGGGCGCGCTGGATCTTGTCGAACGGCAGCACCATGAACGACTGGAGCACCGGGTAGAAGATGGCGTTGTCGCGCGCCGGCTCCTTGCTCACCTGCGCCTGGATGAACTCCGGGAAGTAGTAGAGCGTCGGCGCGGGCTCGAAGGACGCGACCTTCACGTTGGCGACGGTGCGGAAGTACTCGTTGGCGCGCTCGAGGTTGTAATACGAGGTCACCATGTTCCAGGAGTGGAAGTCCGCGGGCCAGAGGACGTCCTCGCCCGTCTTCGCGTCCTTCTGGCTGATGTAGCTGGCCTTCACGTCGTGGCCGGACTTCTTGAGCAGCACGTCCGCGACGTTGTCCGCGGTGGCGTTCTGGAGCGCGGGGTCGTTCACGTCGATGACGATGCGCGCGCCACCCTGGAGGTCGCCGACGGTGCCCTTCAGGCCGACGACGTCCTCGATGGTGGTGAGTTCGACCTGCGTGGGGACGTACTGGCCATTGCTGGAGCGGGACAGGACGGAGACCTTCACGGGGGCCTCGCTGTCCGGCGCGCAGCCCGTGGCCAGGGCCAGCCCGACGGCGGCGGTGGTGACTGTTCGGAGCATGACGCCCGTTTTACTCCGGACCGCTCAGAACGTGTATTCCCCTCCGAGTGTGAGCAGGCCGGAGGTCTCCGGAGGCAGGCCTTCCGGCACGTCCCGCTGGAGGGCCACGGAGGCCCACAGCCGCACCGCGTCGCCCGGGCGCACCGTCCACCGGGTGGCCACCACGTGGGCCACGCCCTCTCCCGCCACGTACCGGGTGAAGGCGTAGGACAGCTGGCCCCGGAGGGCCGGGGTGAGGCGCCAGGAGAGGGACGGCTTCACGTCCCAGCGGACCGGGGCGGAGGGAAAGCCGGTGGTGGCGTTGACCTCGCCCAGGCGCCGGGCCACGGCCGCGCCCAGGTCGCGCAGCTGGCGGCGGCGCAGGAGCGCCAGGGCCCGGCGGGCGGCCACCCGGCTTTCGAGCTGGGCCTCCAGCTGGTCCGCCTCCGCGTCGGTGAACTGGCCCGCGGTGAGCGGGTCCTCGCTGTAGAAGGCATACCCCCCGCGCAGCCCCAGCTCCCACTGGCCCTTCCAGAGCAGCCGCGCGCCCAGCGTGGGGCGGGCCGACCAGAGGAGGTCCTCCCGGGCGTAGCGCTCCGTGGAGGCGCCGTCGGAGACGGTGAGCAGCTGGCGGCGCAGCGGGTTGCGGCTGACGCCCACGCCCGCGTCCAGGCCGTACTCCCAGGTGCCGAAGCCCGCCGAGTCCCAGGCCGCGCCCAGCTGCACCGCCTGGCTGCCGGAGCCCGTCCGGGCGGTGAGGCCGGGGATGTCGAGGCGGGGGCGCTCCTGGGTCAGCTCCGTGTCCGGAGGCCTTGGACAGCCCCAGGCTGACGGCACCGGACAGGAGCCAGTGCTCGCCCGCGAGGTGGTCCAGGCCCACGGAGAGCTGGTGGGTGGCCGCGGTGCCGGACTCCGGACGCACGCCGGTGTAGCCCAGCGTGACGAAGGTCGCCTCCCCCACGCCCACGTCGCCCAGCAGGCTCCAGAGGGCGTAGCCGTGGCCGCCGCTCGCCTCGAGCGTGACGGAGCTGTCCGCGGCCTCCGCCTGAGCGGAGCTCGCCCCCAACAGCGCCAGCAGCACCAGTCCGGCGCACCCGCCTCCGGGCCGGCGGCGGGTTTCCAGGTCCCCCTGCATGGAGGCATCAACCCCGGATCCGGTTCCGGGTTGCGGGGACGTGCGCGCCTGCCTGCTCATGCGCCCATCTTCCGAGGGAGATGGCGGTGAAAACACGGGGGCGCTCGGGCCATGGATTCCTTGACGCGTCGTTTCCACGATCCGCTATGGTGCCCGGCCTTCCTTCCCGAACCAAACGCAGGCGGTCTCCATGGCGGTCCCGTTCATTTCCGAGGTCAAGCGTACCCACACCTGCGGTCAGCTCACGGCCGCGAACGTTGGCGAAGAAGTGGTCCTCTTCGGCTGGGTACACAACCGCCGCGACCACGGCGGCGCGGTGTTCATCGACCTGCGGGACCGCGAAGGGCTCACCCAGGTGGTGTTCGAGCCGGACAGCAAGGAGGCCCATGAGACGGCCGGCCACCTGCGTCTGGAGTACTGCATCGGCATCAAGGGCAAGGTGCTGTCGCGCGGCAAGAACGTGAACCCGAAGATGAAGACGGGGGAGATCGAGGTGAAGGCCTCGGACCTGACCATCTTCAACCGCTCGGAGCCCACGCCGTTCCTCATCGAGGACAACGTGGAGACGTCCGAGGAGAAGCGCCTGGCGCACCGCTACCTGGACCTGCGCCGCGGGCCGCTCCAGAAGACGCTGATGACGCGCTCGAAGATGAACACGCTCGCGCGCTCGTACATGGCGGGCAACGGCTTCCTGGAGCTGGAGACGCCCTTCATGGGCAAGTACACGCCGGGCGGCGCTCGTAACTTCCTGGTCCCCAGCCGCCTGAACCCGGGCAAGTTCTACGCGCTGGCGGAGAGTCCGCAGCTCTACAAGCAGCTCTTCATGGTCGCGGGCTTCGACCGGTACTTCCAGATCGTGAAGTGCTTCCGTGATGAAGACCTGCGCCTGGACCGGCAGCCGGAGTTCACGCAGATCGACGTGGAGATGAGCTTCGTCACCCAGGACGACATCTTCACCATCATCGAGGGCCTGCTGAAGAAGCTGTGGAGCGAGGTGCTGGGCATCGACATCCCGACGCCCTTCATGCGCATGGACTTCTACGAGTCCATGGCGAAGTACGGCAACGACAAGCCGGACCTGCGCTTCGGGCTGGAGCACGTGGTGCTCACGGACGTCATCCGCGAGCACGGCGCCGCGGGCGGCGTGCCCATGATGTGGGAGGCGGTGCAGGACAAGGGCATCGTCAAGGCGATGGTCGTCCCGGCGGAGAAGGCGCTGTCCCGCGCGGAGAGCGACAAGCTGGAGGACTTCGCGAAGCAGGCGGGCGCCAAGGGCCTGGCGCGCGCGAAGGTGGGCGAGGGCGGTGAGTGGACCCAGTCCCCGCTGTCCAAGACGATCACGCCGGCGCTGCGGCAGGCCATCAACCAGGCCGTGAACGCGAAGACGGGCGACCTCATCCTGTTCCAGTTCGGCCGCGAGTCGCTGGTGCACACGGTGATGGCGAACCTGCGCGTGCACGTGGCGAAGAAGCTGGGCCTCATCCCCGAGTACGGCAGCGGCGGCCAGTGGAAGTTCCTCTGGGTGGTGAACCCGCCCCTCTTCGAGTTCGACGAGGAGACCAACACCTGGGCGGCGGCGCACCACGCCTTCACCCGTCCGCACGACGAGGACGTGCAGTACCTGGGGACCGACCCGGGCCGCGTGAAGTGCCACCGCTACGACGTGGTGCTCAACGGCTTCGAGATTGGCGGCGGCTCCATCCGCCTGCATGACCCGAAGGTGCAGAGCGAGGTCTTCAAGGCGCTGGGCATCCAGGAGGAGGAGGCGCGCGTGAAGTTCGGCTTCCTGCTGGACGCGCTCAAGTTCGGCGCGCCCCCGCACGGCGGCATCGCGCTGGGCATGGACCGCCTGGTGATGCTGCTGACCGGCGCGGAGTCCCTGCGCGACGTGATTCCGTTCCCCAAGACGAAGACGGGCACGGACACGATGACGGGCGCCCCCGGCGACGTGGACGAGAAGCAGCTGCGCGAGCTGCACGTGCGCTCGGTGCCGCTGCCCCAGAAGTAGCTTTCGTTGCTCGCCGCACCCCGGGCCGGTCGAAAGGCCCGGGGAAGTGGCTGGAAGCCGACGGACAGCCCCTCGGAACGGCTGGACATCCCGGTGGCCATGGCCATTGAGGACCGGTGGCGTGCGAGGGGGCGGGTGTGATGCGGGGACGGGCTTTCGGGGCGTGGGTGCTGGCGTGCGCGCTGCTGTGCGCGGGGCCGGCCTTCGCGGCCGAGACGAAGATGCCCCCGGGCCTCACCGGTGGCTGGGGCGGGATGCGCGGGTTTCTCTACGAGCTGGGCGTGGGGATCCAGCTCCGCTACGTGACGGAGCTCGCCTTCAACGCGCGCGGTGGCAAGGGCCATGCGCTGCGGCAGGCGGGCCAGTTCAACGCGGGGCTGGGCCTGGACCTGGAGAAGCTGGCGGGCTTGAAGGGCGGCACCTTCCAGTTCTCGTTCACGCACCGCAACGGCAACAACCTCAACGCGGACATGGCGCTGGGGAACCTCCAACTGGTGCAGGAGGTGTACGGGCGCGGCAACGTGGGGCGCCTCACGCAGCTCTGGTGGGATCAGCTCTTCTTCGATGAGCAGGTGCACCTGAAGCTGGGGCGCATGACGGTGGGCGAGGACACCGCGGACTTCCCCTGCGACTTCCAGAACCTGTCCTTCTGCGGCGCGCAGCCCGGCAACATCGTGGGCAACTACTGGTTCAACTGGCCGGTGAGCCAGTGGGCCACGCGGTTGCGCGTGGACCTGGCGAGGGTGGCCTACGTGCAGGTGGCCGCGTACGAGGTGAACCCGCGCAACCTGGAGGAGGCCTTCTATCTGGGGCGCTTCAGCGGGGCGACGGGCGTGATGCTGCCCCTGGAGCTGGCCTGGAACCCGAAGTTCCACGGCGACCGGCTGGAGGGGCTCTACAAAGTCGGCGTCTGGTACGACACGTCCAACGCGCCGGATGTGTTGCTGGATGGCGTGGAGAGGGAAGGGCGATACGGCATCTACTTCGTCGCGCGTCAGCAGCTCACGCACGTGGCGGGCTCGGAGAACGCGGCGCAGGGGCTCAACGTCTTCGTCCGCCTGGCGCGCACGGACCTGGACACCTCCACGCAGGATGGCCAGTACACGCTGGGCCTGGGCTACACGGGCGTCTTCGGCCGGGCGGATGACGACGTGGGCTTCGCGCTGGGCGCCACGCACTCCAACGGGCGCTACGTCACCGCGCAGCGGCGGAAGCAGGCGCTGGACCCCGACACGCTGATCCCGCGCACGGAGTACCTGGGCGAGCTGTACTACAGCCTCCATGCGACGCCGTGGCTCGTGCTGCGGCCCAACCTCCAATACATCCGCCCCGGCGGTGACGAGGACGCGCGCAACATCCTCGTCCTAGGGCTCAAGGGGGCACTCACCCTGTAGGGCATGTGGGGAGAGGGCCCCCTTTCCGTGCCACTTCGCGGGTGGCCTAGAGTGGGGCCATGGCCTTGTCACCCTCGTGGGATGCGTGGCTGTCGGAGAACCTGCTGCGGGGCGTGCCTGAGGAGGCGCTGGCCCGCGCACTGGTCGCCGGAGGGGTGGAGCCGGAAGAGGCGCACGCGGAGGTGGCTCGTGCGCGGCGGCACCCGGCGGTGGAGGCCGGTGGCTCGCGCGGGGCGCTGGGGGCGGAGGTGGTGTCGCTCCTGGACGTGCGCGCGTCGCTGCATGCGCAGTCCCGCCGGACGGTGGAGCGGCGGCGGGGCGTGTCCGCGGAGGAGTTCCAGGCCCGCTACTACCGCGCGCACCGGCCTGTGGTCCTGGAGGACTTCATGGAGGGCTGGCCGCTCTTGGAGCGCTGGCGGCCGGAGGTGCTCGCGCGGGACTACGGCGACGTGGAGGTGGAGGTCATGGCGGGCCGCGAAGCCCGCGCGGACCATGACGTGTCACCGGACGCGTGCCGCACGGTGATGAAGCTCTCGGACTTCCTCCACCGGCTGGAGCACGGCGGGCCCACCAACGACCTGTACCTCACCGCGCGCAACTTCGCGCTGGAGCGGCCGGAGCTGCGAGCGCTGCTGGACGACCTGCGGCCGGCCCCGGGCTTCGTGTACCCGAAGCGGCAGCACGGGAGCCTCAAGCTGTGGGTGGGGCCGGCGGGCACGCACACGGCGCTGCACCATGACGTGGACTCGGTGCTGTTCTGCCAGGTCCACGGGCGCAAACGCTTCTGGCTGGTGCCGTCTTTCGAGACGCCCCGCCTGTACAACCGCGAGCACGTATGGAGCCCGGTGGACGCGGCGGCGCCGGACCTGGAGCGCTTCCCGGACTTCGCCCGCGCGCATGTTCACGAGGTGGTGGTGGGCCCGGGGGAGATGCTCTTCATCCCCGTGGGCTGGTGGCATCAGGTGCTCGCGCTGGACGTGAGCGTGTCGCTGACGTTCCAGTCGCTGGAGGTGCCGGGTGGAAACGCGCGGTGGCACACCTTCGGTTGAGGTGTGCCCGCCGCTTCAATGGCTTGCGTCAGCCGTTGAGGTTTTCGTCCTTCGGCGTTTCAGGAAGGGGCGGTGTGGACGGCGGCGGCGTGGGCGGCGGGGTTTCAGGTGTCCGCTTCCGGCTGAGGTCCTCCTGCGCGGGGTCACACGGGGGATTGGGGTTCGGGACGATCTTGTATGAGTTCTCGGGAGGAGTCATGGAGTCCGCTCGGGGTGGATGTAGACGGCCCAAAAGGTTCAGCCCGATTCAAGGGGTCTGGCGATGACGTCTTCCTTTCCCCTCGAATGGAAAACGTGGCTCGCGGAGAACCTTGTGCGTGGGGTGCCCGCGGAGCGGCTCGCGGCCCGTCTGGAGACGGCTGGCGTCACACCAGAGGTTGTCTGGGAAACGATTCGGGCCGCGGAGATCCATCCGGCGGTGATGCTGGCGCGTGAATTCACGAAACGTCTGGGATTGCTTGAATCACTGCTGGAGGCGCGGTCGGTGTCGCGACGACAGGCTTTGCCCTCGCCGCGTGTGGAGCGGCGGTCCCGGCTGGCTCCGGCGGAATTCTTCCGTGAGTATTACCGGCGCAACCGGCCGGTTGTCATTGAGGGCTTGATGGAGGACTGGCCGGCGCGGACGCGGTGGACGCCCGCGTGGATGGCGGAGCGTTTCGGTGACGAGACGGTGGAGGTGATGGCGGGGCGCGATGCCCAGGAGATGCCGGACCTGCATGCGGACCGCCTGCGCCGGGACGTGCCGCTGCGGGAATTGCTGGCGCGGTTCGACGGTGCGCCTGCGAACGACATGTATCTGGTGGCTCGAAACAGCCTGCTCTTGCGTGACGCGTTCCGGCCGCTCTTGGAGGACCTGCGTGCGCCGGAGGGATACATCCAGCCGGACCTGCGCGAGCCCGACCGCGTGCATCTGTGGCTGGGGCCGGCGGGGACGCTGTCCAACCTGCATCATGATCACCTCAACGTCCTGTTCTGCCAGGTGTGGGGACGCAAGCAGGTGTGGCTGGCGCCGTCATGGGAGACGCCATGGATGTCCAACGTGCGCGGCTTCTACAGCGCGGTGGACGTGCTGGCGCCGGACCTGGAGCGCTTCCCGGACTTCGCCCGGGTGGCGTTGCACACGGTGGAGGTGGGGCCGGGGGACACGCTCTTCATCCCGGTGGGGTGGTGGCACGCGCTGCGGGCCTTGGAGCCGAGCCTGTCGGTGACGTTCGTGAGCTTCGAAGAGACACCTGGGATGAACACCTGCTGGCGGGAGGGCTGGCTGGGCGCCACGCCTCCGGAGGAGCACCGATGAGAGCTTCGCGTGAAGTGGAGGCGGGGACCTCGCCGCTGACACCCGAGTGGCGGCGGTGGCTGGTGGAGAACCTGGTGCGCGGGGCGTCGCCGAAGGAGTTGGTGGCGTCGCTGGAGAAGGCCGGGGTGCCGGCGGAGCAGGCGCGGCGGGCGGTGGAGGTGGAGCAGCAGGAGCCCTTCGTCGCGGGCGCGCTGCGGGCGGTGGGCATGCAGCGGAAGCTGGAGGGGCTGCTGGACGTGTACGCGGAGCTGTTCCAGCAGACGGAAGGGCCGCCGCGCGTGGACCGGCATGACGCGCTGACTCCTGAGGTTTTCTTCGAGCGCTACTACTTCGACAACCTGCCCGTGGTGCTGCGGACGGAGTGGAGCAAGTCGCTGGAGCCGGAGGCCTGGAGCCCCGGGAACGTGGCCGCGCTGTTGGGAGAGGCGCGACACGCGTGCTGCGTGCCCCTGTTCGAGGACTCGCGACTGGAACCGCTGGCCCGGGGGCTGGCGCCGCTTCAGGGCTTCACGGTGGAGGATGCTCGTGTGTGCGAGCCCCGCCTGTGGTGGGAGCCGCCCGGTGCGGAAGTGCCCTTGCGCGCGGCACGGCGCAATGTGCTGCTGGCGCAGGTGCATGGGGAGCGGCGGCTCCAACTCGTTCCAGCGTTCGAGTTGCGGCGCGTGACGGGGTCTGGCGATGCACCCCTGCGCCTGGACGTGACGCTGTCGCCGGGAGAGTGCGTGCTGCTGCCAGTGGGGTGGTGGTACGGCTTCAGCGCGCCCGAAGGCGGCGTCGCCGTGTCGTTCGAGGCCTTCGCGCTGCCGGAGCCGAACGTGACGTGGGTCGCCGACGCGGAGCCCCAGCCGTCGCCGCTGCCTCCGCGTGACTGAGGGACGCGGGCGCTACTGATACAGCAGGACCTTGTCCACCCAGCGCATGTTGGGTTGCTTCTTGTGCCAGTCGAGGCGCTCGGCTCGCAGGGCCTGGGAGGGCTCCTCGCCGGACTGGATGCGCTCGCGCACGGCGCGGAAGAAGGCGCCCGCGTCGTTGGGGATCTCCGCCGTGGCGGCGAAGACGGCCCGCGCTCCGGAGGCGACGAACGCCTGCGGCAGTGATGACGTCTCATGCAGGATGGGCGGCAGGCGGGCCGCGCTGCATGCTCCCAGCACCACCAGCGGGGCTCCGTGCAGATGCCGGCGGCGAAGCTCCTCCGCGGTCAGCGCATAGCGGCCGTCCTGCTGCGGCGACAGCGCGATGACCGTGGCGTCCGACAGCGCGCGGTCCACCACTCCGTGCGCGTGGATGTCGATGTCCGTGGCCTGCTCCATCGCCTCCAGCACGCGCTCGGGCGTGGCCTGCGCGCCCTTGAGCCGCAAGAGCCGCTGCGCTCCCGCCAGGTCCACGTCCGCCGCCGCGGGCAGCCGCGCCAGCTTCAACGTCAGGGGCGGCTCCACGTCCGACACCACGACGTGCAGGGGCGGCTTCGCGGGTGACGTCGCGGGGACGCCCGTGCCGACCCGGTAGCTCCAGGCCATGTCCGCCGGCAGGAGGCCCGCGCGGCTGTCCAGGGGCGGCGCGGCCAGCACCGCCACGCGAGGACAGTCGCGCAGCAGCTCCACCTGCTCGCCGGGCACCAGCCCGGTCAGGTCATCGCGCAGGGGCACCGTGCGCGAGGCGTCATAGTGGCCCTGCACCTGTCCTTGCGGACCGCGCACCACCGTCACCGTGCGCTCCGCCTCCACCGCCGCCGCCAGCACGCAGCCCTCCGGCACGGGCACCTGGAGGCTCTCGGCCACCACGTCCATGGCCTCGCGGAAGGCTCCGGCGTGGCCCGCGCTCACCGCGAGCGTCTGGTAGGCCACCGCCCGCGCGTCGCGCGCATCCGCGTTCACCCGCAGCAGCGGCTCCGCCTCCGCGATGGTCTGCCGCAGCACGCGCTGGCCCTCGCGCCAGTCGCGGTCCACCGCGAAGCGTCCCCGGATGAGCGTGGCCAGCACGCGCCGCCCCGCGTTCTCCCGAAGCGGGTTCACCCGTGCGAGCTCCGCCATCAGGCGTGCCTCGTCGGACGGACGGGGCGCCAGCCGCGCCAGATCCGCGAGGATCCACGCGCCCTGGAGCCCGGGCGTCTGGCCGCATGCCAGCGATTCCTCCAACTCCTGCCGCGCCTCCTGTGCGCGGAAGCGCATCAGCGCCAGCGACGCCAGGTTGCGGTGCGCCTGCGTGCGCGCCAGACAGTCGTCGGGCTGACGGGCCAGGGACTCGGTGAGATAGGCGCGTGAGAGCGCCACCCGGACCTGGAAGCGCGTCGCGTTGGCCAGCATCACCAGCGCCTGTCCCTCGCGGTCCCATTCGCCCAGCGCGGCGGCCTCCTGCCACGCGGCCCTCGCGGACTCCTCGCCCTCCACCAGCCGGTTCGACGCGGTCGCGCGGCTGCTCAACCGGATGAGCAGATCCACGCAGCGCAGGGGCAGCGTCTTCGCACGGCACTCGCCCAGCGCCTCCCGCAGGCTGTCTCCGGCCTGCGTCCCCTGTCCCGACAGGTCGTCCAGCCGCGCGCCCTCCTGCGCCACGCGCGAGAGGACCCAGGGGTCCGTCTCGCCCACCGTCAGGGCGCGAAGCTCCTCGTGCGTGCGCGCCACGCCCGGCGTGCGCAAGAGCGCGCCCAGCAGCAGGTCCTTCGCCGTGGGCTCCTGGCGCAGCCGTTCGATGAGGCTCGCGGGGGTGGGGTGCGCGTCCTGGACCAGCTTCGCGTACTCGCGCGCGAGCGGAGCCCGGCGCGCGAAGTCCTGCCCCGCCATCCGCCGCACGGTGTCCCGCAGCACGCTGCCTCCGCCGGCCGCGTGGTCCAGCACCCCCGCGAGCGGCAGCAGGGCCTCCACCTGTTCAGCGCTCTCCGCGGTCGCCATCAGCTCGTAGAACCACTCGCGCGCCAGGCCCGGGAAGCGGGCCGCGCCCTCCACCGGCAGGGGCGCCTGGGGCGAGCGCAGCCGGGCGTGGAAGGCCTCACTCGTGGCCTTCCATGCGTCCGCCCGGGCCTGGAACCGGGCGCGCAGCGTCCGCGCCTGCTCGCGCGCCTCATCGCTCCAGCCGGGCTCGTTCTTCGCGGCCACCGCCTCGAACGACATGGCCGCGAGGAGCGTCAGCCCCAATTCGCGCGCCACCACGGCGCGGTTCCATCGCGCCTGCGGGTGCTCGGGCATGGCCTCCAGCGTGGCGTCCAGCAGGGTCAGGGCTTCATCGGAGTGGCCGCGCAGGATGGCGACGGCGGCCAGGTCGCTGTCGCGGTCCAGCGAGGGCGACGCGCGCCGGAGGTACGCGAGCGCCTGCTCCGTGTCGCCATGCAGCAGGTAGCTGACGCCCACGCCGTGCGCGTCGCCGCGCTCCTCCAGGCGGGACAGCGCGCCCAGCGGCACCGGCGGAGCCAGCGCGTCCCGTTGGGGCGGCGCATGGGGACGGTACACGTCCGCGGCGGGGAGGCTCAGCCTCACCTCCAGGGGACGGTGGGGCGCGTCCGAGAGCCACAGCGCCGGTGTCTCCGGCCCGTCGCCCCGCTGCTTCCAGAAGCGCACGGCGACGAAGCCCAAGGCCATGCAGAGCGCCAGGGCCACGAGTCCCCAGACGCGCGCCACGCCTGTGCGCCCCGGAAGGCGCGTGCCTCGGGGCGTTTGCCACATGCCAGCCATCCGGGGCCTCCCGCGTGCCCCCGCACCATCTCCGCGGGTCCTGCGGGCTCCAGTCTAGGGCCAATGCCCCCGGGCAGGACAGACCCGGGGGCAAGGAGACGTCCGGAGATGTAAGGCCTACTCCACCTTCTGGGGGGCCCGCGTGGCCTCCACCAGTCGGTGGATGGGGTACAGCTCTCCCACCTTCAGGCTGCCATCCAGGAACTGCCAGCGGCAGAAGCCGTCATCCGAGTGCGGCTCCAGCAGGTAGGTGATGAGCGTGCCCGTGCGCTGGTCGGTGCCGACCAGGAGGGTGCCGGCGGGGAAGTCCTGCTCGGAGCGCTCGGGGGCCACGGTGAGGATGGTCTCGAAGCGCACCGGCTTGGGCTTCTGGCTCAAGGGGACCTCGTCCTGGCCCGGGGGCGGCACGTTGGCGGCGACGTCCGGGCTGAAGGTCTCCTCCTTGCGGGCGATGCGGTAGCTGTCCACCTGGAAGCGCTGCGCCTTGGCCAGCTTCTCGTAGCGGATGCCGTGGCCGTCCAGCCGCGCGGCGAGCGACGCGGGCACCAGGTAGCCGGCCGGCGTGCTCACGGCCTGCGTGGGCACGAAGGTGCGGTGGTGCGGCGTCTTGTAGACCTTCTTGCGCTTACCCGGGTAGCGGCGGTCCTGGATGCTCGCCTCGTCGAAGGAGTTGATGACGGCGGTGTCGTTCTCCTTCACGTAGGCCGGGTAGTCGAACACCAGCGCCCCGTCCGTGGCGCGCTGGGCGACGCCGTAGTTGATGCCCACCCACTCCCGCACGTTGGGGTTCTGGCCGCGCGCGATGATGGCGGCCTCCTCGAACTCGGTGACGCGGCGGTACTCCTTCGCGTAGCGGGCCGCGTCGCGGATGAGCTCCAGCACCCACGCGCGGATGACGGCGCAGCGGCGCGGGAAGTCGATGTAGCTGTACGTCTCCAGCAGCACGTCCAGCCGGCCCAGGAGGCCGCGGTAGTGGCTGCCGAAGCGGGGCAGGGCGGGGTAGGTGTGCCAGCCGGAGCGCGGGTCGCCCTCCTTGCGGAAGTTGCCGTACCAGAAGCTGTCGAAGCCGTGCTTCGTCTTCACCGCGGCGGACACGCGCTCGGCCAGCTCGCGGTTGTAGTCGCGCGAGGTGTGCAGCAGCTCCGCGTTGCCGTGCGGGATGTCGAAGGTGAGGTCGAAGCCGTGGATGCTGCCGTCCGTGGTGTGGCAGTCCACGAAGAGGTGCGGCCACCACGACTGGTACAGCTTCGCCAGGGCGCGCGTCTCCGGCGCCTCCTGCTTCATGTTGTCGCGGTTGAGGTTCCAGCCCTCGCCCGTGTAGCGCATGCCCACGCCACCGGGCGGGTTCACCTGGCCCTCCAGGTTCTTCAAATCCAGCGCGCGGTTGCCCTTGCTGATGCGGTCGTTGCCGTCCGGGTTGAAGTTGGGGACGAAGACGATGCACAGGCGGTCCAGCAGCTTCTTGCCCAGGGACGTGAGCGTGAGGTCGCGCGCGAGCGCCTGGAGGGTCTCCTTGCCCTCCACCTCACCGGCGTGGATGTTGGCCTCCACCATCACGATGAGCTTCTTCTGCTTCTTCGCCAGCTCCGGCGTGAAGCAGTTGCGGTCGCTCAGGATGAGCGACATGAGCGGCTGGCCTTCACCGCTCTGGCCGAAGTCCACGCGCTTCGCGAGCTTGGTCTGGGCACACAGGGCGTCGACGAAGGCGACGACGTCGGCGCTGCGGGACGTTTCCTGGTAGTCGGTGGCTTCCGCGCGGGTGAGCAGCTTGGGAGTGGGCATAGGTGCGGCGCATCCGAGCGCTCCGGCCCTGCCGCGTCAAGCACGCGCGATAGGGGGCTGCCTTGCCGCGCCGTGGCGGTGTCCCATATGAAACCCCGACAGAGAGTGCAGTGGAGGGGGCTTCATGATGCGTGGTGATCAGCGGCGAAGGCACGCGTGGGGCGTGCTGTTCCTGGGGCTCGCGGTGGCGTGGGCCACGGGGTGCAAGCAGGAGCCGCCCGTGGAAGCGGCCGTGCCGGTGGACGCGGGCGTGGCGCCCGTGGCCGTGGTGGACGCGGGCACCCGGCGTGTGGACGCGGGGACGGTGGCGAAGGTGGTGAAGCCGCTGCGGTTCTCGGACGTGGTGATTGCGCGCCAGGGCTTCCGCGTGGACGTGACCTACACGCTCGCCAATCCGGGGACGGTGCAGGGGCGCGGCGTCGCGTGCATGACGCTGCTCGATGAGCAGGGGCAGACCATCGAGGTGGTGCGGCTGGGTGGCATCGCCGTGAAGGGCGGGTTGGAGGACACGTTCGAGGACCACGTGACCGTGGCCGACTTGCGGTGGAACCAGACCCGCTCCGTGCTGCTCTTCACGCTGCCCTACCGCGACGCCTGTGGCTACAGCAGCCACCCGCCGACCAGCGAGCCCCTGCGGATGCTGCCGTCAGGCAAACCCGCGCCGGCGGACCTGCCCGTTCCCGCGCCAGCGAAGGAGACGAAGCCGGAGGACTTCGCGGTGTCCGACATCGAGTTGACCCAGGAGGGGACCCTGCCTTTCTACGCCATCCGCTTCACGGTGAAGAACGTGAGTGACCACCGGGCTTCGGGGCGCGGGTGTCTGCGGGGCTACGTGCGCCGGGACTCTCGCGCGCTGGAGGAGTCCCTCGCGGGGTCCTTCGACCTGGCTTCGGGCGCATCCGTGACCCTCACGGAATCTGTCGTCTTCCAGGATGACATGCACTGGGACGAGGTCACGGTGCTGCGCTTCTTCGCGAGCCCCCATGGCTGCGGAAACAAGGAGGGGACGGAGAATCCGGGCGTCCTGTTCGACAAGCCAGAGGGGGTCCGTTCGCCCGTGGAGGAGGCGGCGGACGTCGAGGCGGATGACGACGCGAGCGACGATGCCCCGGCGCCGGACGACGCGGCTCCGGCTGACGAGGTGACGGAATGATGCGCGATGGCGGGTGGAGGCGGAGCCTGGGCGTGCTGCTCGTGGGCTGCGCGGCGGTGTGGGGCGCGGGGTGCAGGAAGGAGCAGCCCCAGGCGGTCGCGCCCGTGGACGCGGGGGCGGTGGCTGCCTCCGTGGCCGACGCGGGTGTTCCAGACGCGGGTCCGGTGGCGAAGCTGGCGAAGCCGCTGCGCTTCTCGGACGTGGTGTTCAAGCGGGACGAGACCCGTCTGGACGTCACGTACACGCTCACCAACCCGGGGACGGCCCAGGGGCGTGGGGACGTGTGCCTGGCACTGCTCGACGAGAAGGGCGTCCTCGTCCACGCGCGGGTGATGGGCTACATCACCGTGAAGGGCGGCACGGACGACGTGTTCCAGGATTACGTCTACATGCCCGAAACAGCCTGGCCGCAGGCCCGGTCCATGCTGCTGTACACGGCCGCCGAAGGTCTCTGTGACAGCGCCGACTTCGGGGCGTCCAGCGAACCCTTGCGCCTGCTCCTCACGGGACAGCCCGCGCCCACGGGGGCTCCCGTGCCCACGCGGCCGAAACCGCTGGCGGCGGGGGAACTCACGCTGTCCAACGCGAAGCTGGAGCAGCCCGGTGGCGGCACGCGCTACGAGCTCACGTACACGTTGAAGAACCTGAGTGCCCGGCGCATCAATGGCAGCCTCTGCCTCCACGGGTACGAAGCGGGCAAGGAGGACTCCCTGTTCTCCGCCTCGCTGGATGATTTCAGCCTGGCGCCCGGCGCGACGCGAACGCTGACCGAGGAGGTCACCGACGTGGACGGCGAGGACTGGGACACGGTGTCCACGCTGGACCTCTTCGTGGAAGAGCAGATGTGTGTGCTGGCCCAGTCGAAGGAAGCGCTTACCCGCCTCGAGTTCAAGAAGCCCGACGACGTCCACGCTCCCGATGAGAGCGTGACCGACATGGATTCGAGCGATGACTACGAACCCGAACCGGCGTTCCCTCAGGAGCCGCCTTCCTCGGACGATGATGATGTGTCGCCGGAGTCCCCAGGGAACTGATGCCGGGGTGGCACCAAGGAAGACATCATGATGCGGAGTGATCAGCGGCACGTGCCGGGCCGGGTGTGGGTAGCCCTCGCGGCGGTGTGGGTCGCCGGGTGCAGGAAGGAGCAGCCCGCGGCGAGCGCACCCGTGGACGCGGGTGTGGCGCACGTGGCCGTGGTGGACGCGGGCATGCCGGACGTGGCGAAGGTTTCGAAGCCCCTGCGCTTCTCGAACGTGGGGCTCCGGCGCGTGGCGGACGGCGACGTGACCGTGACCTACACGCTCACCAACCCGGGCACGGCGCAGGCGCGCGGGAAGATGTGCCTGATGCTGCTCGACGCGCAGGACCTGGCCATCGAGGTCCGGTGGCTGGGGAGCATCACCGTGAAGGGCGGGTTGGAGGACACGTTCGAGGACGAGACGAACGTGGACGACCTGCAGTGGAACCAGGTCCGCTCCTTGAGGCTCTTCACGACGGCGTCCGACGACTACTGCTCCGACACTCCTCCCAAGTCGGCCAGTGAGCCCTTCCGGATGCTCCCGACGGGAGCCCCCGCGCCCGCGAAACTTCCGCTGCCAGATCCGCCGCCGGTTTCGACGCCGGAGGACTTCGAGGTGTCCGGCCTCCATCTGGGCCAGGCCGGGACTCCGGAGGGCCCCTCCCTCACCTTCACGGTGAAGAACGTGAGTGACCACCGGGCCTCGGGGTCGGGGTGCCTGCGGGCCTATGCGAAAGAGGGCTCACGCGCTTTGGAGGAGATCGATGTCGGGGTGTTCGACCTGGCCCCGAAGGCTGCGTCGACCCAGACGGTCGCCGTCGAATTTCATCGCGCCAGACATTGGGAGGAGGCGACGGTGCTGCGCTACTTCGTGGGCCCCTATGGCTGCGCGTTGTCGGAAGGCGCGGGCGGCCCGGGCCATCCCGTCAACCTCCCGGCGAAGGCCGGTGGTGAAGAGGCTCAGCATGATGCGGAGTGACTGGCGGGTGCGGACCCTGTGCGCGTGGCTCGTGGGGAGCGCGGCGCTGTGGGGCGTGGGCTGCAAGAAGGAGCAGTCCCAAGCGAATGCCCTGCCCGACGCGGGCGTGAGGGACATGGCCCAGGTGGGTGTCCCCGCCGCGAAGCCGGTGGCGAAGCCGCTGAGGTTCTCCGGCGTGAGACTCAAGCGGGATCCGTACTTCGTGAACGTCACGTACACGCTCACCAACCCTGGGACGGTGCAGGCGCGTGGGGAATCCTGCCTGGCGCTGCTCGACGAGATGGGCTTCGTCACCCATGAGCGGAACCTGGGAAGCATCACCGTGAAGGGCGGCACGGACGACGTCTTCAACGACAGAATCTACCTGCCGGAGGAGAGCTGGGATTCGGCCCTGACGGTGCTGTTGTTCACGGTCAAGGGAGGGCGCTGCGAAGGGGCTGACTTCCAGGCGGCCAGCGAGCCGTTGCGACTGCGTGCCACGGGAGAGCCTGCCGCCGCGGACGCGCCGACACCCAAACGGCCAGGAAAGCTGGCGCCGGGAGAAATCGAGCTGTCCGGAGTCTCGCTGCGACAGGGCGCCGAAGCCGACGAGTACGTCCTCGAATACACGCTGAAGAACGTGAGCCGACGGCGCATCAATGCCCAGGCTTGCATCCAGGCGTATGGAGAGGACGAGGACGTGAGCGAGGACAGGGCCTCCGTGTTGGCGGACGACCTGAGCATGCGCAGCCTGGCGGCCGGGGCGACGAAGACCTTCACCGACAAGGTCGAGCTCGTGGACAGCCTGCGCTGGGACGAGGTGGTTGCGCTGGACGTGTTCCTCGATGCGCGGGGCTGCGAGTCGAAGCCGGCGGCGGCGCCGGTCCGTGTGCGGTTCGACAAGCCCGCGAACGTCCACGCCCCTCGCGACGGATGGCCACCGCTGGACGAGCGCGATGCCTTCGACCCGGAAGAGGAGACGACGGAGGAGGAGGACGAACCTGCCGCAGAGCCTGCCGAGGATGTGACGGATATGGACGAGAGCGACGCCTACGACCCCGAGGTGGAGTTCCCGCAGGAACCGTCGTCGGATGAAGAGACGGCGGACTGACATCGCCATGGACCTGGCCACCTCACCGCTGTTCGAACGGCTCCAGCGCGCGGACCACGTGCTGCTCGCGGGCGCGGGCGGCGGCTTCGACATCTACTGCGGCCTGCCGCTGTATTTCCGGCTGCGTGAGATGGGCAAGCGCGTGTCGCTGGCGAACCTGAGCTTCACGGTCCTGGAGCGTGTGGACGGACGCGTCGTGGCTCCGGGGCTGATGGAGGTCCGCGCGGAGACGCAGGGGCCTGCGCACTACTTCCCGGAGGGCGTGCTCGCCCGGTGGTTCCAGGCGCGAGGTGAGTCCGTCTCCATCTACTGCTTCGACAAGGTCGGGGTCGCGCCGTTGAGCGCGGCCTGGGCTGCGTTGCAGGCGGAGCTGGGCTTCGACACGGTGGTGCTGGTGGATGGTGGCACGGACATCCTCATGCGCGGGGACGAGGCCGGGTTGGGCACGCCGGAGGAGGACGTCTCCAGCCTGGCGGCGGTGGATTCGCTGACGCTGCGGGAAAAGCTGATCGTCTGCCTGGGCTTCGGCGTGGATGCGTTCCACGGCATCTGTCACGCGCACTACCTGGAAGCCGTCGCGGACCTGAGCCGGCGTGGGGCCTACCTGGGCGTCACCGCGCTGCTGCCGGGGATGCCGGAGGTGGACCGCTACCGCGAGGCGGTCATGTTCTCCTCCGAGGAGATGGCCCGGCGCCCGAGCATCGTGTCCCTGTCCGTGGTGGGGGCCATCGACGGCGACTATGGCGACCAGCACCGCACGTCGCGCACGCAGGGCAGCAAGCTGTTCATCAACCCGCTGATGAGCATGTACTGGGCGTTCGACCTGGACGCGGTCGCCAGGCGCTGTCTGTATCTGGACGAGCTGCGCGACACGACCACGAGCTGGGAGGTGGGCGCACGCATCGAGGCCTTCCGTGCCCGGCACCCCTCGAAGCCCTGGGCGGACATCCCCGTCTAGCGCACGGGCATCCCGAGCACGTAGGTGACGGCGCCCTTGCCCTTCTCGCGCAACTCGCCCACCTCCCACGTGTAGCCGGGACGCTGGAGGCTCTGCGTCAGGGCCTTCAGCTCCTCTGGCCGGTGGGCCCGCAGCGTGGACACCAGCCCGTCCCATGCGAGCGCCAGTGGCGCCACCGGCACCGCGTAGGTGAGCAGCAGGCGCAGGGGCGTCAGCGGCCGGATGAACGGCGTGAAGAGCAGCACCAGCAGCGGCACGAACAGCGTGCCCAGCACCCCGCCCGGCGTGCGGTGCACGACCTCGAAGGCCGCGAAGGCTTCACCCTGCCGCTGCGCGTCCTCCATCACCTCGCGCACCTCCTCCGGCCGGAAGTGGTGCAGGGCGTTGAAGAGCGTCCGCATGCCGCGCAGGTCCTCCGGAACCTGCCGCGCATCCACGGGCCGGGTGAGGTACGTGGCGCCCTCCGCCCGTGCGCGCTCGGCGGCCTCCGCGTTGGGGTACAGGTCCGTGAGCACCGCCCGCGTCTTCAGTCCGTGACGCGCTTCCAGCAGCCGCTGGAGATGGGGCACGGGCCCCTGGCCGCCGGAGCCCAGGTCCACCAGCGTGTCCGTGCCGGACGCCTGGAGCCCCTTCGCGAGCACGTCCGCCGCCGCGTCGAACAACCCCATCCGCGTGGACACCGTGTGCAGGTAGTCCGTGGACAGGTTGCGCGCCGCGCGGGGATACCAGGGCTGATCAATCAGCTCGAAGAGGTGCAGGCGGGGCAGCAGGGCGGGGTGCTCGGGGGCGGTGGAGTCCATGCGGGACAAGGTGCCGCCAGCGTGCGTGGGGTGCACTGACCGCTGGCGCCAGAACGGCTTGCCGCTCGCGCCATGCGGTCGCTAGCGTCCCTGCCCGTGGCGTCCTCCGCTCCTCCTTCGCTCTCCGCCCGCCTGGCCCGGCAGGGGCTGCTCGCGGCGGCGAAGCGGGGCGTGCCCGCCGAACGGCTCTGCGAGGAGATGGGGCTGCGCTGGGCGGACCTGGGCGACCCGGAAGCGCGCATCCCCTACGCCGTGCTGGACGACATCCTGGAGCGGGCCGTGGCGCTCACCGGGGATGGCAACCTGGGGCTGCACATGGCGGGCCTGGACGTGATGGACGCGGACGACCCCGCGTCGCTCGTCATCCTCACCAGCGCCAACCTCCGCGAGGCCATGGTGCGCGGCTGCCGCTACCAGCGCGTCTGGGGCGACGGCGAGCGCTTCGCCGTGGAGGACACGCCGCGCGGCGTGCGCATGCGCTTCACTCCCGTGGGCCCCTCGTGGCGGCCCGCCCACCGGCACCTGTCGGAGCTGGCGCTGGTGCAACTGGCCACGGGCATCCGCGTCTTCACCGGCGTGGACGTGCGGCCCCTGCGCGCGCGCTTCGTCCATGCGGCGCCCGGGGACCCGCGCGAACACGAGGCCCTCTTCGGCTGTCCGCTGGAGTTCAACGCTCCCGCCAACGACCTGGAGTTCTCCGCCGGGGACGCGGACCGGCCCTTCGTCCACGCGGACGCGCTGCTCAACGCCGTGTTCGAGCATCACGCCCGCCGCGCCCTGGAGCGGCTGCCCGCCGTGGACATCCTGTCGGACCGGGTCCGGGAACAGGTGCGGCGGACGCTGGCGGGAGGCGACTTCTCCTTCGCCTCGGTGGCGAGGGCCCTGCGCGTTCCAACGCGTACCTTGCAGCGTCAATTGGCGGCGGAGGGCCGCACCTACGCGGGCATCGTGGAGGCGCTGCGGCGTGAGCTGTCCCAGGGCTACCTCCAGCGGCGCATGTCCATCGCGGAGGTGTCCTTCCTGCTGGGGTACGCGGATCCGGTCGCCTTCCACCGCGCCTTCAAGCGCTGGTGGGGCACGTCCCCGGAGGCCTTCCGCAAGGCCCGGGCGGCCGGGGGCTGACAGGCAAGCGGCGCCCCGAGCCCTTCCGGGAGGGAGGCCGGGCCTTCGTTGGGGAGCAGGCGTGCCTACGTTTCACCCCAGAGGGCCGGGACCCTCGGGGAGACACCACCATGTGGACACGCACCTTCAATGGGCTCGTCGTGCTGGGTGTGATTGGGACCGTGAGCTTCGCGGCCGGCTGCAATGACCGTCAGCAGCAGGCCGTCAACGAGAACGCCCGACAGGCCGGCCAGGAGGTAGGCGAGGCCGCCAGGGACGTCCAGCACGGTGCCAGCCGGGCCGCGGAGAGCCTCCGCGAGTCCAGCCGCGAGGCCGCCGACGGCTTCCGGGAAGGCGTGGGCGGCTCGGGGAACACGACTTCCGAGGAGCAGAAGGCCGATGAACGCAGCGGGGACGGGCCGGACATCGGCCGCAACCCGGGCGTCATCCACGACGGGGAAGGGCCGCTGGAAGAACGCTGAAAGACGCAACGTGCCAGACCCGCCGCGGCCCGGCGGTGTGTTTGAATGTGGACCATGGTTGCGGCCCCAGCCCTCCGTGGTCCTCATGCGTCCTCCAGCCGGTGGCTGTGCCTCTTGCCGTGCCTGCTGACGGTGGCGTGCGTGACGACGCGTGAGGTGGAGACGCGCGTCCCCACGTTGGAGGAGAAGTGCCAGGGTGGCAGCGCCTGGGCCTGTGAGACCTGGGGACAGCAGCTCCAGGTGGATGGCCGCACGGAGGAGGCGGACCGGGCCTTCGGGCTCGCGTGCGCGATGGGCTCCACGTCCGCGTGCCTGACGCAGGGCAAGGACCGGCTGTCGCGGGGGGACCTGGACGGCGCGGAGCCGCCGCTGCGCAAGGTGTACGAAGAGGAGTCAGAAGAAGCCACGCTGGCGCTCGCGGACATCCAGGACGCGCGCGGGGACACAGTGGGGGCGGCGCACTTCCGTTACGAGGCGCTGGCCATCGACAAGTCGACGACGGAGTTCGCGCTGGGCTGGCGCGTCCCGTTCGACGGCGGCATGGGCATGGCGCTGGACGTGAACGTGCAGCCCATGGGGCTCAAGGCCCGGCGGCTGACGCTGGGCGCCAACATGGGCCTGGGCCCGGACCAGCTGTCGCTGAACGCCACCGTGGGCTACCAGCACTTCGTGACGAACTGGTTCGCCCCCTATGGCCGGGCCCTGGTGGGCCCGTACCTGGACAACGCGTCCTCCCGGCGCATCCCCATCAACGTGGGGGCCGAGCTGGGCATGAAGTTCTTCGCCGGGCCCATCGGCCACCTGGGCACCGGCTTTGGCACCTCGCTGGACGGCTCCACGTACTACTTCCTTGAAGCCGGCCTGGACTGGCTGCTGACGCTGGCGGTGCTCGCGCACCTGTGACGGCTCAGGCGACGCCGAGCTTCGGACACACGTCGTTGAGCAGGCACTCCGCGCACTTGGGCTTCTTGGCCACGCAGGTGTAGCGGCCGTGCAGCACCACGGCGGGGCCGAAGAAGGTCCAGTCGTCCTTGGGCACCAGCTTCATCAGGTCCGTCTCGATGGCCTCCGCCTTCTCCTGCTTGGTCAGGCCCAGGCGCTGGCTGACGCGGGCCACGTGCGTGTCCACGATGACGCCGGAGGCCTGGTTGAAGGCGGTGTTGAGCACGACGTTGGCCGTCTTGCGCGCCACGCCGGGCAGCTCCACCAGGTCCTCCATGCGGTCGGGCACCTCGCCCTGGTGATTGTCCAGCAGCGCACGGCTCACGGCCTGCACCGTCTTGGTCTTCTGCTTGAAGAAGCCGGTGGGCTTGAGGTCCTCCTCCAGCTCCGCGGTGTCCGCGTCCGCGAGCGCCTGGGGGCCGTCGTACTTCTTCCACAGCTCGGCGGTGACGCGGTTGACGCGCTCGTCGGTGCACTGCGCGGCGAGGATGGTGGCCACGAGCAGTTCGAAGGGCGTGTTCCAGTTCAGCTCGTACTTCGCGTCGGGGTACTTCTCGCGGAGGCGTTCGAGCACCACGGGGACGAGGGCGGCGGGTTTCATGGGTGGGTCCTCACATCGACCGTTCGACGAGCGCCGTCAACTCCGCGTCCGTGAGCGGGAGCGGATTGCCCTTCATGCTGCTGGCGGCGCGGGCCTTGGTGACGAGCTCCGGGATGGCCGCGTCGGTGAGGCCCATGTCGCGCAGGCCCCGGATGCGCACGGCGTGCACCAGGTCCTTCACCCAGGTGATGCCGTCCTCGGCGCGGGCGTTGGACTGGCCGGTGAGCAGCACCGCCAGCTCGCGGAAGCGGGGCAGGGCGGGGTGGTCCGGAGCGCGCGAGCGCAGGGCCTCCAGGTTCAGCTCCAGCGTGGCCCCCAGCAGCGCGGCGCACAGCGCCCCATGGGCCGCGCCGAGCATCCCGCCCAGCGGTGCCGCGAAGCCATGCACCGCGCCCAGGCCTGCGTTGGCGAGGCACAGGCCGCCGAAGAGGCTGGCGATGGCCAGGTCCTCGCGCTCCGCCGGGCCGGGGCCGTGCAGCACCGCCTTGCGCAGCGAACGCGCCGAGCGCTGCATGCCTTCGCGCGCGAGCGCGTCCGTGAGCGGCTGGGCGCGGATGGACAGGAACGGTTCGATGAGCTGCGACAGCGCGTCCAGGCCGCCCGCCGCGAGCACCTCCGCGGGCGCATGCTCCAGCAGGTCCGGGTCCACCAGGGCGACGCGGGGGAGCATCATCGGGCTGCGCAGGCTGGCCTTCACGCCGGCCTCCTTCGAGCCCAGCACCGCGTTGCGCGTCACCTCCGAGCCGGTGCCCGCCGTGGTCGGCACGGCGACGAATGGCAGTGACGGCTTCGTCAGCGCCTGTCCCCGGCCAATGACCTCCAGGTAGTCCAGCGGGTCGCCCCCGTTGGCGGCGAGCGCGGCGATGGCCTTGCCCGCGTCGAGCGCGCTGCCTCCGCCGATGGCGACCACCGCGTCACAGCCGGAGTCCACGGCGGCGGAGGTGCCTTCACGCGCGAGCTCGACGGTGGGCTCGCCCGGCACGCGGAAGGAGGCGCAAGGGATGCCCAGCCGTTCGAGCCCCGCGCGGACGGGTTCGGCGCGGGCGGGGTTGGTGCCGGTGACGAGCAGGACCTTCCGCCCGCCGAGTCCCCTCACGAGGTCGGGGACTTCCTGGAGGCGGCCCGGGCCGAAGAGGACGCGGGTGGCGGTGGCGAACTCGAAGGGGGCGGTGGGCATGTCACCAGGCCGCGTCGTCGGGGAATCGGTTGGTGTAGCGGCGGGGGACGCGGGGCTCGGCCATCATGGGGGTGACGGTGTCACGCCACGTGAGGTAGTGGGCGGTCTCCTTGTGCGCGGCGGGAGCGTCCGGCGTGCGGTAGGCCTCCACGAGGACGAAGCGGGTGGGGTCTTCGTTGTCCTGGCAGACATCGAAGCGCGCGATGCCGGGCTCCTTCACGCTCTCGCGGGCGTTGGCGAGGGTGGCCTGGAGGAAGGCGTCGACGTGCTGGGGCAGCACGTGCACGTGGACATGGACGACGAGCAGGCTCGTGGACATGGCGCGCACGGTAGCGCGGGCGTCCCCGAGCGGAAACCGCTAGGGTTCCGGGCCGTTCACTCTCCCCAATTCGGAGCAAGACAGCGCATGGTCTCGGACCTCTTTGACGCGTCCCGCTGGCAACCGGTGGAAGGCCACAAGTTCAAGGACATCACGTTCCACCGCGCGGTGGATCAGGGCACGGTGCGCATCGCGTTCAACCGGCCGGAGGTGCGCAACGCGTTCCGTCCGAAGACGGTGGACGAGCTGGCCCGGGCGCTGGAGGCCACGCGCTTCATGACGGACGTGGGCGTGGTGCTGCTCACGGGCAACGGGCCGTCGCCGAAGGACGGCGGGTGGGCGTTCTGCTCCGGAGGCGACCAGCGCATCCGCGGCAAGGACGGCTACAAGTACGAGCCCGGCGAGGACGCGGCGGACCCCGCGCGCCTGGGACGCCTGCACATCCTGGAAGTGCAGCGGCAGATCCGCTTTCTGCCGAAGGTCGTCATCGCCGTGGTGCCGGGCTGGACGGCGGGCGGCGGGCACAGCCTGCACGTCGTGTGCGACATGACCATCGCCAGCAAGGAACATGGGATGTTCAAGCAGACGGACGCGGACGTGGCCAGCTACGACGCGGGCTACGGCAGCGCGCTGCTGGCGCGGCAGGTGGGGCAGAAGCGGGCGCGCGAAATCTTCTTCCTGGGCCAGGCCTACACGGCGGACGAGGCGTTCCAGATGAACGCCATCAACAAGGCCGTGCCGCACAAGGACCTGGAGAAGGTGGCGCTGGAGTGGGCGGCGGAGATCAACACCAAGAGCCCCACGGCCATCAAGATGCTGAAGTATGCCTTCAACCTCCCGGATGACGGGCTCGTGGGCCAGCAGCTCTTCGCCGGTGAGGCCACGCGTCTGGGGTACGGGACGGAGGAAGCGCAGGAAGGCCGCGACGCGTTCGTGCAGAAGCGCAAGCGCGACTTCAAGCGCTTCCCCTGGACGTACTGAGGCGCGTGTGGGGGAAGAAAGGGAGCGGGCTCCCTTCCTTCCCCGGCGCTTCAGCGGCTACGGGCTGAACGTGCCCGTGAGCACGCTGGCGCGGGCACGGGGCAGCGAGCGCATGAACGGGCTCGTCGCCAGGTCCGAGCCGGGCTGGTACCAGCTCTGGATTTCCGCGAAGTACGTCTGGCCCGCCTGGAGCACGCCCGGGGGCAGGTACACGCTCTGGAGGTCCGTGTGCAGCGACGTCACGCGCGTCACGGTGGTGGCGCCGTTGCTCGTGCCCAGCCGGTAGATGTTCACCACGTAGTTCGTGGCCGTGCCGACCAGCGGCTTCGACCAGCGCAGCGAGGCGTCAGTCCCCACGCCCGTGAGGTTCTGGAACGCGCCGCGCGTGTTCACCAAAGGCGCCTGCACCGGCCCGACGAGGGGCTGCACGGGCGCGGCGGCGAACGCGCTCGCCTCCTGATCCACGCGGATGTCCACGCCCATGGTGTAGGGCGTCGCGCTCCCCAGCGCGTAGCTCTTCGTGAAGCCCGCGGCGGCGAGCGCCACCTTCTGCCAGTTCGCCGGGAGCGGGTTGTTGTACGTCATGCTCCCCGTGACGAGGTCGGTCTTCTGCGCGTCAGGATTGAGCTTCACGAGCAGGGGCTGCCCGCTGATGGACGCGACCGCCGAGCCCAGCGCGGCCGGCCGGGCGGACATCCAGATCTCGCTGTATGTGCTGACCGCGCCCGGGTTCACCTGGGTGCGCATCGCTTCGAAGGCCGAGCGCCTCCAGTCCACCGAGAAGGTGCCGGTCGCGGCGGGCTGGGTGAAGGTTCCGCTGACGGTGACGGGCTGTCCCTCCACCTGCGTCACGCTCGCGTCGAGCACCTTGTGCATCGCGCGGTAGGGCACGCCATTCGCGGTCGTCTGCCACCGCATCTGCGCCAGCGTGAACACGTCCCCGAGGCCGCTGTCGAGCAGCACCGGGTTGAGCATGTCGGCGTAATTGAAGCTCAGCCCGGAGAGCGACGTGGCGCCCGCCAGGGGGAACCCCGTGACGCCGGTGTTGACGTAGCCGAAAGCGCCCGGGTTCAACGAATACACCTCCAGGTAGTCTCCCGGGTGCCAGGGAGACAGGCCGGTGGCGGACACCGTCACGGGAGTGTACAGCGAGACGAAGGTGCCATCGCGGCCCCACTCCGTGGAGCCCAGGTTGAACGTGCGGCCGGTGCTCACCAGGTAGCGCGAGCCCAGCTTCAGGTAGATGCGGCCGGAAGGGACGTTCGGCACGGAGATGGTGCCGTCCGCGGCGCCCGTGCCCGGATAGGCCGTGAACGTCCCGGTCGTTGAATCCCGCGTGTAGGCCACCACCGACGTGGCGGACTGGTCGTAGGTCTTCGTCTCGTTGCCAGACGTGGCGACGAAGGTGACCGGGCTGGTGCCGGTGACCTGGGTGATCAGGCCCTGGGTGACCTGGGAGGTCGCGTCCATCGACGCGGAGGAATCCACCGCCTCAGCCTCGTCGAGACCCGCGCAGCCGGCCCCCGTCATGCCGACCAGAAGCCCGAGAGAGATCAATGACTTGTGCATTGTGAAGGCAGCCCTTTCGGCGACGCCTTGAATGGCGCCGCGCAGGAATGTTCATACCCCGTCGGTCTGACATTTCCGGGGCCGCCTCGATTCCTGTTTTCTCTCTAGATGTTGATGCGCGAGCTGACCGTCCGGACATCCAGACCCAGGGCCGCGAAGTCCGCGGCATGGGCCCGGAGCAGCTCCAGCAGCCGGGGATGCACGTCCTCTTCTTCGTTGGACAGGATGAAGCCGTAGTTCGTATTGGACAGCATCCAGGAGATCCACAGCATCTCCGTCGCCTCGTCCGGCGTCGGCGCGACGTCCAGGTCCTCCTCCGTGGACAGCGCGCCGCCCTTGCCCCAGCGCAATCCCAGACACGAGTACAGGACCTCTCCCGCGTCCTCCCACTGGAGGTTGTTCGCCCAGGCGTGCCGGAACGTCGCGAAGAAGATGACGTAGCGGCAGAGGTGCTTCAGCGCCTCCACCTCACCGGGCTGGGGCGTCTCCGTCCACGTCACCGCGCTCACCGCCTTGGGACGTGGCTCCATGGCCTTCACGTCCAGGTCCATGCGCTCCGAGCGCACGAACCACGGCGCGTCCTTCCCCGGCACCTTCGCCCGCAGATAGCGGCACACGAAGGCTGGCGCTGAGTGCGCGACCAGGTCGTCGGAGAACCTGCGCACCTCCTGCCATTGCGCCTCCACCTCCGCGCCATGCTCCGCGAAGAACGCGTCGATGTGCTCCCCGAGCAGCTTCCAGAAGAGCTGTCCCGCGTGCGCGTAGCGGTGCCCCTCGCAGACTGGCGTCGCGGGCGCGAAGCCCTTCCAGTCATAGCTGCCCAGCAGGTGCTCCAGCCGCTGGTTGACGCTCTGTTCCGTCAAGGCACTGGCCCGCGAGATGTATCCCGTGGGGCCCACCAGGAAGCCGTTGGCGGCGTGGTTGATCAACACCACCTCGCGCAGGTGCGGCATGAGCAGCCAGCGCAGGGGATTGCGCCGCAGGTTTCGGTGCGCGGCGATGGCGTACTGCTCCACGTTGAAGTGGCACTGGCCCAGGTGATTGCCCAGCTCCACGTCCAGCGTCGCGCTCACCCGCGCCATCCGCTTCGCCGCCTCCCAGGCCGCGCCATCCGCGGGCGTGTACGTGCGGCGGGTCACAGGTGAGCCCGGCGCCGTCGCACCGGGCTCCCGCATCCCCAGGATGATCCGCTGGGGCATCAGCTTCCCGTCCACCAGCCGCAGGCGGAGGTCCACGTCCGGCAGGCAATGCACGCCGTCCTGCTCATAGGCATTCCACGGCAGGTACAGCCGGAAGGCCTGGTCGTCCCCGGGCACCTCCGGGTCGCGGTCCAGGATGCTGGAGAACATCCCGTTGAGCAGCCGCTCCCCGAACCACGCATCGCTCCGCGAGGAGCCCGGAGACTCGCGCTCCATCCGGACCGTCGTCGTCTCCGGGTAGTCCGCCTGGATCTTCGCCAGGCTCGGCGCCTGTCCCAGCCGGATCTGCATCTGGTGCTGCCGCTTCACCAGCTCGATGGGCGCGACGGCCTTGAGCATCGCCAGCGCGCGGCCGGGCGCGTACGCCGTGGGCGGAGTGCCTTCCTCCACCACCAGCAGCCGCGCCAGCGGCGTCGCCGGGTCGTACTCCCAGTAGGGCAGCCGCAGCGTCCCGAAGTCGTACTCCCGCCCGGCGTGGTCGTCCGGTCCCCGCTCCGAACCGATGCGCTTCCAGGTCTCCACCACGCGACCGTCCTGGCGGAACGTGTGCTGCGGCTCGAAGAAGCGCAGCTCCAGGTCCGGCAGGTCTCCTTCACCCGCGTCCGCCGGGTCGTAGCGGATGGCGAACGAGCCATCCACGGCCGTGAAGCCCTCGCCCAGGAAGTCGTCCGGCGTGCCGAAGTCCCGGTCCCACAGCTCGACCTTGATGTGGTGCAGGGGGATGGGCCCCTGGGGCCCGTCGTGCTCGAACATCAGCCTGCCGGTGACGACGGCGGGGAGGGCGGACGCATCCCGGAGTGCGCGCGGCGCACGCACCTGCTTGACCAGGTTGCGGCTGACCGCCAGCCGCTCCTTCAGGCCCAGCCCCGCGTACCACCGGGCCAGCTCCTCCGCCTCCAGGAGGGGCGGTTCCACGGCCTTCGAGGAGAACCCCAAGGAGGTCAACAGCCGGCGCCACGCGGTCCGCATCAGCGCCGGGCCTCAATCCCAGTCGTGGTCGGAGACGACCCTCGATAGGTCCTGCGGGAACCCTCTACAGCGGTAGGACGGCGCGAAGCGGGCTTCATCGCGCGGGAAGGTACCATGCCCCCGGCAATCCCAGACGCGCACCGTCGCCCCCGAGGGCAGGCGGCTATCGGATCCACGGCAGGCAGCTCGGGTCACCTGCTCCGCGTGAGCCGCGACGCCGTTCGCACATTGTCCGCCCTGATTCCACCGGCGTACCTTCCGCGTCCTGCGGTAGTAGGAGACTCCATGACCGTCGATTACACGCTGACGATTCGCACCAGCTCGAAGCTGGGCGCGGGCACGAACGCGGCCATCTCCGTGGTCCTGGTGGGCACGAAGGGCGAGAGCCCTCCGCAGCCCCTGGACAAGCGCTTCCACAACGACTTCGAGGCCGGCGCGGTGGACGCCTATGTCGTCAAGGCCGAGGACCTGGGCGACCTGCTGCTCTTGCGCTTCTCCAACGCGGGCGGCGGGGTGGGCGGCGACTGGCTGCTGGACTCGGTGACCGTCACCACGACGGGGAAGCACTGGTTCTTCCCGTACTACCGCTGGGTCCTGGCCAAAACGACCGCGGACGTGCTGGAGGGCACCGCGCGGCTGCCCCAGCACATCCAGCACGAGCGGGAGCAGGCCGCCCGGCAGGAGCTGCTCCAGGCGCGCCAGCGCATGTACCCATGGCGCCCCGCGGAAGCGACCGCGGGCCTGCCCGGCGCGCTCGACATCTCGGAGGCGCGCCCGCTCCCCAAGGACGAGCTCTACCGGGGGCTCGTGGAAGGCAGCTACGAGGTCGTCATCGCGAAGACGCTGGCGGCCATCAAGCTGCACATGCCCGTGCTCACCAAGGCGTGGAACGGCCTGGTGGACATCTTCGACTTCTTCAAGGGCCTGGAGCTGCCCAAGCTCGCCCAGCGCTGGCAGGACGACCACGAGTTCGCCCGCCAGGCCGTCCAGGGCATCAGCCCCGTCCACATCGAGTCCATCACCGCGCTGCCGGACGGCATGCCGGTGCCGGAGGACGCGGTGAAGGGGCAGTTGTCGCCGGGCATGACGCTCGCGCAGGCGCTGGCGGGCAAGCGCGTGTTCCTGCTCGACTTCGAGATCCTGGGCGACGTGCCCATGTTCAAGAAGACGGACAAGGAAGGCGTCGAGGAGCGCCGGTGGGCGCCCGCGTCCCGGTGCCTGCTGTATCTGGATGACACGCAGCAGCTGCGGCCCATCGCCATCCAGCTCGGGCGGGATCCGGAGCTGGACCCGGTGTTCACGCCCAATGACAGCCCGCACGACTGGCTGGCCGCGAAGATCTACGTGCGATGCAGCGAGGGCAACGCGCACCAGATGGTGGGCCACGCGCTGCGCACCCACTTCGTGGCGGAGCCGTTCGTCATGGCGACGATGCGCAACCTCCCGGACCCGCACCCGGTCTACAAGCTGCTGCGGCGCCACTTCCGCTACACGCTCGCCATCAACGATGGCGCGCGAAAGGGCCTGCTCGCGGAGGGCGGCGTGTTCGACGACCTCATCGCCACCGGCGGCCCCGACCAGGGCCACCTGTTCCTGGGCAAGAAGGGGTACCGGGCCTGGAAGCTCGCGGACAACAAGCCGCGCCCGGACATCGAGCGGCGCGGCGTGCTCGACCCGGCGGTGCTCCCGCACTACCCGTACCGCGACGACGCGCTGCTCCTGTGGGACGCGCTCGAAGAGTACGTGGGCGGCGTGCTGGGGCACTTCTACCGGTCCGACGAGGACCTGGTGCGCGACACCGACATGCAGCGCTGGTGGAGGGACCTGACCGAGCACGGCCTGCCCGTGGAGAAGCTGCCCTGCGCGGAGCTGAAGCGCGTCTCCGACCTCGCGGACATCCTCACCACGGTGCTCTTCACGGTGAGCGTCCAGCACGCGGCGGTGAACTACCTCCAGTACGAGCACTACGCGTTCGTGCCCAACGCGCCACTGTGCATGCGTCAGGCTCCGCCGCGCAAGAAGGGCGTCCTGGGGGAGAAGGACATCGACGCGATGATTCCCTCCAAGACGCAGATGCTCTGGCAGGTGGCCGTCGGCCGCGCGCTGTCCAGCTTCGGGGACGACGAGGAGTACCTGCTCCACGAGGGCGGCTGGCGCGAGGACTACTTCCAGGAGCCGGAGCTCATCGCCATCCGCGACCGCTTCCACGCCCGCCTGCGCGAGCAGAGCGAGGCCGTGAAGGCGCGCAACGCGAAGAGCGCGGTGCCCTACACCGTCCTGCAGGCCGACCGCATCCCCTGCGGCATCACCGTCTAGCGCCGTCAGGAGACTCCGCCCGTGCCCAACGCCCTCTCTCGCGGCATCTTCAACCTCTTCTTCGGCGCGAAGCGAAAGCCATTCGCGTCGCTGCCCGGCCCCCAGCCGGGAATCCTCGGCACCGCCGGTGACTTCCTGGGGGCTTCACCCTGGGATGTCTGCGCGCGCTATGGCCGCGAGTACGGAGGCGTCACGCTCATCTGGATGGGGCCCAATCCCGGGCTGGTGCTCAACGACCCGGCGCTCATCGCGGAGGTCTACGAGTCCCCGCGCCGGATGGAGTTCGAGAAGGGGAACATCAGCGAGCAGATCCGCCCGTCCACGACGGACGACACGGCCTTCACGGCGGAGCTGCGTGGGGACTGGGTCCAGAAGCGTGCGCTGGAGCCGTCCGCGCAGACGTGGGCTCCCGAGGCGCTTGCGGACCTGGTGGGCCCCATGCAGGCGTCCATCTCCGAGTCATTGGATGCGCTGCTGAAGCAGGAGCGCATCGACGACCTCGCGTCCGTGCTGCGGCGGCTGACGTTCGACGCGTTCTCGGTGGCTCAGGTGGGGGAGAAGCTGCCGGACCAGGTGTTCGAGGACTTCATGCTGCTCGCGAGGGCGGCGGACGCGCGCATCCAGTCGAAGCTGCCGCTGAAGTTCGTGAAGCCGCCCAAGGACTTCGAGGCGGTGAAGGCGCGCTTCTACGGGCACTTCGTGGACCGCATCCGCGAGGCCCGCAAGCGCCAGGCCCCGGGTGCCATGGACCTCATGTCCCGCTACCTGCGGGCGACACCGGGCATCGATGATCAGGTGCTGGCGCACATGCTCGGGGGCACCTACTTCGGCGGGGCGTTCTCCTCCAGCGTCACGCTGGTGGGGGCGTTCCACCAGCTCAACAAGTACCCCGAGGCCGACGCGCGTCTGGCCGCCGAGGCGGCTGCTTTGGTGTCGGACGGGCCGCTGACGTTCCAGAAGCTGGAGACCGCGAAGTGGGCGGAGGCGGTGGCGTATGAGGCGCTGCGAATCCTGCCGGCGGTCCGGGTGATGACGCGCACGCCGTCGAAGGACGCGCGGCTGGCCGGGGTCACGTTGCCGGCCGGTTCGATGATCATGATCACGAACCAGCACCTGCACCGGGACCCGGCGCACTGGCCGGACCCGGACACGTTCAAGCCGGAGCGCTGGCTGGACGGAGGCACGACGCGAGACCCGCTGGGGAGCGGCTACTTCTTCCCCTTCGGGAGGGGACCACGCGCGTGCGTGGGCGCGGACTTCGCGATGGTGTTCCTGAAGACGGCGCTGACGACGATTGCCGCGCGCGTGAAGGTCCAGCTCGATTCGACGGAGCCCTTCGAGGAGGGCTTCTTCTTCGGCGTGGTGCTGCCAAAGGGCGTCACCGGGAAGCTCGTCGCGCGGACGGCCCAGGCATCACTCACAGCCAGGGTTGGATGAACTGTACCTGTCCTGGTAGGTTGGGCGTTCATGCGCGCCCTCCCTCTTCTCAGGTATGGCCTCCTGCTTGTCCTGATTGCTTCGCCCTCCCTGGCGAGGGAGGTGTCGGACAAGCTCACAATCCGGACGCTCAAGGTCCCAGCCCATCCAGCCCAGGAGGCGCCGTCCATCTATGTCTCCTGGCAGGTGGTGACGGCGCTTCGATTCGAGGCGGAAGTTGATCCGGCCCGGACGAAGTTCCTCGGGTGGGAAGGACGGTTCGAAGCGCCGCTGATCGGCGGCAAGAAGGTCATCCTCGAACCGCTTCGTGAACTCGATAGCGGCGAAGCGTTACCCCTGCTGGTGACACTCGTTGATGGAACAGAGTTCACGTTCCTCGTGAGGGCCAGGAGCCAGGAGAACTGGGGCTGGATCGACTATCAGGTCAACGTGTTCAAGGACCCCGACAGTTACAATGCGGTCCTCTCGTCGCTTTATGACTCGCTTGGCCGCGAGCGCAGGCTGAGCGAGGAGAATGAGCGCTTCAAGAAGGAAGAGAACTCGGTTGACCACGCCTACGCGACGCTTCTCGCGAACGGGCAGGTCAAGAAGACGCCGTTTCGGCGTGCGAAGTTCTGGCGCTCGAAGAACGAAGACATGGACATGGTCGTGGAGGTCTTCTCAGGGCCAGAAAAGGCAGCGGCGGTGATTCACCTGACGAACACCTACCATGGCCAGACCTGGAGGTTCGACGGGGCCTATCTCACTCGCGATTTCTCCAGCCACACCGCTCGTCCGTTCGCGCTTCGCATGAACCGTTCCGTCCTCGTCTCGGGGCAATCGGGAAGGATCGCCGTCGTTGTCGACAAGAGCGCCTTTGAGGACAAGGACGGGCAACTGGCTGATCTGGCCCTTCAGATCTTCCGGGACGATGGACTCCTCCAGGTGTTCGTCGCGATGGATCACACCCTGCTTCGGCAGTAGAAGTGGCGCACATGCGCATGCCCAAGGCCCTGTTGCTCGGCTCCGTTCTCCTGCTTGGCGCCCCTTCTGGCTGCACTACGGCTGGCGGTGTGTCTCTACGCCCCGACGGCACCCCAGGACCGCAGGAGTGCCCGGAGAAAGCGCTCGAAGTCATGCGGTATCTGAGGCTGCGCGTAGGGGACGCCGCGCTGGCGGATCTCGATGCCAACCAGATCGACGCACGCCGCATCTCGCTCTACGACGGACCCATTGAGAGCATCCTCAAGGACGACATGGGCACCCTTGAGGCGACGACACGCTTGTATGGGCGGGTCTGGACGAGCGGGCCGCAGGTCGTCATTCGCTGGTACGAGGCCCACCCGCCAGACGGCGACAAGGTTCCCATCTGCGCCGTGGCTCGGCTCAGTCGGGATCAGATGCGGAAGCTGCCTGAGTCAAAGCCCGGAATGGCGATTCTCGACGGCTCCGTCGCGGCTGCCTACATCGTCGATTCATTTCGCTGACATCTGGCCTTGGGCGCTGCTGGAGCTTTGCGCTTGGCTCTGTAGAAGGACCCATGGCCTACAACCCCAATTTCGACGTCGATGCCGTGATGGGCGTCCTTGGGACCATCGGAGAGCGGTTTCAGGATGGAACGCTCGAAGACGAAGCTCTTCGAATCGCCGCAGTGGCGCTGCTCTATGTCCGTGAGAAGGGGGCGCTTGAGGATTACCGGGAGTACTTCCGGAGGTTCTTCATCCCCGCTTCGGAGTCCATTGTCGTGGTCCAGTCGTTCTCCACGACGGAAGAATCTGACGCGTGGCTCGCGCAGGACCTGGGGCGGGAGGGCGACCTGGTTCGTATCGCGGGCGAGGGTTTCCGGGTCGTTCCTCATAGGAAGGGGGGGGCTGATGTTTCTCCGCACGCCACTTCCCGAAGAAATTGAGTCCTGAGCCCTACCCCGCGACCTGCTCACTTCATCAGCGCGACATTGAAGCGTAGCCGTCCACGTAACCGACCGAGGGGGCGTATTGGTCCAGGTGCGCGCGAACCGGGCCGGGTAGAGCGGAATCCAGGGCGCTGGCCGAGCCCTGGACCGCTCCCTCAATGTCGTCGTCATGGATTGGTGTTGAGATGGTAATCACGAAAAAACACCTCCGCCTTGCCGTCTACGCCCCCGCGCTCGTCGGCGACGATGGCCGTCCTCTTGCCATTGTTCACGGACTGGAAAGAGCTGTTCCCGGCCTGCGGCTGGGATGGACGAGTTCCGAGACGGAGGACCTCGTTCCATTGCCCCATCGTGATGAGTGGGTCGCGTCCAGCAATACAGACGGCGGTTTGCCGTTCCTGTGCAACGATGATGAGAATCACTTGGTGACGGTGGCCGGGTGGGAAAGCCCAGGGCGGCTTGCCCCCGGAAGCCGGCCACGCTTTGAGGTCCATGCAGACTGGCTTCTCGATGAAGCCGGTATCGCAGCGGCGGTAGAGGTGTTGGCCATAACGGGCGACAGCGCTCGCGCGTTCTGGGGGTACGTGGATCCGGAGGGCGTCGCCGCGACAGTGGCTCAGCAATTTCGCTATCCCGGGGATGAGTCGCCCGCTCCGCCCCACGGTCTACCCTTCCTCAAACTCCCAGAGGAACTTCGTTCCGATGAGACTCCGCATTTCCTCGGGTGGCTGAACTACTGGTCTGACGCTGCCGCACGGGCCATCGGGTTCCCGGACCCGACTCGCGATGCCGAGCTTCTTTCACGGGCACGGCGCACGGTGACGGGTGGCTGGGTCGTGCAGCTCACCGATGCGCCGCTCGACTTGGACAACCCCGCCCACCTGGACACGCTCAAGCGGACCTACGAACGGTTCCCCGAGATTGGCGGACGCGCAGTTCCTTGACCTGAGCCTCCCGGGGTTTGACGTGGGGTGGGGGCGTGACCTGCTTCGTGTCGCGGGAAAAGGCTTCCGGGGCATTCCTCGGCGGAACGGCGGCGGATGGATGTTTCTCCGCACGCCGCTGCCCGAAGAAATGGAGCACGTGGGGGCCGAGCCGGCTACTGGCTCGCGAGCTCGTAGATGTCTGAGCGACACCACCGCGTTGCCGCGTGCTCCGCTGTAGTTGGTGTAGCCGTGGTTCTTTTCCAACGTGTAGAACGAATCGACGTAGTCGTCGTCGTTGGTGAACCATTCACCGGGCATGCGATCCACCAGCCCGCTGCCCAGGGCCACCAGGGCGCCGATCTCCGGCTGGCCGATGGCCGTCAGGATCTGGCTCGCGACATTGAACAGGTAGCTCACCAGCTCCTGGTAGCTGGTGTTGTCGTCGTGCTCCATGAGGATGACGTTCGCCGCCGCCCAGCGGTAACGCTCCCAGAAGATCAGGACCTGGTTCGGGGTGTAAACCCTCCCGTCCGTGTCCAGATAGGGCATGTCGACGATGTCCACCTGCGGCGCGTCACGGCTGGGGTCGACACCGTTGACGATGGCGTAGACCTCCGCGTTGCCGGAGATCCAGGGCTCCTCGTCGTCGTTCAGGTAGATGCGATCGAGGATCGTCACCGGCGTGCTGCTCGCCGCGGCGGCCGTGTCCAGGACGGGCAGGGGACGTTGCCCGAGGGCCACGAGGCGCTCGCGCATCAGCTTGATGCCGGCGGCCAGGTCCCTGCGCGCGTCGAGGTCCACCACCAACACCGGCTGTTCGGGCATGCGGTGCACGTCGAGGTGGTGCACGTGGCCCAGGCCATCGAAGGCCTCGATGAACTGCCACTGGGAGTCATTGCCGTCCGGTTCGTATGCGTAGAGGGGCTCAACGCCTTGCTGCAATGCCGCCAGCATGGATGCGCTGGCCAAACGCAGCCGCAGCAGGCTGTCGAGCTCACGATCGATGCCCTTGAGCCGGCGGATGTTCAGGTCCGCTCGCTCCGCCACGCCCATGACGGAGGACGGGGCCGACACGGCGCCCAGCCACTGCTTCAGATCCACCGCGAGCTGCTCGCTGCTCAAGCGGGAAGCGAGTGCCTTTCGCAGCACCGTGTCCTGCTTCGCCAGGGTCAGCGCCACCTCGCGCTTGTCGGCGGCCAGCGACACGCTGATGCGTTCGCGCAGCGCCGCTGGCTTCATGGCGGCGGCTCGAGCTTGAGAGGCTGCGTTCAGGCAAACGAACAGCGCGATGACCATCCCTATCCGCTTCATTGGATCCTCCGGTGGGTGAGAGAGGGTGCTGCGGCAGCCGCCGCAGGGGACCGGGCCGGATGCGCCCGGTCCCCACGGTTGGCTCACTTCATCAGCGCGACATCGAGGCGTAGCCGTCCACGTACCCGATCGTCGGGGTGTACTGGTCCAGGTGCTCGCGGACCGGACCGGGCAGGTCGGAGTTCAGTGCGCTGGCCGAGTCCTGCACCGTCAGGGGCTGACTCGCGACGACCTGCACGGTGAAGGCACCCTGGTTGTTGGTCTCGTTGCCCTCCGCGATGTCATCGTCCAGGTCCGCCACGAGGACCAGGTAGTAGGTCCCCGGCGCGATGGCGCTCGAGAACGTGATGCCCGTGGACGGAACGGAGAACGTGCCCGCGCCCGTGCCCACGGAAATCCCGCCGATGTAGCTGAGCACGTTGTAGCTGGTGTCCGTCAGGAAGACGCCCAGCGTGGACGAGGTCGTCACGGGGCACGCCGTGTAGAGGTCCGCCGTGAAGTTGACCGTGCCCCCCGGCGTGATGGTCGTGGGCGTCAGCGTTCCCGCCGTGAAATAGAAGTCCGGGAGCTTGGTGGTGCCGATCAGCGTGTCGTCACCCCACGGGAGCCCGAAGTCCGCCTCGACCTGGATGTAGAAGCTCTGCGGAGCGCAGGCGCTCGCGGCCGCCGCCAGCACGGTCTGCGCGCTGGCCTGGACCGTGGCGTAGGAGAAGGACGCTGTCTGGGTCCCCGTGGGCGGCAGGTAGAGCCCGTTTCCGGCCCACCCGAGCGTGATCTGACGCGAGCTCATCAGGACCCGGTTGGAGGTCCCCTGCGGCGTGGTCGCCAGGTAGAAACGGATCTGTGACGTGGCGATCAGGCTGCTTCCATTCAGGCCGTAGCTGATCGTGAAGGTGGAATAGGGATTGGGAACCGTCGCGGGCGCGGTCACCGTCGTGATCCCCACCGCCGCCTGGGCCGGAACCGAGGCAATGCAAACCACTGCGAAGGCCGCCAACAGGAGTTGCCTGAGCTTTGTCATTTGCTCAGAGTGGACAATCTCAGGTGTTCAAATCAAGAACTCTCCGGATGGGTGGGAATAGCCCCAATAGTTGAATGTGTGCCCAATACCAGGAGCTACGCCGCATCATGGAAAATGATGCCAGCCGTGTGCCTCATGCCGGAGCGCACGCGGCTGACGCCGTGACGCAGATTGACGCGGTAGGTGCCTCGCGTGCCCTGGACCGGGCGATGATGCACCGCGAAGACGACCGCGTCTCCCTGACGCAGGGGAACGACTTCCGCGCGAGACTGCATCCGCGGCCGCTGCTCCGTCAGCACGAACTCGCCGCCCGTGAAGTCCCGTCCGGGTTCGGAGAGGAGGATGGCCACCTGGAGCGGGAAGACGTGCTCCCCATACAGGTCCTGGTGCAAGCAGTTGTAGTCGTCCACGCCGTAGCGCAGGAGCAGGGGAGTGGGCCGGACCTGTCCAGCTTCATGGCAACGCGCGAGGAAGTCCGCGTGATTGTCTGGATACCGCACGTCGATGCCCATGGCCGTGTTCCAACGGTTCGCGATGGGCGCCAGGCACGGGTACAGCGCCGTGCGCAGCTCCGTCACGACCTCCGGCAGCGGATGGTCGAAGTATTTGTATTCACCCCGGCCAAATCCGTGCCGTGCCATCACCACGCGGCTGCGGAAGGCATCTTCCAGGTCGTAGAGCAGCGCCAACGCTTCGCACGCGTCAGGCGTGAGCAGTTGCTCCAGCACCGCGCACCCACGGGCATCCAGCTCCCGGCCCGTTTCTTCCCAGTTCCTCACCGCTGGGCCTCACGCTCCAGCAGCGCGCGCTTGCGCTCCACGCCCCAGCGGTAACCAGACAGCGCGCCGTCATTGCGCACCACCCGGTGGCACGGAATCACCACCGCCAGCGCGTTCGCGCCACAGGCCTGCGCCACGGCCCGCACGGACTTCGGTGAACCAATCCGCTCCGCGATGTCCGCGTAGCTCGCCGTCTTCCCCGCCGGAATCTCTCGCAGCGCCTGCCACACGCGCTGCTGGAACGCCGTGCCTCGCACGTCCAGGGGCAGGTCCAGCCCCACGCGCGGCGCCTCCACGAAGCCCACGACCTTGGCCACCAGTTGCTCGAACTTCGCGTCTCCACCCACCAACGTCGCCTGCGGGAAGCGGTCCTGGAGGTCCTTCGCCAGCGCGTCCGGATCATCCCCCATCAGGATGGCGCACACGCCCCGGTCGCTCGTGGCCACCAGGATGGGGCCCAGAGAGCACTCCGCGATGGCGAAGTGGATTTGTGTGTTCGCGCCCCCGGCGCGGAAGTTCGTCGGTGTCATGCCCAGGACCTGGCTGGAGGTTTCGTAGAAGCGGCCGCTCGAATTGAAGCCGGCGTCGTAGATGGCCTCGGTGACGGAGCCGCGCTTCGTCAGCCCCGCGCGGATCCGCTCCGCCCGCTGCGCCGCCGCGTAGCCTTTCGGCGTCAGCCCCGTCACGGCCTTGAACACGCGGTGCAGGTGGTACGGCGACAGCCCCGCGCGCTCCGCCAGCTCCTCCAGGCTCGGCATCTCTTCAGCCGCCTGGATGAAGCGGCACAGCTCGGCCACCCGGTCCGCGTGCTTCACGGCGAGCGAGGGCTCCCCCGGCTTGCACCGCTTGCACGCCCGGAACCCCGCCAGCTCCGCCGCCGCCACCGTCATGTGGAAACCCACATTCTCCGGCCTCGGCGTCCTCGCGCCACACGACGGACGGCAGTACACGCCCGTCGTCCGCACGGAATAGAAGAAGCGCCCGTCCGCCGCCGCGTCCCGGGCGACGACCGCCGCCCAGCGCGGGTCGCCCGCCGTCGCCGCCGCGAGGGCTTCCGTCTTCGTCGCCATGTTCCGCCTCCCTTCAATGTCCACGAGGCGAAACCTAACCCCCGGTGCAAAGGCCAGCACTCCGCGCCTTGCTGTCGAATTCGGCCCGTCATGGAACAGGGCGTCATGGCGTGAAGCGGTCCAACCGCGCGGGGAGTGAACCCCGCGCAATGCGTGGCAGCACGTCCGCGTATGACGTGACAGGATGCCGCACCCATTCCTCCTTCCCATGAGCAAGCCATGTCCCACCTGCGTCTGATGTGGAAACGCTCCCGTCTGCTCTGGCCCACGCTGGCCGCATGCGCCTCGGCCTCCGCCTGGGCGGCCCCCGCGTCCATCGCCGTCCCCAACGCCGGCTTCGAGACCGCCGCCGCCACCGGCCTCCCCCAGGGCTGGACTGCGTCCGGCCAGGGCAAGGTGTCCGCCCGCACCGACGCGAAGTCGGAGGGTAGCCGCAGCCTCGTCATCGAAAGCCCCCAGGGTGGCGCCGAGACCACCGTCGTGTCCGAGCCCGTGAAGCTCCAGGTGGGCCGCCTCTACCGGCTCTCCGCCTGGGTGCGCACCCAGGGCGTCCAGGCGGACGCGCAGGCCCGCTACCCCACGGCGCTGGGCGCGTGTCTGTCCATGCAGAGCTTCCCCTTCACCAACTGCTCGCCGCCGCAGGGCGCGGACCAGAGCGGCCGGGTGCAGGTGCTGTTCTTCGCCACCACGTCCAATGACCGCGTGCGCGCGCACCTGGGCCACAACGGCAAGGCCACCGGCACCGCGTGGTTCGACGACGTGAAGCTGGAGCCGGTGGACGACATCACCCAGTACATCCCCATGGAGAGCGTGCGGTGGGCCGGCAAGGGCTTCCGCTACGACGACGGCGGCTGGGTGTACGTGCACATCGAAGGCGAGCCCTACGAGCGCGGCCGTCAGTACGGCGAGCTCGTGTCGCAGGAGATCGTCCGCTACATCGAGAAGCTGGGCATCCAGAAGGACAAGGCGGATGCCGCGAAGGGCTGGGCGCAGGTGCGCTTGCTCGCGGACTCGCTGTTCCTGCGCCGCTTCGACCCCGAGTACCTGGAGGAGATGAAGGGCATCGCCGACGGCGCGAACGTGGGCGGCGCGAAGTTCAAGAGCCCGGACGGCAAGGAGCGCGACCTGGACGTGCTCGACGTCGTCGCCATCAACTCCGCCGTGGACCTGGGCCAGTTGGAGGACGCGAACCGCGTCACCGCGTCCCCGCTCTCCGGCCGCACCTTCCTCAAGGGCGAGGACGAGAACGGCCGGGCAGGGGAGGGCGACCACTGCTCGTCCTTCGTGGCCACGAAGTCCGCGACGAAGGATGGCCGCGTCGTCATGGGCCAGATCTTCATGTGGAACGGCTACACCGGCGTCCACTGGGACGTGGTGCTGGACGTGCAGCCCACCAAGGGCCACCGCTTCGTGATGCAGACCTTCCCGGGCGGCATCCACAGCGGCTCCGACTGGATGCTCAACGACGCGGGCATCGTCATCGGTGAGACGACGGTGGGCCAGACGCCCTTCAACATCGACGGCACCCCGCAGAGCAACCGCATCCGCAAGGCCGTGCAGTACGCGAACTCCATCGACGACGTGGAGCGCATCCTCAAGGACCGCAACAACGGCCTCTACACCAACGACTGGACGCTCGCGGACACCAAGACGGATGAGGGCGCGTGCCTCCTGCTGGGCACCGCGAAGACGCGGCTGTGGCGTACCGGCAGCAAGGGCAAGGCCTCTGACACGCCCGGAAACCTCAAGGACTTCATCTGGGCCAACAACAACAACCGCGACCCGGAGGTTCGCAAGGAGTCCGTGCCCAACGCGAGCAACGCTCCGGTGGACCTGGCCTTCAACACCTGGAACCGCGACATCGCCTTCCAGGAGTTCTACGCGAAGTACGGCAAGGGCGGCTTCGACGTGGACAGCGCCACGCGCATGATGGCGTCCAGCCCCATCAACCGTCCGCACGCGTGTGACGGGAAGATCACCACCTCGGAGATGACCGAGAAGCTGATGTTCCTGGCCCACTACGGCAAGACGACCCTGCGCGAGAAGATGGTCGGCAGCCGCTGGATTCCGGACCTGCCCGGCGCCACGCCGCACCTGTCCCTGGGCTACACCGCCTTCAGTCCCATCTACGTGGCGGACCAGTTGAAGGCCGCCAAGGCGAAGCAGAAGCCGGAGCCCAAGGCGGACAAGCCCAAGCGCGACTTCGCCCGCGTGAAGGACGCGCTGTCCTTCGACGAGAAGAAGCTCTGGGCCAACACGGTGTTCCCCGCGACGGACGCGGACAACTGGTTCGGCAGCGGCTCCGCCGCGTACTGGACCCAGCTCAAGGACCTGCCGGAAGGGGATGACCTCTCCAAGGCCTTCGACGCCCAGCGCGACGCGCTCGCGGACCTCAACGCCCGCTACCTGTACGTCACGGCCCGCGAGGGCGACGTGGTGCCCACCGCCGCGCGCACGGACTACGGCCGTTATGGCCAGTACGCGGTGCCTCGCATCAAGGGCACGTACCTGCTGCACCAGCTGCGGCTGACCCTGGGCAACGCGAAGTTCGCCAAGGTGATGGGCGCGGTGCACTCGAAGTTCGCGAACAAGAAGCTCACCACCCAGGACTTCATCCGCACCGCTTCGGAGGCCGCGGGCCAGGACGTGGGCCCCTGGGTGAAGCAGTGGGTGGAGCGCGGAGGCCTGCCCGCGCCGCGCCTCACCTCCCGCGCCCAGAAGGCGAAGGAGGGCTACGAGGTGACGCTGAAGGTGGACCAGTCCGGCACGCCCTGGCGCTTCGCCACGCTGGTGGAGGTGCAGACGGAGAAGGGAAGCGTGCTGGAGCGCGTGGAGGTGAAGAGCGGCAGCGACACCTTCACCGTGAAGGTCCCGGACCGGCCGGTGCGCGTGGTGTTCAACGTGGGCAACGACATCCCCGTGGCCCGCGAGCGCTACCAGACCCTGGCCAACACGCTGGATGACTGGGACAAGCTCCTCTTCGTGTACGGCTCCGCGCGCCAGGTGGAGTCCATGCGCACGCTGGCGACGAACTACCGCGAGCAGCTGGCGGACGCGTCCCCGGAGCGCCTGGCCCCGCTCAAGCCGGACGCCGAGGTGACGGACGCGGAGCTGGCGGACCGCGACCTCGTGGTCTTCGGTGGCCTGGAGGACAACGGACTCATGGCGCGGCTGGCGGCGGAGAAGAAGCTGCCGGTGGAGCTGGGCCGGCGCTACTTCCGCTGGCAGGGCAAGACGTACGGCCGCGCGGATGACGGCCTGGCCCTGGCGCTGCCCAACCCCTGGAACCCGAAGCGGACGCTGTACCTCTTCGTCGCCAACAGCGGCCTGGAGCTGTGGCACATGACGCGCTCGTTCCAGCGCGGCCTCCAGAGCTGGGCGCTGTTCCGCGCGGGCGAGGTGAGCGGCAAGGGCTTCCACGCCACCGAGGGCTTCACCCAGGAGCTGTCCGTGGACCTGCCCGCGCCCAAGCTGGGCATGCTCACCCCCTGAAGAAGGGGGCGCCCGGGACCGCGCGGAAGGAGCCATTCCTTCCGCGCGGCAGGACATTCAGGGCGTGGGCGCGGGGCCGTGGTACTTCGGGACCAGCCTGGCCGCGAGGTCCATGGCCAGGGCCACCATGGTCAGGGTCGGGTTCCAGGAGCCGCCCTGGGGCCAGAGCGCGCCTCCCGTGACGTAGACGTTCTTCGTCCCTCGCAACAGGTAGTCCAGGTTGACCGGCGCGCTGTCGTCCTCGCCAATGTGGAGCGTCGAGCTCTCGTGCACGAGGGCGTCCACCCGTCGCTCCTTCACGTCCGGGCGGCTGGAGGTCCAGGTCCCCGCGTCGGGAGGACCGTGCCAGTACTGCACCCGGTCCGGCCCTTCGGGCTGAGCACCTTCTCCAGGACCTCGAAGGTGCTCCGGTCCATGGTCTCCCAGGTCTGCTGGTCGGACCCGTTCACCGTCACCCGGAGCAATGAGTTCGTCGTGGGGTTCGCGTCCGCGCCGTTCGCCCGGAACCACGAGTTCGGATTGCGGTAGTCCAGCTCGCCGAGCACCGCGCAGACGAACACCACGTACTCCTTGGAGGACTGGAGCTGCGCCATGGAGGCGGTGGCCACCACGTCCGGCATGTACCGCAGCGCGGTGCCCGCGTTGCGCTCGGGAGCGCGGTCCGACAGCGCTGAAAGCTGGATGTGGAACTGCTGGGACCAGTCCTGTGCCTTGCCGGCGACGTAGCACGCCCCCAGCTCCAGGCTCCCCAGCTCCCCCTGGGGGTCCAGGTCAGCGCGGGGCACTCGCGCGACCACGGAGGTGATGAAGTGAGCGGAGAAGCGCTCCCCGACATTCTTGAGAGGGGGAAAGGAATTGCGCACCAGCGTCGTCGGAGGAAGCGTGCCCATGGCCAGGACGAGCTTCGCGTCATTGAGCGGCAGCACCCCGCGCGAGGTCACCAGCGCGGTCGCCCGGCCATCCTGCTGCACGATGCTTTCGACGATGCACTCCGTGGCGATGTCCAGCGGCGCGCCCTTGTGCTCCAGGTCCAGCTGCCGCTGCTTCATCACCAGCTCGAGCAGCGGCCCGGTGGCCGCGTACTTCTGGAAGTCGATGCCGTTCGTGTCGGGGTCGCCGGAGGCGAGCGGCGCCGGTTCGGACCGGTAGATGGAAGGCACCTGGCCGCGGCCCTGCTCCAGCAGGCGTTGGACGGTGAGCTGCAGGGCGCCGTACACGGGCCGCTGCTGCTGGATGAGTCTCAACTCCTCCGGGCTCCGGTGGGTGTCCACCTTGTCCGCGGGCCGCACCTGGAGCAGCGCCTCCGCGCGGGCGAAGTTCTCCTCGGCCGCGGCGATGGTGCGCGCCGGCCATCCCTCCAGCTCCTGGTCCTTGGGGCGAGGGCACCACGCGCTCCACTGGATGGACCGCCCTCCGAAGAAGGGCACCATGCCGTGCTGCCACCTGACGGTGCCATCCGCGCCGCTCGCCGTGGACGCCGCCAGCGTCCACGGGAACGTCTCCGACAGGCCGCCCAGCGTCCCGACGAAAGGCAGCGGCAGGTTCTGGAAGTGCTCCGGCAGGAAGAAGGGGCCCCGCTCCAGCATCAGGATGCGGCAATGCGGGTTCTGCTCCAGCGCGCGGTGAGCGACGGCGAGCCCGCAGAAGCCCGTCCCGACAATCACCAGGTCATACTTCTTTTCCTCCCGGGCCTTCTTCCAGCCTTCGTTGGACAGGAAGAAGACATGGTCCATCACCCGCTGCCCCGTGGGCGACTGGGGGCCGGGGGTGGGAAAGCCATGCTGGAAATTGGGAGTCGACGAAGCAGCGGACATGAGCGCTCCTTGTGGACAGTCCCGCGGGCCGGGATTGTCAGACAAAATCCTCTCATCAGGGATGGCGCGTCTGTCAATGATGGTAGGGATTGAAAAGACTGGCACCGCGGTCGCGGGTCTTTGAGGACCTGACATGGCGGGTAGGCCGCCGCCTGCCTGCTCCCCCCCCTCTGGAACCACCGGTCGATTTGACTCTGGCGGGCAAGAGGTTAAATCTCCCTTCAGATAATGAATCGAGATTCAAAATCTGAGGCGCCCGTCAAAAGGCTGCGCTCCCGTCTGAAGGAAGCCACCGCCGACGCCATCCTGGCGGCGGCCGCGGCGGTGTTCGCTCGTGACGGGCTGCACGCGGCGAAGATGGAGTCCATCGCCGAGCAGGCAGGCGTGTCCGTGGGGACGCTCTACAACCACTTCACCGACCGCGCGGCCCTGCTGGACGCGCTGCGCGCGAAGCGCCGCCAGATGATGCTGGACCGCCTGGACACGGCCCTGGCCCCCGTGGAGGGGCGGCCCGCGCGCGAGCAGCTGCGCGCCTTCGTGACGGCGCTGTTCGCCCACGCGGCCGAGCGCGACGCTTTCGTGCGGGTGCTGGTGCAGCTGCCGGAGGACCCGGCGCGCAAGAGCCGCATCCTGGCGGAGCTCGGCAAGCGCGTGGCGGTCATCGTGGAGCGGGGCATCCAGGCCGGGGAGTTCCGCGCCGAGGGGCGCGCGTTCTACCCGAATCTCCTGATGGGAATGGTGCGCGGCGCATTGGACCGCCTGCGCGAGGACGACGCCGCGAACCCTCCGGCAGCCGCCTGGGCGGAGGAGATCCTCCGCGTCTTCTTGAAGGGCATCGAGGTCGACTGACATGGCGACAGCCGTCGCAACACCGGAGGTCCTGGCACCCGTGGTGCCCAAGGCCCCCGTCAACAAGTGGCTCGTCACCCTGTCGGTGACGTTCGGCACGCTGATGGGCGCCATCGACTCGTCCATCGTGAACGTGGCGCTGCCGCAGATCCGCGGCGCGGTCGGCGCCACGGTGCAGGAGATCACCTGGGCCACCACCGGCTTCGTCATCGCCACGGTGATGGTGATGCCGCTCACGGGCTTCCTGGGCCGCATGTTCGGCCAGAAGCGCGTGTATCTGGCGTGTCTGGTGCTCTTCGTGGCGGGCTCGTTCCTGTGCGGGCTCGCGTGGAACCTGCCCACGCTGGTGCTCTTCCGATTCCTGCAAGGGTTGGGCGCGGGCGCGTTGCAACCCACCGAGCAGGCCATCCTCCGCCAGACGTTCCCGCCGAAGGAGCAGGGCACCGCGATGGCCATCTTCGGCATGGCCGTGATGGTGGGCCCGGCCATTGGCCCCACGCTGGGCGGCTACATCGTGGACAACTGGCACTGGTCCTGGATCTTCTTCATCAACGTGCCGGTGGGCATCCTGGGCTTCTTCATGGTGGCCCGCTTCGTCCAGGAGGACGAGCAACTGCGCGCCACCGCGCGCCAGGAGGCCGAGAAGCAGCGCAAGCACATGGACTGGTCCGGCATCACGCTGCTCTGCATGGGCCTGGCCACGCTCCAGTACTTCCTGGAGGAGGGACAGGCGGATGACTGGTTCGAGTCCCCCGTCATCGTCATCTGCGCGATCCTCTCCGCCACGTGCCTCATCGCCTTCGTCATCCGCGAGCTGACCGCGGAGGTCCCCGCGGTGAACCTGCGGCTGTTCAAGGACCCGGTGTTCGCGTCCGGCACGCTGTTGGGCGCGCTGGTGTTCGCGGTGCTGATGGCCAGCATGTTCCTCCTGCCGGTGTTCATGCAGGAGCTCCTGGGCTTCACCGCGACGCAGTCGGGCTTCTCGCTGATGCCTCGCACGCTGGTGATGATGTTGATGATGCCCATCGTCGGGCGGCTGTACGGCAAGGTGCCGGCGCGCATCCTGGTGGGCATCGGCATCGTGTTCGCGGGCTTCGGCGCGTACGAGATGAGCCACTTCTCGCTCGCGACGGGCTCCAACAACATCATCGCGGCCATCGCGCTGCAGGGCGTGGGCTTCAGCCTGATGTTCGTGCCGCTCAGCGCCACGGCGCTCGGCAGCATCCCTCGCGAGCGGATGGCGGACGCGACGGGCCTCAACTCGCTGTTGCGCCAGATTGGCGGGTCCGTGGGGCTGGCCATCTTCACCACGCTCCTGTCGCGCTACACCGTGCTGTCCAAGGCCTCCATCGCCGCGCACGTGAACCCGGAGCGGTGGGAGGTCGCCAGCCGCATGGCCGCCACGCAGAAGGGGCTCATGCAGCACGGCCTGGATGCCGCGAGCGCCAGCATGGCCAGCCTCCAGATGATGGTGGGCAACGTGTCACGGCAGGCCATGGTGCTCGCGTTCGACAAGCTCTTCGTACTGGCGGCGCTGATGTTCGTGGTGGTGCTGCCGCTCATCTACTTCCTCAAGGATCCCCCGAGCGTCGGGGGCTCCCACGAGAAACCGCACATCGACGTGGAGATTTAAGACATGGCAACGACAACGACTGCTCCCCAACTCGTCCCCGAAGCGGCGCCCGCGCCCGCCGCCGCGGCGCAGGCGAAGCGCGGCAAGCGGGGCTTCCTCATCCTCGGCGGCGTCGTGGCCGCGCTCGTGCTGGGCATTGGCGGCTTCAAGCTCGTCACGGCCGGGCAGGAGTCCACCGACGACGCGCAGGTGGAGGCGGACGTGGTGCCCCTGGCGGCGCGCGTGTCCGGCCCCGTGGTGAAGGTGGCCGTGCTGGACAACGCCACCGTGCACCAGGGTGACGTGCTCCTTCAGATCGACCCGCGTCCGTACGAGGCGCGCGTGAAGCAGGCGGAGGCCGAGCTGGAGTCCGCGCGCGCCCAGGCGGCCGCGGCGGACGCGCAGGCCACGGTGGCGGAGGCCGGCGCGAAGGGTGGACTCTCCAGCGCGAAGGCGCTCGTGTCCACGAGCACCTCCGCGGTGAGCGGCGCCCAGGCGCAGGTGGCGGCGGCCCGCGCGGCGCTGTCCCGCGCGGAGGCCCAGGCCCGCAAGGCCACGCTGGACCTGGAGCGCACCCAGAGCCTGCGTCAGCAGAACGTGGTGGCGCAGAGCGCGCTGGATGACGCGCAGACGACCAACGAGACGGCGCAGGCCGCGCTTGAGGGGGCCCGCGCGCAGCTCGCCCTGGCGGAGGAGGGCCGGCGCACCGCGGAGAGCAAAGTGGCGGAGGCCAGGGGCCAGCTCGACGTGAGCGCCCCCATCGACGAGAAGATCGCCGCCGCCCAGGCCAACGCGTCGCTGGCGCACGCCCGGGTGAAGGGCGCGGAGGCGGCGCTCGACCAGGCGAAGCTCCAGTTGGAGGACACGCGCATCATCGCCCCGGCGGACGGTCAGGTGTCCAAGCTGTCCGTGCACGCGGGCCAGTTGCTCACCCCCGGCCAGGCCGTGGCGGAGCTGGTGCCCACGACGACCTACGTGGTGGCGAACTTCAAGGAGACGCAGGTGGGCCACATGCAGCCCGGCCAGCACGTGGAGGTGGAGCTGGACGCCTTCTCCGGTGAGAAGCTGGAGGGCAAGGTGGAGAGCCTGTCCGGAGGCACCGGCTCCCGCTTCTCGCTGCTGCCGCCCGACAACGCGTCTGGCAACTTCGTGAAGGTGGTGCAGCGCGTGCCCGTGCGCATCTCCTGGGTGCACCCGCCGCAGGGGATGGCCCTGCGCGCCGGCCTCTCCGCCGAAGTGACGGTCCACACGAAGTAAGCCTCGGGCCCGAAACACCGCACCCCAGCGCCGCGCCCCTCACGGGTCGCGGCGCTTTTTCATGCCGTCAGAGCGTGACGAACATCTCCACGTCCGCGCGCGAGTAGCCCGTCTCTCGCGCCACCTCGGGGCCCTCTCGCGTGGTGACGAAGCCGTGCTTGCGGTACAGCCCCAGCGCGGGCCCCAGCGCGCTGTTGGTGACGAGGTACATCCGCTTCGCGCCGCGCTCCCGGGCCGTGGCCAGCGCGGCCCGCATCAACGCGTCGCCCAGGTCGCGGCCCCGTGCCTCCGGGGCCACCGCCATCTTGCACAGCTCGAACGTGTCCGCGTCCTCGCGCCTCAGCGCGCACGTGCCCAGCACCTGTCCATCCACGAGCGCGAAGAACACCTCGCCCCCCGGCGCCACGAACATCCCGTGGGGGTCCGCGAACGAGGCCTCGTCCGAGCCCTCGATGCGGAAGTCCTTCTCGATCCACTGCCGGTTGAGCCGCGCGAAGTGCTCGCGCAGCTCCGGCCGGTAGGGGACGATAGTTGTTCTTATTACTCCTCTAGCACACATCGAAATCCCAAGATATCGGCACGCGTATCGGGAAGAACCAGTGGTGCATATCGTTCAATGGTGAATGCGCGAGAATTGTCTGTTCTGTCCATTATTGCGCTGCCGAGAATCCGCACGGCATCCCTTTGATGTATTTTTCGTGCTTTGGGGGCTCCCTTTTTTGGGCGTGCATGGCCGATTGAAACCCTGCCTTCAGTTGCACTCCATTGATATATAACTCCAGTCAAGTCTGCGACACCTCTTGCGTCGCCCTTTAAAAAAGCACCGACTGGGCCAAGATGAAGTCGATGTGTCAGGTCGGAGGGGTCGACCCGTGTGTCCCGCCAAGCAGGCTTGCCCGTTTTCGGATCGATCACAGCCATCACCCATTCATCGGCTGTGGGTAAGCGAACGACGTTGCCGTCACTTCTCTTTGACGTTAGCCAACTGCAGTAGGCAGTTGCTTCAAACCATGTGACGCTAGTAACCGCTGCATTAGGACGACGCAGTTGCTTTTGCCAATTCAGTGGCGAAATAGGGGGCGTTGTATACTTGGTTCGCCCTGTCCACCAATCTGGCGATGTGAAATCAGAAGACTCAACGAACGCACGGTATTGCTGCACTGTTACGGGTGCCCAACCAAAAGATATTCTCTTTCCTCCCTTGGCGCGAATCGGGACCCACCGCTCGTTTCGGAATCTTGGGTCTCCCAGTGCGGAGTCCAATCGCCCAAGTCCCTGCAACAGAAGCAACCTGTCCGCGAGTGGCCACTGCTCGCCCTCTTTCTCGTATTTGTTTGCCATTCTCTGAGCAAGAGAGGAGGTGTCGACTGTTGGGAATAGCGCTCTACTTTCAATGATTGCGGCCGCTATGAGGCCATAGAAACGACCCCATTTGCCTTTTTCTTTCTCGGCGAGCGATTGAAGGCTGTGGAACATTCCCTCGGCTTTTTCTCTAGTTCCGAGAGAGCGAGCCAGAAGTCTTATTACGTCTTCCCAGAACGGGTCGACCAAGCGGCCATTTTGAGCTAACTTTCGAACCAGTTCCGCAACAGTGATGTCTTCTCGGCTAAGCCGGCTCGCAGCTAGGTATTCTCTGAAAAGGCGATGCCAGAATCTGATTTCTTCTGGGCCGTTTTCTGGCTGCTCAAATCGTAATAGACGTCTGTATGTTCGGCTACCCACTGGACATGTCTTGCCGCGCGAGCTGTTCTATCGAGTTCCGAAGCAGGCACCCCACGCAGTGCAACTTCATTGGCTAGAGACACTGCCCAGGATTGGCTGCCAGATTCCTGCATTGCCAGCGCAATGCGTTCTAGTAGGTCGCGTTTATCTGCGTCGCTAAAGGTCCAGCCTCTGTTGGAGTCTTTTGACGTGCGGGAGCGGCATAGGTCGTCTACTAACAATGCGCACAATTCCGCTCGGTCATCAGGTAGGCTTCTATGCCTCTCGTAGACCATGCAAATTGCGGTTAGTGTCAAAGGGTTGCCGGTAAGACTTCGATCGTCGCCCTCTGTCACTGCACTGTCTGCGAGACCTGATACTGCGGAAAGTAGCGCAGTCAGGTAGTCGCGGCGTCGGTGCTGTGTCCAGCGTTCGCAGAAAGCGCTTATTTGAGGGTCGTTGAACGGGGACACGGTAACAACTTCAAATTCTGGCCCAAAAGAGAGTGTGCCAGTATATCTTGCCGAACGCGTGCTGATGATTATGCGTGTTTTTGGGAAGAACTCGCTGCCGGACATGCCTTTGATGATGTTTAACGCTTGTCCTCGTTTTGTTGCGTCCGAAATCTCATCGAGGGCATCAACAAGAAGAAGATAGCGTCCTTCTCTCAGTCCATCCTCAAGGTCGCGCAGGGGAGGGGATGAGCCGTCGGATAATGTTGTCTCATTTGATATCGTTGTCAGTATTGCCGAAATGTTTCCGCAGTCATGGTCTGCGATTCGGCTGGCCTCGATGACAATGGGAATCGGCATTTCGCCGCCGACGCCTCTGAGCGCATTTAGGTCTAGAGTTTCTAGTTTTACGGGACGGCCCAGGCAAAGAGAGCCTAGGTGGGCTGCGATTCGCGTTAAAAAGACCGTTTTCCCGCCGCCAGGAGCCCCAACCATTGCTATTCGTGGGAGTTCTGGGTGCGAAATCCACGCACTTAGGGGGGCGTAGTTGTTTTTCTCTAGTGTGACAGCTTGCTTTTCGTCGGTGGCGACGAATGGTCTGTCGGGTCGCCCATCCTCGCAAAGCCAGCGAGGATTTTCTCCTAACAGGGGGACGTATAGTTCTGGGCGATAAAGCTCAGTCGCCTGTTCTGTGTCTATGAGATGAGTTCTTCCTCCTGCAGTTCTTCCGGTTGTCCAATTGGGGAGGCGAAGCTCAAGATACTTTCGTTCCCACGTCCGCAGTCCTCTGCCTTTCCATCCAGACTTCGAATGTCGTTCTTCAATGATGGATGCTACGTGCTTGCCAATTAGTTCGGGCAGTTTGTCGGGAGAATCAAAGGTGGTAGTTGGCTTCGCGGAGGCGAGAAATGACCGGATTTCTGAGTGGGCTGAAATTTCAGCTAGTTTGAGTGGGGGCCAAGAAACGCCTTCTTCAACTGCTAAGAGAATTCGGTCATGGGATGGCGTTGTGCGCCATTTGTCTGCGGCGACTCCATTGTCCCACCACCATCCTTGTATTAGGAATGAGGCGTCGAAATTGCTTGTTGATGCGCTGCTGGAGCCATTGTCGTGTTCGACGTGAATGCCTAGTACTTGGCTTAGATAGTCGGCAGTGCGCTGGCGGTGTTCTTGTAGGTCTTTGTCTGTTGAAAGAAGGAGGATGCGTAGCGTTTGAGGGCGTGCAGACGTGCGGGCTGGCTGCCTTATGGGGATATTGTCCGGTGTGGTTGCTTCGTCTTCTTGGAGGTCTGCATTGGTGTGGTCTGGGACTATTTTCCAACGACCGGAGGATTCTCTCACTGCTTGTCTGGGCCATTGCCGAAGTTCCGCAACTTCAGCCCCAGGTGCCAGCGAAATTCTGCCGACCGAGTAGCCATGAGTACGAGCCACTTTCCCATTGCCGTACGATTCAAGACCGAAGACCGACGCACCTTGCCACTGTCGCCAAGCAGCTTGCCCCCCCCCAATCGATAGCTTGCGCATGGCCTGTGAGTGCATGTGTCCGAATAAGTGAATGGCGAATCGTCCAGGTGGAGCGATTTCTCCATTAAGCACCTGTTGCGATTCTGCGGAGAGCCAGTCGGGCGGATGGTGTGTCATTAAGATGCAGATATTGTGTTGGCTGGCCCATGAAGGACCGTCTCCTGTAGTTGCTTCCTGAAATTGAGCTGGACTGAGTGCGAGCCGATTTGTGTATCGGCCGGCTGCTATTTGCAGGAATGCTGAGTTTAGGCCAAGGAAGCCGATGCTTAGTTCGTCCTTCTTTAGGGTCGCCGAGAAGTCTCCCGGTAGCGCCCCGTGTTTCATCTGGGAGGGACGAGGGAAGGGATGATTGTTTAGCCAGTCGGTGTATGCCGAAAAGTTGCTGCGGGTGAACGTCCGCAATGCGGAGTCTCTCTTTGACCAGAATTCTCGCCGCATTGAAGCGTTTTTGTGCCATTGCTTTAGCGCGATCGACTCTGGCGCCGTAGTCGATGGGCGAAACAGATCGTGATTCCCGGGGACGGGAAGGAGGACCGGATTCGAACCTAGCTCCCTAAATGTTTTCCAGAGTTTCGATAGTTCCTTGTTTAGGTTTTCAAACTCTTCTTTTGTTCCTTTTTGTGTCAGATCGCCAGTGAATAGAACGGCATCCCATGGGCCCGTTTTTTTGTGAATGGACTTAAGGTCGTTTATTAGGATTTCGCTGACTTGGGGCCAAAGCCACTTTTGGTCTGACATGCCCTGGTGAAGATCGCTGAAGTGTACCCAGGTGAATTTTGTCATGTGTTTTGTTTGGGTGCCTGTGTGTTAGGAAAGAGCAGTGTTTTCGGTGGGCTTCTTGCGCAGGAAGAGCACGAAGATGAGCGCCACGATGCTGATGCCCACCAGGGTGATGAGCCCGTCCGCCGCGATGGTGGCGCGCGTGCCGATGCCCCGGAACTCCGACGCGTGCCCGTCCAGCGCCGTGGTGTAGCTGATGGCGAAGTTGGAGGCCGCGACGAAGAGCGAGTACTTCGTCGTCACCGCCGCGCCGTCGCTCACCATCTCCAGCACCATGCCGGCGAAGGCCGCGAAGCCCGCGCCGTTCGCGAAGCTGTACGCGAGCGAACCCCAGATGTACGTGCTCGTCGTCATGGGCCCCGCCGCCATGGCGAACGCGGCCATCGCCGTGGCGCCGCCCATCAGCGCGTACGCGAGCTTGCGGTTCATCCGGTCGGACAGCCAGCCGCCCATCAACGAGCCCACCGCGCCGGTGACGGCCATGCCCGGGCCGTTCACCATCTCCACCGTGTGCTCCGGCACCTGGTAGGCGCCCGCCATCGCGCTGAAGAGGTTGGTGAGCGCGCCGCAGCTCACCGGCGCCAGACAGAGCACCAGCATGATGAGCCCGTCGCGGCTGAAGGCCGTCCTCACCAGGTCCATCACGATGCTCTTCACCCGGTCCACCGCCGCCTTGAACAGCGGCCCGGTGGGCACGGTGGAGGGGTCATGCCGCTCGGTGATCCAGAAGATGCCCGCGCCGCTCGCCAGCACCAGCGTGGCCAGCACGATGCCCGCCACCTGCCGGGAAAACTGCGTCGCCAGGAAGATGGCCAGCGCGCCCATCATCGCGGTGGAGCCCACGTTGCCCGCCATCTGCCAGCCGCCCGTGCGTCCCTTGTCGGACGGCTTGGACGTCGTGGCCATCAGCCCGTTGAGCGCCGCGTGCGCCGTCGTCGCCGCCGCCTGCAATGCCGTGAGCAGCAGCGTGAAGACGCCCAGGTGCTGCGCGGGCTCCGGGAACATCGCGCACGCCAGCAGCAGCAGCGCGGTGAGCAGCGTGCTCACGCCGTACCAGACGCGGCGCCACGGCCCCAGGTCGATGAGCGGCACCCACAAGAGCTTCCACGCGTGCGGTGAGAAGGCCGTGCCGGACAGCACGCCAATCTCCGCCAGCGGCATCCCATCCTTCGCCAGCCAGTACGGCACCGCCGTCTGCAGGTAGCCCACCGCGGCGCCGAACTGCACCTCCAAGAGGCCGAACAGCGGGGGCCAGGCCCAGCGCGGTTCCTCAGCGGAAGCGGTGGCCGGAAGAGCGGTCTCTTGTTCAATCAAGGGCGACACCTACAGGGGAGGACAGGGGAGGGTGGGATTCTAGACACCTCTGGCGTCCTGCACAGCCCAACGCACCGCGCCGTCCCCTCGGATGCACCGGGTGGGAGGGCCCCCTCCAACGGGGAGTCCTGGTCCGTGTCGGAAGCCGGGACTAGCTTGCCCGCGCTTCCCCCCACAACCCCGAGGTCCCCCGATGACGTTGAAGACCCGACTGCTGGTCGTCTCCACGGCTGGCCTGTTCGCCGCCGCGCCCGCCGTGGCCAAGCCGCTGGATGGCGCCAGCACCGACGTGATGATCCAGGGCTTCCACTGGAACTCCGCCAGCGCGGGCGGGTGGTGGAACACGGTGAAGAACAACGCGGCCGCGGTGAAGGCCGCGGGCTTCACGATGATCTGGCTGCCGCCGCCCTCCGACGCGGCGTCCACGCAGGGCTACCTGCCCCGGCAGCTCAACGTGCTCAACTCCAGCTACGGCACGGAAGCGGAGCTCACCCAGGCGCTGGCCGCGCTCAACGCGCAGGGCGTGAAGCCCATCGCGGACATCGTGGTGAACCACCGCGTGGGCACCGCCAACTGGGCGGACTTCACCAACCCTACCTGGAGCGGTTGCAGCGCGGTGGCCGCCGGTGACGAATGGACCAGTGCCTGCGGCAACGCGGACAGCGGCGAGGGCTACGCCGCGGCGCGCGACCTGGACCACTCGCAGGCGAACGTGCGCGCGGACCTGAAGACGTGGATGGGCACCCGGCTGAAGGGCGTGGGCTTCGCGGGCTGGCGCTTCGACTTCGTGAAGGGCTTCGCGGGCGGCTACGTGAAGGAGTACGTCACCGCGACGGACCCGTGGTTCTGCGTGGGGGAGTTCTGGCCCACGAACTACTTCGACGCGAACAACCCCGCGAACTGGAAGCAGCAGATCACCAACTGGGTGGACGCCACCACGGGCACCTGCGCCGCGTTCGACTTCGCCACCAAGGGCCTGCTCAACGACGCGCTCACCAACAACAACTACACGCGCCTGAAGGCGTCCGACGGCAAGCCCGCGGGCGGCATCGGCTGGTGGGCCAGCCGCCACGTCACCTTCGTGGACAACCACGACACGGGCCCCAGCGAGACCTGCGGCAACGGGCAGAACCACTGGCCGGTGCCGTGCGCCAAGGTGATGACGGGCTACGCCTACGTGCTCACCCACCCGGGCATCCCCACCGTCTACTGGGCGCACTACTTCAACTGGGGCCTGGGCAGCTCCATCAAGACGCTGATGGACATCCGCAAGAACGCGGGCCTCACGTCTGAGTCCACCGTCAGCATCCAGCGCGCGGAGGCCGGTCTGTACGCGGCCATCATCGGCGGCAAGGTGGCGGTGAAGCTGGGCACCGGCTCCTGGACCCCCGGCACCGGCTGGACGCAGGCCGCCTCCGGAACGGACTACACCGTGTGGACCACCGGCACCACGCCGCCCCCCACCGGCACCACCGCCAACGTGGAGTTCGTGTGCAACAACGGCACGACCGTGATGGGCCAGAACGTCTACGTCACCGGCAGCGTCGCGGCGCTCGACAACTGGAGCCCCACCACCACGAAGATTCTCAGCCCCACCGCGTACCCCACCTGGCGCGGCACCTACGCGCTGCCCGCGAACACCACCGTGCAGTGGAAGTGCCTCAAGCGCGACGGCAGCGGCAACGTCGTCTGGCAGGGCGGTAGCAACAACACCGTCACCACCCCGGCGGCAGGCGGCAGCATCACCGCCACCGCCAGCTTCTAAGACGCCGAGACAGGCGCCCCTGTTGCATGGCTTACCGGGGGCGCCTGTGTTTCATCTGTTACTTGAGTTCCAGTCTTCAAGCTGTCACAGGGAGCGTTTCACTCCCAGGGCGGGTTCCCCCCTCCGCCCTCCTTGAAAAGGTGGACGCGATGAAGCGTGGATCCGCAGTGGTGTTGTGCATGTCCGCGGTGGGCCTGATGGGCGCCTGCGGTGGCCAGCCGGAGCAGACCCCGGCCCCCGAGGCCGGCGACACGGTGACGACGGCGACGCAGCCGCTGGTGCCGGCTCCGCCCACGCCGTTCGATTCCTTCCTCTACATCGCGGGCAACCTCTCCGTGGGCAGCGCGGTGACGGGGAACACCGGCACGTCGGCGAACTACGAGGGCTACAAGCTCACCGTCCCGGCGCACACGCAGGTGGCGCTGGAAGTGACTCACCTGGGCACCGGCATGGGCGTGGACACCGGCCTGTACGTGTACGGCCCGAAGACGCAGTACGGCTACGGTTACTGGCCGCGCTACGGGGACGACGACTCCGGCTACGGCGAGCTGAGCAAGATTCCGCTCGCGACCCTCAACCTGCCGGGCGAGTACCTGGTGGTGGTGGGCTGGAGCAACGGCCTGGCCAAGAACTACCGCCTCCAGGCGTCCTGCGTGGGCGGCGCGTGCGTGGCGAATCCCAGCCCGGCGCCCGCCAATGCCCCGGTGACGCTGAAGGCATTCCCGCTCGACGGAGAGCTCAACGCGGTGCTCGGCGGGGGCAATGCGTACCGCGAGGACATGTACTCCTTCCTGGACCGGTATGACTTCGCGTGGCCGTACTCGACGCCCGCGTCGCTGGACGCCGCCGCGGCGGTGATTCTCGCGCGCAGCGAGTACTCGGGCTACCGCAACGACCCGAACCCGGGCACGTACACCTACGCGGCGTTCCTGCCGCGGATGTACAGCCAGTTCCAGCCGCTGCACCAGGCCATCCTCGACCACTACGGCGACAGCGGCGCGAACGCGCAGGTGAAGAGCTACTTCCGCGAGTTCAGCACTGGCCCCAACGGCGACAACTGGCGCACGCTCAACATCATCCTGCTGCCCGAGTCCCGCCACGTCCTCGTGTACGAGCAGACCGCCCACGAGATCTGACGCGCGGCGAGCAGTCCCCCGAAAACACCACCGCCCTCCTCTTCGCGAACCGGAAGGGGAGGGCGGTCTGTTTTCAGCGCTGCGCTGCTTCTTCAGCTCACGGCGCGTGGGCCGGAGCGGGCTCGTGCGACGGGGGCGTCTCCTCCTCACCGCTGGAGCGCTTCGCGTCCCCACGCACCTTCTGCATGAGGATGTAGAGGCCCGGGATGAAGATGAGGTTGACGATGGTGGACACCAGCATGCCGCCGAACACCGCGGTGCCCAGCGAGTTGCGCGCCGCCGCGCCCGCGCCGGACGCCGTCATCAGCGGCACCACGCCCAGGAGGAACGCGATGGACGTCATGAGGATGGGGCGCAGGCGGACTTCCGCCGCCGTCACCACCGCCTCCAGCGCGCTCTTGCCCTGCTCACGCAGCTGCTCCGCGAACTCCACGATGAGGATGGCGTTCTTGGAGGCGAGGCCCACGAGCATCACCAGACCCACCTGGCAGAACACGTCGTTCGCGTAGCCGCGCGCCACCTGCAACCCCAGCGCGCCCATGATGGCCAGAGGCACGGACAGGATGATGACGAACGGGAGGCTGAACGACTCGTACTGCGCCGCCAGCACCAGGAACACGAAGAGGATGCCCAGGCCGAAGATGATCATCGTCTGGCCGCCGGACTCCTTCTGCTCCAGGCTGATGCCCGTCCACTCGGACGACATGCCCTGGGGCAGCGACGCCTGGGCCACCTGCTCCATGGCCTCCAGCGCCTGGCCGGACGACACGCCCGGTGCGCCCTGGCCGTTGATCTCCACGGAGCGGAACAGGTTGTAGTGCTTGATGACCTGCGCGGAGACGATGGGCGTCACCTTCACCAGCGACTCCAGCGGGATCATGTCCCCCGTGTCCGTGCGCGCGTAGAACGAGCCGATGTCCTGGGGGCTGTCGCGGAACTGCTGCTCGGCCTGGACGTACACGCGGTAGGTGCGGCTGGCGTAGTTGAAGTCGTTGACGTACTGGCTGCCCATGTAGAGCTGCATCACGCCGAAGATCTGTTCAATGGGCACGCCCAGCGCCTTGGCCTTCTGGCGGTCCACCTCCACGTCCAGGATGGGCGTGTTGGCGTTGAAGGGGGTGAAGACGCCGCGCAGGCGGCCCTCCTCGTTGCCCTTCTGCACCATCTCCGCCGTGGCGTTGGCCAGGTCCTCCAGCGAGTGGTTGCCGGCGACGTCCTCCACGATGAACTGGAAGCCGCCCACGCTGCCCACGCCGCGGATGGCGGGCGGCTGGAAGGGGATGACTCGCGCGCTGCCAATCTTGCCCAGCGGCCCGCGCAGCCGCTCCACCAGCGCGGCCACGGACTGGTCCTTCCCCGTGCGCTCCTCCCACGGCTTCAGGGCCGTGAAGACGGTGGCGTAGTTGGAGCCGTTGCCGTTGGGGGAGAAGCCACCGATGGCGAACATCACGTTCACCTCCGGCTGGGCCTTGAGCACCGCCTCCACCTCCTGGAGCACCTTCTCCGTCTGGCTGAGGGACATGCCCTCCGGCCCCTGCACGGAGATGATGACGTAGCCCTGGTCCTCATCCGGGATGAAGCCCGTGGGCGCCGAGCGGAACAGCATCACCGTGACGCCGATGCAGGCGAGGAACGCCACCAGCACGATGAGCGGGTGCACCAGCAGCTTGCGCAGCCCCTTGCCGTACATGTCGCGTGTCCAGTCCAGCACCTGGTCCACCTTGCGGAAGAACACCCACTTGGGGCCGTGGTGGTGCTTGAGCAGCCGCGCGGACAGGGCAGGCGTGAGCGTCAGCGCGCAGAAGGTGGACAGGGCCACCGACGCGGCGATGGTGAGCGCGAACTGGCGGTAGATGGAGCCCGTGGTGCCCGGGAAGAGGGCCACCGGGATGAACACCGCCACCAGCACCACGGAGATGGCCACCACCGCGCCGGCCACCTCCTTCATGCCTTCACGCGCCGCCTGGAACGCGTTGAGCCCGCGCTCCGCCATCAGGCGCTCGATGTTCTCGATGACCACGATGGCGTCGTCCACCACGAGGCCCGTGGCCAGGGTGAGGCCGAAGAGCGTCAGCGTGTTGATGGAGAAGCCCATCAGGTAGACGAACGCGAACGTGCCCACGAGCGACACCGGCAGGGTGAGCGCGGTGATGAGAACGCTGCGCCACCCGTGCAGGAACAGGAAGATGACCAGGATGACGAGCGCGATGGCTTCGATGAGGGTGTGGATGACCTCGTTGACGGAGGCGCGCACCGCGAGCGTGGTGTCCGTGCCGGTGCGGTACTCCAGGCCCGGCGGGAAGGACTGCGCCAGGCGGTCCAGCTCCTTGATGACGCCGTCGCGCACGTCCAGCGCGTTGGCGGTGGGCAGCTGGAAGATGGCCAGGCCCACGCCGGTGCGGCCGTTGAAGCGCAGCAGGGTGCCGTAGTTCTCCGCGCCCAATTCCACGCGGCCCACGTCCTTCACCGTGACGGCCTTGCCGTCGTTGTTGCGCATGAGCACGATGTCGCCGAACTCCTCCGGCTCCACCAGGCGGCCCCGGGCGCGCACGGCGATCTGATACGGCTGCTCGTCGCTGGACGGCGGCTGGCCCACCTGGCCCGCGGCCACCTGGAGGTTCTGCTCCTGGAGCGCGCGCACCACGTCCTGCGGCGTCATGTTGCGCCGGGCGAGTTCCGACGGGTCCAACCACAGGCGCATGGAGAACTTGCGCTCACCGAAGATGCGCACCTCGCCCACGCCGCGCACGCGCTTGATGGCGTCCTTGAGGTTCACGTCCGCGTAGTTGGAGAGGAACTTCGCGTCGTAGCGGTTGTCCGGGGAGGACAGGCCCACCGTCAGCAGCATCTGGCTGGAGGCCTTGTTCACCACGATGCCCGTCTGGTTCACCTGCGCGGGCAGGCGGGCCGCGGCGCGGCTGACGCGGTTCTGCACGTCCACCGCCGCCACCTCGATGTTGCGCGTGGGGGCGAAGGTGACGGTGATGGTGCTGGTGCCGTCGTTGCTGCTGGTGGAGGTGATGTAGCGCATGTCCTCCACGCCGTTGAGCTCCTGCTCCAACGGGATGGTGACGGCGGACTCCACCACCTCGGCGCTGGCGCCGACGTAGGTGCTGGTGACGGTGACTTGCGGCGGCGCCAGGTCCGGGTACTGCGCGATGGGCAGCGTCGGGATGGCGATGACGCCCACCAGCGTCAGGATGATGGAGCAGACGATGGCGAAGACAGGCCTGCGGATGAAGAAGTCGACGAACACGGTGTGGCGCCTCTCTGGATCCGCCTGCTAGCGGCTGCCGCCGGTGGTGCCGCCGCCACCGGACGCGGTGCGGGGCAGCTGGGCATTGGTGGGGGTCTCGTCGGCCCGCACGGTGCCCGCCGGCTGGGGGGACTCGTCGTTGTTCAGGGTGACCTGCTTGGGGATGACGGGCATGCCGTCGCGCAGCATGTGCAGCGACGACACCGCGACGAGGTCGCCCTGCTTCAGGCCCCCTCGACGACGTAGGACATGTCACCCAGCTGGCCCAGGGCCACCGGGCGGCGCTCCACCAGCGTCTTGCCGTCCTTCTTCTCCACCACCATGGCGAAGGGCTGGCCGCTCTGGCGCACCACCGCGAGCGCCGGAATCTGGAGCGCGTCCCGCGTGGAGTACACCAGCCGCGCCCGCAGCAGCTCACTGGGGCGCAGGCCCACCGTGTTGCGGAAGGCGGCCTTCACCTCCACCAGCTGCGTGCGCGGATCCGTCTGCGGCGCCACGTAGAAGACGGTGCTGGAGAGGATGACCTTGCCCTGCTGATCCAACAGCTCCAGCTGGGTGTCCGGCTTGAGCGACCGCGCGCGGAACGCCGGCACGGACACGCTGACCTCCAGCGCGTCCGCCTGGGCCACGGACGTGAGCACCGTGGTGGCGCTCACGTAGTCACCCACGCGCACCACCACGTCGCCCATGGTGCCCGCGAACGGCGCGCGCACCACGTGGAATTGGAGCTGCACCTGGCGCTGGGCCACGTTCGCGCCCGCCGCGCGCGCCGCCGCCTCCGCCGCCTTCACCGCCGCCTGGGCGCGCTCCAGCTCCTGCACGCTGGCCAGACCCTCGCGGTTGAGGGACTCGGTGCGCGCGAGGGTGCGCTTCGCCAGCTCCAGCTCCACCGCGGAGGAGCTCTGCTGGGCCTGCGCGCTGTCCAGGGCCGCGGTCTCCTGACGCGCGTCCACCTCAATCAGCGGCGCGCCGGCCTCCACTTTCTGGCCGGGCTTCACGAGAATCTTCCGGATGTAGCCGTTCACCTGCGGCAGCACCGACACGCTCTGCCGCGACAGCAGCGAGCCCAGGTACTCCCCGGTGTCCCGCACCTCGTGCGGCGCCAGGGCCACGACCTGGACCTCGCGCGGCGGAGGAGGGGCCTTCGCCTCCGGCTTCCCCGAGCACCCGGCCACGCCAGCCACCAGCGCCGCGCCCAACACCGTCTTCGTCATCAGCGCCTTCAGGGGGCGTACCCTCGTCACCAGTCGCACCGGGCCTCCGTCAGGAACGCGTCCAGGCGGGCCTGGACGAGCTCGAATTCCCTCAAAACCAAAGCGAGCTGGGCCTGGCGGAGGGCGGCTCCGCTCTGCACCAGCTCCAAGCTGCTACCTCGTCCCACCTCGAAGGCCCGGCGCGTGAGCCGGTCCGTCCGGTCCGCCAGCTCCAGGGACTCAGCGGCGGTCTTCAACAATGCTTCGGCCACTTCCACTCCACGCCGGGCGCGGGAAACCTCCACCCCCACGTTGCGGCGGGTGGCCTCGGCCGACTGGGCGGCCTGCTCTTCAATGCCCTTGCGCTCGCGCACGAGCCCTTCGCGCTGGCCGCCCTCCCACAGGGGGACGGACAGCACCGCGGACACGTTCCAGGTGGCGAAGCGGCCAAAGCCGGGGTCGGTGGTGAAACCCACCAGCGTGCTGCTCAATCCCAGGGTGGGCAGGTAACCGGCGGAAGCCTGGCGCCGGCTCTCCCGGGCCGCGTCCACGTTGGCCCGCTGGGCCACCAGGTCCGGGCGGTTGGCCAGGTCCTGCAGGGGGGTGCACTGCTGGCGCGTCTCCTCCACCAGCCCGCCCAGGTTGAACGCCGGGTTGACGCCCACGCCGTGGTCCTCGCCCAGGGACAGGCCCAGCGACTCGCGCGTCCGGCGCAGCTGCTCGTCCCCGGCCACCAGCGCCTGCCGGGCCACCGCCACGTCCTGGCTCACGCGCACCACGTCCAGCTGCGTGCCGGCGCCCAGCTCGAAGGAGCGTTGGGTGATGGCGTAGCGCTCCAGCGCCTGACGCAGGCCCACGCGGTTGATCTCCGCGGCGCGCTCGGCGGCCACCGTGGCCACCAGCACCTGCGCCAGCCCCTGGGTGAGGCGGCGCTGCACGTCCTGGAGGCTGGCCACGGACGCGGACTCGGAGGACTTCGCGGACGACAGGCCCCGCCACGCGCCCACATCGATGATGGACTGGGTGAGGGACGCGGACACCGTGCCCAGGGGCGCACTGGGAGCGCTGACCCCGGTGCCGGTGTTGGAGCCGCCCACGAAGCCGCCGCCCGCGGCGGAGGGCACGTCCGGGTGGAGCACGTCCACGCCCACGCCCGCGGTGGCCCGCGCGTTGGGCAAGAGCAAACCCAGCGACTGGCGCCACCGGCCCTGCGCGCGCGTCACGCCGGCTTCCGCGTTGCGCAGGTCCGTGGACTTCTGGCGCACCCGGGTGAGGGCGTCATCCCACGTCTTCACCTGCTCCGGCGCGGGCGGGACAGGCGTGAGCATGGGGTCGTCCACCTTCGGCTGGAAGGGGACGGTGGCCGGCGCGGAGGCGGCGGCGCTGGCTTCAGGCGTGGGCTGCGGGGCCGGGGCCGGCGCTGGCGCCTGCTGCGCGCCGGCGAGGAGAAGGACGAGGAGGGCGCTGGGGGTGGCCATACTCAAGGAGCGGCAGGTCTTTCCGGCAGGAGCGAGTGGTGGTACCCACCCCGGGTTCTCTGCGCGCAGTCAAGTCAAGATGTAATTGACAACCGTTGTTGAATGCAATCATCTCTTACGCCCATGACCATCGCTGAGCAAGTGGCATCGACGCGACGCGCAGTGGTCCGGCTGCTCACCCAGAAAGTTGGTGAGCAAACGGACCGGCCGCTGATGCAACTGCTCGTGCTCAAGAACATCGGGATCCACGGCATCCACAGTCAGGCGCAGATCGCGGAGCGGCTGCTCATCGACGCGCCCGCCGTGAGCCGGCTGGTGGACCGGTTGGAGGAGGATGGGCTGGTGGAGCGCCGCGCGGGGGAGAACCGCCGCTGTGTGCGCCTGGAGATCACCGACGCGGGGCGCCGGGAGATCCAGGCCCTGGAGCTCGCCGCGAAGTACGTGGATGCCCAGGCGCGAGAGTTCCTGACGCCGCCGGAGGTCGACGAGCTGTCGCGCCTCCTGGAGAAGCTGCAGACGGGGCTGTGCCAGTTGCTGGGCAGCGAGCCCGCGCAGCCGCCGCGCAAGGACGACCCGTCCTGCGCGCCGCCCCCCTCCAACGACAACGGGTGACGACGGGAGGCGGAAGGTCCGGGCGCGATGCCCGTCCCGCCGCCGCCCCGCCGCCACCCGCGTGCCACGTCCGGGGGGGAGGAGGTGGTGGTCTGTCGTGACTACCGGTGCCGCGGGATGTTGCGGGCCACGTGCAGGGCCCACGCCTCCGCCGAGTCCAGCTCCGCGCGGGCCTCGGCGTAGCGGTCCTTCGCCTTTTCACTCAGGTCGTTGGCGAAGATGGCGTCGTGCAGCTCCTTCTGGGCGCGGGTCAGCCGCAGGCTCGTCTGAAGCCACAGCCGGGCCGCCATGCGCGGCGTAATCACCACCTGGGTGGGATCCCACACCTCCAGTGCGGCGTAGTCAGCGGAAGACAGCTCTTCGTAGTGGGGGGCCTGCTCGGTTTGTCCGTTCATGCCCGGATGTTCGCCACGGATTTGGGGCAGGGCATCCGGGCCGCCTGGGCAGGAAGACGGCCACTGGTGAGCAGTCGAGGACAGTTCCTTCATCCCCCGGGGTACTCGCCTTCCTTGATTTGCGGGAAAACTTAGTACAGTGAGGCTGGGGAATGCTTCCCACATTGCAACCATGGAGGCGATGGGTGCCCTTCTCCTAGAATCCTCCGCTCCATTCGTGAAGTGAGAGGGATTACCTGGACCAGAACACCCTGAACAAGCTGCTCACCGTCGGCGTCCAGAACGGGGCTTCGGACATCCACTTCCGCCCTGGGGATCCGCCCATCTACCGGGTGAACGGCGTGTTGCGGCCGTTGAAGATGGAAAAGCTGCAGGCTGATCACACGAAGCAGGTCGCGCTGCATGTGATGAATGATCAGCTGATGAAGGCGCAGATCGACAGTGTGCAGGAATGCGACTCGTCCTACAGCCTCCCGGGCGTGGCGCGTTTCCGGGTGAACATCTACCGGCAACGCGGCTCGCTGGCCTGCATCCTGCGCATCATCCCGGATGAGATCCCCAGCATCGACGGGCTGGGCCTGCCGCAGGTGTTGAAGACGATCGCCGGCAACGAGCGCGGGCTGGTGTTGGTGACGGGCGCCACGGGCTCCGGCAAGAGCTCCACGCTGGCGTCGATGATCAACCACATCAACCACACGGAGAGCCTGCACATCCTCACCATCGAGGACCCCATCGAGTTCATCTACAAGAACGTGAAGTCCTCCATCTCCCAGCGCGAGATTGGCCCGGACACGGCGAACTTCGCCATCGCGCTCAGGGCCGCGCTGCGTCAGGACCCGGACGTCATCCTGGTGGGCGAGATGCGCGACACGGAGACCATCGACATCGCGCTCAAGGCGTCGGAGACGGGCCACCTGGTGCTGTCCACGGTGCACACCACGGACGCGTCGCGCACCATCAACCGCCTGGTGTCGGTGTTCCCCGCGGAGGAGCAGACCATGGTGCGCATGCGCCTGGCGGACTCGCTCAAGGCGACCGTCTCCCAGCGCCTCTTGCCCAAGGCCACCGGCAAGGGCCGCGTGGTGGCGCTGGAGATCATGGTCCAGACGAAGACGGTGGAGCAGTACATCCGGGACGACCGCGCCGCGGAGCTCAAGGACGTCATCGAGAAGGGCCGCGACATGTTCGGCATGCAGTCCTTCGATCAGCACCTGACGCAGCTGTACCGCAACGGCGACATCACGCTGGAGACGGCGCAGAGCGCGGCCTCCAACCCGGCGGACTTCCAGCGCGCGCTCGAGTTCGACTGAAGAGCGCGCGCCGGAAGGTGACTTCGAAGCGGCCTACTTCTTCGCGGACGGCTTGTTGATGTTCGCGAAGAAGTCGTTGCCCTTGTCATCCACGACGATGAAGGCCGGGAAGTCGACCACGTCGATCTTCCACACGGCCTCCATGCCCAGCTCGGCGTACTCCAGGACCTCCACCTTCTTGATGCAGTCCTGCGCCAGGCGCGCGGCCGGGCCGCCGATGGAGCCCAGGTAGAAGCCGCCGTGCTTCTTGCAGGCCTCCGTGACGGCCGGGGAGCGGTTGCCCTTGGCGAGCATCACGAAGCTGCCGCCCTCCGCCTGGAACTGATCCACGTACGCGTCCATGCGGCCCGCGGTGGTGGGGCCGAAGGAGCCGGACGCGTAGCCCTCCGGCGTCTTCGCCGGGCCCGCGTAGTAGACCATGTGGTCCTTGAGGTACTGGGGCATGCCCTCGCCCCGGTCCAGGCGCTCCTTGATCTTCGCGTGCGCGATGTCGCGCGCCACCACCAGCGAGCCGGACAGGGACAGGCGCGTCTTGATGGGGTAGCGCGACAGCTGCGCGCGCAGGTCGCTCATGGGGCGGTTGAGGTCCAGCTTCACCACGTCGCCGGACAGGTCCGTGTCCGTGGTCTCCGGCAGGTACTTCGCGGGGTCCGTCTCCAGCGCCTCCAGGAAGACGCCGTCGCGCGTGATCTTGCCCAGCGCCTGGCGGTCCGCCGAGCACGACACGGCGATGGCCACCGGGCAGGACGCGCCGTGGCGGGGCAGGCGGATGACGCGCACGTCATGGCAGAAGTACTTGCCGCCGAACTGCGCGCCAATGCCGGTGCGCTGCGTGAGCTTGAGCACCTCCTGCTCCAGCTCCACGTCGCGGAAGCCCCGGCCCAGCGCGTTGCCGCTGGTGGGGAGGGTGTCCAGGTAGCGCGCGGAGGCGTACTTCGCCGTCTTCAGCGCGAACTCCGCGGACGTGCCGCCCACCACGATGGCCAGGTGGTACGGCGGGCACGCGGCGGTGCCCAGCGAGCGGATCTTCTGCTCCAGGAACGCCAGCAGGCTCTGCGGGTTGAGGACGGCCTTCGTCTCCTGGAAGAGGTAGCTCTTGTTCGCGGAGCCGCCGCCCTTGGCCATGAAGAGGAACTTGTAGGCGTCACCGTCGGTCGCGTAGAGCTCGATCTGCGCGGGCAGGTTGTTGCCCGTGTTGACCTCCTTGTACATGTCCAGCGGCGCCATCTGCGAGTAGCGCAGGTTGGCCGTGAGGTACGTGTCGAACACGCCCCTGGAGATGGCAGCCTCGTCGCCGCCGCGGGTGAGGACGTACTGGCCCTTCTTGCCCATCACGATGGCCGTGCCGGTGTCCTGGCAGGAGGGCAGCACGCCGCCCGCGGCGATGTTCGCGTTCTTGAGCAGCTCCAGCGCCACGAACTTGTCGTTGGACGACGCCTCCGGGTCCTTGAGGATGTTGTTGAGCTGCTGCAGGTGTCCCGGACGTAGGAGGTGCGAGATGTCCCGCATGGCCTCGCGGGTGAGCAGCGTGAGCGCCTCGGGCTCCACCTGGAGGAAGCTGCGTCCGCCGGCCTCGAACGTGGAGACGCCCTCCTTCGTGAGCAGGCGGTAGGGCGTCTCGTCCTTGCCAAGCGGCAGCATGTCCTGGAACTGGAAGTCACTCATCGCGGGAGGGTCTCTTCGAGAAGGGGTGGACGGGGGTGGACTCTACTCACGGGGCGGCGCGCGGGGCGGCACTTCGTAGAGGTAGACAGGCGTGCGGTACAGGTCCTGGAGCCGCACGCTGCGCACGGGTGTCCAGCCGCGCAGGCCGAAGGTGTGGCTGAGGATGCGGGCGCCTGGCGGCAGCTCGGCCGCGAAGCGGGGCGCCAGGCGCGTCATGATGCCCGGCGACAGGTAGCAGACGACGCAGGTCGCGTCCTGGAAGGACGCGGCGAAGAAGTCCCCGTGGAGGAGCGTGAGGTTCGCGCGGGGGAAGAGCCGCTGGCGCAGCCGGCTGAAGAGCCACGGCAGCCAGGACAGCTCGTACGCCATGATGCGCGCCTCGGGGCAGTGATCCGCCAGGTTGAAGGCCACGTCCCCCCAGCCCGAGCCCAGGTCCAGCACGGTGCCCCGGGTGTCCCCCGGGAGCATGGCCAGCAGCGCCCGCCGTACCCGGGGCGAGCTGGGCATGGGCGGCGCGCCGGTGCGCAGCGTGGAGACGACGATGGACAGCACCCCCACGAGGAGCACCGCCCAGAGCAGCAGGAAGAGGAGGAAGGAGCCCGTCGCGCTCACGGTCGGCGTGCATCATCGCGCGCGGGGCGCCCCGCGTGGGGCCCTACTTGCGAGGGTGGTGGCCGGCGTCCATGCGGACCACGCGGGGCGCGCCCGGGTCCGGCTGGGTGGTGACGGGGACGGGTGTGGGTTCGTCAGGATCGAAGAACGCCCGGCCGAGCACGAGGCACAAAGCGGTCCCTACGCAGAGTGCCAGCACGTGGAAGTAGTACGCCATGGGACGAGAGTCCAAGCACGGACCATACCACCGGCGCCCCTCCTCTGAAGGTGGGGGCGGGCGCGCCCCACTTGTGTCCTTCCAGGCTACAAGCCCCGCCGACAGGTGGCCGTCCAGGCAACAGCCCCCTCACCGAGCGTCAAACCTTCGCGAGCCGTGGTTTTCACCCGGCGACCGGGAGGCCTCAGACGGAGGGGGCGGATTCGGTGGCGTCCTGTTCGGGTTGGGGCGGCGGGTGCGCGGCGGATTCCAACCGGTCCACGTTGCGCAGCTCCGGGAAGAGCCAGGCCCAGAGGCCCACGACGACGAGCGTGCCCACGGCGCCAATCACCACCGCGTGCACGGCGCCCAGCGCCTCCGCGAGCGAGCCCGCGCGGAACTCGCCCAGCTCGTTGGAGGCGCCGATGCACATCATGTTCACCGCGCCCACGCGGCCGCGCATGTCATCCGGCGTGGAGACCAGCTCCAGCGTGTGGCGCACCACCACGCTCACCATGTCCGCAGCCCCGCCAATGGCGAGCGCCGCGAGCGACAGGGGCAGGGACGTGCTCACGCCGAACACCAGCGTGGCCGCGCCGAACACCGCCACCGCGCCGAACATCTTCCACCCGGCGTGGCCGCCCAGCGGACGGAACGCGAGCAGCACCGCCACCACCGCGGCGCCCGCGGCCGGAGCGCTGCGCAAGAGGCCCAGGCCCCACGGGCCGGTGTGCAGCACGTCGCGCGCGTAGATGGGCAGCAGCGCCACCGCGCCGCCCAGCAGCACCGCGAAGAGGTCCAGGGTGAGGCTGCCCAGCAGCATCCGCTTCTGGCGCACGAAGCGCAGGCCCGCGACCAGCGTCTTCATGGAGATGGGATCGCGCGACGCGCTGCCGGTGCGCACCTGGAGCGAGAGGATCCACACGATGGTGAGCGCGCACAGCGACGCGGACGTGATGTAGACGCCCTTGCCGCCCAGCCACCCGTAGAGCAGGCCGCCCACGGCGGGGCCGGCGATGGTGGCCACCTGCCACGTGGTGGAGTTCACCGCCACCGCGCGCGTCAGCTCCTCCTTCGGCACCAGGTAGGGCGTGAGCGCGGAGCCCGCGGGCGCGTAGAAGGCCCTCGCGGTGCCGAACAGCACCAGCACGCCGTAGACGAACCGCACGTCCTCGAAGTGGCCCAGCGTGAAGGACAAGAGCAGCAGGCTGCACACCAGCATCACGCCCTGGCACAGCGCCAGGATGCGGCGGCGGTCGTAGCGGTCCGCGACCTGACCGCCCAGGAGGCTGAAGGCGAGGAAGGGGACGAACTGGGCCAGGCCCGTGTAGCCCAGCGCGAGCGCGCTCCCGGTGAGCTCGTACACCTGCCACCCGATGGCCACCGACTCGATCTGCGCCGCGAGCACCGCGCACAGACGGGCGATTTGATACAGCCGGAAATCGCGGTGACGGAAGATGGACGCGGCGAGGGTGGACGAGATGGCCATGGGGTGGCTGCGCTGTAACGCAGCCCGTCCACCTCCGCCAGCGACAAGGGGCCGGTGGTCCCGGCGCGGCTTATGAGGTCGCGCGCATCCGGTTCAGCCGGTCGTAGTGGCGGTAGCCCAGCTTGTCGAGCGCGGCGGGCGGCGCGAGGCCAATGTCCACCAGCGTCTTGATGTCGTACGTGCCCGCGAGCACCGGCGGCGCGTAGTTGGCCACCGCCTCCGGCGTGCGGAAGCCGGGCAGGGGAAAGAGCACCTGGCTGGTGTGCACGTGCATGAAGTGCGCGGCGGACTGGCGCTGCCACCCCGGCACGCCCGGCGCGGTGATGACGTGCGGCGTGGCGAGGAACGTGCCGCCCGTGAGGATCTCCAGCTGCTGGCCCACCTGCGCCACGATGCAGCCCGCGGGCGCGGTGCCGCGCACCATGTGGCCGTTGGGCGCGTCCGGCGCCGCGCGCGTGCGCAGGTACAGGCCGCTCTGGTCATCCGGCTTCGGCGCGGGGCGGCCCTCCGGATCGAGGAACCGGCCTCCGGGCAACAGCGTCAGCAGGTTGAAGTCGGTGTGCTCCTCGCCCCAGAGGATGCCGGTGTTCACCTGGGACGGGCCCAGCGGCAGGTACTGGAGCGCGCGCGTGACGTGGGGCGCCTTCTCGCACGCGGCGGTGAAGGTGTCCTCGGGCAGGTTCAGCGCCAGGGCGGCGCCGCGCAGGAGCTTGAGGCCGGCCTCGTGCAGCGCGGTGCCCATGGTGAGCAGGCCCTCCTGGAAGAAGGGTGGCGCGTCGTCCGGCCAGATGTTCTCCGGGTACAGCTCCGGGAACTCCATGGCGGACTGCGCGTCCGTGGGCGTGGGCGCCGCGAAGTAGCACTCCTTGAAGTCCGGCTGCCCGTTGCTGGCGACGGCGACCTCCGTGTTGGGAGGCGTCCAGCCGCGCTGGTACCAGAGGTCCGCGCGGCCCAGGGGGCGCTTCTGCGCGTCCGGGCGGGCCACGAAGGCGGAGAACGCGTCGTAGAAGCGCTCCAGCGCCGGCGCGTCCACGCCGTGGTTCTTCACGAACACGAGGCCGAAGACGCCGAAGGCCTCGCGCAGGGCCGCCGCGGCGCGCTCCAGGCGCGCCGGTTCACCCGACGCCAGGTCCAGCAGGTCGACCGTCGGGATGTTCATCGTGGGGGTGTCCGCCATGGTGGGCCCAGGTGTATCGCGCCCGGGCCCGGCTGAGGAGGGGGACCGTGCCTGCCCGCCCTCCTCGTTCCAGGGAAATCCGGAAGGGGCCCCCTACCGCCTCGCGGCTCCCCTCAGCGCGCGGCCACCGTCACGTCCACGGGGGCGCACGTCACCGGGGTGGACTGGTATTCGCCGCCGGCCCGGGGGATGTCCTCCTTGCGCGTGGCCACGTCCATCAGCGCGTCGCGGAAGGTGATGCGGTAGGTGCCCGGCTTCTTGAGGTCCCAGGCCTGCGTCACCTCCACCGTGTTCTCCACCGTGGCGCCCGGGGCGATGGCCGCGTAGCTGTCCGCGTTCGGGGCGGCGCGCTTCACCATGGGGCCCTGGTACGGCAGCTCCTCGCCGTCGCGGGTGATCTGGAACACGGTGCCCAGGATGCCCTCCAGCGGCGTCTGCCACTTGAGCACCCAGACCGGGGACTCCGAGCGGTTGGTGAGCTTGAAGAGGACTTCAATGGGCTCGCCCGCCTTCGCCTTCGGGTGGACGCTGAGGGCGCACTCCAGCTTCGGGGTCGTCACGGCGGTGGGCTCCTTCGCGGGCTCGACGGCGCTGGGCTCGGGGGACGGCGGGGGCGCCGCGGGCGGCGGCGTCGCGGCGACGGGGGCCTGCGCTTGCGCGGGGGCTTCCGCGGGCTTCGGGGTACAGGCGGTGACACCGGCGGCGGTGAGCACCGCGAGCCATGCGAGGTTGCTTCGTCCCATGCCCATGACGTGACGCTCCTTGAGTGCGTACGGCGAAAAGAAAAGGGGCGCGAGCCCATGTGGCCCGCGCCCCGAAGTCAACGGCCCGGCGTCACCTTACGGCAGCGACGGGGTGTTCTCCGCGAAGTATTCGTGGCTGTCCGCGTTGTCACGCGCGCGCGTGGGGTTGGACTTGGCCAGGTTCTTCGCGGCCGTCTGGCCGTAGGCCCAGTCGTCCGTGCCGGCCACGACGGTGAAGTGGCTCATCTCGTGGACCAGCGTGCCCGCGCGCGAGTCCGTGCCCGTGTTGGGGGCGCTCCAGAAGGCGCCGCACACGTAGATCTTGTACGGCGAGGACGGGTACACGTACGCGTACGTCCCGCTCTCGTTGCAGCTGCAGTCCACGACGACGGCCTGGTTCGCGAACGCGTTCTTGATGCTGTTGAAGTGCGTCTTGATGGTGCTCCAGTTGGTGGTGGAGTACGTGCCGAACCAGGTGGTGAATCGCGTGGTCGCGGACGGCGTGCCGTTCAGGTAGCTGTACGCGTTGTTGGAGTAGGTCTGCGCGCTGCTGAACGCGGTGGCGATGGAGCTCTGCTCGGAGCTGGTGCAGGCGCCGGAGTAGGACAGGCTCTGGCCCGTCACCTGACGCATCGCCTCGGCCTCGTCGCGGCTGTTGCGGCGGCCCTCGATGAAGAGGCTGACCGAGTTGGACGACAGCGCCGTCACGCCCGCGCGCGCCTCCAGCTCGTAGCGGATGGTGTACGTGCCGGAGACGGACAGGTCATACGCGTCCGACACGACGACCGGACCGGAGATGCTCTGGCCGGGGGCCAGGGTGATGAGGTCCTCGGCGCGGCCCTGCACGCGCTTGAAGTGCGCACCCGTGTACTCCACCGGCTGGCCGTCGCGGGACACCGACAGGCGGCCCTCGTTGAGGCCCTCGCCCGGCGCATCCCACTTGTAGATGCTCACCGGCGCGGAGGAGGTGTTGGTCAGCGTCACCTCCACCGTCACGCGGTCGCTGGCGGCCATGGAGGCCTTGCCCGCGGTGACCTGCGCCGTCAGGGCGCCCTGGGCCTGCTCCGTGGCCTCGGCCGGGGTGGTCTCACCCTCCGCCGGAGGAGCGCCGCAACCGCTCAGCAGGGAAACGCCGACCACCGTGCCCATCAGCCACTTGAAACCGCGAAGGCTCTTGCTCACGAGGAACTTCCTTTCGGAAACGACGCGACGAAAACGCCCAAGGGGGAATGCCCGGGTCCGCATGCTTATAGGGGAAACCGGGCCCGCTGATGATGGCACGAAATACTGTGAAATAAATGCCTACCGGCTATCCGGGTTCACGCCGCGTCGCGGCCAACCGTGGCATGCAGCGTTAGTCTTCACGCGGCAGGCATTGCCTGCGGCACCAACGAAGACACAGCGAAGGGGTGGCGGACGATGCGCGCGGTGGTGTTCGAGCACGAGGAGCACGAGGGCCCTGGCCTGTTGGGGCCGGCGCTGGAGGCGGCGGGCTTCACGCTGGTGAGGCGCTTCCGGACGGTGAAGCGCGAGGACGTGGACGCGCCGCTGGTGGTGGTGATGGGTGGGCCCATGGGCGTGTACGAGGCGGACGCCCATCCGTTCCTGAATGAAGAGCTGGCGTTGCTGGGAGAGCGGCTGGCGAATGACCGCGCGTGCGTGGGCGTGTGCCTGGGTGCGCAGCTGTTGGCGGCGGCGGCGGGCGCGACGGTGTCGCCGGGGAAGAACGGCTTCGAGGTGGGCGTGGGGCCGGTGCGCTGGACGCAGGACGCGCTGTCGGATCCGGTGGTGGCCGGCGTGAAGCCGCGCACGGCGGTGGCGCACTGGCACGGGGACACGTACACGCCGGTGCCCGGCGCGACGCTGCTCGCGTCCACGGACCGGTACACGCAGCAGGCCTTCCGGCTGGGGAAGTCGTATGGCTTCCAGTTCCACCTGGAGCTGACGGCGCAGGAGTTGGGGCGCTGGTTGGAACTGGGGGCGGAGGACCTGGTGACGCGGGGCAAGGACCTGGCGGCGCTGAAGGCGCAGCTGCCCAAGCTGAAGGCGGCGGAGGCGGAGAACACGGAGCTGCTACACCGGCTCGCGCATCAGCTGGCGAAGGGCCTACGCTGACGGTGGTCCAAGGGGAGGGCCGGACGCCATGAAGCTGACCCGTCTGCACGTCCACCACTACCGAGGGCTCGCGCCGGACACGGTGCTGACGTTCGGCCCTGCCCTGAACGTGGTGGTGGGCGCGACGGGCAGCGGACGCACGACGCTGCTGGAGCTGCTGTCCGCGGTGCTGTGCTCGGACTTCTCCGGACTCCTGCGGGAGCCGTTCGCGCTGGACTACGCGCTGCGCTTCGACGCGCTGACGGTGGACGTGGCCGTGCGCAACGAGCCGCCCGCGGCGCTGCCCGCGAATGCCGGGGAGGGCGGCCCGGGTGACGCCCTGGCGCTGCCGCCCGCGGCGTTGGCGCACGGGCTGATGCCCTCCATCGTGGCGACGGTGCGGTGGGACGCGGCGGAGGACGCGCGGCTCGTCATGCGCGCCAGCGCCACGGGCTTCGCGTGCGAGGTGGCTGGCGCGGCAGGCTTCTCCAAGCGCATGCACTGGTCGGTGTTGGACCGCTCCGTGTGGACGCTGCTCTTCATGGCCGCGCAGTACCTGGAGCGCGGCGTGAAGGACCGGCTGAAGGACCTGCTCCGGGAGACGTTCCTCTTGGCGCCGCCGCGCTTCGACGAAGCGCTGGGCATGTTCGAGCGCATCGGCGCCATCCGCTACGCGATGGAGCAGCGCGGTGAGGAGTTGTTCCCGCTGGGGCTGATGGCGCTGCCCACGTGGATGCCCGGCTGGCTGCGTGAACAGGTGGAGCGCGAGCCCGTGCCGCCGTCGCTGCTCCTGCGTCACGAGGCAATGCCCCAGGGCTTCCTCGCGCGCTTCGTGACGCTGGCGGGGTTCGCTTCCGGCACGCTCTCGGTGGACGTGACGGAGACGACGCCCCTGTCCCAGGGCGGACGGCTGGGCTTCAGCGGCTTCCGCTTCGCGTTCGTGCGTCCGGACGGCACGCCGGTGGCGCAGGAGCAGCTGGGCCATGGCCAGAAGCGGCTCTTGTCCTTCCTCTACTACCTGGACGTGCACGAGGCCTTCGTCATCGCGGACGAACTGGCGGACGGACTGCACCCGGACCTGGTGCGCGCGTGCGTGCGGGACATGGGGACGCGGCAGGCCTTCGTCACCAGCCAGAACCCGCTGCTGCTGGAGCAGTTGGAGTTCACCCACGTGGAGCAGCTGCGCACGTCATTGATCCGCTGCGAGGTGGGGGGCGGGCCCGGGCACTGGCGGTGGACGCAGCCCACGCCGGAGGAGGCCGCGCGGTGTTTTGACGCGTACCGCGCGGGCTCCGTGCCGCTGGGCGCGGTGCTGCGCGCCCAGGGCTTCGGGTGACCGTCAGGGCGCCGTCGACCCCTTGAAGAGGAAGTCGTCGTCGAAGCCGCGCGAGACCAGGGGCCTTCCCAGGTGGAGGGTGCCGGAGAAGTAGCCAATGCCCACGAACGCGCCCTGCTTGTTCACCGCCACGTCCGTGAAGAACGGGCGCCCGGTCGAGGCGTACGTGTGCCGCCACTGCTGCTGGCCCTCGATGCGCTCCAGCCTCGCGGTGAAGAGCGTGTAGCCGGAGGCCGTGTCCGGATCGATGGAGGCACCGCCCACGACCACGGCGTCGTCCTCGGCCATGGCGACCGCGCCCACGGCCTGCGGGTAGCCACGGGCCCAGCGCTCCTCTCCGGCGCGGGTCCACGCGACGAGGAAGCCGGCACCTGGGACCGGGGGAGTGATCGTCTGGCCCCGGAACGTGAAGGCGCTGCTGAACTGGCCGCCCACCACCACCCGGTTGCCGTGCACGGCGATGCCCGCGGCTCCTCCCGACGCGCCCACCAGCGACCGGGTCCACACCACCGTGCCCGAGGAGGTCACCTTCCAGGCCTCCGGGTCGGGATACCGGATGCCCGCGAAGTAGAAGGCATCCGTCTCATCCACCGCGACGCTGGATCCGCTGCTCAGGTCCAACTGTTCCCTCACGGTCCACTGCGGGGTGCCAGCGGCATTGAACTTCGTGAGGAAGGCGGTCACGACGTCCGTCACCTGCGAGGAGTTGGGCCCCTGGCCGAAGTCCACCGTGCGGAAGGCATTGCCCGTCATTGCGATGCCGTCCTGAGAGTCGGTGACCAGGTCCTGGGGCGAGATGCTGCCCGTGAAGTGCCGGGCCCACTGGAACTGCCCCGTCTTGCGCAGCTTCAGCAGGAACGCGCCCGCCGGTTGGAGTCCCCCGCCCAGGTCAATGGACTCGTTCGAGTTCCCCGCGATGAGGACGCTGCGCTCCCGGTCCACCGTGAGCGCCACCGCGTTGACGAAGTTCTGTCCGCCGGGAGGAAGCACACCCTCGTAGGCGCGGGTCCACAGGAGCGCGCCCGCCGTCGTGTACTTCGCCACCGCGAAGCCAAAGCTGTCCGGGTTCCCGGAACCGACGGGGCCCGCGCCCAGGTCCACACTGCCTTGGTAGAGGAACAGCGCGAGGATGTTGCCGTCGCGGTCGAAGGCCACGGCGTGGGCCTGATCAAACCGGGGCGAGCCCAGGTGCTTCACCCAGACGAAGTCACCCCCGGTGTGCGCCGCCTCCTGTGTCCGGGGGGAAGCCTCCGGCGCATTCGAGGGGCCGCACCCTCCGAGCATCACCGCCGCCACGACGCTCCAAAGCAGCCGCCAGCCCATCACTCCGCGAGTCGTTCCCATAGGTCCCCCTGCTGTCCCCAACGACAGACAGGGCGAGTTAGGAACGGCCCTGACCCCGGCACACTGCCCTGGAGCGCAGGAGGAGCTTGATGTCTGAACAGGCCGCGGCGCGCTTCAGCGGCCGGAGAGCAACTCCGTGGTGAACGAGAAGCCGCCCAGGAGGTAGGGCATGGCATTCACCCGGTTCTCATGCTTGAGGTACCAGCCGGCGATGAGCAGCACGGTGGGCTTGCTCATGAGGCCGCCCGGCTTGGTGTCAAAGGCATACGCGACGAGCGGGCCCACGCGGATGTGTTCGTTGCTGGGGAGCGTGCGGCCGGGCAGCGGATCCACCGCGCTGGTGTCCTCATCGTAGCGGGGCCACACCGCGGAGAGCCGGGCGCCCAGCGTCCACTTCCCGGCCAGCCAGAGGAGATCCGTGTCGTTGGCGAGCACCCAGCCCTTGCCGGGCACCAGCGTGTCCAGCGTCGGGTCGTAGAACGTGCCGCGGGCCCCGCCATCGCGCAGCGCCACGTTCCAGTACTCGATGGCCAGCTTCGTGCGCAGCGCCACGGACTTCACCTTCGCCTGGAGCATGGGCTCCACGAAGAAGTGGTGCCCGGAGGTGCCGTAGGCGGCGTCGTTGGTCGCGCTGCGCAGGTCGTCGTCGTAGGGCTGGAAGGAGTCCGGATAGGACTGGACGCTGCCGAACGTGCCGAAGAACTGCACGTACTCGTAGCCGGCGCGGAGGTTGAAGATGGCCAGCGGCTGCAACTCCACCGTGGGCCCGGCCTTGAAGAACGCGGGGCTCAGCTTGAGGCTCGCGCCGGCGCTGGCGTACGTGTCGCGCAGGAGCAGCGACGGGCTGTCGAAGAGGCGCTTCTGGTAGACGAGCCGGTTCTGCGACTCGAGCCCCAGCGGGTTGTAGCGGACCACGTTGAGGGTGGTGAAGTAGACGCGGCTGTCGGGCAGGGGCGGCTGCACCGGGGGCGGCACGTCCTCCGTGATGGGCGCCTGGGGCTGCTGCGCGGCCACGGGCGCGCCCAGGCCCAGGAGGGCGAGGAGCGCGGCGCGCGTGAGCGCCTTCGACAGGGACGGGGAGCGGACAGGTGTCGGGCGCTGCGGGAACACGTTCGCGGGCATGCGTCCTCTCGGCGGAGTCCGCGCGAGCGGCCCCCGGGCAAGGGCCACCCGTCGCGGGCGGCGGGAGCGTCGTGCACCTGACGTGGACGCTTCAAGACGCACCAGGACGAAGCCGGATGACACCCGGCGTCACCGGATGTTTCACGGCTCGCGGGCAGGGGCTTTCAGAACGTGAGCTGGAAGCGGGACAGGAGGGCGTTCTCGGGGGCGCGGTCGCCGTCCGGGGCTCCGCCCTCGAAGTTCGTGCGGTGGAAGTTCAGGGCGAAGCGCACGCGCCGGTTGAAGGCGAACGTCGTGGCGACGCCGAAGCCCTTCGCCGCGCTCACGGACCGCGCGGGGTTGGCGAAGCGGGGGAAGGCGGCGTCGTCCAGGTCCAGCGCGTGGTAGCGCGCCGCGACCTCCAGCGCGCCGCCCGTAAGCGTCTTCGGGTTGAAGGACGTCGTGGGCCGGGCGCCTTCGAAGGACGCCTTCCCTCCGAACACCCACGACACCGCCGTCTGCCAGGCGTGGTGGTGCAGCCGCGCGCGCGCATCCGCGATTCGCACCTCCTGTGACGAGCGCACATACTCCGCGAGGAGGCCGAAGGACCCCCGGTAGAAGTGGCCCTGGGGCGCGATCCGCAGGTGCTGACCGTGCGCCGTCACCGTCTCGCCGGTGTCCGCGTTGCTGAGGTAGCTGAAAATGACCTGCTGGCCCGTGCTGCGAAAGGGCGCGAGCCCGGTGTTGGTGGCGGTGCCGAACTGGAGGCCGCGCGTGACCGCGAAGCCCAGGCCCAGTCCCTGGAGGAAGGACGGCTCGCGGCCCTTGAAGGGCAGGGCGAAGACGCGGGCCACCAGGTCGAAGCTGTCGTCGGTGTTGGCGTCGGTGCTGGCGCCGTCGGGGTCTCCATTCACCACCGCCAGCGAGTACTGCCACCGGCCGCCTTCGCCCTCGCCGTGCAGCTCCAGGCCCTCGTCGCGATTGGGGACCAGGTCCACGGTGAGCGAGCGCTCGATGAAGGGGTTGTCCATGTCGGACTGGAGCAGCTCCAGGCCGAAGGGCGTCTTGAACCGGCCCGTGCGCAGGCGGACCCACTCCCCTGGGCGGAAGTCGATGTACGCGTCCTGGATGATGGATTGCCCGACGCCGAAGTCCGGCATGAAGCGGAAGTCGATGAAGCCGAAGAGCGTCCCGTCCAGGATGGGGCGCATGCGCCGCACGAGGAACGTGTTGGTGCCGGTGCGGTCCGTGTCGTCCAGGAAGAAGCGTCCGTCGCCCTGGAGCTGCCCGCGCAGCTTGAGCACGAAGGCCTTGTCCGCGGATGACAGCGTGAAGCCCTCCTCGGAGATGTGGATGACCGGCGGCTGCGTGGCCCCAGGAGGCTTTGAAGCCGGCTCTGAAGCCGGCTCGGGCGCGGGCTCGGACGCAGGCGTGGCGGTGGGCTCGGCGTCCTGGGCATGAACGCCGGGCGTGGCGAGCAGCAGGGCCGTGGCGGCGAGGAGGGCGGGAGCGGAGAAGGAGGACACGCGGGGACCTCGGGGGACGGGCTCCGGGAGGGCGGAGTGCCCCCGCGTCAGTCGGGCGCGACCAGGAAGCGGACGGGCACGTTGGCGACGGGAAAGTCTTGCTGTCAAGAATCGCGGGGAAGACCTGTTGTTACCTTCACTTGCCGGATCCGGGGCGGTCTGGTTCAAGCTGGGGGGCATGTCCGTGACAAAACCCCGCGCCGCATCGATGTACGTCGACCTGGACCGCGACGCGTGGCGCGAGCTCCGGGCCTCCACGCCGCTGACGTTGACGGCGGAAGAGGTGGAGAAGCTGCGGGGCCTGGGCGACCGGCTGGACCTCCAGGAGGTGGAGGACGTCTACCTGCCGCTGTCGCGACTCCTGCACCTGCAGGTGGCGTCGGCGCAGTCGCTGTGGGCGGCGCAGCAGGCGTTCCTCGGCTACTCGGTGCGCAAGGTGCCGTTCATCATCGCCATCGCGGGCAGCGTGGCGGTGGGCAAGAGCACGACGGCGCGCATCCTCCAGGCATTGCTGGCCCGCTGGCCGGATCATCCGCGCGTGGCGCTGGTGACGACGGACGGGTTCCTGCATCCCAACCGGGTGTTGGCCGAGCGGGGCATCATGAACCGCAAGGGCTTTCCGGAGAGCTACGACCGGCGCGCGCTGGTGCGCTTCCTGGCGGAGCTGAAGGCGGGGCGCGAGGAGGTGACGGCGCCGGTGTACTCGCACCTCGTCTACGACATCGTGCCGGAGGAGGCGCAGTCCATCCGGCAGCCGGACATCCTCATCCTGGAGGGGCTCAACGTCCTGCAGACGGGGCCGGTGGAGGGCGGGCGGCTGCCGCAGACGTTCCTGTCGGACTTCTTCGACTTCTCCATCTACGTGGACGCGAGCGAGACGGACATCCGCCACTGGTACGTGGAGCGCTTCCTACGCCTGTGGGAGACGGCGTTCCGGGACGAGCGGTCCTTCTTCCGGCGCTTCTCGGAGTTGACGCGCGACCAGGCGATTGCCCGGGCCGCGTCCGTGTGGGCGGAGATCAACGGGCCCAACCTGGCGGAGAACATCGCGCCCACTCGCTCACGCGCGAGGCTCATCTTGGTGAAGGGCAACGACCACAAGGTCCGCCGCGTGCGGATGCGCAAGCTGTAGCTCGGGGGAGGACGGACATGGCGCCACGAATCGGTTCGCTCTGGGACGCGGTGGGAAACACACCGCTGTTGCGCATTGGCTCACTCAGTCGTCAGACGGGCTGTGACATCGTCGCCAAGGCGGAGTTCATGAACCCGGGCGGGAGCATCAAGGACCGGGCCGCGAAGGGGATGATTCAACGCGCGGAAGCGACGGGGCAGCTCAAGCCCGGCGGCACGATTGTCGAAGGCACCGCGGGCAACACCGGCATCGGCCTGGGCCTGCTGGGCCGCGAGCGCGGCTACCGGGTGGTCGTGACAATGCCGGACAACCAGGCGCGAGAGAAATACGAGTACCTGGAGGCGATGGGCGTGGAGGTGCGGCGGGTGCCGGCGGTGCCGTTCTCCAATCCCTCGCATTTCTTCCACCAGGCGCGGGCGTTGGCGGAAGCGAACGGCTGGGCGTGGATGAACCAGTTCGAGAACACGGCGAACGGCGACTTCCACTACGAGACGACGGGGCCGGAGATATGGGAGCAGGCGGAGGGCCGGGTGGATGTGCTGGTGGCGTCGGTGGGCAGCGGCGGCACGCTGTCCGGGACGAGCCGCTACCTGAAGGAGAAGAACCCGGCCTTGCGAGTGGTCCTGGTGGATCCGCCGGGGTCGGGGCTCTACTGCCAGGTGCGCACGGGGAAGATGGAGACGGCGGGGAGCTCCATCACGGAAGGCATTGGCATCATGCGGCTGACGGAGAACTTCCGGCACGCGCGAGTGGATGAAGCCATGCGCCTGGAGGACCAGGACATGCTGGAGATGCTCTACCACCTGGCGCGAGAGGACGCGTTGGTGGTGGGCACCTCCGCGGCCCTGAACGTGAGGGCCGCGTGGGAGGTGGCGCGCAAGCACCAGGGCCAGGGCCTGCGCATCGTCACGTTCCTGTGTGACCACGGCAGTCGCTACGCCTCCAAGGTGTTCAACCCGGAGTTCCTCGCGTCGAAGAGCCTCACGGTGAAGCCGCTGCCAGCTTGAGCATGGGCTCCGCGGGGACCTCTTCCTTGGCGGTGAGGGACAACTCCAGGCTCCGGGCGACCAGGGCCTTGAGCGCCCACACCTCTGGGATCGTCTGGATGTAGACCCGGCTGATACCGAACGCCGAAGGGGACGCTTCGACCTCGAACCCCGCGGCGAGCGTCTTCGCCTCCTCGACGGGAACCCAGGTGGCGATGCACTTGCGCTTGCCATTGCCAAAGAACCGCACGAACCACTTCGTGGGCTTCTTGAAGGACACATTGAAGTAGTTCGAGGTGTCCCGGTAGAGGACGTCCTCCGCCGCGTGGCCGTTCTTGGTGCAGATGTCCCGGACGACGCCGAAGAAGGCCAGTTCCTCCTCGGTGGTCTCCACTGCGACGCGTGTCTTGTCGTCACCCGGGGCACGCGGCTCCACGTCGAAAGGCTTCGCGCTGTCGGCCTTCACCACGTTGGGCCCGTCCTTGGCGGCGGGGGCCTCGGTGCCTTCGTTCAAGCGCTGGAGGCGCTCCTTGAGCTTGTCGAGGAAGTCGTCGCCCATGACACGGAGGAGGGTGGGCTCGATGGCCTCCTTCGCGACCTCCGCGAGGCGCTCCATCACGGCGGTCGTCCGCTTTCCCTTGTAGATGTCCTCGGTGAGCCACTTGAGGAAGCCCTCGTGCTCGCCGGGTGATTTGAGGGCGGCGGACAGCTTGTCGATCATCCCCTGGCGGTAGCGGCTGTTCTCCGCGTCGGTGATGAGCGTCGTGGCGTTGAAGGATTCGCGGCTGAACTTGGAGAGGAACTTCGCGACCTTGGCCCAGTCCGACTTCGTGTCCTCCAGGGAGAACGTGAAGAAGGGCTCCGGGTCCATGACGTTGGGGTTCTCCAGGTCTCCGAAGAACAGGTAGTGGCACCCATCCGTGATGATGCCGAAGTGGAGCTCCGGGAGCTGGGAGAGGTAGCGGGCCAGTTGCTGGGCGCGCGACTTGAGGTCCGTGCCCAGAGGCTTGGTTTCGATGACGATGAGAGGCTTCTGCCCCGTCTGGTCGAAGATGGCGAAGTCCATGCGGTCCGGCAGCTTCTTGCCGTCGCCCTGGACGAAGTCCGCCGCGTATTCGAGGCGGACCTCCCGGGGAAGACCGGGGTCATAGCCAAGCAGCCGGATGAAGGGGACCACCAGCGCGAGCTTGGCGGTCTCTTCGTTGGAGATGAAGGATTTGGAATCCTGATAGCGCTTGACCAGCTCCAGCAATTGATTCGCGTCCACGGTATCCCCCTGCACCCCGTCGAGCCCGGGCCACGCCAGCAGTGAGAACAGACTGGCGACGTCCAGAACTACAATCGGTTGGATTCCGCTTGGCCATACCTCCTATGGGTTATCCGGTGGTAACGCAGGGTGCCGTGCCTCCAGCACATCGTCCTGTGCAATGGATGGAGCCAGGTGGCCAGGGCCACGTTCCTCGTCGCGGGGGCGTGGCTCCTGCGGCTCGTCCTGTGCGGCGGCTGGAGTCAGGCTGACGACGCCATCTTCCGCGTTGCCCGGGTGTGTCTCAGGCGCATCCTCCAACCCGGTGGCTGACGAGGGAACGATGGGATCCGTGGGAGACACAGGCTCCTTGGGGACGGGAGCGAAAGCATTCAGCACCAGCTCATCGCAAGCCTTCAGCAGCTCTGGCAGCTCGTGCTGAAGCTTCTGCACGTTGCGCTCCGACAGTGCCCCCATCGCGCAGGTGGCCCACTCACGCAGCGCCTCTCCGCCCAGGAGCGGCAGCAGTTGGGAGGCTCCTCCCAGGAATGCCCGCTGCAGGGACTGAACGAGGAGCACGTGCCCGGGGCGGTCCGCCACCCGCGCCGCCAGCCGCAGCAACTCGAATTCCACCTGGGCGCAGGTGGCCCCGGGCTCCCAGCGCCCCGCGTTCCAGAGCTGGAAGCACAGGCTCCCCAACTGGTCCAGGTCGAGATCCGAAGCCTTCGCGCAGCAGTCGACCAGCAGCTCCACCAGCACCTGCCGCTTGAGGCTGAAGTAGCCCTCCAACAGCCGCCGGGCATCCGGGTTGCTCGCGTCATGCAGCGCCAGGCCCAGATTCTCCAGCGTCAGCGACTCATCCAGCGCCACCGCGCGAGTCCTGCGTCCGGGGTGTTGCACCACCAGGCCCCGTGCCGCCAGCCGACGCAGCGCCTCGCGGATGGTGCCCCGGCACACTCCATAGCGCTGCGCCAGCTTCGCTTCAGGGCCGAATTGCCCGCTCGGGTGCAGCCGCCCCAGCGCGATGTCGCGCTCGATCTGCGCCTCCACATAGGCCACGAGTCCTCCCCGTTCCATCCCCATTCCCCTCCTCGTTTCAGCATCGCCATCCAACCACAGGGGTCTGACATGGACTCGCAGGCCCGCCATTCTCATTGATTGCCAGCCAGGAGGTCGCCCTCCCGGCCCGGGCGGCGAAAAACCTGTCCGACTGTCGGACAAGTTTTGAGGCAACCGGGCCCGGGCGGGCGCCTCTGGCCGTGCCCTACCTTGGCGTTCGCGTGCGCGACGTCGCGCCCCTTCCGGTCAATCTCGGGGTCGCGCCCAGGCGGCGGGAGCCTGTCCGACTGTCGGACGCGTTTTGATGGGACCGGCCCGGGTGGGGGCTTCCTTCGTGGCCTCATTCTGGCTTCCGCGCATGCACTCCGGCGCGAACCACCGCCGCGCCTCGTAAGGCGCGCGTCATCACGAGGACCCTTGATTCGACGGGTTTGTTAACGAACCTCTGGCGACCTGCTTAGGATGCTCGCCGTCCTCTTCCTTCATGGAGCTTCGATGGTGCGCACCCGGTTCGTAGGTCTCCTGGCGTTGCTGTTCGTCGCGGTCCCCTTCGTGTCGGGGGCTCAGGATGCCGTGGCTCCGGCGGCGGTGGCTTCTGGCGATGAAGCGACGCATCAGGCGCTGCGCGCCATCAAGCAGGACATGGAGGATGCGCTCAACAAACAGGACCTGGACCGGCTGCTGTCGCACCTGCACCCGGACGTCGTGTTCTCCACCATGAACAACGACGTTCGCGTGGGGAAGGATGCCATCCGCGCGTACTACGCGGAGATGCTGGGGGGCCCGAACAGCGTCGTGAAGAAGGTCACCGCGAAGTTCGACGTGGATGCGCTCACGCGCCTGTATGGGAACTCGGGCGTCGCGTATGGCTCGTCGCTGGACCACTACATCCTGAACGACGGCACGGACCTGGTCGTCAATGGGCGGTGGACGTGCACCCTGGTGAAGGAGGGCGACCGGTGGCTCATCGCCGCGTTCCACTACTCCACCAACGTGTTCGACAACCCCCTGCTCACCAAGGTGAAGAACGCCGCCATGGGCTTCGGGGCCCTGGTCGCGGTCGCCGCGCTCGGCGCTGGGTTCTTCATCGGGCGCCGGGGACGCCGGCCGGCGACGGCTTGAGCGCGAGCCGCATGGGCTGGCGCTGGCCGTAGGTGAGCGAGCGCCACAGCCACTCGGCCGGACCGAAGCGGAAGCGCGCGAGCCACCAGTGGCTGAGTGGAATCTGGAGCGCGAACACCAAGAGGGTCAGGGCCACGCAACGGGACGGCGGCAGCTTGCCGATGAGTCCCAACCCCCAGCCGTCATACAGACAGAGGCTCACCACCGTCTGCATCAGGTAGTTGGTGAGCGCCATGCGACCCACCGGCGCCAGGATGCCCAGCCACCCGCGCCAGCGCTCCTTCTGGAAGAGCAGGGTGAAGGCGGCCACGTAGGCCGCGGCGAGGCCCAGGTAGCCCATCTCCTGGACCGCGGACAGGGTGAACATCCAGTGGGCTTTCGCCGGGTCCAGCAGTCCCGCGAGCCGCAGGTGCTGGACCACCACCCCCGCGCCATTTCCGAGCACGCCCAGCACCAGACCCCAACCCAGCATCTTCCGGTGCCAGGCGCGATGGCGCTCCACGTCCTGGAGCAACAGGTGCCGGCCCGCGAGCAGCCCCAGCAGGAACCGGCCCAGGATGAAGATCATCCACAGCAGCCTCTTCAGCGTGGGCAGCATGTACTGGAGGAAGTGCGCGTTCGCGGCCTGCGTCGTCCAGAGCGAGTTGCTCTTGAGCCCCAGCAGCAGTTGCTCCCGCGTCCGCGCCTCCATGGCTTCCGGAGGCCTTCGCCGCGTCCGCCGCCGCCTGCGCTCCGTGTAGCAGGATGGGACCGAAGTGCAGGAGCGCTGGCACCAGCAACGGCACCACCACCACCGACAGGCCGACCCACACCAGCAGCGTCCGGTCCGAACAGTCGCGGAAGAGGAGCAGCGCGAAGCCCAGCAGGGCATAGGTGGAGAGGACGTCTCCCGTCCAGAGCACCGTGAGATGCATCACTCCGATGCCCAGCAGTACCAGCAGACGCCGTGAATACACCGGCACGACGGAGGCTCCTCGTGACGCGGCCCGTGTCAGCTGGATGGAGAACCCCAGCCCGAAGAGGAAGGCGAACAGCGTGACGAACTTCTGGTTCACGAAGAAGTGGTAGAGCGCCGTGACGGCCGCTTCGAAGGGCGGCGCCGCCAGTGCCTGAGCCTGCTCTCGCGGCATCAGGACCCGGCCGCTGAACCAGGCGAAGCTGTTCGACACGAAGACGCCCCACAGCGCGAAGCCGCGCAGCACGTCCAGGAGCGGCAACCGTTCGGAGGCATCCACCGGACGCGCGCTGGAGATGGCGGAGACGGAGTCGGACATGCGTCCAGCAGATGCCTCCGCCCGCTTCGCGTCAACGCATGCGCCTCGTCATGCTCCAAGGCCTCACTCCACGCGCAGGGAGGGTGACCGCGCGTGAAGGGCTCAGGTGATTTCGAGCACCGGTGCTTCGCGCAGGAAGGACATGCGGCGCGGTAGCTTCCGCGCCCAGAAAGCCTCCACCGACCTGTGGAAGAGCCGCAGCAGCGCGGCGCCTTGCCTGCCTTCCAGTTGAGCCAGTTCCTTCGCGGAGCGGTCCAACAGAGCGCGGGCCCGCTGGTACTCGCCGCGCACCCAGGACCGTCCTGCTTGGGCCGTGAGCAGTGAGTCGAAGTCCTCGGGCACATGCCCCTGGGCGCGCACTTCCGCGGCGACGTCGGCGGGTACGTTGAAGAGACCCTGGGCCAGGTCCTCGCGCAGGTCTCGCATCACGGAGCACCAACCCAATGCCGCGAGCAGGGATGGGGCGTCTTCTGCTCGCACCTTCGCGTCCGCGACGTGCAGCATCAGGCTCACGGACAGCCGGAAGGTGTTTTCGAGCTGGGTCTGGAGCGTTGCCTCGTCCCACCAGTGCCCATCACGCACCCGCTCGCGGTCCCGGCGCATCGTGCGCACCAGTTCGAGCACCTGCTCGCGGGCCGCCGGGTCGGTCAGCGCTGTGAGCAGTACCTGTCCCAACGTCACCGCCGTGTCGTGGAACTCCGTCGCGGGGCCCGGCGCTCCTGACTCCAGCGTGCGCAGGAGCGCGTCGATGGCATCCAACGGTTCTCCTTCGACGGGGCGGTCTCCATCCAGCACGTCATCCACCATCTGGAGGAAGCAGAACCCTGCTCGTGCTCTTCGCGCCTTGCGCCAACGTCCCAGGGACTGCTGATACAGGGCGAGCGCGATGAGCCCGTAACGCGGATGCCTGCGCGCGAAGCGGTACATCTCCCTCGCGCAGAGGGACTCCACCCGCACGGCTTCGAGGAATGCTTCTTGCCGGACCCGGGGCGCCACGACACGCCACGTGCCCCAGGCGAGCAACGCTCCCGCGAGTACGTCCACCAGGTGGTGCTCGTGGATGAGCAGCGTGGACGCCGCGATGGCCAGGGCCCACAGCGCGAAGAAGGTGCTTGCCAACGGTCCTGAACGCTCGCGATAGGCCAGGGCTGCCGTGCAGGCGAAGGCGACGTGGAGCGACGGCAGGTAGTTGCGCTCCAGGTTCATCGTGTCCGCGGCCTGGAAGATGGATGCCCAGAGTCCGGTGACGGCACGCGGTGGCCACGCCACCTCCACCGGCAGGACGAGGAAGCAGAGCGCGCCCAGTACCGTCTCCGCGCACAACGCCAGTGCGAAGGGGAGCATCTGTCTCCACGTCCGGAAGATGAACAGGGACAGGAGCAACAGCACGTCCATGCTGACGTAGACGGCGGCCCAGCCGGGCATGAATGGGAGGTGCTGCTCGAAGGGCAGGTCCACGCGCAGGCCGCCGGAATAGAAGCCCGTCACCCAGCTCGCGCCGCCGTACACCATCAGGAAGAACAGCGCGAAGCCGCACGTCATCGCGCCCGTGCGTTTCAGTTCTTCTCGCGCTGGCCAGCCGAAGAGCGCGCCTTCCGTGTGCGCTTTGTTCCCATCGGACGCGCTCACTTTGGCTGCTCTGGGAACGGCCGGGGCCCTCGCCACATGGACAGCCAGATGGTCAGGAAGGATGGCCGGGGCACGTTCTCGTCCACGTAGCGGCCCAGGTAGAGCCAGGGCACCTGCGGGTACCGGTGGTGCGCCCGGTGGTAGTGGTAGTTGAGGAACACCCAGCGCACCGGCGCGGTGACCTTCAGGTCCCATGCACCTTCGCGCACGTCCAGCGGTGACCACGCGTGGTCCGCGTACTGGAGCGAGCTCCAGTTCACCGCGAACGCCGCGTAGCAGAGAGCCCACCCCACGAGCGTCAGGTCCAGCGCGTAGGCCAGCCCTGCCTGCACCGCCGCCATCCCCAACACCTCCATCCGGATGGCCGCCCCCGGTGCGTCCTCCAGCCGCCCCAGGTACGCGTCCGCGCCCGTCTGTTCCCCATAGCGCGTGCCCGGTCCTCGCAGCCTCCGTAGCAGGCCCGGCGCGAGCGCGAATGCCAGCGCTCCCAGCGGTACGAACAGCCAGTAGATGCCGGTCAGGATGACGTACCACTGCGCATACTTGAGGAAGCGGTGGTCGCCCGGGTGCAGATAGTCGAACTGCTCCCGCGCCGTGCGGTTGTACCGGTGATGCGTGAGGTGGAAGGCTCGCTGCAGCGTGAACGACGTGGGGAAGAACGCAGCCGCCAAGCGGCCCAGTCCGTCGTTGATCCGCCGCGACGGGTGCAGCACCCCGTGCGTCGCTTCATGCAACAGCGAGAACACCGTGTTGTTCACGTAGGAGAACACCCCAGCCGCCACCAGCCGCACCCAGAGCCCTTCCGCGTGCGACGCCGTCCACAGGCACAGCGCCCCCGCGCCCATCGCCGCGACGAGCAGCACCGCGTTGAGCGCGGCGGGAATCGGCGGAGCGTCATCGGCGCGCATCGTCGCCGTCCTCGGGCAGGCCCACCGCGAAGTCCAGCAACTGGCGCATCACCGGATCCGCCGTCGCCGTCGCGACGTTGAAGCGCATGCCGTCCAGCACGGACAGGTCCCGGCGCAGGAACGACGTGTACAGCCACCGCGACACCCCGAGCACCAGCGCCGCCGCGCCCGGAATCCGCCCCCGCCTCGCCGCGACGGCGAGCCGCACCGACGTCCCCTCCGCCACCGGCGTCAGGCTCGCGAGCAGCAGCCCCCGTGCCCGGCCCAGGTCGCTCTTCACCGAGATCAACGTCCCGCCGTGCAGCGTGAGCTCCACCCGGATGCGGTTTCCCGACAGCGCCTTCATCAGCCGGTCGCTCGCGCCCGTGCCGATGACGCGCGACGTGTAGCGCAGCCGCAGGGTGTACCGGTCCGGGGTCTCCCAGGTCGGCGTGTCCCACAGCTCCCGGTGGTGCACCGTGCGCAGGTGGTCCAGGTCGAACGAGTTCGCCGCCAGCGGCAACCACGGACAGCCCACCGTCACCGGAGGTCCCACGTTCCAGAGGTGCTCCCCACCTTCCAGGTCGGGTGGGGGAAAGAGCGCCTCGGGGCCGTTGAACACGAGCACGCCACCGAAGCGCTCCTCCACCGGCCACGCCCGGGGGCCCGGTAGGGCGGACACGTCGCTCCGGCCAGGCACGGCCCGGCAGCGGCCCCCTCCGTCGAAGCTCCAATGATGCAGCGGGCAGCGCAGCAGCTCGCCCTGGACGGTGCCGTGCTTCAGGTGCGCGCCCAGGTGCGGGCAGTGCGCGGACAGGGCGTGGACCCGGCCCTGCTGGCTTCGGAACACCACCACCTCCTGGCCACCCACCTGAACGCCCATCGCGTGGCCGGGCCGCAGGGCCGCGGACGGAGCCACCAGGTACCAGGAGCGTGGGCGCGAGGGCCCGGGGAGACGGTCCGGAACCACCCCGGCCAGGACGGGAACAACCATGCCCGGACCCTACCGGACCCGGTGTCTCCAGGGCCACGGGGGGGCCGGTCGAGACTGGCTTTACGCCCGGGTTCCTGGTTTGTCAGGCGCTGGCGGAACCGGGCACGCCGCCCCGACGGGGCGGGTCTGGGAAGGGACGTGTGACATGGCAGGCGATACGGCGGGCAGCAGTCGGGGCGGTTCGTTGCGGGGCGGCACGCTCCAGGTGGTGCAGTCCCTGGCGGCGCAAGGCGAGCCGGAGCGCGCGGCGCAGCTCTACGAGGAGCTGGGCGCGGCGCAGCGCGAGCGGCTTCGCAAGGAGGCCGCGCAGGGGACGGTGAAGGAGCGCCACTGGCTGGTGGACGTGCTGCGCCGGGCGCGTGACTTCACGGGCGCGGCCCGGCTCCTGGACGGCAGCGGCGACGACGTCTCCGTGGCGGACCTGTACGCCCAGGGCGGTCAGCACGTGGCGGCCGCGGAGGCGTACCTGCGCGCGGGCGAGGTGGAGCGCGCCGCGGCGGCTTTCGAACGGGGTGGGGCGCTGGAGCGCGCGCTGGAGGTCTACCGGGGCCTGGGGGCTCGCGAGTCCATGGCGCACTGCCTGGTCCGCCTGGGCCGCCCCTTCGAGGCCGCGGACCTCTACAGCGAATTGGGACAGGCCCACGCGGAGGCCGAGGCCCTGGGCGGCGTGCTCGCGGAGGACCCCCGCTACGTCGAGGCCGTGCTTCGCACGTGCAAAGTGTTGGACGCCGGCGGCTTCACGCACCGGGCGCTCGCGGTGCTGGCGGACGCGCTGAGCAGCGCTGACCACCTGCGCGCGGATCCGGTCCTGGTGACGGAGAAGGCGCGGCTCTTGCGGCGCATGGGCCTGGACGTGGAGGCGGAGGCGCTCCTCGCGCGGCTGGCCGCGGGCGCGACCGTGCCGGAGGCCAGTGGCTACCGTTTCCTCAAGGCCATCCCCATCTTCGGCGAGTTGCCGCTGGAGGACATGAAGGACCTGTACCGGCTGGCGCGGCCCGTGACGGCGGCGCCGGGCACGGTGCTGCTGGAGAAGGGCGCTCCCGGCACGGGGCTGCTCGTGCTGCTGGAGGGCACCGTGGACGTCTTCTCCGGCAATGAGGCCAACGCGCGGCACCTCAACACGCTGGGGCCGGGCTCGTTCCTGGGAGAGATTTCGCTCGTGCAGGACGGACCCGTGTCCGCGAACGTGCGCGCGAAGACGGCGGTGCGCGCGCTGCGCATCACCCGCGAGAGCTTCCAGCACTTCCTGGCCACGCACGACGCGGCCTCGCTGCACATCTACCGGCTCTTCACGCAGAACCTCGCGGCGCGCGTGCGGGCGCTGAGCGGCTGAACGCGGCCGTGTCCCCGCGGGCCCGGGCTTGCTACGGTCCCGCACCATGGGTGATGCGACAAGGCTTGAAAGCGCACGCAACGTGCGCGTGTCCGCGGAGTTCTGGAAGCAGTGCGCGGCGCTCCAGGGCAGGAATGCCTTCCTGGATGCGGTCCTCCTGAAGGGCCCCACGAAGGCGGGCGAGCTCCAGCTGGCGCTGCCGGAGTCGACGCGGTTGCTCGGCTACGCGCGGCAGGAGAAGGACTATCTCGCGTTCCTCCGCACGGTGGAGTCCTACCTGCCGCGCACACCGGAGGTCGGGTACCGCTCGTGGGGAGAGGCCCTCTTCGAGTCGGAGGCCCAGGCGCGCTGGCACGTCACCTTCCACTTCGGCACGAAGCCCCAGGTGCGCGTGCGCCGCGCGGCCTGGGTGGACGTGAGCTTCAAGGACGCGAAGCCCCTGGTGGCGCCGAAGAAGCCCGCGGGCGGCAAGGGTGAAGTGCTCTACGCGCACGAGGACGGCGAGTTCTGTGCGGTGCGGGTCGCTCGCAACGTGCTCAACCTTCGCAAGGGCCACCTGGGGTCTCAGGGGCGCACGTCCTCCAAGCGCTTCGCGCATGAGTGGCAGGCGAAGGCCGCCGCGGACCGGCTGATGAAGAAGCTGCGCGCGGAGGGCTTTACCCGGCGCAAGAACTGAATCGGAGGCGTCATGCGAGCACTCCAGCCCCGCCCGTGAGGAGGCAGGCGAGCGCGACGAGGGGGCCTTTCATCGGACCCCGGTCCATCCCCATCCTCCTGGACAACCTCCCTGTCCGGAAGGATGCCCCGATGGCTTCAATCGACGCACTGAGGCAACAGGCCCGCGCGAACTGGCGCACGTGGTTGGCGTGGGTGGCCACGCCCATCGCCGCGCTGCCGCTCCTGGGGGTGGGCGGCCTTCGCCGGGTGGGCCTCGTGGACGAGGCGGCCGCGGGCGCCGTGGGGCTGGGCCTGGTGTCGCTGACGCTCATCGGCCTGGGGCAGCTCCCTCGGGGGCCCGTCCGCCCGGCGGGTGGGAAGGCGTGGAAGCGGGCGTCGAAGGACTTCCCGATCTCCGGTGAGATGGTGCCGGAGGAGTTCGCCGCGTCGATGGCGTCCGGCCACTGACGCTCAGGGACGGCGCTCGATGCCGATGGCGATGGAGGGGCCGGTGAGCGCCTCGCCGGTGCCGTCGTACAGCGACACGACGCCCAGGCTGGCGGAGAGCACGGTGGTGCCCGAGCCTCCGGTGCCCTTGATGAAGCTGCGCACGCCCAGCTCGCCGAAGCCCCATCCGCTGGCCGAGCCGCCGCCCGCGCCGAAGAGGGAGAGGCTGGGCGTGAGGGGCACCTGGACCTCGCCGCGTCCGGAGCCGAAGCGGAACTGGTTGTCACGCGAGAGGATGGCGGAGTTCCACGCGAGGTGGAATCCGTCGAGCGCACCCAGCCGCAGCACCTGCTGGAAGGACACGCCCGCGTTGGAGTCGCACACGGTCCTGGGATTGATGGGCTCGTAGGTGTTCGGGTCGTAGTCGACCAGGGTGGTGCACTCCTTCTGTCCGAACAGCGCGCCCGCGCCGATGCCGACCTCCAGGAAGTCGGTGGAGTAGGCCGCGGCGACATACGCGGAGCCCGGCGAGTGGCGCAGGCCGGTGCCCAGGCCGAAGCCCACGGGGTCCAACTGCGCGCTCAGCACCAGGGGCAGGTCCCCGGGCCGCCACGCGATGAACGCGTCCAGGAGCAGACCGCCCGCGCGAGCGGACTTGCCCTCCCGCGTCTTCGCGTCCAGTGCGAGGAAGGGCCGGGCATGGAAGCCGTAGCGCAGGCGTGGCAATCCGGGCTCGGGGAAGAAGAGGCGCGCGGTGGCGGGGGCGTCGGTGATGACGGCGGTGTCGCCCACGCGCACGTTCTCCCCGCGGCCCAGACGGGCGATGGCGGTGTCCTCGCGAGATTCGATGACCTTCAGCACCACTTCACGGGAGTCCTGCGTGCGCACGCGGACGCGGGTGCCTTCGCCCAGGCCGGCCAGGGCGCCACCGGAGAGCGTCACGTCGCCATCGTGCACGGCGGTGACGGTGAGCCGGGAGGCGGAGGGGACACCCGTGGGCGGCGGGGACCTGGGGCGGAGGCGGCGCCTGGGTGACGATGGTGAGGTCGCGTGCCGCACCCAGCGCGGAGGCCAGCGAATCCGGCTGGGGCTGTTCCGGCGAGGCGAGAGAGAACGCATGGGCCTCCTCTCGCTGTTCGATGGCGAGGAGCGACTGGCCCACGACGACGAGCCGCACGAAGCGCCGGCCCTCCTCGATGCGCCGCACGAGCTGAGGCGAGGCGCCGTCGAGCTTGAGCACGGCGATGCCGCCACGGCCGAGCGCGACGTAGGTCACGCCCTGGTGAACGACGGAGTCGAGGACGGGGCCCAGGCCCAGTGTTTCCGCGGCACGTGAGGCCGGGGACACAGGAGCCTGGGCGACGATGACGGAGGCGAGGAGCGCGGAGCCGAGCATGAGGCTCGCTGTATATCGCTCCTGGCCTCCGGGGTTCCTGGACTTTGGGTCAATCCTAGTCGACGAGCAGCCGCTTCACGGGGGCAGGGTCCACGGCCACCATCAGGGGGCGGGTGAAGTGGCTGAACGACATCAGCGCCTGTCCTGGAGCGAGCCGCGACACACGGTTCCAGAGGCTTTCGTCGATGCTGCCCACCGACTTCTGCATCCGGCTGATGACCGCGCCGTCGGTGATCTTGTGGATGATGAAGTTGTTGAGCAGGGCCAGCACCTCGTTGGGCAGGTGCTGGGGCAGCTGCGTGACGAAGACGAGCCCCAGCCACCGCTTGCGGCCCCGCTTCGCGATGCGCGACACCTGCTCGAACAACACGGGCATCTGCTTGATGCGGCTGGTGGACAGGAACTCATGGGCCTCCTCGATGATGATGAGCACGGGCGTGACGGGTTTGTTCCGCTCGGCGGCTTCCTGGTAGCGCCGCTCCTGGTGTTCCTGGAGCCCCCGGAGGATGTCCGCGATGACCAGGTTGTTCAGCTGCGGCGAGTCCGTGTTCGACAGGTCGATGACCGACACCCGCCCGGCCTGGAGCATGGAGTCGTAGTTCACGCCAGGGGTGTTCTCGACGTCGAAGACCTTCAGCCGCTTCAGCAACTGGAGCTTGTTGCCCAGGGTCTTCCAGCTCGACTCATGGGTGCTCTTCTGCGCCCTGGCCCGCCCCTTGACCAGGTTGACCTTGGTCCGGAACTCGCTGAGGAGCGTGAGGCCCCGTCGCATGGCGGGGCCATCGTCGGCGTTGTCATCATCGGCCTCTGGCTCCGCATCATCGGCCTGCTTGCGGCGACCACCGCCCCCCTTCGTGGCCGACTTGCTCTCGCTGCCCAGGATGTATGTATAGGTATTTACGACATCCAGGATGTGATCGATGGTCATCCGCGGATAGCCGGTGTCCTGTTCATCCAGCTCCAGGACCTGCTGCTTCTCGGCCTCGTTCCGAGGGAAGATCTCGAAGTCCTCGAGGAGCAGCTTCGTGACGTCGAAGGCGCGCAGGAAACGCTCATGCTGCGCTTCCGTCATGCTTAGGATCTCCGAGATGGCATAGGGCGACAGGCTTGAGAATTTCAGTGAAAAGCCATGCCGGTGCTTATGCCTGGGATTGCGACTGTCCCGGCCCGTGAGGTGATGGATATGAAGGTCCTTCACCCCTTCCGGCTTCTGCTTCCGCTGCGTGAGCAGCGGAATCATCGTTTTGTGGTCGGTGGGCTGGTCCACGTGGGTGTATTCACCCTCCACGTCGAAGACGATGGTCGCGATGCCGGAGAGCTGCGCCCGGTGGATGAGCGTCGCGACCGTCGTGGACTTGCCGCCACCCGTGGTGCCAATGATGCCCGTGTGGCGGGGGAGGATGGCCTTGTCCTGGGCATTCAGCCGCGCCTCCATGTTGTCATACCCCACGACCCGGCCCAGGCTCATCGCCCCGCCCACGCCCAGCACCTTCGCGCTCTCCTCCTCGCTCAGCACGAAGACCGGGCTCTGGGGCCGGGGCCGGAAGCGGGGCGGTTGCAGCACGCCGCCGACCTCCTGTCCCAGCAGCTCCACCTCGGCGCGGCCGTGGTACTCGAACGTGTACGTCAGCTTCTTGCCGTGCGTGATGACACCCACGGCCATGGTGGAGTTCGCGGGGACGGCGTTGGGCTCCGCGAACGGTCCCCGGACCACGACCCCCAGGTAGTCACGCTTGTCCTCGCGCGACTTCACCCGCACGAGCGTCTGGGAGGCCAGCCGGGGCAGGTCGTCGCGGGTCATCAACACCGTGAGCACGTTGTCGTCGCTGCTCGACGTGTCGAAGTGCGTGAAGCCCACCGCGTTCGCCAGCTCCGGGTCGGGTTGGTACAGCCCGGCCCGGTTGCTGATGTCGGCCAACTCGTTGAGCGTCCTGGGCGGCGTCTGACTGATGAGCGGCCTTTTCGGCCCCTGCTGCGGCGCGGGCCTGCCGTCCGCGGAGACAGGCGCGGCGGCGGGCTTCGCGGGGCCTTGCGCGGAGGGGGCCGCGGGATTGCCAGCCTGCCGGGGTGGAAGAGGCTGCTGTGCGGGGTTCGAAGCGCCGTTGAGCGACGCGGGACCTGCGGGATGCGGTGTCTTGCCGTTGTTCGACATGGTGTGTGTCTTTCCCCCGTTACCGACGTGATTCGCGCTCGAGCAGATACTGGAGGTGGGCTCCCGCCTGCGCGTAGGCGTCCTGCACCAGGCCCTCGAAACCGTCCTCGCCGAAGACGCTGCGGCACGTGAGCTCCGCGACGTCCAGGAGGAGGGGATAGCTCTTCTCCAGACGCAGGACGCTGTCCGCCATGGCCACGCGGGCGGCCATGTGGACGTGCTCTCGGTGCGCGTAGAACAGACGCGGAGCCGTGCGGCCCGAGACCCGGAAGACGCCCAGGAGCACGTCCTTGCCGTGGTTCTGCACGAACTTCTGGGCCAGCGGCAGTCGGGGGTCGGTGGCCTTCCACGCGTGAAGCAGTTGTTCGCTCTGCCGCTCCAGCGTCTCGAAGACGATGTACTCGCCCGCGTCGAGCGCCAGGCCCAGCGTCAGCAGCCCCCGCTCCATCTGCGCGTTGGAGACGAACACGAACTTCTGCTGGTCCCGGACGAGGCGCTCCAGCACGTCCAGCGAGGCCTTCAACAGGCTGAGGTGGCCCGAGCCGGTCAGCAGCTCATGCGCGAAGGGATTGCCCTGCCCGATGCGCCACTCCGCCGTCACCTTGTCCACCAGGATGGCCCGCTCGGCGTAGGTGCGGATGCCCCGCTGGGCCAGCCGGGAGAGGATCTCCCGGTGGCTGACGGTCTTCGAGTTGTGGCGGTTCGCGATGTAGTCGATGGCTTCCTTGAGCGGATTGGTGTCCTTCGCCGCCAGGTCCTTGCGGAACAGGCGCTGGGAGAAGGTCCCCGCGCTTCCCTGGTATCCCACCGCCGCGACACCAATCTGGGTGATGCCCAAAGGCAGACTCTCATGGGACACCGACGTGCCGAGCACGGCGACGACATTGCCGGGAAACAGCAGGCCTTCGTGGATGGTGGCCAGTTCCTTGCCGTAGGCCCGGAACACGCCCGACTCCGGAGGGGCGCGCTTGCGTCCCGCGAGCCGTGGCAGCAGCTCCGTGCGGATGACCTGCCGCATGCGGTCTTCCTTCTGGACCGACGTGGAGACCTCCCGCTGGAACCGGGTCATGATCTCCTTCGGATCCACGCCCGGGCTCCACGTGTCCAGGTTCAGCGTCTGCGCCAGATCCTCGCCAAAGGTGGACCGGAACTCCTGGTCACCCAGGAGGTTGGACTCGTCGTCATCGGGGAGAGTCTCGTCAGCCATTGTCACCTTTCGTCATCACCGAAGAAGTCGATCACGGAGAACTCCGGATGCCGGCGGCGCTTGCGCAGCATCCGGGCGTAGGTCCGCGCGGCGGCCGTCGGCAGACCGAACACGGTCTCCAGGCGCCGGGGGCCCTCAGTCGCGGATACTTCATTCAGCTGTGCGCGCGCTGCTGCCATGGGCGCGAGGAGCTCCAGGGCCAGGTGGTCCGCCCGTTGTTCCGCCAGCAGCACGGCCCCCGAGTCCACGTCTCCCCCTTCGCCGCGGTCCATCAGGTGCACCTGGAGGCCCAGGGGCACGTCGCTGAACCGCGAGCCCATGTACTCATCCACCCGGGGCGCCCGTTCGCCGTCGAGCACGGGGAGGATGTCCTCGCCGAAGAAGTCCAGGGCCCGGGCCCTGGGCAGGAGGTGGTCGAGCACGTAGTGCGCCACCTCGTGGGCCACGGTGAAGCGTTGCTCCGCCTCGGAGTCGTCGCTGTCGAAGAACAGCGTGGCGGCTCCCGCCCTGGCCACCATGCATCCGTAGAGTCGCCGGTCGGCGCCGCTCAGTTCGTCCGACAAGCCGTGTTGGGCGAACCATTGGCGCACGCCCTCCACCGTCAGTCCCGGCAGTCCCACCAGGTCGAGCGGATGCCGCCGTGGGGCCTCCGTCGCGATGTCGCGGGGAAACCCCGGTGGGAAGGAGAGCCGGCTCTGGGTGACGGCCTCCACCAGCCATTGCTCGGTCATGGATCGAGCTCGTCCTCGAGCGGGGCTTCATCGTCGCGGTCGCGGGCCGCCAGTTGGATGGGCCCCTGGGCCTTGCCTTGGGCGGGCTTGCGCAGGGTCCGCAGGACCTGGACGCGCCGGAGCACCAGCACGAGCTTCTGGAAGTCGACCTCGAAGCGGGCCGCGATGGCGCGAGTCTGTTCCTCGAAGGCCGGCCCCTCCGGCGTCATGCAGAGGGACAACCACTGGAACACTTCCGGCGTGCACCCCAGCCGCTGGACCAGCGAGTCCTCCGACAGCTTCTCCATCTCACGGTAGGCAGTGAAGACGTGGCCGAGCATTCCCGCCTCGCCGGTGCTGCGCTCCGCTGCCCGCTTCAACCAATCAGGATTCGTCATCGTGTCCCTCCTCGAAGAGGCGCTTCAGCGCCTTCATGAGGCGGTCCTGGTTTCGCTTCACCTCTCGCCGGCGTTCGAGCTGGGGCAGGTGCATCAACCCCAGCACCTCCGCCAGGCGGTCCGTGGACCGCTCTCCGGTGAGCATCAGTCGCAGACAGGCCTGGTCCCTTTCGGAAAAGCCTGCCTGGTCGAACTTCTTCAAAATCAGGTCCACCTCCGCGCGGGTCTCCATGTCCTTGTTCGGTTCCCTGGACCAAACTGCGACAGCACCCCCGAAATCCCTGTTTCGGAGTGTCCTGGCGCTGGAGGAGCGGAAGCGATCCTGGGCTCTACGCAGGGCAATGCGTCCCAGATAGGTGCTCAGGCTGCTCTTGTGTGGGTCGTACTTCAGGGGCTTCTGGAGGTACGCGTACACCGCGTCGATGGCCGAGTCGTTGGCATCGTCATCGTTACAGCCCGGGTTCCTTTTCAATGCCTGGATCAGTGGATCCATGAACGTCAGGAAGACGTCCACGGACGCCGTCCGGTCCCCGCTCAAGATCCGTTCGTGAAGATCTCGTCCATTCATCCCCCACACCTCACTGACATGCGCACGCCCGCTTTCAGGTTGGCTCCGGTCCGTACGGACTTTCGCTACAGGCCTGTAGAGTTCGACGACAGAGCGTCTCCATCCGAGCCGGCAGGTTGGCGAGGTCTAGGATCGGTGTCTGTACCTCGGAGGTGGTACTGCCTTTGGGAACAGGGTCTCGCGTGATCCCCCGGGATCGAAAAAGACCCTGGTCTCCGTGCAGGGAGACCAGGGTCCGTTTCATCCCGTTGCGCCGTGTTTCAATGCATCGCGCCAGAGGGCGTTCCGCCGGCCTTCTTCCATGCATCAATGGCGCGAAGCACTTCATCCCGGAGGTCCCGGCCAATCCGTGGATACGCGTCATCCTCCAGGTTCGCCAATGACACACGGGCCGACCAGGGAGGTCCGTCGAAGCCGCTTCCATTGAGCAGCACCACGCCGTAGCGCCGGGCCAGCGTGAAGACGATCTCCAGCGGGTCGTGGTGGTCCTCGATGAAGCGGACGAAGTCCTCGCCAATGTGCTCGCGGCACCAGGCCTCCAGATCGAGCGTCTGGTAGTAGGCCGTGCGCAGCGGGTCCTCATGCAGCGGAATGCCCATGCCTTCGAACAAATCCCGGAGCCGGTCCTGGCAGATGCGCTGGCAGTACTTCTTGTAGGCCCCGTCCTTGTCCAACAACGCGAACAGTGAGAACAACGTCATCTGGAGTTGCTGCGGCAACGACAGGCCCGCCGTGTGGTTCAACGCCACGGCCCGGCTGTCCGCCACCATCCGGTCAATGAACTTCAGCCGCCCCGGGTGCAGCGAGATGGCGCCATACCGAGCCTCCATCAGCGCACGCTCCGACGCGGGCTGCTTCGCCAGCGCCTCATCCAGGATGTTGTCCTCGTGGAGCGCCACCACGCCCAGCCGCCAGCCCGTGCAGCCGAAGTGCTTGGAGTACGAGTACACCAGCAGCGTGTTGCGCGGCAGGTCCGCGGCCAGTGAGCGGAAGCCGTTGACGAACGTGCCGTAGACATCATCGGTGATGATCAACAGGTCCGGCCGGCGCTTGCGCACCAGCTCCACCAGCTTGTGGACGGACTCCTTCCGCATCGCCACCGCGCCCGGGTTGGACGGGTTGACGACGAAGAACGCCTTGACGCGCGGGTCCTCCAGCTTGCGCAGCTCCGCGTCCGGGTACTGCCAGGTGTGACGGCCGTCTTTCGTGGTGGCGCTCTGCAGGATGTCCACCGTGCGCAGGCTGAACTCCTCCAGGCGCGGAATCTCCAGGTAGGGCGTGAAGATGGGGGCGCCCAGCGCGATGGTGTCTCCCTTGCGCAAGAGGCCGTTCACCATCAGCGAGTGGAAGAGGTAGGTCATCGCGGCGGTGCCGCCCTCCACCGCGAACAGGTCGAAGCGGCCGGAGGGTGGCCGTCCCGTGAACAGCTCCTGCGCCAGGTACTCCTGCACGATGCGCTCACCGTGGGCGAGCATCCGGTCGGGCACCGGGTAGTTGTCTCCAATGACGGCGTCCGTGAGCTCCCAGACGAACCGGTCCGGGTTGAAGCCCAGCGTGTGCACTCCGTACGTCAGCGCGCCGCGCAACAGCTCCACGGCGGGCTCGTCATCGCTCGCCTCCAGGAAGTCCTGCAGGCGCCGGGCGATGCCCGGGGACCGGGGCATGCCCGCGAGCCCCACCTCGGGGACGTCCCACGCCCGCCGGCTCTCCGCGAGCGCGAACTGCCCCAGGAGGAAGAAGGCCTCGCGTGGCGTGGTGGCAATCCAGTTGGGATTGCCCCGGCCCGCGTTGAGCATCACGGCCTCGCGGGTCTTCACGGCCTCGTCCGCGACCTGAAGGAGCTCGTCCTTCAGCTCGAAGGGGCTGAGCTTGTGGAGCTTGCGTTCGGAAGGGGCTCCCGGGGCCTCGGGCGTCTGCTCGGTCATGGTGTCCTCCTCCTGCGTCTGTCCAAGGTGAGCCACTCCCGGGAACCCAGGCCATGCGCCACGGGGTGGGGCGGGCGGAGGTGGCGGGCGGTTGGCCGGGTTCAGTGAAAAAAGACAACCCGCGAGCGCACTCGGCCGAGCAGCGACGAATGAAAGGTCGGGGCCGGACACACAAGTCCGGCAAGCACCGTGGAAACGAGACCCGCCATGTCTTCATTGAGTTGCCGTGTCGCCACTGCGCAGCGCGAACTGGATGACGCGCTCCGCGTCCGTTACCGGGTTTTTGGCGAGGAGATGCGGATGCTGGGGCCCAAGCGGCCCCGGGCTCCGCGCGAAGCGGACTGCTTCGACACGCTCCGCACCACCGCCCACGTCGTCGTCTACGCGGGCGAGGAGGCGGTGGCCACCGCGCGGCTGCTGACGCCCAACGCGGAGGTGGCGGCCTTCGCGGACACGGCCGTGGGCCTGGACATCGAGAAGAAGCTCGACCTGTCGGAGCTCGTCGCGCCGGGCCGCGTGTTCGCGGAGACCACGCGCTACTGCGTCACCCGGAGCTACCGGAACTCCGCCGTGCTGCGCCTCCAGGCCGGCCTGTATCGCGAGAGCCGCCGGCGCGGCGTCACCCACTGGATCGCCGCGGCCAACATGGAGACGGATTCACAGGAGGAGGCGGACCTCTATTACCTGGCCGCCGCGCGCCGGGGCTGGCTGAGCAACGGCTTCCGCGTGCGGACCCGGGAGTTTCCCCCGCCGCCCATGGAGCCCCTGGCCGCCCGGCTCACCCCGGAGGAGCGCGCCCAGGCCCGTGAGGGTGGGCTCGACGACCTGCGCATGCCGCCCGTGCTGTCGCTGTTCGCGGACAAGATGGGCGCGCGTTTCATCGCGCCGCCGCACTTCGATCCCGCCTTCAACCGCTTCACCGTGCCGCTCGTCGCCGCGCTGGATGCCATTCCGCGGCGGACGCTGAACCTCTTCGACTCACTGGACGCCGACGCCGCCTGACCCAAGGCCGGCGCGCTCCCCGCTTCCCCCTTCACCCTCAACGCAACACCCACCGGGTCTTCCAAGGGCCCCTGTCAGGAGACGTGTATGTGCAAGCAGCCCAAGCATGAGCAGACGGCGAAGACGGACTGGCTGGATTCCCTGCGGCACGAGGCGCGGATGCTCGTGCATGACCTGGACACGACGCCGGGCGTCCGGCGCCTCTTCGAAGGGCGCATCCGCCAGGACGACTACGTCCACTACCTCATCCAGTCGTACCAGTACGTGCGGTGGAGCGAGGGTTTCTTCACCGAGTCCGGCGAGCGCGTGCACCGCGAGGGCCGCAGCCCCGCGCTCGCGGAGCTGCTGTTCCAGAAGGCGCGCGAGGAGAAGGGCCATGAGCAGTGGTTGCTCAAGGACCTGAAGGCGCTGGGCTGGACGGAGGAGCGCGTGGAGCGCGCGCCCATCTGCCCCGCCGTGCGCGCCTACGTGGAGTGGAACCGCTTCACCACGCAGTCGGGCGTTCCCACCGCGTTCCTGGGCACGGCCTACGTGCTGGAGTACCTGTCCGTGAACAGGGCCCCGGGCTCCGTGGACCGGCTCATCGCGGAGAGCGGCATCCCCAACATCCACAAGGCCGTCCTCTTCCTGCGCGGCCACGGCGCCGCGGACGGGGACCACGTGGCGGACCTGGAGACGGAGCTGCGCAAGCTCACGTCCCCGGAGGAGCAGGCCGCGCTGCTCCTCTCCGCCCGCACCACGCGCACCCTGTTCCCGAAGTTCTTCCGGGACCCGTGAGCGCGCGCCCGGACCTCCTCACGCCGGCTTCCGCCGACAGGCGGCCTGGTAGAGGAGGTCCGTACGGCTCTCGATGCCCAGCTTGGGGAAGATGTTGCGCAGGTGCGTCTTCACCGTGTTGAGCGTCAGGCCCAGGTCCTCGGCGATGAGCTCGTTGCTCCAGTTGCTGAGGACCCCCTGGACCACTTCCACCTCCCGCCGGGAGAGCTTCTGTCGCCAGGGCTCCGGCAGCGGGATGGCCCGTGAGCACTCCTGCAGCACCAGCGCCCAGGGCTGGTGGCCGCGCTGCTCGGGCAGCTCCACGAACGTCACCTTCAGGTCGTGCTTCGCCCCGGAGCACGTCCACGTGTCCATGCCCGAGGGCCGCTTCGTTCCCAGGGCCTGGAGTCGCGTCAGGTGGTCGCGCAGCTCCCGGGGCAGCCGCGAGTCATCCGCCTTCAGCTCCTCCGGGTACCAGCGCCGCAGGAGCTCCGTCGCCCCCGGGGTCCTCAGCTTCTCGTGCTCCGGGGGCTCCATCACGACACACTCGGCGCCCTGCTGGCGGAAGAGCGCGTCCAGCAGATCTCCCCGCGTCGCCTCGTGCCCGAACAGCCGGCAGTTGCGCACCGTGTTCGCCAGATAGGGGGCCAGGTCCTCCAGCAGGGCCTGCTCCCGTTCGGAGAAGGGCAGGGCGTGCTCCCGGTACAGCGTGAAGCCGCCGTGCCAGCCCTCGCTCAACTCCAGGAGCACCGCCAGCACGTGCTCCAGGGGCAGTCCCATCTCCCGGCAGCGCAGGTACAGGAGGTTGCGCTTCAATTCCTTGCGCGACACCAGGTCCGTGGCCAGCTCCGGGTAGTGCGCGAAGAGGATGCCCGGGGCTCCCAACCCCATCCACTCGTAGTCCCCGGGCCGCTCCGGCCTGGAGACACACAGCGCCGCGTAGTCACAGGGCAGGAGTCGGGTGAGGACTCCCTGCGCGCGCGCCAGGACCTCCGTCAAATCCAATGAGCTGGAGAGTGCCTGGGTCAGCTCGAGCACGAGCCCCTGTTCGTGCGCGGTAAGGTTCATCCCACGGGCCTCCTTCCAACCGGTCCATGCAAGGACTTAGCGGTCGGAAGGCCCGCGGGTCTGTCCCCCACAAGGGGTATGGACGGGCTTCGCTTGCACGAAGCCCGTCCACGTCTGTCATTGCGGTGTCTGTCGAAGCGGGGCGGACGCTAGTTGCCCGCGCTGCCTTCCACCGGCGGGGTGCCCGTGGTGGGGCTGGCGGAGCTGCCCATCTTCTTGTTCTGGTCCCAGGCCGGCGGCGTCACTTCCATCTGCGCCCCCTTGTTGCCCGGGGTGCCCGAGTTCGGGGCGCCCGGCTTCGCGGCGGCCGAGTGGTCGCTGGTGCTGTTGCTCCCCTGCTCGGTGGAGCCGGAGCCGCCCACGCCCTCATCGACGCGGTCCGCGTCCACGGCGTTGTCATCGACCTCGTCCGCCGACTGGAGGTCCTCGGAGGCGGCGCCCGAGCCGCCCGTGGCCTTGTCCCAGCGCTGGGCGCTGTCCTGGGGCGCGTCCGTGGACGGCTCCTGCATGGGCGGGGTCTCGTGGTCGGTGTGGCTCTGCGCGAACGCCTGACCGGAGAAGGCGAGTGTTGCCAGTGCTGCCATCAGGGGGAGCTTCATGGGTGGCTCTCCTTCGAAGAACGTGTGTGCTTCGAAGGTGGCGACCGTTGGGTGGGAAACAAGCGCTTGACGCACACCCGGCCCACTGCCGTGTCCCCGCCTGCCGTGCGGGCAGGCGGCCGTCAGCCCGCCAGCGCGCGCGGAGGCACCGTGCCCACGGCCCAGGCGGTGAGCTTGCGCATCAGCTCCGCGCGGTCCTCCGGCACGGAGAAGAGGTGGTCCGCGCGCGGGTAGAAGGCGTAGGTGACGCGGCCCTCCAGCTTCAGCGGCGAGAGCATCTCGTAGAACTGGCCCTCGTGGTTGAAGGACAGCCCCATGCCTCCGGAGAACACGAAGCACAGGCTGACACCCCGCTCCAGCAGGTGCTTGTAGTCCTGCACCAGCTGCGAGCGCTCCGGGTACTCGCGCGTGTAGACCTCGTCGGCCTCGCCGGCCTCGCGAAGCTGGGCGGGCAGCTTGCGCTTGCGCAGGAAGCGCGTCCACCGGCGGGGGCTCAGGTAGCGCAGCTGGAAGCGCAGGTGGTAGCCCAGCGTGCGGTACGTGTACCCGTCGATGAAGGCCGCGCCCACCACGCGCGGATCCGCCACCGTCACCGCGTGCGCGCTGTCCACGCCGGAGCACAGGCCCATCAGCACGAAGCGCTTCTGGCCCTTCTTCTGCTCCAGGTAGTCGAGCGCCGCGCGCGTCTCCTCGCGGGCGCGCTGGAACTCGTCGGCGCCACCCTCACGGCGGGGGCGGCTGTCGCCCAGGCCGGACAAGTCGAAGCGCAGCGTGCTGAAGCCGCGCCCCGCCAGCTGGCGCGCCAGCTCCACCCACAGCCGGTACGGTCCCACGTGGTGGTTGAGGCCCACGTTGGACAGCACCACCGTGGGCGCCTCCGGCAGGACCTTCGCCGGATCCGGCTCCGTGAGGATGCCCACGAGGCTCTGCTCGGGGCCGAAGGTACAGATGCGCTCGCGCATCACGCGGCCTCCTTCAGGAGCGTGGTGATGGTCTGCAGGATGCGGTTGGACAGGAGCGCGGACTCCTGGCCACCCGCGCCCTCCTCGGGCACCAGGTGGTGCTGGAAGGGCAGGCCCGTCTTCTCCAGGCGCTCCTGGAGCCGCTGGTACTCGGGCTTCTGCGCGCTGGCCACCAGGTGTGTGCGCGTGGACGGCCACGCGGGCAGCGCGGCCAGGTCCAGCGCGAGGATGTCGTCGCGCAGGGCGCGCGGGAACGGGAAGCCGAGCAGCTCCTCGCGCACCTCCAGCGGGCTCTCGGGCCGGGGGAAGAGGGTGCGGGTGTCCCGCCGTGCCTGGAGCAGCTCCAGCTCCTGGAGCCAGGCCTCGCCCTCCACCAGGGGCTCCCAGAGCACGAGCGCGGCGGTGGACAGCCCTTCCGCCGCGGCGCGCACCGCGAGCGCCGCGCCCAGCCGCAGGCCCACGAGCGCCACGCGCTGCACGCCCGTCAGGTCCTGCAATTCATTGACGGCGTTGCGGATGTCCTGGACCCACGTGGCCACGCGGCCCTCGTGGACCTCGCCGGCCGAGTCGCCGGTGCCGTAGTAGTCGAAGCGGAAGACGTGGAAGCCCTCGCGCGCGAGCATCCCGGCCAGCTTCCGGAAGGCCCAGTGCGTCAACATGTACTCCTGCGCGGCGGGATAGCAGAGCACCACCCCGGTGGAGCGCTCGGCGCCCTGCGCGGGGTGGTGCATGCCAAAGAGCTGTCGTTCGGAGGTGCCGAAGAAGCAGGGCGTCACGGTCTGACCATTCTCCTCAAGGGCCGCTCAGTCCGAGCGCCCCGGCAGTTTCCCCTTCAGCTTATTGAACAAGCGTTGCGCCAGGGGAACAGAAGTCTCCGGGGTGGCAGTCTTTGTCTGCGTGACGGGCTGCGTCCTGACGGGGGGCGTGGGAGCCGCCGCCACGGGCCCGAGCTGCGAGGCCACCTGCTCCAGCGTGTTGAGCAGGAGCGTGCGCGGGTGCAGCTCCTGGTTCAGCTCCTTCTTGACGCGCATCACGACCTGGAACGACAGGAGCGAGTGCCCGCCGATGTTGAAGAAGTTGTCGTGCACGCCCACCTGCGCGATGCCGAGCACCTCCCGCCAGATGCGCGCCAGGTGCTGCTCCGTCGGCGTGCGCGGCGCGACGAAGGCGTCCTCGGTGGGACGCGCGGTGCCCGCCGGAGGCGGCAGGGCCTTGCGGTCCACCTTGCCGTTCGGCGTGAGCGGCAGCGACTCCAGCTCCACGAAGTGCTGCGGCACCATGTACTGCGGCAACTGGGAACGCAGGTGCTTGCGCAGCTCCGTGTCCGTGTAGGCCTGTCCCGGCTTCGTCACCAGGTACGCGACGAGGCGGCGGTCACCGGGGCGATCCTCGCGGACGAGGGCCACGGCCTGGGCCAGGGACGGATGCGAAGCGAGCGCCGCCTCGACTTCACCCAGCTCGATGCGGAAGCCGCGCAGCTTCACCTGCGAGTCATTGCGGCCCAGGTACTCGACGGTGCCGTCGGCCAGCCAGCGGGCCAGGTCCCCCGTGCGGTACATGCGCTCGCCCGCGCGGAAGGGGTTGGGCAGGAAGCGCTCCTGCGTCAACTCCGGGCGGTGGAGGTAGCCCAGCGTCACGCCGTCGCCGCCGATGTACAGCTCGCCCGCGACGCCCACCGGCACGGGGGCCAGGTGCGCATCGAGGAGATAGAGCTGGGTGTTGGCGATGGGGCGGCCGATGCGGATGGAGGAGAGGGGCGGCTGCACGCGCCAGGTGGTGGACCAGACGGTGGTCTCCGTGGGGCCGTACATGTTCCACAGGCTGCCGACGCGGGCGAGCAGCGCCTCGGCCAGCTCACGCGGAAGGGCTTCGCCACCGACGAGGGCCTTGAAGCCAGGGCGCGACTGCCAGCCGGCCTCCAGCAGCAGGCGCCAGGTGGAAGGCGTGGCCTGCATGACGGTGATGGCGTTGGACTCCAGCGCGGCCTTGAGCAGCGCACCATCGGAAGCGGTGTCACGCGAGGCGAGCACCACCTGCGCACCAGTGGTGAGCGGCAGCAGCAGCTCCAGCACCGCGATGTCGAAGGAGAGCGTGGTGACGGCCAGCAGCACGTCCTGGGCGGAGAGGCTGGGGGCCTCCTGCATGGTGCCCAGGAAGTTCACCACCGCGCGGTGCGGGACGCGCACGCCCTTGGGCTTGCCCGTCGAACCCGAGGTGTAGATGACGTACGCCACGGCCTCGGGCGTGACGCCAGGAACCTCGGGGGCCGTGTCCGCCTGCGACGTGGTGTCCTCGACGAGGAGGGCCTTCGCCGTGGTGGAGGGCAGGGTGCTCTGGATCGCGCGCTGGGTGAGCACGAGCGAGAGCTTCGCGTCCTCGACCATGAAGGCCAGACGCTCGGGCGGGAAGCCGGGGTCGAGCGGGACGTAGCCAGCGCCCGCTTCGAGGATGCCCAGGAGGCCCACCACCATGTCCGGACCGCGCTCGGTGAAGAGGCCGACGAGGCTCCCGGCGGTGACGCCTTCCTGCTTCAGCGCGTTCGCCACCTGGTGGGCGCGCTGGATCAGCTGCTGGTACGTGAGCGTCACCGCGCCGGAGCGCAGCGCCACCGCGTCGGGCGTGGCCTGGGCCTGCGCGGCCACGAGCGTGTGGACGAAGGCGCCGCGGTCGAACGGCTTCTCGGTGGCGTTCCAGTCCACCAGCACGCGCTGCTTCTCCGTTTCGGGAAGCAGCGGCATGCGGGACACCGGCACCTCCGCGTCGGACACCGCGGCGCGCAGCAGCGTGCGGATCTGCTCGAGCATGCGGACGACGGTGTCCCGCTCGAACAGGTCGGTGTTGTAGTCCATGCCGCCGACGATGCCGTTCGCCGTCTCCTTCACCCAGAAGCTCAGGTCCAGCGGCGTCGCGTGCGCGTGCACGTGCACCTGGCCATAGGTGAGATCCCCCAGGCTGGAGCCGCGGTTGCGCACGTCCTGGAAGGTGAAGAACGTCTGGAACAGCGGCGTGCGGCTCAGGTCGCGCTGCACGCCCAGTTGCTGCATCAGCAGCTCGATGGGCATGTCCTGGTGGCCGAAGGCCTCCATGCACGTGGTGCGCACGCGCTCCAGCAACTGGCGGAACGTCTGCTCCGGCGCCAGCTGCGTGCGCAGCACGAGCGTGTTGACGAAGAAGCCCAGCAGGTCCTCGACCTCCGGATGCGAGCGGCCCCGGATGGGCGTGCCCACGACCAGGTCCTCCTGGCCGCTGTAGCGGTGCAGCAGCGTCTTGAACGCCGTGAGCAGCACCATGTACAGCGTCGCGTTGGACTCCCGGCCCAGCTTCGTGAGGGCGTCCACCTCCGCGCCGGTGAGGACGAAGGGCTCCGTGCCGCCCTTGAGGCTCATCTGCGCGGGGCGCGGCTTGTCCGTGGGCAGCTCCAGCGCAGGCAGGTTCCCGGAGAGCTTCCCCTTCCAGTAGCGCGCCTGCCGCTCCAGCTCCTCGCCCTGGAGCCAGTTGCGGTGCCACTCGGTGAAGTCCGCGTACTGGATGGGCAGGGTGGGGAGCTTGGGCTCCTGACCCTTGGTGAGCGCGGAGTAGATGATGTCCAACTCGCGCAGGAACACGTCGAACGACCACCCATCCCAGATGAGGTGATGGGGCATGAAGAAGAGGACGTGCTCGTTGGCGCCCAGCCGGAACAGCGTCAGCCGGAACAGCGGCGCGGCGGTGATGGGGATGGACTCGTCCGCCAGCGCCTGGAGGCGGCGCAGCAGGTCCTCTTCGCGCGTGTTCGCGGGGACGGACTCCAGGTCCACCGGTTCCAGCTCCACCGTCAGGGACGGGGCCACGTGCTGCACCGGCGTGCCCTCGTCCCACCGCACGAAGGTGCGCAGGGACGACTGGCGCTCCAGCAGCTTGTTGAAGCTGAATCGCAGCGCACCCACGTCCAGCGCGCCGTGGAGGCGGAACGCGGAGGGCAGGTTGTAGACAGCCGTGCCCGGGTTGAGCTGCTCCAGGAACCACAGCCGCTGCTGCATGAGGGACAGCGGCGCGGGCGCGGTGCCAGCGCGGGCGGAAATGCGCTGCGCGGGGCTCGCCGCCCCGTCGTCGCCGCGCACCAGCCGGGCCAGCTTCTCCACGGTGGGCGCCTCGAACATGCGGCGCAGCGTGAGGCTGACGTCCAGGTCCCGGCTCGCGCGCGTGAGGGCCTGCGATGCCAGCAGTGAGTGGCCGCCCAGACGGAAGAAGTCCGCCGTGACGCTCACCCGGCGCAGCCCCAGAACGTCCGCGAAGATGGCCGCGAGCTTCTGCTCCGTCTCGTCGCGAGGAGCGACGTAGGCGTCCTCCTGCGACTCCACTTGCGGCGAAGGCAGGGCCTTGCGGTCCACCTTGCCGTTCGGCGTGAGCGGCAGCGCGGGCAGGGCCACGAAGTGCTGCGGAACCATGTACTCCGGCAGCCCCTGCTTGAGGTGCGCGCGCAGGGCTTCATCCGCCGGAATCGCCTGACCGGGCCGCGCGATGAGATACGCGACAAGGCGGCGGTCACCGGGGCGGTCCTCGCGGACGAGGGCCACGGCCTGGGCGAGGGACGGATGCGAGGCCAGCGCCGCCTCGACTTCACCCAGCTCGATGCGGAAGCCGCGCAGCTTCACTTGCGAGTCATTGCGGCCCAGGTACTCGACGGTGCCGTCGGCCAGCCAGCGGGCCAGGTCCCCCGTGCGGTACATGCGCTCGCCGGCACGGAAGGGGTTGGGCAGGAAGCGCTCCTGCGTCAACTCCGGGCGGTGGAGGTAGCCCAGCGTCACGCCGTCGCCGCCGATGTACAGCTCGCCCGCGACGCCCACCGGCACGGGGGCCAGGTGCGCATCGAGGAGATAGAGCTGGGTGTTGGCGATGGGGCGGCCGATGCGGATGGAGGAGAGGGGCGGCTGCACGCGCCACGTAGTGGACCAGACGGTGGTCTCCGTGGGTCCGTACATGTTCCACAGGCTGCCGACGCGGGCGAGGAGCGCTTCGGCCAGCTCGCGAGGAAGGGCCTCGCCACCAACAAGGGCCTTGAAGCCGGGGCGCGGCTGCCAGCCGGCCTCCAGCAGCAGGCGCCAGGTGGAAGGCGTGGCCTGCATGACGGTGACGGCGTTGGAGTCCAGCGCGGCCTTGAGCAGCGCACCGTCGGAGGCGGTGTCGCGCGAGGCGAGCACCACCTGGGCACCGGTGGTGAGGGGCAGCAGCAGCTCCAGCACGGCGATGTCGAAGGAGAGCGTGGTGACGGCCAGCAGCACGTCCTGGGCACAGAGGCTGGGGGCCTCCTGCATGGTGCCCAGGAAGTTCACCACCGCGCGGTGCGGGACGCGCACGCCCTTGGGCTTGCCCGTCGAACCCGACGTGTAGATGACGTACGCCACGGCTTCGGGCGTGACGTCCTGCGCAGGGAGCGCGGACTCGGGCTGCGAAGCCGTGTCCTCGATGAGCAGGGGCTTCACGCTCGTGGACGGCAGGGACGCCACCAGCGACTGCTGCGTGAGGATGGTGGAGAGCTTCGCGTCCTCGACCATGAAGGCCAGACGCTCGGGCGGGAAGCCGGGGTCGAGCGGGACGTAGCCAGCACCCGCTTCGAGGATGCCCAGCAGGCCCACCACCATGTCCGCGCCGCGATTCGTGAAGAGGCCGACGAGGCTTCCCGCCGCGACGCCCTCCTGCTTCAGCGCGTTCGCCACCTGGTGGGCGCGCTGGATGAGTTGCTGGTACGTGAGCGTCACGTCCCCCGCGCGCAAAGCCACCGCGTCGGGCGTGGCCTGTGCTTGAGCGGCCACGAGCGTGTGGACGAAGGCGCCGCGGTCGAACGGCTTCTCCGTGGCGTTCCAGTCCACCAGCACGCGCTGCTTCTCAGCTGCGGGCAAGAGCGGCAGGCGCGACACGGGCGCTTCCGCGTCGGCGACCACGCCCCGCAGCAATTCTTCGTAACATGACATCCAGCGGCGAACCGTGGAGCCATCGAAGAGGTCGGTGTTGTACTGGCACTCCAGCACCACGCGGCCATGGGCCTCGGCCGCGTTGATGAAGAGGTCGAAGTTCTCGTAGTGGCGCGGGTTGCTCCCCAGGGTGCAGGTGAGGCCCTGGAACTCCAACTGCTCGCCCGTGACGGCCTGGTCCACGTTGAACAGCACGTTGACCAGCGGCAGGCGGCTCGGGTCACGAGGCAGCGCCAGCTGCTTGAGCAGCGTGCCGAACGTGTACTCCTGGTGCTCGTAGGCATCGAGCATCGTGGTGCGCAGCTGCTTGAGCACCTGCGTGAAGGGCGCCTCCGCGGCGACGTTGCTGCGCAGGGGCAGCGAGTTCACGCAGTGGCCCACCAGGTCCTTCAGCCCGGCCACGGACTGGCCCGCGGCGGGGATGGCCACCACCACGTCCTCCAGCCCCGTCAGCCGGTGCAGCAGCGCCTTGAAGCCCGCCAGCAGCGTGGTGAAGAAGCTGCCGCCGTGCTTCGCGCCCACGCGCTTGAGCTGCTCCACGAGCGCGGGCTCCAGGACGTAGTCCTCACGCCGGGAGCTGTACGTCTTGGACGGCGGACGGCGCCGGTCCAGCGGCAGCTCCAGCACCGGCAGCGAGCCGGAGAACTGCTTCAGCCAGTAGCGCTCGTGCTCGGCGTACTCCGGCGTCGTGGCCAGCTGGGCCTGCGCGCGGGCGTAGTCGCTGAACGTGGGCGCGGGCGACAGCGTGTGCGGGGTGCGCCGCACGTGCGCCGAATAGAACGTCGCCAGGTCCCGCAGCATCACCGCCATGGACCAGCCGTCACACACGATGTGGTGCGCGGTCAGCGTCAGCAGGTGCTCCTCCGCGGACAGCCGCGCCAGGCGCGGACGCAAGAGCGGCCCGGCCTCCAGGGGCAGCGGCGTCTCCACCTCCTGGGCCACGAGCTCGCGGACGCGGGCGTCGCGCTCGGAGGGCGGCAGCGCGTCCAGCGCGAGGACCTCCAGCGGGAAGGGCGTGGAGGCGGCCACGCACAGCGTGAGGCCATCCGCGCTGAACGTGGTGCGCAGCGCTTCGTGCCGCTCGCTCAGGTCCTGGAGCGCGGCGCGCAGGCACTCGACGTTGAGCGGGCCGTGCAGCCGCACGGACATGGACTCGTTGAAGGCGCACGACGCGTCCGGGCCCATCTGCACGCCGGTCCACACCTCGCGCTGGGGCTCGGTGGACGGCGCGGTGAGCAGCAGCGCGGGCCCGGCGAACGGATCGAAGTCGTCGGGCAGGTCCTGAATCGGGGTCGCGGGGGTCTTCATCGGGTCTCGCTCAGCTTGACGAACTTGCCGGGCACCGTGGGGTGCGGGACGAACCAGGCGGGGTTGCCCTGCGGATCACGCCCCAGGCGGGCGCCGGGGACGGGCGGCTGGTTGGAATCAAAGGCGGCGGGGGCCTGCGGCTGGGGACGGGCCGTGCCGGGCAGGAAGCCCGCGTCCTGCAGCTCCGTGACGCTGTCCTGGAACGCGGTGATGAGGCGCTGCACGTCCGCGTCCGAGTGCGCCGTGGTGAAGAAGCAGGGGAAGCCATCCCAGATGTGGATGCCCTTGTCGCGCAGCAGGCAGAACAGCAGGTCCGCGTTGGCGACGTCCGACGTGACGAACGTCTTCCACAGCGACCCGAAGTGCTTGATGCGCAGCGGGGCGCCCACCTCGTCGAAGAACGCGTTGAGCGTGCTGGCGAGCTTGTCCGCCTTGGCGCTCACGCTGCGCTGGAGCTCCGGGCCCGCGGCCTTCATGTGCTCCAGCGCGGCCTTCGCGGCGACGAGCGCCAGCGGGTGGCGCACGAAGGTGCCCGCGAAGTACGTCACGCCCACCGTGGGCACGGAGTCGTCGCCGAACTGCCAGTGGCCGCCGTCCAGCGCGTCCATGAACGGGCGCTTGCCCGCGATGACGCCAATGGGCATGCCGCCGCCCACGACCTTGCCGTAGGTGGCCACGTCCGCCTGCACGCCGAAGATGGCCTGGGCGCCGCCCGGGTGCATGCGGAAGCCGGTGATGACCTCGTCGAAGATGTAGACGGAGCCGGACTTCTGGGTGAGGTCGCGCAGCTGGTGCAGGAACTCGCGCGGCTGGAAGTCCGGGCGGCGGCTCTGCACGGGCTCCACCATGATGGCGGCCAGCGAGTCCGCGCGGGCGCGCAGGATTTCGAGCGACTCCGGCGTGCCGTAGTCCAGCACCAGCACGTCCTGCACCGCGCCCGCCATGATGCCCGGGGCGGCCGGCACGGTGCGCAGGCTCTTGGTGCCGCGCACCAGCACCTCGTCGAAGATGCCGTGGTAGCTGCCGGTGAAGATGGCGATGGTGCTGCGGCCGGTGACGGTGCGGGCGATGCGCATCGCGCCCATCACCGCCTCGGAGCCGGTGTTGCAGAGCGCCGCGCGGTCCGCGCCGGTGAACTCACAGACGAGCTTCGCGACCTCGCCGGCCAGCGGGTGCATGGGCCCCAGCTCGTAGCCGTCGTTCACCTGCTGGTGCACGGCCTGGGTGATGAAGTCCGGCGCGTGGCCGAACATCACGGAGCCGAAGCCGTTGAGCGCGTCCAGGTACTCGTTGCCGTCCACGTCCCAGAGCTTGGAGCCCTTGGAGCGGTTCACGGTCAGCGGGTAGATGAGCTCCTTGAGCAGCGGGCGGAAGCCCGTCACCACGCGCGGATCCGACAGCTGGGCGCGGTTCTCCTGGGCGTAGCGCTTGGAGCCCTGCGTCTTCGTGTTGTAGCGGCGGGTGAAGTCCTCCAGGAACGTCTGCTGGCGGAGCGTGAGCGTGTCCTTCGGAGCCAGGCTGATGCGCGCGATGGCGCCGAAGGCCTTCTTCACGTCGTACTTCACCGGGCCCTTGAGGTCGGCCTCCTCCGGCGCGGCGGCCGGAGCAGGAGCGGCGGCCTGCGGCTGCGCGGCGGGAGCCTGCTCCGCCTGGGCCTGCACGGGCTGCGGCTGCGCGGTGGGCGCCGGGGCGAAGGCCTGCGGGGCCACGGCCTGCGCGGGCTGGCCGGACAACAGCGCGAGCTGCTGGGTCATCAGCCACAGCTGCTGCGCGACGACCGCCTGGAGGCTGCCGGCGGGTGCGGCCATCGCCTGGGCCTGGAACGCGGCACCGGCGGCGGCGAACTGCGCAGGCGCGCCCTGGGCGGGGAAGGCACCGACGGCAGGCGCGGCCTGCGCGGGGAACGCGGCGCCCGCGGACGGGGCGACCTGCGGCTGTCCGAGGATGTTCGCGGTGAGCTGCGCGGCCGGCGCGGCGGCCACCGGGGCAGGCGCGGCCTCCGCCGGCATGCGGCCGTCGAGGAACGCGGCGAGCTGTCCCAGCGACGGGACCTCTTCCAGGAGCTGCCGGAACGTCACCTTCACGCCGAACTGCTTCTGCACCGCGAGCGCCGCCTGCGTGAGCACCAGCGAGTCGAGCCCCAGCTCCAGGAAGCTCGCGCCCGGATCCGCGTCGGCCAGCTCCAGGCCGCTCAGCTCCTCGAAGAGGTTGCGCAGGGTGGGGACGAGACGCTCGGCACGGGGAACGGGGGCGGGACTCACGGAGGCTCCGGTGAAGAGGGTGGGGGCGGGCACGGGCGCCCGCTCAAGGTCGATCCAGTGGCGCTGCCGCTGGAAGGGATACGTGGGAAGGGTGACGCGCTGGCGCTGTTCGTCGGCGTGGAAGGCCCGCCAGTCCAGGGCCACGCCCCGGCGCCAGAGCTGGCCCGCGGCGGTCAAGAGGGCGGTCCAGTCCGCGGCATCCCCGGTGGACTCGCCCAGGGAGGCGAACACCCGCGAGCGCTGGTCGGCCGTGGCCTGCTGCCGCGCCAGCGTGGCGAGCGTCACGCGCGGCCCCACCTCCAACAGCAGGTGGTCGCCCTTGTCCCAGAGCGTGCGCAGCGCGGGAGAGAAGCGGACCGTGTCGCGCAGGTGCCGCGCCCAGTACTCAGGGGACGTCGCCTCGGAGGCCTTCAGCCACGTGCCCGTCGCGGTGGAGACGATGGGGATGCGCGGCTCGGACAGGCGCACGCCCTTCAGCGTCTCCAGGAAGGGCGCCACCGCGGCGTCCATCATCGGCGAGTGGAACGCGTGCGACGTCTGGAGCATCCGGCACGCGGTGCCCTCCGCCTCCAGCGCGGCCTGGAGCCGCTGCACGGCCTCCGTGGGCCCGGACACCACGCACAGGCGCGGTCCGTTGTCCGAAGCGATGGCCAGCCCGTCCGTCAGCCGGGGCGTCACCGCCTCCGCGGACAGGCGCACCGACAGCATGCTGCCCGGCGCCTGGGCCTGCATCAGTTGGCCGCGCTTCGCCACCAGGTGCAGCGCGTCCTCCAGAGTGAAGACACCCGCGAGGCACGCGGCGACGAACTCGCCCACGCTGTGGCCCACGAGCGCGCCCGGCCGCACACCCCAGCTCCACCAGAGCTGCGCGAGCGCGTACTCCACCGTGAACAGCGCCGCCTGCGCGAACGACGTCTGGCGCAGCGCCTCCGCGGCCTCGGGAGACTCCGGGTCCTTGGGGAAGAGCACCTCGCGCAGGTCGCGCCCGAGCAGCGGCTTGAGCACCTCCGCGCACGCATCCACCGTGGCGCGGAAGGCCGGCGCGTGGCGGTACAGCCCGTGCGCCATGTCCGGGTGCTGCGAGCCCTGTCCCGGGAAGAGGAACGCGACCGGCGGCGTGGACTCCAGCCCGGAGGCCTCCGGCTCGGCGGCCGTCAGCGCCCGAATCGCTTCCTCATGCGTGCCCGCCACCACGGCGCGGCGGAACGGGAACGCCTTGCGCCCCGTGGCCAGCGTGTGCGCCACGTCCGCGAGTGAATCCTCCGGATGCGCCTGGAGGTGCGCGGCCAGCCGCAGCGCCGCCTGCGTCACGGCCGCGGGCGTCTTCGCCGACAGCGTGAGGAGCTGTCGCGGCTTCGACGGACCGGAGGCCGGACGCTCCGGAGCCTCCTCCACCACGACGTGCGCGTTGGTGCCGCCCACGCCGAACGAGCTCACCCCCGCGCGCAGGGGGCCCGTGCCCTCCGGCCACGCGGAGCGCTTCGCCTGCACGAAGAAGGGGCTGCGCGGGAAGTCGATCTTGGGGTTGGGCGTCTGGAAGTGCAGCGTCGGCGGCAGCTCGCGGTGCTTCAGCGAGAGCACCGTCTTCAACAGGCCCGCCACGCCCGCCGCGGCGGTGAGGTGGCCGAAGTTGCTCTTCACCGAGCCGATGGCGCAGAAGCCCGTGTCGGACGTGTGCGCGCGGAACGCCTGCGACAGCGCCTCGACCTCGATGGGGTCGCCCAGCGGCGTCGCCGTGCCGTGCGCCTCCACGTAGCGGATGGTGCGAGGGTCGATGCCCGCGTTCGCGTGCGCCGTCGCGATGGCGGTGGCCTGGCCCTCCACGCCCGGCGCCGCGAAGCTCACCTTGGCCGCGCCGTCGTTGTTGATGCCCACGCCGCGCAGGACGGCGTGGATGACGTCACCGTCCGCCTGCGCGTCCGACAGGCGCTTGAGCACCACCGCGCCCAGGCCGTCGCTGAAGAGGGTGCCGGTGGCCTGCGCGTCGAAGGGGCGGCAGTGCCCGTCCTGGGAGAGCATGCCGCCCTCCTGGTACAGGTGGCCGGACTTCTGCGGCACCGTCACGGACGCGCCGCCCGCGAGCGCCACGTCGCACTGGTGCGTCTGGAGCGCCCAGAAGGCCTGCGCCACCGCGACCAGCGACGTGGAGCACGCGGTGTTGAGCGACAGCGCGGGGCCGCGCAGGTCCAGCTTGTGCGCGACGCGGGTGGCCACGTAGTCCTTCTCGTTGGCCACCATCGCCTGGAAGGCGCCCACCCGGCCCACGATGTCCTGCCGGGGCAGCACGTGCAGCGGCTGGTAGCTGTTGTTGTGCGTGCCCGCGAAGACACCGATGAGGCCGGGGTAGGTCTCCGGCACGCAGCCGGCGGACTCCAGCGCCTCCCACGCCGTCTCCAGGAACAGGCGCTGCTGCGGATCCATCACCTGCGCCTCCTTCGGCGTGATGCCGAAGAAGGCCGCGTCGAACAGCTCCACGCCGTCCAGGATGCCGCGCGCCCGCACGTACTCGGGGGCGTCGCGCTCGACGGCGGGCACGGACGGGTCCACCTCCTCGCGCGTGAAGGTGGCGACGGACTCCACGCCGCCCACCAGGTTCTTCCAGAACGTCTCGAGGTCGGGCGCGCCCGGGAAGCGGCCCGCCATGCCGATGATGGCCACCGGCTCCGCGCCGCCCCCCGCCTGCCGCCGCTTCGACTGCCGCGACTCCACCTGCTGACGCAGCGACGGCTTCGACGCATCCCCCGTCAGCACGGCTGCCAGTTGCGCCACCGTGGGGGACTGGAACAGCTGGACGATGGGGATCTCCAGCCCGTGCGCCTGCCGCAGCCGCGCCACGCACTGGAGCGCGAGCAGCGAGTTGCCACCCAGCTCGAAGAAGCTGTCGTGCACGCCCACCCGGTCGATGCGCAACAGCTGCGCCCACGCGTCCGCGAGCGTGCGCTCCAGCGGCGAGCGCGGCGCGACGAACGCCTGCTGCAGCTCCGGCCGCGTGGGCAGCGGGGCGGGCAGGCCGCGGCGGTCAATCTTCCCGCTGGGCGTGCGCGGCAGCGCGTCCATCACCACGAACGCGGAGGGCACCATGTAGTCCGGCACCCGCGTGGACAGGTGGCGCCGCAGCGCTCCGGCCGCGTGCTCCAGCGTTCCGTCCGGGACGATGTATGCGACCAGCCGCTTGTCGCCGGGCACGTCCTCGCGCGCCACCACCGCCACCTGCTTCACCGCCGGGTGGCTGCCCAGCGCGACCTCAATCTCGCCCAGCTCGATGCGGTAGCCGCGCACCTTCACCTGGCCGTCGATGCGGCCCAGGAACTCCACGTTGCCGTCCGGCAGCACGCGCGCCAGGTCGCCCGTCTTGTACGCGCGCTCGCTGGTGCCGGGCTTGAGCGGGTGCGGCACGAAGCGCTCCGCCGTCAGCGCCTCGCGGTGCAGGTAGCCCTTCGCCAGGCACACGCCCGCGAGGAACAGCTCGCCGGACTCGCCCTGCGGCACGGGCTTCTTCTGCTCGTCCAGCACCAGCAGCTCGCAGCCGTCCACCGCCTTGCCAATGGGCGGCAGCGCGGGCCACGTGTCGGGCGAGCCCCGGAGCACGTAGCTGGAGACGACGTGTGTCTCCGACGGGCCGTAGTGGTTGTGCAGCGCGCAGCCCGGCAGCGCGGAGAAGAACGCGCGCAGGTGGTGCGTCACCTGGAGCTGCTCGCCCGCGGTGACGACCTCGCGCAGGGCGGGCGGCACCTTCTGGTGCGAGGTGGCGATCTCCGCCAGGTTCTGCAGCGCGATGAAGGGCAGGAACAGCCGCTCCACGCGCTCGTCCGCCAGCAACTGCAACAGCAGCACGGCGTCCAGCCGCAGCGCGTTCCGCACCAGCACCAGCGTCCCGCCGGAGCACCAGGTGCCGAACAGCTCCTGGAACGACACGTCGAAGGACAGCGGGGAGAACTGCAGCGTGCGCGTGCCCGGCCCCGCGATGGACTGCCCCAGCTGCCACGCGATGAGGTTGGCGAGCGGCCGGTGTCCCATGGCCACGCCCTTGGGCGTGCCCGTGGAGCCGGACGTGTAGATGGCGTAGGCCAGCCCCTCCAGGCTGGAGGCGTCCACCGGGGAGGCCAGAGCCTCCGGAGCGAAGAGGGCAGGGGACTCGTCCAGGCACAGCACCGGGCCCGCGAAGGCAGGCAGGCCGGCGCGCAGCTTCGCCTGGGTGAGCAGCACCGGCGCCTTCGCGTCCTCCAGCATGAAAGCCAGACGTGGCGCGGGATAGGCCGGGTCCAATGGCAGATACGCGCCGCCAGCCTTGAGCACGGCCAGCACCGCCACCACCATCTCCACCGAGCGCTCCAGGCACACGCCCACGAGCACATCCGTGGTGACGCCCAGGCCGCGCAGATGGTGGGCCAGCTGGTTGGAGCGGCGGTCCAGCGCCGCGTACGTCAGCCCCACTCCCTCGAACCGGACCGCCTCGGTGTCAGGCGTCCGGGACGCTTGCGCGGTGAAACGCGCCACCACTGTCTGCATGAGCGCTGCGTCCACGGACTTTTCCCCCCGGGCCATCCGACCGTCAGGTTCCGAGCGTTTGATATTGATGAGGATGGGAAAGACGGGCCAACCCGGCCGCGCAGCATGCCATGCCTGGAATGGAATGATCGCGTCTGGGCAGATTCCTTACATCCAGCCGGCCCCTCGGCTGCTTCCCAACCTCCACATTCAGAGAAAGCGCGAGAAGAACGCCACCACCCTGCGTGGATATTCTTCGGGGGAGGCCTGCACGTAGCTTTCGTGCCCCGCGCCCGGCACACGCCACTTCTCCCAGGGGCCCTGACCCTGGCGAAGCAGGTTTTCCAGGGCTGCGTCCGGCACCCATGGATCCGACTCGCCTGCCACCAGCAGCACGGGGCGGCCCGCGAGCGCGGCCATGTCCCGCGCGGGTTGCACGGCGTTCACGTCCACGCCCGCGCGCTTCATCACCCCCAGCGCCGGCCACAGGCCCAGGGGACCCCAATGCCCCAGCTCGTCCTGGAGCGCCTGCGCGGGGGCCACCGCCGCGGCCTCCACCACCACGGCCTTGAGGCGCGGATCCTCCGCCGCGGCCTTCAGCACGGAGTAGCCCCCCAGGGAGAACCCGAGCGCGCCGATGCGCTTCGCATCCACCTCCGGCTGGAGCGCGGCGAAGTCCACCGCCGCCCGCACCTGGGCCGCCTCGCGGTCGCCGTACGTGGACACCGTGCCGCCGCTCTCGCCGTGCGCGCCCAGGTCGAAGAGCACCAGCCCGTACCCGGCCTTCGCCAGGAACCGCGCCTCGGGCAGGAGCTGCGTGCGGTTGCCCGACAGGCCATGGACCAGGACGACGAGCGCCCCGTCGCGTGGCGGCAGGTACCAGCCCTTGAGCTGGAGGCCGTCACGGTCCTGGAACGCCACGTCGCGCAGGCCCGCGAACTCCGCGTCCTTGGGAGGACTGCCCACCGGTTGCCGGGGCGGGTGCACCTCCTGGGAGATGTAGCGCGCGCTGCGCACCGCGACCCAGGCCGCCATCGCCAGCAGGGCCACGCCTCCCAGCAGGAGCCCGGCGACGAGCGGACGCTTCACGCGGACTCCCGAGCCACCCACGCGTCGACCTTCGCCTCCAGCACGTCCAGCGGAAGGGAGCCCGTCAGGAGCACCACGTCGTGGAAGGCCTTCACGTCGAAGCGCGTCCCCAGCGCGGCCTCCGCCTTGTCCCGCAGCGCGCGGATCCGCAGCTGGCCGACCTTGTACGCCAGCGCCTGGCCGGGCCACGCGATGTAGCGGTCCACCTCGTTGGTGACGTCCAGCTCCTGGCGGGGCGCGTTCTCCATGAAGAAGTCCAGCGCCTGCTTCCGCGTCCACCGCTTCGCGTGCAGGCCGGTGTCCACCACCAGCCGCACCGCGCGCCACATCTCGTAGGCGAGCTGGCCGAACTTGTCGTGCGGGTCGTCGTACAGGCCCAGCTCGTCGCCCAGGGACTCGCTGTACAGCGCCCAGCCTTCATCGAAGGCCACGTAGGATGTGAAGCGGCGGAAGTCCGGCACGTCCGTCTGCTCGTTGGCCAGGCACACCTGGAAGTGGTGGCCGGGCACGGCCTCGTGCAGCGTCAGGGGGACCATCTCCCAGACGGGCCGCGTCTCCGGGCGGTAGAGGTTCACCTGGAAGGTGCCCGGGCGCGAGCCGTCCGCGGCGGCCGGGAAGTAGAAGCCCGTCGTCACGTCCGGGGCCATGGCCTCCGCGATGGGTTCGACCACGTAGGGGGTCTTCGGCATCGTCCGGAACAGCCGCGGCAGCAGCGGATCGATGCGGCGGGCCAGCGCCCGGTAGCGCGCGAGCAGCGACTCGCCCGTGGGCTCGTAGAAGCGCGTCTCCGTGCGCAGCTTCTCGAAGAAGCCCTGGAGCGTGCCGGTGTAGCCCGTGCGCGCCATCACCGCGTCCATCTCCGCGCGCAGCCGCTGGACCTCCGCGAGCCCCATCGCGTGGATCTCCTCGGGCGTCAGGCGCGTCGTCGTGTGCCGGCGCGCGAGCACCGTGTACATCGCCTCGCCGTCCGGGAACTGCCACACGCCCACGTCTTCCGGCGCGGCGGGCAGGTACTCCGTGGTGACGAAGTCCAGGGCGCGCTTGAGCGCGGGCACCACGGTGTTCGCGATGGCGTCGCGCCCCGCCTGCGAGAGCCTCCGCGCGTCCTCCGGAGAGAACTCCTTCGGCATGCGGGTGAAGGGACCGTAGAAGCCGCTCTGGGTCGGATCCTTCACCACCTGCCGCTCCAACTGCGGCGGGATGCGCTGGAGCACGATGCGCGGGTGGATGCGGTGCTGGCGCATGCCCTCGCGCATCAGCGCCACCACCTGATCCGCGTAGGCGCCGAAGCCCTCCAGCCGCTTCACCCAGTCCTCGTAGTCCCGCACCGTCTCGAAGCGCAGGGTGTCCGCCAACTGGTACGCCGTCTGGAGGCCCGGCGGCATCTTGAGCCCCTCCGGCAGGCACCCCATCTGGTTCAAGGGCAGGAGGTGACTCTTCACCCCGTACTCTTCAATCCAGGTCTCGTGCATCCGGCGGAAGAGGTCCAGGTGCAGCCGGTCCGCGTCGCTGTCCAGCGCGGCGCGGTCCACGTCCTGGAGCCGGCGCAGCACGGCGTGGCTGTGCTGGTGATCCGCCTCCAGCGCCGTGAGGCTCAGGTCATCCCATCGGTCATTCCAGCGCCGGTCCCCCAGGAGCGACGCGTAGGTGGGGTACTGCTGGAGCGAGTACTGCCACTCCGCTTCCAGCAGGGCGTGCAGCGAAGCGGACGCGGCGCCGCGCTGGGGGACGGACTCGGATGACATGGACGGACTCCGGAAGGGAAACCGCGGCTAGACGAACAGCGAAGGATCGAACTCGTCCACGTTGACCGGCAGCAGCCGGGGAAGGGGGCGCTGGAACACGCGGGCGTTGAGCTCCAGGTCCACGACCTTCAGGCCCATGGGGGTGAGCTCGCGGAATTTCTGGCTCACGTACTCGCGCAGGCCGAGCACGGCGACCTGGCGCTTCTCCTCCAGCAGGGGCTTGAGCGCCTCCGCGAAGTCCGCGCCGTCATGGCTGGCCAGGCCCACCGCCGCTCCCGGGCGCTGGGTGCGGATGTTCTCCAGGAGCTTGAGGATGCCCAGGTCCACGACCTTCTGATCCGTCCGGCCGTGCAGCAGCGCCACCTCACAGCCCGCGGACTTCAGCGCGCGCACGAAGCCAATCATCGCGTCCGGCAGCTGCTCGCCACGCGCGTTGAGCACCACCACGCAGCGCACGGGCTTGGGAAAGTACGTGTCGCAGAAGGCGACCAGCCGGTCGAACTGCACCCGGTCCTGGGGCTCGGGCTTGCGCCCGACGATGTTGGAGACGGCCCAATCGACGTTCTCGGCATCGATGAGGACGTAGGATGCTGCGGCGGGTCGAGCGGATTGCATGGCGGGCACAATACGCGGGCTGCCGGCCGTTGGGGGTTTTCATCGACCCAGGCGAATTCGTTGGAACTCCTCCATCAGCAGCTCCGACACGCGCCGCACCCGGGGAATATCGAGCGCGGACTTCGCGCACACCAGGTGGGTCTGGCTCCGGGAGAAGGGCCCCAGGTCCAGCTCCAGCGGCACCAGCTGCGTGGGGCGGGTGAAGCGGTGCGCCATGCGCGCCATCACCATCGCGCCCAGGCCGGCCTCCGCCGCCGAGAGCATCACCAGGTAGTTGTCCGCCGTGAAGGACGGGGCGAAGCCGGGGATCATCGACTCCAGTTGAGGGTTGGGCGGGACGGCTTCGAAGGGGGGCGCCCAGGCCACCCAGGGCAGCTGCTGGAGCGACACGTTCCTTGGCAGCCGGGCCTTGAGGGCCTTGGACACGAAGATGGCGTTGGGGACCTCCAGCGTGTCCACGAGCTTCAGGTCCGCGCTCGTGGGAGGCCGTCCGCGCAGCGCGAGGTCCGCCTCACCGCGCCCCAGGTCCAGGTATTGAATCTGGGATTGCACCTCCAGGCGCAGGCCCGGGTGCTTCTGGGAGACGAAGGCGGCGAAGGGGGCCACGAAGTCGAAGCTCATGAAGGGCGTGGCCGTCACGCGCACGATGCCCCGGGGTGAGCTGTCCGCGGACTCCGCCGCGCGGTGCAGCTCTCCGGCCCACTCCGCCATCTTCTTCGCGGGCACGAGCAGCCGCTCACCCGCCGCCGTGAGCGCCGCGCCATCCACGCTGCGGCGGAACAGCGCCGAGCCCACCGCGTACTCCAGCGCGGCCAGCCGGCGGCTCACCGTGGGCTGTCCGATGCGCAGCCGCCGCGCGGCCCCGCTGAAGCTGCCCGTCTCCGCGATGGCGAGGAACAGCCGGGCGTCGTCCCAGGAGATATCCATGAATGGATGGCATCATGCCGTTTTCGCGGATTTCCATCCACGGGTGCATCGCGCATCTTGCCGCCTGTCCCGAACGCCCGGTGCCTCGCGCCGGAAGGAAGAAGGAGTCCGCCATGAAGTCGACCCTGCTCGCGCTCTGCCTCGGTCTCGCCGGGTTCACCACCGGCTGCGCCACGTCCTCGCACGCCGTCCAGAAGTCCGCGCTCGGCGTGACGCGGCCGGCGGACGCGCTGCTCGCGGAGCTGGACGTGCCGGGCCCGGTGGAACTGGAGACCGTCACCTCGTGCGACTGGGCCGTGGACCGGAGTGGGCTCATCAACCTGGACCACCCGGCGGCGAAGGCGGCGCACCTGGAGGACGGGGACGAGCCCGTGCAGGTCTTCTTCCACGCGCTGCGCCACCCGACGCAGGGGATGTACATCGTGGACACCGGCGTGGAGACGGCGCTGCGGGACGCGCCGGACCGTTCGGCGCTGGGCGGCATCATCACGAGCGCGATGCACATGGAGAAGATGAAGGTGCTGGCGCCCCTGGGCGAGTGGCTGGCGAAGCAGCCCCAGCCGCTCTCCGGCGTCTTCCTCACGCACCTGCACCCGGACCACATCAGCGGCATGGCGGACGCGCCGGCGGGGACGCCCGTGTACACCGGCCCGGGCGAGGCGGGCCTGCGCGCCTTCCGGAACCTGGTGGTGCAAGGCGCCACGGACCGCGCGCTGGAGGGCAAGCCGGCGCTGTCGGAGTGGAACTACACGGCGGACGAGAAGGGCCTCTTCGACGGAGCGGTGGACATCTTCGGGGATGCTTCCGTGTGGGCGCTCTGGGTGCCGGGGCACACGCCGGGCAGCACCGCGTACCTCGTGCGTTCCACGAAGGGGCCGGTGCTGCTGCTGGGCGACGCCAGCCACACGCGCTGGGGCTGGGAGCACGACGTGGAGCCGGGCACCTTCACGGAGGACGGGCCGCGTGGCGTGGAGAGCTTCAAGAAGCTGCGCGCCTTCGTCGCGGCGCACCCGGAGGTGGAGGTGCGCTTCGGCCACCAGCACTGAGGCGGGCTCCTCCCCGGAACGCACGGCGGTAGGCGAGAGGGCTGGTGGTGACGAAGCGATGGAAGTGTTCGCGGAAGGTGGTGGGCGAGTGAAAGCCCACCTCTTGAGCGACGGCCTCCACGGACCGGCCGGTGGTCTCCAGCAGGTGCTGGGCGCGGCGCACGCGGGCGCGCAGGAGCCACTGGAGCGGCGTGGTGCCGGTCTGTTCCCGGAAGCGGCGGCTCAGGGTGCGCTCGCTCATCGCCGCCTTCCGAGCGAGGGCCGGGAGCGTGAGCGGGCGGTGCAGGTGGTCCTCCATCCAGCGCAGGAGTGGCTCCAGCGACGCGCCTTCCGGTGAGGGCGGAGCGTGGGTGATGAACTGGGACTGGCCGCCGTCGCGCTCCAGCGGCATCACGGCCAGCCGCGCCGCGTCCGCCGCCACGGCGGAGCCATGGTCGCGCCGCACCAGGTGCAGGCACAGGTCCAGGCCCGCCGCCGCGCCCGCGGAGGTGAGCAGTTGGCCGTTGTCGACGTAGAGGACGTTCGGATCCACCTGGACGCGGGGATGACGCCGGGCCAGCTCCTCCGTGCCCATCCAGTGGGTGGTGGCGCGCAGTCCGTCGAGCAGCCCGGTCGCGGCCAGGATGAACGCCCCTGAGCAGATGGACGCGATTCGCGCGCCTCTATGCGCCGCCGCGCGGAGCGCCTTCAGGAGCTGGGGTGGAACGGGCGCGGAGACATCCGAGATGCCCGGAAGAACGATGGTGTCCGCGCGAGCCAGCGCGCCCAGACCGTGGCGGGTCTTCAGTTGGAACGCGCCCGCATGGACCTCTGGCGTCACGCTACAGACGCGGACCTGGTAGCCCGCGCGGCCGTCCGGCAGCCGCACGCGGCCGAAGACCTCGGTGGGAATCGAGAGGTCGAAGGGCACCACTCCATCCAGCGCGACGATGGCCACGGTGTGCATGGCGGGAAGATGACAGGGTGGGGGTGTTCCCGCCAGCCACCGAGTCGTGGCGGGAAGTCGTCGAAAGATGGCGTTTCCGCCACTCACGCTGGGGGCGGAACCCGTGTCATACGGACGGGGACTGACGGGCTCACGGTGAGGGTTCCGGGTGTTGCTCTATCGCTTGCTGCTCCTGCTGAAGTTCGTGGGTGTGGTGCTTTACGGCGGCGGGCTCGTGGGGGCGCTGGCCGCGACGGAGTCCGGGGACCGCAAGCGCGCGGTGCACGCCATCGCGTCACCGGGGTTGGTGGTGACGTGGACGGCGGGCTACCTGCTCACGCTCCAGTTCAACATCGCGCTGACGGAGGCGTGGATATTGGGCGGGTTGACGCTGTCGCTGGTGTCGCAGCTGGCACTGGTGGCCATGGCGTCCACCGGGCGGCGCACGCTGGCGGTGTCGCTGCTGGCGGCCGTGCCGTTCTTCTGCGTGCTGGTGCTGATGGTCTTCCGGCCGCGCTGGCCCTGGGTGGACACATGAATGCGCTGAGACAACTACGATGGGTGGCCTTCCTGGAGGGGATGTCCTTCCTGGGGCTGCTCTTCATCGCGATGCCGGTGAAGTACCTGTTGGATCAGCCCCTGGCGGTGCGGATTACCGGCAGCGTCCACGGGCTGTTGTTCCTGCTCTTCGTGTCGTCCCTGTTCCGCGCGGCCTCCGAACACGGCTGGACGGCGCGCCGTTCGCTCGCGGCATTCGGCGCGTCGCTGGTGCCATTCGGGACCTTCGTGCTGGACCGCTCGCTGCGGCGGGAGGAGCAGCGAGCGGAGGACGGCGCCACACCTACCGCAGGCGGAACGAGCCCTCGGAGATGATCAGCAGCTCCACGCCGGTGGTGGCCTTGGGGCCGAAGGCCGTCAGGGTGGCGGTGGCGCCGCCGCGCACCGCGGCGTCATAGGTGGCGTAGGCGTTGACCACCGCGTCCGCGAGCGTCGTGGCGGGCGCCTTGCCGGACTGTTCCAGCACCGTGCCCAACGCGGCTTCGAGCGTCGCACCCGCCTGCGCTCCCGCGTGCACCGCCGAATCGAAGGCGAGCTGGTTGCTGCTCGTCACCCCCAGCTGCGCGCCCATCACGGTCGCGCTGCCGCCGGTGGCGAGCTGGGTGTTGTAGGTCGTCCAGGCCGTCGCGGCGGCGCTGGCCGACGTGGCGGAGGAGAGGTTCGCGCGCAGCGACGTGGCGGCGGTGTTCGCCTGCTGCAACGTCAGGTCGGCGGCGCTCGCGCCCTGGAGCAGGGCCTTCACGGCGGCCTCGGTGGCCCGGGCCTCCAGCGCGGCTGCGGCCCGCACCGACGTGTCCGCGACCGCGATCCCCGCTCCCGAGGACAGCCGCGCGTCCACCGCGATGCGGTAGGACACGCTGGCCTCTCGCTCCGCCTGCTGGTCCTGAGCGTCGTTCGCCTGGGGCGTGGCCGCGCGCACCGCCGCGAAGAACGTGTCGTAGGCGCCCGCCGCGGACGGTCCTCCCGCATCCAGCGCCGCGTCCAACTGCGCGGACGCGTCCAGCGACGCGCTGAAGAGCTGCTCCTGCGTGACGACCACTCCCGCCCGGGCATACGCCTTGATCCGCGTCGCCTGCGCAGCCCTCACCGCCGCGCCGAGCGCCTCCACCGACTCCGCCGCCGTCGCCTTGAGCTGGCCGCGCACCGCCGCCGCCTGCTCCGCGTTCAGCCGCGCGCGCAGGTCCACCGTGTCCACGCCCTCCGGCGAGTCCCCGTCCCGCACCATCTGGACGAAGACCTCCGCCTCCAGCGAGGACTCACTCGTGATGGGCGGCGCCGTGCGCACGTCCTGACCGGACTGCGGCGCCGTGGAGTCCAGCACCGCGGAGCCCACCGTGACCTGGGACGCGTTCACCGCCTCGATGATCAGCCGCTGACCCGGGTCCTCCAGCTCCAGCGTGTAGCTGCCATCCGCCGCGACGTCGGCCTCCGCCAGCGTCGTCAGGTCGCCGGACGCCACCACGCGGCTGATCCGCACCGTGGCCGCCGCCGCGACCGTTCCGTCCCCGGCCAGCGCGGGCGCGCCGTCGGTGAGCCCCTGCGACTGCTGGCCCCCTCCATTGGTGACGTGGCCCCGGACCTTCACCTTGTCGCCGCCGCCGCAGGCAGCGAGCATCCAGCACACCAGTGCACCCAGAATCACTTCACCCGCGCGACGCGTCTGCATGTGTGGGGAACTCCCGGCCGGACGGAAACCGTCTCGGCGTCATGGACGGAATCAAGCACCAGGGGATCGGCTGGATTCAAGCCGCCGGTCAGCTCATCTTCTCGAGCAGGCTCCGCAGCTCGGCCTGCTCCGCCGCACTCAAGCGGCCGAGCCTCGCGCCGAACGCCTCCGACAGCAGCGTGAGCCCCTTCGCCGTCACCTTGCGTCCGGCAGGGGTGACCTGGAGCCGGTGCCGCCGCAGGTCTTCGGCATCAATCTCCCGGCGCAGGAAGCCCGCCGCCTCCAGCCGCTTCACGTACACCGTGATGGTTGGCTTCGGCATGCTCAGGGTCGCCGCCAACTCGGCCGGGTAGGGGTGCTCCTCCACCTGCGACAGCACGAACAGCTCCTTCGTGTCCAAACCCAACCCGGAGATGTCGGGGGAGACCCCCGCGATGACCGACATCAACAGGTTGTAGTTCAGCGACCAGATCTTCGCCGGGTCGATCTTCGACATGGGCCCTTGCGCGGAAATTGGTACAAAATTAAATCAATTCAAGGCTGAACCAATTCGGCCTCCCTGAAACGGTAACACATCCCCTGGAGACCCCATGCCTCTCGACCACTACGTGACGCTCGGCCGCTCCGGCCTGCGCGTGAGCCCGCTGTGCCTTGGTGCGATGACGTTCGGTGAAGACCTTGGCTGGGGCACCAGCGTGGAGGAGTCCCAGCACATCATCGACCGCTTCATCGAACTGGGCGGCAACTTCATCGACACGGCGAACTTCTACACGAAGAGCCATTCCGAGAAGATCATCGGTGACCATGTGGGCAGGCACGCCGCCCGGCGCGACCGCCTGGTCATCGCCACGAAGTTCAGCGGCAACCTCTACCCCGGCGACCCGAACGGGGGCGGCTCCGGCCGCAAGTCCATCATCTCTGCGTGCGAGAACTCGCTCCGCCGCCTGCAGACCGACTACATCGACCTCTACTGGCTGCACAACTGGGACAAGCACACGCCCATCGACGAGACGATGGCCGCGCTCGAGGACCTAGTCCGGGCCGGCAAGGTCCGCTACCTGGGCGTCTCCGACACGCCTGCCTGGAAGGTCGTCGAGGCCAACGTCACCGCGCGCTTCCGGGGCTGGTCGGCCTTCATCGGGTTGCAGATCGAATACTCGCTGCTCGAGCGCAGCGTGGAGCAGGAGCTGGTCCCCATGGCTTTGGAGCACGGGCTGGGCATCACCCCGTGGTCCCCGCTCAAGAGCGGCGCGCTCAGCGGCAAGTACACCCGCAAGAACGCGGGCCAGCTGAAGGGCGACCGCGGCGCCTTCATCGAGCCCTTCCTGAACGAGAAGACCTACACGGTCGTCGACGCGTTGGAGGCCATCGCCCGGGCGCATGAGAGCACCCCGGCGCGCGTGGCGCTGGCATGGGTCATGGCGAAGCCGGGCGTGGGCTCGACCATCATCGGCGCGCGGCGGATCGCGCAGCTGGAGGACAACGTGAAGGCCGCCGACGTGAAGCTCACGGCCGAGGAGATGGCCCGGCTGGATGAGCTCACGAAGCCCACGTTCGGGTTCCCGCAGAGCATGGAGCCCATGTTCCCCGCCATCCACAACGGCGGGACGACGGTGAACGGCGTCCAGCTGCCGGCCTCTGGCTTCGGCGTGCAGAAGGGCGACAAGGTCTACTGACCCTGCTCACCGGCGGGGCCGGGGCTTCGTGCCCGGCCTCGCCTCCTCGCGCGCGAACGCGTCCGCCACGAAGTCCACGAACACGCGGACGCGGGGCGACAGGTGCCGACGCTCCGGATAGACGACGAACACGTCGGACCCGGGCGAGTGCACCTCGCCGAGCACGGCCCGCAGCCGTCCGGAGGCCAGCGCCTGCGTGGCGACGAACTCCGGGATGCGCGCGATGCCCACGCCCTCCTGCGCCAGCGTCAGCAGCGCTTCGTTGTTGTCGGACGCGAAGGGGCCGGGCACCTCCACCTCCTTGCCATCCAGCCGCCACGGGACGCGCTGGCCGCCGCGCAGGTAGGCCAGACACGCATGGCGCTGGAGGTCCGCCACCTTCCGGGGCGTGCCGTGCCGGCGCAGGTACGCGGGCGAGGCGCAGATGACGGCGCGAGACTCCCCCAGCCGCCGCCGCACGAGCCGCGTGTCCGCGCTCTCTCCCATGCGCAGCCCCACGTCCACGCGCTCCTCCACCAGGTCGATGAAGCGGTCCGTGAGCCCCAGCGCGCACTGAATCTGAGGGTACGCTGCGAGGAACGCCGGCAGCCGTGGCACCAGCCAGTGACGGCCCAGGTCCATGGGCGCGGTGACGTGCAGCGGGCCCCGGGGACCCTTCGATTCACGCAGCTCGTCCTGGGCCGCGTCCAGCTCCGCCACGATGCGCTGGCCCCGCTCGAAGAGGGACAGGCCCTCCGGTGTCGGCTGGAGCCTCCGGGTGCCGCGCTGGAGGAGCAGCACGCCCAACCGGCCCTCCAGGCGGGCCACCGTCTTGCTGACGGCGGAAGGCGACACGCCCAGCGCCCGGGCCGCCGCGCTGAAGCTGCCCGTTTCGAGCGTGCGCACGAAGGCACCCAGCCCGGCGAGCGGCTCCTGGATGAGGGTCATTCAAGAACTCTAGGAACAGGACATGTGCCCGGCACGCCACTACCCGTCCATGAGGGAACAATGCAGGTTTCCTCCCATTCACGGGAGCGGATCATGAAAGTCTTCGTGTTGGGCGCGACGGGGTACATCGGCGGGTCGGTGGCGGCGCGGTTGATGGCGGCGGGGCACCAGGTGGTGGGCACCGCCCGGACGCAGGACAAGGCGCGGGAGCTGGAGGCGCGCGGCATCCAGGCGACGGTCGCTTCATTCGACGACCTGGACACGCTCGCGCGGCTGGCGAAGGAATCCGACGCGGTCATCAACGCGGCGTCCGCGGACGAGCGCAAGGTGGTGGAGGCGCTGATCGCCGCGCTGAAGGGCTCCGGCAAGCACTTCATCCACACCAGCGGCTCCAGCATCGTCGCCACCGACGCGGGCGGCGAGCTGACGCAAGGCGTGCACGACGAGGACACACCCATCGAGCCCGTGCCGGAGAAGGTGGCGCGCATCTCGTTGGACAAGACGGTGCTGGACGCCGCGAAGGACGGCATCCACACGAACGTCATCTGCCCGTGCCTCATCTACGGCAAGGGCCTGGGGCTGAATCCGGACAGCGTGCAGTTGCCGCCGCTCATCCGGTACGCGCGCGAGACGGGCACGGCGCGCTACATCGGCAAGGGGGAGAACGTCTGGTCCAACGTGCACATCGAGGACCTGGCGGACCTGTACCTCCTGGTGCTGGAGCGCGCGCCGGCCGGGACGTTCTATTTCGCGGAGAACGGCGAGGCGAACTTCCGCGACGTGGTGACGGCCATCGGCAAGAGCCTCCACCTGCCCGTGGGCAGCATGCCGCTTCAGGAAGGGGAGAAGCGCTGGGGCGTGGAGCTGGGGCGGCTGGCGCTCGCGTCCAACAGCCGCATCCGCGCGAAGCGGGACCGGGCGCTGGGCTGGAAGCCGCACCGGCCCTCCGTGTTCGACGTGCTCGCGGAGCTGAAGTAGCCGCGCCCTCGAAGCAGGCCGCGAGCCCGGCAGAGGCTCGCGGCCTGCGCACGTTCACGACAGCGTCATTCCAGCATGAAGCCCACCTTGGCCCTGCGCGCCTGCGCCGGGAAGTTGCGCGCCACCGCGTCCGCCAGATAGCCGGTGAGGTTGGGGAACACGTAGTCGCGCTCGGTGCTGGTCAGCCCCAACCACGACGCCAGCGTCCAGCCGTACTGCTCCACCGAGAGCGTGGGGATCCACCGGCCCCGCTCGTCCGTGGAGCCATCCAGTGAGCCCGTCAGGTCCAGGTTCGGGAAGGTGCCGTAGAACGCCCCGCCCGCCACGCGGCTGCCCAGGACGATGGCGTGACCGCCCCAGGCGTGGTCCGTGCCGCTGTCGCCGTTCTCCTGCAGCGTCCGGTTGAAGTCGCTCATGGTGAAGAGCGTGGCCTGCGGCGCGTTGGCGCCGAACGCGGGCTGCGTCTCCAGCAGCGCCATCGCCTTCTGGAAGGCGTCGAGCGCGAAGTCCAACTGCTCGAAGAGCTTCGGCTGGTCCACGTCCTCGTCGTGGTGTGTGTCGAAGGAGCCGAAGCCCACGGAGAACACCTGGCGCTTGAGGCCCAGGCCGCCCGCGCTCACCGGCATGGCGCCCGCCACCAGGTCGCGCACCACCTGGTAGAGCTGCGTGTGCAGCGTCCACTTCGGGGTGTCCTCCGTGGGCGTGGGCTCGAAGTAGTGATCAATGGTCAGGCGGGTGACCTCGGGCAGCTGCAACCATGCCGCCTCGCGCGCGGCGGCGCGGGCGGAGGAGAAGCCCTGCGCCGTGGTGAACACGCCCGCGTAGGCCGTCTCCAGCGCGTTGCCGTCCTGCACCGTCATCACGTCCGCCAGCGCCGACTGCTGGAGCAGGTCGAAGTCCGACGGCGGCGTGGTGACGGTGCGGAACGCGAGCGTGCCATCCGGAGCCACCATCATGGGCTTGCGCTCCGCGCCCACGCAGAAGCGCGGCTTTCCACCGAACGACGTCACCTCCGGGTAGTCCGGCGGCGTGCTGGTGTTGAGCATGTGCAGCTTGTCCGCCGTGCGGCCGCCCCAGCCCGTGACCTTGATGTCGGAGGTGACGGTGCTGGAGCCGGGGTTGGCCAGCGCGCTCGCCCACGCGTCCTGCTGGTCGCTGTGGGAGAAGAGGTTCTCCGGCACGGCGGTGCCGCCGGCCAGGTAATCCGCCTTGGTCAGCGGGAGCACCATCGGGCCCACGTTGCACACGAACGCGGCGCGGCCCGCCTGGAAGTGCGCGCGCAGCTTCGAGAGCGTCCGGGGCATGCCGAAGGTGGAGGTCAGGTTCGAGGGGCTGATGAGGTCCAGCTCGGTGCTCTTCAGCCCAACGGTAGGCCGTGCATCCAGGTACGCCGCGTAGGCGTTGGCCTCCACCGGGACGATGAGGTTGTTGCTGTCGTTGCCTCCCAACAGGAAGACGCAGACGGCCACGCGGCTGCCGGCGTAGCCGTTGAGGGTGGCCGCCTGGGCGTTGCCCACCCAGCGGGGAAGAGCGGCCGCGGCGGCCAGGAAGCCCAGGCCCTGCGTGGCGCGCCGGAGGAACTGGCGACGGGTCGTGGTCATGGGGGTCACCGCTGGATCTGGAAGGAGGGGGAGAGGAACGTCAGGTAGAGCGCCAGCTTCTTCTTGCGGATGAGCGTGTTCGCCCGGCTGTCGCCCATGGCCGTCAGCAGCTTCTGCTCCAATTCCGGCGCCATCGTGCCGTGCAGCCAGTAGCGGCCCAGGTACGCGACCAGGTCCGTGTGGGTGGACGGCAACAGGTCGTAGTCCACGGTGAGGCCCGCGTTGGTGGCGGCGCTGGTGTAGAGGAACTCGTGCAGGAAGTTGGCGCGGGCCGTGATGGTGGCCGTGTCCAGGATGGCGAACTCCGGCCCCACCAGGCCGTCCGCGCCCGGCAGCGGCGCGTTGGGCGGGTAGAAGCTGAACACGGAGGGCGGGCGCGGCACCCACTGGCCCATCGACCTGCTCCAGGTGCTGAGCTTCAGCCCCGGGTCCTTGGTGGCCGTGTCCAGCGTGGGGTCCAACCAGCGGACCACGTTGGTGACGAACAGCGCGGGCGAGCGCAGATGTCCGTAGCCGGGCCGCAGCGCCAGGGGCGGCTGGGCGCCGCGCGCCTCGGTGTCCTCCAGGATGGCGCGCACCACCGCCTGGAGGTTGCCGCGCGTGCCGGTGCCGTCGTTCTTGAAGACGGTGGCCACGCGCCGGACGTAGTTGGGCGTCGGGTTGCTCGTGACCAGGTGCTGGATGAGCTGCTTGCTGATGAACGGCGGGACGTTGGCGTCGTTGAAGACGTTGTTCAGCGCCTGGTTCAGGTGCGTGGTGATGTCCCCGTTCGCCGCGGTGGTGACACCCCGCAGGAGCACCTGTTGGCTCTTGTCGTGGTTGTTGTCACAGGGCATCAGCGGGTTCTTGTAGTCGGGCGTGTTGCCGGCGGCGCCCTTGGCCGGGCACGCCGTGGCGTTCCAGGTCCAGCCGGACAGGGCGTGCGCGAAGGCCTTCACCTGATCCTCGGTGTACGCGCGCTGCCGGTTGCCGTTCGCGTCCAGCAGCGGGGTGCCGTCGTTGTTCAGCTTGTCCGTGCCCAGCGTGAAGAGCTGGAGCATCTCCCGCGCGTAGTTCTCGTTCGGGTCAATGGGGTTGCCGTTCTTGTCGAACGCGCGGTTGTTCGCCATGTCCAGGTAGCGGCCCATGGCGGGGTTCTTCGTCACCTCCTCCAGCAGCGTGCGGAAGTTGCCGAAGGCGTGCTGCGACAGCAGGTTCATGTACCCAGCGAGCGCCACCTTGGCGTCCGGGTACGGCGTCCTCGTGGACTCCGGGATGCCGTTCTGGGAGACGACGAAGATCTGGCTGAGCGCGAACGCCACGCGCTGGCGGAGCTGATCCTCGCCCGTCACCGCGCGCTGGAAGAACTGCGAGCCCAGGTCCTGGGCGCTCTCCCCGTCGTACGGCGTGGCGGGCTGGAGCGCGAACTGCTCCGTGAGCGACTGGGTGATGCCCACGGACATCACGCGCTCCACGGTGCCCACCGGCGCGGGGGCCACGCCTCGCGCCAGCTTGGGCCCGAAGGAGGACTGCTCCAGGAAGCGGATGCTGTTCGCCTCTCCAGGCGTCTCCAGGGACTCCACGGCCTGTTCGGCCCGGCCCAGGACTTCCTGTTGTTCGGGGGGAGGGGACTCTGTTGCGGAAGGCCCGTCGGCCTGTGTGCAGGACGTGGCACACAAGGCGAGGGCCAGGGCGGTGCGACGAAGCATCCGGTACCTCCTGGTGACTGCGGGGGTGATCGACCCCGGCACGCCGGGGCCGCGACGTCGCAAAAGATTCTAAGTGATAGGTAAATTCATTTAAAGCGGCTTTTTCTGGTTGTGCCGGAACCATGGGATGCCAGAGGTTTCTTCGCGCCCGGGCGCGGGGCTCGGTCCGTATCTCTGGCGACACCGTCTTCCCGCGAGCCCGTGATGCCACCCGTCCTGCCCTGGTCCTGGTTCTCCGCGCTGCTGCTGGGGGCGCTCTGCGCCTGCGTCGCGCCAGTCCCTTCCGAGGGCACGCCGCCCCTGGGTGAGCAGATGGATCCCGCCCTGGCCGCGAGGCTCCAGACCGCGCGCGAGGCCGTGCGGGCGGACACGTGCTTCCGGGAGCACCCGGAGGGTGATGGGTGTGAGTGGGGCGACTTCGCCTTCGACCCTGGCGCGTTCGCGATGCGCCACGACAGCGGCGAGGCCATCCTCGTCATCGACGACTTCCCCTCGTTGCCGCTCCGGGCGGTGCGCTACCAGAACCGCCTCCGGGGGTATCTCCGGGTGGACGGGCAGGGGCGCCTGGTACCGGTCTCCTTCTCCTGGCGGCTCCCCGTCACGCTCTACCGGGTGCTCCAGTCATTCGCGTCGCCGGACTTCATCCCCGCGGAGCAACTGCGCTCGCTGGAGCCGCTGCTCTCGGAGACGTACCCCGCCCAGGCCAACGGCAGCGCGGGCCATGGCAGCTTCGTGTTCTCGCTGCTGGTGGAGAACAACCCGCACCAGTCCCTGGTCCTGCTGGACACGTTGCGCTTCCAGACCTTCGCGGCCGAGGAGTTCTGCGACGCCTCCGGGACGCCCGCATCCTTCGAGCGACTCCGGGCGAAGGCCTCGGTCGTCGCGGACGGGCTGCGCGCCCTGATGGCGGAGCACGGCGTGCGCTACGTCAACCTGAGCTCGGGCGTGACGCTGGCCTCCGTGCGCGAGGACTGGTTGGCGTCCTGCCAGGGGACCCTTCCCGACGACGCCGTGCTGCGCGGGAAGCTGGAGGCCTATACGCCCATCTACGCCGCGCTCTTCCACACGCCGGGCGTCTTCACGGCCCAGGCCGCCATCGACGCCGTCAGCCCCGAGGACAATCCCTTCGACTTCGCGTCGGAGGCATTTCCCAACCGGCTGCGGGTGGGGTTCTTCACGGTCCTCGAGTCCGGACTGGACGCGGAGGGCCGGGGCTCGCATGCGTCCCTCGGCGGTTGGCCGGGGCGGGCCAACGTGGACCTGTATGTGAATACGGGCGTGCTGCCCCAGCGGCCCTTCGAGCACAACCGGACGCCGCTGCTCCAGGTGGATGCCTTTGGCGTGGACCTCCTGCCCATCACCCGGGCCACCACGTCCTGGGTCGCGCCCCTGGCCCTCTCCCGGTTCATCCACGCGCGGTCCGCGCACTTCGCGGGGCAGGCGCTGTCGGACGCGCTGATCCATCAGGTGATGGAGCGGATGGTGCCGCCGCGCTGCGCGGACCTGCCCGGGGGCTCCTGCCTCTACCAGGACCCGCTGCTGCACGGGCAGACGGAGGCGGTCCGGCTCAACTACCGCCCGCGGGAGTACACCGCGCCCTGAGTGCTCCCGGCGGGGCGCGATGGTGTAGGAAGGTCTCGTGACGTCTCGAAGCCTTCCCACGCGCCCCATCTCCACGGCCGCCTTCCATGGCGTGACGCTGGCCTTCTTCGCGGGCTGCTCCGCGTGGCTCGTGCGCGAGTCGCGGGAGCTGGGAGGCCGTCCCGGGATGATGGCGCTGGGCGTGGCGGTGGCCTCGGCGGGACTGGCGCTCGTGGCGCTGGGCGCGCTCGTGGGGTTGCTGCGCGGTGGAAGACTCCTGGCGCTGCGCTCGCGCGCGGAGATGGGCACCTATGCGCTGGTGCTCGCGACCATGGCCGTGCTGGCGCTGGTGGGCCTGCGGCTCTTCTCCTCGGAGGGACGGCCCGCGCTGGCCACGTTCTGCCTGGGCGTCGCCGGGTGGCTCGCGGGCGTGGGGCTGCATGGCGTGCCCGCGCTGTTCCTGGGGCCCACGGGCTTCATCGATTCGCTGGGACGGCGCACGCCGTTCTCCCGGCTGGAGTGGTTCACGTTCCAGCGGGAGCAGGGGGACCTGCCCCGCGTGCGCCTCCAGGCGGGGCGCGGGACGCAGCTGCTCCTGGCCGCGCGGCTCGCGAGCTCGGACGAGGACGCGGTGCGGACCGCGCTCGTCGGAGCGGGCCTTACTTCCCGGCGGAGGTAGCGTCCCTCCACGGGTCTCCGCCCACGCCGAAGGCCTCCAACCGGAAGGACTGCGTGCCGGAGACGCTCACCAGGCCCAGCACCGGGACGCCGGGGGACCACTGGGCGATGGTGCCTCCGGCGTACGAGTACTCCGACACCGCCAGCTTCTTGCCGGCGACGGTCTCCGTCGTCTCGCGCAGCGGGTGGGGCCGCCGGTCGGCGCCCTGCTTGTTGAACGGCGCCGGCGTGTCGTTCGGCGGTCGGCCGGGAACGCGCACGCGCATGAGCAGCACGCTCTTCGCGCTGAAGCGCTCGCCCTCCACCAGGAAGTCGAAGCCCACGCGTCCGGCGGCGGGCACGTCGAGCTCGATGAGGACCCACCGGCCGCGCTTGCCTTCATGCCGTCCCGGACCGCCCAGCTTGATCACGAACTGCGGATGCCGTCCGGCGACGTGTTCACGTAGCGCGCCCAGCCGCCTTCCCGCACGACCAGCGGCAGGCCGAACAATGCATCCGGCGCGCTGTCCTGCGCCCGGGCGGGCAGGGCCCCCAGGCCCACGAGCAGCAACGCGAGCAGCGTCAGGAGCCGTCCCATGTGTCCCCCGGACTTGTCCGGCGTGGAGCCCCGGACCGATAGTGCTGTTCCCATGCGCCGCCTCCTGTGTCCCGTGTGCACCGCCGTGCTGCTCTCCGCCACGCCGGCCATGTCCGCCGCGCCCGACGCGGGCCTCGCTCCCACCACGACGGCGGCCTCTTCCGACGCGGGAGCGCCCACCCCCGCGGATCCGCCCATCGCCCCCGAGCGCCTCTCTGAGGCGCGCGCCCTGATGCCGCCCCTGCTGCTCTACGGCCAGTTCCAGCCGGTCGTGGGCACGTGGGTGGAATACACCGTCCGTTCGAAGCAGGTCACCTTCCCCGTGCGCGCCGCCATCGTGGGCGAGACTCCGCGCGAACGCGACACGCTCTACCAGGTGGAGCTGGACTACCAGACATCGCCGCGCGCCCTCATCATCGCCTGGGTGGCTCGCGCCGGGACGGGCCGCGCCATGGTGGAGCGGCTGGCCATCACCGTGCCGCCCAACACCCCCGTCGCCATTCCGGTGGACCTCGTCGCGGACCACGCCGCGCTCCGGGGCGCGCTCATCCGCCAGCGCGACACCGACGTGCGCGAAGGCCCCTTCGCCGGCAAGGGCCGTGAGCAGACCTTCCGCCTGGAGTCCGGTCAGCAGATGACCGTGGTGACGGCGGCCCGGGTGCCCGTGTTCGGCGTGGAGTCCCTGCGCGACGCGGACGTCACCTGGACGGCGGGGAAGAGCGGCACCGGGGCGAAGCCCACGCTGGACGCCGTGCCGCTGATGCTGCCCCGGATGCCGGTGCCCTGACCCCGGTGCATCCGGTTCAGCCGAACGGGTAGCCCAGCACGCAGTAGAAGCCGCGGATGTAGATGGTGAGCGCCGCGAACATCTCCGGCGCGAACGTGGTGATGGCGCCCACGCCGAACATGAAGGCCATCAGCAGCACCGTGAACTCCGCCATGGCCTGCCCCCGCGAGCGGGGACGCCGCATCCACCGGTAGCCACGCGACAACCAGCCATTCATCGATTCGACTCCTGGGGAAGGGGAGCACGCTCGAGCACGAACGTGATGAGGGATTCGGGGGGACCGTCCTTGTCGAGCGGCGCCAGCGTCAGCGACAGCCGCTCACCGGGGCGCTCGAAGTCGAGCACCTCCACGCCGCGCGCGAACCGCCGGTCCGAGAGCGTGTAGCCCCGGGAGGGCAGCTGCGCCCGGTAGAACTCCGCGAGCATCTGGGGCGTGCCGTGCGCCACCTGCGTGAGCGTGGTGCTGCCCGCGCCCAGGCCTTCGTTGCCTTCGTCCACGCGCAGCACCGTCACCGCGCCCGGCGGCTGCGGCAGCGACGCGGGCGCCGTGCCCTGCAGGTGGATGCCCTCGCGCGCCTCCACCAGCGAGGGGAACACGAGCGTGCGCGTCGTGGCGCCGCCCACGCGGATGGTGGTGACGGCCACCAGCGCGCCGAGCCGCTCGTCGTAATAGTTCACGGAGCCGCCGCCCGCGCCGTCGTCCTGCGTGACGATGTGGCGGCCTCGCAGCCGGAACTCCCGCGCGTAGAACTCCAGCACCTCGCCCGGCGGGTGGTCCGTTTCGAAATAGAGCATCTCCATGGGGCTGCCGTTGGTCACCAGCCGGCCCATGGGCACCATCACCGCGCCGGGGAAGGGCGGGATGACCCGCGTCACCCGGCCCACGCCCGCATCCGGAAACGGCGGTGCCGGTGGCAGGGCGACCTCCGGCGTGGAGGGCGGCCTCGCCGGAGCCTCCGTCGCCGGGGCCGGCGGGTCCTTCAAGAGCGCGGCGGTGGCCACGAGCGCGAGCAACCCGCCCAGTCCCAGCCAGCGCGTGAGCGCGCCCGTGCGGTCCGTCAGCCCGCTCATGGGATGCAGGCGTCGCTGTTGTAGTGGAAGTACGCCGCCGCGGCCGTCGTGGACTGCGTGTAGACGGACTCCGGCTGGTTGGAGATGGTCGCGCCCTGGAAGAAGTTCCCCCGGCACCGGTAGGCGCGCATGGGCCAGTTGTCGCCCCGGCCTCCGGAGTTGGAGAGGCCGCGCTTGGTGCGGATGTCGTTGGGCTCGCAGTTGCCGTAGCAGTAGCTGGTGTCGTTGCGCCAGTAGGCGGCCTGGAGCACGTCGCCGGGCACCGTGCGCGTGGGCCGGACCGCGTTGAAGCGGCCCGCGTCCGGCACCGCGCGGATGAGCACGGACTGGCGGATGTATTCGTCGGAGAAGGGGAAGTCGAGCCCCAGCACGGACAGCACCGCCGAGATGGAGTTCATCGCTCCGCCGCTGACGCCCGCGTAGACAATCTGACTGGAGCGGTCATGCGTGAGCTGCTCCACGCGCGGATACGTCTGCGACGGAGCGTCGCCCGGCCCCCACGCCTTCCACGTGTCGTGGAAGAGGTAGAAGTGCTCCTGGAAGTTCAGGTCCAGCTGGTTGCCGTCGAAGCCCGTCGTGTAGAGGGCGACCTCGCGGGGGATGATGTGGTTGACCATCCGGACCTGCACGTCCGCCTGGACCGCTCCCTGGCTGGGGTCGAACCCCATGTCCTCGACCAGCTGCTCCGGCGAGCCGCCCAGCGCGCCAATGGCCGCGCCCGCGATGCCTCCCACGCCGGCCTGCCCGCCCATCTTGGACATCTCCACGCTCTCGAGCGGCGCGTCCGCGTTCTGGGCCTGCACCTGGATGGTGAGGCCGTTGCGGTAGGCCGTGCCCAGGGTGCCCGTCTTGGTGGAGCCCTCCAGGTCCTGGTAGCGCTGCCGCGCCTCCGCCGCGATGGTGGAGACGTCCTGGCGCATGGTGCGCTCGAAGGCGACGAAGCGCGCCATCTCCGCCATCTTGATGCGCGCGCGCTGTACCTCCCAGAAGTAGTTCGCCCAGAGGACGAGCACGACGAGCAGCGGCGCCAGGAGCGCCAGCTCCACCGTCGCGACCCCCGCGATGCGCGCCGGGCGTGAAGGGAACGAGGGCGCATCAGTAGTTGATGCCTTGAATGAGCCATTCGCTGTCCTCCCAGGCGGGCACCAGCCACTTGAGGTGATCCGCGTCCCAGTGCGTCTGCACGGGCGCCAGGCGCGCGGTCCAGAGCGGGTTGAAGAAGTTGGGCTCCTCCTTCCACGCGTTGGGGCGATGGTAGACGGCGCGGCCCACCGCCATGGCCATCATGCCGCCCGTGCGCTGGCGGAAGTCCGCCGCGTAGCCGTCCTGCTTGCCGCCCACGTACTCCCAGGTCATGTCCAGGTACGACTCGCGGATGCCCTCGTCGTTGTTCTCCGCGGTGTTGTACTTGCCGTCGCCGTTGCCCTCCATGAACGCGTTGTCCTTCAGGTTCTCCAGCTCGTAGACGGGCTTCTTGCCGGACTTCTCCGCGCCCATGTCCTTGCCCAGGACGATGAGGTTGCACGGGTAGCCGAAGTGGTTCTGCCGGGGGCTGACGAAGCTGGTGTCGGACGTGATGAACGGCGTGATGCCCAGCCACGGGTGGTGGTCATCCGTCTTGTTGGAGCCGTATTCCTGGTGGAAGCCGCCCCGGTTGTCCGCCGCCGCCCGGAAGCGCAGCCGGAAGACGTCGCTCCAGCCGAACATGAAGCAGGTGGGGCGCACCTCGATGCGGATGTCGTCCGACGCGAAGAGCTGATCCTTGCGGTTGTTCTCGAAGTTCTCGTCGAAGCTCTTGATCTGGCTGTCCGCCGTCTTGCGGATGCGCAGTTGGCCAATGACGACGCACAGGTTGAACTCCCATCTGCGGCCAATGAGGATGGGCCCCTGGCCCTCGGCCGTCCACGGCCGGCGCACGCCGTTGGCCAGGTTGCCCATCAGCAGGCGGTACTTGGCCATGTTCGGATCCGACAGCTTGTTGGCCGTCACCAGCTTCCCCCGCGTGAGCATGCCGGTGGGGTCCACGCCCATGGTGGGGCTGCTGCTGAAGGGGCCGTCGTCCAGCACGTGCAGGAAGTTCTTGGCGTTGGAGTAGTTGATGTCGCTCGGGTTGCCGAACAGCGAGGACACGGACGCGTTGTTGAAGGACTGCCCGGAGTCCATGTCCTCGGTGACCTCCGCCCGGGGGTCGGTCTTCGAGATGACGTCCCCGTGCCCCTTCGTGGTGTAGAGGTCGAAGAGGGTCCCCGTGAGCATGGCCTCCTGGGCCAGCCAGAGCGCGATGTTGAGCGCTGTGATGACGGGGATGAGCAGTCGTGAGACGGTCTCCACCGTGACCTTCCAGGCTTTTATCGCCGTGGAGACCGCCGTGAAGATGGCGCCGATGCCGGGGATGTATTGCAGGTACTTGGCCGCGACGCCGATGGTGCGGTCCAGGTACACCGCGTGGCTCACGTAGGACATCAACGTGAGCATCGCGGAGTAGTGCACGATCATCGCGCGGTTGGTGTACGCGAGGAAGTTGTAGGCCCGCGCCTCCTTCACCGCCAGCGAGTACGCCTGCGCGTCCGCGGCGTCCTGCAGCTTGATCTTCTCGTAGACGCCCTGGCCAATGCCCACCGACGTCATGATGGTGACGGCCAGCACCAGCATGACCACCACCCCAAGCACCATGGCCTGCCCGCGCTCGTCGCGCCGCAGTCTTCGCAGAATCCGAAACATCCGAGGGGGTCCTTCTGGCCGGCGCCGGGGGAGACGCTAGCCGTCGACGGCGCACGAGGTGGGGCCATGCGCGCCGTTGAGGAAGTTGGACTGCATGCGCATCGAATACGTGGACACGACGGGGATGGCGAAGACGTTGCTCTCCGCGAGCGTGCGGATCTTCTTGTGGTCGTTGCTCTGGCCCGCGCCCTGGTCCTCCAGGTGGGCCGTGAGGCTGCCGCCGTTCACCTTCTGGGTGGTGAAGTTGACGCCCCGCATGGCCAGGCCGTTGAGCGCCTCGCGGCCCATGTAGAAGGCGTGCAGCTGCCAGTTCGCGAACGGGATGCGCATCTCGTAGAAGTACGTGACGCGCACCGTGAGGAGGTTGGCCTCGATGACCTGCGCGTTGCGGATGTCGTCGAAGTCCACCTCCAGGTCCGACAGGTGCGAGCCATAGGAGGAGAAGAGGGTGGGCAGCTGGCTGCGGCGGGGGTTGAGCACCTCCACCCGCACGCGCTCCAGGTTCACCTCCTGGTAGCGCTGGTTCTGGTCCGCGAGCTTTTCATCCGTGTACGCGTCATGGACCAGCGCCACGTTGATGAGCGTGTCCACGCGGCCCTTGCCGCCGGACTTGGGCGGCCCCAGGGTGGGCAGCAGCGCCACGTAGGCGGCCTTCTTCATGATCTCGCAGTCGCCGCTGTTGACGATGCCCGCGCGCGTCGCCCGGTACGCGGCGTACTCCGTCATCAGCCGCGCATGGTGGAGCGTCCCCAGTTGGAGGATGCCCAGGATGAGGAACACCATCACCGGGATGACCAGGGCGGACTCCACGAGCGCCTGACCCGACTCACCGGGATGGGTTGAAGGGGACCTTTTCATGGGACGTCCAATATTCACACAGCGTGTCACGGGGATGCCAGTCGGCGGCCGCCCGGCCGCCCGTCAGCCTTTCCCATGAAACAGGCCGTATCCAACCCGTGATGCAAAAAGACGGTATCGGGCACGTGGACGCGCGTGACCCGAAGTGGCCACCCGTTGGGTGGAGGTGAAGGCTACCGGGTGCGTTTTCCGGGTTTCGAGCCCTGCACCAGCGTGGTGACAAGCGTTTGCGCCAGCACCTCTGCCGGGGATCCCTGGAATCCGGTGCAGGTGAGCTTGAGGCTGATGATGCCGTGCAGCCCCGCCCAGAAGACCTCCGCCAGCTGCTCCGCGGGTGTGGCTTCCGGGACCCGGCCCGCCGCCTTCAGGTCCTCGCAAGCGCTGACCAGCAGCGCGAAGGACCGGGGGCCTTCTCCGTGCTGCTTGTCCTGGAAGAGCTCCGCGGACAGCTTGGGGTCCTCCATGAAGATGAGGCGGTAGGTCTCCGGATGCTCCAGGCCGAAGCTCAGGTAGGCCTGGGCCAGGCGTGACAGCCGCTCCACCGGCTCCTTCACGGCGGCCGCCGGCTCCAGCACCGCGAGCAGCTCCTGGAACCCGCGCACGCACAGCTCACGCGCGATGGCGTCGCGGTTCTCGAAGTGCAGGTAGAGCGTCGCGGGCGCGTACTCCACCGCGTCCGCCAGCTTGCGCATGGAGAGGGCCCCGAACCCCTCCTTCATCACCATGTCCCGCGCCACCCGGAGGATGTGCTCCCGCAGCTCCGCCCGCTGTCGCTCCTTGCGCTCCGTGATGCCCATGTCACGAGGATAGGGCTTGACGAAATGAACATCCAGCAATAGATGAACGGTGTTCACCGAACGGTGTTCATGAAAAGTTCGGACGTTCAATTCTTCCCAGGAGAGCGACATGGAAACGGTGGCGTTGTTCGGCGCCTCGGGCGTCATCGGTCAGTCCGTGGCGCGGGCGCTCCAGGCACAGGGCCGGGGTTACCGCGTGGTGGGGCGCTCGGAAGGCAGCCTGCGCAGGGAGTTTGGCGCGGACCCCCGGGCGGAGGTGGTGACGTGGAATCCGGAGGACCCGGCCTCCATCCGCGCCGCGGCTCGGGGCGTGCGGACCCTCATCTACATGGTGGGGGTGAACTACTGGCAGTTCCACCTGCACCCGGAGCTGATGCGCCGCACGCTGGACGCGGCCATCGCGGAGGGCGTGGAGCGGGTGGTGCTCATCGGCACGGTGTATCCGTACGGCCTGCCGCGCGGCGCGACGGTGACGGAGTCCCATCCGCGCGAGCCGAACTCCTACAAGGGCCGCATGCGCAAGGCCCAGGAGGACCTGCTGCTGGAGGCGGACGCCGCGGGGAAGATCAAGGGCACCATCCTCCGGCTGCCGGACTTCTACGGGCCGGGCGTGGAGCGCAGCTTCCTGTACCGGGCCTTCGTCGCGGCGAACCAGGGCAAGCGCGCGCCGCTCATCGGGCCGCTGGACACGCCGCATGAGTTCGTCTTCGTGGACGACGTGGGCCCCATCGTCACCGCGCTGATGGACGAGCCGCGCGCGTACGGCCGCTTCTGGAACCTGGCGGGCGCGGGCGCCACCACCCAGCGCGAGATGGTGAAGGAGATGTACGCGCAGGCGGGCCACGCGCCGAAGACGATGGCGATGGGGAAGGGGATGGTGCGGCTCGCGGGCCTCTTCGATCCCTTCATGCGCGAGCTGGTGGAGATGTACTACCTGCTCACGAACCCCGTGCTGCTGGACGACTCCGCGCTGCGCGGGCTGCTGGGCACGGTGCACAAGACGCCGTACGCGGAAGGCATCCGCCAGACGCTCGCGGCGCTGCGCCGCGAGCAGGAGGCGAAGGCAGCTCCGGCCCGGGCCGCCGCGACGACCTGAGCCGGAACCCTCACGCGGGCCGGGGCGCCGCGGGACGCGCGGGACCCAGGCCTCGCTCCCGCGTGCGGGCGTTCGCCAGCCGCTGCCGGTGGCCCGCGAGCAGATCGCTTCGGGTGAGGATGCCCACGACGTGCTGGGGCCGCGCGCGGGTGACGACGGGCAGCCGGCCCACGCCCTCGTCCATCATCAGGTCCGCCGCCTCGCGCAGGGAGCTGTCCTCGAAGACGACCGCGGGCGGCCGCTTCACCACGTCGCGCAGCCGCCGGCCTTCGCTCGCGTGGCCATCCAGCAGGTCCCTGCGCGTGACGACGCCCATGAGCTCGCCTTCCCGGGACACGACAGGGAAGCCCTGGTGGTGGGCGCCCGAGGCGTCGGATGAAAGCCACGCGCGCACCTCCTCCAGGAGCATGTCCGCCTGCAGCGTCACCACGACCTTGAGGCCGTGGTCGCGCACGAGCGCCGTCCCCAGCGCGTCCGCGCCCAGCTCCGTGGGGATGCGGGCGCCCCGGCGGGCCAGCTTCTCCGTCATGATGGAGTGCCGCATGAGCAGCGCGGACACCAGGTAGGACGCCGCGCAGCCGGCGAGCAGCGGCAAGAGGCCCAGCGGCTGCCGCGTCGTTTCGAAGGCGAACACCACCGACGCGAGCAGCGCGCGGGACGCCCCCGCGAAGAGCGCGGCCATGCCCACCAGCGCCGCGACGCGCACGTCCACGCCCAGGTGGGGGAACAGCTGCGTGGCCAGGAGCCCCAGGCCGGAGCCCAGGCCGCCGCCCAGGGTGAAGAGGGGCGCCAGCGTGCCGCCGGACGTCCCGCTCCCCAGCGCGACGGACCAGGAGATGAACTTGAGCGCGCAGAAGAGGATCATCGCCGTCCCCACGAAGCGGCCGGACAGGATGTCCTCGATGTTGGTGTAGCCCACGCCCAACGTGCGCGGGGAGAAGTAGCCCACCACGCCCACGACGATGGCGCCCAGCGCGGGCCACCACATCCAGTGGATGGGCAGCTTCTCGAACATGTCCTCCAGCCAGTACACCGCGCGCGTGCACGCCACGGAGGCGGCGCCGATGATGAGCCCCAGCACGCCGTAGAACGCGAGCGCGCTGCCCGACGGCGTCGTCAGGTCCGGGATGGCGAACGCGGGCGCGCCGCCCATGAAGGCGATTCTCACGCCGGTGGCGGTGGCGGTGGCCAGGGCCACGGGGATGACGGAGCGGGGCTTGAACTCGAAGAGCAGCAGCTCCACGGCCAGGAGCACGGCGGACACCGGCGCGCCGAACGTGGCGGCCATGCCCGCGGCGGCGCCCGCGGCGAGCAGCGCCTTGCGCTCATCCGCCGTGACGTGCAGCCCCTGTCCCAGGAGCGACCCCAGCGCGCCACCCGTGGCGATGATGGGCCCCTCCGCGCCGAACGGGCCGCCGGTGCCGATGGCGATCGCCGCCGACAGCGGCTTGAGTAGCGTCATGCGGGGCGGGATGCGGCTCTGGTTGAACAGCACCTGCTCCATGGCCTCCGGGATGCCGTGGCCCCGGATGGCCCGCGAGCCGTAGCGCGCCATCAACCCCACGATGAGGGCACCCGCCACGGGCACCAGCACGACCCAGCCGCCCAGCGTGTGGTCCCCGGGGGACACCGGCTGCACGGACAGCCGTCCGAAGAAGGCCAGGTTGGTGACGAAGTGGATGAGGGCGCCCAGCCCCTGGGCCACCAGCCCCGCGACGAGCGCGAGCGCCACCGCCATGCCGCTGATGAGCACGGTGCGCGAGTCCACCGACGCGAAGACAGGAGGGGTGCGCAGGCTGGCGAGCGCGGGGCCCATCGACGGGGCCACGGGGAGGCTGGACCGCGCCTCCGAGCCCTCGCCCAGGCCCTCTTCGATGCGTTCCACATCAGGTTTCTTCATCGGTGTGCTCCTGTGTCTTGCGGCGCCGCGAAGGGCGCGAGCTTTCGTCTTCGAAGAAGAGCGGGGCCACGTCCCCGTCGAGCCCCAGGGCGCGCACCCAGGCGTCCAGACCCTGGACCAGCCCCGCGCGCACGTCGGGCGGCAATCCGCGCAGCCCGGAGATGAGCCGCGCCTGGGCCATGGGCGGCGCCTTGCGCACCAGCGCGCGGCCCTTGGGCTCCAGCGCCACCTCCGCGCGGCGGCCGTCCTCGTCGGAGCGGCGGCGGCTCACCAGCCCCTGCTCAATCAGCTTGGTGACGACGACGGACACGCTGCTCTGGTGCGTGAGCGTGCGCTCCGCGAGCGTGTTGATGGAGCACGGCCCGCTCTCCGCCAATTCCTGGAGGATGAAGAGCTGGGCGCCGCTGATGCCCACCAGCCGTTCGGAAGCGCGAGCGGAGACCCGCAGCAGGCGCACCAGCCGGCGCACGCCGTCCATGGCCGCGCGCACCTCGACGGAGACGTCCGAGGGCGGCGGCTGATTTGTATGGGAGCCCATATAACTGCCCGCAACCTACGGAGCAGGGGAGGCGGACACAAGCGAAAGTGGGGGGGAGGCCTGGCTGCCTGGGGGAGAGCGGAGGGCTCACCGCCGGAGCGCACGGCCGGTGCGTCTCATGGCGGGAGCGACCGCGAGGCCCGGTCATGCGGCCCGGACCTCGCGAGGAAGCGGACCTGACGGGCCTGGGCTTCGGTCATGCATGTCATTGAGGGCGTGCAACGCCTTGCATCGCGGGTGGCGGTGGTACGGAGGCGCTGTCGCGCTGCGCCAGCAGCCAGTCCACGAAGAGGCGCGCGGCGGGGCGCAGCCGCCGGTGCGTGGGGTACACCACGAAGTAGCTGGCGCGGGTGGGCACGATGGGGCCGGGCAGCCGCAGGAGGCGGCCGTCCGCGAAGTAGGGCGTGGCGATCTTCTCGCGCGCCAGCGCCGCGCCCAGGCCCTGCACCGCGGCCATCAGCGCGCCGGTGGTGTCGCTGAAGCTGTAGCGCTCCTCGAACCGGGCCCCGCGCACGCCCGCCGAGCGGAACCAGTCCTGCCAGCCCTGACGGCTCAGGTCCGCGATGAGCGGGAGCTTCGCCACGTCCGCCGCGTCGCGCACGTGCTCGATGCCCGCGAGCCGCGCGGAGGCCACGGGGAACAGCGCGTCGTCCATGAGGGGCTGCGCGCTCAAGCCCGGCCAGGGGCCCTGTCCATAACGGATGCCCAGGTCCGGTCCCCCTTCGTCGAAGCGGGTGAGCGCCATCTCCGTGTCCACGTGGATCCGGATGCGCGGATGCCGCCGGGTGAACTCCGGCATGCGCGGCAACAGCCACGCGTACGTCAGCGAGTGCACCGTGGTGACGCGCACCACGGCGTCCTCGTCCCGCGAATGCTTGAGGCCCCCGAGCACGTGGTCCATGTCCGACAGCGCGTTGCTGGCGGCGTCCGCGAGCTGTCTGCCCTCCGCCGTCAGCGCCACGCCCCGGGCATGCCGTTGGAAGAGCGCGACACCCAGGCGGTCCTCCAGCTTGCGGACGTGGTGGCTGACGGCGCTGGCGGTCAGGTGCAGCTCCTCCGCCGCGCGGGCGAAGTTCTGGTGTCGGGCGGCGGACTCGAAGGCCGCCAGGGCGGGGAGCAGGTCGGTGTGGAGGGGCATGGGGACGAGCCTCAAATCTGGCTCATGTCTGACACGGAAAGGATGCGCTTGTGAAGAAAGGGGCTCGGCGTGAAGAGAGGGCCAGACAGAAGTCTGATTCCTTCCTCGCACGAGGGGGCCGCCATGAGCGCTTCCGGTCTCACCCATCCCCAGGCCGTGACTCCTACCTTCAACCGGGCGTGGCTCACGCCCCTGGAACTGGGAGGGCTGGCCGCCATCTGGGGCGCGTCCTTCCTGTTCCTGCGCATCGCGGCGCCGGCCTTCGGCCCCATTCCCCTGGTGGCGCTGCGCCTGGTGCTGGGCGCGGCGGTGCTGATGCCCTTCCTGTGGCGCGCGCGCACGGCCATCCGTCGCGAGCTCTGGCCCCGGCTGGCCCTGGTGGGCGTCATCAACGCGGCGGTGCCCTTCTCGCTGTTCGCCTGGGCCGCGCGGCAGGCCCCCGCGGGCGTCGGGGCCATCACCAACAGCATGGCGGTGCTCTTCACCGCCCTGGTGGCGTTCCTCTTCTATGGCGAGCGCATCGGGCCCCGGCGCGCGGTGGCGCTGTTCGCGGGCTTCGCCGGCGTGGTGGTGCTGGCCAGCGGCAAGGCGGCGGGAGCGAGCGTCGCCGGGGCCGTGGCGGCGGGGACCACGGGCGCGTTCCTCTACGGCATTGGCTCCAACCTGGTGCGCCGACACTTCACCGGGCTGCCGGCCTCCGCGGTCGCGGCCGCAACGCTCGCCTGCGGCGCGGTGCTGATGCTGCCCTTCGCGGTGGTCATGTGGCCCACGGAGTCCATCGGCCCGCGGCCCTGGCTGGCGGCGACGGCCCTGGGCGTCGTCTGCACCGGGTTCGGGTACGCGGTGTTCTACCGCCTCATCCAGCGCATCGGCGCGCCGCGCGCCTCCGTCGTCACCTACCTGGTTCCGCTGTTCGCGCTGACCTGGGCCTGGCTGCTCCTGGGCGAGCCGCTGACGCCCACCATGCTGGTGGCGGGCACCCTCATCCTGGGGAGCGTGGCGCTGGGGCAGTCCTCCTCGGCGCCCAAGGCGAAGTGAGGCGTCAGCTCCGCTCGAACTTCCAGATGCGGTAGCCGTCGCGAACCGGCTGCATGAACCGCCGGACGATGAACGCCGGGACGCGCTTCCCGGCCAGCTCCAGGGCGCGCAGGGGGACGGAGGTGGCGGACGCGGCCTGGTAGCCCGCCTCCAGGAAGAGGGACTCCGGCGTGTCCGTCATGTCCTGGAAGGACGCGCCCATGCTGGCGAGCACCGCGTGCAGGTCGCGGCTGTACTCGCGCTGGAAGCTTGCGCGCATCAGGTCGCAGTACACGGCGTGGTGGGGGAACACCTGCTGGAGCACCGTGAGCATGTCCCGGCGCTGCGCGGTGGACAGGTACATCAGCACGCCCTCGATGATGACGTGCGTGCGCCGCGAGTCTTTGTAGGGCTCCAGCTTCCGGGCGAGTGACTCCGTCGCGAAGTCGATGGGGAGCCGCTCGAGCGGATTCTTCGCCTCCGTCACCGGCAGCTTCGCGTCCTTGAGCGTGAGGATGGCGGGCTCGTCCACCTCCAGCCACCGGCCTCCACGCAGACGGTAGGCCCGCGTGTCGAAGCCCGCGCCCAGCACCACCACCCGCGCGTCCTGCGCGCGGTCCAGCTCCTCCTGCACCAGCGCGTCGATGATCTGATGCCGCGCGGCGTTGCTCGCGTTGGGCCGGTCGAAGTACTGGAACCGGGACCAGAGCTGCCGCGCCTCGTCATCCATGAAGCGGGCGGCGAAGGTGTCATTGCACAGCGGCCGTGGCTTGCGCGCGTCCTCCGCCCGGCAGGCCAGGGTGTAGTACGCGGTCTTCGAGATGGCATTGGCCATGGTTTGAGCTCCTTGAAACCTGCTCGCAGCTTGCATGAGATACGCGCTTTCTCGAAAGGTTGGTCCAGATGCGATTCGTGATGGCGTTGGGCCTGGTCGCGTTGGGTGCGGGCTGTGCGCATGCTCCGAAGCCGGCGGACGACCCGGCCGCGCGGGCCCGGCAGCTCTCGGAGGAGGCGGATCAGGCCTACAAGGCGCTGGAGTTCGAGCGGTGCGCCGAGCGGTTCCAGGCCGCCGGTGACGCGAACGCGGAGGGGCCGGACCGCGCGGAGTCCCTCTACCGGGCGGCGGGGTGTGCCTCGCTCGCGGGCCACGCGGACGCGGCCGTGGACGTGCTGAAGCGCGCGGTCCAGGGCGGCTACTACGACGCGGATCACCTCGAATACAACCCGGAGCTGGCGGCGCTGCACGCGCTGCCCGCGTGGAGCGGCATCGTGGCGGAGGCCCGCGCCAACCTGTCGAAGGCCCCCGAGCCGCCGTTCCCGGTGCCGACGCTCAAGGGGGTGGATGCCTTTGGCTCGCGGCGGGTGGACCGGGAGACGGTCCTCCAGGTGCTGGGGTTGGAGGTGGGCAAGCCCATCGTCTACAGCGGCGCGATCTTCCGGCAGAAGGAGCGGCTGCTGCGCAACCAGTACAACCTCGTCTTCGCCCGGACGGCGATGACCCTCTTCTTCGCCGAAGAGCTCAAGGGCAGCGCCTTCGTGGTGGTGGACATGGTGGATGCGGAAGATGCCGCGGTCCGGGCCCAATTCCTCGCCCCACCCAAGGGCCATCCCGCGGATCCGGAGGGATTGATTGCCCGGTGGATTGCGTATGACGAGCGCGTGGAACAGCTCCAGATGCAGGGCAAGCTCGCGGAAGACTCCTCCTGCAAGATCGCGCATTGCGTTGGCGGGTTTGGCCATCCGGACCTGGCGGCCTTCGAGCCCGAGTTCATCGCGAAGGTGCCAAAGCACATGGCCGCGCTGATCACGGTCCTGCGCGAGGACGCGGACGCGGAGAAGCGCGCCGCCGCCGCATTCCTGCTGGCCTATGCCTCCACGCCCCTGGAGACCGTCGAAGCCCTGCGGCCGTTCATCCGCGATCCGGACGATGGGGCGCGCAACAACGTGCTGCGCGTGCTGACGGCCACGCAGGAGGCCGCGAAGCAGCCCATGCTTCCCGTGTCCGTGGTGGCGGACGCGGTGCTCCTGCCCACGTCGATGGACCGCAACAAGGCGACCTACCTGCTCACCTACCTGCTGGACGACCTGCCGCCGGAGGAGCTGAAGGCGCAGCGGGCCGGGCTCATCCAGAAGCTGGGACAGGCGCTGGTGGAGATGTCCGCGCTCCAACTGCCCATCAACAGGGATCCCGCGGTCCTGGTGCTGAAGCAGCTCTCCGGTGAGAAGTACGAAACGGCGGAGGAGTGGCGCGCGTGGCTCGCGCGTCAGCCGAGGTCCGAAGGGTAGGGGACCGCTCAGCCCCCGACGACGACGGAGACAGGCGTGGAGAACTGCCGCACGACGCAGTCCTCCGCGCCGCCGTCCTCCCACGCCAGCATCGCGAACTCGGCCGGTTCATCGAGCGCGATGATGGGGTGGTGCCACACGCCCCGGTGGTAGTTCACGCCCTGGCCGGGGCCGCAGACGAACGCCACGAGCCCGTCCAGGTCGGGCCCGCTCTCAGGCACGGCCGGCGCGACGCAGACGAGGAAGCGCGAGCAGCGCATGGGCAGGAACGCCTGGCTGGACTGGGGATGGTGTTCGAGCAGCTTCACGGTGAAGGGAAGCGGCTGCGGCACGGAGCGGAACACCGCGAGGTTGGGCTTCGCACCCGGCCGGCCATTCTCCAGCCGCGCCGACCAGTCGAAGCGCACCGCGGTGCCCTGGTTCGCCGAAGCGCCGCTCTTGAGCCCGGCGGACACGACGTCGCCAAAGGGAGCGAAGCCCTCCGGCGTGAGGGGCAGCGCGACGATGGAGCGGAGCGGGGCGGGAGCGTCCTTCATGCGGGAACTATAGGGGCGAGTGCCCGGGTCCCACCCCACCCAAGGTAGTCAGGGTTCAAGGAGAACACGCCTCTTTCTTGACATCACGCGTCTAGACCTCTACAGGAGGTGAAATTGAGAATGCCTATCGTTTTCATGTCCGGGCCCCCGTCCCGGCTGAAGAGGGCAGGCGCTCATCCCCCCATTCGAAGAGGCCACTGCCGATGAAGCATCTGTTTGCCTTGCGTTCCCTGCGACTCTCCACCGCGGCGATTGCCCTGTCCCTGTTCGCGGGCTGCGGCGACGAGGAGGAAGAGGGAACGAACGGTCCGCTGTACGCCATCACCACCCAGATGCTCGCGGAGGACCCCTCCGACAGCTACGTCCTGGTGACGCCGGACGCGGAGAAGGCCGCGTCCCTGTCGCTGGATGGCGCCATCAAGATCAAGGGCCGCGCGCTGGGCGTGGGCATCCCCAAGACGGGCTCCGTCTACGTGGTGAGCGACGAGAGCGCCACGGTGACCCGCTACACGCTGAACAGCGCGGGGAAGCTGGAGGCCGCGGGCACCGTGAGCTTCAGCTCCCAGGGCGTGACGTCGCTGGGCGAGTACCAGGCCAACTTCCAGTTCGTCTCGGAGACCAAGGCGTACTTCTTCGACGGGAACGCCGCGAAGATCGTCATCTGGAACCCCAAGGAGATGAGCGTGACGGGCAGCCTCGGGCTGGACGCCCTGGTCATCCCGGACACGGTCATGGCGTTCTCCGGCGCGGTCGTGCGGACCGGTGGGCAGATCATCATGCCCGTGGGCTGGCGGCCGGTGGAGGGAAACGCCGTCACGAAGAAGGCGGGCGTGGTCGCCATCGACACGGCGACGGACGCCGTCTCGCTCGCGACGGACGACCGCTGCGGCTACACGCACGACGCCGTGCTGGGGACCGACGGCAAGGTGTACATCGCGACGGAGGCGTACGGCGCGGCGTCGCGCCGGGTGGTGGGCGAGGAATCGCCGGAGACCTGCCTGCTGCGGTTCGATCCCGCGACGCGTGACTTCGACAAGACCTTCTACCGCTCGCTGGCGGAGCTGGTGGGCGGCGGCACCGCGGGCGCGCTCATCCCGAGCCACACGCCGGGAATGGCGTACGTGCGCGTGCTCGACGAGAGCATCACGCCGGTGTCGGAGGGTTCGCATCCGCGCACGCTCGCGAGCGGCACGGGCTGGCAGTGGTGGGAGCTGAACCTGTCCACGCTGACCGCCACGCGGAAGGCCGACTTCCCGTCCACCTCCGGCAGCGTCTTCCTCTTCGAGTCCGAGAACCAGACGCTCTACACCGAGTTCGGCGCCGGCGCCTCGTCCACCACCTTCCGGGTGCTGGGCGACAACGGCAAGCCCACGGTGACGACGCAGGGGCTGTCCTTCTCCTTCCTCCAGCTGCGCTAGTCGTAAGGACCCAAGACCATGAACGGCAATCTGATGCGTCACGCGGGCGTGTTTGTCATTGCGCTGTTGGGGGCGACGAGCGCCTTCGCCACCAGCACGGGCATCACCGGCAACTCCGGCAAGGACACGGCGACCTGCAACACGTGCCACAAGGGTGGCGGGACCCCACCGTGGAGTTCGAGGGCCCCTCGACGCTGGAGAAGGGCGCCACCGGCCAGTACACCCTCATCATCCGGGGCGGCGCCGCGAAGACGGGCGGCGCGGGCATCGCCGTGGACGACGCGGGAGCGAGCCTCGTGGCCGGCACCGGGCTGAAGAAGCTGGGCACGGAGCTGTCCCACGCCGCGCCCCAGGCCTTCACGGGCACGGAGCTGCGCTTCAACTTCTCGCTCGTCGCGCCCGCCACGGACGTCACGCTCAACCTCTTCGGCGCTGGCAACTCGACGAACGCGGACCAGAAGAGCGACGGCGACCGCGCGGCGTCCACGAAGCTGAGCATCAAGGTGGGCAATGGCTCGCCCGTGGCGGAGCAGCCGGGCGGTGACGAGGATGAAGGCGGAGGCTGCGCCGCCGCGAGCAGCGCTCCGTTCTGGGCGCTCGCGCTGGCAGGGCTGCCGCTGGTGGCAATCCGCCGCCGCCGGAGCTGAAGCACCTCCGGCTGTCTTGATGCACGAGGCCCCTTTCCCGCATGCGTGGGGAAGGGGCCTTGCGCTTGTCAGTCCGCGAAGGAACCGGGCTCCTTGCTGAAGCCCGCCTTCGCATGGTGCGCCAGCCGCTCCGAGCGCGACGCGTGCTCCAGCGCGGCGATGATGGCCTTCTCCGCGTCCGGCCCCCATTCCTTCACCTTGGCGGGGTCCACGCCCTTGTCCTTCACGTACTTCTCCAGCGCCGCGGCGGCGACCTTTCCGCCCGACCCGGCGTTGACCGCCAGGTCGGTCATGACGGCGGTGCCGTACTCGCTGGTGACGACGTCCTTGAGCTTGAGCTTCGCGGTCTTGGCATGCCCCTCCGCGTCCCTGCCCGTCACGGACACCGTCCTGTCGCGGGTGCCGGAGATCTTCCCCTCGTTGGCGAACTTGATTTGAGCCTGCTGCATGGCCGGGTCGGCGCCAGCGGCCATGAAGATGGCGGCCAGCTTCACGTCGGTGCGGATGGCCTCGGCCGCGGCGACGCCCTTGAGCACCGTGCCGTCCGGCCGGGTGAGCACCACGCCCTCCTTGTCCATGTCGATGCCGAACTTGCCGAAGCTCTTCTCGTACTGGGCCGGGTCGGTCTTCTTCAGGTCCCGCATGAACTCGGCGAGCGTCCCGTTGCCATTCTTTCCGAGCGTCCACTGGGTGAAGCCCCACGACACGCGCCCGATGTCCCAGGTGTTCACCTTGCTGAAGGTGCCCTCCAGGCCTGAGATGGACTCGAGGATCTTCCGCCGGTCCTCGCTGATGCCGCTCTTCTCCAGCTGGGACGTGACCTGCGCGGCCGAGTCCCCGGACACGGCGCCGCCATCCACCGCGTTCCACGAGTTCGTGTAGGCCGTCTCACGGCCATCCCGCATGCGCACGGTGGTCCCGTTCACGGTGACGTCCGAACGGGTCTGCTTGACGCCGACCATCGGCGCGTACGCGTCCACCCGCGCGAGCAGGCCGTCCTTCACCGTCTTCTGGTGGGCTTGCGCGTCGGCGAGCTTCGCCTTCGCCGCGTCGAGCGCGGTCTTCTGGGCCTGCCGGAACTTCTCCGCCTCGGCGGGGTCCTTGGGAACCTTCGCCTTCTTCTGCTTCGCCTCCAGCGCGTCGAGCGCGCGTTTGGAGACCTTCACCGCCGCGGTGGCGCCGCGGAGGGCGGGGTTGTCGCCAATGTTCTTCTTCAGCCACTCCTTGACCTTCTCGCCCTCGGCCTTGACTGTCTCCTCCGCGGCCTGGAGCTTCTTCCGCGCGGCCTGCTTCGCGGGCTCCGTGGTGGCCGCGTTGACGGCGGCCTCCGCCTTGTTGCGCGCCTCCACCGCCTTCTTCAACGGGGCGTAGGCCTTCGCCTTGGGCGGCTTCAAGGTCGCGACGTTGCGGGGGATGAGGTCGTTGAGCTCGACGGCGTTGCCGCGCTGGATGGTGCCCTCGTCCTTGGAGGTCACCTGGATGGCGTCGAGGTTCTTCTGGATGTCGCTGACGGACGCGGCGGCGACCTTCGTGGTCGCGGCGGCCTTCGTGGCGGCCTGCACCGGCGCGGAAGCCGTGGCCGGCGGCTGACGTTGGAGCGCCGTGAGCGCGCGCTTCAGGTCCGCGCTCTCCAGCTCCAGGTGGAGCGCGTCCTCCAGCGGGGTGCCGGTCAGCTTCTCGTACTTCTCCGCCACCTGCTTGAGCTGGGAGGGGTCCAGGCCCTCCAGGGCCTCGAAGACGGCGGCCTCGTCGGTGCCCCAGATGTCATCCATCGCCGTCTTGAGCTTCGCCGCGGCGGTGTCCACCGCGCTGGTGGGGGCGGAGCGCTTCGTGGCCCCCGCCGACACGGAGAGCGGGTTGAAGGAGAAGCCCTGATGGGAAGGGGGCCGGCCGCGAATCTGCTCCGCCAGCCGCTTGAGCGTCGCGCCGGAAGCGCCGCCCGCCACGGCCTTGAGGAGGAAGGTGCGCTCCGCGTCCGCGTCGGAGCGGGGCGAGGCCTTGGCGCTGACGCCCGCCTTCGACAGCAGGGCCGACAGGTCCTTCTGTTGCGCGGGGCTGAGCCCGCCCAAGGCGGTGGCGATCGCACCCGCGTCGGTGGGGGACAGGCCGCTCGAAAGGGCCTTCAACAGCGCCTGTCGCGTGGGGCCCTCCGGGAGGGCGGAGAGCTGCTGCTCGGTCTTCCGCTGCGCCGGAGACTTCGCGCCCGCGGAGACGGCGGCGGCCATGGACGAAGTGGCGCTGGGGCGGCGCGAGGGCGCCACGGTCGCGGCGGAGGGCGCCTGCGTGACAGGCGTGTCCACACTCGCGACGCGCGTCGCCTTGGGGCCAGGGGAGCCGGAGATCTTGACCATGGGGTCCCCAGCCTAATGCACTGTCCTTGCGACAGACATCCGGCGGCCGAGCGGTCGTGTCACACGGGGGCGGAGGGAGCGAGCCCCGGGCTCCCGGTCGGGAAAGGGCCGGAAGGACACGGCGCGCGCCGCCTCCTCCCTGCCATCGCGGCCGCCCGTCTCCACCGTGAGTGAGGGAGGAGAAGACAGTCATGGCGCAGGGATATTCCATCAACATCGGTTTGAACTCAGTGGATCCGAAGCACTACGCGGGCTGGGATGGCCAGCTGCAGGCGTGCGAAGCGGACGCCGAGGACATGGTCAGCATCGCGAAGGCGCAGAGCTTCAGCCGCGTCCGCCCCTTCCTCACGAAGGACGCCACGCGCGAGAAGGTGCTCGCGGAGCTGGGCGAGGCGGCATCGGTGCTCCAGGCGGGGGACCTCTTGCTGTTCACCTACTCGGGGCACGGCGGCCAGCTCCCCGACATGAATGGCGAGGAGGACGATGGCCTGGATGAGACGTGGTGTCTGTATGACGGGGAGCTCGTCGACGACGAGATCTACCAGGCGATGGGGAAGCTCAAGGCGGGCGTGCGGGTCTTCATGCTCTCCGACAGCTGCCACAGCGGCACGGTGAGCAGCGTGGCCTACGCGGCGCTGCGCTCCAGCGGCAGCCTGCAACTGCTGGCGGATTCGATGCGGACCACGGAGCCCGCGGAGCGGCGCTTCAAGGAGATGCCCCTGGGCATCGAGCGGCGCACCTACCGCGAGAACAAGCAGATGTACGACGCCATCCTGAAGGGGCTGCCCAAGGACGACCCGAGGCTGACGCTCAAGGCCACCGTGCTGCTCATCTCCGGTTGCCAGGACAACCAGCTCTCCAGCGACGGCGAATACAACGGCCTCTTCACGGCCAAGCTGTTGCGCGTCTGGAACGAGGGGAAGTTCAAGGCCAGCTACCCGACCTTCCACCGCCGCATCCTGAAGACCATGCCGCCCATCCAGTCTCCGGCGTACTCCGTCATCGGAGTCCCCAGCCGCGAGTTCGAACGGCAGATTCCATTCCACGTGAGCTGAAGGCCACGGGGTGTTTCAGCCGCGCGCGAACACGGCCGGCTCCGGGGTGTCGCTCCACAGCAGCTCCAGCGCCTTGCCGGTCAGCCGCGCGCGCAGGACCTCATACCCTTCCACGGAGAACAGCCCCTCCGCCGTCAGGGGCGTGAGCCGGACGGGAGGCCGGCTTCCACGGCGGAGCCACAGTGCGCCGTCCCGCCAGGACACTTCATTCGGCCCGAAGCGCCCGGCCAGGGCCTTGAGGGTCCGTGGCGGGACGGAGACCGGATGCAGCCCGGCGTCGACCGTCGTCTGGGCCCAGGCGTATTCGGAGCGAAGCGCCGGAGTGAGGCCGGGAGCCGCCAGCAGCTTCTTCAAGGCGCGCGACTGCGCGACCTCCAGGGCCTGCTCGGGCGGCGTCTCCACGTCTGGAGCAATGCCCACGCCCTCCCAGTTCGTCTGGCTGACCGCGTGGACCGGGCGCCCATGCGAGACGCTGAGCACGAAGCAGGGGGCGACGGGCACGAGCGAGTTGTTGTTGGCGGCCCCCGCGGTCCTGGCGCCGATCAGCTCCCCCAGCTTGAGCTGCTGGACGTGATAGGCGAACTCTTCCGCCGCTGACCCCACGCGCGGGTTGATCAGCACGTACAGCGGCTTGCCCATCAACCTCCCGGCGGGGAGGTGCTCCAGCGTCCGGGACTGCTCGGGAGGCTTGGAGCCCGCGAGAAAGGTCAACAGCGGCACGTCTCCATCGAGGAAGTGGCTGACCAGGTAGCGCACCGCCGCGTGGGTGCCACCTCCGTTGTCCCGCAGGTCGATGATGATCGCGTCTCCGTCCTTCAGGAACCGCAGGGCGTCGTCATAGGCCGTGCCGGTCTCGTCCTGGACCCAGTGGAACCCGGCGACCTTCAGATAGCGCACGTTGCCTGGCAGCACGCGCAGCCCCGTGAGGCCATGGTGTTCGCGCAGGGCCCGCTGGCGCCAGTACGCGTCGGTGTCCGTCTCCCGCGCCCTGGGCGCCTTCGATGCGGCGTACCGCGCGGCATCGTTCACCAGGTACAGGTGCCGGTCCTTGCTGGCATCCGACAGGTCGGCGGTGACGCGCTCGGCGAACTCCGCTGGCGAGTCCACGTTGTAGCGTCCCGTCTTCCGCTCCCGCTCCAGCCGCTCGACCAGCGCCGCGCGCTTCTCCGGGAAGACGTAGGTCCGCTGGAGCTCCGCCTGGATGGAAGCCAGTGCTGCGTCGCGCTCCGCGGCGGTGAGCCGCGCTGGGGCGGTGACGGCGCCACTGGCGGGAGGCTGCGCGAGGGCGGGCAGGGGGCTTGTCACGAGCCACAGGGTGGTCACTGCGACGAACAGACGGTCAGCGCTTGGAATCATGGGTCGCTCCAGGTGCGTCTGGCTCTTCGAGGTGCAGCAGGTCACCCACGCGCGCACGCAAGCCGCGGTGGTCGAGCGCGCGCTCCAATCCATTCAGCTCGGCGAGCAGCTGGGGCGCCCCTTCATCAAGGAGCGCGGTGGCCGCGGTCTGGATGGCGGCCCACAGCGGCGCGAGCTTCGCCGCGGTCTTGCGGCCGTGCGCGGTGAGCTTCAAGCGCTGGCGCCGGCCGTCCACGGGGTCGGCCTCGCCGGTGATGAGCCGCTCGCGCTCCAGGGCCGTGCGCACCTGGCTCACGGCCGCGTGCGTGACACCGAGTCGCTCCGCCAGCTCTCCCACCGTTAGCGGACCGTGGTCACGGAGGGACGTGAAGACCGCGTACCAGCGCGGTTCGAAGCGCACGCCAGCGGCCTGGTAGATGGCGTGGACGTCGCGGTCCATCCGCTCCACCACCCGCCGAAGCCGCGAGCCGAGCGCCCCCGTTCCTTGCTTCGCGACATCATCCATGAAGTCCGTTATTGCTTACGGATATTGCCGCCGTCAAGCCGGGCCGCGAGACGTAGGCGCAGTGGCGGGTGGCGAGGATCATCGCCCGTCATGGCGGGCCGTCAGCACCAGTCACGGGGCGGCGTATGATTGCTCTCATGAGAGGCCTGACCGTCCTGCTGTGTTCGTGCTGGTTGCTCGGCGCGATTCCTGCTCACGCGGAAGCACCGGCGCCCGCTGAAGTCGAACGCAAGCTTCGAGCGTTGCTCGCGCGCTGCCTCGCGGGCACCGAGGAGTGCGCGGAGTTCGACTTCCGGGTCCGGGCTGAAACGGAGGAGATGCAGGAGGTGGCGATGAGCGTGAAGAGGCTCATCGACGAGCTCGGCGAGCACGGCGGCGCGGAGGTGCTTCCACTGCTCTGGCAGCTGGATGCACGAGGCTCCTTCGATGCGCTGCAAGCCCGCGAGGTCATCCAGACGCGGGCGATGCTCCGGACCCTCGCCACGCGGCCCTGCGCTCCTCCTTCCAGCGAAGAGATCGCCGCGGAACGGGCCGGCCTGAGCGACTTCACGGTCCTCCGGGCCCAGGGAGGAAAGCTCGTCGCCGTGCGGCCCACGCCGCAAGAACTCGAGGACCTCGCCTACTTCCTCGTCGCGGTCCGTGAGGCGGGCCCGCCGGTGGGGGAGACGCAGGAGCCTGGCGGTGATTGGCGCAAGCCGGCGCCGGCCAATGACTCGCTCGACGCGGCCCATGCGGAGCTGACGTCCGCCCGCCTCCGAGGCGACGTCCAGGGCATGGACGCCGCGGCACGGCGCTACCTGGTGCTCCTGGGCTATCCCGGTCCCCTGAAGGCATCCGAGGAGAACAGCTACGGCTGGCACAGCTCCCGCTATGCGTCGGTGATGCGGGAGTGGGCCGCGGTGCAGGAGGACCTTGGCGCGTTCAGTGAGGCCGCGGCCCTCTATCGCCGCACCAGCCCGGTCGATGGCGCCTGCGCGACAGGCGCGGACATCACGCTGAACGAACAGATTCGCGGGGTCATCCGGACCACCGAACAGCACGCGGGCTGCCGCGGCATCGTCACGGAACGGCTCCTGGACATCGAAGACCGGTACTGGGGAGACATTACCGCGCCGCCACCCTATGGGCCGACGCGGCTGCGCGAAGCAGGCTTCGACCTGTCGCGGCTCTACCGGGGCGCCCTGGTGACACGTCACCGGGACATTCCGCCGGAGGAGCTGAAGCAGGTGCTCTCCGCCGCTCCGGAGCCCTTGCGCACGGACGCCCTCCGGCGCCTCCAGGAGCGCGGACCGGAGGCGTGGGAGAAGCGTGTGCTGGCATTGGAGGGACTGGCGGATGTCGGCCAGCGTGACGCGCTGGAGCCGCTGTCCGCCCTGGCCTTCGATTCCCTGGGAGAGACGCAGCACCGTGCGGTCGCCGTGCTCGGGGTCCTCGCGGAGCGGCCTGACGCGGACCCTTGCTCGAAGAACCATGTCCCGGGCGGCAGATCCGGCGGAATGCGCGGCATCCGCACGCTGGGGGATCAGTGCGCCACCGTGCTGAACCCCCAGGAGCAGGACGCCCTCGCGACTCGCCTCCTGCCGCTCCTCAAATCAAAGGATGGGCGGACCCGCGTGGTGACGGTGAAAGCGCTGGGGCAGCTCGGCTCGCCCCTGGCGGCTCCCGCGTTGCGGAAGCTGTCCAAGGATCCGTACACGCAAGGTGGCTATTTCTCCAAGGACCACACCCGGACGTATCCGCGCTATCCCGTCCGGGAGGCAGTGACCGAGGCCCTCGCGCGCCTGCGGTGAGGCGTCCACCGTCAGCGCGGATTCACGGCGAGGACGAACGGGCGGAGGCGGTGGCCATCCGGGTCCTCGACGACGAAGGTGAAGCCGAAGTCCATGTCGGTGGGCTCCTGAAGCACCTTGAGGCCCAGCTTCGTCCAGGCCGCGTAGGTCTGGAGCACGGCCTCGCGGCTCGCCTCGGTGAACGCGAGCTCGAGCCCGCCTGGAGCCTTGGGCGTGGGCGCCATCTCGCTCGCGAGCCAGAGGCCGACCTTGAGCCCCGTGGGCAGGACGTAGAGGACGAATGTCTCGGAGTTCTCGACCGGCTCACGGCCGAGGAGCTGGGTGTAGAGCGTCGCGCTCTCGCGCGGGGAACGGACGGGCAGCAGCAGGTAGTTGAGCGTTCGCATCAGGAGCTCCCTTCGTGGATGGAGCACTCATGCGCCCGGGGACTGTCAGTTTCTGGCAGGAGTCAGCGGGGGCTGCTTCGCGCGCCACTCCTTGACCAGGTCGGCGCGGCGGCGCGGATAGCGCAGCCCGGTCGCCTCCACGGCGAGGATGCGGTCGACCCGGAAGGCGCGGTAGTCCTGCCGCAGCTCGCACCAGGCGGCGACGACCATCACCCGTTCGAAGAATCCGAGGAGCAGCGGCCAGACGGTGCGCTGCGTGTGCGCACCGCCGGTGTCCTGGTAGGCGATGGACAGCGTGTGTTCCTTCCGGATGGCTGTCCGGATGACGGACACATCGACCCGGACGGGCTCGGCGGAGGTGATGGTGGGAACCGTCAGCGCCGCCGCGTCCACGCTCTCACGCAGCTCCGCCGGCAGCACGGCGCGGATCTTCGCCACAGCGTTGTCGGCGGCCGCCGCGAGGCGCGAATCGCCTCGCACCGCCACCCAGCGCGAACCGAGCACCAGGGCTTCGAGCTCTTCCACCGAGAAGTTCAGCGGCGGCAGCGTGAAGCCGGGCCGCAGGACATAGCCCACGCCGGCTTCGCCCCGGATATCCGCCCCCTGTTCCTGAAGGGTCGCGATATCGCGGTAGAGCGTACGGATGGAGATGCCGAGCTCCCGCGCCAGGGCCGTACCGGACACCGGGGCGCGGTGCCTGCGCAGCGCCTGCATGAGCTCAAGAAGCCGGGCCGTGCGAGCCATGACAGGTCCACCCGGGAAGCGATGCCGCCTGACGCGGCATCGCCTCCGTTCCGTTTGACGTCAGCCGCTAGTCCTTCGTGCAGACGACGTCGTCGACCTGGAGGTGGTCGCGGTCGGCGACACTGCGGCTGGGATAGAAGAACAGGCGCCAGTCACGCACGTTGCCGGTGAAGCGGAAGAACACCGGCTGCCACTCGTCGCTGTCCACGGTGATGAAGTCCGTCTGCGGGCTCCACCCGCCGCTGGAATAGCTGCGGTGGCGGATGCTGCCGTGGCCGCGCACCCGGTACGAGCAGGAGTAGTTGCCGACCGGCACGTTGAACTTCTCGGTCGTGAAGCGCTCCGCGACCTGGATGGGCACCACGAACTGCAGCGCCGCCGAGCCGCCGTGCACCGCGCTCGTGTAGCGCGCGAGGCGCGAGGGCTTGATCTCCGAGCCCGGGTCCGCGATGCCGTTGTCCAGGCCGTACCAGTAATCCGGGAGGTAGTTGTTCCCGTAGTAGGGGATGGCGCGGGTGCTCCAGTTCTCGAAGCCGCCGTTGGGGATGATGTTCGCGGCGTGGTCGGCCGCGACGCAGCGGCGGGTGGCCGGGTCGCAGGCGGGCAGGGCGCCACGGCAATCATACGTCGTGAAGCAGGCGCCTTCGGACAGCTCGCACACGCCCGTGGTGGGGTTGCAGCTCGTCGCCGGGTTGCTGCACGTGACACCGGCGCAAGGGTCGCCCTCGATGCAGAGGTGCGAGGCGGTGTCGCAGACCGGCGTCTCCGGGGTCCCCGCGCAATCCGCGTGGCGGACGCAGCGGTCCGCCGCGGTCACGCAGGTGTGGGTCGCGTCGCAGGCCTGCCACTCGCTGCAGTCCATGGCGTCCTCGCAGCGGCCGGAGAGCGGCTGGCAGGTCACGGTGGTGTTGTCGCAACGCGCCCAGTCCTCGCAGGTGACCGAGTCGCACGGCTCCGGGGCCCGCACACAGCGGACGTTGTCGATGAGCAGGTGGTCGCCGGTGGTGTTCCGGACGCTGAAGATGAGCTCGAAGGTGTCGAAGACGGAGTTGGCCAGGTTGAAGTTGTAGTTCACCTGGGTCCACGTCTGCGTGCTGAGGGACGTGTAGGACGAGTAGCTGGAGTAGTCGGTGCCGAACCAGCCGTTGCGGACGTCACCGTTACCCCGAGCCCGATAGGTGCACGCGTAGCGGCCCGCGGGCATGGACTTCGCCGCGGTGCTGAAGCGGCGGTGCGTGGACGAGGTGTTGATCAACTGGGCCGCGTTCACGCCCTCGAACGCCTGCGTCGTGACCTTCTTCACCTCTTCGATGTTCGTCGTGCTCCCGAACCAGAGCGCCGGAGTCGCGCCGGACCATTCCTCGAAGCCCCCGTTGTCGATGACGTTCGCATCGGTGGTGCCGCCCCCGTCCGGGGTCCCGGAGCCCGCGTCGGTCGGCTCGGAGCCCGCGTCGGTCGGCTCGGTGCCCGAGTCCGGAGTCTCAGAGCCGGCATCGGGCGTCTCCGTGCCGGAGTCCGGCGTCTCGGAGCCCGAGTCCGGCGTCTCCGTGCCGGAGTCCGGCGTCTCGGTGCCTGCGTCCGGCACCGGATCTCCTGAGTCAGGCGTCTCGACGCCCGCGTCCGGCCGGGTCTGCCCGGCGTCGGGTGTCTCCGGGGAACTTGAATCGCCGCACGCGACGGCCAACAGCAGCAGCGAAGTCAGACACACTCGAAACAACGTCAACGCAGCCTCCGGTGAAGAACTGGATCTTTCGTACCACACTGTACAGGAGACCCATCACCCGCAGGGGCTCTCAGCGCGTTCCTTTCATGGGAATGGCCGGAAAACCCCCGAGGTAGGAATCCGCTGGGCCTCCGCGACCGCCGGACCGTGCCCCACGCTTCGGGCGAGCACGAAGACGCGGCTCGTTGAAGTGTATGTGATTGATTTGGATGTCTTGAGGCCGTACCGCGCGTCAAGAACCTGCCAGGGGAGATCGTCGTCGCATGTCGTCAGTTTTGACGCACTGCGGGTGTGTGCTCGTGTGTCGCGTCAGCGCATACGTATTTTCCACGTGCGGTGAATGTGTGCGCAGGTGTTTCGGAAGATATTTGTTCAAATGGCTGGACAAACATGGCGATGTTTTGTTTTTGATTATGCCATTGGGTTGGGGGGCACCATGCGAGCGCGCCAGGGGGGCGGCTCCGCCGTGACTCCCCTTTTGTTGGAGGAGAGCGGCCATGGCGAACGCGGTGTTCTCGTCGAGCGTGACCTACACACCCAGCGGAGGCGGTTCGCTCACCCAGGGGTTCCGTGTGGCTTTCCCGTATACGGCCTCCTCGGCCGGAACGGTGGATGTCGCCGCTGGCTCCACGGCCGCGGTGGACATCGGCTTCGGATCCGTGAGCGAGGTCCTCGGCTTCGTCCTCCAGAACAACACCGACAAGGACATCGCCATCAAGGTGGGCACCACCGCCCTCTACAAGCTCGCGGCGGGGGGCGTCCTGATGCACTGGTCCCCGGTGAAGTCGGGCGCGTCCCTCAGCGGCGTGAGCGCGACCCCCGACACCCCCACCAACCCTGGGACGATCGAATACGTCGTCCTCGGGAACTGACCGTCTTCATCAACGAGGCCCACCATGCCGGCACGTCTGCATCCAGGTGTATACGTTGAAGAGGTTCCCAGCGGCGCACGAGCAATCGAGGCGGCGGGAACCTCGACGGCCATCTTCGTCGGTGACACCGAGCGCGGCCCGCTCACGCCCACCCGCATCAAGGGCGTCGCGGATTACGAGCGGCAGTTCGGCGGCTTCAAGCGCCACGCCGGTGTCGCGCCCGCGGCGAGCTCCGTGGTCCTGCGCTACGCGATCGACGCCTTCTTCCGCAATGGCGGCACGTCCGCGTACGTCCTGCGCGCCATCACGAACACCACCGTCTCCCCTGCGAAGACGGGGGCCCGGGCCAGCCTGGGCGTCGTGGCCTCTTCGCCCGGCGCGTGGTCGTCCAACCTGGCGGTGGTGCTCGGCGACTCCAGCGACGGTGACGCCACCCGGTTCCGCCTCTTCGTGGTCTACACCTTCCCTGGCACCTCCGACGGCGTGATCGTCGAGCGCTGGGACCGGCTCTCCGCCACGCCCACGGATGAGAACTACGCGAAGGACGTCCTCCTGCGCAGCTCCTACATCCGCTGGCAGGACGGCCCGGTCGTGAAGCCGGCCGGTCCCGCGGATGTCGCGGGGGCGAGCCCGCTCGACACCGCCATCGTCGCGTCCGCCGCCAGCCACTTGCTGACGGGCGGCACCCAGGGCAACTCGGACTTCCCGAACGCGAACCTCCCGGGCCTGCTCTCCGCGCTCGATGAGGTCACGGACGCGAGCCTGCTCGTCGTCCCCGCCCAGTTGGGCGAGGCGGACAATGACGTGGTGACGCGGACCCAGGCCGCGCTCGACTACGTGACGGGCCGTCCCCGGCAGGACCTCTTCTGCATCGCGGACATGCCCCGGTCGGCCAACAAGACGGCCACGGAGGCGGCGTCCGCCACGGTCGCGTACATCCGCAACGCCGTGCTCACCCCGACGAACTTCGGCGGCGTGTACTTCCCGTGGATTGAAATCAGCGATCCGGCGGGCGTCGGCCGGGACCCGACCCTCGTCATCGGGCCGAGCAGCTTCGTCGCGGGCATCTACTCCCGCACGGACCAGCGCCGCGGCGTGTGGAAGGCCCCCGCGGGCCTGGAGGCGACGGTCCTCAACTCCCGGCGCCTCGACTACAACCTGCTGGACGCGCATCAGGACGACCTCAACCCGCTGGGCATCAACGGGCTGCGCGCCCAGCCCGGTGGCGGCAACGTCGTCTGGGGCGCTCGCACGATGCAGCCCGGGTCGGAGTGGCGCTACGTGCCCGTCCGGCGCACGGCCATCTTCCTGCGCACGAGCATCTACAACGGCATCCAGTGGGCGGTGTTCGAACCGAACGATGAGCCGCTCTGGGCGCAGCTCCGGCTCACCATCGGCGGGTTCATGGAGCAGCTCTTCCGCCAGGGCGCGTTCGCGGGACGCACCACCCGGGAGGCGTTCTTCGTGAAGTGCGACGCGGAGACGACGCCGGAGGCGGATCAGATCGCGGGCATCGTCAACGTGTCCGTCGGTTTCGCGCCGCTCCGTCCAGCCGAGTTCGTCGTCGTCCGGCTCAGCCAGATCGTCAATCAGAAGGCGTAGCGAGGGCAAACGGCCATGGCACTCTTTTCTGTCAACAGCCACCGGAGCGACCCGTACAAGAACTTCAAGTTCCGCGTCCTCATCGACGGGCGCCCGGTCGCCGGGCTCTCCAAGATGAGCGCGCTCAAGAAGTCGACGGAGGCCGTCGAATGGCGTGAGGCCGGAGACCCGTCGATCGTCCGGAAGATGCCGGGGCGCACGAAGTTCGAGCCCATCACCCTGGAAGCGGGGCTCACCCACGACACCACGTTCGAGGAGTGGGCCAATCTGGTGAACAACCTGGACGGCGCCGCGGCCATGTCGCTCGCGAAGTACCGCAAGGACATTGCCATCGAGGTGCTCAACCTCCAGAGCACGCCGGTCCTCCGGTTCAAGGTCCGCCGCGCGTGGGTGAGCGAGTACCAGGCCACGCCGGAGATGGATGCGAACGCCAACGCGGTCGCCATCACCATGGTCAAGATCGAGCACGAAGGCTTCCAGCGGGACACCACGCTGACCGAGCCCGCCGAAACCTGATTCCTCCTCCTCCATCGGCCCACGGAGATCCGAGATGGCCACAGAGCGGATCGAAAACCCGTTCGCCCGGCGACGGGCGCAGCCAGGTCCTGCCCCGAGGGAAGGGGAGGGCGCGCGCGAGGTCCGGTCACCGTCTCCGCCCGAGTCCGCGCAGGCGCGTCCCACGGCGCCTGCCCGCGGCGTGCACAAGCCGCGCACTCCGCGCTCTGAGTCTCCTCTTCGGGCCATGACCGGCTACGAGGAGGAGGCCGTCGAGGCCCACCAGCGGGACCCCAACACCGCGGCGCTCTGCAATGAGATCGTGGCGCGGTGCTCGGTGGCGCCCGGCGCGGACTTCGAGGCGGCGTACGCGCACGTCCGGGAGCTGACGACCGTCGAGCGCGATGCCGCCCTCGTCCGGATCCGCCAGCTCTCCCTGGGGGACGTGGTCCACCTGGAGGTGGCCTGCCCCTCGTGCGGCCACAAGAACGAGATCGACTTCAAGCTGAGCCAGCTTCCACTGCCGGAGGCGCCTGTCCCCACCGAGGTCGAAATCGAGCTGCCCGGTCACGTCCTTCCGGCGGAGTCCGCCGCACGCACGGCGCTCGCGCGGACTCCGACGGCGGGAGATCAGGAAGACCTGCTGTCCGCTGGCCTCGAGTCGGAGTCGGCGCGCCGCACGTTCCTCCTGGCGCGTGTACTGGTCCGGTACGCGGGAGAAGAGGGGCCCTTCGACGAGTCGTTCGTGCGCGCGTTGCCCATTGCCGCGCGCGCCGCGATCGAGCGGGCCATCGAGTCGGCGCTCCCGGACCTCGACCTCGGCATGGCGGTGCAGTGCTCGTCGTGTCGTGCCGGTTTCGAGAGTCCGTTCGACGTTGCGGCTTTTTTTTTGCCGAGCTGAGTGGGAGGGGGCGACGGATGTTGCATGACGTCCACAGGCTGGCCGCGCGCTACCACTGGAGCGAGGACCAGATCCTCCGCCTGAAGCTCTCCCGGCGCGCCGCGTACCTCGCCCTCATCGAGGCCGAGGCCGACCAGCACCTGTTCGACGCGCTCGGGGAGGGGTAAGGCGCGATGGCGGCCCTGTCGCGGATCGTCCAGGGACCCTTGCGCGGCGCCGGAGAGGGCGCCGCGGGTGAGGCCACGCCGCGTACCGCGCCGATGAGCGTGCGCGCCACCGAGTCCGAGCGCGCGACGCCCGCCGTGGACGTCCCGGCCGGCCCGTTCATGCCCGCGCGGATGACGGCCTCCGTCCCGTTGGCGGAACCCGCGCCAGAGCGTCCCCAGGTCGGCGCAGGGACCGTGGCGGAACCGCCGGCCCCCGGTCGTCCCAATGGGGGCGAGCCGCCACGTGCCACCGCTCCCGTGTCTGCGGCGCCTGTTCCCGCCGCCACCCCGGTCCCCGCGCCGAACCCGGCAGCGAAGGTCCCGGTCTCCACCGCTCCCGTGGCTTCCACCGTGGCCGCTCCGGCTCCCGTTCCGCCCGCGAGGCCGGTGGTCGCGGAGCGTCCTCGTCTTCCCGCCATGGCCGCACCGCTCGTGGTGCGAGAGCGCGTGGTCGAGCGCCGCACCGAGCGCGTGGTGGACCGCGTCGTCGAGCAAAGGGTGGTTGTCACCGCGGCTGTTCCGCGCGAGCCCCTGGCCCCCGCACCGGAGCGTCCCGTTGTGGAGTCTCCGCGCTGGGCGGCGCCGCCGCTTGCTCCACCCGCACCTCCACAGCCTCGGAGCGCGCCCGGGCCCTCCTCGGGCAACGCGGACGAGCGGACGGCGAAGCCACCGCTGGCTGCTTCCCGGCCTCCCGAGGCCCCGTCCGCGCAGCGCCCTCCGCGCCCATCGGCCCCTTCCGAGGAGAGACCGGCTCGCGCGGCGGCGCCCACTCCCGCCGTGATGGTCCCCGTCGCGCAGCCTTCTGGCATGGCACCTGCGAAGGCTGCTCCGTCCCCGGCGCAACCCCAGCCGAAGGCGCCTTCCAGCAGTCCCGCTCCGGCCCCCGCGCCGAAGTCCGCGCAGCCTGCTCCTCCCGCGCCGCGCCCTCGCGCTGACGCCGCGAGCGTGCGCCCCGCACCCGTGCCTGCGCCGCAACGCGCGCCTTCACCCGCGCGTCCCGCGCCGCCGAGCATCTCCATCTCGGTCGGCCGCATCGAGATCGTCGGCAGCCGTGCGCCGGCTCCACGGCCGGCCACGGTGCACGCGCCGCGCTCTCATCAGATCGAACCGGGGCTCCCGCTCGGTCCTTTCGGCGGGAGGTGGTAGGTGGCGACGTTCAACAACCTCTACCACGCGACCGAGGCCATCAAGCACGTCCTCGAGACGCGCATCACCCCGGCGCCGGGCAACGTGATTGCCGGTCCGCCGCCCGACACCGCCATCACCATCGAGGAGCTGCGGGTGTCGCTCCTCTGGGTCAACGAGCAGGCGGGCCACAAGAACGACGGTTACATCCGCAACCCGGACGGCACGTCCTCACCGCCGCCCGCGTCGCTCTCCCTCTTCGTGCTGATCACCGGCTACGGCGAGGACCCCGAGACCAACTCCGCCGGTGCCCACCGCCTCATCGGTGAGGTGCTGCGGATCTTCCACTCGGAGCCGCACATCGAGCTGCCCATCCCGGCGCTCCCGAGCAACAGCGGCAGGGGCCGCATCTCGCTCGCGCTGGTGCCGCTCACGCCGGACCTGGTGGAGAAGCTCTTCTCTCCGCTGCAGATCAAGCACCGGCCCTTCCTCCTCTATGAGGTCGGCCCGGTGCAGCTCGTGAGCAAGCTCGCCGTGACGCCGGTGTCGCCGGTGGTCGCCCCGGGAGGCGTGGTCCTCACCGGGCCCTCCATCTCTACGCCGCCGCGGGTCGGACGGCTCGTGCCGAGCAGCCTCGCGGAAGGAGGCTACCTGCGCATCGATGGGGCGTTCCCGACGTCCATCGACGCGGTCTGGATTGGCGCGAGGAAGTTCGTCGCTGGCGGCTTCGACGTCATCGAGCCGGGCCGCGCCATCGGGCTCAAGCTGCCCACGGCCGGACCGAACGCGGTTCCGCAAGGCGTCCACCGCGTGTCGGTGATGAGCGGCAAGGTCGCTTCCGAGCCCATGGACCTTCGCGTCGTGCCCGCGGGCACCTGGTCGGTCGATGGACCGAAGGTCCTCTCCGTGGCGAAGGGCGCGACCTTCAAGCTGGAGGGGCAGGGGCTCGCGCCCGCCACGCAGGTGTACCTCTGGCCGGACAGCGGCATCTTCGCGCCCACCGACGTGCACCGGATTGGGGGCCTCACCGTCACGCCCACCTCGGTGGAGTTCACCGTCCCCAGCCTGCCTTCCGGCGACTACCGGTTCTCGGTCGAGCTCACCCTCGGAGCCTCGGTGCCGTTGCAGTTCACGCCGTTCGTCACCGTGGAGCTCAAGGGATGAGGGACTCCGTGCCTCCTCCCGGTTCCGCGCTCGCGCTCGCGCGTGAGCTGGTGCTGCTCGGCGCGGAGGCCGCCGTGCGCGAGCGGGAGACCACCACGTTCGACGCGGCGGCGGGGTTCGCGCATGCGCCCGAGCGGTTCCGGGAGCTTGGCGAGCGGATGCGCGCGTGTCTGCTGCGGCAGGACCCCATGACGGCCCGCCTGCGTGGCCGGCTGGGGCTCTCCGAGGAGGGCACCTGGCTCGTCGTCCTCGCCGCCGCCGTCGAGGCCCACCCGGAATGCGCCGCGGCGGCGAGCATCCTCGCCGAGGACGAGCGCGTCCAACTGGTGACGCCGGCCGCGTTCGCCAGGCTCCTCGTGTCCTCGCAGGGCATCCCCTTCGAGCGCGCCCTGGCTGAGGCCATTGAAGGCGGCGCGGCGGAGCGCATGGGCCTGGTGGAGCGCATCGAGGCGGCCGTCCAGAAGCCGCTCGCGCAGGTGCCCGTGCGCCTTGCCCCGGCCGAGGCCCGGCGTCATCTGCTCGCGGACGTGCCCGAGGTGGAGCCCACGCAGCTCGCCATCACGCGCGAGCCTCCCTCCCAGCGGTTGGGGCTGCCCAGGGCGCTGGTCGAGGGTGCCCGCGCCATCCTCGATGAGGAGGGCGTCCTCTGCCTTCGCGCCGGGACGGCCCGCACGTCGCGCCAGCTCGGGCTCGACCTTGCCTCCGTGGCCGGTGAGACGGCCTTCCTCGTCGGGGGGGCGGACGAGCCGCCCGACGCGGCCGAGGTCATGCGCCTGCGCGGCGGCCTCCCGGTGGTGGACCTCCACGCCGCCTGCCAGTCGCGCCCCTTCCCCGAGCCGTGGATCCGGATGGTCTCGCGGCACCTGCCCGCGGTGGTGCTCCTGGTGCCACACAACGCGTACACCGGCGCCTGGCCCACCGTGGATCTACCGGAGCTGGACCTCGATGCGCGCCGCCGCGTGTTCGAGGCCGAGTTCGGCGAAGGACCCGTGGCCGCGGCGCTGGCCCTCCGCTTCCGCTCGAGTCTCGACGAGGTGCGTGCGGCCTCGCGCGCCGCCACCACGAAGCTGCGCCTCGCGGGCGGTGCCTCCAACGGAGTCGACGCAGACGCCATCGCGGCGCAGCACGCAGCCTCGCGCGCCGCCACCATGAAGCCGAGCCTCGCGGACGGTGCATCCAACAGAGTCGACTCCGACGCCATCGCGGCGGAGCGTGCGGCCTCGAACGCCGCCACCACGAAGCTGCGCCTCGCGGGCGGTGCCTCCAGCGGAATCGACGCCGACGCCATCGCGGCGGAGTTGCTGGCCCAGGGCGCGCGGAAGATGGGCCGGCTCGTTACGCACATTCCTTCGCGCGCGGTGTTCGACGACCTTGTCGTGCCGCCGCACCTGCGCGACACGCTCGTCGACATCGTGGGCTTCTACCGGGCGGCGCCCCGGGTGCGCGCGGAGATGGGCCTGCCGGGGGCGTCACCGCTGGGACGCGGCCTCTCGTGCCTGTTCTCGGGCAGCCCCGGCACGGGCAAGACGTTCGCCGCGCAGTGCCTCGCGAGCGCGCTGGGGCTCAACCTCTACCGCATCGACCTGAGCCAGGTCGTCTCCAAGTACATCGGCGAGACGGAGAAGGCGCTGTCGCGCGTGTTCGAGGAGGCCGAGGCAGGCCACGGCATCCTCCTCTTCGACGAGGCCGACGCGCTGTTCGGCAAGCGCAGCGAGGTGAAGGACGCGCACGACCGGTACGCCAACGTGGAGGTCGCGTACCTGCTCCAGCGCATGGAGTCCTTCGAGGGCATCAGCATCCTGACGACCAACCTGCGCAGCAACATGGACACCGCGTTCCTGCGCCGCCTCCGGTTCGTGCTGGAGTTCCCCATGCCGGATGCGTCCATGCGGACGTCGCTGTGGCAGCGCTCGCTTCCGCCCGCCGCGCGCTGGGCGCCCGGCCTGGACCTGCGCCCCTTCGTGGAGCGCTTCAGCCTGGCGGGCGGCAGCATCTACAACATCGGCGTCGCGGCGGCGCACCTCGCCGCGGCTGAACCCGACGGCCTCGTGCGGATCGACCACCTGGTCCGCGCCACGTACCGGGAGCTGGAGAAGGTCGGGCTCGGGCGCTCGCGGGAGGACTTCGGGCCGCTCGCCGTCCACCTGCCGGGCCACGCACAGGAGCTGAACGGCAAGCCCGTCGTGTGGGCGAGGGGACGCGCATGAGCGGCATCTCCGTCCGCATCGACACCATCTCCGTGCTGGGCCTCTCCGAAGAGGCCCGGACGCAGGCCGTCCAGGCCACGGTGCAGGACGCCCTGCGCAGGCTCGCGGAGCGCCTCGCGAAGTCCCCGCTCGCGCGCTCCGGTGTGCAGGAGCTTGCCCTGGAGCGGCTGTCGCTCGACGCGATTCCCGCGGACGAGCTGCTCTCCGAGCGCGGCGCGGAGCGTCTGGCCGACGAACTGTATTCCGCCGTCCTGAGGAGGTTCCCTTGAGCGACCCTGTCAGCTACCTGCGAGGCGCATTCATCGCGTACGAGCCGGGCGGCTACCCGAACGGCGACAAGCGGGTGATTCCGTTCCGCTTCAACCCCGAGATATTGACCCGGGCCTTCCAGGTCGAGCAGGGCAAGAGCGGCTCCGGCACCGAGGGCGCGGCGAAGGGCTCCGGCAAGGGAGAGCAGGGGGCCGACGCCGCCAGCGGCAACGTCAAGCAGACCCTCACCGTGCAGGTGCGCTTCGACTTCGATGACCGGCTCCAGAGCGCGGAGAACCTCCCCGCGGAGCTGGGCATCCTCCCGGAGGTCAGCGCGCTGGAGGGACTGCTCTTCCCGGCCGAGAGCCCGCAGGACCGGAGCTCCGACGGCAAGGAGCCCGTCAAGGCGCGCAAGCAGCGCCCGACGGTCCTGTTCGTGTGGGGCAAGAAGCGCGTGCTCCCCGTCCGCATCACCGGGATGAACGTCAACGAGACCCGCCACAACCGCGACCTCAACCCCATCCGCGCGGAGGTCGACGTGCAGTTGGAGGTCCTGACCGACGCGGACGCCAAGGACAACAAGGCCGTGGCGGACGCGCTCTCCTTCACCGCGTCGAAGCGCTCGGAGATGGCGCGGCAGTTCCTGGATACGACGGCCGCGCAGGGGACCAACATCCTGCCGCTCTGACGCGAAAGGCGCTCACCCGTGATCGACAAGACGAGCCGATACGCGAAGACCCCCACGGACACCGCCACCGACGCCTCCGGAGAGGACGTCACGCTCCTGTCGCTTCGCGAGATCCCGGCGACAGGCGGCGTCTTCTTCCACGCTCCCGGCGAGGGAGAGCGGCTGGACAACCTGGCGCAGCAGTACTTCCGCGACCCGAAGAAGTTCTGGCGCATCTGCGACGCCTCCAGCGTCCTCGACCCGTTCGACGTGCTCGTCCCCGGACGGCCCGTCCTCATCCCGCCGAACCGCTGAGGAGCCATGCCGGATCCGCGCCTGCTCGTATCCATCGATGGGGAGCCGATCGAAGCCTCGGTGCTCGGTCTGCTCACCCGTATCGAGGTGCGCGAGAGCGACGCGGACCCGACCTTCCTCGCCCTGCGCTTCAACGCCACGCAGTCGCCCGAGGGTGAGTTCTCTCCGCTGGATGACGGCCTCTTCGTGCCGTCCGCGAAGGTGTCGGTGCAGATTGAACCGCCGGGCGGCAACTCCGTGCGTCTCTTCGAGGGCTTCGTCACGCACGTGCGCCCGCACTTCGAGTCCGTCGAATCCAACAGCTACGTGGAGGTGCTCGCCATGGACGCGGCCGTGCTGCTCGCGGCCGAGGAGCGGGTGGAGGCCTATCCCGACGTCACCGACACCGAGGCCGCGGAGAAGGTCTTCTCCCGCTACCAGCTCGCCTTCTCTGGTGAGACGACCGGCACGCGCCACGAGGAGAAGAAGCAGCTCCTCGTGCAGCGCGGCACCGACTGGGAGCTGGTCCAGCGCCTGGCGCGGCGCAATGGCTTCGTCTGCTACCTGGAGCCCGACCCCCAGAGTGGCGCCGTGACGGCGTTCTTCCGGCCGCGCGCCCTCAAGGACACGCCCCAGCCCGACCTGACCATCCTGCGCGATGATCCCAACCTCAAGTGGCTGGACCTCCAGGCCACGATGAACGGACCTGCTCGCGTGAAGGGCGCGGCGATCGACCCCATTGGCAAGCGGGTCGTGCGCTCCGATGGCAGCCCCAAGCTGGATCCGCTGGGCGACGGACTGGTGGGCGACGCGCTGGAGAAGGGCCTGAAGCAGGCGGGGGCGACCGGCGCCGTCACCCTGCTGCGCGACCCGTTCCCGGCGGAGACGGCCATCGCCGACGAGGGCTCGGCCGCGACGGACCGGGCGCTCTTCGCCGTCGAGGCGAGGGGAGAGGTGGACACGCCCCTGTACCGGGGACTGCTCCGCGCGCGCCGTCCCGTGCTCATCAAGGGCGTGGGGCGGATGTTCGCGGGCGTCTACTACGTGCGCGCGGTCCGGACGACGGTGGACGAAGGGGTGATCAGCCAGACCTTCGTCGCCGAGCGCAACGCGCTGGGCCTTTCCGGAAGAGAAGACTTCGGCCAGAGCGCCGAGGAGGTTCCGCCGCAATGAAGGTGGAAGACCTGCTGCGCACGTTCGAGGAGCGGTTCCTTCACCGCTTCTACGGAAAATACGAGGCCGTCGTCACCGACAACGCGGACCCGCTGGAGATTGGCCGCCTGCGCGCGAAGGTGCCCGCCGTCCTGGGCGAGGATGTCACGACGGGCTGGGCGCTGCCGTGCGCGCCCTACGGTGGCGGCAAGGACCGCGGCTTCCTGTTCACGCCCGAGGTTGGCGACACGGTGTGGATCGAGTTCGCGGCGGGAGACCCGAGCCGGCCCATCTGGACCGGCTGCTTCTGGGGCGCGCCGGAGAGCACCGGCCAGAGCGACGACCTGGGCACGGAGAGCGGCACGGAGGTGCCCACCTCCGAGGACACCAAGGCCGGCCCCATGAAGCACATCCTCCGGACCAAGGCGGGCCACCGCATCTTCATGGATGACGACGGAGAGGTCGTCGTGCTCGCGCACGGCGGCGACAAGGTCGAGCTGCGCCTGACCAAGAACGGCGAGCTGATCATCAAGGCCGACAAGATCAAGCTGGGCGACGGGGCGGAGCAGGCCGTCATCCTGGGCAACGACTTCATGCAGTTCTTCAACAGCCACACGCATCCCACCGGCGTCGGGCCGTCCGGGCCTCCGGCGCAGCCGATGCAGTCGAGCCACCTGTCGAAGAAGACCTTCACGGAATAGCCCTCCCCATGCCCCTCGTGTTCGACACGCTCAAGACCCAGCTCGAACAGACCTGGCTCGTCCCGGAGGGCGGCTCCTATCCGCAGGACGTGAACGCGTCCGCGGACCACTTCGCGACCGCGGTCTCCAGCTGGTTCGCGGCGGGGCAGGCGGCGGGGATCCCCTGCGCGACGGCGCTCGCGCGCAAGTCCCAGCTCGCGGCAGCGGCGGCGGGTGCGCTCGCCGCGCAGTCGGCGCAGGCCGCGGGCACCCAGTTGGCGATGGGCGTGGCGGCGTACATCGCGGGCCAGAGCTTCCCGCCCGGCACGGCGTCCTTCCCGACCGCGGCGAGCGCGGCGGTGACCCAGCTGATCTCCGTGTTCTCCGACGTGGACGGGGCGGTGTCGCAGAAGGCGCAGCAGGTCGCCACGGCGTGCACGCTGCTCGCGTCCACCACCCTCGTCATCTTCCCCGTTCCCCCCGGCCCTCCGCCCGCGCCCATCACCTGAGGACGACCTCCCATGGCCGATCGCTTCCTCCAGCATCCATTCCGGTTCGGCGCCCAGGGCGGGGTCGCCGTCATCGATGACGCGGACAAGCACCTGCGCGACAAGATCCTCGCGGTCCTGTTCACCGCGCCGGGCGAGCGCGTGAACCGGCCGGACTTCGGCGTGGACCTCAACCGCGCCGTCTTTGACGAGCTCAATGACCTGACGATTGGAGCGCTGGAGTTCCGCATCTCGCAGTCTCTCCGCCGCGACATCGGCGATGAAATCCTCGTGGACGGGGTGGACGTGGAGGCCTCCCCCGAGGACGGGGAGCTGTGGGTGAAGATCGCCTTCCGCCGCCGCACCGACCGGCTGCCCCGCAACCTGGAGGTGCGGCTGTGACCTCCCCGTGGCTGCAGTGGTCCGGCCGTCATGGGACCTCGCTGTTCCAGGGCATCGACTACCTGGAGCTGAAGCTGCTCCCCAACGAGCAGGCGCCCACGTCCGCGACGCTGGTCGTCCATCTCCAGAGGACCTGGGTCGCCCCCAAGTTCTCAGAGAAGAGCTTCGCCATCTCAGGCGGCCTGCGGATCACCGACCTGGGCTTCACCTACGTGAGCGAGGACAGCGCGCAGAAGACCGTCACGCTCGCGCTCTCCCAGGTCGGTGATGCGTCCGAGTACACGCTGACGCTGCTGTCCACCGGAGAGGGGCCGAACGGCCCGCAGGTCCATCCCTTCTTCGGAAGCGCGACGTTCGACTTCACGCTGAGCTGCGAGGGCGGCGACTGCCGGCCCCTCAAGGAGCAGCCTCCCCGGGCGTTGCAGCCACGGCCCGCGGTGGACCTGCTCACCAAGGACTTCTCCGGCTTCGTGCAGATGTTCGGCGACTGGGTGCGGGTGAAGAACCCGGCGTGGGCGGACCTCTCGCCCGCGGCCCTGGAGCGCGTGCTCGTGGAGTTGCTCGCGCACCATGGCGACCTGCTGAGCTACTACCAGGACCGCGTCGCCAACGAGGCGTTCGTCGACACGGCCAGCCAGCGCTACTCCCTGCGTCAGCACGCGGAGCTCCTCGGGACGCGCCTGTTCGACGGCACCGCGGCCGAGACGCTCCTCTGCTTCCAGGCCCAGAGCGACGGCTACCTGCCCGTGGGAATCGAAATCACGACCCCGGCCGGCGCGAGCGGCGCGGAGGTGGTGTTCTGGCTCACCGAGCGTTCGCGGGTCCTCGCCGCCCACAACGTGCTGCCGCTCGCCGCGTGGCCCGGGGCCGATGACGCCATCATCCCCGTGGGCGCGAGCGAGGTGCTCCTCTGGGGCACGGTCGAGAACCTCGCCGTGGGCCAGACGCTCGCGTTCGTGCAGGGCAACTATTTCGCCACGACGCCTCCGGACGCACCCGTTCCCCCCGCGCAGATCGTGACGATCACCGGCTTCCGCCATGAGCGGCTTCCGGGATGGACGGCCTCCGCGTCGGACGCCCCGCACACGAACGAGTCCGAGGTCACGGTCGTCGCGTTCGAACCGCCGTTGTCCACCGCGATGCGGCCGGCGTGGGGCGAGCCGGACGCGCTGCGGATCCACGGCAACCTGGGGCGTGCCCGATTCGGCCGCTCACGTCAGGACCGCTACGTCCGCTCGGAGGCGGCCTTCTCGCGCGACCGCCAGAGCTACGTGCTGGAGCGGCGGCCGGGGTTCTCGCACCTGTTGCTGCGCGCACTGCGCCTTTCGGAGACGCAGGTCGTGTTCGAGTCCACCGTCAGCGCGGCGGGGCTCACCGGCTCCTCGGTCCGGGTGGAGGTGACGATCGGCTCGGAGAAGTGGCAGCGGGTGGAGCACCTGCATGCCTCCCAGTCCTTCGACAGGCACTTCGTCGCGACCGCCGACGAGGATGGCTCGCTGTGGCTCGAGTTCGGTGACGGCAAGCAGGGGCGCGCCGTCGAAGTGTGGTCCGAGGACGCGCTGAGCCAGGCGCAGCAGCACAGCGAGCAGCTCCCCGGCGACATCGTGGTGGACTACCGCACGGGCGACGCGGTCGCGGGCAACGTGGGCGCCGGTGTCCTCACGCGCTTCGTGCCCGGCCAGTCCGCCGTGGCCGGCTTCCTGGGGCTGCGCGGGACCAACGTCCTCCCGGGCAGGGGAGGCCTGCGGGCCGAGACGCGAGAGGCCGTGCGCCTCCGCATCCCGGCGTCGCTCCGGCATGGCCCCGTCGAGCGCGCTGTCTCGCTCTCCGACTACGCCGTGGCCGCCGCCACCGTGAAGGGCGTGGGACGCGCGACCGCCAGGCTCCTGGGCGGGCCCTTCAACGCGGTGCTCGTCCTGGTGGATCCGGAGGGACAGACGGGCCTCTCCGAGCCGCTCCGGCAGGCGGTGTTCGACCGCATCGATGCGCTGCGGATGACGGGGCGCGAGCACTTCGTGAGCGCCGCGGAGTACGTGCCCATCGACGTGCGCCTTGGCATCTGCGTCGAGCCGGGGGCGCTGCCCTACCGCGTGCGCTCGGCGGTCCTCGCGGCGCTGCGGCCCGGCTCCAACGAGAAGCCGGGCTACTTCCACCCGGACCGGCTGAGCTTCAGCCAAGGGCTGGAGGTCGGTGAGTTGCTCGCGTTCGTGCAGCGCATCCCGGGCGTGCGGTCGGTCAAGGCGCTCCGCTTCCGCAAGCTCAAGGTGGTGTCCGCGAATGACGTCGAGTCGCGCATCACGCTCGCGCCGACCGAGGTCGTCCGCAACGACGGCGACGACGACATGCCGGACTACGGCAAGTTGAAGGTCCTCGTGGTCGGGCTCGACGCGGGCGTCACCGAGAAGGACTTCGTCATCGAGGAGGTCGCCCCGTGAGCCGCCCACCGCGCTTCCGCACCGCGTACTCCACCACGGGCGAGCCGCTCGCGGGCCGGACCGTGCTCGACTACCTGCCGGACGAGTTCGCGGACCTCCTCGACGAGCAGCGCACGCTGGCCTCGCACGAGCTGGGCTTCCCGCCCTCCACCGCGCAGGGCGACTTCGCCGGCACGCTGATGGAGCTCGCGGCGCTCCTCGGCCACACGCTGGGCGCCTACCAGGACCGGTACGCGAACGACGCCTTCCTGGGCACGGCGCTCACGGCGAAGGCGCTGGTGCGCCACGGGCGCCGCCTTGGCTACGAACCTGGACCGGGCCTGGCGGCCACCGGGTACGTGTTGCTGACCCTCAAGGACGACGTGTCCGGCACGGTGCTCCGGGGCCTGGCGATGGGCTCGGCGGCCGTGGGCGAGAAGAAGGCGCAGGACTACGAGACGACCGAGGACCTGGCCGTCAGTGCGGCGTGGAGCGAGCTCCTCCCCTACGACGCGCTCGCGGTCCTGCCGCTCTCCGGCAAGTCGGTTTTCGAGGTGGAGGGGACGGGGCTCGGCATCGCGCAGGGTGACTTCGTGGTCATCGAGCGGGGGACCACGCTCTCCGCCCACGAGGTGAGCGCGCCGCCCGTGGAGGAGGGGGGACGCACGCGGCTCACGGTGAAGCAGCCCCTCACCGGCAACGACAGCAGCTTCCCGGGCGCCGTCGTCTGGGCGAAGCCCGCGCACGACCTCCATCTCTTCGGCTGGGACACGCCGGCTTCGTCGTTCACGGAGACGGAGCTGCGGGCAGGGGCCCTGCCCACCAGTCCCGCGTCGTATCCAGCCCATGGCTACACCGTGACGCCCGCGAACGGCTCGAGCGAGGCGAACGACCTCTATCTGTCCGAGGAGCTCAAGAAGTCGGTCGTCGGCACGCCCGGGGTCCGCGTCACCAGCGCGGGACTCTCGGCGCTCAGGATCACTTCGGAGGTGTCGAGGAACGTCACGTTCTCCAAGGTCCGCCACGTGGTCGTCCAGATCCCGAAGGACCCCACGAAGCCGAGCGGGGACCAGGTCACCGTGCTCGATGAGAAGCCCACCGTGAGCGTGGCGAGGACCGTGACCACCCTCCAGGCGACGGTGGGGGGCACGACCCTGACCCGGAGCGGGCAGGACATCCGGACCAGCCGGTGGCTCCTCGGCTTCGGCGTGAAGACCGCCCTGGTCGCGACCGGGCCCAATCCGGCGGCCATCACCCAGCCCGGCTCCACGCCCGTCCGGCTCGACCGTCTGGTCGCGGACCTGGAGCCGGGACGGCTCGTCGCGCTGGGAGAGCGCACGGGCGGAGCGCGCTACGAGATCGTGCGCCTCACGTCGGTGGGGACGTGGGCGGATGGAAACAGCACCGTCCGGACGCAGCTCACCTGGGAGCCCGTGGAGCCGCCCGTGGCGGGCGCTCCCTGGACGTTCGGGGCGCTTCGCATCCTGGGCAACGTCGCGCGCATCTCGCACGGGAAGACGGCCTCGGAGGTGCTGGGTGGCTCGGATGGGAGCACGCCCTTCCTGCGCTTCCCGCTCAAGCAGAAGCCGCTCACGTACCTGCCTTCGCTGAACGGCGCGGAGCCCGAGCTGGAGATCCGCGTGGCGGACGTCCTGTGGCACCGCGTCGTGGACTTCGTGGCGTCGTCACCAGAGGACCGGTGCTACCTCGTCCAGCGCGACGAGACCGGCACGGTCAGCGTGGTGTTCGGGGACGGCATCCAGGGCGCCATTCCTTCCTCCGGGAGGAACCACATCGTCGCGACGTACCGCATCGGCATCGGCCCGGACGGCGACGCGGACGCCTTCGCCGTGAGCCGGCTGAAGAAGGCGCATCCCCTGGTGGAGCGGCTGGCGAACCCCCTCGCGGTGAAGGGCGGGGTGGCCCCGGCCGAGCCTGAAGAGGTGCGCACGCAGGCGACGGGCTACATCCGGACGTTCGACCGGGCCGTCTCCGTGGAGGACCACAAGCAGCTCGCGTTGCAGTTCCCGGGCATCGTGAAGGCGAGCGCGGAGTGGACGAAGCTCGAGGGCGGCGCGGAGGGCATCCGCGTGGTGGTCGCCGACGCGAAGGGCACGGCTGCGACCGCGACCCAGGTGAAGGACTTCCTCCAGGCCCGCCGTGACACCACGGTGCTGCTGGACGTGGTGGGCCCGGAGCTCGTCGGGCTCAAGCTCAAGCTGACCGTGGAGAGCGACCCGGCGTACCTGCGGGAGAGCGTCGAGCGCGCGGTGCGTGACGCGCTCTGCGGCACGTCGAAGGACGCGCCGGGCCTGTTCGCCTTCGAGGCCCGCGACCTGGGACAGCCCGCGTTCCTCAGCGAGCTCTACGAGCGCATCGAGCACGCACCCGGCGTGACCTTCGTCCAGCTGCACCTGTTCGACACCCTCGAAGAGGTCGGCAAGGGCCAGCCCCCACGGGTGGCCGACACCGTCATCGCGTGGCCGAACCAGATGCTGGTGCTCGCGTCCCAGGACATCGAAATCCTCTCTCCGGAGGCCCCATGAGCGGCGAAGGCGGCGACACCCCCACGCTCGACCCCGGCGTCCGCGGCCTGGTCACGGACCTGCTCTATTCGCACCTGCCGGCGCTCTACCGCGTCGTCGACATGGCCGAGGGCACTCGCGAGCCGCAGAAGTCGCTCGCGCCCAGGGGCGTGGAGGAGCTCTACAAGTTCCTGCGCATCCTCGCGGCGCCCATCGCGCGGACGCGGCAGAACATCGAAGAGCTGCACGCGGACCTCTTCATCGACAAGAGCGCGGATTGGGTCCTCCCGTATCTCGCGGACATGATCGGGATGCGGCTCGTCTTCCCGGATGCCCCGTCCAACCGGCGCGACGTGCGCGGCACGGTGGGCTGGCGGCGCCGCAAGGGCACCCCCTCCATGCTGGAGGAGATGGCGGGAGACCTCTCCGGCCAGCTGGCGGTGAGCCGCGAGGGATGGAAGCGGATCCTGCTCGCCCAGGACCTGAACCTCTACCGGCCCGAGCGGACGATCGCCGGGCTAGGCGCGGCGACCATCGCCGAACGTGCGTCGGGTCCGCTCGACACCGCGTTCCATGCCGTGGATCCGCGCCGCATCGGCCGGACCACCGGGCGCTACCACCCCAAGCACGTCGCGCACTGGCTGTACCCGACGAAGCTGTTCCCCGTCACGGAGGGAACGGCGAGGGACCGCACGCGCTACACCGGCGGCGGGGTGCCCGAGGTGGACTACCGCTTCGCCTTCAACCCCCTGGGCGACGACGTGCCCCTGCGGGTGCGGCGTGCGTCCGCCGAGGACACGCTCGCGGGAGACCGCGTGCCGCCCCTCCACTTCGCGGCGCGTCCGGGTGACTACTTCGACCAGGAGGGGGGCGGTGGCGCGCGCTTCACGGGGCGCTTCACGGGCCTGCCCGCCGCCGTCGCCAGTCCCTTGAAGGAGGCGCGGGCCTCCATCCGCCTGCCCGCGGAGCGCGCGCTCGCCGCGGACGTCTGTGACGTGTTGCTCCTGTCACACGTGACGGAGCGGTTGTCGTCGCCGGTCCGGGTGGGGGTGATGGCCGTGCCGCTCACCGGCGCGGACGCCAACGTGCCGAACACCGCCGGGGCCGTGCTTCGCGGAGAGGTGCGCATCGAGGCGAGCGGTGGGACGTCGTCCGTTGGCGTGGCCGCGCCCGTGGCGGGCCCGTATGCCGTGATGCTGCGTCTCGTGGCGGACGGGGGCGCGGGATACTTCCCGGGCGCCGTCATCGAAATCGCCTGCCGCGCGCCCTCGGCCGCGATGCCGCCCGCGGATCAGCGCCTCGCCGCGATGGGGTTCCTCTCGGGCGCGCTCACCGTGGAGCTCCCCGCGACGTGGGTGGTCGGGGACCGGTGGCTGTTCGTCGCGGCGGACGGCAGCGTGTACGACGCCGGGGTTCCACTGACCGTCACGTCCGAAGGGCTACGGCTGCCCGGTGAGGCGCTGTCGGCAGGTCCAGGGCCGGCGTGGCCGCCCCTGCCGCTCACCTCCGAGCCCGAGCCGTGGCGGAGCATCCCCTCCGCGACCGCGCGAGGGCCGGTGGTGGTCCACGGTTCACGCGCGCTCAACGTCACCGGTGCGCCGGTGGTGGCGGGCAACGCCGTGGCGCTGCGGCTGGTGTTCGCGCTCCGGATCAGGAGCCAGATCCGCCCCTTCCTCCAACTGGCCTGGACGGGGCCGGACGCCACGGCGGTCACCGCGTGGAAGGCCTTCAAGGCGGACGGCACCGACGTGACGACGGCGGCGGAGCTGCGGACGGCGTGGAGCTTCTTCGCGCAGGAGTCCGCCGCTTCGCGGGACGACGCCGAGCTCTGGCTCCGGTTGGAGTCCGACACGCAGCGCATCCTCCTGCCGTCCTGCGAGGTGTCCTTCACGAGCGACCACGGCGAGGCGGTGCTCATCCACCTCCCGGCGCTCGAGACGAAGGTGCCGCCCCTCGCGGGCTGGTCTCCGTCACTCGCCTTCGCGAGCGAGGCCGTGTCGGTGAGGCTCGACGGCTCGACGGTCTGGGCAGGAAGCCTGCAAGTGGCGCGCTTCGCGTGCGGGACCATCGCCCCCATTCGCGAGGCGAAGACGCTGCGCCGCCGACACATCCGGCAGCGCACGCTGTGCTGGTGGAAGAACGAGGACCCGATGAGCCCCCAGCTCGGCCTCGCGACGCCCGCGGGCTGCCTGGACATCGATCCCGCGCACGGCCTGTTCTCCTTCGCGAAGACCGAACCCGCGGCGCCGTTCACCGTGGCGTCGGTGCATACGGGGGCCGCCGGCTGGCCGCCGAGCCCGGTCACGGTCGACTTCCTGGAAGGCTATTCATTCCACACCGGAGCCCGCCCCGACGCGCGCGAGCCGCTGCTCGCCGAGGAGCTGCCCGCGCCGACGCGGCTCGTGCTCCGCGGGGGCAGCCTGCACCGGGACGCGCCCCTGTCGTACCAGTCCCTCCCGCGCTACTCGACGCTCGGAGAGGCGCTCGCCGCCGTCGTCGCGGATGGCGTGAAGGCGGCGAAGCACGAAGTCATCCAGTTCGAGGACAGCGCGACGTACGCGGAGAGCGCGCTGGTCTGGCCGGCCAACGTGACGTCGCTGACCCTCCAGGCGGCGGAGCTTCACCGGCCCGTGCTCCTGCTCGGCGCGGCGTGGGCGAGCGTCGCGCCCCCGACGTACGAGAAGCTGACGCTGCACGGGCTCGCCATCCGGCAGACCACCTACCCGGGGTCGCCGCCGGTGCCGGCCACGGTGGCCCTGGATCCGCCGCCCGCCAGACAGGTCGAGGTGCGGTTCTGTTCCGCGCTGGCGCCCCACGACCTCTGGAGGTTCACGGCCGCGGAGGGCTCGGACACGGCGATCCGCCTCTTCCGCTGCCTCGCGCCGAGGCTCCGGGTGAATGGGGCCGCCTCCGTCATGGTGGAGGAGAGCGTGCTCGACGCGGCGGGCGGCCTGGCCGTCCAGGCCATCGACAGCGAGGTCCGCTTCGAGCGCTCGACGGTCGCGGCCCTTCGCGCGGACCTGGGCGGTGGACCCTCGGTGGACGTGCGCGTCATCGAGGCGAGCGAGAGCCTCTTCACCGACATGGCGCGGGCGCGCGACCGGTTCCACGGCTGCGTCCGCTACAGCCGCGTGGAGCCGGAGAGCCTGCTGCCACGCAGGCATCGCGTCACGGAGGACATCCCCTTGTTCGTCACGCGCGACCGGACCGACGCCGCGCACCTCCGTCTGTCCGAGGAGTGCCCGAGGTCCATCACGCGCGGCGCGGAGGATGGTTCGGAGATGGGGGCGTTCCACGGCGCGCGGTTCGCGCAGCGGGGCGACGCGTTGCTCACGAGGTTGATCGAATTCACACCCGCGGGGCTCCAGACCGGGCTCCTGCGGATGGACTAGCGCGCCGGGCCACTGGGTTCGGCGAGACCTGAGACACCGGGAAGAGGACGGTTGAGAGAGCGACCATGAAAGGCGACTTCACCAGAGGCCATCGTCCTGATGCCAAGCGCAAGGAGAAGTACCGGCGCGTGCTCCTGCAGGAGGGGCGGCTCGTTCTGGACAGCGATGTCGCGGCCAGCGTCGACGCGGCCGACACGCTGATCCGCGACCTGGCGTCCGACGTGGGCTGCAAGCAGGGCAGTCCGAACCTGGGCTACCTCGCGACGCCGGGCCCGCTCCTGGCGGTGTTCGAGACGCTCGACGGCGTGACGCTGCCGGCACCGGGCGGCGCGTTCGTGGCGTACCGCGACTACGGCGCGAAGTACCATGAGCGCTTCCCGTCCCTGTACGTGGGGTCGCACGCGGCGGGCGGCTTCGTGAAGATCCTCGCCCGGCGCAAGCTCACCAAGGCCCGCTATCCGAAGGTCCGCCTCTGGCTGCGGGCCAACGCGAGCGTGGAGGTCCGGATCCAGGGCGTCAGCGCGGGTGTCGTTAACGCCAACGACGCGGCGAACTTCAAGTTCTACGACGTGCTGGTGCCCGCGGGCGCACCCGCCGAGTACGACACCCTCGAGATCGGCTTCTCCGCGGCAGGCGCCGCGAACGAGGCGTGGATCGGCTTCATCGAGGGCTTCGAGGCGGCCACCAAGGCCCCGCTGTTCTCGTACACGCGCGGCCGGTACTACCTGCAGGGCCTCGCGGTCGAGTCGGCGGACGATGGGATGTTCTGGGAGTCCACCTTCCCGACCAGCAAGGGCTTTCCCTCCGGAGACACGCTGCCCGTCGCGGGGAGCTACGTCGTCGCCTACCTGGAAGGGTGGGAGCGGCTCATCACCCGCATCGAGGACGGCGGCATCCTGGAGCAGGCGCTGGGCGGTGTGCTCGACACGACGGTGCGCTCGAAGGCGGTGGGCCAGGTCAAGCTCGCCGTGTTCGCGAATGACGGCGGAGATCCGCTCGCGGCCAAGGACGACGTGCCGGCCGCCTTCGCCAAGGTCGACGCGGGCACCGGCAGGCTGAAGCTCACCACCAAGGTGGCGCCGGACAACCTGGACCCCTGCGCGATTCCGGAGGCAGGCGGCTACACGGGCGCGGACAACCGCTTCTACCGCTTCGAGGTGCACAAGGGCGGCGCGCTCGGGAACGTCGAAATCAAGTGGTCGAGGAACAACGGCTCGGACGTGTTCGCCGTCGCCTCCGTGGCGAACACGCTCACGAACCTGACGCTCGCGCCCGGCGCCGAGGTGAAGGACGGCGACCTCATCGAGCTGCTCGATGAGACCGACGACCTGGGTGACGCCGCCCCCGCGGAGGTCGCGCTCACGGCGAAGGTGTTCAGGGCCTCGCAGCGCTCGGTGGGGCAGCTCTTCTACGCGGAGACGACGGCCACCTCCGGGCAGCTCAAGCTGCGCGACGCGGTGACGCGGCTGCCGGTGAACGTGCCGGCGGACTTCGCCAACAAGACCCAGGCGCCCCGGAAGGTGCGGGTCTGGCACGGGCTCCTGGTCACGAAGCCCAAGGTGCTGGGGGATCCGCCGGTCACCCTGTTCGACCTGGGCGACGGCATCGTCATCGAGCTGTCCGGCGCGGCCTTCCGCCCGGGCGACTACTGGCAACACGAAGCGCGCAAGATCAAGGACAACCAGAACGGTCCCTGGCAGGAGCCGCCGCACGGTCCGGAGCGGCTGTTCGCGCCGCTGGCCCTGTTCCGGTACACGGGCGAGAACGCGCCGCTGGAGCTGGTGCGCTGGTACGACCATCAGTACTCGGCGCTCTGCGAGCTGAACGCGGATGACATCGCCTACGACGGCGGCAAGGTCGGCACCGACGCGGACACCGTGCAGGAGGCGCTGGACGAGCTGTACGCCAAGGAGGACGGCGGCTGCTGCGACGTGTCGCTGTCACCCTCCGAGACGCAGGGGGACGACACCGCTCGCATCCAGCAGGCCATCGACGAGGCCATCGACGGCGCGACCCTCTGCCTGGAGCGAGGTATCTACCGGATCCACGGGACGCTGAACATCGTCGGGAGGCGGGTGACGCTCTCCGGATGTCCTCATGCGACGCTGCTCGGCTTCGAGGGCGACGCGCCGGTGTTCTTCGTGGATGGGGACGCGTGCCTCACCCTGCGCGACCTCCTCGTCTTCCGGCGCGAGGCCTCGGGGCCGCTCGTGCAGCTCACGCTGTCCGGTGGAACGCCGGGAGAGAAGGGGCTCGCGCAGTTCGTCCCGACGCAGGTCCGCCTGGAAGGGGCCGCGCTGGTCCATGCCGGTGAGAATGGCGTCGCCATCCAGATCGCCAAGCCCGCGCTGCCGGACTTCAAGCCCGAGGAGCCGGCGCCGTTCATTGTGTACCCCGACACGCGGGGGACCACGTCCATCCGCGCCGAGGAGTCGATCCTCCTGGGCGCGTGGGGCGTCGCCGCGGAGTACGTGTTCATGACCGAGCTCATCGAGTCGGTGGTGGTCTGCGAGCGGGCCGGCATCTACGCCAAGGGGGCGGGAGGTCTTCGGCTCCGGCGCTCCTCGTTCCAGGGGTGGCTGGACGTGGAGCGCCGCAAGGTGCTCATCGACGCGGCGGACGAGGACCTGGAGAAGACGGTCACGAGGCTCATCGAGACAGAGGCCGGCGGCTACAACGCGGACAGCGTCGGCATCGGGGTGAGCGGGATCGACTACTGGCGAAGCGAGTTCGAGCAGTGCACGTTCGCCTGCGGAAGCCCGGTGCTCATCGGGTACCTGTACGACCTCGTCTCGGTCGGCAACGAGTATGTGGGCGCGCATGCGGGCATCCGGGTGGACTACCTGTACCAGTGCCGGATGTCCGGGGACCGGTTCTCCACCTCCGGCGCGGCCGGCCTCTGGCTGCCGTGGCTGACCAGCTCACTGAAGGTCGAGGGGTGCACGTTCACGGGGCAGCGCGGCATCCTCTTGGCGGCCTCGGCTGATGGCAGCCCGCTGCCCGCCCTGGAGTCCACGTACCCCTCGCTCGCCGAGGTCGGCATCCACGACAACCAGTTCCTGTCCTACCTCGCGGGGGTCCAGATTGGACCGAGCCTCGTCCAGCAGGAGGAGGGAACGAGCCCGCCGGTGGTGAGCATGGTGGGGGTCGCGGTGACGGCGAACGTCTTCTCCAACACCTCCCTGGGCGTCGCCTGCACGCTCATGCCTCCGCCCCCATGGGGTGAGGAGCCGGAGGAGCGGACCCAGCGGCTGCGCATCGCGGGCAATCAGCTCGACGCCGCGGTCGGGGTGCTCGCGCTGGGGAACGACGTGGTCGTCCAGGGCAACACCGTGCGTGGCCAGCAGCTGAGCTTCTCCAATGACGTGCTCGGCCTTCCGCTGCACAACGCGCGGCAGGTGGGCCTCTACCTGGCGGACGGTGGATACAGCGTCGTCCAGGACAACGTCATCACGCTGAGCGCGGTGTCCCAGGCCGAGAAGGGCGGGAGCCTGGGCATCCTGCTCTACGAGCGTTGGACCGAAGGCGAGCGCGACGACATCACGGTCCAGGACAACACCGTCACCGCGTCGACTCCCTTCTGGGCCGCCGAGGGTGAGACGGGCGCCGGGACGCATGGGCTCCTGCTGGAGGGAAACCGCTTCACCGGGTTGGGATGCAGGTGCGAGCAGCTCTACGAGAGCGTCCTGCGGAACAATGTCTTCACGGGCGGGATCCGGATCGCGATCTCGGGCGGAAACACCATCTCGGGCAACCGCCTGTCGCAGCTCCCGAGCAGCCACATCGCGCTCCGCATCACCCAGGTGTGGGGGGACTGGCAGATCGAGGACAACCGCGTGGATGGGAGCATCGTGCTGACCCCCTATGCGTACACGACCTCCGGAGTGGCGAGCACGTCTCCCCGGTTCATCGAGTCGCTGCAACCGTGGGTGGCTCCGGCGGACACGGTCAACCGGGGCACCGTCCGGGTCGCGGAGGTCCAGCCGATCCTCCAGACCTATACGAAGGCGCTCGCCGCGGCGGCCATCGACAAGGAGTACTCGTACAACGCGCAGGTGCAGGGCAACTGGGTGTCAGCGGATCTGGTCGTCGGCTGGCCGAACGTGAGCTCCAAGTCGCCGTATGACACGTATCCGCCGGCGGTCGCGGACACGTACTCGGGGGTCCAGATCGTGGGCAACCGGGTCGGCGCCATGCTCGTCACGAACACGTACAGCCGGCTCGTGTTCGCGCACAACTACGCGACGGACTTCAGCATCCCGGGGTGGAGCCAGACCGGGATCATCACTGCCCCCAACTTCAACGCACCCTGACGAAAGGACGCACTTCATGCGACCGACGCAGAACATGAAGAAGGCCTTGAAGCTCCCGGACGTCAGCGACCCCCGTCCCCAGCGGCCCGCGCCCAAGAATCCGGGCGCGTGGGTGGCCGCGCGGCGGGAACAGCTGGAGCTGAGGCTCAAGTCGATTCGCGAGCTCTCGGGCAGCGCCGCGCTGGCCCAGACGATGACCGCTGGACGGGAGCTCATCCAGGAGCTGTCGAAGGCCGCGCAGCAGGGAAAGAAAGACGTCCCGCAGACTCCGCCGACCAATACCCCGACGAAGCCTCCCACCAAGGCGGAGCTCGCGAAGATCGAAGAGGCGGAGCGCAAGGCGCTCGAGGCCTGGAAGGGTATCGAGAAGGACGCACAGGAGCGGCTCGCGCTCCGCATCCGCCGGGGTGAGGCGAGGGTGCGGGCGCTGACCGCGTATCAGTCCGCGCGCACGCGCGGGCTCGGAGGACCGAAGAGCCAACCGCGGAAGCCGGAGAAGGGCTGACCGAGGGTGGGACGCCCGGCCGCGAAGACTCCGGCGCCTGTGAATGCGCCGAGTGCGGCGGTACCCGCGTCGCGGGCCGCTGAAGCCACCGGTGTGTCCCACGCGGCCGACCCGGGCTTCTCGGGGGGCAGTCCTCTGGGCCCTTCGACCCGGTCGCGGATGGAGGGCGCCTTCGGGCGTTCATTCGACGGTGTGCGGGTGCACACGGATGCGCGCGCGGCGGGCTTCGCCGCCGAGCACCAGGCGGAGGCCGTCACCACCGGACAGGACATCGCGTTCGGGACGTCGAAGTACCGCCCCGGCACCGAGGGCGGCGACAGGCTGCTCGCGCACGAGCTGACCCACGTGGTGCAGCAGGGCAACTCCGCGCGCGGAGCACCCCAGGCCAAGAGCGAGGTCTCCACGCCGAACGAGCCAGCCGAGATGCAGGCCGACGCGGCTGCTTCCCGGGTGCTGTCGGGACATCCGGCTGGAGTCACCGAGGGCAGCTATTCGGGGTCGACGCGAAACCGGCTGATGCGCAAGGCGCTGTCCCCGGCGAGCGTGCCGGTGCCAGGCAATGCCGCGGAGACAGCCGGACCGACGGAGGCGAAGTCCACCAACGGCCCCGAAGTCACAGGGGGGCCGCCAGGGAAGAAGCGCAAGAAGCCCGAGGAGGCGGAAGCGGCCGAGGCCGGCAAGGAGCAGGCGAAGACGCCCGGAGAAGAGGGCGCCGGGGCGGAAGCGAAGACGGCGGAGGGGCGGCAGGCTGGCGTCGAGGAGCCCGCGTCCACCCGGAAGATGCAGGACGGGAAGCAAGGCGCCAGAGCGGCCGTGGGTGGTGGCCTCGCGGGAAGGCTCGCGCAGTCGCTGCGCGAGAAGGTGACGCGGGGAGAGGAGAAGCCCGCGCTGTCGCCCGGAGCGAACGAGACGCTCCGCGAGGCAGCGGAGTCCGGAGCCACCGGCGCGAAGAAGGAGCAGGGCAAGGCCGGTGAAGCCCGAGCGGCCGGACTCCAGGCTCCGGAAGGAATGGCTGCCGGTGAAGTGGCCCGGCTGCGTGGGACGAAGCCCGCGGGTGGGACCCTCAGCGAAACAACGCCTGCTGCGGCAAAGGCGGGTGGCGCAGGGAGGGAACTCGGAGCACTCGTCGAAGGCAAGACAGGTGTTGCTGGGAAGGAACCTGGAGCGACCGCTGAAGGCATTGCAGGTGTTGCTGGGAAGGAGCCCGGAGCGCCCGTCGAAGGCAAGGCAGGTGTTGCTGGGAAGGAGCCCGGAGCGCCCGTCGAAGGCAAGGCAGGTGTTGCCGGGAAGGCGCCTGAAGCGCCCGTCGAAGGCAAGGCCGGTGCTGCCGGGAAGGAGCCCGGAGCGCCCGTCGAAGGCAAGGCAGGTGTTGCCGGGAAGGCGCCTGAAGCGCCCGTCGAAGGCAAGGCCGGTGCTGCCGGGAAGGAGCCTGGAGCGCCCGGTGAGGGCAAGGCCGAGGGTCGAAAGGGCGCCGAAGCAGAAGGTGCGGCGACAGGTGAGAAGGGCGCCGAGAAGAAGCCGGGCGCGCCCGACGAAGCAAAGGCCCTCGCGGGAGAGAAGGAGGAGGGCACCAAGAAGGGCAAGGGCGGCGACGCGAGCGCGAAGGCCGAGGGCCAGGCCAAGGCCCGACATGGCGTCCCCGGAGATGTGAAGAAGGCCCTCGAAGGCGCGAACGAGAAGGGCCCGGCGGGTGCATCCCCCGCGACAGCGGAGCGCGAGCCCGCGGCAGCTGGAGGAGGCGGTGGCGGAGGTGGCGGTGCTGGTGGAGAGGGAGGCTCCGAATCTCCCGAGGCCCAGGCCACCGAGGAGAAGATCGACGAAAAGCAGCCCGAAGAAGAGGCTGCCGCTGAAGCACAGCAAGATCAGGAGGAAACCGCCGAGGGCGAAGCGGGCGGCGGTGGTGAAGCCGAGGCCGAAGGAGGCGGTGGTTCAGAGCCGGCGGAGGCGCTGAGTGGTGGTGGCGGAGGCGAAGGAGACACCGAGCCCACCAGCGTCGACGCCGCGGAGAAGGGACCCACCGAACAGCAGGTCGAGGCCAAGGAGGCCGCGTCCACAGCGGAGACGAACCGGGAGATCGCCGAACAGAAGCAGGCCGACGCCGAAGAGGCGCAGGCGCAAGAGCCAGCTCCCGAGAGCGCGGGCCCCGAGGAGGGGGCGCTCTCTCCAGCGGAACAGGGCGCGGCGACAGCCTCCGTGAGCGAGGATGCGGGCGGTGGTGCCGGCGCTGCCGCCGGGGGCGGTGGAGGCGGAGGCGCCATCCCCGACAAGCCCGCGCCGGCCGTCCCCGATGTCTCGGGCAGCGAGCCCAAGGCCGGGCTCGGGTCGCTCAAGGGCCTGGCGCCCATGTCCATCCAGGGCGCGCTCGGGAGCGTCTCCCAGTCGGTCTCGAAGTCCGTCGGCGACAAGAAGCAGGCGCTCGCCGCGAACCCACCCACGCGCGCGGCCTCCTCGGGCATGCCCGGCAAGAAGGGCGCGACGCGGCTCGACCTCGGCGCTGACGGCAAGGGCGGCACGAAGGCCGAGAAGGTGAACGAAGGCGCCGCGGTCGAGACGCCCGCGGCCGAGCCCGTACCCGAGGCCCCAGCCCCCGCCGTCAACGCGGTGACCGCCCCCACGACGAGCGGCACTGGCGAAGGAGAGATGTCGCAGCAGGACGCGGACCGGATGGGGTCCGCGGTCGACAACATGCCCACCTCGGATCCCGAGGTGAGCACCAGCGCGGGCCCACCGCCCACGCTCGCGCTCGAAGGGAACGCGGATCCCACGCAGGTCACGGCCCAGCGCGTGAAGATGGACCAGTCCGTGGCGGCCGCGCACGACACGGGCAAGGTCGACGCGCGCAAGCCGATGGGGGAGAACGAGATTGCTCCCCAGGAAACCCACGAGACGCTCGCCGCGCAGGTGCCCGCCAGCGGAGGCGGCGCGGGCGGAGGGGCGGGAGGCCCGGGCGGCCCGGACGCGGAGGCCGCGTCGATCATCGCCCAGGAGAAGAGCCAGGCGGAGATCGACGCCGCGGTCGAGAAGGGCCAGGGCGACATGGCCCAGGAGGAGGCGAAGGAACAGGAAGCCTCCGAGGCCGAAACCCAGCGCACCCAGGACCTGGCGGCCCAGGCCGAGTCGGACGCCGCGGCGGAGCAGGAAGCGGAGAAGGCCGCCGCCCAGAACGAGGTCGCGAAGAAGCGCGGCGAGTGGAACGAGGAGCAGCAGGCCGCCGTCGACAAGAGCCACACCGAGGCCGACACGAAGCAGCAGGAGGCCGAGGAGAAGGTCGAAACAGAGAAGACGCAGGCCGACGAGAGCGCCGGCAAGACCATCCACGAGGGCGAGGAGAAGGCCCAGCAGGCCAAGGAGGAGGGAGAGGCCAAGGCCGAGCGCGAGAAGGCCAAGGCCAAGGAGGAGTCGAGCGGCTTCTTCGGCTGGCTCGCGTCGAAGGCGAAGGCGTTCTTCAACAAGATCAAGGAGGCCGTGAAGAGCGTCATGAAGGCGCTCCGCGCGGCGGTGAAGGCGGCCATCGAAGCGGCGAAGAAGGCCGCGGTCGCGCTGATTGAAAAGGCGCGGCAGGCGGTGGTCGCGGCCATCCGTCTCGCGGGTGACGCGCTCATCGCCATCAGCGACGTGGCGCTCGCCGCGTTCCCGGAGCTCAAGGCGAAGTTCCAGGGTGCCGTCCGTCAGACGGTCCAGGACGCCGAGGACGCGGTCAACAACATCGCGGACAAGCTGAAGAAGGGCGTCACGAAGCTGCTCGACGCGCTCGGCGAGTTCCTCGACAAGGCCCTGGGGCTGCTCGAGAAGGGCCTGCTCGCGGCCGTGGACGCGGTCGCCGCCGTGGTGGACTCGGCGATCAAGGCTGCGGAGGCCGTCGCCAAGGCGCTGGGGACGTTCCTCGCGCTCATCAAGGACATCGCGGCGGACCCGGGTCAGTGGATCGCGAACCTGGGCGCCGCGGTCGTGGACGGCATCAAGAACCACCTCGTGAAGGCCATGGCGTCGGCCATCAGCGACTGGTTCAAGAGCAAGGTCGAGGAGGTGCTGGGCATCCCCATCGACCTGATGAAGGCGCTCTTCACGGGCGGCTTCAACCTGGAGGCCATCGGGAAGATGGCTTGGGAGGCGCTCAAGTCCGCGGTCCCGGGCATCCTGGTCCAGCTGCTGATCGAAAAGCTGGTGGCGATGATCGTCCCCGCCGCGGGCGCGGTGATGGCCATCATCGAGGGCGTCCAGGCGGCGTGGGGCGCGGTCAGCCGGATCATCGCGGCCATCGACTCCTTCATCACCTTCCTGAAGGCGGTGAAGGGCGGAAACGCAGGCCCGCCGTTCGCGACCGCGGTGGCGGCGGGCGCCGTGGCGGTGATCGACTTCGTCGCCAACTGGCTGCTCAAGCGCCTCATGAAGCCGGCGAAGAAGGTGTCCGGCAAGCTGGCCGCGCTTGGCAAGAAGATCCTGGCCAAGATCAAGAAGGGGCTGAAGAAGGCCGGCAAGAAGCTCAAGAAGTTCTTCAAGAAGGCGGGCCAGAAGCTCAAGAAGCTGAAGGACAAGGTCTTCGGCAAGAAGAAGAAGGGCAAGGGCCGGGACAAGAAGAAGGACAAGGACAAGAAGAAGAAGGAGCAGATCGAAAAGGCGCTGCGCGAGGTGCCTCCCAAGGTCCGGGCGCTCGTCGCCAAACGGCCCAGGAAGCTCATGCTCACGATGCAGCTCCTGAAGCTCAAGGTGCAGTACCGCCTCAAGAAGCTGGCCGTCAGCGGCACCCGTCCCAACTACACCATCTCGGGTTTCATCAACCCGCCGCTGCCCGACGAGAAGATCTTCGGGGTCGACTCACACAAGTTCCTCAAGGCGGTCCAGCTCGTCGCGCAGAAGTGGGCGAAGCGGCGCAAGGCGGAAGAGCGCGCGCCGGATCAGGACCTGATGGCCATGCCGCAATTCGGTGTGGAGACCCGAGGCTTCGGAAAGGGGGGCGTCCACAGCCCTGGCATGGCGGGCGCGGAGCCGGTCTCGTTCGAGACGAAGGGCTCCCTGACGCTCATTCCTGGCGTGGAGAAGCCCCGCTCGTATCTCGCGATCACGAATGAGCTGGAGAAATTGAGCGCGGAGGACCGCGACAAGTTCGGGACGATGCTCGCGCAGCTCGTCAAGCGCAAGCGCGCGGACGCCAACGTGGCGGGGCTGGGAGAGGTCTTCGGGACGATGTTCGTCTCCGAGCGGAAGCGGCACTCGAAGAACCTCGTCTACGCGCTCATGGCGGTCCAGACGATGGCCGCGGGTGGCGCGTCACCCGTGGAGATGCTGAACCCGAAACAAGGGGAGGGCGGCGGCATCTTCCCACCGGCCTACAAGGGGGCGGTGCAGGGGCAGGGAGGCACGTCCAGGCTCGGAAACAATCCGACCCAGGCCGCGCTGGATCAGTGGTCCGCCAAGGAGACCCAGAAGCAGGCCAAGCTGCCCGAGTACAGGCGGACAGATCCGGAGCAGACGTTCGCCGAGGCGTATCGCCGCGAAGTGGAGCAAATCAAACGGTGGGCCAAGGCGGCGGGGCTGGAGGAGAAGATCTTCAACAAGGATATGTCCCCGCAGGAGATCGCCGATATCATCGACGCTGCTCTCGCGAGCTATTTCTCGAAGGGATGAGGCACCCATGCGCACCTTGATCCTCAAGGAAGCTGTCGGGCGGGAGCGGATGGAAGAGGTGATGCGCGGGATGGGGCTCACGCTCGCCAAGGACGACACGGTGGAGCAGATGGTCTGGCGGGTCTGGATGGCCGCCGACCGCCAGAGCGCCGTGCATGACATCGACGATTTCGTGACGAAGGTCCGCTACCTCTCCGTTCGCGGAAAGAAGGAGGGCGCGCTCGTGAAGCAGTTGTCGGCGGCCCTCCCCGTCTGGGCCCGTGACGACCTGCTCAAGCATGCGCTGGAGCTGCTCGCCCACGGCTCGGACGAGGACCGGCAGAAGGTCGCCTTCGAGGTGGCGGCGGAGATGGACGAGTACGATGCCGCCTCCGCGGGTGTCCTGACGGCCTTCCTCAAGATGGACGAGCCGAGCATCCGCCGCGCCGGCGCACGCGCGCTGCGCTCCCGCCCCTGGTCCATCTTTCGCAGCACGGCGAAGCAGCTCTCCGAGGACGCGGACCCTGAAATCGCCGCCGTCGGCAAGGAGATGCTGGCGCGAATCATCGAGCAGCATGGCGAGTAGGGTCATTCGAAGTCCTCGTTCGCCAGGTGTTAGACTCGACGCAATGAAAGCCAGCCTGCCCCCCTGACCTCTCCGAGGAGGAGCAGCGGCTCTGCAAAGAGGTCCTCGCCTTCACGATGACCAGCCCCGAGCGGCTCATCGCATTGCTGCACGCGGTGCGCTACGTGGTGGCGAACGACATCCCAGGGAGCATCGTCGAATGCGGAGTCTGGCGTGGTGGCAGCATGATGGTCGCCGCCAAGGCCCTGCTGTCCCTCGGCGCGCAACGTGCGCTGTACCTGTTCGACACCTTCGAAGGGATGACGCCTCCCTCCGATGCGGACCGTTCCTGGAGCGGGGTTACGGCGGAGCAGCTCCTGTCCAGATCCGCCCGGCGAGAGGGCTTCAACGTTTGGTGCATCGCTGACGAGGCGGACGTGCGCGCCAACGTGAGCAGCACGGGCTATCCGATGGATCAGGTCCATCTGGTGAAGGGGCGGGTAGAGGAGACGCTCCCCGCGCAAGCGCCCGACACCATCGCCCTGCTGCGCCTGGACACCGACTGGTACGAGTCCACCCGGCACGAATTGGAGCACCTCTATTCCCGGCTCTCGCCGGGCGGAGTGCTCATCATCGATGACTATGGCTACTGGCAGGGTGCACGCCGGGCCGTGGACGAGTTCTTCGCGAAGCAGCCGCGCAAGCCGCTGCTCCAGCGAATCGACATGACGGGGCGTCTGGCCATCAAGGTGTGAGCACGCATGAATCACCAGGCCACCAAGGCTTGACCGGGCGGGACTGCCGCGCCGCGTGGCTCACGCTCCTGGGAGGCGCCTTCTGGCTCCAGAGGCGTTCCCGCCGGATGCGTTAGCGCAAGCAACCGCCCAGACTCGCCGGGCTCGGCCGAGGCGCCGTGGAGCGCGGCGGCCGCCTGGGCAAGACCCGGACCGGCCTCCTTCCACCAGCCGCCGTCCCGCGTCCGTCAGGGACACGCTGCGAGTGGTGCGGTGGAGCAGGACCACGCTCAGCTGCTTTTCGACGAGGTGCCGCGCGCGCTCGGCCTGCTGAATGGTGGCAACGCGCTGGCCACCACCATCGCGGCGCCGCTCGGCAGCTTCCTGGGCCAGTACATCGGGTGGCGGGGAGCGTTCTTCGCGGTCGTTCCGCTCGCGGCCATCACCCTCGTGTGGCAGGCCTCCAGCTTGCCCCCAATGCCCACGGAGCGCGCCGCTCCGCCTCCGAGCACGTTCGCCATCCTCCGTCGCCCGCGGGCGCGGTGGGGCATCCTGGCGGTCACGCTCTTCTTCATGGGCCAGTTCGCCCTCTTCACATACCTGCGCCCCTTCCTGGAGACCGTCACGCGGGTCGGCGTGTCCACGCTCTCGCTGCTCCTGCTGGGGATGGGCATCGCGGGGCTTCTGGGCACGTACCTCATCGGCTTCCTCGTGAGCAGGCGGCTGTCCGCGGTGCTCATCGCGGCTCCGGTGGCGATGGCCGTCATCGCGGTCCTGCTCATCGTGTTCGGCCCATCGCTCGCGGCAACGGCCGTCCTGCTGGTGGGGTGGGGGCTCATCGGCACGGCGGCGCCGGTCGCGTGGTGGACGTGGCTCAGCCGCACGTTGCCGCGCGACGCGGAGGCTGGCGGCGGTCTCATGGTCGCGGCCATCCAGCTCGCCATCACGGTGGGCGCCTCGCTTGGAGGGTGGCTGTTCGACCGGAGCGGCTACGGGTGCACGTTCGCGGTGAGCGCCGTGCTGCTCGGAGGAGCGGCCCTCCTGGCCATCCGTGCATCGAAACCTGATGGCTCCATCCACGCATGAGGATGACGACAATGAGAACACGTTTGCTCGGTGCGGCAGCGGGAGCTTCGTCATCACCCAGCAGCGCGATGTGGAGTTCGCGGGCGGTGAAACAAAATATACGAGCGGCACGCCTGAAACGGTGAGTGACAGGCCGACTGCGATGGCTCGCGAGTTCTACGACTTCTATCGCACCGCGCGGGGGCACCCACATCGAGACGATCTCTCCCCGGCCGATGCTCTTCATCGCGGGCGAGAACGCCCACTCCCGGGAGTTCAGCGACGAGGCCTACCGGCTCGCCGGTGAACCCAAGGAACGGGTGCTCGTGCCCGGCGCGGGCCACGTGGACCTCTACGACCTGCAGTAACCTTGGCGCCCTCCACATTCCGGGTGCCTGCTCCATGACGAAGAAGACGGCTGCTTCCGACGTGAACCCTGGCTTCTCCCGCCGCACGCTCCTCGGGGCCGCGGCGGTCGTGACGGGGGCGCTGGCTGCCCGGGATGCGCGTGCCCAGGCGCCTTCCGCCGCCGCGCCAGGGGCCTTCGCGCTCGAAGAGGTGACGGTCGCGGAGTTGCGGGCGGGCCTGGAGTCCGGCAAGTACACCGCGCGCGGGCTGACGGAGGCCTACCTCGCGCGCATCCGTGCGCTCGACCGCACCGGGGACCTGCCGCTGTGCTCCGTCATCGAGCTCAACCCCGACGCGCTCGCACTGGCCGACGCGCTGGACGCCGAGCGCAAGGCGAAGGGCGCACGCGGGCCGATGCACGGCATCCCCGTGCTCATCAAGGACAACATCGCCACGGCGGACAAGATGCAGACCACCGCGGGCTCACTCGCGCTGGTGGGCGCCGTGCCCCCTCACGATGCGTTCATCGTGGAGCGGCTGCGCGCCGCCGGTGCCGTCCTCCTGGGCAAGACGAACCTCAGCGAGTGGGCCAACTTCCGCTCCACGCACTCGATGAGCGGCTGGAGCGGGCGCGGCGGCCTGTGTCGCAATCCCTATGCGCTCGACCGGACCCCTTCCGGTTCAAGCTCCGGTTCGGGCGCGGCCACCGCGGCCAACTTCTGCGCCGTGTCGGTGGGCACGGAGACGGACGGCTCCATCGTCTCGCCCGCGTCCGCGTGTTCGCTGGTGGGCTTGAAGCCCACGGTGGGGCTCGTCAGCCGCGCGGGCATCATCCCCATCTCTTCGACCCAGGACACCGCGGGCCCCATGACGCGCACCGTGGCGGACGCCGCGGTGCTGCTGGGCGTGCTCGCGGGCGAGGACCCGCGTGATGCGGCCACTGCCGCCAGCCGGGGCCACGCCCACCCGGACTACACGAAGTTCCTCGACCCCAAGGGGCTCGCGGGTGCGCGCATCGGTGTGCCGCGCGAGCGCTTCTTCGGCTACCACCTGGCCACGGACGCCATCGCGGAGCGCGCGCTCGAAGTGATGAAGGCCCAAGGGGCCGAGCTGGTGGACCTGGTGGCGCTGCCCAACGCGGCGAAGCTCGACGCGCCGGAGATGGAGGTGCTGCTGTATGAGTTCAAGGCGGGCCTGGAGGCCTGGCTCGCGCAGCTCGGCGAAGGCGCCCCCGTGCGGACCCTCGCGGACCTCATCGCCTTCAACGAGAAGAACCGCGAGCGCGAGATGCCCTACTTCGGCCAGGAGCTGCTGCTCCAGGCGCAGAAGAAGGGCCCGCTCACCGACGCCGCCTACAAGAAGGCGCTCGCGGCGTGCCGCCGGTACTCGCGCGCCGAGGGCGTGGACGCGGTGATGAACAAGCACAAGCTGGACGCGCTCGTCGCCCCGACCCAGGCCCCGGCCGGCCCCATCGACCTGGTGCTGGGCGACCACTGGCTGGGCAGCAGCTCCACGCCCGCCGCCGTCTCCGGCTACCCGAGCATCACCGTGCCCGCGGGCGATGTTCATGGGCTGCCGGTGGGGGTGTCCTTCATCGGCCGCGCCTGGAGCGAGCCCGTGTTGCTCAAGCTCGCCTATGCCTACGAGCAGGCCTCGCACGCGCGCCGCAAGCCCGGGTTCGCCAGGAGCCTGGACCCGCGTGGCGGGTAGGGTGGACCGGGCCGTGCCCACTTCTTGATCCTCGTCAATGCGCGCGAGGGCTCCTCCCTCCACTCTGGAGGCCACAACGTCGCTGAACGTTCTGGAGCCCTCGCGATGAACATCTCCCGCCTTCACTCCCGTTCCCTGGGCGCGCTCTTCCTCCTGCCGTTTCTTGCCTACGGCATCGGCACCGCGCTCGTGACCTCCATCCTGAAGGAGCCGGAGCTGCTGGCCGGACAGCGGACGCTGTTCGTCGGGGGCACGCTGCTGCTCCTGTTGGACGCCCTCTTCGTCGTCGGGATTGGCGTGCTGTTCTTTCCCATCCTCCGGGAGCGGAGCCCGGGCATCGCCGTCGCGTACCTCTGCACGCGGGTGATGGAGGCGATCACCCTCATCGTTGGCGTGGTGTTCCTGCTGTGCATCCTTCAGCTCGGAGACTCCGCGTCGCCGGAGCGGGTGACGCTGGTCAACCTGCTCTCGAAGGGGAACTTCTGGGCGTACCAGCTCGCGATGCTCATCCTGGGGGTGGGCAGCGTGGCCTTCTGCCTGACGCTGTACCGCTCCCGGTTGCTTCCCGCGTGGCTCGCGCTGTTGGGCGCGGTGGGCTACGGGGCCCTGACGCTGGGATGCGTGCTCGAGCTCTTCGGGCTGCCGTGGGGCATCTTCTTCTCCGGGCCCGGAGGTCTGTTCGAGCTGTTCCTGGGCAGCTGGCTCATCGCCAAAGGGTTCCGGACGGTCACGCCTTCCGTCGCGGTGTAGCCGGCTTGCCGCGCGTGGTGATGCGCTTGCGGATCCGGCTCAGCGACTCGGGCGTCACGCCGATGTAGCTGGCCAGCTGGTACTGCGGGATCCGCTGGAGGAGGTCCGGCCGCGTCCTGGAGAGCTTGAGGTAGCGCTCCTCCGGGGTGTCGGTGAGATGGGAATTGAACCGCTCCTGCTGCTCCGCCAGGACCTTCTGCATCGCCATCCGGGAGATGCTCTCGAAGCGAGGGAAGCGCCGGTACAGGTCCCCCTCGCGTTGCTCGGTGCCCACCACCACCGTGGTGTCCTCCGCGCAGACCAGGAAGTGATCCGCCGGGGTCTGGGTCATCATGCTGTGAATCGAGAGGACCCATTCGTCCTCGGTGAAGAACCCGTTGCTGCGCTCTTCACCGTCGACGACGGTGTACTGGCGGACGCAGCCCTGGAGGACGAAGTAGGCCTCGGTGGAGACCTGGCCCGCCATGAGCAGGTGCGACCCCTTCGGGCAGGTCTTCACCACCATGCTGTCCAGGATGGCCTGGGCTTCCTCGTCCGACAGAGGAGCGATGCGGCGGAAGTAGTCGACGAGCTTGTTCTTCATGAGAGCCCCGCGCGGCGGCGGGGCCCCCATCTTCCCAGGTCAGAGCGTCTTGAGGTACTCGATGATGGCCAGACGCTCCGGGTCGGTGAGCACGGAGTTGAACTCGTGGCCGCCATTGTCCTGGCCGAAGGCGTTGGTGTTGTAGATCTTCCGGTCCTCGAGCTGCTGTCGCGTGCGGGTGGGCGGGAAGAAGATGTTCCAGGAGACCGCCAGGTTGCTGAAGAGCACGTTCATCATCTCCTGCGCCAGGGGGGTGGTGAACTCGTCGCCCGGCTGGCAGTTGATGTACGGCGACACCGTTGGATTCAGGGGCGTGCGCCACTTGCAGGGGATGGTGTCGTACTTCCAGCCGAGCCTGGTGGAGTCGTAGGCGCGTTGCAGGTCCGTGTCGAAGCCCATGATGGTCAGCGGCTGATCCCACCGCGGGGGCGCGGAGACCCGGCGCCAGATGGGCTTGCGGTCGGCGGGCTTGAGCACCTCCCAGACATTGGGAACAGAGCCATTGTGGAGGTACGGCGCGGTGGCCCAGACCCCGTACAGCGGCGGCGCCAGGTAGCCGAGCTCCCGGTTGCCACGGATGTGCGGCTGGTTCTGCGGACCACAGTCATTGGCGGTGCCGGCCGTCGAGGGATAGCCGAAGAAGTTCTTGGCGCCCGCCGACTGAACCGCCGCGTTGTTGGTATTCACCCGGACCGGGTCGGTGCCAATGATTCTCAGCGGCGCGATGTAGCTCGCCATGCCCTCCAGCGCGGGGGTCGCCAGGAAGGCGGGGTCGTTCACGTAGCGAGGCGAGTAGGCTCCGTGGCAGCTCGCGCACGAGCCGTTGCCCTGCGGCCGTGGCACCGTGTTGTTTCGCCCCGGTTCCCACATGTCGAGCGTGTGGAACAGCACGGCTCCCTGCTCGGCCAGGGCCTGGTTGATGGGCAGGGGATAGGGCGGTGACTTGAGGGAGTCCACCCAGGTGTTGAGCGCCGGGCCGTTGTTCCGCATCCAGTCCTGCCCCGCTTCACTCAACGGCCCGCCAGCGCTTCCGAACAGGCCAATGAACGGGGTGTAGAACACCATGTCCACGCGCGGAGCATCCATCGGGAAGACACCGTCGACGAACTTCACCGGCCGGTGTCCCATGTTCCACCAGGCGGGCGTATCCATTCCGGCGGTCGAGCCGGAGTTGATGAGACCGATGACCTCGGAAGGCGTCAGCAGGTTCTCATCCGGGAACAGGAAGGCGAGGTTGATGTCGCTGGCGTTGTTGGTGCCGCGGGTCCGGTTGAGGTTCAGGAACGTGGCCAGCGACGCCGGGTAGCCCAGGGGTAGCAGGTCGCTCAGGAACAGGTCCAGGTCCGCCAGGCTGCTGCCGCCGCCCAGTTGTACCCCGAGCCCCGGGCCATCCCCGGGCTTGCCCACCACGCCGCTGTGGCAGGCATGACAGGTGACGCCGATACGGCCGCTCCAGCTCCCATCCGGGTTGCGGAGCTGCGTGAGCATCTGCGGCAGCTGCCCGCTCCCGCCGTTGGAGAGATTCGGCAATTGCCCGGGCAATGGATAGGGATTGCGCTCGGTGCTCACCCCTGACCCGTAGCGCTGGGCGACCAGGGTGTCGAAGTTGTCGGGACGGAAGGGAAATCCCCAGACCCGCCACAGCTCGTTGTATTGCGCCGCGGAGAAGGTCGCGATTCCGAACGCAGCCTCGGGCCGCGTGTAGTCGGTACCGGTGAACAGCACGCCCACGCCGGGATGTCCGTTGGTCAGCAACCCCTCGCCATGCGCGAAGCGCGCACGCAGCTCACCACAGGTCTTCGCCGCGCCCTGCTCCTTTACGGCCTCCGGGTCGACATGACAGTTCTTCCAGTAGGCATTGAAGTGCACCGCCCGCCCGTCACTGATGCCGGGCTGCACCAGGGTTCGGGGGTCCACCGGCAAGAGCGCGCTGTCTGGCTTGCCATAGCAGAAATCCCACTGCGCCGAGCCGCCTCGGCTGCTCCCCAGCAAATCGCCCCCGGCGCTGACGCCAGGCACCGCCAACGCCGCCATGACAGACAGCATGCGAATGAATGGCACGGCAGCCCCGCTGCCGGCGAACGGCCTTCTCTCCACGAGCATGAGCTCCTCCTGCTTCGCTGTGGGCTTCTGTGACGGCGAGGCTGAAGAGCGCGCGGAGGTTCATTGTCGGGCGCCTCGCTCATGGAGACGATAGGTCTCTATTGGCGGGGCGTCAACAAGGGGGCGGGTCGCCCGGGCGTAGACCTCAGGGTCTGTCCAGCAGCTCCAGCGCGGAGGTGGTCAGCAGCGTGACGCCGGTGCGCAGCGCGCGCTCTCGGTCCGGCGCGTAGAGGGGCGAGTGCGGGGAGGGCAGCGACTCCTCCGTGCCCTTGGCCTCGGCGAAGCGTTTGGGCTCGGTGATGCCCAGCCACAGCATCACGGAGGGCACGCCCGCGCGGCCGTACTCGGAGAAGTCCTCTCCGCCCATGACGGACGGCGTCTCGCTGAGGTTCTTGTCGCCCATCACCTTCGCCACCGCGTCCACCAGCCGCTTCGTGAGGGCGGGGTCATTGAAGGTGGCGGGTGTGCCTTCGGTGACCTTGACGTCGGGAGGGCGGGGGGCTCCGGAGGCCATCGCCTCCGCCTTGGCGATGCGCTCGATGCCGGCCAGCAGCGCCTTGCGCACCTCCGGCTTGTACGTGCGCACCGTGAGCTGAAGGCGCACCTCGTCCGGGATGATGTTGTGCTTGGTGCCACCGTGGATCGAGCCCACCGTGATCACCGCCGGCTCCAGCGGGCTCTTCTCCCGGCTGACGAGCGTCTGCAGCGAGAGAACGGTCCGCGCCGCCATCACCACCGGATCCACGGTGGTGTGCGGGTACGCGCCGTGCCCGCCCTTGCCGTAGAGGGTGACGTCCACCGAGTCCACGCTCGCCAGCGCATAGCCGGGGGTGAACCGCACCGTCCCCGCCGCGGCGTTGGCCACGGTGTGCAGGGCCACGGCGACGTCCGGCTTGGGGAAGCGCTTGAAGAGGCCATCCGCCAGCATCTGCCGGGCGCCCGCGCCAATCTCCTCGGCCGGCTGCCCCACCAGCATCAGCGTGCCACTCCACCGGTCCTTCGTCCGCGCCAGCAGCGTGGCAGTGCCAATCCATGACGTCATGTGCACGTCGTGCCCGCACGCGTGCATCACCGGGACTTCCGTCCCGGCGCCATCCTTCGCCTTCGTCTTGCTGGCGTAGGGCAGCCCCGTCTTCTCCTCCACCGGCAGCCCGTCCAGGTCCGTGCGCAGCATCACCGTGGGCCCCTTGCCGTTGCGCAACAGGGCCACCACGCCGTGCCCGCCCACCTTCGGTGTCACCTCGAAGCCGAGCTTGCGCAGGCGATCGGCCAGCTTCGCCGCCGTCTTCTCCTCCTGGAGGGACAGCTCCGGCGTCTGGTGCAGGTCGCGGTAGAGCGCGTCCAGTTCGGGGTACAGCGCGTCCAGGCCCGCGAGGACCGGAGGCGGGGGCGCCGCCGCGAGCGAGGGGCCGCCGGGCGCCGCCACACAGGCGAAGAGCAGGGGAAGCAGGGGGAGCGTTTTCACCAGGGGGCCTCCTGACCGTCAGGGAGCCCCCACTACAGCACGTCCTGCGCGGAGCTTCGCGCCGGAAGCCCCTCAGGCGAAGGCGGCGCTGCGCAGGATCATCACGTCGGCGAAGTCGTGGCGCGGCGGCGCGAGACGCAGCGCCCCCTGCGACACCTGCTCGAGGAAGTGCTCGCCGTAGTCGTGGCGGGGGCCCGAGGCGTACACGGTGATGTCGCGGGTTCGCGCGATGTCCCCGAGCATCCGGGCCACCGCGTGCGCCACCTCTCCCCAGAAGGGGAAGAAGAGATAGAACGCGGTGCCGTCCGACATGTCCACATCCCGGACATCCGCGTGGATGAACTCCAGGTTCGGCAGCGCGAAACGTTTGCTGTTGAGGCGCGCGGACTCGACGTACGTCTGTCCATACTCCACGCCCTTGACCCGGGCGGAGGAGCTCGCGGCGACGGTGATGGCGAACTTCCCGTTGCCACAGCCGAGATCGTAGACCACGTCGCGCGGCCCCGGGCTCGTGATGGAGAGGAAGTCGGAGATGCGCTGGGCCCGCGAGGCCAGGTTCACCTGACCGAACGGGGGGCGGTCCTGGCCGGTGGTGATGCGTGAGATGCGCAGCAGGCCCTCGAGCCAGTCATCCGCCGCCGTGCTCGCGCGGCCCGTGGCTTCAATGAAGCCAAGCCCCTCCCACCGCTCCCGGAAGCGCGCCGGTGAGAGGTCCCCCGTTCGAAGCTGCTGGGCGACGTCATCTCCGGCCGCATCCAGCGCCGCGGTGACCAGGAGTGCACGCGCCTGCAGCGCGGCCCAGAGCGCCTGGAGCTCCGGACGGGCCTTCACATCGAGCAGGAGCAACTCCGGCTCTACGTTCTCCTGCACGAAGGCGAACTGCTCGAGCAGGGCCCACTGAACGCCCAGGCCCAACGTTCCCAGATCCCCTGGGACGAGGAGCGCCTCGGCGCGCTCGACCCACCAGGGAGGGGCAGGGGGGACGGGGGCGGAGGGGGGCATGGGACAGGAGGATATCAAATCGCCAGGTCTGCTCCCTGTTCCAGGTCTTGAAGCGGGCACCCGGGTTGCGGTGTGGCCGGCGCCAGGGACTGCGAGTCCTTCCTGTCATGCAGGGAGAATCCATCCGGAGTGCCCCCTCGGCCGGCGTGCCCTCGTGCGCCTCGAAGGTCGCGCGGCTGCTGTGTCTCACCTTGTGGGGGCTGGCAGGCTGCGTCGAGCAACGGGACGCCGAGGTGCTCCCTGAGCCCGGCACCTCCTCCGGGAGCGCCTGCGAGGGCGTCGCCCCCCTCACGCTGGAGGAGGTCCATGCGGCGCACTTCGCCGCGGAGCGCCCCACGGGCTGCATGGTGGGGTGCCACGACACCGGCGCGGGTGGCCTGACGTTCCGTAACGCCCACGAGCTGTGGCAGGCCACCGTGCAGCAGCGCTCGCACTCCAACGCCTCGCTCCTGCTCGTGGAGCCGGGCCACCCGGAGCGCAGCCACCTGTACCTCAAGCTGCTGCCGGACGCGCAGGGACGCATGCCCCAGGGCGGCCCCTTCCTGGACGCCGCCGCGCTGCAAGACGTCGCCGGGTGGATCTGCGCCGGTGCGCCGGAGCCGGCCACCTCCGTCACGGATGGCGGCCTGCCTGCCCGCCCGGCTCCCACGCTCGACACCCTCACGCCCTCCGCCGTGCAGGAGGGCGTGGGCGAGGTGGTGCTCTCCGTGGGAGGCGGTGGCTTCGTGGACGAAAGTCAGGTGGAGGTGGATGGCATCGCCATGGCCACGACCCATGACGGTCCGCAGCGGCTGGAGGCCCGCGTGGCGGCGTCCGTGACGGCGCGGGCCGGAACGCACCAGGTGCGCGTCGTCACTCCAGCGCCAGGGGGCGGCGTTAGCGCCAGCCTCGACTTCACCGTCACCGCGACGGGCGTGGTGCTCCCGACGGTGTCCTCGCTGTCGCCCTGCGGAACCGTGGCGGGCTCGGGGGCGTTCACCCTCACCGTGCAGGGGATGAACTTCAAGGAGGGCGCGAGCCTCTCCTTCAACGGCACGACGGTGGCGGCGACCTTCATCAGCTCCGGCGAGCTGCGCGCCTCCATTCCCGCCGCGCTGGTGGCCTCCGCGCCCGTTGGCAATGCCGCCACCGTCACCGTCGTGCACCCGGCACCAGGCCGGGAGACGTCCGCGCCCGTGACGTTCGGCGTGGCCAGCAAGGTGTCCACGCTGGCGGCGGACGTGCAGCCCATCTTCACGGCGACCTGCGCCACCAGCGGCTGTCATGCGACCGCCTCCACGCCGGTGAACCTCACCGCCGGCAACGCCTACAACGAGCTCGTCGGCGTCCCCACCAGCAGCAAGGGGTGTGGCCAGCGGCTGCGCGTGCAGGCCTGTGGCCCGCTGCGCGCGCAGAGCTTCCTCATCGACAAGATCCTCGCGACCAACAGCAGCCCCGCGTGCTCCGGGGGCGCCATGCCCAAGGGAAGCCCCCTGTCGGCCGCGCAGAAGCAGGCCGTCATCGACTGGGTCGCCCAGGGCGCACCCCGTTAGGGGCCGCCGCGAGCGCGGGGGCAGCAGGGAAGCGTCTTCACCAGGGGGATTCCTGACCGCCAGGGAGCCCCCACCGTGCTCGGGCGAGGCCTACATTCGAGTCGTGGCCGAAGGGGGGACCCATGTCCACGAGCAATCTTCCGATCGAGGTCGAGCTCATCTACGAGCTCATGCCCTGCAATGCCATGCGCTCGGCGCAGGAGCCCCTCCGCCCGCCTCATCCCTGCGCCTACTTCCGTCGGTGGGGGAGCTACCACAGCTACGACTACGTGGAGGATCGCCCGCCTCCCGGGCCGGGGATCGTCTACCCGGCGAAGTACGTAGGGCGCGCCCCCCTGGTCCCCGAGGCGCTGAGTGGCTGCCGCAAGGCCCCCATCATGGCGGTGGGGATCAATCCCAATCTCCCCGCGTGGTGGAGCGCGAAGCGCCAGTCGCTCTACCCGCTGTTCGACGACTATCAGCAATACGCGCACTACTTCCGGTACCGCGCGGTGGACAAGCTGGAGGTGCCACGCGCCGACTACGAGCGCTTCGGCGGCGGTGCGCAGGACACCCCGTACTCCGACTTCGAGCTTCAAGTGCCCCTGGACGAGACCGGTGCTCGCCGGGTGCCCCTCCAGCTCCAGCCCCAGAAGATGTATGAGACGTATCAAGGCCTGCTGGACGCCGTGGCGGAGGAGATGGGCTGGAGCCATCACAAGCTCCGGGTAGGGGAGGATCTCTCCTACGGGAACATGGTGGCGTGTCCCTCGGCGAAGTGGACCACGAAAGCCTCCCCGGAGGATCCGACGCTGCCCCCGATGACGGTCCCCCAGCGGGATGGCATCGTCAGCGAGTGCTTCCGCGAGCGGAGGTATTTCCTCCGGCAGCTCTTCCAGAGTCTGCCCTCCGTGCTGTTGTGCTTCAGCCAGAGCACCGCGAACGCGCTCATCTCCGAGTTGAAGGATCGCTTCGTGAAGGGGGAGCCCCAGCCCGGGGAGCCGCTGGAGTCGCTGATGTCCCGGGAGATCCGCCTGAGGTACGGAGCCGCGCCGGATGGAAGCGAGCTGGGTGCGCGAGTCATCTTCGCGCCGCACATCACCGGGGACTCCGCCGACTTCGAGAAGTCCCGGGCGCGGGTCATCGAGCAGCTCGTGGAAGAGGCAAGGGCGGGACAGCTCGCCATGAATCCACGGACCGGGCACCTGCGGCGCCCCAAGGGCGCCTGCGTCCTCTGCACGATGATGCGGATTGGTCCATGTGACTACGAGCGGGAACTACAGCCGCTCAGCCAGCAACCCGAGAAGTCAGTACAGCTTGAGTGGGTGCGAGAGACATTGGCCGCGTCCCCTGCGGTTCCGGTGGCCTGGGGTGACACGGATGAAGAGTCATCTGACGGAAGCACGCGAAGGGAGAGCCGCCATGGACGTCATCGACCTCATTGACCGGACTCGCGAAAGCATCTCCGCGCGCAGCGTCTTCGGCCAACCCATCCAGCAGGGGGAGGTCACCGTGATTCCCGTCGCGCACGTGAGGGGCGGTGGAGGCGGCGGAGGGGGCGAGGGCCCGGTACAGGAGGGCAACTCGAAGGAAGGCACGGGACATGGCGAGGGCACGGGATTTGGGCTGAGCGCGCGTCCGGCCGGCGCCTTTGTCATCCGCAAAGACAAGGTGTCGTGGCTGCCTGTCGTGGAGCCCACGCGCATCCTGCTCGGCTTCCAGGTCCTGGCTGGCATCGCCCTGCTCGTCTACTCGCGCTTGCGGCTGAGTGGACGGCGATAGGCAATCACTTCGACGCGCGGGTCAAGACGAAGACCGCCGTGAACTGCGTACTCAATGCAGTTCACGGCTCCAATCCTAGCTCAAGTCAGCTCACGCGCCAGTCTGGAGTCCCACGGGCACCAGTGGCCGCCCGGCAGGAACGCGCCACCCGCCTCATCCAAATGGTCTTCCACGTAGGTCATGTTCGCGTCGCAGACCTCAATGGCAACCTCGAAGAACTGGATGGTCGCCGGGTCGAGATGGAAAGAGAACCTCGGATTGTAGGGCTGGGTCCTTTTGACGATGCGGCCATGGACGTGGATTCTCGACCGCTCTTCGCCCGAGAGAATCTTCCGTGCATGGGCAATCGTGTTCTCATCCGTCAGCTCGATGATGAACTCGGCACCTGGCGAACTCGGCTGGGTGAAAGCGAAGCGGGTTGGGGTGGCCATTGCAATCTCCTGTGAGTGGGATTGCGTTGGTAGCCGAGCGTGGATGTCAGGACAAGCCGGTTGCCAGTGCGTAACGAGTGTTGACTGGGATGGTCGAGGAGGACCCTTGGTGGGTTTTGGGTGCTCCTGTTTGCTGATTCGGCGCGTCTCTCGCCCAGGGCGGGGGCAACACTGCCAGGTCTTGAAGGTTTGCCTTCAATGGAATTCCTGGATGGTCATCTTTTGCGGGTATGTGTCAGGATGGCCACGGACGGACGGCCTAGCGCGTGTCGCCGCCACTGCAAGGGAAACCGACCATGTTGCGAAACCTCTCCCCGTTACTCTTCGTGACCGTGCTGGCTGCCTGTGCTGTTGATGTACAGCCACACGTCATCGAACGGGAGCTGGACTCCTGATGCGGACTGCTCTTCCGGCTGCAACATCGGTGGCGTGGGGTATTGCCAGAAGTTCTGGCCTGGCACGACGGTCATTCGGGAGGTCCTGGTTTCTTCCAAGCCGACCTCCGCCTGGGCCACCGCCGGGTGTGGTCCCGTCTTTGATGAATGGACGGTGACGACGAGTTCGAATGCCTGGATTGAGGGGCGCGCGAACCTGAAGACACCAGGGCCGGAAACCGCTGGGGCTCAGCGGCTTCCGGCCTCCGTCCTGGCCACTCGCTCCTAGCGCAGCGCCGCGAGGGCCGCGCTGACCTTCGCCACCGTCACCGACACGGGCGTCGTCACCTCCGGAGCGAAGATGGCCACGCGGAGCTCCTCGAAGGCCCACCGCAGCTCCTGCGCCGCCTCCTGGTCACGCGCGGTGGCGCTCTTGGCCAGGAAGGTCTCCCACAGGGGGAGGAAGGGCGCGGCCTTCCCTGCGTCCTTGCTGGGGTTCGCCACCGCACGCGACAGCCGTGCCTGGGCCGCGCGGAGGTAGCGTGGGTAGTGCAGCAGTCGCCCGAGGGGAATCCACTCGATGAGGTTCGCGGGGAACAGGTGCCCGAGCTGCGAGCGGATGTCCCGCACGGCCGCCGCGCCGCTCTGCCCCTTGGAGGCCGCCTTGAGTGCCGCGAGCGTCGTAGCGAGCTCCGCCGAGGTGACAACGACGGCGTTCGCCCAGTCCTTGGCTGTCTGCTCGATGCGCGGTGAGCCCTCATGGACCAGCGCCTCGAAGGCCGCCTTCGTGCGGGGCAGCGGCGCACCCGGTGCGAGCTTGAACGCATCGTCGACGCCGCGTGCGAGGACGAGCGCCCGGAAGGCGTCGGCCTTGCCCCGCGCGGGTGGCGCGCCGTCCAGGGACGGGAAGGGCGGCGGCATGCGCGCGGCGCTGACGGCCACGTGTCCGCGCGCGGCGAGCATCAGGAGCCGGCGGACCCCTGTGCGCGTGGCCGCTTCGGCGGCGGCGGCGGTCTCGAGCAGCGTCAGGTCCACGGTCGCGCCCCGGTCGACGAGCGCGGGATAGGTGCGGACCTCGAGCCCGCCGACCCGCCGGGTGACCACGGGGGGCAGCTCTCCGAAGGTCCAGGCCGTCAGCCCCTTGCGCTCCCAGTCCGAAGTCGGTGCCGCGCTGCGCAGCGCCGCCCGTGCATGTCCTCCGTGCTGCTCAAGCAGCGCGTCGGCATCGCGGCTCTTCGCGAGCTCCTTTCCCCGCTCGTCGAGCACCCGAAGCGTGATGCGCAGGTATGGCACCACGGCATCCACCCGGAAGGACTCCTCGGGCACGTCCACGCCGGACAGCCGGGACACCGCTCGCGCGAGCGCTGGAATCATCGGCCCTCGGAAGGGCACCAGTTCCTTCTCGAGACGGTCGACCAGCTCCGGCAATGGCCCCAACTGCTTGCGCTGGGCGCGGGGGAGCTGCTCGAGCAGGGCGGTGAGCTTCTCCCGCTGCCACCCGGGGATGGTCCAGTCGAGCTCACCCGGGACCACCTGGGCGAGCAGCAGCAGCGGCACGCTCACGGTGATGCCGTCGTCCTCGGCCGAGGGGTCGAAGGTGTACGTCACCGGGACGGACGCGCCGTGCAGGGGAATGGTGTCCGGGTAGTGCTTCGAGGACAGGCCCGGGTCGTGCGAGAGGGCATCCTCCATCGAGAGGACGAGCACGTCGGGGTCGGCCGCCTCGGCCTTGCGGCGCCAGACCTCGAAGCCCGCTCCGTCCGTCACGTCCGCCGGGACGCGCTGGTCGAAGAACGTCAGCAGCGCCTCGCTGTCGAGCAGCTCGCTGCGCCGGGCCTTGTCCCGCAGGCGCGCCACGCGATCGAGCACCTGTTGGTTCTTCTCCTGGAACGCCCCCCGGGTGCGGTACTCGCCGCGCACCAGGGCATGCTCGAGGAACATCAGCCGTGCCCGGGCGGGGTCCATGCTGGCCAGGGCCACGGGGCGCTCCTTGAAGACCTGAAGACCGAAGAGGGTCGCGCTCTCCTTCACGATGGCGCGCGCGGACTTCTCCGACCAGTGCGGTTCGGAGTGGCTGCGCTTGAGCAGGTGGGGGGCCGCCAACGCGAGCCACTCCGGGTCGAGCTTCGCCACGGTGCGCGCGAACAGCTGGGTCGTCTCCACGAGCTCGAACGCCATCACCCATGCAGGGGGCTTCTTCGCGAGCGCCGACGAGGGGTGGACCATGAAGCGCGTCTGCTTCGCGCCCGTGTAGTGGCGCTGCTCCGGGTTCCACTGGCCGATGCGGGACAGCAGCCCGGTGAGCAGCGCCTGGTGCAGCATGTCTCCGCGCGCCGGGGCGCCCCGGCCCTTGCGAGGCAGGCGCAGCTCGCGGACGGTCTCCTCGAGCTGGCGCTGGACGTCCCGCCACTCGCGCACCCGCAGGAAGGACAGGAAGTTGTCCCGGCACACGCGCCGCAGATGGGACGTTCCGCGTTCCTCGGCCTCGCGCACGAACGCCCACAGCTTGAGCAGCCCCGCGAAGTCCGAGTGCTCGTCGCGGAAGCGCCGGTGCGACTCGTCCGCCTTCTGCGCGAGCTCCCGGGGCCGCTCGCGCGGGTCCTGCAGGTTGAGCGCCGCGGCGACGATGAGCACCTCCTCCAGGCACCCGTACTCGGCGCCGGCGAGGATCATCCGAGCGATGCGTGGGTCTACCGGGAAGCGCGCGAGCTGGTGCCCGAGCGGCGTCAGGGTGCGCTCCTTGCCCTCGATGGCTCCGAGCTCCTCGAGCACCCGCCAGCCCTCGGCGATGGCCCTCGGCTGGGGCGGGTCGAGGAAGGGGAAGTCCTCGACGTCACCGAGGCCGAGGGACTTCATCCGCAGGATGACCCCCGCGAGCCCGGTGCGCTTGATCTCCGGATCGGTGAAGGCGGGCCGCGTGGTGAAGCTCACCTCGTCGTAGAGGCGCACGCAGATGCCCTCGCGCACGCGTCCGCAGCGGCCCTTGCGCTGGTCGGCGCTGGCCTGGGAGACCGGCTCGATGTGCAGGCGCGTGGTGCCCGAGCGGGGTTCGTAGCGCGACAGGCGCGCCACCCCCGTGTCCACGACGTACACGATGCCTGGGATGGTGACCGACGTCTCCGCGACGTTGGTGGCGAGGATGACGCGGCGCTGGGGGATGGTGGCGAAGACACGCGACTGCTCGGAGGCCGACAGGCGCGCGTACAGGGGCTGCACCACCGTGCCGCGAAGCTCGCGCGCGTTGAGGGCGTTCTCGGCCTCGCGGATCTCCCGCTCGCCTGGGAGGAATACGAGGACGTCCCCGTCCGGGTCGAGCGAGAGCACGTTCGCCACCGAATCGGCGACGGCGTCGGCAAGCTCGGAGTCCTCGGCGGGCGGCTCGTAGAGCACGTCCACCGGAAAGGTCCGGCCCTCCACCTGGATGACCGGAGCCCCGCCGAAGAACTGCGAGAAGCGCTCGGTCTCGATGGTGGCCGAGCTCACCACCACCTTGAGGTCGGGGCGTCTGGGGAGGATGCGCTTGAGCCACCCGAGCAGGAAATCGATGGTGAGGCTGCGCTCGTGGGCCTCGTCGAGCACGATGGTGTCGTAGCGCTTCAGGAGCGGGTCGCTGTGGATCTGCGCGAGCAGGACGCCGTCGGTCATGAACTTCACGGCCGTCTGCCGGGACGAGCGGTCTTCGAAGCGGATCTGGTAGCCGACGTCCGTGCCCAGCTCCGTGCCAATCTCGCGAGCCACGCGCGCCGCCACGCTCGTCGCGGCGATACGCCGGGGCTGGGTGACGCCAATCTGGCGCGGGCGGCCGCGCCCCATGGCGAGCAGGATCTTCGGCAGCTGCGTCGTCTTCCCCGAGCCGGTGGCCCCCGCGACGATGACCACCTGATGGGCGGAGATGGCCGCGGTGATGTCCTCCACCCGGCTCGAGATGGGGAGCTCGGGGGGGAAGCGCAGGGTGGGCAGGCCGCCGGGGGAGGGGACGGGTGATTCGCCGGACATGGCGGTATGGACTAGCACTGAAGCGCGCGCTGCGCCCCTGACGAATCGTGTGGGACCCTGCTCGGCGGGCGTTCCTGGGGGGATTCCCCATGCAGGCCCATACGCACCTGGATGCAAACCGTGGGAGCGACGTACAGCGGAGGGATGCACTGAACCCGCGCCAGGCCGTATCATCGTCGCGTGACGAAACCGCGCACGCTCACCGACCTGATGGCCGAGGTGTCCGGCCGCGCCCACGAGTGGTCAACGCCGCAGGACCTCGGCTGCGATCGCGTGACGGTCACGGACGCCTGGCTGGCGAGCGACGATCCGGTAGCGATGCTGTTCCTGCTCGCCGCGGTTCATCCCCGACGCGAAGTGGAGCTGTGCATCAAGCTGGCGACCGAGATGTCGTTCTTCGAGCCCATGCGGGACGAGGCACACACGATGAGTCGCCGCCTCCCCGGCATGAACTTCAATGGTCGGTCTCCGTTCTACTTCATTGCTCTCTACCAGCGGCTGAGCGCCGCTCTGCGGGTGACCGAGGACACCAAGCGGTCGCGGCTCGAGCCCGAGCTCGCCGCGGCGATCCGTGTCGTCATCCCTGATCCGTTCACGCTCGTCGGGCCCAGCGAATAGGCCCCGGGGAGGGACAAGCGATCGCCAAAGTCCTCGCGGCTCGGCGGCAGCGCGTCCCGAGCACTTCAAATGGCACCCATTCGGTCCACGCAGCATCCGGGTGCGAGCTTCGACCTCGATAAGGGAAATGAGCCACCTGCGGCCGGGAGGAGGCGGGAGCCGACCCGTGAGTGTTCAGTCGATGGCATTGATGGCGTGGGGCGTCTGTCGTTGGGCCAGGGGCCAGCGTCTGCTGCCGGGCGTGCCTGGCTTCGCGCAGGCACGTACCCCCACACCCCAGGAGTGCAGATGAACGCGCTGAGGAAGTCCCTGAACGCTGTCGCCGCCATCCTCGCTTTGGCCCCTGCCGCCGCGTTTGCCTATCCGCCGCAGTGCTATGACATTTGCTACATGTATGACTGCACCGGATCTTGTTTCGTGAGGACCATCCCCACCACCTGTGAGGAGTGGGGCGGGTATTGCTCGACGTCCGCGCAGCCTTCGCAGGAGACCGCCGTCTCCTCGGAGCAGGCCCAGCGGTCCGAGGACACCGCGCAGGTCTGCGACGCTGCCCATCCGGAAGTGGAGCAGGCTTCGTCCGCCGAGAGCTGAGCGGTCTGGAGCACCCGCGAGGCCCGGTGTCGTGTCCGGGTCTCGCGGTTCAGCGCGGCACTCCAGAACCCTCCTGCGCATCCGCACGGACGACATGCTCAATCGGTTACAGCTTCTTCGCGACAACGGGGCGATAGAGCAGGACCTTCGACTTGTAGCCGTCACTGTCCACGAGGAGGTTCGTGGTGGGTTTGATCTCCTGATTCACATGGAGCATCTTCTTCTTGGGCTGGAAGCCGCAGAACTCCGCCACCCAGGTCCAGGCGGTATCCTTGGGGGCCAGGGTGCCCTCGAAGACCCCGGCCTTCTCCTCGTAGGCTCCGTCAGCGACGATCTTGAGACCGCTGGCGTTGTCCAGGGATTTCGGAGTTCCATAGCTGGACACAATCCTCGCAAGGAGCTTTTTTTCGAGGTCCAGGGACCCGACGTCGGCACAGATGGCCATGTCGAAGCCATGCAGGTTCTTGGGCCCTCCCACGTCCGAGGTGATCACCGACGAGGGAATCGCATCCATGGTCGTGTCGTGGGACTTCTTGAACAGGATGAAGGGCTTCCTGGCGATTCCATCGTATCCCAGCGAGGCGTTGATCATGATGTTGCTCTCCGGGATGATGTACTGGTGTGAGCCCAACATGATCAGGGTCCGAACGAGGTCTTCGTTCTCCGCCTCCTCCTTGAGGGCGTTGTAGGCCATCACGAGGTCCGCGTAGCTGGGCATGTAGCGGGACGTCCCGGTGTACCCGCCCTCTGGAAAAACGATGATTCTCGCGTTGGAGGGAGAAGAGGGGCCGCGGGCCTGTAGGATCTTCTGCACCACCCCTTTCTTGTGTTGTATCGCAGCCTCGTGCTCGATCGAGGCAATGCCATATTCCTTTTTTGACTTCGGGATGATCAGGGGAGACGGCAGCGACGGATAGGTCATCTCGCCATCGGTGGAGCCGAGTTCGAAATACGGAGTGAGCGAGTTATGGCCCGAACCGCCGGTTTGAAGCACGACGACCGGCTCGACCGTTTGAATCGCCTCCTGGAGGCCACGCTCGATGGTCGTCGAAAAGAACCGCTTCGTTGTTGTCACGAGGATGCTGCTGAGCTGCTTCTTGAACATGGTGGCCAACTTTCACGTGCCCTTGGAGGAAAGGCAGACACGCAGACAGAGGGGATGGCGGGCAGCGCATCCTCCCGTGGACCGGAGCATCGCGGGGTGCGGAAGGATTCAACGACACGCCAGAGGAAGGAAGAACCGGAGGGGTGGGAATGCAACGATGTGCGCTCGCGCCTGGAGTCAGGTGCGCTCCTGGCGCATTTCGCGTATGGGAAGGACCCATGAGCACAGGTCGTGTCTTGGGATTGGCGGCGCGTGGCGCCCTGCTGGCGGTGTGGGGCTGTGTCCTTGGCGTGTCGTGTGTGAAGCGACCCGTGGACTACGCACGGGAACAGGCGCGAACCCTCGCGCCAGCGAAGTTGGAGTCCTCGTCGCAGCCCTCGGTGGGTCCCGTCCGGAAGATCCGGGTCCGGGTCTATGCGGACTCGGACTATCGGGAGCAGGTGGTGCGCTGGCGAAGCAGCGTCGTGTCCCAGTTGCAGCGTGCGAGCGCGGTGATGCAGGGGCCGCTGGGCGTGGTCTTTGAGCTGGAGTCGACGCGCGAGTGGGCGCATCGAGGTGTCGAGGGCGGGTTGGAGGGTTCACTGACCGCGCTGGAGTTGACGGATCCGGGCGAGGACGTGGACCTGGTGGTCGGCTTCGTCTCCGCGCTCAAGCTCTTCTCCTCCGCGCAGCATGAGCTGGGCATGGCCCGGCTATTCGGGCGTCACTGCGTGCTGCGCGAGATGGGAAACCCGGAGGAGGTCCGCGCCATCATGGAGGCGCTGGTCCACCTGCCCCAGGACGAGCGGCAGGCGCTCTACCAGGAGCGGAAGATGCATAAGGAGACGTCCATCTTCCTCCACGAGTGGGCGCACACGCTGGGGGCATTCCACGTGCGCAGCTCGCACTGGATGATGTACCCGAGCTACGCACCGAATCAGGCGGCCTTCGCATCGCAGACCCTGGCGTTGCTCAAGACCAGCCTTCGCCATGCATCGGCGGGTCGTCGCGATGACGCCGCCGCGCGGGCCTGGGCGACCGAGCTGGGGGCACTGCTGGCCTCGACGTCCTCGCCGGACTGGGAGGGACCGGAGAAGGAGGCTGTCGTCGAATGGCTCGCGAAGGTCCGCGAGGGCAAGGCGCCGCTGGTCGTTCACCAGCCCCAGGCCCCCCTGCCTCCGGAGGACCGGCGCCGGCTCGAACAAATCCTCGCGCTGGAGAAGGAGGGCCGCGTGGAGGTCGCCGCCCAGCAGCTGGAGCCCCTCGCGCGACGCTACCCGGAGGACTTCTTCGTCCAAAGGCTGGCCTGCTACCTGGACACGCGTGTCGCCCCCAAGCTGCCGGCGACCCGGGTGAAGTGCGAGGCCGTCGCCGAGAAGTTCCCCTCCGAGCCCGCCCCCTTGTTCCACCTCGCGACCCTGGCCCTCCAACAGGGGCAGCACCTGGAGGCGCAAGGCCAGCTCGTGCGGGCGCGGCAACGGATGGACGCGAACCCTGGAACACCGCCGGAGGTCTGGGGAGACCTCGCGGCCTTCTTCAAGGAGACCTCCTCGGTCACGTGGGCGGAGCAGGCCACCCAGAAGGCGGGCAATGACTCTCGGGCCGAGCCTCTGCGGACCTGGGCTCGGCAGGCTCGACGCTGGAAGGCGCTGCCAGTGGATGTCGCCGTGAGCGGTGTCGCGGTGGAGCGGGAGGGAGAGTTCATCCGCGCGGCGAAGGACGTCGAGGATTTGCTCGACAAGGGGCCGGCGACGAAGGCGCAGGCACGACTCATCTGGCTGAAGCGGGAGTTCCCGCGCGCGGCGGTGCTGCACGTATTGGACTGCGAAGTCCACATGCGCGCTGGCAGGGCGGGGCCCGCGAAAGCGGCGTGTCGGCAGGCCGTGGCCGCGCACGAGGAGGCGGTGCAGGCGCACTTCATCCTGGGATGGCTGGCCTCCACGTCGGGTCCCCGCGAGGAGGCGCGTACCCACCTGGAGCGTGTCGTGGCGCTGGAGCCCTTGCACAGGCAAGCATGGCAACTCCTGGCGGAGCAGTACCGCGCCGTGGGGATGGCGGAGGCGCTGAAGACGCTCCAGGGGCGCTATCGTGAGCAGTTCGCCCAGGAGCTGCGCTGAGGCGCGGCGAGCCAACCCGCGCGCCGCTTCGATGAAGAGGCGCCGCGGGGGAGCGTCGCGAGCAGCAGCTCAGCTCCGGGCGGCCGGCGGCGGCATGGCGGGCGCGGTGCGCTGCCACGCCTCCAGCTCCTGCACGCGCCCCAGCCAGGCCCGGAGGTTCGCGTAGCCTTCAATGGGCAGGCGCGCCGGGCCCGCGAGGGCGAACGACGCGGCGAGCGAGAGGTCCGCGAGCGTCAGGCGCTCCTGCGTGACCCACGTCCTGCCCGCCAGGTGCGAATCCAGCACGGGCGCGGCCTGCGCGATGAGGGCCTCGCCGCGCGCGACCTCGGCGGGGTCCGGCGGCCCGCGGCCGGTGCGCTGCTTCACGAAGTTCTCCTGGACGAGCACGGTGTTCGCCGGGGCCATGTGGGCCGAGCACCAGAACAGCCAGCGGTTCACGTCGGCGCGGCCCTGCGCGTCCGTCGGGAGCAGGGTCTGCCCCGGGGTCTTCTCCGCGAGGTACAGCATGATGGCGCGCGACTCCCAGAGCACGAAGCCGCCGTCGTCCAGGACGGGGACGCGCCCGTTGGGGTTGATGCCGAGGTACGACGACTCGCGCTGCTTGCCCGTGGTGAGGTCCACCACGATGCGCTCCAGGGGAATGTCGAGGTGGGCGGCCACGAGCAGCACGCGGCGCGAGTTTCCGGACAGGGGGTGGAAGTAGAGCTTCAAGACGGACCTCCGGGACAGCACGGGTGGAGGGGGAGGACCTATCCACCCGGCGTGACAAGGGTCTGTCAGGTATCGTCAGGGGCACGGCTTCAGGATGGAGAAGAGCTCCTTCTCATCCCGCCGAGGACCGCTCCGCGTCGAGCGGTCCTCGCGGTGCCCGGTGCTACCGGCCGCAGGTGAACAGGTTGCTGCCGGCGTTGATGCCGCTCATCGCGTATCCGCCGGCCAGGCACACGTGCATGGGATAGCCGTCGATCGTTCCGGGGCTGCCATCGACAGTCTCGAAGACGACGCTCGTTCCGGGATACTGGCAGGCCAGGTGGTTATTGCCGACGCTCAGGCCGACCATGACGCTGCCGTAGGGACAGGCATGCATCCCGTTGCGACTGGTGCCCACATCCAGGAAGCGGGAGCCGCTCGTGGAGGAAAGCTTTGCGCACTTGAAAACGTTATTGCCGAGGTGCGCGCCAATCATTGCGTAGCCGGTAGGGCAGCAGTGCATGGTGCTGCCACCGACGGTACAGCTCGTCCCCGCGTCGTAGATTGGCAGCCCCGTGAAGGAGAGCGACGACTTCGCCACCTCCACGTCGAGCTCCGCTCCCTCTTCTTCTGGCGCGGCGCCGCAACCGGCGAGCATCGTGACCGCGGCCAAGGCCATGACTGCTGAAGACGCCCCCTCGAAAAATCGCTTCATTGATTCAGTCCCCCTTCATGTGACGACAGGTTCACCTGGGGCGCGATGTGCCTCCCCAGCCCAATGCCTGCTCATACGCCAGGGCAGGCGTTTTCAAGTTATTCCGAATTTTACGAATAATCAAGAAGGGCGCGCGCCCGGGGGAAGCCTTGCGTCGGTTCAAGGGGCCGCCCCGGATGTGCCCCCGGGGCGGCACAGCGTGGACTACGGCGTGTAGACGACGGTGAGCGTGGCGTTCGCACCGTCCTTCACGAAGAGGTAGGCCGTCGCCGCGGGATTCTGGGCGAAGCGCAGGCGCAGCTGCGTCCGGCCCAGCTTGTTGACGGCGGCTGTCCCCGCCCCTGCGAAGTCCGTGGAGCGGACCGTGCCCGTGGTGAACTTCGCGACGCCCGCGACGGCGCTCGCGGTCGCGGGGGCGGCCCAGTCGCCCGTCTCCGTCGCGGCCGCGTTGAAGCTGCCCGTGGCCACGTCGATGACGAGCGTGTTGCCCGCGGGGCTGGCCCAGGGGTCTCCGGAGCCGGACGCGTAGGAGAGGGTCAGGAACGCCTGGGTGATGCTGGCGGTGTCCGGCAGGCTGGACGTGTCGAACGACAGCAGGGCGCGGTTGTGCTTGCCGTCCACCCCCCGTCCGAGCGCCAGGCCCGTGAGCGTCCCGAGCTCCGCCGCGCTCCCGTCCGCGTTCGCCTTCACGTAGCCATCCTCCGCCGTGATGCTGGTGAAGCTGACCATCGTCGGCGTCGTCCCGCTGTTGCTCACCGTGACGGACGTGTCCGCGTCCAGCGTGGAGTTCCCCGCCGCATCGAACGCCCGGGCCCCCAGTACATGCGAGCCGTTGGCGACCGTCGTGGTGTCCCAGTTGAACGCATGGGGCGCCGTGCTGTCCGTGCCCACGAGGTTCCCATCCACGTAGAAGTCCACCCGCGTGACGCCGACGTTGTCGGACGCGCTCGCGGTCACCGTCACGGTGCCACTCGCCGTGGCGCCGGAGGCGGGCGCCGTCACGTTCACCATGGGCGCGGTGGTGTCATCCGGCGGAGTGCTGGCTTCCGTGAGCCCGAAGAAGAGCGCCTGGTGATACACGCCACACAGGTTCACGTCGGACTGGTACGCGCCCGTCGCGCCACAGGCGGTGCTGCTCCCGGGGAAGCTGTACTGCGGATCCACCGGGACGGCGTGCCCCATGCCGGTGATTTCATAGGTCTCCACCAGCGCCGTGCCCGCGCTGTCCCGGTACACCTTGTGCGGGAAGCCCCCCACGGTGTCCGTCGTGTCCGGCGTCTGGTCGATGCCGTGCACCTGGGTCCACTGCTTCATGGACTCGGTGAGGTTGGCGGGCCTCACCGTGTAGTCACTCGTGCCATGCCAGATGGAGACGCGCGGCCGGGGACCCGTGTAGCCCGGGTAGGCGTTGCGCACGAGGTCCGCCCACGCCGCGGGCGTCTTGCTGACGCCAGGGCTCATGCAGTTGAAGCCCTCGGTCATGGAGTTGGCGCACCGGTACGGACCGCCCGAGTTGATGGCGCCCGCCGCGAAGACGTCCGGGTAGGTGGCCAGCATGGCGGGAACCATGAAGCCTCCCGCGGAGAACCCCGTGACGAACACCCGCGCCGGGTCGATGGAATAGGCGGCCTTCATGGCGTCCACCATCTGCTTGATGGACAGGACCTCACCCGAGCCGCGCGCGATGTCCCCCGGCTCGAACCAGTTGAAGCAGCTGGAGGGGTTGTTGCTGCTCGGCTGCTGCGCGTAGACGACGTAGAACTTGTAGACGTTCGACGCCGCGGTCCACCCAGCGGGCTCAATGCCCGCGGCGTTCTGCGTGCACCCGTGCAACACCACCACCAGCGGCGCATTGGCCGGCATGCCCGAGGGCACCTGCCGGAACATCTGGAGGTTGCCAGGATTGGACCCGAAGCCCGTCACCTGCGTCAGCCCCTGCTCCACCTGCTCGACCTGGGGGACGCCGGTGTCCGGCGCTTCGGCTCCCAGCGGGCCGCAGCCCGCGCTCGCCGCGACAGCCAACGCCGCGACGCGAAACCAGGGGACGTGCGTGAACCACCCAAGACGACGAATGCCTCGACCGTGCATGGTGCCTCCCTGGCCGCCACGGGGGAGGAGGGTGGGCGGCCGAGTCCGTCTAGGGTTCGGGTGCTGAGGCCGCCGGCAGGCTCTTGAGGAACGCCTCCAGCGCCGCGTTGAACGGCACCGGGCAGTCGAGCTGCACCGTGTGGCCACACCCCTCCAGTCCCACCAGCTTCGAGCCCGGGATGCGCGCGTGGCCGTATTCGAAGATGTCCCGCGGGAAGCCACCGTGCAGGAACGGGTTGGGAATCAGGCGGTCCGCTTCCCCGAAGAGGATGATGCTGGGGGCGGTGATGCGGTGGAGGTTGTCGCGCACGAAGTCGTCGTTGGCGAGCCCCCGCACCGAGCGCACGTTGGCATAGGCATACGCGTCGAACTCGGGCGACTTCGCCAGCCGCACGCGCTCCTCGATGAGCCACTCCAGCTCCGGCCGCCAGTGCTGGAAGTTGGCCTGCCGCACGCTGCCCCGGATGCCGTACTCGGGTGCGGACTTGATGAACTCCGTGCTCATCACCCGCGCGAACCAGTCCTTCTCCTTCTGGGAGAACTTCTCGAAGCCCGCGGGCGACACCAGCACCAGCCCCGAGGGCTCGTCCGGGTAGCGGATGGCGTACGACAGCGCCGTCTGCCCTCCCATGGAGTGGCCCACCAGGATGGGGTGCTCGACGCCCAGGCTCCGCGTCAGCTCACGCACCGCGTCCGCCATGGCCTCCATGGTGTACGGAAAGGAGCCGGGCTTGTCGGACTTGCCATACCCGGGCAGGTCCACCGCGATGACGTGGTAGCCCGCGCGCTGGAGCACGTCGAGCTGCGCGCTCCAGAACTTCAGGTAGCTGCCCAGGCCGTGGATGAGCACCACGGTGCGCGCGCCGGGCGCGGCGGGCAGCTCCACGTAGGCCATCTGGGGCACGCGCGCCATGCCGTAGGTGGCCGCCGTCTCGGGCAGGGCCACCCGCTTCAGCGGCCAGGGCTCCTTCGAGCCCGGCGACGCGTAGTCCAGGTCCTGGAACGCCAGCGGTGGCGCGCTGGCGTACGAGCGCACGCAGCCGGTGGAGGAACCCAGCCCCGCCACGAGCAGCAGGGCCTTGAGGGCGCGGAAGGGGCTCATGGTCAGAACGCGTACCAGGTGAAGGTGGTGAAGGCGGCGAAGGGGTTGTTCTTCACCGTCGTGGAGCCGTCATAGAAGGCGCCACGGAACAGGTAGCCGGCGTGCAGGCCTACCGTCATGAGGTAGCGGATGGTGTAGCGCACCTCCGCGTTCACCTCGGCGCCAATGAAGCGCCCGCGCCGCACGGCCGGGTCCCAGCGCGGCGGGCTCGCCCCCGAGTTGGCCAGACCCGTGGCCAGCTTGAGGTTGAGCGTGTTGGGGATGACGTCCCACGCCGCGCTCGCGATGCCGGTGCGCAGGCCGTAGCCCTGGTTGGAGATGTCCGTCACCGCGCCCGTGTAGTTGTTCACGGTGCTGGTGAAGGGGAACAGCAGCAGCATCTTGTGGTTGAACCACACCGAGCCGGGCAGGCCGTACTGGTTGAGCGTGAAGGCGCCCGTGTAGCGGCCGTCCTCCAGGTTGCTGTCGCCGGTGGAGAACATGCCCTCCAGCGTGACCAGGTCCGCCGGACCGCGGCCCCACTGGTAGAGCACCTCCAGGTTCGCGGACAGGCCGGAGATGTCCACCTTCTTGTTGAACGAGGTGTCCGCGCGGTCGCTCGTGTAGCTGCCACCGTTGTACATGACGAAGCCGGAGGCGGCGAGGCGCCCCGCGCGGAAGTCGATGTTGTGGTGGAAGTTCGCGCCCAGCCAGAAGACGTTGCCCGTGGGCCGCTCGATGTTGAAGCGCGGGGTACCGACGAACGGGCTGAGGCCCGTGGACGAAGGCCCGCTCTTCACGATGCCTTCGAAGGCGTACGCGTCCCCCTTCGTGTCATCGCGCAGGTACCAGGCGGACAGGCCGATGTTCGTCCCGGGCTGCACGGGGTAGGCGTAGTCCGCGGTGAGCAGGTAGATGAACTTCAGGCGCGGGTCATCCCGCGTCGCCTTGTCCGCCTGGGCGCTGCCCAGGGGCAGGAGGCTCAGTTTGGAGAGCCCCTTGTAGTTGCTGTAGAGCGACAGGCCCGTGGCGTCGCTGCCAATGAACGCCAGCTTGTAACCCGTGCGGACGATGTCGTTGAGCGGCGAGCGCGTCGGGTCGAAGATGGAGTCGTAGACCGGCTGCGTGCCGATGAGCAGCGTGAGCCGGGCCGGGTTGCGCGTGGGATAGACCGCGACGTTGACGTTCTTCGTCTGGATGTTGACCTGGTCCGCGTTGAAGCCGCCGCCCTCGTTCTGCTGCGAGGCATTGGCGGCGCGGCCCCAGAGGTAGTCCACCTCGAACTGGGCGCGGAAGGACGCCAGCCCGTCCGCGAAGGACGGGCTGTACTCCAGCACGGGGATCCAGCGCTGCTCCACGTAGAACGCCGAACGCCCCGGCTCCACGCGGACGGAGCTGCCGGACAGCGAGCCGATGGGCCCCAGCGACACGCCCTTGAGGCCCGCGGGGTCGCCCACGCTGTTGGTCACCGACAGGCGGGTGAAGAAGTAGTTGATGAGGACGAACTCGCGAGGCTTCGCGTCCTCCTCGCGGTCCTTCTCATCCAACCAGTCGCCGTAATAGAGGCCCGGCACCGTGGTGCCTTGCCCCGCCGCCGGCAGCGCCAGTCCCAGCACGAGCGCCACCGCGCCCAGGCGCGCCGCGCTCAACCACCCTCCCGACATAGACACCTCACCCTGATGGACCGCAGAGAGGGCGGTTCGCGCCCGCCGTGCGACTAGCCGCTGATGTCGTAGACCTGCACCGCGTTGCCGGTGAAGGCCACACCGGAGACGCTGACCGTCTTGGCCCCCACCGCGCCGTCGGCGCAGCGCCAACCCGTGGCCTTCGCCTCGAAGTAGAGCTCCATGGAGATCTTCTTCAGGTCCGAGGAGATGCTCACGCGGCCTTCCTGCTTGAAGCTGCCGTAGTCCACCAGGATCTCGAAGCAGCTGCCGCCCGCGGTGATGTTGGAGAGCGTGACCGCCTTGGAGTCGAACACCAGCGCGTTCTGCGCGGCGGCGTGATCACACGTGCCACCGGGCTTGCCGACACCGGGGGAGTTGCGGATGGTGCCGGGGATGCTGGAGACGTGGAAGTTGTTGCCGCCCACGCCAATGGAGACCTTCTGGAAGCACTGGCTGGCCGAACCCCAGTCGATGTCCTCGTCCAGCGACAGCGGGTGGCTGGGGATGTTGTCCCCCTCCATCACCAGCGTCTTGCCCTCCAGGAAGGCCAGGATGTTCGACTGGCTGTCCAGCTTGGGCGCGTTGTCCACGGGATCCTGCGTCTCTTCCTCCCCACAACCCGTGAGGCCCAACGCGCACAGCAGCATCGCGGACGGAAGCGTCTTCTTCATGCGGGTGACTCCTGGTTCGGGCGCACGGGGGAGATGAAGCCCGATTCATGTTTCAGCTACGGGTAGCACCCGCCTGACAGCCTTGTCAAAAGACAGACGATGGCTTGATGCGTCAGGACGCCTCGGGCGCCCGGCCCGGGACCCGGGCCGGGGACTGCTCACTCCTCCTGGAGGATGAGCAGGCCCCGGTTCGTGTCCACCACGTAGATGAACCCGTCCCCGGGCACGCGGATACCAATGGCGTTCGAGAAGAACTCGGAGCCCGTCCGGGTCGGCGGGGTGTCCCGGTACGTGTTGAAGTACGCCACCTCGCGCGGCCGGGGCGGCACGGACACGTCCAGCACGCGCACGCCCTCCTGGTAGTACGCGATGTAGAGCTTCGTGCCCACCAGCACCATGTTGTGGATGGAGAACTCGGGACGCAGCGCGTACCGGCCGATGAGCCGCATGTTCGCGGGGTCGGTGACGTCCAGCACGCGCAGGTGCGCATTCACCTGCTCGCCGCCCTCGAACGCGATGGTGCGTCCCGCGAAGGTGCCCACCGCGTTCGCGTGGCTGAACGCGTCGCCATAGGCGTAGCGCCCCAGCTCCCGCACGCGCGTCGGGTCACTCACGTCGAAGGCGATGTAACCCTCGGTGGTGTGGTTGACGTAGAGGTTGTCGCCGTACGCGAAGGCGTCGTGCACGCCCCCGAAGCTCTCGTCCGGAATCGAGATGCGCTCCAGCAGCCGCGGCGAAAGCGCCGAGCTCACGTCGAACATGAGCGTCTGGCTGGAGGACGATGGCGCCATGCCGTAGAGCCGATCTCCGCGCACGTGCACGGTGTGCACGTTGAGGGCGCCGCCGGGCAGCGCGCGCACGTACTGCGGATCCGCCGGGTTCGTGATGTCGTAGACGATGACGCCGGAGTCGGCGCTGGCGATGTAGAGCGCGTCGTCCTTCGCCCAGGCGCCATTCCAGTAGGTATCCCCCTCCAACTGGATTCGCTTCTTGAGCACCGGGTGGGCGGGATCCTTCACGTCGTAGACAGCGAGGCCTCCGTCCCCGGTGTTGTCGCCAATGGCCACCACGTACGCGTGGCCCTTCGTGACGTAGATGTCCACCGGGAAGGCCAGTGGGACGGCGGACTCGGAGACGAGCTTCAGGCCCGAGGACTCCCCTTCGCCCCGTCCCCATCCGGGGCGCAGCGCCGTGAAGCTGCCCTTGGACGTTACCCGTCCCTCGGGATTGCACCACGCGTAGCAACCGTTGACGCGGTCCGGCTCCGGCCGCGTGCAGCCGGCGAAGATGCGGTTGCGGAAGGAGGGGGTGGGAAGCGAGCTCCGGACCTGCGTTCCGAAGAAGAACTCCCCGTTCCCTACGTCCTGGAAGAGCAGCGGATTGCCATCGCTCTGGCCCAGCCCGCCATCCGAAGACAGCCGCAGCGTGAAGTTGAGCTGAAGAGGACTGATGGTGGACCGCATGCGCACCTCGTACGCGCCCGAAGTCTCCAGGCCGTCGAGCGCCCCGGATGGACACATGGACCGGTCGAACAGGGCCAGGTCCGCGCACGGCTCGCTTTGCCAGGGCCCCCGGAAAGCACTTGTCCCAGGCAACCATTGGGGCGTTGAGTGGCGACGGCCCGGAGCCGCCATCCACCCTGAGGGGTGGCCCATCGCGCGGTGCACCTCCAGAGTGCGACTGGGGTGCATTCCATTCAAGCTGAGCCCTGATGTAGATGGCCAGACGCAAGAAGGGAAGGGGGCCCGGGGGCGCTGGGGATTTATGCGCGCTCCTCGAAACCTTCTCGCGCACGGACGCACCGTGGGGTTGTCAGGTCCTCTCGCTGCCGCACGACGGTGGCGGCGCCTTGTAAACAACGAGGAGCCGCGCCATGGGGCATCGCATCGACAGAACCGCCGAGTTGTTCGAAGCCGTCCACTACAACACCAAGACGACTCCGGAGCTACGTGAAGCCCTTCAGAAGAAGGCCCGGGAACTCGTTGCGAGAGTCGAGGAGCGCGAAGGGCGCCTGAAGCGCATTCGCGAGGAGTACCAGATTGATGCCGAGCGGCTGGCGGCCCTGGTCATCCAGTACCAGAACAGGGACTCCAACTTCGTGTCCTACCAGTCCCAGAACGGCGCATCACCCGCTTCCATCGTGCCCGCGGGCGTCATCGCCAACCTCATCAGTGAGAGCGAGATGATCGACTCGGAGCGGGGGCAGATTCGCAAGGTGGAGCTGGTCCTGCGCAACCTTCCCGACACGGAGCTCTACCACGAGCCTCGGACCGGCGCGGTCAGGAGCAGGCAACCGCTGCACCAGCTCACGGATGACGAGCTCGAGTACCTCGGGTTCTGATCCGCCCCCGCGTCAGTCCCTGCGCATGTCGAGGTGCGGGATGCCGTCCTCGTCGTAGATGTCGCTCACGGCCACGAAGCCGAAGCCCTCGTAGAAGCGCTGCAGGTAGGCCTGCGCCCCGATGCGCACGGGCGCGCCAGGAAAGCGCTCGGAAAGGAATCGCAGGCCGCGCTCGACCAGGTCGCGGCCCTGCCGCTGCCCGCGCAGCGCCGGCGCGGTGACGACGCGGCCGAGGCTCGCCTCAGGGAACTTGAGGCCGGGTGGCAGTGCGCGCAGGTAGGCACCCAACTGCCCCGTGCCCGGGAGCCTCCCGAGCAGGTGGAAGCACGCAGCGTCCAGGCCGTCCGCATCGACATAGATGCTCTTCTGCTCCACCACGAAGACTTCGGAGCGCAGCGCGAGCAGCCGGTACAGCTCCTCGAGCGTGAGCTCGTTGAAGCGCTTCCACTGCCAGTCGAGAGGAGAGGGGACCATGGTGTCCGGTCACCTTAGCGGCCGTGTCGCCGCTGGCCAACGCCATCGTTGCAACCGACGAACTCATCAACAACTGGGCGTTCTCCATCATCTTCTGAGCCGGCGGAGCGCGTGGGCCCCGTGATGGCGGTGGGGTGACGTCTGGATTTGCTCAGCAGGACGACCGGAGTCCGACGAAGGGCGTCACTGCTTGTTGTGCTTTACTCAAGGCCTGTAGGGCCCTCATCAGGAAGCATTGCTGAGCCGCGCTCCATCCCGGGGTTCGTAGGCGGCCTCCCATGGGTGTAACCTGGGAGGCCATGTGTACTTTCTGTGATCTGGGGATCTGCCATGATCCGGCGCATCGAAGTGGGGCCCTGATCGGCCAGTGGGTTCGTGACTCGTGCCGCTTGTGCGTGCTCGGTGTCTGCGCGGAGCATGGGCCCCAGGGGCCGGACGTGGGGGAGACGCCCATCCCCCTGTTCGACATCCGGAGGTCCCGCCCGTCCGTCAGCAGCACGCCTTCGCCGGGTGTCCAGGCCCCCCGTCGCGGCATCCTGGCCATGCCCACGGTGTCGCCGGTCGCGCGGATGCACCGGAATCCCGATCAGGTCCAGGAGGCCCTGCTCATCTCGGGCATTCTCGGCTCGCCCATGGGGGTGACGCACGCGATCCCGAAGAACATCCATCGCTTCTGGACCGGCGGCCCCATGCGCCCGGCGGTGGTCGATGCGCTGATCTCCGATGGCGCCCGGGCGAAGCAGGCGGGATGGAAGTGCTACCTCTGGTTCTCCGCCGAGGTCGAGCGGGTGCTGGACAGCCACCTCGAAGGGGAGATCGACAAGACCAAGGGCGTCTTCCTCTTCTCCAAGCGGCCTCCGATGCCCGTGGACAAGCGCCCCCTGCGCGCCAACCAGCGTCGCCGCCTGGAGCAGGCGGGCTATCGGGTGCTCCCCATCGAGAAGCTCGACAACGGCGGGTGGTTGTCAAAGCTCTCAGCCAGGGCGGGAAGCTCCGCGCTGTCTGGCAATTGGGATGACGTCAAATACTTCTCGGACCTGGCGCGGCTGCTGTATCTCAACTTCGTCGGGGGCATCCACATGGATGTCGACATCGCGCTGGGCGACATCGACCTCACGCAGCAGTATTTCCACAACGACCCGGCGGGACATGTCCCGCTCATGGGCAGCCTGCTGCGCGACCAGTCCGACCCGATGATTCCGAGGCTCCGCTACCTCAAGCGGGTCCGCCAGCAGCCCATGCTCACTCAAGAGGAGTACGACGAGTACATGGAGGCCCTGCGCACGCTGGTGGACAAGGCGATGTACGCCGCGGGCATGTTGAACGCGTTGATCGCATCGCGCCCGAACACCCCCCATCTCCAGGACACCATCGAAGAGTTCCGGAAGGCCATCGACAAGTACGACGGCTTCCTCAGCGGAATGTCACTCTCCCGCACCCTGCTCTTCGGAAAGACGAAGGAGGGCAATCTGGACCAGGCCCTGAAATGGACGGTTCCGCCGTACCTCGTGCGCCTGGATCCAGACACCGACGAAAGCAATCTCTGACGGCGGCGGTGTCAGGCCCCGCCCCCTGGCCGTCAGACGACGCTCGGCCGTGGCCCACGATAGACGGTGTCCACCCCGGCCGCGGCCAGCCGGGCGCTCAGCTCCGCGGCGGTGCCCTTCTCCGCCCGGAGCCAGGCCAGCTCCGGAGGCATCAGCACGGTCACCGTCCCCAGGCGCGCCTCGCCCGCGGGCAGGGTGAAGTTCGCCGGCAGCGTGGGCGTGGGCCGGCCCACCAGCACGCCCACCTCGCCCTCCGGCGTGCACACCTCCGGGGGGAGCTGGGGCTCCTGCGCCATGAACGCGTCCACGTCCTGGTGCAGTCCGCAGATGGCCACCGCGTCCGCCACGCCCATCACCAGCCGCTCGGGCCAGGACTTCAGCTCGTGGAACCCCTCGTCCTCCACCAGCGGCGCCTCCACCTCCAGGGCCAGCTCCACCCCCAGCCCCGTGGAGCGCACGGTCTCGTGGTAGTAGGTGGTCGTCAGCCCCAGGGTGACCAGCAGCGTGCGCCCCCCGGGCCGCCGCAAGCGCATCAGCTGCCGCATGTTGGGCCAGTACGGACTGTGCGAGAGCGTGTCGTCCATCTCGCCCGCTTCCCCCAGCCCGCGAACGAAGGCCTCGCGCGCGTCCTGCGTCGTGGAGAACAGCGTGGCGAACCGCTCGGCTTCGTGCGGATCGGCCGTCAGGCTCTCGCCCTCCGCCCACTCGAAGTGCATCCCCGTCCCGCCCACGCTGGACAGGGCCCGCATCACCGGCTCGGTGACGATGAGCGCGCGGGGCCAGCCCCACGGCCGGAACACCCGCGCCCCTCCCGCCTGCCCGGGGTCGACGCGCAGGCCGCTGATCCACGCATAGGTGCCCATCCGCTCCGGGGTTCCGCCGTTGTCCGGCGACCAGCGCAGCACGCGGGTGGAAAGCTCGTCGTTGATGCAGTGCACGACGCGCTTCACATGGACGAGGAAGACAGGCTCCGTTTCCCCCTCCACCGTCACGGGGAACAGCGCCACGTCCTCCGGGGCATGCTCGCGCAGCACCGCCGCCACCCGCGCGGAGACGAGCGGCACCGCCTCATCCACCAGCAGGTAGTCGCGGGCCGCACCGGGCCTGCGCCACGCCAGCCGTGGCATCTCCGCCAACGTCACCGGTGCCTCCTCCAGGAAGGGCTTCAGGTCCAGGGCTGTCCCCGCCGCAATGCTCGGCAGGGCCGGCAGCCGGTAATGGCCCGCCCTCAGGTCCTCGGTGAGCGTGTAGAAGCAGGGCTTGGGAGGAGGCGGCGGCTCCGGAGGAATCTCCTGGAGGACGTCGGGGGGAGGACTCAGCACCGGGGCGCGCCGGGTGCGGCTGAGGTGGCCATGGCCCGCCTGCCGCAGGTGCTCCAGCAGGTACGGGCCCCGCTTCTCCGCCTGGAGCCAGTCATGCTCCGGCCCCAGCAGGGCCTGGACCATCACCAGCCGGACCTCGCCCGAAGGCAGGGGCATGCGCTCCGGCAGGTCCTCCGCCTTCACGCCCACCACCAGACCCTGTCCCATGTAGATGTCTCGCAGGGACTCGGGGAAGGAGCCCGGGCCCAGCGTGACGCTGACGGGCCGCTTCTCCAGGGTCTCCCGTCGCTGTGCATCCTCCAGCAGCACCTCCGCCGCGCCCTCCAGGGCCCGGGCTGGCCAGGTGGCTTCGTACTCGTCCTCCAATGGCGGTTCGTCGGTCTCCAGCGCCAGCTCCATCCCCAGGCCGCCGCTCTCGGTGCCGGGCTGCGGCGAGGACAGCCCGTCCGTCACGAACAGCGTGCGGCCGCCGGGTCGCTGGAGGCGGAGGATCCGGTGGCGTCCGCGCGGCCATTGGGGATCCGCCTCGCCCATCCCGGGGACCGGCTCCAGGTTCGTGCCCAGCCCTCGCAGGAACGCCTCGCGCTCCGCGTCCGAGCGCCGCCACGCCTCCCGGGACCGCGCTGCCTGCTCGCGCGTCCGAGCGTCCAGGGTGCGCACGTCGGAGACGTCCTCGAAGCGGACGCCCGTGAACCCCTCGCGGGCCAGGGCCTCTTGGACCTCGCCCCGGACGATGATCCATTGGCGTTTGCCCTCCAGGCGGAACACCCGCGCGTCACCCGCCCGCGCCGCGTCCAGCCGCGCCCCCAGCAGGAGCCAGTGCTCCTCGCCCGTGGGGTTGCCGTCGCGCGACCCGAACCAGTCCGGCCGCGATTGGACCTCCTCGCAGTGCTCCAGGTCCAGACACGACACGGTCCGCAGCACGTTCAGCAGGAACCAGGTCCCGGCCTGGCCTTCAATCTCCGCGGGGACGAGCTGCACGTCCGCCGGCGCCAGCTCGCGCAGCACCCGGGCCACGCGCGCGTCCACCAGCGCGTTTCCCCTCCAAAGGGGGAAGAACGCCGGCGCAACTCCCGGCGCCCGGACCTGGAACCGAGCACCCGAGCTCTTGAAGACGCCGACCCCGAGGAACGCATCGGTGTCCAGGCGCTCACCCTCCAGCGTGAGCGCGCTGCTCAGTTGCCAGGCGCCAGGAACCTCCTCCACCACGAGCCGCAGATGCCTTGCCGTCATGAATCGCATCCTTTCAGAGACGTCCGACGGACCAGGAGCCCACGGGCACGGTGGCCGCGATGCTCCCGTGAAGAACCGTTTCCGGCTCCGGACTCCGCTTACAGGATCTCTTCGAAGGCGCTCTTCCAGCTGTAGCTCCCGGACTCCTTGCCCGTGATGGAGGTGTTCGCCGGGTCGATGTAGATGGTCAGCACGCCGCCGTTGAGCGACGTCTTGGTCCCTTCCGTCGACAGCCGGCAGACCGTCTTCTTGACGGCCTCCTTCACCGCCTCCTTGCCATCCGCGGTGCCGCAGACTTCGACCAGGGTGCCCACGGCCATCTGGCACGCGCTCTGGGTCCGATCCTTCATCGGGTCGAAGGCGGGGTAGCTCGTCTTCTCGTAGCTGCTCTTCAGGGCCGAGCCACAAGCCTTGTTGACCGCATCCTCCTTCTTCTTCAGCTCCGCGTCATAGGTGGCCCAGCCGTTCTTCTGGGCCACGGTGAGCCGCTGGGGCTTCGAGTTGGACTCGTCGGCGATGGCGAGCGAGGCGAACAGGCAGAGACACACGGACGAAATCCGGAACATGAAGGCTCCTGGTAGAGGCGGGACGCGGGAACGCGGACCGCCGTTCCCCCAGGGAAGGGCCGCCGGGACTACTTTTGCATTCATTTTCGAAAAAGCCGTGCGCTCGCCCGGCGACGCCTGCCCCTTGGCGAAAACGGCCTTCGCCTGGGCGAGCCGCTCCCGCTCCTAAGTGGCTCCATCAAGTGGGGGACAGAGCCGAAACCGGAAGAGTGGAGTGATCCGCCTGCGGCATGGGCGAGGCTGGAATTGCGCCAGGAGTGCACGCTGCGGCTGGATGGGGCCGGGTTGCCGCGCGGGAGTTTCGGGCTGCTACTCCGATACGCAGAGCGGTTTCCTCTGGCGTCACGCGGATGCTGCTGAAGAGGGACCGTGAACCGCCCGGTCGAAGGTCGCGCCAGTTCCGTACTGCATCCGGTCCTAGGTCTCGCGCTTGCTCGGTCCATATGGAGCCGCCACGAGTCCCTCCTCCATGATGTAATGGGGAGGAATGCGGGGGATGAATGCTAGTGGCGGAATGGCCGGAAGCTCAATACCCCAACAGGGTGATGGTCTTGCACGTCAAGGACGCGATACGTCACCGAGGGACGGACGGACAGCTCTCCTGGCAGGCCTGTGAACCCAGATAACTGTGCCCCCCTTCCGCGCTGGTCCATGGATGCGGACCGGCTGTGCATTGCGTTGACCCTCTTGCCTCCCAAGTTGGCCGAACGGGTCCGGTTACGAAGGAATGACTGGAACGCCAAGGGGTGGCTTGACGGTCAGCGGCTGTGCTTCAGCCGGCAGCAATGGCTTGCGCTGGGCCGTCCTGGGGAGGGGGGCTTCGACGCGGAGGAGCGTGAATACGCACGTGAGGAATGGGCTTCGACGCAGCACCTTCTGATGGACCTGCTGGGAATTCATCAGCAATCCCTCCGCTGGGAGGTCGTGGGAATCCCAGGAGGCGCCGGTGCCCGTTACAAGGTCCGCGTCGACGGCGAGCCCATCTCCGCCACGGAACAGCCCTTTCCCTGGACGGTCAGCCCGCCTGAAGGAACTGCGCTCCCTCTGACGCCCACGGCAGCTTGGGCATGCTCCGAGGCTCACCGCGCGACACATGCCTCGACGCAGGAGCAACTGTCCGTGGTCGTCCGGCTGCGAGGCGTGCTGGAGGATATATCAGGACTGCTTGGAAACCGCATCCCGTTCGCGCCCACTGGCTTTCTCAAGACCTTCGAGCCTCGCTCTGTGAGTCGTTTGGGATTGCGATGGGAGCATGACGACGACCTTACGGAGGTTGTCTCCCTTCGCCCCTACGCCGTCTTCGCGGATGGGACGCGCGCGGACTTCCCCCTGTCTTCGGTACGACCCGGCGGCATCGCGGGAGAAGACGCTCGGCGCCCCCTTCTGCTTCCTGAACACACCGATGAGGTACTGGCCAGGGCCCGTCCCCTTCAGCGACGCCTCGTAGCCGACGTCACGCGCGAGATGGCGGACCCGTCGCATCTCATCCCGGAGGGGCGAGACCTCGACGCGAGCCTCGAACTCTCGGAGTACTCGCCCCGGGTGGCGGGCTTCGAGCTCCTCCGGGGACGCCAGCCGGGCGAAGGCCGCGACGCCACCGGGTTGGCGTGGTTCGAATCGTTCTCTTCCTCCGAGTCCTTCTCCCTGACCCTCCACGTCGACGATACGGACAAGCGCCTCCAATTGAACTCACGGGAGGATGCGCTGGAACTCTTGAGCCGGAACGATGCGGCGCTGGCCAGCGCCACCCTCATGCCCCTGAACGTGGGCGGACAGCAGGTGTCCCCAAGTGAGGCGCTGGGGCGTCAGCTCAGGATCGCGCTCGGACTTTCAGCACCTGCCGAGGAGATGGATGAGGAGGCGCCCGACGACGGCTCCCGACCTGGGGGCCGCCTCGGAGCCATCGTCCGCGAAGTGGAAGCTCCGTCGCTCGCGGAGCCACGGGCGGACGACGCACCACCCGTGCCATGGGAAATGCTGGAGCAGGCCTTCCGTCCAGGCGTGTCTCTCAAGACGCATCAGAAGGAAGGACTCGCGTGGCTGTGGCGCCATGCTGTTTCTGGAAGCCCCGGTGTCCTGCTCGCGGATGACATGGGCCTGGGCAAGACATTGCAGGTCGCGTGCTTCCTGTCCTTGCGCCGGCTCATGGCGGGAAGCAACGCCCGGCCTCTGTTGGTGGTCTGTCCCACCATTCTGTTGGACAACTGGAAGCAGGAGCTGAAACGCTTCTTCCGGGAAGACCTCTGGCAGTCCGCATTCATCCTCCACGGGAATGAACTCCGGGCCGTGAAGCACGGGGACGGACTCAATACCGACTTCCTCTCGCGGCGGACGCTGATCATCACCAACTACGAAACGCTGGGGGCCTATCAGCGCTCGCTGTTGAAGGTGGACTTCGACGTCGTCGTCTTCGACGAGGCCCATCTGCTCAAGAACCCGGACACCCTGCGCTCACGTGCGGCCCGGGCCCTCAAGCGCAACTTCGCCGTCGCGCTGACGGGCACGCCGGTGGAGAACGAGTTGTTCGACGTCTGGGCCCTCTACGACGCCATCCAGTGTCGTGCGCCCCGGGTCTTCGGACCTCGTGCCGCCTTCCGGGAGGAACATGCCGGTGAGCATGGCGCAGCCACCCTGCGGAGGCGGCTGAAGTATCCGTCCAGGGACAGCACGCTGATGCGCCGGGAGAAGGCAGAGGCGCTCAAGGACCTGCCGGAGAAGCGGTATCACAGTCACCCGGTAGAGATGACGACGCTCCAGGAGGAGCAGGAGCGGCTCATTGCCCGGCAGGCGCCGAAGCGTGGCGCGCTCTGGGCACTCTCCGCGCTTCAGAAGCTGTATCAGCACCCGGCGCTTCTGGCGGACTCACGCGGGCTCGCCGCTGCCACCGCTCTTCAGGAGAGCCCCAAGACCCGTCTTTGCCTGGAATTGCTCGCCCGGGTGGAGGCCGCGTCAAGCGGCGTGCACGCGGAGAAGGCCCTGGTCTTCGTCCTCTCCCGCGCAATGCAGGAGCTGCTGTCGAGCCTCATCAAGGAACGGTTCCGCCTGTCGGAGGTCCCCATCATCAACGGGGAGCCTGAGAGCCGACGTTCCGCCCTCGAATCCATTGACGCGTTTTCCCAGGCGAAGGGCTTTCAGGTCCTCCTGCTGAGTCCGCTGGCCGCGGGCGCGGGGCTCAACATCGTCGCGGCCAACCACGTCATCCATTACGGGCGCTGGTGGAATCCCGCCAAGGAGGACCAGGCCACGGACCGGGCCCACCGCATCGGGCAGGTCCGGCCCGTGCACGTCCACTATCCGCTGCTGCACCGGCAGGGACGTCCCGAGGCTGGCTTCGACATGCGGCTCCACGAGCTCGTGGAGCGCAAGCGTTCGCTGGCACGCGATTTCCTCGCGCCCATTCCGGATGAGGCACGGCAGTACTCAGGTGTGTTTCAAGAGGGGGAAGGCTGAGCCATGTCCATCATCATGCATGCCTTGCAGGACGAGTCCCTGCGCATTCCGCTGCTCATCATCGTGCTGTTGGCGCTCCTGTCCCTGGTCGCGGTGGCCGTGCGCGGGTGGCGTTTGCTCCAGGCCATCCAGACGCTGGAGCAGAAGCTGGAGCAGTTGCTGACGGGGCGTCTCCAGGAGCCGGGTAGCCGCGACGAAAGTCGCGCCCTGTGGCGGGCCGTGCGCGAACAACTCGTCTTCCCTCCCGGGAAGCAAGAGGTCCCAGGACCCGTCCTCATGCGTTCGTCGCCGTCACGAGAACTGCGTGAGACCTGCCGCGCGCTGTTCCGCCACTCCCTGGGGCATGGAATTGGCCGGAACCTGACGGGCATCGCGCTGGTGATGACCTTCGGCCTGCTGGGCGTCGTGTTAGTGGGCCCCGTCCAGGAGGCGCTCACGAGCACGGGGGGCGGCGGCCAGTCCCAATCGGACCTGCTCTCCCAGGCCATCGGGAAGATGGGGGCCAAGTTTTTCATCTCCGCGACGGGGCTGGTGGGCACGCTGCTCTTCCAGATGGTTGCCTTCTCCCTCGAACGCAGGCTCCTGGGGCAGTTGGATGCGATGCGCCTGGGCTTCGAGAAGTACACGAGGACCCTCGACGCGCACGAAATCGCCCTGGCCTCGGCGCGTGGGGAGTCCCTGGGCTCGCTGAAGGCAGAACTGGTCCAGACCCGGAGGGAACTCGCCGAACAACTTTCACAGCTCGAAAGCGTGAATGTCTCGATCCAGGGGATCGGCACGGAGGTCCAGGCCCACTTCGGGAAGATGATGAAGGAGGAGGTTGGGGACGTCATCACGCGGCAGTTGAGCGCGGTGGAAAAGGCAGTGCGCGACATCGCCACGGACCTCCAGCGCTCCATCTCCACGAACTTCACCGCGTCGCTGCAATTGGAGATGGCGAGCATCAAGGCGCACCTGGACGGTATCCAGCAGGCGCTGGTTGGGCAGCAGGAACACGACCTGGGACGAATCCTTGAACAGCTGCGCGACACGGTGTCAGGCGGGTTCCACACCCAGTCCCAGGACATGGCCCGGCAGATGGCGGGGCTTGTGGCGGTCCTCCCTCAGTTGGAGAAACAACTCGAGGCGATGACGCAGATGCTGGGCAGCCAGGCTCGGCAGTGGGGCAGCGAGAACCAGCGCGCCGTGGAGGCCCTGGGCGAGAAGGTGTCAGAATTGGTGGGGAGTTTCGACGGTGTTCGGGACAACATGGAGAAGGCGGTCGCGCAGGTGCTGAGGAGTACCGCCACCGCCTCCGTCGACCTGGGACGGCAGAACCAGCAGGTCATCGACCAGTTGGTAGGCAGCGTCTCGAACATCGTGGACCGCTTCCAGGAGGTGCTCACGCAAATGGGTGCCAGTTCCGACCAGATGGTGCGCGCTGCTGCGACGGTGTCCCGAGACATGCACTTGAGCGCAGCGGATCAGTCCAACGCTCTGCACAGCCAACTGGAAGAGCTTCGGAATCTGTCCAGGTCCGACGTGGGCCACTTCCAGGCCCGTGCCGCGGAGTTCGCCAGTGCCATGAAGGAATCGCAGGACAGCCTGCGCGTCGTGACAAAGCAGCTCAACGAGACCGTGGACAAGCTGGCGACCGCGTCACGAAGCGCTGGTGAGACCCATCACAAGGCGGGGGCGGTCTCCGAGAAGATGGAGGGCGTTGCGCAACGGCTCATCGACACCGCCCGATCCTTCCACCAGTTGTCCCAGGATCGTCTGGGGGTGGTGAAACAGGAGGAGACGCTCCTGAACGCCCAGCGCGAGGCCCTCGAGCGCGTGACGCCGGTGCTCAACGGCTTGACGCGGACCTATGAGGAATCCGTCAGCAAGCAGGTCCAATTGCTAAGCAGCCAATGGACGCAGGTCGTGAGCAAGGTCGATTCCGCGCTAAACCGTTCCTCGAACGAGTTCTTCCAGGGCGTCGAGGAGTTGTCCGACGCAGTGAATCAGCTCAAGGATTCATTGAAACAGCAGGTGCGGCGGTGAGCCAGGGAGGAGAAGGTAATGACCGGTCGCTCGCGGACCTGATGGCGGGCGTGGCGGTGGTCTTCCTGCTGCTCGCGGTCATCTTCATCCTGGACGCGCGCCAGCAGCGCGAGGAGGCCATCCGCGAGAAGGAGGTGGCCATTGGCAAGGTGGATTCACAGAAGGATGGCGTGCAGGCGTCACTGGTGGTGCTGAGAGCGGAGTTGGTGACCCTGGACTCCGATCTGGACGGTGGTTTCATCGAGATGAGCGGGCTGGATGGCGGGGTGAATGCGCTGGAGATCGAATTCAAGAACCTCCAGTTCGGCCTGGGAGAGTGCCGCACGCCTCCGGAGTACGTAGAGCAGTTCCGCCAGGGCGCGGTGCCGCTCATCGAACGCGTCTGCGCGGCTGTGGACGCGATGCGCGACGCGGGCGCCGAGCCGTCAATCATCTTGGAAGGACACACGGACGACCGTCCCTTCCTGGGCACGAGCGGCGAGTGTGGCGTCCGCAATGGCGTGGCGCGGTTCAGTTTCGAGAACAACGTCCGGGCAAGTGCCTCCCGTGCGCAGGAGGTGTTCTTTACGGTTCGAGATCAGCTTCCGGCCGCCAGCTACGCGCGTACATGCCTGGATGCGAATTTCGTGGTGTCGGGACGAGGGCAGACCGCGCCCAGGACTGGAACGGAGGGGGGGGACCCCGCCAACCGGCGGCTCGTGCTTCGTGTTCGTGGCGACCTGCGTCTGTAATTGGGGGACACAATGGGGCTGGATGACTGGCTTGACGAAGTAGGGGAGCGGCAGAAAGTCGTCCTCGCCGCGTTCGGGACCTTCCAGCAGCAGGTGGAGGATGGGCTGCACCGGCTCGTCCTGCGAGCAGAGTCCGTCCAGCAGCGAGCGGACGAACTTGAGCCGGAGCGGCTTGCCCGTTTGCGGCAGGTGCTGGATGTCGAGGCCGTGCTGGCGAAGGTGAAGGCCCAGGATTTTGATGGGCTAAGCCGTAGGGAGCGGCGCGCGGTGCCGGGTTTGTGGCGGGAGCTGGGCCTGGAGCACATGTCCTGGTTCCTCACGCGCAGCCCCGACAGCGTGCCGCGACTGGTACGGCAGAAACTCCGTGACTGGAGCGCGTCCGAGGACGCCGCCACTCAGCGGAAATGGGCCCAGTTGGTAGGGCGGCGCGTCGAGGACAAACGCGTGTTGAGATGGGCGTTGCCGATGTCCGTCGAGGCGGCATTGGGAGCCGAGGGCCCCAGCACGTTGGCGCGGCATTGGGGGGACCACGCCCTCGCGGAAGTGGTGGGGATGCTTCGCAACTCTGGCATCAAGGAGACCAGTCCCTACGCTGGCCACGTCATCGCGGAGTACCTGGAGGGACGCCTCCAGACGCGTCAGGACCTGTCCCAGGCGATGGCCTTCCTGGTGGACGACCCACTGGGACTCTCCTGGATGCCGCACAGGAACGTGGACGGCGTCGCTGTGTCGGCGCCAATGGAAGCCCGTATCGCGGTCATCTCCAAGGTCCTGGAGTGCCGGCTGGCCGGACGAATGGCGCCGGCCGTCCTCGCCCGGCTGGAGGAGCGGTTGATTGCCAGGGACGGGGTTTTCGATGATCCCCGGCACGTGACGCTGACCCAGGCATGGCAGTCGGTCCGTGCCCGCGCCCCACATGCCTTCGACGCGTTCCTGTCCGCGCTCATCCAGCAGGATCTGGAGTTCTTCTTCGAACGCGCGATGAACGAGCAAGACCGGCGACGGTTCTGGTTGAACTATCTGGGTTCCATTCGGAGGACGACCTGCTGGCTGGCGTCCGAGACATATGACGCCCTGAGGGCTCGGCTCGCGAACCTACCCGTGGAGCAGCAGGCCGCGTTTCGTCGGGCCCGGCGACTCCCGAAGGGAAAGATAAGTGCGTTCGTGTTGTCGTTCGAGCAGTACGTATCCGTGGAATTCTCCGACAAGGGCAACGCCACGTATGTCTATGAGCATCGGCGGATGGCGCAAATGCTCAACGGTCAGCCGGTGGAACACCATGCTGACCTCAAGGACACGCAAGAGCGGTATTGTGAGAAGCGATTGACCCATCTTCCTGGATGGGAGCTCCGCTTCGAACAGGAACTCTTGGAGCTGAGAATCGCTCAGGACCGCCCTGTGGTGCGCAGAGCGCGATGACACCCGCCGCGCGCGCCCGGCCCAGGGGCCCGTTCGGATGGTGGGGAAAGCGCCAAGCTTCAGTAGCCCCCATGCCCAATCCCTCTGCCGCACACTTCATGGCATCCGGCGCTCTGTCTTGAAAACGGCTGGCAATAATCCCGCAGCTCCGCCCCAGGCTCAGGCCTGGGTCGGGCGCAATTCGCAGTGACTCCAGGCGCAGGGTTGACAGCCACCCTCCGCTGAACGAGCACGGGGGCATGATTGAGCTCCCCGAGCGCGCCGCGATGCCGGACTACCAGCGGTACATCCACGACCTGGAGTCGCTGCACGGCTGGCTCCAGCAGGACCTGGTCCTCAACTGCTTCCGGATGGGCGAGGAGGTGGGCGAGCTCTTCAAGGCCGTGCGCCAGTACGAGAAGCGGCCCTCCGATGCGACGGCTCGCGAGCACGTGGGGGAGGAGCTGGTGGACGTGCTCAACTACCTCCTGGCCATCGCCAACCGCGCGGGCGTGGACCTGGAGCAGGCCTTCCGGGAGAAGAACGCGCGCAACCAGCAGCGCACCTGGTGACGAAGCCCGCTCACGTCCGGCTCCGCACGAAGTCCACGAAGGCCTTGAGCACGGGCGGCAGGTGTCTGCGGCTCGGGTAGTAGAGAAAGAAGCCGGAGTAGGGCGGGCACCACGCCTCCAGCACGCGCACCAGCCGTCCCTGGTCGACGAGGGACTGCACCTGCGACTCGAAGAGATACGCCAGCCCCAGGCCCGCGAGCGCCGCCTCCAGGATCTCCACCTGGTCGCTCAGGGCCAGCGAGCCGCGGGTCTCCACCTCCAACTCCTTGCCGTTGCGCTCGAACTCCCAGGCGTAGCGTGAGCCGTTGGTGAACCGCATCTGGATGCAGTCATGCGCGGCCAGGTCCCGGGGTGTCTTCGGGGGCGGGTGCTTCGCGAAGTACGCGGGCGTGGCGACGATGGCCGTCCTCAGCGGAGGGCCCAGCGGAATCGCCACCATGTCCGCGGCCACGCGTTCGTGGAAGCGCACGCCGGCGTCGAAGCCCTCCTTGACGATGTCCACGAACGCGCCGCTGTCGACGACCTCCACCTCGATGCCCGGGTGCGCCGCCATGAAGGGGCCCAGCACCGGCATCAGGCTCAGGCGGATGGCCACCCGGGCCGCGCTGAGGCGCAGCCTTCCGACGGGTGCGTCCCGGAACGAGTTCAGGTCATCGAGCGCGTCGTCGATGTCCCGGAACGCTGGCCGCAGCCGCTCGGCGAGCCGTTCCCCCGCGGCGGTGAGCCCCACGCTCCGGGTGGTGCGGTGCACCAGCCGCAAGCCCAGCTTCTCCTCCAGGCCCCGCAGGCTGTGACTCAGCGCGGACGGCGTCACGCCCAGGGCCGCCGCCGCACGGCGGAAGTTCAGGTGCCGGGCGATCTCCAGGAACACCGTCAGCTCACGGACGTCGGCCTGCATGGAGGCTCCCTTTCACTGTTGAGTCAGGTTCAACGGTCTTGTGCCTGCCGTGCGCATTTTCTCATGGATGGCTTGGGCCTATTCATTGCCGTGTCACCCACTGACGCGGAGCAAGCACATGAAGACCTGGCTCATCACTGGCGCATCCCGTGGTTTTGGAGTCCTCATCTCCCAGGCGGCGCTCGACGCGGGAGACCGTGTCATCGCCACCGCGCGCAACCCGAAGAGCATCCCCCTGGCGGCCCACCCGAGGCTGGTGGTCGCGCAATTGGACGTCACCGACGAGGCCCAGGCCCGGGCCGTCGTGGCGGAGGCGGGCCGCATCGACGTGCTCGTGAACAACGCGGGCTTCGGCCTGTTGGGCGGTGTGGAGGAGGCGAGCGCCGACGAAATCGAGAAGCTCTACCGCACCAACGTCTTCGGCCTGCTCGCCGTCACCCGCGCGGTGCTGCCCGTCATGCGCCAGCAGCGCTCCGGGCACATCATCAACCTGTCCTCCATTGGAGGGTACCGCTCCGCGGCGGGGTGGGGCGTGTACTGCTCCACGAAGTTCGCGGTGGAGGGCCTGAGCGAGGCGCTCCAGGACGAACTGGCCCCGCTGGGCATCCATGTCACGGTGGTGGAGCCGGGCTACTTCCGCACCGACTTCCTGGACGCGGCGTCCCTCACCCGGTCGGAGCGCATCATCCCTGACTACGCGGAGACGTCCGGCGCCATGCGCAAGCGCGCCGTCGAGCTCAACCACCAGCAGCCGGGTGATCCGGCGAAGCTCGCGATGGCCATGGTCACCCTGGCGAAGATGGAACAGCCTCCACTCCGCCTGGCCCTGGGCAGCGACACGGTGAAGGCCCTGGAGGAGAAGAACGCCTTCGTCGCCCGGGAGCTGGCCGCCCACCGCGCCCTCTCCCTGTCCACGGACTTCACCTGAGGTCCGTATTGAACCCCTTCGTTTGACGGCGTCTCGCGCGGCAGCCCCTGGCCTGGTTTTCCCAGGCCTCACATTGCGGCTAGCCTGAGGACCGAGGGGCACCCGTTGATGGGTGCCCGATGGGGGAAGAGGATGGGCCGCGATTCCTACGCGTCGATGCGGAAGAGGGAGGCCAAGGAGCAAGAGCGACGGACTCAACTGCGCCTTGCGCGTGAATCCGCGGAGGAGAGCAAGGCTCGGATCGAGGAGTTGAAGTCGACGCATAAGGCATGCAGCGCTCCGATTGACTGGCGAGCACTCGCGGTCAGTCTGCCTCCTGCGCCGGTGACCCCGACCCACTGGGCGGAACGTTCAGCCGACCGCCGAACGCGTCTCCTCAGCCTTTTTGACGTCCCCTCGGCACAATTGCCGAACAGGGTGTCCGCCTTGGCGGAGGACTCAGCCCGGTTCAACTCCGCGCAACAAGCCTTCCAGGAGGAAGCACTGGAGCAGGCTGATTCCGTTGTCCTGGCGCAAGGTATCCTGCAGGGAAACTCAAAAAGTTACCGGCGCGTCCTGTTGGAGATTTCCAATAACGCCAGGGCATCTCCTGGAGGAATGGCGGTGGACTTCGATATCCACTCGCCCCATCTGGTGGAGGCACGGGTTACGGTCCAAGGCTCGGCCATTCTGCCTGCCGAGGTTCAAACATTGACCTCGACCGGCAAGCTGTCGACGAAGGCCATGCCCCGTGTCCAATTCGTCGAGCTCTACCAGGACTACGTGTGCTCATGGGTCTTGCGAGTGGCGCGTGAAGTTCATGCGCTCCTGCCGGTGAAGGCAGTCCTCATGACGGCGTACTCGTCTGACGGGCTTCCGGTGCTCTCTCCCGTCCTCTCCACGATCATCCATCGAAAGCAAATAGAGAGTCTGCCGTTCGATACCCTCGATCCATCGGACGCGTTGGATGGACTGCAAACCCGAACGAATTTCAAGGCCTCCCGTCGTACCGGCGCATTCCAACCCATCATCGCTTTCTCTCCGTCAGACGTTCTCTTCACCGAACCCGCCAGTTCGCTTCAGTCGATGATCGAAACCGCGAATCGGTTCCTTGAGGAACTCGAGTAGACACCTTCGGGGGGCTCATCATGGCAAGCCTGTTTGCAGTGATATTCGTCGCGTGCGGTTTCGGTTTCATCCCGGTCGCCATCTGGGCGTTCGTGCTGCGCGGACGGTGGCAGAAAGCCCAGCAGTCACTATCGGAAGCCGAGCAGGAACTCTCGAAAGTCCGCGCCGACTCCGTTGCCGAACGGGAGCGTCTCAAGCAGGAGGTCAGCAAAAGGCTCGATGACGTGGACGCGGAGTTGTCGCGCGAGCGGGAAAGCTCGAAAGCTGAAGCAGAGCGGGTGCGCGCCCACTTCGAAGAGGAGTTCAGAAAGGCGATGGGGACCTTCGAACCCCTGTTGCGGTTCCAAGGGCTCGCGAACGCGGAGCAAGAAGTCAAACGGTCTCTCGACGAGGCGCTCAGGCTGGCAGGTGCGCTCAAACAGCAGGCCGAGACCTTTTCCGCGGCATCCAAAGCCCGGAGCGAAGTCGAGCTTCGTGAGGCAAGCAACAAGCTCAAGGAGCTACGATCCGAAGCGGACTCCATCCTCAGCAAGGCAACCCAGGATGCGCGAAGGATCCTGGACGAGGCCCACAAGAGCGCTGAGCGGATCGCGGGAAATGCATACATCGCCCTGCGAGAGAAGGATGCGTTGGAACAGGCTGTTCGCGCGATCCGCAACGTGATCGACGGCTACGGAGACAAGTACGTCGTTCCGACGCGAAGCCTTCTGGATGAACTGGCCGCGGACTTTGGTCACCTGGAGGCCGGGGTCAAGTTGAAGTCGGTCCGGGAGCAGTCCCGGCGAATGGTGGAGGAAGGCCACGCCGCGGAGTGCGACTATGCGGAAGCCAAGCGGAAGGAGGCCGCGGTCCGATTCGTCATCGACGCGTTCAATGGCCGTGTGGATGGAATCCTTTCAAGGACCCGGAGCGACAACTACGGGACGCTCGAGCAGGAGATCCGGGACGCCTTCGCCTTGGTCAACCTGAACGGAGAGGCATTCCGCAATGCACGGATCCTGGATGCGTATCTGGCGGCACGGCTGGAAGAGCTGAAATGGGCAGTCACTGCTCAGGAGCTCCGCCTTCGGGAGCGGGAGGAGCAGCGCCGGATCCAGGAACAGATTCGTGAAGAAGAGAAGGCGCGCCGCGAAGCGGAGCGCGTCATGAAGGATGCGCAGAGGGAGGAAGAGGTCCTGTCCAAGGCCCTGGAGAAGGCCCGTGCCGAGGCCGAGTCCGCGTCGGCTGAAGAGCGTGCTCGCTTCCAGCAAAAGGTCGACGAGTTGAACCAACGCCTGGCGGAGGCAGAAGCCAAGAACCTCAGGGCGAAGTCGATGGCCGAGCAGACCCGTTCCGGTAACGTGTATGTCATCTCGAACGTGGGGTCCTTCGGGGATGGGATCTTGAAGATCGGGATGACCCGCCGCCTCGACCCGATGGATCGCATCTACGAGTTGGGGGATGCGTCCGTTCCATTCGAGTTCGACGTGCATGCGATGATCACGACCGACGACGCACCCGGCCTGGAGCGGGAGCTTCACAAGCAGTTCGAGGATCGAAGGGTCAATCGCGTCAACCTCAGGAAGGAGTTCTTCCGGGTCTCCATCCTTGAACTACGGGACCTGGTGGCGGCCAAGGGACTCCAGGCCGCGTTCACGATGGCGGCGGAGGCGCGTGAGTACCGGGAATCCATGGCGATAGCTCAGCGTGGCGCGGAGGGGGCTGCTGGCGCCACTACCGCTGAGTTGAGTTGAGGGAAGGCAAGGCCGTAGCGGGGACGAGAAGGAGCCCGAAAAACACCGAGGCCGGAATACCTATACCCGGTGTGTCGAACGCCTGGGGGGCGCGAGCGCGGGCGCGTGGAGCATCTTCGATGGCGAGGGCCATCACTTCCACCGCCTGCGCTACTGGACCCAGGTCCATGCGGCCACGGTGTCACTGCTGGATCCGTGCTGAGCCCGGATCGCGCCTCCTGTGTCATGGAGTCATGCGCCCGGTGTATTGTTCGTGCATATGCACTGGCACTTGCACCTGAAGCGCGCGGCCCTGCTGGCTGTGCTCTTCGCGGCGTTCGGGCTCACCGGAGTCGACGCGCACGCACAACAATGTGGCCCCGAAGCACCTCCCCCCGCCGTCCCTCTCAATGACCAGATGAGCGGGACGCGGATCTTGCGCCGCCTCGTCCTCGGTCTCACGGGGACGACGCCCACCGTCGAGCAGTACGAGGCGATGGCGGCAGCGACCACGCCCGAGGCGCGGGAATCCATCCTGCGCTCCACGCTCGAGGCCGCGCTCGGCTCGCCGAAGTTCTACGAGCGGATGGTGAACTTCGGCCACGAGTGGCTCGCGGTGGGCGCATACACCACCGGCGCGGCGGGTGACGCCTACCAGGGCGACATGTCCGGCCACCTCTTCAAGTGCGGCGCCAACACCGCGCACGCGGGCGCGTACTACGCCGTGCACGAGTTCGGCGATTCGAAGGACCCGGCCAAGCAGTGCCAGGATCAGGACGCCGACGGCAACCCCGCCGTGCCCGAGGTGCACCAGGTGGAGCCCTGGTGGGCGCCGGGCACCACCGTCACCGTGCTCGGCAAGGCCGGCTCCGACGTCACCCAGGTCACCGACAGCAAGGGCCAGCCGGTCGACTGCGGCCTCGCGAACGGCGGCTACTACGACCCCATGCTGCCCCCCGCGTGCGGCTGCGGCCCGAACCTGGTGTGGTGCAGCCCGCTCTACGGCCTCCAGGGCAACAGCAACCACGACTTCGGCGTGCAGCGCCGGCACCCCTACGAGGAGCCCGCGCGCCTCTTCGCGCACCTCGCGTGGCACGACCGGCCGCTCTCGGACCTCGTCCTCGGGAACTACTCGGTCGGCACCAACTGGCTGCGCGCGCTGTACGTGCGCTTCGGCCGGCAGATGGGCAGCAGCGCGCTGGACAAGAACACCACGTGGTGGCGTCCCGACGCGGACAACGCGCCGCGCGACCCGCTGCACCCCACGCCGGATGATCCGCAGGCGTGGCGCGAGTTCGTGGTCGAGGACCTGGAGCCCTTCCACCTCGCGCTCACCCCGGACCGGGCGCGCTCCGGAAGCATCGACCGCACCTACCGCTTCGACCCGCGCACCACGACCGACGCGCCCCAGGGCCTCCCCACCGCGGGCGTGCTCACCATGATCGGCTCGCTGTCGTCCTTCCCGCGCGAGCGCGTCCGGGCCGCGCGCTTCCTCGAGATGTTTGCCTGCCAGAGCTTCTCGCCACCGCCCGCGGACGTGCACTTCCCGCCCCTGGAGGTGGACCCCGGCACCGGCGGCACGTGCCTGCACTGCCACCGGACGCTCGACCCCGCGGCCATCTCCTTCAAACGCTGGGACTTCAACCCGGCCCAGAGCTTCTACGTCCCGTGGCCCTTCATGCCGGGCGTGGGCCGCTACCGCATCACCAAGGAGTGGCTGTCCGGCCAGTACCCGTACACCGGCACCTCGCCGGGCTACCGCTGGAAGAACGCGTTCGTCCCCAACACCCTCCTCACGCCCGTCACCCCCGAGCAGGTGAAGGCCAACCCCGAGGCGGTGCTGCTCGACACGATGCCCGACACGTACACGCTGCTCGGCGAGCACGGCGACGGCACCATGGGCCCGCTCGGCTTCGGGAAGCTCGTCGTGCGCTCCGGCGAGTTCGACCGCTGCGTCGCGCGCAAGATGTATTCGATGTTCATCGGCCGCGACCTGAACCCGGCCACGGAGAAGGGCTTCATCGACAAGCTCGCGCGAGAGTTCGTCGCGGGCGACCGGAAGCTGAGACCCTTCATCCGATACCTCTTCGAACAGCCCGAGCTGCGGAGGGGCCTGTGATGAACACGTTGCGTTCGACCCTGATGGGCGTCGCGGTCGCGCTCCTCTCCATCAGCTGCGACGGGAAGATCTGGGACGCTCCCGGTGAGGAGGACCCGGGCGGCGACAGCTGCGCGGCCGTGAGCAAGAACGACGAGATCCGTCTCGCGCTCGCGCCCGCGTGCCAGGGCTGCCACCTCACCGGCAACAAGCCCTTCTTCGCCTCGCTCACCGCCTTCGAGAACGGGCTCGTCTACAACGAGAAGTACGTGAAGCGCGGCGACCCCGGGAACAGCATGCTCATCCAGATGCTGAACGGCGTGGCCCCCGGCAGCTATCCCCAGATGCCGCCCGGGCAGCCCTACAACGAGCTCGTCAGCAGCGGCCGCGTCACGCTGACCATCGCGCAGGTGGAGGACTGGATTCGCAACCTGCCGGCCACGCCCGCGCAACTGGAGGCCCCCGTGGCGGAGGAGTTCAGCGTCCGCCGGCTCACCGCCGAGGAGATGATCATCAGCCTGATGGATCAGCTCGGGCTCACCCTCGAGGACTTCGTCAGCACCACCGACCCCAACTGGCGCAACAGGCCGTACGTGGCGAACGGCGGCAAGTTCTTCATCTGGCCCGGGGACTGGGCCCCCGGCATCTCGGGCGAGTATGTCTCCGACTCGCGCAGCGTCGAGCGCTTCGAGGCGCTCGGCGGCGGCAATTCGCTCCTGTACCGCAAGCGGGACGTGAGCTTCGGTCCGTCCGCCGCGCAGACGCTGGTGCAGATGTCCCAGGCGTGGTGCGCGCGCGCCGTGGACAAGAAGAGCAACCCGGCGGTGCTGCGCTACGTGACGCTCGCTGACACCTCCAAGAGCAACCCCGACGCGGTGCAGAAGAACCTGCGCTCGCTCTCCCTGCGCATGCTCGGCCAGCCGCCCTCGGACGCGGAGGCCCAGGCGCTGTACGAGCAGGTCTACCTGCCGCTGGAGGCGCAGAACACGCGCCTCGCCTGGATTGGCGTCTGCGCGGCGCTCATCCGTCACCCGATGTGGATCACCTACTGAGCGAGGACACCATGCCGAACACCTCTCGTCGCACCCTGCTCAAGTGGACCTCGGCGCGGGACAGCTCGCGCTCCTCGATCGCGCGGGGCTCCTCGGTTCGAGCACCGCGCACGCCGCGGACGTCGACGTCCCCTCGCGCCTGGTGGTGCTCTACATCCCCGGCGGCTACCGGCCGGCGTACTACTTCACCCCGATGGAGGACGCGGACATCCCGCTCTGCGTCCCCACGCCCTCCACCCATAGCGGCGAGCCCGTCTTCTTCCAGGCGAGCCAGCTGGTGAACCTCGCGCCTCCGAACGGCTCCTACAAGCCGCTGCGGACGTGGCAGTCGTGGAACCCCGCCGACCCGGCCGCGCGCGGCAACTACAGCCCGCTCATGTATGGCTACACGCACTTCGCGCTGGCGGATCAGCTCAGCGTGCTGCACGGCATCGACCAGGGGACCAACGACCACTCGAGCGCGTTCATCTCCTCGATGTGCGGTGTCGCCGGCGCGGACTACCGGGCGCCCGCCGTGCACTCGGTCATCGCGAATCACCTGTACGAGAAGTACCGCGAGAGCCGGCCGCTGCCCTTCGTGGTCGTCACCGGAGAGCGCGGCACGCCGGTGGGCATGGGGCTGCCCTCCCACGCCTCGCCCCTGCGCGTGCCGTCCATCGAGGCGCTCAAGCCGATGCTCTCGGCGAAGCCCTCGGACAACCCGTGGTGGACGGGGCTCGACGCGCGCACCGAGGCGCCCGAGCTGGACGCGCGCGGGAAGCCCACCGGGGGCACCCTGAAGACGACGGCCATCGAGCGCTTCTCGCTGACGCGCGCCCAGCAGCTCCTGGGCAACTCGACGGCGAAGGTGGACAACTACCTGGAGGGGCTGCACGGCTCGCTGTCGTCGGTGTCGCGCGTGCTCGCGACGGACGTCGTGTCCGTGCTGGAGAAAACCAAGGGCATCGAGATGATGACCTCGAACCGCCCTGCGTACCTGTCGAGCTACCTGTCCAACCAGTCGTTCACGTACACCTTCGGCCTCGCGAACTTCCACCTCACGGGGCTCGACGCGCGCATGGACCTGGCGCTGCGCCTGCTCAAGGCGGACCTCTGCACCTCGGTGCACGTCTCGTTGCAGCAGGACTTCGACACGCACAGCGGCCTGGGCCATGGCTACAGCTGCGCGCACGGCCGCGGGATGATGGACAACGTCGCGCGCTTCCTCGGCGAGCTCAAGGCCGCGCCCGCGCCCGGCAAGCCCGGCAAGACGCTGCTCGACGACACGCTCGTGCTGGTGATGAGCGAGTTCGGCCGGAGCTGGGCCTCGCGGAGCAGCGACGGCAGCTACTACCTGCCGGACGATCACCACCCCTACACGTCCATCTGCTTCGCGGGCGGGAACGTGGCGGGGAACCGGCAGGTGGGCTCGTACACCCCGCGCGGGCTCGGTGTCCCGGTGGACATCATCGAGGAGAACGGCCAGGCCTCGAAGCGCGTGCCCCGCTCCGCGGACGCGGTGACGACCGCGCTGCGCATCCTGGGCATGGAGACGCACGAGTTCTTCATCCCCGGCGGCTACGGCGAGGTCGTGGGGCTGCGGAAGGCATAGTCCCGACCGGGCGGGTGGAGGGCCCAGGGGGCAGGGAAGGCACCCTGGGCGTTATGTTTCCGGTCAATCCTTTTGCCCTGGGGGGCCCCTCCCGGAGCCGTTCCCCGGCGTTCAGAAGGAGGACGGCACCCCGCGGCAGGCTGGGCCAGATCCAGGCTGTCGACATCCAGGGTGATTGGACCGCCCTCGGCCTCCCACAAGTCGGACTTCGACGGTCTGTCCTCTCCTGTCAGAAGGCGGAGTCGGTCCGCGTGTTCCTCGCGCGGATGGCCTCTTCGGTCCTCGGAACGAGGGACTCGAGTCCGGTCCTCACGGCCTCCGCCTGGACCTGCTCGACGAACGGGCGGAAGCGCTCGTCGTAGGCTCTAAACGCGAGTTCGAAGTCGCAGTCGTGCTCTCGCATCGCATCCGCCAGCGCGGCCGCGCCATCAATGGCCAACGAGCCCCCCATGCCGGCAGCGGGTGAAGGGCAGTACCCCGCATCGCCCACCAGGGCGACCCGGCCTTTCGTCCAGGAAGGCATTCGTATCTGGCACAGCTTGTCGAAGTAGAAGCTCTTCGAGCTCCGCACCTCTTCGAGCAACTCCGCCGTCCTCCAGCCCGCCCCAGCGAACCGGTCCACGACGAGCCGCCGTTGCGCCTCCTCATCGCGACGGTCGTACGGGAGCTCCTTGTCGGAAGCGAACGCGAAGATGATGTCCGTGTTGTTCTTGTAGGCGTTGAGCATCACCGCCTTGCCCGGCACGTTGAACATCTGCGCGGTGTTCCGCTCGATGAGCAGCTTGTCCACGATCGTGATCGAGAAGTACTGCTCGAGAAAATGCAGGTATCGGGCTTCGTCGCCGAACCAGAGCCGCCGCACGGCGGAGTGAACACCGTCGCAGCCGAACACCAGGTCGAACGTGCGTCGTGCGCCCCTGGCGAACGTGGCCTCGATGCTGTCCTTCGTCTCGCTCAGCGCGGTGATGCTGTCGTCGAAGACGACTTCAATGCGGTCCTTCACGGCGTCGAACAGCATGTTCAGCAGAACGGTTCGTTCGATCTCGAATTCATCTTCCGAAGGCGCTTCATCCTCTCCTCTCAAGACCATCGAGCGCTCCGTGACATCTCGCTCGTTCTTCAGGTCCCACCGCTGCAGGCTCAATCGGTTCGACCGGATCTGCTCGAAGAGGCCCATGCGCCGGACGATGTCGACGGTGTTGCCCTTGATGTCGACGGCCGTGCCGCCCGTCCGGAGCCCGCGCGCGACCTCCACGACGGTGACCGCGTAGCCGAGGCGGCTCATCCAAAATGCGGTCGAGAGCCCGGCGAAGCTCGCGCCGGAGATGAGGACCTTTCTTCCATTCGCGCTCATGACTTCTCCACGGCATGGCCGGATTCTGGCGGTCGAAAGATTGTACCCGGTAAAAGTTTTCGCAAGGAATTCTTTGACCGGGTATAGAAATTCGCGCCCCAGGTCGGAGGCGCTTCGCTAGAATCCGGCGCATGGGCGAGCGACGTGAGAGCAAGAAGCGCGAAACCCGGCAGCGGATCTCCGATGTGGCGACGGAGCTATTCCTCGCGCGGGGCTTCGAGGCGGTGACGCTCGACGAGATCGCTGCCGCCGCGGACGTCTCCAAGATGACGGTCATCAATTACTTCGGGCGCAAGGAGGACCTCATGCTCGATCGCCAGGATGACTTGAAGCTGGTCTTCTTTCGCGAGGCGATTCGCGCGAGGCCGCCAGGGCAACCTCCCATCGCCGAGCTCCGCGCGCTCATGGGCAGGCTGCGAGAGCAGAAGCATCCGTTGGCGCGCTTCGACCGCCATACGGCTGACTTCTGGCGCTTCGTCGCGGCGAGCCCGTCACTCGAGGCGCGGCTCCGCGAGCTCAACGACGAAGCGGCAGAGGGGCTCGCGCTCGAACTCGCCGGTGCGATGCCGGAGGGCCTCGCGCGGCTCGCGGCCGGCATGATCGTGCTGACGGTGCGCACGGCTCGCCAGGAAGCCGTCCGCGTGTTCGAACGCGGAGGCTCCGCGAAGAAGGCGGACGTTGCGTTCTTCACCTTGATCGATCAGGGCTTCGCGGCCGTTCAAGGAATGGCGGCGGGCGTCTAGTGCTTCGCCGGCGCGTCGTCGTCCTTGTCCCTGTCGGGGACGAACTCGTTGAAGGAGTCCCAGGTCTTGCCCGCCTCGATGGGGTCCGGCTTCAGCACGGTGGTGAGCGCCTTGTCCGGCAGCCAGGGCAGGTAGGTGCTCAGCGCCATGAAGAGATGCGGGCGGAAGCCGCGCGCCAGCTCGTGGTGGAGCTGGGCGCTGACGTTCCCCGGGCTGCCGTACAGTAACTGGGCAACCTCGTTGGGGACGCAGTGGTTGATGACGTCGGGCCAGTTGGGGAACAGCCAGTGGGGTTCGGCTCGCGCGATGGCTCCAACGTGCTGGGCGGTGCGGAGCCTCTCCTTGGCCCTCCCAGGCTCCAGCCTTCCGCGCGGCCACGCCTGGGCGGACTTCAATGCCAGGCGTGGCCGCCCCACGGAGGTCAGCTCACCGTCGCACGCGGTCGATCACAGGGTGCAGGTGACGGTGTTGTTGCCGCTCAGGTACGGAATGGTCTTGCTGCAGAGGTAGGAGCCGTAGGTGCTGGTGACCCGGTACGGCGACGGGCAGGTCGTACCGCACGAGGTGAAGGACGAGCCCGTGTTGGGGTTGCACTGGACCGCGTTGTTGATGTTGGTGCAGAAGTCGCCACACGAGCTGCTGCACAGGTAGGTCGTCGGGTGCTGACCGCTCGGGCAATTCAGACCACAGTACTGCGTCAGTTCCTGCTGCGCCGACGCCATCATGGGCTCGGTGCTGTCCTCCGCCAGCTCCGGGCCTCCGCACGCGGTCAGACCCAGTGCCAGCGCACCCACCAGAAGCATTCCCAGTCGAGACATGTGTTCTCCTTTGCGGTTTGGGAGGTCATTGACCATCCGCTTCGGAGAAGTACCGGGGTTGGCGGACACGGGACATCGCCGTGCCGCCAGTGGCTCCAGGCCCGGGGTGAAGTGGCCCTTTGCATCCGTGAGTTGGCCGAACGCGTCGGGCTCGTTGCTACTGCGCGACGCAGCCGGGCTGCGTGATGACGCAATGGCTGTTGGCCTCGCTGACACAGATGCTGTCCCAGGCCGAGTTGCAGCAGAACGGATCGATCGTGCACACCTTGTTCGCGCAGGTGCCGCAGCTATTGCTCAGCACGGTGCCAGACGTGCACACGTCGTGGGAGCAGGAGGCGGGAGCGCCCGTTCCACAGACGTTGTTGGTGCACGTCAGCCCCGAGCCACAGGTGCCGCAGTTCAGCGTGCCGCCACAGCCGTTGGAAAGGGTGCCGCAGTTCTTGCCCTGCGCGGCGCACGTCGTCGGCGTGCACGGCGGAGGGGACAGGTCGAACTTCTCGATGCTGGCCAACGGCACCATGGAGCCCGTGCTGCTGGTGCCCGTTCCTCCCAGGAACAGGACGCGGCCGTCCGGCAGCGCGACGGTGGGTGGTTTCCGCAAGACGCGTTTCAAAGGCAGGGAGCGCACGGAGCTGGCGGCCTACCTGGTGGGCGCCGCGTACAACCTGGTGCGGATGGCGCGGCTGGCTGCCGCATAGCCACTTCACGCTCGCCGCCTCATCTCGAAGACAATGTTGAGATTGAAGTCAACGAGAAGCCCAGCCCCGTGCCAGCAAACCGGGCTTCTTCAACAGCCTGCTAGCCAAGGACGGCGGGGTAGGGGCCGCGAAACGGTCGCGCTGGATGCCCAGCGCGAAGCGCGGCATCGCCGCATAGGTGTCCTCTCGCTTCTCTCATCGCATCAGCAGACGTCGGAAGCGATTGCGCCAGGAGAGCGGTCGCTCGACGCACCCTCGTGGCGTCGACGTCGTGCGCTGGGCGTCCCGCTTCGGTCCATCGGAGGGATTGGGGCCAGTCTTTCGCGAGCGCGGTGCCTTTTCCCACAATCGTCGTAGGGGTTCAGGCTTGTTTTTCTGTTTAGGCGGATTTTAGTCTGGAATCTCCCACGATCCGCGTGGGAGCATAAGGAGCAGCGATGAAGATCAATGCCTGGGGGCTCGCGGCCGCGTGTCTGGCCGTCCTTCCCTGGATGGCTGTTGAAGCCGCCCCACCTCGGATCACCCAAGGGCTGGTGGGCGAGTGGAAGATGCAGATCAGCGGCACGACAGTTCCAGACACGAGTGGTTACGGAAACCACGGTTCCCTCTATTGGTACACCGGGCAGCGGTCATCCTGGGGCTGGCAGGGGGATGGCGTGGACCTTTCTGGGGGGGCGTACATCGCGGTGCCGACCAGTCCCAGCCTGGACTTCGGGTCGGGAAGCTTTGGGATATCGGCGTGGATCCGGAGGAGAGACAGCATCATCAAGACCATCGTGGATAGTCGGGGTAGCGATGGTCGCGGCTTCTACTTCGCGGTGGATGCGACGGCGGATGCATCCGCCCGTCGGCTGGTCTTGCATGTGAAAGATGCGAACGGCAGTTATCAGTTCCGGTCCGCTGAAGTCTCTGCCCGTCCCGCGATGTATCGTCAGTGGCAACACGTCATGGTGGAGTTCTTCCGAACCGGACCTGGTGCCGTGACGGTCATCTTCAGCGTGGATGGTTTCCGGGTCGGGCACATCGAGTCCACGAACTTCAACCTGGGATCGATCTCCAATGTCGACCGCCCGTTTTATATCGGTACCTCGAATGATAATATCTGGTATGGTTTTGATGACCGCCTCGATGAGGTCCTTGTCTATAACCTCAATGGCTATTCGCCGGCCGGCTCAAACATCCCGCAGAACGAGACAGCAGTGGGCTATGCGACCTACGCTCCGGGTTACTGGAATGACCTGAGCAGCCGTCGGTACAACAACAACTGCTATAATTACGCGAACAACAAGCCGACGGATACCTTCGCGCAACCGGGCCGCGCCGCCGGGGCGCAGTACACGGCTCTGACCTGCGATGCAGTGAGGCAGGCCGCGATCAAGGACGGGCTGGAGTTGGTCACCGACAGCCATCTGGCCTACACGCCGAAGACGGTGGTCGCGTTGGTGGTCGCACCGGGATACGACTACCATTGGTATCGCATGGGCTATCACCCGGGCCAGACGACGCCGCTCTGGACGCACAAGCCTGGGGGCACGGCCGCGACCGACCGTGACAACTCCGACAATCTGATTACCGACCCACGGACTGCCAACCGTGGTCCCTATACGGATTTTTGCGGCTTCTTCCGAGTGTGGTCGGACAGCCTTCAGGGCGGCGGCCACGAGTACATCAACTGACCCACCGGTGCTTAGGAGAAACCATGTTCAAGTATTCGAAGAGTGCGGTCCTGGTGGGAATGGCGGTTCTGTTTTCGTTCGGTGGAGCCTTGGACGCGATGGCTGCCGAGCCTGCGGCCGAAGGGCCCGCGTTCCGAGTCACCTATCTGGTCTATTCCGGCCGGCCCAATCCGCGGTTGTTGGTGACGGACTCCGCTCAAGTCCGTGCTATCCAGGCTCAGCTGGATAAGGTCGAACGCACGCCAGCCCTGAAGGGCACCGAATCTCATGCTGTTCTGGGATACAGTGGGATCCTCATCGAACGCGTGGGAGTGGAGGACAAGCAGGAACAGCTCATCGTCAAGGGTTCCACGCTGAGGTCCGGGCCCGGCGAAGGGGAGGGCGCCAAGAGCATCGCTCCCGCAACTGTGCGGACATCTCCGGTCGCGAGCGACCTGGAGGCCGCGTTGTTGGAGCTGGGGCAGTCCGCCGGGGTGCTCGACGCGAACACGCTCCGGGTGGTGCGCGACAGCCGGAATTGATGCTGGGACGCTATCCCTAAAGAGAGATGTCTCACGAAACCATGGGACAGAGGACGAGCCACGTCCAGGCGTGACGTGGCTCGCACCGTTCGAAGTCAAGTGGAGGGTTGAGCTCTCAAGGAATGCCGCGGCTGGGCTTGTCTCCGGGGGAGTTCCCGCGCGCCCCTCCCGCCAGGGCATCGCCTTGGACTCCTCCAGGGCGGCGGTGAAGCTTTCGAGTCTCGGGGCCGAGAGGGCATGTCAGACCGGTGAGGTTCAATCTCCCCGGCGGGGGCGAGCGGCTCTGGGGATTTCCGACCCCTCTGACCAGAAGCGCCACGACCTGAAACCATGGAGGCTTGGGACGTCGAAACCCCCTGGACGCAGATTCGGAAGCGCCGTGGTCATCGACGGCAGCATGGTGGGGCTCCTGAGCGCGCGGGTGCTCGCGGACCATTTCGACAAGGTGACGCTGGTGGAGCGGGATGTCCGGGGGGAGGGGCCCGCCGCGCGCAAAGGTGTGCCGCAAGGGCCGCACATCCACGTGCTGTTGGATACGGGCCGGCGCATCCTCGACACGTACTTCCCGGACCTGCTTGAGCAACTCCAGGTCCAGGGCGCCGAGTTCATCGACTCGAGTGGAGACCTCGCCTGGCACCACTTCGGGGTGTGGAAGCTGCGCCGCACCAGCGGCATCCCCGGTCTGCTGTGCACCCGGCCCCTGCTCGAGTGGAACGTCCTGCGCGGTGCTTGGTGCCGAGCTGCTGGACACCTGCCTTCGCGAGCAGGCTGAACGAGTCGGGCCTGGCGCAGCGCTTCCGCGAGCGGCTGCCTGACGTCATCCGGCTCCCGTGGCTGTTGGGCACGGGCATGCACCTGCTTTATCAAGCGGCCCTTCGGGCTGGGCTTGCTGCACTGGTCCATCCTGCGGCTGATGGAGCGCACGTCGACCAACGGCCACGTCCAGCGCCAGTGCTACCGGATACTGCACCTGCACGCGAAGCTGGAGGCGGTTCTCCAGCCTTCCGTGGCATTGCCCGTGTTGGGTCATGGCGTCATGTCGCTCCTCCGCCCTCTTGAGCGGCTGGCGAATACCAAGACACGGCCTCCCCCCTCTTCAGGAGACATTCTGGAGACGCGAAGGAGCCAGAAAAGACCGAGGCCGGAAACCGCTGGGTCTCAGCGGCTTCCGGCCTCGGTCCTTCAGTGTCCCCGACGGGATTCGAACCCGTGTTACCGGCTTGAAAGGCCAGCGTCCTGGGCCTCTAGACGACGGGGACGTCGTCACTGCTTGAGTCGCGGGGGGCTCGAACCCCCGACCCTCGGCTTAAAAGGCCGGTGCTCTACCAGCTGAGCTAGCGACTCGCTATTCTTTTTTTGGCACCGGCTGCGGATCCGCCAGCGGCTCCGCGAGGCGCTTCCTACCAGCAGCGCCCGGGGAGTTCCACTGGCGATCGCAGCCGCCCCTTCCTGACACGCTCCGTCCCGCCCCTGGGTGAACATCCGGCCGCCCGGCCCCCGCCACCCGTCAGCTTCCGGCGCTATACACAGGGCATGTCCCAGGAAGCTCCCGAACCGCCCGACGACAGCCCCGAGGACGAAGAGGCAGGGGAGCAGGCCCCGTTCCGCCGCTACCTCACCCGCGTGGGCGCCGAGCGCATGCACCGCGAGCTGCTCCAGCTGCTCAACGAGGCCCGTCCCAAGGTCACCGCCGAGGTCTCCGCCGCCGCCGCCCAGGGCGACCGTTCAGAAAACGCCGAATACATCTACGGCAAGAAGCGCCTGCGGGAGATCGACCGGCGCATCCGCTTCCTCTCCAAGCGCCTGGACACCGCCACCATCGTCACCCCCTCGGAACAGGGCGACCGCTCGAAAGTCTACTTCGGCGCCACCGTTACCCTGGAGGACGAGGGCGGAATCCGCAGCACGTACCAGATTGTCGGTTCGGACGAGATCGACGCCTCCGGAGGCCGCATCAGCGTCGAGTCACCCATGGGCCGCGCGCTCCTGCGCAAGACCCTGGGCGACACCGTGGAGGTGCGGCGCCCACGGGGTGAGATTGAGCTCACCCTGGTGGACATCCGCTACGACTAGGACACTCCCATGCCCCGGACGCCAGAGCTCAGCTCCCATGCTCGCCGCACCTATTCGCGCCTGAGCAGCGTGGACCTGGCCGCGTCCGCCGAGGAGTCCCTGTCCCTGGACGACCTGGGCCTGGAGTCCGGCGGCGACCGCGTGGGCCTGGCGTTCGGCACCTACAGCCGCGAGGACCTGGAGCGCGCCCTCCAGGCCTACGGCTTCGCGCAGCGACTGGAGGAGCGGGTCGGCCCCGTCGAGCTGCGCCTGTCCTGCCAGGATCCGTTCCAGCCGCGCATCACCGTCATGAGCCGCCGCTTCCACTCGCCCGTCGTGGACCTGGCCCTGCGCCAGGCCCTGGGCGCGGAGGTCGGCTTCACCCGCTCGGCCGCGCAGGCGCCGCTGCTCTACGTGGACAGTCTTCTCCTTCAGCACCCGGGGCGCCCCTTCGACTGGAACCGTCCGCCGCTCCCGGGACAGCTCCACCCCGGACTCTCCCTGTCGCGCGACCTGCTGGAGCTCCTGCACCTCATGGCCCGCCGCATCGGCGCGGAAGGCGTGGCGCTGATGCCCGCGACCTTCTCCGCCGCGTGCGTCTACGAGCCGCGCTTCACCTTCGCGGACGGCGCCGCGCAGGGACACTTCAGCGCTCTTCGCCGCGCGGGCCGCGGCTGGCCCCGCTGGCTCCTGGCGTGGGCGGTGGAGCTGGGCTGTATGCGGAACGCGCAGGGACAGACGGCCCTCTTCACACCCACGCCGATGATCAGCCCCCTGTCGCGGCGGGTGGCCCGGCGGCTGGACACGGGCGGTTGGCACAAGGCCTCGCGCTTCCACGCGAAGCAGGTGCTGTCGCTGGACGAAGAGGCGCTGCAGGCGCGCTTTCCCTGGGCCCGCATGCCCCCCGGCCCCCCGCCTGAAAGGGTGGTGGAGGTCCTTGGGTATGATCCGCTGGCGCCCGCGTCGCCGTACCAGGACGCCGGGGAGCCCGCGCCCGCTGTGCCGCGCGCCGCCGCGACGTCCTGAGGGCCGCTGTAGCGCCCTGTTTCTGTCTGGCGCGGGGCGTGCTGTTTCGGACGGACCTTCGCGCTTTCAGACGGGAATGCGGCTGGTGGCCCCTCGTTCGGTGCCTATATTGAGCGGCGTTGGTCCTTCAAAGTCGTCGCTCGCCGTCAGCAATCGCACCCGAACCAGGTCAGGTCGCGAAGCCCTCGATGCGAAAGAACTTCATCCTCGACACGAACGTCCTCCTCCATGACCCCCGCAGCATCTACGGGTTCAAGGACAACAACGTCATCATCCCCATCTACGTCATCGAGGAGATCGATCAGTTCAAGCGCGATCTCTCCGAGCTGGGGCGCAACGCGCGACTGGTGGCGCGCTACCTGGACTCCTTCCGCGCTGAAGGCTCCATGAAGGAGGGCGTCCCGCTGCCGCACGGCGGGATGCTCCGCGTGGCCTTCACCGACCGTTCGCTGCCGTCCTCCATGGCGGACAGCAACCTGGTGGACAACCGCATCCTCGCGGTGGCCCTGGACCTGATGGAGACCGAGCCGGACACCCAGGCCGTCTTCATCACCAAGGACACCAACCTGCGCATCCGCGCCGACGCCCTGGGCCTGTCCGCCCAGGACTTCGACACCGAGCGCGTCGAAATCACCGACCTCTACACCGGCTTCACGGAGCTGCTCGTCCCCACGGAGATGGTGGATCAGCTCTACAAGCCTGGCGGCGAGGTGGAGGTTCCCGCCCAGGACCGGCTCTTCCCCAACCAGTTGGTGCTGCTCAAGGACGAGCTCAACCCGTCCCATACCGCCATGGCCCGCTTCAACGGCGCCAAGGCGCGGCTGGTGCCGCTCGCGCGCAACAGCAAGGAAGGCACCTGGGGCATCCGGCCGCGCAACATGGAGCAGGCCTTCTGCCTGGACCTGCTGCTCAATGACGACATCAAGCTCGTGACGATCGTCGGCAAGGCGGGCACGGGCAAGACGCTGCTCGCCATCGCCGCGGGCCTGCAGAAGGTGACGGAGGAGGGGCTGTACCACAAGCTGCTGGTCAGCCGTCCCATCTTCCCCCTGGGCCGGGACATCGGCTACCTGCCCGGCAGCGTCGAGGAGAAGCTCAACCCCTGGATGCAGCCCATCTTCGACAACGTCGAGTTCCTCATGAACCTGAGCCGCGCGGACAAGAAGGCCGGGCGCGGCCACCATGAGCTCATCGACCTGGGACTGATGGAGATCGAACCGCTCACGTACATCCGCGGGCGCAGCATCCCCAACCAGTTCATCATCGTGGACGAGGCGCAGAACCTCACCCCGCACGAGGTGAAAACGATCCTCACCCGCGTGGGCGACAACACGAAGATCATCCTCACCGGCGACCCGTTCCAGATCGACAACCCGTACGTGGACTCCACGAACAACGGGCTCGTGCACGTGGTCAACCGCTTCAAGAACGAGAAGATCGCCGGCCACATCACCATGGCCAAGGGCGAGCGCAGCATGCTGGCCGAGTTGGCGGCCAACCTGCTGTAGAGCGCCGACGGCCCGCGCCTGATAGAGACGTGTCATGACCCAGGATGGCACCGACAAGCCCGACACCCCCGGCGAGGAGAAGAAGCCCCTCGTCGAGTACCCCTCTGTCTACGAGTACAAGGTGATGGGCAAGGCGACGGTCGAGGAGACGCCCGGCTTCGAGGAGCACGTGCGCTCGCTCTTCCGGCGGAAGCTGGGGTCGGAGGTCTCTCCGGACTCCATCCACGTGCAGCACAGCCGCAAGGGGAAGTTCGTGTCCCTGAGCGTGTCCGTGCTGCTCTTGTCCGAGGAGCAGCGCCGGGCCATCTACGCCGAGCTGCACCAGGATCCCCGCATCGTCTACTACCTGTGAGGCAGGCGGTGCGCGGCCGGATGCCCCAGGGCGCCCGGAGGCCGCCGGCGGCTGGAAGTCCGGCCGGGGTGCGTATATGAGGGTGGAATGAGTCCCGCCGAGCACTTCCCGCTGTACCACCCGCCGGGGGCGCAGCGCGCGTTCGGATCCGACGACGCCACGCGCCGCTTCGCCAAGGTGGCCCAGCTCGAGCAGGGCTCCCGCGTGCTGGTGCTCGGCTGTGGTCCGGAGGGCAGCGCCGCCGTGCTGCTGGCCCAGGAGCTCAAGTGCTCCGTGGTGGCCGTGGACACGGACGAGGCCCTGGTATCCCCCGTCCGCGAGCGCGTGCGCACCCAGGGCCTGTCGGATCGCATCGAAGTCCGCCGCGTGGCGCCGGACGCGCTGGGCATGCTGGACGGCCCCTTCCACGGCATCCTCGTGCCGGGGCGCGTGCACTACCCGCTGGACATGGCGCTGCGCGTGTTCCGCCCGCTCTTGGGCAAGCGCGGCCGCGTGGGCTTCACCTTCCCGGCGAAGGTGGGCCGCTTCACGCCCAAGCCCGTGCTGGACTTCTGGGAGAAGCGCCTGGGCGCGCCGCTGCTGTTGCCGCGCGAGCTGCTCCAGGCGCTGGAGACCGCCGGCTTCGAGCCGGAGTCCGTGGAGTCGCTGCACGACACGGAGCTGGACGCGCTCTACAAGGACATGGAGGCGCACCTGCCGGAAGGCGCCTCTGCGGAGAGCGCCACCTTCCGCGAGGAGCTGGCCCTGCACCGCGAGCACAACCAGCGGCCGGGCGTCAGCTACGCGTTCGCCGTGGGCCGTCGCAAGGAGCCGGGTGAGAAGCCCCCGGCGTCGCGCGACCGCGGCTGAAGTCTGTCGGAGGCTTGCTGCGTGGGGGAGGGCCCGAGGACTCCGGGCCCTTCAACCGCCAGGGGACTACTGCACGCCGTTGAAGTCGAGCAGCTCGATGGACTCGGGCGCCACGGACAGCGTGACCTGCTCGCGGTAGCCGGCCGCGTCGCCGCCGACCTGGAAGGGCATGGGGCGCGCGAAGCGGATGGTGACCTCGCGGGCGTGGAAGTCGTGCAGGCCTTCCGGAGCCCAGCGGCCATTCCAGAGGCGCGGGAGGTTGGCCAGCACCTGCGTGGGCGACACCTGGCCCAGGCGCAGCTGCAGGAAGCCCCGGCGGTCATTCGCGTGGGGGAACATGCGGAAGCCGTAGCCGTAGAAGGGCATGGTGCCCGCGGCGGCCATCATCAGCTTGCCCCGGAAGAGCACCGCGCCCGGCGCCAGCGGCGCGCCCACGGTCTGGCCCTCCGCGCCCAGGCGGTAGGCCTCCGACGCGCCGTTGACGACCTCGCACTCCACCAGCACGGAGCTGGTGAGGTAGTGCGGCACCGTCTTGAAGGCCACCGCGGAGAAGTAGCCGCCACCGCCGGACATGACCCGCTTGAACATGCCCTTGCCCAGCGACTCCTTCACGGAGATGTAGTCGTTGAGCACCTTGCCATCCACGCCCAGGCCCGCGAAGGGCGCGCGCTGGCCGTCCACCTGCACCAGGTCCATGGTGCGCACGCCGGGGAACTCCGCCGCGCGGGCGCGCACCACGTCGTTGAGGATGCCGTCGCCCCGGGTGCTGGACGCGTTGACGAACGCCGCGATGCCGTTGCCCGTGCCCAGCTTGAGGATGCCGAAGCGCGGCGCGGCCTGGCCGGCGAACTTCCCGCGCGGGCCCACCTGCTGCAGCACCTCGTTGACGAAGCCCATGAAGGTGCCGTCGCCGCCGCCGGTGAAGACGGTGGGGTAGCCCCGCTCCAACACCGTCTGCGCGATGCGCCGCGCGTCCAGCGGCGAGCGCGACAGGAACAGGTCCTCCTCCGGCACCACGTGCGACAGCAGCTTGACGACCCGGGCGTCCACCTTGCGGGCGTTCGCGTTCAGCAGCACCGCGACCTTCGGTTCGGCGGACGGGAGCGCCGCGGGGGAGCGGCGGAAGTCCGTGGAACGCAGGGGCTGAACCAGCATGGACGACTCCAAAGGGGCGGGGAGCGGTATGACAGCGATGACGCGGTTTGGACTGTGCACTTTTCTCGCCAACCCCTGACGCGCGGTGTCAGCCGAGCGCGTTGAAGTGATTCCGAGGGGTTGAACGGTCCGCTGGTGTCCAAAATGCCCGCTCGGTTGCTACCGCGGGGTGACGGCAGTGTAGAGCGCGTTACGCACCCGTGGCGCGTGGATGGCGTTCCGGTGACATGCGGGCGGCCGGGCCTGCGCACTGCGCTACGCAGCGGGCGTCATCACCTTTGCGCTGGGTGCCCGGGCCTACGGGGAAACCCGTCCTCGCGTTTGACACGCCGGGGGGGGTGGTTACGTTGGGCTTACATCGGGATTTCGTAGGAAAAACGCAGTCATTTCCAGAGGATGGGAACCGTGGGCAAGATTATCGGAATCGACCTGGGCACCACGAACAGCGTGGTGGCGATCATGGAGGGTCGCGAGCCCAAGGTCATCGTCAACGAAGAGGGAGCCCCCACCACGCCTTCGGTGGTCGCGTTCACGAAGGACGGGGAGCGCCTGGTCGGTCAGGTGGCGAAGCGCCAGGCCATCACCAACCCGGAGCAGACCGTCTACTCGGTGAAGCGCTTCATGGGCCGCCGTTTCGAGGAGACGACCGAGGAAGCCAAGCTCGTCCCCTACAAGGTGGGCCGTGGCCCCAACGGCGACGCGCGCGTGGACATCGCCGGCAAGCAGTACAGCGCGCCGGAGATCAGCGCGCAGGTGCTGCTGAAGCTCAAGCGCGCCGCGGAGAACTACCTGGGTGAGAAGGTGACGGAGGCGGTCATCACCGTCCCGGCGTACTTCAACGACGCCCAGCGCCAGGCCACCAAGGATGCCGGTGAGATCGCCGGTCTGACGGTGAAGCGCATCGTGAACGAGCCGACCGCGGCGGCGCTCGCGTACGGCATGGACAAGAAGAAGGACGAGAAGATCGCCGTCTACGACTTCGGCGGCGGCACCTTCGACGTGTCCATCCTGGAGGTGGGCGAGAACGTGGTGGACGTGCTCGCGACCAACGGCGACACGCACCTGGGCGGCGACAACATCGACCTGGAGATCATGAACTGGCTGATTAGCGAGTTCAAGAAGGACACCGGGCTCGACGTCAGCAAGGACAAGATGGTCATCCAGCGCCTGAAGGAGGCGGCGGAGAAGGCCAAGATCGAGCTGTCCAGCGCGACGCAGACGGAGATCAACCTGCCGTTCCTCACGGCGGACGCATCTGGTCCGAAGCACCTGAACGTGAAGCTCACGCGCGCCAAGTTCGAGCAGATGATTGGCCCGCTGGTGGAGCGTTCGCTGGAGCCGTGCCGCAAGTGCCTCAAGGACGCGGGGCTGGACCCCAAGGACCTCAACGAGATCGTCCTGGTGGGCGGCACCACGCGCATCCCCATGGTGCAGGAGGCGGTGAAGAAGCTGTTCGGCAAGGAGCCGAACCGCTCCGTGAACCCCGATGAGGTCGTGGCGCTGGGCGCCGCGGTGCAGGCGGGCGTGCTCGGCGGCGAGGTGAAGGACATCCTCCTGCTGGACGTGACGCCGCTGTCGCTGGGCGTGGAGACGCTGGGCGGCGTGATGACGAAGCTCATCGAGCGCAACACGACCATCCCCACGCGCAAGTCGGAGACCTTCTCCACGGCGGCGGATGGCCAGACGCAGGTGGAGATCCACGTGCTGCAGGGTGAGCGCGAGATGGCGGGCGACAACCGCAGCCTCGGCCGCTTCCACCTGACCGGCATGCCCCCTGCGCCGCGCGGCGTGCCGCAGATTGAAGTGACGTTCGACATCGACGCGAACGGCATCCTCAACGTCAGCGCCAAGGACAAGGCGACCGGCAAGGAGCAGAAGGTCACCATCAGCCACTCGTCCGGTCTGTCGAAGGACGAAGTGACCAAGATGGTCGACGACGCGCGCAGCAACGAGGCCGCGGACAAGGCGCGCCGCGAACTGGTGGAGGTGAAGAACCAGGCGGAGAGCCAGGCCTACGCCGCGGAGAAGATGATCAAGGAGAACAAGGACAAGCTCACCCCCGACGTGGCGAAGGCCATCGAGGAGGGTGTCGCGGAGCTGAACCGCGTCCGCGAGGGGCAGGACAAGGACGCCATCAAGGCGGCCCTCGATAAGCTCCAGCAGGCCAGCTACAAGGCGGCCGAGGAGATGTACCGGGCCACCGGCGGCGCGCCGGGCGCCACGCCTCCTCCGGGCGCCGAGCCTTCCGCGGCTCCGGGCTCCAGCGCCCAGCCGTCCGCGAAGGACGACGTGGTGGACGCCGAGTTCCGCCAGTCTTGATGCCTTGAGCCTCCCGCCATCCGGCGGAGGCTGAAGTCCGAAGGCCGGTGCTCCCACGCGGGGCGCCGGCCTTCTTCTTTTCTCCGCGACGGTGGACGGGTGTTCCGGACGCGGGATGAGGGCCGGGAGCAACCCCGCGAATTCACGCGGGGACGCATGGCGAAGGCACTGCAAGGGGCGGGTGGGTTCCTCGCAGTCCACCCCGAAGGTGTCCCTCCATGTCCCGCATCGACTCCCTGGTGTCCGGCGTCCTCCCCGACCTTGTCGCGCCCGAGGGCGCATCGCTTCCCCTGGCTTCGCGCACGGAGACGCCTTCACGGACGTCGGCCGCTCCGGCCAACTCCGTGGAGGTGTTTCGGGGGACCGGCGCGCCGGCCACGCCTCCCACGCGGGCGCCGCAGGTGGCGCCCCGGGCGCGGGAGGGCAACGGCTTCGACTTCGGCGTGGGGGGCGCGTTCCCGCCGAAGCCCACGGGGTCCTTCCAGGAGCAGCTGAAGCAGGGGGCGCGGCTCCTGGAGCAGACGAATGCCGCCGCCGTCAGCGTGACGCTGGACAAGGGCCCCGCGATGGACCGCTACGCGCGCACGCAGTTGGGGCACCTGGACCCGAGCCCGCCCATCGCGGGCGCTCCCACGGCGCTCACCGACTACACCAGCACCATCCCCGGCGTGTCCGCGAGGGACGCCTTCGAGGCCTTCGTGAGCAATCCGGAGCTGCTCTTCGGCGCGGCGGGCATCTCGCTGCGGCCGGCCGTGAGCGCGCTGACGGACGGCGCCCGGCTGTTCCTGGAGGAGCAGGGGCCGCCGCCGGTGTGGGCGCCCATCACCGTGAAGCTCAACGAGACGGAGCGCGTCGTCCACATCACCACCCTGGACGGACACCCGCTGCGCGGCACCAACCAGTTCGTCTTCGACGACGATGGCAGCGGCGGTACGCGCATCCGACAGTACTCGGCCTTCCAGGGCAGCTCCCCGGCGACGTCGGTGGGCATGGCACTGATGGATCCTATTGAACGGCAGCACGACATCTGGCGCAGCGTGCACGGACAACTGCATGAGATGCTCAAGCCGCGTTGACATACTGGGTGTAAGAGGGGGGTGACCCATGACGACGCTCCAGACGACACCGCCGGGCCATGACGTGGTGCTCTACGACAGCCACTGCCGTGTGTGCAGCGGCGCCGCGCGAGAGATGCGCAAGCTGGTGGGCGGACAGGGCACGCAGCTGCTCTCCTTCCGGGACGAGGGCGTCCTGGATGCCTTCCCGGGGGTGAGCTTCGAGCGCTGCGAGAAGGCCATGCAGCTCATCCAGGCGGATGGCCAGGTCCTGGAGGGCGCGGAGGCCATTGTCCGCGCGCTGGGCCGGCGGCCATTGGGGCGGCTGCTCTACGTGTACTACGTCCCCGGACTGCGGCAGCTGGCGGACGCGGTGTATGGGGTGGTGGCCCGCTACCGCTTCCGCATCGCGGGACGCAACTGCCCCGACGGGGCGTGCGCGGTGCACTTCAAATAGGGGGAGGGGCGCGGGTAGCATGCGGCCTTCCCCGCATCCTCCTCTGGCCCCTTCGTGACTTCGCCTCCTCCCAACCTGCAGGCCGCCCAGTCCTTTCGCCGCTTCTTCGGGGAGCTGCGGGAGACGTACCTGGAGCGGGAAACGCTGTTCACGCAGATTGAGCTGGCGCTGCTCTGCCGCGAGCACGTGCTGGTGGTGGGGCCGCCCGGGACGGCGAAGAGCGCGGTCGCCAGCGCCGTCCTGGGGCGCATCACCGACGAGGTGTCCGGCCTGCCGTCGCTGTTCTCCAAGCAGATCGCGGAGACGACGCTGCAGACGGACCTCATCGGTCCGGTGGACTTCAAGGTGCTCACGGAGACAGGGCGCACCGAGTACCTCACCGACGAGGGCATGCTGGGCGCGGTGCACGCGTTCCTGGACGAGGTCTTCGACGGCCGGGACATGCTGCTGCGCTCCATCCTCAACGTGATGTACGAGCGGGAGCTGAAGCACGGCCGCAAGGTGACGACCGGCCGCACCGAGTGCGTGGTGATGACGAGCAACCGGTACCTCACGGAGGTGCTCGCGCGCTCGCCGGAGCTGCTCCTGGCGTTCGCGGACCGGTTGAGCTTCATCAGCTTCGTGCCCAAGGCCTTCGCCCGGCGGGAGAGCCGGGCCGCCATGCTGCACCGCTTCGTGCACGGGACGCGGCCGGACCTGCGCGCCACGCTGACGCTCCAGCAGTTGGATCTGCTCCAGGACGCGGTGGCCCAGGTGAAGGTGCCCGGCCACGTGCTGGAGGGTGTGGAGATGCTCACGGACGCGCTGGAGCGCGCGCTCGTGGCGCAGGTGTCGAAGCTGCCGGACTACGTGCCCACGAAGTACTTCTCCCAGCGCTCGGTGGTGAAGGCGCTCTGGACGCTGAAGGCGGCGGTGGTGCGCGATCAGATCTACCGCCGTCCGGACCGGCCGCTCGAGGCGACCGTCGAGGACCTGGACGCGCTGCGCTGGTTCTTCCTCCTGGGCGGTCCGCCCGCGGCGGAGGCGGACGCGCTGCTCAAGGCTGCGGTGGACCCTCGCGAGCGGGCGCAGTTGGAGATCGTCCGGCTGGAGCAGCGCACCTTCGACGAGGTGCTGGGCAAGGTGCGCCAGGAGCTGGGCGGCGGCGTGGAGCGCGAGGCGACGACGCTCGCGGCCGCGGACGATGTGAACGCCGCAGAGGGCCTGAGCCGCAACTGGCAGGCGGGCGTGGTGTCCACCACCGCGCGCGGCGTGCTGGGCAAGCTGGTGCCCGGGCCGCGTCACGGCCAGAACCGGGCGCCGCTGCTGGTGGCGGCGCGTGCGCTGGTGGCCGCGCTGGAGCAGCGGCTGTCGCGGGGCATGACGGCGGGGCAGGGGGAGGGGCGCGGCGGCGTGGCGTTGCTCATCGCCATCCGCGACGTCCTGGAGCTGAGCCGGGCGGTGCCGGAGCTGAAGCCGGGCTACCCCGCGCTGTGTGAGTCAGCCGCGCGGTTCCTGGAGCAGGCGCTGGAGATGAGCGCGTCCGCGGCGGAGGGGCTCGCGTTCGAGGACAGCGTCAAGATGGAGTGGCTGGTCGGGCTCGCGGAGAACCTGGAGGAGGAGCTGGGCGTGATGGGCTCGCTGGCGGCGATGCTCAGCGAGGCGGTGCCCTCCCTCCACGAGCGGCTGCGTGACGCGGACAAGGACACGCGCCGCCGGGTGGTGGCCGCGCTCCGTCGCCGCGTGTCGGCGGCGTTCCCCGCGCAGGCGCCCCGGGGCCGCAAGGATCCGCTGGATGCGCTGTCCGCGGACTCGCGGCGGCTCACCCAGTTGGAGAACGCCCTGACGGCGTTGGATCCGTCCCAGGCGGGGTTGAAGCAGGAGCTGCTCCGGCCGCTGAGCGTGGCGTACGCGCGCGAGGTGCTGGGCGCGACCCCGTTCGAGCGCATCGAGCAGTACGGCCGCGCGGTGCAGGCGGTGGCGGAGAACCTGCGCCGCGAGGGCGTGACGGCGGAGCCGGTGCTCGCCGAGTGCCGCGACCTGATGGAGAACCGCCTCCGGGAGCATGCCCGCGTGCTGTCTCGTGAGGTGGCCAGCCCGCCTCCGGCCCCCAACGCCGTGCTCAACGGCGACGCGTACACCTACTACCGGGGTGAGCTGTCCGCGCAGGTCCCCGACGGTGAGCTGACCGCGCTCGTGGGCCTGGACGGCCAGTTGATGGCGGCGCGTCCCCCATCCGCCTCCGCGTTCCTCTCCGACACGGTCCGCGCGGCGGTGGCCGAGGCGGAGCTGTCCTTCCTCCAGTCGCGCATCAAGTACCTGCGCAGCTGGCTGACCCAGTTGCTGTCCGCGCTGCCCGCGCCGGAGGCGCTCAACGGCCGGGCCGACGCGGAGCGCACCTTCGAGCGGCTGGTGCGCAGCCGCTTCCCCCAGCTCGCGCTCAAGGAGGGCGAACTGGTGCGGCTCAAGGCCACGCTGGGCATGCTGGAGACGCTCCCGGGTGAATTGGGAGAGAGCGCGCGCAAGCTGTCCACCCAGCTTCGCGGCATCGACGAGGACTTCGGGCGCTTCAGCCGGCAGGTGCTGGAGCGGCGGACCGCGCCGTGAGCGCGGGGGCCCTGTTCGGAAGGCGGCGCTGAGTCGTGCTGGCGCGTCGGCTCACTCCCCTGCGGCAGCGCCTGGATGCGCTCCGGCAGCCCGTGGCGGCCCGTGGTGGCGCGTGGTCCTGGCCCTTCGGCCGCAAGCTGAAGGGGCCGGAGGACCTGGGCCTGCCGGTGCTCGTGGCGCTCGACCGCGAGCTGGATCGCGTGGGCATCCACACCGCCGCGGATGCCCGGCTGTTGCTCGCGTTGGGCACCCAGCGGGGCAGGGCGGGGGCGCTCGCGCAGGGGCTCGCGACGCGCGCGAACCAGGCCCTGGAGGAGTACGAGGAGTGCCTGCGCCTCGTGGAGAAGGCGCACCGCTCCGGGGAGATGCCTTCGGGGGCGCTCACCGCGCTGGACCGCGGCTTCGTGCGGCTGGCCCGCGCGGTGAAGGTGGCCGATCTCTTCAGCCGTCCGCTGGAAGCGCAGGCCGGTGAGGACGCGCCGTTCGAGATCTTCGAACGTCCCGCTGGAACGACCCGGGAGCGGCCGCCGGCGAATGCGCGACTGGCCGTCGCGGAGCTGCTGGCCGCTCGCGCGCGGGACAACGTCATCGACCTGGTGCAGAAGCGGCGCGACCTGGATTTGGCCCACGAGATGCTGCTGCGCCTGGGCACCACGGACGCGGACCGCGCGCGGAGCATGGCGCTGCGCAACGACGTGGCGGAGGCTCGCGAGCGGGTGCGCGAGGTGCCGCCCACGCGCTCCCTGGAGGCGCTGGTGCGCGGCGTGCGGGAGACGGCGCAGAAGGATCCCCGGGGGGCCTACCGTTCGTTGCAGGGCCTCTACGAGCGCGCCATCGAAGCGGGTGACGCGGAGCTGGCCTCGGCGGCGCGGCGCGCGCTGACACCGCTGCTTCCTCCCGAGTCCCGGCTGACGCGGATGGTGGAGGAGGCGGAGGCGGGCACACGCCTCCAGTGGCTGGGAGAGGCGGATGCCGAGGCGGACTCCGGGCGCGAAGCGGAAGACGCGCCGGACGAGCAGCTCGCGGACCTGGCGTTCTCACTGAAGCCGGAACAACTGGCGACGTTCGACCTGGCGGCGGGGTGCGCGCGCTTCTTCGACGTGGAGGACGCGCTGTCGGAGGAGATCATCGAGAAGGACGCCGCTTCCGTGCGGGCCGTTCCGCGGCAGGTGCCCTATCCGACCCAGACGATGTCGTTCGACACGACGGGTAGCCTGGATGAGGTCCACCACTTCGTCATCACGGATCCTCGGCGCCTGCTCCAGGACCTCGCGGGACACCGGCAGCTCGTGCGCACGTACCTGGACGACGCGCCGCCCCCCAAGCCGCGCAAGGTGAAGCGCACCGCCGTGCGCGTCTACGTCTGTGACGCCTCCGGCTCCATGCACGGCGCTCGGGCGCGTTTCCGGGACGCGCTGATCATCGCGGAGCTCAACAACCTGCGCGTGAAGGCGCGGCGCGGAGAGAACTTCGACCCGCTCTACTTCAGCTTCTTCAACGACGTGCCCACGGAGCTGGCCCGCGTGGACACCGCCGCGGAGGCGACCCGGCAGATTGAGAAGCTCTTCCGGGACTCGCCCGCGGAGGGGCAGACGGACATCTCGCTGGCCCTGCTGTCCGCCTTCGACTCCATCCGCGCCGCGCAGGGGCGCGACCCGTACCTCGCGCGCGCCACGGTGGTGCTCATCACCGACGGCGAGGACCGCGTGGACCTGGACCTCATCCGCCGCACGCGCGCGCCCATGGGCGCCCTGGACATCGCGCTGAGCTTCATCTCGCTGGGCGAGGAGAACCCGGACCTCAAGTCCCTGGTGCTGGAGCAGCGCGCCGCCGGAGGCCGCGCCTTCTATCACCCGCTCTCCGACGAGGAGATTCGCTGGGCGCGCACGGAGTTCGACACGCCCTGGCGCACGCTGTTGCCTCGCGACGTGCCGGCCTCGCTGGAGGCACTGGAGGCCCTGGCCCCGCACCTGGACGCGCTGGAGGCGGTGGCGGCGGGCCGCGCGCCCGGGGCGGGCGTGGCCGTGGAGGCCTCCTTCGACGCGCTCTTTCCCTCCAAGCCCGCGGCGTCCCCCGTGCCGGAGGCGCCCGGGGCGGAGCTCGTGGCGCGGGTGACGGACATCCTGGAGGCGGTGGGCGAGGCCGCGTCGCTCGCCTCCGCGGACCGCCGCGCGACGGAGAGCGTGGTGCTCCTGCAGCACCTGCTGTCCGTCTACGGACTCACGCCCGCGCGCTACCTGGCCGTGCTGTCCGGCGGCGGGCGTCCGGTGACGGAGGCGTTGGAACGGGTGCAGTTGCTCTGCCGCCCGTTCGGGTAGGCTTCAGGGCACGCGCCATGTTCGGCTTCCTCAAACGCAAGAAGACGCCTCCAGCGCCCGTGGACCCGTTGGCCACGTTCGACCGGCTCATCGAGGACCTGGAGCGCCAGGCGGCCGAGGTGCGCAAGTCCGCCGCCACGCTGCTGGCCCTCAAGGGCGAGCTCTCCCGCGGAGTGACGCGCTACACGGCCCGCCTGGGCGACATCGCCGGACGGCGGCAGACGGCGCATGACCGGGGCGACGCGAAGGGCGTGGGCGTGCTGGAGCGCGACCGCGTGCAGACCGAACGCCTGCTCGAATCCACTCGGGAATCGCTGCGGCGCGCGGAGCGGGACTCGGAGCTGCTCCTGGGCGCGGCCGGCGAGCTGGGCGAGCGCGTGGCGGACCTGCGCATCGAGCGGGAGAGCGCCTCCGCGCGCATGGCCGCGGGCGGTGTCGTCACGGAAGCGCTGCGCGAGCAGGTGGAGCGCTTCGACCGGGTGATGGCGTTGGAAGCAGCGCGCGACGAGGTGGAGAAGGCGCACGCCCTGGCGGACATCTACCGCGAGGAGCACCCGCCCCACGCGGCGCCCGAGCGTGTGAAGTAGGGGGAGGGCGCTTCTTCAGGTCCGCCGCGCCGTCTGGTGCAGCTCCAGCACGATGTTGCCGCCCTTGAAGAGCCGCACCGCGCCGGACGTCTGGCTCACCGTGAGCGCGATGCAGTGCGTGGTGGACGTGATGCCCGCGGAGGCCGCGTGACGCGCGCCCAGGCCCAGGGGAATCTTCACCGTGTCGTCGTTGGAGGACAGGTAGCGGCCGGCGGACAGCACCACGCCGTCCTCGCGGATGACGAACGCGCCATCCAGCACGGAGAAGTTCTTGATGGCGTCGCGGATCTTCGGGTCCAGCACGTTGCGCTCGGACTCCGACAGGCCCTGGAACGGGTTGATGGTGAGCTGCCGGCTCTTCTCCAGCACGCTCGTGTGGTCACCAATCGTGATGATGGTCCCGATGGGATGACCCTCGAAGCCCTCCTGGCCAATCTGCAGCGCCAGTTGGATGAGCGCGTCCACCACCTGCGAGTTGAACTCCTCGCCCAGCTTCACGCCCTCGATGGCGAGACGGTCGTCCAGCGACCCGCCGATGCGCATCTGCATCAGCGTGTCCGGCGCGCGGCCCACCTTGCCCGTCATGCAGAGGACGAGGTCGCCTTCCTTGAACGCGCCCTGGGACAGCGCGGACACGAGCGCCACCTTCACCCGCTCCGTGCGGGAGTAGTCGTACGCGGGGATGACGAGCGCGCGGACCTTCTTGTGCAGAAGCTCCTGCGCCAGCTTGTCCATCGTCACCGCGTACACCAGCTTCTTGCGCGCGGGCTTACCCCGGAGGTCCTCCGGCGCAATGGGCGTGTCGCAGATGTAGAGGAAGTGGTCGACCTCGCTCTTGGCGGCCAGGGAGAGCGCCGAGCGCATGAATTCCCGATCGAACTTCGTGTTGTCGCTCAAGGCGCCCCTCATGCACCCTTCGTTTTGTAGCAGGTCAGCTTGACACTGGCAGCTGCATGAATAAAGCTTTCGGGCCCTTTTTTTCGGGGGCAGGCCCCCTCTACCCGTCCAACGGAGCCGCAGGCTGTGAACCAGAAAGATCTCAAGCGTTACAAGAAGATGCTCGAGGACAGCAAAGCGAGCCTGCTCGAAAGCGCGAAGAAGACCCTGGTGGAGGAATCGTCCTTCGACACGGACGACCTGCCTGACGAAATCGACCAGGCCGCCTCCGAGTACACCCAGTCCATGGTCTTCCGTCTGCGGGACCGCGAGAAGTTCCTCCTGCAGAAGATCGATGGCGCCCTCAAGCGCGTGGAAGACGGCACCTTCGGCATCTGCGAGCGCTGCGAGGAGGACATCTCCCCCAAGCGCCTGGATGCGCGTCCGGTGACGACGCTCTGCATCCGCTGCAAGGAAGAGCAGGAGAAGAAGGAGAAGTCCTACGGCTGAGCCGTGGCTTCCCAGGGGCCGCACGGTGCTCCCGTGCGGTCCTTGGCTTCGCTTGAGTGAAGGACCGTCGCTTCAGGCCGCCGCGGGCTGGATCTCCACCCGCAGCAGCTGACGGCCGATGAGGAAGTGGTCGCCGTTGTCGACGAAGGTCGGCCCCGCCAAGCGGATGAAGGTGCCGTTGGACGAGCCCACGTCCCGCACCATCAGCCGGTCCCCCCTGACCTGTAGCAGTGCATGCCGCCCGGACACGAAGCCGTCCGTGGGGAAGGCGATGTCGCCCTGCTCACGACCCAGCAGGTTGTCGCCGTCCTTGAGCGGGTAGGCCGCGCCGCGCAGGCCGCCCTCCAGCAACTGGATGAGCCGCAGCCGGTAGCCGGGATCCGGCGAGCCCCACACCTGCGTGCCGCCGGGCCCCAGCGCCGCGGCGGGGATGGGCTCCAGCACCAGACGCTGCCGGCCCAGGCGCAGCTCTCCGCCGGCGGGCAGCTCGCGCTCATTGCGCAGGCGCACGAAGACGCCGTTGGCGCCGCCCACGTCCTCGATGGCGAGCCGGGCGCCGGAGAAGAAGAAGCGCGCCTGCACGGGCATGATGAAGGGGTCGTCGTTGAGCGCGATGTCCGCCTGCTGGCCGCAGGTGAGGGTGTCGCGCTGCATGCGCACGAGCGCCTCGGGGCCTCCGTCCGCTCGCACCACGCGGATGGACACCTGCGGGCGCGACGAGACGTGCGCCACGGCCATCACCATGGTTCCGGAGCGCAGCGCCGAGCCGCAAGCTCGGCAGACAGTGGCATCCCGGGAATTCTCGGTGTCACAGCGGGGGCAATATTCCACGGCGTCCATGCGAGCGTCCCTTCTAGCAGGCCCGCGCCGCGTTGGGGGGCCCGACAGCGCACAGCTTGCTCCCCACCCGAGGGGCATGGTGAAGTCCCGGCCCCACTGACTGGACGCTGACGTGTACTGCCCTTCCTGCGGCGCCGACGCCGAAGACTCCTCCCGTTACTGCCCCGCCTGCGGCGCGACGCTCCTGCGCTCGGCGGATGGCGGCGACGAATACGTGGGCAAGACGATTGCCGCCAAGTACCGGGTGGAAGCCCTCATCGGCGAGGGCGGCATGGGCAAGGTGTACCGCGCCCGTCAGCTCGCGCTGGACAAGGTGGTGGTGCTGAAGGTGCTGCGCCACACGCTGCTGTCGGACGAGCGCACCGTCGCGCGCTTCCAGCGCGAGGCCAAGGCCGCCAGCCGCTTGAATCACCCCAACTCCATCAGCGTGCTGGACTTCGGTCAGGCGGACGACGGCGCGCTCTTCATCGCGATGGAGTACGTGGCCGGGCAGGACCTGCATCAGATCCTCAGCCGCGAGTGGCCGCTGGGCGAGGCGCGCGTGGTGCGCATCGCCCTCCAGATTTTGAGCGCGCTGTCGGACGCGCACGGCGCGGGCGTCATCCACCGGGACCTGAAGCCCGAGAACATCATGGTGGAGCAGCGCCGCAACGAGCCGGACTTCGTGAAGGTGCTGGACTTCGGCATTGCGAAGATCACCGACTCGCAGGACGAGGGCCCGGCCCTCACGCGCGCGGGCTTCGTGTGCGGCACCCCCGAGTACATGTCGCCGGAGCAGGCGCGGGGCGCGGTGCTCGACCACCGCTCGGACCTGTACGCGGTGGGCGTCATCCTCTACCAGCTGATGACGGGCCTGCTCCCCTTCGAGTCCGACTCGGCGGTGGGCTTCGCCACCAAGCACCTCACCGAGGAGCCACCTCCGCCCACGCGCCGCCGCCCGGACGCGCGCATCTCCCCGGGCATGGAGCGGCTCATCCTCCGCGTCCTGTCCAAGGACCCGGACGACCGGCCGGCCAACGCCGCGGCCTTCAAGACGGAGCTGCTCGCGGTCGACAAGGAGCGCCGCCGCGGGGGCGCTGCCTCCAGTGCCAATGACACGGGCGGGCGCCGTCCGCAGGCCTCGGGCGTGCTGGCCCCCATCCCGCGCAAGTCCCAGGCCGCGCACAACAGCGCCCGGAACAACACGGCCTGGAACGACGTGACGGTGGAAGCCACCGTGCAGGGCCTGCCCCACTCGCATTCGCGTACGCCGGTCTCGGAAGAGTCCACGATCGCGCCCGAGGGCACCCAGACCTCCGTGGTCGCGCCTGTCTCCAGTGGCGGAGAGGGCATCATCCTCTTCTTCAAGGCGCTCACCACCGTGCTGGTGCTAGGGGCGGTGGGCTTCTTCGTCTACTACTTCGGCATTGGCGCGGGCAGCGGCTCCGAGGGGAACCAGTACGTGGCGCCGCCCAACGCGCCCCGCCTGCTCACCTCCGGTTCGGATCAGCCGGACTACCTGCGGCAGATCCCCAGCAACGCGCGCAACGTGGACAAGGCGCGCAAGCTGACGCAGGACGGGGACCGCGACGTGATGGCCGGGGAGCTGGTCCGCGCGACCTCCAGCTACAAGGAAGCCTTCAATTTCAACCCGGAAGCGGAGCTGGCCCTCAAGCTGGGCGAGCTGTACTGGCAGCGCGACAACACGGACGAGGCCCGCGGCTGGTGGGTGCGCCACCTGACCGACATGCCCGACTCGCGTGCGCGCGCGTACATCGAGGTCCGGCTCGGCAGCCCGGTGGCGCGGCCCTCGTCGCCCTGAGTGCCGCCGGTAGCGCCCGGCCCGCTCCCGTGGGGCGGGCCGCTTCCCGTCAGCCCAGCGTCTCCACCTGCATGACGTGCTGACCCAGGCGGACGCGGTCGCCCGGACGCAGGGGGCGCTCCGTCGCGGGCGGGATGCGCACGAAGGTGCCCAGGCCGCCGGAGAGGTCGCGCAGCATCGCGCCCGTCGCCGTGGGGCTCAGTTCGCAGTGCCGGCCGGCGAGCCCCTCGTCATTCGGGTACGCCAGGTCGCAGTGGGCCTGTCCGATGGTGAGCAGTGCGGCGGCTGTCACCACCGCGCGGCCCGCCCTGCCGCCCATGTGGACCTCCTCCACGCCGTAGAGCGCCTGGCCGAGCGGCACGGGCGAGCCATACGGGGTGGGGCGGCCCGCCACGGGCGCGGGGGACTCCACGCGGCCGGTGAAGCGGAACAGCCGCTGGCCGGCGCTGAAGAGGGCGCGCGGCGCCAGCGGCTCCGTGCCGGCGAAGGTGACGTAGACGCCTGACGCGCTCGACTCGTCGCGCACGAAGAGGGCGCCGTCCTTCACGAGGAAGGTGGCGTGCAGCGGCGACACGTAGACGTCGTCCGGGAAGAGGATGGCGCCGCGCTGGCGGCCCACCACGCAGCCCGTCACCGGCAGCTTGTAGCGCTGGCCGCGCGTCGTCCCGGCGATGACCGCCAGCCCGAAGCGCGATGCCACCGGGGCGGGGCGTGCGGTGGCGCCCGTCGTCGCCGGGGGCGTGCCGGCCGGAACCGGCGCCGTGGCCCCCGTGCCGCCGCGAGGGGGCAGGGCGTTGTCCGGCACGGGCGGAGGCGGGCGGGTGTTCGCGGGCGGCAGGGCCGGCCCGTAGCCCGCGCGGGGCGGAGGCGGCGTCCCCACGGGCGGCGCCGCGGCCCGGCGGGCCTCCACCATCAGCCCCTGGGCGGCGGTGGGCGGCGGAGTGCGCGCGGAGGGCTTGAGCCCGGGCGGCACGGCGCTGGGCGGCGGAGGCGGTGTGGGCGGGGTGAGGGGCTCGCCCGGGCGCGTGAAGCTCGAGACGGCGGCGGGGCGGCCAGGGCCCGTGCCAGCCGGGGGCGGCGTCGCCGGCCGGGGCGGGGTCGTGGCCGCCGGACGGGGGGCCGGAGCGGCCTCTTCCATCGCCTGGCCGCACAGCACGCAGGTGGCCGAGCGTGGCGGGTTGAAGCCGTCACAATTCGGGCAGACCACCGGGAGCGCGGACAGCAGAAGCTGAGACATGGGCAGAGGGCCAATCTAGGGGGGCGTGAAACGCCGGGTCAACGAAAGCCTCGGACCCATCTCCAAGGCGCCCGGGCCTCCAACGACCCGGCGGGGCATGCGATGTTCCAGGGTAACGTTGCCCCTGCTGTTTGAGGCAGTTACGATTGTCACCGCCTCGATGATTCGCCTGAACGACATCCTGCAGCGGGTTGCGTCGTACCACCCGGACCCCGACCTGGACATCATCAAGAAGGCGTACGTCTACTCGGCCAAGGTCCATCAAGGGCAGCTCCGCAAGTCGGGAGAGCCCTACCTCATCCACCCGCTGGAGGTGGCGGGCATCCTGGCGGAGCTGAAGCTGGACGAGGCGTCCATCGTCACCGGCCTGCTCCACGACACCATCGAGGACACGCTCGCCACTGCGGAGGAGCTCACGGAGCTCTTCGGGCCGGAGGTCGCCCAGCTGGTGGACGGCGTGACGAAGCTGTCCAAGTTCTCCGCGTCCGCGACGCTCTCCCAGGAGGAGAAGCAGGCGGAGAACTTCCGCAAGATGATCATCGCGATGGCGCAGGACATCCGCGTCATCCTCGTGAAGCTGGCGGACCGCACGCACAACATGCGGACGCTGGATCACATGTCCGAGGAGAAGCAGGCCCGCATCGGACAGGAGACGCTGGACATCTACGCGCCCCTGGCCAACCGCCTGGGCATCTCCTGGATCAAGACGGAGCTGGAGGACCTGTCCTTCCGCTACGTGAAGCCGCAGGAGTTCTTCGCGCTGGAGGAGCAGCTCAACAAGCGCAAGAAAGAGCGCGAGAAGTACATCGAGGACACCTGCGACCTGATGCGCGAGAAGCTCCAGGAGCGCGGCCTCAAGGGCGACGTCAGCGGGCGCTTCAAGCACGTCTACAGCATCTGGAAGAAGATCAAGTCGCAGGGCATCGACTTCGATCAGATCCACGACATCATCGCGTTCCGCATCATCGCGCCGTCGGTGCCCTCCTGCTACGAGGCGCTGGGCATGGTGCACCAGATGTGGAAGCCGGTGCCCGGGCGCTTCAAGGACTTCATCGCCATCCCGAAGCCCAACATGTACCAGTCCCTGCACACCACGGTGATTGGTCCGTTGAGCGAGCGCGTGGAGGTGCAGATCCGCACCGCGGAGATGCACAAGATCGCCGAAGAGGGCATCGCCGCGCACTGGGCCTACAAGGAAGGCCGCGCGCCCATCTCCAAGGACGACGAGAAGTTCGCCTGGCTGCGCCAGTTGATGGAGTGGCAGCAGGACCTCAAGGACCCCAAGGAGTTCCTGGAGACGGTGAAGGTGGACCTCTTCACCGACGAAGTTTTCGTCTTCACGCCCAAGGGCGACGTGCGAAGCCTGCCGCGCGGCGCGACGCCGGTGGACTTCGCGTACGCCATCCACAGCGACGTGGGCGGCCGGTGCGTGGGCGCCAAGGTGAACGGCAAGATTGTTCCCCTGCGCTACAAGCTGAAGAACGGCGACACGGTGGAGGTGCTCACCAGCCCGCAGGCGCACCCGTCCAAGGACTGGCTCACCTTCGTCAAGACGAGCCGCGCGCAGCAGCGCATCCGCGGCTTCATCAAGCAGCAGCAGCGCGACAAGAGCCTGCAGCTGGGCCGCGAGCTGGTGGACCGCGAGTTCAAGCGCTTCCAGCTCAACTTCAACAAGCTGATGCGCTCCGGCGAGGTGAAGAAGGTCGCCGAGGAGCTGGGCTTCCGCGTCGAGGACGACATGCTGGTCGCCATCGGCTACGGCAAGGTGACGCCGCAGCAGCTGGTGCAGCGCATCGTTCCGCAGGAGAAGCTGGCGCAGGCGGAGCCGCCGCCGCGGCCTTCGGACGCCGGCGGGACGGGCAACGGCTCGGGGGCGAACGCCTCCATGCTGCCGGGCCTGTCGCGCATGACGGACCTGGCCAAGCGGCTGGTGGGGCGCAACAGCCGCAGCGGCGTCCAGATTGGCGGCGTGGATGACGTGCTGGTGCGCTTCGGGCGCTGTTGCAACCCCGTTCCCGGGGACCCCATCGCGGGGTTCATCACCCGGGGCCGGGGTGTGACGGTGCACACGGTGGGGTGTGAGAAGGCCCTGGCCACGGACCCCGAGCGGCGCGTGGACGTGTCCTGGGACGTGAAGGGCGACTTCAAGCGGCCCGTCACCCTGCGCGTGCTGACGGCGGACCGGCCGGGCCTGCTGGCGGACATCACCAACACGTTCTCCAAGAAGAGCGTCAACATCTCCCAGGCGAACTGCCGGGCCACCGGCGATGACCGGGCCGTCAACACCTTCGAGGTCACCATCTCCGACCTCAAGCAGCTGACGGACCTGATGCGCTCCATCGAGCGGTTGACGGGCGTCTACTCCGTCGAGCGAATCTAGCCCTGTCCTGTGCTACAGCCCGCGGCGGACCCGCGGCCCTCGTCCCCTTTGGGAGGGCCGCCTCAACGCGAGGTGTGCTGCATGGCGCGCAAGGCAATCCACTCCGACGACGCCCCCAAGGCGATTGGCCCCTACTCCCAGGCCGTGCAGGTGGACGCCGGGAAGATGACGTTCCTGTCCGGCCAGATTCCCCTGGATCCGAAGACGATGGAGATGGTCACCGGTGACGTCGTCGCGCAGGCCGAGCAGGTGATGAAGAACCTGCAGGCCGTGCTCGCCGCCAGCGGCCTGGACTTCAGCCACGTCGTGCGCTGCACCATCTTCCTCACCGACCTGGGCGACTTCGCCAAGGTGAACGAGGTGTACGGCCGCGCCTTCTCGGGCGCTCCGCCGGCCCGCGCCACCGTGCAGGTGTCCGCGCTGCCGCGCGGCTCCAAGGTGGAGATCGACGCCATCGCCGTCTCCTGACGCCGCACGCGGGACTCGCTGGAAACACGAAGGCCGCCGGTTCCCGCTGTGGGAGCCGACGGCCTTGGTGCTTCAGGAGCGGGGGAGGGCTACTTCGCTTCCGCCGCCATCGCCACGCCGGCCTTCTTCAGCTCCTCGTCGATGACCTTCTTGAAGGCCTCGAAGGGCTGCGCACCCACCAGCGTGCGGCCGTTGATGAAGAACGTCGGGGTGCCGTTGGCGCCCTTGGCGGAGCCGTCCGCCATGTCCGCCTCGATCTGCTTGTCGAACTTGCCGGAGTCCAGGTCCGCCTTGAACTTGGGCACGTTGAGCTTCAGCTCCTCGGCGTACTTCTCCAGGCTGGCGCGGTCCAGCGCGCGCTGGTTGGCGAAGAGCTTGTCGTGCATCTCCCAGAACTTGCCCTGCTCGTTCGCGGCCATGGAGGCCACGGCGGCGAGCTTCGCGTTCTGGTGGAAGGGCAGGGGCTGGTGCTTGAAGGCGATCTTGACCTTGCCCTTGTAGACCTTCTCCACCTGCTCGAGCGTCGGCACGGCGCGGCTGCAGAAGGGGCACTCGAAGTCGGACCAGGCGACGATGGTGACAGGCGCGTTCTTCGGACCGCGCACCGGGGCGTTGCCCACTTCCACCTTCTGCACGGCCGGCTCGGCGGGCGCCGCGGGGGCGGCCGGAACGGCGTTCACGTTGTCCTGGTTCAGCTTGGCGTAGAGGTCCTCCGCCTTGGTGCCGGCGGCGAGCGCCTTGTCGGCCTTGGCGATCTCCTGGTCGATGAGGGGCTTGAAGGCCTCGAAGGGCTGCGCGCCGGAGAGGAAGCGGCCGTTGATGAAGAAGGCCGGGGTGCCGTTGGCGCCCACCGCCATGCCGGCGGAGGAGTCCGCCTCCACCTTCGCGGAGATCTTGCTCGACTCCAGGGCGGCCTTGAACTTGTTCATGTCCAGGCCCAGCTCCTGCGCGTACTTCTCCAGGTCACCGCGCTCCAGGGCGCGCTGGTTGGCGAAGAGCTTGTCGTGCATCTCCCAGAACTTGCCCTGCTCGTGGGCGGCCATGGAGGCGGCGGCCGCGATCTTCGCGTGCGAGTGCATGGGCAGCGGCTGGTGACGGAACACCACGCGCACGTCCTTGCCGTAGGTCTCCTTGATCTTGTTGAGCGTCGGCACCGCGCGGCTGCAGAACGGGCACTCGAAGTCCGACCACTCGACGATGGTCACCTTCGCGGTGGCCGGGCCGAAGGAGGGGGAGTCCGCGGGGATCTCGATCTTCTTCGCGGCGGCGGGGGGCTCCGCCTGCGGCTGGGAGGGGCGGGAGGGGGCGCGCTCGACGCCCTTCTCGATGATGCGCGCGTACACCTGCGACGGCGCGACGCCGCTCTTCACCAGGCCCTCGGCCTTGGCGAGCTCCTCGTCGATGAGGGCCTTGAAGTTGTCGATGGGCTGCGCGCCGGAGAGGAAGCGGCCGTTGATGAAGAAGGCCGGCGTGCCGCTGGCGCCCATCTGCTGGGCCAGGGCCTGATCCTTGTCGATGGTGGCGCCCAGGCGCTCATCCGCCATGTCCGCCTTCCACTTGGCGACGTCCAGGCCGATCTGCTTGGCGTAGCCCTCCAGGCTCTCGCCATCCAGCTTCTTGTTGTTGGCGAAGAGCAGGTTGTGCATGTCCCAGTACTTGCCCTGCTCACCGGCCGCGAGCGCCGCGAGGGCCGCGGGACGGGCGTGCGGGTGGAAGGACAGCGGGTTCTGGCGCATCACGACGCGCAGCTTGTTGCCGTAGTCCTTCTGGAGCTGCTCGACGGTGTTGTGCGCGCGGCTGCAGAACGGGCACTCGTAGTCGGAGAACTCCACGATGGTGACGAGCGCGTTGACGCTGCCCTTCGTGGGGGCGCCGTCGACGGGCACCTTGAAGACGGTGGGGTCCACGGCGCGCGCGGGCTTGTTCGCACCCTGCGCGACGGACGGCGTATTACCGGTGGTGGTTTTCGAGCCGGTGGCGGCACGGCCGCCAACGAACCCGAGCACCAGGCCGACCAGCAAGGCCACGATGACATTGGGCTTCATGGGTTGGGAATGCTCCTGCGCCATAGGTCCGACTCCGGGCCCCAAGCGGGTGTCTGGGTAGGGAAAGGGCGGGGTACTTAACAGAGGGAATTCCAGACACGCAAGCCGCGATGACCGCCTGCGTCCGCCCGATATCCAGAGGCCTCGAAGGGGCGGACAACGACGCTGGGGACACCAAAATTCCCTCTCAGCGCGCGTGTCGTGTCACTTTGGCAGCCAATCTTTCGTGACAGGATGCGCGGCCATGGAAGCCGGTGTGCGCGTGGATACGTCCGGGGCCCTCTGCCCGGTGCCCATCCTGGAGATCGCCAAGGCGATGCGGCGCCTTGCGCCCGGGACGCTGGTGGAGCTCATCTCCACCGACCGTGGGCTGGAAGCGGACCTGCCCGCCTGGTGCGATGCGACGGGCAACGAGCTGGTCCGCATGGAGCGCCGGGGCACCCACTATGTGGGCTGGGTGCGCAAGGCGGGGTGAGCGTCCGTGGGGCGCGGGCCTACAGCAGTTGAAGGACGCGGTCCTCCAGGCGGCGGCCGCGGCTGACGCCGAGGATGAGCACCTGGTGCTGGAGGAGGTGGCCGACGGTGCGGCTGATGACCTCCTCGGCTTTGTGGGCCTGGCCGTCGAAGCGCACGCGCAGCACGTCCGGGCCCTCCATGCGCGCGTCGGTGACGCCAGGCATGGAGGTGATTTCGGGGATGATGACGTCGCCCCGGGCGATCTGGACACGGAACTCGGCGCCCTGGCCGGTCAGCTCCGACATGGTGCCGGCCTGGGCGAGCGTGCCCTTGTCGAGGATGGCGGCCGCGTCGCACAGCTCCTCCAGCTCCTGGAGGTTGTGGCTGGAGACGACCACCGTCTGCGTGCCCTTCATGTCCTTGATGACCTGACGCACCTGCGCGGCGATGCGCGGATCCAGGCCGGCGGTGGGCTCGTCCAGGAGGACGAGCGGCGGGCGGCCCATCAGGGCCTGGGCCATGGCGGCGCGCTTGGCCATGCCGTGGCTGAGCGCCTGCGTCTGGACCTTCCAGGCCTCCATCAGGCCCACCTTCTCCAGGGCGCCGCGGGCCTCGTGTTCCGGCTGGGGCAGGTCCGACAGGCGGGCCCAGTACATGAGCAGCGCGCCCACCTCCCAGCCGGAAGGCAGCACCGCGTCCTGGGGCAGCGCGCCCACGCGACCCTTGAGGGCGCCGGGCGTGGTGGGGGACACGCCCATCACCTGGAGCGAGCCCTCGGACGGGTAGAGGTAGCCGCACATCATGGAGAACGTCGTCGTCTTGCCGGCGCCGTTGGGGCCGATGAGACCGAAGACGTCGCCCTGCTGGACCTGGAGGCTCACCGCCTTGACGGCGACCTTGGGGCCGAAGTGCTTGGAGACGTTGTTCAGCTGGATGGCCAGATCGCTCACAGGTCCCTCGTGCGCAGGACGCCATAGGCGCCGAAGAGGAAGACGGCCGCGAAGGCGGCGTAGGCCGCGCCGCTCGTGGCGAACTCGGAGAGCCGCGGGTGCAGCAGGTTGCCCGAATAGAACGACGGGGACAGGTAGCGCAGGAAGCGCAGCACGTTCTGCTCGCTCACGGAGCGCCCCACGGAGTCCATCAGCCAGAAGGCGAAGAGCAGGATGAAGTTGAAGACGAGGCTCACCGCGGGGAGGCGGAAGAGGCTGGAGCACAGGGTGGTGAGGGATACGTACGCCAGCGAGTAGACGATGGTGGCGCTCCAGAACTTCAGGAGGTTGAGCACCAGCACGCCGAAGGCGAAGTCGTCGTTGATGATGCGCGCGTAGATGAAGATGGCCAGGTCGATGATCAGCACCAGCCCCACCAGCAGCGTGGCCTGGGAGAGGAACTTGCCCAGGAGCACCGACGAGCGGCGTGCGCGGACCGTGAGGTAGCGCATGGAGCGCGGACCCACTTCGCCGCTCACCTGGTCGAAGCCCATCAGGGCGATGTAGGCGGGCAGGAAGAAGAGGCTGAGCTTGAAGACGATGAGCACCACGATGGGCACCTGCGCCAGGGCCTCCACCATCGCGGCGTCGTTGTCGGCGAGGAAGCCCAGCACCCCGCGTTGCATCTCCGCCGCGGCCTGCTTGACCATCTCCGGGTCCCCGCCGCTCTCGGTGAGCTTCGCGTTCACCTGGGCCTGCAGACCCCGGGTGACGAAGCCCACCATGAGCAGCACCAGCGCGGAGAACATGCTGTAGAGGCCGAGCAGCACGATGGCCCGGCCGCTCTTCACGGCCCGGCGCAGCTCGGCTCCCCAGATCACCAATGTCTCTTTGAGTCCGTCCAAGGTGCACAGGACCCTACTGGACCTCCGAGCACCTTCCCAGGTTTCTGGCGGACGAAGGCAGCAGTCGAGGAGGCAAGCCGTGGACAGCGCGCCCTCAGCGACTAGGATCCGGCGGCCTGCTCCCTGTCCCCCCAAGGAGAGCCCCGAAGAATGACGATGCGCCGCCTCCTCGCCGCCCTGCCGCTGTTCCCCCTCACGCTGCTCCTGGGTGCCTCCGCGCCCGGGCCGGACGCGAACACCGCGCCGTCACCCGCCGCCCCGTCGGATGCCCAGGCCCTGGCGCAGTCGGTGAGCGCCCTGGGGACGGACGCCGGCCCCGTGGGCGCCCGCGCGCTGGTGGAGAAGGTGGAGGCCGAGCAGCGCGCCCAGGTGGCTTCGCCGGACGCGGGGACCTCCGCGAGCGTCGCGAAGGCGCCGGGCGCTCCGACCGAGCCCGCGCCGAGCGGGGCTGCCGCGGCGCAGGCTTCGGGTTCGGCCGCCGCTCCCGCGTCGAGCGGGACCGCTGCGGCGCAGGCCTCGGGAGCGGGGGCTGAGGCGGCTCCCGCCGTGCAGGGCCCGGACACGCGTCCCGTGGATGCCCGCGCGCTGGCGGAGGCGCTGGCCGCGAAGGACACCGCCGCGCTGGAGCCCGGGATGGTGCCTCCGATGCCGGTGCCCTCGCGGGAGAAGGCTCCGCCGTTCGGCAAGCTCCAGGGCCTGCCGCGCGCGCAGGACCTGGTGGCCCGCGCGAAGCTGGAGGGCAACAAGCTGGTGGTGAAGGGCGGCAAGAGCGCGCCGGATCAGGTGCTCACCATCGACCCCGGCCTCCAGGCGTCCCTCACGAAGATCATGCAGAACTACCAGGTGCCCTACGGCGCCGCGGTGGTGCTGGAGCCCTCCACCGGCCGCGTCCTCGCGATGGCGGAGCACTCGGAGGCGAAGCCGGAGCTGCGCGGGCTGCCCATCCGCGCGGTGTACCCGGCCGCGAGCATCTTCAAGATCGTCACCGGCAGCGCGCTCCTGGAGGCCGGCGTGTCGCCCGACACCGAGGCGTGCTTCCACGGCGGCAAGCGGCGCCTCAACGAGCGGCAGCTGGAGGACACCGAGCGCGACGGCGCCTGCTATTCGCTGGCGCTGGCCATGGGCAAGAGCGCCAACGTCATCTTCGCCAAGATGACCAGCAAGCACCTGACCGCGGACTCCCTCAAGCGCATGGCGGCGCGCCTGCGCTTCAACCGCGAGATCCCCTTTGCCCAGCCGCTGGACGTGTCGCTCGCGTACATCCCGGAGGACGGCTTCGCGCTCGCCAACACCGGCGCGGGCTTCGGTGACGTGTACCTGTCCCCGCTGCACGGCGCGCTGCTGGCGTCCGTGGCCGCCAACGAGGGCCGCTGGGTGGACCCCGTGCTGGTGGAGCCGGAGCCCTTCATGCCCCTGCCGGAGCCGGAGCCCGTGCTCACGCCCACCGCCGCCCATGAGCTCACGCGGATGCTGGAGGAGACCGTCACCCACGGCACCGCGCGCGGCGTCTTCCGCGAGCGCGGCTTCCAGGTGAAGGACGCGGTGGGCAAGACGGGCACGCTCGCGGACCGCGAGCCCTTCCGCGACTACTCGTGGTTCGTGGGCTTCGCGCCCAAGGACAACCCGCGCGTGGCCGTGGCCGCCCTCATCGTGAACGACCCGAAGTGGCGCATCCGCGGCTCGTACCTCGGCCGCGAGGCCCTGCGCCTGGCGCTGGAGCGCATCCCCGCGCCGGTGGAGGTGACGGCCCCCGCGGGCGCCGCCGGCAAGCACTGAGGCGCGGACGTCAGGACAGCGGACGCGCGGTGAGCTTCACCAGCCCCGTGTCCACGAAGCCCTGGAAGAACTTCAGCGCCTCCAGCTCCTGGAGGGGCGACACGTGCACGATGGCGGCCACGTCCCGCCGCCCGTCGATGCGCGACAGCAGGTAGCGCTCCGGTGACGTGAGGGGCAGCGTCTTCAGGTGCGCGGGCGTCACCATCAGCGCCGGCACCCGCGACGGCTCCATCAGCGCCTTGCGCAGCTCCGTGAGCAGCCGGCCCTCCGCGTCGCGCAGCAGCTTCTGGGTGTGCTCGGTGGGCGCGATTTCGTGCGCGCGCCGGGCCAGCGCCTCGCCGTCGCGCAGGTTGCCCGCGTCCAGGAAGAGCTGGGCGGCCTGGAGCACCTCGTCGGAGGAGGACTCGGAGCCGATGACGCCGCCCGAGTCCAGGTCGTCCTCGTCCTCCTCCACCACGACGACGGTGTGCGCGCCGGGCTCCGGGGAGGGCAGGGGCGCTTCGTCCGACACGCGCAGCGCGTCCTGGCGGTAGAGCGCGTACAGCCGCTGGTACAGGAAGAAGTCGGTGGCGTGCAGCGCCAGCGCCATGCCGTCGATGCTGAGGCCTTCCTTCGCGAGCTGCACGATGCGCTCGTCCATGCTGCCGGCCTTGCGGTCCGTCAGCTTGCGCTCGTCCACCTCCAGGCGCACGCGGCCGGAGGGGAACACCGCGCGGATGGCCTGCCATGCCGTCTCGCGGAACTCGCCCTCGCGGTGCACGTCCAGCAGGTCCACGCTGACGTCCAGACCCTCCAGCTCCGGCGCGACGTCGGTGGGGCGGAAGTCGAAGCCGCCTTCCTCCCAGGTGAAGGCATCCAGGAGCATCTCCCGGAACTTGTGGGAGAGCACCGTGCGCACGGTGGTCTCCGACACCGTGCCGGTCATGATCAGGATCTTCCCCAGCAGGATGTGCGTCTCCGCCTGCGTGGAGAACGCGCGCTCCAACTGATCTTCCGTCAGGTGGCCCTGGTTGATCAGGAACTGGCCGAAGTACTCGCGGGGCTGGTTGGAGCTGGCGGTGATGACGCTGCCGTCGCGCAAGAGGAGCTGCTTGCGCACGTCTCCCCGCTCCACGTTCAGGGTGCCGGTGGCCCGGCGATTCCCGAGGTGGACGACCAGGTCCTTGAGGGGCATCGTCGAAAAATCACCACACACGCCGCGCATCGAGCGCCCATCCTGCAACGCATGCGAGTCGATATCTACTCGAAACCCCGGTGTTCCCTCTGTGAGAAGGCCCTCGCCGTGGTCGTCGAAGTGCAGGCCCGGCTGCCGTTCGAGCTCTACGTCACCGACATCCTCCAGAGCCCGGACCTCTTCGAGGCGTGGCGTTACGACATCCCCGTGGTCCTCATCGACGGGGTGCCCGCCTTCAAGCACCGCGTCGACGCGGAGACCCTGGAAGTCCGGATCCGCGAGGTGATGAATGGCATACCCATTGCTAAAACCGTGGGCCAGGATGGGTAACGAAGTGCCCTTCCCTAAGAAATCCAAGGGGATACGTAGGGCGCGAAAGTAGCGGGGCTGTAAATCTGGGCAGGCGGGCAGGGTGGTGGGGAAGAAAATGCTGGAAGGGAGGGCACGGCGGTGGGTGTGAAGCGCAAGCGAGCGGGAAAGTCGGGCCAGCCTCCCACGGTGTTGCTGGTGGAGCCTCGCGCGGAGGACCTGGAGCGCACCCGGGCGCTGCTGGGGGAGTCCGGGTTCCGCGTGGTGCCCCTGACGCGCTTCGACGCGGCGGTGCCCCTGTTCGAGGTGATCCGCCCGGACGCGGTGCTGCTGGCCGCGCAGCCGCCGGACTTCGCGGCCATCCAGACGGCTCGGCGCCTGCGCCAGGTGGGCAAGGGCACGGTGCCGATGATGTACTTGGTGGATTCGCACGACCGGGACGCGTGGCGCTTCTGCGTGGAGAAGGGGCAGTGCGTGGACGTGGTGCCGCGCACGGTGGATGGCGCGGAGCTGTCCATGAAGCTGCACGCGCAGATGCGGCTCAAGCAGTCGGTGGAGCGCGCGGCCACGGGTGAGGAGGCCGGCACGGCGCTGGCGCTGCATGACCCGGTGACGGGGCTCTACAACCGGCCCTTCCTCTTGGCCCTCATCGGGCTGGAGGCGCGCCGGACGGAGCGCTACGGCGGGACATTCTCGGTGGTGGCGGCGGAGGTGACGGGGTGGAGCGCGCTTCGCAAGGAGCACGGCAAGAGCATGGCGGAGCGGCTGCTCGTCTACAGCGCGGTGGTGCTGGGGCAGACGGTGCGCGAGGCCGACGCGGTGGCGCGGGTGGGCGACAGTCAGTTCGCCATGCTGCTGCCGGGCACGCCCGCGGAGGCGGTGCCGGAGGTGCTGGCGCGGGTGGAGGCCCGGTTCGAGGCCGCCCGGTTCCAGATGGAGGGTCGCGTGGTGCGCACGGCGCTGGAGCTGGGGGCGGTGAGCTTCCCGGACACGGTGGGGGCTCCCACCCAGCTCTTGGGCGCGGCACTGCAGACCTTGAGGCGTACACGCGAGCTTCGGCGGGCAGCCGGTCCAGCCCGTCTGATGTCGGTTTGATTCAGTTCACGAGGGTTTGATGCACAGGGCGAGCGGAGGCGTGGGGATGGATCGGATCGCGGTGCTGGTGGTGGATGACGAGGAGTCGGTGCGCACGTTCCTGTCCGAGCTGCTGGGCAGCTCGGGCTACCAGGTGCGCTGTGCGTCGAGCGGTTCGCAGGCGCTGGAGATGCTCTCCGGTGGCTCGTTCGACGCGGTGCTGCTGGACGTGGTGATGCCGGAGATGAGTGGTCTGGAGGTGCTGCGCCGCTACCGGAGCACGGGCGGCACGGCGCCGGTCATCGTGTTGAGCGCGCTGTCGGGCGCGGACGATGCGGTGCGCGCGCTGAAGATGGGCGCTTCCGACTATCTGGCGAAGCCCTTTGGCAACGACGAGCTGCAGGACGTGCTCGCGCGCGCCCTGGGGACCCGCGTGCCGGAGCGTCAGGCGACCGCGCCCGCGCCCCGCGTGGTGCTGACGCCCGCGGAGGCCGCGGCCGAGGCCCGCGTGCTCATCTCCACGTCGCCGGCCATGCGCCGCGCGCGTGCGCTGGTGGAGCGCATCGCGGACACGGACGTGCCGGTGCTGCTCTTGGGTGAGTCCGGTACGGGCAAGGAAGTGATTGCCCGCGAGATCCACGCGCGCAGCCAGCGCCATGGCCGGCCGTTCATCAAGGTGAACTGCGCGGCGCTGCCGGGTGAGCTGCTGGAGAGCGAGCTGTTCGGCCACGAGCGCGGCGCCTTCACGGGCGCCACGGCGGAGAAGCCGGGCAAGTTCGAGCTGGCGGATCAGGGCACCATCTTCCTGGACGAGATTGGCGAGATGGCCATCCGCCTCCAGGCGAAGCTGCTCCAGGTGTTGCAGGACGAGGAGTTCTTCCGCGTCGGCGGCAAGAAGAGCGTCCGCGTGGACAGCCGCGTGGTGGTGGCGACGAACCGCGACCTGGAGAAGGAGATCGCGCTCGGCAACTTCCGCGAGGACCTGTACTACCGCCTCAACGTGGTGGCCATCCGCCTGCCGCCCCTTCGCGAGCGCCGCGAGGACGTGGTGCCGCTCACCGACCACTTCCTCAAGAAGTACGGCCGGGGCTTCATGACGAACGTGTCCGAGCTGCCGTCCGAGGTGCTCCACGCGTTCAGCGACTACGAGTGGCCGGGCAACGTGCGCGAGCTGGAGAACATGGTCCGCCGGCTGTGCGTGCTGAAGGACCCGACCCTGGTGCTGGATGAGATCCACGCCGGTGGCCGTGCTCCGGCGAGCGCCCCGTCGCTGCCCACGTCGTTCGGCGGTGGGGACGACTTCATCCCGCCTCCGTCGCGCCACGTGGATGAGTCCGCCCGCGTCTTCGCGGCTCCGCCGTCCGTGTCCTCGGTGGCGTCGGGCTCGGGGGTGCAGGTGCTGGAGATGCCCGCGCGCGGCGCGCTGACGCCGGTCCCGGTGGCGGAGGCCACGCCGTTCAACGCCGTGGCGCCGCAGCGCTACGCGAACCCGTTCGATGCGCCGCAGCCTCCGCCCCCGCCGCCTCCGGCCGGGGAGCTGTCGCTCAAGGACATTGGCAAGCGCGCGGCGATGCTCGCGGAGCGCGAGGCCATCCTCGCGATGCTCCAGCGCACCGCGTGGAACAAGCGCCGCGCGGCGGGCAAGCTGCGCATCAGCTACAAGGCGCTGCTCTACAAGATCAAGGAGTGCGGCATCATCGACCCTCGCGCCAGCGCGGAGTTCTGAGCCGCGCGCCTGGGGCGCGATGGAAGACCTGGGAGTGCGGCATCATCGACCCGCGAACGCGGAGAGTGGCGTCGCACATCTGGGGCAGGGTTGAAGACGCGAGGAGTACGGCCTCTTCGACCCGCGCGAGCGCGGAGTTCTGAGCCGCGACTGACGACGTGAGGTGACGGCCCTTCTTCCGGATGACGGGAGGAGGGCCGTTCACTTTCGCGCCGGGCCTTGCGCGGAGCGGGCGTTGCCCGGTATCGCGGAGGCCATGACCGCTCCGCTCCTCCTGCTTGGCTGTGGTTTCACGCTCACGCGCTTCGCGGTGGCGGAGGCCCGCGCGGGCCGGGAGGTCCTGGCCACGACCCGGGATGCCGCTCGCCGCTCGGTGCTGGAGGGCGCGGGTGTCCGCGTGGTGTCCATTGACGACGCGCTGTCACGGGCAGCGGGCGCGCACGTCGTGGACTCCGTTCCTCCGGACGCCGGACTGGATGCCCGCTTCGCGGAGGCCCTGTCCCGCTCGCGGCCCTCGCGGCTCGTCTACCTGTCGTCCACCGGCGTCTATGGCTCCGCTCGCGGACACGTGGACGAGTCCACGCCGGTCGACCGGACCTCCCCGGTCTCCCGCGCGCGCCTGGAGGCGGAGGACGTCTTCCTGCCCCTCGGTGCGAGCGTCATGCGCATCGCGGGCATCTACGGCCCGGGGCGCGGCACGTCCGGACGCTTGAAGGCGGGCACGCTGCGCATCCCGGAGTCGGGCGGGGGACGCCTGTCTCGCATCCACGTGGATGACCTGGTGGACGCGGTGCGCGTGGTGCTCGAACGCGGCGCGCCCGGCGAGGTGTACTGCGTGGCCGACCGCCGGCCCGCGACGCAGGAGGAGACGGCCTCCTATCTCTGTCAGCAGCTGGGCCTCCCCATGCCGCCGCGCGTGCCCTTCGAGTCCCTCCATGAATCCCTGCGCGGCGACCGCGCCATCAGCGCCGCGAAGCTGGAGGCCCTGGGCTGGACGCCGCGCTACCCGGACTTCACCACCGGGTTCCTCGCCGCCATGGAGGAGGAAGCGCGCGGCTGAGCACTACTCGGGTGACTCCGCCCGGAGGAGCTGTTGCAGGTCGAGCTCCGACCAGTCCAGCTCCTGCTCCACCTGCTGGAACGCCGCGTCCCCGATGGTGCCGGTGGCCCGGAGCTCCACCAGCTTCTTCCGGCTCGCGGCCATCGCGGCGCGCACCATCCCCGCGTCCGCGGTGGGTGGGCCCCAGGGAGCGCTGGGGCTCGCGGCGCCCACGAGCGCGTGCTCGTCCAGGAGCTGGCGCGCGCGCCGCAGTTGCAGCTCGTACCGGCGGCGAACCAGGGTCGCCATCTCCGTGCCCGGCGAATCCTGCGTGGCCTCCAGCCCCGCGCGCAGCGTCTCCACCCGCGCGAGCCGCACCTCGTGGTCCACCTCGCCGTCGTCGTCCAGCTTCAGCCGCGTCATCAGGGGCTTGAGCGTCATGCCCTGCACCACGAGCGTCCCCAGCACCACGGAGAACGATGTGAAGAGGATGAGGTCCCGGTAGGGGAAGGCCGCGACCCCGTCATGCCCCGTGGGCAGCGCCAGCGCCGCCGCGAGCGTCACGATGCCTCGCATCCCGCACCAGCCCACCAGCACGGCCGCGCTCGGGGAGAGCGTGACGGCGCTGGACTTCGACTTGCGCTGCCGCCAGCGGTTGAACGCCGCCGCCCCCATCACCCAGGCGATGCGCGCGAGGATGGCCGCGACCGTCACCACCGCCGCGATGGCCGCGTACTCCAGCCACGTCTCCCGGTCGAAGCGCGCGACGATGCCCTTCAACTGGAAGCCCACGAGCACGAAGGCCAGCACGTTCAACACGAACGTCGCCACCTCCCAGACGGCATAGGACGGGATGCGGATCCGCGCGGGCGTCATCGTGGAGGCCGTGCGGGAGATGGTCATCGCGTAGACCACCGTCGTCAGGATGCCGGACAGGTGCAGCCGCTCCGCGAGGATCCACACCGCGAACGTGCTGCCGAACTGGGTGATGACCGCCGTGGACACGTCCTCGACGCTGGCGTTGATGCGCAGGCTCACCCGCGACAGCACCACGCCCAGGAGCACGCTGGCCACCGTGACGACGAGCAGCGTGGGCACCGCGCTCCAGCCCAGCACGCCGCCCGCGGCCACGGCCCCCAGCGCGAGCCGGTAGATGAGCAGGGCGCTCGCGTCGTTGAAGAGGCTCTCGCCCTCCAGGATGACCATCAGCCGGTGCGGAGGCTTGAGCTGCTTCAGCACCGCCGTGGCCGCAGCCGCGTCCGGCGGCGCGACGATGGCGCCCAGCGCGATGGCCGCGGCCCAGGGCATCGACGGCACCATCCACCTCACCGCCACCGCGACGGCGATGACCGTGAGCACCACCGCCCCCAAGGCCAGGCTCGCCACCGGCCGCCAGTTCGCGCGCAAGTCGCGGGGAGACGCGTCGAACGCCGCGTCCAGCAGCACCGGCGCGACGAACAGGGTGAGCGCCAGCTCCGGATCCAGCACCAGCTCCGGGCTGCCCGGCACGAGCGCCAGCACCGCGCCGGCGAGCGCCACCAGCGCGGGGTAGGGCGTGCCGAGCCGCCGGGACAGCGCCGCCAGTCCCGCGCCGCCCAGCAAGAGCGCGATGACGATCTCGAACACCAGCATGAAGACCTCGCGAAGAAGTCCACCCGGGACTCCTGCCGGCGACGTAGCGCAGGAGGGCCCGCGGGGAACAGTGGCGAATTCCGGACGGCGGAAACCTGCGTCCCGCCGGAGGCCGCCTGCGTCATCAGCCGAACGCGATGGGTGCCATCAGCCGGAAAAGGGGCGCACCTTTGCGAGGCGTGGGCCCCCGGTGACAGGCTTGCGCTTTCGGGCCACGTGAAGCGCGCGGCCTTGCGAACTCCGTCCCATGGGGGAACCGAAGATGTCCAGGTCGTTGCTGTTGGCGTCGTTCAACGAGGGCGTCCACCGCTCCATGGCCGGCAACCACGAGGCCGCGGTCCAGTCGTTCGATCAGGTCCTCGCCGTGGATCCACGCCACTTCCCCGCGCTCACCGCGAAGGCCTTCGCCCTCAAGCAGTTGGGGCGCACCGAGGAGGCCCTCAAGGGCTTCCAGCGCGCCATCGAGCTGGACCCCTCCGCGGCGGACCCCCACCGCGAGGCCGCGCTCTGCCAGCTGGAGCTGGGCGAACCGGAGGCCGCCTCCCTCCTGATGCACCGGGCGGTTCAACTCAACCCCACCCCCGGCTACCGCGAGGCCGCCGCCATCGAGGTCTACCACCTGGGTAACACGCTGCTGACCCAGGGCCGGCGGCCGGACAAGGCCCGTTACCGGCTGGCCCGTCAGGTCTTCGAACTGGCCCTGGAGCTGTCGCCCGCCTACGTGGAGGCGGCCAAGGCCCTGGCGGACGTGTGGGAGCACCTGGGCGACCCTACCCAGCAGGAGCACTACACCCAGCTGGCGACCCGGCTGCGCCCCGCCTCCTCCTGAGGCCGCTCCCATCAAATTTTTACAAAAGCGGAGGGAAAGGGCGGGTTGCCGGTGTTGAATGCCGAAGCGGCCCCCCACCCAGGAGAACCCTTCGCATGATCGTGATGCTCGAGCCGGATTCCCCGGAATCCGTCGTGAACGCCGTCCTCCAACTCGCTTCGCAGTACGAGGGCGTCACCCCGCGTGCCCACGTGGTCCAGGGCGCCGAGTCCACCATCACGGAGCTGTACCTCCTGGGCTCCACCGCGCAGGTGCCGCTGGAGCCGTTCCAGCAGCTGCCCGGCGTGCGCCAGGTGGTCCGCGTCTCGCAGAAGTACCGCATCATCGGCCGGCACGGTGGCCAGCGCACCACGGCGGGCTTCGACTACAACGGCGTCAGCTTCGGCGACAACTCGGTGAACCTCTTCGCCGGCCTGTGCGCGGTGGATTCGCTGGAGAGCGTGGACGCGATGATGGCGGCGCTCGCTCGCTGCGGCATCACCACCACGCGCATGGGCGCGTACAAGCCGCGCACCAACCCGTATGAGTTCCAGGGCCTGGGCGCGAAGTGCCTGCCCTGGGTGTTCGACTCCGCGGGCAAGCACGGCATCAAGGTCATCGCGATGGAGGTGACGCACCCGCGCCACATCGACGAGATCAACGACGCGCTGAAGAAGTCGGGGGCGCCCACGGGCGTGATGCTCCAGGTGGGCACGCGCAACGCGCAGAACTTCGAGCTGCTCAAGGTGATTGGCCAGCAGCGCACCTTCCCGGTGCTCTTCAAGCGCGGCATGGGCATCACGCTGGAGGAGTCCCTCAACGCGTGCGAGTACGTGGCGAGCGAGGGCAACCCCAAGATCGTCTTCTGCCTCCGCGGCGTGAAGACGCACCTGGGTGACCCGCACCGCAACATGGTGGACTTCGCGCACGTGCCGGTGGTGCGCCGCCTCACCCGCATGCCGGTGTGCGTGGACCCCTCGCACGCGATTGGCCGCGCGGAGGCCCCGCCGGACGGGCTGCCGGACATCTTCCACGCCATTGGCCAGGGCCTCATCGCGGGCGCGTCCATGGTGCTGGTGGACTTCCACCCGACGCCGGAGAAGGCGCTGTGCGACGGGCCGCAGGCGCTGCGCCTGGAGCAGCTGGCCGCGCTCCAGCGCTACACGAACATCGTGCGCACCGCGTACACGGAGGCCGTGCGCAACGGCGACGGGACGCAGGCCTCCGCCCAGGCGAAGGCCATCAGTCGCTGAGCGCGTAGCTGCCCAGCACCCGGAGCGACGTGCAGGCGCTCCGGGCTTCCGCCAGGGCCGCCTTCACGGGCGCGGAATCCACGGCGCCCTCCACGTCCAGGCACCAGCGGTAGTCCCAGGCGCGGACGCCGCCGGGCCTCGACTCCAGCCGCGCGACGTTCACGCCATGCGCGGCGAAGGCCGTGAGCACGCCCGCGAGCGCGCCAGGGCCGTTGTCGAGCGTGAGCACCAGGGACGTCTTCCACCGCGCCCCCAGATTCGGCGGCACGGCCGGGCCCACCGCGAGGAAGCGCGTGGCGTTGTCCGGCGAGTCCGCGATGCCCTCCGCCAGCACGGTGAGCCCGTAGAGCTCCGCCGCCGTCCGGCTGGCGATGGCCGCCGTGCCCTCCAGTGATTCCTCCGCCACGCGCCGCGCCGCCACGGCGGTGTTCGCCTCGGGCACGGGGTGCAGGTGGTGCTTCCGAAGCCAGCCTCCGCACTGCGCCAGCGCCTGCGGATGGGACAGCGCGCGCGTGAGGCCCTCCAGCGTGCGGCCCGGCGGTGCGAGCAGGCAGTGACGCACGGGCAGGCGCAGCTCGCCGGAGAGGGTCGGCGTGAATTCCAGGAGCAGATCCACCACCTCCGCCACGGGGCCCGCGAGCGCGCTCTCCATGGGCACCACGCCGCCGTCCACCGTGCCTTCGGCCACGGCCTCGAAGACGGCGCGGAAGGTGGGGCAGGGAATGCGCGTCACGGAGGCGCCGAAGAGGGCGCCCGTGGCTTCGTCGCCGTACGCGCCGCGCTCACCTTGAAAGGCGATGCGGCGTGGGGCGGCGTCAGCCATCGATGGGCTCCGCGCGCGGATAGGTGCCCAGCACGCGCAGCGACGACGTGAGCGGGCGCAGGTCCTCCAATGCCGCCGTCACCGCGGCGGACGCGGCGTGGCCCTCCACGTCCAGGTAGAAGCGGTACTTCCATGGCGCGCCCGGGATGGGGCGCGACTCCAGCTTGGAGAGGTTCACCCCGCGCTGCGTGAGCCGCTGGAGCACCTGGCCCAGCGCGCCCGGGCGGTGCTCCAGCACCACCAGCAGCGACGTCTTGCACGGCACGTCCGGCGCGAGCGGCGTGGGCTGGCGCGACACCTCCACGAAGCGCGTGAAGTCCGAGCCGGGCTGTAGGTCGCTGGCGAGCACCACGAGCCCGAAGCGGCCCGCCGCGGACTCGCTGGCGATGGCGGCCACGGTCGTGTCGTTGCGGTCCGCGACCATTTGCGCGGCGATGGCGGTGTCCGGTCCCGGCACGGCGCGGGCCCAGGGCACGTGCGTGCGCAGGAAGTCCTCGCACTGCGCCAGGGCCTGCGGATGGGACATCACCTCGCGCAGGTCCTCCAGCTTCGCGCCCTTCACGCCCAGCAGCCGGTGGTCCACCTGGCTCACCACCTCGCCGGTGATGACGCCGTCGCCCGCGGCGAGCACGTCGTACGTCTCATTCATGCTGCCGGCGGTGGTGTTCTCGATGGGCAGCAGGAGCACGTCCTGCTCGCTCTGCTTGAGGGCCTCCACGGCCTGGCGGGCGGTGTCGAAGCCGGTGAGGAGCACGCCGCCCGGCCGGTGTCCGTAGCGCTGGCGTGCGGCCAGGTGGCTGTAGGAGCCCTCGACGCCCAGGTACCCCACGCGCAGGGGCGTGGTGTCCAGGCGGGTGACCAGGGCCTGCTGCCGGGCCACGGACATGTCCAGGATGACGCGGTAGAGACGCTCCACTTCGTGCGGATCCAGGCCGCGCTCGGCCGCCCGGCCGCGCAGCTTGCGCAGGAGCAGGTCCTCGCGTTGCGGGTCCCGGAAGGGCCAGGCCGTTACCAGCTTGGCGCGCGCCACGTCGTCGGCCAGGGCCATGCGCCGCTGGAGCGCATCGAGGATGTCCTCGTCGATGCGTTCGATTTGGGTCCGCAGGGTCTCCAGGGAGGGGATGTCCGCCATGCCCGGAACATAACAACTCGCGTCGAAGGCGCGGGGTCCTTCACATCCCCAGGCGCCGGGCGAGGTCGGAAGGGACCGGGTAGACGGACTCCTTCGGCAGGTGGCGCGTGGCCTGATCCGCGCGGCCGTCGTCCAGGTGCTTGCGCAGCTTCTGGACCAGGGGCGTGAGGTCGGTGATGGACACGGTCCAGTCATCCACGAAGCGCTGGATGACGGCGCGGCTCAAGCCCACCTGGATGCTGTCGTGGGGCAGGCCCGCGCCGCGCAAGCTGCGCTCCGGGTCCCATTGGATGTGGACGGGCGCGGTGTCGAAGGCCTTGCGCCACGCGTCCGGCGAGCCGTGGGCCTTCGGCTCGAAGCCGGTGAGGACGCCGGAGGACAGGGCCTCCTCCCAGCCGGAGCGTTTGATGCGCACCGCGAGCGTGCGCTCCTGGCCGCTCTTCCTGCCCCAGTTGGAGCGGTGCATGAGCCACAGGAAGCTGGGTTTGATCCACGTCATCCGGCCCACGGAGAACGGCGGGCCGAACCTCTGCTGCTTCACGGCCACGTCGGCGATGGCGTCCGAGTAGGCCTGGTACACGACGATGGTGGCTCGGTCGAAGTCGGCGCGGACTTCGCGGGCTGCGCTCATGGGGTTGCTCTGGATTTGGCCTTCGGCTTGGGTTTGGCGGCGGAGGTCTTCGGGAGCTTCGTCTTGCCCATCTCAAGGACGAGCTTGAAGTGCTCCACGGGGGTGGGCGTCACGCTGAGGCGGCTGCGGGTGATGAGCGGGAAGTCCTTGAGCGCGGGCGTGGCCTTGATGGTGGCCAGCGTCACCGGCGTGGTGAAGGCGACGACGGGGCCCACGTCCACGGAGGCCCAGTCCTCGCCGGGGGCGGTGGGGTCGGGGCCCGGCTTGGAGAGGACGCACGCCACGCCGACGACGGCCTTGTCCTCATTGGAGTGGTAGTAGAGGCACAGGTCCCCGGGCGTCATGGCCCGGATGTTGTTGCGCGCCTCGAAGCTGCGCACGCCCGTCCACTCCGTCCTGCCGTCCTTCTCCAGCTGCGCGTATGCGTAGACGGAGGGTTCGCTCTTGATCAACCAGTACCGCGGAGTCGCCATGGCGGCGCACCCTAGCTCAGGGAGGCGTTTCGCGCGCCATCGTACTCCGGGCGCTATTCCAGCTCGAACGTGGAGAGGAGTTGCTGGAAGGGCTCAGCCTTCTCTCTGTAGCGCAGGTACAAGAGGCGGTAGAGCCGCTGCCCGAGCGAAAGCCGAAGCGGGAAGACCGACCCGGGCGGCCACCGACGGACGCGCGCCCACTGCGGAACGGCATTCTGAGGGGGCTGCGCACCGGATGCGTCGGAAAGACGAAGCGCGGGAAGTGCTCCACACCGACGGGGCCGTAAGCGCAAGGCCACGCAGGATGGGCGCGAGCTGCGGCGCTACAAGCGACGCTGGAAGGTGGAACGCTTCTTCGCCTGGCTCCACTTCTTCTGTCGCCTCGTCACCCGCTACGAGGTGAAGGCCGAGAACTTCCTCGGGTTTCTCCATCTCGACTGCGCTCTCATCCTCCTGCGCCAATTCTGAGGTCGGCTCTAATGGGTTCAGATAAGTTGGTGCAGATGGCATACGACAAAGCGACGTGGCACTACGAGGGCGAGTATCCAACTGGGCTTTCGAAGCAGCGAGCGTTCGTGCACACGGGAATGTTCATCGCGTGGGCAATCACGCGCGGAATGGCGAGTGAAGGCATACCGGCACGGCAACAGCGTGCGGTGCGTGCTCGGAAGATGACGGGCGCGCGGGTGTACGCGAAGGCGGACGGTGTGTTTGCAGCGAGCATGCTCACGCGTGAGGGGCAGAAGTTTGCGGCCGACTATTACGCTGAGATGTTTAACAAGGACCAAGAGAAGCTGCTCGCCGGCAAATTGCCAAGTGAGTACCATGTGAAGGATACGTGGAAGAATCTTGATGTGGTTTTGAAACGCATTGATGGGCGTTTTGCGAAGTGAAAGAAGGCTCACCCCGGGAAGGCGAGCGAGAGCGCAAAAAAGAAACGACCAGCCGCGAAGAGCAAAGCGCCAACAGAAGATGAACTGGATGCGTTCTTGGATTCGCTCGAAGGGCAGTGAGTGCGCATGAATACGACGGGCCGGCGATTGCAAATGTGGCAGCTGATGAAGCAGCACGTGCTTCCCATCACCGAACCTGCAGTGACCGCGAAGGCCACTAAACACGGCTTCGTTCTGTATCTGGACGGCGAAGAGGCAGGCTCGATCGACGATGTTCTCGCGTGCCCAGAGTCCTACGCATACCCTGCGGCCACGGTTGCGGTGGTTGCGAAAATTGCAGGTGAGGTGCTCGATCAGGAGACGCTCGCCAAGCGCATCGCGGTGCGCAGGCTTCATGATTCAGGTGCGACTCGCCTCCAAGAGAGCGTTTCCAAGCTCGGGGAGCGTGTGTCGTGAAGCGTCTTGAACTCATACGTGATCCCGCCAAGCAGTTTCCGCAAATCGACAATCCGCTTGCGTACAACGAGGCGAAAATTTGGCACTGCAAATTCCGGTCGCTCGAACCGCTGGCAGCGTTTGCCAACTTGGAAACGCTCATCATCGCGACCTATCCTGGACCTGATCTGTCGCCGCTCTCTGCGCTCGTCAAACTTCGTCGCCTGCGCATTCTGCACTTTCCCAAAGTGACGAATCTTGCGCCGCTTGGCGCCTTGAAACGCCTGGAGGCGCTGTCGCTGGAGACCACGCCGGGGTGGGATGCCTCCGGAAAAAAGCTGCACATGGAGTCGCTAGCGCCGCTTGCGAAGCTGACGCAACTCAAACATCTGTGTCTCATGCGCGTAGTGGGCGATCTTACGCCCCTGAAGCAGCTCAAAGGGTTGGAGACCGCGTGTTTGAGCGGCTTTCCTAAGCAGGAAGTCGCTGCGTACTTCGAAGCCACTGGCATTCGCGAAGAGAATGGTCCCCAAATTGAATGATGCGTTGTGGGCGGGGCTTCGTACGCTCCGAGCAGGGTGTCACTCGTCGGCGGGGGACCCTGGGTGACCCGGAAGTAGGTCCACCTCCCGGCGAGCGCCACCGTCGCGAAGATCCCGGCCCCCACGAGGTTGCCCGCGCGAAGCAGCAAGCAGGTCGTGACGAAGACGAACCAGAGGAAATTGTTACGACGGAAGTTCATGGCTTCCCCCCTGAAGTGGCCTCCCCGCCACCTCAGGGGTTTTCATGGCACGTCTGATTTTGGGGCGTCAAGGCGCGGTGCTTACACCCCACAGGCCCACGGTTCCGTCTCCCTGTGCCACGGCAACGAATCGGCCATCAGGTGAGAAGACCGCATCACCCGTAGGGAGCTCACTGTCGTCGGAGTGGCTGAACAGCACCTCGCCGGTATCGAAGTGGTAGACCGCGAAGCCATGGGTGTCAGATGAGGAGACCATCAACTTCCCATCCGGGCTGAAGTCGATATTGCTCACGTAATGATGGTAGTCGTTGAACCTCTTCAGGACGCGGCGCTCATGCACATCCATGACCACGACCTCGTGGACGCCTCTCGCGACGAGCAGGGGCCGCGTGGGGTGGAATGCAACGCCCGCCGCGAACTCAAACCCAAGTGGATGAACCCAGGGATGGGCACTCGCCTTCAGGTCCCAGAGGTAGAGAGCCGCCTGTTCATGGTTGTAATACGACACAATCGCGGCCGCGAAGCGTGAGTCATGGGAGAATGCACACGCCTTGACCTCGACGTGCCACTCAACGCCTAGCAGGTCACGAATCCGTTTCCAGCCCGCCACGTCCCAGAGGAGGGCCTCGCCACGTTCCAGGATGGCCAGCAGCACACCGTCCCGGGACATGGCCAGGCCGATGGCGGGCGCGGAGAGGGTCTGCTCACGCCACAGCGAGCCGTCCGTCGTGGAGAAGGCCATGAGCCGGGGCCGCCAGGAAACAACGGCCTCCGCGACCGGCGGCCCCGCGGTCACGATGTGACTCGAGCCGTGGAAGAGGGCCTCGATGGGCTCCATCTTCAACTCCACCGATCCGCTGGCGACGTCCGTCGCTGTGTCCAGGTTCCACCACCGCAGGCGGGAGTCGGCTTTCGCGAGCAGCCGGGTGCCTGAGGGGTCAAAGCAAAGCTTGTCCCAGAGGACGGAGCTGAGCTGGGAACCCAGCTGCCGCACACGCTTCAGGCCGGGCGCATTCACCGGGGTGATGACCGCGCGGGTCAGGTCTGTCTGGCTCATGTCGTGTAGGCCGGAATGGAAACGCGAGTGCGAAGGAAGACTCCCACCGTCAGGTCCCTGGCGGACGCGGCCATGGACCGGGCGTGGACGCTCGAGGAGGCGCGGCCTGACGACCGCAAGGCCCTCTTCGAGGCCTATCTCGCGGCGGCGCGGCTCGGGAAGATGGAGGCCATGACGAACGTGGGGCTCCACTTTCTCTACGGAGATGGCGTCCGGCGTGACCCGAAGCGCTCCCGGATGTGGACGGAGAAGGCAGCAGCGATGGGGGACGATGTCGCGGCATTCAACCTGGGCCTCGCCTATGACAATGGACGGGGTGCCCGAAAGGACAAGGCCCTCGCGGAGGCGTGGTATCGCCGGGCCGCCGCCCTGGGGTTCGCCGTCGCCGAGGGAAACCTGGCGTATCTCCTGTTCGAGAGCACCGAGGCCCACCAGCAGCAGGAAGCGGTCCGGCTCTACCGGAAGCACGCACGCCAGGGACACCCGGTTCCGGCCTACAACGTCGGTCTTGCGTATGAGCTGGGAAAGGGCGTCCGCAAGAACCTGAAGAAAGCCAATGCGTATTACGAAATGTCCGCGAGGGGAGGGTACGCGGAAGCCCAGCTGGCCCTGGGCTACAACTACTCCAATGGCGTGGGCCTTCCTACCGATGCCTTGCGTGCCTTTGCTTGGTTCCGACTGGCGGCGCAGCAGGGGAATGCCAGCGCGTCCTTCAACCTGGGCTTGATGTTCGCGAACGGGGAGGGCGTGCCCCAGTCCAAGGCGCGCGCCATGCGTCACTTCCGTGATGCCGCGAGCCAGGGACATGCGAAGTCCGCCAGATGGCTGCGGAAGCTTGAGAAAGCCTGATCACCCCACGTTGGTCTTGCTGAACACCCGCAGCGCCTCCGCGACACTCCAGGCCTGGGCGAAGCAGCCTCGCGGACGGTAGGGCTCCGTCGCATCGAAGATTTCTGAAATCTGGCCAATCCCCGCATGTGACAGGTGGTCCTCCATTCCAGACAGCAGGGCCCTCGCGGCCTTGATGTCCGGGGACACCTTCAACGTCGCATCCACGTAATGGCCAATGAGCCAGCCCCACACCGTGCCCTGGTGATAGGCCGCGTCGCGGGCCCGCAGGTCTCCGTCGTACTTCGGTTTGTAGTCCCTACTCCCCGGCGCCAGGCTGCGCAGCCCCACCGGCGTCACCAGCTCACGGCGCACCACCTCCAGCACCCGCGCCCACTTGTCCCGCTTGAGCACCGGATGCTTCAGCGAGATGGCGAAGACCTGGTTCGGCCGCACGCTCGCGTCCTCTCGGCCGTCCTCTCCGTCCACCACGTCGTAGAGACACCCGCCCGCTTCGTTCCAGAAGCGCTGATTGAAGCTGCCCTGTGCCTTCTCCGCCGCGCCCCGGTACGGCCCTGACTCCAGCCCCAGCCGCTCCGCCCAGCCCGCCATCAGGCGCAGGGCGTTGAACCACAGCGCGTTGATCTCCACCGCCTTGCCCCGGCGGGGCGTCACCACCCAGCCCTCCACCTTCGCGTCCATCCAGGTGAGCTGGTAGCCCTCCGCCCCCTGTCGCAGGAGCCCATCCGCCGGGTCCACGCCGATATTGAAGCGCGTGCCCTTCTGGTGATGCGCCACGATGTCCTGCAGCGTCGGGAACAGGTCTCGCAGCAGCGCTTCGTCCCCCGTCTCCTCCAGGTAGCGGTCCACCGCGTGGAAGAACCAGAGCGTCGCGTCCGCCGTGTGGTAGACGCCCTCGTTCTCTCCGTCCGGGAAGTAGTTCGGAATCAGCCCGTCCCGCACGTAGTGCTGGAACGTGCGCAGGATGGCCGCCGCCTCGCGGTAGCGCCCCGTGGCCAGCGTCAGCCCGTCCAGGCTGATCATCGTGTCCCGGCCCCAGTCCGTGAACCACGGGTAGCCCGCGATGACGCTCCTTGCGTCCAATCCCATCGACCGTGCCCACGCGGCGTCCGCGGGCCTTGGCGGATCGATGATGAACTGGTCCGCCGCCAACACCAGCCGCGCCGGCACTCCCGTGCGCCCATGCTCCGGGGCGCGCTCCAACAGGCGCTCCTGTCTGCCCAGTTCCCGCTCGAAGACCTCCTTGGGATTCCGCTCCAGCAGGTGCCCTGGCGCCTCCACCGTGAGCCCGAAGGAGAGCGTGCTCCCGGGCTTCAGCGTCGCCGTGAAGTGGCCCGGCGAGTGCTGCACCTCCGTGAAGTCGTAGCCGCGCGCCTTCTCCGTCCGCAGGTGCTGCGGCCTGGAGGTCTCCGCCAGGCTCACGTACGGCGTGGGCCCGTCCGAATACAGCCGCATCCTTTGGATCGGACCGTCCTCTCCGTTGCGCAGCTCCACCAGCGGGCCTCGCAGCGTGACGATGGCCTCTCCCACGTCCTTCAACAGCGGCCCGTCATGCGGGCGCAGCACCGGGAACGGCCGCAGGTGCAGCGTCACGTCCGGACCGGACAGATGCTCCCACTGAAGGAACACCGTGTCCTCGCCGTGCACCATCACGCAGCGGCGCCTCAGCCGCGCACGCCCCACCGCGTACTCCCAGACGGGAATCAGCCCCTCCAGGTGGAAGTGCCGCAGGTGCCTCGCGCCGTCCTCCAGGGTGGTGCCGTCGTCATGCTCCTCGGACGTGAGCCGGTAGCGCTCTCCGTCCACCAGGGCCGTCTCCTCCAGCCGGGCCATCAGCACCGTGCGGCCCAGCTTCTCCAGGGTGGGGATGAACAGGCCGTGGTAGCGGCGCGTGTTGCAGCCCACCACCGTGCCGGAGGCGTAGCCCCCTCGGCCGTTGGTCAGGAGCCACTCGTGGTGCACGCCGTCGCTGAAGTCGGCGCCTTCCAGGAAGTCGAAGGACAGGCGGGGCAGGGCAGGGGCTGGTTCGTTCACGCTGTCGTCTCCTCCTCGCTCCCGTCCCCCTGGGCGGAGACGCGCGGGAAAGGGTAGGAAGCAGGAATCCGTCGGACATCGCCCTCGCGGAGAGGTTGCTCATGCAGGCCCGCTCCACACAGCGCATCCCCCGGTCCCCAGACTCGAGGGGAGGACAGCCGGGCAGCCAGGCCCTCGACGCCCGCGCGAGCGCGCTGGAATCCCTTCACGTGAAGCCCTTGCGACCGTCCCCAGGGGACAGCACCTCACCCAGAGCCTTCGGGCGCGCCCCGATTTCCCGAGGAGACACGCCGTGGCCATCGTGAAGTCATCGGGCATCAGCGGCCGGCAGCACAACCTGGCCGAACAGGTCTTCTCCCGCGCCGCGGGCGCGCCGCTCGTGACGGGAAACGACGTGAAGCTCCTGCGCGACGCTCGCGAGAACTACCCCGCGTGGCTGCGCGCCATCCAGCAGGCCGAGCGCTCCATCCTCTTCGAGAACTACATCATCGAAGACGATGACGTGGGCCGCGCCTTCGCGGACGCGCTGGCCGCCCGTGCCCGCGACGGTGTGCAGGTCCGCGTCCTCTATGACTGGCTGGGCTGCCAGGGCCCCGCGTCCCGCCGCTACTGGCGCTTCCTGCGCGAGGCGGGCGTGGAGGTGCGCTCGTTCAATCCCTTCCAGTTCGACCGGCCCCTGGCGTGGCTGGGCCGCAACCACCGCAAGACGCTCACCGTGGACGGCGAGGTGGGCTTCGTCTCCGGCCTGTGCGTGAGCCACAAGTGGGTGGGCGACGTGGAGAAGGGCGTGGCCCCGTGGCGCGACACCGGCCTGGAGATTCGCGGCCCCGCGGTGGCGGACCTGGTGCGCGCCTTCGCCCAGGGCTGGAGCACCGTGGGCCCTCCCTTGGATGAAGAGGGCTGCCTGTCCGCTCGCGCCTCCCTGCCCATGGGGGAGGTGTCCCTGCGCGTGGTGGCCGGCGTGCCCTGGAGCGCGGGCCTCTTCCGCGTGGACCAGCTCATCGCGTCGCTCGCGCGCAAGCGGCTGTGGCTCACCGACGCGTACTTCGTGGGCACCGCCACCTATGTGCAGGCGCTCCGGGCCGCGTCGCGCGACGGCGTGGACGTGCGGCTGCTCGTGCCCGGCAGCAGCGACATCCCCGCGCTGCGCCCGCTCACCCAGGCCGGCTACCGCCCGCTGCTGGAGGCCGGCATCCGCGTCTATGAATGGAATGGCACCATGCTCCACGCCAAGACGGCGGTGGCGGATGGCACCTGGGCGCGCGTCGGTTCGTCCAACCTCAACCCCGCGAGCTGGCTGGGCAACTCCGAGATCGACGTCGCCGTGGAGGACGCCCCCTTCGCCCGGTGCATGGAGGACATGTACCTCCAGGACCTGGAGCACGCGACGGAGGTCGTGCTCAGCGGAAGGGCACGCCGCATGAGCGCCGCGCCTCCGCTGCCTCGCGCACAGCGGAGACCTCGCGGCCGGCGGGGCAGCATGAGCCGCGCGGCCGCGGGCGCGGTGCGCCTGGGCAACACCGTGGGCGCCGCCGTCACCAACCACCGCGAGCTGGGCCGCACCGAATCCAAGGTCGTCTTCGGCGCGGGCGTGGTGCCGCTGGCCCTGGCCGGCGTCGCGCTCTACTGGCCCCACGTCGTGGCGGTGCCCGCGGCGCTCGTGGGCGCGTGGGCCGGCATCGCGCTGTGGAGCCGGGCCCTGCGCCTGCGCCGTCAGGAGGCCCAGGGCACCGAACAGCAGCCGCTGCCGGAGCAGGAGGTTCCGCCGCGCGTCGTCGTGGAGGAGCCGCGCGCGTTGCCGGAAGCGCAGGCCTCCCACGCTCCGGAAGCCGGGCCGCACCAGCCTTGAGGTGAAGGGAAGGGCAGGGCCCCAAAAACGACAAGGGCCCACGGGCCGGCAGCGGGAGGAAGCCTGGCTTCCCACTTCGCTGATCCGGCCCGAAGGCCCTGTGCTTCCTACAGCGTTTCAGACTTCGCTGGCGCTTGGGCTCAAGCCTGCTTCGCGACGCCCGCGGGCTCCGCCGCCTTGCCGCTCAAGAGCGAACTGCCGCCGTACAGGGCCAGGCCCACCATCCCCAGCACGCCGGCTTCGACGCTGTTGCCCAGCGACGCCCCCATCAGCCCCACGATGCTGGTTCCGAGCATGAAGACCACCCCCACCGCCCCTGCCACCTTGCCCATCCGCTGTCCCCCTCTGGACTGAATTGGACCCCTGAACCACTACCGCTGTCCGACGCCCAGACCCTTATCAAGACGCGTGCCAGGGCTTTGGCACGGGGGGCCCAGAGGGAGCCCGGAAGTGCGTGGAAGGTACGGGGCCCACGTTGGGCAATCCTCTTCCACCCCGTGGAAGCGATCGGCAGAAAGCACAGGGGCGAACACCGGGGTAGGACCGGAATTTTTCCCGGATGCGCCCATGTGCGCCTGATGTGGCACGCCGTAACCCACTGCATTCCAAGGGTTTTCCCTCTCCCCGGCCGCTGGCACACGCGCTGCTAAGAGCCTCCGCCAGAAGCGAGCCACCCGGCCCTTCAGGGCGTGTGAACGGTAGCTCGCGCGGAACATCAGTGAACGAAGGAGAGCGGAAGATGGGAATGCGGCGCACGGGGTTCTGGACGGTGATGGGGATGCTCCTCCTGTCGGGTTGTGCTCACCAGCAGACGCTGAAGGTCGACAACGCGGAGCAGCCCTACCGCATCGGCCGCGAGGACGTGCTCGACGTGAGCGTGTGGCGTGATCAGGAGCTGTCGCGCACGGTGCCGGTGCGTCCCGACGGCTTCATCTCCATTCCGATGGTGGGTGAGATTCAAGCCGCGGGCAAGACGCCCACGGAGCTGGCGGAGGCGCTCAAGTCGGGCCTGTCTCCGTATGTGCAGGAGCCGCGCGTGACGGTCATCGTCCGCGAGGTCAACAGCAGCCGCGTGTTCGTCACGGGCGAGGTGGCCCACCCGGGCGCCTACCCGCTGCGTGGCCGCGTGTCCCTGCTGCAGGCCATCGCGCTGGCCGGCGGCTTCACGGACTTCGCCAACTCGGACGGCATCGTGGTCATCCGCACGGACGGCAAGGGCGGGCAGATTCCGGTGCGCTACAGCGACCTGGTCTCCCCCGACGGCGAGAGCGTCATCCTGCGGCCGGGTGACACCGTCGTCGTCCCGTGAAGCGGGACGGGCGAGCGGACTTCAAAGACAGACATCGGGAAGCGACGAACGTGGGCGTGGGTCAGGACGGGAGGGCGGCGGTGAGGGGCAACTGGAAGCGGGCAGTGATTGCAGGCTGTCTCATCGCCGCGCCGGCCGCGCAGGCGGCCACCATCCTGGAGCCTCGGCTCCGCCTCACGGCGGAGGAGCGCTTCGACAACGACATCCGGCTGGGCGGCGCGGGAACCAACGGACAGTTCATGACGAAGCTGTCTCCGCGGCTGGGCCTGGACGTGAAGAACGAGCAGCTGACGCTCGAGTCCTTCTACGCCACGGACGTCCTCGCGCGGCACGGCTCCGGGAAGACGACGGTGGACCACCGCGCGGGCGTGGGCTTCCGGGACGTGCTGTCCCGGCGGCTGCGGCTGGATGCCAGCGCGCGGGTCTTCCGCGTCACCGACCCCACGTCGCTGCCGCGTGACGGCCTGGCGCGCTCCACGGCGCCCACCTTCTATGCGCAGACGAAGCTGGGACTCACCAGCCGCGTCACGGAGCGCATGGATGTGCGCGGCAACTACATGTTCGAGGCGACGCGCATCATCGAGCCGGGGCGGGTGGCGGGTTACGCGCACACCCCTTCGGTGGAGCTGTGGTACCGCACCACGCGCCGGCTGTCCCTGGGCGCCGAGTACCGCTACCAGGGCTTCCTGTACGACCAGGACTACAGCCAGGCGCACGGCGCTTCCGCGGCCCTGCGCTACCGGCTGACGCGGCCCACCACGCTCACCCTCCGGGGCGGGCCGGTGCGCTACCTGCCTTCGGACGCGTCACGCGGCGGGTGGCTGCCTCGCGTGGCGGTGGAGCTGGTGCGCGAGGGTGAACGCAGTGACTTCGGCTTCGCCATGGGTCACGACCTGGTGGGCGCGAGCGGTTTTTCCGGCGCGGTGTGGGCGGACTACGCGTCGGTGATGGGGGCGCATCGTTTCACGCAGAAGCTGTCGGCCTTCGGGGCGGCCAGCTTCTTCCGGAACGGCACGGCGCCCGGTGAGAACTACACGCAGTGGCGAAACACCACGAACGTGTCGCAGGGCTATGCGGTGGGAGCAGGCGTCGAGTACCGGCTGAGCCGGAAGCTGGCGCTGCAGGGCGCGTTCGACCGCATCGCGCAGGTGGGTGCGGCGGATGTCGCTGGGGCGGGGGACCTGACACGCAACGTGTTCGCCCTCCGTCTGGTCATGACAGCTTGGTAGGCAACCTTTGAGAGCTACGAGGATGGAGGAGCGGATCATGGAGCGTGGGATGACGGCGGACCAGTTGCTTTCGGCGCTGTGGCGCCGCAAGGCCCTGGTGGGGGCGATCGCTGCAGCAATCTTCGTGTTGGGTGCGGCCATCGTGATGACCCGGCCGAGCATTTATGAAGCGTCCGTGGTGGTGCGTGTGGAGCCGCAGCGCCCCGGCGAGGAGATGGTCCAGCGCACGGTGAGCGAGCTCATCGAGCAGCGGCTGGTCACCGTCCGCCAGGAGCTGCTGGCGCGGCCGGTGCTCCAGAAGGCCATCGAGGAGATGAACCTCTACCCGGAGCTCGTGTCCGATAAGGGCATCGAGGCGGCGGTGGAGCAGATGCGCAAGGACCTCACCGTGCGCGTCGAGGGTGAGACGGCCTTCGAGCTCACCTACGCGGGCCGCGACCCGCAGGTGGTGGCGCAGGTGGCCAACCGCCTGCCGGCCATCTTCTCCGAGGAGACGCTGAAGATCCGCCAGACGCAGGCGGCCCGCGCCACCGACCTCTTCACCGAGGAGATGGTCGCCATGGGCAAGGCCGTGTCCTCCTGGGAGAGCAAGATCTCCAGGTTCAAGGTGGACCACCTGGGCGAGCTGCCCGAGCAGATGGAGATGAACATGCGCGGCCTGGAGCGCATCAGCGCCCAGCTGCAGACGAAGTCCGAGGAGCTGCGCAGCGCCGAAGCCCGCCGCTCCGACCTGGCCCGCGCCCGCAACGCCGCGGACAGCGAGGCCGGCCGCCTGGAGGCCACGGAGAGCGGCCTGTCCCGCACCCTCACGCAGGCCAAGACGCAGTGGACGCCGGACCACCCGGAAGTGAAGCGGATGGAGCGTGAGCTGGGTGACATCAGCGCCCAGCGCAAGGACGCGGAAGGCCGCATGTACGCCGAGCGCAACGAGCGCACCCGCGTGGCCACGCTCATCACCAACATCCAGAAGGACATCGTGGACCTCCAGAAGCAGGCCGAGGCGTACCAGGCGCGGCTGAACAACACCCCGCGCTGGGCCCAGGAGCTGGCGGTCATGAACCGGGACTACGAAATCGCCCGCACCAAGTACCAGAGCGTGGTGAGCCGCAAGGTGGAGGCGGAGATCGCCCAGGAGCTGGAGGCCAAGAGCGCCAAGAGCCTGTTCAATGTCATCTCGCCCGCCGGTGTTCCTTCCTCGCCTGCTCGCCCTGACCGCATGACGGGCCTGCTCATCGCCGCCCTGGTGGCCCTGGCGCTGGGCGTCCTCACCGGCACCGTCCTCGAGATGCGCGACGACAGCCTGCGCGATGGCACCGAGGTCCGCGAGCGCATCACGCTGCCTGTCCTGGCGGTGGTCCCGAACATGCAAGGCAAGACGGAGAAGCGGATCTTGATGCCGATGGCTGGGAGCAAGAACAGCGTCTCCTCGCCTACTTCCCTGAACTAATTGCCGACCCCATACGGAAAGGATTGGAGAACTCAGATGGATTCGACGATGGAGCGGGCCGGTAACTTCCTCCCCCGCGTGGACGACAGCGCGGCTTCCTCGAACGCAGTGGACCGCCGGGTGGTGACGCTCACGGCCCCTGCTTCCGCGGCCGCCGAGCAGTACCGCACCCTGTACTACCGCCTGGAGCGCATGCGCGAGCAGCGCCCGATGAAGGTGGTGGCGCTCACCTCCGCGATGCCCGGCGAGGGCAAGACGGTGACGAGCGTGAACCTGGCCCTGGCCGCGGCCCGGGCGAACCCGGAGCGCCGCATCCTGCTGGTGGACGCGGACCTGCGCCGGGGGCAGGTGGCCCCCACGCTGGGCATGCGCAACAAGCAGGGCCTGGCGGAGCTGCTGGCCGGTGAGTGCGACGTGCGCGACGTGGTGCGCCGCTTCAACTCCACGCGGCTGGCGGTCATCCCCGCCGGCGCCACGCCGGAGGAGAGCACCCAGGTGCTGGCCAGCGCCCGCATGAAGCAGTTCCTCAAGGCGGTGCGCGAGGGCTTCGACGAGGTGTATGTGGACCTGCCGCCCACGCTGCCGTTCGCGGACGCGGCCATCCTCGGCCACCAGATGGACGGCGTGCTGATGGTCATCCGCGCCAACGTCACCCCCTCCAAGGTGGTGAACCAGGCGGTGGAGCAGCTGGCGGGCGCGGCGCTGGTGGGCTGCGTGCTCAACGGGGCGGAAGTGAACGCGACCCCGTACCTGAAGAACTACGTGAAGAAGTAGCGGTTGGTTGTCGAGTTGAAGTGATTCGTGGCCCGACCCGCTCCTCGCACCGATGAGGTGCGATGGGCGGGGGGCCTGGAGCGGCGGCGGGTTGGGGTTGGAGGAGTCACGTGCTTCGCGTTTTCCACCACTATTTTTCAGCCAAGAAACTGACGTTCTTCCTCGCCGAGTCCTCGGCGATCGCGTTGGCCTGTGTCGCGGGTGCCGCGGCCTGCGCGGCCCTCTTCGCGCCCCTGGGCACCCAGCCCCCGTTCGCCACGATGTGGCCGACGCTGGTGGGTCTGGGCCTGGCCTTCGTCGTCACCTTCCAGTTCACGCTGTACCTGTTGGACCTGTACGACCTGCGCATCGCGGCCGAGGACCGGACGCGCGGCTACCGCTTCCTCAAGGCCGCGGGCGTCACCGCGATGGTGGCGGGCGGTGTGATGCTCCTCCTGCCGCTGGCCCTGCCGGTGGTGCTGCCCCCCGGGACGCTGCTGGGCGGCGCGATGGGCGCCCTGGCCGGCACCCTCGTGGTGCGCGTCTCCATCCGGGCGCTGGTCGGTGAGCCCGACGCGGTGCTCGTCGTGGGGGATGGCCTCAAGGCCCGCGCGGTGGCGAGCGCCATTGAAGACGGCGGCGAGGGTTCCTTCCGCGTGGTGGCCCTGGTGGACCCGCGCAAGGTGGAGGAGCCGCTGGACGCGATGGCGGCGCGCCTCAACGCCTCCTACGTGGTGCAGGCCGCGGATGACATGCGCGGCGCCAACTGGGTGGAGGCGCTCCTGCGCTGCCGGCTGGACGGGCGGCGGGTGTACGACGCGGCGGGCTTCTGCGAGCGCGTGCTGCGCCGCATCCCGGTGCAGTTCCTGCGCGCCAGCGACTTCGCCTTCGCGGATGAGATGACGGTTTCGCCCCTGCGCCGGGCCTTCAAGCGCGTGTTCGACGTGGCGGTGGCCTCGCTGCTCCTCCTGATGGCTTCGCCCTTCCTCATCCTGGTGGCGCTGGCCATCAAGCTGGACTCCAAGGGCCCCGTCTTCTACCGGCAGGACCGCGTGGGCCTGGGCGGCCGGGCGTATCCACTCTGGAAGTTCCGCAGCATGCGCACCGACGCGGAGAAGAACGGCGCGGTGTGGGCGCGCTCCAACGACGACCGCGTCACCCGGGTGGGCAAGTTCATCCGCAAGACGCGCATCGACGAGATTCCGCAGGTGTTCAACGTGCTGCTGGGCCACATGAGCTTCGTGGGGCCCCGTCCGGAGCGCCCGGTGTTCACCGAGCAGCTCAAGCAGCAGATTCCGTTCTACGGCGTGCGCGAGGCGGTGAAGCCGGGCATCACGGGTTGGGCGCAGATCCGCTACCCCTACGGCGCTTCGGTGGAGGACGCGCGCAACAAGCTGGAGTTCGACCTGTACTACGTGAAGAACGGGTCGCTGTTCCTGGACGTCGGCATCATCTTCCACACGGTCCGGCACGTGCTGCTGGGACGTGGGGCGCGGTAACACAGTTCAGCAGTGGATGTTGGTGACCGTCCGCGGCCTCCGGTTGTCGGGGGAGGCCGGGATGCCAAGGGTGGGTAGCCATGGATTGGGATGGGCGAGGGGGTCGGAACATGGTGGGCATGGACGTGGACGCACCGTTCTCAGAGCAGTGGAGCCAGGACGACGCGCGCAACAAGCAGCAGGGCGTGGAGCGCAACGAACTGCTGCAGGCGCCGAAGAACCGTCCCACGCGCATCGTCGCGATGGGCGGCGGTACGGGCCTGCCCATGGTGCTGAAGGGGCTGGCCCGCAAGGCCTCCCCCAAGGGCGGCCAGCCTGGCGTGGACATCACCGCGGTCGTGGCGATGAGCGACGACGGCGGCAGCTCCGGCCGCCTGCGCCGCAACCACGGCATGCTGCCCCCGGGCGACATCCGCAACTGCCTGGTGGCGCTCGCGGGCGGCAAGAGCGCGCTGAAGGACGTGTTCCAGTACCGGTTCGGGGGCGCGAAGGGCCTCGCCGGCCACGCGGTGGGCAACCTGCTCATCGCGGCGCTCGCGGAGCTGAAGGGCGACTTCCTGGAGGCGGTGCGGCTGTCCGGGGAGCTGCTGGGAGCGCAGGGCCAGGTGCTGCCCAGCACGCTCGCGTCGGTGCAGCTGGTGGCCCAGATGCATGACGACACGGAGGTCGTGGGCGAGCGCAACATCTGCCGTGCCCAGGGCCGCGTGCGCCGGGTGTCGCTCAGCCCCCGCTCTCCGCCTCCGGTGGACGGCCTCTTGGAGGCCATCTACTCGGCGGACCTCATCGCCATCGGGCCGGGGTCGCTGTACTCGAGCGTGCTGCCCAACCTGCTGGTGGACGGCGTGGCCCAGGCGCTGAAGGAGACGCGCGCGCTGAAGGTCATGGTGGCCAACCTGATGACCCAGCCGGGTGAGACGGACGGCATGAACTGCCTGGACCACGTGCAGGCCGTCATCGACCACGTGGGGCCGGTGCTGGACGCGGTGCTCGTCAACGGCCGGGCGCCCTCGGAGGAGTCCATCCAGCGCTATGCGCGCAAGGGCTCCTTCATGGTCACGGCGGAGACGCGGGAGCTCTTGTCCTCCGGCGTGATTCCGGTGCAGGCGGACCTCCTCAAGGAAGGTTCCAAGATCCGACACGACAGCCGCAAGGTCGCTGCCTGCCTGCTGAAGATGGCGCGCAGCGGGTTGTAGGCCGCGCTGGCCATCACCACCTTGGGGCCCTCTCACATGGAAGCCATTCAACTTTCGGCCGCCTCCCAGGTCGTGGAAGTCAACGACCGGGCGGCCTTCATGTCCCTGGAAGCCGAGTGGAACCAGCTCGTGGAGACCACCTCCCACGAGCTGTTCTACCGGCATGAGTTCCTGCGGCTGTGGCTGGACAACTTCGCCGCCGGCTCGCGCATGCGCGTGCTGCTGCTTCGCGGCGAGGATGGAACGCTCACCGCCGCGCTGCCGCTGGTGGAGGAGCGCACGTCGATGTACGGCGTGCCCGTCCGTCAGCTCACCTCCGCGGCCAACGCACACTCCTGCCGCTTCGACATGCTGGCGCGGGAGCCGGATGCCGCGGCCCAGGCCTTCCTCGCGCACCTGCGCGCGACGGGCGGCTGGGACGTGCTGCGGCTGACGGACGTGCCGGACGGCGGCGTGGGCTTCCGCCTGCTGGAGGCCGCGAAGCAGGGCGGCCTGCCGACCGGTGAGTGGGAGTCGCTGCAGTCGCCCTACGTGCCGCTGCCCGCGAAGAAGGACGCGTACTTCGCGAAGCTGCCGTCCAAGTTCAAGGCCAACTGCCGCCGCCGGCGCCGCAAGCTGGAGGAGAAGGGGAAGGTCACCTTCGAGCGCGTCTCCGGCGGGCTGGATCTGGAGGGCACCCTGGAGGAGGGGCTGCTCCTGGAGCAGAGCGGCTGGAAGGGCGCGAATGGCACGGCCATGGCGCAGGACGCGAAGACGCGCGGCTTCTACACGGAGCTTGCGCGGGACGCGGCCTACCGCGACCGCCTGGCGCTGTACTTCCTGCGCGTGGATGGGCGCGCGGTGGCGTTCCAGTACGGCCTGGAGTTCGGCGGGCGCTACTTCCTGCTGAAGCCTGGCTACGACGAGTCCCTGAAGGAATGCAGCCCCGGTCAGCTCCTGATGGAGGAGGTGCTGGGGGACTGCCTGGACCGGGGGCTCACCGAGTTCGATTTCCTGGGGCCGGACATGGTGTGGAAGCGCGACTGGACGGATCAGGTCCGCCGGCACACCTGGCTCTATGTGTTCAACGACACCGCCTTCGGCCGGGCCCTGTGCGCGGCGAAGTTCCGGTGGGTACCGGCGGCGAAAGAGGTGGTGGCGCGATGGAAGAAGTGAAGACGACCGACAAGCTGTTCGTGCCGTCCCTGCCCACGCTGTGGCCGGGCATGCTGATGGCCCCGCCGCGTCCGGGGGCGCTGCCGCCGTTCTCGTCTCCCAACGCGCGCTACTTCTACTTCGCGCGCAACGCCGTCTGGCTGACCATCAAGATGCTGCGCCTGGATGGCGGCGAGGTGCTGATGCCCGCCTACCACCACGGCGTGGAGGTGGAGGCGGTGGTGGACGCGGGCGCCATCCCGCGCTTCTACCGCGTGGGCAGCCGCTGGGACGTGGACGTGGCGGACGTGGCGAAGCGGATCACGCCGAAGACGCGCGCGCTCTACCTCATCCACTACGCGGGCTTCCCGGGGCCGGTGGACGCCATGCGCAAGCTGGCGGACGAGCACGGCATCCCGCTGATTGAAGACTGCGCGCTGTCGCTCCTGTCTTCTGACGGCGCGACGCCGCTGGGCACCACGGGCGACGTGGGCATCTTCTGCCTCTACAAGACGCTTCCGGTTCCCAATGGGGGTGCTCTGGTCGTCAACGGCAAGCGTTCGTACAGCCTGCCAGAGCCGCCGGCGCCGCCGCTGGCGTCGACGTTCAGCCACACCGTGTCCGCGCTCTTGCAGAACCTGGAGCTGCGCGGCGGGGCGGTGGGCCGGGGGCTGCGCGGCCTGGTGCGCTCGGTGGGGCACGGGGCGGTGAAGGCCGCGAGCGTCGAGCGCGTGGCCACGGGCACGCAGCACTTCGACCGGCGGCACGTGGACCTGGGCATGAGCCCGCTGACGAAGCGGATTGCCCTGGCTCAGGACCTGGAGTCCATCGTCGAGGCGCGCCGCCGCAACTACTTCCTGCTGCTGGGCAGGCTGCGCGACGTGTCGCCGCCGCTCTTCAACCAGCTGCCTCCGGGCGTCAGCCCCCTGTTCTACCCGATGGTGGTGCAGGACAAGGAGCTGCTGCTGGCGAAGCTGCGCGAGAAGGGCATCGACGCCATCGACTTCTGGAAGCGCTTCCATCCGGCGTGCGACCCGTCGGAGTTCCCGGAGGTCGCGCAACTGCGGCGCACCATCCTGGAGATTCCCTGCCATCAGGACCTGTCGCCGGAGGTCATGGGGCAGGTGGCGGACGTGGTCCGGGAGGCGCTGAAGTCCGAGCGCCGGCCGAGCAAGCGCGCGTCGTGAGGGAACAGGAGCTGGCTCCCGGGTTGCAATGGCACTCGGGGGCCGGGGCAGTGCTTCGGGAAAGGCATCGGGGTGACGCGGTGATCCGCGAAGACGAGTTGACGTCGGGGCCGAGGTTGACGCCGCGGCTGGACGTGGCGGCGGTGGGCAGTGCCTCGCAGTTGGCGGGGATGCGGGCGGAGTGGAACTCGCTCTTGGACGCGAGCACGGCCGGTCCGTTCAACGCGTGGGAGTGGCTGTATCCGTGGTGCCGGCGCATCGCGCCCGACGTGCGGCCGCTGGTGCTGACGGCGCGCGACCGGCTGGGCACGCTGGTGGGGCTGCTGCCGCTGGGCCTGGAGCACCGCTGGGTGAACGGAGTGCCGGTGCGGCGCCTGGGCTTCCTGGGTGAGACGCACGTGGGCAGCGACTACCTGGACGTGGTGGCGCGCAAGGGCCGCGAGGCGGAGGTGACGCGGGCGTTCTTCAACGTGCTCCAGGGGCTGCGCGACGAGTGGGACGTGCTGGATTTGACGGACCTGCGCGAGGGTTCGACGACGCTCGGCGTGGCGCGCGAGGTGTTTGGCGACGTGCGCGTGACGGAGCGCTACGTGTGCCCGTACGAGACGCTGGTGCCGGGCGAGCCGTTCGATGCGTTCTTGAAGCGCACGGGCCGCCGGGACAACTACCTGCGCCGGCGCAAGTGGCTGGAGAAGCAGGACGGTTACCGCATCGAGCGCACGGACGCGCCGGGCCAGCTGGCCGGGCCGATGACGGACTTCTTCCGGCTGCACGCGCTGCGCTGGTCGTCGGATGGCGGCTCGCAGGGCATCAAGGGCGCCGGGGTGGAGGCATTCCACCGGGACGCGACGCAGTGGCTGGCGGAGCGGGGCCGACTGCGGATGTACACGATGAAGGTGGGCGGCCAGGCGGTGGCGTCCGTGTATGGCATCCTGCATGGCCAGACGTTCGTGTACTTCCAGTCCGGGTATGACCCGGCGTGGCGCAACCGCAGCGTGGGCCTGGTGCTGGTGGGCGAGACGTTCAAGGACGCCATCGAGATGGGGCTGACGGAGTACGACTTCCTGCGAGGCACGGAGACGTACAAGTCCGACTGGGTGTCGAAGCAGCGCCAGACGGTGTCCCTGCGCGCGCACGGCGCGGGCTTCGCGGGCACGTGGTTCACGCGCTCCGAGGAGTGGGCCCGCCAGACGCGCAACGCGGTCAAGGGTGTCCTGTCCGACGAGCTGGTGGAGAAGGTGCGCCGGTTCCGTCGGCGGAAGGCCGCGGTGAATTGACGCTTCGGGGCGGCGCGGCGGATCCTGGCGGGTGCCATGGAAAAGCTGCGCTGCGCCGTCCTGGATGACTATCAGGGGGTTTCCACGCGGCTCGCGGATTGGTCTTCCGTGAGCGGACAGGTCGAGGTGACGGTGTTCCGCGAGCACTTCTCCGGTGAGGAGGAGTTGGTCGCGGCGCTGTCGCCGTTCGACCTGCTCGTCGTGATGCGGGAGCGCACGCCGTTTCCGAAGGCGCTGCTCGAGCGGCTGCCACAGCTGCGGCTGCTGGTGACGACGGGGATGCGGAATGCGTCCATCGACGTGGCCGCGGCCACCGCGCGCGGCGTGACGGTGTGCGGGACGGCGAGCGCGACCGAGCCTCCGGTGGAGCTGACGTGGGCGTTGTTGTTGGCGCTCGCGAGGAACGTGGTGGGGGAGAGCACCGCGTTCCGGCAGGGCGGCCCGTGGCAGCACTCGGTGGGCGTGGACCTGCACGGGAAGCGGCTGGGGCTGCTGGGCTTGGGGAAGATTGGGAGCCGGGTGGCCCGAGTGGGCGCGGCGTTCGGGATGGACGTCGTGGCGTGGAGCCCGAACCTCACGGATGCGAAGGCAGGGGAGGTGGGGGTGACGCGGGCCGCGTCGAAGGAGGCGCTCCTGGAGACGAGCGACTTCGTGTCCATCCACCTGGTGCTGGGTGAGCGCTCGCGGGGGTTGGTGGGGCGCGTGGAGCTCGCGAGGATGCGGCCCACGGCGTACCTCATCAACACGTCACGCGCGGCCATCGTGGATCAGACGGCGCTGGTGGAGGCACTCCAGCAGGGTGTCATCGCGGGCGCGGCGGTGGATGTCTTCGAGACAGAGCCTGTGCCCGCGGACGACGTGCTGCGGAAGTTGCCAAACCTGCTCGCGACCCCGCACCTGGGCTACGTGTCCCAGGGGAACTACGCGACGTACTTCCGTGAAGCCGTGGAGGACATCCGCGCGTTCTTGGATGGCGCGCCCATCCGCAGGCTGGGGTGAGGTTCAGGGAAGGTTGTCTGGATAGCTGGTGAAGAGGGCGTGGAAGAGCGTTGTCTTCGGTGGGGATTTCCAGCCCACGAAGACGGGCGCTGGGTGGTTGGCGATGTCAGGGGGCAGCAGGCTCAGCCCCATCGTGTACTCCATGAGTCTCGCCATCGTGACCGCTGGCTCCACTGCGGGAGGCTCCAGATCGAGCTGCCGGAAGCTGCGGCGCTCGCCGTATTCAAACTGGACCCGATACACCGTGTAGACCGGCGCGATGATGCTGGCGCAGCCGACGTAGACCCAGTGCAGGCCGGAACGCTCACGGTCACGACTTGGATAGATGGCGCACCAGAAACATGCATCCGAAGATGTGGTGATGTTTCCGACGCTTTTCTCTGGGAACGCCGTTCTGAGTTGCTCGATCAGGACGTCCCAAGGCCCAGGCTCCGCCAGCTTCCTGCGCCATAGCGCATGGGTACAGCCGCTTCGGGGCTGGGTTCCTGATTGGGATCTTCCTGCGAGGGCCAGTAGGTTCGCGCGATCTCCAGCAGCTCCTCAATGGATGGAACCATGGCTACCTGCCTCCGTTGGTGGTTGGCCTTACAGGAGTCACCACCACGGGCTTGATACCCCCGTATCGCGGGCGATGCCGACGTGGAGGCACGCTGCCCGCCAGCCTCCTGGTTCCCCGCCGTTCCACTTCACTACGTCATGAAAGACGAAGTGACGGGGGCGCAGGGCGCCCTCCACATACGTCGCGGAACCGCCGGTCGCGCAGCCCGAAGCGATGACCCGCGTGACAGCGGCCTTCCAGAAGCCTGATGCACCCATGGCCCACCTCCAGGGGGGACACACTTCACGGGGCCGGAGGTCCGGCCCCTCACGACGCACAGCCTACTGCGGCTGCTGCGCGACCTCGGCCTTCAGCTGTGCGATGGCGGGGGCCAGCTGCGGGGGCTGCATGTTCTTGGGCACTTCCACCGTGAAGCGTTCGAAATGCTCAATCGCTCCGGCCTTGTCGCCCCGGCGCAGCGACAGGCTGCCCAGGAAGATGAGCGCCTCCTGCGCGTCCGGCCACGTGTCCACCAGCTCCGTCAGCTCCGCTTCCGCGCCCTGCAGGTCGCCCTGCGACGCCGCGCGCAGCACGCCCCGGTGCACCCGCAGCTCCACGTTGAACGGATCCACCGCCAGACCCTTCAGCGTCACCTTCAGCGCCTCGTCGAACTGCTGCTGACGGATGAGCTCGTGGCTCAGCATCGACGCGGCCTCCACGTCTCCCGGGTTCGACGCCAGCCGCTGGCGCGCCTGCTCCAGCTCGTCGTTCACCTCGGGCATCTGCGCCTGCTGCTGGGCCTGCGTCATGCCCGGCGGCGTCGCGCCCGTGCCCATCTGGCCCTCTTCACGCGGCTTCTGCTCGGAGACGAGCAGGTAGCCCAGCCCGCCGAAGAAGACCACCACGCCCGCACCCCACAGCGCGCCCACCATCTGCGGGTTGCGCGACGCCCAACCCGAGGGCGCCGGCACGTTACGCGCGGGCGCCTTCTCTCCTGCCGCCTGCCGCTTCTGGTGCTCGTCCTTCGCGCGCAGCGCCGCGGCCGCTTCCTTCTCCAGCCGCGCCTTCTCCGCCGTGTAGTGCTCCGCGGTGAAGTGGTGCTTCTCCGCCTCCAGCGTGCGCAGCTGCTCGATGAGCGACTGCGCCCGCTGCGCCAGGTCGTCCACCGTGCCGTCCGTCTTCGGCGTCGTGTCCGGCAGCGCGCTCCCCGTCTTCATCTTCATGTAGAGGAGCCACGCGGCCGCCAGCACGAAGGCGACCGAGAGGACGATGATTCCGGGCAACCAGTTGGTGGGCTCGGGCTGCATGGCTTAGCGCTCCAGCTCCCGGCGCACGGCCTGGAGGTAGGGGTCCGCTTCGTCCGTGGACGGCGCGGGTGTGGAAGGGGAGGGGACCGGCGCGGCTTCCGCGGTCGCGGCGCCCTCGGGCAAGGGCTGACGCTGCTTCAGGATGACGAAGAGGCCGCCCAGCACCAGCGCCACCGGGCCCAGCCACACGAACCAGTTGAAGCCCTCCGCGCGCGGCTCCAGCAGCACCCACTCGCCGTAGCGCGCCACGAAGTAGTCCACGATTTCGGTGTCCGTCTTCCCGGCGGAGACCAGCTCGCGCACCTTGTCCAGCTGCGCGCGCGCCATGGACGACGGGCTGTCCGCCACCGACAGGCCCTGGCACACCGCGCAGCGCAGCTTCTTCGCCAGCTGCTGCACCCGCGCCTCCTGGGCCGGCGCGAGCGGATCACTCGCGGCCTGCTGCGGCGCGAACTGCCCCGTGGCAAGGCTCAGGGCGAGGGTCAACGAGACGAGGACGGCATTCATCGGGGGCTCCAGCGGGGGCCGTCCCTAACTACCGCCCCCTGACGGGTATTGCACACGGAATCCTGGGCCGCACGCCCGCCGCCCGGGCAGCCCATCCGATGGAAGGCAAGGGGCCTAGCCCCGGTAGCCCGAGTCGGGCTCGGTCTCCAGGTCCTGGTCCGGGTCGTAGGGGTCGTCCTCGGGAGGCAGGAGCTCCGCCGGCTCGTCGCGGCCCAGCGCCTGGCGCACGGCATGGAAGCCCACCGCCCCCAGGTCCGCGAGGAACGCGAAGGGCCCCACCGCGAGCTTCACCCCCGCGAGCCCCCAGAGCAGGCTCACGCTCACCGCGCCCACCGGCGCCCACTTGAGGAAGGCCGGGCGCTCCACGTCCGGCCGCAGCGCCGCGAGCACGAGCACCGACAGGAGCACCAGCAGCGGCAGCTCCGACAGCGGCAGGTCCCAGCCCGAGCGCGACGCGACGCCGCCCCCCGCGCTGTAGAGCGAGTCATCCGAGGGCCGCGTCGTGGGAATCACGCGCAGTTCGGACGGGCCCCCGCGCACGCTGCCCGGCACCGGCGCGTTGTCCGGCAGCGCCGAGCCGTCCGCCATCACCTTGCCCCACGGCAGGAAGAGCGCCACCACGCACACCGCCACGCCCGCCAGCGCCAGCACCCTCGGGAAGCCCAGGAGTGAGCGCAGGTCGAAGTCGCGCGCAACACCGTCCGGCTCCGCGATGACCAGCTTGTACTGCTCCACGGCGATGAGCGCCGTCCCCGCCGCCCAGATGGGGAAGAGCAGGTTGAACCCGGACAGGAGCCGCACCGACAGCGCCACCAGCAGCAGCGTGAACGCGGCGGGGATCTCCGGCCGCATCAGCACCAGCGGCACCGAGTCCACCCAGCCCGGCGCGTTGCCGTCGCGGCGCAGCTCCCGCGCGACGAGCGACACGCTGCCCACCAGCGTCAGCAGCGTCCCCAGCACGCCCACGCTGGGGAAGAACGGCAGGATGGACAGCACCAGCGAGAACGCCACCAGCCCCACGCCCAGCACGCTCTGCGAGTGGCCCGGCACGTCCTTCAGCCAGCGGGGCCCCGTGTACGGATCCTCGTCCTCGAACTCCTCCGGCGGAGGCTGCGCCCGGGAGCCGCGCGGGGGGCGCGCGCCGCTGCCCTGCTGCCGGGCCTCCTCCTCCTCGTCCAGGATCTCCGCCGCGTAGGCCGGCTCGGACATGGGGCGGCTGGGGCGCTGGCTCTTGGCGCTGCTGGCGCGGGGCGGGGGCGCGGGACGCGCGGGCATCTTCGCGCCGCAGTTCTCGCAGTACATCAGGCGGACGTCCGCCGCGCTTTCACCGCACTCGGGGCACTGCATGGGGAGCCCACCTCGCTGGAGCAGGGGCCGGGGGAAGCCCTCGCGAACGACGCCGACAGATGGGACTTACTACGGTTTCCAGGCCTCCCGCGAGGCGGCCCCGGGACTCCCTCGCGGGGTTCCCGGGCGCCTGCCTTCCAAGCGGGCTTCGGTTGCCTCAGTCCCGGCGCGCGGCTTCCGCCGTCGGGGCCAGGGGCTGGGTCAGCTCCTGCACCCGGGTGGCCAGCGTCTTCGGGTCGATGGGGCCCACGTGCTTGCCGCGGATGATGCCCTGCGCGTCGATGAAGTACGTCTCCGGCACGCCCGCGACGCCGTAGTCCACCGCCATGCGCGAGCGCTCATCCATCAGCTGCGGGAAGCTCGCGCCCATGCGGCGCAGGAAGTCGAGCGCGTTGGGCTCCGTGTCCTCGAAGACGACGCCCATGAACACGGCCTGGGCGCCCAGCTCGCGCGCGCCCCACTCGAGCACCGGGTGCTCGTACTTGCAGGGCCCGCACCACGACGCCCAGAAGTTGATGACCACCGGGCGGCCCTTGAGGTCCGCGAGCTTCACGGGGTCTCCGCCGCTCAGGGGTTTCAGCGTGAAGTCCGGCGCGGCGGCGCCCTTCAGCATGAAGGGCACCTCGTGCGGATCGCGCCCGAAGCCCTGGAAGAGGACGAAGAGCAGCGCCGCCCCCACGGCGGCGAACACCAGGGGAAGCCGCCAGCGCTTCATGCCGCACCCCGCTCGGCGTCCGTGCCGGGGAGGGGAGGCGCCGCGCCCACCGGCGCCGCGTCCGTGCGCAGCACCGCCGCCCGGCGCGCGGGCCACACGGCGATGAGCGTGCCCAGCAGCAGGAGCGGCAGGCTGTACCAGATCCATCCCACCAGCGGGAACACCCAGACGTTGAAGCTCGCCGTGCCCGTCGTCTCGCTGAAGGCCATCAGCGAGATGTACAGGTCCTCCTTCGGCGACTCACGCACCGCGGGCGTGCCCACGGGGTCCGTGCTCCGCTCGTAGTAGTTCATGCGCGGGCGCAGCTCCCGCACGTCGCCGTTGGGCGCCGTCACCTCCAGGCGCGCGGCGACGAAGGTGCGGTGCGGCTCCTCGCCGCTGGACAGGCCCAGGTACTTCAGCTGGTAGCCGTCCAGCATCATCGTGCCGTCCTTCTTCAGCGTGCCGGACGTGTGCTTCACGTACGCGCTGGACGCCGCCACGGCGACGATGATGAGCACGATGCCCAGGTGCACCACGTAGCCGCCGAAGCGCCGGCGCGCCTTGCTCGTCGCGGTGGTCAGCGCCGTGACGAAGCCCTCCTTGCGCTCGGTCATGCGCACCCGCACCGGCACCACCAGCTCACGCAGGGTGATGAGGGTGACGAAGCCCGCCAGGCCGAACGTGAGCAGTGGGTACACCCCGCGCAGCCCCGCCGCGTAGCAGGCGAGGGTGATGGCCACGCCCACCGCCGCGGGGATGAGGAACTGCCGGCGCAGCGTGGCCTTGTCCGGCGTGCCCCACGGCAGCACCGGGCCCACGCCCATGAGGAAGAGCACCGCGATGCCGCCCGGCACCGCCATCTTGTTGAAGTACGGCTCGCCCACGCTCACGCGGATGCCGCGCACGGCCTCCGACACCAGCGGGTAGAGCGTGCCCAGCAGCACCGTGAAGGTGATGGCCACGAACACCAGGTTGTTCACCAGGATGCTCGCCTCGCGAGACAGCATCGAGGACAGCCGGCCCTCCGGCGCCAGCAGGTGGCCGCGCGTGGCCAGCAGGCCAATGCACACCACCAGCAGGATGGCGATGAACACGAGGAACGTGGGCCCGATGTCCGACTGGGTGAACGAGTGCACCGAGTTGAAGATGCCGGAGCGGGTCATGAACGTGCCCAGGATGGTGAGCACGAACGACGCGAGCGCGAGGCTCAGCGTCCACAGCTTCAGCATCCGCTTGCGCTCCTGCACCATGGTGGAGTGCATGAACGCCGTCGCGGTCAGCCACGGCAGGAACGACGCGTTCTCCACGGGGTCCCACGCCCAGTAGCCGCCCCAGCCCAGCACCGCGTACGCCCACCAGGAGCCCAGCACGATGCCCAGCGTGAGGAACATCCACGCGATGAGCGTCCAGCGCCGCAGGGGCGCCATCCACGCTTCACCAATCTCCCCGCGCAAGAGGCCCGCCACGGCGACGCCGAACGGCACCGTCATGCCCACGTAGCCCGCGTAGAGCATGGGCGGGTGGATGATCATCAGGAAGTGGTTCTGCAGCAGCGGGTTGGGGCCCGGACCGTCCGCCGGCACCGGCGACACGGCGCCCCAGGGGTTGGCGGGGCCCGCGATGAGGAAGGCGAAGAAGACGCCCACGGCCAGCATGGTGCCCAGCGCCAACTGCATGTAGCGCGCGTGCTCCTTGCGGTGCACCCAGGCGAACGCCGCCAGGTACACGCCCATGATGAGGCCCCAGAAGAGGATGGAGCCTTCCAGCGCGCTCCACAGCGACACGATGGTGTAGATGAGCGGCGTCGCGCGGCTGCCCACCTGGGCCACGTACTTCACGCTGAAGTCGTGGTTGATGAGCGCTTCCACCATCACCAGGTTGCTGCCGATCATGCACGCGGCGAAGCCCCACACCGCGCGCAGCACCCAGGGGTAGCTGGCGTCGTTGCGGCGCATGCCGCCCACCAGTCCCAGGATGGCGCCGAACGCGGCGAAGGCCAGGCCCGCGAGGACCAGCCCGTAGCCCAGCATTCCGTTCACGGCGCCCCCGGCGGCGTCGCGGTCGCGGTGGTGGCGCCTTCAGCCAGCGTGTCCTGCCACTTGCGCGGCTCCTCGCCTTCCTTGGGCGCGCGGTACTCGTTGGAGTGGTTCACCATCAGCCGGTTGGACGTGAAGACGCCGGACTTGTCGTAGGTGCCCTCCACCACGACGCCGATCTTCTCGCGGAACATCTGCGGGGGCGTCTCCAGCGAGCGCACGTGCACGCTCTTCGCGTTCGCGTCCGGGCCGTCCGCCACGCGGAAGTCCAGCGTGGTGTGGCCCTCGTTCCACTGGATGCTGCCCGGCTGCACCACGCCGCCCAGGCGGATGGTGGCCGTGTAGGCCTTGTCGCCGTTGGAGAGCAGCTCCGACGGGCTCCAGTAATAGACGAGGTTGTCCCCGATGTTGCCGAAGGCGATGAAGCCAAGGCCAGCGCCGGCGAAGAGCAGGGCTCCCAGCGCGATGAGACGGTTGCGATTGACGGGCGTCATGGGCTCACTCCTTCGAGTCGGTGGCGCGGGGACGGCGCGCCCAGAGGGACGCCGAGTAGAGCACGAAGGCGGCCACGGAGATGCCGTAGCAGGCCCACACATAGCCCCAGCCGCCCTGGAGCCGGCCGCTGCCCACCTGGGCCAGCAGCATCAAAGAGGTCAGCGAGGTCATGTTCAGGCCACCTTCGAGGAATGGGACGCGCGCAGCGCGGGGTCATCCGTGGGCAGCGCCTCCGGCAGCGCCACCTCCGCCTTCCGCTCCGCGAGCGCGATGCGGTAGCGGTGCACCATGAAGACGATGAGCAGCGCCAGCATGCCGAACGCCGACACGCGCAAGGGCAGCACCATCTGCGGGTCCACCGTCTTGGGGCTGGACTGCACCTGATGGAGGCTGCGCCACCAGCGCACGGAGAACCACACGATGGGCAGGTTGATGGCCCCGATGATGGCCACCACCGCGCTCCACACCGCGCGCTTCTCCGGGTCCTCCACGAAGCGCCGCAGCACCAGGTAGCCCGTGTAGGAGACCAGCAGGATGGCCTCCGACGTCAGGCGCGGGTCCCAGGACCAGTACACGCCCCAGGTGGGGCGGCCCCAGATGGAGCCGGTGATCATGCCGAGCGTGCCGAAGAGCAGGCCGACCTCCGCGGAGGCCTCCGCCATCGCGTCCGTCTTCCACGACTGACGCATCAGGTACGTCACCGCGGCCACGAAGTTGATGAACATGGCCATCATGGCCATCCACTGGAGCGGCACATGGACGTACATGATGCGCTGTACTTCGCCCATCTCGCGGTCCGGCGGCGCCCACGCGAGGCCCAACCACCAGCCCGCGCCCAGCAGCGCCAGCGTGATGGCTGGCAACCCGAACTTGACGAACTTGTTCATCCTTCAGTCCTCGATGACCCGGGGAAACAGCACGAAGCCCACGCCCCAGTAAATCAGATTGAACCCCAGCAGCAGCCCCTGCCATGAGCCCAGTTGCTGCATCGGGTCACCCTGGAGTACGAGCGTGGTCCCCTTGGCAGCGGAGAGGAGGGCCGGGATGACGAGCGGGAACAATAGCAGAGGCAGCAGCACATCCCGGGCCCGGGCATTGCTGGAGATGGCCGCGTACACGGTCCCCGGGGCGCTGAGCGCCAGGCTGCCCAGGACCAGGATGCCCGCCAGGTCACCGACCCCGGTGACGATGCGCACCCCATAAAGGGCCACCATCACCGGCACAAGCACGACCGCCAACGCCAGCAGCAGCAGGGCGTTGCCCAGCGCCTTGGACAGGAAGATGGCACGAGCGTCCGCCGGGGCCAGCCGCACGCCGTCCAGGCAGGCGTTCTCCGTCTCCACGCGGAAGGACTCGCCCAGGGACAGCACGCTGGCGAAGAGGATGGCCAGCCACAGGTAGCCGCCCGCGTTGCGCTCCAAGAGCTTCGTGTCCGGGCCCAGCGCGAAGGAGAAGAGCAGCAGCGTGGCCATGGCGAAGAACACCAGCGCGTTGAGCCGCGCGCGGGTGCGCCATTCGATGAGCAGGTCCTTGCGCAGGAGGACGAGCGTCGTCGTCAGCAGGCCGGGACGGCGCTTCGCGTTCGGGGCGCTCATGCCGCCACCGCCCGGCCGTCCTGCAGGTGCAGCCGCTCCTCGCACAGGCTCAGGCCCTGTTCGATGAGGTGCGTGGCCAGCACCACCGTGGTTCCGCCCGCCTTCAGCTCCGCGATGACGCCCTCCATGTCCTGGATGCCCTGGGGGTCCAGCTCACCGAAGGGCTCGTCCAGGAGCGCCAGGGCGGGGGCCTTCATCAGCAGCCGCGCGATGGCCAGGCGCTTGCGCATGCCCGCGCTGAAGCCTCGCACCGGGCTGTCCGTGCGGCGGGTGAGGCCCACGCGGTTGAGCAGCGCGTCCGCGACGTCCTGCGGCGCGTCCACGCCCAACAGGCGCCCCAGCACCATGAGGTTCTGCTGCGCGGTGAGGTCCTCGTAGAGGAAGCTGGCGTGGGACAGGAGCGCCACGTCGCGGCGCACCGCCTCACGGTCCGTCACGGCGTCCCGGTCCAGCACCTCCACCCGGCCCGCGGTGGGGCCGAGCGCGGTGGCGACGAGGCGCAGGAGCGTCGTCTTCCCGGAGCCATTGTGGCCGGTGAGCAGCAGGGAGCGGCCAGCGGGGAGCGCGTAGGTGAGCCGCGCCAGCGCCCACCTTCGCCCATAGCGCTTGCTCACGTCATGGAGGGCGAGCGCGGGCGCTGATCCAGAGGGGAGAGGGGGCATCGGCGGGCCGTTTCGTAGCCTTAAACCCCGTTGTTCACCAGTGAAACCCCTGGGGTCGCCCGCCGGAGGACAAGAAGTTTTTACGCCTGCTTCTTCCGCCGCTTTCGCCGGGGGACTGAAAGGTTTTCGCCACAGGTGGGCGCGCGACTGCCCTGGTACACCCAGGTACGACCTCCAAAGGGGCGTTCCTGCCCTCCAGGGCACGGGGTTTCCTGGGGTTACGGGTGATTTCCACCACCTACCTGCCCTGGCATCCAGCATGCACACAGGCGGCGCGGGGCCCGTTCCATTGGGGGGAGCGGGCAGACGGCGAAAGCCGCGAGGGAGGCGTGATGGCAGGCAGGGTGTTGCGGCGGGCGGCGAAGGCGGCGGCGGCGGGATTCCTCCACTACAGCGGGGTGCGCAAGGCGATGGCGGCGTACCGCCGTTCGCAGTCGGGGGGCCGGCGCATCCTCATCGTGAGCTACCACCGCGTGGTGAGCGACTTCACCGGGGAGCTGCAGCGCTCCATCCCGGGGCTGCTCATCTCCCAGGAGACGTTCCGCCGTCACCTGGAGCAGGCGCACGCGGCGGGCTTCGAGCTGGCGAGCCTGGGCGACGCGGTGGACGTGATGGCGGGCCGCCGCACGGCGAAGAAGGACCTGTTCGTGGTGACGTTCGATGACGGCTACCGCGACGTGTACCGATATGCGTACCCGGTGCTGAAGCAGATGGGCGTGCCGGCCATCACCTACCTGCCCACCGCGTTCATCAACACGGACAAGCGCTTCAACCACGACCGGCTGTTCCACCTGCTGCGCTGCGTGCAGGAGCGCCGCTTCCGTCCGGACTACTCGGCCATGCCCGGCCCGTCCGTGCAGCTGTTGGGGCCCATCCTCTCCGGACAGAAGACGACCTCCGCGGCGCTGGACGACTTCATCGGCGAGCACCCGACGCGCGTGCTCACCGGCATCATCGACGCGCTGGAGCAGCAGCTGGGCGGCGGCTCGGACCTGATGCCCGAGCAGGGCGACGTGATGAACTGGGACGAGGTGCGCCAGATGGCGCGCGACGGCTTCGAGTTCGGCGCGCACACGCTGGGCCACACGGTGCTGACGCTGGAGCCCACGTCGGTGGTGGAGAAGGAGATCGTCGAGTCCAAGGAGACCATCGAGCGCGAGGTGGGCATCCAGGTGAAGGACTTCGCGTACTGCAACGGCTGGTACTCGGATGAGATGATCCGCGTGCTCAAGGCGAACGGCTTCCGCTCGGGCGTCACCACGGAGGACCTGCCCAACCGCGTGGGCGGCGACCCGTTCGCCCTCAAGCGCAAGGTGATGTGGGAGAACTTCAGCCTGGGGATGATGGGGGACTACTCGTCCTCCCTCACGGTGTGCCAGTTCGATGACTGCTTCGGCGTGCTGGGCATGAGCCACCCGGTGCTGGGCCACCGTCCGCACATCCTCTCTCCGGCCGTCAGCGGCGCTCCCAACATCCTGGTCCAGGAGGCGGCCGCCGCGGAGGCCGCGCTCGCGAAGGCGACGCCGGTGGACGTCGTGGACGTGACAGCTCCGGTGATCGTGACGGATCCGCGGGTTGCGGCCGTGGTGACGGGTGCGCAGGTCGTGGTGGCGCCGAACGTGGCCCTTGCCCCGGAGGCGGCGAAGCCGGAGGAGCTCCAGTGAGTGCGTCACCCAAGCCGGCCCAGTCCCCGTCGTTCCTGGGGCGGGCCGGCCCGTTGGTGTTGGCCCGGTTGTTCACCGCCGGGCTGACGCTGTCCATCCCGCTCGTGCTTGCCCGGGTGCTTCACCTGGACGAGTACGGCACCTACTACCAGCTGTTCCTCATCGCCACGACGCTGTCGTACGTGCTGCCGTTCGGCGTGGCGCAGAGCCTCTACTACTTCCTGCCCCGCGCGGAGGCGAAGCGGCCGTACCTCGGTCACGCGCTGCTCTTCGTCACGGGCGCGGGCGTGGTGGCCGCGGGGCTGGTGTGGTTCTTCCTGGGCCACGTGGCGGCCTACTTCAACAACCCGGCGCTGATGGATCACCGCGCGGCGCTGGCGCTCTACACGGCGTTCTTCCTGGGCAGCTACCCGCTGGAGATTTCGCTCACCAGCCAGGGGAAGACGAAGGCGTCCGCGGTGGTGTACCTGGCGTCGGACGCGGTGCGCTCCGGCGTGATGGTGCTGCCGCCGCTGCTGGGCTTCTCCCTGCACGGGATGATGATCGCCGTGGCCTGCTTCGCGGGGCTTCGCTACGTGGCCACGTGGGTGGTGTCGCTGCGCGGGTCCACGGGCCCCTTGGTGGACTGGAAGCTGTTCAAGGAGCAGCTGGTGTACGCGGCGCCTTTTGGTGCCGCGATGTTCCTGGCCATCCCGCAGCAGAACGCGCACATGTACGCGGTGGCGGGCGTGGTGGCCCCGGCGGTGTACGCGCTCTACCGGGTGGGCTGCTTCCAGTTGCCGGTGGTGGACCTGCTCTACACGCCCACCAGCGAGGTGCTGATGGTGCGCCTGGGCGAGCTGGAGCGTGAGGGCCGGTTGGAGGAGGGCGTGGAGGCCTTCCGGGAAGCGGCCGGCAAGCTGGCGTACGTGTTCCTGCCCTTCGCGGCGTTCCTCTTCGCGGCGGCGCCGGAGTTCGTGGGGGCGATGTTCGGCCAGAAGTTCCTGCCCGCGGTCCCCATCTTCCGGGTGAGCGTGCTGGGCGTGGTGCTGTCGATTCTTCCCATGGACGGGACGCTCCGGACCCGTGGGCAGACGCGGGCCATCTTCGCGTCGTACCTGGTGAAGGCGGTGGTGACGGTGCCGCTGCTGTGGTTCGGCGTGAAGTACTTCGGGATGATGGGCGGCATCGCGTCCTGGGCGCTGGCGGAGATGGTGGGCAAGGGCATGCTGCTCATCCGCGTGCCCCGCGCGCTGTCCACGCCCGAGCGGAAGCTGGGGCTCAAGGACGTCATCCCGTGGCGGGAGCTGGCGCAGGCGTCGCTGGCGGCGTTCACGGCGGGCGGGAGCATCTTCCTCTTGCGCTCCGGCGTGCATGACACGTGGGTGAACCTGCCCGCGGGTTTCCTGTGGCGGGTGCTGCCACTGGCGGTGGCGGGGCTGCTCTTCGTGGTGGGGTACGTGGTGGGTCTGTATGCGCAAGGCGTTCGCCCGTGGAGCGCATTGCAGTCCCTCCGTCCCCGCCGCGCGGCCTGATCCACCGTCGGGTATTGCACGCGTGGGGGGCACTTCCCTCCCCACGCGTGGGTACCTACCTTCCAGGCGTCACGGATTTTGGGCGAGGGCGAGGAGAGGCGTGATGGGATTCGACGCGATGACGTTGTACCGGATGGCGCATGGGCTGAAGAAGCGTGGGGTGCCGTTGCTGCCCGCCGTTCTTCGCAAGGCCATCTACTACCTGCACAGCTCCTACATCCCCGAGGACGCGGAGCTCGGCGAGGGGACGCAGCTGGGCTACGGCGGCATCGGCGTGGTCATCCACAAGGCGGCGAAGGTGGGCCGTCACGTCCTCATCTCGCAGCAGGTGACGATTGGCGGACGCTCCGGGCTGGAGGGCGCGCCGGTGATTGGCGACTACGTGCGCATCGGCGCGGGCGCCAAGGTGCTGGGCAACATCCACGTGGGCGACTTCGCGGTGATTGGCGCCAACGCGGTGGTGGTGAAGGACGTGCCCTCGGGCGCGGTGGTCGCGGGCGTGCCCGCGAAGGTCATCCGCCAGGACGCGGATCCGCTCACCACGTACCAGCGTGAGATGGGCCTGCTGCCCCAGCGCACGCCGCCGAAGCTCACCCAGGTTCCACGCCCCTCCGCGCAGGCTTCCGCGCGCTAGGCACTTCGCTTCGTTGAAGAAGAGGGCTTGCTTCATGCGCGTGCTGCTCGTCGGGGACTACCCGCCGCCGTACGGGGGCGTGGCCATCCACGTCCGTCAACTCCATCAATTTCTGCGCGACCGCGGGGTCGAGGCGAAGGTGCTCGATATCGGGAAGGGTGGCCGGCCGGCTCCGGACGTCCTCCCCGTTCACGGCGCCGCCGCCTTCGGCCTGCGGCTCGCGGGATTCACCTCCGCGGGCTGGACGGTCCACCTGCACACCAGCGGCAACAACCCGAAGGCGTGGGTGCTGGCGGCGCTGGTGGGCACCATGCCCGGGCCGCGCTCGCCGCGCGTCATCACGCTGCACTCCGGATTGATCCCGGACTACCTGGCGGAGTCGCAGGCCCGGCGCGTGTTCGCGCGCTCGGCGCTGGCGGGCTACGCGCGGGTGGTGGCCGTCTCTCCGGCGGTGCGTGACGCGGTGGTCGCGTGCGGTGTTCCGGAGGAGAAGGTCGTGGTGCATCCGGCCTTCTGCGGTTCGCAGGTGCGGCCCGGCCCGGTGACGCCGGAGGTGGAGGCCGCGCGGGCCCGGCGCAGTCCGCTGCTCGCGATGGCGCACCACCCTTCGCCCGTGTACGGGCGCAAGCAGATGTTCCGCGCGCTGAAGCTCGTGGCGGAGACGCATCCGGGCGTGGGCCTGGCGCTGTTCGGTCCGGGCACGCGCTCCGAGGAGTTCATCCGCGACGCGCGCGAACTGGGCGTGGCGGGGCTCCTGGAGGACCTGGGCGAATTGGAGCACGCGAAGGCGCTGGGGCTCCTGTCCCAGAGCGACGTCTTCATCCGGCCCACGACGCACGACGGGGACTCCATCTCCGTGCGCGAGGCGCTGGCGTTGGGCGTGCCGTGCGTGGCCAGCGACGTGTGCGCTCGGCCCGAGGGCACGCGGTTGTTCAAGTCCGGGGACGAGCGGGCGCTGGCGCAGGCGGTGCGCGACGCGCTGGCGGCGGGCCCGGCGAAGGTGACGGCTCCGGATGCGGGGCCGGTGATGCTGGACATGTACGCGGAGTTGCTGCCGTCCGGCATGGCAGGTGCAGGAACCGTGAACGCGGCGTGACGGAGTGGGGACGGGTTGGGGCGCCTTCGAGTGAGAGGGCGCGCTTCAGGGACTTCAGCACTGAACTTTTGACTTCAGGAGTAGACGATGCGGCGCAGTGAAGAGATGGATCTGTCGAAGCGGGCCCTCCGTGGGCGGGACCTGGTGGTGTTCTCCAACGACTGGGACGGGGATCCGCTGTCGAAGGTCCACATCATGCGGATCCTCTCGCGGGACAACCGCGTGCTGTGGGTGAACAGCATTGGCAACCGCGCGCCCAAGGCGAACGCGCACGACGCGCAGCGGATCATCAAGAAGCTGAAGACGTTCACCCAGGGCATCAAGGAGGTGGAGCCCAACCTGCACGTGCTCGCGCCGCTGGCGATTCCGTTCTACGGCTCGGAGACGGTGCGCCAGGCGAACCGCCACCTGCTGCGGCTCCAGGTGCTGCGCGCGATGAAGCAGCTGAAGTTCGAGCGCCCCATCTCCTGGAGCTTCCTGCCCGCGTCCGCGCCGGTGTCCGGCACGCTGGGCGAGGACTTCGTCGTGTACCACTGCGTGGACGAGTTCTCCGCGTTCAGCGACACGAACGGCAAGCACATCGCGGAGCTGGAGGAGCGCCTGCTGCGCCGCGCGGACATGTGCATCACGTCCGCGGAGCGCCTGTATGAGAACAAGAAGCGCCTCAACCCGCGCACGGTGCTGGTGCGCCACGGCACGGACTTCTCGCACTTCGTGAAGGCGTGCGACCCGGCCACGAAGATTCCGGAGGACATCGCGAAGCTGCCCAAGCCCATCATCGGCTTCTTCGGGCTGGTGGCGGACTGGATTGATCAGGACGCCATCATCGCGTGCGCGAAGGCGCACCCGGAGGGCTCGGTGGTCATCGTGGGCAAGACGACGCCGGACTGCGACGACAGCCGCCTGCGCGCCGTTCCCAACATCCACATGCTGGGGCGCAAGCCGTACGCGGACCTGCCGGGCTACAACAAGGCGTTCGACGTGGCGCTCAACCCGTTCGTCATCAACGAGCTGACGCTGAACTCCAACCCGCTGAAGGTGCGCGAGTACCTGGCGTCCGGCCTGCCGGTGGTGTCGTCCGACCTGCCGGAGGTCCGCAAGGTGGGCCTGTGCCGCATCGCCACCACGCCGGAGGACTACGTGAAGCAGGTCAACGCCGCGCTGGCGGACAACCCGGGCCCGAACCGGGAGCGCGCGGAGAAGATCTTCCACGAGAGCTGGGAGGCGCGCGTCGCCGAGATCCGTCAGCACGTGGGTGAGGCGATGCTCGCGGCGGGCAAGAAGCTGTAGGTCCGGTCCGGTACCGGGCGACAAGAGGGCGCGGGTCCGGAGCGTGCGAGCGCCCCGGGCACCGCGCCTTCGTCATTCCTGGGGAGCGCCCTCGCGGCCCGTCACGCGGCGCTCCAGCAGGGCGTAGCGGCGGGCGAGGCGCGTGTAGTCGGCGGGGCGGATGGGCGTGCGCTCCTTCGTGCGCAGGAGGTCTTCCTTCGCGTCCAGGTAGTCGCGTGCGGGCACGCCGCAGGTCTCTTCCAGGAGCCGCGCGGCCTCCGTGTCCGGCAGAGAAGGGGCGATGCCCAGGCGTTCGTGCATCAGGCGTCGCAGGCCGGTGTCGAGCTCCGGCAGCAGCTCCGCCTCCACCTTCGCGCGGCGCATGAGCCAGCCCAGGGAGCGCACGTATTCGCGCGAGGAACGGTGCCGCTCCACGCGCACGGGCCGGGGGGCGCCGAAGCGGGTGCCTCGGGAGACGACGTAGACGAGCCCCACGGCGAGGCTCTGCGCGATGAAGACCCAAAGGCCCTGGGACAGGGGCGGGCGGGAGATGACGGCGTGGTGGAACTCGTCGAAGCGCAGGGGGCCGCGCGCGGCGAGCGCATCCCAGAAGCGCAGGTTGTCGAGCAGCTCCAGGCGCCGGTTCTCCGCGAGGTCCGGGCCCGCGGCGACGTAGACCTCGCCCTTGCCCAGCCCCCAGCGCCACAGCACGCCCGCATTGCCCAGGCCCGCCAGCGGCACTGCGTCTTCATGTTCCACCCGAATGCTCCGGTCCCGGGCCACGCGCAGGAGCGACAGGTCGCGCAGCGCGCCCGCGGGCAGCCACACGTCCACGGTCACGCCCGCGGGATCCACCCATTCGGAGGCGAGGCCCTGGTGGTTCGTGCCGGGCAGGGCGCCGGAGACGATGTGCAGCCAGTCCTCCATTCCCGGCTGGTGCTCCGCCAGCGCATGCGGAGACAGGTACACCAGCGTGCCGCCGCCCCGGACGAAGCGCTCCAGCGCGGCGACCTCTTCCTTGGTCACGGGCTGGGCCTGCGGAGCGGCGATGACCAGCGTGCGCGTGCCAGCGGGAATCGAGTCCAGGGACGACGTCTGCGCGCTGACGTCCCGTCCGCGTTCCTCCAGGTAGACGAAGAGGGCCTTGAGCCCCAACGGGCCCGGGTTCGTGATGGACGGCACGGGGGAGTCCGGCGGGGCCTCGTGTGAGGCCAGGCCGACCGCCAATGCGACTGCGATCATCAAGCCCAGGACGACCGCGACGCGCGCGTTCCTCACGGCCGGACCTCCGTGCGGGAACTGATGCGGCGCGGCCCGTCAATGCATGCGTGCTGGCTCATGCACCGCACGCTGCACGGCGCGCGCGAGGGGCCAGGGAAGCTGTCGCGGAAGCCCTTCATGGCCGGACCTCCGCGAGCGAACCGTGCAACTGCTCCACGGACTCCACGAAGCGCGTGGCCTCCTCGCGCGACACCGGCTCCAGCGAATAGAAGGCCTGATCGTACCAGCCGACCAGCCGCTCCACTTCACCCGTCACACGCGCGGGGGCGCCTCGCGTGGGCAGCTCCGCGGCGAGTTCGCGGTTCGTCTTCACTCGGTCCGGGCGCGCCAGCTTGCGCTGCTCCAGCGTGGACAGCAGGCCCAGCAGCCCTTCGCGGATGGCCTCGCGTGCGTCCTCCGTCTCCAGCGCGGTGCGCGCACGGCCCAGGTGTTCTCCGGGCGTGTCCAGCTCCAGGGGCGCGGCTTCGCCCTCCACTCCCTCCGCGGTGACGGCCTTCCTGCTCCGGCGCCAGCGCACCCTCAGCACACCGAACAACACCACCGCCAGCGCCAGCCCCAGCATCACCGCGCGCGTGGCCACCGCGAAGCCCTGCGCGCCACGGGATTCGAAGAGGCCCTCCAGCCAGTTCTGCAACTCGCGCAGAAGGCGCGTCAGCAGGTCGCTGTTGCGCTGCCGGGCCCTCGCGAACTCCGGCCGGTCGAGGATGGCGCGCAGCCGCTCCGGTTCGCTCGTCACGCCGGGCGCCACGGCCGGCTCCGCGTCCAAGCGGCACACGGCCTCCAGGTACACGGTGAGCTGCCGCGCCCGCTCAGGCTCCGTCTGTCCGGAGGTTCCGGGCGGCAGGGGCACTCCGTCCAGTGCCTCCATCAGCCGGTTCACCTCCGCGTTGAACGCGGCGGGCCGCGAGCGCGCCGTGTCCTCGAGCTGGCGCGACACGGCCTCCCGGTCCGCGCACGGGGGCAGGGCAGCCAGCAGGAGGACGAGGGGCAGTGCGGGCACGGGAGGTCAGGGGGATGGCGTCGCCGGCTCCGCGGTCGCGATCCGCCGCTCCAGGTCCAGGCCCTCGCGGCGCACGCGCATGTCCACGTAGAAGAACGCGGACACCACGAAGCTCAGCGGCGTGAAGAAGGACTGCCCCACCACCTGCAACAACTCCGCAGGGACGAGCAGCGCCTGCGGAATGGCCGCCTGCGCCGCCGGGTCCAACAGGTTGCCACCGTAGGCGAGCCGGACGATCCACGCGGGCAGCCCCGACACCAGGCTCACCGCGATGAGGATGCCGCCCACCACCGTGGACAGCACCATGGCCCGCACCGTGCCCCGGCCCATGAAGCCCGGCTCGACACGGCCCTTCAGCAGGGCCCCGGAGCGCTTGAAGGCCGCCCACGCGCCCACGTCCTCCATGGCCAGCACCGGAGGCAGCAGCATGAAGCGCAGGAAGTACCAGAGCACCGCCGCCAGCGCGCCCAGGCCCAGCACGATGGCGCCGATGATGATCAGCGCGATGCTCAGCGCCGTGCCGCCGCCCGTGCCCCGGCCGGTGACGGCCGCGACCACGCCCATTCCCATGACGAGCGAGCCGGGCAGGCACAAGAGGAGCGTCACCCCCACGGACCAGAGAATCGACAGCAGGTAGGTCGCGGTCAGCGTGCCCAGGCGCGACACCGCTCGCCGCAGGCCTTCCGAGGAACGCACCGGTTCCCCCAGCCGCGCGGGAATCACGTACCGGGCAGCCGCCGTGGTGGCCACCCAGAAGTTCCAGATGAGGAACACATACAGCACGAGCATCAGCCCCAGCACGATGCCGGACTGGGCCAGGGCCTGCGTGGGATCCGCACCCGGAGGCGTCTTCCCCAGCCCGGGCAGCACGCCCACCGTGCGCGTCATCACGACGGTGAACGCCTTGACCGCGATGTAGTTGAGCAGGTCGAACCCCAGGCACAGCACGAACAGGGGCTTCAGGTGCGCGCGCCAGAACGTCGCCGCGCGGTCGATGATTTCTCCGATGGCGAGTGGGCGCAGCTCAACGGAGGTCGGGGAGGGCGTCACGGCCGCGCAGCATAGCGCCGCCTTCAGCGCCCGGGTTCACACATCACGAACAATGCCCGGGCCGCCCGTGAGGCGGCGCGCATGCATCCAGCAGCGCGAGGGCCGCCGCGCGCGGATCCTCCGCCTCCAGCACGGCGGAGATGACCGCGACACCCCAAGTCCCCGGCACCTCCCGAGCACGCTCCGGCGTCATCCCCCCCAGCGCCAGGGCAGGGCAGGGCAGCCGCTCCGCAAGGGCCTTGAAGCCATGGGGCCCCAGCGTGTCGCGCGTATCCCCTGGCTTGGACCCCGGAGCGAACACGGGGCTCACCAGCGCCAGGTCCGCGCCCACCGATGCCTCCGCTTCGCGCGCGTCATGCACCGCCACGCTCACCCACCGACCCGCCGGCAGGAACGGGCGCACGTCGCGGGGCGAAGGGCCGGAGGCAGGCAGATGCAGGTGCGCGCCCACGAGCAGCGCGACATCCAGCCGGCCATTCACGAACAGCGTCCGGCCCCGGCACACGTCCGCCAGGAGCCGCGCCTCCTCCAGGAACAGCCGCCCGGAGGCCTCCGGGTGGCGGTGCTGCACGGCGACGTCCGGCCCCGCCTCCAGCGCCCGCTCCAGGGCGGTGAGCAACCGCGCCCGGGGCAGCCGCCAATCCGTGATGACCACGAGGCGGGGCAGGGCGGGCACCGCTACTCCACGAGCCCTTCGATGGGGCTGGACGCGGAGCCGTACGCCTTGCGCGGGATGCGGCCGGCAAGGAACGCGTCGCGGCCGGCCTCCACCGCCTTCTTCATGGCCACGGCCATGCGCACCGGATCCTTCGCGCCCGCGATGGCGGTGTTCATGAGCAGCGCGTCCACGCCCAGCTCCATGGCGATGGCCGCGTCGGACGCCGTGCCCACGCCCGCGTCCACGATGACCGGCACCTTCACCACTTCACGGATGAGCCGCAGGTTGTGCGGGTTGCGGATGCCCAGCCCGCTGCCGATGGGCGCCGCCAGCGGCATCACCGCCGCGCAGCCCGCGTCCTCCAGCTTGCGCGCGGTGATGGGGTCGTCGCTGGTGTACGGCAGCACCGTGAAGCCTTCCTTCACCAGGATGCGGGCGGCCTTCACCGTCTCCTCGACGTCCGGGTAGAGCGTCTTCTCGTCGCCGAGCACTTCCAGCTTCACCCACTTGCTCATGCCCAGCTCTTCCGCCAGCCGGCACGTGCGCACCGCGTCCTCCGCCGTGTAGCAGAGCGCCGTGTTGGGCAAGAGGCGCATCTTGTTGCGGTCGATCCAGTTCATCAGCGACGCCTCGCCCGTCGCCTTCAGGTCCAACCGCCGCACCGCCACCGTGACGAGCTCCGCGCCCGACGCTTCGTGGCACTGCTTCATCACCTCGTGACTGGGGTACTTCCCCGTCCCGACGATGAGCCGCGAGGTGAACGTCACCCCCGCCAGCGTGAAAGGCTTGTCCGCGATGCCGCTCATGACCGTCTCCTCTCCAGGGCCTGCGCTCACCCGCCACCCACGAAGGTGACGATCTCCACCCGGTCCCCGTCCTGGAGCCGGTGCTCGGGGTGACGGGCGCGGCGCACCACCTCCGCGTTCACCTCCACCGCCACCCCCGGGCCGCTGCCCAGATTCAACAGCGCCAGCAGGGACGAAAGGGTGCTGCCCTCCGGCAGCGTCCGCGCTTCTCCGTTGACCCACACGTTCATGGCCTCACGGCTCCTTCCGGCCCCCCTTCGGACGGGACCCGCCGCAGCCAGTACAAGGGCGGTTCTGCCCTGTCAACGCACAGCCTCCCCCATGCAACAGGCCTGCTTCAGCGCACCGGAACGGATTTTTCGCGCTCCTTTGCGTTTTGTTCCGCTTCCCCAGCAGGCAGACGGCCAGGGCCTCCCTCGTGCGCGGGCCGCCCCTGCTCATGGCTCCCTGCGTTGCCAAGCGCTGTGCAGGTACGGGGGCAGCGACCAGTTTCTGCCCAACGCCGGGGAACAAATCACCGGCACTCAAGAACACACTCACAGGGGGCGGTCACACATGCGGAAGCTCATGATTGCGGTCACGGCGGTCGCGGGTCTGACGATGGTCACCGGCTGCAAGAAGGATGACGTCCAGTCGCAGCGCGAGGATGTCGCCGAGGCCCGTCAGGAAGCGGCGCAGGAGACGGCGGAGGCGCGCCAGGACGAGAGCCAGGAGCTGGCGTCGGCGCAGCAGAACGCCAACGAGGACGTCGCGGAGGCGCGCCAGGACGCGAACGACAAGATCGCCAGCGCCAACGAGGAGGTCCGTGACGAGGAGCAGGACCTGGCCGAGGCCCAGGCCAACCGGAATGAGGACCTGGCCGAGGGCGGCTCCGGCATGGCCGGCACCACCAGCGCCGCGGCGGCCACCACCGTCAACGGCCGCGTGCTGTCCAAGTCCGGTGACACGCTGACGCTGGTGGACAGCTCCAACAAGGAACTGAAGATCAAGACCAACGACAAGACCGCGCTGATGGACAACGGCAGCCGCGCGGTGAAGCTGGACGACATCCAGGAGGGCTCGCAGGTGCGCGCCTCCTACGTGATGGACGGCAAGGACATGGTCGCCCGCGACGTCACCCTGGTGGCGCCGGTGAAGAAGATGGACAAGTAACCCCGCGCCTCACGCGCCTGACGTCCTTCGGGACTGGGGAAAATACTTGAAGGCAGCGGCTCCCACCCTCGCGGTGGGGGCCGTTTCCTTTTTAGTCGGGGAGATGCCCGGTGGGGTCGGATGGGGATGTCTGACCCGGGTGGTAGGACGCGGGCGTGAGGAGTTCCTCATGCCTTCCCACCCCCGGGAAGCGCCTCTTCGTCAGGAGCGTCACCCACGATGGCCACCCATCCCCCCGCGTCCTCCGCGTCCCGGCCCTTCATCCTCTTCACCACCGGGGCCACGTCCTATGAGCTGGTGCGCTACCTGGGGTCGCGCGCCGGCGGGGAGCTGCTGCTCGCCCGCAGGCACTACGCGCGCACGCCGGGGGGGCTGGTGCTCATCAAGCGCCTGCGCGACGTGACGGATGACGTGGCGCGGGCGCGGCTGCGGGAAGAGGTGAAGCTGCTCATGCGGCTGTCCCATCCGGCCATCGCGCCGGTGTACCTGGTGCGGGTGCATGACGGCGCGCCCCACCTGGTGACGGAGTTCGTGGACGGGCCGTGCCTGGAGACGCTGTCCAGCTTCGCGGCGCTGCGGCGGCGGCCCTTCTCGGAGGCGTTCGCCGCGTACGTGGGCGCGGAGGTGGCGGACGCGCTCCATCACGCCCATTCGCTGGAGGACGCGCGCGGCCTGCCCGTGGGCGTGGTCCACCGCGACATCAGCCCCCGCTCCCTGCGCGTGGACGTGCACGGGCGGGTGCGGCTGTCGGACTTCGCGCTCGCATGGTCGCGGATGCCGGGGCGCGTGGTGACGGAGCCGGGGCTCGTGCGCGGGGACGTGGCCTATGCGTCGCCGGAGGCGCTGGAGGGCCTGCCTCTGGATGGCCGCGCGGACCTGTTCTCCCTGGGGATGGTGCTGCTGGAGCTGCTCACCGGACTGCACCTGCTGGACCTGGACGACGTGGAGCGCGCCGCGCAGCAGGCCCAGCCCGTGCCCGGAACGCGCGGGCTGTGCGCGGAGACGCCCAGCTGGCTCCCCGCGCCGCTGATGGCCGCGCGCATGGCGTGCCTGACGCCGGCCCACGTGGAGCAGGCCACGCGGGGGCTTTCGCCGGGCATGCGGGCGGTGCTGCAGAGGGTGCTCCAGCGAGACCGCGACCTGCGCTTCCAGACGGGCGCGGAGCTGCGGGACGCGCTCCGGGGGCTGCTGAACGCGGAGGGGCGGCCCTATGGCCCTCCGGAAGCGCTGCGCGAGGTGGCGGAGGTGCGCACGGACGCGCTCGTGGACCCCGCGGGGGCGGCGGAGGCGGGGCTTCCGCTGGAGGACGACCTCTGGGACGGCTGCGATGACGACGGCGCGGACTGGACGTGAGGCGTGACGTCCGGACGTCGCCAGACGCCCGGCGGGCGCTTGTCATCGCGGGAGGCCGTGGCGAAGACTGCTGGCATGGGTGACGTGAAGGAGCTGCACCGGCAGTGGTGCATCGCGGACGGACACGCGGACTCGCTGATGTGGAACCGCGACCTGTGCGAGCGGTCGACGGAGGGGCACGTGGATTTCCCCCGCCTGCGCGAGGCGGGGGTGAAGCTGCAGTGCTTCACGCTGGTGACCCGGGGCTTCCCGTTCATTGGCGGCTTCCCGCTGTTCGCCGCGTGGCGCAAGTGGCCCCGCGAGGCGCGCGGCGGCGAGTGGACCCGCGCGCTCTGGCAGATTGAAAAGCTGGACGCCTTCTGCGCCCGCTCCGGGGACACCGTGCGCGTCGCCACCACCGGGGCGGGGCTGGAGGACAACCTCGCGCACGGGCGGCTTTCGGCGGTGCTGGGCGTGGAGGGAGGCCACGCGATTGAAGGCCAGGTGGAGCGGCTCGCGGAGCTGCACCAACGCGGGGTGCGCTTCATGGGGCTCACGCACCTGTCCAACAACGACCTGGGCGGTTCGTCCTTCCCCATGATGGGCAACCGGGGGCTCACGCCACTGGGGCACCAGGTGATGGAGGAGATGGCCCGCCTGGGGATGAGCGTGGACGTGGCGCACGCCTCCGAGCAGACGCTCACGGACCTCTTCGCGCACCCCACGGTGCGCTACTTCTGCTCGCACACCGGCGTGCGCGCGGCGGGCGGCGGCTGGCGCAACCTGTCCGACGCGGCGCTGCGCACCATCGCCCAGCGCGGCGGCGTGGTGGGCATCATCCTGGCGCCGGTGTACCTGGGCGGCGACACGTGGGACGACGTGGTCCGCCACGTGGAGCACGCCGTGGACGTGATGGGGGTGGAGGGCGTGGGCGTGGGCAGTGACTACGACGGCATGGTGGCGCTGCCCCGGGGCATGCGGGACGTGACGGATCTGCCCCGGCTCACGGAAGCGCTGCTCAAGCGACACCCGGAGTCCTGGGTGGAACGTGTGATGGGTGGCAACTTCCGGCGTTACTTTCGCGAGACGCTCGGCGGCGGTTGACAGCGAAATACCTGTCGAAAAGAGTCGCCGGCACCCATGAAACGTCTTCCCCTCGCGCTCCTGTCCCTCGTCGGTTTCTTCCTTCTTTCCGGCTGTGGTGGGCCGGGTTCGGGCGACTCGTGTGACGGCGGCGACTACGTGTGCCAGGACGACGCGCAGGCCCTGGAGTGCCGCAATGGCACCTGGCGTCCGCTCGCGTGCCGCGGGCCGCTGGGCTGCCGGGAGCTGGCGGACAGCGTGCGGTGCGACACGTCCCTCAACCAGGAGAACGACGGCTGCGCCATGGACGCGGAAGGCAAGGGCGTGTGCAGCCCCAACGGCGCCGCACTCCTCACGTGCCAGCAGGGCGTGCTGGTGAAGACGGCGGATTGTTCGTCCTGCGCCGTGCAGGACAACCAGGCCGTCTGTCAGCCGTAACGTCAGCGCTCCGGTTCCCCTTCGGACTTCGGTGGGGAACCGGGAGGGGGCGCGGGCAGGTAGCCGCCCGCGGCCATGCGCTTCGCGGACCGTTCGTACATGGCCGGTGAGAGGCCCTGCACGCCGGTGCCGTCAATCCACCGGTTGTAGAAGTTGAAGAGGGCGCAGACGGAGATCGCGTCGTAGACGGCCTCGTCCGACCAGCCAGCCGCCTTCAGGCGCTCCACGTCCTCGCGGCGCACGTCTCCGGGCGCGTCGTTGAGTTGGTCCACGAAGGCGAACAACGCCCTCTCGGCCTCCGGGATGGGGGCCGTCTTCACGTCGTCCAGCACCGCCTGGACGTGCTGCGTGCTGCCCAGCAATTCCGCCGCGACCGCGGCGTGAGAGCCCGTTCAAAATACGCAGGCGTTGCGCCGCGACGTGTACGCGGCGATGAGCTCCCGCAGCCCGGCGGACAGCGGGGACGGGCCGCGCATCACCTCGTGGGTGAAGGCGGACAGCGCGTCCGTCATGCGCGGCTTGAACGCGAACAGGTGCCAGATGCCCGGCGGCGTCATGCCCCCGGCCCGCGCCATGGCGATCATCTTCCCGTAGTGCCCGTCGGACTCGTGCGACTCCACGTCGGGCAGGTACATGTTTTCCGGAGCGGGGGACTTCAGCATCGCGCACTTCCCTGGCGAGAGGACGGGGACGTCGTCCATCAGGCCAGCGACGCGAGGAAGCTGTCCAGCACCGAGTTGAAGGCCTCCGGCTGTTCCTGGTTGGGCAGGTGCGCCGCGCCGGGGATGACCTCCAGCCGCGCGCCCTGCACCAGGTCCGCCATCTGCTTCGCCTTCGCCAGCGGCGTCACGGCGTCGTGCTCGCCCACCACGACCAGCGCGGGCCCCGCGTAGCGCGCGAGCAGGTCCTTGCTGTCCAGCCGCAGCGCCATGCCCCGCTGCGCGGCGGCGATGGACTCCGGCGACACGGACAGCCCCAGCTTCGTCACCTCGCGGCCCACCGGCGAGTCCGGCCCCGCGTGGACCAGCTTGGGCACCAGCCCCTGGACGACGGACGCCGTGCCTTCCTTCAGCGCCTGCTGCGCGGTGGCCTCGCGCTTGTCCTTCCCGGCGGCGTCATCCGCGGTGCACTGCGTGTCCGCAAGCACCAGCCCACGCACCCGGCCCGGGTCCTCGCGCAGGAGCGCCAGGGCCGCGTAGCCGCCCATGGACACGCCACCCACCACCGCCGTGTCGATGTTCAACGCGTCCAGCAGCGCGAGCGCGTCCTGCGCCAGCTTGCGCATCTCCGTGGGGCCTTCGCCCAACTGGCTCTGCCCGAAGCCGCGCAGGTCCGGCACCAGGAAGCGGTAGCGCCCGGACAGCGCGGCCACCTGCCGGTCGAACGCGGAGCCATCCAGCGGGAAGGCGTGCATGAGCAGCACCGGCAACCCCTGGCCCACGTCCCGGTAGTGCAGCGAAACCCCATCCACGGCGACCGTCAGCATGCGTGCCTCCTCGCGGCCCGCCGCGGGGGGCGGCGTCAGATCCACTTCTTGTACTTGAACCAGCCGACGAGCCCCAGGGGGAAGCCCACCATGGTCACCCACATGGCGGCGTACCAGCCCGGTCCCGTCAACTGTTCGAAGTTCTGCCCGAAGAAGCCCACGATGAAGGACAGGGGCAGGAAGAGGGTGGCGAAGATGGTGAGCTGCTTGCTGATGTCGTTGGTGCGCTGGGCCACCATGGACAGGTAGCCGTCCATCACGTTGCCCACCACGTCGCGGCTGGCGTCGATCTGCTCATACAGCCGGATGAGATGGTCGTAGACGTCGCGGAAGTACAGCGTCGTCTTCTCCTGGATCTGCGGGATGCCCCGGCGCGACAGCATGCCCACCACGTCGCGCTGCGGGGACAGCACGCGGCGCAGCGTCACCAGCGCGCGCTTGAGCTGGAAGATGCGCTGCAGGTGCTGCGGATCCGGCTCCGCGAAGATGGCGTCCTCCAGGTCGTCCAGCCGGTCGCCGAAGTCGTCCATGATGGGGAACTGGGCGTCCACGAGCGCGTCCGCGAGCAGGTAGAGGATGACGTCCACGCCCCGGCCCAGCGTGCCCGCGGGGTCGTCCTTCACGCGCCGCAGGACGGCGTCATGGCTGGACAGGCGCAGCGCGTGCACGCTGATGAGCCAGTCCTGCGCGAGGAAGAAGTGGTGCTCGTGCAGCGTGAGCTCCGTGACGTCCGAGCCGCAGCTGAAGCCCTGCATCACGATGAACTGGTGGTGCGGGTATTCCTCCAGCTTGGGCCGCTGGTCCAGGTGCAGGCAGTCCTCGACGGCCAGGCGGTGCAACTGGAAGCGCTCGGCCAGGCGGCCCATCACCTCCGCGTCCGGCTCCAGGACGTCGATCCACTTGGGCCCCGCCCTGTCGAGCAGCTCTTCACCCCCCAAGACAGCCCTGCCGTCTTCCCACAGACAGACCTGGATCATTTCCGTGGACTCCCCGGCCCACCCCTCGGGCCCGGGACGCTTGCTAGAACTCCCCGGACGCGATGTCGAGCGGTAGAGTGGGGTCAACGTGTCCGCTGCCGCCGAGAATCCACCGCCGGCCTCCTTGACCCCGAGGCTCGAACAAATCCTCCAGTCGCTGCCCGACCGCGCCTTCGCCGCGCGGCTGCGAGCGGTGTATCTCGCCGTGGCCCAGGCCATCTCCCGGCTGAGCGACCTGGACCTGGTGAAGTACGAGACGCCCGTCGTCGACGCCAGCCCCGACCTGTCGCTGTGGGAGGAGATGGCGCCCGTCATCCGCGACACGGTGATGGACGTCAACGCGCTGCTCAACGTCATCCGGGAGCAGTTTCCCGGCACGCCGCCGCCGGCCGCGTCCCGCAAGGGCCCCGGGGATGTGCCCGCCATGCTCCAGGAGGGCATGGCCCGGCTGGCCCAGAGCATCACCCAGCTGGGCGAGGCCATGCGCAACCCGTCCGTGGTGAGCGACCGCTGGCAGCTGTTGGCGGAAATCCAACGCTTCCGGTCCGACTACCGCGAACAGATGAGCCAGCTCGTCTTCGAGTCCGCGAGCACCTTCGGCGAGGTGTCGCGCGCCCAGGTGGTGCCCGGCTACGAGGCGGAGGTGAAGGCGGCCGTCACGGTGCGCGCCATCACGTCCGACCTGGTCCGCATCGTCGGAGCGCGGCTCAACAAGGTGCGCGACGCGAAGCCGGAGGAGGTGCTGTGGAACGCGCAGCAGCTCCAGACGGAGCTGGACGCCTTCGGCCGCACCGCCGCGTACCGGAACCTGCGCGCGCAGGACAAGCGCCACATCGTGGAGGCCCGCGCGGAGATTGGAGCGCTCGCGCTCGAGTCCGCCCCCGAGCAGGCACGGCTGCTGACGGTGACGGAAGGGCTGGATGAGCTGGTGCGGAGCCTGTCCGCGGTGAACCAGCGCCAGTTGCTCATCCTCCACGACCGCGAGGTGTGGGCCGCGTGCGGCGTGCGCCTGGAGCGCGCGCTGATGCAGTCGAAGAAGGATCCGGTCGCGTCCGCGAAGGCGCTGGCGGAGGCCGCGGCCAGCGCGCAGTCGCTCTATGGCCGGGACCCCACCATGGACGCGTTCCTGCGCAAGGCGCGCAAGCTGAAGCTCGCCACGCTCACGGGGCCGGAGCTGCTCTCCACCATCGAGTCCTTCCAGTCCCAGCTCGCGCAACTGGACGTGATGTGAAGCCAGCGAACGTGAAGGCCGTGGAGCCGCGCCCCCTGCGGCAGGCGGACCTGTCTGGCGTGCAGGGCGTCTTCACCGACGTGGACGGCACGCTGACGACGGGCCACAAGCTGCGCAGCCAGACGGTGCGCTCCCTGGAGCAGTTGTCCGCGTCCGGCCTGCGCGTGGTGCTGGTGAGCGGAAGGCCGGCGGGGTGGGGCGAGGCATGGGCCCGCCAGCTCCCCGTGGATGGTGTCGTCGTGGAGAACGGCGGGCTGTTCTTCCTCAAGGACGCCAAGGGGAAGCTGCGCAAGGTGTACCTGGAGCCGCCCTCCCAGCGCGTGGCGAACCGCCAGCGCCTGGAGAAGGAGGTCGAGCGCGTGCTCGCCCAGGTGCCCGGCGCGCGGCTGTCCGTGGACAGCCGCTACACGGAAGTGGACCTGGCGGTGGACTACAACGAGGAGGCCCGGCTGGGCGATGAAGGGGCCTCCCGCATCGAGTCGCTGCTCAGGGCCCGGGGCGTGACGGCGGTGCGCTCGTCCGTCCACGTCAACTGCTGGCTGGGCCGCTTCGACAAGCTCTCCGCGTCGCGCCGATTCGCGAAGGTGGCGTGGGGCGAGAAGCTGGACCCCGCGGACGGCCGGTACGTCTACGCGGGGGATTCTTTCAACGACGCTCCGATGTTCCAGGCGTTCAAGCTGGGCGTGGGCGTGGCCAACGTGCGCGCGGTGTTGGATCGCATCGACGCGCCGCCGGCCTTCATCACCCGGGCGCCCGAGGGGCGGGGCTTCGAGGAGCTGGCTTCAGCCCTCCTCGCCCGCCGCCGGACGGCCCGCAGTCGCAGTCGAGGAGTTTCAACGTGAATGTCGTGAAGCTGGAGCTGGCCCGAGGCCTGGGGCGTCACCTGCGTGCGGGGCACCCGTGGGTGTTCCGCAAGGCCCTGGAGCACACGCCGCGGATTCCGGCCGGCAGCGTGGTGGACCTGACGGAGAACGGGAAGTTCGTCGCGCGCGGGTACTACGACCCGCACTCGGCCATCGCGGTGCGCGTGCTCACGCGGGACTCGCGCGAGACGGTGGACTCGCGCTTCATCACCCAGCGCGTGCAGCGGGCCCTGGCCGCGCGCACGGCGCTCATCGACCTGAAGGACACGGACAGCTACCGCCTCATCCACGGCGAGGGCGACGGCCTGCCCGGCGTCGTGGTGGACCTGTACGCGGGCTGGGCGGTGATGAAGCTCTACTCCGCCGGCCTCACCCCGTACCGCCCCCTCATCGTGGAGGCGCTGAAGGCGGGCGTCCCGGGCCTCAAGGGCATCCTCGGCCGCGACGAGGTGGGACGCGACGACGTGGAGGAGGACGACGGCCGCGGCAGCGGGAAGATGCTGTGGGGCGAGGAGGCCCCGGAGCTCATCCCCATCCGCGAGCGCGGCGCCATCTTCCTGGTGGACGCATGGAAGGGGCAGAAGACGGGCTTCTTCCTGGATCAGCGTGAGAACCGCTACCTCATCCGCCGGCTGGGGCAGGGGAGGGACGTGCTCAACTGCTTCAGCTTCAGCGGCGGCTTCTCCGTGAACGCGGCGCTGGGCGGGGCCAACAGCGTCTTCTCCGTGGATCAGGACCCGGAGGCCATCGCCCTGGCGCGGGAGAACTTCACGCGCAACGGGCTGCCGGCGGCGAAGCATGACTTCCTGGCGGCGGACGTGTTCGCGCTCATCCAGTCGTTCAAGGAGGAGGGCCGCACGTTCGACCTCATCATCCTGGACCCGCCCGCCTTCGCGAAGAGCCAGCGCGCGGTGGAGGCGGCCGTGGACGGCTACGCGTCCCTCAACCGGCAGGCCCTGGCGCTCCTGCGTCCCGGAGGCCTGCTGGCCACGGCGTCGTGCTCCGCGCGCGTGACGGGCGACATGTTCATGGGCGCCGTGCGCGAGGCGGGCTTCAAGGCCGGCGTGGACCTGGCGCTCGTGGAGGAGCGCTACCAGCCGCCGGATCACCCCGTGCGCCTGCAGTTCCCGGAAGGGAAGTACCTCAAGTTCTACGTGATGCAGTCGGTGTAGCGGCTTGGGCCCCGGCCCCGGGGCGCGCCTGACATGAGGCGCGCCTCCGGTGGTCCCCGGGAGTGCTCAGGTGCCGAAGACCTTGTGGGCCACGCGGTCCAGCACGTCCTTGCCCCAGACGACGCTGGCCTTGCCCAGCCGATCCAGGTCGCGGGTGAACTCGCGGCCGTCCGGCACGACTTCGTAGGTGCGGGTCAGGAAGAGATTGCCGGTGTCGGGCTCGAAGTCGACGTTGCCGCCGCCCGTGTCCGTGCCCTCTTCCTGCTGCTGCTGGAAGCCCTCGATGATGCCGGGCTTGGGCGGTTCGCGGAACCGGTAGATGAGGGCGCTGCACTTGAGCGCCGGGGGCGACTCGACGTGCTCGAAGGCGTACTGGCCTTCGCCGTTCATCATGCCGCCCAGCCCCTGCTCGTTGAGGCCCTCGGTGACGCCGGCGCCCTGCGTCTGGAGGTACCACTTCACCAGCTGCCGGGCCGCGTCGCGCGTCATCGGCCCCCCCGCGGGCGGCGCGGGACGCGCCATGCCCATGGAGGACAGCAGCCACTGGATCTTGCTGGCGAACGTGCCGATCACTTCGCGGGGATGACGCGGTCCGCGACGCGGTTGAACACTTCGTCGCCCCACACGAGGCTGGCTTCCACGAGCCGGTCCACGTCTTCCTTGAACTGCTGCTCCGACGGCACCACGCCGTACGTGCGGCTCAGGAAGAGGGACTTGTTCTCGGTCTCGTAGTCCACCTTGCCGCCGCCGGTGTCCGTGCCCTTCTTCTCTTCGTCACGGAACCCGTCGATGACGCCCGGCCGGGGCGCGTCGCGGAAGCGGTAGATGAGGGCGCTGCACTTCAGCGCCCCCGAGTCCTTCACGTGTTCGAAGTAGACCTGCGCGTCGCCGAGCGCGGCGCCGCCAAATCCCTTCGCGTTCAGCCCGGAGGCCTGCGCATCGCCTCCGTGGGCCCGGATGAATGACTGCACCAGTCGCTGGGCATCTTCGAGCGTCATACGTGCAGTCATACCAGTCCGGACCCGGGATTAGAACTAACCGGCGCGCGCCTGGTCGAACGGGACGCGCTGGTTGAGGTAGGTGTCGTTGATGTTGTGCGCGCCGGAGAAGATGCTCTTCTCGGAGAAGTAGCGGATCTTCGCGTCCTTGCCCGCGTGCTTGAGCAGGTCCAGGGGGCCCTTGCCGCTGGTGCCCAGACCGAACAGGCCCGGCACGGGGTCCTTGTCGTTGACGTAGTGGACGTACTTGGGGCCGTCCGGGTAGGTCGCCGCCGCGGCGCCGAAGGTCTCCACGGAGACCTTGCCCAGCTTCTCCTGCACCTGGGCGGGGGACAGCCCGTCTTCGATGCGCAGCCGCTTGGCCACGTCGTTCAGCGCGCGGCTGGTGATGAGGCCACCCTGGCTGTGCGCCATCAGGTGCACGTCACGGCCGGCCTTCAGCTCCGTGTAGAGCGAGTCCGCCAGCGTGTCCACGGCCGGGTTCTTGCCCTTGTCCATCTTGTCCGTGATGCACTGGCCCAGGTCCTTGAAGAAGCCCTCGGTGGAGTTGTGGATACCGATGGTCTTCTGGCCCGTCTTGTCCGCGATGGCCTGCAGCGTGGTCTCCTGACCCGCCTTGTCCGTCATCATCCCGTTCACGTAGATGATGGTGCCCGGCTGCTTCACGCCGCCCTTGGGCTCGTAGGCCGGGATCTGGCTCAGCGGGGTGCTGGCGTCGAAGGCCTGCCCGCCCTTGCCCATGATCTTGCCGTCATAGGCCTTGTCCTTCGCACCCGCCGGAGCGGTGAACACGGCCGCCGGGGCCGCGGTGCGCACCGCGCTGTTCGACGCCTTGGTGTCGAAGCCATCCTTCACGGTGTTGGCCGGCTTCGCCGTGACCGGGGTGGCCGTCTTGGCAGGGGCGGCCGCGCCGGTCCCCGTGGTCGTGGTGGTGCGCGCGATGGTGTTGTTGGAGGTGCGCCCGATGGTTCCCATGGCTTGAGGCTCCTGCGGTGTGCGGATTTTTGAAGGGGGGAGGGAAAGCTTGCTGCGTTGATCCATTCTCACCCGAAGCGCCGAAAAGTTGCGAGCAGGTCACGGAATGTGTGCAACGCGCTGCGGCACGGGAAGTCCGGCCCGGGCGCGGCCGGGGGGACGGCTTAAGGTGGGGGCATGGTCCAGAAAGGTCAGTTCCTGGAGCGCTCCACGCTCATCCCCGTGGGTTCGGATGGAACGGTGATGGAGGGCACGGTGCACCGGGGCCAGAAGTCGCCGCCGCTGCTCATCCTCCCGCCCCGGCCGGAGGAGGGGGGCGGGATGGATCACGTCGTGGCGGCTGAGCTGGCGTTCGCGGTGGCGCGGGCGGGCTTTCCCACCCTGCGCTTCAACCACCGGGGCGTGGGGGCCAGCCAGGGCGTCCGGGGCACCGGCGGGGCGCTGGTGGAGGACGCGGAGGCCGCCATGCGCGTGGCGCTGGAGAACGCGGGCACGACGGCGCTCGCGGTGGCGTCCCTGCACGGCGGGGACCGGGTGGCGCTGGCGCTCCAGGAGCGGCACCCGGCCGTGGGCGGACTGTGTCTGGTGGCGCCGGATGTGGACCCGTTGTCACTCGTGCGACTGTCGTGTCCGCTGCTGGTGATTGTGGGGGCACAGGACACCCGGGTGCCCCGGGCGGCGCTGTCCGCGGCTGTCGCGGAGGCCGGGGGCGATTTAGAGGTCATCGACGATGCCGGGGCGACCTTCCATCGCAACCTTCCCCAGGTGGGGCGGGCGGCGGCGGCGTGGCTCCAGCGCCTGTCGGGCGGGTAGGGCGTTGGCGTGCAAACCGTTGGACTTCTTCACCTTTCTTCATCCCCGGCGCCTTGCACGCCCGGCCGGGGGGCGGACAGACTGAAAGCGCAGACCCAATCGTCCCGCCGTGCGTTCGTAGTGGGTCTTCGAGGCGTCTTCGTTCAAGGAGTGTCCCGATGCGGATGAGGCGATGGAACGTGGTTCTCGCGGCGCTGGCCCTGTCGGCCTCGGCGTGCGCTTCCGCGTCGCGGGAGCCGGAGGCCCCGGCCGGGCAGGACCTGTCGGCCGCGCAGGAGGAGGTGTCCCGGGCGGTGGCGGAGGGCTCGGACGACGTGGTGTCCGGCGCCATCGTGGTGGACTTCAAGGACGGCACCACCAAGGAGCAGTTCGACGCCTGGGAGCAGGAGTGGGGCGTGGACCTGGAGTTCAACTCCCTGGAGGGCCCGCGCACGGGCGTCACGCTGGCGGTGGGCGTGGACGATGTGGAGGACGTGCTCCAGCGCATCCGCCAGAACCCGGCGGTGGAGTCCGCCGAGCCGCTCATGCAGGTGCGCACCAGCTACACGCCGAACGACCCCCAGTTCGAAGCCCAGTGGAACCTCCGGATGATCGACATGCCGAAGGCCTGGGACGGCAACCGGGGCAAGGGCGTGGTCGTGGCGGTCATCGACACGGGCATCGCCTACGAGGACCACGACGACTTCAAGCAGGTGCCGGACCTGAAGGGCGTGTCGTTCGTGAAGGGCTATGACTTCGTCAACGACGACGAGCACGCCAACGACGACCACGGCCACGGCACGCACGTGGCGGGCACCATCGCGCAGGCCACCAACAACGGCGAGGGCGTGGCGGGCGTGGCGTTCGACGCGACGCTGATGCCGCTCAAGGTGCTGAACCACTTCGGCAGCGGGACCTCCGCGGACATCGCGGACGCCATCCGCTTCGCGGCGGACCACGACGCGAAGGTCATCAACATGTCGCTGGGTGGTGGCCTGTATTCGCAGGTCATGGCCAGCGCGGTGGACTACGCGCGCAAGAAGGGCGTCACCGTGGTGGCCGCGGCGGGCAACACCGGGCGCGGCAGGGTGGAGTTCCCCGCGGCCTACCCGGGCGCGGTGGCGGTGAGCGCGGTGGGCCCGTCCGGGACGCGCGCGCCGTACTCGTCCTACGGCAAGGAGCTGGACATCGCGGCGCCGGGTGGTGACAAGCGCCAGGGCGATACGGGCGGCATCCTCCAGAACACCATCGACCCGCGCGACCCGTCGCGCTCCATCTACGCCTGGTACCAGGGCACCAGCATGGCCGCGCCGCACGTGGCCGCCGTCGCCGCGATGCTCTACGGCGCGGGTGCCACCACGCCGGATGAGGTCGAGCAGGCGCTCTACGCCGGCGCCAAGGCGACGGAGAACCAGGCCTGGTCGGAGGAGTACGGCCATGGCGTCCTCAACGCGAACGCCTCGCTGAAGGCCTTCAACGGCGCTTCGCCCCGGTGGCCGGCGCTGGGCTGGGCCGCCGCGCTGCTCGCGCTGGTGCTGCTCACGCTGCGCGGCCGCGAGCGTCCGGGCTACCTCAACGTGCTCTTCCGCCCGGCGTTCCTCGTGCCGCTGGTGCTCTCCACGGTGGGCTTCTTCTTCCTGCGCACTTGGTTCGCGGGCGCGGCGGGCGCGGCCCAGGACGTGGTGAGCGTGGCGGCGCTGCCCATTCCGGACTGGCAGAAGATCATCTTCGGGCGGAGCGCGGTGAACCCGCTGTTCTACAGCGCGCTCATTCCCCTGGTGCTGTCGTTGCCGGCCATCGCGTGGCGGGGCTTCCGGCCGGCGGTGGGCGGCCTGGCGTTGGGCTTCGCGGGCTTCCTGGCCTACGCGGCGTGGGTGGGTGCTCCGGCGCTGGCGTGGATGCCCTTCACCTTCCTGGCGAAGCCGTGGCTGGGCTTCAACACGGTGGTGTGCCTCGTCATCGCCCGCGCGATGCTCAAGCGGGAGGACGCATGAAGCTCTCTGGCACGGTGCAGTACCAGGACCTCGAGGGCGGCGTATGGGTCCTGAAGGCCGACGATGGCCGGACGTACCAGCTCGCGGGCGGTGACCGGAAGATCAAGAAGGACGGTCAGCGCATCTCCGCCGAGGGCAGCATCCAGCGTGACACCGTCACCGCCGCCATGGTGGGGCCGGTGTTCCACGTCAGCTCGTACAAGCCGGAGTGACGTAGGCGCCTGGGGGGAGCCATCCCCCCCGGGGTCTCAGAGGCGGAGCGTGTCCTTGCTCTTGGCCTTGCGCTTGGCCTTGCCGGGGCCATACGCCTCTGACTGCCGGAGGCGCTCCTCTTCGTAGGCCTCCATGGGCACCTCGCCCTTGCGGACGGCGTCGCGGAGCTGCCGCATGGCCTTGCGCTCGGCCTTGAGCGCCGGGTCCGCGTCCTTGGGCAGCGGATCCACCGGGTGCTGCACGTCGTAGACGCTCAACGACACGCCACGCCCATCCACCAGGCCCAGCCCCACCAGCGACAGCGTGGCTGCCGTCACCCAGGGCAGCAACTGGAGGGCGAAGAGGGGCACGGGCTTCGTGGCGCGCACCTCCTCATCGCCGGGCGGAGCGCCGCGTCCCCATACGGCAGGGAAGTGCCGGGAGGCAGCGCGCAGGCCCAGCAGCGCTGTCCAGCCCACCAGCGCCAGGCCCAGCACGGCGCGCCAGTCCGTCACGTCGTCCGTCGCTCCGTCCTTCGCGAGCCCGGAGTGCGTGGCGATGAGGAACAGCGCCGACGATACGATGTTGTTGGCCGCGTGCGCCGCGATGCCCGGCCACAGCGAACCGGTGCGCCAGAAGAGCCAGCCGAACAGCAGCCCCAGCTCCGCGCGGGCGAGGAAGCCCACCGGGTCCAGGTGGAACGCGCTGAACACCACGGACGAGATGATCAACGCACGCCAGGGAGACGCGGGGGCCGGTGGCGTCAGGGAGCGCTGGAAGAGGCCACGGAAGAAGACCTCCTCGCACAGCGGCGCGGCCACGGACACACCGCCCAGGAGCAGGGCCAGCTCCACCGGCGTCTGGCCCTCGAAGAGGCGCGAGGCGTCGAACATCTCGCGCAGCCACGCGGGCGCCACCTTCTGCGCGAGGAACTGGATGGGCACCACCACGCCGACGAAGTTGGCCACGCCCAGCAGGAAGCCGAACAGGGCGGGTGCACCCAGGAACGGCGTGAGTCCCACGTACGCGGCGGGCCGGTACCCCGAGCGGCGCAGCATGATCCACGCGAGCCCCAGGAAGAGGAACACCTCCGTGAACCACACGCCGAAGGAGGGGTTGAGCAACTGGGTGACGGCGCCCACCGTCACGAAGAGCCCGAAGGCCAGGGCCGCGGCGAGCACGGGGTGGGGCGGCGACAGCGGCGCGGGGGCCTCCGCCGGCCGCGGGTCGCTGGAAGGGGATGCTTCGTCCACCGTGTCGTCTCCTGACCCCTCTCCGTCAGACGGAGAGGGGTGGGGTGCCGCGTTCGCTTCGAGGCGCTACGAGGAGCTTCGTCAGGCCCGGTGGAGGTAGCCGCGGATCTCCTCCGCGAGCGGGTTCTTTCGGGGCAGCTCCGCCGCAGAGGCCGGGTCGCCCAGCCGCAGCTTCTTGTCCTCTTCCACGAGGATGCGCTGATCCAACAGGTACTCCACCGCGTTCTCCAGCGTCGTTTTCGCCAGGGACTCGGCGGCGGTGATGCGACCGGCGTTGTACTCGCCGCGCCCCGTCTCCAGCGCCAGCTTGACGAACGTCTTGCGGTCGGTGGCCACGCCCGCGGCCACGTCCGGCAACGTCATGGCGGCCAGCAGGTAGGCCTCCAGGAAGTCGCGCAGCAGGTCCGCCAGGAACTCCAGGTCCGGCTGGGCGTGGGCCTCCGGCGCGCGCGTGAGCGTGTCGCCCTCGTGGATGACCAGGCCCATGCGCACGAGCCGCTCCACGCACTCGGCGAAGATGGTGTCGAACGACGCGCCCACCCGGTAGATGAACTCCACCTTGAAGAGGCGCGACAGGAACAGCGCGCGGACCTTCACGGTGTCGTACGGCGCGGGCGTGCCCGCGAGCAGCGCGTTGGCCACCAGGCTGCGCGCGGCCACCAGGTTCATCAGCGTGTTCTTGTAGAAGGACATCTCCGGGCGGCGCGAATCCTCCACCTGGTAGCTGACCTCACCGCGCGCCTCCTGCGTGCGCACCATCTCGTCGGAGATGAACTCGCGCATCGCGTCCTGGATGGGGCCCAGCGTCTCCGGGTTGCTCGGAGCGTTGGCCAGCTCCTTGGACAGCCGTGCGCCGTCCTCGGAGGCGATGCGGCGCAGCAGGCTGATCCGGTCCGTGAGCTCGCGCTGGGTGAGGCCGCGACGGCGGTGGGCCAGCAGCGACGCGCTCACCAGCGCGTGCGGCGTGACGGTGGACACCTTGCTGATGCCGTACATCACGCGGTTGCCCAGCGCGCGCACCAGGCCCTTCTTCTGCTCGTCCGTCACCGGCTCCTGCGGCGACAGGCCACGCGCCTTCATGAACTCCACCAGCGACAGCGGCTCGTCGAAGGTGAGGTGGATGCGCCCGTAGCGCGCGGCCAGCACCTTGGGCGCGCTCAGGAGGGCCTTCAGGTCCTCCGGCTTCTTCTCTCCGCCGGCCAGCTCCTTCGAGTAGCTGTCGGACTCGACGACCTTCTCGTAGTCGATGGAGACGGGCACGAAGTAGAGGTCGTTGCGCGCGCCGTCCAGCACCGCTTCGACCTGCCACGTGAGCATGCCCAGCTTGGGCGTGAGCAGCTTGCCCGTGCGCGAGCGGCCACCCTCCGGGAAGAACTCCTGGTGGATGCCGTCATGCACCAGCTTCTTGATGTACGCCTTGAAGGACGCGGCGTAGACCTTGTCGCCCTTGAACGAGCGGCGCAGGAAGAACGCGCCGCAGCGGCGGAACAGCACGCCCAGGGGCCAGAAGGACAGGTTCGCGCCCGCGGCGACGAGCGGCGCGGTGTAGCCCCGGTTCCAGAGCACCCAGCTCATCACCAGGTAGTCCACGTGGCTCTTGTGGCTGGGGCAGAGCACCACCGGCGCCTTGCCCGCGGCCTTGAGCGCGCGGTGCAGGCCGGCCTCGTCCACGCCAATGCCGTCGTAGATGCGGTTGAACACCCACTCCAGCACCGGCGCGATGAGCGCCAGCACGGACGGGTTGGGCTTGGCTGCGATGGCCTCCAGGTTGCGCTGGGCCTCACGGTACACGCTGGACGGCTTGCGCCCCGTGGCGGCGGCGTGCTCGTCCAGCACCTTGCGCAGCTGACGGTCGCGCAGCGTCTCCTCGATGAGCCGGTCCGTGGGCTTCTGCGGCGGGCCGAACACCGCGCGCGTCTCCCGCGCGAGGAACACATGCAGCGTGCTGCGCACCTTGCGCGCCAGCACCTCGTCGCTGACGCCCGGGTTCTCCTCGATGAACTTGCGCAGGTCGATGGGCTCTCCCACGCGGAACTGCGCGCGCTTGTAGTTGCGGAAGAACGCCACCATGGAGTGCACGAAGCCCGGCGCCTCGGGGCTGCCGAACAGCGCGTCGCGCCAGCCCGGCTTGAGCTTCGCGGGGCGCTTCTCCCAGACGAACAGCTCCGGCACCAGGAACACCGGGCGCTCGGAGCCGCGCGCCAGCCGCACCAGCTCGGGGAAGGGGTCCTCGCGCGTCTCCTTGCCGGAGGCGTGCAGGAGCGCCGTGCGGCGCAGGAACACCAGGCCGCTGCCGCCCTGCTCGCGGGCGTAGCGGAAGCGCTCCTCCACCGCGCCCCCCTGCGCCGTCTGGCGCCAGGGTTTGGTGAACCACGGGCGCAGGTTCACCACCGCGCGGATGGGCGGCATGGCCCGGCGGACCATGGCCCACGCGATGTAGAGGAAGTTGATCCACGCCGTGGTGCGCATGACGTGCACCACGAAGCCCCGGGCGCTGAGCGCGCGCAGCTCGTTCTCGGCCTCTGGCGGGAAGTGCACCCCGTCGAAGTACCGAGCCCCGAGCACCCGGGACATGGGACCAAATTCCTCCTTCAAGGCCTCTCCTTGCGTCGCGGTCTGCGCCAGCGCGGTGTCCATCGCAGCCCCCCAGGCTACATGTTTTCCGGCGTCGGGATGCCCAGCAAGGTGAGCCCCGCCGCCAAGGTGATACGCGTCGCGTCCGTGAGCGCCAGCCGGGCCGCGCGCACCGCGTCATTCCCCTCCACGAGGATGCGCTTGTCGCGGTCCTTGTTGCCGGCCGTGTAGTAGCGGCTGTACGCCGCCGCCACGTCCAGCAGCAGGCGCGCCACCAGGCTGGGCTCGTACTGCTCCGCCGCCGCCTTCACCGTGTCCGGCAACCGCATCAGCTCGCGCACCAGGGCCTGCTCCTCCGGGAGCGTGAGCAGCGCCGGATCATATGCCGTGGGCACGCCGCCGCCCCTGCGCAGCACGTTCGCGCACCGGGCGTGCGCGTACTGGAGATAGGGCCCCGTGTGCCCCTCCAGGCTTGTCACCTCGTCCCAGTCGAACGTGTAGTCGCTGGCGCGGTTGTGCTTGAGGTCGCCGAAGACGATGGCGCCCAGGCCGATCTGCTCCGCCAGCGCGTCCGCGTCGGCCGTCTCCAGGTTGCCCTGCGCGATGTTCTCCTTCACGCGCTGGAGCACGCGCTCCTTCGCCTCGTCCAGCACCTGGTCCAGCTCCACCACCTGGCCCTTGCGCGTGCTCATGCCGTGGATGCGGCCGAACGGCACGTGCACGCACTGGTCCGCCCACGGCTGGCCCATCTCCTTCAGGGTGCGGAACACCTGCCGGAAGTGCAGCGCCTGGTCCTGCGCGACGACGTAGAGCGACTTGTCGAAGTTGAAGCGCGCGTGGCGGTCCTCGGCGGCGGCCAGGTCGCGCGTGGCGTAGAGCGTGCTGCCGTCGTTCTTCTTGAGCAGCACGGGCGGCTCGCCGTCCGCGTAGGGCATGTCCACGATGATGGCGCCCTGGGACTCCTTCACGCCGGGCTTCTTCGCGATCTGGTCGATGACCGCGTCCATCTTGCCCTGGTAGCGGCTCTCGCCCTCGATGTGCTCGAAGTCGATGCCCATGCGCGCGTAGACGCGCTTGAAGCCCTTGAGGCTCGTCTCCCGGAACTGGTTCCAGAGCTTCATCGCCTCCGGGTCGTTGGCCTCCATGCGGCGGAAGAACTCGCGGGCCTTCTCGTCGAAGGCCGGGTCCTCGCCGGCGCGCTTGTTGGCCTGCACGTAGACCTGGACCAGGTGCGCCATGTCGTCGATGCGCGCCGGGTCGCCGTACTCCTGGAAGCCCACGGCCACGAGGCCGAACTGCTTGCCCCAGTCACCCAGGTAGTTGATGCCCTCCACGCGCCAGCCCAGCGCGCGGTACAGGTTCGCGATGCAGTGGCCCAGGAACGTGGTGCGGATGTGGTGGAAGCCAATGGGCTTGGCGATGTTGGGCGACGAGTAGTCGATGACCACCGTCTTGCCCTTGCCGTCCTCCGCGTCGCTCCCGTAGGCGAGCCCCGCCAGGCGCACGCCATCGATGACCTCCTGGGTGAAGGGGAGGGGAAGGAAGCGCGCGTTGACGTAGGGGCCCACGGCCTTGACCTCCAGGCCGGGGACCTGGAGCGCCTGCGCGAGCTGCGCGGCGATGGCGGGGGGCGCCTTCTTCTGCGCCTTGGCGAGGGGGAAGGTGGCGAAGCTCAGGTCGCCGTGCGCGGGATCCGCGGGCTTGACCTGGGGCTCGATGTCGGCGGCGGGGACACCCAGCGCCCCAGCGAGGGCCTGGGCGAACGCGGCGCGGTAGCGGCTATAGACAGAAGTGCTCATGGACCGCGCGGATACTACCCAAGGCGGGGCGCCTTCCATCCACCTCTTCTGTGGGGAAGGCGCCGGAGCGTCGTTCAGGGCACGGCGGGGCCGCGGCTCTTGGGGCGCACCACCGAGGCCACGGTGTCCAGCAGCTTGGGCAGCTTCAGCGGCTTCTCGAAGTACCCGTCGATGCGGTCCGGCCCTTCACCCGAGGTGAGAGACGCGACGTCGCTCGCGCCGGAGATGATGTAGACGACCACGTCCGCCAGCGACTCCGTGGTGCGGATGTAGTGGAGCACGGAGCGTCCGTCCTCCCCCGACAGCCGCAGGTCCAGCAGCACCATGGCCGGCCGGATGTGGGACAGGATGGAGCGCGCCTCGGCGGCGCCGGAGGTGGCCATCACCCGGTAGCCCTCCTGCTCCAGCACCTGCTCCAGCACCTCGCGACAGTCCACGTCGTCCTCCACCAGGAGGATGCCGCCCGCCTTGGGCGCGGCCTGGTTCACGTCCGGGGCGCTCACGGCGCTCGCGAACAGGGGCAGGACCATCTGGAACGTGCTGCCCTCGCCCAGCACGCTGGTCGCGTCCACGCGGCCGCCATGCAGCGCGACGATCTTGGCGACCAGCGGCAGGCCCAGGCCCGTGCCCGGCGGACGGGGCATGCCCGGCTGCGCGCGGTAGAACGAGTCGAACACGTGCTCCAGGGCCTCCGCCGTCATGCCCTGGCCGGAGTCCTTCACGGTGAGGATGCCCAGGCCCTCGCTGGACGACACGCTCACCTCGACGACGTCGTCCGTCTCGCTGTGGTGGATGCCGTTCTCCACGAGGTTGTGGATGGCCTCGGAGATGCGCTCGCGGTCGCCCCGGACGAACACCTCCGGGCAGGGGGGAATCACCACGCGCACGCGGCTGTGCTCCGCGACGGCGCCCAGCCCCCGCACGACCTCTTCCGCCACGGCCTTGAGGCCGAAGGGACGCTGGTTGAGCTGCATCTTCCCGGACGACAGCCGGGACATCAGCACCAGGTCATTCACCTGCTGGAGCAGCCGGTCCGCGTTGCGATCGCAGATCTGCACCGCGCGGCGCTGCCCGTCCGTCAGCGTGCCCAGCTTCTCCCGGCCCAGCATGGCCAGGTAGGCCTTGATGGTGGTGAGCGGGTTCTTCAAGTCGTGGGACACATTGCCGAGCAGCTCCTCGCGGTTCTGCTCCAGGCTCTTCAGGCCCGCGATGGCCGTCTGCAGGTCCTTGTTGCGGCGGGCGCTGTCGTCGCGCAGCCGGGCCACCTCGTAGGCGGCGGTGAGCTGCGACGCCAGCGACTGCATCAGCACGTCGGAGGCCTTGCGGCGCGCGCCCAGCACCACGAGCACACCCGTCACGCCCTGCGGCCCCTCCAGGGGCACGGCGACGGTGTCGTCCTCGCGCAGGAGCACCTTGTCGGTGAAGCACCGGCCCACCACGCCCTCGCCCGGGACGGCGGCGGTGACGCGCTCGTCGTAGCGTCCGCGCACGTGCTCCACGTGCAGCTGGTTGCGCGACGGGAAGTGGCGCGCGACGTAGCAGACCTTCGGCTTGAGCAGCGTGTGGAGCGTCTGCAGCTGCGCGCGCAGGGCCTCGGTGGGGCCCGCGTTGTCGGTGAGCTGCCGGCCCATCTCCAGCAAGGCCTGGGCGGCGGCATCGGTGTCCACCGGGGGAGGCGGCTTCGCCGCCCGCTTCGGTGGGGCCTTCTTCGCGGTGGTGGCGGGACGCAGCGGGACCACTTCTGCGAGCTGCGGACCCTTCTTCTTCGATGGCACGCGTGAATCCTGCTTCATGTCTCGCGTGGGAGGGAACCGCACCAAGGCCCGGTGCCCTCCACCAACGCCGAGCGTGTCAGGTGCCCGACAGCCCCCCAGCCCCGCTGTCCGCTTCCCTGACTGGGATGCGGGAATGACTCAGGGACGGCGCTGGATGCGGCCGTCCTTGTCCAGGCTGTAGGGCTCCACGAGGGCGGCCTGCACCTTGTCCTGGTAGCCCTGCACGCCGAACCCGCTCTCCGCCAGCGCCGCCAGCGCCACGGTCTGCACGCGGCGTGCGGTGTCCTCGGAGGTGAGCAGCTTGAGCAGGGGCTCGCGCGCCGGCTCGTGCTTCAGGGGTCCCAGGACGTTGATGGCGGCGATCTTCACGTCGTCGGACATGTCCTCCAGGAAGGGGAGGACGGCCGGGGCCACGCGCGGATCCTGCTTGCCCAGCACGTGGTGGAGCAGCACGACCTTCTTCTCCGGGTCGCGCGTGTAGCGGGAGGACAGGTGCTGGAGCGTGTCGGTGATGACGCCCATGAGCGCGTCCTCGGGCAGCAGCTCCTGGAGGATGCGCAGCGCCCAGGACGTGGCCTGATCGCTCGCCTTGAGGAAGGCGCTCACCGGCGCGACGGCGTCCTGGCCGAAGTGCTTGATCAGCTCGAAGGTGTGCTCCTTCTCGTCAGCGTCGGTGGTGAGCGGGTCCACGGTGATGGTGAACCGGCTGAGCAGCACCGTGACGGCCTCGGGGTACTTCATCTCCCCCAGCTGCTGCAGGGCCTTCTGCCGCGTGGACGGCTCCCCATACTTCTGGGTCACCTTGGACTTGAGCTTGAGGGCTTTTTCGGGGCCCGAGCCGCCCGTGAGGAAATCGAAGAGACCCATAGGTAGATACCCGCTCCGGATTCGGAAGAGTGGAGGCGCCATGTAGGACGGTGCGCCTTCCAGGACAAGTGGCAACGACAACTACAACGCTAGCTCCCGGCGAACGTCGCCCCGGTAGGCCCGCGCCAGCGTCTCCGCGGCGGCCCGGACCTCGTCCGTGGCCTCCTCGGGGACCTTCACCTGGAGCAGCAGGTACATGTCGCCCGGAGTGCCGCCCCGGAGCGACGGCACGCCGCGTCCCTTGAGCCGCATCTTGCGGCCGGACTGTGAACCCGCGGGCACCTTCAGCGTCACCTCACCCTGGAACGTAGGCACGCGCACCTCGCCGCCCAGCAGCGCCTCGGACACCGTCACCGGCAGGTCCAGGTAGAGGTCATCGCCCTCGCGGCGGACCAGCGGATGCTCGGCCACCTCCGTCTCGATGTAGAGGTCCCCCGGAGGGCCCCCCTGGATGCCCGCCGCGCCCTGGCCGCCCAGCCGCACCTTGGAGCCCGTGACGACGCCCGCCGGAATCTTCACCGTCAGCCGGGTCGTCTCCTCCTTGATGCCGCTGCCGCCGCACTGGGAGCAGGGCTCCGGGGCCTTCCCGCTGCCGCGGCAGGTGGGGCACACGCCGGATCCACCGAACATGGCGCCGCCCCGGCGGGCCGCCCCGTGCCGTTGCAGGTGGGGCACGTCACGAGCTTCCCGGTGTTGCCCTCGCCGTGGCACTTGGAGCAGCGGCCCGGCCGCTGGAGCGTCAACGTGCGCTCGGTGCCGGTGACGGCCTCCGCGAGCGAAATCTGCACGCGGGTCGTCAGGTCATCGCCGCGCTCGGCCGCGGTGGAGCGGCTGCCGCCCCGACCCCGGCCGAAGAGGTCGTTGATGTCGAAGCCGCCGGCCCCGCCGCCTCCGCCAGAACGCCCGAAGATGTCGTTGAAGAGGTCCCCCAGGTCCACGCCCTCGGTGCTGAAGGGGATGCCGCCGCCACCGCTGCCTCCGGCCGCCTGGGCGGCGCGGTACTGGCGGTAGGCCGCGGCCTTCTTCTCGTCGAAGCCGATCTTCTCCGCGTCCTCGCCGAACTCGTCGTAGAGCGCGCGCTTCTTCGGGTCGCCCAGCACCTCGAAGGCGGTGTTGATGCGCTTGAACTTCTCCTCCGCCCCCTTGTCGCCGGGGTTGACGTCCGGGTGGTGCTGGCGCGCGAGCTTCCGGAAGGCCTTCTTGAGGTCGTCCGCCGAGGCCGTCCGTGGCACGCCCAGAATCTGGTAGTAGTCGTCAGCCATAGGTCTTTAGGGTGGTGCAGTACCCGACAAGGGAGAACGTAACCAGCGGTGCGGTGAGCGCCAGCACGGGATGTCCGGACAGCACCGCGATGGTTACAGTCGCCGCACGATGAGGAAGGCCATGCCAGCACCGCGCGCCCGCCGGAAGGCCCCCCTGTGGCTGGCATGCGGGCTGTTCCCCACGGCTCTGGGGCTCGCCCTGGGGTCCGGGGGGACCGCCCACGCCGCCCCCCCACCGCCTGCTCCCGCCGCGGAGGAGGGCAGGGTGGTGGACCGGGTCGTGGCGGTCATCGAGGGCCAGGTCCTCACCCAGAGCGAGTTGGAGATGGAAGCCCGGGTGGCGCTGATCCAGCGAGGAGCCGTGCAGGCGGCCGCCCTTCCCCTGGATGAACAGATGCTCCGGGGGGCGCTGGAGCTGTCCATCAACCAGCGCCTCCAGGTCCTGAGCGCGGACCGCCTGCAGGCCTTCCCGGCCGAACCGGCGGAGGTCGAGGCCAGGCTGGACGCCGTCCGGGCGAGGCTGGGAGGGGAGGAGGGGCTCCGGCGCTTCCTGGATCGGCATGGCGTGAACCGGGACGCCCTGGAGGCCGTGCTGGCGCGGGGTTTGCGGGCGGAACGAATCCTCGACAGCCGGGTCCGGTTGAAGGCACAGGTGAGCGAGGCGGAGGTCCGTCACCATTATGACGCCCACCGGGACCTGTACCCCGGTGAGTTCGACCAGGCGGCGCGCACGGCCATCCGCGAGGAGCTGGTCCGGGCGCGCTACGGAGAGCTGGCGGCCCAGGCCCTGGCTGAAGTACGCAAGTCGGCGCAGGTGCGGCGGGTGGCGCCCTTCGCGCGGGAGGCACGGCGATGAGACGGCTGCGGGACGACGGGACGCCCGACAAGGGGAAGGGCTTCCTGATCCGGCAGATGACCGTGGACGACATGCCGGCGGTGATGGCGCTGGAGAAGGCGTCCTTCAAGAACCCCTGGTCCACGGAGCTGCTCGGGCGCGAGCTCCAGCACGACTGGTCCACCATCCTCCTCGTGGAGGAGCCCCTGCCCGAAGGCGGCGTGGCCCTGCTGGGCCTGGCCATCTTCTGGATCGTCCACGACGAGGTCCACGTCCTCAACGTCGCCACCGCCCCCGTGCACCGCCGCCGGGGCGTCGCGCGCACCGTGATGGAAGAGGTGCTCCGCCGGGGCGTGGCCCGCCGCTGCTCGCTGGCCACCCTGGAGGTGCGCCGGGGCAACGAGTCCGCCCTCAACCTCTACCGCTCGCTGGGCTTCCGGCCGGTCGGCATCCGCCCGAACTACTACGTGGACGAGGGCGAGGACGCGATCGTGATGGTCCTCGACTTCTAGTCCTGTAAGGGAGTAGAGCGTCCGGCCGTCGTCGCAGTCCCAGGTTTTTCGGGTGTGAGGGGATGCACCCGGGTCCTCTGGCCGTTTCTGGCCCAGGGGCAGGCCATGCTTGACACCCGGGGGGCCCTCCCTATACTCGCGGGCCTTTTGTGTAGCCTGTAGGTAGATATGCTCCGCTTTCGTGTAGCCGGACGCGGGGTTCCCACGAAGAAGAGGTTTCAGTGCCGACCATCAGCCAGCTCGTCCGCAAGGGCCGCGAGAAGCTCAACATCAAGGGCAAGAGCCCTGCCCTGAAGGAGTGCCCCCAGAAGCGCGGTGTTTGCACGCGCGTCTACACCACGACCCCGAAGAAGCCGAACTCGGCCCTCCGCAAGGTGGCCCGCGTGCGTCTCACCAACGGCATCGAGGTGACTTCCTACATCCCCGGCGTGGGTCACAACCTCCAGGAGCACTCGGTGGTCATGATCCGCGGTGGCCGTGTGAAGGACCTCCCGGGCGTTCGCTACCACATCATCCGCGGCACGCTGGACTCCGTGGGCGTTGCCGGTCGCAAGCAGAGCCGCTCCAAGTACGGCGCCAAGCGCCCCAGCTAGTCCGGTTCTCCCGCGCGTCGTTGGCGCGGAACACCTTCGCTGTTCCTGAAGAAGTGTCGGACGCTGGCCCCACACCCTGGGGAGTGTCCCTGGAAGTTCCCAGCAGTCGTTCTTGAAGCCCCTGAACAAGGCTTTCCTCCAGGCGAGGAGAGTGGGGCGTAAGGGAAGAGATGCCTCGTCGTCGCGTAGTCGCCAAGCGGAAGATTCTCCCGGATCCGAAGTTCCAGGACCGGCTCGTCACCAAGTTCGTCAACGACCTGATGCGCAAGGGGAAGAAGTCCATCGCGGAGGGCGTGTGCTACGGCGCCTTCGCCCTCATGGAGGAGCGCGCGAAGGAAGATCCCCTCAAGGTCTTCAAGAAGGCCCTGGACAACGTCAAGCCCGTCCTCGAGGTGAAGAGCCGCCGTGTCGGTGGCGCCACCTACCAGGTGCCCGTGGAGGTCCGTCAGGATCGCCGCGTCGCGCTGGGCATGCGTTGGATCATCTCCTACGCCAAGGCGCGTGGTGAGAAGACCATGCAGGAGAAGCTGGCCGGCGAGATCATGGACGCCGCCAACAACCGCGGTAACGCGGTGAAGAAGCGTGAAGACACGCACAAGATGGCGGAAGCCAACAAGGCCTTCGCTCACTACCGCTGGTAGGTCCCGAAAGGGGCTTCGCGGTTGCCGCCCGGATGCGCTGCCAGCGTCCGGGCGGTTTTGTTTGTCAGCCCTGGCAGAAGCCTAAGAGACGTCCGGAAGGAACCGAGTCATGGCCCGTGAGTTCCCCCTCGAGCGCTACCGCAACATCGGCATCATGGCGCACATCGATGCCGGCAAGACGACCACCACCGAGCGGATCCTGTTCTACACAGGCGCCATCCACAAGATGGGTGAGGTGCACGAAGGCACCACCACCACGGATTGGATGGTCCAGGAGCGCGAGCGCGGCATCACCATCACCTCCGCGGCCATCAGCGCCTTCTGGGAGCGGATGGACCAGCGCTACCGCGTGAACATCATCGACACGCCGGGGCACGTGGACTTCACCATCGAGGTGGAGCGCTCGCTGCGCGTGCTCGACGGCGCCATCGCCGTGTTCGACGCGGTCAACGGCGTGGAGCCGCAGTCGGAGACGGTGTGGCGCCAGGCGGACCGCTACAAGGTCCCGCGCATCTGCTTCATCAACAAGATGGACCGCGTGGGCGCGGACTTCGAGATGTCCGTCGGCACCATCAAGGAGAAGCTCGGCGCGCGTCCCGTGCGCATGCAACTGCCCCTGGGCGCCGAGGACAAGCACAAGGGCGTTATCGACCTCGTCCGCATGAAGGCGCTGGTGTTCCAGGACGCGGAGCAGGGCAGCCGCTTCGACCTCCAGGACATCCCCGAGGAGTACCAGGAGGCCGCCGCCGCCGCGCGCGGAGAGCTGCTGGAGGCCGCCGCCGAGCAGGACGACGCGCTCACGGAGAAGTTCCTCAACGGTGACGAACTCACCGAGGACGAGGTGCGCGGCGCCATCCGCAAGGGCTGCGTGGGGCTGAAGCTGTTCCCGGTGTTCTGCGGCTCGGCGTTCCGCCACAAGGGCGTGCAGCCGCTGTTGGACGCGGTGGTGGACTACCTGCCCAGTCCGCTGGAAGTCCCGCCGATCCACGGCAAGACCCCCAAGGGCGAGGACGCCATCCGCGAGACGCGCGACGACGCGCCCTTCAGCGCGCTGGCGTTCAAGATCATGAACGACCCGTCCTTCTCCTCGCAGACGCTGACGTTCCTGCGCGTCTACTCGGGGAAGCTGGAGGCGGGCACGGCGGTGTGGAACTCCGTGAAGGGCAAGCGCGAGCGCGTCAGCCGGCTCGTGCAGATGCGCGCGGACAAGAAGGACGAACTGACGGAGTGCTACGCCGGCGACATCTGCGCGGTGGTGGGCCTGAAGCTGGCCACCACGGGCGACACGCTCTGTGACGACAAGCAGCAGATCATCCTGGAGCGGATGGAGTTCCCGGAGCCCGTCATCGACATCGCCATCGAGCCGAAGTCGACCGCGGACCAGGACAAGATCATCCAGGCCCTGCAGCGGCTGGCCATGGAGGACCCGTCCTTCCGCGTGCGCTCCAACGAGGAGACGGGCCAGACGCTCATCGCCGGCATGGGCGAGCTGCACCTGGAAATCATCGTCGACCGGCTCCTGCGCGAGTTCAAGGTGGACGCGAACATCGGCAAGCCGCAGGTGGCCTACCGCGAGACGGTGACCACGACGAAGGAGGCGGAGGGCAAGTACATCCGCCAGGCGGGCGGCAAGGGCCAGTACGGCCACATCAACCTGCGCGTGTCCCCGAACGAGCCCGGCAAGGGCTTCGAGTTCGTCAGCACCATCACCGGCGGCGCCGTGTCCAAGGAGTTCGTGGACGCCGCGCGCGACGGCGCGAAGGAGGCCATGCAGAACGGCCCCGTCGCCGGCTACCCCATGGTGGACGTGAAGGTGGAGGCCTACGACGGCTCCATGCACGACGTGGACTCGTCGGAGATGGCCTTCAAGATCGCCGGCTCCATGGCCTTCAAGGACGCGGTCCGTGCGGCGAACCCCGTCCTGCTGGAGCCCATCATGGCCACGGAGGTCGTCACCCCGGAGGCCGCCATGGGCGACGTCATCGGCGACCTGAACGGCCGACGCGGGAAGATCCTGGGCATGACCCCCCGGCCTGGCGGCGTGCAGGCCATCCAGGCGGAGGTGCCCCTGGCCGCCATGTTCGGGTACTCGACCGACCTGCGGAGCAAGAGCCAGGGAAGGGCGACCTACACCATGCAGTTCAAGCACTACGCACCGGCGCCGAAGTCAGCGCTCAACCCCATCTACTGACCTCCCGCCCGCAGGGGGAGCCGCCGGGCGAATTCTGTTGACGTTCCAGCGGCTTTGAAGCACACGCAGCACCCCTCGGAAGTTCTCTCGAAGTCCTATACCGCCGGGGTCGCACCGGCGGCGTCGTGAGGAGCGGTTCATGTCCAAGGAAAAGTTCGATCGCAGCCTGCCCCACGTGAACATCGGAACGATTGGGCACGTGGACCACGGCAAGACGTCGCTGACGGCCGCCATCACCAAGGTGCTGGCGAAGACGGGCGGCGCCACGTTCCTGGCGTACGACCAGATTGACAAGGCGCCGGAAGAGCGCGAGCGCGGCATCACCATCTCCACGGCGCACGTGGAGTACAAGACGAAGAACCGTCACTACGCGCACGTCGACTGCCCGGGGCACGCCGACTACGTGAAGAACATGATCACGGGCGCGGCGCAGATGGACGGCGCCATCCTGGTGGTTTCGGCGGCGGACGGCCCGATGCCCCAGACGCGTGAGCACATCCTGCTGGCGCGCCAGGTCGGCGTTCCCTACATCGTGGTCTTCCTGAACAAGGTGGACCTGCTGGACGACCCGGAGCTGCGCGAGCTCGTGGAGATGGAAGTCCGCGACCTGCTCAAGAAGTACGAGTTCCCCGGGGACACCATCCCCATCGTCCCCGGCTCCGCGGTGAAGGCGCTGGAGGGTGACACCAGCGACATCGGCGAGCCGGCCATCCTGAAGCTGATGGAGGCGGTGGACAGCTACATCCCGACGCCGCAGCGCGCGACGGACAAGCCCTTCCTGATGCCGGTGGAAGACGTCTTCTCCATCGCCGGCCGCGGTACGGTGGCCACGGGCCGCGTGGAGCGCGGTGTCATCAAGGTGGGCGAGGAAGTCGAAGTCGTGGGCCTGCGCGCGACGCAGAAGACGGTGGTGACGGGCGTCGAGATGTTCCGCAAGCTGCTGGACGAGGGCCGCGCGGGCGACAACATCGGCGCGCTGGTCCGCGGCCTCAAGCGCGAGGACATGGAGCGCGGCCAGGTGCTGGCGAAGCCGGGCAGCATCACGCCGCACACGAAGTTCAAGGCGCAGATTTACGTGCTGTCGAAGGAAGAGGGCGGCCGCCACACCCCGTTCTTCAAGGGGTACCGTCCGCAGTTCTACTTCCGCACCACGGACGTGACGGGCACGGTGAAGCTGCCGGACAACGTCGAGATGGTCATGCCGGGCGACAACATCGCCATCGAGGTGGAGCTCATCACCCCGGTCGCGATGGAGAAGGAGCTCCGGTTCGCGGTTCGTGAAGGCGGCCGCACGGTGGGCGCGGGCGTCGTGGCGGAAATCATCGCGTAGTACTCAGGCTGCCAGCTCTCCGGTAGGGTCCTTGGGGGCCGTTCCGGAGAGCCGGTGGAAATCCAGTTGCAACCCATGGGGTGTGGTGGTACACACCGCGCCCCTTCGTTCCGAAGAAACGGTTCTCTGAAATCCAGGCGTTGACGGGCGTACCGCCTCACGGTTCCCAGAGGTCGTTCAAAGAGGTTCTTGCGAATGGCGACACAGAAGATCCGCATCCGGCTGAAGGCGTACGACTCGAAGCTCCTGGATCAGAGTGCTGGGGAGATCGTCGAGACGGCCAAGCGCACGGGCGCCAAGGTGGCCGGTCCGATCCCCCTGCCGACGCGCATCAACAAGTTCACCGTGTTGCGTTCGCCGCACGTGGACAAGAAGAGCCGCGAGCAGTTTGAGATCCGCACGCACAAGCGCCTGCTCGATATCCTCGAGCCGACCCAGCAGACGCTGGACGCGCTGATGAAGCTGGATCTGTCTGCCGGCGTTGACGTCGAGATCAAGTCCTAGGAAGCGGGATGGCGTCGGAGTGGTTTCACTCTGACCCCCGAGGAAAGTGCCATGGCGAAGTTTGACGTAGTCGACCTGGATTTGAAGAAGGTGTCGGAGATCGAGCTCTCCGACGAGATCTTCGGCGCCGAGCCGAACACCCACCTGTTCTACGAGGTGGCGAAGATGCAGCAGATCAACCGGCGCCGCGGCACGGTCGGGGTGAAGAACACCTCGCTCGTCAGCGGCGGCGGCAAGAAGCCCTGGAAGCAGAAGGGCACCGGCCGCGCCCGTCAGGGCTCGATCCGCGCCTCCCACTGGGTGGGCGGCGGCAAGGCGATGGCCCCCAAGGCCCGTGACTACTTCTACCGGCCGCCCCGCAAGGTCCGCCGCGGTGCCCTGCGCGCCGTGCTGTCCCTGCGCGCCCGGGAGAAGCAGCTCATCATCCTGGACGGCTTCAAGCTGGATGCCCCGAAGTCCAAGCAGGCCTTCGAGGTGCTCACCCGTCGCCTGAAGCTCCAGAACGCGCTGGTCGTCGACGAGCGCGGCAACACCAACCTGCACCGCAGCGTGCGCAACCTGGCGAAGTTCGACGTGCTGCCGCCCGAGGGTCTCAACCTCGAGTCCGTGCTCAAGCACTCGCACATCGTCCTGACTTCCGCCGCCGCGAAGGCGCTCGAGGGGTCCCTGTCATGAATCTGAACGACGTCATCAAGGGCCCGCTCATCACGGAGAAGCTGGACAAGGCCCGGGAGAAGTTCCGCCAGTACTCGTTCATCGTGGACCGCAAGGCCACGAAGCACGACGTGTCCCGCGCGGTCCAGACCCTGTTCAAGGTCACGGTGGAGGGTGTTCGCACCAACATCGTGCGTGGCAAGACGAAGCGGGTGGGCAAGAGCATCGGCCAGCGCCCCAACTTCAAGAAGGCGGTCGTCACCCTGAAGGAAGGGGACAAGATCGAACTCTTCGAAGGGGGAGCGGTCTGACGCCATTGGCGTCCGGATCCGCCTGAGAGGAACACACCATGGGCATCAAGAAGTACAAGCCGACCAGCGCCGCCCGCCGTCTGATGACGGTGTCCGACTTCGCGGACATCACCAAGGACTCCCCGGAGAAGTCGCTCACCGAGCCCATCAAGCGCTCCGGTGGTCGCAACGTCCACGGGCACATCACCCGCCGCCACCAGGGTGGTGGTCACAAGCGCCGCTACCGCGTCATCGACTTCAAGCGTCGTGACAAGGACGGCGTGCCGGCCAAGGTCGTCGCGGTTGAGTACGACCCGAACCGCACCGCCAACATCGCCCTCCTGCACTACGCGGACGGCGACAAGCGCTACATCCTGGCCCCCGTGGGCCTGAGCGTGGGCGACACCGTGTTCGCCGGCTCCACCGCCGACATCCGGCCGGGCAACAGCCTGCCGCTGCAGAACATCCCGGTGGGTACGATCATCCACAACGTGGAGCTGAAGCCGGGCCGTGGCGCCCAGGTCATCCGCTCCGCGGGCACCTCTGGCCAGCTGATGGCCAAGGAAGATCGTTACGCCCAGGTTCGCATGCCTTCCGGCGCCGTGCGCAAGGTGCTCATCGAGTGCCGCGCCACCGTCGGCCAGGTGGGCAACATCGAGCACGAAATCATCCGTATCGGTAAGGCGGGTAAGAGCCGTTGGCTGGGCATCCGGCCCACCGTCCGCGGTCTGGCCATGAACCCTGTCGACCACCCGCACGGTGGTGGTGAGGGTAAGTCCGGCCAGGGTAACCCGCACCCGGTGTCTCCGTGGGGCAAGAAGACCAAGGGCCTCACCACGCGCACCAACAAGCGCACCGACAAGTTCATCGTGAGCGGCCGCCGCCAGGGCGCGCGCAGCCAGTAAGAGGATTTGAAACATGGCTCGTTCGATCAAGAAGGGTCCGTTCGTCGACGATCACCTCCTCAAGAAGATCGAGGGGATGATCGCGGCGAACAAGAAGGCGGTCGTCAAGACCTGGTCCCGGCGCTCCACGATTCTCCCTGAGTTCGTGGGTCACACCTTCGCCGTGCACAACGGCAAGAAGTTCATTCCGGTGTTCGTGACGGAGAACATGGTGGGCCACAAGCTCGGCGAGTTCGCTCCCACGCGCACCTTCGGCGGGCACTCGGCGGAGAAGAAGGTCGCCAAGGTCCCGGGCAAGTAGCCCGTACCTACGCCTGAGAGCCTGAGGAGATGACCATGGAGTCGACTGCACATCTGCGTCACCTGCGCATGAGCCCGCGCAAGCTGTCCCTCGTCGCGGCGCTCATCCGGGGCAAGCCCGTTGAGGCCGCCCTGAACATCCTGAAGTTCACCCCGCGCGCCGCCGCGCGGCCGGTGGAGAAGCTCATCAAGAGCGCCGTCGCCAACGCGACGGACCTGTCCAAGGGCCAGGTCGACGTGGATACCCTCTACGTCAAGACCATCTCCGTGGACCAGGCCGCCACCCAGCGCCGGTTCATGCCGCGCGCCATGGGGCGCGCGACGCCCATCCAGAAGAAGTCTGCCCACGTCCACGTCGTGCTGGCCGAGGCCAAGAAGTAGGACCCGTCGGGCCCTGCCCGGACGCACCAAGGAGATTCAGTTTGGGACAGAAAGTACATCCGATTGGGTTCCGGCTCGGCGTCATCAAGACCTGGGACTCCAAGTGGTTCGAGCACAAGAACTACGCTCAGTGGCTCCACGAAGACATCCGCATCCGCGAGTTCGTCAAGAAGTCGCTGAACCACGCGGGCGTCTCCAAGGTGGAGATTGAGCGGGCCGCCAACAAGGTGAAGGTCAACGTCCACACCGCGCGTCCGGGCATCGTCATCGGCAAGCGCGGCGCTGGCATCGAGACCGTCAAGAAGGACCTCCAGCAGTTCACCAAGAACGAGGTCTTCCTGAACATCGTCGAGGTCCGCAAGGCCGAGACCGACGCGCAGCTCGTGGCGGAGAACATCGCCACGCAGCTCGAGCGCCGCATCGCCTTCCGCCGCGCCATGAAGAAGGCGCTGCAGACCGCGATGAAGTTCGGGGCCAAGGGCATCCGCGTGGCCTGCTCTGGCCGCCTGGGTGGCGCCGAGATGGCCCGCTACGAGTGGTACCGCGAGGGCCGCGTGCCCCTGCACACCCTCCGCGCGGACATCGACTTCGGCTTCGCCGAGGCCAAGACGACCTACGGCAAGATTGGCTGCAAGGTCTGGATCTGCAAGGGCGAGGTCCTCCCCGGCAAGGGCGGCCAGGCCCCCCAGGCCACCAACCGGTAAGACGCCCCTGTGGGGTGGGCCCTAAGAAGCCCGCCCTGCACGCGAGGCACGAAGGACATCGACCATGCTTCAGCCTGCTCGAACCAAGTACCGCAAGATGCAGAAGGGCCGCATGTTCGGCTCGGCCCACCGCGGCAGCGACCTCACCTACGGTGAGTTCGGCCTGGTGAGCCTCCAGCCGGGATGGATCACCTCGCGCCAGATCGAGGCGGCCCGTATCGCGATGACCCGCCACGTGAAGCGCGGCGGCAAGATCTGGATCCGGATCTTCCCGGACAAGCCCATCACGAAGAAGCCCGCCGAAACCCGTATGGGTACCGGTAAGGGTGGCGTGGAGTACTACGTCGCGGTCGTCAAGCCGGGACGCGTGCTCTACGAGATGGAGGGCATGACGCAGGAGATCGCCACCGGTGCGCTGAAGCTGGCGCAGGCGAAGCTGCCGGTGCTCACCAAGATCGTGCGCCGCAGCGAGCTCTCGCTGTAGTCACGCACCGCCGGGACGGGCGCTCCACCTGGTGACAGGGGAGGGCGCCCGCATCCCGCGCCGAGGAGACCAAGATGGCGACTGCGAAGGAACTGAAGGAACTGTCGACGGACGACCTGCAGAATCGCGCGAAGGAGCTGCGCGACACGCTGGTCCAGGATCGGCTCAAGCGTCGGACCGGCTCGCTGGACAGCCCCGCTGAGGGCGTGCAGCACCGCCGTGATCTGGCCCGCATCCTCACCGTCCTGGGCGAGAAGGCCCGGGCCGCGAAGGCGGGGTAGTAGTAGCAGTGCATCCGCGGGCATCCGGGCTCACCCGGGTGTCCGTGGCCATCCGGGCAGAGGGCCCGGGTGCATGACAGACAGTGAGAACCAACATGGCTGAAGCGACCGAAACGCCCGCTGCCGAGACCTCCACCCGGGGTCGTCCCAAGACCCGCGTGGGCATCGTCACCTCCAACAAGATGCAGAAGACGGTGGTCGTCACCGTCCAGCGTCGTGCTCCCCACCCGAAGTACGGGAAGATCATGAGCCTGCGCGAGAAGTACAAGGCGCACGTCGAGGATCACGACTACCCGAAGAAGGTCACCATCAACGAGGGTGACCGGGTGCGCATCGCCGAGACCAAGCCCGCTTCGAAGGACAAGCGTTGGCGCGTGGTCGAGGTGTTGGAGAAGAGCAAGAACGTCTAGGTAGGCCACACCGCGTCCGTGCGCCATGAAGCGCGTGGACGGGTTCGAGCAAGAGGAGACTTCACATGATTCAGATGCAGAGTGTGCTCGATGTGGCCGACAACTCGGGCGCCAAGAAGGTGTTTTGCATCAAGGTTCTCGGCGGCTCCAAGCGCAAGTACGCCTCCATCGGCGACGTCATCGTCGTGTCGATCCGCGAGGCCCTGCCCAACTCCAAGGTGAAGAAGGGTGACGTGGCCAAGGCCGTCATCGTCCGCACCCGTCGCGAGGTGGGTCGTGCGGATGGCAGCTACATCAAGTTCGACGGCAACTCGGCGGTCCTCATCAACAAGGACCTGGAGCCCATCGGGACGCGCATCTTTGGGCCGGTGGCCCGTGAGCTGCGTGCCCGTAAGTTCATGAAGATCATCTCGCTGGCGCCCGAGGTCCTCTAAGAGGACGCAGGCCTGACGGCGAACAGCCAGAGTGAGGAAGCCATGCAGAAGCTGAAAGTCGGTGACACCATCCAGGTCATCTCCGGGTCTGAGCGCTCGGAGAAGACGCCGGCGACCAAGCGCGGCAAGGTGCTGAAGGTTGACCGGGAGGCGGGCCGCGTGACGGTCGAGGGCCTGCGCCTGGTCAAGCGCCACCTGCGCAAGACGCCGCAGTCCCCCGAGGGCGGCATCATCGAGAAGCCGGGCACCATCGCGCTCTCGAACGTCCAGGTGGTCTGCGCCAAGTGCGACAAGCCGACCCGCGTCGGCATCCGCAAGGAGGGTGAGTCCTCCAAGCGGTTCTGCAAGCAGTGTGACGCCCTGATTGACTAAGGGTCGTTGTTCGGGCATGTATGCGCGCCCCTTGTCCCACCCGGTGGTGGGGCAAGCGGGCGTGCACGTCCAGAGGGCTGAAATCGTTGTTCCTTCTGGGTGTTTCCACGTTCTAGACGCAGGACTGATCGGGCGCGCTGGGTCATGACGGCGTTCCGAAGCAGAGGACTGAAAGATGGCTGACGAGAAGAAGGCCGACTCGAAGGAAAAGAAGAGCAAGAAGCGCGGCAAGGAAGAAGCCAAGAAGGTCGGCTTCGCTGCGAACATCGAGGAGGGTCTGAAGGCCCGCTCGGCGCGCCTCAAGGACCGCTTCCGCGCGGAAGGCGTTCCTTCGCTCATGAAGGAGCTGGGGCTCAAGAACCCCATGGAAGTGCCGCGGCTGGAGAAGATCGTCGTCAACATGGGTCTGGGCGAGGCGCTCGCCAACAACAAGATCCTGGAGTCGGCGGTGGACCAGCTGGCCGCCATCACCGGTCAGAAGCCGGTCGTGACCCGCGCGCGCAAGTCCATCGCGAACTTCAAGCTGCGCCAGGGCCAGGCCATCGGCGCCGCTGTCACGCTGCGTGGCGACCGCATGTTCGAGTTCATGGACCGCCTCATCACCGTCGCGCTGCCGCGCGTGCGTGACTTCAAGGGCGTGTCCCCGAAGGCCTTCGACGGGAAGGGCAACTACACGCTCGGCGTGCGTGAGCAGATCATCTTCCCGGAAATCAACTACGATCAGATCGAAAAGGTGAAGGGGCTCAACATCAGCTTCGTCACCACCGCCCGGAACGACGAGCAGGGCCTCGCGCTGATGCGTCACTTCGGCATGCCGTTCCGTCAGTAACCGAGCCCAGGACTCCCATCGATCATGGCCAAGCTCTCCAAGATTGCCCAGGCGAAGCGCAAGCTGAAGTTCCCCGTGCGTCAGTACAACCGCTGCGGTCTCTGCGGTCGTCCTCGCGCCTTCCTGCGCAAGTTCAAGATGTGCCGTATCTGCCTGCGTCACCGCGCCCTGCGCGGTGAGATCACCGGCGTCACCAAGTCGTCCTGGTAGGCGCTGGACCCGGAACCCCGTCCCTGTCCTGAAGAGGGCAGGGCGGTGTCCGGTTGAAGTGGATGAGAAGTGGCGGTCGTCGCGAACCCCCGGGATGGGCCCGGCAGGCGCGGTGGCCGCAAATGCGGTGAGTCCTCATGGGACCGCTGCTTTGCTTGAAGGTGCTTCATGCCGGTCAATGATCCCGTCGGCGACATGCTGACCCGCCTGCGCAACGCCTCGCGTGCGCGGCACGACAAGGTCGTCATTCCCCACTCGAAGCTCAAGGTGGAGATCGTCAAGGTCCTCAAGGACGAGGGCTACATCGGGGATTTCACCATCCACGAGGTCGCGCCGCAGAACGAGATCACCGTCCAGCTGAAGTACGGCCCGGACCGCAGCCCTGCCATCACCGGCATCCGCCGCGTGTCCAAGCCCGGTCTGCGCCGCTACGTCGCGGTGCGTGACATCCAGCCGGTGCTCGGCGGCATGGGCATCTCCATCCTCTCCACCTCGCGCGGCATCCTGGTGGACACCGAGGCCCGGAAGCAGAAGGTCGGCGGCGAGCTGCTCTGCACGGTCTACTAGCCAGGAGCCTGGGTGTAGCGCCCCGAGAGGAGCGCGCCCCGGGCGACGACAGCACGAGGCAATCATGAGTCGGATTGGAAAACTGGCGATCAAGCTTGGCGACAAGACGAAGGTCAACGTCGCCAACCAGCAGGTCAACTTCGAAGGCCCCAAGGGCAAGCTGTCCGTCAAGCTCCCCGCCAAGGTGAAGGTGGAGGTGAAGGACGGCCAGGTGACGGTGCAGCGTGAGGATGACTCGCGCGAGGCCCGCAGCCTGCACGGCCTGACGCGGACCATCCTCGCCAACGCGGCGAAGGGCGTGTCCACGGGCTTCGAGAAGCGCCTCGACATCCGCGGCGTTGGTTTCCGCGCGGAAGTGAAGGGCAAGGCCATCCACTTCTCGCTCGGCTACTCCCACCCGGTGGTGTTCAACCTGCCGGAGGGTGTGACGGCGGAAGTCGACAAGACCTCCCGCACCGAGGACAGCCTTCCCACGGTGGGGCTCACGCTCCGCTCGGCGGACAAGGAAGTCCTGGGCGCCACGGCGGTCAACATCCGCTCGCTGCGTCCGCCGGAGCCCTACAAGGGCAAGGGCATCAAGTACGCCGAGGAGCGCATCCGTCGCAAGGAGGGCAAGACCGGTACGACCTAGTCGTCGCCGCGTCTTCGCCGAGCATTCAACCCCGCCGGGCCTTGAAGCCTGGCGGAATCATCCGGCGGCGGAAGGCCGCATCGCCGCCGGACGGAAAAGGAAGCAGCCATGTCCAAGACTGTCGATCAGCGCCTCAAGAGGAAGAACCGCATCCGCAAGAAGCTCTCCGGAACCACGGAGCGTCCGCGGCTGTCGGTCTACAAGAGCCTCAAGCACATCTACGCGCAGGTGGTGGACGACTCCACCGGTCGCACGCTGGCGTTCGCGTCGTCCCTGTCCAAGGAACTGAAGGGCAAGGACGAGGGCGACAAGAAGGCCGACGCGAAGCGCGTGGGCTCCCTCATCGCGGAGAAGTGCAAGGCCGCCAACGTCGATGCGGTGGTGTTCGACCGCAACGGCTTCCCTTACCATGGGCGCATCGCCGCCGTGGCTGACGCCGCGCGCGAGGCCGGCCTGAAGTTCTAGGTACCAGAAAGGAATTCCTCAAGTGGCAACTCCGATCAATCCGAACGATCTGGACCTGACCGACCGCGTGGTGAATATCAACCGCGTGGCCAAGGTGGTGAAGGGTGGCCGCCGGTTCTCGTTCGCCGCGCTTGTCGTGGTGGGCGATGGCAACGGTCACGTGGGCGTGGGCCTGGGCAAGGCCAACGAAGTCCCCGAAGCCATCCGCAAGGGTGGCGAGAACGCGAAGAAGAACCTGTTCCGCGTTCCTCGCATGGGCCACACCATCCCGCACGAGATCCTGGGGCACTTCGGTGCCGGCTGGGTGCTCCTGAAGCCGGCCTCCGAAGGTACGGGCGTCATCGCCGGTGGCGCGGTGCGCGCGGTGCTGGAGGCGGCGGGCATCCGCAACATCCTGACCAAGAGCCAGGGTTCGCGGAATCCTCACAACGTGCTGAAGGCCACGGTTGCGGGCCTGAAGCTGCTGCGGAGCGCGGAGCAGGTCGCGCGGCTGCGTGGCAAGGACGTCGAGACCCAGAAGCTCGCGGGCGAGGCGAGGGGCTAGTCATGGCGCTCAAGGTTAAGCTGACGAAGAGCTACTCGGGTTCGTCCGAGGACATGCTGGCCACCATCAAGGGCCTCGGTCTGAAGAAGTTCGGCGACGAGCGGCTGTTGAAGGACACCCCGGCGGTGCGCGGCATGGTGTTCAAGGTGAAGCACCTGGTCTCCTTGGAGACGGTCAGCCAGGAGGCCCCGGCGCCCAAGCGCCGCAAGCCCCGGAAGATTGTCGCCCGGGACCGCGCCCTGGAGCGCCTGGCCGCCACGGCCAAGGCCTGAGAACTGAGGATCCAACATGAGCATCCTGACCAATCTGAAGCGCCCTGAGGGCTCCTGGCACCGCAAGAAGCGCGTGGGCCGTGGCCAGGGTAGCGGCCTGGGCAAGACGGCCGGCCGCGGCGGTAAGGGCCAGAAGGCCCGCTCCGGCAACATGCGGTTCGAGGGCTTCGAAGGCGGCCAGAGCCCGCTGCAGCGCCGCCTGCCGAAGTTCGGCTTCAACCCGCCCAACCGCACCACCTACGCGGTGGTGAACCTGGGCGACCTGGAGCACACGTTCGACGCCGGCGCCACGGTGGACGAGGCCGCGCTGAAGCAGGCGGGCCTGGTCAAGGGCCGTTATGATGGCGTGAAGGTCCTGGCGCACGGCGAGCTCGCCAAGAAGCTCACCGTGAAGGTGAACAAGGTGTCCGCGGCGGCTCGCGAGAACATCGAGAAGGCGGGCGGCTCCGTGGAGGAGCTCCCCCTGGTGGCGCACAAGCCGGAGGCGGCCGCCAAGGCCCACGCCGGCAAGGGCGTCAAGGCTCCTCGCCAGCCCCGGGCGTAGGCGTGACCGGCGCGCATCACGGTGATGTGGTGCGCGTCCCCAGCCTTGTGTAGGCTTCCGCGCCCCTTTCCGGAACCGGAGAGGGGCGTTTGTTGTTGCTGGCAGAACCTCTTGAAGAGGATGGCATTACCGTGGCCCTGAACGCCTTCGCCAACGTCTTCCGCATCGCGGAGCTGCGCAGCCGGCTTGCGTACACGCTCGTGCTGCTGTCCGTCTACCGCATCGGCATCTTCATCAACACGCCGGGCGTGGACCGCTCCGCGATGAACGCGTTCATGGACGCCCAGAAACAATCGGGCGGCCTCGTGTCGCTGTTCAACCTCTTCTCCGGCGGCGCGCTGGAGCAGATGTCCATCTTCGGTCTGGGCATCATGCCGTACGTGAGCGCCTCCATCATCATCCAGCTCCTGGCGGTGGTGGTGCCCAGCCTGGAGCGCCTGCAGAAGGAAGGCGCCGCGGGCCGCCAGAAGATCAACCAGTACACGCGCTACGGCAGCATCGTGCTGTCCGTCGTGCAGGGCGTGGGCATCTCGCGGTGGCTGGCCTCGCTGGGCCGCTCCGACGCGGGGCAGAGCGGCTTCAACCAGGTGGTGGTGCCCAACGACAACCTCTGGTTCACCTTCATGACGGTGGTGAGCCTCACGGCGGGCACGGCCTTCATCATGTGGCTGGGCGAGCGCATCACCGAGCGCGGCATCGGCAACGGCATTTCGCTCATCATCTTCGCGGGCATCGTGGCCCGCGTGCTGCCCGGCGCGAAGCAACTGCTGGACCTGACGACGCAGGAAGTGGTGAACGTGGCCGCGGTGCTGGGCCTGCTCTTCTTCATGCTCCTCATCATCGGCGTGGTGGTCTACGTGGAGCGGGGCATGCGGCGCGTGCCCATCCAGTACGCCAAGCGCATGGCGGGCCGTCGCATGTTCGCGGGCCAGGCCACGTACTTCCCCATGAAGGTGAACGCCTCGGGCGTGATTCCCCCCATCTTCGCCGGCGCGGTGCTGTCCTTCCCGGCGACGCTGGGCGCGTGGTTCCCCTTCCTGCAGGGTTTCCAGCGCAGCATTGAAGGCAACCTCTGGGTCTACAACGGCCTGTTCGTGCTGCTGGTGGTGTTCTTCTCCTACTTCTACACGGCGCTCACCTTCCGGCCGGATGACGTGGCGGACAACATCAAGAAGCAGGGTGGCTACATCCCCGGCATCCGCCCAGGCCGTCAGACGGCGGAGTTCATCGAGCGCACGCTCAACCGCCTCACGTTCGGTGGCGCCATCTACCTGGCCATCATCTGCGTGATTCCGTCTGTCATCAGCAGCGTGCTGGGTGTGCGGTTCACCTTCGGCGGTACGGCGCTCCTCATCGTGGTGGGCGTGGCGCTGGACACGGTGCAGCAGATCGAAGGTCACCTCATCAGCCGCAACTATGAAGGCTTCGCGGGTCCTCGCGGTCCGCGCATCCGTGGTCGGGTCCGCGTGGCGGCCTGACGGCAGTCGGTTGTGTTCCGGGCGCCTCTCCCCATTGGTGGGGAGGGGCGCCTCGTCGTTCAAGGGTGGACGTAGGTACAAAGGAGCGACATGAACCTCATCCTCTTGGGGCCGCCGAACGCCGGGAAGGGAACCCAGGCGAAGAAGCTCTACGCGGACTTCCAGATCCCGCAGATCTCCACCGGCGACATCCTGCGCAAGGCCGTGAAGGAGGGCACGCCGCTGGGCAAGGTGGCCGGTCCCCTGATGGCCGCGGGGCAGTACGTCCCGGACGATGTCGTCATCGGCATCGTGGAGGAGCGGCTGAAGGAGTCGGACGTGGCCCAGGGCTTCGTGCTCGACGGCTTCCCCCGCACGCCGGGACAGGCGGACGCGCTGGACCGGATGCTGGAGCGTCTGGGCAAGCAGCTGAACGCCGTGGTGTCGCTCGAGGTCCCGCACTCGACGCTGGTCGAGCGTGGCTCCGGCCGGCGCGTGTGCCCCAATGACGGAGCCGTCTACCACGTCACCCAGAGCCCGCCGAAGCGCGCGGGGCTGTGCGACAAGTGCAGCACTGAGCTCGTGCAGCGTCCGGATGACACGCCGGAGGTCATCGAGAAGCGCCTGCAGAAGTACGACGCGGAGACGTCCCCGCTGAAGGACTTCTACGCGAAGAAGGGGCTGCTCAAGAGCGTGGACGGCGTCGGGTCTCCGGAGGGCATCTACGAGGAGATCAAGAAGGCCGCTGGCCGTCCTGCCTGAGTCTGGGGCAGCCAGCGTGGCGAGGGCAGGGCCGGTCCGGACTGCCACCCCACCGGTCACGGGTTCCCGACAGAGCAGTGGACCGGTAGGGAAAGGGGCGGATGAACCCGGTGGAGCTCAAGAGTCCGGATGAGATCGCCCTGATGCGGGAAGCGGGGCGGATCGTCTGTGAAATCCTGGACGAACTGGAGAAGGCAGTGGCTCCCGGTGTCTCCACCTGGGAGTTGGACGCCCTGGCGGAGGAACTCATCGCCAAGAAGGGCGCCCGGCCGGCGTTCAAGGGCTACCACGGCTTTCCGGGCGTTCTCTGCGCCTCCGTGAACCAGGAGGTCGTCCACGGCATCCCCAACCGGAAGCGCAGGTTGGTGGCCGGGGACCTGATGAAGTTGGACTTCGGGGTGGTCTACCGGGGCTTCTTCGGGGACTCGGCCCGCACGGTCCCGGTGGGGAAGGTGACGCCAGAGGCCCAGGCCCTGGTGGATGTCACCCGGCAGTCCCTGGAGAAGGCCATCCAGGCGATGCAGCCGGGCAACCGGATTGGCGACATTGGCCACGCGGTACAGAGCCACGTGGAGGCCCGGGGGTTTTCCGTGGTCCGGGACTTCACGGGGCACGGGATTGGCCGGAAGCTGCACGAGCCGCCGCAGGTGCCCAACTACGGGCAGGCGGGTTCCGGGATGAAGCTGCGGCCAGGCATGGTCCTGGCGGTGGAACCGATGGTGAACCAGGGGACGCCCGACGTGGAGGTCCTGGAGGACGAGTGGACGGCCGTCACCGTGGACGGCAAGTTGTCCGCCCACTTCGAGCACACCATCCTGATCTCGGAGCGGGGCCCGGAAGTGCTGACCCGGCGTCGATGAGGGCCCTCGGACCCCGGGTGAAATAGAGTGATGTCAGAGGGTGTTGATAGAGGTCCAGATTTCAGATCGCGCGGCGCTTGCTACTTACGGACCAAAGTGTTATCCCGCCGCGCTTCCAGAAGGTTCGTGGTCCGGGAAGAAGGTTGACGCTTGCCGAAGGATGATTCCATCGAAGTCGAGGGGACCGTCATGGAACCCCTACCGAACGCGATGTTCCGCGTGGTGTTGGACAACGGCCACAAGGTGCTCGCGCACATCTCGGGCAAGATGCGGATGCACTTCATCCGTATCCTCCCGGGCGACAAGGTGAAGGTCGAGTTGTCGCCGTATGACCTGACCCGTGGACGGATCACGTACCGGGCCAAGTAATTCGCGCCGGCCGCCTGTGCGGACCGGCTGTCGTGCTTTTCACCGCTGAAGGAAGGAAGTTCGCTCCATGAAGGTTCGGGCGTCCGTCAAGAAGATCTGCGACAAGTGCAAGGTTGTTCGCCGCAAGGGCATCGTGCGCATCATCTGCGCCTCCAACCCCCGGCACAAGCAGCGCCAGGGCTAAAGAGTCCCCAGGGACTCTTCAGCCTCAGACCAACTCCACAACGAAGGAAGACCGAAGATGGCTCGTATCGCCGGCATCGATCTGCCGCCCAACAAGCGTGCGGTGATCTCGCTTCAGTACATCTACGGGATCGGTAACAAGACCGCGCACGACATCATCGAGGCGGCGGGCATCGATCTCACCACCCGGACCAAGGACCTCACCGAGGACCAGGCTCGAAAGATCCGCGAGATCATCGAGGCCAACTACAAGGTCGAGGGTGACCTCCGGCGCGAGGTGACCATGAACATCAAGCGGCTGATGGACCTGGGTTGCTACCGGGGTCTGCGTCACCGCAAGGGTCTTCCGGTCCGCGGCCAGCGCACCCACACCAACGCGCGCACCCGCAAGGGTCCCAAGCGCGGCATCGTTCGCGCGAAGCCGGCCGCTCCGGCCCGCTAAACCCTCTGGCGCCTGCCGCCTCACCCTGTGTGAGGCGCGGGCGTTGATCACCTACTCCCAGGAGCAGCGATTCACATGGCTGACGAGATCAATACCGCCGCCGCGCCGGCTGGTGCCGAGGGTGGCGAGACCCCTGCGGCGAAGAAGAGCAAGCGCAAGGGCAAGAAGAACATCCTCAACGGCGTGGTCCACATCCAGTCCACGTTCAACAACACCATCATCACGATCACGGACGTGTCCGGGAACGTGATCTCCTGGTCGTCGGCCGGGGCGCGCGGCTTCAAGGGCAGCCGCAAGTCCACGCCGTTCGCGGCGCAGGTGGCCGCTGGCGACGCCGCGGCGAAGGCGATGGAGCACGGCCTGAAGACCGTGACGGTGTTCGTGAAGGGCCCGGGCGCGGGCCGTGAGTCGGCGCTGCGCGCGCTGGCCGCCGCCGGCCTGAAGATCAGCCTCATCCGCGACGTGACGCCCATCCCGCACAACGGCTGCCGTCAGCCCAAGCGCCGCCGCGTCTAATCACCGCTTCGGGCCGGGGACCCGCCTCGCGGCGGGCCCGGCTCCAGACCATCTGCAAGGAGAGTTTCCGTGGCTCGTTATACCGCGAGCGCCTGCCGTATCTGCCGGCGCGAGAACCTGAAGATGTACCTCAAGGGCGACCGTTGCTACACGGACAAGTGCGCCATCGAGCGCCGCCCCTATCCCCCCGGTCAGCACGGCCAGGGCCGCGTGAAGTTCTCCGGCTACGGCGTGCAGCTGCGCGAGAAGCAGAAGGTCAAGCGCATGTACGGCCTGCTCGAGAACCAGTTCCGCGGGTACTACCACCGCGCGTCCGCGGCCAAGGGCAAGACGGGTGAGAACCTGCTGCAGCAGCTGGAGCTCCGTCTGGACAACGTGGTGTTCCGCATGGGCTTCGCGGACACGCGCAACGAGGCGCGCCAGCTGGTGCGTCACGGTCACTTCCAGGTCAACGGCCGCCGGGTGAACATCCCGTCGTTCGCCGTGAAGCCGGGCAGCGCGGTGGAAGTGGCGGAGAAGAGCCGCAAGGTGCTCCGCATCTCCGAGGCGCTGGAGACGGTGGACCGCCGTGGCGTTCCGCAGTGGATCGACCTGGACAAGAAGGCGTTCAAGGGCACGGTCAAGACGGTCCCGAACCGCGAGGACCTGACGATGCCCATCCAGGAGCAGCTCATCGTCGAACTGTACTCGAAGTAATCAGGGATGCCGGGTCCGCTTCGCGGTGGGCCTCTCCCGCGGTGGACGCCCTGGCCGACAAGGCCGGGGCGTTGTCGCTTTGTCGCCTGTCGTTTCATCGCCTGGAGGGCGCGTCCTGCGCGCGCCGGGCGAGGTTGTTAGGCAGTCCCCCCGCGTGCCCGTCCTCCCGTCACCCTGACGGGGAAGTGGGTGATGGCGCACGACCAGAGGAGCAGTCCCCATGGCCGACACGTTTGTTGCGAAGAACTGGCGCGACCTCATCAAGCCGCGCCGCATGGAAGTGGACCAGGACTCGCTGAGCCCCACGTACGGCAAGTTCGTGGCGGAGCCGCTGGAGCGCGGCTTCGGGACGACGCTGGGCAACTCGCTGCGGCGGGTGTTGCTGTCGTCGCTGCAGGGCGCGGCCATCACCTCCGTGAAGATTGAGGGCGTGGACCACGAGTTCACGACCATCCCCGAGGTGGCCGAGGACGTCACGGACGTCGTGTTGAACCTGAAGGAGGTCCTCCTCCGGATGCACACGAACGAGACGAAGACGCTGCGCATCGAGGTGGAAGGCCCCAAGGAAGTGAAGGCGGGCGACCTCATCGCGGACCAGGACGTGGAGATCCTGAACCCGGGTCACCACATCTGCACCGTGTCCGAGGGGGGCAAGGTGCGCATGGAGCTGACGTGCCGCCGGGGCCGGGGCTACGTGCCGGCGTCCACCAACAAGGTGCCGGGCGCGCCCATCGGGACCATTCCTATCGACTCGCTCTTCTCGCCCATCCGCAAGGTGAACTACCAGGTCACCAACGCGCGCGTCGGTCAGGTCACGGACTACGACAAGCTGTCGCTCGAGGTCTGGACGGACGGCTCCGTGGTGCCGCAGGACGCGGTGGCGTACGCGGCGAAGATCATCAAGGAGCAGCTCACGGTCTTCGTGAACTTCGACGAGACCGAGGAGCCGGTCGTCGCCGAGGCGCCGAAGGAAGAGGCCAAGCTCAACGAGAACCTGTTCCGCTCGGTGGACGAGCTGGAGCTGTCGGTGCGCTCCGCCAACTGCCTGCAGCAGGCGAACATCAAGTCCATCGGTGACCTGGTCCAGCGCACCGAGGCGGAGATGCTCAAGACGAAGAACTTCGGCCGCAAGTCCCTGAAGGAGATCAAGGAGATCCTCGCGGAGATGGGCCTGTCCCTGGGCATGAAGCTGGAGAACTGGCCGCCGAAGAACGCGCCGGCTCCCGCGGCCCCCAAGCGCCTAGAGCGTCGTCGTTTCTTGAAGCACCTGCCCTGGCTGTCCACTGACACGGCTTCACGGTGGCGCGAAGGCAGGGGGCCCTGGTACACAGGGCCCGATTCAACGGCGGCCCCTGGTGTCGGGGCCGTCCTTCCCACCCGGTACCTGATACGGCCGGAGTGGTGGGGCACTCAGCAAGAGGCCCCGGAGCACGCGCATGCGTCATAAGGTCGGACAGAGGAAGCTGCACCGCACTACGAGCCACCGTCTCGCGATGCTGAACAACATGGTCACGTCCCTGCTGGAGCACGGGGCCATCCGCACCACCGTTCCCAAGGCGAAGGAAGTCCGTCCGCTGGCCGAGCGCATCATCACGCTCGCCAAGCGCGGTGGCCTGTCCAACGTGCGCCTTGCTGCCCGCACCGTGAAGGACCGCGCGGTCCTCCAGAAGGTGTTCAGCGAGTACAAGGAGCGTTACGCCTCCCGTCCGGGTGGCTACACCCGCATCGTGCGCCTGGGCTTCCGCCGGGGCGACGCCGCGGAGATGGCCCTCATCGAGCTGGTGGACCGTCCCGCGAAGGCTCCGGCCGCCGCCGAGACGACCGAGGCTCCCGCCGAGGCGAAGACCGAGGGTTGAGCCGTTCCCCGTGCCCGGGTCTCACGTGAGTGAGGCCCGGCCGGGCTGAAGCAGCACAAAGGGCGCCTTCCTGCTTCAGGAGGGCGCCCTTCGTGTTTCCAGCGGCTGGGGAGGCCTGCCTCGCGGCGGGCTACTTCTTCGGCGCGAGGAGGCGCTTCCACTCCTCCTGGAGGGAGGGCGTGAGGTCGGCCTTGTCGTCCGAGCTCTTCATCGTCAGCGCCTGGAAGCGCAGGTCCGCGGGCGCGGAGCCGCCGTTCTTTCCCAAGAGCTGCTTGGGCGTGATGGTGACGAAGTTGCCGGGCAGCACCTCCGCCACCACCGCCTTGTACTCGTTGTTCACGGTGATGATGACGTCGCGCCAGGGGTCCTTGCTCTCGTTCCAGATGGTGACGGAGGGCCGGTCCAGCTTGTCGCTGAGCACCAGGCGCGCGTCCATGTCACCCGTGTCCATGGAGCTGCCCGGGCACGCGATGCCGAGGCTGGCGACGGACAGGACGAGCCAGCCCGCGACGATGCCGGCCTTGTACTTGAAGAAGCGGTCGCTCGCGCGGAAGTCCGCGAACTGCTCCTTCAGGATGGAGAAGGCGTTGAGGACGACGTTGGACGTCTCCTCCGCGACGCGCTTGCCCAGGGGGCCTTCCGGCTTCGGCTTCTCCAGCGGGGCCGCGCGGGCGGCGCTCACGGCGCGCATGCCGGGGCTGGTGGCCGCACGGGGCTGGGTGCCGGGGTTGCTTGGAGGGGCGGGTTTGCGCGCGTCGCTCATCGGAGGCCGAGTGTAGAGGGGGCGGTGCGTTGGTGGCTACTGCTGGCCCTTGAGCACCTGCAGGGCCTTGCTGGCCACCGCGTTGTCGGGCTGGGTCTCCAGCACCTTCCCCAGCCAGCGCTCCGCTTCGCTCGCGGCCTTCTGGCGGTCCTCGGGTCGGCGGGCCTTCTGGGCCTCCTCGGTGTAGAGCAGGCCCAGGCGCAGGGCGAACTCGGTGTTCTCCGGGTCCTTGTCCGCCACGGCCTTCAGCTCGCGCTGCGCGGCCGCGTAGTCCCCCTGCAACTGGTACACGAGCGACAGCTTGCCGCGCGCGGCCACCGAGTCCGGCGTCAGCGTCACCGCCACCAGGAAGGCCTCCTTCGCGGTGTCCAGGTCCCGGGCCTCCAGGCGCAGGTCGCCCAGGCGGAACCAGGCCAGGTCCAGCAGCGGGTTGAGCGCCACGGCCTTCTCGAAGGCGGTGCGCGCCGCGTCCGTGCGCTGACGCGTGAGGTACAGCTCGCCCAGGTAGAGCTGGTTCTTGCCGTCCTGGGGTGCGCGCTCGATGGCCTGCTTGAACTCGTCCACGGCGCGGCCGGCGTCATCCAGGCGCTGGTAGGCCAGCCCCAGCAGGGCGTGCACCACGGCCAGGTCCGGGTAGTCGTGGAGGATCTCCTCGAAGGCGATGACGGCGTGCTGGGGCGCGTCCAGCTCGTGCAGATAGCGCATGCCCTCCTCGAGCTTCGCCTCCGCCGCCTTGGGGAAGTTCTGGAACGGGTCCGCCAGCGGGTTCATCAGCGCCCGCGCGGTGGCGACCTCCGCGGGGGTGGGGTTGCCGCGCACGACGGTGCCCAGGGCCTCCACGGCGCCTGCGGTGTCGCCCGTGCGGGCCAGGGCCTTGGCCAGGGGCAGCTTCCAGCCCGCGCGCTCCGGGGCCAGCTCCACGGCCTTGCGCAGCGGGCCCAGGGCGGCGGCGTACTGCTCCGACTCCAGGCGCGCCACGCCCAGGCGGTAGTGGAACTCCGCGGTGGTGGGGGACAGCACGATGGCGCGCTCGAAGGCGGCCACGGTGGGGGCGCCGGCGTCGCGGGCCCTCGAGAAGAGGGTCAGGCCCAGCATGTACTGGTCCACCGCGCGCTCGTTCTTCGCGATGGCCTGGCGCAGCTCCTCCGCCCAGGCGTCCGCGCGGCCGGCCTTCACCTGGGCCTCGGTGAGGGCGCGGGCCACGTCCACGTCGTCCGGCGTGCGCGCGTGCAGCTCCCGCAGGAGCTTCACCGCCTCATCCGGCTGGTTGCCGTCCAGGTACGCGCGCGCCTGGGCCTGGGGCGTCAGCGCGGGGGCCTGGGCCTGGCCATGGCCGCAGCCGGTGACGAGCAGCCCCAGCCCCAGGAGGGCGGCGGGCCAGCGGAGCGTGCGGAGGCGGTTCGAGGGCGGCGTCAGGGGCACGGGGAGCTCAGGAGGCCTTGGAGGTGACGGAGGTGGTGAGCTGCGCGACGCCCTCGCGGTTCGGCGCGGCAACGGCGGTGTCCGGGTCGCCGCCCTTGCCACCCAGCGAGAGGCTGTCGGCGATGATCTGCGCGCGCACGGCGCGGGCGAGGCCTTCGCGGTCGTTGTCCGCGAAGCCGGTCGTGTCGATGGGGCGGCCAATCTTCACGCGCACCGGACCCGGGGTGATGTTCCACGAATTCTTGGGCATCACGTTGTCGGTGCCCTCGATGGTGACGGGGCAGATGGCCACGCGGGCCTTGAGCGCGAGCGCGAAGGGGCCCTTCTTGAAGGGCAGCACGCGGCCGTCCTGGGAGCGGGTGCCCTCCGGGTACAGGAAGATGCTGGTGCCGGCGCGGATCTTCCGGGCGGCCTTCTCCAGTGACGCGATGGCCGACGAGCGGTCCCCTCGGTCGATGAAGATGTGCCCCGCGAGCCACAGGTACCACCCGATGAGGGGCACGAAGCGCAGCTGCGACTTGGCGACGAAGCGGAAGTCCACGGGCACGGCGACGAAGTGCGCCGGGATGTCCAGGGTGGACAGGTGATTGCCCACGTAGATGGTGGGCCGCTTCGGGTCCACGTTCTCCTGGCCAATGACCTCCAGCTTCGCGCCCCCGGCCCACAGCAGCACGGGTGACCAGATGTGCCGGACGACCCACACCGAGCGCGACGAGTTGAGCGTCACCAGCATGGCGAGGCAGGCCAGCGGGAAGCAGACGATGGACCACACCGTGACCACCAAGATGCACCACAGCTTGCGCAGCATGCGTCGCCTTTCCTCCTACCGGGGGGCCTGAGCGCCGGAAGGGCCCCGGGGGTGCCGCTCCCCCGTCGTGCAGGCGGGCGACGCGGCATGGGCGCCGGCTCGGGCTCCTGGACGTGCGGAACGGGGCGGGGGCATGCACTTTATCTACCATGGCTCCCCTCGCCATTGTTTCTGGTGAATGCCGCTCGCTGGGGTTACAAGCAAGGGTGGCGTGGCCAGGAAAAAGTTCATCGCCATCGCGGGCAACATCGGGGCCGGAAAGACGGAGCTCACGTCCTTCCTGTGCCGGAAGTACGGCCTCACGCCGTCCTTCGAGCCCAATGACCAGAACCCCTACCTCGCGGATTTCTACAAGGACATGAAGACGTGGGCGTTCCGCTCGCAGCTCTTCTTCCTGACGCACAAGTTCCGCCTGCACCGGGAACTGGAGCGCACGCCCGGCACCGTGCTCCAGGACCGGACTCTCTACGAAGACGCGGAGATCTTCGCCAAGAACCTCCACCGGCAGCGGCTCATCGACAAGCGCGACTGGTCCACCTACTGGGAGCTGTACCAGACCATCTCCCAGTCGCTCCGGCCGCCCGACCTGATGATCTACCTGCGCTGCCCGGTGGTGACTCTGAAGGAGCGCATCCGGCTGCGCGGCCGGGCCATGGAGAAGGACATCCCGACCGCCTACCTGAAGCGCCTCAACGCCCTCTACGAGGAATGGTTCGAGGGCTACTCGCTGTCACCGGTGCTGGTGCTGGGGACGGACAAGCTGGACTACCTCACCAACCTGGTGGACCGCGTGGACCTCTTCCGACAGATTGAGAAGCACCTGTGAAGGAGGTCTACGTCCTGGCCACCGAGCAGTCCGTGCCGCCCTCTCTTGACGCGCTGCGCGCGGCGTTCGCGACGGACGAGGTGGAGTTCGTCCCGCACGAGGGTGACTGGGGCTTCACTGTGCGGGCGGACGGCTCGGAGGTGAAGGTGGTGCTCAAGCCCCTGAGCGACGGCCGCCCACGCGTCCCCCAGGAGCTGTTCAGCGGCAGTCCGGAGGCCTTCGCGCGGGTGGAGAAGTCGCAGGCCTGCTACGCGTTCCTCCTGGAGCCGGGCGGCGCGCAGCCCACGCTGCCCGTCTTCGAGGCGCTGTGGACCGTGCGCACGCTGATGGAGCAGGCGCCGGGCGTGCTCGTGGACCTGACGGCGTTCAAGCTGCACGAGCCTGAGGACGTGGTCGAGATCACCGAGCTGGACTTCGACATCCGCGACCACGTGCACCTGCACGCCATCGAGCTGGCGGAAGGGGACACGCCGCTGTGGGTGCACTCGCACGGGATGGAGAAGTTCGGCGCGCGCGACGTGGAGATCTTCCACCTGGGCGAGGGTGACCTCCTGGCCGCGGAGAGCTTCCTCCACGAGCTGTGCACGGACCTGGCGTTCGCGCAGGGGCCGGCGCTGCGCTCGGAGGTGGCCACCAGCGAGGGGCAGAGCTTCACGCTGGTGCCGTCGGAAGAGGCCCGCGCGAACCTGCTGGGCGTGCCGCTAGACGCCTTCGAGGGCCACGAGGGGCTGTTCCTCACGGTGGTGTCGCCCCTGGGCCGGCACAACACGGCGGAGCTCCTGGCGACATACCGGGAGCGCTTCGCCAAGGAGCCGGCCGAGCAGACCCAGGCCATGCACGAGGAGGCGCAGGCGCTGCTGCCCGCGTTCCTGGCGCGCTTCCAGCGCAAGGGGTTGATGGAGCCCCTCACGTTCCTGGTGCGGGCCCCCTTCGAGACGCACCCGGAGGGCGAGGTGGTGGTGGAGAACCTGTGGCTGGAGGCGGTGGCCCGGGACGAGGGCTCCGTCGTGGGCCGGCTGGTGGATGGCGCGGTGCACACCACGGAGTGGCGCAAGGGGGCCCACGTGGAGGTGGAGGAGAAGCAGATCAACGCCCTGGCCATCGCCCGGGAGGGCCGCGCGCTCAACGAGTCCGAGCTGCGCGCTCTTTTGAACGCCGAACGTCCCATGTAGCGCTGCGCGTCCAACCCGACGCGTCTTGCGGGCGCCCCGAGGGGCACTGCTAGGCTTCCCTCCCGAATGCCGGCATTGCTGCTGCTCACGGGGCCCTCGGCGGGGCGCCGGTACGAGGTCGTCTCCCAGCTGACCCTCGGCCGCAGCCCCTCCTGCGACATCCCACTGGAAGACGACCAGGTGTCGCGCCGCCACGCGCAGCTGTTCCTGGACACCGTCGCGGGACAGGTGCGGCTGCGCGACCTGGGCTCCACCAACGGCACGCTGCTCAACGGGCAGCGGCTGGCGCTCCAGGAAGAGGCGGTGCTGCGGCCGGGTGACCGGATGCGCGTGGGCGCCACCATCGCGGTCTATGAGCCGCCGCCGGTGTCCATCGTCGACGAGCCCTCCGGCGTGGTCGCTCCGGAGCCGGAGCACGTGCCGATCGAAGAGGTGCTGCCGCACGTGGGCGCGGCCGCGGCGATGTACTCGGCGGGGACGGCGCTCCTGGGGGCCACCAGCGAGGCCATGGTGCTGCGGCGGCTGTCGGAGGAGACGGTTCACGCGCTCAACGCGGACCGCGCCGCGGCGCTCCTGAGCGGGCCGGAGGGACTTCGCACGGCGGCGGTGTCCGGCGCTGTTTCCGTGGAGGTGCCTCGCGCGCTGGTGCAGGCGGCGCTGGAGCGCAAGGAGTTGGGGCGAACGGACACGGCGCTGTGCTCGCCGCTGGTGGCCTCGGGCGGGATGCCCTTCGGTGTGCTGTACGTGGAGCGTGAGGAGTCGCCGTTCACCGAGGGCGAGGGCCAACTGCTCGCGTCGCTGGGGCGGCTGGGTGGCGAGGCCTATACGGCGGTGCGCTCGCGCGGTGAGGCGGAGGCCGCGGAGACGCCGTGGGTGACGCCGCTGGGGACGTCGCGGGCGTTCCGGGGCGTGGTGGAGGAGGCTCGGCGTGCGGCGGGCAGTGCCGCCCCGGTGGTGCTGTTTGGCGAGCCGGGTACGGGCAAGGCGCTGCTCGCGCACTTCCTCCACGGGAAGTCCCCGCGCGCGCTGGGGCCGTGGGTGACGGTGGAGTGCCGCCAGTCGCTGGAAGCCGTGGAGGTGGCGCTCTTCGGCCGTGCGGGCGCTCCCGGCCAGCCTCCGGTGACGTCCGCGGTGCTTCGCGCGGACGCGGGCACGCTGCTGCTTCGCCACGTGGAAGCGCTCCCCCGGCCGGCGGCGGAGCGATTGGCTCGGATGCTGGCCCGTCGCGCGGCTCCAGCACGGCAGGGCGGAGAAGAGCCGGTGGACGTGCGCATCGTGGCCACGAGTGCTTCACCGGTGTCGCGGCTCGCGTCGCGGGGAGAGTTCGACGCGGCGCTGGCCCGGGGGCTCACGGGCTTCGAACTGGAGGTCCCGCCCCTGCGGGAGCGGCGAGGGGACGTGCCGGTGCTGCTGGAGCACTTCGCGCTGCGCGGAGCCCGGCAGGGCGGGCGGGAGGCGCCGGTGCTGGGACCGGAGGCCCGGCGCCTCCTGGCCGAGTATCCGTGGCCGCAGAACGTGCGCGAGCTGGAGTTGGTCGCGGAGCGGCTGGGGCGCGTGTACGCGGCGGGCCACGTGGGCATCCCGCAGCTGCCTCCGGAGGTGCGCGAAGGCGCGGTGGGGCAGGCGCCTCGCACGTTGCAGGAGCAGGTGGCCCGGCTGGAGCGCGACGCCATCGCGGAGGCGCTTCGCGAGTCCGGCTGGAAGAAGGTCCGTGCGGCGGAGCTGTTGGGCATCAGCCGGCCCACGCTCGACCGGAAGATGGAGGAGTACGGACTGACGCTGGAGCGGGGGACTCGAGGCTGAGCGCGGTCAGGCCTTCGTGATGGCGCTGTCCTTGCGGCGGCTGATCAACACGCCCGTGAGGATGAGCGCCGCGCCGAGCACCTGGAACAGGGTGGGGCGCTCACCCCGGACGGCCCAGGCGGTGAGGGCGGCGACCACCGGAATGCCGGTGCCGTAGAGCGTCGTGCGGTTGGTGCCCACCTGCTGCACGCTGCGGAACCACACGAAGTACGCGAGCACCAGGGGCACCAGCGCCGAGTACACGAGCGCCACCCATCCCGCGGCGCTCACGCGCGACGCGTCCATCTCGATGACCTGCGACGCGCCGGCCAGCACGACCCCCGGGGCGCCCGTGAGCATGGTGATGGCGGTGACGCGCAGCGCGGAGATGCCCTCTCCCACGGCCCGCGTGCCCACCGTGTAGATGGCCCAGCACAGCGAGCTGCCGACAATCAGCGCATCGCCCGTCCACGTCGCCGCGCCCAGGTTCGGGCCTCGTGCGCCGACGACCAGCAGCGTGCCCACCACCGCGAGCGAGAGTCCCGCGACGACCGGGCGCCGCAGCCGTTCGATGCCCAGCGCCGCGCCCAGCGCCGCCGTCACCACCGGGCTCACCGCCGTGAGCATGCCGCTGTTGGCCGCCGTGGTCCGCGCGAGCCCTTCGATGAAGCACAGTTGATACAGCGTGTTGCCCACGAACCCCAGCGCGGTGAGCCGCAGGAATGCCTTCCACGGCATCGGCTTGTGGCCCTCCACCGCGAGCAACACCAGCCCCATCGCGAGCGCCGCGAGCCCGAAGCGCAGCGACATGAAGGCCCGCGCCGGCATGCCCTCCAGTGCGTCCTTCACCAGGGTGTAGTTCGTCCCCCAGACGACCACGACGGCGATCATCGCCAGGTCGGAGGCGGAGAGGAGACGGGCAGGCGCTGCGACCGCGGGCGACGAGGTGCTCACGGCGGCGGGGCATAGGGCGATGCGCGTCCGGATGCAACCGACGGGGCTGCAACGAGCTGTCGCCGCTTCCCTGGCAGGCGGCACACACGCGCGGTGCTCTCCCACGGGGAGGCGACACCGGGCCGACGTTTCCCCACGCCCGTGCTTGTCCGGCCGCCCGGGCCATGGCGTAAATGCCCGCCCATGGACTTCCGATATTCGGACGAGGTGCGGCGCGCGAAGGACTCCGGGCAGCCGCTGGTGGCGCTGGAGACGAGCGTCGTCGCGCAGGGTCTGCCGTACCCCGACAACCTGGCCGCCGCTCGCGCGTGCGAGGAGGCCGTGCGCCGCGCTGGCGCCGTGCCCGCTCCCATCGCACTCGTGGACGGCGAGGTGTGGATTGGCCTGGAGGACGCCACGCTGCGCCGCCTGGCCGAGGGCAAGGAGAAGCTCCTCAAGGTGGGCTCGCGCGACCTGGCCGTGGCGGTGGCCACCCGCGCAAGCGGCGGCACCACGGTGAGCGCCACGTGCGAGCTGGCCGCGGCGGCGGGCATCCGCGTCTTCTCCACCGGCGGTATCGGCGGCGTGCACCGGGGCGCCTCCGAGCACTGGGACATCTCGCAGGACATCGCGGCCCTGTCTCGCTACCCCGTCGCCGTGGTGTGCGCGGGCGCCAAGTCCGTGTTGGATCTGCCCAAGACGATGGAGCTGTTGGAGACGGCGGGCGTGCCCGTCATCGGCGTGGGCACGAACGAGCTGCCGTCCTTCTACAGCCGCGAGTCCGGCCTCTCGCTGGAGCACCGCGCGGACGACGCGGAGACCGCCGCGCGCATCGCCCACGCTCGCTTCGAGACGCTGGGGCAGGGCGGCGTGCTCTACACGGTGCCGCCTCCGGTCGAGGCCGCGCTGCCTCGCAACGACGTGGAGCTGCACATCGCGTCGGCGCTGGCGGACGCGGACCGTCAGGGCGTGCGCGGCAAGGCCGTGACGCCGTTCCTCCTGGGCGAGATGGCGAAGCGCACCGGGGGCAAGACGCTCAAGACGAACCTGGCCCTCCTGGAGAACAACGCGCGCTTCGCGGGGGCGCTGGCCGTGGCCTACGCCCGCCTCGCGAAGCGCTGAACGCCGCGGACGGCGCTTCAGGCCGTGCGGTGCTGGAACCAGGACATCAGGTCCTCCAGCGCCGCGCGGTCCACGTCGTCGAAGGTGTTCTTGTGCTCGGAGTCGATGTCGAGCACGGCGAGCAACTCGCGGTTGCGCCCGAACACCGGCACCACGATTTCAGACGCGGAGCGCCCGTCGCAGGTGATGTGGCCCGGGAACGCGTGCACGTCCGGCACCACCACCGTCTCACCCTTGGCCGCGGACGTGCCGCACACGCCCTTGCCGAAGGTGATCTCCAGGCACCCGAGCGTCCCCTGGTAGGGGCCCACGCGCAGCAGCTTCCCGGGCGTCACCACCCGGTAGAAGCCGGTCCACAGGTGGCCGAAGGCGTTGTGCAGCAGGCAGCTCATCGTCGCCATCGCGCAGATGTCGTCATCCACGCCTTCGAGGATGGCGAATGCGTGGGTCTTCAGCTCCGCGTATGCCTCGGTCTTGGGCTGACCGCGCAGATCCAGGGTGACTTCGGCCATGATGGGGTCCTCTGTCAGGAATTCCGACCCGCCCCTTCTAACAACCCCCGTGCCCGCTGGCACTCTGGAGGTCGTGTGGAACCGCTCGTCCTGGATTCGAAAACCCGCCTGCTCGTCCTCACCGGCGCTGGAGTCTCCGCGGAGAGCGGGGTGCCCACCTTCCGGGGCATGAACGGGCTGTGGGAGAACCACCCCGTGGAGGCGGTCGCGTCCCCGCAGGGCTTCGAGGCGAACCCCGGGCTCGTCTGGCGTTTCTACTCGCAGCGCCGGGCAGGGGCCGCGGACGTGAAGCCCAACCCGGGCCACGACGCGCTGGTGCGCTGGGAGCAGCACCTGGGGGACCGCTTCCTCCTGGCCACGCAGAACGTGGACGGCCTGCACACGAAGGCGGGCAGCCAGCGCGTGGTGGACATGCACGGCAACCTCTTCCGCACGAAGTGCGCGGACTGTCAGCGCGCGCCCTTCGCCGACACCACCGTGCACCCGTCGGGCACGGTGCCGAAGTGCGACAACTGCGGGGGCCGGCTGCGGCCGGACATCGTCTGGTTCGGGGAGATGCTGGACCCCAACGACCTGGCGCGCATTGGCGACTTCATCACGCGCAATGACGGCACACGGCTGGTGTTCCTGGCCGCGGGCACGTCCGGAGCGGTGTGGCCCGCGGCGGGCATCGTGGACGAGGTGCGCTCCGTGCGCGGTGACACATGGCTCGTGAACTACGAGTCCGCCGCGAACACGGAGCGCTTTCATCACTTCGTCCAGGGAATGAGCGGAGAGGTGCTGCCCACCCTGGCGAAGCTCGTCTAAGCCGTCAGGCAAGATAAATCCGCCTGTTTTGATACTCCAGGTATGCTCTGGGAATGTTATCTCCCAGCCATACCCGGAATTCCGGGGCGGATGCCTCCGTCGGCACCGAAGCGCTCGACCCGATTCTTCAGGGCGACCCGGCGGGGGCCTACGCCCTCCTGGATGAAGACACGCGTGCCCGGTACCGGGCGGCCTGTCTGGAGATGGCGCTCGCGTCGGGCAAGTCCCCCGAGCAGGTCGCGAGCGCGGCGGTCCAGTGGAGCGGGGAACGCCCGGTGGTGGATCCCCGGGACCGTCACGTGGGCGAGGTCCTGCTCTCCGCCGGGCGACGGGAGTTGGAGGTCCAGCTCGGGTGCCGGATTCCGGCGAGGACCCGCGTCGCACGCTGGATGTCGCGACACGCGGGGCCCCTCTATGTCGGCACCTTCTGCCTGCTGACGCTGCTCACGCTGGTGCAGGTGGAGCGCATGCTCGCGGCGAGCGGCGTCTTGCTCTCGCAGCGGCTGATCCTGGTGGGTCTGCTCATCCTCCCGGTCCTCGCGCTCCTCCAGGAGATCATCAACGTCGTGGTGTGGCGCCTGTGCGCGGAGCCGCCGCCGCTGCCCCGGCTGGATCCAGACCGGGTCCTCACCCCGGAGACGCGCACCCTGGTCGTCACGCCCCTGCTCGTGACGCGCCAGGAAGACATCGACGCCCAGCTCCGGCGGATGGAGCTCAACTTCCAGGGCAATGTTTCACCGGAGCTCTACTTCGCGCTGCTGACCGACTTCCCCGACGCGCAAGCGAAGGACCTGCCTGGGGAGCAGGAACTGCTGCGGCACCTGGAGCATGGCATCCAGGCCCTCAATGCGCGGCAGGGAGCTCCCAACGCGCCGCGCTTCTTCCTCCTCCACCGCGACCGCCGCTGGAATCCGGTGGCGCGCCGCTGGATGGGCTGGGAGCGCAAGCGCGGCAAGCTGGAGGAGCTCAATCGCTTGCTGCTTGGCGCGGAGGACACGAGTTACGTGGCGCCCGTGCCCCAGGTGCTGCGCTCGGTCCGCTATGTGATCACGCTGGACGCGGACACGCAGTTGCTGCCCGGCACCGCGGCGCAACTGGTCTCCGTCCTCCACCATCCGTTGAACCAGGCCCGGTTCGAGGCGGGCGGGCAGCGGGTCGTGTCTGGCTATTCGATGATCCAACCCGCGATGGAGAGCGAACCCACGAAGTCCGCGTGGAGCGCGCTGCGGGACCCGAAGATGTCCATCCTCCGCAGGAAGCGGAAGCAGCGCTCCACCTTGAGCCAGAGTGCCTTCGGCGTGGACGACTTCGTCGGGAAAGGCATCTACGACGTCAGGGCCTTCTCCCGAGCCCTGGAAGGACGCATCCCGGAGAACCTCGTCCTCAGCCACGACAAGCTGGAGGGAAAGTTCTCGCGTGTCGCATTCGCGCCCGAGATCCTGTTGTTCGAGGCACGGACGTCGGACCTCGCGAATGACGCGCGCATCTGGCACCGCTGGACTCGCGGCGACTGGCAGTTGCTGCCCTGGCTGCTGCCGTGGGTCCCGGCCCATGGAGGCCGGTGGGTGTCCAATCCACTGAGCGTCCTCGACCGGTGGAAGATCCTCGCGGACATGCGCTACAGCCTGAACCTGCCTGCGTTCCTGGTCCTGCTGACCTACGGGTGGGCGTGTGCTCCCGGTGGCGGCAGCCCCTGGGCCTGGACGCTGGGTGGCGTGTTGTATCTCTGCCGCCGCTCGATGCTCTTCTTCGTCTCGGTCGTGTCGCGCAGGCTCTGGAGCGACGCCTCCGCGCTTCAGCGCGTGCGGGCCTTCGCGGCGGGGGGCGTCCAGACCGTGCTGTTCGCCGGGATGGAGCTGGCGAGCACGCTTCCGTTGGCCGGTATCAACCTGGATGCGATCCTCCGCGCCCTCTACCGGATTGGAATCGACCGGTCCCGGAGCCTCGAGTGGACCACGCACTCCCAATCGAGCCGGGAGGTGCGCGGCCGCTCCTCGCTGATGCTCCCCGAGCTCTGGCGGGCCGCGGGGCTGGCGCTGCTCATCGCGGTCACGCTCGCCTGGATGAACCCGGGCGCGCTTCCGTGGGCGGCGCCGGTGCTCGTCTCCTGGATTCCCATGGTGTTCCTCGCCCGCGGGAGCCGGGCCCCTTCTTCCAGGACGGAGGATGGCGCGACGGAGGAGCTGCGGGCGCTGGCACGACAGTGCTGGGCGCTCCATGAGCAGCATGCCTCCCGCGCGGCGCCATCGCCGGACGGCGTCGCGGAGTTCACCCCCATCGACGCGGCGCTCGGGTTGCTGACGCCGTTGAGCGCGTATCACCTGGGCTGCCTGGAGGCGCCGGAGCTGGAGCCCAGGCTCGCGGAGGCCCTGGCCTTCATCGAGTCGCTGGAGCGCTTCCGGGGGCATCTGTACGCCCGGTATGACGCCCGGACGCGGCGGCCGCTCGACCCGGCGTCCATCTCCACCTCGGAGAGCGGGATGCTGGCCGCGGCGCTCCTGTCCATCGAGAGCGCGCTGCACGCGATGCGCCTCGCGGGCCGGGCGTCGGCGGCGTCCCTGGACGAGGGAGCCGCTGCGCGCCTGGAGGCCCTGGAGGGGCGGGCGCACGTGCTTCGGGAGGCCATGGACTTCACCTTCCTCCATGACGCGTCCAGGGCCCTGTTCCACGTCGGATACGACGTGGCGGCGCGCACTCCCTCCGACGGGCACCACGACGAGCTCGCCTCGGCGGGCCTGCTGGCGGGCTTCATCGCGGTGGCCCAGCGGCAGGTGCCCCTGCACCACTGGCGGGCGCTGCTGGAGTCGCACATGCGGGTCCGCGCTCCTGGGACAGCACGGACGCCTCCTCCGGCGGATGAGCAGCTGTCGCCATTCGTGTTCCTGGACTCGCCCCCGGCGACGCTGCTGGGAGACGCGGCACGCTCGGGCGTGGACGCGAGGCTCGAGGCGGAAGCGCCTGTCCACGTCCAGGCGCTCACGCTGCGCTTCAATGCCCGGGAGGCGGGAGCGCGCCTCCAGCGGAGCTTGAGCTCCCAGCCGGAGGTCCCGCGGCGTTCCCTGGGCATGACCCTGCTGGCGCTGACCAATGCCGCGTGCGACGACATCCTGGTCCAGCAGTTCCACGGGCATTGGCGGACCGCCTGGCTCGAGGCACTGGTGTACGAAACGAAGGAGGCGCCATGACGGCGGTGCGCAGCACGGAGACGCCGGCGGGTGTGCCCGAGCAGCAGGGACGCCTGGCCGCGCTCCGCAACATTCTTCCCGTGCTCCGCATCGTTTGGGAGGCGGGGCCCCGGACGGTGGTGGCGCACGGGGTGCTCCGCTCGCTCGCGGCGCTGTGTCCGCTGGCGGTGTTGGTCGTGGCCCGGTGGATCGTCGACGGTGTCGTGGCCACGGCCGGGGCGGGGCAGGGCATGACGCCCCGGCTCTGGGCCCTGGTCGCGCTGGAGTTCGGCCTCGCGATCCTGGGGGCGGTGCTGAACCGGGGCATCGAACACATGAACGTGGTGCTGCGTGAGCAATACACGCGGCACATCAGCCTGCGTTTGATGGACCAGGCGTCGCGGCTGGACCTGTCGACCTACGAGGATCCGGGTTTCCATGACCGGCTGGAGCGGGCGCGGGCCCAGGCCACGGATCGGCTGGTGATGGTGGCCGCCATCGCCCGCTTCCTGCAACTCGGGCTGACCACGGTGAGCCTGTGCGCGGGCATCGTGCTGTATTCGCCGTGGCTGCTCCTCAACATCGCGGTGTGCCTGGTGCCCGCCGCGCTGGGCGAGGCCTGGTTCGGGGCGCGCGGCTACGCGATGAACTTCCGGCACACGCCCAAGCGGCGCGAACTGGACTACCTGCGGCAGTTGGGGGCGAGCCGGGAGAGCGCGAAGGAGCTGAAGATCTTCGGGCTCAGCCCCTTCCTGATGCATCGCTATGACGCCGTGTCGAAGGAGCTCATGCGGGACGTCGTGGGGCTGTCGAGACGCGCGCTCTGGGGGCTCTCGCTGCTCTCGGTGGTGAGCTCGTTCGGCTACTACGGCGCCTATGCCTTCGTCATCTACCAGGCGGCGGGCGGCGTGCTGTCCGTGGGCGAGCTCACGTTCCTGGCGGGCGCGATCGCGGGAGCGAACCGGACCCTCCAGGAGCTCTCCATCACCGGAGCGGGAATCGCGGACCAGTCGCTCTACCTCCGCGACATGCTGTCTTTCTTTGCTCTCAAGCCCTCCATCCACTCCCGGCCCGACGCGCTCCCGGTGCCCCGGCCCATCCGCAAGGGCCTGGAGTTCCGCGACGTGACGTTCATCTACCCGGGCCGGCCGGAGCCCGTGCTCCAGGGCGTCAACTTCCACATCGCGCCCGGCGAGCGCATCGCGCTCATTGGCGAGAACGGCCAGGGCAAGACGACGCTCGTGAAGCTGCTGATGCGCCTCTATGAGCCGACCTCCGGGCAGATCCTCCTGGATGGCGTGGACCTCAAGAACTACCGCCTGGAGGACCTGTGGAACGAGGTGGGGGTCATCTTCCAGGACTTCGCCCGCTATGAGATGTCGGCCCGCCAGAACATCGCGGTGGGGCGCATCGAGCAGCACGAGGACGACGAGCGCATCGTGGACGCCGCCCGTAAGAGCCAGGCGGACACCGTCATCGACAAGCTGCCGGGCCGCTACGCGCAGATGCTGGGGCGGCGCTTCGACGGAGGGCTCGAGCTGTCGGGAGGCGAGTGGCAGCGCATCGCGCTCGCCCGCGCCTATCTGCGCGACGCGCAGATCCTCGTGCTGGACGAGCCCACCGCCGCGCTCGACGCGCGCGCCGAGCTGGATGTGTTCAACCGCTTCGGCGAGCTGTCCAGCGGGAAGATGGCGCTGCTCATCTCGCACCGCTTCTCCACGGTGAAGATGGCCGACCGCATCTTCGTCCTGGCGAACGGGAAGATTGTCGAAGAGGGCCACCACGAGCACCTGATGGCTGCGGGTGGGCGCTACGCGACGATGTACGAGCTTCAGGCCTCCCGCTACCGCTGAGGGGCCTTGTCGTGGATGTCATTGACCGCTTGTTGTCTCGGGGGATGGGAGCAACACCATGATCGAGCCGCGAACGCTGGATGAAACCAAGCTGGTCATCTGGGATCTCGACGACACCTTCTGGATGGGGACCCTGACGGAAGGGGGGATCCGCTACCAGCAGGAGCTTCACGACGCCGTGATCCGGCTCGCTGAGCTTGGCATCATGAGCTCCATCGCGAGCAACAACGACCATGAGACCGTCCGGGAGGTGCTGCGCCATCACGGGCTCTGGGAGTACTTCATCTTTCCCGCGATCCACTGGGGCACCAAGCCGGAGATGGTTCGCGCCATCCTCGCCAACGCCCAGCTTCGGCCGGCCAACACGCTGTTCCTGGACGACAAGCTCCGGATCCGCGAAGCCGTCGCCTCCGAGCTGCCCGAGCTCCTCGCGGTCGACACGGCAGAAGCGTTCCTCCCCGCGTTCCGCGCCTGGTCGTCGGGTCGCGTTCCTTCCGGCGCGGGAGTCGAGCGCCTCGCGCATTACAAGCTTCTGGAGTCGAAGGAGGAGGCCCGCTCCAGGTTCGTGGCCCACGGTGCGGGCTCCGCGCAGGACTTCCTCCGGGCGTCGGAGGTGGTCTGCACGGTGCAGGCCATTCCAGAGTCGATGTTTGACCGGATCCTCGAGCTCGTCTTGCGGACGAACCAGCTCAACTACACCCAGAAGCGCCTCTCCGCGAAGGCGCTGCGCGAGTTGCTTGCCCTGCCGACGGTCGAGTGTGGCGCGGTCTCCGTGCGAGACCGTTTTGGCGATTACGGCGTCTGTGGCTTCTACGTGCTGGAGCAGGCTCCAGAGCCCGTGCTGAGTCACTTCCTGTTCTCATGCCGGGTCCTCCAGATGGGAGTCGAGGAGGCCCTCTACCAGTGGCTCGGCCGTCCGCGGATCGAACCGGCCGCCGGACAGCAGGATGCGGTCGCGAACCTCGCCGCTCGCGCTCCCGGGGTGGACTGGGTGACGCTCGTCGACGCACGCGCCCAGAACCCGGAGGAGGCCGCTCGAGTCGCCGCCCCGGGCACGGAAGGCAGGTCTGGAGCCGGAGGGCGCCTGCTGCTGGTCGGCCCTTGCGAGCTGGAGATCATCGGCGCGGGTCTGGAGTCGTATGGACGGGGGCTCGTGGAGTCTTCCCTGGCCGTGACGTTCCGGGCCGACGATGGGCGGATCATCCGGCAATTCGGACATGCGTCCTGGCTGCGGCTCGCGGCGGAGCCACGTCTGGTGGAGCAGTGGGCGGAGGACCTCGAGATGCTCCCCTGGTACCACCCGACGCTCGTGGATGGCCGGATGGCGGATGGAGGGGGAAACAAGGTCGTGGTGCTTTCGTCGGTGCGCAACGCACAAGCCGCCGTCTACCGCCACGTGAGTGGTGGGTTCACGGTCCCGTTCGACTACTTCGGCACGTTGCTGGGGGGGCTGGATTTGACGAACCCTGACGACTGGGCGCGGGCGGATTTCTATTCCGCGACGACGTATGGCGTCCCCCTGTCAGAGGAATTCCTCAAGCGCTTCGCCGAGCGCTACACCTTCGGGATTGCTGAGCGCCGAGGAGTACGAGCGTTGCCTGCTGCGGATGTGTGAGCTGCTTCCCGCCGACGGCCACCTCGTGGTGCTCACCGTTCCGGACCTGTCCCGGGCGCGCGTTCCCCTCGAGTCCGCGCACGTGGCGGAGCGCTTCGGGCAATGGCAGCGCCAGCATCAAGCGGTGAATGACGCCATCGCCAGGGCAGCGAAGGCCTCCCGGGGGAAGATGGCTGTCCTGGACATCAACGCCCACGCCACCGAGGAGTTCGGTTTCCTGAACTCGAAGGAGCCCAGGCCCGAGGATGTCGAGCCCGAGCAGGTGTTCGATTGGGTCTTTCACCGCTACTACCACTTCGAGCGGCAGGTCTACGTGAACCTCGGCATGGAGCTGCTGCGCCAACTCAAGGCGTGGGGCGTGCTGTCCTTCGAGGAGGACCAGGTGAGAGAGCGGGCCATGCTCGCCGGCTGAGCCCGCCCTCTCGTATCGCCCCCCGGGCGTTCCGCGGTCCTATGGACCGCGGAGGACCGTGAGCCCCCTGTCCTCGGTGAGCACGAGCAGCATGCTCGGCGTCACGTTGGGTTCGTAGACGAGCTGCACGACGCGTTGGCCGGACACCTCCTTCACCGGAGCCAGCGTGGTGCCGTCGGCCTCCAGTCGCCAGAGGCCGGCGCCGTCGGTGCCGATGTAGAGCGCGCCGTCATCCGTGGCCTTGAGCGCGAGGATGCGGTTGGACGGCAGCCCCGCGACCTTCGACCAGTTGCCCGTGGAGCGGTTCTTCGGCGTCAGCGCCCAGACGCCGTACTCCTTGCTGCCCAGGTAGTAGCGGCCGGAGCGGACCTGTTCGAAGGCGCGCCAGTAGTCGTCGGTCGCCTGGCCGTTGAGCGCGTCGTTGAAGCTCTTGAACGACCAGGGCGTGGGGCCTTCCCAGGTGAGCTCGCGGTCCCACTCCTCCAGCTTGGGGCTGGGCACGAGCACGCCGACCATCTGCTCGTTGGCGACGAGGACGTCCCCGTTCTGCCCGATGCCCAGGCCGTGCATGTAGGGGCACTGCAGCGAGCCCCATTCCGAGCCGTTCTCGTAGAGGTACCAGCCTGGGTGGCGGTGGCTGTTGTAGACGAGCCCCTGGATGCGCGTCACACCGTGGTTGGTGGTGATGTAGAGGTCGCCGCGGTCGCGGCCGCGAGTCACGCGGGCGCAGTTGAGGACGGTGCGGTCCTCCTCGTAGTGGAAGTCATTGGTGTTGTGGATGCCCGCCTCGCGGCCCGCGTTGGACGCGCCAGTGGTCCGCCAGAGGTGCTCCTCGAGCTTGACGGTGCCGTCCGGCTGGAGGCGGACCGCGTCCAGGTCTCCCTTCCGGTATTCGGCGAAGCGCTCGGCGGAGTAGCCGGCCTCGCCCTTCCAGGGGATGTATGTGCGCTGCTCGATGCCCTCCGCGCGCTTCATCTCGTTGGCGGAGTAGCCCACGTAGGCACGTCCGGCCTCACCGCCGCAGATGACCGTGGAGTCGGTCGCGAGCGCGTCCGGACCGAATGCCTCCGCCGCCTGACCGACGTTGGAGGTCCACGTGGGCTTGGTGTCGCCCGGGCGCAGCACGCCGATGCGGCGGCCATCGAGGAGCCAGAGATTGAGCCCTTCATCGAGCCCGACGCTCCGGGGCTTTTCGACGCCGAACGTGCGTGTGTAGTCGAGCACCGCGTCCGTGGGCCAGGGCCCGGCGTCGGGCGTCTGGCCGGTGCCGGCATCGGGATCCGGCGGTGTCCCCGCGTCAGGGGTTTCGCCCGCATCGGGTGTCCCGCCATCTTCATCCGGAGGGGGCGTGCCGGCATCCGGAATGGAACCCGGAGGGGGGAGCGAGGGAACTTCGTTTCCATCGGATGGATCCGTGGTGGTTCCCTCCTGCGGATCAACTGTCGGGGAGTCGTCGCTGCAACCCGCCGACAACAAAGAGATGACCACCAACCCCGTCCCCACCACGCCTGCGCGAATACCCATTCCGTGTCTTCCTCCATGGGGGCTTCATGGCAAGACACGGGCCAGCCTGTGTTTCGCGAGCACGCTGCCCGATGAAGGCCTACTCGTCGGAGCTCGCGCGCTTCCCGACGAAGAGCCTGCGCGTATCGACTTGCGCGAGGCACCGTGCACCGCTCGCGGAGAACGCGATGGGCTTGAGGCCCACCGCATCACACAAAAGGCGCTGCGGTTCAGGCGCGCACGCCTTGAAATCACCGGGTGACTCCGTCCGGGTCGCACCTTCAATCATCACGACGGTGGGCTTGCCGTCGCGTTGGGCACGGATGCCGAGCACATCGCCCGCGAAACACAGTTGCGTGAAGCCGAAGCTGAGGTGCTCGTCGCTGTGGAGCACTTCGCGTACTTCGCCCGTGTCGACGTCGATGATGACAATGACCGAGCGATCCTTCTGTCCGTAGCCCTGGGATTGTCCGTTGACGTGTCCCGGCGTGACGAGCGCGAGCGCCAATTGCCGTGGCGTACTGGCGATGGCCGTGCAGAGCCCCGGCAGTTCGAAGACCTCGCGACCTTCAATCGCGATCGCTGAACGTCCCAGCCGCCACCACGCCGTGACAAGCCGCTCTCCCGCGAACGCACCCACGGCATGCGTCGTCGGTTCATTGAACACGCGCTCGAAGCCCCGGTACGCCGCATGCTCATTCGCACGCTCACCCACGAGTGCATGGGTGAGTCGAGCGACAAGGTGTCGCCGCTGATGGGGACTGCGCTCCTCGAGTTCGGCGATACCGAGGCCCCGCGCGGTGTGCAGAAGGAACTCGACTCCTCCGTCAGCGCCGATGGAAAGCAGCTCCGTCTCGAAGCCAGCGCGCGGGATGTATTCGCTCGGAGGCGCACGTACGCAGAACAAAGAGCGTGGAACGCCGGGTGCAAGTGCGACAGGAACCTCAAGCCAGCGAGCAACCTTTTCGACGAAGGCGGCGCCCGATGCAGAGGTCGCCGCATCGATGCTTCCGCTGGTGAGCCATACGCCCTCGTCGAGCACGTAGCGCGTGTCGAGTGGGTGCTCCTCCACCGCGAGCTTCACCCGAAGCGGAGGCTTCTTCTCGAGCGCAGGGCGCATGAAGGACAACACGCGTGCTGAGGGAATCTCGTCGCCCTCGATGAGCGTCAGCGAAACATCGCTCCAGTGCTGTCCGGCGAGCTTTTCGAGCAACTCGTCGAATCCATCGGAGGAGGAGTGCTCGAGTGCCTCCTGGACGGACGGCGGGATGCCCGGGCCTTCAATCCTGGGCTCGAGCCGGTGCTCCTCGATTTCGACGCCATGGAAGCTCGCACCGTCCATCGAGTAGCCGGACAGCATGACCTCACCGGTCGGCGTGGCCTGAGCAACCACCATCGCCGTGCCGTCATACAGAGAGACATGGAGGGCTTCGCACCCGAGCACGCGCGCGATGCGTCCCAGTCTGTGCTCGCCGGAGGCTCCGGGTTCCGCGAGCAGCTCCAACGGAGCCGTCTTGACGACGGACCACCCTCCGAGTCCTGCCCCGAGCGCGAGGGACCACCGGTCAGAGGTCGCGCCGGTTCCGTACTGCATCCGATCCCAGGTCTCGCGCTTGCGCCGCACGTAGGGCGCCGTCACGAGCCCTTCCGCGAGGCAGACATCCCGGATGGCCCGTCCCAACGAGTCGAGATCGTCCGTCCGGAAGAGCGTCACCTGTCCCCATTCACCCATGGGCGCCGTATATCGAAAGCGGGGGACGAGCGCCCTGTCAGGCGGACTCAATCCGTCGCGTCAGCGCGGCGCGTGCGCGGCCCATATGGACGTGCCTTCCAGTACCCTTCGCCAAGAGCCCCGCCATGTCCCAGGAACGCTTCACGACCAGCCGCGAGGTGTATCACCGGATCCGGTGGGACTCGCGGATCGACGCCCGCGAGTTCGTTGTCGGCTACGACGCGCACCGCGGCGCGATGGAGGAGATGCCCTTCGAGGCGTTCATCCCCGACGGCGAGATTCCTTGGCACCGCGTCTGGTACTTCAAGCGCGGGACCCAGGTGGTGTGGGACCGCAAGGCGCGCATCGACCTGCTGAGCAACACCCGGCCCGTGGAAGAGGAGCCCGCGCCACCTCCGCCTGTCACGGTGCCTGGGTTCACGCCCTTGCCCGCATGGCGGTACGACGCACGCTCGGGAGCGTGGGCCCAGGCCTCCCGTGAGCCGGGCCAGGCGCCTCCCTCCACGGCGCCGCTCACCGTCGCCACCTTCAACGTCCTCTTCGACCTGTACGACGCGCAGTTGCTGGCGACCGAGCGCAGGACCCCGGCGGCGCTCACGCTGCTCCATGAAACGGGCGCGGACGTCATCGCTCTTCAGGAAGTCACTCCCTCGTTCCTCAAAGCCCTGCTCGCGGAATCGTGGGTTCGCGAGCGGTACTGGATGTCTGACGGTCCCGGGGCGCAGACGGTAATGCCCTACGGTCAGGTGCTCCTGTCGCGCGTGCCGCTCGCCTCGGTGTGGCAGCGCGTCTTCTCCCGCGACAAGCGCATCATCACCGCCGAGCTGCATCTCTCGGGCGGCACGCTGTGGGTGGCCACGCCGCATCTGACGAGCGACCGGGACGCATCCGGAGCCTCCGCGCGCGCCGTCCAGGTCGAGGCCCTCCTCGAATGGGCCCGCGTGCTCGGTTCCACGAGTGATACCGAGGCCCCGGACCTGGTGGTGGCCGGTGACTTCAACTTCGGCGACGGCGCGCCAGAAGCGGAGTCCTTCGCTCGCGCGGGCTTCGTGGATGCGTGGTCCTCGCTGCGACCTTCGGAAGCAGGGGAGACGTTCAACCCCCGGTTGAACACCCTGGCGGCGGTCACCACCGTCTCGGGAGCGCTCCGGCGGTTGGACCGGGTGCTGGTGATGTCTCCCTCGGACCGGCTCGCTCCTGAGTCCGTGGAGCTCTTTGGCGAAGCGCCCCTGGCGGGGCCGCCTGGGCCCACCGGGCAGGCCCTCTTCGCTTCGGATCACTTCGGGCTGCGCTGCGTCCTTCGCCGTGAAGCCATCGAGTCTCGCGAGGTGCCCTCCGCGCGCTCCTCCACGGCGCTGGTCCATCACACGGCGCTGGTGCTCATCCCCCCTGAAGACGCCTGGGGCCCCATCCAGGCGCTGCGCAAGAAGCACGACGCGAAGTTCCAGCGGTGGATGCCTCACATCACGCTGCTGTATCCCTTCGTTCCGGAAGAGGACTTCGAGACGGCGGAAGCCATCCTCTTGGATGCCCTCCAAGGCGTCGAACCCTTCGACGTGACGCTCTCCGCGTTCGGCCACTTCGAACACCGAGCCAACGCGACGGCGTGGCTTCGCCCCGATGATCAGCCCTCCGTCGCACTGGCGGCCCTGCACGCGAAGCTCGTGGCGGCCCTTCCTGAATGCGCCTCGTCCGCCCACGGTGGCTTCACGCCCCATCTCTCCGTGGGCCAGCTCCCGCTCACCGCGGACATCGCTCGCACGCTCGGCGAGTGGCAGCGCGCATGGCGTCCACTGAAGTTCCACGTGGGCGAGCTCTGCCTCATCCGGAGGAAGGGGGACACGCCCTTCGAAGTCATCCGGCGCATTCACCTGACGCAGGCGCCTCGCGCAACCCCGGAGCACGAGGATGCTCCGCTGCGAGATGCACTGGCCTCCATCAACGCCGTCGAGTCTCACGAAGGACACGCCGCCAGGACCTCCGCGGTGGAGCAGTTGCGCCAGCATTGCGAACAGATTGGCGCCACGCTGCATCCCTACGGCTCCTATCTCCTGGGCACGGATGGCGCGGGCAGTGACGTGGATGCGGTCGCCATCGGACCGGCGCGCCTGTCCCGTGATGACTTCGCACAAGCGCTCCTCCAAACGCTGGCACCGGGCACGGCCCGCTACGTGGCGGATGCCGCCATCCCGCTGGTGAAGCTGTCCCTCCTGGGCGTGAGCTTCGACCTCGCCTATGCGAGCCGTCCGGAGGGCGTGCCCCCGGAGGAGCCCCTGACGTTGCTTGAACGGCACGGTGAGCAACTCGACCCCGCGGGACTCCGCGCCGTGCTGGGCCTGGCGGACACGTTGGGCCTGATGGACGCCATCGCACGTGACGCCGGACGGACCGAGCGGTTCCGCGCTCTGCTGCGCGCGGTGAAGGCCTGGGCCCGCGCCCGTGGCATCTACTCGCACGCGCTGGGCTACCTCGGAGGACTGTCGTGGACGCTGCTCGCGGCGTGGGCCTGCACCCGCGCGACCCCGGACGTCATGCGGTCCGACGCGGCGCTGCTCTCGCACTTCTTCGGCACCTTCGCCGCGTGGCCGTGGCCCCAGCCGGTGACGCTCACGGCCGAAACAGCGCGCTACCGGCCCGAAGGCAAGCGCGACCTCCTGCCCGTCATCGCGCCCGCGCTCCCGGCTCGGAACACCGCGCGCAACGTGTCGCGGTCCACCTATCGCGTCATCCGGGAGGAGCTGCTCCGTGCCCGCGAGCTCGTGGCCAAAGCCCGGGCCTCACGCCTGCCTTCCGCATGGGCGGCGCTCTTCCAGCCCCTGAGCGCCAACGAGACCCCGCCTGCCGCGCTGCGCCTGTCCGTCGAAGCACCCACCGCCGAGGACCAGGACATCGTCGCGGGTTGGATCCTCGGACACGTCACGGCCCTGGTGTACCGGCTGGAGGGCGACCGGCGCCTCTCCGTGCGTCCGCTGCAACCCGCACAGGCCGGAGGCGCGCTGCTCATTGGTCTGGACGTGCGTGAGACACGGGACGCGGCTGCGCTGGCCTGGCATCCGTCCAGTCCGCTGTTCGCGGCCGTGGAGGCCTTCCGCGCGTCGTTCCTGGAATGGACGCACCGCCCATCCGGCGCGGTGCTCCAGGTCGAATGGGTGCGTGGCCCTGACAGCGCACGGAGCGATGCACCCGGTTCGTAAAGCCTTGCGTGCTACTTCGCTCCCGCGAGCCACGAGCCCCAGCGCACGATCCGCGTGCCGCCCTCCGGCTCGCGCGTGCCGCCCGTCACCACGCGGTCGGTGCTGTTGGCGAGCGGCTGGAAGCGCGCCTCATACGGCAGGCCCGCGAGCCCCGGCGCCCACGGGTCGGCCGCGTAGGTATCGGCGAAGACGCGCTGGGTGCCTTCGACGTCCTCGTGGCTCTGGATGATGAGCGCGGGCACGTCGTGGCCGCCCGCGCTGAACGTGCCCCGGGTGCCGTTGGCCGCGGCGGCGGGCGGCCAGTCCTCCGTGAACACCACCTCCGAGGGCAGCCCCATCAGCAGCTCCTCCAGGGGCTCCGGCTCGGCCTGGGAGAAGTCGGAGCAGGGGGCCGCGTTGGCGTCGACGGGGCCCTCGGCGCGCAGGAGGTAGCCGCGCTCCGCGGTGAAGCAGACGCGCTGCACGCCGGGCGAGGGGCCCACGTCCACATATCGCTCGTAGTACGCACCCGGGCCCAGGGGCCGCTCCAGCGCGGGCGCCGGGGCGCTGGCCTCGGCCGAGCCCTCGCGAACCTCCTTCAACTTCAGCTGGTAGCCGCCCGGCACGCGGAAGCCGGCGGACTCCGTGCTCGCTTCAATCAGGCCACGGGCGAGGTACAGCGGTCCCGGTGTGTTGGCGTACACGCGCGTGCGCAGGGGACCATCGAAGGAGCGCTGGTCGCTGACGTAGCGCACGGCCTCCCAGTTGCGGCCCGCGCTGGAGGCGACCTCGGCGGTGGCCGTGCCTCCATGCGGCACGTCGAGCGGGCGCGACATGTCCGAACGTACGGGGATGATCAGGTCCCGCGCCAGCCGCACCTGGGACAGCGGCTTGCCGCTCTCATCGCTGAAGGCCGCGCGCACCCAGACCCAGGGTTGCTGCACGGCCACCACTTCCAGCGTCAGCTGTCCCTGGAGCGTGCGCGCGGTGCCGCCGCCGCGGGGCTCGGGGCCTCGGGTCGCGTTGAAGGAATAGGTGACGCGGTCTCCCACGCGTGCGCGCGCCCAGGCCTCGGAGGCCTGCACGGACGCCGCGTTGTCGGCTCGCGTGTCGGACGCGGAAGGGCCGCTCGACTTCGTGCTCTCGCAGCCGGGGAGGAACGACAGGGCCGCACCCAACAGCGCGGCGATGGGGAGGGAAGGGCGCATGGTCATGGGGACGGGAAATACCGGGAGTGGATTCAATTCGCAGCTATCGCACGTTCTGTGCGTTTTTCATGAATAGTGGGAGTAAATGCGACCCAGGGGAGGGTGACTGATGAAAAGACACCCCTGTCCGAAAATTGGTGAGTTGCGGGATGGCAGGTAAAAACCATGTCACAACGGGCACTTGTGGCTCAAAACGTTACGCTTCGTTACGCTCACATTCTTGGAAGCTGGAGTGCTGGCGCTCCAAGCAATTCAACAAAAGCCGGTTATTCCCTCTGAAGCGCGGCTGGCCCGGCAGTTGCTCAGTGGCTGGGCAAGCTGTCCGCGGCTGACGGGAAGGTCAGGCGGCAGCGGATCTCCCCCGAACGCAGAGGAACGACGAATGTTCAAGAAGGCGGCAGTCCTCGTGGCGAGCTGTGGTGCGATGCTGTCTGGCTGCGGTACCGACCTGGAGCAGGAGAACCAGGAGATCGTCTCCAACCTGGTCGAGGCCGGTTTCCCCGCGTCCGACATCATGGAGGCTGACGGTCTGGTGTACGTGGGCCGCGACGCGCACGTCACCCTGGAGGCGTCTCGCGAGATGCTCCAGCCGGCGACCCAGGAGACCCAGGAGCAGTACCGCACGACGAACCTCGTCGCCTCGACCGTGACGAAGATCTGCGTCAACCCGACGTCCGGCTTCAACAGCTACTCCCGCCTGAGCCAGGGCCTGGATCTGGCCATCCAGAACTACAACCAGCGCGGCCTGAGCTTCACGATGGCGCGTGGCCCCACCACGGGCTGCAGCGCGAACATCACCGCGACGACCATGTCCGGCGCCGGCGGCTCCGCGGGCTTCCCGTCGGGCGGCCGTCCCTACGGCACCATCAACATCGGCACCGGCCTGCAGAGCTACAGCGTGGACGTGAACGAGCACGTCATCACGCACGAGCTCGGCCACGCGATCGGCTTCCGTCACTCTGACTACTACAACCGCTCCATCAGCTGCGGCGGCTCCGCCACCAACGAGGGCACCGCCGGCGTGGGCGCCATCCTCATCAGCGGCACGCCGAGCACCGCGACGGTGGGCGGCTCCATCATGAACTCCTGCTTCCGCTCGACGGAGTCGGGTGAGTGGACCAGCTCCGACATCACGGCGCTGAACGCCCTCTACTAAGCGATGGCGTCGCGACCCCTTGAGTCCTTCATGAGTCCGAGGGGTCGCATCCTCGCGGGCACCTTCATCCTCCTGGGCCTCGTGGCCTGTGGAAAGGAGGAGGTGCCCGTGATTTCCCATCCGGTGGTGTGTGAGGGCCCCGCGGCGTCGCGGGTGCGTCCGCCTCCGGAGGTTCGTGGCCAGACGCAGTGTGGCCCGACCGAGGACTTCACCCCCATCAACAGCTACCAGGGCGAGTTCGCGGACGCCGTGCAGACGGCGGAAGACGCGGTCGTCCTGATTGACGGGCGCTGCACCGGGACGCTGATTGAGGCGAGCGCGGGTCCCGTGGTGGTGACGGCGGGGCACTGTGTCTCGCTCGGTGACCGGCCGCTGCTCGTCTTCAACTTCGAGGACCAGCCGGACGGAGACCCGCTCATCACCGAGGGCACCGTCATCGAGCAATCGCTCGAGCCCGACTACGCCCTCATCCAACTGGACGTGATTCCCCAGGTCACGCCGGTCCTGCTGTCGGCCGTTCCCAGCGAGCGGCTGGCCATCATCCAGCACCCCCGGGGCAAGCCCAAGGTCCTCGCCGAAGGCGACTACCTGGATGCCTGTAACGCGCAGGTCTACTACGTGGACCTGGACACCCTGGTCGGCAGCTCCGGCGCGGGCGTGCTCAACCGTCAGGGCCACCTGGTGGGTGTCCACACCGACGGCGATTGCGACAAGGCCGGCCGCGGTGCCAACCGGGGTTGGACGATGGAGGCGATTGTCGCGGCGTCACCGTACCTGGTGGACGCCGACATCGTCGCGCGCTGAATCCAGACGGAAGAGGGGAGACGACCATGTTCAAGAGAGCGGCGGTGCTCGCGGTGGGCTGTGGCGCGTTGCTGTCCGGCTGTGGCGCCGACCTGGGGGAGGAGAACCCCGAGATCATCTCCAACCTGATGGAAGCGGGGTTCCAGGCCCGCGACATCCAGGTCGTGGACGACTCCGTCTACGTGGGCGGTGATGCCGAGGTGAGCGTCGAGGCGTCCCGCGAGATGCTCCAGGACACGCTGGGCAGCGAGGAGCACTACCGGACGACGAACGTCGTCAACAAGTCGCTCGTGAGGAAGATCTGCATCAACCCCACGTCCGCGTTCAGCACCTACAGCCGCCTCATCCAGGGGCTGGACCTGGCCATCCAGAACTACAACGCCCTGGGCCTCTGCTTCACGATGGTGCGGGGCCCGTCCACCGGCTGCAACGCGACCATCACCGCGGCGACCGCGGCGGGCACGAGCTACAACTCGGGCTATCCGTCGGGGGGCCTGCCCTACGGGACCATCAGCATCGGCACGGGGTGGAACACCGCGCCGCTCGACACGGTCGAGCACATCATCACCCACGAGCTGGGGCACGCGCTCGGCATGCGCCACTCGGACTACTACTCCCAGGTCATCAGCTGCGGCACGGGCGGCAGCGAGGGCACGGCGGGCGTGGGCGCCATCCTCATCCCCGGCACGCCCACCACGTCCTACGTGAACGGCTCCATCTTCAACGCCTGCCTCCCGCCGAGTCCGACCGGTGAGTTCACCAGCACGGACATCACCGCGCTGACGTATCTCTACCGCTGCTGAGGGCTTTCAGTCCGCCTGCGCCGCGCGCTTGGGCGTGAGCTGCGCTTCGAGCGTCCGCGCCCAGTGGGCCAGCACCTTGCGGCGCCGGGCCGTGTCGTCGTGGAGCAGGTTCGCCAACGCCAGGCCGCGCAGGAGGTCCAGCGTCGCACGCACGGCGTCGCGGACATCGCGGTCGCGCTCGTCGAGCCCCAGCAACTCGACGGTGAGCCGGTGCACCTCGCGGCCCACCTGCGTCTCCAGCGGCAGCAGGATGGCCTTCAGCTCCTCATCCGCCACGGCGGCCACCCAGAGGTGTGTCGCGGCGGTGAAGAGCGGGCCGGCGTAGACGTCGTGGAGCAGGTTCAACAGCGGCTCGACGCGCCGCCGGCTCTCCGGCAGGCCGTTCGCGCGCCGTACCAGCTCTTCGACCTGCTGGCGGAAGACGTGCTCGACGGCCGCCGCGACCAGGGCCCCGCGCGTCGGGAAGTGGTGCTGGCAGGCACCGCGTGACACCCCCGCGCGCTCCGCGATGGCGCCCATGGTCGCCCCCGCCCAGCCCTTCTCCACCAGCACTTCGATGGCGGCCGTCATCAGCTTCTGCCGCGTCACCCGGCTGCGCTCCTGCTCCTGCCGTGTCGTTCCGCTCGCCGTGCCGCTCATGGAGCCACAGTGTTGCGGCGGGAAGAAAAAAGCAATCGTGATTGCTTTATTTGGATGTGGGGGACAGACTCGCCGCTCCCTGGCTCAGGAGGTGCGATGGACGCGCGTTCGCTGCGTATCGGCAATGCATCCGGCTTCTACGGCGACCGCTTCTCCGCGTTCCGGGAGATGCTGGAAGGCGGTCCGCTGGACGTCCTCACCGGCGACTACCTGGCGGAGCTGACCATGCTCATCCTGGGGCGGGACCGGCTGAAGAACCCGGCCAGCGGATACGCGAAGACGTTCCTGCGCCAGCTGGAAGAGACGCTCGGCCTCGCGATGGAGCGCAGGGTCCGCATCGTCGCGAACGCCGGTGGCCTCAACCCGGCGGGGCTCGCGAACGACCTGCGCGCGCTCGCGACGAAGCTTGGGTTGACCGTCAACGTCGCGCATGTCGAAGGCGATGACCTCGTCGGACGCGCGGACGAGCTGGGCTTCGACCAGCCGCTCACGGCGAACGCATACCTGGGTGGCTGGGGCATCGCCGCGTGCCTGGACGCGGGCGCGGACATCGTCGTCACGGGGCGCGTGACGGACGCATCGCTTGTCGTCGGCCCCGCGGCCGCCCACTTCGGCTGGAAGCGCGATGACTGGGACCGGCTCGCGGGCGCCATGGTCGCGGGCCACGTCCTGGAGTGCGGAGCCCAGGCGACCGGTGGCAACTTCGCGCGCTTCGGCGAGATCGACGTGCGCCGGCCCGGCTTCCCGCTCGCGGAGATCTTCGCGGACGGCTCCAGCATCATCACCAAGCATCCTCACACGGGCGGCGCCGTCACCGTCGACACCGTGAAGACCCAGCTCGTCTATGAGATTGGCGGTGCCCGCTACGCCGGCCCGGACGCGACGGCGCGCTTCGACACCATCGTGGTGGAGGCGGACGGCACGGACCGCGTGCGCCTGTCGGGCGTGCGCGGCGAGCCGCCTCCTCCGGACGTGAAGGTGTGCCTCAACCGGCTCGGGGGCTTCCGCAACGAGGCCCAGTTCATCCTCGTCGGCCTGGACATCGAGGAGAAGGCCGCGCTCGTGCGGGCGCAGCTCGACGCGACGCTCAAGCCCCGGCCCGCGGAGGTCCTCTACACGCTCGCGCGCACCGACCACGCCGACGCTCCGAGCGAGGAGCAGGCGTCGGCGACGCTGCGGGTCACCGTGAAGGACTCCGACCCGAAGGTCGCTGGCCGTTCCTTCAGCGGCGCCGTAGTGGAGCTGGCCCTGTCCAGCTACCCCGGCTTCTTCCTGCCCGCGCTGCCCGGCGACGCCTCGCCCTTCGGCGTCTACACCCCGGGCTATGTGGATGCGCGCAAGGTGCCGCATGTCGCGGTGCTCCCGGATGGCCGGCGCATCGACGTGCATCCCACGGAGGAGACGCGGGGGCTCGAAGCCGTCCCCGCGACATCGCTGCCCGCGCCGCTGCTGGGGGGCCCCACCCGGCGCGTGCCGCTCGGCCAGGTGGCCCTGGCCCGCAGCGGGGACAAGGGCGGGGATGCGAACATCGGCGTCTGGGTCCGCACCGACGCGGCCTGGAGCTGGCTGGTGCACACGCTCACGGAGGAGCGGCTGCGCACGCTGCTTCCGGAGGCGCGGGACCTGAAAATCCAGCGGCACGTGTTTCCAAACCTGCGCGCCCTGAACTTCATCATCGAGGGCCTGCTCGGCGAGGGCGTCTCGTCCGCCACCCGTTTCGATCAACAGGCCAAGGCGCTTGGCGAGTGGCTTCGCTCGCGCCACGTCGACGTCCCTGAATCGCTTCTGTAGCGCCTTCGCACGCGCCCGAGCCCACCGAGGAAGCCCATGCAGCAGACCCAGGAACACCGCGCCATCCGCCAGACCGTCCGCAAGTTCGTGGAACAGGAGCTGAACCCTCACGTCGACGCCTGGGAGGCCGCGGAGATCTTCCCGGCGCGGGAGGTCTTCAAGAAGCTGGGGGAGCTGGGGCTGCTCGGCATCACCAAGCCCACGGAGTTCGGTGGGCTGGGACTGGATGCGTCGTTCTCCGTCGCCTTCGCGGAGGAGCTGGGGCACTGCACCTGCGGCGCGCTGCCCATGGCCATCGGCGTCGTGACGGACATGGCCACGCCCGCGCTCGCGCGCTTTGGCGGTGACGAGCTGCGGCGGGAGTTCCTGGCGCCCACGCTCACGGGCGAGCGCGTCTGTTCCATCGCGGTGAGCGAGCCCGGCGCCGGCTCCGACGTGGCGAGCGTGACGACCACGGCGCGCCGCGACGGCGACGACTACGTCATCGACGGCAGCAAGATGTGGATCACCAACGGGATGCAGGCGGACTGGATCTGCCTGCTCGCCAACACGGGGGATGGGCCCGCGCACGCGAACAAGTCGCTCATCATCGTGCCCATGGACCGCCCTGGCATCACGCGGTCGAAGATCCGCAAGCTCGGCATGTGGGCATCCGACACGGCGCAGCTCTTCTTCGACGGCGTGCGCGTCCCGGCGCGCTTCCGCATCGGCGACGAGGGGCGCGGCTTCGCGATGCAGATGCAGCAGTTCCAGGAGGAGCGGCTGTTTGTGTCGGCCAGCACGCTGGTCACCTTCGACCGGCTCATCGCGCAGACGGCGGAGTACACGCGGCAGCGCAAGGCCTTTGGCCAGTCCATCCTCGACAATCAGAGCGTGCACTTCCGGCTGGCTGAGTTGCAGACGGAGGTGGAGGCGCTCCGGGCGCTCATCTACCGGACCGTGGGCATGTACATCGAGAACAAGGACGACCCGGAGGTCGTGAAGCTCGCCTCGATGTGCAAGCTCAAGTCGGGCCGGCTGGTCCGCGAGCTCGTCGATGGCTGCCTCCAGTACTGGGGCGGCATGGGCTTCACCTGGGACAACCCCGTCGCCCGCGCCTACCGCGACCTGCGGCTGGGGTCCATTGGCGGCGGCGCCGACGAGGTGATGCTCGGAATCATCAGCAAGGCCATGGGAACGCTGCCCCGCAAGGCGCGCGGCTGAGGAGCAACACGATGGGATACCGTTCAGTCTTCGCCCCGAATTCCTTCGCGGGCCGCACCATCATCGTCACCGGCGCCGGCAGTGGCATTGGCCGGTGCACCGCGCATGAGCTGGCGTCGCTCGGTGCGCACATCGTCCTGGTGGGCCGCAAGACAGAGAAGCTCGCGAAGGTCGCCGGCGAGCTCTCCGCCGAGGGCTGCGCGTCCACGCAGCACGCCGTGGACATCCGGGACGAGGCCGCGGTGAAGGCCATGGTCACCGCCGTCGTCCAGGAGCACGGCCGCATCCACGGGCTCGTGAACAACGCCGGTGGGCAGTTCCCGTCGCCGCTGTCGCAGATCTCCAAGAAGGGCTTCGAGGCGGTCGTCTCCACGAACCTCACCGGCGGCTTCCTGGTCGCGCGCGAGGTGTTCACCCAGTCCATGAGCGAGCACGGTGGCGCCATCGTGAACATGCTCGCGGATGCCTGGAACGGCATGCCCGGCATGGGCCACTCGGGCGCTGCGCGCGCCGGCATGTTCAACCTGACGCAGACGGCGGCCGTCGAATGGGCCGCGTCTGGAGTGCGCGTCAACGCCGTCGCGCCCGGATGGGTCGCCTCCAGCGGGCTGGATACCTACGAAGACCCCTTCGTCCGCGAGATGATCCCCTTCCTGCGCAAGCAGGTGCCCCTGCACCGGCTGGCCACCGAGGCGGAGGTGAGCGGCGCCATCGTGTTCCTGCTCTCCGACGTGGCGGCGTTCATCACCGGCGAGGTCATCCGCATCGACGGCGGCGCGTCCTGCAACACCAAGGCGTTCCCGCTATCGGAGCACGACAACTCGAAGCCCTACGACGGGTTCCACCTGGCCAAGGGGCCCGCCATCCTCGACGGCCCGAAGGAGAAGTGACGTGCCCACGATCGTCTCCCAGGTCGAACCGGCCTCCGCCACCTTCACCACGCAGCGCCAGGAGATGCTCGCCCGCGTCGCGGAGCTGCGCGCCATCGAGCAGAAGTCGCGCGACACCGAGCAACTGGCCCGAGACAAGTTCAAGCAGCGCGGGCAGTTGCTCCCGCGTGAGCGACTGGCGCTGCTGCTCGACCGGGGCTCGCCGTTCCTGGAGCTCTCCACGCTCTGTGGCTACAAGCACCATGACGATAGCGACGGCTCGCTGGCCGGTGGAAACACCATCATCGGCATCGGCTTCGTGTCCGGCGTGCGCTGCCTGGTGTTCGTGAGCAACTCCGCCGTGAAGGGCGGCACCGCGACGCCCTGGGGCGTCCAGAAGGCGCTGCGTGCGCAGGAGATTGCCCTTCAGAACCGCCTGCCCGTGGTGTCGCTCGTGGAGAGCGGCGGGGCGAACCTGCTCTACCAGCAGGAGATCTTCATCCCGGGAGGGGAGACCTTCTACAACCAGGCGAAGCTGTCCGCGGCCGGCATCCCCCAGGTCACCGTCGTCCATGGTTCCAGCACGGCGGGCGGCGCGTACATCCCGGGCCTGTCCGACCATGTCGTCATGGTGCGCGGCAAGGCGAAGGTGTTCCTTGCCGGCCCGCCGCTGCTGCTCGCGGCCACGGGCGAGGTCGCCACGGACGAGGACCTGGGCGGCGCGGAGATGCACACCACCGTGGCCGGCACCTCGGACCACCTTGCCGAGGACGACGCCGATGGCATCCGCATCGCGCGGGAGATCGTTGCTTCGCTCGGATGGAATGACGCCCTGCCGGCCTCCGCGCGTCCTACCTTCGAGCCGCCCCGCTATGCGGTGGAGGAGCTGTGCGGCGTCGTGCCCATGGACCACCGCAAGCCCTACGACTGCCGCGAGGTGATTGCCCGGCTGGTGGATGGTTCGGACTTCTCGCCCTTCAAGGACGACTACGACGCGCTCACCGTCTGCGGCTGGGCGCGCATCGAGGGCCGGGCGGTGGGCCTCATCGGCAACAACGGGCCCATCACCGCGAAGGGCGCGACGAAGGCGGGGCAGTTCATCCAGCTCTGCTGCCAGGCGCGTACGCCCATCATCTACCTGCAGAACACCACCGGCTACATGGTGGGCACTCAGTCGGAGCAGGGCGGCATCGTGAAGCACGGCGCGAAGATGCTCCAGGCCGTGGCCAACGCGACCGTGCCGCAGATGACCCTCCTCATGGGCGGTGCCTTCGGCGCGGGCAACTACGGCATGTGCGGCCGTGCGTTCCATCCGCGCTTCATCTTCGCCTGGCCCAACGCGCGCACGGCGGTGATGGGCGGTGAGCAGGCGGCGAAGGTGCTGACCATCGTCGCCACGGAGAAGGCCCGGCGCGCGGGGCTGCCGCCCGACCAGGAGTTCCTGGACGGAATGGCGAAGCCGCTCATCGAGCAGTTCGACCGCGAGTCGGATGCCTTCCATTGCAGCGCCCGGCTGTTCGACGACGGCGTCATCGACCCCCGCGACACGCGGCGGGTGCTCGGGTTCATCCTGGCCACGTGCGACGAGGCTTCGCGCCGCACGCTGTCGCCCAACTCCTTCGGCGTCGCCCGGCTGTAGCGAGGGGAATCATGAAACGCATCCACAAGGTGCTGGTGGCGAACCGGGGTGAGATCGCCGTGCGCGTGCTGCGCACGTGCCGTCGACTCGGCCTGCGCACGGTCGCGGTCTACTCCGACGCGGACCGGGATGCCCCGCACGTGCGGCTCGCGGACGAGGCCATGCATCTGGGGCCGCCGCCCGCGAGGGAGTCCTACCTCTCCATCGAGAAGGTCCTCGCCGCGGCGAAGGCGTCCGGCGCGGACGCCATCCATCCCGGGTACGGCTTCCTGTCGGAGAACGAGGACTTCGCGCGCGCGTGCGCGTCAGCCGGCTTCGTGTTCGTCGGACCGCCCGCGGAAGCCATCGAGCTGATGGGGAACAAGCGGCAGGCGAAGCTGCGCATGCAGGCCGCGGACGTGCCCTGCATCCCTGGCTATGAGGCCGCACGCCCTGGCGAGTCCCTGGAAGACGAAGCCCTGGTCCGCGAGGGCCAGCGCGTCGGGTTCCCCATCATGGTGAAGGCGGCGGCGGGCGGTGGCGGGCGCGGCATGCGGCTCGTCCGCGAGCCTGGCGCGCTGCTCGACGCCATCCGTTCGGCGCGCTCGGAGGCGACGAACGCCTTCGGCAGCGGCGAGCTCATCCTGGAGCGGGCCATCGAAGGCGCGCGTCACGTGGAGGTGCAGGTCTTCGCGGACGAACACGGGAACGCCGTGCATCTGGGCGAGCGCGACTGCTCCGTGCAGCGCCGGCACCAGAAGGTGATTGAAGAGAGCCCGTCTCCAGCCGTCACGCCCGAGTTGCGCGAGCGCATGGGGTCGGTGGCGGTGCAGGCCATCCGCGCCATCGGGTATCGCGGCGCGGGGACCATCGAGTTCCTCCTGGCGCCCAACGGCGACTTCTTCTTCATGGAGATGAACACGCGCCTCCAGGTCGAACACCCGGTGACCGAGCTCATCACCGGGCTCGACCTGGTCGAGTGGCAGCTGCGCGTCGCCGACGGTGAGCCGCTCCCGCTGACGCAGCCGGAGATCACCTGGCGCGGGCACGCCATCGAGGCGCGCCTGTGCGCCGAGGACCCGGCGAAGGGCTTCCTCCCGCAGACGGGCCGGCTCCTCGCATGGGAGCCACCGGTGGGGGAGGGCGTTCGCGTGGACCACGGCGTGCGTGAAGGCCAGGACATCACGCCGTTCTATGACTCCATGCAGGCCAAGCTCATCGCGTACGGACCGGACCGCGAGACGGCGCGTGAGCGGCTGGCCGCGGCGCTGCGCGAGCTGACGGTGTTCGGCGTCACGACGAACAGCGCGTTCATCCAGCACGTCCTCGGGCACGAGGCGTTCCGTTCCGGCCGGTACGACACGGGCTTCGTCGGCGCGCACACACCGCCGGAGACGCTGCAAACGCTCGGGAAGGCCTCCCTGGAGGACCAGGCCATCCTGGCCGCCTTGCTCTTCCATGACGACGCACAGGCGCTGGCCCGGAAGGGCGGCTTCGACGCGACGCTCACGGGCTGGAGCAGCTCCTACGCCCTGCCGGTGCCGGTCAGCCTGCATGACGGTGCCTTGGAGTTCCGCGCGTCGGTCCGTCCCGTCTCGCCGGAGTCCTACGAGGTCGGTGTCGGCGACACCCGGGTCTCGCTGTCCTTGCGCGCCCTGAGCGCCGAACGCGCGGAGGTGGAGGTCGCGGGGCGTCGCCGCGCGGTCCGCTACCGCCGTGCGGGTGGCACGCTCTGGTGCACGCTCGACGGCATCACGCGCCAACTGCGGGACGTGTCCTTCCGGCTGCCCTCCGAACGCGAGCGCGCCAGCGACGGCCGCCTGCGCGCGCCCATGGATGGCCGCATCATCCGGGTGAGCACCGAGGTCGGCGCGACCGTGAAGAAGGGCGACGTGCTGGTGGTGCTCGAAGCGATGAAGATGGAGTCGTCCCTCATCGCGCCGACGGATGGCGTGGTCACGGCGGTGAACGTCACGGTCGGGGCGCAGGTTCCGGCACGGCATGTGGTCGCGGTCGTCTCCCCCGCGGCGAAGGAGGCAGCATGAGTGAAGCAACGCTCGTCCGGTACGAAGTCTCTCGTGGCGTCGCGACCCTGACGCTCGACTCGCCGCGCAACCGCAACGCGCTGTCGCGGGCGCTCGTCACGCAGTTGCTGGAGCGGCTGAACGCCGTGGGCGCCGACCCGAGCGTTCGCGCGGTCGTCCTAGCGGCCACCGGTCCCGCGTTCTGCGCGGGGGCGGACCTCTCGGAGATGGCGGATGGAGGCGCCGCGAAGGCACCGGCCGTGCTGCTCGACGTGCTGCGCACGATCGTCACGCTGCCCCAGCCCGTGGTGGCGAAGGTCGCCGGGCAAGTGAGGGCGGGCGGCATCGGCATTGTCGGCGCGTGCGACGTGGCGGTCGTCGCGGAGTCCGTGAAGTTCGCCTTCACCGAGGCGCGCATCGGCGTGACGCCCGCGGTCATCTCCCTCACCACGCTGCCGCACCTGACCAGCCGGGCGGCGAGCCGCTACTTCCTCACCGGTGAGGCCTTCGACGCGGCCGAGGCCGCGCGCATCGGGCTCATCACCACCGCGGTGCCGGATGCGTCACTGGAGGGCGCCGTCGAGCAGATCCTTGAGACGTTCCGGGTGTCGTCGCCGCAGGGCCTGCGCGAGACCAAGCAGCTGGTGGCCGCCGGCCTGCGCGCGCGCATCGATTCCGGGGGGGCGGAGATGGTCGCCCTCTCCAGCCGGCTGTTCGCCTCCGAGGAGGCCCAGGAGGGGATGCTCGCCTTCCTGGAGCGCCGGCCTCCTTCTTGGGCCGCGCCGAAATAGGCTGCCGGGGCACCCGGTTCGACCCGACGCCCGAACGGGCGGAATGGAGCACACGATGTCCGCGATCCAGGCACCTCGGTCCCCGCGTATCAGCCGCGTCTCGCTGGGAGACATCGTCCACCGGTCGGCGTTGCGCTGGCCGGAGCGGACGGCACTCGTCGACGGGGACCTCGAGTTCTCCTACGCGGAGCTCGACCGGCGCTCGAGCGCGTTCGCGCACTACCTGCTCGCGCAGGGGCTGCCCCAGGGCTCGCGCATCGCGATGCTCTGCGGCAACTCCGCGCAGATGCTCACCGCGTTCGTGGGCATCTACAAGTCAGGGCTCGTCTGGGTGCCCATCAACACCGGCCTCTCCGTGGAGGCCGTCCGGTACATCCTCGAACACGCCGAGGCGACCCACGCCGTCGTCGACGCCGAGCTCCTCGCGAAGCCCGGGCTGCGGGCGATGCTCGACGCGCTGGGCACCCGCGTCATCGTCTGCGTGCCGGAGGGGCAGGCGGCGCCGGGCGGGGACACGGTCGCGTTCCTGGACACGCTCGAGGGGCAGCACGGCACGCTGCCGGAGGTGGACATCCAGAGCGGCCAGCTCGCGCAGATCATGTACACCAGCGGCACCACCGGCCAGCAGAAGGGCGTCATGCACTCGCATGCGTCGGTGCAGGCGGCGCTGAGCGGGAACCTGTTCGAGCTGGGCATGCGCCCGTCGGACGCCACCATCTGCGTGCTCCCGATGTTCCACTGCGCGCAGCACGCCATCGTGATGACGTTCCTGCTGGCCGGGGCGACGGTCGTGGTGCGGCGGGCCTTCGACCCGGGCGCGATGCTCGCCACCATCGAGCAGCGCGGCATCACGTTCCTCCTGGGCCTGCCGGTGATGTACGGCGCGATGCTGGCGCACCCGGCGCGTCCGGCCACGAAGCTGTCCAGCCTGCGCCTGTGCCTCTACGTGATGGCGCCCATGGCCCGCACGATGCTCGTGGAGCTCATCGAGCACTTCTGCCCGGGCGGCTTCGCGCTCGCGTCGGGACAGACGGAGATGTACCCGGCGACGACCATGTTCAAGCCGGAGCAGCAGCTCAAGCGGTTCGGCTCGTACTGGGGCGACTCGGTGGTGACGAACGAGACGGCCATCATGGATGACGAGGGCCGGCTGCTCGGGCGCGGCGAGGTGGGAGAGATCGTCCACCGCGGGCCGAACGTGATGCTCGGCTACTACAAGGACCCGGAGGCGACCGCGCGGGCGAGCGCCTTTGGCTGGCACCACACCGGCGACCTGGGCATGTTCGACGCCGACGGCCAGCTGCTCTTCGTGGACCGCAAGAAGGACATGATCAAGACGGGCGGAGAGAACGTCCCGTCCATCAAGGTCGAGGAGGTCCTCCTGCGTCATCCCGCCGTGCTTCAGGTCGCGGTGGTGGGGCTGCCACACGCACGCTGGACGGAGGCGGTGACGGGCTTCGTCGTGCTCAAGCCCGGCGCCTCCGCGACGGAGGCGGAGATCAACGCCCACTGCCGCCAGCACCTGGGTGGGTTCGAGGTACCCAAGGCCATCGTCCTGCTCGCGGCCATGCCGCAGACCAGCACGGGCAAGGCCCAGAAATTCGTGCTCCGTCAGCAGTACGCCACGCACTACGATGAGGGGCGTGACGACCGAAATCCCTCCTGAGTCCGCCCCGCCGAAGAAGACCGTCCTGCCTGGAGTCGCGCTGGGCTTCACCATCGCGGGCCTGTGCTTCATCTGCATATGGCCCGTAGGGCTCGTGCTGGCCATCGTGGCGATGCTGAAGACAGGCAAGCCGGAATATGCCCGGAGTCGGGGGCTCGCTATCGCAGCCCTTTGCGTGGCGGGGTTGGGGCTCTTCACCATTGGCATCCAGGCCGCCATCGCCATCCCCAACTTCATCAGGTTCCAGTCGCGCGCGAAGCAGGCGGAGTGCAAGTCCAACCTGAAGGCGGTCTTCACCGCGGCGAGGGTGAGCCTGGTGGACGACCAGCCCCTGGTCAGCCTCCAGGAGATGGGCATCGAGCCGGGACCGAGCAATCGCTATGCCTATGTGCTGCGGATGCCGGAGGACATCATCCCCGTGGGCGCGACCTCCCCGCGCTCGACCCGGCAAGGATCCAGGCGGCCCTGGACCAGGCGGGCGTGAAACCGGGCGTGGAGGGGACCTGTCCCGACTGCATCGTGACAGCCGCGTGCGTGGGCAACGTGGACAACGATGACACGCTGGACGTGTGGAGCATCTCCACCGTCAAGCGCACGGCCGCCAACGGCGACACCATCGAAATAGGCGACCCGTACAACCACGTGAACGACGTCCAGCAGTAGGCCTCGGACATGCTCCTGGAGTCGCCCTAACGTTTGCCCAGGAGGCCGAAGGGCTTCCACTCCAGGATCTTCAGGTCGAACCCCGCCTGGCGCTTCCCTGCGATCCAATCCTCCAGGGCGCTCAGCGCGGAGGCCTCGTCATCGAAGCGCTGGCGCTCGCCGTCGCGAGTGACCAGCGTGGTGCCGTCCACGATCGCCGACGTGTACTGCGCCTTGGGGCCGCTGTAGTTCGCGAGCTCGCGTTCCAGCGGGCCCCGGCCGGGAATCACGGACGTGACGCGCAGGAAGTCTCCTTCGTAGCGGGCCTCCAGCCGCCGCACCTCCCGCGTGGCAGCGTCGGGCGTCTCGAAGGCGAAGCGGAACGTGCGCATCGACCCGTTGTTGTAGCCCCCGTGGAACTGGACGACGGCGCCGAAGCGTTCGAGCTCCAGGAACAGGTCGCCCCGCTTGCGCCAGAAGGTGACGCGCTCCGAGGCCCGCTGCTTCACGTCGAGCTCCGGGGGCGTCGCCTGTCCGAGGACCCGGTTCCCGTCGAAGATGTGCAGCGGCAGGCTCCCCGGGCGCATCAGCCATACTTCGCCTGTCTTGCGTTGGGCGTAGACGACGTCCTTCGCGCGCGCGTTCTTTGACGCCTGGGCCGCGATGCCTTCGATGTCCAGGCCCTCGAGCTCCTGGGCGGTGGGGGCATCCGGCTCGCGGACCTGCCGGGGCTGGAGCGTGTCCGTGAAGACGGGCTGGCCCTGCTGGATGCGCTCGAACAGGGCGCCGTGGTGGACCTCCCCCAGGTCGATGTTCCACAGCTCGGGGCGCAGGAAGGTGGACGCGAGCGATGCGGCCTCATTTCCGGAGCGGCCGTTCTCCAGGTGGTGCTCGGCGTGGACTTCGCCGTAGCAGGTGACGTCGTGATCGTTCTCGTCGAGGAAGCGCGTGGTGAGGTCCCCCGCCACGACGAGGCTGTCGTCGTTATAGATGCCCTGGATGGCGTCTCGCACCACGAGGTCGCCGAGCACCAGGAAGTTCCCCGACGTCTCGAGCCCCCATGCCGTGCAACGGCCCACGACCACGACCGTCGAATCCGGTCCGCAGTCTTCCAGCACGCCCGCCACCTCCAGGTCCCCGAGGACGATCAGGGGCGCGGTGACACGCAGTGAGCCGGCGGCCCGCGCGTTGCCCGTGATGACCCGGGCCTCGGAGACGGTCCCTTCGAGCAAGGCGTCCTCGGGCGCCAGCAGCTCGCGAATGACGAGGGCCGCGAGGCCGATGGGCGACAGGGGCCCGGGGCACAGCGCCTCAGCGAGCTGGGACGGCTCCATCTCCGCGTCGCGAAAAGCGCTCGCCAGGTCCGAGACCGAGGGCGCTCCATGATGGGAGAGGGCGTCGAGGACGGCGCCTTCGAGCCGGGCACGCATGGCCTCCGCGCGCGGGAGGAACTCGTTCTGGGAGAGGCTCATGGACGCGCATGCTACCCACTGAACCCTCGCGCCAAGGGGTGGTGGTGCACGGCCATCGCTGTTTTCATGCAGGGCCCCGGCCGCTTGTAACGGGGCGAGGCATTCGTTCCGGGCCTGCGCGGTGCCTCTTCGAGGTGGGTGTGATGTACGAGGATGATGGGTTCATGGTGGGGTTCGTGGTGGTGGCGGTGGTGAGCTGGGGACTGGTCTTCATCGGCGGAGGCGCGTTGGTCGTGCGCCTGATCCGCCGGGCACGGAAGAAGGAGCAGGTCCGCAAGAACGGACTGCCAGGTGAAGCCACGGTGCTGCAGTACAAGGCCACGCCGATGTTCATCAACCGCAGCCAGGTCTTCGACTTCCTGCTCGAGGTGCGGCTTCCCGGCCAGGCGCCGTATCAGGTGTCGTTGAGCAGCCGGTGGCACGACTGGAACGTGCGAGTGATGGACGTGGGACTGCGGCTCAACGTCAAGGTCGACCCGGAGGACCCACAGGAGGTCGTCGTGCTGGGGCCGGTCGTCGCGCAGGATCTAGGCCGGTTCCTCCGCGAGGGCATGGACGCCATGGCCACGGGCCAGACAGCGCACGGAGATCCCGTGAAGGCCCTGACTGACCTCCAGCGGATGGCCGACGCGGGCCTCGTTTCGGAGGAGGAGTACGCGCGGAAGAGGGCGGAGATCCTCGACCGGCTCTGAAACGGCCGGGCCCATCACGCAGGCCCGGCCGCGGTTCATCCGCTGCGGCCTACTGGCAGATGGTTTCGGCCGAACACACGCACTGCCCACCGCCCACGCCGGCACACTGACGGAAGCACGAGCAGTCTTCGTTCATGCAGAGGTTGGAGCACAGGCCAATGGCCTCGGAGTTGGTAGGCATCAGCGCCCCGACGGCACCACCCGCCACGACGCCCAGCATGAACACGAACTTCGCGATTCCCTTGCGCATGTACGACCTCCCGGGTTGAACAGCCCGTCCATTCTAGAGGCGCGTCCTCGATTCGACGAGGCTCGACACCGGGGGCCGGGAGCGGGTGCCTGCGCCCCTTCGATGAAGCCTTCCCGTCTCATCCAAGGTGTGCCTTCCCGACCTCGAGCCCACCCCCAGGTTCAGTGGCTCCCGAGGAGCGGTTTCTCGACCTTCCACCCGGGCCAGTGAGGGAGGTGCATGCAATGAAGGCATTCAAGGCGGTGCTGCTGGGAACGCTCGCGTCGGCGCTGCTCGTTGGCGCGGGGTGCAAGACCACGAAGGGCGAGGGGTCGGAGGGGAGCGGCACTGGCGGATCCGGAACGATGAATCCAGGCATCGGCGGCAGGACGAGCGTCGGCAGCTCCAATGAAACGGAGGGAGCCGAGACCGGCTCTGGCGACGTTGGCGGCTCAGGTTCAGGGACGAGCCAGGGGACCGGGGGCTCCAGCACGGGCGGCACAGGCGGCTCCAGCACGGGCGGCACAGGCGGTTCCAGCACGGGCGGCAGCGGCATGGGCGGCGGCTCCACCTCCGGCGGTACCTCCAGCGGAGGTGGCACGAGCAGCGGCTCAAGCACTGGCGGCTCGGGTGGTGGCGGCTCCGGCGGCAGTGGTTCGAGCGCGGGCGGCTCAGGCTCGGGCGGCTCGGGTGGCAGTGGTTCGAGCGCTGGGGGCTCGGGCGGCTCGGGCGGCTCAGGCGGCTCGGGCGGAGGCGGCGGCGGAGGTGGAGGTGACCTGAGCCGCTGACCCTGACGAGCCGAGGATGCGCGCTTCGCGTCCTCGGCTCTCAAGGAGGGTATCACCCTGGGGCCAGGTGCCCGTGAGGTGCCTGAAGCCCTGGCGTGCGTGGGTGCCTGCCTCCTTCTGATGGGTCCCGGACACAACTGACGCTTCCCCGGGCCCCCTCCCGTGCGTATCACTGGCCTTCGTGCGCACGCCCACCGACCGCTTCCTGCCGCCCCGCACCGACGCTTCCCCCTCCACGGCGCCCCTGCGCGGACGGGTGGTGGTCATCGCGCCCACGCGGGCCGCTTGCGAGACCATCGAGCTGGCGCTCGGGCTGGAGCTGCGCACGTACCTGGAAGAGCACCACGGCGAGCGTCTCCGTGCGCTGGCGCGGAGCGGGCAGGGGTTCGGCATCGTCGCGGGCACCGGCACGGGCAAGACGCTCGCCATCCGCCCCATCGCGGAGGAGCTCACGGGCCGGCGGCCCCTGCGGGTGACGGTGGTCAACCGCGAGCGGGAGGCCACCGCGGAGACGCCGCTCGCGGACGTGGCCATCGTCACCACCGGCATCGCGAGGCGCTGGTTCCAGGGCGGCGCCATCCGGCGTGAGGACACGCTCATCGTGGATGAGATCCACCAGACCTCCGCGGAGCTGGAGCTGTGCCTGGCGCTGGGCAAGCGCGTGGGCTGCCGCTTCATCTGGCTGTCCGCCACGGTGGATCCGGCCTTCTACTCGCGCTACCTGGACAGCGCGGACGTGCTCCAGGTGTCCACCTTCGACCCGGCCAAGGCGGCCCTCGTGGAGGTGGAGCGCCGCCAGCCGCGGTCCTTCCTCGATGACGCCTTCCTGCGGGACGTGCAGCAGCGGGGGCGCGGGGTGGGCGTGTTCCTGCCCACGCGGGCTGGAGTGGAGGAGGCGGCGGCCCACGTGCGCGCGAGCGCGCCGGAGGTGCACGCGGCGCACTACCACGGCGGCGAACCGCTGCGCGCCATCCGCCCCTTCCTGGAGGGCACGGCGCCGCGGCCCTTCGTGCTCGCGATGACGGCGGCGGGGCAGAGCGCGCTCAACGTGCCGGGCCTGGACACCGTCGTCATCGACGACCTGCGCTTCACGAACGTGGTGGAGGGCGGCCGCAACGTGCTCACCCGCGTGCACCTGGGCAACAACGAGCTGTTGCAGATGGCGGGGCGCGTGCACGGGCGGGTGGCGGGCGGGCGCGTCTTCATCCTCAGTGACCGGTTGATCCACTTCGCCTCGCTGCGGCCCACCGCGCCCGAGTTCCAGCTCGCGGGCGAGCCGGAGCGGGTGGCGCTCACCGCGGCGGCCCTGGGCGTGCGGGCGGATGAGCTGGACCTGCCCGTACCGTTGGACCGCGCCGCCTATCGACGGGCGCTCGCGAAGCTGGAGGCGCGCGGCATCGTGGACGCGGACGGACGGCTGTCCGACTACGGCCGCGCGGTGGAGGCCCTGCCCGTGGAGCGTCCGTGGGCGGAGCTCATCGTCAACGCGGAGGACGCGCTCCTGCCGTTCCTCGCGGTGTGCAGCGCGGTGGAGTCCCTGCACCGGATGACGCGCGAGGAGCGGAACCTGGAGAGCGTGCTCGTGCAGGGCAGTGACCACCTGACCGCGTACAACCTGTACGCCGAGGCCTTCCGTGAAACGGGCACGGTGGGGGAGGTGCAGGGGCTGCCGCGCCACGTCTTCGACCCGGAGAAGCTCGCGGTGTGGGCGGAGGGGCGCGGGGTGCTGGTGAAGGCGCTGGAGGACGCGGCGCTCGCGATGGCGAGCGTGTACCGGAGCGTGGGGCTGGCGCTGCCCGCGCGCATGCCGTTCGCGAGCTCCAGCGTCCACCATCGCTTCTGCGACCTGCTCGCGCGCTTCATGCCCTTCGACCTGGTCATCGACGAGCGCACGGCCTGGGGTGAGCTCACACGCGTGTCGAAGACGAGCGTGTGCGGCAACCTGGGCGCGGTGGCGGGCACGCTGCGCTACTTCGCCGACCGCAACGGTGAGTCGCAGGGCGCCATCGAAGGCACCCAGCTTCCCCAGTCACTGCTGCGCCGCTACGCGCGCCGTCACGCGGAGGCGCCCACGTATGACGTGCGCTTCCGCTCGGTCGTGCTCGTCAAGCGGCTGGACTACTTCGGCTTCACGCTGGAGCAGGAAGTGGACGTGCTGCGCGCCTGGGGGCCGGAGCTCGCCAAGGCGGCCCGGCACGCGCTCGCCGAGGCGCTGGCGCGAGGCGATGCACCCCATCCTGCGGTGGACCGTCATCGGGTCGCCATCGCCGAGGTGCGCGAGCTGTGGCGCCGTTCGGGAGGCACCACCGCGCCGCTGGGGCACCCGGAGCTCACAGCGCTCTACGAGGCGCAGCTCGACGGCGTGGACACGCTCGACGACTTCCGGGAGCGCCCGCTGCGGCTGGACCTGGACGCGCTCGTGCCGCGCTCGACACGTCAGGCACTCCTGGCGCTCCCGGACACCGTGGAGGTCCGCGAGCAGGCGGTGCCGCTCGAATACGACGTGGAGGAGCTGTCGGACGGGGCCCTGAGAGGTGTGGTGCGGCTGCACCTGCCGGAGAAGCTCGCCCGCACGCTGGTGGAGGAGGAGCTGCCGCTGCTCGACCGGCCCCAGCGCTTCAGCGTGGCCCGGGGCCGGAGGGGCGTGCTCCAGGCCCGCTCACTCCTGGAGCTCCAGGAACTGCTCGACCAGCCCTGGATGCCGGACGAGATCGCCGAGGCCAACCGGGAGCGTCGGCCCGCGGAACAGGAGCGGGAGCGCGGCGCCCCCTGGCGCGGAGGGCCTCGGGGCCACCATGGCAAGCCGCCCAGGAATGGAAGACGGCCGGGAGGCGGCGGGCGGCGGCGCTGAGCCGCGTCATCCCGCGTGGCGATCCAGCCAGAGCCTCAGGGCGCGCGCGATGTCCTCGGGTGCGTCTTCCGGCGCATGGTGGCCCGCGCGTCCCAGCGGAACGATTTCGAGGCCCCGGAGGTTGGCTCGCGCCCACTCGATGATGTGCGGCGCGTTGAGCCCGATGTCTCCGAAGGTCAGCAGGAGCACCGGCTTCACGGAGGGCTGCGCGAGCCACGCGTCATAGCGCTCGATCACCGCGGCGACGTCAGCGGGCTCACCATCGATTGGAATCTCCCGGGGCCACTGCAGCACCGGGCGCCGCGACGCCGCGTCGGGATAGGGGGCCTGGTAGACGGCCCTGTCGCTCTCAGCGAGGCCACGCTGGACGCCATTCGCGAAGGACTTCTCGAGGAACGCGTTCTGTTCGAGCACGAGCGTCTCACCGACTCCCGGCGTGCGCAGGGCGCGGAACAGTTGCTCGCCCTGGGGAGGCCAGTCGCTCCAGCGCATGGGGCGGAGGAACGTCTCGAACACGGCCACGCCCCGCACGCGGTCCGGATGCCGCCGCGCCCAATCCAGGGCCAGCACTCCGCCCCAGTCGTAGCCGACGAGCACGACGTCCCGCAGGCCGAGCGCGTCGAACCACGCATCGAGGTACCTCGCGTGGTCCGCGAACCGGTACGGGATGTCCGGCTTGCCCGAAGCCCCCATGCCGATGAGGTCGGGCGCGAGGCAGCGGCCCCGGTCGGCGAGCCTCGGAATGACGTTCCGCCACACGTGTGAGGACGTGGGATTGCCGTGCAGGAACACGATGGGCGAGCCCGTCCCGGCCTCGCGGTAGGAGATGAACGAATCCAGGACCTGGACCTGGTGAACCATGGACATGGGCGTGCTCCGGGAAGGAAGCGGTGGAGAGGTGTGGCATGCGATGAGCACGCCCGCGACGAGACAGCCGAGCAGTCTATGCATGCACCCATGATGGGGAAGGGGACCCCTCGCTGGTAGTGATGGTTCGTGAGGTCTAGGCTCACCAACCGTGAGCATTTCGATCGCCGCCCTCGACCTCAACCTCCTCCTGGTGCTCCACACCGTCCTCACCGAGCGCAGCGTGGTGCGCGCGGCCGAGCGGCTCCACGTCACGCCCTCCGCCATCAGCAACAGCCTGGCGCGCCTGCGGTCCGTGCTGGGCGACCCGCTGGTCACGCGCAAGGGCCGTGGCATCGTCCCCACGCCCCGGGCGCTCGCGCTGGCCCCCGCCATCGCCCGAGGCCTGCGCGAACTGGAGTCCGGGCTTCACGAGGCCCCCTTCGAGCCGGCTCGTTGCACGCGCACCTTCACGCTCGCCGTCGCCGATGCGGGGCAGGTCACGTGGGGGCCGCGAATCGCCGCCCGGATGGCCCGGGAGCTGCCGGACGCGCGCCTCTCCGTGGTTGGCATCGCCTCGCTCGTGGCGCTCGGGGACCTGACGTCGTCACAGGTCGACCTGCACATCGGCCTCGCCGGGCGGGGCGCGGGCCTGCACGTCGAACCGCTGCTGGACGAGCGCACCGTCCTCGTGGCTCGCGAAGAGCACCCCGCGCTCGCGAAGCGGCTGTCCCCGCGTGCGCTCGGCGCGCTCCGTCACGTGGGCGTGGAGATGGTCCCTGGCAAGGGCTTCCGGGACCTCGTTGGCGCCGCGTACGCACGCGCGGGCATCCGGCGGGAGGTCGCCATGACGGTGCCTTCCTTCCTGACGGCGGCGGCAATCGTGTCCGCGACCGACCTGGTCGCGACGTTGCCGGAGTCACTCGTCGCGGCGCAGGGCGCGCGCCTGGGGGTTCGTGGCGTCAACGCGCCGGTCCCCGCGCACACCGTCAAGCTGGCCCTGTGCTGGCATGACCGCACCCATGCCGACCCGGCGGCGCGGTACTTCCGTGAGCTGGTTCGGCGCGCGGTCCTGGCCGAGTGAGCATCAGGAGATGAATCCCTCCCGCAGTCGGTAACTCGCGGATTTTTGTGATAGCCCGGCCCAAACCCTGGAGGCGCAATGTCGAAATGGAGTGCCTGTCTGTTCTTGCTGCTGTCCGCTTGCATGTCATCGGAAGGGGAGTCCGCGCTGGCGCCGGAGGCTCAACAGCAGGCGCTGCCGGGCTCGGAGGTCATCGACTTCGCCTCCGCGAGCACGCAGGCGAACACGGACGCGTCGGGCAAGAGCGGCGGCATGGCCGTGCTCAAGACGAACAGCGCGAACTGCACGGTGGGCGCGTACGCGGACTGCTATGCGCAGTACATCGAGTTCAGCCCCAGCTACACGGGCTACCTGTCCTTCAACCTCTCCAGCCTCACCCAGGCCGCGCCCACCCCGGCTCAAATCACCCAGCTCAGCCTGCTGACGAAGTACCAGGGGCCCGGCGTCGCGGCGTCCTACTACCAGTGGCAGCTCTACCGGTTCAGCACGTCCAGCTGGGTCAGCATCGCCAACTCACAGGGGCGCGGTGACTGGGTGTGGACGCCGGCCTTGACGCTCGCGCTCCCCACCACCGAGACCGCGTCGAACTTCGTGTCGAGCACCGGGGAGATCCGCGCGCGCCTCATCAAGGGAGCCGGGACGGACGCGGCGCAGCTGGACAGCCTGCGCCTCCAGGTGTCGTGGGACATCGCCTCGTCGTGCACGCCAGAGACGGACGCGGCCTTCTGCGCGCGGCTGGGCAAGAACTGCGACCCGGTGACGGGCACGGACAACTGTGGCCAGTCGCGCACGGTCTCCAGCTGCGGCACCTGCCAGAGCCCGGCGACGTGCGGCGGTGGCGGCACCCCGAACGTCTGTGGCGAGGCTTCCGCCTGCACGGTGGCGGCCTTCCCCAAGGGCACCACCTGGATGTGGGACCTGGAGCATGCGTCCATCCCCACGAACCTCAACGCCCAGGTCTACGTCGTCGACCTCTTCAACACGACCGCCGCGAAGATCCAGGAGTACAAGACCGCCGGCAAGAAGGTGGTCTGCTACTTCAGCGCGGGCTCCTATGAGGACTGGCGGGAAGACGCGAACCAGTTCCCGCAGGACACGTACTGCACCCCCGGGGAGAACTGCGCGCAGTCCGTGCACATCATGGGCGACTGGTGCACGAGCGGCGGTGGCTGTGAGTGGTGGTTGGATCACCGCAAGCCGGCGGTGCGCACGGTGATGACGTCGCGCATGCAGCTGGCGAAGAACAAGGGCTGCGACGCGGTGGAGCCGGACAACATCGACGGCTATTCGCACGACGACGAAATCAACTGCACCGACCAGGCCTGCTGGGGGCTCACGGCGGCGAACCAGCTCGACTACAACCGCTGGCTGGCCACCACCGCCCACTCCCTGTGCCTGGGCATCGCGCTCAAGAACGACGTGGACCAGGTCCCCTCGCTCGCGGACTCCTTCGACTTCGCCATCAACGAGGAGTGCCAGCGGTTCAACGAGTGCGCCGCCTACAAGACCTGGTTCACGAACAAGAACAAGGCGGTCTTCAACGCCGAGTACCGGAAGGACTCGAGCGGAGACATCACCAACTGGACGTCGTGCACGGGCACCGGGGCGACCTGCGCCTGCGGTGAGAGCAACTTCGCCCAGGGGGACATGCGCACCCTGGTCTTCAGCACCGCGTCGGTCCGCTACGACAACCTCCAGTTCACCTGCTGGTAGCGCGGGGGCCGGGGCGGTCCTCCCGCCCCGGCCTCTTCCTCAGTACTGGACGGTCGCGGTGTAGGCGAAGTGGTCGGAGCCGTACTTCTCCAGGCGCTCGGCGGGGCCGGTGCCGATGCCGATGCTGACGTAGATCTGATCGATGGGCACGCCGCTGACGCCCGCCGTGTTCAGGTGGTTCATCCCCGGGATGTCCTGCGACAGCGCGCGGTTGAAGTCGCCCACCAGCACCACGGGCAGCCCCCGGCCGCGCAGCTCCGCGACGACCTCGCGCACCACGGCATTGTGCGTCCGCCAGCGCTCCTGACGCTCCGGGTGCTCGCCGTTCCAGGCGCCGGAGATGTAGTGGGTGTTGACGAACGCCAGCTTCTCGCCGGTCGCGATGTTCTTCAGCACGACCCAGTTCACGAAGCGCGCCGGCGTCACTCCGGCCTCCCCGCCGTGCGTGAGCCGCGAACCGTCGCCCGTCTTCTCGAACTTGTTCTTGCGCCAGGAGATGGCGATGGAGTTGCGCGCGTCCAGCCGGTCCTCACCGGGCCGGAAGTGGGCGTAGTACTCCAATTCCCCCAGCTTGGAGTGGCCCTCCGCGGTGGACACCTCCTGCCAGCCGATGATGTCCGCGAGCGGCTTCATGTTTGCCTGCCCGTACCACGTGTTGTGCGTCGCGACCGTGGTCGTCGTGGCGGCCAACGCCGTCGCATCCGTCTCCTCGGTGGATGCGGGCACGAGCCCCAGGGAGAGCAGCAGGCTGAGAATGGCCGACGACAAGAGCTTGAGCATGGTTCCCTCGAAAGTGCGCGCCAGGTCATTCCTGGCGCGTCCTGGGGAAGCTAGCAAAAGCTGTATTCGCAGAAAATGCGACCCGAAATGTTTCCGTCAGCCGAGGACAAAGTCCCTGGGGCGCAGCGGCTCCGGCTGAGGCTCTCCCAGCGATTCCAGCATGTTGATCTCCGCCGTGCGGGACATCGCGAGCAGGGGCAGGTCGTTGGGCGCTTCTCCGAAGGGCTCTTCCATCTCCTCGCTGAGGAGGTCCAGGCCGAAGAAGGTGTAGGCAATCATGGCCGTGAGCACCGGCGTGAACCACCCCATGGACTCGGCGAGGCCGAAGGGCAGCAGCAGACAGAAGAGGTAGGCCGTGCGGTGCAGGAGCACCGTGTAGGCGAAGGGCAGGGGCGTGAGGCGGATGCGCTCGCAGGCGGTGAAGATGCTCATCATCGCGTGCACCCGTTCGTTCAAGGCGGCCCAGGTGATGTCGGTGAGACGGCCCTCGCGGAGCAGTCGGGCCAGCTCCAACTGGTGCTCACGGAGGATGGCGTTGGGGCGGTTGCCGCTGCCCAGGACGCGCGAGCGCTCGGGCTCTTCCAGATGGCGGCCCAGGGCCTCTGAAGCGTCTTGCGAGCGGAGGTGCGCGGCGAGCGCGTAGGGGAAGGCGATGGTGCGGTGCACCAGCCTCCTTGCCGCCTGCCGCCCGGCGTCGGGCAACTCGGCGCGCCCGTCGTCCAGCAGCGCGATGGCCGCCTGGGTGAAGGCGCGCACCTCGATGATGAGCGCGCCCCACTGCTTCCGCCCCTCCCACCAGCGGTCGTAGCAGGCGTTGTTGCGGAAGCCGAGGAAGATGGAGAGCGCGATGCCGAGCAGCGACAGCGGCGCGGGCGACGTGACGGGAAGCCGGATGTAGCCCTGCTTCAGCGTCAGGACGACCAGCGAGGCGAGTGCCGCGACCCCCAACACGTGGGGCAGGACGCGCGGCAGGATGGTGCCGCGCACGACGAACAGGAGCTTGAAGAAGCCAGGACGGGGACGAACGATCACGGCGCGTCTCGTGCCCCAAATCCGCGCCTGTCGCAAGCGTGCCGCCCTAGACTGCCTCCCTCCTGGAGGCTGAATGCACCCGAAGAGACTTCACCGGTTCCCCGTGTCCACGCTGCGCTCCCTGGCCGTGGGGGCCGCGCTGATGTGCGGCGCTGGCTGCTCGGACGATGAGGGCGTGGACGTCCCCAACCCGCTGACCAACCCGAAGGACGGGCCCCCGGCCGGCAACCCGAACGCCGAGGCGACGTGCACCGTACCCGCCGAGGCGGGGCTCGCGGACGTGTCCCGGCCCACCACCGTCGTCGGGACGGGGACGCCGGCCAGCTGTACCTCGGAGGCCTTCGTCAATGCCGTGGCGAAGGGCGGGGTCATCACCTTCGACTGCGGCCCGGAGCCCGTCGTCATCACGCTGGACCGGACGGCGAAGGTCTTCAACGACAAGGGGCCGGAGATCGTCATCGACGGCAAGGGGCTGGTGACGCTGAGCGGCGCGGGCAAGCACCGCATCCTCTACATGAACACCTGTGACCAGGCCCAGGTGTGGACGACCTCGCACTGCCAGGACCAGGACCACCCGCGGCTGACGCTCCAGAACCTCACCTTCGTGGACGCCAGCTCCAAGAGTGAGAAGGAGTACGACGGCGGCGGCGCGGTCTGGGTGCGCGGCGGGCGGGTGAAGGTCATCAACTCCCGCTTCTTCAACAACGTGTGCGTGGACACCGGCCCGGACGTCGGCGGCGCCGCGCTGCGCGTGTTCGACCAGTACGACGACCAGCCGGTCTACGTGGTGAACACGACCTTCGGCGGCAAGGAGGGCTACGGCGGGGTCTGCTCCAACGGCGGCGGCATCAGCAGCATTGGTGTGTCGTGGACCATCATCAACAGCCTCTTCTCCCACAACCGGGCCATCGGCAACGGCGCCAATCCCGCGCAGCCGGGCACGCCGGGCGGTGGTAGCGGTGGAGCCATCTACAACGATGGCAACACGATGACGCTCTCGCTCTGTGGCACGCGCATCGAACACAACGAGGTCAACGCGCACGGCAGCGCCATCTTCTTCGTGAGCAATGACCACTCAGGCGACATCCGCATCGACCGTTCGGTCATCCAGAACAACAAGGGTGGCTCCTGGTACGAGACCTGGCCCCAGATTTCGAATCACGCGGACACGCCCATCCGGGTGACGAACTCCACGATTGAGTAGTGGCCGTCCTGGTGGCGAGCCAACGCGTTTCAGTATGCTCCGCCCCGGTCTGTGTATCCGGCCGGGGGGACTCATGACGGAACGACGTGAGTGGGTATTCGGAGCGCATCGGGTGCATCTTGAGGCGCCTGATGTCTTGTGGGTCGACTTCCAGGGCGCCACGGGACTGGAGGACGCGAAGCGCCTGCTGTCCATCGTGCAGGAGGTGGCGGTCCAGGGGCCCGTGTTCGTCGTCGTGGACATCGACGGCTCTGTCATCGACAAACCTGCTCGCGAGCACTTCAGCAAGGAGTCCCGCCCGGAGTGGCTGCGAGGCGTCATCTACGTCGGCACCCAGCGGCTGCAGATGGCGAGCGCCAAGGCCGTCGCCTTCGCGCTCTACCTCACGGGCCGGCTGAAGGGGGACGTCGAGTTCGTCACCAGCGGTCAGGCCGCGCGCGACCTCATCGAGCGCAAGCGAGCGAAGGCGGCCCGCTAGCGGCTCCTGGGGGCATGGCGCCATCTGTTACATTCGGCGCCATGCGCGCATGGCTGGGTCTCGTGGTCCTGTTCTGCGCCCTCGGCACTCCGGCCCTGGGCGTCACGGTGGAAGCGGTCCCCCGGCCTGCCGCGGGCTCCTGGACGGTGGACCTCACGCCGTCCCACGTGCTCACGCCGGCGGTGCGGGCGGAGGTCGACGAGATGGCCCGGTCGCTGAATGACCGCGGGCTTGGCCAGCTCATGGTGGTGATGGTGGACACCACGTCGCCCAGGCGCTCGCGTGAGTTCGCGCTGGAGCTCTTCAATCGCTGGGGCATCGGTCATCCCGGCAGGGACGACGGCGCGCTGCTCTTCATCGCGTACGCGGACCGCAAGGCGGAGATCATCCTCGGAGACGGGGTCGATGAGCCCGACGACCAGGTGGCCAGCGACGTGGTGATGGCGCAGGAAGTGGTTCCTGCCTTCAAGCGTGGCGACCCGAACGGCGCCGTGCGTGGGGGCGCGCAAGGTCTGAAGGAGCTCATCGAGAACTCACGGCTCAACAACCCCGTCGACGCCGCTCCGAGCGCCGACAGTGATGTCGAACTCACGGACTGGGACCGGGAGGCGTTCCTGAACACCCCGCACATGCAGGTGCTCCCGGCGGAGGAGTCCTCCTCGCCGCCGAACGTCGGCCTCTTCGCGGGCGTCGCGGGCGTGCTCGGCGCGGCGGGGTTCGCGGGCAGTGCCTGGCTCCGCCGTCGTCCGCGCAAGTGCCGCACGTGCGGCGACCTTCGGGTGCGGCTTGGCGAGGCGGAGGACGATGCCCACCTCGACCCGGGACAGCGGTTCGAGGAGCAGCTGGGCTCCGTGGACTATGACGTCTGGTGGTGTGGTCCGTGCGAGGACGCGAGCGTCGAGCGCTACGGCCGGCTCTTCTCACGCTTCAAGCGGTGCCAGCGGTGCCGCTATGTGACGGGCAAGCAGACCTCACGCACGCTGAGGAGCGCGACCTACGACCATGGTGGCGAGGTGGAGGTGACGGTGCGCTGTGGACACTGCGACCACGTCACCACCTCACGCCACAGCACGCCCCGGCGCACCCGGCCCTCGTCGTCGAGTTCCTCGAGCTCCTCCCGCTCCTCTTCGTCGTCCGGAGGCGGGCGCTCGTCGGGAGGCGGCTCCAGCGGTAGCTGGTAGCCTTCAGGGGCGCGGTGGCGCCCAGAGCGCGCTGTGGGCCTCTGGCGCGTCCGGGGACTCCTCCGCCGTGTAGAAGTAGGCCGCGACCGTGGCCCGGCCCCGTCCTTCGGGACACGCCAGCGCGGCGGGGTGGCCGTGCCAGTGGGTGTCTCCGTGCGCCATCACGACCAGCCGATCCAGCACCGGGGCGATGCGGGCCTCGCACCGGGAGAGGTCGGCGTTCCACAGCTCCAGGTCACCGCCCCACGCGGGCTCCCAGCCCGGGTTCAGGTAGTACAGGACGGTGAGCCGCCGGGAGAGCGCGCGGGTGCGATCGCGATTGAAGTCCGCGTGGAGCGCCAGATGGCCTCCGCGCAGCGTGAGGTGCAGCCCCGCGCCCCGGAAGTGCGGATCCGCGATGAGCCCTTTGACGCCAGTGAGCGTCTCCAGGAAGTCGAGGAACGCCATGCCGGAGAGTTCCGCGAGCAGGTGCCGGAGCGCGCCGTGCACACCCTCGAAGGCCTTGCGCTGAAGCTGTCCCAGGCGGGCCGCCTGCTCTGGATGATCACGGCGCATCCAGGGGGCTCCGGTCGCGCCTGGAAAGACGCCGGCCAGGTCCGTCGCCAGCCGCTCCCCCAGGAAGTCATCGATGACGACGTGCGGATGGGGACGGGCGCTGTCGTAGGTGTCGCGATGCGCCAACGCGAGTGAGCGGAGCGCGGTCCGGCTGAGGAAGAAGCTCGGGCCCAGCAACGGACCTTCATCAACTGTCGCGACGCTCACGGGACCTCTTCCGGTGGGGGTTGCCGGCCGTCGATGATGCCATGCTCGTTGCACCCACGCTTCCGGACAGACAGGAGCCGCAATGGCGACGAAGACCCGAGTCCCGCAGACGATCGACGCCTATCTGGCAAGCGTGCCCGACCCGGCGGCGAAGAAGACCCTGACCGCCCTGCGCACGCAGCTGCGGAAGTTGCTCCCCAAGGCCACGGAGACGATCAGCTACCAGATGCCCACCTTCAAGGTGGATGGGAGCGCCGTCGCGGGCTTCGCCTTCTTCAAGAACCACTGCGGCTACTACCCCTTCAGCGGCGGTGTGGTGCCGGCGATGGCGTCGGAGCTGGAGGGCTACGCCACGTCGAAGAGCGGCGTCACCTTTCCTCCGGACGAACCGCTCCCCGCGAAGCTGGTGAAGAAGCTGGTGCAGGCGCGGCTCGCGGAGATCGCCACGCGCGCGAAGAAGCCCGCGGCCGCGAAGAAAGCGCTCATCACCGAACGCATCACGGACGCGGCGGTGAAGGAGGCCACCGGCCGTGACTGGAAGGCCTGGATGCGCGCCCTGGACAAGGCGGGAGCGGCCGGGCTGACCCACAAGCAGCTGGCCGTGCTCGTGGGCCGCGAGGTCGAGTCCCGCTGGTGGCAGCAGTCGATCGCCGTGGCGTATGAGCAGGCCCGAGGCAAGCGGGTGGTGGGCGAGACCGCCGCCACGGGCTTCCAGGTGGGCGTCGTGCGCACGCTGCCGATGACCGCCCCCGAACTGTGGGAGTGGATCACGACGCACCCGGAGCGCTGGCTGGGCCCGGGCGCGACGCTGCAGGCCGAAGCAGGAGGCCGTTATGAGGCCCCCAAGCGTCGCGGCGTCCCCGCCGTGCGAGGCGAAGTCCGGGTGGTGAAGCCCGGCCAGCGCCTGCGCATGACCTGGGAGACGGACGGTTGGAAGAAGCCGGCGACCTTGCAGCTCACGGTGATGCCGAAGGCGAAGGGCGCTTCCCTCCACGTGCACATGGAGAAGCTCCCGGACGCGGAGGTCCGCGAGGCCATGCGCGAGCGCTGGTCGAAGGTCCTTGCCCGGGTTGTCTAGTGTTCTTCGGGCGGGGGATTGACGTTGCGTCCACCCACCCAGTACTTCCGAGCCCTCACCGACGAGACACCGCCCTGGGGGCGGGCCGGTGATGGATGAGGGGGAGTACATGCGAGCCATGGCGAAGTGGGGGACCCTCCTGGTGGCCCTGGGCGTGGCCCTGGGAGCGTGCTCGGACGCGGGGCTTCCGGGGGCTGGAGTGTCCGCGAAGCAGGGCTCACGCGCCGAGGCGCTCGCGGCGGGGGAGGCCCGGCTCCTGCGTGACATCCGCCCGGGAACGGCGACCGCCAGCCCGTCCTACGCCGAGTTCGCGTCCCATGCACTGCGCGTGGGGCGCACGCTCTTCTATGCCGCCTCCGATGTGCGCAACGGGCTCGAGCTGTGGAAGAGCGATGGCACCCCCGAGGGCACCTCGCTGGTCATGGACATCCGGCCGGGGTTCAACGATTCGAACCCGGACAACTTCGTGGAGATGGACGGCATCCTCTACTTCTCCGCCACCGATCACGCCGGCAACGAGCTGTGGCGCAGTGACGGCACTCCCGAGGGGACCTGGCGGGTCAAGGACCTGGTCCCGGGGCCCAACAGCGGCGCACCGCGCGCCTTCACCCGCGTGGGCCACCGGCTGTTCTTCGCCCGCGACCGCGAGCTGTGGACGAGCGATGGCACCGATGCGGGCACCGTGCGCGTGCGCTCCTTCGAGGGCTCCATCTGGGGCACCGTGGGAGATCTCACCCTCTCGGGAGGGACGCTCTTCTTCTCCGCGAACGAGCCGGGCCATGGCTGGGAGCTGTGGAGGAGCGACGGCACCCCCGAGGGCACGGTGCTGGTGAAGGACATCTGGCCCGGCACGGGCCACTCCCAGCCCACGAACTTGAAGGATGTGAACGGGACGCTCTTCTTCACCGCGGATGACGGTGTGCACGGCAACGAGCTGTGGAAGAGCAATGGCACTGCCGAAGGCACGGTGCTCATCGCGGACGCGAACCCCAGGGTCAACGGCGGTCTGTTCATCAGCTCGCCAGCGGTCGTGGGCGGGACGTACTACTTCGCGAACGATGGGCTGAACGGCGAGGGGCTCGAGCTGTGGAAGAGCGACGGTACGCCCGAGGGCACGGGGATGCTCAAGGACCTCATGCGGGAGGGAAACGGCATCCCCCAGTCCTTCATCGAGGTGAACGGCGTGGCCCTCTTCACCGCCCAGGGGGATGGGATCGGGCGCGAGCTGTGGCGGACCGATGGCACTCCCGGGGGCACGGTGCTGGTGAAGGACATCGCGCCCGGGGGCGACTACTCCTTTCCATACTTCCTGGGGGTCATGGACGGGGTCCTCTACCTCGCCGCGAATGACGGCGTGTCCGGCAACGAGCTGTGGCGCAGTGATGGCACACCCGAGGGCACCTGGCGGGTGAAGGACATCAACCCCGGCTCCGCTGAAAGCGGGTTCAGCAAGATGCTGGTGCTGGACGGCCGCCTCTACTTCTTCGCCTATGACGCGGCGAAGGGCATGGAGCTGTGGACGAGTGATGGCACCGAGGCCGGCACCGAGCGACTGACGGACCGGGGGCCCGCGACGTTCGATTCCAATCCCCTGTACTTCGTGGATGTGGGCGGCAAGGCGTTCTTCATCGCGGATGATGGCGTGCACGGCAACGAGCTGTGGAAGAGCGACGGCACGCCCGAGGGCACGGAGCTGGTGAAGGACGTGTCCGCGGGCATGGCCACCTCGGGGTTGGGGGGGCTCACCCGGGTTGGCGAGACGCTCTTCTTCGTCGCCCATACGCCGGCCACGGGCCATGAGTTGTGGAAGAGCGACGGCTCCGAGTCCGGCACGGTGATGGTGAAGGAGATCCGCTCCGGGACGGCGTCGTGTGACTGCAACATGTTGGTGGCCTACCAGGGGATGCTCTACTTCATCGCCAACGATGGCGTGTCCGGCGTGGACCTCTGGCGCAGCGACGGCACCGCCGAGGGCACGGTGAAGGTGAAGGACCTGTCCTATGACCTGTCCAGCGGCGCCGTCCGCGAGCCCGTGCTGATGGACGGCATCCTGTACTTCATCCGCCTCTCCGCGCTGTGGCGCACGGACGGGACGGACGCGGGGACGTGGATGGTGAAGCAGCTCATCGGTGATTCGAGCAGTGATTCCTACCAACTCACCGCCGTGGGGAACCGGCTCTTCTTCCGCTCTTTCGACTACTCCTACGGCTCCGAGCTGTGGATGAGCGACGGCACGTCCGAGGGGACGGAGCGGGTGAAGGACATCTGGCCCGGCGCGTCGGGCTCCAAGCCCTCCTCGCTGGTGGGCGTGAATGGAAGGGTCTACTTCGCCGCGAGCGACGGCATGTCCGGCAACGAGCTGTGGCGGAGCGATGGCACGCCCGAGGGCACGGTGAAGGTGAAGGACCTAGTGCCGGGTGGCAGCTCCGCGCCCACGTTGCTGACGCGCGTGGGCGAGACGCTCTACTTCGCCGCCACCGACGCCTTGGGGGCACCGGAGCTGTGGAAGAGCGATGGCACCGAGGCGGGCACCGTGCGTGTCCGGGGGCCTGTGCCGGGCCTCACGGGCACTGGAGAAACGGTGCCGTTTCTCGCGCTCGAGCCTGAGGGCGTGTTGCTGTTCGCCGCCGCGGATGCCGCGTCCGGCATTGAGGTGTGGAAGACGGACGGGACGGAAGCGGGCACCGTGCGCATCACGGACATCGCGCCGGGGCCGGGCTCGTCGCGCCCGCGCATGCTCACGCGCAGCGGCAACCGCATCTTCCTCTCCGCGAATGACGGCTGGACGGGCCTTGAGCCCTGGCTCATTCCCCTGCGGGCGGTGACCGGCCCCGTGCCGCCGACCGTGACCTGCCCCGAGGACGTCACCGCGGAGGCCTCCCGTGCCGCGGGCGCTGACGTGATCCTGCCGGAGGCTCGGGCCTCGGACGACACCGCCGCGCCTCGGGTGACGTACAGCCCGGAGTCGGGCAGCACCTTTTCGCTGGGCGACACCCAGGTCTCGGTCACGGCGCAAGACGAGGAGGGGCTCACGGCCACGTGTACCTTCCACGTGTTCGTCCGCGACACCACCGCGCCCAAGGTGACGTGTCCGGAGGACGTCTCCGTCACCGTCGAGGCTGAGGCTGCGCACCCCGTGGAGTTCCCGCCCGCCACCGCCGTGGATCTCGTCACGGCCGCTCCCGTCCTGACGTACAGCCAGGCCTCGGGCAGCACCTTCCCGGCCGGGACGACGCCCGTCACCGTCACGGCCGAGGACACCGCGGGCAACCGCGCCACGTGCGACTTCCAGGTGTCGGTGACCGTGATGCCGCCTCCGTTCGACGCGGGGACGGAGCCGGACGCTGGGGTGGATCCGGACGCTGGCATTCAGACGCCGGACGCTGGAGTGGAGTCCGACGCTGGAGTGGAGTCCGACGCTGGAGTGGAGTCCGACGCTGGAGTGGGGTCCGACGCGGGGATGGAGTCCGACGCGGGGATGGAGTCCGACGCGGGGATGGAGTCCGACGCTGGAGCGGATCCGGACGGTGGCGCTCAGAAGCCGGACGCCGGGCCGGAGTCGGACGCTGGGGTGGAGCCGGACGCTGGGGTGGAGCCGGACGCCGGGACTCAGGTGCCGGACGCGGGAACGAAGCCAGACGCGGGTGTTCAGCCGAACCCGGATTCAGAGGGCACGGGGTGCGGATGCTCGGCGGACAGTGGTGCTCCCGTGAGCGCTGTCTGGGGAATGCTGGGGCTCCTCGGCTTGATGGCGGCCCGGCGTCGCTCCATCTCCTGAGCGACGTTCGAGCGGTGCGGTATCGGGATGCCCTGGCCCGTTCTGGCCGGGACATCCCGTGCCCAGGTCGCATGTGCGCCCCGGGTTCATCTACAGGCGGAACTCCTCCTCCAGCAGCGCCGCCGCACGAGCGGCCCCAGCCTCGGCTCGCAGCTCCTGGCGAAGGGCCGCCAGCCGGGTCGCGACGGCTGGGTCCTCCGTGAGCTGAAGCAGCGCGGAGCGCAGCGCGTCCGGCGTTGCGTCCTCCGTGTCGATCCGTTTCGCGACGCCAAGCGCGACGAGCTGGTCGGCATTGGAGAACTGGTCCGTCGACTGGGGCACGGCGATCATGGGCAGCCCGCAGTACAGGCCCTCCTGTGCGCCACCCATGCCCGCATGGGTGATGAACGCATCCGCCTGCTCGAGCACCGCCAACTGCGGCACCCAGCGGTGGACCTCGACGTTGTCGGGGAGGGTCCCCAGGTCCTCCATGGCCACGTGCTTGCCGATCTGCAGCACGACGTGCCAGCCGGGAAGCCCGCCAAACGCAGCGATGCACGCGCGGTAGAAGGTCGGCTGGCGCGTGAAGGTCGAGCCGAGCGACACCAGCAGCACCTTCCGTGCGCCTGGGGGACGCTGCCACGAGCCCTGCGCCGAGCGATCCCCGAAGCACGGCCCCACGAAGGTGAAGCGCTTGCGGTCCACCCGGTCCGCCTGGGGTTGGAGCGCGCGCGGGATGAGCACCAGTCCACGCGGCGGCTTCCCGACGAAGAGCATGGCGTCGGTCTCCGCCACGCCACACTCCTTCAGCCAGGCGGAGTAGCGCTGGTAATGCGCCACGGCGCGCGGGTCGGTGCGCAGCGTCTCCACCAGCGCGGCCATGTCCTGCTCATAGCCCTCCCAGGCGACGGAGGAGGGGGAGAGCTGGACCGCGGGGATGCCCCAGTTCTCTCCGAGGATCCGCGCCGTGGAACAGCCGATGTCGTAGAGGAAGAGATCCGGCCGGTCGTGCTCATACGCCGCGCGCAGCTGCGGAAGCATGGCCATGGCGTCATCGAGGAACATGTCCAGCTGTCCCACCAGGTCGTCGGGCCAGCGCGTGTCCGGCGCCCCTTCGCGGGGGAGCAGGGAGCGGTAGGGGCGAAGCTCCGCGCCCGTGCGGGAGATGGCCTCCGCGAAGTCCGTGTCGTTGGCGTACGTCACCCGGTGGCCTCGGGAGACCAGCTCCCGGATGAGCTCCAGGCTCGGATTGACGTGGCCATGGGCGGGGATGCTGACCATCGCGATGTGGGCACGGCGAGACATGGTGCTCTCCTGGCGGAAGGTGACGAGACGAACCGTCTCGTTTCGTCACAATCCGCCCGGAGTGCCTGGATGTCAAGACGAGACGTGCCGTCTCGTGAGTTGGTAGGCTGGCCGCCCATGGCTGACCCGAAGACCCCGGAACCGTCCCGCCGCAGTGAACGCTCCCGCCAGGCCATCCTCACGGCGGCCGTCGAGCTCGTCGGTGAGATGGGCTACGCGCGTCTGACGATTGAAGCGATCGCGGCGCGGGCGGGGGTGGGCAAGCAGACCATCTACCGGTGGTGGCCGTCCAAAGGTGCGGTGGTGCTGGACGCCTTCGTGGAGCTGAGCGGCGGCAACCAGCCCGCGGCGCTGCCGGACACCGGCAACCTCAAGGCCGACCTGCGGGAGGTGCTGCGCGCCACGGTGCAAGAGCTCACGGATCCGCGCTTCGAGCTGCCCTCTCGGGCGCTCACCGCCGAATCGCAGGCGGACCCCGCGCTGGCCCAGCAGTTCGTGGAGGCCGTGCTGCGGCCCCACTTGAGGGCGGTCCAGGAGCGGCTGCGTTCAGCCCAGCGCGCGGGCCAGGTCGCGAAGGGAGTGGACCTGGATGTCGCGGTGGAGCTGCTCGTCGGGCCGCTCTTCCATCGGTGGCTGCTTCGCACCGCGCCCCTCACGAGCGCTTACGCGGACACCGTGGTGGATCTGGCTATCGCCGCGCTGCGGCCCCCATCCAAGGGCCGCTAGCGGGAGCCGGGGCCTTCCGGGCGAAGCGCTGGCGGTAGTAGCGGGTCCACAGCTTCAGCCCCACCACGCCCACCACCGTGGGCCCCAGGAAGATCGCGAGCTGAAGGCCCTCGATGCCGACGTGCCTGGCGTTCACCACCAGCGCGGCGGTGATGGTGCCGATGCCCGAGGCCACCATGGCGCCCATGTGCTGGAACCACCAGTGCATGCGGTCCTGGGGCGGCCGCATCCAGTACCAGAGCCCGGTCAGGCCGGAGAAGATGCCCACCGGCGCGAAGCCCCAGAGCAGGGGCACGCCCATCCGCAGTCCGTACGCCTCGGTGAAGAGCCCCATGCACAGGAGCAGCGTGGACAGGCCCACGTCCACCGGGTGCGTGCTCGTCCCGGTGCGCGTCTTCGTGCGAATCACGCGCACCCCCATGGACGCGGAGGCCGCGCTCAGCACCGCGATGTAGATGAAGAAGAGGTCCATGGGCTGCTCGCCCGGTGCCCGGATGAAGCGCGGTCCGGACATGGCCAGCGCGGAGAGCGCCGCGGAGATCATCGCGCCCACGTAGGCCTGGCCCACGCGCCGGTGCAGGGTGCCTCCCTTGCGCGCCACCAGGGGCAGCCAGAGCGTGACGAACGCGAGGATTCCCGACGCGATATGGAGCCAGCGGGCGAGGAGATAGAACGACACGGGTGCCTCCGACGGGTTGCGAGTCCGAGAAGCAAGGTACGCGTCGGCGCGTGTGCCTCCATCTGGCGGAAGTCATACGGCCCGCATGTGACTTCCGGCACATGGCCCCCACGCCCCGGGTGGCCTAGGTTCCCCGGCCATGCCCGAGCAGTCCCCCGTGGCGAAGCCCGCCACCACTCATCGCCTGCTGCTCGTCGCCGGGATGCTGACCTGGGCCGTGGTCGGCGTCGCGCACGCCGAGGACCTGGCGCGTGAGCCCGCGCGGTGGACGGCGCCGGACACGCTGCTGTGGGGACTCGCGCTCCTCACCTTCGGTGGGGCCTTCTGGTTCCAGACGCGAGAGCAGGGCAGAGGAGAGCTGCCGCTGCTCGTCGCGCAGACGCTCGCGGCGCTCGGCTGCATTGCCATGGGGGAGAGCGGGCTAGACGGCGCGCTGCTCGCCATCACCGCCGGACAGGTGCCGGAGATCCTCCCCCAGCGCCGGGCGCTGGCGTGGGTGGGGACCCAGGTGCTGGGCATGCTGGTGGTGTTCGCGCTCCAGCGTCCGCTCGTCCAGGCATTGGTGCAGACGCTCATCTTTACCGGCTTCCAGGGCTTCACGTTCGGCACGGCCCTGGTGATGGTCCGCGAGGCCGAGGCCCGCCGCGAGCTGGCCCGGGTGCACGCGGAGCTCCAGGCCACCCAGGTGCTGCTCGCCACGCGTGAGCGCGAAGGCGAACGGTTGCGCATCGCGCGTGAGCTGCACGACTCCGTGGGGCACCACCTCACCGCGCTCAGCCTCAACCTGGAGGCCGCCGCGTACACCGCGAAGGACACGGCCGCCGCCGAACACCTGCGCCGCGCGCGAGAGACCGCCCGCACGCTCCTGTCCGAGGTACGCCGCACGGTAACGGAGCTGCGCGAGGCGCCCATGCCGCTCTTGCCATCGCTGCGCGCGCTCGCGGAAGGCGCCCCGGGGCTCGACGTGCATCTGGATGTCCCCGGCGAGCTGGCCCTGGAGTCCACCGAAGCGGCGCACTCGCTGTTCCGCTGCGTGCAGGAGGTCCTCACCAATACGCTGCGCCACGCCGGGGCCCGCAACCTGTGGATTGTCATTGCCCCCACGGAGGACGGCGGGGTGCGGGTGCACGCGCGGGACGACGGAAGCGGCGCGGTGAGGGTGACGCCCGGCGCGGGGCTCACCGGCATGCAGGAGCGGTTCACCCGGCTGGGCGGGCGCGTGGAGTGGCGCGCGGCGACGGGGAAGGGGCTGGAATTGGAGGCGTGGCTGCCGGCCACGCAGGAGCGTGGGGTGGGGACATGAACACGGTCCGCCTGGTGCTCGCGGATGACCACGCCCTGGTGCGCCAGGGCTTGCGAAGCCTGCTGGACCTCACGCCGGACCTGCGGGTGGTGGGGGAGGCCTCGGACGGGGAGGAGGCGCTGCGCAAGGTCGCGGAGCTGAACCCGGACGTGGTGCTCATGGACGTGCGGATGCCGCGCATGACAGGGCTGGAGGCCCTGCGCGCGCTGCGCCGCACGGACGCGGACCGGCGCGTGGTGCTGCTCACGACCTTCGACGAGGACGCCGTCCTCATTGAAGCGCTCCGCCTGGGCGTGCAGGGCTTCCTCCTCAAGGACGTGTCGCTGGAGGAGCTGGCGGAGGCCATCCGGCGCGTCGCGTCCGGTCAGACGCTGCTGCCGCCAGGCGTCGCGGAGCGCGTCGCACGCGGCATGGCGGAGCTGCCCCGAGACTTCCCCCACGCGGACCTGCCGGAGGGGCTCACCCGCCGCGAGGTGGAGGTGCTGCGCCTCATCGCGCGGGGACTGAGCAACCGGGAGATCGCCGACGCGCTGGGGACGGCGGAGGGCACGGTGAAGAACCAGACCTCCAGCATCCTCTCCAAGCTGGGCGTGAGGGACCGCACCCGCGCCGTGCTCCGCGCCATGGAGCTGGGCTGCCTCTGAGGAGGCCGCGGGGGCTCACGCGCCCGCGTCAGCGCGTCTTCTGCTGGTACGCCTTCACCAACGTGTTCATGCGCCGCCCGCTCGGATCCTCCTTGCGAGGATCCGCGACGACGAGCACCCACTTGCCCGAGACCACCGTGGAGCCGACGGCGTCGCCGATGAGCGCCCAGCCAGCCTCTTCCGCCTTTCGGACCTGCTCCGCGCCATCGAAGAGGCACACCGTGGCCTCCAGGCCGCTCACCTTGCCGGCCTGGCACCTGCCGCCGGGCAGCTTCTCTCCGACGTCGGTGAAACCGGAGGGCGACTCACCCGCCGCCCTCCACGCGTCCAGCACGTCGTTCGCATTGCTGGAGCATCCCGCCAGCAGCAACGCCCCCAGCGCGAAAGCCATGCGCCGCATGCTCAGTCCCGCCCCTTGTGCTTGTGCTTCTTGTGTTTGCCGTGGCCTCGGCCGTGGCCATGGTGATGGTCATGGTCATCATCGTCGTCCTCCCGGATGATGATGACCTCTCGGGAGGGCGGAGGCGGCCGTGCTCCGACCTTCACGTCCACGTCCACGTTCAAGCCCACCTGGATGATGGGGCCGCGGTACTGGGGCGGCGGCGCGAACGCCACCACCGGACGCGGCACGTTCCAGCCGCGATAGACCGTGTTGACCCGGACCCGCTTCGGATTCTCCCGCTGATACGCCTCGGGGTACTCACCCGCGAAGTAGTGGACGTCCTCCTTGTCCACGAACTCCTGGCGCGGTGGCGGCTCATAGGCGTGGTAGTGCGGCCCGTCGTGATAGCAGTACTCCACCACGTCCACATCCACATCGATGTTGATGAGCACGTTGAGCACCACCGGATGGTGCCCGTAGTAGGAGTGCCGAGGACCCTCGTAGCCAAAGGGCGTGGGGTCGCCAATGAAGACGTAGACGTTGTCACGCGTGCGGTAGAGCGTGTCCGCGTACAACGGCGCGGCGGAGTGCACGTGCATGGATTCGAGGTGGCACAGCCCGTCCCCGGGCTGCCCGGTGCGCGGGTGCATTCCCGCGTACCGCCACTGCTTCGCCTCGGCCGCGCTGGCGGCCAGGAACAGCAGCGCCGTGGCCAGAGAGGCCAGATTCCTGTGTGACATGGTGTGATTCTCCCCGGAGCCGGGCACGCTCCAGCCACTCCCTGACCCGGTCCGCACGGGAGCGATCACATCCAGGCGCGTGGCCCGCATCCTTTGTGTCCGTGGAGGTGCTCCACGTGCCTCGCGGCGACAGCAGGCTCGAAACTTTTCGGTGCAGTGACATCGCCGCCGCGCAAGAGGCTGTCTCGACTTTCGAACCTGCCCCGGCGTGCGCGGCCGGTGCTGAACGGTTCTGCTGTCCAAACCCAGACGTCACGACATGAGGAGGCAAGCGTCCGGGGCACGTGGGCGTCCGGTCCTGGATGGGCGGCCATTCCCTGAGGGGCATTGGGAGGGTCCGTTCGCGCCCATACCCTTTCAGGCCACGTCGACCTGAAGCGAGGACCCCCGATGTCAAACCCCCGCTGCTCATGCCGCTCTTGTTGGATGCGTGTCCCGGTCTTGGTGCTCTCGCTGTTGCTGTGCAGTGCGTGTGAGGCCGTGGGGCGGATCGAGTCCCCTGAAGTGCAGGCCCTTCCCATGGAGCCTTCCTCCGCGCCCGAAGACGAGGCGCAGCCTCCGGCTCCCCCCGCGCTGCCTCCGACTCCCGCGGGGCTTCGTCCCGTCGCGGTCTGGGAGGCGATGTTCGTGGACGAGTGGGGCCGTGAGCACATGCAGACCTTCCTGCCCTGGAGCAACTCACGCGACAGCTGGGACTTCTACAACCTCGCCTACGGCCTGGACGCCAACACGGCGATGTACCGCGCCACCGGGAAGCGGGCGTACCTGGACCGGGCCCTGCTCTACGTGAACAACCTGGTGGCCTCCGCCCGCGTCTCCTCGTCGCTGCCCCAAAGCCAGTTCAAGGACGGGTACATGGGCTGGACCTCGGCCCTGTCGTCTCCGGCCGGGCAGGAGGTGCCGCTCTATGAGAGCTATTGCTGGCGCTACGTCACGCGCATGCTTCGCGTCATCCGCGAGACGCCGGACCTCTACAACTCCACCAGCTACCGCAGGCAGTACGACCGGCTGCTGACGTTCACGGAGCGGAACATCTTCGACAAGTGGTACCTGCGCGGGGCGAACGACTTCGTCTACCGCAACCGCACGCACATGGCCGCGCACTGGGCCTTCATCGCCATGGACCTGTCGCGGATGACCAATGACCCCGAGCGGAGGAACCGCTACCTGGAGGTCTTCGACAACATCAACCACGGCATGCCGAACTTCCCGTCCTCGCTGCGCGACAAGCTGTCGCCCAACCCCGACCACCCGACGGCCTGGTTCTGGAACGACAAGTGGGACACGAACGCCCAGCCCGGCCAGGACGTGGCGCACGCGAACAACGTGCTGGCCTTCATCGTCGAGGCCCATGACGCGGGCATGGAGTGGACGGACACGGACATCCGCCGGTTCGTCGCCACGCTCAACACCGTCATCTGGCCCGCGCCCAAGGTGTATGCGGAGTTCGTGGATGGCACCGGGCCGGGGGATGGCTGGTTCAACGACGGCCTGATGAAGCTGGGCCGCTACGACGTCAACCTCCAGCGCCGGCTGGAGCAGCACCGCGTGGGCCAGAACAGCCAGTTCTTCGCCAACGGCGCGCTCAACGTGCGGCTGCTGTCCGAACACGCTGTGCAGTAGATGGGGCAGGGGCGCCCCGTCCCCGGGCTGGGGGCGGGGCGCGGTGTCCTGGCCGCGTCAGCGGGCCGAGGGGAACAGGCGGACGAGCAGGCCCGCCAGCGCGGAGGCCGTCGCCAGCAGTGTCACGCCCATCCAGCCCCACGAGGCCAGCACCAGGCTGCCGCTCGCCGCGCCCACGGACATGCCGGCGAACACGCCGACGAACAGCACCGCGTTGAGGCGGCTGCGGGCGGCGGGCTCGATGCCGAAGACGAGCGTCTGGTGCGCCACGAGCGTCACCTGCGCGCCCAGGTCGAAGCCAATCGCGCTGGCGCCAATCAGCCACAGCCGGTGCTGGGGCTCGAGCCACGGCGCCGCGAACATCGTGGCGAAGGAGACGACGGTCAGGCCGGCGCCCAGGCGCGTGACGACCTCCGGCCCGTAGCGGTCCGCGATGCGGCCCGCCACCGGAGCGCCCAGCGCCCCCGCCGCGCCCGCCAGACCGAAGGCACCGGCCGCGGCGCTCCCCAGGTGGAACGGGGCGCCATGCAGCATCACGGCGAGGGTGGACCAGAACGCGCTGAAGCCAATGGAGATGAGCCCCTGGGCCAGCGCCGCCCGGCGCAGGGCGCCATGCTTGCGCCACAGGCCCGCCAGTGAGCCGAGCAGGGCGCCATAGGAGAGGGTGTTCGTCGGGTGGAAGCGGGGCAGACCGCGCCAGGCCGCCACGCCGACGAAGGCCACGCTGGCGGCGGCGACCCCGTACATGGCGCGCCAGCCGAAGCGCTCGGCCACCACGCCGCTGACGACGCGGGACAGGAGGATGCCGAGCAGCAGGCCCGTCATCACCGTGCCCACCACCTTGCCGCGCTCGTGCTCGGAGGCCAGGGTCGCGGCGGCGGGGACGATGTCCTGCGCCACCGTCGCCGTCAGGCCCACGGCGAAGCTCACCACCAGCAGCAACTGGATGCCCGGGGCCAGGCCGCCCAGCAGCAGGGCCACACTCAGCAGCGCGGCCTTGATGAGGATGATGCGGCGCCGGTCGAAGCGGTCGCCCAGCGGGGTCAGCAGCAGGATGCCCAGCGCGTAGCCCAGCTGTGTGAGCATGGGCACCAGGCCCACTGCGGTGTCGGAGGCGCCGAGCGTGCCCCCCATCACCCCCAGCATCGGCTGGCTGTAATAGATGGACGCCACCGACAGGCCGGCGCTCACGGCCAGCAGCAGCCGCAGGCCGTGCGACAGGGACGTGCTGGCGGCGGAGACCGGGGAGGGGAGGACGCCGTTGCCGGCGGTTCCATGTACGGCGCGAATGAAGGACATGATGTTCACCTCGGGTGCTGCGCGACGAGGTGACAGTGCGCCAGAGGGAGGGGGGACGGTAGACGCGCGCTCCGTACAGCGGTTATACGCGTGGCGTATCACCCTTCCTTGGGAGCAGGCTCACATGCCCAACGCTTCGAAGCCGGCCCGGCGGCGTGGGTCTCCGCCGAGAATTCCCGCGTCCGCCAATGCCGACCGGCTGGAGCTGATGCAGACGTTCATCCGCATCGTCGACGCCGGGAGCCTGTCCTCGGCCGCCGCGCAGATGGGCACCACGCAGCCGACGGTGAGCCGCAGGCTCCAGGCACTGGAGCGTTCCCTGGGGCTGCGGCTGCTCCAGCGTTCCACGCACGCCATGAAGCTCACCGAGGACGGGACGCGCTGCTACGAACGGGCGAAGGAGCTGCTGGCCAGCTGGGCCCTGTTCGAGTCCGACCTGCGCGGCGCGAGCGACGAACCAGAGGGCACGTTGCGCGTCGTGGTGCCTCACGCGTTCGGGCAGGAGCTGTTGGTGGATCCGCTGACGGAGTACCTGGGCCGTCACCCGCGGGTCTCCGTCGAATGGCTGCTGCATGACCGGGCGGTGGACTTCATCGCGGACGGCATCGATTGCGCCATCCACGTGGGCGAGGTCCAGGACCCCAGCGTGGTGGCGATCCGCGTGGCGGAGGTGCCGCGCATCGTCGTGGCCGCGCCCTCGGTGCTGGTGGGGAAACCGGTGCCAACGCATCCCGACGAGCTCGCGAGGCTGCCCTGGGTGTCCCTGCGCACGTTCTATCGCAACGAAATCTCACTCACCCACGTGACCACCGGCGAGGTCCAGCCCATCGTCTTCCAGCCGCGCGTGAGCACGGACAGCCTTTACGCCCTGCGCAGCGCCGCGGTGAAGGGCCTGGGCGTCTGCGTGGGCTCGTCCTGGGTGCTCCGGGAGGAGCTCCAGCGAGGCCGGCTCCTGCACCTGGTGCCGCGATGGCAGGCCACGCCGCTGCCCATGTACCTGCTCTATCCCTCCGCGCGCTTCCATCCCGCGAGGCTGCGCAGGTTCGTGGCGTGGATGCGCGAAAGGATTCCGGCGGCCCTCGCGGTGGCCACGCGCACGGGGTGAGCCAGCTCTTTTCTGGACAGAATTGACATACGGAAGGTGAATGACGCGCGCAACCCCTACCGGATGCAAAGGATTCCAGGATGCACAAGAAGCTGATTGGCTTTGGCATGGGATTGGTGCTGCTGATGGGAAGCACCGCGGCGTGGGCGGGCGGCAAGGGCTACTCCCCCGTCTACATCAGCATCCCGCTCCGCTATGCCACTGGGAGTATGGGAGATGCACGCAACTCCACGGACACCCAGCAGGGCATCAGCATCACTTTTGATGCCTCGAGCAACTCGGAGTTCGCCTACGTCAACATCACTGACTCGACCGGTCTCTATGCCTTCTGCTCCACTTCCAGTCCCACCCTGATCTCGGCCATGAAGGCGGTGAACAGCGACGCGCGTATCGCCGTCAGCTGGGATCAGAACGGGGTTTGCACCAGCATCACCGTGGACAACAGCTCCTGGTCCACCCCCAAGCTTCCGTGACCGCGCATGTCCCTGCCTTCCACAGGACGTCAGCTTGGACTGATGCTGCTCGCCGGCGTGGCGGGCATGGGACTGGCGCGTTCGAGTGCCCCCGCACACCTCGATGAGGAGGTGCTGCGGCGGCTGGACCGTCAGGAGGCCCGGTGGGATGCCCTGGCGCGCAGGCTGGAGGCATCCCCTCCCTCGTCCCCGTCATGCCCCGGAGCCGCGGTCACGGACGTCGTGGCGACGCGGGAAGACCTGCGCCGGATGCTCCAGGAGGAACTCCGCCTGGCCCGCTCCAGCGCTCCGGTGCGAGAGCCCGAGGCGAAGACGCCGGAGGTCGCGCCCGCGTCGCGGGAGAGCCTGGCCCTCCAGGCCGAGGCCCATCAGTGGATGGACGCACGCCTTGCCTCCGGAAGATGGGGCAATTCGGAGCGCGAGGAGTTCCGCGCCTATCGCCAGCGACTGACAGGCACCCAGTACCAGGAGCTGCTCAAGAAGCTGGCGGTCGAGGTCAACAGCCAGCGGCTGCGCATCGAAACGACGGACGGCCGTCCCTTATGAGGGCGCGCCCTGGCTACCTGTCGGTGGGCGCGAGGCCGTAGAGGGTGGTGATCTCCCGGGAGCGCGCGGCGTGCAGCGGGTCCGCCTTGTCCTTCGCCTTGGAGTGCCGTGCCTGGGTGGACTTCCGCCACGCCACCTTCAGGCCGCAGCGCTCGAACTGCTCCTCCAGCCACCCGGCCGGACGCAGGCCGAGCAGCACCGCCAGGTCCGAGAGGATGAGCAATCCCTCTCCCCCTGGGTTCAGCGCGGCGGGGAGCCCTTCCAGGAAGCGGCGCAGGAACTGGCTGTCCTCGTCGAACACCGCGCGGTCCACCCGGTTCTTGGGCGGCTCGGGAATCCATGGCGGGTTGCAGACGACAAGGTCCGCCCTTCCTTCCGGGAACAGGTCCGTCTCCGTCACCTGGAAGCGCTGCGAGAGGCCGAGCCGCTCCGCGTTCTCCCGTGCGCACGCCACCGCGCGGGAGTCGCAGTCCGTGGCCTGCGCGAACACCGCTCCTCGCTGCAGGAGGAGGAAGGACAGCACGCCGGTGCCGGTGCCCACGTCGAACACGCGCTTGCCCTTCACGTCCGGCACGGCCGCCAGCAGCTCCACGTAGTCCGTGCGCGTGGGCAGGTAGACGCCGTAGTGCGGATGCAGCAGGCCCTTCAGCCCCGGGACCTCCAATCCCTTGCGCCGCCACTCCGCGGCCCCGAGCATGCCGAGCAACTGCTTGAGCGGCACGACAGTGAAGTCCTCCGTCGGCTCGCCCCAGACCTGCCGGCACGCTTCCGCGACGTCCGGCGCGCGCGCGAGCTCCATGCGGTAGCCACGATCCAGCGCGACGACGATGCGCGACAGCGTCGCGTGCTCCTGCTGCCGTGCGCGGCGTTCGGCCCGGAACGCCTCCAGCGGTGAGCGGGCCTGCCAGGGCCGTTCAAGCCGCCGCCCCAATGCGCCCAGCAACTGCTTCGCGTTGTGGAAGTCGCCGGTGTAGCGCAGGAACTCGCCCCGGCGGACGCGCTTGAGCGCGGTGTCGGCGCTGAGCCCGTCATCCACGGGCGACAGGCGCGTGGGCGCGGGCTCATCACTCTCCGAATGCCAGGTGAAGGCGGCGCCGGGCGGAAACTCGAAAGGAGAGGCGGTGGGGCGGCGGGGGCGATCCATGGCTTTGGGGTAGCACGTCCTCGTCCCTCAGTCAGGACTCACGGCACAGCCGGTCCACGAACTTCAACATCGTCGGTAGGCGCGATGCGCCGTGCATCCGCCGGATGTGCTCCGCGGCGGTCGCGGTCTCCATCCCGATGGCGGTGACGAGCAGGGGACGCAGGCTCTGCCCCCGCACGATGGGCAGGGCCGAGCCGGTGGTCACATAGGGCGTCTTGGCCACGCCGATGACAGGCACCGTGCGACAGAGCGCCTCGTACAGGTGGGCGCCCAGACCGGGCACTCCGTCCCCGAGCCACACGTAGCCATCCACGACGATGGCCTCCAGCGGCTCCTGCACGTCGGCGAGCACCCGCAGCAGGTGCGGCAGCTCGCGGCGGTAGAACTGGCCGGGCTCGTAGGGGGCCGCGATCGGTCCCCGGTCCACCAGGTGCCCGGCCTCCTTGGCGTCCGTCCAGGCGCGGAAGAGGACGCACGCGGCCACGGTGACGTCGGGGCGGTAGTCCACGTCCACGCAGGCGAGCATCCACGTCTCCTTGGGCGTCCCCCACGCTACAGCTGATCCACCGGACACTGGAGTCTTCAACTCAAGGTTAGATATTTCTCGATTTGGAGCTTTCGCGGTGAATGCAAATTTCCTTGCCGGAGGAGTCCAGATGATCAGGCGTGCGGTGGTGTTGCAGGCGGTGTGTCTGCTGGGAGTCGCGGGCACGGCCGGGGCGGTGACGCCCACGAACGTGACGAAGGTGGCGCGGGTGACGGGCGCCACGCCAGCGGGTGAGACGCTGCCCAATCCGAACCAGACGCACACCAACTACGAGGTGTATGGCACGGACCTGGGCATCGTCTGGGACAAGGGCGGCGGTGAGGTGTTCGTCCTGTTCGGGGACACCTTCGGTGTGGGCTGGTGCGGCAACGGCGGGTGCGGCGGCGGCTGGCGCAGCAACGTGCTGGCGCGCTCGGCGGACACCACGTTGTCCAACGGACTGACCTTCACCACGATGATCCAGGACCGCACCCGCCACGCGAAGGAGGTGCTGGCGTCCAAGAAGGTGGACAACGACGAGATGACCGTCATCCCCACCGCGGGCGTCAGCGTGGGGGCGCGCCACTACATCCACTACATGTCCGTGAAGCACTGGGGCGATCCGGGACAGTGGACGACGAATTCCTCGGGCATCGCGTACTCGGATGACAACGGACAGAACTGGGTGAAGCACCCCACGGCGCGTTGGGTGAACAACGCGTCCTTCACGAATCCCTTCCAGATGGGCGCCTTCGTGAAGAACGGCGGCTTCGTCTACCTGTACGCCACGCCCAACGGGCGCTTCGGCAACGTGCACCTGGCGCGCGTGCCGGAGGGCTCGCTGCTGGACATCAACGCGTACCGGTATTGGGACGGCAATGGCTGGTCCGCGTCCCAGGCGGCGGCGCGTCCGGTGGTCATTGGAATCGCGGGGGAGTTGTCCGTCTCCTACAACGCCGCGCTGGGCCGCTTCCTGATGACCTATCTCAACGAGCACCGTCAGGCCGTGGTGATGCGTGACGCGGGCACACCTACCGGGCCGTGGAGCGGGGAGAAGCTGCTGGCCACCGGTGCCGCGTTCCCTGGCATCTACAACGGCTTCATCCACCCGTGGGGCAACAGCGCCAGCGAGCTGTACTTCATCATCTCGCAGTGGACGCCCTACAACACGTTCCTGATGCGCGCGTCGCTCACGGCCGACGCGGACGGAAACAACCTGCTGTCCGAGCCGGGCTTCGAGACGCAGGCCGCGACGCCGACGATGGCGCCCTGGTACCTGACTGGCGCGGGCGGCATCGACCGGGCGCTGGGCAACGCTCGCTCCGGCCAGGACAACGGCTTCGTGCGTGGGTCCAGCGGCTGGAACGCGCTCAAGCAGAGCGTCGTGGTGCAGCCATACACGGACTACACGCTCAAGGGCTGGCTGCGCTCCTCGTCCAACACCAGCCGGGGCTTCTTCGGCGCGCGCGTCGCGGGCAACGGCGCCATCCTGGGAGAGGCGCAGTACGGCTCGCTGCCGTCGTGGACGGAGCGCACCGTCACCTTCAACTCCGGCGCGAACTCCATCGTGGAGGTCTACAGCGGCGTGTGGGCGGACGCGGGCGACACCTGGGCGCAGCTGGATGACGTGAGCCTCACCCGGGGCGCGAACCTGGTGGCGCAGGGCGGCTTCGAACAGCAGCCGTCCTCCACCGCCACCTCACCCTGGTACGTCCAGGGCAACGGTGGCATCGACCGGGGACTGGGCTTCGCGCGCACCGGCGCCAACAACGGCTTCGTGCGCAACAACACCGGCTGGAACGCCCTCAAGCAGGAGGTCGCGGTGACGCCCAACACCGTCTACACGCTGACGGGTTGGGTGAAGACGTCCTCCAACCAGAACGATGGCTACTTCGGAGCGCGCGTGCTCAACGCCGGCCCCATCCTCAACGAGGTGCACCTGACGCAGCCGTTGAGCGGCTACACGCTCCAGTCCGTCACCTTCAACTCCGGCAACAACCACAGCGTGGAGGTGTACGCCGGAACCTGGGCGAACGCGGGCGACACCTGGCTGCAGGTGGATGACGTGGCGGTGGTCCGTGACTAGCAGTGCGGGTGATGCGCTCGACAGGTCATGGAGGTTGTCAGGCGATCACGCGCGCCCCTAGGCTCGCCGGATGAACCGACTCCTGGCAGCGTTGATCCTGCTCCCTGCGATGGCCTTCGGGCAGGTGCGTGTAGACATCGATGTGAAGCTCCCCGACATCGTCTTCTCGACCCCTCCGCCGCTGGTCGTCGTGCAGCCCGGCGTGCAGGTGGTGGAGGACTACGACGAGGATCTCTACGTCGTGGACGATGCGTACTGGGTGCGCCGCGATGGCCGGTGGTACCGGGCGCGCGACTACCGCGGTGGCTGGGAGGTCGTGGAGGAGCGGCGGGTCCCCGTCACCGTCGTCAAGCTGCCCCCCGGGCGCTACAAGCGGTGGAAGCACTCAAAGAAGAAGGTCGCCGTGCCCGCGTCGTACCGTGAGCGCGGCCCCGACCACCGGGACGACCGGCACCACGATCATGACGACCACCACGACGATCACCACAAGGGAGGCAAGGGCAAGGGGAAGGGGAAGAAGTAACCCCTTGCCGGAAGGCCGCTCAACCCTCGGCGGTCTGGAGCTGCTCGGCGTCCGGGTGCCCCTCGCGACACACCCGGGCGTCTTCATCGGCGGCCATCCCGGAGGTCGTGGCTTCAGCGCCCACTCCGAGTGACTCGACGCAGCGATAGCCCGCGTCACCGCAGTTCGTGTCCTGGCCGTTGACGCTGCAGACATCGACGCAGAGCGGATACCTCGCGCAGACGGTGCTGCACGGGGGCTCCGCGGCGAGCGCCGACGCGGAGGTGAGCAGGAGGAGGGCAGCGGCGAACGGAGTGGGGAGGCGCATGCGGAGCTCCGGTGGAGAAGGGGAGCGCGGATGCTCGCCCGGGACACGCGGCGCGGGGAATCGTGGCTACCCGCTACTCGATACCTGGCGTCTGCTATGAGTTCAGCCATGTCCCTGAAGCACGTCTCGCCGCTCCTCGCGCTTCTGCTGTCCGTGCCTGTCGGTGCCGATCCGGTGCCCACCCACTGCGCCCAGGCTCCCCTGTTCCAGCGCTACGCGCGCAGCGGCATGGTGGAGTCCCTGCCTGGAAACAAGGTGCGCCTGACGGCGGTGGCGGACGTCCACAGCGCGGACTGCGGAACCCCCGACTGCTACTTCACCCGGGTGCGAGCGGTGTTCCACTTCGCGGAGGGCAAGGACTGCCGCGTGCGCGAGGTGGAGGTCTCCACGGAGGATGGCGGGTGCAGACCGAAGAATGAGCGTGCTCCGAAGAGAAAGGAGGCGTTCTTCCCGCAGGGCCCCGCGGACGTGGCCGACCCGGCGTTGGCGCAACTCACCCTGCGTACGCGCAAGGCGGACCGCGCCCTCGTCCTCCTCCCGAGGAACCTCTTCTACTTCGAGGACGTGAAGCCTGACGCCCCGCTCCACACGACGCTGCCCACCGGCGAGGCGGGAGAAGACGCCTGCTGTTGGGGGGCCTCCATCGCGGAGCCGCACTTCCGCGATTAGGAACCCGTGGCGCGTGGTGATGGTGTTTTCAATATATTCTAGTTTGTCTTAATAGAATTGACTTACTGGTTTTGGTGCTTGCAATGTCTCCCCGTCGCCAAGGATGGCGACAGGGGAGCACACCATGCCGAAGTCGAAGCAACTCGCGTCCTGCCTTGCCCTCGCGCTGGCCACGGTCTCGCCAGTGGCCCTCGCTGATTCGGCCATCTACGGCGGCGGCCCGTTCTATTCCGGCGGCACCGCGGTGATGAACGACCTGCGCGGCTCGGGCTTCACGACCGTGATCCTCTGGAGCTTCCACATCGAGGACAACGGCGACCTCGTCTACAACGACATCCCGGTGGTCCGGAACGGCGCCTATATCGGCGACCCGGCCTGGCCCACGCGGCTGGCCACGCTGAAGACGGCGCCGACCTCGGTCAACCGCATCGAGGTGTCCATCGGCGCCTGGAGCGTCCCTGACTTCGAGCGCATGGCCCGGCTGGTCAACGGCACCGCCGCTGGCTGCGGCAGCACGCTCGTCTGCGGCACCGGCACCAACAGCATCCTGTACCGCAACTTCCAGGCGCTGAAGGCCGCCACCGGCGCGGACGCGGTCAACTTCGACGACGAGAGCGCCTACGACCTCGCTCCGACCACGCAGTTCGGGCAGATGCTCATCGGCCAGGGCTACAAGATCACCTTCGCGCCCTACACGCAGCAGACCTTCTGGCGCAGCCTCAAGGACAACCTGGGCAGCGCGGTCGACGGCATCTACCTCCAGGTCTACGACGGCGGCGCCGGCAACAACCCCGCGAGCTGGAACACCGCCATGGGCATGACCGTGGACCCGGGCCTGTGGTCGCGCCACGGCACCAACTGCGCCAGCGGCGACAGCCCGGCCACGGTGCAGAGCAAGATGAGCAACTGGAAGAGCACCGCCGGCATCAACGGCGGCTTCATGTGGCTGTACGACGACATCCAGAAGTGCTCGGCGCAGGGCACGAGCGCGCAGTACGCGGCGGCCATCAACACCGCGGTCAGCGGCAACACCCCGCCGGTGGCCAACTTCGGCGTCACCGTGAGCGGACTCACCGCGACCTTCAGCGACGCCTCCAGCGACAGCGACGGCACCATCACCTCGCGCGGGTGGAGCTTCGGCGACGGCAGCGGTTCGACGGCGACGAATCCCAGCCGCGTCTATGCCACCGCCGGCAACTACAACGTCAGCCTGACCGTGACGGACAACGGCGGCGCAAGCCACACCAAGACCCAGGGCGTCTCCGTCGGCGCGGGCTACGCCAACCTGGCGCTCAACAAACCGGCGACCGGATCCACGGCCTGCAACAGCAGCGAGTCACCGGCCAAGGCGGTCAACGGAAGCGTCTCCGGCGGCACCACCGACAAGTTCTGCTCGTTGGCCTCGGGCGCCTGGCTTCAGGTGGACCTTGGCTCGGTGCAGACGGTCAGCAGCTTCACGGTCCAGCATGCCGGCGCGGGCGGTGAAGCGAGCACCTGGAACACCCGGGCCTTCACCCTCCAGACCTCCACCAACGGCACCAGCTGGAGCACCCCGATGACGGTGACCAACAACACCGCCAACACCTCCACCCACGCCATCAGCGCCACCTCCGCGCGCTACGTCCGGCTCAACATCACCACCCCGAGCCAGAACGGCGACCCGGCCACGCGCATCTACGAGCTCGAGGTTCGCTGACCGACCCTTCCCGCGCGCGGATGGATTGGGGACTCGACAACAAGTAAAAACTGATAAATAGGACTTCCAAGTCTTCGCAGGCCTGGAGGTCCATCGATGAAGAACCCCCCGTTGTTGTCCGCTGTCGTCCTCGCCGCGCTCGCGGCGGGGTGTGGTGAGGAGCGCTCCGAGGGCCCCGAGCTGGCCACGTCCAGCGGGGCGCTCGCGTGCTCCACGCGCATCACCTACGGGGACCGGTGGATCCACCCCGGGCACCCGGAGCAGTACGACATCGCGAGCGGTCTGGTGACCTGGGACGGCAGCTGCGTCAACGAAGGCACCAACTCCTACGCGGTGTTGTCCAACGGCTGGAAGCCGTACTTCACCGGCAACAACGCCTGTGTGATGGCGCTCGACACGACGGACTGTGGTGGCGCCACGGCTTGCGCCACGCGCGTCACCTACGGCCCGGCGTGGCTGCACCCCGCGGGGCACCCGGCCCAGTACGACGACGTGGGCGGCCGCGTGACGTGGGACCGGGGCTGCATCAATGCGTCTCCCAATTCGTACACGGTGCTGTCGAATGACTGGGCGCCGTACTTCAGCGGCACCAACGCGTGCGGCATCTCGCTGCGCTACACGGGCTGTGGCGGGCTCTACCAGAACCCCGTGGTGCCCACGGACTGCGCGGATCCGGGCGTCATCCATGACGGCACGCAGTACGTCGCGGCCTGCACGTCCGGCGGCGCGGCCAACGCGTTCCCGCTGCGCACGTCCAAGGACCTGGTCACCTGGACGGCCGCCGGCAACATCTTCCCCTCCACGCGCAAGCCGACGTGGGCCACGGGTGACTTCTGGGCGCCGGAGATCCACAAGGTGGGCAGCCGGTACATCGCGTACTTCACCGCGCGCCACCAGGACGGGAAGCTGTCCATCGGCGCCGCGACGGCCACCAGCGCGCTGGGCCCCTTCACGGACCTGGGCCGTCCGCTGGTGCATGACGCGGGCATGGGGATGATCGACGCCACGTTCTTCTACGACACCGCGGGCGTGCCGTACCTGGTGTGGAAGGCGGACGGGAACGCGGTGGGGCAGCCCACGCCCATCTACGGCCAGACGCTGGCGGCGGATGGATTGTCGCTCACCGGCACGCGCCGCACGCTGATGAGCAACACGCTCGGCTGGGAGGGCGGCGTCGTCGAGGCGCCGTGGGTCGTCGCGCGGGGCGGCTACTACTACCTCTTCTACAGCGGCAACTCGTACGCCAACAGCACCTACGCCGTGGGCGTGGTCCCGGGCCACGAGCCCCCTGGGGCCCTACACGAAGCTGGGCAACCCCATCCTCAAGACGGGCGGCGGCTGGGTGGGACCCGGGCACAACTCAGTGGTCACCGGCCCCGGCGGGGACACGATCATGGTCTACCACGCGTGGAACAGCGCCCACACGGCCCGGGTGATGCTCGTGGATGCCATCACCTGGCCCAACGGCTGGCCCGCGGTGCCGGAAGCGCCTTCCTCCGGTTCGCGCCCCATGCCGTAGCAGAACGTGTCCAGGTGAGGAGCGCGCGGCAGACCAACTCGCGCGCTCCTCCGTCACGGGGCACTATGAAGGGCTGGTCGTCTTGCTCTGGCCGTCATCCCTGCGGTCCGGCGCCGCGGGCCCCCTGCTGCCGAGCAAGGCTCCAAGCCAATCGTGCGCCAGTGGCCCCAGCGCCTGGAAGCCTTCACCATCGAGTACGAGCACGGCGATCCCCTGCGTTCTCAGGAACTGCTCGCGCGCATCGCTGATGGGTGCATCTGTCACCAAGCACAGGCGATCCTCGCTGCTCCCGTCGAAGTAGCGGTACTCCAGGAGCTGCGAGAGTGCGTGACGGGTTTGCGTCCGCTCGGTTCTGGCACCGAGTGTCTTCACTTCGAAGATGATGCGGCGCCCGTCGGCCGGATTCGTGGCCCACAGGTCCACCGAGTTTGGGATCTCCTGAATTCCGATCCACCTCGCCTCCACAAGGTGCCGGTGGAGGACGATGAGCAGGGCATGGTGTTCTTGCGAGGCTTTCTCTTGGCGGGCCGACGTGTCTTCGGGGTCTTCGTGCTCATCGCCAGGGACGAAGGGCGCAGGGACTTGATGGGGATCGAATGGGCGCGGCGTCCGGGACCGTCTCGCTGCTCGAACTGCAGTCCCTGTTGAAGCATCCAGCGGTTCGTTCGGTGGAGCATCTGCGGGAGCAATTGCCCGCCCTTGAACGTCTGTACGGAGCGGCCCGGGGGAAGCCCCGTGCACTTCAGCGTCCTTGGTGCGTGACAGGTAGTCGGCGTAACGCCGCAGGGCAACCTGGATGTCTGAAGCTCCTCCAGGGCCCAGCTTTCCGGCCAGATCCCGGTCGTCTTCGATGCGGTCAATGAACGCACGCAAGGTGCTGGGGGCCGTCCCCTCCACCTGCCATCCCGACACCTCTTCAAGGCGGCGCAGCCGCGAGACGTAGTCACTCGCCGAGCTGGGGCTGAGGGGAGCCTTTGACTGTTGTGAGACGTAATCGCTCGCGAGATAGCGCTGAAATCCGGGGAACGACATGGGTGGGTCCCTCAACCTGCTGCGCGGTGTGTCGGCAGTGAATGTCACCCGGCGTCCGTGATGCGCGCCAGCAGCTCGCTCAACAGCGCGCTCTCGCCGGGGGTCAGGACGGTGAGCCGGTCCAGGGAGGCTCGCAGCGTGGTGGCCGCTGAGCGGACCTCCGTGTTCGCCTTGGGCGCTGATTCGCTGGTGATCGCGGCCATGACCGTCTCCCTCGCGGCATCGGAGAGTCCGAGGTCGCGTTGCCCTTCGGGCTGGCGCAGGAGCGTGAGCACCGCGCCGTTGCACATCGACGACACGAGGCCGAGCGCCCGCTCTTCACTGACCCGCAGGCGGCCCGCGAGCGCGATGTTGCGGATGCGGCGGCGCAGCACGTCGTTGCCGGTGCTGACCACGGAGGACTCGGGCGCCGGCTCCAGGTCGCTGCACATGAGCGCGAACAGCCCTGGATGGCTGAGCCCGAACGCGACGTGCATGTCCCAGCCCATCCGCAGGTCCTGAAGCGGATCCGGGTGCGGTTTGCGCGCCGCCTTCTTCGCCACGTAGCTCGTCAGCTCGTGCTCGACCACGGCCGACAAGAGGCCGCGCTTGTCCCCGAAGAGCCGGTAGAGCGTCGGCGCCTGCACACCGGCGGCGGTGGCCACCGCACGTGTCGTCGCGGCGTCGGGCCCTCCTGCCGCGATGAGCTCCGCGGCCGCCGTCAGGATGCGCGCGCGCGTATCGGGGCCCTCGGCGTCTTCGGCGGCGGCCTTCTCGCGATCCTTCATGCGACCGACTTAGCACGTGGCTGTCGGAACGGCGGTAACAAAGACTTGATAACGGCGCTAGCGGTCGCTACGTTATCGGCGGTATCTAGATTCTGTTTCCGCCGATACAGGGCAGGGGTCGTTCAATGATCGTCGTGACCGGAGCAACCGGGCAGCTTGGCCGCCTCATCGTGGAGAAGCTCATCGCCCGCGTCCCCGTGGACCGGGTCGCCGTCAGCGTCCGGGACGTCCAGAAGGCCCAGGACCTGGCGGCACGGGGCGTCCGGGTGCGGAGAGGGGACTTCGCGGAGCCGGCGAGCCTCGCGCAGGCCTTCGAGGGCGCGACCCAGGTGCTGATGGTCTCGTCGAACGCGGCCGCGCATGGGGGCGATCCCCTGGCCCAGCATCGCTCCGCCATTGACGCCGCGCGGTCCGCTGGCGCGCGGCGCATCGTCTACACGAGCCACATGGGCGCGAGCCCCACGTCGGCGTTTCCTCCCATGCTCGACCACGCGGCGACGGAGCAGATGCTGGCCGGGTCCGGCCTGGCGTGGACCTCGCTTCGCAATGGCTTCTACGCGTCGAGCGCGGCGTTCCTGCTGGAGCGCGCCCTGCAAGCGGGCGTCTTCGAGGCTCCGGCGGATGGAAAGGTCTCCTGGACCACGCATGCCGACCTCGCGGAGGCGGCGGCGGTGGTCCTGACGAACGAGGGGCGGTTCGACGGGCCGACGCCGCCGCTCACGGCCTCGCAGGCGCTCGACTTCGGTGAACTGTGCGACATCGCGTCGGGCCTCCTCGGACGTCCCATCCGCCGAAGCACCGTGTCGGAGGACGAGATGCGCGCGAAGCTCGTGGCGAGCGGGATGCCCGCGCCCGGGGTCGGCATCTCGCTCGGCCTCTATCGCGCGAGCCGTGACGGCGAGTTCGCCGCCGTCGACCCCACGCTGCGGCGGTTGCTCGGGCGTGAGCCCATGAGCATGCGCGAACTGCTCGCCGACAAGCTGCTCAGGGTGCGGGGATGAACCGCGGCTCCCCGGGACGCATCGGCCCCAGGTACTTCAGCCACTTCTCGTACTCGCTGTCGTACGAGGCCCGGCGCACATAGACGTCACCGAAGTTCCCCGAGGTGGGCGTGGCGCGCAGCCACAGGTCCAGCGCGCCCGTGTCGTCCAGCCGCGCCACGCCGATGTCTCGTGGCGACGGCGTTCCCGGCAACGGGGGCAGCGGCTCCACGCCATCGTCAGGCTTCGTCTCCAGGCTCTGCATCCGGTCTCGAATCGCGCCCAGCACCCAGGGGTCCATGCCCGGCGTGGCGCGCAACCGGGCGTCCTGTGCCTCCAGCCGTGCGCGCAGCGTGGGGAGCACCTGGGTGCGGAGGGTCTCCACGGCCCGGGCGTCCCAGCCCAGGTAGCGGGTGCTGCTCACCAGGGCCAGGTGCAGACCGTTCAGGTCGTCCAGGGTCGGCAGGTCCTGGGTCCGGGCCAGCCACGTTTCATAGAACGTGCGCAGGAACCACTCCTGCTCATAGCGGATGACCGGCACCGTCCTGCCCCATTCCCAGTCCGGCGCGAGCCCCGTCTGCCCCAGGTGCCAGGTATTGAAGCCGCCTCGCGAGTCGGCGAACTTCGAGAGCTCGGTCCAGCGGGCCTCGACGTCGGGGCGGGACTCGATGAACTCGCGGCAACGGCGCATGTCCTCGGCCGAAGCGCGCGGGTCCGCGGCCACCAGGTCACACGCCTTGCCCACCGCGCCTCCCTCCACCGCGGCGCGCAGCGCGAGCCGCGCCTCCTGCTCCTGCCGCGCGCGGTGACGCGACGTCGACCACTCGCCTCCCATGATGGCCAGGAAGGCGGTGACGGCGCAGGCGACCAGCGCCACCATGGGCAGGCCCATCCCCAGCGGGACCGCGTCGAAAGGGCGGTCCGACACGAAGCGCCGCCAGCCGACCCAGAGCGTGAGCAGCAGCGGGAGCACCGCGAGCACGAAGGCCAGCCCGTTCAACGCCTGATGCAGCGGCGTGGCGGAGTGCCGGTACGACTCGCTGCTGAAGGCCAGGGTGAAGAAGGTGCCCACCAGCAGCGCCACCCCCAGCCCCAGCTCCACCAGCAGACACACTGCCGCGACGACCGCGCTCATCCTGGATGCCCCCATCCCGTCGCGGTCAGGGCCCCATGCTCCCGGCCGCGCTCCGTGAGCGTAGCCGAATCCGGCGCTCCTATGCCGCGAGGGAACGGCTGGAGGCGCCACCCTCACGGAAGATGCGCGGGTAGACGCTCCGGGCGATGCGCGCCGAGAAGAGGATGGCCTCCTGATCCTCGGGGTCCGTCAGCTTCCCCAGGATCCTGACCATCTCCGCCACGTGGTCTCCGTCCAGCGCCCCATGGCTGCGCAGGAACGTCACCGCCTTGTGGATGTTGGGAATGGCGGCCGCCGCCTGCATCCGCTCCGCCCACCGGCCCGCCCGCGTCTGCGACAGGTACTCCAGCACGTACGCGGTCCCCAGCACCGCCGTCGGTACGCCCGCGCGCGACGTGAAGAAGTTCCAGCCCGTATAGGCATCCACCGCCGGGCTCTTCTCCGCCGCCTCCACCTGCTCCTGCGACCACCCCAGGTTCTTCAGGTCGGACAGCAACCACAGGTCATGCCCCCGCTCCTCCTCCCCCTTCTGGACCAGGAGCTCCGCCAGCTCCGGATGCCGCCCCAGCTTCCTCAGCCGCAGGCCCGCCTCGCCCAGAAGCGCCGTGCTCCAGCGGGCGTAGTGGAACGTCTGGACGAGGTAGTGGATGTAGCCCTCCGCGTCGAGGGTGCCCTCCAGCATGCGGCGGGCGTCGGGCTGCGCATCCACCGCCGCCACCAGCGCCCGCGCCTCCGCGTCCAGCGCCGCCAGCCAGTTCGCTCCCGCCTGATGCTCCGTCTGTGTTTGCACGTGCGTCTCCTGTCCGGGGCCATTCCGGGCTCCCGGCGGGTGTATGGTTTTAAAGGTAAGCCCCAGGCTAGGCGGCGGAGCTCACGCCGTTCTCCATCGCATGGAAGCGCTCCAGCGTGTCCGCCGGGATCTCATCGAGCGCGATGAGCAACGGCAGCGTGAACCACTGGAAGTACGCGTCGTAGAGCGGCTCCGCGATGAAGCGCGCGCTCATCGTCCTGGCGAAGAGCGAGGGCGACCTGGGAACCCGCAGTCCTTCCAACAACCCCTGCTTCGCCCGCGCCCGCTCCTCCGGCGTGTAGTAGGGGGTCCGGGACTGCGCCGCGGACTCCCGCGGATCCGGCACGGCCACCCGGAAGCACGGACTGCGCCATCCGCGGCTCGCCACCACCTGCCATGACAGCAGGGCGTCCTCGGGCGAATCCGTCTCCAGGTTCGCGGACGCGATCCAGTGGGTCACTCCTCGCCGCCGGCTCTCCGCGTACATGCCCGCCTGCAGCCAGGTCACGGCCTCCGAGCGCCGCCACTCCGGCAGCACGCAGAAGCGCGAGGGCTCGGCGAGCACCATCCCCGGCCGGATCAAGCCGGAGAGGTCCAGCCGCTGCTCCAGCTCCAGCCCCAACTTCACGCCCAGGTTCGCCGCCACCTCCGCGTTGGGCAATGCAATCCGCATCGTCGCCACCGGCTCGGCGCCGTCATGGACGAGCACATGCACGGTGGTATCGAGCGTGTCGATGCAGGTCATCTCCCGCCGGGACACCGCCGACTGCTCGGACAGCAATCCCATCTCTCCGCCAAAGACAGCCCAGCGGATGCGAGCCGCGTCATCCAGCTCCCGTTGGGTGGTGGCGACACGCCAATGCCAATGCTTGCGCCTCATGGGTCGTCTCTTTGGGGGCGGGCACCGCCCGAGGCCTCATGCACAGGCCCCGGGCGGCGTGCGGCTCACGTCACTGCATGATGGTGACGATCTGCGCCTGGCAGGTGCCGCCGTCGATGAAGGAGTTGATGGTGTCGAGGGCGCAGATGGCGCCGCCGTAGGTGCCGTAATAGACGGTCGCGGTGCAGGTCCCGGCGTTGTCCGCGATGTCCACGCGCCAGACACAGGTCTTCACGCCGGCCGGGTTCGCCGGGTCGACCGTCCAGTAGTACTGCTGGGAGAACGACGGGGCCGGCGCGGGAGCGTTGACCTGGAACCCGCCCAGGGTGGCGGTGGGCACGGGATAGGGCGTGAACACGCCGTTGAACGTGCCGTTGATGGTCTGGAGGCCCAGGGAGATGGTGGCGCCGCTCTGGTTGGAGACGAAGAAGTTCTCCAGGGCCGGGCCAATGGCCGCGCCGCCCTTCACCTGGGGAACTTCGAACGCGCCCTCGCGAACGCTGACGTACTCGTTGCGCTGGGAGAGGAAGTCGGGGAACCCGAGATCGGCCGGGGCGGCGAAGGCCACCGACGGCGCGAGGGACAACAGGGAGGCGGCCAGGAAACGCTTCACGTTCCTCGTCATGGACTACTCCTGAGTTGATTTGTGTGGGGTTGGCCGAAGCCGAGGCATTCCTAACACTGGTCTTGATTTAACTGCAAATCAGAACGAGCAAAACAGGTGATTCCTGTGAGTGCGGACGATTTCGTCCGGGCCGTGTTGCACATTGCGTTGGGAGCCCGGCTAGGGGTTTTCCACGGGTCTGCCCATACACGCCGCCTGGGGCCGGAGCACCCCCGCTCGCCGGGTAGGCGGGCGAGCGGGTCAAATACATACGTGCCTGTGTATGGCTTCAATCGCTGGCGGTCGCGTCCGGAACCTCAAGGCGCGCCCAGGGCCGGCGGGGTCTCGGGCCGCCGGGTGCGCCGGCGCCAGAACAGGAACACGGGCACGCCCGCGCCGAACAGCAACGTGCCCTTGAGCGCGTTGAGCGGGTTGGAGGCCGTCGAGCCCAGGATCACGTAGAGCGCCGCCGCGATGAACAGGAGCGGGGTGACGGGATAGCCGGGCACCCGGTACGCGGCGCGGGGCACCAGCCCCTGCCGTTCGCGCGCGCGGTAGACGAACAGCGTCGCGGCCGTGGCGCCGAAGATGAGCCAGTCGGCGAAGACGACGTAATCGAGCAGCTCGCCGTACGTGCCGGTGCTCGTGAGGAGGATGGCCCAGGCCGCCTGGAAGAGGATGGCGTTGGAGGGCGTGCGGAAGCGCGGGTGCAGCCGGGCCATCCACGGGAAGAACAGTCCATCCGCGGCCATGGCCTGGTAGACGCGCGGCGATACGAGGATGACGAGGTTGAGGAACCCGAAGGTGGAGAGGGCGACCCCCAGGGTGATGAACGTGCGGCCCGCGGGCCCGATGAGCTGGCCCAGCGCATCCGCCGCCGGAGCGCTGCTCGCCGCGAGCCCCGCCGCTCCGAGCGTGCGCAGGTAGGTGAGGTTCGCGAGCAGGTACACCGTCACCACGCCGATGACGCCGAGCAACAGGGCGCGTGGCAGGTTGCGCTCGGGGTTGACCATCTCCTCGGCCACGAAGTTCGTCTGCTGCCACCCGCCGTAGCTGAACAGCACCGGGACGAGCGCCGCCCCCAGCGCGAGCACGAGGGAGTCGGGCGCCACCGGAGCGGCCACGGCCTCCACCGCGGCGGGCTGGGCGCTTTCCAGCAGGAGCCCCGCGCCCACGAGCACGGCGAGCGCCAGCAGCTTGAGCACGGTGAAGATGTTCTGCGTGAGCGCCCCGGGCCGCACGCCGAAGTAGTTCACCCCGGAGAGCAAAAGGATGGCGCCGACGGCGAGGGGGAAGCGGAACCCGGGCCCCAGGCCGGTGAGCGCGAGGGTGTAGTTGGCGAAGGTGACGGCCACCGCGGCGATGGCCCCGGTGGCGATCATCAGCATCAATCCCCACGCGTTGAGGAACGCGGGCAGCGGGCCGAAGGCCTCGCGCAGGTAGACATAGCTGCCGCCCGCCTTGGGGGTGCGCTGTCCCAGCTCCCCGTAGATGAAGGCGCCAATGAGCGCCACGACCCCGCCGAGCATCCACACGGCCAGGGTGAGCGCGGGCGTGTGCACGCGCTGCGCGACGATGGCCGGGTTGAGGAAGATGCCCGAGCCGATGATGCCGCCAATGACGAGCATCACCCCCGAGAACAAGCCGACGCGTCGAGCGTAGCCGTCGCGGTGGGGCGCGGCTTCATCCGGGAGGGGAGAGGGGCTCATGGTCCCCCAGCATATGCCCTCCGTCGCGGCTCAGCCCACGACGGCCGTGGCCTCGATCTCGACCAGGACGCCCGGCTCGAAGAGCACGGAGACCCCAATCAGCGATGCCGGCGCCGGAGTGATTCGCAGCTCCCTGGCGACCTGTTCGATGCCGGCGAGGAACTCAGGCATGCGCTCATGCTTCCAGTCGACCACGTAGATCGTCAGCCGGACGACGTCGTCGAACGTCGCCCCGGCCGCCGCGAGGGCGATGGCGACGTTGCGGTAGGCCTGCGCCACCTGTCCGGCCAGGTCGCCGCGCGCGACCAGCTTGCCGTCCGCGTCGTACGCGACCTGTCCCGCGATGTGCACCTGCCGGGTGCCGGTGGCGATGGCCACCTGCCGGTACACGTCGGGCTTCATGATTCCGTCGGGGTTGAGCAGGGTCACGGGCATGGCGGTTCTCCAGAGGGGAGGTGAGTGCCGGACTCGTATACCGGGCCCATTGACGAACAGCGTTCCCCTCTCCAGCGACGCGGTCGCTACAATCGAGCGCCCTCGATGAAACGCGCCCACCTGGATGAGATCTTCGCCTTCATGTCCGTCGTGGACGCGGGCAGCTTCGTGGGGGGCGGAGAGGCCCTTGGCCTGACGCGCTCGGCGGCGGGCAAGGCCCTGGCCCGGTTGGAGTCGCGCCTCGGGGTGCGCCTGCTCAATCGCACGACACGTCAGTTGAGCCTCACCGACGAAGGCCGTGTCTTCCATGAGCACTGCCTGCAGGTCCTCGCGGCGCTGGACGACGCGGAGGCCAGCGTCGGGCAGCGCACGGGGACGCCCCGAGGGTTGCTGCGGCTCACGCTGCCCGCCGCGTTCGGCCGGCTGCATGTCCTTCCCCTGCTGCGGGACTATCTGCGGACCTGGCCCGAGGTGCAGGCGGAGGTGAGCTTCTCCGATCGCGTCTCGGACATCATCGAGGAGGGCTACGACCTGGCGGTGCGCATCAACGCCTCCAGCACCGATACGCGCCTGGTCTCGCGGACCGTGGCCCGATACCCGGTGTTCGTCTGCGCCGCGCCCTCGTACCTGAAGGCGCGCGGAGAGCCCAAGACGCCGGAGGACCTGGCGGAGCATGAGTGCCTGGTCTTCAGCAGCCGGACGCGACGGCAGCACTGGCACCTGCGCCAGAAGGGCGGCGCCACCGTGAAGGTGGAGGGACGAAGCCGCCTGCGGCTCGACAGTGGCGAGGCGATCCGGGACGCGGCCGTCGCGGGGCTGGGCATCGCCTATCTTCCCGGCTTCCTGGTCAACGAAGACCTGGCGAGCGGGCGGCTCAAGGCGCTGCTTCCATCCTGTGAGACGGAGCACGTCCCGATCATGGCGCTCTACCCGAGCAAGCGGCACCTGCCGGCGAAGGTGCGGCGCTTCATCGACCTGATGGTCGATGAATGGAACGCGCTCGTCACGGCTCGATGAGGAAGGAGTTGCTGATCACCGGCTCCTGGACGGTCCGCCCCTCGGAGTCGGTCTCCCGGGTGTCCACGTCGTGCACGACGCGGTACTCACCGGCGGCCAGCTCCGCGGGGAGCTTCAGCGTGCCCTGGGCCTGGTCACCGCCCTTCAGCGTGTCCTGGTAGGCCTGGCATGCCTCGGTCTCGCCCAGGTGCGGTGTGTGGAGCCATCCGGTGTCCTCCCTGCGCTCGACCCGCACCATGCAGAGGTTGTAGCCCACCTCGCGGGTGCCCTCGTTGCGCAGCTCGAGCTGGACGGTGTCACCGGGGCGGTACTCCGTGGTGTCCGTGAAGAGAGAGACCTCGAGCTCCCCACAGCCCACCAGGAGCGTGAGGAGTGCCATCAAGGAAAGCGAGCGTTGCATCTGCGTCCTCCAGGGATTGAGGCCCGGCGCTGATGCAGACGCCGGGCCAGGGTCATCCCCTCGTTTTCCGGAGGAACGCAGCCGACAGGCCTCTCAATTATTTGAGAGCCCTGGCCTGCGACCACGAAAAAGCCCCACCTCGGTCCATCACTGACCGTCGAGCCTGCCGTCCAGGTTCCGGTCGAGCGCGATGCGCGTGCCGGAGCCCGGAGGCACCGCGGTGAAGGTCACCTCCTGGCCCAGTGTGTTCGCCAGCGCGCGCAGGGCCGTGGTGGTGAGGTTGGCGGTGCCGTCGTCCGGCTTCCACGTTCCGGCCACGCGGTCGAAGAGGAAGCCCTTCACGCGCGTGCCGATGGCGGCCTTGGCCACCAGGTCGGCCTCATACGTGGAGCCGCCGAGGATCTTCGACACGAACGGCGCCTTCGCCCGGGCGACGAGCAGGTCGATGCGCGCGCCCACCGCGGAGGCGTTCGTCGACGTGAGCGTCACCTGCTGTCCGACGATGGGCGCCAGGTCGGAGTCCACCGCCATCATGTAGGCCTCCACCTCGCGGCGCTCGGTGTCGCTCCGGAAGCCCACCAGCGGCCCGCCAATGCTGTTGTTGGCGAAGACGATGGCGCTGAAGAAGCGGAACAGCGTGTCCACCGCGCCGTCGTGCGTGTAGCCGAAGCCGCGGATCTGGTCGCCCGTGGGCCCGGTCTCCGAGTGCTGGAAGAAGCTGTTGTCCGGGAAGCCGAACATGCCGACCTTCGTGTACATGTTGCGCACGTGGGGGATCTTCATGATCTGGCTGATTCCCTCGAAGCTCGCCTGACCGTCGGTGCCGAAGTGGCCCTGCGCGGCGTCGATGGTGTGACAGCCATTGCAGTTGAAGCCGGTGTTGCCGCCAATCGCCAGACCGTCCACGCGGCGGCTGCCGAAGTAGAAGTCGCGGCCGGCGGCCTGCGTGGACGTGAGTGAATTGTCCAGCTTGCGGATGGGGTTGGGCGGCAGCTGCACCTGGAGCTGGAAGTTCGTGAACTGGTTCATCTCCGCCTCGGTGGGCTGATCCACGCGGCCAAGCAGCCCCGGGAACGCGACGACGAAGTTCTTGAACGACAGGGCTTCGTCATACGACCCCGAGCCGAAGAAGCCCGTCGACCGGTCCCCGCGCCAGTGCATGGCGCCCGAGGTGGACATGCCGCGCAGGGTCTGCGTCGTCATGGGCCCCTTCATCGGGTGGAAGGAGTTCTGGTTGCCGGTGCCGTTGACGTCGGAGCTCGGGTGGCCGGTGAGCAGCCGGAACGCGCCAATCTCCAGGCTGCTCGCGAGCCGCTTGTCGATGGCGTTGGTCGTCACCGGGTCATCCGGGTTGCCCAGGTCCCAGGCGAGCTCATCCTTGTCGCCGAAGATGTGGCAGCTGGCGCAGGAGGCTTCTCCGTTGGCCGAGGAGAAGTTCGCGTCGTAGAGGAACGGGCGGCCCTGCACGACGGAGGCGGGCTCGGGGTTGAAGAGCGCCGCCGCGCCCACCTGGCTCTTCGTGGCCAGGTCGATGACCTTCACCGCGTTGTCGAAGCGGGTCATCACGTAGAGGCGGTTGCGCGCCTCGTCCAGCACCAGGCCGCTGGGGCCGCCGCCGCTCACCGGGATGTAGTTGGCGCTGGCCGTCCGGGGATTGAAGGTGTCCGCCTCCAGCGCCGCCGTGTCGAACACGCCGACCTTGCTGGAGCTGAACGCGGCCACGTAGAGCCTGGCGCCGTCGCTGGAGATGGCCATCTCCGTGGGCGTGGAGAGGCTGTGGTTCTTCGCCGTGGGGTCGAAGCCGGGCGCGCCGGCCAGCTTCGAGTAGTCGATGTGCTTGTTCAGGTGGCGCGGAGACACCGTCGTCCCCTTGATGACGGTGATGCGCATCTTCGCGATGTTGCCCTGCACCGTGCTGCCGCCGAAGGTGCCGGGGCCCTCGAAGCGGGTGTGGTTGTTGGCGTCGCTGTTGGTCGCGTACACCGCGCCCGTCTTCGGGTTGGTGGCCAGGTTGAAGACGGTGGTCCCCACGCCCGTGTAGAACGCCTTCTGCTGCAGGCCATCCGCGTCGATGGCGAAGACGTCCTTGTCCGGCAGGTTGAAGCGCACGCCGTTGTTCCAACTGCGGCCGAGCGTGTCCTCCCAGCGGCTGAGGGCGCTGTTCCACTTGACGATGAGGCCCGTCTCCGGCGCCTTCGCGCCCTGGGCGTTCGTGGACGGACCGGGCAGGCCGCCCAGGAAGAGGTTGTTGCCCCACGGGAACGTGTCCGGCTGCACCAGGCACACGCCCGCGCTGCCAAAGCCGTTACATACACTGTCCATGTTGATGGTCGTCGTCCGGTTGCCGGACTGCGCGATGGCCGCGTAGACCGTCTTCTTGTCCGGACTGACGGCGAGTCCTCGCGGCGTGTCGCCGAAGAGCGTCAGGATGCGGACGGGCGTGCCGCCCAGCGTCGTCCCCAGGGACACGGGGTTGAAGACCCAGATGTCCGCGCGGCCCACGCCCGGCGTGGTGAGCTGCGGATCCCCCGCGCCGGGCACGGAGGCGATGGACGGGTCCGTGCGCTGCTGGCCACGGTGCGCGGTGGTGATGAACGCATTGCCGTTGGCGCCCGCGAACACGATGTCGCGCGGCTCGTCACCCACGAGCAGCGTGCGCACCACGTGCGGCGTGCCGCTCACGCTCACCACGCTGACGCTGTCGGACAGGTGGTTGACCACCCAGACCTCGGTGTCGTTGCGCACGGCGACGGACACGGGCTCCAGACCCACCGGCACCTCGGCCGCGAGCGACAGGCCCGCGCTGGTGACGTTGAAGATCTCCAGGCGGTTGTCCGGCGTGTTGACGGCGAACAGCTTCGTTCCGTCCGGAGACAGGGCCAACGGACGCACGTGCGCGCTCTCGAACTCGATGAACGAGGGCGCCTGGGCTGCGGCGGGGGCGGCGGCGAACAGCGAGGTGGCGGCGCACAGCAGACCGGCTCGGGCGCGCCACCGGTTCTTGCTCGGGCCCACTTGCGGGGTACGGACCATGGGGATCTCCTGGGTGAGCGGGTAAGAGCTGCGCACTCGGGATTACCAGTGAGGCTCGCGACATCGCCCCCTCCGAAGGGAGGGGCAGGGGAGGGGGCCTGTGACGCGTTGCGGTGTTCGGTGTCTGACATTGGGGGCGTCCGGGCCCCGGTCCCCGCCCGAGCGGCGCGTGGTCTACTTCGCACTGCCATCGGTCTCAGGGGGAACGTGCCCATGGGCGATCCGCTCTCGCACCTGCTGCCGACGAAGCTCACGCCGCCGCGGACGGCGTCGGTGCTGGTGTCGCGCGTCGCGGCGCTCCGGAAGATTGAACGGGGTGTCGGCGGCACGCTGGTGCTGGTGACCGCGCCGCTGGGCTCGGGCAAGACGACGCTGCTGACGCAGTGGTACCGCGAGGTGGGCGGGTCGCGGCTGCTCGCGTGGCTGTCACTCGACGAGCGGGACAACGCGCCCGAGCGCTTCTTCTCGTACCTCGTCGGCGCCATCCGCCGCGCGGCGCCGGAGTTCGACGCGTACATCGCGAGCCAATTGGACGCGCAGGTGGCGCCCCCGCTGGACCATGCGACGACGGTGGTGCTGCGCAGTCTGTGGAACCTGGGGCGCGAGCTCGTGGTGGTGATTGACGACTTCCACGTGCTGCGGGAGCGCTCGCTGGTGCGGGCCTTCTCGTACCTGTTGGATCACGCTCCGCCGCACGTCCATTGGATCGTCTCGTCGCGCAGCCCGCCGGAGTTGGACCTGGCGAAGCTGAAGCTCACCGAGCAACTGGTGACGCTCGACGGCCGCGACCTGGGTCTGGACGGGGAGGCCATCCGCGAGCTGGGCCAGCGCCTGTGCGGCGCCGCGCTCCATCCGGAGGACGTGGAGTACCTGCGCGCGCGCACCGAGGGCTGGGTGGCTGGCGTGAAGCTGGCCCTGCTGACGGCGGGCGAGCACGCCAGCGTGAGCGACGCGCTCCGCAAGGCCGTCGGCTCCAACCACGACGTGGCGAGGTACCTGGCGGACGTGGTGCTGCGCGAGCAGACGGAGGAGGTGCACGCGTTCCTGGTGCTGAGCTCGGTGGTGGACCGGCTCAACGGGGAGCTGTGCAACGCGCTCCTGGGTATCACCCAGGGACCGGCGCTGCTGGCGGAGCTGGAGCGGGCGCAGCTGTTCATCCAGTCGCTCGACACGCAGCAGCAGTGGTACCGGTACCACCCGCTGTTCCTGGACTTCCTGCGCACCCAGCTCGCGTGCACGTATGGAGACCGCATCCCCCGGCTGCACCGGGCGGCGAGCGCCTGGTTCGCCGAGCACGCGCTGCCGGACGAAGCCCTGACGCACGCATTCGCATCCGGGGACCGGGGCTGGTGCCTGGAGCTCACGGCCCGCTGCGCGGAGGAGTGGATGCGCGAGGGCGAGATTGCCTCCGTGCTCCATTGGACGGCGAAGCTGACGGCGGAGGAGACCTTCCAGGCGCCAGCCATCTGCGTGGCGCGCATCGCGTGCCTCATCCTGTCCCGAGGCTTCGCGCCGGCCTCCCTGGCCCTGCAGGACGCGCAGCGCCGGCTCCAGACCGCCGCAGCCGACCCGGAGCGCGAGCGGCTGTCGCGACAGCTCTCCCGGCTCGCGCTGCTGCACGCCGTGCTGTCGGACTCGGCTCCGGCCTCCAGCATCGAGCTGGAGGCGTCACCGGGCGAAGAGGACCCGGACGTCTTCATGGCGGGCGCGGTGCTGGCGGCGAAGGCCTACCAGGCGCTCCGGCAGAACCGGTTCGATGCGATGCGCCGGCTCGCGTCCGTCGCGCGCGAGACGCTGGCCGGACTGAACAACCCCTACATGGTGGGCTACACGGACGTCCTCATCGTGCTGGCGGACCGGGCGCAGGGCCACATGAAGGACGCGTCGGACCGGTGCGAGGCGGCGTTCGAGCGCGCGAGCCGTGGACGGCGAAACCCGGTGTGGGTGAACGCGGCGACGGCGCTGGCCAACACCCGGTACGACCAGAACCGGCTGGACGAGGCCGAGGCGCTCTGCATCGAAGTCCTCCCGCTGCTCTCACAGGCAGCGGTGTTCGAGACCTTCGCGGTGGCCTACCTGGTGCTGGCCCGCATCAAGGCGATCCGAGGCAAGTACGCGGAGGCCTGGCAGCTCTTGGACTACCTGCACAGCGTGCTCGAATGCGGGCACCAGACGCGCTTCCTGGCCCATGTCTGCGGCGAGAAGATCCGCCTGTCGCTGGTGGAGCAATCCCCCGCGAGGATGAAGGCGGTGGCGCGGGAGTTCGACCTGGGCGAGCGCATGCGCCGGGGCGAGTGGAGCGAGCGGCGCTTCTACGACGAGACCTGGGAGCAACTGGGAGTGGCGCAGGCGTGGGTATTGATGGCGAAGGGGCGGCACGACCGGGCACACGGGCTGCTGGAGACGCTGCGAGCCAGCGCGCATGACGCGGGCTGCGTGGCCCGGGAGACGGCGCTGCTGGCCGCGCTGGCGGTGTGCCATTGGCGCGCGGGAGACCCCGCCGCGGCGTTCGCGGCGGTGAACCGGGGGTTCGCCCTGGTGCCCCGGTTCGGCTTCAGCCGGGGCGTGTTCGACGAGACGCCAGGGCTGCAGGAGGTCATCGTCGCGGCGGCCACGCAGCGCAAGCTGAGCCACGTGCTGCCGGCCCGCTACACCCAGCGCTACCAGGACCTGCTGTCCCTGGGCCCCAGCGGCCCCGCCGGACTCGCGCCCCTGCCCAGCGCACCGCTGGAGCCGCTCACGGAGCGGGAGCTCCAGATGCTCAAGCTCCTGGCGCAGGGACTGAGCAACCAGGAGATCAGCGAGCGCTCCAACGTGGCGCTCTCCACCACGAAGTGGCACCTGCGCAACGTGTTCTCGAAGCTCGAGGTGACGACGCGCGCCGCGGCCATCGTGAAGGCGAGGGAGCGGCTGGCTCGGAACCTCTAGCCGCGCTCGTCCTTCACCGTCGCGGCGTTCAGGATCCTGGAGGGGTTCGTGTTGGCGTCCGCCACCGTGAGGGCGATGTCCTCGACGTGGCCTTCCCGGGCGAGGAAGACGATGGCTCCCAGCAGCTTCTCCGTGGGATGAGAGACCCGGCCCAACTGCTCGAGCACGGGTTCCACCAGGTCGCGTCCGAACTTCCGCTCGATTTCAGCGACGCGGTCCGCGTGGCTGAGACCGTACTCCTGCTTCTTGCGTGGCATCACCCGTCCTCCGGCTTCCCGAAGGGCAGGGTGCCTGCCCGGAACTTTTTCGCGAAGGGGGTGAGGGAAATTCCGCCCGGATTTCGTTGATGGGCCGTCACCCACACCCCAGACGGGGGGAAAGACGGACCATGAAACTCCGGATGCAGACTCACCTGTGGACGGGCGCGGCGCTCGCGCTGCTCCTGCCCGCGGCGGCCCTGGCGAACGAAACCCATGTCTACGGCATCGCCAACTTCGGCGGCGCGGGGCAGTGCCCTGCCGAATCGCACTCCGTGCATACGACGACGGCGGCGGCGTTCGCGAACTACTTCAACCAGCTCGTCAGCTCCGGCCTCTGGACGGATGTCCGCACGCTCAACAACTCGAGTGCGCGCACGGACCTCTGGACCGACGCCTCGAAGGGGGCCCTGGCCGACGCGAAGGACACCCAGCTCAATGCCGGCGTGGACGACGCGGACGTCGTCTACGTGCACACCCACGGCGGCCACAGCGAGGCGAACCTCCGCAGCTGGCTCGTGATGGGGACCAACGCGGATGCGTGCTCCGCCGTCACGGACACCCACATGAGCCTGGGCAACGGCAAGCTGAACATCGCCGTCGTGAAGGCCTGCCAGTCTGGCGACTACCAGGTGTGGAAGCAGGGCGGGTACCGGACGGCGCTCGTGACGCCCACCAGCGGCTTCAGCATGTGGAATGCCTTCCACGGCAACTCGTCGTGCGGCAGCTTCGTGACGAGCTACGTGCAGCGCTACGTGGCGAACTCGCGGGGCGACGGCGCGGGCGAGAACTGGATCGACGAGGCCTACGACTTCGACAAGGGCACCGACAACGACGACTGCCCGGTGTCCATCGTCTTCGGTGAGACCAAGGCGCAGCGCGTGGCGATGTTCGAGGCCGGTGGCTGGCGCGACCGCAAGAGCACCGGGCGCAAGGTCGCCTCCACCATCTTCTACGTGGGGGGCTGCGAACCCTCCGGCGGGCAGAAGCTGCCCGAGTGACCACCGCCACCCACGACTTCGAACCGAAAGAACGAACCGCCATGAAAAGCCATCTGCTCATCCGATTCCTGACCGTCCTGCCGCTCGCCGCCATGTCTGGCTGCGATGAAGGCGCCTTCATGGATCCCGCCGCCGTCACCACCCAGTCCTCAAGGGCGACGACCGTCGGCTTCATCTTCGACTCCACGGCGATCGCCACGCCGCCCACGGGAGGCCTCCCCACCACGCTGCTTCCCAGCACCGCGTTCAATGACGCCGCGTTGCAGGGCTCCCTGGTGGGCACGACCGAGCCCTTCACCCAGACGGGGACGCTGGGCCCCCGCGCGGACCTGGAGTCCCAGTCCTGGAAGCTGGAGCGCGACCCGTCCGAAGGCCAGGTGCTGGTGCTGAACAAGGTCGCCAGTGGCCCGGAGACGCCGCAGGAGCCCGCCATCCTGCAGCGCACCGCCCTGGCCCGCCTGCAGCGCTGGGGCATCCCCACGTCGGAGATCGGGGCGGTGCGGCAGGTGAAGTCGTTCACCCAGAGCGAGGACCCCGCAGGCCTCGAGACGCCCGCGCTCCACCGCCACAAGACCTTCGTGATGCGCGCCATCAATGGCATTCGCGTGGAGGGCCACCGCGCGGTGGTCTCCCACGGGCCGGATGGCAGCTTCCAGCGCGCGCTCATCAGCTGGCCGGCCCTGGGCAGCGCGGGCCACCTGCTCCGGACGCGGCTGACGACGGCGCAGATTGAAGAGCGGGCGCGCGCGGCGCTCCAGGCCGAGGGAGAGACCACGGGCCCCGTGCGCCTCTCCTGGAAGTACGTGCCCACCCGGCTCGCCACGGGCGCATGGGCGCTGACGCTCAAGGTCTCCGCCGCGATGCCCGCGGTCACCAGCACGACGAGCACCGAGGAGCCCCGCGTCGTCGACGTGGACGTCAGCGCCGTCCCCTGACGGCACCCAAGCAGGCGTCCGCATTCGTCTGACAAACGATGGCGCGTGCGCTAGCGGGGTGATGTCCAGCGCCGCCTCCCATTGCCATTACTCCGCGCCACGCCAGTCATCCGGGTGGTTGCAAGGAATTGGCAAGGGGAGGCGGCCGCATGAAGAAAGCATTCACTCCGTTGGTGCTCGCGCTCGCAGTGTCGCTGTTGGCGAGCTGCTCGGATTCCTCGAAGGACACCGGAACGGTCCGGTTCGCTGTCTCCACCAACCAGGCGCTCGCCCCAGACATCCTCTTCGTCCTGGTCACCTCGGGCGGCCCGGACATCCCCGCGCTGACCACGGAGCTGACCGCGACGAACGGCGTGTGGGGCGGCATCATTGGCAACATCCCCGCGGGCTCCGATCGCATCTTCGTGGCCCAGGCCTTCAACTCCTCCGGCGACCTGGCCTACGAAGGGATCGCGACGGGAGTCACCATCACCGCGAACCAGAGCACCCTGGTCGCCATCACCCTTCAGCAGCTCAACCCACCGCCTCCCTTCGACAACGAGGCGCCCGTCATCGACTCCCTGGTGGCCTCCGCCACCTCCGTGGCCGCGGGGGGCACCCTCTCCCTGACCGCCACCGCGCATGATCCCAACCCGGGCGATACCCTCTCCTACGCCTGGAGCGCGACCGCGGGTTCATTTTCCGATAGCTCGGCTGCCGCCACTTCATGGACCGCGCCCGCCGCCACGGGCATCCAGACCCTGACCCTGACCGTGACGGACTCGCGAGGCCTGTCCTCCAGCGTCGCGCTGGCGGTCAACGTCACCGTGGACGGGGAAGGGGAGGCGGAGCTGTCCATCTCCTTCAACAGCTTCCCCATGGTCGCCGCGATCAGTGCCATGCCCACGAACCTGGCCGTCGGCCAGACGACGACGGTCTCCGCCTCGGCTTCCGACCCGGACGGTGACAGCCTCTCCTATGCCTGGAGCGCGTCCTGTGCTGGCACCTGGGACCAGGCCTCCTCCAGTTCTGCTCGATTCACACCTTCGGCCCTGCCCGCCGGTGCCTGTAACAACTGCCGTCTGACCGTCACGGTCTCGGATGGGCGCGGCGGAGCGAACACCGGCACCGTCGCGCTGTGTGTCAGCGACACGCCTCCGGCCAATCACTTCGCCCCCGTCATCATCCGCTCCTACCGCTCCGCGGACACGGCCACCTCGGGCCAGGAGTTCGCCTACGAGGTGTGGGCCAGCGATCCCGAAGGTTCCGCGCTCACCTTCTCCTGGGAGGCCACCGCCGGCTGGCTGGACGCGCCGTTCACCGGCGCCTTCAGCAGCCGCGTCACCTGGACGGCTCCCTCCTGTGGCAGCGCTCCTCCCTCCATCACCGTGACCGTCACCAACGCCTTCCAGCTGAGCACCACCCGCACCTTCACAGTGACGGGGCTGCCGCCCTGTTCGGGGAGCTGGGCCCTGACGGGCTCCCTGGCGGGACCTCGCTCGGACCATGAGGCAATACGGCTGCCGGACGGCAGGGTGCTCGTCGTGGGGGGGCTCGGCTCGGATACCGACTACCTCGCGACGGCGGAGCTCTACGACCCGGCCACGGGCACCTGGAGCCCGACCGGCTCCATGGCGGAAGGGCGTTGGCTGCACACGGCGACGCTGCTGCCCAACGGCAAGGTGCTCGTCGTCGGGGGACTCAATTCCATGGGCTTCCTCGCGACGGCGGAGCTGTACGACCCGGCCACGGGGACGTGGTGCCCCACGGGCACCATGGCCGACCCCCGCTCCAGCCACACGGCGACGCTGCTGCCCGATGGCAGGGTGCTCGTCGCGGGAGGCAGTGCCGTCCCCGGCGCGCCTCCGACGGCGGAGCTGTTCGACCCGGCCACGGGCACCTGGAGCCCGACCGGCTCCATGACGGAGTGGCGCCGGGACCACACGGCGACGCTGCTGCCCGATGGCAGGGTGCTCGTCGCCGGGGGATTCGTGACGTCCAATAGCAGCAGCAGGACGGCGGAGCTGTACGACCCGGCCACGGGCACCTGGAGCGCCACCGGCTCCATGACCGATCCCCGCGCCTTCCACACGGCGACGCTGCTGCCCGATGGCAGGGTGCTCGTCACGGGAGGCGTGGACGAGCTTGGCTCCTCGCTCGCGACGGCGGAGCTCTACGACCCGGCCACGAGCACCTGGAGCGCCATCGCCCCCATGCTCGAAGGTCGCGCCCTCCACACGGCGACGCTGTTGCCCGATGGCAGGGTGCTCGTCGCGTCGAACCGGTTCCCGCAGTTGTACGACCCGGCCACGAACACGTGGATCCCCGCCGGCACCATGGTCGTTCCGCGCTCCAGTCACTCCGCGACGCTGCTGCCCAACGGGCAGGTCCTCATCGCGGGAGGCTGGGGAGGCTCCCTCGGGTACCTGTCCACGGCGGAGCTGTACACGCCCTGAGCGATGAGGAGGCCTGTCACGCGGCCACGAAGCCGTGGCCGCGGACCTTGTCCGGCGTGGTGCCCGTCATCCGCCGGAACATGGCGATGAAGGCGGAGGCGCTGCTGTAGCCCAGGTCGAGCGCGATGGCCTCCACCGCGTGTCCCTGCTCCAGCATCGCGAGCGCCTTCACCACGCGCAGCCGCTGGCGCCATTCGCTGAATGACAGCCCCAGGTGCTGCTGGCAGCGCCGCTCCAGCGTGCGCTCGGTGGTGTGCAGCACCTTCGCCCATTCCGCCAGGGAGCGCTCATCGTCCGGGTGTTGCTCGAGCGCCGTGAGGACCGGCCGCAGGAGCGGATCATCGGACATGGGCAGGTAGCTCCCATGGGCGGGGGCCATCGCCAGTTGGTCGATGAGCACCCGGAACAACCTGCGCTCGGCGCTGGTGCGTGGCTGCGCCAGCCCCTGGGTGCGCAGGTGCTCCATCAGGGACTTCATCAGCGGGCTGACCGCCATCGCGCACGCCGTCCTGGGCAGGCCCCGGCACCACGCGGGGTCCAGGTAGAGCGAGCAGTGGCTCGCCTCGAAGCGGTTCATGCCCCGGTGCTCCAGGTCGGGTGGCAGCCAGATGCCGTACTGCGGGGGAGCGAGGTAGTGGCTGTCCGCCAGCTTGAGCTCCATCACCCCGCTGTACGCGTAGACGAACTCACCCCAGGGGTGGCGGTGACGCGGATACGCCGCCTCCGCGGGCAGGCTCGCCGCGCGGAAATACACGGGGTGTGGAAGCTTTGAGGTGAAGGGAACTTGCAGCTGCTTCGCCATGGCGGCTTCTCGGGATGGGTTGTCGGAATCTCGCTATATCCATCCGCCCCGTCAGCCGCAGGATGAAGTCATGAGCTCCCAACGAAAACCCGCGGATGGCTTCGCGCTCGCGACCATGGTCGTGCTGTGCGCCATCTGGGGCTTCCAGCAGGTGGCCGTCAAACTGGCCGCTCCCTACGTCCCCAACCTGATGCAGATGGCGCTGCGCTCGGCCGTGGCCGCGCTGCTCGTGGCGCTGCTGTGCTGGGTGCGAGGCGAGCGGGGGCTCTTGCGCCGTGGGCCGTGGCGCGCCGGTCTGCTCGTGGGCGTGCTCTTCTCCCTGGAGTTCCTCTTCGTGGCGGAGGGGCTGCGGCACACGAACGCCTCGCACATGGGCGTCTTCCTCTACACCGCGCCCGTCTTCTCCGCGCTGGGCCTGCACGGGTTCGTGCCCTCCGAGCGGCTGAAGCGGACGCAGTGGCTGGGGATTGGCGTGGCCTTCGCGGGCATCGCGCTGGCGTTTGGCGGCGGCTGGCTGCGCGGCGGCCTCAGCCCGAGCGTGCTCCGGGGCGACGCGATGGGGCTGCTCGCGGGCCTGTCCTGGGGCGCCACCACGGTGGTGATTCGCGTCTCGTCGCTGTCCGACGCGCCGCCTACGCAGACCCTGCTGTATCAGTTGGTGGGCGGCGCCGCGCTGCTGCTCCCCGTGGCCCTGCTCACGGGCCAGGCGGGCCCCATCACGATGGTCCCCGTGGCCTGGGCGAGCCTGTTCTTCCAATGCGTCATCGTCTGCTTCGCCACCTACCTCGTGTGGTTCTGGCTCCTGCGGAACTACCTCGCCTCCAACCTGTCGGTCTTCTCGTTCATGACGCCCCTGTTCGGCATCAGCGCGGGCATCCTCGTGCTGAATGAACAGGCGGACCTCTCCTTCGCGGTGGGCGCGGTGCTGGTCCTCACCGGCATCCTCATCGTGAGCGGCGCGGGCCTGCTGCGCTCCGCGTCCACGTTGAAGCAGGGCGCGACCTGAGCCGGGGGACTCCGCGGGTGTGGGCACGGGTTCACTTTCCGCGAGAGTCCCGCTTGTGTATGCAGTTGCCTCATGACCTCTCGACGCGTTTTCGGAGCGACCCCCTTCAACGTCCCCGGCGAGTTCATCGGCATCGACTTCTCCCCGGACTCGAAGCACCTGTGGGCCGCCCTCTCCACGGGGGATGACGATTCCTCCCACGTGGTGTCGTTCGACGTGGCGAGCGGGAACGCGGTCGGGCAGCACAAGGCAGACGGCCACCTCCGGGTGGTGCACGCGCTGCCTGGGAATGAGGTCCTCCTGGGGGGCTGGGGGATCATCCACCGCCTCTCCGCGAAGGGCGCGGTGCTCTGGACGCTGGAGGGGGGGCAGCGCTGCCGCCTGGCCGGCGTGAGCGCGGACCGGTCCCGGTTCGTCACGTTCGACGAGAACGTGGCCCAGGTCCGCGACGTGGAGCGCCACTCCGTCGTCCACAAGATCAAGGAACTGGAGGGCGACCTGTACGCCGTCGCCTTCAGCGCGGACGGCGCGTGGTTCGCGACCGGGTCGTCGAAAGGCGTGGTCCGCCTGTTCGACGCGCGGACCGGCAAGGCGCAGGCGAAGCGCAAGAGCACCATGGTCCTGGCCCTGGCCTTCTCGCCCTCGGGCGAGCACCTGCTCGTGGGCCACGGCAACGGCAAGGTGGAGCTCTGGGACCTGCCAGCGCTGAAGCCGGTGAAAGGCTTCATGGGCCGGCACGAGTTCGGCAAGGGGAGCGGCCCCGCGGGTTGCCGGTGGGTGGGCTTCTCCGCGGACGGCACGCGCGCGTACTCGCTGGGCAACGAGGGACGGGTGCGGACCTGGAGCGTGCCGGACGGCGATGATGGGCCGGCCCTCAAGGTGCCCGCTCGCCACCTGCAGGGGCCGGTGACGGTCCTGTCTCCGGATGGGCGGTGGCTCGCCAGCGGCTCCACCCCGGGAGCCCTCAGCGTGTGGTCCACGGAGGACCTCAAGCCGATCGCCGGTGAGGCTGCGCCGTCGCCCATCCTGGGGCTGGCCCTGACGCCGGACAGCGTCGTCGCCGCATCGAACAAGGCCTTTGTCTCCTGGAACCTGGGCACTGGCGCGAGCAAGGAGGTGGAAGCGAACTTCGCGCCCACGGATGTAAAGGCCCTGTCGTCCGGGACGCTGGTGCGGCTCGATTACTCGTCCATCTACGTCGAGCAGTCGCTCAGCGAGAAGTCGCGCGAGGCCTTCGAACTGGCCAGCTACGCCTCGGGACCGCTCGCCCTCTCCCGGGATGAGACGCGCATCGCCGCGCCCGCGCAGGAGCGGGCCCAGGTCTGGGGCGTGGAGCGGGCGCTGCTCCAGGCGGACCTGGTGCACAAGGAACGGGTCCGGGCCTGTGCCTTCGGGCCGGAGGATGCGTGGCTGGTCACCGCGGATGATGCCTTGCACCTGTGGCGGCTGGGAAAGACGCCGGAGCTCCTCCGGGACATCGCGCTGGAGGGCGGCGGACAGGTCGAAGGGCTGGCGGTCTCCCCCCGAGGATGGATCGCGGCGAGCGTGATCGACATCGACCGCGATGACGCGAACAGCTGGCTGCTGCTCGTGGATCCGCGAAGCGGCGAGACGCTGCGCAAGCTCAAGCGGCCCGACGCGGTCCTGGGGCAGGTGTTCTTCGCGGGCGACCCCCGCGTCGTGGTGGCGGATTCGCTGGGGCGGCTGCTCCACGTGGACGCGACGGACCCGGCGAACGCGCGCTGGCTGGAGCCCGTCCCGGAGGACGCCACCCCCAGCTCGCTGGTGAAGGAGGCACGCCCCATCGCGCGGCGTGGCGACACGGTGGCCCATGTGGGAGCGGATGGCAGTGTGGTGGTGGAGACGCTGAAGGACGGGCCGCTCGACAAGGGCGCGCCCTTCCTTCTGGACGATGCGCCGGAGCCCAAGGGCAAGAGGGCGAAGAACGTCCTGGCCCAGAAGCCCGAAGGCCTGTTCGAGAAGCGCCTGGAAGGGGCCCGGTTCCTCTTCGGTGGCCGCTTCAAGGAGGCGACACCCGCGTTCCGTGAGGGCCTGCTGAAAGAGCTGGGCGCCGAGGTCGCGGCGAAACCCGATGCGAAGGTCACCCACCTGGTGCTGGGAAGCGGTGCCGCCGCCAGCGTCGCCTCGGGGCTGAAGGCCAGGGGCGCGACGTTCGCGGAGCTCTCCGAGAGACACTTCATGGAGCTGCTGCTGCCGACCACCGCCGAGGCCCTGGCGATGCTCCGCAACGAGGTGAAGGACGGCGAGGCCCGCTGGAATTCGTGGCGCAAGCGATACATGGCTGCCCATGGAGAGCGGTTCCCCGTCCCGTTGCAGGGCGTGGACCTGGCGGGGCTCAAGCTGGGCGCGTACACGCTGCTGGTGATGGACTTCACCGAGGCCCTGCTCCAGGGGGCGGACTTCACGAAGGCGTACCTCTTCGACACCGTCTTCCGGAGCGCGGACCTACGCGAGGCGAACTTCACCCGCGCCTCCTGCGGCCGGACCGTCTTCTCCACCGCGAAGCTCGGTGGCGCCCGCTTCAAGGGCGCGGAGTTGAGCGGAACCCGCTTCGACGGCGCGGACCTGCGCGACGTGGACTTCTCAAGCGCCCAGTTGCATGGCGTGGACCTCCGGGGCGCGGACCTGACCGGTGCTCGAATGCCTGGCACCGTGAAGGACTTGCAGCACGACGCCAAGACCCGCTGGCCCAAGGGCTACAAGCCCTAGCCCCGCTCCCGCGCACGTTCGATGCGGATTCGCAGCTCCGGGTCGTCGAGCCGGTTCGCGATGGCGGCGGCCCGGGCCAGCGTGCGCTCCTGATCCGGAGCACCCTGGATGCGCGCGACCATCAGCAGTCCCATCACCCGCAGGCGAACATAGCCACCATCGCCCGCGTGCTCACAGGCGCGGTGCGCGAGCCGGAGGGCCTCCTCCCGCTCGCCCAGGCGATGGAGGCCAAACGCGAGCCCGGCGTCGCGGCGATAGCTGGCGAAGGGATGCACATCCTCGGAGGGGAGGGAGCGGTACGACGCGAGCGCCGTGGCGGTGTCCCCCCGGCGGTTGGCGTCGAAGGCTTCGTGGTCCACCAGCCGGGCCTGGAAGCAGGCGGCGTCCATGGGGTCCAGCTCCGCCCGCGATGTCCCGAGGATGCTCCGGGCCTTCTCCAGGTGGGGACGCGCGGCGGCCTCCGCGCGCTTCACGTTCGAGTCGAGGCGCGTGAGCAGATAGCTCGTCGCCAGGTGGTGTTCGATTCGCGCCGCCGGAGCGTCCGCGAGCGCCGCGGCCCCGTCGAGCAGGGGGCGCGCATCCTCGAAGGCCCGCTGGCGCAGCGCCACCCCCGCCAGTCCCAGGAGGATCCAGACGCGGGCCCTGGACTCGGAGAGCGGCGGGCGTTCCCAGAGGCGCAGTTGGTCGAGACAGAGCCGGACGGGCAGGTCGCCGAAGGGGCTGTGGTACGTGCCCATCCATCGGGCCTGGGCCTCGACGGTGGCGGGCACGCCGAAGACGCGCAGGAGCCGCTGGCCAATGAGGCCGCCGTCCCGTTGTCCCCGGCCCCGCAGCCGCCGGAGGGCCCGTTCCACGGAGGTGGTGTCCTCCGCCAGGCCCCGCTCCACGAGCTTCCAGGCGACCGCGGCCAGGGTGCCGTGCTCCTTCACCAGGGCTTCGAGGTAGTCGGACCACGTGTAGCCGGCGGGGACCTGGGCCGCGGCCTCGCGGTGTCCGGTTTTCTGTCCGTTCTGGCGCGGGGGCCCAGATGCCATCGTGGTTTCCTCGAAAGGACGCACGTCATGCGCTTGCTGCTCATCTCCGACACCCACGGCCACCTGGACATCATCGAGCGGCTCGCGAGGGAGGCCCGCGCCGACGCAGTCTTGCACGCGGGAGACTTCGGCTTCTATGACCATGGGAGCGCGGACCGCATCGAGTCCCGCGAGCTCTTCCTGCGCGTGGTTCATTCGAATTTGCCCGCGGACGTGAAGCAGCGGGCCAAGAAGCTGAAGGGAGACGCCCTGCGTGCCTTCATCCGCCAGGAGCTGCCCCTGTCGGACCTGGCGGAGTGGCTGCGGGCGGGGAGGGGCTTCTCGCTGCCCACGTTCGGCATCTGGGGGAACCACGAGGATGGCGCCGTCGTCGCCTCGCTCCTGGCGGGGCGCGAGCACGTCCCCCACCTGACGCTGCTGGGAACGGCGACGCACGGACCGTTCCGCTTCTTCGGGCTCGGGGGGAACCTGCTGCCCGAGCTGCTGGGGGAGGACGCGCCCATCGCCGGAGGCCGGGGGAAGATCCACGCGACGGCGCGCGACCTCACCGCGCTGCTGGACTCGGCGCGACCGAGGGTGCCTGGAGAGGTCCGGGTCCTCGTGACGCATGTGAGCCCGGGAAAGGCGCCGCTGGTGGCGTTGCTCGCGGAGGCCCTGGATGTGGACCTCACGGTGTCAGGGCATATGGGGTCGCCCTATGGATGTGTATGGGATGACTTCGCGGTTCGCGATCCCGCTGAAGCCGAGGCCCGCCTCGCCGCCGCCGCGTCCGCGCTTCCCGAAGACCTGCGGCAACGGCTGCCCGTGCCCGCGGTGGGGGAGGGCAGGGCGCGCTGGTTCCGGGGCACCTTCCACATCAACCTTCCGGATGCGCCGGATGGCCACGCCGTGGCGGAGCTCCGGGAGGGACGCCTGCGATTGGAGACGGTCTCCGCCGGATTGCCATTGCGTGGCTGAGGGCGTGCCAGCCAATGCACACCGTGCAGCCCGCTGCACACGAAACGGCATGACTCCCAGAGGGCGCGGCCTGGGGCACGAGGGTTGCTACCGTGCGCCGTATGTCCAACCGCCTGTTGATTCTTCTCTGCGTCCTCACCGCGTCCGTGGCCCGGGCAGATCCCTCGCTGCCCAAGGACGAGACGTGGCTCATGATTGGCCCCCTGTTCAGCAGCTCGTCGCGGGGGGCGGGGATAGGCCTGGAGGCGTCCCTCAATATCGCGGACGACATCCATGCCCTGGGGGTGTTCGGCCAGGCACAGCGCATCGAGGATTCGCACAACCGGCTGAGCGCGGGCATCCAAGGCAACTTCGTGCTGTTGGGGCTGGAGCTGGGCGTGATGCACGAAACGCAAACCCGGGCGAACGTGGCCACGACGGGGCTCCATGTCGCGCCCTACTTCTCCTTCATCTTCGGCTCGGTGGGCCTCCGGCTGAGCATCCCCATCTCGGGCACGGAGGACCACCGGCCCCGGTATGGCTTCGAAGGGGCCGTCGTCCTGAGCCTGAAACTTCCCGTGCTGTTGGGCGGGAGCAGCGTCGCTCCCTTCCCTCATCTTTGAGCCTGCTCAGAGCGCCTTGACGTACCCGGAGACCTTGGGATTGCAGGCGGCCACCGTCTTCAGCTCAGCCTCGGCTGCCTTCTTCTCCGGCAGGATGCTCGCCACGATGAACAGCCCTGGTGTCAGGCGCTTGTGCGGCGTGGTCTCGAGGATCAGGAAGTTCTTCGTGCAGGACTTCTCCGACTGCGCGGCGTCGCGGGATGCGACGGCTTCCTGGACCGTCTTGAAGCTGCCGATGATGGCCGCGTAGTACGTGGGCCGGTTCCGGAGCTCCTTCACCACTTTCTGGCCAGCGGCATCCCAGCGGTAGGCATCGAGCTTCCACTCGTCGGGCTCGGCGGAAAGAAGCACATAGGTCCTGAAGAAGCCTTCGACCGGTGAGCCCGGCGTCAGCCGGTACGGGGCGACCTTGGAGCCCTCCGGGTCCGCGAAGTTCTCATCGCCGTTCCAGGCTTCCGCCACTCCACCGTCCTTGACCACGTAGAGGCGGTGGTGGCGATGGAGATGTTCGAACCCGGTCTGCTGGGTGACGAGGAGTCCCCACCCCGTGGCCTCCAGCCGTACGGGCTCGACCCAGGTCGAGACCTCATGCTCCTCGTCGCCGGACGACCAGATATTGGTGGAATCCGGCTCCTCGGGGTCGTGCTTGATCCCGTACGGCATGCCGGCGGGGAGCTTCGCCTTGCGCTTCTCGCCCGCCCCATCGCCCAGCTCGAGCTCTAGCTGACAGGTGTCGCCCGCCTTGTGACAGCCCGTGGCGCGCAGGATGAACATCGCCCCGGTCGTTTCGCTGGCCTTGAAGCGCTTGAGCTCAAGACCGTCCCGAGCCGGAGGCACGGCGCTGGCCACCCCAGGAATGGCCACGCCGAGCAATACGAGGAACACCGAACCCAACGCCGACCGATTTCCAAAGCCCAACTTCCAGCCTCCCTGATTCCGGCCTTGCCAGCCGTCATCAGAGGATTTCACGCCGGAGTGTCAGGGGCTACTCGGCGACGTACACGAGGGTGTCCCCCTGGTAGTAGGGGCGGTAGCGGACGCCGCCGCACTGCTGGTAGGCGATGCCGCTCACCGTCGAGGCCACGCAGCCAGCGGGAAGCGCAGTGACGGTGGTCGCACTCACCGGCGCCGCCACCACGGTGGTGTTGTTGCCGTAGTAGGCATCGTGACGGGCGGCCGTGCGTCTCGAGGTGCGCCGCGCCACCCGGCGCGACGTGCCGTAGTACGCCAGGGCCACCTCCGGGACGATCTCCCCCAGGAAGAAGAGCCCCAGCAACATCGCCGCCATCCGCTGGCGGGGCTTGCGCGAGTGCGTTGTCATTTCGAGCCTCCTTGCTGCGCTCCGCCCTGCGAGTCCGGTGCGAGGAACGACACCCGCGTGGCATCGCTTGGGGGCGTGAACTGGAACTGGTCCGGGGTGAGCTTGGGCGACAGGTTCCATTCGGACAGCGTCACCGAGTACTGCGGTGCTCCCGGCAGATCCCTCGAGGTGATGACGTACTTGAGCGGCAGGGGCCGCGGGCCGTCCTCGACCCACAACTCCCAATCCACGCCATCGCGGTTGCGGAACGCCAGGTGGTGCACGGGCACCCCGTTCACCTTGGCGAGGCCTAGGTACTTCCCGGAGCGCACGTCCTCGGTGAGCGCGGTGTAGGGATTGCTGACGAGCAGGTCCCCTCCTGGCGCATCCAGTCCGAGCCGCTGTGAGGCCATGTCCAGCGTGGCATCCAGGGTGGAGGGGGCGGGCGTCGTCGCATAGGCGTTGGCCTGCTCGCCGTGGAGCGTGAGCCGCTGACCGTCATAGAAGAGGTGGAGCCTGGCCAGGTCTCCAGCGCGGTCCACGCGGAGCCGGTTGGGCCTTTGCAGGCGCACGTCGCCCGCGCGCTGCAATTGGATCTTCTGCCCCGAGTCGAGCACCTGATCGAGCGTCCCCTCGGTGCGGACGGAGAACTCGCGCTGCTCGGCCAGGAAGTCGCTCATCTGGCGCAGGATGCGCTGGGCCTTGGGATCGATTTGAGCCTCGGACCCGGTGCGCTCGGCTGCGGCTTGTTCCTGTTGTGCGCCCACGAGCAGGGGAGTCGTCCCGAGGAACAGGGCGAGCAGGGGCCCGCACCACCTCTTCCTCAACCTTGCGCTGCTTCCTGTGTCTGTCATGAACCCCTCCTGACCCCAGGAGGTTGAGAACGTCGATCCCGGGCACCAAGGCTCACCGGTTCGACCGCCGCGCCGTCTGGTACCTCGCGAGTCGCGATGGTTCCAGTGCAACGGAATGGGAGGGGCTCGCTTGACGACAAGCGCGCCCCTGCTCTCTCCTCACGACATGAAAGCGCCTCTCTCCATGTTCGTGAGTGCAGCGTTGACCTTGGCTTCGGGACCCGTCCTCGCGCAGGACCGCGCGGATGACCTGCTCAGCGGCAAGCCTCCCCCCACGGGCACCGGGATGCTCGTCACTGGCAGCATCTTGTCCGGCGTGGGGGCGGTCAACCTGCTCACCTCGCCCCTGTGCAAGACGAGCCTGATTCCGCGCGACACGCAGGATGTCTGTCTTGGGTCCTCACTGGTGATTGGCGGCCTCTTCGCGGCCGTGGGGCTCCCGCTCCTGTTCGTGGGCATCAGCCGCCACAACAACTACGTCGAATGGAAGCGGGAACACCGCGCCATCTCGTTGCTCACCGACGTGGGCGTCGCGCCGACCCCCGGGGGCGCCGCGCTCACGTGGAGCGCCTCGTTCTGATGGCTCAACCGGAGCGGCGGCGCTGGATGGCCTTGGGCGTCCGGGCGAGGTGGAGCATCTGGTAGAGGCTCAGCAGCATCATCGTCACCGCGCGGGACGCATCCGGGGGCGGAGATGTTTCAGCCGCCGCGTCCTTCGGGACATGGGGGAGCCAGGACTCCTCCAGCCGGATCCGGAGCCGGAGTTGCTCTCCGGTGATGCGCAGCCGCTGAAGCTTCGCGCCGGGCGGAAGGAGCACCGCCTCCCGGGCCTGGTCCTGTGACAGCGTCGCGAGCCGCGGATGCCGCTTCGCCTTCACGCGCAGCCGGGCCTCCAGGAGCAGGGTGTCGTACTCCTTGGTCTTCTTGCGACGCCGGGTCGAGTTGGGTCCCGGGACGCTCTCCTTGACCCTGCGGCGCTCCACGGCGCTCAGCCGCAGGTGCGCGCCATCCGCCAGCCGCATCTCCAGCGTGAGCCACGGGTCCAGCACATCCGGCACGACCTTCCGGGTGAGCTTCAGGTCATAGAAGCTCGAACCCGGGCCCTCCGGACGCGGGTCCGGACGAAACCGCAGGCGCACGGGCGTGTTGGGGGCGAGATCCATCCTGAGGCGCCGGAGCACCCGGCGGACCAGCTCCGGCCGGCGGTCTAGCGCATCGCCGGGATGTCCCTCCGCGTGAAAGCGAGGGGGCAGCAGACTGCGAAACCACAAAACCGCCCCCAGCACGAACGCCAGGACTCCCGCCACGACGTCCAGGGGGCCATCAGCGGTGCCAGCCACCCACAGGAGCAGGATGAAGACCCCGATCCTCGCCAGGGAGGCCAGCCGGTACCCCACGCGGCCGCGGAAGCGGCGGGCCTCCTGGGTGGATGGCAGGGCCGCCAGGGCATCCATCACGCCTGTGATGGATGCCTGGAGCTCCAGGGCCTGCGACCTCGGGTTGATGCGCTCAACGGATGCCACGCGGCCCTCCTGCCTGATTGGGCTTGTTCGGGAGCGGGCATGCTAGCCGTCGCGGCGAGACATTCCACGTGGCGGGCAGGTCCGCCTCGCAGAATACACAGACGAACCAGGCCTCCTTCACGAGGTTGATTTCGCCGCACCGGGTGCAGCGTCTGAAGACGGCCTCATGCGTGAAGCCCGCGGGGGGATTCAGACCTGCCTGGGTGAGGGCCCATTCGACGGCGGTCCAGCAGGTCGTGTCCGGGCAATACCCCGTCGACTGATTCGAGACCTCCGCCACCTGGACAGCGGGGCGTGCGCGCGGGAATCGGATCTCTCCAGCCGCCAGCACTTCTTCGCCTCCCGCGCAGGCGACGTGCTCGGAGCGTCGAGGGGCCAGCCGCAGGCGTCCCTCGAGGTCGACGACGTACGTCGCCCCTTCGACGAGGGCGTCTGGAGTCGCATCGAGCCACGCCGCGACGTCGCCGGGAGCCACGATGGGCGTTCCCGCCGGGGCGTTCGCGACAGCGAGGCGTATCGCCTCAGGACCGATGTAGGAGTAGGCGTGCAGTTGCATTCCTGCTCCTCCACGGCCGAAGGGGCGGCGGCTGACTCACATCCCCGGGATGGCGCTTCGGAACTCCTTCAGGGCCATCTCCAGGTCTCCGCGCGCCGCATCTCCAGGGGGGAGGGCACTTTCGGGCCGGGCCATGAAGGACTCCACGCCCTCCAGGACGGCACGGCACAGTTCGTCGGATTCCACTTCACCCAACGATGCCGTGCCGCACTGGATGGTGATGCGGCCCTTCTTTCCCCGCATGAAGCGCAGGCTGAAGGACGAATCCGCACCCACGAAGAGATGCTCCTTCGCGCCGCCCGCCACCATCGCCTGGAGGCCGTCGAGCAGCCCCACGAAGGAGATGGCGAGCATCATGGCTTGATTCGGGGACCTGCCCTTGGAGGTGCAGGTCCCCGTGTCGCTCGTGAACGTCATGTGCCCCAGGTCGAAGCCGGTACGGCCGGGGTCATGTGCGTCGAGCCATTCACACTCAATTCGGAACATGTCAGGTGCCTCGGGCGGGACGCCATCATGCCCGGCCTGCGCGCCTGAATGCCCGGCGCATCACTTCTCCAGGTCGCCGACGATCTTCTGGAAGGGCGACGGCTGGCCGGACAGCTTCTGGAAGAAGTTCCGGGCGTCGGTGCCCTCGTCGTAGTTCTTGAAGGCCTGGTCGTTGCTGTTCTTCCCGTCGGGCTTCAGGCCCGAGTAGCCCTGGCGGGAGGGCAGGCCGTGCTCGGCGCGGATGGCGTTCTCGGACGGGGCCCAGTTGTTCTTCGTGTGCGGCGTGGGGCGCAGGCCGATGGTCTCGAACTCCTCCGTGAGGCGGAGGCGGTTGTCGACGGTGTCCTTCATGTTGGCCGAGTGCGACGGGTACTGCTTGAAGACGTCCGCGTCGCTGTGCTTGCTGGCGGCCAGGGGGCTCACCTGGAGGCCGTTGGATGCGCGCCAGGCGTGGACCGACTCGTGGCCCAGGCTGTTGAAGCGCTGGCCGCCGCCGTTCTCGTTGTACTTGACGTCGCTGGCCGTGCCGGCGCCGGGCTGGCCGTCGTAGCGGTACGCCGGGCGGGTGGACGACAGGGTGCCGTCGTTGCGCGGCACATGCGAGTTGGGCATCGCCGAGTCGCGGCCCGAGTAGATGTCCATCGCCGTCAGCGGCTTGCTCTGCGTGCCCGTGGCGCCAGGGTTCACGGCCTGGGTGCGGCCGTTGATGTCGTTCAGCATCTGGTTGCCCACGGGCTTGCTCGTGAGGCGGTTGGTGGAGGTGCGCACGTCCTGCGTGAAGTCCGCGAACTCGGCGCCGGACTGGCGGCTGTCCCGGCGGGTCCGGATGCCCTGGAGGTTCGGGTCCACCACGCCGTAGTCGGTGGGCTTGAGGTTGTTCTTGCCCGCCTGCAGCTCCGCGGGCGTCGCCACGGGCTTCGGCTTCGCGGTCTCGGGCTTCGCCGGCAGGCTGTCGCTGCGGGGGCGGGAGGGGGCGCTGGAGCTGGAGCCGAACGACGAAGAGGGCTTGGAGAACGAAGAGGAGCGCAGCTTCATGGGAGGGCCTCGGAAGTGGAGTGCAGCGACAGACCACCTCTAGTGCACCCCGCGTGCCCACCGTTTCACGGCCCCAGGCGACCCATGCCCCTCCTGATTTCAGGAGGTTACGCCGAAGAAGGGGGCCCTCCCGGAGGCGGCCCTGGTGACTGGCGTTGGGGGCCTGATGGCTGGAGACATCAGGGGAGGTAACAAAAACGGCCGCTCGGCGTCTGGGGCGCAGGCAAGCTCCCATGTCCCCACCCGATGCCCCTCCATCCGACGCGTATCCGCCCCAGGAAACGCCCACTCCCGACCCACGGGGGCAGGCACGAGGTCCCGCCACCGCTCTTCCTCCTGCCCGAAAGGAGATGGCGAGGCTTCCGCCCCACATGAGGACAGAAGCCAGTGCCCAGCGCCTGGGCGAGCTCGCCATGCAGCATCGCGACTGGCTGTTGAGCCAGGCGAGGAATCTCTGCAGGAACGAAACGGACGCCGAGGATCTCGTGCAGGAGACGCTCCTGCGCTTCATCGACGCCTTCAGCCGCAGCGAGTCCCTTCCTGACAGGAAGACCTGCGGAGCCTGGCTCAACACGACCCTCAGCAACCTCTTCTTCAGCCAGTGCCGCAAGCAGCAGGTCCAGAAGAAGCACCTCCCGGATCCGACCCGTCAGGGACAGCCCGAGGCGGCCTCGAAGCACGTGGCCCTGCCGGATCTCGATGACGTGACTCCGGACGAACTCGCCAAGGCCGTCGAAACCCTGAGCCCTCCGATGCGGGCTACCTACGACCTGTATGCGCAAGGGATGAAGTACCGCGACATCGCCCTGGCGCTGGACATCCCGGTGGGCACCGTCTCCAAGCGACTCCATGACATCCGCGCGAAGCTGGGTGCGCTCCTTCGCCCGCACCACAAGGTGAATTGATGGCCAGCCCCTGCGAGCATGTGGCGCTCTTCGTCGATGGTGAGCTTTCGCCCGAGGAGGCCGAGGACTTCCGCCAACACCTGCCGGACTGCGTGACCTGTCAGCGGGAGATTCCGGCCCTGCTCCAGTTCAAGTTCCTGGCGAAGGAGCATGTCGGCACCCCGGAGGAATCCAGGGCTCCGCGACCACCGCCGCCCCCGGAGGCCTCCGCCGTCTGGTGGAAGCAGCGAGGAATTCTCGCCGCGACGTCGTGTGCGCTCGTGGCCGTGGTGCTGCTGCTCCTGGTATGGAGGCCTTCCGGGCCTCCGCCCGCCCAGGCTCCACTCCTGGTGGAAGGTCCGGAGCGTCCGCTCGAGCCCAGGCTCAGCCATCCGTCCATGGCCCGCTATCGCCCCCTGGCCAGCAGACCCATGGCGGCACAGGCCGGTTCTTCCTCTGGCCCTCCGGCATATGACGTTCTGAGTGAGCTTCAACGGGAGAAGGACTACCAGGGACTGGCCACGGCCATGCTCCTTCGGGAGGGGCCGTCCGCCACGAAGCAGGTCCTTTCCGTCCTGGACAAGCTCCACCCGTCCCCGGAACGCGAAGCCGACCGGGCGGCGGTCCTGCTCATCCAGGGCTCCTTCGAAGAGGCCCTGGATGCGGCGGACGAGGCGCTGTCGCAACGCCCCAAGATGCCCCAGGCCCTCTGGAACCGGGCCCTGGCGCTGAGGGAGCTCCAGCTGCCGTGGATGGCGGCCAGGGCCTTCACGGACATCGCCAACCTGAAGGAACCTGGTTGGTCGGAAGAAGCCCTGCAGAAGTCGCGGACCTTGCGGCACATGATGCCCGACCGGAAGCAGCGCGACGCGCAGGATGCCCTGGGCAGGTCACTCGTGGACATGGACCCCGCGGCGCTGCCCGGTGACTTCAGCCTCTGGCCCAGCGCCCGCATCTACTTCTACGACGCGGTCCGGTCCGCGACCAGCAGAGCCCGGGTCCTGGAGTTCGAACCCCTGGCGAGGAAGCTGGATGCTCGCGCGGGCGGCCGGGTGCTTCAGGACTATGTCGCCCGGATTGCTGGAGCGGACTTTCAGCGCCGAGGCCCCCTGGCGAAGACATACGCGGACCTGGTTCACGACCGGCTGACGAAGGCCCAGCAAGAGCAGTTCCTGACCCGGCTCCAGACTGCGGGAGAGGATGACCTGCTCCTTGGCGCACTCGTATTCATGGGAGCCGTCCCCCAGCACCTGGCCCTCTTCGAGCAAAAGGCCACCGCGAGCGGGGACCCCTGGTTCACCCTGACCGCGGCCAGGGCTCGCGCGACGGAGGAGCGGGGCCGCGCGGCGGAGGACGGTGTGGGGACCACCGAGTGGACCACCGCGGCCCACTGGAACCAGGCCGTCCAGACGCTGCTGGAAGCCCAGCGATTGTGCACCTCGCCCGGTCTGGATTACCGCTGCGTCCAGATCGACATCGACCTGTCCACCCTCTACACCCAGCTCCACCGGCTTGATGATGCACGGCGACATGCCCAGCAGGGGCTGGTCCTCACCCGCAGAAACGGTGACTGGTACCTGGAAAGAGACCTGCTGTTGAACGTCGCCCAGATTTCCCGCCTCGTGAATGACGCTCCGCTCTCGCGCGCGTACTACGGCGAGATCCTGGAGCGTGACCCGGAGGATCCCGACACCCGCCGCCGGGTCCACCAGGCGCTCGCGGACGTGGCGTGGCACCAATTGAACGTGGACGAAGCCAGGAATGAGCTGGACTTGGCGCTTGCCACGGGCCTCCCGCTCTCCGCCAGTGGCGCCTTCACCCTGGCGGATGTCGCCCGGCTTCGCGGCAGCCCCGGGGATGAAGAACAACTTCAGAAGGCCTCAAACGCGATTCCCCCTGGGAAGCAGGGGGAGCGTTGGGTCACTGCCCACGCCATGGGGCGCTTCGTCATCGAGCAGGACCCGGCGCGTGGACGTGCCTTGTTGAACGACCTCCTGAGCCAGGTGGAACCCGCCGCGATGCAAGGACTTCCAGCGGCCAGGCGGGTGCGGGCCTATGGGTTCACCTCCCTGATCATGGAAGCGGGGCATCGAAATGCCTTCACGGAAGCACTGGCGTTGATGGCAAGGGAGCGCGGCACCCCGCTTCCCACCCGCTGCCTCGTCGCGGCCACCGTTGACTCCGAACGCACGCTGGTGCTCTCCCTGGACTCGCAGGGCACGCTCGCCGGCTACTACGACGCCAGCCGGCGCCAGCCCCTGGCGGCAAGGCTCGATGGCCTGGTGCCTGCGTCCGTGCTCGCCCCGCTGCGCGAATGTGCCCAGGTGGACGTGCTCGCGCGCGCGCCCCTGCATGGCCGTGCAGGGCTCCTTCCTTCCACGTTCGCATGGAGTTACCTCACGCGGACCACCGAAACCCGCCGCCAGCCTCCCTCCGGCATGGCCCGGCATCTGGTGGTTTCGGGAGTCTCCCTCCCTCCAGGCCGAGACCTGCCCAGACTGAATGACTGGCAACCCGGCTTCGGCCCCATGGAGGAACAGGTCCTTCTTTCGGGCGCTCGAGCCACACCGGCCCGAGTGCTCGCCATGATGGAAGATGCGTCGGAGGTCGATGTGGTGACTCACGGTGACATCCACGCAGGGTCCAGTGCTTCCTTTCTTCTCCTGGCACAGGACGCGGACGGACCTGAACTGCACGCCGCCCAGGTCCGAACAGCGACGCTCCGGAACGCGCCATTCGTCGTGCTGGCCGCGTGCAAGGCCGCCCATACCACCTACGCCGTCCATGAGCCCCTGAGCATTCCCGCGGCATTCCTTGACGCAGGAGCACGGGGTGTCCTGGCCGCGCCCATTGAACTGTTGGACAAGGAGGTCAACGCATTCTTCAACCAGGTCCGGGAGCGGCTGCGCGCGGGACAGCCCGCAGCGATTGCCCTCCGCGATGAGCGTGAAGCCTGGCGCCAGGATGGGCGTGACAGGAGTTGGCTTGATGGCATTCTTTTATTTGAATGAAGCAAGGTAACAAAACGGTCCAAAGGGCGTCCTGAATGCCAGGTGAATCCCACACCTGCATCCATCTGGAGGAAGCGCGCCTTGGACACGCCGAATCTGCCGTACCTCGATCTGGAGTTCACACAAGAGCAGGCATTCTGGCCGCGAGACTCGACAGCGCGACGTCTCGTCTACCTCATGCCCTTGTCACGGCCGACGGAGTTCCTGGCATTCGGAGTGCTTGCTCCGGATGCGCCATGCTTCGTCGGCAGGGGACGGGTGAGCACGAACCTGGGCCCATTCATCGAGAGGATGGTCCGAGACAGCGCGGAGGTGCGGCTCTACGAATGGCCCCCGCTGCCACGCTGGCTCCTCGAGCAGTACGCCAGCAACCCTCCCTGGGAAGGCCACGAGGTGGAGGGGCCCACGGGCACGCCGGTGCGCGGCTTCGCTCCCAGGAATGTGCCTGACTACATGGCAGGGACCGCCAGCCCGCTGTGGCCCGAGGGCACGGCGGACCGGTGCATCCTGCTCATGCCCTTGGAGGACCCCAAGACGTTCCTCGCGCTTGGCGTCGCGCAGGAGCCCGGACAGGTGTTCTTCGCGAGCAAGGGCTTGTTGGAGGAGTCGCTCGGCGCGCTCATCAATCAGGCGGTGCGTGAGCAGTCTCGTGTGGAGCTGCATGCCCGGCCAGCCCTGCCCAGGGACGTGCTGGACCGCTATCTGGAACTGCCGGCCACCTTCAATCCCTAGCGAGTTCTCCCATGCCGCTCGAGTTGCTGCTCGCGCACGCGGACACCCGCGAGCCCGTTCTTTGCCCTGGGTTTGATGATTCGGTGTGGCGAAACCCGCCTCCCATTCATGGCATCTCACCACCGAAGTACCTGTGGAGTGACGCTGGGGCCCTGGATGACTTTCCGGCACAACGCTGGGGCATCGTCTACCCACGGGGGCCTGAGGGAGAGCGGCTGCTGGAGCTCATCGCGCCACTTCGGGAGCTACGCCAGGAGGAGCAGGGCGGCGAGGTTCGCACCTATGCGGTTCCGTCGGACCTGGACCGGGAAGCAGCCCATCGGTGGAAGGAACGCCATTTCGACACGGAGAATGGCCAGGATCAGGACCGCCCCCGATACGTGTTGATCCTCGGCGACCTGGATGTGGTCTCCCTGGAGTTTCAGCAGGTCCTGGCCACCAACGCACTCGTGGGCCGCCTGGTGTTCCCATCCGAGGACGGCTACCGGGCCTATGTCCAGAAGGTCGTCCGCTGGGCACGAACACCGTCGGATGTGGAGCGGGCGCAAACGCTCTTCTACACGGCGCGCGACCATACGGACGCAACCCGAATCGGCCATGACCAGTTGATGGTGCCGAGCGTGGAGGAGTGCCGGCGGCTTCAGCGGGAGGGCCGGCTCCCCGCGGCTCCGCCGCGTCATTGGGTTGAAACGGGAATGGAGCGGGACTCCGCTGTCGCAAGGTTCCTCGAGTTCGCGCGAGGAGCCGAACCGTCGGTGCTGTTCTCGCTCAGCCATGGGCTTGGCCATCCCAAGGGCAGGAACTGGAACTCCGCCGAGGAGCAGCGGGCCCACCAGGGCGCGCTGCTCCTTCCCGAGGGCGAGCTGCTCTGCGCGGAGAATGTCGCGGCGGCCCCCTTCCTGCCGGGGGGAATCTGGTTCTGCTTCGCGTGCTTCAGCGGCGGCACCCCGGAGCAGAGCGCCTACGTGTCATGGTTCCAGGATCTCGAACCGAGGGACGCGGCGCGCGTCAAGGCATTGATGCGCCCTCGCCAGGATCGCCCGTTCATCGCCGCGCTTCCACAGGCCGCCCTGTCCAATCCCGAGGGGCCGCTCGCGGTGCTGGGACACGTGGACCTGGCGTGGACCCAGAGCTTCAACGACGGGGGGCGCAGCAGGTTCATGCGCTTCGCGGGCTTCATCCAGGAACTCGCCAGACGCAGAAGGGTAGGGGCCGCCATGGCTGGCATCCTCAAGGCCGTCGCCGAGACAGGTGCATCCTTGATGTCCAGCTACCACCAGCAACGGATGGCCCACGTGACCGGGCAGCCCTATTCGGGGAGCCCCGCCGAGCAGGCCGATCGGTGGATGCTGTACCACGACCTTTCGAGCTTCGTGCTGCTCGGTGACCCCGCGGTCCAGCTTCCGCTACGCCGGAGGTAACAAAAATAATCTCAAGGCGTCTTTCGTCTCCGAAGTCATACAACAGCAGGAAGACGCCATGCCTCCCAAGCCTGTCCCTTTGGAAATCAAGCTGGAGTTCACAGGACAATCCAAGAAGGAATTCACCTGGCAGTCGAGGTCGTACCACGCCAGAGGCTCCCGAGGCATGGGCGCCTCGGTTGACCTTCGCTGGTCCAAGCTCCGTAATGACCTGGAGGCGCTCGCACGGAACGACCCAGGTGGTGCCCATGGTGAGCGGCTCTCGAAGTCCCTGCGTGATTTTCTCAGTCCCGCGGGCTGGGCCCTGGTCGAGTCACAAATCAAGGATGCGCTTCATCAAGGCCGTCCCGTCCATCTGACACTCTGCGCCGCGGGTGCGGACGAACTGTATTTCCTCCCGTGGGAGCTCCTGACCATCGGCCACGGGCCTCCATTCGCCGAGACGGACGAGTGCGTGCTGCAATATGAGTACGACTGCGAGCCTCGCCATGAGCCCGATTCCCGGCCCCAGGGGCGAATCCTCTTCGCGTGGTCATCCGCGGGAGGATGGGTTCCCCACGAAGCGCATCTGGACGCACTCAAAGATGTGTGCGCCAGGGCCGGCTTCGGCTTCGACCCGGAGAACGATGTCCTGCCCAACGCCACCGAGGAGTTGCTCGCCGAGAGAGTCAGGCAGAGCACCCGCCCGTTCACGGCCCTCCACCTGCTGAGCCATGGAAAAGAGCTGGGCGATGGCACGTATGGCCTTGAGCTCAACGCCTTCGATCCGACGGAGGGGGCCGAGACCGTCAATGCCCGGCGACTGGGCACTCTGCTCTTCGCGAGGGCCAACTCCCTCCGCCTCATCACGCTCAGCGCCTGCCAGAGTGGAGACTCGGGCGCCCCGGCCCATCCCATGCGGAGCATCGCCCAGATGCTCCACACGAACGGGGCACCCGCGGTCATCGCCTCCCGATTCCCGCTGAGTTGTCCAGGCTCCGTCGAACTGACCCGCACGCTCTACACCCGGCTGCTCGTGGACGGGTCGCACCTGGGAGCCGCACTCTCCGCCGCCCGCCGCCGCCTTCGTGAGACAAGTTGCTATCGTGACAGCCGTTCCCTTCAACTCTACGCCAGGGCCGGAGACGAGCCCGCGCTCTATCCATTCAGTTCCCCGCCACTTCGGCCGTCCGCGGCCGAGGCTCGCGAAGAACTGGTGCGCGTCTGCCATGAGGCACTCAGCCGGACTTCAGTGGAACCACGCGAAGAGGATGCTCCAGAGCTCTTTGCTCGCCGGAACATCCGGCCCGGCATCGTCCTCATCGACCAATACGAAGCCATTGGAGAGCGCCGGTGGGCAAACCTGGAACAGGAGGTCCAGCGGCTGGTGGCACCGGCGGGTTTGCTCCGAAGCACTTTCAATGAGCGTGGCACCGCGATCCTCTACTACGGGTTTCCCTATGTGCCCCTGGCGCTCCTGACCGGATACCTTGCGCATAATCGATTGGTGCATGTCCTTGAACATGATCGGTCCCTCCAGCGCTTCACCTGGTCCACGCAGCCGCCAGACTCCAGTCCGCGGCTGGAAGTGACTTGCGACTCCCGTGAGTCGGGTTCCGCGGCGCGCGTCAGGATTTCCGTCTCCAACGAGGTTGATGCGAAGGACTGCGCGGAGGTCCTGCCGGAGTCGGAGGTCCGTCTCGATCTCCACCTTGAGTTGAAGCTTCCCAAGAAAGGCATCGTTCAAAGCGAGGCACAGGTCCTCGAGTACGCCAGCGTCATTCGCGAGGCCATCGAAGGGAGCATCAGTGGACGCAACGAGTTCACGAGCGTCCACGTCTTCGCTGCCGTCCCCGTCAGCATCGCCTTTCACATTGGCCGGGCGCTGGCATCCACCGGCCTCCCGGAATGCTACTCCTATAACTACAACGGCCAGGACACCCCTCGATACAGGTGGCGCCTGGCTTTGAAGGCCGCCAAAGAGGGATGCCCCTCTATCACCTTGCTCAATCCAGTCTCCCAAGAAGGCGAAACCCACCATGGCTGACGTCCAGAAGCAGTTCGAGCAGTTCGATGACGCAATCCGGCTCACCCGGCTCAAGGAGAACAAGGAGCTCATCCAGAAGCGGGACATCATCCTGGGGAAGCTCCGCAAGGCCTTCGCGCAGCTGCGTGAAGAGGGCGAGACGGTCCCCTCGTTCGAGTTCATCAATCAGGGCAGCTACGAGATGGGGACGGGCATCCACCCCGCGGAGGGGCAGGACTACGACATCGACGTGGGCCTGAAGTTCAACTGCGCGAAGGACGACTATCCCAACCCTGTCGACCTGAAGGAGTTGGTGGCCAAGGCCCTGAAGGACCACACGGAGTTGGGGACCGAGATCCGACGCTCCTGTGTCACGGTCAAGTACACCCGTGACGGAGAACAGGCCTTCCATGTCGATCTCGCTGTCTACGCCTACGATGACCCGGAGAGCGAGACGAAGCGGCTCTTCATCGCCAAGGGAAAACTCGGCGCGGGCGAGGAGGACCGCTCCTGGGAGGAGTCGGACCCCGAGGGTCTCATTCTCTGGGTGGAACAGCGATTCACCGGCATGGCGCAGGACCAGTTCCTCCGCATCATCCGGGCGCTGAAGCGTTGGAAGACGGAGAAGTTCAAGACGGATGGTCAGAACGCGCCGTCAGGCATCGGGCTGACCGTTGCGGCGGGGCAGTGGTTCCAACCGCGCGTCAAGCAGGACGCCTTCGCCGCACGAACCCGATGCGATGACCTGGAGGCCTTGCGAGGCTTTGTCGCCACCCTGGTATCCAAGTTCCAGGTCGTTGGAACGAAGCAGGGTGGGGCGCCGGTGTACCGTCTCTCCGTCGCTGTTCCCGTAGCACCGGGCACGGACATCTTCACGAAGATGACGGATGGTCAGATGACGACGTTCCGGGAGCGGCTCCTCCAACTCGAGGAGAAGCTGGACGACGCAACCCGGGATCCGGACCCTGTCACCGCCTGCCAGACCCTGCGCGATGCGTTCGGCCCGAAGTTCCCCGTTCCGGACAAGTCGAGCGGCGCCCGCTCCGGAGGACGCGCGGTCGCGGGTGGGGGTATCTCCGCATGAATCCGCACCGCGAGGAGCTCCGGCGCCAGTCTTCCACCCCCCAACGGGCGCTTGAACAGGTGGCCCAGCGCGGGATCCTCGAAGACTGCGGTCCCGTCCTGTTGCAGTCCACTTCGAACAAGCCTGGATACGAAGAAGCCACCTGTACGGGACGGTTGAGCGTGGCGGACCATACGTTCCGCCTGCGCATCCGCCTGCCCTGGAGCTTCCCGCGATGCCTGCCGGTGATCTCCATCGAAGGCATGACGCCAGCCCTCGTGCTCCCTCACGGATTCAGCGACAACACGCTCTGCTATACGTCGGATCTGACGCTGCTTGACCGGAAGGACCCTGAATCAATCATCGAGGAATCACTCCTCAGGGTCCGCCACATGCTCCATGAATTGGTGACTGGCAACCGCGGCCGGGAGTTCCTGCGCGAAGCCGTCGCGTATTGGGAGGGCAGCGCGGAAGGAAGCACGCTGGACTGCCTCATCACGGTCGGGGATGAGCCCCGGATCGTATCCGTCCTCCAGACTGCGACGGAGGTGAAGGCCGTCGCGGATGATGCGGAGACCTACTCGCGCTCACGCCTGTCCCATCCTGATGAGCGACTCCATACCGCGAATGCCCTCTACCTTCCGCTGTCCCCAGACGGCGATGCGGCCGGATTCCGGGTGGGGGAGCTCGCGACGCCGACGGGGTTGCGCGCGTATGTGAGGCGGCTCCCGGATGGGCTCCGGACCGCGCTCACGAACCTCATCAGCCGTTGCGACAAGTCATGGCACCTGCTCATCCTGGGACTGGAGCGGAAGGGCGCGGACCGCGCCCTTCTGGGGCTTGAGTTGTCTCAGCTTGAGCAGGGGCATCCGCTTCTCACGGACAACACGAACGCGAAGGTGAAGCCCATCCACCTCGTCCGGTGGGACCGCTCCTATCTCCTTCCTCGCGGTGGCGCCGAGCCAGACCTCCAGAAGTGCAAGGTGCTCATCGCGGGGTGTGGCTCCGTCGGTGGCCATCTGGCCATGGCGCTGGCTCGGGCAGGAGTCGGACATCTCTCGCTCGTGGACCCGGACGTTCTCGCCCCAGAAAACACGTACCGGCACGTCTGTGGGATGCCCAGGAGTCGTCAGCCGAAAGTCCTTGCGCTGAGCGCGGAGATCCTCTCGCACATGCCATACATTGAAGTGGAGCCGGTTTTCGAATCGGTTGAAGGGTGTCTCAAGGAGTACTCCGAACGCCTCCGCTCCTACGACCTGGTGATCGCCGCCATGGGGATTCCCGTCCTGGATCTCCATCTGAACGAGTGGACCTGGATGGATGCCGGGAATCCCCCCGTGCTCTTCGCGTGGTTGGAGCCATACGGGTTGGGCGGCCACACGTTGCTGACCCACGTGGCGGGGCAGCCAGGCAGGAAACGAGGCTGCCTGGAGTGTCTCTATGAACGCCCTGTCGAAGGAGGCCCCTTGGAGAATCGGGCGGCCTTCGCCGCGCCGGGCGTCAGTTACGGACGGGACGTGCTTGGGTGTGGGACCAGCTATCTGCCCTTCGCGAACCTCGATGCTCAGCGAACGGCGGAACTGGCGGCGCGCCTGGCGTTGCGCTCCCTGCGAAAGGAGACCGATGAAGCGACGCTGTTCTCCTGGAAGGGCGACTCGGCCCCCTTCCAGAAAGCGGGGTACACCGTCACGCCCCGGTTCCTCACGGGGCAGGACACCTGGGAAAGCCACCATTCTGATTTCAGGCGGTTGGATTGCCCCATCTGCGCGCCCACCTGAAGCCATGAAGAGTTTCTTGTTCAGACGCGCCGGTGGCGGCGTCTTGAAGGTGTCTCCCGAGGTGCTTGCGCGGCTTGATTCATTCCGGCAACTGGAGCCGTTCCAGACGGAGGCGGGCGGGGTGCTTCTCGGCCGCCGGATCCAGGGATGCGACGACATCGTCATCGACGAAGTGACGACGCCCATGGCGGGAGACTCGCGGGCACGGCTCCGATTCCACCGTGCACCCTCACAGCATCAGTCGGTCATCGATGCGCGATGGGCTGAATCACAAGGCACCTGCCACTATCTGGGGGAATGGCACACCCATCCCGAACCAGACCCCACCCCCTCCCGTGTTGATGTCGAAGGCTGGGGAAGACGGTTGAAGAAGGACCGTTTCGAGGGCTCCTCTCTCTTCTTCCTCATCGTGGGAATGGAGCAGGTCGCCATCTGGGAGGGCTTTCGGGAGCGCAGGCTTATCGTTCAACTTCAACGGAGCTCCTGATGCTGTGTCGGCCCACGAAGCTGACTGCGATAGACCGTGCGAACGCGAAGGCGCGGGGAGGAACAAGGGGACCTCCCCGCGCCCCGCTTCACCACACGCTGTTACCGGACGGTCCAGGCCACGGTGCCGCTGCAACTGTTGCTCGAGTAGCAGCCGGCACGGATCTGATAGCTCCCGCTGCCGCCCGCAGGCACCGTGTAGACGAAGTTCGAACCCACGCCGCCGCAGGCGTCATCGTTGAAGGTCAGCTGCGTGCCGTTCGGTCCGTAGAGCCGCAGGTAGGTGTCCCCGGAGAAGCTCGCGCCCGTCACACCGCAGGTTCCCACCGTGAAGGTCTGCCCCGCCAGCAGGGTGAGGGTCAGGTTCCCCGTGTTCACCGTGGCGCTGCTGGTATTGGAGGCGCTGTAGTTGAACGTCCCGGAACCTGAAGACGGCGAGTTGAGCGTCCAGGCCACGGTGCCCGTGCAGGCGGTGTTCGCGGCGCAGCCGGCCTGGAAGGAATAGGTGCCGCTCGAAGGCACCGTATAGACGAAGTTCGAGCCCGCGCCTCCACACGCATTGTCATTGAAGGCCACCAGCGTGCCATTCGGGCTGAAGAGGCGCAGGTAGGTGTCTCCCGTGAACGTCGAGCCCGCCACGCCGCAGGTTCCCACCGTGAAGGTCTGCCCCGCCACCATCGCGATGGACTGGTTGACCGTGCCCACCGTCGCGTCATTCGTGTTGCGCGCGCTGTAGCTGAAGGGGCTGGAGTTGGGCGGAGGCGGATACAGCACGAACACCGTCACCGACGCGCTGGCGGAGACATTGCCCGCGGCGTCAGAGGCCGTCGCGGACAGGGTGTGAGTCCCAGGAGTGGTGGAACTGTACCAGGACTTCGAGAAGGGCGCCGTCATGACGGGGCTGAGCGGCATCCCGTCCAGGAAGTAGTCGACCCGGGTCACTGCGACGTTGTCGCTGGTTGAAACGGTGAGGATGTACGTCGAGTCGCGGACGAGGATGTCGTCGGGCGCGGGGTAGGTGAAGGAGATCGTGGGCGCGGTGAAGTCGTTGGCCACCGTCACGTTGATCAGCGTGCTGCCCATGTTCCCCGCACCGTCGTACGCCTTCGCCGTCAGCGTGTACGCACCATTGGCGAGCCCACGCGTGGCCCAGTCATACGTATAGGGCGCACTCGAGTCGATCGCGAGCAGCGTGGTGCCCCGGTAGAACTCCACACGGTTGATGCCGGAGGCGTCGCTCGCGTTGGCCGCCAGCGTGACGGTCCCCTGCAGTACGGCGCCCTCCACCGGCGACGTGAAGGAGACCTCCGGCGCGACGGTGTCGTTGTCCACCGTGATGTTCACCGGGGCCGAGTCCGCCATGTTGTACACCGAGTCCCAGGTTCGCGCGCTGACCGTGTGTGTGCCATTCGCCAACAGGGCGCTGTTCCACGTGAGGGTGTACGGCGGCGTGGCGTCCGTGCCCACGGAGGTGCCGTCCACCATGAACATCACGAAAGCGATCCCGCTGGGGTCGGAGGCGTCGACGGAGAGCACCACGTTCCCCCGCACGGTCGCTCCCGCCACGGGCGCGGTGACGGTGATGGTGGGCGGCGTGAGGTCGTTGTTCAGCGTGAACGTGAGCCACTCAGAGTAGACAAGATTGCCCGCCGGGTCCCGGACCTCGGCCCGGACCCGGGTGGCGCCATTGGGCAGGGCGCGGGTGTTCCAACTGCAGCTGAAGGAGGGGCTGTAGGCATTGCACAGGGTGGTGGAGTTCAGCTCCGCGCGGAAGTCCACCCGGGAGACGGGCGTGTTGTCCGTCGCCGTGGCGGTGAGCGACACCGTGCCGGACAGCACGGTGCCCGCCGCGGGCGACACGATGGCCACCGTGGGCGCCGGGTCCACCGTGACGTGCACGGGCGCCGACGTCGTCACCTTCCCGGAAGCATCGTACGCCTTGGCCGTCAGCGTATGCGGGCCGGGCGACGCCGTCTGGGACTTCCAGGCGACGCCGTGCTGGGCCTGGTAGCTCGTGCCGAGCAGCACGGTGTCATCGAGATAGAACTCCACGTGGGTGACGCGGATGTCGTCGGTGGCGTTGACCACCACGCTCACGGACCCGCCCACCGTCGCTCCCTCCGCGGGGGCAAGGAAGCTCACCTTCGGTGGCTCCCGGTCGTTGCGGGCGTAGAGGTTGATGGAACCGGCCCGGCCATTGCCCACGGCGTCGTAGGCCCTCAGCGTCCACATGACCGTGCCGTTGGGCACGGTGGCGCTGTCCCAGAGGATCTCGAACGGCGCGGTGCTGTCGCTGCCCACGAGGACGTTGTCGATATAGAAGTCCACCCGGCCCATGGCCTGGTCATCCACGGCATTGGCCCCGAGCGTCACCAGCCCGGTGACGTAGGTCCCGGCGGGGAGCGAGTGCGAGAGTTCGGGGGAGCTGACGTCCGGCGCGGAGACCGCGAAGGCCAGGTCGTCGTGGTCATGGACCGCCCCGGGGGTGCACGCAGCGCCCTGGGCCTGGGCGGCGTCCACGAGCACGGCGCGCACGGCCTGGAGGCTGCCCGCGGGGAGCTTGAAGGTGGTGGAGAGGGTTTCGGCGCCGCCGGCGGCGGGCAGCGTCGCCAGGTGCACCCACTGAGGCGCGGTGGCGTCCTCGGCCCGGAAGAGCATCAGCGCGCTCCCGGCGGAGGGCGCACCCCATACGTCCGCCTCCACCTTCACGTTCCGCCCCTGGGCGAGCCACGAGACGCCATCCACGGTGGAGACGCGGAGGGCCTCCACGGAGGCGTCTGACTGGAAGGTGCCGTCGTTTCCGTCCGCGCAGCTTCCGCCCAACGTGTTGGGGGCGTTGGACTCGGGGCCCACGGTGCCCCGGCCCGTCAGCAGGGTGTTCGAATCACAGCGGGCGCCGTGGGAGGCGCACGCGGGCGCCGCCAGTGAGGCGTCATACTGCGCGTCTGTCGATGCGAGCGTCTGGGCCACGGATGCGCTCGCATCCGGGGAGGAATTCGTATCGGAAGGGCCGGGGGCACAAGTCCATCCGGCAAGGCACAACATCAAAGCTTGAGTCAGTCGGAGTGAAACTCTCATCACGCGTCCTTGGGGTGAGTGGCCAACGCCGGACGCTGTATAGGAAAAGGCCCTGACGCGGGCCAAGCGACGGGGCGCGTGGGTGAAATCGCCACGGCCCCCTTGAATTCAACCTACTGGCACGATGCTGGATACGACGGCGTGATGATGGTCTGTCCTGACTCCGTGAGGGTCAGGACGGAACCCTCCGTGGCACCGGTCACGGCCTTCGCCGTGGCGGTGAAGCCTGTCGTTCCGTTCAGCGTGACCTTGTAGATGAACCGGCATCCTCCCACCCAGGAGGCGTCCGGGACGGCGGCGCGGGTGCCATCCGAGCACCCCTCCGGCGCGAAGCCAATCAGCGACGGGTTGGTGGAGTACTGATCCTTCTCCGCGAAGTACGCCTGCTCCGCCACGTGGATGGAGGCCAGGTTGCTCCGGCCCTCCCTCAACTGGGCTTCGCAGGTGAAGGATTGCGGCGACTGGCACTCCGCGGCGTCCACGTAGCGGCGCACCCCCTGGTGCTCCAGCCAGAAGAGGCGGCCGGAGACGGGGTGGGTGCCAATCTGGAGGGTGATGCCCGCGGACACCGTCCCCGCCACGCCCTGCGCCACCGCCGTGAAGCCCGGCGAGGGATGCGGCGTGATGCCAGAGACCTTGTAGGAGAAATTGCACCCGGACACCCAGCCCGGCCCCGGCACGGGGGCACGGCTGCCGTTGGGACACGCTGCGGGCGCGAAGCCGGCGCTGGCGAGGTTCAGCGTGAAGACATCATTCTCTCCGAAGTAGCTGGACTCCGCCGCGAAGAGCGACCGCATCTCGCGGATGGCCTCGCATTCCACCGTGCCGCAGTCCACCGGTGTCCCCGCGTCCGCCCAGGCGGTCGCGGACACGCTTGTCATTCCCATGCACAGCACGGACAGCCACTGCTTCAGGTTCTGCTTCATGAGGTGTGGGCTCCTTCTTGGGAAAAGGCCGCGGCTTGGACACGTGCCTCCGGTCACCGGTTCCGTTCGCTTGTCAGGTTCCGGCGTCACTCTTCGTGTTTTTGGTACACGAAGGCTCTGGAAGAGGGACATGTCGCTGAAGGGAATCGCGCAGGAGACGGTGGGAATCGTGGAGCGGGGTGAGTACGTGGCGCCATCCGGGCGGCCCGTGCTGTTCAAGGATCAGGTGGAGGGCGCCCTGCGCGGGACGGTGCTCTACCGGCCCGGTGACTTCGCGCGGCTGCCTCGGCCCGAGCCTCGCACGGGAAGCGCCATGCCGCGCATCGAGGTCACGTCCGAGAAGACCGGCGCCGCGTCGCGACGCTGCGTGGAGAGGGAGGGGATGGCGGACGTCGTCGCGCTCAACTTCGCGTCCGCGAGGAATCCAGGCGGCGGCTTCCTGGGTGGAGCGAAGGCCCAGGAAGAGGACCTGGCGCGCTGCTCGGCGCTCTATCCATGCCTGCTCACGCAGCGCGAGTACTACGACGCCAACCGCGCGGAGTCCTCGCCGCTGTACACGGACCACGTCATCTATTCGCCCCAGGTGCCGTTCTTCCGCGACGAGGGGCTCACGCTGCTGGAGAAGCCCTTCCGCGTATCCCTCATCACCGCGCCCGCGCCCAATGCCGGCTCGGCCAGGCGGAATGCGCCGCACCTGCTGCCCCGCATGGGCGAGGTGCTGCACGCGCGGGCCCTCAAGGTGCTCCAGGTGGCGGCGCACCATGGGCACCGAACGCTGGTACTGGGCGCGTGGGGCTGCGGCGCGTTCCGCAATGACCCACGCGACGCGGCGGACGCCTTCGCTCGTGCCCTGGAGGCCTTTCCAGGCGTCTTCGAGCGGGTGGTGTTCGCGGTGTGGGAGCGGGGAGGGGAGGGACTCAACCTGCGGGCCTTCCGCGAGCGGTTCGCCTGACAGGGGGCATGGCTTGTCACGATGTCTGGGGCTTGGCTAGAAGTCCGCCCCCATGTTCCGAAAGTCTTTGTCGCTCGTTCTTCTCCTGGGAGCCCCCATCCTCTTCGGCGCGTGCTCCGACGAGCCCGCCGCGCTCATCATCGACCGGAAGTCGTTCGACTTCGGGGAGGTGGAGGTGGGGAGGTCCCCCGGCGAGCAGCTCTTCACGGTGCGCAACGCTTCGCCGCGCGACGTGGAGTCGGTGTCGATGTCCATCGAGGGCTCCGAGTCCTTCAGCATCGCGTCCAACACCTGCGAGAAGTACCTGGCCGCGGGCATGGAGTGCGAGGTGCGCGTGCGGTTCTCGCCCGCGCTGGGCGGCACGCACTCCGCGCGCCTCCACGTGACAGGGGCGCCGTCGGTGCACGCGACGGAGCTCCAGGGCACCGGCTTCGCGTGGGTGGACGTGACGTCCATTCCGCCGGGCACCCGCGTCGTGGCGGGGGATGACTCCTTCACGTGTACCCAGCCGTGCAGGCACGCGGTGCGCACGGCGGAGCTGACCCTGTACGCCGGTCCGGAGGGGTTCCCGACCTGGAGCGCTGCCTGCACCAACGCGGCCCGCAGTGGCTGTCTGCTCCGTCTGGACGCGTCGAAGTCCGTCGCCCTGTCGGCGTGGTCGCCCTTCTATCGGTGGGAAGTGCGGCGCAGCCGCCCTCCCATGACGGTGGCGCCGCTGGCCGACGGAAATATCGTCGTGCAGGACACCCTGGGCGTGACGTCGCTCGACAGCGCCGGACTGGAGCGCTGGTCATTGCCCATCGGCTCCACGTCGAAGCTTGTCGTCACCAGCGACTGGCACATCTCGGTGCTGCACTACGGTGGGACGGTGACCCAGTACGACGGCGACGGGCGGGTGCGGTGGACGTACACGCCGTCCCAGCCGTCCCCGAGCGAGGGGCACATGGTGGCGGACGTCTTCGGTAATACCTACGTGCTGCTGACGCAGGGAAGCCATGACACCGTGCTGTCGATGAAGCTCATTGCGCTATCACGCGAGGGCATCGAGCGATGGAGCACCGTCATCAGAGAAGCGCAGCTCAACTTCCCCCTGGGCCTGGGCGTCATGGGGGATGGGAACTCCGTCTACGTGGGGGGCAACGCGTACAACCGGGGCACCAACCCGCAGGAGCTGGTACTCGTGAAGAGCTACATCCGCAAGCTCACCCCCGCTGGGGTCGCGCTGTGGACGAAGGAGGGGACCTGGGGAAGCGTGGCCTTCACCCTCACGGGTGAGATGGTCTCCGTCTTCAACGAAGGCTCCCTTCCGGGAGGCTTCGCGGCCTCGTGGATGGATGCCAATGGCAACGTGCTGTGGCAGTCGCAGACGTCACTCGGCAAGGGGCCGGGCACGGTCGACGCGTTTGTTTTCCCCTCCAACTTCAACCTCGAACCCAGGCTGCTCTTCGGGGGGCACGAAATCCTCCCTGGCACCTCCGCCTATGGCCGGGGCTGGTTTGGCGACATGGGCGACAGGTCGATGCTGGCTCCGGGGCGCATCACATACGTCGACTCGCCGTATGGAAATGGGGCCTGGGTCAGCACCCTTGCCTATGCGGACCTCGCTCGTCACGTGGTGGTGGGTGGCGGCTTTGGCCATCCCTCCGAGCCGACGGAGGGCTTCATCCGCCTGTACGACCCACGCACGCTCTCGATGGAGCAGTGATTGGCTTGAAACCGCGAGGCGCTGGCCGTGGGTTGCACGACGTCCAGTGGGCCGTCCACGGAGCTGTACTCGCCGTGATGTGAAGTGAACGCACGCGGGCCCGGCGCGACGGTGCCGGGCCCGTGCGACAGGGCAATGCCTGGGATGGCGCGGGCGTCCGGCGCTAGGCTTCCCGGCATGGATTCCCCGCCCGAGGCAGATCTCTCCACCGATGAGCTGTTCGCCCGCACGCTCCAGGGCGGCGAGGAGGACGAGGGTGCGTGGCGGGCCATCTGGCAGCTGCACCACCGGGGTGGGGAAGAGGTCTTCCAGCGGGCCGCGGCCTGGCTCCAGTCCCCCTCCCCGAAGGAGCGGGGACGTGGCGCGAACGTCCTGGCGCAGCTGGATTTCCGGCACCGGTCCCCGGAGCTCATCGCCCGCTTCACGGACGCACTCCTGCCGGCGCTCGCGAAGGAGCAGGACGCCGCGGTGCTGGAGGCGATGGCCGCCGCCCTGGGCCACCTGGGGGACCCTCGCTCGGTGCCCGCGCTCCTTTCGCTGAAAGCGCACCCGGAAGCCCCCGTCCGCTTCGGCGTCGTCATGGGGCTGGCGAGCCACCGGGATGCCCAGGCGATTGAGGCATTGATCCACCTCTCCCGCGACCCCGACCAGACCGTGCGCGAGTGGGCCACGTTCACGCTCGGCTCCCAGGCGCGGGACGTGGACACGCCGGAGCTGCGCGAGGCGCTGGTGGAGCGGCTCTCCGAGACCCACGTCAAGATTCGCGGGGAGGCCCTCTTGGGATTGGCCCTGCGCAAGGACGCGCGAGTCCTCGAACCGCTGCGGCGCGTGCTGGAGGAGGGGCCCGTGGTCACCACGCTGGAGGTGGAGGCCGCCCAGGCGCTGGAGGACGTCTCGCTGCTCCCGCTGCTGCTGGCGCACCGGGAGGCCCTGGACGAAGAGGACGACGACCACGAGTTCCGCGCGGTCCTCTTCGAGGCCATCCACGCCCTGGAGTCGCTCTCCCGGTAACGGCTGTTTCACGGGAAATGTAACCAGTCGGAAATAATCAGAAATCTGCGGATATCCGAGCCTCCGGTTATGAGGGCGCACCGCGACGGACGCCTGTCGCCGAGGACTCCCCATCATGATGCTCTCCCGCACCGACTCCGTGCGTGCCCTTCGGGGTGCGCTGCTGTCTTCCCTGTTGCTTGCGCCGACGGCCTTCGCCGCCGACGCGGCCCCTGCCTCCCTCACGACCCCCAGCGAGGATGCGCACTGGGGCTACGATCAGACGCTGAGCCCGGAGCACTGGGGCGAATTGCCCGGTGACGCCATCTGCGCGCAGGGCGAGGCGCAGTCACCCATCGCGCTGGTGACCGCCGGGGCCGCCCATCCGCGCCTGGACGTTCCCAGCTTCCACTACGCCACCAGCCGCGTGCGCATGCTCAACACGGGGCACACGGTGCAGTTCACCTACGACAGTGGCAGCACCGTCCGGGTGGGGGGCAACGAGTACAAGCTGGCGCAGTTCCACTTCCACACGCCCAGCGAGCACACGAAGGACGGCGTGGAGTACCCGCTCGAGCTGCACCTGGTGCACACGGATGCGAATGGAACGCCCGCGCTGGTCGTCGGAGTCCTCATCGAGGAGGGCGCGGTGAACGCAGCGCTCTTCACCGCCTTCCGGCACCTGCCCCGGCACATGGGGGAGGAGAGCTCGCCCGCGGGGGCGCTCCTCAACGCGAGCGCGCTGCTGCCGCACGACAAGGCCTTCTTCCAGTACGCGGGCTCGCTGACCACGCCCCCGTGCACGCAGGGGCTTCAGTGGTACGTGATGAAGCAGCCCATCCAGATGTCCGACGCGCAGATCGCCGCGTTCGAACGGCTGCCTCACCTCAACCCGAACAACCGCCCCCTGCAGCCGCTGAATGGGCGCACCGTCAGCGTGCACGGCGGACGCTGAACCCCTTCCGGGGCCTACGGCGTCTTGACGACGTCGGTGATGCGCAGGTGGCGGGGCTGGGCCTGCACCCGCTCGAACCAGGCACGGATGGCGGGGTAGCGGCCCAGGTCGAACCGGCCCTCCTCCGCCACGTGCGTGTACGCATACAGCGCGATGTCCGCGAGGCTGTAGTGCTCGCCCGCGAAGAAGGGCCGCTTGCTCAGCTCGCCCTCCATGACGTCGAGCGCGGCGTAGCCCTTCTGCATGCGCTCCTCCAGCTCCTTCTCCTTGCCGGCGGGGATGCCAAAGAAGGTCCGCCACGCCCGGGCCACGGCGATGTAGGGCTCGTGGCTGTACTGCTCGAAGAACATCCACTGGAGCATCCGCGCCCGCTCCAGTCGGTCGGTGGGGATGAAGGGCGTGCCCTCGCCGAAGTACCAGAGGATGGCGTTGGACTCAGCGAGGAAGACACCGGGCTCCAGCTCCACGGTGGGCGTCCGGGCAATGGGGTTCATCGCCTTGAACTCCGGCGTGCGCGTCTCTCCAGCGGAGAGGTCCACCTCCCGCGTTTCAAACGGAATCGCGAGCTGATGCAGCAGGAGGCGGACCTTGTAGCAGTTCCCCGAGGGGTGGAATTGGTGGAGCTTGATCATGGGCGGGGAGTCTAGCCCCATGCCCCCCCGGCGCGCCCGCGGTCAGCAGTGATTGACCCGTTCGAAGTAGGCCGAGCGGTAGCCGTGCAACACCGACTGGTCACCGAATCCGCATCCGCAGATGATCTCTCCGCGCCAGATGGTGTGCTCCGGATCCTCGTAGTACGTGATGACGTAGTCCTGCCCGTTGCAATCGGGAAGCGCATCCTGGCGCGTCCCGATGTCTGTCGGGAGCTCCCGATCACCTTCTGACGTTCCACATCCAGCAAGGAGGCCGACTGCCATCATCCCAGCGATGATTGCCGCTCGCATCTGTTGCTCCTGGTTGTGTGTGTTGGGGACTGCAATGCCAGGATAGCGTTGTTCTTCACGGCAGGTGAATGGCTTGACATTCAACGCGCGACAACACCCCGGGGCCGGCGTGAGCCAACCCCGGGGTGCCGGGTCCTACCAAGACGTCAGTCCAGGAAGCCGTCGAGCATGGAGTAGGAGTTCCACCACTCGTTGTAGATGCGGCTGCCGGGGGCCATGCCGGTGCCCAGGTCGAGAATCTGCAGCTTGCCAGAGCTGTTCGTGCGGCTGATGGAGAGCAGCTGGCTGCGCCCCTTCTGCCCGAAGTCTCCGGCCAGGTAGGTGTCATCCAGATCCAGCCAGCCGGTGGTGAGCCAGCCGCTCATGCTCCAGGGCTCCTGGTAGACGGCGTTGCCCAACTGGGTGGGCTGCACGTTGACGGCGTAGTCGATGACCATCACCTTGCCGCCATCCTGACCCCGGTTGATGAACATCACCTGGTCGCGTCCCAGGCCCCGGAAGTCGCCCACGACCTGCCGGTCGTCGTCATTCAGCCAGTTGCTCGTCAGCCAGGAGGTGCTCGTCCAGGTCTCGGACGCGCGGAACACGCCGCCCAGGACGCCCGTCGAGTAGTCCAGCACCGCCACCTTGCCAGCGTCACCGCTGCGGTTGATCGCCATGAGCTGGTCGTAGCCCAGGCCCATGAAGTCACCGACGAGCTGGAGGTCGTTGCTGTCCAGCCAGCCGCTCAACAGCTGCGTCTCGCCCCACTCCTCGCGGTAGGTGATGGAGCCGAAGCGGCCCGGCGCCGAGGGAATCATGAAGTCCATGATCATCACCTTGCCCGCCTGGCCCTCACGGTTGATGAACATCACCTGATCTCGGCCCCGGTTGGCGAAGTCCCCCACGAACTGCAGGTCCTCGTCGTCCAGCCAGCCGCCCAGCAGGGTGCTCTCCGAGTACGCCTCGTAGCCCACCATCACGGCCGGGACCTGCGCCGGGTTCTTGAAGTCCAGCACCATCAGCCGGCCCGCGTCACCGCTGCGGTTGATGAACATCACCTGGTCGTAGCCCAGGCCCATGAAGTCGCCCACGAGTTGGACGTCGTCCTCGTCGATCCACCCGCTGAGCAGCGGATGGGTTCCCCACTGCTCGATGTACCCAGGGACTCCCGGCGCGGTGAGGTTGCCGTAGTTGACGACCTTCACCTTGGCGCCGCTTCCGTCCGTGTTGATGTAGAGCATCTGGTCGTAGCCCAGGTCCATGAAGTCACCCTGGAGCTGGATGTCCGAGCCGTACTTCACGCGGTAGCCCGCGACCGGATGCCAGGTGATGGTGCCGCCCTGGAAGTGATTGCGCTTCATGCCGCTGGGGAGGGTGTGCGTGTCGTCCAGCGGGTAGCCCAGCGGGCTGTTCTCATGGCCCAGCTGCGCGTACCTGGTGGCGATCTCATTGCGGACCATGTGAGCGCCCACGTCCGGGTGGAAGTAGATGAACCCATTGGTGTACGGGCGGTAGAGGCCATCGTTCTTGGCGATGCCCTCGGGGCCCGTGGGCAGCCCCATCGTCGCGATTCCAAACACGCCATACTTCCGGCTGATGTAGCTACCGTACATCGACGTCAGCCCCAGGACGTCCCAATCGCTGAGCTTGCTCAGGTTGCCCACATCGTCCACCGTCATGCCAGCCGGGAGGGGCTGGAGCGTGGTGAAGAGTGGCAGGTCATTGCCATTCGCATCTTCCTTGGAAAAGCCGGAGAAACGCGAGTAGTGCATGATGGAGGCGTAGTCATACGGACTGTTGAGGTCCTCCCCGACCTTGTCGAAGTTGTCCAGACCGTCGACGAAGTTCTCCGGGTGGACCTGGATGTACTGATCCCGGTCCGACCGGGACATCTCGTGGTACAGACCGATGGCGTGCCCCAGCTCGTGGAGGGCAGCCTCTTTCGAGCACTTCGTTCCCAGGTTGAGCGGCTGGGGGTTGGGCACCCAGATCTGGCCGGAGAGTCTGCCGACGATGGAGTTACACGCGCTGGGGTTGCTCGGCTGCTTGATGACGACGCACTCCCCGAGGACGCCGCACTCCGGCTGGAACTTGAAGCGGATGACGGTGCGCCTCTCCCACTCGGCGATGGCCCAGAAGACATCCGCCTTGCGAGACTCCGGGAAGCTGAAGTCGAAGGTGTAGGTCACCTCGCCGTTGGGCCAGAGGTTGTCGTCGTCGTGGTAGCCCACGCTGGACGCACTCACCCGGGAGCCCGACGTGGGGCCTCCCGCGCGCAGACGCTGGGTCTCCGCCTCGACCCAATCCACGGGGACCAGCAGGACGTCGCCGAAGGCGACCGCCCAGCCATCCTCCTCGTGGTAGCGCACCTCCTGGGGCGGCTGCCCGGGGACCAGCTGGAGGAATGCGATCCGCTTCTCGGAAGGCCCCGTGGCTTGAGCGGTGACCTCCGGCGCCGGGGTGTTCTCCGGCACGTCCTTCTCCTCGCGTCCACAACCGGCGCCGACCAGCGCCAGCATGAAGATGCTCCCCACCATTGCGCGGACGCCTCGCGTCCCGTGGTGGTTCACTGCCTTGTTCATGGACTTCCCCCTCAAATGGCTTGCCACGGCCGCAAGCCAGACGGATGCATTCGGCACCCGTTCGGGGCGCTGACATACCTTGGGAGAACGTCCTGACAAAGACACTCTTCGTCTTTGCGGACTGGGATGCGGGGTGCGCCGGGTTGCCTGACACCCAGGTCCGCACTGCGCTGACTTCGACCGCTCAGGTGGAAGCCGATAGTTTAATGAATCCTCATGCGTCCTATGTCATCGGGTAGTCGGGGACCGTGAACGGGTAGTCGGCAGAGCCCACCGTCTGGTGGAAGTGGTTGGGGAAGGTGCCTCGTACGGGCCGGAGTGTCACCACGTCCAGGGTGGGGAGCTCCGCGCGGATGATCCACCCGAGCCCGAGCATGGACACCTTGGCGTTTCCCAGCAGGTGGGAGCGCCCGTTGATGGTGACCATGGATCGAAGATGCCCCACCGGACCTTCACGGCGGTGTTGGCGCAGCAGGTCTCCGCTTCCCGGGTGCCCTGGCAGGTCGCCTGGCACCGGCGCGCCGCCGACATGCCGCCGGACTGTCGCAGCCTCCGTCCGGCGCGACGTTCAGCCGCCCCCGTCTGGCCGACCGCCTTGGCTTGCCACCTGCAATGCGTTTCTTCGCTGACTCAACCCGTCAGCGCACCGGCGACGGTGCTCCACCCCCATGGTTGGAGTGAACATGTTGAAATCCATTCTTCGGCGCCTGGGCCTGCTCACCGGCTCCTTCCTTGTCTCGGGACTCATCGGCTGCGGTCCTGACCTGATCACGACCGAGTTGAGCCCCGTGAGCCCGCGGGCGGATCCGCTCACCGTGAGCCCTACCGCGAGCGCGCAACTGCCCACTGTGGGCAACGCGGGCACGCCCTTCTCGGACGCGTGTCCTGCCGGCTATGTGGGGACGGGCTTGAACGTCCGCACCAGCAACAAGCTGGATCAGGTCCAGCTCATCTGCCGCAAGCTGAACCTCGATGGGACGCTGGGCGCCACCGCCCTCACGCCCGCGCGGGGTGGGACAGGTGGGACGGCTGCCACCGGGAGCTGCGCGAGCAATCAGATCATGTCGGGGCAGGTGCTCGGAATCGCAGGGGACCCGGTCAGCCAGGTGGGGGCCCTGTGTTCGACCGCCACGCGACTGAAGAACGCCGCCGGCGGATACGACAGCACGCTCAGCCCGCTCGGTCCGCCAGGATCCCCCTCGACCACGGCCTGTCCGGCGGGCTACGCCATCACCGGCCTCTACGGCCGCACGGGTGTCGGGGCGGAGCAGCTCGGCTTCAAATGCAAGAAGCTGGATGACGTGAAGAGCAGTAATTGGTTCGGCTTGAGCAGCGGCTTTGCACAGGTCGACAGCGTGAGCATCAATGGCTCCATCCTCGGGCAAAGCGCCAACGTCGCTGCTGGCCAGAACTTCCAGCTCAGCCTGCATAACAGTATCGAAAACCTACAAATGGGCTGCTCGAATTGCTGGACCCGGTATCACATCATCGTCGCCTTGATCTCCTCGGATCCTTCCGTCGCGCCGCAACCGTTGGCATGCACGCTCAGCGCCTACCTCAACGGAGGGGAACGTGCGGACGCTACTTCCAGCCTCTCGCTGCCGGCGCCCACCCAACCCGGGACGTATACCCTCCGCGCCACCGTCGATCCGTGGAGCACCTCCTGCAACCCGCAGGATGGGTGGGCCATGGGGGGGGCGTATGGGGCAATCATCGGGGAAATGCAGGTCAACTGACCGCGAAACCCGGTGGCACCTCTGATGCGGCGAGCCGGATACAGTAGCGGGGATGTCCCGCCCTGGTGCCCGCGATCCCCATGTCCCCCTGGCGACGGCTGACGTGTCCACTGCGGCGGAGCCGAAACCGCGCGGACAGCGGCCGTTCGCCCGGCTCGTTCCCGCGCTGACCCTCGTCTCCCACACCCACGCCACCCGCATCGGAGAGCGGCTGCTGCTGCACGGGCTGCTTTCTGGCCGGGAGGTCGCGCTCTCCCGGAACTCGCCAGACTTCACCCGTCCGGGCGAGCCGCTGGGCCTGCCGCTGGGCGATCCCTTCATGAGCCGCAAGCCGCTCGTGTTCGCTCCCGCAGGGGAGGGCATCCGCCTCATGCCGGCTGAAGGGGGACGCTGCACCTGCGCGGGCGAGCTGCTCGACCGCGGCCGGGAGTTCGGCCCGGAGGAGCTGGCGCGGGGAATCCCGCTCGAGTTCTCCGGGAGGACGGTGCTCCTGCTGCACCTGACCGCGCCCCCTGAAATGGACGCACCTGCCTCCCTGGGCATGGTGGGCGAGAGCACCTCCCTGCGCCTCATCCGCAGGGACATCGGGCGCGTGGCCGACCTGGACGTGCCCGTCCTGATTCGCGGCGAGACGGGCACGGGCAAGGAGCTGGTCGCCCAGGCCCTCCACGAGCGGAGCCGGCGCGGCGGACGCTTCGTCAGCGTGAACCTCGGCGCCATTCCCAAGGAGCTGGCCGCCGCGGAGCTCTTCGGCAGCGTCCGGGGCGCCTTCACCGGCGCCCAGCGCGACCGCGAGGGTTTCTTCCGGGCGGCCGAGGGCGGCACGCTCTTCCTCGACGAAGTGGGGGAGGCCTCCTCCGAGGTTCAGGTCATGCTCCTCCGGGTGCTGGAGACAGGGGAGCTGTACCCGGTGGGTGCCAGCACTCCCGTGAAGACAAACGTCCGCCTCGTCGCCGCCACGGACGCGAATCTGGAGGCCCAAATCACCGAGGGGCGCTTCCGCGCGCCGCTGCTCCACCGGCTGGCCGGCTATGAAATCCGTCTGCCCCCGCTGCGCGAGCGCCGGGAGGACATCGCTCCGGTGTTCCTCCACTTCGCCCGCAAGGAGTTGGAGGCGCTTGGGGAGGCCCACCACCTCAACCCGAGCGATCCCTACGCCGAGCCGTGGCTGCCGGCGGCCCTGGCGGTGCGGCTGTTGCTGCACCCCTGGCCCGGGAACATCCGCCAGTTGCGGAACGTGGCCCGGCAGCTCGTCATTGGCAGCCGGGGGCAGCCCTGCCTGGAGCTGGATCCGCGCCTCGCCTGGGAGCTGACGCTCCCCGTGGCGTCGTCATCTCCAATCCGCGATCCCGAGCCGGAGCCCACTCCGGAGCCCCCAGTCCGCCGCAAGTCCACCGAGGTGAGCGAACCGGAGCTGCTCGCGGCCCTGCGCGCGCACGGCTGGGACGTGAAGAAGGCCGCGCAGCACCTGGGGATCGCCCGCTCCTCCATTTACGACCTCATCGAGCGCAGCCCCGGCCTCCGTCTGGCGGGGGACCTGGGCGTGGAGGAACTGACCCGCTGCTACCACGAGTGCCAGGGCGACCTGGATGAGATGGTGAAGCGCCTGGAGGTCTCCAAGCGGGCCTTGAACCGGCGGGTCAAGGAGCTGGGACTGGTGCCGAAGATCTTCTGAGCCGCAGGTGACGGCATACCGGTCTCGTTTGATAATGGAAAGGAACCGCCCCGGGACACCGCCCGGGACGACCCCGGAGAGCACCATGGCGCGCACCACCTCGGCGAGAGGCAAGAAGCCGTCCCAGGACACCGATTCAGGACCTCAGGCTCCATACTCGCCAGAACCCCTGGTACGGAACGTCGACTTCATCGCGAATAATAGAACTTTCAAGCTCCCTGAGATCCCTGTGCAGCCTGGGCAATCAGTGGTCTTCCTGGTGATGGTCCAAGGGACAGACATTCCCTCCAGCACCTCCATGACCTTTGCGTTGCTCACTCACGGTCCCACGAACAGGGTCTACGCGGGGGCTTTGGCACCCACGTCGAGGTGTGAATACAAGATTTCCGTGGGCTCAGGGGGGGCGCAGGGCGAACCCAAGACAGCCTCGGGAAAGATCGACGTGTCAGGAGAAGGCGACCCGGACGACAAGCGGCTCAGGGACCAGCGCCAGGGGACTGCGCGACGGAGAGCGGGCCGCCCCACTCGTGGGTGAGGTTGGGATTGCTCGCGAGCGCCTGGGTCAGCTCCTTCAGTGCCTGGGCCCGCGAGGCGCGCTGAAGCTCGGGACTCGCGGTTTCGGCCTGCTTCAGACGAAGGCTGGCATGGAGCGCGTGCGCCACGGCCCAGTCCGGCCGGGCCTTCAGCACCTGCTCGGCGAGCTCAAGCCCCCGCTGGAGTTGGGGGCCGTCCTCCTGGCCCGCGCGCCTCCGCTGCGCGGCCCACAGCGCGTGAAAGACGCCGGCTTCCAGGCGATATTCCTGTTCGTCCGGCGACAGCGTGATGGCTTTCTCAAAGGACTTCGCGGCGTCCTCCAGGTCCTGGTGCCGGAGCGCCTGCGCCTTGCCAAGCTGGAGCCACAGCTCCGCATCCTGGGGGTTCTGCTCCATGGCCGCGTGGAGTGCCTTCCCGGCGCGCGCGAGCTCGGCGTCCGGAGCCCGCCCGTGCGCCGCCTCATGGCGGGCAAGGGTGACGTGCACCGTGCCCATGAGGCCATACAGCCATGAGGCGCCCGGCATCCGTTCAAGTCCCTGCTTGAGCAGGGGCTCGGCCTCCCGTGCACTCGGGCGAGGATCTTCTCCCCGCGCGAGCAGATAGTTGCCGCGCCGGACCAGCAGCGAGCCCAGGTTGGCGTAGCCGAAGCCTTGACCCGGCGCGACCGCGATGGCCTGCCCGAAGCTGGCGCGTGCCTCTTCGAGCACTGGAAGGGGATCGCCTCCCCGATTCCAGACATCTTCCGCCCGCAGGAGGAGGACCACGCCCATGCCGTTGTGGAGGTGAGGGAGCTTCGGGTTGATGGCGAGCCCCCGCCGGTACTGCTCCAGGGCGAGCTCCAGCTCCGGCTGGAGGTCCTCGCCGCGCCCGCGCCGCCGCCGGGCCAGTTGCTCATGGACCTGCCCCGCGTAGAAGTACGGCACGACGTGCTGGGGATTGAGGGCACGCGCCTTCTCAAGGGCCTCCGCGGCCTTCTGGAGATCCTGCTCCCCTTGTGCGTTGCGTGGCAGCGAAGCCCGGGTCAAGAACGCGCTCCCCAGGTTGATCCAGTCCTCCGGAAGAGGGGCCATGGCCAGCGCCGCCTCGTAGGCACGGATGGCCTCGTCCCTATGGCCCCAGGAGTCCACTCCGAGCTGATCCTCGTAGTCAGCCCACGTCGTGAAGACCAGGCCGGAGTCGCCGTGGTAGGCGCGATCCCGGTCCGCCTCGCGGATGCTCCCGAACAGCGCCGCGGCCCTGCCCAGCAGTGTTCGCGGATCCTCCCCCTTCTCCAACTGGTGGCGCGCCGCGAGCCAGGTGCTCCGAGCCAGCGTGTACGTGGTCTCCGAGCGCGTGGGGTCCACGGCACGGGCGCGCTCGGCGGCTTCAAGGGCCTTGGCGAGGAGTTCAGCGCCGTCGCCCCCCTGCGTGAGCCGCTGTTCGGCCAGGCGGTGATTCACACGCGCCATGCGGATCAGACATGCGATGTCGTCTGGCATCACGGTGAGGCAGCGCGACAGGGCCTCCAGGGCCCGCTGGTAGGCGGGCAGCACCTCTCCCTTGCCATACAGCTCCACCACCATCGCGCTGTTCTCCAGCCCGGCCAGGGACCGGTACACGGCGGGGTCGCTCTCGGCGGTGGCGGCGGCGGTGGCGAAGGAGGTGCGGCCGGCCTCGAAGTCCTTTCGTGCGCCCTCGAGGTCTCCCGTGTTCCAGCGCTTGAGCGCCCGGGCCTGGAGGATGTCTCCGCGCAGCAGGGGCAGCTCATGGAACCAGGGCACCCGGCGGCTGGCGTTCTCCAGCAGGGAGAGCGCATCGTCGAGGCGCCCCTCGTAGAAGGCGACCAGCGCCGACACATACTCCGCAGAGGGCATCTGGGCGCCCTGGCTGCGCTGGAGCCAGGAGAGCGCCGGATCCCGGTAGCGGCGCTCCGCGTCACGCGTCGAAGCCTCCCGCTGCTGAGTGCTGCGCAGCCGCTGCGCCTCCAGGAGCTTCTGCTGGTAGAGCCGCCCGGTCACCAGGGCGAGCGCGTACGCGGCCCGCGGATCGTGAAAGCCGTTGCGCCATGCGGATTCGAGCAGTTCGAGCGCCTTTGCCTCCTCTCCCAGCGCGAGGTAGCCGCGTCCCAGCGCGTAGTGACCAGGGCCCAGCGCTCGTGGACCGGCGCGTTGGATCTCCGCCTCCAGCTCCGCCATGCGCGCCTGGATGGCCTGGCGATCCTCGCGCGTGTCATGCAGGCGTGAGAGCGAGGAGTAGCGCACCATGGACTCGATGTGGCTCACCAGCTCGGTGAACCGCTGGACGGTCCGTTCGCGCTCGGCGGCCTCACGGCGCCCCAGCGCGCCCCATCCCAGAGCCACCGACACGGCGAGCAACGCCAAGGCGCTCACGGAGGCCAGCAGCCGGTGCTGGCGCAGCCGCTTGCGCACGCGGTATCCGAAGCCCGTGCGCGCCAGGACGGGCTCGCCGCCGAGGAAGCGCTCCAGGTCCTCCGCCAGGGCGCGCGCCGAGTCGTAACGCGCGGAGCGGTCCTTCTCCAGGCACTTGAGCGCGATGGCCTCCAGGTCCGAAGGGACATCCGGGTCCACCCGGCGTGGCGGCCGGGGCTCCATGGATGCGATGTTGTTGAGGACCTCCAGGCCGTTGTCGCCGGGGATGGGGTGCTGTCCGGTGAGCAGGAAGTAGAGGCTGGCGCCCAGGCTGTAGACGTCCGCGCGGCGGTCGAGCCGGCTCACCTCGCCGCGGGCCTGTTCCGGCGCCATGTAGTGGGGCGTGCCCAGTACCGCCCCGCTGGCCGTCGTGGATTCGTTCCACTCGCGCGCCAGGCCGAAGTCCATCACGTAGGGCCGGGGCGTGCCGTCCTCGGCGCGCTCGACCATGATGTTGGAGGGCTTGAGGTCCCGGTGGATGAGCCCCACGCGGTGGGCTTCCTGGACTCCCAGCGCGGCCTCGCGAAGCACCAGGGCCTTCTGCTCGACGGTGAGTGAGCGCGCCAGGGCGCTCAGCGGCTGACCGTCGATGTACTGCATGGCGATGAAGACCTTCCCGTCGACATGGCCGACCTCGTACACCTGGCATACGCGCGCGTGCTTCACCTTCGCCTGGGCCCGGGCCTCGGAGATGAAGCGGCGGGTGTGCGCATCGTCGTCGTCGCGGACGAACTTGAGGGCCACCGGGCGGCGCAGCCGCGGATCATTCGCCAGGAACACGCGCCCCATGCCGCCCTGCCCGAGGAACCGCACGAACTGGTAGCGGTCCCAGTGGGGAAGGGGAAAGGTTGGGGTGCCGGTCTCCCGCGAGGGAGGGGTCGGGCCTTCCTTCACAAGCGAGGCCAGGGTCTCCTCGGAGATCCGGCCCCGCTCACGCAGCAGCTCCAGGGGGCTTCGTCCCAGGCGCAGCGCCTCCTCGAGCAGTGCCGCCGACTCCTCCCGGGACAGGATGCCCTCGTCGATGACAAGCCATATCTGCGTCTCGTAGTCGCGTTGCATCCGAGGGCATTGTACCCGGTTCGACGGACAGGGCCGTCGTGGCACGCCGCCGACATGCCGCCGACATGCCGTTGACCTCGCGCACGGCCCGGCTCCCGTCGACGGTGCCCTTCCCGCGCTTCCGGTGACTTTTCCGTGGCGGAGATCCAGCGCTGGCATCCCCATTGCTTTGGAGAACCTTCGCTGAACCCTCTCACGAAGCTGTTCCTCCATGGAGTCCTGACATGATCAACCCACCTGTAGGAAGCCTGCCGCCGATCGGCACGATCATGGCCTTCGCTGGTCAGAAGGCCGCTCTCTCGAACGCTGGTTGGCTGGTTTGCGACGGGAGCACCTTCAACAAGAGCGACTACCCGCTGCTCTTCGCCGCCCTGGGCGATCTTTACGGCGGCGATGGGGTCACCACCGCTCAACTGCCGGATCTGCGCGGGCAGTTCCTGCGAGGCGTCGATGACGGGAGCGGCAACGATCCCGACGTGAACACACGCACTCCGGCAGCCAACGGCACGGCTGCCGGCGTCGGCTCAACTCAGGTCGATGCGCTGGCGAACCACCAGCACAATTGGGACCATTTCTTCTACAACTTCAACTTTCGAGGCGAGGACATCGCCTGCCATCAGCCTGTGGACTCACAGCACCTGCAGAACAATACGCGCCAAGCGACCAACAACGACGGCGGCGTGAAGACCGGCAGCACAGGCGCCGAGACGCGGCCCAAGAACGTCGCAATCTATTGGATCATCAAGGCGGCCTGACTCCCATGACCAGGACCCGACCTGAGGGGGCCCTGCGCCTCCAAGAGATCCACCGCCTGCTCAAGCGCGTTGCCCCGGACGCCGCGCCGGCGATCCTCCCGGGGGTTCCGATCGCAATCATCGAAGCGGGAGCCGTCAATCCGCGCGCGGTCATCGAATCGCCCGATCCGTTCGGGACGATGGGCTGGGCAGTGCTGGCCGCGATGAGCCATCCGACCGATCCCATCCCGGTCGCCTTCGAAGCCGATCCGTTCAAAGGCGCCACGCGCGCCTATTCGCTGATCAGCGACCAGAAAGCCTATCTCTGCATCCCGGATACGAAGGGCTTGAGTCTGCCCCTCTATTTCTCCACCAATCCCGCCGCGGTCCCTGCGCAACTCACCGCGACAGGGACCAACGTTCAGTTCACGCTGTCGATCCAGGCGAATGGGCAGAACTACAATGTCTGTGCAGGAGCCCCCAACAGCGGGGCGGGCGGGTGGTCATGGCTCTATGCCCACCCAACGGATGCCGCGGCATCTTTCTCGACGGAGTATTTCGCGCTCGACCGCCACCTGCTGGAGACGCTCCTGAAGCGACAATGGCCGGCGCTCAGCCTCCAATACCTCGGCCGGGGTGACGCCTATTACGGGGTGCTTTCCAATGCCAAGGCCAAGGCGATCTGGAACGCGGCCAATTTCGGCCAGCTCCGCTATCAGCCAGACGTCTTCGACTGCGAGGATTTTTCGTACGTCTACAAGGCGCAGGTCTCTCGGCAGCAGTATGCCGATTATGTCGCGACTGGCATCAAGTTCGCCTATGCGGCGGGCTCGATCGTGGGCGACAAGCCACCCGGTGCGCATGCCGTGAACATCTTCATCGACGAGACATTCACCGCCCAGATCCTGGAGCCGCAGAACGGCACCATCGTGCCCGGCTCGCAGTGGGGATATACGCCGCGCACCATTTGGTTCTAACGGCTACCCCATTCAACGCACGGACAACCGAAGGCAAGGAAAAGCCCAGCAACCTACCAGGGTTGCTGGGCTGGTTCTGGAGTGAAGGCTCATTGTAGGAGCCCGCGCACTGAGGCAGTCCGGCTAGTAATTGAGCCAGCGGTAGCCCGTGGCCGCCGAGCCCGAGCAGAGCAGGGAGTCCGGCGTATGGGTCGTGGCGTTGCAGCAGGCCTTCGTGGCGCCCGGGGTCGTGCACCGCTGGTTCACGTAGGTGCTGCATGACAGCAGTCCGGCGCAGGAAGACGGACAGGCGGTCAGCACGCCGTCGCACGTCACACCCTGGTTGTCCGTCGACGAACAGGTGGTCCCCGTACAGGAGACCGACGTGCCCCCGGCGCAGGCCGCCGTACAGGTGCCGAGCTGGGACACCGTGCGCGCTTCGGCCTCGGGGGCCATCGTGTCGTCAAGAGCCGGGCCGCCGCATCCGACGAGGGAAAGGCCAACCAACGTCACCAGCGCTGAAAGGGAGAGCTTCATGGGAAACCCCTGGAGGTCCTTCGAGTGGACTCAAACCCTATCATGGAGGCCGCGGCGTCCACCTGGCTCAGGGCGCTGCGGGGCTGGCGTCGAAGACCTTCACGTCCACGAAGGGGGGGCTCGGATCGGTGCTCACGCTGGCCCGCGCGAGCGCTTCGATGGCCTGCCAGCGCAGCGGGGGGGCGGCATCGACGATGCCTTCCGCACGCAGCGAGGGCAGGGGGCTGGTGACCCCGAGCTGATCCGGTCCGTCCGGAGGGTCTCCCGTGTAGCGCCCGCCCACGATTTCTCCGGAGGCATCCAGCGCCAGCGTCATCGGGTAGTGCTGCACGAGAGGCCTGGCGCCGACCTTCGCGTATCCGCTGCCCTCGGGCCATTTCGGATCCAGGACGTCCGTGGCGCTCGCGGGGAGCAACGTGGAGCTGAGGCTCAGCTCGATGTCGACGTCCACGAGCTTCGCCACGCGGGGCGCGAGTTCGGGCGCCAGGGGCTCGCTGGACGGTGCGTAGGGCTCACGCGTCAACCGCACCGTGGCACCGGCCACCGAGTGGTACTGCGACTGTTTCGTGGGATGGACCTCGACGACGAAGGACTGGCCGCCAATCCCCAGGCGATTCAACACGGCCAGCGCGAAGGCGGCGGGGTGGACGCTGCAACGCGCGCTCACGTCGAAGCCCGACCCGGTGCAGAGCTCGCTGACCGTATGGATCTCCGCCGGCTGGTAGTACGCGGCCGCGAGCAGCGCCTTCACGTCGTTGGGATGGAAGCGGATCCGGCGCCCATCGCGGGCCACGACATCGACCGTGCGGAAGGGCTCCTCCAGCGCGAGCGCCGCCGCCGCCGCGCCGTTGCAGAGCCCGAACCAGAACCTCGGCCGGGGCCGGCGGTTGTGCGTCTCCGCGAGCGCCGCCTTCGTCGCGGGGAAGTCCACCGCTCCCGAGGCGAGGTCGTACTTCTCCGTGGGAGACAGCCAGAACAGCCCGTCCCCCGGGACCGGGGCGGAAGGCGGCTCCACTCCGAACAGCGTCCTCCCCACCAGGGTCGGCACGGAGTCGCGCCAGCGGCCGGCCTGGCCACCGAACCAGAAGGGATAGAACTCCGAGGACCACGGCACCCGCGTTGGAACGAGCGGCCGGTTGAACAAGCCGCGCGCCTGGAGTTCGTCGAACCGGGTGACGAGCGCGGGGCCAGGAAGTGCCTCGGGCCGCTCTCCCGGATCCGATGGCAGGGCGGAAATGACGCGCTCCGGGGGAAGCGAGAAGCCCGTGGGTCCGAACACGCGCAAGGCCGCAGCCAGCAGCGCCCAAGCACCGAAGAGGACGGTCCATCCGCGACGCGCGGCGGGTTCCGGAGGCAGCGCGGCGCCGCGCACCAGGAGCAGCGTCGGGAGGAGGATGAAGAGCGACTCGACCGCGAGCACCTGCACGCCGAGCCGTCCCAGCCATTCATCCATTCCCACCGGGACGACGGGAGCGAGTCGCAAGGCACGTGGCAGTTGGAAGCGCGCTTCGGAGAAGGGGGCGAGGAGCGCCGTGCCCGGACCACCCCAGGTGAGCAGGTCCAGGAGCACGTGCCCGCAGCCCGCGAGCCACAACACGAGCGCGTATCGCCAAAGGCGCTGGCGCCACTCCCCGCGGGGCGTCACCAGCGCCGCGCCCACGACGGCGAGCACAAGCAGGAACAGGGGCGAGTGCAGCAGTCCCCGGTGCGCCCAGAGGTCGCCGGGGTGCTGACTGAACGGCGACAGCGCGAAGTCCAGGTCCGCGACGATGGCGCAGAGCCCCGCCGCGATCAGGACCCGCCGAGGAAGGGCTGCCCCCGGCCGCGCGCGAACGGCGAGCGCCGTCCAAGCGGCATGGGTGAACAGCGAGGCCACGTCCGCTACCCGGTGCTTTCCGCCAGGGACTTCTTCCTGGGGAACGTCGCGTAGAGGAAGAACGGGGCGAAGAAGAGCAGCTCGTACATCACCACGTAGAGCCCGCGCGGGGAGAACATGTACAGCCCGATGGGCGCGACCGGGATGGGCGTGACGGGCGCGAAGATGCGCTCATACGAGAACGGCCAGAACAGCGCGCAGCCAAGCCCGCCGTCCGTCAGGATGTCCGCCAGTCCGTGGCTCAACGCGACCGCCGCGACACAGACGAAGGTGCGCAGCGCCGGTGCGCCCGCGCGCCGGGCGATGGCCACGATGATGGCGGTGACCCACAGCGCGAAGACGAACGAGTGCGACGCACCCCGGTGGCCCCAGGGCGCCTCGTACGGGATGCCGAACGCGAACGCGATGACGTCTGCGTCCGGCAACATCGACAGCGCCGAGAACGCGACCATCGCGCGCACCAGCTTCGCGCGCGACGCGTCCTTGCCTACCCAGGCCCGTGCCGCGGCCATGCCGATTGCCACGTGTCCAATGCTCGCCATCTGCGGCGAAGTATAGCCCCTGCGACGGAGGCCACCACCTCCACGCCCTGGCTCCGCCCACCTCCATCGCCCCTGGAAGGCCTGGGCTTGAGGGCGAGGCTGGCCCCGGCGCGAGGCCACGCCTTGCAGCGCCTCCCAGAGTCACTCTTCTGGGAGGGCAGAATGTCCGGACACGCTCGTCAGCGGATCAGCGGAACAGCGCCGGCCACCACCGGACGTGGCACCGGGAATAGGGCCTCTCTCCGGAGACATCTTCAACGGGCAGGTCTTCGACGACGGTCCCGTCGCCCCCCACCCGGATGAAGCCGCAGGAGCCCCCAGTGTCCATGGCCGGCAGGAGCACCTTGCCGCAGGACTCGCCAGAGGCCGCGATGAGCTGCGCCTCGTGTTGACAGCCCGCATTTCCGGCATCGACCTGGCTCCACCGGAGATATCCCTTGCCGCCGGGAAGCAGCTCGAACCCGCGGCCGCCCTCGCCGTCAAGCCACTCGGGCAGCGCACTGGCAGCGGACTGCAGGCCGTCGAACGCGGCCACCCACGTCTTGCCGAAGTTGTTCTCGACCCCCATCACGAGGCCTCCCTGCAACACGGGCGCGAGGTCGTACCGGTAGTAGAGGTTCGGAGCCTGCTCCAGGGTCAGCGCCAGGAACGGGGTGCCGGGCTGGCCCGAGCTGTCCACCCAGACGCCCTCCACCGAGACCGCGCCCTCCGCCAATGCCCCGGCGGAGAGGACCAGGGCGTGCCCCTCGGTGGTCACGCCCAGCGCGCTGACGGGACCGTTGAGCAGTGAGGCCAGGGACACGCTCCAGCGAAGCTCGCCCGTCGCGCCATACGCGTTGAGCGTTCCGTCGACGAGCACCTCATGCATCCCTCCCGCCGGGTTCACCGCGCTGGCCTGATACCCCTCCGGCCGCCGTGGATGCTGGATGACTCGCCCCTGGACGGTGTCGAGGAACGTCATCCAGACGGTGCTTTCGAGGGGATGGTAGCTGTGTCCCAGGAACCCCTGGGGCTGGCTATTCAGGCTCATGCCATTCGCATCGCCTATCGAACCGCCCCAACGGTAGACACCGTCGGAGTTCACCACGGAGAAGGACATCGGCATGAGGTCCCAGGTGGTGGAGGTCATGATGATGTTGCCCGCGCCATCCGCCGCCGAACTCCCGCAGAAGCCATACGTTGAAGTCCCCTGGGCCCTGTGCTTCCAGGCCGCCAGGACTTCCGAGGAGAAGCTCGGGAAGACCTCGCATCCCGAAGGCCCGGGGGCAGGTGGAGGCGGTTCGGTCTCCACAGGTTGCTCGGGCTGCCCGGGCGGTACCACCGGGTCCGGCTCTCCAGAAGGCTCCTCCGTGACCGCGCCTCCCCCGGAAGGCCCCTCGTCCACCGTCGGCTCCGGAGCGACGGCTTCCGGCTCGGGCGCTCCCCGCACGTCCGAAGTGCCGCAGCCCGTGCTCAACCCGCCGAGGAGAAGCCCCACCCCGACGACCCACCGCCTCGTGTTCCATGACATTGCGCTGACCCCTTCAACCCGCCCGGGTTGACTGAGAGTGCAGGTAGGAACCGGGTCATCCCATTACCAGGGGGCAGGGCGATTCATGGCAATGATTGTCGGCTGGGGGACGGGCCCCGGGCGCCCCCCTCCGCAGGCACCGGCTCCGGGGAGGCCATCGGAGGCTTCACGGGATGGCGGCGGCGGGATTCGAAGCGGCTGCCTCTTCGAACACGCCGATGCCCGGGTCGCTGCCAACGGGCTTCGTGGGCCGGGACGCCGCCGTGACGCGCACCGGCTCCGACCGCACGTCCACGCGCGCCACGGTCCTGGATCGCGATCCATTTCACGTTCGCCACTCAATTTAGAGTATGCGGATTTTTCCACTGCTGGTGGCCGTCGGCGTCACGCTGCTGGCTTGCGACTCGAGGACCTCCTCCGGCACGGCGGAGGCCGAATCCCCGCCGCGCGCGCGCCCGGGCGGCAAGGCGTTCGTCGCCGGCACCCGGCTGCTGAAGACCGAGAAGGCCTTCCCCGGGCGTTACATCGTCGTCCTCGAGGACAAGACCTCGCTGGCCGCGCTCCAGGCGCCGACGCAGCGCGTGGCGTCCGTGGCCTCCGAGGTGGCATCGCTCCACGGGGCGAAGGTCGGGCACGTGTACTCGCACGCCCTCCCGGGGTTCGTCGCGACGATGACCGAGGCCGACGCACGGCGGCTGAGCCTGGACCCGCGCGTGCGCTACGTCGAAGAGGACGGAATGATCAGGGCCGCCAGCACGCAGCCGTCTGCTCCGTGGAACCTGGATCGGCTGGATCAGCACGACCTGCCGCTGGACCAGGGCTATTCCTACAGCCGGACGGGCAGCGGGGTGCATGTCTACGTGCTCGACACAGGCATCTGGACGCCCCACACCGAGTTCGAGGGGCGCGCCCGCTTCGAATACGACGTCGCCAGCTACAGCTGGAACCAGGGCAACCCGGACTGCAATGGCCACGGCACCCACGTGGCGGGAAGCATTGGCGGCAAGACCTACGGCGTCGCCAAGGGGGTGAAGCTCCACGCGGTGCGCGTGCTCGGCTGCGACGGCGCGGGTTACGTGTCCGATGCCATCCTGGGCATCGAGTGGGTGACGGCCAATCACATCAAGCCGGCGGTGGCCAACATGAGCCTGACGGCCTATGCCGACACGCAGGCCCTGGAGGATGCGATCACCCGCTCCATCAACGCGGGCATCCCCTACGTCGTGGCCGCGGGCGACACCGAGGGCGGACCCTTCAACTTCGGCGCGGATGCGTGCTTCCGTTCTCCCGGGAGGCTTCCGGCGGCGATCACCGTCAGCGCGACCACCGTCACGGACCAACGGTTCTCGTATGCCAACTACGGCAGCTGCGTGGACCTCTTCGCGCCGGGTTCGCAGATCACCTCGGCCTGGCCCGGTGAAACAGGCACCTATGGTCATTACAGCGACACCCTGCTGACCAGCGGCAGTTCCATGGCCGCCGCCCATGTGACGGGCGCGGTCGCGCTCTACCTGGAAGCCAACCCCACCGCCACGCCCGAGGAGGTCGCGAACAGGCTCATCAGCCGCGTGACGCCGGACAAGGTCTCAGGCACCGAGGGCGCGCCGAACCGGCTGCTGTACACCCCGTGCTCGGTGCTGGAGGCGACGCAGTCACCGCAGGTGGCCCTGACCGCCCCGGCGGCCGGAGCGGCGCTGAGCGGCACGGTGACGCTCACGGCCAACGCCACGGATGACGTGGGCGTCACGAAGGTCGAGTTCTACGCGGGCGTGTTCCTGCTGGGCACGGTCACCTCGCCTCCCTACACGCTGGCCTGGGACACCACCACCGCCAGCAGTGTCCCCACCACGCTCACCGCCAGGGCGTACGACGACGGCTGCGGCTGGACACAGAGCGCGCCCGTGGACGTGGCCGTGCAGAACGTGGGCAACGCGGCCTTCGACGCGCAGTGGCAGGTGCCCGCCTGTGCGAGCGTGAGCTGCCGGTGTGACTCGGTGTGGCTGCTCGAGGGGAGGGGAGCGCTCGGCCCCGAGCTGCATGCCCCGAATACCCTGACGGGGAGCTGCGCGGATGGAACGAACCGGCCGGATCTCCCCAGCCCCGCGCTGCAGCGGCTCGCCGTCTTCCGGGACGCGGGGGATGCGCTCGCGGAGGGCAAGCGGGTGACGATCCAGGCGACGGTCCGGGCCAGCCACCAGTACGGGCAGGAATCCCTGGACCTCTACACCGCGGCCGACGCGAGCAGCCCCGTCTGGACCTATCTCACGACCCTCGCTCCCGGAGGTTATCGGGACCGGGTCCTCTCGACCCAATTCCTCCTCCCTCCGGGCGGCATGCAGGCCATTCGCGGGGTGTACCGCACCGGAGGAAGTGCGCAGGCGTGCAACCCGGACTCCCGCTCCGACCACGATGATCTGGTCTTCGCGGTGGGACAGGAGTCGGACCCCTCCGCGCCCACGGTGGCCATCACCTCGCCCACTGCGGGCGCGGCGGTGGAGAACACCGTCACCGTCGGGGTGGAGGCGAGCGACAACTTCGGCGTGGCGCGCGTCGAGCTGTACGACGGCGCGACCCTCGTCGACACCGCCACCCGTCCTCCCTTCTCCCTGACGTGGAACACGAAGGGATTGCCCAACGGCACCCATCGCCTCACGGCGCGCGCCTACGATGCGGCGGGCCTCAGCACCACGTCGGACCCGGTGGACGTCATCGTCAACAACGACCTCGTCCCGCCGCAGGTGTCCGTCCTCTCGCCCGCAGCGGGCGCGGCCGTGAGCGGGGATGTCCACCTGAGCGCCAGTGCCAGTGATGACCGGGGCGGGAACGTGCGTGTCGAGTATTACTATCTGCTCCCGCCCTCCAACTACCGTCTCATCGGCGGCAGCTCGACGGCGCCCTACGACGTGACCTGGAGCGCACGCTATTTCAGGAACGGTTCCTGGGCGCTCTATGTGAAGGCCTATGACACCGCCGGCAACGTCTCCATGGCGGGGCCGCTGAACGTGGTGTTGGACAACGACAATACACCTCCGACGGTGGCCATCGTCTCGCCGGCCTCTGGCGCGAACGTGAGCGGCGCGGTCTCCCTCCAGGTCTCCGCGAATGACGATCGGCAGATGGAGAGGGTGAACTACTTTGTCGATGGCAAGCTGCTCGGCACCCGTCTTTCAGCTCCTTATGCACTGACGTGGGACTCGACGTTCCAGGCCAATGGCAGCCACACGCTGACGGCCACGGCCATGGATGCGGCGGGCAATGGCTCGACGAGCGCCTCTGTCACCGTGACGGTGAGCAACCCGGGCGCCGCGGCGTACGACGCAACCCTGAAGGTCCCGGTCTGCACCACGCCGTCGTACTACTGCGACTCGGTCACGCTGCTCGCGAACAGGGGCTCTCCCTCCGAGGCCCACACACCCAACACCCTGGATGGATGCGCCGACGGCACCGCGACCTTCTATCCGGGCACCTCGACAGCCATCGATCGGATCCGCGTGTATCGGCCGGATGGGACGAACCTGGCGGCCGGGAAGCGGGTCCGGATCGACGTCACCGTCAATGCGCTCAGCCCGAACCGTGAGGGGGTGGATCTCTACTACACGAGTGACGCGGCCCACCCCTCATGGACGTACCTGACCACGCTCGTGCAGGGCAACTATGGCCAGCAGACCCTCTCCACGGAGTACAGGCTGCCCTCCGGAAATGTGCAGGCCGTGCGTGCAAGCTACTGGTTCAGCACGCACACCCAATCCCCGTGCAGCGTCGGCTCCAATAATGACGACGACCACGATGACCTGGTCTTCACGCTCGCAGACGAGCCGGACACCACGTCGCCCTCCGCGCAGCTCACCTCTCCGGCCGGGGGCACGGTCCTGACTGGGATGGCCACGGCCACGGCCAGCGCGAGTGATGACTACGACGTGGCGCGCGTGGACTTCTACGAGGGGACGACCCTGCTGGGCACCGATGACACGCCGCCGTACAGCGTGAGCTGGAACAGCTGGAACACGCCCAATGGCAGCCGCTCGCTGACGGCGGTGGCCCGGGACGCCGCGGGGAACGCGAGCCCCTCGAGCCCCGTCGTGGTGACGGTGAACAACGACCACGCTTCCATCCTCACGACGATCACCAGCCCCTCGGACGGAGCGACCCTGGCGGGAACGGTGGCGGTCTCCGCCACGGTCGGCAACCCGAGCAAGGTGGCGCGGGTCGAGCTCTACGCGGGCACGCGTCTGCTCGGCACCGATTCCACGTCTCCCTACGCCTTCAGTTGGAACACCGTCGCCGAGCCCACCGGCCCGTACACCCTGACCACCCGCGCGTACGACGCATCGGGCAACGTGGAGGTGTCCGCGCCGGTGAACGTGACCGTTGTGCGTGACAACACTCCGCCCACGGTTTCGATCACTTCGCCCTCGGCGGGTGCCACGGTCCGCTCGACCGTGCAGGTCCAGGCCACCGCCACCGATGACACGCAGATTCTCCGGGTCGAGCTCTACGTGGACGGTGCGTTGATTGGAACCGACTCCTCCTCGCCCTATGCGGTCTCCTGGAACCCGGGCTCGGTGGCCAATGGCAGCCACACGCTGACGGTCAATGCCTATGACGCCTATGGCAACGTGGGGACCTCGCCCGCGGTGGGGGTGACGGTGACCAGCGACGTCACCGCGCCCACGGTTTCGGTGAGCTCACCGGCGGAGGGTGTCACCGTCAGCTCCTATGCCTTCTTCGCGGCGAACGCCGCCGATGATGATGTCATCTCCAGGGTGGATTACTTCCTCGATGGACAGTTGCTGGGGCAGGGTGGCAGCAGCTCACCCTACACCCGTACCTGGGACAGTCGGAGTGTCGCCAACGGCGCCCACACGCTGATCGCCAAGGCCTACGACGGCGCCGGCAATGTGGGCGTATCGGCCACGCGTTCTTTCATCGTGGACAATGATCGCACGCCTCCGACGGTGGCCCTCACCTCGCCCTCGCAGGGAGCGAGCCTGGCGGGACGGGTCTCCATCCAGGTGAGCGCGAGCGACGACCGTGGCGTGCGCGGGGTCGACCTCTACGTGGATGGCAGCTACGCAATGTCCAGTTCCTCGCCGCCCTTCACCATGACCTGGGACAGCCACTCGGTACCCAATGGCAGCCATACCCTCACCATGAAGGCCTATGACGCGGCGAACAACCTCACCACGAGCGCCCCGGTCACGGTGAGCGTGGTGCAGCCGGGGACCGCCGTGTACGACGCCACACGCCAGGTCCCCGCGTGCGCACAGGTCTCCAGTGTCTGTGATTCCGAGTCGCTCCTGCAGGGCCGCGGTGTCGTCTCTCAGTTCCCAGAGCTCCACCCGCCCAACACGCTCGATGGCTGTGCCGATGGGGCAGGGGGCTCGTACCCGTCCGGGCGGGTCGGCTGGATCGCGGTCTCCGGCGTGAATGGAGCATCCCTGCTGGAAGGCAAGCGCGTCCGGATCGAGGTCGGGGCCATGATCGACAACAGTTACTCCGATGCGGTCGCCCTCTACTCCGCGAGCGATGCCGCCGCCCCCGTGTGGAAGTACTTGGCCACGCTACGGGCGAGCGCGAGTGGCTCGCAGGTCCTCTCGACGGAGTACGTGTTGCCCACGGGAAGCGTGCAGGCGGTTCGTGCCAGCTACCTGTCTGGCGGCAGCACCGCCTCGGCCTGCAGCACCGGCGCCTATGATGATCATGACGACCTGATGTTCGCGGTCGGCCCGCCGGAGCTGGACGTGACGCCCCCGACGGCGGTGCTCACCGCTCCGGCCGCGGGCCATGTCCAGGGGGCCGTGCAGATGACGGCCACCGCCAGCGACAACTTGGCCGTCGTGAAGGTCGAGTTCTATGACGGTGCGACGCTGCTGGGGTCGGACACCACGGCCCCCTACGGCGTGAGCTGGAATACCGCGAGCGTGGTCGCGGGCGCCCATACGCTCACGGCGAAGGCCTACGACAGCGCTGGCCTCACGGGGACCTCCGCCGGGGTCTCGGTGATGGTCGACAACCTCGCTCCGACGGCGGCCCTCACCGCTCCGGCCAGCAATGCCGAACTGCTCGGCACGGTGACGGTGTCGGCCACGGCGCAGGACGACATCGGTGTGACGAAGGTCGAGTTCTATGCCGGCGCGACGCTGCTGGGGACGGACACCACGGCGCCCTACAGCGTGAGCTGGAATACCGAGGGCGTGGCTTCGGGCACCCATACGCTCACGGCGAAGGCCTACGATGGTCTGGGCCGGACGGGGACCTCCGTGGCGGTCCTGGTGATCGTCGACAACACCCTTCCCACGGTGTCATTCACCGCTCCGCCTGCCACCTACGTTCGGGGGAGCGTGCAGCTGACGGCCAGCGCCAGTGACAACCGGGCCGTCACGAGGGTCGAATTCCACGACGGCTCGGTGCTGATCGGCACCGCGACCACCGCGCCGTACTCCGAGAATTGGGACACGGTGGGGTTGGCCAATGGCAGTCATACGCTCTACGCCAGGGCCTATGATGCCGCCGGGAACGTCAAGGTTGATTCGCGCAACGTCACCGTAGACAACGCCGCTCCGGCCGTGGCCATCACTTCACCGTCGAATGGGGCAACGCTGTTGGCTCTGTTCCTGAGCACCACCATTCAGGCCAGCGCGAGCGACAACACCGGTGTGACCCAGGTGGTGTTCTACGATGGCGCCACCGTGCTCGGCACGGACACCAGCGCGCCCTACAGCGTGAGCTGGAACCTCCTGAGCGCGGCCAAGGGCAAACACACACTGACGGCCAGGGCCACCGACGTGGCGGGCAATGTCACCACGTCCGCGGCAATCTCCGTGACGGTGCAATAGCGGGGACCAAGGCCGTTCGAGATGAAGATGAGGACAAAGAAAAACCCAGCAACCCTTTAGGATTGCTGGGCTTCTCGGGATGGTGACGGCAGGAATCGAACCCGCATCAAGGCGGAAGCAAAACCCCAAGCAGGGCGCGTTGTTACCGACTAACGCCTTGCTCTCACGCCAGATAGTTCCTCCGCTCCGTCCCATCTCGTCCCGTCCCGTCCAATTCACTGCTGGAGGGTCACCTTGGAGCACATGCGGACCAACAGGTGCAATCTGCTTGGAATCAAGCGGCCTGAGTTCCCTGGTCTCCCAGAGCTCACGAAAACCCTGTGGGAGGCGGACAGGAGCGTGTGCCCTGGCAAGGTGTTGCAGGGGAGGAGCGAGTGGAGGAGCGCGAGTGAGCGAACCGGCGGAGGCAGCCGGAGGGGACAGCGCTGTACCAAGCGTTGAAGGACAACCTGACCACGCTGCTGGCGGAGGCGAGCGAGGTGGGCACGGCCTCCCCCGGTACGTGGAGCGGAACGTAAGCCTGATACCTGGAGTGCGGAGTGTTGGCGCACGGCTTCGCGCGGGTGCTCTGCGAGAGTTGCAAGGACGAGTTTCTCGTCGCCTTTTTGTGCAAGGGACGAGGGGAGTGTTCCTCCTGCAACGCAAAGCGAGCGCATGTGACGGTAGTGCAACTAGTGGAGCAGGTGCTGCCGCATGTCCCCTACCGGCAGTGGACGCTGTCCTTTCCGCATCGGATGCGGTAGGTGCTGCTCAAGGACGTGGGGCTCCTCTCGGACGTCCTCCCCCTCTTCCTGCGCGCGGGGTACGCCCCCAGCGGCGGAGGGTGCGGAAGAGGGGCATCGGGGCCAGCCTTGCAGGCCGCGTGAGTCGTCGTTCCAGGTGCTCTAAAAAATAGCGCTCCCCACCGGGTGCCGTCAGATACGACAGCGCTTGGTTTCCGCCTCCAAGCGGGCTCAGGCGAGCAGGTCCAGCGCGAACGCCTTGCGTAGCAGCCCGACCCAGTCCCATCGTGGGGTTCGTTCTTGCTTTGATCGCTTCACCGTCGCGACAATGGACGGGCTCTCCTCCTTCATCTCAGTCCAGCTTGAGGGACCCATCGAGTGGGAGTAGGGTCCAACGAAACTCCGAAATAATGACCCCTGTGCCTCTGTCAGCGCGATGTTTACTTCCGGACGTAACTGAACCGCTGCGAACATGCCAAAACCACCTCGGCTGGAACCTGTAGACGACTACGGAGGAGCTCGGCTGCCTCGCATCCGTGATGTTCATGTGCTGCTATCGGCGGAGCGCCGCATTGCAGCTTGGCATCTTGGAGGCATGGCGTTGGAGTGCCTTATTAAGACCGGAATCGTCTATGGCCTGGGTATTACCCACTGGAAAGACGATCTGCACCCCAAAAACCCCAAAAACCCCAAGCATGTTTTATTGAATGCGCTTCGGGAATTGCCTGCGCCCGTCCAGAATGCGCTGCTGGCTGATCCCCGCGTTGCTGTCGATCTAGCAGTCATTCAAAGTCCGCCAAACTCCAACTACCAATACGCCTCGCTTCGCTACTGTGGCCGCAACCCCGCCGATGCAGATCACCAGTTGTGGCTCGACGCTTATAAGCGGCTACTGCGTGCCGTCCACAAAGCGTTTCATCGACACCTGAAAGGATGGCAGTGATGAGGCCCTCCACCCAGACGCTTCGGGACCTTCTCAAGAAGCATTTTGTTGCTAGCGACGAAGAGTGGATCGCTGACATACACATCCTGCCCGGTAATGCGGTCAACGGCACAATCGTTAGCCAATTGTTCGAAAGCGTCGCGGTGGTTGAGCGCCTCCAGCGAGTCAATGATTTCCTGCAACAGCTTCAACTGCATGCAGGTTTTTTGACCCTGTGCTCACCAAACGAAGCGAGGGAGCTTGAACTCGATCCGTCCAATGAAGACTCAGTTGAAGCAAGTGCACTGCCGGCGACTTGGAGCGATCTAGCCGAAGCCCTGGCTGGTTCAGAAGAGCGAGAGGAGATTCCGAGCGAAGCTTCGCGGCCACGCATTATAACATTTTACTCTTATAAGGGGGGCGTTGGTCGGACCACCGCAATCACGCACGTAGCACACGAATTGGCTCGTCGCGGAAGAAAAGTCGTCCTGATCGACCTTGATCTTGAAGCGCCCGGAATTCATACGGCGTTTGATATCCCTGAGCCAGCACGCATGGGATTGGTGGAATACTTGTATCGCATGGCTAATTCAGCCGTTCCGCCAAATATCCCAATTTCAGAGGTTTTTGGTGAAGTGAAGTTCCGCAGTGAAGCGCGTGGTCGACTGTTTGTGGTTCCAGCGGGCCATGTAGATGCTGGTTATATCTCTCGTGTAGCGAGCCTTGCGATCGAAGATATCATAGGGAAAGGCGGACCGTGGGAGCAGTTCGTAGACGCTCTCCGCCAGCAGCTTGATCCGGATTATCTGCTCATCGACTCACGGACGGGAATAAATGCCTGGGCTGCATTCAGTATGTTCCAGGCTGCTGATGAGATTTTCATTGTTTTTCACCCAAACACACAGAATATTGATGGCCTGCGGGAGTTGCTCCGAGGCATGCACTTGCTTGGCCTTGGTTCGCGAATCCGGCTCATATCCTCAATGATCCCGGCAACGGAGGAGGGTAAGAGGAAGGCAGGCAAAGCAATTGCAGAACTAGAAGCGCTGTACCGCTTACCAGTCAAGGATACAGAGTTGACGGAATCGGAAGGGGAAGAGCGCACTGTGCGCGTCCTGTATAATGCACATGCAGCTCTGGCAGAGCGGGTTCCCTTCGTTGGGTTGGAGCAGAGTTACCTACCGGCTGCGAACCTCATTGACGAGACCAGCAACGAAAACAATGTGGTGCGACTGCTCGACCGGCTCAATCGACGCGAAGTCGTCGAAAGCATGCCCTTTCAAGAGGTTCGGGCTGAACAGTTGGTAGACAATAACCGGCTCGGTGAAGTGTTTCACCGCACGGCTGATTTCGACAGGCTTTTAGATGGTCCGACATGTCTCGTTCGCGGCCGCAAGGGAACTGGAAAGAGCGTCATTTATTGGCTGTTCACCAAGCGCAAAGAGGTCGTTGAGGAACTGGCTGGCACGCGGCTTCGTGGCAAGTCCTATCTTTTCTTGTCTGGCCATGGGAAGGCGGACATTAAGCCGGGTATTGAGGAGTTTCGCGAATTCGACAAGCTGGTTTCGGCAGACCAATGGGATGTGGTTTGGAGAGCTATCATCCTCCTGCGCTTCTTCCTCCGTGTTCCAGCCCTGATAAAGCCCGCTGTCCGGCGCGCTTTAAATATCGACGACAAGGTATTGGATGTTATCAAAGTGCTCGATCCCGATGCCTCAGTTTGGGGGCGTGAGCACACGCAGGCTGTCGAGAAGTTGGCCCAGTTGCCTCTCCAGGCAAAGTATGCACTGGATGCAGTCAATGAGCATTTGAGTCTAAGCAAGCCAGGGCAGGAAGCGTGGCTCTTTTTTGATGATCTTGACGAGGATTTGCGAACTGAGCCAGCCTTTCGCAATCGTGTGCTTTCAGGTCTTTTTGGCCTTATTCAGACGGGCGATGCTAGGAAACATGCCTCCATCCGGTTTAAAGTGCTCTTGCGTGAGGATCTCTGGAGCGATCTTACGTTCCAGAACAAAAGCCACTTTGATGGACGTCACATCGTTCTTCAGTGGCGACGAGAGGACATGCTTCGCCTTGCGCTGCGTCAAGCGAGGGGATCGAGGCAGTTTGACGATATTGTCCGGCGTTTCCGCCCGATAGTTGATCTCGATGCTGCTGATGAGGCGACGCTTTATCAGGCGCTTGAGCCGCTTTGGGGTATTCGCGTTGGAAAAGTTCGTTCCAAGTTTGTCTATCGATGGGTGTATGAGCGTCTGTCTGATAGTCAGGGAAATTTTTTCCCGCGGTCTATGCAACATTTGTTGATGGGGGCCAAGGAGGCAGAGTTGGACTACCTCCGTCAGTCTAATATTCAGCCAAAGACAGATAGGCTCCTGCGCTTTGATGCGCTGGTTAATGGGCTGCAGAAAAGAGCGTCGGATGCTCGAGTTAGTGAATTGAAAGAGGAGTACCCAGATATGAAGCAGTTCCTCGGCAGCCTCAAGGACGACAAGTCGCCCCTGTCGTCCAAGAAGTTGGAGGAACTTTGGGTAAGGGCAGGCAAACCGCACGGACAGAGCTTTGATGAGGCTGTTGAGTGGATGAAATCAATTGGATTCTTGAGGGGCGAGGATCAGGATGGTTCCTTCAAGGTCGTTGACCTTTATCTCTGGGGACTCAATATGTTTAGGGATGGCGGACCGTGAATGACGCATCGGGCGACGGGGATGTCTGAAGTTGCCTGATTCCGCAAAGCGTTCCGCGCTTTCGTCCGCAAACGGAAGCGCGGCGCAGGAACTGGATCGGCCCAGTTCCTGCGCCGCGCGCCGCTCTGGGCTAGAGAAGCCAGAGGGGCACACTGAGCTCACCTGAAGAAGACGAAGACAAAGAAAAACCCAGCAACCCGTTAAGATTGCTGGGCTTCTGAATGTGCAGGCGGCGGGAATCGAACCCGCAGGCTACTCGAACACGCCGATGCCCGGGTCGCTGCCGCCGGTCTTCACGGGCTTCGTGGGCCGGGGCGGCGGCGCGGCGCGCACCGGCTCCAGCCGCACGTTCACGCGCTGCTCCGACGTGTCCGCGAGCCGGCTGTAGTCCAGGGTCTTCTCCTGGTCCTGATGCCCGGAGAGCTTGAAGCGCAGCTCGGTGACCTTGGAGCGCGGCATGAGCAGCTTCGTGGGCGTGGTGCCGATTTGCGCATCACCGTCGAAGATGGCCGCGCCGGACGGCGAAGAGGTGAACTCCACCGTCACGTCCTGCGGCAGCGCCGCCGGAGGGGGCGTCGCCGGCGGCTCCTGCACCCGCGTGGGTGGCGCGTCCACGGACGCCTTCGGCGGCGCCATCGCCACGGGAGCCTGCGGCGTCCGCGCTGCCTCATCACCGCCGCGCGTCATCACCACCGCCACTCCCGCGCCAATCAGCAGCAGCGGCACGCCGATGATCGCCGCCTTCACGCCCCCGGACATGCCCTTGGGCGGCGGCGGAAGCTCCGGCTCAGCAGCGCGCGGGGCAGGGGGGCGGGGCCTGCTCGCGGCCACCGGCGCCGGGCTGTTCCCGTTGGACGTCGCCCTGGGCGCCGCCGCCTGCGCTCCCGCCGACGTGCCGCCCCGGGGCGGAGCCAGGCCCACGCGCGAGCCCGTCTTGCCCGTGGCCGGTGCTCGGCCCGCGCGGCTTCCTGAACCCAGGCGGCTGCCCGAACCGGCGCGGCTTCCCGAGCCCGCGCGGCTGCGGCTGCCCGTGCCTCGCTCGGCGCCGGGCGTGCCTCCCGTGGGGTGCGCGTCCAGCTCCTCCGGGGAGAGGCCCTCCACCGCGTCCAGCAGCGCGTCGATGAACTCCTGCGCGTTCTGGTACCGGTCTTCCTTCTCCGGCGCGAGCGCCTTGGTGAAGAAGGCATCCAGCTCCGGCGGCACCGGCGCGCCCTGGCGCTTGCTGTTCACCGGGGGCACGGGCTGCGTCAGCGACGCCGTCAGCGCCTTGCGCACCGTGTTCGCGCCGTAGGGCGAGCTGCCCGTGAGGCAGAAGTAGAGCACGCCCGCCATCGAGTACAGGTCGGAGCGCTGGTCCACGGACTCGCCGCCGGCCTGCTCGGGCGGCATGTACTGCGGGGTGCCCAGCACCTGGCCCGTGGAGGTGAGCTGCTCCTCCTCGTCCTGCTCCAGCGCCTTCACCAGACCGAAGTCCAGCACCTTGACGAAGTCCTTCCCGTCGAGCGCCTGGACCATGATGTTGTGCGGCTTCAGGTCGCGGTGGACGCAACCCTCTTCGTGCGCGTGCGCCAGCCCCAGCGTGGCCTGCTCCAGCAGGTTCACCGCGCGGCGCAGCGTCATGGGGCCTTCGCGCTTCACCAGCTCCTTGAGGCTCTCCCCCTTGAGGAGCTCCATCACGTAGTAGCAGGTACCGTCCGCCGCCCGGCCGAAGTCGAAGATGGTGATGACGTTCGGGTGGCGCAGCCGGCTGGCGATCTCCGCCTCGCGGCGGAAGCGCTCGAAGAACTGGGGCGCCGCGGCGAGCGACGGGTTGAGCGTCTTCACGGCCACCGGACGCTGAACGGACGTCTGCGTGGCCCGGAACACCATGCCCATGCCGCCCTGGCCCAGGACGCTCTCAATCTTGTAGCGGCCGTCCAACACCTGGCCCAGGAGCTGGAGGCTCTGCGCCGCGCACAGGTGATCTTGACCTTCGGTACTACCGCAGTGGGGGCAGGGAGCGGCCATGGGTGCCGGGAGTATAGGCAAGCCCCGCCTTCCGCCCAACCGGGGAGATGTGCTCCCTGGGCAGTCAGGCAGGCATCAGAACCGTTCCCGAAGGGCTTCCCGGCTGTTATCTCCCCCCTCCGCCATGAGCCTCGTCATCGCCCAGGACATCAGCCTCGCCTACGGAAAGAAGGTCCTCTTCGACGAGGACAATTTCACCCTCGGTCCCAGGGACCGGGTGGGCCTGGTGGGGGCCAACGGGACGGGCAAGTCGTCCCTCATGAAGATCATCGCCGGGGCGAGCCAGCCGGACGGGGGCACCGTCCAGTACAGCCGCCGGGCCCGGGCGGGCTACCTGCCCCAGGAGATCGCCGGCCTGCCGGAAGGCACCGTCGTGGAGGCGGTGATGAGCACCGTCCCCGGCCGGGATTCGCTGGAGTCGCGCCTGAAGGACACGGAGGCAGCGCTCGCGGCCAGCTCGGACGAGGAGGAGCAGCTGGAGCTGGCGCAGACGCTGGCCGACCTCCACGCGGAGCTGGACGACTTCGAGAACCGCTACGGCCGCCACCACGCCGAGCGCATCCTCAAGGGGCTGGGCTTCAAGGACGCGGACCTGTCCAAGCCCACCCAGGCGCTGTCTGGTGGCTGGCGCATGCGCGCGGCGCTCGCGGGCCTGCTGCTCCAGGACCCGGACCTGCTGCTGTTGGACGAGCCCACGAACCATCTGGATGTGCCCACGCTCGCGTGGTTCGACGGGTTCCTGCGGCGCTCCAACAAGGCGATGGTGCTCATCTCCCACGACCGCGACTTCCTCAACCGGCAGATCAACCGGGTGGTGTCGCTGGAGATGGAGGGCGTGCGCGAGTACGCCGGCAACTACGAGGACTACAAGCGCCAGCGCGCCGAGGAGATGGTGCTCCTGCAGGCTCGGGCGGAGAAGGTGGAGCAGCGCCGCGCGGAGCTGCAGGGCTTCATCGACCGGTTCGGCGCGAAGGCCACCAAGGCGAAGCAGGCGCAGAGCCGCGCGAAGATGCTGGCCAAGCTGGAGAAGGTCCAGGTCCTGGAAGAGCGCCAGACGATGAAGTTCCGCTTCCCGGAAGTGGAGCGCTCCGGCCGGGACGTGGTGTTGATGGAGGGCATCACCAAGCGCTACGGCCCGCTCACCGTCTATGACGGGCTGAACGCGCGGCTGGAGCGGGGCCAGCGCATCGCCGTGGTGGGCGCGAACGGCGCGGGCAAGACGACGCTGCTCAAGATGGTGGCCGGGGAGCTGGCGCCGGACAGCGGCAAGGTGACGCTGGGGCACAACGTGGTGGTGGGCTACTACGCGCAGCACCACGCGGACAAATTGGACCGCCGCAACACCATCATCGAGGAGGTGCGGCCCCTGGCGGCGGACAAGCCGGAGAGCTACGTGCGCGGCGTGCTGGGCGCGTTCCTCTTCAGCGGCGATGACGTGGACAAGCCCATCGGCGTGCTGAGCGGTGGCGAGCGCGCCCGCGTCGCGCTGGCGAAGCTGCTGCTGATTCCGTCCAACTTCCTCCTGATGGACGAGCCGACGAACCACCTGGACCTGGACTCGTCGGAGATGCTGATTGAGGCGCTGAAGCTCTACGGCGGCACGCTGCTGTTCGTCAGCCACAACCGCAGCTTCATCAACAACCTGTGCACGCACGTCTGGGAGGTGGCGGACGGCAAGCTCACCTCCCACGCGGGCAACCTGGACGAGTACCTCTATCACCAGGAGCAGGTGCGCCTGGCGGCGGAGGGCGCGGAGGCGGGCACGCCGAGCGGGAAGGGCGCCGCGGCGGCCGCGGGCCCGGTGTCGGAGAAGGACCGCAAGCGCCTGGAGGCGGAGGCGCGCCAGCGGCGCTCCGTGGTGGAGGGCCCCATCAAGAAGGAGATCGCGAAGCTGGAGGAGCGCATCGCGAAGGTGGAGGCCGAGCAGAAGGAGCGCGAGACGCAGCTGGCGGACCCGGTGCTCTACAACGACTTCGCCCGGGCGAAGCCGCTGATGGACGCGCACCGCGCGGGCAAGGAGGAGCTGGAGGACCTCTATGCCCGCTGGGAGGCCGCGCAGGAGAAGCTGGCGGCGGCGCAGGCCTGAGCGGGCCTACTGGACGTCGAAGGTCTTCTGGACCGGGGCGCCGCCGCGTTCGATTCGCAGCTCGATGCGCCGTGCGTCCCGTAGCTTGGTGAAGGCCTCCAGCGCCTTGTCTGGGCTGTCCAGGTCCAGGCCGTTGATGCGCTGGAGGACGTCTCCATTGCGCAGCCCCAACCGTGAGTAGAACGACTCCTCACGGATGGAGAACAGCTTGAAGCCCATGGGGCGGCCGTCCTTGAAGGCGGGGACCACGCGGGCCTGCATGGACAGCTCGTTCAGGTGCGTGAGCGCTTCGGTGAGGTCCTCGCGCGGCACGACGTAGGTGTCCGGGGCCGTCTCCCGGATGCCTCGACCCAGGCCGGAAGCCCCTGGCTGAACGTTCACCAGGGCGGGCGTCCCGCTCCCTGAGCCGTCGACGTATTCGAGCCGTCCATCCACGAGCAGCAGGATGCGCTCCCGCTCGATGGCGAAGACACGGGCGCCCTGGATGGTGTCGCTGATCATCAGGCTGCGCGCACTGCCGGCCGGGAGCTCATGGATGGAGGCCATGGACCAATGAGGATCCTGCGCCACCAGCGTGCCCAGCAGCCGGATGCCCAGCGTGCTCCGGCGGACGTCCGGCGACGGCTCTGGAGGTACCTCCACGCCGGTGGCGGGTGAGAGCCCCGTCAGCCGCGCCAGTCGCGTCCCATCCAGCGCCGTCGCGGGAGGAACGTTCGATGGCGCCGGAGCCGCGGCCCAGGTGTCCCGGATGCCAGGCATCACGAAGGCACTGGTCACCTGATTCACGAGGAGCGTGGCCGTCAGGGCACACGCAAAGACAAGCAGGACGAACAGGCCCTGGATGGGCCGCTGCAACTCACGGTTCATGTCGAAAGGCCTCCCTGTTTGAAGCAGGGAGGCCTTGAGCAAGCCGGGGGCCAGCGGGCGCTCCAGAGGGAGCGCGGTGGGCGCTGACGCCCGGTCAGGGACCTGGTGTCAGGGAACGCGATGCCAGCAATGACAACCCGTCATGACACGGTGTCCGTCCATCCTCAGTGGCCGTAATAGAAGGCCGAGCCCCAGAGGTAGGGCGTCCGGCTGGCGGGAGCCGTGCCCACCAGACAGTGCGCACCGTCATAGCCACCGATGACGCAGTGGGGCGGCGGCGTGATGTAGAGGTTGTTCGCCCACTTGAACGGCGTCGAACCCCAGGGCAGCGGCATGACGTAGCAGTTGGCCCCGTCGAACGTCGACGGCGCGGGGCACGCATTGCCGGGGCCGGGCGTCAGGTAGAGGTTCCCGGACCAGATGAAGTAGCTGGTGCTCCAGGACGGGTAGGGGAGGATGTAGCAGTTCGCCGTGTCCCAGCCGGAAGGCGCCGGGCAATACGTGCCGGGGACCGCGTTGACGTAGTAGGCGTTGTTGTGGACGAACGCCGTCAGTCCGGAGGGCACGTTCATCACGTGGCAGTTCGCCCCATCCCAGCTCGCGGTGATGGGCGCTCCCGTGTGGGACGTGACGGTCGGCGCGCAGGGGTTGTACGGGTTGTAGGGCGTGGCCGCGGAGAAGAACGCGTACGAGTCGGCGTTGCGGATGGCGCTGCTGGGATTGGAGTTCGCGAGCGACATGCTGGCGGAGGTGCCGTACACGACGTCATCCGTCTGCGCCACGACCCGGAAATGGCTGACTTCATGAATCAGGGTGTCTGCCTTGGAACCCGGTCCCGTCATGGGCGCGGGCCAGAACGCCGGGCACAGGTGGATCTTGTACTCCTGCCGGGGCTTGACGTAGGCGTAGGCGCCACTCTGGTTGCAATTGCAGTAGTACTTGAACGTCTCGTTGTCCACCGCGTTGCGAATCTTCCGGAAGTTCTCACGGACGGTGCTGTAACGAGAGCCGTCGAAGGCGCCAAACCACTGGGTGTAGCGGGTCACCGGGTTCCCCGCCACCAGGTAGTCATAGGAGTCGTTCGCGTAGTTGAGGGCGTGCTGCCGGGCGTCGATCACCGCGTTCTTCTGAGAGCTGCTGCACGACTTCCACTTCTCGTTGCTGCCGCTGACGATCTTGGTCTCCGGCTCGTCGTCCAGGTCGTCCGGATCCAGCGGCGGCTCGCGGCCTTCGATGTCGAGGAAGACAACGTTGGAGACCACCGTCCCCTTGCCCATTCCAGCGTCCAGGATCTCAGTCTTGAACTGGACCGCGTAGGTGCCCGAGACGGAGAGGTCGTAGTTGTCCCACAGCGAGGCGATGCCCGAGAGGCTCTCTCCCGGCTTCAGCGTGAGGTAGTCGCTGTCCGCGGGCGCCTCGCGCCTGTAGAGCCGGCCGATGTAATCCACCGGCTTGCGCTCCAGGGCGACGGTGAGGATGTCCGCCTGGATGCCATCCACGACAGGCGTCTGGTAGCCGAGGATCCGCACCGGCTCTTTCGACACGTTCGTGAACGTAACGGCGAGGTCCACGGGTGCGTCCGCGGGGAACTTCGTCACCTTGGACGCGAGCTTGATTTCAATGGCCTCTCCCGCGCTTGCGTTTAATGGGATTGAAACAAGCGCGGCCACGATGAGATAGGTCAATTTCATCCAGACAGGGTGCAATACCCCGGGTGAAATTTTCAACGTGACAAATGCGTCGTGCGAGACGCTGATTTGTAACCAGAATTGCTACAGCGGCTATTTGAAGATCTTCGACAAGAGCCACACGACGGCGGACTCCGCGGCGCTGTTGTTCAGGTGCCGCGCGCGGCGTCCGTAGGTCTCGCTGGGCTGGGCCTTGGTCAGCTCGTCCGTGTACGGCGCGGAGCCTTCCGGCGCGCAGCTTCCGCAGTACAGGTGTTCTTCCCAGACGAACCCGTAGCGCACGTCCATCCGCCGGCCACACGTCACGCAGGCCGGCTCGTCACCCACGCGCACCTTGGGCAACAGGCTCAGGCTTCGCTTGGGGTCGTACTCGTGCTCGAAGTCGGCGGCGAGGGGCCGCGGCTCATGGCGGGCTTCCGGCTCCGGGGCCTTCTGGAGACGGGCCAACTCCTCCCCGTCCAGGGCCACGCCCCGGCACTTGCCGCAGACGTCCACCGTCACGTCCCGCAGGTCCACCACGGGCAGCGGCGCGCTGCCACACGTGGGGCAGGTGGGCGCCTGACGCCCGCAGGAGGGACAGCCCGGGACGTACTGGAGTGACGCCTCACAGCCCTTGCACCGCCCGGGTTTGCCCTTCGCCTGCTCGAAGACGGCCGTCAGCGTGGGCCCGCCGACGACGCGCGCCAGCATCTCCTCCTCGAACCAGGCGGCCCCGCAGGCGCCGCACTCGTCGCGCACCAGCCCCCGGGCGTAGGTGTTGCGCATCGTCGTCTGGCAGTAGGGGCACGCCTGCATGGCCCCCTCAGCCTACCGGGTCTTTCCCGGAAACGGGATGCCGCGCGCCTCAGCCCGCGCGGCGGCGCTTCTCCTTCTTCGGCTTGGGTTCGGGCGTCTTCGGGGCCGGCGTGGGTTCGCGCAGCTCCTCCGGGACGGGGAGGGCGGGCTGGGAGGGGCGCGTGGGCGGCGCGGGCGTGCCGTCCGGCAGGGAGCCCTCCACCTGCTCGGAGGGGAGCGCTGGCAGGCGGATGATGAACGTGGTGCCTTCGCCCACCTTGCTCTGTACGCTGATGCTGCCGCCGTGGTTCTTCACGATGCGCTGGCAGATGGCGAGCCCCAGGCCCGTGCCCTTCTGCTTCGTGGTGAAGAAGGGCACGAAGATGTGCGGCTGTTGATCCGCCGGGATGCCCGGGCCGGTGTCGGAGACGCGCACCTCCACGAACTCGCCGCCCGCGCTGCGCAGGTCGCCGAAGCGCTCCGGCTTCTCCGTGCGCACCGTGATGCGGCCCGGCTGCGGCCCCAGCGCCTGCACCGCGTTCTGCACCAGGTTGATCAGCACCTGCTTGAGCTGCTCCGCGTCGCCTTCTGAGCGAGGCAGGCGCAGGTCCAGCTCCACCGCCAGCTCCACCGTGGCCGGCATGTCGTTCTGGATGAGCCGCATCGTGCGCGTCACCACCTCGTTGAGGTCGGTGGGCCCGAAGCTCTGCTTCAGCGGACGCGAGTAGTCCAGGAACGCCGTCACCACGCCGTTGAGCCGGTTCACCTCTTCCACGATGACGTCCAGGAACTCGCCGTCCTCGCCCGGCAGCTTCTTCGGGTCCAGGCACTGCGCCGCGCCCTTGATGGCGCCCAGCGGATTGCGGATTTCGTGCGCCAGGCCTGCCGCCATCTCACCCAGCGCCGCCAGGCGGTCGCGCTCGCGGATCTTCTCGTACAGCTTGGAGTTCTCCAGCACCGTCGCCATCCGCTCGGAGACCTCCAGGATGAGCGCGATTTCGTCCGACGCGTACGCCTCCGGCACCCGTTCGTCCCACAGGTTCAGGAAGCCGATGACGCGGTCATTGCCCATCAGCGGCACGCTGATGCCGGCCTTCATCTGGAGCAGCGCGGCGCGCGTGTCGTTGAGCCGCTTCAGCTCATCGCGGAAGCGCTTGCCCTCCACCGCCTGCACCCGCATCACGGAGATGCGCCGCTCGATGTTCTCCAGCAGCACCGCCTTCTGCCCGCTGGCCACCGCGAAGAGCACGCCGCGCGCGGCCGCCGTGTCCAGCAGCGCCACCGGCAGGGTCCGCGCGAGTCCAGGAGCCGGTAGCCCGGCCGGTCCTCCGCGATCAGGTACACCGACGCGTGCGTCACGCGCCCCGTCTCGTGTAGCGCGTCCAGCACCACGTTCGCCAGCTCGGAGATTTCGATGACGGACGCCATGCGCACGCGCAGGGTGCTCAGCGTGCCCAAGAGCGCGAAGCGCTCGCGGAAGAAGATGCGCACCACCATCTCCTCCACCTTGGTGCGCAGTGGATCCAACAGGATGAGGATGACGAACGCGGCCACCACCGTGTTGAAGACGAAGAGCGACGTGTTCTCGTCCACCCACGCCGTCAGCACCGTGAACACCGACGCCAGGATGATGGCCAGCACCGTCTGCGAGGCGATCTTCCCCAAGAGCTCGTGCAGGTCCATCAGCCGCAGCCGCAAGAGCGTCTGCGCGAGGAAGAACAGGTAGAGCGTCGCGAAGACGGGGCCCAGCGTGGGGAACGGGATGTCGTTGCGCGACAGGAAGTCCAACCCGTTGAACAGCACCGCCGCGCCCGCGCCAATGGCCAGGTACGCCAGCCGGAACTGCTCGATGCGCGACTCCGTCGTGCGCACCCGGTGCACCAGCAAGGACACGGAAGTGAACAACGTGCCCAGCACCCAGGCGCCCAGCGCCAGACGGGCCCAAGGTTTGTCCGCCAACGGTGTAACGGCGACGGTCAGACCCAGCACGCCGGACAGGAGGGCGAGCCGCCGGCCGACCTGATGGGCGCCCTTGCTGACCCCCAGGAACTCGAGGAAGAAGGCGACCGCCGCCCCGGGCACCAGGGAGACGACGAGCACCGTCGCCCCGAGGGCGATGCGGGACACCCAGGGGTAGTCCTGAGGGGGGAAGATGCTGTGGAAGAAGAGGCTGAGGTAGTACCCGGCGACCGTCAGGGTGAAGACGGAGTAGAGCGTGAGGACCCGGGGCCGTCCGGGGCGCAACAACATGGACACGCCCAGCGCCAGACCGATGATGGAAGCGAGCAGTGCGCTTTGGGTGCGGATATCCATGTGCAGGCGGACAGTCTAACCTCTGTCAGGGGCTGGAAATTTTCCAACCATCCCCAGTTGTCCTCGGGCGTGCCCGAGCGCATCTCCCAGGGTCCCCGAGGCCCCCGCGAATGAAAGTGTCCCTCCAGCATCTCGCCCTCCTCGCCTCCGCGGCGCTGTTGTCCGCGCAGGCTCCCGCCCCCGCCGTCCCCAGCACGGCCCCGGCCGCCACGGCTCCGGCCGCCACGGCCCCGGCTCCCAGCGACGACACGGATCAGGCCCCCACGACGCGCACCGACAGCGCGCCGTCGGAGGCGCAGCTGACGCCGCCGCCGGACGCGGACAAGGCGCCGTTGCCGGTGGGCTACGTGCAGGTGTTCAACCCGGCCTTCCCCGGGATCGTGCCGCCCACGCCGGTGGTGCACCGCGGGCGCCGCTACGGGCTGGAGGACCTGACGCCGTACTTCGCGGACGGCAAGAAGAAGGACGCGAAGGACGCGTTCGACAAGGGCCAGTACACCAAGGCGCGCGCGCTGCTGGAGGGTGAAGGGGACAGCCCGCCGGTGCGCTACCTGCGCGCGCTGTCCGCGGTGCGGGCCGGGGACGACAAGGCGGCGGCGACGGAGATGGCGGCGCTCGCCAACGACTACCCGGCGCTGAAGGACCGCTGCCTCACGCACGCGGGCGTGGCGCTGGAGTCCCAGGGCCGGCTGGATGACGCGGCGGCCAGCTTCAAGCAGGTGCCGGAAGGCTCGCGCATGTACGTGGACGCGCGCCTGGGCCTGGCGCGCGTGCTGCGCAAGAAGAAGGACTACGACGGCGCCATGGAGGCGCTGACGCCGCTCACCCAGCGCATGATGACGGGCTGGGGCCGCAACGTGGGCGCGGAGGCGCTCATCGCCACGGCGGACCTGGCGGTGGAGAAGAAGGACAAGGCGGCGGAGAAGGCCGCGCTGTGGAAGCTGTGGGCAGCCCAGCCCCTGTCGCCCATCGTCAAGCAGGTGGAGAAGCGCCTCAAGGGGCAGACGCCGCCCGTGGACGCCAAGGTGGGCCGCGCGGAGGCGCTCATTGAAGCGCACCGCAACAAGCAGGGCATGGCCATCCTGGAGCCGATGCTCAAGACGCTGAAGCTGCCGGACGCGCTCGCGTGCCGCGCGCACTTCGCGTTCGGCAAGGGGCAGCGCAAGGAGCGCCAGCACACGGCCGCCATCCAGATCCTCACGCCGGTGGTGGAGCAGTGCAAGGACCGCGACCTGTTGGCCCGCGCGCTCTACGTGCTGGGCTCGTCGCGCTCCATCGTGGATCAGCAGCGCGGCACGGACACCTACGAGCGGCTGGCGAAGGAGTTCCCGGACCACTCGTTCGCGGACGACGCGCTCTTCTACGCGGCCGACCTGTACGTGAAGACCAACCGCCCCAAGGAGGCCATGGCGCGGCTGGATGAAGTGGCCCGGCTGTACCCCAAGGGCGACTTCCTGGGCGAGGCGCTCTTCAAGGCCTTCTGGGTGGCGCGCACGTCGAAGGCGGAGGACGGGGGCTTCTCCTTCCTGGACCGCATCGAGGAGCAGTTCGCCAACGCGGACGAGTCCTACGACGTGGAGCGCGCGCGCTACTGGCGGGCGCGCACGCTGGAGGAGCGCGGCAACATCCAGGGCGCCGCGGAGCTGATGGAGAAGCTCGCGGTGGAGCACCCGGCCACATACTACGGCCTGATGGCGCGCTCGAAGCTGGGCGAGCTGGACCCCAAGCGGCTGGAGGCCGTGTCGGCGTCCATCTTCGACGTGCCGGAGGCCGCCAGCCCCTGGCCGATGTTCGCGGGCCCCATGGGGGACGACCCGCACTTCCGCGCGGGCGTGGAGCTGTTGCGCCTGGGCTTCGCGGACTCCGTGCCGTCGGAGCTGATGCTGGTGAACCGCGCCAACCAGCCGCCGGAGTCCATGCGGCTGCTGGTGATGGTGCTGTCGCAGTCTGGCGACGCGCGCTCGGCGCACGCCATCGCGCGGCTCGCGCTGCGCAAGGACCTGAGCGGGCGCATCACGCCGCAGACGCGGCCCGTGTGGGAGGTGGCCTATCCCAACGCGTTCCGCGACCTGATTGAAAAGCACACCGCGCCCGCAGGCGTGGAGCCGGACCTGCTCCAGGCGCTGATGCGCGAGGAGAGCGCGTTGGATCCCAAGGCCCTGTCCTGGGCCGGCGCCATGGGGCTCACGCAGCTGATGCCCTCCACGGCGAAGGGCGTGGCGCGCGAGCTCAAGATCAAGAAGTTCACCGTGGACTCGCTGCTCCAGCCGGAGCTGAACATCCGCTTCGGCGCGCACTACCTGGGCGGCCTCATCAAGCAGTTCAAGGGCCACACGCCCTACGCGGTGGGCAGCTACAACGCGGGCTCCGGCGCGGTGAACCGCTGGCGCGCGGCGAAGCCGGACCTGGCGCTGGACGCGTGGGTGGAGGAGATCCCCATCGCGGAGACGCGCGGCTACATCAAGCGCGTGCTGCGCTCCTACAACACCTACCAGCTGCTCTATGGCCGCGCGCCGAAGGTGCCGGTGATGCCTAGTGCATCGCGTTAGTGTGTAATCCTGGCTGAAACCTGAATTCGCGCTTTCTTTGTGGAGGGGGACGGGCGGGCCGTGATTTCGTCGGCCGCCATGCTCCCCCTCCGAACGCGAATCGCTCCCCTGGCAGTAGCGGTATTCACCCTGGTGGGCCTGTGTCTTCCGGCTGAAGCGGAAGCGCAGGCCTGGTCGCTGACGAACGCGCAGCGGCAGGCGTTCCTGCGCTACTACGCGCCGGTCATCTTCAAGCGCGCGAACGCGAACGGCAACGAGCACGGCTACGACTGGCTGACGAGCTTCGACTTCGACCAGGACGGGGACTTCTCCAACAACAAGCTGCACTGGAAGCAGATCAACCAGTACGTGGACGCGTCACGCGTGGGGCCCAGCGCGTTCGACAAGTGGCGCATCCGGCCGACGCTGTACACGTCGCTGATCGAGTTCATGGACGGGGGGAAGAACCTCGTCCTCGTGTATCACCTGTATCACGCGCTGGATAAGAACGCGGCGGGCAACTGGCAGCTCCACGACTGGGAGCGCGTCGAGCTCCAGATTCGCAACGTGGTGGGCAACCCGGGCAGCGGGGAGTCCGTGGCGTTCGCGGTGGTGACGCAGCACAAGCGCAACGTGGTGCGCCGGGCGGGCAGCAGCGACCTCCAGTTCATGCAGACGGGCACGGGCAGCCACCTGCTCATCTGGCAGGCGGAGTGGTCCGACAAGCTGCTGGCGCCGCACGGGCAGGAGCTGCGCTTCGTGACGGATCCGTATTCGTTCTTCGCGGGCCGCATGGCGTCCGGTGGCAAGGCGGAGGCGGACGTGAACAACGACGACGGGCGCAAGAAGCTGCACTACGTGTTCGTGCCGGAGGATGACGGGGCGGCGGTGGCGGCGTTCAACGCCCAGCCGGTGCGGTACTCCACGGCGGACGCGCTGGCCAGCCGCTACGACAACGGGGACTCCGCCAACTGGCCCGCGGTGAAGCGCGTCACGTACGAGCTGCAGGACATCGCGGACATCCTCCCGACGCACTGGGAGTCCGGGGGCTATGCGACGCACTGGCTGCCGGACTCGCCTCGGTTCTTCTTCCTGGAGAGCCCGGTGGTGAACGAGGCGGGGCAGGCGGAGGTGAGCACGGGGATGCAGCGCTTCTTCTCCAAGACGCGCGATGTGGAGAACCAGGACGACCGCGAGGGCTACCCGTCGAAGGCGTGGTTCTTCGGCACGTTCGAGCTGAACGACAAGGCGTCGGACACGGGCGGTGGCGGCGGCTCGTTCGGCGACAAGGTCTGGGCGGGCACGGCGGTGGACTCGCGGGACCAGACGCGGATGAGCGCCAGCGGCTACCCGGCGTCAGCGAACGCGTACTGGTGGCAGCACGATTACTTCGTGCACTCGGGCGTCACGGACGACAAGGACGGCCAGGAGCAGGGCTTCTTCCTGCAGGGCGGGTGGTACCTGCCGCAGAACGGCGGGTTCGACGGACGGTGGGTGCAGCTCTTCGACGACCGGCCGGGAAAGGAGTCGGGCGAGTACTGAATTGGTCCTGATTGCTGGCAGGGCGCGGAGCGAGAAGCGTGGCTCATGCCCTGCCGGTGACGGGCCCCAGAAGGGGACGCGGGGTGGCGGTGGACTGGTAGGATCGAGGCGCAGTTCCACCCCCTCGTTTGCGTGAAGGAAACACGCCATGAGCCAGCCCAGCGCCCCCAGCCCTCAACAAATAGACCTCAACCGCACCGCCGTGGAGATCGCCCCCGAGACCTTCTGGGTCGGGAAGCGCGAGCCCGGCGGCATCTTCTTCGCCAATCCATACCTGCGCCGCTTTCGGGGGACGGATCAACGGACGAAGAAGCCCTCCGAGTTCAACCTCCTCATCGACCCCGGGTCGAGCAGCGACTTCTCCACCATCCACACGAAGGTGGTGTCGCTGATTGGCGGGATGGACCGGCTGTCGGCGCTCTTCATCAACCACCAGGATCCGGACGTGGGTTCGTCCGCGAACATCATCTCGGCGCGCTACTCGCCTCGCGCGAGCATCCTGTGCTCCGAGGACACCTGGCGGCTCATCGTCCACTTCAACCTGCCGCGAAACCGCTTCATCCCGACGGAGAAGTTCGCCGCGGGGCTGAGCGTGCCCACGGGGCACAAGCTGCTGCCGGTGCCGTCGCCGTTCTGCCACTTCCGGGGCGCGGTGATGCTCTACGACCCGCAGACGCGGGTGCTCTTCACGGGGGACCTCTTCGGCGGCCTCACGGACAGCAAGGCGCAGGGCCTGTGGGCGGATGAGTCCGACTGGAATGGCATCCGGGCGTTCCACCAGATCTACATGCCGGTGAACTCGGCGCTGGTGCGCGCGGTGGCGGCCATCCGGAAGCTCACGCCCGCGGTGGAGATGATCGCCCCGCAGCACGGCCGCATCATCCGGGGCAAGCTGGTGCAGCAGTTCCTGGAGCGCATGGAGCGGCTGCAGGTGGGCCTGGACATCATCGACGAGGCGCAGGACCGCACGCACCTGCAGGCCTGGAGCGCGGTAATTGACCGGGTGCTGAACCTGGCGCGCGGCTACCTGGGGGACTCGGTGGAGGCGAAGCTCACCGCGAGCGGCCAGCTGGCGGACACGGCGAAGTTCAACGGCCAGCGGCTGGAGGTGAGCCGCATGGGCAAGTGGACGCTGGAGCACGTGGTGGAGGTGCTCTGCCAGGGCGAGCCTTCGGAGATTTCGGGCCCCATCATGGTGGAGGCCACGCTCGCCGCCGCGGAGTACAACCTGCCCACGCCGCACCTGGACCTCGAAGGCGCGGGTGCGCCGGCGCCGGTCTCGTTGCTGGAGCCGTGAGAGGGGAGGGCGGGTGATACCCAAGGATCCTGACAGCGGAGGCGTGGCCTACCTGGGCCCGGAGGCCCTGCATGGCAAGGCGCTGGACGAAAACGGTCTGGAGCCCACGCTCCCGCAGGTGCGGACGCCCGTGTCTCCGGGAGGCACATTGCTCCAGGGGGCGGTGACGCCCCGGCCGCCCGCGCCAACGAACCAGGGGCTCGTCCCCGGGCAGGTGGTGGCGGGCCGCTACCGGGTGGAGAAGTGGCTGGGCGTGGGCGGCACGTCGGCGGTCTACCAGGCGCTGGATGTGAAGAAGCAGCAGCGCGTGGCGCTGAAGGTGCTGGCGGTGCCGCACGCGGACGAGGCGATGGTGACGCGCTTCCGCCAGGAGGTGGAGCACGCCCGGGCGTTGGAGCACGTGAACATCCTGCATGTGTTCGACGTGGGCTCGGATGGGGACCGGCATTACCTGACGGTGGAGCTGCTGGATGGGAGGGACCTGCGGCAGGTGATGCAGGAGGGGCGCCCCACGCTGGCCAATGCCTTGCGGTGGCTGACGCACGCGACGGTGGCGCTGGAGCACGCGCACGCGCACGGGGTGCTGCACCGGGACGTGAAGCCGGGGAACCTGTTCATCACGCGCACGGGTGTGTTGAAGCTGATGGACTTTGGCCTGGCCAAGAGCGCGCATGTCATGGGCAACACGGCCCAGGGCGCGACGCTGGGGACGCCAGAGTACATGGCGCCGGAGCAGGTGAAGGGGGCGGAGGTGTCTCCGGCCACGGACCTGTACGCCTTGGGAGTGGTTGCGTACGAGCTGCTCACCGGGCAACTGCCATTCCGTCATGCCCAGCCTGTTCCGCTGATGCTGATGCACGTGCAGGAAACGCCCGTGCCTCCGAGGACGCGGCGTCCAGAGTTGCCGGAAGCTTTCGAGCAAGTCGTCCTCAAGCTGATGCGGAAGCAGCCCGAGGAGCGTTACGCGAGCGCCACGGTGCTGCGCGCTGAACTGGCGAAGCTGTGGCCGCTGGCACTCCAGCACGGGCGCGCGTTATAGGAGGCTCCTTTCCCGCAGGGGGGCCTCCATGTCTGTCAAATTCAACCACACGATCATCCATGCGAAGGACAAGGTCGCGTCCGCGCGATTCCTCGCGGAGTTGCTCGGGCTGCCGGAGCCGAAGCCCTTCGGTCACTTCCAGGTGGTGAAGCTGACGGATGGGGCGTCGCTTGACTACATGACCACGCAGGACGCCATCCATGGTCAGCACTACGCATTCCTGGTGACGGAGGAGGTCTTCGATTCGCTGATCGCCAAGATCCGCGACCGGAAGATCCAGCACTGGGCTGACCCGTTTGGTCACCAGGAGAACCAGATCAACACCCATGACGGAGGACGTGGGGTCTACTTCCAGGACCCCAGTGGCCACTACATGGAGGCGATCACCGTTCCGTACGGCGGTTGGTGACGTACTGATGTCTGGGATTGCTCTCCTGACACGGTTGGGGGGGCGCGAGCCCGGGGAGTAGAGTCCCGGGCATGGGCGCTGCGTCGAACTCTCCGGATGGCAAGAACGCACTGCTGCGCGGCCTTCCGTCCATCGAACAACTCCTGCGGCGGCCGTCGCTGGAGTCCCGGCTCGCGAACCTTCCCCATGCCCGCGCGGTCGCGGCGCTGCGACTCGCTGTCGAACGCGTGCGCTCCCGGCTTCTCGCCGGTGACCTGCGCCCCTTCGAGGATGCGGACGTGGAGGCGGCGCTCACGTCCGTGGCCACTCCGAACCTCCGTCGCGTGATCAACGCCACCGGCGTCGTGCTTCACACGAACCTTGGGCGCGCACCTCTCGCTCCTGAGGCCGTGGAGCGCGTGGTCGCCGTGGCCCGGGGCTACTCCAACCTCGAATACGACCTGGACGAAGGCGAGCGTGGCAGCCGCTACGCGCCGCTCATCGGTCTGCTGCGCACGCTCACCGGCGCGGAGGACGCCATCGTCGTCAACAACTGCGCGGGCGCCGTGCTGCTCGTCCTGGCCGCGCTTGCTTCCGGCCGTGAGTGCATCGTGTCCCGCGGTGAGCTTGTCGAGATCGGTGGCGGATTCCGCATCCCGGACGTCATGCGTCAGTCCGGCGCGAAGCTCGTTGAAGTGGGTACCACCAACCGCACGCGTCGTGCGGACTACGCCAACGCGATGAGCCCGGAGACCGGCCTCATCGTGAAGGTCCACCGCTCCAACTTCGCGCTTGTTGGCTTCACGGAAGAGGCGTCCCTCGCGGAGCTCACCGAACTGGGACGCTCCCGTAACGTGCCTGTGTTCCAGGACCTGGGCTCCGGCGCGCTCGTGCCGCTGTCTGGCCCGGGGCTCACCTCGGAGCCCACCGTAGGGCAGGCGATCCGGGATGGCGCGGATGTCGTCGCGTTCTCTGGCGACAAGCTCCTTGGCGGTCCCCAGGCGGGCGTCATCGTCGGCCGGGCGGACCTGCTTCAGCGCATCAAATCCCACCCGCTCACACGTGCGCTGCGTGTCGACAAGATGACGGTCGCGGCCCTGGAGGCGACGCTGGAGCTGTACCGGGATGGCCGCCCGGAGGCGGTTCCCACCCAAAGCCTGCTCACCCAGCAACCGGCTTTGTTGCAAGCCCGTGCCGAACGCCTGGCGGCCATGCTCGCGGCGCGCGGCGTCGAGGGCCGGGTCGTGTCCGTGGATGGACAGGTGGGTGGAGGTGCCATGCCGCTGTCCCGGTTGCCTTCCTACGCTTGCAGCCTCACCGTAGAAGCGCCGAAAGTATTCCTGGAACGTCTGCGCGAAGCCGAGGTGCCGGTTATTGGCAGGATTGCGGATGACGAGGTCGTTCTCGACGTCCGGTGTCTCTCAGAGGAGGACCTGGGGCAGGTCGCGCAGGCTGTGGCGGCCGCCCGTTCGGGAAGCCAGCCATGATCAACAGCGCCGTGCTCGTTTTAAACCGGTACTACCAACCGGTTCACGTGACGTCAGTCAAACGGGCTTTTTCCCTGCTGTATCAGGGCGTCGCCAAAGCCATCGACGAGCAGTACCGCCTGTATGAGTTCGAGGACTGGGCCGCCCTCAGCGCCACCCAGGACAGCATCACCACCATCGACCGCACCATCCGCGTGCCGCGCGTCCTCGTGCTCGGCGCGTATGACCACCTGCCGCGCGCCAAGGTGCGCTTCTCGCGCCTCAACATCTACGCGCGCGACAACGACACCTGCCAGTACTGCGCGAAGCAGCTGCCCCGCAGCGAGCTCAACCTGGACCACGTCAGCCCGCGCACCCAGGGCGGCAAGACGACGTGGGAGAACGTCGTGTGCTCCTGCGTGCCCTGCAACCTGAAGAAGGGCGGACGTACTCCGGAACAGGCCGGGATGCGGCTGCTCAAGAAGCCCGTCCGGCCGCGCTGGACGCCGCTGTTCCGCGGCGCCATCCGCAAGATCACCTACCGCGAGTGGCTGCCGTTCCTGCACCTCGCGGACGTGTCGTACTGGAACGTCGAGCTGCTCGACGAGTGACAGCGAACGGCTCCCCGGCCGCCTGCCCCCCGAGCCTCCTGGCGCCGGGGCGCGGGCCCCGGGCGCTCGGGGGCCGGCCGTGAAATGGCGGGGTGTCGACTCGGGCGGTAGGACGGGCTTTGATGCGAGCCTTCGTGAAGCCCGCCCCCCTGCCTCCATCCGCTCCCGCCTCGCTGGCTGGCACCTCGCCGCGTGCAGGCAATGACGTGTCGCCCTCGGGACCCGCGGGCCTCGCCCGGCGCCCCCGCGCGCGGCGGATCATCGCGGTGGGCGGCGGCAAGGGCGGCATCGGCAAGTCGATGGTGTCCGCCAACCTGGGCGTCGCGCTCGCGCAGGCAGGCCAGAAGGTGCTGCTCGTGGACGCGGACCTGGGCGGCGCCAACCTGCACACCTGCCTGGGCGTGGGTCCTCCGGAGGCCACGCTGTCGGACTTCCTGCGGCGCGGGAAGGCGAACCTCGAAGAGGTGATGGTCGCCACCGGCGTACCGGGGTTGTCGCTGATCGCCGGCGCGCAGGACTCGCTGGACGCGGCGAACCTCAAGTACGCGCAGAAGCAGAAGCTGCTGCGCACGCTGCTGTCCCAGACGACGGCGGACTACCTCATCCTGGACCTGGGCGCGGGCACCAGCTTCAACACGCTCGACTTCTTCCTGATCGCGGACCACGGCCTGCTCGTTGTGCTGCCGGAGCCCACGTCCGTGGAGAACGCGTACCGCTTCGTCAAGGCGGCCTTCTTCCGCAAGCTCCAGCAGACGGAGGCGCGCTACGGCATCCAGGACATGGTCGATGGCGCGCTGTCCACCCGCGAGGGCGGCCTGCGGACGCTGCACGACATCGTCGCGCAGGTGCGGCGCAAGGCCCCTTCGGACGCGGAGCGGCTGGAGCGCGAGCTGGCGGCGTTCCACGTGCGGCTCGTGGTGAACCAGGCGCGCACGGACGCGGACGAGAAGGTCGGCGCCGCGATGGTGTCCGCGTGGAAGAAGTTCTTCGGCATCGACATGGATGACCTGGGCGCCCTGCGCCACGACGATGAAGCATGGCGCGCGGTGCGCAAGCGCAAGCCGGTGCTCCTCGAGCGGCCCGACTCGCCCGTGTCCCAGGGACTCCAGCGCATCGCCGCGCGTATCCTGACGCTCGACGGCCTTTCCTCCGAGTCCGCCATCCCATGAAGCCCTTCGCGCAGCAGACCTACTACGAGCTCCTGGAGGTGCCGCCCACGGCGACCGACACGGAGATCCGCGCGGCCCATCAGCGCCTGATGGAGCTGTATTCGCCGGATTCCATCGCGGTGTACGCGCTGGGGGATCCGGATCAGGTGGAAGCGCTGCGTGAACGGATGAACGAAGCGATGGAGATGCTCACCGACGCGGACCTGCGCGTCGAGTATGACCGCTCCATCGGGCTGTCCACGGAGCGGCTCGCGAAGGCCGCCGCGACGGCGGAGGCGGCGGGCGCGGTGGACTCGGCCGCGCGTGTCGCGGAGGCCCTGGCGACCGCCGCGGCGGCGTTGGCGAAGGCCGCTGGTGCGGTGGATGCTGAACGGTTGGAGGCGGAGTCGCGACTGAAGGCCGCGGCTTCCGTGAACGACAATGAAGGGGAGGCGCCTCACGCGAGTGGGACGCCTGGAAAGAGCGAGGAGCGGATGCGCGGTGAGGAGTCGAAGCGGCAGGAGTCCTCGGGGAAGGACGCTCCAGGCGTGCCCTCCGAGCCGGTGATGGTGGGAGGCGTGGCGGTGGTGGAGGCCTTCCGCGCCTCGTTCACCCGGAGCCTGTCGTTCGTCTACGTCCCCGCGAATCCGCTGCGCGGCCAGGGCAGGGGAGCCGCTGAAGCTCCGGTCCCCGCCGTGGACGCGAAGTCCTCCGGCGCCGAGAACGCGCTGGCTGCCTCGGCCCCCAATGCCGTGGAGGCCTCTGCGAAGGCGGTCGCGTCCCCAGCGGAAGTCCTGCCTCCGGCCGGAGCTTCTCCCGCGCCTGCAAGCTCCGCCGTGGAGTCCCCGGTAGCCGCGGAGCCTTCCGCCGTGGGCTCGCCGGACCGCGTGGAGGTCCTCAAGGCTCCTGTTGCCTCCGAGGCAACAGAGGTCCCGGTGTCCCAGTCCGCCGCGGATACCCATACCGTGGCCGCGACGCCCGCGCCCGAGGCCAGTGCCACGCCCACCGCGCAGGTATCCGCGACGCCCGCGCCCGAGGCCAGCGCTACGCCAGTGGCCGCGACGCCCGAGGCCAGCGCCACGCCGGTCGCCGCGACGCCCGCGCCGGAAGCCAGTGCCACGCCCGCCGCGCCGGTGGCGACGATGTCCGAGGCCAGTGCCACGCCTGCCGCGCCGGTGGCGACGACGTCCGCGTCGGTGGCCGCGACGCCCGCGTCGGAAGCCAGCGCCACGCCCGCCGCTCCAGTGGCCACGGCACCCGTGTCGGAAACAGGTTCTGCGCCGGAAGCCAGCGCCACGCCTGTCGCCTCGCCCCAGGCCCCTGAGGCCGGATCCGTTGTCCCCAGCCCCGAGCCCGCCTCCGCCACGGCCGCCGTGACGACCACCCAGGGCGAGTCGGATCCGAACCCCACCCTGGACTCCAGCACCACCGCGCTGGCCCGGGTGCCGGCCACCGGGGCTTCCCGCGCCGCTGTCCGGCCGCTGACGTCGCGCCCCATCGACTCGCGTCCTCCGCAGAACGGCCCCACGGGGCCGGGCAGCGTGAAGGGCCCCACGGTCCGCAAGCTGGGGGACGCCCAGGTCCTGGCCCAGGACTCCGCCATCGCGACCGCCGAGTCCGCGCTGGCCCAGGTGGCCGCCAAGGTCCGCGAGGCCCGCCCCCGGGGCGTGGACATCCCCTCCGACGCCGAGTTCAACGGCGAGCTGCTCCGGCGCGTCCGGGAGGCCCGGGGCCTCACCATCCAGCAGCTGGCCGACCGCACCCGCATCTCCGTGCGTCACCTGGAGAACGTGGAGGCGGACCGCTACACCGCGCTGCCCACCACCGTGTACCTGCGCGGCATCCTCATGAACCTCGCCCGCGAGCTCGGCCTGGACCCCCTGCGCGTGTCCAAGAGCTACCTCGCGCTGTTCTCCGAGAAACCCGCCAAGTCGGGCCGTTGACCGGGAGTCGGCCAGGCCCCCTCCCGTGCGACGGGAAAAGTTGACTCGCACGGGGTGGGTGCCTAAGTAGTGGCACGATGACGGAAGAGGAAAAGGTCAAGGCGATGCGACTCGCCCGCGCGATCGCCTCCGATATTTCGCTCTACAACGAGCAGAAGATCATCAAGGGCATCGAGCAGGACAACCTTTTCGAGGTCCTCAAGGAGGAACTGGAAGAGGGGCGCGCGCTCTACAAGAGCCGCGTGAGCGCGGAGATCAGCTCCCAGGCGAACTTCTTCGAGCGCGCCATCAACGACATCGTGCTGCGCTCCAAGGCGCACGTGAAGTCGAAGATCTGGTAGCGCCCACCACCGTGGCCTCACCCGACACGCGCGAGCACCGCGCCCTCCCCGAAGCCCGGGGCGAGCGGCTGGATGCGTACTTGGCCCGCGCGTTCCCGGACCTCACCCGCTCCCGCCTCCAGGGCCTCATCGCCGACGGCCACGTGCTGTCGGACGGCAAGCCCGCCAAGGCCGCGCAGCGCCTGCGCGGAGGCGAGGCGCTGGTCCTCCACGTTCCCGCGCCCGTCGCCGCGATTCCCCAGGCGGAGGCGCTGCCCGTGTCCGTGCTGCACGAGGACCGGGACCTGGTCGTCGTGGACAAGGCCGCCGGCATGGTGGTGCACCCGGGGGCGGGCAACGCGTCCGGTACGCTGGTCAACGCGCTCCTGCACCGCGTGAAGGACCTGGCCGGCGTGGGCGGCGAACTGCGCCCCGGCATCGTCCACCGGCTGGACAAGGACACCACCGGCTGCCTCGTCGTGGCCAAGCACGAGCAGGCCCTGGTGGCGCTCCAGAAGGCCTTCAAGACGCGCGAGGTCCAGAAGACGTACCTGGCCCTGGTGCATGGCGTGCCACCTGCGGAGGGGCGCATCGAGACGCTCTACGGCCGCCACCCCATCCACCGCCAGAAGTTCACCGGCAAGGTGAAGGAGGGCAAGCCCGCCATCACCCTGTTCCGCGTGCGCGAGGCCTTCGAAGGCGCCGCGCTGGTGGAGGTGGACCTGCTCACCGGCCGCACGCATCAGATCCGCGTCCACCTGGCGGAGGCCGGACACCCGCTCCTGTGCGACGCGCTCTACGGCGCCGGACGCAAGGCGAAGGGCGCGGTGGCGGAAGCCCAGGAGGCGCTGGGCCGCCAGGCGCTGCACGCGTGGCGCCTGGCCTTCGAACACCCGCGCACCCACAAGGCGCTGGACCTGGAGGCCCCCCTGCCGGAGGACTTCCAGAAGGCGCTCACCGTGCTGCGCGAGGCGAGCATTCCCGCCGGGCCTCCCACGAAGGCGAAGCCCGCGCAGAAGAAGCCGGCGGCGAAGAAGGCTACAGGCCGGAAACGCTGAGCTGCTGCTGACGGCGGGAGAGGACCTTGATGGGCTGGATGGCCATCACCCGCATGAAGACGGCCAGGAGCTCCGGGTCGAACTTCTGGCGCATCTCCGTCCACATCAGCATCAGCGCCACCTCCGGGCCGTACGCGTCCCGGTAGGGCCTGCGGGAGGTGAGCGCGTCGTAGGCGTCGCAGATGGCGATGATCTTCGCGTACACCCCCAGGTTCGTCTTGGGGATGATCATCTGGATGTTGCCGCGCGCGTCCCGCACCGCGGTGCCGTAGTCCGTCTTGTGCTCGAACGTGGTCACCACGCGCAGCAGCGTGGAGCGGCTGAAGCCCTTCTCCATCAGGATGTTGCGCACGCTGATGAGCGGCGCGCGGGCCACCGTCGTCTTCTCGTCCGCGGTGAGCGCGCCGCGCTTGGTGGCCAGCTCCTCCGGCAGCGTCGTCATGCCCGCGTCGTGGAAGAGCGCGATGTAGCCCAGGTCGCGCAGCTGCGGCTTGGTGAGCCCCAGCTCCGCGCCGAACACGATGCACATCAGCGCCACGTTCACCTGGTGGTAGACGAGGTAGTCCTCCTCGCGCTTCTGCGTCGTCATGCCCAGGAAGTGGGTGCGCTGATCGTAGGAGATGTCCACGAAGTCCTGCACCAGGCGCAGCGCGCGCGACGAGCCAATGGGCTTCCCCGCGCGCACGGACTCCAGGTACTTCTGCAGGAAGAACACCGCGCGGGCGTACACGGTCATCGCGTACTTCTTGCGGTCGACCTTCTGGTCGCCCGGCGTGTCCATGTCCTTGTTGAGCTTCTCCTTCAGCTTGGAGAACTTGGCCACGCGCATGTTGAGGAGCTTGCGCCCCTGCAGGCCGTCCTCCTCCGCGGTGGCGGACTGCTCCTTGCTGAAGATCCAGACGAAGTTCTTCAACTCCTGCGTGGTGACGGGCTTGGTCAGCGTGATGCCGCCCACGTCCTTGGAGCGCATCTCCGACAGCAGGTAGCGCTGGTTCTCGATGGAGTTCAGGTCCACCTTCACCAGCATGCCGTTCAGGTAGAACGAGTCCTTGACGCCCGTCAGCTCCAGCCGGCCTTCCTTGCCGATGATCTGGTTGATGATGTCCTGGAGCTGGTGGAGCGGCTTTTCGAAGACCGCGTTCTCCGGGTCATACATCTTCACAGAGCGCACCAGCATGTAGAGACCCGCGAGCATGGAGCGCGACAGGTTCTGGAGCTTCTCGTTGTGCTCTCGACCGTACTCGCCCAGGTTCTCGTCCTGGGTCTGATTGATCTTCAGATTGTCGGCCATGGTGTCAGCTCGCTTCTTCCGGGAGCGCCGAGTCCCCGAACAGGGCCTTGCGCGTCTGGTACATCGCCTTGCGGGCCGCGGTGAGGACTTCCAAGGGCTGCGCCTTGTCCTCCACCACGCCCTGCAACATCTTGTAGGACTGGATGGAGCCCGCGCCGCCCAGGCCGGTGATGGCCAAGAGCTTGTCCTCCATCACCCGCCGCTTGTTGAGCAGCGACGGCTTCACCGTCAGCAACTGCTGCATCATGGACAGCGCCGCGGGCAGGTTGGTGGACCCGATGGCCGCGTAGAAGGCGGCCTTCTCGTCGGACGTCTTCTTGTCCCAGCTGGGGTCGCGCACCTGCCGCACCAGGTCCGTGAAGGCCCGCTCGCGGTCGAACTCCGGCAACAGCTTCGCGGCCAGCATGCGCACCTGGGAGACGCCGTCGGTGAGCGCATCCAGGATGATGCGCCGGGCCTCCGCCGTGCGGCCCCTGCCGATGATCTGCATGACCTCCAGCTTCACCACCAGGTTGGGGCTCTTCATCACCTGGCCGAACATCTTCACCCGCTCCGGGTGGTTGCTCTTCTCCAGGATGTAGACCATGTCGCGCACCGTCTGCGGCCGGTCCGACAACAGGCGCGCGACGAAGGGCTCCGGCAGGTCGCGCGCGAACGTGGCCAGCACGTCGCACAGGAGCACGCGGTTCTCCGGCAGCTCGATGGTCTCCAGCACGCTGAGCAGCGGCAGCACCGAGTCCACGCCCAGCGCCTGCAGGTAGCGCGTCACGTCCTGCGGCTGCCGCGTGCGCGTCGTCTTCAGCGACTCGCCCATTCGCGTGAGGCGCTGCTCCTCGCCCATCTTGTGGAGGAAGTTGGTGAGCAGCCGCCCCAGGTCCTCGCCGCCCTCGCGCTGGGAGAGCGCGCGCAGCTTGAGGACGATCTGATTTACCGTGGCGAAGTCGTCCTGGAGCAGCAGCATGTCCAACAGCTGCAGGAAGATCTCCTCCAGCAGCGCCGCGTCATCCACGCCGCCTTCCACCACCTGGAACACCGCGCCCACCAGCTTCGGGAAGAGGCGCGCGTTCTCTTCCTCCGTGATCTCGCGCTGGATGCGGGCCTTCAGGTCGTCCGAGGCGTGCCGGCCGCCCACGACGAGGCCGCGCAGCTGCTCCACGCCGTCCAGCTTCGCGTCCAGGTCCTCCGCGGACACGCGCGCGAAGCGCAGGAAGTCATCCGAGTTCGTCTGGAGGCGGGAGTAGAGGTAGCCCACCACCTTGTCCACCTCCACCTGGACCTCGTCCTCGGAGGCGCCCTCCATGGAGAAGCCCTCCACCACCACGTACTCCACCTGCTGCATGCCCGCGCGCCACAACTGCGCGAGCACGTCGTCCGCGCCGCGCTCCGGCTCCGACAGCGCGATGAGCGTGAGCGTGACGAGCTCCTCCAGCGGCAGCCCCGGGCGGAAGATGAGCTGGCGGATGCCGTCGCGGAAGAACTTGTAGGGCAGCGGCGACTCCTCGGAGAAGAGCGGCTCGCCGTGCAGCATGAAGTTCTGCTGCTCCACCTTCAGCGAGAGCGGTCCGAACTTCTCCGTGTACGTGGAGATGGACTCCAGCGCCTTGGAGAGGAACTCCGGGAAGCGCGCCTCGTTGTGGCGGTACATGCCAATCTGCTTGATGCCCTTGAGCAGGTGGAACGCGAACGTCTTCGCCAGTTCCACCTTCTCGCGGACCTCCGGCGACTGTTCCGGTTCCGCGGTCGCGTCCGTGACTTTCTGGGGCTGTGCCATGAAACCTGAAGAATCCGGAGGGGGCGGAAGGCCCCGATGGGGGGAGCTTGAGTGTACTCCCGTCCAGGTTCCGGACCCAATTCGGGAAGCGCCCAGAATCCAGGGGGTTGGCGTGACACCTGGGCAACATGGGGCGGACTGGCGGTGAAGCCGGGGTGTGTTACGCAAGGGGCCCCTTGCTGTCCGGAGTCCCGTCCATGAAGCGACTGGCCGTGTCCGCCCTGGTCCTGGCGTCCCTCACGGGCTGCTTCCGCATGAGCGTGCGCAGTCCGGCGCCGCGCGACGGCGCACCGGAGTCCCGCACGGGCGTGAGCCTGGTGGAGGGGCTGACGACGTCCAACGTGGCCGCGGCGGAGTGCCGGCATGGCCTGTCCCGGGTGGACGTGTACTGGCCGTGGTGGAGCCCGTTCGTCTACGCCTTCACCTTCGGCATCGTGACGCCGCTGCGGGCGGAGTACGTCTGCGCGAAGGGGGCGGGGGACTTCGACGGCGGCGACACGGAGGTGCCGCCGTCGGTGCCCGGGCTGTAACGGAAGCCTCCCCGCGAGCACGAAGCGGGGAGGGTGCTTCAGGCCGTCAGTGCGACGGCGGCGGGGCTTCCGCGCCGCTCTTGCCCTTGAGGGCGGAGCGGAAGAGGACCGCGGTGAGGACGGCGAAGAAGGCCAGGCCCCAGACGTTGGACCACGTCGGGTGCGCCAGCTCGCTCTCGCCCACGGCGTTGAGGAAGGCGCCCACCGCGCCTTCATGGCCGAAGAGGGCGGGCAGGTTGATGGCGCGCGTCCAGGTCCCGTCGCTGGCGATTTCGAGGAAGGCAATCAGCACGCCCGCGATGGAGCCGCCCGCGATGTAGCCGGAGGACATCAGCGTGCCGGGGGAGAACTCGGACTCCGCCGCGCTGCCGCCGCGCAGCTTGTCCACGAAGTGGCGCACCATGCCGCCCACGAAGATGGGGGCGCTGCTGCTGATGGGCAGGTACACACCCACCGCGAAGGGCAGCGAGGACACGCCGCACAGCTCCAGCATCAGCGCGATGAAGACGCCCAGCAGCACCAGGTCCCACGGCAGCCGCTGCGTGAGGATGCCGTCGATGATGAGCGCGAACAGCTGCGCCTTGGGCGCGGAGTAGCGGGTGAGCGTCTGGCCCTCGTACTCGCTGATGCGCCCGCCGATGCCCGGGTCCACCACGTACTGGATGCTGCCCTGGTCATCCACCAGGTAGCGGCCGGCGGGCACGGGCGTGTCCGCGCCGCGCACGAAGCCTTCCTTGTAGATGCGGTCCGGACCGGCGGTGATGGCGCCCGCGTCCGACAGCTTCAGCGACGGGCCGTTGGCCGGCGCCAGCGTGAGGCCGGACAGCTGCTCGGGCGGCATCGGGCGCCAGCTGCGCAGCTCCAGCCCGCCGTCCACCGGCGCCACGTCCAGGCGCTCCGCCCACAGCGAGCGCTTGAGCTGCGCGGGCGTCATGCCGCGCTGGGTGAGCGCGTCCTGGGACACCGCCCAGCGGTAGGTGTGCTGGGTGCGCGTCTCCTGCGTCAGCTCCGTCACCTGCACGCCCGGGTGCGTCTCCGGGATGACCGCCGTGGCGCCCTGGTTGAGCAGCACCAGCACCAGGCCGATGAACATGGCGCTCGTCAGCACGCCGACGAAGAGGGCGATCTGCTGCTTCTTGGGCGTGCCGCCCACGAGGAACGCCGTCTTCAAGTCCTGCGCGGTGGTGCCGCCGTTGGACGCGGCGATGCCCACGATGGCCGCCGTGGTGAGCGCCATGAAGCGGTCCGGCGACGACGTCCAGCCGAACAGCAGGTACACGAGGCAGGTGACGAGCAGCGTGGCCACCACCATGCCGGAGATGGGGTTGGACGAGGAGCCGATCTCACCGGTGATGCGCGCGCTCACCGTCACGAAGAAGAAGCCGAAGATGACGATGAGGATGGCGGAGATGAAGTTCACGTGCAGCGGCGGCGCCAGCCAGATGGCCAGGATCAGCAGCGCGCTGCCCACCAGCACCACCGTGATGGGCAGGTCCTGATCCGTGCGCAGCACCGTGGGCAGGGCGCCCTGCGTGCGCGACTGGCGCAGCGTCTCCACGCTGCGCTTGAAGGCGCCCACGATGGTGGGCAGGGACCGGATGAGGCTGATGAGGCCGCCCGTCGCCACCGCGCCCGCGCCGATGTAGAGCACGTACGCGTTGCGGATCTGATCCGGAGACATGTCCTTGATCAGCATCCCGTTGTGCACCAGCAGCGGCGTCTCCATGCCGCTGCCGAAGAAGGAGATCATCGGGATGAGGATGAGGTAGCTGAGCACGCCGCCGGCGAAGGTGATGCCCGCCACGCGAGGCCCGATGATGTAGCCCACGCCGAGCAGCTCCGGGGACACCTCCGTGGAGAGCGTCGCGGCCTTGAGCCCCTTGATGGGCGTGCCGATGGCCTCCTTGAAGAGCTTCATCCCGGAGTAGGCGAACTTGTAGACGCCGCCGATGATGAAACCCAGGATGACCGTGCGCGCGTTGGTGCCGCCCTGCTCGCCCACGATGAGCACGTCCGCGCTGGCGGTGCCCTCCGGGTAGGTGAGCTTGCCGTGCTCCTGGACGATGAGGCCCTGGCGCAGGGGAATCATCATCAGCACGCCCAGCACGCCGCCCAGCGCGGCGGTGAGGAACGCGTGCGTGAGGCTGATGTCGTAGCCCAGGATGAGCAGCGCGGGCAGGGCCGCCGCCACGCCGAAGGCGAGCGACTCACCCGCGGAGCCCGTCGTCTGGACGATGGTGTTCTCCAGGATGCTGGAGCGCCCCAGGGCCCGGAAGATGGCGATGGAGAGCACCGCCACCGGGATGGACGCGGACACCGTGAGGCCGACCTTGATGGCCAGGTACACGGATGACGCTGCGAACACGATGCCCAGCACCGACCCGAGCACCAGCCCGCGGATCGTCAGCTCCGCGGGCGACTGCTCGGGGGGGACGTAGGGCTTATGCGGGGCGGAACCATGCGCCTCCGCGAGAGGAACGCGATCATCGACGACCGGCGGGGAACCGTGGGACAAGCAGGCACTCCTGACAGGAAATCAGGGGGCCCGTTGTAGCAGGGTCTCCGCCGGGGTGCGAAAACTGCCCCTTCAGCCCTGGGCGGCCATCGTCTCCGGATCCACCTCCGCCATCAGGGCGGCCAGCTCCGACTTGAGCTTGTCCTTGGCGCGGATCTCCAGCTGGCGCGCGCGCTCGCGGGAGAAGCCGAAGTGCTCGCCCAGCTCCTTAAGCGTCATGGGACGCTCGTTCATCACGCGCTGCTCGATGATGAAGCGCTCGCGCGGGTCCAGGCGCATGAGGGCGGTGCGGACGCGGTTGTTGATGAGGCCCGCCTCCTCCTTGTCCGCGAACTCGTCGTCCTGGGGCGCCGCGGCGCTCACCACGAAGTCCACGTGGCTGTTGCCGCCGTCCTCGCCCATGGGCGCGTCCAGGGACAAGTCCCGGCCGCCCATGCGCTGCTCCATCTCACGCACCTCACCGGGCTTCACATGGAGCTTGCGGGCAATCTCATCCACGTTCACCACGGCCTCGCCGCTGCCCAGCTTCTCCAGCTCCCGGCGCGTGCGGGCCAGACTGAAGAACAGCTTGCGCTGCGCCTGCGTGGTTCCAAGCTTCACCAGCGACCAGCTCTTCAGGATGTAGTTCTGGATGTACGCGCGGATCCACCACACCGCGTACGAGATGAGGCGGATGCCCTTGTCCGGGTCGAACTTCTGCACCGCCTTCATCAGGCCGATATTCCCCTCCTGGATGAGGTCCGACATCTTGATGCCGTAGGAGCGGTACTCGTAGGAGACCTTCACCACGAAGCGCAGGTTGCTCGTCACCAGGCGGTGGCCAGCGGCCAGGTCACCCTTGATGAACCGGCGCGCCAGCTCCTGCTCCTCCTCCACCTTCAGGAGCGAGTACTGGTTGATCTCCGAGAGATACATCGCGAGGGAGCCAGAATTGGACGACTGCTCGGTCGAAGCCTGCATGGATGGATTCTCCAAATCGGGCCTCCTGCCGCGGCGGAGGCGCTTGAAAAGTGCTCTGGGTTCAAGTCCTACAACTTGACGTGTCTGCCCTGAGCAACCGGGATGCCAACCAGGGTTGGATGTATTCGCGTGTGTCTCCGAGGGGTTGCAGGACGCAGGTGGGCGTCGCCTGGCAACGGTCTGTAACCGTTACCCGTGGCCGGTAGGAAATCCGCGGGTCTGCGAGAGGAGAAAATGCACGGGACATGGCCCTCGAGCGCACGTCGCCATGACGTCCGCGAATGGGGTTCCGTGAAAGCCTTAATGGCGCCGCGTGGCGGAAGGGGAAGACATTTCTCCACCTCGGCCGGGCGTTCCTGGGGAGGGCGGGCGACCGGCGACGGAAGCCCGCTTCCGTCCGGAGGGCACTTCTCTTCCGCTCAGGAGGCGCGGGCGGTAGGGCCTGCCTGTCCGGCCGGTTTCGCTGTACGACGGGCGGCTTCCGCCTCCAGCGCGCGGCGCAGGGTGGCGAGCAGGTGCTCGGCCTCTCCCTCGCGCAGGGCACGGCCGCCGAAGCGGGCCTCCAGGTAGCGGCGGGTGAGGGGCGTCAGCGCCAGCGCCAGCGGATGGCCCTCACCCGCCAGGCGCGTGGTCAGGTCCTCCAGCGTCTCGTGCTCGAAGCGCGGCACATGGGCCTTCTGGAGCGCCGTGTCCACCCGGTCCAGGAAGCGCGTGGCCTCCAGCACCGGGGCGCGGCCCGTCCAGCGGGAGACGAGGCGGCCCGCGCGCCAGACGACGAAGGCCACGATGGCGGCCGTCACCCACGCGCGCGGCGGGGGCAGGCGGCTGGGGGCTTCGTTCGCGGGAGCGCCGGGCGCACGGCGCGGCGGGCGGACCAGGGCCCTGGCCAGCTCGAACTGGTCGCGGAAGGAGTAGTCGACGACGGAGTTGCGCCAGCGCGCCTCCACCGCTTCGTAGAGGGCGAGCACCTTCTCCAGCAGCACGGAGCCCTGGCTCGTGCGGTTCGACGGCGGCGTCGCATCCACGGTGATGAAGCCCCGCCCCGGGACGAGCACGTGCGTCCAGGCGTGCGCGTCGCCCGCGCGCACCAGGTAGCCCCCGTCCATGCGCGTGCCGCCATAGAAGCCCGTGGCGAGCCGCGCCCCGATGCCCTGCGTGCGCAGCATCAGCGTGAGCGCGGTGGCGAAGTGCTCGCAGTGGCCCGCCTTGCGCACGAAGAGGAACTCCGCCAGCGGATCCTCCGGCGTGCCTGCCTGCTCCAGCGTGTACGCGTAGTCCCGCTGCAGGAAGGCAGCGAGCTTGCGCGCCGCGGCCAGCGGCTCCTTCTCGCCTTGGAGCACCTGCGCCGCCAGCTGGGCGACGCGCGCGTCCAGGTGCTCGGGCAGCGCCAGGAGTTGGTCGCGCTCCGCCTGGACCAGGCCCGGGGACAGGCCCTTCTTCGCGTCCGGCGGCAGGCTGTAGGCCTCGTAGGTGTACGAGGGCGCGGTGATGGTGAAGCGCACCTCGCCGCCGCCCTGGAGCTGCACCGGGCTGTTCCGGGTGCCGGTGGGCGTGTGGGCCATGGCGTTGCCCAGGCGCGAGGGCATCTCCAGGGCAATCAGTGTGCGGGCGCCGTACGCGGGCAACAGCTCGATGCGCTGGTGCAGGAGCGTGTCGCTGGCGGGGCGCAGGGTGATCTGCCGCTCCGTCTGCTGCGGGCCGACGACGTTCGTCCACTCCATGCCGTCGAAGGTGTCGTAGGTGCGGCCCACCCAGTAGGCGTCCAGCGCCTCGCGGCCCGGGTCGGGCGTCAGCGTGGCGCGCAGCACCACGCGCGGGTTGCCCTTGATGGTGCCCGCGCCGCCCAGCCGCACGGTGTTGGAGTAGCCCGCGCTGCTCACCGCGCCCAGGCCCGGCGCCGAGCGCGGCCCCACCATGGCCCAGTTGAGGCGGGGGAAGAGGACGAAGAAGGCCACCGCGCCGGCCACCGCGAACGACACGCCCGCGGACAGAGGCCGCAGCACCGCGCGCACCGGCACGGGCTCGCCGTCCGGCACCGCCGCCTCCACCACGCCCAGCGCCAGCGACAGGCTGGCCAGCACCCCGAAGGCGATGAGGCACAGCGCGTAGGACATGTCGCCCGACAGCGCCGCGCCACCGGCCACCATCAGGAGGCCCGTCAGGTGCGTCTGACCTTCGGCCGCGGCATCCGGCGTGGACAGCATCCGCTGCGCGGCGATGAGGCTCGCGAAGGAGCACGCCGCCACCACCGCGTTCATCAGGCCGGACGTCAGCTGGAGGCCCAGGAGCACCGCCGCGAGCAGCAGCCCCAGCGCGGACAGGCGGGAGAAGCGCGCGACGAGCCGCACGTCGCACAGCGCCAGCACCAGCGCCCCGACGAAGACGCCCAGCACCCACACGGGGAGCTGGCCGGACATGGCCATCGCGGCGAAGGCGGAGCCCGCCGCCAGGTCGCGCAGGACGAGCCGCAGCCTCAAGGGGCGCTTCACGCCGCCTCCCGGGAGTCCGTCCCTGCGTCCGCGCCCTCGAAGCCCACCCACGCGAGCGCCTGGAGGATGCGCCGCTCCTGCGAAGCCCCCGCGGCGGGCCGCAGCGCGCGCTCCGGCAGCTGGAGGCCGACCTCGTGTCCCGCGTCCAGCAGTTGGTGCGCCTGGGCGGCGACCTCCTCACAGCGGCGCTCCAGCGCGTCGCCCGTGAGGCCCGTCTCCAGCGCGAGCTTCCAGATGCGGCGCTCCTCGCGCTCGCGCTCCACCTTCAGGAGGCGCCCCGCCGCGGCGCTCTTCAGCCAGTGGATGCGGCGCGCGTCCTCGTTCGCGCCAAGCTCGCGCAGGCCCGCCACGTCGCCGGTGCCGTCCAGGTGGCGCGGGCTGCCCGCCTCGCCCCGGGGGCCCTTCTCCGCGGGCCCCGGTTCCTTGCAGGCGTAGCCCCGGCGCGGATAGACGAGCAGCGTCCCCTCCAGGGAGAACACGCGCGTCTTGGCGAAGAGGCCCAGGGGCCACGTGGTGGTGACGCGCACGCCGGACAGGCGCACGGGGCCGCGGTGTGGCGCGGCCAGGTCCGCCCGGACGATGTGCTCCCTTCCCGCGGGCAGGTGCCCCAGCTTCCCGGTGCCGGTGAGCGGGGAGAGGTCCTCGGAGAACGTCAGCGCGAAGCCGTGCCCCTTCTTGCGCGACACCGCCCAGCGGTAGGCGAAGGGCTCGCGCGCGAAGGCCGCGTCCGCGCCCACCCGGCGCACCGTCAGGTCGCGCAGGCAGCGCTCCGACAGCACGCCGGACACCACCACCATGCTGAGCAGCAGGCCCAGCAGCAGGTAGAGCAGGTTGTTGCCCGTGTTGAGCGCGCCCAGCCCCACGCCGAACGTCACCACCAGGTACGTGCGGCCCGTCTTCGTCACCGACAGCGTGCGCGGCGGACGGAAGAAGGCGCGCAGCCGCGCCTTGAAGGGGGGACGGGCGGGGGCCTTCACCGGGGCGCCGCCACCTTGCGGGCGATCTCCTCCACCAGGTGCGCCGCCTCGTCCCGCGCGGACACGCCCTGCACGGCGCTCCTCAGGAGCACGCGGTGCGCCCAGCAGGGCACCAGCATGGCGCGCACGTCGCCGGGGGTGACGAAGTCGCGCCCCTCCCACAACGCCTGGGCCCGGGCCGCGGACCCCAGCGCCAGCACCGCGCGGGTGGACGCGCCGCGCTCCAGGTCGCCGTGCTCACGCGTGGCCCGCGCCAGCCGCACCACGTAGTCCGCCACCGCCGCGTCCAGCTTCACGTCCTGGGCGAAGTCGCGCAGCGACGCCAGCTCCTCCGGCCCCGTCACGGCCTCCACCGACGGCAGCGGGGACGCCGCGCCGCGCGTGGTGAGCAGGCGCGCCTCCACGTCCGGCGCAGGGTGGCCCAGGGACAGGCGCACGAGGAAGCGATCCAGCTGCGAGTCCGGCAGCGGATAGGTGCCGGAGAAGTCCACCGGGTTCTGGGTGGCCACCACGGTGAAGGGCGAGGGCAGGGCGTGGGTCTGCCCGTCCAGCGACACCTGGCCCTGGGCCATGCCCTCCAGCAGCGCGGACTGGGTGCGCGGGGGGGCGCGGTTGAGCTCGTCCGCCAGCACCAGCTGCCGGAACAGCGGCCCGGGCCGGAAGGAGAAGGTGGCCGTCTGCGCGTGGAAGACCTGCGCGCCCAGGATGTCCGCCGGCAGCAGGTCCGCGGTGAACTGGATGCGGGAGAAGGACAGGGCGCACGCGCGCGCCAGCGCCTCCGCCAGCGTCGTCTTGCCCACGCCGGGCATGTCCTCCAGCAGCAGGTGCCCGCCGGCCACCACGCAGGTGACGACGCGCCGCACCTCCTCCGGCTTGCCCTGCACGGCGCGGCCAAGCTGGGCGGCGAGCCGCTCCATCACCGCGCGCGCGGAAGCAGGGGAGGGAACGGGACCGAGGACGCGAGCGGGCTGGGTCATCTGGGCGCGGACTCTAGCCCAGGCGAACGCCCGCCGGCACCCTCCAGGCCGCCCGTGTTCCACGCCGGATGCCCGCCTGCCTTGGAGGCGCGGGCGCTTGCCGGGGATTCACACGGCCCGGAGGGCCACCCACACTCAGACGGAGAGGATGTCCTCGGGCGTGTAGTACGCCCGGTGCGTCGTCGGCGAGGACAGCACGCCGAAGTAGCGGAACATCCGCTCGTGGTGCGTGGCCAGGCCGCGCAGCTGCACGGCGCTGTCCTTCAGGCCGTGGGTCAGGATGCCCACCGCGCTGTCCTTGAACTCACGCAGGTGCGCGAAGTCCAGGACCACCTGGCCTTCAATCTGGCTCAGCGCCTGGAGCGAGTTGCGCAGCTCCTGGGCCGTACGGCCGTCCAGCGTTCCTTCCAGGCGCAGCGTGATCCGACCCGCCGCCTCCTCCTCCCGATGAATCTGAAGCCCCGTCATGATCCGCGCTCCCGCTGAGGTGTGCACGTGTGTGCAGCTCGCGATGTAATGGCGGCTGCCGCACGTTGCCGGACCACGACGATGGTCCGGGTTCCCACCGGGGGGTGGGGGTGCACAGCCGGAGCCGAACAGTGCACCTTCACCCGCGATCAGGTCAGTGGCAGGCATGCAACTTCGGCCGGAGTGTTGGCGAGCGAGCGAAGCGCGTGTCACGCAGCGGTCAACCCTTGCGGTCGGTTGTCGTCTGCTCGGCACGCAGGCTGATGGCGCGCTCCTGCTGGGCCTTCAGCTTGCGGAACTCCTTCACGACCTTGGCGGGATAGCCGGCCATGAACTTCACCCGGTTCTCCTTCTTGGCCAGGATGCGCTTGGCCAGCCCGGGGCCCGCGTTGTAGGCGACGAGCGCGCCCTCCACGGAGCCGAAGCGGTTGATGAGGTCCGCCAGGTAGGCCGTGCCCAGGTTCACGTTCGTCTCGAAGTCGAAGAGGTTGGTGTGGCGGCCCAGCCGCCAGCCGGACTTCTCCGCCAGGTACTTGCCCGTGTCCGGCATCACCTGCATGAGGCCCATGGCGCCCACACCGGACACCGCGTAGTTGTTGAAGGAGGACTCGCAGCGGATCAGCGCCACCACCAGCAGCGGATCCAGGTTGTTGCGCTCCGCCTCGCGGACGATGGCCACCGCCAGCCGGCGCTGCTGCCGCTCCGGGAGCCCGGAGGCGCGCACGGCCTCGGCCACGCCCATCTGCTCCGCGCGGAGGTAGTCCGCCTCATCCTCGTACTGCTGCAGCCGGGCCAGGGCGGCCTTGAGCTGTGCGTCCTTCTCCGCCAGCTGCGCCCTCAGGGCAGCGACGTCCGGTGCTTCACCCTGGGCACCCACCGGCACCTGCACCGGGAAAGCCACCGCGTTCGTCCCCACCAGCATCGCCGCCGCCACCATCGCCACCGTCCAACCCCGCATCTCGCCCTCCCCTGGCGCCCCAACCGCCCGCGCCCGCTGACTCGCCCACACCCAGCGGCTAAGCAGGCAACGTGCCAGCGTACGTGGCGTGCGCCAGCTGCCTCACGGATCCTTAAGAGAGGGGCTGAAACAGGACCGGCGCGGCCCACGGCGTCCGGAAAAAATGCCCGGACTGGGAAGTTTGTTTCCCAACCTGACCCTGCAGAAAGCTCCACCTGTTGCCGCGGTGCGCCTGCGTCCCTAGCTTGGGCCCGGTCTGAGTTTCGGGGCCCTATGTGGCGGGAGGCGTGGCGTGTACTGGACCATGGGCATCATCTTGATGGTGTTGTGGGTGATGGGGCTGATCACCGGTTCGACGGAGGGGCAGTGGGTGCACCTCCTCCTGGTGTTCTCGCTCGTCGCGTTCGTGCTGGCCGTCGCGTCGCTCGGGCGCCGGCGGGGGATGGCATGAACCTGCCGGAGCTGGACATGGCGTGGCTGGAGCTGCCGCGGGACAAGGCGGGCTTCGTTCGGCGCGAATGTCCCCGCTGCCAGCGCTCCTTCAAGACGCGGCCCAGCCGCCATGACGCGGGGATGCTTCAGCGGCTGCTCGCGGGCTACTTCCCCTTCGAGAACCTCCACGAGGCGTACACGGCGGAGGAGTTGCCCGCGTGGCACTGCCTGTACTGTGGCCACCGCGCGCTGCCGGACGCGTGGCTCACGCCGGATCAGTCCGCGCACGTGGAGCAGATGGCGCGCGCGTGGGCGAACCACGTGCGGTACGAGCAGCTGGCGTACGTGCAGCGCACGCTGTCCCAGAACCCGCGGCCCACCTTCGTCTCCGTGGCGCCGGAGCCGCTGCCCCGGCCGCTGCCTCCGGACGAGGAGATGCTGCGCACGCTCCCCATGGTCTGCTGCGGGGACGAGGTGCAGGCGCAGTGGGAGTGGGATCAGCCGATGGTCTGTCCGCGCTGCGGCGCGCACCACGGCGGGCTTTCGGGCCGCCAGCAGGTGCATCTGGAGTTCGTGAGCGAGTAGTGGACGGGCAGGGCGCGCGGAGGGCAGGCTCCTTCGCGCGATGAAGCCGTTCCCCGCTGTCCGGGTGGTGTTGCTGGCCCTGCTCCTGTTGGGACCGGCCGCCGTCCACGCCCACGAAGTGGAGGTCGCGCCCGAGGCGGTGAGCGGGTTCGCCGGCTGGGTGGGCGAGGGCATCCGCCACATCCTGGCCGGGGCGGATCATCTCCTCTTCCTCTTCGCCGTGCTGCTGGTGGGCGGCTCGTTCCGGCGGATCCTCCTGCTGGTGACGTCCTTCACGCTGGCGCACTCGCTGACGCTGGTGCTCACCGCCCTGGGCCAGGTGACGCTGGACGCGCGGGGCACCCGGTGGGCGGAGGCCGCGATCGCCGCGTCCATCCTCTACATGGCGCTGGAGAACCTGTTCCTGCGCCAGCACGGGCACCGCGCGGGGCTCACCTTCCTCTTCGGCCTGGTGCATGGGCTGGGCTTCGCGAGCGTGCTCGGCGGCTACGGGGTGGGGACGGCCGTGGTGCCAGCGCTCGTGGGCTTCAACCTGGGGGTGGAGGTGGGGCAGGCGGCGGTGGTGGCCTTCCTGGTTCCCGTGCTGCGGATCGTTCAGCGCAGGCCCCGTCTGCACTCGAAGGTTGTGCGCCTGTCATCCATCTGCCTCGCGGGAGTGGGGCTTTATTGGATGGTTGCTCGTGCGGTCGGTTGAATTGAACCAATAGCGTTCCTAGCTTGCGTCTCACGAGGGTGGGGGAGGGACGCTGATGGGAGCGAGGCATACCCGGCTGGCAGCCGCACTGGCCGCCGCGTGGGAAGCAGAAGTGGTGTCGGCCCGTCGTATGACGGGACTGGCGGAGCGCATGAACGACGCGCGGGTCCGGGCGCGCCTGATGGTGCTGGCCGCCTTCTGCCGCGCCCATGCATCACGGCTCCTGGCCCGTCTGGCGGCGCTGGGGCGCGGGCCGCTGCCGGTTCCTCCGGAAGAAATCGATCTGGATCCGGACACGGTGCTGGAGCTGCGCCGGGAGGGGGCCTTCGCCCGCGCGTCGGCCGCGCGCTATGAGACGACCGCGGAGATGGCGCGCCAGCACGCGGACCTGTCCTCGGCCTGGGTGTGCGAGCTGAACCGGACCGAGGAGCAGGACCGCGCCCGGGAGCTGCTCGCCCTGGCGGAAGGGGCCCTGGCGGCGGTGCGGCGGGGCGAGTCCCAGGCCGTCGCGGCCCCCGCGGATTCCTGAAGACAGGAAGGCCGAGCGCTTGGAATGCGCTCGGCCGGTGACAGTCCCGGCGTCTTGGGCGTATGAATCCGCCCATGGCGAAGGAGAGCTACAACGATCTCATCTTCCAGCTCGGCGACCTGGCCCGGGACGTCCTCTCGGGCAAGCCGAACTGCCCCCGCTCCATGGAACGCGTCTACCGCGCCGAAGAGGTGCTGGAGGCGCGCCGGGATGAGCTGGCGGCCCTGGAAGCGGAGATGAATGACGAGGACGTGGCCTACCAGGACTTCCTGGCGCAGCACGAGGACGAGTGCGCGGCCCAGAAGCAGATCACCGGCAAGTTCCAGAAGGCCGTGACGGCGGTGGAGGGCAAGGTGAAGGGCCTGCGCAAGACGCTGGCCACCCGCCGCGCCGACCTGCGCTACGCCATCGTGGGCCTGAAGAAGCTGGAGGCGAAGCTCGCGGACCTGGAGATGACCACCCAGGATCCGGTGAAGCTGGACGCCGCCAAGCAGAACCTCAAGAAGAACCGCATCGCCCAGATGCGCCTGGCGCGCGAGGTGGAGGACTGGGAGTCCCAGCTGGCGACCGCCCTCACGCCCACCCCCGGTCAGCCCGGCGCGGCCGGCATCCTGGCGCACAAGCGCCTGATCGAGCTGGAGGACGCCGCGGAGGAGCAGAAGCAGCAGCACGACGCCCGCATGGCGGAGCTCGACCAGGCCATCGCCACCAAGGAGGAGGAGATCAAGGGGGCGGAAGATTATCTGGATCAGGCCCTGTTCCTCCTCGGCGAAGAGGTGTATGCCCAGCGCATCGCGGACGGGCAGCTGAACCCCTTCTACCCGCGGTTGGATGTCGCGCAGTGAGGGGTACGCCCACCCTTGGTGCTTGACGTAGGGGACGTGTTTGCTATCTTGCGCCGCTTCCTGGCGGCCGCGGGACCGCGTGTAGCCAGTTCAGTTCATTGATTTCATTGGGCTTTCAGCGCCACGGGCGCTCGCTGTGAGGACGACGTGAAGGGTCTGATTGGCAAGAAGATCGGCATGACCCAGGTGTTCAACGACGAGGGCAACCTCGTTCCGGTGACGGTCATCGACGTCAACACCTGTCTGGTGGTCGGCAAGCGCACCCCGGAGAAGGATCAGTACTCCGCGGTGACCGTGGGCTTCGGCGAAATCCGCGAGAAGATCCTGAACAAGCCGCAGCTCGGCTTCTTCAAGAAGGCCAGCGCCACGCCGCGCCGCCACCTGCGCGAGTTCCGCGTCACGGCCGAGGAGGCCGCGGGCTTCAACGTGGGCGACGCCGTCAAGGCGGACATGTTCAACAAGGGCGAGCTGGTGGACGTCACCGGCGTGACCAAGGGCCGCGGCTTCTCCGGCGTCATGCGCCGCTGGAGCTTCAAGGGCTCGCAGACCAAGACGCACGGTACGCACGAGTATCAGCGTCACCCGGGCGCCATCGGTCAGCGTAAGACGCCGGGCCGTACGTACCCGAACAAGAAGATGCCGGGTCACTACGGCGTCGAGCGCGTCACCACGCAGAACCTGACCGTGGTGGACGTGGACGTGGAGAAGGGCCTGGTGCTCGTGAAGGGCGCGGTCCCCGGCCACAACGACGGCATCGTCATCGTGCGCCCCTCCATCAAGGTGGCCATGCGCGCGCAGCACAAGGCCGCGAAGTAATTCGCAGCCGCTGACGCCGGGGCGCTTCACACCGCGCCCCATTCAACGCCTCGCTTCGGGCACCTTCGGGTGGCCGGGCGGGGCGTTCGTCGTTTCCGGGCCCGGTGTGTTTCGCGCGTCGCGCGCGGGGCCTCGAGGCCTCGCATCCGTCTGGAAACGTTGAGTGCTGGTCGCCCTGGGGGCAAAGGGCGAAAACTTTACCGACTGCCGCTGGGATCCGCTTGCGGTGAATGGGCGCCGTGCTCACATCGCTGTCCCACGCCGGAGCCTCGCCGTCCAAGCAGACGGGTTGCCCTCCGGATCACCCAACGGCCCACCCCCGGGCCGGGCAGGAGATATGAACGCACGCACGCTTCGCGTCTTCGCCGCGCTGAGCCTCTCGCTGACGGCGCTCGGCGCCGCCGCACAGGAAGACGGCGTCCTGGACTCGGCGGTCGTCCGCAACCGGCTCTACAAGCCCGCGGGCCATCCGGAGCTGTCCCTGTCCGTGGGCCTGCCAGTGCAGACGCACCTGACGGCGCACTACTTCTTCGACGTCGGGCTGGCCTACAACCTGTTCGACACGTTCGCGCTGGAGGCACGCGCGGGCTACGCCCTCAGCCGCCACACGGGCCTGGCGCGCTCCATCTCCGAGTCCTTCCTGGACCGCGAGGACAAGCGCGTCACGGACGAGCTGGAGGACATGTGGCGGATGAACCTGCACGGCGTCGTCGGCGCCCGGTGGGCTCCCATCTACGGGAAGATCTCCCTGGTCGCGGACATCCCGGTGCACTTCCAGACGTACCTCTGGGCGGGCGGCGGCCTCACCAACCTCAAGCGCCAGTCGGTCATCCAGTGCACCCAGGTCGTGGACCGGGCCGCGGGCGTCTGTGACAACCGCACGGCCGTGGATGACCGGGGCAGCGCCACGGAGAACTACTGGGTGAAGGAGTCGCGCGTGGCGCCGGTGGTGTCCGCCGCGCTGGGCTTCCGCTTCTTCATCAAGGAGCAGCACGGCATCCGGCTGGAGCTGCGCGACTGGATCTTCAAGGACAGCTACCGCGTGAACCTGCTGCGCGACGACTGGGAGGCCGGCAATCCCACCGGCGAGCCCGCCGGCAGCCCGGGCCTCACGCACCTGGTGCAGTTCGACCTCGGCTACACCTTCTCCTTCTGACCCATTCCTATGCGACCCTTCCGTTCCATCGCGCTCCTCGTTGCCGCGGTGCCTGCCCTCGCGTTCGCGCAAGGCGCCTCTCCGGCGCAGCCGCCGGCCGCTCCGGGTCCGGATGCGACCGCGCCGGCCCCTCCTTCACCGGCCGAGCCGCCGGAGCGTCAGCGCACCGAGCGCGACGCGCCGGCCGTGCCCCAGTCGCAGCCGGAAGCCGCGCCGGCCACGCCGTCCGCGCCCGCCGTCACCGGTGAGGACGACGTGGGGAGCGCTCCGTCTTCCGAGCCGATGGGGGCCCAGGCTCCGGCCGCCACGCCTCCCGCGGACGCGCCGGTGCTGGACACCGGTGAGGCGCCGCGCACCACCGACGCGCAGCAGCAGCGGCTGGTGAATGGCGCGCCGCTCTACAACCCGAACGTCAACGTCCACATCGTCCAGAAGAAGCGCTTCGCGGACGAGGGCAAGCACGAGCTGGTGCTGTATCCCGCCGCCGTGCAGGTGAACGGCAAGTTCACCAACCACGTGGGCACCGCGCTGAGCTACGTCTACCACCTGCAGGAGAACTTCGCCCTCCAGGTGGGCGGCCAGTACAACTGGTACTCCGACGAGAGCGACTTCAACCTGGAGCTCATCGACAAGGTGCGCGAGCAGGCCCAGGCCGCGTCGTCGCTGCTCCTCCAGTGGGGCGCGCACGCGGGCGTGGAAGTGACACCGCTCTACGGCAAGTTCGCCTTCTTCAACAACTCGCTGGCGCAGTTCAGCGTGGTGCTCTCAGGCGGCGCGGGCATTGGCAAGACGCGCCACCTCATCCGCCCGGAGGTGGCCAACGAGGTGGACGGCCAGACGTACCAGGTGCCCGCGCGCTTCGGCGACACGGGCAACAAGTTCCTGGGTGAGGTGGGCGGCGGCTTCCGCGTGCAGTTCGGTGAGAACTACGCCCTCCGCCTGGAGGTCCGCGACCTCATCTACACCGCGCGCGTGGACAAGGTGGATGGCTGCAACCTGGCGGACTTCGAGGCGCTGGAGGCCGCGCGTGCCGCCAACCAGCCCTTCGACGGCCTCTCCTTGAGCGGCAGCTGCAAGGTGGCGAAGTTCGACGGCGTGGACCCGGAGACGAAGAAGAACTACCGCGAGGACATCATCCTCGGGAGGGACCTCGTCGCCGAGCCTTCGTCGGACGTCCTCAACAACGTCAGCTTCTACGCTGGCTTCTCGGTGCTCTTCTAAACCATGTCCCGACTGCTCCGACTCCTCGTCGTCCTCGGGCCCCTCGCCGTGCCCTCGGTGGCCCTCGCCCAGCAGGACGTGGGCACCTACAACCGCGCGCTGTCCGCCTTCAACGAAGGCAAGCTGGACACCGCCGCCCCCCTCTTCGCTCGGCTGGCGGAAGGGGAGGACGCGGACCTGAAGGGCAAGTCCGAGTTCTACCTGGCGCAGACGTTCGCCAAGAAGGACCTGCCCGTCGCGGCCTTCATCTCCTACGCGGCCATCGTCAACGCCGGCCCCAAGCACCCCTCGTACCTCAAGGCCATCGAGGGGCTGGTGGACATGCAGCAGCGGCTGGATGAGCAGAACCTCATCCCCAGCATCCTCAATCAGGCCTACACCGACGAGGTGCGCGACCAGTGGGTCACGCTGCCCAAGGAAGTGCTTGCGCGCATCAACTACCTGGTCGGCACCGCCAGCCAGCGCCGCATGCGCTTCGAGGAGTCCCGCGCGCTGCTGGAGGCCGTGCCCGCCGACAGCCGCGTCTACGCGAAGGCCCGCTACCTGCTGGGCACCGTGCTCGCGGACCCGCGCTTCCCCGGCCGCCCGGGGGAGGGTGAGACGCTGGACAAGGAGGCCATCGCCGCGTTCCAGGCCGTGCTGAACACGAAGGAACCGCAGGTGGAGCTGCCGGAGACGCGTGAGCTGGCGCTGCTGGCCCTGGGCCGCGTGCACTACCGCCGCGGTGAGTACGCGGACGCGGTGAAGGCGTACGAACGCGTGCCCCGCTACGCGCGCTTCTGGGACCAGGCCCTGTTCGAGAACGGCTTCGCCCGCTTCCAGAACGAGGACTTCGGCGGCGCGCTGGGCAGCCTCCAGGCGCTGCACGCGCCGCAGTTCGAGGGCGCCTTCCAGCCCGAGTCGTGGATCCTCAAGGCGACCGTCTATTACTACTCGTGCCTCTACGACGAGGTGAAGACGACGCTGGCCGCGTTCGACGAGCGCTACGGCCCCATGGCGAAGCAGTTGGAGCCCTTCACCGGCGAGGACGTGGCGCCCATCAACGCCTTCAACCTGGTGGCCTCCGAGAACCGCCGCCTGCCGCGCGCCGTGTACCTGTGGATCCGCAACAACGAGCGCATCCGTGAAGTGATGCGGACCCTGTCGCGCGTGGACCAGGAGAAGCGCGCCATCAGTGAAGGCCCGTGGAAGGGGACGCCGTTCGCCGCGCAGACGGTGGCGTCGCTCGAGGACATCCGCACCACGCTGCTCCAGGTGGGCGGCACGCTGGCGAAGAACCGCATCAAGGAGGCCGCGGACAACCTCCGCACCTTCTCCGACCAGGCGGAGATCATCCGCGTGCAGACGGCGCTGGATGAGAAGGACCTCTTCTCCGAGGGCGTGGACCAGAAGGCGCTGCTCTCCCGCCAGACGCTCTACCGCCCGAAGATGCCCGGCGCGGACTACAACTACTGGCGCTTCCAGGGCGAGTTCTGGATCGACGAGATCGGCTACTACCAGTACACGCTCAAGCGGGGCTGCCCCGCTCGCCAGGAGAAGTAGGCCGCGAAGCAGGCAAGTGGGAGCCGGGCGCACCCGGCCCCCTTGAAGAAGCATCCCAAGAGGCCCCGCCACCGTGCGTTTGTCACGGGGGACGGGGCCTCTTCGCGTGATGTTGAGTCCTGGAAGGTGTCCCGGCGTGATCGCGTACGCCGGGGCACAAGGCACGTTCCGGGCCACTTCTCAATCTGGGTACCCGCGTCTACTTTCCGTCGTCCCTCCCAACTGGGCAGAAGTTTTCCCAGGCAGGCGAGGCGCGGTTCTCCAGGAGCTCGCATGAAGGTGGTTCTTCGGTTCGGTGCACTGGCGGTGGGCGTCGCGCTCGCGGCCGGTGGGGTGGGGGAGGCGGCGGAGGAGACGGCACCGCCGCGCAAGGTGGCGACGAAGAAGTCCTCCTCGAAGGCGGCGGCCAGGAAGGCCGAGGCCGCGAGCAAGAAGGACAAGGAGGAGGCGAAGAAGGCGGAGCTGCCGCCCGGTGTGGCGCCCCAGGACATGCGCAAGGGCCCGGCGCGGGTGAAGCCCGCCACGGCCAAGTTCGCGGACACGCCGCGCATCGCGGACTCCAAGAAGGACGCGCTCGCGGACAAGAAGCGCGACGAGGCCATCGAAGGCTTCAAGCGCCTCATCCCCAAGCTGCAGGAGACCTCCACGCAGAAGGCGGAGATGCAGTACCGCCTGTCGGAGCTCTACTGGGAGAAGTCCAAGTACCTCTACCAGCTGGAGATGGAGAAGTTCCTCGCGGCGGAGAAGGCCTACGACGCCGCCGTGGCTCGCGGTGAGAAGGCCACCGCGCCGGAGCAGGACCACCGCGAGTCCGAGCGCTACCGCGCGGAGACGATGCGCATCTACGAGGCCATCCTCAGCGAGTACCCGGACTACCCGGCCCGCGACGAGGTCCTCTTCTCCCTGGGCTACAACCTCTACGAGCTCAACCGCCGCGAGGACGCGGTGAAGCGCTACGAGGAGCTGATCCGCGACTTCCCGAAGTCGCAGTTCGTCCCGGACGCGTACATCCAGCTGGGCAACCACTACTTCGAGAACAACAAGCTCGCGCCCGCCAAGGAGAACTACGAGAAGGCGCGCGACTCCGGCGTTCCCAAGATCTACGCCTACGCCACCTACAAGCTGTCCTGGTGTGACTTCAACGCGGGCGACCTGGACGCGGGCCTGAAGAAGCTCCACGAGGTGGTGGACTACGCGAGCCAGCGCGGCGAGGAGCTGGGCGACCTGCGCACGGAGGCCCTCAACGACCTCACCGTCTTCTACGTCCAGTTGGATCAGCCGAAGGAGGCGCTCGCCTACTTCAAGCAGAAGGCTCCGGCCAAGCGCCAGGGCCGGCTGCTCGCGAAGACGGCCGCGGGCCTGGTGGACGCGGGCCACTTCGACAGCGCCATCCTGGTGTACCGCACGCTCATCGACGACGCGCCCATGGGCGCGAACGCGCCGGAGTACCAGCAGGCCGTGGTGCGCGCGTTCGAGGGGCTGCGTCAGCGCCAGCAGGTCCGCAAGGAGATGAAGCGGATGGTGGACCTCTACCGCCCGGGTGGCGAGTGGTGGACCGCCAACGCCAGCAACGCGGGCGTGCTGCGCAACGCCTTCAGCGTCACCGAAGAGGCGATGCGCGTGATGGTCACCGAGTACCACCAGGAGGCGCAGAAGACGCGCCAGGTGGAGACCTACCGGCTCGCGCGCGACATCTACAAGCAGTACGTGGACGCGTTCGCCTCCAGCGACAACCCGGAGTTCGTGGCGGACTCCGCCTTCAACATCCGCTTCTTCTACGCCGAAATCCTGTGGGCCCTGGAGGAGTGGGAGGCCGCCGCCGGCGAGTACGACGCCGTGGTGGCGTTCAAGATTCCGGACCGCGACTCCGCGAAGGAGGTCTCCAACGAGGCCTACCGCAAGAGCGCCTCGTACAACGCGGTGCTCGCCTACGACAAGCTCGTCAAGATCGAGCGCGGCCAGATTGCCAAGAGCGACCTGAAGGACGGCCAGAAGGTCGACGAGAAGAAGGACAAGGGCGACGTCGCCAAGCAGAAGCTGGTGAAGCGCGACGCCAAGGAGCAGGCCGAGCAGCCGCTCACCAAGTTCGAGGACCGGCTGGTCGCCGCGTGTGACACGTACAACAACCTCTACCCGGGCAACCAGGATGAGATCGACCTGCGCTACCAGGCCGCCGTCATCCTCTACGACCGCGCGCACTTCGTGGACGCGGCCCGCCGCTTCGGGGAGATCATCGAGAAGTTCCCGGAGGAGCGCCGCTCGCGCGACGCCGCGGACCTGACCATGTACGTGCTGGAGAGCCGCGAGGAGTGGAAGGAACTCAATACGCTCTCGCGCAAGTTCCTCTCCAACAAGAAGCTGTCCAAGCCCGGCTCGGACTTCGCCCTGCGCGTGGCCCGCGTGGTGGAGGGCAGCCAGTACAAGTACGTGGATGAGGTCGTCTACAAGAAGGAGAAGAACCCGGCGAAGGCCGCCGAGGAGTTCCTGTCCTTCGTGACGGAGTTCCCCAAGTCGGAGAACGCGGACCGCGCGCTCACCTACGCGATGGTCATCGCGCAGGAGGCCGGTGAGGTGGACAAGGGCATCACCGCCGGTGAGCGCGTCCTCAAGGAGTACCCGAACAGCAACTTCGAGCTGCAGACGCGCTACACGCTGTCTGGCCTCTACGAGAAGGTCGCCGAGTTCAAGAAGGCCGCGGCCATGTCCGAGTCCTTCGTGGCCGAGTACGACGCGGCCATCAAGGCCCGCGAGACACAGTCGAAGAAGGACAAGGAGAAGAAGGCCAAGGCCACCCCCGTCGCGAAGAAGGACGACACGCCGGGCGCCGTGGAGGACGCGGAGTCCAAGCGCGCGCAGAAGGCCGCCGAGCGCAAGGCGCAGGTGGACGCGGCGGGCGAGTGGGTGGCGGATGCCCTCTTCAACGCGGGCGTCTGGTACGACGGCCTGGGCGAGTCCCAGAAGGCCGTGACGGCGTGGAACAACTACCTGGCGCGCTTCAAGGACCGCAAGGACGTGCCGCAGGTGGCCTTCTCCATCGGCCTCGTCTGGGAGAAGGAGAAGAAGTGGGGCGACGCGGCCCGCGCCTTCAACCGGTTCGTGGAGGACTACGGCCGCGACTCGCGCACCGCCGCGGGGCAGGCGTACCTGGCGCGGTACCATGAGCTGCTCGCGTACCAGAAGATGAAGGACGTGCGCGGCCAGGAGAAGGCGCAGGACGAGCTGGTGCGCGGCTGGAACAAGCTTCCGGAGGGCGTGCGCAAGGACACCGCGGTGCTCAACGCGTACGGCCACGCGCGCTTCCTGGCGCTGGAGCCCACGTGGAAGCGCTTCAGCGACATCAAGTTCACGCGCGTCTCCACCATCCGCCGCGACCTGACGAACAAGCAGAAGGAGATGCAGCGCGTGGAGAAGGAGTACGCGGCGGTGCTCGCCACGGGCTCCGGCGAGTGGGGCATCGCGGCGCTGACCCGCATCGGCCTCGCGTACGCGGACTTCGCTCGCAACATCATGGACTCGCCGGATCCGTCCGGTCTGGATGACGAACAGCTCAGCATGTACCGCGGCGAGCTGGAGAACCTGGCGCTCCCGCTGGAGGACAAGTCCAACGAGGCGCTGGAGAAGGGCCTCCAGAAGGCCTACGAGCTGGGCATCTACAGCGAGTGGACGCTGGCCGCGCAGGATCAGATCAACAAGCTGCGCCCGGGTGCCTACGCCCAGGTGAAGCCGGTGACGTACCGGGGCAGCAGTGATTCGCGCATCGCCTCGGGCGTGCTGAAGGACCTCAACGGCCCCATCAGCGCCTCCGCGGAGCCGAAGCCCGCCGCGACGACTCCCGCGCCGGAAGCGGTGCCCGCCGAGGGCGCGAAGCCCGCCGCTCCCGAGGGCACGGACGCCGCGAAGCCTGAACCCACCGCGTCGCTCGAGGGGGTGCGGCCGTGAAGACGAACCAGAGCATCGACATCAGCAGCCAGTTGAAGGGGATGGGGACGACGGGGATGAACGGCTTTCGCACCAAGCGCATGTTCCTGGCGGGGGCCTTCGCCTTCGCCTTCACCACGGCCTGCGCCACGGGCCCCAGGCCCACGCCCGTCGCGATGAACGCGGTGGAGAAGCCCGCCGTCACGGTCCCCGCCGCGCCCCCTCCCGCCCCGGCACAGAAGGGCGACGCGGATGGCCAGTTCGCCGAGGCCCTGAAGGCCTACGAGGCCGGCGACCTGGACGCCGCTCGCAAGGGCTTCGAGGCCGTCGTGGACCAGCAGCCCAAGGCGCTCAACGCGCGCTTCAACCTGGGCGTCATCGCGGAGAAGCAGGGCCGCCCGGCGGACGCCCGCGTGGCGTACGAGCAGGTGTTGGCCCTGGACCCGGCGCACACGCCGTCCGTGATGAACCTGGGGCTGATGCACCGGCACGAGGGCCAGCTGGACGAGGCCCTCTCGCTGTACACGAAGGCGCTCCAGACGCCGGGCCATGAGCACGACGAGCCCGTGCTCAACGCGCTGGCCGCGACGTACCGGCTGGCGGGCAAGCTGGACGAGGCGGAGGCCACCGGCCGGCGCGTGCTCGCGCGCAGCAAGGACAACCCGGAGGCGTACAAGACGCTGGCGCTGGTGGCGTACGACCGGGGCCAGTACCGCCTGGCGGAGCTGCTGGTCGTCAACGCGCGCAAGGTGGCGCAGGACGACCCGGCCATCTCCAACACGCTGGGGATGATCTACCTGAAGATGGACGACCGGCCGCGCGCCCTGGCCCAGTTCCAGAAGGCCGTGTCGCTGGATGACAACTTCGCGCCCGGCCACCTCAACCTGGGCGCCCTGGCGCTGAGCTACCGCGACTACGCGGGCGCGGAGAAGGCCTTCACCAAGGCCCTGTCCCTGGAGCCGGACGGCCTGGAGGGCCAGCTGTACCTGGCGTACGCGCTGGACGGGCAGAAGGGCCTGGATCCGAAGAAGGGCGTCGCCGCGGGCGAGGCGTTCGAGAAGGTGCTCGCGCGCGCCGCGGACAAGCCGGAGGCGGTGTGCGGCGCGGGCTGGGCGTACGCGTCCGAGCGTGCGGCCTACGAGAAGGCCATCGCGTTCCTGGACCGCTGCAAGGAGCTGTCCTCCACGACTGAGCAGGACAAGCAGCTCATCACCGCCAAGGTGAACGGCCTGCAGAACATGCTCAAGAACCCGCCGCCGGCGCCGGCTCCGGCCGCCACCGCGGAGGCCGAGGGCGAGCAGAAGAAGGACGCTGAAGCCACCGGGGGCGCGGGCTCGTCCGTGATGAATCAGATTCCCCAGGACGCGAACGCTCCCGAGCAGGAGGCCCCGGCCGAAGGCGCCACCGAGGCGGCTCCGGAGACGGCACCCGAGGCCGCTCCCGCTGCCCCCGCGTCCGACGATGCGTCCGGCAATGGACAGACGGCTCCGACGCCTGCTCCGACGCCCTGAAGAAACAACAGTCGTCCCGGCGGGAAGGACGAGAACTTTCTTCCCGCCTTTAGCCACCCAGGTGCAAGCGGCCGGGCGGCTCCCTTAGAATCCAGGGACTTGGCGTTGGTGCGAGCCCTGCAATGGAATCCGAGAAGCGGGCCTGGCGGAGACATCTCATGAAACGACTGCTGGCAGCGATGGTGATGGTGGGAGGGCTGGGGGTGGCGGCTCCCGCCCTGGCTCAGGACGGCAAGGACTCGGTGAAGATCATCCAGGAGGAGGATCGCACCGTGTACCGCAAGAAGACGGTGATTGATTTCACGGATGTGGCGGTGGAGGGCGAGCTCACCAAGCCGGAAGGCTCCTACGTCCTCAACCGCAAGAAGACGGATTTCCAAAGCCTCATCAAGGTCCGGGAGAACTTCGACCCGGAGCTTCAGAAGTCCGCGGACAATCTCTAGACAGCACAGGTGGCGTTGAACGTTTTCGGGACGGGAAGGGAAGAAGGAAGAACTTCATGGCGGCGGCGAGAAAAAACGGATTGACGCTTCGGATCACCACCCCGGACGGCTCCATCCAGGAGACGGTTTCGGAGGCGGAGAGTGTCATCGTGGGGTCGGGCGCCCAGGCGGCGGTGAAGATTCAGGATCCGCGCGTGTCCAACCTCCACGTGATGCTGAAGGTGGACAACGATGGCTCCGTGACGGCCATCGACCTGGGCAGTGAAGGCGGCACCCAGGTGTCCGGGCAGAAGCTCATCATCCCCACGGCGCTCAAGCCCGGGGATGTGCTCACGGTGGGAACCTCCCAGGTGGAGGTGCTCTTCGGTGACGCGCCCCGGCCGGTGGCTCCGGCGGCGGCGGTGGCTCAGCCCGGCGTGTTCCAGCAGCGCCCGGTGATGCCCCCATCGGCTCCGGTGTCGGCTCCGGCCGCGCATGCGGCGCCGGTGCCTCCCAACATGCGGCAGGCGCCTCCGCCTCCGCGGCCCGCGATGAACGCGGCGCCCACGAACGTGGTGGGCACGGTGAGCACGCCGCGCTCCGCTCCGGCGGGCGCGCTGGGCACGCAGGTGTCCCCGAACGTGACGTCCACGCCGGTGTTCGGCCCTCCGCCGCCTCCGGTCGCGGCTCGCAAGGCCACGCCGCCCCAGGTGGCCCAGGCCCGCAAGCCGCAGCCTCCGCCGCACCTGCAGGAGCCGCTGCCGAAGGACGCGCAGCCCACGCCGGACGCGAAGGTGCTCCAGGTCTCCATGCTCTGGGGCGACCAGATGCTGGAGGTCCAGCACTTCAAGGACGGCGCGCCGGTCACCATCGGCGAGGCCGCGAAGAACACCTTCACCGTGTTCTCGCCGCAGGTGGGCAAGCGCCACGTGCTCGCGGTGAGCAAGGGCGACAAGCTGGAGCTGCGCGCTCCGGCGGGCTCCGGCGTCTTCGTCACCAACAACGGTGACGTGCGCACGAAGGACGCGCTGCGCGCCGCGGGCCAGCTCAACAACGCCACGGCGGACCAGGAGCAGCTCTTCACCCTGGGCCTGCATGACCGGGCGGAGGTGTCGCTGGGCACGGTGGCGTTCGTGATGCGCTACGTGAAGCCGTCGCCGGCCATCCTGGCGACGTCGCTGTCCGACCGCGACTTCAGCTTCTTCAAGATCGCCGCCATCTGCATCCTCGCGGCGGCGGCGTTCGTCACCGCCATGGTGCTGACGCCGCACACGGATACGAAGTCCGCGGACGACGTCTTCGAGTCCCAGCAGCGCGTGGCCAAGTTCCTCATCGCCCCGGAGAAGAAGGTGGAGGCGAAGAAGCTCCAGCTCTCCGGCGTGGAGGAGGGGGCCAAGGCCAAGGACGAAGAGGGCAAGTTCGGCAAGCAGGAGGCGAAGCAGGAGGAGGCCGCGCCCTCCAAGCCGGGCACCCCGGTGGTGGACAAGTCCAAGAAGGAGAAGGACCGCCAGGTGGTGGGCAAGGTGGGCCTCCTCGGCGCGCTCAAGGGCATGAAGGGTGGCGCTTCCGACGTGTTCGGTCCGGGCGGCATCGGCACGGGCATCAACAACTCGCTGGGCGGCCTCAAGGGCGGCGCGGCCATGGGTGACGCGCACGGCGTGGGCGGCCTGGGTTCGCGTGGCACGGGCAACGGCGGTGGCGGCACGGCGCTGGGCATCGGCGGCCTGGGCACCCAGGGCAACGGCCGGGGCACGGGCGGCTCGGGCGGCATCGACCTGGGCGGCCGTGGCAAGTCCGTCACCAAGGTCATCCCCGGCAAGACGACGGTGATTGGCGGCCTGGACAAGGACGTCATCGCCAAGGTCATCCGGCGGCACCAGAACGAGATCAAGTACTGCTACGAGTCGGAGCTGAACAAGAACCCGTCGCTGGCCGGCAAGGTCGCGGTGGCCTTCACCATCGACCCGGCCGGCGCGGTGGCGGACGCCAGCGTGTCCGAGTCCACGCTGGGCAGCTCTCCCGCGGAGCAGTGCATGATCTCCCGCATCCGCCGCTGGAAGTTCCCGGAGCCCAAGGGCGGCGGCGTGGTGAACGTGACGTACCCCTGGCTGTTCTCGCCCTCGGGCGCTGACGCCGCGGAGTAACGGCACCCACCGCGATTCGTAGACTGGAAGACCGAAATGGCGTGGACGAAACGGTCCACGCCATTTTCGTTTTTCCCCGCTGCCGTTTCGTGCCGGGCGTCACTACTGTCCGTGCCACTGCTGCCAGGCGTGCAAGGGAGCAGGAGGACAACGTGACGGGAGGAGTCGTGAGGAAGTCGCTGCTGTTGGCCGCGCTCGCGCTGGCGACGCCGGCCCTGGGGGCCACGCCGCCGGAGGGCGTGCCGTTCGAGCCGCGCCGGGGGTTCTTCACCGAGACCGACGTCGGGGTCTTCTTCACGGTGGGCGGCGAGAACAGCTACTCCAACGCGCAGTCGTACGTGCAGTTGGGCATTGGCTACGACCTGACGGAGCGCATCTCGCTGGGGGCCCACTTCGCGCTGGGCTCCTCCGCGCAGAACTGCTTCGCGGGCTACCTGCCGGACTCCAACGTCTGCGCGCTGTCCGACAACTTCACCGTGGCCTTTGGCGACCTGACGGCCGCGTACCACGTGCAATTGGCCAACCGCTTCTACCTGACGCCCAAGGTGGCGGCGGGCTACACGCGGTTGGATCCCCGGCCGGTGGATCCGGAGAAGGGCGACCCGGGCCAGGCCATCAACGCCTTCAACGCGGGCCTGGGCGTGGGCGTGGAGTACGCGACGTCCTTCGACCACTTCTCCGTGGGCGCGGATCTGCTCGGCCGCTACATCATCGGGCCGAACATCATGTCGTTCGCGGTGTTCCCGCGCGTGAAGTACACGTTCTGAAGCGGGCTACGAGCCCAGACAGAACGCGGCGGCCTTCAGGGCGTGGATGGCCGTGGTGTCGAACACCGGCACGGACGCGTCGCCGGGTTTGATCAACAGGGTGATCTCCGTGCAGCCCAGGATGATGCCCTGGGCGCCCCGGCGGACCAGACCCTCCATGATGCGCTGGTAGCGCTCCCGGGAGACGGCCTTCACCTGGCCCAGGCACAGCTCTTGGTAGATGACGTCATGGACCTCCTGGCGCTCCGCGTCGGTGGGCACCAGGACCTCCAGGCCTGACTCCGCGAGCCTGCCTTTGTAGAAGTCCTGCTCCATCGTGTAGCGCGTCCCGAGCAGGCCCACGGTCTTCACCTTCGCGCCCAGCACCTCCTGCGCGGTCGCCTCCGCGATGTGCAGGAAGGGGATGCGGATGGCGGAGGTGATGGCCGGCGCCAGCTTGTGCATGGTGTTGGTGCACAGCACCAGGGCCTCGGCCCCCGCGCGTTCCAGCGCTTGGGCGGCGTCGCACAGGATGCGGGCCGCGTCGTCCCATCGGCCGGCGCTCTGGGCGTGTTCAATCTCCTGGAAGTCCACGCTGTAGAGGACGACCTTCGCGGAGTGGTGGCCCCCCAGCGCCTGCTTCACGTGCTCGTTGATCCGCCGGTAGTACTCCGCCGTGGACTCCCAGCTCATCCCGCCCAGCAAGCCAATCGTCTTCATTTGGGTTGTTCCCTCCCGTATCGGGCGTATCCGGCGGGCGTGCGGCCCACGATGCGCCGGAAGTCGCGGATGAAGTGGACCTGGTCGAAGTAGCCCAGCTCCAGCGCCAGCCGCGCCAGCTCCGGGGGCGGTGATTCGCGCAGCCGCTCCGCGGCCTCATGCAGGCGGTAGCGCTGGATGACCCACTTGGGGTTCACGCCCACGTAGCGGTTGAACAGCCGTTGGACCGTGCGCAGCCCCGGGCCTTCGGGCGTGAGCAGGTCCTCCACCTTCGTCACCGCGCGGTCCTCCAGGATGCGCGTGACGAGCCCCTGCACGAGCGCCACGTTCGGATCCGGCGCGGGCAGGCGGGTCCGCAGGAAGGCCTCCGCCAGGGCGATGCGCTCGCGGTCCGCGTCGCGCGTGACGTCGGTGGCGAGGATGGCGGCTTCCAACTCAAGCGCCTCCGGGCCCAGCAGCGTGCCCGGCGGGACGGCGCGCCGCGTGAGCGCGGACACGGGTGTGCCCACGAAGGGGAAGAAGCCACCGGGCCGGAACTTGATGCTGAACACGCCGCCCAGGCCCTCCAGCGTGATGGAGAAGCGGCCCGGGTGCGGGCCTCCCACGCGCGACGTGCCGTCCTGGAAGGCCCAGTGCACGGACGGGTGGCTGAGGCTCTGCTGGAGGTAGGGCGGCTGTCCGCGCAGATCCCACCGCACGGCCCAGAAGTGTTCGACCCACGGGCGCAGGTCCTCCGCGGGCAGGACGCGGACGTGCTCGAAGTGCCGGGCATCCGGGCGGGGATACAGCAGGCCCCGAGGCTTTCCCGCGTTCGACTCCACCCGCCGTGCCGCCTCCCTCGGGACGTCCGTGTCCTGACGCGTTTCTACTACCGCTTCGACGGACGCCGGACACGTGCCCCGTCCTGGCGGGCGGATTCAGCTCCGTCGCTCGTGTGCTCACCCTGAAAGTCACCCTCGCGGTTCTTTCCAGGTAAGCCCATGACCCCCGTTATCCGTTCCCATGCCCGTGTGTGGGTGCTGGTGCTGTCGTTGCTGTCCGTCCCCGCCTTCGCGCAGGGCATCCCGGACCTGCCGTCCGCGGAGGCGTGCTGGGGCCAGGTGCCGGACGCGGACCATGACGGCGTGAGCGACAGCTGCGAGCTCCAGGTGGCCGCGGCCTTCATGCCCACGCTGTGGATTGCCCAGGGCGAGAAGGGCGTGGCGCGCCGGCCGTACTTCGCGGCGCGGCCGCTCAACTCCGCCCTGCGCACGCTGCGCATCTTCTACCTGGCCGCGTATTACGAGGACCACGGCATCCCGAGCCTGGGCATCTTCAACGTCTTCACCCACGACGGGGACTCCGAGTTCCAGGTGCTGGACGTGCACTACACCGACGGCCGCTGGTACCTGGACCAGGCCTTCCTGTCCGCGCACCTGGAGACGGCGTGCGACTCCTCGGGCTGGTACGGCTACGCGCAGCTCGAGTACGCGGGGGCGTACCGGGGCGCGCCGCGCATCTACGTGGCCGTGAACAAGCACGGCTCCTACGCCTCGAAGGCCGCCTGCGACCGGGGCTGCTACTTCACCGACAGCTGCTCCCAGGGCCGTCAGGAGGCGTTGGACCCGGGCAACCAGCTCGCGGGCCGCAACGTGGGCTCCATCAGCCTCCCGTTGATCAACGCCGTCACCGTCCATGGCCAGACGGAGCGGCTCCTGGACGACGTGGAGTTCAAGGGCTGGGACGACCAGGCGGGCAAGAGCAACTCCACGCCGTACCGCGCCCGGCTCGTCCGCTTCGGTTTCTGAGTCCGGAACGAAGAAGGGGCCGCCACCCGCGAAGGTGACGGCCCCTGGATGCTTTCAGGCGCTTTCGCGAGGACTTCAGTCCGCCGCTTCGGCGCGCTCCTCGCGCTTGCGGTCGCGCTCGGCGCGGTAGCGCTCGCCCACGGCCAGCGCCTTCTTGCGCATGCGGATGGACTTGGGCGTCACCTCGACGAGCTCGTCGTCGGCGATCCACTCCAGGGCCTTCTCCAGCCCCATCTCGCGCGGCGGGACGAGGATGACGTTCTCGTCGCGGCCGGCGGCGCGGATGTTGGTGAGCTTCTTCTCGCGGCAGCAGTTGACGTTGAGCTCGGACGGGTGCGCGTGCTCGCCGATGATCATCCCCTCGTACACGGTGGTGCCCGCGCCCACGAAGAGCTGACCGCGCTCCTGGATGCTGAACAGCGCGTACGGCACCGTGTCGCCCAGGCGGTCGGAGACCATCGCGCCGTTGGCACGCTTGGGGATGTAGCCGAACCACGGCTCGAAGCCGTCGAACTGGCTGCTCATGATGCCTTCACCCCGCGTGATGGTGAGGAACTCCGAGCGGAAGCCGATGAGGCCGCGCGCGGGGATGCGGAACTGGAGGCGGGTGCGGCCCGAGCCCAGCTGCGCCATGTCCGTCATGCGGCCCTTGCGGGGCCCCAGGCGCTCCGTCACCGCGCCGACGCTGTTCTCCGGCACGTCGCAGAAGAGCAGCTCCATGGGCTCGTGCAGCTGCCCGTCGATCTCCTTGGTGATGGGCTCCGGGTTGGAGGCGGTGAGCTCGTAGCCCTCGCGGCGCATGTTCTCGATGATGACCGCCAGCGCCAGTTCGCCACGGCCCACCACGCGGAACGCGTCCGGCGTCGCGGTGTCCTCCACGCGCACGGCCACGTTGCGGTAGGCCTCGCGGTAGAGGCGCTCACGCAGGTTGCGGGAGGTCACGTACTTGCCCTCCTTGCCCGCCAGCGGCCCGTCGTTGACCTTGAAGATCATCATCATCGTGGGCTCGTCCACGGTGATGCGCGGCAGCGCCACGGGCTTCTCGAAGTCCGCGATGGTGTCGCCGATGCTGATCTCCTCGATGCCCGCGATGGAGACGATCTCACCCGGGCCCGCGTCCGGGATCTCCTGGCGCTTCAGGCCGGAGAAGCCGAACAGCTTGACGATCTTGCCCTGCTGCACCTTGCCGCCCTCGCGGACGACGGACACGGGCATGTTCGGGGTGATGCGGCCCGCCTGCACGCGGCCCACCGCCAGACGGCCGACGTAGTCGTCGTAGTCCAGGTTGGCGACCAAGAGCTGCAGCGTCGTCTGCTCCGCCGAAGGCGCGGGCGGGGGCGGGATGTGGTTGATGATGGCGTCGTACAGCGGCTCCAGCGTCTTGCCCGGCACTTCCAGCGACGTGGAGGCCTGGCCCTGGCGCGCGATGGTGTAGAGGACCGGCATCTCCAGCTGCTCCTCGTTCGCGCCCAGGTCGATGTAGAGCGAGTACACGAGGTCCAGCACGTCCTTGGCCCGGGCGTCCTGGCGGTCGATCTTGTTGATGACCAGCACCGTCTTCAGGCCCATGGCCAGCGCCTTGCTGAGCACGAAGCGCGTCTGGGGCAGGGGGCCTTCAGCGGCGTCCACCAGCAGGATGACGCCATCGACCAGGCGCAGACCGCGCTCCACCTCGCCACCGAAGTCGGCGTGGCCCGGGGTGTCGATGATGTTGATCTGCTTCCCCTTGTAGGAGACGGCGGTGTTCTTCGCGAGGATGGTGATGCCCTTCTCGCGCTCGAGGTCGTTCGAGTCCATGACCCGCTCGGCCACGTGCTCATTGGAGCGGAAGGTCCCCGCCTGCCGGAGCAGGTGGTCGACGAGGGTGGTCTTGCCGTGGTCGACGTGGGCGACAATGGCGACGTTGCGGATGTTTTCGCGAGAGATCATGCGGACCAACTGACGGAAAAGAAGGTGCGAAGAGACACGCCCAGAACGGGGAATCTCAATCCCACCGGAACCCGGAAGGCGGGGGCTTATATGCCGGGGGCTTCCCACCTGCAATGAAGGCGGGTGTCCAGCAGGCAAACAATCAGGCCCCTCGCAAGCTGGGCGCTTATCCCACCTTCGGGGGGACCTCGGCGGTTTCCACGCCCAGCCGCTCCCTCAGGAAGCGCTCCACCCGCAGCTCCACCAGCCCCGGAACTTCCAGTGGGGCGGTATGGGTGCCCTCGGAAATCATCAGCAGCTCAGAGGAGGGGATGCGCTCGGCCATCTTCCGGGACAGCCAGCCGGGGGTGAACCGGTCCTTCTCCCCGGCGACCACCAGGGTGGGCACGTCCACGTGCTCCAGGTGGTCCTCGGCGGTGTGGTTGGCCAGCGAGTCCAGGGTGCGCACGAAGACGACGGGGTCCATCCGTGCCAGATGCGTGAAGTACGGGGCCAGGTCGTTGCGCGCGATGAGGTCCGGGTTCATCTCCAGGCGGATGGCCAACTGGACCACCAATTCCGTGGTGAGCGCCCCGTGCACGATGCGCGCGGTGTGCCGGGGGAAGCGCTCCACCGCGGCCCGCAGGGTGGGGAAGAGGCGCTTGAGCAGCGTGGAGTCATGGAAGGTGTCCAGCGGCATGCCGTAGCTGCCGCACACCAGCACCAGCCCCTCCACGCGCCGGGCGTAGCGGCGGTGGAACTCCAGCGCCACCTGCACGCCCATGGAGTGGCCGAAGAGGACGGCCTTGTCCATGCCCGCCGCGTCCATCACCCGCGCCATGTCGTCGCAGGTGTAGGCCATGCCGATGCGCGTGCGGTCCGTGGGGACGGTGCTCTTGCCGTGGCCCCGGTAGTGCCAGCGCAGCACGCGGTGGCGCCGGCCCAGGTAGGGCAGCAGGTACTTCCACGCGAAGCCGTCACACCCCAGGCCGTCGCAGAGGACCATGCCCGGGGCGCCATCCCCCCGCACCTGGTAGTAGAGGTCCGCGCCGTCCGGCACCCGCAGCGAGTCCTGCCGGAAGGATACCGCCTGTCCATGCGGCGCGCTCACGCCTCCACCTCGTCCGTGTCCAGTCCTTCGGGGATGCCCTTGTCCAGCCCGTAGCGGGAGATCTTCAAGAGCAGATTGGAGCGGCTGATGCCCAGCTCCCGCGACAGCCGGCTCTTGTTGTAGCGGGTGCGCACCAGGCCCTGGTGGATCATCTCCTTCTCCAGGGACTCCACCGCCTCGTGCAGCTTTCCGTGCGCGCGGGGAGCGATGAAGGGCCCGCCGCCGGGCACCACGGCGTCGCGGATGCGGCTGGAGAGCAGCTCCGCGGGGATGGTCTCCAGCTCGCCGCCTAGCACGAGCAGCCGCTCGATTTCATTCTCCAGCTCGCGGATGTTCCCGGGCCACGCGTACGCGCCCAGGATGCCCAGGGCCTCCGGCGCCAGGCCTCGCGCGCGCTGGCCCTCGCGGTGGTGCTTGCGCAGGAAGTGGTCGATGAGGACGGGCAGGTCGTCCTTGCGCTCGCGCAGGGGCGGCAGCTGCAGGCGGATGACGTTGATGCGGTAGAAGAGGTCCTCGCGGAACTCGCCGCGCTTCACCAGCTCGCCCAGGTCCTTGTGGGTGGCGGCGATGACGCGCACGTCGACCTCGCGGGACTGGGTGCCGCCCACGGGCAGGAAGGTGCCCTCCTGGAGCACGCGCAAGAGCTTCACCTGGAGGGCGGGGGACATGTCGCCCACCTCGTCCAGGAAGAAGGTGCCCTGGTCCGCGACCTCGAAGAGGCCCTTCTTGTCCTTGAGCGCGCCGGTGAAGGCGCCCCGGGTGTGCCCGAAGAGGGCGCTCTCCAGGAGGTTGTCGTTGAAGGCGGAGCAGTTCTGCACGACGAACGGCTTGTCCTTGCGCGGGCCGTTGTGGTGGATGGCGCGCGCCACCAGCTCCTTGCCCGTGCCGGACTCGCCGTTGATGAGGACGGTGGAGTCGGAGTGGGCCACCTTCTCCATCAGGCGGAAGACTTCATTCATGGCCCCGGAGCGGCCGATGATCTTCTCGAAGCGGTAGCGGTTGGACAGCTCGGAGGCCATGGACTGGATGGTCTCCTCCTTGCGCGTGAGCTCCACCTCCTGGTTGGCGATCTCCGTGACCGCGAACTCCAGCAGGTCGGACAGCTTGCTCAGCTCCGAGCCGTCCAGCACCGGCACGCGCTCCGCGGCGCCCTCCAGCTCCAGCATCGCCCCGGGCGCGATGTCGCGCATCTTGCTCAGGAGCACGTGCCCGTCCGCGGGCGTGAGCGGCTGACGGGCGAAGCCCTCCACGAAGAGGAAGCCCTCGTACTCGTTGCGGATGTAGAGCGGCGCGCCCACGATGGACAGGCGCAGGTGGCAGTCGTGGAAGAGCGAGCGGCGCAGGTTCTTGGCGGCCTTGAACTTCTCATGGAGCACCCGCACCGACTGGGCACACCGCCGCATCCCCTCTCGCGCCCCCAGTGAGTGGCGGCAGAAGTCGTTGGGCGGCGGGATGAAATCCCCGCGCTGCCAGTCGTGCACCACGCCGTTGCGATCCGCGAAGGAAAGCTCCACCTGCCACCACTTGCGGATGACATCCCTCAACATGACAATGGTGTGCAGATTCTGATGCTTCTCGAAGTCCATCCCCGCGTCCCTCGGCCTGTTGCGGATCAGGACAACGGATCTACGGGGTTGTCCGAAATCAATCCAGCGGCACCTGTCCGATAATGGCGCTGATCGCGTACCCTGGTTCCCTGTGAGCGCACCCCCACATACACACGGCAGGGCCGGGCACGGTCATTCGCACGACCATGACCACTCGCACCATGGGCATTCGCACGGCCATGGGCACGGTCATTCGCACGGTCCCCGCAAGGGCGGGCTGGCGGAGGAGCGGCGCAAGGACCGGCGGCGGCTCCTGTTCGCGCTGGGGCTGACGGCGACCATCATGGTGGCGGAGGCGGTGGGCGGCTTCCTCACCAACTCGCTGGCGCTGCTCTCCGACGCCGGGCACATGCTGACGGACGTGTCGGCCATGGTGCTGAGCCTGCTGGCGCTGTGGTTCGCCGGGCGGCCCGCGGACCTGAAGAAGACCTACGGGTACTACCGGATGGAAATCTTGAGCGCGCTCCTCAACGGGGTGCTGCTGCTGGTCATCACCATCTTCATCCTGCTGGAGGCCTGGGAGCGCATGCGCACGCCCGCTCCGGTGGAGCTGGGGCCCATGGCGCTGGTGGCGGGCATCGGCCTGGTGGCGAACCTGGCGGCGCTGGGCTTCCTGCACCAGACGCACTCCATGAACGTGCGCGGCGCGTTCCTGCACGTGCTGGGGGACACGCTGTCGTCGGTGGGCGTGCTGATTGGCGCGGGCATCATGTGGTGGACCGGCTGGTACGTCGTGGACCCCATCATCTCCGTGCTCATTTCGATGATCATCGTCGTGGGCGCGCTGCGGCTGGTGAAGGACGCGGTGGACGTGCTCCTGGAGGCGGTGCCCGCGCACGTGGACCTGGAGCAGGTGCGGGACCTCATGGGGAAGGTGCCGGGCGTGCAGGCGGTGCACGACCTGCACGTGTGGACCATCTCCAGCGGGATGTACGCGCTGTCCGCGCACCTGGTGGTGGCGGACCCCATGGTCTGCAACAACGACGACATCCTGTCCGCGGTGAAGCACGACCTCTTCGACCGCTTCGGCATCGACCACACGACCATCCAGATTGAAAGCCAGTCCTACGCCCACCTGGGCGAGGTGCACTGACATCCTTGCGAAAGGGGCGCGGGGCGGGGATTCTCGCCGGCTCCTATGAGCGTGCTGGACAAGGTGTTGTCGCTGCGGCCGGGCAACGTGGTGGCGCGGGTGGGCCCGGGCTCCCGGGTGCCCCTGTTGGATCCACGGGAGCTGCTCGGGGCGCTGGAGTCCACGCCCATGGCGCTGCCGTGCCTGCCGGTGCTGTCCAAGGGCGCGCTGCCGGGCCTCTTGGGCGCGGCCCGCGCGGAGGACTCGGTGCTGGGCCTCTCCTGCCCGCACCCCCTGGCGGACCGGGGCGCGCCGGAGCGCTTCGTGAGGGCGGTGCACGCGGCGGCGCAGGAGGCCGAGCACACCCGGCCCCTGTTCCTCCAGGCCGGCCCCCTGCGCGTCACCTCCACGGACGCGGACGTGCTGGACGCGCTCCAGGACGGCATCTTCCGCGTGGTGGACGCGGGCTTCGCGCTGGTGTCGTTGGACCTGTCGCGCCTCACCTCCTACGAGGCCGTGGAGGCGGTGAACGCGCTGGTGGGCCCGCTCAAGGAGCGCGAGCTGTCGCTGGAGGTGTCCCCGCCCCAGTTGTCCGCGGGCGGATTGGTGGACACGTGCGCGACGCTGCTGGAGGGGCTGGCGCAGTGGCAGGTCCCGCTGCGCCTGTTGCGCGTGCCGGACTCGCAGCTGGGCGAGGGCGAATTGGACGTGGAGCTCTTGCGCCAGGTGGTGGAGACGGCCGCGGCGAAGGGCGTGGCGGTGGCCGTGGCGGAGGCCTCCACCGGGCCCGCGCGGGGCCTGTCCAGCTACGTGGCCGCGGGCGTGCGCAAGGTGGACCGGGGAGGGCCTTTCGGTCCGCTGGCCCTGCGCGCCTGGCCTCCGGAGGTGCGCGAGCCGGTGGTGGCGCGCGCCCAGGCGGCGGGCATGCCGGCCGGGGAGCTGCTCTCCGTGCTGGAGGAGGGGCTGCCGCCCCTGACGCCCGCCGCCCGCGAGACGCTGGAGGCGCTGTCCTTCGCGGAGGCCACGGAGGCGCTGGGGGCGCTGGGGGCGCACCGCTCCGCGTCGGTGGCCATGGCGTTCCTCGCGAAGCCGGACGGGGACCTGGGATAGAAGGGCGCGCATGCGCATTGTTGCAGGCAGCGCGAAGGGCCGGGCCCTGACGGGGCCCAAGCCGTCGTCCGGACACATCCGCCCCACGGCGGACCGCGTCCGTGAAACCATCTTCAACATGCTGGGCCAGTTCCTGGACGGCCAGGCCGTGCTGGACCTGTACGCGGGCACCGGCGCCCTGGGGCTGGAGGCCCTGTCGCGGGGCGCGGGCCGGCTGGTGCTGGTGGACCAGGACCGCGAGGCCCTGGCCCTGTGCCGCAAGAACACCGACGCGCTGGGCTTCACCTCCCAGGTGTCCATCCTGGCGCAACCCGTGGTCCGCGCGCTGGAGACGCTGGGCAAGCAGGGGGCGAAGTTCGAGCTCGTCTTCGCGGATCCGCCCTACGCGGCGCGCGTGGTGGAGACGGTGCTGGAGGCGGTGGTGGCGGCGGGCGTGGTGACGCCGGGCGGCACGGTGATGGTGGAGCACGACAAGCGGGAGGCGGCCCCGGAGGCCCACTCGGGGCTGACCCTGGAGGACCAGCGCCGCTTCGGGGACACCCTGGTGAGCTTCTACCGGGCCCCGTGACGTGCGCTTGACCGGCCCCGTGGGCCCGCCGAGACTTCAACGCACCCATGCCGGTCGCCATCTATCCTGGTTCGTTTGATCCGCTCACCAACGGGCACCTGAGCCTCATCCAGCGCAGCCTGAAGATGTTCGACCGGCTCATCGTCGCCATCGCGGTGAATCCGAAGAAGACGCCCCTCTTCAGCCAGGAGGAGCGCATCGAGCTCATCCGCGAGGCGGTGAACGACCCGCGCGTGGAGGTGGACGCCTTCCACGGGCTGCTCGTGGACTACGTGCACCAGCGCAACGTGAGCGTCGTCATCCGCGGCCTGCGCGCGGTGTCGGACTTCGAATACGAGTTCCAGCTGGCGAACATGAACCGCAAGCTGGCGCCGGACATCGACACCGTCTTCATGATGACGGGCGAGGACTACTTCTACATCTCCTCGCAGCTCGTCCGGGAGGTCGCGACCTTCGGGGGGAACGTGGACGGGCTCGTCCCGCCAAACGTCAACGCGGGGCTGAAGAAGAAGTTCGGCCCGAAACCCTAGGGTCGTTCCCCGGGGGCATCCGGCCCCCGCGGCGTGCGAGCGGGCTTGTCCGCTTCGGGAGTTCCGCGCTAGGCAAGGCGCATGAAACTCGCCCGCCGGCTGCAAGCCATCAAGCCCTCCGCCACCCTGGCCCTCAACGCCCGCGCCAAGGCGCTCGCCGCGAGCGGCAAGGATGTGGTGGTGCTCGCCGCCGGTGAGCCGGACTTCGACACGCCGGAGTTCGTGAAGCAGGCGGCCATCGAAGCGCTGCGCACGGGCTTCACCAAGTACACTGCCACCGCGGGCATGCCGGAGCTGCGCGAGGCCGTCTGCCGCAAGCTGGAGAAGGACAACGGCCTGAAGTACGCGCCGGATCAGGTGGTGGTGACGGCGGGCGGCAAGCAGTCGCTCTACAACTGCTTCCAGGCGCTGCTGGACGAAGGCGATGAGGTCATCGTCTTCGCGCCGTACTGGGTGAGCTACCCGGACATGGTGCACCTGGCGGGCGGTACGCCGGTCATCGTCCCCACGCGCGAGGAGGACGGCTACGCGCCGGACCCCGCCGCCATCAAGAAGGCGCTCACCCCGCGCACGCGCGCCATCATCCTCAACAGCCCGGCCAACCCCACGGGCGCGGTGTACTCGCGCGCCACGCTGGAGGGCATCGCGGACGCGGTGCGCGGCCACGACTGCATCATCGTCACCGACGACATGTACGAGAAGCTCCTCTACACGGAGGAGCCGTTCCTCAACCTGGGCAACGTCGCGCCGGACCTGGTGCCGCGATTGCTGGTGTCCAATGGCCTGTCCAAGTCCCACGCGATGACGGGCTGGCGGCTGGGCTACGCGGCGGGCCCCAAGGCGCTCATCTCCGGCATGCAGCTGGTGCAGGACCAGTCCACGTCCAACGCGTCCTCCATCACGCAGAAGGCCGCGCTGGCGGCGCTCAACGGCCCCTCGGACACCATCACCGCGATGGTGAACGAGTACCGCGCGCGCAGGGATTTGTTCGTCGCGGGGCTCAACGCCATCCCGGGCATCCGCTGCCGGCTGCCGGAAGGCGCCTTCTACGCGATGGCGGACGTGCGGGGCCTCCTGGGCAAGGCGTACAAGGGCAAGCCGCTGACGGACTCGCTCCAGCTCTCCGAGGCGCTGCTCAACGACTTCCTCGTCGCGGCCGTGCCGGGGGATCCGTTCGGCGCGCCGGGCTACATCCGCATGAGCTTCGTCACCTCGCGCGAGGTGCTCCAGAAGGGCCTGACGCGCCTGCGGGACTTCGTCGCGGCGCTGGGCTGAAGCGTTCCCGGTGGTTTCCGCGCGTGTGCTCAATTTCGCACGCGCAGTGCGTTAGGTGAGGGTCGTTCCGAGGCGTCGCGCCCGAACGGCCTCACCCCACTGACCGGGAAGAAACCACATGTCGATGAAGAGAAGGGGCACGCTCTGGGCGCTGCTCCTGGCCGTGCTGTCTGCTTGCGCCGCTGATGACGGCCAGGTCCGGGGACGTGTCACGACGGAAGCGGGGGCCGCGCTGGCGGGCGTCCAGGTGCGCGCGGACGGCACGGACGCCGTGGCCACGTCGGATGCGCAGGGCGAGTTCACTTTGTCGAACCTGAGGCACGGTGGCCACACGCTGGTGGCGTCCCACGCGGACTACGTCGACAGCTCGCGGACGGTGGAGGTCCAGGGCGAAGTGACGGCGGAGGTGTCGTTCACGCTGACGCTCGCGGTGGGGCAGGTGACGGGGACGGTCCGCATGGAGGACAAGAGCTCTCCGGCGGGGGTGGTCGTCTCCATCCCTGGCACCGAGGTCAGCGCGGTGACGGACGCGCAGGGCGCCTTCCGCCTGCCCTCGGTGCTCCCGGGCGCCCGAACCGTGGTGGCGCACAGGGACCACTACACGCAGGCCTCCCGGGACCTGGTGGTGGTGCGCGACGAGACCCACTCCGTGGACTTCGTGCTGACCCGTGCGGGAGCCCCGTCGGTCACCTTCCCCATGTTGTCCGTGCAGGGCGGCATCCTCGATCTCTCGGGCGGTCCCTTCGGGAGGACGCGTGGCGAGAGCACGGTGACGGTGGGTGGGGTTCCGGTGGCGGAGTATCTCTCGTGGGCGGACGGGAAGATCTCCGCTCGGGTGGCCGCGTCCGTCGCTTCCGGGGACCAGCCGGTGAAGGTGATGCTGGAGGCCTCCTGGCGTCCGGCCGTCTCGAAGTCAGTGCGCATCCTGCGGACCCGGACGGTGAGCGTCCGGAACGCCATGGGCGCGGGGATCCGGCCCGACGGCACCCTCGTGACCTGGGGACAAGGGCCGGCCATCGAGAATCCCCCTCAGGTGGGGGGCGTGGTCAGCGTCGCGCTTGGGACGTCTCACAGCGCGCTGCTGATGGCGGACGGCTCGGTGATGGCGTGGGGCAATGAAGCAGGGGCCATCCCGCGCCTTCCCGTGGGCAACGGCGTGGCCGTGGCCTGCGCGGGCTCTTCGTGCTTCGTGCTCCGGGCGGATGGGACGGTCTTCCGTTGGAGCGCGTCCGCGGACGGGAATCGTGAGGTTCCCGGGCGGGTGAGGGACGTGGTGGGAATCGAAGCAGGCCAGACCTACGTGGTCGTGGTGACGAAGGACGGCTTCGTGGATGCCTGGGGTGACATCGAGCAGGACGCGGCGACGGTGCCCGTGGGCCTCGCGGGCGTGGTGGAGGTGGCGACCGCGGGCAGCCACACCGTGGTCCTCAGGCGGGATGGCACCGTGACGGGCTGGGGGTCCAACTTCCAGGGTGAAAGCTCCGTCCCCACGGACCTCAAGGAGGTCATCTCCGTGGGGGGCGGCATCGCGCACAGCTATGCCCTCACGAAGTCGGGCCAGGTGCACTGCTGGGGCGGTGGTGACGACCAGTGCAACCTGCCCACGGAGGCCCAGTCCCAGGTCGCGCAGGTCGTGACCATCACGGACGGACTCTGGGGCATGGTGCTCAAGCAGGACGGCACCCTCGTCTCCTGGAGGGGAGAGAAGGTCCAGGGGAGCGTTCCTCCTCCCCAGGGGCTCGTCCTGGCGGTGCCGCCGCTCTAGGCCGGCGTCGTGAGGTGAAGAGGCGGTCCGGGACGGTGAATACCCGGGCCGCTTCGTCGTCTGGGGAGCCACCGGACGCACCGCCGAGCCCCCATGAGGGCCAGGTGCGGAAGGCCTCGCGCCGGCCGGAGCGCGCTCACCCAGGAAGAACCCACCCATGATGACCCTGAAGACGCGAGGCAGCGTGCTCTGCGCGCTCCTGATGGCCGTTGCGTTGTCCGCTTGCGACCCCGACGCCGAGTCCCCCAAGGATCCGGTCGGCAATGAGCCCCGGCCCGGGCGGGTGACGGGCGTCGTGCTGACGGAGGAGGGGCAGCCGCTCAAGGACTTCGAGGTCACCCTCCTGGAGACCGACAAGACGGTCAGCTCGGACGCGCAGGGCAAGTTCGCCTTCGAGTCGCTTCCTCCGGGCAACTACACCCTGATGGCTTCGGGGCCGGGCTACGACCTGGAGCAGCAGGAGGTCGAGGTGGAGGCGGGCATGACCGTCGCCATGTCCTTCAACCTGAAGGCCACCATCATCCGTGTGTCTGGCGAGGTCCAGGGGGAGGACGGAACGGCGCTCGTCGGCGTCTCCGTCTCCATCCTGGACCACGAGACGGACGAGGTCCTGGAGCGCGCGACCACGGATACGTCCGGGGCGTTCTTCGTGGACCTGGCGCCCGGCCTCTACACGATTGAAGCCGAGCGTGAAGGCTACGTGAGCTGGTCCGACCTGCTGATCGTGTTCCAGGATCCGGATCCCGTGAGCATCACCCTGCAGCAGGTGCCGTAGGCGGATCAGTCCGTGTACGCGAAGGCGTGCCAGGTCAGGTCCGGGCTGCCGCGGAAGAGGAAGATGGCCGCGCGGCCGGAGAGGTTGCCCACCGCGGCCCAGGTGTCCTTGAGCGCGCGCGGATCCAGCCCCAGGCGCGCCGGCGGCTTGCCGTACTTCTTCTCCATCTCCGCGATCGGCAGCACCTCGATGTCATAGAGGGTGATCAGGTCCGTGCGCCGCGCGCGCAGTTGCTTCACCCACGCCTGCACCAACTCGTCGGGCGTGTTGAAGCGCTTGTCCTCCAACTGGAACGGGAAGATCAGCTCCGTGGACGCGTTGCGCACATCCCCTGTCAGCAGGCTCTGGAAGAGGAAGCGCGCCTCGTTGTGGATCACCGAGCGGGCGATGCCCTCGGGGGACAGGTCCTCCTCGGTGGGGCGCGCGGCGTCGCGGCCTGGGGCCAGTTGGACGGTGCCCGCGCTGGAGGGGATGGGCGGCGTGGGCGGGCGCGCCGTGGGTGACACGGGCGCGGCGGCCGGGGGCGTGGCTGCGGCCTGCGGAGGCTTGCGAGGGGCCGGAGTGGGCGCCGCTGCTGGAGGCTGGGCCGCGGCGGGAGCAGGCGTCGGAGCCGGGGTGGGCTCGGCGGGGGCGGGCGCCGGGGTGGGCTCGGCGGGGGCGGGCGTGGCGGCGGGAGCGGTGTCCTGGGCGAGGGCGGGCGCGGAGAGAAGGACCAGCAGGGCCAGGGGCCAGCGACGCATGAAACCTCCGGAGGGAAGCGCGGCAGCGTAGCAGAGGACGCCGGAACAGGTCCCCGAGCGAGCGGCCAATCGGACAGGTCCTTCGCATGCCACAACGCACCGCGTGCATGTGGGGGCGGACGTTGGTATGGGGGGCGCCCGATGCCCAAGCGTACCGATATCCGGAAGGTTCTCGTGATTGGCTCGGGCCCGATTGTCATCGGGCAGGCCGTCGAGTTCGACTACTCAGGCACCCAGGCGATCAAGGCGCTTCGGGACGAGGGCGTGGAGGTGGTGCTGCTCAACAGCAACCCCGCCACGGTGATGACGGACCCAGAGTTCGCGCACCGCACCTACATTGAACCCATCACCGTGGAGGCGGCGGAGAAGATCCTCGCCGCCGAGCGCCCGGACTCCCTGCTGCCGACCATGGGCGGGCAGACGGCGCTGAACCTGGCCAAGGCGCTCGCGGAGCGCGGCATCCTGGAGAAGTACGGGGTGCGGCTCATTGGCGCGTCCCTGGAGGCCATCAACAAGGCCGAGGACCGCCAGCTCTTCAAGGCGGCCATGCAGAAGATTGGCGTGGCGCTGCCCAAGAGCGGCTACGCGACGACGCTCGCGGACGCCATGGCGCTGGTGGAGGAGATCGGCTTCCCGGCCATCATCCGTCCGTCCTTCACGCTGGGTGGCACGGGCGGCGGCATCGCGTACAACCGCGAGGAGTTCGAGGCCATCTGCCGCTCGGGCCTCAAGGCGAGCCCCACCTCCACCATCCTCGTGGAGGAGAGCGTGCTCGGCTGGAAGGAGTACGAGCTGGAGGTGGTCCGTGACTCCGCGGACAACGTCATCATCATCTGCTCCATCGAGAACCTGGATCCGATGGGCGTGCACACCGGTGACTCCATCACCGTGGCGCCCGCGCAGACGCTGACGGACCGCGAGTACCAGCGCATGCGGCAGGCGTCGCTGGCCATCATCCGCGAGATTGGCGTCGACACGGGTGGCTCCAACATCCAGTTCGGCATCCACCCGCGCGACGGCCGCATGGTCGTCATTGAAATGAACCCGCGCGTGTCGCGCTCCAGCGCGCTGGCGTCCAAGGCGACGGGCTACCCCATCGCGAAGGTCGCCGCGAAGCTGGCGCTGGGCTACACACTGGATGAGCTGCGCAACGACATCACCCGCGACACGCCGGCCTCCTTCGAGCCGACGCTGGACTACGTGGTGGTGAAGGTGCCGCGCTTCAACTTCGAGAAGTTCCCCAAGGCGGACCGCACGCTGACCACGAGCATGCGCTCGGTGGGCGAGGTGATGGCCATTGGCCGCACCTTCCCCGAGGCGTACATGAAGGCGCTGCGCTCCATGGAACTGGGGCGCGTGGGCCTGGAGTCGCCGGAGCTGCCCACGGAGAAGGAGGAGCGCGAGAAGGTCCTGCACGAGGGCCTGCGCGTGCCCCGTCCGGAGCGCCCGTGGTTCGTAGCGCAGGCCTTCCGCGAGGGCATGACGGTGGAGCAGGTGCACCAGCTCTCCGCCATCGACCCGTGGTTCCTGCGGCACATCGAGGCGCTGGTGCGCGAGGCGCAGTCGCTGGCGGACATTGGCCGCCTGGACCACCTGGCGGACGACGTGCTCCGTCAGGCCAAGGCGCACGGCTTCTCCGACAAGTACCTGGGCAACCTGATGGGCTACCCGGAGGCGGAGGTGCGGGCGCACCGGCACGCGCGCGGCATCCGTCCGGTGTTCAAGCGGGTGGACACCTGCGCCGCAGAGTTCGAGGCGTACACGCCCTACCTCTACTCCACCTACGAGGAGGAGGACGAGGCGCCCCCCACGGACCGGCAGAAGGTCCTCATCCTGGGCAGCGGTCCCATCCGCATCGGCCAGGGCATCGAGTTCGACTACGCGTGCGTGCACGCGGCCTTCGCGCTGCGCGAGGCCGGGTACGAGACGGTGATGGTCAACTGCAACCCGGAGACGGTGTCCACGGACTACGACACGTCCGACCGCCTCTACTTCGAGCCGCTGACGATTGAGGACGTGCTGGAGGTGTCCCAGCGCGAGAAGCCGGTGGGCGCCATCGTGCAGTTCGGCGGGCAGACGCCGCTGCGCCTGAGCGTGCCGCTGGAGCAGGCGGGGCTGCCGATCCTGGGCACGTCGCCGGACGCCATCGACCGGGCGGAGGACCGCGAGAAGTTCGCGAAGCTGATTGAAAAGCTGGGCCTGAAGCAGCCGGAGAACGGCGTCGCGCGCAGCCACGCGGAGGCCTTCAAGGTGGCCGAGCGCATTGGCTACCCGGTGATGGTGCGCCCGTCGTACGTGCTGGGCGGCCGGGCGATGGAGACGGTCTACGACGCGGCCAGCCTGGAGCGCTACATGCGCGAGGCGGTGAGCGCGTCGCCGGAGCACCCGGTGCTCATCGACCGCTTCCTGAAGGACGCCATCGAAGTGGACCTGGACCTGGTGGCGGACCGCACGGGGCAGGTGCTGATTGGCGGCGTGCTGGAGCACATCCAGGAGGCGGGCGTGCACTCGGGTGACGCGGCGGCGACGCTGCCTCCGCACTCGCTGTCGCCGGACCTGGTGGAGCGGATGAAGGACCAGGCCATCTCCATGGCGCGCGAGCTGGGCGTGGTGGGCCTGATGAACGTGCAGTTCGCCATCCAGGGGAAGAACATCTACATCCTGGAGGTGAACCCGCGCGCCAGCCGCACGGTGCCGTTCATCTCCAAGGCGACGGGCGTCCCGATGGCGAAGATCGCGGCGCTCTGCATGGTGGGCAAGACGCTGAAGGAGCTGGACCGCACGGAGGAGCCGGAGTTCCGGCACGTGGCGGTGAAGGAGAGCGTCTTCCCGTTCGCGCGCTTCGCGGGCGTGGACGTGATTCTGGGCCCGGAGATGAAGTCCACGGGCGAGGTCATGGGCCTGGCGGAGGACTACGCGTCCGCGTTCGCGAAGAGCCAGCTGGCGGCGGGCGTGAAGCTGCCCAAGAGCGGCCGGGTGTTCATCTCCGTGAAGGACGACGACAAGCCGGCGGTGGTGGACCTGGCGAAGCGCCTGCGCTCGATGGGCTTCAGCCTGACGGCGACGGCGGGCACGCACGACTACCTGCTGACGAAGGGCATCGAGTCACAGCGGGTGCAGAAGGTGAAGGAGGGCCGGCCGAACATCGTCGACAAGATCGTCGACGGGGAGATCGTCCTGGTCATCAACACCACCTTCGGCAAGCAGGAGATCGCGGACAGCTTCTCCATCCGCCGTGAGGCGCTGATGCACTCGGTGCCGTACTACACGACGGTGCAGGCGGCGCGCATGGCGGTGGGCGCGCTGGAGTCGCTGAAGCGCTCGGACCTCGCGGTGAAGCCGCTGCAGGGCTACCTGTACGGCGAGAACGGCGTGCCCCAGGCGCGCCGGTAGTCCCGTGAAGACTCGCGGCCCCTGGGCTTCCGGGGGCCGCCGGGCCTGGCTCCTGGTGAGCAATGGCGTGAGTCAATCCACCTCACGATTCGTGACCCCAGGCCTGGGAGGATGGCTCCTCCTCGGATGCATGGTCACTGCATGCGCGGAGCGGACGGTCGTCTCTCGGGGGCGTACGGCGGGAATGCCTGTCGACCGCAAGCAATCCCTGCCGGATGTGGATCATGACGGGGACGGCCTGGGGGGGCGCGAGGACAACTGTCAATTTGTCTTCAACCCGGAGCAGCAGGACCGTGATGGAGACCACATCGGAGACGCGTGCGATCCGGACCTCGTTTATGCGGATGCGCGGCTCGAGGCATCGCTGGCGCCGTCCTCCGTCCTCGTAAACGGCGAGCTCCGGCTGTCGGCGACGGTCACCAACACAGGCAACCTCCCCGCGACGGGCCTTTCCGTTCGGGTGATCCTGCCCGAGGCCATGACCCTGCTCCGAAGCACGGATGGGATAGGTCAGCCGTGTCACGTCTCCGGACTGCGCATCAATTGCGCGATGCCAGCGATTGTAGGGCCTGCATCCGCGAGCATCGCCCTCGTGCTGAAGCCGACCGAGGCCGGGGACCATTCTGTCTTCGTGGTCGCGGACCTGCCGGGAGATCCGACCCTGGATGACTGCATGGTGACGTTGGAGGGAACCGCCAGCGAGAACGCCGTACCGCCGTAGCGGAGGCACACTCCGTGAGCGGTGCGCCGGGAGCCATGTGAGTTGCTCGACATGGCTGTTTTCACGCAATTGAAGACAAGTCCTGTTGGGTGCGCCGGGTGAAGGCCTGCGCCCTGTCGTGCTATGTCCATGCGCATCGCGTGGTGCTGCATGGGTGGGGGGCCCCGCCCGTTGAGGTGAGGCTTCCGTCATGGTGTTCCTGCTCCCGCTTGGAGTGGAGGGGGCGACGTTGGACCGTCGCCCCTGGGTCTCCGTCTCCATCGCCGCCATCTGTGCCGTGGCCTTCTTCATCACCTGGGTGGTTCCCGCGAACCCGGGCGGAGTGGGGGAGGGCGAGCTTCGCGAGCTGATGCAGGAGACGCTCGCCCATCCCGACCTGGAGCTGCCCCAGGGCTGCACCGCGCTGCTCAGTGAGCACGGCAAGGCGCTGCTGGCCCGGCTGAAGGAGCAGGCGGAGGCGCCGGCCGGAGGCGTGGATGTGAAGGCGCTCCAGGCGCGGCTCGACGCGCACTGCGCGAGCGTCCTGGAGGCGAGGGATTCGGGCCTGCTTCACCGGCTGGGGCTCGTGCCCGCGCGGGGCCTGCTGCAGTGGGGCTGGCTGTCGTACATGTTCCTGCACCTCGGGTGGATGCACCTGCTGGGGAACATGTTGTTCTTCTACGTCGTGGGGCTGCTGCTCGAGGACGTCTGGGGCCGGCCGCTGTTCGCCGCCTTCTACGGGGTCGGGGGGCTGGTGGCGGGGATTGCCCACTTCGCGCTCGACACGCAATCCCAGACATTGATGGTCGGTGCCTCCGGAGCGGTGGCGGCGTGCATGGGCGCGTTCTGTCTGCGTTTCGCCATGCGCAAGGTCCGCGTGGGCTACCTCTTCTGGTTCCTGAAGATCTGGCGCGGGACGTTTGGTGTGCCCGGCTGGCTGTGGGCGGGCCTCTGGTTTGGCAACCAGGTGTTCGACTTCGTGGTCCAGGGCACCAACACGGGCGTCGCGGTGATGGCGCACATTGGCGGGTTCGCCTTCGGCTTCGTCGCGGCCAGCGCGTTGCGCGTGACACGGCTGGAGGAGCGCTTCGTCGCCCCCGCCATCGCCGCGCGGGAGGGTGGCTGGGTGGCGGACCCGCGCATGGTGGAGGCCCAGAGCGCGCTGGACGCCGGTGACCGGGAGAAGGCACGGGCGACCTTCCAGCGCATCCTGGCGGACCATCCGGACAACACCGAGGCGCTGCTCTCCCTGGGGCGGATGGAGCTGGAGGACGGCCGGGTGCCTTCCGGCTCCGCGAGGGTGGAGAAGGCGCTGCAACTGCTGGTGGGACATGACGTCCCCGAACCGCTCTGGAACGTGGTGGACCAGTTGGGGGAGCTGTTCCCGGTGGACCGGCTGCGCCCGGGTGTCGCGTGGCGCGTGGCGCAGGGCATGGACCAGGAGGGGGCCCCCGCCACGGCGGTCGGGATGGCCGAGTCGCTCTACGCCGCGGCTGGCAAGGGCACGGGCACCATGGCGGTGCGAGCCCTGGTCCGCGCCGCGGAGCTGCGGCTGGCGCGCCGTGACGCCCCGGAGAAGGCGGTGGAGTACCTGACCCGGGCGAAGCCGCTGGCGACCGGGGATGCCGCCGCGTTGGTGGAGCGGATTGGCCAGTTGGAGGAGGAGGCGGCGCGGATGGAGGCGCGGATGAAGGACCGGGGAATCGCCCTGGACACGGAGTCCGCCGCGCCCAGGACCCGAGCCGTCGCGGCCCTGGCGCCCGAGTCGCCCGGGGCCTCCACGCTGCCCCCGCGAATCATCCCCTGTCGCATCCTGGGGCTGACCGACAAGGCCCTGATGGTGGAGTCCCAGGGAGGCCAGCGCCGGTCGCTGGCCGTCACGGAGGTCATGGCGGTGGCCGTGGGAATGCTGCCCATCGCGGGACCCGAAGGGGCGGCCCCCCGGCAGACGGTGCTCACCGATCTGGTGGTGTCCTGGGGAGACCCGCAGCGAGGGCCAACCGTGCTGCGAATCCCGGCCGCCGGGCTCGGGCTGCCGGAGCGCTATCCCGGCCTCGCGCCGCGAGAGGCCTACGCGCGCTTCCTGTCGGCGCTGCTGGAGCACTCCAGCGCCAACGCCCTGCCTGACGCGCCCACGCTGGCCGAGGGCCGCTATCCCCGCTTCGCGACCGAGGGTGAGCTGACGGCGCACTACTATGGACAGGCGGCCGCGGCGGCCTGAGGACAGGGAGCGGCAAGGCCATGGATGAGGCGGTCGTGGAGCTGCGGGGGGCCGAGCGGTTCGGAGTCGCGCAGGCTTCGCGAGTGGTCGCCATCCGCTGGGACGTGCTCCCCTGGGGCCTGGTGCTCGACTTGGACTCGCCCCTCAGCGAGACCCGACACGGAGCTCCGAAGTGTCTGGCTGTGCTTCCACGGCCTGGGGGCGGTGACCTGGCCCTTTCAGCAGGCACGGGTCCCGACGGGATGCTGGATCGTCGTGGAGTTCCCCGTGGGAACGACGAGCGCAGGGCTCCTGTCCTATTCGTTCTCCACGGTGTTGCCCGTGGGAGCGACTGAGGACCTGGTGCTGAGGAATCCGGCCGAGGACGTCGTGGAGATCCAGGCCCAGGGCTTCACCGTGCTGGCCTCGCGGGCATCCACGCCTCCGGACGAACAGGGGCACCTGGACTGGGAGACCCGCACGCGCCTGGCTTCGGAAGCGAGCTTCGTGGAGGCCTTGAAGCGCAGCGCGGGGGCCTACTGAGCTCGCGGCTCATCCACGGGAAGGAGCCGGCAGCACCAGATGACTCCTGAGCAGGCATCGACCCGCCTCTCTCCAGGCTCGCAGGTCACGGGATGGCAGAACCTGCCGTCCAGCGAAGGATTCTCCTCTGCATCGATAATGTCCTCGGGAGACCCGCGAGAGTCGGCGCGGCGCCTGTCCAACGCGCAAGCCGCGACGCGCCTGCAAGAGCGATCGTCAATCGACGGAGGCCAGGGCCCGCCCAGGAAGTCCTCGGGGGCGTAGCGGTCCTCGGGAAGGTCGCCGGTATACGCCAGCATGTCCGCATCGAGGGCGCCGGGAGAAGCACATCGCTGCACGGGGCCCCAGGGCTTGAATTCGAGCACCTCGAACTCAGGGAAGCTGGCGCACTCCTGAAACTCACGGACCCTGCCTGTGAAGCGCCCCCGGACCAAGTACCGGCCCTACTCCCAGACATTGCGGCGCAGCCGCTCGTAAGGTTGGTTCGCCCCCACGGGCAGGACCCGCTTGAACGGGCCTGCGTCCGACTTTGAAAGATTCAACAGGTCCACGTCGCAGTCCGAGGTCCGCTCCGCGAAGTACTCTGGCACCACCTCTGGCGCATCGAGTGGGGGAGAAGGCCTGCGGAAATAGAGCCCCGCCAGCCCGATGCCGAGCAGTGCCAGGGCTGCCAGATACCTGTAGGGCCTCATCCACCTACCACGCTACCCCAGCGTGGACTCTTGGAACGCGCTCTCGATGCTCCGAGGGGACGGCTTGCTGTTGTGGGCGTACTCAAGCTTGTCGTCACCGCCCGTGTAGACGACGCGCGGGTCGGACGGCAGCGTCGCATCGCCAGCGAAGCCCGCGAGTGAGTCGTGAACGTAGGTGTCGAAGAACGCGATGATCTCCACGTCCTTCAAGCCCTTGCCCGCGGACTCCGCCTCATAGGCCTCCAGCAGGGCGCGATAGTGCGGCCGCAGCTTGTTCCGTCCCTTCTTCTGGGCGAGCGCCTTGAGGATCCGGGCGTCCTCCAGGAGTTGCGCGTCGTAGATGCGTGAGTTCTTCACGAACGAGCCATCCGTGCCAGGCAGTGTGTCCAGGAGAGACTTCTTCGCGAGGTACTGGTCCTCCGCCTTGCTCGCGAGCGACACCTCCTGCTCGTACATCTTCTGCCCTTCCTTGAACATCGACGAGCCCGAGTCCCGGAGAGCCCATGCCGTTCGCTGGTGGTTCTTGGCGTCGGTCTTCAGCCTGTTCGTGGTCTGGGTGAGCGTGTTTCGCTCTTTCTTCCAGGCGGGCTCGTAGGAAGCGAGCACTGTCTGGTCAGCCGTGGGCTGGCCCGCGCGGCGATTCTTCTGGTTGAGCAAGGCTTTGTGCAGGCGCCACTGGTAGTAGAGCTTCATATGGGCAAGCAGCATGCCGCCCACCGACTTTCCACCCCAGCCCGCGCTCTCCATGTAGTGGTTGTAGCGGCGGGCGAGGGTGGCGAACGCGGTCTTGCTGGAGGGATCCTCTCCGAAATCCTTCTGCTTGAGGGGGAGGGGACTCTCGGCTTCCAGGGGCACTCCTGCCTTGATCGCCTCGGTCCGCATCGCTCTCAGGGGAATGAGGCTCAAGAACGAACCGACCGCCGTGCTGCGGGCCCCCTCACCCAGGCGATAGCCGCCGCCGACATCCGAATGGGCTCCAGGGTAGACGATCTCACGGCAGCTCTTCGGATAGCTCTTGCCCTGAAGCACGCTGTCCAGGGGGAAGGAGTTGCGGATCTCATGCGCCGCCACCATGTGGACGCAGTCTTCCACCATGGCGGGGATGCGGAGGTCATCCGCCCAGGCCATGTGGCCATCCGCCCAACCTGACGCGGGATCCGCGCCGGGCGCGCCGCCTTCAGCGAACGCGATGTTGGAGAGAGTGCTGCCGTAGATGTGACGGCTCTTGAGGGTCTGCTCCAGGTTCAGCACGCCCGCGGACAGGTCGATGGCCTGACCGTTGTTGGTGCTCATGGGCATGCCCACCGACGCCACGGTGTCGAAGAGCCCCATGAAGTACAGGCGGACCCGATGCGAGGTGCCGTTGTACGTGAGACTCCATCCACCCGCCTGGCTTCCAATGCATTTCCCGGCCACGACCCGGGCGAAGGCACGTGCCAGCGCGGCACCGCGAGAAAAGCCGAAGAGCGCCAGATGGACCGGCCGGCCCTTGCTCAGGTCGAGCACCTCCTCCAGCTTCTTCATCGCCCAGTCGAGGCGATCCGAGCCTCTGTCTCCAAACCCCAGGCTCATTTTCTCGCCGCCCGGATCGCCAATCTCCTTGAAGCGCGTTCCGATGCCGGGGAGGTAATAGCTGAAGACACCCGCTGCGGACTGGGTCCTCGAGTGTGCACGGAACAGGCGCGCGACATTGCTGTGTTCCTCGGTGCCGAGGTCCGCGTCCAGGTTGTTGCCGGTGCCGTCGAAGAAGAAAGAGACCTTGATGGCCTGAGGCACGGCGGCGGGGACGTTCCGCGGAGCCAGGGATGTCTTGACGCTGGGGGCACGCGCTGTGCCCTCCGTATCGAAGTCCGCCAGACTGGCTGCCCGGATCAACCGACTTGGGGACTGCTGCTTGCCCTGCTCATGGATCGTCGCCATCACGGCACCTCGCTGACTGCTCGTCCTGGACCGAGTTGCCAGTGGGCTTGCGCCTGCCCGCATCCACCCGGTCGAGCTTCAACTTCAAGTCTGGATAGCCTTCCGTGACTTCCGCCTCGATGTGCCCATCCGGGAAGAAGTGCACTCCGAGATGCCGGGGATTGGCGGTAGCAATCCCCGCGAGCTGGACGGTCTTTTCACACCAACGCTTCCGATCCCGTGTCCACCGAATGGACAGCTCCACGGGGAACCTCGTGCCAGGCGAGAGCCCCACGCAGCAGGTCCCCTTGCCGCCACCGCTGTCGGTCGAGCTGACCTCGAGGTCACCTCCGCCCTGGCCGTTCACCTCGAAGCTGTCGATGGCGAGGTCGGTGTAGTTGTACCCGTTGATCTCCAGCGAGACGGGCTTCGCAACACCGGAGGCCTGCTGCGGCACCGGTGGAGGAGGGGCCACCGGCTTCGTCGTCTCCGGCGGCGGCTGCTTGCACGCAGCCGCCAACAGGAGGGCTCCCAGCCACGCGCCTCGGCGGAGTTGCCTCGCGGAGGGCTGCTCACGATCTTGGGTCATCTTCGCCATTGTGCGGGTCTACCCGGTTGTCCCTGTCCTTTCCACCGCAAGGCGTGTCCTCGGATGCTGCCTACTTTCCGAACGCCCGGTTGTAGTTCGGGTCCTTGAGCCAGATGGGTGTATCGAGGACTCGGAGCCACTGCTCTTTTCCGAATTGGAGGCGAAACGACTGCAGGCGCGCGAGCTTCTCCGCGGCGGTCATGCGTCCGGGGTTCGATGAGCTGTTCTTTTCCCGGAATGCGCCGATGGCCATCGCAGAGGATTCGGAGAGGATTCCGACCGCCAATTCGCCGGCAAGCGGGTAGACGTTTCGGAACAGCATGTCCCAGAGAGACTTGATGACCTCACCGGCGGCGGCATCCGTCAGGGTATAGCCTGTTGTCGACGGGGCCGTTGGGAAGAAGACGCTCTTGATGATGCCCGCGGCCGTAAGGGACCTGCCGATGAGGGACGACTGTCCGACGGTGGCGAGGGCGAGAATCAATTCGAAAATGATGTATGACTCCTCGACGCGGCCGGATGAGAGCTTGATGTGCTCTTCCCTTTGGGCCTCCGCGATCAACTCCTGCTCGTACTCATGAAGAGGCTTGTCCGCGAGGATCTTGATGGCGCTGTTTGATTGGATTCCTCCTGTCAGCCCCTCTGAGTAGGTCAGCCGGATCTCGAATTTTGTATAGTTGAGGCTGCCGTCGAATCTTTGGGTCAAGCATTCGTGGGTCAGAAGCTTTTTTGACGAGGATCCTTTGAGCTTGAGCTTCTTGGGGATCTTCCTTGCCAGTCCCAGATTGTCGATTCTGACGATGTCTCGGAGGTCTTTGTCCTTCAGGAGCGCAGCGGGGTGGGGCAACCTTCCAGAGGCTTCCGGCTGGAATGGCGTCACGAGGCCCTTGGCGATGTAGCCGACCCAGAATCTGCCGTTGATGTTCGCCCAGACATCCAGCCAGACGCCTTGTTGCCCCAGAACCGTAACGACAGTTCCTGGGGTGAGTTGTTTCAGCAGTCCGCCCTGCGGGGTTCCTTTGTTGAGGTACTTGCGATCGCGCAAGGACGCTCCCAGGGCGGTGACTTTTCCGAACCAGGGAAACGCGGTGGGAGTTTCAGTGCGTGCCGTCTCGGATGGCATGGTCTTTCCGGGCAGGAAGCGCGGATGGCTCACCAGCTTCCACCGGCGCCGCCCCCTCCGGAACTGCCGCCACCGAATCCCTTGAACCCGCTTTCCGAAAGCGACTGGCTCTTCAGCCCGGGATGGAGGTCCAGCAGATGCTGGACCCACTTCTTGGCGTAGAGCTCCTGTGGGGTCTTGAATTCCACCTTCCGGCGATACACCCCTCGCCATTCAGGCTGGGTTTCCCAGAGGGCGGCGCCGTCATCCGAGCCGTAGGCCTTGGGGTGGACCACGTTCAGGCGGAAGCCCTTGGAGTGGACGTAGTTCGCGAGAAGGATGCTCCAGAGGGAGATGATGGTCTTCCGGATGTCGATGACGACCCCTGGATCCACCTCCATGAGCTTGTACAAGAGCAGCGAGGAGCGCTCGACCGCGGAGGACTCCAGGTAGAAGACCGGGGTGGGGCTGCCGCTGTATGCCGTGAACTTTCCGCCCTCGACCTTGCCGACCTGGAGGTTTGCTCCGTTCCATCCATGCATCCCCGGCTGCAAGAGTCCGAAGACCCAGGACCGGCGACCCGCGAGGAAGTGGTACGCGTTGTATTGAATCAAGACAGAGAGCAGTGAGCCCGGCATCCACTGCAGTATCTTTTCCGCGCCCTCTGGGAAGTTGCGTTTGAGCGTCTGCGCGGCGAACCCCTTGTTGGGGTCCTGCCAGAGGACGTGGACCCAATCGCTGTGGAAGTCAGGCAGGTTGATGCCCAGCGACTCGATCTTGACGTCGAGCAGGAAGCGAAGCGTCCGGGTGCGCTCGAACTGCCGGGTCGACCAGGCGACGCTCGCCCGGTTCTCCTGCATGTTTTTGCCGAGCCCATTGAAGAACGTGGGGAAGTCCTTGGTGAACCCTCCCACGAGTACTGGAAGCTGCTTCTGCGGATCGCCCTGGAGCCCGGGGACGCTGAAGTGGATCCGGAACTGATTCACATGGAAGTTGCCACTGCCCCTGGCGATCTTGAGGTCCGTGAAATCCATCATCCACCTCCTGGTGGGTCTACCGGGGGGCCAGAGGGCGCTGTGCCGAGCTTCTTCTCAAGCTCCCCTGGTCGATGGGAGGAAGCCTCGTGGCCACGTAGGTGTTGTCGCGGGCAAAGGTCTGCCGCTCCGGTTGAAGCATCTTCACGTCGAACTTCGGAGGAGGAAGATGCAGCGACTTGCAGGCAAGGCCTTGCATTCCTCCCACTTCATCAAGCGCGACCTTCAGCGTCACAAGAGGAGGAAGGAGTGTGCGAGCGAGTTTGGGCAGGGGTGAGTCGTAGGACAGAAGCTCCTTCATGAGGGATTTGGTCGGTGACGCCATGAGCGCGCCGATCTGCCTCATCACCGACTGGTAGAGTCCCGGGATATTGAGCACCCCCAGACGCTTCTTCCGCATCTCCTCGACGATGGGGCTGTGGATGTCGTCGTTGGCCTGGCCGGATGACTGGGGGCCTACCGTGAGCCGGGTGCGTTTGGTGGCCCCATTGGGGCCCAGCAATCGCTGGCTGTGGAGTGCCCCAAGCGCCCCTCCCACGCTTTTGGCGGCCTTGGCGTCCCCTCCAGCCCAGGCGATTGTCGCCGCGGCGAACAGTTCCAGGATGTTGGAGGTCTTTATCACCGTTGGGAACAGCTCCCTTTTGACGGCGAGCCTGAAGACGAGGGTCAGCACGATGGTGAGGAGATCATCCACCTTGCGGAGCGAGCCATTCTTGAGGAGCTTCCGTAGCTCCGCCGTGGCGGCCCCCTCCAGCATGGTGGCGTTGCCTGCAAGCAACGTCTCGCCCGCGAGTGAGACGACATCTCCCTGGGTGAGGTAATGCGTCGCCAATGGACCCTTGGGGGCCTTGAGGCGGTTCGCGGTCTTTCTATCGACGCCGGGTGAGTTGAAGGTCACCACCTGGAGAACCGAGTCCCCGAAATCGACCGCCACCCGCTGCGCCATGGCTCCGCCCAGGCTGTGACCGACGACAACAATGTCCTTCCTGCCAATGCGCGTCAGCAGGGTCTGGAACAACGAGCGGGTCTGCTTGAAGGCAGTGGCGCCAACCCCCGCGGGGTCCATGTCCGCGACGGCATCAGGTGCCTTCTCGAACTCGGTGCCGCGGACCGCGAGGATGGGATGGTTTCCACGGGATGGCTGCAGCCAGTAGGCGAACACGCCATGGGTCTTGTTATGGGGGTCGCTGCCCTCCATCTGGACAATGGTGTAGTAGAGGGGCTGTGTGCCTGGCTTCTTGGAGTAGGGACGTTTGGTTGAGACCGCATAGGTCGCCGGGAACTTCAGCTCGGGCATTGCCCAGAGTTCCGGCGTTTCAACGCGATACAGGAACCTGTCGCCAACCTGCGTGCCGCCGCCCTGGTTGTTCAAATAGGCGAAATCATGGGCCAGGTACTCGTAGAACGCGTGGTCGGGTGTGAAGTCCTCGGCCCATGGCTCGGGTGGAGCCTTGGGCATGACGATGGGCCGTGTGGCGACCCGGGTGTTGTCCTGGCGGATGTGCTGGGTCTGGAGCCGCAGTGCGTTCAGATCAATGCGAAGCGCATTGGAGGGAGACGCGGTTGCCTTTGCCGCTCCCGAGCCGGACGCCACCGCCAAGACGTTGGACTCTGGGATGTAGACCTTGTCACCCGGCTTGATGTGGTCGGGATTGGGCCGTGTCTTCCGGAGCGCGGCGTTTCGAGGGTCTTTGTAGACGACGCGCCAGTCCGCGATCCGGTAGGACGCGGCGATGCTGTACAGCGACTCTCCGGCCTTGACGACATGCTGGGTCATGACACCCGCTCCTGCTAGTGCAGCTGGATGGATTGAGTCGGGAGGTTTCCAGCCGGCCCATGGGCTTCCCTCCATGGGCCGGGGTTCGCCGGAGCGTCAGTCTTCGGCCTGCGCCCGCCGTCCCTGACGTGCCAGGCCCAGGCCCAAGAGGAGCAGCAGGGCCAGCGCCGCGCCCCCATCCCCGCTGGTCCCACAGGCGCAGCCGCCGCCCGTGCCCCCCAGGGTTCTGGCGTTGCCCTTCAGCGTGAGCGTGGCCTCCGCCGTCGTCTCTCCGCGCAGGCGCAGCTTCAGCGTGCCCTCCGCGGGGCCTCCCACGTCGCCACGGAAGGTGACGCCCACCGTCGTCTGGGCTCCCGGCGCCAGCTCCGCGTCCAGGGCGCTCGCGTCGATCACGAACGCCGGGTTGGTGTTCTCCACCACGCTCAAGCGCGCTGGCGACGCGGACTGGTTCGTGAGGGTCACCGTGCGCGGCGCGCTCGTGGCGCCAATGTCGACCCAGCCGAGATCCAACTCGAACGGCTCGATGGTCAGGAAGCTGGCCACGGACACACCTGACAGGGCCACCAGCGCCGCGCGCTCCTGGTCCTTCGTGCCCAGGACCAGCGTCGCCTTCGCCGCGCCAATCTGCGTCGTGTCGTACTTCAAATCCAAGGTCAGCGAGTCACCCTGCGGCAGGACGCGGCCCTCTGCTCCCAGGAGGGGCGACACCACCACGAAGCTCGCGGCCTGGGGGCCTTCCACCTTGGGCGGCATCAGCACCAGCTCCTGGGTGGTGTCGTTGGTGAGCACCACCTTGGTCGTCGCCGGCTCCGACTGGCGCACGGTGCCGAAATCCACCGTGCGATTGAGCGCCCGGAACACCGTGGAGAGTCCTCGACCTGACAGCGACACCTGTGCATCCGGGGACTCAAGATCGTTCGTCACGACCAGAAGGGCGGCCTTGGATGTCACATCCGGGCGAGGCACGAACTTGACGGAGATGTCCCTGGACTCCTGCGCCGCCAGCGTGATGGGCAGCGCGGGCGCGGACTCCAGGCTGAAGTGGGACGGCTCGGAGTTCTCCGCCACGCCGATGATCTCCAATCCCTTCACCTGCAGCGGCTGGAGCGATTCGTTGGTGAGTCGCACCGAGCGAACCGCCGAGGTGGAGGACTCGGCCACCCGCGCGCCGAACTCCAGCGTGGGCGTGGACAGGCTGAGTTGGTTCGTCCGTCCACGTCCTCCCAGCGTCACCAGCGTGGTGCTGGACTGGCTGTCGTCGGAGGTGATGCGCAGGACCGCGTTGAAGCGTCTCTGGACATCCGGATGGAACTGGAGAGGCACGTCCAGGGTTCCATTTCGAGGCAGCGCCGCGGGCAGCTTGAGGTCCCCGAGGATGAAGGCCCTAGCGTCCTCGCCATCCAGACGGACGTCCTTGATCGTGAGCACGCCTTCGTCGGGGATGGCGCCACCGTCAGTTCCCGCGTCCGCGCTCCCGACAGGTGAAAGATGGGTCAGCTGCAAGGTGATGTAGTCCGAGCTCGTGTTCACCCGCGTGCCTCCGAAGTCCAGTGCGCCGTCGAAGGCCTTTTCGTCCTTGCGCGTCACCGCCATGCGCACGGAGGTGGCCGTGGCATGCAGGGTCAGCTCCAGGGGATCCTGGCCTGGTGCGCCTCCGCCAACCGTGGCCTTCACCGTCCTGGGGCCCGCGGTCGACCCGAGCGGCCGGAAGAGCAGCTTCAAGGGGGCGTTGCCTCCCGCGGGAACCAGGGGGAGCGGCTCCGGCGCGAAAAACTCCGAATTGCCCGCCTGGAAGATCACGGAGACCTGGGCCGCCGTGATGCCCGAGTTGATCACCGTCACGAACTGTTCGCCCGTCGAGCCGAAGTTGACCGGGCCGAAGTTGACCACGCTGGAGGGCACGAACAGACCGCCCACTCCCTTGACGGTCAGCTTCTGGGTGTTTGGCGTTGTCGTGGCGTTGCTGACAATGGAGAGCAACGCCTCGTTGTCGTCCGTCGCGGTGGGTTTCGCGGAGACATAGAAGGTGTGCACCGCTCCTGGGGCGACCGTGAAGATGGTGCCGGTGGTCGCGTTCGTCTTGGGCAAGGAGGTCTGACAATCCCCCTGGGCCGGGGAGACAGCGCGCAGGCAGAAGGAGCCAGGCACGGACACGGAATAGACTTCCAGCACGGCCCGGCCGTCGTTCCTCACCACGATCTCCTTCAGGGGACCTTCCGTGCTGATGGCTTGCGGAGCGAACTGTGGCCCTGGAGCTCCCGGCAGGACCAGGACGGCTTCCGTGCCTCGCCCTGAAGCCTGGATGGTGAAGTCCGGAGCGTCGTTTGAATTGTTCGAGACATGCAGGGTGGCCAGCACGTCCGCCGTCGTATCTGGCCGGAAGGTGACTTCGAGGTTGACGGATTGATTCTGGTTGAGGACGACGGGGTAATCCCGGGTGCCCTCCAGCTTGACCGTGAAGAGGTTGTTGCCAGTCGCGTTGTAGATGGTGAGCGGCGCGGAGCCGGCGTTCTTCAAGTTGACGACCAGGGTCTTGGAGGTCAGCCGGGGCACATCGTTGAAGACAAGCAGGGGCTTGTCTGTCTCCAGTTTCGCGACCGCTGCCACGCCCGTCAGGCCGATTTCCAGGGCGGTGACTGTATTCCGCGGCTCCAGGGTGACCTTGAGCTTGGTGGAGTAGATGCCCGAGTCCGGAGGCGTGAACGTGACCTCGATCTCACGAAAGCCCTTCGCGGGGATGATGGTCTGCGGCCATTCCAGAACCTGGATGGTGTAGATGGCTCCGAGGGTGGCGGTGATGGTCGCGATTTCGACATCCACCTGTCCTGGATTGTCGAGGCGGATCTTCTCCTTGCGGGAGCTCTTCGGCAGCGTGGGCAGGAACTCCAGGGTTTCAGTCGTCGAGGTAACCCTTCCATGCGCCCCTTTGCCCTGCAGCGCGATGGAGCGGTACGTGGTGATGTTCGTCGTGAGGCCCCGATAGCCAATGGTCAGTACGCCGTCATACTGCTGCTCGTCCTGGGTCGGGCTGAAGGTCACCCGGAAAGGCTGGGTTCGCTTCGAGCCGCGCGCGAGTTCGGGTTCATTCAGGAGGAGCGGGTCCACGGAGAATCCCGGACCGGATACCTGAACGGAGACCATCTTGATGCTCTCCAACGCGTTCGGCGCGTTGCTCACGAAGAGGTCCGTGTTGGCGTGGACCAGTTCAATCTGCTTGTAGCCAAATTCGATGGTTTCGCGAGTGAAGAGGGCGTTGGGGCCGCTGGAGGTGCCCTTGACGAGGAGGCTGGGAGTCAGCTGCCGATTGTTCGTGGTGTAGAAACGCAGCCGCGTCTCCAGGTTGCCCAATCCTGTCGCCGGGCGGAATCGCACCTTCACCTTGACGGAGTCATTCGGCTGCACCGTCAGCGCCTGGAAGTCGACGACCTGGAAGTACGCCTCATCGTCCGGGACAATCTTTGTCAGATACAGGGCCTGATTGCCGGAGTTGTGCAAGGTCGCATCGGCCAGGCGCTCGGTGCCGGGGGCCGTGCTCGGAAACGTGAGCGTGTCGTTGTTCTCCAGCGTCAGTTCCGGGGCGAGCGCGACGCCGGTGATCTCCACGGAGGCCACGGGCTCCGTCGCATCCGTCTGGAAGTGGAGCGTGCGGGAGACATCATTGTCCCAGGTGGTCGCGGCGAAGGTGACTTCCAGGGGGGTGGTGTCGCCTGCCGCGATGGTCAGGCCCTCGGTGGGAATGCCGGAGAGCGTGTAGGGCGCCAGGGTTTCGGGAGGCACATAGAACACCTTGACGGGCCAATTCGTGGTGTTGGAGAGGGTCACCTTCCGGGTGAGCAGCGCATCGCCCACCGACCACCGGCCGAAGTCCAGCGAGGTCGGCTTGACCTCCAACGCGGTCTTGCGCGCGGTGCCCTTCAGGGGCACGTTGGACAAGCAGGTGGTGGCGGGGGAGGCGCCAAAGGTGAGCTGGCCATGCACGTCACCGTTCTCGGTGGCGGTGGGTTTGAACGTCACGAAGAGCTCCCGTCCCGCGGAGCCCGGTGCCAGCGTGAACGTCTCGGTGGGGTTCACGGTGAAGGCAGTGCTGCCCGTCACCGTGGGCGTCAGCGTCAACGCGACCGTCCCCGTGTTGCTCACAGTCACCTTCTGACTGGCCGCTTTTCCAATCCCCTGTTCGCCGAAGTCGAATGAAAGAGGATTGATGCCCAGGCAGGGCGTGCCCGGCGTGATGTCGCCTGACAGTTTGAGCGATGGCGCTGAGGTATCGTTGCTGTCGAAGGTCAGCGTGCCCGCCGTGCCACTCGTCGGCGTCGGACGGAACGTCACCTGAAGGCGCTGGCTGGCCTTGGAAGCGAGGCTGAAGGAGCCCGAGGGGGTAACCTGGAACGGCGCGTTCGAGGGCAGCAGCGCCATGGTATTCACCGTGAGCAGGCTGTCACCGTCGTTCGTGACCGTGACTTCCTGGGGGGCGCTGCTGGTTCCCACCGCCGTCTGAGAGAAAGCCAATGTGTCGGGGGTCAATCTCAGCTTCGCTGGCGACAGGCCCTGGCCGTAGAGCCACGCACTGGGCGGAGTGGGGCAGACCGACAGTTCGGGGGCCAGCTTGAGCAGCCCCGTGAAGTCGCCCGCGAGGTTGGGGTTGAACGTCACGACGAGGGTATTCGAGCCGCCTGCGGGGATGGTCAGGTTCGCGTTCGGCACGCTGAAGGGCGCGGTGGCCGAAGGCTTCTGGGAGAACTGGGTATTGCCCAGGTTGAGCACCGTGATCGTGCGCGTCGTCGGAGTGTTCAGCTTCTGGGCGCCGAAGACCACGGACGACTGCCCGAGCACGAGCAGCGGGCCCGTTCCCGTGCCGCTGAGCGTCGCCGTCAACATCTGCGCGTCCAGGTCGTCCGTGTAGAGGGTCACCTTCCCCTGGAAGGTGCCGGGCTGGCCCGGTGCGAAGCGCACCCTGACGTCGATCCGGTTCTGGCTGCCCAGGGGCAGGGGAGGCACGGCGCAGGGCAGCTCGCACTTGACGTTGTTGGCGTCATACAGGCCGAGGAAGGTGAATCCTCCGTTGATGCTCACATTGTGGATCTTGCGCGTCTTCGTGGAGGGGTTGCGCACCACCACCTGGTCCTGGCCCGGCGAGCATGCGTCCTGGCTGCCAAAGTCGAGGGAGCCCGCCTCGAGATACAGCGGGAAGTCTTGTGCGACCGGGCCCGCGTCGGAACTGCCTGCATCCGTGGAGCCAGCGTCAGAGGTACCACTGTCGGGCGTTCCGCCGTCGGAGGAGCCTGCGTCGCTCCCGGCGTCAGACGAGCCGCCGTCACTGCCTGCGTCGGAGGTGCCGCTGTCGGGCGTGCCCGCGTCAGCGGAGCCGGCGTCACTTCCAGCGTCCGCGGAGCCTGCATCGGTTCCAGCATCAGCGGTCCCTGCATCGTTCCCGGCATCGCTTGAGCCTGCATCGCTACCGGCGTCGGATGAGCCGGCGTCGCTTCCTGCATCGCTACCGGCATCAGCCGAGCCCGCATCTCCACCGTCCGCTGCGCCAGCGTCTCCGGCGTCCGACGAACCCCCATCACCGCCGTCCGCGGCACCCGCATCGCCTGCGTCGGCGGTGCCGGCATCACCGCCGTCAGCGGAACCCGCGTCGCCTCCGTCAGCGGTTTCGATAAGGGCCTTCCGGGTGCCGAGGTCCGATACCTCGTCATTGTCGGGACCGCAGGCGGTCAGGACGCACAGGGCAGCCGTCAGGATGAACAGGATGCGTTGCATGAGGCGACCTCAGTTCTCGGCGTGGAGGGCCGGGACCTTGGCGGTAGAGGAGGGTGGGGGCTTCGGGGCGGCGGGCGGTTCGGGCGGCTTCGCCGCGTCGTCGCCTTCCTTCGGCGCCGCGGGCTGCGTTCCCGTGCGGATGCGCCCTTCGAGCAGCTCGATGTCCAGCGAGCCGGGCGTGGGTGTGTTCACGAACTGCTGCCAGGTGCCGTCTGGCGCGGTGAAGAGGAACGACACCGCCACCGGCGCGGCGTCGTCCGGCAGTGGCACCTTCAAGCGCTGCAACGTGCCCGGATAGATCAGCGCGGAGAGCAGCACGTCCGCGTCCGGCTGGAAGATGCGCGCGGAGACCTCACCGTAGGACTCCACGGCGAACTGCTTCGGGTCCACCTTGCGCACCAGCATGTACAGCGGCCGGCCCTGGTTCGTCCCCGACGGGGCCTTCACGCTCAGGTGCAGCGTGCTTGGCTGACACGCGGTCAGCAGCGTCAGTAGCAACGGGATACAGCGCCTCATCGCGGCACCTCGCGGAACGGGATCCAGGGCTCACCCTTGAGCCCGAAGCGCAGGTCCATCACCCCGTCCGTGGACGTGGCTCCTCGCGCTCTCAATGACCAACGGCGGTGCTGCGGGTCCTCGGTGGACTGCGACGACTCCAGCAGCCGGAAGCAGCTCCACGCCGAACGCGACTTCTCCAGCGACGCGTACTGCACCGACTGGTCCGCGGGCGCTCGCACCTCCAGCATCAGCGATGCCGTCTGCTGGTCCCACCACGCCAGCGGGAACTCCTGCCAGGACGGGCTCTGGTTGTAGGCGAGGAACGTCGTCTTGCCGCACTTGAGCGAACCCAGCGTCACGAAGCTGCCCTGCGTGGGCGCCTTCGGCAGCGGCAACGGCATCACCTGCAACATCAGCGGGCGGGGACGTCCCTCCGTGTCCCACAGCATGCGGGCCAGCCGCGACAGCCTCCCCAGCGTGGGCAACATCCCCTGCGGCAACGACAGCCGGGACTGGAGCGCGCCACGCGCCACCCACTCCGAGCCTCGCTCCTCGCACACCGGCGCCAGCACCCGCGTCACGAACTCCCAGAAGGCTCCGTCCTGCTTGCGCAGCACCTCCAGGTCTCCCGGATCCACCTCCTGCATGGCGTCCGGCGTGAACGGATAGCGGTTCAGCAACGGACGCAGGAACCGGCTCGAGGCGTCGTCCCACTGCCGCTCCAGGGTCCGCTCGATCTCGCGCTGCCCCAGCTCTCGTACCGCGAGGAACGGCTGGCGGAAGGGCTGCCGCAGCTCTCCGATGAGCCCCTGCTGGTCCAGCCACGCGTCCACCTTGCGCAGGTAGGACGTGTCGTCCTCCAGCATCATCGAGAAGGCCAGGCGCCCCAGCGGCGTCAGCAGCTCCGGCAGCTTCGCGGCACCGCCAGCTGGCTGCGCGCCGCCGGTGGCCAGGCCTCCGTTGAGCGACGCCGTCGCCTCCGCGGGCACCACGCCCGGACGGGGCACCGCGTTCAACTCGTCCGACATCTGGGCCACCAGCGCCCGGTAGGGGTTGAGCGCCGTGTAGTTGCCCGTCTCGTCCGGCTTCATCACCGTGGCGATGGGCTTGAACGGCGCTACCGCGTTGCGCAGCGACTCGTAGAAGGGGCCGTCCAGCGGCTCCAGCGCCACGCCCTGCGCCACGTCTCGCAGCATGTCCACCAGCTCCGAGGACGGCTGCGTGAGCCGCGACAGCTCCTCCGCCAGGAGCGCGGGGATCACCGCCTGGAAGCGGTAGGTGGACACGCGCTGGAAGAGGCGGTTGCGGTACTGGAACGCGAACTGGTTCACCTTGCGCCGCACGTGCTCCTGGCGCTGCGACACCTCCTCCACCGGGAGTCCCGAGCCCTTGATTCGCGTGGTGAACTCGTCCACCAGCGGGCGCAGCCGCGTGTCGAACTCCAGCCGGTCCGCCGCCAGGGTCGCTCCGCTCCGCGACGCCACGGCCTCCTCGCCCTCCACCACTCCGAAGGGCAGGCGCCCCGTCTTCTCGTGGTAGCGCAGCAGCGCCTGGTGCAGGATCCGCGAGCCGTCCTTGGGACGGAACTCGAAGGTGCTCTGGAGCACCGGCACCTGGAGCACCGCGGGGCCGTTGCCCGGCAGCCACAGGCCGTCGCGCACCAGCAGCTCCGCCACGGTCATCTTCTGCACCGCCTTCACGCCCAGGTACGCCTCTTCCTCCATGCGCAGCACGTTCGTCAGCGCGTCCCGGTGGTCGTTGATCCACGCCACCGTCTTGAGCGTGGAGGGGATGCCCCGGAAGCGGCTGGTGTCCACGCGGGCCTCGGAGGCGGCCAGGAGCTCCAACGCTCGCGGCAGGCTGCTGAAGCGCGCGCTGTCATCCAGCAGCGCCTGGAGCCTCCTGCGCTCGTCCTGCATGGACTCCAGCTCCGCGTCCAGACGCTCCAATTCGCGCGGCTCCACGGCCCGGTTCGCCAGCAGGTCCTGCAAGCGCCGCAGGTGCGCCTGCCACGGCATCAGCTGCGCCTCCAGCGTGAGCGGCTCCGGGAAGGGCCAGCGCGCCCAACTGGCCTCGGGCGTGTCCGGCGCCGACCACGGCGGATTGCTCATGACGACGTAGTCGGCCACCAGGGACTCGTTCAGCCCCACCGCCGTCACCCACGAGCGCCCCGCCTCCAGCGCGGCCACGTCGCCCGTGGACTCCGCCTCTCCGCCTTCCGACACGAAGCTCCAGTTCGGGCGCGTCTTCAGGCTGGAGAGCACCAGCTGCCCCAGCGGCTCCTCGCGCGAGCCGTGCAACGTGGCCAGCAGGTAGACGACCTGCTCCGGACGGCACGTGTCCGGCTGGTGGTGGCACTTCTCCAGCGCGGGCCGGATGTGGGCCTCGCGGATGCCGCGCGCCAGTCGCTGGCGCAGGTCCTCTCGCGCGCCGGTGAAGCTGTAGCGCAACAGCGGCCACGCGTTCATCGCCCTCCACAGCGAGTCCAGGGATTGGCCCGCCGCGAGCACCGGCTCCTGCACCGCGGCCCCGGACACCGCCTGCCCCTGGTCGCGCATGCGCTGGACCATGTCCTCGAAGCGCTGCACGCGCGTGCGCGCCTGGCCCAGCCTCCACGCGAAGTGCCCGTACGCGGCCAGGAGCGGCAGCGCGAACGCCAGGCCCAGCAACACCGCGCGGCGCAGGTGCGTGTGCAGGTAGCGGTCGTGGACCGCTCGCGCCGTGCTGGCCTCGGCGGACACGGAGAGGACGTCCGGGTCCCTGGCGTCCTTGTCCGCGGAGGACAGCGACACCGTGGCCAGCCGGGGCGCGTACGCCAGCGTCTGGCCCTCCATCAGCGCCGTCACGAAGCGCGACAGCGCCTCGAAAGGCGCGTGGCCTTCCGAATAGAAGCGCTCCAGCCGCTCGAAGGACTCCACCGGCAGCGCCGTCAGGCCCAGCGCCAGGTACTGCTCCTGCGCCTTGAGCAGCGAGCCCAGCTTGCCCTCCTGGCCGGGCGGGGGCAGGGGGAAGCGCAGCGGCACGTGGTGCGCGCGCAGCAGCTTCGCGAAGTCCGCGAAGCCCTCGCGCTCATCCAGGTGGGTGAGGCACACGCGCGTCTCGAACGCGCCCCCGCGCACCTCCGATAGAAGGTTGAGCTTGCCGCGCAGCAGCTGCGCCGCCCGGCGCACCTCGTCCGGGGGCGTGTCCTGAAGCCAGCGCGCGTCCAGCACCAGCACCGCCAGCGCCTGCTGGCCGCCGCCGAAGCTGTCCTTCCACAGGCGGCGCAGGGCTTCGCGCGCCTGGGGCGTCTCGTCCTCCAACAGCTGCGGGGACACCTCCTGCGCCACCACGTCCGCGCCCAGGTAGACCTGGAGCAGCGAGTCCGTGAGGAGGCTGGGCAGGAACTGCCGCGCCTGCCGCTTCCAGTCCAGGTCCAGTTCAATCAGCCGCGACTTGCCCGCGCCCGCCGGCCCCAGCACCACCACACCTGGCAGGTCCCGTACCGCCACGCGGTGGCGCAGCGGCAGCCCGGCCAGGAACTTCTCGCGCACCTTGCGCAGCCGGTTCTTCGCCAGGGGCTCCGGCGCGGCGGTGCCTCCGGCCGTGGCCGTCTTGCGCTTCGCGCGCCACACGAGGAACAGCGGAATACCGATGGCCAGCAGCGCCACGAGCAGCAGCGCGTAGGGCTTCCACTTCGGTGGGATGAACGCAATCAGCTTCTTGATGACATCCATGGCTCAGCGCTCCCCCCAGCCCAGGACGTTCCCGGCCCGGTCCCGAGCGATGCAGGGCCTCCAGGACGTCCTCCAGCGTGTCCACCGTGCCCGCGAACGACGCGCGCGCCTTCTCCTGCTCCTCCGGCGACAACCTCGCGTCACCCGGCCCCGGCATCAGGCGGGCCAGCGTCTGGCCCAGCTCGTCCAGCATGGGCTCCAGGCCATATCGCCCGACGCCCAGGCGCGCGGCGACGGTCTTGCGCACCTCCTGGAGCAGGGCGGGCGCCGCGTCGAGCGCGGCCGGAGCCTGGGGTGCGGCGGCTTGAGGCTTCACCGGGTCACCCACCAGAGCAGGACCTGCAGCCCCAGCACGCTCGCGGCGCTGGCCGCGTAGTAGCGGGCGGGAAAGGCATAGAGCAGCGGCCCCAGGGACTCGCCGGACGCGGCGGCGGCGGGCGGCGGCGGGGGCGTGACGATGCGCGCGGACAGCCGCTCCTGGTACTCGCGCAGCTTCGCCGTGTGCCCCAGGTAGCGGCCTCCGAAGCCCGCCGTGATGCAGAAGTGGAGCATCTCGAAGAGCAGCGCGGGCGAACCCGGCTGATCCAGCCGTTGATCCGCCAGCGTGTAGAAGGCCTCGCCGCCGCCGTCCTCGCCGAAGAGCCGGTACTGCAAGAGCGGCCACAGTGGCTGCTCCGCGTCCGCGAGCCTCAGGAGGACGCGCTCGTCCACCAGGTACGTGAAGGGCTTGAGCGCGTCCTGCACCTCCTCGTCGCGGGCGTGGGCGCCCAGGCCCGCGCGCAGCCGTTCGATGACCTCCAGGAGCTCGTCGTGGAGACGGCGCAGGCCCTCGCGGCCCAAGAGCCCCGCCGCCGCGGCGGAGCCGGGCGCGGACTGCGGCAGCCACCCGTCCAGCACGGACTGGGCCTGCCGGTACTGCGTGAAGACGACCTGCCAGTGCTCGAGCTTCATCGCGCCCCCCGCTAGCCCACGTTCACCATGCCGCCCTTGAGTTCCGCCACGCCGTCCGCCTTGAGCGCCAACTTCGCCTTGGCGGTCACGTTCACCTGCGCTCCCTCCATGGCGACGTCCTTCTGTCCCTCCGCCTTGACGGACGGGGCCTTCAGGGCCACCGCGCCGCTCTTGGCCTCCACCTGGACGTCGTCCCCCTCCACGCTGAACTTCGTCGCCGCCTTCAGCGTCACGCCCTTGTCCGAGGACAAGGTCGCGTCCTTCGCCGCCTTCTGCGTCAGCTCGTCCTTCGTGGTGACCGAGAAGGCCTTGGCGCTCTCCAGCGCGAACGTGTCGTCGCTCTTCCACGACGAGGCCTTCGTGGACGTGACCTCGATGGTCTCCGCCTTCAGCACGAAGGACTTGCAGGTCACCGTGACGCTGTCCTGCTTCTGCACGATGGTGCTGGTGGCGCTGTCACCCTTCACCTCCAGGGTGATGGCCTCGCCATCCATCTTCACCGTCTGGAGGATCTTCCCGTCCTTGTCCTCGGTGGTGAGGATGAGGCCCTTCTCCTTGTCCATGTCGATGATGCAGATGAGCTTGGGCATGCGCGCCGTTCCCCCGTCGGTCCGCCGTCAGGCCCTGCGCCAGTAGAGGAGCACCTGCGCCCCTTCGAGCGCGGGCGTGGCGAAGAACGTGAGCCCGTCCTCGCGCGTCGCGGACTGCCATTCCTCGCTCTGGGGCGTCAGCTGGTACCAGTCGATGTCCGCGTCGAAGGCGTGGGGGAACGAAGGGAAGGCCACGTGCCGGTACGGCACGCCCTTCAAGGCCTGGCGCCGCACCGCCGGCAGCCGCAGGGGACTGGCCAGCTTCACGCCCTCCATGGAGCGGGGCCGGTCGCGCTCCTGCCGGCGCACCAGCAGGTAGAAGTCATCCGGCGGCGGCGTCTCCTTGGGCAGCGGCGTCAGCTTGAAGTGGCCGTCCTGGAAGTCGAAGGCGCGATAGGACATGGGGCTGGCCTGCGGGCGGAAGCCGCGCGTGAGCAGCTCCATCCACCGCGCGATCCCCGGGTCCGGCGCTTCGTGCTCGTACGCGGGCAGGTCGTCGTCCGGCTCCGCCTCCAGGTAGCAGCACGTCTCGAAGTACAGCCGCCGCAGCGCCTGCACCAGCGGGTAGGGCGGCGGCAGCAGGCCGTGGCGCATGTCCTGGCGCAGCACCTGGAGGCTTCGCACCTCGCACAGCGCCCGCCGCGCGCTGGCCAGCCGGTCGCCCCGCACCAGTCCTTCGCGCAGCGACGTGCGCAACTGCCCCTGCGCCTGCTGGAGCAGGCCGTCCAGTTGCTCGAACAGGGGCTCCAGGAACGGGTGGGGCCCCACGCTCAAGAGCGGCGGCAGGTGCGTGGAGGACAGCCGCCAGGGGCCGTCCGCGTTCCGGGTGAAGACAGCCAACGACAGGCTGCTCACCGTGTCGTCCACCACCGGCTCCAGGGACAGACACAGCCGCCGTCCCGCGCGCACCACGCTGGGGGCTTCACCACCCGCGGGCGCCAGGTCCTCGCGGGGCTCCAGCACTCCCAAAAGGTGCAGATACACCGTCACCCGCGTGCGCCCTGTCTCCTCGAGTGACAGCGGTGTCACCTCCGCGTTACCCGGCACCTCCACCAGGTGGCCGCCCGGTAACACCGCAGTCAATTCCTCCAGCGCCACCGAGCCCTTGGCGAGCAACACATCGTTGAAACGCAGGCCGCTCACGCCCACCACCGGCAGGCCCGCGAACCCCGCGTAGCGCCGGGCCTCCGTGGAGAGGGATTCCTCCTGGGCCCGGAAGTGTTCAGGCAGCAGGGTCTGCCCCTCCTGCCACAGGACTCGCGCGAGTGTGTCTGGGTTCATGACCAGGAGCGGCGGGAGAGGGTTTTCCTGTCACGGGGACCGCCCTGGCAAAGGCTTGCTTGGGCTGGGTGACAGTGTTTAGAAAAAGCTACCGGCCTGAAGCCTGTGACGTCAAGTGAGCCTGGCTGATCCACCGTGTCTGGTTTCTCGCCCTGTGGGGCGAGCAATGCCATGGGTTGGGTCTTTCCTGGCACCCCGGGTAATCGTGAGCCCATCGTGGCAGGTCATGTGTTGGGGGTGTATTGCTTTTGTGTATTCGTATGGTTTATCAATTCTTTCACAAACGGCGGTTCAGTTCTTGGGGGTACTCATGGCCATCACCGACGAAATTCCCAGATCACGCATCACGCTGACCTACCGCACCCAGGTGAATGGCACCCGGGCGGACAAGGCGCTTCCGTTCCGGTTGCTGGTGATGGGGGACTTCTCCAAGGGCACTTCGGTGGATCGCAAGAAGGACCTGGATCAGCGGGAGATCCGCAACCTGGATGGCAAGAACCTGAACCAGGTCATCCAGAACATGGGCATGACGCTGAACTTCAGCGTGCCCAACCGCGTGGACAAGAAGGACCCGGTGGATGGTTCGGCGCCGGCGCCGCTGCAGGTGAGCCTCAAGCTGGACTCGATGAAGTCCTTCAGCCCGGTGGACGTGGCCCGTCAGGTGCCGAAGATCAACGCGCTGCTCACGCTGCGCAAGCTGCTGCTGGAGCTGCAGGGCAACCTGGACAACCGCAAGGAGTTCCGCCAGCTGGTGCGCCAGCTCGCGCAGAACCCGGAGGCCGTCCAGAAGCTGAAGACGGAGCTGGCCGCGTTCAAGTCGATGAGCCTGCCGAAGCTGGCCGCGACGAACCCGCAGCCGCCCACGACGTGATGCCGGGCGCAAGCCCTTCCCCACGACCTTCCTGAACGAGAGCTCCTGCCATGCCCACCACTCCTGCGTCTTCCAACACCGCGACCACCGCCGTGGCCGACGTGCCGCTGGACCTTCCGCTGTTCCTCAACAGCGTGCGCCTGGGCTCCGTGCCCGCCGCGCGCGACGCCTCCGCCCAGACCGACCTGCTGGTCATCCCCGACGACGCCACCCCCGAGGAGCGCTTCGTCTCCAGCCTGGCGGCCATGGTCCACAACATGGACACGGACGAGGGCCGCTTCGACAAGCAGACGGTGCAGGAGCTCGTCGGCACCATCGACGCGCTGGTGTCGGATCAGCTCAACGCCGTCCTCCACGCGCCGGAGTTCCAGGAGGTGGAGGCGCAGTGGACCGCGCTCAACGACCTGGTGCGCAACACCAACTTCAAGGCCAACATCGAGCTGAGCCTGCTGGATGTCTCCAAGGAGGAGGCCTACAGCGACCTGGAGACGAACGCGGCGGACGTCGCCGGTTCGGAGTTCTTCAAGAAGCTGTACGTCGCTGAGTACGATCAGTACGGCGGCGCCCCCTACGGCGCGCTGGTGGGCCTGTTCGAGTTCGCCAACACGCCGCAGGACATGCTGTGGCTCAAGACGATGGGGAAGATCGCCGCGGCCAGCCACGCGCCGTTCGTGGCGTCCGTGTCCCCGCGCTTCTTCGGCTGCGACACCATGAAGGAGGTGTCCCAGCTGCGTGACGTGTCCAGCCTGCTGGACTCGCCCAAGTACTCCGCCTGGAACGCGCTGCGTGACACGGACGAGGCCGCCTACGTGGGCCTCACGCTGCCGCGCTACATCGTCCGGCCGCCCTACAACCCGGAGACCTACCCGGCCCCCGGCATGAACTTCACGGAAGCCGTGAAGGGCGACAAGGAGGAGGAGTACCTCTGGGGCAACGCGGCCATGCTGTTCGCGCGCAACCTGGTGCGCTCGTTCGCGGGAAGCGGCTGGTGCCAGCACATCCGCGGCCCCAAGGGCGGCGGCCTGGTGGCGGGCCTGCCCGTGCACCTGACGCACCTGCGCGGCGAGGAGGAGATGAAGCTGCCCGTGGAGATGTCCATCCCGGACTTCCGCGAGCTGGAGCTGGCCAACGGCGGCTTCATCCCGCTCATCCACAAGAAGGGCAGCGCGGAGGCCGTCTTCTTCAGCGTCCAGTCCCTCAAGAAGGCCAAGGTCTTCGAGGACGCCAAGGACTCGGAGAACTCGCAGCTGGTGACGAACCTGGCCTACACGTACTCCATCAGCCGCATCGCGCACTACGTGAAGGCCATCATGCGCGAGAACATCGGCAGCACGGCCAACGCGGCGTACATGCAGCAGCAGTTGGACCGGTGGATCTCCCGGTACGTCACCACGCTGGTGAACCCGGATGACCTGACGCTGCGCTACTACCCCTTCAAGGCCTACAACCTCACCGTGGCGGAAGTGCCCGGCAAGGTGGGCTGGTACCACTGCAACCTCTCCGTCCTCCCGCACATCCAGTTCGAAGGCATGAACGTGGACCTTCGCGTGGATGCGCGGCTCGGCTGACAAACCCCGCAGCAAACTGGAGGACCGAAACCATGGGTGATGGACCGCTTGGCATTTCGTGTGACTGGCAGCAGACCATCCAGCAGCGCCCCCAGAAGAACATCCCGGTGGGCTATCTGCTGGACATCAAGGGGATGGGCAAGGACGACGGCTCCTTCCCCAAGAGCAGCAGCCTCTTCTACACCCCGTTCGTCGGCGATCCCGCCTACGCCGGCGTGCAGCTGGAGGACGTGGGCGCGAAGAAGGCCGTGCGCGCGGTGGGCCTCATCACCCAGCTCCAGTGGGAGGGCGGCAAGCTCGACCCCATGGACTTCACGGTGCTGATCTCCCCGGAGAACAAGGCGGACTTCACCGGCATCACCAACACGGAGATCCGTCAGCTCAAGTTCTGGATCTGCGAGTGGGACAGCGCCCAGGGCAAGTGGTTCGAGAAGTGCTATCCGCTGGGTGACGAGGCCGGTGGCCCCGCCAACGAGATGTCCGCCCGCCTGAACCAGAAGGGCAGCGAGGTGATGCTGCACGTGGGTGACCCGGAGAACGTGGGCGTCACGGACGTCAAGTTCTGCCAGATGACCTTCCAGCTCATCCCGGACAAGGCGCACCTGTGCAACATCCACTACGGCCACAACTCGATGGACAAGGACGTGTACGCCTGGGGCTACGTCGAAGGCAACCAGTCGTAAGGGATTGAAGCGCGTAACGGGGAGGGCGGACACAGCGCCTTCCCCGTTTCCGCTTTGGGGCTACTTGTCCGAGCCCCACTTGGTGACGCGGCGCTCCTGGGAGTTGGTGGCGAACTCCAGGGTGGTGCTCTTCTTGGGCGCGGGAACCACCCGGAACTGGAAGCGGTGGAAGCGGATGTCCAGGTCCCCGGCCAGCGTGGCGGGCTGGTTGTCCAGGAAGACCTTGGGACGGCCCTTCTCCGTATCCATCAGCGCCTCGGCGGTGGCGGGGCTCTTCAGCTTGGCGGCCTCGAACCAGGTATCACCCGCTTCATCGAAGTCGATGATGGCCCACGCCAGCTTCAGGCGCAGGTTGTCCAAGGGCTTGGCGAAATGATTGAGCACGTTCGCGGCCGTGACACGTCCCACGTACACGCTGAAGTCCAGCGGGCCGGAAGCGCCATTCATGGACAGCCGTTCAATGAGGCCAATGCATTGCGCCTTGGGACCGAAGTCACCCACCGTGGGGGAGAACAGGGAGAGGTCCTTCGCCAGGTTCAGCCCCCCGCAGCCGTTCCATTCCAGCAGATACCCCAGCGCGCCACGAAAGCCGGGCCGATACTGAAACCCGGTCTGCCAGTTGCATGCGATTTCGAGAACATCCGGCTTGGCGATAGGCATGGGGTGTCTGTCCTTGTGAATGAAAGACATGTAACATGAAGTGGAAAGACAGACCATGAGAGACCTGAGCCTGTGCCTGCGCCCCGTGGAGGGCGGATCGCTGGAGCGCCTGGAGTCGCATGATCCGCGCTTCCTCACGGTGGCGGACCTGGTGCAGCGGGAGGCCTTTACGGAGGCCGCGGACGCCATCGAGGCCCTGGACGCGGAAGGGGTCTACGAGGTCCGGCTTTCGGCCAACTACCTCTTCGCGGCGCTGCGCGAGGAGGGGCTCGCGCGCCTGCCGGACGTGCTGGAGGTGCTGGTCGCGCTCGCGCGCGCGGCGGCGGAGGAGGCCGCGCAGGGCGAGGGGAAGGACAAGTCCAAGCCCGCGGTGCTGCTCAACAAGGCGCTGACGTGGCTGTTCCAGACGCTGCTGAGCGCGCTGAAGTATCACCACGGCAAGAAGGACGCGGGCTGGGAGGCGTGGACGAAGGGCTTCTCGGACGGCAAGCGCAAGGACGCCCTGCGCGGCATCCAGACCCTGCAGGGCGCGCTGGAAGGCCCCGCGTTCCGCAACGGAGCCCAGGGCCTGGCGGGGCTGGGGCAGTGGCTGCGGGAGACGACGCAGGAGCGCGCGGCCGCTCCCGCGCCGGCACCGGAGCCCGCGAAGCCCGCCGCTCCCGCGAAGGGACGCGGCGCGAAGACCTCCGCGGCGGCCGCGCCTCCCTCGTCGTTTCCCCGCACGACGGGGCCGCTCCAGCTGCGCGGGTCGGCGCACCTGCTGGAGCTGTGCGACAAGCTCAAGGCCTTCGAGGTGCTGGTGGAGCGCGGCGACTTCCAGAAGGCCGCGCTGGTGAGCGACGACGTGCTGCGGACGCTGGAGGACTTCGATCCGCGGCGCTACCTGCCGGAGCTGTTCTCGTCGTTTGGCGCGTTGCTCAACCGCCACGTGGGGGACATCCAGGAGCACTGGGAGCGCAAGGACTCCATGGAGTGGCGCACGCTGTCGCAGTTCTACCAGGTGGACCTGAGCGCCTTCGTGGGGCCGGGCGAGTGAGGCGGCCCCGGTCATGATCGGCGCCTCGCCGCTGTTGTCCCCGCTGGAGCGGCGCATCCGCGCCCGCGCGAAGGACTTCGACCTGGGACCGCTGCTGCGGCTCTTGGAGACGCAGGGCTATGGCCGGGACCGGGTGCTCTTCGAAAGCAACCCGGAGCCGGTGGCGTCCGCGTCGCTGGTGGAGGCGGTGACGTTCCACGTCTCCCCGGTGCGCCGGGTGGTGGTGACGCTCAACCTGGGCCTCTTGAGCACGCCGGGCCTGTTGCCCAGCTACTTCCTCCAGGTGGCCGAACAGCTGCCGGAGCCGGAGCCGTTCCTCGACTTCATCCGCTTCTTCGACCACCGGCTGCTGCTGGCGCTGGTGGAGGCGCTGCACCCCGAACGGGACACGAGCCTGGTGGGGGACTGGGAGCGCACGAAGGGCTTCTACCTGCGCATGGTGGGCGTGGATTCGCAGGCCACGCTCCAGTGGCTGTTCCAGCAGGTGTTCCCGGAGCTGCGCGTGACGTGTGTCCGCCGCTCCTTCCGCACGCGCTTCTCCGGCATGCGGCCCGCCCACGGGCCCACGCCGCTGGATGGCACCGGCATCCTGGGCCAGACGTACGCGACGGACATCGGTGGCTTCCAGGTGGAGGTGTTCGCGGACGAGGAGGCGGACATGCGCGGGCGGGACTGGCCCGCGCGGGTGCGCCACCGCTTCCACCGGCACATCCTGCCGCTGCTCGTCCCCGCGCGGATGCAGCTGGAGGTGGTGCTGACGGTGCTCGCGCACGGGCGGACCGTGCGCCTGGGGCCTCGGGGGCAGCTGGGCTACGAGCGGCTGCCGGGCGCGGAGGGCAAGCCGCTGCGGCAGCTCATCTTCCTGGGCGACACGTCCGTGCCGGTGGCCGCGCCTCCGCGCGCCGAGGGCGACCGGCAGGGCATGAGCATGGGCACACCGAAGGCAGCGGGACGCTAGGAGGGGAGGGGACCGTGGGCTTTCTGCACCGGAAGTTCCTGGGGGTGGTGGAGACGCCGCGTGAAGCCGTGCTGCGCAACCTGGGCCACCTGTTCCATGCGAAGCGGGGCGCGGCCTCCGTGCTGCCCGGCTTCGGGCTGACGGAGACGGGGTTCCGCTCGGACGCGGAGCGCCTTTCGGGCCTGGGCGCGGAGATCCGCGAGACGCTGTCGCGCTACGAGCCGCGCGTGGAGGTGGTGTCCATCGACGAGGCCCCCGCCACGGCCGGCGGCGCGCCCGGTCTGGTGGTGCGCCTGCTGTTGCGTGACTCCCACGAGTCCATGGACCTGCTGCTGGACCCGGGCTCGCGCCGCCTGCGCGAGCGGCCTCCGGAAGAGGCCGCTGGGGAGGACGACCCATGAAGTTCACCGAACAGCTGAAGGTGACGCTGGACCTGAAGGCCGGTGATGAGGCCTTCACCCTGCCCGCGGGCAGCATCAAGCGCCTGTCGGTGAAGGCGCACTCCTATGGCTTCGAGGCCCAGGTGGAGTGGTGGGTGATGTGCAAGGAGAGCGGCGACGAGGACACGCTCTTCACCCCCTTCACCGACACCAAGCCCATTACGGCGACGCTGACCATCGACCGCCGCTACGGCGCGCAGGCGGAGGGGCGCGAGGGCGCGGAGGCCCTGCCGCTGAAGCTCATCGGGCGGGTGGAGGAGCGCCATGTCCGCGAGCGCTCGCTGGCGAACGTGAAGGATGCGCCGGTGATGCAGCGGCGCTACCGCATCCGCCTGGTGGACCCCGCCGCGATGCTCTGGCGCCGCCACTTCCCCAGCGGCGTGTGGGTGGATGAGACGCTACAGGCGGTCATCCAGGCGAACACGCCCGGGGGACTGGACGTGGCCTACGAATGGGAGGCCGCGGGGACGAAGCACGGCCTCCACGCGCTGGGGCTGGGCGCGGATGACGACTCCGGCGCCAGCTTCCTGGACTTCATGCACTGGGTGCAGGCGCGCATGCACGCGGGCATGTTCCTGGACTACACGGAAGGGAAGTACACGCTCGCGGACGCCAAGCCCGAGGGCGGCGAGGCGCTGGTGTTCACCCGCGACGAGGTGAAGCAGGTGGACCTGCGCTACCCGGAGCCGCGCCGGGATGCGCTGTCGGTGCTCAACAGCTACGTGGACGCCGGCACGAAGCGCAAGGCGGTGGAGAACGCGGACGCCATCGCGGGCGTCATCACCGAGTGCCTGGTCACCTCCACCCTGGAGGGCACGCTCACGGACCGGGTGACGCTGGAGACGAAGCGCCAGCAACTGGAGGGCCCGGAGCTGCGGCTGTCCTTCGCGAGCTACCCCCGCGCGTCGCTGGTGCTCAACGGCCTCTACACGCTGGGGGAGTTCAGCACGCAGGCCGCGACGCACGGCAAGCAGTACCGGCTCCACACGCTGGAATTGGACGCGCGCGCCGTGGAGGACGACGCCGCGCACGACCCGGACAGCACCGCCAACGACTACCAGCTGTCGCTGAAGGCCACGCTGGAGGAGGCGGCGGACCCCACCTTCCGGCGCCCGCGCTTCCGGCCGCCGCGCTGGCCCTTCCTCGCGGAGGGTCGCGTGGTCAGTGAGGAGGGCGGGGAGCCGGAGCGCACGTATCAGATCCGCCAGGACGACGAGACGTCGGTGGAGTCGTACCGGGTGAAGCTGCCTCTGTGGGACAAGGAGGTGCGCTGCCCCTACGAGCCGCACCAGCAGCCCGGGCACTTCTACTTCCCCGCGGACAAGGGGACGCGCGTGCTGGTGTCGCTGGACTACCAGCACGCGCGCATGGACCGCTTCCTGGAGTGGCGCCCCGGCGCGCGGCTCCCCAAGGAGTCGCAGGGCAATCACCTGCTGCTCGGCAAGACGGACAAGAGCGAGACGTCCATCCAGCACCTGTACCAGGACTCGAAGCCCATGCTGCGCATCCAGCGCACCCTGGAAAAGGACACCCAGCTCATCGAGGTGACCGAGGGCCGGATGTTCCTGCGCGTGCAGGAGGGGGAGTAGGCCATGCGGATGGATGAAGCGCTCTATGCGTCGTTCCTGGAGGAGCTCCAGGCGCTGGAGAAGTTCCGCCTGGGCTACACGGCCCTGCACCCGTCCGCGCCGCTGGATGGCGAGGACGCGGACGTGCGGCGGCTCACGGAGGCCATGGCCCTGTTCACCGCGCGCACGCGCCGGGCGGGGCAGCGCGCGCTGGAGCGCAGCACGCTGCGGCTGTTCCAGCAGCACTTCGCCTACCTGCTCAATCCCATTCCGGCCATGGCCATGTTCCGCGCGGAGCCGGACGCGCGCTTCGTGGACGCCGCGGAGCTGCCCCGGGGCACGCCCTTCCTCCTCAACCCGGACCCGGGCGGCGGTCCCACCGGGCCGCTCTCGCTGCGCACGCTGTCCCCGATGCGGCTGTTGCCCGTACGGCTCACGCAGGCGCGGCTGGAGCGTCAGGGCGAGGACGGCGCGCTGCTGCGGCTCGTCTTCGAGGGCGGCTTTCCCCGCAACGACTCACCGGGCGAGGTGCGGCTGCACATCAACCACCTCAACGACTTCCGGGCGTCCCTGGCGGTGTTCTTCCAGCTGAAGAGCGCCGTGCGCTCCGCCACCGTGAGCTTCGACGACGGGGCGGTGGAGCACGAGGTGAAGCCCTTCGACGTGCACTCGGGCCCGGTGCGCTTCGGCGCGCCCCGGCCGGTGGCGGCGGATGGCGAGCCGTCCGAGCACCCGTTGCAGCGGCTGCGGCAGTTGCTACACTTCCCGCAGCAGGAGCTGTTCCTGGAGGCCCGCATCCCGCCCGCCCCCCGCAACTGGCAGGGCTTCACCCTGAGCTTGCGCCTGGCGGGCCGCTGGCCCTCGGAGCTGGTGGTGGGACCGGACTCGTTCGTGGCGCACGCGGTGCCGGTGGTGAACCTGCAGCGCGCCATGGCGGCGCCCGTGGAGCACGACGGCACGAAGGAGCGGCACGCGGTGCAGCACCCGGATTCGTCCATGGGCTTCCGGCTGAACACGGCCACGGGCGTGTACCAGCTGAGCCCCAAGGGCATGGTGCCCCTGCGCCCGGGCGCCATCTCCGGAGGCGCGGAGACATACGAGCTGGAGCACGAAGGCCAGGGCCTGGCGCGCACGTCGTGGCTGGCGCTGGACATGCCGGACGCGTTCTTCAAGCCGGTGCGGCTGGGCGTGGATGGCCTGTGGCACCAGCCCCTGCCGCCGCGCTTCGATGCGCGGGGCTACCGGCCGGTGCTGGCGGACCGCTTCCTGGAAGGCGTGCCGTGGAGCCTGGTGGGCGCGGTGGCGCCCGGCGGGGACAACCCGGTGGAGCACGGGCAGCAGGCGCTGTTGCAGCTCCTGGCGCTGCGCACGCAGCGGTTCCTGGGACGGGAGGACCTGCTGTTCCTCCTGGAGGTGCTGGGCGTGCGGACGCAGCGGCACTTCCGGGACCTGCTGCCGTCGCTCACGGAGGTGTCCGTGAAGTCCAAGCCCTTCGCCCGGAGCGCCGCGGGCTTCAAGTACGTGTACCAGCTGGGCTTCGGGCCCATGGACGCGTCGCTGCTGCCGCTGGTGGACCTGCTGTGCGGGCGGCTGGTGGAGCTGTTCTCCATCTGGAGCGCGGAGGACGTGGTGGAGCTGGAGGTGCGCCTGCCCCAGCGTGAGGCGCCCCTGCGCTACGTGCCCCTGCCGTGAGTCACTTCACCTGCGTCTTCATCTGGGCGGGCACGTTGATCTTGATCACGCCGCCATAGGCGCAGTTGCACATGCACGTGTCGGTGAGCGCTGGCTTGCCCTTGATCATCACGGTGGGCGAGCCCGGCGCCCAGGGCGCGGGAATCACGGGCAGGCACGGCATGGGCGTGAGGGCCCCCATCGCGGCGGCGGTGGCGGCGGCCACGGTGGGGTTGGCGATGGACTGGCACATGCCGAAGGGCGGCACGTTCAGGCCCGGGACGGTGTCCATGATGGTGGCCGCCGGCGCGGTGGAGTTCACCTGGTTGACGGGCAGCACCGACAGCGTCGAAGGCGCCATTCCGAAGGTGCACTGGAGCATGGCTCCGGACACGACCTGGCTTCCCATCAGCGTGACTCCACCCGGGCGCGCAGCGACGTGAGCGCCTGGAACAGGGGGTCTCCCGATTTCAGCTTCAGGGAGCCCATGAGGTACTGCGCACGGCACCACTCTTCATCCACCGGCCCGTCCTGCTGGCCGTCCAGGCGCCGCGCGTGGAGCGCGAAGCGCTCGATGCGGTCCGGGAGCGCGTCAGTGCCCAGCGCCTGTTCAACGCGGCGGCGCACGTCGGCCTCGCTGACGTCCGTGCCAGGGGGCAGGTCGCCGGTGAAGACGAGCAGCACGCTGCGGTACGCGCCCGCCATGCCGCTCACCGGTACGGTGCCAGCCCCACTGCATCCAGCCGGGGGCCGGGGGGCTCGCGCAGCGCGTCCGAGGCCTCCGCGAAGAGGAACACCCGTCCGTCGCGCCGGGGCTCGCGCGCGCCCAGGTGGTGGTACTGGCCGCGCACCCGCGTCAGGACGACGTGCGCGGGCGGCCGTCCGGCGTCGGGCAGCGGGGTGAAGAGCCCCGTATCGCCCGCGGCGTCCTGCCCGCTGTCGGTGAAGTCGCGCAGCGCCCAGGCGCGTCCGGGCGCGGGGGCGATGTCCGTGTGCACGTCCGCCGCCACGCGCCGGTGCGAGCACAGCACCGCGCCGCCCCACGCCGGGTCCACGCACACGTTGCCGCCGGGCACGCTGGCCAGCCCGGTGGCCTTGAGCGCGTCGCGCCACGCGTGGAAGTCGAAGGGGGCCTGCGGATCCCTGAACCACAGGCCCACGTTCTTGAGCGGAAGCCGGGCGCGGGCCACCAGGTCGCGCATGGCCGGCGTGAGGCCCAGGGCGCGCACCGGGTGCTCGGTGAGCAGCGCGGGAGAGACCTCCAGGTCCGCGGGCTCCACGTGCAGGTACGTCGCGCCGCGCAGGAGCGTGGTGAAGTACAGCGCTGGCAGGTGCTGGAGCGGGTGGAAGCCCGGCGCCGCCAGGTGGTCCCCCGGGTTCAGGCCAAACGTGAGCAGCCCGTCCACCAGCGCGCTCCGCCACGCGTCCCCAGCGGTGAGCGGCACGGGCACGTCGCTGGGGTTGGCCAGCGGCGAGAAGAGCAGGCCCACCGGCTCCGCCGGCTTGTACGTGTACGACGCGAGCGCGGGCGGCACCTGCGTCTGCAACGGCAGCAGCCGCGCGGCGTGCTTGCCCAGGAGCGGCGCCTGGTGCGGCTCCGCGGCGATGTGCTGGGGTGCGAGCGCGTCCAGCCGGCGCGCCACGAAGGCACGGGCCCCGGGCGGCAGGAGGCTCACGCACGCGCCCAGGCCCAGCGCGGCGCACAGCGACACCATCAGCTCCGGGCCCGGCGGGAGCATCAGGCACAGCTTCGCGCCCGGCTTCACCCCCAGCGCCGCCCAGCCGGTGGCCCGCCGCGTGGCCTGCTCCTGGAGCTGGCGGTAGCTCAGCGTGCGCCAGCCCTGCGTCCGCGAGTACGCGCGCAGCGCGATGCGGTCCGTGGTGGCGTGGCGGGCCACCAGGTCGTGGAAGAAGTCGTGGTGCTGCCCGGTGCGGCTCTTGAAGGGCGTGCTGCGTCCTGCGTGGACGGGAGCCATCGCGGCGGCGAAGCCGTCCGGATCCTCCCAGCTTCGTGTGAGCCACGCCGGCACGCTCTCCGGAGGCGGCTGGGTGCCGTCGAACGCGGCGAGCACGATGCGTGGCTCGAAGGTCATGGCGAGGAGGACGGCGCGGGTTCAGGGGGGAGCAGCTCGCGGGTGGGCACCGGCTCCACGCTCGAGTCCGGGACGTACTCCGGCCGCGTCTGGAACTCCTCCAGGCGCAGCTGGGGCACGGGCTCCGGGAGCACCTCCATCCGGGGCGGCGGCTCCTGGCGGAACGACACGCCCAGGAGCACCCGTGCGATGGGGGTGCCCGGCGTGCGTCCCAGGCCGGGCCCCGCGAGCGCATGCAGCTCCAGGCCCTCCGACAGCGGGATGCGCCCGCCTCCGAGCACCTCCACCGCGGGCTGGTCCATGTCCGCCGCGAAGGCGGCCTTCACCGCCAGCTCGCCCCGCAGCCCCTGTCCGGCCGTCGTCACCCCTGCGCCCAGGCGCATCTCCAGGGTCTGCCCGGAGGCGCTCGGCGCGGAGAGTGGGTTGCGTGAGCGCAGGAGCACGCCGGCCTCCAGCGCGGGCTTGAGGAACCCCACCTGCGTGCCCACGGCCGCGAGCGCGCGCACGCGCAGGCCCGCGTCCCGGCCCAGCACCGCCGCGCTGCCGATGGGCAGGCCCACGCCCAGGTCCATGGCCAGGTCCACGGGGTGGTCGTCCCGGCGCGACAGCAGCCCCAGGCGCGCCTGGAGCTCCGGGGTGCCCAGGCCCTGCGAGGCCAGCGGCGTCAGGCCCAGGGGCGCGGGATCATCCCCCTGCTGCCACAGCACCACGGGCACCTGCGCGCCCACCTCCAGCCACGGCAGCACCCCGTAGCTGCCCGCGAGGACGGAGGACGCGCGGTTGCGCACGGCCTCCAGGCGGCGCTCACCATTGAGGAGCACCAGCGGCAGTTGCTGATACTGGCCCACCAACCCCAGGCTCATGCCACCGGGCACCAGCAGCTCGCCGTTGCGCATCACCGCGGTGCCGCGGCCGGGGTTGATCTCCAGGTGCTCCAATTCGAAGCCGGGCAGGGCGGACTGGGCCCAGGCGGGCAGGGCACTCAACAGGACCGCGGCGGCGGCGCCGTGCACTGACAGGAATTTGGGCATGGGCATGATGGCGCGGGACGCGCTCCCCCGGCGGACATCATACCCAGACAGCGATTCGAAACATAGCCGCGCCCGGCGGGATGAGCAGGCAATGGGTCGGCGCGGCCCTGATGCATGGGGTTGGCGACCTGCTCGGTCCTGGTGTTCCGGGTCAGGGGGACGGCAGCTCCACGATGAACGTCGCGCCGTGGCCGGGCTGGCTCTCCACGCGCAAGGTGCCGTGGTGGGCTTCGACAATCTGTCTGGTGATGAAGAGGCCCAATCCCAGACCGCCGTAATGCCGTGTCGACACGGCGCGGGTGAACTTCTCGAAGATGGCCTGGAGGCTCCCCGGCGGGATGCCAATGCCTTCATCCCTCACGCTCAGCCTCGCCCGGCCGCGGGCCTGCTCCACGCGAAGGGTCACCGGGTGGCCCGTGCCGTACTTCAACGCGTTGGACAAAAGGCTGCTCACCACCTGTTCCAGCCGGTGGCGGTCCCAGCGGCCCATGACACCCGGTGTCGCATGGACGATGAGCTCGCAGCTCGCCTTCGCCGCCTGGGCCTGGAAGCGCTCCACCGCGTCGCGCACCACGTCCGTCAGGTCCACGTCCTCCAGTTGCAGCGGCGCGGAGGGGCCCGTGAGCTGTGTCACCTCCAGCAGGTCGTTGATGAGCGTGGTCATCTTCCGTATCTGCCCGGAGATGGTCTCCGCTGTCTTCACCACGCGCTCCCGCAGTGACTCCAACGTCTGTTCTGCCTGGGCGTCCTTGACCAGGGATTGGAGCTTGAGCTGCAACGGCGTCAGCGGCGTCTTCAATTCATGCGACGCCACCGTCAGGAACTCGTCGCGGAGCGACACGGCGTGCTGGAGCTGGGCCTGTGTCTTTCTCAGCTCGGTGACATCCTGAAGCGCCAGGAGGACCGCCTCCGGGTGGCCGTGCTGTGCAGGGAGGGTGCCCGCCTCCACCAGCAGGGAGTAATGCCCCGTGGGCGTATGCCAGATGACCGGCTCCGCGTGCACGGGATTGCCCCTCAACGCGCGGATGCCGGGGATCTCCTCCATGGTCAGCTCGCGGCCCGCTTCGTCCGTGAAGCGGTGCGCTCCGCTCGTGTAGCTCTCCTCGCGCAGGCCTCCCGGGAAGTCGCCGCCGGCCATCTGCCGGGCCGCCTGGTTCGCGAAGATGATGCGGCCCGTGCGGGGCTCCACCAGGATGATGGCCACGGGCGTCCGGTCCAGCATCGCCTCCAGCCACCGCTGCTGGTTCCTCAGCGACGCCGCGGACTCCTCCAGCTTCTTCCGGGCCTCCACCCGCTCCGTCACGTCGATGGCGAACGACAGCACGGAGTCCACCTGGCCCCGCACGTCGCGCAGTGGCTGGTACGCCACGTCGAACTGCCGCGTCGACTGGACCCCGTCACCCTTGAAGTCGGTGGTGATCGGGACCTCTTTTTCAATGAATGGCTCTCCGCGGGTATAGGCCTTCTCCAGCATCCGCGAGTACTCCATCCCCCGCTCGTCCTGGATGTCCTTGACGGAGACACCCATCAGCTCCGCGCCTCCGGAGATCGCCCTGTAGAGGGGGTTCACCAGCGTGAAGATCTGCCGCTCGCCGGAGAGGATGGCGATGGACGCCGGGGCACTCGTCAGCACGGAGCGCAGCCTCGCGCGCTCGTTCTCCGCCTGGGCCTCCGCCTGCTTGCGCTCGGTGATGTCCTCCGCGGTGGATATCCACTCCCGGATGGCGCCCTTCTCCCCGAACACGGGCACCGCCCGGCCCACGACGTCCCGGTAGCCTCCCGCGTGGAAGCGCAGGCGGAACTCGCCCCGGTAGGACGTCTTCGTGCGCAGGGACTCCACCCAGCTGCGCACCACGCGCTTGCGGTCGTCCGGGTGGATGGCGGAAAGCCAGCCCAGCCCCAGGTGCTCCGCGTGCGTCTGGCCCGTGAAGGCCATCCAGCGCGGCGCGGGCTCCACCACCTCGCCCCGGGCGTTGGTGGACCACACCGGCTGGGCCATGGCCTCCACCAGTGAGCGGTAGCGCTGCTCGCTGGCCTGGAGCGCGTCATGGGCCCTGCGCTGTTCGGTGACCTCCGCCACGATGACGCCGATGCCCAGCAGCACCCCGGCGTTGGTGCGCACCGGGTAGTAGCTGACGAGGAAATGGCGCTCCACGCCCACCTCCTTCGAGGTGGCGCCCACCACCTCCACCGTCTGCGCGCTCCCTCCCTCCAGGATGCGCTGATACTGGGGACGCAGGGTGGGCCACATCTCCGGGACGATGTCCTGCACCTTGCGCCCCAGGTGCGCGGCGCGCGGGAGGCCATTCATGGCGGCGAGCGCGTCGTTCACCTGGACGAAGCGCTGCTCCATGTCCACCACCGCGAGTCCCACCGGCGTGCTCGCCACCAGCGTCTCGAGGAGCAGCCGGGAATGCGCGTCGGAGAGGGTCTGGATGGTCTCCGGGTCGAAGCTCGCGCTGGGGCTCTCCACGCACGCCTCCTTTGACCCCGACCCTTCCCGGCGAGCTTGGAGGCAGGGCCCCGTGACGCCGCTTCCCACCATGGGAGTGGCCTGACCTGGAGGGTGTGCATCGCCAGCCTCCGTGGGCAATCCACACCGGCCCGAAGGCGCGGCTGCCGCCTGGCTGGCACCCAATGACAGACAGCCAGGGGGCCGGGCCCTTCCTTCCCGTCCCTCCCCGGCGGACGACGGCCTCGTCGGAATTGTCACACAAAAAGTCAAATCCAGACATGCGTGCAGTGTTGACGCCGGCCGCGCTCCTGGTTCATTGTCGCCGCCCTTCGCGTGTCACAGCGGGAGATGGGCGGTTTTCGAGGGGTGCCGGGGGGGGCCGTGACGCTGCAGCTTGAAACCAGACATGTCATTGCCTTCGAGGGTCGTTTCGCGTGATTCGCGAGATCCTCAGCGGACTGCTCTGGCAGGGCCGGGTGGCATTGCGCAGCGGCGACGTGCGCGTCTATGCCGCGCATGGCTACGTGGATGAAGGCTACCGGCCTTCGCGCGTGCCCTTCCTGTCCGTCATCGGTCCGCTGGGACTGTTCTCCGAACCCGAGCGCGAGAACGGCCGCACGGGCGTCGCCACCTTCCGCGTGCCGGGCCACCTGGTCGGCAGGCCTCGTGCTTCCGGGGACAGCGTGCCCCCCAATGGCTCGCTCTGCTTGCGCCTGGATGGCCGCGCCACCGTCACCCTCGCGGGGCTGCCGGGCGGCTCGTTCGCCTCCGCCGCGACGGGGCCCGCCATCGCCGCCGCCATCAATGCTCGGCTGGCGGACGCGCTCACCGGTGGACTGTTCCAGGAGCCCACGGGCGCGCCGCTCACGGACCCCCTGCTGCTGGAGGCGCTCGCCTCCGTCATCGCGCGCTGGGACGTGGAGGGGAGCCGGCTCGCGATCAGCTCCGATGAGGGCATCCCCTCCATGGAGTTCCGCTCCAGCGTGGAGGTGCTGCCCGTCACGGGCGGCATCGAGGGCCCCCTGGGCCTGGACCCTCCGGAGCGCTCTCAAGAGGGCAGGGTGTTCCTCAGCAAGATCCGCGCGCCCAAGGCCATGGCCATCGACGTGCAGGTGGACCTGTGGGCGACCTCGCAGGTGGACCTGGCGTCCATCATGGACACGGTGGCGCTCGCCATCCCCACGCGCGGGCAGATGGTGTTGCGCCCGTCGCTCCTGGCCGAGGATGTGCCCGAAGGCGCCACGTCGGTCCGACTGCTGACGCGCGGTGAGCCCACCACGCTCCTCTCCCTGGTGCACCTGGAGGCCAGCGACCAGAACCTGGAGCGCGCGCGCGGCGGCCGGGTGGTCCTGACGCCCGGCGCGTCCTTCCTGCCCGACGCCGAGGGCCTGCGCCTGTCCGGCACCGGCACCGCCTCCGTCCTCGTCTACCCCACGCCCGCCGTGCCCGACCCCTTCCACGCCGACAATCCGGCTCCGGACGGACTGGCGTTGTCATTGGGGCTGCGCGTCGCGGCAGGCGCCGTGGCCGCGCGGACGCTGCCGGTGGCCGTGCTGATGGCACAGGGGCAGCCCGTGCTGCGGCTCATCGTCCGCTACGAGCAGGTGGACACCCGGCTCATGGGCGAGGTGGTGGCCACCGCGACATTGGCGCAGGCCACCGGGACGCAGGTCGCGGAGACGCGCTGGCGGCTTCCGGTGGAGCGGCTGGAGGCCGGCGTGGTGCTGCACGCGCGGCTGGAGGCGGGGGAGGGCGTGGTGTGGCTGTCTGCGGATGGGACGCCGCAGCCGCTCCAGGACGCGGAGGCCACGCCCGCGCCGCCCGTCGCCGCGCCGGGTGTCACGGTCGCCGCGAGCGACATGGTGCTCACGCTGGGAGCGCAGGCGGGCACGCCGTTGGACTTCACGGTGGACCACGTGCACCTGGTGGCGGAGCCGGTGGGGCCGTTGGATCCGGCGCTGCGCCGCTCCGTCACGGCGGCCTCGCGCCTGAAGCCCGGCGACGTGGTGGTGCTGGGCTCGAGCGAGGACGGCTACCGCGTGGGCAAGCAGCGCTCCCAGGCGCTGGTGCTGGGCGTGGAGGGCGACCGGGTGACGCTGAGCCGCCCCGTGGAGGGCGCCTGGGCCCGGGGCCGCACGCTCGTGTTCCAGGAGGAGTGCTTCTTCTTCCAGACGCAACTGCGCCGCCGCGACGACCTCTTGAACCACCTGTACCGCTGCTGCGTGGACTACCGGGTCTCCGCGCTGATGGACGAGCCGAACGCGCGCGGCACCGCCCGCCTCGTCGAGAAACCCGTGCTGGACCTCACGGCGCGCGGCGCCGCGCGGGGCGCCAGCGGCCACCCGGGAACTTCTGTCACCGAAGTCGATACCGCCAGGCGCGGGACCATCTGAAACCAGGAGGATGAACGTGGCTGAGCGACTGCATCCGGGCGTCTATGTCGAGGAGATCAGTGCCGGTGCGCGCCCCATCGAAGGGGTGGGCACGTCCACGGCGGCGTTCGTCGGACGCACGGCGCGAGGCATCCCGGCCCTGGCCTGGTTCGTCACCGGCTTCGCCGAGTACGAGCGGGCCTTTGGCGGGCACGAGCCCGGAGAGGCGGGGCTCGTCGCGCAGGCGGTGGAGGCCTTCTTCGATTCGGGCGGCCGGCGCGCCTACGTCGTGCGCGTGCTGCCCTCCGACGCGGTGGGCGGCGTGTCCACGCCGGTGGCCGCGAGAGCGGGCGGCAGCCTCAACGCCCTCACGTTCCTCGCTCGGGGCGCGGGCGAGTGGTCCGACTCCCTCCGCGTCAACGTGAGCGACTCCCTCAACTTCCCCAGCGAGGCGTTCCGCGTGGAGGTGACGTGGACGGAGGCCGGGGCCACGCGCCGCCTGGAGACGTTCGAGGACGTGCGCATGGACCCGGCCAGCGAGGACTACGTCGGCGACCGCATCAACGACATCTCCCGCTACCTCCGCGTGCGCGACGAGTTCCAGGTGGCGCTGGCCGCGCGGGCACCCGGCGCGGTGCTCGTCCCGGGCGTGCCTCCCAAGCTCAAGGCCGCCGTGCTGGCCAGCACGAAGTACAGCCTCTATGACGGCGGCAAGCTCCAGGTCTCCACCTGGGACGAGGCCCAGCCGGACCTGCCCCGCACGGTGCTGGACGTCCCCATCACCCAGGCCCTGGTGGTGGCCGCCGTGCCGGGCGCCGCGTTCGTCAACGGCCGCGTGCAGCTGACCGCCAGCGAGCTCAAGGCCTTCCTCACCCAGGCCGTCACCGCGGCGAACCTCGCCAACACCTTCGTCATCAGCGGCACGGACTCGCCGGAGATCTCGCTGAAGGTGGCCACCGGGCCCACGCTCACCATCCCCAAGCCCACGGGCGCGACGTACGACCTGGACCCGGAGGACGCGAAGGTCACCGTGGGCCCGCCGGGTGCGACCACCGTCGTGCCCATCCCCATCCTGGCGGCGAATGCCGGTGCGGTGACTCCCGCGGAGCTGAACCACTCGCTGAGCGTGGCGCTGGCCGGGAAGGTCGCGTCGGTGGTGACGGACGCGCAGGGCAACACCGTCATCACGGGCCTGGCCACGGCGGCGGGCACCTCCACGCTGTCGCTCTCCGCCACCGGCTTCACCGGCACCGCCGCCGCGGGCACGGCGGGCCTGAGCGCGGAGACGTTCGATGGACTCCAGCTCTCCATCAGCGAAACGCTCCAACCCACGGTGCCCACCATGCTCCGGCAGCTGGGCTTCGCGCCGCGCGCCCGGGGCTATTCGGACGACTCGCCCGCGAATCCCGTCGTGCGCCCGGCGACGGTGACGAACCTGCGGCTTTTGGGCGGGGACGACGGCGCGGGGCTGCTGGACACGTCCGACTTCGCGGGCGACGCGAAGCTGCGCACGGGCCTGCACGCGCTGGACACGGAGGACGTCAACATCGTGGCGCTGCCGGGCAAGAACGAGGTGTCGTTCATCGCCGCGGGCATCGCGTACTGCGACAACCGGGGTGACTGCTTCTTCCTCGCGGACGGTCCCGGCGGCGTGGACAAGGACTTCGCGGTGGTGCCGGACGACGCGAAGCAGTTCGTGGAGGGGCTGCCCTCGCGCTCGAAGAACTCGGCCATGTTCTACCCGTGGATCCGCGTGGCGGACCCCGTGGGCGTGGGCCGCAACCCCACGCGGCTGGTGCCGCCGTCCGGCCACGTGGCGGGCCTCTTCGCGCGCACGGACACCACGCGCGGCGTGTGGAAGGCGCCCGCCGGAATCGAGGCGTCCCTCGCCAACGCGCTGGGCCTCCAGTACCCCGTCATCGACGCGGAGCAGGACCAGCTCAACCCGGTGAGCCTCAACTGCCTGCGCCAGTTCCCCGGCGTGGGGCTGGTGTCGTGGGGCTCGCGCACGCTGTCGCCGGATCCGGAGTGGCGCTACATCCCGGTGCGCCGCACCGCGCTCTTCCTCAAGGAGTCCCTGCGGCGCGGCCTGATGTGGGCGGTGTTCGAGCCCAACGACGAAGAGCTCTGGGGCCGCATCCGCGTGGCCATCGAGTCCTTCATGCTGGGGCTGTTCCGCCAGGGCGCGTTCCAGGGCAGCACGCCCGAGGAGGCCTTCAGCGTCGTCTGCGACCGGAGCACCAACCCGCAGGAGAACGTGGACGCGGGCATCGTCACCGCGCAGGTGGCGTTCGCGCCGCTGAAGCCCGCGGAGTTCGTGGTCATCGAAATCAGCCAGAAGAGCCTGCTGGCGGCCTGATGCCCACGCCCGTCCCCGCCAACGCCCGCAACCCGCTGCGGACCTTCCAGTTCCGGCTCCGGATGAGCACGTCCGCGGCCGGTGACTACGTGGCGGGAGTGCGCTCCGTGTCCGGCCTGTCCGTCAGCGTGGGCGCGTACGAGACCTGGGAGGGCGGCAACAACCTGCACCGCTACGCCCAGCCCCACAAGGTGAACTGGGAGCCGCTCGTGATGGAGCAGGGGTTGGCGTTGGACGACACGCTGGAGCGCTGGGCGCGCGCGGTGCTGGAGTTCGCGCGCACCGGCAAGGCGCCCGGCGAGCCGGTGAAGCGCGACCTCTTCATCGACGTGTGGGACGCGTATGCGCACCCCACGAGCGTGCCCCCGCCCGGAGGCATGGAGGCGCGCATCCGCAGCTTCCACGTGCACAACGCGTGGGTGAGCAAGTTCCACGCCCTGCCCAAGCTGGACGCGATGGCGGGCGAGGTGGCGCTCCTGTCGCTGGAGCTCACCCACGAGGGCTGGGAGCCGGTGCCCCGGCCCGTGCTGTCCCTGCCCGCGACGAGCGTCCCGACGCCCTGACGTCCCCCTTTCGAGGAGTGAAGCCATGCCCCGATTCGTCGAATCCACGAAGCGCGACCCGTACCGCAACTTCAACTTCCGCGTGCTCTTCAACAACATCGAGGTGGCCGCGTGCCGGAAGATCTCCGGCCTCACCGGCACCGTGGAGGTGGTGAAGTTCCGCTCCGGCAACAGCCCGTCCTCCGTGGACGAGCTGTCCCCGGGCCGCGTGCACTACGAGCCCCTCACGCTGGAGGCGGGCCTCACCCAGGACACGACGTTCCGGGACTGGGCCACCCAGCTCATCCGCCATGAAGCCACGCCCGGCTTCCGCTCCGCCGAGCCGGACTTCCGGCGCACCGTGGAGATCCTGGTCTTCGACCTGGACTTCAACCGCGCGGTGAAGAAGTTCGTGCTGCGCAACGCGTGGGTCTCGAAGTTCACCGCGATGTCGGAGCTGGCCGCGGAGGCGAACGAGATCCTCATCGAGCAGTTGGAGGTCCAGCACGAGGGCTTCACGTTGGAGCCGGTGGTCTGACGTGCTCCTCGAACCTCCCATCCCGGTGCTGCTGCCGCACGGCCTCTTCGACGAGGACGGCCGCTGTCACCGCCAGGGCGAGCTGCGCCTGCTCACCGGCCGCGAGGAGTGGGCGCTGGCCCAGGCCGGCGAGCGTCCCGGTCCGCGCGCGGTGAGCGGGTGGCTGGCGGCGTGTCTGGGACGGTTGGGGGACTACGCGCAGGTGGACGCGGGGCTGGCGGCCTGCCTCACGCGCGGAGACAGGCACCACCTGGCGCTGCACCTGCGGGCCCGGATGTACGGGGACCGCGTGGCGCTGGTGGCGCGCTGCCCGGCGCCCGGATGCGAGGCGATGGCGGACGTGGACGTGCGGCTCTCCGCGCTCGCGCCGGAGCGGGTGGACGCGGCGCCGGAGGTGCTCACCGTGGCGCTGCCGGAGGGGCGGGCGGAGGTGCGCGAGCCCACGGGTGAGGACGACGCGCTGCTCGCGGAAGCGCATGGCACGCGGGCGGAGCGGTCCGCGCTCCTGTGGTCGCGGCTGGTGGTGGTGGACGGGCAGGCGCTGACGCCTTCCTCGTGGCTGGAGTTGCCCGCGCGCTCCCGGCACGCGGTGGCGCTGGCGTTGGCGGATGGCACGTCCGCGCCGGACCTGGGGCTGCTGGCGCGCTGTCCGAAGTGCTCCGCGTGGTTGGAGCTGGAGCTGGATCCGTTCGCGCTGCTGGCGCGCGAGCTGCGGGGTGGGGCGGCGCGGCTGGAGATGGAGGTTCACGTGCTGGCCTTCCACTACCACTGGTCGGAGGCGGACATCCTGGCCCTGCCGCGGGCCCGGCGGTGGCGCTACCTGGAGCTGCTTCGCAACGAGCTGGAAGGCCGTCCGCTGGTGGATGGCTGGAGCTGACGAGAGGAGGCACACGCCATGGCCCCACCCCCGGTGCAAGGACAGGTCGGACTCACCCGCCGCGAGATGGAGCGCGAGCTCGCGTGGATGCTGCGCAGCGTGCCGGACAACCCGAAGGAGTTCGTGAAGCTGTTCACCCAGTCGGTGGTGGCGCTGATGGACAAGAACAATGAAGCCATTGCCCGGAGCCTCGCCCAGCGCGAGCCGTCCGGCGTTCGGGGCAACGGATGACGCGCAACCTGGACCCGACGCTCATCGCGTTCGACCAGCAGCTCCAGAAGGGCATGCTGGTGACGCTGCCGACGTCCTCGGATGACAAGAAGACCGAGCCGGGCGTGCGTGCGCTGCGCTTCCAGTACAACCCGGAGACGGTGACGCGCACGCGCGCGGGCCAGTGGGAGACGAAGCCCGGCAAGACGCCCGAGCAGACCAAGGTCCTCACCGACGGCCAGCGCGGCGGCGGCCTGCACGCGAAGAGCGAGACGATCGCGTTGAAGCTCGTCTTCGATGTGACGGAGGCGCTGCTGCGGGACACGAAGGGCGAGGGCACCCAGGGCGTGCTGCCGGAGCTGGCCATGCTGGAGGGCATGGCGCTGGGCAAGGACCAGACGGGCGAGGAGGAGAAGAAGCCCGCGACGAAGCTCGTCTCGCTCAACCCCACGGAGCTGCTCCTGATGCTGGGGCCGCGCACCTTCCCCGTGGTCATCACCGGGATGACCATCGTGGAGCAGAGATTCGACCCGGCGTTGTTCCCGCTGCGCGCGGAGGTGGACCTGCGCATGCGCATCCTGGAGGTAGGGGAGAACGCGGCGAACAACAAGGTGGCCCAGGCGTTCGCGAACCTGCGCGACCAACGCCTGCGGATGGAGGACCTGGCGGCGGTGAAGGGCGCGGACGCGAGCACCCTCATCGCGCAGGCCCTGGCACCGCAGGTGAAGCTCAACGGGGCGAGCTGAAGGGACACGGCCATGAGCGACCCTTCCTCGCGAAACAAGGACCTGCCGACGTACGCGGTGCCGCTGGGCCCGGAGGGCGCCACGGTGTCGCTGTACGTGCCCCGCGTGGCGCCTCGCGTGCCCACGTCCCTGCTGCACAAGGTGGTGGCGGGGGACCGGTTGGACCTGCTCGCGCAGCGCTACTTCAGCGACCCGTACCAGGCGTGGCGCATCGTGGACGCCAACCCCACCTTCGAGCCCGAGGCGCTCCTGGAGCCGGGCACGGTGCTGTTCATCCCGGAGAAGCCCTGATGGCGGAGCAGCGCGCGGCGTTCCTCCAACTGTGGATCGACGGGCAGCCCATGACGGACGCCCGGGGCCGGGTGTCGCGCCTGGAGGTGGACGAGCGCACCGACGACGCGTCGTCCTTCCACCTGTCCCTGGACATGGCGCCCACGGACTCGGGGGACTGGGACGCGTTGGCGGACGGGCGCTTCGCGCTGCTCAAGCGCGTCACCATCAGCTTCGGCCTGGGGGCTCCGGACAGCGACGCGCCGGATGTCCAGGACGTGGTGTTCGACGGCTACATCACCGCGGTGGAGCCGTACTTCGGTCCCTCGCGCGTGCCGGACTCGTCGCTGGAGGTGTACGGGCTGGACGCGTCGTGCCTGATGCACCTGGAGGAGCGCACTCGCTCGTTCAGCGGGCTGTCGGACGCGGGCATCGTGCGGCAACTGTACGGCGAATATGGCTTCGCGCTGGATGTGCAGGAGACAGCACCCGTGCGCGACGCGGCGCGGGCGGTGGTGCTCCAGCGCGGCACGGATGCGTCGCTCATCCGGTGGCTCGCCCGGCGCAATGGCTTTGAGGCCTTCGTGGAGCGCAAGCAGGGGCCGGTGGGCGCGGGCGCCAACGCGGCGCCGGAGAGCGTGGGCCACTTCCACCTGCCCCGGCCGGATGGCCCGAAGCAGCCGGACCTGTCGCTCATCCCGCGCTCCACGCCGTCCGTCATCGAGCTCAAGGCGCGCTGGGAGAGCCACCGCCCCACGGAGATTCATGGCGAGCACATCGACGAGCGCACGCGGCGGATCCGCTCCGCCACGGTGACGGCGCCGCGCTTCCCTCGCATGGGGCCCAAGGGCCGCGCGGACATCCTGAAGGCGCGCATGGCGGCGGTGCTACCCAAGCGGCCCCAGACAAAGGCGGTGGGACTGCAATACGTGGACGTGCCTCATGACGTGCCGGAGGTGGAGAACCTGGCGTGGTCGGACTACCGCGAGGCGGACTGGCTCGCGGAGGCGAACGGCACGGTGCAGGGCCTGCGCTACGAGCGCATCCTGCGCGCTCGGCGTCCGGTGGGGCTCGTGGGGGCGGGCAAGCTGATGGATGGCACCTGGTACGTGCGCGGCGCGCGGCACCGCTGGGTGTGGGCGGAGGCGCTGGCCCGCTACGAGGTGGACGTGGACCTGGCGCGCGACGCGCTCAACGGGGTGGCGTGATGGGGCGCGGCCTGCACTTCCCGTTTCAGTTGGGGGACCTGGGCACGCCGCGCACGGTGGGGCCCTCGCAGGTCATCCGGCAGCAGTTGGAGCAGTTGCTCTTCACGCTGCCCGGGGAGCGGGTGAACCGGCCGCGCTTCGGGTGCGGCGTGCAGCGGATGGTGTTCGGCGCCGCGAGCCCGGAGGCCGCCGCCGCGGCCGAGTACATCATCCGCCTCAACGTGCAGGAGTTCATGCGCGACCAGGTGCGCCTGGACGCGGTGAAGGTGAGCGCCGAGGACGCGACGCTCTACGTGGACATCCTCTACACGCTGCTGGCGACGGGCGAGGAGCACGCGGAGTTGTTCCGCCGGGACCTGGAGGCGCCGCCGTGAGCGCGCGGGTCCTGACATTGCCGCTGGAGGCATCGCTCGCGGAGGCGCAGGCCGCGTTGCAGACCATGCCGCCGGGCGAGGTGGAGTGGGTGCTGCCCGTGGGAGTGGGCGTGCTCACCACGGACTTCGTCGTCGGCACGTCCGCGCATGCGTTGCGGCTCACGGGGGGCCCGGGCGTGACGCTGCGGCTCGACGGCGGGACGCTCGAAGTCACGGGGCTCGTCACCGGACTGGCGGGCGTGGCGGTGGTGGCGGTGGATGCCGGCTTGGTCCTCCTGGGGGCACGGGTGGAGGTATCGGACGTCACGGTGAGCGCCACGGCGTCGGGGGATTGCGCGGCGGTGAGCGTGGAGACACCGGATGGCACGGTGGTCATCGACTCGCTCACGGTGACGCAGGCGAAGGGCGAGGTGGCGACGGGGCTTCGGCTCCTGGCGACGGAGGCCCGGGTGACGGGCCTGTCCGTGGAGGCCGTGACGGCCACGGCGGGGGAGTCCTTCGGCGTGCGCGCGGTCTGCCAACGCTCGCAGTGGGCGGACGTGTCGGTGCGCGACGTCACAGGCACGGAGACGGGCGTGGGCCTGGAGCTGGCGGGCTTCACCCGTGCGGACCTGTCCAGGCTCACGGTGTCGGAGGTGTCCGGTGGGAGCGCGACCGGGGCCCGGGTGCTGATGGCGCAGACGGGTGAAGGACTGTCCGCGGTGGACGCGTCCGTGAGCAGCGAAAAGGCCTCAAGGGCCGGCGGGAAGGCGGCCGGGACTCAGGGCCTGGGGGCGCTGGGGGAGGGAACGGGCCTGTCCGCGGTGGACGTGTCCGTGAGTGACGTCAAGGCACTCGGGACAGATTGGAGCATTGGGGTCGCGGTGGCTTCGACGGACGCGCTTCAGGTTCGTGGCTTCACTGTTCAGCGCGTGCAGGGGGCGTCCTCCATGGGCCTGCTCGCGTTGGGCGGGCGGAGTATTGAAGTGGCCATCGGCCAGGTGGAGGACGTCACTGGCGGCACGCGCGCCACGGGCATGCGGGTGTTGGGTGGGCCGTCGCTGGAGCCGGTGGCGGTTCGCGACGTGGAGGTAAGCCGTGTTTCGGCGGCGCCTGTTCCGCTGTCCGCGCAGCCCGCCGAGACCTGGTCGGACTGGCTCACCGCCGCGTTGGATGCACTGTCGGCTTCGGTCGTGGGACCGCTGACGCTGCCGGACTTTCCCACCGATGCGGACGTCGTGGGCCTGCACTTGGCCGCGCCGCTGGGGGGGCTGGAGCCGGTGCTGGACGTAGGCACGCCGGGGGAGATCGCCGTCGAGGACTGCTCCCTCTTCGTCATCACCGGCACCGCGTTGCAACTGGAGGGTGGGCTGCGCACGGCGCTGGTGCGGCGCACCGAGGCCTGGACGTCGGTGCATGCAGGCTGGCTCCAGGCGGAGCAACTGCTGCTCGCGCAGCTCACCTGGCACCGGCATGCACATGGGCTGCGGCTGGGACCCGGTGAGATTCGCGCCTACGACTCGCTCTTCACGGCCATCGTGGGCGCCCACTTCGTACTGGACCCGGACGCGGAGCTGTCCGCATCACCCGCGTTGTTCGCGCAGGGGGCGTCTCCTCCGTTCATTGAGGTAGGGCCGCTGCCGTACCGGACGCCGGGGGCTCCAGAGGTTCCTCCGGTGTTGCTCAACGGCGGCCTGCCGCCTCCAGAGACCGTGGACCTTCGGCTGGTGCCGGATGCGGCCATCTCGCGCGCTGCCGTGCTGGTTCCGGGCGATGGTCCTCGCGACCCTGGGCCATTCGTGGGCGCGTGGGCTCCGGACGTGGTGCCGGGCTGTGACGTGAGGGATCCGCAGCCGCGTCCGTGGCTCGCGGCTCCGGAGCGGCCGGCGCCGGGCGCGCTGGTGGACTACCAGGCTCGCGACGCGCAGTCGCTGCTGGCGGTAATGCTGGAGCGAGCGCGCACGGTGATGGCGCCGTGGGAGGATCGGGGGCCCGCGGACTTCACGACCATGTTGCTGGAGGCCATGGCCGCGCAGCTCGACTCGCTGGCGTACCAGCAGGAGCGCGCGGTGGTGGAGGGCTTCCTGGAGGACGCCCGGCTGCGGCGCTCCGTGGAAGACCACGCGCGTGGCCTGGACTACGTGCCGGATCCGGGGCTCTCCGCCACGGTGATGCTGCGGTTCCGGTTGGATCCGGACGCGCTCGCGACGCTGGTGGGGGCGCGGTTGGCGGAGCTGAACCTGTCGGCGCTTCCCCCCGGCACCACCGCGCTGGAGTTCCTCACCGGCGGCGGCGTGCTGGAGATTCCGGCCGAAACGCTGGTGGCGAATGTCTCCACGGACGAGCACTCGCTGGTGTTCGTCACCGAGTCGCCCCTGTCGTACTTCCCTCGGCTGGAGGCCGTGACGCTCGCGGAGTCCGTGCTGCCGGGGGACACGGGCGCCACGCTCGCGGGCCTGTATCCGGAGCTGGAGCCCGGCCGGTGGCTGATCCTCTACCGGGGCCGTGGTGAGGGCGGGCACGTGGTGCGGGTGACGTCCGTGGCGCTCGCCACGGATACGACCTTCGTCGGGTGGGATCCCCGCAGGTTCGCGCCAGAGGCCTTCCTGGCACCGGCAGACCCCGCGCCTGGGCCTCGCGCGACGGTGCTGGGCAACGTGGTGCCCGCGCATCACGGGCTGCCGGTGACGCCGCTTCCGGAGGGCTTCGAGGCGGATTCGGCGGAGCCCTTCGCGCGCAGCCTCGCCCAGTGGCGCGCGTTGCTGTCCCCGGTCGTGGACGGCAGCGAGGAGCGCGAGTTCGACCTGCCGTTCCATCCGGTCAGCGTCCAGGCCTCCGGGTACCCCCTGCCGGAAGAGACGTCGCGGCGCGGGACGCCCCAGCTCCAGGTGAGCGTGGAGGACGACCCCTGGACGTTGGTGGACGACCTGTCCGTCCAGGGGCCGGGGGATGAGGTGTTCGTGCTGCGCGCGACCCCCACGGGTGGCGCCAGCCTGCGTTGGGGCGATGGCGTCAACGGCGCCGCGCTGCCGCCTCGGGAGACGACGCTGGGACTGTCGCTGCGCGTCGGGCTGGGGACGGTGGCCAACGTGGGGGAGGGCGTGCTCACGCGGTTGCTCCAGGTGCCATTGGATCCGCAGCGCTCCGCGTCCGCGGGCGAGCTGCTGGCCCAGTCGATGGACGACGTGCGCGCGTTGGTGCGCGTGGACAATCCGCTGCCCGCGGTGGGGGGACGCGACGCGGAGTCGCTCGACGCCATTCGCTATCGCGCACCGGCCGGTGTGTCGCAGCCGCTGTCCGCCGTCACGGTCGATGACTACGTGCGGATGCTCCAGCAGATGCCCGAGGTGGCGGGGGCCTCGGCGCGCGCCGTGGACCGGGACCTGCGCACGGTCATCCGCGTGACGGTGTTGCTGCGCGACGAGGACACGCTCGACCGCGATGAGCTGCTGCGCCGGTGGGCCGAGGTGCGCAGGCGGCTGGAGGAGATCCGCCTGCTGGGCGTGGACGTGGAAGCGCTGCCGCCCAGATGGGTTCCGCTCGACCTGGACCTGGAGGTGGATGCCGCGCCACATGCGCAGGCGGAGCAGCTGCGCGACGCGGTGGTGGGCGCCATCGCCGGGGACGGCGGCCTGTTGGATCCGGACCGCTCCGGCCTGAACGGCGACGTGCAGCTCGCGGACCTGTACCAGGCGGTGCTGCGCGTGCCGGGAGTGACGGCGGTGCGGGTGAAGCGCTTCCGCCGGCTGGAGCCAAACGCGCAGGAGCGGCTGGCGGCGGGCGTCATTCCCATCGGGCCGGACGAGGTAGCCACCGCCCGAGGCGGTTACTGGCCGGGTTCGGAAGGCGTCCTCACCGTGCAGGTGTGCGGAGGGCTGCGATGAGCCGCGTTCCCTCCACACACCAGGCACTGACGCATGAGCAGCTCCGCACCCGGCTGGCTGAGTCGGCGCGCATCGTCTTCGCCCGGCTGGACGAAGCGCCCACGTGGAATCCGCTCGCATACGCGGCGCCGTCCTCGGTGGACCTGGGGCGGGGGCTGCTGGACAGCGTGGCGCTCGCGCTGCACGTGCTGTGGACGTATCAGCAGGCGTGGGCGGAGGAGGGCTTCCTCGCCACCGCGCGGCTGGAGGACTCCGTCTCCAAGCTGCTCGGGCACATCGGTTATCGGCCGAGCCCGGGCACCGCGGCGGTGGGGCTCCAACACTTCCGCTGCAAGGCGAATGTGCGCGGCACGCTGTCAGCGGGAACGGCGGTGAATTCGGCGGCCGAGGGGGAAGAGACCGCCGCCGTGTTCGAGACGCTCGCGCCGCTGCGCCTGCTGCCGGAGCTCAACGAGCTGCGCGCGTTCCTGCCTCCTCCGGTGGGAGCGGGAACAGGAGCTGGCGCCGGGACGGGCACGGGAGCGGGAACAGGAGCTGGCGCCGGGACGGGCACGGGAGCGGGAGCGGGAGCGGGAGCAGGAGGTGGAGCGGGGACGGGGGGCACGGGTGGGGGGACCTCCGGTACGCCTTCCGGCCAGGCGGGTGAGCCCGGGGCTCCGGCTCCCACGGGCGGCATCTTCGGACCCGGCTCGGTGGTCGCGGGGCTTCAGGATCGCATCGAGGTGCAGCGCCACGGCCCGTTGGAGGAACGGCAGGTGGCTCGCGCGAAGCAGGATGCTCGCAAGCTGGCGTCGTTGATGAAGACGCTGGACCTGGGCGGAGATGCCGCGTGCAAGAGCACGCTGGACGCGCTCTGCGAACAGTTGTGCGAGGCCCAGAAGGTCGTGGCGCAGGCGGTGCCTCCGCCCGGCCGCCCCGTGGGGGCGTTGTCCGAGTCGCAGGAGATCCTCGCCCGCCAGCTCCGGAATCTGCAGAAGCGGCAGGCGGACGCATTGGCCGCGCTGGAGGCGGCGCTGGCCCCGTGCGCGGACGAGGACCCGACCCTGCACGCGGTCCGGTTGGACAAGATGGTCACGTTCCTGGATGCCTTCGTGAACAGCCTCATCCAGGAGGCGAGGGATCAGCTCGTCATCCTCAAGGGCAGTGAGGCGCTGAACCGGGCGGACCAGGCCTTCGGCGCGGAGGCGGGCGTGGCCCGGCCGCTGGGCGTGGCGGCATCCGGAACGGACACGCTCTATCTGCCGCCGCTGACGGATGCCTCCGGGCTCACTTCGCAGGAACCGCCGGTGCGGCCAGGAGACTGGTTCGTGCTGGCCGAGGACGTGGAGCGCCTGGGCCCCGGCGGAGCGAAGGGCACGGAGCGGATCTACCGCGAAGCGCTGCGCGTGCTGCGAGTCCGCAAGGAGGTCCCGCCCGGTCAGCGCACGCCGATGACGCAGGTGACGTTCCAGCCGCCGCTGTCGCGCGCGTACGCATTGGACCGCGTGGTGCTCCTGGGCAACAACACGCTCGTCAGCGAGGGCGCCATGGTGGAGGAGGTCGCCGTGCCCGCGTTGGATCTGCGCACGGTGCCCCTGCTGCATGCGCCGGTGACGTGGCTGCGCGACCCAAGCCGCGCGGGAGGCCGCCGGCCGGAGGTGTCCCTGACGGTGGGGGGACGCGCGTGGCATCCGGTGGATTCGTTGTTGGACGCGGCGCCGGATGAGCTGGCCTTCGCGGTGGAGTCGCTGCCAGCCGGGGCCGCGAGGCTTCGCTTCGGGGAAGGGGAGCACGGTTCGGCGTTGCCCCTGGGCGCGGAGGTGAGGGTCCGCTACCGGGTGGGAAGAGGAACGGGAGGCAACCGGACCGCGCTGCGCCTGCTCGCAATGGCGAGCCCGCACCCGTGCGTGGAGAAGACGTTCAACCCGTTGCCGCTGGCCGGAGGAACGGATCCAGAGGCACCGGCGCTTTCGCGCGTGAGAGGGCCCGCCACGGTGGGCGCGATGGACCGCGCCGTGTCGCTCCCGGACGTCCTGGCGCTGACGTTGGTGTTCGACGGAGTGCACCGGGCGAACGTGTTCCGGGATGGCGTGCGCCGCCGTTCCTTGAAGGTGGTGGTGTCCGGGCCGGAAGGAGCGGCCCTGGGCGCGTCCGACCTGGAAGCGCTCCACGCGCACCTGGCGGCACGGGTGGCGCCGAAGGTTGAGTTGCACCTGATCAACCGGCAGCGCGTGGAGGTACGGCTGCGGGTGTTGCTGCGGGTGGTGAAGGGCGCGGATCCGGTCGCGGTGCTCCAGGAGACGCGCCTGCGGCTGGGCGTGGACCGGGACCCGGAACGCGACCTCGGCCTGCTGGACCAAGACCGCGTGGAGTTGGGACAGGACCTGCAACTGTCGGACGTGTACGGAGCGCTCGCGGGAATCACAGGCCTGCGGTCGGTGGTGGTGCAGCGGCTGCATCGCGAAGGCACGCCCCCAGCCCTCTTCGAGCGCATCGTCACAGCGCCCGGCGAACTGCTCGCATGGGCCCCGCCGTCCGGCGAAAGCGACGGAGTCGCGCTCACCTACGAGGAGGCCCAGGACCTATGAGCCCCGCCTCGATGCGCCAGAGCACGCCCCGGTTCGCGGACTCCGTGCTCTCGGATGAGCAGGTGTCGTCCTGGCAGGGCCGCCCCCAGTGCGGCACGCCGTACGAACCTGTCGGACAGTCGGAAAGGTTTGGATGGCTTCGGGCGGCTCCTCGGGCCCGTCTGGCTTCCCCGGACGTGGCCTATCGGACCTGCCGTGCCATCCGCTGTGGCTGGGGGGCGCCTCCTGTCCCGCCGGGCCGCGGAAACCTGTCCGACTGTCGGACAGGTTTTGACTCCTTCGGGCGGGAGGGGGGCCGCATTGGGGGCGGGGGGCCTGGCGCGCGACGCCATGCCGGGGATGACGCGCTGACCTGTCCGACAGGAAGTTCAGGACCTCTGAGCCATTCCTCGCCGTGCTGCGCCGATGACCATTGCGCGAGGACGGACCACCGCGGCTGCGACGAGACGCTGGTTCTCGTGGAGGCGCGGACCCCATGAGCCGGCCCTCCCAGCGACTGATCCAGCTACTCCCTGGCCTTTACACGGCGCGGGACTCCACGCTCGCGGACCAGCCGCTCCTCAAGCTGCTCGCGGTGCTGGGCATGGAGCTGGACGCATTCGCCCGGGCGGTGGAGCAGCTCTGGGATGATCATTTCGTGGAGCGCGCGGGCCCTGAGACCCTGCCGTTGCTCGCGGAGTTGATGGGCGCGCGGCTGATCACCGACGACCCTCGCGTGCAGCGCGGCGTGGTGGCTCGTGCGGTGGCGTGGCGCAGACGGAAGGGCACGCTCGCGTCGCTGGAGGAGGTGCTCTCCGTCACCAGTCTGTGGGACGCGGAGGTGGACGAGTCCTTCCGCTCCCTGCTGGAGACCCAGGACCTCAACGACCTGCTGCCCTGGCGCGGTCGCAGCGCTGTGTTGTGGGATCCCATCGGCCTCGCGGATCCGCTCACCCGCCGCTCGCCTGGCATCGAGCGTCCCCGCGAGGGTATCCCGGAGCGTGGGCCCTTCATCGGCATCGCGCCGGGAGAGACGCTCGACCAGGCCTTGCGCCGGCTGGGAAGCGCGGATGCGGGCCGTGTCGCCGCGTCGCCGCGCACGCTGGACCTGCTGGGCTGGGCGCGGCCGGACGTCGCCCTCATCCGCACCGCGCGCCTGACGCCGGTGGAGTTGGAGGAGGTCACCCCGGCCTCCGTGCTCCCGCTGCCCAACGGCTACCGGGGGTTCCGCGTGGATCCGCTGGACCGGGATGGTCCCCTGGTATGGCTCAAGCCGCTGGAGCGCGCGGACCTCACCGGAGGCCTCACCGCGCGTCATGAACCCGCGCCTCCGTCGCTCGCCACTGGACGTACGGCGGCGATGCTGCTCACCCCCACCGCGCTGGCCGAGGATGCCGATGCCGCCGAGCGCGCGGATGCCATCACCGTCTCCGTTGACGGCATTCCGCTGGTGGGACCGGAGACCCTGCCGCTCCTGCGCGGCCCCCTGCCCACCGCGCCCGTGGGGCCTTCGCCCACGCTGCGGTTCGCGGACCGGAGCCGGCCTTCACCTGGAGACACGTGGCGACTGACGCTGCTCGCCGCACGTGAGAACTCGGACACGGTGCTCCTGTCCACGGAGCTGGTACCGGGCGCCCTGAACACCGTCACCGTCACGCCGGAAGCGAACCAGATCCTGGGCGGCACCACGGCGGCGCTGCTCGTCGAACGGGTGAGCGGCGAGCCTCGGCTGCGCGACGTGGATGGCACGTGGCGCACTCTCGCCGCCGGTCTGCGACAGGGACTGCCCCGCAGCAATGCCGTCCGAGTGGACCTGGCCGGTGCGCCGTGGGTCGTGCGCATCGAGCAACATCTCGCGGACGGCAGCCTGCGTCTTGCCCGCTTCGATGCCAGCGCCGACGGTGCTCCATGGCAGGTCACGGAACTCATCAACGCACTGCCTCCGGACGGTCCAGGCATGTCGCTGGCCACCGCTGGTGGTTCGCTGTTGCTGGTGGCACCGGACGGCACGGGGAAGTTGGGCGTGTGGTCGGTGACAGGCCTGGACAGCGCGACTCCGACGGGGACGCGGCTGGACACCGCGAGTCCCCGGCAGCCCGCGGCGCGACTGGCCCCCAGTCTGTGCGTGCGCGGCGGCCGGCTCTTCGTCTTCGGCGGTGACCTGGGCGGCGCGCCCACCGGAGATCTCTGGTCGCTGCCGGTCACGGGCGGACCGTGGCGGCCCCATGCGGTGCGCAACCGCCAGGAGCGCAAGGCCGCGACGCTGCTGAGCACGGCGCAAGGACTGATGCTCCTGGGCGGCGAGGCCGTGACGGGAGAACTGGCCGTGCCGGTGATGTCCTGTGACCCGGCCTCCGCGAGCCCGGCCTGGCGTCCCCTGGCCCCCCTGCCCATCACCGCGAACCTGCCCGGAACGCTCGTGGCCACCACCACCGCCGATGGCGCGGAGGCGCTCGTCTGGGCGGACACGACGCGTCCTCAGTTGATGACGCTGAAGACAGGCGAGGGTGCCTGGATCGCGGGAGCGCTAGAGCCTTCGGGGTCGAACCCGCCGGTTCCGGGCGAAGCGCTGTACGTCGATGGTCGCGTGCTCCTCGTGGAGCCAGTGCCGCTGCCCGCGTCGGAGGTCGTCTTCTCTCTGGGCGGGCGCGGCTACCTGGCCTTCCTGCCGGAGCTGGCCCTGCTCCCGGATGAGCTCCTGCGCTTCAACGTCGCCAACGACGGCGCCGTGTTCATCGAGCCTCGCGAGGGCCAGCCGCTCCCACTCGATTCCCGGCCCGGTGGCGCGTACCACTCACGGGATGCCTCCGTGGCTGGCGGCGCGCGGCGCTACTCGGTGCCGGGACGGCTGCGGCGCCACCCGTTCACGTTGCGCCAGCGAAGCCTGGGCCCGTGGACGACGCTCGCTCCGAGCATCGCGTCCGGCATCGTCGCGGTGGATCCGCGCCTGGGCCGCGTCGTGCTCCAGGACGACGCGCCCGTGGGCCACGTCACCGTCTCCGCGCGGGTAGGGCGGGGCGCTTCATTGGGCGCGGGGCTGCTGCCGCCGGACCGCCGTCCGCCCGCCGCGTGGGCGGAGCCGGACTTCCCGTTCAACGACCCGCCGGACCGTCCAGGCGACCGATCCGCCACCGGCCTTCCTGTCACCGCGTGGATCTCCCCAGCGCGGGCGGGCGGAGTGCTGGCGGCTGGAGGCCAGACGCGGCCCATCGTCGCGACCATCGCGCAGGGGCTCAACGTCGGCGCGCCCTCGGTGCTGGCTATCGGAGGCCAGGCGCGGCCCGGCGGCGCTACCGGCTCGCAAGGTCCTGGCGGGCCCCCGGTCCCGGCGACTGGTGGCAAGGCGCGGCCTGGCGCGCAAGGCCCCAACTTGGGCGTGCCCTCGGTGCTGGCGACTGGTGGCAAGGCGCGGCCTGGCGCGCAAGGCCCCAACCTGGGCGTGCCCTCGGTGCAGGCGACTGGAGGCCAGGAGCGCCCCGGCGTCGCAACCAGCGCGCCCTCGGTGCAGGCGACTGGCGGCCGGGCGCCGTCGGACATCGCGAACATCACGGAAGGGAGCCTGGTCGGCGCGCCCCCGGTGCTGGGCCTCATCGGTTCGCCGCGTCTGGCTCCGGAGCGTCTGTCTCAGGGACTGGACAACGGGCTGTCCCTCTTCGCCGCGGACACGGGTGCGGCGCCCTGCATCGGCGCGGATGAACATGGCCTCTCGCTGGCGCTCTATCCGGGCTTCGGCGGCAGCGCGGCCACGCGCGTGTGGCTCGCGGGCCTGTGGCTCGCGGGTCGGCTGGACCTGGTGCTCGCTCGGGGGCAGACGGACCTGCGCTGGTGCAATCTGGGCGTGCCCGGACAGGTGGGCCTGTGGATGCCGGGCGGTGGGCACCAGGACATCAGCGCGCGGCGTTCACTGCCTCCCGCCGACGTGGAGCTGCGTCTCTACGGCTGCATGGTCGGCATCATCGAACTGCCGCCGTGGGTGCACCTCATCGCCGCGGGCTGCACCTTCGACGCGGGAGACCGTGACGCCGTCGCCATCCGCGCCGCGGGCGCGAGCGTGCGGCTACGCCACTGCACGGTGCTGGGCGCCACGGAGGCGGGCGTGCTGGAGGCGTCCTCCTGCGCCTTCGCCGGTGAGGTGCGCACGGACCGGCCGGACCTGGGATGGCTGCGCTACAGCCTCCATGCGCGCGGCGGACAGCCTCCGGTGTCGCACCAGTCGCGGGTGCACACCGTGTCCTTCCAGTCGAACCGCCAGACGGACCCGGGCTACCTCGTCCTCGGCGACAACAACGGCCCCGAAGCGCTCCACGCCTCCGAGCGCGGCGGAGTCCCCGGTGCCCACGACGAGCGCTCCGATCACGAGCGCGAGCTGTACGCGCGCACGGACGACAGCATGCCCATTGGCATCACGCCCTTCCACGCCGACCGCAGCCAGGACGACCTCATTCGGATGAGCCGACCATGACCGTGAAAGCGTACACCTCCAGGTCCCGCTTCGACGAAGCCCGTCGGTTCTCCGGCGTCTATCAGCAGATGGGGCGCATGAGCCTCGACGCTGACTGGAACGAGGAGGTGCGGCTGCGCACCGTGGACGCGCGCCGCCGCTCCGCCGACGTCGTCGAGGGCTCGCCCGACGACGGCTTCCGCATCGTCGACACGTACCTCGTGGACCCCATCCGCAACGTGCTCGGCTGGACGGGGCAGGGCCTGCCCGCGGACGACGAGCGCACCATTCCGCGCGAGCTGCGCCTGGACCGCTACGACACGGAGACGCTGCCCTTCGTGGTGCGCAGCCGGGGCCACATCGCGCTGCGACGCACGCTGCCCACGCCGTTGGATCTCACGGCCGTACCGCGCTCGGACGGAACGGCTTTCACCGCCTCCGCGCTCGTCATCAGCCTGCGCTTCGAACGGCCGCCCACCGACGACGAGTTCATCAACCTGCAAGTGGTCGTCGCGGACACGGACGGGAACGAGACGGTTTTCTCCGCCGGCCTGGGACAGCGGCCCACGGGCTGGAACGACGTGCGCTTCCCCGTCGCCGCGTTCGCGAGCGTCGACCCGTCAAAGCTGCGCTCCTGGGGTGTGCTGGGCCTGCCGCCCGTGGCCCGCACGTGGGTGGCCGCGCTGCGCGTGGAGGACGCGGCGCTGGGCGCCGATATCATTATCAGGGGCGGTGACGGGACGCTGCCGGGCGCGGGCCGCATGCTGCTCGACGGCGTGCGCGTCTTCCTGGAGCAGGACCTGCGCTACTCCGCGCAGCCAGACCTGCCGGAGGCGGATCCGCTGGCGGCGCTGCCCACGGACGGCTCAAGGCATCACTTCTTCTTCCTCGACTGCTGGGAGCAGACCACCACCCAGTACGACGACGCGTTCCTGGAGGAGCCCGCGCTGGACGGCCAGGACACCACCGTGCGCCTGCGGCTCGTCACCCAGGTGCGCGCACTCCAGGGCCTGGCCGCGACCGACGCGGAAGACCTGCCCACGCCCACCAGCGGCGCGCGCCTCACCACCAACATCCCGAAGGGCGCGCTCCCGGACCGTTTACCACCCGAGCCGCTGGACCCCTGCCGCGACCGCTGCCTGTCCACGGAGAACGCCTCCACGGGCGAGGGCTACACGGGCTCCGACAACCTCCACTTCCGCGTGGAGTTCTTCCGGGGCGGAGCGCAGCCGGTGGTGCTGTGGTCGCGAGACAACGGCTCCACGGTGCTCCCGCTCACCGCGCCCGCGGCGGCGGATGCGATGACGCTCCAGGTCTCCCCCGCGAGCGCCGCGAAGCTTCGCGCGGGAGACCTCGTCGTCATCGAGGACCGGGTCACCCGGCTCCAGCCGGAGGGCCCCTCACTGCCGGTACTGCGGAGGCTGCGAGGCGTCCAGGCGGACACGGGCAAGCTGGAACTGGCGGACGCGAGCGACGTGCTCACCACGGACCCCGTGCCGCTGCCCGTGGGAGGCACGCTGGGCCGGGCCTTCAGTCCGGAGCAGGGCGCGGTGGTGCGCCGGTGGGACGGCGGGGACCTGCTGGTGCCCAACGTGCGCTACCGCTTCGAAGACGGCATCACGCTGGCCTTCGGCAACACGGAAGGGCGCGCGACCGAATACTGGTCCTTCACCGTGCGAGTGCGCGCGGCGGACGGCGCGGCCAGGGGCGAAGTCGAGCAGCTCACCGACGCGCCCGTGCACGGCCCGGTGCACCACCGCGTGCCTTTGGCGCGAGTGACGGGCGGCGCGACGCGAACCTTCGAGGACCTGCGCCCGCGCTACCTGCCGCTCGCCCAGGTGCGAGACCGGTTGGTGGAGCTCTCCGAGCGGGTCATCGGTCCGGGAGTCTTCACGGTGGTGGTGGGCGACGGCGTGCGCAGCTTCGGCGATGTCGACCAGGACCTGCTCGAAGGCATCACCGGCGACGAGGCGCTCCAGGCCGCGGTGGACAGCCTGGGCGGGCAGGGCGGCTCCATCTTCGTGCGAGCCGGCCGCTACAAGCTCGAGCACCCGGTGCTCCTGCGCAACCTGTCCTCCGTGCACCTCCTGGGCGACGGCGAGGCCACCGAGCTGCGAACCCAGGGCTCCGGCGGCGCCTTCTTCGTGGACCGGTGCGGCCTGGACGGCGACCTGCGCATCGAGGACTTCAAGCTGGTGGAGGCTCCCTTCGAGGATGTCGTGATTGGCGGCGGCCTCCAGCCCGTGGTGAAGGCCGTGAAGGCGAGCGTGGCCATGTCGAACGGTCAGCGCTTCGTGCCGTTGGTGGAGGTGGACGACGACCGGGTGCTGGAGGAGGACGACGTGAAGCACCCGGCCGCCGAGGCCGACTTCGTGGACGTGGTCGTCGACCGCATCAAGGCCATCGTCCCGGGCCAGGGCCGAGCGGCGGGCTCCGTGGTGGCCACGCTGGTGCAGTTGCGCAAGCTGCAACGCCAGCATCCGGGCCAGCCGCTGGAGGACGTGCCGGAAGCGAAGCCGCTGCTCGACGCGCTGGCGACGCTGCCACACGGCGTGGTGACGCTGGCGGACTCCAGCGGCGTGACGCTCCGCCGCTGCCTCATCCAGGCGAACCAGGCAGGCTCCGAGGCGACCGGCGTGCTGGTGACGGGCACCTGCGCGCGCATCGTCATCGACGAGAACCGCGTCGGAGCGGCGACAGGCATCGCCGTGGCGCCGTATGCCCCGTACCTCGCGGAGCGCTTCCTCGCGTCCTTCCCGCGCGCGGGCCTCTTCGTGGACGCGCTGGCCATCACCAACAACCGGCTCCAGCCGCTGGGAGACGCGACCACGGGCATCCACGTGGCGGACGGGCGGCTGGCGGGCGTGGAGGTGCGAGGCAACCGCATCCAGGGCTTCCACGTGGGCATCCTGGTGCAGGACCTGGCGGAAGGGGGACTCGCGGGGCCGGTGGACCGCGTGGTGGTGGCGGAGAACCAGATCCTGGGCTCCGCGGCCGTGGGCATCCAGGTCGCGGGCGACGGCGTGGACATCGTGGGCAATGAGATCCGCAACGCCGTGTCGGACGGCCTGTTCCAGGTGGGCATCCAACTGGCGGGCCGGGCGCTGCGCGTGCGCGAGTCGTGGATCTCCCTCCCGGCCATGCCCGCCGCGTCGGTGCTGGGCGTGGTGGCCGGCATCGTCGTGGGTGACGGCCTGGATGACGGCGCGTCCAACGGCCGCCCCGCCTCGGACGTGGAGGTGGTGGACAACCGCATCGAAGGCGACGGCGAGTCCACGCCGGGCTTCGGCATCCTGCTGGGCGGTCCGCAGCCGGTGTTCGACGTGCGCATCCGGGGCAACGTGGTGCGCGCGCTGGGGGACTCGGCCGTGCGCACCTGGGGCACCGGCGGCGCGGTGGGGCGCCTGCGCGTGGAGGACAACCGCTTCGAACAGGTGGCGCTCGCGGACGTGCCGTCCCAGGAGGACAACACGCTGGCGCTGTCCCGCCTGGACCCGGGCCTGGAAGCCGTGCTGAGCGCGGACGCGAAGGCCCGGCCCCGGCCGCTCGTGGAGGCGCTGCTCGCCAACGCCACGACCCGCGTGCGAGCCCCCCTGGACGCGGCGCTGCGCTGGCTGGAGCGGCTGACGCTCCGGGGCGCGGTGGTGCTCGCGGGCGTGGACGAGGCGCAGGTGCGCGGCAACCGGCTGCTCCAGGTGGGACGCACGGAGGCCTATGCCGCGCCCGGTCTCCCGGACGCGGAGGTGCGGGCGGCGGGCATCGCGGTGGTGTCCGGCTCCGGCATCACCGTGGAGGGCAACGAGGTGGACGGCGTGCACGCGCCGGTGACGACGACGCAGCCGCCGCCGGTGACGGGGCCGGTGAAGCTGCCGCCCATCACCGTGGTGCTCCAGCAACTCAGTGTCACGAGCACCGCCGTCCGCCCGGAGCGCGCGGACGTGCACGGCGCCGTGGTGGGCATGTACTCCACCGTGTTGCAGTACACGGGCGCGAACGTGGACGGGCGCCAGAAGATCGGCCGGGGCCTGTACGGCCCGCTCGACACCCTGGTGGTGGCGCTGGAGGACCTGGGGACCGTTCCCGACTCCGTCCTCGATGCGCTGGTGACCGACGTGGCGGAGCTGCGCACCGCCCAGGGCTTCAACGATCACACGCAGACCTCGCACGCGGTGCGCTCGTCGCTGGCGCGCGCCTCCAGCTTCACCGCGCCGGACCCTTTGTCCCAGGAGGCGTGGGACATGGTGGCGCAGTTCGACCTGGCCACCGTGTCCGGCAAGGACGCCGTGGCGACCACGGCGGACCGCATCAAGGGCGCCTTCGACTCGCTGGTGCAGGGACTGCCCTCCGACACGCAGGAGTTCCTCCTCAAGGCCCTGGCCCGGGTGCAGGGCGGGCCGGGGGAGCTGACCGCGCTCGTCACGCTGGCGGGGGCGTTGAGCCAGGTGGCCCGGCTGCGCGAGGCGCAGGCGCAGCGCGCGCGGCAGCCTGTCATCGGCCAGGCGGCGGGGCCCAAGAAGACCATCATCGGCACCTTCGCCCAGGCCGCGTTGCAACAACTGCCGCTCCAGCCGGGCACCCGCGGTGCGCAGGCCAACACGGACGTGCTCGTGCAGCTGCGCCTGTCCAAGGACGCCCTGACGGATCAGCTCCAGGAGCTCCACCCCGCGCTGGCCTCGCAGGTGGAGGCGGACTACCGCGACGTGGAGCGCACCGGAGGCCAGCTTCAGCCGGTGGTGGACCGCATGCGCGCCACGCTCAAGCAGGTGCTGGACTTCACCACCGGCGTGCTGCCCACGTCGGACGTCACGCCGGAGGACGGCGCGCGCGTCGCGGCGCAGGGGATCACCGCCACCATCGGCCTGTACGCCACGAACCTGGACCGGCAGGCGGCGGGCCTCGTCACCGAGTCCGACGACACGGTGCAGAAGCAGCTACGCGCCTTCGGCACCGCGGTGGGACAGCTGGGCGAGCTGGTCAGCGGCGACGCGGAGCTGTCCGCGCTCTCGTTGCAGGCGCACCAAGCGGTGCTCAACGCCATCGCCCAGCCGCAGAATCGGCTGGAGCAGGTGTCCATCGCCCGGGGACTCCTGGACCGCATCCGGGTGCGGACGCTGGACGTGCTTCCGGTGCCCACGCCCCTTCCGCCCGTGCCGGTGAAGGCGGAGCCGCTGGAGCGCTGGGTCTCCGCCCTGGGCGCGCTGGTGCTGGCGGTGCGCGGCATGGCGCCGGGGCCGGTGCTCAGCGGCTCGTTGCAGCTCTATCTCTCCCAGTACGACCGCGTGCTGGACATCGTGGGCATCCAGGGGAAGCTCCGCACGCTGGCGCTCCAGCGCGTGACTGACGCCATCACCGCGCTCACCAGCGGCAACGCCGGTGTGCCCGCGCGCCAGGCCCTGCACCTGCTGGTGGACGAGCCCGCCACCACCGCCGCGGAGGCCGTCGCCAAGTCCAGCGCGGTGACGGCCGAACTGGACGCCGCCGCGGTCCTGCTGCGCGCCGTGGAGCAGGCCCTGGACCCCGCGGAGGACGACGCATCCCGAGTCACCCGGCTCCAGGAGTACCTGCGCCAGCGCGCCGACAAGGTCTCCGCGTCGCTCGTCGCCGTCGTCACCGGCATGCAGGAGCTGGACACCATCCTGGACATGCTCCGCAAGTCACTGGAGCAACTGGCTCGCGGCGAGGCCCCGGACCCCGGCGACCTGGTGGACCCCGTCTTCGACACGTTCCCGCTGCCCGCGGACGGCCTCTTCGTGTCCGGCGTGCAGGGCCGCGTGCGGCTGGCGGATAACACCGTGCGCGACACCGTCACCGGCATCACCGCCCTGGGCGCGGCGGGGCACCTGCTGACCGAGGCGCCCACGGATCCGGGCTCGCTGCTGGACGTGGACGGCAACCGGCTGGAGGGCTGCGCGGTGGCGGGCCTGCGGCTCTTGCCGGACCTGTCCGTGACGGTGGTCTCCGACAATCACCTCTTCGCCTGCGCGGGCCTGCCCACCGCGGGCGAACCTGGACTGGGTCAGGCGGTGGCCTCCTTCGTGGGCTCCGGCGAGCTGGTGGTGAAGGGCAACGTCTTCCTGGAGAGCGGCAACACGCTGCCGCAGGCGGTGCTCCACGAAGTCGCCATCGACTGGCGGGGCGAGACAGTGGTGCGCGGCAACACCGTGCGCCACGCGGGCGGTGGAGGCGGCGGCGCGGGCGTCCTCGTCGTCACCGACACGCTGCCTCCGGACCTGGTGGCGAAGCTGTCGCGCGTGCCCTTCCTCGCCACGGATCCGGTGCCCAAGCTGACCACGGATGGCCGCGCGGTCCTCGGCAAGTCCGCGCCATCCGCAGTTGCCACGCTGGCGTCGGTGCCTCGCGTGGAGGACCTGGTGCAGCTGGGCTCGCTGAAGCAGAAGTTCGCCACGGGGCCGGTGCTCAACCGCGCGCTCACGGTGACGGCCGCGGACTTCGCGTCCACCCAGAGCGCCAGCGCGGCGGCCTCACGCTACCTCACGGCGGCGACGGCGCAGGTGCAGCCCGCGCTGGTGGACTTCCTCGTCAAGCCCATCCCCATCCTCCCGCGCCCGCTGGTGAAGGCGAAGCGGGGCGTGCAGGTGGAGGGCAACGACATCACCGCGCGAGGCCCCGCGCTGCTCCTCCTGGGCAACGGCGGCGCGGTCATCTCCGCCGCCGTGTCCGGCAACGAGCTGCGCAGCGAGGGCGGCGTGGGCGCGGTGTACCTGCGCCGCGCGGACTCCACCGTCTTCAGCGGCAACCGGTGCCAGTGCCTGGACGCGGTGAACGTCGTCGTCCTGCGCGTGGAGCGCGCGCCGGTGACGTTCACCGGCAACGTGGTGCTGGGCGCGGAGACGGTGACGCCGCCCCGCCCGGTGCTGCGCCCGCAGTGGACGATGCCCGCGGACAAGCTCACGCTCCAGATTCCCGTGGGCGGAGGCTCCACCCTGGGCGTGCCCCTGGATCAGGAGCTGCTCCTGGGCGGCCTCCAGCGCCGCCGCGACGTGGCCAGCGACGCCTTCTCCACGCTGCTCGCGGAGCTCGTCACCCGGCCCGTTCCCCTCCCGCCCCAGGCCGTGCCGGAGTTCCCCTCCAAGGGCGTGCTGGACGTCCCCACCATGCAGGACGTCCGCTCGAAGCTGCCCGCGACCATGGACGTGACCCTGGCGGCGCGGACGCTCTACGGCATCGCGGTGACGAAGGATGACTCGCCCACGAGCGCGCTCAGGGATCTGGTGGACCGCGTCGCGATGCACGCGGAGAAACCCGAGGACGTGCAGGGCCAGGTGCGCTCCGTGCTGGCCGCGGCGGAGGGCGACCCGAAGAAGGCGCTCCAGTTGGTGGACAAGAGCGTGCTCGGCATCGACTCGGCGGCGTCCACCGTGAAGGAGAGCATCCTCAATGTCTCCGTGCTGCACGAGGTGCTGGCGGACTCGTTCTACACGAACGGCTCCACCGGCCCCAAGCCGGTGCAGGACCTGGGCATCCAGCCCCTCCCGCTGGAGCCGCCGCCGGATCCATATGCCCACTCCGTCATCATCCTGGGTGGCTCGCGCGTGGCGGCCGTCGGCAACGCGACCACCTCCGGCGTGCACGTCCAGGAAGCCGACGCCGTGGTGGAGCTCAACCCGTAGCGCTGGAAGTGCCTTCCACAAGGACACCCCCATGCCCGATCCCTTCGCCCTCAGTGGCCGCGTCGCCCTCCAGCGCACCGCGCTGCCCGAAGTCACCCTCTCCGCCACGCCGGACGCGCCCGACGCGAAGGCCGCGGCGCTGGAGAACCTGGCCGGCACGCGCGCGAAGCTGGACCTGGACACCTCCGTGCTCCGGGCGCTGGACGTGCGCATCTCCCGCCTGCCACCGGTGCCCACGGTGCCCGTGACGCTCCAGGACCTGGTGCGCGCCGCGCGCCGCAGGCTCGCCTCCGAGCGCCAGCGCGACGTGGGCATCTGGGTGGACACGCGCGTGAAGCTGGCCACGCGGCTGGTGCAGAAGCTGGAGGAGTGATGCGCAAGCTGCTCGAAGCCAGCATGGGGCAGCGCTGCTACCTCTTCACCACGCTGGGCCAGGTGTACGTGGGCCTGGTGGTGGAACTCATCGACGACGTCGTCCACCTCACCGGGCCGGATGGCGCCACACCCGTCTACATCAACCTGTCGGACGTCTCCGGCGTGCGTCAGTACGACGAGGACGACGACCTGCGGAGCGCGCGATGATCGAACAACTGCTGCAGCAGCTCATCGAACGCACGGAGAGCCGCTACTTCGGCAAGTACCGGGGCTATGTGACGAACGTCTCGGACCCCCTCAACCTGGGGCGCATCCAGTGCGTGGTGCCGCGCCTGATGGGGGACGTGGCCACGGGCTGGGCCATGCCGTGCACGCCGTACGCGGGGCCGGACCAGGGACTCTTCGTGGTGCCGGACGTGGGCGCGGGCGTCTGGGTGGAGTTCGAGGGCGGAGACCTGTCCCAGCCCATCTGGAGCGGCATGTGGTGGGGGCAGCCCGCGCTCGCGGACCTGGGCCAGCCGGACTCCACCGCGCGCGTGGCCCCGGACGTCAGTGAGATCCCCAAGCACGACTATCCACCGCAGGCCGCGGTGCCGGGCGTGCGGATGCTCAAGTCCGCCACGGGCCATTACATCGTCCTGGACGACCGGCCGGAGACCGCGCGCGTGGAGATCCACGACCGGCAGGGCAACCGCGTCATCCTGTCCTCGGAAGGCCTGGACAGGCTCATCAGCAACGAGCGCACGGTGAACGAGGGCAACCGCTCCGCGGAGGTGGACGGCGACGACCGGCTGGAGGTCGCGGGCAAGCAGGACGAGTCGGTGGACGGCAGCCACACCCGCGACGTGGGCGGAGACGTGTCGCTGCACGTGACGGGGTCGCTGACGGAGAAGGTGGACGTGGCGGGCTACTCGCGCACGGTGGGAGGCAGCGGCCTGAAGGAGGTGGTGGGGGGCCCGCGCGAGGACCGCATCCAGGGCAGCCACACGCGCGTCATCTCCGGCGCGTCACAGGAGACGGCGGTGGGGGGCTACGGCCTCACGTCCGGAGGCAACGTGAACATCGCCGCGGGCAAGGCGGTGAAGGTGGCCTCGGCGATGCCGGACCTGCCGGGGCCATCCCTGAACGCGGTCTCCATCGACGCGCTGGCGGGCAACGTGTCCATCAACACGATGCTGGGCGTGTGCCAGGTGGGCGGCATCTCCGCCATCTCGCCCATGGTGTTGGGGGACGGGCTGGCCATCCACTTCACGATGCTGGCGCAGATCCTCAAGGCGGTGAACCCGCTGACCGTGGCCGCGTACGGGCCGCTCCTGGATGTCTGGGCGGCGATGACGCCAATGCTGGACTGGTCCTACTTCGGCTTCGTCAAGCGCATGCCGGTGGGGTGACGCGATGAAGGATCCCGGCTGGAAGCCCCTGGAAGCGTCCGTCCTGCGCGAGCGGCTGGAGGAGGTGAAGGCCTTGCTGCTCCAGGCGGCGGCGGTGGGCGTGGCCCAGGACGCCGAACGGCTGGAGAGGCTGATGGAGCTGGAACAACGCACCCGGGAGGACGCGCGTGGCCGAGTTCAACGACGCCGCTATCGCTGAGCTCCACGGCGCGCTGGAGGCCTGCTGCGAGGATCTGGCGAAGGCGCTGGAGGAGGCGGAAGGCACGGACGCCACCGGAACCGGGGCCGCGCCCGCGTGGCGGCCGCTCTTGATCGGCGTGCCGCCGGGGCTTGAGCAGCTGGTGGGCATCGTCAAGCCGCCGCTGCAGATCATCATCGCGGTGCTCCAGTTCGTGCAGGCGCTGCTCCAGGCGCTGGCGGCCATCCTCCTGGGGCTGCCGGATCCATTCCGGGCGCTCATCCTCGCGGCCTACGAACTGCTCAAGGACATCATCAACGACCTGCTCAACGCGGGCGCGTACCTCTACGCGGACGCGCCGGGCATCGGGCCCACGGAGACGAACCTGGCGGAGACGGGCTTCATCCCGAACATCCCCAAGGACTTCAAGGCGGGCTTCGCGCTGGAGCGCCCGCCGGTGACGCCGGACGGCTTCGCGCGCTGGGCGGGGCGGTTCGTCGCGTCCTTCGATGATCCGGGGGACGACTCACGCCCGACGGTGACGGACGGCGCGCCGGTGCAGGCGGTGTTCATCGTGATGGCGGCGCCGTCGCTGGATGCGCTCCGGCAGGCGCTGTACCTGCTGGGCAAGCTGCTCAACATCACCGCGTTCAAGAAGGCGTTCGAGAAGTACCCGAAGGGCGCGTTGGATCCGCGTCGCAGCCGGGCGCGGGGCCGGTCGGTGAAGCCGGACTGGAAGTCCGCGCGCATGCGCGACCTGTTCCCGGACATGGAGAAGCTGCTCATCCTCCCGGAGGCGCTCAGGGCGCTGCTCCTGTCGGTGGACAACCTGGCCACGCTGCTCCGGAGCCTCGCCGCCGCGATGCAGGACAAGGTGCAGGTGTTGATGAAGCTGGCGCAGGCGGTGCAAGCCATCATCGACCTGCTGAACGCGCTCAAGTCCGCGGGCATGTACGCGCTGCCGGTGTCCACGACAGGCGGCGTGGCGGGGTTGAAGGAGGCCTTCCTCACGGCGACGAACCGGCCCCCGGGCGGCTACGTGGGAGGCATCTGCCTGCTGGCGGCGGGGCCCAACCTGGCGAAGGCCGCGATGCTCTGGGAGCTGCTGGGCCTGTCCGCCGCGATGGACCTGGCGTCGGGGGAGCTCACGCTCCAGGACGTGAAGACGGCCCTGGAGGAGAGCAAGGCGGCGCAGGTGCTGGAGGCGAGCGCGGACGAGGTGAAGGACGCCTGGGGCAACCTGAAGACGACGGCCCAGAAGCAGGCGGACAAGTTCGTGAACGCGGTGGAGAAGGCGCCTGAGAGGTTCGTGAAGGCGGTGGGCCGCACGCCGGAGGAGCTGAAGGCCGCCGCGGAACGGGGCCGCTCCACGCTGGTGGAGGTGCTGGACCAGTCGAAGGAGCACGTGGAGGAACAGAAGGAGATCCTGGAGGGCATGCTGTCCACGAAGCACTCCCAACGCCGGGGAGGGCGTTCGCTGGCGATCGGCTTCGGAGGGCCCGGCGCGTCCGAGCGACCGCCGGGTCCACAGCCTCCCGCGACTGACACGACCCCGCCGCCGAAGAAGGGAAACAGCCCGTGAGCGCGGTGACGCGCCTGAGCGCGGAGCTGGACGGCTGGCAGGCGGCCTGGAAGCAGTTGGAGGCGTTCCTGGACCGCATGGACGGCGTGGCGGATCAGGACGCGCCGTACGTCCAGACGGTGTGCGCGCTCCTGCCCGTGTTCAACGTCATCGAGCGGGCCCGCCGTCGCGCGGTGGGCATCGCGCTGGCGCCAGCCCTGGCCGCCGCACCCCGAGGCGAAGGACTGCCGACGGTGTCCGTCGGTTCGCTCGTGGGGAGCGAGAGCCGGCTGCCGGGAGTGGAGGAGCTGGAGTTCGCGGTGGGCACCATCGGAGCGGATGGAGACGGAAAGCTCACGGGAGCGGCGTCGCTCGCGGGAACGGTGACGCTGTTCGCGTTCCGAGACGAAAAGCACGGCGGCGAAGTCGCGGTGCGAGTGCCCACGTATGACTTCGGGCCCCTGTCGGCGAGCGGCACCGTGGACGACGCCATCGACGCGGGGCTCTTCACCACGGACCAGCGGAAGGACGCGGCGGAGAGCGGCGTCGCGGAGCTGGGGACCTGGACGGGCCTGCGCACCGCGAGGCGGGCGGAGCTGAAGACGACGTCGGAGACGGTGTCCCTGAGCAGCGTGCTGGATGGGCTGTCCGTCTCTTCGGCGTCCACTGCGTTCGATCCGGTGGCGTCAGGGGCAGCAGCGCGCCAGGGCGAGTGCCTCTCGGACCGGAACGTACTGCTCCAGGCGAAGGCCACGTTGGAGGAGCAGGGCGCGGCCCCGGAGCTGACGGATGCGCTCCAGCGAGCGGCGGATTCACTTCAGGCATCCGCGACGGACTACGGAGCGGTGGCCACGGCGCTCCAGCCGCCACGCACCGTGATTGCGTCCGTGTCGGGGCTGGCGTCGTTGAAGACCACGCTGAGGAGGGCGGATTCCCCTGGCATCCCGGGCCAGCTGTCCAACGAGCTGACGACGTTGGACATCCAGGCGGGGACGGGAATGGACGAAGCAGTGGCGTCGCGGCTGGCGTATCCGGACGGGTCGCTGCGGATGCTTCGGACGTTGGAGTGGTCGCTGCGCTTCCACTGGGTGTTCCGTCAGCGATGGTTTGACGCACGCAACCGGGCCGCGTTGGCGCCGCTGCTGCGGCAGGTGCTGAAGCCATTCTGCGACAGCCTGACGCGGGTGCTCGCGGGACAGCCCACGGGAATCCCGCTGGTGGGACCGGTGGCGCTGGTGAAGGACGCGCTCACGCAGGCGACGGCGTTGTCGGTGACGCCCACGGTGGACCTGGGACTGGTGCAGCCAGGGCACGTGGCGAACGTGGGAGGAGACCGGCCCACGCTGGCGCTGGTGCTGGGCTGGGAGGTGAAAGGGGCCGAGAAGCGCCTGCGAATCGCCCCCCTGAATGTGTCCATCGCGACGGACGCGAAGCTGCCGGGGGTCGCGGGGCTGGTGAGGAGTGGATCGCCCGTGAGTGGAAACGCGGTGTCCATCTCCACGCAGGAGTTGTTGGACGGGCACTCAGCGGCGGGGCCGCAAGCGGATGGCGTGGTGCAGGAGGTCATCGCCCAGGGCGCGAAGCTGAACCTGATCCTGGGGCAGGACGGTGGCGCGCTGGGTCTGGTGCCTCCGTCAGTGGCGGCGCCGTATGCAGGCCAGACGTTCAAGCTGCTACCGCCGGTGGAGGTGGGAGCGACGAGGCTGTTCCTGGACGGCATCCCGCTGGCGAGCACGTCCGGTTCGAGCAAGCCGGTGCAGGTGGCAAGGCCCGGGGAGCTGCTGCTCGTGCGCGGAGCGGACGACGAAGGAACGTGGTGGCAGGGCGTGGCCACCGTGGACTCGGTGGACCTGCGCACAGGAGCGGCGGCCCGAGCGGATGACGAGGTGACGACGACGCCCACGCCGCAGTGCTGCGAGGACGACGCAGAAGTCGTGGTCATCACGCTGCGAGACCTGCGGATGCCCAAGGCGCTGGTGCGAGACGTGACGCTGCGGCGCGACTTCAAGGGCTTCGGAGGCCCCAGCCTCGCCACGGGAGTCATGATCCCCATCGAGCTGGATCCGGGCACGGCGAACATCACGGTGCAGGACAGCGGCGTGACGAAGACGGTGCTGAGGGACCCGGAGCTGAGGGCCGCGACCACGGTCCTCAAGTCCTGGCTGGGAGTGCCGACATGAGCGAAGCAAGAGACGACCTCTTCGCGGTGGCCGCGCTGCTGGCGGAGCTGGACCGGGTGCTCCATCCCCTGGAGCGGGGAGAGAGCGGAGACTTCAAGGTGGACCCGCCGCTGCCACCGTCCCTACCGACGCCAGGTGCGCAGAAGCGGGGAGGGGAGACAGGCCGCGCGATGAAGACGGCGTCGGCCCCGTCAGGTCCCAGGTCCATGGGGCTCACCGAGCCAGAGGACATGACGCCACCCGTGCTCAATCTGCCCGCGCGGCTCGAAGTCCCGGCTGTCACGGAACCCATCGCACCCATCCGCCGTCGAGTGCCAAGGCCTGTCGGTTCGTCGGCACAGCCCCAGGAGCCACGGCCACCAGTCGAACCCGTGACCCGGCACCAGGAAGGAAGGCCTCTTCCCACGTTCGTGCTTCCCGTAGCCCCAAGCGCTCCAGAGCTGCCATCGGAGGTCTCGAAGCCACGACCCTCTCGTCCTCGCGCCCAGCCCCAAGATGTTCCCTCACAAGCAGGCGACCGGACCGAACCTGAAAGCCAGAAGGTCACTGAGGTCCCTCCCACCGTCGAAACACGCGTGAAGGCACCAGGTCGGAGAAGGAGCCGGGTGCCGAGACCCGCCGTGGAGAAGATCTCCGCGCCCCCACGGATCAGCGCACGGGTGCCGGAGTCCCCAACACGCCGCCATCGCGTCGCGCGCGCCACCACACAAGTGCCACCACAGGCTCCCCCAGAGGAGCAAAGGGAGACGCCCGCCAGGGCACCGCCACGGAGGAGAAGCTCACCCCGCCCCCTGGACCGGCCGCCAGCACCGGACACACGAAAGGTCCCATCGTTCCAGGAGGAACCCGGGCCACGTCGTAACGACAGACCTGAATCACGGACCGCGCGTCCTGCCCAACCGAAGGAACGGGGAGAGTCCATCCACCCTCCATTACGGGACACGAGACACACCGCACCAGAACCGGTGCGCATCGAAGTGAAGACGTTGCTTCCTCCACCGCGAGTCGAAGCACCCCTGCGCCCCGAAGCCCTGAATGAAGAACCTACGTGGGAAGAAGCACCGGATTACGAACTGGATATCAACGCACGGGCCTTCTTCATGAACGGCCGTCGCCTCACGGCGAGGGACGCCGAAGCGCTCCAGCAAGCAGAACAACGGCTGCGGCGACGGATGACGGGCAGGTCGCTGTGGAGGAGGCGAGGATGAGCACACTTCCTCCAAGACAGCGATTGGGCCACCTGGTGCGCTCCCTCGCGAAATCTCTCCCGGGCCAGCTCGACGGCCTGCTGAAGAACGCCAGGTTCGAGGACGGCGCCGGGGCACTCCAACGGTTGTCGGACCCGGCGCATGTGGAGAAGGCCTTGGCCCGCATGTCGCCAGAAGAAGCCAGCTGGCTCGCGGACCTGCTCACCGAGCGCTGGTCCTGGATCGCCGACGTCCAACTGGAGCCCGAAATCGCCATCGTCGTACCAGAGGAAATCTGGCTCGGCGCCGAGCCCATCCGCGTGCCGTTGTCGCTCGCGGCGGTAGGGCTGGACGAAGGCTTCGAAGCCGTCTGGGAGGGATCGGTCCTCCCAGGCCCGCCCGCGCCCACTGCCACGCTCCTCGCGAGGCCTCCCGAAGGAAAGGCCCCCGGAGTCGCGAGGATCCGGGCCCAGGTCCGCGCGAGCGTGAACGGCCAGCGCTGCGTGCTCATCGCCCAGGCGCAGGTCGCGCTGAGAAGACCCTCCGTGGTGGTGAGCGACGACCGGCGCAGGCTGCTGGCCCAGGACCACGCGGGGCGCCCAGCGGTGGGCTGCCGCCTGGAAATCGGCCCGGACGTTCACGTGACCGGAGCAGGAGGCCTGGTCGAACTGGAGGTCCCAGCCCCATCCGGTGTGTCGCTCAAGCTGCAAGGCATCCCCGCCGGACGCATCCCCGGAGGCAACCTATGAAGACGATGACGCCCCAGACGCGAAAGACACCTGACCGCAAGCCCGCCATGAACAAGGCCATCGCGCCGTCGCAGCAGCCCAAGACGGACACAGCCAGGGCCCAACTGGGAGCCACGGCCAAGGGGCCCACGATGAAGGCCGCCGCCGGTGGCAGCTTCAAGGCGAAGAGCGCGCCCCGAGTCGCCACGAACCCCAGCATCCGGATGCCAAAGAAGTAGCCGTTCCGAAGCGATGGCCGAGGACCATGGCCAGTGGTTCCGAGGGGGCGAGCCTTGGACCTGCGGCCTCGGGAAACCTGTCCGACAGTCGAACAGGTTCACTGCGTATCGTCCTGGAGGTGGCTGGCAGCCTCAAACTCCTCGACTTGGGGAGGAGGCTCGGGGCGTCGGCCTCGGAAACCTGTCCGACAGTCGGACAGATTTGAAGCGCTTCGTCTTGGGGAGGGGCCTGGCGGCTGCGACCTCGGGAAACTTGTCCGACAGTCGGACAGGTTCGCGGCGCTTCGTCCCCGGAGGCGGCCCCGCACTGCCAATCAGCGTCAGGAGGCCAGCACCCATCTGACGGCGCCCACCGCCGCCGACACCTCAAGGCGCGAAGAGCACAGCGGCTGTTCCCGTCCCCCGCACAGCAGGCCTTCCCGAGCCCACTGCGGAAGCGAAGCCACGAGCTTCTCCACGCCCCAGGGCGAAGCACGTGCAGCCCCGTCATCCCGCATCGAATTGCCCCAGGGGAACAGGCGCCCGTCCGGCCCGCGGGCCGCCATCTCCCATTCCTCACTGGAAGGCAGCCGCAGCTCCACGCCCTCGATGCGCGACAGCGCCGAACACACCTGCTCCGCCTCCACGAGAGTGCAGGGCAGAGGCTCCTCCGCGTCTGGCCCCGCCGTGCCCACCGGTCCCTGCGACGCCGCCATCGCCCAGGCCGCCGCGGCCCGGCTCACAGGCACCCGAGCAACGAAGAACCCCGGCGACTTCACCCGCCGCAGCGTCGGCCCCGTTCCCACCCAGTGCTCCACCGGAGGCACCCAGCGAGCCTCCAACCCTGAGCGACGCAGCCGGTACGTGCCTTCCCGTTCCACCACCGCTTCCGGCAACGAAGCGGGACGCGTTCCCGGATCCACCGGAGTCGTCAGCGCATGCAGCAGCAGCGTGGGATCATCCCGTACGTCCGCGGGGCCAGCCAACGCACGCAGCAGCGGAGCCATCCGCTCGCGCTTCGGTGAGCCCTCCGGAGGCAAAGGCCTGCCCGCGAGCACCTGGGCCACCAGGTCCCGCAGGTTCGAATAGAACAGCCGGTCCCTCGGGTCCGCACCCTCCCGGGTCGACGTAGGCATCCGCGCCTCACGCAGCGCCGGCAGCACCTCCCGCGCCTGAAGCCGCGCCGCCGCCATCACCGCCGTCACCCGCACCTCCGCGTCCTTGTCCACCAGCGCGGAGCGCAGCACCGCGTCGATGTCCGGATTCGAAGCCGCCTGATCATGGATGAGCCAGCGCAACACCTGCCGCCGCTGCTCCTCACTCGGCAGGTGCGCGAACAGCACGGAGCGGTCCGGATGCGCCTCCTTCTCCTCCTTCAGTCGCGCGAACGCCTCCTCCGTCCCATCCGGCACCAGCGACGCGAGCACACGCTCCGCGGTCCGCGACACGCTGAACTCCGGATGGAACCGCAGCGCCGCCACGCGCTCCATCGACGAGCGCTCTCGCAGCACCTCCGTGGCCAGCAGCCCCAGCAGCACCTCCTGTGTCTCCGACGACGCCAGCAGCGCCGCGAGCGCCGGGGCCTCCATCACCAGCACCGCCTTGCGCACAATCGCCCATTCCCCCACGGCGTCAGGTCCGGAGAACTCCAGCACCCGCAGCCGGAGCACCGGGTTGAACGTGTAATGGAGCGCCGACTCCGTCGCGCGCTTCACGTAGACCGCCAGCTCCGGCTCACCGGGGATGAGCGGAGGCGTCTGGCTTTCGGACTGGAGAAACCACCCCAGCGCGGACAGCACCCGGTCCATCGCCTCGAAGGAAACGTCCGGCCGCGCGACGAGGGAAGGGGAGCGCATCAGGCCGGCTTCACTCGCGCATGCAGTGACTCACCCACCCGCGCCACCGGCCGCCCCTCCAGTCCCGCGAAGTACGCGCGCGCCGCCCAGAAGAGGTCCTTCCACTCCAGCGTGCCCGCCGCGGCTTTCATGGGGAAAGCCTCCACGAATTCCTCCCACGCCGGGCGCACCTCCTGGGCCGGTGCCTTCCCAAGCCGCGCCGTCGCCAGGTAACGCACGAAGCCCTGGACGTTGAACCCGAACGTCTGCCCTGGCGTGAAGTCCTGCGTCAGCGCTCCACCGCCCACGAAACGCGCCGCCAGCTCCGGCAGGCCCAGCGCCAGCGCCACCAGCCCACACCGGTACGCCAGGTCCTCGTGCAGTGTCCGGCGCACCTTCATCAGCGCCTCCAGCCACGCCTCCACGGGCGAGCCCACCAGCAATCCGTCCAGCGCGCCCGCGCACTCCTGCGCGTTCACGAACGACAGCACGTTGATGACCTGCGCGGGCCGCAGGGAGTCGAACTCCCTCGCGACCTGCTGGAGCGCGGGCCCGGCCAGCCGTGACAGGGGCTCCGCCAGCGCCCGGCCCTCCGAGGGCTCGCACAGCACCAGGGCCTGGGTGAGCGTGTTGCTCAGCGGCCCCGCCTCCCGCGCGGGGACGTTCACGTTCTTCAACGCGGAGGGCGTCAAAAGCCTCACCGTCTCCTTCGCGTTCGCGCACTCACGGCCACTGGAGAAGAGCGCGCTCCAGGTGGTGGGGATGTCGACCGGTTGCTCCGCCATGCGTCCTCCCTCTCCCGTCATCGCTGCTTCTGGCGCTTCTCGAAGATCGCGAGGTGGCGCTCCCGCCGTTTACGGTACACATCCTTGACGTGCTCCGCGGCCTGCCGCAATCGCCCGGGAAGCTCACCGTTCTCCATTTGTGCCTGGAGCTTGGGCAGGACGCGCGACACCGCCTGCACGCGAGGGTTCTTGCGCCGGGCCAGCCGCTGCGCGTTGTCCTCGGCCCACGCCGCGAAATCCAAGCCCTCCGCCACCGCCACCAGCGAGTCGATGTCCTTCTCCGTCAGCGTGAACTCCTCCAGGTAGTCCTCCAGCTTCCCGTACTCCTTGACCTCATCCGGAAAGCCCGCCGCGAGCAGCACCAGTCCCTTGGCCTCGCCTTCGCCCAGCTCGCCAATGGTCTTGAGGGGCGTGTCGCAGTACGGGCACGCGTCCGGGTCCGGCACCACTTCCGTGTCGCGCTTCGTGACCACCAGCTTCTGATGCACGGTGAACTTCGAACCGCACACGTAGCAGGTGACTGTCCTGGACGGAGGACCACGCATGGCGTCTCTTCCTCATGGGGGCCACCGCCCCGGTAGCAGGTCGATGAGACGGCGGCCGAACGTCTCCGCGTCCACCTCGATGGGTTGTGTAAAGTAACTCGGACCCGCGATGTAGTACGTGCCGCCGGAGCCGGGAAGGTTGCCTGCCCACAGTGCCGCGAGCGGATGCGCGGATTTGCGCCCCAGCGACAGCTGATACGCCTGATAGGCCTGATAGTAGTGCCGGGTCTCGTGGACGATGGTGCCCACCGCTTCGCCCACCGTCAGCCCCTTCGCGATGACCAGCCGGCCCCGCTTCCGGTAGGGCTTCAGCCGCCCGCTCTTGAGCTTCTGGAAGTTCCAGGTCATGTAGCCATAGTCCCCCTTCAAGCGCTTGAAGAGGACGTCCGGCCGCCGTGACTTCGGGATGCCCAGCGCCTCCATGGTGGCTTCCGCCGCCTCGCGCAGCGCCATCTCCTTGTCGATGGGCGACAGCCCGGCGAAGCGCTTGGGGTCGAGCTCGGGAATCTGCACGAGCCGGTCGCGGATGTCGCTCAGTTGCGCCCGCTCGAAGGCCAGGAGCTTCCGCGACTTCCACTGGAGCGACTCGGTGATGTCGAAGCCTCCCCAGCCCAGCACCGAGCCCCCCACATACGTGCGGACCCGTTTGGTCTCGTCCAGCCCCGTCGCCGCGTCCACCACCTCCTCCACCGAGGCCGTCTTGACGGCTGGAGGAGGCATGAACTTCTCGTCGATGCGGACGATGGTGCCCGCGACCTCGTCGGGGTTCAGGCCGCGCACCAGGGGAGGCCGGGCCTCCTGTTTGAGGCCGTGCTTCGCGAAGAGGCCGGTGCCGGGTTCGGCGCCGTTCACGGCTTCCTCCACCCGCTTGAGCGCCTGATCCGCGACGCCGAGGTCCTTCGACTTGAGGGCCGCCTTCAGGTCGGCCTGGAGCTGTTTGACGAGCGCCCGGTCCTCCGCGTCCACGGGCAGTTGCTGGGTGAGCAGATCCAACTCGCGCCACGCGCTGGCCACCCGCTCGACGCGCGCGGACAGGGTGCTGGACGGCATCTTCGTCTTGGGCCCGACGCGCAGCTCGATTCTCACCCGCCACTCGTCCAGGGCGGTCTTGATCGCCGCGACGTGCGCCGGGCCCAGTTGGTGGGCGCGCGTCCAGTTGGGGTCGTCCAGCGCCTCACGCAGCAGCTCGAAGTTGCGGGGCAGGGTTCCGCCGGTGGAGGTGAATTTGCGGAAGCGCGGCTCCTCCTTGCCACCCTTGACCTCCATGATGTGGAGGTCCGCCTTGGTCGGGTTGACGCCATCGTCGAACTGCAACAGCAGCTCGTCGAAGCCGCTGCCCTGCTCGCCCTTGGGCTTGAAGGTGACGCGCTGGAACTCCTTGCCCGGCCCCAGCCGGTCGCCCAGGTTCTCCTCGGTCATGCGCAGGGAGGCGACCTTCTCCAACTCGTCGCCTTCCATGCGGATGAAGTCGCCGCGTGTCTCCCAGCGATTGCCCGGGCGGGCGGAGAGGATCTCCTCGATGAGGACCTTCTGGCCATTCGCCTGGGTCTTCTCGATCAGGCGGTAGTAGCGCTTCTCGTACTGGCGCGTCTTCTTGTTGAACTTCAGCTCCTCCCAGGTCGGCCCCACCTGGGCCAGCGACTCGCCTTCGGCCAATTGATGGGTGGTGCGCTGGAGCAGCTTCTCCGTCAACGGCGTGCGCTCCATCGAGCCGATCTTCGGATCCTCCAGGTCAGGCCGCTGGAGCGAGTACGGGCCCACGTCCGCGTTCGCGTGGACGTGGGACGTCTGCGGCCAGTCGCCCTCGGCCAGGTCTCCCTTCGGCGCCTCGGGCTCGCCGGTCGGTTTGGGGGCTTCCACGTCCGGGGGCTTCGTCTCCGGGACCACCACCTCCGGCGGCTTGGGCTCGGGGAACTCCATCTCCAGCTGCCTGGGCGTCGGAGCCTCCGGAGCCTCGGGCGCTGGCGGCTTCGCCGGACGGAACTCCATCTCCAGTTGCTTGGACTCCGGAGCCGGCGGAGTCCCGGGCGGTTCCTTCTTGCTGAACAGCCGTGGAGGCTCATTCAGGTACTGCGGCTTCGAGCGCACGCCCTGGCCGAACTCAGCCATCTCCACCGGCGTGAACGCATCCACCTCCTTCATGCGCTGGCGCAGGTTCTCCAGCGTCTTCTTTCCCTGCCGGATGCGGCGGGTCGCCTCCGCGGGCTCCAGGGTCACGCCGCGCTTGCCCTCCAGCGACGTGAGCAGCGATTCCTGCGCCGCGATCTCCAGGCGCAGCTTCTTGCGGTACAGCTCGAACTGCTTCTCGATGGGAAGCTGGTCCCAGTGCCGCAGCGCCGTTTCATCCAGCGTCTTCACCAGCTCGCGCGTCGCCTTGTCGTGGCGCTGGAGCAGGTGCAGCCCCTCCTCGCCCAGGTCGGACAGGTCCGCGCCCGCCTTGATGAGGATGGTGGGCCTGCCGCGCCGGAACACCGTGACGGCCTGCGCGGACTTGCTGCCGGTGAGCGACTCGAAGTCGCTCTCTGAGAGCATCTCGATGGGCGTGTTCGCGAACGCCTTGCGCTGCGCGGGCGGGATGTGATCCAGCAGCTCCTTGCGCATCACGCGCTGGAGTTGCTTGCGGTCGAAGTCGCCCGACATCTGCTTGAGCAGGCCGTCGTCGAACTCGCGCAGGAACTCCTTCATGTTCCCGGCGGGGTTCTCCGCCTTCCACTTCTTGAAGAGGGTCAGCCGCTCCTTCGGCGTGCCCCGGAAGTGGAGCAGGTCCTGGGTGCGCGGCGGCACGTGGGGCTTGGAGATGCCGCCCAGCGCACCCAGCCCTCCGGCCATCACCGCGCCAGGGGCCGCCTGCAGCGCGGTGCCCGCCAGGACGTTGAGCAGGGCATTGCCGCCCTTGTAGTTCTCGTCGTTGAGGACGTTGCCCAGGAACGCGGAGGGCACGGACTGCGCCAGTCCTTCCGCGCCCTGGGCCAGGCCGTGTGCCGTCATGCGCGCCAGCACGCCGCCTTCCTCCGCCATGCGCGCCAGGAACCCCAGCTTGAGCAGTTTCGTGCCCATGCCGGCGGTGGCCGCCGCGGTGAGGGCATCCACCGCGCCCACGCCCGCGTCGACGGCGGCCTCCTCCCAGCCGTAGGCGCTGCCCTTCATCGCGGCCTTGGTCAGCATCGTCACGGCGGCCGTCGCCACCGCCATGCCCACCAGCACCGGTGTGCTGGCCATGAACGCGCCGAACGCGGCCCAGAACCCCGCGCCCGCGGGCGGGGCGAAGATGCTGACGATGACGCCGATGATGACCACCACCGCCATCACCACCACGGCGAGGATCGTCACCAGCCGGTCGGTGATGAAGTCCACCTGCTCGCGGTGCATCTGCACCGACTCGTCGGCGTATTCGCCCTGGCGCTGCACGCGCTCGGACTTCTTCTCCCAGTCGTCCTGCCACTGGCGCAGCCCGTCGACGGTGTAGTTCTTGTCCCCGGGCTTGGGGCGCATCCGCTCGTGCAACTCCAGCGCGCTCACCTCGGCGTCGAGCGCGGACGCCTGGTCCAGCACCAGCTGGTACTCCGACGACGCCAGGCCGTTGGTGGAGCGCGCCTCGAAGTGCACCCGGCGCCAGGCCCGGTCCGCCTTCTCCCGGGGCGTGACGGGCTCGCCGTAGTCCACCATGTCGAGGATGTCGAACTCCTCGCGCCCGCCCAGCTCCTCGTCGATGCGCGCGCGGAAGCGCTCGAAGGGCGTGCGCGTGTCGCCAGGGTCGGCGGGGTGGTCCTGGGCCCACTCCTCGGCCATGGCCTGGATCTCCGCCTTTGTCTTCCCGGCGAAGACCTCCTTGAGCGCGTCCTCGTCCGTGCCCACGCCCTGCACGGCGTACTGAACGATCTCGGCGTCGGTGAGGTAGCCCTTCGCCAGCATCGCCGCGACGGCTTCCCGGTCCGCGCCGGACGTGTCCATCAGGACGGCCTGCTCGAAGGACGCCTGAAGGTGCGTGCCCTCCACGTAGGCGCTGTCGTACTCGGCCGCCAGCGCCTTCATGTTCGCGGGGGCGTCGGCCTGGGCCTGGGCCTTCGCCTTGACGTCCACCTCCTTGCGTTCCTTCGCGATGCGGGCCTGGACCTTCTCCGGGCTCCATTTCTCCAGGAACTCCAGCTCACTGATGCGGCCCTTGCGGCGGTCCTCCTCGGTGAGCGGGCCTTCGCTGGCGGGCTTGACCTTCGCCTCGTCCAGCGTGCGCTCGATGTCCAGCCGCTCCTGGATGTCCAGGTAGCCGTCGCGGCGCGCGTCGGCGATCTGCCGCTTGCCCTGCGCGGACATGGCGTCGCGGATGGCCTTGTCGTCCGCGTAGAAGACGCTGGTGTGCTCGATGCGGATGCGCGCGGCATCCACCTGGAGCCCCTTGTCGTCGCGGAGGCCCTCGATGAGCTTGAGGTCCTCGCCCTTCATCTCGTCGTGGAACGCGGCGCTGAGCGCGCTCTCCCCGGCGGTGCGCTCGGTCCAATCCGGGCCGTATTGCTTCTCATACGACGCGTCGATGGCCTGGTTGCGCTTGAGCAGCTCCGCGCGGAAGGTCTTGGTGTCCCAGCCGTACTGCTGGGCGTCGGCCTCCGTCTCCTTGCGGATGCGGTCGTAGACACCCTCCATGGCCTTGCGGTCGGTGCCCAGGCCGAAGAACCACCCGCCGCGCATGGCGCGGTCCATCTCGATGGCGCGCGCGTCCTCGGTGCGGCCCTCCACCAGGGCGTGCATCTCGTCCACGTCGTGCGTCTTGAGCGCGCCGCTGCGCAGCTCGTCGTCCATCTGGGCGACGAGCTCCTTGCCGTACTTCTGCTGGTAGGCCTTCTTGATGGCTTCGATCTGCTCCGGCGTCTTGCCGCGAAGCAGGGTGAGGATGGCGGCCTCGTCCGTGCCCCAGCCGAGGCCGAACATCGTGCCTTCCATGGCGTCGTTCAGCTCGACGGCGGCGGCCTTGGCGGCGTTGCCGGAGAGCAGCGCCTCCGCCTTGTCCCAGTCATGCGTGGTGGTGCTGAAGAAGTCGTCCAGCTCGCTCTTGAGCCGCTCGCGCAGGTTCTGGCCGTGCTCCTTCTCGTAGAGGACCTCGATGTAGTGGCCCTGGAGCGGGTTGAGGTTGGCGAGCGCGTCGAAGATCTTCTTCTCGTCCGTGCCCCACTGGTCCACGCCCTCCCAGACCTTGAGGGAGATGTTGCGCGCGCGGTTGCTGAAGAGGGGCTCCTGCTGGTCGACGACGACCTTCAGCCGCTCCAGGTCGGTGGACGCGAGCAGCTCCTTCTCCAGGGCCTCCATGAGCGGCTTGCGCCGCTGGCCGGAGATGCGCACCGCCAGGCCCTCCGCGAGCGCCTGCACCGCGTCCTTGCCCCCCTTGCCGTAGTAGGAGAGGAGGATGGCCTTCTGCTCTTCGCTGAGGGCGTTGTTGCCCTGGATGGCCTCCGCGTCCAGCTCCTCGCCCTGGCGCAGGCGCACCTCCGCGAGGAACAGCATGTTCTGATCCAGCGACGTCTTGTTCTCCGCGGCGCGAGCGGCCTCCCACGCGCGGCTCTCGTCGTGAGCGGCCTCCAGCCAGTCGATGATCCACCCGAGCAGCCGGTCCCAGAAGCCGCGCTCGTAGCCGATCTGCTTCGCGTGCCAGTCGCGGATGACCTCGCGGGCCTCCCTGCCGGCGTCGCGCAGCTCCTGCTGGTAGCGCTCCACGCTCTGGTCGATGTCGCGCTTCGCCTTCGAGACGACGGCGCCAATCTCCTTGCGGCGGTCGTCCAGCCACTTCTTGGTGGGGCGGTACGCTTCCGTGGCGGCCTTGAGCTTCACCGGATCATCGCCGGCGTCCTTCTTGAGCTCCCACTCGTCCTGGAGCGCGGCGAGCTCGTAGGCATGCATCTGGTCGCTCGCGGCCTTCGCGAAGGCCTCCTTGAAGCGCTTGCCGTTCTGGTCGTACCGGACGACCCAGTTGCTCACCTTGGTGTCGACGGCGGCGATGAGCGCGTCGCGCTTGCGGCGGGCCTCGGTCAGGTCGACGCCGCCCTTGATGGCGGCGGCCTTGGCCTCGGACTGCGCGTCCAGCGAGGCGCGCATGCGCGCCAGCGAATCCGCGAAGGACCTGCCGCTCTCCTCCAGGCTCTTCTTCGCCTCCTCGTGGGCCTTGCTGAGCGAGCCGGTGGTGGCGGCGTGCGAGTCCACCAGTTGCTTGCGGCGCGCCTCCACCTTCGCGTCCAGGTCCGCCTTCTTGATCTGCGCGGCATCCGCGACGCGCTGGAGTTCCGCGGCGAAGATGGGGCGCTCGGCGGTGACGAGCGCCACGCCCCAGGACGCATCCAGGCCGCCCGGGACATAGGCCTCGCGGGCCTTCTGGACGGAGGCGTCGGCGTACTTGTCCGGAGCGGCGAGCAGCCGTGCCAGCACGTCGCCAATGTCCACGCGAGCGAAGTCGGGGACGTTGATGGGCGCGGGAGCAGCCTGCTCGAGGACGGTGATGCCCTTCGCGGGTTCCTTGGGCTGGACCTTCGCCTTCTTCTGCTTGTCCGCGGCGGCGGTGATCTTCTGCTGGAGGAGCGTCCAGTCCTTGAGCTTCTCCGGGTCGGAGGGCTTGGGGCCGCCGGGCTTGTAGACGATGTCGCCGAGCGGGCCCTTGATGAGCATGTGCCCGCCGTCGTCGCGCATGAGCTGCGCGCCAATCTCCGGCACATGGCCCAGCGGGCTCTTCTGCAGGTCGGGGAGTTTGGCCTCCTTGACCTCCAGCTTCCGTTCGCACTTCGCATCCACCAGCGAGGAGGCCTTGCCGGTGGGGTCGTCCGGGATGGCGGGAAGGTCCTTCGGCTGCTTCGCCGGAGTGATGGCCTTCTTGCCTTCGTCCTCCAGTTGCTTGAGGCGCGCGGCGCGGACCGCGTTGGGGTCCACGGCGGCCTGGGTGATCTTGAACGTGTAGCGAGGAGCCGGAGGAAGCTTGGGCTCCGGCACCTGCGCCGTGCTGCTGGCGATGCGGCCCTTCCATGCGGCGACCGGATCCGCGTCCGTGCCCGTCGCGGGTGCGGTGGGGATGGGCCCTGCCATGGCAGGTGCCGACGGAGCAGGAGGCGGAGCGGGAAGGAGGGCAGGGGGCTCCACCGCCGCGACAGCACCCGCCGGATCCGGCGCGGTTTCGAGACCCTGCTTGATGCCCTGGACGCCCTGCGCGTGGGCCGTGGCCAGTTGCTTCTGCCAGTCCATCGCGGCCGAAGCCACGGGCACCGTGGGGCCCGTGTCGGCCGACACATCCGTCCGGATGGGCGGAGGCTCCAGGAGCCCTGTTCCAGAGGGAGCCTGACGGACGGCGATGTGGACCTCGCTCTGTCCCGACAGCGCCGTCACCAGCGTGTCGATGCGAGCGGCGTCGTCCATGCCGCCAGGAGCCGTCCCCGCTGGGATGGAGGCGGGGGCGGGAGCCTGATCCGGCGTGGCCAGTTGACCGCCCGCGCTGGGCGCATCGACGGTGGTCGCTGAGAGATCATCGGGCGCAGGGGACGTGCTGCCCCCAAGTCCTGCCGTCTCGGACTCCTCATGCCCGGTGACGGGCGTGAGGTCTGACTCACGGGCCTCGGCGAGCCGCGCGGCGGTGTCTCCGAGCTGTTCCGCGGAGCCTGGAGGCAGGACGGCCATGCGCGCCGCATCACGCTGTCGAGCGTCCTCCTCCTGCTGTGCGAGGGTCGCGGACTGGGACGCACCGGCCGCCTGTGCGAGCCCGGTGTTCGGTTGTGGCGCGAGTCCGTGAACGCCCAGCTCCGCCTCGACGGCGCCGGGCGTGGAGAGCAGCGCGACCTCCGGAGGATTCACCGGGCACGGCTCGAAGAGGTGCGAGCGCGGACCGCCCAGCGTCCGCCATGCCGGGTCGCTCCATCGGCGCTCCATGTCACGCGCGGCATCGCGAAGCGCGGGCCCATGGAGGGCAGGGGCCGCGCCCTTCAGTGACGCGAGCCGCGCCGCCAGCTCACGTGCGGGATTGGACGAGGAGGGGCCCCGGGGAACGACACCCGGAGCACGAGGAAGGGCGGCGGAGGACGAGGGACTGCGCCCGGAGCTCTTCCGGAGCATGGCCTTGGCGGAGGCCTTCGGGCCCTGGTCACGGATGCGCACGGTCCCCCCCGCACCATCAGCGCGAGGGACGCTAGGTCATCTCCACATCCAGAACCAGCGAGGCACGGATGGGATGTCCATGACTGCTCCAGAAGCGATGGAGCAGGTCGAAGTCATAACTCTCCTGGACGCGAGGTGTGATCTTGCGGCCATCCAGCTCGTGCGGCAGTCCACGTGAGAGCAGCCCATGCAGCACGCCAAGCAGCTCATGTTCCTCCTCCGCGCGGAGGGACCACGCGGAGACGATGAGCCCCAGCCGCAGCGCACCGTTCTGCGCGACAGCCAACCGGTAGAGCGCGAGCGACACAGCGGGCCGCTTCCCCGCGAGCGCCTCCCGGGTGGGAGAGCCATGGAGGATGTGGACCTCCTTGAGGAAGTGTTGTCTGAGCTGCGAGTCCAATGCCTCCTGGAACACTTCCGCCACGCGCCGCAGGCGTGTGCCCGCATCCGAAGGAGCATCCGCCTCCGGACGCCGCGAGAGCCGGCCCAGCTCATACAACTCCAGGGCGACGGCGCGCTCCAGGTGCTCCTGCGCCAACGGGGCACCGGCCTGTTCAGCGAGGAAGATGGCCTTGAGCGCGGCGTTGCGGATGTCACCGCCCGCCAGTCGATACCGCTGCGCCAGTCCTGCCAGGTCGAGCATCCCGGCACGAGGCACGCCCTCCGGAAGCATCAGCTCCCAGATGCGGCGGCGCTCGTCGACTTCGGGGAAGGGGAACTCGATGCGCGCGTGGAAGCGGCGCAGGAAGGCTTCATCGATGGCCGTCTGGAGGTTGGTGGCGAGGATGATCAACCCGTCATGACGTTCGATGCGCTGGAGGAGGAAGCCGACCTCCAGGTTGGCGAAGCGATCATTGGCGTTGCTGACCTCCGTGCGCGCGGAGAACAGTGAGTCCGCCTCGTCGAAGAACAGCACGGCGCCTGAGCGCTCGCCGTGGGACAGCACCTCGTCGATGTTCTTCTCCGTCTCGCCCACGTACTTGCTGACAAGCCGGGACAGGTCGATGACATACAGAGGCCGGCCCACCGCATGGGCGATGACCTCCGCGGCCAGGGTCTTCCCCGTACCAGAGCGTCCGGAGAACAGCGCCACCGGGCCCGTGTGCAACCGGAAGCGGCGGGACAGACCACGCTCCTCGGCGACGCGGTCGCGTTGGGCCACGTAGAACAGCAGGCGCTCCAAGGCCGCGCGAGTGGTGTCACGCACCACGAGGTCCGCGAACGTCCGAGAAGTCTCCAGCCGGTAGCCATGGCGCAAGGGCACCTGGACGAGCCGCGAGGCCGCGGCGCGAAGTGCCTCCGCGTCCCCACCAGGAGCCGAGTCGAACACGCGGCGGATCTCCTGAAGCCCACCCCGAAAGCCAGACGCCAGCCGTGCCGCTTCCACTTCCGTCAATGACAGTCCCCGGGCCCCGGCCTCCTCCAGCCACAGGGCCCGACGCTGGACGAAGCCCAGGGCAGGAGCCTCATGGTGCTGCACGGCGACAGGCTGCGCGGAGTCCGCGAGCACCAGGGCCTGCCCACCAAATCGTTGGCACAACCCGGACAGCGCCTCCGTGACGGAGAGTGCCAACCCACGCTCGGCACCGGACATGTCCACGGCCAGCAGTGCACCGCGCACGGAGGCCAGACGCCACAGGGCCCGGGCCATGGGAACGGGCTCCGGAGCGCCCGTCCACCGGGCGACGACCAGCGGCACACCGGCCTCGGCGGCGAGCCCCATCGCCACGCCCAGCCGTTCGCCCTCGCCATGCACGACGGCGAAGGTCCCGCGCGAAGAGGAAGGCAACGCCTCCGGCCCATGCCACTCCAGGGAAACCTCACCCAGCACGGAGGGTCGGGGCAGCTCCAGCAGTGCCTCGCGGACCTCCGGAGCCAGGTCCACGGGCCGGAGCATGGGAGGAAAAGCACCGGCCCCCGTCTGCACCCATCCACCGCCCACCAGGAGCCCGCTGTCGGTCAGCGACGCCAGCAAGCGCTGCGCGCGAGCAGGCGTGCGGCCCAGGACGGTGAGCAGCAGCCGCTCCACGTTCCAGCCCTGCGCGGTCTCGTCCTGGAGCACGGCGAACAGGCGCGAGTACCGAGGCTCCAGCCAGGTCGCGAGCAGGAGCAGCAGCGCCTCCTCCTCCACGGTGTCCAGGCGAAGCGAAGCCCGCAGCCGGGCGAAGGGAAGGGGAGGAGAGGCCCCCAGCAGCGGCGTCTCCGCGAGCGCCGAGCTGAACGCGAGCTCGGCGGTGGAGGGGCGCACGGTGGTGCGCACGGCATCCCAGCCCGCTTCCTGCTCCCCCCGGAGCTTCGACGCGCGGGCCTCCTCCAGGTCACACACCTGGACGAGCAGCGCATCCAGACGCCTCAGCGTCTCCCCCCACAACGGATCCATGGGCGCCTCCAGCCGGCCAGCATACGGAGGGCGGGTGGATCCGGCCATGGACGGGCCCGGAGGGCAGGTGCCACTGCGTTGGTATTCCGCCAATGGATTGGAGGAAGTGCTGACCGGGTGGCGGGCCGGGTGGTAGAGACCGGCACATGACTCAGAGCGGTACTGAAGGGGTGTCGGCCCTGGACTTCCGGGAGGCGATGTCCCGGTGGGCGAGCGGGGTGGCGGTGGTCTCCGTCCGTGACGCGGACGGGATCGCGGCGACGACGATCAGCTCCTTCAGTTCCCTCTCCCTGACGCCTCCGCTCATCGTCCTGGCGCTGCAGCAGTCCTCCCGCACGCTTCCGCGGGTGGAGGTCGCCCGCCGCTTCAGTGTGAGCGTGCTGTCCACCATCCAACGCGACGTGTCGGTCCGCTGCGCGAAGGGGGAGGCCGAAGGCCGGATGTTCGACGAAGGAGCCTTCGTTCAGGACAGCCTGGTGGGTCTGGCGTGCACTCTGTTGGATGTGCACCGTTACGGCGATCACCTGTTGCTGGTGGGCCGTGTGGAGCGCATCCAGCGGGGAGTAGACGGAGAACCGTTGCTCTACTGGAACCGGGCGTATCGAGCGCTGACAGCGCACCCGGAGCCAGGGCCCGCCCCGAAGTAGCGAACGCGTAGCTGAAACCTCACTGAACCCGGAAAGGACGCACCCCAAATGCCCTTCACGCTGCCCGAGCTCCCGTACAAGAAGGACGCGCTGGCCCCTCACATGAGCCAGGAGACGTTGGAGTTCCACCACGACAAGCACCACGCGGCCTACGTCAACAAGCTCAACGAGCTGACCGCCGGCAAGCCCGAGGCCACCAAGTCGCTGGAGGACGTCATCCTCAGCAGCGACGGCGCCGTGTTCAACAACGCGGCCCAGGTGTGGAACCACACCTTCTTCTGGAACTGCATGAAGCCGGCCGGCGGTGGCAAGCCGACGGGTGAGATCGCGGCCGCCATCGACCGCGACTTCGGCTCCTACGACGAGTTCAAGAAGCAGTTCACCGACGCCGCCATCACGCAGTTCGGCTCCGGCTGGGCCTGGCTGGTGAAGGACGGCAACAAGCTGGCCATCATGAAGACGTCCAACGCGGACCTGCCGATGAAGCACGGCAAGAAGGCCCTGCTCACCGTCGACGTCTGGGAGCACGCCTACTACATCGACTACCGCAACCTGCGCGCCAAGTTCGTCGAGGTCTTCCTCAACAGCCTCGTGAACTGGGACTTCGTGAACGAGAACCTGAAGAGCGCCTGATGTGAAGTGAAGTCACGGGAACCGCGCGGCCCGGCTCGGCACGGTCCGGAGCGGCGCGGTTCTCGGATGCATTCAGCGCCGCCCGGCAGCCAGTCCCTCCACCAGGAACAGCCGGGAGAGCGCCTCGTTGTAGCTGTATGCGTAGGACCTTCCGTCCTCGGAGATCGCCAGCGTCATCACGGAGATGAGGCCCGGCATGACGCCTCCCGCCGGAAGGGTCAGGTGCGGTGTGCTGGCGCCAGTCTTCACGTCGACCCTGGAGACGCGCACCGGGAGCGAGACGCTTCGCAGGTAGAGCGCCGTTCCGCTCGCGTCCCAGCCCACCACCCATTGATCCGTGAACCGGCCGGGGACCGTGCCTTGCGCCTCGCCCGTCGCGGAGAACACGCGAAGGTCTCCCGCCGCATCCACCGCCGCGAGCCGTGAGCCGTCCGGAGAGATTGCCGCGGTGAATCCCATGCCCTCCGCCGTGATGGGCCTGGGGGCTCCGGCGCCGGGTTCGAAGACCCAGAGCCGGGCAGGGCGTCCCTCTTCGTGTGCGCGCAGGAGCAACCGCTTCCCATCCGGGAACCAGCGCGCGGTGAGCACCGTGGCGACCGGAGCGAGCGACAGGGACCGGGGCTCTCCCGCGCCCGTGGGCAGCAGCAGGAACTCCATCCGCTCGCCGTAGCGCACCGTCAGCACCTGCTTGCCGTCCGGAGACAGCGCCATGGGGATGCCGTCGCCCAGGCGGACCGGAGGAGCACCATCGGTGGTGCGCAGATAGGCGCCGTAGGTGGGGCCCTCCACCTCCGAGCCCTCGGCGAAGAGGAGCGTCTTGCCGTCGCGGGACATGTCCGTCATGAACGACGAGTCCGACCACGTGAGGTCCCGCTCCGCGCCCGCGTGCCCGAATGACAGCCCCGTGCGGATCATCGGATGGTCCACGAGGACGGATCCGTTCTGGGAGATGTCATGCAGCACCATCCGCCCGGCGATCCGATCCACCGGCCGCATCGTGCCGAGCAGGTCGACCGCGAACAGCTCGGAGTCCGCGCCTGTACGCGAAGCGGTGAACCACACCTCCTTGCCATCCGGAGCCCACGCCAGCCCCCGGATGCTCGCCCAGTCTGAAGAGAGCTCCCGGGGCGGACCGTCCTTCTCCAGCACCCAGACCCCGCCCCGGTCGTCCTTGGGATGCTCATGGAACAGGAACGCGATCCGCGCGCCGTCAGGGGATACCCGTGCGTGGCTGATCCACCCCTGGGATTCGAAGCGCACCGTGCCCGGAGGCCGCTCCAGTCGGAAGTTCTCGCCCACACGGCGCACGACCGCGAGCGGTCCATCCGAACGCCCCCAGTCCGCCTCCAGCACGCCATCGAGCACGGCCCGGGGCGCGCCGCCCGCGAGCGGCATCAGGCCCAACGTCCCGCTGCCATGGTCGGCGTCGAAGAACCGTGGCTCCAGCAGCACCGCCAGCTCCCCCTTCGAGGACGCGGCGAGCACATCCGCGCGCTGTCCCAGTGGCTGCGACACCGGACGCTCCGTACGCGCGCTGTAGAGCTCCGCGGGGCCTCCCTCCCAAGCCGCGCCATAGATCAACGTGTGTCCGTCCGCGGAGAATCGGGCGTTGAGCACGTGGCCACGGCGGAACGTGACGGGGCGATACGTCGGACGGGACGACTGCGCCGCTGGGGCAACCGGCCCGCGCCCGAACACCAGGAATCCACCGGCGACAAGCAGCAGCAAGACCGCCGCGGCCGCCAGAAGGGCAGGGCGTGGGAACACACGGTGCCGCAAGGCCAGGGGCGCACCGCGAGCCGCGATGGACTCCAGGGCGAAGGCCAGGTCCTGCGCGGACTGGAACCGTTCACCTGGGTCCTTCGCCAGACAGCGGGCAATCACCGTCCCCAGCTCTCCCGGCAGCACGGGAGGCGCATCACGGAGCGCGGCGCTCATCCGCTCCACCGGGCTGTCACCGCCAAAGGGGGCACGGCCACTCACGGCCTCGTAGAGCACCGCGCCGAGCGAGAACACATCCGCGCGAGCATCCACGCCCTGGCCGCGGATCTGCTCCGGAGCCATGTACCCGGCGGTGCCCACCACCGCGCCGCTCTGGGTGAGCGAAGCGTCCTCGATCCGCTCGGTGAGCCGGGCCAGTCCGAAGTCGAGGATCCGCGCGCTGCCGTTCGAGCACAGGAAGATGTTCGCGGGCTTGAGGTCGCGGTGGATGACGCCACGCGCATGCGCGGCCGCGAGCCCCTGCGACAACTGGATGCCCAGCCGCAGCGCCTGCTCCGGTGGCAGCGGCCCACGCATCAGCCGGGCCCGCAGGGTGACCCCCTCCAGCCACTCGGTGACGAGGTACGGCACGTCCTCATGGGTGCCCACGTCAAACAGGGTGAGCAGGTGGGGATGGGACAGCGCGCCAGCCGCACGGGCCTCCTGTCGGAAGCGGGCCAGGCGCTCCGGATCCTGGGCGAACCGGACCGGGAGCACCTTCAGCGCCACGTCCCGTCCCAGCCGCCCATCGCGAGCCCGGTACACGTCCCCCATCGCGCCACTGCCCGCATGGTCGACGATGACGTACGGCCCCACCTGCTCCCCAGGAGCGAACGAGCGGAGAGGAGGAGCCGCCTCCACGAACCGGCCCTCCGCGTGCCACGTCGCCGCGACGGCCGCGAGCAGCGACCCGCAGGAATCACATCGGGACAGGTGCGCCTCCGCGAGGGCGCGCTGCTCCTGCGGCAGGCGGTCCTCCACGAAGGCGAGAATCGTTTCCTCGGACGGACATCCCGACATGGTGGGACGCGACTCTATGAGCGTTCGCGCTCAAGGCAGAAGAGGGGGCACCGCCACCCGGTACGCGCGGAAGGGCAGGGCCGGGGTCCCCGGCGTGCCGAAGAGGAACCCCATCTGCGACTCCAGCACCCACGCGCCGTCCTTCGTGATCGCTGCGGCGGTCGGCTCCACGAAGCCGTTGGCGAGCACCTCCTTCGCGCCAGCGCCCTCACCGAGCGTCACCAGCGAAGCCCGACCGGCCGTGTTCTCCACGACGAACAGCCGGCCCGAATCCACCCACTCGACCCCGTCCGGCGTCTCCAGCGCCGGCGTCACCGGGATGGTCACGGGCACCGCCGCGCTGCCATCCGGCTGGATGTCGATGGCGAACAGCGCGCCCGTGTCGCTCTTCACGACGTAGAGCCGGTTCGCCCCGTCGTAGGCGATGCCATTGAGGGTGATGAGGCCCGGCTCGGAGGGCTCGTACGCGGCATCCGCGGACCACGTGTCGAGCGCCGTCCCACCCACGGCCAGCCGGAAGACCGCGTTCCCGAACGAGTCCGTCACGTACACGTTGCCCGCGGCATCGACGGCGACGTCGTTGCAGAAGCTGACCTCGCTGGGCATGGCATGACTGGCCTTCAGGGCACCGGTGGAGAGCGCGTACCCGTTCAGGTACGAGGGCTGCGCGGGCAGCAGCAGGTCGTCGTAGGTGCAGGCCCAGAGCGTGTCGTGCGCCTCGTCCACCTCGAGCCCGTAGACGCCGAACGCGGCCCGGCCCGGGACGAAGACCTCTGCCCCCAGCGCGCCCGGCTTGACGCGAGCGATGGCGCCGGTACCTAGGCTGCCTGCGTAGAGCGTGCCGTCCTTCGAGGCCGCGATGCCCTCCGGAAAGAAGTCCTCGCCGGGCCACTGCACCTCGGTGGGGATGGAGGGGACATCCTCGGGGAACGGCTCGCAGGCGGAGACAGTGGCGGCGAGGGTGACGACAGACAGCCAGGAACGAACGCGCATGAGGCTTTCCTCGGTGAGGCCCGGAAGGGGCCTTTCGACGCCCTGACACCGGCCGGGAAAAGCCTTGCAGCGAAAGTTCAGCCCCCCGGACCGAGCAGTCGCGTCAGGCTGAGGTCCACCTGGCTCACGACCAGCGCCGCGATGCTGTCCACCGAGGATGCCCCCACCCCCAGGCGCTCACAGAGCCGCCGCGTCGTGGTCTCCGCCACCTGTTCCCGAGCCCGGCTGAGCCACCGGGACACGGTGGACATGTGGACGCGGTAGAGCGCCGCGATGGCGTCCAGGGACAGCGCCTCCACGTGGTACAGGCGCATCAAGGTGCGGTCCCGGTCGGACAGCTCCCCCAGCGCCGTGCGCACGGCCTCCGTGAAGGCCTCGCGGTACCGCGAGCGCAGATGTTCGAGCTCCGGCCCCAGTTGTTCACCGAACGCGGACTCGACGGAGTCCTGAGCAGCGGAGTCGGCCCGGGCCTCGGAGCGCTTCAAGTTGAGCGCGATGCGCAGCGCCGCGACCCGCACCCAGCCGCCCAGCGCGCCGCCACCGGTGAACTCAGCGATCTTCGGCTCACCGCCAGCGGCAGCCGTGAACAGCTTCTCCCGAAGCCCCTGTCGCACCTCCGACACGAAAGCCGGCGAGCGGTCCACACCAGACACGAACGCGCCGACGTCGCGGAGGTAACAGTCCTCGAAGAACTGGAGCGCGGCGCGGTCATGCCGCAGGCACCCAAAGGCCAGGTACAGCTCCGACAAGGCAGGCGAGGCCCCTTCGAGCGCCTCCAGGAGCGCCGTCGGAGACGTCAGCCGCTCCGCGACGAACGCCACGAAGGCGAGCGGCTCCAGCTCCACCCCGGGCCAGCGAGACCGGGCGCGGTCAATCGAAGCGCGGAGCAGCTCCTCCAGGCGCGAGGGCTCCGGAAGCGAAGCAGGCGCGCGGCCAGGGGCCGCGAGAAAGGCGGAGGCCAAAGGAGTAGGGGACACACCCGGGACGCTACCACCCCCACCGGGCGGACGAAGGCCACCGTCGGACAGAGCCCACGTTGCTGATGACCCCCGGAGCCCCACCGGCGAGAATGCCGGAGCGCTTCACTTCCCAGAGGACAAGCCATGCGCGTCATCAACTTCAATCCCGGCCCGGCCGGTCTCCCCACGGCGGCGCTGGAGCGGGCCCGGGACGAGCTGCTCGACTTCCAGGGCACGGGGATGTCGATCATCGAGCACAGCCACCGGGGCAAGGCGTTCGAGGCCGTGCACAACGAAGGCATCGCCCTGGTGAAGGAGCTGCTGGCCGTCCCGGACACGCACGAGGTCCTCTTCCTCCAGGGAGGCGCCTCGCAGCAGTTCGCGCAGGTGCCGATGAACTTCCTGCCCCAGGGAGCCTCCGCGGACTACGTGGTGACGGGAGGCTGGAGCGAGAAGGCGGTGGACGAGGCGCGCTACTACGGCACGCCGCGAATCGCCGCGAACACGGTGGACAAGGACAAGCGCTTCACGCGGATCCCCACCCAGGCCGAGCTCCAGTTGGATCCCAAGGCTGCCTACGTCCACATGACGAGCAACAACACGCTCTTCGGGACGCAATGGCACACCTTCCCGGAAGTGGGGCAGGTGCCGCTGGTGGCGGACATGAGCTCCGACATCCTCTGGAAGCCCATCGACGTCAGCCGCTTCGCGCTCATCTACGCGGGAGCCCAGAAGAACATCGGGCCGTCGGGCATCGTCCTGGTGCTGGTGAACAAGGAGTTCATGGCCAAGGGCCGCAAGGACATCCCGAAGATCTTCCGCTATGCGACCTACGCGGAGAACAACTCGCTCTACAACACGCCCCCGACCTTCTCGATCTACCTCTGCCGCAACGTGCTCGCGTGGATCAAGGGCGTGGGAGGCCTGAAGCAGATCGAGGCCTGGAACCGCGAGAAGGGAGAGCTGCTGTACGCGGCCATCGACCGCAACGCGGGCTTCTACCGGGCCCCGGTGGAGAAGGCGTCACGCTCGTACATGAACGTCGTGTTCCGCCTGCCAGACGAAAAGCTGGAAGAGGCCTTCGTGGCCGAAGGCGCCAAGGCCGGCATGGTCGGAATGAAGGGCCACCGCATCACGGGCGGCATCCGCGTGTCCCTGTACAACGCGGTGACCGTGGACCACGTGAAGACGCTGGTCTCCTTCATGGACGACTTCGCGAAGCGGAACGGGTAGTTCCCAGCGTTCGACAAGCGGCTCATCACAGGCTGGAGTACCGCTCCGGCGCGAGCACCTGGCGCGGGTCCAGGGCGCGCTTGAGGTGCTCGGTGAGCCGCCATGCCTGGGGAGCCTGCTCGGCGAGCCAGCGCATGGTGTGGGTCCCCACGCGGTAGGGCAGGAGTCCCTCGCGGCGGCAGGTGTCCAGCAGTTCCTGCTGACAGGCGAGCGCGCGGGCGGACTCGTCCGGATCCGCCCGGTCGAACAGCAGCGGGATGGAGCTGTCGAAGCAGCGGTCGGACAGCGAGGTGAGGGTGATGAGCGGCTCCATGCGGTGCCGAGCGGTAACCTCCCGCACGGTCCGCACGTAGGTGCGCACCAGCTCCGGCACCATGGGGACGAGCGGAGAGGTCCACAGCAGACCGCAGCCATCCGCGTGCGGGTTCAGGGGAACCCCTTCCGGCGGGCGCTGGCCTGACTTCCAGTAGGCCAGCGGCAAGGCCATCTGCGTGGGGACACCCTCCAGGACGCTCACCACGTTGGACAGGGTGCGCGCCTGCGGAGTCAGCTTCGCGCCCAGTCCCAGCGGCAGCCGGGGAAGCCACCGGCCCAGCATGCGGGCCCGATCCGACCCCAGGAACATGAGGCGCCGCGCCACCCGCCCCAGCCTCCGCCGGAGGGTGCTCCGCGCGGCGCGCACCACTTCGCGCGTGCCGTACAGGCCTCCGGTGCCCGTCCACGCCGCCACGCCATGCCGGGAGGTCAGCTCGGCCAGGAGCTCCGGGGAGAGCACCTCACCGCGCGGCACCCGGTCGCGCGGGTAGGGCGCGACCATGGACAGCACGCGCTGGGGGTTGAGGAGGTTGATGGCGCCCACCACCCCGCCCAGGTCTCGCAGCGTCTCGCGGATGGCACCCACCGCGTCCTCCAGCCCCGTGTCGTCGCGCACCCAGAAGAAGAAGGCCTCCAGGTGCTCGGGCCTCCGGGCGAGCACGAAGGTGAGCTCCGTGACGATGCCCAGGTTGCTCTGGGAGAAGAGCCCGTCCAGGTACGGGCCAACGCCCCACTTGAAGGCTTGATCCACCCGCTGTCCCCCCAGGTCCCCGTGCGCGGACCGGTACAGCGAGCCGTCCGGCAGCACCGCCTCCAGCCGGGTGATGGCGCCGAAATGATCCGCATGCGGGGTGATGCCGTAGCCGCGCTCCAGCGCGTTGCCCAGCAGGCTGCAATCCGGGCCGGCCCCCGTGACGGGCACCAGGAAGGGAAGCTGGTGCTCCTGGAGGTACTGACTCAGCATCCCCTGCGTCACCCCGGGTTGGACGGTGACGAGGCCCAGCTCCGCGTCGAGTGACACGATGCGGTTCATCCGCGACAGGTCCACCACCACGCAGTCATCCCGCACGGGCGCCCCGCAGCCGTAGCCCCAGTTTCGGCCGGTGCTCACCGGGTACAGGGCGAGCCCGCGCGCGTTGGCCAGCTCCACCAGGGCCACGATCTCACGCGTCGACGCGGGGAAGACCACCGCCGGGACACGCCTGCTCACGGACGTGGTGCTCGTGCCCCGCTTCCAAGCCTCCTCGCCGGTGCGGAGCCCCTGCGGGCCGACGATTCCGGCCAGCGCTTCCAGGGTCTGCGCGGACAACTCGGCGGAAGAAGGCTGGGACATGGCGGTGGACCCGGGAGCTGACGGAGGGGGAGGGACGCGGCAGGGCCGCAATCACTCGCGGCGGCACACTGTGGATGTGTTGGTCTAGAGATGCATTGAAGAGCACGCCGGGTGCAATGGAAAAAAGATGAAGGGAGGTTCATGTCTGGCGACCTCTCTGCCTTTCGGATCCGGCGTTTCGTGGGCATTGCCCAACAGACTGTGGGGAACTGTCCACGGCTCGTGGGCTGACGCGCCCGCCGCGCAAGTTGGGAGTCTCCACAAGGAATGAGTGTAATTCGGGGGTGGTCCAGGAGTTGCTCAGCGGGCCGGCATGCGACATCTCGTCCGACAATGTCTGCGGTGGCTTCCCCATGAAATGCAGGAGCGGCTGGTTCGCTCGATGTCTCGCATCGACCCCGCGAGCCTCGCGTGCGTGACCGTCAAGGTGGCGGAGAGCCCCGCGGAGCTGGAGGCCGCCGCGCGGGTGCTCCATGAAGGCTACGTGCACCGCGGGCTGATCAGCCCGCGCCCCGAGGGCGTCCAGGTGACGCCGCACCTGCTGATCCCCTCGACGGTGATCCTCGTGGCCAAGGTCGCTGACGAGGTGGTGGGAACGGTGTCACTGCATGTGGACTCCCCGCTGGGGGTCCCCTCCGACAAGACCTTTGGGGACGTCCTGGGAGGCCTACGGGCCCAGGGGCGGAGGCTGGCGGAGGTGGGGGCGCTGTGCATTGCCCGCCGCCACCGGAGTGTGGGCGTGGTGCACCTGCTCAACAAGATGGTGTACCGGACCTCGGCCCTGCTGGGCGTGGACGACATGGTGCTGACCGTTCACCCGGACGTGGAGGTGCTGTATCGCAGCTTTCTCCCGCTCGAACGCGTGGGGGAGCGGCGCAGGTACCACGGGCTGTCGGAGAAGGCCCTGGCCATCTGCCTGCGATTGCGAGTCAAGGACGCCCCGCGCGAGATGCTGCAACGCTTTGGCTCCCGTCCCTCCAACACCAACCCCTACCAGTTCTATTGCGTCCGGGAGGAACCCGGCTTCCAGTTCCCGGCGGAGCCGGACTTCCTGGCGCGCTTCCAGGGGCCTCGGGCACGCGCGGTGGCGCACCTGGCCCGGCTGCGCCCGGATGTCATTGCCGCCCTCTCTCCGGATGAGCGGAACCACCTGGGTTCGGTGCTGCCCTTCGCGCTCCCGCACCCGGTGGCTTCCACCCGGCCGTCCCGTTCCATGCCTGCCCTGGCCTACTCCTGATGCGAATCGAACTCAGACTCAAGGAGTTGAGACCGCTTCTGAGCGACCTTATGGAGCCGGACATGAAGGTGTTCTGGAGGTATTTCCTGCTGGCTGCCTTCTTGGCCTGGACCTGCCTGGGTTTCCTCATCCACAAGGCCAACAGCCATCAGTTCGACCTCATATTCTTCTGCGCCTTCGGTGTTTCCGTCATCTGCGTCTACCACGCCGTGACGTTCACCCACGAGCTTGCCCACCTTGACCAGAGGAAGTTCGGCTCGTTCTTCTGGGCCTGGAACATCCTGGTGGGGGGCCTGTTCGCGATTCCAGCTTTTATCTACGGCGACAACCACCTGGACCATCACTCGAAGAAGTACGGAACGAACCTGGACCCGGAGTACATCAACTTCAAGAAGGCCCCGACTTTGGGCCTTGTTGAATTCCTGGGCATGAATCTGTTCCTCCCGTACCTGGGGATTCTCCGGTTCTGCATCCTGACGCCCCTGAGCCATCTCCACGCCAGACTCCGGCAGCTGGTGCTGAGAGAGGCGTCCTTCATGGGGATGAAGTCCCGGTTTGCGCGTCGGGTCAGCGAAGATGCGTCCGTACTGAAGTCCTGGTCGCTCCAGGAGATGATCACCTTTGCCTATCTCTGGGCCCTGGTGATCCTCGTTCTATCCGGCGGGCTTCACTGGAGCGCCATCATCGTCTGGGCATCGATCATCACCTGCGTGGGCGTAATCAACGGCATCCGGGCCCTCGCGGTGACCCACAAGTATTTCAGCATGGGGGATGCCCCCATTCCCTGGAGTGAGCACATCGATGAATGTGTGGAGATTGAGAAGAGAGGCCTGAGCACTCTTCTCTTTTGTCCGGTGGGAACGCAGTACCACATGACCCATCACATGTTCCCCGCGATCCCTTTTCACCATCTCCCGGAAGCCAGAAGGCGCCTGGCTCCTCACTTCGAAAAGGATTCGTTCTTTCACGCGAACGTTCGCGAGGGGATCATCGACGGGCTGAGAAGGTTCCTGCAGGGAATCTACGTCAAGAACGGTCCTGCTTCTTGAGCGCTGATCATCGCTCGAATTGACTTCTGACCCTGCGCCACGGCTTCTTGGTACGGGCGGGTCTGGACTTCTTCAATCGCCTCCAGCAAGTCCTTCTCGGTCCACCGGGTGGGGTGCAGGCCCCGCCCCCATTTGAGGCTCTCCACGCGCTCGAGATTGATTTCCTGATCGTGGAAGGTGGCGATTCCAACGACAGGAACGCCCTCGTGGATGGACTGATAGACAGTCCCGGAGCCGCCGTGACAGATGACCACGCGGCTCTTCTGGATCAGCTTCGAGAGTCGCGCCAGGGGGGCTGACAAGACGCCCTCTGGCATCTCTTCGCTCTTGGAGCCAATGGCCAGGACCTGCCAGCCGTTCTGGATCAGGGTCTTGCAGATCCTCTGGAAGTTCCCTGCGTCTCCGGTGCTCCCCTTGGCGACGAAGGCCACCGGCGCCTGGGGGGCGATCTCGCTCAGCCAGTCGGGATCCGGAAGGGAAGGTTCCCAGAGGAGGGGACCAATGTACTGATCCGTCTCCCGGAGGTTTTCACAGGGAACGTACTCGGGAAGATCCGCGATGTAGTTCCCGTGGGGAGACGTGATGACATCAAAGAGGTTTGTGACCTTCGGCAGACCCAGTTGGGCTCGGTAGCGGTTGAAGTTCCGTGCATAGAACTTCAAGGTCATGCTCTTCACCACCGGGAAGAGACGCCTACCAAGACTCTCTCCGAGGACGCTCTCCAGAACGCGTACCGCGGGCAGGGTCTTGGGCGGATTCATCGGGAGGGCGTAGTAGTTCGTCGTGTACCCACTGACGATGGCCCTGTATTCGACCTTCGCGATGGCGGAGGAGACGTTCAGGGAAAGCCGCATGTCGCTGATGATGAGGTCGGGCTTTACCTCCTGGATGACTTTCAAGTCGGAATCGACATAGGCCTTCAACGTTTCAAATGAAAAGATATGCGTCCCTTTTCGGACCTGCTCATAGGCGAATTCAGGGGGGACGCAGAAGAGCTCAATCGGGTCAAAGCCTTCGTTACGAGCCAGTTGCAGATGCGCAGGCCCTGTCGCGAAGAGAACCTGATGTCCGTCGCGAATCAGTTTCTTGGCGACAACCATCGCTCGCGCCACGTGCGCGAGAGACATGCTGTCTCCCATGACCAGAATCTTCTTGCTCATGGTCAGATTATAGGGAGGTACAGGGGGGCATCCCGCAGCCCGATCAGGGCCGCATCGGAAATCCCCAAGGAACATGGCGGTAGGGCACGGGAATCGAACTCGCCAGGGACTGCTCTCGCAGCCCCTCACCGGTTTTGAAGACCGGGCCGGCCACCAGGTCCGGAGGCCCTACCGCTTCCGATTACCGCCGCTCCGCCCCGGTCCGTCAACCACGGTCACGGCTTGCGCGCGAAGACCACGGCGTACTCGTCGCAGTTGAACAGCGCGGGCCACTGGAGCTGCTCCGTCGTCATCCGCATCGCCTTGTGCACGTCCGCTCGCACCTGGTGAAGGGACGTGCTCCCCGGCTGCCGCTCCAACTGCGTCATGCCTCGCAGCGCCACCAGCGCCGTGTTCACCGCCGGGTACACGTCGTCCGCGATGGACTCCACCTTCGCGTCCTGAAATCCCGCCCGGCGCAGCTCCGACAGGTAGCGCTCCGTCGACCAGACGTTCTCCTCCGGGAAGGCAATCAGCCCCCGCCAGTAGCGGTAGCGCAGCCGTGCGCGGAGTCCTGCTCCAGCCTCACGGTCCGTCTTCTGCGCCATGTCCGCCATCACCAGCCGGCCTCCCGGCTTCAGCACCCGGAAGGCCTCGCGCAGGAAGTCCTGCCGCGTCCGGAAGTGCATCGCGGACTCCAGCGCGAACACCACGTCGAACGCTCCCTCCGGCCCCGGCAGCGCCGTCGCGCTCCCCACCTCCAGCCGGACCACGCCCTCCAGCCCCGTCAGCTTCACGCGCTCCCGGCCCACCTTCACCTGGTTCGGCGTGATGTTCACCCCGAGGATGCTCGCGGGCTTGAACTCCTCCGCCCACAGCAGGTCCTGATCCGCGTACCCGAAGCCACAGTCCAATACGGCATCGCCGGGCCCCAGCTTCGCCGTCCTCGCCAGGAGGCGCGCCATCTCCGCCTGCGCGGACCGGAAGAGCTCCCCCACGCGCTCCACGTTGGAGTCGTCCACCTTCTCCACGTGCTTCCAGTAGCCCAGGTTGATCCAGAAGGGCTCGCGGCCCGTCGTCACCCGGATGTCCTTGGGCGTCGGCATCCCCGCGACCCAGGCCCCTGTCTCCTTCGTGTAGAAGCGCTCCGGGTCCGCCAGGAACGCACTCTTCAATCGCGTCGCGACCTGCCTCACGTTGACCATTGCCAGCCTCCTGGGCCTTCCATCCGATGGCCGGAACCCTAGCCTGTGTCACGGCAATTCCAGAGTTGGCGCGCAAGGCGGTTTTCACTGGTGAAAAGACGCGCGCCGCCTGACCCGGTCAGCCGCCGCTGGTCGACTGGCAGATGCCCGGGCAGTCCGCGCTGCCCCCGGGCTGGCACGTGTCGGACGGATCATCCACGCAGGTGTTCCCGGACACGTTCCCCGCGCAGCCCCCGAAGAGCCCGCCGCAGCACTCGACGTACCCCTCGGGCACGTCACACGGCGTCGGGAAGGACTTGCACGTCTCGGTGCCCGAGCGCGCGAACACCACCACCTGCGGACACGTGCGCGGCTCTTCGTCGTCGTCGCCCAGGCAGCCCGTCAGTCCCAGCACCGCCGCCATCAACCCCAGCTTCGTCCATGCATGCATGGCGCGCATCAGGGCAGGGGAGAACGGCGCTAGTCCAGTCCCCGCTCCCACAGGTCGTCTTCATCCAGACCCATCAGGTGCCCGACCTCGTGCATCACCGTGATGCCAATCTGTTCGATCAGCTCCTCACGGGTGCGCGCGAAGCGCTCCAGGTTCTTCTGGTACAGCACGATGGAGGGCGGGAAGTGATCCGCCGCGTCCATCACGCTGCGCTCGCCCACGGGCGTGCCCCGGAACACCCCCAGGATGCACGGCGACAGCGGCGGCTGCTGACCCAGCAGGTCCTCATCCGACGGCAGGTCCTCCACCGCCAGCGTCACGTTGTCCATGTACTGCTTCACCTGCGAGGGCAGGGCGCGCATCGCGTCCTCCACCGCGCGGTCGAACGCCGCCTCCTCCAGGGCCACCGGCGGCGGCAGCTCCTCCGGCGCCAGCGCCTGCGCCCGGGCGAAGCGCTTCTTCGCCTCCTTCGCGTCCCCGCGCCGCTCGGCGACGAGCCCCAGGTAGTGGTGCGCCCACGCCTCGTCCGGCGCGTCCTTCAACACCCGCTCGAAGGCCTCCTGCGCGGGGGCGAAGCGGCACAGCTCGAACAGCGCGATGCCCCGCTCCAGCTGCGCGTCCGGCGAGCGCGGCATGTGCGTCAGCGCCTGGTCCAGGATCTTCAGCGCGGACTCGCACTCCCCCAACTGGTTGAGGCCCATGCCCTCCAGGAGGAGGAATTCGTAGACCAGCTCCACGTCGTCGGACCGCTGCGCCAGCTTCCGCCCGCGGCCACACCACTCCAGCCCCTCCTCCACCGCCTCGCGGTCCTCGCCGGTGCGGCACACGAGGAATTCCGCCGCGCCGAAGAGGATCTCCAGGTCTTCCGGGGCCATCTTGAGGGCGGCGCCATAGGCCTTGCCGGCGTCCTCCAGGCGGCCCACCTCCACCAGTGCGGCGGCCCGGTAGTGCAGGGCTTCTGGTGAGTCCGGAACGTCCCGGAGCAGGGCGTCGGCGCTGGCGAGCGCGGCCTCGAAGTCCCTCGCCTCGAAGGCGTCCGCGACCCCCTCCAGCCGCGCGTCCACGTCCCGCGCCTCCCCTTGCTTCGCCATGCGCTTCGCCATACGGGCTGGCAGCTAAGAAGCCGCCCTTCGCGTTGTCAACGACCGGCGTCGCTGTTACCTTCCAGCGCCCCGTTTCGGCCCGAACCCCGTGAACATCCTGGTCGTCGACGACGATTACGAGCTGTGCACCATGCTCTCTCGCTACCTGGAGATGCATGGCTACACCGTGTTCTCGGCGTCGGACGCGCTCCAGGCGCTGGACATCATGGAGCGTCACCCCGTGGGGCTGGTCATCACCGACTACCTGATGCCCCACCTGGACGGCATCCACTTCACGGAGATGCTGAAGGCGGACCCCCGCTTCCAGAACATCTCCGTCCTGATGATGACCGCCAGCACGGACGAGAACATCTCCGACCGGGGCCTGCGCAAGGGCGTGGCCATCACCCTGCAGAAGCCCCTGGACATGGGGCAACTGCTCAACCTCGTTCGCTTCGCGGAGTAGGGCCTTCCCGGGCGCTCCAGGCCCCCCACCCGGGCGGGCCGGAAGGCGTCCTCAGGCCCACACGCCTGCCCCTTTCCGTTGACATCGTTGATGCGACCCTTATGTTGGCGCTCGACATGGCCGAGTGCTAACGGCCATCCCCATTCGTAGAAATTCCCCAAGTATTCTAGGAGGTTGCGATGGCAGCGAAGGAAATCTTCTTCCATCAGTCGGCGCGCGATTCCATCCTGCGCGGCGTCCGGATCCTCGCGGATGCGGTCGCGGTGACGCTCGGTCCCAAGGGCCGCAATGTGGTCATCGAGAAGAGCTTCGGCTCGCCCACCATCACCAAGGACGGCGTCACCGTCGCCAAGGAGATCGATCTCGAGAACCGCTTCGAGAACATGGGCGCGCAGATGGTGAAGGAGGTCGCGTCGAAGACCTCCGACAAGGCCGGCGACGGCACCACGACGGCGACCGTGCTCGCGCGCGCCATCTATGAGGAGGGCCTGAAGCTGGTGGCCGCCGGCCACAGCCCCATGGACCTCAAGCGCGGCATCGACAAGGCGGTGGAGGTGGTGGTGGCGGAGCTGAAGAAGCTCTCCAAGCCCACGTCCGACAAGCAGGCCATCGCGCAGGTGGGCACCATCTCCGCGAACGGTGACGAGACCATCGGCACCATCATCGCGGACGCGATGGAGAAGGTGGGCAAGGAGGGCGTCATCACCGTCGAGGAGGCCAAGGGCCTGGAGACGACGCTCGACGTGGTGGAGGGCATGCAGTTCGACCGCGGCTACGTGTCGCCGTACTTCGTCACGAACCGCGACCGCATGGAGGTCGTCCACGACGACCCCTACATCCTCATCAGCGAGAAGAAGGTCTCGTCGATGCAGGACATGATCCCCGTGCTGGAGCAGGTGGCGCGCTCGGGCAAGCCGCTGCTCATCATCGCGGACGACATCGAGGGCGAGGCCCTGGCCACCCTGGTGGTGAACAAGATCCGCGGCGTGCTGAACGTGGCCGCGGTGAAGGCGCCGGGCTTCGGTGACCGCCGCAAGGAGATGCTCAAGGACATCGCCACGCTGACGGGCGGCATGGTGGTGAGCGAGGAGCTGGGTCACAAGTACGAGAACCTGACCCTCAACGACCTGGGCCGCGCGAAGCGCATCACGGTGGACAAGGACAACACCACCATCGTGGACGGTGCCGGCCAGAAGGCGGACATCGAGGGCCGCATCAAGCTCATCCGCACGCAGATCGAGACGGTCACCAGCGACTACGACCGCGAGAAGCTCCAGGAGCGCATGGCGAAGCTCGTGGGCGGCGTGGCGGTCATCAACGTCGGCGCGGCGACCGAAGTGGAGATGAAGGAGAAGAAGGCCCGCGTGGAGGACGCGCTGCACGCGACCCGCGCGGCCGTCGAAGAGGGCATCGTCCCCGGCGGCGGTGTGGCCTACATCCGCAGCCTCAAGGCCCTGGACACGCTCAAGCTGGGCGGCGAGCAGGACTTCGGCGTGGACATCATCCGCAAGGCGCTGCAGGAGCCCCTGCGCAAGATCTCCAGCAACGCCGGCGTCGAGGGCGCGGTCGTCATCAACAAGGTGAAGGACGGCACGGGCGCGTTCGGCTTCAACGCGCGCACGGAGGTCTACGAGGACCTGGAGAAGGCCGGCGTCATCGACCCGACGAAGGTCGAGCGCACCGCGCTGCAGAACGCCGCCTCCGTGGCGTCCCTGCTGCTCACCACCGAGGCGATGATCGCCGAGCGCCCCAAGAAGAAGGCCAAGGGTGCGGCCGGCGGCGGCGCCATGCCGGAGTACGGCGGCGACGACATGGACTACTGAGCCGTCTGACGGCTCGGTAGCTCCGTGAAGGGTTTTCCGGCCCCGGTGGGCCTCGCGAGAGCGGGGCGCCCGGGGCCGGAGTCTTTTTCAGGAAGCGGTCTTCTTGAAGGCCAGGCCCAGCTCGCGGCTGAGCGCGGTGGTGTCGGAGAGCAGCTTGGGCAGGCACGCGGCGGCCCCGGCGCGCAGCGACGCCAGCGCCGTGTCCATGGTGAGGTGCTCGGCCAGGACGACGAAGGGCGCGCCCTGGCTCAAGGCCCGGGCCAGCTCCAGCGCCTTCTTGCCGTAGGCCGGCGCGAAGTCCCACGACACCACCACGCCCACGGGCGGATCCATCGTGGCCACCTCCGCGCCCGCGACGATGCGCGCCTCCAGGCCCAAGAGGGTCAGCGCCTCCGAAATCAGCCGCGCGGTGGCCGGGTTGTCCTCCAGCACGTCCACCCGGCGCACGCCAGCGCTGGGGGCGGGGACGGGCGGCGCGGACGGCGTGTACAGCGCCTGCCGCAGCAGCGCGCGCACCTGGCGGATGTCGTCGAAGGGCTTGAGCAGGTAGTCCACCACGCCCAGTTGCAGCGCCTGCTGCGTCGTCACCAGCGAGGGGTAGCCCGTCATCAGGATGACGCGCGACGCAGGGTCCAGCTTCCGCGCGTGCTGCGCAAGCTCCAGGCCGGAGATTCCAGGCAGGTTCTTGTCCGTGACGATGAGGTCCACGCGCGACGAGCGGAGGATCTCGAGCGCGGCCTCGCCCGTGGCCGCTTCAATGACCTCGCACTCCTTGTCCATCAGGTCCTTGAAGACCATCCGGATGATGCCCTCGTCGTCCACCACCAGCAGGCGCTTGCGCGGCGGGCGCGGCGCGTCCGTGGGCGGGAAGAGCACGCGGAACACCGTGGCCGGGGGCGGCACCTCGCGCAGCGTCGTGGGCGGCACCAGGGCGATCTGCGCGTGGTGCTCCTGCGCGATGCGGCGACAGACGGCGAGCCCCAGGCCCGTGCCGCGTTTGCTGGCGGAGACGTAGGGCTCGAAGATGCGCGTCTTGAGCTCGTCCGGGATGCCGGGTCCCCAGTCGGACACGTAGAGGGCCGCGGAGGCGCCGTCGCGCGCGAGCGTCACCTTCACGCGGCCCCGGCCGGACATGGCGTCGCGGGCGTTGTTGAGCAGGTTGAGCGTGAGCTGTTCAATCAACCGCGCGTTGCCCTGGATGGTGAGGTCCTCGGGGGCCTCCACCTCCAGGGAGATGCGGGCCGAGTCCGGGTTCACGCTGAACACCTTCGCCGCCGCCCAGATGGGCGCGGCCAGGGACAGCCGCTGCTGCGGGGCTGGCCGCTCGCTGGCCAGGCGGATGAAGTCGGAGACGATCTGCTCCATCCGCTCCACCTGCGCGAGCAGCAGCTTCAGCGGGCCGCTGGAGCCTCCCTCCTCGGCCAGCAGCTGGGCGTAGGCCTTCGCGCCCAGCAGGGGCTGCCGCAGCTCGTGGAGGACCTCCGCGGCGACCTGATGGGTGTGGGCGTTGGCGCGTTGCAGCGCCACGGCCGCGAGCCGTGCCTTTTCCAGGTCCCCCGCGTCCAGGGCCTGGAGCAGCTGCGCGAGCGGCGAGGGGGTCTCCATGCGCGGGAGCATGGCGGAGGCAGGTGTTCACGCGCAACGCACCCCCAGCGGGAATCGGTTGACCGCGCTCGCGACCGAACGGATGCTCGCGCACGCCCTCCAGCCCGGCCCTGGTCGCCGAGGTCCTCATGCCGCAGACGAACCCGTTCCACTCGCTGGTGCCCCGGAAGCTGACGGACTCCGAACTGGCCCGCTCCATCCGGCTCAACATCGAGGCGGAGCTGGACGCCATCAACCTCTACGCCGCGCACCTGGACGCGACGGACAACGAGGAGGCGAAGGCCATCCTGCGGCACGTCATGGACGAGGAGCGCGAGCACGCGGCCCTCTTCTGGCAGCTCATCGCGCGGTTGGATCCGGAGCAGGCCCAGCACGACCGCGAGGCGTCGCAGAAGTACCGCCTCATCACCACCGGCGCCTCCCACGAAGAGGTGGAGGCCGTGAGCGAGGGCGGCGGCAGCGAGCCCGCCGAGGTGGAGCTGCCCAAGCGGCTCACCGTGGGCAGCCTGCGCAAGTAGCGCGCGTCCGGCGCTTCAGCCCTGCCCCTGCGGGGGCGGGGGATTCTGGCGGCGCTCGGCCGGGGTGGCTTCCAGGTCCTGCGCCGCCATGTAGACGACGTTCCGGGTGCCCCGCTTGCCCCGGTACATGGCCCGGTCGGACAGGTCCAACAGGTGGTCCTTGTCCTGGGCATGCTCCGGGAAGCTGGCCACGCCGATGCAGGTGGTGAGCTTGAGCGCCAGCCCCTCGCGGCCCAGGAACTGATGGGTCTCCATGGTGCGGCGGATGCGCTCGGCGACCTTGAGGGCTCCGCCGGAGTCCGTGCCGCGCAGGAGCACCACGTACTCGTCGCCGCCGAAACGCGCCACCACGTCCGGGTCGCGCACGCAGCCCTTGAGCACGCGCGCGGCCTCCACCAGCACGCGCGAGCCCACCAGGTGCCCGTGCGTGTCGTTGATGGCCTTGAAGCGGTCCAGGTCCAGGAACAGCAGGGAGAAGGGGCGCTCGGTCTGCAGGGCCTCGTTCACCTCGCGGTCCAGCACCAGGTGCAGGTAGCGCGTGTTGAACAGGCGGGTGAGGTCGTCGACGTAGGCCAGGTCCTCCACGGCGGCGAAGCGGCCCAGGTTGCGCAGGGCCAGCGCCCAGTTGCGCACGAGGAAGCCCACCGTCTCCGCGTGGTGCTCCGCGGGAGCGCTGTCGTGGAAGAGCACCGCGTGGCCCAGCACCAGCTCTCCGTCCACGGCGGGGAAGGAGAGGGTGCGCGGCCAGGGGACCTGAAGGCCGTCGAGCTCCACGGGCGTTCGCGTGCCCGAGAGCCGCTCGATGAGCTGCGGGACGAGCGCCTCGTGCAGGTCCACCGGCAGCCCGCGCATGCCGTGCGAGCGGAAGCCCGTGCCGCTGGGGTCGCGCTCCAGGAGCATCACCGCGGAGGCGTTGGCCATGGACTCCAGCGCGTCCGACGCGGCGATGGACAGCCGCTCGCGGTCGAGCGTGGTGGCGATGCGCTGACCCGCCTCCAGCAGCGCGACGTGCTGGCGCAGGGACGCGTTCTCTCGCATCAGGTCGCGCGTGGTGAGCGCGCGGCGCAGCGCGTGCTCCAGGGCCTCCGGCGCCACGGGCTTGACCAGGTACTCCGCCGCGCCGCTCTTGATGGCGCGCACCGCGGGCGCCACCTTGTCCAGGCCGGTGATGACGAGCACCTCGACGCCGGGGTAGCGCTCGCGCACGTGGCGCAGCACCTCCATGCCGTCGCCGCCGGGGAGGATGAGGTCCGTCACCACCGCGTCGAACCGCTCCGCGGAGAGGGCGGCCTTCGCGTCCGCCACGGTGGGCACCGCCGTGACGAGATGTCCCGCGGCCGTGAGGTAGTCGCCGTAGAGGTTGCGGGCGATCTTTTCGTCGTCGACGAGGAGCAGTCGCGCCATGACTGTTCAGGGCTTAGCACCCAACGCTGGAAGGCTGCTAGGGTCCCTGGCCGTGCCCTTTGAAAGCGGACGGCGGCTCTGCCTGCTGGTGGAGGCCGGTGAGACGCGCTACGCGGTAGAGGCCACGTCCGTCATCGAGGTCGCGATGCCGGGCGCTCGCGGCGCGAGTCTGCGCGGCGTACTGGAAGTGAAGGACCTCTCCACGCTGCTCGGCGGCCTGCCCGAGGACGTGCCGGGCATGGTGGTGGTCCTGGATGTCAGCCCCACGCTCGCGGTGCGGGTGCGCTCCGTGGTGGAGGTCGGGGATGTCGCGAGGGATCCGTTCTTCCTGCTGCCTCCGGGCCTGGCGGACTCCCTGGCGCCGCTGAGCCGGGGCGCGGTGCTGCACAAGGACCGGCTGTACCTGGAGCTCATCGTGGAGGCACTGCCGCACCGGGCAGGCCCGCGCGCGGCCCCGCCGGAGCCCCGGCCCGTGCACTGGGCGGACGAGCCCCCGGAGCGGGCGCTGGTGCTGGAGTCCCAGGGGGTGCTGTTCGGCGTCCCGCTGGGCAGCGTCTCCCAGGTGGTGCCCCGGGGCGAGGCGTTCAGCGTGCTCCCGGTGCAGAGCGGGCCGGTGGCGGGCGTCTATCCGCACGCGCAGGCGCTCTGGCCCATCTGTTCGATTCCAGCGCTGCTGGGCGCGCCGGCCCGGGTGGAGGAGCTGTTCGTCCTCACGGAGCTGGGGGGGCGGAACGTGGGGCTGGCGGCCACCCGGGTGCTCGGTGTGCTGCAGAAGTTCAAGCCGGCCGAGCTTCCCGGAACGTTCCGGGCGCCGGGGCTGCCGGATCCGGTGATGTTACTGGACCTGCAGCGCATGTTTTCTTGATCGGCCCAAAGCGCGAATCCTAAGCTTCTCCGATTGACACAGGGCGTGCAGGCAGGCTTGCTCGCCCGAAATCTCAAACGAATTCAGGGGGGTATGCGCCCCCCGAGGCCGGAGCCGATGCCCAAGAATCTGCTGATCGCCGACGACTCGCTCACCATCCGCAAGGTGATCGGGATGATCTTCGCGACGGAAGACTTCCAGGTGACCGCGGTGGACAACGGGCTGGACGCCATCTCCCGCACGCGCGAGCTGCGTCCGGATGTGGTGCTCGCCGACGTGATGATGCCGGGCAAGAGCGGCTACGAGGTCTGCGAGGCGCTCAAGAGCGACCCCTCCACGCAGGGCATCCCGGTGCTGCTGCTGGCCGGCACCTTCGAGGCGTTCGACGAGAACCGCGCGAAGGCCGCCCGGGCGGATGACCACATCACCAAGCCCTTCGAGAGCCAGATCCTCCTCGACAAGGTGAAGGCGCTGGTGGGCCAGAAGTCCAACACCATGCCCGCGTCCGCCGCGACGCGCGTGCTGCCCCAGACCGCCGCTCCGGTTGCCCCGGCCGGTGCGCCGCCCGCCGCCGCCGCGCCTCCGGGTGCGCGTCCCGCGGGTGCGCCGCCTCCGGGAGCCGTGCCGCCGGGTGCGCGTCCTCCGGGACCGGGCGTGCCGCCTCCGGGTGCGCGTCCTCCGGGCGCGGGTGTGCCGCCGCCTCCGGGCGCAGCGCGTCCGCTGCCGGGCGCTGTTCCTCCGGGCGCGCGTCCTCCGGGTGCGCCGCCTCCGGGCGCCGTGCCGCCGGGGGCGCGTCCTCCGCCGGGTGCGCCGCCTCCGGGCATGGGTGCGCGTCCGCCGGGTGCGCCGCCTCCGGGCGCCATGCCTCCGGGTGCGCGTCCTCCGCCGGGTGCGCCGCCTCCGGGCGCGCGTCCGCCGGGTGCGCCGCCTCCGGGCATGGCCGCGCGTCCTCCGGGCCCTGGCGCCCCGAACATCCCGGGCGGCTTCCCGCGTCCTCCTGGCGCCGCGCCGCTGCCGTCCGCGCCTCCGCCCGCGGCGGTGCCCCCGGCCGCCCGTGCCCGGGATCCGTTCGGGCTGGGCGCGCCGGCCGCTCAGGCGCGCACGGAGAGCATCCGCATCGAGGACTCGCTGCCCGAGCCCAGCGGCGCGGAGGAGATCTCCCTGGACATCGGTGGCCCCGCGGCGCCTGCCGCCACGCCCGCGCGCGCCCGTCCGGCCGCGGATGGCGGCGAGGCCCAGCTTCGCGAGGCGCTGTCGAAGGCGTCCCGCGAGGTCATCGAGAAGATTGCCTGGGAGGTCGTTCCGCAGCTGGCGGAGACCATCATCCGGGAAGAGCTGGAGCGGCTCATCAAGGACCGCGAGACCCAGCATTGATTCGCAGTTCCCTCTGATTCCCCGCCGGCCCCGTCGGGGGCCGGCCGCTTGCAATGACTGACACGACTGAACTGTCCAAGGCCTACGAGCCCTCCGAGGTGGAGGCGCGGTGGTACAACCACTGGCTGGAGCGTGACTACTTCCGCGCCGAAGCCCCTTCCTCCAAGCCGCCGTTCAGCATCGTGCTGCCGCCGCCCAACGTGACGGGCAGCCTGCACATCGGCCACGCGCTCACCGCGACCATCCAGGACATCCTCACGCGCTGGAAGCGGATGAGCGGCTTCAACGCGCTCTGGCTGCCGGGCACGGACCACGCGGGCATCGCCACGCAGATGGTCGTGGAGAAGGAGCTCAAGAAGACGGAAGGCAAGAGCCGCCACGACCTGGGCCGCGAGGCGTTCCTCGAGCGCGTCTGGACGTGGAAGGGCAAGTTCGGCGCGCGCATCGGCGAGCAGCACCGCTACCTCGGCGCGTCCCTGGACTGGAGCCGCGAGCGCTTCACCATGGACGAGCAGTCCTCGGCCGCGGTGCGCGAGGTGTTCGTCCGGCTGTACGAAGAGGGCCTGATGTACCGGGCCCAGAAGCTGATCAACTGGTGCCCGTCCTGCCGCACGGCCCTCTCCGACCTGGAGGTGGAGCACGAGGAGAAGAACGGCTCGCTCTGGCACATCCGCTACCCGGTGAAGGACAGCGACCGCTCGCTCACCGTGGCGACGACGCGCCCGGAGACGCTCCTGGGCGACACGGCCGTCGCCGTGCACCCGGATGATCCGCGCTACCTGGGCCTCGTGGGCCGCAGCGTGTCCCTGCCGCTCACCGACCGCGAGATCCCCATCATCGCGGACGGGGAGCTGGTGAACATGGAGTTCGGCACCGGCGTGGTGAAGGTCACGCCCGCGCACGACTTCAACGACTACCAGACGGGCCTGCGCCACAAGCTGCCGATGCTGTCCATCCTGGACGAAGCGGCGCGCATGACGAAGGACACCGGCAAGTACGCGGACCTGGATCGCGCGGAGGCGCGCAAGCAGGTGCTGGCGGACCTGACGGAGCTGGGCCTGCTGGAGAAGGAGGAGCCGCACAAGCTGAACGTGGGCACCTGCCAGCGCTGCGCGACGGTGGTGGAGCCGCGCCTGTCTCCGCAGTGGTTCATCAAGATTGAGCCCTTGGCGAAGCCGGCCATCCAGGCCGTGGAGGAGGGCCGCACCAAGTTCGTCCCCGAGTCCTGGACGAACACGTACTTCCACTGGATGAACAACATCCACGACTGGTGCGTGAGCCGCCAGCTGTGGTGGGGCCACCAGATCCCCGCGTGGTACTGCGGCGCGTGCACCCCGGCGGAGGAGCGCTCGAAGGACACGGCGGACGTCATCGTGTCGCGCACCCCGCCGGAGTCCTGCCCGAAGTGCGGCGGCAAGGAGCTGACGCAGGATCCGGACGTGCTGGACACCTGGTTCTCGTCCGCGCTGTGGCCGTTCTCCACGCTGGGCTGGCCCAAGCAGACGGCGGATCTCCAGACCTTCTACCCGACGTCCGTGATGGAGACGGGCCACGACATCATCTTCTTCTGGGTCGCCCGGATGATGATGATGGGCCTGCACTTCATGGGCGATGTGCCCTTCCGCACCGTGTACCTGCACGCGATGGTGCGCGACGAGAAGGGCGAGAAGATGTCCAAGACGAAGGGGAACGTCATCGATCCCCTGGACGTCATCCTCGGCGCGAAGGCGGAGTCGTTGCAGCCGTCCCTGCGCAACCGCTTCCCGCAGGGCATGCCCGCGCACGGCGCGGACGCGCTGCGCTTCACGCTGGCGTCGCTCACGCAGCAGGGCCGTGACATCAAGCTGTCGATGGACCGCCTCGGTGGCTACAAGGCGTTCTGCAACAAGCTGTGGAACGCCAGCCGCTTCGCCCTGATGAACATGGGCGACTTCAGCCTGGACAAGACGCCGCTGGAGGGCCGCAAGCTGACGCTGGCGGACCGGTGGATCCTCTCCCGGCTGCAGAAGGCGACCCAGGAGACGCGCGCGTCGCTGGAGGCGTTCGGCTTCGCGGAGGCCGCGTCCACGCTGTACCAGTTCCTGTGGGCGGAGTTCTGCGACTGGTACATCGAACTGGCGAAGGGCTCGCTCTACGGCGAGGACGCGGAGGCCAAGGACACCACGCGCGCGGTGCTGGTGACGTGCCTGGACCGCATCCTGCGGCTGATGCACCCGTTCATGCCGTTCATCACCGAGGAGATCTGGCAGAAGCTGCCGATGTCCCGGCCCACGGAGAGCATCTGCATCGCGGCGTACCCTGAGCCGGAGGCGGCGTGGGTGGACGCGGACGCGGAAGGCGAGATGGCGCCGGTCATCGCGGCCATCGAGGGCCTGCGCACGCTGCGCGGCGAGAGCAACCTGCCGCCGTCCGCCAAGGTGAAGGCGGTGGTGCAGAGCCCGGACGCGACGACGCGCGAGTTGCTGGAGCGCTGGCGCGCGTACCTGATGCCGCTCGCGGGCCTGTCCGAGGTGGTGGTGGGCCCCCCGGGCGCCAAGCCTCCGCAGGCGGCGGCGTTCGTGAGCGGCAACCTGGAGATCTACGTGCCCCTGGCGGGCCTGGTGGACCTGGACGCGGAGCGCGACCGCCTGAAGAAGGAGATCGCCCGCGCCGAGCAGGAGCTCGCCAGTCTGCAGCGCAAGCTGGACAACCCGAACTTCGTGGCCCGTGCTCCGCCGGACGTGGTGGAGAAGGACAAGGCCCGGGTGACGGAGCTCCAGGAGCGCACGGTCAAGCTGCAGGATCACCTCCAGCGCATCGCCCCGGAGCCCCCCATGTCCGAGACGCCGTCGCCGTTGCCGGGCAGCACCGAGTCCGAAGCCCCTGAAGCGTCCGAGTCCCCCGCGCCCGAGAGCGCCCCGGTGCCCGAGAGCGCTCAGGTGAAAGTGGCCACCGAGCCGCGGGCGCCGAAAGACGAAGAGGTGAACCTGGGCCAGGAGCTGAAGGGCGAGATTGAAGCCGAGGAGGCTTCGCAGGCGCCCCAGGCCGCGGATCCGGTGGTCGAGGAGGCCCTCAACAAGCTGCGCGAGGGCACGAAGGAAGGGCTGTCCGCGGCGGACCACCACGACCTGGGCGTCGCGTACATGAGCATGGGGCTCGTGGACGACGCGATGCGCGAGTTCGACCGGGCCAAGGAGGGCGGCGACGCCCGCGAGGCGCCGCAGGGTGCGGCGCCGGTGAAGAAGGCCCCGGCGAAGAAGGCGGCGAGCAAGAAGACGGCCGCGAAGAAGGCGGCGGTGAAGAAGGCCCCGGCGAAGAAGGCGGCGGGCAAGAAGACCGCCGCGAAGAAGGCTCCGGCGAAGAAGGCTTCCGCGAAGAAGGCGGCGGGCAAGAAGACGGCCGCGAAGAAGGCGGCGGTGAAGAAGGCCCCGGCGAAGAAGGCCTCCGCGAAGAAGGCGGCGGGCAAGAAGACGGCGGCGAAGAAGGCCGCGGCGAAGAAGACCACTCGGGGCAAGCCGGCTCGCAAGGCGCGCCGGTAGGAGGCGGAAGTGCAGCAGGATTATCTCGATCGGCTCATCGCGCTGTCCCTCGACGAGGACCTGGGTGCCGCGGGGGACGTCACCTCGCTGGCGGTGGTCCCCGCCGAGGCGGAGGGCAGCGGTGAGCTGGTCGCGAAGGAGCAGATGATCGTCGCCGGCCTGGACGCCTTCGTCCGCGTCTTCCACATGGTGGACGCGGAGGTGGAGGTGGAGGTCCTCAAGCGCGACGGCGAGGAGATCAAACCGAAGGTGGTCGCCGCGCGCGTCCACGGCAAGCTGCGCTCGCTGCTGGCCGCGGAGCGCACGGCGCTCAACCTGGTGCAGCGCGCCGCCGGCATCGCGACGCTGGCCCAGCAGGCGATGACCTCCGTGCGAGGCTCGAAGCTGCGGGTGCTGGACACGCGCAAGACGCCGCCGGGCATGCGAGGCCTCGCGAAGCACGCGGTGCGCATGGGCGGCGCGTCCAACCACCGCTTCGGCCTCTTCGACGGCATCCTCATCAAGGACAACCACATCGCGGCGGTGGGCGGTGACATCACCGAAGCGGTGCGCCGCGCGAAGCTGAACGGCCCCCGGCTGGTGAAGATTGAAGTCGAGGTCACCAACTTCAAGCAGCTGGAGGAGGCCATCGCCGCGGGCGCGGACGTCATCATGTTGGACAACATGGACGACGCGCAGATCCGCGAAGCGGTGAAGCTCACGGCGAGCCGCGTGCCCATCGAAGTCTCGGGCGGCGTCACGTTGGACCGGCTGCCGAGGCTGGCGAAGCTGGGCGTGGACTTCGTGTCGATGGGCGCGCTGACGCACTCGGCGCGGGCCATGGACCTGTCGCTGGAGATCGCGACGACGAAGAAGCCCGCACGCAAGTCCCGCTCCGCGCAGGGCTGAAGCGCTCAGCGGTCTTCACGAATCCAAGGGCAGGCCGCGAGGTGCGGTCTGCCCTTTTCATTCAGGCCTACCGAACGCTCACCGCGCTCCCGTGAGTGCCTCCACGCGCGGCTTGCCCTCCGTCGACGCGGGCATCCCCATCTCCAGCAGCGCGGACAGGGTGGGGGCCACGTCCACGGGGTTGATCTCCTCCAGGAACAGCCCCGGCTTCACGCCCTTGCCCGCGAACACCACCGGCACCTGCGTGTCATACGAGTACGGCGTGCCGTGGTTCGTGCCGCGCGGGTAGTCGCTGACGACCTGGAACGGCTTCGCCATGAACACCACGTCGCCGCTGCGCACCGGGTAGTAGCCCCGGCGCATCGCCGCCATGAGCCCGCCCTGGTCCGGCGCCGTGTCCAGGTCGTCCTTGGCCACCGCCCACACGGCATAGGGCTGCTTCGCCAGCCACGCCGCCGCCGCGCGCCGCACCGCCACCGCGTCCACCTGGCCGGACTCCAGCGCCTTGCCGCCCAGGTACACGTCCAGCTCCAGCAGCTTCACCGTCACGTCCACGTTGAACTTCGCCTTCAGCTCCTGCGCCAGGCCCTTCGCCGCCTCCACCGGGTTGAGCCGCGCCGCCGGCACGCCCGCCTGCGCCCACGCCTCCGGAATCTCCGCGCCGCCATGGTCCGCTGACAGCGCGATGACCAGGTTCGCCTTGCCCCCCGCTGCGCGCTCGGCCGCGGCGATGAGCTCTCCCATCGCCTGATCCAACCGCAGCATCGTGTCCTGCATCTCCCACGAGTACGGACCGAACGCGTGGAACACCGCGTCCGTGCCGCTGAAGCTCACCGCGAGGATGTCCGGCACGTCGTCCTTGCCCAGCGCCTCGCCCTCCAGCGCCGCCTTCGCCGCCTGCACCAGCAGGTCGTGCGAGTACCCCGACACCGCGAACGCCCGGTACGACGCCGGCCCGGGGGCCTGCTGCCCGCCCTTCAGCGCATGCGGGAACACGCGCCCCATGCCGTAGGCCTCCGGCTCCATGGGGCGGTCATCGTCTCCGATGTATTCGGCGCGCGGACGCAGCAGCTCCCACGTCTTGCTGAACGCCGCGTCCGGCAGCTTGCGCGCGTTGAACGCCTGCATCCACGCGGGCTCCGCCTTCGCGTACCAGGTGCTCGTCACCATCCGCCCCGTGGCCTCGTCGAACCACCAAGCCTGGCCCTGGCGCCCGGCCAGCGGGATGGCCGCCCGCGACTTGTACGACAGCGCCACCACCTTGCCCCGGCCCTGCGTGGACACCCGCAGCCGGTCCGCCAGCGTCTCCGCCATCAGGTTCACCGGGCTGGTGTCCGAACCCGGGGGCGTCTCTCCGTTCAGCACCGGATGCGTCGGGTCCGTGTAGACCTGGACCGCCTGCCCGGCCGCGCGGTCGTAGATGTCGTTGTCCACGATGCCGTGGCGCCAGGGGTTCGCGCCCGTGGCCAGCGTCGCGTGTCCCGGCGCCGTCCGGGCCTCCGCGTAGGCGTACCGGGCGTAGGGGTAGTAGGCGCCCGTGGAGAGCAGCCGGCCCAGGCCTCCTGTGAGGCGCGGACGGTTTCTCAACAGGACGTCGCTGCCCATGGCGTCCACGCTGATGAACAGCGTGAGCTTCGGGGCCTTGGCGGAGGCGGGCAGGGCGAACAGGACGAGGAGGGCGGCAATCAGGCGCGACATGGGGCGGCAGCCTCTCCGGCCGGATGAACAGAAGCAACCAACATGCGCGCCCACCGCTTGGACACGTCACCCCGCCCTGATATGGGCGCCTCAATGGTCGAGGCACGGCTGCGCGTCATCTACGGCGACACGGATCAGATGGGGGTCGTCTACTACGCGAACTACTTCCGCTACTTCGAGTTCGCCCGCAGCGAGTTCTTCCGTGCCCACGGAGGCAGCTACCGCGAACTGGAGGGCACCGGGCTCCTCTTGCCCGTGGTGGAGGCCAGCGCCCACTACAAGGCGTCCGCGCGCTACGACGACATGCTCCTCATCCGCACCACCCTGGGAGAGTTGCGCCGCGCGTCACTCGTGTTCACCTACGAGCTGCTGCGCGACGGTGACTCCCCCACGCTCCTGTGCACCGGCCGCACCATGCACGCCTGCGTGGGGCGTGACGGCAAACCGCAGCGGCTGCCCGAAGCCATCGCCCGCCTGAAGGCCGCGGACGACTCCGACATCTGACTTTTTCCCTTCCCGAATTCCCGAACGAGGAGCACCCGACAATGGATCGCAACCTGGCAATGGAGGTCGTGCGCGTCACCGAGATGGCGGCCATCGCCTCCGCCCGCCTCATGGGCCGCGGCAACAAGGACGAGTCCGACCAGGCCGCCGTGGACGCGATGCGCCGCGCCTTCGACGCGCTGAACATCGACGGCACGGTCGTCATCGGCGAGGGCGAGCGCGACGAGGCGCCCATGCTCTACATCGGTGAGCGCGTGGGCGCCCGCAACGCCGGCGCCCCCGAAGTGGACATCGCCCTGGACCCGCTGGAAGGCACCAACCTGTGCGCCTACGGCCGCCCGGGCTCCATCTCCGTCGTGGCCATGTCCAGCCACGGCGGCCTGCTCAACGCGCCCGACACGTACATGGAGAAGCTGGCCGTGGGTCCGCGCGCCAAGGGCGCCATCGACCTGACGAAGTCCCCCACGGAGAACCTGCGCTCCATCGCGGAGCGCATGAAGCTCTACGTGGAAGACCTCACGGTCATGATTCTGGACCGCGAGCGCCACGCCGACCTCATCAAGGAGGTCCGCGCCGCGGGCGCGCGCGTGCGCCTCATCGAGGACGGTGACGTGGCGGGCGCCATCGCCACCTGCTTCGAGGGCTCCGGCGTGGACGTGCTCATGGGCATTGGCGGCGCGCCGGAAGGCGTCATCGCCGCGGCCGCCATCCGCGCCACCGGCGGCGACATGCAGGGCCGGCTGGTGCCCCGCAACCAGGGCGAAATCGAGCGCGCCAAGAAGATGGGCATCAGCGACATCCACAAGATCTACACCGCGGAGGAGCTGGCCCGCGGCGAGGTGATGTTCGCGGCCACGGGCGTGACGAGCGGCGACTTCCTCAAGGGCGTGCGCTTCTTCGGCGGCGGCTGTGAGACGCACTCCGTCGTCATGCGCAGCAAGACGGGCACCGTCCGCTTCATCCAGTCCATCCACAAGTTCGACAAGAAGCCGGGCTACGCGCCGTAAGCTGTCCGTCAGCCTCGTCCCTCACTCCACCGGAGACTCCGCCATGGCCGGCGCCACGCGCACCATCACCATCAACGCTCCCGTCGAGAAGGTCTTCGACATCATCACCAACTACGACCGCTACGCGGAGTTCCTCCCGGAGGTGAAGAAGGTCTCCACCTCGCAGCGCCAGGGGAACACCGTCCAGGTGCACTACGAGGTCGATGTGGTGAAGCGCATCAAGTACACCATCCGCGTCACCGAGGAGCGCCCCAAGCGCATGTCCTGGACCTTCGTCGAGGGCGAGGTGATGAAGGACAACAAGGGCAGCTGGACGCTGGAGCCCGAGGGCGAGGGCAAGACGCGCGCGACCTACAACGTCGAGATGGCCCTGGGCGCCCTCATCCCCAAGGCCATCATCAACACCCTGACGGAGACTCAGCTCCCCAAGATGCTGGAGGCCTTCAAGCGCCGCGCTGAAGCGCCCTGACGTCTTGCGTCGGCGCCTTTCGTCGACGCCCTTCGTCACCGCTGACCAACCGCGTCAGTTTTCCGCCCGCCTGCCTGTCATCCCGTACGGCCCGTGCCGTGCAAGGGAGCAGGAGGGCGGGCGGGCCCTTTTCGGCTGGAGCCGTGCCACGCAAGGGGCGGGGGGCCACCTGAAATGAGTCGTGTTGCGGCGCGCGGCGGACGCATTAGGATCAGGCGAATTTTGAACGTCCACGGACGTCTCCCTGACATCCGTGGCACGGTTGCTCTGTCCCGGATGTCGGGAGCTGGACGAGCAGCCATGCGGAATCAGGGTCGCGTCCCCAGAAAGAAACCGGGGTTCTTAATTTGCATCAAAGAGATGTGGAAGTGGTAAGGGGGCGGGACGGCGGGCGTACATTGGGGTACGTAGGCTGAGGGAGAAACCGAACCCATGCTCGACGCGTTCATCATTGAAGAAATCAAGCGCCGCGAGCGGCTCCGCCGCGAGGATTACGAGCGGCCGGTGGTGGAGCTCCCACTGCCTGCACCCGATGACCGTCCCCACCGGAGGACGGACACCGAGGAAGAGAAGCCGTCGCGAGGCGTCGTCGTCATCGACCTGCTCGGCTGATGACCCCATCCCACCCGTGGCCCCGGAGCCACGGCGTGTCCTCAAGCCCGCGGTCGGGCCGTCCCTTCCGGACGACCCCCGCGGGCTTCGCATTTGCGGGCCTCCTCACGGCGGGGCCAGCAGCAGCAGGTGCCGGGGGTGGTACACCTCCCACAGCACCGTTCCCTTCTGGAGGGGGTTGTAGGGCTGGAGGGCCAGCAGGACCTTCTGGCGCCACTCCTCCGGCAGCGCACCCTCGCCATGGAAGGCGCCCACCAGCGCCCCGGTGACGGCGCCGTGGACCTCCGTGTCGCCGCCCCGGTGGACGACATCCAGGAGCGCCGCTTCGGCGGTGGGGACGTGGATGAGCTCCCAGAAGGCCAGCCGGAACGCTGCACGCACCGCGTTATTGCCGGGCCGGTGCATGTGCAGCTCCGGGCCGTAGAGTTGTGGATCGTCCTGCGCCGCCAGAGCCAGGTCCTCGCGCAGGAGCTTCGCGGCGAAGGACACCTCCTGGACGTAGTCCTTCTCCTGCTTCCCCAGTGCGGCGGCGGCCAGGGAGATGCCCACCTCCGCGGCGGGCAGCAGGTCCGCGGCCTTCAAGTTCGGTCCGCCCGTCACCGCCTTGGCGATGGCGGCGCACAGCCCGGCGCCGGCCAGTTGGCTGCGCGGGTCGAAGTGGGTGAGGGCGGTGTCCTCCAGCGCCGCCTTCGCCAGGGCGAAGGAGTCCCTCGCCAGGTGCACGCCCAGGGGCACCACGCGCGGCAGGGCGCCCGCGGGGGCCATCCGCCGGAGGTTCTTCTGCCAGACGCGCTTGCCGGAGTCCTTCACCACGGGCGGGAGGCTCGCGTCGCACTCCTGGAACAGCTCCTTCATGGGCTCGCTGACGGAGAAGGCGTGCGACTGCCAGGCCCGGTAGCGCTTGAGGGCGTCCCCCGCGTCGTAGCGCTTCATGTCCCGCAGGCTCAGGGCCAGCGCCACCGCGAGCTGGGTGGGCTCAGTGACCTGCCCCTTGCGCAGGTCGTGCGGACCGCCTCCGTGCATGCCCTGGTACGGCCCCTCGGCGAGCTGGGGGAAGGCCGGCGCGTAGAAGGGCCTCCCCGCGGTGGGGACGGCCAGGGCATTGCCGATGGCGAGGCCCAGGAGGGCGCCCCGGGCACGCTGCCCGGGGAGCGGGTCGGGGCCCGTGGCGCGACGCTTGGGAGGAGGAGGCATTCGGCGGCTGGACACTGTAGCAGGCGGGCAGTGCGAGCGTGCTTGCCCGTTCCGCCCGTGCTTCGTAGAACCGGCGCCCTATGACCGAGATCGCTCAAATCCTGGCGCGTGAAGTGCTCGATTCCCGTGGCAACCCTACCGTGGAGGCCGAAGTGCTTCTCGTGGGCGGCTCGCGTGGCCGCGCGACGGTGCCCTCCGGCGCCTCCACCGGCGAGCACGAAGCGCACGAGCTGCGTGACGGCGACAAGGGCCGCTACCTGGGCAAGGGCGTGAAGAAGGCCGTGGACCACGTGCGCGACACCATCGGGCCGGCGCTCATCGGCATGGACGCCGTGGACCAGGTGGCCGTGGACCAGCGGATGATTGAGCTGGACGGCACGTCCACCAAGTCCAAGCTGGGCGCCAACGCCATCCTCGCCGTCTCCATGGCCACCGCGCGCGCCGCGGCGGACGCGCACGGCCTGCCGCTGTACCGCTACGTGGGTGGCCTGCAGGCGCGCACGCTGCCCGTGCCGCTGATGAACATCCTCAACGGCGGCGCGCACGCGGACACCCGCGTGGACGTGCAGGAGTTCATGGTGGTGCCCGCCGGCGCGAAGACGTTCGCGGAAGGGCTTCGCTGGGGCGCGGAGGTGTTCCACGCGCTCAAGAAGATTTTGAAGGGCCGCAAGCTGGCCACGGGCGTGGGCGACGAGGGCGGCTACGCCCCGGACCTGCCGGCCAACGAGGAGGCGCTCAAGCTCATCATGGAGGCCATCGACGCCGCGGGCTTCAAGGCGGGCGAGCAGCTGTTCCTGGCGCTGGACGTGGCCGCGAGCGAGTTCTTCGACAAGGGCTCCAAGAAGTACAAGCTCAAGGGCGAGGGCAAGGAGTACGACTCGCAGGGCCTGCTGGAGTACTACCGGGACCTGTCCCAGAAGTACCCCATCATCTCCATTGAAGACGGCATGGCGGAGGATGACTGGGAGGGCTGGAAGAAGCTCACCGACGCGCTGGGCGACAAGGTTCAGCTGGTGGGCGACGACCTCTTCGTCACCAACGTGGAGCGCCTGTCCAAGGGCATCGAGACGGGCACGGCGAACTCCATCCTGGTGAAGGTGAACCAGATTGGTTCGCTCACGGAGACGTTCGACGCGGTGCGCATGGCGCACAAGGCGGGCATGACGTCCATCATGAGCCACCGCTCCGGCGAGTCCGAGGACACCACCATCGCGGACCTGGCGGTGGCGCTGGACTGCGGGCAGATCAAGACGGGCTCGGCGTCGCGCTCCGACCGCGTGGCCAAGTACAACCAGCTCCTGCGCATCGAAGAGGAGCTGGGCGCCGGTGCCCGGTACGCGGGCCGCACCGCCTTCCGCTCGCTCGCGAAGAAGCAGTGACCGTGAGCACCTCTCGCCCCCGCATCCTCGTCTCCAACGACGACGGCTACTTCTCCGAAGGGCTGCAGACGTTGGTGGAGGCGGTGAGTCCCCTGGGCGAGGTGTGGGTGGTGGCGCCTGACCGCGAGCAGAGCGCCGCCTCCCATGCCATCAGCCTGCACCGGCCGCTGCGCATCAAGGAGGTGCGCGAGCGGTGGTTCGCCGTGGACGGCACCCCCACGGATTGCTCGTATCTGGCGGTGAACCACTTGCTGAAGGACAATCGTCCCCAGCTCATGGTCTCCGGCATCAATCACGGCGCGAACCTGGCGGACGACATCATGTACTCCGGGACGGTCGCGGCGGCCATGGAGGCCGCGTTCCTGGGCATCCCGGCCATCGCGTTCAGCCTGGTGACGCGGGGGCCGTTCGACTTCGGGCCGGCGGGCCGCTTCGCGCGGGCGCTGGTGACGGAGGCGCTGTCGCGGCCCCTGCCGCCCCGGATGCTCCTCAACGTGAACATCCCCGGCGGCGTGGAGCCGGACGGCTACGTCATCACGAAGCAGGGGCGGCACTCCTACGGACAGAACGTCGTGGAGAAGGAGGACCCGCGCGGCCGCAAGTACTACTGGATTGGCGGCACGGAGTACGCGCACGACGACATCCCGGGCAGCGACTGCAACACCGTCATCGACGAGAAGCGCGTGTCGGTGACGCCGCTGCACTTCGAGATGACCGACCACGGTCGCATCCCCGAGCTTTCGGGGTGGAACCTGCAGGGCTTCAAGCGGCACGGTTCAGGCGGTGGTGCCTGAGGTTGGGGCCGGGCGGCTCCAGCCGAGCGGGCAGGGCGCTCTGGGTGTTGCTCGCGGCCGCGCTGTTCGGCGGCTGCGCGAGCACCCAGGCCGCTTCCTCCTCCCAACTGGACACGGCCGGCGTGCGGCCCGAGTCGACGAGCAACGGCAAGCCGCTGGCCTTCGCGCTGAGGCCCTCGCACGAGGAGCCGGAGCTGGTGGCGGTGCGCCACCGCGTGGCGGCGGGCGAGACGATGTACCGCATCGCCAAGACGTACGGCATCACGGTGGAGGAGCTGGCCCAGGCCAACGGCATCAAGGATCCGCGTGAGCTGGCGGTGGGCAAGGAGCTGCTGATTCCGGGCAGCGAGCCGCCGAAGTACGGCGACCCGGGGCCGCTGTCCGACGAGGAGCCGGAGCTGGTGCTCTCCAAGCCGGGGCAGGCGCCGGTGTCCACGCCGCGCCGCTCGGTGCCGGTGGTGGCGCGCCGCGAGGAGCCGCGTGCGCGCGTGGTGTCGGGGCGTCCGGGAGCGCCGTCGCGTCCGAGGCTCGCGACGCAGGGGATGCTCGACTGGCCGTTGAGGGGCGTGCTGTACGGCCGCTTCGGCAAGAAGGGCAAGGAGCCGCACGACGGCATCGACCTGGCGGCGCCCGCGGGCACGCCCGTCAAGACGGCGCAGGAGGGCACGGTCCTCTACGCGGGCGAGCAGAAGGGCTACGGCCTCATCGTCATCGTGGAGCACGCGGCGCCGCTGATCACGCTCTACGCGCACAACCGCGACCTGCGCGTGAAGACGGGGCAGAAGGTCCGGCGCGGTCAGGTCATCGCCACGGTGGGCGAGTCCGGCCGCACGTCCGGCCCCCACGTGCACTTCGAGGTGCGCGTGGACGGCAAGCCGGCGGATCCGCTGGAGTACCTGGGCGTGATGCCGTCCGCGAACGACTAGGTGGCTTCGGGCGCCGGAGGCGTCACGCGCGGCGGATAGCCACCAGCGTGCCGGGCGCGCTCGCGCACCAGGGCGAGGATGTTCTCGCAGGTGGGCATGGGCTTGCCGGTGAGCTGCCCCAACTCCACGACGGCTCCCAGCAGCGCGTCGATCTCCATGGGGCGCCCGCGCTCCAGGTCCTGGAGCATGGACGTCTTGTGCGCGCCGACCTGGGCCGCGCCCTGGATGCGCTGGTCCACGTCGATGAGGAAGCGCGTGCCCAGCGTCTCCGCCACCGCCTGCGCCTCCAGCATCATCGTGCGGGCCACGGCGCGCAGATCCGGCTGGCGGGAGAGGACGTCGAGCGTCGCGCCGGTGAGCACGGACAGCGGGTTGAAGGCGAGGTTGCCCCAGAGCTTCACCCAGATTTCATCGCGGATGCGCGGGCGCACGGGCGACTTGAGCCCGGCCTTCATCATGAGTTGCGACAGGGCCTGCACGCGCGGGCTCTTGCTGCCGTCGGGTTCGCCCAGCGTCACGCGGTCGTTGTACGTGTGCACGATGACGCCGGGAGAGACGACCTCCGCGGCCGGGTACACCACGGTGGCGATGACGCGCTCGGGAGGCAGGGTGCGCAGGATGACGCCGCCGGGGTCCACGCTCTCGACGTGGCGGCCTGCGTACGGGCCTTCGAGTCCGTGGAAGTACCAGTACGGCACGCCGTTGATGCCGGTGACGAGCGCCGTCTCCGGGCCCAGCAGCCGGGCGATTTGAGGCGCGGCGGCGGGCAGGGCGTGGGCCTTGAGCGTGAGGAAGACGTAGTCCTGCGGGCCCGCGTCGTCGGGCGAGTCCGTGCAGTGCGGACGCACGGTGACCGTCTCTCCGCCGCTGGTGAGCGTTACGCCGTGGGCGCGCATCGCGTCCAGGTGGGCGCCTCGCGCGATGAAGGTCACGTCCGCGCCGGCCTGGAGCAGCTTGACGCCCAGGAAGCCGCCGATGGCGCCCGCGCCGAAGATGGCGATCCTCATGACGTGAGCCCCAGCCGCTCCGCGAGCCCGATGCGCTGCACCTTGCCGGTGGGGCCCTTGGGCAGCTCCGTGAGGAAGACGATGCGGCGGGGCACCTTGAAGTCCGCCACGCGTGACGCCACGAAGTCGCGCAGCTCGCGCTCGGTGGGCGTGTGGCCCTCGCGAAGGACGACGGCGGCGGCCACGTCCTCGCCGAGCTTGGGGTGGGGCAGGGCGAACGTCACGGCCTGCTGCACGGCGGGATGATCCAACAGCACGGTGTCCACCTCCAGCGGGCTCAGCTTCTCCCCGCCGCGATTGATCAGCTCCTTCAGCCGTCCGGTGAGCCGCAGGTAGCCCTGCGCGTCGAGTGCCCCCTGGTCGCCCGTGCGGAACCATCCGTGGGTGAAGGCGCGCGCGTTGGCCTCGGGATTGTTCACGTAGCCGGACATGACGTTGGGGCCGCGGATGACCACTTCACCCGTCACACCCGGGGGCAGCAGCGTGCCCGCCTCGTCCATGATGGCGACCTCCGGCCCGGCGGCGAGCCCCACCGACCCCGCGTACCGGGGACGCGGTGGCAGCGGGTTGGAGGCCATCTGGTGGGCGGCCTCCGTCATGCCGTAGCTCTCGATGACGGGCACGCCGAAGACGCGCTCCAGCTCCTCCATCACCTGCGGTGGGAGCGATGCGGAAGAGGACCGGATGAAGCGCAGGCGGTGGTCCTTCAGGCTGTCCGCGTTGCGATGGGCTCGCTCCAGCAGCGCCTGATGCATGGTGGGGACGGCGGTGTACCAGGTGGGGCGGACCTCCTCGAACCAGGAGAAGAAGCGCAGGGCGTTGAAGCCGGGAGTGCACACCACGCGTCCGCCGGCCGCCAGGCTGGACAGCACCGCCGCCACGAGCCCGTGGATGTGGAACAGCGGCATGATGTTGAGGCACGCATCCGTGGGCCCCAGGCCCAGCTGCGCGCCGATGTGCCGCGCGGAGGCGCTGAGGTTCGAGTGCGTCAGCGGCACCTGCTTGGGCCGCGCCGTCGTGCCCGACGTGTGCAGCACCAGCGCGACGTCGTCCGTGGAGGCGGGGCCGGGACAGTGCGCCGCGCTGGAGAAGGGCTGTCCGGCCACGAGCGTGAAATGCCCCGCGGGGCCTTCCTGTGTCGGACGCAGTTCGATGAGCGGAAGGCCGCGTGCGCGCGCGACCTCGCGGGTCGGCCCCTCCGCTCCTTCGAGCACGATGAGCGCCCGGGCCTGGAGGTCGTCCAGGTAGAACGTGAGCTCGTCCACGCGGTAGGCGGGATTGAGCGGCGCGGTCGTCGCGGCGCTCGCCACGGCGAGGAAGGCCGCCGCCATCTCCGGACCGTTGGGGAGCACCAGCGCGACGCGGTCTCCCTGTCCCAGCCCCCACGCATTCAGTTGCTCACGGACCTTCGTGGTGAGGTCCCGCAGCGCACCGTACGTCATACCCTGCCTGCCGGGCGCACCGAGCGCTATGTCCTCCGGCCGTCCGCGTGAGAGCAGCGCTTCGAGGGTGTCCATCCGCTCCATGCCGGGCTCCACGTCCTCGGGGTCCTCCTCCGAATATGGCCGTGGATCGCCACGGGCAACCGCTTTGTGTGTGGGCACGGGTCTTCTGCTCGCGGGTGCTGCTATATCGGCCGGCTGGGAGGCATCACCATGTCGCGGAAAGTGGCGCTCATCACCGGCGCGTCAGCGGGCCTTGGCGTGCAGTTCGCGGAGCAGTTCGCGAAGGACGGGCACGACGTCATCCTCGTCGCGCGCGGCGTGGCGAAGCTGGAGGAGCTGGCGCGCAAGCTGGAGCAGGCGCACGGGGTGAAGGCGCACGTGCTGCCGGCGGACCTGGGACAGCCCTCCGCGCCGGAGCAGCTCTTCGCGCGCGTGCAGGAGCTGGGGCTCGCGGTGGACTTCCTCGTCAACAACGCGGGGTTCGGATCCTCTGGACCGTTCCTGGAGCAGGACCTGGGGCGCGAGGCGGAGATGGTGGAGGTCAACTGCTCCGCGCTGCTCAAGCTCACGCACCTGTTCGCGCGGCCCATGCGCGAGCGCAAGCAGGGGCGCATCCTCAACATCGCGTCCACCGCGGGCTTCCAGCCGGGGCCGTACATGGCCACGTACTACGCGACGAAGGCGTTCGTGCTGTCGTTCACGGAGGCGCTCGCGGTCGAGCTGAAGGGCTCGGGCGTGACGGTGACCTGCCACTGTCCGGGGGCCACGAAGACGGAGTTCGCCGGGCGCGCCGGCAACGCGGAGTCCCGCCTGTTCAAGCGGCCGGGCGTGGCGGAGGCGCCCGAGGTCGCGGGCCACGCCTATGCGGCGATGATGCAGGGACGGGTGGTCTCCATCCACGGCGTTCTCAACTGGCTGGCGGCCTTCTCGGTGCGGGTCAGCCCGCGCGCCGTGGTGCGCTCCATCGCGGCGAAGCTCAACCAGCAGGAGTGAGCGGGCAGGGAAGCGGCCACGGAAGGCCTGGGCGCGGGCCGGGAGGAGGGTAGAGTGTCGGCCGTGTCCCGCCTCTCCCGGCTCTTCATCACGTGCTTCATGTCGCTGGCCTCGCCTGTCTTCGCCCAGGAGGGGGCGGCCGTTTCCAAGCCCGAGCCCCTCACCGTGGCGGTGCTGCCCCTGGCGGCCAACGCGGCGGGGAAGGATGCCGCGACAGGCATCACGTCGCTCATCTCGGGGCGGCTCGCGGAGTCGCCCCGGCTGCGCGTGCTGTCCCAGCGAGAGCTCCAGCAACGGGTCGGCACGGAGCGCCAGCAGGAACTGGTGGGCAGCGCCCCTTGCGAGAAGAGCGAATGCGTCCAGACGCTGTCCACGCTGACGGGCGCGCGTTACGTCCTCACGGGCAGGTTGGATCGCTTCGGAGACCAGTACCTCCTCGCCGCGAGCCTCGTGGATACGCGGGATGGCCGGACCCTCGCCCGCCCGCGGGCGGAGGCCTCCGAGGACGGCGAGCTCCTGCGCACCGTGGTCGCCGTGACCGAGGAGCTGAGCATCGCGCTGGATTCGCCCGGTGAGGTCGTCCAGGCCCGGCCGCTCTTGGGCGGCGCGGTCGCGTCATCGCCGGGAGGCGGGCTGACGCTGGGGCTGCGCTTCAACAACAGCTTCATCGACAAGGTGTCGTCCTTGAACCCGGGCCTGGACCTGGAGGTGGGCTACTGGTTCCACCCGGAGTGGCAGGGCTTCGTCCAGGTCGGCTTCACCTGGGTGCATGCGGGCGGCACCGACGAGGGCGAGCTCAACGTGCTGCCCAGCATCGTGGGGGCGCGGCACTATCACCGCCTGGAGAAGGACCTGCGGCCGTACTGGGGCTTCGGCCTGGGTGTGCAGTTGTCGTTCGGCGACTACGGCATCTTCCAGAGCACGGGGCCGCTGCCGTCCGTCGTGGGATTCGTGGGGTTGGAGTACCTGCTGGCGGGCCACGTGGGCTTCCAGTTGGAGCTGGGAACGAACATCGCGCAGGCGGTGCTGGGGCTCGCGGACGACGGCGCGGGCGACGGCCTCAACTTCGATGTCAACGCCGGCATCGCGTATCACTTCTGAGTCTTCCGGAGCCTCTCATGTCCTCGCGTCTGCGTGCCCTGCCGCTCATTGCCCTGCTGGCCTCCGGGGCCTGCACTGAAACGCCGAAGCTCGACCCGAAGGACCAGGCGGAAGGGCTCTACCTCCAGGGCAACTCCGAGTACCTCAAGGGCAACTTCGACGCCGCGCTCAAGTCCTTCGACGAGATGAAGACGCTGGCGCCGGGAGACCCGCGCCTGCCCGCCGCGAGGGGCGAGGTGCTCCTGTCGATGAGCCGGCTGGAGGATGCCGCGAAGGAGTTCGAGGCGGCGCTGCGGTTGGACGCGAAGCGCTCCACCAACTGGAGCCGGCTGGGGTTCATCCAGGCGCAGCTGGGCAAGAAGGACGAAGCGAAGCAGTCACTGCAGAAGGCGCTGGCGCTGCACCCGAAGGACTTCAACGCGCTGGAGCAGCTGGGAGAGCTGGCCGAGGAGCGCGGCGACCACGACGAGGCGGTGCGCCACTTCACGCAGGCGGCCGAGGCCGCGCCGGACGCGTCAAAGGCCGACCTGCTGGTGCGCGCGGTGGACGTGCTGACGAAGCAGGGGCGGCAGGACGAGGTGCTCGGGCTCTTGCGCAAGGTGACGGGGCAGGGCGTGAGGACGCCGGAGGTGCTGACGGCGCTGGGAGACGCGGAGGTGCGCGCGGGCCGGTTGCCGGAAGCGGCGGCGGTGTACGAGGAGGCCGCGAAGAAGTCGCCCAAGGATCCGACGCTGTGGGAGCTGGTGGCGGAGATCCAGCTCAAGCTGAACAAGCGCGAGGAGGCGCTGAAGGCCTACGGCGAGTCCCTGAAGGTGAAGGACCGCGCCGTCGTCCACGTGGCGCTCGCGAAGGCACACCTGACGGCGGACGACCGCGCGGCGGCGGAAGGGGAGCTGCAGAAGGCCCTGGAGACGGTGTCGGGCGCGGACGTGGGAGAGATGCAGGAGTTGGCGGACCTGCTCTCGGCGATGGGACGCAAGCAGGACGCCCTGCGCATCCTGACGAGCCTGGGCTCGGAGCCGGGGCACGCGAAGAACATGGAGTTGCAGTTGTCCACCGCGAGGCTCGCGCGTGACCTGAAGGACACGGCCGCCGTGCAGGCCGCGTGCGCCCGTGTGGCCGCGGCGGCAGCGGATGGTGGCGTGGTGAAGTGCCCGTAGGCATGTGCCGTGGGTGGCTCTGCCTTCTTCTTTTCCTGACGGGCTGCGCGTCCAGCCGGGTCGTGCGCCTGGACACAGGGCGTGCGGACCCGGTCGTCGTGACGCCCCGGGTGGAGGAAGAGGCTCCGCTGGAGGACGCGGAGCTGACGAAGGTCGAGTTCAAGCGGGCCGTTTCGGAGTTCGCGCGTGACGTCCGGCCATTCTCGCGTCCGCTGCGTGACGCACGGGCGTTGTTCGGCATGCCAGAGCGCAGTGGCGTGTTCGGGTACGAAGCGCGCACGCATCGGATTCTTCCCCTGGGAGAAGCGGAGGCGCGCGAGCTGCACCTGCTGGATGATGCGTCGGCGGAGCTGACGCGCGCCTATGGGCGGTGGTGCGAGCGCAAGAAGCAGGGGCAGGACTGCCTGTCGCTGCTGGAGGAGGGGCCACTGCTCGGAAGCGACGGGCGGTATGCGCTGGCCCTGGCGTTGGCGATGGACTCGGTGTGGGCCGAGACGGCGGAGGCACTGCGGGGTGTGGTGAATCCGCAAGCGGTCTTGGCCACGGTGACTGCCTCGGTCACGGTGTACCTGCTGCTGTGGTCCTTGCCCGAGCCCGTGTCCAAGGGGCTGGCGGCGCTGATGACCGCGACGGCCATCGCGTATCTGGGCGTGGACACGGTGTGGGGCCTGCTGAACGGGTGGTTGACGCTGGTGAAGCAGGCGGACCGGGCGCTGACGTTCGACGATTTGCGCGAAGCAGGGGAGGGCTACGGGAAGGTGCTGGGGAAGAACGCCGCGCGGGTCTTCGTGATGCTGGCCACTGCGGCGGTGGGCAACACGGTAGGGCTCGCGGCGAAGACCCCAGTGCTCCCGGGCTCGGCGCAGGCGGCGCTCGCGGTGGAGGCACAGGCGGGCTTCGCGTACGCGGGCATGGGTGGCGTGCGGTCCGTGGCGATGACCGCGGATGGCTTCACCATCGCGCTGGCGCCAAACGCGGTCGCGATGTCGTCAAACGGTGGCAGCCAGAAGCACCACCTCGCGACCCTACGAAACAATGTTTCCGTTCATCGAGGAGGCCCGTGGACGCCGCGCTTCCAACGCATCTTCAAGAAGGCCGGGATGGAGTTGAAGGACCCGGAGAACGTCGTCGAGGTTCCGGGACATCGAGGCCCCCATCCTCAGCGGTACCATCAGCGCGTCTATGACCGACTGGAGGAGGCTACACGCGGGTGTCGCAGTGTCGACCAGTGTCGCGAAGCTCTCGTCGCTGAGCTCAGGAAGTTGGCACAAGAGGCCACCACGGAAGGCTCAGGCCTCCACAAGCTGCTCATGAGAAGCGAGTGAATCCGGAGCCATCCATGCCACGGCGCTACTTTCGGCTTCTCGATGACGTCACTCTCCCAGGTCGATGGGAACTGGGCATTCCGCTGGACGCGAGTGGGAACGAGGTCGAAGACCCTTGGTTGTTCAGGGAGGGCCGCCCCGTTCCTCAGCAACAAGGGCTGCTCGTCCCCGTGGAGCATCCGGGGACGCCCCTCGACTTCTCCTTGGCCGGCTTCAGCACGCCCGTTGTCAGCGCGCGGGTCGCAGCTGTTTTTTCAGAGCTGGCAGCGCAGGACATCCAACTTGTGCCCGTGGACGTCCATGGACATCAGGGGCCGTACGCCATCCTCGTGGCGACCCGGCTCATCCGCTGCATTGATGACGAAGCTTCCGACGAGGTGATCCGGTGGACGCCTCAAGATGGCCGGCCGGACCGGGTGGGCCAGTATCGCGACGTCGACGGCATGCGTATCGACCCAGCCCAGGTCGGCGATGTTCAGGTGTTCAGGACGTGGGGATGGCCCATCGCCCTCATCATCTCCGAGGACATCAAGCTCGCGCTGGAGCGCATCCGCGCCACGGGAATACGGTTCACCGAAGTGTGATTGTCGCGCCGTGCCGGAAGTCCGAGGGGGAGACACATGTCGCGCTTGTGCGGTCTGCTGTTGCTGGGCCTGACGCTGGCTTGCACGGAGCCACCACCTCCGCCTGATCCCCAGACCTGGCCCCGCTCCCAGAACTCGGGGCTGGGCACCGTGACGTCGGTGGAGCGCGTGCACGTCACCCGGGGCTTCAGTGTCCTCCGGGGGGAGGCTCAGCAACAGGTCATCGTTCACGAAGGGCTGTTGATCCGGCTCCAGGGCTTGAGTCCGCTCGACTTCATGCCCACGGCCCTCGGTCCCGCGTCACTGCTGCTGGGGGACAGCCGGGGACTGCTGCTGTCCATGCCCTACGGGGACCTGCGCGGTGGGACCTTCGTGGTCCTCACCGAAGCGCCACCTCCAGGAACCGAAGCCGGACTGTGGATGACCGGTCACGGAGGCCTCGATGTCCTGAGTGGGATTGGCTTCAAGAACGCCCAGGTCCGCGCACTGGCTCCAGATGCAAATCGCGGCGTGAACATCCAGACGCCCGCCGCTGATGCACCCGTCGCCTCCTATCTCTCGCTGGAAGCGCTGAAGGAGAAGTTGCGGGGCCCCCGTTCCATGAACGGCGTCCCCGCGCCCGAACTCTGCGCCAGCATCCACGTCGCCTGCGGCTTCACGGAGACCCCGCACGGCCGCATCGACTGCGGCGTGTGTCCCCAGGGACAGACCTGCACCGCGGACAACACCTGCTGCACGCCCGCGACCTGCGCCTCGCTGGGACGCTCCTGCGGCTCCGTGGTGCCGGACGGCTGCGGCCAATCGCTCGACTGCGGTGCCTGCCCCGTCCGCTGACCACCCGGGCTCACAATGCCCGGGCGGAAAGTCACTGCTTACGTCCGGCCGCCCTGCAGCTTCCGGTACACACCCACCACCTGCCCCAGAATCATCGTGGAGCGGAAGTCCGAGCGGTTCACGTAGATGGGCTGCATCGTCGCGTTCGCCGGCTGGAAGCGGATGCGGTCCTGCTCCGGGTAGTAGCGCTTCACCGTGGCCTCGTCCTCGATGAGCGCCACCACGATCTCCCCCGGCTGCGCCGACGGCGTCTTCTTCACGAAGAGGTAGTCCCCGTCGTGGATGCCGTCGTCGATCATCGACTGGCCCTTGACCCTCAGCGCGAACACCTCCCGGCCGTTCACCCCGCCCAGCAGGAAGCTGTCGATCTTGACCGAGTCCTCCATGTGCTCCTGCGCCAGCGCCGGCGCACCCGCCGCCACCTTGCCCAGGAGGGGGATCTCGATCATGCCGGACTCCCGGCTCTTCATCCCGAGGCCCAGGAGCAACCTCGCCCGCTTGGTGGGCACCAGCGAGCGGCTCTGCTGCTCGCCCCGGGTCAGGTAACCCTTGCGCTCCAGGGCCTTCAGGTGGTCGTTCACCCCGTTGGTCGACCGGATGTCCATGTGCTCCCCAATCTCCCGGATGGTCGGGGGGAAGCCTCGGACCTCCGTCTCCTTCACGATGAAGGTCAGGATTTCGCGCTGGCGCTCCGTGAGCTCTTCCATGGCCGCACTCCTTCGCTCGGTCGCCCGCCTGCTCTGGCGGTGATGGGCAACAGAATTTCAGTGGCCCATGCTCCCTGAACATACGTGTAGAGTCAATCTGTTCAGTACCCCCACCCATACCCGCCGTGCTGCCCCCCACCCGTCCTTCTCGCGGCTTGAGGAGGCGCGTTGATCTCGGCGTACACTTGGCGCCGCCGTGTCCGACCTCCGCCATACGCTGCTCTTCGTCGATGACGAGGCCGACGTCCTGGACATCCTCAGCCGGATGTTCCAGCGACGCTACCGCGTCCTCACCGCCCCCCACGGCAAGGCAGCCCTGGAAATCCTGCGTACCGAGTCCGTGGACGTGCTCGTCACGGACCAGCGCATGCCGGAGATGACCGGCATCGACCTGGTCAACGCCGCCAGGGCCGAGGGCATCGACGTCACGACGCTCCTGCTCACCGCCTATACGGACCCGCAGGACATCATCGCGGCCATCAACCAGGGCCAGGTGTACCGCTACGTCACCAAGCCCTGGGACGTGAACGACCTGCTCATCACCGTGAAGAACGCGGTGGAGTTCGCCCAGCTCAAGAAGGACAAGGAGAAGCTCATCCGCCAGCTGCACCAGCGGGTGGAGGCCCTCTTCGTCCTCTACGAGGTCAGCCGCGCCAGCGCGAACGACCCGGCCAGCTACGACGCCATCATCGACCGCGTGCTCACCGCCGTGGCCCGCGTGCTGCCGTACGACTGCGGCGCGGCCCTCATCGCGCCGGACGGTCAGCGGGGCGCCACGCTGCGCCTGCGCTGCGTGGGCAACGTGGGGGAAGAAGCGCTCCTGGGCGTCAAGGAGTCCATGCTCGGCGCGTACCGCAAGAGCAGCGGCCTGCCGCTGCCGGAGGACCGGGTCATCACCCGCGTCACCGGCACCACCACCAAGGACTCCGCGTCCCCCGTCGTCTACCCCAACCAGCTCACGGTGAACCTCACCGCCGCGGGGAAGCCCGTGGGCATGCTGTCGCTGTTCTCCCACCGCGCGGATGCGTTCACGGAGGACGACGGGCTCTTGCTGGACGTGCTCGCCAACCAGACGGCGGACGCCATCCAGTCGCTGCGCTCCGCGGAAGAAGAAGCCCGCCACCGCATGGAGCGCATGGTCGCGTCCATGGCGGACGGCGTGGTGCTCACCGACGAGAAGAACGACATCGTGGTGATGAACCCCGCGGCCCGCCGCATCCTGCACGCGGGTGAGGAGGGGCAGGGGCCCTCCAACCGGCTTCTGGAGGAGCGCCTGGGCTTCCAGCCGTTCCAACTGGTCCGCAACCTGGAGTACAGCGGCCACCAGGTGCTGCGCGAGGACGTGAAGCTCTTCGACCGCACCGTGCAGACCACCGTGACGCCCGTCAACGACGCGCGCGGCACCCTGCGTGGCGTGTGCGTGGTGCTGCGGGACATCACCGACCAGAAGCGGCTGGAGGAGCGCAAGGACACCTTCGTCTCCATGGTGAGCCACGAGCTGCGCACGCCGCTCACCTCCATCACCGGCGCCCTGGACCTGGTCCTCAACCGGATGGCGGGGGACATCAACGAGCGGCAGCACCGCTACCTGTCGCTCGCCAAGGACTCCGCGGAGAAGCTCAACAGCATCGTGGACGACCTGCTGGACCTGTCGAAGTACGCGCAGGGCCGACTGAAGATGAGCTTCGAGCGCATCTACCTGGAGGAGCTCGTCCAGCGCGTGGTGGAGAAGTACGGGCCCGCCTTCGCGGAGAAGCGCATCCGCGTGGTGCCCCTGCTGCCGCAGCACCCGCTGCGCGCCATGGTGGACCCCAACCGCGTGAACCAGGTGCTCAACAACCTGCTCAACAACGCGGTGAAGTTCACGCCGGAGGGCGGCGAGGTGCGCGTGGAGCTGCGCGCCACGTCCAGCCTGCCCGGCTACGTGGTGCTCTCCTGCTGGAACAGCGGCGACCCCATTCCGGAAGAGAGCCTGGAGCGCATCTTCGACCGCTTCGAGCAGGCCCGCACGCAGGCGAACCGCACCGTGCGCGGCACCGGCCTGGGCCTGCCCATCTGCCGCAACATCGTGGAGGCCCACGGCGGCCGCATCTGGTCCGAGCCCTCCCAGAACGGCGTGCGCTTCATCGCCGTGCTCCCCACGGAGCCGCCCCAGGACGTGCTGTCCCAGGCGGCCGTGGACACGCTGCTGCCGGCGCCTCAGCCCATCCGCGCGGACTCGCGCGGCAAGGTGCTCATCATCGAAGGTGAGCCCGAGGTGGGCCACATCATGAAGGCGCTGCTCGGCGCCCGGGGCTACCGCGTGCGCCTGGCGTCCACCGCGGAGGAGGGCCTGGCCGCCGCTCGCAACCTCCACCCGGACGTGGTGCTGGTGTCGGTGCGGCTGCCGGACGTGGACGGCCTGCGGCTGGCGGAGATCCTCCGGAATGATCCGGAGACGCGCCGTGCGCCGCTCCTGCTCACGTCCGCGTTCGACGAGCGCCAGCGCGCCTTCCGGGCCGGCGCGGACGCGTTCCTCGTGCGCCCCCTGGCTGGGGACAAGCTGCTGGCCACGGTGGACTCGCTGGCGCGGGGCCGCGCCGGGGCGCAGCACGGGCGCGTGCTGGTGGTGGATGACGACGCGAAGATCGCCTCCATCTGCCGCGAGGTGCTGGAGGGCCTGGGCTTCGAGGTCGGCGTCGCGCACAGCGTGGAGGAGGGCCGGCGTTCGCTGCGCGAGCGCAGGCCGGACGCGGTGCTCCTGGACGTCACGCTGCCGGACGGCGACGGGTTCGCGTTCCTGGAGGAGATCAAGGCCGAGCGCGCCAGCGGCCACATCTCCGTCATCTTCATCTCCGCGCGCACGGAGACGTCGTCCAAGGTCCGCGCGCTGAAGCTGGGCGGGGACGACTACATCACCAAGCCCTTCGACGCGCTGGAGCTGGGCGCGCGCGTGGAGAGCATGCTGCGGCGCAAGGAGCAGGAGCTGTCCTCCTCGCCCACCACGCAGCTGCCGGGCTCCACCGCCATCGAGCGCGAGGTGCAGCGCCGGCTGGGCGCGCGTCAGCCGTTCGCGTTCTGCTACCTGGACCTGGACAACCTCAAGGCCTACAACGACTACTACGGCTTCGCGAAGGCGGACGGCGTGGTGCGCCAGACGGGCGACCTGATGCGGGAGGTCTTCCAGCAGGAGGGCGCGCCGGGGGACTTCCTGGGCCACGTGGCCGGGGACGACTTCGTCTTCATCACCTCCGTGGAGTCCGTGGACCGGGTGTGCCAGCGGGCGATTGAACAGTTCGACCGCATCATCCCGCTCTACTACGACCGACAGGACCGGGAGCGCGGCCACATCGAGGCGGAGGACCGCTTCGGGGAGAAGCGCGAGTTCCCCATCATGAGCGTGTCCGTCGTGGCGGTGATGACGGACGGCGTGTCGCATGACCACGCGGAGCTGGCGCGCCGGGCCGCGGACATGAAGAAGCGGGCCAAGGCCATCTCCGGCTCTGTCTTCCTGCGCAGCGACCTGGAGCGCGTGGTCCGGTCCGTCACTGGATGAGGCTCTACCAGCAGCTGGTCCTCTTCATGCTCGCCGCGACGGTGCTGCCCCTGGCCATCGTCGGCTTCCTGCTGCTGTCGCGCTCGGAGCACGCGCTGGCCCAGCGCATCGACGAGCAGCAGCGCGCGCTCGCCACCGCCACCGCCGAGGCCGTGGAGGCGAGCCTGATGGAGGTCGTCAACGGCCTCGCCCGCTCCGCGGAGCTCCTGCCCTGGGACCGCGCCACGCCCGACGAGGTGCGCGGCATGCTGATGCTCCTGTATGGCCAGTCCACCTCGGTGAGCGCGGTCATCCAGGCGGACGCGAACGGACAGCCCCTGGGGCCCGCGGTGTTCCGGAGCGCGGAGCCGCTCGAGCGCCATCCCGCCTTCGACGCCGCGCGCGTTCCCCAACTGGCGCACGCGGTGCCGGTGGAGAACTTCCGGGACGGGGGCAAGGGCCAGGCGGCGCTGGGCAGCGCGTACGTGCACGCGGGCTCGGGCGTGGCCGCCGTGGCGGTCGCGGTGAAGCTGGGCTCCTCGGAGGATGCGCCATACGCCATCGCGGAGCTCGTCTTCACGCAGCTGGAGGCGCTGCTCGCCCGGCGCGCGAACGACGGGCAGCGGCTGGACGTGGTGAACTCCGAGGGGCGCGTCGTGGCCAGCTCCGAGGCCACCCGCCGCATGGTGGCGCTGGAGCCGGAGCTGCGCGAGGCGCTGACGTCCGCCCTGAACGCGGAGGGTGGGCGCAGCTTCCAGCTGAAGGACCCCGCGCGCCGGGTGAGCGTGGCGTGGGTGAACACGCTGGAGATGGGCGTCGTCGTGACGGAGGACGAGGCCCTGGCGCTGACCCCCGTGCGGGAGCTGCGCACCACGGTGCTCGCGTCCGTGGCGGGCGCGCTGCTGGTGCTCCTGGCGCTGGGGGCGCTCTTCACGCGGCGGTTGGACCGGCGGCTCGCGGAGGTGGTGGTGGGCGCGGAGGCCTATGGCCGCGGCGAGCTGGAGCGCCGCCTGCGCGTGGAGGGCCAGGACGAATTGAGCGAGCTGGCGTCCACCTTCAACCGCATGGGCGCGGAGCTGGAGGCGTCTCGCGCGCGGCTGATGAGCTGGAACGACGACCTGCGCGTCCGGGTGGAGGAGGCCACCGCGGAGCTGCGGCAGGCGCAGTTGCAGCTGGTGGAGGCCCAGAAGCTGGCGGCGGTGGGCCAGCTGGGCGCGGGCGTGGCGCATGAAATCAACAACCCGCTGGCCGGCATCCTGGGCAACGTGCAGCTCCTGCTGCTGGACCGGGCGCCGGACGACATGGACTTCGAGACGCTGCGCAAGATTGAACAGAGCGCCAAGCGCTGCAAGGACATCACCCAGAACCTGCTGCGCTTCTCCCAGCAGCGCGAGCGCCCGGACCTGCGGCCGGTGGACCTGAACGCGGTGGTGCGCGACGCGCTGAGCCTCACGGAGAACCAGACGCGCGGGGAGGGCATCGAGCTGGTGACGGAGCTGGGCGCGGAGGTGCCTCGCGTGAAGGCGGACCCCGGTCACCTGTCGCAGGTGGTGCTGGCGCTCCTGTCCAACGCGCGCACCGCCATGCTGAAGACGCCCGTGAAGCGCCTCACCCTGCGCACGGGTGAGCGTGACGGGATGTGCACCCTGGAGGTGGAGGACACCGGCAAGGGCATCGCGGAGAGCATCCGGCCGCGCATCTTCGAGCCCTTCTTCACCACCAAGGACATCTGGTCCAATGTGGGCCTGGGCCTGAGCGTCGCGTGGCGCATCGTCACGGAGGCCGGGGGGACGCTGGAGGTCCGCTCGGAAGAAGGGCAGGGGGCCCGGTTCACCGTGGTGCTGCCCCGGGCATGAAGCCCGGCGCGTGTGGTAGCTAGGGCCTTCGCATGGCTGCTCCCCCATCCCGCAGGCGACAGGCGCCGTTCCTCATCGGGCTCGTGCTCATCCTGGCCGCGCTGCCGGTGGGCTGGTTCGTCTTCCTGCGGGAGCCTCCCGCGCCATTGCCGCCCCAGGCACCTCCGCGCCCCGCCGTCACGCAGGCGGAGGCGAAGAAGGCCGTGGAGCTGGTGCTGAGCTCCTTCGAAGGCACGGTGGACGTGCGGCATGGCGACGGGCCGTGGGAGCCCGCCAGCAAGGACATGCCGCTGCGGCCCACGGACGTGGTGCGCACCGGGCGTGGATCCTGGGCCGTGGTGCTCAACGGTGAGTCCGTGGAGCTGCGCATGGAGGCGGAGACGGAGATCTCCGTGGAGGAGATCTCGAACGAGCTGTCGAGGGTGATGCTGAGCAGCGGTCTGGCCACCGCCACCGTGCGAGGCCGGCCCAGCGTCCGCCACACCTTCATCCTGAAGGCGAAGAACGGCGACGCGGAGGCCAGCACCTCGCAGGGTACCTTCACCATGAGCAACAACGGCAAGGGCACCGTGAGCGTGGGCACGCGTGAAGGCGACGTGAAGCTGACCGGCAAGGAGGGCAAGTACGTCATCGTGCGCGCCGGCCAGCAGTCCATCGTTCGACCTGGCCAGGCCCCCACCGCGCCGGCCCCCATCCCCAGCACCGTGTTCCTGAAGATGGATTGGCCCAAGGGCAAGACGCAGCGGAATCAAGAGGTCGCCATCGCCGGCCGCACGGAGCCGGGCAGCCGCGTGACGGTGAACGGCGCCAGCGTGCTGACGGACGAGGAGGGGAACTTCAAGCTCGGGGTCCCGCTCGAGAAGGGCAAGAACACCGTCCAGGTGAGCGCCGTGGGGGTGGGCGGCGCGCGCCAGGAAGAGAAGCGCGAGCTGGTCCTGGACACGCGGCCGATCGTCGAGGTCGAGGACCCCTGGAAGCCCACCGGCGGTTCCACGCCCTGATCCACCGGGTGGGGCTTCGGGTCCTGTGAGAAGAGGCCCACCTCGTGGGTGGGGCGGCGTAACGGGAGCACCCTTCGTGACGAAGGGGACCGCCTTCGTGCGGCTCATGGTACCAAAGTGGTGCCGTCCCGGCGGAGGGCCTTGTAGAGTCGGCACGCCCTGGAACGTCTCCTGCTCTCCGCGTTGATCTTGGTTTCTGCCCCGGCCTGGGCGGCTTCGCTGGAGCTGCTCGGCCCGGACGCGCCCGTGCCGCCGGAGGGCTTCACGGTCGCGGTGGTGCGCCGGGACGCCGGGGGCCAGCCGGTGGCGTTCACCCCCTCCTCCGTGACCGCGGAGGGCGCGGAGCTCAAGCCCGGACCGGAGGCGCCGCCGCTGCGCACCTGGGTCGTGGTGCCCAAGGCTCAAGCGCGCGAGGTGGTGGTGCGCGTGAAGGGCGACGGCGAGGAGGCCCAGGGCCGTTATGACGTGGGGCCGCCCGCGAGCCGCATGGAGCTGTCGCTGGAGCCCGCGCTGCCGGTGAAGGGGCGCGACACGGAGGCGACGCTCACCGTGAAGCGGCTCCGGCAGGATGGGACGCCGGATGACAGCGGCGCGCCGCCGGTGCTGCGTGCGAGCACCGGGCAGGTGGAGGGGCTCCAGCACACGGGGCCGGGCACGTACACCGCCCGCTACGTGCTGCCGTCGACGCGCTTTCCCGAGGCGGCCATTCTCGTCGCGCTGTCCGCGTGGCCACATCCGCAGTCGGTCCATGGGGCGTATGGGCGGCTGCTGGTTCCGCTGGCGGCATCGGTGAACCTGCCCGGTCGGAGTGATCCCGGGGGGCAGGTGTCGCTGGAGGTGGCGGGGACGCGCTTCGGGCCAGCGCCGGTGGACGCGGCAGGGCGCTTCGTCCTGCCGTTGGTGGTTCCTCCCGGCTATCCGCTGGCCCGCGGAGAGGTGAAGGACGAAACGGGCCACGTGGAGCGCATCGCCATCGACCTCCAGTTGCCGCCCACGGATGGCCTGGCGTGCGTGCTCAACCCGGAGCGGCTGCCCGCGGACGGCGCGTCCCAGGCCCGGCTGCTATGCGCGACGAGTGATCCGAAGGGGCTCCCCGTGGCGGATGCGCGCGTCACGGTGAAAGCGAAGTACGGCCGGCTGGCCGGGCCCGTTCGCGACACGAACGGCATGCTGGAGTGGCGCTACACGGCGCCGCGCAAGCTCGCGGCGGATGAGCTCATCGAGGCGGCATGGCCGCAGCGGGGCCCGGGGTCACGCGAGTCGCTGCCCATGCAGTTGGTGCGGGGCCCGGTGCGCGACGTGACGGTGTCGCTGTCCGAGACGACGGTGCACGCGGGTTCGGTGGCGCGGGTGGTGGTGACGGCGCGGGACGCGGCCGGGCAGCCTCGGCCGGACGCGAAGGTGGATGTGGCCTCTTCCGAGGGGACCGTGGGGCCGCCGGTGGAGTCCCCTCCGGGGACGTTCACGGTCCCGTGGACCGCGCCGGAGAACGGGTCCCAGCAGAGCACGCACGTGATGGCGCGCGCATACGGTCCGCTCGGGACGGAGCCCGCGCGGCTCGCGGTGTGGCGGGTGCCTTCGGGGCTTGTGGCGGGCGTGGTGGACCTGGCGGGCTGGCCGGTGCCCCGTCAGCCGCTGCGGGTGAACGGCAAGGAGCAGGTGACGGGGGATGACGGGACGCTGTCCGTGAGCGGGTGGGTGCCCGGCAAGGTGCGCGTGTCGCACGCCGTGTGGCCGGGGCTCGACGTCACGGTGCACGTGCTGGGCCCCCAGGGGCCAGTGTTCCCGGAGTCCGAGCCGCTGGTGCCCGAGCGCATCGATACGTCGGTGAAACTGGCGCCGCCGCTGCCCGTCAACGTGCGCGTGCGCGTGGAGGGTGCCCGCGTGACGTGCTGGGTGGAGGACCCGGGCGGCCAGGTGCTGAAGGATCGCCCGGTGCACGTCGCGCTGTCCGAGGGTGAGAAGGGCGATGTGTCCATGCAGGACGGGCTCACGCGCTTCACCGTGCAGGGCGCCAAGGGCCCCGTGAGCGTGTCGGTGGCGGACGTGCGCACCGGCGTGACGGCGATGGAAGAGGTGCGGCCTTGAGCGTCGGGGCGTGGCGGAGGGCCTCGCTGACGGGCTCGACCGTGGGCGTCCTGCTCGCGCTGCTCCTGCTGTCGACCGTGGCGTCCGCGCAGTCGCTGTCCGCGGATCTACCCACGCAGGCGTCGACCATCGCCGGGCGCGTCTGCGTGGACGTGGACGGAGATGGGCTCTGTGGACCCGATGAGCCTGGGCTCTCGGACGTGCGCCTGGTGCTGGCCACCGGCCGTGAGGTACGCACCGATGCCTTCGGCCGCTACCACCTCACCGGCGTGGACTCGCGCGTGCCGGACCTCACCGGCGGTCCGCACCTGCGCCCCGGCCGCCATGCGCTGAAGGTGGATCCGCGCAGCCTTCCGACGTCCAGCCAGGTGGTCCCCCGCGTCGCGACCGTGGAGGTGCCGTGGGGCGCCGCCGCCCTCCAGGACTTCGCCGTGCGGACTCCACCCACGCGCCCTCACGCGGCCCCCACCTCTGCCTCCGGCCGGCCTCCCGAGGCGCGCGCCGCCGACCACGGCAAACTGCGCTTCCTCATCAGCGGCCAGGCCTCTCCCGGAGACCGGGTCCGCGCGGGCGACGTGGATGCCACCGTGGACGACTCCGGCGCGTGGCTCGCGAGCGTGCTGCTGGATCCGAGCCGGGACAACGTCATCGCCATCAACACCACCTCGCCCGATGGCGCGGTGGTGTTCACCCAGCAGTCCTTCGACGTGGTCCGGCGCGGTGAGCACGGCTTCATCGTCATCCCTCGCGAGAAGGTGCGCGTGGGCGCCGTGCACGGGCTGTCCCCGAACGCCCCCCTGCCCACGGGAGACACCTTCCTGCGTCTGGAGGTGGCCCCCGGCACCCAGGTGACGACCCGGGACACTCAACTCGTCGCGGTCCCCGAAGGCGAGGTCCGCCTGCCCGTGCGGCTCGTGTCGGGACGCAACACGGTCCCCCTCTCGCTGGCCCCGCCACAGCGGCCAGGGATCGCCGTGTCCGTGACGGTCGAAGCGCGTGCCCAGCCCTTCGTCGTGGGCCTGCTCGACGTGGAGGCCAGCCTCGCGCCGGCCGGCGGGGGCTTCCGGCTGCGGGGCCGCGGCGCCCTCCACGGTGAGGCCTGGCTGGGCCCCGTGCAGGTGGTGGGCGAGCTGGACCTGACCGACACCGACCTACGCCAACTGGACGACGCGCCGCTCGCGGACTGGCTGCGTCCCCGGAGGCCCGAGCGCTTCGACCGCTGGCCCGACCCCGACCTCGCTCCGGCGGAGTGGGGTGACAACTCCGTGTCCCTCACGCCCAACCCCACGGAGGGGCGCCTGCGTTTGGAAGCGCGGCATGAGCAGTACGGCCGCGCGGGCTTCGGCACCTACCGCGCGCTCCTGCAGGACCGCGAGGTGGGCCGCTACCACCGCCCGCTCTTTGGCCCCTACGCGGAGCTGCGCGAACAGCTGGGCCCCGTGAGCGTGGGCTTGGACGCGTTCGCGGGCGGGCTGGTGGACCCCACGCGCGGCCTGGCCGCGACGCCCGCGCATGAAGAGCTGCGGGCCACGGGCGGCAGCCTCTACTACCTGGGCGGCGGCACCGTGGCGGAGGGCTCCGAGCTGGTGCGCGTGGAGGTGCGCGACGGCGTCACCGGCCTGCCGCTGGGCGAGCAGCACCTCATCCGGGGCCGCGACTACGACATCGACTATCTCGCGGGCCGTATCCTCCTCGCGCGCCCGCTGTCGTTCCTCGCTGGCGCGTCGCTCCTGCGCACGGACGCGCTCACCGAGGCGCCGGAGCCGGTGCTCGTCGTGGACTACGCCGTCCTGCACACGGGCGACCCGCGCGACTCGGTGGGCGGCGAGGCCTGGGCGCGCTGGCGTGACTCCACCGTCGGCCTGTCCGCCGTGCGCGAGCGCCGGCTGGGTGCGCCCTTCCAACTGCTGTCGGGGCGGGGGCAGACGGAGCTGTGGGGCTACTCGCTCCTCGCGGAGGCCGCGAGCAGCCGGGGGCTCGCGGTGGAGTCCTCCGTGTTCGGCGTGTCGGACGATGGCGGCCTGTCCTTCCTCCGCCCGGTGGGCACGCAGGATGACCACGGCGGCGCGGTGACCCTGCGCCTGAGTGGCCCTGGAGTCCTGGGCCCCGCTCACGGTGGCGCCGTGGCGGCGGTGTGGCGCGAGCGCTCCAAGGGCTTCTCCGACGGCGCGCACCTGGATGCCGCCCGCTTCCGCCAGCTGTCCCTGCGCGTCACGCAGCCCGTGGGCCCGTTGGCGCTCACGCTCCTGGGCGACGAGCGCCGCTCGGCGGATCCGCGCCTGCCCTTCGAGGACACGCCCTTCGGTGCCCGCACGCTGGGCGCCGCCGTGGCCTATGAGCGCGACGAAGGAACCGTGCGCCTGGAGCTGCGCGACAGCTGGCTGCGCGCCACGGAGGTGCCCGGCGAGGGCGCCGCGCTCGAAGGTGGCCGGACGTCCCTGGGCGTATCGGTGTCCCGCGTGCTGACGTCCCGCCTCACCGTGTCCGCGGGGCACCGGCAGCGGCTGCACGAGCGCGGCTCGGGCCTGGGCCGGATGAACGACACGTTCACCTCCGCGGGCGTGGACGTGAACCTGGACAACGACACGTCCGTGGGCGTGAAGGGCGGCTGGGGGCCGGAGCTGGGTCCGCAGGTCTGGCTGGACGCGCGCGCCCGGCGCGGCAATGAGACCTACTACGGCGGCTACTCAGTGGACGTGGACGGGCCGGACTTCGGCCTGGGCCGCGCGGTGACGGGGGCTCGCACGGAGGTGGGGGACGGCACCACCCTGTTCGTGGAGGACGTGAGCGCGCACGACGCCATGTCGATCCGCCAGGCCCGCGCCGTGGGCTTCCAGTACGCGGTGGGCCAGAGCGGCCTCAACCTGGGGGCCCGCTACGAGCGCGGCGTGCGCCACCCGCTGGACATCCAGAGCGACCTCACGCGCGACGTGGCCAGCGTGTCCGCGCAGTGGCTGCGTGAGCGCTTCCGCGCGGACGTGCGCGCCGAGCTGCGCCACGAAGAGGGCACTCCCGCGCGCGGCGCCTCCGGCCCGGTGGACCGCACGCAGGTGGTGCTGGCGCTGGCCGCGGAGGGCCAGTTGATGAAGGACGTAACGGCCTCCGGGCGGTTGGACTTCGCGCACACGGCGGGCCGGGATGGGCTGGAGGCCCGGTTCGCGGAAGGGTTCGCGGCGCTCGTCTGGCGGCCCGGTCCCTGGCTGGTGGTGGCCCGCTATGGCCTCACGCGCGAGCTGTCCCCGGGCGCCCGCTTCGCTTTCGGGGACCGGGTGCTCCAGACGGTGTCGCTGATGCCGGCGGTGCGGCTGGGCGAGCGGCTCTCCGTGGCGTCCGGCCTGCACGTCGGACGCTCCAGCCTGGGCGAGTCCTCCCGCTGGGTGTGGACGGGCACGCTGCGGCCCTCGGTGCGGCTGCTGGGTGGACTGGAGGTCGCGGTGGAGGCGGCCCGGCGCACGTCGGCGGCGGATGACCAGGGGCTGACGGCGATCCGGCCGGAGGTGGCTTACCGGCTGGACGAGCGCCTGCGGGTGGCCCTGGGGTACACGGTCCTGGGCTTCAGCGGCTTGGGTCTGGAGGCCGAATCGGAGGATGCTCCGGATCGCCTCTATCTCCGGGCGGAAGTGGCCTGGTAGTCGCCGGGCAGAGGGAAGACGAACGTGCGAGTCGGGTGGATCCTCCTGGGACTGGGGTTGTACGCGGGCGTGGCTCGCGCGGAGTGGACCCACATCCAGACCCAGGCGGGAACCCCGAAGGACGTGACGGTCTTCCGGCCCGGCTTCTTCGCCGTGGCGACCGACGGCCAGCTGTATGTGTCGCGCGATGGCGTCGTGACGACCCTGAACGTGGGCATGGTCGGCAGCTTCCTGCGCGGATCCACCTGTGTGGTGGGCATCCGTCTGGACGGGACGCTCCAGAGCGTGGGTGGCTGCTCGGCCGCGGATGACGGCAAGCGCCTGTTCCCCGATGAGGGCAACGACCTCCAGGTGCGCGCGGTGCGCGTCACGGCGGACGGGGGCGTGGGGTATGCCGTCGCCGCCGAGGGGCCCTTGCAGACACCGCAGTTTCGGACCTCGCTCCTCCCCAAGGAGGGCATGGCCGAGTGGGGCGCCCTGACGCCTTCGGAGACGGGCCTCAGCGCCCAGCCTCAGCTCGCGGTGCTGCCTCCGCAGTCGGATGGCCTGCCGCAGGCGCTGTTCGCCGTGGCCCAGCCCTCGAATACCGCCGCCTTTCTCTGGTACCGGGGCACCACCGGGCTCTACTCCCTGGCCACGGGCATCGTCCCGGCGAAAGCGGCCCACAGCGTGGCGCTGCTGCCAGGCGCGACGCCGGATCAGCCGCTCGCGTTCTTCGGCAACGAAGCGGACCTCTTCCGCGGGACCCTGGGCGGCCCCATCGTCCCGTTCGAGTCCATCCCGCTGGCCCCCGGTGTGTCCGACGTCGACGCGCTCGCGTTCGACACGGTGAGCGGCTCCAGCGCGGGGACGGGCTTCGGGCTGCTGTTCCTCAAGCAGGACGGCAAGGTGGCGGCGTACAGCGCGGAGCCGGTGGTTCCGCCCGCCCTCCCGGGCACGCTCTGGCGGCAGAACACGTCCCTGCCCACGGGCATCCCCCAGGCCGCGTTGCGGTTGGCCTGCGCGGATGCGTCCTACTGTGTCGCCATCCTCAACGGGCCCGCGCAGAACGTCCTCATCTACCGGAACGCGAGCCCTCCCACCGTGAGCGAGCTGCCCTCCACACTCGGCGTGGACGAGGGCGAGACGAAGAGCGTGGACCTCAAGCTGCGCGACCCGGACGGGGACGCGGTGCGGCTGTCCGCCACCGTGCGCGCGGGCAGTCCCATCGCCGTCGTTCAGTCGCCGCTCGACTCGCGCGAGGACAGCGGGCTGAAGCTGACGCTCACCGCGCCTTCGGGCATCTGCGCGTCCCAGACGTCGTACCTGGACGTGGTGGCCTCCGACGGCCTGCGCGCGCACGACACGTCGAAGGTGGTGGCGCTGGTGCTGAACCACACGCTCAAGCCTGGAGCGCCCCAGGTGGATGCGGCGAGCAACGACTTCTTCATGGGAGGGCCCTCCGGCACCTTCACCGCCAAGCGGGGCACCACCGGCTGCGAGCCCGTCAGCTACACCTGGACGACGCCCCCCGCGGCCCCCAGGCTCGACGTGAAGGCGGGCGTGGCCACGTTCATGCCCCCTTCCTCCCTGGTGGACCGCTGCAAGCCGGGGATGACGACCTACAACTACGCGGTGACCGCGAACGACGGAACGTGGGACTCCCCCGCGACGACCGTCCCGGTGCGGCTCCACCCCTGGGGTCCCCCGGAGGCGCCGTTCACCAACCCCTCGCGCGACGTCTTCTCCGGCACGGCCTTGCTTCCCCAGGCGACCCACGTGTGCGGGGGCACTCCCGGAACGCCAGGCTTGCCGCCGGTGTCCACGTTCTGGTCGATCCTGGAGAATCCCTCGAACGTGTCGGTGACGGCCCTCCAGGGCAATGACCAGCGTCCCGTGGGCCAGGACCCCATCGAGGGCAACTCCGTGCTGCTCGCCGGGGGGACTTGCGCGGAGCCCCTGAAGTTGAAGCTGCGCGCCTTCAACCGCATCACCGTGGACGGCTTCGCCCTCGACAGTGCCTCCTCCGACGTGGAGGTCTCGGTGAAGCCGCGCTGGGTGCCCCTGGAATCGGTGAAGACCCTGGTGGACCTGGAGCCGGCGGAGGAGCGCATGCTGCGCGGCCACGTGAAGACGGATCCGCCGCTCAACTGCACGGGCATGCGTCCCCTCACCACGGTGGTGACGCTGGAGGACCGCGACGACCCCAGCAAGGTGTTCGACACGTGGACGGCCACCGGAGGCGGCGGCGACTTCGCACTGGACCTTCCGCCCATGTGCGGCAGCGCCAACTACACCGTGCGCGCGCGCGTTCACGAGGGCGGCGTCGTGGCGCCAGAGGCGACGAAAGACTTCTCCCGGCAGGCGCGTGACGTGGTGCTGGGCGAGCTGAGCGGTGAGCTCATCGCCACCTGCGGCGATGGCGCCCGGGGCACGCTGCGCCAGACGATTCCGGAAGGGGCCTGCTCGGCGGTGGACCTGAGGTGGACCCAGGACGGCGGGCCGGCGTTGGCGTCGCTCGTTGGCCAGGGGGACTCGGTGTCGCTGGCCACGGAGGACACGCAGCTGGAGTCCCTGGTGGGCGAGCTCGTCACCCTGGACGTGTCGGCCACGGGCGAGGGCGCCAGCGGGGCGGCGCGCGAGCACGCGGTGCGCATTGGCGCGCGGCCCTTCGTGACGGTGGATCGGCGCACGGAGACGGGAGAGGGCATCAACTCCGGCCAGGTGGGCGTCACGGTGACCCTGCGCAACGACACCGCCTGCGACGTGAGCTCCATCCACTACCGGGAGACCGTCACCGGCGCGCAGGTGGTGCCCCAGAGCATGACGTTGAATGGCCAGCCGGTGACGCCGGTGGATGCGTCCGCGCAGCACTTCGAGGTGGCGCCAGTGCCGCTGCCCGCGGGCGCGACCGCGAAGCTCACGTACGTGGTGCGCACGGCGCTCCTGGCTCCGCCGAAGTACACGGGCACGGCGTCGCTGCGCGCGGTCGTCGTGTCGCACGCGGAGCCGCCGCCTGCCTCCACGTCGGGATGCGGGTGCTCCGGCGGAGGCTCGGGCGTGACGGCCTTCGGGCTGGGCGCGCTGGCGTGGGCCGCGCGGCGCCGGCGGGGCGTCAGAGCCCGAAGCTGATGCGCTGGCGGCGGTTGGGCGTCTGCTGACGCTCCTCCAGCACGCCCGACAGCTCCAGGCCACGCAGGGTGGCCAGGGCCTCACGCTCGGACAGGTCCGTGAGGGCGAGCAGGTCCTCCACCGTCTTCGTGCCGTCCGCGAACGCGAGCAGCATCGCCTGCGGCCCCGCCAGCTTCAGCTCGTGCAGGCCGTAGGGCGGATCCGCCGTGGGGAACAGGCGGCGTCCGGGCGCCATGCGCTGGCGCAGCGCCACCAGCGTCTCCGTGCGCGTGACGCCCTCCAGGATGAGGTCGCCGGGGAAGAGCGACAGCGGCACCAGGTCCGCGCGCTGCGGCCGCATGGGGCTGAAGCCATAGCCGCCCTCCGTCCACGCGAAGGTGGACCAGAGGATGTCCTTCACCTGCTCCTCCAGCAACTGACGGCGCTGCTTGGGGCTGAGCAGGCCACGCTTGAGCAGCGCGTCGCCGGTGCGCAGCGAGTGCTCGCGCGCGTAGCCCGCGGCCTCCGCGAGCTGGGCTTCCGTGAGCGCGCCCTTGCGCAGGCAGAAGCGGCCGAAGCGCTCCGGGGCCAGGTTGGAGGCGGCGTACACCACGCGGCCCGCCTCGAAGTAGACGACCTTGAGCACCGTGCCCTGGCGCAGCTTGAGCTCACCGTGGTGGCGCGCTTCGTAATAGGCGTTGAGCAGCCTCGGCACCGACGTGTGCGCCAGGTCTCCGCCGAGCGACCACTCCGGCAACTGGCGCCGCTGACGCACGGGCGCGGGCGCGGCCTCCGTCCACACGGCATCGCGCTGCGCGAAGGGCAGGGGCAGGGCCTCCGACACGCCGGGGGCTTCTTCCGGGGGCGTGGGTTCGGAGGGCTCGGACGGGGCGAGTGCGGACGCGAGCGCGGGCTCCTCCTCCGTGGGCGTCTCCTGGACCAGCTCCTCCAGGACGAGCAGGTCCACCTCGTCGAGCAGCTCTCCGTGCGTCACGGGCGGCACGCCGGCGGCCTCCTCCAGCGCGCTGATGACGACGTCCAGCTCGAAGGGCTTCTCGAAGAAGGCACAGGCGCCGTGGACCTGCATGGCCTCCTGGGCGAAGCGGTCACCCTTGTAGACACCGCTGACGGCGATGGCGGGGATGCCGTGCGCGCGCAGGGCTCCCAGCACCTCGCTGCCGCGGATGTCCGGCAGGAGCAGGTCCACCAGCGCGGCGTCGAAGCGCGAGTGGGGGCCCAGGGCCTCCAGCGCGGACTCACCCGTGAAGACGGTGAGCGCCTCATGGCCTCGGGTCTCCGCGACCGTGGCGATGAGGGAGGCGAGTTCCTGGTTGTCCTCCACGATGAGCAGTCGCGCCATGGGCCGGCAGACCCTACCATCAACTCCATGACGGACGTTCAGGGCTTCCACCACGTGGCGATTCAAGCGAAGGACGTGGAGCGCGTGACGGCGTTCTATCGCGACCTGCTGGGCTTTCCGGAACTGAAGCGCCACCTGCGGGAGGACGGCACCCTGCGGAGCATCTGGGTAGGCGTCCCCGGGGGCGCCTTCCTGGCCATCGAGGCGGTGGACGGGACGCCAGAGGTGGTGCCGTTCCGCCATCCGGCGCCGGGGCTGCTGATGCTCGTGTTCCGGATTCCCCGCGAGGCGCGGGGTGGGGTGGTGGAGACCTTGGCCCGCGCGGGGGTGCCGCTGGAGCACGAGACGCGCTGGACGCTCTACGTGCGGGACCCGGAGGGCAACCGGGTGGGGCTGAGCCACCATCCAGACGACTAGGGGTGCGTGCCCGGCCGGGTGCTTGCGGAGGGTGACGGGGCATGGCTACAAGCGGCCCCATGCGCCTGGGTGAATTGCTCGTGAAGGACGGCCTCGTGTCGGCGGCGGGGCTGGAGGAGGCGCTGGAGTCGCAGGTGGTCCACGGCGGCCGGCTGGGGACGAACCTGGTGGAGCTGGGGCTCCTCTCCGAGCAGGACCTGGCCAAGGCGTTGGGCCGGCTTCACAACTGCGCCTACGCGTCCGGGGAGATGGTGCCCGACCCGAAGGCCGTGGCGCTGGTGAACCCCAACGAGGCGGACGACAAGGAGTACCTGCCGATGCGGGCGGACGCGACGCGGCTGAGCGTCGCGGTGGTGAACCCGCATGACTTCACGACGTTGGACGCCATCGCGTTCAAAACGGGCAAGCGCGTGGTGCCGGTGGTCATCCCCGAGTTCCGGATGAACCAGTTGCTCCGGCGGCACGCGAAGGCGTTCCGGCAGCTGCGGGCCATCGACATGAACGCGGTCCGGCCGAGGCCCGCGAAGGGCGCGGCGGCGGAGCTTCAGAAGGCGGCGGAGCGGCCGCCGGACCTGATGAGCGAGGAGGAGTTCCAGTCCGTCTACGCGCAGGCGCTGCGCGGCGGCTCGGATGCCGAAGCGGACGTGCTGGAAGGGGAGATCATCATCACCGGCGAGGAGGTGGTGGAGGCGCCCGTGACCGCGCCGCCCCAGGGCCGGCCCGCGATGCCCGCGCAGGCGCGTCCCGGAGCGCCCGTGCCGCCGCGAGTGGACATCCCCGCGCACATCGCTCCGTCCGTCCCGGCGCAGGGAGTGCCCGCGCAAGCAGCACGTGCCGCGAGCACGGCGGGGCAGGGCGCGGCGAGGCAGGGAGTGCCCGCGCACGTCGCGGCGCAGGCGGGAGCGCAGGGCGTGCCCGCGCACGTCGCGGCCCAGGCCGGTGCGCCGGGCGCGATGCCTCCAGGAGCCGCGCCGACTCCGCCCGTGGCCGCGAAGCCGGTGGCCCCTCCTCCCACGCCGCTCACGTTCCCGGAGGCCCAGGCGGAGCTGGGGCGCAGCTCGGACCGCGAGGACGTGGCCCGCACGGTGCTCCGCTTCGCCATGGGCAAGTGGCGCCGGTGCCTGCTGCTGTCCGTGCAGGGCAACCTCGTCACCGGCTGGCACGGCATGGGGCAGGGCGTGAGCGACGAAGGTGTCCGCCGCATCGGCGTGCCGCTGCGCGACCAGAGCACCTTCCGCCTCGTGCGCGACCTGCGCTCCCACTTCGTCGGCCCGGTGAAGCGCGACGCGGCGATGGGCATGTTCTACCGCCTGATCGGCGGAGGCTTCCCCTCGACGGCGGTCATCCTGCCGCTGCTCGTGCGCGGCAAGGTGGTCCACCTGCTCTACGTGGACAACGGAGCGGAGCAGTTCACCCCGCCGGACGTGGGCGAGCTGCTCATCCTCTCCCAGGGCGTGGGCCGCTCGTACGAGGCGATGATGCGGCGTCGCAAGAGCGCGTAGCTCACTCGCCTCCAGTGGACCGTTCAGGTGTGGGTGCCAGCACGGGCATCGCATCCGGACGGTCCCACAGGACGAAGTGGCTGCACCCGTCCAGCTCCACCACATTGAGCCCCGGCTTCGCGCGCCCGGCGCTCTCCCTCATGGACGCGGACTCCAGCACCCGGTCCTTCCCCGGGACGAGCACCGTGCCGCGCCGCACGTTGCCGAACAGGGACGCATCGCGCGCCTGACTCCAGGCTTCGATGTCCCGCAGGTTGGCCATCATCGTCGCCACCCGCTTGGGGTTGAACGGGAAGGCCATGATGAGCTCCCGCTTGCGAGCATTCTCCAGCGGCCCCCACGCGCCCCGGTTGTGCTTCGCGATGGGCGCGAGCCGCCACAGTGGGATGAGGAACGGCAGCAGCCACAACTGCGAGGGCGTCAGGCTCCGGTAGGGGCGGACCTGCGGGAGCACGGGCGCCTCCAGCACCACCTCCACCCGTTCGAAGAGGTCCGGCCGCAGCTTCGCGGCCTCCAGCACCACGGCGCCTCCGCGCGAATGTCCATGGACGCGCACGACGTCCGTCCGGGGCAGGTGCTCCAGCGCCTGCACCAGCACCGCGGCGTCATGCGCGATGGTGCCCTCCGGTTCCGCTGGCACCTTCGCCCAGGGGGCGGACTCCTCGCGAGGGTCGGTGATGGGCAGGTGGTAGTCGCAGCTCGTCAGCAGGATGAGCTGGAGGTCGGGCTCGCGGTAGTGGTGCGTGAAGTAGCGCATGTCCGCCACGAAGCCGTGCATGACGATGACCGTGGCGCGGGGCTGCTCGCAGCGCCGTTCGGCGATGACGGCCTTGCCCACCCGGTAGACGCGTCCGTCGAAGGGCTCGCTCGCGCGGGGCGTGCCCACCCGGTGCATCAGCCACCAGCGCGCGGTGGGGACCAGCACGGCGGCGCCAGCGAGGACTCCAAGAGCGACGAACATGCCGGCCATCATAAGAGTGGAAGGTCGCGCGCGCCCTACCTGACGGCGCTGAGGCTCTGGATCTGCGTATGGATCCACGGGATGTAGTTGGAGACCCGCGTGTAGATGCCGGGCAGTCCTGCCCGCGCGCAGCCCACCCCGAAGCTCACGATGCCCTGGAGCACGTAGCCCTGGGAGCCCTTGACGACGAGCGGTCCGCCGCTGTCGCCCTGGCATGCGTCCTTGCCCCCTTGCGCATACCCGGCCCCGAACATGGCCGCTTCGTCGATGACGATTCCTTCTGGCCTGTAGCTGTTGGCGACGGACTGATGCCCGAGGACGGGGACGCCCACTTGCAGCAGGATGCTGGACGTGTCGTAGCCGCCCTCGCGTGTCAGGCCCCAGCCCGCGACCGTCGCCATCGTGTTTTCAGCGACGCGCACTCCGGAGGCTGGGAGGCAGACAGGGACGCGCGTGTTGCTGCCCGCGAGCTGAGGGGCCAGGTTGGGGCGCATGCCCGAGGACTGGCCGCAAGCCCCGGCGACGCTCGTGTCGAACTTGATGGGCTTGTCGAGCTTGAGGACGGCGATGTCGTTCAGCGTCGTGTCCGGATTGTACTGGGGGTGGTGGACGGCCACCGCCACCCCCGCGGTCACTTGTGTGGCCGTGGGGCGGTACAGGTCATGCGCCCCGGCGGACGCCGTGACGTTGGCGTAGCCGTCATAGATGCAATGGGCCGCGGTGAGGACGATGTCACTCTCCTCCTTGGTAGCGCTCACTCGCACCAGGCTGCCTCCGCAGAAATGGCTGCCGTACTGCTGCAGGCTGACGATCCAGGGGTGGGAGTTCGGCCGGGCCTCGACGCCTCCGACGATCTCCTGGGCCGTGCGACCCACGGGTTCGAAGGGGGACTGCTCGGCCTCCGGACCACCGCACCCGAGAAGACCGACCGCGACGACGACTCCGCTCATGAAGCGCATGCACTCTCCTGTTCCAGGTGCGGATCGGGAGAGCAATCGACGTGCCGCGTGCGTGCGTCCTGGGTGTCCGCCCTGAACATGCGACGGCACGTCGCCGTGTGACATGTCAGCGGAAGTGCATGACACGTCAGTGGATGGCAGGGCTCATGGGTCCATGGGGAGGAGCGCGTCGCGTGAGAGTACCCTGGACGGCCCGCGCACCACCAGTCTGCGAGCCTTCTGGAAGAGCGGCACGGGCGGATCCTCCGACACGTAAACGCCCCAGTAGTACTCACCGGGAGCCAGGCCGGGCAGCACCACCTGCTGAGGGCTGCCCTCGCGCACGATCACCGGCTGCCGCAGCTCGCGGTCTCGCGCGACGACCAGCCGGTAGCGTGGCTCACCGCCCGTGGACTGCCACGCGAAGACGAGGTCCTCGGAGGCCGAGCCATCCGGGACCTCATGGCCATCGCGCGGCGTGACGAGCAGGCCCCGGGGCCGCTGGCGCTCCACGAAGATGCGGCGGGCGAAGCCGGACTCACCCGGCCGTCCGGCCTCATCCAGCGCGGACACGCGCCAGACGAACATGCCGGGCTCCGGCGGGACGAACGTGAAGTCCGGGCCCTCCACCTGCGTGTCGACGATGCGCCGGGTGAAGCCCATGTCGCGCGCCACCTGCACCTGGTAGCTCCGGGCGCTCTCCAGCGGCTTCCAGCTCAACGGGATGCGCAGCTCCGAGCTCCACGCGATGCGCGCGTCCACGCCCGGCGAGAGGCTGGTGGGGAAGGGCGGGCCGTCATGCTCGGAGTCCTCCAGGCCGCGCGCGACGTCCAGCCAGGTGCCGGCCTCGAGCGTGCGGCGGTGCGCGCCTTCGGACAGCAGCAGCCGTCCACGGGAGACACTGAGGTGCATGCCGCGCGCGGTGCGGGTGACGCGGAACTCCGTGGGGCCCGCGTGCGCTTCCACCGTGAGCGCCACCTGCCGTCCGTTGTCGCCGCGAAGCACGAGCGGACCATCGGGCAGCGCGTCTTCAGGCAGCAGCCCCCGCGCGGTCCCTGACTCCAGGGCCACCACCGAACCGCCGCTCTCCAGAGGCGCGGGCCGCTCCACCAGCACCACGGTGCGTTCCTCCAACTCGATGCGGCCACCGCCCCGAAGCTCGATGCGCGTGGACGCATCCGGCCCGGTGCGCACCCAATCGCCGGAGCGGAACGTGGCGCCCGCCTCGAACGGCTCCCAGTACGCATTCGCCGTGCGCAGCGTTTCGACAGGGCCACGCGCGACAGCACAGGTGGCAACGATGGCGGACAGCTCCCGCGACACGGTCTCCACCGCGCCCGCTTCCTCCGAAGTTCGCGAGCAGCCCGCGACCATCAGAAGCAGAACGCACCCCAAGGCGCACTGACGCGGAAGCCCGGAAGCCCTCATGCCCCCAGTCCTACGCAGCCCCCATGTCCGGTGGATCTCCAATGCAGCCGTGGTCCCAGGGGGATGGCCTACGCCCATCGCCGGATTCAACGTGAGGTCGCCTTGCCAGGCGCTCGCGCATGGACGGGCCGCGCTCATCGCACCCTCCAACCCGAAGGGGCCTTGCGAAGCTCCTCCTCCAGGAACCGGAGCTGGATGCGGGTCGCGCTCCGCTCCGGTGCCGCCTCCAGCGCGGCGCGCAGATGCGCCATCGCCTCCGTGACGTCCCCGCGCTGCGTGGCCTCCGCCGCCAGCCGTTCGAACGCATCCGCCAACGCCGCCAGTCGCGAACGCACGCGCGGATCTCCGGGCCGCAGCGACCGAGCGGCTTGCAGTTGCGCCAGCGCCGTGTCCTCCCCCGCACCCGTCAGTTTCGCCACCGCGATGAGCCGGTCCGCGCGGGACAGGTGCCCGGCCAGCTCCGCCTCCCTCGCGCGCAGGGGCCACATCAACGCCGCACCCGTCGCGCAGAGGATGGCGAGCGCCAGCGCGCTCCACCGCAGCGCCCTTCCATGCCGCGCGACCGCCAGCTTCGCGGCCACCGGAATGCGCTGCTCCACGGCCATGCGCCATCGGCGGTAGCGCGGGAACGCGTGCGGCCGGTCCTTGCCCCGCGCGGTGCCCATCAACACTTCCGTCTCGCGCCGGGCCCGGTCCAGCGCTTCGCCGAACAGCTCGTGCATCGTCCGCACCAGGTCGAAGGGGGGCAGGGTGCTCCGCACGCGCTCCAGCGCATGCCGCAGCACCTTCGCGCTGGGCGCTCGGGCGGATGGATCCGGCGACGTGGCCCACTGCACCAGCCGCTCCAGCTCCGGCGTCACCTGGGAATTGAAGTGCGACGGCTTCAACAGCCCGGAAGGTCCTTCCGTGCCACTCGCGGCCTCCGAGGCCCGGTGCAGCGTGAGCAACTCATAGAGCACCAGCCCCATGCCGTGGATGTCCCACGCGGTATCCGGGCGCACTCCAGCGGTCTGCTCCGGCGCCATGTACGCGCGCTTGCCCACCACCAGCAGGTCATTCCCACTGGCGATGCTGGCGGATGCCACCCCCATGTCCACCAGCTTCACCTCTCCATGCAGCCCCACGAGCAGGTTGCCCGGGCTCACGTCCCGGTGCACCAGGTTCAGCGGGCGCCCGTCCAGGTCGCGCTGCCCATGCAGGTACTCCAGCGCCTTGCCCAGCTCGATAGCGATCGTCACCGCCAACGCCACCGGAGGAGGACGCCCGCGCTGCCGCAGTGCCTGCACCAGGTCCGCGCCGTTGCGGCCGTGCACGTACTCCATGGCCATGAAGGGCCGGCCCGCCGCGCTGCCCACGTCGAACACCTGGATGACATTGGGGTGCTGCAACGTGGCGCTCAGCCGCGCCTCGGTGAGGAACAACTCCGAAAGGCGAGGGTGCCGCGCGTACTCCTGGAACACCAGCTTGAGCGCCACCAGCTTGTCCACGCCCACCGCCATCGTGCGCCGGGCGAGGATCACCTCCGCCATGCCGCCCGCGCCCAATCGCTGGAGCAACTGGTACGGCCCGAACGCGTCGAACGGCCGCAGCCCGCCCTGCCACGCCTCCGGGTCGCGTGCGTGCAAGAGCTCCAGGTGCGAATAGTCATTCAGCGCGGACACGCCCTCCACCGTGGAGCGCGGCCGGATGCCCACCGGCGTCGGCTCCTCCCGCCACGACTCCGCGTTCCTCGAGGGCGCACCGGCGGACGTGCTCGCGGCGGGAGCCCCCACCGCCGCGGGAGCCACCGGTTCGCGAGGGCTCAGCGGCAGCGGGAGGCTGCCCTCATCCAGCGCGACGAACTTCACGAAGTAGCCGCGCACCCAGCCGGACACGCCGTGCTCCATCACCCGCACGCGGCCGGAGACCACGGGGCCAGCCCCCTGGAAGGCCACCTGGAGCGCGAACTCCGTCCCGATGGGCTGCGGCGTGTCCTCGGGAACGAACAGACCGTGCTCCGTCATGCTCTTCCACAGCCGCGCGCGAGACTCCGGCGCATCCGCGAACGGCAACCGGAACAGCCGGCCCTTTCTCTTTGGCAGCTTCACGGCTGTGCCTCCCCCCTTCGGATTGAAGGTGCGCTTCGCGTCAGGGCGAAGCGGTCAACGTCACCTGGATGGGCTCCGGCCGGTCGCCCACCATCACCTCGGCCCGCCACGTGTCGTGGCCCTCCAATCGGACGCTCACCTGGTGGACCCCGGGCGAGAGCGGCAGCAGCGTCCCCAACTGCCGCGCGAGCCCCATCGCGCGGCCGTCCACGAAGACGCGCGCCTGGTCCGGCATCACGTCCAGGCGCAGCCCCGTCGTCACCGGGCGCTCCACGCGCACCACGCGGGGCGCGGGAAGCATCGCCGGACGGATGGACTCCATCCGCAGGAGCGCCAGGGCCTCCACGTCCCGGGAGACAGGCGCGCGAGCAGCACAGGCGCAGGTGCCGGCCATGAGCAGCGGGATGAGCAGACGTCTCGGATGCGGAGGCATGACAGGAATTGGGCGCGAGCGCGGGGACCTCCGTCAAGGCACCGGCCCCCGCGTCGCAATCGTTGTTCCCACTCGTACAAACCGGTGAAAACAGCGCTCCCCGGAGGTGTCTTCCGGACCCACCGGTCCGGGTCATTTCCCAGAGGGAAGATGCGATGTCACCAGGTGGACGGATGGCCCTTGTCCGCGCCGTGTAGCCCCGCGCGCGTGAGTGACGGTGCGTGTGTGCCACGCGACCTGGGAGGTGACTGGGTTTGAGAGGCATTGGACCCGGGTCCGTGTCCGGGGGGATCCACGCATGTCAGACGCCACCCGTAGCCTGCGACACGTTCCAGCCTGATTCCCACCCATGACGACCCGACATCCCATGCCCGCCACCGCGCCACGGACACCGGCCCCGTCCCTGCCACCCAGACCCTTCACCTCCGCGCGGGATGGCCTCGTGCGCCGTCAGCCCCAGCGCTTCGCGGACATCCGGCCGCTCAAGCTGGAGGACTTCGTGTCCGGAACGCCGCGCCAGCGCGAGTCCTTCGCGCGGCGGCTCATCACCCATCTGTCCGAGCGCGGCTTCTTCTACCTGGAGCGGCCCACGGCCTTCCTGGAGCGCCACGCCCTGGCGGGGATGTACGAGCGGTACGAGGCGACCTTCCAGCACGCGCTCCTGGCGCACCCGTACCTGCACGCGCTCCTGCCCGCGGCCACGGTGTTCGAGACCGGCTACAACGCCACCTGGTACCCGGAGTCGCCGGTGGTGCGGCAGCCCATCGAGGCCTTCATGGCCAAGCCCGCGACGTGGACGGTGTTCCGCCGCCGCCTGGTGCCGGAGCCGGTGCGGGAGCTGCTGGAGGCCTCGGAGGACGCGTACGACGCCTGCCACGCCGTGGGCGTCGTGCTCCTGGAGGCGCTGGAATTGGGCTACGGCCTGCGCCCCGGGGGGCTCACGCGGCTGTTCCGCCGCCGCACGGAAGGGGCGGTGCGGTTCGTGAAGTACCACGCGCCCAGCACCGCGCGGCGCAGGCGGGAGGTGGTGGCGCACGCGTCGGAGCCGCACTCGGACAAGAGCTTCTTCACCTTCAACCTGGGCGAGTCCCGCCCGGGGCTGGTGTGGCTGGACGGGAACACGCCGCGCCTCATGCCCAACGACGAGGGGCACTGGCTCATCACCTCCGGCCGCTTCTCCGAAGGGCTGACGCGCGAGTTGGACGCGCCGGTGCGGGCGTTCCGGCACACGGTGCACAACGACGGCGAGCGCGTGGTCATCCTGGGCTTCGTGACGCCCGAGGGCGACCTGCACGACCTGCCGCTGGACGCGTGGCCCGCGCCGCGGCTCGCGGGAGGCGCCCGTGGCTGAGCTTGCGCGCAACGGAAGGGACGAGGGGCCGGAGCACGTCTTCTTCTCCCCGCATCCGGACGACGTGGCGCTGGGGGCGTACGCGAGCCTGCTCGGCGTGCCCCGGGGCATCGTGCCCACGCTCGTCACGGTCTTCTCCCAGAGTTGCTGGGAGTTCGTGCTGCCGGTGGACCCGTCGCGGGCCATGGCGGTGACGTCGCTGCGGATGGGCGAGGACCGGCGGTTCGCCCGGGCGCATGGGTTGGACCTGGTGCACCTGGGCTTTCGCGACACCAGCCTGCGCGCGCCGCCGGGAGGCCCCACCGAGGCGGAGGAGGCGCGGGCGGCGCTGGCCTCGCGCGTGATGCTGGCGCTGGGCGAGGTGCTGGCGAGCGTGTCCCCGGACGCCATCTGCTACGTGCCGCTGGGCATCTCCAGCCACGTGGACCACCTGATGGTGCGCGACGCGGTGCGGGCCCTGCGCGGCGGGCACAACGTCGTCTACTACGAGGACCTGCCTTACTCCGCGCACCACCCGGAGGATGAGATCGTCGACTACGCGTGGGCGCTCGGGCTGTCGCCCCGGTGTCTGGACGTGACGACGCTGTGGTCCGCGAAGCTGCGCGGGCTGTCCTTCTACGCGAGCCAACTGGAGCCCCAGACGCTGCCCGCGGTGGAGGCGCACGCGCGGCGGCTGGGCGCGGGCCGCGGGATGGCCGAGCGCGTCTGGACGGTGGCGCCATGAGCACGCGGGAGCCCTGGGCGGAGGGGGACATGCTGGTGCACCTCTCCTATGAGGCCACGCGCACGCTGGGCGGGATGGGCGTGGTGCTGGAGCACCTCCTGTCCGAGCCCGAGTACCGGCGGGCCTTCCCGCGCACGCTGCTGGTGAGCCCCACGGTGCGGCCGTGCGGCCTGGGGAGCTACGCGCCGGAGGAGTCGCTGGCGCGCGACCTGGAGGCGCACGGCGAGGTGTTCTACAGCGGCCTGCGCCGGGACAACCCGGAGCGGTGGGAGCGCGTCTTCCGGCCGGTGGAGGAGCAGCACGACGTGTCGTTCGTCTACGGGCGGCGCGACGCTCCAGGCGGTCCGGTGGAGGTGCTGCTCGTGGACCTCACGGACGTGCTCCGGGGCTACCGGGTGAGGATGGGCACGCTGCCCAATTTCCTCGCGCGGCTGCACACGCTGCTCGGGGTGGACCTCCCGTTCGACTGCCGGGGCCCGCGTCCGGCGGCGTGGCGGGGGCTGTCGCGGATGTGGCGCGAGCGCTTCGGCACGCGGCTGGGCGCGGCGCCCTGGGTCAACCGCCTGTTCCGCAAGGCCGTGCGGCACGGCCTGATGGACGCGCCCGCGCTGGACCACGACGCGATGCTGGCCATCGTGCTCGCGGAGCCCGTCTTCGACGCGCTGGAGCGGCTGCGCCCGAAGGACGCAGCGGGGACGGTCATCCTGGCGCAGGAGCACCTGTCGCTGCCGCTCGCGTACAAGGCGCTGCTCGATGGGCGGCGCTGGTGCCGCACCGTGTACTACGCGGGCGAGGTGCGCACGCCCCGGGTGCTCGTGGAGTACGGCCAGGAAGGGCAGGGCGCGTCCGACGCGCGCTTCTACAACATTCAGCGTCTGGGCTTGGAGCAGGGCAGGACGCTGGACGAGGTGTACCCCGTGGGCGCTTGGCCCAACTTTCAAATCCTGCGCAACGGCCACCTGTGCGACCGCGTGGGCGCGGTGAGCGCGTCCGTGGCGGACGAGCTGCGGTTCCTGGACGCGCGCTATGCGCTCCAGCCGGTGACGGTGGTGCCCCACGGGCACCGGCCCATCGAGACGGGCTGGGACGCGAAGGAGGCCGCGCGGGCGAAGGTGCTGGCCCACGCGCGCAAGGCGTGGGGCAGGGACTTCCGCCTGCTGCTCACGCACATCGCGCGGGACGAGGTCTGCAAGGGGCTCTGGCGCGACGTGGACGTGTGCGAGCACCTGGCCACGCTGCTGCCCCCGGAGCGCAAGCCCGCGCTGCTGGTGATGGTGACGGAGTGGAACGAGGCGGAGCCGTCCGACAACCTGCGCACCCTGAAGGCGCGAGTGGACGCGTTCAACGCGAAGGACTCGGGCCTGCACATCGCGCTGGTGAACCAGCCCACGTGGCCCGCGGGCCTGGACTTCACGCGGGATGACCTGCACCGCGCCACGGACGTGTCGCTGGGACAGTCGCTGTATGAGTCCTATGGCCTGGCGCAGCTGGAGGCCCTGGGCTGCGGCGCCATCTGCGTCATCTCCGGAGTCAGCGGCGCCCGGCGTGCCCTGAAGGCGGTGTGCGAGCGGCAGGGCCTGTCGGAGGCCGCGCATCCGAACCTCGTGGTGTCGGACCCGGTGGCGGATGCGCGGGCCGCGGGCGTGGCGCACTCGGTGGAGGCCTGGAAGGCGCTGCCCGCCAGCGTGCTGCGGGAACAGGAGCTGCGCACCGCGGAGCGCGTGGCGGAGGAGGTGGTGCGGAGGCTTCCGCGCGACGCGCACGAAGGCCGCCTCCTGCTCGCGACAGGCTGGGCGCTGTCGGAGCGGCTGGGCTGGGAGCCGCTCATCCGCGAGCAACTGCTGCCGCTGCTGCGCTTCCCGAAGGAGGAGGCGCAGGACGTGTCCGACTGGAGCGCGGCCCACGGCTGAGCCCCTGATGGAATCCCTTTCAAAGTGGAGCGCGGAACATGGCTGAGAACGAGCAGGCCCCGTCGCTCATCGTCGTGGCCCACCCCGAGGACGTCGTCCGGCTGTTCAGCACGGTGGCGCCGGGTGCGGACGTGGCGGTGGTGACGGAGGACGGGAGCGCGGGCCGGGAGCTGGAGGCCGTGGGCCGGGCCCTGGGCGCACGGAGCACGCACCTCCTGTTGTCACCTTCGGAGGTGGGGCCCTGGTGCCGCGAGCAGCGGCTCCGGGGCGGCGCCCGCGTCTACACGCACAGCCCGCAGGAGGATGCCCCGCTGCACCGCGAGGTGGCGCTGCTCGTCAGCCGCGTCTTCGACCGGCTGTGGGTGCCCGCCACGGGAGCCAGGCCCACCGCCTGCACGGTGCTGGACGACGCGGCCTTCCAGCGCAAGCTGGGGCTGCTCAATTCGCTCTACCGGGAGCGTCCGGACGGAGCCGCTTCGGGCGCGTGCACGGACCCCGTGCGTGACGGGCCCGGCATCGAGGCCTTCACCGACGTGCGGGCCGGAGACGTGGTGCGCGCCCTGTCCCTCACGAAGCCGGAGATCTTCTCCGAGCTCGCGGACCCCTGGGGCTTCGCCCATTCCACCTACGAAGGGGAGCGCTTCGCCCTCACCGCGAAGGTGCTCGGGACGCTGCGCGACGCGGGGGCACCCCGGCGCGTGGTGGACGTGGGCGCCTGCGAGGGAATGATGACCGAGCACCTGCTGACGCTCTTCCCGGACGCGAACATCCGCGCCGTGGAGTCCGAGCCCCGCTTCGTCACGCGCCTGCGCGAGCGGCTGGGGGGCCACGCGCGCGTGCGCATCGTGGAGGCCAGCGCGGAGGACGTGGCGCTGGAGGCGGACCTGGTGCTGCTGGCGGAGGTGCTCTACTACCTGTCCGAGGACGCCACCCGCGACCTGCTGGACCGGATGCATGCGTCCCACCTGCTCACCTCCTACGGCGGAGGTTTCGGCGCCCAGGTGCATGCGGCGCTCGCCAGGCGCGGATGGAGGTGCGTCCGGTCCGCGACACTCCCGGGCCGCATCGAACCGGTGGACGGCGCCACCAGCCCGCTGCTCGTGCGCCGCGCGGGCACCGAAATCCGGCTCTGGGAACGGTGATAACAAGAATTCGGGGATGAAACCCGGGACTCTCCCGGAAGAATCCGCCTCGGCTCTCCCGGAACGCTCCTGCGTCTGGAGTTGATGCTTATCCGTGTCTGGAAATCGCGTGTTGCCAATCACACGCGAACTCTCCATGGTGGACCTGCCAGGCAGCCCCCGCTGCCGGGCATGGCCCCGAGGATGCCCCGGCCCGGGCATCCCCGCGCGGAGGGCCCCGCGATGAGAATCCACCTGTCCGAAGCCGACGTCTCCACGCGGTCGCGTCAGCGCTTCCAGGAGCAATGTCTGGCATTGGGGCGGCGCACGGACCGGATGTTCGTCGTCCTGATGGTGTTGCAATGGCTGGCGGGCATCGCGGCGGCGGCGTTCGTGTCGCCGCGCGCCTGGACGGGCCTGGAGGGCGCGGTCCACTTCCACGTCGAGGCCGCGGTGGGCCTGGGGCTGCTCTTCAGCGCGCCGCCGGTGGTGCTCGCGCTGGCGCGTCCCGGGCGTGCGTCCACCCGGCACGTCATCGCGGTGGGGCAGGCGCTGATGTCCGGACTGCTCGTCCACCTGATGGGCGGCCGACTCGAGACGCACTTCCACATCTTCGGCTCGCTGGCGCTGCTCTCCTTCTACCGGGACTGGCGGGTGCTGCTCACCTTCAGCGGCGTGGTGGTGGCGGACCTCTTCCTGCGCGGCTCGCTCTGGCCGGAGTCCATCTTCGGGGTCCACGCGCACGAAACCTGGCGGTGGCTGGAGCACGCGGCGTGGGTGGCGTTCGAGGACGTCTTCCTCATCGCCTCCTGCGTGCAGGGCCAGCGGGACCTCCGGGAGGCCGCGCGGCGCGAGGCGCAGCTGGAGCTGTCCCGGAGCGCGGTGGAGGAGCAGGTCGTCCGGCCGCTGATGGGCTCCGCGAGCGCGCTGCGCGACTCCGTGACGACGTTGGCGGAGTCCACCGGCGAGCAGCGCCAGGAGCTCTCCCGCCAGGCGCGCGCGCTGGAGGAGACGCGGGTGACGGCGGAGGAGATCCGCCAGACGTCGGTCGTGGCCTCGGCGCAGGCCGCCCGGGTGCTGGAGGCCACGCAGCAGGCCGGGGACGTGGGCACGGCCGTGGAGGAGGCCATTGGCCAGGGCGTGGAGGGGCTGGCGGACCTGCGCGCTCAGACGGCGGACCTCTCCGAGCGCCTCCAGGGGCTCTCGGCGTTCACGGAGCGGATCGCCGGCATCACCCGCACGGTGCAGGACCTGGCGGACCAGTCCAACGTGCTCGCCATCAACGCGGCCATCGAGGCGGCGCGGGCCGGGGAGGTGGGCCGGAGCTTCGCGGTGGTGGCGCGGGAGATGCGGGGCCTGGCGTCCCAGTCCGTCACGGCCACGCAACAGGTGCGCGCGGTGCTGGAGGACACGCGCTCCCGAATCCAGGGGGTGGTGGACCTCACCCGTCAGGGCGGCGAACGCATGGGCCGGAGCATCGAGTCCATCCGCGCCTCTGGCGAACGGCTGGGCATGCTGTCCGGGCTGGTGAAGGGCAACGCGGACGCCGTCCGCCAGATCTCGGCCTCGGTGAGCCAGCAGTCGGCGGGCGTGTCGCAGATCTTCACCGCCGTGTCGGACCTGACGGCGCTGATGCAGGCCTCGGTGGCCCGGGTGGAGGCCACCCACGCGGCGGCGGACCGCCTCCAGCAGGTCACCGACCAGGTCCACGGCGTCATCGCGCTGTATCAAGAGAGGACCTGAACGGTCACCGACACGCGGCCTGTCTTGGAGTACATGGACGCCATGAACTCCAGACTCCGTCGTTTTCTGTCGTTTTCCTCGGTTCCCCTCCTCCTGAGCTGCGGCGCTGCCGCGGTGTCGGACACGCCGGCCGAAGCGCTGGCGGTGCAGACGCAGGAGCTGGCCACGGGCACGCCCGCGGGCATCGGGGTGGTGCTGTTCCTCAACGAGTACGCGCTGACCTTCAACATGCTGGACACGCAGGTGCCGCTGAACGCGCAGGCGGCGCAGAGCATCATCAACTACCGCTTCGGGCCGGACGGCATCCCGCACACGGCGGATGACAAGCGCTTCGTCTCCATCGAGCAGGTGGACGCGCTGCCCCAGGTGGGGCCCGCGGCGCTGGCGGCGCTGGAGGCGTACGCCCGGGGCACGGGCCGGGTGGAGCTGCCGGTGGACGGCTGGGTGGGCACGTTCCATGGCGTGTCCTTCAACGTCGCGGAGGCGCGCCGGGTGCTGGCGGTGGTGAACACGCAGCCGCTGGCGGCGCTGCAGTCCACGTACAACGTGCCCGCGGCGGCGGCGAACGCGATGGTCGCCGCGCGGCCGTTCTACGACATCCTGACGCTGGGCCGGCTGGCGTCCGTGGACGCGACGGCGTTGCAGAACCTGAAGACGGCCACCCAGCAGGGCGAGGAGGGTGACCCCTGCACGGGCGTGGGGACGTGCGGGCCGGACCTCCACTGCGAGGGCAAGCCGTATGACGGCTCCAGCCCCTACGGCCGCTGTGTGACGACGCTGCCCATCCCGGGTAACGACACGTCGTGTTCGCGCTTCGTGCCGTGTCAGGAGGGGCTGGCGTGCCACGGCCTGGACTCCGGTGCGACGGAGGGCTGGTGCCGGCCGGCGTGGATGTCCGGTGAGTTCACGGCGTACGCGGACCTGACGCTCCAGGGGAACACGACGCCGCTGACGGCGACGCAGCCGGTGGTGGGCCTGGCGACGGTGCCGGAGGACATCACGGTGGAGCTGGACCTGGCGCACAACAACCCGTCCAAGCTGGTGCTCACGCTGGAGGATCCGGGCGGTGAGACGGCGCTCCTGTGGGACGGCCCCAACGAGGGCACGCCGCCCAAGCGCATCCCGGTGACGCGCGGCATCCCCCGCGACGGCTCGGTCAACGGACTGTGGAAGCTGCACATCGTCAACCCGTCGGGCGTGGGCAACGGCAAGCTGCGCGAGTGGAAGCTGAAGCTCACCAGCCGCTGGGACTGACGCGCATCCTTCGAGCCCATCGAAGGATGATTTGACGCCCGCGAGGCTTGTCCTCGCGGGCGTTCAGAGGGACACGGGAAGCCTTCCGGAGGTTTCCCGATGCCCGCGCCCTCGCAGCCTGTCGACAACGCACGTCTCGCTCACGCCCTGGCCCGGGTGGGGCTGGGGATGAACATCGCGCTCCACGGCCTCTTCCGCCTGCCGCAGCTCACGGCGTTCGCGGCGGGCATGCGCGACTCCTTCGACAAGAGCCCGCTGCCGCCGTCGTGGGTGTACGCGGTGAGCCTGGCCATCCCGGTGGCGGAGGCGGTGATTGGCCTCCTGCTGCTCGTGGGCGTGGAGGTGCGGCGCGTGCTGGTCGCGGGGACGCTGCTGATGCTGTTGCTCATTGGAGGCGCCTGCTCCGCGCAGAACTGGAACGCGGCGGGCATCCAGATGACCTACCTGGGCTTCTACGTCGTGCTCATCGCCACCGTGCAATACGACCACCTCTCCGTGGACGCATGGCGGCGGGCTCGAAGCGCGGGGTAGGGCATGTGCTATCACTGGGAGTCTCTCCAGCCGGGAGCGCTCCGTGAAAGCACGTCTGTTGATGGTGTTCGCGTCGTTGTCGTTGGGAATGCTTGCCGCGTGCGGCAACGTGGACATGGATTCCACGTCACTGGCGCGGAGCGGGTCCGAGCTCGGCTCCGAATGTCCCTGTGGAGGCGAGGGCCCGTGGAACTGTCTGCCCTGTGCCTTCATCTGCGGTGATGGCATCTGTGACTCGGCCAACGGCGAGTCCGTCAACACGTGCGCCGAGGACTGCACGCCGCTGCCCTACTGTGGCGACGGCTGGTGCAACAACGGCGAGACGAACGCCACCTGCCCGTGGGACTGCGGCCCCACCACGTGGTGCGGCGACGGACTGTGCAACGGAAGCGAGACGGTGGCGAGCTGCCTGTCGGACTGCGGAAGCCTGACGTGTGGCGATCACCTCTGCGACGCCCATGAGATGGGCTGGTGCTCGGACTGCGGCCCCATCTGCACCGGTCCGACCTGCCCGCAGTGGCCGCAGGACCCGTAACCACAAGGGCAGGTCAAAGACCCATGCAACGCATCCATCGTCATCATGGGTCCGCCGCGGCCCTGTCGCTGGCGGGCTTGCTGTCATTCGCCGGTTGCGAGCCCGCCGCGGTTCCTCATGAGGCCCTCACCGACACCACGGCTCCGCTGGCCCTCGGGCTCGGAGGCGACACCTCCTGCGTCTGGGGGAGCCCGGACTGCAACCTGTGCAGTCCGGACGTGCCGCTGCGCTTCCAGGAGCTGCGCGACCACGGTGAGGTGCTGGGCTTCCATCCCGGACCGTTCAACCTCAATGTGGCCTACCCAGGCGGCAATCACTGGCAAGGCATCCAGCGCCTGTCGGCCCTCTCGGGGCGCCTCCTCGTCCTGTCCAAGAGGGATGACGCTCCTGGCGGCAACGTGGGGCACCTGGTGCACATGGCCACCCGCGACGGGGAGGGCGGGCGCTTCCGCTCCAACCGGCTGAGCCCGGCCATCAAGGAACCGGAGGACACCGCTCCGCCGGTCGCGGACGCCGCGGTGGCGGCACTGCCGGTGCTGGACGGCTATCGCCACGGCGGCGGCATGCAGGCGGTGGGCAACATCCTGGCGCTGCCCATGGAAGAGGGGCCTGGCCTGGGGCGCATCGCGCTCTATGACTACAACGCGTCCCTGACGCCGAGCCCGTTCGCCTTCGTCCACGGTGAAACAACGACCGCGGGCACGGCCTCGTTCACGAAGCTGTCGGACGGGCACTTCCTGCTCGTGCTCGGGCAGGTGGACGCGAACACGCTGGAGGTCTTCCGCTCCTCGGAGACCGACCTCCGCTCCGCGACCAACCAGTGGGTGCGTGTCGACAGGTGGCAGAAGTCGGAGCTGCCGGACGGGCAGTGGGGCGCCTTCCAGAACCTCAACTTCGTGACGGACTGCAATGACTCACAGCTCTACCTGGTGGGCACGCGGCTGGGAGGTCTGCGCTGGGGCGCGGTGAGCGACGACTACGTGCACCTGTACCGGGTGCACCTGGACGGCCACCTGCGCCTGGAGCACGTCGCCTCCAAGCACCTGTACTGCAGCAACGATGGCTCGAGGCAGTGCAACCTGGATGCTGGCGGAGGCCTCTTCGTGGGTCCCGACCGCGGCCTCATCCTCTACGGCACCGAGCACGCGGATGACGGCCCCGGCTCGACGGTGAAGCTGGTGGAGTTCCGAAGCATCTGGGCGGACACCCGCTGTCGCACGGACATCGGGCACGCCTACGTCGACTTCTACGACGACTCCAACTTCAGCGACCGGGGCGTCATCTTCGACTACCGCGACCAGGGGCTGAAGAACTGGGCGCGCTTCGACGACGTCGACCGGTTCAACGACAAGACCTCCTCGGTGCGCTGGTGCATTCCGCCGGGCCACCGGGTGCGGCTCTACGACGACTCGAACTACAAGGGCAGCTCCAGGGACCTCGTGGGCGACGGCGCATTCCACGAAGCCAACCTGAACAGCAAGACCTGGGGCTTCAACGACAAGGTGTCCTCCGCGCGCTGGCTGACCGAGTGACGCGGAAGGTGCTATCGCAAGAGCCCATGCGACCATGCCTCACGTTGTTCTTCCCGCTGCTGCTCTGCGCGTGTGCAAGCGGTCCGTCACGGCGCGCGGACGAAACCGGCGAGGAGCACCTGTCACAAAGGACTCCCATGAATCCGGATGCCCCCTCTCTCAAGCGTGGTGAGGCGCTGTTGCGTCACGGCACCGGAGGCGACGCGGTCCAGCCAGCCGAGCCGGCTCCCGCCGTCCAGGAGCTCGGAGCCCTGGCGGGGTTCGGCCAGTCCTGGACGTCGTGCTCGGCCCGGGCCTCTGTCTACCTGTTCGACGGCTACGCTGAAGCAAGCGCCGCGGAGGTGAGGCTGAAGAAGCAGGTGCCCGAAGGGAAGCAGGGTGCCGGCACGGTCAACGGCGACTGGCTGATATGGGCGACCGCCGATGCAACGGACGAAGCCGGCCGCGACGTCATCGAGCGGGTGGTCTCCGCCTTCGCGGGCGAGGAGTGAAGTCATGAATCAGGAGACAAGACACCTGGGGCCTCCTTCCATCGCGGGCGTCGTCTGGTACGCCATCGGGCGCTTCTACAAGGCGCTCGATGGCACGGTGCAGGACGTGGGCTACTTCGCGCATCTGGGAGGCGTGGAGGGGTCGCTCTTCAACGGACCGCCGGGGGAGGCCACGGCCTTCTTCACCTTCCGCGCCGAACCCTTCACGCCCCAGCACCTGACCAACGGCGACCTCACGGTGTCGTTGGATCCGGTGGGCCGCTTCACCCTGTATTTCAACCCGGAGCCCCGTGGAGACTTCTCCGCGCCGGAGAGCTTCGGGGTGGGGCAGCCCATCGCGACGCTCCAGCGCCTCTCCACGGTGGTGGGGACCGCGGTGGGGCCACTCTCCAGCAACCTCTTCTCCGCGGTGTTGTGCTCCAGCGAGGACTTCGTCTTCCAGGGCCGCACGTGGAACCTGGGGCGCTTCCTGCCTCGCGGCATCACCCAGATGGGAACGGGAAGCACCGCCGCGCTTCAGCCGACGCCCGCGGGCTACCGGAGCGTCACGGCCTTCGTCGGCTCGGCGATGGCGCTGGGATGAGCTCCCACCGGAAGTGGATCTTCATCGCCCTCGGCCTGCTGGCCTGCTCGTGCCTGGGCGTGGTGGCCGTCAACACGGTCCGCAACTTCGTCCGGTTCGGCCAGCGCGCCAAGGCCGCGGAGTGCAAGTCGAACCTGAAGGCCTGGCACGCCCTCCAGCGGCGCCACTTCCAGGACACGAAGACCTATGAGCCGGTCTTCGCGAAGGTGGGCTTCACGCCCGAGCGGGGCAACCGTTACGCATACTTCGCGGGCCGGGGGTCGATGGAGATTCGCGACCAGGAGCGAAGCGAAGCTCCAGAGGGAGCGGTGGCCATCGGCGCGGACACCTTCCGCTTCACCTACCTGCGCCCCTTCGAAGTGGAGGTGCTTCCTCCGTCATTGAAGGCCCGGCTCGGCGTCTCCGGCACGTGCCCCGCCTGCGACATCACCCTGGCGTGCGTGGGGAACACCGACGAGGACGCGGCGCTGGATGTCTGGGTGCTCTCCACCGGAGCGCTGGACCTCCAGGACGTGGACGGAGAGGCCGCCGAGCCCGGGGTCCCCGTGCACCTCGTGGACGATACGAAGGACTGAGGCCCATGCATTCATGCGCGAACCATGATGAAGGCATGCGGGGCGGGTGAGGCGGAACGAGGGCGCGGGCGTACGATGGTCGTCATGCATCGCACCTTCCTCGTCCTGTTGCTGCCGCTCGCCTTCGGTTGTGCCACGACGCCAGCCACCCCTCGCGGCGCCGCGCCCACGCAGGTGGCAGCCGCGGAGAAGAAGACCCTGCTGACACTGCCGGAGATCCTCCAGCGCATGGAGGCTTCGCCTGTGAAGTACTCCTTGGACGAGAAGGACTCCCCGCCGGACGGCTGGGCGGACACGCTCTGGCCCCAGCGGATCCAACCGCTGCCCTATGCGCGAGTCGTGAGGGAGGGGGGCAAGGCCACGCTCGCGCCGCCCTACAACACCCCCGAGTCAGAGCGCCTGCTCGCGGAGGCCGAGCCGCTCTTCCAGGCCAACCGCTTCGACGAGGCGGCGAAGTTGTACGCGCGCGCCACCGAGGTCTGCCCGAAGTGCGCGAACGCCTGGATCTTCCGGGGAGACGCGGCGCTCTTCGCCGGCAAGGCGGAGGAGGCGCTCGGCTATTACCGCAAGGCCGCGGAGCAAAACCCCGACGACTACCGCGGGCACTTCTTCCAGGGCCACGCGTTGTCCCGGCTGGGGCGGCGTGCCGAGGCCCGCGAGGCCTTCGCCACCGCGCTGGTGCTCAACCCGCGCCTGCTCACGGTGCGCAAGCTGCTCAAGATGTATCCCGGGTTCGGGCTCGTCATCACGCCCGACGTGATGGTGCCGCGCGGCATGGCCGAGCGAACGGAGACAGGCGTGTCGGCGGTGTACGACGGTCACTACGGCACCTCGTGGCTCGCGTTCGCGGCGTGCAAGGCGCTGTGGCTCGGAGAGCCCTCGCACCGCAAGGAGATGACGGGCAGCGACAGTGACACCCAGTTCACCTCCACCGAGGAGCTCGAGTGCCTGAGCGCCGCGCTCACGGGCTATGAGGTCGCGAAGGAGCAGAAGGACGCGGACGCGGCGATTCCAGACGAGGGCCTGGAGCGGATGAAGCGCATCGTCGAGGCCGGGATGGCCGACATGCTCGTGCTCTTCGAGCTGGCCTCGCGCGTCCATCCGCAAGCGACGTTGACGATGAGCGATGACGTGCGCCAGCGGCTGCGCGCCTACGTCCTCGAGTTCGTCCTGCAAGAGTCATATTAGATTTGACTAATATGAGTGCGGACTGTAATGACTCCGATGAACGGAGGAGGTCCGCACATGCTTCACACCCTGATTGGCGCCCAGTTCCGCGCGTGCGTCGAACGCGATTACGAAGGCAAGCCGGCCCACGTGGTCGTCGCGCAGCGCGTGTATCCCACCGGAATCGAAGACCTGTGGGACGCGGTCACGAACCCCGAGCGCATCCCGCGCTGGTTCTCTCCGGTGGAGGGGGAGCTGCGCAAGGGCGGCCGCTATCAGATCAAGGGGAACGCGGGCGGGACCATCACCCGGTGCGACAAGCCCGAGGCGTTCGATCTCACCTGGGAGATGAACGGCGGGATGAGCTGGGTGACCCTCCGCCTGGCGCCGGAAGGGAAGGGCACGCGGCTGACGCTCGAGCACATCGTGCACTCCGCGGACGTGGAGCAGTTCTGGAGCCAGTTCGGTCCGGGCGCCACCGGCGTGGGCTGGGACCTGAGCTTCCTGGGCCTGGGCCTGTACCTGGAGTCGGGCAAGGACGTGGCCGCGGAGGCCGCCGCGTCCTGGGTGCACTCCGACGAAGCGAAGACCTTCATGCGCGCGAGCGCCCAGGCCTGGGCCGACGCCCACGTGGCGGGCGGAGAGGCGCCGGACGTGGCGCGCGGGATGGCCGAGCGCACGGCCGCGTTCTATACAGGGGGCTGATGCACGCCTTCGACGTCCTCGGCGATCCGGTCCGCCGCCGCATCCTGGAGCTGCTCGCGGAAGGCGAGCACGCTTCGGGCGAGGTCGTGGACGTGATCCAGCGTGAGTTCGGCATCACGCAGTCCGCCGTCTCGCAGCACCTGAAGGTCCTGCGGGACAACGGCTTCGCGTCGGTGCGGGTGGATGGCGCCCGGCGGCTCTATGCCGTGGACGCCGCGCCGCTGGCGGAGGTGGACGCCTGGCTGGACCGCTTCCGGGCGTTCTGGACGCCGAAGTTGGACGCCCTGGCTACAGAAGTCGCGCGGGGGAAGAAAAAGAGGGGCGAGTAGGCGCAGGCGTCGCCACGGCCCACGCCGTGTCACTGGACGCGGCGCTCCGCCCTCGGCAGCTTCTGGCTCCGGCTCCCTTCCCCCTGGAGCCCAAGGAGTCTCACGGATGAAGCTCAAGGCGCTCTGCATCGCCGTATCGCTGCTGGCCGTCCCGGGCGTGGCCGCCGCGCAAAGCCCCTTTGATTCGCTCAAGAAGGCCGCGGGCGACGCCGGCAAGTCCACCGTGGAGAAGCGCGTCAACACGAAGCTCACGGAGGAGGGCCGCAAGAACCAGTGCAGCTTCAAGACGGGCACCGCCGAGCTGGCCCCTGGCTGCGACGCGAAGCTCAAGAAGCTCACCAACGCGCTCGTGGACGCGAAGAAGCAGCTCGTCGCCGCTGGCGTCAAGAGCTACAAGTTCGAGGTCTCCGGCCACACCGACTCGACCGGTGACGCCGCGAAGAACAAGTCGCTCAGCGAGCAGCGCGCGGAGGCCATCGTCAAGGAGCTGGTCGCGCGAGGCATCCCCCGCGGTGAGATCACCGCCGTGGGCTACGGCTCCGAGCGCATGCTGGTGAAGCCGGACAACACCGAGGCGAAGAAGGCGCAGAACCGCCGCTACGAGCTCCAGGTCCGGCTGTAATCCGTCTCAAGGCGTGAAAGAGGGCGGCGCCACCGGCGCCGCCCCCTTGCTCAGGCCTTCGTCGCCTCGATGATGCTGGTCCCGCTCTGGGTGGGGATGAGGCGCTGGATCTTCCAGCCGGTCGCGCTGAGCAGCGCCTGGAACTCGTTGTAGGTGCGCTCGCGTCCGTTGGCGACCACCAGCATGTTGAGGTCCATCAGGTGGGTGATGTCGGGCGTCCGGTTGTCCGGAATCACCATCTCCACCACGAAGAGCCGGGCCGGGGCGGGGGCCGCCTCGTGGAGCCGGCGCAGGAGGGTGGTGCAGGCGTCATCCGCCCAGTCGTGGAGGATGTGCTTGAGCAGGTAGGCGTCGGCGGGAGGGATGCCAGGCTCGAAGAAGTTCCCGGCCACCACGTCCACCCGGCCGGCGATGCCCCGGGATGCCAGGACGGGCTTCGCGCTCTCGGCGACCTGGGGCAGCTCGAAGAGGATGCCCCGGCAGGAGGGATGGGCGCGCAGCACCTGCGCGAGCAGGTCGCCGTGGCTGCCTCCAATATCCGCCACGCGGGCGAAGGCGGAGAAGTCGACGTGCCGGGCCACCTGGCTGGACACCATCTCGGACCAGTCCCCCATGGACCGGGCGAAGTGCTCCGCCTCGTCGGGGTTCTTGGCGAAGTGCTCCCAGATGTCGGAGCCCAGCGCGGCCTGGATGGGCGCGGTCCCGGTGCGAATCGCGTCGGTGAGGTGCCCCCAGGGCAGCCAGTGCGACGGGCTGCTCTGGATGATGGCCAGCTCCCGCAGTGAGCCAGGCGTGTTCGAGCACAGGCCTTCACCCATGGGGGTCAGCGCGAAGGTCCGCTCGGTGAAGGCCACGAAGATGCCCGTGGCGAGGCCGGCGCGCATCAACCGGAACAAGGCGTCCGGGTGGACGCCCAGCTCGGTGGCCAGCGAATCACTGTCGCGGGCCCCTGCCGCGAGCAGGTCGGCGATGCCCAGGCGGGCCACGGTGCCAACGACCTGGGTGCGCCAGTAGCTGGTGATGGCCAGGTGGAGCTGCTGCGTGGGGGACGGACTGTCGCCAGGGGTGTTTTCCATGGTGCCAGTCTACCGCCGGGATCCCCGGAGTAGAGTCTTTCCGTGGAAGGCGGATGCCACGAAAGGTCGTGTGGAATGGCGGCGCAATACGACGACATTGCCGTGAAGCTGTCGGACTGGGATGTCCTGCCCGTGCGCTCGGAGTACCTCGAAGGTCATACCTTCTTCAAAGCGCTCGGGTCCGTGAAGGGGCAGTCCGTCCTGGACCTGGCCTGTGGTGACGGGCTGTACACGCGGCAGCTCCAGGCGCGGGGAGCACACCGGGTGGTCGGCGTGGACATCTCGGAGGAGATGATTCGCGTCGCCCGGCGACACGAAGCGGCCCAACCGCTGGGCATCGAGTACCACGTGGCGGACGTGGCCGACATGAAGCCGCTGGGCGTCTTCGATTGCGTGACGGCCGTCTATCTCCTGCACTATGCGCAGTCGCCGGAGCACCTGCTGCGCATGTGCCGGACCATCCATGCCCACCTGAAGCCCGGGGGCCGCTTCGTCACCTACGCGTTCAACCCCGAGTTCAGCGCGAAGGGGCCCAACAGCACCCGTTACGGCATCAAGATCTTGGACTTCCCGGAGTCACCGAGGGAAGGGCAGACCATCTCCGCGGAGCTGAGCGCGAAGACGCCCTTCACCATCCACTTCTCCCACTGGAGCCGGAACACGTACGAAAGCGCGCTGCGCGAGGCGGGCTTCCACGACCTCACCTGGATGCGCCCGGAGTGCTCCCCCGAGGGCATCGCCCGGTATGGCCAGGAGTTCTGGCAGGACTACCTGGACAACCCGCACGCGGTCGCGCTGCGCTGCGAGCGGTGAGCTCACCTAAACCTCTTCGAACTTCGTTCCCGTGGCGCCCATGCGATCGAGTGCGTCGCGGATTTCCTCGCGGACGATCAACGCGATGGGCCAGCCCCAGGGGCGGAACACCTTCGCGTCACCTACCTGCGAAGCGTCAATCCGCATTCCCCAAACGTCCCGGTACTCGCCAACCTTCTCAGGGCGCCTGTCCTCCGGCGTCCACATCAGGATCTCCGTGGTGGCCTTGTCGTCAATGCAGCGAATCAGCTGGGTTGCCACGAGAATGTAGAACTGCTCAGGCTGATCCGCGACCTCTACGGGAAAGAGCTGCACGTCATCGGGAGCAAGGTCCGCGAAGACGGCTGCCACCTTGGCGTGGACTACCGGCGTTGATCTGGCCGCTAGCGAGAAGTCGAGCGCTGTTCCAGGGAGATTCAGCGGGAGCTTCAAGCGGCCCGGATCGTCAACACGCGTTCCGTCAGTGAACACCCACGGCTCACTCAACGCTCTGCCTTCAAAGTCAGTAGGGGCGCCGAGCAGCCACCGGCCTGGACGGGTCATGTCGTCGCTCAGGTCGAAGTAGCGCTTGGGCATGTGGACCATTGTGTCGTCCCTACGCTCCCGTCACCAGTCTGTTGAGGATGGTGCCGGGAGCGGCGATGTCCTGCGCCAACTTGTCGAGTTCCGCTGTCAGCACTTCGCGGCACTGCTCCATTGTGCGGCAGTCTCTCGTTACCGCGTCCAGGCGCCGGAAAATGCGTTGATGGTACGCCAGTGGGTGGGGGCCCTTGTGACCTTTGACGCGGACAATATTGGCTGGGTCGTCCAGCGACATGCCTGCCCTGTCGAAAATCTCCTGAAACCGGGGAGACCACGGGCCTTCATTGTTCGTGGCCTTCCACCACTTGTTCGTGGCGATGTGGTGGTCGTGGCCCCCCGCGTCCACCGGGGCGGCAGCCGTGCCCTCCAGGGCCCGTGCCGTCATGGCCACCGCATTGGGGGCGAGCGCCACCGTGACGGCATCGCCCGTCACCGCCACTGCTCCGACTTCGCCCACGGCGGCAAGGCGGATACCCGCGCGGTCTCCGGCCACCGCCGCCGCCTGGGCTGAACCGGGCAACATCGGCACCCTCGAAGCGAAGCCCGAGGCCGTGTTGCCGATGGCCACCGTCGCCAGCAGCGCGAAGGCTCGTGCCGCGTTCCGGCCCATCACCTTGCCGTAGCGCTCACCCGCATCGCGGAGTTCGTCAAAAGTGGTGGCACGGTCCGCTTCTTCCACCAGCTGTTTGAAGCCCACTATCAGCGTCCAGAAGGTGTCTACTCCAAGGTAGACAATGGCCGTCGCCGTCATCACCGCGGCCAGGCCCTTGCTCACGGGTTCGGGGACTGACCAGAGGACCAGATAGAGGGTCATGGTCCACAGCGCCGCCGAGAGCACCGCGTGCGGGTCGGCCATGCCTTTGAAGGCATCCAGCATCTCTTCCAGGACAACACCTTGCGCCATGGCCATGGCCAGCGCATAGCGTCCGTCTCCGGTGACGGTGGGGCTCTCCGCCAGCAAGCGCAGACAGTCGCCTTGACGCCCGGTGCGCTCGCACCAACGCAGATATGCCCGCGTCAGCTCCATCTCCGCTGGCGGCATTTCGGAAACGAGTGCAGCCCCGTCCAGTGGCGTCATCCGCCGGGTGCGCGGATCGAAGAGGTACGTGCCGCCTCGGGCGTCCACTCCCATCAGTCGCCGCGCGGCCTGCTGCGGATTGGCCGGGATCCTCACACCCCGCGCCAGCCTCGCCATGGCCGCTTTGACCTCGCGCCGCTCCACCTCCACCGGCCTGGCTTCGCCGCTGCGAGGCGTGAAAACGACTGGCGGCTCCTCGCCCGTTTCCAAGCGCACCACGCGCCCTGAGGCACAGCCTGTCAACCAAACCAACAGGAGTAGCGCGACAGAGTGCTGTGCCCTCATCAAGTCCCCCTGCGGGAAAGTGCTTCATCCTTCAGGGGGCGACAGGGCCACGACCAGGACCCAGCGGATCGGGCCGCGTCTAGCGCCACCTCATGCGTGGCATCCGTGAGGTGCGCAGCGGCTGAACGCTCTCATGCGACAACTGCCTTGACGCTCACCGCCAGTACGGCCGTGAGCTCCCTCGGCCCACCGCGCGCCTGACGGAATCAGGGAGAGAGTGGGGCGAAGACGTAACCCACGTCCACGTTGGAGATGGTGGGCAGGCAGGTGGGGCTCGCCCCGTAGACGGTGGCCTTCCAGCAAGGCTGATTGCCCGGGGTGCTGGAGACATCGAGGAGGACCTCCTGTGCTCCCGTGGGGAACGTCACCGGCCGCCAGGTGGGCGAGAAGTTGAGGGCACAGGAGTACGCGTTGCAGACGCGGCAGTCCGTGGCCACCGCGTAGGTGATGGCGGCGCTGGCAGCACAGCCGGAGTCCAGCACGTCTTCCTTGCGGAAGCGCATCTGGGAAATGGTGCATGCCGGATCTGGTATCGGGAAAATGGGATTCAGCACCGACGAGCGCACCTCATTGGTCGCATCGCCCCGGAACTGAAAGACGGCGTCGTTGAAGTCCCTGTCACCGCCTCCATTGAGATCCTCGAAGGCCAGGAGCCAGGTTTGCGGTGTGCCGCTGGGCGCGCCCAGGAGGACGTGCGGCATGTTGCCGTTGCCAGAGACAGCAACCGAGGCGGCTTCCATGGGGAGCGTGGTGTTCCCGTAGGGCGCCGCCCCGAGGCTCGTCAGGGCCTCCGCGTCCAACCACCCGCACAGGTTCTGCCCTGTAGATGCGACGGCGCAGGCCCCATCGAGCGGATGGGGCATCTCAGGACTGCAATACTCCGAATACTCGCATCCGATGTTGCGGGTCGCGACCGGCGTCTGGCCCACGGGGTCCTGGTCCAGGTTCCACTTCGACTTGGAGAAGAACACCGAAGTAGATGTCTTCAGGTGCAGGGTGCACTGCCCGTTGGCCGCCTTGCGCAGACACGGATACACCCGACTCTCATAGGGGCTGTGAACGGACTCGTTCTCGACGACCAGGAAGAAGACCAGTTCTCGTTCCGCATCGATGGTTCCCAGGTCCGCCGTCTGGCCAGCTGCTGGGAAGAAGACGGGGTGACCCAGGCCCAGGAAGTTGTTCGAGGCGTCGGCCGGCTCCAGCAGGTTGGGGATGCGCGCGAAGAGTCCCTTGTCCGAATAGCCGGTGCGAGGGACCGCGAGTGCGTTGGTCCCCACCACGTCGATTCTCACGCTGGCATGGATGCCAGGACGCGCGTCCTCCAGGAGCACGCCTGAAGTGAATGCGCTGGTACATGACTCGTTGAGCGCCAGCTCGGGCTGACTGTAGGTGAAGCCTCCCGACGTGAAGGGCCGGTTACAGCGCCGGGTCGTGCCGATGTAGGGACGAGCCTGCGAGCCCGAGGCGGGGGCCAGGTTGTAGAGATCCTCGTGCAGGTCCTTGATTCCATTGCCGTTGAGATCCAGCAGGTTGCCGGCTGCGTCGAGATAGCCCCGCGTGATGAGCTCATCCACGTAGAGGTATCCAAGGGACGGACGCTTACCGGAATCGTCGTGCACATACGTCGCGGTCACGCGTTGGGCCACGGGAAGCACGAGGTGTTCCGCGGACGTGAGCGGCAGGGGCGGGGTGGCGCGCAGGGTCTGCTGCGGCGTGAGCTCCATCTGACGCAGGAACTGGAAGGAATTGGCCTCGAAGGGCGGCACGTAGTCGGCCGCCAGGTCGAGTTCGTAGCAACTGCCCTGCGGCGTGGAAGCGCTGGCCGGTTCTGGGAAGGCAACGGAAAGCAAGGTGCTCCCGGCCATCAAGCCCAGGATGCGGAGAGGATGCAGACGCATGAAGAGACTCCTTGAAGCCGGCTTACTTCGCCCTGATGAAGAACCGATGTTCCGACCACCAGTCGAAGTGCCCTCGACTGCGTGAGAAGTAGATGCCGCGGTCGGCGTCGAGGACCTTCTCCCAGAACGGACCGCCGTGCTTCTTCTTGAGCTCGCCCTTCGGCTTCCCCAGGAGCTTCGACGCCGTGAAGTCGTTCACGCCCGAGGGCAGCTTGAACGCGAGCGGCCCGTCGTACTTCTCGCCGAGATGCACTTCGCTGATCACGCCGTTGCGCCCGACGCTGACGGTGATGCCGCGCTTCGTGTCCTTCAGCTTTCCCTGGGCCTTCGGCAGCTTCGTCGGCAGCTTCAGCTTCTTCAAATCCGCCGGCAGCTTCTTATCGCTCACATGCCTGCCGAGCAGCGACACCAGCCCGCGAGGAAGGGGCGCGAGCTTCTTCACGCCCTCGCTCACGACGGGCGCGGGCGTGGCTTCACGCTGGTAGGCCCGCACGTTGAACTTCGCGGGCTTCGGAGCCTGGACCTCCTCCTTCGCAAGCCACGCGCGCAGCGCCTCGCGCTCGTCGCCCTCATCGAGATCGTCCAGGCGTGTCTTTCCCCTGCCCAGCGCGAGCAGGAACGCTTCGAGGCTGGGCGCGACGACCTTCAGCGCGTCCGACTCCGAATCGAACAGCACTACGGGCGCCGGCTTCACGGTCGATACGAGCGCGAGCAGCGAACCGTCCGGCAGCGACAGGAAGCACCACGCGTCACGCAGCCCGCCCGGCATCTTCGGTGAGATGAGCTCGAAGGTTCCGAACGCGCCGTGCTCCTGCTTCGCGAGCCACTTCCCGAAGCGTGCGAGCAACGGCGGAACGGTCTGCCCCTTGGGGGCCTTCAGCTTGACGTAATACCGGGTCATCAGCGGCCCTGGAACTTGGGAGGACGGCGCTCGGCGAAGGCGGAGAAGGCCTCCGTCAAATCCAGCGACTGGAGGAACGCCGAGTTCCACACCGCCACGTAGCGCAGCCCGTCCGCGATGGACTTGTCCGCGCAGTACTCCATCACCTGCTTGGCGCCCTGGACCACGAGCGGCGGATTGTCCGCGATGCGCCTCGCCGTGGCCCGCGCCTCCGTGAGCAGGGCCTCGGGGGAGGGGAAGACCTCGTTGACCAGCCCCATGCGCAGGGCTCGCGCCGCGTCCACGTCTCCGCCCGTGTAGGCCAGCTCCCGCGTGTTCCCCTCGCCGATGATGCGCGGCAGCCGCTGGAGCGCGCCCAGGTCCGCGACGATGCCGACCTTCACCTCGCGCAGGGAGAACTTCGCCTCCTGCGAGCAGTACCGGAAGTCACACGCGGCGATGAGGTCCATGCCTCCGCCAATGCACCAGCCATGCACCGCGGCGATGACCGGCTTCTTGCACCGGGCCATCCCTTCCGTGGCCTGCTGCATCTCTCCAATCAGCTTCAGCAGCCGGCTGCGCTCCAGCGCCAGGTTGCTCTCACCGGTGAGCAGCGGCCCCAGGGACTCCATCATCCCCATCAGGTCCAGGCCGTAGGTGAAGTTCTGGCCTTCACCGCGCACCAGCAGCACGCGCACGTCGTCGTCGGCGTCCAGCGCGCGGAGCGCCTCGGGCATCTCCCGCCAGAAGTCGGGGCCCATGGCGTTGCCCTTGCCCGGGCCGGTGAGCACCAGCTCGGCGATGCCGTTTGCCTTCTCGATGCGCAATGACTTGTACGTGCCGTCCATCCGTTCCCTCCCAGGGAAGTGAGCGGATGGCACTTGAGCAGATGCCGCTCAGGCGGGCCAGAACCGGTGGCACTCCGCGCTCCATTCGGCATGGCGGGTGCGGCCGGACGTCCAGGTCTTGTAGCGGTAGTCGTGGCGGCTGCGCTTCTGGAAGTAGAAGGACCAGCGCCCCGACTCCCGCACTCCGAAGACGGTGCCGAACTGGATCAGCTCGTCCTGGTCCACCTTCCAGAACGACCGGAAGGCATGGGTGCCCACGTGGTACCAGGAGGCGCCGCTCACGCCGCGTTCGTATTCGAGCTGGGCGGTGCCCGCCGCGCTCAGCATGCCGGGCATGTAGTCATGCATCGACGCGGAGGCCGACGACTGCTGGCTGCCACCCATGACCTTCCGGGCGGCGTTGAAGCGGACCTCCATGACCTGGACCTTCGCCTGGTACCTCGCCGCGTCGTTGGGCGCGTTCGCTCCCGCCGAGTTCGCGTTCAGGTGGTACACGGTCGGCGAGGCCGGATCTCCAGTGACGAAGATGGAGCACCCCTGGAGGGCGGCGGTGACGAAGTAGTTCGCGTGCGAGCCCAGCCGCACGCAGTGGGTGCTGTCGAAGCCCCAGTGCAGGTAGTAGATGTCGAAGGACTGCGCCACCACCGGGCCACCCACCTCCAGCGACAGCAGGTTGTGGTCCCCGTTGAAGATGATGCCGGTGCCCGGTTCGGTGATGGGGTTCGTGTTCTCCGACAGGTCGACGGCCTCGTGCAGCGCTCCGCTGAGCACACAGCCCTGCGTGTCGTAGGCCGTGGCCTCCAGTCCGTGCGGGTCCAGGTTGCGCGCGTGCATCAGGCGCTTCAACCCGACGAGCGACCGCTGCTGGGACGGCGGAGGCGCGACCCGGAGGGCCGGGAAGACGGCCTGCTTCGAGGCCTTCTTCACCAGGTCCTGCGGCTTGTAGAGGGGAACGAGCGCCAGGGGCCATCTCCAGGTTGGGGGCCGCGTGAGCATACCGCCCGCGGGGCAGGCCTGGCGTCAGGGCACGTCCATGGCCGTCGCGTCGGCCTTCCAGCGCTGGAGCTGTTCCTTGGAGGGAAAGCCCGTCACGCGGTAGCGCTCCGGGTACACGCCCAGCTCGGGCATCAGCAGCGTTCCGGCGTCGCGCACCACCAGGTCCCAGCGGACCGCGGCCACCGGGGGCGCGTCCGGGCCCAGCGCCGCGTCCACGAAGAGGATGACGTCCGCTCGCGGGAGCAGCGACTCGCCTTCGTTGGACCAGACGGTCTGACCGAAGAAGCGCCCCTGGGAGTCCTTCTCCGGCAGCAGGCTGGCGATGAAGACCTCGTTGGACTCCTGCTCCTGTTGCTTCCGGAGCCGCTCGGTCTGCTCCTGGTAGCCGCGCACCCGGCTGGCGAACGCGAGGTTCTCCAGGATGCTCCGCGCCGGGGCCTTCTGCTCGGGGAGGAAGGGCTTCCATCCGTCAGCCGTGAGGCGCAGTGCGCTCCCGTCGACGGGGCGCGGTGCCTGGACGCCCTCCAGGGCCGCCTCCGCCAGCGTGAGCAGCCCCGTGGCGTCTTCGGCGCCGGTGATGAGCACCGTGTCCCGGTTGGGGACGACCACCACCGGATCGCCCTTCACCTCGCAGCCGCGCACCACGTCGTCCAGCAAGAGCCGTGAGGCACCGTAGCTGTCGTTCGTGAAGATGGCGCAGACGCCCAGGGTCAGGTGCCGGAGCGGCGCGGCCTCCAGCCGCCGCAGGTTGGCCATCGCGTCGGCGCGGGCCTGCTCGTAGGTGATGCCCCAGCGCGCCAGCTCCTCCGGGGGCACGTAGCGCATGGCGTCCGGGGTGTCCTGGACGAGCGCCTCCGCCAGCACCTCGCCCACCGGCCGCCAGGACACCGGCGGGGACTCACCGGCCTGCTGGGAGAACGCCTCGAAGGTGTCTCGGGCGCGCACCACGAGCATCAGCAGGGGACGCACCTGGGCGTAGGTGGCAGGGGCCTCCGGGAACACGCCCACCCGCCCCAGCCGCGCGAGCGCCTCGCCGCGCCCCTCGGGCGGGGCGTCCTGATACTCGCGGTAGAAGTTCGCGAGGTTGAGGGTCATCCCCAGACCGCCGTCCGGGGTGTAGCGCTGGATGAGGAACTGCTCCGGGTCGTACCTCAGCTCGCCGGTGGGGTCCGCGGCGCGGAGGATCTCCAGGGCCTGCCGGGCGTACTCATCCCGGTCGCTCGCCCCCAGGGACAGCGGTTCATGGACCTTGGGTGTTCCGTTGGCGAAGACCAGCGCGGCGACGAGCACCAGGGCCGACACACCGAAGCCGGCCACCTTCCACTGCGTGTTGCGTGACATGGGCCCGGCAGCAGACACCTGCCGGGCCACATCGTGCAACCTCTCTACGCCGCACGCGAACGGCGGCGGCGCAGCAGCAACGCCAGCGGCAGGAAGCCCCAGACAGGCGCGCCCGCGGACGAGCATCCGCAGCCGGAGTCCTCGGGCTCCTCCGGGGAACCCGTGCCCGCATCGACCGCGGTACCCGCATCGACCGTCGTGCCCGCATCAACCGCGGTGCCCGCATCGACCGTCGTGCCCGCATCCGGCTGCGTGCCTGCATCCACGCCGCCGTCCGTGCCCGCGTCGCTGCCTCCATCCGTGTTGCCGCCACCCCCGTCGGTGCCGGCATCCACGCCGCTGTCCAGGCCCGCGTCGCCGCTGCCGGCGTCCGGCTTGTCCTCTTCCGGCGTGATGCTCAGCACCCGCCCGTGCACGCGGTTCATGTAGAGGCCGGGACCCGAATCAAAGCGCTGGTAGACGATGACCGCCTTGTGGGGCGCGAGCAGGGCCATGCCCGCCGGGTTCGCGTTGTCCTCGGCGGGCCACACGTCCAGCGGCGCGGGCGTCAACACCGTCCCGTCCAGCGACACGCGCGCCAGCTTGGGACCCATGAATGCATCCGACCCCTGCTGCCAGAGGATGGTGAAGCCGGAGCCGTCGAACAGCGGCTGCGCGTAGCGCTTCATCGAACCGCCGGGGACGACGACCTTTCCGTCCGGGTCCTTCAGCGTGCCGTCATTCGCCACGCGCGCGGCGCGCATCTCCGGCCAGCCTCCTCCCTTGCGGTAGTCCGACCAGGTGACCAGGAAGTCGCCATGCGCGGCGACGTCCGGCTCGAACTGGGAGGACGCCGCGGCGGAGATGATCCGCGGTGTCGCATCCACCAGTTGCCCGGTGGGGCTGACCCGGGCGGCATGGATGTCGTAATCGCCGTTGTAGTTCGCCCACACGACCAGGAAGTGGGTGCCATTGAAGGCCACCTTCGGCTGGAGCTGCGTCTGGGTGTTGGAGGCAGGCCTGGGAAGCGGGATGGGGCTCGACACCGAGCCGTCCTCGCGAACCATCACCCCGGTGATGCGGCCGCCCGCCGCCTCCCAGACAACGAAGAAGGTGTTCCCGGCGCTGGCGATGGAGGCGGGGCCGGAGCGGGTGTTCGTGGCGAGCGTGAGGGGCTGCGCGTCGATGAGCGTTCCGTCCGGCCGCACCCGCTGGGCCTTGATGTCATAGCTACTGGATTCCTGGCCCCAGGCCACCAGGTACATGCCGTCGCCAGCACTCACCACCGGACTGACCACCCAGGTCGGAGAGGGGAGGACCCGCACGTTGCCCGTGGGCTGCCCGTCGGCGTTCAGCGGCTGGATCCGGATGCTGGTGGTGCTCGCGGCCTCCTCGCCCACCCGGTCCCGCCACGCCACGAGCCCGGTGCCTCCCGCGGAGGCCACGCTCGGCACGTCCTGGACGTTGGCGCCCCAGGCGAGGAAGCGGCCCGCTCCATCCACCGGGGTGCCGTTCGTCTCGAAGCGCCCGGACTTGAGGCCGTACGAGCCGACGTACTCGGCCCACACCGCGCGCAGCCGCGTGCCGTCGAAGATGAGGTCATACAGCGTCTTCTGCCCCGAGTGGGTGAAGAGGGGCACCCGCGCGGTGTCCTTCACCCCGCCATCCTTGCCGAAGCGCACCCCGTAGAAGCGCTCGTCGTACGAGCCGGTCGCGGCGCGCCAGACGACCCAGGTTTGCGTCCCGTCGAAGGCGATGGCCGGGCCCTGCTTGTAGTCGCTACTGGCCGGCGTGATGCGCACCCCGGTGCCGTCCAGCGGTTCACCCGCGACGCTCACCCGCCCTCCGTAGAAGTCGCCGTAGGAGGAGTTCCGGCCGTCGCTCCACAGCACCTGGTAGTTCGTCCCGTCGAAGAGGGCCCGGGGAAACGTCTGGTAGCTCGAGGCGAGGACACTCACCGGGATGCCCGCGGCGTCCATCACCTCTCCGGAGGGCGCCACCCGCGTGGCGTAGATGTCCCACTCATGGGTCTCGCCCACCTGGTGGCGGCCATCCTGCCAGGCCACGAGGAAGCCATCGGGACCGCCCGCGACGGTGGGGTTGGCCTGATTGCCGGCGGTGGAGACAAGCACCACCGGAGGGGTGTCGAGCACGGTGCCGTCGTCTCGGATGCGGGTCCCGAGGATGTCGTAGTCATAGACGCCGCCGCGCTGCCACACCACCAGGCTCACGCCTCCGGACGAGGCCACCTTCGGGTCCACCTCCCACCTACCGTCGATGGCTGGGATGGGGGCGGAGATGCGGAAGCCATCGGGCGGGGTGGTGACGGTGCCGTCGGGGCTCACCCGCGCGCCGTAGATGGCGTAGTTGCGGTTGTCCCGGTAGTCCTGCCACACGACGAGGAACTGCTTGCCATCCCACGTCACCGCGGGGGCCTCCTGGCCGTGGGCCGCGGTGCACAGGGGGATGCCGGCCGGGTCCAGCACGTTGCCGTCCGCGTCGATGCGCGCGGCATGGATTTCCGGGCCGGTGCCATGGAAGGCGCTGTTCTCCCCGCGCCGCTCGTCACTCCAGACCAGCAGCGTGACGCCACCACCCGTCGCGGCGCGTGGCGACCGGACGTTGGCCAGCAGCCGCCCGTACCGGGGCGACTCCAGTGAGAACTCGTTGGACAGCTCCGTCGCCCCAACCACCGAAGCCCACAGCCACATCACCACCACGGCGCGCATCGACACCTTCCCCCTGAAGAGGCCGGCATCATCCCCAATCCGAACCCCGTCGCGCCAGCTCAGGGCTCGTTGAAGATGAGCAGGCCCCGGGCGGTGTCCACGACGTACACGTGGCCGTCTCCGGGAACGCGGATGCCAATGGCGCCTTCGAGCAGGTCATCGCCCCGGTTCAGGTCGGCTTCACGGAAGGTGTTGAACCAGGCGATTTCGCGCGGCCGAGGGGGAACCGATACATCCAGCACGCGCAGCCCCTCCTGGTAATAGGCGATGTAGAGCCGCTGGCCCTTGAGGATCATGTTGTGGATGGAGGTCTGCGGCCGCAGCTTGTAGCGCCCCATGAGCTGGATGTTCGTGGGGTCCGTGACGTCCAGCACGCGCAGGTGGGCGCCCTGGTACTCGCCGCCCTCGAACGCGACGGTCTTCCCCGCGAAGGTGCCCACCGCGCTCGCGTGGCTCGTCGCGTAGCTGTTGTCGGTCTCGAACGTGTAGTGGCCCAGCTCCCGGGGGCTCATCGGGTCCTTCACGTCGTAGACGACGTAGCCCGCGCTGAAGTGGTTGACGTAGAGCCGGTCCTGATAGGCGAAGGAGTCGTGCGCCGAGGGAAACGCGGACGTCGTGTCGGCGGCGGTGAAGCGATTGAGCAGGACGGGCTGGAGCGGCGTGGAGATGTCGAAAACAAGCGTCTCGCCGGTGGGGGCGGGACCCGGTGACACGGCGTAGAGCCGGTTGCCATCCACGAACATCGTGTGGACATCGATGGGCCCGCGGCCGGGCACGCTGCGTACGAAGGCCGGGTCCTCGGGGCGGGTGATGTCGAAGACGATGACGCCCGAGCTCTTGCTGGCGATGTAGAGCGCGTCGTCCTTGGCCCAGGCCGCGTTCCAGTACGAGTCTCCCGGGAGGGTGATCCGCTTCGTGATGACGGGGTGGCTCGGGTCGCGGACGTCGATTACCGCGAGCCCTCCCGGGGCCTGGGTGATCGGGTCGTCGATGGAGACGACGTAGGCGTGGCTCCGGTGGACATACACATCCACCGGGCGCACCGTCTGGACGTGGGTCTCGGAGAGGAGCCGCAGCCCTCCCGAGGATTCGGACTCGCCCCGCGCCCAGGTCATCCGCGCGGCCTCGAAGGTGCCCGAGGTGGCGACCTTGCCATCGGTGCAACGGGCGAAGCATCCGGTCACCAGCCCGGGCCCGGTGACGCCGCAGCCCGCGAAGACCAGGTCCCGGACGGTGTCCCGGAAGGTGTAGCGCGCGGAGACGCGGAAGCCTCCCTGGAGTTGCTGCCGCGCGACCGGAGCGCTCCGCATCGTCGGGAGGTAGTTCATGGTCGCGGTGCCGCCATCCGCGGGGACCCGGATGCCGGCGAAGTCCGCGAGGCCCGAGGCGTGGCGCATGTCCACCTGGTAGATGCCATGCGGCTCCAGTGCGGCGAGCGAGGCGGTGTCACACTTCGACAGGTCGAAGAGGGACGGGTCGTCGCAGTCGACGACGGTCCCCGGGGGCGGCGTGAACGCGCAGGGGGCGTACTCGCCCCGGTCGACCCAGTCCGACGGGTCGGCCAGGGGCGTATAGGTCCCGTCCCAGGGGTCCTCGGGAGGAGGCGGGGGCGGGGGTTTGGACGTGTCCGAGCAGGAGGACGACAGCAGGGCACAACCGAGGATGACTGCACGAAGGGCAGGGGACTCGAGGGCCATGCCAGGGAGTGTATAGCATTACACCGATTGTCTGGGATGTGGGTATACTGCCTCGATGTTCCTGGCAGCCTTCGCCTTTGTCGTCGCCCTCTTCCTGGCCATCGGGGGCCTGCTCTTCGTCGGCATCCCGACCTGGGAGCAGAACCGGTACGACCGTGTCCGCCGTGAGGGGCAACGCTATCTCGCCGTCATCAAGGAGGTCAGCGCCTCCAGAAACGACCGAAGCCAGGCGTGGCTCCTGCTGAAGCTCGAGACTCCGTCGGGTCCGGTGGCGAAGCGGCTGATCGTGAAGTTCACGGAGAAGATCACCTGGGAGTTCCTCTCCACGGCGCGCGTGACGGACCGGCCGGTGTACGTGCACTGCCTCCTGGATGAGCGCGTCGGGGAAGACGTGCGTCAATTCGGCTTCGTCCTCGAAGAAGCGCCTTGAGGGGCAGGCCTGCTCAATCCGTCATCAGCACCATCAGCACCCGCGTCAAAGCCTGTGCCTCGGCGTGGTTCGGATTCAGCCGCAAGGCTTCGTCGACCATCGTCTGGGATTCACCCAGCCGGCCCTCCTCCTTGAGGTGCGCGGCGTAGGCGTAGAAGGCCTCCGCTGAGTTCGGCTCCTTCGCGATGCGGTCCAGGAGCGGCTTCTCCTCTTCGTCCGGAGGCAGGAAGGCCGAGTCGGGAGGACAGGGGTCGCCGTACTGGCCCTTGATGCTCTTGGAGTACGCACCCGGCGCGAACGTCTTCACCGCCTTCATGAGCTTCTTGATGTCCGTGTCGCCGCCCTTGGGGCACAGGCCAAGGACGGCGATGTAGAGCCCCTTGTTGAGGCCGGGATAGTTGTCTGACTTCTCCACGCCCGGGAACCCGGTGGTCGACAGCCGGACCCAGAGCACCTGGGGCTTCAGCTTGTCGAGCGCGGCCTGGGCCTCGGCTTCCGTCTTCCCGCCGCCGACGATGACGATGTCATAGGTCCGTGGCTTGGGCTCACCGGCCAATGCCGTGAAGGGAAGACAGACGCCGAGGAGGAGCAGGAGTCGTAAGGTCATCCCACGACTCTAGTTCAAACGCTCAGGCCTTCACCGTCTCGATGATGCTGGCTCCGCTCCGGGTGGGGATGATGCGCTCCACCTTCCACGAGGTCGCGTCGAACAGTGCCTGGAACTCGTCCCGGGTGCGCTCGCGCCCGTCAGCGAGCACCAGCATGTTGAGGTCCATCAGGTGGGTAGGGTCTGGATTGCGGTTGTCCGGAATCACCATCTCCAGCACGAAGAGCCGTGCCCCCGCGGGGGCCGCCTCATGGATACGGCGGAGGATGGTGCGGGAGGCGTCGTCCTCCCAGTCATGGAGGATGTGTTTGAGCAGATAGGCGTCGGCCGCGGGGATGCCAGGCTCGAAGAAGCTCCCGGCCACCACGTCCACCCGGCTGGCCAGTCCCCGGGACTCCAGCGCCGTCTTCGCGCCCTCCGTGACCCGGGGCAGGTCGAAGAGGATGCCCCGGCAGGAGGGATGGGCGCGCAGCACCTGCGAGAGCAGGTCGCCGTGGCTGCCTCCAATGTCCGCCACCCGGGCGAAGGGGGCGAAGTCGATGTGGTGCGTCAGTTCGCTGCCCACCAGGCCGGAGAGATTGCCCATGGCCCGGGCGAAGTGCTCCCCCTCGTCGGGATTCCGGGCGAAGTGCTCCCAGATGTCGGAGCCCAGCGCGGCCCGCACGGGGGCTTTTCCGGTGCGAACCGCCTCGGAGAGGAGCCCCCAGGGCAACCAGTGGGACTTGTCGCTCTGCATGATGGCCACCGCCCGCAGCGAGCCCGGGACGTCCGAGCGCAGCCCTTCGCCCATCGGGGTCAGGGCGAAGGTCCGCTCGGAGGGGGAGGTGAAGAGGCCGGCGGTGATGCCGCCTCGCATCAGCCGGAACAATGCGCCCGGGTGGACGCCCAGCTCGGTGGCGAGCGAATCACTGTCGCGGGGGCCTCCCACGAGCAGGTCCGCGATCCCCAGGCGGGCCACCGTGCCGATGACCTGGGTGATCCAATGGCCATTGATTGCCGCGAACAGCTGCTGCGTGGGAGACGGATTCTCGCTGGGCATGATTTTCATGCCGCGAGCCTACTCGATTGACGTCTGGATTTGACCGGGAGTACGACCGCGGGATGACCTCACCGACCGTCCATCCGGCGCAGCTCATTGTCGATATCGGGTTTGGTTTCATCGTCTCCGGCGCGCTGGCCACGGCGGCGGAGCTGGGAGTCGCGGACCACCTGGAGCAGGGCCCCAAGAGCGCGGCCCGGCTCGCGGAGGACGTGGGCGCGGATGCGGCGTCGCTGTACCGGGTGCTGCGGCTGCTCGCGAGCGCTGGCGTGTTCTCCGAGGATGGCGACGGCAACTTCGGGCTCACCCCCGCCTCGGAGCTGCTGCGCACCCAGGCCCCCGGCTCCCTGCGCAGCGCTGTGTTGATGCTCACGCAGGACATCTTCTGGGCGCCGACCGGCGCGCTCACGCAGACGGTGCGGACGGGGACGAACGCCTTCGAGCGCATCTTCGGTAAGCCCTTCTTCGACCACCTCGCGAGCAACGCCGCGGCGGGCGCCACCTTCCACCGGGGCATGTCCAGCCTGTCGGACCTGGAGAACGCTCCCATCGCCCGCGCCTATGACTTCAGCGCCTGCCGGCGGGTGGTGGACGTGGGCGGAGGCCACGGCGGCTTCCTCATCGAAGTGCTTCTCTCCACGCCGTCGGTCCGGGGCGTGCTCTTCGACCACCGGCACGTCCTGGATGAGGCCCGCATCGCCTCGGAGGGGTTCTCCGAGCGCTGCGAGCTGGTGGCAGGGGACTTCTTCCAGACGGTGCCTTCCGGCGCGGACACGTACGTCCTCAAGCGCATCCTCCACGACTGGAGTGATGACGTGTGCGTGGACATCCTGCGCCACTGCCGCCGGGAGATGGCCGAGGGCGGCCGGGTGCTCGTCGTGGACACGGTCATCCCGCCCGGGAGCGCGCCGCACGGGGGCAAGGTGCTCGACGTGATGATGCTGGCCTCGCTGCCGGGCCGGGAGCGCACCGAGGAGGACTTCCGCAAGCTCTTCGCCCGGGCGGGCCTGCGGCTGTCGCGCGTCATCCCCACGCCGGCCGCGCTCAGCATCACGGAGGCCGTGGCGGGGTAGGGCGCCGGGGAAATGCAAAAGAATTCCCCGGGGTGACATCCCTCTGGTGGGCGCGGACTTCGCGCCCGTCGAGGGGGATGGGCACACCATGGGGATTCACAGCGCCACCGCCACCAGCACCTTCCGCGGCCCGACGTCCCTGGGGACGGGGCCCGCGGCGGTTCCCAGCCGTCCGCCCACTCCGGCGCCCGCACGACGTGCCCCGCTCTCCTACACGAGCCGGGACGGCTTCGCCTCCGCGCCCACGTCCCGGGGGCCCAACCTCACGGGGACCACGCCCACCGCTCCGCTCGCGGAGGCTCCGGCGTCGTCCTCCCCGGTCCTGCGCGCCATCAACACCGGCGGCGTCCAGAAGACGCCCCAGGGCGGTGGTGTCTCGATTCCGTTCCGCATCAGGCTGGACGGCCTGTCCGCGAAGGAGCGCAAGGAGCTCACGCCCAAGGAGCTGCTCGTCCGGTTCGCCATGCAGTTCAACAACGTGGACCGGACGCGTGCCGAGGCCATGGTGGAGGCCAAGGAGGTGGGCTGGACCATCGGCACACCTGAGATCACGGAGGCCATCCGCAACGGGGCCTTCTACGAGATCGCCGTCACGGACAACTCGCGCAGGCCCCTGAGCCCGAAGGACGAGAAGGCCGTGGACGGGCTGATCAATGACCTGCCGCCGGGCGACAAGAAGCGCCTCAAGGAGGCGGCCCGCACGGAGTTCGAGTCCCGCACCAATGGCATCTACCGGGGCACGTCCCAGGACCGGGCCTACCTGAAGAACATCGAGGGGGACCTGCTCGCGAAGGAGCTCTTCAAGAACGTGCCACCGCACGTGCGCGACATCCTCTTCAAGGAGGGCGCCCCGGCCCCCAAGGACTACACGTCCGCCCTGCGCGCCGCGGAGGCGCTGTCGAAGCTGTCCCCGCTGGAGCTGGCGGACTACCTGAGCAAGACGACCGGCACCACGTCCGACTGGGCCGCGCTGGACAAGTCCATCGACTCCTACCGGGCCGACCGCGCGGAGCGGCTCCAGGGGCTGGAGGCGCTCGATGGCTACTCGAAGCGGCTCGAGGGGACCGCCGCCCTCTACACGGAGCTCAAGGCCTACGACTACCGGAAGGCGAACCCTCCGGCCCTGGCGTCGGAGGACAGCAACGAGCTGACCGGGCATCTGGACAAACTGGACGGGATGAAGGCCAACCTCGAGTCGGAGCTGCGGCGGCACGGCATCTCCGGCATCGACGAGTTCAGGGGCCTGCTGAACGGCTACCGGACCTCCTTCGAGAAGGAGACGGTGTCGGTGGCCAAGGACCTGATGGCCCGGACCGACCACTCGCTCTACGAGTTGCAGAACAAGTATCAGGACCCGGCCGTGGCCCAGGACCTCTACCAGCGCCTGGCGAAGGCGCGCGAGTACGAGGCCAAGGCCGTCGAGGCCGAGAACACGGCGGCCAACCTGTCTGGGGGAGTGGACTCGCCGCGCCTCCAGCCGCGGCAGATCCTCCAGCAGATCGACGAGGCCAAGAAGGATGCGCGGTCCTTCCGCGCCCAGGCGCGTGAAGAGGCGAGCCGGATCGCCCGCGACCACCCGCTCCTTCGCGACGAGAAGCTGGACCTGCGCACGCTGGTGCAGGCCCGTCCGGAAGGCATCCAGGCCCTCATCCAGAAGCACCTCGCCACGCGCCGGCAGGACATCCAGAAGACGCGCGCCAACATCGAGCAGGACCCCAGCCTCGTCTACCGCTTCGACGTGCTGATGAACTCCTCCAAGCAGCTCCAGGGCATCCAGCCCGGCTCCGTGCAGGACATGGTCATCAATGACCAGGCCGGGGAGATCCGGCGCAAGGAGATGCTCATCGACGTGGGCCTGTCCGCGATGGGGCTCGCCGTGGGCCTGATTCCCGGGGGCGCGGCGGTGCTGCCCATCATCCTCGCCGGTGGCATCGGCGCCACCCAGGTGGTCCGCAAGGCACAGGACTACATGACGCAGGACGCAGCCTATGGGGCGGGCCTCTTGAAGGACGATCCGTCCATGGCCGAGGTGGTGATGGCCGTGGTCGAGACGGGCTTCGACCTGGCCGCCGCGGGCCCGCTGCTGGACGCAGTGAAGGCCTTCCGGATGTCCAAGGCGAAGGACCTGGGGAAGCTGGAGAGGGAGCTGACGGCCCTGCCCGACGTGAGCGAAGCGCTGGCCCGCCGCGTGGTGGACGCCGAGCGCCGGGGCCTGTCGCAGGCCGCGACCCAGGGCACGAAGGGCGTCGACACCGCCGTGACGGACCTGCGCAAGGTGATGCGTGCGTACGCCAACGAAGAGGTGGACGGCGCGGCCCTGCGCGCGGCGTACCTGCGCTCGGTGGAGGCCGCTGGAGGCGACCCCCGGGTGGGCGCGACGCTGGGGAAGCTGAAGGACTCCGTGCTCCGCGAGGCCTTTGGCGACCCCGCGGCGTTGCTGTCCGCGGCGGCGTCCAAGGACCCGAAGCAGGTCGAAGCGCTGCTGTCCCTCCTGAAGCGGCAGGTGGGGCGGGACTCGGCGGACGTCGTCATGTCCAACGCGGTCCGCGACGTGGCCGGCATGGCGAAGGCCGGTGTCGGCCGTGTGGTGACGGACCCCAAGGAGCTCCAGCGCCTCTTCCGCGCGAAGTTCGGCGGTGACGAAGCCGTCTTCTACCGGGGCATCCGCGTCCAGGAGGGCACGCAGCTCCAGGGGACCTACAAGGGGGCCCAGGGCGGCCAGATGCTCAGCGACAGCAAGAGCGCGGCGCTGACGTACGCGAACCAGGCGCCGGGCCTCAAGGCGGGCCGCGACCAGGCGACGAAGCGCATCATCGTCGAGGTCCGCATCCGCCCCGAGGACATCCTCCAGGACCCGTACGGGACGATGGAGCACGTCATCCTCAAGCCAAACGTGGACCTCACGAAGTTGCCGGGCTACCGGCAGCTCACCCCGGAGGAGATCGCCAACCTGAAGTAGCGCCTCAAGCATGTCTGCTGGTGCGCTTCAGCGGCCCTACTGCGGGTGTGAGCCTCGTTGTCGATATTGCAAGTCATTCTCGATATCCTTCGATTCAAAGACAATCCAGTCTTGGGAGGATATCACCATGCGCAGAACCGCTCTTCGTGTTGCCCTTGCCGTCGTCGCCATCTCGTCCACTGCCGCGTTCGCTGATTCCGCGATCGACTGGGAGTCGGGTCTGACGTTCTATGGCAGCGACTACGTGACGCCCGTGGCGAACTTCCCGGTCCCTGACGGCGAGTGCCATGCGTTCCCTGCCACCGCCGGCCTCCTGGTCGGGTGGAGCAACTTCGAGCACGTGATCGCCTACCGGACGGCGGACTGCAGCGGCTATGCGTACGGGCTTGGTACGCTGCGGTCGTTCCAGCCGGGCGAGTTCGCGAGCTTCATCGCCTACTGAGTGGGGCGTCACGACGGATGGGCGCCTCCGTCCATCCGTCGCGGCACCTCAGCGCCGCAGCCGCACCGAAATGGGCAGGTGGTCGGAGGGCTCCTGCTCCGAGGGCAGGGGTGTCCGCTCGTCCAGCGCTGGCTGAGGGTCCGGCGACGCTCGCAGCGCGGCTGGGTGGAAGAGGAAGTCGATGGTCTTGGGGAGGCCATTCGCGTTGCAGGTCGGCTGATGCCGCCCCGCGTAGGCGTCCCGCAGTCCGGCCGCTTCGAACGCCTGGACCAGCGGCTCTCCGGGTTGGGCATTGAAGTCGCCGCACACGACCCACAGGGCCTCTGGATCCTTGCGCACCAGCTCGTCGATCAGCTCGGTGGCCTGCTGCATGCCCTGGTGTTGCTCCACCGGCCGGTCGGGCCGGTCCCAGCGCAGGTGCGTGCAGGCCACGCGCAGCCGCGCTCCGCCGACGTCGAAGTCCACGACCAGCGCCAGGTGCCCGGAGATGCGTCCGTCCTCCAGCCGGTCACTGAAGTGGTGGGCCCGGTGCCCCGGACTCCGCTCCAGGCGGTGGAAGACGGCGCAGCCATCGGGGCGACCTTGCCCCTTCTGGGCCATCACCCCCGTGTATCCGTGCGGCCTCAGGCCCTCCTGGAGCGCGGCGAAGCTACCGGGCTCTACCTCCTGGAGGCAGATGATGTCCGCGTCCAGGTCCACGATGCGGCGGACCAGCAGTGCGTGGCGGCTTCGCGGCCGGAGCAGGTCCGCGGGCGTGTACGGGAACCACTCGGGCTTGACGTAGGCATCCGCCAGGATGTTGTAGGAGGCGATTCGCAGGTCCACCGTCATGCCGCCCATGCTGTCACGAGCGACGGACGCTCGCGCGCGGACGTGAATCTTGCGAGGATCCGCGAGCCCCCTAGGCTTCGCCGACCATGTCCACCCTGTCCCCGCTGCTGGAGCAGTTCAAGGTCCACCTCGAAGGTGAGAAGGGCGCGTCGCCGCACACGGTGCGCAACTACCTCATCGACCTGAAGGACTACGAGCGCTACCTGGTGGAGCGGATGAAGCTGTCGCTGCTCGCGGGCACGCACGCGGCCATCCGTGGCTACCTGGGCACGCTCGCGGTGGACCATGCGCCCACGAGCCGCGCGCGGCGGCTGGCGAGCATCAAGTCGTTCTACAAGTACCTGGTGCGGCAGAAGCTCCTGTCCGCCAGCCCGGCCAAGCTGGTGAAGAGCCCCAAGCTGCCGAAGTCGCTGCCCAAGGTGCTACCGGTGGAGGAGGTGTTCGCCATCCTCGACATGCCGGACGTGGACACGGTGCTGGGGCTTCGCGACAAGGCCATCCTGGAGATGCTGTACGGCGGGGGCCTGCGTATCAGCGAGCTGTGCGGCCTGGACCTGCTGGGCGTGGACCGGAGCAGCCGCATCGTCCGGGTGATGGGCAAGGGCAGCAAGGAGCGGCTGGTGCCGCTCAACGTGAAGGCCATCCGCGCGCTGGAGGCGTACCTCGCCAGACGCGGTGAGCTGCTGGCCGAGCTTCGCGAGGGCCAGGACCCGGACGCGCTCTTCCTCAACTTCAAGGGCGGCCGGCTGACGGCCCGGAGCATCGCGCGGCACCTGGACGCGTATGTGCTGAAGCTGGCCCTGGCGCGCAAGGTGAGCCCGCACGCGATGCGCCACTCGTTCGCCACGCACCTGCTGGGCGGCGGCGCGGACATCCGTAGCATCCAGGAGCTGCTGGGCCACGCGAGCCTGTCCACCACCCAGAAGTACACCCACGTGACTTTCGAACAGTTGCAGGAAGTGTATGACGCCGCCCATCCGCGGGCATGAGTTGGGTTCGATAGCAAACGGCCGTTGAACCCATTCGCGGAACGGGAGTCCGGCGAGCGCGACGCCGGCCTACGGTTTCGGCATGACCGACGAAATGAAGTGCCCCGTCGCGCATGGCAATCGCCGCGCGCGCACGAACGCGCAGTGGTGGCCGGACCAGCTCAACCTGGCGATGCTGCACCAGCATTCCTCGCTGTCGGATCCGATGGTCGAGGACTTCAACTACGCGGCGGAGTTCCAGACGCTGGACCTGGACGCGGTGGTGAAGGACCTGCACGCGTTGATGACCGACTCGCAGGACTGGTGGCCGGCGGACTATGGCCACTACGGCCCGTTCTTCATCCGCATGGCGTGGCACGCGGCGGGCACCTATCGCATCTTCGACGGCCGTGGCGGCGCGCGCTCGGGTGAGCAGCGCTTCGCGCCCCTCAACAGCTGGCCGGACAATGGCAACCTGGACAAGGCGCGCCGCCTGCTGTGGCCCATCAAGCAGAAGTACGGCCGCAAGCTGTCCTGGGCGGACCTGATGATCCTCACGGGCAACGTGGCGCTGGAGTCCATGGGCCTCAAGACGTTTGGCTTTGGCGGCGGCCGGGAGGACATCTGGGAGCCGCATTCCATCGACTGGGGTCCGGAGTCCACCTGGCTGGGCGACGATCGCTACAGCGGTGAGCGTGAGCTCGCGCACCCGCTGGCGGCCGTGCAGATGGGCCTCATCTACGTCAATCCCGAGGGCCCGAACGGCAAGCCGGATCCGGTGGGCTCCGCGCGCGACATCCGCGACACGTTCGCGCGCATGGCGATGAACGACGAGGAGACCGTCGCGCTCGTCGCCGGTGGCCACACCTTCGGCAAGTGCCACGGCGCCGGCCCGGTGCACCACGTTGGCGCGGAGCCGGAAGGCGCGAACATCGAGGAGCTCGGGCTGGGCTGGAAGAGCACCTACGAGAGCGGCATTGGCGAGCACGCCACCACCAGCGGCCTGGAAGGCGCGTGGACGCCCACGCCGACGAAGTGGGACATGACCTACTTCGAGACGCTGTTCGGCTACGAGTGGGAGCTGACCAAGAGCCCGGCCGGCGCGCACCAGTGGAAGCCCGTGGGCAAGAGCGGCGACGGCACCGTGCCGGACGCGCACGTGCCCGGCAAGCGCCACGCGCCCATGATGACCACCGCCGACCTGGCGCTGCGCTTCGACCCTGTCTACGAGCGCATCTCCCGCGACTACATGGCGAACCCGGCGAAGTTCGCCGACGCCTTCGCGCGCGCCTGGTTCAAGCTGACCCATCGCGACATGGGTCCCAAGTCGCGCTACCTGGGCCCGCTGGTGCCGAAGGAGGACCTGCTCTGGCAGGACCCGATTCCGGCCGTCAACCATCCGCTGATCGACGCCGCGGACATCGACGCGCTCAAGGCGGAGGTGCTCGGCTCAGGCCTCTCCATCCAGCAACTGGTCAAGGTGGCCTGGGCCTCGGCGTCGACGTTCCGGGGGAGTGACATGCGCGGCGGTGCGAATGGCGCGCGCATCCGCCTGACGCCGCAGAAGGACTGGGAGTCCAACGAGCCCGCCGAGCTCGCGAAGGTGCTCTCCAGGCTCGAAGCCATCCAGCAGAAGTTCAACGGCGCGCAGCGCGGCGGCAAGCGCGTATCGCTGGCGGACCTCATCGTGCTGGGCGGCACCGCGGCCGTGGAGTCCGCCGCGCGCGACGCCGGCCACAAGGTCACCGTGCCCTTCACGCCGGGCCGCATGGACGCGACGCAGGAGCAGACGGACGTCGAATCGTTCCTGGTGCTCGAACCGGCGGCGGACGCCTTCCGCAACTACGTCCGCGCGGGGGCCGAAGCGACGACCGCCGCCGCGCTCATCGACCGAGCCAGCCTGCTCACGCTCACCGCGCCGGAGATGACGGCCCTGGTGGGCGGCCTGCGCGCGCTGGACGCCAACCACGGCCACACGCCGCACGGCGTGTTCACGAAGCGTCCGGGCAAGCTGACGCCGGACTTCTTCGTGAACCTGCTCGACATGCGCACGGCGTGGAAGCGCTCGGAGAAGGCGCCGAACCTGTTCGAAGGCCGCGACCGTGCCACGGGCGACCTGCGCTGGACGGCGACCATCGCCGACCTCGTCTTCGGCTCGAGCTCGCAGCTGCGCGCCCTGGCGGAGGTCTACGCGGCCCGCGATGGCGAAGCGCACTTCGTGCAGGACTTCATCGCCGCGTGGACCAAGGTGATGAACCTGGACCGCTTCGACCTGCCGGAGAAGAAGACGATCTGAGCGGCGGGGATGCATGGGGCGCCGCCGGCCTGCTCGCCCTGTTTCACAGGGCCAGGCTGGGGGCGTGACGTCGGCGTGTCCGTTGGATTCCGGGTGACGTAGAGTGCCCGCGCGATGGACACCCCCTTCGACGGGGACTCCGCGAACTCCCCCGCGGTCCCCGGCCGAAGGGGGACGCGCCTGAAGGACTGAAACATGAGTGACACCGCCCCGACCGCGGGCCTGGACCGCAGTGCCTCCTCTCGCGCGTCGTCGGTCGCACGGTGGGTGACCGCGCTGCTTGGCCTGGGCGTCATCCTGCTGGTGCTGCGTGGAAGCTCCCTGCCGGCGCCGGTGCCCGCCTCCGCGCCCGGGGAGCGGTTCTCCGCTGAACGTGCCCGCGAACACCTGCGCTTCATCGGCGCTGAACCCCACGCCGTGGGGACGCCCCGGCACGCGGAGGTGCGCGACTACCTTCAAGCGCGCCTTCGCGACGTGGGCGCGGAGGTCCAGGTCCAGCGCGCGCCCGTCTTCGCTCCCGCCCAGGGCATCCCCCGGCCCGCCGCGAACGTGGAGAACGTCGTCGGCCGGCTGCGCGCGAAGGACGGCACGAAGGGCACGACCGTGATGCTGGTGGCCCACTACGACTCCGTGCCCACCGGGCCGGGGGCGTCCGACAACGGCGCGGCCGTCGCGTCCATCCTGGAGGTGGCGCGGGCGCTCCAGCAGGGGCCTCCGCTCGCGGGCGACGTGCTGTTCCTCTTCACCGACGCGGAGGAGCAGCACCTGCTGGGCAGCACGGCCTTCGTGGCCTCCCACCCCTGGGCCCGCGAATCCGGCGTGGTCCTCAACGTGGACGCGCGCGGCAACGCGGGGCCGCTCCTGATGTTCGAGGTCTCCCCGGGCGGCGGCTGGCTCGTGCGCAGGCTCGCAGAGGAGGCCCCGGACGTCGGGGCCGGTTCGCTCTTCACGGCCGTGTATCAGCGGATGAAGAACGCCACGGACTTCACGGCGCTGCGGCAGGGCGGTTGGCAGGGGCTGAACTTCGCCAACGTGGAGGGCACGCAGGCCTACCACTCGCGCAAGGAGACCGTGGACGCGGTCTCCGACGGGCTCCTCCAGCAGCAGGGCGACACGCTGCTCGCGCTCACCCGGCGCATCTCCCGCGAGGCATCCGTGCCGGAGGGCGAGGAGCTCATCTACTTCAACGCGGGCCCGCTGCGCGTCCACTACCCCCGGTCCTGGGCTGTCCCGCTGGCGGTCCTCTGGGGCGGCCTGTTCGTGTTCGCCATCTTCCGGGCGCGCCAGCGCAAGCAGCTGCGCGTGTGGGCCGTGGCGCGGGAGGCGGTCGTGCTGTTGCTCGTGGGCTTCCTGGCCAGCAGCCTCGCGCGGCTCGCGTGGCCGCTCTTGCGCGCCCTCCAGCCCGGCTTCCGCGCCCTCAGCCGCTCGGAGACGCAGGACAACGCGCGCTTCATCCTCGCGGTGGTGCTGTGGGTGATGGCGGCGATGGGCGTCGGGCTGTACCTGCGCCGGCGCGCGCCGGTGATGGAGCTGGCGGCGGGCGGCTGCGTGCCCTGGGCGGTCATCTGCATCGCGGTCAGCATTGTCTTGCCGGGCGCGAGCGCGCTGTTCCTCTGGCCCTTCGCGGGCATGGTCCTGCTGCTCCTGTGGCTGGGAGGCCGGGGGACGGAGCCGCTGCCTCGATGGCATGTGCCCCTGTGGGGGCTGGCGGCGCTGCCGCTCCTGCTGCTGCTGCCCGGCGTGCTGGCGACCTTCTACACGGTGCTGCCGCTGGAGCGGGCCGCGGTGCCTTCCGACCTGCTGATGCTGGGCATCTGCCTGCTCGCGCCCGGCTGGCTGTGGTTGGCGGGCCGGGGGCTGCCGTGGGCCTCGGGTGGAGCCGCACTGCTGGGCCTGGGCCTGCTGGTGTCGCTCGCTGTCGGTCAGCGCTTCGACGCGCGAAACCCGCGCCCCACGGGCCTGCTGTACCTGGTGGACGCGGACGCGAAGACGGCGCGCTGGGTGTCCTCGGATCCCGAGCTCAATGATTGGACGCGCGCGTACCTGGGTGGAGACCCGAAGCGGGAGGCCGTGGACGCGCTGCCGGAGGTGAAGGGACCGTTCTGGAACGCGCCCGCGCCTACGCCAGGGGGGGAGTTGCGAGGGCCCGCGGTCGAAATGCGCATGGAGGCAGGGGAGGGTGGGCGCCGGAAGGTGTCGCTCCACATCACCCCGTCCCATCCGGACGCGGCCTTCGTGGACGTGCAGGTGCTGCCCGGAGACGCGGTGGTCTCGGCGCGGCTCGCGGGCCAGCAGGCCCCGGGCGACACGCTGCGAACCCGCAACGCGGCCCAGGGCGTGCTGTTTCGCTACTGGGTGCCGTCCTCCGGAGGCTTCGATCTGGAGCTGGAGCTGACGGCCGGCGGCAGCCCCACCGTGAGGGTGGGCGAGCACACCTACGCGGTGCCTGCGTCGGTGACGCAGGGGCTTCCCGCGCGCCCGGAGGACAGCATGCCGGTGCCCTTCGGTGAGGGACTGGACGAGGGCACGCGAGTGACGCGGACGCTGCGGCTGGAGGCCGCGGCGACGCAGGTCTCTCCCGGCCCCACGCCCTAGTTCTTGCAGACCTTGCAGCCGATGCCGCAAGACGAGGAGATGGTGCAGCAATAGCCGGGGCTGGGCGTGCAGCAGTACCGCCAGCCGCCACACGTCACGCAGCAGGTGATGCCCTGGTTGGCGGGCGCGGCCAGCGGGTTGAAGTCCAGCGGCTTCTCCTCGATGGTCGTCACCGCGACGTTGAACGTGGCGCGCAGGCCCCGGTGGATCTGTCCGTCGGTGCGGGCCTCCACGACCTCGATGGGGGCGGCCGAGTCCTGGTCATAGGCGTTGTAGATCTTGTAGCGCACGGTCTGCGGCCCGGTGACCTCCGGCACGATGCGATAGGCGAGCTTCCGCGTCTCGTTGGTGGCGCTGAAGCCCTGGCCATCCACCGCGCGGACGACCGCGCTCTCCCCGGTCTCACTGTAGACCGTCATGGTGATGATCTTCTTGTCGCTGGCGGCCTCAGCACTGCCCACCAAGAAGAACAACCCCACCAGGCCCAGCAGCCTCGCAGCCGTCTTGAACATTCGCGTCTCCTTGTTTCGGGTTACGCCCTCAAGACGCCCGCGGAATGCCTGTCTTTGAGCCGGTGCACCACCGGTCAGGGACTGTCGCCGGGATACGACACTGCACGGCCCTCCCATCCGTCAGCCAGCGGCCCCTCTTCGAGCCTCCTGCGCTCTGGAACAATCCCGTGTCTTCGGAATGTCTGACACGCTCCGGGTACGGGTGGGTGTCGCACGACACGTATTGATTCATGCCGTGAGCCCATGTCACTCTTCTCTGGCCTCAAAGCGAACCCCTCACATCTGGAGAGTCAATGCGAGTACAGGGAACCCTTGGACTGCTGACGATGGGTCTGTTTGCGCTGGGCTGCGGCGGAGTGGACGCGGAAGTGCCCATGGATGAAACCGTGGCGGCCCAGGACCAGGCGCTCTACGACTGTGAGCCGGGGGATGAGGGGTACCCCGTCTGGGAATGCACGCAGATTGACGAGTGCGGCGGCCGCTGGGGCAATCTCATGCGGTACTACTGCTACAGCCCCTCGACGGGTGGCTACTATCCCGGCGGCGTCATCACCTACAACTGCGGTGACTGTTACTGACAACGGCTCACCTGGAGGCCGGGCATCCGCGCGGGGCGGGTGCCCGTCTCACTCAGCTCAAGGCACCGTCACCGTCACCGCGTTGCTGCGGCGGCTGTTGCCCGCGCGGTCGGAGGCAATGGCCACGATCGTGTGCGTGCCCGACTTGCCCGTGGTGTCCCACGTCCGGGTGAACGGGTTGCCGGCCCCGATGAAGTATGTCGCCACGCCGTCGATCTCGAAGATGACCTGGAGCAGCGCCTGGCTGTCGCTCGCGTTGGCGGTCAGCGTGACATTGCCGCTGACCACCGCCCCGTTGGCGGGCGACGTGAGGACGGACGTGGGCAGCTGATTGTCGACGATGAGGCTGCGGGTGCTCATCTGGACGTTGCCCGCGTTGTCCGTGGCGCGAAGCGCCAGCGAGTAGGGGCGGTTGCCCAGCACCCGCGTGTCCCAGGTGAAGTTGTAGGTGTAGTCGGAGTAGCCGGGCGCCGTGGCCTTGACGACCCCTTCCTGCATGAACTCCGTCTGCGCCACACCCGAGAGGCTCTGGTCCGTCACCGTCCAGCCCACGGTGACGATGCCGCGCACGTAGTACTGGCTCATGGGGTTGTACTGGGGCACCCCGAGGTTCACCACCGGCGCGAAGTTGTCCACCAGCACCGTCACGGCGCTGGACGTCGTCGAGTTACCGGCCGCGTCGAAGGCCTGTGCCGTCAGCGTGTGGTTGCCGGAGGTCGCGCCCGTGGTGTTCCAGTTCACGCTGAAGGGCGCGGCGATGGAGGACCCGATGAGGGTCGCGCCGTCGTAGAAGTCCACCTGCGTGACGCCCACGTCATCGGAGGCGTTCGCCGTGACCACGTACGTGCCACGCAGGAAGCTGGCCGGGGCCGGTGAGCTGATCGCGACGGTGGGCGGCGTGGTGTCATCGGGCAGCAGGGCGCGCGCCTGGGGGCGTGGGTTCGGCGAAGCCGCGGCGGCCCGGCCCTGGCCCGGGGATGCCGTGATGCGGTCGGTGAGCGCCTGGAGCTCCACCTTGAACGCCTCGGAGCCCGGCGTCCGCGAGGCCAGCTCCTGCCAGCGCTGCGTCCACTCCCGGGCCTCCGCCGGAGTCCGCGCCGCCAGGGCGTAGCTCAGCGTGACGGTGAGGCCCAGCGGATTGCCGCTCGCGTCCACGCCGCCAAAGACGAAGCGGCCCTCGCCGGCGCTGCCGCGCGCTACGTCGAGCGCTGCCGGCTGATGGACGATGGACTCCAGCCGCAGTGGCGCCTTCGCCAGGTCCAGCGAACCGTCCGCCAGCGTCGGCCACGTCTCGAGCAGCCGCGCGACGAGCGACTGCGTGGGGGCGTCCTGCCCCGCCCACCGCGGGAGGTTGTCGCGCACGAAGTCGGAGGGCGCCACCGGGCCGCTCATCGCGGTCACCAGCCGGTTGAAGCTCCACGCCGTGCTCGCCGGGTCGTTCAGCACCGCCGCGTCCTGGATGACGACCTGGGACGGGGTGTTCTCCTGGGGGGTGGGGAGCTCGCCACAACCCGCGGAAAGCCATGCACCTGCACCGACCAACGCGATGGCGAGGCGACGGAACCTTCTCGAATGCATGCTCATTGGGGGTGTTCCTTTCGGAGCGCGGCGCCTGCGAAGAGGCGGCACCGGCGGAGACGCAATATCAGACTCCGCCAGGCTTCAGGGAGAGCCAGCGTTTACGCGTTCCCGGGTGTCCAAGGACTCGCCGCCCGTTTGAGAACTGCGGCCCGGCGCGTGCCGGGCCGCAGGAAAATCTCAATGGCAGTAACACTCCGTGCGGGTGCACCAGCCAGAGCTGAAGCCCATTTCGATGCACTGCTCGATGCAGGCGGAACATTCATACGGCGCGGAAGTATCTGGGGGCGTGGCAAGGGCCTGCGTTGCGCTGAATGACAAGACAGCGCCCGTGGCAACGGCGAGCAAGGTCTTTCCCGCCTTCTTCATGAAGTCAATCATAGACACCTTTCGGAATGGGGTGACACCGCTGCGGACAGCCACCGCAGGCTATCCCACCGCCAGTCCCCGCGGCACCGTGGGCTCGAGCGCGGCGTGGAGGCGGAGCGCGGCGTCTCCCACCTCCTTCCTCCAGGCCATCCGCCAGGGCCGCTTCAAGGGCCCGGTCGTGAGCCGCTTCACGACGAGGTCGCCCTTGCCCAGGTGAGGGGTGGTGATCCACTCGGAGAGCACCGCGACGCCCAGGCCCGCGCGGGCCACGTCGAGGATGGCCTCCGTGAGCGGCAGCCGCTCCACGCGGAGCCGGGGCCGCTCGCGGCCGAAGACCTGCGTCGTGAACCAGTGCGACTCCGCCGCGGGCGTCTGCCCCGTGAGCAGGGTGTTCTCGCGGAGGTCTTCCCGGGTGAGCGCCCGGCGGGACGCCAACGGGTGCGACGCGGCCACCACGAAGATGATCTCGTCCGAGAAGAGCGGCCGGCTCTCCAGCCCGGCGCGAGGGACGGCGGACGTCGTGAGCAGCGCCACGTCCAGCTCTCCGGCCACCAGGGCGGAGACGGGGTCCTGGGTGTGCTCCACCGCCAGGGACAGGTGCAGGCCCGGCAGGCTCTTACGCAGCGTCACCAGCGCGGACGGCAGCCAGTGGTAGGCAGTGTAGCACTCGCACACGAGGCGCAGGCGGATGGCCGGGGCCACCGGCGCCCGCACGCGATGCTCCAGGTCGCCCAGCTCCACCAGGAGCCGCGTGGCGCCCGCGACGAGCTCCTGCCCCGCGGGCGTGGGCACGAGCCCGCGCGGGGTCCGGTCGAAGAGCCGCGTGCCCAGCCGCTCCTCCGCCGCGAGCAGCGCGCGGCTCACCGCCGGCTGCGTGAGGTGCAGCGCGGCCGCGGCCCTGGCGGTGGTTCCGGCGGAGGCCAGGGCCAGCACCACGCGCAGGTCGCGCACGTCGAGGCGGGGGGAGGGCGGGGCGATGTCATCCATGCATCGAGCCTATGCCAACGATGCGTTGGACGCATCCCTTCCGGAAGCGGAGAGTGGCCCTCGCTTTTCCCGCGAAGGTCCACGCACGACGTCCTGGAGGACATCCCATGCAGCTCTACTTCTCTCCCCTGGCCTGCTCCGTCGCGACCCGCATCTGCTTCTACGAGGCGGGCACGGAGGCGACGTACATCGAGGTCGACTCGAAGACGAAGCGCACGCTCGATGGGCGCGACTACCTGGAGGTGCATCCCCTGGGGCTCGTCCCCGCGCTCCGCACGGACGACGGAGACGTGCTCACGGAGAATGCCGCCATCCTGCAATACCTGGCCGGGGCGCTGCCGCAGGCGGACCTCGCGCCGGCCGACAGCCGGGGGCGCGTGCGGCTCCAACAGTGGCTGTCCTTCATCGGCACGGAGCTGCACAAGGCGACGTTCTTCCCGCTCCTCGACACGTCGTCGACTGAAGGCGCCAGGAGTTATGCCCTGGAGAAGGGGGCCGCGCGGCTCGCCTACCTGGAGAAGCACCTCACCGGACGTGAGTTCCTCCTGGAGCACTTCAGCGTCGCGGACGCGTACCTGGTGACGGTGCTCGGCTGGCACGTGGCGACGCCCATCGACCTGAAGAAGTGGCCCGCGCTCAGCGCCTACTTCACGCGCCTGCAGAAGCGGCCCAGCGTCGCGAAGGCCTTCTCCGAGGAGCGGGCGCTCTACATGGCCCAGCTCGAGAAGCGCAAGACGACCCCGTGACGGCGGGCCGCGACAACTCCCTCCACCTCCTCCGGAAGCGACGGAGGAGGGGAGGGAGTCTTCAGCCTTCGACGGTGGGTCCGTCAGGCCAGCGGCTGGGTGCCGCCGACGCCGTTCTTGATCTCCTTGCGCACCGCCTCGGCGACGCGCTCGCGGACCATGCTCGCCATGCGCTCGCGGAGGTCCTCGCCCACGCGCTCGCGGATGGCGGACACGAGGGTCTCCGTGTCGACCGGGCCGGGGCCCTGCGCGGGGTAGCCGCCCATGTGCTGCTCACCGTACCCGCCCCGCATCGCGTGGCCCATCCCGCCCATGGCGCCCATCGACTCGCGGAGGGCGTCACCCAGGCGGTCGCGCAGCGCCTCCTGGAGGTGCTCGCGGAGGTTGCTGGACAGCCGCTCGTGGAGCGCGTCGACCAGGCGCCCGCGGAGCGCCTCGGCGATGCGCTCGGGGTCCATCATCCCCATGCCCTGGGGCTGGAAGCCCATCATGCCCTGGGTGCGCTCGGTCATCCGGGCGCGCAGCTCGTCGCCCAGACGCTCGCGCAGCGCGTCGCGCACGCGCTCCCGCAGGCCGGTCTGGACGCGCTCACGCAGGGTGTCCGCGACGCGGTCGCGCAGGGTGTCCGCCAGGCGCTCCGGGTCGATCTGCCCCATCTGCACCCGGCGCTCGGACAGCGCGGAGCGCAGCATGTCCGTCAGCCGCTCCTTCATCGCCTCGCGGATGCGCTCGCGCACGACGGTGTGGATGCGCTCGGACACGGCGTCGGCAAGCCGGGTGCGGAGGGTGTCGGCGATGCGCTCGGGGTCCATCATCCCCATGCCGCCCATGCCCTCCATGCCCATCCTGCGCTCCATCATCGCGGAGCGCAGCGCCTCGCCCAGCCGCTCGCGCATGGCGTCGCGAACGCGCTCGCGCACCACGTTGCCCACGCGGTCGCGCAGGGCGTCCTCCAGCTTGATGCGCACGCGCTCGGCGATGCGCTGCGGGTCGAAGTGCCCGTGCCCCTGCTGCATGCTCATCCAGTTCTCGGCCAGGGCGGTGCGCAGCGCCTCGCCCATCCGCTCGCGGAGCACCTCGCGGGCGCGCTCGTGCACGCCGCTCACGATGCGCTCATGGATGACGTCGGCGAGGCGGTTGTGGATGGCCTCGGCGATCTGCTCCGTGTCGAACGGCATCCCGGCCCCGACCCCTTCCCCCTGCGGCATGTTCATCTGCATGCGCTCACGCAGCGCACCGCGAAGCGCATCGCTGACGCGCTCGCGGATCTCCGTGCCAATCCGCTCCTCCAGACCGGACACGACGCGCTCGTGCACGGCGTCGACGATCCGGGCCTTCAGGGCGTCGGCGAACATCTGCTGCCCCTGCATGGAGAACTGTTCCTGGTTCATTCAGCTGCCTCGTGGGTACCGCGGGTAGTACGGCGGGCGCGGAAGGTTCTGGCCCGCCGCGCGAGGCGAATGGATAGAGCCAGTGGCCCGGCGCGAATACAGGGCCCGGGTCTCGCGCGAGGGTTGGCGCAGGCATTCCAGGCCGTGCTCGCGGGAGGGGCAGGCGTGCACACCAGCCAATGGTGAACTGTGCGCCCTCCCGGCCATGCAGGCATGGGCCATAGCCCCGTGGAAGTCCTGGGGGTTGCGCGGCGTTTGTTGCCGGAATGAGTCAGTCCTTGCGGTGCGATAGAGCCCGCCCGGCCGTCTGGTTGGGGGCGCTCCTGCTGCTCGGGCCCCTGACCGGGTGCCCGATCATGGCGAGCTATTCCGACGCGGAGGGGCCTCGATATAGCGGGGACTTCCGGCCCGTGCAGCCGGTCGCCGTGGAGGCTCCCTCCTCGGTCACCGTGGTGACGTACAACCTCGCCTTCGCCGAGCAGGTCACCGAGGCGGTGACGTCCCTGTCGAGCCCTCCTCTCTCCAACGCGGACGTCATCGCGATGCAGGAGATGGATGCTCCCGCCGTGGAGCGGATCGCCCGGGAGCTGGGGCTGTCCTACGTCTACTACCCCGCCTCCGTGGCCAAGGACGGGGATGACTTCGGCAACGCCGTGCTGAGCCGGTGGCCCATCACCGCGGACCAGAAGATCAACCTTCCCCACGACGACCCGTATCACCAGCAGCACCGCATCGGGGTGGCCGCGACGGTGGACATCCGGGGGACCCCCTTCCAGGTGGTCTCCGTGCACGGCGCGACCCCCATCGTCGGGCTGGGCGCGCGGTTGGATCAGGCGGAGACCGTCATCCACGCGGTCGAAGGCGGGGCGCCGTCGCAGGTCATCGCCGGCGACTTCAACACCTCCGACCCGGGGAGCCTGACGCAGACCGTGAAGCTGTTCTCGCAGTGGGGCTTCCAGTGGGCCTCCGAAGGGGTGGGGGACACCGTGGACTCCGTCATCGGCGGCCTGCCGCTCGACTCCGTCTTCGCCCGGGGGCTCACCCCCGTGGATCGCGGCGTGGACAAGCGTCCCTCCGGCAGTGACCACCAGCCGGTCTGGGTGCGCTTCGCATGGCCGCAGTGATGCCGAGGCCTCTCCTGCGGACCCTGTGGCTGGGGGCGCTGCTCCTCTGCGCTCCCGGCTGTCTGAGCGGAGCGCGCAACCTGGGCGCGGCGACGACCCCCGTGGGGACGACCGAGGTCGGCGTCTCCGTGAACACGATCGCCTTCGAGCGCGGCCGGGAGCGGGCCTACCTCCCCAACCCCGAGCTCACCTTCCGCAAGGGCGCCGGCGAGAACTGGGACTGGGGCGGCCGCCTCACCTTGCTGGGCCTGGAGCTGGGGACCCGGCACCGGCTGATGGAGCGCTCCCCCTGGACCGTGTCCGTCGCCCCGAGCGCGGGCGTCTGGTACGTGCCCGTCACCAACAACTCCACGGAGCCCGTCAACCTCCGCCTGGGAGCCCAGACGCTGGTCGACTACCGGATCAACGCTCGGTGGACCCTGACCGGCGGCGCGTCGCTGATGGGCGCCTTCGCGGGCCCGCTCACGGTCTTCCAGGGCAGGCTCGCCGGCTCGAGCCTGATGGTCGCGCCGGGCGGTTCGCTGGGCGTGGCGTACCGGCTCAATCCCTCGCTGGAGTTGCGGGCGGAAGGTGGCCTCGAGCTTCCGTTCGACGTGAGGGACGGCCGCCGTCAGCCGACCGGTTACGCCGGGCTGACGCTGCGCTGGGGACGCACCTCGCGTCGCTGACGGAGGAAGCCGCGCTCGGCCCTCTCCGGCTGGGGTGTCGCGTGCAATGCGACAGCGGTCCATGGCCTCGGGACGGGTGGCCGGAAAGAGGGGAGGCACCAGCTTGCGCCCACTCTTTTCGCACCCGTTGGAGGGGGCCCCATGTCCTTGCCGCGCCGCTGGCCGGATCCATTCGCCATCTGTCTTTGCTTCGGGCTGGGCTGGGTGTTGCTGGCGGGGACCGGGCTCCGGAGCCCGCCTCGCGGGTCCTGCCGGGGGGCTTCACGTCCGAGCTCGTCGTGGGCGGCCTGCACTACCCCACGACGTTCGCGCACCTGCCGGATGGCCGCATCCTCGTCGCGGAGAAGGCGGGGGTGGTCCGGCTGGTCAAGGACGGCGCCCTGGTGCCCACGCCCTTCCTCGACGTCAGCGCGCGGGTGAACAGCCACCATGACCGGGGCCTGCTGGGGCTCGCGGTGGACCCCGCCTTCGCGCAGAACGGCTACGTCTACCTGCTCTACACTCACGACGATGATGCGACGGACGACGACGGGCCGAAGACGTCGCGCCTGGCCCGGTACACGGCGGTCGGGGACACGGCCTCGCCCGGCAGCGAGTCGGTGCTGCTGGGCACCGCGGTGGCCGGCTCCTGCAAGGACCTGCCTCCCGGCTCCGACTGCATCCCCTCGGACAGCGCATCGCACTCCGTGGGCAACATCCGGTTCGCGCCGGATGGCACCCTCTTCGTGTCGTTGGGAGACGGGGCCCGCTTCGACGCCGTGGATGACGACGCGCTGCGGGCGCAGGACCTGGACTCGCTGGCGGGCAAGCTTCTGCGCGTCTCACGCACCGGCCAGGGCCTGGCGTCGAATCCGTTCTGGAATGGGAATGGCCAGGACAACCGCTCGAAGGTGTGGGCGCTGGGGCTGCGCAATCCGTACCGCTTCAACCTGCGGCCGGGCACCGCCACGCCCTACGTGGGCGACGTCGGCTGGGGCGACCACGAGGAGATCAACGTCGCGTCCCCGGGCGCGAACTTCGGCTGGCCCTGCTACGAGGGCCCCGGACGCCAGCGCGGCTACGAGCCCAAGGCCGTGTGCCAGGCGCTGTATGCCAGGGGACCGGACGCGGTGCGGCCTCCGCTGTACTCCTGGACGCATGCCGAGGGCCAGACGGTCACGGGCGGTGCCTTCATCCAGGACCCGTCGTTCCCGGCGCAGTGGCGGGGCGCCTACTTCTTCGCGGACTACACCCAGAAATGGATCCGCGCGCTGCGGGTGGACGCCAATGATCAGCTCGTGCCGGACAGCGTGGCGACCTTCGCCACCGAGGCGGGCGGAGTCGTCGACCTGAGCAGCGGGCCGGGCTCCCAGCTCTACCTCGTGGACATCCTCGCAGGGGAGCTGCGCCGCATCCGCTACCCGGGCACCAACACGCCGCCGGTCGCGGTGGCATCTGCGACGCCGCGCGAAGGCGGGCCGCCCCTGCGGGTGTACTTCTCCAGCGCCGGCTCCCGCGACACGGACGGCGACACGCTCCAGTACGTGTGGGACTTCGGTGACGGCAACTCCGTGTCGGGCGTGGCGAACCCGGAGCACCTGTACGAGGTGGCCGGCCTCCACGTGGCCCGGCTGACCGTCAGCGACGGACACGGCGGCAGCAGCACGGCCTCCGTGCGCATCTCCGTGGGGAACCTGGCGCCGGTGGTGTCCATCCACGCGCCGTCGGAGACGTTCCGCTTCAAGGTGGGGGACGTGGTGACGTTCGCGGGCTCGGCGAGCGACGCGGAGGACGGCGCCATCCCCGCGGAGCGCATGGCGTGGACCCTCACGCTGGTGCACTGCACGCCGGGCGCGTGCCACTCCCATCCCTACGCCGAGGGACAGGGCCCCAGCGGATCCTTCACCGTCCCGGACCACGGCGACGACGTGCGCTTCGGGCTGACGCTGACCGCGACGGACTCCGCGGGGCTGATGGGCAGCCGGACGGTGACGCTGTTGCCCCTGAAGGTGCAGGTGGTGCTGGAGACGTCGCCTCCCGGGCTGGAGGTGGTGTTCGACGGGACGGCCAGCCCGTCACCGCTGGTGCGCTCCGTGGTCGCGGGCTCCTCGCACGCGCTCTTCGCGCCGTCACCCCAGGGCCCCTACGGCTTCATCGGCTGGTCGGACGGCGGGGCCGCGGAGCACACCCTCCAGGTGGGCACGGAGGACGTGGGCGTCACGGCCTTCTTCGAACCCGTCGCGCCCGCGGAGTGTCCGGCGGGGCAGTACCGGGCGGAGTACTTCACCAACCGGGAGCTGGCGGGGGTCCCGGTGCTGGTGCGCTGCGAGGGGGCACCGCTGATGCACTACTGGTGGGCGGGCATCCCCGCGCCAGGCGTGGGCGCGGATGACTTCTCCGTGCGCTGGACGGGGCGCTTCTACTTCGCGACGGGCCTGTACTTCTTCATGGCCCAGGCGGATGACGGCATCCGGGTCTTCGTGGATGGCAGCCGCATCATCAATGGCTGGAGGGACCAGTCCTCCACCAGCTACGTCCAGGCGCGCTGGATGCGCGCCGGTGAGCACTCCGTCGTCGTCGAGTACTACGAGCACGACGGTGACGCCGTGGCCGGGCTCCGGTGGTTCCGCTAGCCCGGCGAAAGCGCTCGTGATCGCGGCGCCGCCGGAATAGAGGAGGCGCATGCCCGAGAAGAACGACGTCATCCGGACCGCCACCTGTGCCTGTGGACAGGTGGAACTCGAGGGGCGGGGGCCGCCCATCATCCACGTCGAGTGCTACTGCGACGACTGCCAGGAGGGGGGACGCCGGATCGAGGCCCTTCCGAACGCGCCGTCGCCTCGCGGCCCCCTGGGCGGCACGGACTTCCTCCTCTACCGGAAGGATCGCCTCCGCGTCTCCCGAGGCGAGTCGCTCCTGTCGGGCTTCAAGCTCAAGGACGCTTCAGAGACGAGGCGGCTCGTCGCGACGTGCTGCAACTCGGGGATGTACATGGACATGGGCTCGGGACCGCACTGGTTCTCGGTCTACGGGAACCGGTTCACCGGCGAGGTGCCGCCGTTGGAGCTGCGCACCTGCACCCGGTTCAAGCCCGCGGGCGTGGAGCTGCCCAACGATGTTCCGAACCACCCGAGCTTCCTGGCGGTCCGGTTCATGACGAAGCTCTTCCTCGCGTGGATCCCCATGCTGCTGAAGCGCTGAGCGCTCAGCCCAGGTACGCGGCGATCTCGAACCATCCGCCGTCGATGACCTCGACGGAGAGTGTCCGCGTGGCCGGGTCCACCCGCATGCGCACGAAGTCCGCGCCATCCGGCCGCTTCACGTTGGCGTAGAACACCAGGCCCCGCGCATCCCGTCGCGGGGCCTCCCAGGCCGACAGGCTGCGCTCACCCACGGTGCCGCTGTGGATGACCTCCGGCCCCGGCTGGTCCAACGTGAGGAAGTCCAGGGCCTCCCGCGTGCGGATGACCCTGGCGTCGGTCGTCTGCTCCACGAGTTCCAGCAGCTCCTCGAAGCCCGCTTCCGAATCCAGCTCCATCGGGGAGGCGCGCAGCGCTTCGTTTAGGTCGCGCTCGAGGGTCACGGTGCCACTTCCGGTCGGTTCTGACGGCGGCGGCGCGTCCACTTCAGCCACACCCCGAGCCCCGCCAGCAGCAGCGGCGCCGAGGGCGTCGAACCCGCGGCGGGGTTGCAGCCACAGCCGGAGTCGGAGGGCAGGGGCTTCTCATCCCCGGTAGGACCAGCATCGGGCTGGCCCGCGTCCGCGGTGCCGGCGTCGTCCGTTCCAGCGTCGGTGGGGGCCGTGTCCTCGACCCTGAAGCCACGCTCCGGGGACGCCGCGCTGGAGGCGCCGGCCGGATCCACCGCCGTCACCCGCCACGAATAGCTCCCCACCGGGAGTGCCTCGTCCGCGACCAGCGCCCAGGTCGTCTCCGCCGTCCGGTACTGCCGCAGCCGGGTGCCCGCCTGGAGGAGCTCCAGGTCGTAGACGATGGCGTCGCCATCCACATCCTTGGACGCGGCCCACTGGAACGTGACGCGCCCACCGGTCACGACGGTGTCCTCCGCGGGCGCGACGAGCGCGGGCACCGACGGCGGGTCGTTGACGCCCGTCAGCTCCAGGGACACGGTGACGACGGCCGAGCGCAACTCTCCATCCGATACGCGGAAGGTGAAGCTGTCCGACCCGGCGACATCGGGCGCGGGCACATAGGTCGGGTTCGCACCCCAATGGCTCATGTTGCCGCGCTTGGGCGGCGTCACGAGCTCATAGGTCAGGGGCTGGCCATCCGGGTCACGGACCTGGAGGGTGAGCGCCAGGGACGTGTCCTCCGGCGTGGACGCGGACTGCCCCACGGCCGTGGGCGGACGGTTGTCATTGAACGTCACCAGGCGCCCCCGGATGCGGTCGCTCCAGTAGGGCGCGGTGTTGTCCTCGCGTGAGTACACGACGAGGGCCGTGCGGCCGGTGCCCGGGTACACCACCGCCGGGGTCTCCTCCACATCGGACGTCACCGCGATCGGGAAGCCATGCAGCTCGCGCAGGATGCCTGACTCCGTCACCCTCGCTCCGAGGATGTTGGTGTCGAAGCTGCTGATCTCACTGTCCCGCCACGTGACCAGGTACTCCGTTTCCAGGGCCGTCACCGCGGGATCGAGCTGATACCGCTGCGTGGCGATGACGAACCCCGCGGGGTCGAGCCGCGTCCCGGTCTCCGTCACCCGCGCACCGTAGATGTGAGGGATGTTCCCGCCGCTGAAGCCTGCCCAGACGACGAGATAGTCCGTGCCGGTGGAGGCCACCGCGGGCGAGCGCTGGTCGTAGCGGTCCGCGGAGATGACCAGTCCCTCGGGGTCCAGCACCGCTCCGGCACCCGTCACCCGCGAGCCACGGATGTCCAGGTCCGCGCCATTCGATTGGGTCCAGGCCACGAAGTAGTCCTTCCCATTGGAAGCCACCGCGTGGGGAGTGGAGGTCCTGGCGGAGTCGGTGATGCGGAGCACCGGATCATCCAGGAGCTCACCCGTTCCGGAGATGCGCGCCGCCGCGAGGAAGGAGACCGTGAACTCGTCCGTCCAGGCATTGAAGACGAGCAGGTAGTCCGTGCCGTTGGAGGCCAGCCTGGGCTCGCTCGCGTACGAGAGCGTGGACGGCGAGAGGCGGATCCCCGATGGATGCAGGACCTCTCCCGCGCTCGTGAGGCGCGTGCCGTAGAGCGCGGCGTCCGAGCCCTCCCTCCAGACCACCAGGTAGTCCGTCCCGTTGGAGGCCACCGCCGTGCTCGTGCCAAACCATCTGTCGGCTCCCATGGCGAACACGAGCCCCGAGGGATCCAGCACCTCGCCCAGGGCGTTGACCCGGACGCCGACGATGCTCCCACCGCCGTGGCCGGAGTCCGACCAGACGACGAGGTAGTCCGTGCCATTCGACGCCACGGCGGGCGCCGTCTGCGTGCTGGCCGACGTGGAGAGCACGACACTCCCCGCATCCAGGACGGCGCCCCCGCGCGTCACGCGCATGCCGTGGATGTCCGAGTCGAGCCCCCAGGCGACGAGGTAGTCCGTCCCATTGAAGGCCACCGCCGGCTCGGTGTCGAAGGAGGAGCCCCGGGCAAGGAACTGCCCATCGCCCTCCAGCACGGTCCCGGTCTGCGTCACCCGTGCCCCGAAGAGGGCATCGCTGCCGGAGCGATTGTCCGACCAGACGACGAGGTAGTCCGCGCCATCGGAGCCGACGGCGGGCATGGACTGGTCCCCGTTCGCCGTGGACACCGCGAACGCCGGAGCATCCAGCACCGTGCCCGTGCCCGTCACCCGCGTCCCGAAGAGATTGTCGCCGCCCTGGGGGCTCGAGTCGTCCCTCCAGACGACGAGGTAGTCGGTGCCGTTGGAAGCCACCGAGGGCTCCCACTGCGTCCGCGAGCCCGAGGCCAGGACGAGACCCTGGGGATCCAGCACGGTGCCCGCGCTCGACACCCGGACCCCGTGGATGCCGCCAACCCCGTTGTAGCGCGCGTCCTCCCACACCACGAGGAAGTCCGTGCCGTTGGAGGCGACGGCGGCATTGTTCGGCTCTCGCGGCGAGGTGGCGAGGGGCAGGCCCGCGGGATCCTGGATGGCACCGGTGCTCGACACCCGTGTCCCACGCAGACCTGACGAGCTGCTCCATGCGACGAAGTAGACCGTCCCGTTCGACGTCACGGACGGCGCGAAGGAGTGCGCGTCGATGATGAGGGACGGAGCGGCGTCGGGCAGTCCGCCGTCGCGGTCCACGCGCGCGGTCATCACCCGGGTCCCTGCTGGGGTCGAAGCCTGCCAGACGACCAGATAGCCTCCTCCCGCGGAGGCGACCCTGGGGGCGTTGGCGGAGCCCGAGTCACGAGAGATTCCGATCCCCCAGGGGTCCAGCACCTCGCCGTCCTTGGAGACTCGGGCCCCGTAGACCTTCGTGGTGTTTTCGCGGAAGTCCTGCCAGACCACGAGGGAGGACTCGCCATTCGAGGCCACCGCTGGCCGGGTCTGGCTGGAGGTCTGGGGGCCGGGGACGGGCTGATCCATGCCGAACTCCGGGGAGACGACGGGCTCCACGGTGGCCGGGAACGCGGTCGCCGCCAGCACCTCCGCGGGCACGCGGAACTGGAGGGAGCCCGCGACGTACCGCGCCTGGAGCGGCGTGCTCCGGCCGGAGGACTCCACCCAGGCCGCGTGGCCGTAGCGGAAGCCCAGGCCCGTGCGCTCATCGCGGAAGTGGAGGCCCGAAGCGGTGGCTCCGGCGTAGACCAGCCCCTTCACGGACTGCGTCAGCACCAGGTCTCCCGCGCCGCCGGGCGCCGAGGCGAAGACCCACTCCTGCCGGACGCCGTCCTCCGTGTTGCGCAGGTGCTCGACGAAGCCGTCGCGAGTGAGGGTGAGGTGGCCGGCCCGCTCCAATCGCGCCGTTCCCACGCCCGGTCCACCGCGATTCGAACGCATGGCACCCAGGCCCAGCGGCGCGCCCTCCACGCCTGGCGCGAAGGGGGTCAGCGTCAGCCCCTCCGTCCCGGCCTTCACGCCGTAGGTGGAGTGGCCGCCACGCCATGCCTGTCCATCAGGGCGGTAGGCGAAGTGGACCTGCCGCATGACCGCGGAGACATCGAACGGCGCCTGGGCTTCCGGAGGAGATGAAGGCGCCACCGCCTGCGCGCTGCTCCCTGGCGTTGAAGAAGACAGACAGGAGAGCAGGGTCGCGGTGACCAGCAATCCAAGCAGTGAGCGCGACCCAATGACAGAGGAGCGAGGCATGGGGAGAGGACATTAGGTGATTCAATGTCAGCGCTCCAGGGGGGCGCGCTGGCGGCACAGACGGGCGACGAGCGCCTCATAGCCCGCGTAGGACAGGGGCAGGAGCAGGGCGAAGAGCAGGGTGAGCGAGGGCAGGGCGGGATGGGCCAGGGGATCCCTCACGTGTGAGGCCATGGCGCGCAGGAGGCGGTCCGGCTCCGAGAGCACGTCCCAACTGTTCCAGCGCTCCACGCGGCCCAGGTAGATGCCATAGCCACACAGGCCAGAGGTGACGGCGACGAAGGCCCACGCCGCCGTGCGGCCCCAGCGCTCTTCCAGCCACCGCTTCCAGATGTCCAATGACAGCAGGCCCAGCAGCCACCCGGTGGCGGCGAAGAGGGCCAGGAGCGCGGCGTCGAACCAGAGCGGGACCACGGGCCGCTGACGCAGGTGGATGAAGTCGGTGACCAGGTAGGGCGCGTTGGGAAACAGCGCGAGCCAGCCGAACGCCAGCGGGGCCAGGAGCCAGGGCCGGCCCAGGCCCCGCACCATGAGCCCCCGTGCGACGAGGGCCAGGGTGTACGGCGCCCAGGCCAGGAACAGGTTCCAGGACAGGAAGGCGAAGCTGGCGCGCTCGCTCCAGTCGAGCCTCAAGGCCAGCAGGTCCACCGCGAGGATGCTGCAGAGGATCGCGGGCAGCAGGCCGTGGCGGCTTGGGATGGAGGCGCAGGGGGAGTGCGGTTGGGACATGGTGGCGTGTGGCGCCACGGCCGCGCACCGTGGCGGAATGGCCACGGTGCAACGGCTCCGGGAAGGGCGTGGACCCGGAGCGCCGTCAATGGAGCCCTCGGGTCTGCCCTTGAGCAATGCGCGGGCCAGACGCCCGCGCCTTCATGCTCAACAGTCGATGTTGTACGTCTTGACGTCATCGTTCGGCGCGATGACCTCGACGGTGTTGCCGCCGTTGAACGTCGTGGTGAACGTCCCTTCGGTCGTCTCCACCTGCACCATCCCGGCCGTGGGGCACTGGTGGTCGCAGCGCTGGTAGCCGGACACGGTCGCGGTCGAGCTGAGCCCGCCCCTCGTGGCCTGCGACGTACTGTCCACGGTGATGCACCCGCTGCCCGCCTCCCAGGTGACCGTGCTCTGGGTCGTCCGCGAATCGAAGCGATTCGGCGAGAAGCTGTTGGAGGTGACGGTCACCTTGCGCGTGTTGCCTTCAGGCGGGGCGCCGGCGATCTGCAGGGCGAGGTTGTACGGCTCTCCGTTGATGGTGAGGTCGCTGGAGTTGGCCGTCGCGGCGAGCTGCCCCTGGTTGTCGGAGAGCACCACCTGCACGTTGCCGGAGATCTGCGTGAGCGAGACCGCCGCCGTGCAGTTGTTGAAGGTGTAGTTCACCGTCCCGCCGGTCGCGGTCGCGGTGGCGCAGCCGGAGGGCGTGAAGGCGGTGGAGGCATTCGCCGCGAGCTGGGTGGCCGCCGTGCCGGGGTCTACCATGGCCTGCACCTGGCCGATGGCGTAGTACCAATAGCCGTAGACAGGGTCGACCCAGGCATAGGTCCAGGCCGCGTCATACGCCCCGTAGTACGGATCGTAATAGACGTCGTCGTAGTAGTACGGGTCGTACGTGGTGGCGCATCCCAGGCTCGCGCCCAGCGCCAGGGACAACAACGCCGCTTTGATCCGTTTCATCCGCCGCCCCCTTCGTGGGTTCTTCTGAACGGGCCCAAGGTGGGAGCCGGTGGCGGCCGGGAGTACTGACCCGCGGACCGGCACGACTGCGAGGTGCCGGTCCAAGGGCTCACCTGTCAGTCCGGGCCCTGGAGAACACGTCCCGCCTTGCGCAGGACGTTGAACAGCCTTTCGCGGTCCAGCCGCGCCCGGACGAAAGCCTTTGGCACGAAGAGCGCCTGGAGCGACGCGTCCGTGGCGTCGAAGTCGCCCGAGGCGAAGTGATGCGTTGCCTTCACCTTGGCCCGCACGTCGTGGTCATCCGCGATGACCACCCCGGCCTTCAGCACGCCGCCAACCCGAAGTGTCGCGTCGTTGCCGTGTCCCCAGACGACCTGCGCCTCCAGGTCCCGGCCCACGATCAGCTCCCCATCCGTGTCCACGCCATGGGCGCGTAGCAAGCCGCCCACCACGAGCAGGCCTTCAGGCCCTGCGTTGCTCAGCACGCCCTCCACGAGGAGGTTCCCCGTCACCAGCAAAGGCCCATCCATGTGCACGTCGCCCTTCACCACCAGGTCACCGCGCACGAAGCGAGGGAGCCTGGTGCGGGAAGGCGTCTTCGCTTCGGCCGGGAGCACCTCCCGGGCGAGCTCCACCAGGGCCATGGCCGTCCAGGGAGGCGTGCCCTGCACCGCCGCCGCGAGCGCGTCCCACGACGTGGCGCCTTCCAGTGCGAGCCGGTTCAGGACCTGTTCAACGGCGTCCACGTCCTTGTCCTCGTAGTACCAGGCCTTGAGCAGTGCCTTCCGCTTGCGGGTCAGCGCGTCCAGCATCGGCTGCACGTCCAGCGCGCCCTTCTTCCCCGAGGGAGCGCTGGCCCCCATGAGCCGGGCGAGGTGCGGATGGCCGTGCTCCAGCGCCTCCTTCGCGGGCGTCTGTCCCGCCGCGTTCTTGCGCGCCGCATCCGCTCCGGCCTGGAGCAGGACCTCAATGACGGGCCCGCGCTCCTTGAAGCGCGCGTGCTGGTGCAGCGGCGTCCAGCCCTTGCCCGCGTTGGGGTTGGCGCCCGCGTCGATGAGCGCTCGCGCCACGTCCGCCCGCTGCGCGTTGAAGAGCGCCGTGCGCCCCGCGTCGTCGAGCGCGTCCATGGGAACGCCGCCCTTCGCCAGCAGGGCGATGCAGGCCGTGCTTCCATGCTCGGCCGCCGCGTGAAGGGGCGTGGCCTTCGCTGAATCAGTCGCGTCCACGGGAGCGCCCAGCCGCAGGAGCTCCTTCACCAGCGATGCGTCGTCCACCATCGCGGCCAGGTGGAGGACCCCGCGCTTGTTCTTGTCCCGGGCCTCCAGGTTGGCCCCCAACGCCACCAGGGCCAGCACCCGGCCCGTGCGCCATTCCCCTTCGAAGCCAGGGCCGAAGAAGGGCGCCGCGTCGAGCCCCGCCGCCTGAAGGAGTGCGTCGTCCAGGGCCTTGGCCTTGCGCGCCGGAGGGCGCTGCTTCCGCAGCCACGCGTGGAAGCCTTCGTCGGAGAAGGCACCCTCCAGGCCCTGGAACGCGAACGGATCCTCGTCGTCGCGGGCGCGCGGGTCGGGAGCGGCCTCCACCAGGGCGAGCAGCTTCCGGTAGCCCTGCTGCGGAGCGTCTCCCCGCAGCGCGTGCCACGCTTCCAGCCCCCGGCGTGCGCGGGCGTGGTCCGCGATGTCGCGCAGGGCTTCGGCCTCCACCAGCGCGGCCTCGGCCTGCTGGAGCTGCGCGTCCGTCGGTTTGCGCCGCACCAGGTCGTCGGCCCACTGGCTCAGCGCCAGCGCGCGCGCCTTCTGCTCGGTCGACAGCTCTCCGCCGGGCTTCGTCCCGCGGGTCAGTTCGAGGACGCGGTCGCGCACGCGCCAGTGCTCGGCCTTCACCTCGCGTTCCCAGCGGTGGGGCTCCATGCGCCGCGTCGGATCCAGCGCCCAGTTGAGCGAGTGCAGCGCCAGCAGGTGCTTTGAGTCCGCCTCCACGATTTCGCGCAGGAGCGTGATGGCCTGGTCCAGCTGGGGCGGCATCTCATCCAGCAACGCGTCCGCCTTCTTCATCAGCTCGGCGGTGTCGGGCTTCTTGGCTCGTGGCATGGCGGAAGACCTTGCCAGGAGGGGCCGTGGTTTGCCCGGGCAAACCACGGCCCTCGTTCTTCACCCGTGACGCGTGACTACTTCACCGTCACGCGCCAGGTGCGGCTCTCGGTGGTGCCACCCCGGCCGTCCTCGGCGAGGACCTTCCAGAAGTAGTCCCTGCCGCCCTCCAGCTTCACCGTCCTGGACTGCTCGGGCGTGCCCTGGGTGCAGGCCGCGAAGGTGAAGCGGGTGTTCACGTCCCAGACGCAGTGCCGGTAGACGACGGCGTCCCCGTCCTTGTCGTACGCGTCCTTCCACGTGAAGGTCACGGCCGACGAGGAGACGGCGTTGTCCTTCGGCGCCACCATCTCCAGCGCCTCGGGCGCGAGGTTGCGCCCCAGCTTCTCCGTCGTAATGAACGTCCTGGCGAAGACCGGGTCGCCGGTCGCGGCCACGTCCTGGGCGCAGTCGCGCAGGCGCTGCTTCGACACGCCCTTGCACAGCGCCTCCGCCTCCTCCAGGGAGATGGCCTTCAGCGGCTCCACCACCGGGATGCCGGGCGGCGCCTTCTCGATGCGGCAGACGCTCGCCTTGTACCCGGGCCACTCGCGCAGCGTGTACGCCTCGGGGAAGTAGCCGGAGGCGTAGTCGAAGAGGGACGTGTCCTTCGTCACCCGCCAGGACTCGCCGAACTTCTCGTACAGGCCGACGTAGCGGTCCTCCAGGTCCACGGGGCGCGCCCCCAGTTGGGAGCCGTCCGGCAGCACGGGCAGCCAGTTGCCCGGGGCGATGGGGCCCAGCAGGCCCTCCGTGGCGCGCGCCTGCTGCACGTCGATGTTCATGTACCAGAGGCGGTAGTGCGCCCACCAATCCGAGGTGATGGTGATGCGCGTGCCTCCCGCGGATTCAATCCGGATGCCCCCGTTCGTTCCCGTGGGCGTGATGCGCCCTCCTGCGGGGAGCAGCAGCTCCTTGTCCAGCGTCACCGGCTTGCCGTCGACGCGCAGCTCCAGCAGCTCCGGCTTCTCCGCGTTCATCTGGTAGCTGACGCGATGCGGGCCGACGCGCGCCGCCACCGCTGTCGTGATGCTCGCGCAGGACGTCAGGCCGGTGTGCGGATCCGGACCCACGGGCTGCTCGGTCTGCACGGGCGTGTGACGCGCCTGGAGCTCCAACCCCGGATCGCGCAGGAGCACGTACTCACCGGCCCCCTGGAAGTCGTAGCGCACGCCATCCATGGTCGTCAGGTGCGGGTCTCCCCACGCGGAGGGATTGCTGCCGGTGATCCACCGCTTGATTGTCTCCACGTCCGTCCTGCTCAGCGGCGGTCCGCCACACGGCATCATCCCGTTGGGGCAGGCCTCCGATGTGCGGGTGATGCGGTCGAACAGCGGTGCCGACAGGCTGGTGGCCATGGGCGCCGCGATGGCGTACGACGCCGCGAGCGGATTCACGCCGGGGGCGCTCTGGTCCTCGGCCAGGTTCAGGTAGCTGCCGAAGTTCTTGTACGGCGGGTAGTCCAGCCCGCCGTGGCACTCGATGCAGGCCTTGTTGAAGATGCGCTGCACGTCCGTGTACGTCGGGTCGGCGTCCGCGGCCGGCAGCGAGGCCAGCGTCGCGTTCACCGCCGGAATCAGGCTGGCGCAGGAGTAGGGCGCCGCCAAGCCGGGGATGGGATCCGCCGTCAGGTTCGCCTCCAGCTCCGTGCGCAGGGCTTCGGTGTACCTGCCGAACACGTCGGCGAAGCCATAGGCGCGCGAGCGTCCGCGCACGCCCAGCGACCACTTGTCCACCGACACGCCGAGCGGTTCCAGGAAGTACCGGTACAGCGTCACCAGGTCCGTGTTGGGGTCGTAGTTCTCCCGGTCCACGAGGATGCCGTTCATCACCGTCGAGTCCGGGGCCGGGGTGTCGATGGGCCGGCGGAACACCTCCTGACGCAGCCGGGGCAGCGACACGTCCGTCGACGCGCTGGTCGCGGCGCCGTACTGCGGGATGAGGCCGTTCACCGTCGTCCCGCTCATCACGTACGGGTCGCCCGCGCGGCTCAGGTTGAGCTTCTCGATGTCGGCCTTGCGGCGCGGGATGCTCCGGGTGCGCGCCAGGGTGTCGTCGCGCAGGGCGCTGATGCCCAAGCCGTTGCGCGACGTGAAGAAGGGCAGGTCCACCGCCAGCCCCGACGGGCTGCTCAGCACCGTGTCCAGCGAGGTGCTGATGGTGAGGCAGCCCTTGGTGATGGCCAGGGCCACCGGGCGCGGGTCCACGTACACGCTGCCGGTCGCCCAGCGGTGGCTGGCGAGCTCGTCCGCGATGCGCCGCTGGTTGAGCTTGCCATCCAGGCCGCCCAGCAGGTCGAAGAGCTGGACGCCGCGCCCCTCGTCCCCGGAGATGGGCGAGTCGTGGAACAGCGTGACGTACGGGCCGCCCCGGGTGACGGACGTGAGCGCGCCCATGCCTGGCTGCGCGTTGAACTCATACGCCGTCGCGATGGAGGGGGCGCTCCCCGTGGGAGCGGGCTCGGTCGTCACCGGGGCCGGCATGTCGAAGCTGAAGCGAGGCGTCCCGTCGTTGGGGCCGCCCCGATAGCGCGTGATGCGGTGGGCGCTCCCCATCGCAACCCGTCCGGGCGGCTGCAACCGGAGCTGTTCAATGAGCCGGCGGACCTCCGGCTGCGTCCGCCACGTCCAGGGGTTGAAGAGCTTGCGGAACGCGGCGATGTCCACCGAGCCCTGATAGAGGCGATCCCGGTTGAAGGGGAGCATCCCGCCCCAGCTGTCGTAGGGGTCCCAGTTGGGCTTGTTCTTCGTCTTGATGACACCCACCGGCAGGCCATCCGTGCCGGGGATGCCCGTGCGGTTCAGCACGTTGCGCGTCGAGTGGCAGGCCGCGCACTTCCCATCATCCTTCTCGATGTGGCGCGAGCGCGGCGGGATGGAGCCCATCTGGGGGATGGCCGTGAGGATGATCTCGTGGAAGCGGAAGTTCTTCGTCGCCTCGTCCCACTGCATGTATTCGATGACGTCCGGATGCGAGCCTGGATAGGACGCATGCGGCGCGGGCCCGATGGAGAAGACGGACCGGGCGTCCTTGCTGGAGAGCAGCAGGCGCGGGTGTGCCGCCGTGCCCGTCTGGAGGCTCTCCGAACGCGCCATCAGGATGGGGCTGGCCCGGTACTCTTCCGGAAGGACGCTGACGAAGCGGGCCACGGTGTTCGTGGCCGCGTTGGCGGGATTGTTGAGATAGGCCGCGAGCTCCTCGGGCGTGATGGCGCTCGGGTCGGCGACGGGGATGGCATTGAGGGTGCCCGCCGCGAGCCGGAAGACAGGCTTCACGGACCGCGCCACGCCCATGGACAGCGTGCAGATGGGCCCGCTCCCCGTGCAGTCCGGCGTGGACGCCGGGTCCTCGTCCAGGTCCACGTTCCAGCCCTCGAAGGAGGACCCCGCGGATGGCGTGGCGGTGAGGGTGACGGACGCGCTGGCGCTATAGGTCTCGTCGCAGTCGCTGCCGACGCCGTTGTTGCAGTTGATGCCGGTCCCCGTGACGGTGCCGGACCCAAGCCCCATGGGCATGACCCGCAGGGGCGCGGCTTCTGCCGTCACCGTGCACAGCGACGCCGCGAACAGCAGCGCGCCCAGGGCGGGGCGGACCTGGGGAAGGGGGAGCGAAGCAATGAGTCGGGCGCGTCTCATGCGTGGACCTCCGTGGGAGTGCCCGCATGCGCTGCAAGGACATGGCCGCGTTCAACCGCGCGGAATCACACCCGGGGGGCCACGTCTCCCGTTGCCCCGGAGGCTACGCGGCCCGCGGATGTTGCTTCGCGGGCCACGCACGCCCTGACGCTCAAGGGCTCCAGCGAGCCCGGCGCACCAACCAGGAGCTGCCGCCGCGCCCGTCCCGCACCACGGCGTAGAACGTCACCTCCTGGGCCGCCGCGCCTTCGGCCGGTTCCCACTCCACGCGGTGGCGGCCCTGCTGGCCGCCGAAGTCCGCGCCGCCCGTCTCCGACAGGTTGAACTCTCCCAGCGTGGAGTACCAGGCGATCTCCCACGCCTCCTTGAGGTGGACGGCATCCAGCCGCAGGCCCGGCACCACGTAGTTCTCCTCCCGGTCCGTCACGTCCTCGGCCGTCACCACGAACGGGCCGGGGCCGCTCAGCTCCAGGGGCTCGTTCTCCGGCCAGGACACGTCGTCCACCCGCAGGCCCGGAAGCACCGGCTGCACGTTGGCCGTCAATCCCTCCACCACCGGGCACCAGAAGACCATCAGCTTCTGCGCGTAGATCTCCTCCTCGCCCGCCGACACGCGGAGGACCAGCGGCATGCGGATGCCGCCCAGCCCCTGGTAGGAGTCCTCCTCCAGCACGCGCTCCAGGAGGAGCTTGTCCCCCGCGACCCGCGCCGCGCCGGGGCGGATGGGCAGCGTCAGCTCGCCCGCGCTGGTGGTGCCCTCCGCGAGCAGCACGCGGTCGGCCTCCGTCGCGCACGTGCGGTCGTCCTGATCCGCGCAGGCCCACAACTGGTACTGGATGGAGCGTCCCTCTCCGGCGGGGTCCACCAGCAGCGCGCGGTACGTCACCTCCGCCGCGAGCTCGTCGAAGGCCTCCGGCGTCTGGTCGCAGGTGGAGGCGATGAGCTCGGGCTGCTCCGTGGAGACGCCGAGCACCCGGAGGTCGTGCACGTTCGACGGCTTGTCCTCGGGTTCGACGCAGGCGATGGCCGCAAGCCCCCACAGCAGCAGGACTCCGGTGTTGAGCAGGGCTCTCATGTCAGAAGCTTCCTTTCACGCCCACCACGGGGAGGATGGGGATGCCGGGCACCTCGTACTCGCGGCGCTGCCGGTAGTCGTTGAACGTGAACTCGGTGTTCTCCGCGTTGTAGAGGTTCTGCACGTCGAGATAGAGCCCCAGCGTCCAGCTCTGGAACTGCCAGCTCTTGTCCACCCGCACGTCCAGCTGGTGGAAGCCGCGCATGCGCGCGGACGCGTAGGGACCGTACAGGCCGCTGAAGCGGTTGCGGTCCACCTGGTACTGGTCGAACGTGTGGTTGAGCGGCGTCGTGGGGCGGCCGGTGGTGTAGCGGAAGCGCCCGCCCAGCTCCCAGCCGTTGCCCAGGACGTAGTTGCTCACCAGCGTGAGGATGTGCGTCTGGTCGAAGGGGCTGAGGCCATACGCCGTATCGTCGCCGGTGGGACCGAAGCCGCCGCCGCCGAAGCCTCCGTTCGAATCGGGGAGGGGGCCCGCGCGCCCGTCGAGCGACTGGCTGAAGGTGTACGACAGCCAGCCGGACCACTTGTCCGTCGCGGAGGCGCGCTGCTTCTTCACCATCACCTCCAGGCCCAGGGCGCGGCCGATGCCGTCGTTGGAGTACGGCACCTGGAACACGCCTCCGCCCGGCAGGTTGACGAGCTGCCCGGGCGCCACGATGTTGCTGAAGCGCCGGTTGAAGAAGCCCGTCACGTCGACGTTGAACACGTCGGTCAGCCGGTGCTCCACGCCGAGGCTGCTCTGGAACGCGCGCTGGTAGGAGAGGTCCGGGTTGCCGTACGGCAGGGTGATGAAGCGGAACGTCTCACCCGGCTGGCTGTAGAGGCCGAGCGAGCCCTTGAGCTGGGTGCGCTCGGTGGCGTTGAAGGCCACCCACAGCCGGGGATCCAACGCCACGTTGCGGGCGTCGCCCGCGCGCTGGTAGTTGGCGCGCACGCCGGGGGTGAAGATGAACTTCCCCACCTTCAGGTCCGCCTCCACGAAGAGCGCACCGTCGAACGAGCCCAGGCCGATGTGCTCCACCAGCAGCTCGCCCACGGACTCGGCGCCGGGAAAGGCCACGTACTCGAAGTTCTCCGGGGCGGGGAACTCCACGTCGAAGGACTGGTGCTCGTAGATGAGGTCCAGGTCCGTGCGCACGGTGAGGTTGGAGGACAGCTCCAGGCCCAGCACCTCGCGCGCGCCCACCGTGTAGCCCACGCCGTCCTGCTTCGCGGCGCCGAAGCTGAAGCTGGTGCCGTCGTAGCCCACGTACGGCGTGAAGACGGACGTGAGGTTGCCCTTGCGGTAGGTCCAGTCGCCCTTGATGCGGTGGAAGAGGGTGTGCGTGTCGACCGTCAGGTCGCGCTCCGTCTCCGGGCCTCCGGTCACCAGGCGCAGCTGGTCGTCACTGCCGAAGGCCATGACGTAGCCGGTGCTGCGCCCGCTGCCCGCCAGGGCCTGGGCCTCCTCCTGCGAACGGGCATCCCGCTTCGCGCCGAAGTCCACGCGCAGCTGGTAGTCCCAGTACTTGGGGACGACGGACAGCGTGCTGCCCTCGTCCTTGGGGAGGACGGCGGGGAGGATGGTGTCGATGTACGAGCGCCGCGCGGCGGCGGCCACGCTGATGCCGTCCGTGATGGGGGCTTCCAGGAAGAATCCCGCGTCCAGCAGGTCCACCTTCACCGAGCCATGGAACGTGTCCGCGGCGCCCTTGCGCGTGCCGACCTCCACGATGCCGCCCACCGCGCGGCCGTACTGGCTGCCGTAGCCGCCCGGGAAGAAGTCGAGCTGGTCGATGAACTCGGCGTTCACCACCGAGGGGCCGCCGAGCAGGTGGAAGAGGAGGGGGATGCCGACCCCGTCCATCATCGTCGCCGTCTGGCCGGGGTTGGAGCCGCGCACCAGCAGCTGGCCGGAGATGAAGGGCGCGCGCGCCACGCCCGGCAGGGTCTGGATGACGCGGATGGGGTCGCCGAAGGTGCCCGGTGTGCGCTGCGCCTCCTGGCGCGTGATGGTCCGGCGCACGACCTCCTTCTTCGGCCGCTCGGAGCGCACCACCGTCTCCAGCGCGCCGCCGGTGGGGGCGAGGAAGAAGTTCACCTCCGTCGTCTCGTCCTCCTGGAGCGTCTCCTTCGTCTGGTAGAGCTGGTAGCCGGACGCCACCACGCGCACCGCGCACTCGCCAGGGGCCACGTCGAGGGAGAAGCGGCCGTCCACATCGGAGATGGCCTCGGGCGCCTCCGGGTCGTCACCGCAGCGCACGGTGGCGCCGGCCACGCGCGAGCGGCTGCCGCGCGAAATCAGCTGGCCCTTGAGCGTGGCCTTCCGCGCCACCGGGGCCTGGTCCGGTTTGGGGGCCTCCTCGGGAGGGGCGTTGAGGGTGAAGTGGTAGATGTATTCCACCTGCACCGGCGCGGGCACACCATCCACCTCCGCGGGGGAGAAGCGGAACTGGCGCACGGCCGCGATGGCCGCCTCGTCGAAGCCATGGCCCGCGGGCTCCGTGGGCAACACGTCCGCCACGGAGCCATCCGCGGCGATGGTGATGATGAGGCGTACGGAGGCCGTGAGCCCCTCGGCGAGCGCTTCGGGAGGGTAGGGGGCCTCCACCTGCTGCAGCAGCTCTGGAGGCCTGGTGATGACGGGCTGGGCCTGCGCGGGCGGGGCCGCTTCCGCGGGCGGCGCGCCATCCTGCGGTGCCTGTGCCAGCGCCGGGGGCGTCAGCAGGAGCGAGGCCGCGGCGAGCGCGCTTCGGGCGTTCAGGTTCAGGGACATGGGGCGCGGAGCATACGGGATGAGGCCCCGGGTTCCGCATGCCTGAAGAACCTACGGGACTGAATGTCACAGGCCCGTGCGCGCCGCGATGCCCGCCTGCTCCTCCCGGAGGTGCCCGCCCGGGGCCGGATGCCGCCGGGGGCAGCCGTGGGGCCCTCAGCCGCCTCGCTTCGTCCTCGGCGTCTTCTTCGCAGCGCTCTTGGCCGCCGAGGCTTTCTTCAACGTCGCGGTCTTCTTCACTCCCACTTTGCGCGCCACCTTCTTCGCTCCCGCGGCCCCTGCCTTCGGTGTGTGCTTGCTCTGTGCGCGCCGGGCCGTCGCCTGCTCCAGGGCGGGCATTCGAGGTTCGGCGGGCAGGCCCGGGCCGACGTCGTAGGCGGTCGTCCGCCACGTCATGTTCCTTCGTAGGTGCTCCCCCCACGCCGGATGCGTCAGTTGGATGTCCAGGAAGGGGCCGGACCGCTTCACCTTCGACACGAAGGCCTGGGCGTTCGCGTTCATCCACTCGCCGGTGAAGACCTTGCGCCCCCCTGCCTCCCGCACGAGCGCCGCGTCCTTCAGGTGCCGGTACTTGCTGAACTCGGCGTCGTCCGCCTTCTCGATGGGGTCGTAGATCAACATCAAGGCGAACACGGCGTGAGGCGCGGGCTTCCCGGCGTCAGGGTGCACGCGCGTCACGGACAGGCGGACCGTCTGTCGGGCCACTCCGAGGACACGGACCGCGTAGAGATCAGACATCCCACGAGGATACCGCCTCCGGAGTGGGCCGCCGTGCGGCACTCACCTTTCCTCGGGGGCAAGTATTGGACTCCGTGAGCCGAGGGAGCGCACACCATGTCAGAGTCGCAGCCACGTCCCGCGCAGTCGGCTCTCAAAACGAGGGTGGCTCCGGCGGCCACCGGCCGGACGCGGCTCGGAGGGTTCAGCCACGCCGTTGCGGCGATCTCCATGCTCTACCAGACGGGACTCTTCTACATGGTGCTGCTGCACGACGGAGTGGTGCACACCCAGTACTCCATCCATAGGCCGCCCGAGCAGCTCTCACAGGAGCGTGTGGTGCCGTGGGCGCTGTTCACGCTGAGCGGCCTGTTGCCGGCCCTGGTTGCCCTGTGCGGCCACTCCCTCAAGCGCCGGTGGCTCCAGTCCACCGGCTGGCTGCTCATCCTGGCGCGGGCATTGCGTCCGAATAAATAGTTTAAATAGTAAAACAAGTAATGCATGGTGAGGCCTTCATCCGTTGCAAGGAGGCACCATGCGAAGGTTCCACGCACTGCTGACGGTCGCGCTGGTGGGCTGTGGCGTACCCGAAGCCGTCGACCTCACCGGGCAGCGAGCAGGCGTTGAAACGGCGTTGATCAACGTCACCCTCAACAAGCCGGCCACGGCCAGTTCCACCCAGGGCCTGTTCCTTCCGGAGTACGCGGTGGACGGGAACATCACCAGCGATGACTCGCGCTGGTGCCCGGGCATCTACAACCCGACGCGGCAGCTCGACATCGATCTCCAGGGCACGTTCGACCTGGTCCGGATGGAGCTCTACACCGGCTTCCGGGACACCCGGCCCATCCAGAACTACGAGATCGCGTATGACGACGGAACAGGCTGGAAGCTCATTCCGGGTGCCAGCCAGAGCGCCAACACGAGCGTCGCGGTGGCCACGACCTTCACGCAGCCGGTGATGGCGAACAAGGTGCGGCTCACCTGCCTGGATCCGCTCGCGGACAACTGCCGGGTGAAGGAGCTGTGGGTGTTCGGCACGCCCCACGGCAGCACCGCGAACCTTCCGCCAGTGCCCAACGCAGGGCCGGACGTGTCGCTCACGCTGCCCGCGAACAGCGTGACGTTGAGCGGCAGCGCGACCGATCCGGACGGGACCATCGCCTCGCTGGCCTGGACGCAGGTGGCGGGGCCCACCGCGACGCTGAGCGGCGCGAGCACGGCGAGCTTGAGCGTGAGTGGCCTCTCCGCTGGTGTCTCCACCTTCCGGCTCACCGCCACGGATGACGACGGGGCCACCGCCTCCGACGACGTGAGCGTAACGGTGACGGCTCCAGTCGCCGTGTCCAACATCGCGCTCAACAAGCCCGTCTCCGCGGGCAGCAGCAGCACGACCTATGTGCCGGCGTTCGCGGTGGACGGCTCGCTCACCACCCGTTGGGAGTCCGCCTACAGCTTCCTCACGCACAACTACTTCGACGTGGACCTCCAGGGGCCGCACGAAGTGGTGAGCGCGGAGCTGCACCTGTCCACCAGCGCGACCGCCTCCTATGCGATGACCGCCTTCGAGCTCCAGGCCTGGGACGGAGGCTGCTGGAAGACCATTCCCGGCACCGTGGTGGAGGGCAATCCGCTGAACAGCACGGTGAAGTCGCTGACCTTCACCAGCCCGGTCGTCACCACCCGGGTCCGGCTGGTGTGCAAGGACGCGCCGTACTGCCGGCTGCGGGAGCTCAAGCTGATGGGAACGCCGGGCGCCATCCTGCCCACGGGGCCCACCACCTGCGCCGCCGGCCAGCAGACCGTGTCGCGAGGTCCCCGCTATGACGCGGCGGTGTTCCTCCCCGAGCACTACAACGACGACCGCACCACCCAGTGGCCGCTCATCATCGCGCTCCACGGGATTGGCGGCTCGACGCTCAACCTGGAACACACGGCGGTGCTGAGCAACCCCGAGGGGCTGGCGAAGCAATTCAACTCAGCCAGCTTCCGCGCGGCGATGCAGGCGATCGTCATCTCTCCCAATCAGCGCATGCCCGTCACCAACAGTGGTAACGGTTGGTTCAACGCCAGCACGTTGATGGCGCTGCTGGAGGACGCGAAGAAGAACTACCGGGTGGACGCGGACCGCGTCTACTTCACGGGCCTGAGCGGCGGTGCCAACACCAGCATCGAACTGGGCATGACCCAGACGGCGCACCTGGCGGCGATCGTCCCCATCGCGCTGACCTCCACGCCGACGAACGACCCGAATGTCTGCGTGCTGAAGCCGCTGCCCATCTGGGCCTTCCACGGGGCGCTGGACACGCCCGGTCGCTCCACCAACCTCAAGACATGGCTGGACACGAAGTGCGGCGCGGGCGCGAGCGCGATGCGGGACGTCACCGTCTATCCCAACGGAGGCCACAACGGGGCGACCTGGGACACCGCCTACGCCGACCTGTCCCTCTACGACTGGCTCTTGCAGCAGCGCATCAGCGACCGGCAATAGGCATCCCGGTACGCCCGGCGCAAGGCACCGCGCCGGGCCGCGAGCGCACATCAATTCCGCTGGGAGAAGGGGCGTGCCCAGAGCACATCCCAGGTCCAGTCCGGGAAGGTCTGGCTGTGCGTGGTGATCCGCCCCCGCACCTGGGTGGCGGCGACCTGGGCGCCCTGTTGTCGTGCCTCGTCGAAGAGCTGGGCGCGCAGGCCGTGCCCGTCCACGTAGCTCCCGAACAGCAGTCCGGACTCCCCCACGGGCTCGGGTGGGGCGAGGCTGGGATTGACGGGCTTGAGCCCCCAGGCCTCCAGGACGTCTGGATACACCTCGTCCAGGTCCACCAGCTCGACACGGACGCCCCGGCCCCCACAGGGACAATCCCAGCCAATACCGCCCTCCAGCATGCCCGAGGCAAGCGTCCGCCCACGCGCGGGTGCGCCGCACAGGCCACACTTCACGGAGGCCACGTCGCCCACCCGCTGACCCTGTTCATCGAACACGAGGTGAATCACTTCCATGGGTTCGGTCTTCATGGGGGGCACGCTCAGAGCATGGGGGAGAAAGGCTTCTTGAGGGTCAGCGTGAGGCCCATCTCCCGGCCATGGGGGAGTCGCCCCGACAGGTCCCGCCCGTCCTGGAAGGGGAGGCTGAAGCGGAGGCCCACGGAGCCGTAGACGAAGCCGAGGAAGGGCGCCAGGTGGAGCGACGTCGTGGGCCGGTGGGCCGCTGTCCCCGTCTCGTGGGCCACGCCCGTCTCCAACCCGAAGAGCAGGAAGGTGCCCTGGACTCCGCCGCACAGCCGCGCGTGATTCCCATCCATCCACTGGCCCTGCCCGAAGACGCCCACGGCGCCAGACCTGAAGGAGCCCATGCGGTTGTTGTGCATCGCCAGGTTGAGCGTGGACTCCAGGCCCACGCCCCAGGCGGTGTCCTCCTGGCGGCGGCTCATGCTCAGCAGCGGGCCCACCGTGAACCAGGGCTGCGGCGAACCGTCGTCAGCCGAAGCGGCCGGGACGACCAGCGCGAGCAGGGCAAGGGCGTTCATCACACCAGGATACGCGGGAGCCCCCATCGCCCGGGTTCTCCCCTCCAGACACTGTCCATGCAGGGGGATGCACTACGCTCTTCCCCATGGCGCCCTCACCCTTCCAGGCGGAGTTCCGCGTGCTCATCGGTCCGGACTGGGTGCCGCTCCCGTTCCTGGAAGGGCTGGAGGCAGAAGCGGTGGACACGTACCTCCGTCATCCGTCCGTGACCTGTTGCAGCTTCCAGGGCGGCTTCTTCATCGATGTGGGGGGCCAGCCCTTCAGCGATGACGGGTCGGTGGACGAGTTCTGGATGACGTGGAGCTGGTTCTTCGCGCTGAAGGCGCTGCTCGATGGCGCGGCGGAGACGGGCGCCCACCCCTGGGAGGAGTCCCACATGCGTCTCTGGCGCCAGGGGGACGTCCTGAGCATGGAGGACCGGAGCGCCTCGGAGAAACCCATCTCGCCCCGGGTCGAAGTGGCGTTTCTTCCCTTCGCCCGATCCCTGGCGCGGCAGGGGCTCGCGTTCCTCGCGTGGGCGGAGCGGGTGCTCGCGGCGGTGGACGCGCGCGAGCCTCCGGTGCCGGAGGCCCTCAAGACGGAGTTCAGCCGGGCCCTGAGGCTTCCCCGCGACGTCCTGGAGGACGTCGCCTCCAGGGTGGGCGTGACGGCTACCGGGGGATGAGGATCACATCCTCATCCTGTTCCAGCCGGTACGTTCCGTCAGGCTGCAGGCAACGCTCGGCATGCCCACGGATTCGCGCATCGAGCCTTTGTGCTTCGTCCGGAGTCAGGGCCGCCAGTTGCGCGGCCGTGTAACACCCCTCCAGCACGAGGAAGCGGCAGAGCGTGTACATCTCCTCGAAGGTCTTCGCGGCGAACCCGCTCATCGTCGGGAACGTCTCGTGGGGCAGGTGCTTCCGCCGCACCTCTTCGACGACCTCCTCGCTGAAGTGCAGGGCGTCGGAGAACTCGCGGCACATCGCATGGGTCGGACCCCGGGCGGCGGCCATCACAATCAGACAGCTTCCGCCGGGCCGCACGAAGCCAAGCAGTCTGTCGATGAAGGCGCCCCATTCAGAGACAGGGACGTGGTACAGGACGTGGGAGCAGACGACCAGGTCGAATTTGTCATTGGAGGCGTACCGCTCCAGGGAGACAGGGAGGACCGTCGCCTTCGCATGATGGAAGCCGGAGCTCTGCTCGGGATGAGGTTCCAGCAGGGTGAGCGAGTCGAAATGCGGAGCGAGCCGTTCCGCGACCTTGCCCGCCCCCGCTCCGACATCCAGCAGGGTGCGGTGCTCGGGACGGTCTGGGAACAGCCGCTCCGTGACGATCTGATGGATGTTCGTCGGATGCCTTGCGGACGCCGCGAGAATGCGGAACGCCGTGGCGTACTCCTGCGGTGACATCGTGATGGCCATGATTCCCCCGGTGTAAGGACGAGTGCCGGGGGGAGGCTATCATTTCAGGAAGACCTCTTCTGGGAACGCGCACGGGTCGGTTCGGGAGCCTTCCCAGCGGCGGCCTTCGACGCGCCGCCGACGAACTCCGCCAGGTGCTTGCCGGTCAGCGTCGACTTCGCCGCGACCAGGTCCGCCGGGGTGCCTTCGAACACGATGCGTCCGCCGTCGTGGCCCGCGCCCGGCCCCAGGTCGATGATCCAGTCCGCGTGCGCCATCACCGCCTGGTTGTGCTCGATCACGATGACGGACTTCCCGGAGTCGACCAGCCGGTCCAACAGCCCGAGCAACTGCTGGAGGTCGGCCAGGTGGAGGCCGGTGGTCGGCTCATCGAGCACATAGACGCCGCCTTCGTCCCCCATGTGCGTCGCGAGCTTGAGCCGCTGCCGCTCGCCACCCGACAGCGTGGTGAGCGGCTGGCCGAGCCGGAGGTAGCCGAGGCCCACGTCGGCCATGCGCTGGAGGATGGCGGACGCGGCAGGCGTCTGCGCCTTGCCTGAACCGAAGAAGGCGACCGCGTCCTTCACGGGCAGGTCGAGCACCTGGGCGATGTTGAGCCCGCCGAGCTTGTACTCCAGCACCGACGCCTGGAACCGCCGGCCTTCGCAGTCCTCGCAGACCGTGGTGACGCCGGCCATCATCGCCAGGTCGGTGTAGATGACGCCGGCGCCGTTGCAGGTCGGGCAGGCGCCCTCGGAGTTGGCGCTGAACAGGGCCGGCTTCACGCCGTTGGCCTTGGCGAACGCCTTGCGGATCGGCTCCAGCAGGTCGGTGTACGTCGCGGGGTTGCTGCGCCGCGAGCCGCGAATCGGCGCCTGGTCGATGGACACCACCCCGTCCCGGGTTCCCACCGAGCCGTGGATCAGCGAGCTCTTGCCCGACCCGGCCACGCCCGTCACCACCACCAGCACGCCGAGCGGGATGTCGACGTCGACCTTCTTCAGGTTGTGCGTGTTGGCGCCGCGTACCTTCAGGACGCCAGAAGGCTTGCGCACGGACGGCTTCAGGGCGACCCGGTCGCTCAGGTGGCGCCCGGTGAGCGTGTCGCTGGCGCGCAGGGCTTCGACAGTGCCTTCGAAGACCACTTCGCCGCCAGCGGTGCCAGCGCCGGGGCCCAGGTCGACGACGTGGTCGGCGATCGCGATCATCTCCGGCTTGTGCTCGACCACGAGCACGGTGTTGCCCTTGTCGCGCAGGCGCAGCAGCAGCTCGTTCATCCGCTGGATGTCGTGCGGGTGCAGGCCGACCGTCGGCTCGTCGAAGACGTAGGTCACGTCGGTGAGCGAGGACCCGAGGTGGCGGATCATCTTGGTGCGCTGCGCCTCACCGCCCGACAGCGTGCCGGCGGGCCGGTCGAGGCTGAGGTAGCCCAGGCCGATCTCCACGAACGATTCGAGCGTGTGCCGCAGCGACGCCAGCAGCGGGGCGACGGACGGCGAGTCCAGGCCGCGCACCCATTCAGCGAGGTCGCTGATCTGCATCGCGCAGGCATCGGCGATGTTGATGCCCTTGATCTTGGAGGACCGGGCGGCCTCGCTGAGCCGGGTGCCCTTGCATTCGGGGCAGGCGGTGAAGGTGACCGCGCGCTCCACGAACGCACGGATGTGCGGCTGCATCGCGTCCACGTCCTTGGACAGGAACGACTTCTGGATCCGCGGGATGAGCCCCTCGTAGGTGAGGTTCATCTTCTCGACCTTCACCTTGGTCGGTTCCTTGTGGAGGAAGTCGTGGAGCTCCTGCTTGGTGTACTTGCGGATCGGCTTGTCCGGGTCGAGGAAGCCCGAGGCCCCGAAGATGCGCACGAGCCAGCCATCCGCGGTGTAGCCGGGGATGGTGATGGCGCCCTCGTTGAGCGACTTGCTGTCGTCATACAGCTGGGTCAGGTCGATGTCGCTGACCTGCCCCATGCCCTCGCACTTCGGACACATGCCGCCGGTGACGTTGAAGACCTTCTTCTCGGTCTTGCCCTCGCCCTTCTCGACGGTCATCTCTCCGGTGGCGCGGACCGACGGGACGTTGAAGGAGAAGGCGTTGGAAGAACCGATGTGCGGCTTGCCCAGGCGGCTGAACAGCACGCGCAGCATGGCGTTGGCGTCCGTCGCGGTGCCGACCGTCGAGCGGGAGTTGGCGCCCATGCGCTCCTGGTCGACGATGATGGCGGTGGTCAGTCCCTCCAGGACATCGACCTCGGGCCGGCCCAGCGTGGGCATGAAGCCCTGGACGAACGCGCTGTAGGTCTCGTTGATCAACCGCTGCGACTCCGCGGCGATGGTGCCGAAGACGAGCGACGACTTGCCGGAGCCGGAGACGCCGGTGAAGACGGTGAGCCGCCGCTTGGGCAGCTCCACGCTGACGTCCTTCAGGTTGTTCTCGCGAGCACCCTGGACGCGGATCAGGTCATGGCTGTCCGCGGGATTCGAACGGTGCTGCGAGGCGATCTTGTCGGAGGAGGTCATGGGTCCATTTTCTCCAGCAGTTGTTCGAGGCGGTCGACGTGCTCCGACCAGAACGCGCGATAGTGCGCGAGCCAGTCGATGAGCGGCTTCATTCCGCGTGGATCCACCTGGTAGTAGGTGCAACGCCCTTCACGCCGGCCCTTCACCAGACCGGCGTCCTTCAAGGCAGCGAGGTGCTGGGAGACCGCGGGCTGCGAGATGTCGAATCGCGCCGTGAGGTCCTTCACCGCCGCTTCGCCACGCGTGAGGGACACGAGAATCGCCCGGCGGTTCGGGTCCGCCAGCGCCTGGAATATCTTGTCCTCGGCCACGGCCACGCGCTGCATGCGGGACGCATAAGTGGATGCTTATGGCTAGTCAAGCCTCCCCTATCTGTCCGCCACGGCCAGGACGAAGCGCGCGTAGCCCAGCTCCGCCGCGTTCTTCATCAGCTCCAGGTTCACCCACGCGACGATGTCCGCGAAGGGCCTGCCCTCCAGGGGCCAGCGGGTGCGCTTCGACGATCGCAGCTCGGCGTCGTCCAGGTCCATGACGGAGGTCCGCCACTGGTCGTGCAGGCGTGTGATCCATACCTGGACGCCCTCGGCGGTTCCGGGCCAGTGCACGTCCTCTCGCTTCAGCGCACCCGTGCCGAACGAATGGTCGTGCACCATCGACCACCAGAAGCCCATGTGCCAGGTCAGCCAGGCGATGGACGCGGGTCCGATGTCATAGCCCTCGGACTCCGGCCACTCCGCGCGCCAGACGCCGTCCTGGCCTTGCTCCACGTGCAGGCCCTTCCGCGCGGGCCGCAGGAGGCACTCCCGCGTCGTGAGCCCATTGAGATGGTATTGGGTGAGCGCCCAGGCCGTGTCGAGTTGCGTCAACAACACGCTTCGCAGGCCGCTGTTCTCCTGAGAGTCCATGGAGAGAGCCTTTCACGATTCCCGCAGCCCGCACACACCTCACGAAGGCGTGACGACCCCGCGACGAGGTCGAGGGGGAGTGTAGAAGGTGCGGCTGAGGGGCTTCGGCCTCTCATCCAATGGGAACTGGCGAAGGCGGACCCCCGATGAAGCTCGCGGGCGTCAACAAGTAGTGAAGGCAGAGCGCGAACAGACCACCGAACAGCAGTAGCGCCACGGCCAGCGCGGCTCGCCGTCTTATCGGTGAGTCCAGGCGCGAACGGAGGAGCACCGTAGGGCCAGCAACGCCGATCGCCAACAAGATGATGAGGCAGGCCAGTGAGGCCCCGAGCCAAACAGTCGCCAGCAAACCCAGCCGCTCGGAATCGGTCATCAGCGTGAAGCCCGACAGTACCCAGAGGCTCGTGAGCAGACTGCCTACCGACAGGGCCGCTCCAAGTCGCCGGAGCCGGGTGAACCCCTGGAGCCGTGCGAACGCCTCCAGTCCGAGGTCCAATGTTGCTACGAGCAATAGGGGGGCCACCATCAAGGCAAAGGGTGGTGGAAACGCGAAGAGCGCATTGAAGGCGACGACATAAACCCAAGGCGCGGCGAGCAGGCCCGCCAGCAGCGCACCAAGTCCGATTGCGCCCGGGTTCTCCCAACGTGCGGCGGTCATCGGCGTGCGGCTCCTGCGGCGGGAACGGGAACCCTGAACTCCCGCTCGAAGGCGATTCGGGTGATGAGCGGTACATACCCATGTTGGAATTGTAGCTGCCACCAGGCCGTAATGCCTTGTGACGCGTCGGTGTCGAGTCCGCCGTCCGCGCCATACTCTTGCAGGTCGTCATCATCCAGACCAAAAACGTCGTAGAAGACATACTCCAGTTTGATGGTGTACTCGCTGGTGGTTCGGTTGAGCCGATACTCTTTTGCGACGATGACGGCGTGCTGGATGCCATTGATCATCACCCCCAGCCCATTGCTGAAATCACCTGTATGCCATGCGGGGCTGCCTTCGTTGAACGCGGGTACGCCCAAGCCTGTTACGGGCGTGACCGCATTGATGTTCCAGCCCACTTTTTCGAGCGCCTGATGGATTCGCACCTGTCCCACTGTACGCTCCGGCGAATTCGGTGCGGACAGTGCTCGATGGACGAAGGTGGTGATGTTGGGATGAGCCTCCGCATCCGCGGTGAGGCCAGTGTCACTCCAGAAGAGCAGGGCGCGCTGTGGCTTGAGAAAGGCATCAAACAGCCGCCGAGCCTTGCCTCGGGTGTCATTGCTCGCGAACTTCTTCAACAGGCGCCGCATCTTGCCATCCAGGGCAGCGGGAGTTGTACCCACGCTGGGTCCATGGGGTTGCGCACGTCCCGTTGCGAACGAAAGGTCCTGGCCGAACCCCAGTACGTGCTTGCCCGGAAGCTTTGGGTCCGCGATGAAATGCGTAGGCTTCAAATAGGTGTCCGTGGCGACGGCGATGATCTTCGGTTGGGTGAGTTGAAATGCGACAGAGGGATCGTGGGCCGGGCTGTGAACTTGCTGGACGGGGGAGCCAAAGTGCTGCGCTGTGACGACCGTCCTGGCGTTCTGAGAGGCGGCCGGGGTCGGGTGTGCGGGCTGGACGGGCTTGATCAACTCACGTGACACGTACCCCTTCAAGGGCATCCGGCTTTCGTGACGGCACTCAACGTAAAGCCAGCCGCCCGAGCTGGAAACGATCTGGACGTTTTCTCCATGTGGCAGATCCGCCAGCGTACGAGTGCTTTTGGCCGGGCCGTGCCTGAGCGCGGCACTCCAAGGAATGACTTTGCCAGGCCAGGGATAGGTGGTGGGCTGCTGAGCTTCGAATGGCATGGCATCCACCCGTGTTCGTATGGTTCAGCGCCACGATACTACATCCCGTTCTATCCCTTGCGATGTGAGTCACTGTCTGGATTCATGGTGGGGTGGGTAGAAAGAGACGCGCCGTGAACGAAAGCCCCGCTGGGCGCCCGCAGGGGTAGTCTGTCCGGCATGCCGCTGAAGGTGATGACGCTCAACATCCTGATGGGAGGCGAGGAGCGGATGCCGCTGCTCCTGGCCCTCATCGCCCGTGAGAACCCGGACGTGCTCGTGCTGCAGGAGTGCCTGGGTTGGGAGGACGGCGAGCGGCTCCGTCAGGTCGCCGCCGCGCTCAACCTCCCCGCCACCGACGCCCACGTGCGGCTGGGCGCCGCGCGTGCCCGTCCCAGTGGCAGCCGCTACCACGTCGCCATCGCGAGCCGCTGGCCCCTGCGCTCGGTCCGCGCCCACGCGGATGCCCACTTCATCGGCCACTGCCTCCTCGAATGCGAGCTGGAGACAGGCGCGGAGCCGCTGACCATCTTCGCGGCCCACTTCGACTCCCACCATGAGTCCCTGCGCTTCGTGGAGGCGCGCTACCTGCGCTCCCTCATCGAGCCCTCGGCCTTCGGTTCACGGGCCTTCATCCTGGCCGGAGACCTCAACTCCCTGTCGCGCTCGGACCCCTATCCGGTGGACCTGGCGGATCGCGTCCGCCGCGCCAGGGTGGACAAGTATGGCCACCCGCCGCGCTTCGACGTCATCGACGACCTGGAGGGCTTCGGCTGGCGGGACACGCTGCGTCTCAAGCCGGGCTCCTCCCAGTGGGCCACCGCCCGGCGCCAGCGCGAGGGTGAGGTCATCGACTTCCGCACCGACTACGTCTTCGCCTCGCCCGCGCTGGCCCGGCGGCTGAGCTCGGCTCAGGTGGTGGACGTAGGCACCGCCTCCGACCATCACGCCCTGACCGCGAGCTTCAGCGACGCTTGAGGCACCGCCTTACCCCAGCTCGTTGCGCTGGAGGGACTCCGCCTCCGCCACGATGGCCGCGCGGATCTTCCCCTTCAGGGGCGCCTCGTTCTTGAGCACCTCCTTGAGGGCGGCCGTCTTTCCGTAGAACACCCAGGTGGAGGAATGACTGCCTCCGCTGGGGGTGGAGACCCGCACCTCGAAGAAGCGCTCCAGCTTGCCCTTGTCTCCGCTCAGCGGAGCCACCCGGAACTCGACGTCGCCCACGCCGTCCACGAGCGTTCCGCCCGCGAAGCGGGTGCTCACCGCGGTGAAGGTTCCCGTGTCGGGCACGCCCTGGAGCGCACGCCCCGACAGCTCGTGGAGCGCGGCGCCAATCGCCTGTTGCAGCTTCTGTTCGTTCAGGACGATCTGCATGGGGACCTCAGGGAGAGTTGTACCTGGCCTTGATGGCCGCGATGGAGCGCTCGAGCGCCTGGATCCGTTCGATGCTCAAGACCGGGCTCAGCCCCGGAGGCAGCGGGGGCGCGTTGGATGCCTGCCCCAGTTCCATCATGCGGGCGTGGATGTAGGCCTGGTTGAGGTACTGGAGATACTGCGCTTCCTGCGCCTTGGTCAGCGAGGACATGGCGGCCTCCACGGGCTTGACCAGGGCCTGGAGCTCGACCTCCGCGGCCTTCGGCACGTTGCGCACGAGCGGCTTGCCCAGCAACACGTCGTAGGGGATGTGCTCCGCGTTGGCGATCGTCAGCACCTCCTTGCCGATGATCTGCAACTCGCCGCGCACGCCGTTGCCGTGCTTCAGGTAGGCGCACACCACCGTGTAGCCGCTGTCCATCAGCTTGGACTCGGTGATGCGCAGGGGAGGCTTCCCGCCTTCCATCGCCGCGATCTGCAACGCCTCCAGGTGCTCGGCGGTGAAATAGGGCTTACCCCCGGGCCCATGGAGGTTGTTGATCTCGATGACCTCCATCTCCCCCAGCCGGATGGCCTCCGCGAGCCGGTTCACCACCCGCGTCATCGCCGCCGGTGACGTGTCCGACAGGACGAGCCGCGTGCCAATGGCATCCCAGAGGTTGGCGATGGCCTCCTGGACGGTGGAGACCTTCGCCCCGAACCGGTCGACCGCGCGCTGCAACCGGTTGGCCGCGGAGACGGGATCCTTCGCGCGCGCCTGCACGGAGCCCATCTCCTTGAACACGCGAGCAATCAGGTTGCGAGCGGGCGCCAGCTCCTTCTCGTACAGGGGCGCGGCCTGCTCGGCGAGCTCCGCGATGGTGGGGGAGGGGGGCTTTTCGCGCTCGCGCAGGCGTCTGGCGACCTGGCGGGGACCGGGCACCGGGGACTTGCCCGCGGTGTGATTGGCGGCGCGTTCCTTGAGCCACGACGCCAGGCGGGTCGAGCCGAAGGCCTTCTCCACAGCGGTGCCCTTGAGCGCCTTGAGCGCCGCGCCAACGCCCTTGGCCGCGGCCCACATCGCCAGCACTTCGACCAGGACGCCCGCGAGGACCCCGATGGTCTCGGCCAGCTCCAGCGCCGCCTCGTCCAGCCGCTGCGCGTTCCCGCGCGCGTCCCACACCTTGCTGAAGAACTTCCCGAACGCGGAGCCGATCTTCTTGAGCGAGTCGAAGATCCACTTGGCCAGGAAGGCCAATCCCATCCACTCCAGGAGCGCGAGCCCGACCTCGAACCCCGCGGCCGCCCCCGGCGCGGCACCGGCACCGCCCGCGAGCGCGCCCAGCGCGGCGCCCACCGCCGTGCAGATGGCGAGGAAGAGGATGGCACCCACCGCCATCTCGAGGAGCGCGATGAGGACGGTGCGCAGGGCCTGCTCGACGTGCCGCGTGACCGCCTCGGGGATGTACTTCAGCGACAGCTTGATGGCCTCCCAGATGTCGCTCAGCAGCTCGGCCACCCGCTGGAAGCCGGACGCGAGCGCGTCCACCACGTTGAAGCTGTACGAGCCCGAGTTGACCGACCCTCGCAGCCCCTTGGCGAAGTCCTTGCTGGGGATCCAGATGTACGTGTCGGCCTTGAACTCGAGCGACTTCCAGCCCGCCGTGGTGTTGGGAATGGCCCGCCGGTTGACCTGGGCGAGCACGGCCACGAAGAAGCGCAGGTCCGCGCCCCACGCGTGCGCGACGTCGCCGTAGTACGTCTCCGCGATGGCGATGGCCGTGCCGCTCACGCCGCTGGCGACGCGGTGGAGCCGGGCGTTCGGCTCGGGCATCGGGTGGCGCGGCGCGGACCAGACGTAGTCGCCGGAGACGAAGCCCACGCGCCCATCCCGCGTGCTCACCGACAGCCAGCCGCCGGGCATCTGCGCGATCACCTGCACGGGCGTGTTGAACGCCAGGGTCCCGAGGACGTTGTTGCCCTGCTCGGGACTGGAGCGCAGTTGGAGGGGCGGCGACTTGTTCCACATGACGACGCCCACCCCATGCGCGGGCGGGGCGTCCGGAGTCCGCACGGGGAGGGGCGCCGCGGGTTTGATGACCGCTGGGGCGTTAGCGCGCGTCAGCCCCACGAGCTTCCCCGTCTTGAAGGCATCCGCCAGGCGCTGCTTCATCACGGGGTCGGCTGGCCACGTCGCGGAGCCCGGCGTCGCCGCGCAGGCGGTGTACATCTCCCGGACGGCCTGCCGGTGCGTGCGCATCCACCCGTCGAGGCACATCTGCATCACGGCGGGAGCCACCCGGCGGCTCGTGTTCTTCGCCTCCGCGTCGTTCCACAGGACGACAACGTAGGTGGCCCCGCCGCCGGAAAGTACCCACTGCTTCGACATGGCTTCCCTTCAGGTGACGGGTGCGATGGATGCTAGCCAGTTGGCCAGGGGCGGACCAGTGGCAGGGAGAGCGCCTGGTCCGCTGTCTCTTGGCAGCCGCCAGGGCTCCACCCCACCTGAATCGTCTGAGGTTCATCCATTCCTGGAGGTCGAGGTGAAGCGTTCGATGATGCTGCTGTTGGGGATCGGTGCCCTGTGCTTGCTGGCGCCAGACGGCGTGGAGGCCCGGCTGCTCAAGAATGCGCAGGCCGACTACTGCATGGGGGTGGACCACGCCAGCAAGAAGGACGACGCGGCCGTCAAGCTCTTCCGATGTGACGACAAGCCGAATCAGCAGTGGACCTCCAAACCCGTAGCGGAGGGCGTCTTCAACATCGTGAATGGAAAGAGCGACAAGTGCATGGGCGTTGACCATGCGAGGACGACGCCGGGCGCGGACATCAAGCAGTTCGAATGCGACGGCTCCGAGAATCAGAAGTGGAGGTTCGATACGTGCGGAGGCGCTCCCTGCACGGTGAACGTGAAGAGCAACCTCTGCCTCGCGGCCCAGCGTTTGGGGCACGACGTCCAGGTCGAACAGCTCCAGTGTGACGGCGGGACGACCCAGGCCTGGTCACACGACTGACGCAGAGATCATTTGACGCGAGCGCCGAGGCTTGATCCTCTCCGAGGATGAGCACTCTCCCCATCGACTTCGACCCTCAGTTGGCCGCGCTCCTGCCCGCGCTGGAGGGGTATGTGCCCCGGCGGATGACGCTGGCGCAGCTGGAGCACTTCCGTGGCCTGAGCCGGGTGACGCGGGAGGACCTGCTGGGGGACGCGAAGGTCCACTGCGTCGACTACAGCATCCCCGGTTATCAGGGCGCGGAGATCACGGTCTCCGTCATTGCCCGGCAGGGCCATTCGGTTCCGGGGCCGGCCGTCTATCACATCCATGGCGGCGGGATGGTGATGGGGACCCGCTTCGCGGGCGCGAAGCCGCTCGTGGACTGGGCGCTCCGTCATGACGCGGTCTGCGTGACGGTGGAATACCGGCTGGCGCCCGAGCACCCGGCGCCGACCCTGGTGGAGGACTGTTACGCCGGGCTGGTGTGGATGGCGGCGAACGCCGACCGGCTGCGGTTTGATCCGAACCAGCTCGTCATCTTCGGCGGGAGTGGCGGCGGCGGGCTCGCGGCGGGAACCACGCTCCTCGCCCGGGATCGGCAAGGCCCCAGGCTGTTGGGGCAGCTGCTGCAGTGCCCGATGCTGGACGACCGCAACGAGACGGAGTCCGCCCACCGGTATGACGGCGTCGGAGTCTGGGACCGCACCAGCAACCTGACGGCGTGGCGCGCGGTTTTGGGCGAGCACTGTGGAGGCCCGGACGTGTCTCCCTATTCCGCGCCCGCGCGTGCCACGGACCTGCGGGGACTGCCGCCGACCTTCATCGACGTCGCGGCAGGGGAGACGTTCCGGGATGAAGCCATCGCGTATGCGCGCGGCATCCTGGCGGCAGGAGGGGAGTGTGAGCTGCACGTCTGGGGTGGAGCCTTCCACGGCTTCTATGACATCGCGCCCCAGTCGGACGTGGCGCGCGCCTGCATTTCGACGCGCGATGCCTGGCTGGGCCGGATGTTCGCCCGGGGTGCTACTCCGTGACTCAGGGTTGAGCCACGCCCGTCTCGTAGGCCTTGAGGACGGCCTGGGCGCAGGCGCGTGACTTCTCGCCCTCCTCGCTGCCGATTTGACGGCTGCGCGCCAGGACCATGTACCGGGTCCTGGCGGCGTTCACCCACGGATAGAAGCCGAACGCCCCCGCGGACGAGTGGCCCGTCACGGTCCAGGTGCCGCTGACGGTCTGTCCTTCAATCCAGTGGCCGAGCCCGTAGTACGCCTCGCCCGCGCCGGACCACGGCGTGTAGGCCACGTCGGGGCCTCCCGGCCAGGCGGGAACGGAGTCCACGGTCAGCTTGGAGGACAGCGCGGTCTGGTTGTTGAGCAGCTTCAACAGGAAGACGCGGTACTGCGCCGCGCTGCCGGAGAATCCACCCGCCACGGCGACGTCGCTGTCGGACTCCGGGAAGGTGGTGCCCAGCAAGGGATTGAGCCAGTCCATGACGCTCAGGAGGCCCGTGCCCCTGCGCGCGCCAATGTCATCCAGGGCCAGCTTCTGCATGTGTCCGCCGTTGTAGAAGAAGCGGCCGGTCTGGAGCGGGCGCCAGGTGACGTCCTTGAAGGAAGGCCCGTAGCACGTGGAGACAGTCGTCCCGGCGGCGTCACACAGGGTGGTGTTCTCGTCGATGTAGCCGCTGGTGAAGTTGAGCCGCTTCTTCTCATCCGAGGTGAGGTTCGCGTATCCCTTGGACTGCACGTAGGCCCCGGCGTACAGCCACTTGCTCGCGGACGCGATGGGCATCACTGTCGTGGCCGTGACGCCGCTGCCTTTCGTGAGGCCGTAAATAGGTCCGGCTCCGTTGCCGATCTCCCAATAGAAGTTCCCAAGCGGCTTGCAGCCCGCCGCGTTGTTGGCCGTGTCCTGCGCGGCCTGCTCGTACACGGTGAGGGCGGCCTGGGACGTTCCCCAGGTCACCTCCTCGGAAGAGTCGAGCGTGTCCTCCGGGTGTCCACATCCCGCGCTGCCCAGGGCCCACACCGCGTACGTCCAGATGAACTGCGTCGTTCCGCTTCGCTTCATGGGGAATTCCTCCAGGAAAGCCCTCATGAACCCGGACGGCGGGCGGAAGTTGCGCGGGAGAGTGACTCACCTTCAGAAATGCCGCGCCTGACGCATGCCAGCCATGCCGGACCTACTTCCTGCGCCGGCGGTGTGAGGGACGCCGATGCAGGGGAACTCTCCCGCTCTTGCCGATGCGTCCATCCGATTCGCGCAGTGCCTCATCCGCCCAATGGCGCAGGGTGTCGACCTGACACATGCGCTCGAAGAGATTGAGTCCTGCGGGGCGGATATCCTCCTGCCGCTCGAGTGTTAGCGCCAGGTTAATGAGCTCTCCAATGGGGATGGCAGAATTCGGGACACGGGGGATCTGATCGACCATGGCTTGGCACACCTGCAAGGTCAGTTCCGGGTCGACGGAGATCCAATCCACCAGTTGCTCGACGAGCGCGTAGGAACCGCCGCGCAGTACATCCGGGTGCTTCACGATCGCGTCCAGGACGCGACGCGTCTCTGGATCATCCAGGAGTGCGTCGGCCCCACCGAATGTATCCATGATGGCAGTCGCGACATCGTCGTCCGCACTTGGGATGAGCGCGATCAACAGGTCGGTGACTTTCTTGCGCCAGCCGGGTTTGCGCCAGAGAGCAGAACTGACGAATGCCAATCCGAGTCTTTGCTGACGGCAATCCGCATCCGCGATGCCGTTCCCTGTCAGGATTCCAACCGCCGCCTGCTTCGCCCAGTCCTGGCTGTTCATGGTGGCGGTCAGTGCGACCAACTCGCCAAAGGCCTGGTTACCCAGCTTCCAACCCATGGACTTGACGGATTCCACCCAGGGGTGGAGCAGTTCCGGGGGCGTTCTCCACCTGATGCTGGCCAGCAGATAAACGCCTCCGCGAGAGCTGAGCACCTTGGGCTGGGCTGCGAAGAACTCGCTCAAGAACCTCCAAGCCCGTTCGGTATGAATGTGAGGAAGAAGGTCGATGAGATGGAAGCACAGTCCCTCCCAGACCTCCGTCTGCTCCTGACGCTTGAGGTGCGACTCAAGGACGGAAAGCGCTTGTTCCACCATGGGTGGATTGCGTGAGATGTATCCCGTCAACATGGCTTCCAGAATGGGATAGTTTCCCTCGGGGACCTCAAACGAGATTCCCGTTTCATCAAACAGTGGGGTTGGCCTTGCGCTTGGAGTCGAGTCTTCATCCCAGACCTCATCCGAGGTAGGCGTGGCCACGGCATCCTTCAGCCAGGATGCAAGAAGCGACATCAAGGAGTCGTCAAGTCCCTGAAGGCTGTCCGCGGCTTTTTCGAGCACGCGGGCTCCGCTTGCGCGGAATTCGTCAGAGTGGAAACCACTCGCGTTGAATTCGACCACCCATTGGACCAATTGGGCAGGGTCATGGCCATCCCGAGAGAGCTCCGCCAACGCGTAGGCGACCGGACGTTCCTGATGCCCGGGCCTGAATCTACGCATCCGCTTGATGGCCCTGTCCGGGTGCTTGACGGCAAAGGCGGCGAACTCTCGTGCCGCCTCAATGCTGCCCCCGAGAAGACTCCGGCGGGGATGGTCCCACTCGGTCTCATCCGTCAACTCGTCGAAGAGTCCCTGAATGTCGTCATCATGTGCTTTCGCCATCTGCTCGGAGGACATGGGGCTCCGGATGGGTGTGAGCCTCGGGGACTCATGCTTGGGCTCTTCGGGTGCCCCCAGTGCTAGCAGCTCTTTTTGAACGAATTCCCGCGTCTCTGGCGAGCGCGTCTCGTCTGGAATCGCTGAGAGCAGATGCAAACGGTGTTTCCGCTCTCCCTTCATGCGCCTGAGCAGATCCTGACCGCTCGCAGGGGGAAGTTGTCCGAAGTAGTACGGCCATGTCTTGATGACTCCTTCCAGACGAAGAAGGTCCGCCGAGGCGAGCTGCGGCGCGATGAGCCGAATCAGGGCCCGGCTGTCGGAATGCGGATCTGGATATCCTCCAATGATCAGCCGGCGAGGGTCTCCGAGGAGATACTCAAGCACCTCCCCGGGGTTGGCCTCGGCCACATGGCGCAATCCCTGGGCAAGCAAGCGGTGAACATCCAGGACCTGACTGCGACTCCATTCGTGGATGAGCTTGAGGAATCGCGTAGGTTCGCGCTTCGCGGTGCCGAGGACTGCCGTGTGAATCGAGCCGAACAGTGTTGCCTGACCCACTTCTCGAGGCGTGAACGATAGGTGGAGCCGACTCCTGGGATACTCCGTCACGAAAGGATGGGGCTTCGCCCCGAAACGCTCTAGAAGGCGGACAAACGAGGGCCAGACCGCGTCGAGATACTCGGCAGGTGTGGCGTCCGCGATGTCCGGCGCCGAATACCAATCTCTGCGAGACACCAGGAGTTGCTCACACGCCTGGATGACCTTGGAATCATCCTCACTCGCTGCGGAGATTTCCTCCACTTGCCGCTCCAGGCTGGCTGCGATGACTCGGGGCGCAAGCTGAGGGGCGTGCTCGGAGATGAGGGCGGCTAGATTGTTCACCTCCGCCGAAGACACAGATCCTTGACGGAGAATCCTCACCACGGCGCGCACGGATCGCTCGCTCCAGACACCAAGCTGCTGGAACGCCGCCAGCGCGAGCCGATGCTTCTCCGGATGCTCCAACCAGTAGGTCTCGATGAACTCCAGCACCTTCTCGTGATTCGAACGCCAGCCCTGAATCAACACAGGGAGGACTGCCCGAGAGGTTTCCAGGTTCGCGGCCATGAGGTGTGGCAGCTGCAATCGCGCCAGCCATTCAAACCATCCAGAGCTGTTTGCAGCGGCCCCCAGCGCTCGCTCGCGCCACTCCTCCTGTTGAAGGACCGAGCGGAACCAGCGCTTTTCGGTTTCGGCAGGCACCTCAAGCTGGCCGAGGAAATCGATCATCAGGGCCCTGAGGTGGGAGCGCAGCGTGGGGGCATTCCACAGCCGCTGGAACTCGTCCCGGTAGGGCCGTTCTCCCGCTGACCGCAGATAGATCAAGCAGCTCCACAACTTGGGGCGGATCGACAGCGTGTCCTGGCGAGGCAGCACGAAATCGTCGAGATGCTCCTGTCCAGAGATGACCACCCGGGCACGGGCGAACTCGAAGAGGGTCTGATGGGTGAAGCCCAGCTGAGCCCCGTCCTCGAAGAGGAGGCCCGCGCGCAGCAACTGTTGTACCTTGTCCCGCTGCTTGTCGAATCGCGCTGCGGGAAGCGTGAGCTGCTCGTTGTCCGTCATCCCCGCGGCAATGGCGGAGACGAGTTCATCAAGCCCGGGACTCTTCGCGTCCAGGACACATTGCTGCCATAACTGCTCCAGCATGGCATGGTACGAAGGAAAGGGCGCGTGAGTGCTCTTGAAGTGTTCCAGGAAGATTTTCAGATGCTGCGGCGTGCGGAGCACCTCGCATGCATCCTTGGACCAGAGCGCCGAATCAAGTCCCGCCTTTTTCAACACGGACTCCACCGTGCTCCATGCGGGAAGCTCAAGCTCGATGACACTGGCTTGATAATTGCGCAGCCGGACATCGTGCCGGAACTCGAAGTCCCGGCACGAGGCCACGATATGAAGGTTGGGTGTCTCCGCGAGCCTGTGCAGCAGGCCCATCAGCACATTGAGCCGGCCCGTGCTCAGGTCCACGAGCTCCGAGAGCGCATCCAGTTGGTCGACCAGCAAGACCACCTTCCGCGACTTGCTGAGCTGTTTGAGGACCTCATGGAGTGGCTTGGAAAGCTCCAACCACTCCTGAAGCGCTTCATGCCTGTCGACATAGGTTGGGAGCCGGTCCGCCTTGATCGCAACGAGGACGACGCCTTCGCGTCCAGCCAACTGGGTTCCGAGGCGAGCGAGCAGGGCTGACTTACCGCTTCCAGGCCGTCCCAGGATGAGGGTTGCGCTGCTCAGTTCTTCCTCGGTTCGCTGAAGCAGGCGCTCCAATTCCGGGCGCTCGATCCACTGCTCGCCCGGGAGCACCTGTGGCCAGCTCAGCAACTGTCGGGTCTTCTCACGCAACGAATCCATCAACTCGGCGGCCACTGGCTCGTTCTTGCCGCGCGCAGCGTCCGAAGACTCCTTGAACTGGGCAAGGAGTTCGAAGGCAAAGGCCGCTGCATGCCGGGAGGCCAATTCTTGGGATCCGTCCGCGTCGGCTTCGCTTTTGCCATCAACAAGATCCGAGATGCCCCGGATCACCATCGCCTTGACCTTCGGATTGCGGCGGGCCGCGGTCAGGAAGCCACCCCCTTCCATCTCGACCGCAAGCGCAGCCCCATATTGCGTTCGCAGAAACACGTAGCTGTCCGACGCTGTTGCGGCAACGACCTGGGACCCGGTTGCGATAGGCTTCACGAACGCTCGCGGGGGCTCTTCAGATGGGGAAAGCTCCAGCCGGCTCAACCAGTCGCCGTCCCGCGCTATCGTTTTCGCGCGCTCTTCCAGGCAGAAACTGCTGCGCTCTGTCTCCGGCGTGGGTTCGAACACCGCCTTCGCCTTCCCGGCTTCGAAGGCGTGCACCTGGTCGGCGGCGACCACGTCTCCGATGCGGACGTCCTTGAGTCCTCCCGCGACTCCCACGAGCAGGGCGACCTCGGGCTGCCAAAATTGGAGGGCCCGCTCGGTCTCGGCGGCCGCGGGCGCGTTGTGTTTCCCCGTCATTCCAAGAAGGACGTCCCAGTCCCCAACGGGTGACCCGAACACGCCCTTCTCGTAGAGCGTCCCCTCAGAATGCTCAACCTCCTCGACCTTCTCGAGGAGTGTCCGCACGGCTTGGTACTCCACCGGGAGTGCCGTCAAGATCACGACGCGACGCAAGTGTGGTGGCCTCCGTTGAGGCTCTCAAGGATATCCCCATTCCTCATCCAGCGCTGACGGGGCCGCCTGGAGACATCGCTCCCATGCGCTTTCGTGAATGTAGGACGCGGTCGCCCTCCGCCCATTCCGGGATGACATTCCGTAGGGACGGGCATGACTGCTTCCGAGAACCTTCCTTCCTGCTCCCGGGGGCGCGACATGACGCTGGCCCGCAAGGGCATCGCGGCCTTGTTCGACGCCTGGGGGCGTGACACCCGGATGCCGTGGCCCTGCACTTCGAGGGCGGTGCGCTCAGCCATGACGTGCTCAACCGCCGGGCGAACCGGCTGGCCCGCACGCTCCAGGCACGAGGTGTGGTCCGGGGGCAAATGGTGGGCGTCTGGGTGGACAGTACGCCGGAGGAGGAGACCTTCATCGGCCTGCTCGCCATCCTGAAGGCGGTTGGGGCGTACCTGCCCCTCGACCCCGGTTATCCCCCCGAGCGGCGGGCGTTCATGATGGAGGACGCCCGGATGTGGGTGCTCCTCGCGCGCAAGGATGCGCTACCCGGTGGGATGTCCTTCCTGGGTGACGTCGTGCAACTGGCGGCTCCTGGTCCCCTGGCGGCTCGCGACGCGGTGGATGTGACGGGTGGCGCGGGCCCGACGACTTGGCCCATGTGCTCTTCACTCCGGGCTCCACGAGCCAGCCAGGTGCTGGGCCAGCGGCTCGCCGCGTTCGTGGAGGCCTATGAGCAGGAGGGCCTCGACGGCATCCGGGGCGTGTTCTGGCATGACGACGACATCATTTTCATGGGGACCCAGGCCAACCTCCACTTCGTGGGCTGGACCCAGCCAGAACTTGCGCGGCCTGCGCGTCACGTTGCGAGCCCCACCTATCTGTCACGGAGGGCGCGCCCTCCTCGTCATGGGGCTGCCGAGAAGACCTGGGAGCTTGATGAGGCAATGCGTCTGGAACGCGCCAAGTTCCCCCGGCCCCATATCTTCCGCGACGCGATTGTCGGTTAAGCGAAAGCTTCGCATCGACCCAGTTGGGACCGCCGCCTGGCCAACTGCAAACCCCGTTACCCGCAAGACGAAAGAAGCAGGAAATCCTGCCATTCCCTTCCTCATGCTTCGCGTCCCGTGCTCTCTTGGAAAGCAGGTGCGGAAACCCGCCGCACCTTCAAGGGGGCGTCCGGCATGCGTATCAATCCGGGAGCAGTTCCGACGTCGAGCATCCGTCGAGCCGAAGCACAACCGAAGCCATCTGGCCTCCGGCCCCTGACAGCGTCAGTCGAAGAGAAACCCAAAGTCCTCGATCAGTCGATCAGTTCCTTCGATACGACCTCGCAGAAGAAAGCGGCGCCTGCGCAGCGCAGTCTGCCGCCGCAGGTCAACGATCCGAAGGACGACACCGTAGCCATCTTCGATGACGGTAAAGTCCACTCACAGAACGTGGAGTTCATCCTCCGGTCCAATAGCGACACGAAGCCTTCGGAGGTCCGACAGCGGACCATTCGTGGAGAAGGCGGCTACACGCCTGACGTCCTGACCACGGGCCAGAATGCTGCCAAGAAGCTCCAGAATCACATCGAAAGCCGGGCACTCTCCTTGCTTCGGAACACGACCCAGGAGTTCAAGGCCATCGACAAGAGCCCTGGCAACCTCCGGGTCATCAACCAGTCAATGCGAATGAGCCCGGCCTTCATCGCGGTTCAAATCTGGAACCCCAAGGACCCGGTCAGCAAGCTGGGAAGCAAAGATGGCGCAGGGAAGGAGTATCCCATCCCCGCCGAGAACAAGGAGGATCGGGAGAAACTCGCCGCAGCGCTGGGCATGGACCTGGGCGCCCTGAGAGCCGCGGAGGCGAAGAAGTACACGGATGCTGGCAAGAAGCCGAATGAGGGAAGAATCGAGGACGGGATCAAGCACGCCGTCCTCCAGCGGCTGGTGAACCACGTCACCGAAGTCATCCAGAGCAGTCAGCCAGTGCAGACGGCGAAGCAGGAGTTCGACGGGCTCGTCGAGAAGCTCGAAAAGGACCACGGTATTCTCTACGTGGTCGCGTCCGGTAACGACGGGACGTTCCTCAAGGAACTCGGCAAAGAGGGCATCACCTATAGCGATGCCTTCACTAAGTCCGTCCTCTTCAACGAGCGCGCGATCGTTGTGGCCGCATCGACAGGAGGGGCATCTATCGCGGACTTCTCCACCTCCAATGACTCCGTCGACATGGCCACGGACGGCACGGACATCAAGGAGGCTGGAGGAGAGAGTACCGGCAGCGGCACTTCATACGCCGCGCCCCAGGTGGCAGCACTCATCACAGACCTGCGGGGAATGGGGCTGACGTCAGCGCAGGTGAGCAGCGTCCTCGCGGACACGCGCGTCTACACAGACACGAAAGCGACTCGCGCGCAGGAAGGCTCCGGCATTCTCAGACCCGGCGAAGCCAAGAAGGTGGCGCGCGAACTGCTCAAGCAGCAGCAAGAGGCCCTGCCTGCCCCGAAGACGGTGTCCGTGTTGAGTCTTCCGCGCATGCTGCGGGGCTGAGCCCGGCCCGCCCACTGCATGATCAGAACCTGAAGTTCCATTGGGCCAAGTGCTGCAGGTCGCTAGCACCTCCCGTGGGGATGCGCTCCGGCACGGGCTGGCGGTGCGCGGGAGTGGGCACGTCCACCGCGATGCGTTTGACCCCCGTGGTCTTGTCGAGCCCTCCGCACCAGGTCTGCCAGCGCTCGCCGTTCAGCCGATCCCGGAAGCCGATGCCCACCACCTCGTCCGCCGTGGGCGGAGTGGGGGAGAGCAGGTCGAGGTACTCCATCCGGCCTCGCGGGATGCCCCGGCCGTCGGTGCGCACCTCATGGCAGTAGGCGGCACCCCAGAGGTCCTCGCGGAAGCGGATGGCGTACACGCTGCCCGGGGTCGGCGGGCCGGGGATGGACTTGGGCCGGGGGGCGGTCGGGCTAGCCGTCTTGCGGCGCGCGGTGGGCGCTGCTGGCGGTGGGGTGGGCTCCGTCTTCGGCCGCTGGAGATGGCCGAACAGCGTGGCCACCAGCGTCTCCTGGAGGCCTTCCTTCGCCGACCACCAGGCCAGCGGTGCCGGCACCTCCACGCGTACCGAGGGTCGGCGGTCTCGCTCGATGGCTGTCGTGAAGCGGGTCATCAGGCCCGGGTGCTCCGGTGTCTGGAGGATGCCGATGAACGCGAGCGCCTCCAGCACGGTCCCGCAGCGCGAGGGACGGTTGGCGCTCAGAAGTGCGGCCTTGTGGAGCACGGTGCGCGCCTGGCTGTAGCGCGCCGTGGAGGGAAGACCGCGCAGCAGGTCGAGCACCTGGTGGAACACCCAGACGTCCCGCGGTGTGGGCTTGGGCCAGGAGGAGGGCGGGCTGTCGATGGCGGCGCTCACGGCGAGAACCCCATTGACCGGCTGGGCGTCACCCCAGCCCGCGCCCTCCAGGTGGCGGAAGTACGCGGCCTGGGTGGCGTCGATGGCGCCTGCCTCGAAGAAGCAGACGCTGCAACTGCCACCGCGCATGGACTCTTCGGCGTGGACTGGCATGGCCCGCCCGAGGGCGGCGGCGGGCAGCACGGTCATCCAGGCGAGATCGGCTGAACCCATCGAGGCCACGAACGCATCGGCCGCGGCGCGCAGGTCGACCTTCGCGGAGGCCTGGCGCAGCTTGTCGATGGCTTCGTCATGTCCCCACTGGATGAAGACATTGGGCACCAGACCGGTGTCCCGCAGTTGCTGATGCTCCGCGTCCGTGAAGGTGGAGGGGATCCGGTGGCTGTAGCGGCCCTCCGCATCGAAGAAGCTGTTGCGCGAGTTGTAGACGCGGGCCAGCAGGGCCATGACGGAGGAATCGGGATGGATCATCTCAAGGGAGCGGCGTGGGAAGGGGCCCCCGTTCTATCGTAGCGAGATGGATTCCACCCATGAACGCCAGAGCTACACCCTGTGGCAGCTGAACCACGCGCGCTTCTTCCTGGCGGCCCTGAAGGCCATTGGTCCACTGACCCTCGTGTGCTCGGTGGGCTTTGGACTGTTACAAGGCTGGCCGGGATTCGACACCACGGCCTTCGTGACCGGTTTGTTCATGTTCGGATTCCTCTTCGGCCTGTTTGGAATCCTCATCCTGGCCTTCAAGGTGGATGCTCACGGTTCGACCTACTGCAAGGACCCCCTGATGCATCTGGAGCCGTCGGAGCACGACCTCTCCGCGCGAGATGCCTCCGGAGGGCTCCTGGGAAGGGTCTCCAGCGGCACCTTGCGCGTGGTGCACGTGAACGTGATGCAGGGGAAGCGGGGCCTGATGGGCGCGCTGCGCGTGGATCACGCGAAGGGCTCGGTCTGGCTCAGTCCCTACCAGTGGATTGGTGCCTGGCCGGGACTGAGGTCCGAGTCCTTCCACGAGCCGGTTCATTTCGTCGAGGATCCCCTCTTCGACGCGCTGTCGCGACTCACGGAGTAGCGGGGCGTCAGGGCCAGAAGCGGACCAGTCCCGGCTCCGGCACCGTCTTCGCGAGCAGACAGCCATTCGGCTCGCGGATGAAGCCAGACACGGAGTTCAGCCGGGCGTCCAAGCGGACGAGGCCGTTGACTCCAAACCCCGGGTCCACCGCCCCGTGCCGGGTGAAGCGCACCACCGCCAGCCCTCCACCCGCCTCGATCTGGCCCACCGTGTAGGGCGTGCCCACGCCATCGAAGAACAGCTCATTGGCCGAGCCGATGGCGAGCTGGCGCGGCGGCATCGTGGTGCTTCCCGTGCCGAAGTAGATGCGCGTCCCGGTCTCGTCGTACCACTGCACGAGGAGGTCATGACCCGGGGCATTCGTGTTGAGGAGCGAGACGAACCGGCCGTGCCCGTCCGTGGTGACGTTCCGATGGAGGGCGGAGCCATTCTCCACCCGCCATGATGTCTCCCCGGTCGCTCCGTTGAGGGTGATGAACCCCAGCCCGTTGAGGCCCGAACTGCCGCTGTCGAAGAGCGTGACGGCGAGGACGAGGGTGCCGTCCTTCCGCTGGAGGGCCTCGCGGAGCTGGTCGAAGCGCTGCTCACCCGCTGGGAGCGAGAACTTCACCTGCCCCTCGGTCCCAAAGCCCGCCACGGGCCTGCCATTGGCCTCCCACCGCTGCACAACGTAGAAGCCCAGCTGCTTGGCGTAGTCGAAGTTCGACAGGGCCACCGAGACGCGGCCCGCCTCGTCCACGAGGAGCTTCACGACGGAGCGGGGCGCGGAGCTGAACCGCGTCGAAGCGACGCCCTCGTCTCCGAAGCTCGTATCGAGCATGCCCGTGGCGAGATGGCGCGAGACAAGAATGGTGCAGGGCGTCGCGTTGTCGCCGTCGTGGCAGTCTGCGGCGGCGCCCGCCACGAGGCTTCCTCCCGTGGGCAGGGCCTTGAACGCAAGCATGCGTGACACTGCCGGACGCGTGTGCGTTACCGACCCGAGCATCCCGAACGTCAGGTCCGGGATGCCGTCCGCATGGTGGCGCTCGAGTACGAAGCCCTGGGCGCTCGGCCAGGAGGCGCTGGCGATGGGATAGGCCGTGATCAGCTTGCCGTCCGGCAGCACGTCGAAAAACCGAGACCAATCCGTCCAGCCCAGGGGCACCACGGGGAAGGTGGGGTCCAGCGCGAAGGAGGGACCCGCGACCAACATCCGCAACGGACGCGAGGTGGACCGGCCCTCCGCCGTGGCCACCAGCGTGGCGTCGAGGCGGGTCCCCGGACCGACGCGCCCGGACACGCTCACGACCAGCGCCGCCGCGTTCGTGTCCGCGGACACCGACCGGTCGGCCACGAAGACCTCGGAGGGCAGGCCGCGAACGGCGAGGGTGACGGGGCCGGTGAAGCCCTCGTGCCGCTCGACGCCCACCCGCAGGACCGCGAAGTCATCGCCGCGCACGAGCAGCTCGGACTGCGCGCTCAAGGTGACGGGGAGGGGCAGGGGCACGTCCGGACCGGCATCCGGAGCGCCGCCATCCGCCGCGCCGGCATCCGTGGCACCACCATCCGCGGGGCCCGCGTCGGGCGGCTCCTGGACGGTCGTCCCCGCATCGCAGGTGGCGCCGGCACACGAGGCGTCGGGAGTCGAGGTGGACGCATCCTGCCCGCCCGCATCGGCCTGGGGCTCGACGGGGACGAGCTGCTCGATGGGCTCCTCGTCACCACACGCGGTGGCCAGCGGGAGGAGGAGGGCGAGCGCCACGAAGAGGGCGCGCCCACTCTGGGGAGGACGGGAGGGCTGGGAGCGGTGGGCCATTGTGGTGCCTGCCTATACGTCAAGCCCACCGAACCCTGGCTGGAGGCCCGGTCGATTCGGTCCGACTACGGCTTCGGTGCGATGGAGACCTTCACGCCCTCGCTCCACACCTTGTGCTCGTCCGCGTAGTACAGGTACGCGCGGCTGGACGGGCCCGTGTAGGTGCCGGGCACCGCGGCCACCAGGGACAGCGGCACGTCGATGCGCTTGTGGGGCTCCATGCCACGCCAGTACAGGACGACGTCGCGCCCGAGCACCTCGTACGCATCCACCACCTGGCGCTTCACCAACTCCTTGAGCTGGTCGTGCCGCACCTCCAGTCCGCCCGGCACGCCGAAGATGGCCACCGCCGTGGGCAGCCGCTGGCCGGTGCGGTTGGCCACCATCACCCGTGCCTCCGTGGGCTCACCCTCGGTGAGGGCCGTCTTCGCCAGCGCCACCTCCAGCGTCACCGCCGTGTCCTTGGAGCTGTCCGGCGTCACCGTGTTGTAGGTGACCTCCACCGAGTACGGCAGCTCCGCGCCGCCCTCCATCCGCAGCTCCACGCGGCGCTCCCCCGCGCCCAGGAGCGCGCTTACGTCCGGCAGCTTGAGGGCCTCCTGGGAGGCGCCGTCGAAGCGCACCGGCTCACCCACCGGGCGGCCGTCCACGTAGACGCGCACCTGCCCCGGCGTGAGCTTGGAAGCGCGCGCCTTGTCGTAGGCGATGATGGCGCGCAGCGCGAGCACCGTGCTCTGCGTCGCGCCGTAGCGGCCTCCGTCGCTGGATTCGGCGACGAACTTCATCGCGCGCTCCACGTTGCCCACGTAGGCGGGGTCGCGCATCCAGGCCAGCGCGGCCAGCGCGGTGGTCTCGATGTTCAGCGTCTCGCCGGAGCTGCCCACGATGGACTGCGTCGCGCCGCCCACCACGCCGTCCTGTCCCTGCGCGGAGGCGAGCCGGCCCATCAGCCTCCGGGCCTCGGCGGTGTCACCGGCGAGCGCCAGCGCGTTGGCCGCCAGGGCCACCACGTAGCTGTTGGTGCTCTTCGCCGCGGCGGCCTTCAGCGAGGCCACCTCGCGCGACAGCTCCTTCGCCTGCGAGGCCGGCTGGCCCGCGCTCTCCAGCAGCGTCCAGACGATGTACGCGTTCGACGTGTCCGGGTCCTCCACCCACACGTGCAGCGCGCGGCGCTTGCGGTTGAAGCCGCCCTGTCCGTCCCGTTGCTGGAGCAGCCACTCGCGCGTGCGCTCCAGCATCGCGGCGTCCACGTCGCGCACCTGGCGCATGTCCGTGAAGTGCAGCAGGCCGAACGCGGTCAGCGCCTCATGGCCCGGGTTCTGCCCGAACCACTCGTAGCCCTTCTCGGAGGTCTCGTAGCCCACCAGCCGCTGGTAGCCGCGCTCCAGCTTCTCTTTCGCGCTCGCCACCAGCTCCGGGTTCACGCCGGTGTGTGTCTGGAAGTACTGCTGCGCCATCGTCATGGGGTACGTCGTGGAGCTGGTCTGCTCGAAGCAACCGGAGGGCTCCTGGATGAGGCGGGCCAGCGACTCCGTCATGTTGGCCAGCGGGCCCGGGTACACGGCGATGGACGTCCGCACGCTGCCGTGCACCAGGCCCTGGGGCAGCACCACCCGGTGCGTCGCCGGTCCCTTCGAGGACAAGAGCCCGCCGAAGGACACGCGGCCCGGGAAGCCCCGGGGCTTGATGGACAGCGTGCGGGTGACGACGTCCGTGTACTCGCCCGCGCTCGCGGTGAGCTTCACGTCCACCGGCCGGGCCTCCTGGCCAATCTCCAGGGAGAAGAGCTGCCGGCCCCGCGCCTGCGACGCCAGGTCCAGCGTGGGACCGCCGGAGACCTTCACGTCTCCCTTCAGCTCCACCTTCACGCCCGCGCCCGGAAGCCGCGCCTCCGTCCCGTTCACCAGCGCCACCGGCAGCCGCACCACGTCTCCCGACGTCACCTCGAGCGGCAGCTTGGGCTCCGCGTAGAACGGCTGTACGGACTCCAGCTCCGCCACCGCCGAACCGAGCGCGCCGTCACCGCCCACCGCTCCCGCGAATGCCTTGAACGTCGTCACCGAGTCGCTCATCGCGAAGGACACCCGCGCCTCGCCGGTGCGGGCATCCGTGCGCACGCCGGCGTTCCAGTAGAGCGTCTCCGCGAAGTCGACCCGGTCTCCCGCCTTGCGGTTCGGCCGCGCGGTGTGCGCGAACTCGCGGAGGTAGATGAGCTGCCCCTGGATGACGGCCCGCTTGTCCTCGCCGCGCATGTCCCGCTTCGCGCGAAGGAACCCCTGCACCTTCGGCGCCTCTTCCTCCTTCGCGACCTGGAGCACAGGGGCGGGAGCCTCCTCCGCGGGGGGCATGGGCGCCGGAGCCGCGGCGGCGACAGGGGCCATTTGGGGGAGGACCTCGTTCACCGCCAGGCCCGCGAAGGCCTCCTCCTCGTCATCCATGTTCCGGTCCATCATGGGCGGGGCCATCCCTTCGACAGCGCCGCGTCCGGCCTTGCTGATGGACGACGGCCGGGGCTTGCGGACGGGCTCCCGAGGCCAGCGCACCGCGAGCACGCGCATCGCCGCGTCACCATGCCGGGCGAGGAAGCCCTGCGCGTCGGTCAGCGCGAAGCGCCGCCAGCCCTGCGTCCCCAGCAGCAGATCCACCGCCAGCTTCGACTTCGGGTTCTTCTCGTCGAGGTAGAGCTGCGCATCGGCCAGCTCCTTCACCTCCGGCTCCAGCAGCACCATGACCGGGAGCCGCGGCGCCTGGTCGCGCTTCTCCTGGAGCTCCAGCACGGCGTCATCCGTCACGGTGAGCATCACCAGCGCGGAGACCGGCTGACCGCCGCGCGTCGTCCGGGCCGTGAGCCGCACCGGGCCGCCGGGCACGTAGCGCGTGCGGTCCGCCTTCAGCTCCACCGTCAGCTCCTTCGAGGGCTGGCGGAACACCAGCCGCTCCGCGAGGGGCCGCCCGTCGTGGTCCCACACCGTGGCGACGAGCACGCCGTCCGCCTCGCCCGGATCCAGCGTCACCGGCCCACCCTTCACGTCCCCCAGCACCGCGGAGGCGACGCGCACCTCGCGCTGGCTCAGCGTCACCGTCGCGCGGCCGACGTTGTTCAGGCCCACGACGAGCTGCACCAGCCGGCCCGCGGGCACCACGTCCTCGCGCACGCGGATGACGGCACCCCTCGGCTTCACCTCCGGCAGCGGGAAGCGCTTGCGGATGCCCGACGGTGAGTCGATGCGCAGCGCGTACCGCACGCCCGCTTGCGGCGTCAGCTCGAAGCGGCCACGGCCCTCGTGCTCCGAGCGCACGTGGGCGACCACCTTGCCGCTGTCCACCTCCACCACCTGGCCCACCAGGTCCGCGGGCTTGCGCGCGGGCGTGCGCGCCTCGAAGTAGACGCGCGAGGCGAGCCCCGCGACCAGGTCGCCGCCCTCCGGGTACAGGGCCAGGTCCAGCGTCTGGAGCAGGATGGGGATCGTCTTCGCCGCGGACTCCACCACGCCGCCATCCTCGATGGTGAAGGCCAGCGTGCCCTCGCCGCGCTCCATCGCCGCGGGCAGCGGGAAGCGCACCGTGCAGCGTCCCTTCGCGTCCACCGTGCACGGCACCTGCGCCACGGTGGCGCCATCCACGAGCGCGTTGGCGGTCACCTTCGCGCCCTCGGGCACGCCGCCCTCCGCGCGCTTCACGTCCAGCGTGGCGGTGACGGTGTCGCCCGGCCCGTAGCCCTCCCGGAGGAACTCAATCTGGGACTTGAGCCGGGGGGCCCGGTAGGCGCGCACGTCGAACTTGCGCTCCGCGGGGGCCGCCCCGGTCCACGGGTAGGTGACGCGCAGGGTGTACTCGCCGCCGGGCTGGCCGGCGGGGATGGGCCAGGCGTAGCCCCAGACGGCGTCCGCCGTGGAAGCCGTGCTGGTGGTGACGACATCCCCCTTGGGCCCGCGCACCTCCACCTGCGCCTGGAGCGAGCCTGCGTAGGGCTTGCGGCTCAAGGCCTCCAGCACCAGGCCGCGCACCAGCACCTGCTCTCCGGGGCGGTAGAGCGGCTTGTCGGTGGTGACGTGGGTCAGGTAGCGATTCTCGCCACCCAGGGAGCGCGTGGTGGCCCGGGCCGCTTGGACCCGGGGCGACACCATCACGAAGACCGCGGCGACCCCCAGCGGCAGGAGCGCGCGCAGGGCAAATGGGAAGAGGTGGGCCATGGCGGCATTCAACGGACGACCCGGCCAGAAGTTCTGTCCCGCGGAGGCGATGAGCGCCGGCCCATCAATCCAATCTTGTCACTTCACCCGGAGTGCGAGCAATGTAATCAGGACGCTCAAACACTTCGAGAGGAGCAGCGGCGATGAACATGTTCAGGTCGATGTGGATCCTTGGCTGTGGAGTCCTGGTGTCGTGCGGCGCCCCGATGCAGGACGAAGAGGGGGCGGTGCTCGGCACGCAGCAAGCGGGCCTTGCCCAGGTCTTCACCCAGCAGGCGGACTTCACGCTGGCCACCGGGGCCACCCAGCTCACGTTCCCCGCGAACGCGTTCGACGCGTATCCCGATCATCCCTCAGGAGCTGCGTCGAGCTGCATCCAGCCGCAGTTGGGGATCGACCTGCCGTGGGGTTCCATCGCGCCCACCGTCAACGTGCTGGCGCCTCGGGCCACCCACTGGATCTGCTTCGTGGGGCCCGGCTGGAATCACAACAACACGAATCCGCTGCCGGTGAAGCCCACGATCCTCGCCAACGGTGAGGACGACTTCGAGATCGCCTTCCTGCGACCCGTCTCCGCCGTGGGCCTGGAGCTGCTCACGAACAACCGGGCTCTGCACAAGGTGACCCTGACCTTCACGGACGCCACCCAGGAGGTCTTCGAGGACGCGGTGCTCGATACGGGGGCCAATGCCTTCGAGTTCGTGGGCTTCCAGTCCACCAGGCGCATCCGGTCCATCTTCATCGACACCACGGGCGGCGCCTCTGTGAACGAGGGCATCGCCGCCATCTGGACCGCGCCCTGATTGACCGCGGCTTGTAGACGCTTGGCGCGTCTCACCGGCGTTTGCGCGGAGGTGGCGCTTCCCGCTCTGCCCGGAATGCGGCGTCCAGGACGAAGGAGCGAACCTGGACGTTCCCCCGGGAGAGTTCCGTCGCCTGTTCCTGGAGCCACTGCCGCGCGCGATCCTGGGGAATGGCACGTCCCTCGGTGGGGTGTGCCCGCGTCTCATCCCACTGAGCGCAGGCATACCAGCCGACCAGGTAGATGCCGTGCTGACAGGCGTTCTCCGCGAGGTAGCGATCCACCAGCTGCTCGCGCATGGCCGTCCACAGGTCAGGGTTCCAGCAGCCCTTGACCTCGATGATGACGCTGATGGGGGCCTCGCGCCCATCCGGACCGGAGGCAAATGCCTGGATGAGCAGGTCCGTGCGCTGTCCGGGGCGCAGGGGCTCCGTGGGACGGATCTCCACCTCGCGGTTCACGACGATGCGCCGGCCCGCGAGCTCCTGTGCGAGGTGGCGTTTGATCCAGTCGGAGAGGTGGTTCTCCTTCTTCGGCCTGAATCGGACCGGCTCACCTTCTTCCTTCCATTCGTTCCAGAGGAATTCGAGCGCGGGGGTCTCTCCATGGAGCTCCGCCTGAAGCCGGCCGAGCGACTCCAGGATGACATCCATGAGCTGGGCCGCGCTCTGGACGATGCGTGCCTGGGGTGTGCCCAGCAGCGTCAGCAGTTGGCGCGGGCCGGGAGGTTGCCAGTTCTCCGTGCGGAAGTTCGCCTGTACCTGGATGAGCGCCGTGCGTAGCGAACTCTGGCCGGGAAGTTCACGGTTCAACCGCTCAAGGGCCAGACATGCGTCCCGGGAGGACTGTCTGGACAAGAACCCCCAGATGCTGGTCTGCGCAGTGCGCAGCTCTTTGCTGGAGTTCATCGCCGTCAGACGTCGGTTCGGACCTTGAGGATCGCGAGTTCCGCCATTCCGCTCAATCCAGAGATAGAGGTCCGCGAGCTGTGCTGGAGAATAGCGGCCGAAGAGGATGGAGGCACCCAATCCCCACTGTGCGAGCGTTTCAAGTACGGCGCGACCGAAATCCACATCCTGCTGGAGAATCGGCCAGACCCACTCCCACGTTAGCTTCGGAGCCCGCCAGAGAAGGGTCGCGGCGAGTTCGAGCTTGAGCTCTCGAGAGACGCCTTTTTTCGCGGTGAGACGCTGCTTCGCGAAGGGTTGAGCCTCGGAAGGCGCATGCTCTATCAATATCCAGAACAAGTGTTGGCGGAGCAGTTCTGGCAGGGACGGACGGCGGAACACTTCTAGCGCCACGGAAATCAAGACTTCATTCCAGCACAGCATCAAGCCTTCGAGAAACGGATGGACTCCCGAGCCGGACTCCTCGGCCACCAGTTTGCGCCGGAACCGATCTTCCACGGTGGCGGGTGCATGCTGCGTGATCAGGCCCACCAGACGCTTGCGATGCTCGTGGTTCGTGTCCGATTCCAAGTGGGGAGCAGCCAGGATCAACGAGGCCCAACTCCTCCAGACGGACGGGGGCAGGTCTTCCAGCCCATCCGATGCCCTCCGGGCCAGAAGCATGAGGGCTGTATACCCGCTCCATGCTTCCCATGGAATCTGTCCGCCCTTGAGGAGCCAGGGCTCCTTGGCCGGGGCAATGCGTCTGACATAGCTGGCTCCAGCGACGGTGATCCGCTGCTGGAGTTCCTCTGGAAGGGTGCTCCAGTAATGACCTGAAGCAAAGAGGTCGAAACTTGTATCGTTGGGACCGGACAGGAGTCGGACCAGTTGAGGCCAGCATTGAACATCCCCACCTTCCATGCGAATCAGCAGTTGTTCGCACTGTTGTGGGCGTTGATCCACCTTGGTGTGTGCGTTCGCTTCCCGGTCCAGGACCTCCGCGAATGCACGGACAAGCAAAGGGTGCTGCTGAGTGGCTTCTTTGACTGCCGCTTCATGGGTCGGGTCCGCTCTTGAATAGAATTCAGCCGCCAGCCAGGCCCAGGATTGCTGCTCCTCTGACGACGAGGCCTCACGGGCACGCTGCAAGAGCGGATGAAAGTCTCTCGCGAAGAGAAGTGGAGGGCGGATTTCCTTCAGTTGCAAGAGATCCCAGGGAGCGGGTCGCGTCGTGGCAAGTCCTCGGATGAGCCGCCAGCGTTCTTCGTCTCCGCGAAGGTTCCAACCTTCAAGAGGGCCGATTTCCTCCCTGGCATTCGGAAGAACATCCCACGTTCTTTTCACGTGGGCCCATACGGCGGAGCAAAACGCCTCGAAGACCCCGGTCACGTCCAGGTGTCCCCACGCCTTCTGGAGCACGGTCGTACAGAGTTCCTTGAAGGGCAGACTGTAAAGTCCTGTCTCCCCCTCGATGGCAGGTTCCGCGATCTTGCGCAGGGCCAGCGTCAAGTCCGCGATGGGAAGGTGTTTTTCCCAGGCCGCCACGAACGGATGCCCCAGATAGGAGTTCCAGGGACGAGCCCGAACCATGTCGATGACCTGCCCGGTGGAAACCTCGCGGGGCCAGAGCAGGATGAGGGCTTCCTCTCGCAGGATCCCCTTGGATTCTTCATCCACCTCCATGAACGCCAGGGGCTGGAGCCGAGACCAGGCCTCCTCGTCCCTGAGCGTGCCCAGGACCCGGATGGCATGGTGCCGTTCACCCACCTCGAACCTGTCATCCAACGCGATGTCCGCGCATTCGGAGGCCAGCGAGCGCTCTCCGCAGGCACCGACGATGTCCAACGCGAAGGCGAGGACGCGAGCCTCGTCGGGGGGCGAACGAAGATAGCGGCGGAGCTGTGCCCCGAGCCCCGGATGCGCGAGCCTGTGAATGGAGAGATGGGTGTCCCTGTCGTTTCCCAGGGACGTGCCCTTTTGGAGCGTGCCCATGAGGGCCTCCACGAGCCGCTCCCGGAGCAAGGGGTTCGCCGTGAGGGCGTCACTCCGCAGAAGGACCCAGGGATCCGTCTCCAGGAGAAAATCGCGGAAGCCCTCGTCCTGTGAGGCGAGCCAGGCGGCCACTTCCTGGAGCTGCGGCACGATGAGCTGGCCTGCGTCCTCGGGATGCCAGAAGAGGCTCGCGAGCTGTTCACGCGGGACCTTGCGCCGCTTCAGGAAGCGGGCCGCCAGGAACTCCGCATAGGTCCGGTGGGCCCAGCCCGCGAGCCGGGGTCCCTTGGTGCCGAACAGCCCGGTGCGCAGCGTCTCCTGGAGGGCCTCCTCCGTGATGGACACGCGCAGTCCATGGCCTTCTTCCTCTTCGCCGCCCGTCACCTCTTCAAGCCGGACGCCGTGGGGGAGCTCCGCATCGGGATCCGGCGGGCCAAGCAAGATGACATCCTTGTTCGACAGCAGCGTCAGCGCCGCGAGTCGCGAGGCAACGGCCAGCCGGGCATCTGGACCCAGGCGGCCCCGCTGTCCGGATTCAGCGCGGGATTCATCGTTCTCCTGTGCCAACAGGCCGCAGCCTTCCAGATAGAGGGTCCACCGATCGGCCGGGAACCGTCCCTGCTGGAACGCTCGCAGCAGGAATTGGAGGGTCACCGGGCGGAGGGCGAGCGCCGTGGCGTTTCGCTGGGCCACTTCCCTGAGGAACGTCGCAGCATCCACTCGCCACGCCTGGGCCAGTTGCTCGACATCCTGTTTGCGAAGAGGCGCGAGCTCGACCGCCGCGAACCCTCGGTCCTTCCACAGCTCGCTCAAGCTCTTTTCAAAGCTGCGCGGCCAGTGGGCGGGACGGCAGGCGATGAAGAGAAACAGTCGCTCGATGGGGAGGTGGCGAAGCTCATGGAGGATCACCTTGCTCAGCGTCTCGATGCGCAGGTGGCATTCATCGAAGCTGTCCAGGACGATGTAGAGCGGAGCATCCCCGGTCTTCCACTTCGTGATGGCTTCTCCTTCGAAGAGAGCCCGCGCCAGTCGCCCCTCATCCCCGAACGCGGCCAGGTCATGCCAGAGAAGCTGCGCGCCCACGCGAGCGCAGTGTTTCTGGATGGCCTGCCGCTCCTGTTGGAGGGTGGTGGTCTTGCCCATGCCCGGCTCGCCGAGCAGTGCCACGCAGTGCGTGGAGAGCAGTGCTGGCAATGAGACGAGCTTCGAGGACGTGCTCTCCCTTTCGAGCAGGTAGCCCTCATCCGAAAGCGGTGGGGTTTCGCCACGAGCGATCCAGAAGCGCTGCCACGGAATGGATGGATTCACCACGCCCCGCCCGAAAGGAAGAGCGAGCCATCATAGCCCAGCGAGAGGCGTTGATTCAGACCCCCTGCGAAGCGGAGCCGCGGACGGGCAGGCTGGGGTATGACCCCGGCCTGTGAAGAACATGAACTCCAGCACGAAGGTCCTCATCATCACCTGCTCCATGATCGCCCTCGGCATTGTCCTGGGCGTGTTGCTCATCGGTTTCCAGAAGGGAGGCTTCCTGACGACCTCGGACGTGGGAGGACTCCCTGAGCTGGCCCGGGTCCAGGAGCAGCTCCGGCCGCTCGAGGCCTGTTCACTCACCTACCGGCGGCGCAACAAAAGAGGCCAGCGCCAGCATCCGGACGCGGTCTTCCTCCAGACGTGCACGCGGGGTGAATACATCGGCGTGGTCATCGATGTCCCGACAACCTGGGCGGCCAAGGGGGTCGGCTTCGAGATGACCCGTGGATCCATGACGGAGCCATGGGAGATCCTGGTCGAGAAGAAGGAGGTTCCGTTCCCCGACCTCAAGGAAGCCCTCGAGCACTTCGCCCCCCTCATCGCCGCGAGCTACCCCGAGATGCTTCGCGAGCGGCGCGAGAGCGCCAGGGGGATGGACCAGCAGCTGAATGAGCAGAAGCGCCAGGAGCAGGAGCGCAAGGAGCGCGCGAAGGGCTCCTATCCGGAGTGACGCTTCAGTCGCAGAGGACCAGGAGCGGACCGACAACGATGCAGCGGCTCGAGTCCGAATCGTTGGTCGGGTTGGGGTCCATGGGCGCGCTGGCCGTGCGGCGGGCCGTGACGGTGTAGGGCAGGCCGAGGGTGAACAGGTTCAGCGGGACGGTGAAGGACCGGCGCTGGGTGGCCCCCGGCGCGACGGCGCCAAAGCCGCAGGTGGCGCTTCGCGTGCCCGGCGTGCAATCGCCGCCGGTCGAGGCGGTCAGCGGGGCGGGCAGTGACGCGGTGATGGTGGCCCTGTCGAGCGGCTCGGGGCCGTTGTTCGTCACGGTCACGTCGTAGCGGAGGCACGGGGTGCGGTTGCACTTCGTGGGCCGCGCATTGAGCTGCACGGCGACGTCCGCGACGACTCCCGTGGTGTTGAGGAAAACGACGACGGTGTTGGCCAGCTCCTGGGTCACGACGATGTCCGGCCGGCCATCTCCGTTCCAGTCCGCGACGTCGAGGTCGGAGGCCGGGCTGAGGGTGGAGAGGACGATGGGCTGGGCGAAGCTTCCATCGCCCTGGTTGAGGAGCACGGTGACGTCCGGCCCGGTGACGGAGGACACCGCCACGTCGAGCTTACCGTCCAGGTTGAAGTCCGCGAGGGCGAGGTCCCTGGCGTTGACGGCGGTGCTGGAGCGGATGAACGAGCCGTAGGTGTTGTCACCCGTGCTGGGCGTGACGGACACGTACTGGTTGCCCGCCACGATGAGGTCCTTGAGTCCGTCGCCGGTGGCGTCTCCAAGCATGAGCCGGGCCGCGAGGTTGGGCGCGGTGGAGTTCACGAGCGAGGGGAACCTCCCGGTGCCATCGCCTGCCTGGATGGCCATGACGCCCGCGGCGTTCAGGCCGACGATGTCGACGTGGCTGTCACCCGTGACGTCCGCCATGGCGACGTCCAGCGTGTTGGGGGACAGGAGCACCGGGCGTTCGGTGGGGAGCTGGGTGCCGGGGGCCGTGACGATGAAGACGAACTGGTTCGTGGGGGAGAACGTGATCAGCTCCGGCGTCGGGGTGCTCTCCACGAGGTTGGCGACGGCGAGTCCACGAAAGGCCGCTGGTTCGCTCGGGAGCTGGGCCAGGCCGGGCGGTGTGTTCAGGAAGCCGCCCGCGCCGTCGCCATGGAACGTGGCGACGACGTTGTTGCCCACGACGGCGACGTCAGGATTGCCATCGGAGTTGAAGTCCGAGATGCCGGCGACGCGGACGGGCGTGGTGATACCCGCGGGCAGGGGAACCGTCCTCGGCGTGGCGAGCATCCCCGTCCTGGAGCCGAGCTGGATGGCGACGGTGCGGTTGGCGCTGTTCACGATGGCGACGTCGGGGACGCCGTCCTCGTTGAAGTCAGCGGCCGCCACGTAGCGGGGGCCCGGCCCCGTGGAGGATTCCACCGGGGCCGCGAAGGTGGCGGGCGTCACCGCCCATGCGGGCGCGGCGAAGCCGAGCAGCCCGAGAATGATGAGACCGGAGGAGCGGGTGCGCTTCGGATTTCGGAAGGTCATGGCACGTCCTGGAGCGATTGAGGTCACAGCCAAATTGCGCGTCCCAACGTGTGCCTCGCGTCCCACACGAGCGCCTGTCTCGAAGCGCGATCCGGATGTCCTCCAGGGCGAGGCTCCTGACTGTCATTGTTCGTGAGTCCAATCCCCGGGTCTCAAGTCCATGAACAAGGCGCGGCCCACGCATCGAAAGATCCGCCGATGCCATCCGAAGCCGCGCCCTTCCGGGGGCAGCGCGAGCTGCCTACCGTCGGACGCATGGACACTGTGGCGACGATGACGGAACGCCTGCTCGCGGACGCGGGCATCAGGGCGGGAATGCGGGTGCTCGATGTGGGCTGTGGAAGGGGCGACGTGACCTTCATGGCCGCGAGCCAGGTGGGCGCGCGGGGGCAGGTCGTCGGCGTGGACCGCGATGCCGGGGCGCTTGAACAGGCCCGCGTGAGGGCACGGGAGCAGGGCCTGTCGAACGTCACGTTCGTGGAGGGAGACCTCCATGCGATTGCGAGAGAGCAGGGCCTGTTCGATGCGGTCGTGGGACGGCGGGTGCTCATGTACCAGGCGGACGCCGTTGAAGCCGTGCGGCGGCTCGCGAGGGCCGTGAAGCCCGGTGGGTTGGTGGTCTTCCAGGAGCACGACTCGACGGTGGGACCGGCGAGCCTCATGCCCCTGCCGCTTCACGCGAAGGTGCGTGAGTGGATCTGGCGCACGGTGGAGCGCGAAGGGGCGAACATCCACATGGGCTTCGACCTGGCGTCGGTCTTCACGAAGGCGGGACTCACGGTCGAGCAGGTCCGGGCGGTGGCCGTCGTGCAGACGCCGACGCAGGCACATCCCACGGGGGCCATCGTCCGCGCCATGGTGCCCCGAATCGTGAAGCACGGTGTGGCAACGGAGGCGGAGCTCGATGTGGACACGCTCGACCAGCGGCTCACGGAGGAGCGCGTGAAAGCAGGGGCGACCTACATCGGGGAGCTGGCCTTCGGCGCCTGGGCGAGGGTGGTGCCCGGGTAGGCGTTACTCCTCTTGGGGCTCCTGGAAGTCCACTGCGTCTGTATGCTCGGGAGATGTCCTCTTCATTCTTGGTTCTGCTGGTGATCGCGGTGTTCATGGGGGCCCTCATCGGCCTCTGGTTGCGCTCCTCCACTCGTGATCAGCCCTCGGAGCCACCTCCCTACCGGTCCCCGGAGGAAGGGCGGCGGAGCCTCGCGGAGTTGATCGAGTCCGGGCAGATGATCAACGCCATCAAGCTCTACCGGGAGCTTCATGGCTGCGGCCTGAAGGAGGCCAAGGACGCGGTGGAGGCGATGCGCGATGGCCGGGCACCCATGGAGTCCCTGGAACGTCGTGAGTTGTCCGGCCCCGAAGCGAACGACGCCATCGAGCGCGCCGTTCGAAGCAACAACCTCATCGAGGCCATCAAGCTCTACCGCAATCAGCACGGCGTGGGCCTGAAGGAAGCCAAGGACGCGGTGGAGGCGATGCGAGCCGACCTGCTACGTCGCGGCTGAGCCGTCCATTCCCGTCTATACTCCGGCGCCGCATCCGTCGCTCCCTACGCTGGAGGTTCGATGCCGTTCACGCCCGTTCCTGGAACCAATCCCATCGAATACACCTGGACCAACGGTGTGGGGACCGCCGCGGCCAACAATCACATCGCGGCGGTCGGTGGCGTCCGCACGGGAGGAGCGCCAGGGGGCCCCGCGCCCACCCGGCTCACCGCGAAGGACTGGGCCATCGCCATTGATCCGCGTGACTCCGCGCCGGGGGCTCCCGCGCGGCCTCCTGGCGTCGACCCCAGGGCGCGCTTCAACACGCTGGGCGTCTGGCTGACCCGCGATACGGTCGCGTCCGGACGGGTCTTCGCGGAGCTGGCGGAGAGCGTCCGCCGGGCGGAGAGCGCGGCCCATGGACTGCCCACCGCGACGCCCACGGCGCGGTTGGGCGCCATGCCGCTCCACACGTCGAGCGTGATCGCGATCAACAGCGACATGACCGGCGACCTGTGTTGGCTCATCGTCGCCATGCGGGTCTGCCTCGACCTCGCGGTGGCGATCCGCATCGGGCCGACCGAGAAGCATCTGCGGGTCTGCTCCGCCATGATTGAACAGCTGGTCGACGAAGGCCTGGGCGGGCGGACCATCCTCGTCACCGGACCCACGCCGCCCCAGCACCCTCCGGACTGGGCGCGAGGCTCCAAGGCAACGCATTGGCATCCCGTCCACATCACCCGCGCGTCCCTCCCCGGGGGAGTCAATGTCGAAAGCTGCTTGAGCACCTCGCGCCGGGTCTTCGAGGCCGCGCGTGAGCAGGCGTTGGATGAGCAGCGCTCGGACGCGGACGTCGCTTGTGAGTTGTTCAGCCAGAGCCTGACGCAGAACCTGGGGAACGCGGAGCGGGTCGCCATTGATGGCGCGATCCAGGCCTTGACCCAGAATCCTGGCTGCCTGAGCACCCATGCGGGCTACATCCTGCTGGCCAACCGCGTCGAGGACTACAACTGCCAGCACAACACCACCGCGGCCCGGCTCAACGCGGTCGACGGCGCCCGTGGCGCTCGACGGCTGGTGACCTTCGGGCGCCCTCCGGTGGGAGGTGGCGCGAATCACATCGACCTCTACGCGAATCATGCTCGCACCGATCGACAGCGCGCCTACTTCTGGGCCGCCCTCAAGGCGCGGATGCGGCAACTGGGACGCGATGTCGTGATCGTCGGAGGGCGGAGTGGAACCTTCGATATCGCCTACCACTCGGGGGAGGAGCCCACGGGGGGAGGACTGTGTTGGGACATCGCCGGGGCGGCAAGGCGTGATCCCGAGGTCGACCGGCTCCAGCAGCAGGCTGGTCCCGGCGGTAACAGCGGCTTGAGCCTCGCCAACCTGGCGGTCATCGCTTCTGACCGGAACAACGGCAATGGCGAGGTGGGAGACATCGTCGCGAGGCTGACCGAGCTGCTCAGCGCTGGCCCGGGCGCGGTCCGCAATGCCACTTTTGCCGTCGGTCCCGCGACCCAGATCGCAGGCGCCGAGAGCCAGGCCATGCGCAACGCGGAGGTGGGGCGCGACCTCTTCCATCGTCAGACCGCGGGGGCCATGGGCACCGTCCAGTTGGGAAAGACGCTGAGAATCGCGGATCAGATCGTCAGCGACCTGGCCTGGAGGGAAGCCACGAAGGCACGTGGAGCATTGCCGGGGGTGGCATTGGCTGATCCCGCGGCGGCTCCGAAGCCCAGTCCCCACGCAGTCCAGTTCCAGTGCCCGGTCTGTGGCGACACGCAGGCGCTGAAGGGCAAGTACCGGCTCCACCGGATTTTCACCCGGCATTGAAGAGGGGTGGCGGCTCTCTCACTGTAGTCCGGTCCCGATAAAGCGGGTTGCATGAGGCAGGCCCTGACCAGCACGTGTCCTTGTCGCCTGTTGGGCCTGTGCTCAAGGCGCTGCACGTCCGCCGATCTCCGGGAACCTTTCGTAGGTCCGCTTGAGCGTGTCCAGGTGGGCGGGGTTGTCCAGATCGAGTGGCGCGTCGGTGAGCTGCACGACCCACCCGCCCGTTGCCGTGCGCCGCGCCCGTGAAAGCAGGCTCGCGTCCCGAGCCAGGTCTGGGAACCTGATGGCCCGTGCGGCAGCGGCAGACCAGTAGTTCAGCCACCCGAGGAAGTGGGGAACCTCAGGCGTGGACCTGTCCCATGGGAGCTTGAGCGACGGCAGGCCATGAGGCGGGATGTGCAGCTCATCGCCGGGATGGCGGAACTGTTGCGCCACGATCCCGCCGTAACCGCTTGGCGTCGCATGCCCCCATACCGCACGAGCGCCCTCCGCTACACCTGCAAGCACATCGACAGCCGCAGCGATGCCGACTGCGTCGAGTGGCAGGTCCGCATGGATTTCAAAATGCGACGGGCCCCCTGCGGCAAGACCGTTTGGGTTTTCCAGGCCGGCCACCGTCACGAACTGGTTGTCATCATCGTTGCAGAGGAACGGGAAACCGCCGTTTTTCATATTGGCCACTACCCACTCGTCGCGTTGAGGCAGTGCGACGAAGTCCCCCTTTTCCGACATCGTCCACCCCAGGCGTAAGCCGGGCAGCGCACGTTCCATTGCATGGACAACCGCAGTCGGGCGGTCGTCATTGTCCTGGAGCGCAGGCGCGTGGGCGATGACGATGAGGGTTCTGTGAGCAGCCGTCATTTCAACACCAGTCCATGATGACAACTTTCAGGGTGGGATCTTCGTCGAACAGCACGGCTTTATGCGCGGCGCTTCGCACTCCAATAACGAAGTTGTACCCGCAGTCCCTTGCGATCCTGGCCTCGCGCCTCAGCTCAGGTAGCTTCATCCTGACAAAGAATCTTTGAGAGCGCGGTGGCTGTTTTTCAAAGTCATCCGTCTTGACATCCCACAGCGTGCGATTGGTGAGCGCCAGCCCGTCGAAGTTCTTCCCATTGACGAGTACATCCCAGCCAGGAAAGCTGTTATTGGGGATTTTGTCAGCGCATTCGTTGTGTGGGCCGTTGCCGCCCAAATGTCGCACCGGGACGGGCCTGCACTCAGGACTGCGCTCGCGGTCCGGTGATTCGGGCGGGACCGGAGGGAACCAATCCTGCCCCGCTGGCTCGGGCTTCAGCTTGGGCTTGCGTTGGGCTTCAGCTTCCCGGGATGCCACCTTCGTTCCTTGTGAGGTCCCAGCCTCTTCAGGGTAGGCCTGGCGGAGTTCATATGCGTCCAGCGCTTCCTTGATGGCGAAGCCGACCACTACCACGCCAAGCACGATCACGGCTCCCACGGCAATCTCAGGAGCCGCCAACATGCAGAGCCCGATTCCCACGGCAGCGGCATCAGCGGACGCGACCGCGCATCTTCCCGTGGTGTCGTGGAACTCGATCCGGTCATGGTCAAGGGCTCGATAGCACCTCTCCACCAGAACCGGCCAAGACTGTGACGCTTCGCGGACCACGCACCGTCCCCCATCAGTCCACGGCAGTGCCGCCGCACGCTGGAGATTGGCGATCCTCGGGTTCCGGGACGCGCGCTTTGCTGGGCCCGGTGCCGAAGTAGCGCAAGCCGCGAGAAAGAGCAGGAGTGCGGCGCAGGCACGGAGTCGCATTGCTTCGTCCTTTCCTTCAATCCAGCGAACCGCGGGTCAAGGCTGGCCGCATGTGAAGCATGTCAGCAACGGTTCAAAGGCGCAGCAAGGCGAAGATCAAGTTTGCCGAGGTCGAAGTCATTCCAGACCAGGAGCCCGGAGAGCGCGGTTCAGCAGTTCGCCAGGCTCGTGCCTCGTTTTCATCCGACGCCGGAGGGGCACATTGAGGGCACATGCCGCAGCAGGAGTCAGACCCGCGCCTTCACCCGAGCGTGCGCAGCGTATCCGCCGCCCGGCGCAGGTCCTCTTCGAAGTGGAGGCGCGCCTGGGCCCGCGCCCGCTCGTCCGGCATGCGCAGGAGCGCCGAGGGATGGAAGGTCGCCATCCATGCCTTCGCCCACGGCGTTTCGAAAATCTGCCCCCGGCTGAGGTTGATGCGGAAGCCCGGCCCCAGGAAGGACTGCGCCGCCGTGGCACCGAGGCAGAGGATCATCTTCGGCTTCACCTGCGCCACCTCTGCGTCCAGCCACCCCTTGCACGCGAGCACCTCGTTCCGTCCGGGCTTCGCGTGCAGGCGCTGCTTCTCCTCACCCTCCACCCATCCGAAGTGCTTCACCGCGTTGGTGACGTAGAGCTGCTCCCGGTCCAGGCCCACCTGCGCGAGCACCGTGTCGAGAAGTTGGCCCGCCGGACCAATGAAGGGCCTGCCCTCCCGGTCCTCCATGTCTCCGGGTTGCTCGCCCACGAGCATCAACCGTGCTCCCGCCGGCCCCTCGCCGAACACCGTGCGCGTGGCCCGTTCGTGCAGCGGACAGGCCCGGCAGCCTTGGGCCGCGTGGGCGAGCGAGGCGAGGTCCTGGTGCTCCGGTAGGAAGCGGCTGGACTCGGAGAGCTCCAGCTTCGGGCTCACCATGCGCGAGGTGCGCCCGGGCGCCTGTCGCACCAACTCCGGAATGAGCCTCGTCTCCGGCAGCGTGGCCCAGTGCTTCTTGGGCATCTCCGCGCGCATGGCCCTCACGTTGAGCCGCGCCGGATTGAAGGTCGACGCGTAGTACGTCCCCCACATCTCCTCCAGCGCATCCCCCTCAGGGGCTTGCGAGCGCGGGACTCCGGGCCCGTACGTGAGCTGCTCCAGGTCCCAGGACACGCTAGCGTCCGGCGTGAGGATGCTCCAACGCATGGAAGGGAAGCGCCTCGCGAAGAAGGGCGCCACGTGGCGCACGATGAGGTGCTCGGGCCGGTGCCACGCGATGAAGAACTCCTCGCCCTCACGCTCCACCCGCCGGAAGCGCACGAAGGCCTTCATCTTGTGCGCGTCGCGCTTGACGGCCTTGGCCAGCGAGAGCACGCGGTACACGTCCGCGTCGCTCTCCACCTCCAGCAGCTTTCGCTCCCCGTGCGTCAGCCGCCACAGCACCCGGTAGAGCAGTCCCCAGCGCTCGGGCGAGCGGTGGTACGCCACTTCTTCCGCCAGCTCCAGGAACGCCGGAGGCACCGACAGCGCGGCTCCTGGCGTGCTCGCGGGAACCACGTCTGGCGCGAGCAGTGAGCCCTGTCCGCGCCCTTCTTCCGTGAACAGCACCTGTTCCGGGGACACGCCCCGGGCGAGCAGGCCGCGCGCGGCGGTTCGGAACGAATCCAGCTCCGGCCCCACCTCCACCCGCATCAGAGCTCTCCGGTGAGCGCTTCCCGCGCGGAGGTGAACAGGGAGAGCTGGGTGGCGGGAGGCGTCACCCGCTCGGTGAGCCGGGCGGAGTCGATGAGCCCCGTGGGCCGGTGGTCCGCCGTCACGATGAAGGGCTTCATGCGCGCCAGCGGCACGCGCAGCCGCGCCAGGTCCGCGAGCGTGACGCGGTGCCAGCGGCGGATGCGGAGGAGCCGGTCCACCGTGCGCACGCCCATGCCCGGCACTCGCAGCAGGGACTCGCGCGGGGCGCGGTTCACGTCCACGGGGAACAACTCACGCCGGCGCAACGCCCACGCGAGCTTCGGGTCCAGATCCAGGGACAGGTCCGGCTGTTCGGGCGGCGCGAGCTCGTCCACGCGAAAGCCGTAGAAGCGCAGGAGCCAGTCCGCCTGATACAGCCGGTGCTCGCGCACGAGCGGCGGAGACTTCGCGGGCAGGCGGGCGTCGACGAGCGGGATGGGGCTGTAGCCCGAGTAGTACACGCGCTTGAGCTTGAAGCGCGTGTAGAGGCGGTTCGCGGTGTCGAGGATGGCCGCGTCCGGCGTGGACGTGGCGCCGACGATCATCTGCGTGCTCTGGCCCGCGGGGGCGAACTTCGGCGCCTTGGGGCTCTCCTGGCGCTCGGCCTTGGATTGCTCCACGCGGGCGGAGATCTCCTTCATCGTCCCGCCGGTGACGGCGAAGCTCTTCTCCGGCGCGAGCTTCTTCAGGTCGCCGTCCGTCGGCAGCTCGATGTTGGCGCTCAGGCGGTCCGCGTACAGGCCCGCCGCGTCGATGAGCTCCCGGGACGCGCCCGGCACCGCCTTGAGGTGGATGTAGCCCTGGAAGCCGTGCTCCTCGCGCAGCGTGCGCGCCACCTCGATGAGCTGCTCCATCGTGTAGTCCGGGCTCTTGATGACGCCGGAGCTCAGGAACAGGCCCTCGATGTAGTTGCGCTTGTAGAAGTCGAGCGTGAGCCGCACCACCTCCGCGGGCGTGAAGCGCGCCCGGGCGGTGTCACTGGAGATGCGGTTGATGCAGTACTGGCAGTCGTAGATGCAGAAATTGGTGAGCAGGATCTTGAGCAGCGACACACACCGTCCGTCCGGCGTGTAGCTGTGACAGATTCCCATGCCCTCGACGCTGCCGAGCCCCTCCTTGTCCGCCTTGCGCTTGCCGCCGCTGCTCGAACACGAGGCGTCGTACTTCGCGGCATCGGCGAGGATCTCCAGCTTCTTGCGCACGTCCATGGAGACAACCCTAGCAATCGCCCCTGACGCGCACGCCCTGAGGGGTAGGGGCAGGCAAGGAGGCGAGGGCTCTTTTTCTCTGCTGGCCCGACGTATCCTTTTTCGCCCGTCGCGTGTCTCTCCGGCATGAGCACCCAGCACCGTTTTCTGGAGACCTACGAGCCCCTCCGCCCGGACCTCTACCGGTATTGCCGGCACCTGACGCGCAGCCCCTGGGATGCCGAGGACATGGCCCAGGAGACGATGGCCCGGGCGTTCGCGAGCCTCGCCGTCATGGCGGAGCCGCCGCGCAGCACGCGGGCGTGGCTCTTCCGGATCGCGAGCAACCTGTGGCTCAACCGGATGCGGCAGGCGCGAGAGGTCCCGGCCTCCGATGGCATCGAGGTCCCGGAGCCGACGACGCACGCCGAGCCTCGCGCGACGCGTGAGGCCGCCGGGACGCTGCTCTCGCAACTCTCGCCGCAAGAGCGCGCCTCGGTCGTGCTCAAGGATGCCTTCGGGCTGTCACTCGAGGAGACCGCCGAGGTGCTCTCCACCACGACCGGAGCCATCAAGGCCGCCCTGCACCGGGGGCGGGCGAAGCTGCTGACGCCTGAACCGGATGCGCCCGCGCCGGTGGCTCCCGCCGTCCTCAACGCCTTCTGCGACGCCTTCAACGCTCGGGACCTCGATCGTCTCACGGCGCTCCTGCTCGATACGGCGACCCTGGAGTACCCGGGGTTCAAGACCGAGTCCGGGGCCCAGGCGGTCCGGGAGGGCTCGCTCCAGGGCACGCTCTTCGGCTGCCCCGAGGGCGGTTTCGTGCTCGTGGAGCCACCTCGCTGCGAGCTCCGCGCGCATCGCGGCGAATCGCTCTTCCTCTGGTGGTCGGGCGAGGAAGTGCATGCCGTCGTGCGGGTCGAGCTGGACGGCGACCGCATCTCACGGCTGCGGAACTACTACCACTCGCCCGAGGTCTTGACCGAGGTCTGTCGCGAGCTCGACGTGCCCTTCCGCACGCACGGCTACCGTCCCGAGGCCTCATCCTGAAGGAGCTGCCATGAGCATTCACACCGTCACGTCCGCCGATGGGACGCCTATCGCGTTCGAAACCACCGGCGAGGGCCCGCCGCTCATCCTGGTGGGCGGAGCGTTCTGCGACCGCACCGCGCCGACCTCGGGAACACCGCTGGCGGCCCTGCTGGCCCATCGCTTCACCGTGTTCTCCTATGACCGGCGCGGCCGTGGGGACAGCGGGGACACACCGCCCCATGCGCCCGAGCGGGAAGAGGAGGACCTCGCGGCACTCATCACCGCCGCCGGTGGATCCGCCGCCGTGTTCGGCAACTCGTCGGGTGGCCTGCTTGCCCTCGATGCCGCGGCCCTCGGACTCCCGATTCCCAGGCTGGTCGTCTATGAGCCCCCCGTCATCCTCGATGCGGGCCGGGCCCGGGCGTTCGAAGACCTGGCGAAGCAGCTGGATGAGGCCGCCCGGGGGAACCGGCGCTCGGAGGCCGTCGAGCTGTACTTCACGAAGGTGATGCAGATGCCCGCGCCAGCCGTCGCGCAGCTGCGCAAGGCGCCGATGTGGGCGGGCCTCGAGCACCTCGCGCACACGCTGAGCCATGACCTGCTCATCACGGCCCGTGGCCCCTCGCGCCTCGAGCAGGTGCCGGCCGTCCGCGCGGCGACGCTCGTCATGGACGGAGGCGCGAGCCCGGGCTGGATGCGTGAAGCGAACCAGACCCTGGCGCGGGCCATCCCCAGCGCACGCCACCGGACGCTGGAGGGACAGACGCATGCCGTGGACCCCAAGGCGCTCGCCCGGGCGCTTGAAGAGTTCCTGAGCGAATGACCCCGGCTCCGGCACGTGGAGGGGGACTTCGTCAGAGGCTGGAGTTATGAGAAGCGCCCATGAGCAACGAGCAAACGCCGGCCGAACCCGAGGTCATGGAGCCCACGTTCTGGAAGAAGAACGGATGGGCGGCCAGGGTCATCAAGAACGAGGATGACGACGGCTGGGCCGTGGAGATCCGCAAGCAGGGGATCCCCGAGCCCGTCCTCATCAGCCCGTGGGTGATGGGCCGCGACAAGAAGAACCCCAAGCCCTTCGATGCGCCGGCGTTCGCGACCTTCGTGAAGACGGCGTCGGAGGTGCTGGATCGCTCCGCGCGTCAGCGCGACCAGGCCATGACCAAGAAGCTCTCCATCGCCTGGGAGGGGAAGTGGTACGAGGTCCGGCTCGAGCTCGTGCCGGATGAGTACGACCCGCACGCGCTGCTCTCCGCCATCGACGACGCGGGCGCGACCGTCGCGAAGCATCGCGTGCCGCCGAACTTCAAGTTCACCCGGGACACCGCCAACGCCTGGGTGCGCGGCGGCTTCCTCGAGCCCTGAGCTTCACGCGCGCACCGCTTCACCGTCTTCTCCGTGGGAGGCACCTCCCACATCCAAGGAGACAAGACCGTGAGCGGTGACGACAAGCAGAAGCAGTATCCGTTCTTCTGGGGCATCTACTACGGCCTCGCGGGCAAGCCCCCCCAGCTGTTCGTCGGTGGGCTTCGCACGCTCGGGCAGCTGGGCCTGCAGGGCCCCCAGCAGCAGCAGGTCATCCAGTACCACAACCTGCTCACCGCCCGGGCGCTGAAGGCCGGGTTCCGGTACGCCGCGGGGCTGAAGGTCGATCCGACCATCGTCACGACGATCTGGAACGCGCTGCCTCCCGAGGCTCAGCAGAACACCATCGACTGGACGAAGCAGCAGGTGGGGCAGTTGGTCGGCGGCTCGGCCTTCAGCTGGGTCCTGGGCAAGGGGCTCGTGAAGTACCTGCCCAAGCAGATCGTCACCCCCGCGCTGTTCTTCCTCAGCTGCCAGGGCGCGATGGGGCTCTTCTGGAAGGATGGCTGGGACAAGGGGCCTCCGCCGCCTCCTCCCGGGGTGGGTGGGGGCGGCCGGGAGATCTCGGTCTGAAAGCCTTCGGAGTCTGAAGGACGCCCTGCCTCCGCGAGACCGGGAGGCAGGGCCTGGCGCGCATCACGCCGCGCGCACGAAGCGGGCCTTGTTGCGTTCAATCCACCGGGCCAGCGACTGCACCTGCGGGTTCAGCTCGTGCGTGAGCCCGGGGTCCCTGGCGCCGCAGTACTCCGCGGAGAAGTCCCGCATGAACTGGAACATGTTCGCGAGCTCCGGCGCGCCGGGGAAGTTGAACGTCCGGTAGACCTCCGGCTCGATGGAGTGGAAGACGACCTCCTGTCCCAGCACCTGCTTCAGCGTCCGGGCAATCTCCTGGCCCGTCACGTGCTCGCTGGCCAGCCCCACCGTCCGTCCCGCCCAGGCCTCCGGCCCGCGCTGGAAGAGGCCGTAGACGCATCCGCCCACGTCCTCCGTGGCGATGCCAGGCAGCTTCCGGTCTCCCGTGGGCAGCACGAAGTCGAACGTGCCGTCCGCGTTGCGCTTTCCGCCCAGTCCGAACGACAGCAGGTTCTCCCATGAGAACGAGCCGCGCACGAAGGTCACCGGCAGGTCCAGGCCGGTGAAGTACGCATCGCTCGCGCCCTTCACGTCGAACTGCGGAACACGATAATGCTTCTTGAGCATGGGCATCTGCGTGTCTTCCGCGGGGATGAGGCGCCGGGTGTCCTCCTGGGTGGACCAGATAACGTGCGCCACGCCCGCCTCCTTCGCGGCGTGCGCCATCGTCCGCGCCTGCGCCAGCTCTCGCTCCGGGTCGGGCTTCTCCCAGTAGCTGGTGACGCAGAAGGCGCCATGCGCTCCGGTGAACGCGGCCTTCAGGCTCTTGGCGTCGCTCACGTCCGCCGCGACGACCTCCGCGCCCAGCTTCGCCAGCCGGCGCGCCAGCTCCGAGTTTGGCTTGCGCGTGAGCGCGCGCACCGTGAACTCGCCCTGCGTGTCCGCGAGGATGGCGCGCGCGAGGCTGCCTCCCTCTTCGCCCGTTGCTCCCACCACCGCGATGATCTTCTTGTCCATGGTCATGTCCTGTCGTCCTGAAGTCTGGGAATGAAGCCGGCTCATCCGCCCACGGCGGGGGAGGGCGGGGTGGGGCTCGGCGCGGGGAGGAAGGCGCGCGCCAGGCCCGCGTAGGCCTGGAGCAGCCGCTTCTCACCGCGACGCAAGAGCAGGCAGTTGCGCGCGTTGCGCGACAGGTCCTCCGCCTGGAGCAACCGCTCGTCCTCCTCCAGCGTCGTCTCGAAGCCCGCGAGCCGCGCCTCGCACACGTCCTGGAGGTAGCGGAAGACGCGCTCCTCCGTCTCCGCGCTCAGCGGTGGCACCTCGCCCAGGCCCTGCTCCTCGCGGGCCTCCTCGGCGAGCCGGGCCAGCTCCCGCGCGTTCGCGCACGCCACGCGCAGGAAGGAGAACATCGCCACCGTGGCGGGATGTCCGTAGCGCAGCGGCACCTCGAAGCGGCGCCGCGACGGCGGAGTCGCCAGCGCGAGCAGCTCCCGCTTGGCCTCCGCCTCCACCGCGTCCTCGGGCACGCCCAGGTAGAGCACCAGCGTGTCGTCCGGGTTGTCCTCCGGCACGAAGCCGTAGCTCAGCAGGAACCGGCAGCTGGGCTTGACGCCATAGCTGATGTGCAGCTCCTCGCCCGCGGCCACCGGCTCCTGCGCCACCAGCACGAAGGCCTCAGCGTCCTCCGCGTTGCTCCACATCAGGCGCGGCGAGGCCCGGTGGTTGAGCATGTCCGCCACCGGCACGAAGCACCGCGTGAGCTTGCCCGCCAACGTGAGGCCGAAGGTGCGGCTGATCAACACGTGCTGCGCCCAGAGGTACGCGTCGGGCGTGAAGCGCTCGAAGCCCGGCACCCGCTGCGCCAGCGTGGCGTAGCGCGCGAGCAGCATCTCCTTCCACCGCGCCACCTCGCGCAGGGCGGAGGAGCCCTGGAGCAGTGACAATTCCTGCGCGTCGAAGAACAGCGGCAGGTGCGGGAAGGACCGGGGCAGCACGTCCAGGTACGGCTTCCAGGCCGAGTCCTCGCGCTCCTTCTCCTGGAGCAGGAACGCCGCCAGGTAGCACTCCTCGTTCGTGTCGGGGGCGTGCGCGTCGATGAGCCGGCCGATGTCCGACGCCTTCGCGACGTCCAGCGTCACCAGGCACGCGCGCGGCACCCGCAGCACCTCTTCTCCCGCCGCGATGGGCACCTTGGCGAAGACGCCACGCTCCTCTCCCTCCAGATGGCCCACCCACAACTTCGGGAAGCTCGCGCCCGCCTGCCTGCTCCACTGGAGCGCGAGGTGTTCCTTCAGGGGGTTCTCTTCCTCGAGGGTGTCCGGCTCCGCTTCCTGTCGCGCGCTCATTGGCTCCGCCATGCGTTCGTGGGGTGAACGCCGGGAAGACGCGGATCGCTACGGCTTGTGATTTCCCGTGGATTTCCCGGGTGCCCTTTTGGGGATGGGTCAAGGGTTATTCACAGACATCTCGCTGCACCGTTTCCAGATGCACTTTTGGAGCCCTGGAAACCGTGAAAGAAAACACCGATCCCTCTTTCTGGCGTGTGTGGGAGCAGCACAAGGAGCCGTTGTTTCAGCAGGCACTGCGGCTGATGGGAGGGAACGTGGTGGACGCGGAGGACGCGGTGGACACCGCGATGCTCCGCGCCCATCAGAACTACGTATCGCCCGGGAAGATCCTCAACCCGCGGGCCTGGCTGGGACGCATCCTCCACAACGTCTGCATGGACATCCACCGCGAGCGCCAGCGCTGGGGCGACGCCGAGGAGTGGATGGAGGACCTGGAGGCCTCGGAGCCCCAGTCCCAGGAACTGCCCGACGCGGGCCTGCTCCAGAGCGAGAGCGCGGCGGCGGTTCATCAATGCATCCAGGCGCTCCCCACCAATCTGAGGGTGCCCCTGGTGATGCGCTACCTCCAGGACATGTCCTATGCCGACATCGCGGAACAGCTCCGGTTGACCAGTTGCAACGTGAGAAAGCGCATCCAGCTCGCGTACGGAATCCTTCGGACCACCCTTTCGCAAGAGCCGTGCCCTCGCTGAGCGCGAGTCCGTGCTCCGTCCGGGCAGACCGGCGGAGCACGGCTCGCGCTGCTCATTCCGGAAGGATGCGCGAGCGCACGTAGCGCCCCGGCGCTGCTTCGATGATCCGCAGTCCTCCCTCGCCGGGGACCCGGGCCGGGACGCGTCCGCCCGAGCGTTCGGACTGCCAGCACTCCCAGTCAATCCACCAGGACCCGGGGTGCTCCACCGCGTCCTGAAGCCACGCGTCCGCGTCCGCGTGCGACGCAATCCCATCCGCGTCCATGAAGGACGCTGGCGCGTCTTGTATCGACGCAATCACATCCGTCATGCCGCGAGGCTCAATCCCATCCGCGTTCCCGTGTGACGCGACTGCGTTTGGATGTGACGCAATCCCATCCGCGTTTTGGTGGGACGCAGACGCGTTTCCAGATGACGCGGTTGCGTTCCCGGACGACGCATCCGGACGGGGCCTCGGGACCCAGTGGCGATACCGGTTCGCGGACGGCGGGTTGATGACGCCGGCGACGTGGCCAGAGCCCGCGAGCACGAACCGCACGGGCCCCCCGAAGTGCCTCGCTCCCCTGTACACCGAGCGGAAGGGCGCGATGTGGTCCTCCCGGCAGGCTTGCACGTAGAGGGGCGTCTTCACCTTGCCCAGGTCCAGGGGGACGCCCGCGAGCGACAGCGCGCCCGGCTGGACCAGGCGGTTGTGCAGGTAGAGCTCCCGCAGGTACGTCGCGTGCGCGCGCGCGGGCATGCGCGTGGGGTCGGTGCTCCACGCGAGGAAGTCGCTGGGCGCCGGCTCCCGGCCGAGCAGGTAGTTGTTCACCACGAAGGGCCAGACCAGGTCCTTCGCCCGGAGCAGGTTGAAGGTGGTCATCATCTCCAGCCCTTCCAGATAGCCGCGCTCGCGCATGTGGGCCTCCAGCCGCTCCAGTTGAGGCGCGTCGATGAAGGCCCCCAGGTCCCCCGGTTCGCTGAAGTCCACCTGCGTGGTGAGCAGCGTCGCGCTGGCGATGAGGCCGTCATTCCGGGCGGCGAGCCACGCGAGCCCCGACGCCAGCAGGGTCCCTCCGATGCAGTAGCCCAGCGTGGAGACCCGCTCCTCGCCGGTGGCGCGGCAGACGGCCTCCAGCGCGGCGATCAGGCCGTGCACGAGGTAGTCCTCCCAGTCCACGTCCGCGTGCGTCTCGTCGGGGTTCACCCAGGAGATGAGGAACACCGTGTACCCGCGCTCCACCGCCCAGCGGATGAACGAGTTCTCCGGGCGCAGGTCCAGGATGTAGAACTTGTTGATCCACGGCGGTACCACCAGCAGCGGCTGACGGTGCACGGTGGGCGTGGTGGGCCGGTACTGGATGAGCTGGAACAGGCGCTCCTCATGGACCACGTCGCCCGGCGTGGTGGCCAGGTTCTCTCCCAGCCGGAACGTCCGCCGGTCCGTCATGCGCGTCGCCAACCGGCCCTGGCCCCGCGCCAGGTCCTCGCACAGCGCCTCCATCCCCTTGAGCAGGCTCAGGCCACGGGACTCGCGCGCGGCGCGGAGCACCTCCGGGTTGAGCGCGGGGAAGTTGGACGGCGACAGCGCGTCGGTGAGCTGGCGCGCGTAGAAGCGGGCCTGGTGCGCCGTGTGTTGGTCCAGGCCCGGCGCTCGCGCCACCAGGTCCTCCAGCCAGCCCGCGCCGGTGAGGTACGCGCGGCGCAGGCCGTCGAAGAAGGGCTGCTCCCTCCACGCCGGATCTCGAAAGCGGCGGTCCGGCGCGGAAGGGGCGGGCTCCGGTGGGACGCCCCCGCGCAGGGAGCGTTCCCACAGGTCGATTCCCGCCGCGAGCATCCGCTGGGGGTCCATCGCCAGCCGGAGGAGGACTTCCAGGAAGGCGCGCCGCATGGGCTCCAGGGATGCGTCCATTCGCGGCCTCCTTCAGTACATGTGCTGCCCACCATTGATGGTGAGCGTGGAGCCGGTGATGAAGCCGGCCTTGTCGGAGGCAAGGAACGTCACGGCGCGGGCGATCTCGTCGGAGCGGCCCAGGCGGCCCACGGGGATGCGCGAGCGGATGCGCACCAACTCGTCCGGAGGCACGGTGCGCACCATGTCCGTGTCGATGTAGCCCGGCGCGATGAGGTTGGCGGTGACGCCGCGGGCGGCGCCCTCGCGCGCCAGCGCCAGCGTGAAGCCGTGCATGCCCGCCTTGGCCGCCGCGTAGGCCGTCTGGCCCAGCTGGCCCGTCTGCCCGTTGATGGACCCGATGTTGATGATGCGGCCGAAGCCGCGCTCACGCATGGGACCCACCACCACGTTGCACAGGTTGAAGCAGGAGGTGAGGTTCGTCTGGATGACCTCGTTCCACTGCTCGGACGTCATCTTGTGCAGCATGGCGTCCCGGGTGATGCCGGCGTTGTTCACCAGCACCTCGATGGGCCCCAGCGTGTCGACGATCTTCTTCACGCCCGCGACACACTGGGCGGTGTTGGCGGCGTCGAAGCGGAACGTCGGGATGCCGGTGCGCCCCGTGAAGTTCTGCGCCGCCTGTTCATTCGCATAGTAGGTGACCGCCACGCGGTACCCCTGCTGCCGCAGGGCGTCGGCGCTCGCCGCGCCAATGCCTCGCGTTCCTCCTGTCACCACTGCCACGCGTCCACTCATGTCTGTCTCCGGGGGTTGAAAGTTGCGCCTCAATGACGCGGACGACCGCCGGGTGTGAAAGCCGTGAGCTTGAAGGCCTGAGTGGATTCACAAACGCCTGGGCGTGGACGTCCCTGGAGCGCTGCCTCGGGGAGCGGGGGACTGGGAAGGGTGGATTGGGATCCATCAGCCCTCCGCTCCTCCGGGGCGGCACTCCACCGCAGCACCCGCGAGAGGACATCCATGACACAGCCGCAAGCACCCCAGGAGCGCCCGCAGGTCATCGTCGTCTTTCAAGGCGGCGGGGCCCTGGGCGCCTACCACGTGGGGGCCTATCAGGCCCTGGAGGAGGCCGGCCTGCATCCGGACTGGGTCTCCGGCATCTCCATTGGCGCCTTCACCGCCGCGCTGGTCGCGGGCAACCGCCCGGAGCAGCGGCTCGAGCGGCTGGAGGCGTTCTGGCGCGAGGTGTCCTGGCCGGGCAGTGAGTGGGGCTCGCTCTTCAAGGGCCGCCTGCGCCAGCTCTTCAACCTGGGCAGCCACATGACGAGCCTGCTCTTCGGCCAGCCCGGCTTCTACGCGCCCCGCGCGGTGTCCCCGCTGCTCGCGCCGCCGGGCTCGCCGGAGGCGCTGAGCTTCTACTCCACCCGTCCCATGCGCTCGACGCTGCGGCGGCTGGTGGACTTCGAATACATCAACTCGCGCGCGACGCGGCTGAGCCTGGGGGCCACCCGCGTGAGCGACGGCCACCTGGTGTTCTTCGACAACACGAAAAGCGCCCTGGGGCCGGACCATGTGCTCGCCAGCGGCGCGCTGCCGCCCGCCTTCCCGCCCAGCCTCATCGACGGGGAGCTGTACTGGGACGGCGGCTGCGTCACCAACACGCCGCTCAACGCCATCCTGGACGACCCGCCCCAGCGGCACTCGCTCGTCTTCATGATTGATTTGTTCGAGGCGCGCGCGCCGCTGCCGCAGAACCTGGACGAGGCGAGCTGGCGCATGAAGTCCATCCAGTTCGCGGGCCGCACGTCGCAGCAGGTGGACCAGTTCGCGACCGTGTGGAACCTGCGCCGGACCGCGACGCAGGTGACGCGGCATGTGTCCGCGTCCTCGCCGCTCGCGTTCAGCGACGAGCCCCTGGCGAAGCCCGCGCCCCGGCTGGACATCGTCCACCTGACGTACCAGCGCGGTGAGCATCAGATCTCCAGCAGCGACGCGGAGTTCTCCCGCGCCTCCATCGCGGAGCGCCGGGCGGACGGCTACCGGGACATGAAGCGCGCCCTGGCGACCTCGCCGTGGACGCAGTCCGTGGCGAACGGGCCCCAGGCGTTCGGTGACGAGGACCTGTCGCCGGCCGAAGGGGGCGCCGTCGTCCACCGCCTCTAGCAGGGGCCACCTGTCACAACCCGAAGGAGCAATGCCATGACTGAAGCGAAGAGAGTCGATCCGTATGCCCACCTGATGGACCTGGGGCGGGGCGCCCTGCACCAGGCCATCGCCGCCCAGCGCTCCGCGCTCGAGTACTCCCGCCAGTTCGTGGAGGGGGACGCCGCCGCGCGGCCGCTGCGCTCGCAGCACGAGGCGTGGGTGCGCAAGGCGCTGGAGACCCTGGCGCCGTTCTACGCGCTGGAGCAGGTGGCGCGTGAGCAGTTGCTGAAGGCGCAGGCCAGTCTCTTCGAGCTGGCCGACGACACCCTGCGCAACCTCACCCTGCACGGGGTGGAGCGCGGCGGGCACCGCTCCGCCTGAGCATCGGGCGTCGCGGAATCCGAACCCCGGGAGGCCCATGCGCCGCCCGGGGTTCTTGTTGTTTCCAACCGTCAGCGCGGGGCCAGGGGCAGCCGCACGGCCGGGTCGCCCAGGAGCACGTAGCCGCCCAGGTCCTGACGGAGCATCCACAGGTGCGAGCGGCGCAGCGGATCCACCGTGGAGGGCTTCCCGGCGCTTCGGGCCGCCTCCTCCTGGTCATACAACGTGGTCAGCTCCAGGTTGGCCTGGTGGCCTCCGCGCAACAGCCAGCTCAGGCCCAGGCCCACGCGCCGGCCCCGTGCCAGCTGCTGGAGCGGCTCCATGAAGCGGGACACCTTGCCCTGGCGCTGGTCGCGGTCCTGGAAGCCATACGTCCACGCCAGGTCCACGTGGCCGATGACCGCCAGCGGTCCCTGGGGGTTGGCCAGCGCGGACTGCGGCAGCGCGGCGACGAAGGGACGCTCGCCGGGGCGGGGCAGCGCCGCGGTGAGCGACTCCAGCCTCCCGCTGAACTGGCCTCCCGCCTGCAACTGCTTCAGCCAGTGATGGAAGGCGCTGCGCGACGGCGTGCCCGCGCCGAAGCAGGCGAAGAGGAACCAGATGCCGCCGGGCAGGAAGGGCCGCTGGGCCAGCGCCGCGCCATCCAGGTGCTGGCCTTCGCCCAGGTTGAGCGCCCCCTGGAGCGCGAGCTTCGCGTCGGTGCTGCGCCAGCCCGCGCGAGGACTGCCCAGGCCGTGGCTCATGGAGAAGAGCAGGGTGGGCTCCTGGAGCGCGGCCTGCTCCAGGAGCGCGTTGGCGCCGGGCTCTCCCGGCACGCCCAGCTCCAGCACGTCCCGCGAGGGGAAGCGGCCCAGCTCCCGCGCCTGCCGGGCGGACGCGATGGCCGGGGCCACCAGGGACTGGTAGCCCGTCCTCGTCGCGGCGGTGCCGTCGTGCACGGTGAAGAAGAGCGAGCGGGGCTGGCGCTGCGCGGAAGGGGCGTTCTCCCAGCGCAGCACCTTGTCCACGTAGGCTGCGTAGTCCTCGTCGCGCCGGAAGGCCAGGCGCCCCACGTAGGCGTCGTGGGCCGCGGCCTGCTGAAGCTCGAAGGGCACCTGGTGGAAGTCCCCCAGGAAGAGCAGGTAGCGGGGCCGGTCCTCCACGGGCACGGCTTCGTCGTCCAGCACGACGCGCACCCAGCGGGTGAAGTCCTCCAGGTTCCGCCCCTCGGCCGCCAGCTCCGGGCTCACCCGGTAGACGCGCACCGGGTGGCCGTCCTGCTGCTCCTGCCGGTGCCGGCGCAGGGGCTCCAGCAGCGCGAGCAGCCGGTCGCCTTCGGGCCCCTCCAGCGCGACCAGCCCCCAGCGCTGCGCGGGCAGGGAGTTGGGGTCTTCGCCGTCGTCCCACAGGTGGCTCTCCTCGTGCCCCCGCGCAGCGTCGTCGCGCGGCACCTGGGTGGCGGCGTCGGCGGGCAATCCTTCCGGGGCCACTGGCTCGTGTGAATCGGCGTGGGACAACAACAGCTCGACGTTCTGCGTGCTCATCTTCGGGGGCTCCTGGCGTGCGCGCCCGGGAAGTCGTGCGCGTGACGGCAGGACGCGCCGGATGGCGGCCGTGTGAGCCAGGGATGTCTGGCGTTGGCATTCACACACAAATGGCGTGCGGCGTCCTCTGGACGCAGTGCCCGGCATGTCGCCGTCAACCCAATCCCAGGAGCACGCCCATGCAGTCCGCCGCACAGCTGTCCGCTTACATCATCGCCTTCGCGGGTGCCGCCCGCACCGCGCAGCGCCTCATGTCGTCCGGCATGGATCCGATGACGATCGCCGAGTACTACTTCGAGGTGAACCTCACGAGCGACTTCGAGATCAAGAGCGAGACGGACGTTGCCCTCAACGTCTGGCGCATGAGCATCAAGGAGAAGCTCACGCTCGACTACAAGGAGCACATGGGTCTCACCGTGAAGTGCACCATCAAGCCGGCGGCGGTGCTCGCGGCCCAGGGTGGCGGCACCGGCGGCGGCGCCTGACGCCCGCCGTCTGGCCAGGCGAAACACGCTGAAGCAAGACACACCCGTCGCCGCCGGTGCTCTGTCCTGGAGCACCGGCGGTGGCGGCCTGCCATCCACCCTTCTTTCCCCAATCCCATCCCATGGCAAAGCCCAATCCCACGCCGGACCACGCGCAAGTCCTCATCCACGACCTCATCCTGGCCGTCCAGTCCTCGCTCGACATCGCGGAGGAGACGGCCCGCAAGCACTACTCCTTCTCCGTGGCGGAGCTGGAGGTCTCCGCCAGCTTCGAGTTCGAGATGACGGAGCAGGACAGCGACATCCCCGAGGACAAGCCGCAGCCCAAGCGCTGGTTCTCCATCTTCGGCGGCGGCACCAAGAAGGAGCACACCCGCCTGCACGACCTCAACGAGAAGGACTCCAGCAAGCTCACGGTGCGCATGCTGTTCCGCCCCGGAGGCAAGCACCTGGCGGGCGGCACCACCGAGTCCTCCGACAGCGCCCCCGCGGAGGAGGAAGCGACGACCGAGCCCGCTCCGGCCAAGCGCAAGTAGATGCCCTGACGACCCAGGAGCCCGCGGCCTTCCGAAGGCCGCGGGCTCTTTGTGTTTCAGGGGTGCGTCACTTCTTGTCCAGCATGCGCAGCGCGCGCTGGTAGTAGGTGTCGCGCGAGGCCTTGCCGTTGTAGCCGCCGTTGATGCGCCGGGTGATGGCGTCGAACTCGCCCTTGTCGGCGTGCTTGTTGAGGTTGCGGCTGTTCCAGAACCAGGCGGCGGTGCGGAAGCCCACGTCCAGGTCGGCCGCGCGGGCGGGGTTCTCCTCCAGGTCCAATTCCAGCGCCTTGCCCGCGGCGCGGTAGTTGGTGCGGCCGGTGATCTGGATGGGCCCGCGGCCCTTGTAGCGCGCGCCGTCGCCCGGCTTGACGTTGCCCAGGTCCTTGCGCCGCTCGTAGGCGCGGCCGGACGACAGCTCCTCGAAGTAACGGAACTCGGCGCTCTCGTGCGCCAGTTGCGCCAGGAACGCGGCCTGGCGGCGCGGGGTGTTGATGCCCGCCTCGGACATGGCGTCGTTCAGGTGGGGCAGCACCTCTTGCGCGCGCGCCTTGGGCAGCCGGGGCAGGAACGAGCGCATCTGCTCCAGCGTCAGCGGTTGGAAGGTCTCGCCTTTCGGTTCGGCGGACGCGTCGGACTGCGAGGACTTGGGGGACTTGGAACCAAAGCCAAAGAGGGCCATCGGACGGACTCCCGGGTTGTGGGTGCCTGGAAGACGCCGGGTGTCTCGGGATTGTGAGAGCCTTTGGAGGGCTCAGGGCTCGTCCGGGAGCGGTGCGCGTCCATGCCGCTGCTCGCACGCGGCGTTGGCCTCCAGGGCCTTCGCGGGCAGGTCGCCCAACAGGCCGCGCCGCTCGCCGGGTGTCAGGCACGCGGAGCTCGTCGCCTGGAGCTTCTCCTGGAGCCGCTCGATGGGGAGCGGCTCGCGCGGACGCCACACCCGGGCGCTGCCGTCCGTGGAGCCGGTGACGAGCCGGGGCTCCTCCGCGCGGGGGCTGAACACGGCCGAGGTCACCTCGCCCTCGTGCGCGGAGAGGACGAGGTACGGCTCGCCGGGTGCGTCCGTGAGCCAGACGCGGGCACGGCCATCCGCGCACGCGGTGACGACGCGGCTTCCATCCGGGCTCCAGGCGGCCCAGGGCACCGGCGCGTCGTGGCGCAGGAGCGCGCGCACGCCTCGCACCCGGCCGTGCTCCACGGTCCACAGGCGCGCCGTGCCGTCCTGCGAGGATGTGAGCACCTGGGTGGAGTCCTTCGGGTGGAACGCCGCGGAGAGGACCCAGTCGTCGTGGCTGTAGAGCGTGGCGGTGAGGCGCCCCTCCGCGCTCCAGATGCGGGCGGTGCCGTCTTGAGACGCGGTGATGAGGCGCTGGCCGTCGGGGCTGAAGGCCACGGAGCGGACCTGGTCGCCGTGGCCCTCCAGCGCGACGGGCGGCCGCGTCCCATCCACGCTCACGATGCGGGTGGCTCGCGCGCTGGAGGCGAGCGCCACGCGCTGGCCGTCCGGGCTGAAGGCGGCTCCGAAGAAGGGCTCGCGCTGGGACGCCAGCACGCGCCGGCCCGCGGTGCTTCCGTCCGTGGGCCACAGGCGCGCGGTGCCGTCCAGCGAGGCCGTCAGCAACCACCGGCCATCCGGGCTGAAGGCCACGGAGCGCACGTCCTGGGTGTGGCCTCGGAAGATGTGCGTGGCCCGGCCGTCCTCCGACCAGAGGCGCACCGCTCCGTCCTGCGACGCGGTGGCCACCTGCGTGCCGTCCGGGCTGAAGGCCACGGACCAGAGGAACCCCGCGGACGTCTGGAGCGGGAGCGAGTCCTGGGGCGCGTCCAGGCGCCAGACGCGCGCGGTGGTGTCGACGGAGGCGGTGACGACCTGCTTGCCGTCCGGACCGAAGCCGCCCCACAGCAGGGTGGACCGGTGGCCGAGCAGCAGCCGGGGCGGGGTGTCCTCCCGCGCGGACCACAGCCGCGCCGTGGTGTCCGAGGAGACGGTGAGGATCCACTCGCCCAGCGGCCCCCCGAACGTGGCCAGGCGCACGGCGCCCTGGTGGCCGCGCAGCACGCGAGGCTCGCCCCGTCCGTCGGCCCGGAAGAGGCGCGCGGTGGTGTCCACGGACGCGGTCACGACCCAATGCCCGTCCGGGCTGAAGCTCGCGGTGGTCAGCTCGCCCTGGTGTCCCCTGAGCGCCACGGGGGCGGTGGCGCCGTTGACGGGCCAGACGCGCGCGACGCCGTCCCGGGCCACCGTCAGCACGTGGGTGCCCTCCGGATCGAACGTGGCGGAGGTGACGGGGGCGGGGTGGGGCAACTCGTGCGGGCCTTCCGTCCCCTCCACGGGAACCAGGCGCGCGGTGCCGTCCAGCGAGGCCGTCAGCAGCCATTTCCCATCTGGGCTGAAGGCCACGGTCTGCACGGCGCCCCGATGCCGCACCTCGCGCGGCTCGCCGGTGCCGTCCACCCGCCACAGCCGCGCCAGCCCGTCTCGCGAGGCCGTGGCCACGCGCTGGCCATCCGGGCTGAAGGCCCCCCACTGCACGACGCCGCGATGTCTGAACGTGTGCAGCAACGTGCCGTCCACCGTGTTCCACAGCCGCGCGGTGCCGTCATGCGAGGAGGTGAGCACGCGCTGCCCTCCCGCCGGGCTGAAGGTGGCGTGGTAGACGGGCCCCGCGTGGCCGGTGAGCACCACCGGCGCGCCCTCGCCGCTGGTCCGCCACAGCCGCGCGGTGCCGTCCTTCGACGCCGTCACCACGCGCTGTCCGTCCGAGCTGACCTCCACGTGGACCACGGCCTGGGTGTGGCCGCGCAGCACCGCTCGGCTCAGCGGCTCCTGCAGGACCCCGGACACATCCTGGGCCCAGCCCCGGAGCCGGCCGGGCTCCTGGACCTCGCGAAGCATGAGCAGGGCCAGCGTGGGATTGTCCCGCCGCAACTTCCGGGCGACGTCCAGCAGCACCAGGTCCCTGGCGCGCTGGGCGTGGTGCTGCGCCTCCTGCCGCTCCCGCTGGGCACGCGCCTCCAGTTGGCGCGCGTTCCACGCGAGCCCCGCCATCCCCACCGCCACCACCAGCGCGGCCATCAGCAGCCGCACCAGGCGCTGGCGCGCCGATGCGTCCTGGGCCTCCGCGGAGGCCACGCTGGCGTCCAGCAGTTGGAGGACGTCCTCGCCCGGCTCCTCGCTGTAGCGCCGCAGGATGTCCTGCGCGTAGCCCAGCCGGCTTCCGGACAAGAGGTAGGGCGCGCCGCCATCGGGGGCACTCCGGTGCGCGATCCAATCCCGGGCCCAGGACTCCAGCTCGCGGAAGTGCTGGATGCGCTCGCGGTCCGCGCGGGCCCACTCCTCCAGCTCCGGCCAGGTGCGCAGCAGGGACTCGTGCGACAGCTGCAACCACTCCACGCCCGACGCGTCCTCTTCCCGGGTCAGCAGCCGCGCGGTGAGCAGCACGCCCAGCACCCGGTCGAAGTCGGCGCGGGGCTCCGGCGGGGTGGGGCGCAGTTGCTGCGAGCGAACCCGCCGGCGCCTGCCATGCGAGGGCCCGCCCTGGAAGTCCACCAGCTCCACCAGCAGCCGGCGCGCCTGCTTCTGCGCGCTCGGAGGCAGCGATTCATAGAGCCGGTTCGCCGCCCGCTTCAGCGCCCCCGCGACGCCGCCCAGGGCCGCGTAGGCGCGGTGGGTGAGCTGCTGTCCCTCGCGCTCCTCCCAGAGTTGATCCAACGCGTATTGGAGCAGCGGCAGCGACCCGGGCTCCTGCCCCACCTCCTGGAGGAGCCGGTCCACCAGTCCGGCCTCGAAGCGCAGCCCCACCTTGTGCGCGGGGCCCTCGATGGCCGCTCGCAGCGCATCGCCCTGGAGCTCCGTGACGAAGAGGCGGTGGGCGTCCGAATACACGGCCGCGTCCAGGCGCGTGCCCTCCGCGTCCACGACCAGGTCGCCGCAGCGTCCCAGGTAGTCCACCTGGAGCGTGGCCAGCACCACCACGCGGCGCTCCGGATCCTTCGCGAGGCTCCACAGCGCGGTGGCCAGGTCGCGGCGCGCCGGTGACTCCATCGCGGTGAAGAGGTCCTCGAAGGGATCCACCAGCAAGAGCTGCCGGCGCTCCGGTGGCACCTGGCGCACCTCGTGGAGCGTCTCCGCCGCGCCCTGTCCGGGCTTGAGCAGCCGCACCTCCCAGTCCGCGGCCCGAAGCTCCAGGGGCAGGCCCGCGAGGGCGAGCGAGGACTTGCCGCTGCCGGAGACACCGGCCAGCACCTGGAAGCGGGGACGCTGTCCCTCCACTGCTTCATGGACGCGCTGGAGCAGCTCCTCTTGGAGCGACTCGCGGCCGAAGAAGAAGCGGCGGTCCTCCTGCTGGAAGGGCAGGAGACCTCGATAAGGCCTCAGCGCCACCGGGCGCGTGTCTCCGCCGTGCTCCGAGCGCGCGTAGAGCTGGAGCGAGACGTGATCCAACGCGGTGGTGTCCAGCGCCAGCTGGCGCCGTGCATCCCCCACCGCCTCCTCCAGCGACGCGGGCGTCACCAGCAGCGCGCGGTAGAGGGCGCGCGTCAGCACCACGGAGCCCGGCACGGAGAGCAGCAGTCGCGAGGCCACCACCGCGGGCAGTCCCGCGCGGTGGAGCGCCTGGGCCACGCTGCCCAGGTGGTTGTCCGTCGCGCCCGCGCCGCTCTGGCACGCGCACAGCACCACCAGCCGCAACGTCGCCGCGTGGGGCATGAGCAGTTGGCGCAGCGTCGCGCCGTCCACCAGCTCCGGTTCGCCGCCCTCCCATGACGCGTCCCAGAGCAGGCCATACGTCTGCCCGCGCCGGCCGCCATGGCACAGCAGGTGGAGCACGGACACCGGTTCGCCGGGGCGGTTGAGCGCCTCCGACAGTGACGCCAGCGAGACATGTGGCAAGACGTCCCGCTCCGGCTCGAACGGATACGCGCCCTGGCGACAGGCGCCGCTCACCTCCTGCTGATGCGCCCGGGCCGGCACCTGGCCTCCGGCGGCGGACCAGGCGAAGAGGACGCGGCCCTGCTGGGAGGTGCCCGGCGTGGGCAGGTCTCCGGCCGCGGGCCATTCGTAGCGGATGAGGACGCCGGGCAGCTCCGCCACGGTGCGCCCGGAGGTGCCGAGCGTGAGCAGCTCCCAGGGCAGCGCGAACAGCTCCGCCGCGGCGAAGCGGAAGGTGAGGTGCACCGGGCGCCCCACCTGGACGGCGGCGGCGATGTCGTTCGCCTGGGCATCCCAGCCCACGCCTTCCAGGAACGCGCGCAGCCGCTCTCCCAGACGCTGCACCACGTTGCGGTCCGGCTGGGGCTTCTCCAGCTCCGCGAGGTCCGACAGGAGCGCCGGCTCCCAGTCGAGCGCCGCGCGCGCGTAGCTGCCCCGGGCGCGCCGCAAGAGGTACTCCTGCGGCTCCATCCGGAAGTGGAAGGGGTCGCCCGCCTCCTGCGCGCGCACCAGCTCCAGCAGCAGCTCCAGTGGCGCGGGCCTCGCGACGCCAGCGCTCATGGCGAGGCCGCCGGAACAGACACGGCGGGCTGTCCGTCCTGCCGCACCAGCCGGCCATCCAGGTCGTAGAGGGAGCTGGCCTGCTCCAGGAAGTGGAAGGGCAGCTTGATGTCCAGCTGCCGCGCGCGTCGCAGATGGATGGCCAGGTCCGGCGGGGAGATGACCCCCATGGGCAGCCGCGACGCCGGGAGGCGCGAGCCCAGCACCTCCAGCATGTATCGCGCGCTGAGCTGCCCGGCGCTCTTGAAGGGCACGCCAATGGACATGACCGCGCTGGCATTCCCCTCCCGCACGGCCTCGCGCACGGAGCCCAGCACCGGGATGCCCTCGGAGTACCGGTCGATGCGCTCCAGCTCGTCGTACACCGCGGAGGAGGTGGTGACCCAGAAGAGGCTGTGCCTGCCGCCGGGGTCTATCTGCCGCATCGCGCGGGCCATGCGCGGAAGCTGCTCGGAGAGCGTCTCCTCCGCGCCGCGCTTGCCCTCCACCGCCAGCTCCAGCAACTGGAAGCCGTCGCGCGCGGACAGCCGCCGCATGGCCTCCGCCTCCACCTCCACCGTGCTCTGGTTGCGGCGGTCGTAGACCACCGTCAGCACCTTCAACGGACCCAGCAGCTCCTGGAGGTAGTGCAGCTGCACGTCGGGAGAGAGCGACAGCGAGACGAAGGCCATGTTGTCCGGCTTGGCCTGCTGTGAAGCGCCTTCCTCGAAGCCCAGCCACAGCTCCGGCGCCTTGCACAGCGCCACCACCGGCGTGGGCTGGTTGCCGAAGCGGTTGTAGAGAAAGCGCGTCGCGTCCGAGCCCATGGCGACGATGAGGTCGAACTGGCCGGAGTCCGCCAGCGCCAGCATCCGCTCCTGCTCCTCGCGGCCCGTGCCGAGCTTGTAGAGCGTGAGGCCCACCCGCACGTGCTGATTGCGCAGCACGGGCAGCATGCCCTCCAGGATCCAGTTGAGGCTGCTCTGCGCCACGGTGAGCAGCACCAGCACCTCGCGCACCTGGACCTGGGGCGTGGGGGGCTGCTCGGGCGTGATGAGGATCCGCTGCGCGGTCGCCTCCACCCGCCAGCCGCGAAGCGTCTCCGGAGGCAGGGCCACCCAGGTGGAGATGTCATCCGGCTGTGCCTGGCTCGGAAGCGGCACGCACAGGAGCAGCAGCAGGCCCAGCAGCCAGTCACGCATGGCGCACCTCGCGACCGGGCCGGCCCGGGTCATCCAGGAATGGGCGGCCCCCAGCAGCAGCACCCCGACGCCCAGCCCGCCGAGCACCGGGAGCGGATCCTCCGAAGGCTTCCAGAAGGCGCTGACAAGGAGAGGCCCCACGCATTGTCCGAGCACGCCGAGCAGCGGAGCGATGGAGGCCCAGGAGCGCCTGCGCACGCCCTCGACAGGCTGGCTTTCGACGTGGTGGTCGAGCGGGACGTGGACGAGCCCGAGGGACATTCCCAGCAGGCAGAGCGCCGGCGCGCGGACGGGCTCCAGCGAGCCGGAGGCCGCGAGCGCGAGCAGTGACAGCCCCATGCCCAGCACGCCCCCCTGAAGCAGCCGCCGGCTCCCATCGAGGCGCGAGGGCAGGGCATGGGGAAGCAACGCGCCCAGCGCGACGAGGGCGAGCAACTGCCCGATGCGGTCCGTGTCCTTGCCCTCGCCCACGAGCCACAGGGGCAACACGAGCCCGAGCACGCCCCCGCGCGCGAGCCAAGACGGCAGCCCGACGAACAGCAGCGCCCACCGGTGCTCGCGCGAACTCCACGCCCCTGGAGGCAGCGGCGGAAGCGCGAGGGAGACCCGGAAGGCACGAGGCGTGGCGGACCGGTCCCGCGTCTCCAGCGGGGGCAGCCAGAGCCGTGAATACGCGAGCGCCCCCAGTCCACAGAGGGCCGCGAACAGGAACACCGGGGACGGGCCCAGGTGGGCCGCCACGAGCGCGCCCAGCACCATGCCGGCGAGCAGGCCACCGCCCCGGGCCAGGGTGAGCCGCGCGAGGCGCCGGGGCGGCTGTCCCGGGGGAAGCGCGGCGAGCAGATACGCCCGCGTCCCGGCGGCCAGCGCCCCCAGCCCGAACCCGCAGAGCCCGCGCAGCACCAGCCACGCGCGCAAGTCCGAGGTGAACGCCATCAACGCGAAGGCCGCGATGGACACGCCCAGGGCCACCACGAGCCAGCGCCCGAGGTGACCCCGCCGCGCGTAACGCTCGGAGGGGACGAACGCGAGCGCGCAGGCCCCCTGGAAGGCGACGGCGAGCAGCGCGGCGCCACCGCCCGGGAAGAGGGCCTCCGCGGCGACGGGGAGGAAGGCGAAGGGGAGCCCCTCCAGGAAGCCGCCGAGGAAGGCAAGGGGTTGGAGCCGGCCCACCGTCCGCTGCTCGAAGACGCGCGAGCCCGAGCCACGCCGGGGCAGGGGCGCCAGCGCTCCGAGCACCAGCAGGCCCAACAGGCTCGAGGCGGCGAAGAGGAAGACGAAGCCCGGGACGGTGCGCCACAGCCGAGCCTGGAGCGCGCCCTTCGCGGCGCCGACCTCCAGGCGCACGGGGAGGTTCCACGGGCCCTCCGTGAGCTCCAGGTCGATGGTGTACTCGAAGCGCTCATCCCCCGTGCGCTCCGCCCCTGCGTCCACCTGGACGAGCACCCGCTCATCCGCGATGAGCGCCAGCGAGCCCAGGTCCGCGTTGGTGCGCTGATACTCCTCCAGCAGGGTGTCCAGGCCCCGCAGGTGGGAGATCGTCAGGCCCAGCCGCGCCGCCTCGTTCAGCCGCCGCGCCAGCGAATGCGCCAGGCTGCTGGTGCGCTGGTGCAGCCCGTCCGAATAGAGGTCCGCAAGCGCCAGGGACGTGGCCAGCGTCAGGCCCAGGAAGCCCGCGCCGAACGCCGCGCCCAGCCAGCGCCGGGGATGCCGCATCCACAGCCGCTGCGCGCCCCACACGAAGGTCCCCAGGAACAACAGACATCCGCCCAGCAGCGTGAAGAGGGGCTGGCAGCGCCGCAGCACCCGCTGGGACACCGCCTCCCGGGACAGCACCAGCTCCAGGCGTCCCACCTCCCCGAAGCGGTCCGACAGCGGCAGCGACACGCGGAAGGAGTTCGCGTCCTCCGTCACCGCGAAGCGCTGGTGGGGCAGGGGAGTCACGCGGCGGGCCGGGGGGGCGGGAACCTCCGGGCCGGGAGGTTCGGAGAAGAGCAGCCGGCCCTGGTCATCCAGGACGCGGACCGCCTCCAGCGTGGGGTCCGCCTGGCGCAGCGTGCGCGCCAGTTGGGTGAAGCCGGTGAACTGCTCCAGCGCCATCCCCACGCGAAGGAACATCTCCACCGGCCCCTGGAGGATCGCGCCCTGCGCCGCGAGCCGCTCGAACTGGAGGCGGGCATCCCCGCGCCACGCCTCGCCCAGCCCCAGCGCGACGACCCCTCCGAGCGAGGCGGCCAGCACCAGGAGGAGGGCGCCAAGCCGGGCCCGGCGCAACCCGCGCCCGTGCCGGAGGGAATGGACAGACATGGTTTACCAAGGACGGTCCGGCTCCACCGGTGTGAACGGTTCACAAAGACATCCATGTTGCCGTCCCAGGGGCATGCCCACACCCCAATTGCGTGCCTTTGTCTTGATGTCTGTTTTTGTATCAATACTCTTGCTGGCTCCCCAGGCCCGCGCGGAATCCGCGCCGCCCACGGGAGCCACCGTCCTCCAGAGCCGCGACGGCCGGTCCGCGCTGCGCGTGGGCATGGGCCTGCAGACGGACCTGCGGCTGACGCCCACCGACGATGGGCTCCAGAGCACCTTCCTCGTCCGCCGCGCGCGCATCAACCTGGCCGGCACGTTGGCGCCCTTCGCGGACGTGCGGCTCATCACCGACGTGGGCCTGCGTGACACGCCCCTCTACCAGGACGCATGGTTGGAGTTGCGAGCCACGCCCTGGCTGCGGCTGCGCGCGGGCCGGCTCAAGGTCCCCTTCGGCTACGAGTGGCTGGAGACCTCCTCCACCTTCCTGGACTTCGTCGAGCAGTCCCTCCTCTTCTCCCTGGTGCTGCCCCGGTACGACCAGGACCTGGCGCTCCACGGCGAATTGGCCGGCAACCACGTGGAGTACTGGCTGGGCCTCTTCAACGAGGCGAGCAGCAAGGCGCGCGACGAAGACCGCGGGAAGATGCTGGCGGGCCGCATCGCCGTGACACCCGCGGAGGGCGTCTCCGTCGCGGTGAGCGCCACCCACGCACTGGGCGACAACCTGCCGGAGGAGGCGCGCGGCAAGCTGGCCACGGGCTTCTCCTTCCTGACGGCGCCCCAGTACAAGCTGACGTACGCGACGGGCGCCACGGGCCTGTTCATCGCTCCGCCCGAATGGCGCCTGGGCGCGGACTTCGTCTCCTTCCAGGGGCCCACGTCGCTGAAGGTGGAGTACGCCCGCTTTTTCTCTCCTTCGCGCGAGGACTGGCTCACCGCCGCGGACCTGGGCAAGGAGGACCGGCGCGTGCACCTGGCGGGGCTTCGCTCCCAGGCCTTCTACGCGTCCGGCACGTGGGTGCTGACGGGCGAGAAGAAGCAGGAGCGGGGCGTGGACCCGGCGCGGCCGTTCGACCCGGGCGCGGACAGATATGGCGCGGGTGCCTGGGAGCTGGGGCTGCGCTACGGCTTCGCGCGGCTGCGCTTCGAGGGACTGCCCGGCCATGACGGGCCTTCCGAGGAGCGACTCCAGGAGGTGACCGCCGGCCTCAACTGGTACCTCAACTCCACCACCCGCTGGATGTTCAACGCCAGCCGGTACGTCTTCGCCGGAGACCGCCCCCACTACGACGAGCTCCTCATGCGCATCCAGTGGTTCTTCTAGAGGGGAGCGCGGGGCCATGAGTCTGTTCTTCAAGCTGGGGGCCGCGACCGCGGCCATCCTGTGCTTCTCCATCGCGCTGATCGTCCTGCTCAACTTCGCCAAGTTCGAGACGACGCTCGGGGAACTTCAGCAGTCACGGCTGCGCGTGCTGGCACTGGACGCGAAGGCCTCCACCGAGGCGGCCATCGACCTGGGTCTGGCGCTGCCCGCCGTCCGCGACGCGCAGCAGATCCTCACCCGCGTGTCCGGCATGGACCCGGACATCCGGGGCGTCGCCATCCTCGACCGCCGGGGCACGGTGCTGTTCCAGAGCGGGCTGCACGCCACCACCCATCTGCCCGGATCCGCCCGGGATCGGGCCGCCTGGTTCGAGGCCGCCGCCGCCGCGCACGGCGGCACCTGGAGCCATTCGGACCGCGAGGCCCTGCTGGTGGGCGCGCCCATCCTCAACCCCTTCAGCCAGCCCGTGGGCCTGGTGCTCATCGCCTATGACCGCAAGGCGCTGGATGCGCGCGCGAGCGCCTTCCTCCACACCTTCGCCCGCCAGGCGCTGTGGCCATTGGCCGTCGGCTTCGCGCTCGTCTGCGCCGTGATGTGGATGCTGCTGAGGCCGCTGGGCCAGCGCTTCCAGGCGATGGAGCAGGCCTTCCGGAACATGGACGGCCCGGCGCACGTGCCCCCGTCAGACGAAGCGCTGCGCGCCTTCGACGCGCGCTACCAGGAGGCCTCCCTGGCCCTGGCCCGCGCGGAGCGCTCGCTGGAGGGCCCGGCATGAGCCCCCCCACGAACGACGGAAGTCTGTCCCGGGGCCGCATCTGGAAGGTGAGCCTGCTGCCCACGCTGCTCATCGTGGCCACGCTGGTGGCGGCGTCCATCCAGGCCTCGCGCCTGTTCGAGCAGTCCTTGCGGCCAGACCTGCGCGCCAAGGCGGAGACGCTGGCCCAGACCGTGGCGCTCCAGTTCCACCGCGCCGCGGACCTGGGCATCCCGGTGAACCGGCTGGGCGCGGCGGATGCCTACCTGGACGACGCGGCCCTGGGCCACGAGGAGATCCGCTACATCGGCTTCGCCTCGCCGGACGGCCGCCTGCTGTACGCGTCCAAGGACCTGAAGGCGAAGCCCGCGTCCTTCTTCGACAAGGTGCTCAAGGCCCACGCGCTCGAGGAGTCGCGCGGGCTGGCGCGCCTGGACGGCGACCTGGACCTGGTCCACCCCGTGGAGTCGCGGGGGCGCATCATCGGCCAGCTGCACCTGGGCATCGACGCGACGTACGCCGAACAGCGGCTCCAGGAGATCCACACCGACATCCTCATCACCCTGTTCGTGACGGCGCTGGTCACCGTGGAGGTGCTCATGGCGCTGATGGGCCTGCTGGTCCTCCGGCCGCTGCGGCTGTTGCGGCGCCTGCTGGAGCTGGGCGGGGAGGGGGACTTCACGCGGCAGGCCCGGGTGCGGCTGCACGACGAGGCCACCCGGGCGCTGGCCGCCGCGGGCAGGCTGGTGCGCGCCCTCAACCGCCGCCACGCGGCGCTGGACGAACGCGCGGCCCGGACGCTGGACGAGCGCTTCCGCTTCGGGGACCCGAAGGCCCCCGCCGCGCTGGAGGAGCCCGGGACGAGCGACCTGCGGTTGCCGCTGTTCGTCTTCCTCTTCGGCTCGGAGCTGTCGCGCTCGTTCTGGCCGCTGTTCGTCAAGCGGCTGTATCAGCCCGGCCCGTACTTCTCCGAGAGCTTCATGGTCGCGCTGCCCATGTCGCTGTGGGTCACCGCGATGGTGGTGTGCACGCCGCTGGCGGGGCGCCTGCTCAACACCCGGAGCAGCCGCGTGGCGATGCTGGTGGGCATGGTGCCCGCCGGCCTGGGCCTGTTCATGACGGGCCTCGCGTCCAGCCTCACGGAGCTCTTCCTGTGGCGCGTCGTCACCGCGGGCGGCTACGGCATCGTGACGACCACGGCGCTGTTGCACGTGGCGCGCACGTCGAAGCAGAGCCACGGCGCGCGGAGCATGGGCGTGTTCGTGGGCGCGTCCACGGCCGCCAGCGTCTGTGGCACCGCCATTGGCGGCATCCTCGCGGACCGCATCGGCTACGCGGCGACGTTCGGGGTGGCCTCGGCGCTGGTGGCCCTGGCCATGGCGCTGGTGCTGCTGCTGGCCCCGGACCTGGGACCTGTCCGGGCTCGGGAGGAGGGTGGGGTTCGCCCGACGGCGGCCTCCGCCTACCTGGGCATCCTCAAGCGCGGGCGCGTGCTGCTCTTCATCCTGCTGGCGGCCATGCCGGCGCGCCTGGTGCTGACGGGCTTCCTCTTCTACCTGACGCCCCTGCGCCTGCATGAGATGGGCTTCACGGAAGCCGCCATCGGCCGGTTGATGATGGGCTACTTCATCGTCACGGTGTTCGCCACGCCGGTGGTGTCGCTGCTGGCGGACCGCCATGGCTGGCACCGCGGGATGATGCTCGTGGGCGGCGGGCTGTCCGGGCTGGGCGTGCTGCTGTTCGCGTCGGCTGGTGGCTCGTGGCCGCTGTTGGCCGCGGTGCTGCTGGTGGGCCTGGGACAGGCGCTGGCTGCCACGCCGCTGCTCGCCAGCATCCCGCCGCTCTTCGCCGAGGAGTGCGCCGGGTTCGGCCTGGACTCGCTCCTGTCCGTCTTCCGGATGATCGAGCGCGTGGGCAGCCTCGTCGGCCCGCTGCTCGCCGCCGCGCTGCTGGGCGCCAGCGGCTTCGTGCGCAGCACCCACGTCATCGGCGTCGGGATGCTCGCGCTCACCGCGGGCCTCGCCGCCTACCTCTTCCTGAGATCCCTTCCACCCACCACTCCCACTCCGAAAGCCCCATGACCGCCATGACCCAGAACCTGTTGAAGCTGACGCCCACGCAGCGCGAGCAGTTGGACGTGTTGTTCCTCGCCCAGTACGCGCCGGATCCCGGCGCCCCCTGGCCCGAACTGCACCCGGAGCACGGCGTGCTCCCGCGCTACAACCACGAGCTGTTCCACACGCTGACCGGACTGGGGCTGCGGTGCACGCCGTGCCGCTCGCTGGAGGACCTGGTCCACATCCGCAGCGAGCCCAACTACGTCTTCACGCTGCTCAACCGCGCGCCGGTCCGCAACTCGGAGGTCTTCACGTCGGCGTTCTGCGAGTGGTTGCAGGTCCCCTACCTGGGCGCGCCGCCCAACATCCGCGCGCTGGCGGAGGACAAGCACCTCACCAAGCTGATGGCGCGCTCGCTGGGCATCCCCACGGCGCCCTGGGTGACGAGCCCGGCGGAGGGGAAGCTGCCGTCAGCGCCGGACTTCAAGGGGCCGTGGATCATCAAGCCGCGCTTCGGCGCCGCGTCCGTGGGCATCTCCGACGACAGCATCCAGGAGACGGAGGCCGGCCTGCACGCGCGCCTGCGCCTGTTCCAGGACCTGGGCCAGGCCTGCCTCGTGGAGCAGTTGGTGCCCGGCCTGGACCTGACGGTGCCGGTGCTGGGCGGCGAGGAGCCCCTGGTGCTGGGCGTCGCGGAGGAGACCTCCTCGCTGCCGCACGGCATCGTCACCCACCGGCAGAAGCGGCTCTTGGAGGGCGGGCGCGAGCGCCGCATGGCGCAGGAGGGCCCGCTCACGGAGCGCCTGCGGATGTACGCGCTCCGGCTGTGCGCCGCGGTGCGGGACTTCGACTACCTGCGCGTCGACTTCCGCCAGCACCGCGACACCGGCGAGCTGTACCTGCTGGAGTTCAACATCGGCTGCAACCTGGGCAGCCACGCGGCGGTGATGTTCACCGCGCGCCACGCGGGCTTCCAGCAGGCGGACGTCATCGAGCACATCCTGCGGCACAGCCTGGACCGCCAGGGCCGGATGTGGCGGAGCGCGTCCGCCCGGACGGAGGCGGGGCGATGACGCTCCGGGCCTTCCTCGCCGCGCTCGTCCTGGTGTCGGCGGCCTCCGCCTCCGCGAAGCCCTACCGCGTCTTCATGGTCATCCACCGCACCGGCGCGGAGGCGGACCAGGGCTTCCGGGACTACCTGCTCAGCGCGGGGCTGGAAGTCGAGTTCACGGTCCGCAACATCGAAGGCGACGCGAACCGGCTGCCCGCGGTCATCCAGGAGATCCGCGCGCGGCGTCCGGACCTCATCTATGCCCAGAGCACGCTGGTGACGGAGGGGCTCGTGGGCCGGGTGGGGGAGGTGGACCCCGCGCGGCACATCACCGACGTCCCGGTGGTCTTCGCCATGGTGTCGGATCCCATCGCGTCGGGGCTGGTGACGCGGCTGGAGGGCTCCGGGCGCAACCTCACCGGCGCCATCCACGTGGCCTCGCTGCCCGTGCAGCTCAAGGCCATGCAGTCCTTCATGCCGCTCAAGCGGCTGGGCGTCGCCTACAACCCGTCCGAGCCGTCCCAGCGCAACATGTTCGACAAGCTCAAGCAGCTCACCGCGCAGGCGGGCATCGAACTGGTGGCGGTGCATCCGCTCGGCAAGGACGGAAAGCCGGACGCGGCGCGCCTGCCCGCGATGATGCAGTCGCTGGCGGCCCGGAGGCCGGACCTGGTGTACCTGCCTCCGGTGAACTTCTTCGCGCCGCACAGCCAGCTGCTGATGGACGAAGCGATCCGCCTGGGCCTGCCCACCTTCTGCGCCATCGAGGTGCAGCTGGAGGCAGGCGGGATGATGGGACTGGTGGCGCCCTTCTACAACGTCGGGGGCCTGGCGGGCTTCAAGGCCACGCAGATATTGCGTGAGCACCGCTCCGCGGCGGAGCTGCCCGTGGAGACGCTGTCCCGCTTCTCCTTCGAGGTGAACATGCCGGCCGCGCACGCGCTGGGGCTGTACCCGCCCATGCACATCCTCAGGTACGCGCGGATTCGCGAGCGGTAGCCCGGGCCGCCTCCACGGTCCCCAGGTGCAGCAGCTCCTGTAGCAGGTCGAGCAGGAGCTGCTGTCCCAGGTCGTGGCCCACCGCGTGCGAGAAGCAGTACGCCAGCCGCAGGATGCCCCAGCGCTGCGCGAGGGTCGCGGGCGCGAGCGCGATGTCCGTCAGCCGCTGGCACAGCGCCTCCAGCGGCGAGACCACCTGCGACCCGAAGGCGATGCGGCGCAGCAGCTGGCCGGTGAGCTCCTGGAGGAAGGGCGCGTCCTCCCGTGAAGCCTCCAGCGCCAGCGTCTCCGCCTCCGTCAGGTGTGCCTCCAGCCCCGCCGCCAGCAGCACCGTCTCCAGCACGCGGGCGTGCCGCGGGTGCGCGGGCTCCGCCGCCAGCGCGACGGGGGACATCCCGTCCTGGATGCCCAGGCGCATGTCGCGCGCCTGGGCCGGGGTCAGCCCCAGCTCGCGGCACAGCTGGGCCAGCGGCAGCTGCGCCGGACCCTGGCGTCCGCCGTGCGCGGCCCGCAGCGCCAGGCCATAGGCCAGCAGGCGGTTGGGGATGTCCGGCAGCCGCACGCGCAGCGACGCGAAGAATGCGTCGCCCTCCAGCGGGGCTCCGGTCCGGCGCGCCAGGCGATGCGCAAGCAGCTCGCGCCGGGGGTCGTTGACCTCCGGATCGCCCAGCACACCGCGCCAGGCCTCCAGTTGCTTCGCCGGGGTGAGGGGCCCCTTCGCCTGGAGGACGAAGAGCACCGCGTCCAGCAGCGCCAGGTCCCTTGCTTCGCAAGCCTCTGAGATGTGCGTTCGGATCATGCCGCCAGGACGGCACCGGCGGCGAGGCTGTGATTCCGAACGGAAATAAAACAAGCCCCACGGGGCGGCTGCCCCGTGAGGCCTGTCGGAAGTCACCGGCCTTGGACCGGGAACCGCCGCATGCGTGTGATTACTTGAGGGTCCGGTTGATGCGCTGCACCTCGTGGTCGTGGACCGTCACGGCGTCGAGGATGAGGTTGGCGTACGCCTGGGCCGCGGTGGCCGGCGTCTTGTTCACCCCGCTCGGACCGTTGAGGTAGAGGTCGAGCGCGCCCACGCTGACCTTCCACTCGTCATTCAGTTGGGCCGGGGCCTTCTTCAGGCACTGGAGCCCGGCGTCGATGATGGTCTTGCAGTACTCCTGCCACTGCGTGTTGCACGCCTGCCAGGCCTTGTGCTGCGTGGTGGTGGAGCCGGGGGGCGGGTACAGCGGGCTCCAGGACTCACCGCGGCCCAGGTGCGTGGAGGAGGCCGGGTGGCCGGTGGCCTCCATGAAGATGCTGCACGGGAAGCACGAGGCCAGCTTCGTCGTCTTGTTGCCCACGGCGATTTCGTACGGCGTGCCGGGGTTGTAGGGCGTCTTCTTGTTCGGGCTGAGGTCGTTGGCCAGCTTGTGCACGTGCACGTCGTAGATGGCCTGGATCATCCCGTGCGTGTACGCGCAGATGTCATGGCCGCGCTGGGGCGCCGGACCCTCGAAGTGCATGCCCTGCTGCTTGATGCCCTGCTTCGACGGGTCGCGGTCCTCGTGGTCCTGGATCGCCTCGGGGCCAATCATCCCCCAGACCCGGTCCGGCGGCGCCTCGGGGGGATGCCACCGCCGCCCGTAGGTGATGTCGAACGGCACGTTGTGGCGGAAGGTGCTCATCAGGCCGGTCTGCCCATCCGTCCGTCCGTCGATGAAGCCCGTGTAGGCGCCGCGGCCCTGGTAGCCCAGCTTGTCCGCGGTGTCCGCCTGGGTGGCCAACTGGAACAGCCTGTCGGCGGTGCCGGCCGGCAGCGGCGGGTCGTAGCGGTAGGGGTCGTTGGGGTTCTTGTCGCCACTGCCGCCGGTGATGCGGCCACCGGTCGTCCAGATGGGCGTCGTGCCCAGCTCCACCTTCTGGTCGGGCTTGAGCCCCGCCGCCTGCAGCAGCCGGTTGAGCTTCTGGATGGCGGAGAGGTGGGTGGGGTCCACCGGCTTCTCCCGCAACTGCTGCTCGGTCAGCTTGTGGGCGTCCTCCACCTCGAAGTCGACCCGCGCGTGCCGCTTGTTCGCATCCGCGTTCGTCAGACGGCTCCACGCCCATCCGAGCACCGCCGCCGTCATGATGACATCCGCGTCCTTGGTGTACTGCGTACCCGGGCTCAGGATGCCCTGCTGTTTCACCAGGCTCATCGAAGACCTCTCCCTCTGGAGCTTTGAGCGCCCGCTCCAATAGGCGTTGGAGCCAGGACGCGGAGCCGGAGCCCGTTGTGAAGGAGGCAGACGTCACACGACCGCCACAATCCCCGCCGAGGGCGTGTCACCGGCGTGTGTTACACGGAATTCCTCACCTGGAGACCCCCCCATGCATCTACGTGCCCTTGCATTGACCTGCTTCACCGCGCTCGCGGCCTGTGACAACGCCCCTGTCGACGAAATCTCTCCGGAGTCCACGGAGGAGATGGGTGTCAGCACCGCCGCGGAGACGGCGACCCGTCTCTACGCAGCGGTGGGCGACAACACCCTGAGCTTCGAGACGCTCGGCACCTTCGAGCAGCGCGACGGCGTGCGCGCCCTCATCCTCCACGCCACCGCGAACCGCTACCTCGCGGACGTCCTCAGCTTCGTCCCGGACGACGCCTTCGGAGAGGCGAACGTCATCAGCGAGCGCCGCTTCGAGATCGTCCTCCACGAGGGCCACGAGCTCAACACGGTGCTCTCCGGGCTGCCGCTCTTCGTCAAGGTCACCACCAACACGGGCACGCCGCGCTCGTACACCGCGCGCATCGTGGTGGCGCCGCGCTTCTATGACTTCCGCGGCGACTCGGGCATCTGGATCGACGAGGCGGTCACCCCCCGCTACGTCGTCCAGGGCAACGACAACCTCCTCTACCGTGGCCACGCCTCGGTCTCCGGGTACGTCGATTGGCTCTCCGTGACGGCGCCGGACGGCATCCCGTCCGTCTACGGCCGGCCCAACTACAAGCTCGACTGGACGTACACGAAGCTGCACCAGGCCATCGACCCGCACACGGTCCCGCTCGCCTTCAGCGCGGGTGGCGACAACGGCGCGACGATGCAGAAGACCGCCCGGCTCGTGGCGCGCGTGACGGAGTTCGCGCTCACGGACGGCGACGCCTACGACGTCTGGCCCAGCCCGCCCTGCGACCCCGTCGTCTCCGCCTGCTACCAGTCGCAGCCGGCGGGCACGACGGACTTCAGCCAGTGCGGCACCTACCGCCAGGTCCTGCGCTGCACGTACTAGCCGCTCAGTAGGTTGAAACATGCGGGTGGCGAGACGGGCAATATCGCCACCTGCATCGCTGACACGTCAACGCCACAGCCGTGACATGTCAGTGGCATGTCAGCCGGAGTGTATCGGCCGGTGCCCCCGAGGCGCCCCGGCACTCCAGGCACTGGCACGGGCCCTGCTGTCTCGCCGCATGTCTCGGCCGTTTCATGCGCGGACCCAAAGGACTCTTCGTGCCCACGTCCCACACCTCTTGCTCGAACAACGCCATTGCTCCCCAGCCCCTTCATCCAGAGACCTGGGGCCTGACGCGAGCCGAAGGCGGGCTGTGCCTGGAAGGAAGGTCGCTCGCGAGCCTGGCGCAGCGCTGGGGGAGCCCGCTCTTCGTCGTCCATGGCGCGCGGCTCGCGGAGAACGTCCGGCGCTTCCAGCAGACGCCCGAGGGCCGGCTGCGGGGGGCGGAGATCTTCTATTCGTACAAGACCAATCCGATTCCCGCCGTGCTCCAGCGGCTGGCACGACTCGGGGTGGGAGCCGAGGTCGTCTCTCCGTACGAGCTGTGGCTCGCCCAGCGGCTCGGGGTCGCGTCCGACCGGATCATCTACAACGGTCCGGGCAAGACGCCGAGCGTGGCCCGCACGGTGGTCCAGAGCGATCTCCTGCTCACCCACCTGAACCATCGCGAGGAGATCGCGCTCGTCGCGGCGGCCGCCGCGGAGCTCGGGAAGCGCCCCCGGGTGGGCATGCGCGTGGCCACTTCGGACAGCTGGTCCGGCAAGTTCGGCATCCCTATCGCCGGAGGCCAGGCGCTGGCGGCCTACGAGGAGGCGATGATGCACCCCTCGCTGCGGGTCGTCGGGCTGCACGCGCACCGGGGCGTGGCCATCGCGGATGCCGAGACGCTGGAGCGCTTCGTTCAAGAGGTGTTGGAGTTCTGCGACACGCTGCACGACCGGCTCGGGCTCGACGTGGAGATGCTCGACCTCGGTGGGAGCCTCGCGGTCCCGACGGTGCTGCCTCTTGACGACTCTCCCGTGCCGCTCGCGGAGCGGGTCCAGCGGAGGCTCTCGATTGAACGGTACCTGGCGCTGCTCATCGGCAGGGTCGAGGTCCACTTCCGCCGCGCCGGCCGTCCCGTGCCTCGCATCTTCCTGGAGCCCGGACGCGCGATGACCGGGAACACCCAGCTGCTGCTCTGCCAGGTCAGCAGCCTCAACGCGGCCGGAGCCGGGCCCGCGCACGCCATCCTGGATGCTGGCGAGAACATCGCCCACATCCTGCACCGCGAGTATCACGAGATCTTCCACGTCGAGCGTTGGGGCGAATCCCCCAGCCAGACGTACTCCCTCGACGGCCCCACCTGCAGCCCCCTGGACCGCCTTCGGACGGAGATCGAGCTCCCTCGGCTCCAGGTGGGGGACACGCTCGCGGTCATGGACGCGGGGGCCTATCTGGTCTCCTTCTCGAACTCCTTCTGCTTCCCGCAGCCCGGCATCGTGATTCTGGACGAGGGCCGCGCGACGCTCGCCCGTCGCGCGGAGACCTACGAAGACATGATCGACCGCGACCTCGCCGCGAACGACGCCTCCCGATGAGCGCCCAGCCCCTGTTGGCGCACCCGCCGCGGGACGAGCCGTCCTGCGTGCTGAAGGGTGCTGTCGTCGCGCTCTCGCACGGGCGCATCGAGGTGACGTATCTCGCGCCGGGGGAGCCGCCGCGGATCGCCGTCGCCGGTAATCCCCTGGCGATCGAGGCCACGCTGCCTGCCCGGAGCACGGCGGCGTATGCCCTCTTCGCCGGCCTGGACAGCCTCCTGATCTCGGATCGCGATGCGCGGCGGGCGATCCTCGTCCCACGCGATGGCATGTCGCTGCTGGAGGGGCAGGCCCCGCTCTATGTCACGGGCCCGGATCCCAGGCACGCGGGCCGCTTCCGCGTGGAGGCCCACCGCGCGTCGGCTCCCACGAGCGTGTTGTATGTCGCGCAATCCTTCGGGCACACGACGGGCTGGGTGCCGGCCGTGCATGGCGCCCTCGCCAGGCTCCCGGACCCCATCCCGTTCACCGCGGCGATCCGCCGGCAGGAGGACGCGGCGTACGCGCGCCGGAAGGTCGGGAACGCCGAGGGGTTCCACGTCGTTCCGCTCCACTACAGCGATGCGGAGTCGGGGACCGTCACGCCGGAGGACGTCGCCAACGTCTCGCGACCGGAGCTCATGAACCGCGAGGCCGCGCTCCTGTGGCTCGCGGTCAACCGGGAGCTGGCCCGGGCCAGCGCGGGCGCGGCCGCCATCGTGAACGACTGCCGGCCGGAGACCTGGATCCTCCACCAGCTCGCGGAGCATGCGCAGCGCAAGGAAGTCCCCCTGCACGCCGTGCGGTACGCGTTCGAGGAGTTCGACTGGCTTCGTCAGCGGATTCTCCAGACGGACGAGGCGGCGGTGGCGCCGGGAATGGCCGAGCTCGTGGCCGCGTCCGCCCCGGCGATCCACACCCGGCGCGAGCTCCGGGATGCGCTGCGGGCATCGGGCATCGATGCGCGGCGCAACCCCTCGGTCGACTTCGAAGCCTCGAGCCGGGAGCTCATGGCCGCCGTGCCGGAGAGCGGCACCCTCTGGTATCAGGCCATCAACTGGCGTGACTGGCTGTCGCTGGAGTCGGGCCGGCAGCCCTACGTGGTCATCCCGCCGCTCGGCCAGGCCAGCGCGCTCTCCCCGGAGCAGGCCGCGGAGAGGGCAGGGGCCGTCCTGGCCCGGCACTCGCCGACGCTCCAGCACCTCTTCACCCCGAGGGACTCTCGCGGCGTCGTGCTCGTGTCACAGGGCAACGGCTTCTCCACCTGCAGCCGTCGGCACTGGCGCGCGATGCTGGAGCTGGCGGCGAGGATGGAGGGGGTGCACTTCCTGTTCGCGGGAGGGAGCGCGGAGGATCGCGCGTGGCTGGCGCTCGAACTCGAGCGCTCGCGGCCCGGGAACGTGACGCTGCTCGGATGGATCGACGAGCACTGGAGCACGTTCCTCCGGGCACTGGGCGCCAAGCCCCAGGCGACCTTCGTCTGCCGCCCGGGCCTGAGCAGCATTGGCGCCGCGCTGGTGAACGGCATTCCGCCGCTCCTCATGCCGCCCGATCCCCTGGTGGGACCGGACGGCGCCGTGGACGCGATCACCGCGGAGGTGGCCATGGAGCGCGCGGTCTACGCGTTCCAGCTCGAGCGGCTGTATGCCAGCCAGTGCGCGACACACCGGGACTCGCCGCTGCCGGTGCTCATCAACACCCTCGGCGGTGAGCCGGAGCGGGCGCTGGCCACGCTGCGCCGCGCGGTGGACCCCGCCATCCAGTCGCGCCAGCGGGCGGCCATCGCCGGGTACTGCGATGGGTCGCGCGTCGCGCACCTCATCGCGAGCGTGCTCACGCGCGAAGCGGCCTCCGGCGCGCTGCCCATCCAGTGCAAGCGACGGATGCGTGACCAGGAGCTCGCCAGCCAGCGTGAGCCCTTCGTCGCACTCCCATCGACAGACACCCTCGCTTCGCGGGGGCTCGCACATCCATGAGCAACACCATGCCCGCACATCCTGGAGTACCCCGAGACTTCTACGAGCTGCGGCTGTCGCAGCTCTGGTCCAACGTCCTGCACCGTGACGACGTCGGGATGAAGGAGGACTTCTTCGCCCTCGGCGGAGACCCCACCAGGGCGGAGGCCCTCGTCGCCGAAATCTCGGCGCGGTTCGACACCCCGCTCTCGATGGAGGCGTTCCTCCAGGCGCCGACCATCGAGCGCGTCGGCTGCCACCTGCGCGCGCGGTCGACGAAGCTCAACGAGCAACCCGTCGTCCCGCTCCAGCCGAACGGCTCGAAGCGCCCCTTCTTCTTCGTGCCGAGCGGGGAGGGGAACGTCTTCAACTTCCACGCGCTCGCGCGCCGGATGGCGCCGTGCGTCACGCCCACGGGGGGATGGGAGGAGGTCTCGACGCAGCCGCCCCGTGTCCGGGAGCTCCCGGGCAACCACGTCACGCTCGTCACCGAGCCCGCCGTGGACCGCCTGGCGCGCGAGTTCCTGGCCGCGATCGCGGAGGCACAGCCGTGAGCCACCCATCCGACCTCGTGAGAACGACGATGCCCCAGCGCTACATCCCCCCTCGGGATGCCTACGAGCTGCGAGTCTCGCGGATCTGGGCGGACCACCTGCGCCGGGATGCCCTCGGCATCGGGATGAAGGATGACTTCTTCGCCCTTGGCGGAGACCGTGCCGGGGCGGAGGCCGTCGTCGCCGCAGTCTCGGCCCGGTTCGACGCCCCGCTCGCCCTGGAGGCATTCCTCGAGGCGCCGACCATCGAGCGTATCGGGGGCCTGCTGCGCGCGCGTTCCCGGAAGCTCAACGTGCAGCCCCTCATCCCGCTCCAGCCGAACGGCTCGAAGCGCCCCTTCTTCTTCCTGCCGGGCGGCGAGGGGACCCGCTCAACGCCTATGCGCTGGCGCGTGGGATGGGACCGGATCAGCCCCTCTACGGCCTCCAGACCCGGGGCCTCCATGGCGAGCGCGCGCCGTTCAAGCGCATCGAGGACATGGCGGCCGACCACATCGACACCATGCGCTGGGTGCAGCCGCGCGGGCCGTACCTCCTGGGAGGCCATTGCTCCGGCGGAATGGTCGCGCTGGAGATGGCCCTGCAGCTTCAACGCAGAGGGGAGCGGGTGGCCGTGCTCGCCGTGTGCGACGCCTGGTCGCCGGCCAATCTCAACCTCCGCATGCCGAACGAGACCTTCCTGACCGACCTGGTCGAGTTCTACTCCATCGTCGCGGCGGGCTTCCGGTACTGGTTCGACGTGGACGTCGGGCTGGAGAGCGACGAGATGCGGGCCATGGATCCGCGCCAGCGCATCACGCACTTCATGGAGCTCGCCAGGAGGCACGGGGCCTATCCACCGGACGAGCCTGACGCGCGCATCGAGCACATCCTGGCGCTCTATCGCGCCATCAGCGATTCCGCCTACGTGCCGGCCGAACGCTTCCGGGGGCCCATCACCTTCCTGCGCGCGATCGACAGCAAGTTCTGCGAAACGGTCACCGAGGGCTGGGAGGACCTCACGACCCAGCCGTTGCGCCTGCGCATGGTCCCGGGCAACCACGTCTCGCTGCTGACGGAGCCGCACGTGCAGGCGGTGGCGAACGAGCTGCGCGCCGCCATCGCGGAAGCGCAGGTGTAGTGCCGTCAGGTTCAGCCGGGTTGACCTGACAGGCGCCCTATAATGCCCCCATGAGTGAGCCTGTCAGCGTCTGGGCATCCGCTAGGTCTTCGTCACGGTCTCACGCAGAGGGCTTGCCCGCGCCGCTGCTTGAGGGACGCTCAGGTCTTCTCATAAATTTCGACCAGTTCTTTCGCGAACCCTTCAGCCGCCTCCGCAGGGATCACGTGCAGCATCGGATCGAGTGCCATGCCCGGCATTGGCCTATCAAGGACCAGTAGTGCGCCGCTCCTGTTTGCATTGAGTTTCTGGAAGCCTTCACAGCCCCGTACCCATTCAAGTTTCGCATTGACCTTGGAGTGGAAGGACTCAGCGTCGTCCGGTCCGACTTTTGAGATAACGTTCCTTATGGCGCTCTCAGTAAAGGGAAGCCCCAGTACCTTGCACTCGATCGCAAACAGATGACCCGATGGTCTATGAAGAGCCAGGACATCCAACTCGCCAGGGCATTTTGGGACGGTCAAGTTGCGGAGCAGTCGCTTCTCACCGCCAAGGTCCCACACTCCCGCCTCATTCAGTTGTCCCGCTTCAAATCCTGCTTTTCGGAAGGCCGCGCACACCCTCTCCTCCAGTGCCGAGGAGATTTTTGATTGGAATACAGATTCGGGTAGGGGAACTCCTCCCTGGTGTACATACCGCATTGCGGATGCTTCAACGAACCACGAGATTGAATCAAAAATAAGTGGCCCTGCTGTCGCGAAGAGCTCGTCAGAACGGGTGAACCGCATGATCGGCCGCTCAACCACCAGGCCACCTATGGCACCGCCTGAATTGCGCTTCTCGAACCACTTGCGCTGCCAGAACAGCGACTCAACGATTGGCTGCATTTCTTCTTGTCCGATTTTTTGCGAGACAAACTCGGCTGAGACTTGAAATTCAAATCTGCCCAGGATGGCGACTCCAATATCGGTCGACATGACCTGGTGTCTTGTGCCGACAGCTGCCATCAGCAAGAGGAAGCGAGCAAGCATCCCACGCCAGAAGTCCATCGCGCTGCCCTGAGGCACGGCTGCAAACAGGGTTCCTGAAAATAGTTGAATCCGCGCCGGGTCTTCACCGTCGAGAGCCTGCAGGATTGCGCCAAGTGTTTCGCCTGGAGACACGAACAGCCTCTTCGTGCTGGCCGTGGTTCTGTAAGGCGAATCAATGGAGTTCATAGTTGAAGAGAGGTGTCTCAACATCTGGTCCGCGCGGCTGCTGGAAGCAAGAAAGCCGCTTGGGGTGAGTATTACCCCTTCGTTCCCATCGTCGCCCGCAAGGACAATCGCCTTTCTGGCGAGTTCGATCTCGTAGAGAAGGAACGCTGCGCGAATGGCCCTGATGTGGCTCGCGATAGACGCAGAGCCCGAATCACCCGCACTCCAGACCCGGGGCCAGATGCGCTCAAGGGCGACCTTTGCGCCGATTCCGATCCATCGCTGCGATTCGACAAACTTATTGTAGTACACGCGTGCTCCGAGCTCCATGAAGCTCGGGATTGCGAGGTCGGTACGCAAAGACAGTGCGTCGATAAAGCCGGCGATGCGTTTGACTGCACTACGGCATTCTGCCTCGGAGCGGAGCACAATCTTGTCCATGCCGAGACACTCGCGCAGCGCGGTCCGCAGCGATGGAGCGCCTTGCAGATCCTTGAGGATCGCCACTGCGTGTTCTTCGGCTTGTCGATAAAGTCGTGAACGTTCAAAGTACGCGGCATCTCGACTCACGGAAACTCCTTGTCCAGGGGCGTCAGTCTCCACGAAATACGCGATCAGCATGTGCCGTAAAGGGCAGAGGCTGGGTCGCGCTTGTCGTAGCGCGTCGCAACTTGCTTACGTCGCGGCCCGTGTAGCGCCACCTCGCGCAGCGCCTCCAGTCCCTGCGCGAAGTCCTCCGTCAGCATGTAATCCGCGTAGCCCCGAAAGCTCGGGTTGCGCCAGGCCGCGTTGGGCGAGTCCTTGCGCGCACGCCGCAGCCCGCCGAGCGCTGGCAGGTGCAGGTGCTCGACCCCCACCCGTGCCAGCGTCCTTCCCAGCACGTCCACGTTGAACTGCGGGTTCGTGCGGGAGCGCGGCACCGTGCGGATGTCCACCAGCGTCCGTACGCCGTTCGCCCACAGCATCTCCACCAGCTCCTCAATGGGGCGCGTGGAGTGGCCCAGCGCGAACACCTGGACACGCCGCCCCAGCCTCGCGCCCGCCTCGGCATCTCCATCGCCGCTTCGCCCAAGCCGCGCCCCTTGAAGCTTCAGTCCCTTCAATGTTGGACCTGGGCCGACACCCGACAAGGCATCCCGCCGCCCAGGCCTCGGTCCGGAAGGGGGGCCGCGCTCAGGGGCCGGAGAGCAGGACGCTGCCCGGCCGACCGCTACCACTCGGCCCGTCAGCGCGTCCTCCTACTCGGAGGGTCGAGGATGCAGGGCGTCATCGAGTCCGTCCTGCTCAACGACACCTGGGAGTGGGACGGCACGAATTGGGAGCAGAAAGCCCCCGCCGCTGCTCCCAGCGCGCGCATGCGCCACGGGCTGGCGTACGACTCGGCGGGTCAGCGCATCGTTCTCTTCGGGGGGCAGAACTGAGAAGTGACGGCATGAACGTCGAACTCAACGACACCTGGGAGTGGGCCCCCCAAGGCGCCTCTCCCTGAGGTTGAGCAGCGGCCCACGGGGTGTCACTCACCGGACGAGTGGTTCGTCGCCACCGGGAACCGCATGCGCTTCCATGCGTGAGTGCCAGGCCAAGACCCAAGCGGAGGGTGTGGTTCAGTCTGCGGAGACTCCCTTGGGCAGTGGCTTTGGGCGACGTGTAGTTCCCCATGACAGTAGAGCGACATCGGGGACAATTCGGCGTGACGGAGCCGTCAGCGCGTGGAGCTGCTGGAGTGATGTTGAAAACGTCCAGCAGCCCGGTGCAGAAGGCGCGCGGCGGCCCGAAAGGCGCGCTCACCCGGGAGAAGGTATGTTTCGCACGTTGTTGACCGTCACGCTGGCGCTGGCCCTGGGCTGCGCCACGCAGGAGGAGCCCTCGCCGGCTCCCACCGCGCCCCCGGCCCTCGCAGGGGCCGAGTCCACGCCGTTGAAGGAGAAGGTGTCCCGGCTCAACGCCCGGCTGCGCCGGGGCCAGCAGGCGGGACTGCCGCCGCTGTTGCGCGAGCGCGCCGAGGCGCTGGGCTCCCTGATGGACCTGGACGCGGGCGCCGCGCTGGCGTTGGCGCTTCCCGAGTCCGTGCGCACAAGCCTCGCCCGGAAGCAGCCGTCCGCGGCGGCGCTGCTGGAGGCACGCGGGGAGTATGAAGGGGAGCTGGAGGTGCTCGTCGCCGACAACCCGGCGCGGACGGAGGCGCGCACGGAGCACTTCCTGCGCGTGAAGGGCGAGCGGCTCCAGGTGCGCTTCGCGAATCCACCGTCCGGGGATTTGCGCAGCGGCCTGCGCGTGCGCGTGCGGGGCCTGAAGCTGGCCGCGCGGCTGGCGGCGGAGGACACGGAGGTGGTGCGCCAGGCGCTCTCCGCCACGTCCGCGTGCGGCACCACGGGGGACCAGCGCTCCCTGGTCATCCTCGCCACCTTCCCGGGGCAGCCGCAGACGCTCACCGCGCAGCAGGTGCGCGAGGTGTTCTTCTCCACCACGCAGCGCTCGCTGACGCGCTACTGGCAGGAGGCGTCCCAGGGCCGCACCAGCGCCAGCGGCGACGTGGTGGGCTGGTACACGCTGAACCGGGGCTACTCGTGCGACGAGTCGGACGCCATGCGCGTGGCCGCCATCGCCGCGGCCGACGCGGACGTGGACTTCCGGCAGTATGACCGCATCTTCATCGTCCACCCGGAGGCGACGGGCACCAACTGCTCCTACGGCGGCCTGGGCACGCTGGCGTGCTTCACGCAGCAGACGCAGGACGGCCCCATCACCGCCTCCACCGCGTGGCTGCGCGCCGAGTACATGAGCCCCAATGACCTGGGCGTGGAGTTGGTGACGCACGAGGGGGGCCACAACCTCACGCTGCATCACGGCAGCTCGCGCGACTTCGGGGCGGAGCCCCTGGGCCCCGTGGGCACGTGGGGCACGCTCACCGAGTACGGCGACAAGTTCACCGCCATGGGCGACTGGAACCTGGGCCACTACGCGGCACCGCACAAGGTGCGCGCCGGTTGGCTGGAGCCGAGCGCCGTGGCCACGGTGGACGGCACGGACGGCACCTTCACGCTGTCCCCGCTGTCCGCGCCCATGGGCAGTGGCCTGCAGGCGCTGAAGGTGCGCCGCGGCTTCTATGGCGATGGCTGGCTGTGGCTGGAGGCCCGCCGGCAGGTGGGCGACTACGACGTCAGCTTCTTCCCCTCGCAGGTGTACGACGGCGCATTGGTGCACTACGAGGACGCGTCCACGGGCAGCTACACGCACCTGCTGGACTTCACGCCGGAGACGTCCGCGTGGTGGGACCCGGCCCTCCTGCCCGGCACGTGGACGGACCCGTACACCAACCTGCGCCTGTCGGTGGACGCCGCCACGCCCGCGGGCGTCACGGTGAGCGTCCACTACGAGCCCGTGCCGTGCGTGCGCGCGCCGCCGACCGTGACGTTCGACACCTGGTACGACTACGCCGCGCCGGGCTGGCAGGTGGACAGCGGTCTCACCCTCACCAACAACGACACGGTGGGCTGCCCCGCCTCCACCTTCGCGCTCTCCACGTCGCTGCCCGCGGGCTGGCCGACCACGAACCTTCCGGCCAGCATCACCCTGGAGCCCGGCATGCAGCGCTTCCTCTACTTCACCAAGGAGGTGCCTGCTGGCATGCCATACGCCACGTACACGGTGGATGTCTCCGTCGCGCGTGACGGCGAGAGCGTCACCGAGGATGACACGCTGGATGTCGTCGCGCCGTGCCAGCAGGCGCCCATCGAGGTGCGCTTCGACCGGGCCTCGCAGACGGTGAGCGCCGGGGACACGGCCGCCTTCGGCGTCACCCTCGTCAACCACGACTCGCGGGCGTGCGGGTGGTGGTACTTCGAGCCCGCGTCCACGCTGCCCGCGGGCTGGGCCACGGACCATGATCCGTTCGGCTTCGACATCGAGCCCGGCGGCTCGTTCGAGCTCACGATGTACAAGACGGTGCCCACGGACGCGCAGGGGACCTACGCCGTGGACCTCCAGATTCTGCGGGACGGCTATGTGGTGGAGACCACCGCCACGGCCTCCGTCACGGTGAACCCTTGCGTGCGCTCGGCGCCGACGCTCAGCGCGCTGCCGTCGACGGTGGACGTGGTGCCAGGGGGGACGGGGAGCTACACGCTGTCCGTCACCAACCACGACGCTGCGACGTGTGGAGACTCCACGTTCACACTGGCGCTGGATGCGGACCCGTGGGGCTCGGTGTTCTCCGCGCCCTCGCTTACCGTGGCGCCTGGGGCCACGGCCACCACGACGCTGACGGTCACCGCGCCTTCGAACGCGGGCGCGGGCAGCCGCTCCTTCGAGTTGGGCGTGCTGCGTGACGGGGTGCCCGTCGGTGGAGCGCAGGTGGAGGCGCGCGTGGTGTGCGTGCCCCGGGGGCCGTCGGTGGGCCTCACGCCGGCCTTGGCCACCGTGGAGGCGGGCAAGCCGCTCACCGTGACGATGACGGTGATGAACAACGACAGCACGGCGTGCGCCGCGAGCAGCTTCTCTCTGGGCACCACGGCACCGTCGGGCTGGACGTCGGTCCTGTCTCAGACGTCGCTCTCGCTGGCCCACGGCGCGGTCGGACAGGTGACGCTCACCGTGACGCCTCCGCAGACGGCGTCCGGTCGCTTCACGGTGGGCGGGACGGCTTCGCACACGGGCGCGAGCACGGCGCTGGGCCGCTTCACGGTGGACGTCACTCCGCTGCCGCTGAAGGCCACGCTGTCGGTGCCGGCGCTCGTCTACAAGCGCAACGGTCTGGTGCCCCTCACGACCTTCGTGACGCGGGGAACAGGCGCCGCGCAGGCCAGCGTACAATTCAGTGTGCTCCGTCCGGATGGCCTCATGGACGCGCTCACCGTGTCCACGGATGTCAAAGGCAAGGCGGTGTGGAGCTACGTGGCGCGCGTGCCCGGTGCGCACTCCGTCACCGCCACCGCCACCGCGGGCACGGAGACGGTCACCAGCAACACGGTGGGCTTCACCGCGCAGTGACGCTCCGGGGCATCACCGTGCTCGCGGTGCAGGCTCGCGTTCGTGGGTTGCGTCAAAGCGCTCGCGGGCCTTCTGGACGACGCCGATGTGGTCGATGGACCAGTTCCGGATGGCATCGACGATGCCATGGAGCGAGCGGCCAAGCGGCGTCACCTCGTATTCCACCGTGACGGGGACCGTCGCGAAGACGCGGCGCTCGACAAGGCCATTCCGCTCGAGGCGGCGCAGCGTCTGGCCGAGCATCTTCTGCGTGATGCCCTCCACCTTGCGCTTCAGCGCATTGAAGCGCACCGGCCCGTCGGAGAGCGCGATCAGCAGCAGCACCGCCCACTTGTCAGCGAGCTGGTCGAGCAGCTCACGCGTCGGGCACGTCGCGACGAAGGGGCCTCCCGGTTTGCGTGTGGCCATCGTGGTTTCCTCCAGGTGCCTTGGTCCCATCCAAGTGCCCTGGACGCCTCCTGGTATCCTCTTGATACCAGCAATCCCCAAGCACATGGTGGGTCCCATGAACGACTTCCAGCATGACGTCGTCGAGGCCAACGGGATCGCGATCCACGTCGCATCGGCCGGCAGGGGGCCGCCGCTCCTCTTCCTTCACGGATTTCCGCACACCTGGTTCGTGTGGAGGAACGTGATGCGAGCGCTCGCCAGCGAGCATCACGTCATCGCACCGGACCTCCGGGGGCTTGGAGCCACGACGCGGGCGGCGTCGGGCTATGACCTGGACACGCTCGCCGCCGACGCGCTCGCCGTGCTCGATGCGCACACCCAGGAGCCCGCGGTCATCATCGGCCTCGACCTCGGCGCGCCGATCGCGTTCCTCACCGCCGCGCACCATCCCACGCGTGTGAAGAAGCTCGTCGTCATGGAGTCGCTTCTCGGTGGGCTCCCTGGCGCTGAGACGTTCCGCCCGCCGTGGTGGTTCGCGTTCCACGCGATCCCCGGCATGCCGGAGGAGGTCATTTCGGGCCGAGAAGAGGCGTACCTCGACCACTTCTTCGCCATCGGAACGAAGCGCGGCCTTCCCGCCGAGGCGCGCACCGCATTCCTCGATGCATACCGTGGCCGGGACTCGCTCCGCTGCGCATTCGAGCACTACCGCGCGCTCCCCGAAAACGCACAGCGCCTCGCGAAGGTCGAGCGCCTGACCGTCCCGACGCTCGCGATCGCCGGGGGCGTCGTCGGCGACGCACTCGCGCGTCAGATCGCGCCGCTGTGCGACCACCTCGAGACCGCGCGCCTCACCGACGCCGCACACATCCTGCCCGAGGATCAACCCTCGGCGCTCGCGGCGCTCCTGCGAGGCTTCGCCCGGCCGCTGGGCTGAGATGAATCTCGCATTTTACCCGGGTGATATTGACCGGGGATTTATACCCGGGTAGAAATGGCGTCATTCCGATACAGGGGTGACGCCATGACCGCATTCGATTTGAACCGTGGCGCGGGCGCGCCGGTCGCCGACGAAGTCGACCTCGTCGAGCTGCGCGTCACAGGGGACATCCCTCGCGAGCTCGACGGAACGCTGCTGCGCAACGGCCCGAACCCCCTGCGTGGCCGCTTCGAGGGCAACGACGTGCTGTCGTGGTGGCCGGAAGCGGCCATGCTGCATGCGATCGCCTTCGAGGACGGCCGCGCGGTCAGCTACCGGAACCGCTGGGCGCGCACGCGCCGCTGGGCTGACGTGTACGCGCCCGAGCAGGCGCCAGGCCTGACCGACACCAATCCGAACGTGAACGTGTTGCTGCACGCGGGCGAATTGCTGGCGTTGGCGGAGGGTGGGGTGCCGCTCGCGATCACCGCCGAGCTCGATTCGCTCGGTGCGCCCCGACGACACGCGGAGGTTGGCGGCGGGATGACCGCGCATCCCAAGGTCGATCCGCTGACGGGCGAGCTCATTGCGTTTCGCGCGGACTGGCGCGCGCCGTGGCTGCGCTATGGCGTCATGGACGCGCAGGGAGTGCAGCGGGTCGACGTCGTTGTCGACGTGCCTGCGCCGTCAATGATGCACGACATCGCAATCACCGCGACCCGCAGCCTGCTGCTCGACCTGAACGTCGGGTACGACTTCTCGATGCTGAAGCAGGGCCACCGGATGCCGTTGCGCTGGCACGACGACCGGCCGGCGCGCATCGGTGTCCTCCCACGGCATGGCGGCGAGGTGCGCTGGTTTGGCATCGAGCCCTGCTTCATCCTGCACGTCGTCAACGCGTATGACCGCGATGAAGCATGTGTCGTGCTCGATGCGGTCCGCTACCCGTGGTACCTGCGGCTCGACGCGAGCACGGGCAGGTTCGCCGACAACCCCGTCGGAGTGCTCTGGCGCTACGTGATCGATACGGTGACCGGCCGGGTCCAGGAAGGGCCACTCTCCGATGGCGGGCTCGAACTGCCGCGCATCAACGAGAGCCGTACCGGGCGCCGCTACCGTTACCTGTATGCGACCGAGCAGCCGACCTCCGCTGAAATGCGCGGCGTGGTCCGCTTCGATCACGAGCGCGGTGAGACGACGCGCTACGCGGTGCCGGCCGGCGACCAGAACAGCGAGCCCGTGTTCGTTCCGCGCCCGGGAGGCGTCGACGAGGACGACGGCTGGCTGATGGTGATGGTGTATCGCGCGGCGACGGACTCCAGCGACCTCGTGATTCTCGACGCACGCGCGATCGACGAGGAGCCCGTCGCGACCGTTCACCTGCCGCGGCGGGTGCCCGCCGGCTTTCATGGCGCGTGGGTGCCTCGGGCGCGCCAAGAGGCCTGTTCGGCCGCCGGTGAGCCGCCCCCGGAGCACCAAGCGGTCGCTCTGCCTCCGCTGCTGCGGTTGCGCCTCCGCGCCCCGGACGCCAGCGTCAAGCATCGATCATGATGCATGAGGGAGCCACGGCCATGGCGGAACGAATCACGCAGCAACAGAAGGCCCAGGAGCCTGTCGTCCCGGCGCAGCTCGGGATCCAGGCGAACCGCAGGATCGAAGACCACGCGCTCATCGGAAACATGCGCTCGGCGGCATTGGTCGCCCGGGATGGGACCATCGACTGGCTGTGCTTGCCAGACTTCGACTCGGACGCCTGCTTCGCGAGCCTGCTCGGGACGGAGGAGAACGGCGAGTGGGCGCTCGCACCCAGGGAGTCCATCCAGAAGATCACCCGCCGCTATCGGAAGGACACCCTGATCCTCGAGACGGAGTTCACCTGCGCCTCGGGCACCGTCCGGTTGATCGACTTCATGCCCACTGGCCAGGAGTTCCCCCGGATCGTCCGGACCGTCGTGGGAGTGAAGGGGACGGTGGCGATGCACTCGAAGCTGACGCCACGCTTCGCCTTCGGCCGCTCCATCCCCAGGGTGGAGAGCGTGGGGGGCTCGCTCCGTGCGTTCGCCGGCCCGGACGCCTTGTTCATCCGGCGCACGGACAGGGATACCGCGTCTCCGCTGGTCTCGAACTTCGAAGTGACCGAGGGCCAGCGGTTCTCCTGGGTGATGAGCTGGAACTACTCGTGGTTGGATCAGCTCCCGCCGAACCTGGATGCGGATCAGGCCGAGCAGGAGACCCATCGCTACTGGACCCAGTGGGTGTCGAAGATCGTCCCGCCGCCGAGGTACCGCGACGAGGTCGTCCGCTCCCTCATCACCATCAAGGCCTGCAGCTACGAGAGGACGGGCGGAATCGTGGCCGCGCCCACCACGTCGCTCCCGGAGACGCCGGGAGGTGAACGCAACTGGGACTACCGCTTCACGTGGCTGCGCGACGCCGTGCTCGCGCACAACGCCCTGAACCGCGCGGGCCTGAGCGATGAGGCGTCCTCGTTCTGGAAGTGGGTGATGCGCGCCATCGCGGGAGACCCCGCCCAGATGCAGATCATGTATGGAATTCGAGGCGAGCGCCGCCTCACGGAGTCCGAGCTGGAGTGGCTCGAGGGCTACGGCGGCGCGAAGCCCGTGCGCATCGGCAACGGGGCCTACAACCAGTTCCAGCTCGATGTCCTCGGCGAGGTGGCCGCGGTGCTCTACGCGGGCGCGAAATACTTCGGCGAGGTCGGCCCCGTCGCGCAGCGCGCGCTGCTCAACGTCGCCGAGCACGCGATGAAGGTCTGGCGGAACCCCGACAAGGGCATCTGGGAGATGCGCGGGCCCAATCGCCACTTCACCGCCTCCAAGGTGGCCGCGTGGGCGGCGCTCGACCGGGCCATCAAGGCCTCGGATGAGACGAAGATGGCGGCCCCGATGGAGCGGCTGCTGGAAGCCCGGGAGAGCATCTTCGAGGAGGTCTGCGCGCAGGGGTTCAATCGCGAGATGAACAGCTTCGTGCAGTACTACGGCGGCAAGGAGATGGACGCGAGCCTGCTCTACATCCCGCTGACCGGCTTCCTTCCGGCAACGGACCCGCGGGTGGTGGGCACGGTGGAGCGCATCGAGCAGGAACTGCTCCAGGACGGGCTGGTGCTCCGCTTCAAGCCGGACGCCACCGGCTCCGTGGACGGGCTCAGCGGAGAGGAGGGCACCTTCCTCGCGTGCTCGTTCTGGCTCGCCGACACGTACCAGATGATGGGGCGCTTCGAGGATGCCCGGCGGCTGTTCGAACACCTGCTGTCGTTGAGCAACGACCTGGGCCTGCTCGCCGAGGAGTACATGCCGAAGCTGCACGCGCAGCTGGGCAACTTCCCGCAGGCGTTCAGCCACTTCTCGCTCGTCAACGCGGCCTACACCCTCACCGAGCCCCGCGCCTGACGCAGCGGCTCCCGGGCCTGATTCCAAGGCCCGGGAGCGCCATGGCGAGAACCTCGGTCCGGCAGGAGTGTCTTGAAAGGGAAAAGGGCTATCCTCCTGCTCCCATGAAAGTCCTCGAACGAGGCAGTGCTCCCCATGCACCGTTGCGGCTCAGCCCCCTCGTGGGGAGCGTGCAACGCATCCGCGTCCGCTCCGAGAGCCAGGGCGCCATCAAGGACGCGGGCCAGAAGACGCCGCTCCCTCCTGTTCCCGGCGTCCAGATGGTGCTCGCCGCGGAGGTGCTCAGCGTGTCCGCTTCCGGGGAGGTGCGCTTCCAGTTCACGCTCGAAGGCGCGGCGCTCCTCATCCAGCCCGGCACGCCGCCCCAGGCCGTGGAGAAGCTCCACGCGCAACTGGAACCCCTGCCCGGACTGACCGGCGAGGGCCGCGTGGGCGCGGACGGACGCTCCCAGGGCTTCACGCTGAAGCTGCCCAAGGACATGGCCGCCCCCGTGCGCGACCAGCTCCAGCAGGCGACGGCCACCCTCGCGGGCCTCGGGCGCCTGCTGCCCACCGAGGCCGTGGGGCTGGGGGCTCGCTGGTCGCCTCCCTTGCCCGGCAAGGGGCCCCTCTCCGGGGCTCGGACCACTCTGGAGCTCAAGAAGCGGGAGGCCACGGGCTTCGGCCTGCGATTGGAGCTGGACTCCACCTCCAAGCCCCAGCCCGCGCCGGCGAACCTCCGCACGAAGAAGGGCGGCGAATCCCTCACCACCTACGTGCGAGGTCAGGGCGGCTGCACGTTCAGCCTGGACCGTTTGTGGCCCACGCGCTTCGAGCTGGACGTCGAAACGCGTCTGGCGTTGCGCGCGGAGGACAAGGACGCACCCCGCCGCATGGACAGCTTCGCGACGCTCCAGATGCGCCTGCGGGAGCTGTCGTTCAGTCCCCCCAAGGCCCAGCCCGCCGCCGCCCGCGCCACCCGGCGCTGATCGGCCCAACCTCTTGTAATTCCAGGACTTCCGCCCAGTCGCGACAGGGGACGCAACCGCGAGCCCCTTTGATGGATAATCAGCGGAGGGGTTTTGTGGGCCCGATGTGAGCGGCCCTCATCATTTTTGCTGCGCCCGATTGGGGGAAGCGCATGGGTATCGACGGAACTGGCAACAATCGTCCTCGGCAGCTGGTCACGACGCAGCCTCCCGTGGTGGCGCCACCGCCGCCTCCTCCTCCACCGCCGCCCGCGAACGTCGCGACCAAACCCGCGCCCAACGCACAGTCCACGTTCGATCGGACCGCGCCCCGGGAAGGCCCGCAGATTGCCCCGCCGGCCAGCTCGCTGCTGACGGAGAACACCCAGGACGCGCAGGCCAACTGCCTGGACAAGGCCGCGGACTGGGTGGACACGGCGACCCCCGCGCTGCGGGCCCGCTCGGAGCTGGTGTTCCTCAAGGACACGCGTCCCGGCCAGGAGGGGCAGACCGGCCACGTCATCGTGCGGCAGGGTGAGCGCGTCGTCGACCCCTCCAGCGGCAAGAGCTACGACAACCTCCAGGCCTTCCTGAAGGAGCAGCCGCAGTACCGGCAGTCGGGGACGCTGCCGGCGACCTCCGCCCACAAGATCTTCTCCGCGCCCCCGGGCTCGCCGGAGCGTCAGAAGGCCATCGCGGACGCGAAGGTCACGCCCGAGCTCCAGCGCATGATGGTCGCGGACTCGCCCCCGGGCACGACGACCGCGAGCCCCGCGAAGGCGCCCGCGGCCCCCGCGTACACCGCCGAGCAGGCCAGCAAGGACGCCACCGCGCTCTACGAGGCCACGGACGGTGGCGTCACCGGGTGGGGGACCGACGAGGACAAGATCTTCCAGACGCTCGAGGGCAAGACGCCCGAGCAGATCAACCTCATCCGCCAGGCCTACAAGGACCACTACAACAAGGACCTGGACGCCAAGCTCCAGGACGAGCTGGGCGGAGACGACTGGACGCGCGCCCAGGCGATGCTGAAGGGGGACACCGCGAAGAACGACGCGGTCGTCATCCAGTCCGAGCTGGACGGCGTGTTCGGCTCCTCGGAAGAGGTCCTCAAGACGCTGGAGAAGCGCTCGCCCGAGGAGCGCAAGGCCATTGCCCAGAAGTTCGCGGAGCAGAACGGCGGCGTCCCGGCGGGCCAGTCCGCCGAGGACTTCATGCTCTCCAAGCTGGGCAAGGAGCTGGACTCGGACGAGATGTCGCGCGCCCGGAGCCTGCTGGGCGCCAGCCAGGCCCAGACGCCCCAGCAGAAGCTGGAGCTGGAGACCCAGGCCCTCAAGGACGGCCTGAAGCGGGACATGGACGGCCTGGGCACCGACGAGGACCGCATCTTCGAGCGCCTGGAGAAGGCGACGCCCGAACAGCGCGCCCTGCTGGCCAAGGACCCCGCCGTCGCCGCGCGCCTCAAGGACGAGCTGGGCAGCGAGGACTATGACCGCGCCATGGGCCTGCTCCAGGGCACCCCCGGCCAGGCGGACGCGGCGCGCATCCGCGACGCCATGAGCGGCTGGACGGGCGCGGACGAAAAGGGCGTGCGCAAGGTGCTGGAGGGCAAGACGCCCGCCCAGCTCGACGCCATCAAGAGCGAATACCAGCGGCAGACCGGCAAGTCGCTGGAGAGCGAGATCCGCGGCTGGGGCGGCGCGGACGCGGACGTGACGCTGCGGCTGCTCAACCCTCCCGCGCCTGGCGACAAGAAGGCGCAGGCCGAGGCCGCCGCCGAGAAGCTCCACCTCGCCATGGACGGCCTGGGCACCGACGAGGACGCCATCCGCCAGACGCTGGAGGGCAAGTCCAAGCCCGAGCTCGACGACATCGCCGCGGCCTACAAGGAGAAGTACGGCAAGGACCTGCGCGCGGAGCTGGACTCGGAGCTGGATGGGCGCGACGAACTGGAGCTGCTCAAGCAGAACTACGACCTGGGCGCGGTGAACCCCAACGATCCCAACGCCGCGCAGGAGCGCGTGCGCCGGCTGCGTGAACAGCAGGCGAACGAGTCGGGCTTCGGCTCTTCGGTGCTCGGTGGCATCCAGCGGACCCTCAAGGGCGAGTCCGACAACGACCGCATCAACAACAACCTGGCGCGGGCGGAGACCGCCATCCAGACCGGCGACACGCAGCGGGCCAACACGCTCACCGGCTATGCCGCGGACGACGTGAAGTCGCTCCAGACGAGCAAGGACTCGCTGGCGGACGGCGCTGCGAGCGCCGCCGTCGTCGTGGTCACCACCGCGGCCGTCATCGGCACGGGTGGCGCGGCCACGCCGCTGGCCATCGCGGGCTACGCGGCCCTGGGCGCGGCGACGCGCGTGGGGACGTACGCGGCCCTCCAGGGTGACGCGGCTGGCGGCCAGGAGCTCCTGCGCCAGGCGGGCATTGGCGCGGTGGAGGGCGGCACGGCCGTCCTGCCGGTGGGGAAGGGCGCCGGGGCCGTGACGGCCGGGGCCCGCACGGGCGCCACCACCGCGGCGAAGGAGGTCGCGGGCACCGCGGTGCGCGAGACGGTGGAGACGTCCGTCAAGGCCGCGGCCATCCAGGGCGCGAAGGAAGGCGCGGTGGGCGGCGCCGCGGGTGGTGCTTTCGACGCGGCCACGCGCAGCGAGACGTGGGAGAACGGCGTCGTCAACGGCTTCGTCGAGGTGGGCAAGCGGGCCGCCATCGACGGCACGGTGGGCGCGGCGACCGGTGGCGTGGTGGGCGCGGGCACGGCCAAGGCCGGGCAGCTCATCCGCGAGGTGCGGGCCAAGGGCGCCCTGGAGACGAACGGCCCCCACATCCGCTTCACGACCTCCGAGGGCCGCGTCTTCGAAGGCACGGTGACGCCGGAGAACGCCAAGGACGTCCTCAAGCTCGTCAAGGCCGCGGACCTGCGCACGGGCAAGACGGCCGGCAGCTACGAGGTCCGTCAGGCCATCCTGGAGCGCTCGGGCGGCAAGGTCAGCACCTTCGAGGCCTTCACCGTCGGCGAGCCCCCCAAGGACGGCACGCTGTGGAAGTGGTTGGAGGAGCCCAAGAACTGGGTCCCGGAGCGGCGGGAGCTCCAGCAGAAGCTGCTCAACACGGAGCTGGACAAGGCGCAGACGCTCTCCGACCGCCTGGAGCCCAACACCGTCTACGCGCTGCGCGGCAACACCGCCGCGGGCAAGACGACGGCCGTGAAGAACGACCCGCACCTCAAGAGCAAGGTCCTGGACGAGCACGGCGAGCTGAGCGGCGCCCTCAACCCGGACCCCATCAAGGCGAAGATCGCCGAGGCGCACGACGGGAAGATCTCCACGTCCCAGGCGCACGTGGAGGGCTCCATCATCTCGCAGCGGGTGGAGAACGAGATGCTCTCCCGGCCGAACAGCTCGGTCGTCTACGACAAGCGCTTCGCGGGCGAGAGCGACATCCCGCGCATGTTGAAGGCCGTCGAAGGCCGCAACGTGAAGATCGTCGACCTGGAGGTCCCGCTGGAGACGTCCAGCGTCCGCGTGCTCATGCGCAACCCGGGCACCGCGGATCCGCTCGTCCCGTTCGAGGCCGTGGAGGGCGGCTTCAAGGGCGTGCGCCAGAACCGCCTCGAGCTGCTCATGGGGCGCGAGGGTGAGTTCCAGGGCGTCATCAACAACCCGAAGATCACCGACTACAAGCTGATGGTGACGGACGACGCCGGCAAGCAGGTGCTGGTGGCGGAGAAGCGCAACGGCGTGTGGCACGCGCCGGACACGGCGGAGAAGCAGGCCCTCTTCGACAGGGCCGTCTACGAAAGCCCCGCCGCCGAGGCAGAGCGCGTGAAGAACACCGTCATCGACGATGCCTTCATCAACCGGCAGGTGGGCGCCATCTCCGACCCCGGGTTCGCGCAGAAGATGCGGGCCCGCCTCACCGAGTACAAAGGCAAGACGTTGGGAGAGGCCCTGGAACAACACTCGAAGAAGACAGAGTGAGCCGCCGCGGGTGCCCGCTTCATCCCCGGGTTGAAGCGGGCCGCTCGCGGCCCTAGCCTGAAAAAAGAGTGTTGGACCCTCGAGGAACGCGCATGCCGACATCCGCCGAAGACACCCTGAAGCAGCTCCGCGCCGCGCAGCAGCAGCGCAAGGCGACCGAGCGGGAGCAGGTCGCGAAGGCCCGGGCCACGTCCGGCAAGGAGCCCTTCGACATGGAGAAGCTCCGGGCCCTCTACAACCCCGCGTGGGATCGCGGTGACGCGCCCCTCACGCCCTCCGCCATCGAAGACTACGAACGGCGGTACTACCTGGAGTCGCCCCAGGTGAAGACGCTCCAGCAGTTCGCGGAGCGCCTGGCCTTCCTGCGCGACAACGACGCGACCTGACGCTCCCAGGCATGGCTGCCCTGCCGGAGGCCTACTCTTCCTCCGGCGGGTACAGCACCTGGCGTCCCCGCACCTGCGCGAAGGCGGTGAGCCGGTGCGGCTCCACGCGGGTGGGGCTCGTGATGTGCGTCACCAGGACCCCCCGCGCCCAGAGTGCGTCCGCCACCAGCGAGCGATGGCAGCGCCAACGCAGCGCCTCCGCGCACATCAGGGCCACCGGGCCGTGCAGCGCCACCTCGCGCAGCACCTCCAGTCCCTGCGCGAAGTCCTCCGTCAGCATGTAATCCGCGTAGCCCCGAAAGCTCAGGTTGCGCCAGGCCGCGTTGGGCGAGTCCTTGCGCGCACGCCGCAGCCCGCCGAGCGCTGGCAGGTGCAGGTGCTCGACCCCCACCCGTGCCAGCGTCCTTCCCAGCACGTCCACGTTGAACTGCGGGTTCGTGCGGGAGCGCGGCACCGTGCGGATGTCCACCAGCGTCCGTACGCCGTTCGCCCACAGCATCTCCACCAGCTCCTCGAGGGTGCGCGTGGAGTGGCCCAGCGCGAACACCTGGATGCCGCTCCAGCCTCGCGCCCGCCTCGGCATCTCCATCGCCGCTTCGCCCAAGTCGCCCCCTGAAGCCTCCGTCCCTTCAATGTTGGACGTGAACCCGCGCCCGACAAGGCATCCCTCCGGCCGGTGCGCAGGCGTTGCGCGCTCGCGCCGGGGCCTGCCTCGGACGCGCGCTGGCACGGGGTTTGGAACAGGGCAGGGGGTGATGGAACCCCGCTTCGACATCCCCACGCCGTCCGAGGAGCTGCTGGCCCGGTACAACGTCGCCGGCCCTCGCTACACCAGCTATCCCACCGCCCCCGAGTGGCGCGGCGACTTTGGCCCCGACGCCCTCGCGGAGCGGCTCACCCTGGCCGGTGCGCGGGAGGCCACGCAGCCGTTGTCCCTCTACGTCCACCTGCCATTCTGCCGCAGCCTCTGCTGGTACTGCGGCTGCAACGTCGTCATCCGCCAGGACCCGAGCGCGGCGGACCGGTACATCGACCACCTCTGCATGGAGATGGACCTGGTCGCGCAGCGGCTGGGCACGCGGCGGCGTCTGTCGCAGATCCACTGGGGCGGCGGTACGCCCACCTTCCTCACCGAGGCGCAGCTGGAGCGGCTGTGGACGGAGCTCACCCGCCGCTTCACGCCGCTGCCGGACGCGGAGGTGGCCATCGAAGTCCACCCCGCGCTGACCACGCCGGGACAGCTGTCACTGCTGCGCCAGCTGGGCTTCAACCGCGTGTCCATGGGGCTCCAGGACTTCGACCCCCAGGTGCAGCGGACGACGAACCGCCTCCAGACGCCGGAGCAGACGCGTGCGCTGCTGGAGCAGGCGCGCGTGCTGGGCTTCACCGGCGTGAACTTCGACCTCATCTACGGCCTGCCCCACCAGGACGCGGCGCGCTGGGTCCGCACGCTGGAGACGGTGCTGGAGATGCGGCCGGACCGGCTCGCCGTCTACTCCTTCGCCTTCATGCCGGAGGTCCTGAAGCACCAGAAGCGCATGCCCGCGGAGGCCATTCCCGGGGCCCGCACCAAGCTGGAGCTGTTCCGCGCCGCCTTGGAGGCCTTCGCGACGGCGGGCTACCGGCCCATCGGCATGGACCACTTCGCGGTGCCCGAGGACGAGCTGGCGCGCGCGCAGGCCGGGCGCCGCCTGGGCCGCAACTTCCAGGGCTACACGGTGAAGGCCGCGTCGGACGTGGTGGCGCTGGGCAGCACCGGCATCAGCGACGTGGGAGGGGCGTATGCCCAGAACGTGCGGCCGCTGTCGGCCTACTACGCACGGGTGGCCGAGGGACGCCTGGCGACCGAGCGGGGCATCGCCCTCACCGAGGATGACCGGCGCCGCCGCGCCGTCATCACCCAACTGATGTGCAACTTCTGGACGGACCTCGGCGAAGACGGCGGGACGTACTTCGCCCCGGAGCTGGAGCGGCTGCGCGCCTTCGAGGCCGACGGGCTCCTGGTCCGCGACGGCACGCAGCTGGAGCTGACCGCGCTCGGCCGTCTCTTCGTGCGCAACGTGGCGATGGTGTTCGACGCCTATCTCGCCAGGGCCGCGAAGCCCCGTTTCTCCCGGACGGTGTGAGGCTCGCCGGTTGGGCCTCGAACCGCCGCGCGGGAACGCAGAATCTGCGCGGGCCCCCATGGCGCCGCGCAGGGGTTGCGCGGGGGCAAGGAGGCATCCGAGACGGCGTGAGCGGCTGGGGGATTGCAATGACGCTTTTCCGTCATGACCAGCCTAGAGCTCGCGCGGTGGCAGTTCGGAATCACCACGGTCTATCACTTCATCTTCGTCCCTCTCACCATCGGGCTCGCCCCGCTCGTCGCGCTGCTCCAGACGCTCTGGGTGGTGACCCGGAAGCCGGCGTGGCTCCGGCTGACGCGGCTCTTCGGCAAGCTGTTCCTGATCAACTTCGCGCTCGGCGTGGTGACGGGCATCGTCCAGGAGTTCCAGTTTGGAATGAACTGGAGCGAGTACGCGCGCTTCGTGGGGGACGTGTTCGGCGCTCCGCTCGCGATGGAGGCGCTGGCAGCCTTCTTCATCGAATCCACGTTCCTGGGGCTCTGGATCTTCGGCTGGAAGCAACTGCCGCGCGCGCTGCACCTCGCCTGCATCTGGCTGGTGGCGTTCGCCGTGAACCTCTCGGCCTACTTCATCCTCGCGGCCAACTCCTTCATGCAGCACCCCGTCGGGGCGCGTTTCAATCCCGCCACCGGGCGCGCGGAGATGACGGACATCCTGGCGGTGTTGACCAACAACACGGTGCTCGTGGCCTTCCCCCACACGGTGACCTCCGCCTTCCTGGTCGCGGGCACCTTCGTGGCGGGCGTCTGCGGCTGGCTGATGGTGCGCTCGAGCCAGTCGGCTGAAGCGGTGGCGGCCCAGACGTTTCGCAGCGGGCTCCGGCTCGGCCTGGTCACCGTCATCGTGTCCGGCATTGGCGTGGCGGTGAGCGGGGATGCCCAGGCGAAGCTGATGTTCGAGCAGCAGCCCATGAAGATGGCCGCGGCCGAAGCGCTCTGCGACGGGCGCGCCGGGGCGCCCTTCTCGCTGCTCGCGGTGGGAGACCTGAACAACGACTGCCGGGGCGTGCGCCATCTGCTGGAGATTCCCGGTCTCACGTCCTACCTCGCGCGCGCGGACTTCCAGGCACCGCTCGAGGGCGTCAATGACGTCCAGAAGCGCTACGAGGAGCGCTATGGAGCGGGCCCGGACTACGCGCCCAACCTCGCCGTCACCTACTGGTCCTTCCGCCTGATGATCGGCCTGGGCGTGGGAAGCGCGGCGCTGGCGCTGTTCGGGTTCTGGCTCACGCGTGGAGGCGTGGCGAGCAACTCGGAGCGGTTCGCCCGGCTCTGCCTCGCGGCGCTGCCCACCCCGTTCCTCGCGTGTTCCTTCGGTTGGATCTTCACCGAGATGGGACGGCAGCCCTGGCTGGTGGCGCCGAACCCCACCGGCGTGGACGCGCTTCGCCTGCTGACGGCCAGCGGCGTGTCCACCGCCGTCTCCCCCGCCATGGTCTGGACGACGCTGATTGGCTTCACCTGCGTCTACGGCGCGCTGGCGGCGGTCTGGTTCTACCTGATGCGGCATTTCGTCCGGGCGAGCCTGAAACATCCGGCGACCCTCGCGAGCGAGGACCGCCATCCTGAGACCGCGCCGCTGTCGTTTGGATATTGAGTTCCCGGCCCTCTTTCCTGGCATCGATAAACAATCATGGAACTGAATACACTCTGGTTCTGTCTCATCGCGGTCCTCTGGACGGGCTACCTCGTGCTCGAAGGTTTTGATTTCGGCGTGGGGATGTGGCTCTCCGTCCTGGGCAAGACCCCGGCGGAGCGCCGCGCGGTGCTGCGCACGATTGGCCCGGTCTGGGATGGCAATGAGGTGTGGCTGCTCACCGCCGGGGGCGCGACGTTCGCGGCCTTCCCGGAGTGGTACGCGACGCTCTTCTCCGGCTTCTACCTGCCGCTCTTCCTGATCCTCATCGCGTTGATCGTCCGCGGCATCGGGCTGGAGTTCCGCTCCAAGCTGGAGAGTCCCCGGTGGCAGCGCCGCTGGGAGCAGGCGATCCAGGTGGGGTCGTGGATCCCCGCGCTGCTCTGGGGTGTCGCCTTCGCGAACATCGTGCGCGGGGTGCCTCTCGACGCGAATCATCAGTTCACCGGGACGTTCCTCGGCCTGCTCTCGCCGTTCGCGCTGCTCGGCGGCCTGGCCACCACGCTGCTCTTTCTCAGCCACGGCGCGGTCTTCATCGCGCTGAAGACCCAGGGCACGCTGCGGACGCGGGCGCTCGGCTGGGCCAGGCGGATGGCGCTGCCCACGCTCGGCGTCAGCGGTGCCTTCGGCCTGTGGACGCAGGTCCGATACTCGGTGGCCTGGACGTGGCCGGTGCTGGGGTTCGTGGCCCTGGCGCTGGGGGCGGCGGCGCTGAGCGTCTGGCGGGAGCGGGAAGGCTGGTCCTTCACCTTCAGCTGTCTGGCCATCGCGGGCGTGGTCGTGCTGCTCTTCGGCTCGCTCTTTCCGGACGTGATGCCTGCGCTGGAGCCGGCGCACTCGCTCACCGTCCAGAACGCCTCGAGTACCCCTTACACGCTGCGGATCATGACCTATGTCGCCGTCGCGCTGGTGCCGTTCGTGCTGGCCTACCAGGGATGGACCTACTGGGTCTTCCGCCAGCGCGTCACCGTCGACGAACTCAACCCGGCGCTGGGAGAGGGCTGAGCATCCGATGAAGCCGCTCGACCCGAAGCTCCTGCGGTACGCGAGCGCCGCGCGGCGCTACGTGCTGCTCACCGCGGGCCTGGGGCTCGGGATGGTCGCGCTCACGGTCCTGCAAGCGCAAGGGCTGGCGCGGCTGCTGGGGCATGCACGCGAGGTGGCTGGGGGCCATGGGCGGCTCCTGCTCTGGCTCGGCGGCGTGTGGCTCCTGCGCGCGGCCCTGGCGGGGTTCCAGGAATGGACGGGGAAGCGGAGCGCGCACCGGGTCATCGCGCAGCTGCGGGAAGGCCTGCTCACGCGGCTGGCGTCCGGCTCGGAGGGGGAGCGTGCTTCGGCGGGTGGGGTGGCGCAGGTGGAGCTCGCGACCCGTGGATTGGACGCGCTCCAGCCCTATCTCGAAGGCTACGTGCCGCAGTTGTTGCTCACGGCGCTCGCGACGCCGGCCCTGCTCGTCTGCGTGTGGCGCGCGGATCCGGTCTCCGCGGCCTTGATGGCGGGTTCGCTGCCGCTCATTCCGATCTTCATGGTCCTGGTGGGCCGCTTCACGCGCGAGGCCACGGCGCGGCAGCTCGCGAGCATGCAGCAGCTGAGCGCGCGGGTGCTGGACCTCATCACCGGGCTCGCCACGCTCCGGGCACTCGGCCGGCAGCGCGGCGTCGCGGCCGAGGTCCTGCGGTTGAGTGAGGCGCATGCGCGCACCACGCTTCAGGCGCTGCGGCGAGCCTTCCTCTCCAGCTTCGTGCTCGAGCTGATCGCCACGCTCTCCATCGCCAGCGTGGCGGTGGGGATTGGCCTGCGGCTGCTCGAAGGGGCGATGCCGCTGGAGACGGGCCTCTTCGTGCTGCTGATCGCGCCAGAGGTCTATGCGCCGCTGCGGCAGGTGGGCGCGCTCTTCCACGCGTCCGCGGAGGGAGCCGAGGCGGCGGCGCAGGCCATCGCGCGGCTCGAAGCCCCGCAGCCCGCGCGCGGCACGCTCGCCGCGCCACCGCTCACCTCCGGGACGCTGGAGCTGCGGGACGTCTCGGTCGCCACGCGCGACGTCGGGTGCCGCGCACCGGAGGGGCTCTCGTTCGTGCTGCCGTTGGGGCAGGGACGCATCCTCGGGTTGAGAGGGGAGAGCGGCGCGGGCAAGAGCACGGCCCTGGCGGTGGTGCTCGGGCTCCTGCCGCCCACGTGCGGTAGCGTCTTCCTGCGACCCGAGGGAGCGGCGGCGCTCGCGCTCGGGTCGCTCGACTTGACGACGTACTGGGCCCAGCTCGCGTGGCTGCCTCAGCGACTCCACCTGGAGCCAGGCACGGTGCGCGAGAGCGTCTGCCGAGGGCGCGTGATTCCGGCCTCTGTCCTGTCGGCCGCCGCGGAGGCCACCGGCTTCGATGCCGTCGTCGCGCGGCTGCCCGAAGGCTGGGACACGCGCTTGGGGCGGGACGGGCAGGGGCTCTCGCTGGGGCAGAGGCAGCGGCTTGCGCTCACCCGGATCCTCGCGGGCGACGAGCGGCTGCTGCTCCTCGACGAGCCCACTGCGCATCTGGATGAGACCTCCGAGCAGCGCGTCCTTGATGCGCTGAAGCAGCGCGCCCGGCAGGGAACGACCCTTCTCCTGGTCAGCCACCGCGCGAGGACGCTGGCCATCGCGGACGACGTCCTCACGCTCCACTCGCACGCAGTATCCTCGGACACCCTCGCGGAGGCCGCATGAGCCACCATCCCTTGCGCCAGGTGCTGCCTGACCTCGCGCTGCGTCCCTTCACGGTGGCGCACGCAGCATCGCTGGACACCCTCGTGGGGGCCGCATGAGCCGCCATGCCTTGCGCCAGGTGCTGCCGGAACTCGGGCGGCGTCCCCGCACAGCGGGCGCATGTGGCAACCCTGGACACCCTGGCGGAGGTCGCATGAGCCGCCATCCCTTGTTCCAGGTGCTGCCGAAACTCGGCTGCGTCCCTGCACAGCGAGCGCATGTGGCAACCCTGGACACCCTGGCGGAGGTCGCATGAGCCGCCATCCCTTGCGCCAGGTGCTGCCGGAACTCGGGGTGCGTCCTCGCACGGTGTGCGCATGCAGCCGCCCTGGACACCCTGGCGGAGGCCGCATGAGCCGATCTCCCTTGCGCCAGATGCTGCCAAAGCTTGGGCCGCGTCCCTGCACAGTGGGTGCACGAGGCCTCTCTGGACACCCTCGCGAAGGCCGCATGAGCCGCCATCCCTTGTGCCGGGTGCTGCCAGGTCTCGGATTACGTCCCCGCTTGGTGTGCTTCGCAGCATCCCTGGGCACCCGCGTGGAGGCCGCATGAGCCGCCATCCCTTATGCCGGGTGCTGCCAGGTCTCGGATTGCGTCCCCGCTTAGTGGGCTTCGCGGCATCCCTAGGCACCCTCGCGGAGGCCGCATGAGTCGCCATCCCTTGTTCCAGGCGCTGCCGAAACTCGGGCTGCGTCCCCGCACGGTGGGATTCGCGGTCGCGCTCGGGACGGCCGCGCTCTTCGCCTCGACGGCGCTGGGCGCGTTGTCCGCGTGGCTGATCGCGCGCGCGGCCGAGATGCCGCCGGTGCTCGACCTCACGCTGGCTATCGTCGGCGTGCGGGCCCTGGGGCTTTCTCGCGCGGGCCTCCGCTATGCACACCGGCTCGTCGCGCACGAGCTGGCCCTGGGGGGCGTGGCGCGGCTGAGGGCCAGGCTCGTGGACGCGCTCGCGCGGGGGCCGCTGCCCCGGGTCCTCGGTCTCAAGCGCGGAGACCTCGTCGCGAGGCTCGGCGGTGACGTGGACGCGGTGGGCGAGGCCGTCATCCGCTCGCTCGTGCCCATGGCCATCGCGGCCAGTGTCGGCGTGGGCAGCGTCGCACTGCTCGCCTTCTTCCTCCCGGCGGCGGCAGGGTCCCTGGCCGTGAGCCTGGCCGTCGCGGGAGGTGTTGCGCCCTGGATGAATGCGCGCGCGCTGGCCCTCGCGGAGAAGGCATCGTCGGCCACCCGGTCGCATCAGCTGGCCACCGCCCTGGAGCTGCTCGAAGGCGCGGCGGAGTGGAGGGTCTCGGGGCGAGCGCCGGTCTTGCTTGGAGTCCTGCGCGAGGACGACCTTCGCCTGGAGTGCCTCTCCGCGCGGGCTGCTCGCTGGACCGCCGCCGCGACCTTCCTGCTGCATGGCGCGTGGAGCGCGAGCGTAGGGGCGGCGCTCGTCCTCGGCTTCGCGGCGCTCGGACGCGGAGCGCTCTCCCAGGTGGAGCTCTGTGTCGTCGTGCTGGTGCCGCTCGGTGCGTTCGAGGCCCTCCAGTCCATGCCCGCGGCGCTGACCCAGTTGCTGCGCTCGACCGAGGCCGCCCGGCGGCTGCTTCCGTTCCTCGAGACACCCGAGGTGGAGACTCCGGCCTCCGCGCTCCCATCTCCAGCGCCGGGGGGCCACCTGCGCGCGGAGGGGCTCGCATGCGGCTGGCCGGACCGGAGCGCCGCCGTCTCGGGCATCGACCTCACCGTCCGGCGAGGCAGGTCACTCGCCCTCACCGGGCCCAGCGGGAGCGGGAAGACGACGCTGCTGCTCAGCCTCGCGGGGCACCTCCCTCCGAAGGAGGGGAGGGTGAAGCTCGGCGAGGTTTCGCTCAAGGACGTGAGCGAGCAGCGTCGAGTGGAGCTGCTGCACTGCTCGACCGAGGATGCGCACCTCTTCGACACCACCCTGAGAGAGAACCTCCGGGTCGTGCGCGCGACGCTCACCGACGACGAGGCCATCGCGGCGCTGCGCAAGGCGGGCCTGGGTGACTGGTACGCGCGGCAGCCGCGAGGGCTCGACACGCCCCTTGGCCGTGGGGGTGAAGCCATCTCGGGAGGCGAGAGGCGGCGCGTCCTCCTCGCGCGCGCCTGGCTGTCAGAGGCCCCCTGGCTCCTGCTCGATGAGCCCACCGAGCATCTCGATCCGCGCACCGCGGCACGCGTGATGCGAGACCTCGACGGGATGAAGGCGCACGGGCGCGGACTGGTGGTCGTCACGCATGACGCGGACGTGGCGCGCGTGCTGGACAGCGTCCATGCACTCGCGCCGGCCTGACGCCCGCGCGTGCCCGGTAGCGGTATCGGCAGGATTGACGGCCTCCAGGCCCTGGGCGCGCTCAGCTCTCGGCGGAGGGCGCGGACTCGGATGTCCGCGGCTCCTCGCAGATGGGCTCCGCGTCGCGGGATGCCTCCATCTGCTCGCTCACGGAGGCCTGCTGCGCGCTGGGGGCTCGGAGTAAATACGTGCTTCCGCGTAGCGCGCGCTGGAGATGCTGTTGGTGATTGAAAGCGGCCATGGGCGCGGCCGGATCCGCGGCTACAGCGGGAAGCCCATCGCCTTGAAAGAATTGATTCGCTCCAAGACCGTTCCCTGGGGCTTGCTGCCGCACATCCGATGCGTGTCGAGCAGGTCTTCGAGCACCAGCGAGACGTAGCGGTGGAAGTCCACCGGGCGGACCTGGAAGAGCGGCCAGATGACCGCGAGCGCCTCCTCCGCCAGGGTGAGCGACGCCTCGGCCTGATCAGGCCAGCTCAGTTCACGGCTGAGTTCGTTCAGGCGCAGGGTCAGGGTAGGGGCGTGCGTGTCCGGATCTTCCGCCGCGAGCTGGCGACCAATGGCCACCGCCTCGGCCCTGAATGCGAGCGCCTCTTCCCGTCCCACTCCCGCCTGGTATGAACCCAGGGCGTTCAGGCTTGAGGCCAGAGCGGGTCGGAACTCGACCGGCCGCGCCTCCGCCACCTTGCGAAGGATTGCCACCTCTTCGAGTCTGGAGGTGAGCTGGTCCTTCCACAGGTCAAGCCTGTACTGCCGCTCGGAAAGACGGTTCAGGCTCTCGGCCAGCTCTGGGAGGAACGCGTCCGGATTGACTGCCGCGAGCTGACGAAAGAGGGCCACGGCCTCGGCCGTGGAAGCAAGGCCTGCCTTCTGCTCACCGACCACGCCTTGATACCAGCCCTGATCGCGCAGGCACGCGGCCAGTTCGGGGAGGAAGCCGTCGGGATTCACCTCCGCGAGCTTCCGCAGGATGGCCACCGCCTCGACTGTGAGAGCGAGCGCCGCTTCCATGCGCCCGTGCTTGCACTGCCTCCGCTCCAGTTCGTGCAGTTCCGTCGCCAGTCTGGAGAGGAACGCGTCGGGCCTTGCCTGCGCCAGTCTCCGCAGGATGTCCACCGCCTCGGTCGCGGAGTCGAAGGCCGCGTCGATGTCGTGGAACTCCTGCTGACACCGGCTTAGCGCCTTCAAGCTGTCGACGAGCGCGGGCAGGTGCACCTCTGGATCGCGTGTCGCCTGCTCGCGGTGGTGTTCAACAGGCTGTAGAGCCGCGCTGAGTGCCTTCTTCCGCGGTTCTGCCTGGACCCGCCAATCTTCCATGGCCTGAGAGCGTGCCGACCCGGCCCCAGGCCCGTCAACAGCGGTGGGCAGGACTCAGGAGTTCCCGGTCCGGTTCAGCCCTCACGGGCCTTGCGCCGGTACTCGCCGGGAGGCACGCCCATCTCGCGCCGAAAGGCCCGATTGAAGGCGAACTCGGACTCGTAACCCACGCGGCCCGCGATGGCCGCGAGCCCGTCCTGTCCCTCACGCAGCGCGTGCGCGGCCTCCTGCATCCGAAGCCGCGTGAGGTACTCATGCGGCGCCACGCCCACCTCACTCGCGAAGCGGCGCGCGAGCGTCGCCCTCGATGTCCCCGAGCGCCGCGCCAGCTCGCTCACGGTCCAGCCGTGCCCCGGCTCCGCGTGCATCCAGCCCAGGGCGCTGGCGAGCGTCGCATCACCGAGCGCTCCCAACCAGCCCGCGCCGCCCGGCGGCTGCGCGTCGGCCCAGGCGCGAAGCACCTGCACCAGGAGGATGTCGAGCAACCGGGAGACGATGACCGAGGCGCCTCGCTCACCCCGCTCGTACTCCCGTTCGAGCAGCGACACCGTGGGCAACAGGGCACGCGCGTCCTCGGAGGCCCCCCGCAGGTGGACCCGCTCGGGAAGCAGCCGCAACACGGGATGCGCCCCCGGCTCGTCGAACGCGTAGAAGCCGCAGAGCACCCGCGACTCCACGCCGGTCCCGCCCAGCACATACGCGGAAGCCCCTTCGCCACGTGTCGCCAGCCAATCCTCCAGCCTCACCTTGGGGCTGCGGGGCGAGTCCGCCATGGCATGCCCGTCGCCGCGCGGCAGTAGCACGACATCCCCCGGCCCCAGCGCGACGCTGTCCCGGCCCTGCGTGAGGTGACAGGAGCCAGCGATGACCAGATGCAGGGACGCCGAGGCCGTGGGAGCAAAGCGCAGCCCCCAGGGGGCCCGCGCCACGGTGCGGCAGTAGAGCTGCCCGCGCAGTCGGGTTCGCTCGAGAATCTGCCCCAGCAGGTCGGAGGCGTGTGAGAGGGCCATGACATCGAGGCTAGCAGCGGGCTGTCCCCAGCGCTCGCGCCTTGAGCGTTTCAGACAAAAGGTTGAGTCGTCCGCGAATGGCCTCTCCGGGGGCCGGACGTCACATTCACGTCCATGAACGACATCCGCGCTTCAGCCGGAGGCCTCATGAACCCGAGTCCCTCACCGTTGTCCTGGAAGCTCACCTCACCCACGGCCTTGGCCACCTTGCTGCTGGGCGCCTTCATGCTGTTCCTCAGCCTCAATGCCCTGAGGGACCCGCTCAGCGCGGCCAGGGGCTTCGGTTTGCGCGACTCCGGGAGCGAGGTCATCCCCTGGCTGTACGTCAAGGCGGGCAGGGACCTGGGCGTGGCACTGGCGATGTTCGCCCTGGTGGCCATCCGGCAGCGGCAGGCCGCGGGCGTCTTCGTCCTCGCCTGCATCGTGATGCCCACCGTGGACGCGCTGACCGTGATGCATGGCGGTGCCTCGCTCGCCTTCGCGCTCACGGTTCATGGAAGCGCGGTGCTCTATGGAGTCGCGCTGGCCGCCGCGCTGCTGCGTCCCCGGAAGCTCGGCGCTTGATTCGGCCACGGTGGGGGCCACATGCGGCCCAATAGGAGTCATCTGGTTGGACGCAAGCGGCCTGGGTTCCAACCCACAGGCCCAGCTCAGGCTTGCCCTTGCGTGCCATCCATCCGCGTGCTAGACACTGAACCACATGGTTCAGTATTCAAGTGCTGGCCTCGATGCTTCGTTTGCCGCGCTCTCTGACGCCACCCGACGCGGTGTTCTGGAGCAGCTCGGGCGTGCGGAGGCCTCGATCACGGACCTCGCAGAGAAGTTCAACATGACCCTCACGGGCATGAAGAAGCACGTCGGTGTCCTGGAGCGGGCCGGGCTCGTGCGCACGGAGAAGGTCGGGCGCGTGCGGACCTGCAAGATCGGCCCGCGCCGACTGGAGGAAGAGATGGCATGGCTCGAGAGCTACCGCCAGCTCTGGGACGCACGCTTCGACGAGTTGGACAAGGTTGTCGAGGAATTGAAACGGAAGGAGCAGGACCCATGAAGAACCGCACGACCGTGGAACGGAAGTCCGAGCGTGAGACCGTCGTCACGCGAACCTTCGATGCATCGGCACGCATCGTGTTCGAGGCGTGGACAAAGCCCGAGCTGTTCAAGAAGTGGTGGGTGCCAAAGTCGCTGGGAATGACCCTGGTTTCCTGCGAGATGGATGTTCGTACCGGGGGCACGTACCGTCTGGTGTTCGGCCAGGGGATGGCGTTCTTCGGTACGTACACCGAAGTGACACCGCACTCGCGCCTCGTCTGGACCAATGAGGAAAATGGTGACGATGGGTCCGTCACCACGGTGACCTTCGAGGAGAAAGAGGGCAAGACGCTGCTGGTCGTGAGCGAGCTCTACGCCTCGAAGGAAGCGCTCGACGCTGCCGGCGGGGCGGCGGAAGCGCTGGTCGAGACGTTCCAGCAACTGGACGAGCTTCTCGTCACCCTGGGCGCGAGCGAAGGACGGGCATGAAGTCCTCGTCCTCGCGCTCGGCCGCCTGGCTCTTCACGCCTCGACGACGCGATTGACAGGTTCCGCAGCCCGCGCTCGCGGCTCAGCCATACAGCTCACTGAGCGGTCCCGGCGCGATGCGCGTGCTGCCCTCCTGCCCGAAGGTGTTGAAGTCCGCGTCTCCGAACGCGTGGCCGAGCGTGTTGAAGAGGTTGGAGACCTGCCGGTTCCGGGGCGCGTCGTACTTCGGGTACACGACCGTGCGCCCGTCGGTCTTCAGGCCCAGCGCGTTGCCGCCCACCACGAGCTTCGGCCACTCACGCGAGGTGGAGTGGTGCTGCTCGCCGTTGTCGGACATGAAGACGATCGCCGTGTGATCCAGCATCGAGCCGCTCGCGCCGACCTCGGGCGTGGCGGCCAGCGTCCTCGCCAGGTTCGCAACCAACTGCACGTGGCGGCGGGTGACCTCGGCGACCTTCTCCCAGTTCTGCCCCGCATCCAGGCCGTGCTGCAAGCTGTGTCGCGGGACGTCGCTCACGTCCGGGCCATAGGCCACGTCGAAGCCAGAGGTGCCCGTCGCCAGCACGACCGTGTTCGTCAGCCCGCCCAGGAGCGCCGCCGTGGCGATCTGGAACTGCGCCTCGAACCACTTCAGCGAGTCGGGTGGTGAGCCCGCGCCGGTGAGGAGCGGGTTGTCCTTCGGCGCCAGCGGCAGGTAGGGCCGCACGCGGTCCGCCATGCCCGCGAGTTGATCCTCCCGCGTGCGCAGCGACTCGAGCGAGGAGACGTAGCGCTCCAGCTTCAGCCGCTCGTTGGAGTTGCCCCTGAACTCCGCCAGCGCCTTGCGCGAGTCGGCCAGCGCGAAGTCGAAGAGCATCTTGCGATCGCGCCCATTCGTCGAGCCGCCGAGCAGCGAGCCGAAGGTGCTGTCGAACGCGAGCGACGGGTTGACGATGATGCCCGCGGGCTTGCGGGGGCCGAGCGCGCAGGTCTCGTACACGATCGACACGCGCGCGGAGCTGGTGCCCAGGCGCAGCACGTCGAACGGTGCCCCCCGGCGCAGGCGAGGTGCGATCACCGCGTCGAAGGTCGCGCCCGCGCCGTTCACCGCGCAGCTCAGCCCGCCCGTCCCGCTGGAGTGCCCGCCGCCCGCGATGAGGTTCGAGAGCCCCAGCAGCACGGCGGAGCGGTTCACCAGGTCGATGTTGCCGGGAGACTCCGCCAGCGGCCCGAGGCTGATCGCGCTGGCGAGGTTGTCGCCCTCACGCACCAGCGGCGTGTCCTTGTACGCGTCCCAGAAGAGGCGGTCGGAGGTGTTGGCGCGTCCCCCCAGCGCCGCGCGGGTGCCCGTGCTCAGGAGCGCGCGAGGGTAGACGCCATTGCACTCGAGGACCAGCACCAGGCGCGCCGGCAACGCGGACGACTGGGCGTAGACGTCGTGGAAGTAGGGCGCGAAGAGGCCGGCGGCCATGCCCTTCAGGACGGTTCGTCGCGAGAACATGGCAGTCACTCTCCAGCCTGCGGCGCACGCCGCGTCTTCCAGGTGTCGCTCGTCATCAGCGTGGTCAGCATCTTGGAGAACGAGCCGTTGTTCTGATCATAGGCCTGCTCCATCTGCGTCAGCGTGCAGGCGTCGCTCAGGTTCTCCGGGCGTCCCATGAAGTAGCGGAAGGCCTGTCGCACGAAGCAGCGCTTCACGTGCCGAGAGGCCGCCAGGCGCTCGCTCAACTCCACCGCGTCGCGCACCGGACCTTCCAGCGCGGGGTCCGGCATCGACGTGAGCGTCGAGCTTCCGTCCGGTGTGGTCCAGCCTCCACTGGGCGAGTGATCCCGCGCGCGCAGGAAGCCCGCGTGGTTGTAGATCTCGAAGGGCAGGCCGAGCGGTTCCATCAGCCGGTGACAACCCTGGCACTGCGCTCCGGCGGTCGCCTCCTGCAGCCGGCGGCGCGCGTTCTTGTCGGCGGCGTGAGCGCCGACCCGGGCCGCCACCTGCACGCTGCTGAGCGGCGGGACGAAGCCGCACAGGAGGTTCTCGCGCACCCACTTGCCGCGGTGGACGATGGATGGATCGTCCTCGAAGTTGCCGCCGTGCGCGGCCAGCCACACCGGGTGGGTCAGCACCCCCGCGCGCTCCGTGGCAGGCAGCGTCTTCCAGCGGCCCGCGACGGTCGCCGGGAGGATCTCGCTGACGTTGTAGGGGTGCGAGAGGCCCTTGTGCGAGTCGTAGGCCGCGTTCTGCATGGAGGGCACGTAGAAGGTGCGCGTGGTGAGCAGGTTCGCCAGCACGTCCTTGTCCTCGACCACCACCCGCGCGATCAGATCGTCGAACTGCTGGATGAAGGTCGGCTCCAGCGGATGGAAGTTGGTGAGCAGGTTGTCGTACGAGACCGCGCTGATGTAGCCGAGCCCCTCGAGCTCGAAGCGCGAGGTCGCCGCCGGGGACTCCTTGAACACCGCGGACACGTGCCCGTAGCCGAGCCACTCACGGAAGAAGCCCGCGACGCCGTCACCCAGCCAGTACTGCCCGCGCTTGGAGCGCTGCTCCTCGTTGTAGTCCTGCACCAGATCGAAGCGCGGGGTCCCGTTCTGGTTGGCGTCGACGCCGCCCAGGTACTTCTGGATCAGGGCCGTGGTCGTCGCGTCCTGCGTGAGCGAGCCATCCTTCGCGGCAACGGCCACGTCCGCCAGATGCCCCTCGAGGGGCGCGGAGTAGTACGGCCACACGAAGCTCGGCGTGGCCGAGGGCGCGCGCCCTCCCAGCGCGTAGGCCAGCTGCGAGCCCAGCTCGAGGCTGGTCAGTTCCACGCGACCGTCGGCCGGCTCGCCGCCCATCTCACGGCGGAACATGGCGCCGGTCATCATCCACGCGGCGTTGGAGATCCGCGTGATGGAGTCCGCGCGGGTCTGCGGGGAGTAGCTCGGTTCCTGCGCGATGACCGTGGTCGCGAAGGCGGTGAGGCGGTTGAGCTCATCCTCGGTGGGCGGGCGGAAGAAGACGCCGAACTCGAGCATCTGACCGAGGTGGAAGCGCTTGCAGGTGTCGCTCGGGTTCGCGTCGTTGAACATGCAGCTGAAGCGGTTGTTGGTGAAGACACGCTCCATCCGGTTGCCGTCCGGGTAGTTCATCGTCCACGGCGAGGCGGCCGCGCCGACCACCGGCAGGAAGAGCTCCACCGTGGCCTCGTCCAGCGTCTCGTCCGTGGCCCAGGAGCTGTACTGCTCGATGGCGCTGGGATCGAGCGGGTTGTCGTAGAAGCTGAACCCGGTCCAGCTGCGCTCGACCGAGCCACCGACGTTGCGGGTGAACTCGCGCCGGTTCATGCGGCGGATGCGCGTTGGCGCATCCGAGCGCACGCCGTCGGTGCAGGTGAAGAGCGCGGACTGATCGAGCAGGTTGGGCTCGGCCACCACGGTCACGGGCGGCCCGTCCGTGCCACTGCAGAGGGGCATCCCCTCCTTGATCCAGGTCTCGAGCGCGGTGCGCTCGGCCGCGCTCGCGCGCTCATGCGGTGATGGCGGCATCGGAGACGCGTCGTCGCGCATGCGGATGAGCGCGCGCTGGGCGTTGCTGAGCTTCCCATCCATCGCCGAGCTCACCCGCATGTCGTGCAGGGTGCGCAGCGGCATCGTCGCCCCCTGCGTCGGCATCGCGCCGTGACAACTGGCGCAGCGATTGGTGAGCACCGACTGCACCACGCACGCGGCGCCCACGGGGCCACCGGGATCCACTGGGTCCACTGGCTTGTTGGGGCCGCCGTCGTTGGTGTTTGGCCCGATGTTGCCCTTGCATGCAACGAGGCTCAACAGTGCGGCCAGCAGGAGGACGCGGTTCATCCGGCCAGTCTGGCACGGACGGCGGGTGAACAGGCAAGCCGGTCCCTCCAAATGGGCTCAGCCGGGCTTGGCTCCCGTCCTGATCAGGCGGCTGCCTGATTGTGGTGTGGCGCCGCGCCGGCTCGGCCTGCGGTGCATGGGCTCCCGGTCAGTGTCCTTCCCATGCGCTGCTTGCTGTCATGGTGGGTGGGGCGCATGCTGGAAGGGCGGAAACGCGAGCGGCAGAACTCGAGGGAACGCCCATGGCAACATCACTCTACGACCTCAGCGTGCCGACCTTCCTGCAGACCGTGAGGGCCGTGACAGGCTTTCTCGATCGTGCGGCCAGGCACTGCGCCGAGACCGGGGCGAATCCCGACGACTTCGTGAACGCGCGCCTTTTCGAAGACATGGCGCCCTTCCACTTTCAGGTCGAAGCCACATGGCACCACTCCGTGTGGGGGGTGGAAGCCCTCAAGACCGGTGTGTTCGCCCCGCCGGCCTTGGTTGGACCCGTCCCGTTCGCCGACCTGCAGGCGATGATGGGCAAGGCGGAAGTGGCGCTGGAGGCGTTCACGCCCGACGAGATCGACCGATGCGCGGGCAAGAACCTGGACCTTCAGATCGGTCCGCGGAGGCTCGCCTTCACGTCGGAGACGTTCATCCTCTCGTTCTCCCTGCCGAACTTCCATTTCCACGCCGTCACTGCCTACGACATCCTCCGCTCGCGCGGTGTACCGATCGGCAAGCGTGATTACGAAGGCCGGCTGCGCACGAGATCCGCCTGAGCCGGAGCTCCGCGTAGATTCCCTTGGTACCGTTCATTCGGTGCCAGTACGCTCCGGGCGTGTCTGCGAACGGGAATCGCATGCGTCAAGCCCACGTGGTGATCCTGACAGCGATCACGCTGGAGTACCAGGAAGCGCTCAAGGTGGAAGACGGCGCGTGGGAGGGAAGCCGCTGGGAGGAAGAGAAGGGACCCAACGAACTCCCGGTGGCGTTCCGGAACTTTCGCGGCAAGGGGGGAAAGCCCCTTCGAGTCGTGGTGGCCCAAGCCGGGGACATGGGAGGGGTCGCGGCGGCGAATGCGTTGTTGCCTCTCGTGGAAGCGTACCGGCCCCGGTGCGTAGCGATGAGCGGTGTCTGTGCGGGACACCCTCGCAAGACAAGCCTGGGGGACGTGATCGCCCCGGAGCGGTTGTTCTTCCACGACACGGGCAAGCGAGAGCCCGATGGCGTGAAGCAGGACCTCAAGACATACAACCTTCCAGACGCCTGGAAAGTGGCGCTCGAGCACTTCGACTTCAAGACGCGCTTCCAGAACCAGGAGTGGTGGAAGAAGCGCCCCATCTCCTACGAGTGGCAGGAGAACTGGGTGCTGGCGATATTGCACCAGGGCGTCGCAGACCCTGCGTCTCATCCCGACTGCGAGACGTCCTGCCCTCAATGGGAGAAGGTCATCGAGTTGCTCTGGAACTCCGGAGACGTGGAGCTCGGCACGCTCACGCTGACGGAAAAGGGGCGCAAGCGCATCGGGGCCGTGCTGATCAAGCATCGCAACCAACTGCCAGACCTCGCTCCCACAGGGACGATGCGCCCGTTCAAGGTCCACGTCGCGCCGATGGGCAGCGGCAATCAGGTTGTGGAGGACGAAGCCATCTGGGACCTCATCTCTGAGTCCATGCGCAAGACGCTGGGGTTGGAGATGGAAGCCGCGGCTATTGGGGCGGTAGCCCATGCCCAGAGCGACAAGAACCTCAAGGCCCTGGTGATGAAGGGGGTCATGGACTTCGCCAATCAAGGCCGTGACGACCACTTCAAACAGTTCGCTGCGCGAGCCTCCGCCGAATGCCTGCTTGCGTTCTTGCGCGAACAGCTCGACCTGGAACTCATCCCTGGGGTTGATGACCTCCTCATCCCAGGAACGAAAGAGCGTCTGCCAAAAGATCCGCCTCCCTCCGCGCTCTTGAATGCGCGTTACGCAGTCGTTCCGTTCCATGAACGCGGACGCGAGAAGGTCCTCGCGGAGTTGAATCGATGGAGCAGAGAGGGACCGCCAGTCGCGGCCCGGCTGGTTCACGGGGAGGGAGGAATCGGCAAGACCCGACTGGCCATCGAGTGGATGAGCCGCCTTTCTGAAGAGTGGGTTGTCGGCTTCCTGCCCAAGGATGTACCCGAGAACTGGTTCGAGCGACTCTGGGCGCTCGGCCGACGGGTGATGGTGGTGATCGACTATGCGGAGAGCCGCGCCGATCTGAGTGCAGTGCTGATGCGGGTACTGCGCTACGCCCAGCAGCAGGACTCAGGAGCGCATCGCCCTGTACGCCTGTTGTTGCTCGCTCGCAGTGCGGGCGACTGGTGGCAGTCGCTGCTCCAGTCCGATGCCGCGCTGAAGCAATGGCTCGGCACCCCTTATGAATTGACGCCGCTGGCGACTCATGTGGACGAGCGTGAGCAGGTGTTCCACGAGGCGGCAGAAAGGTTCGCGAAAGAGCGCGGCAAGTCATACCGGAAGCGGGACAGTCCTCCCCTCACTGATCGGCGCTTCGAACGGGTTCTCTACCTCCACATGGCGGCGCTCGCTGAAGTGGAAGGCTCCAAGTTCGAAGCTCACTCGCTGATGGATGTGGTCCTCGACCATGAGGAGCGGTTCTGGGAGTCGCGAGCCCGGATGGATGATGTGAAACTTTCGTTCCAGCGCTCAATGGCGAGACAGGTGGTTGCCGCCGCAACGCTTCGTGGAGGACTTGCGGACCAAGACACGGCCGTACATACCGCGCAGGCTCTCTTCGGCGGTACGCTGTCCGAGAGCACAAGGCTGTTGCTGTGGTTGCTTCATCGCATCTACCAGCGGACTGGCACCGGGAGTTCGACATTCCTTCCTCCTTTGGAGCCAGACCTCCTCGGCGAAGGCATGGTGCTTCGTACCGCCTCCCCGGACCAGGAAGAGGCTCGTCCACCACCTGATTGGATTGATCGGGTGTTCCCTGAGAATGAAAGGACAGGGGCGGTAGGCATGGGCTTCCAGGTCTTGGGCCGTGCATCTGCCGCGCGACCTGATGTGGTGCGACCCTGGATCGAGCGACTCCTTACCGCCTCTCTGCATCAGCGCGCGCTCCTCGCTCTGCAAGCCGCAAAGGCGGTGGGCTTGCACACCGCATTCTCGGTTCTCGGCGATGCACTGGCTGATCAGCTCGAAGCACTTGGAAACGAGCGTTTGGCTCTCAAGTTGGAGTCGGCAGGTATCCCTGACCAGACCGTATCGCTTCGCAGAGTTGCTGAATGGGTTGATCGAACACTCCTGGGAGGGCTAGGTGTCTCTGAACAGGAGGACATGCTCGCGGAGCGGGCACGGCTTCAAAACAACCTGAGCAACAGGTTGAGCGACATGGGCCAGCGCGAGGAGGCACTGAAGGTCGCTCAGGAGGCCGTGGCACTGTACCGAGTCCTCGTTCAGCGCAACCCCGACGCCTTCCAGCCCGACTTGGCCATGAGCCTTGGCAACCTGGGCACCAGGTTGAGCGACATGGGCCAGCGCGAGGAGGCCCTGAAGGCCGCTCGGGAGGCCGTGGCACTGTACCGCGTCCTCGCTCAGCGCAGTCCTGATTCTTTCCAGCCCGACTTGGCCCGCAGCCTCAGTAGCTTGGGCGCCAGGTTGAGCGACATGGGCCAGCGCGAGGAGGCCTTGAAGGCTGCTCAGGAGGCCGTGGCACTTCGCCGAGTCCTCGCTCAGCGCAACCCCGACTCGTTCCAGCCCGACTTGGCCCGCAGCCTCAGTAACCTGGGCGCCATGTTGAGCAACGTGGGCCAGCGCGAGAAGGCCCTGAAGGCCGCTCAGGAGGCCGTGGCACTGTACCGAGTCCTCGTTCAGCGCAACCCCGACGCCTTCCAGCCCGACTTGGCCATAAGCCTCAACAACCTGGGCGCCAGGTTGAACTCGCTGGGCCAGCGCGAGGAGGCCCGGAAGGCCGTTCAGGAGGCAGTGGCACTTCACCGCATCCTCGCTCAGCGCAACCCTGGCGCCTTCCAGCCCGACTTGGCCATGAGCCTCAACACCCTGGTCGCCATGTTGAGCAACGTAGGCCAGCACGAGGAGGCTCGGAAGGCCGTTCAGGAGGCCGTGGCACTGTACCGAGTCCTGGTTCAGCGCAACCCTGACGCCTTCCAGCCCTACTTGGCCAGCAGCCTCAGTAACCTGGGCATCAACTTGAGCGCGCTGGACCAGAACGAGGAGGCACTGAAGGCCGCTCAGGAGGCCGTGGCACTGTACCGCGTCCTTGCTCAGCGCAACCCCGACGCCTTCCAGCCCGACTTGGCCCGCAGCCTCAACAACCTGGGCGATAGGTTGAGAGAGCTTGGTCTGCATGAGGAAGCACTGAAGTCTTACGAAGAAGCTTTGGACAGCATCTGGCCCTTTTTCGAGCAGTTCCCGCTGGCATTCGAGGGACAGACAAAGATGGTGCTCTGGGATCTCATTCGAACGCATCAGACCCTTCACATCCCTCTTTCTCCTGTGCTCAATGAGAGGATAGAGAAGTTTTTGCTCCTCTCAGGGGCCGAGCAGTCCGGTGGATCGTGACCCCTTCTTGTCTACCATTGCTCTGAGGTGGCCCCAGACTTGCGTGCTGGCGGTAGAAGCCCGCGAGGGTGGCGGCTCTCGCAACCTTTGGCATTCAGCGCCCTGGCAGAAGCGAGTTCGCCCCAGGACTCCTCCCGTGTCAGGTCGGCGTCGAGTATCCGCTGCCGCAGAGTGGTTTTCGGGGTCCGGATGCAGCGGAGGGCTCCCAAAGGCCATCCTGTCCGAATGACCATCCTTGAGCCGGTGTTGCTAGGCGGCGCACTCCTGGGATGTATCACGCGGGCGGTGTGGGGCTTCATCTCAGGCGGGTGGGCATGGGGCGTAGGAGGCTTCTTCGCGGGCTTGCTGCTGGGCCCCATCGTCATTCCGCTCGTGCTCGCGGCCATGTCCATCCTGTTCATGGCAGTGATCTGGGGCCACCGGAAGACGTTGCGACATCTCTCATATCCGTCATGGCCAGAATATTCGCGGCGCGCGCCGTAATCCCTTCAGCAACTTCACGAGAGGGGAACGGAATCCATGGCACTTCGACGGATGGTGGCGGCATTGACCCTGTTTACGCTCACGGCCTGTGGCCCGGAGGGTGTCACTGAAGACGGTCTGGACGAGGGGGGCGCGCCCGGGGCGGAGCTCTCACTGGCGGACCAGGAACAGGCGAGCTGGGGTTGGTACACCACGTCGGAGGAGCTGGCCCCGGCGAAGTGCTCCGGGACCGCGCTGGGCCTATGGCGCGTCCTGCAGCCACGCCTGGTGCGACAACGTCCGGCTGGGCTGCAACACCCCGCCGAGCGGCACCACGAAGGGCTATCCGACCTGGACGCCGTCCTTCTCCGAGGAGTCCACGCGCCCCACCATCTGCCCCAATGGATCGTGGGTGACGGGCTTGTCGTGTTCGGGGGGCTACTGCGACGACGTCTCGCTGGAGTGCACGCCCATCTCCGGCCGCACCGCCGGCAACTGCTACTGGTCGGACCCCATCGCCGAGTTCAAGTCCACCTTCATCGCGCCCGCGAACCATTTCATCCGGGGGGCCAAGTGCGCCGGCTGGTGGTGCGAGTCCATGACCCTCTACTACTGCGAGATGCTCTGAGCGCGACCGGCCCCGTCGCGTCCTCGCGCGGCGGGAATCGGGGAGGCGCTCAGCCGCGAATGCGCTTGCCGAAGGGGGCGAACGCGACCATTCCGAGCTTGAGGTGCTGCAGCGCGAAGGGAATGCCGATGATCGTCAGCGCCAGGCCGACGCCGATGACGACGTTGGTGAGGAAGATCCAGATTCCAGCGAAGAGCGCCCAGACGATGTTGAGCCCGAAGCTCATCGCGCCCGCGCTGGGAAGATCCTCGATGTCCTTGCCGAAGGGCATCAGCGCGAGCCCGGCCATCTTGAAGCACTGCACGCCGAACGGGATGCCGACGAGGGTGAGGCAGAGCACCAGCCCACCCAACAGGTACTCGAGGCAGAGCACCAGCCCTCCGCCGAAGATGATCCACAACAGGTTGAGAAGCAGGTTCATGCTCGGCTTATACGTTGGAGTCGTCAGTCGATGACATGAGCCCGCCTGAATTTCGCCAGGCCTCGATTTCAGGCGAGCTGCGCCTGTTGCCGGCGTCCTCCGGACAGGCGGACGCTGGACGCCAGGTGTCACGCCTCCTGAGGCCGCAGCGCGTGGGCGATGTCCACGAGGCGCTGGAGCTCGGCGTCGCTCATCTTCAGGTGCCGGGCAGCGGCCTCCAGGTCTTCCGGAGGGAAGGCGCGCATGGCCTTGGGGGTGAACCAGTTGAAGAGGGTGACGATGCCGCGCACCAGCGGCGAGCGGGTGAGCACGGCCGTGGGCGGAATGATGGCGCCCTTCACCTTCGCGCCCTGGTCGAGCGCCTGCTGGCGCTGGGCGGCGTTCGGGCCATGCCCCTCCGCCACCACGAGCTGTGCGCTCATGGTGGTGATGTTCTGGCCGACGAGGTCGCAGTAGTGGACCCACTCGTCCTGCGCGGGCGGCAGTGCGTTGTGCGCAATGACCAGCACCTTGCCCACCATGGCCACGCCCAGCGTGCGGCCCTTGAAGGCGCCCACGACATCCGGTGCGTCGAGCGCCGCCGGGCCTCCGTGCTCGGAAGAAGCAGTCATTGGGGCCATGCTCTCCCGGGGGGAGGAGCTGTCGCAACCCACTGCACTTCCGGTATGTCCGGAGGTGGCGCGGGCGTCAGGCCCCACGAAACGCGTGGTGGGGGCGCCTCACGAGCCAGGGCGCGGGGTGTCTGTCCATCCCCGAGCCCCGTCGTGAAGGCGTCCCGCCAACCGGCGCCTACTCCTCCGCGGCCTCTTGCGGCTCCTGGAAGTCCACGTCGAAGTTGACGCGCTGGCCGGGCTCGATGGTGAAGGTCTTCTGCCAGTGTGACGGGCCCACGGTGACGTTGAGGCGGTGGTAGCCCTCGAAGACGTCCAGCTCCTCCACGGGGACCGTGCCCACGGGCTTGCCGTCGACGGAGACGTTGGCGCCGGCGGGACCTCGCACGTTGATGAAGGCCTTGTTGAGGAAGAACTGGTAGGCGGAGCGGCCCGTGGGGGCCACCGTCACGGTGCGCGACACGGAGATGCCGAGCGCGCCGTTGGTGAAGGTCAGCAGGTGCTTGCCCGGCGGCAGCGACGCGGACAGCGGCGTGCGGCCCAGCAGCGCGTTGTTGAGCGTGACCTCCACGCGCGGCTCCACGGTGAGGTCCAGGATGCCCATCACGGGCCCCGCGTCCACACCGGCGTCCACGCCCGCGTCCTCGACGCCCGCGTCGAAGGGCTCGGCCACGACGATGGGCAGGCCCGCGTCGAAGGTCTCCACCGTCATCGTGCCCTGGAGCTGGCGCTGGACGATGACCGCGCCCGCGCCGAGCGTCAGCACGAGCCCGCCCACCACGTACGGCACCCAGGAGCGTGAAGGCTTCTGCGCGGCCACCGTCTGCGCCGTGGGGCTCGCCGCGCCGCCGAAGATGGGACCCGAGGGCCGCGCCTCCGGGGATGCAGCCGGAGCAGGGGAGGGCTTCACCGTCTGCGCAGTGGCGCCAGCAGGCACCGTCGCGGCACTCGGAACCGTGGGCTGCGCTGACGCCGCGACCGGAGCGGTCGACGTATTCTTCGCGGGCGTCGCTGCCTGCGCGCTCTGCGTGACAGCGGCCGTAGAAGCCTGCGCGGGCGCCGAGGTCTGCGCCACCGGCGTCTGCGCGGGCGCGGAGGCCACGGGCTGCACGGGCGCCGGCTTGGGGCTCTCCGAGGAGAACTCCGGCACCTTGCTCTTCACGGGCTCCACGAGCCCCGCGCCGTTCGCGATGAGCTCCGCGATCTGCGGCGCCGGCATGCCCGCCTTCGCCAGCGCCTCCGCGATGCCCTTCTCAATCGTCGCCCTGCGCGCCGCACGCGCCTCGGCCTCCGGCGGGAACAGCTTCGCCAGGTGCTCCGCGAACTCCTCGTGCGTCGGCAGCTTGCCAATCGCATCCACCAGCGCCTCGCGGAACGCGAGCGCCGACGGGTAGCGCTCCAGCGCCCGCTTCGTCGTCGCGCGGCGCACGACGGCATCCAGCTTCAGCGGCACGTCCGCCGGCATCGGGGGCAGGGCGCGGTTGAGCACCGCCTTGTCCGGATCCGCCGACTCCTTGAACGGCATCTTCCCCGTGAGGCACTCGTGCAGCGTGAGCCCCAGGAGGAACACGTCCGACTGCACGTTGACCGCCTCACGTCCGCCCAAGAGCTGCTCCGGGGACGTGTACGCGCGGCGGTTCTTCACGCGCTTGCCACCGCGCTCGCGCGGCGCCACGGACAGCGCGCCGTAGCCCGTCACCTTCGTGTAGCCGCTGAAGGACACCATCAGCGTCTCGGGCCGGATGTCTCCGTGCACCAGCGGCGAGCCGTCGTCGTTGCCCGCCACGTGCGCGTAGTGCAGCCCCATGGCCGCGTCCGCCACCACCAGCGCCGCGAACGCGGGCGACATGCGCGGGTTGGCTTCCAGCACGCGCCGCAGCGGCTCGCCGTCCGCGAACTCGGTGACGCGCGCGAGGCCGCCGTCCAGCTTCTCCAGGCCGTGCACGCGCAGGATGTTCGGGTGCTCGAAGACGATGGCGCGGTTCGTCTCGCGCTCCAGGCGCGCCACCAGCTCCGGGTTCTGCGCGATTTCAGGCGGTGCCCAGATGAGCACCACGGGGCGGGGCGTGGCGCCTTCCTCCAGCGCCAGTCCGAGGAAGGCACGCGAGCCCTCTCCGGCAAGGAGGGGGCCGAGTGACTGATAGCGAGGCGAACTCATGGGAACGGCATGCTAGTGCCCTTCCCGTCGATCCTGGAATCCCCGGGTCGCGCCTAGAGTCGCTGGCCTTCGAAAGGCAGCGTCAGGTGGTAGCCATAACGCCCGCGCCGCACGAGCAACAGCACGCTACGTCCCCGTCGCGCCGTCAGCAGGGCTTCACGGAAAGTGTCACCCGTGGGGACCGGCTGATTGTTCATCCGCAACAGCACGTCCCCCGGCTCCAGCCCAATCTCCGAGGCGGCCGACCCCGGACGCACGGACGCAATCGCCATCCCGCCCTTGCTCTCCTTCACGCGGAGTCCCAGCTTCTCCCACGCCAGGTTCTCAAGCAGGCGAGCCGGAAATTCGACCGGCGTGACCTGCACCGTGCGGTTGCCGCCTGCTCGGAAGAGGACCAAGGGGAAGACCGAGCGGGCCGGATAACCGCGCACGCGCGAGTCGAAATCCTCGGCGTCCTGGATCCGCGAACCGCCCAGCTCCGCGACCACGTCACCGCGCTGCACGCCGGCCTGCGCGGCGGGGCTGTCCGGATCCACGTTCGTCACGATGACACCGTACGTGCGGTCCCACCCGAGCCGCGCGGCCACCTGCGAGGGCAGGTCCGCCGTGTCCATGCCCACCCACGCGGGGCGCACCTTCCCGAAGCGCGTGAGCTCCTCCACGATGCGCCGCACCTTGTCCGCGGGGATGGCGAAGCCGATGCCCTGCCCGTTGGCGTAGATGGCCGTGTTGATGCCGATGATCTCCCCGTCCACGTTGAGCAGCGGCCCGCCGGAGTTGCCCGGGTTGATGGCCGCGTCCGTCTGGAGGAAGTCGTTGTAGACGCGGTCGTCCGCGCGGAAGGTGCGGCCCGTGGCGGACACCACGCCCGCCGTGACGGTCTTGCTCAGGCCGAACGGGCTGCCGATGGCGACCACCGTCTCGCCAATCATCAAGTCGGAGCTGGTGCCCAGCTTCGCGGTGGGCAGGGGCTCCTTCGCGTTGACCTTGAGGACCGCCAGGTCGTTGTTCGCGTCACTGCCCACCACCTCCGCGTCGAAGGTGCGCCCGTCCGCGAGCACCACGTGGATGGCGGAGGCGCCCCGGATGACGTGGTCGTTCGTCACGATGATGCCGGACGGATCGATGATGGCGCCGCTGCCCAGGCCCGTGATCCGCTGGCGCGTCTCCGGCTGCGCCATGCCCTGGCCGAAGAACTCCTCCAGGGGCGAGCGGGGCCGGCCCCGGAAGCGCGACTCCACCTCCTGCTCGGTGCCGATGTAGACGACCGCCGGGGAGACCTTCTGAACCACCTCCACCACGTCGCTGCGGCGCCGGGACAGGTCCGCGTGCGCCGGAAGCGCCAGCACGAGCCCCCACAGCAAGAGCCCCCACCGGATGTGTGCTGCCCTCATGCCTTCCTCCGTACGCCGCCGGGAAATGTCTCCCGGAAGACAGTCTGAATGTCGGGAAGGCCTCAGCCATTCCCTGGGTGTCTGGAAGCGGCGTCCCGCTCTTCATAGACCAGATGGTGCGGCCGTGATCGAACGCACTTTCAGGCAGAACGTCCTTGCCCTGGGCCGATTGCGGCGTTGGGGGAGCAGGGGCAGTCCTGGGAGTCCCGGCGCGGCGTGTCGCTGGCTGCCCGCGGGGGCCTTGGGAGTGGTTGCGCATGAGTCTCGTCCTGGTCGCGGATGACGAACCCGCGGTGCTGGAAGTCCTGAGCCAGGTGATTGAGGACCTGGGGCACGACGTGGTGCGCGCGAGGGATGGCGAGGAGGCCCTGGCGCTCGCCCGGGCGCACCGGCCGCGGCTGGTGGTGACCGACCACATGATGCCGCGCATGAGCGGCATGGAGCTGTGCAGCCGGCTGAAGCAGGAGCCCGGCCTGCGCGAGGTGCCCATCATCCTGCTGAGCGCCGTGCTCCAGCAGGGCTCGCCGGATGCGGCCGCGTTCCTCAACAAGCCCTTTGAGATCACCGACTTCGAGGCACTGGTCCACGACGTGCTGGCGAAGGCCCCCGCCGCGCCCCCGGAGCCCGCCACGCCCGTGGAGGCGCTGAGCCGGTGGGTGGCGCAGTCGCTCCAGGGCCCGCTGGAGGCCGCGAAGCATGAGCTGCGCACGCTTCGCGACCTGCCCCCGCCGGGCAGGGGCGCGGTGGAGGCGCTGGGCGCGCAGCTCCAGTCGCTGGAGCGCATGGGCCGCTACCTCCAGGACGCCGCCCGGCTGAGCGCGGGCAGCGTGACGTTGCGGCCGGTGGAGGGCGACCTGCGCCAGCCGCTGGAGGCCTCCCTCGCGCGGTGCCGCACCGCGGGGCCGGCGGTGCCGGTGGAGGTGACGGTGCCCCCGGAGGCGGTGGGCCTGCGCTTCGATCCGGAGCGCCTGGAGCAGGTGTTCGACGTGCTCCTGTCGAACGCGGCCCGGCAGGGCGGGGTGCGCGTGGAGCTGGAGGCGTCCGCGGAGCAGGTGCTGGTGCGCGTGAGCGACCCGGGGCCGGGCATCCCCGAAGCGGAGCTGCCCCGGCTGTTCCAGCCCTTCCCGGAGGGCCCCGCGCGAGGCGAGGCGCTGGGGCTCTACGTGGCCTCGGAGCTGGCGAAGCTGCACGGCGGCGCGCTCTCCGCCGAGTCGCGCCCCGGGCAGGGCGCGACGTTCAGCGTGTCGCTGCCGCGCGTGGCCTGACGCCTCAGGCCTTCTGCGACTTCAGCATCCAGCCGATCATCTTGTAGAGCAGGCGGGCGCCCACGTTGGCGTCCCACTCGCTGCCCTCCGGGTCGGGGGCCACTTCGGTCAGGTCGAAGCCGACGATGGTGCGGCCCGAGCGCACGACGCCCGCGACGAGCGCGGTGGCCTCCGGGAAGGACAGGCCGCCGGGAACCGGGGTGCCGGTGTTCGGGCACAGCACGGGGTCCAGGCCGTCGATGTCGAAGGACAGGTAGACCTGCTGCGGCAGCTTGTCGACGATCTGCTTCACCTGCTGGTTCCAGGGCAGGCCGTCGAAGCGGTTCTGCTGGAGGACGGCGTCGTAGAACGCGTGGATGCGGCCGCCGGAGTCCTCGATGTAGCGGTGCTCGTTCTCGCTCATGTCGCGCAGGCCCACCTGGACCAGCGTCTTCACGCCCGGGATGCGCTCGCACACGTTGTAGAAGATGGACGCGTGCGACCAGGTGAAGCCCTCGTACGCGACGCGCAGGTCGGCGTGCGCGTCCAGGTGCAGCACGCCCATGCCGGGGTACTTCTCCGCGTGGGCCTGGATGATGCCGAAGGAGATGGCGTGGTCTCCGCCCACGGCGGCCACGAGCTTGCCCTGCTCCAGCCACTGCTTCGCGGTGCGGTAGACGTGCTCGTTGAGCTTCTCGCTGAAGCCGTTCACGTCCTTCGCGGCGGCGAGCAGCTCGGCCTCACCGGACTCGATGCCGCCCGCTTCGATGACGAGCTGGGCGCGCTCCTTGGCGCGCTCGTTCCACGTGTGCAGGTCGGCGGGGGCCTCCAGCATGGCGATGCCACGCTCATAGGGACGGCCGGTCTCCACGTCGAACAGGTCCACCTGCTTGCTGGCTTCCAGCAGGGCGGCGGGGCCGTTGGACGTGCCGCCTCCGTAGCTGGTGGTGGCCTCGAAGGGCACGGGGATGACGACGACGTGGGCCTCGTCGGGAGAGTGGGGGAGGCCGAAGATGCCGGAGCCCGGCTGCGCGGCGGCGGCGGGGTCGAAGTGGGTAGCCATGGCGGCGCAGGATACGGTTCCGCTCCCGGGGCGCAATGGCTTCGGTGGTGCCTGGCGGCAGGGCAGGGAGGAAACGGATGGCGACGCGGAAGAAGACGGTGGCGAAGCGCAGGGGTGGGCTCACGGTGGACGACGTGCGCGAAATGGCGCTGGCCCTGCCGTCGACGGAGGAGCGCCCCTCCTACGGAACGCCCGGGTTCCGCGTGAGCGACAAGCTCTTCGCGCGGGTGCTGGATGACGACTCCATCGTCATCAAGGTGGACTTCGACCACCGCGAGGCCCTGCTGGATTCCAAACCCGACATGTTCAAGGTGACGCCGCACTATCAAGACTGGCCCATGGTCATCGTGAATCTGAGGACCGTGAATAGGCGCCTGCTGGAGGTCCTGCTCCAGGAGGCCTGGCGCCGCTGCGCCTCCGCCAGGGTGCTCAAGGCGCTGGAGCCCGCCGCGACGGCTCCCAAGCGAGCGGCGAAGAAGGCTCCCGCCCGCAAGCGGAGCGTGTAGCGGCTGTCAGTCCCAGCGCACGACGATCTTGCCCACGGTGCTGTTGCCCGCCATCCGCTCCAGTCCGGAGCGGATCTCCGTCATGGGCAATACAGCATCCACCACGGCCTTCAGCGCGCCGGAGTCGAACAGGGGCAACAGCTGCCGCTCCGCCACCTGCGTGAGCAGCATCTTCTCCTCCGGAGGCCGGCTGCGGAGCACCGTCCCCTTCAGTGTGAGCCGCTTGCGCATCACCGGGCCCAGGTCCAGCTCCGCTCGCACGCCCGCCACCGAGCCCACCTGCATCAGCCGCCCCCGGGGCGCCATGGCCTTCACGGACTCCGGCAGGTACGCGCCGCCCACCAGGTCCAGGCACACGTCCGCGCCACGCCCCCCGGTCGCCTCCAGCACCGCGTCCGCGAACACCGGCGGGTTGCTCTCGCAGAGCACCGTGTGGCCCACGCCCCACTCGGAGGCCCGCGCCAGCTTGTCCCTGCTCCGCCCCGTGCCCACCACCCGCACGCCCATGGCCCGGCAGAGGAGCGCCGCGGCGGAACCCACGCCGCTCGCCACCGCGTGCACCAGCACTGTCTCCCCGGGCCGCAGGTCCGCCTGGAGCACCAGCGCGTCATACGCCGTGAGGTACGCCTCCGGCAGCGCCGCCGCGTCCGCGAAGTCCATGCCCCTGGGCATGTGCAGCACCTCGCGCTCGTGCGTGGTGAGCACCTCGCTCCACGCGCCGCCGCCCACCAGCCCCATCACCCGGTCGCCTGGCTGGAACCTGCGCGCGCGCGGGCCCACCGCCACCACCTCACCCGCGTACTCCAGACCCGGCACGTCCTGGGGCACGTCGGGCGGCGGCGGGTACGCACCGCGCACCTGGAGCAGGTCCGCGCGGTTCAGCGCGCTCGCCCGCACGCGCACCTGCACGTCGTAGGGCCCCGGCACCGGCTCCGGCCGCTCGTCGAACGCGAGGACCTCCGGACCGCCCGGCTTCGTGATGCGCACGACCTTCATGACCCTGACTCCTTCCGTTACAACAACAACCGCGTCACCAATCCGAAGTACGCCAGCAGCGTGATGTTGTCGGACACCGCCAGCACCAGCGGCGCTGACGCCAGGTGCGGATCCACCTTCAGCCGCTTGAAGAGGAACGGCAGCACGCCGCCCAGACACGACGCCAGCGTGGCGGACACCGTCACCGCCACGAACAGCGCCAGGGGAAAGCCGAACCCCGGCGAATAGACGCGCCCCAGCAGCGCCACCACGGCCGCCGCCATCAACCCGGCCAGGCTCGCGGCCAGGACCTCGCGCGCCACCCGCTTCTTGTCCACCTCGCCGTGCGTGACCATCGACACCGAGACCGCCGTCGTCTGCACGCCCAGGCTCTCCGACAGCACCAGCACCATGGGGATGAAGGCGCTCACCACCACCAGCTCCGCCACCGTGCGCTCGAACAGCCGCGTCGTCGTGGCCGCCAGGAACCCGCCCGCGATGTTTACGAGCAGCCACGGGAAGCGCTTGAGCGCCATGCGCCCCGGCCGCGTCTCGCGCTCCTCGCCCTGGGGCAGGCCCACGAAGCGGTAGACCTCGTCGCGCACGCGGCCCTCCACCTCGTCGAAGAGCGTGTCGGAGAAGGCGTCCACGAACTGGTTCATCTCCACCACGCCCACGATGCGGTCCTCCGCGTCCACCACCGGGAACGCCAGGAAGCGGTAGGTGACGAAGAAGTCCTCCACCACCGCGTCGGAGGCGTCCACCGGCAGCTTCACCACCCGCGTGAACATCAGCGCCGCGATGCGCTCGTCGGGGGCCGCGCGGATCAGCTTGCGGATGGGCACCACGCCCACCAGCCGGCCGGCCGGGTCACACGCGTAGCAGTAGAAGATCTCCCCCGTGCCGGGGTGGGCGCGCAGCTTCTCCAGCGCCTGGGCGACCGTGTCCTCCACGCCCACGGCGGTGAAGTCCCGGGACAGCCGGTCCCCCTGCAACAGCGTGTGAGCGGTCTCCGGAGGCATCTGCACGGGGCCGGGCACGAAACGTCCTGGCCCGCCGGAGCGTCAAGGCTTATCTAGGACTCCATCCGCCATGTCACTCGCGCCGTGTCCCATCTGTCAGAAGCCCGTGCCTCCGCGTCCGGAGAACACCTCTCATCCCTTCTGCTCCCGCCGCTGCCGCGCCGTCGACCTGGGCCGCTGGCTGGGGGAGGAGTACCGCGTGCCCGACCGTCAGGCCGAGCAGCAGGAGGACGAGTTGCCCTCCGACGGTGAGCCGCGCCGCCACCACGACGCCTGAGCCGTCGCCGGTGTCCGGAGCTGGAAGATTCCCGGACCGCTTGAACGACAGGGCAGGGGAGCGTGCCACCGGAAGGCCCGCGCCCGTGCGCCCCGGAGGGCAGGAGGCGGGCGTGCTGCTGGAGTCGCGGGGGGAGTGACGGTATACCCGCCTGCCGTGAAACGCGCCGTCAACCTCATCGCCAGCCTGCTCGTCACTGTCGCCTTCATGTGGTGGGCCTTCCGGGACACGGACGTGTCCACGCAGGTCGCCAGCCTCAAGGCGGCCAACTACGCGTGGCTGCTCCCTTACTTCCTGTGCCTCGCCTGCATTCACGTCTTCCGCACGCTGCGGTGGGGCGCGTTGCTGTCGGGCCTGGAGCACGTGCCGTTCCGCAAGCTGAACGAAGCGTCCGGCATCGGCTTCATGATGCTGCTGGTGCTGCCGTTCCGGCTGGGTGAGTTCGCGCGCCCCTTCCTCATCGCCCAGCGCAGCTCCATCCGCCGCAGCGCGGCCATGACGTCCGTGGTGCTGGAGCGCATCGTGGACGGCCTCTTCGTGGCGGCGCTGTTCCGCGTGCTGCTCTTCTTCGTCCCCACGGAGACCCCCGAGGTCCGGTACGTGAAGCTGGGCGCGTGGCTGATGTTCGCCGTGTTCGGCGGCGGCCTGGTGTTCCTGCTCCTGGGCCTGTGGCAGCAGGAGCGCACGGTGCGGCTGGTGCGCGCCACTGTGGGCCGCTTCTCCCCGGGCATCGCGGACAAGGTGGCGGACATCGTCGACACGTTCGTGGGGGCCATGCGGCAGCTCCCCGACCGCAAGCACATCGCCCTCTTCTTCCTCTACACGTTCGCCTACTGGGGCGTGAACGGACTGGGCATGGCGCTGCTCGCGCGCGCCTTCGACTGCTCCGGCGCGGCGGCGGGCACGGCCTGCGAGCCGATGAACCTCACGCTGTTCCAGTCCTACATCGTGATGTGCGTGCTGGTGGTGGGCGTGATGATCCCCGCCGCGCCCGGGATGATGGGCACCTTCCAGGCCGCCACCAAGGTGGGCCTGGGGCTGTTCCTGCCCGCAGCAATGGTGAACGCGCACGGGCTCGCCTACGCGAACGTGCTGTGGCTGTGCCAGACGCTGCAGCAGATCGTCATCGGCCTCATCCTGCTGTCCATCAGCCACATGTCCTTCCGTGAGCTGGCGGGGAAGATGAAGAAGGACGACGACACGACGGTCACCCGCTCGTCGGTAGCCTGAGGCACTCCGGCGCTACGGGGCGGGCTGGAGGGCCTGCCCTCCGTCGGTAGGAGGCGGGGACGCGGGAGGCACCTGCTGGGCGCGCACGCTGTTCCGCACCTGCTCGGTGACGGAGGCGGGATCGACGGTGCCTTTGAAGGTGCCGAAGGGCGTCTCGATGCGCTGCTCGTGCTTGCCGTCGGTGCCCGGCGGACCGCACCAGGCCTTGGTGGAGTCCTTCAGCGAAGCCACGGGGGTGTGCACCGCGGTGCGCGTCTGCGTGGTGGACTTGGCCACCAGCACGTGGTCGCGCATCAGCACGCAGTGGTCCTCGTCGAAGTACCAGGCCGCTGAGCCGTCCGCGAACTCCTGCGCCCGCTCGGGTCCCCGGCCCATGGTGTCCGCCACCTGGGCGGCCGTCATGCCGGGGTAGAGCTTCTCGAAGCCGGAGGTGGCGCAGCCGGTGGCGGCCAGCGCGAACAGTGCGGACAACAGGGAAGGACGCATCCGGGGCGCGACTCCTGGAAGGAGAGGCGAACGACCCTAGCGTGTTCCTCCCGGACCGCTCCAGGTGGGGCCCGGAGCCGATGACGGGAGGATTACAGCTCCTGCTCCAGCCAGCGCGACAGCTGTTCGCGCAGCGACCGGACACGGCGGCGGAGCAGGGGGCCGCTCACGACTCGCCCTCCGTCTTGGCGGGCATGCGTCCGTACTTGGACAGCAGGTCCTCCACGGCTTCACGCAGGTACTCGCTCTGGTGGATGCGGGTGCGCCGCGCCAGTTCGCGCAGCTTGTGCACCTGCTCCTCGGGAACGAGGACGTGGGTGGAGACGATGTCGGCCTCGGGGCTTCGGACCTCACCGGGTTCCACCGCGGACGGGGACGACGGAGCGTCGGGGCTCAGCGGGCTGGCGCTTCCATCCTGCATCGGGCTTCCTCCAGGAATGCTGCTACAGGCCGCTACCGACCTGGCGTGGGCATTAGGGGGCCGGCCTCTCGTGCCGTCAAAAAAAGGGACACCGGATGGGGGTGGTTGACTTGAAAGCCGATGCGCTGTTACTCGCGCATCCACGTAAGGGGAGTAGTTCCCGCCCGGCAGCGAGGGGCGGAGGGGCGCTCGACACACTGGCTGGTGACAGCCCGGGCCCCCATCCCGCGCAAGCGCGCGAGACGAACGAGACCTTCGGACAGGGAATCAACGTTCCCTGGCCGAGGTCCGTCGTGCGCGCTCCTCCCTGAAGCGCTCCACCCCACGACAGCCTCCGCGCCAGGGACTGGGATGGGGTGCCATCGTGTCGTTGGAAGCCATCGTCGGTTCATTCGTTCTCGTCGCCGCCAGTGAGATGGGGGACAAGACCCAACTGCTGGCGTTCTCGCTGGCGTCCAGGTTCCGCAAGCCGTGGGCGGTGCTGGGCGGCATCTTCGTGGCCACGGTGGCCAACCACGCGCTGGCGTCGTCGGTGGGCACGTGGGTGTCCGTGCACGTCCCCGCGCGGGTGATGGCGCTGCTCTTGGCGGTGATGTTCCTGGGCTTCGGCCTGTGGACGCTCAAGCCCGACACGCTGGATGAGGACGGCGGCAAGCCCCCGCGCTTCGGCGCCTTCCTCACCACGGTGGCGCTCTTCTTCATGGCGGAGATGGGGGACAAGACGCAGCTGGCCACCATGGCGGTGGCCGCGCGCTACCAGGCGCCGGTGCTGGTGACGCTGGGGACGACGGCGGGGATGCTGCTGTCGGACGGCCTCGCGGTGTTCCTGGGCGACCGGCTGTCCGGGCGGGTGAACATGAAGTACGTGCGCTGGGTGACCGCCGCGCTCTTCTTCCTCTTCGGCTTCGTGTCGCTCTGGACGGCCTGGCGCGGCTGAGGCTTCACGAAGGGCCCCGGCGTACAGGGACGCCGGGGCTTCGGGGGCAACGGCTACTTCAGGCTCGCCGTGTCGATGACGAAGCGGTAGCGCACGTCGTTCTTGAGCATGCGCTCGTAGGCGTCGTTGATCTTCTGGATGGGGATGACCTCCACGTCGGCGGCCACCTGGTGCTTCGCGCAGAAGTCGAGCATCTCCTGCGTCTCACGGATGCCGCCAATCATCGAGCCGCCCAGCTTGAGCCGGCGGGGGATGAGCGAGAAGGCCGCCAGCGGCGTGGGGTTCTCCGGCGCGCCGACGATGATCATTGTACCGTCCGTCTTCAGCAGGCTGAGGTAGGCGTTGTAGTCGTGCTGCGCGGAGACGGTGTCCAGGATGAAGTCGAAGGACCGCCGCAGCTTCTTGAACGTCGCCTTGTCGGACGTGGCCTCGAAGTGCGCGGCGCCCAGGGCGAGCGCATCATCGCGCTTGGACGGCGAGGTGCTCAGCACCGTCACCTCCGCGCCCATCGCCTTCGCCAGCTTCACGCCCATGTGGCCCAGGCCGCCCAGCCCCACGACGGCCAGCTTGCTGCCGGGCTTCACGCCGTAATAGCGCAGCGGCGAGTACGTGGTGATGCCCGCGCACAGGAGCGGCGCGGCGCGGTCCAGGGGGATGCCCTCCGGGATGCGCACCACGTACTTCGCGTCCACGGTGATGCGCGTGGAGTAGCCGCCATAGGTGGGCTGGCCGTCGTAGTCGCGGCCGTTGTAGGTGTTCACCGCGCCGCGCTCGCAGTACTGCTCGTCGCCGTTGCGGCACTGGGGGCAATCGCGGCACGAGTCCACGAAGCAGCCCACGCCCACGGTGTCACCCACCTTGAACGTGGTGACGGCGCTGCCCACCTGGGACACCCTGCCGACGATCTCGTGGCCCGGGACCATGGGGAAGAGGGCACCGCCCCACTCGTCACGGGCCTGGTGGATGTCGGAGTGGCACACGCCGCAGTACTGGATGTCGATGAGCACGTCCTGGGGACGCGGATCGCGACGCTCCACGGTGAAGGGGCCGAGCGCGGCCTTCGCGCTGGGGGCGGCATAGGCAGGGGTCGTAGGCAAGGAAGGCTCCTGGTGGAAGACGAAGCAGGGGCGGCAATGTAGCGACGCCGGAGTCTTCGTGCCCGGGGGAACCACCGGCGCAGTGGACCTGCCCGGGGAGCATCCGGGAGACTCCGCGCCCATGAGCCAGGAACGTCTGCAGCAATCCCTGTCCGCGGGTCCCCACCACCTCCTCTCCCGCCTGGTCGGCACGTGGGAGGGCGTCGCGCGCACGTGGTTCCAGCCCGACAAGCTGGAGGATGAGTCGCCCATCTCCGGCACCTTCCGGAGCGTGCTCGACGGCCGCTACGTGGTGCACGAGTACACGTCCTCGATGGGAGGCAAGCCGCTGTCCGGGATCGCGACGCTGGGCTACCACCTGGACGGGCGGCAGTTCACCATGTCGTGGGTGGACACCTTCCACGTCGGCACGGACATCATGAACCTGCTGGGCGAGCCCGGGGTGGGCGACCGTGTCTCCGTCACCGGCAGCTACCACACCGGTGAGCAGTCGCCCCGCTGGGGCTGGCGCGTGGACATCGACGTGGCCGGTCCGGATGCGCTGGTCATCACGCACTTCAACATCGAGCCGGGAGCGGCCCCGCAGAAGGCCATTGAGATTCAGTACAAGCGGCGCGACTCCAGGTGACGTGGCCCGCACGCGCGGTGTGTGACGCGGTGGGTTGATACACTGGGCGGCTTAAGGATGCTTGGCAGGCAAACAAGCTAATTCTGGTTTTGCTTGAATGCAACTGTCTTTCTGTGATAACTCATGGGGGGCCGTGCGTCCCGCCGGCACTCACCTGAAAGGTTCCCCCCATGCGTTTGAAGACGATTGTCGCCAGCTTTGCCTTTGGTTCGCTCCTGATGGCCTGCGGTGGAATGGAGGGCGAGGAGGGCGTGGCGCAGGACACGCAGCCTTCGCTGGTCACCTCCGAGCAGGGTCTCTGTGAGGGCTATGCCGCCGGCGCCCGCATCTGTACCTTCCGCTGCACCGCGGGTGGCGGGTGGTACGCGTATCCCGTGAACTCCGTTCCGTACGGCCAGTGCCAGGACTACGCCAACTCCTTCTGCGGTGGCACCGCCGCCGCGACGTGCTGGAGCTTCTGAGCCAGGACGCGCGCTTCGTGACGTCCGGCGTCCGTCCAGTCCTCGGTGAATGAGAGGGATTGGAGCCCCTGGAGCAGGGTGGGCAGTTCACCCTCTTCCAGGAGGAAGCGCGCGGACGGGTGCGGATGGCGTTGCAGGTTGCGCCGGGTGGGCTGGGCGAAGACGAACAGCCCGCCGGGTGCAAGGAGCTTTGGCACGGCGGCGAAAAGAGGCCGCCAGAGGTAGTTCAAGCACACGACCAGGTCGAACGGACCGGGCGGCAAGGCATCCGTTTCCAGGTCCAATCTCAGACGCGTGAGGGACACGCCCGCGTCGCGCGCGAGTCCTTCCGCCTGCGCCAGCGCCACGTCGGAGATGTCCACCAGGGTGACATCCAGCCCGCGTCGCGCGAGCCAGCACGCGTCGTGTCCCGCGCCGCCAGCCAGGTCCAGCGCCCGGCCCGTGTGGGGCAGCCGGTCGTCGAGCGAGCGGAGGAAGCCAGAGGGCTCCCGCGACGCGGTGGCCTGCTGGTACTTGTCGTTCCAGCGCTGGCGATCCTCCTGGGACATGGCTCGGTTCCTTTGGGGGACTACTTCGGGTTCATCAGGGCGTTGAGGGACGGGTAGCTGGCGGCGGCTTCGAACAGGCTCGGAGAGTGTCCCTCGCGGAGGAAGGCGGAGGCGAGCGCTCCGGCCCGGCCCCAGATGGCCTCCGAGATGGCGGACCCGGCGCTGAGCCGCCGCACCCCCAACCGCCGCAGCTCCGCCGGAGCGGGGAGGTCCTGCCGCGCGAGCACGTTCACGGGCAGCGAGGTGCCCCGGGTGATGGCCTGGATCTCGGCGGCATCCGTGACGCCCGCGGCGAAGAGGCCATCCGCGCCGGCCTGCTGGTAGCGGGCGGCACGGGCCAGGGTCTCCTCCACGCGGCGCTCGGGTGGCACGAGCTTGCGCAGGTAGACGTCCGTGCGCGCGTTGACGAAGACGTCCACGCCCAGGCGCGCACCGGCCTGCTTCACGCGTTCAATCTTCGCGGCGAGCAGCTCCGGAGGACCGCTGCCGTCCTCCAGGTTGCAGCCCACGGCGCCCTCGGACAGGAGACGGGCCACGTTCTCCGCGGCGGTGGCCGGGTCGTCCGAGTAGCCCGCTTCGGCGTCCACGGTGAGGGGCACCCGGATGGCGCGGGCGATGGTGCGAACCGTGTGGACGAGCACGTCCACGGGCAGCGCATTGCCGTCCGGGAAGCCCAGGGCCCAGGCGATGCCGGCGCTGGTGGTGGCGATGGCCTTCGCGCCCAGGCTCTCGAAGAGGCGGGCGCTGCCGGCGTCCCAGACATTCGGAAGCAGGAGCAGGTCAGGGCCCTGGTGCAGCGCGCGGAAGGTGGCGGCGGTGTCGGGACGGGCGGTCATGCGTGGGAGCTCCGGTGACGGGGTGAGAGGGATTCAGGCGTGGGTCTGCTCATGGTCGAGCAGCCAGCGTTTGCGTTCCAGGCCTCCTGCATAACCGGTGAGCGAGGCATTGGCACCGACAACGCGATGGCACGGGACGACGATGCTGATGGGATTGGCGCCATTGGCCAGGCCCACGGCGCGGATGGCCTTGGGACGTCCGATGCGTTCGGCGAGCCGTCCATAGGTGGTCGTCGTGCCGGCGGGAATCTCCCGGAGGGCGCGCCAGACCTCGCGCTGGAAGGGTGTGCCGCCGGTCTCCACGGGAAGGGCTGCGACGGCGCCCAGGTCTCCGCGCAGATACGCCTGGAGCGCGGAGGTGCGGCCGAAGGGGTCGCGCGCGGGCTCCAGGACGCAGCCGTTCTCGCCGTAGTGCAGGCGCAGGAGCCGGTGCATGCGGGCCTCGTAGTCCTCCCAGTCCAGCGCGCGCAGGCGGCCTTCCTCATCGCAGACGAGGAGCGCCACGCCAGCGGGGGTGGGCGAGGAATCGATGAAGAAGCGCAGACGGTCAGGCATGGGCTTTCCGGCGGGAAGGAGCGGTGGGAAGGCGCCGCGCTCGGGTGTGGGTTTGGGAATCCGGCCTGGGCTCAAGGGCCTGGAGGGCAACCGAGGTCCAGAGGTGCTGAGCGGCGTACGCGCGCCAGGGGCTCCAGGCTTCGGAACGCTGGAGCAGCGCTTCGGGCGTGGGACGTGGGCCTCCAGCTTCCGTCGCGGCGCGAAGCAGGGCGACGTCGGAGGCGGGAAAGGCATCCGGCTCCCGGACGGCGCGGAGGGCGATGTACTGGGCGGTCCACTCGCCGATGCCGGGCAGGCGCGTGAAGCGGGCCACGGTGTCCGCGAGCGACGGGCCGGGCTGGAACAGCGTGGGATCCGCCCTGGCCGCCGCGGCAAGCTGGGAGAGCGCCCGGACCCGAGCGGCCGGCATGCCCATGCCCGTGAGGTCCGCCGAGGCGAGGACTTCGGGACGGGGGAAGGCGCGCTGGAGCCGGGCATCGCCGGTGAGCGCTGGATCCAGGCTTTCGCCATGCAAGCCGAGGAGCCGCTGTCCCAACTGCCGCGCGGCGGCGGTCGTCACCTGCTGGCCGAGGACGGCGCGGACCGCCAGCTCGAAGCCGTCCCAGCCCCCCGGAGCGCGAAGGCCGGGACGCGCCGCGAGAAGGGGCGCGAGCAGGGCATCCGTCGACAGGTGGGCACGGATGGCCTCCACGTCCGCGCCCACGTCGAAGACGCGCCGGACCTGGGCGACGACGGAGGGCAGCATCCGCACGTCGCTGACGCGCAGGGTGGCGCGCAGGGCGTCGAGCCCCGGTGCGGGGGACACCTCCACGGCGCCCTGGCCCCAGGCATTCGTGAACGTGCGCAGATAACGGCCGGGCTCGACGTGCTCCATGCCAGTGAATGCGCGGGCCGTCAGCCAGGCCACCATCGCGTCCCAGTCGTAGGGCGGCCGGTAGGGGATGAGGAGCGTCACCTCGGGGCCCGCGGACGTCACCGGAGCCGCGCGGGCACGGCGGAGGGCGCCTGGAGGCCGGCCGTAGAGCGACTGGAAGACGGCGTTGAAGCGCCGCACGCTGCCGAAGCCGGACGCGAGGGCGACCTCGGCCATGGAGAGGGAGGTCTCGTGGATGAGCTGACGGGCGAAGAGCACGCGGCGCGTCTGGGCCACGGCGACCGGTGAGGCGCCCAGGTGCTGGTGGAACAGCCGCCGCAGTTGGCGGTCTCCGACACCGAGCCGGTCCGCCAGTACCTCGACGCTGGCCTCGTCGGCGTCCAGCAGGCCGTCCGCGATGAGCGCCAGTGCCCGTGACACGGTGACGGAGGTGCCGCGCCAGGGGGCCAGCGAGGGCGAGGCCTCGGGCCGGCAGCGGAGGCACGGCCGGAAGCCCGCCTCCTGGGCGGCGGCGGCGGTGGGGTAGAAGGTGCAGTTCTCGAAGCGGGGCGCGCGGGCCGGGCAGATGGGGCGGCAGTAGATGCGCGTCGTCTTCACGGCGGTGAAGAACCGCCCGTCGAAGCGGGAGTCCCGCGTCGTCAGCGCGCGGTAGCAGGCGGTGGGGTCCAGGCCGTCCATGAGGGGAAGGTCACACGGCCGACCCGGGATGTCTGGCCGTTTTCGGACGTGGACGTGGGCCCGCCGCCGAGTCCGTCTGGAGCCCGGGCCGAAAAGAAAAAGCCCCGGAATCACTTGGGAAAGTGACTCCGGGGCTGCTTGATGGCCAGGGTCAGACTTGAACTGACTACCTGCGGATTATGAGACCGCCGCTCTAACCAGGTGAGCTACCTGGCCGTGAAGCCCCGCCCGTATACCGGGCCAGGGCCGTGACCGCAAGAACTTCGGACGGGGCTCCTGGGCCCTTCCTGACAGAGCCGTGGGAGGGGGCGCCTTCCGACTTTCGCCCCCCGGGACCGGCTGCCTGCTGGGGCGACAGGGGCTCCAGGCTACTGGTAGCGAGCCACCTAGGGACTGTCGCCATCCGTAGTGGTCTCGAGCCACATGCCCATGCCGCTGCATGGAACGCCTTTTCCTCATGCTCCCGGGGCAAGGTCAGTCTGCTCTGGAATTCCATGGACTTCGACCCTGAATATGGGGGCGATGACGCGGAGAAGAGCATGACGCTGCGCTGGGAAGCCGTGGTGCTGCTGGTCCTGGTGGGCACGGGTTGTGCCACCTCGCGGGTGGTGCGCCTGGACACGGGCGAGGGCCAGCCCATCATCTACACGCCGCGCGCGGACGCGGAGCCCGTCGAGCTGGACGAGGACGAGTTCGCGGAGGCGGTCCAGAAGCTGGCGCGCACCGCGCCTCTGTCCTCTCGGCCAAGGGAAGCGGCGTTGAGGCTGTTCAACCTGGGCCAGCCCCGCGCTTCCTCTCCTGTGCGCGGGCGCCTGGGACTGGTCTCCGTCGAAGATCCGCAGCGGGGCCGGCTTCTCGTGACCGAGGAACCGGACGCGGAAACGGAGCTGGCGAGCGCCTACGGACGCTGGTGCCAGCGCCAGAAGAAGCCCCGGGACTGCCTGCATCTGCTGGACGAGGACGTCACCCTGGACGAGGAGGGCAAGCGGACCCTGGCCTTCCGGCTGGCCCTGGATTCGGTCTGGGACGAAACGGCCGAGGCCCTGGGCGAGCTGACGGACAAGGAGGCGATGGTGACGATGCTCGCCACGACGGGAGCCATCTACTTCGGCCTGTGGCTGGTGCCCGACCCGGTGCTGTCGAAGGGCCTCGCTGCGACCCTGACAGTCGTGCTGATCGGCTACCTGGGCTGGGACACGGTGTGGAGCCTGGTGAAGGGCTGGAGGGTGCTGGCGAAGGAGGTGGAGGCGGCCACCACCTTCGATGAGATACAGGACGCAGGGGACAAGTACGGGAAGGTGATGGGGCAGAACGCGGCGCGGGCGTTCATCATGCTCGCGATGGCGGCGCTGGGCAGCACGGCCCAAACGCTGGCGACGAGGGTGCCCACGCTCCCCGGCTCTGCGCAGGCGGCTCTGGTGGGGGTGGAGCAGGGCGGCTTCCGGCTGGCGGCGGCGGGCCAGGTCACCTCGGTGGCGGTGGCACCGGGAGGCGTCATCACCATCGCACTGGACCCGGAGGCGATTGCAGAGACGGCACGCGGCACGCGTGCCGTGGCGTCCGAGCCGGTGGCGACCTCTGCCCACGAGCACCACATCGCCACGAACAAGTGGTGGGACTCCACCAACCTGGGTGGCCCGTGGTCTCCCAGATTCCAAAAGCTCTTCAATCGGGCGGGCATGTCACTCGATGACGCGGCCAACAAGGTTCGCGTGCCGGGCCACAAAGGGCCTCACCCGCAGAAGTATCATGAAGAGATCTACGAGCGGCTGGAGGATGCAATGGAGGGCTGTCGGAGCATCCAGCAATGCAGAGAGGCGTTCGTTGGAGAACTTCAGGTTCTGGCCAAGGAGATCACCAAATCTGGCTCCCGGCTCAATGCTCTGGTCACTCGGAACTGACGCACAGGAGGAGTCACGACGATGAGATACTTCAAACTCTCCGATGACATGAGCCTCCAAGGGCGCTGGTTGCTGGGAGACCCCACAGACTCGCAGGGCCAGGAGGTTGATGACCCATGGCAGTTCAAGGCTGGCTGCCCCGTCCAGATTGAAACGCGACTCAAGATCCCCATCGACTATCCCGGGAGCCCTCTCGATTATTCCCTGGCGGGTGTTGGTAATACTCCTATCGTTCACAAGAGGGTTGCGAACATCTTCGCGGAGCTGGCGCCTGACGACGTGCAGCTCCTTCCGGTTGACGTCGACGGACAGTCCGAGCCGTACTGCATTCTCGTTGCTACTCGGCTCATCCGGTGCATCGACGACAACGCCTCGGAGGAGGTGCGGTACTGGAAACCGGAGGATGGACGCCCGGAGAAGGTTGGGAAATACCGCGGTGTGTCGGGCATGCGAATCGACCCGACGAAGATAGGCGGCACCAAGGTGTTCCGGACATGGGGATGGACCATCGCGCTCATCGTGTCTGAGAATGTCAAGGATGCGCTGGAACGTGCGCGTGTCATTGGGGTGAAGTTCGAGGAGGTCACAGGCCCGAGCGCCATCAGTCCGGAGGAGCGCGACCGCAACCGGAAGCTCCTGGCGCTTCGGGATGAGACGGACGTGGCCCGCGAAGCCTTCTGGCGCACCCTGGGGAAGCTGGACGACGAGGTCATCATCCCCATCGTCGTCGGTGGCAACTGGCCCGCCCGGCGCCGGGTCTGGCGTGTCATCCACCGCCCCAAGGGGCGGACGCTGCTGGTGACGGACGGGCTGTCAGACTTCTTTGTGGACCGCGCTGAGCCGTCCGTGGGCTTCGGCCTGGAGTTGGCCCTGGAGACGGACGAGCCCCTCGGAGACGTCGAGAAGAGCTGGCCCCTGCTGCTCCTGGAGCGGGTGGGGAACGAACTCGCGGAACACGAGCGCGTGCGCGAGAAGGTGAAGGCGGGCTTCCTTTCCATGGAGGTTGCTGGCCAGGGCGTACCCGAGCCGCTGCTGACGAAGGAGGGCAGGGTGGGGGTGCTGCTGGGCATGGCGCCGAGCACGCTGCCAGCCCGCTTCACCATGCCGGCCGGAGAGGTGCGGCTGGTCACCGTCAAGGTGCTGATGCCCGTGGAGCTGGCGTACCTGCTGGAGCACGGGAAGCGCGGCCGGGACGAACTGGTGCAGCGCTTCGCTCAGCAAGGGCAGGAGCACCTGTCTCGCACTTGGCGCCGGTCCGTGGTGTGACAGCCACATGCAGGGATAAGGTGCGTCATGGAATTCAACACCGGCCAGCTCCAAGGCTCGCGAGCTGGCCGGTGTCATTACGGAGAAGCTGGAGCGGGAGGAACATGCGCAGCCTCTCCACCTGCTGACTCGGTTACTGCGGGATTGTTCGCTGCACGCTTTATCCGAGTCTTGCGCCGTGTTGAGCGGCTCGGAATTTTCTTGGAGCTGCGTGGGGGAGCTGGCCTTGATGACGATCCTGCCTCTAGCCGCACGTCTTCATCGTCCTCTGTCAGCGACTCCGGGGCGGTGGCGTTGTAGGGAGTCCATCGCTCACGCGCGTCTTGCTCACCCTTGATGACTCGGCGGAGCTGCTGGAGCCGTGCATCCGCCAGGGCCAGGATCGCGACGACGGAGCGGGGGGCCTGCCGGTCGGCATCCGCAGTCGGCATGTCGTTGTTGGTGAGAAGCTCGGCCAAGAGCTGCGCCCCGCGCAAGGCATGCTCCAGGTTCGCCAACTCCAGATTGAGGCTCACCACCTTCTCCTCGTAGAGGTGGGTTGGGGTGTCGTCCTCGTCCTTCACGGTGTCCTCCAGGACGCACGCGCACAACGAGCCTGGAGGGGTCCTCGTGGCGCGCATCGTGAGCGCGCCCCGCAGGGCGCAGGTTGGTGGGAGAAGTGCTGCAACGGTGGGGGCCGTCACAGGTCTTATGCCGCACGCTGCGGAGGACTTTCCGCTTGGGGTGACGACCTCACGTAAAGTTAGAACGATTGAGTATTACGCAACCTTGTCTTGTGACCCGCCCGTGCTCCGCAAATCAGCCTCCACAGCTGCAAAATGCTCAAGCGCCGAGCGCAGATCTTCGACAATATCGGCCGCAAGAAGTTCAGGCTGATCGCCGGATGTTCCAAGGCTCTCACCTTTCAGCCAGAAGATGTCGAGGTTACAATTGTCGCGGCGGATAAGCGTATCATAGTCAAAAGAACGCCAACGGCCATTGGGCATACTTTCAGACCACGTTGCCTTCCTGCGATGTCGACCACCTGGCTTGTAGCACTGGACGAAATCATCGAGATCACTCCGTTTGAGCGGGTTCGTTCTTAGAGTAAATCGCTGATTCGTACGCAAATCGTAAATCCAAAGCTTCTTTGTTCCTGGAGCCTTGCTGGACGGCAGTCTATCGAAGAACAGGACATTTGCCTTTACTCCTTGGGCATAAAAAATCCCAGTTGGCAGCCGAAGGAGCGTGTGGACATCGCATTCCATTAGGAGTTCCCGCCGTATCAGTTCGCCCGCCCCGCCTTCAAACAAGACGTTATCGGGAATGACCACGGCGGCCCGGCCAGTGCCCGCTAGCAGGGTTCTGATGTGCTGCATGAAATTAAGCTGCTTGTTGCTGGTGGTAGCCAAGAAGTCGTCGCGCATGATTGAAAGTGCCTCGCGTGACTCCTCGCCGTTCTCGTTGACCACGACGACACTCGAACGCTTCCCAAATGGAGGGTTGCTGAGGACGATATCGTAACGGCTGCCTACATCCATTCTGAGGCTGTCACCGATCCTTATTGGCAGCTCACTCTTTTCATCTACTGGGCCGACACCATGAAGGAGCAAGTTCATTGCGCAGAGACGCGCAACGCTCTCAACGAGTTCGACACCGCGGAGCGCATGGAGTGCAAGATGCTTCTTCTGGGCCTTGCTGAGGTCAGGATACTCTTTTGAGATGTAACTATGGGCGGCAAGGAGGAAACCACCCGTTCCGCATGCCGGATCGCAGATGGTCTCGCTTGGCGTAGGGCGAATCACCTCAACAATTGCTTGGATAAGCGGTCGAGGCGTAAAGTATTGCCCAGCTCCACTCTTTGTGTCCTGCGCGTTTTTTTCCAGAAGTCCTTCGTAAGTATCTCCCTTTACATCAACATCAAGGGTTGTCCACTGTTCGCGGTCAATCAAGTCGACGATGAGACGTCGCAGCTTGGCCGGGTCTTGAATCTTGTTCTGTGCCTTGCGAAAAATGATACCGAGCATTCCAGACTGCTTGCCCAGATATGAGAGGACACGCTCGTAGTGCGTTTGCAATCCCTGGAGATCCTGCTTGAGCAGGCTCGACCAGTCATAGCCGGGCGGAATCGGCGACTTCTGGTTCCACGGAGTTCCCGTGCGCTCGTGTGCCATCTTAAGGAACAGGAGAAACGTAAGTTGCTCCACATAGTCGCCGTACGAGAGTCCGTCATCCCGCAGAATGTTGCAGTAGGACCAGAGTCTGTTGATCAACTGGGACGCAGATGTGGCCACTGAGCTCACCAAGTGTGACGATGACGACGGGTCAGAGTCCCTTAAGGGCTTCAGCCAGCCAATCATGCGTTATATAGTAATTCAGGACAGCCGCCTTGACTGCGGCGGTGTACTCTGCATCATGTGCAATCAGCGTTTGAAGTTCATCAACCACCCTCATTAGCTCATCGAGTGCAGTGTCATCATAAGTGCTCTGGTAGCGATCGAAGTACTTATTTCCCTGCTCGATCAGTCTTCGCGCACTTTGACAGGCGTCAACCCGTTCCTCGCACAGAGGCACATGGTCAAGGTGGTATGCCTTGATGGAAATTTTCGCACGATGATGGAGGAAGCTGTTTTTCTTTTCTGAATACGCTGGTACAGGTCGGCCATCCGGGTTGAATGCCAACAAGCCCGGATCGAACGATGACGTTGGATCGAGAAGCAGCGGCCTCTCTTTTTCGAGGTCGTCGCTAGGCCCTTTGGCTCGCAATTTCTCGTCAAGCAGCGGAAAATGATGGTGCTTGCCGCCTTGCGTACCATTCGTATGGTCGACGTGTGGGCTGTTGCAGAACCCACAGGTGTAGCGATAATTCCGCCAAGTAAAGGCAAGCCACCAATAGCCTGGATGATCGGGGCTCTCGAAGATTGCTCCCTTGGGTCGGAAATGATCTACGGCATTGTCAGAACGAATTTGCTTGGACTCGCAATACCAGCACTTCTTGTCTGATAGATCAGCCAGATCTTTCTTTAGGGCGCTCCATATCTTCGAGCTTTTCTCGATCGCCTTGTCCCGTTCTTCCGGGGGGAGTTTTTCGATTTCAGCAAGCTTCTTTTCTGCTTTTTTTAGCCATTCAGGAGAGGGCTTCCACTTTTTCCATCGGTCGATAAACCTCATCGATCGCTCCTCCTTCCCCCCTTAAGCGCACGCACTACTCTCAGAGCATGCTCGCGGCGCTCTTGTCTCTCCTCCTGCGTCAAAACTATTTCTGCGGCTGGGCGGCGGGCCTTGTTGCTCCTGTTCGTAGCTTGTCATGGCCTCTACGAAGGGGCGATACAGAGGATCACGAACGGCTCGCGTGAAGTCGACGTCTTGGAGTTTATTGCGAAGGTCGTTTAGTTCCTTGCGCTCGTCGGGGGTCAAAGAGCCCTCCTTCTCTTCGAGGGTCAACTCCCGAGATCGGTCGAGCATTCGGAGCGTTTCCACATCGAGCGCGGCACGAAATCCGTAGAGATCGCTTGTCAGGATTCCTGAGATCCCCATCCCCTTTGGATCCTCCTCAGGTTCCACCGCCAAGACGGTCCCAGTGTCCCGCTCCCGCTGCATTATGCGGACCTGTGTCTTTTCAAGACTGGAGACCACAAGGGGGTTGTGCGTACAAAATAGCAAATGGCTGGACTCAAGGTGCTGCGCATCATCGCCTCCAGCCACTCGTTGCAAAAGGTCGAGATACTCTACGCTCCATCGGGGATTGAGGTGCGTGTCGGGCTCATCGAGTAGAAAAAGAGACTCCTTTTCGCGCGTGAAGAACCGAAGCAAGCCGAGCACCATGAGGAGCTGTTGCTCCCCCTCACTCAGTTCGCGGAAGGTAATAGGGTCCTCGATTCCCTTTGCCTTTACGGCAATCCGAACCTCACGCAGTACTCCGGCCGTCTTCATGCTCTCCAATGCCTTGAAGAAGTCCTGTGGGCTGTCGTAAGCCTCGGCAACGGAGTGAAGAGCGGCTTGGTCGGGCAGGTACAGGTAAAGCTGCTCGGCCGTTTCCATCCTCCGGAAGTCTTTTTGCGTGCGCACATCGATACGCAAGGGCGCCAGTGAAAGCTTGTAGATCTGAGCAAGCAGTTCCTGGACCTTCCCAACTGCACCCCAAAATCGACTGTCTCCGCCTGCGCGCTTCGCACTCGCCCAGTCAGGTCTTTTAAGTACGAAGAGCACTGAATCGAGGCGCTCGATCCGGAGGTAGTCGCGTAGGAAGTGCTCCAATTCTTTCGACTTCTTCTCCAGGTAAAACGCTAGCAGTACAAACTGACTGTGTTCCTGCTCCGCATAGAAGAGCTTGCGGAGAGGCTGATCGTTGCCATGTCGCAGGGCTTTGTCGAAGCGGCGTTGGTGCTTGAAGAAATGTACCGCCATTCTGTCGCTTGGCCCCGAGTAGTAGCCGAAGACATAATTGGGCAGCAGTTCGGGGTCGAAACGTTTTCCTCGCTGAGGAACTCCATCGACAACTATCCGAAGAACTTCTCGCTCCCGGCTCGGATCTGCGTCGATTGAAATCCGCTTTCCCCGGCAGTCATATTCAATTGTATAGGCAAATGCAGGTGGCTCGCCGAGATCTAAGTTGCGGAATACGAGAACGAGCGCTTCGAGAAGGTTGGATTTGCCGGCGCCATTCTGCCCAACAAGAACAGTGAAGGGAGGCTTTGCACCAAAGGAGATGTCTAGCCGCTTCAGGTTTTTGAACGATTTGACGTAGAAGCGCCTGAGCCTCATTCTTGCCTCATGCTGAGGAAGACATCAGTGTCGTTCGGTCGCTCAACAACCAATTGCTGGGCCTGATAAAGCGACCGCAATTCCACGAAGAATGCGTCGACTGAGTTTACGTCAAAACCCGCGGATTGAAAGACCTGGGCGGGAGTTATGGGTTCGGTCTGTTCTTGTAAAACAGCTTTGATCGAGCGCCGGGTGGAGAAGGTTTCCACCTGGTCAGAAGACTTGACGGTCATGCCAGTTCCCTTCGGCTTCGTAGTTCCCTTCGCATCCTCTGCTGGGACGTCCACTTGGCCTACCGTGATAAGTACGTTCGTATCTTCTGCTATCGGCCGATGAATGAACCTGCCTTCAAGTCCGCTACGAAGTACAGCTTTGCGGAGGCGTTCGGCTCTCCCGAGACTTCGAACGACCGCTGAAGTTGTCGCATCGAGGGCGGAGAGACGCTTCTCTACCTCGGTGACGATTCGTTGCTGCTCGACCTGGGGCGGGACTGGTACGGGAAGGCTTCCTAGCTTAGTTAAATTGATGGAAGCCAGATTGGTGGTCTGCTTGGCCTGAGCCAAAAAGTACTCTTGGCCAATGGAGTTCCCATACCAGGATAGCAGCTTGGGGATTACCGCATTGGCGAGAATTCGTGCGCGGAAAACATGGTTCTGGTGAATGCAAATGGGTATTTGGTTCTCCCAAATCCAACCACGTCCCAGCTTGTCGCGATCTCCGCCTTCATTGAATAGCACGTCGCCGTGCATTAGTCGTAGCTCTTCGATCTCGGCTTCTGTCGCGGCAATCGTCTTGACGTCTGACAGATCGAGCCAGCCTCTCTGTACGTTCGCAACTCGGAGATAGTGGACTTGGCGGACAGCTTCATTTGGCGCGCGCTTCTGGCCTTTAGTGAGCCCGCCTTTCAGGTCAGCGATTTCCCGAAGAAAGGTCCATTTCCATCCCTCCGGTAGCGCAGGGAGTTGGGCGACAGTGGGCTCAACATGCCCATCCTTCCGCACACGCTCTCCTGCAGAGGAATCCCCAGTCCTTACTTTCCTTCGAGGAGCTGCTTCCTGTCGCTTTTGGCGCTCTTCGTAGACAAGATGGAGGAGTTCAGCCGCGCCTTGATATGCTCGTCCCTCCATATGCGCCAACTCTGCTTCAGGAGTGACGAGCTTTCCTTCGCACGCAGCCGTCAAGACTGCCATATGCTGTAAACTGAGGTTCTTTTGAACACGGAGAAGCCGTTCCTCGCCTGCGTTGATTCGCGCGAGCTGTCGGCTTGTCTTCTCTATAAGCTGCTTTTGCTCTTCAAGAGGTGGAAGAGGAAATGGAAGACCCGCGAATCGAGTTGTTCCCAGATGCGCAATGTTAGTGGTTCTCTTGGCGATTCCTTGGAAGACGCCGGTGTGCAGATAAACACGAAACACGAGCAGTGCGAACTCAGGGAGAACCTCCGGCCCTGACCGAAAGCGGATCAGCGTATTCTGGAAGCAAGCGCCTGGCACCTCTCCCTGATACATAGCTGCACGACCGACGAGTTCGAGGCTTTGTCCCTCGTTCAGCAAGATGTCGCCAGGTGTCAACTTGTACTGCTCGTACTCCTCTGGCGTGAAGTTCATCTTGAGCACGTCGCTCGTATCAATGCGAGATTCCAAGACGTTGGCGACGCGCAGATAGGGCCGCATATGCGGCCCAGAATGGTGCTCAGGCGACCGCTGCCGCCCCAGTTGCACGTCGCCCGCTTGGCCAACGTTCACGATTTTCCAGCTCGCGGGAATCCGGAGTTCCATCACGTATTGGACGCTGTCAGGAGAGGTGAGAGCGTGCCCATTCCACAGAGAGTGTAGGTAACTAGGGGCTCGGCAGCCTACTTGCCCTTGGGTGGAGGGGCAAGTATGCATGGGTGCGATGGGGCGCAGACTACGGGATGCGCGCACTTAGGCCTAAGTATCGGCCTCATTTGGGCTGGTAGATGCTTTGTCTTCTTGCCGATCGTGGCTTTCTGACTTCCGTGATGTTGAAGGGAGGACGCAGTCTCTAACCGGCTTGGCCAACAGCGTGTGCTCGATGAGTGCAGCAGCTGTTGCTCGCGGCGCCAGACGCATATCTGTACGGACCGGGCCGGTGACGTGCGAACGCCAGCGACAGCCCATGGTCAGTAAGAATACGTGGTTACGGCCAAGGGTTCAGAAGGTGAGGGGCAGGGCCGAGATTATGAGACCGCCGCTCTAACCAGGTGAGCTACCTGGCCGTGAAGCCCCGCCCGTATACCGGGCCAGGGCCGTGACCGCAAGAACTTCGGACGGGGCTCCTGGGCCCTTCCTGACAGAGCCGTGGGAGGGGGGCGCCTTCCGACTTTCGCCTCCTGGACCGGCTGCCTGCTGGGGCGACAGGGGCTCCAGGCTACTGGTAGCGAGCCACCCAGAGACTGTCGCCATCCGCCGCTGTCTCGATCCACACCGCCGTCGCATGCCCGTTCAGGTCCATGGCCCCCGTGATGGCGCCCACGACGGCTCCGGGCTCGGACCGCAGGGGGTTCCGGGGGCCGGAAGTTGCCAGGGGCGTAGAGGTAGCTTGCCCAGGCCGTGTGGTCGGACTGTGCCCAGAAGGCGACCTGGTCACCGGCCGGGTCGGAGGCGAGCACCGGGAATCCGCCCAGCACGGTGCCTCCGAGCCTCGGGTTGTTCGGGTCGACGCTGCGCATGGCCATCACCCGGTGCTCGGTGGGCTTGCACAGCGTCTTGCAGAGCGTGGTCCAGACGAAGACCGCGTCGCCCATGGGGGACATGGCCAGACGCATGGTGGGGGAGTCGTCAACGGGAAACGTGAGCTGTAACGCGGGGCTCCATTGGCCTGTCGCCGCCGAAAAGTGGCTGGCGAAGAAGGTGTTGCCGGCCTGGGTCTGCTGGAGCCAGACCGCGAGGGCATTTCCCTGCTCATCCGCGGCCAGGCTGGTCCGGAGAAGATTGCCGGGTTGTGATTGGAGCGGCTGTTCGGGCGTCCATGTATCGGACGTGGCGACATAGCGGCTGGCGTAGAGCGCCGTGTAGTCGTGGGGCGCGTTCTGGGTCGTGACATGCGCGAGCTCGAAGCCCCCGCGATCGGATGCCGCGGGGAGGGCGGCGCTCCCAGGGGGCAGGTCGCGCAGCCGAACTCACCCAGAACCAATCCCATCACAAACAGCAACACGCAACGGGAATGGACTCTCATATGGACAGCGCCTGGATCTATTCCCTGTCCCCCTGGCCAGGCAGTGTCCGCCAGTCCCCTTCGCGCGGTCAGAAGGCAACGGCTGGGGGCCCTGGCGCCCGAACCGTCTTCACTCCCGTCGCTCCGTCCCACGCTGGCGGAGCAGCGCCGCGGCCCGGGTCCGGACGCTCGCCATGGGGTGCTCGCGGGCAGCCTCTTCCAGCGAGGGCACCGCGGCCTCGCCCAGGTCCTTGCGGAGGAAGTCCTCGCAGGTGCCGTGGAACCGGTCGCTGACGAGGCAGCGGATGGCGTCCTGGATGACGACCGGCGCGTTGCGGTACGCGGCGTCATTGCGCAGCGCAGCCCGGTAGGCCGCCACGCCATCCACCCAGCGGAGGTTGTCGAAGTCGACGTTCCCCTCCAGGTAGCGGACGTAAGCGCTCGCCGGGTACTTCGCCGCCAGCTTCTTCAACGCCGCCAGGGCCGCGTCCCGCCGCTGCGCCTTGATCAACCGATGGACCTCGTCGATGCCCGGAAGCTGCTCCACGACGGGCTGCCAGGCCGTGGCGCCCGGAGGAGTCTCCGCCCGTGCTTCCTCGACCACCGGGGCCTTGGGCGACGGGCGCTCCAAGGACACCGGCGCCGAGCCCGCGGACCTTGACATCAACGCCCATCCGCCAAGGCCCACCGCGACCAGGGAGAGCACCACCGCGCCTCCCACCACCCGGGGCGAACGGCTCCGGACGGGTGGGGACTTCATGGGGCCAGAGCGGAGCGTGGCCTCGAACTCCTCCTTCCTGGCCATGGCCTCCGTCGGGGCCACTGGCGCGGGCTCCGGAGCGCGGGCTTCGGCCTGAAGTCCCATCGGCGTCGCGCGGGGCTGTGCCCGGACGTTCCGGGTCGCGAGCACTTCCTCCCTGGGACGCGATGGCGTGGGCGAGGAGTCGCGCGCCGCCCCCGGTGCATCGCCGGCAACGGGCGTCACGGAGAGCATCGCCGGACCCGCTCCGGCCCCTTCGAGCGCGGCCAGGAACTCCGTGGCGGACTGGAAGCGATCCGCCGGGGCCTTCTCCATCGCTTTGGCCAGCGTCGCTTCGAGCTCCGCTGAGAAGCCCGCGTCAGGTGCGGTGTCGCGCAACCGGGGCGGTGTCACCTCGCGCTGCATGCGAAGCAGCTCCGCGTTGCTGGTGGCGTTGAAGGGCTTCCTACCGGTGAGCAGCTCGTAGAGCAGCACGCCGGTGGCGTACAGGTCCGTGGGCGGACCCACCGGCTCGCCGTGGATCTGCTCCGGGGCCATGTAGGACGGAGTCCCGAGCATCATCCCCGACGTGAGGCCCGTCACCTCGTCGCGCAGCTTGGCGAGCCCGAAGTCGAGGATGCGCACCTGCTCCCCGAGCCCCACGGCGTGGGTGACGATGATGTTCTCGGGCTTGATGTCGCGGTGGATGATGCCCTGGTCGTGCGCATGGGCCAGACCCGCGAGCACCTGCCGCACGGCGCTCAGGGCCCGGGCCGGCGGCAGCGGGCCGTCGCGCAGCAGCGCCCGCAGCGTCTCGCCGGTGACGAAGTCCATCACCATGTACGGCGACTCCTGATCCACGCCGAAGTCGATGACCGACACGCAACACGGATGGGTGAGGCGGCTCATCGCGCGCGCCTCGACCTGGAAGCGCTTGCGGAAGTCGTCATCCCGCGCCGCCCACGCGTGCAGGAACTTGATGGCGACGGACTTGCCGACCTCCAGCCGCTCGCCCCGGTACACCATGCCCATGCCACCGGCGGCGAGCCGCTCGATGATCCGGTAGCGCTCCTGCAACACCGAGCCGATGCGAGGATCCGTCACGGCCGTGGGCTCATTCATGGGCGCGCACGATAACAAGCGCGGGCGCGAAACCGATGCTCACCTGTCGTCGGTTCGCTCTCACACGGGCGGTGGAACGTCTGTTCGGTGCCTGGAAGCTCAAGCCTCGGTCGGGAGCGCATAAGCTCCCAAGAGAATGAAGAGCCTGGAGCGGTGGAGACAGAAGGTCCGGCAGCTCAAGACGGAGGTGGCGGCGCTTTTCATCGCGGTCCGGCATCCGGGAGTCCCCTGGTACGCGAAGCTCCTCGCGGCGGGGGTGGTCGCCTATGCGCTGAGCCCCGTGGACCTCATTCCAGACTTCATCCCGGTCCTCGGCCTGCTCGATGATCTGGTCCTCGTCCCGCTAGGGATTCTTCTCGTCCGCCGGCTCATCCCTCCCGCCGTGCTCGCCGAATGCCGGAACAGGGCCCGCCAGGAGGCGAACCTACGCAAGACGAGCTGGGCCGCGGGGGCGGTCATCATCATTCTCTGGGTGCTACTCGCGCTGCTGCTCGTCCGGTGGCTGCGGCTACAGTGGATGAAATGACTCCCATCCCGCTTCTCGTCGTACTCCTCGCATCCACGGCAACCGCAGGTGACGTCCCCCGCTCGGGCTATTTCGGCGCGGGAGTCAACCTGGAGCCCCTCTCCGTGGGGCCCGTCCAGGCGTTCTCGGGTGGCCGGGTCGCGGTAGGCATCAGCCTCCAGGCCGCGCTCCAAATCGATCTCGGTTCCCGGTGGGCGTTCCGCCTGCCGCTGGAGGCGGGCGTCGGCGGCTCCGGGGACTCCACCTTCTCCGAGCTGGGCATCACCCCGGGGCTGCTCTACCGCTGGCGTTCGGATGCGGACCAGCGATGGGTTCCGTACCTGGGGGCCGGGCTGAAGCTGGGAGCCGCGGGGGCGGGCCGGGAGTTCCTGGGGCTCCCGCTCGTCACCACCGTGCAATCGCTCGACCTCGACTTCGATGACGACGACGGCGACTCCGATGATCCCAACTTCGAGTCGCGCCTGGGCGCCTTCCCGGAGGTCTGGGCCGGGGTGGAGTGGCACCCCAACCGGTGGTTCTCGCTCAACGTGCAAGCTGCCTATACCTACGTGCGGGTGCTCGGCACGAGCGTTCATCTGCTTCATGAGCGGGTGGGTGTGAGGTTTTCCCTCTAGGATGCCCGGGCATGGCCCCCATCACCTTCCGCATCGCCCGCGACACGGATCTGCCCGCCATCCTCAAGCTGCTCGCGGATGACGCCATCGCGCAGGCTCGCACCGGCTACACGGCGGAGGTCAGTCCCTCCGTCCGCGCCGCGTTCGATGACATCGCCGCCGACCCGAACAACGAGCTCATCGTGGGCGAGCAGGACGGGCAGGTCATCGCCACGTTGCAGCTTACGTACATCCCCGGCCTGAGCCGGGGCGGGATGCGGCGGGCGTTGGTGGAGGCAGTGCGCGTGCGCTCGGACCTGCGAGGGCAGCGCATTGGCGAGGCCTTGATGGTGGACGCCATGGAGCGCTCGCGGGCCCGGGGCTGCGGGCTGATGCAACTCACCACGGACAAGCTCCGCCACGAAGCCCACCGCTTCTACGCGCGGCTGGGATTCGTGGCGAGCCATGAGGGCATGAAGCGCCCTCTCTGAATCACTGCTGCGGCTGCGCGGCGGCCGGGTCCATCCAGAACGGCTCCCACTGGTGGCCGTCCAGGTCCGAGAAGCTGCGCTGGTACATGAAGCCCATGTCCGTCTTGTCCTTGGTCTCCTTCGCACCCGCCGCCAGCGCCTTCTCCATCAGCGCGTCCACGGCGGCGCGGTTCTCCTGGGACAGGGCGATGATCACCTCCGTCGTCTTCGTGGCGTCCGCGACCTCCTTCTGGGTGAACGTCTTGAAGAAGGGCTTCACCAGCAGCATCACGTAGATGTCCTCGCTGATGACCATGCAGGTGGCGTTGGCGTCGGTGAACTGGGGGTTGAACGTGTAGCCCAGCTTCGTGAAGAAACCGACCGCGCGGTCCAGCGACTCGACGGGGAGATTGACGAAGATCTTGCTGCCCATGGTGCGTCTCCTGGCGGAAGAAAGAGGATGAGGTGAACGTCGCCTTCATCCACGCGACGAACGTGCTCCGGCGGGATCGACACCGGATTTATTTTTCTTCGCGCCGCCGCCAACCCACCGGAATCACAGCACCTTGCCGGGGTTGAGCAGGCCCAGCGGGTCGAGTGCACCCTTGATCGCCTGGTGCAGGCGCAGCGTCTCCGGGCCCAACTGCGCGCCCAGGAACCCACGCTTGAGGGACCCCACGCCGTGCTCGCCCGTGATGGTGCCTCCCAGGGCCAGCGCCGCGTGCAGGATGTCGTCGAAGGCCTCCTTCGCCCGGGCCAGCGCCGCTGGATCCTCCCGGTCGAAGACGACGGTGGGGTGCATGTTCCCGTCGCCCGCGTGCCCGAACGTCCCGATGAGCACCCCGTGCTTCTGGGCGATGCGCTCCACCGCCGCGAGCAGCTCCGGGATGCGCACGACCGGCACGCCCACGTCATCCAGCAGCGTGGCGCCGCGCTGCTCCAGCGCGGGGAAGGCGAAGCGCCGGGCACCCATGAGCAATTCGCCCTCGGCCTCGTCGGCGGTGCTCATCACGGAGGTTGCTCCGGCCCGCTCACAGGCCGCGACCATCAACGCCAGCTCCTCTTCGCCCTGCACGCCTCCGGCGTCGGAGCGCGCGATGAGCAGGGCGTCCGCGGTGACGTCCAGGCCCATCGGCTTCCAGGACTCCACGGCGCGCACGGTGGTGCGGTCCATCAGCTCCAGCACGGACGGGCGCGAACGCTCCATGATGTCGCAGACAGCCGTGCCCGCGCTCACGAGCGTGGGAAACGCGGCCACCAGCGTCGTCGCCTTCGGGGGCCGGGGGCGCAGCCGCAGCGTCGCCTCGGTGAGGACGCCCAGCGTGCCCTCCGAGCCGATGAAGAGCCGCGTCAGGTCATAGCCCGCCACGTTCTTCACCGTCCGTCCGCCGGTGCGCACCACGGTGCCGTCCGCGAGCACCGCCGCCAACCCCAGTACCGCGTCGCCCGTCACGCCGTACTTCACGCAGCACAGGCCTCCCGCGTTGGTGGCCAGGTTGCCTCCGATGGAGGAGAACTCCCAGCTCGCGGGATCCGGCGCGTACCAGAGGCCCTGCTCCGCGGCGGCGACCTTCACCGCGCCGTTGAGCGCGCCGGGCTGGACGACGGCCAGCATGCCGCGCCGGTCGACCTCCAGGATGCGGTTCATTCGCATGAGCGACAGGACGATGCAGCCGTCGCTCGCATTCGCGCCGCCCGACAGGCCCGAGCCCGCGCCCCGGGGCACCACCGGCACGCGCAGCGCCGTGGCCACGCGGAGCACGGCCTGCACTTCGGCCGTGGATGCGGGCCGCACCAGCACCCTCGGCATGCCCGAGGACGCCCACTCCGCCTGGTCGCGCCGGTGCGCCGCGAGCACGTCCGGATCCGTGATGACCGCCTCCGCCGGCAACACCTCCGCCAGCGCTCGCTCCACGTCGACCGTCATGAAGGCCTCCCAGGCTCTGGAACGTGAACGCCGGGCCGGCCACCCGTCATCCGTTCCCAGCCGCCGGACCTCCAGCTTGCCCCGGAGCCGGGGCCGCTTCACCCAGGACCTGCGCCAGGAACGTCCGCAAGGCGGCGTCCGCGCGTCCCGCGGCGACCGGGTGGTATTGGATGCCCGCTTCGGGCCTCTGGGCGCCAGGGAAGGTGAAGGCATGCATCGCGTGGCCGTAGGCCTGGAGTTGCCAATCCGCGCCCGCCTCGGTCAGCTCTCGCGCGATGCCCAGCACCGCGTCTGGCTTCGCGGTCGGATCCTCCCAGCCGTGCAGCAGCAGGATGCTCGCGGAGATGGGTGGCTGGGGGCCCAACCGTGGCGGGTGGAGCATCCCGTGAACGCTCACCGCGCCCCTCAAGCCCTCCGGAGCCGCGCGGGCCAGGTCGAGCGCGCAGAGCCCCCCGAAGCAGTAGCCCAGCACCGCGACGCGCTCCGGGTCCACGCGAGGATGGCGCCTCGCGGCCTCCAGCGCCGCTCGCATGCGCCGGCGGAGCAGCGCGCGGTCTTCCAGAAAGGGCCCCATGAGGTGCGAGTTGTCCCCCGTCACGTCTCCCCGCACGCCCTTGCCATACACATCCAGGGCGAAGCCCACGTAGCCCTGTGCCGCGAACCGCTCGGCCATCGCGCGGATGATGGCGTTCTGCCCATCCCACGCATGGGCAATCAGCACACAGGGGCGAGTGCCCGCGTGGGCGGAGTCGTGGGCGACGTACCCTTCACAGGACGTCTCCCCATCGGCGTAATCGATAAACTCGGCATGGAGGGGCATGGTGGAGTCCACGCTGCCTGCCTCGCGCCCGGGCCGTCTTGAACGAATGCGACATGCCCGGGCCTCTCAGAGGAAGTGCGCGAGCGCCGCGTCCGAGCCCTCCCGGCGGTGGTTGAAGTAGTCCGCCATCATCGAGCGCGGTGTCCGGTCGAAGCGTCCGGGTGTCAGGCCCAGATAGCGGCGCCACATCCGGATGCGGTGGGCCTGGTCGCTGAACCCCTCGTGCGGATCCCCTTGCCCCGTCTGCGCCGCGAGCAGGCTGTGGTGGATCCGCTCCAGTGCGGACAATTGCCGGGGCGAATGCCCGAGGTGCTCCTGGAACCAGCGCTCCAACTGCCGCGTCGACACGTCCACGGCCCGCGCCGCGGCTTCCACGCGCGACGTGCGGCGCAGCACGTCCCAGGCCCGCGCGAGCCGCTCGGTTTCGGGAAGGGGCTTCGTCGTGGCCAGCCGTTCGAGCAGCCAGGCATCCAGCCGCGCGGCGACCCGGTGGGGCTCCCACGCGGCCGACAGGTCCTCCACGAGCCGCCGGGACGCGCCATCGCCCAGCACCGCGCCCAGCTCCAGCAGGTCGTCCCCCGTGGATGGGCCGCTCGCCGGAAACAGGCGCGCGAGTCCCGCTGGCGTCAGCATGACCATCACGAAGGCGCAGCCCTCTCCCGAGCGCCAATCGCGGCGGCGGGATTGGATGCCCAGGAGCGAGGCTCGCGGGCCTCCCGCCGCGAAGTCGCTCGTGCACGGCCGGCCGAAGTTGAGGGTCAGCACCGCCGTGGGTGACGGCGCCGTCTGGATGGGCCGTCCTTCGTGGGCGCCCTTCAGGTCCTGGATGAACCAGTACCCCAGCACCAGGGAGGACAGCGGCGCGGCGGGGGCTTGCTTGAGGAAGTGCACGGCAAAACATCGTCCGCGAAGCCGTCCTCCAGGTGAAGATGGGCCCTGGATGAAGACCCGATTTGACGACGCTGAGTTCATCCAGAACCTGGGGGGCTTCGATGGCCTACCTTCCAGGGACCTGCCCAAACGGCTGACGAATCCCTTCCATCCAGCGCCTCCTGGCCTCTGGGGGCGCCGTGCGGCGGAGGAGCTCCAGCAATGGCTGGGGGAGGAACTCGAGGAGTTCGAAGCCTTGTGGCGGCCCGGCGGCGGCAAGATGTTTGGCGTGCTGGCGGTCGCGGTACCTGATGGACGGGTGGGGTACCTGAGCGCCTTCTCCGGGATGCTGAACGGTGCGTGGAACGTGGAGGGCTTCGTGCCGCCGCTGTTCGACCCGGTGGCCCGTGACGCGTTCTGGCCCGCGGGAGAGGCGGAGCTGGCCGCACTGGAACAACAGCATGCGGCGCTGTGCCGGGAAGCGGAGGCGCTGCGTGCACAGGGACGCGCTGATTCGCTTCGCGACGTGGAAGCGCGCCTGGCGGACGTGGAGCACGTGCGCGCCGAACGCTCGCGTTCCCTGTGGCGTCAGGTGACCCAGGGATATGTCATTCCCAATGCGCGCGGTGAAACCCAGACACTGGCCTCGCTGTTCGCGCCCAAGCCTCCTCCGGGTGGCGCCGGTGACTGCGCGGCGCCCAAGCTGCTCGCGTATGCCTTTCGCTACGGATTGACGCCCCTGGATCTCGCGGAGTTCTGGTGGGGAGCACCGCCGCTCGATGGCCGCAGGGAGTCCGGTGCGTACTATCCGGCGTGTGACAACAAGTGCGGGACGGTGCTGCCGTACATGTTGCAAGGGCTGGACGTGGAGCTGCCTCCTCCCGCGGCGCCGGACGCCGGGCCGCGCGTCCTCCATGAGGACCCCTGGCTCCTCGTGGTCGACAAGCCCGAGGGGCTGCCCACGTTCCCCGGACGCCATGCGCCCACGCGCGACTCGGTGCTCGTCCGGCTCCAGTCCCGGTTCCCGGAACTGGTCCCCGCCAGCTTCCTCCACGATCTGGACCCCGAGTCATCCGGCCTCCTCGTCATCGCCCGGGACTCGGTGACCCGCGCCTCGCTCCAGCGCCAGTTCTCCCAGCGTGAGGCGGAGCACCGCCATGTCGCCTGGGTGGACGGCCGCCTGGAGGGAGACTCAGGCCTCATCGACCTGCCGCTGCGCTCCACGACCCACGCGACCTTGGAGGACTGCGTGGACGCCCGCCACGGCAAGCGGACCCGGAGCGCGTGGAAGGTCCTCCGTCGCGAGGCGGACCGGACGCGGGTGGAGTTCGTTCCAACGACCCAATTGCCCCACACGTTGCGTATCCATGCCGCGCATCGCCTGGGGCTGGGAATGCCCATCGCCGGGGACGCGCGCTTTGGTCGAGAGGACGTGCGGCTGATGCTCCATGCCGATGCGCTGGCCTTCGTGCATCCACGCACCGGCGAGCGTCTGGTGTTCGCCTCACCCGCGCCGTTTTGAAGTCTGGCCGTGTGAATTGTTTGATCAGTTCAACGGCCCGCGGCGACCAAGGGAAAGAGAAGGGCGGGAAGGCCCTTCATGAACAGACACCCCCACCTTGGAGAGGAATCCCATGACCTACGTACGCAAGACCCTCGGCTCGAAGTCCCTCATCACGGGCCTGCTGGTGGCCGCCACTGCGTTCACCGGTTGCGGACAGGACGACATCAACCGCAAGTACCAGGGGACGTACGCGCTGGATCTCCAGCTCGACACCGGCGCGAAGGTGGCCGAGGGCGACCTGGACGTGGGCTTCAATGTCTACAACGACGATGAAGCCATCATCTCGATGAACAAGCTGCTGTGCACCCTCTCCGCCAGCTACAAGGAGAAGGTCACCCTGCCCGGTGCGGACGGCAAAGAGGTGGAGGTCGAGCTGCTGAGCGACGTGCGCCCGGATCAGATCCTCGCGTGCCCCGTGCCCGCGGAGCTGGGTGAGAACCTCTGGCTGCACTTCCGCCTGGGCCTGGGTCGCGTCGAGAAGCAGCAGCTCATCATCGACTACGACGGCACCGTGGTGCACGGCACGCTCGAAGAGGTCTCGAATGGGCAGGGCACCCGCGTGGGGACCTTCGACTACAAGTTCCAGGGCAACGAAGTGGAGCTGCCCTGATTCACCCGGTCCACTCCCATCGTCCATCGCGCGACACCGGGTGTGAGTGGCCCCAGCGGCTTTCCACATCCGGCCTTCATCGCGGTGGACGTCGGGTGCCGTGCACTGACCCCTCCCGTCAGGTGCTTGCGTGATTCCTGCGTTGCGCGCATACCCTGGCTTTCGCGAAGTGGGGGGGCAGGCGTCGTGCGCGAACTCAAACTGGAAGCCGAAGCCTGGATGCCCCTGTCGGGTGATGTGGAGCGCCACGCGCTGGACCATCCGTGGCCTTCCCCTGAACAGGGCAGCGTGCGTTTCGTCGTGGGCGAGGACTTCTTCCGCCTGGAGCACGACGCCCGGCTGGAGCTCTACCGCGACCTGTCGGAGCGGATGCTCGCCGTGTTCCGCGAGCTCACCCCGCCCGGCGGCTGGCTCTACGCGTTGGACCCGCAGCACCCCTGCTACCGGCTCTACCCGCACGTGCGCTTCGAGTCCGGCGCGACGCTGGAGGAGATGACCGGGCTCTACACGCGCGAGCACATGGAGCGCGTGGAGCGCGGCATCCACCCGCCGTCGTTCGAACCGCGCTGGGCCATGGACGTCCACCCGGCGGGGGACCCGGAACACCTCTTCGCGCCGCCGGACTTCCAGTTCGTCTTCGCCGCGCGCTACCGCGTGGGCAACTTCGACGGGCTGGAGGCCCCGGGCAGAGGCCCCATCGAGACGGAGACCTACGAGCTGTTGGGACAGCGCCTCATCGCGGCCGTGGACAGGAACCCGCCGGCGCTCTTCCAGCGCGCGCGCAGGTTGGGGCCCGACGACTGAGGAGAATCCGGACCGTCAGGCCGGCCGGGACACGGTGCGCGGGCGGGGCGCACCCTCGTAATAGAGGTTGGCGCGCCCCTCGCTGTAGACGACCAGCACCCGGTCGTTCTCCTCCAGGAGCCCCGACGTCTTCTGCGTGACCTTGCGGACCAGCGTGTCGAGCTGTGCCGGACCCTGCTTGCTGCTGGCCCGGACCGTGACGACTGGCATTCGGTGTTCCGCTCCTGGTGACCTCCCGCGACGGCAGGAAGGGCGTTGCGTGTCATAGCCAACGGAACACTTCGTTGACAAGTGCGCGCTGCCACGGTGGATAGGGGTCATGCTCCACCTCGCTCGCGCATTGCTGGTTGCTTCGCTTGCCCTGGTCTCCACCTCCGCCGCCGCGCAGTCGCGTGGAGTCCTGGACCTGCGGGGCCACGTGTCGCCCACGCCCGCCTGGCTGCCCCGGGGCGTGTTCCTGGGCACGCAGATCAACAACGGCGCCATCATCCCCAACCTGCGCATCCAGTGGGAGTTCACCATCTTCCAGGACCGCAAGGACGCGTGGATCGCCGTCCTGGAAGGTGGGGTGGGGTGGGCGGCGACGCTGCCGGAGAGCGCGCTGGCGGGCCGGAACCTCTACCTGCCGGTGACCTCCTACTACGAGCACAACGCGCAGCTGGGCTTCGGCTACCGCAACCACCTGCCGGGCAAGGCCCACTGGGGCTTCCAGGTCACGGGCGGCCCCACCTTCTACGGCGCCCATTTCACCACCCAGCCTCCGGACCGCCGCGTCGCGGGCTCCGTCCAGGGCCGCGTCCAGATTGGCTACCAGCTCCCCCGGGACGTGGGCGTGGGCCTGGCCGTGGGCTACTCGGAGCCCTTCGGCCTGAAGAACCGCAGCTTCGCGCGTGACTTCGTGGGTGGCGTGAACATCGGATTTTTCGCGGATTGGCGGTAGGAGCGCGGTACACTCCATGAGCGAGAGCGGCCCCGCCTGCTGGTGCGGGTAGGGCGCCACTTCCACGTCCATGGTCGAGCTGCTCAGTGCCCACGTCGCGCGCTACCTGCGCAACCGCGAGGAGTTCGAACGGGGACTCCCGGCGGGGCTCCTCCTCTTCACGCCGCCCCTGGGCGGGGTGACCCCCTCCGACCAGGAGGAGTACCCGGTGCGGACCGTGACGAACGCCGGCCCGCCGACGCTCGGTCAGGACGAGCCCATCGTCTTCCCGGTGCTCAAGTCCCAGGGCAACGCCTTCGGCCGGGGCATCACCGTGGGGCGCACCAGCAACAACGATGTCGTCCTGGATGACGGCAGCGTGTCCCGGTTCCATGCGTGGTTTTCACGGGACGCGGGGGATACCGGTTTTCTACTGACGGATGCGGGTTCGAAGAACGGCTCGTACGTGGCCGGGGGCCGGCTGTTGGCCCGCAAACCCGTGGCGGTGGAGGACGGGATGCGGCTGCGCTTCGGTCAGGTGGAGGTCAGCTTCTACACGGCTGGAGGCTTCGCGCGCCTGCTGTCGGTGCGCCTGCAACCCTGAAGCCTTGCCACGTCTTCGGCGGCCTGCGTAACGTGCGGAGTCACCCTCTAGGCACGGATGGGAGCGTTCGCGGTGGCCTTGACCACAGAAGCCTTCGGGCTGACCGATGTCGGCCGGAAACGGCAACACAACGAAGACGCGATGATGGTGGACGCGTCGCTCGGCCTGTTCATGGTCGCCGATGGCATGGGCGGACACGCCGCGGGTGAAGTCGCCAGCGCGCGGGCCACGGAGGTCGTCAAGCAGCACATCGCGGCCAACCGGCACCTGCTCAAGGACCTGGCGCAGAACCCCACGGCGGACAGCCGCTCCGCCGCCGCCGCGCTGGTGGAGGTGGCGGTGCAGCGCGCGTGCGCGGACATCTACCGCACGGCGATGACGGACGCCTCCAAGCGCGGCATGGGCACCACGTTCGTGTGCCTGGCCGTGGGCGGCAACAAGGGCGTCATCGGCCACGTGGGCGACAGCCGCGTGTACCTGGTGCGGCACGGGCAGTGCCACCGGCTCACCGAGGACCACACGCTCGTCGCCGCCCAGCTCAAGGCCGGCACCATCACCAAGGAGCAGGCCGCCACCTCGCAGTACCGCAACGTCATCACCCGCGCGGTGGGCATCCAGGAGTCCGTCCAGGTCGACACGCTCATCGTGGACCTGATGCCCGGCGACGTCTTCCTCCTCTGTTCGGACGGTCTGCACGGCTACATCGAGGACGAGGAGATCCTCCCCCTGGTCGCGGGGCTCCAGCCCGGGGACCTGCCGCGCAAGCTCGTGGAGATGGCCAACGAGCGCGGCGGCAAGGACAACATCACCGCCGTGGTGGTGAAGGTGGCCGGCGACAGCGCGGCGCTCGCCAGCGAGGAGACGAGCGAGGCGCAGTCGCGCATGGAGGCGCTGCGGAAGATCCCGCTCTTCCGCCACCTCACGTACAAGGAACAGACGGCGGTGCTGTCCATCGCCACCACGCGCACCTACCCGGCGGGTCGGGAGATTGTCGTGGAGGGGCAGCCGGGCGAGGAGCTCTTCGTCGTCATCCGGGGCCGGGTGGCCATCGAGAAGAACGGCGTGGAGATCGCGGAGCTGCGCTCGGGCGGACACTTCGGCGAGATGGGCCTCATCGACAACGCGCCCCGCTCCGCCACCGTGCGCGCCACGGAGCCCACGCGGACCATGGTCATCGCCCGCTCGGACCTGATGGGGCTGATGAAGCGCGAGGCGATCCTCGCGGTGAAGATGCTCTGGAGCTTCGTGCAGGTGCTGAGCGACCGGCTGCGCGCCACCAACTCGGAGTTGAGCGAGGCGCGGCAGGAGCTGGCGGTGGCGCAGGCCATCCAACCGTTCGCGGAGGACTGAGGCGGGAACTCCCACGGCCCCCGGGACGTCCTCAAGAGGACGCTCTGGAATTTCCCGGGGGAAACCGTCGTTGGGGGGCCGGCCTGGGAGTAAGGTCCCGGCCGCGTACACATGCGCAAATGGGTCTTCATCGCGGTGGCCGCCGTGCTGGCGCTCGCCGCCATCGTGCTGGGGCCCCGGTGGGGCGCTCCGGCCGCGCGCCCCGTCTCGCCCGTCTCCGCCAGCTCCATCCGTCAGGGGATGCCCTCCTTCAACGCGGTGGCGGTGTCGTCCGGCGCGCAGGAGGGGCTGACGCTCACTGGGCGGGTGCTGGACGGCAACGGCCGGCCGGTGGCGGACGCGGAGGTGTCGCTCGCGGCCTCGGCGGAGCGGACGCTGGCGGACGTGCGGTGCGACGAGTGCGGACTGGCGCTCTTGGCCTGCACCGCGCACGAGACGGCGCTGCACACGCGGGCCTTCTTCGAACAGCAGCAGGGCTTCCTCACCGCGCGCGCCACGGTGCGCACGGACGCGCAAGGAAAGTTCCGCTTCGAGCACCTGGCGGGCGTGTCCTTCACGGTGTGGGCGCGCTCGGCGGGGCTGGGCGTGGCGCTCAAGGACCGGGCCGCGCCGGGGGAGGCGGTGGAGCTGTACCTGCCGCCCTTGCGGAGCATCACCGGCACGGTGGTGGATGACTCCGGCCAGGCGAGGCCCGGGGCTCGCGTGCGCGCGGTGTCGCGCAAGGTGCCGCTGCCCTTCGAGGCCGTGGCGGGCGCGGGCGGGGCCTTCACGCTGTCGGGCCTGGGCGAGGGCCCCTTCTACGTGCTCGCGGACGCGGAGGGCTTCCAGCCCGCGGTGGCGCAGCAGGTGGAGGCGGACTCGCAGCCCCTGCGCCTGAAGCTGACGCCGTCGCGCACGCTGGAGGTGCGCGTGATGCGCGACGGGGCGCCCGCGGCGGCGACGGTGCGGCTGCGCGGCGACCACCTGACGCGTGAGGAGCACGCGAAGGCGGAGGGCGGGCCGGTGCGCTTCAACGGCCTGTACCCGGACGAGGTGGTGGTGACGGCGGAGGCGCCGGGCTTCGGCTCCGCGCCCCAGACGCTCACGCTGTCGCAGCGGGTGACGCAGGTGACGCTGGTCCTGGAGGCCGCGGGCCGGTTGCTCGTCACCATCGTGGATGAGGATGGCCAGCCGGTGCCCAACCCGCAGCTGCTCCTGCGCACGGTGGCGGGCGACCTGATCCGCCGCGACGCGGTGCCCACCGGGGCCCTGGCGGAGCTGGGGCCGCTGGCGCCGGGCGAGTACGTGCTGGAGGGGCAGGCGGAGGGCTTCACCGCGGCGCAACTGCCCGCGCGCGTGACGCCGGGCGAGACGCCGCTGGAGCTGGAGCTGGCGAAGGCCACGGTCATCAGCGGACAGGTCATCGACGAGTACGGCCGGCCCGCGGCGGGCGTGTCCGTGCTGGTGCAGCCCACGGGCGGCGTGGTGAACGCGGGCGAGGACGGCCGCTTCACGGCGCAGGTGCCCATGCCGGGGCTCTACACGCTGCACGCGCACCACTCCGAGTGGGGCGGCGGCAGCGTGCAGGCGTCAGCGCCCGCGACGGACGTGACGCTGTCGCTGGAGGCGAAGGCGGGCGCGGACGTGACGGTGACGAGCGGAGGCCGGCGGGTCGAGGGCGCGGACGTGACGATGTGGGCGGATCCGGAGAACATCTTCCGCAGCGACCGCCCCTCCGGGCCGGACGGCGTGGTGCCCATGCGGGGCCTGCCGCCGGGCACGTACCAACTGGTGGCGTCGCATCCGGAGTACCTGCAATCGAGCCCCCGGCCGGTGACGGTGCAGGACGGGGCGAAGCAGCAGGTGACGGTGGAGCTGGAGGCCGGCGCGCAGCTCACGGGCGACGTGGTGGACGAGGACGGCCAGCCGGTGGTGGGCGCGGCGATGAGCGTGGCGCCGCGCGTGGCGGAGCCGACGCAGTCGGACTCGAGCGGCCACTTCGAGTTCCGCGCGCTGCGGCCGGACCGCACCTACGTGGTGGAGGCGCGCCACGCGAGCTACGAGCCGCTGGAGCGGCCGCAGGGCAAGCCGGGCGGGCCGCCGGTGCAGGTGAAGATGCGCCGGCGCACGACGTTCCGGGGGCGTGTGGTGGACGACTCCGGCCAGGCGGTGCGCCGCTTCCGGGTGGACGAGCACGACGTGAACAGCCCGGATGGGCGCTTCGAGCTGCCGCTGTCCACGGCGGGCGACCGGCTCATCGTCGCGGTGGACGCGGCGGGGTACGAGCCGCAGGTGGTGGACCGCCCCTCGACGCCGCAGGACATGGGCGACATCGTGCTGGTGAAGGCGCCATCGGTGTCCGGGCGCGTGCGGGATGCGTCGGGCGGCGCGGTGCCGGACGCGGTGGTGACGTGTGACGTGTGCGACGGGTCGGTGCTGTCCGGGCCGGACGGCAACTTCACGCTGGCGAGCCCGCCCTTCGTGCCGCGCTTCACGGTGTCCGCGCGCAAGGGCAAGGTGAGCGGCACTCAGGAGGTGCCGCGAGGCAGCACGGCGCCGGTGGAGCTGACCCTCAAGCCCGCGACGCACCTGACGGGCCGGGTGTACCTGGCGGACGGGAAGCCCGCGGCGGGCGCGCAGGTAGAGGGGCTCAACGCGGACCGCAGCGAGACCGTGTCGCTCATCACCGGCGCGGATGGCAGCTACAGCGCGGACCTGTCGCCGGGCAACTACCGCTTCGTGGTGGGCGGGCGAGGCGCGGGCCAGCCGGCGGTGGTGGTGCGGGTGGCGGGCACGGAGATGACGTTGGACCTGGGCCCGGTGCCGGGGACGGGCTCCGTGACGGTCCTCATCCAGCCGGAGCGGGGCAAGGCGCTGTGGGTGGTGCCGGGTGAGGTGGGCGCGGTGGGCAATCCGCCCACGGAGCTGTTGCGCTCGCCCTTCGCGCAGCTGGTGTACCAGCCCATGTCGGAGCGGGTGGTGGTGCAGGGGCTGCGGCCGGGCCGGTACACGCTGGTGTGGGGGTACTTCCACGCGGAGATGCCCGGGTCGGGCCCGGTGGTGCGCTCGGTGGACGTTCCCACCCAGGGCGAGGTGTCCCTGCGGTAGTCGTGTTGCGACCGGGATGGCTGGCGCGTAATGAAGCCGCATGGACGCATCCGCATTGAAGGGTCGCCGCATCATCGTCGGCGTGGGTGGCGGCATCGCGGCGTACAAGGCCTGCGAGCTGGTGCGTGAGTTGGGCCGTGCGGGCGCGGAGGTGCGGGTGGCCATGACGGAGGCCGCGCGCCAGTTCGTCACCCCGCTGACCTTCCAGGCGCTCGTGGGGCATCCGCCGCTCACGGACTACTTCGACCCGGCGCAGGAGGGGAACTTCGGCCACCTGGACCTGGCCCGCTGGGGCGAGCTCTACGTGGTGGCGCCGGCGACGGCGGACCTGATCGCGAAGATTCGCGCGGGCTTCGGTGGGGACGCGGTGACGACGTCGCTGCTCGCCTTCAAGGGGCCGGTGGTGCTGGCGCCCGCGATGAACGTGGCGATGTGGGAGAACGCCCGGACGCAGGAGAACGTGGAGTCGCTGCTGAAGGAAGCGCGCTTCAGCACGGTGGGGCCGGGCGCGGGGATGTTGGCGTGCGGCGACGTGGGCTCGGGGCGGCTGGCGGACGTGGGCGCCATCGTGTCCGCGGTGGCGGCGAGGCTGGGAGGCGGTCCGCTCACGGGCAAGACGGTGCTGGTGACGGCGGGCCCCACGCGCGAGTACCTGGACCCGGTGCGGTTCATCTCCAATCCATCCACGGGGAAGATGGGCCTGGCCCTGGCGCACGAGGCACGGGCGCTGGGCGCGAAGGTGACGGTTGTGCTGGGCCCGGTGGGCGCGGTGGACCGCACGGGCCTGGAGGTGGTGGACGTGGTGAGCGCGGAGGACATGGCGCGCGAGGTGCTGTCGCGAGTGGAGTCCGCGGACGCGTTCATCGCCACGGCGGCGGTGAGCGACTGGAGGCCGGAGACGCGCGCGCCGCAGAAGGTGAAGAAGGGCGAGGGCCCGGAGAACCTGAAGCTGGTGCGCACGCCGGACGTGTTGCTGGAGGCGTCGCGCAAGGTGGCTGGGAAGGCGAAGCGCCCGGTGCTGGTGGGCTTCGCGGCGGAGACGGAGCGGGTGGTGGAGCACGCGCGCGAGAAGCTGGAGCGCAAGGGCCTGGACGCCATCGTCGCCAACGACGTCACCGCGGAGGGCGCGGGGTTCGGGACGGATACGAACCGGGTGACGGTGATTTCGCGCAGTGGTCCTGACCGGGTGTTGCAGGGCAGCAAGCGCGCGGTGGCGGGGGAAATTCTCTCGCTGCTGCTCGTGTCACCGCGCGGCTGAGCGCTTCGGCGTCATCAGCCGCAGCATGAGGCGCGCGAAGGCGTTGGGCGGCTGGATGCGGGTGTTCTGGAAGGCAGTGAAGAACCAGACGCCCTCACGCTTCACGGCGACCAGGGTCTGGATGGACCGGCGTCCCTTGGGAGCCTTGCGCTGCCAGCGCAGCTTGATGACGCCTTCGGTGTGGATGAGCGCCACGTCCGGTGCGAGGAAGCGCAGGGACTTCACCTCACCGTCGAGTTGTGAGCCCCGGAGGACCCCGTCGAAGAGGGACTGGTGGGCCTCCGCGTTGGCCTGTCGTCCCTGGATGTGGCTGCCATCGAAGGCGACGTAGTCCACCTCCTCCGTGAAGCATGCGGCGTAGGCCTGGGCGTCGCCCTGGTTCCAGCATTCATAGAGCCGCTGCATGCGCTCCCGGATGGCGGCGGCTTCAGTGGGGGATGACATGGGACCTCGCTTTCTGTGCCCATGACTACGGCCCCTGGGGCCATCTCCACCAGTGATGGTCCATGATGGTTAGAATCACGGGTGTGAATCTCTCCGCCATCGACCTCAACCTGTTCCTCGTGTTGCACGCGGTGTTGGAGTCCGGCAGTGCAACGGGTGCGGCGCGGGAGCTCCACGTCACGCAATCCGCGGTGAGCAACGCACTGGCCCGGCTTCGCGACGTGCTGGGGGATCCGCTGGTGGTGCGCAGCGGAAGGGGACTGGTGCCGACGCCACGATGCGAGGAGCTGCGACCATTCATCGCGTCCGCCGTGGACCAGCTCCGGTTGGCGCTGGAGGGCGGGCAGGGCTTCAAGCCGGAGACGTGCACGCGGACCTTCACCGTGGCGGGCGCGGACCACCACGGAGTCTCCGACGTGCCGAAGCTCGCGGCGCTGTTCGCGAAGCGTCTTCCCGCCGGGCTCCTGCGCGTCGTGAGCATCGACTACCTCGTGGAGCGGGATGGCCTCGCCACGGGAGCGGTGGACGTGGCGCTGGGGCCACCAGAAGCCACGAGGCCGGGGTGCCACGCCGAACCGCTGTACACGGATGACGCCGTGCTGCTCGTGCGCCGCGACCATCCGCGCATCCGGGGCAAGACACTGACGAAGGCGCTCTACAACACGTCGAAGCACATCGACCTGCACCTCGCGGAAGGCCGACCGGGCATCGGGCACCAGCAGCACGCGCGCATCCTGAAGGAGCACGGGCTCACGCGGGAGGTGGGGCTCGCCGTCCCACACTTCTTCGCGGCGGCCATGGCGGCGGCCCGGTCCGACCTGGTGGCGGGAGTGCCCCGCCGCGTCGCCAAGGCCTTCTGCGACATGCTGCCCCTGCGCACGGTGGAGATGCCCTTTCCGTCACCGCGCATGACCAAGAGCCTCATCTGGCACACCCGGACGGACGCGGACCCGGGTGCGCGCTACTTCCGCTCGCTCGTGGTTGAAGCGCTGAGGGAATGACCTCATGTCGAAGACGAAGAAGCGGTTGAAGATGAGTAGGAAGTACAGGGTTGCCTACATGGCGCCAGAGGGTGCCCCTCAAGAGGCATGTCGCTTACTCGATGCACTCCCGCAGGAAGCCCCACTGGCCGCGATCATCACGAACTGCCGTGAGCTCAAGGTCGAAGCCGTTCTCAGCGCGGAGGATGGAGAGGCCCAAGGGTGGGTGAACGCGGACGGAACGTACCGGCTCGATTGAACGGGCTTCCGTGCGTGGCAGGCACGTGTCCGCCGGGTAAGAAGGCTGCCGCAGTGCTCAAAGCCACTCGACTTCGCCCAGGTGGGCATGTCCCGGCTGACCGCGAAGCGCTCAGGGAATGACCTTGCGGCGGCGGTAGTCCTCGAAGACCTCGCGGAACATCGTCTCTGTTTCGATGTGCCCCGGGAACCCGTGGCGGCGCGCCTTGGACGGGTCCGCGAGGAAGTCGAAGTTGATCGAGAACACCCCCTGGGCATGACGCCAGGGGTTGATGTCCGTGTAGGGATTGGGAGCGAGCCCATGCTTCGCCACCATCCTGTCCCAGAGCGGAGCCTTGTCCGCCATCACGTCGACCAGTGACATGGGCAGGGGAGGGGCCACCTCCAGGTCGAACATGCGAGCAATCTTCGGCCACAGCTCGCTCCACCGGAACTGGTCGCCGTTGTTGATGTTGAAGGCCTGGTTGGCGGCCTTCGGGCTTGTCGCCGCCCACAGCATGGCGTGCGCCAGCAGCCTTGCATCCGTGATGTCCATGAGGATGTCGTACGCGGACGGCGGCCCGGGGAAGCGCAGCGGAAGGCCCAGCTCCTTCGACATGGACGCGTACACGGAGATGGCCAGCCCCAGGTTCATCGGCGTCCCCATCGCGTAGCCCACCACGACGGACGGGCGGAGCGCGGACCACGTCCACGCCTTGCCCTGTTGCCGCTGCTCCAGGAAGTCCTGCTGCTCCACGTTGAACTCGGGAGGCATGTGGTGCGCGTCCGTCTCCCGGGCGGGCGTCTTGAACGGTCCCAGGTGCGCGCCGTAGACCTTGTATCCCTGCATCAGGTTGATGTGCTGGAGGTTCCTGGCGACGGGCTCCACCGCGTTCACCACGTTGACGAGCATGGCGACGTTGGGCGCCACCAGCTCCGCGGGAGTCGGCCGATCCTGGTAGGCGGCGTAGAAGATGTGCGTCACCTGCGTCAGGCCGCTCAGCTTCTCGCGGCTGTCGGCGGCGTCGAGCAGGTCCACGGGGATGTAGCGCACGCCCTGGCGAGCTTCGCCACCGCGTCGCGACAGGCCGATGACCTCCCAGCCTCCGAGCGACTCCAGGTGTTCGATGAGATTGAGGCCAGCGATTCCATGGGCCCCGACGACCAGGGCCACGTTCTTGGGGGAAGACATGGGGATCTCCATGCGGCCCCACGTGGATCCGTTTCCGGGCCGCACGGGTCTAGTATTCGTGGGCCTCGTTACGCAGTAGAGCTGCCCCAGGCACAAGGCTTGTGAGTTCAATTCAATGGCGCGTCTGGAAATCAATCGCTCCGGGGAGATGGAGGTCTTCGTCCGGGTCGTGGAGCAGGAGGGGTTCTCCGCGGCGGCGCGGACGTTGCGGATGACGCCGTCGGCGGTCAGCAAGCTCGTCGCGCGGCTGGAGGCCCGCCTGGGGGCGCGGCTCATCCACCGCAACACCCGGGGCTTCCAGCTCACCTCCGAGGGCTGCGTCTTCTACGAGCGAAGCCTACAGGTGCTCGCGGAGCTGGAGGCCGCCGAGCGCGGTGTCACAACCCATGACGCGCCATCGGGCCGCGTGCGCGTGAACACCAACGTGCCCTACGGCACGCACGTCCTCATGCCACAGGTGCCCGCGTTCCAGGCCCGCTACCCGGGCATCCGCCTGGACATCGAGCTCACGGACCACGTGGTGGACCTGCTGGAGGATCGCGCGGACGTGGCCATCCGCGCGGGCCCGCTCAAGTCGTCCAACCTCGTCGCGCGCAGGCTCGGAGAGACGCGCAAGGTCATCGTGGGTTCACCCGCGTACCTGAAGCGCGTGGGAACGCCGAAGTCAGTCGCGGACCTGGGACGGCATACGCGCATGGGCGCCAGTCACACGCCCGCGTTGGAGCAGTGGCCCCTCGTGGAGCGCGGCGCCACTGTGAACGTGCCTGTCTCCGGCACGCTGTTCGCGAGCGACGGCGAAGCCTTGCGGCAACTGGCGCTCACGGGTGCAGGCCTCGCGCGGATCGCGGCGTTCCAGGTGCACGAGGACCTCAAGGCCGGACGGTTGGTCGCGGTGCTGGAGGATCGCAACCCCGGGGACACCGTGGTCTTCCACGCAGTGTTCCTGGAGCCCACGAAGCACCTCCCGGCGCGCATCCGGGCGTTCCTCGACTACTTCGCCGAAGTGGGCATGGGCTGACCGGGCACGCCTATTCCGCCGATGTTTCGCTGCCAAGCCAGAATGCCTGATTGCCGCTACGAAGGGCCTTCTCCAAGAACTCACCGAAGGATGCGGTGATCTGCTCAACGACCGGATACGTCTCGTGAAATGCGTCAAGCAGGACGAATCTGCCATCGACCTGATTGGCCACGTCCACGAGTACGTAGTCGCCGTCCTGCAAGTAGAGGAGCGTGTACCAGGATGCGGCTCCGAACGTATCGGTGTCCTCATGTCTCATCCTGATGCGCGCGCGTTCAATTTCGCTGAGCGGAAGAATTCGGTAGTTCGGCGCCTTCTCTCGTGGAGCAAACAACGTGGCGCCGTCGCAGTGCAGATAGAAGGCGCGCAGGTCATCATCCAGTCGCCAGCCTACACGTGCCTCGAAAGCTTCGACCTCTGTATGGGTGGCCGGAGGGTTGGGGTAATGGTGCGCGGAGACTTCAGCGAGCAGGCGCCGCATGAGCGTCGTCATGGTGTCGTCCTCAGTCGACGTAGGGCCGCGCGGGGCCGGGGGTGAGCCACTTGCCGCCCGGTGCATAGCAGGCGGGGTACTCCTTGCTGAAATGGTCGTGCACGTCTGGAGGCGTGGGGAGGATGTTTCCGGGGGCGGTGGCAGGGCCTCCGTGCGCGAGGTCGAAGATGTGGTGGCCTGGCCAGGGGTCCTTGCCTGCCGGCCACGCGCCGAACTCCTGGGCCCAGTCCTCGCGGAAGCCGGGACGCGCCTTGTTCCACTGCGTGCGCAACTGCTTGAGGTTGGACGCTGCCGGATAGTCACAGCAACAGTGGGTGATGGCCATGCGTCCACCTGCCTCCGCGGGCATGAAGAAGTAGCGCCCCTTCCAGTCTCCCTTGATGTCGGCCAGCCACATGCAGCCCATGAGTGCATGGCCCTGCGACGCGCACTTTGACTCGCAGCGGGACAGGAACTCAGCACTGCACTGCCAGGGCCCGTAGTAGATGGTCGTCTGGAGTTGCCCTCCGTCCGGTGTGCTGACGACCGGCGCCACCCACTTCGCCATGGCGGGCTTGCCCGTGGTGCCGATCGTGGCCGAGCCACACCCGAAAAGAGCAAGGACGATGGCTGCAACGGCGGCACATCGAATCGGCGGAGTGGTCTTCACGGCGACGCGTGATAGCGCGGCGTGCCCGCGTCCGACAATCAAGCTCGGGCTAACGCAAGCCCACGGACGCGACCTGTCCCGGCACCGCTTCCACGCCGTGAAGGAACGTGTACTGCTCCACGTGTACGGACTCGTGGTAGTCGGGCTCTTCACCTTCGTCAGCCCAGTTCACGCGATCCATGCGGATGAGCCGCGATGAGTACGGCAGCAGCGTCGCGGGATCCGTCACCAGCTCCAACTCCAGCCGCGCGTAGCGGCCCTGCGTGTCATCCTTCTGGCCCACGGGCTCGCGCACGACGTGCAGCCTCGCGCATCTGGGCTCAGGCACGGCGTCGGAGCAGGGCACGCCTACGTCCAATTGCTGGCGGTCCTCCGCGGGCACCTCTTCGGACTTCTTGAGGCCAGTGCCTACGGCAATCGTCGATTCAATGACCTCCAGCTTGCCCGGCTTGAAACGCCCGCCATGCCAGCTGCCCACCCACTGGTTCCACCGGTCGCGGGCGTCCTGCTCCAGGCCATTCGTGAGCGCCTTCACCATCTGCGCCTTCTTCCGGGGGCTGACCGGCAGCGCATCCAACAGGTCCTGACCGGGGCCTTCCTCCAGTGGGTCGATCCCCTGGAAGTCTCCCTGCGCGTCGATGATGGATGTGGCCAGGGGCTCCACGAAGGCAGGGAAGGGGGCCTCCGTCACCTCCACGTCGTGAATGCCCAGTCTCCGGGAGCCCTGTGCGTCCGCAGGGCCCAGCGTCAGCGTGAAGCGACGCTGCGCTGTCCTCCGGTCGCTCCAATCCGTGCGCACATCCACCGTGTGGACCACCCGCATGATGGATTGCTCCGGCCAGCCGTAGCGCAGCGACACCAGGTCCCGGTTCAACAGACCGCCCATCGTGGCGCAGCCCATGACACCGGGAAGCAAGACGGCGACGAAGAGCCACGGGCGCGCGAAAGAGGCCATGTCCCGTCACGATAACAACGCCAGCCTGTCCGCGCGGCACGGCGGGAATCCCGAACCGCGCGGACCGGACACTCAGGCCATGGCCGTCGTGGCCCCACGCCGCAGGCCCGCGTACTCCAGCGCCGCGAACACCGCGACCGCCAGCGCCTGCGCCATGACGAACGCCACCCCCAGGCCCGTGGGCGTCGTCGGCCCGTGCGTCAGCAGCAGCACGCTGTCCACCACCCACATCGCGTTCACCGCGACCACGCACCACACCGGCCAGGCGGGCAGGGTGGCCCGCGCCGCCAGGTACACCAGCAGCAACGCGAAGGGGATCAGCCCCAGCCCCGCCGCGCGCAGGATGCCCGGCTCCAGGCCCGTCAGCGCCCCGAGCGGATCCGCCGCCAGCGCCCCCAACAGGCCCGTTGCTCCGCTGGCGACTCCGTCCAGCAGCAGCACGCGGCGCAACAGGCTTCCCGACACGTTCGTCTTGCTCATGGCACACGTCCCCTTCAGTGGAATGGATGAACGCGACGGCGCGGACCTTGGGAAGGCCGTCCGTCGTTGATGGACAAGATGCGCGGCCGGGTGCGCGACGTCGATTACCTCCGAGGGAATGGAAGCGATGACGTGCGCCTCCTATCTTCCCCTCCATGACGAGCCTTCAGCAGAGCCGCCCCGTGGGAGAACTGCTGCGCGGCTGGCGGCAGCGGCGCGGGCTGAGCCAGATGGACCTCGCGTTGCGCGCGGAGGTCTCCACCCGTCACGTGAGCTTCCTGGAGACCGGCCGCTCCCAACCCAGCCGCGACATGCTGCTGCACCTGGCGGAGGAACTCGACGTGCCTCTGCGAGACCGCAACAGCCTGCTCGTCGCCGCGGGCTTCGCGCCCGTCTTCGCTGAGCGCTCCCTGGACGATCCCGCGCTCAACGCCACGCGCGAGGCCGTGGAACTGGTGCTCGCGGGCCATGAGCCGTACCCGGCGCTGGCGGTGGACCGGCACTGGACGCTCGTCACCGCGAACCGCGCCCTGGGTATCCTGATGGAGGGCCTGGCGCCAGAGCTCCTCACGCCTCCCATCAACGTCCTGCGCCTGAGCCTGCACCCCCAGGGGCTGGCCTCCCGCATCGACAACCTGCGCCAGTGGCGCGACCACGTCCTCCACCGCCTCACCCGGCAGGTGGACGTCTCCGCGGACGCCACGCTCGCGGCGCTGCTGGAGGAACTGCGCGGCTACCCGGTGCCGGAGCCCACCCCGGACGCGAAGACGCGCGACTTCGGCGGCGTGGTGGTGCCGCTGCGCATCCGCACGTCACTGGGATTGCTGTCGTTCTTCGGCACCATCACCGTGTTCGGCACGCCCGTGGACATCACGCTCGCGGAGCTGGCCATCGAGTCGTTCTTCCCGGCGGACCCGGAGACGGCCGAGGCGCTTCGGCGGGCCGCCACGGAGCGGACCGCCAGGACACCTGAAGCCGCTACGGCTTCACGCGCACCGTGCGCAGCGCCGTGCCCCAGGACACGACCTGATCCAGCAGCGTGTTCACCTGCTTCTCCTTCGCAGGGTCCGGCTTGAAGACGGTGTAGTGCTCGAAGTCGGTGGCGAGGAACAGCTGCACCTGCGCGCGCACCGTGGCCATCTGCAGCTCTGCGGCGACGAGGCGCAGCTGCTCCACCGCTCGCACGCCGCCCGCGCTGCCGTAGCCCACGAAGCCGGCGGCCTTGTTGTTCCACTCCCGGTAGACGTAATCGAGCGCGTTCTTCAGTGCTCCGGACGTGCCGTGGTTGTACTCGGGAGTGACGAAGACGTACGCGTCGTAGCCCTCCACCGTCGCGCTCCACCTCTTGGTGTGCTCCTGGGTGTACTTGCCCGCGGACGGAGGGGTCGGCTCGTCCAGCAGGGGCAGGTTGAAGTCCTGGATGTCGACAAGCTCGTACGTGGCGTCGCTGCGCTTCTTCGCGATGTCGTGGACCCAAGCCGCGACTTTGTCCGCCTTGCGGCCGGGCCTCGTGCTGCCGACGACGATGGCCACCTTGATCATGTGCGAGGAACTCCTGGGAAAGGTGCGTGGAACCAGCGCCCGGCATCTTCCCCAGGTCCGCCCCGTGGCCAAGGGCGTTACGCCGCGGGTGTGTCCTGATTCGACCAGTGCCCGGGGGCTCCGCCCGGAAGGTGGCGCAAGCCCCGACCCTGGGCTAAGCGTACAGGCAACTTCGCCGGCTGCTTCCTTGCGCCGGGACGGTCCCTCCGATACCGATCACCCCCGTGAACGACGACACGCCTGATTCCACGCAGGAGCTGGCCGACGTGCTCCAGGACGTGCGCCGCCACCTGCTCTGGCAGGAGGAGACCGCGGGCCGCTCGCTCCTCGTCGACGCGAAGGTCGCCGCCGAGCTCCAGCAGCAGCGCGCCGCCGCCTCGTCCGTGCGTTCCATGATCGCCCGGACCAAGGCCCCCGAGGCGGCCGCCGCCCCCCTGCCTCCCCGGCCCCCGGCGGAGTCCCCGACGCGCGACACCCTGCACGCCGCGATGAAGCAGCCCCTGGGCGCTTCCCGTCCGCTGGCCGCCGCCACTCCGCCTCCCGCCGCCCCCCTGGCCGCGTCGCGTCCGCTGGCCTCCGAGGGCCCGTCCCCCCGTGTCGCGGTCCCTCCGGTCCCGGGTGTCCCCGGCGTGCTCCTGGACGTGCCCAAGTCCACGCCCCGTTACAACGGCGCGCTGCCCGGCGTCGTGGAGGGCGAGCGCCCCACGCTGGATCAGATCCGCCGCGAGCTGGGTGACTGCCGCCGCTGCAAGCTGTGCACGGGCCGCAAGAACATCGTGTTCGGCTCCGGCAACCCCCGTGCGGACCTGGTGTTCGTGGGCGAGGGCCCCGGTGAGAACGAGGACCTCCAGGGCGTGCCCTTCGTGGGCGCCGCCGGCGACCTGCTCACCAAGATGATCGGCGCGATGGGCTTCACGCGGAACGACGTCTACATCGCGAACGTCGTGAAGTGCCGCCCGCCCGGCAACCGCAACCCGGAGCCGGATGAGATCGCCGCGTGCGAGCCCTTCCTGCGCTCGCAGTTGCTCGCCATCCAGCCCAAGGTCATCGTCGCGCTGGGCAAGTTCGCGGCGCAGACGCTGCTCAGGGACACCACCCCCATCACCAAGATGCGGGGCCAGTGGCGCGCATACGAGGGCATCCAGCTCATGCCCACCTTCCACCCCGCGTACCTCCTGCGCAACAGCGCGGAGAAGCGCAAGGCGTGGGAGGACCTGCAACAGGTGATGAAGCTGTTCGGCAAGCACCCGGGCTCCAGCGCGTAGAACGCGCGGCGCACCGCGACCAGGAGAAGCACCGATGAAGGGCGTGCTCGAGACGCGTGAAGTGCATTCCCCCGCGCTGGAGAACAACCCACTGGGAGATCCGGCCCGCCGCCGGCTCACCGTGTACCTGCCGCCAGGCTACGCGGAAGGCTCGCAGCGCTATGCGGTCGTCTACTTCCTGCACGCCTTCGGCAACGGCGGCGGCTCGTGGACCAACGCGTCCGGCTTCTCGCCCTCCGTGCCGGACCGCCTGGACGCGCTCATCGAGCAGGGCGCCATCCCGCCCGTCATCGGCGTCTTCCCGGACGCGTGGACGAAGCTGGGCGGCAGCCAGTGGGTGAACAGCGACGCCATCGGCCGCTACCGCGACTACCTGGTCAAGGACATCGTCGGCTTCGTGGACAAGACCTTCCGCACGCTGCCCAGGGCCGCGTCCCGCGCGGTGGTGGGCCACAGCTCCGGCGGCTACGGCGCGCTGGTGATGGGCCGCTACCACCCGGAGATCTTCTCCCTGGTGGGCGCGCACGCGCCGGACTCCTACTTCGAATACTCGTACATGCCGGACCTGCCCAAGGCCGCCACCGCGCTGATGAAGGCCGGCGGCGTGGATGCGTGGGTGACGGAGCTGCGCCAGCGCGCCGTCGCCACCAAGGTGCGCGGCGACGACTTCCCGGTCATCAACATCCTGGCCATGGCGGCGGCGTATTCGCCGAAGAAGGGCGAGCCGCTCAACCTGGAGCTGCCCTTCGAGCAGCACAACGCGAAGCTGCGCCTGGACGTGTGGAACCGGTGGCTCGTGCACGACCCCGTGCGCTTCGTGCCCAAGTTCATGGACTCGTTCCGCAAGCTCAAGACGGTCTACCTGGACGCCGGCACGCGCGACGAGTTCAACCTGCGCTGGGGCACGCGCATGGTGGCGGACGACCTGAAGGCCGGCGGCGTGGACGTGGCCCACGAGGAGTTCGAGGACGGGCACTCCGGCGTGTCGTACCGCTTCGAGCGGTCGCTGTCGGTGCTGGTGCCGCTCCTGGCTCGGGACTGATAAGGGGGGAGCCCATGGATACCTACGGACTGTCGCGCGTCATGGGAGAGAAGGGCGTGCTGCCGCAGCGCGCCCGCAAGCTGGACCCCTCGCTGCCCTGCCGTGAGGCGGAGCTGCTCATCGACGTGGAGAGCCTCAACATCGACGCCGCGTCCTTCAAGCAGATCAAGGACGACGTGGGCGGCGACCCCGCGCGCATCGCATCCCGCATCCAGGACATCGTCCGTGAGCGCGGCAAGATGCAGAACCCCGTCACCGGCTCCGGCGGCATGCTCATTGGCCGCGTGAAGGAGCTGGGCGCGAAGCACCCCGCCAACGGCGTGCTCAAGCCGGGGGACCGCATCGCCACGCTGGTGAGCCTGACGCTCACGCCGCTCGTCATCGAAGAGGTGAAGGCGGTGCACGCGGACATCGACCGCGTGGACATCCGCGGCCATGCGCTGCTCTTCGCGAGCGGCATCTACGCGAAGCTCCCGGAGGACATGCCGGACACGCTGTCGCTGGCGGCGCTGGATGTCTGCGGCGCGCCCGCGCTGGTGGCGCGCCACGTGCGCCCGGGCATGACGGTGGCGGTGCTGGGCGCGGGCAAGAGCGGCGCGCTGTGCCTGGCGCAGGCCCGCCGCAGCCTGGAGAGCCGCGGCAAGCTGCTGGCGCTGGACATCTCCCAGAAGGCGCTGGACGCGCTGTCCGCCATCGGCCTGTGCGACGAGGCCCTCAAGGTGGACGCCACCCAGGGCGTGGACGTGATGGAGGCCGTGTCCAAGGCGACGGGCGGTCAGCTCTGCGACCTGGTCGTCAACTGCGCCAGCGTGGGCAACACGGAGATGGCGTCGCTCCTGTCCGTGAAGGACGGCGGCACGGTCATCTTCTTCTCCATGGCCACCAGCTTCACCACGGCGGCCCTGGGCGCGGAGGGCGTGGGCAAGGACGTCACCATGCTCGTGGGCAATGGCTACGTTCCCAACCACGCCGCCCTCACGCTGGACCTCCTGCGCACCGAACCGTCGCTGCGCCAGCTCTTCGAGTCCCGCTACGTCTAGGGCTTGAGGAAGGCCGTGTGCACGGCCTGCATCAGCGGATCCTTGGAGCCCAGGGCCTTGGTGCGCATGTGGCCCTGGTTGATGGTCCAGATGATGCTCCCGCCCAGGCCCTTCTCCCGCGCCCAGCGGCCCTTCTCCGACACGGACGCGACGTCCTCGTAGGAGATGTAGTTGCAGGACTGCGGGCCGTACGCGGTGGGGAAGGAGAGGTAGGGCGCCTTGGCGACGTCGTCCCAGCGGTACGCCTCCGGCGAGTAGTAGAGGGCCTGGATGTTGGCGTAGCTCATCGCGTTGTCGCTCTGCTCCTCCGCGATGTCGTCGCGCCCGTCCAGCGGGGTGCCCGGCTCGGTGATGCCCTTCCAGCAGGTGCCGAAGAAGCCCACGCCCACGCCCATGCGCTGCGCCGGCACGCCCGCGTCCAGGAACGCCTGCACGGAGCTGGCGACGGAGCTGGGGTGTCCGGAGCTCTCACCGAAGAGCGCGCTGGAGTGCCAGCTCTGCCACTGCCCCCAGTGGCCGCTCATCTTGTAGGCCATGATGTTCATCTGATCCACGCGGGCGGCCAGCTGCCGGTGGAACTCCGCGTCCACCTTGCCCAGCGGGAAGTTGGAGTTCACCCAGCCCACCGGCACCGTGATGATGATGTTCTCGTCCGCGGCGCGCAGCTCATCCAGCAGCGCCAGCAGCGGCGCGCTGTCCTGCGGCAGGAGGATGGGCTCCCAGTCCACGTCCACGCCGTCGAACTGCAGCTCGCGCATGGTGGTGATGATGTTGCGCACGAAGTTGCGGCGCTTCTCCAGCGTCTCCGTCGCGCCCTTGAAGCCGTCGTACTCGCCCATGCCGCCCAGCATCAGCAGCGCCTTCTTGCCCGCCGCGTGCGCCCGGTGTGACAGGGCCCGGGCCATCTTGGGGCCCTCCACGGCGTCCACGTCGAAGTCGGTGTAGAGCGTGCCGTCGATGCGCGGACGGATGCGGCCCACCACGATGTGCGTGAGCAGGGACATGTCCACCGAGTCCACCGGATACAGGTCGCGCTGGTAGCCCACCCAGTAGCCCATCACCCAGTTGGTGGGCGCGCCGCCCGGACGCGGCGTCACCGCGGACGTCTGGCGCGTGCAGGGGCCTTCGCCCATCTCGTTGGCGGCGCAGACGGTGAAGGAGTACGCCGTCCCGTTGTCGAGGCCCTCGATGAGCGTGCCCGACGCGGGCGCGTCCACCCGCTGCACCCGGCCGCCCGGCTCCACCATGACCTTGAAGTACGACAGCGGCCGTCCGCCGTAGCTCGCGGGCGCGAGCCAGCTCACGTACGCCTGGCCATTGCCCGCGGTGGGCACCACCGAGCGCGGCTGTCCCGGCACCGTGGGGTTCGGGATGCTCATGCCCGCCTTCGGCGTCACCAGGTCCGTCTCCACGGAGGCCTGGCCCTCGCCCACCGCGTTCACCGCGGCGACCTTGAAGACGTAGGTGAAGCCGTTGTTCAGCCCCAGCACCGTGGCCTGCGTGTCGGGCACCTTCACCAGCGCGCCGCCGCACTCGGGGACGCAGCGCACCACGTAGTAGAGCAGCGGGCTGCCGCCATCGCTGGGAGGCACCGTCCACGTCACCAACGCGGACGCGTCTCCGGCCTGCGCGACCACCTGCTTCGGCGCTTCAGGGGGCGTGAGCGGAGGCGCGGGTTCATCCGGACCTCCGCCAAAGTCGCAACCGCTCAACATCACCGCGAGGGCCAGACCCACCCACCCGCGCACTGGCATTGCCCGATGGCTTTTCATCCCTGCACTCCTGGAAGGACGCGCGATGTTATGCGGCCAACCCCCCACTTGGAGTCAAGGCAAGCTGGAAAAATGTGGCAATTTTGTATGAATTGGAATTCGTGCATTAAGCCGACTAATCCCATCCCTCCAGGGAATCACAAAACCTCAGCAGATGGGAAATCGGTCATTCGAGGACGGCTGCTGTAGGGGCTGCCGGGGCGGGTACGGCGGGCGCCACGGGGGCGGCGGGGACCTGGGTCTGGGCCCAGTCATTGGCGGAGCGGCCGCTGGCGTCGCGCAGCGCGGGGGAGGCGCCCTGGTGGCGCAGCTGGTCGGCCACCTCCGTGCGGCCGAAGAGGACGGCGAACATCAGGGCGGTCTGGCCCAGCCGGTTGGTCTGGTCCACCGCGCAGGGCTGGGCGGAGAGCAGCTTCACCACGTCCGCGTAGCCCTTGAAGGCGGCGCCCATGAGGGCGGTGTTGCCCCGGCTGTCACCCGCGCACGCGTCCGCCCCGGCGTCGAGCAGCGTCCGCACCGTCCGGGTGTGGCCGTGGTAGGCGGCGAGGATGAGGGGGGAGAAGCCTCGCGCGTCGCGGGCCTCCACGGGCGTGCCGGCCTTGACGAGCCCCTGGACGATGTCCGTTTCGCCCTCGCGCGCGGCGGCGAGCAGGTAGCGCTCCGCATCGCTGGTGGCGAGCAGCCGTCCGGCGGGCGTCGCCGGTGCGCGCAGGGACATCCACGCGGCGGTCAGGACCGTGCACACCAACATCACCAGACCCAGCGAACCGAGCAGCAGCTTGCGAACCATGAGGGCATCTCCAGGAAGAGGGTGAAGGGGGAGACGGGGCCGCCGTCGTGTCACCGGCGGCCCGGCGAAGTCAGGTCACGGCACGCTGTTGGTGGCGAGCGGGGCGAGGGTGGCCTTCGCGTCGTCCAGCTTCACGTTCACGGCCTTGGCCAGGCGCGTGCCGTAGTCCGCGTTGGCCGCGTAGAAGTGGCCCACCATGCGCGCCTTGACCTTCGCGTCGCGCACCTGGCCCAGGTCGCCGGCCAGGTTCTGGATGAGCCGCTCCTTGCCGCCCGCGTCGAGCGACAGCCAGAAGGCGCCCGCCTGCGAGAAGTTGTCCGTCTTCTCGATGGGGCGCTGCTGCGTGGTGCCGGTAAGCGGCGCGTGGGAGAAGAGGGCGGAGGGCGTGTCCTGCGTCTCACGCGTGATGCTGGGCTCGTAGTTCACGTCCGACTTCGTGTTGCCGCTGTTCATCGCGCCGGCCTGGCTGTTGTTGTTCACCGCGGCGCGGGCGCGGTTCACCGGCAGGGACAGGTAGTTGGCGCCCAGGCGGTAGCGCTGCGTGTCCGCGTAGGAGAAGAGGCGGCCCTGCAACAGGCGGTCCTCGGACGGCTCGATGCCCGGCGGCATCACGCCCGGAGCGAAGGCGGACTGCTCCGTCTCCTCGAAGAAGTTGTCCGGCGTCTTGTTGAGGGTGAATTTGCCCAGCTTCACCGGGGGCAGCTTGTCCTTGGGCCAGTCCTTGGTGGCGTCCAGCGGATCGAACGTGAAGCTGTCCAGGTCCTTGGGGTCCAGCACCTGCACGCTCAGCTCCCACGAGGGGAACTTGCCCGCCTGGATGTTCGTGTAGAGGTCGTGCGTGGCGTGCTGGAAGTCCTCGCCGCCCAGCTTCGTGGCCTCCGCCGCGGTGAGGCCCTTCACGCCCTGCTGCGACTTCCAGTTGAACTTGACGTACTTCACCTGGCCCTTGGCGTTGACGAACTTGAAGGCGTGCACGCCGTTGCCGTCCATCTGCCGGTAGTTCGCCGGGATGCCCAGGTCCGAATAGAGCTGGGTGATCATGTGCGTGGATTCCGGCTGGTGGCTGAAGAAGTCGAAGTAGCGGTTCGGGTCCTGCCGGTTGGTGACCGGGGAGGGCTTCAGCGAATGCACCATGTCCGGGAACTTGATGGCGTCACGGATGAAGAAGATGGGCAGGTTGTTGCCGACCAGGTCCCAGTTGCCCTCGTCCGTGAAGAACTTCAGCGCGAAGCCGCGCGGATCGCGCAGCGTCTCCGGCGAACCGCTCGGGTGGATGACCGTGGAGAAGCGCACGAACATCGGCGTCTTCTTGCCCTTCTGGGAGAAGACGGACGCGCGCGTGAGGCTGGAGAAGTCGCCGTAGCTCTCGAAGGTGCCGTACGCGCCCACGCCTCGCGCGTGCACCACGCGCTCCGGGATGCGCTCGCGGTCGAAGCGCGCGAGCTTCTCGATGAGGGCGAAGTCCTCCAGGAGGATGCCGCCCCGCGGGCCGGCCGTCTTGGAGCTCTGGTTCGTGCCCAGCGGCGCGCCCGAGTCGGTGGTGATGGGGGGCGGATTGCCGGCGGCGAGGACGGGGGCGCCAGACAGCAGGACGGCGAGCATCAACGAGCGTTGGTTCAAGGGGAACTCCTTGGGTTACGGGGGAACCGGGCCACCCCTAGAGCACGCCTCGTGCCGAACCCTCAGTCCTTGTGAATTCAATGGGTTGAGTTCAGGCTGGGCGTTCTCTCCACCGCCATTTCGGTGGAGACACCGAACTCCCGGTGCTGCTCACCACTGATTTTTCGGTGTTGTATTCAACAACGAAATTTCGGTGGAGGCTTGCGGCGCGCGGCGTTCGCGTGATGCGTCTCGCCATTCAAGAGGCGCGGTGCGGCATCGTTTGCTGGCGGTGCGAGGGCCTGTGTTCTTGAGCCGAAGGACGCGGCGCTCGGGTAGGGTGCGCGCATGTCAGGCCCGTTCATCGACGACGCGCGGATTGCCGAGGCGCGCAAGCTGGCGGACGAGATCGTCAATCCGATCTTCGACCTCATCCAACGCAACACCACTGTCTCCAATGAGCGCACCGTCTTGCGCTTCTTTGGCATTTCCGGCGCGGGTGCGCGTGGCGTGCCCCTGGCCAACCTCATGGTGGACAAGCTTCAGTCCGCCGGAGTGCTCAACCGGGGCGCCGCGTACTGGTACGGCCGCGCGCTGCAACTGGGCGCCAGCAGTCCGCTGGACGCCGTGGAGCGCATCACCGCGCTGCCCACGGACAAGCTGGGCGCGCTGTCTCCAGAGATGGAGGCCAACCTGCGCGACGCCGTGCGCGAGGAGGCCCGCGCGGCGATGACGGAGCTGAAGTCCCGCATCGCCCAGCGCAACGCCCTGCGCGAGCAGTTCCCCATGTCCCCCGCGCCGCACAAGTACGTCATCGTCGCCACCGGCAACATCTACGACGACGTGGACCAGGCGCGTGCGGCGGCGCAGGCGGGCGCGGACGTCATCGCGGTCATCCGCTCCACGGCGCAGTCGCTGCTGGACTACGTGCCCCACGGCGCGACCACGGAGGGCTACGGCGGCACCTACGCCACCCAGGAGAACTTCCGCGTGATGCGCGAGGCCCTGGATGACGAGAGCCGCAAGCTCAAGCGCTACATCCAGCTGACCAACTACTCGTCCGGTCTGTGCATGTCGGAGATCGCCTTCTGCGCGGCGTACGAGCGGCTGGACATGCTCCTCAACGACGCGATGTACGGCATCCTCTTCCGCGACATCAACATGCGGCGGACGTTCATCGACCAGTACTTCAGCCGCCGCATCTGCGCCCTGGCCGGCATCATCATCAACACCGGCGAGGACAACTACATCACCACCGCGGACGCCTACGACGCGGCCCACACCGTCATCGCCAGCCAGTTCATCAACGAGTGCTTCGCCAAGCGCGCGGACCTCAAGGACTGGCAGCTGGGCATCGGGCACTCGTATGAAATCGACCCGTACCGCGACGACACGCTGCTCCTGGAGCTGTCGCAGGCGATGCTAGTGCGCCGCTGCTTCCCGGACGCGCCGCTCAAGTACATGCCGCCCACGAAGCACAAGGAGACGGACATCTTCTTCAGCCACGCGTACGACGTGATGGCGGACCTGGTGGCCATCTGGACGCGGCAGGGCATCCAGCTCTTGGGCATGATGACGGAGGCCATGCACACGCCGCTGCTCGCGGACCGGTACGTGGCGCTCAAGTCCGCGTCGTACATCCACCGCGCGGCGCGGGGCATCGACGAGGAGTTCACCGTCCGCGAGGACGGGAAGATCGCCAACCGGGCGCGGGAGGTCTTCGCCAAGGCGGAGGAGCTGCTGCGCGAGTGCCACACCGAGGGCATGGTGGCGGCCATCGGCAAGGGGCGCTTCGGCGACGTGAAGCGCGAGGAGACCGGTGGCAAGGGCCTGGACGGCGTGCTGGAGAAGGCGCCGGATTACTTCAACCCGTTCCTGGAAATGCTGGAGGCGTCATGATCCTGGGTACTTTCGTGGCTGTGATGATGGCCGCGGGTGGCAGCGCGGATGCGTTGAGCAGCGTGACGGTGAAGAACATCGCGCTGAAGGCGCCGGCGGCGTGGACGCGCTCCAACGTGGACGGCTCCGAGAAGTTCCTGGCGCCCTCCGGCGACGCGTACTTCCTGGTGGACGTGGGCACGGTGCAGACCGCGGGCATGAAGGCGGAGCTGTGCCGCACGAAGATCCTCGCGAACATCGGCGGCGACAGCTGGACGATGCTGAAGGTCGGCGGTCAGCCGGCGGCCACCAAGACGGACACGGACGCGGCGCCGGACGGCAGCGGCAACGTGGACACGGTGACGTACGTGGGCTGCAACGGGAAGACGACGTGGTCGGTGGTCTTCTACATGGAGCAGGGCAAGAAGGACCGGTTCTCCGCGGTGGCCGAGAAGGTGGGCACCAGCGTGTCGTTCACGCCGCCCAAGGGCAAGAAGGGGTAGTTCGATGGTGAAGCCGAGCAAGCAGATCATCCGCCCCTACGGCGACCGTCGCGACGACGGCATGGTGCAGTTGTCTTTCACGCTGCCCGTGCCGCTGTCGGAGAAGGCCAAGGAGGCCGCCGCCCAGTTCACGAAGAAGATGGGCTTCACGGACGTGAAGGTGGCCGCCGCCGAGCGCGCGGCGGACCAGTACACGTTCTTCGTCGTCTACGCCCGCTCCAACGTGACGCTGGACTACGCGGAGATCGACGTGCCGGAGGTGGTGGTGCGCAAGATGGGGTTCGACGACCTCAACGCGCTCATCAAGGAGAAGGTGCGCCGGCGCATCGTCGTCTTCGGTGCGTGCACGGGCACGGACACGCACACGGTGGGCATCGACGCCATCCTCAACATGAAGGGCTACGCGGGCGACTACGGCCTGGAGCGCTACCCCGGCTTCGAGGCGTTCAACCTGGGCAGCCAGGTGCCCAACGAGGACCTCATCAAGAAGGCCACCGCGAAGCACGCGGACGCCATCCTCGTCTCGCAGGTCGTCACCCAGCGCGACGTGCACAAGGACAACTCGCGCCAGTTCATCGACGCGGCGAAGGCGGCGGGCATCCACGGCAAGACGCTGCTGCTGTTGGGCGGGCCGCGCGTGGACCACAAGCTGGCGCTGGAGCTGGGCTTCGACGCGGGCTTCGGGCCGGGCACCAAGCCGTCCGACGTGGCGAACTACATCGTGCACGCGGTGATGAAGAAGGAAGGCACGGAGTCCGCGGACTCCCACTACCAGGGGGAACCCTCGTGAGCACTGGCACGAAGGCGGTACTGCGGCTGCGCATGGGCAGCCACGACGCGCACTACGGCGGCAACCTGGTGGATGGGGCGCGGATGCTCGGTCTGTTCGGGGACGTGGCCACGGAGCTGTGCATCCGGTCCGACGGGGACGAGGGCCTGTTCCGCGCCTACGACTCCGTGGAGTTCCTGGCCCCGGTGTACGCGGGGGACTTCATCGAGGCGGAAGGGGAGATTGTCAGCGAGGGCAACACGTCGCGGAAGATGCGCTTCGAGGCCCGCAAGGTCATCAAGCCCCGGCCGGACGTGAATGACTCGGCGGCGGACGTGCTGCCGGAGGCGGTGGTGGTGTGCCGCGCTTCGGGCACGTGCGTGGTGCCCAAGGACAAGCAGCGGGTGAAGCGATGAGCAAGCCCATGGTCATCACCGCCGCCCTGGTGGGCGCGGAGACGACGCGCGAGCAGACGCCGTACCTGCCCATCACCGCGGAGGAGATTGCTGAAGACGCGGCGAAGTGCCGCGAGGCCGGCGCGGCGATGGTGCACATCCACGTGCGCACGGCGGAGGGCAAGCCGTCGCAGGACGCGGAGCTGTTCCGCGCGGCCATCCGCGCCATCCGCAAGCGCACGGACATCCTCGTCCAGGTGTCCACGGGCGGCGCGGTGGGCATGGACGTGGACGAGCGGTGCGGCGGGCTCACGCTCACCGGCGCGGACAAGCCGGACATGGCCACGCTCACCACGGGCACGGTGAACTTCGGGGAAGAGGTGTTCTGGAATCCCCGGCCGCTGGTGCGCGACATCGCGAAGCGCATCAAGAGCATTGGCCTCAAGCCGGAGCTGGAGTGCTTCGACGTCGGGATGATCGACGAGGCGCGCTACCTGGCGAAGGAGGGGCTGGTGGAGCTGCCGGCGCACTTCGACTTCGTGCTGGGCGTGCCGGGCACGCTCCAGGCGCGGCCGGAGGTGCTGGACTTCATGATCGCCTCGCTGCCGGAGGGGAGCTCCTGGACGGTGGCGGGCGTGGGGCGCCAGCAGCTCCCGTTCGTGGAGGAGGCCGCCAAGCGCGGCGGCAACGCGCGCGTGGGCCTGGAGGACAACATCTACCTGTCCAAGGGCGTGCTCGCGAAGGGCAACTTCGAGCTGGTGGCGGAGGCCGCGAAGCGGGCCCGTGCCGCTGGCCGTGAGCTCGCCACCCCCGAGCAGGCCCGGCAGCTGCTGCGCCTGGGCTGAAGAAGCCTGGATTCGTGACGCGAGGCCCGGGGCGGACACGTCCCGGGCCTTCGTATTTCATCCCCCGCGCCAGCTTTGGGTGGCTTACGCGGCCCAGGCCCAGCCGACATGGCCGTCCGGACGCACCAGCAGGCCACCCACGCCTTCGAAGTCCGGGCGTCCGAGGCGACCGCGCAGCGTCGTCACCTGGGAGGGCCAGCCGGGTTCCCAGCGGGGCAGGGGGCTTGAGTCGTCCTCGCCCAGGCCCAGCAGCAGCCACCGTCCCGGGTGCAGCGCCGCGTAGAGCCGTGTGTCCGCGCCGAGCTCCACGTCGCTCAGGCGCCGGCCGCACCAGTCGGACAACAGCGGCGAGGGCGTCTCTGGCGCGGGCATGTCCAGCGGCGCGTACCCCACGTCGAGCGCCCCGATGTTGTCCGCGAGCTGGCGGTTCAGCCGGGGCTCACGGAGCAGGCCGCTCAGCAGCTCACGCAGGGCCAGCGTCTCCCGCGTGGCACCCATCAGCGCGGTCTGCGCCAGCGTGTTGTGGATCAGCGCCTCACCCACGGGACGGCGCTCGCGCGAGTAGCTGTCGAGCAGTGCTTCCGGCGCTCCGTCCTTCACCACCGCCGCGAGCTTCCATCCCAGGTTCATCGCGTCCTGCAGGCCGACGTTGAGCCCCTGGCCTCCCGCCGGGAAGTGGATGTGCGCGGCGTCGCCCGCGAGCAGCACGCGTCCCTCGCGGTAGCGCTCCGCGAGCCGCGTCTCGTTGCCGAAGCGGGACAGCCACCGGGGCTCGCGCATGCCGAAGTCCGAGCCCACGATGCGCAGCGTGCTCTCCCGCAGCTCCTCCAGCGTGACGGGCTCGCGCACCGGCGCCTTCTCGCGAAGCGGATCATTCACGACGAGGCGGTGGACGCCCGGCGACATGGGCACCACCATCACGCCGCCCCGCTCGTTCGCGATGCCGAGGGCGGGCTGGGCCGGCGGCGCGCCCAACGTCACGTCCCCGAGCATCGCCGTGCGCGTCACGTCCGTCCCCGGGAACGGGATGCCCGAGAGCCTCCGCACCGCGCTCCGGGCCCCGTCCGCGCCCACCACGAAGCGCGCCCGGACGCGGAATGTGCCCGCGCCCGTGGAGCCCTCCAGATCCACGCCCTCGTCGTCCTGGCGCAGGGCCTCCACCATGTGGCCGCGCCGGATGGCCACACCCAGCTCCCGCGCCCGCTCCTCCAGCAGGGCCTCCGTCACCGCCTGCGGAAGGAACAGCGTGTAGGGGAAGCGCGTGTCCAGGACGCTGAAGTCCAGGCGCGTGTCGAGCATCGCGAAGTGGCCGGTGGGCAGCGGTCGGCCCCGTTTCAGGAACCGGTCCTCCAGCCCTCGCAGCGCCAGCACCTCCAGCGAACGCGGATGCAGCGTCAGCGCCCGGGACTCGCGCACGGCCTCCACGCGCCGCTCGAACAGCTCCACCCGGACGCCCGCCAGCGCCAGCTCGCACGCGAGCCACAGCCCGGTGGGACCTCCTCCCACCACCGCCACATCGAGGATCTCCGCCATGACCGACCTCCCGCCCGAAGGCGTCAAACTAACGTTGTTAGGGATCAACTAACGGCGTTAGATTGTCAAGCCAGCGAGGGCCAACGCGGGCATGCGAATCCAGCGGGAGCAGGTGGTGGCGGCGGCGTGGACGCTGCTGGACGAGCACGGCCTGGAGGGCCTCACGATGCGCGTGCTGGCGAAGGCGCTCTCCATCCAGGTCCCGTCGCTGTACTGGCACTTCCCGGGCAAGCAGGCCCTGCTGGACGCGATGGCGGACACGCTGGTGCGGGACGTGGCGCGGACGCTGACGCCGGAGTCTCCGTGGGAGACGGTGGTGCGCACGGTGGCGGAGGAGCTGCGGCGCGCGTTCCTGGCCCACCGGGACGGCGCCCGCGTCTACGCCGGCACCCTCGTCGTGTCCGAGCACACGCTGCGCGTCTCCGACACCGTGATTGGCGCGCTGACGCGGGCGGGGCTCGACTCGCGGGCGGCGGGCTGGGCGGCCTTCACCGTGCTCGACTACGTGCTGGGCTTCACCATCGAGGAGCAGGGCTTCACCACGCAGGACGCCGAAGCGAAGGAGCGGGAAGGGGCACTGCGTCAGCTTGCCTCGGCGCGCTATCCGCATGCGGCGGGCGCGGTGGACGCCATCCTGGACCGCGACTTCGACCGCCGGTTCGCCTTCGGGTTGGACCTGCTCGTCGCGGGCATCCGAGCGCGGCTGTCCACGCCGTAGCGCGGCGCCGTCAGGAACCTCGCGCGCATTTCGTCCCGCTGCCCGGCTCTCAGCGCATTCGGCGACACCGCCTCTTCGTCCCGGCTGTCCGCACCGGAGGGCTCGGGCATCATGCCGCGCATTCCTCCCGCTCTGACGGGAGCCCACGAGGAGTCGCGAAGCGATGGACACGGGACTGCAGGGCAAGGGCGTGCTGGTGACGGGCGGCGCGGGCGGCATCGGCTCCGCGCTGGTGCGGGCGTTCGCGGGCGAGGGCGCGAAGGTGGCGGTGCACTACCACCGCAGCCAGGAGAAGGCGGCGGCGCTCGCGCGCGAGGTGGGCGGCACGGCCGTGCGCGCGGACCTCACGGTGGAAGCGGACGTGGACGCGCTGGTGCCGCAGGCGGTGAAGGACCTGGGCCAGTTGGACGTGCTGGTGTGCAACACCGGCGTGTATCCCGCGCCGGACGAACCGGTGTGGCAGATGTCGCTGGAGCGCTGGCGCCGCACGCTGGCGCAGAACCTGGACAGCGTGTTCCTGAGCTGCCGCGCGTTCCTGCGCCACGTGGAGACCACGGGCACGGGCACCATCGTCATCATCAGCTCCACGGCGGGCCTCTTCGGTGAGGCGGGCCATACGGACTACGCGGCGGCGAAGGGCGCGCTGGCGGCGGGCTTCGTGAAGAGCCTGAAGAACGAGCTGCACCGCATCGCGCCCATGGGCCGCGTCAACGTGGTGTGCCCGGGCTGGACGGAAGTGGGCCGCAACCGCGACAAGCTGACGGACCCGAAGTTCGTCGGCCGCGTCACGCGGACGATGCCGCTGCGCAAGGTGGGGCAGCCGGAAGACGTGGCGCGCGTCGTGGTGACGCTCGCGTCGGATCGCATCTCCGGCCACGTGACGGGCGAGGTCGTCACCGTGGCCGGAGGCATGGAAGGACGGGTGCTGCATGAAGACTGACCTGGACGTGCGGACGTACAACCGCGAGGCGTGGAACGGCGAGGTGGGGCGCGGCAACAGGTGGACGCTGCCGGTGGCCCCGGAGGTCATCGCCGCCGCGCGGCGGGGCGACTGGAGCGTGGTGCTCACCCCGACGAAGCCCGTGCCGCGCGCGTGGTTCGGAGACCTGAAGGGCAAGGACGTGCTGGGCCTGGCGAGCGCCGGCGGCCAGCAGTGCCCGGTGCTCGCGGCGGCGGGCGCGAACGTCACCGTGTTCGACAACTCGCCCGCGCAGCTGGGGCAGGACCGGAAGGTGGCGGAGCGCGAGGGCCTGGAGATGAAGTACGTGGAGGGCGACATGCGGGACCTGTCCGCCTTCGCCGACGGGAGCTTCGACCTCATCTTCCACCCGTGCTCCAACTGCTTCGCGGAGGAGATCCTCCCGGTGTGGCGCGAGGCCTTCCGCGTGCTGCGCCCCGGCGGCGTGCTCCTGTCGGGCATCTGCAACCCGGTGCGCTACCTCTTCGATCCGGTCGAGGAGGAGAAGGGCGTGATGAAGCTCAAGTACCCGATGCCGTACTCGGACTTCACCAGCCTCACGGACGAGGAGCGCCGCCGCTACAGTGACAAGAACGAGCCCATGTGCGTGGGCCACTCGCTGGAGGATCAGCTGGGCGGACAGATGGCGGCGGGCTTCGTGCTCACGAACCTGTTCGAGGACAAGTACGAGCAGAAGGATCTGCTCTCCACGTTCCTGTCCACGTTCATCGCCACGCGTGCCCTGAAGCCCGTATCGCGTTCGTGACGCAGAAGGGCGTTGCGCTTGGCCACCGCGAAAGCCTACAGGTGAGATGTCCGGGTCCTTCCGGACATCCCCCCTTTCGTAGGAGTCGTCCATGAAGGTGTCGCTGCGTCTTTCCGCGGTCGTGTTGATGGGTGTTTCGCTGATGGGCCTGGGCTGTGAGGGCGCGGGCGCGCGGGATCCGCTGAACGCCATCGAGGCGGGCGCCCAGGTGGCGGTGGAGCCCTCGCTGGCGGAGGTGAAGCAGGGCGCGGTGGGTGACACGGTGCTGCGCTGCACGCAGCCGCAGGACGGCAGCTACCTGGAGGTGGTCCAGACGGCCACGGGCTACGAGGCGGCCACGGTGACGGAGGCCTATGATCCCTGGGACTGCCGCTGCACGTACGAGCAGCGCACGGTGCTGGGGCAGTACACGCGCTGCAACCGCTCCACGGTGGACCCGCGCATCCTGAACTGCTTCCGCATCGAGCCCAACGGCACGACGGGCAAGGTGGTGCTGTCCACCACGCGCGTGCAGCGCACGCAGATGGTCATCGGCGGCACGCAGACGGTGTCGTACACGGACCTGAGCATCGCGGCCATCAACCAGGACCCGGGCCACACGCCGCGCCAGGACTTCAACTACGGCATGGCGGACTGCCAGTAGCCGGCGGTTTTCCGGAGGCGATTTAACCTTCGGCGGGCTCCGGGGTTTTGAGTGTCAGAGCGCGACGGGAAGCAGGCTGCACGGCTGCTCCCGGAGCGTTTTGACCTGAACCCGGAGTCCACACACCATGTCGCTCAAGTCCATGCTTCGCGGTACCGCCGTCGCCACGCTGCTCCTCGCCGTTCCCGTGCTCGCCCAGACGGCCGCGCCGTCCGACTCCAACGCCAAGGCCGGCCAGTGCGAGGGACGCCGGGGCAAGCACGGCGGCGGGGGCCACAAGTTCGGCCGCATGGAGCACCGGCTGGACAAGCAGGTCGCCGAAGGGCGCCTGACGCAGGCCCAGGCCGACGGCTTCAAGGCCGAGGCGAAGCAGTTGCACGAGGAGATGAAGGCCGCGCGCGCCTCCGCCAACGGCCAGGTGGACGAGGCCACCCGCGCGCAGTTCAAGGAGCGCCGCAAGGCCCTGAAGGAGAAGATCAAGGCCGCGCTGGCGCCCACGCAGCAGGGCGCCTGAGGTCCCGCCGTGAGTGGGGGACGTGACGCGAGGGCCCCGGCCGGCACAGACTGACCGGGCCCCCTCGTCCCCGGGAGTCCCCATGCTTCGCAGTCTCCTCGTCGCCTTCGTCGCATTGATCGCCGGTTGCCGCGCGCACTCCAGCGCGACGCAGGCCGCGGCGGCTCGGGCCCCGGTGGACGCGCCGGACGCGGCGCAGGCTCCGGTGGAGCTGGTGGCGGACGCGGAGCTCCAGCGCGTGCAGAAGCGCGCGCTGTACATCGTCGAATCGGAGAAGGGCGCCATCAGCGCCACGGACCTGCTGATCGCACGTCCGGACCTGGACCGCGCGCGGATGAACTGGTTCTTCACCGTGCCGCGCGGCAACGCCTGGTACTCCGTCTTCGGCCGCTTCAATCCGCAGGACGTGTTCGTTCCCGCGTACGCGTACCGCGCGCCCATCGAGTTCTCCGGCGAGATGGAGGACTTCCCCGTCGGGTCCCTGCCCGAGGGCATGGACGCCCTGGCCCGCGCCGTGAGCGCCGCCTGCGAGCGCGTCTTCCAGGTGCACGGCCGCAAGCAGCTCAACCCCGTCGTGGTGGAGGAGGATGACGGCATCACCGTCTACGTGCTCCAGGGCTTCGACGACTCGAACCTGTACCTGCTGGGCGGCGACTTCCGCTTCAAGTTCAGCAAGGACGGCCGCCAGAAGCTCCTGGAGCTGCCCCTGCACCAGGGGCTCATCCCCGTATCCGTCGCGCCGGATGGGGACGGCGAGCGGCCCCAGTTCTCCGCGCACGCGCACGTGCTCTTCCCGGGGCCGCTGGAGACGGAGCTCGCGCTGGTGATGCTCTATCCCGCGCTGGGCGGCCTCTTCGTGGGAGGAGGGGACCAGGACCGCGTCTACGCGCTGTCGCCGGATGGCACCATCCGCGAGGTGCGCCTGAGCCGCGAGGAGGTCCTGCGCGAGCTGCGGCCGGACGGCACCTTCGCGCCGCCCGAGGAGCTGAACGTCGCACCGGAGCCCGGCGCGGACGTGGTGCTCTGAACAGCTCCTGGCCGTGCAGTGTTGAGCTTCGTTCACGGCTTGCCCGGCGGTCCGTCATTGCCAGCGGGCGCGGTGCTTGAGTTCGCGCCCTCACGACAGGAGGACGCCGGATGGCCCTGCAGAACGACTACCAGGACGTGCTGGACGTGGCGAAGAACGTGGGCGCGAAGATCGAAACGCGCGAGGAGAACGGCAAGCTCATCATCAAGGGCAGCGTCAACCACGCCTTCGACCGCGATCGCATGTGGGATCAGATCAAGGCGAAGCACCCGAAGTGGAACGACGAGATCATGGTCATGCTCGACGTGACCCACGCCGAGCCCTACGGCCTGCACACCGTGAAGTCCGGCGACACGCTCAGCAAGCTGGCCAAGGACATCTACGGGGACATGAAGCTGTACACGAAGATCTTCGAGGCCAACAAGGATCAGCTCAAGGACCCGGACCACATCAAGGTGGGCCAGGTGCTCAAGCTGCCGCCGAAGACCATCGCCAACCGCGCCTGAGTCTCAAGCGCCGCCGGTGGACCGCTGTGACGCGGCCCACCGGCCGGTGCGGTGCCTCAGGGGCAGTACGGGCACTCCACCGTCGCTTCGAGCGAGTCGTAGACCAGGCAGTTCTGGTCCGCGGCGGAGTCGTTCTTCTGCTGGCAGCGGTAGTTCCACACGGACGCGCACTGGGTATAGACCTGCGCGTCGCCGGTGGGGCCCTGATAGGTGGCCGTGCAGGTGCCGCCCGAGCTTCCACCCGACACGGTGCAGGTGTTGGGGTCGGTGTTGCTCGTGCACTTCATGCTGGAGCAGTTGGTGCCGCTGCCCATCCACTTGCCTGAACAGCTGGACGCATTGGTGCGCTGCTCACAGAGCACGCGGTTCAGGTTCCCGTCGTAGTAGGCGCACGCGCCGCTGCTGCCTCCGCCACCCCCACCGCCGCCACCGCCGCCAGAAGGCGTCCCCCAGCTCCACTCCGGCGTTCTCGGCTCGGAGAAGCTCTCCAGGTACACCTCGCCGTCAGAGAAGCCCACGTCCTCGCACGAGTCGCCGTCGAAGTAGCCGCAGTAGTCCCAGCCGTCGCACCAGAAGTCGCGGCACTCGTCTTCGGTGTCCTCATTGCAGAAGTAGATGGACGAGCCATGGACGCAGGCGCTCTGAGTGGAGAAGCACCCGGGCAGCACGAGGCCGACGGCGAGGGATAGGAGGACAGCGGACACGACGCCCGTGAGCGGACGAGGGGATGGGTTCATCCGCCGGAATGTAGCTTCAGGTGGGCGCGGGATTCAGCTGGGTCTTCGCCACCACGGGCCTAGAGACCGCGCAGGCGCGCGGCCCAGGCGAGGTAGGCGGCGCGCGGATCCACGAGCGGGTCGCGGAAGAGGGCGCGGATCTCGGCGGTGTCCACCTGGCCGGCGTCAAAGGCCCGGTAGAGGCTGTCCCCCAGGAGGTAGCCCAGCGCGTGGCTGACGCCGTGGAACAGGCGGTCGCGGCGCAGGGGGAGGAGCTTCACGGCCTCGTCGGGGGCCTCGGACTCCGTGGCCTTGTGGGCGAGGACGAAGGCGGCGATCTGCCGCTCCAGGCCCCGGGCCTCGCCGAAGCGCCGGGCCCACTCCGTGACGTTGGGGCAGGTGCGGCGCGGGTTGATCAGCTTGGAGCCGAAGAAGCCCAGGGCCTCTTCCAGGCAGCGCGCGTAGAAGGCCTCGGAGGCGCCGCGCGGGGCGTCCATGGCGTCCCCCACGGCGCAGTGGCGCACGAAGTGGGCGGCCTCCTCCGCTGCGTGGTTGAGGGACAGCGACGCCAGCCAGGCCGTGCGCGCGCGGGGGATGTAGCAGCTCTCGCGCGACAGGATGTGCTTGCGCAGTTGGGACAGCTCCGCCTGGGTGAAGCGGCCCCTGCGGCGGATGCGGGCGAGCACGTCGCCGTCCGCCGCCGTGGTCACCTCCACCGAGTCCAGCTCGCGGCCCACGGGCACGCCCGCGAGCCCGCCGATGAGCTCCGCCATGTCCCGGAAGCGCTCCGCGGCGCTGCGGTCCAGGAGGGGCGCGTCGTCGCCTTCGGCCTCCAGGTAGTCCAGGAAGCTCTGCTGGCAGAGGACGGGGGAGGCGTTCATCAGGCACAGCGCGCCGTCCGCCAGCTCCACGGCCTCCGCGCTGCCCAGCCGGCCCTCGCGCGCGAGGCGCCACCAGAGGCCTTCGGCGTTCTGGTACACGACGAGGCCGCGGCGCGGATGGGCATCCCCCAGCGCGCGCTCCACCTGCGCGGGCAGGTGGCAGGGCGCCGCGTGGAACTGGCCCACCAGCACCATCACCAATGGGACGTCCTCCGCGCGGGCCACGCGGGCGATGCGCTCCGCGGCGAAGGCGTCGCGCAGTGCGAGCGAACGCTCACCCTGGGCGCGCCGGTCGATGGCGGCCACCTGGAGCTTGAGGCGCTTCGCGAAGGCCAGCACGGCGCGGATGCCGGCGCCGGGACCGAAGCCCGGGGTGGGGCCGTGGCCCAGCCGGGACATCAGGGTGCGCTCGGGCAGGCGTCCAGAGAGGTACGCGTCGAGGGCGGCCTGATGACGGCCTTCCACGCACTCGAGCGCCAGCACGACGCGGCGGCCGGAGGCGAGGGCGCGCTCGGCGAGGTCCAGGTAGGTCTGCTGGGCGAGCGGCAGCGTGTGGTAGTCGCCCACGTAGACGAGGTCCGACGCCGCGATGCTCTGGTGCACGTGGGCCAGGGAGACCACGCTCTGGTAGGTGCTCGTGCGCCGGCGGTAGCGGGCCTCGTAGGCGCGGAAGGCTTCGGTGCGGCCTTCGACCACCCGGGCGATCTGGGCGCGTTGGCGGCGGAAGAGGGCGAGGTGAAGGGCAAGCGACGCGCGCATGGAGCGACAGGCACCGTCGCATGCGCTCGCGGGGGCGGCAAAAAATCAGCGGGGCTCGGGCGGGTGGCCTGCTTGACTCGCATGGCCCTGCAACGGACCATCGTCGTCAATCTTGCAGACCGTTCTTCCTCGCACGCTCATCCTCTGTGCCGTGGTGTTCGCCGCGGCCCCCGTTCACGCGCAAGAGGCCGCGCTGCTGCACGCATCTCCGCCGCGCGCCGAGGCCCGGCAGCCCCTCCAGTTGGACGCGACGCTGGTGGATGGCGGCAAGGTGCTGGAGCTCTTCGTCCGCTATCGCGGCCCGGGCGAGCCGTACGTCCAGGTCCCCATGGAGCGGCAGTACGGAGACCTGTACCGCGCGGTGATTCCCGCCGAGCACATGGTGTCACCCGGCGTGGAGTACTTCGTCGAAGCGGCGATGCTGGATGGGGCGCGCACGCCGCTCTTCATGTCCGCGCTGCGGCCCGCGCGGGTGATGGTGGGGACGCAGACCCCGGAGCCGCCGCCGGGCCGAGCGCCGCCGGGCCGCAAGGGGGCCCGTGACGCCCCGAGGTCCTCGCCCGACATCGATGCCTTCGCGCCGCCGTCGGGGGCAGGGGAGGACGATGACGCGAGCAGCGCGCCGACGCCGCCTCCGTCCACCGTTCGTCCGGACGCACGCGCGGGGACCCCCGATTCGCGGACCTCGAATCGAGGGGACAACGTGGACGCCCGTCCGGGGGCCTCCGACTCACGCGCAGCGAATACCTCCAGCGGGATGGACCCGCGCGCTTCGAACCGGACGGCCGCGTCCGATTCACGCGCTTCGAGCCGCACGGATGCGTCCGACTCACGCGCTTCGAGCCGCACGGATGCGTCCGACTCACGCGCTTCGAGCCGCACGGAGGTCACGGACTCGCGGGCTTCGAGCCGCACGGATGCGTCCGATTCACGGGCTTCAAGCCGCGCGGACGGCACGGACTCGCGAGCCCCATCCTCGCCCACGGCTCGAACGGACGGTTCGCGCGCTTCGACCCGCACGGACATGTCCGACCCGCGCGCCTCGACTCGCGCGAACGGTACGGATTCGCGGGCGCCAGCCCGTGCTGACGGAAGCAGCACGCGCGCTTCCAGCTCCGACGACGCCATGGCCGCGCTCAACGCGGACCTTCCTCCGGAACCCCGCGCTTCCTCTTCCTCCCGCAACGCCATGGACGACGACCTGGCGCTCTACAGCGCTGAGGACGTGCTCGCGGTGACGACCCTCCAGGAGGAGTCCGTCCGCACCGTGCCGGCCATCGGCGCCTCCTTCAACCGCGCGCAGATGATCGCGCTGGGCGCCCGCACGGTGGCGGACGTGCTGGACGTGGTACCCGGCGTGTCCGTCAGCCGCGACGTGCAGGGCTTCCACCGCACCTCCATCCGGGGCCTGCGCAACGACGCGGAGGTGCTCTTCCTCCTCGACGGCCACCGCCTCAACAACTTCTTCGACGGCAAGGCGCTCATGAACCTGCCGGTGGAGAACCTGGAGCGCATCGAGGTCATCCGCGGTCCCGGCTCCGCCGTCTACGGCGCGGGCGCCTTCCAGGGCGTCGTCAACCTGGTCACCAACCACGCCGACGGCGTGCGCGGCGCCATCACCACCGGCGGCGTCCCCCGCGACGATGGCCGCCTGGCGCTCGCCACCGACGGCCACCTGTCCGCCGCGCACACCACCGGCGACCTGCGCCTGTTCGCGGACCTGGACCTCTGGACCCAGGAGGGCGACTCGCTCGTCATCGACCACGACGCGCTCGACGATGAGGCCGTGGCCCAGGGCCTGCGCGACGTGGACCAGCCCGCGGGCCGCACCCGCGACGGGCGCTTCCTCGTCAACGCGGGCGGAGGCGTGTCCTACGGCCTGGACAGTGCCGGCCGCCTGGGCGTCACCGCGCGCTACCTCTCCGAGAAGCGCGACGCGCTCGTCGGCCTGTTCGACACCGTGGGCAACGACTCCCAGCTGTCCTGGGACATGCTCCTCGCGGACCTCACCTGGGAGCGGCCCCTCTCCGAAGGCGGGCAGGTGCGCGCCCGGCTGGGCTTCGATCAGCAGTCCACCGACCGCATGTTCCAGCTCACGCCGCTCGACTTCCGCACCGGCGACGGCCTGGACCGCCTCTTCCCCGAGGGCCTCCAGGAACAGACGCGGGTCACCGTGCGCACCGTGACGGCCTCCGTGGACGCGGACTTCGCCCTGGCGAAGGAGAACCACCTCACGCTGGGCTTCGTCGCCGAACAGCAGTCCCTGTCCCAGTACGACTACACCACGAACTACACGCTCGACGGCCGCCTGCGCCCCAGCCCCGCCGTCCCCGAGGGGCTGGTGGACCTCACGCAGGGCGCGGCCTCCCGCCGCCTCAACCTGGGCCTCTCCGCGCAGGACCAGTGGACCGTGCTCTCCGCGCTCACGCTCACCTTCGGCCTGCGCCTGGACGCCATCCAGCTCCCTGACGCGGAGGCGTCGGGCACGCTCGACACCAGCAAGATGGTGGTGCGGGTCAACCCGCGCGTGGGCCTGGTCATCGCCGCTTCGGACGCGCTGGTGCTCAAGGCGCTGTACGGCCGCGCCTTCCGCGCCCCCACGCCCCAGGAGCTGGTCGAGCGCATCCCCGACACCGACTACAACCAGGGCCGCTTCGAGGGAAACCCGCTCCTGAAGCCCACCACCGTGGACACCTTCGAGCTGGGCATGGACCTGGTCCAGGCCGCGGGCGACACCCGCGTGCGCGTGCGCGCCAACGCCTTCCTGCAGAACTTCGCCTCGCCCATCACCCCCGTGGACACCAGCGGCAACATCGTCCCGCTGCGCAACCGCGAGCTGGGCGTGCGCGTGTACGGCGTGGAGGCGGAGGTCCGCCTGGAGGCGTCCAAGCGCGCCGTCGCGTGGGTCAACGCCAGCCTTTCCCGCGCGCAGGACCTGGAGCTGCCGGAGCAGTCCCGGCTGCTCACGGACGTGCCCCAGGCGCGCTTCAACGCGGGCGTGTCCATGCCGCTGGGGGACTGGCTGAACCTGGACGTGGTGGTGCGCTCCGGCGCCGAGCGCCGCAACAACAACCGCTCCACGCTGGAGCTCATCCGCCGCTACGAGATCCCCGCCTACAGCCTCATCACCGCGCAGCTGCGCACCGAGCCCATCTGGGAGCACTTCGAGGTGACGCTCTACGCCCAGAACCTCTTCGACCACGACCTGCGCGACGACGTGCCCCGTCCGGACCGCGTCACCGGCCTGCTGCCGCGCGAGGGCGTGTCCGGCTACCTCACCCTGAGGGCCTCCTACTGATGGACCGCCGCCACCTCACCGCCGCGCTCGCCGCGCTCACGCTGCTGCCCGGCTGCCTCGCGTACAACGACTCCTGCACCCCGCTGGTGGACGACCCCGACGCCGTCGTGGGCTACCTGGGCGAGGAGGTGCAACTGGGCTCCGCCTTCACCCGCCACGACAACAACGCGCTGGGGCAGCTGGCCGCGGACGCATTCCTCCACGCGGAGGACGGCGCCGCGAAGCCCACGGACCTGGGCATCATCAACGGCGGCTCGCTGCGCGACGAAGGCCTGTGCGTCACCCGCACGTCCCTGCGCACCGGGCCGCTCACCGACGGCGTCCTGCACGAGGTCATCCTCTTCGAGAACCTCCTCGTGACGGTGGACCTCACGGAGAAGCAGCTCGTGGACCTCTTCGAGCACTCCGTGGAGGCGCTGGCCGTGGAGGGGCAGGCCATCGTGTCGCCGTCCGGGGCGTTCCTCCACGTCTCCGAGGGCACCACCCTGCGCGTGGACTGCGGGCGTCCGGCGGGCCAGCGCGTGACGGCGCTGCGGGTGCGCGGACGCGACGTGTCCATCCCCGCGCGCGACGACGCGTCCATCCGCTACCGGGTGGCGATGTCCACGTTCCTGCTGGAGGGAGGGGACGGCTACGGCGGCATCCTGGGCAACGCGGGACAGGACCCGGACCGCAACCCGGTGACAGCGCGCAAGCTGGGCGGCACGGACGCCAACATCGCGGCGGCGTACATGAAGAGCACCTACCCCAGCCCGGTCCAGGCGCTGAAGGAAGCCCCGCGCATCGTCTTCACCAACTGCGCCCGGCCGCCCGGCCCGCCCCGCGCTGACGTCGCGCGCGGTGTCGAACTTACGGGGGCCGGGGTGGATGAGCCCTCAAGGCTTGGAGGGCTCGTCCGAGGATGCCGGGGCGCTGGAGGTCACCACCGCTGGAGCGGAGGTGGCCGTCTGCGCCGCGGCGGCCACCGGCCGTGGAGGCAGGGGGCCCAGCACGTCGTTGACCGAAGGCATGCGGCGGATGTCGGCGCGGGCGACCTTCCATGCCTGCTGGACGATCCACGACAGGGAACGGTCCTGCCGCGTGGCCTCACGCTGGATCTCTTCCAGCATGTCCTCGGGAAAGTAGAGGGATTGCTTGCGGTGATCCGTGGTGGCCATTGCCCTGCCTTACGGCCTTTCTTCGCGCGGGTCCGTGCGCTCGTCGCCCGTCACGTCATTGACGGCAGGGAATGACTTGATGCGGTCGCGGGCGATCTTCCAGGCCTGCTGCACCACCCATGAGAGGGAACGGTCCTGCCGGTTCGCCTCCTCCTGGATCTCCTTCAGCATCTCCTCGGGGAAGTACAGCGACTGCTTGCGCTTGTCGGTGCCTGCCATGCCTGGGTCTCCGGGGCGGATTCGAGGTGACGACCTGAACACACCGGAGCGGTTATCCGACAGACGCCCTGAAGGGTCAACGGTTTCGGAGCACTCAAGCGTGCGCCCGCGGGCTGAACGCCCCACTTCCGACAATGGGTGGCAGGGAAAGAAAGAGAAACGCCCCGGCCTCCACGAGGGAGACCGGGGCGTTTCGGAAAGAGGGACCGCAGGGAGCGAATCTCCGAGCGGCCCCGTGGACCCAGAGGGGGAGGGGGGGGACCCCTAGGTCCAACGTCATGAAGTTGAGAACGTCCGACCAACAACCGCGAAGCGCCGTTCTATTTCCGCCCCGCGTCCCTGCGTTGTGGGAATCATGGAATGCATCCCCACGCCTTCCGTCCACCGCGAATCTGTAACCCGGTCATCTGACACTCCATTCCGAACGCTGGCGCCATGCCTCGCGCGTCTCCTGAAAGTTCCTCGCTGCCGGGCAGGCTCGCCCGCTCGTATGCCGAGCACGGCGCCCGCTCGCGCTCGGTGCTGCTCGCCGTCTCCGGAGGCGCGGACTCCACCGCGCTCCTCGTGGGGACGGCCCGGGTGCGCGAGGCGCTGGCGATGCGCGTGGAGGTGGCGACGGTGGACCATGGCCTCCGGGCGGAGGCCGCGCACGAGGTGACCTCCGTCGTAGGCCTGGCCGAGCGCCTGGGGCTGACCTGCCACGTCCGGCGGCTCGCGCTGTCGCCCGGGGCGGGGATGGAGGCGCGGGCACGCGAGGCGAGGTACGCGACCCTGGAGGTCCTGCGACAGGAGCGCGGGCTGGACTTCGTGGCCACCGGCCACACGCTCGACGACCAGGCGGAGACGCTGCTGATGCGCCTGTCCCGGGGAGCGGCGCTCCGGGGCGCGCGCGCCATCCACGCCCGCGCGGACACGCTCCTCCGCCCGCTGCTCGCGTGCTCGCGCGAGGACGTGCTCGCCTTCCTGGCCACCGAGGAGGTGGGGTTCGCGGTGGATCCGATGAACGCGGACCCCACCTACTTCCGCACGCGCGTGCGCCACGACGTGCTCCCCACGCTCCACCGCGCGGCGGGCTTCAGCACCGTGGAGCACCTGGCCACCTTCGCGCGGCTCGCCTCCGAGGACGAGGCCCTGCTCGACGGGCTGGCGGACGGGGCGTGGGCGCGGCTGGTGCTGCCCGGGGGCGGGCTGGACGCCGTGGGCCTCCGCGCGCTGGAGCCGCCGCTGTGGCGCCGCGTGCTCGCACGGCTGCTGGGCGTGGCCGGCGCCCGGGTGGACCACGCCACGCTGGAGCGCGCGAGGGAGGTGGTGGCGCGCGGGGGCGTCATGCCGCTGAGCGACGGCTTCCTCCTGAAGGCCACCGGCGGGCGGGTGCGCTGCGTGGCGCCGGGAGGGGAATCACCGCCCGCGCCGCTGGTGCTCGCGGGGCCGGGAGCGCGAGGGGACTTCGGCAGGTGGCGCTTCGAGGTGGCCGCGGAAGGATTGCCGCCCCCGGGTGTGTTGGCCCTGGTGTTGGAGGAGGGGACGGCGTGGCCGCTCACGGTGCGTTCCAGAAAGCAGGGCGATCGCGTCCGCACGCGCGCGGGCCACCGCAAGGTGCAGGACGTGATGGTGGATGCCCGCGTCCCCTTGGAAGAGCGCGACGCTCGACCCGTCGTGGTGGACGCGCGCGATGTACCGCTGTGGCTTCCCGGCGTCCTGCCGCGCTTCGTCGAACCCGGAGGGGTTTCGCGCGAGGTGGCTTCCCGACACTCCCTGTGGGCCTTGCCTCCGCTCACGAGCGAACGGAAGACCCCTCCGTTATAGAGTCGAAGCCTTGAATCGGGGGATGGTCGCGGTCCCCTAAATAGTTGAGGGCTTTTTGCTGTTGCTGATACGGTCCGTCGCTGGCCTGCACACGGGCGGGCGCCGGGCACATGACGAACTTCGCCAGGGTTCCTCCTGGCACGGCCCTCATCCCGCCGAGTACCGAAAGGGCAGCTGAAACGTGCGTTCGACCTACAAGACCATCGGGCTCTGGGTCATCCTGATCGTCCTCTTCGTCGCCTTCTACAATTTCTTCTCGCAAGGCAACGAGCAGGTGCAGGAACCGACCTTCACCCAGCTTCTGACCAAGGTGGAGGAGAAGAAGGTCCGTGCCGTCTCCGTCAAGGGCAACACCTACTCCGGCACGTTCAGCGACTCGAACGACAAGTTCCGGACGACGGGGACCGCGCCGGACGTGGCCGTGCTCAACCAGCTCCGCGCCTCTGGCGTGGACGTGAAGTACGAGCGCGAGGAGCAGAACAGCCTCTGGCTCACCATCCTCGGGCAGTGGATGCCCGTCGTCTTCCTGTTCCTGTTCTTCATCTTCTTCATGCGCCAGCTCCAGGGCGGCAGCGGCAAGGCGATGACGTTCGGGAAGTCGAAGGCGAAGCTCCTCAGCGAGAGCCACAACAAGGTCACGTTCGCGGACGTGGCTGGCGTGGACGAGTGCAAGGAGGAGCTGGAGGAGATCGTCGCCTTCCTCAAGGACCCCAAGAAGTTCACCAAGCTGGGCGGCCGCATCCCCAAGGGCGTCCTGATGATGGGCCCCCCGGGTACGGGCAAGACGCTGCTCGCCCGCGCGGTGGCCGGTGAAGCAGGCGTCCCGTTCTTCTCCATCTCCGGCTCGGACTTCGTGGAGATGTTCGTGGGCGTCGGCGCCAGCCGCGTGCGCGACCTGTTCGAGCAGGGCAAGAAGAACGCCCCCTGCATCATCTTCATCGACGAGATCGACGCCGTGGGCCGCCACCGTGGCGCGGGCCTGGGCGGCGGTCACGACGAGCGTGAGCAGACGCTCAACCAGCTGCTGGTGGAGATGGACGGCTTCGAGTCCAACGACGGCGTCATCCTCATCGCCGCCACCAACCGTCCGGACGTGCTGGACCCGGCGCTCCAGCGCCCGGGCCGCTTCGACCGCCGCATCATCGTTCCCCGTCCGGACCTCAAGGGCCGCCTGGGCGTGCTGAAGGTGCACACCCGCCGCGTGCCGCTGGCGCCGGAGGTGGAGCTGGAGGTCATCGCCCGCGGAACGCCCGGCATGACGGGCGCGGACCTGGAGAACCTGGTCAACGAGTCGGCCCTGATGGCCGCGCGCCAGAACAAGGAGCGCGTGGACCTGGCGGACTTCGAGCAGGCGAAGGACAAGGTCTTCATGGGCCCGGAGCGCCGGTCCATGATCATGACTGACAAGGAGAAGCGGAACACGGCCGTCCACGAGGCCGGCCACGCGCTCCTCGCCAAGCTGCTGCCCGGCTGCGACCCCTTGCACAAGGTCACCATCATCCCGCGCGGTCAGGCCCTGGGCGTCACCTGGAGCCTGCCCACCGAGGACAAGGTGAACGGCTACCGCAAGCAGATCCTCGACCAGATCACCATGGCCATGGGTGGCCGCATCGCCGAAGAGCTCATGTTCAACGAGATGAGCAGCGGCGCGGCGAACGACATCGAGCGTGCGACGGAGACGGCGCGCGCCATGGTGTGCCGCTGGGGCATGAGCGAGAAGATGGGCCCGCTGGCGTTCGGCAAGAGCGACGGTGAGGTCTTCCTGGGCCGCGACTTCAACGCGTCCAAGGACTACTCCGAGGACACCGCCCGGCAGATCGACGCGGAGGTCCGCAGCATCGTGGTGGGCTGCTACACCCTGGGCAAGCAGCTGCTCACGGACAAGCTGGACGTGCTCCAGCGCGTGTCCGACGCCCTGGTGGAGTACGAGACGCTCGACGCCGAGGACGTGAACATCATCCTCCAGGGTGGCCAGCTCACCCGTGAGCGCCCGGCGCCGCGCATCAGCTCCACGCCGAAGCCGACGGAGAAGAAGGACAAGCGGAAGATCCTCGACGCGCTCGAGGGCCTGCCCAACATGGAGCCGAAGAAGGCGTAAAGCCTCTCAAGGTTCCCTCGACGTAACGAAGGCCCTTCCCTTGGTACCGGGGAGGGCCTTTTCGTTTGTCTTTGTGGACTCCAGGCGCCACTCCGCGCCCTCCGTCTTCCCTCCCTTGAGGCTGAGTCCCCTGTCCGCGAGCGGACTCACGCTGGCACCCCGGATGCAATTCAAAGGACCGCGGGGCTGGGAAGGCCTCGTCGGGGGACGACACGACGATGCGGAACGGATGGAAGCGGGGAGCGCAGGGCGTAGCGGCGTTGGCGATGCTGGCGGCGTTGCCACGGTGCGGCGGAGCGACGGGGGCGGAGGACGGGGTCCAGGAGGGGGCGTTGAAGGCGGTGGAGCAGGCGGCGTTGCCCGCCTCATGCCAGCCCCAGACGTATCTGGACTCACGGACGCTGGTGGCGGTGCAGGACGGCGCGGTGCGGAGTGACTACCCGGAGCTGCCCATGAGCAGCCTGTCCACGCTGTACGTGGACGCGGCTCCCACGCGCTACCAGTCGTATCTGCGCTTCAACCTGGAGGGGGAGGGCGGCGAGCTCATCCAGGCGCGGCTGCGGCTGTACGCGAAGCAGGGCACCTCCACGGGGCTGTCGTTCCATCCGGTGACGGGCGGCGTGCGCGAGGACGACCTCGTCTGGAACACCCGGCCGGTGGAGGGCTCCGCCATTGCCACCGCGTCGTATGTCGACCCCGACACCTGGCTGATGGTGGACGTGAAGGACGCGGCGCGGTCGCGCTCCCTCCTGGAGGTGGGCGTCCTGCCCATGGGCGACGACGGGGCGGAGTTCTCCTCGCGCGAGGCGTCCAACGCTTCGCGGCGGCCGCAGTTGGACACGATCTACCGCTACGACTGGTGCACCTACCGGGGCGCGGGCACGCCCGGACAGACGTCTGGACGAAGACGCTGGGAGGCACGGCGCGGGAGCGCGCACGGGCGCTGGTGAACCTGCCGGATGGGACGGGCTTCGTGCTGGGCGGGCAGTATGACGGCGGCCCGGCGAAGGCGGGCGGCGCGGCGCTGCCGGGGCCCTCGGGCTTCCTGGTGGCGCGCTTCGACACGGCGGGCCAGCACCAGTGGTCGCGCGCGTATGGAGTCGGGGAGAAGGTGGTGTTGCAGGCGATGACGGTGACGCCGCTGGGCAACGTGCTGGTGGTGGGCTCCTACGAGGGCAGCCCGGACCTGGGCACCGGCCCGCTGGCATACGTCGAGACCCACCTGGGGGCGCAGGGGGTGTTCGTGCTGAAGCTGTCCCCCACCGGCAACCCCGTCTGGGCGCACGGCTTCCGGGCGGAGAAGCGGCCGGGCCGGGAGGAGGGGCGGATCTACCCGTCCATCGCCGTGCCCACCGCCGTCGCCACCGATGCCAACGGGAGCGTCATCGTCGCGGGGCACTTCGAGGGTTACGTGAACCTGGGCGGCGGCGAGCTCTACGCGGGGCGCATGAGCGAGTCGACCGATGATCAGACCCAGTCCCTCTTCCTGGTGAAGTACGACTACAACGGCGGCCACCAGTGGTCGCAGGCCTTCGAGACCGTGGATGAGTGGAGCTCGGCGTCCGCGCTCGCCACGGACGCGGCGGGCAACATCGTGATGGGTGGCCGCGGCAACAACGCCGTGCTCGCGGGCCCGGGTGCCATGGCCGGGGCGGCCTTCGTGGCGCGCTTCACGCCCAATGGCGCGCCGGTGTGGCGCTACGGGTTCAAGGGCAACGTCGGCCGCATCAACGGCGTGGCGCCCCTGCCGGACGGCGGCGCGGCGTTCGCCGGGGACTTCAACGGAGAGTTCACCTTCCAGGGCCAGACGTACACGAGCGGCGATCCCATCCACGAGTACTGGGCGGATGACGGCATGTTCGGCACGCTCACCGCGTCCGGCGGCGAGGGCTGGGTGCGCGTGCTGGCGAACCCGGGCCCCGGGGATACGGGCGAACAGGTGGCGGTGGATGGCGCGGGCAACCTCGTGGTGAACGGCATCGTGTCGTCGCCGACGCCGGACCTGGGCGGCGGCGAGCTGGGCACGGACGGCCTGCCCAGGACCTACCCGCCCCGGTTCGTGGCCAGCTTCAGCCCCACGGGCGCCCACCGCTGGTCGCGCATGCTGGGGCCCCAGGTGTCCGACGCGTTCATGGCGGTGTTGCCGGACGGCGGCGTCCGGCTGGCCTTCACGTTCGAGGGCTCCACGCCGGTGGGCGCCACGACGTTCTACTCCTCCGGGCTGACGGACATGGGGCTCATCCAGTTCAACCCGTGACGGCTTCGCGGCCGGTGTGACCGACGCACGCGGGGTCCGGTGCCTTCCACACGAGGCGCCGGGCCCCGTTGCGCGTTCCCGCCGTCCTCCCTTCCCTGGACCGCCCGAAGCGGCGACACTGACTGCTCGCCGTCCTCACGCTCCGAAGGGGTCCTGACCGTGCTGCGCGCACGCCTCATCTCTCGCGACCGTCCCGACGACCTGTCGCTGGTCCTCCGCCGCCTGAACCTGTCCCCCCGCAACCGCGAGCACCTGACGCGCGAGCTGGGCTACGCGCACGTGCTCGTCACCGGGGGCCGCCCCTCCTACGAGGAGGAGCTGGTGCCGCCGTACGGCTCCAAGGAGCGGGAGAAGCTGCCCACCTGGACGCCGGGCGGACACGTGGACCACCCCGGCGAGGTGCTCCTGTCCGGCAGCCGCCAGCAGTTCGACCGGCTGATTTCGCTCGCCCGCAGGTCGCCGCGCACGGACGGCCTGGCGCGGGCGCTGGAGGAGGCGCTGTCCCCGGCGCCCCTGCCGGCGCTGACCCTGAGCGGGCGCCGGTTCGAGTGGGGCACGCGCACGTACCTCATGGGCGTGGTGAACGTGACGCCGGACAGCTTCTCCGACGGCGGCAACCTCCCGGACGCGGCCAGCGCCGTGGAGCACGCGCTGAAGCTGGTGGACGCGGGCGCGGACCTCGTCGACGTGGGCGGTGAGTCCACGCGCCCGGGCTCGCTCCCGGTGTCCGCGGAGGAGGAGCTGTCGCGCATCCTCCAGGTGGTGGAGGGCATCAAGCGCCGCTCCACCGTGCCCATCTCCGTGGACACCACGAAGGCGGCGGTGGCGAAGGAGGCCCTCAAGGCCGGCGCCCACCTCATCAACGACATCACCGGCTTCCACTCGGACCCGGCGCTGGCCGGCGTGGTGGCCGCCGCGGGCGCGGCGTGTTGCCTCATGCACACCCAGGGCATGCCCAGGACGATGCAGGAGGCGCCTCGCTACCAGGACGTGGTGGGCGAGGTGATGGACTACCTGGAGGAGGGGATGTTCCAGGCCACCGAGGCCGGCATCCCCCGCGAGCGCATCCTCCTGGACCCGGGCATCGGGTTCGGCAAGACGCTGGAGCACAACCTCTTCCTCCTGCGGCGCCTGGAGGAGCTGCGGGGGCTGGGGCAGCCCCTGCTGGTGGGCACCAGCCGCAAGTCCTTCCTCGGGAAGCTGACGGGCGGCAAGGGCCCCCAGGAGCGCCTGGCGGCCACCCTGGGCTCCGTGGCGGCCATGGCCGTCCTGGGCGGCGCGGACGTGGTGCGGGTGCACGACGTGGGGGAGACGCGGGACGCGCTGGCCGTGGCGGACGCCATCCGGAGGGCCCGGGGCGGCGGCGACCTGTACGGCGGCTGACGGGGGCAAGCCCTGGCGTCTTGAACAAGGCGGGTCCGCACGCCTGGGCGCTTGCCTGGGTGACACCGCATCCCTAGCTTCGGGCCCATGTGCTGGACGGGGTATAAGCCCCGGACGCGAGTGGCCGGAGCCCTTCCGGCAATGGGAAAGGTGGAGCGGCACACATGGCGTACAGGATGGACATGCCCCCCAAGGAAGCGCAGAAGACGGAGCGGCTGTTCGGCACGGACGGCGTTCGTGGCGTGGCCAACGTCTATCCGATGACGGCCGAGGTCGCGATGAGGCTCGGCCGCGCCCTGGCGTACCTCATTCGCAACGGTCCGCACCGCCACCGCGTCATCGTGGGCAAGGACACGCGCCTCTCCGGCTACATGCTGGAGCAGGCCCTGTCCGCCGGCCTCATCTCCATGGGCGTCGACGTGGAGCAGGTGGGCCCGCTGCCCACGCCCGGCATCTCCAACCTCACCACGTCCATGCGCGCGGACGCGGGCGCCGTCATCTCGGCGTCCCACAACCCGTACCAGGACAACGGCATCAAGTTCTTCTGGCGCGACGGCTTCAAGCTGCCGGACGAGACGGAAGCCAAGATTGAAGAGCTGGTCTCCAGCGGGGAAATCGACAACATCCGCCCCACGGCGACGAAGATTGGCCGGGCCATCCGCCTGGACGACGCGCGCGGCCGCTACATCGTCTACCTGAAGGCCACCTTCCCCCGCGAGTTGACGCTGGAGGGGATGACCATCGTGGTGGACTGCGCCAACGGCGCGGCGTACCGCACGGCGCCCGCGGTGCTGGAGGAGCTGGGCGCGAAGGTCATCGCGCTGGGCGTGTCCCCGGACGGCAAGAACATCAACCACAAGTGCGGCGCGCTCCACCCGGAGGGCCTGGCCAAGGCGGTGGTGAAGCACGGCGCCAACCTGGGCGTCGCGCTGGACGGCGACGCGGACCGCCTCATCGTCGTGGACGAGAAGGGCAACGTCGTGGACGGCGATGCCATCATGGCCATCTGCACGGGTGAGCTCGTCGCGCGCAAGGAGCTGAAGAAGAAGACGCTCGTCTCCACGGTGATGAGCAACATCGGCCTGGAGCGCGCGGTGTCCCAGTGGGGCGTGAAGGTGGTCCGCACGCGCGTGGGCGACCGGCACGTCGTGGACGAGATGCGCCGCAACGGCTACAGCCTGGGCGGCGAGCAGAGCGGCCACCTCATCTTCCTGAACCACACCACCACGGGCGACGGCACGCTCGCGGCGCTCCAGCTGCTGGCCGTGATGTGCCGCCAGGGCAAGCCGCTGTCGGAGCTGGCCTCCATCTTCCAGCCGGTGCCGCAGACGCTGCTCAACGTCGTGGTGAAGCAGAAGAAGGAGCTGGGGGAGTTGCCCACGGTGATGAAGGCCATCAAGAACGTGGAGCAGAAGCTGGGCAGCAACGGCCGCGTGCTGGTGCGCTTCTCCGGCACGGAGCCCAAGGCCCGCGTCCTGATTGAGGGCGAGGACGCGGCGCGCAACGAGGCGTACGCCCGCGAAATCGTCGAGGCGCTCTCCAAGGCGCTGAACGGCTAGCGACAGCGGTTGACTTCCGGACGCCGGCCACGAATAGAGGGGCCGGCGCGGGCCCGGGTCCCTGGACAATCCCGCACCGCGCCAGCGCAAGGAGCGGGACGATGGGACAGCGACTGGGTGTCAACGTGGATCACGTGGCGACGCTGCGGCAGGCGCGGCGCACCGTGTATCCGGATCCGGTGACGGCCGCGGCGATGGCGGAGCTGGCCGGCGCCCGGCAGATCACCATCCACCTGCGCGAGGACCGGCGCCACATCCAGGACCGGGACCTGCGCATCCTCCGTGAGACGGTGCAGACGCTCCTGAACCTGGAGATGGCCGCCACCGCGGAGATGGTGAAGATCGCCTACGAGTACAAGCCGGACGTGGTGACGCTCGTCCCCGAGCGGCGCGAGGAGCTCACCACGGAAGGCGGCCTGGAGGTGGCGGGCCAGCGCGAGTCCATCGCGAAGATCATCAAGAACCTCAAGGACGGGGAGATCGCCGTCTCGCTGTTCATCGATCCGGACCTGGACCAGGTGCGCGCGTCGCACAAGGTGAACGCGGACCGGATTGAACTGCACACGGGCCGCTACTGCGAGGCGCGCAACGAGAAGGAGCGCGCGCGGGAGCTGGCGCGCATCGTGGACGCGGCCAAGGCGAGCGCCAAGCTGGGCATGGGCGTGGCCGCCGGGCACGGGCTCAACTACGACAACGTGCAGGCCATCGCTCGCATCCAGGAGATCGACGAGCTGAACATCGGGCACGCCATCGTGGCGCGCGCGGTGCTGGTGGGCTTCGAGCGCGCGGTGCGCGAGATGCTCGAACTGATGCGCGACCCGGGATAGGTCCGTATGCCCATCGTCGGACTGGGGTTGGACCTCTGCTCCATCGAGCGCATCCAGCGCATCCTCGACGGTCCGCGCGCGGAGGCGTTCCTCGCGCGCGTGTACACCGACGGCGAGCGTGCGTACTGCGCGCCCCGGCACGACGCGGCCAGCGCGTACGCGGCGAGGTTCGCGGCGAAGGAGGCGCTGGTGAAGGCGATGGGCGTGCCTCCGGGCGTGAAGTGGCGGGACATGGAGGTGGTGCGCGAGGGCGGTCCGCCGCGCTTCGTGCTCTCCGGCGTGGCCCGTGAAGTGATGGAAGCGCGGGGGTGGGAGGCGATGCTCGCGCTCACCCATGATGCCGGCGTGGCCGCGGCCACGGTGGTGCTCCAGACGAAGTAGGGAGGTTGGAAGCCATGCAGCGCGTGCTCACCGCGAACCAGATGCGTGAGGCCGAGAAGGCCGCCGAAGAGCAGCACGGGATGCCGTCCGGGTTGTTGATGGAGAACGCGGGCAGGGCGCTCGCGGAGGCGGCCCGGAGCGTCGCGGGACAGGGCGGGCGCTTCACGGTGCTCTGCGGCCCCGGCAACAACGGCGGGGACGGCCTGGTCGCCGCGCGCTTCCTGCTGGAGGGAGGCGCCCGGGTGGTGGTGTCGCTGGTGGGGGACACCGGCAAGCTGACCTTGGAGGCGAAGCGCAACCTCCAGGCGCTGGAGGGCTTCGGTGAGTCGCCCCGCGCCTTCGAGGCGCTGCCGGAGGCGGGCCCCGGTGACGTGGTGGTGGACGCCCTCTTCGGCACCGGCCTGAAGCGCGCGCCGGAGGGCTTGTTCGCGGACGCCATCGGCACGGTGGCGCGGTGGCGGCGCGCGGGCGCGAAGGTGGTGGCCGCGGATGTCCCGTCCGGCCTGCAGAGCGACACGGCGGAGCCCTTCTCGCCGTGCGTGGAGGCGGACGTCACGGTGGCCTTCGGCTTCGTGAAGCCCGCGCATGAGCTGGAGCCCGGAGCTTCGCTGTGCGGCGACGTGCGGCGCGTGGACATCGGCCTGGGCGGTGAGTCCACTCGCGCGGTGTCCGGGGCGGAGCTGTTCCGCGTGGAGGAGAAGGACGCGCGAGAGGCGCTGCCCAAGCGCCGCGCGGATTCGCACAAGGGCACGTACGGCCATGTGCTGGTGGTGGCGGGCAGTCCGGGCAAGACGGGCGCCGCGGCGATGGTGGCCCTCTCCGCGCTGCGCAGTGGGGCGGGGCTCGTCACGGTGGCCACGCGTCCGGAGGCGCTGCCGTGGGTGATGGCGCACTCGCCGGAGATCATGGGCGTTCCGCTGCCGGGTGAGGGCCCGCTGGGGAAGGGCGACCTGGAGGCCCTCAAGGCCGCGCTGGAGGGCAAGGACGCGCTGGTGATGGGGCCGGGCATCCCCCGGGGGCCGGAGACGGGCGCGCTGATTGGCGACCTGCTGGCGTCCGTGGAGGTGCCCGCGGTGCTGGACGCGGACGCGCTCAACGCGGTGGCCGAGGACCTCAAGGTGCTGCGGGAGGCGAAGGGGCCCGTGGTGCTCACGCCGCACCCCGGAGAGATGGCGCGGCTGTGGGGCCGGACGACGAAGGACGTGCAGGCGCACCGCGTGGGCGTGGCGCTCAACCTGGCCACGTCGCTCAACTGCACGGTGGTGCTCAAGGGCTCGCGCACGCTCATCGCGGAGGCCGGCGGGCGCGTGTTCATCAACCCCACGGGAAACGCGGGCATGGCCACCGGCGGCACCGGCGACGTGCTGTCGGGCGTGTGCGGCGCGCTGCTCGCGCAGGGGATTCCGCTGCCCAAGGCCGCGTGGACGGCGGTGTACGCGCACGGGCTCGCGGGCGACCTGATGGCCCAGCAGCGCGGGTTGATGGGCCTCATCGCCACGGATCTGCTGATTGGATTGGGCCACGTCTGGACCCGGTGGGAGCGATGAGCGGAGAGACGCAGCCCACGCGTTCGCGGCGGCTCGTGTCTCCGTCGCCGGAGGAGACGCACCGGCTGGGCGTGAAGCTGGGGCAGTTGCTTCAGCCCGGGGACTTCGTGGGGCTGATTGGCAACCTGGGCGCGGGCAAGACGCACTTGGTGCGTGGCGTGGCCGCAGGAGCGGGCGTAGCGGAGTCGGAGGTGGCCAGCCCCACCTTCGCCATCGTGTACCCGTACGCGGGCCGCATCCCGCTGTACCACGCGGACCTGTACCGGCTGACGGACTACGACGAGCTGTACGCCACCGGGTTCCTGGACCTGGTGGGCGGCGACCACGCGATGCTGGTGGAGTGGCTGGACCGCATCCCCCAGGCCGCGCCGCGCGACTTCCTGCGCGTCACGCTCCGCCATGAGGGAGAGGACGCGCGGAGCCTCGACGTGGAGGCCTTCGGCGCGCGTCCGGCCGCGTTGCTCGACGCGTGGCTGGGCTGAATCAGACCGTGGCGTGCTGCTCGTTCGGCCGCGGGTTCAGCACCCCGTCCGCCAGCGTCTGCACCTTCCAGCGGTGGAACGTGAGCCGCGAGTCCACGCCCACCACGTCCTCTTCATCCACCGGCACCCAGTGCGGCCCGCCGCACAGCGACTCGCTGGCGACCAGGAACTGCTGCAACGGCACGCCCGTGTTCGGCGCGCGCAGCACCTCCGGGCAGCCGCCGATGCCGGAGGAGATGAAGAGGGTGCGGTTGCGGCGCGTGGCCACCATCGCCTCGCCGTCCGTGACGAGGAAGTTCATCGCGGAGCGATCCTTCGGATCGCGGCTCCCCGGCACGTCCGTCAGCGTGGACACCAGCGTCATCGTCTCCGCGAGCGCCTGCGCCATCGCCTCCACGCTCACCGTGCCGTCGAGCGGCCCGCGCGCCGACAGCCGCGACAGGAACAGATAGAAGCAGCGCTCGCTGTCCGTGGTGCCCTTGATGTTGACGCGCAGCTCCGGGTGGATGAGCGCTTCCACGGTGGCCTTGTGCTTCGCGAACTCGCGCAGCGTGCCGTTGTGCACGAAGGACCAGCGGCCGAAGTGGAACGGGTGCGAGTTGCGCAGCTCCACCGCGCCCACGCTCGCCAGCCGGATGTGCGCCACCACGGTGCGCGCGGAGACCTGGCTCGACACGCGCTCGAAATCGGGGTCGCAGTGCGCGGGGCCCACGCCATGTGCGACGAGCGGCGAGGACTCCTGTCCGTACGTGGCGATACCCCAGCCGTCCTTGTGCTCACGCGACTGGATGAGGAGGGAATTCCTCTCCGTCACAAGGGCGGTATGGACAGCAGCGGGAACAGCACTCCTGAATCCAAATAATCGGCACATGGTGGCAGCTGATCTCTACAACGGCCGGCCCACGAGGGAAGTTCCACCTGCCCCCTTGTCTGATGCCAGTTGTTCAGCGGCATCCAATCAGGGGCAGTGATTCATACGCGCGCGAAACACCACACGTCCGCCCTTCACCACCACGCGCGCGTGACTGATACCCAGATGATAAGGCAGGTGCCGGTAGCTGCGACAGCAGAAGACCACCAGGTCGCCCGCATCGCCCACAGCCAGACGCCCCTGCTGTTGCAGCCCCAAGCATTTCGCGGCCCCTCGGGTGGCGGCCCAGTAGGCCTCCGCGGCCGACAGGCCGTTCTCCAGGCAGGCGAGCCCCAGCACCAGCGCCAGGTTCTCCGTCATGGAGGAGCCCGGATTCACGTTGGAACCCAAAGCAATGTTGACGCCCGCGTCGCGCAGCTTCCGGCCGGGCGCGTAGGGGCGCATGCGCAGGAAGAGGGTGGAGGTAGGCACGAGTACGGCGGTGACGTTCGCGGCGGCGAGCGCGCGGATGCCCTCGTCCGTCACCTGCTCCAGGTGGTCCGCGCTGGCGGCGCCCACCTCCGCGGCGAGCGCCGAAGCGCCACACGCGGTGAGCTGATCCGCGTGCAGGCGCGGCGTGAGGCCCAGCGCCCTGGCCGCGTTGAGCAGCCGGCGGGACTCCTCCACGGTGAAGGCGCTGTCCTCGGTGAAGACGTCGCAGAAGCGCGCCAGGCCCTCGCGCGCGACGGCGGGCAGGATTTCATTGATGCAGAGGTCCACGTACTCGGCGCGGCGGTCCTTGTACTCCGGGGGCACCGAGTGCGCGCACAAGAGCGTAGGCACCAGCTCCAGCGGCGACAGCGATCCCAGCCGGCGCACCGCGCGCAGCATCTTGAGCTCGTCCGCCAGATTCAGTCCGTAGCCGCTCTTCACCTCGGCGGTCGTCACGCCTTGCGCGAGCAGCCGCTCCATGCGGGGCAGGGCGAGCGCGGCCAGCTCCTCCTCGCTCGCGGCGCGCGTGGCGCTCACCGTGTTGGCGATGCCGCCCCCGGCCTTGGCGATTTCCAGGTACGTGGCGCCCTGATTGCGCAGGTCGAACTCGGCGGAGCGCTCGCCCGCGAACACCAGGTGCGTGTGCGGATCCACGAAGCCCGGGCCCACGAAGCCGCCCTCGGCGTCGATGAGCTCCGTCGCGTCCGTGAGCGCGCCCTTCGGCAATCCGGACTCCGGGCCCACGTAGGCCACGCGTCCGTCCTTCACGCCAATGCCCGCTCCCGGGCGCGGGGTGAGGGCTTTCTCCGCGGGCTCGCGGTGGGTGCCCTCCACGGTGAGCACCTCGGAGGTATTGCGCACCCACAGGTCCAGGGCTTCCATGCTCAGCGTCCTCCGCGTACGCCCGCCAGGGGCGCGTTCCAGCTCGTGTCACCCGAGTGCGCCCGGCCGAAGCCGCCGGACAGCTCCAGCTTCGTGCGCGACTCGCCGAACTTGAGCTGCGCCGCCACCACGGCGCCGTAGAAGTGCGTCGTCACCTGCGAGCCGGGGTTCACCAGCGATTGCTGCACGCTGTAGAACGGCACCAGGCCCAGGGACATGCCGGGCTCCGGTTGCACGGTGAACGCGCAGGTGGCCTCCACGCCGAACAGGCTGCTGGTGCTGTCCGTCTCACCCAGCCCGAAGTCGGACGCGCCCCGGAAGGAGAGGGCCGGCGCCAGGCCCAGTTTCTCCGAGCCGATGTAATACGACATGCCCGAATACACGCCGTAGCCGGGCACCGGCAGGCCGACGAACTCGCCCTGCAGGCCTACGTGCCACGACAGCCGTTCACTCACGGGCACCGTCACCGAGCCGTCGATGTTGATGCCCCACTGATCATTGTGGAAGGGCTTCGCGTCCCCCTGGAAGGTGCCGTTCTCCCCGCGCTCCGACAGCTGCGGGGCGTTGAGGCGGGGGCCGGCGCGCAGGCCCAGCTGGAAGAAGTTCTGCTTGGGCACGCTCGGGCCCAGGCGCATCACCATGGGCCCGGCGGTGGTGGGCGTGCAGCCGGCGAGCACACCCATCACCGCGGTCATCACGAAGGGTCGGACGCGTCGTGGCATCAGGAGCACTCTACTACGGTGATCACGGCGGTTGATGCGGAGTCGCCGCAGTAAGAGAACCATGCAGCTGCGTCCTGCGGCCGCACGGTCGAGAGCGCGTCGCGCATGGCCTGGATGAGAGCGGCATAGATTCGTGCGCCAATGGCCCGCAGGCGTGTCTTCACCTCTAGCCAGCAGGACTCAATGGCATTGAGGTCGGGACTGTAGGGCGGCAGGAAGATGAGGTGCGCATTGAGGCTGCGGATGCGCGCCTCGACAACGGCCAATGATGAGTACTGAGGTTGTCTAGAACCACGACGTCGTGGGCTTGAGGATGATGAGCCCTTCCTAGATGTAGGTCTCAGACTGCTTGTTATTGGAAGCGCCCTCGAAATTCAGTACAGGTCCCATCTCTTGCGGCGTTAGGTACCCAACTATCGTGAGTAACTGCCGACGGCTCAATGGGGACATGGCCGTGTGTTCTCTGCTCTCGCCGCGCATGCGCATAGCGGCGAGTTCTGGTGAGGGTGGCGGTGGTTTCATCAATCAAGGGGAGGTGCAAAGGCTTTAGTTCGGCGGCCTCAGCTAGGTGCTGTCTTCTGGCTTTGCGGCTCTTTGCTATCCGGCCGCCGCTCCGCAGCGAGGAGTGACTTTTTGAGTGTAGCTCAGCTGCAGAAGGCACGGCCCTTGGTGAAGCGGCTCACGCGCACGCGTGAGAAATTTGGAGTAGGTCGGCGGACACTGTTCCGGGCAGCCGTAGCTTGTGTCAACTGCAGCCTTGGATCTTCGTGGCATACCTGCTTCGCTACGGCGAGGCCATATAGTAGCCTGCTCAACAACATCCTGCCGGACGGAGGGACGCCAGATGCCCAGTGAACTTCGCCACATTCTTGTGAAGGTGCCAGACGATTGGACAAACACAGAGAAGGGTAATTTTTTCGAAGCCTTGGTTGGCGAGCTAATCAGATCCATGAGATTCCGTGTGGCACAGCAGTTGCGTGTGACTGGGATGGAGATCGATTTATTAGCCAAGGGAATCGATGAGCCACGCACAATCCTTGTCGAGTGCAAGGCATACCAAGATGCACTCTCTGCAGACACGATTACCAAGCTCCTTGGTAATGTTCAAATTCGCCATGCAGATGCCGGCTGGCTCTTCTCTACCTCAGAACTCGGCAAAGATGGCGCAGGTATGTGGGAGGAGATTCAGCAAGACGAGCGTAACAAACGACTGTTCGTGTGGTATGGCCCGGAGAAGATCATAGAAATCCTTCTCCACCAAGGGGCAATTGTGCGCCCTCGCATAGAGTTGCCGCCAGTCACTAGGCTTGAGGTAGGCGCCTGGACTCTTGTTCTTACGCCATCGGGGCGATTTTGGATTGCTCAACTATTGCAAGGGGGCGTTCCAAAGTTCTATACGCCGTTCAATGCCATGGACGGCAGCCCTCTTTCCAAGAAGGAGGCTCAAGAATGTGCAGCAGTCTCGGGCCTCCCTGGCTCTCTCCATTTTTACCCCAGTGCTTCAGGCGCATCGCCGAGCATCTCTTCTCCTGGTGTTAGTGCAACATCAATGGTTCCTGTCGCGCGCGTGGCCTCCGGCGATAGATGGGATGATCCAAGACCAGCCCAGCCTGCCGATTTTGTCGGCCGCGCGGACATTATTGAGGACATATCCGGATTTTTGGCGCAGGCGCGAACGCAGCACACCTCGACCCGCAATTTTGCAATCACAGGGCCGAGCGGCTGGGGCAAGAGCTCACTTGTTCTTAAGCTTGCCGATCTCGCAGCCAAAGGCTTGATTGCAAAATGCTCATTGACAGTTATTGACACGCGCTCGGCGACTAGTTCCGGCTTCGTCATTGAGTCGCTACGGCAGTCATTTGTTGATGCGCAGTCTGCAGGAATGATTGCAGAAAGAAACAAGCTCCATGTCACCAATGCCAGCCATCCCTTGGATTCACCAGATCTTCAAGAGGGACTGGAAATCGTTGGCAAAAAGGGTGGGCTCATAGTCCTGATCCTGGATCAATTTGAAGAACTCTTCGTCAAAGAGCCCCTGTTTGGAATCTTTGAGTCCGTTCGGTCGCTCAGTCTGGAAATTGATGCACGACGCCTTCCAATCGTGCTCGGGTTCTCCTGGAAGACCGACATTTCGCTACCTCAGCAGCATCCCGCCTATCACTTGTGGCATGAACTTAGCGATAGGCGCCGAGCCTTTTCTCTCAAGGAGTTCGGAAAGACTGAGATTCTCAAGGTCTTGCATAGAGCCGGGAAGGCAACGGGTAGAACGCTCTCATCAGCACTGAAAGACAGGCTTGTTGAGCAGTGCCAGGGGCTTCCTTGGTTGCTCAAGAAACTGACGATTCATATTCTGACCAAAATCTCAACTAGCGAGTCTCAATATGCGCTTCTTGAGAGGCAGTTGGATATTGAGGATCTATTCAAGAGTGACTTGGCTTCGCTAAGCAAGGATCAAATCGGCTGTCTCGCCTATGTTGCGCGGAATTCTCCTGCGTCAATTGCGGCCGTTGAGGAAGCCTATTCAGCCCAAACCGCCAATCAGCTAATTCACGCTAGGTTGTTGATTCGGAGTGGAATGAATTATGCAGTGTATTGGGATATCTTTCGCGACTATCTTACTCAAAAACGCGTACCCGAGATTCCCTGGGCGAGGACATTTCAAGCAAGTCCGGCTTCTGCAGTCCGAATTTTAGGAGCAGTTGCCCGAGTCGGAGTAGGGGCAGTCGCGCAGATTGCAGCCACGGCTGGGACCAAGGAGGGGCCCTGTGCAAACGTGCTGAGCGATCTTGTTGCTTTGCAGTTGGTGGATCGGATGGCGACCGACTCTTATCGACTGTCTACGCATGTCAATCATTCGACAAATGCAGCCATTGCCAATCATGTCGAGCGGCAGCTTAGGCGGCACATCGCGTACCAAAAATCGATCCTCTCCATGGAAAAGGGGCAGTTGTTCACAGTTGACGATTGGATGGGTATATTTCGCGCAGTTCAGCCGCCAAGCATGCGCTGGTCTGAGAAGACGCTAAAATACTATGCTGAGTCTCTCCGTAGGTGGCTGATTTTCGCGGGACTGCTGGAGCAGCGAATGGGGGGCTTCGCGCGCCCGGATGGCATTGGCGGCCAGAAGGGTTTGGTTGGCGTCGGAGGACGCCGCAGTGGGCGATTCTTGGGGGCAAGCACGCCGACTGCTCTCTTGGGTGTCCTCCGGCGTGTAGCAACAGCACAGAATGGCATCTCGGCAGACAGACTGGAGAAAGAGGGGCTGCGCAATGCCGTTTCTGATGCATTGACGCTTGGGTTGGTGAAGCGGTCAAAAGAGGGAGTAATATGTCCTCATGAGAGACTGTCGGGCGAGAGGGATTTAGCAAGGACTGTGAAACAAATTGTGCTCCAGCAGGCAACGGTGCAGTACATTGCTGCGGCGGTTTCGGCTGGGCACATTGACATAATGCAGCTTGGAGAAGGGCTTCGAAGCTCGCTACGGGCAACCTGGACGCCAGCGTCAGTGAAGCGTTATACGACCGGCATACTCGGGTTTTATAAATGGGCTGCAGGAAAAGTCCCTCCTTCCGGCAATCGGCAATTGCTGTGATCAACCTTGCGGGACATGATGTTCGGTCTGTCGGGCATGACAGCCTGACGCAGGTTGGAGGAATGAACCTGGGCCGGCGTGTGGGAACAACTCCAGGCGTGGTTGCTGGATGCGCTGGGGCTGCGAAGCAAGGTGGATTTCTCCCGCGCCTCCCTCGATTTCTCGCCCGTGCGGGCGTCAAAAAGGGGGGCCCGCTTGGGCCCAAGCCCAAGGGATAGAGCGAAGGCGGGTGGCAAGGATCATTTTCTCGCAGAGGCCCGCGGCCTGCCGCTGACCGAGTCGGTGACGGCAACCAACGTGCACGACACGCACAAACTCTTCCCCCTCGTCAACTTTGCGCCCGCGGTGCGGATGCACTCGGGGCAGCGCCGCTTCCGCCCGGGAGTACTCCACGGCGACAAAGCTTACGCCTCCAGGAGGAGCCGGAGCGGGCTTGGCCTGCGCGGCATCGCCGCCCGCATCGCACGCCCCGGCGTCGAGTCCAAGGAAAGGCGCGGACGCTAACGTTGTGTCGAGGAGCGCACGCTGGCCAGGAAGAACCCGCTGCGCCGACTTCGAGTCCACGACGAGAGTAAGGACGACGTCCACTTCGGTTTCCGCGTTCTCGCCTGCTGCGTGATGTTTCTGCGTAGCCTTTGTCCAGGCATTTGCTGGGAGTCCCTAGTTCCTGGTTGCACCGATATACCAAGTCTGGACGGACCCGATGTGCCCCTCTAAGCTAGGGCAATGAAGGAACTATTTCCCGGCTATTATCGTCCGACTGAAGAAGAGTTTGACGAACTTTGGAGAAAGGCTGCGTTTGTTTTTGATGCAAACGTCCTGCTTCACATTCACCGGCGGAACCTGCAAGCCCGGAGGGCCATACTTGACACATTTAGAAAATTAGGAGAGCGGCTTTGGGTTCCTTACGAAATTGCCGCCGAGTACCAGCGGAACAAGCTCAAGGTGGCTCACAATCTCGCGGATAACTGTAAGACAGTCCTTGATGGGTTCAATGGAATCAAGGAGCAGTTGAAGTCAAGAGACCTTCGTGAGCACCCGTTCCTCGACGCCAATGCTTTGACGGAGGGACTAGACCAACTCATTGAGCAGGTCACGCAGGCCTGGGGTAACAGTCGCAGTGTTTCGCTGGATGATGCAGAAAGCAACGAGCTTGCGTCTCTCCTTCAGGGGCGGCTTGATGAGCCGTATTCCGGGGATGTGCTGATCCGGAGGATCGAAGAAGCAAAGACTCGGGGCAAGACAAAAATTCCTCCCGGTTACAAAGACTTCGACAATAAGGGGGACGAGGTCCGAGCCGGAGGTGACGTGCTTATTTGGTTCAAGATCATTGAGCGCGCGAAGGAAAAGCAATGCCCGGTTATCTTTGTCACTGAGGATCAGAAGGAAGATTGGTGGTGGATACACCAAGGGCGGACCCATGGACCTCGACCTGAGCTTGGGCAGGAAATGTGGAAACTCGCTCGGCAGCGATTTTACATGTACACGCTGTCATCCTTTCTCGGCCTTGTTGGCAAATATCTTGGTCAGAACGTGCCATCCGAGGTGGTTGATGTCATTAAGGAGCAAGAGCAAAAGTCGTTCGCGAAACTGCAAGCGTTGAATAAGGAAATGCTTCGCGAGCGTTATGAGGCGCTCTTGTTTCAGTCTCAGTTGCTCAAGGCGGACCGGGAAAATCTCGATGAGCAGCTTGCATCTGTTGATGCCAGAATTTCGGAGGATCAATATTCTCCACATGGATTGGAAGACAGGCGCCAGCTCCACGAGATTCAAAAACGCATTGACGTGTGCGATGAGTTGCTTGAGCGCGTTACGCGTGCAATTACTGATGTGCGTTCTCAACTTTTTGGTGTGATGTGAGGTCGGTCAGGCTGACAGTTCCTGACAAATGCCAGGACAGAGGCGGCGAAGGAGCTTGACGCAGCCTCTGAGGACGAGGAAGCCGAAGTGGACGTCGTCCTTACTCTCGTCGTGGACTCGAAGTCGGCGCAGCGGAGGCACGGGAGAAATCCACCTTGCTTCGCAGCCCAGCGCATCCAGCAACCACGCCTGGAGTTGTTCCCACACGCCGGCCCAGGTTCATTCCTCCAACCTGCGTCAGGCTGTCATGCCCGACAGACCGAACTGCTTGCGAGGCAGCATCACCCGGGGGATGCCGCTTCTGAGCACGAAGACAAGCGGCCTCCAGCACCGCCCGGTCGTCCGCCCGAGGACTGCCGAGTTTCATCGTCGGCCGAGGCGGAGGCCGCAGGGGGCAATGCGCTGCCAGAAGGCGCCGAGGACGAGTTCACGGACCATGTTCCTCAAGCTGAGGATGCTTCTTGCTAATGGTCAGCTCAGCCCTGACTTTCGTTACGTGCTCCAATGAGCCCCCTCGGCGCCCGCTGTAGCGGGCTCCCGTTGCATCAACGTGAACTTCGAAGGAGGAAAGCCTGCCCCCAGCATCTCTGGGGGCAGCGATGTTCCAGGTATTTGCGATCCGCCGTTCAGGCGGTGAGGCCGGGGATGCGCACGCCCCGCTCCTTCGCCACGTCGATGGCCTCCGGGTAGCCCGCGTCCGCGTGGCGCAGCACGCCCATGCCGGGGTCGGACGTGAGGACGCGCTCGATGCGGCGCGCGGCCTCCGGCGTGCCGTCCGCGACGATGACCTGGCCCGCGTGCAGCGAGTAGCCCATGCCCACGCCGCCGCCGTGGTGGAAGGACACCCACGAGGCGCCGTTCACCGCGTTCACCAGCGCGTTGAGGATGGGCCAGTCCGCCACCGCGTCCGAGCCGTCCTTCATGGCCTCCGTCTCACGGTTGGGGGACGCGACGCTGCCGCAGTCCAGGTGGTCGCGGCCAATCACGATGGGCGCCTTCACCTCGCCCTTGCGGACCAGTTCGTTGAACGCGAGGCCCGCCTTGGCGCGCTCGCCGTAGCCCAGCCAGCAGATGCGCGCGGGCAGGCCCTGGAACGCCACGCGCTCCTGGGCCATGTCCAGCCAGCGGTTGAGCGACGCCTTCTGCGGGAACAGCTCGCGCACCGCGCGGTCCGTGCGGCGGATGTCCTCCGGGTCTCCGGACAGCGCCACCCAGCGGAAGGGCCCCAGGCCCTCGCAGAACAGCGGGCGGATGTACGCGGGCACGAAGCCCGGGAACTCGAAGGCGTTCTCCATGCCGCCCACCTTCGCCTGACCGCGCAGGTTGTTGCCGTAGTCGAAGACGTGGCTGCCGGCGGCCTGGAAGTCGTTCATGGCCTGCACGTGCATGATCATCGACTCGCGGGCGCGCTTCACGTAGCCCTCCGGGTCGCGCTTGCGCAGCTCCGCGGCGGCCTCCAGCGACAGGTCCGTGGGGATGTAGCCGTTGAGTGGATCATGCGCGCTCGTCTGATCCGTCACGAGGTCCGGCTTGATGCCGCGCTTGTACAGCTCCCGGAACACCGACGCGGCGTTGCCGATGATGGCGATGGAGCGGCCCACGCGCTTGGCTTGAGCCTCCTTCGCCAGCGCCAGCGCCTCGTCCAGGTCCTTGGCCACCACGTCCAGGTAGCGCGTCTCCACGCGGCGCTGCGCGCGGTGCGGGTCGATTTCAACGCCCAGGAACACGGCGTTGTTCATGGTCGCGGCCAGGGGCTGCGCGCCGCCCATGCCGCCCAGGCCGCCGGAGAGGATGAGCCGGCCAGCCAGGTCCTCGCTGCCGAAGTGGAAGCGGCCCGCGGCGGCGAAGGTCTCGTAGGTGCCCTGCAGGATGCCCTGCGTGCCGATGTAGATCCACGAGCCGGCCGTCATCTGGCCGTACATCATCAGGCCCTTCTTCTCCAGCTCGTGGAAGTGCTCCCAGTTGGCCCAGTGGCCCACGAGGTTGGAGTTGGCGATGAGCACGCGCGGCGCGTCCGGGTGCGTGCGCAGGATGCCCACGGGCTTGCCGGACTGCACGAGCAGCGTCTCCTCGTCGGTGAGGCTCTGGAGGCTTGCGACAATGCGGTCGAAGGATGGCCAGTCCCGGGCGGCCTTGCCGGTGCCGCCGTAGACGACCAGGTCTCCGGGCTGCTCGGCCACTTCCGGGTCGAGGTTGTTCATCAGCATCCGGAGCGCGGCCTCCTGCACCCAGCCCTTGCAGGAGAGGGTGGTGCCGCGAGAGGCGCGGATGATGCGGGACATGCGGAAGACTCCTGGAAAGGGGGCGCCGCACCCTAACCGAACCCCCGGGGCCGCGGGGGGCTTGCGTGCAGGGCCAACGTCACTCCCGGACACGCTGGACGCCGTGCGTCAGTAGTCCTTGCGCGCGTCGATGTAGGCGCTGAAGTGGAACACGTTGGTGGAGTCGTAGAACTTGAAGTAGTTGCCCACGGGCAGGCTCAGCGCGTACGCGGTGCCCGAGCAGCCGGTGCAGATGAACGCGCCGTTGCGGCGGATGTTCCAGATGCCGCTGATGTCGTCCACGGTGGTGGAGATGGCCGGCGAGCCCACCAGCTCGAAGTCGTACTCGTTGCCGCCCGCGAACCCGTGGAAGTTCACGAACGCGGTGTTGGTGGACTGGTTCCAGGCGACGACGGTGTTGGAGCTCGTCACCGTGTAGCGCCCGGTGTTGTCGGCGACGTAGAGGCCGCGGCTGGACCAGATGCTGTGGACCACCGGCGCGGCCAGGGCGGGGAGCGACAGGAACAGCGCGGCGACGATGACGGAACGGAAGGCCTTCATGGGGGATGCCTCCTGATGCGGGGTTGACGCGGAGCGCCGGGGGGCACTCCGCGTGAAACCCATGCTGCATGATCCCCGTGAGGCTTGAAAGAGTGGTTTTCCGTGGAGTTGTGGGGACTCAGGATTGCGGGTGCGCGTCCACGTCACGGCCGGGCCGGGGCCCCGGGCCTGCCGGGAAGGCGCGGGCGCGGTAGAGTCCCGCCCGCGCAGAGGTGGGACATGGATCAGGGACAGGACGGGAAGGGGAGCGCGTTGGCGGTGCCGGCGGCCCAGCCTCCGTTGGAGAACCGGGCTCCGGACGTGGGGCCGGTGAAGACGGTGGCGGGCGGCGTGCCGGCGGTGCTGAGCGCGTTCAAGCACGTGCTGGGCGAGGCAGGCCCGTGGCGCGGCGGCAAGCTCATCTGGAAGGTCAACCAGCAGGACGGCTTCGACTGTCCGGGCTGCGCGTGGCCGGACCCCTCCCACCGGTCCGTGCAGGAGTACTGCGAGAACGGCGCGAAGGCGCTGGCGGAGGAGGGCACGCAGGAGCGCGTGACGCCGGAGTTCTTCCGCGACTGGAGCGTGGCGCGGCTCGCGGAGCAATCCGACCTGTGGCTGGGCAAGGCGGGCCGGCTCACGCACCCCATGGTGCTGCGCGAGGGCTCGGCGCACTACGAGCCCATCTCCTGGGATGACGCCTTCGCGCTGGTGGCGGAGGAGTTGAACGCGCTGGGCTCACCGGACGAGGCGGCCTTCTACACGTCTGGCCGCACGAGCAACGAAGCGGCGTTCCTGTACCAGTTGTTCGTGCGGCAGTTCGGCACCAACAACCTGCCGGACTGCTCGAACATGTGCCACGAGTCGAGCGGCACGGGACTGTCGGAGACGATTGGCATTGGCAAGGGGTCGGTGACGCTGGAGGACTTCGACCACGCGCAGGCCATCTTCGTCATCGGGCAGAACCCGGGCACCAACCACCCGCGCATGCTGACGGCGCTCCAGGCCGCCGCGCGCAGGGGCTGTGAGATTGTCAGCGTCAACCCGCTGCCGGAGACGGGGCTCAACCGCTTCAAGCACCCGCAGGAGGTGCTGCACCTGTTCGGCCCGGGCACGGCGCTGAACAAGCTGTTCCTCCAGGTGCGCATCAACGGCGACGTGGCGCTCCTCCAGGGCCTGGGCAAGGCGCTGCTGGACCGCGAGGCGAAGGCGCCGGGCACGGTGGTGGACCGGGCCTTCGTCGAGGGCAAGACGACGGGCTTCGACGCGTACGTGGAGCACCTGGCCACGGTGTCCTGGGACGACGTGGTGGAGCAGAGCGGAGTGCCTCGCGAGCAGATTGAAGAGGCCGCGGACATCCTGGCGCGCTCGGAGCGCACCATCTTCTGCTGGGCCATGGGGCTCACGCAGCACAAGAACGCGGTGGGCAACGTGCAGGAGATCGTGAACCTCACGCTCCTACGCGGCAGCATCGGCAAGCAGGGCGCGGGCGTGTGCCCGGTGCGCGGTCACAGCAACGTGCAGGGCGACCGCACCATGGGCATCTGGGAGCACGCGAAGCCCGAGTTCATGGACGCGCTGTCGAAGGAGTTCGGCTTCGCGCCGCCGCGCCACACCGGCCTGGACACGGTGGGGACCATCCAGGCGCTGCACGACGGGCGCGTGAAGGTGTTCTTCGCCATGGGCGGCAACTTCCTGTCCGCCACGCCGGACACGGAGTTCACCGCGCAAGCGCTCCGTCGCGCGCGGCTCACGGTGCACGTGTCCACGAAGCTCAACCGCGCGCACCTGGTGCATGGCCGGCGCGCGCTCATCCTCCCGTGCCTGGGGCGGACCGAGCACGACGTGCAGGCGTCGGGGCGGCAGTTCGTGACGGTGGAGGACTCGATGGGGATGGTGCACGCGTCGCGCGGCGCCGTGGCCCCCGCGTCCGAGCACCTGCTCAGCGAGCCCGTCATCGTGGCCCGGCTGGCGCAGGCCGTGCTGGGGGCGCGCTCGAAGGTGTCGTGGATGTCCCTGGTGGAGGACTACGACCGGGTGCGCGAGTTGATCCAGCGGTGCATCCCGGGCTTCGAGGACTTCAACCGCCGCGTGCACCAGCCCGGCGGGTTCGCGCTGCCCAACGGTCCGCGCGAGGGCCGCTTCACGACGAAGGACGGCAAGGCGCACTTCACGGTGCACGCGATGCCGCGCCACCGGCTGGAGCCCGGGCAGCTCATGATGATGACGCTGCGCTCGCATGATCAGTACAACACCACCGTGTACGGGCTGGACGACCGCTACCGGGGCATCCACCAGGGCCGGCGCGTGGTGTTCCTGCACCCGGAGGACGTGAAGGCGCGCGGGCTGACGGCGGGGCAGAAGGTGGACCTCACCAGCCACTTCCAGGGCGAGACGCGGGTGGCGCGCGAGTTCCTGGTGGTGCCGTACAACATCCCCCGCCAGTGCGCGGCGACGTACTTCCCGGAAGCGAACGTGCTGGTGCCGGTGGGCAGCTTCGCGGAGAAGAGCCGCACGCCCACGTCCAAGTCCGTGATCATCACCGTGGCCCCCAGCCCCGAGCCCTCCGCCCTGGTGCCCGCGAGCACGTCGAGGTCCGGGTGAGCGTCATGCCGTCGGTTGAAGCCTCCTCCTGGCCGGAGCCGCTCCAGGCCCTCCACGCGCGCGTCGCCGCGACGGCGCCGCAAGAGGCCGTGGCGTCGAGCGCGGAGTGGCGCGAGGACTTCGCCCGCTGGGTGCGCGGGGCTTCGCTGGAGGAGCGCACGCGCGCCCAGGCCGCCGCGTGGGAGCGGCTGTCCCCGGGCGAGCGCACCCCGGCCGAGCTCCTCTTCCTCCTGGCCTCGCTCAGCGAGCTGCTCTGGCCCTACGAGGAGCCGCGCGCGGGGCTCTTGAAGCAGCTGATCGCGAGGCGCGACGCGGCGGTGGCGGCGCTCCGCGAGGCGGGCGACACGGAGAGCGCCGAGCGCGTCCAGCGGGAGAGCACCCTCACGATCTCCACGGTGCTCACGCGCCACCTCAAGCGCCACCCGGAGGCGCTGTCGACGCTGGTTCGCGACGTGCCCTGCACCTACGACGGCCGCGCGCTGCGCTTCCAGGACTCGGTGGAGGTGGACCTCAAGTACGTCATGGGCACGGGCGCGAAGTCCGTGGACCTGCTGGAGCAGCTGCGCTCGCTGCTCCCCGACACCCGCGACGGGGGCCGCGACAAGCTCACCGACTTCATCCGCACGCGCGCCGCGCGCATCCCATGGCGTGAGGCGAGTGAGGTGCTGGGCGAGCGCCTCTTCGCGCTGGCCACGTCGCAGGACGGCCGCAGCGGCATGCGCGGCTTCCTCGCGTGCTACCCCAATGGGCGCAAGGAGCCGGACTGGTGCTCGCGAGCGGGGCTCCTGCTGGCGCGCACCGTGGAGGTGGGCGGACCGCCCGCGGTGGTGGAGAACCTCTGCGACCTGCTCACGCTCTTCGACGCGCCTCCGGTGGACGGCCTGCGTGGCGCACTGGGCGCGCTCGTGCAGAGCGACTTCGAGACGGCCGCCGACCTGGGCCACGCGCGCTTCGTGCTCGACCACTGCCAGGGCACGATGCGCAAGGCCGAGCCCGCGCTGGCGCTCACGCTCCTGTGGCTGGAGGAGCGCCTGTTCCGCGCCTCCGTGCGGCGTGGCGTGCCGGAGGCCTTCGAGCGGCGCACCCGCGCCCGCGCGAAGCTGGAGTCGCTGCCCGGCTTCACGCACCTGGTGTGGTTGGCGGAGGAGTGCGCGGAGATGTGGCCGCGCTTCCGCACGCCCGCGCGGCCCGGTCTGGATGGGTTGGTCGCCTGGCGCAAGGAGATCAGCTGGCGCATGGGCCGCAAGCCCGTGCTGCGCAAGGCGGCCATCGAGTTCCTCCTGTGGTGCGCACCCGATGAGGCCTCGTCGGAGGCGGAACTCACCACGCTGTCGCTCGTCCGCAACGCGACGGATCGGCGGCTGGTGCGCAAGATGTTGGAGCATCCGTCTCCCCGGGCCCGCTTCCGCGCCCGCTCGCTCCAGTCCTACCTCCAGGCCGGAGCAGGGCAGGACAAGCACGCACCTCCCTCCGAGGCTTCCGAGCCCTCGACGCTCACGGCCTCCCTGCGCCACCTGCACGTGACGCGCGCGGTGCCCCTGGGTGGACGCACCTGGCTGCGTGACCGCGACCTGGAGGACGTGCTCGTGGGCGCGGTGGGACGCGTGGAGGCGGAGGCCGCCCAGCGCCATCTCCAGCGCTTCCGTGAGGAGACGCCGGAGCTGATCTCGGGCCTGCTCGAAGGGCTGCGCTCGGAATTGGCGCATGTGCAGGCGGCGCTGGGGTCGCTGGTGGCGTCGCCGCTGTCGCTGTCCATGACGGTGCACCGCCACCCGGAGCCTTCTCCGGAGGCCGCGTCGGAGATCGCCTTCATCGTGTCCGTGGAGCGCGAGGGCTTCGTGCGCACGCGCCGGGTCGTCCGCGTGCCGGTGGCGAAGCTGGAGCAGCGCGGAGAGGGGCAGTGGCTGCCTACGTTCCGCCTGGGCCGCGAGCGCCTGGACGCGCTGCTCTCCCGCACGGAGGCCGCGTTCTGCCTCTTCCTGGTGCCCGCCTTCGTGCGACCGGAGCTGTGGGTGATGCCGGCCCGGCTGGCCCGGGCCTCGATGGAGACGCAGGGCGCCCTGTCCGGCGTGCCGCGCGAGGCCGCGCAGGGGGCCTCCCGGTCCCTGGCGCAGTGGCTGGTCTATGACGTGCTGGGCCTGTGGGTGGGCGACGAGCGCCCCGACGTCATCGACGCCTCCCGCGAGGGGGACGCTGGCGCCGGCTTCGTGGTCGACCTCACCGTCCGCTGACCGCTCCGGAAATGCCCCGGGAAATGTCCGGGAATATCCAGAAGCCCCGGCGTAAAGGCCCACGAGGGGTGCTGGAACACGCCTGGGAGGGGTCCCGGGTCACAGGTCCGTCCGTCGGCTGACGGAAAGGGCATGCCTCCACGCGCGCGTCGTCGCCGTGTCTCCAGGGAAGCGAGAGGCATTCATCATGAAGACTTCATTGCGTGCGGCGTGGGCCCTGCTGGGCCTGGCCGCCACGGTCGGACTGGGTGCGTGTGGTGAGGGCACCGGAGTAAACGCCGAGCACCGGCTCGTGTCGTCCTCCGGCGAGCCCGTGCTCGCGCAGCAGACGTCGGCGCTGTCGGACACGCTGGAGCAGTACGCGGCCAAGTGCGACGCGGCCATCGGCGCCACGGTGCCGGACTTCAACTGCGAATTGGGCACGCTCGTACCCACGACGAACCACCTCAATGGCAAGTGTGACCGGCCCAACCGGCTCAACGAGCAGTGCGACCCGGGCAGCCGCTTCCAGGTGCTGAAGGAGACGGCGGACGTGTCCATCGTCGCGCACTGCCGCAAGCAGGGGAACGCGGCGAACTACTACGGCGACATCGCCGTCATCCAGACGAACAAGAAGAACGGCGCCACCTGCTTCTACCAGGCGCTGGGCACGCTCTACGGCGCGGACGTGAAGGCGCCCTCCAAGGGCACGGGCGCGTGGAGCTGGAAGACGCCCGCGGACACGGCGTCCATCCGCTGCGTGCGCTGCCATGACAACGGGGCGCTCATCCGCTCGCCGTACCTGACGCAGCTGACGGGCGTGAACAAGCTGCCGGGCACGGGGGACTTCGGCTTCAACCACGACCAGCCCTATCGCTTCATCGGCGCGGACTTCGCGACGTGGAAGGCCTACAAGGTCGAGGTCGCCGGCAACGTGTGCCTGGGCTGCCACCGCATGGGCACGAACAACCAGCTGGGCTACGACGACGGCGTGGCGCTGGACCTGGGCATCCGCGCCACCGCGACGTCGGAGGTGGCGAAGAACCCGCACTCGCCCTCGTCGCCCATCTGGATGACGCCGGGCTCCACCTACTACAGCCCGGACAACGCCGCGGCCGCCGCCGCCATCCGCGCCTGCGCGCTGCGCCGCAACGAGGTGCCGCTGCCCAACACGGCCGCGTGCCGCATCACCCAGTACACGGACGTGGGCGTGCCCAACCTCCCGGGCACCTTCACGGCGGTGTGGGAGCCGAGCACGCAGTCCGAGCTCCAGGCCTACGCCCGCACCTACGCGGACTACCGCGAGAAGTATGATCAGCTCTGGTCGCAGGGCTGGCGGCTGCACACGCTGCAGCCGTACGTGGTGGGCACGCAGGTGCTCTACAACGCCGTCTGGCGTCCGAGCACCGAAGGCGAGATCCAGCTCTACGGCGCCACGTACACCGCCTTCCGCGCGAAGTACGACGAGCTGTGGCCGCAGGGCTGGCGCCTGAAGATCCTCCAGCCGTACGTGCTGAACGGGCAGACGTATTACACGGCCGTCTGGCGCCCGAGCACGGAAGGGGAGATTCAAATCTACGGCGCGACCTATGCGTCGTACCGCTCGACGTACGACTCGCTGTGGCCGCAGGGCTGGCGTCTGAAGCTGCTGCAGCCCTACGTGGTGAACGGGCAGACCTACTACACGGCCGTGTGGCGCCCCAGCACCGAGGGCGAGGTGCAGGTGTACGGCGCCACGTACGCGTCCTTCCGCTCGACGTACGACTCGCTGTGGCCGCAGGGCTGGCGTCTGAAGCTGCTGGAGCCGTACGTGGTGAACGGGCAGACGTTCTACACGGCGGTGTGGCGGCCTGGCACCGCGGGCGAGCTCCAGTTGTACGGCTCGGACTACAGCGGCTACCGCGGCTACTACGACTCGCTGTGGCCGCAGGGCTGGCGCCTGAAGATCCTCCGCGCCTACTGAGCGCGGTCCACCATCCGTCATCGGTTCCGGGGGGGAACCGTTTCCTCAATGAACCTGCCGAGCGAGGAGTCCGCCGTGCCGCGTTTCCACTGCGAGATGAAGTCGGAGCAGAAGGGGGCGCGCGCGCGGGCCCAGGATGAACGTCCAGGGACGTACGTGGACGGGGTCCGGTGGCGCCAGTCGCGGGCCCGGGTGCGGAGCGGATCCACGGGGGGATACCTGCCCGCGCGTCACGAAGCGCGGGACGAGACGGTGGCGCCCGAGCCGTTGAATCGCGATGAGGCCCCGCGTGCACTCCGGATGCAGGTGGAGCCCGGGGATGCGCCTCCGCCGGAGCAGGCGACCTTCGGTGAGCTGGTCGCCACCTCCGCCGCGGCGAGGGCCAGCTTCGAGCGCATGGCGTGCGCGGCGGCATGCAACGCCACGGTGCTGCTGGAAGGGGAGACGGGCACGGGCAAGAGCCGCGCGGCGCTCGCCATCCACCGCGCCGGGGCTCGCGCGAACGCGCCGTTCCTCGTCGTGGACTGCGGCGCGCTCCCGGCCAACCTCCTGGAGAGCGAGCTGTTCGGTCACGAGAAAGGGGCCTTCACCGGCGCCATCCAGCGCCGCGTGGGCGCCTTCGAGGAGGCCGACGGAGGCACCATCTTCCTGGACGAGATTGGCGAGCTCCCCGCCGAGCTCCAGCCGAAGCTGCTGCGCGTGCTGGAGAACCGGGAGATCCGCCGCCTGGGCTCCAACACGTACCAGCCGGTCAACGTGCGGGTCATCGCGGCCACGCACCGCGACCTGCGCGCGGAGGTCGAGGCAGGCCGCTTCCGCGCGGACCTGTTCTTCCGCCTCGCGGTGGTGGGCATCCCGTTGCCTTCGCTGCGCGAGCGCACGGAGGACATCCCGCTCATCGTCGAGCGCATCCTCGCGGGGCTGGGCGCCACCCCCGAACAGCTCGCGAAGCTCACCGCGCCGGACTTCCTCACGCGGCTCCAGCGCGCCGCCTGGCCGGGCAACGTGCGCGAATTGCGCAACCACCTGGAGCGCTGCCTCGTCTTCCAGAGCGCGCTGCCGCCCACGTCGCCGGATGCCGTGAATGCCCTGGCCCCCGCCGCGCCTCGCGGGGTGGATGCCTCGTTGACGTACGCGGAGTCGCGCCGCCGGGCGCTGGAGACCTTCGAGCACGACTACGTCGAAGCGCTCCTCAAGCTGCACGGAGGCAAGGTGTCCCAGGCCGCCGCCGCCGCGGACATGGACCGCGTCTACCTGTACCGGCTCCTGCGCCGGCACGGGCTCAAGAGCTGACGCCAGGCGGGGCTCACAAATCCCGCGCGCGGCGGGAGCGGGTGTCGGAGAATCCTCCGCATGTCCGCTCCCATCCTCGACCTGCACTCGCTCCCGTCGATGCCCGCCTCGCTCCTGCGCGCGGCGAATCCCTTCGGGAAGTCCCGGGGCAGCACCACGCTGCCGGCCCTGACGCTGCGGGCGCATGGCTGCCGCGCGACGCCCGTGATGCTGGAGCGTTACCGGACCGCGTGCGGCTTCGACGCCGACGGCTTCCTGCCGCTCCCGTACCCGCAGGTGCTGGCGACGCCGCTGCACATGCAGCTGCTGGGGCAGCCCGACTTCCCGTACTCCGCGATGGGCATCGTGCACGTGCGCAACCGCGTCCAGCAGCACCGCCGCGTGCCGGACACCGCCGCGCTCACCGTGGCGTGCCGCTTCGAAGCCCAACGCGAAGTTCCCGCCGGCCACGAGTTCGACATCGAGACGCGCGTCGAAGCCCAGGAGAGCGGCGAGCTGCTCTGGCAGGCCGTCAGCACCATGCTGCGCCGCAACGCCGGGCGGAAGGACAAGGACAGCGCGCGCAAGGCCCCGCCGCCGGAGGACCCGCGCTTCGCGTCCAGCCGCCCCGCGCCCTGGAGCATCCCCGCGGACACCGGACGCCGCTACGCGCGGGCCTCCGGCGACTTCAACCCCATCCACCTCACCGCCGTCACCGCGAAGCCCTTCGGCTTCTCTCGCGCCATCGCGCACGGCATGTGGACGCTCGCGCGCTGCGTGGCGGAGCTGGGTGAAGCGGCCCACGCGGACGCGCTCCAGCTGGACTGCGACTTCAAGAAGCCCCTCTTCCTTCCGTCCCGGGTGACGTTCCAGACGGCTCGCGAGCTCGCGGGCGTGGCGTTCCGGGTGTTGTCGGAGGAGGGGAAGCCGCACCTCGTGGGGCGGCTGGCCTGAGGAGACGGGCGACGCGCCGGCGGGCCGGAGAGGGGCCCGCCAGACGCGTCAATCACTCAGCTCCGGGAGGTCCGGCAGACTGTCCGGGTCCAGCTTCATCAGGGCGCACAGCCGGCTCAGCGTGGGGATGGTGGGGACCATCACCCCTCGCTCGACGCGGGCCAGCACTTCCACGCCCAGTTCCAGATGCTCCGCGACTTCCTCCATGGAGAGCCCCGCCTGCTGCCGCGCTGCCTTCAGCGCGGCGCCAAGCGCTTCGGCCCGCTCTCTCCGACTCTGTGTCATCCCCCGAGCATGGCGCCATCCGGCCCGCGCGTCACTTGAATCCCACACGCACCCCTCATGGACGGTGGCCCGGCCAGGGAGCGCCTCCCCGGGACGTGAAGTCCCCAACAGCCCGCCGTCCCCCGGTTCCAGGTGGCCCGAGGCCCCCTCCGGGCCCGCCGGAACCCCGTCGGCCCACCCCCGGACGGAGGGGCCGGGTGGGGTGGCCGCGCGTCCCGGGCATGCGCACGCTGCTGCCCAGGAGGGACCTTGCGCATTGGCGCCAGACAGGGGCTGTGTTACGCCGCCGCACCCTGTCTTCCATCTTTGGGACCCCAATCGAGGAGAAGTGAATGACCCGTCGTCACGTGCGCGTCGTCGGCGCGATGCTCCAGAACGAGATGGGTCGCTACCTCATCACCCAGCGTCCTCCCACCGCGTCGCTGCCCCTCTTGTGGGAGTTCCCGGGCGGCCGGGTGGAGGAGGGGGAGCAGGACACGGCGGCGCTCGCCCGCGAGCTGCACGAGGAGATGGGGGTCCGCATCGAGGTGCTCGAGCAGGTCATGCACACCCGCCACGAGTACCCGACCTACGACATCGACTTCCGCGTGTTCCGCTGCCGCCTGAGCCACCCGGACGCGGAGATCCACCACCTGCGCGTGCATGACCACCGCTGGGTGGCGCTGGAGGAGATGGGCCAGTACCGCTTCCCTGACGCGGACGCGAAGACCCTGGCCCGGCTGCTGGACCTGGACCACTGACCGTGCGCCCCTCCACGCGCCTCGTCGCCGCCGCGGGCCTCCTCTTGTCCGCCGCCTGCTCCAGCTCCCGCCCCACGCCCACGGCTTCCGGCGCTCCGGACGCCGGCATGCAGCAGGTGCCCGCCACGGGAATGGAGGGCTGCCTGCTCTACACGGACGGCCGCCAGACGGGCACCGTGCCCCGCCAGGTCCCGGAGCTCTCCGGCCTGGCCGCCAGCCAGCGCCACCCGGGCATCTTCTGGGGGCACAACGACTCCAACAACGCCTTCGAGCTGTTCGCCCTGGACGAGACGGGCGCGGTGAAGGCCACGCTGAGCCTCACCGGCGCGGATCCCCGCGACATCGAGGACATCGCCGTGGGCCCGTGCGCGCCCGGCGGCAACGACTCCTGCATCTTCCTGGCGGACACCGGCGACAACTTCGAGCGGCGCAAGGAGGTGCGCCTGTTCCGGCTGCCCGAGCCCGCTTCCGTCGCCGACGCCACGCTCCCGGTGGAGGCGCTGCCCTTCACCTACGAGGACGGTGCCCATGACGCCGAGTCGCTGATTGTCGACGGCCGCTCCGGGCAGGTGGGGATCCTCACCAAGACGCGCGTGTCCCTGGGCGACCTGTACGCGGTGGAGGGCCTGAAGCCCGGTGCCACGGGCAACGCTCGCAAGCTGGGCACCCTGCGCGTGCCGGATGACGTGGACCGCCTGTCCACCGCCGCCGCCCTGCATCCCTCCGGCGAGCGCCTGCTGGTGCGCACGTACACCCGCGTGTGGGAGCTGCGCCGCCCGGACGCGAAGCGGCTGGAGGACTTCGTCCAGGCGCAGGTGGTGGAGGTCCCCGGCGCCAGCCAGGCCCAGGCGGAGGCCGTGACGTTCCTCCAGGACGGCCGCGGCTACCTGTTGGGCAGTGAGTTCGCGGGCGAGCCCCTGGTCCGCGTCGACTGCCGCTGATCGGACAGTCCCGACCCCGTTCGTCGTCATCCGATCACGCCCTGCGGTTGACGGCTTGGCGGTGGTGACCATCTTTGGCCGGCTGAGGGAACCGTCATCCGACATGGTGTCGCATGCACGGGGGAGGGGGAGGGCGAGCGTGCCGACGATGAAGCCACAGGACCTGCCGCCGGGGATGGGCCCGCGCGGAAAGAAGAGCGACAAGCCAACACCCACGAAAGGTGGGTTCAAGTTCGGCTCACCACTGGGCTACATCCTCCTGCTCGTCCTGGGGTTCCTGCTGTTCCGGAACGTGTTTCAGGACGCGGGCGTGCGCCGGGTGTCGTACAGCCAACTGCGCGACGCGGTGGAGAACAATCAGTTCAGCCGTGTCCAGATTTCAAACGAGTGGGTGAAGGGCTTCCTCAAGGACAATGCCCAGCCCCCTCCGGGCGAGCGCGGCACGCTGCGCAGCGAGCCGAGCGCCCTGCCGTGGATGGCCTACCGCGTCCCCGGTGACGAGGGCCTGGTGCCCCTGCTGGAGCAGAAGGGCATCCAGTTCGAGGCCGTGCCCCAATCCAGCTTCAGCGAGGTGCTGTGGATCTGGCTCATCCCGATGGGCCTGCTCATCCTCTTCTGGAGCTTCATGATGCGCCGGATGTCCGGCGGCATGGGCCAGGGCCCGCAGAGCGTCATGTCCTTTGGCAAGACGCGCGCGAAGGTGCAGGCGGAGGCCGACACCGGCGTGGGCTTCAAGGACGTGGCCGGCGTGGACGAGGCCGTGGACGAGCTCCGCGAAATCGTCGAGTTCCTCAAGACGCCGGAGAAGTTCCGCCGCCTGGGTGGCCGCATCCCCAAGGGCGTGCTGCTCGTGGGCCCTCCGGGCACGGGCAAGACGCTGCTGGCGCGGGCCGTGGCCGGTGAAGCGGGCGTGCCCTTCTTCAACCTCTCCGGTTCGGAGTTCGTGGAGATGTTCGTCGGCGTGGGCGCGGCCCGCGTCCGCGACCTCTTCGCCCAGGCCACCGCGAAGGCGCCGTGCATCATCTTCATCGACGAGCTGGACGCCATCGGCAAGAGCCGCAACTCGGGCGTGGCCGGCGGCCATGACGAGCGCGAGCAGACGCTCAACCAGTTGCTCGCGGAGATGGACGGCTTCGACAGCCGCGCGGGCCTCATCATCCTGGCGGCGACGAACCGCCCGGAGATCCTGGACAGCGCGCTGATGCGCCCGGGCCGCTTCGACCGGCAGGTGCTGGTGGACCGTCCGGACAAGCGCGGCCGCGAGCGGGTGCTGGAGATCCACGCCAAGGGCGTGAAGCTGGCCCAGGACGTGGACCTCAAGGTGATTGCCAGCCGCACGCCGGGCTTCGCCGGCGCGGACCTGGCCAACGTGGTGAACGAGGCGGCGCTGCTCGCCGCGCGCAAGAACCGCGACGCGGTGATGCGGGCGGACTTCGAGGAGGCCATCGAGCGCGTGGTGGCGGGCCTGGAGAAGAAGAACCGCCGCATGAACGAGCGCGAGAAGGAGATCGTCGCGCACCACGAGGCGGGCCACGCGGTGGTGGGCTGGATGCTGCCCTACGCGGAGCGGGTGACGAAGGTGTCCATCATCCCGCGAGGCCTGGCGGCGCTGGGCTACACCATGTCGCTGCCGCTGGAGGACCGCTACCTCATGTCCTTCGACGAGCTGCGCGACAAGATGGCCGGCATGATGGGCGGCCGCGCGGCGGAGGAGATCTTCATCGGCGAGGTGTCCACCGGCGCGTCCAACGACATCAAGCAGGCGACGGAGATCGCCAAGATGATGGTCCGCGACTACGGCATGAGCACGCTGGGTCCGGTGGCGCTGAGCGGTGAGCAGGGGCCGGGCTTCTTGCGGTCCGCGGGCATGCCGGAGTCGCGCAGCTACTCCGAGCAGACCGCGCGGATGATCGACGACGAGGTCCGCAAGATGGTCGCCGAGGCGCTGGACCGCGCCCGGGAGGTCCTCCACACCCACCGCGACAAGGTGGAGGCCCTGGCGGCGCGGCTGCTGGCGACGGAGGTCATCGAGGAGGAGGCGATGATCACCATCCTGGGGCCCAAGGTGCAGGCGCAGCGCGGCCTGCTCCACCCGGAAGCGCGCACGGTCATCTCCGCGCACCCCGTGGGGGGCACGGAGTCCGAGCCCAACGTGCCGCCCACGCAGCACGCCGAAGGCAAGCTCGACTCCTGAGCTACGCCTGCCTGCCCTCCGGGCAGCCCTTCGCCCACCGGATCCACCGCCAGCCTGCGGTGACCGGTGGGCGAAATTACTTTCCAACGACAAGGAGGCGTCGCCGTGGAGAACCGGATCGGAAAGAGCTACGTCGCGCGGAAAGCGTTGTTCGCCAAGGGCCTGAAGGACGGCCGGCTCACGGTGCAGGAGATCGAGGAGGCGCTTCCCGCGGGGACGCTGACGGCCGCCGAGCGGTGGCTCCTCTACTACTCCCTTCGCGCCGCGCAGGTGGAGATCATCGACGAGGTGACCGGGCAGGTGGATCACGGCTTCATGGCGGAAGCGCCGCCCCAGGCCCCGTCCAACCACTAGGCGCGTTGACAGGACCGTCCTCGCGGTTACGTTCGCGCCGCTCATCGAGGTTCGCTTCTTCCAACCCCTGGCGCAGGTTCGATAATGGACGGCAATCCCCGCAGCGACGAGACCCCGGAGACGCAGGCCCCCGCTGACACCCAGGTGGAGGCGGCCGACGACACGCAGGCCGAGGCCGCCCAGGATGGCGAGGTGGCCCGGCTCCAGTCGGAGCTGGAGGCGGCGCGCCGCCGGGTGAACGAGCTGGCCCGGGGGCTCCAGGACCTCACCAAGGACCGCGAGGAGTTCAAGCAGCGCATCACCCGCGAGCGGGAGCGCATGCTGGACGTGGAGCGCGGCAACGTGGCCCGTACGCTGCTGGAGGCCATCGACGAGCTGGACCTGGTGCTCAACGCCAGCCAGCAGGACACGTCTCCGGTGGTCCAGGGCGTGCGGATGATCCGCGACAGCCTGCTGTCCAAGGCCCAGGCCACCGGCATCGAGCGCCTCCAGGTGGTGGGGCGGCCCTATGATCCGAACCTGGCCGAGGCGGCGGACATGGAGGTGACGCCCGTCCCCGCGGACGACCAGAAGGTGGTTGCCGAGTTCCGCGCGGGCTACCGCCTGAAGGACCGCATCATCCGCCCCGCCCGGGTGAAGGTGGCCCGGTACGTGGCCCCCGCCCAGGCCTGACGTCCGCTCGGGCCCGCGACCCCACGGGTGTCGCGGGCCGGGAAGGGGGGAGGCCACCGGTCTGTTGGGCCCTGACGCCATGGCCCGCCGTGTAAGCTGCCACCCCGTGTCCGTCCGACTGTTCAGCGTCCTTTGCGCGGTGGCGCTCGCCCCGGTGGCGGGAGCCGCCGAGGATCCGCTCAAGCCCTGGCTCCAGGCCCGGGTTCGCGAGCACCTGGCCTATTTCGCCTCCCCGACGCCCGCGACGGTGGACGCCCCGTCCACCGCGGGCGTGTCCTCGCTGTGGCGCGAGCGCCCCGCGGGCTACGCGGGCCTGCCGCGCTTCACGCCCCCCACGTCGCTGGCGCCGCTGATCCGCGCGGTGGAGGCGGGCGTGGTGAACATCACCACGGTGGGGCCCGGCGCGGTGGCGGGCGCGGTGAAGCGCTCCACCGGCTCCGGCTTCGTGCTGACGCCCGACGGGCTCGTCGTCACCAACAACCATGTGGTGGCCAACGCGCAGGGCCCGGCGGTGAACCCCAGCGGCTCCGGCGTCACGCCAAGCAGGGACGGCCCCCGCGAGGTGCCGGTGCAGCAGGTGTCCGTGCGGCTGGCGGACGGCCGCGAGTTCCCCGCGGAGGTGGTGGGCCGCGACGCGTCCACGGACGTGGCGCTCCTGCGGCTGAACGGCGCCGGGCTGGGGACGCTGCCCGCGGTGTTCCTGGGCGACTCCGACGCGCTGGAGGTGGGGGACTGGGTGGTGGCCATCGGCAACCCGTTCGGCCTGGACCACTCGGTGGCGCACGGCATGATTTCAGCGAAGGAGCGCGTGCTGGGCGTGGGCCAGTTCGACGACTTCATCCAGACGGACGCCCTCATCAACCCCGGCAACTCCGGCGGCCCGCTCTTCAACATGAAGGGCGAGGTGATTGGCGTGAACACCGCCATCATCAGCGAAGGGCAGGGCATTGGCTTCGCGGTGCCCATCAACCTGGTGAAGGACCTGCTGCCCAACCTGCGGGAGAACGGGAAGCTGGAGCGCGGCTGGCTGGGCGTCGTCATCAACGAGGACGGCGCGGACGCCACCGCCACGGCGCCGGTGGTGAAGGACGTCTACCGCGGCAGCCCCGCCGCCCAGGCGCACATCCGCCCTGGAGACCGGCTGGTGGCGGTGAACGGGCGGCCCATTGGCAGCTACCTCCAGCTCTTGCGCAAGGTGGCGCTGCTGGCCCCGGGCACGGAGGCGAAGCTGACGCTGCTGCGCGACGGCGGCACCCAGGAGGTGGCGGTGCGGCTCGTCGCCCGGCCCGCGCAGGAGGCCACGGAGGGGCTCTCCAACCGGGGCGGCAGCAGCGCGAACGACCTGGGGCTGGTGCTGCGGGATCTGACGCCGGAGGTGGCCGCGCCCCTGGGCTACGAGGCCTTCCTGGGCGCGCTCGTGTCCGGCGTGGTGCCGCGCAGCCCGGCGGAGCAGGCCGGACTGCGCGCGGGCGACGTCGTCATGGAGGTGAACCGCCGCCGCGTGAAGGATGCCTCCGCGGTGAAGGCCGCCCTGGAGCGGGGCAGCGCCGGGGCCAGCATCCTCCTGCGCGTCCAGCGGGGCGACGCGCTCCAGTACATCGCCATCGCCCGCTGATCCGGCGCCGCGGCGCGCGCGCTACTTCGCGCCCGCGTCCTTGCCGTTGAGCCACAGACCCAGCTGGTTGCCGGTGCGGCCCTCGGTGACGAGGACGGCTTCGATGCGGGCGTTGACGCCGTAGTTCTTCCCGCCACCCTTCTTGGGCAGCGTCCACACCGACTGCGGCGTGAAGACGACCTGCGCGCGCACGCCCCGCGCCATGAACATGCGGTTGAACGTGCCGCCGTTCCACATGTCCGGCGCCGTGCCGCTCACCGTGAGGTAGTTCATCACCGGGTTGCCCTGCGCGTCCGTCTTCTTCGGGGCGCCGTGGCACAGGCCGTACTTCCCGCCCGAGAAGAAGGGCGTGATGTTGATGGTGTACTCGTTGGTGCCGGGGTTGAAGTCGCCGGGGGACAGCATGCCCGCGTCGTCCTCGGTGACGATCATGTACAGGCGCTTGCCCGTGTACTTCTTGCGGAAGGCCTCCGCCTGCTGCTTGCACTGCGGATCCACGAGCGCCCCGTCACACTCGCCCACGTACTTCTCCAGGAAGGCCCCCAGCCCACCCAGGGGCTCGGACTCGTCACGCAGCTTCGCGAAGCGCGAGTCGACGTCGGCCAGGGCGAGCGTGGGCACAAGGAGGGCGAAGGCGGCGGCCAGGATGCGATTCACGGCGGGAAACTCCGGAAAAAGGGGGGAAGGACAGCCCTGGGATGGTGCCACTCCCGCCGCGCCGGGGGCAGCGCTTTCCCGTGAACCGGAACATGGTGAGTCACGGTGCGTCAGGGTGGATGTAGGTGATTATTTGCCTACATCTGGCTACCGTGTAGTTTGCCCCTGTCCCCACCTGTTTCGGAGCCCTCCCCGCATGAACACGCAGCCCCAGGAACGCCGCTCCCACCTGCGCTTCGACAAGATTTTCACCGTGTACCTGTCCACCCAGGACGGAATGATGCGGGGCATCGGCCGCAACATCAGCGCGCGGGGGATGTTCATCGAGGTTCGCGACTCGCTGGGTCTGGGCGAGAAGCTGAAGGTGACGTTCGCGGGCGAGGACGGCACGGAGATGACGTGCCTGTGCGAGGTCCGCTACCAGGTGGCGCTGGCCTTTGGCCGCAAGGACGGGCGTCCCGGCAACAGCCGCGGCGTGGGTCTGCGCATCGTGGCCTACGAGACCATGGATGACGCGCCGCTGCTCCTGGTGGACCGCGAGCGGGTGATGCACTGAAACACCACGGGGCACGGCCCTTCCCCCATTGAAGCGGGAAGACACCGTGCCCCGGGGGGCGAAGCAGGAATCGGTGACGCCGGTTACTGCGAGAAGCCCTCGAGGAGGTAGTGGGCCTCGATGCGCTTGAGCGCGAGGATCATCGCGGCGCAGCGGCTGTCCACCGGCTTCCCGATGCAGTACGGGCGGCTGTCGTGCATCTCCGTCTTGCGCGGCTGGTTGCGCGAGATGTCCCGGATGATGCGGTAGTTGCGCTTCATGGCGCGCTCGAGGCGCTGATCGACTTCCGCCTCGCTCCAGCGCTCCATGCGCTTGTTCTGGATCCACTCGTAGTAGGACACCGTCACGCCGCCGGCGTTGGCGATGATGTCCGGGATGAGCTCGATGCCGCGCTTCTGCAGCACGCGGTCGGCCTCCGGAGTGGTGGGGCCGTTGGCGCCCTCGGCGATGAGCTTGACCTTGAGGCGCTCCGCGACGTCCGCGGTGATCTCGCCACCCAGGGCGGCCGGGACGAGGATGTCCGCCTGCACGTCCCAGAGGTCCTTCTTCTCGATGCGCTGCGCGCCGGGGAAGCCCACGACGGAGCGCTTGAGGTTCTTGGGATCCGACACGTACGCGGACAGCGCGTTCACGTCGATGCCGTCGCCGTTGAAGATGGAGCCGTCGGCGTCGTTCACGGCCAGCAGGCGCGCGCCCATGTTCGACAGGATGTTGGCGGCGTGGCTGCCCACGTTGCCGAAGCCCTGGAGGACGAAGGTCTTGCCCTTCACGCTCTCGCCGCGGTCGGCGTAGTAGTCCTCGATGCAGAACGCGACGCCCTGGCCGGTGGCCTTGCCGCGGCCCTCCGAGCCACCGATGCGCACGTCCTTGCCGGTGACGATGCCGCGCAGGTTGTGGCGCTCGCGCTCACCGTCGGAGAACTGGCGGTACAGCAGCGCCATGATCTCCGGGTTGGTGCCCACGTCCGGCGCCGGGATGTCGATGTTCGGCCCGATGAGGCTCTTGAGCCGGTACATGAAGCGCAGGGTGATGGCCTCGATCTCCTCGCGGCCGTACTCGCGCGGATCCAGCTGGATGCCGCCCTTGCCGCCGCCGAACGGGACCTCCGCGATGGCGGTCTTCCAGGTCATCTCCGCGGCCAGGGCCTTGAAGAGATCCAGGGACACCTCGCGGTGGTAGCGCAGGCCGCCCTTGTAGGGGCCACGGGCCTGGTTGTGCTGGACGCGGTAGGCCTTGAAGCGCTGCGACTCACCGGGGACCAGCTGGTACACCAGACCGTCCGGCAGCCGCAGGTGGCCGTGGCGGATGGCCACGTCCGAACCCAGCAGGGCGCGGCCGTTCAGGATGAGGTTGCCGTTGGCCAGGCGCTCCAGGCCTTCGGGGTTGCGCACCTGGGTCACGGAGAGGTCGGCGAAGGACTTCGCCGCCTCGGCGGACAGCGGCACGAGCCGGTCCTTGAGCTTCGCGGTGACGTAGAAGATGTGCTCGTAGTCGGGCTCTTCGAGCTCCAGACGCACCCGCTTGTCCAGGCCGATGAGATCCGCCGCGAAGTGGAAGATCTCCATCGCCTCCGTGTAGATGGTGCGCTTGGGCGTAGGGGCCGGGGCGCGCATGAAAGTCTCTTCGCTGGCCATGATGGAACGTGCTCCTTGAGGGCCCACCCGAATGGGGGCCACTGGGGAAAGCGGCGCCCTTATGAGCACAGGCGCCACGGGGATTCAACCAGTCTGGCGCCAGGCCATTTCTCCAAATTAGGGAGAAAGTTCGCGGGCTTAGCCGACGCGGTGTGTCACCTCAACGAATGCACCGTGTCATGAATGTCAGGGCTTCTGGGGGGTAGAAGCGGGCGTGGGGGCGGGGCCTTGAAAAACCCCGGAGAAACTCCTTGCCGGGTCCGAATGCGGATGGTACTTACGCGCCGCCTTCGGTGCGCCGACATAGCTCAGTTGGTAGAGCAACTGATTCGTAATCAGTAGGTCTCCGGTTCAAATCCGGATGTCGGCTCCAAGAAGAAAAAGGCCGGTTGCCCCTGTGGCAGCCGGCCTTTTTCGTTTTTCGCGCTCCGGGGATTCGCATGCGGCTGCCGTGGTGGGTGCTGTGCCTGCTGTGGGCGCTGGCCGGGTGCGGCGGTGGGGCGAAGGTCGTCCGGCTCGACACGGGCCACGGTTCGCCCACCGTCCATGTGCCTCGTACGAATGGATCCGTTCCTCGGGTCATGCTCGGTGGGGATGCCCTGAAGGAGGCGGTGGTCCGGCTGTCCCCAGCTTCGCCCTGGCGCTCGCGCTGGCGAAGGGGGCGGTGCTGGACGAGCTGTGGGACGCAGTGAAGGACATGGCGAATCCCGAGGCGCTGATGCAGGCGGCGCTCTGGACGGCGGCCACGTATGCGCTGCTCTGGACCGTGCCGGAGCCCGCGACGAAGGGCGTGGCGGCGGTGCTTACGGCGGCGCTCATTGGCTACGTGGGCATCGACACGTTCTGGGCGCTCATCCAGGGCTTCCGGCACCTGATGGCGGAGTCGGACGCCGCGCTGACGTTCGATGAGCTGCGAGGGGCAGGGGAGCGATTCGGCAAGGTGATGGGGCGTCAGGCCGCGCGGGCGTTCGTGATGCTGGCGACGGCTGCGATTGGGAGTACAGGCGCGACCCTGGGGGCGAAGCTCCCGGGCCTGCCAGGAGCGGCTGGGGCCGCCGTACGCACTGAAGCGGAAGCAGGCGTGGTCTATGCGGCCGTGGGTCAGGTCGAGACGGTCGCCATCGCCGCGGACGGCTTCACGTTCGGCCTCGCGCCCGGCGCCGTGGCCATGTCGTCGGGTGGAACGCGCGGCGGAGGGAGCGCTTCCTCTGGATTCAAGGCATGGCAGACACACCGAGGCATGACGAAGGCGCGAGGGAGCGCGGGCCCGAGCAGGGAGTGGCACCACATCGTCGAGCAGACCGACGGGAACGTCCGACAGTTTGGTCCGGAGGCGATACACAATACAGAGAACGTTGTCGCCCTGGATAAGACGCTCCACGACATGGTCAGCGCGTTCTATTCAAGGAAGTATCCCCTCATCACTCGTTCACGCGTCCTGACCATTCGAGAATGGCTGAGCACGCAGTCGTACGCAGCCCAACGCGAATTCGGCTTGCTTGCCATTGAGAACATCAAGAAGGGAATCTGGCGATGACTCTGGAGGGACTTGTCAGGGAGTTTGCCGAGAACGTCGCGGCACAGACGGATGCGATCTTCCAGCCCGGCGCGGACCCCGAGGATGTGCACGGCGACCGATACATCGCGGCTTTTGACGAACTCCGTGCCCGCGGTGATGAAGGAAGAGAGGCGCTTTGCGTCCTCTTGAGCCACCCCAGGATGGACGTGAGAACCACGGCTGCTGCATTCCTGCTCCGCTATCGCACCCCCGAGGCGCGAGCGGTGTTGGAAGCAGCGGCGAAAGGAGAGGGGCTCGTTGCCTTCGGCGCCCAGCAGTCCCTGAAGGGCTGGGAAGAGGGCACCTGGGCCCTGGATCCGGAGTAACGGGCCCGTGCCCGCGCCGAAGGGGACCTCCAGGGCTCCGGAGGAGGGTGGCCCTGGCCGGTGGACCCCCCTGGAGACCTGAACCCGCCGATAAGCGCAAGGCTGCCCGCTGGGCTTCTTCCTCTGGTACGGAGGGGGGAATCTGTCGCACAACGTCGCCCGTTAACTGGCGCGTTCGGGTGGTCTAGAACGCCGCCGGCCCTCTTCTGGAGCAACAACCGTGAGCAGTCTCATGAAGGAGTCCGTGCTGCGCGTGCACCACTGGACTGACACCCTCTTCAGCTTCGTCACCACGCGGGACCCGGGTTTCCGCTTCGCCAGCGGCCAGTTCACGATGATCGGCCTCGAAGTGGAGGCCCGCCCGCTGCTGCGCGCCTACAGCATGGTGAGCGCGCACTATGACGACCACCTCGAGTTCCTGAGCATCAAGGTGCCCGGCGGGCCCCTGACCTCCCGCCTGCAGCACCTCAAAGAGGGCGACAGCATCCTCGTCAGCAAGAAGGCGACCGGCACGCTCGTGCTCAAGCACCTGCTGCCCGGCAAGAACCTCTACATGCTGAGCACCGGCACGGACCTGGCCCCCTTCCTCAGCCTGGTGAAGGACCCGGAGATGTACGAGCAGTTCGACCGCGTCATCCTCACCCACACCTGCCGCCGCGCCGAGGAGCTGGCCTACCACGACCTCTTCCTCCATGAACTGCCCCACAACGAGTTCTTCGGGGAGCTGGTGAAGCAGAAGCTCACGTACTACCCGAGCGTCACGCGCGAGGACTTCCGCAATACGGGCCGCATCACCGACCTCATCCGCAGCGAGAAGCTGTTCAAGGACGTGGGCCTGCCGGTGCTGAACCCGGAGACCGACCGGGTGATGCTCTGTGGCAGCCCCGGCATGCTCGCGGACCTCACGACGATGCTGGAAGAGCGCGGCTTCCGGGAAGGCACCCCCGGAGAGGCCGGCCACTACGTCACCGAGAAGGCCTTCGCCGAGCGCTGAACGGCCACGACCCGCGGACTACTTGAGCGGGTTGTAGCCGGGCTTCTTGTAGAGGCGGTCCCACTGGCCGGCGATCTCCGGCCGGTAGACGGCTTCCGCCCAGTCCGTCGGGGAGACCTCCTCGATGGCGACCGAGATGGAGCCTTCGGCGCTTCCGAGGGCCTCCATCACGTCCTTCACGATCCGCTCGGCGAGCTGGGCCTTCTGCTGCTCCGACTTGCCGGGGTAGAGCTTCACGGTGACATGGGGCATGGGCCGATCCTCTACTTCAGGGACGGGGCTCCGTGCGCTCCCTTTGACAATGAGGGCGCCGTGAAGCTCTACACCCGGGCTTCAATCCCTTTGCAACGGGATGGTTTGCGTGCAAGGCATTGAATTGCATGCGCATGCTTGTTTTCGATATTCAGACAGGCGCGGTACTCACCGAGAGGAGCTCCCGATGCTGACGCGTGTCGTGAAGAGTGCTTTCGCTGTGATGGGGCTGTCCCTGGCTCTGGCCTGTGGTGGCGTGGAGACGGTGGACGTCGATCCGGCGGAAGTCCAGGCGCCCACGACGGAGGCGGTCTCGGATGACGTCTCCGCCCAGAACAAGCCGGGCTGCGGCGCCTGGAAGCAGCCGTGTTGCGAGTTGAAGTACTGCAACCAGGGTTACGAGTGCGATCCCTCGACCCTGAAGTGCCTGCTGTAAAGCCACTCCAACCGCCGGCCATCTGGGTCATGATGGCCGGCCCATGGAAGGGCTGCGAATGAGATACCTGCTGCTCCTGATCCCCTTGCTCTCAGGCTGTGCCACGCCGCCCCGAACCGAGGCCCCTCCGGTCTCCGACGCCGACCGGATCGTCCGGGAGCTCTGCGGCAAGCAGATGGCGCTGCTGGGCGAGGAATCCCACCACGGCAGTTCCAGGACCGTGGCCTTCAAGGCGCAGTTGACCCGCAGGCTGGTGGAAGAGTGCCAGTACGACGCCTTCTTCATCGAGACAGGGTCCTACGACTTCCTCCGCATCCAGGCGCTGCTGAAGGCGGGGCAGCCCGTCAGCGATGACATGCTCGCGACTGCCATTGGCGGCATGTGGGCCAGTCCGGAGATGGCGCCCCTGATTCCGTTCCTGGCCGGGCGGATCCGGGCGGGAACCCTCGTGATTGGCGGAATCGATGATCAGATCAACAGTGGCACCTGGGCGCAGAAGGAGATGGCGCGTGAGCTCATCTCCTTGTTCAACGGCCCAGGGCAGGCGGAGTGCGGAGTGGCGTTCGATCGGCACATGGCCTGGCGGTATGACGAAGCCCACCCGTACACGGCGGAGACCCCGAAATTCCTCCTGGGCTGCGCGACGGAGTTGGAGTCGGCGTTCTCCAGGCCCGGCGCGCCAGTGACGCAGGAGCAGCTCCAGATGGTCCGCAATCTGGTGCGGAACCTCACCCGTGAGGCCTCCGCGCGGGCCCGGAAGCAGGCGCAGCCGGATGCGCCCCGCGACTGGAACGCGGACATCGCGCGAGATCGCTCCATGTTCATGAACCTGGAATGGCTCCTGTCCCAGTCTCCCCAGCCGCGAAAAGCCATTGTCTGGACGGCCACCGTTCATGCCGCGAAGGACATGACGAGCCTGGAGTCGGACGACCGGCAGAGGATTCCGTTCGGCACCTATGTCCGTGAGCGGTTCGGGAAGCAGGCCTTCGTGCTGGGGTTCTCCGCGAGCTCCGGGCGCTATTCCATCGGAACCAGTCCCAACACATTCGACCTCGCACCCGCGACGCCCGACTCGCTGGAGGGCCAGGCGTTCCTGAACCACACCGCGGACACCCGCTATCTGGATGGGCGCCAGCTTCGTGAGCTTGGGTCCAGGTTGGCCCGTCCCCTGAACTACACCTCGTGGATGAAGGCCCCCTGGGCAACGGTCATGGATGGGCTGCTGATCGTCCGGGAGGAGTCCCCTTCGCGCAAGGCGTCCCGCTGACGCCCCTTCGTACGACCTGGATGTGAGCGCGGCCCCATTCCCGGTGCCCGCGCGCACGGTTGAAGGGGCATGCGCCTGCTTCCAGCTTCGAGCCTCCGGGGAAGGGGGCTCTCATGCGGATGGCGCGGTGGCTGGTCGGAGGGCTGTGGGCGTCCTGCTTTTGCGCGCTCCCGGCCCTGGCGGAGGAAGAGGAGAAGCCCACCGGTCCGCAGTTGGAGGTCTATGGCTTCGCGATGACCGACGCGGGCTACAACTTCGAGACCATCGACCCGGCCTGGTTTGACGTCCTGCGGCCCACGAAGCTGCCCTCGTTCGACGGTGAGTTCGGCGGCGAGGGCCGCGTGTTCTTCGGCGTCCGGCAGAGCCGGCTCGGCATCAAGAGCTTCCTTCCCACCCGGCTGGGCGGCCTCAAGGTCCACCTGGAGGCGGATTTGTTCGGGGTCGGCGAAGAGGCGGGCCAGACGACGTTCCGGTTGAGACACGCCTTCGGCGAGCTCGGCCAGTTCGGCGCGGGCCAGACGTGGAGCGGGTTCATGGACCCGGACGTCTTTCCCAACTCCATCGAGTACTGGGGACCCAACGGCATGGTGTTCTTCCGCAACGCCCAGATCCGCTGGCGCCCGCTCCAGGGACCCACGCATGAAGTCCACCTCTCGCTCGAAAGTCCTGGCGGCTCGGCGGACGTCGACAGGTACTCCCAGCGCATCGAGCTGGAGAAGGTCACCGCGCGCTTCCCCGCGCCGGACGTCACGGCCCACTACCGGTACACCGGCGGCTTCGGCCATGTGCAGGTGGCGGGCATCGTCCGCTACCTCCGGTGGGATGACATGAACGACGACGACGTCGACCTGTCCGGGGACACCGTGGGGGCGGGCGTCGCCCTGAGCGCGAACCTGAAGTTCCCCTGGAAGAAGGCCGTGCTCCGGCTCCAGGCCGTCTATGGCAAGGCCATCGAGAACTACATGAACGACGCCGGGGCGGACGTCGCCGTCCGGCTGAACCCGGCCGGCTCCGCGAAGCCGGCCGAGGGCGTGGGCCTGGAGATGGTGAGCACGGTCGCCTTCCTGGACCTGACCTGGAGCGAGTGGTTCACCAGCACGATCGGGCACTCGTGGGTCAACGTCGTGAACTCGAATGGCCAGAGCGACACCGCGTTCAGCGTTGGCAACTACGCCCTGGCGAACGTGCTGGTCCACCCCACCGAGGACTTCTACTTCGGTCCGGAGTTCTCATGGGGACAGCGCCGCGACTTCCGCGGCGGCTATACCTACGATGACTACCGGCTGCAGTTCTCGATGAAGTACTCGTTCGACCACACGTTCAAGAAGGAGAAGTGACGCCTACCGCGCGGCGGGCCGCTTCGCGACGCGGAAGACGTTGCCTCCCAGGTCCTTCACGATGGACTCGATGGCCCGCTGCGAGCGCACGCTGTTGCCCGCCTCGTCCAGGGGCGGAGCGAACGCGGCCACCGCGTACTTGCCGGGCACCACCGCGACGATGCCGCCGCCCACGCCGCTCTTGGCGGGCACGCCCACGTCATAGGCCCAGGTGCCGGAGTCCTCGTAGAGGCCCGCGGTCATCATCACCGCGAGCGTGTGCGCGGCGACGTCCGGGCTCACCACCTTCTTGCCCGTGAGCGGGTTGGTGCCGCCCGTGGCGAGGGTCGCGCCCATCGCGGCCAGGTCCTTCACGTTCACCGCCACCGAGCACTGCCGCGTGTAGACGTCGAGCGCCTCCGCCGGGCTGCCGGGAATCACTTCATAGGCCTTGAGCAGGTCCGCGATGGAGCGGTTGCGGGTGTTGGTCGCCGCCTCGGACTTGTAGATCTCCTGGTCCACGGTGAGGTTGCGCCCGGCGAACGCGCTGAGGTTGGTGATGACGCTGTTCCAGCGCGCGTCCGCGTTGGCGGCCTTCAGGTTCCCCACCGTGGCGATGGCGCCCGCGTTCACCAGCGGGTTGCCGGTGGGCGGCTCCTCCTGCTGCTTGTTGCGCTCAATCGCTTCAATGGAGTTGAAGGGCAGGCCGGTGGCGTTCACCCCCAGCTTGTCCTCCACCTTCTGGATTCCCATCTCCGACATCAGCTTCGCCGCCATGAAGGGCTTGGAGATGGATTGGATGGAGAACGCGTGGTCGGTGTCTCCAATGGAGTAGACCTTCCCGTCCACGGTGAGGATGGCGATGCCGAACAGCTTCGGGTCCACCTTGGCGAGCGCCGGGATGTAGTCGGCGTTCTTTCCCTCGGTGACGCCCTTGTTCGCCGAATAGGCCCGCTGCATGGCGGACTGGAACTCCGCGTCGGTGGGGAGCTGGGCCGTTTGTGCCGAAGCGCTCGCCGTGATCGTGATGGCGGCGATCGCCGCCAGTAGAACGCTCCAGCGACCCTGATTGCTTGCGAGCATGACGCCCCCTCTCGCTGTGAATGGCTTTCACGGCGCAACGTAGTTCTCCAACATCGCTCCTGCACCCGGGGGTGGCTCACCCTGGAGGGCTGGGCGTGCATAGCGTGCGGCTCCCTGCCCGGAGGCCGGCGATGGCTCGACCGCCCAGACCGATGACGCCGTGGTGTCCATGGTTCGCGCTCGGCCTGCTCCTGGCGGCGGACGCCGTGGCGCAGACACCCAAGCGGTCCTTCCTCTTCAACGACTCCCACGTGCACCTGACCAACTACGTCCAGGAGGGCTGCGACATCCGCCACCTGCTGCGCGTGATGGGGGACAAGGTCGGGCGGGCCACGCTGTTTGGCATCCCCCTGCAACAGCAGTGGTCCCACCGCGTGTCAGGGGACGCCGCGCCCACCTACTACCTGCAGACGGATGCGCCGCTCTACTACTACTCCTTCACGGATGCGTTCGTCGCGAACGCGTACCTGTCCCTGCCCAGGGAACAGCGCGCGCGCTTCGAGCCGATGATCACCGGCTTCAACCCGACGGACATGTACGCGGCGGATCACATCCGGCGGGTGCTCACGGTGTACCCCGGGGTGTTCAGCGGCATTGGCGAGTTCACCATCCACAAGGAGTTCGTGTCCTCGAAGGTCGCGGGCGAGGTGGCCAGCCTGACCGACCCGGCCCTGGACCGCATCCTGGACTTCGCCGGCGAGGTGGGCTTGGTGGTGCTCCTGCACAACGACCTGGATGCGCCCTTCGCGGAGGAGGGGTCGACGCCGGTCCACCTGGAGCAGCTCAAGGCCCTGTTCAAGCGGCATCCGAAGACGACGCTCATCTGGGCGCACGTCGGGGTCGGCCGGGTGGTGCGTCCGGTGGAGCATCACCTGGCGCTGATAGAAGCGATCCTGGCGGACCCGGCGCTGCGCCATGTGTCCATGGACATCTCCTGGACCGAGCTCGCGAAGTACGTGGTGGCCACTCCGGAGACCGCCCGGCGGGTGGCGGAGACCATCAACCGGTATCCGGATCGCTTCCTCTTCGGCACCGACGAGGTCTCTCCCGAGAACCAGTCCAGGTACCTGCGCGTCTATGCGCAGTACGCGCCCATGCTGGAGCTGCTGTCGCCGGAGGCCCGCGTGAAGCTGCTCCAGGGCAACTTCGCGCGGATCTTCGACGCGGCCCGGCTGAAGGTCCGCGCGTGGGAGCGCTCCCAACGCGCCCCCGCGGCTGCCCCCTGAGCGCGCCCATGTCCCGACGCTTCCGTCGACGCTGTCTCGCGGCCCTGCTGGCGCTGTTCGCTTGCGCGCTGGCGCTCATCCCCCTGCGCGCCAGGGCCCAGGATGAAGCCCCCGTCACCCCACCGCCGCAGTCCACCCCCGCCGATGACCAGGACCTGGAGCCCGCGGAGAACACCGTCGCTGGCGAGTTCACGCCGGCCCGGGGCTTTCAACTGCTGAAGACCGACTGGGGCAGCCTGAACATCAGCCTCTATGGGCTGGTGCGCTATGTGAATCAGCTCCCGGGGGAGCAGACCTTCACCGACCATCTGGGACGCGAGCGCGAGGTCAAGACCCGCAACGACATCAACTGGCACCGCACGATGGTCTGGTTCTCGGGCTTCGCGCTGCATCCGCGCCTGAACTACACGGTGACGGTCTGGTCGCTGCCCACCACGCAGCAGACGCTGGCCTTCGGCAACCTGCAGTTCAGGTTCAACAAGGCCCTCACGCTGGGCGCCGGCATCGGCCCCACGCTCACCGCGCGTTCGATGCAGGGCTCCCATCCGTTCTGGGCGTCCAGCGACCGGCAGATGGGCGAGGAGTTCTTTCGCGGCGGGTTCTCCTCCGCGGTGTGGCTGAAGGGCGAGCCCCTCTCGCGGTTCTTCTACACGGTCTCCGTGAACACGAACCTGAGCCAGCTGGGCATCACCGCTTCCAATGACTCGCGCGACCTGGCCTACAGCGCTTCCGTCTCGTGGATGCCCACCACCGGTGAGTTCGGCCTCCGCGGCGGGTTGGCGGACTTCGAGGAGCACCAGAAGGTGGCGACGCGCTTCGGCATCTCCGCCGCGCATGCGCGGGAGGACCGGGCGAACCAGCTGGGATCGCCTCCCAACGAGACGCAGATCCGCCTCTCCGATGGGCTCCTGGCCTTCGAGGAGGGCGCGCTCGCGGACGGCGTGACGGTCCAGAAGCTCAACTACCAGGTGCTGGCGTTCGACGTCGGGGCGAAGTACCGGGGCTTCACGTTCCAGGGGGAGTACTTCTTCCGCCGGCTGTCGGACTTCCTGGCCACCGGGCCGGTGCCGCAGGACTCCCTCCTCGACCACGGCTTCTTCGCCCAGGCCATGTACATGGTCGTCCCGAAGTACGTGGGCGTGTACTCCACCGGCTCGCTGGTGTTCGACGACTTCAACCGAAAACCCTGGGAGCTGTCGGGTGGCGTCAGCGTGTTCCCGATGGCCGCGCGCAGTTGGCGGTTGAACCTGCACTTCATCTACGTCCAGCGCAGCCCCACCGGTTCCAACTTCGGCTTCTACACCGCTGGACAGACGGGGCCGACGATCTCGGTGGGCACCGACATCCTGCTCTGACGACGGGGCACGGAGCCATCCTCCGTGAGGCTCAATACTGGTCGAACATCTTCTGCACCCGCTTGGGGTCGCAGGTCTCCGTGAGCGCGAGCTGGGCGAGCACGCGTGACTTGGCGGGGTTGAGCTCGCCGGACGCCACGAACCCCGACTTGTCGTCGTTGATCTCGTTGTTGCGCAGCACCAGGCCTTCCGGAAGCCGCGTGCTCCTCACCACCAGCACGTTCTTCTCCTTCACCGCCTTCTCCAGTCTGGAGGCCGCCTCCTTCGTCATGTTGCCGTCGCCGACCCCGGCGATGACCAGCCCCTGGGCGCCGTCCTCCACCGCCGCGTCGATCAGATCCGGCGACATGTTGGCGTGCGCGTAGATGACGTCCACGCGGGGCAGGTCCTGCCGCTGCTGCACGGTGAACTCCGAGCGCACCGTGTGCCGTTTGTCCGAGGGCTCGAACCAGGTGATCTTCCCGGTGTTCACCAGGCCCTGGGGCCCGCGATCCGGACTGACGAACGTCTCCACGTTGGTCGTGTTCGTCTTCTCCACGTTGCGCGCGGCGTGGATCTCGTCGTTGATGACCACCAGCACGCCCCGACCCCGGGCCTTGGGGGCCGAGGCCACCGCGACCGCGTTGTACAGGTTGCCGGGACCGTCCGCGCTGACGGCCGTCGCGGGGCGCATGGAGCCCACCAGCACCACCGGCTTGTCGCTCTTGGTGACCAGGTTCAGGAAATAGGCGGTCTCCTCCATGGTGTCGGTGCCGTGGGTGATGACCACCGCGTCCACGTCCTTCGACGCGAGCTGCGCGTTGACCCGCTTCGCCAGCTTGAGCCAGACGTCGTCGTTCATGTCCTGGCTGCCGATGTTGGCGACCTGCTCGCCGGAGAGCGTGGCCACGTCCTTCAGGTTGGGGACGGCGGCGATGAGGTCCTCGACCTTGAAGGCGCCGGACTTGTAGCCGTATTCCTTCTGGCTCGCTTGCGCGCCAGCGATGGTGCCGCCCGTGGCGAGGATGACCACCCGTGGCTTCTCCCTGGCCGCCTGGGCTGGCTTGTCCGCCGCGCTCGCGGCGCCCATCATCGCGCACAGCCCGATGATGAAGGCACTCAACGTCCGCCGATGCATGCTGCCCTTGAGATGTCTCACGCGCACCTCCTCGCCACTGGACCCCGCGAAACATGGGCACGGGCCTCGCCAGCATCACGGCCGGGCATGGCAGCGAGCGCACCGCGGCGTCAGAGCACGCTCTTGCCGAGCGCCAGCATCACCTCGATGAAGCGCCGGTCGGCGAGGAGCAGGGGCACCATGGGCGCCATGGCCGCGGCCACGACGGCCAGCGCCGCGCGGATGTCCACCGGGAACCAGCGCATGCCGCGCGCCGTGGTGAAGGACGTGTTCATGTCCGTCTGCGAGGAGAACTCGGGCGCGCCCAGCGGATCCAGTCCCTTCGGGAGCTCGCGGTGGAACCACCGCTGTTCGAAGCGCCGTGAGTGCCAGGCCGCCACGCCCGAGAAGGCATGGTCACCCCGTCGCTTCGCGACCAGGAGCTGACGGAAGAAGAACGCCAGCGGGGCGAAGACGACGACCAGGCAGAGGAGCGCGAAGGCGAACAGGTGGAGGGCGTAGTCGGTGAAGTCCGTGCTGGGGGCGCGCGCCAGACGCTGCGCGGTGAGCGTGGAGGCCACCGCGAGGACGATGATCGAGAAGCTGGCCTGGCATGTGCCCAGGAAGCCCAGGCCGCCCGCCGCGTCCGGATGGATGGACACGAGGGAGAGCGGCAGCCGGGAGACCTTGAACAGGAACACCGCCCACAGTACGCCCCGCCACAGCCAGCGCAGGAGCAGGAAGCGGATGAGGGGCATGCTCACCGCGAGGTACCACCAGCCGGCCAGGGTGAGCGGGCCATCGGGACCGGCATGGATCCAGGCCGGCCGGCTCGGCAGGTAGGGCAGGTGGATGAAGGACGCGGCGAAGGAGATGACCAGCAACCCGGCCTCGATGACGGCGCTTCTTCTCACCCTCGCCACGCCGCGCGCGATGGCCTCGTAGCGGGGCAGGTGCTTCGCATCAATCAGCTCCGAGACGACGAACTGTCGCACGGACGCCGCGAGGTGCAGGTCGATGTAGCGATCCGCCACGATGAGCAGCGGCAGGGACACCAGGAACTCGACATGGGCCGCCACGTCGCGCAGGAAGGCGCGCGTCACGGGCCCTCCGTCCAGGAGCGACAGGGCGAGGAGCGGCAGCCAGCTCACCAGCACCAGGACGAGGATGCGCACGGGCCGCGGCACCCGGTGGAGACGGGCGAAGCGGTGCCGCCGGTCGAGCGAGGTTCCCTGGACCAGCGAGAAGTCGAGCAATGAGGCGGGGACGTCCATGGCCATCCCAAAGCTGGGCCGTGGGCATGGCTCCCGCCAGTCGGTGAAGCAACCAGGCCGGGCAAAGGCAGGTCACCTGCCTCGCTGACGCATCAGCTCGAGCAGGGCCAGGGCATCGCCGCCCTGACCCGCGAGCGCTTCCATGATTCCCGCCTGGTCTTCCGCGGAGCGGTTCTGGCCCAGCTTGAACTTGCCCTGCAATTCCTCGATGGGCAGCTCGAAGCCGACGATCTGCTCCAGCAACTGTGCGCGGGCCTCCTCCGGCAGGTGGGCCGCGTGGCCGAGGGCTCCACTCGCGGGCTCGTAGTCCGCCAGCATCCTGTCGATCAGCTTCGACAGCTCCGCCTGCGTGTCGATGATTCGCGGACGCCCGAGCGCGTGCACCACCGCGTAGTTCCACGTCGGCGCGGAGGGCTGCACCTTGTACCAGGTGGGGGAGATGTACGCGTGGGGCCCATGGAAGACGCAGAGGGCCGGCCGCTCGCTGTCGAAGTCCTTCCAGTGGGGATTGGCGCGCGCCAGGTGTCCCATCAGCGTGCCCTTGTCACCCCGGTCCGGCACCAGCATCAGCGGCACGTGCGAGACGTTGATCCCCGCGCCGTGCGAGATGACCGTGCTGAACGCGTGCTGCTTCATGAACGCGTGCAGCGTGGGAAGGTCCGACTCCTGGAAGCTTCGGGGCGTGTAGAGCATGCGGTCCGGACAGCCTTGCACGCCCCCGAGGATGGAAAGAAGCCGCTCGCTACGGCCTGCGGGCCTGCTCCTGCGACGGCAGGCCCAGGGCGGCGGACAGTTCGGTGAGCTTCGCCTGCACCTTGCGCATGTTCTCCGGACCCATGCGCAGCAGGTGCTTCTCCACCGCGCCCAGCGCTTCCAGGTTCGGATCCGCGTAGACGTAGAGCGCGCCCTTCGGCGTGAGCTCCGGAGGCGTCTTGGGGACGGCGACGCGGGTGAGGCGCCCGATGGCTTGCGACAGGGTCGCGTCCAGGCTCCGGCCCGGCGGGACCAGCTCCGCGTGGGCGGCGTCCAGCAGCGGCTTGAGCTCCTGATACACCTGTCCCGCCTTCTTCGCGTCCAGGGAGGTGATGACGCGGGCCACTCCGTCGTAGCGGGTATGGCTTTCCGGCGCCGCCATCGTGTGGCCATGCCGCCTGGTCACGCGGAAGGTCCCGGTGGGTGCCATGAAGGACAGCGGCATGCGCGGGCTCTGACCTTCGGCGATCAGGTTCACGGACGCGGCGAAGCGGCGGGCCAGGTCCTCGGAGGACAGCCAGCGCGCATAGTCCGCGTCACCGGAGAGTCCCTTCAGCAGGTCCCGCACGCGAGCGTCGGTGCCGGAGAGCTGCACCGGTGGGGGCGCGGGCGGCGCCGGGGGCGTGGGCTCCGCGATGGCCGGCGTGGGGGAGGGAGGCACCTCCGGCGTGCGCAGGAGGAGGTAGCTCGATCCACCCAGGAGCGCCACGACGGCGGCGATGCCCAGGGGCCAGCGCAGGGAGCGGACGGGAGACGGCGGAAGGGGGGCGTTATCGCTGGGGCTCATGTGCGTGGGGACTCGGTGAGGGATTGAGAAAGGGTCTACAGCTCGCCCGCGCGGGCCTGTTCGGCCAGGCGGAAGGAGAACTCCGCGCGGCGGTTCTTCTCCGGGGCGTCCGCGTCCGCGGGGCGCTCCTCGCCGTAGGAGATGACGGAGATGCGCTGGGGCTCGACGCCCAGGTTCACCAGGTAGGCGCGCACGCTGGCGGCGCGGCGCTGGCCCAGCGCCAGGTTGTATTCCGTCGTGCCCAGCTCGCAGGTGTGGCCCGCCACCGTCACCTTCGCGAGGCTGCGTTGACGCAGCGCCTGGGCGATGCGCGACAGCTCGTCGGTGGCCTCGGACGGGAGCAGGGAGGAGTCGAGCGGGAAGTAGATGGGAGAGGCGTTGAGCGCCGCGAGCGCCTGCTCCGTGTCATCCGGCGTGGGCTTTCCTGCGTTGCCACGGTCGCTGGCGGTGGGGGCCGGCGTGTGGGCCGCCGCGTCGGCGGTGCTCGTGTTGGCCGCGCGCCTCGCGCAACCGGTGAGGCCAATCAATGACAGCAGGAGGACCCGGTGGGTTCGGTTCATGCCCTGATACATGAGCAAGGGCTGTGCCGCGGTCCTTTGCGTCTGGAGTCTCGCGCGGGGTGGCGCGATGACTCGCAAAGCGCGTCGTCCTAGCGTTGCGAAACGCCGCTGTCGGTCTTCTCCCTGCGGTGGATGGTGGAGACATCAATCCCCAGCAGCTCCGCCGCGCGCGTCTTGTTGCCTCCACAGCGGGCGACCACCCACGCGATGTATTCACCCTCCAGCTGTCTCAGTGGCACCACCTGACCGTGGGCCGCGGCCAGCGGGTGGACCTCCGGCGCGGCTTCCGCGGTGTGCAGGCGCAGTTGGGCCAGGTCCACGGTGGGCTGCGCGCCCAGGACGACCAGGCGCTCCACCAGGTTCTCCAACTCGCGCACGTTGCCGGCCCAGGGCATGCGCGAGAGCGTGGCCACGACCTCCGGGGCCAGCGCGGTGACGGCGGAGCGCGGATTGCGGGCGCGGGCCTGCGCCACGAAGTGCTCCGCGAGCTTCGGGATGTCCTCCGTGCGCTCGCGCAGCGGCGGCACGCGGAGGGAGACGACGTTGAGCCGGTAGAAGAGGTCCGCGCGGAAGCGGCCCTCCTTCACCCGTGCGTCCAGGTCCTGGTGCGTGGCGGCCAGGATGCGCACGTCCACGCGGCGCGAGCCATCCGCGCCCACCGCGCGCACCTCGCCGTCCTGGAGGACGCGCAGCAGCTTCGCCTGGAGCTCCGGGGGCATGTCCCCGATTTCGTCGAGGAAGAGCGTGCCTCCGTCCGCCTCCACGAAGAGGCCCCGGCGCGTGGTGGTGGCTCCGCTGAAGGCGCCCTTGATGTGGCCGAACAGCTCGCTCTCCAGCAGCGCGTGGGGCAGGGCGGTGCAGTTGACCGCCACGAAGGGCGCCTGGCTCCGGGGCCCCTCGGAGTGCAGCGCCCGGGCGACCAGCTCCTTGCCGCTGCCGCTCTCGCCCCGGATGAGCACCGGCGCCTCCGAGGCCGCCACGCGGTCGATGAGCTCATAGAGCGTGCGCATGGGCGCGCTGTGGCCCAGGAGCGAGCCCAGGCCGCCGCGCTGGGCCACCTGTCGCTTCAAGTCGCGGTGCTCGGTCCGCAGGCGCCGGGACTCCAGCGCGCGCCCCACGTGGAGCAGCACCTCGTCCAGGCGGAAGGGCTTGGTGAGGTAGTGGTAGGCGCCGCGCTTCATGGCCTCCACGGCGCTCTCCACCGCGCCGAAGGCGGTCATCAGGAGCACCGGCAGCTCCGGGTCGTGCCGGCGCGCCGCCGCGAGCACGTCCAGGCCGTCCACCTCCTCCATGCGCAGGTCGCACAGGACGACGTCGTAGACGCGGGCCCGCAGCTGGGCGATGGCGTCCGCTCCGCCCGTGGACAGGTCCACGCGGTAGCCCGCGTCCGTGAGGGGCTCCTTCAACATCTGTCCCATCTCCTCGTGGTCATCCACCACGAGGATGCGCGCGCTAGACGGCATGCCGTTCCTCCCAGCCGGAAGCGGCGGCCACCGGCCACCGCAACGTGAAGACGGTGCCCCGGCCGGGCTCGCTTTCGACCCCCACCTGGCCACCGTGGTTGCGGACAATCTGCGCCACCACGCTCAGCCCCAGGCCCGTGCCCTGGCCCCGCTTCTTGGTGGTGAAGAAGGGGTCGAACACCTGGTGCAGGTGCTCCGGCGCGATGCCCCGGCCATCGTCCTGGATGCGGATCTCCACCGCCTGCGTGTCCCCCGCCATGCACGTCGTGGCGCTCAGCCGCACGTGGCCCCCGGCGCTGCACGCGTCACAGGCGTTGAGGGCGAGGTTGAGGAGCACCTGCTGGAGCTGATCCGCGTCCGCCGCGAGGCTGGGCAGCCGCTCGGGCACGTCCAATTCGAAGTGGACGTGCCGGCGCTCGGCCTCCACGTCGAGCAGCTCCTGGAGGCCCCTCACGACGGGGGCGAGCGGCACGACGCCGGCCCGCGCGGGCTGGAGGCGGGAGAGGTCCAGGAGCTGGCGGATGATGCGGCTCACGCGGTCGATCTGCGTGACGATGGCGTTGAGGCCCCGGCCTTGCGGGTGCTCCACGCCGCCCACCTTCTGGAGCATGTACTCGGCGTGGCCCCGGATGATGCCCAGCGGCGTGCCGATTTCATGGGCCACGCCCGCGGCGAGCACGCCCACCGTGGCCAGCTTCTCCGCGCGCAGGAGCTGGTCCTCCAGCATGCGCACGTTGCTCAGGTCTTCCAGCACCAGCAGCGTGCTCGCCTCTCCATCGTCGTGCTCCAGCGGGACGGCGTGGACGTTGAACTGGTCCTTCTCGTTGAAGAGGCTGAGCGGCTCGCCGTGCAGGCTGCGCACGGCGCCCTTGTCCTTCGCGGCCAGCACCAGCGCCGCCAGCCGCTGCACCGCGGCCGTGGGCGCGGTGGGGAAGGCCTCCGGGAGGGTGCTCCCCACGACGGTGGCCGGCAGGCGCGCGCGCAGGGCCTGGTTCACGGCGCTGATGCGTCCCTCGCGGTCGAGCGCCAGGATGCCGGTGGGGATGTGGTCGAGGATCTTCTGCGTCTTCTCGTGCAGGTGCGCGAACCTCGCGGCGTGGCGCAGGCTCTCCTGGAGCGCCACTGCCCGGCGGTTGGCGACCACGACATGGGTCCCGAACGCGACCAGGAACAGCGCCACGAGCAGCGCGGCCAGCGACAGGCGCAGCACCAGGGTGCGCTCGTGGGCTCGCAGGGCGCTGGTGGAGGAGAGCGTCGCCACGGACCAGGAGGCCTCGCCTCGCATGCGCAGGGGCCGGAACGTGGCCACCGCGTCCGCGGCCCCCAGGCCCAGGCGCGTGGCCTCCGCCTCGTTGAGCCGCAGCGTTCCCGCCGCGCCCGCGCGCATCCTCGCCACCAGGGTGCGCAGGCCCGGCACGTGCTTGCCTTCGGGCTCATCCAGCCGCCGGTGCCAGGACGCGAGCGCCGGGTCGCTCATGGGCGCGGGCGTGCCGTGGGCCCCCAGGAGGAGCAGGCGCGTGTTCTCCTCCACCGTCACCATGCGCAGCGGCGCGAAGAGCGGCTCGGTGTCCACGAGGATGGCGATGGCACCTCCGCTCCCGGGCGTGTCGGAGTCGATGCGCATGGCGAAGACACGCATCCAGCCGGAGGACGCGGCGCCTTCGATGGGGTGCGAGGGAATGACGTGCCCCACCGGGGCCGTGAGCGCCTGCCGCGCGGTTTCCGCGAGCGCCGGAGGATGGACGGCGTCCCTCGGAAGGTGGCGCGATTTGTGGTCCACCAGGAAGAGCCGCTCCTCGCCGTCCGGGCCCATCACCGCGATGGCCCGGTATTGGCCCACGGCCTCCAGCAGGGCGCGCAGCTCGTTGTGGTGATCTCCCGCCGAGCCGGGTTGTGCGAGCAGCTCGCTCGCGAAGCGCAGGTTGTCCCCCAGGTCCTCCAGCGACCGGGCGACGCCGCTGGCGGCCTCCTCCAACTGGGCCTGCCGGTCGCGCGCGAACTGTTCCACGAGCGCCTGCCGGTCGCGCTGGATGAACCACACGGCACCGCCCGCCACGCTGGCCAGGGCAACGAGCAGGAGGACGAGGGGGACGAGGAGCCGGTGCATGGAGTGCGAGGGAGTCCCCACAACGCAAGGCCCGGGCCAGCCGTTCCCTCCAGGGACCGGCGCCTGGCGCCGAGCCACGACCGCCGCAAATCACCACACCGGGGATGGCACTTTGCCTGGACAGGCCTGGGCTAGAGTGGCCGCCCCCTCAGACGGAGACCGAGCCTGAACATGAGCCAGAACCTCTACGACATCCCCCTCACCGGCATCGACGGCGCTCCCAGGACGCTGGGGCAGCACAAGGGCAAGGTCCTGCTGGTGGTGAACGTCGCCTCCAAGTGCGGCCTGACGCCCCAGTACGAAGGTCTGCAGAAGCTCTACGCGAGCCGGCAGGCGAAGGGCCTGGAGGTGCTGGGCTTCCCCGCGAACAACTTCATGGGGCAGGAGCCGGGCAGCGAGGCGGAGATCCAGCAGTTCTGCACCTTGAAGTACGACGTGACCTTCCCGCTGTACTCGAAGATCTCCGTGGTGGGGCAGGACAAGCACCCGCTCTACCACGCGCTGACGGGCGCCATCCCGGAGGCCACGGGCGACGGGCCGATGCGCGCGAACCTCAAGGGCTACGGCATCGAGGCCAACCCGAAGCCGGAGGTGCAGTGGAACTTCGAGAAGTTCCTCATCGGCCGGGATGGCCGCGTCGTGGGCCGCTTCGCGCCGGACGTGACGGCGGAGGATCCGCGCCTGGTCCAGGCCATTGACGCGGAGCTGGCCAAGCCGGCCTGAGCTCAGGCCTCCGGCGCGTTGGCTTCAAGCCGTCCGCAGGCGCGGTTGGCCGGGACGGCCAGGTCGATCTTCTTGGGGCGGGGCAGGTGGAGGTTGTTCATCACCTCGATGAACTCCTCACGGCTCCGTCCCGCGACCCGCGGGTTGTGGCGCTTCTCCTCGCCGATGCTCGTCACCGTGTTGCCGTGGTAGTCGTGCGCGGGATAGACGAGCGTCGCGTCCGGGAGCTGGAAGAGGACGCGGGTGATGGAGTCGTAGAGCTGGCTCGCGCTCCCGTTCTGGAAGTCGGTGCGGCCGTTGCCGCGCACCATCAGGGCATCCCCGGTGAAGACGCGGTCGCCCAGCAGGTAGCTCACGCTGTCGTCCGTGTGGCCCGGCGTGGCGAGCACCTGGAAGGCGCACTGTCCCACGTGCACCGTGTCGCCATGCCGCACCTGCAGGTCGGCGCACCGGGCGCCGCCGGCTCCGGCCACCACCTGACACCGCGTGCGCTCCCGCAGCGTGCCGGACGCGGTGACGTGATCCGCGTGCACGTGGGTGTCGAAGACGTGGGAGAGGACGAGCCCCAGCTCACCGACGAGCTTCAGGTCGCGGTCCACCTGCTCCAGCACCGGATCGATGAGGACGGCCTGGCGCGTGGCCTCGTCTCCGATGAGATACGTGTAGGTCGACGACTCGGAGTCGAAGAGCTGGCGGAAGAGCATGTCGGAGTCTCGGGCGGAGAGGTGGCTTCAGCGCGATTTGCGCGAATTGTCCGACGGAACGTGGGCTCCGATAAAGGGATGTCTGGCGATATTCGGTGTGGACCCGGCAACGTCTGTTCGCATCGCAGGGCAGCTGGCGCGGTGAGGTGGTCGTGGGCAGGCTCGCGGCCTGCTCACATGAACGCTCTCCCATCCCTCAAGCCTTCGTCAGCCTCCGAGCACCACCGGGTGCTGATCATCGGCGGCGGCACCGCGGGCCTCACGGTCGCGGCGCGGCTGCGGCGCAAGGGCGTGCGGGGCGTCGCCGTGCTCGAGCCTTCTTCGCAGCACTTCTACCAGCCGCTGTGGACGCTGGTGGGCGCTGGCGCCGCGGACATCGCGAGCACCGTGCGGGCGGAGGCGGACTACATCCCGAAGGGGACGCGGTGGATCCAGGACCGGGCGGAGGAGGTGGATCCGGTCCGTCAGCTCGTGCTCACGCGGGGCGGCACGCGCCTGACCTATGACTTCCTGGTGGTGGCTCCGGGCATCCAGCTGGACTGGGACCGGGTGCGCGGCCTGCGCGAGGCGCTGAAGACGCCTTACGTGTCCAGCAACTACGACTTCCGGCTCGCGCCGAAGACTTGGGAGATGGTGCGGGGGTTCCAGGGCGGCACGGCCCTGTTCACCCATCCGGCCACGCCGGTGAAGTGCGCGGGTGCGCCGCAGAAGATCATGTACCTGGTGGCGGATCACCTGCGCCGCAGCGGGCTCACCGGGAAGTCGCGCGTCGTCTTCGGCTCGGGGGCCAAGGCGCTCTTCGGGGTGCAGCCCTTCGCGCGGGTGCTGGAGGGCGTCGTGAACCGCTACGGCATCCAGACGCACTTCGGCCACGACCTGGTGGAGGTGCGCGCGCACAGCCGCGAGGCGCTCTTCGCGGTGACGCGCGACGGGCAGCAGGAGTGGGTGACGGTGGGGTATGACCTCCTGCACGTCACGCCGCCGCAGAGCGCGCCGGACTTCATCAAGCGCAGCGCGCTGGCCCACCAGGACGGCCCGAACGCGGGCTGGGTGAAGGCGCACAAGCACACGCTCCAGCACCCGGACCATCCGAACGTCTTCGCCATTGGAGACGCGAGCGACCTGCCCACGTCTCGCACGGGGGCCGCCATCCGGGCCGAGGCTCCGGTGCTCGTGGAGAACCTGGTGGCCGTGATGGACGGGCGCGAGCCCACGGCGCGGTATGACGGCTATGCGTCCTGTCCGCTGGTGACGGGCTACGGGCGGATGCTGCTCGCCGAGTTCGACTACGACGGCCAGCCCGCGCCGAGCCTGCCGTTCATCAACACCTTCGTGGAGCGCCGCGACCTGTGGCTGCTCAAGAAGTACGGCCTGCCGCGCCTGTACTGGGACTGGATGCTTCGTGGCCGCGCGTGAACACTGGAAGAAGTGAACGCTCGACGGTGGGGTCCGCCCGTGCCACCGTCCTGGCCGTGACTCCCTACGATAAGATCTTCGAGAACAACAAGCTCTGGGCGGAGGAGCAGCTCCGCGCGGATCCGGACTACTTCACCAAGCTGTCGGTGTCGCAGCAGCCGGACTTCCTCTACATCGGGTGTTCGGACAGCCGCGTGCCCGCGAACCAGATCATGGGGTTGCCGCCGGGTGACGTGTTCGTGCACCGCAACGTCGCCAACCTGGTCAACAACGTCGACCTGAACGTGATGTCGGTCATCAACTACGCCGTCCGGCACCTGGACGTGAAGCACATCATCGTCTGCGGCCACTACGGCTGCGGCGGTGTGCGCGCGGCGATGCAGCCCAAGGACCTGGGCATCCTCAACCCCTGGCTGCGCAACATCCGCGACGTGTACCGGTTCCACAAGCAGGAGCTGGACGGCATCGCGGACGAGACGAAGCGCTACGAACGGCTGGTGGAGCTCAACGTCCTGGAGCAGAGCATCAACATCATCAAGACGGCCGCCGTGCAGAAGTCCTACCTGACGCGCGGCTTCCCCATCGTGCACTCGTGGGTGTTCGACCTTCGCAACGGCATCCTCCAGGACCTGAAGCTGGACTTCGTCCAGACGCTCCACAACATCCAGGAGGTCTACGACCTCACGAAGGAGTGATGCGCTTCTTCCTATCCCTGCCGGACGGACGTTCCTTCGCGCTGGAGAAGCCGGTGGTGTCCGTGGGCTCCGAGCCCGCGTGCGATGTCGTCCTCTCCGCGCCCGGAGTGAAGGGCAGCCATGCCCTGGTGTTCCGTGACTCGCGCGGGTGGACGGTGTCCGCCGCGAGCGCGGACTGTGACGTCAGGGTTCGTGGCAAGCGGGTGGACCTGGCACCGCTGGAGCCGGGCGAGTCCTTCAGCGTGGGCAGGGCTTCGCTCACGCTGACGGTTTCGGAGGCACCGGTCCGGGTGGAGCCTTCCTCGACACCGTCTCGCCTGGTGGGCGTGCTGACGGACTTCGCTTCACGGCTGCTCGTGCAGCGGCCTGCGTCGGAGCTGCTGGAGGCCGCGCTGCGGGGCATCGCGGAGGTCACGTCCGCGGACGTGGGGTTCCTCGTGTCGGTGGAGGGGGAGCGGCGGCAGGTGCTGGGGGCCACCGGCTCCGTGCCGGCTTCGGTGGTGGTGGACAGCCTGGTGGATCAGGTCGTGGACTCGGGGGCTCCGGTGCTGGTGCCGGATGTCGCGGCGGAGGCGGCGCTCGCGGGGGCTCCCAGTGTGCTGGCGTTGCGGTTGACCTCCGCGCTCGTGCTGCCGCTTCGCGCGGGCTCCGCGCCACTGTGCGCCGTGTACCTGGGACGGCGCCTGGGCAGTCCTCCGTTCTCGACGCGTGAGTTGGAGGAGGCGATGGCGCTGTCGTCGCTCGCGGCGTTGCTGCTGGCCACGTCGCGGGAGCTGACGGAGCTGCGCGCCCAGGTGGACAGCCTCACGCAGCGCATCGCCGCGGCCACGTTCGAAGGGCTCATCGGTGAGTCCCCGGCCATGCGGAACCTCTACCGGCAGGTGGAGCGCCTGGGGCCCACGTCCCTGCACGTGCTCATCCAGGGCGAGACGGGCACCGGCAAGGAGGAGGTGGCTCGCGCGCTTCACCGGCGGAGCGGCCGGCGCGGACGGTTGGTTGCAATCAATTGCGCGGCGCTGCCGGAGTCGCTCATCGAGCGTGAGCTGTTCGGTCATGTCCGCGGGGCGTTCTCCGGCGCGACCTCCGACCGCGCGGGGCTGGTGGAGGCGGCGGATGGGGGCACGCTGTTCCTGGATGAGATTGGAGACATGCCGCTGTCGCTCCAGTCGCGCCTGCTGCGCGTGGTCCAGGAGCACGAGGTGACGCGGCTGGGCGAGCACCGTCCCCGCAGGGTCGACATGCGGGTCGTGGCCGCCACGCATCAACCCTTGAAGGCGCTCGTTGCCCGGGGCGCCTTTCGCGAGGACCTGCTCTTCCGCCTGGACGAGGTCCGCCTGGAGGTGCCCGCGCTGCGGGAGCGCGGAGACGACGTGTTGCTCATCGCGCACCATGTCCTGAAGCAGGAGGCGGGCCGTGCTCGGGGCTTCACGCAGAAGGCGGCGGAGGCCCTGCGTGGTCATCCGTTCCCGGGCAATGTCCGCGAGCTCGTATCCCGCGTGCGGCGCGCGGCCATCCTGGCGTCAGGGGAGCTCATCGGCGTGGAGGACCTGGACCTGGCCGCGGACACGGCGCCGCTGGTGCCCCTGGACGAGGCGCGGGATGCCTTCGTGCTGCGCTACGTGCGCGAGGCCATTGCCCGCAGCGGAGGCAGCAAGAAGGAGGCGGCCCGGGCCCTGGGCATCGGCGTGCGCTCCGTGTTCCGATACCTGGGGGAAGAGGATTGAGGACGGCTCCTCCAGCCTCGCGGCCGATCACCATGCGCATCGCGTTCTCGTTTCTCGTGGGAGTCCTGCTCGTGGGCCCGGGGTGTCCGCTCGACATCCAGGTGCGTGAGGGGGGGGACGCTGACTGTCTGGGGGACGACTGCGTGCGCTCCTGCGCCGCGGACCGGGAGTGTCCCGAGGACCAGCGCTGCTCCGACGTCTTCGCGGAATGCGAACCGGGCCCCCGCCTCACCGAGCACTGCCCCGACTCGCTGGCCTGTTCGACGTACGCGTACTGCGTGAAGGGACGCTGTACACGCGATTGCGACCGGGGCTGCCCCACGGGCTACGAATGCTCTCCGGCTCCGGAGTTCCTGTGCGTCGAGGCCTGCGAGGGCCTGCCCCCCGAGCACCTGGGCGACTCCTGCGAGACCTCCATGGACTGCGACCGCTGCGCCTTCTGCACCGACTCGGGACAGGGACGGCGCTGTCACCAAACCTGCCGGTCGGACGCGGAGTGTCCCGGCGCGAAGCCCGGTGGATGCGTGCTGATCTCCGGCTCCTCCGTTCGCGTGTGCCAGCAGTGAGGCAGCCCTGGCGTTTGCGCCCGGGGATCGCGCTTCCTAGACTGCGCGCGCGATGACGGGCGAACTGCTGGCCGGCCGCTACCAGTTGGAGCAGGAGTTGGGACGGGGCGGGATGGCGACGGTCTTCCTCGCCCATGACCTGCGGCTGTCCCGCCGCGTGGCGGTGAAGGTGCTGCACCCGGGGCTGGACACACGCTTCACCGAGCGCTTCCGCCAGGAGGCGGAGGTGGTGGCTTCGCTCCAGCACCCCAATGTCCTGGCGGTGCATGACTTTGGCGAGGACTCCGTGCGCGGCCCGTTCCTCGTCTGTGAATGGGTGCAGGGGGAGAACCTGCGTGAGCTGGCGCGGCGCCTGGCTCCCGTGCCGCCGGAGGCTGTCGCGCTTCTGGGCTGGGAGCTGGCTCGCGCGCTGGAAGCGGCGCATGCGCGTGGCGTGGTGCACCGGGACGTCAAGCCGGAGAACGTGCTCGTGGCGCAGGGAGGGCCGCTGAAGCTCGCGGACTTCGGCATCGCCGCGCTGGCGGACCGGGCTCGACTGACGAGCACGGGGGCCGTGATCGGCTCGCTGGCGTACATGGCGCCGGAGCGCATCGACACCGGTGCGTGGTCCCCGGCGTCGGATGTCTACGCGGTGGGCGTCGTGTTGTTCGAGCTGTGTGTGGGCACGACGCCGCATGCGGGGGAGGGCAGTGCCCGGCTGGCGGTCTCGGTGATGACCCGCGATGCGCCGCTGTTGGCGGAGGCCGCGCCAGGCACGCCTGCGTCCCTGTCCGCGCTGGTCGCGCGGTGTCTCGCCCGGGATGCGCGAGACCGGCCCATGGAGGGTGGGGCGCTGGCTCGGGAACTGGAGGCCGTGCTGCGGCCGTGGGTGGGTGCTCCCTCCGAAGCGTCACGTGCCTTCTTCCAGGCTCCGGAGTCCTCCGTGGCCCGCTGGCGTGAGGACCGGTTCCAGCGGCTGTTGGACGAAGGCCGCGCGCTGCTCGCCGCGGGGCAGGGCGCCCAGGCTGCCCGGTGTCTCAACGCCGCGATGGCGCTCCGGCCCGGGGCCCCCGAGGTGCTGGCGCTCCTGCGCTCGCGCCCCACGAAGAACGGCCTCGCCGGGCGCGCGTGGGCGGAACACAAGCGCGGGCTCCTGGCGGGTGTGGCGCTCGCGGGAATGCTGGGCGGGTTGGGAATGTGGGCATGGCATGGCTCTAGGGCCTCGACGGTGGCCACAGGGCCGGCACCGGGTTCGGATGCAACAGTGCCGACCGCTGGTCCACAGGCGACCGCCCTGGGAACACCTGCGACGTTGGGCGCCTCGGCCGCAACGTCGAATGTTTCCGCTGCGCCCGCGCCCGCTGATGGCTCGGCCGCAACGTTGGATGCTTCCGCCGCAGTGGAAGGGCCTTCGCGTTCCTTGAATCAGGCGGCGGTTGGGACGCAGGTCAGGACCGCGCGTCCGGAGGCTTCGGGCAGGTCGCTTCGTGCCGCGTCGGCTCCGATCGCTCGCTCCGCTCAAGACTCTTCGCGACGGCCCTCGTCCCCGGTATCCACCGGCGATGACGTGCCCGTGCGCGTGCCGGACGCCCAGGACTTCGCGACGCTCACCGTGACGACACGTCCCTGGGCCGAGGTGTTCGTCGACGGCCAGAGCCGGGGCTACACGCCGAGGCTGCGCGAGCTGCGGCTGTCTCCCGGCTCGCACCGTCTCCGCTTCGCCAACCCCCTGTGTGAGCCCGTCGAGGAGGTGCTCGAAGTGACTGCCGGCACAGCCGTCTCGCGCGAAGTCGCCCTCCGCGTGCGCGACGCGGAGGTCACCATCGTCGCGCCCGTGGCGTCCCGCGTCTTCGTCGACGGTGTGGAGGTCGGCGTGGCGCCGCTGCGCGACCCCTTGAAGCTCTCTCACGGGAGACACCTCCTGTCCGCCCGCGATCCGGGCGGCAACGTGCTGAGGCAATCGCTCGACGCGGTGGCGGGGTCCCGCACCACGGTCGTGCTGGGGGCCGCGCAATGAAGACCGCCATCGTCGCCCTGCTGCTCACGGCGTCCTCCCCGCTGGGACCCGCCCGCGAGGCCTACCAGTCCGGCGACCTGCCTCGCGCCCGGGCCGCGCTGGAGGCCCTGCTTCAGCCCTCACGGCTCTCCCATCCCCAAGAAGCAGCCGAAGCCCATCTGCTGCTCGCGGCGACGCTCCACGCCCAGGAGGACCTGCTCCGCGCGGAGCATGAGACCGTGGAAGGACTCGCGCTCGACTCCGGCGCGAAGCTGGACCCCCTGGTGTATCCGCCGGACTTCATCGCCTTCGTCGAACGGGTGCGCGCGCAGCGACACGACCGCATCGCCTCGCGCGCCGCCCGGCTCCGGCCACCCGCGCTCCTGCCCGGGCCCGCGGCCTCCACCGCCGCTCCCGTCCTCGTCGAATCCCGGCCGGCCTCTCAGGGCTGGTACCTGGTGCCGTTCGGCGTGGGCCACTTCGTGCACGGCCAGCGCTCCAAGGGGAAGGTGCTCGCGGTGGGGCAGGGCACGACGTTCGCCGTGTCCGCCGTCTCCCTGGGCGTGGCCCTGTCCCTGCGCGGCTCGGACGGCCGCTACTCGGCCCAGGACGCGCCCACGGCCCGGGCCTTCAACGTCTCCTATCTCGTGGGGGCCTACGCCTTCGCGGCGCTCTACGCCTACGGCGTGCTGGACGGCCTGCTGTCCTCGCCCCCGCCACCCCCGTGAGGAGCCCGGACGACGGGCTGGGGAACGCCTTCACGCACTGACTCGGCGGCCCGCTCCGGTGTAAATGGGGCGGATGAACGACGTGAACCTGGTGGAGATCGCCCGGCGGTTCGAACACAAGCAGGCCACCTCCGCGGTGGCGCTTTCAACGGCCTCCGCGCCGCTCGCGGACGGCTGGATGGCGTTCGGCGGCGTGGGTTCCTACATCAACAAGTCGTCCGGCTATGGCTTCGAGCGGGACGTCACGGACGCGGAGCTGGACGCGCTGGTGGACTTCTTCGTGTCGCGCGGCGTGGAGCCCAAGGCGGAGCTGAGCCCCTTCGCGCCCCAGTCCCTGTTGAAGGGGCTGGCGGACCGGGGCTTCGTGCTGCGCGAGTTCGAGACGGTGCTGTACCGGCCGCTGCGGGCGGGAGAGGACCTGTCGCGGCTGACGCAGGGAGTTCCCGCCGGGCTGCGCATCGAGCGGGTGGATCCGTCCGACGACGCGGCGGTGCGCAGGTACGTGGAGGTCGCCGGCAGCGGCTTCGTGCCGGAAGGCGAGTCGATGCCGGAGATCTTCTGGGAGATGGGCCTGAAGGCAGCACGCCATCCCAGCACGGACTCGTATCTGGCGTGGATTGATGGCGTGCCGGCGGGAGGCGGGGCCTGCGAGGTGAGCGACGGGCTCACGTCCCTGTTCGGCACGTCCGTGCTGCCGGCGTTCCGGCGGCGCGGCGTGCAGCAGGCGCTCATCGCCGCGCGCCTGGCGCGGGGGCTGGAGAAGGGCAGCGACCTGGCGGCCATCATGTCCTCGCCCGGCATCCCCACGGAGCGCAACTCCATGCGGATGGGCTTCTTGATGGCCTACTCCCGCGCCGTGCTGGTGAAGCCCGGCGCGGGGCTGGTGCCGTCACCCTGAGTGGGCGCGGCTACGGCTGCGGCAGGGTGTACGCCAGGGGCAGCAGGGCACCGTTCTGGTTGAAGGGGTTGTAGCTGCCCTGCGGGCCCACCCAGCCGCAGCCGCCGTAGCCGCGCATCTCCACCACCTGGTTGTTGTCATGGAAGGCCCACCACGAGGACTCGCTCGAGGGGCCGGCCCGGCCGATGCCGCCGGTGGGCACGGAGAACGGCGTGCCTCGCAGGTCCACGTTGGCCAGGCCCGTGCGGCTGCACCCCATGGCCGCCGCGTAGGTCATGGCTGTCACAGGCTCCTTGTCTACGTGCTTGAGGGAGCCGCTGGACGTCGCGAAGGTCTGGTCTCCGGTGTCCACGGCGAGGGTGACGGGGTTCAGCCTGACGCGCGTGTACCGGGTCCGCACGTCGGTGCCGGGCGAGTTCCCTCCCGCCGTGTACTGCGAGTAGTTGGCGCCCTCCTCCGTGTGCACCAGGGGGAGGTACTCCCTGGGCGTGCCGGCCATGTCCTGGCACCAGGCCGTCCAGCGCTTCAGCGGGTCCTTGTTCACGAACAGCGCGTACTCGCCGTCCGGCGCACCGGGGCGGGCCGCCTGGAGCTCCTGACAGGTCGCGGGGCGGTCCCCGCCGCGGTAGTGGAGCTGGAGCAGGCCGCCATGCTGGTTGAAGGGGTTGTAGCTGCCCTGCGGACCCACCCAGCCGCAGAGGCCGTCACCGGACAGCGTGACGACCTGGGCGTCCTCGCTGGAGATGGCGGCGCCGGTCGCGTTCGCGCCGCCCACGCCGAACGACTCCGCCGCCACCGTGAACGGGGTGCCCCGCAGGTCGACGTTGCCCTGGCCCTGGCCGCCGCCGCACGCCATGGCCACGCCATAGGTCATCGCGGTGACGGTCTCCGGCGAGTGCGTCAGCTCTCCCGTGGAGGAGGCGAACGTCTGGTCCGCCGTGTCCACGCGCAGGGTCACCGGGTCGATGCGCAGCCGGGTGAAGTGGGTGCGCACGTCGGTGCCGGGGGAGGCGCCGCCGGCCGTGTACTGCGAGAAGTTGGAGTCGGCGCCCGTGCGAGTGAGCGTGAGGTACTCGGTGGGCGTGCCGGCCATGTCGTGGCAGTACGCGGTCCAGGACGCGCTGGTGTCACCCGCCACGTACAGCACGTAGTCGCCGTCCGGCGCCCCAGGCTGGGCGGCGCGGATCTCCAGGCAGCGGGACGGCCGCGCGGTGAGGGGCTGGGGGTGCTCCGCCAGGGTGCTGGGACTGGTGCTGCCGCTGTCGCTGGCGCCACAGCCGGCGGCGGCGAGCGCCAGGAGGCTCCAGGTCAGGGTCCGCGCGCGGCGCGGGAGGTGGGGGATGGCGGAAGGCTTCTGGACGTTCATGGGTGGGGCTCCTGTGAGCGGTTGCGGGGCCCTCCCATCGCAAGGTCGGGGCCACGCGAGCCGCCAGGGCCTCGCCGTCGGGATTCCGGGGCGTTACGGGTGAACTCAGCCCGACGGATGACGTGGCCGCGCCGCGAACGTGCCAGTCCTGGCACGCGCGCGGGTTCCTCCCAGGAGGCGGCCTGTCATGCCCCCTCGGGGCCCTTCACGTGCGCGCCCGGCGCGTCCTGGAGTGCCTCGGTCAACCGCTCCGCGAGCCGTTCAACGTGTGGGGCTCGCAGCAGCGTGTAGTGGGTGCCGGGGAGCACCTCCCGCGTCAGCTTGCCCTGGACGTGGGCGCTCCAGCCGTCGTCTCCGCGCGCCGGGTCATCGCCCGCCTGGAACAGGAGGACGTGGCCGGTGAACGTTCCGGGGCGGTGGTGCTTCAGGGCACGCAGGTTGCGGGTGAAGACGTGCAGGAGCGTGCGCCCCGCCTCCGTGGCCGCTTCCGGTGTCGCGAGCTGGCCCTGGTCGAGCTCGAACAGCGCGGCCACCTGGCCTGCATCGTCCACGTCGAGCGGCACGCGGTCCTCCGTCGCCGGGCTCGCATCGATGAGGGCCACGAGCTCCACGGCCTCGCCCCGGGCCTGGAGCTGACGGGCCATCTCGAACGCCACCACACCTCCCATGGACCAGCCGCCCAGCCGGTAGGGGCCGTGGGGCTGCACGGTGCGCACGGCGCTCACGTAGAGCGCCGCCATCGCCTCCACCGTGTCGAGCGGCGGACGGCTCCCGTCGAGCCCCTGGGACTGGAGCCCGTAGAAGGGCTGATCCGGACCCAACTGCTTCGCCAACGCCGCGTACGCGAGCACGTTGCCGCCCACTGGGTGGACGCAGAAGAAGGGCCGCCGCGAGCCCTCACGCTGGATGGGCACGAGCGGAGAGAAGACCTCGGGCGCCTGATGAAGCAGCCGGGCCAGCGTCTCCACTGTGGGCGCCTGGAAGAGGGCGGCCAGGGGCAGCTCGCGCTGGAAGCGCTCCCGGATGCGCGCCATCAGCTTCACGGCGAGCAGGGAGTGGCCGCCCAGGTCGAAGAACGGACGCGTCACGCCAATGGGCCGGACGCCCAGCAGCTCCTCCCAGAGCGCCACGAGCTCCCGCTCCAGGTCATCGCGCGGGGTGACCTCCGTGATGTCGGAGGGACGGGATGTCGGCGCATCAGGGACGTGCATCCGGCGAAGCTCCTCGTCCGTCAGCAACGTCCGTTGGTCCAGGGGCGCGTCGGGCGCGGTGAGGACCGTCTCCAGCAGCGTGCTCCATCGCTCCATCAGCCGCTGGACCGTGGCGGTGTCGAAGAGGTCCGTGCTGTACGTGAGCGCCCCCTGGAAGCCGTCGGCTTGCCGCGTGAGGGCCAGGTCCAGATCGAACTTCGCCGCCGTGGAGGGGAGCTCCACCGCCTTCAGCGTCAGGCCCGGCAGGGCGACCTCCGGCTCAGGCGTGTTGTGCAGCGCGAAGAGGGCCTGGAAGAGCGGCGTGCGGCCCAGGTCGCGCTCGGGCTGGAGCGCGTCCACCAGCCGTTCGAAGGGGAGGTCCTGGTGTTCGTACGCGCTCAGCGTCGTCGCGCGCACCTGCGCGAGGACCTTCCGGAACGACATGTCCGCGGTGAAGCGGGCGCGGAGGACCAGCGTGTTGACGAAGAAGCCGATGAGGCCTTCGGTCTCCGCGTGACGACGGTTCGCGATGGGCGTGCCCACCAGCACGTCGTCCTGTCCGGAGTACCGCGACAGCAGCCACTGGAACGCGGCCATGAGCACCATGAAGGGCGTGGCGCCTTCCCGCTTCGCCAGTGCCTCCACCGCGTCACTCAAGGCCGGTGTCAGTTGCACGGGCCACCGCGCTCCCTGCGCGGAGCGACGGGCCGGACGAGGCCGGTCCGTGGGCAGCGTCAGCGCATGCGGCGCCCCTTCGAGCCGCCGCTTCCACCAGTCGAGCTGTCCCTCCAGCACCTGGCCTTCCAGCCACGTGGTCTGCCACCGGGAGAAGTCCGCGTACTGCACGGGCAGCTCTGGCAGCGGCGACGGCTGGCCCTGGCGGAAGGCTTCGTAGAGCGCCACCAGCTCGCGCACGAGCACCCCGAAGGACCAGCCGTCGGAGACGGTGTGATGCGTGCACAGCAGGAGCACGTGTTCTCTTGAATCCAGCCGCAGCAGGGTGAAGCGAGCGAGGGGACCCGTGCCCAGGTCGAAGGGACGCAGCGCATCCGCGTCCAACCGGCGCCAGACTTCGGCTTCACGTGCGTCCGCGGGCAGAGACTCCAGGTCCTCCGTGCGCAGCATTCCCGTGGGGGCGGGATGGATGCGCTGACGGGGCGTTCCGTCCTGGGCTTCGAACGTCGTGCGCAGGGTTTCGTGCCGCTGCACCAGCGCATCGAAGGCCCGCTGGAGGGCGGCAACATCCAGCGCTCCGGACAGCCGCAGCGCGAAGGGCATGTTGTAGAGCGGGCTGCCCGGCTCCAACTGGTCGATGAACCACAGCCGCTGCTGCGCGAAGGACAGGGGCGCGAGTCCGTCCCCCTGTGTCCTCGTCAGCGGTGGCAGCGCGGGCGCGGGCGCGGCATCCGTCAACCGCCGGGCGAGGCCCGCCACGGTCGGCGTTTCGAAGAGGGCGCGGACGCGCAGCTCCACACCAAGGTGCGCGCGTACGCGTGACACCACCTGGGTGGCCAGCAGCGAGTGTCCGCCCAGCTCGAAGAAGTTGTCGTGACGGCCCACGCCGGACACGCGGAGCAGCTCCTCCCAGATGGCGGCGAGGCGCTCCTCGGTGGGGGTCGCGGGCGGTTCGAAGACACGTGCGGCGAGGCGCGACGCGTCTGGCGTGGGCAGGGCCTTGCGGTCCACCTTGCCGTTCGGCGTCAGCGGCAGGACGGGCAGGGCGAGGAGGGCGGCCGGCACCATGTACTCGGGCAGGTGCCTTCGCAGGTGCTCGTGCAGTGGGGCGGTGTCCACGTCCGGCGTGACGTAGGCGACGAGGCGCGCGTCGCCGGGAACGTCCTCGCGGACCAGCGCCACCGCGTCCCGGACGCCAGGATGGGCGCGCAGCGTGGACTCGATTTCGCCCAGCTCGATGCGATGGCCGCGCAGCTTCACCTGGAAGTCCAGGCGGCCCATGAACTCGAGCGTCCCGTCCTCGCGCCACCGGGCCTTGTCGCCCGTGCGGTACAGGCGCGCTCCGGGCTCCGTGCCGAAGGGGTCCGGCATGAAGCGCTCGGCGGTCAGGTGCGGCCGGCCCAGGTAGCCGCGCGCGACGCCTTCACCGGCGAAGCACAGCTCTCCCGGCAGTCCGAAGGGCACCAGCTCCTGCCGTTCGTCGAGCACGTACGCGCGCAGGTTGTCCAGCGGCCGCCCGATGACGGGCAGCACGTGGGACGTTCCCTGGATGTCCCAGACGGTGGCGTCCACGGTGCATTCGGTGGGGCCGTAGGCATTGAAGGCCCGCGTGCGCCGGGTCTCGGCGAGCCGTTGCCACATCACCTCGTCCAGCGCCTCGCCGCCCACCAGCATCAGCGACGGCAGGCGGGGCCGCTCCAGCATCCCCGCGTCCAGCAGGAGCTTCAGTTGCGCGGGCGTGCAGTCCAGCGCGTCCACCCGTGTCCGCTCCAGCCACGTGAGCATCCCTTCCGGCTCCAACCGGAGGTCCTCCGGAACGGGGCACAGGCAGTGGCCACTCAGCAGTTGCAGCACCTGCTCAATGGCGGCGTCGAAGAACAGGGGAGCGTTGATGCTGACGCGGAGTCCCGGGGGCTGCCCCGCGTAGGCGGTCCGCAGCAGCGCGTGGCGCAGGTGCAGCACCGACCGGTGCCGCACCATCACCCCCTTGGGCGTCCCGGTGGAGCCGGAGGTGTAGATGACGTAGGCGAGGTTCTCCGCCCCCGCCGCCGGCGGCGGGTTGTCCGAAAACCTGTCCGACTGTCCGACAGGTTTTTCGTCCATCCGCACCAGGTGGGGCACGTCCGGGTTCCACGCGTCTTGTAGCGCCCGTGTGGTCACCAGCACGGACGCGCCGCAGTCCTTGAGGACGAACGACTTGCGCGCGGCGGGCGCGGCCGGGTCCAGTGGCACGAAGGCGCCCCCGGCCTTGTTTACCGCGAGCAGCGCGACGACGATTTCCGCCGAGCGCTCCAGGCACAGGCCCACCGTCACCTCCGGACCCACGCCCAGCGACTTCAGGTGCCAGGCGAGCCGGTTGGCCCTCGCGTTGAGCTGCTGGAAGGACAGCGTCGTGTCCCCGAACACCACTGCGTCCGCGTCCGGGGTCCGCGCCACCTGGGCCTCGAAGTGGCCGTGCAGCGTGCCGTCACCCTCGAAGGACGACACGCCTCCTGCCAGGTTGCCCAGGAGCTGTCGCCGCTCCTCCTCCGACACAAGGGACAGTCCGGACAGCGGTCCGTCCGGGTTCGTGAGCACCGCCTCCAGCAGTACCCGCAAGTGGGTGAGGAGCCGCGCCATGGTGGGACGCTCGAAGAGGTCCGTGGCGTATTCGAGCTTGCCTCGGAAGCCGTCCTCACGGCGGTCCAGGTCCAGGCTCAGGTCGAACTGGGAGGTCGTGCGCTCCGCGAGGGCAGCGGGACGCACGGTGAGGCCGGGCAGCGACAGCTCCGGCACCGGCGCGTTCTGGAGCGCGAACATCACCTGGAACAGCGGCATGCGCCCCAGGTCGCGCGTCGTTTGCAGGGACTCCACCAGCCGCTCGAAGGGGACGTCCTGGTGCTCGTAGGCGCCCAGCGTCGTGGCGCGCACCTGGGCCAGCAGCTCCCGGAACGTCGTCCGTGCGCCGAAGCTTCCACGCAGCACCAGCGTGTTGACGAAGAAGCCGATGAGGCCCTCGGTCTCCGCGTGGCGGCGGTTCGCGATGGGCGTGCCCACCAGCACGTCGTCCTGACCGGAGTAGCGGTGCAACACCGTCTGGAAGGCCGCGAGCAGCACCATGAAGGGCGTGGCGCCCTCCTGCTTCGCCAGCGCCTCCACGCGCTCGGACAACGCCAGGGGCAGGTGCACCGGCACCGTGTCGCCGCGCTGGGTGGAGACGGCGGGGCGGGGCTTGTCCGTGGGCAGCTCCAGCGCACGGGGCGCTCCTTCGAGCTGCCGGGCCCACCATGCGAGCTGCGCCTCCAGTGCCTCTCCCTGGAGCCACGTGCGCTGCCAGAGCGCGAAGTCCGCGTACTGCACGGGCAGCTCCGGGAGCGCGGGCGGGCGGCCTTCACGCAGGGCCGCGTAGAGGGCGGTGAGCTCTCGCACCATCACACCCAGTGACCAGCCGTCGGAGACGATGTGGTGGAGGTGGACCACCAGCACGTGCTCCTCGGCCGTGAGCTGGAGCAGCAAGGCGCGGATGACGGGGCCTCGCTCCAGGTCGAACGGCCGCTGGGACTCCGCTGTCACCCGGTGCTCCGCTTCGCGCAGCCGGGCTTCGGCGTCCTCCAGCGTGGTCAGGTCCACGCGCTCCAGCGGCACGGTGGCCTGCGCGTGGATGTGCTGCACGGGCTGGCCCGCTTCCGTGCGGAAGGTGGTGCGCAGGGATTCGTGCCGCGCCATCAACGCGTCCAGGCTTCCCTTCAGCGCGGCCTCGTCCAGCGCGCCGAGGAGCCGCAGGGCAACGGGCATGTTGTAGAGGGCGCTGCCCGGTTCGAGCTGGTCGATGAACCACAGCCGCTGCTGCGCGAACGACAGCGGCAGCAGCGGGGGCCTCGGGGCCCGGGTGAGGGGCGGCACGTGCTCGCGGCGGGTCGTGGTGGCGCCCAGATGCCGTGCGAGCGCGGCCACGGTGGGCGCGTTGAACAGCTCACCCAGGGGCAACTCCACGCCCAGCACCGAGCGGATGCGCGACACCACCTGCGTGGCCAGGAGCGAATGGCCTCCCAGGTCGAAGAAGTCGTCGTGGATGCCCACGGCGTCCAGGTGCAGCACCTCCGCCCAGATGGCCGCGAGCTGTGTCTCCACGGCGTTGCGTGGGGCTTCGTGCGTGGACCCGGTGGACCCGGGCGCTTCGGGCGCGGGCAGGGCCTTGCGGTCCACCTTGCCGTTCGGTGACAGCGGCAGGGACGGCAGCGCCACCCAGGCGGACGGCACCATGTAATCCGGGAGCTGCCGCTGCGCGTGCGCCTTCACGGGGTCGGTGCTGGCGCTGTCTCCGTCGAGGACCACGTAGGCCACGAGCCGCTTCTCACCGGGCACGTCCTCGCGTGCGAGCACCACGGCCTCGCGCACGTCCGGAGCCTGGCGCAGCACGGCCTCCACTTCTCCGGGCTCGATGCGGAAGCCGCGCAGCTTGAGCTGGAAGTCCGCGCGGCCCAGGAACTCCAGCGTGCCGTCGTCACGCCAGCGCGCCCGGTCGCCCGTGCGGTACAGGCGGGCCCCCGGCGTGGCGGAGTGGGGATGGGGGATGAACCGCTCGGCGGTGAGGTCCGGCCGCTGGAGATAGCCCCAGGCCAGGCCGTCACCGCCGACGTACAGCTCCCCGGGGAGCCCCGGCGGTAGGGGCTGGAGGTGCGTGTCCAACACCCACGCGGTGGAGTTCGCCAGCGGCCGCCCGATGGGCACCGAGCGCTCCACGGTGTCGTCTGAGCGCAGCGTCTGCGTCGTGGAGAACGTGGTGTTCTCCGTGGGGCCGTACCCGTTGACGAGCACGGCGCCCGGCGCCATCCGCGACAGGTGTTCCCGCACGCGAGGCACGGGCAGCACGTCCCCGCCCGCCAGCACCTGGCGCACTCCCGCGAGCGAGGCGCCTTCGTGGAGGACCATCTGCTCGAAGAGGGCGGCGGTGAGCCACAGCGTGGTGACGCGCTCCACGGCGAGCAGCGTGCCCAGCTCCGACAGCGAGAGCGCATGCGGCGGCGCGAGCACCAGCTTCGCGCCATGCAGCAGCGCGCCCCAGAGCTCCAGCGTGGAGGCGTCGAACGCGACCGGCGCGACCTGGAGGAACACCTGCTCCGGACCGAAGGTGATGAAGCCATTGCCCCGGACGAGGCGCACGATGCCCCGGTGGGGCACGCAGACCCCCTTGGGACGGCCCGTGCTGCCCGAGGTGAACATCACGTAGGCCAGCGCCTCCGCGGGCACCCGCACGTCGGGCGCCGTGGCCGGCTGCTTCGCGACCAGGTCCGCTTCCGCGTCCAGCAACACGAGGAGCCCGGTCACCGCCGGCAGCTCATCCGCCAGCGCTTCCTGCGTGACGAGCACGCTGACGCCCGCCTCCTGGAGCACCCAGGCCGTGCGATCCGCCGGGGCCTTCGCCTCCACGGGCACGTAGGCCGCGCCCGCCTTGAGGATGCCGAGCATGCCGATGACGAGCTCCGGCGAACGCTCCACGCACAACCCCACGCGGTCTCCGGGCCGCACGCCCAGCCGCCGCAGATGGTGTGCGAGCTGGTTCGAGCGCCGATCCAGTTCGCCGTACGTGAGCTCCCGCGCCGTGTCCGCTGACAGGAAGGCCCCCGGGCTCGCGGGCATCCTCACGGCGACGGCGTCCGGCGTGCGCGCGGCCTGCTCCGCGAACAGCGCGGGTACGGAGGCCTCACGCGGATACTCCGTAGTGGTGTCGTTCCAGGAGACGAGCACCTGGTGCCGCTCCTCGGGCGTCAGCAGGGGCAGGCGCGTGAGGGGCGTTCCTGGTGAAGCCACCGCGGCTTCGAGCAGCACGCTCAGATGCCGGGCCATTCCAGCCACCGTGCCGGGCGTGAACAGGGCGGTGTTGAAGTTGAGGCCTCCCGTGAAGCCCTCGGGTGCGCGGTGCAGCAGCAGCTCCAGGTCGAAGCGGATGGCGCCGGGGTCGGCGTTCATCGGTTGGAGCGTCAGGCCGGGCAGGGCCAGCGGCGGCAGCGGCGCGTTCTGCAGCGTGAAGACGACCTGGAAGAACGGCGTGCGGGACGCGTCGCGCGCGGGGTGCAGTGCCTCGACGAGCTTCTCGAACGGGAGGTCCTGGTGCTCGTAGGCGCCCAGGGTGGTGTCCCGCACGCGTGTCAGCAGGGAGCTGAAGGTGTCGTCGCCGCGCAACCGGGTGCGCAGGACGACGGTGTTGGCGAAGTAGCCGATGAGCGCCTCGGACTCGGCGTGGCGGCGGCCCGCGATGGGCGAGCCCACCAGCACGTCATCCTGGCCGGCGTAGCGGCCGAGCAGCACCTGGAACGCGGCCAGCAGCACCATGTATGGCGTGGCGCCCTCGCGCTTCGCCAGGGCCTCCAGGGCTTCGCTGGAAGCCCGTGGCAGGGTGAAGGGCATCAATGCGCCCTGGAAGGTCTGCCGGGCCGGACGCGGATGATCCGTGGGCAGCTCCAGGTGCGAAGGCGCGCCTTCCAACTGCCGCCGCCAGTAGCCGAGCTGCGCGTCCAGCACCGCGCCCTGCAACCAGCCGCGCTGCCACAGCGCGTGGTCGGCGTACTGCACCGGCAGCTCGGGCAACGGGGAGGGAAGGTTCCTGGAGAGCGCGGCGTAGAGCGCGCCCATCTCGCGCACCAGGACGCCGGTGGACCAGCCGTCGGAGATGATGTGGTGCAGGTTCAGCACCAGCACGTGCTCCGTGGGCGACAGCTTCAGCAGCAGGGCCCGGAGGAGGGGACCCTGTTCCAGGTCGAACGGGGTGCGTGCCTCCTCGCGGGCGAGCCGGGTGGCTTCGGTGCCGCGCTGCTCCGGGTCCGGGATGCCGGTGAGGTCCACCTGTCGCAGGGGCAGCGGGCCGGGAGCGTGGATGACCTGCTCCGGGGAACCTTCGTACTCGCGGAACGTGGTGCGCAGGGCCTCATGCCGGCGCACCAACCGGTCGAAGCTCCGCTGGAGCGCGCCGAGGTCCAGCGTGCCTTCCAGCCGCAGCGAGAACGGCATGTTGTAGGCCGTGTCCGCGGTGCCCAGTTGATGGATGAACCACAGCCGCTGCTGCGCGAAGGACAGCGGCAGCACGGCGGGGCGCACGCCACGGGTCAACGGCGTGAGGCCGGTGGGCTCGGACTTCTCCGGCTCGGTGGGCGCGGGCGCCACGGCTCTGGACGGGGCGATGCGCCGGGCGAGCGCCTCCACGGTGGGGGCTTCGAACAACGTGCGCAGCGGCACCTCCTGGCCCAGCCGCGCACGCACGCGCGCGGCCACCTGGGTCGCGAGCAGCGAGTGTCCGCCCAGCTCGAAGAAGCTGTCCCGCACGCCGACCCGCGCGATGCCGAGCACCTGCGCGAAGATCTCCGCCAGGGCCCGCTCGGTGTCGTCGCGCGGGGCGATGGGCTCCACGCGTCCGGCGGTGGGGGCGTCCGGCGCGGGCAGGGCCTTGCGGTCCACCTTGCCGCTGGAAGTGAGCGGCAGGGCCTCCAGGCGGACGATGGCGGAGGGCACCATGTACTCGGGCAGCCGTGAGTGCAGGAACGCGCGCAGTCCGGCCACGTCGAGCGTCCCTTCATCGACGCGGACGTAGGCGACGAGACGCGGTCCTCCCGTGCCCTCCTGGCGCACGACGGCCACGGTGTCGCGCACGCCGGGCCAGGACTGGATCGCGGCCTCGATGTCGCCTGGTTCGATGCGGAAGCCACGCAGCTTCACCTGGAAGTCCGCGCGGCCCAGGTACTCCAGCGTGCCGTCCGTGCGCCACCGGGCGATGTCGCCCGTGCGGTACATGCGGGCGCCGGGCGTGTCGCTGAAGGCATCGGGGATGAAGCGCTCGGCGGTGAGGGTGGGGCGGCGCCAGTAGCCGCGGCCCACCTGCACGCCTCCGATGAACAGCTCGCCCGGGATGCCCACGGGCACCGGTTGGCCGTGGCGATCCAGGACGTACATGCGCGTGTTCGCCACGGGCTTCCCGATGGGAACGACACGCAGGGCTTCGTCGCGCGGGCACTCCCAGGACGTCACGTCCACGGCGGCCTCGGTGGGGCCGTAGAGGTTGTGCAGCGTGGTGTGTGGCAGGCGCGCCTGCGCACGGAGCACCAGGTCCGCGGGCAGGGCTTCGCCGCTGCACATCACCTGGCGCAGGCGCGTCAGGGACTCCAGGCCGGGCTCCTCCACGAAGGCACGCAGCATGGACGGCACGAAGTGCGTGGTCGTCACGCCCTCGCGCGCCATCAGCGCCACCAGGTAGTCCGGCTCCTGGTGACCACCGGGACGTGCGAGCACCAGCCGCGCGCCCGTCATCAGGGGCCAGAAGAACTCCCAGACGGACACGTCGAAGCTGAACGGCGTCTTCTGAAGCACCGTGTCCGACGGCGTCAGGCCGTAGCGGCCCTGCATCCAGCGCAGGCGGTTGACGATGCCCGCGTGCGCGTTCATCGCGCCCTTGGGACGGCCCGTGCTGCCCGACGTGAAGATGACATAGGCGAGGGAGTCATCTCCCGTGAGCGGCGAGGGCCGCACAGTGGGCTCACGCGCGATGGCATCCCACTGGGTGTCGAGCGCGATGGCGTGCGCGGCTTGCGAAGGCAGCGCGGCGCGGAAGCGCTCCTGCACGAGGAGCACGGGCGCGGCGGTATCCGCCAACATCCCGGCGAGCCGTTCCCCGGGCGTGGCCGGATCCAACGGCACGTAGGCGGCTCCGGACTTCAAGACGCCCAGGAGGGCGATGACCATCTCCAGCGAGCGCTCCAGGCAGACGCCCACCAGGGTCTCCGGCCCCACGCCACGCGCACGCAGGTGGTGTGCGAGCTGGTTGGCTCGGGCTTCGAGCTGCGCGTACGTGAGGCGCTGGTCCTCGAACTGGAGCGCGATGGCCTCTGGCGTGCGCTCGGCCTGGACCTCGAAGAGGCCGTGGAGCGTGGCGCCAGCGGGGAAGTCCACGCGCGTGTCATTCCAGCCGCGCAGCACCTGTTCGCGCGCCGCCGGGGTGAGCAGTGCCAGGGTGGAGACCGGTGCGTCCGGCGTCGCGACGACCGCCTTCGCCAGCACGGTCAGGTGCTCCGCCATGCGCTCCAGGGTCGCGGCGTCGAAGAGGGCGGTGGCGTACTCCAGGCGGCAGCGCAGGCCGTCGCGCTGTTCCCAGACCTCCAGGGACAGGTCGAACTTGGACGTCGTCACCGGCACGTCCACACCGCCAATCTGGAGCCCGGCGCCTCCGGTGGTCTGGGCCTCGGGAACATTGATGACGTTGAGGACCGTCTGGAACACCGGCGTGCGGCTCAGGTCGCGAGGCACCTGGAGCACGTCCACCAGTTGCTCGAAGGGCATGTCCTGACGTGCGTAGCCGCCCAGGGCCTGCTGCTTCACGCGTGCGATGAGCTCCCGGAACCCCGGGGCCCCGTCGAGCCTCGCGCGGAAGGCGAGCGTGTTGACGAAGCAGCCCAGCAGGCCTTCCACCTCGGGGCGCGAGCGGCCTGCGATGGGCGTGCCCACCGCGAAGTCGTCCTGTCCGGAGGTCCGGGAGAGCAGCACCTGGAACAGCGCCATCAGGACCATGAAGGACGTGGCGCCTTCACGGCGGCCCAGCGCGAGGAGCGGCTCGGACAGCTCACGCGGCAGGTGGAAGGCGTGCGCGGCGCCCGCGTAGGACTGCGCCGCGGGACGGGGACGGTCGGTGGGCAGCTCCAGCGGCGGCGTGCCCTGGAGCAGGTCCTTCCACCAGCGGGCCTGTTCCTCCAGCACCGGCCCGGTCAGCCATGCGCGCTGCCACACGGCGTAGTCGGCGTACTGCACCGGCAGGGGCGGCAGGACGGAGGGCACACCAGCGCTGGCGCAGGCGTAGAGGACCGGCAGCTCGCGGCTGAGGACCAGGGTGCACCAGGCGTCGGAGACGACGTGGTGCAGGAGCAGGTGGAGGACGTGCGTGTCCGGAGTAAGCCGCAGCAGCAGCGCGCGGGCCACGGGGCCCGTGTCCAGGTGGAAGGGCGTGGCGGTGTACGCCTGGCAGCGGCGAAGCATGGCGGCCTCGCGCGCCCCGGCCGTGTCGCCGGGGACGTCCTCCGTCTCCAGGGGCAGGGCGCCGGTCGCGTGGATGACCTGCACGGCCCCGGTGTCGCCCAGGGCGTACGTGGTGCGCAGGACCTCATGGCGTTCCACGAGCGAGTGGAGAGCCGTCTGGAGCGCGGTCACATCCAGCGTGCCCGTGAGCCGGAAGATGATCGCGTTGTTGTAGGCGGTGCTCTCCGGCTCCAGCTCCTGGAGGTACCAGAGGCGCTGCTGCGCGAACGACAGCGGCAACGGCCGGTCGCGAGGCGCACGCGGGATCGTCTGGAGCGCACCGGAAGCCACGACGGAGGAAGCCGTCGATGTGGCCCGGCCGTCGGCAACGGGCGGATGGGGCACAGCCCCTGGCGGGATGGCTGGCACCTCGCCTGGAGACACGGCTCGCGGTGCGGGCAGCTTGAAGGACGGAAGGTTCATGGCCTCGACGCGGCCATCCGCGCGCAGGCGCACGGCGCGGCCCGTGCGGTAGAGGCTCGCGGAGCCACTCCTCGGATGCGGCACCAACCGGTCCGGTGCCTCCCCCGTTGCCTTCCAGAGGGCGGCGGGCAGACCCGCGCCCGACAGGGCCAGCTCTCCCACGACGCCCGCGGGCACGGGCGCACCGGCCGCGTCCAGCACCCAGACCTCCAGGCCCGGGGGCAGCTTCTCCTCCGGCGCACGCGGCAGCAGGCCTCCATCGCGGGCCTCCCCCGCGAGCAGCACGTCGCCGCCCGCCGTCCGCTGAAGCGCCGACGCCAGCTCCGCGGACGCGTTCTCCAGGACCCATGCCCCCACCGGTGCCAGGGCCTCGCGCGCTCCCGGCAGGTCCGTCAACGCGCGGGCCAGCCGCGCCGTGGTGTTCACCAGCACCGCGCCCGCCTGCCTGGCCAGGGACAGCAACTCCGCCGCATCCGTGTCCTGCTCGCCGCGCACGCGCCGCGAGTGTGACGCCGCATCGGCGGCCACGGCCTCGCGTGCCATGGCCAGGCGTTTGAGCCCTTCGAGGACGACCGGCGTCTCCAGTCCGAAGTCGATGAGACACGTCACCTCGTCCACATCCGAGGCCCGCACGTCGCGCAGCCGCTGGATGCCGCTCTCCACCGTGCCGATGAGGCCGGTGCCCTTCGCGTGGTGCTCGAAGGTGTGCTCCAGCAGCGCGTCGATGTCCTCGCGGGACACCTTGGCGATCTCCCCCTGGTACCCCTGCGCGGCGAGCAGCGACGTGGTGATGTCCGCCGAGCTCCGGAAGTACGCCAGCAGCGGCTTGCGCACCCGCCGGAGGACCTCCGCCTCGTCGTCACCCAGGTACGTGTGCAGCATGCACGTGATGTGGCCCCGGCCCGGGTGGCCGTTGCGGCGCCACGCCTCGCGGTAGAGGGCCACCTTCGGCTTCAGCTCCTCCAGCGAGTGGGCGAAGAGGCCCGTGAGCACGCCCGCGCCCAGCTCGCCCGCGAGCCGGAACGTCTCCGGGTTCGCGGTGGCGGTGAGCCACACGGGCAGCTCACGCTGCACCGGCTTCGGGCGCAGGCCCACCTCCACGGTGACGCCGTTGCCGCCCGGGCGCCGCAGCCGGTCTCCGCGCCACAGGCCTCGCAGCGTCTCCAGATGGCGCAGCAGGATGTTGCGCCGGTCCGCGTAGTTCCCGGGTGCGAAGATGAAGTCCTGCACGTGCCAGCCCGTCGCCACGGACACGTCGACGCGGCCCTGCGACAGGTTGTCCACCACGGCCCACTGCTCCGCGACGAGCAGCGGATCATGCAGCGGCAGCACCACGCTGCCGGAGCGCAGGCGCAGGTGCTTCGTGACGGACGCGAGCGCGGCGGAGACCACCGCGGGCTGCGGGTAGATGCCTCCGAACGAGTGGAAGTGACGCTCGGGCGTCCAGATGGCGGAGAAGCCATTCGCGTCCGCGAACTTCGCGCCCTCCATCAGCAGCTCGTACTTGGGCCCGGTGAGCGAGTCCTCGTCATTGGCGAAGTACGACAGGCTGACCTGGAGCGGACGCGATGCCGCCTCGTCCGAGAAACCCCGGCGCGATGCGGTGGCCTCGGAGGGGAACAGCACGCGCAGGCCGCGAGACAGGGCCCAGAGGGCTTCCAGCTCGGGCTTCTCGGGAGCGGGCTCGGAGGCCGCGAGCCAGGTGGTGCCCGGCGCCGGACGCAGCCGCGCATCCAGCCCCGCGAAGAACCCCGTGAGCGACGTGTGACTCAACGCCCACGCGGGCTGGCCCGCGCCCATGGGCAGGAGCCACGCCAGGGACTCCGGCGACGGAAGCGGCAGCGGCTCCGTCACCGGTGATACGTCTTCCAGCACCTCTTCGACGTGCAGGACGCGTGAGGACTCCAGGCGTGCCGACGTGAAGAGCCCGCGCCAGGTGATGAGCCGGGGCGCGACACCGCCTTCCACGGCATACACAGGCAGTGAGTCCAGGTCCGTGGGCCCGAGCGCCACCGGCGCGCCGCCAGCCTCCAGGATGCCCCACAGCGCGGCCAGCTTCTCCGGCGACGCACGGAGGCAGAGCGCCACGGGTTCTCCCTGCCGCAGTCCCTGCTCCCGCAGCTTCAGGGCGAGCCTTCTCGCGCGAGAGGCCAGCTCCCTCCACGACCAGGTCCGCCCGGCCTGCTCCACGGCGACGGCGTCCGGCTGCCGCAGCGCGTGTTCGCGCAGCCGTGCGGGCAGGACGGGGGCCTGGGTGACGGGCGGGGGCGCGGGCCATGCGAGGCGTTCGGCGTCGGTGGCGAGCGGCAGGCGGGAGAGGGGTTCCTCGGGCCGGGCCAGCGCCGCGCCGAGCAGCACCTGGAGGTGCTCCAGCATCCGCCGCGCGGTGGAGGCGTCGAACAGCTCCGTCGCGTACTCCAGCGCGCCGTGAACGCGGCCGGGCTCCTCGGTGAGGATGAGCGTCAGGTCCGACAGCGTGGCGCCCCATTGCACGGGCGTGCCCGGCACTTCGATGAAGGTGCCTCGCGCGCCGACGGCCGCCAGCGCGTCGCCGCCCATCTCCAGGTTCGAGTGGTAGACGAACACCGTGTCCGTCATGCGCTCCCGGCCGATGTCGCGCCCGGGGACGAGCTGCTCGACGAGCATCTCGAAGGGCACGTCCGGCCGCGACTGCACGTCGGTGACCTCGCGTCGCACGCGGTGCAGGAGCTCGCGGAAGCTCGGGTCATCCCCTACGTGGGTGCGGAACGCGGCCGAGTGCGCCACGTAGCCGATGAGCGGCAGCAGCTCCGGCCGCGTGCGGTTGCCGATGGGCGTGCCGACGATGAGGTCCGACTGCCCGGTGTAGCGGTGCAGGAGCGCGTTCCACGCGGCGAGCACCGTCATGTACGACGTGAAGCCCTCGCTGCGTCCGAACGCGACGAGTGCTTCCGCGAGCTCTGGCGGGAAGTCCAGCACCATGCGCTCGGAGGTGAGCGGGCAGCTCGAGGGCCGGGGACGGTCCGTGGGAATGCCGAGCTGCTTCGGCATGCCTGCCAGGCGCTGACGCCACCACTGCTCCTGTTCAGGGAAGCGCTCTTCCGCGAGAGACTGCCGCTGCCACGCGCCGAAGTCCGCGTACTGCACGGGCAGGGGCGCCAGCGGGGACGGCCGGCCCTGGAGGAAGGCGGCGTAGAGCTGTCCCACCTCCTGGAGGAAGAGGGACGTGGAGAGCGTGTCGCAGACGATGTGGTGGATGGCGCAGACCAGCAGGTGCAGGTCCGCGCGCAGCCGCACGAGCGTGGTGCGCAGCACGGGGCCACGCACCAGGTCGAAGGGGCGCGCGGCGTCCTCACGGGCAATCTGGAGCGCGGCCTCCTCGCGTTCTTCGGGCGTGCCATCCACTTCCACGATGGGAAGCGGGATGCGCACGTGGGGATGGAAGCGCTGCACGGGCCGGCCGTCGACGGCGTCGTAGGTGGTGCGCAGGGCTTCGTGGCGCTGGACGACCTCCTGGATGGCCCGCTCCAGGATGGCGGCGTTGGCGGGGCCTTCCAGGCGCAGGACGAAGGGAATCGTGTACGCGGACAGGCCGGGGAGGTGCTGCTCCAGGCGCCAGACGCGCTCCTGCACGAAGGACAGGGGCAGCGGCGCCGTCCGGGCACGGGGCACGAGCGGTAGTTCGCGCGTGGGCTCCCGGGCTGGGGCCTGCTGGAGCAGCGGTTCAATGCGGGATGCGAGCCCGGCGACCGTGGGCGCTTCGAAGAGGGCCGCCAACGGCACCTGGACGTGGAAGGTGTCGCGGAGCTGGTTGAGGAGCTGCGCGGCCATCAGCGAGTTGCCGCCCAGTTCCAGGAAGTTGTCGTCGCGTCCGACGAAGTCCACGCCCAGGCGCTGACGCCACAGCGTGGCGATGCGGACCTCCACGTCACCGCGAGGTGCGTCCTCACGGCCCCCCGGAGCCGGGAGGGCAGGGTGGTCCACGGAAGGCGACGCCACCCCATGGCTCCCCGGAGCCGGGCGGGCAGGAGACTCCACGGGCGGAGGCGCCACCGCAGCGCTCGTTCTCACGGGCGAAGCGGAGGACAGACCGGGCTTGCCGGTGTGCGCGTTCGAGATCGGAGACAACACGAGCGTGCCGGTGTGCTCGCTCGTGGACGGAGCGCGCGAAGCATGGGGCGACGCGAGCGTGCCGGTGGCGGCGCTTGAGAACTGGTCGCGCGAGGCCGGGGATGACACGAGCGTGCCGGTGTGAGCGCTCGTAGACGGAACTATCGATGCCGATGACGACGCGAGCATGCCACTGGCGGCGCTCGTGAATTGCGCGAGTGTGCCAGTGGAAGCGGGCACTTGTGCCTGCGCTGGCGTGACCATCGCGGACGTGTCGGTCAGGCCCGTCGCCGCTTGAGCACGGGAGGGCGGCGCAGAGACCGGAGGGAGCCCGCCGGCTGGGTCTGTACGAGGCACGGACGCGGTCATCCCGTGCGCAGGGGTAGCGCTCTGTCTCGTGGCTCCCGTCTCCGTGGTCGCACCTTCCTGACCGCGAGGCTCCACCCAGCAGCGCTTGCGCAGGAACCTGTACGTCGGCAGGTGCACGCGGCGGCGCTGCTCGTGGGCGTAGAACGCGGTCCAGTCCACCTCCAGGCCCTGCGTCCACAGCTCGCCCACGCACTGGAGCAACCCCGACTGCTCCGTCGTCGCACCACCCCGGCGCAGCGACGCGAGCGCCTTCACTCGCTCACGATCCTCACCCAGGCACGCGCGAACCAGCGGGGTGAGGTCCTGGCCGGGCCCCACCTCCAGCAGCACGCTGCACCCTTCTTCCAGCAAGGCTCCCACCGCGTCCGTGAAGCGCACGGGCTGCCGCATCTGCGTGGCCCAGTACTCCGGCGCGGACAGCTCGCCCGGACGCGCCAGCGCGCCCGTGAGGCTGGAGACGTACCGCACGGAAGGCTCGTTCCGCTGGAGCGCCCCCACCGCGCGCGCCAGCTCCGCCATCAACGGCTCCACGTCCGCCGAGTGGAACGCATGTCCCGACGGCATGCGCACCGCGCCCGCCTTGCGCTGCTGCAACACCGCCTGGAGGCGCTCCACCTCGTCCACGGGGCCGGAGACCACACACCGGTCCGGCGCGTTGATCGCCGCGAGCGTCAGCCGTCCGGACAGCAGCGGCTGGACCTCCGCCGCCGGCAGTGCCACTCCGAGCATCGCGCCCGGAGGCAACCGGTGCATCAGCTCCCCTCGGACGACGGCCAACCGCAGGGCATCCGGCAACGAGAGCACGCCCGCGATACAGGCGGCGGCGTACTCACCGAAGCTGTGCCCCAGCACGGCGTGCGGAACGATGCCCCACGCCTGCCACATCCGAGCCAGCGCCACCTGCACCGTGAACAGTGCCGGGAGCGCCACCCGGGTGTCGGAGAGCATCGCGGACGCCTCCGCCTCCTGGCCCGCTCCCGGACGCAGCAGCGCTTCCACCCGCGAACGCAGCGGCGCATCCAGCAGCGCCAGGCACGCATCCACTTGCGCGCGGAACGCGGGCACGGACGCATCCAGCTCCCGTCCCATGCCCACCTGCTGCGAACCCTGACCGGAGAAGACGAACGCCACCCGCTTGCGGCGCGCCCCCTCCACGTCCTTCAAGCGCGAAGGCGTGGCCGGCTTGCGAAGCTGCTTCGCCAGGTCCGCCGCGTCCCGGGCGACCACCACACGCCGGTACTCGAAGGCCCGGCGCCCCACCGCCTGCGTGTACGCGGCATCCGCGAACGCTCCTCCATCCGCCCCGACCTCCAGGGAGAACCGCGCCGACAACGCCTCCAGCGACTCCGGCGAGCGCGCCGACAGCACGCGCAATGCCAGCTGCTTCGCCGCCGCCTCCAACTCCTCCGGCGAACGTGCGGACAGGACCTGATCCGCCAGCTTCAACGACGCGGCCTCCAGCGCCTCCGGAGATCGGTCCGCCAGCACGTGCGACGCCAGCGCCAGCGCTCCCGCTTCCAGCGCCTCCGGTGAGCGCGCCGACAACACGAATAGCTGATGCGAGCGCGTCGTGGGCCCGCTCCGCACGACGGGCGCCTCCTCCAGCACGGCGTGCGCATTCGTCCCGCCCACGCCAAATGAGCTCACCGCCGCGCGCCGGGGCTTCTTCCCCCGAGGCCAGGGCCGCAAGCGCGTGTTGACGAAGAACGGCCCCGCGTCGAAGTCGATCCGCGGGTTCGGCGACTCGAAGTGGAGGCTGGGGGGAATCTCCTCCTCGCGCAGCGACAGCGCGACCTTGATGAGCCCCGCGAGCCCCGCGACCGTGTCCAGGTGGCCCACGTTCGTCTTGAGCGACGCCAGCGGGATGGTGCCCCGGTGCTCGGGCCCCAGGCCGTAGGCGCGCTGGAGCGCCGCGACCTCGATGGGGTCTCCCAGCGGTGTCGCCGTCCCGTGTGCCTCCACGTAGCCGATGTCCGTCGCCGCCACTCCCGAACGGCGCAGCGCCTGGGTGATGACGGTCGCCTGTCCCTGCACGCTGGGCGCCGTGAAGCCGGACTTGTCGCGCCCGTCATTGTTGACGGCGGTGGCTCGGATGACGGCGTGGATGGGGTCTCCGTCGCGGACCGCGTCCTCCAGCCGCTTGAGCACCACGGCCGCCACGCCACTGCCGGAGACGGTGCCCTTGCCCTGCGCATCGAAGGCGCGGCAGTGGCCGTCCGGGGAGTAGATCATCCCCTCCTGGTGCACGTAGCCGGTGCGCTGCGGCACCGACAGCCGCGTCGCGCCCGCGAGCGCCACGTCCGACAGGCCGGACAACAGGTTCTGACACGCGACGTGCACCGCCACGAGCCCCGTGGAGCACGCCGTGTACACGAGCATGCTCTCGCCGGTGAGCCCCAGCTTGTAGGACACCTTCGTCGGCAGGCTCTGGTAGGTCGCCGTGCCGTACAGCTCGAAGAACGCCGCCGAGTCCAACGGCAGGTGCCGCTGCACCTCGTTCGCGTAGCCGGACTCGTTCGCGCCCGCGAAGAGGGAGATGACGCCCGGGAAGCGCGCGGGGTCGAGGCCCGCGTCCTCCAGCGCCGCCCACGCGCACTGGAGGAACATCCGCTGCTGCGGGTCGGTCCACTGTGCCTCGCGCAGGGACATGTCGAAGAACGCGGGATCGAACTGGTCGATGTCCGCGAGCACGCCCTGCGCGGGCACGAACCCCGGATGCTGGGTCAGCGATACGCCCGGGGGCAGCCCGGGCATCGGCTCCAGCTCCTCGGGAGTGAAGCGGGAGATGGACTCCACGCCTTCACGCAGGTTGCGCCAGAACTCCTCCACCGACGCCGCGCCAGGGAAGCGCCCGGACATGCCGATGATGGCGATGGCGTTCGACGGCAACGCCTCCGCCGTCTTGCCGCTCACGGACGGCGACGGCATTGGCGTGGCAGTGGCCGCGGAGCTGGAAGGCACGGACGCGGCGACCGAAGCAGGCAGGGGCTTCATGGGCACGGCGGTGGAAGCGGAGCCGGAGCGGTCAGGCATGACGGGCCCGACCGGTGATGCGGCGTCCGCGTCCGCGGCGGAGACCGGCGAGGGCGCAAGGCCAGGCCGCACGGAGTGACCCTCTCGTTCTAGCCGCCGGGCCAGCCCGTGGACCGTCGGGTGTTCGAACAACCAGACCACGGGCACGTCGCGCTGGAGCGCCTCATGCAACCGGCTGGCGACGCGGACCACGGTGAGCGACGTGCCGCCCAGGTCCTCGAAGAAGTGGTCGTGGACGCCGACGCTCCTCGCGCCCAGCTCCCGCGCCCAGATGGCGGCGAGCTGTTCCTCCAGCGGATCCGCGGGCTCCACGAACCGCCCCTTGCGAGCACTCGCCGCGACGTCCGGCGCGGGCAGGGCCTGGCGGTCCAGCTTGCCGGTGGCGGTGAGGGGCAGCACGGGCAGCGGGACGAACGCGGCCGGGACCATGTACTCGGGCAGCCGCTGCCGCAGGTGTTCGCGCAGCGCCTGGACGTCCAGCGCGCCTGCCACCACGTAGGCCACGAGCCGCTTGTCGCCGGGCACGTCCTCGCGCACGAGCACGGCCGCGTCGGTGAGGGCGGGCCAGTCGCGGAGGGCGGCTTCGACCTCGGACAGCTCGATGCGGTAGCCGCGCACCTTCACCTGGGTGTCGATGCGGCCCAGGAACTCCAGGCTCCCGTCCGCGCGCCAGCGCACCCGGTCTCCCGTGCGGTACACGCGCTCTCCGGGCGTGGTGGCGAAGGGGTGCGGGATGAAGCGCTCGGCGGTGAGGTCCGGGCGGGAGAGGTAGCCCCGCGCGAGCCCGTCCCCGCCGATGAGCAGCTCCCCCGGAACGCCCACGGGCACCGGCCGCAGCGAGCCATCCACCACGAACGTCCGCGTGTTCGGCAGCGGAGGCCGATGGGAATCGACTCGGCCGGGACGTCCTCGGGCCGCTCCATGCGGAGGCAGCAGGTGAAGACGGTGGCCTCGGTGGGACCGTAGCCGTTGACCACCGGGACGCCCAGCGTCTCCACCACGCGGCGCGTGTGCGTGGGGGACAGGACGTCCCCGCCAACGAAGAGCTGCCGCAGCCCGCGCAGAACCTCCTGCTTCACGTCCACCACCTGCGCGAACAACCCCGCGGACAGGTAGAGCGACGTGACGCCGTGACGGCGGATGACCTGGCCCAGCAGCTCCAGGTCCGTGGGAGGCCGCGGCGGGAAGACCACGAGCCTGCCGCCAGACAGCAGCGGCCCCCACAGCTCCAACGTCGACGCGTCGAAGGACAGCGGCGCTATCAGCAGGAACGTCTCGTCCGGAGTGAAGCGGGCCCAGGGGGCACCGTGCAGGAGCCGCAGCACGCCCCGGTGCTCCACGGCGACGCCCTTGGGGCGGCCGGTGCTGCCGGAGGTGAAGTCCACATACGCGAGGTTCCGCGAGGAGAGCGCCACGTCCGGAGCCGTGGAGGGCGGGTCCTCCAGGCGCGTCTCCTCCACGAAGACGCACGGCACGCCCTCCGCGACAGGCAGCGAGGCCCGCAGCGCGCGGGTGGTGACGAGCAGCCGGGGCGGCGCGTCCTCCAGCATGAGGGCCAGTCGCCGCGCGGGATAAGCGGCATCCAGGGGGACATAGGCCCCGCCCGCCTTGAGGATGGCCAGGAGCGTGACGACGAGCTCCACGGAGCGCTCCAGGCACACCGCGACCAGCGCATCCGGCCCCACGCCCTGCGAGCGCAGCACCCAGGCCAGCGCATTCGCCCGAGCATCGAGCCGCGAATACGTCAGCCGCGCATCACCCGATTCCAGGGCGATGGCCTCCGGACGCTGTGCGACCTGGAGCGCGAAGCGTTCCACGAGGTTCGACTCACGCGGGTAGTCCACGCCGGTGGCGTTCCACGCCGTGAGCACCTGTTGGCGCTCCTCGGGCGTGAGCCACTCCACCTGGGCCAGGGGAGCGTCCGGAGCGTCGACGACGGCCTCCAGCAACGTGCGCAGGTGGCCGGCCAGCCGCTCCACCGTGGGGCGCTCGAAGAGGTCCGTGCTGTATTCGATGACGCCGCGCAGGCCGTCCGGCGCCTCATGCAGCAACAGCCCCAGGTCGAAGCGGGCCGTGGCGTTGTCCACCGGCACGGGCCGCAGCGTGAGCCCCGGTGCCTTCAGCTCCCCAGCGGGCGCGTTCTGGAGCGCGAACACCGTCTGCACCAATGGGTTGCGGCTCAGGTCGCGAGCCACGTGCAGCTCCTCCACCAGCTTCTCGAACGGCAGGTCCTGGTGCTCGAAGGAGGCGAGCGCCGTGGCCCGCACCTGGGAGAGCAGTGTCCGGAACGAGTCCCCCGGACGCACGCGTCCGCGCAGCACCAGCGTATTCACGAAGAAGCCGATGAGGCCTTCGGTCTCCGCACGGTCGCGGCCCGCGATGGGCGAGCCCACCAGCAGCTCCTCCTGCCGCGAGTATCGCGACAGCAGCACCTGCCACACCGCGAGCAGCGCCATGTACGGCGTCGCGCCTTCCGAACGGCCCAGCGCCATCAGCCGCTCCACTCCCGAGGACGGAAGGTGCACGGGAAGCAGCGCCCCCTTCGTGGACTGGAGCGGTGGACGCGCCTTGTCCGTGGGCAGCTCCAGTACCTGGGGTGCCCCGGCGAGGTGCTGCTTCCACCACGACACCTCCCGCGCCAGCACGTCACCCTGGAGCCAGGAGCGCTGCCACACGGCGAAGTCCACGGGCTGCACCGGCAGCGCCGGCAACGCGGGTGTCCGGCCAGAAGCGAAGGCCTCGTAGGCACCGGCCACCTCGCGGACGAGCACGCCCAGCGACCAGCCATCGGAGACGATGTGGTGCATGCACAGGAGCAACAGGTGCTCCCGTGCGTCCAGGCGAAGCAGCCGCGTGCGCAGCACCGGCCCCCGGCCCAGGTCGAAGGGCAGCGCGGCTTCGTCCAAGGAGCGCCGCTGGGCCTCGGCCTCGCGGGACTCCCGGGGCAGGGAGGTCAGGTCGGTGACCGGCAGCTCCCACGCACCCGCCGGGTGCACGTGCTGGACGGGCTGGCCGTCCTTCATCGCGAACGTGGTGCGCAGGGCTTCATGCCGGGAGACGACGAGCTCCAGGGCGCGGCGCAGCGCCTCCACGTCCAGCGCGCCGTCCAGCCGCAGAGCGGTGGCGAGGGTGTAGTGGCTGCCGCCCGGGCGGAGCTGTTCCACCACCCACAGCCGCTGCTGCGCATAGGACACCGGCAGGTCCCGGTCCCGCGACGTGGCGACGAGGGCCGGGATGCGCGGTCCCTCCACGCGCGAGAGGAGCGACGCCTCCACCCGCTCCGTGAGCCGGGCAACGGTGGGCGCGTCGAAGAGGGCACGCAGCGGCAGCTCCACGCCGAACGTCGAACGCAGCCGCGAGACGAGCTGCGTGGCCAGCAGCGAATGGCCTCCGATGACGAAGAAGTCGTCGTGCAGCCCCACGGACTCCAGGCGGAGCAGCTCCTGGAACAGCGTGGCGATGCGCTGCTGGAAGAGCGTCATCCGCTCCGGAGCCATCGGCCCGGCCGCGACCGAGCGCGCATCTGGAGAGGGCAGCGCCTTGCGGTCCACCTTGCCCACGGGCGTGAGCGGCAGTGCGTCCAGCGACACGAACGCGGAGGGCACCAGTGGCGCGGGCAGCCGTTCGGAGACGAAGGCGCGCAACGCCGCTGCCTCCACCGGCGCGCCCGGCACGAACCACGCCACGAGGCGATCCTCGATGACTCCCGCCACCGCGGCCTTCACCGAGGGGTGCTGCCGGAGGATGGTCTCCACCTCGCTCAGTTCGATGCGGAAGCCGCGCAGCTTCACCTGCGTGTCCATGCGGCCCAGGAAGTCCAGCGTCCCGTCCGCGAGCCAGCGCACCCGGTCGCCCGTGCGGTACAGCCGCGCACCGGGTACGTCTCCGAACGGTGAAGGCACGAAGCGCTCCGCCGTCAGCGCGGGGCGCCCCAGGTAGCCCCGGGCCAGGCCATCACCGCCCAGGTACAGCTCACCCGGAACGCCCACGGGCACGGGCTGCCCATGCGCATCCAGCACGTACGTCTGGACCCGAGTCATCGGCCGGCCGATGGGCACCGACGTCGCGTGCTCCGGAAGGTCCACGATGTCGTGCGTGGTGACGCCCACGGTCGACTCCGTGGGGCCATACAGGTTCACCAGCCGGCCCGGAGGCCCCGCGCGCAACACCGCGCGAGCCGCATCCACGTTCGCGGCCTCACCGGCGTAGAGGACCGTGCGCATCGTGGCGAAGGCATCGGGCACTTCACGCGCGACGGTGTGGAACAGGGCCGTGGCGAACAGGGCCGTGGTGGCGCCCACCTCGCGCAGCGTGCGAGCCAGCTCCGCCGGAGCCAGCGTCACCTCACGCGGCAGGATGACGAGCCGCGCGCCGTTGAGCAGCGCGCCCCAGACCTCGAAGGTGGCCAGGTCGAACGAAGGCGTGCCCGCCTGCACCACGCAGTCGTCCGGCCCGAGCTGGACGTAGTTCGTGTCCCGCACCAGGTGCACGATGGACTGGTGCGTGATGCCCACGCCCTTGGGCGTGCCCGTGGAGCCGGACGTGTAGAGCACGTAGGCCAGTTGCTCCGGCCGCGCGGTGACTTCCACGGAAGCTGGCGCCAGTTCCTCCGCGTCCGGCGCCAGGATCACCGTGGGCAGGGAGTGCTCGGGAAGGGCGCTCAGCAGATCTCGCTGGCCGACCACCGCGGAGATGCCCGCGTCCTCGAACATGAACGCGAGGCGGGAGCGCGGATAGGCAGGGTCCATGGGCACGTAGCAGCCGCCCGCCTCCAGGATGCCGAGCATCCCCACCACCAGCTCCAGCCCTCGCTCCACGCACAGCGCGACCCGAGCCTCCGGAGGGAGCCCGAAGGCGCGCAGGCGCCGGGCCAGCCGACGTGCCCGCTCCGCCAGCGCCGCGTAGGTGAGCACCTGGCCTTCATGCTGGACCGCGATGGCCTCCGGAGCACGGAGCACCTGGGCCGCGAACAGCTCCGGCACGGTGTGGGGCGCGAGCGGACGCCGCGTGGCATTCCAATCCATCAGCACGCGCTGACGTTCCTCGCCGTCGAGCAGCGAGTGCTCCCGCACGGGCGCATCGGGCCGGGCCGTGAGCGCGCCGAGCAGCGCCTGGAAGTGCGCCATCATCCGGGTGACGGTGGCGGGGTCGAAGAGGTCGGTGCTGAAGTTCAGGTCGCCGCTGAACGCGCCGGCCTTCTCCTGGAGGCTGAAGTCCAGGTCGAACTTCGCGGTGGTGATCTCCCCGCCGCGCAGCTCCAGGCGAAGGCCGGGGAGGTCCAGCGCGTCCACGGGAGCGTTCTGGAAGGTGAACGCCACCTGGAACAGCGGAGACCGGCTCAGGTCCCGAGCCCCCTGCATGCCCTCCACCAGCTTCTCGAAGGGCAGCTCCTGGTGCGCGTACGCCGCGAGCGTCGTCGCCTTCACCCGGGCCAGCAGCGTCCGGAACGATGCCCGTGGATCGATGCGCGCACGCAGCACCAGCGTGTTGACGAAGAAGCCGATGAGCCCCTCCGTCTCCGCGCGGTTGCGGTTGGCGATGGCGGAGCCCACGAGCACGTCGTCCTGGCCTGTGTAGCGCGACAACAGCAGCTGGAAGCCCGCGAGCAGCACCATGAACGGCGTGGCGCCCTCACGGGCCGCCAGGGCCTTCACCGCGTCGGACACGCCCGGAGACAGCGCCACGGGAAGCGACGCCCCCCGGAACGACTGCGAGGCGGGGCGAGGCCGGTCGGTGGGCAGCTCCAGCGCGGTGGGCGCGCCGTCGAGCTCCCGCCGCCACCACTCCAGCTCCGCCTGGAGCACGTCTCCCTGAAGCCACGAGCGCTGCCAGAGGGCGAAGTCCGCGTATTGCAGAGGCAGGGGAGGCAGCGCGGGCGACTGACCGGAAGCGAAGGCTCGATAGAGTGCGCCCAGCTCGCGAGCGAAGACGCCGATGGACCAGCCGTCGGAGACGATGTGGTGCAGCGTGAGCAGCAGCCAGTGACGCTGTGAATCCAGCCGGAGCAACACGGCTCGCACGAGAGGTCCGGTGCCCAGGTTGAAGGGCCGCGATGCCTCGGAAGCAGCGTGGCGGTGCGCCTCCACTTCACGGCGGTCCTCGGGGAGGGACTCCAGTGAGACGACGGACAGCGTGAGCGTCGCTTCGTCATGGAGACGCTGGACCGGCGAGTCTCCGTCGGACACGAACGTGGTGCGCAGGACTTCATGCCGGCGCACCAGGGCCTGGAGGGACCGCTCCAGCGCCGAGGCATCCAGCGCGCCATCGAGCACCAGGATGCCGGGCACGTTGTAGAAGGCGCTGCCGGGCTGGAGTTGATCCAGGAACCACAGCCGCTGCTGCGCGTAGGACAGCGGCGCGGGACCGGAGCGCGGCATGGCCACGAGCAGCGGAGTCCCCGGCCGGGAGTCCTCCCGCGAGCGCAGGGCCGCCACACGGACCGCGAGCGTCTCCACCGTGGGCGCGGCGAAGAGGTCACCCAGGGGCAGCTCCACGCCAGATGTCGAGCGCAGGCGCGACACCACCTGAGTCGCCAGCAGGGAGTGGCCCCCAAGGTCGAAGAAGTCATCGTGGATGCCCACGCGAGGAACGTGCAGCACCTCCGCGAAGAGCGAGGCGAGCTGTTCCTCCACTGCGTCGCGAGGCGCGACGTACGTGTCCGCCAAGGCCGAGGGGGCCTCGGGAGCGGGCAGGGCGGAGCGGTCCAGCTTGCCGTTGGCGTTGAGCGGCAAGGCGTTCAGCACCACGAAGGCGCTGGGGATCAGGTACTCGGGAAGCCGCTGCTGAAGCTCCGAGCGCAGCGCCCTGCCGTCCAGGGACTCACCGACGACGTAGGCCACCAGCCGCTTGTCTCCAGCGACGTCCTCGCGCACCACGGCCACGGCTTCGTGCACTCCCGGCAGTCCACGCAGGGCCGCTTCGACCTCGCCCGGTTCGATGCGGAAGCCCCGCAGCTTCACCTGGAAGTCGGTGCGCCCCAGGAAGTCCAACGTGCCGTCCGCGCGCCAGCGCGTCCTGTCTCCCGTGCGGTAGAGCCGTGCCCCCGGCGTCGTGCTGAACGGGTGGGGCACGAAGCGTTCGGCGGTGAGGGCGGGCTGGTGGAGGTAGCCCCACGCCAGTCCCTCGCCGCCGACGTACAACTCCCCGGGCATGCCCGGGGGGACGGGCCGCATCGCCGGATCCAGCACGTAGGCGGTGGAGTGGGGCAGCGGGCGCCCGATGGGAACAGCAATCTCCACGGTGTCGCCCGCCTGCATCCGGTGCGTGGCCGAGAAGGTGGTGTTCTCGGTGGGCCCGTAGCCGTTGATCAACACCGTGCCCGGGCGCATCCGCGCCAGGTGTTCCCGCACGCGGGACGCCGGGAGCACATCGCCTCCCGCCAGTACCTGCGCCACGGAAGCGAGGGCCTCCGGATGGTGCACGGCCATCTGTTCGAAGAGGGCGGCCGTGAGCCACAGCGTGGTGACACAATGCTCTGTCAGCACCTCCGCGATGCGCGCGAGGGACAACTCCCCCGGAGGCGCGAGCACCAGCCGGGCCCCGTGCAGCAACGCTCCCCAGATTTCGAGCGTCGAAGCATCGAACGCGGCCGGTGCGAGTTGGAGGACCACCTCCTCCGGGCCGAAGCGCATGAAGTCGGTGTCCACCACCAGCCGCGACACGGCGCGGTGCGGAACGCAGACGCCCTTGGGCGTCCCGGTGGAGCCCGAGGTGAAGAGGACATAGGCCAGCCGGTCGCCTGTCGTGAGCGGAACCAGCGGCGCTGTCTCCGGACGTGAAGCCAGCCGGGACGCCTCCGCATCCAGCAGCACCAGCGGAGTCATCAACGACGGCAGCTCATCCGCGAGCGCCTCCAGCGTGATGACCATCCCCGCTCCGGACTGTTCCAACAGGAGCGACCAGCGCTCGGGCGGAGCGTTCAGGTCGATGGGCACATAGGCCGCGCCGGTCTTGAGCACCGCCAGCAGCGAGACGATGAGGTCCGGCGAACGCGGCAACAGCACGGCCACGCGGTTGCCCTCGGAGATACCCGAGGCGCGAAGGTGGTGGGCGAGCTGGTTCGCCCGCGCATCGAGCCGTGCATACGTCAGGCTCCCGGACTCGGACACGAGCGCCACCGCGTCCGGCGCACGAGCGACCTGTTCCGCGAAGCGGACCGGGATGGACTGCGCGGAGAAGTCCCTGACGGCGGAGACGCCGCTCCAGTCCTCCAGCACCTGACGCCGTGCCTCGGTGGGCATGAGCGGCAGCCGCGCCACCGGCACCTCCAGCTGTCCGGGAAGTGCTTCCAGCACCGAGGCGTAGCCTTGCATCAACGCTTGGAGGAAGGCCGGGTCGAAGAGGTCGGTGTTGTAGTGGAGGCTGCCGGTGAAGCCGTCCTGCGTTTCCTCCAAGATGAGGCTGAAGTCGTACTTCGACGGCGTGAAGGGAGGAGGCAGCTCACGCAGCGTGACGTCCGGCAGCCGCCACTCCGCGGTGGGCGCGTTCTGGAGGGTGAGGGTGACCTGGAAGAACGGCGTGTGGCTCGGGTCACGTTCGGGCTGGAGCTCCTCCACCAGCTTCTCGAAGGGGACATCCTGGTGTTCGAAGGCGCCGAGCGTCGTGGCGCGCACCTGGGCGAGCAACGTCCGGAATGAAGCGCGCGGGTCGATGCGCGCACGCAAGACCAGCGTGTTGACGAAGAAGCCGATGAGCCCCTCCGTCTCCGAGCGCGTGCGTCCCGCGACCGGAGCGCCCACGCTGACGTCGTCCTGTCCGGCATACCGGGACAGCAGCAGTTGGTAGGCGGCCAGCAGCACCATGAAGGGAGTGGCACCCGTCTGCCTGGCCACGGCATGCACGCCGTCCGTCAGCTTCCGGGACAGCCGCACCGGGAGCGAGTCCCCCGAGAACGTCTGCACCGCCGGTCGAGGCCGGTCCGTGGGCAGCATCAGGAGCGGAGGTGCACCCGCGAGCTGCTCCCGCCACCATGCAAGCTGCGAGGTGAGCACGTCTCCCTGAAGCCAGGATCGCTGCCACGCGGCGAAGTCGGCGTACTGGATGGGAAGTGGCGGAAGCGAAGGCCGCTGGCCGGAAGCGAAGGCCTGATAGAGGGCGACCAGCTCGCGCACGAGCACGCCCGTGGACCAGCCGTCCGAAGCGATGTGATGCGTGAGGACGAGCAGCACGTGCCGCGTCTCCTCCAGCCGCGCCAGCACCGCGCGGAAGAGCGGGCCCCGCGCCAGGTCGAAGGGCCGCTGCGCCTGCGCGGCGACGAAGTCCCTCAGCCGGGCTTCGCGCGCAACGACGTCCCGTGGCCGGGATTCATGCGTGCGCGGCGATGGCAGGTCATCCAGGCTCACGACTTCGAACGGGCAGGTTCCAGGAGGCGCGATGCGCTGGACGGGCCCATGGGCTCCAGCGGCGAATGTGGTGCGCAGCACTTCATGGCGTTCGACCAGCGCATCCAGGGCCTGCCGCAGCGCGGGAACATGGAGCGCACCTTCGAGCAGGACGGTCCCGGGCAGGTTGTACGCGACGCCACCGGGCTGAAGCTGCTCCAGGAACCACAGGCGCTGCTGCGCGAAGGACAGGGCAAGCTCGCCCTCCCGGCTCACGGGCCGCAACGGAGGCGCGCCGGGTCCCTCACTCCGGCTCTGAGCCTCGTCCAGCGCCGAAGCCAGGGCCGCGAGCGTGGACGCCTTGAAGATCGCACGCAGCGGCAGCTCCACCCGAAGCGCCGCTCGGATGCGCGAAAGGAGCTGCGTGGCGAGCAGCGAATGCCCTCCCAGCGCGAAGAAGTCATCGTGCACGCCCACGCGCTCGACGCGCAGCAGCTCCGCCCAGAGCGAAGCCAGCCGCTCTTCCGTGGGCGTGCGCGGCGCCACGTACTCCGGAGCCACCGCCGAGGCGACCTCGGGAACGGGCAGCGCTCTGCGGTCGACCTTGCCGCTGGACGTCAGGGGCAGGGCCTCCATCGAGACGAAGGCACCGGGCACCATGTACTCAGGAAGCTTCTCGGAGAGGAACGTCCGAAGGGCCTCCGTCCCCGGAACGTCCGGCCCACCGACGAGATATGCCACCAACCGCGTGTCGCTCGCCGTGACGCCCGCGAGCGCCACGACGACGGCCTGCCGCACGGCCGGGTGCTGCTCCAGCGCGGACTCGATCTCTCCCAGCTCGATGCGAAGCCCGCGCACCTTCACCTGGAAGTCGGTTCGTCCCAGGTACTCGATGGCGCCATCCGGCAGCCACCGGGCGAGGTCCCCCGTGCGGTACAGCCGGGCCCCGGGCGTGTCGCTGTAAGCATCCGGGATGAAGCGCTCCGCGGTCAGGTCCGGGCGGCCCAGATACCCGCGGCCCACCTGCACGCCCCCGATGAACAGCTCACCGGGAACACCCTGGGGCACCGGCCGCAGCGAAGCGTCCAGCAGCCGGATCGCCGTATTCGCCACCGGATACCCGATGGGCACGGAACGGCCCAGCTCGCCACGGACGCACTCGTACGCGGTGACCTCCACCGCGGCCTCGGTGGGGCCATAGAGGTTGTGCAGCCGGACATGGGGCAGCCGTGTCAGGCACCGTTCGGCCAGCTCCAGCGGCAGCGCTTCACCGCTGCACACCACCTGGCGCAGCGACACGCACTGCTCCAGGCCGGGTGTTTCGAGGAACGCCTGGAGCATGGACGGCACGAAGTGCGTGACGGTGATGCGCTCCCGCGCGATGAGGTCCGCCAGATAGTCCGGCTCCTGGTGTCCTCCGGGCCGAGACACCACCAGCCGCGCCCCCGTCATCAGCGGCCAGAAGAACTCCCACACGGACACGTCGAAGCTGAACGGCGTCTTCTGCAACACCGCATCGCCCGATGACAGCGGCAGCGTCCCCAGCATCCACAGGAGCCGGTTGACGATGCCCGCGTGCGCGTTCATCGCGCCCTTCGGCCGCCCCGTGCTGCCGGAGGTGAAGATGACGTACGCCAGCGCGTCCTCGGAGGCCACCGGCGGCGGCGCACTGGACGGCTGCCGTGCCACCTCCGCCCACTGGGAGTCCAGGCGGAGCACCGGCACGGCGTTCCCATCCGGCAGCCGCGCCATCAGCCGCTCCTGGATGAGCACCACGGCGGGCCGGGCGTCCTCGAACATCCACGCGAGCCGCTGCGCGGGCAGGGACGGATCCAGCGGCACGTACGCCCCTCCCGCCTTCAACGTCGCGAGCAGCGCCACCACCAGCTCCAGCGACCGCTCCAGCATCAGCCCGACGCGAACCTCCGGCCCCACACCCACGGAGCGCAGGTGCCACGCGAGCTGATTGGCCCGGGCATCCAGCTGCGCATAGGTGAGCGCCGTCTCTCCGAAAGTGACAGCCACCGCGTCCGGAGTGCGTGCGACCTGCGCTTCCACAAGCTGATGCAGCAGCACCCCACGAGGAAACGCCTCCCGGGGCCCGTTCCACGCATGGAGCACGCGCTGCCGCTCGGCCGCATCCAGGAGGGACAGCTCCGACAGGCGCGCATCCGGCCGGGAGACGGCGTCCTCCAGCAGGACGCGCAGGTGCCCCATCAGCCGCACCATCGTGGCCTCATCGAAGAGGGCGGTGCGGTACTCGGCGGTGAGGCGCACGCCGTCCGCCTGTTCGAAGGCGAAGAGGGTGAGGTCGAACTGCGCGAAGCCGCTGTCTACCAGTTGCGCGTCCAGCGACAGCCCGGGCAGACGCACGGCCGGAAGGGGCGTGTTCTGCAGGACGAACATCACCTGGAAGAACGGCGGCACGTCCAGGTGGCGCGGAGGCTGGAGCACCTCCACCAGCTTCTCGAAGGGCACGTCCTGGTGCGCGAAGGCCTCCACCGACGTCGCCTGCACGCGGCCCATGAGCGAGCGGAACGACGGATCCCCCGCGAGCGATGTGCGCAGCGCGAGCGTGTTGACGAACAACCCGACCAGCGGCTCCAGCTCCGCGCGCGAGCGTCCGGCGACGGGCGTTCCGACCGTGAGGTCGTCCTGCCCGGAGTAGCGCAGGAGCAACACGTTGAAGCCCGCGAGCAACACCGTGAAGAGGGTGGTGCCCTCCTGCGCCGCCAGGGCCGCGAGCCGCTGGACCAGCGCCGCGGGCAACATCGCGGACACGGTCGCGCCCCGGCTGTCCGCCCCTCCCGCGCGAGGCCGATCCGTGGGCAGCGACAGGAACGCCCGCGCATCCAGCCGCGAGCGCCACACGTCCAGCGACGCCTCCAGCGCCTCGCCCTTCAACGACTCCCGCTGCCACACGGAGAAGTCCGCGTACTGCAACGCCAACGCGGGCAGCTCCGGCGTTCTGCCCGAAGTCAGGGCCTCATAGAGGACGCCCAGTTCGTGCACCAGCAGTCCCATGGACCAGCCGTCGGACACGGTGTGGTGCAGCGCGAGCAGCAACAGGTGTTCGGTGGAGGAGACGGCGAAGAGCACGGCGCGCAGCAGCGGCCCCTGCTCCAGGTCGAACGGCGCGCGAGCCTCTTCGTGCAACCTGCGCCAGGCCTCCGCGGCATCCGCCACGGGCACCACGGGTAGGGGCACCTCCAGCTCCGGCGCGATGCGCTGCCACGGCCGTCCGTCCTGCTCCACGAAGGTGGTGCGCAGCACCGCGTGGCGGCGCGCCACTTCGTTCAGGCTCCCCACCAGCGAGGGCACATCGAGCAGTCCCTCCAATCGCACCGAAAAGAGCAGGTTCAATCCCGCCTGCCCGGGCGCCAGCCGCTCCTGGAACCACATGCGCTCCTGGCCGAACGACGCCGGGACCCGGGACGTAGGGCGGCGCTTCTCGCGCAGCAGTTCCGCAAGACGCGCGCGCTTCTGCTCAGGGGTGGAAGCCATGGGCCAGGGACTCCTTGGGAGGGGGGCTCGCGAACGCTCGTGGAGGAGATGTGACGGGGGGTCTCCGGCTCGCGAGCGCGCGGGATAGTAGACAGGCCCTCCGACACACCCGCAGCGATTTGGGCGAGAGGGCCTGGCTGTCAGCCCGCTCTGAAGCGCGGCCGTGCGGGCGGTGGGCACAGAGCGGGAATTCGGCTCCACGCCCGGTCTCTGGTGACATGTTTCAGCGGTGTTTCACCGTGGTGGTGAAACGCTCGCGCCTGACGTTTCCACTAGACTTCGGGAATGCCCGAGCCCTTCCGGATCCGCGAAGCCGTGCCCACCGACGCCGGGCGGATCACCCAGGTGCTGCGCGACGCCTTCGAGGAATACCGGGGACGCCTGGATCCGCCCTCCAGCGCGCACGACAAGACAGAGGCCGTGGTGCGGCGCGAGTTGTCGGACGGTGGCGCCTTCGTCGCGGAGTCCGACGGCATCCTCTTCGGCTGCGTGTTCTTCCACCCGAAGGTGGATCACCTGTACCTGGACCGGCTCGCGGTGCTGCCCTCGCACCGGGGCCAGGGCGCGTCGCTGCGCCTCATGGAAGCGGTGGAGTCCCGAGCGCGCGAGTTGGGCCAGACGCGCGTGCGGCTGTCGGTGCGGCTCGCGCTCACGTCGCACCACGCGTGGTACGCGCGCCAGGGCTACGTCTTCCATTCCCATGGGACGCACGCGGGCTACGCGTCGCCCACGTTCCGGGTGTTGGAGAAGACGCTTTGATTCTTCAGTCGCGTGAAGGCAGCGGAACGCGGCGGCCTTCCACGTCGCTCTGGATGGCGGCCTGGATGACCCGAACCGTCTCGCTCGCGCTCAGCGCCGTCACGGGAACCGGTGCGCCGTGGAGGATGGCGGCGCCGAGCTGCCGGTAGAACTGGCCGTAGTCTCCAGGGACCGTGGCGACAACTTCCCCCGACGCCAGCAACCGGCCGTGGCGCTCCGGGGGTTCGCGGCCGAAGTCCGGATGGCCGGGACGCAGGCCCGCTTCGAGCTGTCCCTCCTGCGGATCCAGCGCGTGCTTCACGTACGCATCGCGGTCGCCCTGCAACACGAAGCGGGGCCACGGCGCGTGCACCACGGAGCCGGAGTGCAACACCACGCGCAGCGCGCCGTAGCGCAGCACCAGGTGGAACCAGTCCGTGCCCCGCGCGCCCGGACGTTGCCGGCCCAGGTCCGCTACCACCGACTCTGGCAGGCCGAAGAGCTGCACGGCCTGGTCGACGAGGTGCGAGCCCAAGTCCCAGAGCGTCCCACCGCCGGGCACGTCCTGCTCCTTCCAGCGATCCTTCACCTGCGGCCGGAGGCGGTCGAAGTGGCTCTCCAGGCTGTAGAGTGTCCCCAGCCGTCCCTGCTCCAGCAAATGCCGCACGGTGAGGAAGTCACCGTCCCAGCGCCGGTTGTGGAACACGGTGAGGCAGAGCCCTCGCTCCTTCGCGAGCGCGTCCAGCCGCAGCGCCTCGTCCGCGTCCAGCGTGAAGGGCTTCTCCACCACCACGTGCTTGCCCGCGCGAAGCGCCTGTTCCGTGAGCGAGGCATGCGCCGCGTTGGGCGTGCACACGACGAGCACGTCCAGGTCTGGATCCGCCAGCAGTGACTCCACGGTTCCCGTGCGGACGCCCGGCCAGTCACGGGCCACGGCCTCCGTGCGGCTCGACGCCACGGCGGCCAGGACGAAGGCGGGTTCCGCGGCGATGAGGGGCCCATGGAAGCGCGAGCCGGACAGGCCATAGCCAAGGAGGCCCACCCGCAGCGGGGAGCCAGGGACGCGAGCGGAGGTCATGGACCGCGAGGGTAGCGGGAAGGGGCCCCGGTCTGGCTAGAGTCCGCGCCATGGACACCGTGCCCCTCATCGACGTCCGAGCCCTCGTCGACCCCGCGTCGAGCCTCCAGGCCCGAAGGGAGGTCGCCGCTCGCATGGGCGCGGCCTGCCGGAACACCGGCTTCTTCTACGTCGTGGGCCATGGCGTGGACGTGGGGCTTCAGACCCGGTTGGAGGCGCTGGCTCGGGACTTCTTCGCGCGGCCGCAGGAGGAGAAGCAGCGGGTGCGCATGGCGCTCGGGGGCAGGGCGTGGCGGGGCTTCTTCCCCGTGGGCGGGGAGCTCACCTCGGGCCGGCCGGACCGCAAGGAGGGGTTGTACTTCGGCACGGAGCTGCCGCCGGACGATCCGCGCGTGCGCGCCGGCACCCCGCTGCACGGAGCGAACCTGTTCCCCCGGGAGCCGGTGGAGCTGGGCGGCGCGGTGCTGGCGTACATGGCGGCGCTGACGTCGCTGGGACACGCGCTGATGTCCGGCATCGCGCTCAGCCTGGAACTGGAGCCGGACTTCTTCGCCACCCGGTACATGGCGGATCCGACCGTGCTCTTCCGCATCTTCAACTACCCGCCAGGCCCGGAGGTGGACGCGCAGGGCCTGCCGGTGTGGGGCGTGGGCGAGCACACCGACTACGGCGTGCTCACCATCCTCAAGCAGGACGACGCGGGCGGGCTCCAGGTGAAGACGCGCCAGGACGGGCACACTCGCTGGGTGGACGCGCCGCCGGTGGAGGACGCGTTCGTGTGCAACATCGGCGACATGCTCGACCGGATGACGCGCGGCGTGTACCGCTCCACGCCGCACCGGGTGCTCAACCGCGCCGGCCGCGACCGGCTGTCGCTGCCGTTCTTCTTCGATCCGGACTGGACGGCGGAGGTGCGCGCCATCGACTCGCCCGCCCTGAAGGACGCGGGCGCGGACGACCACGCGGAGCGGTGGGACCGGCGGAGCGTCCACGCCTTCCAGGGCACCTACGGGGACTACCTGCTCGGCAAGGTGGGGAAGGTGTTCCCCGACCTGGGCGCCGAGGTGCTGTAGCGCCCGCTCAGGAGTGCCTGAGGCGCTGGGCCGCGGCGGTGTCCTGTAGGGACTGGGGCGCGGTCTCCGCGGCGGCCATGTCGGGCGGCCCCGGGTCCTTCATCGCCAGCACCAGGCACTCCCGCAGGCGCTGGCGCGCGCGGAACAGCAGGATGCGCGCGTTCTCCGGCGAGATCTCCAGCAGCGTGGAGACCTCCTCGCCTGGACGCTCGTCCAGGAGCCGGAGGCGGATGACGGCCTGCTGCATCTGAGACAGTTGCTGGACGCAGCGCACCAGGCTCACCCGCGCCTCCGCCTCCGCCACCAGCGTGTCCGCCGAGGGCAGGTCGGAAGCCACGTCGGACAGCTCGATGTCGGTCGGCAGCGCCCGGCGCGCCAGCTTGCGCCGCTGGTTCAGCGCGGCGTGGGCCACCAGCGTGGACAGCAGGCGCTCGACCTCGGCGGAGCGGGCCGACAGGGTCGTGGCCTCCGGCATCTTCAGGAAGGTGACGAAGGCGTCCTGGACGCAGTCGAGCGCGTCCTCGGGAGGCAGACCCCGGCGCCTCGCGGCCGTCACCAGGCGCGCGCGGTGCTGGTGGACGAGCAGGGTGATCCAGGAGAGGAACTGGGCGCGTTCGGTGGCGGCATCCGGGGAGCTGTCATCAGGCATGGCTCCGCCATCCTAACCCCCTTCGGCGAAAGCCGCCGAAGGGGGAAGGCCGGAAGACCCGGATGACGCATGACGACTTGCGTCGTCTAGGCGGGGCGATGCGCTCCGCGTGCGAGCGCGGTCATCAGTTCCTTCTCGTTGAAGCCCAGCGGCGGCAGGGCGGACTGCCTCCCGTAGACGACCTCCCGGGAGGGGGCCAGCAGCACGGTGCCGCTCGGCTGGAGCTTGCCCCAGAGGATCGGCTCCAGGCCTGCTTCCGCGTGCGTGCCCGAGCCGCTGGTCAGCACCGGCACCGGCAGCCCCAGCCAGGTGGACAGCTCCCGCGCTTCCTCGGGACCGTCCGGGATGACCGAGATCACCTTCGCCTGGTTCGCCGCGATGTCACCCTGGCGCTTCGCCAGCGTCTTCAGGTGGTTGCGGCACACCGGACAGGCGGCGTTGCGGAGGAAGAACACCACCGCCGCCTCGCCGCCCATGGCCTCGGCCAGCCGCGTGGGCTTGCCCGTCCCGTCCCGCAACTCCAGGTCGGGAAAGCGGGCCCCGGGCTCGAAGGTCGCTGTCACGCGTGGATTCCGTCGATGACCGCCGCCGGGACCAGGTCCACGGGCGGGATGTCGATCTCCGTCTGGGCCAGGTGGTTGAGGTAGTTGCCGAAGGTGGTGGCGACGACCTGCGCCAGGATCTCCACCACGTCGCCGTCGGTCCAGCCCGCGGCGCGCACCGCCGCCAGCTCCGCGTCCGTCACCGCGCCGCGGCGCGCCGCGATCTGCCGGGAGAACTGGAGCGCCGCCTCCACCTTGGCGTCCGGCGCCTTGCCAGAGCGCGCCTGATCCAGCTCCAGATCCGAGAGGCCCGTCTTGCGGCCCAGCGCGGTGTGGTGCGAGACGCAGTAGCGGCAGCCCTGCGCGTTGCCCACCGCGAGCGCGATCTGCTCACGGACGCGCGGCGTCAACTGGCCCTGGCCCAGCGTCCCGTGCAGCGCGAAGAAGGCGCTCATCGCCGCGGGCGAATTGGCGAGCACCCGGACCGGCGGAGGAAGGTTGGCGCCCAGCTTCTCCTTGATGGGTTTGAGCGTGGCGTGCGAAGCGTCGACAAGGTTCAGACGGGACATTGAGAACTCCTGAGGCCGCATGATTGCGGCTTGCCAGTGATTAAGGTCGCGACCCCTGGCCGGCGTTACGCCGGACCAGTCGATTCTTCCTGAATTTTCTCAAGTGCTTGAAACTACTGGTGTTTTTTGGGGTGATAATCATACAGAAAATCCCCATAAATCAGCCATAAATGGCGCATAGAGAGAATCCAAATGAATGCAATTCTTTGTTGAAACGCATTTCTTACGGTGGCATTGTCAATTGAATCCAACATTCCAATTCGTGGGGAGGATGAGTCTTGGGGCGACTGAGGATTCATACGATTGAGAGCGCGCCGGAGCAGTCCCGTCCGGTGCTGGCCGCGGTGGAGAAGTCCGCCGGTTTCCGTTCGAACCTGCTGGGGCTCATCGCGGAGTCGCCCGGTGTGACGCAGGCCTTCGCGCAGATGGGGCCGCTGCTGGCGCAGTCCTCCCTGGGCCCGGTGGAGCGCGAGGTGGTCATCATGACCATCGGCTGGGAGAACGACTGTTCGTACTGCATGGCCTTCCACACCTTCTTGTGTCGCAAGCTCCAGGTCCCGGATGCGCTCGTGGCCGCGCTCCGGTCGGGGACGACGCTGCCGGATCCGCGGCTGGAGGTGCTCGCGGAGTTCACCCGGACGGTGGTCCGTGAGAAGGGGTACGTGGGAGACGACCTCTGGAGCCGGTTCACGGCCCAGGGCTTCACGAACGCCAACGCGCTCGACGTCATCCTCGCCCTCTCCCAGCAGGTGCTGGTGAACTACGCGAACCACCTGGGCGGCGTGGAGCTGGAGCCGGCGCTGAAGGAATTCGCGTGGACCCGCCCGGCCGGGGCGGCGGCGCGCACGGCGTAGTGCCCGGGGCCCCGGGCAACGCCCCGGGGCTTCCTCCCAGACATCCGATGTTTCGCGCCCAGGCTCTTCGCGCTGGCGCGCGAGTCCGCGTTCGCGGTGACGGTCTTGTCATGTCTTGAGTGGCTTCAAGCGCGGGCGGGGTCTGCCCTGCGCTGACGTGGAAACCGAGCCCTTGGGGAAGGGCTGACTGGGGGAACTGCCTTGGGTGCGCCGACGAACTCTGCTCCTGTCACGGATGCCTCCGTGCTGTCCGCGATCAGGTCCCACCTGCTGGAGGCATTGGCGCGCCGCAACGGCCTGTCGCCGGATCAGATCGACTCCCGCCGGCCCTTCAGCCACTACGGCCTGGACTCGCTGGGCGCGGTGGCGCTCGGAAGGGCGCTGACGGAGCTGGCGGGACGCGACGTGTCTCCCACCGTCTTCTGGCGCCACGCCAGCGTGGACGCGCTGATGCGGCACCTGGCCACGGGGGATGCGGACGCCGCGGCTGTCGTGGAGGCCGCCGGACCTTCCGTGGCCCGCGACGAGCCCATCGCGGTGGTGGGCATGGCCTGCCGCCTTCCGGGCGCGCCGGACCTCACCGCGTTCTGGGAGCTGCTGCGCACCGGACGCGACGCGGTGTCGGAGGTCCCCGCCGGGCGCTGGACGGACGGGCGGTTGCAGCAGGCGGATGCTGGCGGGGCCAGCGCGCCCGTGCCGCGCCGCGCCGGGTTCCTGCCGGACATCGCGATGTTCGATCCGCTGTTCTTCGGCATCTCCCCGCGTGAGGCGGCGGAGATGGATCCGCAGCAGCGCCTGTTCCTGGAGCTGGCGTGGGAGGCGCTCGAGGACGCGGGCATCGTCCCGCGCGAGCTGCACGCGACGGCGACGGGCGTGTTCGTCGGCGCCATCTGGCGGGACTACGCGGAGCTGGGCGGCGCGGAGCCGGGGCGCATCACGCCGCATACGGCCACCGGGCAGGCGCTCAACATGATCGCCAACCGGCTGTCGTACGTGCTGGGCCTCCAGGGGCCCAGCCTCGTCATCGACACGGCGTGCTCGTCGTCGCTGGTGGCGGTCCACCTGGCCTGCCAGAGCCTGTGGGCGGGGGAGAGCACCACGGCCATCGTCGGCGGCGTCAGCGTGATGGCCTCGCCGCACACCATGGTGGCGCTGTCCCGCTTCGGCGGCCTGTCGCCGGACGGCCTGTGCAAGGCCTTCGACGCGAGCGCGGACGGCTTCGGGCGCGGAGAGGGCGGGGGCGTGGTGGTCCTCAAGCCGCTCTCCGCCGCGCTCGCCGCGGGCGACACCATCCGCTGCGTCATCCGCGCCACGGGCAGCAACAACGATGGGCCGAGCAACGGCCTCACGGCGCCCAACCCGGAGGCCCAGGAGAAGCTCGTGCGGCAGGTCCTCGCGCGCTCGGGCGTGGCTCCCGGCGCGGTGGGCTACGTGGAGACGCACGGCACGGGGACGGCGCTGGGAGACCCCATCGAAGCGGGCGCGCTCGGGGCCGTGTTCGCGAAGGCGCGCGGAGAGGGCCCTCCGCTGGTCATCGGCTCGGTGAAGACCAACATCGGGCACCTGGAGGGGGCCGCGGGCATCGCCGGCTTCCTCAAGGCCTGCCTGTGCGTCGAGCAGCGCACGGTGGTGCCCAGCCTCCACTTCACGCGGCCCAACCCGCTCATCCCGTTCGAGGAGCTCCGGCTGGAGGTCTCGCGGGAGACCCGGGCGTGGCCGGTGCAGGACGGGCCGGCCGTGGCGGGCGTCAGCGCGTTCGGCTGGGGCGGCACCAACGCCCACGTCGTGCTCCAGGAGGCTCCTCCGTCGCGGCTCGCCTGGGTGGGGCTGGCGGCGCCCGATGCCGGGGGCCTGAAGGCCGAGGCCCGCCGCGCGCTGGAGGCCCTGCGGTCCGGGATGCCGCTCGACGCGCTCCACGCGGCGCTGGCGCCGGAGGCTTCTAGCGGCCCGGAGCGGCTCACCGTGTGCGTGCGCACCCGGGGCGAGCTGGAGGCGCGCCTGGGAGGGTTCCTGGACGGCGTGGCGGGGACGGTGACGCTGGGGACGGCGCCTGGCAGGCCTCCGAAGGTCGCCTTCGTCTGCGCGCCGCAGGGCGGCCAGTGGGTGGGCATGGGCCGGCGCATGCTGCTCACGGAGGACGCCTTCCGCGCGGCCTTCGAGCGTGTGGACGCGGCGCTGGCGGTCCACTCCGGCCAGTCGCTCCGGGAGGAGCTGTTCAAGGCGGAGGGCGTCGCCCGCTACGACGACGTGGACGTGGTGCAGCCGCTCCTCTTCGCGTTCCAGGTGGCCCTGGCGGAGCAGTGGCGCGCCTGGGGCATCACCCCGGACGTCGTGGTGGGGCACAGCCTGGGGGAGATCGCCGCCGCGCACATCGCGGGCATCCTGGACCTGGAGGAGGCGGCGCTCGTCATCCACCACTACAGCCGCCTGCAGAAGCTGCTGGCGGACCGGGGCGGCATGGCCGTGGTCAACCTGCCGCCCGACGCGCTGACCGGGCTGCTGGAGGCCACGAATGGGGCGGTGGTGCTGGCCGGCCACAACGGCCCCCGGTCCACCGTGCTGTCCGGCGACCCGGCCGCGCTCGACGCGCTCCTCGCGGAGCTGAAGCGCCGCAAGGAGCTGTGCGCGCGGATCCGCGTGAACGTCGCCGCGCACAGCCCGCAGATCGACGAGATCCTCCCGGAGCTGGAGGCGGTGCTCGCCGGGCTGCGCCCGAAGCCCGCGCGCCTGCCGATGATCTCCACCGCGCTGCGGCGGCGGATGGAGGGGCCGGACGTGGACGGGCGCTACTTCGGCCAGAACCTGCGCACGCCGGTGTGGCTGGCCCCGGTGCTTGAGTCGCTGGTGGCGGACGGCGTGGACGCGCTGGTGGAGCTCAGCCCGCACCCCGTGCTGGTGGGCGCCCTGCAGCAGGCCGCCGAGGGCCGGCAGCCGCCGCCTGTCGTCCTGCCGTCCACCACGCGGGACGAGGACGAGCGGCTGGCCCTGTACGAAGCGCGCGCCACGCTGTTCCGGCTGGGATGCGCGGGGGCGGCCCCCCCCGCCGCCCGCGACGCGCTGGTGCCGCTGTCCGCCCATACCCCGCAGGCGCTCCGGGAGCTGGCGGCGCGCATGGCCGGGACGCTTCGCCAGGCGCCCTGGACTCAGGTGGAGGACGTCGCCGCCACGGCCGCGCTGCGCCGGACGCACCACGCGGAGCGGCTGGCGGTGGTCGCTCGGGGAACGGAGGACGTGGCCCAGGCGCTGGACGCGTTCGCCCGGGGCGAGCCCCATGAGCGGCTGGTGACCCCGGCGCTCGCGAAGGCGCCCTCGGTGGTGTTCGTCTTCCCGGGGCAGGGCTCGCAGTGGCACGGGATGGCGCGGCAGCTCTTGCGTGACGAGCCGGTCTTCCGCGCGGAGCTCGGGCGGTGCGACGCCGCCATCCACGCGCTCACCGGCTGGTCCGTGCTGGAGGAGCTGGAGGCGTCCGAGTCCGCGTCCCGGATGGCCCGGGTGGACGTGGTGCAGCCGGTGCTCTTCGCCGTGGAGGCGGCGCTGGCCGCGCTCTGGCGCTCCTGGGGCGTGCGGCCGAAGGCGGTCATCGGCCACAGCATGGGCGAGGTCGCGGCGGCGTATGTCGCGGGCGCGCTGAACCTGGCGGACGCCGCGCGGATCATCTGCCGCCGCAGCCAGTTGCTCCGCCGGGTGAGCGGGCAGGGCGCCATGCTCGCCGCGGAGCTCACGCTGGACGAGGCCCGGGAGGTCCTGCGCGGCCACGAGGCGCAGGTCGCCGTGGCCGTGAGCAACAGCTCCCGCTCCACCGTGCTGTCGGGCCAGCCGCAGGCGCTGGAGGTCATCTCCCAGGCGCTCCAGGCCCGCGGCGTCTTCTGGCGCTGGGTCAAGGTGGATGTCGCCTCCCACAGCCCTCAAATGGACGCGCTCAAGGCCGAGCTGCTGGAGGTGCTGGCGGAAGTGCGGCCCATGCCGTCGGCGGTGCCCATCCACTCCACGGTCCTGGACGCGGTGACGGACGGCCGCGACTTCGACGCGGGCTACTGGGTGCGCAACCTGCGCGACCCCGTCCTCTTCGCCTCGGCGGTCCGGCGCGCGCGCGAGGCGGGGCACGACGTCTTCATCGAGATGAGCCCGCATCCCATCCTGCTGCCCGCCGTGGAGCAGGAGCTGGCCGACGTGGACCAGCCGGGCGAGGTGCTGCCGTCGCTGCGGCGCAACGAGTCCGAGCGCGAGACGCTGCTGCGCTCCATGGCGGCGCTCTACACGCGAGGACTGGAGCCCGCCTGGAGCGCCATCACCCGCGCGGGGCGCCCCGGGGTGCCGCTGCCTTCCTACCCCTGGCAGCGCGAGCGCTTCTGGCTGGAGACAGCGCCCGTGGTCCGTGCTCCCGTCGCCGCCAGCCGCCCGAGTGGCGAGGGGCTCCTGGGTAGCCACTTCCCGTCCGCCGTGGAGCCTCGGCTGCACCACTGGCAGGCCGGGTGGGGCGCGGACGTGTCCGGCTTCCTCGCCGACCACCGCGTGGGCGGTGACGCCGTGGTTCCTGGCGCCGTCTTCCTGTCCATGGCGCTGCGGGCCGCGAAGGAGGCGCTGGGGACCGCGCCCGTGGCGCTGAGGGACATCGCCTTCCCGCAGCCGTTGATTCTGGGCTCCGAGCCCGCGCCGCGCGTGCAGACCGTGCTCTCCGTGCGCGACGCGCAGCGCGAGCTCCAGGTGTTCTCCCAGGGCGAGGGCGGCACGTGGGTTCCCCACGCGCGGGCCCTGGTGGACGCGGGGCCGGCGGCGGCGATGGGGCGGGAGCGGGCGCAGGAGGCGCTGGCGCTCCGGGACGCGCTGCGCGGCTCCGCGGTGATGCTGCTGGACTCCGTGCGGTACTACGAGCTGCTGGCGGGCTGCGGGCTGGAGTACCGCGGCGCCTTCCGTGGCGTGGACTGCGTCTGGTCCCGCGAGGCGCAGGCGCTGGGGCGCATCCTTCCGCCCTCGACCGCCGTGGACCTGGAGCTGGCCCGGGTGGCCTGCATCGACTCCGCGCTCCAGCTCTCCATCGCCACGCTGCCGCCCAGCCTCGTGTTCCGGGGACGGCAGCTCATCAGCGTGGGGGTGGACGGGTTCGCGCTCCACCGCCTCCCGGAAGGGGCCTTCCACGTCCACGCGCAGCGCCGTCCGGGCGGCGAGGGGCCGGTGTTCCTGGTGGACGTGGTGGCGTTCACCGACGCGGGCGAGCCCCTGTTCCACGTCGACGGGCTGAAGGTCCGCGTGCTCGACGTGGCGCGGCCCGCTGTCGCCCGGAATGACGAGGCCCGCCCGGCCGCCGCTGCGTCCCGGACGCTGTTCGATGAGCTGGGCGCGCTGGAGCCCTCGCGGCGGCGGGCCCGCGCCGAGGACGAACTGCGGCAGGTGGTGGCCACGGTGCTCAAGCTGGCCCCGGCGCGTGTCCCCGTGGATCAACCGCTGCGCACCCTGGGCATGGACTCCGTCATGTCGCTGGAGCTGCGCAACCGCATCGAGGCGCGCACCGGCATCCGGCTGTCCGCCACCGCGCTCTGGAACCACCCCACGGTGGAGGCGCTGACGGGCTTCGTCCTGAGCCAGGCCCCGTCCGCGCCCGTGGCCCGGCCCGCTCCGGCGCGCGCCATGCCGCCCGCGCCCGTGCCCGCCGCCCCCGTCATGCCCGTGGACGCGGCCTTGCCTTCCGACCTGGAGCTGGAGCGGCTGCTGGAGGCCGAGCTCGCCCAGGTCCACCACCTCATCAAGGAGTCCTGACCATGACGGCCCCACTGCCCACCGCGAATGATCCCACGCTGCTCAAGCGCAGCCTCGACGCGCTGAAGGACCTCCGGGCCCGGTATGAGTCCCTGGAGTCCCGGGGCCGGGAGCCCATCGCCATCATCGGCCTGGGGTGCCGCATCCCCGGGGGCGGAGAGACCCCGGAGACGCTCTGGAAGATGCTGTGCGGCAAGGTCGACGCCGTCAGCGAGGTGCCCGCGGACCGGTGGGACCTGTCGCGCTACTACGACGCGGACGTAGCCACGCCGGGGCGGATGCACATGCGCTACGGCGCGTTCCTCGACGCGCCCGACCGCTTCGACCCGTACTTCTTCGGCATCTCGCCCCGGGAAGCGGAGCAGATGGATCCGCAGCAGCGCCTCTTCCTGGAGGTGGCGTGGCACGCGCTGGAGGACGCGGGCCTGAGCGCGAAGGCGCTCGCGGGCACGGACACGGGCGTCTTCGTGGGCGCCAACGGGAACGACTACCTCCAGCTCCAGCTCTCCGAGCCGCAGGTGCTGGGCACGTACTCGCTGGTGGGTGGCACCAACTGCATCATCCCCAACCGGCTCTCGTACCTGCTGGACCTGCGCGGGCCGAGCATGGCCTTCGACACGGCCTGCTCCTCGTCGCTCGTCGCGGTCCACCAGGCCTGCCAGAGCCTGCGCAACGGGGAGAGCTCCACCGCCATCGCGGGCGGGCTCAACCTGCTCTTGTCGCCCGTGGTGTCGGTGGCGCACTCCAAGGGCCTGCCGCTGGCGCCGGACGGGCGCTGCAAGACGTTCGACGCGCGCGCGGATGGCTACGTCCGCGGCGAGGGCTGCGGCGTGGTGGTGCTCAAGCGCCTGTCGGACGCCATCGCGGCCGGGGACCCGGTGTGGGCCGTCATCCACGGCTCGGCCGTCAACCAGGACGGGCTCAGCAACGGTCTCACGGCCCCCAACGGCGGGGCCCAGCGCGCCGTCATCCGCAAGGCGCTGGAGCGCGCCCGGCTCACCGGCTCGGAGGTGGGGCTCATCGAGGCGCACGGGACGGGCACGTCGCTGGGCGACCCCATCGAGGTGGAGGCCCTCTCCGAGGTCTACGGCGCCGCGGAAGGCGAGCGGCGGCCCTGCGCGCTCGGCTCCATCAAGACGAACATCGGGCACCTGGAGGCGGGCGCCGGCATCGTCGGCATCCTCAAGGTCGCGCTGTCGCTCAAGCACGGCGTCATCCCGGCGAACCTGCACTTCCAGGCGCTCAACCCGCACATCTCGCTGGAGGGCACGCGCCTCTTCGTGCCCACGGAGTCGACGCCGTGGACGGACCCTGCGGAGCGCCGGTACGGCGCGGTCAGCTCGTTCGGCGCGGGCGGCACCAACGCGCACGTCGTGCTGGGCACCCTGGAGTCCGCGCGGCCCGAGGCCCGCGTCCGGCCCTCGCTGCCTGGCGCGGAGCGCGCCCACCTGCTGGTGCTCTCCGCCCGCAGCCGCACGGCGCTGGCGAACGTGGCCCGGCGTCTGGCGGACCACCTGACCCACGGCGCCGGCCAGCATGAGACGCTGGAGGACATCTGCGCCACGGCCGCGCTGCGCAGGACGCACCACGACCACCGGGTGGGGCTTGTCGTCCGCACCCGGGAGGAGGCCCTACAGCAGCTGCGCGCGCTCCAGCAGGACGTCCGGCCCCCGGGCGCATGGACGGGCACCGCTGGAAGGCCGGGGCGGCCGGTGTTCCTCTTCCCCTCGGAGCCCCGGCTGGCGGGGGCCCGGCTGGCGGCGCTGGGCCGCGACTGTCCGGTGTTCGCCCAGGCCCTGGAGCGCTGTCGCGGCGCGCTCCAGCAGGGGCAGGGCGCGGACGGGGTGGGGGAGCACTTCGCCGTGCAGGTGGCGCTCGCCGAGCTGTGGCGCTCATGGGGCGTGGAGCCGGGCGCGGTGCTCGGGCAGGGCGTGGGAGAGATCGCCGCGGCCCACGTCGCGGGAGCGCTGTCGCTGGAGGACGCCGCGCGCGTCGCTCGTGAGTGCGGCGCCCTGGTGGCGAAGGGAGAGGCGGCGGCCGGAGCGCTGAGCGCGGCGCTGGCGGGACTGATGCCCCGGCCCACGACGGTGCCCCTGTACGCGGCGGACGGGACGGTGCTGGATGGCGAGTCCCTGGGCGCCGGCGCCTGGACGCGGTGCCTGCGCCGGCCCGCGCAGGCGGTGCCGGGCATCGAGGAGGCGCTGCGCGCGGGCCACGTGCTCTTCGTGGAGCTGGGCGCGGAGCCGGTGCTCACGGCGCCGGTGGCGGAGGCCGCCGCGCGCCAGGGACTGACGGACGTGCTGGCGGTGTCCTGCCTCCGGGGGAGCCAGGATGCGCTGGGGGCCCTGCTGACGTCCGCGGCGGCGCTCCACGCGGCGGGCCTGGGCCTGCGCCTGGAGCGGCTGCTGGCGCCCCACGGGCACTTCCTGCGGCTGCCGACCTATCCCTTCGAGCGCGAGTCCTTCTGGTTCAAGGAGCGGCCCGTCACGATGCTCGCGTCGGTGCGCTCCACCAGCCTGGAGCTGCCCCGCGCGGCGGTGCGTGACACGCCCCCCGAACCCGCACGCCGCCCCGCGGAAGCCCGCGCTCCGGCCTCGCCGCAGCTGGCCGGCTGGGCGGAGCTGCCGGAGCGCGAGCGCGCCACGAAGCTGCGCGGCCTGGTGCACGCGGAGGTGGCGCGCATCCTGAAGTTCGACGCCGCCCGGCTCGACCCCAAGGGGGGCTTCTTCCAGATGGGCATGGACTCCGTGATGGCCGGGCAGCTGCGCAACCGGCTGGAGCAGCAGCTGGGACGCAAGTTCGCCGTGACCGTCATCTTCGAGAACCCCACCGTGGAGCGGCTGTCCCGGCAGTTGGGCACGTTCGTCACGCCACCCCCGGCACCCGCGACACCGCCGCGTGAGCCGCAGCCCCTGGCGTCCCAGGGCCTGTCCCCGGCGACGGGAGGTGGCGCCGAAAGCATCGCCGACCTCCTGGCCCGGGAGCTCGAAGAGACCTCCTCCATTTCCAGCAAGGATCACCTGTCATGAGCACCCCGCCGGTCTCCACCGAAGCCTCCAACCGCGACGAACTGCTCCAGCGTGCCCTGGAGCGCATCCGTGACTTCCGCGGGAAGCTCGACGCCGTCGAGTCCCAGCGCTCCGAGCCCATCGCCGTGGTGGGCATGTCCTGCCGTCTGCCGGGCGGAAACGACGACCCGTCCTCGCTGTGGCGCTTCCTGCGCTCCGGTGGCGACGGCATCCGCACCTTCCCCCAGGAGCGCGGCGCCACCCCGGACGGCCAGCGCTTCAAGGGCGGGTTCCTGGAGCAGGTCGACCGGTTCGACGCGGGCGTGTTCGGCATCTCCCCGCGCGAGGCCGCGACGTTGGATCCCCAGCAGCGCCTGTTCCTGGAGGTGAGCTGGGAGGCCCTGGAGAACGCGGCGCAGCCCTTCGACAAGCTCGAGGGGAGCATGGCCGGCGTGTTCGTGGGCATCACCAACTACGACTACTGCCAGAAGCTGATGCAGGAGACGCCCATTGATCAACTGGACGCCTACTGCCTCACCAGCAACGCGTCCACGTTCGCGGCCGGGCGCCTGTCGTACTGGCTGGGCCTGCGCGGTCCCAGTCTGTCCGTGGACACGGCCTGTTCATCTTCCGCCGTCGCCCTGCACCAGGCATGTCAAAGCCTACGCGCGGGGGAGTGTTCGCTAGCACTGGCGGGTGGCGTCAACGTGCTGCTGTCGCCGGAGTGGTTCGTGGTGCTGTCGCGCGCGGGCATGCTGTCGCCGGACGGCTACTGCAAGACGTTCGACCGCGACGCCAACGGCTACACCCGAGGCGAGGGCTGTGTCGTCTTCGTGCTCAAGCGCCTGTCGGACGCGGTGGCGGCGAAGGACCACATCCACGCGCTGATCCGCGGCTCGTGCGTCAACCAGGACGGCCGCAGCGGCGGGCTCACGGTGCCCAACCCCGCGGCGCAGCAGGACGTCATCCGCGGCGCGCTCAAGGCCGCGCGCGTGGGGGCGGACCGCGTCAGCTACGTCGAAACGCACGGCACGGGGACGCCGCTCGGCGACCCGATAGAGGTGCGCGCGCTGGGCGCGGCGCTGGGCGAGGGGCGCGCGGAGGGCGACCGCATCCACATCGGGTCCATCAAGGCCAACATCGGGCACCTGGAGCCGGCGGCGGGGGCCGCGGGCCTCATGAAGGTCATCCTCGCGCTCCAGAACGAGGAGCTTCCGCCCCAGGTCCAGTTCCGGGAGCTGAACCCGGAGATCGACCTGGAGTCGCTGCCGGTGGCCATCTCCACCCGGCCGGAGGCGTGGCCGCGCGCGGAGCGTCCGCGCATCGCGGGCGTGAGCTCGTTCGGCGCGAGCGGGACCAACGCCCACCTGGTGGTGGAGGAGGCCCCGGCCGTGATCCGCCCGGCGCGGACCTTCGAGCCCGGCACGCAGCTCTTCACGCTGTCCGCGCGCAGCCCGGCGGTGCTGGCGCGGCTGGCGGGGCGGCACGCGACGCACCTGGCGGCGAAGCGCGACCTGCTCCTGGAGGACGTGTGCTTCAGCGTGAACACCGGCCGGGCCCGGTTCGCGGAGCGCGTGGCGCTGCCCGTGGACGACCTGGAGTCGCTCCAGCACGCGCTGTCCGCCATCGCGGCGGGTGAGCTGCCGGCGGGCGCGTCCCTGGGCCGCGCGCAGGTGGGGCAGGGGCCGAAGGTGGCCTTCCTCTTCACCGGCCAGGGCAGCCAGTTCCCGGGCATGGCGGTGGAGCTGCACGCCTCGCAGCCGGTGTTCCGGCAGGCGTTGGATCGCTGCGCGGAGGCGCTGAAGTCCCACTGGGACGTGCCCCTGCTCACGCTCCTGCGCGGGGAGGGCTTCACGGCGGGGCTGCTGGATCAGACCCGCTACACCCAGGCCGCGCTCTTCTCCGTGGAGTACGCGCTGGCCATGCTCTGGAAGAGCTGGGGCGTCGTGCCTTCGGCGGTGCTGGGCCACAGCGTGGGTGAGTACGTCGCGGCCTGCGTCGCGGGCGTCTTCGAGCCCGAGGCGGCCGTGGCGCTGCTCGCCGTGCGCGGCGCGCTCATGCAGGCGCTCCCGGCGGCGGGCGCGATGGCGTCCGTCTTCGCCAGCGAGGCCCAGGTGCGCGCGGCGCTGGAGGGCAAGGCCGACCGCGTGTCCGTGGCCGCGGTGAACGCGCCGGACAACATCGTCATCTCCGGCCAGGCGGACGCAGTGGAGCAGGTGCTCCAGGCGCTGACGGCGCAGGGCCACAAGCACAAGCGCATCAACGTCTCGCAGGCGTTCCACTCGCCGCTGCTGGATCCGATGCTGGACGCGCTGGAAAAGGCCGCGTCCGGGCTCACGTTCCAGGAGCCGAACCTCCCGCTCATCTCCAATCTGACCGGCCGGCCCGTGGAGCCCGGCATGCTGGGGCCGCGCTACCTGCGCGACCATGCCCGTGAAGCCGTGCGCTTCCAGGCCAGCATGGAGTGGCTGTTCGAGAACGGCTTCGACACCTTCGTGGAGGTGGGCCCCGCGCCCCACCTCATCGGCATGGTGAAGCGCTACGCCCCCGCGGGCGACCGCGCCTTCCTGCCCTCCATGCGCAAGGGGCTGTCCGCCCAGCGCTCCATGCTGGAGAGCGCGGGCGCCCTCTACACGCGCGGCGCCGACCTGGAGTGGGACAGCCTGCACGCGGGCCTGGAGCCGCGCCGGGTCCCGCTGCCGACGTACACCTTCGACCGGAAGCGGTACTGGTACGCAGCCCCCACGCCCGGTGCCGCAGTCCGGTCCCCGGCCTCCGTGCAGGAGGAGGCGGGGGCCACGACGCTGCTGGGCCACCGGTTGCCGTCGCCGCTGCCTTCGGCGCAGTTCCGCGTGCGCTACGACGCGGCCCAGCACCCGTGTCTGGCGGACTGCCGGATGGGCGGGATGCGGGTGGTGAACGTGGGCGTCTTCCTGGAGGCCGCGCTCCAGTCCTGGCACGCGCTGACGCCGGGAGCTGGCGCCTGCCGCGTGGAGGGCCTGTCGGTCCGGCGCGGGCTCCTCATGGACGATGAAGAGACGCGCGTCGCGCACCTGGTGGTGGATCCGCCGGATGCGAAGGGCGAGCGGAGCTTCGCGCTCCACAGCCTGCCGCCGGGGGCTTCCGAGGACTCCGGCGCCTGGGCGGTGCACGTGGAGGGACGGCTGGCGGAGGCCCAGGAGGAGAAGGGCCTGGAGTCCGTGGACGCCATCCTCGCGCGCTGCGGGCAGACGCTGGACGGCGCGGAGTTCTACGCGCGCATGGAGAAGCGCCAGTTGGTGCTCGGGCACTCGGCGCGGTGGATCGAGCAGGTCCGCTTCCGCGAGGGCGAGGCGCTCGCGACGATGCGCGCGCCGGACGCGAAGGAGGCGGAGGGCTACCGCGTCCACCCGGGCCTGGTGGACGCGCTCTTCCAGGCGGTCTTCGCGTGCCTGCCGGGCGACGTGCCCGAGGACGCCATCTACATGATCGTCGAGGTCGCCCGCTTCGTCGTCGGTCCCGCCACCCCGGCGGCGGCGACCCGGGCCCACGTGCGGCTGCGCCCCTGGAAGGACGGGGACACGACGATCGTCGCGGACGTGGACGTGGCGGACGCGCAGGGCCGCGTCTTCCTGCGCGCGGAAGGGGCGCTGCTCAAGCGCACGACGGTTCAGGCGCTCCAGAAGGTGACGCGCGCGGAGGTCACCCCGTCGGCGGGCGCCGCCCGTCCCGCCTCGTCGGGCCTGCGGGACGTGCTCGCGCGCCTGCCAGTGGCGCAGCGCACGCCCCGGCTCGTGGAGTGGCTGCGCGCCCAGGTCGCCGTCATCCTGCGCGCCTCCGCCGCGGACGTGGACGTGGACGCGCCGCTGGCGCACGCGGGCTTCGACTCGCTGATGGCGCTGGAGCTCAAGAGCGCCGTCGCCAACGAGCTGAACGTGGCGCTGTCGCTCGGCGGGCTCCTGGCGGGCGCGAGCCTCAAGGCCCTGTGCTCGGAGATCCTCGGGCAGCTCTCGCTGGAGGCTTCTCCCGAAACCAGCTCGGCGGAGCTGGCGCGGACCGCGAGCGCGGAAGCCGCCCCGGTGGAGGTGCTGGTGCATGACGGCGAGGGGCGCCACCAGCCCTTCGGCATGACGGACCTCCAGCAGGCGTACCTGCTGGGCCGCACGCGCTCCTTCGAGCTGGGCGGCGTGTCCACCTACTTCTTCCTGGAGGTGGACCTGCTGGGCGTGGACCTGGAGCGGCTGGGCACGAGCCTGGACGTCATCATCCAGCGCCACGACATGCTGCGCGCGGTGGTGACGCCGGACGGACAGCAGCGGGTGCTGCCCACGGTGCCCCCGTTCGTCATCCGCACGGTGGACCTGCGTGGCCAGGACGCCGCCCAGGTCGAGCGCGCGCTCGCGGCCCTGCGCACGGAGATGGCCACCCAGGTCTTCCAGACGGACCGCTTCCCGCTGTTCGACGTCCGGGCCACGCGCCTGGACAACGAGCGCACGCGGCTGCACCTGGGCTTCGACGCCCTGGTGGTGGACGCGTGGAGCACGTCGCTGCTCTTCAAGGAGTGGTCCGCCGTGTACCGCGAGGGTGCCGGGGCGCTGCGTCCCATCGACATCACCTTCCGCGACTACGTGCTGGGCGTGCAGGCGCTGGAGTCCGGCCCCGCGTACGCCGCCGCGGAGAAGTACTGGCTCGAGCGCGTCCCCAAGCTGCCGCCCGCGCCGGAGCTCCCCATGGCCCGCCACCCGGGCACGCTGGAGCTGCCGCGCTTCACGCACCGCTCGTTCCGGCTGCCCAAGGCGCAGTGGGCGCGCTTCAAGGAGCTGGCGCGCGAGGCGGGCGTCACGCCCTCCATGGTGATGTGCGCGGCCTACGCGGAGGTCCTGGCCACCTGGGGCCGCAGCCGCGCCTTCACGCTCAACGTGCTGTTCTTCAACCGCGTGCCGCTGCACCCGCACGTGGACCGGGTGCTCGGCAACTTCAGCGCCACCACGCTCCTGGAGGTGCAGGTGGAGCGCGCGGAGTCCATCGCCTCGCGGGCGCAGCGGCTCCAGCAGCAGCTGTGGAACGACCTGGACCACGCGTCGTTCAGCGGCGTGCGCGTGCTGCGTGAGCTCAACCGGCGCGACGGCGACATGCGGCGCGCCCGCATGCCCGTCGTCTACGCGAGCACCATCAACTTCCACTCGCGCGAAGGCGACGCCGCTCCGGCCGGCCTCGCGCAGCACCTGCTCACCATGGGCACGGGCGGCGAGGAGATCCACAGCAGCATCCGCACGCCCCAAGTGTTCCTGGACCACCAGGTGGTGGAGGACGGTGGTGGGCTCGTCCTCAACTGGGACGTGGTGGAGGAGCTGTTCCCGGCGGGGATGATCGACGCCATGTTCCAGGCCTACTCGGGCCTGGTGACGCGGCTGGCGGCGGAGCCCCAGGCGTGGACGGAGCGCACCCGGCTGCTGGTGCCTCCGGAGCAGCTGGACGTCCGCCGGGAGGCCAACGCGACGGCCGCCCCCGTGGCCCAGGGCCTGATGCACGAGCCGTTCGTGAGGGCCGCCGCGCTCCAGCCGGACCGGACCGCGATCATCACCTCGCGCCGCACGCTCACCTACGGGGAGCTGGACGCCGCCTCCAACCGCGTCGCGCACTGGCTGCGCGAGCAGGGGGCGAAGCCCAACGCGCTCGTGGCCCTGGTGATGGAGAAGGGCTGGGAGCAGGTCGTCGCCGCGCTGGGCGTCCTCAAGTCCGGCGCCGCGTACGTGCCCATCGACGCGCACCTGCCTCCGGCGCGCCTGCGCTACCTCCTGGAGAACACGGGCGCCCGGCAGGTCCTCACCCAGTCCTGGCTCAAGCTGGAGCTCTCGGGCGTGGACCCCAGCGCGGTGCTGGCCATCGACGGGCCAGAGGCGCAGCGGCCGTCCGCGGACGCGCTGCCGAGCGTGCAGCGTCCGGACGACCTGGCCTACGTCATCTACACGTCCGGCTCCACGGGGCACCCCAAGGGCGTGATGATCGAGCACCGGGCGGCGCTCAACACGCTGCTGGACGTCAACACGCGCTACGGCGTCGGCCCGGACAGCCGGGGCTTCGCGCTGTCCGCGATGAACTTCGACCTGTCGGTGTGGGACGTCTTCGGCCTGCTGGCCGCGGGCGGCGCGCTGGTCATCCCCGAGCCCGGCGAGCTGCGTGAGCCCGGCCGCTGGCTCCACCTGGTGCGCGAGCACCGCGTGACGGTGTGGAACAGCGTCCCGGCGCTGATGGAGATGATGGCCGACCACCTGGCGGGCCTGGGGGAGACGTGGCCCCAGTTGAAGACGGTGATGATGAGCGGCGACTGGATCCCCGTGTCGCTGCCGGAGCGCATCCGCGCCGTGGCGCCGAACGCCGCCGTCTACAGCATGGGCGGCGCCACCGAGGCGGCCATCTGGTCCATCGTGTACCCCATTGGCGACGTGGACCCCGCCTGGCCCAGCATCCCCTACGGCAAGGCGATGCTGAACCAGCAGATGCTGGTGCTCGACGACGCGCTGATGCCGTGCCCCACCTGGGTGCCGGGGCAGATCTTCATTGGCGGCGTGGGCGTGGCGCGCGGCTACTGGCGGGACGAGGAGAAGACGCGCGGCAGCTTCATCCGCCACCCGCTGACGGGCGAGCGGCTGTACCGCACGGGCGACCTGGGCCGCTTCCTGCCGTCCGGCGACATCGAGTTCCTGGGCCGCGAGGACTTCCAGGTCAAGGTCCAGGGCTTCCGCATCGAGCTGGGCGAGATTGAGAACGCGCTGCTCCAGCACCCGGGCGTGCGCGCCGCCGTCGCGTCCGCCGTGGGGGAGAAGCGGGGCAACAAGCGGCTCGTGGCGTACGTGGTGCTGGACGCGGAGGCCCCCCCGGCGCTGGACGCGCTGCGCGAGGCGCTGCGCACGAAGCTGCCGGAGTACATGGTGCCGCAGACCTTCGTGACGCTGGACTCGCTGCCGCTCAGCGCGAACGGGAAGGTGGACCGTGGAGCGCTGCCGGCCCTGGAGGGCACGCAGCCGCAGAAGCAGACCGGCGTCCGGGTGCCGCCGCGCACCGAACTGGAGAAGACGCTTGCCGGCCTCTGGGAAGGGCTCCTGCCGGGGCCCGTGGGCGTCCACGACAACTTCTTCGAGGTGGGAGGCAACTCGCTGCTCGCGGTGCGGCTGATGGCGCGGCTGCGCCAGGAAGTGGGCCGGGAGCTGCCGCTGGCGACCCTCTTCGAGATGCCCACCATCGCGCTGCTCGCCGCGTCCCTGGCCGGACCGGAGGCTCCGCGGCGCGAGGGGCATGGCGCGCTGGTGCCCATCCAGCCTTCGGGCACGCGGCCTCCGCTCTTCCTGGTGCACCCGGTGGGCGGCAGCGTCCTCTGCTACGCGGAGCTGGCGCGGAAGCTGGGGACGGATCAGCCCGTCTTCGGGCTCCAGGTGCCGCCCGGCGCGCCGGCCCGGTCCATCGAGGCCATGGCCGCGGCGTACCTGGAGGCGCTGCGCGACGTGCAGCCGCGCGGCCCGTATCACCTGGGCGGGTGGTCCATGGGCGGCGTCGTCGCCTATGAGATGGCGCGCCAGCTCCAGGCGGCGGGGGATACCGTCTCCACGCTCGCGCTCATCGACGTGCTCGTCCCGCCGGCGGGGCAGGGCGGGGACGTCATGGACGAGGCGGCGCTGATGGCGCGCTTCGCCGAGGACCTGGCCGCCCTGTCGGCCCGCCGCGTGTCGGTGGATGCCGGCGCGCTGCGGGAGCTGCCAGCGGACGCGGTGCTGGAGCGCGTGGTGGAGGACCTGCGGGCGCAGGAGGCCATCGCTCCGGAGCTCGACCGCGCGACGCTGGGGGCGCACGCGGAGGTGTTCAAGGCGAACATGCGCGCCCTCACCGCGTACCAGGCCCGGCCCTACGCCGGCCGCGTCTGGTTCTGCCGGGGCGCGCAGCCCGGAGGCGCCTCGCGGCAGAACGCGGAGGCGTGGCTGCGGCTCACCTCGGGCGGCCAGCTCGTGGAGCTGGAAGGCAACCACTACACCCTGTTCAGCCACGGGCTCGATGCGCTCGTGGGTTCGCTGTCGTCTGCCCTGCGCGCCTGAGCCAGGGCTTCTGCTTCGTTCATCTCGTTTCGTTCACAAGGAGTGCAACCGTGTTTCATCGTCTGAGTCCGTGGATTGTGGGTGCGGCCCTGCTGGGCATGGCCGGCTGTTCCGATGAAGGGGAGACCGTCGACGCCTGTATCGACAACAAGGTCCAGAAGGTCTCCGAGAAGGAGCTGTCCAAGAAGTTGAAGGACGGCGCGTACCGCGGCACGTGCGACCTGATGGAGAACCGCGTGTCGTTCGGTGATGGCTACGTGCAGTCCATCATCCACAAGAACGCGGACGGCTCCGTGAAGGCCATTGGCGTCACCGTGGATCAGGCCGCCATGGACACGCTGCCCATGCTGCCGCACCAGCCGACGAATGACGGGCAGACGTGCTGGGACATGAACAACGACGGGGTGACGGACCCGGAGAAGGAGTGCAACGGCGGCCATGAGCGCGTGCTCTGGTTCCCCAAGATGAAGGACGTCCCCTTCCAGTGGATCATGTTCAACTGGCAGGGCCGGGGCCACGGCCCCATCGGCGCGTTCGACAAGGGGCACTTCGACCTGCACTTCTTCATGCAGGACTTCGTGACGCGTAACTTCATCCGCACCGGCCCGTGCGGCGTCTACACGGACTGCAACGACTACGCGAAGGCCATCAAGGATCCGCCGGCGCCCTTCTACCCGACGGGCTTCGAGAACCAGAAGGGCGTGTCCGCGCGCATGGGCAACCACCTGGCGGACATCGCCGAGTCGCCCTTCAACGGCGAGCCCTTCACGCAGGCGTTCGTCTACGGCGCCTACGACGGCCACATCACGTACTTCGAGACCGTCGTCGAGGGCGGCTTCGCCAAGAGCAAGCCCGCCGAGGACTGCCGCCCCATCAAGGCGCCTCCGGCGATGGAGGTCTCCGGCCTCTACCCGACGCGCTACTGCATCCGGTACCGCGAGGACAAGAAGGACTACCTGATGACGCTCGAGGACTTCGAGTACCGCAGCGCGCCCAACTAAGCGCCTCCCACCATGCGAGCGGCCGTGCCCCGGAGCGGATCCGGTGGGCGGCCGCTCGTTGTTTCCTCTCCGCGCTGGAGCCTCACCGTGAAGACGACATCCATCCTCCTGTCCTGGAGGCTGCCGCTGCTCCTGTCCCTGTGGGCCGCACCCGCCGGGGCGCATTGGGGCATGCCCGACGAGGCGAGCAGCATCAGCGTGCGACGAGGGCACGAGGACGACTGGATCATGGGGGACGCTTCTGGCGCGCTCATCTCCCGAGACCAGGGGACGACCTGGCGGTGGATCTGTCCGGAGGGCATGGGCATCGCCATCTGGCGTCCGGAGCGCTACTTCTGGCTGTCCGGTGGGGCCATCCTGGCCGCCACGGGGAGCGCGCTGATCCGCTCCGACGACAGCGGCTGCTCATGGACGCCGCATGCCTATTTCAAGGACACGTGGGTCACGGGACTGGCGGTGCACCCGGTGGACGAGCGGTTCCTGTACATCAGCACGGGGCGGCCGTCCCTGAGCAACGGGCTGTACCGCTCCGAGGACGGCGGCGAGTCCTGGGTCCAGGCGCTGGCGCCGACGCCGGGGTCCCGCTACTCCGCCATCCGCGTCGCCGCGTCGGATCCGCTGCGCATCTACGCGTCGGGCCAGGACGCGGAAGGCCAGTTCCTGGCGCGCAGCGACGACGGCGGGCGCGTCTGGTCGCGGCTGCCACAGCCGCTCGCCGCGTTGAAGCTCCCGTATGACCTGGTGCTGCTGCGCGTGAGCGACGCGTCACCGGACGTGCTGTGGGCGAAGGTCTCCGCCCAGGGGCACGACTGGCTGCTCAAGAGCACGGACGGTGGCGTCACGCTGACGGCGGTGATGGACACCTACGAGCGCATCGGCAGCGTGGAGGCGTCCCCGGACGGGCGCACGGTCTGGGTCTCCACGACGACGCACATGTTCCGGGGGCAGGATGACGGCCCCTTCACGGAGCTGACGGAGCCGAACGGGAACGCCTGCGCGCTGAAGCGCGACGGGACGCTCTATGGCTGCGGCCCGGGCTGGACGGGCGGCTGGGCGCTGGCGAAGAGCGTGGACGAGGGCACGACGTGGCAGCCGATGTTCAAGCTGGGCGACGTGCAGGGCGCGCACCTGTGTCCCGCGTCAACGCCCGTGCAGCAGCGCTGCCCGGCCCTGTGGCCGCAGTTGGCGCAGCTCTACGGCGCGGGTCCGGACGGGGGCGTGGGGCCCACGCCAGACGCCGGCCCTTCCGAGCAGCCCGTGACGCCCGCGTCCCCGGATGGCTGCGCCACCGCGCCGGGTCTGGTGCCAGGCGCGCTCCTGGTGCTCGCGGCGGCGTGGGGGCGTGGATCCCGGAGACGCCGGTCATGACGGCCTCCAGGCGTCGCATGGGCCACGCCGTCAGGGCGTTGCTGCTCGCCCTGCCGGTGGGGGTGCTCGGGGCCTGTGGGGAGACGGACCCGGAATCGCTCCAGGTGCCGGAGCTGGAGTACGGCGTCGAAGCGCCGTGGCCGGTGTCCACGCCGCCGCCGCCCGTGGGGCCTGCTGGACGGCTGATCATCACCAACAACCTGGAGGACACCCTCAGCCTGTTGGACCTGGGCGGGATGGAGTCACCCACCTGGGGCGAGCTGGCGCGCGTCCCGGTGGGGCTCAACCCGGTGGAGCTGGAGGGGCCGCACCACACGGCCGTCTCGCCGGAGAATGACTTCTATTACGTGGGCATCTCCAACTACGTGCCCGGCTCCGGCTCCGGACCGCACGGGACGCATGGTTCGGGGACGGCGGATGGCTACTGCCTCAAGCTGGACGCGGCCACCCACACGGTCGTGGGCTCCGCGCGCGTGGATCCGAACCCGGGCGACGTCATCCTCAGCGCGGACGGGCGGACGCTCTTCCAGACGCACTTCGACCTGCTGAAGATCGCGGAGGTGGCCCGGCGGGGAGGCAAGGAGTCGGAGATGGACGCGCGGATGGCCATCCTCGACGCGCGGACGATGACCCGCACGGCGATGGTGCCCGTCTGTCCCGCGCCCCACGCCGTGCGCCTGTCCCTGGATGGCAAGCGCGCCTACGTCGCCTGCTGGTCGGACGAGGTGGCCATCGTCGACCTGGAGCAGGCGGACCACCCGGTGCGCCGCGTGAAGGTGGCGGAGAACACCGGCACGGCCGTGCGGCCCCTTCACCAGCCCTATGCGCTCACGGTGTCGCCCACGACGGGCGCGGTGTGGGTCAGCTCGCTCGCGAGCCGCGCGGTGCAGTACCTGGATCCGGTGACGCTCACGATGGATCCCCAGCGCACGGTGTGGCTGCCGGGCGCGCCGATGTTCGGGGTCTTCACGTCCGACGGGCGCACGCTCTACATGCCGTACCAGTCGGTGGACTCCATTGCCATCATCGACGCGGCCCATCCGGAGGCGGTGCCGGGGGAGATTCCGCTGGCGCCCAGCGGCTGTCTCAACGTGCACCAGCTGATGCTGACGCCGGACGAGCGTTACGCGCTCGCGGTCTGCGAGGGCGACCACGTGGGGCCGGGCACGCTCCACGTCGTGTCGCTGGAGGAGCGGCGAGTGGTGAAGACGGTCCAGGTGGGGCTCTTCCCGGACTCGGTGGCGCTGCTGCGGAGCCGGCCATGAGGTGGCTCTGGGTGCTGGGCGCGCTGCTGGCGGGCTGTGGCGGCGCGACGCCCGCGGCGGAGTTCGGTGAGACGCTCTTCCAGGACGCCAGGCTGTCGGACAGCCAGTTCAACAGCTTCTCCTGCGCGACCTGCCACGCCACGAGCGCCACGCCGGATCCGGACCGGATGCTCGCGGGCTACCCTTTGGAGAACGTGGCGTTCCGCGAGACGTGGTGGGGCGGCTACGAGAAGGACCTGCTGAGCGCGGTGAACTTCTGCTACCTGAGCTTCATGCGCGGCGTGTCCCCCCTCACGCGGGAGGACCCCAAGGCGCGGGCCCTGTACGAATACTTGGTGCGGATCAGCCCGGACACGGACGCACCCGCGCTGCCCTTCACGGTGGTGAAGGACATCCAGGACGTGCCGGCCGGTGATGCGGGAAGGGGCGGCGCCGTGTACCGCGCCGCCTGTCAGACGTGCCATGGGGCCACGCACACAGGGGAGGGGCGGCTGACGACGTTCGCGTCGGTGTTGCCGGAGATAACGGACACCTACGCCGAGGCCTTCCCCGGCATTCCCCCGCGGCTGGTGATCATCGAGAAGCTGCGTCATGGCAGCTTCTTCGGCGTCGGCGGCACCATGCCGCTCTACAGCCGGGAGGCACTGTCGGACGAGGACCTGGCGGCGGTGCTCGCCTTCCTGGGGTTGTGACTCAGGCCCAGAGCGACTGCTCCAGTGAGTCGAGAAGCGCCGCCGCGACTTCGGGCGATGGCAGCCCGGCGTCGGCGGTGAGCCCGGGGTCGAGCGGCACGGCCATCTCCGCGCGCAGCACGGCCAGCGCCTGGCGCCGGGCCTCTCGCAGGGTGGAGCGTTCCTCCTCGGACAGCCTGGGCGCCGCCCACGCGTCGATGTCCCAGGACAGGCCCGCGTGCCGGGTCTCGTCGTCGGCGATGCGCGCCATGGCCTCGCGGATCTCCGGGTCGCGCGCGTGCAGCGCCTGATGGTGGGCCAGCAGCGCGCTGTAGGTCTCTCGCACGCACCCCTCCACGGCGTTGTCGAACAGCACCTCGCGCAAGGACCTCAACGGCACGTCGGCCACGGAGGGCAGGGGAGGCTCGGCCCCGAAGCGACGCGCGAGCCGGGTGGTGGCCTCCGCGTGCCGGACCTCGTCCTGCGCGCTGGCGAGCGCCGCGTCCTGCAACGCCTGACCCGCACCGTGCAGGGACAGCTCCTCGCGCAGCCGGAGGAAGGCATGGACGGACGCGGCCTCCAGCCGGGCGGCATTGGCGAACCAGGCGCCCCGGGCGTCCCCGTGGCCTTCAGCCCGTGACTCCTGGAGTCCCACGGGCCTTCTGCCGGGATAGCAGCCGCTGTCGCCGTACTTGACGATGATGGGCTCGTACTCGACGACCTCCCCCGAGGACGAGACGCGCACCGGCTTCCGGGCCGACCAGGTCCCTGGACCACAGTCGTGGCCATGCTGGACCAGGATGGTGAAGCCCTCGTCGGGGTTGACGCCGACCGCTGGAGGGAACTCGGTGGGAGAGCAGACGTCGTTGCCCGCCGCGAATGCCAGCAGGGCGGCCTCCTCCGCCCGGTCGATGGTGCCCAGCGCCTGCCTGAGAGAGTCCGTCGTGTTGTAGACCCTCACCTCGTCGCCCCGGGTGGTCACGAGGTAATAGGCAATGCACTCGGACTTGGGAAACCCACGGCAATCCGCTGCAAAGCCTTTCAAGCCTCCGTCCTGCGCCTGGAGCACCTCCCAACAGGCCTCCTTGTCGACGGCGGTCTCGCAGACGTTTCCCGTGGAAAAGACAGGCTTGAATCCCGTGCTCCGATACGTGTTGGAGGAGGTTCGCAAGCGCCCATTGAGTGGCCGGCGTTGCGCCCTGTTGACGACGAATTCCCAGGTGTACGAGAACCTCCTCAATTCAACGAAGTCTGGCGCGGGCACGATCCAGGCCCTGTCGACCGTGGGGACCGCGTCGGGGAAGGAGTAGCCCTCTCTCAAGGGGGCGTCCACGCACCCTCGGATCCGGCGGTAGTTCGTCGCCAGGAGTCCAGGGGGCACGTCCGGCTTCACGTGCCGTTCGCCGTGGCATCCGGCAATCACTAGCGGCGTGGCCAGCGATGCCTTCAATGCCCTGGCGAACAGCCGCCGCAATCGCTCCGCGTTCAATGACAACCCCCGTGGTGGCAGCCCGGCCCCTGCGCTGCCCCCAAACCCTATCAAACCGGTCCGGAACCGTGCCCCTGAAAAGCAGACGGGCGATGCACGCTGGGAAGCGCGCATCGCCCGTGGGGCCTTCAGAGGACGCCGTGAGGTCTTACGCCCCCGCGTACTTGCGGCGGAACTCGTGGATCTCCGCCAGCCGGAACGTGCCCGGCTCCGGGGCAATCGCCTCCGGCGCGTCGTAGGGCAGGTTCATCAGCCGCTCGTACTCCTCCACCGACACGCGCTCGCGCTTCGCCAGCACCGTGTCCAGGTCCGCGCGGGCCATGCGCTCCGCGGCCTTCTCACCCACGACGCCGGAGTAGAACTCCGCGCAGGAACCGCTGCCGTAGGACAAGAGGCCAATCCGCTGGCCCGCCAGCGCCACGCCCTCCGCGTGCAACTGGCCCGCGAGCGCCAGGTACAGCGACGCCGTGTAGACGTTGCCCACCCGCGCGTTCAGCCCCAGCGACTTCGCCACCTGCGCGTCGTAGCTGGCCTGCGACTTCGCCGCCTCGTCGCGCGCTTCCGGCGTGGCCGGCCCGTTGCCGGAATCCTCCAGGTCGCACAGCCGCACCTGCGCGTGCGCCTTGCGTGCCATCTTGCAGAAGGGCACGTGGTAGAGGATGCGCGAGAGCTGCTCGCTGGGCAGCTTCGAATCCCAGCGCACCAGCCCCTGCTCCATGGCGCGCTCGCGCCAGCCCCGGTACGCGCCCGCCATGGCGTCCAGGTAGCAGGTGATGGAGTAGTGCCCGTCCACCAGCGCCTCGCGCCGGCCCACCGGCCGCCAGAAGTCGTACACGTCCGCGGTGCTCACGCCGTTGAGCCCCACGTCCACCGCGAGCAGGTCCGGCGTCTCCGACACCAGCAGCGCCACCGCGCCGCCGCCCTGCGTGGGCTCGCCCGCCGTCTTCAGGCCGTAGCGCGCGATGTCCGTGCACACCACCAGCGCGGAGCGGCCCGCCCCGGCGCCGGACGCAATCCACTCCACCGCCGCCATCAGGCCCGCCGTGCCGCCGTAGCACGCGTGCTGCGAGTCGAACGTGCGCATGGAGCGCGGCAGCTTCAGCAAGCCGTGCACGTGCGACGCGATGGGCTTGGAGTGATCCACGCCCGTCTCCGTGCCCACCACCAGCATGCCCAGCTTGGACGTGTCCACGCCCTGCTGCTGGATGAGGCGCGCGGCCGCCGTGGCCGCCAGCGACACGGAGTCCTCACCCGGGTCGTTGACCGCCATCTCCTTCGCGCCCAGGCCCGCGGTGAACTTCGCCGGGTCCACGCCGCGCGCCCGCGCCAGGTCTTCAATGTCCACGTACCGCCGGGGGACCGCCACCGCCAGCGCTTCGATTCCAACCCGCTTCTTCATGGGGAGCTCCTCAAGATCAAAAGGTCATGAATCCAGACGGCCTCACGCCGCCGGGGGCACCAGCACCAGCCGGCCCGCCACTTCCCGGTTCTCCAGACGGAAGTGCGCGCGGCTCGCGTCCGCCAGCGCCACCTCTTCCGACACGAAGGGGCGGATGAGGCCCTTGGCCGTCAGCCGCAGCGACTCGTCCAGCTCCTCGCGTGTCGTCGCGTACGCGCCCAGGATCTCCAGCTCCTTCACGATGACCAGGCCCGGGTTGAGGTTCACCACCCCGGACTCCAGGTTGCCCACCACCACCACGCGTCCACCGGGCGCCATGGCCTTGAGCGTCTGGTCGAACGTGGCGCTGCCGACGATCTCCACCGCCACGTCCACGCCCTGGCCCTGCGTGCGCTTGCGCGCCTCCGACCCGAAGTCCAGGCCGCGCGAGACGATCACCTCGTCCGCGCCGGCCTCCTTGAGGGCGGCGACCTTCGCCTCGCCGGACGTGATGGCGATGACGCGCGCCCCGTCCACCTTGGCCAGCTGCACGGCCGCCAGGCCCACGCCGCCGCTGGCGCCCGTGATCAGCACCGTCTCACCGGCCTTCACCTTCGCCCGCGTGCGCAGCGTGTGCACGGCGGTGCCCAGCGTGCAGCACACCGTCGCGGCCACCGCCCAGGGCAGGTCGGACGGCACGCGGCCCAGGCCTCGCACCGGGGCCACCATGAACTGCGCGTAGCCGCCCTGGAGCTCCTCGCCGAAGAAGCGGTTGTCCGTCTTGCACAGGCTGTTGCGGCCGGAGAGGCACAGCGCGCACTCGCCGCAGGACATGCGCTGGAGCGTCGCCGCGCGGTCGCCCACCTTCCAGCCCACCGTGTCCGGGCCCACCTCGACGACCTCGCCCGCGGCCTCGTGCCCCAGGATGGCGGGCACGTGCGTGCGGGGCAGGTTGCCGCGGCGGTTGATGACGTCGTGGTAGCAGACGCCGCACGCGTGGACCTTCAGCAGCACCTCGCCCTTGCCCGGCCGGGGAACCGGCAGGGTCTCCAGACGCAGGTTTTCTGCACTCCCAAACTGGCGAAGAACGACGGCTTCCATGCGGTGCCTCTTTTCCGTGCTGCTTGAAGGTTGGGGGAGATGTGCTTCAGCCGCCGACGAGCGCGTCGCGCAGGTTGCGAGGGTCCAGTGCGCGGATGGCCGACACCGTGCGCGCGTCCGGAAGGGAGGTGACGGGCAGGGCGTCCGGCACCGAGAACTCGAAGCCGGTCCGCTCGGCGATGCCGTCCACCGTGGCCCAGGGGTGACGCGCCAGCAGCCGCGCACCACGGGGCCCGCCCAGCTCATACGTGCCCAGGTCGGAGATGAGCCGCACCGGACGGCTGGGGTCGCGCGTCGTGGCCACCTGGACCTGGGGGACCAGGTTGCGCCGCGACTGCCGGGGCACCAGCAGCACGGGGTTCTTCACCCACTGGCGCAAGGTCGCCGCGCCCGCCACGCCGGGGAACTTGGTGCGCGGCTTGTCCAGGCTGCCGGACGCCGTCATGTTGGTGCGGCCCGCAGGGTCCACCTCCGCCGCGCCAAAGAAGACCGTGTCCACCCGGCCGCGCCGCGCGTGGTCGAACAGGTCCGCGATGCTCACCTCCGCGGACCGGCCGTCCAGGTAGCGCAGGTCCTCGGACGAGGGGAACAGCTCCGGCAGCGCCGGATCCAACGAACCGACACACGCCAGGTACGTCAGCCCCGGCGCATGCGTGGCCCGGGCCACCGCGATGGCCAGGATGACCAGCGGCGACGCCACGCCCGTGGCCACCACCGACCCGTCTTCAATCTCCCGCGCCAGCAGCGACACCACCGTCTCCGCGGGCGTCGCGTCCACCGTCGTCGTCGTCATGCCGCGCTCCGCGTCGCGCGCAGCGACATGAGGAAGCCCTTCGCGTCGCCCGCATCCGCCGCGGCCAGGTAGGCCGCGAGCATCGCGTCGTCATGCGGGTACTGGCCCAGGCAGCCCGTGGGCAGCGCACCGCCGGGGGCGAGCACCACGCGCTCCACCTGGAAGGCGGGGAGGGTGACGCGCGACAGCTTCGGCACGCGCTCCTCCACCGTGGCGATGATCCGCTTCGCCGCGCCTGCGACGAGCAGGTCCGTGGTGGGGTCCTCGATCAGCAGGTTGCCCTTGTCGTCCGCCGCCCGCGCGTGGATGAGCGCGACGTCCGGGTAGTACGCGGGCTCCACCGGCACGCGGCGGCCCGTGAACGGATCCTCCACCGTGCGCGGCGCGTCCACTTCCGCCAGCTCCGACACGTCCGCGTCCGGCGCGGGGATGAAGGGCAGCCCCATGGACGCCGCGCGCAGCCGCTGCACCACGCGGTAGCCGTCGTGCTCGCGCCACTCAATCTCGCCCGCCTCGATGGCCCGCTTGAGGCAGGGCAGGGGGCGCACGCGGTTCTCCAGCACCAGCGCGCCGAAGGGCAGCTCCACGCGCTTGAGGCACCCGCCCGCCACCAGGAACTCCGCCGGCAGCGGGTTGGGGAGGGAGATGAGCTGCAGGCCGCGCTTCTCCTGCGCCACCAACTCCAGCACCAGCGCCATGGGCGCGCGGCCCAGCATGAACCCGCCGGCCGCGAGCGACGCGCCGTCCGGGATGGAGGCCACCGCCTCCGACAGGGAACTCCAACGGGCGCGGTTCACTGGGGCTCCTCCCCGGAGGCCGTGCGCGGCACCATGCGCAGCGCGGGCGCGTCTTCAGTCGAAGGGGCCGGAGCGCTCACGGCCGAAGCGGCGGAGGGAAAGAGCAGCTCCACCATGCCGTCGGCGATCTGCTCCTCGGTGAGGCGCCCGTCCGGCTTGAACCACTTGTAGACCCAGAGGATCATCCCCAGGAACGAGAAGGCCGCGACGGTGGGGTCCACCACGCCGCGCAGGCGGCCCAGGCGGTTGGCCTCCGCGAACGCATCCTCCAGGAAGCGCACGTAGCGCTTCTTGCGCCGGTCGATGTACTCGCGCGCTTCACCGGTGAGCGTGGCGTGCTCGTGGAGGATGATGATGACCTCCTTGCTGCGGCCGCTCGTCACCAGGTGGATGTTCTGCCGCATGCACTGGCGCAGCCGCTCCACCGGATCCGCCACGTCCTGAACGGGCGCGAGGACCTGCTCCTCGAACACGTCCATCCCGTAGTTCATGATGGCGAAGAGCAACTGCTCCTTGTTCTGGATGTGGTGGTAGAGCCCCGCCTTGGTCATCCGGCACGCGGCGGCGATCTCCTGCATCGACGTGCCCTCGTAGCCGCGCTCGCAGATGAGCCGCGCCGCCGTCTCCAGGATGGCCCTGTACCGCTCGCCCTCGTCCGGTTTGCGCCCCGTGGGTGTCATGCGTGCCTTCCCTTGCCGGCCTGCCTGCTCCTGCCGGGCTGAAACCACCTACCGACCGGTAGGTCACTTCACCTACCGACCGGTAGGTAGCACTCCGCGACGCGGTTCGTCAACGGGCAAGTACCGGGGGACAGGTGGGACAAAAGCTTTTGGAAACAAGGACTTGGGCCCACCCAACGGGTTAGGTTGCGGGTCACCCATGCGGTCCACGCTCCTGCCCATCCTCCTCTTGTGCGCCGCGCTGGCGAGCGTGGGGGTGGGGGTCTGGACGCTCGTGAAGCGCAGCCGGACGACCCTGGTGGAGCAGTTCGCGGGGGACCGGCAGAAGCAGTTGGACGAGGCGGTGGGCGGCGTCACGGACTCGTTAGAGGAGGTGGGCAAGAACCTGCGCTTCGCCGGCGAGCTGATGTCCCAGCCGGGGACCCTGGCGGAGCACCGGCGGGAGCTGCGCGCGCTGCTGGAGGCGGTGGGCCAGTACAAGGCCATCGCGGCGTACGACGGCGACGGCGCGGAGCGGCTGCTGCTCCTGGACCGCAAGCCGGATCCGCAGGTGTCGCGCGAGGGGCTGGTGGCGGAGATGGCCGGCACGGCGCGCCGCGCGCTCCAGCGTCCGCCGGGGGACCTCACCACGTCGCCCGTCCTGGACGCGGCCAACGGCGGCTGGCTGCGCATCCTGGCCACGGCGCTGCCCGCGACGGACGGCAAGCCCGAGGGCGCGGTGGCGGTGCTGGTGGACACGGAGTCGTTCTTCGCGCCGCTGCGCATCGTCACGTCGGACCTGGAGGCGCGGATGCTGCTCGTGGGCACGCACGGCCAGCCCACGCCCGCGAGCGACCCGGCCCTGGCGGAGTGGTTCGGCCGCGCGAGCCAGAAGGACTCGGGTGTACCGGGCTTCGCGTTCCTGGTGTCCCGGCTGAAGGCCGGCGCGCGCGGCATGCTGCCCCTGTCCGAGCAGGAGGCGGAGCGGCTGGGGATGGGGCGCGCGGAGGTGGTGGCCGTCTACACGCCCATCCGCATTCGCGGCGGCAGCCACTGGGCGGTGGCGACGCTGGTGTCCACCGCGGCGCTGCGTTCGCACGAGCAGTCGCTGGTGGTGCGGCTGTTGGGCGCGGGCGCGCTGGTGGCGTTCTTCCTGGTGGCCTTCGCGGTGTACGTGGTGCTGGCGCGGCGGCGCGCGGTGGCGCTGAGGGAGAGCCGCCGGCACGCGGCCCAGCTCGCCGCGCTCCATGACCGGACGCGGAAGATTCTGGACCACCTGCCCACGGGCGTACTCGCGCTGACGGAGGACGGGCGGATCAGCGCCGTCAACCAGGCCCTGCGCTCGCGAGTGCCCGGCAACGTGACGGGCGCGCCGCTGGCGTCCGCGTTCCCGGGGGCGGCGGCGCCGGTGGTGGAGCGGCTGTCCGCGCTGGTGGCGTCCGCGCGGCAGGAGGACCGGCCGCTGAGCCTGCTGGGTGAACCGCTGGCGCTCTTCGGAGAGGAAGGCACGTACAACCTGCACGCGGTGCCGCTGACCGCGGAGGACCCCAAGGAGGAGACGCGCGCGCTCCTGGTGGTGGAGGACCTGAGCGACGTGCGCGCGCTGGAGACGCAGTTGCTCCGCGCGGAGAAGCTGGCCACGGTGGGCGTGCTGGCGGCGGGCATCGCGCATGAAATCGGCACGCCGCTGGGCGTGGTGCGCGGCCGGGCGGAGTACGTGCAGAGCAAGCTGGGCCCTTCGCATCCTCAAGGGCCGGGGCTGGGCGTCATCGTCGAGCAGATCGACCGGGTGAGCCGCACGCTGCGCCAGTTGCTGGACTTCTCCCGCCTGCAACCGGCGATGGTGCGGCCGGTGGCGCTGGGGCCGCTCGTCCGCAGCGTGCACGAGCTGTTGCAGGTGGAGGCGGAGCGACGGCGGGTGAGCTTGAGCGTGGACGTGCCGGAGTCCGTGCCCTCGCTGGCGGCGGACGCGGATCAGCTCCAGCAGGTGCTCATCAACCTCGCGCTCAATGCCTGCGATGCGTGCAACGAGGGCGGGAAGGTGGAGGTCTCCGCCTCCGCGCTGGCGGGCCCGGAGGAGGGCACGTGGGGCCTGGTCGCGCTCACCGTGCGTGACGACGGATGCGGGATTCCGAAGGAGCGCCTCAACCAGGTGTTCGACCCGTTCTTCACGACGAAGAAGCGCGGGCAGGGCACGGGGCTGGGGCTGACGATGGTGGCCCACGTCGTGCGCAACCACGGCGGACGGGTGGAGCTGGAGAGCACGCCGGGGCAGGGCACCCGCGTCACCGTGCTGTGGCCGGTGGCCCGCGCTGTCCCAGAGGAACGAAATGCCGAGCGACTTGCCGTCTGACGCGCGCATCCTCGTGGTGGACGACCACGTGGAGATGGGGCGCATGCTCCAGGAGCCCCTGGCCGACGCGGGCTGGACGGTGGACCTGGCCACGGGCGGGCAGGAGGCGCTGACGCTCATCCGCTCGCGCGTGTACGACGCGGTGTTGACCGACCTGCGCATGGAGAAGGTGGACGGCCTGGACGTGCTGGACGCCGCCCGCGCGGTGGACCCGGAGCTGCCCGTGCTCTTGATGACGGCCTTCGGCGGCGTGGAGAGCGCGGTGGAGGCGATGCGCCGGGGCGCGTACCACTACTTCACCAAGCCCTTCCGCCTGGACGAGGTGCGGCTGTACCTGGGCCGTGCGCTGGAGGACCGCCGGCTGCGCGCGGAGCACCGGGCGCTGAAGCAGGCGTCGCAGGAGCGCTCCGGCCTGGGCGCGCTGGTGGGCAAGAGCGCGCCCATGCGAGGGCTGTACGAGCTCATCGACCGGGTGGCGCACGCGGCGGCCCCGGTGCTGCTCCGGGGCGAGAGCGGCAGCGGCAAGGAGCTGGTGGCCCGCGCGCTCCACGTCGAGGGCCCGCGCGCGTCCAACCCCTTCGTCGCCGTCAACTGCACCGCGCTGCCGGGGCCGCTGCTGGAGAGCGAGCTGTTCGGCCACGTGAAGGGCGCCTTCACCGGGGCCACGTCCGTGCGGCGCGGCCTGTTCGTGGAGGCGCACGGCGGCACGCTGTTCCTGGACGAGATTGGCGACATGCCCACGGAGCTCCAGGCGCGGCTCTTGCGCGTGCTGGAGGACGGCGAGGTGCGCGCGGTGGGCTCGGATGCCAGCCGCACCGTGGATGTGCGCGTCATCGCCGCCACGCACCAGGACCTGGAGGCGCGCGTGCGGGAGGGGCGCTTCCGCGCCGACCTCTTCTACCGGCTCAACGTCGTCACGCTGCGGGTGCCTTCGCTGAAGGAGCGCCGGGAGGACATCCCACAGCTCGTGGAGCACTTCACCGCCCGTTCCCGCGCGCGCAACCCGCGCTCCCGCGTGACGTCGCTGGCACCGGAGGTGGTGGCCGCGCTGGGCGCCATGCCCTGGCCGGGCAACGTGCGCGAGTTGGAGAACCTGGTGGAGCGGCTGGTGGTGCTCGTCCCCCGGGAGACGGTGACGCTGGAGGACCTGCGGCCCCACGCGCCAGTGTCGGAGCCGGCGGCGCCGCTCGCCCAGGCTCAAGAGGGCGTGTGGACCCTGCGCAAGCTGGAGGGAGAGTACATCCACTGGATGGTCCAGCACTGCGGTGGGAACAAGACCCGCGCCGCGGAGCTGCTGGGCATCGATGTGTCCACCATCCACCGCCGCGAACGGGAGCGCTGAGCGGACATCCAGGCGGCCGCACGAACGTCCGTGGGAAGGCCTCCGCCGGGTTGCCGCGGGGGCAGGGGGAGACCATGGAATGGGTATGCCCACGCCTCGCCCCGCCGGGACCGAAGTGTCGTGGAAGCTGCTCTTCCTCGCCTTCGCCGCCGTCGTGGGCAGCTTCTTCGCGGCCACTCTGATCGTCCAGCGATCGTCCGTGGTCATCAGCGATCTCTCCAAGGAGATCATCCACAACTCGGCGCCGAGCATCGAGCACCTCGCGCTCGTCCGCAGGGCCGTGCTGGAGGCCGAGCTGGTCCTCGCCCGGTTCATCAACGAGCCGACGCACCGGGGGGCGCTGGACCGGGAGCTGGAGACGGCCTTGTCGGAGGCCAGGGCGGGCATTGACGAGTACCTGGGCCTGACGCCCCTCCCAGGCGAGCAGGCCGTGAGGCAAGACGTGCAGGAGTCGTGGTCGCGCTTCGAAGCCGCGGTCACGAAGGCCCGCGCGGACGCAGCCTCCCTGCCGGAGGGGACGGAGGGGGCGCTGTTCGAACAGGACGTCGAGCCCCCGGGCCGGCACCTCCTCGAGAACATCACGCGCTCCATCGAATGGAACGCGGTCCGGGGACGGGAGCTGGCGGAGCGCATCCGTGAAGCGCGCCGCGAGGCCGTGTGGCTGAGCGCGAGCCTCCACGCGGTGTGCGGCATCCTGGCCGGGGTCGTGGGGTGGTTGCTCTATCGCGAGCTGCAAGGACGCCGCGCGCTCGCGGACGCGCACACGAAGTTCGTCGAAGCGCGAGCGGAGGAGCTGGAGCAGTTCGCGGGCCGCGTCGCGCACGACATCCGCAACCCGCTGTCCTCGGCCCGGATGGCCGCGGAGCTCGGCTTGCGCAAGGCCCCGGAGGAGTCCTCTCGCGCGCCCTTCAGACGCATCATCCGGAGCCTCTCGCGGGCGGATGCCATCACCGGAGCGCTCCTGGATTTCGCCCGCTCCGGAGCCCGGCCGGATCCCGGTGCCCGGGCCGAACCCCGGGCCATCATCACCGACCTGCTGGGCGGCTTCGCGGCGGAGACGGAGCAGGCCGGCATCGAGCTGCGTCACGAGCCCGTTCCGCCGGTCCTGGTGGCTTGCAGCACCGGCGTCTACCTGAGCCTGCTCGGCAACCTGATCCGCAACGCCATCAAGTACATGGGCGACGCGACGACCCGGCGGGTCACCCTCCGCGTGGAGGACGCGGGGGCCTTCATTCGCACCAGCGTCAGCGACACGGGGCCGGGCATCACGCCGGAGCTCCTGCCCTCCCTGTTCGAGCCCTACTTTCGCGTCAAGGGGAGCAGCGCCATCGCCGAAGGGCTCGGGCTGGGGCTCGCGACCGTCAAGAAGCTGGTGGAGGGGCACGGGGGGCGGGTGGGTGTCACGTCCACGCGCGGGAAGGGGAGCACGTTCTGGTTCGAGCTGCCGCATGCGGGCGCTTCCTCCTGGGACGTCCCCCCGCCGCCATACGACGTCCAGGCCCCAGCCCCCTGAGCCAGGCCCGCGTGGCAATGCGCCACGGGGGGCTGGCGGATTGCCACGGTCCACGGGTGATCACTCGGCGGCCCCGGGGGACGGTGGTTCCGGCATGTAGCTTGCTGTGACGTGGGACCGTGGTGTCCCTGCGCACAACCCGGGCCTTGCTGCTCGGTGCGGATGAGTCCCTGGCCTCGCTGCTGGCGGACGTGCTGGGCGACCTGGGCATCGCGCTGTTCCTGGACGCGGGGGACGCGGCCCGGCCGGACCTGGTGCTGGCGCACGTGGAGCGCGGGGAGGCCATCCTCCCGGTGCTGACGCATGCGCGGGACTGCGCCGCCACCGCGCCCGTCGTCGTCCTCCTGCCCTTCGCGGACGAGCGCCTGGTGTCCCACGCCCTGTGTCAGGGGGCCCGGGCATGTTTCGCGCTGGGCCGCCCGCTCGATGAGCTTCGCGCCCTCCTGCGCTCGCACTTTCCTCTGTTGGAGACCACCCATGGGTGAACCGATGGCCGTCGTCACCGTGCTGCGCCCCGTTGTCCCCCTGCGTGAAGTGGAGCGCCGCCCGGTGGCCGCGCCGGAGCCGGTGTCGGATGTGGGGGAGACCTCCCTCTTCCAGGCCGGTCAGGTCCGCGTCACCGCCGAGCGGCTCGTCGTGGGCGGCCAGAGCTGGGCGCTGCGCGACGTGCTCCAGGTGGAGACGGCGCGACGCACCCCGAAGGTGTGGCCCTACCTGCTCGCGGTGGGGCTGGCCGGCGCGCTGGGGCTGCCGCTCTTGTCCTGGCTGTCCGTCAGCGTGTCGGCCCTGAAGGGCGCGTACGAGGCGGGGCTCGTCGTCACCGCCCTGGGCCTCTTCGCGTCCATGGCCGCGCTGCTCGTGGTGGAGGACACCCACTACCTGGTGCTGGGGCTGCCGGGCGGCTCGCGCCGCGTCTTCGGCAGCCACGACGCCCAGCTCATCGCGCGGCTTGCGGGGACGGTGCGGGCCGCGTGTCAGCGGCCGTGAGCTGCTCGCGCACCTGAGAGACGATCTCGAAGGAGCGCAGCCTCGCCGCGTGGTCGTAGATCTGCGCGGTCACCATCAGCTCGTCGGCCCCGGTCTGCTCCAGGAGCGACTGGAGGCCTTCGCGCACGCTGTCCGGCGAGCCCACCACGGTGCACGCCAGCATGTGTTCGATCTCCGCCAGATCCATCTCGTTGAGCTGACCATCCAGGCTGTCCACCGGCGGCAGGAGCGGGCCCGGCCGGCCCCGGCGCAGGTTGAGGAAGGCCTGGAGCAGCGACGTGAAGAGGCGCTGGCCCTCCTTGTCCGTGTCCGCGGCGAAGACGTTCACGCCAATCATCGCGTACGGCTTCTGGAGCACGTCCGACGGCCGGAACTGCGTGCGGTACAGGTGCAGCGCGCTCATCATCTGCGCGGGCGCGAAGTGCGACGCGAACGCGAAGGGCAGCCCCAGGGCCGCGGCCAGCTGCGCGCTGAAGGTGCTGGAGCCCAGCAGCCACAGCGGCACGTGCAGGCCCGCGCCCGGCACCGCGCGCACGACCTGCGTCGGCGTGGCCTCCTTGAAGTAGTTCTGCAGCTCCACCACGTCCTGCGGGAAGCTGTCCGCGCCGCCCAGTCCCCGGCGCAGGGCGGCGGAGGTGCGCTGATCCGTCCCCGGCGCGCGGCCCAGGCCCAGGTCGATGCGGCCGGGGTAGAGCGTCTCCAGCGTGCCGAACTGCTCCGCGATGATGAGCGGCGCGTGGTTGGGCAGCATGACGCCGCCCGCGCCCACGCGAATCGTCTTCGTGCCCCCCGCCACGTACCCGATGACCACCGACGTGGCCGCGCTGGCGATGCCCGTCATGTTGTGGTGCTCGGCCAGCCAGAAGCGCTTGTAGCCCAGGGCCTCCGCGTGGCGGGCCAGGTCCAGGCTGTTGCGGAGGGCCAGGCTGGCATCACCCCCGGAGATGACGGGGGACAGGTCGAGGACGGAGAAGGGGATCATCGGGGGGACCCTCGCGCCACGGGGGGCGGAAAAGCCCTTCGATAGCCAGGGCCCTCGGGGTTTTCACGCCATTGAGACCCCCCAGGCCCTCCAGCCTCCCAGTCGGAGGCCATCCCACCCATCAGCCCGGCTTTCAGTCGTGCGGGGGGGCGGCCTTGCGCTCCGCCTTCGCCCGGACCAGCGCGGCGTGCGCCCGGTCCAGGGTGCCGTGAGGATCCTCCTCGCCCCGGACCGTCACGGCGATGGACACGCACGCGGGCTGGCCGGGGACGTCGTGGAGCTGCTGGCGCGCGGCCTCCGCGCTCACGGCGTCCGCTCCGGGCAGCGCGAGCAGGAGGGTGTCCCCCGTCCAGCGCACCACGAAGCCCGGGGGAGGACAGAGGCCCTCCGCGTGCCGGGCCAGCTCGCGCAGCGCCACGTCCCCGGCGTCGTAGCCGCGCGTGCGGTTGACGGTGCCCAGGTCCACCAGGTCCACCAGGAGCAGGCTGAGGGGCAGGCCCTCCCGGCGGCAGCGGCCAATCTCCTTGGCCAGCCGCTCCTCGCCCAGGCGCCGGGTGTCCAGCCCCGTGAGCGCGTCCTGCCGTAACAGCCGTTCGCGTGTGCCCTTCAGGTCCGCGCCGATGCCCAGGTCCATCAGCGACAGGAGCTGCGCGATGCCCCCGGGCACCAGGAAGGGCCGCGCCACCCAGCGCACCACGCGCGGACGGGGCCGCTCCAGCGACAGCGTCAGGTGCAGCCCGCGCGAGCTCTCCGCCGCCAGGTCCAGTTGCCGCAGCGTGCCGCCGGGGTCCGCGGTCAGGCTGGCGATGTGCTGGCACAGCGAATCGAAGGCCATGCCCGAAAGCCGCTCCTCCGGCAGCCCCAGCAGCTCCGCCAGGGCCGTGTTGGCGGCGAAGGGCTTGCGGCCCGGCGCCACCACCAGCACGGGCACCTCCAGGGCGCTCATCGCCTCGCGCACCAGCGCCAGCGCCGCCGCCTCGGTGAGCACCGGCTCCGCCGCCCCCTGGGGACGCGGGAGGGCGGAGCGGGCCCGTCCCTGCGCCGCGGTGTGCTCCAGGTTCTCCGCCACGCGGCCCGCCAGCTCCCGGAGCGCCGCGAGGTCCTCCGGGCCCAGCATCAGCGGGCGCGTGTCGATGACGCACAGTGAGCCCAGCACCTCTCCCGTGGAGGTGATGAGCGGCGCGCCCGCGTAGCTGCCGACGATGCCGTCGCGCACCAGCGGGTTGTCGCGGAACACCGGGTGGCGCGTGGCGTCCGGCACCACCAGGGCCTCGCGGCCCTGCACCACGTGGTGGCAGAAGGCCCAGTCGCGCGGCGTGCCCCGGTCCTTCGCGAGCGCCGCGGGCAGCCCCACGTGCGCCTTGAACCACTGCTTCTCCCCCAGCACCAGCGTCAGCAGCGCGACGGGCACGCCAAAGGCCTGCGCCACCTCCGCCACCAGGTCCTGGAGCTCCTTGTCGGGAAGGGTTGGATCCACCAGCTTCAGATCGTCGATGCGCGCGAGCCGCCGCTTCTCCTCGTCCGCGTCGACCTCCAGCTGGCCATGGCCCGCGAGCTGACCCGCGAGCGCGCGCCGTAGGCCGTCGCGCATCGCCTCCGGCCCCGCGCGCCGGCTGAGCAGCGCGTGGATGCCCAGCGCGTCCTTGAGCTGCCAGGCGCGCACGCGCAGCTCGTCGAACGCCGTCACCACCATCACCGCCGTGTGACGCGCATCCGAGCGGCCCCGCAGCCACGCCAGCAGCGCGAACCCGTCCAGCCGGGGCAGCGCCAGGTCCGTCACCAGCAGCGTGGGCGAGCCGCGCAGGCGCACCAGCTCCTGGGCCTCCGCGCCATCGCGCGCCACCACGCCCTCCAGCCCTTCTTGTTGCGCGAGCGCGAGCAGGCTCGCGGCACGGTGGCGATCCGGTTCGGCGATGAGGGCGTAGCGGGGCATGTCGTTCCGCTCATGCTGCCACGCGCGTCGCCGTTGCGTACCCGGCCCTTTGTCCAGGCCAGGGCCGCTCGTCCATGGGCCGACGGTGCGAGTCACCCTCGTGGATTTCCACGAGCGCCCGCGTCAGGACCGGGGACCACCCGGCAGCGAACGGGACGCCCCTGGGTCCGCCGCGCCCGGGGGCGCTTCTGCATCGCGCGCTTCGGACGGCGAAGGGGCCGTCTCCCGGGGGAACCGGCCGAACAGTCGCTTGAGGGCGCCGCTCTGCCGCTGGAGGTCCTCGGTGCGCGCCACGGCCTCCGCCAGCGTCACCAGCGCCACGCCCACGACGGCGGGCAGGAGCGGCACCACCCAGCCCGGGTCCGCCAGGAGCCAGCCCACGAACACCGTGTGCGCGACGATGAGCAGCGCGGCCTGGGCCACCACCGCGCCCAGGCTCCTCGCGCGGCCCCTGCGCCACAGGAGCAGGCCCAGCACCAGCGCCGTCTCCACCAGGCCCAGGAGCTCCGCCGGCCACGTGGCCCGCAGCACCCGGCCGGTGCGCAGGTTGTCCATCGCGAAGGCGTGGATCTCCACGCCCGGCACCGCGAGCTGGCCGGGCAGGGTGCTCTGGCCGTGCAGCCCCGTGGCGGTGACGCCCACGAACACCGTCTTCTCCCGGAGCGCCAGGTCCAGCCCCACCGAGGACGGCCCCGCGGCCAGCACGTCCGCCAGGCTCAAGCGCGGCAGCCAGTCCGGCGCGGGCAGCCGCATCAGGGGCGCGCCGTCGTCGGTGGACGCCACGCGCAACAGCGCCTCCGAGCGCTCCGGCCACAGGCGCAGCGCCGTCGCCAGCGCGAGCGAGGGCCACGCCTTGCCGCCCACCCGCATGGCATAGGGATAGCGCCGGATGACACCGTCCGGGTCCGGCAGCACGTTCAGCGTCCCGCTGCTCCAGGCCGCCAGCCGCAGCGGGGCCAGGTTCGTGGACAGGCCCTTCGCACCCAGCCGCAGCCGGTCCGCGTCCAGGGGCACCGGCGTCAGCGGATCTCCCTGCACGGGCACGCCGCCGGTGTCCTCCTCCAGCGCCATGCTGCCCAGGATGACGGTGCCCACCCCGGAGAAGGCCTCCGTGAGCCGCGCGTCTCCGTCCTGCGCGTACAGCCGCGCCTCCAGGTCGCGGGCCAGCGAGGCGCCCGCGGGCGTGTCCGCGAGCCCCGTGGTGCGCAGGCGCTCCAGCACGTCCTCGCCCAGCTCCAGCGCGTCGCGGGGCTCCGGCGCGTCGAAGAGGACGTCCACCACCACCGCGTTGGGACGGGAGGCCGCCAGCGCCTGGAAGGCCTTCGCCCAGGTGGCGCGCGACAGCGGCCAGCGCTCGCCCAGCGCCGCGAGCGCGCGGTCATCCACCTCCACCAGCACCAGGTCCGCGGTGGGAGGCAGCGACGGCAAGAGCCGGCTCACCGCGAAGTCATACAGGGCCCGCTCACCCGGGCCCGGCGCGCCGCCCGTCACCGCCGTGCCCACCGCGAGCAGCAGGCCCACGCCCACGCCCAGCCATCGCGGCAGGGCGGGGGAGGACAGCCACGTGGACCTGGGACCGCGAGCAGGCAGCGTCATCTCATCCGGCGATGTCGAAGCTGAAGATCTTCGACGGGTAGCCTACGAAGCCGTCGGCATCCACCGCCAGCACCCGCCAGAACCACTTGCCCGCGCCCGGCGCCGCCGCGTCCACCGTGGGGTTGGCCGACTCCTGGACCTTCACGTCGCCCGCGAAGTCCGCCGTCGTCCCCAGCTCCACCCGGTACACCTTCGCGCCCGGCACTGCCTTCCAGACGAGCGAGGGCGCCTTCGGGTATGTGCCACCCCGGGGCCGCTCCAGCACCGGCGCCGCCAGGAGCGCGCGGGGCGCTTCCGGGGCCTGTCCCGCCCGGACCCGAGAACCGAAGCCCGCGTCCACGTCCACGGAGCCTGCCTCCGCGCCCAGGGCCACCTTGCCCTCCAGCGTCTCCAGGCGGCTGGTGCCGTCCTCCTGCTGGGACACGCGGAAGCGCGTGCCGCGCACGCCCGCCACCGCGCCGCGCGTGCGCACCTCGAAGGTGGAGCCCGTGCCGCCCGGCGCCGCCTGCGTCTCCACCGTGCCCTTCACCAGGTCCAACAGCACCTTGCGCTGGCGCTCGGCGGTGAGCTCCAGCGTGCCCAGGCGCACGGCGCTCCGGGGGGACAGGAACAGGCTGCTGCCGTCCGCCAGCGCCAGCTCCGCCCGGCCGGTGTCGTCCGTCGCCACGAGCTCGCCCGCGTACAGCGAATCCCCCGCGAGGCGCGCCGTGGGCTGGCCCCCGCCGGTGCTCACCGTCACCTGTCCGCTGGCCGTGCGCAGCCGGGCCACCGCGACCTGCATGGGGCGCTCCACGTACGCAAGCTGGAGGCGGCCCGGGGTGTTGGCGTCGGCGGGAGGCGCCACGAAGGACACGCGCGTGCGGGGGATGCCGGCGTTCACCAGCACCTCCGCCGCGGCCTTCGCCACCGCCAGGCCCTGGCCGTCCAGCCGCTCCGCGTCCGGCAGCTTCGCGGCCACGGTGAGGCTGCGGATGGCGGGGCGCGCCTTCACGGCCTCCGCCACCTCGCGCAGGCAGGCCTCCGTCTTGGGCCCCTTCGCCTCCAGGGGCTGGCCCGTCGTGAGCCGCCCGTTGTCGAACGTCAGCCCGCCGCAAGCACTGTCCGCCTCCGCCGCGAACCCCGCGACAGGCGAGGCCGACAGCAGCAGCGACAGCATCAGGGGGGCGCCCGCCTTCCTCACGGCGACACTCCTTCCGCCTGGCCGGCGGTCTTCAGGACGTTGAACTCCACGCGACGGTTGTTCTCCCGGCCCTTCGCCGTGTCGTTGGTGTCCACCGGCTTCGTCTCACCATAGCCCACCGGCTCCAGGCGCTTCGCGTCGATGCCCGCCTTCTTCAGCCAGGCGACCACGGTGTTCGCGCGCCGCTGCGACAGGTCCAGGTTCTTCGCGTCATCGCCCTGGCTGTCCGTGTGTCCCTCCACCCGCACCAACTCCAGCTCCGGATGGGCACGCAGGATGGAGGCCACCTGCGCCAGCAGCGGGAACGACTTGTCCAGGATGACGTCCTTGCCGGTGGCGAAATACACCTTGTCCAGGATGACGATGCGCGAACCCTCCAGGCGCACCTTCGACGCGCCCTTGTCCGGGCACCCGTCCTCGTCCTTCACCCCGTTGATGACCTCCGCCTCCAGCGGGCACTGGTCCGCCGTGTCGGGGATGCCGTCCCTGTCGTTGTCCGGATCCGGGCAGCCGTCCTCGTCCTCGAAGCCGTCCTTGTCCTCGGCGGCCGTGGGGCAGCGGTCCTCCGCGTCCGGGATGCCGTCGCCGTCCGAGTCCGCGGGAGCGGGCGGCAGGGCGAGCGCGGCCGGGGGCGAGGCGCCTTCCGAGTCCGGCCGCGACTCCGGCTTCGCTTCGGGCACCGTGTCCGGGCAGCCGTCGTCGTCGCGGTAGCCGTTCACCGTCTCCGGCTCGGTGGGGCAGGTGTCATTCACGTCGGGGATGCCGTCGTTGTCGTCATCCGGATCCAGGCAGCCGTCGTCGTCCTGGAAGCCGTCGAAGTCCTCGGGGCCCAGCGCGCAGGCGGGGGCCCGCGCGGCGGCGACCGGGGCCGGAGCACCGCCCGGCGTATAGGCCAGCCCCGCGAGCACGCGGAAGGCGGGCGTGCCATAGCCGCGCGTGAGGCCCGGTCCGGCGCCCACGTGCGCGGCGAAGCCCTGGGCGAAGCGGTACTTCACCGCGCCCAGCAGCTCCAGGGGGAACTCCTCCTTGTCGGACTCCGACAAGCCCACCGCGCCCGCGATCGTGGCCTGCGCGGACAGCGCCTGGGTGATGGGCACCTCCGCGCCCACGCCGAACGCGAGCTCGTTGCCCACGCGCAGGTTGCGCAGGTCCTGCGCCTTGCGGAGGTTCACGCCCACGTTGGCGAGCAGCCGCAGCGACGGCGTGGCCCACTCACCGGCCACGCGCGGCTGGAAGGTGAGCCCCTCCGCGCCCAGGAAGTGGTCCCCACCGCCAGTGGGCAGGGTGAAGGGCGCGACCACCGCCAGGGTCAGCGCGCCCTTGTTCAAGAGCGCCAGCTTGGGCACCACGCGCAGGTCACCCAGGCCCGCCGTGCCCACGCCGTCCACGAACTGCTCCGACACTGCTCCCGCGGGCTGCGACCCGGTGACCGTCAGCGGCAGCACCAGGCCCACCTCCAACCGGTCGAAGAGGGACACCGCGCCCATCAGGTCGAGCGACACCTGCCGCTCCACGATGCGGTAGACGAACGTGTCCTCGCGCGGGTCGTAGAAGTTGAGCGGCTGGTGCGCGTAGTTGAGGGACGCGCCCACGTTCCACGTCAGGTGCGGCGCGACGCGGGCGCTGTTGAGCCCGAGCACGTCGTACGCGCCCGGCCCCGGCTTGTACTGCTGCACGTCGATGGCCTGCGACACCGAGGCCTGGGCCTGGGCATTCGACGCGACGCCCAGCGACAGGCCCGCCGCCACCGTCACCGCCAGCCCCCGGCCCGTCGCACCGAACCGGCGGCGACGGCCGAGGAACGGCACGGACAGCAGCCCCAGCGCCAGCGGGAGCAGGCCCCCGGCACCGCCCGTCGAGCAGCCGCGGCCCAGCACCTGGAAGTCATCGTCGGCGTCGAGCGGATTGGTGCCGCCCTTCACCTCGATGCCGTCGGACACGCCACCGCCGTCGGTATCCGCCTTGTTGGGGTCGGACTCATTGGCGTCGCGGATGCCGTTGGCATTGGTGTCCTCCTCGCCGTCCGACAGCCCGTCGCCATCCGTGTCACTGGCCAACGGGTGGGTGGGGTTCTGCCCGTGCACCTCGATGCCATCCAGCAGGCCATCGCTGTCCGTGTCGGCCTTGCGCCGGTCGGTCTCCGTGTCCTGGGTGATGCCGTCGTGGTTCACGTCTTCCTCACCATCCGTCAGGCCGTCGTTGTCGCTGTCGGTGTCGAGCGCGTCGATCTTCCCGTCGCCATCGGTGTCGACCAGACCATCGATGCCGTCCGGAAGGCCGTCGCCGTCGCTGTCCGGGTTGAAGGGGTCGAGGCCCAGCTCCAGCTCGGTGGCGTTGTCCACGCCGTCACCATCCGCGTCCACGTCGTCGGCGGCATTGAGCGGATTGGTCTCACCCGGGTCCACCTTGCCGTTGTGGTTCTTGTCCTCGAAGCCATCCCAGACGCCGCCGTTGTCGGTGTCGACGTTGAGCGGGTCGGTGGTGGTGGCGGGGTCGGCATCCGCGACGAAGAGGGCCGGGTCGGTGCCGGTGCCCTGGGGCGCGGTGAGGCCCAGCTCCACGCCGTCGGAGAGGCCGTCGGAATCGGAGTCTGCGAGGGTCGGGTCGGTCTCCGTGTCCTGGGTGATGCCGTCGTGGTTGGCGTCTTCGTTGCCATCGAGCACGCCGTCGTCATCGGAGTCGTCATCCAGCGGATCGGTGCGGCCGGAGTGGACCTCGACGCCGTCGGAGAGTCCGTCGCCATCGGTGTCTGCGTTGCGCGGGTCGGTGCCGTACTGGGCCTCTTCCGCGTCGGAGAGGCCGTCATTGTCGGCGTCGTGGGTCGCGGTCCAGGACCAGGTGGCGGGCGATTCATCCACGTTGCCCGCCGCGTCCGTGGCGCGCACGGCGAGGGTATGGGCACCCGCCGTCACGGTGAAGATGGTGGGGTCGGCGCAGGACGAGAACGGGCCGTCATCCAGGCTGCACGCGTAGGTGACGCCCGTCTCGTTGGAGTCCAGGTCGAACGTGGCCGGGTTCGGCGCGTTGTCCGCGACCGGGCCCGAGCGGATGAAGGTGTCCGGCGCGGTGGTGTCCACGGTCCACGTGAAGGTGGCGGGCGTGGGGTCCACGTTGCCGGCCGCGTCCACCGCGCGCACCTGCACGGTGTACGTGCCGTCCGCCAGGTCCGTCCGCGCCTGGGGGCTGGTGCACGGAACGAAGGTCCCCGTGTCGAAGCGGCACTCGAAGGTCGCGGTGGAGTCGTTTGACGTGAACTCGAAGGACGCATCGCGGTTCGACGTGACGGCCGGCACGGACGCGGTGAGGGACGTGTCCGGCGCCACAAGGTCCACGCTGAAGGCGGCGCTCGTGGACGGGCTGACGTTGCCGGCCGCGTCCACGGCGATGACGCTGACGGTGTGCGCGCCGGTGTCCAGCACCGGGCCCGTGGTGAAGGTCCACGCGCCAGTGTCGGAGGCCACGGCCGCGCCCACGAAGACGCCGTCCACCGTCACGCGCACGGTGGCGCCGGCCTCAGCGGTGCCGGCGTAGGACACCGCGCCCGTGTTGAAGAGCGCGCCGTTCGCGGGCGAGGTGATGGCCGGAGCCTCGGGGAGGCTCAGGTCCACCGTCCACGTGTACTCGGCCGGCGTCGGGTCGGCGTTGCCCGCCGCGTCCACGGCGCGCACGGCGAGGGTGTGCTCGCCCTCGGAGAGGTTATCGATGGTGAAGGGGGTGTCGCAGGCGTTGAACTCCAGGGAGTCCACGCTGCACTCGTAGGTGATGCCGCCGCCGGTGGAACTGAACTCGAACGTGGCGCTGGCGCTGTTCGAGGGCTGGGCGGGGCCCGACTCGATGGTGGTGTCCGGCGCGTCGGTGTCGATGATGAAGCTGAGCGACACGGGCTCGGTGGTGTTGCCCGCGGCGTCCGTGGCGGTGGCGCTCAGCGTGTGCGTGCCGTCCGCGAGCGTGGCCTGCACGGGGTAGCTCCACTGCCCCTGGCTGTTGACGAGGACAGGGCCCAGCGGCGCGCCGTTGTCGAGCACCAGGTACACGGTGCTGTTCGGCTCGGCGGTGCCGGTGATGACGGGCGAGGCGGAGGTGAGCACCTCGCCGCTCGTGGGCTGGAGGACGATGGGCGCGTCGGGAGGCGTGAGGTCCACGGCCCAGGTGTAGCTGGCGGGCGTGGGGTCCACGTTGCCGGCCGAGTCGACGGCGGCGACGGTGAACGTGTGCGAGCCCTCATCCAGGCCGGTCGCCGTGTACGGCGAGGCGCACGCCACGCTGGTCGTATCCAGGGTGCAGACGAAGCCGGCGACGTCCGCGTCCGTGCCACGGAAGGTGAACGTGGCGGACGGGCTGTTGCTCGCGACCGGGGGCTGCGAGGTGATGACGGTGTCGGACGACTCCGAGTCGACGATGAACGTCAGCTGGGACGCGTCACTGACATTGCCCGCCGAGTCCGTCGCGGTGGCGGTGACCGTGACAGGGCCCTGGGGCAGGTCGGTGGCGGGCGTGAAGCTCCAGTGACCGGTGCCATCCACGGTCAGCGGACCGTAGGAGGTACCGCCGATGACGAGCGTCACCTGCGAGCCGAGGTCGGCGGTGCCGGTGAGGGTCGGCAGCGCGGTGGTGACCGTCGCGTTCGGGGCCGGCGAGGTGAAGACCGGCGCGTCCGGCGCGGTGGTATCCACGCTGAAGGTGGAGGTGGCGACGGGGCTGTTGTTGCCCGCGCCATCCTGGGCGACGGCCGTGACGGTGTGGCCGCCGTCCGCGAGCGCGGGGCCGGGCGAGACGCTCCATTCACCGGAGTTGTTGGCGGTGACGGTGCCCAGCGGAGTGCCATCCACCGTCACCGTGACGCGGCTGCCGGGCTCGGCCGTGCCGCTGTAGGTGGTGGGGGCCGCGGGCAGCACCGAGCCATTCGCGGGCGTGGCGATGACCGGCGCGTCGGGCACGGTGGCGTCGACGGTGAAGGACACGGTGCGAGCGGGGCTGGTGTTGCCCACCGCGTCGCGGGCCGTGACGGAAATGGTGTGCGGGCCGTCCGTGAGCGTGGAGGACGTGCAGGACCAGGCGCCGTCGGAGTCGGCCGTCGTGGTGCAGAGCACGGTGGTGCCTTCGCGCACGGTCACGGTGCTGTTGGCCTCGGCCGTGCCCGTGATGACGGGCGTCGACGTGGCGACCTGCTGGCCGGACGTGGGTGCCGTGACGACCGGAATCGCCGGGGCGGTGGTGTCCACGCTGAAGGGAACGGCCGTGCTGGCAGGGCTCGTGTTGCCCGCCGCGTCCCGAGCGGTCGCGGTGATGGTGTGCGGGCCGTCGGAGAGCGTGGAGGACGTGCAGGACCAGGCGCCGGAGGCGTTGGTCGTCGCGGTGCAGAGGATCGTGGTGCCCTCGCGAACCGTGACGGTGCTGTTGGCCTCCGCCGTTCCGCTGAGCACCGGCGTCTGCGTGGCCACCGCCTGGTTGGCCGTGGGCGCCGTGATGGCCGGCGCGACGGGATCGATGGAGTCGACCGTGAAGGGAACGGACGTGCTCGCAGGACCCGTGTTGCCAGCCGCATCCCGCGCCATGGCGGAAATGGTGTGCGGGCCTTCCGCGAGCGTCGACGAGGTGCACGACCACGCGCCGGAGGCATTGGCCGTCGCGGTGCAGAGGATGGTGGTGCCCTCACGCACGGTCACGGTGCTGTTGGCTTCCGCCGTGCCGGAGAGGACCGGCGTCTGGGTCGCCACGACCTGACCGGACGTGGGCGACGCGATGACGGGCGCCACCGGAGCGATGGAGTCCACGGAGAAGGGAACGGCCGTGCTCGCCGGGCCGGTGTTGCCAGCGGCATCGCGCGCGGTGGCGGTGATGCTGTGCGAGCCTTCCGAGAGCGTGGCGGACGTGCACGACCACGCGCCGGACGCATTGGCAGTGGTGGTGCAGAGAATCGTCGTGCCCTCGCGCACGGTGACGGTGCTGTTCGCTTCCGCCGTGCCACTGAGGACCGGCGTCTGCGTCGTCACGGTCTGACCCGACGTGGGCGCTGTGACGACCGGAGCGACCGGAGCCACCGTGTCCACGGTGAACGGCACGGCCGTGCTGGCCGGACCGGTGTTGCCCGCCGCATCCCGCGCCGTGGCGGTGATGGTGTGCGCCCCCTGCGCTAGCGTGGAGGACGTGCAGGACCAGGCGCCGGAGGCGTTGGTCGTCGCGGTGCAGAGGATCGTCGTGCCCTCGCGAACGGTGACGGTGCTGTTGGCCTCCGCCGTACCGGAGAGGACCGGCGTCTGCGTACCCACCGACTGGTTGGCCGTGGGCGACGCGATGACCGGAGCCACGGGAGCGACCGTGTCCACGGTGAAGGGAACGGCGGTGCTGGCCGGGCCGGTGTTGCCCGCCGCGTCGCGCGCGGTGGCGGTAACGGTGTGCGAGCCCTCCGAGAGCGTGGAGGAAGTGCAGGACCAGACACCAGACGCATTGGTGGTCGCGGTGCAAAGGACAGTGGTGCCCTCACGAACCGTGACGGTGCTGTTCGCCTCGGCGGTGCCGGAGAGAACCGGCGTCTGCGTGGTCAGCGTCTGCCCGGAGGTCGGAGCCGTGACGATCGGCGCCGCCGGGGCAGTGGCATCCACGGAGAAGGGAACGGCGGTGCTGGCCGGGCCGGTGTTGCCTGCCGCATCGCGCGCTGTGGCGGTGATGGTGTGCGAGCCGTCCGCGAGCGTCGACGAGGTGCAGGACCACGCGCCGGAGGCATTGGCCGTCGTGGTGCAGAGGATGGTGGTGCCCTCGCGAACAGTGACGGTGCTGTTTGCTTCGGCGGTACCGGAGAGGACCGGCGTCCGGGTCGCGACGAGCTGATTGGCCGTGGGCGCTGCGATGACCGGCGCCACTGGAGCCACGGTGTCCACCGAGAAGGGGACACTGGTGCTGGCCGGGCTCACGTTGCCCGCCGCGTCCTGCGCGGTCGCGGCAATCGTGTGAGAGCCCTGCGCGAGCGTCGACGAGGTGCAGGACCACGCGCCGGACGCATTGGCCGCAGCGGTGCAGAGCACCGTGGTGCCCTCGCGAACGGTGACGGTGCTGTTGGCCTCGGCGGTGCCGGAGAGGACGGGCGTCTGCGTGGCCACCGTCTGGCCCGCAGTCGGAGCGGCGATGATCGGAGCCACCGGCGCGGTGCTGTCCACCGTGAAGAGAACGGCGGTGCTGGCCGGACCGGTGTTGCCCGCCGCATCGCGCGCCGTGGCGGTGACGGTGTGCGCACCGTCGGTCAGCGTGGAGGACGTGCAGGACCAGGCGCCGGAGGCATTCGCGGTGGCGGTGCAAAGGACGGTGGTGCCCTCGCGAACCGTCACGGTGCTGTTGGCCTCCGCCGTACCGGAGAGGACCGGCGTCTTCGTGGCGACCAACTGATTCGCCGTGGGCGCAGTGATGGCGGGCGCCGCCGGAGCGGTCGTGTCCACGGAGAAGGGAACGGCCGTGCTGGCCGGGCCGGTGTTGCCTGCCGCGTCCTGAGCCGTGGCCGTGATGCTGTGCGGGCCTTCCGCGAGCGTGGAGGAAGTGCAGGACCACGCACCGGAGGCGTTGGTCGTCGTGGTGCACAGGACGGTGGTGCCCTCGCGCACCGTCACGGTGCTGTTGGCCTCCGCCGTACCGGAGAGCGTCGGCGTCTTCGATGCGACCAGTTGATTGGCGGTGGGCGCCGTGATGACCGGAGCGGCCGGGGCCACGGAGTCGACGGTGAAGGGGACCGAGGTGCTGGCCGGGCCAGTGTTGCCCGCGGCATCCCGCGCCGTGGCGGTGACGCTGTGCGCACCTTCCGAGAGCGTGGAGGACGTGCACGACCAGACGCCAGACGCATTGGCCGTCGCGGTGCAGAGCACGGTGGTGCCCTCACGAACGGTCACGGTGCTGTTGGCCTCGGCGGTACCGGAGAGGACCGGCGTCGACGTGGCCACCGTCTGGTTGGCCGTGGGCGCCGTCACGACCGGAGCGGCCGGAGCCACGGAGTCCACCGAGAAGGGGACGGCCGTGCTCGCCGGGCCGGTGTTGCCCGCCGCATCGCGCGCCGTGGCGGTGATGGTGTGAGCCCCTTCCGCGAGCGTGGAGGACGTGCAGGACCACGCGCCCGAGGAGTTGGCCGTCGTGGTGCAGAGGATCGTGGTGCCCTCGCGCACGGTGACGGTGCTGTTGGCTTCCGCTGTGCCGCTGAGCACCGGGGTCTTCGTCGTCACGGCCTGGTTGGCCGTGGGCGCGGTGACGACCGGCGCGGCCGGAGCCACGGTGTCCACGCTGAAGGTGGTCGTGCTAGCGGGGCCCGTGTTGCCCGCCGCGTCGGTGGCGGTGACGGTCGCCGTTTGGGTCCCCTGGGGCAGCGTCGTCGTCGACACGCACGACCAGGCGCCGGAGGCATTGGCCGTCGCGGTGCAGACCGTGACGCCACCCACCACCACGGACACCATGCTCCCGGCCTCCGCGAAGCCGCTGAAGGTGGGCGTCGTGCTGCTCACCGCCGCGCCATTCGCGGGCGCGACGATGACCGGCGCCGTCGGAGCCGTCACGTCCACCACGAACGTGCGCCCGGCGGACGCGGGACCGGTGTTGCCCACGGCGTCCCGCGCCGTCGCTGTCACGGTGTGCGAGCCGGACCCCAACGTCACGCTGGACGCGCAGCTCCAGGCGCCCGTCACGGCGTTGGCCGTCGTGGTGCAGAGGACCGTCGTGCCCTCGCGCACCGTGACGGTGCTGCCGGCCTCCGCCGTGCCGGTGAACGTCGGCGTCGCCGTGTTGAGCTGCGCATTCTGGGCGGGCGTGGAGATGACCGGAGCCACCGGCGCCGTCGTGTCCACGTTGAACCCCACGGACGTCGTGGGGCTGAGGTTGCCGTTGGCATCCGCCGCCTGCGCGGTCACCGTGTGCGCGCCGTCCGGGAGCTGCACGGCCGAGGTGCAGCTCCAGTTGCCGGACGCGTTCGCCGTCGCCGTGCACAGCACCGTCGTGCCCTCGCGCACCGTGACGGTGCTGCCGGCCTCCGCGGTACCGCTGAAGGTGGGCGTGCGCGTCGCGAGCGTGGAGCCCACGGTGGGCGCCGTCACCGCGGGCGCGGCCGGCCCACCCACCGGCGTCGTCGTGGGGCCGGTCCCCACCGGCGGCGAGGACGGGAACGTCGTCTCCGGCGCTCCCTGCTGCCCGGTGCTGCGCACGATGGCCTGGTTGTCGATGCTCCCCGAGGCCCCCACGTTGATGGTCACCCGGAACACGACGGTCGTGCTCTCGTTGATGTTGATGACGCCGCCCTGCGTGGCGTTGGCGCCCGTGCCCAGGCGCACCGTGAGCCGGCGGTTCGCCGGGTCGTAGTCGCCCTGGTCGTCACCCGTCGCGTCCGTCTTCGCGCCCGCGTTGGCGCCCGTGGTCACCCGCAGCGAGCCCGGCACGTAGGTGACGTTCGAGGGCAGGTTGTCCGTGAGCACCGTGAGGATGCCGGAGTCATCACCCGTGTTCGTCGTCTGCACCGTGTACTCCAGCACGTCGCCGCCGCGCAGGCTGCCGTCCGGACGCGGGGACACCGCCGCCACGCTCTTCACCGTCTGGATGAAGTCCGGCTTCTGCGTGGAGATGGACGTGATGAACGCGCCCAGCAGGTAGACGTCCTGCGTGGAGCTGGCGGACACCGTCGCGGACGTCTGGCCCGCGGAGATTCGCGACGTGATGTCCACGACGTCCATGTCCAGGCCCTCGATGGTGCCGGGCGTGCCGGTGAAGCGAGGCAGGTCCCCTTCGTTGCTCTGCGCCACGCCCAGCCTGCTGCGCGTGCCATTGAAGAAGTTGTTCGCCGGGTTCTGCGCGTCGGACAGGGCCGCGCCGTTGAAGTTCAACGCGTCGCCCGTGATCGAGGCCTCACCCTCGTAGGCGATGACGCCCAGCTTCGCGCTGTAGCCGGAGGCCGGCACCAGGAAGCCGGACAGGGTGGCCGTCGCGGGAGCCCCGCTGGCCACTGGATCCAGGCCGTCGAAGAGCGTGAGGTTGCGCAGGGGCTCGCTGGCCAGCCGGTAGAAGACGACCATCGACCAGCCGGAGTAGGGGAGGGTGTCGTTGACGTTGCGGAAGTCCAGCGCGTCCGCGCCGGCGAGCAGGTACGTGCCCGGGCCGCGCTGCTGCACCAGCGCCGTCACGTCCGCCGTGGACTGGTAGGCGTAGTTGCTGCCGGCTGCGTAGCCCTTGCTGGAGTCCGCGGTGATGGGCGTGGCGAACGCCCCCGCGCCCACCCGCGACAGCGTCACGGACGTCCCCGGCTGCATGGTGCCCGTACGGCTCTGGACCGAGCGCACCGCGCCCCAGTACAGCCGCGCATACGTCACCACCGCCCCCGCGGGCAGCGTCAGCACCGCCTGGCTCCTCGAGTCCGCCGGCGTCACCGACGTGTCCGCGAACGCCGTGAGGCCGTCGGTGGTCCAGTGCACGTCGGACGCCTGATCACTGGTGTTGCTGCCGCAGGCCCCCACCGTCCCGGTCAACGGCGCCGGGGTACCGGGGCGGCACTCCTGGGACAACGTGTTGCCGAACAGGATGAAGTCGCCCCGTTGATCCACCTGGTAGCGCAGCGCCGGAGCGGCGGAGGCCATCTGGGGAAGGAGTGCCAGGAGCACCAGGCACGACAACATCCAGACACGCGAGAGGGGGGCGGCGACCCGGTCGGAGCGGAGGGGGAGGTCGTTGGAAGTGGGGTCCATGGAGGTCCGTCGGTGCGGCGGCGGAGAGGGGGGCGGGGGTGTACGGGAACCCGCTCCCGCCGTGTGTCCAGGCGCTTGCGCGGGCAGGTTCATGTGCCGGGGGAGCACCGAGCCGGGGAGCGTCAGGCGTGCTGTCGCGTCATCGGCGTCGGGCGGGGGCGTAGGCACGGGCCAGCGCAAAAGCAAGGCCAGGGCCAGCCCTCGTGGAAGCGGCGCCGCTGAATTCTTTCGCGCAGTTGGAATAAGTGACGCGCCCGCACGGAGCGCGTTGTCCAGCTTGCGGATCCACTTTCCAGAATCCGGATCCGCTCCCACGCGAGTCTCGATGCGTCACTCCGGGCCGCGCGAGCGGATGCGAAGGACTCGCACTGCGGCGACGCCGCGAAGGCACCCGGACGCGGAGTGGATTGATGTAGAGGATCTGTGCTGGCGCTCGCGCGTCTTGCTAGCGCGGAGCTTCAAGCAATTGCGACACGTGCTCCGCCAGGTCCGGCAGCGGCTGGGGCTTGCTCAGCACCAGGTCCACGCCCAGTGCCTGCGCGCGCGTCCCCAGCTCCGGCGTCGCGAACGCCGTCAGCAGCACCATGCGCGTGGCGGGGGAGGACTCACGCAGCCGCTCCGCGATGATGAGCCCTTCCTCGGACTGCGTTCCGCTCAGGCGCAGGTCGCTGATGACCAGGTCGTACCGGCCGCGCTTCACGCGCTCCAGGGCCTCGTCCAGGTCCGTGGCCGAGTCGACCTCGTACCCGGCGCTGGAGAAGAAGCGGCCCAGGACCCAGCACAGGACCGTTTCATCATCGACGATCAGCAGGTTCCGGGGCACACGAGGAGGCATGAGCAAGGGAGGGGCCAGGGTCCCCGGGAATAAAGCGGTGAAGTCTTTACAGCCACTTGGCCCGGCGGAAACACGTCCGCCGCGCGCGTTTGTCCAGGTTGCGGATCCATTTTCCGGAATCCGGACTGAAACAGACAAGGGCGGCAGCCCGGTTTTTCAGCGCATGGGGATGGGCTGGGGCTGGTCCTCGTTGGCCGCCGCAGGGATGAGCGCGGACAGGTGGAGGATGAGCACCGGCATCAGTTGCGGCTTGGGCAGCAGCTTGGTGATGCCGCTGGTCCACGCCGAGTGCCGGACCTCGTCCAGTGGCAGCGCCGTCATCAGCAGGATGGGGACGCGCGAGTCGTGCAGGCGCAGGTCGCGAGCGAAGCGCAGACCTTCCTCCATGCCGGGCCGGCCGAAAGGATGGTCGATGAGGACCGCGTCGAACAGGTTCGTGTCCAGCAGGCCTCGCGCCTGGGAATCCGTGCGAGCGGTGAGGACGGTGAAGCCCGCGGCCGTCAGGTGACGCGCCGTTGCCCCACGAACCGGGGGCTTCGAATCGAGGAGGAGGATTTTACCGTGCATGCACAACAACAGTGCAGCGGTTGTGCCACGCGGGGTGTCATCCACCCATTCCAATCATTGCAAGGGATTGGAAGAGCAGGGGCGTGCGCGGACGGAACTGTTTTCCAGTTCCTGGACCGGTCTCCGGATTCTGGAATCAATAGGACGAACGTCCCGGTGGGAGCCGAACGATGCCCGAGCCCGTGAAGGATGAATCGCTGCAGCTCCTGCTCGCGCGCGCTGACGACCGCCGGCCCGTGCTGGAGGAGGGCCTGCCAGCGGACACCACCCGGGATGCACCCAGGCCCGCGCCGCTTCCTCGCCGCGCCGAGGGCATGACGCTGGAGCGCCCCGACGCGAACCCGAATGATCTGCCCGCGCAGCGCTGGGGTGTCATCGCGCCCCTGGGCACGACGGGCGACGCCATGCTCCGCGCCATCGAGCCGCTCATCCAGCACCGCGAGCAGGAGCAGGGCGCTCCCGTGATGCGCTACCGCGTGCCTCCGGGCATGGACGCGAGCGCGGCGGTGCGCTGGAAGGAGACGGTGCACCGGGCCGAGGACGTCCCCGAGGAGGACCGTCCCAGGTACCTGCTGCTGCTCGGGGACCTGCCCGACGTGTCCATCGAGTTGCAGCACGTGCTCGCGCATGGCGCGTTCGTGGGACGGCTTCACGTGGGGCTGACCGACGGTCAGCCGGACCTCGCGGGCTACACATCCTACGCAGAGAAGGTGATCGCGGCGGAGAAGCGGGGCGCGCCTCCGGAGTCCCCCGACATGCTCCTGTACACGGCGCGGGATGGGACGACGGCCACGACCTCGGGACACCAACTGCTGGTGGAGCCATGCCGGCAGGTGATGGAGACGCGTTGGAGGCAGAAGCGGCCCGCGTTGAAGGTCCACGAGATTCCCTATGACTACGCGGACGCGGAGGGGCTCCTGGAGGCCGCGGCCGGTGCGCGCTCGGCCGTGATGCTCACGGTGGCGCATGGGTTGGGGCGGCCCTCGAAGGGCTGGGCTTCTCCCGAGGAGCAGCGGGCCATGCAGGGCGCGCTGACGCTGGGCGGAGGTCCACCGCTCACGGGCGCACTGCTGCGGGACACGCCCTTCTTGCCCGGAGGCATGTGGTTCAGCGTGGCGTGCTTCGGCGCCGCGACCCCGCCGGACAGCGCGTTCCACGCATGGCTCGCGCAGATCGCCGCGGCGGGCGGGTTCGCGGGCCGCCCGGACTCCGTGCTGCACAGCCTGCCCAGGGCAGGGGAGCGCCCCTTCGTGGCGGCGCTGCCTCAAGCCCTGCTGGCGAACCCGCGCGGCCCGCTGGGCATCATCGGCCACAGCGACCTGGCGTGGACGCTCGGGTTCCTGGACTCGGAGGACATGACGCGCAGCCGCGCCTCTCGCATCCTCTCCGCGCTTCAGATCCTGTCCAACGGCAGCCGCGCGGGCGTCGCCATGGACGCGCTGATGAGCGCGTACCGGAGCGTCAACGACGCGCTGCTGGCGGGCTACCGGGCGCGGCAGGACGCGCAGGTGTATGGCGTTCCGGATCCGGTCGACCCGAAGCGGCAGGGTCATCAGTGGATGCAGCGCAATGACTTGCGCGGCTATGTGCTGCTCGGAGACCCCGCCGCAAGGCTCTCAGGGCAGCAGCTTTAGCGTCGGTGGCGGCGTCACGAGCGGATCCCGTCCCTGGACCCGCTCACATTCCGCATAGCCACCGCGCGCCTGCTCCTCGCTTTCGTCCAGGTAGCTGCGACGGACGTCCGGAGGAAGGCAGTCCTTGTTGATGGCCCGAAGCCGCCGCTGGAGCTCCGAAACATCCAGGGGCCAGAGCTGTGCCTGGCCATCGGTGCACACCGTCAGCACCTGGTGCCCGTCCGGACTGAACTCGGCGGAGGCGACTTCCGACTCACAGCTCTGGATGACCAGGGGCATGCCCGTTCCATTCGCCCTCCACACCCGCGCGGACTTGTCCTCCGAAGCCGTCACCACCCATTGACCATCCGGGCTGAAGCGGGCGGAGGCGACGCGGTCCAGGTGTCCCTTGAGCACGATGGGAGTGCCTGTCCCATCCGCCCTCCACACCCGCGCGGTCTTGTCCTGGGACGCCGTCACCACCCACTGGCCATCCGGGCTGAAGCTCGCGGTGTAGACGTCACCCCCATGTCCCTTGAGCACGACGGGAGTTCCCGTCCCGTCCGCCTTCCACACCCGTGCCGTCCTGTCCTGGGCCGCCGTCACCACCCACTGGCCGTCGGGGCTGAACTCGGCGGAGGCCACGTCACCCCCATGCCCCAGGAGCACCACGGGCGTGCCCGTGCCATCCGCCCTCAGCACCTTCGGGGTTCGGCCCGACGCGGTCACGACCCACTGACCGTCGCGGCTGAACCGGGCGGCGCGCGCTTCGTCGTACCCCAGCACCCGCGGTGTCCCGCTCCCGTCCGCCTTCCATATGCGGGGCGCGGTGCCGAACCAGAACGTCGTCAACACCCACTGACCATCCGGACTGAACTCCGCTGATCCAATGGGCCTGGGCGGCTCACCGTTCATCACCACCGGAGCACCTGTCCCATCCGCCCGCCACACCCGCGTACTTCCGTCCTTGGCGGCCATCACCACGTGGAGTCCATCCGGGCTGAACGCGGCCGACGAGACGGAGCTCGTGCCTCCATCGAGCACCACGGGGGCTCCCGTCCCGTCAGCGGGCCAGATGCGGGCCGCTGCGTCGCTGCCCGCCGTGACGACCCACTGTCCATCCGGGCTGAACTGAGCGGACCAGACCCCCTCTCCTGGCCTCTGGAACACCACCGGAAGCTCCGGCTCGCCCGCCTTCCAGACCCGGAGGGTTCCATCCCTGGACGTGGTGAGGATCCGCTGCCCGTCCGGACTGAATCGCGCGTCCGAGAGCCAGTCCTGGTGCCCCTTGAGCACCCGGGGAGGGGCCATTCCATCCGCCCGCCACACCCGGGCGGTCCTGTCGAAGGACGCGGTCACCACCCACTGGCCATCCGGGCTGAAGCCGGCGGAGGAGATGGGGTCCTCATGCCCTCCGAGCACGACGGGCAGGCCCGTTCCGTCCGCCTTCCAGAGCCGCGCGGTCTTGTCCTCGGACGCCGTCACCACCCACAGGCCATCCGGGCTGAACTCGGCGGAGTACACGCTCCCCTCATGTCCCTTGAGGACCACGGGCGAGCCCTTCCCATCCGCCTTCCAGATCCGCGCGGTCTTGTCCTCGGACGCCGTCACCACCCACAGGCCATCCGGGCTGAACTCGGCGGAGGAGACGGGCTTCGTGTGCCCCTTGAGCACCACGGGTGAGCCCTTCCCATCCGCCCTCCACACCCGCGCCGTCCCGTCGAACGACGTGCTCACCACGCGCCGCCCCTCCGGGCTGAAGCGCGCGGACAAAACGGAGGCCTCGTGCCCGGCCAGCATCACGGGCTTGCCCGTTCCATCCGCCCGCCGCACCTGCACGCTCATGTCCGCCGAAGCCGTCACCAGCCACTGGCCGTCCGGACTGAACCTCGCGGAGTGGACGGTGTCCTCGTACCCCTGGAGCACCACGGGCGTGCCCGTTCCATCCGCCCGCCACACCCGGACGGTGGCGTCCTGGGAGGCAGTGACGATCCATTGCCCATCCGGGCTGAAGTCGATGGAGCCGACCCGGCCCGCATGGCCCGTCAACACCACGGGGGTGCCTCTGCCGTCCACGCGCCATACCCACGCGGTTCCCTCCCGGGAGGCCGCCGCCACGTGCTGGCCGTCCGGGCTGAAGGCCGCGACGTGCAGTGGACTCGTTCCCTGGAAGGTCACCTCCGGGATGGGCTCCTTCAGGAAGTCATGGGCCAGCTGCGTCCACCACCGCGCCTGCTCGGGTTCAGGCACTTCGAGCAGCAGCTTCGTGGCCATCGCGGTGTAGCCGCGGCCTTGCAGGTCGCGAGCCCCCGTCATCAACGCCAATCCCCGCGCGTCTCGCGCCTGCTTGTCGGCTTCCTGCTTCGCGAGCTCCGCGTCCTTCTTCGCCCCTTCCGCCTGGGTTCGCTCCGTCAAGGCCCAGATGAGCAGCAGGGTCATCAGCACCGCCACGCCCGCGGCCGCCGAGGCCAGGATGAGGAGCTTGCGCCGCGCGGCCGCTTCACGCCGGTGGCGTCGCTGCTCTGACTCACGCTCGATGCGCTGCTGCTTGAGCTCGAACACCTTGCGCGCGAGCCAGTCGTGTCCCAGCTCGAAGTACCGGCTGCCCTGGTGCTGCTCCGCGTGCAGCACCGCCGCCGCTTCCAGGTGCGTCAGCACCTCGTCCGCGTGCTCGGGTGGCAGCTCGGCGCGGGCCTCCTGTTCCGTCAGCAGGGTCCGGCTGCCGTCGCTCGCGATGAGGTGTTGCTCCAGCAACCGGCGCGCCGCCCGCTTCTTGTCGGAGCCGAGCGTGTCCAGCGTCGCCTCCAGGTAGCGGTGCACCATCGGCTCCGCGGCGACAGGCTCCACGGCCTGGCCTCGCGCCCGCTCGTCCCACAGGGCACGGCAGACGATCTGCGCGAACGCGGCCTGCACCTCGGCGTCATCGTCCTGCTCGCTCTGGCCCGCCATGCGCACCTGCCGCATCAGCGTGCGCACCTCCTGCTCGGACCAGGGCTGCGAGGGCAGGCCCTTCTCGGTGGCCAGCCGGCACGACACCTTCACCATCTCGCCCACGGTGAGCGGCCCCAGCCGGAAGCCCTGCTCCAGCAGCTCGCGCCGGCCCCGTACGCGGTCGCGGAAGCGCCCCAGGTAGTCCTCGCGCATCGCCAGCACGAGCTGCAGCCCGCGCACCGGCTTGCGTGCCAGCGCGTCCAGCCCCTTCAACAGCGCGCCGGTCGCCTCCACGTCGCGCCCCGGAAGGAAGAGCTGCTCCAACTGATCCAGGTAGATCAGCACCGGCCGGTCCGAGCGCTGCGATGCGAGCTCCAGCGCCGCGTCCAGCGCCTCCACCGTCCCCGCCTGCTCCGGCGGAGGCCCCAGCTCCAGCTCCGTGTGCATCGTGCGCACGAGCCGCGCCAGCGGAGCCTCCCCCGCGAGCCACCCATCGATGCGCACCGTGCGGAACTCGTGCGCCTCCTCCAGCAGCGGAATCACGCCGGCCTGCATCACCGACGACTTCCCCGCGCCCGAAGGCCCGAAGAGCGTGAGGCACGGGTGCGCGAGGATGCGGTTCACCAGCCGCTGGGTCACCGTCTCGCGGCCGAAGAAGCGCTCACGGTCCGCCGCGCGGTAGGGCTGCGGCCCGAGGAAGGGATTCACCAGGCCGTTCATCGCGAACCTCCCGGCGTCCCCGTGCCCAGCGTCTCGGCCACCGCGCCTGCTTCCGCCTGCACCACCTGGATGCCCGCGCCCGCGGGAAGGCCCCGGCCAGACTTCCACGACTCCGCCTCATGCACCCCGGGCTCCAGCAGCACCAGGCTCTTGCGTGGCAGCGGACGTCGTCCGAACAGCCGAGACAGCAACATGCGGTGGTGCCATGCGAGCAATGACAATCCCACGAGCAGCGCGGGCCGGCTGTCCAGCGTCCCCAGGATGGCGTCCGCCAGGTCCGGCGGCAGGACGGACTCCAGGTCGCGCACGCCGTGCAGGTAGTCGTCCTCCGTGAGCAGCGGTGTTTCGAAGACGCGGTCGGGCAGATAGCCCCGGTACAACCGCACGAGCGCCACGTCGCGCGATGGGTCGAAGTCCAGGGGCAGCGCGTCGAGCGGCTCCCAGCCCTGTCCCGGCAATCGCCGTCGGATCAGCGCGGAGCCCTCGTCGGGCGACGACGGCTGGATGACATACAGCGGCAGCTCCGGCCGGTGCAGCGCGAGCGCCTGCTCCAGCACGGGCATGCGCAAGAGCGTGATGTGCACGCCGGGCCTCAGCCTCCGCGCCAGCGCCTCCACCAGCGGCAGCGTGGGCGCCGCGTCCCGGAACACCTCCTGGAAGTGCGAGTCCAGTGTCTTGGGCCCGAAGCGCAGCGTGAACCGCTGCGCCAACGCGCTCATCGGCAGTGCTTCCGGAACGGCCCAGGGCGTGCCCCGCATCCGGCCATGCAGCAGCTCCCGCAGGTCCTCGTCCGTGGTGCCCCCGTGGTCGCCCAGCACCAACGAGAAGGGACGCGAGACCAGGTCCAGGAGCCCGCGCAGCGACGGGTCCTCGCCGCGCACCGGCTCGGTCCGCACGGGGGCTCGGGGCGTGGTGTTCGCCCGGGCGGGCCGGAAGGAGAAGAGGGTGGTGTCACTGCCCCGCAGGTACAGCACGGGGGAGAAGGCCTCGGCGCTCTCGCCGAACTCCGTCAGCACCGTGCTGCGCGCGTCGTGGAGGCAGCGGGCCACGTCGCCCCGGTGCCGCGTGTCCCCCACCAACGAGCGGTAGAAGGCCCGCGAGCACGCGCGCGCCACGTCTGTCTTCACCGGCCACAGGTGCGCCACCACCGCGTCCGCGCCGCCCTGCGCGAGCAGCTCCGCCGCGCTCGTCAGCGCCCCCGGCTGAGCGCCCTGACAGGCTTCGAGCACCACCAATCGCAGGTCACCCCGGAAGGCTCCCGTCAGCTCCTTCGCGAGCAGCTCCACGGAGAGCCCCGCGGACGCACCGTCCGCATCCGTGAGTTGCAGGACCGGGGCGCCCCGCGAGTCCACGCCGCCATGACCGATGAAGTGCAGGATGTGCGGCGCGGGCTCCGAGCGGAGCCTGTCGATGACGTAGTCGCGCCGCGAGCGGGGCCCCACGAGCGGCTCCATCCACTCCAGCGCCCCGGAGTCGATGGCCGGCTGGAGCATGGCGCGCAAACGGGCCGGTGCCTCTTCGTCCAGCGGGGAGACGACGAGCAGCCGCACGGCCCCGGTGACCTCGCGAGGAAGCCAGGGCTTCGTGGACTGCACTCCGCGCACGATGCACAGCTCCGGCGAGATGCCGAGGAAGTCGAGCGGCCCGGACGGTCCGCAGAGCGCCTCCCAGGGAAGCGCCTGGAGCTCGCGGTCCCGAGGCAAGAGCCGCAGCAGCAGCGGCTTCTGGCTCCCGGTGTTGCGCGACACACCGCGCAGCTCGAGCAGCACCTCCTGGAGTCCCTCGCGGAAGAGCGCGGAGTGCAGCGCCCGCGCCTGCTCGGGAGACTCCAGCGGCACCCCGCGCACGGCCGCGTCCCGCACCCACTCACCGAAGCGGCGGAGGGCCTCGCGCGAGTGCGCGGGGCCCAACCTGTGCGGCGCGGGCTGCTGGCCGCCGCTGCCCCGCGCCGTGGCGCTGACCTCATCGCCAGCCAGCGCGAGGTCGACCTCCAGCCAGTATCCGGGCGCCGCCGTTCCGCTCGTACTCATGAGCGCCCAAGCCTACCCCGTCCTCATGTCACCCGGAGCAGGCGGCCGTCTCAATAGAACGTGCGTCCGAGCAGCGAGGCCTCGGTGACAGCCGTCTCGCCATACACGGAGATGTACCAGGTCCCCTGGCTCGGGTAGTACAGGGAGCAATACTCCAGGTTGCTGTCCGTGGCGCCGGAGCGGCAGTCGTACTTCGTCAGCGTGGGCGCTCCGCTGTAGCGCACGTAGAGCGTGCCATTGCCGGTGCCCTTCGCGAGCGTCACGGTGAACGCGGGAATGCCCGAAGGCAGGCTCAGGGAGTAGTGCTTCCAGCCGCCCTGGGTGGCATTCACGTGCTGAAGCGTCGCCCGCGGCGCGGTGTTCAGCCGCGGGGTCATGTAGTCGATGAACCCCTTGAGGTAATCAGCCCGCTCGAAGATGTTCGGCGCCGAGCAGCCCAGGTTGTAGCTGGCGATACCCACCAGCTTCTTCCCGGAGGGGCCGTCCACCACCAGCGGGCCTCCCACGTCTCCCGTGCAGAAGGCGTTGCCCTGCGCCGAGCCATCCGCGCCCAACTGGTCGGTGGTGAGGGGTTGCCCCAGCGCCAGCGAGGCATCCGCGTTGGACATCAGCGGCACACTCATCTTCTGCAATGCGTCTGGGATTGCACCGCCCGGGGTCGTCTGCCCCCAGCCCGCGAGCGTGGCGATGACACCCGGGGCGGTGTAGCCAGCGGAGACATCCGCCGCCGTCGCCACCGGCAGGGCCGCCACCGTGGTGCCATTGAGCGTCAGCGGGGTCATCAACCGCAGGAGCGCCGCGTCCTTGCCCTGCGCCGCATCCCACGAGCCAGGGAAGGAAATGATGTCCAGCAGCGTGCTCACCTGTCCCGTGCTGTTCATCGACGACAGGCTGGTGCCGCCCGCCACGACACGCAGGGTGCTGGGATGTGGAGGCATCACGGTGCCGGTCCCCAGCACGCACTGGCGCGAGGTGAGGATCCAATGGGTGTTGATGATGGTGCCGCCACACAGGTGGTTCCCGGCCATGTCCTGGAGGGACACCATCCAGGGGAACTCACCGGCGGCGGCGGGCGTGGCCCCCAGGAGAGGCCGAGCAGTCTCCGCCACGGCGGGCGGAGCGCTATCGGCTTCGGGGCCACAGCCAGCGCCCAGGGACAGGAAGCCCAGCGCGACGGTGGCACGCAGGGCAGGGGACCACGGGAAGGACGAGCGGGGAGCGATCATGCGGCCACTCTAGAGTTCGTCCTTCGGATGCGAGCAGGCTTGTTTCACGACCTGAACTGGAAGTGTGGCTGTCATGGACGCGAAGGCACATCGCTGGCTCATCAATGAGTTGGACAAGTGGCGGGTCCCCATCGACCTGGAAGCGCTCCGCAAGGGCGGCCCCAAGGTGTTCGACGCGCTGGTGGAGATCCTCGAACAGGGTCGGCTCTCCGCACGGCAGCGAGCGAACGCGCTCCGGGCGCTGAGCGAGCTGAGCATGCTCCGGAGCGCCTTCCTGGAGCGGAGCACGGTCCTGGCGCGGCTCGCGAAGAGCCTCGTCGTCGGCGACGAGCAGGAGCTGCGCGAGGCGGCGGCGCGGGTGCTGGTGCGCCAGTTCTCGATGCAGGAGTACCACGCGGACCTGCGGCTGCTGTTGAGCGCCGAGGAGCTGAAGTCGCTGCTGGAGCGCGCCGAGGCGTTGGGGTTGAGCGACGAGGTCCGCGATGGCGTCTGGCATTGCTTCCATCGCGAAACCGCGCGCTGGCGCTTCCACATCCGGTCCGCAGGGAAAGCGGATGGGACGAGCCTCGAGGAGATCCGCCGGGCGGCCTTCGAGCCCGTGTTCGCGTCATTCCGTTCGCTCCTGGGCGATGAGATCTACGAGCTCGCGCAGGCGAAGCAGGACGCAGTCCAGGCCGACATGCTTCGGGGGCTCATCGCTCCGGACTCGGGCTGGGACGTGTTCGTGGCCGTGGTCGAGAGGCACGTGGTCGGCTTCGTCGCGGTGAAGGTCGATCCGGAGACGTTCATCGGTGAGATCGGCCTGAACGCGGTCCACCCCGAACACGCCGGACACGGGATCGGGACGAGGCTCTACGAATTCGCGCTCGGCCACATGAAGCGCGAGGGCGCCAGGGTCGCCACCGTGGCGACCGGGGGGGATGCGAGCCACGCAGCGGCGCGGCGCGCCTTCGAGAAGGCCGGCTTCCATGCCGCCATCCCCAGTGTGTGGCTCTGTCGTCTGCTGTAGCCCGACCTCCACGGGGCTGGCGCCGGATATATCAGTCTGATATATCCGGGTGGAGGAGGCAGTCATGGCGAGGGAGAGCACCTGTCGGTTCGCCATCCTGGGGATGCTGTGCCGGGAGCCGATGAGTGGGTACGACCTGCGAAGCGCCATCGAGCGGACGGTGGGGCACTTCTGGCAGGAGAGCTACGGCAACCTGTACCCGACGCTGGAGCGGATGGCGGAGGAGCGGCTCGTCGAGCTCGAACCCGAGGAGCGCTCACCGGGCGGGCGGGTCCGGAAGGTGTACCGGGTGACGTCAGCGGGGCGGGCGGCGCTCGCGGAATGGCTGCGGCGGCCGGTGCTCCCCCACGTGGAGCGCAACGAGCTGTTGCTCAAGCTCTTCTTCGGGGCGCAGGTGGGGCCCGCGGACTCCCTGGCGCAGGTGGAGCGCAGCCGCGCCGAGGCGGAGGGGCTGTTGGCGGCGCTGCGCCTCATCGACGAGGAGGTCAGCCCTGCCCGGAAGGACGACCCGGAGTTCGCCTACCAGCACCTGTCGATTCGCGCGGGGTTGCTCGGGCTGGAAGCGCACCTGCGCTGGTGTGACGAGGCACGCGAGGCGCTTGAGCGGCTGAAGCCGGCGACGGGTTCGACGAAGAAGGGCGGAGGGCGATGAGCGCTCCCGCGGACGAAGGAGCGGGGCGTCTGCCCACGCTCATGCCGTGGCTCGCCCTGGTCGCCGGGGCCGCGCTGGTGCTGTTGCTCAACACGGAGTGGGCGGTGCTGCCCGGCTGGTTGATGGGCGCCCTGTTCCTCTTCTTCTCCCGGCGGCAGCGTCCCACGGTGGGCTTCGTGGCGCTGCTGGTGGCCAACACCGTCGCCGCTGGCGTGGCGAACCTGGGGGTGTTCCCGGGTTCCGCCGCGAGCGCCTTCGGCATGGCCCTGGGAGGCGCGCTGGTCGTCGCGGGGCTGTACCTGGCGGACCGGCTCATCGTGGGGCCGCGCGGCTCCTTCGCGGGGACGCTCTTCCTGCCGGCGGCGACGACGGGGCTGGAGCTCTTCAGCAGCATGGGCAACCCGTTCGGCACGTGGGGCGTGCTGGCCTACACCCAGGCCAAGGTGCCGGTGCTGGTGCAGTGGGTGTCGGTGACGGGGTTGTGGGGCCTGACGTTCGTCCTGGTGTGGTTCGCCACCGTGGCCAACTGGGCGTTCGAGCACCGGGACACGGGGCGCCGCGTCCTGCCCGGGGTGGCGGTGTACGCGGCGGTCATGGCCGCCATCCTCGGCTTCGGAGCGCTGCGGCTCGCGGGGGCGGGGAGCGTGGGCAGGCCCGTCCAGGTGGCGGGCATCACGGTGGCGGGGAAACTGGCCACGGGCCGCGAGGCGGGGCTGTCCCGGCTCATGAAGGGCGAGGTCTTCGCCGATGAGGACTGGCGCGCCTTCGCCGGGGCCTCGCGCGTGGTGAACGAGGAGCTGCTGCGCCTGTCGGAGCAGGAGGCCGCGAAGGGAGCGAAGCTCCTCCTCTGGTCCGAGGGCAACGCGGTGGTGCTGGCCGGAGAGCTGGAGGCGCTCATCGCGCGGGGGAGCACGCTGGCGCGCGAGCGGAGCGTCTGGCTCGGCATGTCGGTGGCGAGCCTCACGCCCGAGGCGGAGCGGATGCTGCGCAACGAGCTCATCCTGGTGGGACCGGATGGCGCGGTGGCGTGGCGCTATGTGAAGTCCCGGCCGGTGCCGGGATGGGAGGCGGAGCACTCCATTCCGGGCAGCGCGGAGCCGGCGGTGAGCCAGGTCCCCGGCGTGGGCGTCCTGGGCGGCGCCATCTGCTTCGACGGAGACTTCCCGGCGGTGTTCGCCAGCGCCTCGGAGCGAGGGCTCGAACTGCTCCTGCTGCCATCGAGCGATTGGAAGGGCATCAGCCCGCTGCACACGAGGCAGGCGGTGTTCCGCGCGGTGGAGCAGGGCTTCAGCATGGTGCGGCAGGTGAACCAGGGGCTCTCCGTGGCGGTGGATGGCTACGGGCGCGTGTATGGCGAGCTGGATCACTTCACGACGGAGGAGCGCGTGCTGCGCGCGGAGCTGCCAGTGGGCCGGGTGCCCACGCTCTACGCACACATCGGTGACTCGGTGGGGCTGCTCTCCGGTCTGGTCGCGCTGGGCTGGGTGCTCCAGGCCTCCATCCGAGGGCTCGTCGCGCGGCGGCCGAATCTCATCTCAACGTGGTTGAACTCTCAGAAAGGATGAATTCACGGTTATTTCTGCATTGTTTTCCTCCTCGTCTGCTCATTCAAACCAAGCCGGACAGTCCGGCCCAATGCCTATCCACCCTGTCCACTCAACGTCTCACACCGATCCCATGAACCGTACCTTCCTTGCCGCAACGCTCGCGCTGCTCCCCCTGATGTTCGCCTGCCAGCCGGAAATCGACGCCCAGAGCCCGGAGGCGTCCAGCGCGCTGGAGCAGAAGAGCGGCACTCCCGTCGACACCCGCAGCGACGCGCTGGCCGGGACGCCCTTCGTCACCCTGGAGGCGATCGAAACCGCGCGGTATGAAGACACCTATTATGTCCACGTGGAGACGGCCTACTACGCCACCTTCTGGGCCGACCGCGCTCGCAGCATTCCGGTCAATCTGAGCTCAGCCATCCAGCTGAACTACCGCTCCACGTTCTACAACTACAAGTACAATCAATCGATGGTCTCCAACCTCAGCACCACGCTGCAGGCTGGCGGTCACAGCTATTACATCGGGAGTGGCATCTATGAGTGCGACTACGATGCGAATGGCAACATCGATCACCGCTGCGATGAGACCTATCTGACCCTCCGGACTGGCGTCGGGTATGACACGAGCTGGTAAGCGCTGACGTAGCCAGCGTTTGACTTCACGGTCACGCGCGGCGAGGCGGGCCATCCAATGACCGCCTCGTCCCGCGTGCGAAGTGGTTGCGCGAAAAGCACGACCGTTCTATGAAGGGGGCATGCGCAAGGGCGAGCTCACCCATCAGACCATCCTGGAGACGGCCGTCCGGCTGGCGAGCCGGGTGGGGCTGCAGGGGCTGAGCATCGGAGGGCTGGCGGAGGAGCTGAACCTCTCCAAGAGCGGCCTGTTCGCGCACTTCAAGTCCAAGACGGAGCTGCAGGTGCAGGTCCTGGAGGCGGCCACCGTCGTCTTCACGGAGCGCGTCATCCGCCCGGCGCTGGGCAGGGCTCGCGGCGAGCCCCGGGTGCGGGCGCTCTTCGACGGCTGGCTCACGTGGGACCGGGACAAGCTGCTCGAGGGCGGCTGCATCTTCGTGGCGGCGGCGGCGGAGCTGGACGACGCGCCCGGCCCCGCGAGGGACACGCTGGTCCAGGGGCAGCGGGACTGGCTGGACTGTCTGGCCCAGGCCGCCCGCATCGCCGTGGCGGAAGGGCACTTCCGCGAGGCGCTGGACGTGGAGCAGTTCGCCCATGATCAGTACGCGGTGATGCTGGGCTTCCACCACGCGAAGCGGTTGATGCGGGACCCCCAGGCCGAGGCGCGAGCCCGCCGGGCCTTCGACGCGCTCGTCACCGCCGCGCGCACCCCCACTTCCTGACCTTGTCGTTGCCGTGTCCTTCGAGGAGGACCTCATCATGGCTGAAAATAGCACGAACGTTCGGACGAAGATGGCGCTGTGGGGTGTGCGGGCGGCGGCGCGGAGTCTGGAGGCGGTGGCGCCCGGGCTGGCGGCGGCGTGGTCGGAGCGGCTGTTCCTGACGCCCCAGCGGCCGCGGCGCTCGCGCACGGCGGAGGCGGTGCTGGCGCGGGGCCAGCCCCGGGTGTTGAAGGTGGAGGGCGAGGAGGTGGCGGTGTGGAGCTGGGGCGAGGGCCCTCGGGTGCTGCTCGTGCACGGGTGGAGCGGTTACGGCGGGCAGCTCACGGCCTTCGTGCAGCCGCTGGTGGACGCGGGTTTCTCGGTGGTGACGTACGACGCGCCGGGGCACGGGGCGTCCTCCGGGCGCACCAGCTCGCTGCCGGAGCTGGCGGGAATGGTGGCGGCGGTGGGGCAGGCGACGGGCGGGCCCTACGCGGTGGTGGCGCACTCGTTCGGCGCGGCGGCCACGGCGGTGGCGCTGCGGGACGGGATGAAGGTGGAGCGCGCGGTCTTCATCTCGCCGCCCGCGGATCCGCTGGCGGGCATCCGGGGCTTCGCGCACACGATGGGCCTGTCGGAGGCCCTGTGGCGGCGGATGGCGGCGCGAATCGAGGCGCGCTTCGACATGCGGCTGGCGGACCTGGCGCTGCCTGCGTTCGCGCCAGCGTTGGACGTGCCGCTGCGCATCTTCCACGACGTGGGAGACCGCGAGGTGCCGCTGGCGGCAGGCGAAGCGGTGGCGCGCGCGTGGCCGGGCGCGAAGCTCACGCGCACGGAAGGACTGGGGCACTTCCGCATCCTCTATGCGCCGGAGGTGCTCGTGCCCGCGGTGGACTTCCTGGCGGAAGGACGGCCGAGCAATGCGTGGCCCGGGCCGGAGCTGCTGGCATCCGCGCGAGGGATGAGCCTTCGTGCGAGCGAGGTCAGCCCTCCGCGAAGGTGAGCGACCCTGGCGGTCGCATGGACCTCCTGGCGATGCATGTCCGCCAGGAGGTCGCCTGCCGTGCGGCTCAGCGGCAGGGGTTCAGCGAGGGCCTTGGCGTCAAGGCATGTCCTTGGGGCTCCCGCTACAAGCGGCCGTCACACACGCCATATGGGACGCACCAGTGATAGCCCTGGTCGTAGCAATTGTTTCCGCAGTAGCCGCAGTTGTAGGGGTCCGTATACACGTCCGTGCAAACCCCGTCGCACATGGTGAGCCCGGAGCCGCAGGTGATCTGGACGCACGCTCCGTTGCTGCACGTCTGTCCACTGCCACAGGTCGTGACGTTGACGGTGACGGTGCCGGAACAGCCGCTACCGCTGCAGAGGCCACTGGTGGTCTTCTGCACGGTGTTGCCGTTGCAGGAGTAGGTGTCCACGGGGGAGCACGTCGTGACGTTGACGGTGCTGCTGCCAGAGCAGCCGCTGCCGCTGCACAGGCCGCTGGTGGTTCTCCGGACGGTATTGCCGCTGCAGGAGTAGCTGTCCACGGGAGAGCACGTCGTGACGTTGACGGTGCTGGTGCCAGAGCAGCCGCTGCCGCTGCAGAGGCCACTGGTGGTCTTCTGCACGGTGTTGCCGTTGCAGGAGTAGCTGTCCGTGGGGGAGCAGGTCGTGACGGTGGTGGTGCTGCTGCCAGAACAGCCGCTACCGCTGCAGAGGCCGCTGGTGGTCTTCCGGACGGTGTTGCCGCTGCACGAGTAGCTGTCCGTGGGGGAGCAGGTCGTGACGGTGGTGGTGCTGCTGCCCGAGCAGCCGCTGCCGCTGCACAGGCCGCTGGTGGTCTTCCGGACGGTGTTGCCACTGCAAGAGTAGCTGTCCGTGGGTGAGCAGGTCGCGACAGTGGTGGTGGTGCTGCCAGAGCAGCCGCCGCCGCTGCAGAAGCCGCTGGTGGTCTTCCGGACGTTGTTGCCGCTGCAGGAGTAGCTGTCCGAAGAGGAGCACGTCTGGATGAGCTGCTCGCTGGACGTGCAGGCGCCATTGCTGCATCCACCGTAGACGGTCTGGTAGGCGCCATTGCCGCTGCAGTAGGCACCACTGGTGCCGGTCTGACAGGTTTGGACGAGGGTGTCGGTGGAGTTACAGGCGCCGCCGCTGCAAGTTCCGGTGCCGGTGCTCCTCCGGACGTCGTTTCCGCTGCAGTAGGTGGTGCTCGCGGTGGAGCAGCTCATGGCTGTGCCGCCGCACGTGCCGGCGCTGTTGCACACGTCTCCCGTCGTGCATGCGTTGCCGTCACTGCAGGCGCTGCCGGCGGGCTTCAGGGGGTTGGAGCAGGTGCCGTTGGCCGGATTGCAGGTGCCGGCGGTGTGGCACTGATCTGAGGCGGTGCAGACGACCGGGCTGGAGCCGGTGCACGTGCCGCTCTGGCAGGTGTCGCTCTGGGTGCAGGCGTTGCCGTCGTTGCAGGCGGCGCCGTTGGTCTTGGGCGTGTAGACGCAGGTGCCGTTGGAGTCCGTGCCGATCGGGTTGTAGCACTGGGTGTCGGGCGGCGTGTTGCACACCGTCCCGGCGCACGTTCCTGCGCTGTTGCAGACGTCGCCACGGGTGGTGGAATTGCCATCATTGCAGGCGGTGCCAGCGGCCTTGGGCGTGTAGACGCAGGTGCCGTTGGAGTCCGTGCCTGTCGGGTTGTAGCACTGGGTGTTGGGCGGGGTGCTGCAAGCCGTCCCGCCGCACGTCCCGGTGCTGCTGCAAACGTCTCCGGCGGTGCTGGCGTTGCCGTCATTGCAGGTGCTGCCGGCGGGCTTCAGGGGGTTGGAGCAGGTGCCATTGCTCGGATTGCAGGTGCCGGCGGTGTGGCACTGGTCCGAGGCGGTGCAGACGACCGGGCTGGAGCCGGAGCAGGTGCCACTCTGGCAGGTGTCGCTCTGGGTGCAGGCGTTGCTGTCGTTGCAGGCGGTGCCATTGGCCTTGGGCGTATAGACGCAGGTGCCATTGGAGTCCGTGCCGATCGGGTTGTAGCACTGGGTGTCGGGCGGGGTGTTGCACACCGTCCCGGCACATGTCCCGGCGCTGTTGCAGACATCGCCGCGAGTGGTGGAATTGCCATCGTTGCAGGCGGTGCCATTGGCCTTGGGCGTGTAGACGCAGGTGCCGTTGGAGTCCGTGCCTGTCGGGTTGTAGCACTGGGTGTTGGGCGGGGTGTTGCAGGCCGTTCCGGCGCACGTCCCGGTGCTGTTGCAGACGTCGCCGAGGGTGTTGGCATTGCCGTCGTTGCAAGGAGTGCCCGCGGCCTTGGGAGCATAGCTGCACGTCCCGCCATTGCAGGTGCCCGCCGCCTGGTAGCACTGGCCGGGAGGAGTGGTGCAGCTCACCGGCGTGCCCGCGCATCCACCAGCCCCGTTGCACGTCTCACTCAGCGTGCACGCATCGCCGTCATCGCACTGGGTCCCCGCCGCCTTGTAGGCATAGGAGCAGGAGCCGTCGGAGCAGGTGCCCGCGCTCTGGTAGCACTGTCCGGGAGGCGCCTCGCAGGCGATGGCAGTGCCGGAGCAGGTGCCCGTGCTGCTACAGACATCATTCCCCGTGCAGGCATTGCCGTCGTTACAGCTGACGCCCGCCGGAAGAAGCGGGTAGGTACAGGTGCCGCCGTTGGAGCAGACGCCCGCCGAGGAGTGACACTGGCTCGGAGCGGTGTTGCAGACGACCGTCTCACAGGTGCCGAGAAGCTCCGCGGTGTTGAGCTTCACGGTCTGGCCCGAGACAACGCTCTCCCCGCCCATCACGAGGACCTTGGAGGTGGCGCTCAACAGGACCGCGGCGTGGAGCCGGCGGGGAGCGCGCAGCGAGACACTGGCGGACCAGGTATTCGTCGCCGGGTCGTAGAGCTCCGTCGTGTCCAGCGGAGAAGACGTCTCGCCGCCTGCGACGAGCACCATGCCGGAGGGCATCAGCGTCGCGGTGTGGAGCGTCCGGGGCGTGGCCATCTGCGCGGTGGTCCAGGTGTTCGTCGCCGGGTCATAGACTTCGGACGTATTGAGGGGGCCCGTTTCATTCCTGCCGCCCGCGACGAGCACCTTGCCGGAGGGCAGCAGCGTCGCCGTGTGGTCATAGCGGTGCGTGGCCATGGGGGCGACGGGGGTCCAGCCCGATTGGGGATTGCTCGGGTCGTACACCTCCGCCGTTGCGAAGATGCGCCAGCCCCGTCCACCGACGACGAGGAGCTTTCCGGAGGGCAGCAGCGTCGCGGTGTGCCGCCTGCGCTCGTCGTTCAGCGAAGAGGGAAGAACGGACCAGCCCCCTGCCGGGTCATACACATCCACCCGGGCGAAAGAGCCACTGTTGTCGCCGCCACCCACGACGAGCACCTTGCCGGAGGGCAGCCGCGTCGCCGTGCTGTAGGCGCGAGCCATGGAGGTGGCGCCCGCCTGCGTCCAGAGGCCTGTCTGCGGCGAATACAGCAGCGCTGACGTGGTGTAACCCGACCCGGCTTGAACCTCCCCGCCGACGACGAGCACCTCACCCGAGGACAGCAGGGTGGCGGTGTGCCCCTCGCGTCCAAAGGGCATGGTCCCCGTGGAGAGCCACGTGCCCGAGGCCGGGTCATAGAGCTCCGCGGAGGCCTGGAATTCATTGGCCCAGCCGCCCACGACGAGCACCTTGCCGGAATCGAGCACGGTGGCCGTGGGGAGCCTGCGGGCCAGGCTCATCGAGCCTGTTTCCTGCCATCCCGTGGTGAGGGTCGCCCGAGACTTCGCGGTAGCGGCCGGAGCGGGGCTCGCGGGCTTTGAGTTGCAACTCAAACTACCCAGCGCGAGCGCGCTGAGCAGGAGAAGGGAGAGTCTGGCTTTGTGCATGAGGCGCGTCTTAAAGCCTGGAAAGCGTCCAATAGGCAACAGTGTCCACGCTTTTTGACGCTCCCGCGCTCTGGCCGCCCTGCTTCCACGGATTGGGGAAGCAGGGCGGGTGACCCCGACAGGAATTGCGCCTGTCCTCACGTCATGATGCAGAGCGAGGCCCTACAAACAATTGGTTGACGTGTAACAGCAGCTTCCCTCCATGCAGATATTGTACTTGGGGCCAGTACACGCATTCCCACAGGAGCCACAGTTGTTGGAGTCGTAATCGAGAACCGTGCACGTGGTGCCGCACAGCGTCCAACCCGGATACGAGGGGAGTGAGCAGTCCTGCGTCTCCGTGGTCGTGGTCGCCCCGCACGTCCCGCTTGCGCAACTGTAGCTGTAGGTCGTCACCGTCCTTTCTTGGAACCCCTGCCCGCAGGGGGTGGCGCGGGTGCACGCGCCCCACGCGCCGTAGCTTGTCGGCTGGCACGGTTGAGGACCGGGAGGCGTCCGCGTACACGTCTGTGATTCCGCGCTGTTGGAGATTGGCGTGCACTGTCCTGTCGCGCAGTCGTAGGTGTATTGCGTCACCTGGCGAGACTGCGTGCCTGTCGCGTCACATGCATCGCTGAACCCAGTACAGGCACTCCAGCCCCCATAGCTCGGGGGGCAGGGCCGAGGACCGGGAGGCGTCCGCGTACACGTCTGCGTCTCCGTGTCGCTGCTCGCGACGTCGCACGAACCACTGCCGCACTCGTAATCCGTCACGGTCCTCGACTGGGACCCCGACGCGTCGCAGAAGTCGCTGAAGCCTCCGCAGCTTCCCCATCCCCCGGTACTCGTACCGCAAGACACTCCGTCCCTGTTACGGGTACACGTCTGCGACTCCGTGCCGGTGGAGGAACGGCACGTCCCGCTGGAGCAGCTATACGAGGTCACCGAGCGTGACTGCGTCCCTGTTTCGTCGCAGGTGCCGCTGTAGCCACTGCAAGTGCCCCAGCCTCCGTAGCTGGGGGTGCCGCAGTTGTTGCCGTCCGTGTTGCGCGTGCAGGACTGTGTCTCGGTGCTCGTGGACGACACGCACTGCCCGGTCGCGCAGCTGTAGCTGGAGGTCGTTACCGTCCGCGACTGCGTCCCCGTCTGCGCGCAGGCATCGCTGAAGCTGCACGCGCCCCACGCCCCGTAGCTGGGCGCCGCGCAGCTCGTGTTGGGCGCCGCTCGCGTACATGCCTGCGTCTCCGTGTTGGTGCTCGACGCGTTGCATGTCCCGGTGCCACACGTCGACGCCGTCACCGTCCTCGACTGCGTCCCCGTCGTGTCGCAGAAGTCATCAAAGCCCCCGCAGCTTCCCCAACCCCCGTAGCTCGTGCCGCAAGCCGTGCCACCCGTGCTGCGCGTGCACGCCTGGGACTCCGTGCCGGTGGAGGAGCCGCACGTCCCAGTGCTGGTGCAGGCATACGCCGTCACCGTGCGCGACTGGCTCCCCGTCTCATCGCACGTGTCACTGAATCCATCGCAGCTCCCCCAATTTCCATTCGTGGAGGCAGCGCACGTGCTGCCCACGGCCTTGTTGCTCCAACCGCTCGTCGTGACGCCCGGGTTGCACTCCTGGCATGCCACGCTCGGGTTGGTGGCTCCCGCCGCGTAGTACGTCCCTCCAATCCAGCACCCGCTCAGACACTGGCCCGCCGGGCTGCATACCTGTCCGGCGCCGCATGCCGTCCCAGCCGCCTTCACCGGGTAGGTGCAGGCCCCATTGGCGTACGTGCCCGGGGAGTCATGGCAAGCGCTCGGCGGCGTCGTGCATGCCGGGACTCCCGCGCATGCCCCCGCTCCATTGCACACGTCGTTGATGGTGCCCGCGTTGCCATCATTGCAGGTGGCACCCGCGGCCTTCGGCGCATAGGTGCATGCCCCACCGTTGCAGGTGCCCGCCGCCTGGTAGCACTGGCCGGGAGGAGTGGTGCAGCTCACCGGCGTGCCCGCGCATCCGCCAGCCCCATTGCACGTCTCGCTCAGCGTGCACGCATCGCCGTCATCGCACTGGGTCCCGGCGGCCTTGTAGGCATAGGAGCAGGAGCCGTCGGAGCAGGAGCCCGCGCTCTGATAGCACTGCCCGGGAGGAGCCTCGCAGGCGACGGCGGTGCCGGAGCAGGTGCCCGTGCTGCTACAGACGTCGTTCCCCGTGCAGGCATTGCCGTCGTTACAGCTGACGCCCGCCGGGAGAAGCGGGTAGGTACAGGTGCCGCCGTTGGAGCAGACGCCCGCCGAGGAGTGACACTGGCTCGGGGCGGTGTTGCAGGTGACCGTCTCGCAGGTGCCGAGCAGCTCCGCGGTGTTGAGCCGCGCGGTCTGGCCCGAGACCACATGCTCACCCCCCAGCACGAGGACCTTGGAGGTGGCGTTCAGCAGGACCGCCGCGTGGTACCTGCGCGGAGTCCGCAGGGTGATGCTGGCGGACCAGGTGTTCGTCGCCGGGTCGTAGAGCTCCGTCGTGTCCAGCGGAGAAGACGTCTCGCCGCCCGCGACGAGCACCATGCCAGAGGGCATCAGCGTCGCGGTGTGGAGCGTCCGGGGCGTGGCCATCTGCGCGACGGTCCAGGTGTTCGTCGCCGGGTCATAGACTTCGGACGTATTGAGGGGGCCCGTTTCATTCCTGCCGCCCGCGACGAGCACCTTGCCGGAGGGCAGCAGCGTCGCCGTGTGGTCATAGCGGTGCGTGGCCATGGGGGCGACGGGGGTCCAGCCCGATTGGGGATTGCTCGGGTCGTACACCTCCGCCGTTGCGAAGATGCGCCAGCCCCGTCCACCGACGACGAGGAGCTTGCCGGAGGGCAGCAGCGTCGCGGTGTGGCGCCTGCGCTCGTCGTTCAGCGAGGAGGGCAGAACGGACCAGCCCGCTGCCGGGTCATACACATCCACCCGGGCGAAAGAGCCACTGTTGTCGCCGCCACCCACGACGAGCACCTTGCCGGAGGGCAGCCGCGTCGCCGTGCTGTAGGCGCGAGCCATGGAGGTGGCGCCCGCCTGAGTCCAGAGGCCCGTCTGCGGCGAATACAGCAGCGCCGACGTGGTGTAACCCGACCCGGCTTGAATCTCCCCGCCCACGACGAGCACCTCACCCGAGGGCAGCAGGGTGGCGGTGTGTCCCTCGCGTCCAAAGGGCATGGCTCCCGTGGAGAGCCACGTGCCGGAGCCCGGGTCATAGAGCTCCGCGGAGGCCTGGAATTCGTTGGCCCAGCCGCCCACGACGAGCACCTTGCCGGAGTCGAGCACGGTGGCCGTGGGGAGCCTGCGGGCCAGGCCCATCGAGCCTGTCTCCTGCCATCCCGTGGTGAGGGCCGCCCGGGACTTCGCGGTGGCGGCCGGCGCGGGACTCGCGGGCTTTGAGTTGCAACTCAAACTACCCAGCGCGAGCGCGCTGAACAGGAGAAGGGAGAGTCTGGCTTTGTGCATGAGACGCTTTAGAGCCTGGAATGTGTCGAACAAGCAACGGGCCTCTGCTTTTGACGCACAAGGCAAGCACCGGTGAGAGGGTGCTGAACCAGAGGGAGTAATTGCGACCCCACCTCGAAGGCCCAACGACAGGCATGAGCCTCGAGCAATCCCCGCACGGGATGGCCGCGGTTGTAAACGCGACAAGTCAGTTTTTCTGTGAATGCATGAGCAATGATGATTCAAAAGGGACCCAGTCGCTGCGCTTCCGTTCCGGCACGGCTCTTGTTCCTGGAGTCCCCCTCGCGATGATCGATGCAGTCCTCGTGGACGCGTCGACATCGTTGATGTCGGCGGCACCGCTGCCCAGGTCGCTCATCGCGGTCCGCGAGAACGCCTAGCAGCGAGCGCTGGGCCCCGGGCACAGCTCCTCGGCGAGCGCCGTCAGCACGCGGGCGCCGGTGCGGTCCGTGAAGCGCTCCCGGGCGAAGCGCAGGGCCTCGGTGGCCAGCCGTTGCCGCTCCTCGGGGGCGTCCAGGATGGAGCGCAGGGTGCGCCGCCATTCCTCCACGTCTCCCATCTCCACGAACCAGCCATTCTCTCCGTGGCGGATGTAGTCCTCGGTCCCGATGCACCGCGTTGCCACTACGGGAACTCCCAGCGCCATGGCCTGAATCAAGGTCATCTGGCCGCTCGCCGTCTCCCGGTTGTTCACGGGGATGGCCACCAGCTCCGCCTCCGCGATGATCCGCAGGTAGTCCTGCTGGGGGATGCTGGTGAGGACCTTGACGTTCGAAGGCATGGGCCCGGGCGGGAGCGCATGGGGGTGCGCGACGATGACGAGCTGCATGGACAGCCCTTCCATGGCCCGCAGGAGGGTGCCGTAGTCGCGGCCCGACGAGCCCAGCGCGGCGATGTAGCGCGGTGCCAGCCCGAAGTCCGCGCGCGCCCCTCGGAACTCCTCCGCCTTCAGCTCCGCGCCGGTCAGGTGCGTGAACTGGAAGCGGGACTTGGGCAGGGCGAAGACGCGCGCATACACCGAGCGCTCGTGCCGCGTGTAGACGAGGCACCGGTCAATGCCCCGGTACGCGAGCCGCGACAACCACTTGCGGAGCCCCCGGTACTCATGGCCGCAGTTGAAGTACCAGACGACGTGCGGAGTGCGCACGAAGGTCAGCAGGTTCACGAGCCCCACGGTGAAGGCCACCTGGGGGAAGGCCGTGACGATGAGCTGCGGTGGATGCCGGGCCAACTGGCGCCGGGCCTTCAGCGCCAGGCGGAAGAGCTGCCACCACTTCTTCCCGGGCGTGCGCTTCTGGGTCGAGTCGACACGTTCCTCCAGGCCCACGTAGGAGCACTCGAAGCGCTCTGGCGGGAGGAACTCGCCCAGCCACCGCCGGTCCTCGCGCAGAAACCAGGCAACGAAGAGGACCCGCACCTTCGCCGGGTGCTTCGTGCCGTCGTGGAAATGATTCATACGGGCGGGGAGAGCACGAACCGCGCCGCCGCCGCGAGCACGCAGCCGGGCCGCGAGCGTGTCCCGGCTGTCTCAAGTTGAGATGAAAAGGCGTCTCGAAAGCAGAAGCGCAGGCACCGGGCGGCGGCTTCCAGGGCGGCATGGTGCTTGCCTGGGCCATCCGCAAGCCCATGACGCCTTGTGATCTCTGTGGTGGTACCGACTCCCAGTTGCTGGGTATCAGTTACAACGTCGCGCAGCGCGCGGATGGCCATCCGTACGAGCTGCGGCAGTGCCGGGATTGCGATTGCATCTTCACCGACACGAGCCGGGTGAGCGCCACCACGGACTACTACACGGACGACTATTACAGCTTCCGTTCCTATGACACCCGGCCAGACCGGCACGGGCAGGCGCGCGCCGAGCGGCCCGAGAAGGTCCTCGACGTCGGGTGTGGCTCCGGCGAGTGGCTCTTCCACCAGCAGCTCCAGGGACACGAGGCGTGGGGGCTGGACGCGGATGCGCGAGCGGTGGAGGCGGCCAGGGCCCACGGCCTGCGCGCCGTGCGGGAGTTCCATGAGCTGCCGGATGGCTACTTCGACCGGGTCCGGCTCTCCCACGTGCTGGAGCACGCGCCGTCTCCCACCCAGATGATGCGGGAGGTGTGCCGCAAGCTCGCGCCCGGCGGCAGGATGGAACTGCTCGTGCCCAACGCGGACGGGGCGAAGTTTCGCGAACTCATGCCGGTGAGTCGCGTCACCGACGTCCCTCGCCACCTGTATTTCTTCTCGGAGGCCACGATGCGGCGGCTGCTCCAGAAGACAGGCTTCGACATCGAGTCCATCACCCCCGTCAACGTGGACTGGACCGTCAACCTCCGGGAGCTGGTCGGAGACACCCGGCGTCTGCTGATGCACCGGGACAAGGCGGGGGAGCCGCTCCCTCGGACCCTGGCGCTGCTGGGAAGGATCGTGAAGGTCCACCTGAGCCCCACCGCGAGGACGGGGCAGCGCAAGGACTGGCTCTGCGCTTTCGCACGTCCGGCTCGGGCTTGAGGGGAAGGAGACGCCAATGAATTCCGAGGGAGCGAAGAGACTCCTCCGCGGCGTGGTGCCCGAGGGCCTGTACCGGTGGCTGTCCCAGCACCCACGGCGGATCTCCAGGGGATGGGTGCGTTGGGGCAGCCTGGGCCGCACGACGCCCATCAGCGCGCACTGGGGGCACGATCGCGGACAGCCCGTTGATCGCTACTACATCGAGCGTTTCCTCGCGAAGCACGCGGCGGACATCCAGGGCCGCGTCCTGGAGGTCGGCGACGCCCGGTATACACGGCAGTTCGGCGCCAGCCGCGTCACCCGGTCCGACATCCTCCACGCGCTCCCTGGGAACCCGGCCGCCACCTTCGTGGGCGACATCGCCCAGGTCCCCGGCATCCCGGATGACGCGTTCACCTGCATCGTCTTCACCCAGGTGCTGCAATACGTCTTCGACGTCCGGGCCGCCGTGCGTCAGATGCACCGCATCCTCGAACCGGGCGGCGTCGCGCTCGTGACGGTCCCCGGCATCATCAAGGTCGACCGGGGCGCCATGGAGCGCTGGCCGGACTGCTGGCGGTTCACCTCCCAGTCCGTCCACCGGCTCTTCGAGGAGTCCTTCGGCACCGGCAACGTGCGGGTGGAGTCCTTCGGGAACGTTCGCGCCGCCGTCGCGGCCCTGCATGGCCTGGCCCGGGAGGACCTGCGGGCCGCGGACCTGGATCTTCATGATCCGCACTACGAGGTCGCCATCGGCGTGCGCGCCGTGAAGTCACGCTGAAGCGGCATGCATGCTGCACCAGGGGGCGCGATGACGCACGCGCGGTCGCCCCTGAGGATGATGGTGGATCTGCTCTCGACGTGCGCCCGGCATGTCACGCAGATCGCGGCGGGGCTGGTGACGGTCGCGCTCGTGGTTCGCATGCTGGGCCCGGAGAGCCTCGGAGCCTGGACCGTCCTGGGCACCACGGGCTTCCTGCTCGGGTTGTCGGACCTGGGCCTCGGCGTCGTCGTGCAGCGCACGGCGGCCCGGCCGGATGACGACGCCACCCGTCAGATCCTCCGCCTCACGGTCCTGGTGGTGACCGTCGTCTGTCCTTGCCTGGGCGCGGGTGCCTACGCGTTCCTCCTCCATCTCCCATCCGCGACCGAGGCGCTCCGCGCGGACGTCGCCCGCGCCGCGCTTCCGATGCTCGCCGCCGGGTGGGTGGGCTCGCTCTCTTCTCCCTTCCGCTCGTTCCTGCTGATGCGCGGGGCCTTCACCGCGCTCGCCTGGGCTCGAGCCCTCGCGGCCGCCTTCCAGGTCGGGCTGACCGTGGCGCTCCTGAGCACCTCGCGCTCGTTGTTCGGTCCGGCGATGGCGGTGCTGGTGGGGGCCGCCACGGAGCTCCTGATCCTCGCGGTGGCCTCCAGGCGCGTGGACCCGCGGGTGGATTTCCGGCCGGGCTGGCCCGCGGACAAGGCCCGGGTGCGCGACGCCTTCCGGGAGGGAGCGGGGGCCCTGGCCATGAACATCGGGGTCGCCGCCGCCGTGCGCGCGGACGTCTTCATCCTGACCACCGCTGCCTCGCTGAGCATGGTGGGCGCGTACCAGGTGGCCTCCCGGGCCGTGGAGCAGATCCTCTCCACCGGGAAGCTGCTGAGCGGATGGCTGCTCCACCGGCTGGGGAACCCCGAGCACCGCGCGGATGCGCTGCGGCTGGGGACCGCCGCGATGGGCGCGCTGGTGTCGAGCGGCGTCATCGCGCTGGCCTTCGACGGCACCGCGCTGTTGGAGGCCTGGGTGGGGGGACTCGCGCATGAGCGGGTCACCGCGCTCGCGGTGGGCCTGCTGGGGATGGCGGCCATCATCGCGGCCTCCGAGGAGGCCGCGTCCGTGACCCTGACCGTGAGCGGCGCGACGCCGTGGGACGTGGCCAACCCCGTGATGCTCGGCCACGCGCTGAACGTCGCCGTGTCCGTCCTCGGAGTGGGGTACGCCGGTGTCTGGGCGGTGGCCGGGGGCACGGTCTTCGGGAACGCGCTCATCGCGGTGATGGTGTGGCGCAAGCTCGGCGCACTGCTCCAGTGGCGCTTCCAGGACGTGCTCCGGGCGCTGGCGCCAACGGGAGCCGCGGTGTTCGTGGCCCTCGCCGTGGGCTGGGGCCTCGCGCCGCTCGCCGCGCGGGGCCCGGTGGCGAGCGCGCTCACCTGTTCGCTGGTCACGCTGCTGGGAACCGGCACGGCGCTCCTGCTCTGGTGGCGGGGGAAGGCCTCCCCCGCGCTCAGCGCCGCCGCTGCATGAGGATGCGGAGCATGAAGAGCAGGTTGCCGAAGAGGTAGCGGCGGGCCATCCGCCGGGGCTCCTGCAGGAGGCGGTAGAGCCACTCCAGGCCCATCTCTCGCCAGGCGATGGGCGCGCGCGGCATCCGGCCCGAGTAGAAGTCGAACAGCCCGCCCACGGTGAGGACGACGGCGTGCGCGGCCCCGGAGAGGTACTCACGCGCCCACAGCTCCTGCAGCGGGCTGCCCATTCCCACCAGCACCAGGCAGCGCCCCAGCCGGGAGATGGAGTCCGCCAGGGCGCGGGACTCGGCTTCGGGGAGGAAGCCGTGCGAGACGATGGGCAGCGCGAGGCCGGGATGGGCCTCCCGCAGCTTCTCCGCGCAGGCGTCCGCCACGCCGGGCGCGGACCCCACCAGCACCAGGGGCCACCCGCGTGCCCGCGACTCCCTGCACAGCACCGGGAGCAGGTCCGTGCCGTTGAGGTTGTGGCGCATGGCCACCCCGAGCACCGCCGCGCCCAACCGGATGCCGATGCCGTCCGGCAGGACGAGGTCCGCCTCGGCCAGCACCTCGGAGAGCGCCTTGTCGCGGGCCGCCAGGTTCAGCGCGTGCGGGTGCACGAAGGGCACCAGCTTCGCCCGGCCACCTTCCGCGGGCGTGAAGATCCGCTCCACCGCTTCCTCGATGGTGAGGTTGTCCACGTGCGCGGAGACGATCCACGGGCGCATCCTGGGCTCGGCGCCTCCTGGCGGCGCCAGGGCGCGGGCCACCGACGCGCGCAGCATCACGCCGAAGTCCCTCGCGGGCGTGCGGACCGCGAGGTAGCGCGCCTCATCCGCGGGGAGGTCTCCGTAGGGCACGCCCATCAGCCAGCGCGCTTCCACCGGCGAGAGGTAGCCGCGCGGCAGCGCCTCGTTGAAGCGCGCGCCGACCAGCGGGGCCCGCCCGCGCAGGACATCGCGCAGCAGGGCACGGGGCAGGGGCGTCTTCATCGCGCGCCTCCCACGGAGCGGCACAGGGCCAGCAGGTCATCACACGCGCGGTCCCAGCTGCGCTGCCGGGCGTACCCGGGGCCCTCGCGACGCACGCGCGCGGCCAGCGGCTCGTCACCCACCACCCGCGTCAGCGCCGCCGCCATGTCCTGCTCGTCGAGCGGATCGCACAGCACTCCCAATTCGCCCACCACTTCCGGCAGCGCGCCCGCCCGGGCCGCCAGCACGGGCTTGCCCGCGGCGAGGGCCTCCAACGCGGGCAGGCCGAAGCCCTCGCACAGCCCCACCGCGATGACGGCCCGCGCCCCCGCCACCAGCGTCGGGATGGCGTCGTCCTCCACGTAGCCTGGCACCCTCACGCGCTCCTGGAGGCCCAGGCGCTGGATCTCCTCCCGGATGAGCCCCCCGGCGCCCCAGTCCGCGCCGGCCAGCACCAGGGAGTGACTGTGACGCACCGTGGACGCGGCGAAGGCCCGCAGGAGCCGCAGGTGGTTCTTCCCCGGGTGCTCCAGCCGTGACAGGTACAGCAGGTACGGCGCGGTCAGGCCCAGACGCTCGCGCGCCGCGCTGGAGCGGCCGTCATCCCCGGGCGCGAAGCGGTCCGCGTCCACGCCGTTGGGAATGACGTGGATCCGCTCGGGCGCACAGGAGAGGAAGCTCGCCATGTCCTTGCGCGTGGCATGACTGACGGCGGTGAGCGCCGCGAAGGACCTCAACGCCTTGGGCAGCAGCCACCGCACGTACGCGGTGCGAAGCCGGTCGTACTTGTCCGGCACGGTGAACTGGGCAAGGTCGTGCACCACTCCCACGGTGGGCAGGCACGGGCGCAGCGCCACGCGGCGGTTGGCGGCGGGAAGCAGCAGCACGTCCGCGCCGGCCGCGCGCGCGTGTGCACCGGAGCGGGCGAGGTACCACGACGCACCCACCGCCGGCCGGTCGACCACATCCAGGATGGCGGCGCGGTCCGCTTCTCCCAGTTCACTCGCATAGGCCGCGAAGTCCCTGGCCGTGCCGAGCGCCACCAGGCGGCCTCCCGTCTTCGCCAGCCCGCGCGCCAGGCGCGGCACCACGGCGCGCACGTACGTGCCGATGCCCGAGCGTCCCCAGTCCGTCCCCCCCAACGCGACGGCCAGCCTCATGACACCGCCTCCCCGGGCCGGGACGTCCGCACCACCCGTGCGGGCGCTCCCACCGCCACGGACGCCGCCGGAAGGCTCCCGCGCACCACGCTGGCCGCGCCCACCAGGCATCCATCGCCCACCGAAGAGCCGGCGAGCACCGTCGCCCCATTGGCCAGCACCGCCCCCCGGCCGATGCGCGTGCCCGCTCCCCGCTGGACGGTGACGCCATGGAGGATGGTGCACCCGGGGCCAATCTCCACCCCGTCACCGATGACGATGTTGAAGGGGTGCGGCAGCCTCAGCCCGGGGCCGATGTCATCCGTCCAGACATCGATGTGGAAGCCCAGGCGCAGCACCGTGGACAGCCCCAGCGACGAGCCCAGGCCCCTGCGCAGCGAGGCGCTCAGCCGCAGCAGTCCCATGGCCCACAAGGACGGGTCCGCCAACGCCGACGCCGTGGGGAAGCGCGCGCCGCGGGCCCGCACGGCGTCCACGACGCGAGCCCCGTCCGAGCGCAGGAAGCGCAGCGGCTCCAGGAAGGCGCGCGCTGATTCTGTAAGCAAGAGCATGGGCTGCCGTCGCTTGCAATGCGGAAACCACTGCTCACGGACGCCTGGTATCGCCATGCACGGACTTGAGAGCGCTTTGCTGTCTCAGATTGAGATGTCTCGGATTGAGATGTCTCAGACTGAGAAAGTCGAGGTATTTCAGGTCCGAAGAATGTCAGGAATTGACGTGCGCCACGGGGACGTTGACGGAAATGGAGGGGCGGGCGACCCGGCGTGCAGGAATGGCGTGTGCAAACAGTCGTGTTGGATGTGCCGCTTGCGCATCGCCACGCATCAGGAGAGCCGCTACCGTGAACGCCGTGGATTTCAACCGGAAGTCCCCTGTGGTGATAATTGATAGGGATGACCTCGCCAGGCGCAGCCTGAGAGCATGGGTAGAGGACGCGGGCTACACGGCGCGTGAGTTCTCCATGGGCTGCGAGGCGCTGGAGGCGGACAGCGCGGACTGGATGGCGGTCTGCCTGGAGCTGGATCTCGACGACATGGCGGGCATGGACGTGCTCCGGCACCTGCGCGCGAGAGACGCCACACTCCCCGTCATTGTCCTCACGCGCAAACTGCTGCTCGACACCGCGGTGGAGGCCACCCGGCTGGGGGCCTTCGCCTTCCTCGACAAGTCCGTGGCCGCGGCCCGGCTCGAGTTGACGCTGCAGAACGCAGCGAAGGCCCGCCGCATGCGAGGGCTGGCGCCGCGGCGCACCAAGGAGGGCGGCGAGGGGCCCTTCATCAGCGGTCTCGTGGGGCGCAGCGCCCCCATCCGGGCGCTGGCGCGACAGCTCGATCGCATCCTCCAGTCCGAGGTGCCGGTGTGCATCCTGGGCGAGACGGGAACGGGGAAGGAGCTGGTGGCGCACGCCATCCACGAGCAGGGCCTGCGGGCCCGGGGGCCCTTCGTGGCCGTCAACTGCGCGGCCTTCTCCGAGTCACTCCTGGAGTCGGAGCTCTTCGGGCACGAGCGAGGCGCCTTCACGGGCGCGCTGTCCACGCACCGCGGCTGTTTCGAGCAGGCGCAGGGCGGGACCTTGTTCCTGGACGAAGTGGGGGAGATGAGCCCCGCCGTCCAGGTGCGCCTGCTGCGCATCCTGCAGGAGCGGGTCCTGCGCCGGGTGGGCAGCACCACGGAGGTGCGCGTGGACGTGCGCATCATCGCCGCCACCCACCGGGACCTGATGGCGGATGTGAAGGCAGGGCGCTTCCGCGAGGACCTGTACTACCGGCTCACCGTGTACCCGGTGCAGGTTCCTCCCCTGCGAGAGCGGGCCACGGACATCCTGTTGCTCGTCGACCACTTCCTGGAGAAGTTCGGCGGCTCGGCGCTCCGCTTGACGGACGAGGTGCGCGAGGCGCTCCTGGGCCACCGCTGGCCCGGCAACGTGCGCGAGCTGCAGAACGTCGTCCAGCGCGCGGTCCTGTCCTGTGACGGCACGCACATCGAGCTCGCGGACCTGCCACCGGAGCTGCGCGTCCTGGTGCTGCCGCCCATCCCCGCCGCGCCCACGTCCATGAGCGCCGTCTCCGCCGGCCCGGCCCTCAAGCCTGACGCGGTGGTGCCGCTGCGCGAACTGGAGCGCCGGGAGATCATCAAGGCCCTGACGGTGACGAACGGCAGCGTCACCCAGGCGGCCAAGCTGCTGGGTCTGGGCCGGGCCACGCTCTACCGCAGGCTCGCCGAGCTGCGCATCCCGTCCGAGCCCAGGCCCGAGGATCGGCTCCCCCAGGTCTCCAGCCGGCCGCACTCCTGAAGCGGCTGCCGTCATGGAATGAGCCCCAGCAGGCGCAGCATCCTCTGGGCGAGCAGCCACCGCTGCGCCAGCAACAAGGGGTCTCCCAGCGGGAGCAGGGGGCCGGTGCCATCCAGCGGAGCCAGCCCGTCCGGGGCGGCGATGGCGCCGCGAACCTCCAGGCCCTCGCCCACCACGGTCTCCGCCTCCACCACCGCGTTCACGATGGTCGCGCCGCGCTCGATGATGGAGCGCGGTCCGATGAGGGCGCCCGGCCCGATGCGCGCTCCGCTGGACACCAGCGCGCCGGGACCGATGAGCACCGGCGCGGACACCTCCGCGCCGGGCTGGAGCCGGGCGCCGCGCGCCACCCAGACGCCCGGCTCCCGCTCGGCCGCGTGGATGAGGAGGGAGGAGGTCCCCTCCGGTTGCGGCAGCCGCCCCAGCAACGCCTTGCACGCGAGCCGCAGCGCCGCGCCGGGTGTCTCGATGCGGGTGCCCCACCCGGGCAGGTCCTCCAGTTCGACAGGGCCGGTGATCGCGGTGAACAGGTGCACCTCGGCCGGCGTGAAGGGCTCCACGGCGGGCGGGGGCGCCAGGCGGCCCACGCGCACGCCCCGGTCCGGCGCCCGGCGGTAGAAGGCCGCCAGGTCCGCGTTGCCCAGGACGGCGTCCGGCAGCACGAGGAAGGGCGCCTCGGCGGGAAAGCCCGCCGAGTCCGCGATGACGCCCGGCTGGAGCAACGAGGGCGTGGGGACGAATACCACGTTCCGGGCCAGCGCCTCCTGCTGGCAGACGACGTGCCGCAGCGCCTCGTCCCGGGCGTCGGAGCCGATGTCGATGGCCACCTTCTCGAAGCCCGCTTCGCGCAGCCACTGCAACTGGCGGGTGACGAGCGGGTGCCCGGCCACGGACAGCAATCCCGCGCCGGGAGTGGCGGCGCTCCGCTGGATGACGGCGAACACGGCGGTGTCACTCCCGTTGCTAGTAGGCCCCTCGGCCGGTGAGTACCGCGGGAATCGTCCTGGCCAGGATGCGCAGCTCCTGCCGGGGCGTGACGCGGTCGATGTACTCGAGGTCCAGCGACACCTGCCGCTCGAAGGAGAGGTCGCTGCGGCCCTCCACCTGCCACAGGCACGTTAGGCCGGGCCGCACCTCCATCCGGCGCAGCTCGTGGGCGCGGTACTTCGCCACCTCACTCCCCAGCGCCGGGCGCGGGCCCACCAGCGTCATGTCTCCTCGCAGCACGTTCCACAGCTGGGGCAACTCGTCGATGCTGTACTTGCGCAGCACACGGCCCACCCGGGTGGTGCGCGGATCCAGGCGCAGCTTGAAGCGCACGCCGTCCACCGCGCCCGGCACCTGGGTGGCCAGCCGCGCCTTCTCCGCGTCCGCGCCCACGCGCATGGTGCGCAGCTTCAGCATCTGGAAGGGGCGCCCGTGCTGACCCACCCGCTCCTGGTGGAAGAGGACGGGGCCCCGGCTGTCGAGCTTGATGATGAGGGCCATCACCAGCAGCAGCGGAGAGACGAGCAGCAGCCCAACGCCCACCGCGAGGAGGTCGATGATCCGCCGCAGGACGGGGCCCAGCTCGACGGACAGCAGCGCCAGCGCACTGCTCGCGCGCCGCGCCCAGGCCCGCATGCGCGCCGCGCGGCCGCGCAGGGCGGGAGGCAGGGCATCCCAGTTCCGACGGAGGGCGGGCGGCTCGGTGATGAATGAGAGAGAGGTAGTCTTCATGTCCTTGCGGCTCCCGACGCGGCGCCCTGCGACGCTCCGGCCCCGGACCAGAAGCCCGACACCTCGCCCACGCGATCCGGAGCGGTAGCAAGGTCGGTGCCGAGCCCCACCACCACCAGCCCGATGCGTTGCTCGCTCCCGAGCAACCGCCGCGGCGCCACCACCTCGAGGAGCGAGTGCGCGCCCGACGCCACGAGCACGAGCACCCGGTCGCACTGGCGGGCCGCGCGGCGCAGCGCCATGGCGCGCTCCGCCTCCTCCCACAGCACCACCGGCGCATCCTGCTCCGGGACGTCATCCCGGGCCGGGACGCTCGCCGCCCCGAGCCGGGACGACAGCTCCCGCGCCAGCCCGGCCTGTGCCGCCGTCAGGGGCAACAACAGCGTGGTGCCCTTCGCCTCGGCCAGCGCGGCACGGAGGTCCGCGGCGAGCTCCTCCAGGCCCTCGGGGGTGGCGGGCCACGTGGTGGCGGCCACCACCGGGCCGTGGGCCCAGAAGGAGAGCTCGGCCGGCGTCCACAGCTTGAGGCCGCGCAACGCGGAGGCGGCGAGGGCCACCGTGGCCAGCAGCGCGAAGAGGGGCGGCAGGAGGAGGGCCACCAGGCGGCGGTAGGACTTCGAGGGGAGCAGCGGCGGGGTGGCGGGGGTGAGGACGCGCAGCTCCACCTCCGGTTGGCGCACCTCGCTCTCCACCACCTTCTGGCGCGTCCTGAGGTCCGCCAGGCGCGCCGCGGTGAGCTGGACCTGCGCGAGCAGCACGCTGGCCTGGCCCTCGATGGCGGACAGCCGGGCGATGCGGTCGCGCACCGAGGCCTCCACCTCGGCGTAGGAGCGCCACTTCTTCTGGGCCACCTCGCGCTGCGTGTCGACGTCGATCAGGCTGTTCTGGAGGAAGGTCCACGCGGGGTTGGTCCCCACCACGCGGTCGGAGATGGTGCCCTTGTCCGGCGAGGACTCCAGGGCCTGGACGGCGCTGGAGAGTCCCAGCACCTCCGGATGCCCCTCGGAGAGGCTGGCCTTGCGGGCGGTGAGCTCGGCGCGCAGCTCGGCCAGCTTGCGCTGCTCGTAGTGGCTCTCCGTCTCCGAAAGCACCACCTTGCCGGGCTGCTCGCGGACTGCTTGCTTGAGCAGGGCGGCCTTGGCTTCCGAGGACTCCGCTTCGATCCGGAAGCGGTTCATCTCGGTGCGCAGCCGCGCGGCCTCCTCGATGGCGGCCTGCCTGTCGAGCGTGAGGTCCGCGATGCCGGTCTCCCCTCGGAAGCGGTCATACCGAGCCCGGGCCTCCTCCAGCTGGGCCTGGACCTTGTCCACTTCCGAGGTGAGGGCCTGGAGCTGCTGCTCGGCCCGGGTCCGCTCCGAGTCCCGCCGGCTGTCGAGGAACACCTGCGTCATCATCTCCGCGAGCCGCGCGGCCTCCTCGGGGCTGTCCGCGATGGCGGAGAGGGTGAGGATGTTGGAGTCGCGGGCCACGGCGATGTCCAGCCGCCGCGCCAGTGCATCGAGCGTCATGGGCAGGCGCGCGCGCTTGCGCAGCTCCTCGAGGTTGTTGGGGAGCTTGAGGGTGTCCATCAACGTCTGGATCTCCCGTTCGGGAGACGTCACCGAGGAGACGCGCGCGGGTTCCCACAACAGGACGGTGCGCGCGGTGAACTCGCGGGGCACCACCGTCTTGGCCAGCGCGACGCTCAAGAGGGCGCCCGCCAGGAAGACTCCCGCGATGACGCGCCAGCGGCGTTGCAGCACCCGGGCGATGCGCAGGGGATCGATGGGATGGCCGGAGCGCCCGGTCTCCTGCCGCATGGGCGGCGCTGGAGCGCCAGGCTCCGCGCCTTCTTCTGGTGAGAACATCTCGGGCGTCTCCGTCAGCCTGCGGCCCTCAGGACCTCTGCGGCGTCCTCGTGGATTTCGAAGATCGCCTCGAGCCTCAGCGCCCGGAGGATGATCAGCGCGGAGGGTGCGGGGCTCAGCAGCACGAGGCGGACGTGCCCGGGCGCCCGCCGCGCCAACCGCACCAGGGTGTCCGCGGCGCGCGCGTCCAGCCGCGGGACGCGGCGCAGATCGATGAGCAAGGTGGTGACTCCCGTGGCGAAGGCCCGCTGGGCGTCCCCGAGGAGAAGAGGAGCACCGACGCCGGAGAGCTCGCTCTCCGTGGGCGTGAGGGTTCGAACCGCGGCGCTGGAGTGCTCCATGAGGACGGGCCCGGTGCACGGTGAATGCCAGCACTGCATCTGGCGTGCTTCTGGCAAGTGCGTTCCCGCATGACGCGCCTTCGCTTCCTCGCGATGGACGTGAGCGCGGCGTCCCTCCCGCAATGAGACAACACCATGTCCCGGAATGAGATGCGTCCATACGGAGACGGCGCCGAGGCGCGGGCGGGTGACCCCGTCCCGGCGCATCCCTCCGGTCAGCGCCGCGTCCTCGTCGTCTTCGTCGATGCGCTGGGCCCGTCCCAGTTGGAAGCCTTCGGAGGGCTGGGCGGCCTGCCCCACCGGGGGAGGCTCCGCGGCATCCTCGGCTATTCGTGCGGAGCGCTGCCGACGATCCTCACCGGGACGCCGCCGGAGCGGCATGGGCGGATGTGCCTCTTCTCCCACGCGGAGAATGACGGAGACGGGGTGCTGGCGCCCATGAAGTGGCTGGGGCTCCTGCCGCGGCTGGTGCACGAGCGGAGCAGGCTGCGGCGCGCGGCGGCGAAGGTGCTGCGCAGGACGGCGGGACTGACGGGATACGTGGACCTGTACCGGGTGCCGCCGGAGCTGTTCCGCTGGCTCGACCTGCCGGAGCGGGAGGACCTGTTCAACGCGGAGCGCATCGGCGGGGAGGAGACGTTCCTGTCGGAGGCGAGGCGCGCGGGCATGCGGGTGTTCGCGGCGCCGTGGCAGCTTCCGGAGGAGGAGCGCTGGGCTCATACCTGCGCGGTGCTGCGGGCACGCAAGCCGGACCTGGCGTTCGCGTACGCCACGGAGCTGGACGGAGCGCTGCACCGCACGGGCAACGACAGCCGGGAGGCGAGGGCGGCGGCGGGCCGCATCTCCGATCGGATCCAGCGGGCGGTGGAGGCCATGCGCGGCGGGGGCGGCGAGGTGACGACGGTGGTCGTGGGAGACCACGGGATGGCGGACATCCGCGACGTGGTGGATCCGCGCCGGCTGCTCCGGGAGTTGCGGGGAACGCGGCTGTTCGTGGACAGCACGATGATGCGCTTCTGGGGAGAGGACCGGGTGCTGGCGCGAGCGCGTGAGCGGGTGGCGGCGCATGGGCTGCGGGGGCGGTGGCTGGACGAAGGGGCGCTGAGGGAGCGGCGGGCGCCGGTGCGTGGCGCGCCGTATGGGAGGGCGCTCTTCGTCCTGGAGGAGGGCGCGCTGTTCGCACCCAGCTTCGTGGGAGGCGCGATGCGAGGCATGCACGGCTACGACGTGAACAGCCCCTCGGCGTACGCCGCCATCGCCTCGGACACGGCATTGCCCGGGGGCCACGGCGCGCTGGTGGATGTGGCCGGGTGGGTGCGCTCGATGCTCGGGCTGGTCGGGAGGACCCCATGGGCAGGGGCTTGAGGGTCGCGTGGATCAACCAGGGCGCCACGCCCTTCGGCGGCGCCGAGCGCTACGTGCGGGAGACCGCGCGGGAGCTGGGCGAGCGGGGCGTGGAGTCGCTGCTCTTCTACGACGTGAACGTCACGCCGGATCCGCATCCGGTGATGCAGGAGCCGTTCGCGGGCGTGTTCCCCATCGTGGACCTGGCGCGGCAGCTGCGGGAGCTGGCGCCGGACGTCGTCTACGTGCACCAGTTGGCGAGCTTGACGGCGCAGCGCGCGCTGCTGGAACAGCCCGCGCCGGTGGTGCGCTTCTTCCACGACCACCGGCTGTTCTGCCTGCGCGAGCACAAGTACACGGTGCTCGGGAAGGAGACGTGCACCAGGACGGTGGGCGCGGCCTGCTACCCGTGCCTCGGCTTCCTGGGGCGCTCCGAGGCCTGGCCCGGGGTGAAGCTGGCCTCGCTGCGGGGGCTGAGGGCGGAGCAGGCGCTGGCCCAACGCCATCACGCGTTCGTGGTGGGCTCGCGGTACATGGCCGAGCACGTGGTGGCGCATGGCTTCGAGCGCGAGCGGATGCACGTCCTTCCGCTGTACGCACAGAGCTCGCCCTCGCTATCGCCGCCCGTGGAGCGTGAGCCAGACCTGTTCCTCTTCGCCGGGCAACTGACGGCGGGCAAGGGCCTGGACGTGCTGCTTCAGGCCCTGGCGCGCACCACGCGGCCCTGCCGGCTGGCGGTCGTGGGGAAGGGGCGGCAGGAAGCGGAGCTGCGCGCGATGGTGGACGGGCTGGGGCTCTCGGGGCGGGTGAGCTTCCTGGGCCCGATGGCGCCCGAGGCCCTGTCCGCGCTGTATCGGCGCGCGGCGTGCGTGGTCTTCCCGAGCCGCGCCCCGGAGACGTTCGGCCTGGTGGGCGTCGAGGCGATGGCGCATGGCACGCCCGTCATCGCCAGCCTCGTGGGCGGCGTGGGCGAGTGGCTGACGGAGGAAACGGGACTGGGCGTGAGGCCCAATGATCCACGGGAACTCGCGGCGGCGATGGACTGGATGATGGCCGCTCCTGACCGGCGCGGAAGGCTCGGAGAGAACGCGCTGAGGGCCTACCAGGAGCGCTTCACCCCCGAGCGGCACGTGACACGGCTGCTGGCGCTGCTGGAGTCCGTGGCGCGCACGGGACGGAGGGCGGCATGATGAACGGACGCTTCACGTTGAGGGGCTCGGCCGAGGTGGAGGCGCGCATCGCCCGGGTGGTGGGCGAGGCCGGGAACGTCGTCGATTGGCACGTCCCGAGGAGCGCGCTGCGGACGCTGGCCCTCATGGGGGGCTACGGGCGCGGCGAGGGCGGCGTGGACCGGCGGGATGGAGCCGAGCGGCCCCACAACAACCTCGACTTCCTCCTGGTGCTGGAGCGGGCGCCACGCGCGGAGCTGAAGGCGGAGCTGGATGCCGCGCTGGAGCCGCTGCGCGAGCGGCATGGCCTGGGTCTGGACCTGGGTGTCATCACGGTGCGGGCCTTGCGGAGGTCCCCGTGCCTGGTGATGTGGTACGACATGCGGTTCGGCCACAAGACGGTGGCGGGCGATGCGTCGTTCCTGCCAGGGCTGAAGCACTTCACGCGCGACGCCATCCTCCCGGACGACGTGCGGAACCTGGCGGTGAACCGGGGGACGCTGCTCATCATCAACGAGGCGCTGCGGGACCAGGGCGCGCTGGACGGGGAGGCGCGGCGCACCATCCTCCGGCACACCGCGAAGGCCATCATCGGCTACGGCGACGCGCTGCTGTACTTCCTGGGGGCGTACGACTGGAGCTACGTGGAGAAGCGGCGGCGGATGGCGGGGCGGCACGACGTGCCGGTCGGCTTCCGCCAGCTGTACGACGCGGCGAGCGCCTTCCGCCTGGAGCCGGATGACACGCGCTTCGCCGGACGCGAGCTGGGGCCCTGGATGGACGAGGTGCGGACGCGGCTCGCGGACGTGCACCTCGTGTGCGAGGCCGCGCGGCTGTCGGTGCCAGGGCTGACGTGGGACGGGTACGTCGAGCGGACGCTGCGGCACTCCGTGGGAGAGGGCGGCTTGCGGCCAGGGGTGTGGCTGCGGCGGGCCCGGAACGCGGTGCGGTTCCGGCCAGAGGCCTCGCCGGAGCTGGGGCTCCGGGCCCGGCTGGGATTGAGGCTCGGTGGGCCGCGCGGAGTGCTGGCGGCGGCGTTTCCGTTCGTGGCGTTCGGCGTGGGAGGGGCCGAAGGCGCCGGGTTCGCCCGGACGGTCCTGGGAGCAGCGAGCGCCTCGCCAGCGGACCTGCGGCGCGCCTACCTGCGGTTCTGGAGCGAGTCCGGAGACCCCAACTTCGCGCACGTGGCGCGGAAGCTCGGCCTCGTCTTGGGAGCGGGCTCATGAAGCGCAAGGTCAGCGTCATCATGCGCTCGAAGGACTCGGCCTGGGTCATCGGACAGGCGCTCTCGGGCCTGTGCTCGCAGGCGCGCCGGGACTTCGAGCTCCTCGTGGTGGACTCGGGCTCCCGGGACGCGACGCTGGACATCGTCTCCCGCTTCCCGGCACGGCTCATCCGCATCGAGGCGAAGGCGTACTTTCCAGGCGCGGTGCTCAACAGGGCCATCCGTGAGGCCACGGGAGACCTCGTCGTCTTCCAGAACTCCGACGTGGTGCCGTTGACGCCCGAGGCGCTGGACCGGCTGCTGGCGCCCATCGAGCGCGGCGAGGCGGACGCGACGTTCGCCCGGCAACTGCCGCGGCCGGAGGCGCACACGTGGGTGCGGCGGGATTACGCGGTGGCGTTTCCGGAGAGGGGAGAGGCGCCGCCCTGGATGACGTACTCCCTGCCGTTCGCGGCGATGACGCGCGAGGCATGGCTGAAGCACCCGTTCTACGAGGACGCGTGGGGCTCCGAGGACACGGAGTGGGGGCACTGGGCGCGCAATCACGGGCTGCGGGTGCGCTACGTGCCGGACGCGTTGGTGATGCACTCGCACAACTACACGCTCAAGCAGTTGTACGGGCGCCGCTTCATCGAGGGCGAGGCGGACGCCTTCATCCTGGGGGACCGCGCGTCGTTCATGGGGCTGGCCCGCAGGGTTGGTGTGTCATGGGCTCGGGATGCCGCCGTGCACCTCCAGGCGCGTGACGCCGAGGGCCTGGTGCTCTCCCTCCCGCGGCGGCTCGTGTACCACTGGGCCTGGTGGAAGGGACACCAGTGGGGGGAGAAGCGCCTGCGGAGTGGGAACACGGACCCGAGCATCGGTCAGCAGGTGGTGCTGCGGAGGCAGTGAGCCTTCACCGCACCGTGGTGGCCGCCGCGCGCCGCAGGAGTTGTTCGAGGCAGCGGACGTAGGCATCGAGGGAGGCGTGCCGCCTCACGATGTCGAGCGCGCGTTGGACGAGCGCCTCCTGCGCCGCCTCATCCCGGTGGAGGGCCGCGAGCGTCCCGGCGAAGGCCTCGCCCGTGCAGGCCTTCACCAGCAGGGACGCATCGTGCTGTTCAAGGAAGTCGCGAGCGCCGCCGCTGGGGGAGGCCGCCACCGGCACGCCGCACGCCATCGCCTCCAGGTAGGTAAGGCCCTGTCCCTCGTGCTCCAGCTTCGAGGCGAACAGGAGCGCGTCCGCGTCCCGGTACAGCGCGGGCAACTGCTCGCGGGGCAGCTTGCCGGCCCAGGTCACACGCCCGTCCACCCGCAGCGCCCGTGCCCGCTGACGCAAGGCCGAAAGGTACGCAGGCTCGTCCGCCGCACCCGCCAGCGTGAGGGTGGCCCGCAGGCCGCGCTTCTCCAGCTCCGCCAACGTGTCGATGGCCACGTCGGGGGCCTTGCTCGGATGGAGCCGGCCGACGAAGAGCAATCGGGGCTCCGGGCGCATGGGCCGGAAGGGCCGCGCGGTGAAACACGAGAGGTCCACGCCCTGCGGCTGCACCACGCCGGAGCCCAGAGGCACGCCGGCCGCGTGCGCCGTGCGCCGGACCGCGTCCGAGAGCCACGCGACCGCGGCGGGCTCGATGCCTCTCCACGTCCGCGAAGGCACCAGGAACTCGTCGAGCAGGCCCCCCAGCCGGGCCCTGGGCCGCGCGTCCCGCCCCGTGCTGAACGCCACCGGCCAGTCGTCGTTCACCGTGACGACCGCGGGCACGCCGGCCTCCTGGAGCGCCCGCAGCGGCGCGAGCCCCAGCCTTCGTTGGCTCATGACCAGCACCGCATCCGGCCTTCCGTGGACGCGCAGGTAGCGGCGCACCGCCGCGGCGTTCAGTGCGCCGGCCACGACGTGACGAAGGCGATCTCGACCCGCGGGCCGGCCGAAGCGACGTGCCAGGCACAGCGTCCGCAGCACGCGTCCGGCCTCCGAGCCATCGCCGGTGGTGAGAACCTCCACCGCGTGGCCTCGCCGCTCCAGCGTCTCCACCACGTCCCGCGCGAGGAGCTCGTAGCCGCCGAGGACGTCAGGGGGATACAGGTTGGTGAGGACGGTGACCTTCACGCGCTGGCGCTTCCTCCGCTCGGGTGCGGGCGCCACTTTGCAGGGCGCATGCCGCCGCGCGACGTGCGCCTCCTCGCTTGAGACAACTGGCGGCAGCTCGCATGTCTCGCTTTGAGACGTCTCTGAATGGGCCCGGTTGGAGCTGAGGCCGGTGTGTCTGGTCCGCGAATTGCGTGAGGCCTGCGCCCATGATTGTCGTGGAGCGTCCGGCGCAGCGCGTGGTGCACGTCCTTCGCAAATACAATCCGAGGGAGTGGGGCGGGACGGAGACGCACGTCGTGGAGGTCACACGGCGGCTGGCGCGATGGGGCTGGGGCCCCGAGGTACACGCACCCGTTGGTCCTTCGGAGCCGGATGGCTTGCTGGGCCCCGGGGTGCCACTGGTGCGCTTCAAGGCCTTCAATCCCTTCATCGGCCCGGCCGAGAAGCGCAAGGCGCTGGTCGCCAACGCGGGCAACCTGATCACCTTCGATGAGCCCCTCCGGCTCGCGCGCGACCGGGGCCTCGCCCTGGCGCACCTGCACACGGCCGGGCGCATTGGTGGCGCCGTACGGACCGCCATGCGCCTCACGGGGCGCCCGTATGTCCTTTCGGTGCACGGCCCCCTGCTGGCGCGGAAGGAGCAGCTGGCTCAGGACACGGCACGGCGGCTCTCGGGCGGCATCGACGTGGGCCAGCCCATCGGAATGCTGCTCGGCGCCCGGCGCGTCCTCCACGACGCCGCGCGTGTCATCACCTTCAACGAGGAGGAGCGGCGCGCCCTGGCCGAGGTGGTGGGGGAGCGGGTGGTGCGGCTCGACCAGGGCGTCGATCTGGAGCGGCTGGCCTCCGGGAGGGCGGACCGCGCGCGCAAGCGTTGGCCACAATTCGCCGACGCACCCCTCGTCACGTTGTTGGGGCGCATCACCCCGCAGAAGAACCAACTGCTGGCCATCCGCGCCTTCGCCGCCGGAGCATCCGAGGACCACCACCTCGTCCTCGCGGGCGCGGTGGTGGACGCCGCCTACCAGGAGCAGTTGACGCGCGAGCTCCAGGCGCTGGGCCTCGGGTCGCGCGTGCACCTGCTGGGCAATCTGGACGCGGGAGCAGAAGTCCCGGACCTGCTGGCGATCACCCGGTTGGCGCTGATGCCGTCGGTGCATGAGGCCTTCGGGCTGGTGGTGCTGGAGGCGTGGGCGGCCGGCCGTCCGGCGATGCTCGCGGTGCATTCAGGACTGGCGGACCTCGCCAGCGCCATTGGCGATGCGGGACTGAGCGTACCGACGCTGGAGGTGCGGGACTGGGCCGCGGCGCTGCATCAGGCGCTCGCCCATCCAGAGCGGCTGGAGGTGGCGGCGCGCGCGGGCGCGGAGCTGGTGCGGCGGCGCTTCAGCTGGGATGCGGTGGCGCGAAAGCTCGAGGCCCTCTACCAGGCCGTCCTCGAAGAGGGAGGGCGGCGATGATGAACGGGACCCCGGTGCGGCGGACGCTCCGTCGCTTGCAGCGGATGGCATTGGAGCGGCGGGCCCACGCGTTCGACGCGGACGCACTCCAGCGTCCGGCGATGGTGTTCGCGCCGCACCCGGATGACGAGACGCTGGGCTGCGGGGGCACCATCCTCCAGAAGCGGCGCGTGGGGGCGGCAGTGCGCATCGTCTGTCTGACGGATGGAGCCGGTTCGCATCCGTCCCTGCTCCCGGGCGACGAGCTGAAGGCGGTGCGGGCGCGGGAGGTGAGGGGTGCGGCGCAGGTCCTGGATGTGGAGGAGAAGGACGTCTTCCTGCTGGGCTTTCCCGACCGCGAGCTGCACGCATGCCGCGAGGAGGCGGTGGCGCGGGTGGCGGAGCTGCTGTGGCGGCATCGGCCGGAGCAGCTCTTCGTCCCGTACGCCCGGGGCGAGCACCCGGACCACGTGAGCACGAACCTCATCGTGCGCGAGGCGGTGGCGAGGGTGGGGCTGCCGGTGACGTTGTTCGAGTACGCGGTGTGGGCCTGGCGGCACTGGCCCATGGTGGGCTTCGGCGGGACCCGGCGGCCGTTGTTGTCGGTGGCGGCGTCCACGCGGATGGGGCTGTGGATGGCCAGGGAGTTCCGGACGAAGGTCCTCATCCGGGACGTGCTGGCACGGAAGCGCACGGCGCTGGCGCGGCACGCCTCGCAGATGGAGCGTCGAGACGCGGAGCCGCGCTGGCACACGTTGGAGGACGTCGACGGGGGCGAATTCCTCGCGTGCTTCTTCGAGGACTACGAGCTCTACCGCCGCATCGACATCGCGGCGCGCTGATGGAGACGAAGTCCCTCATCTTCCTGAGCCTGTGCACGGTGGCGATTCCGGCGGGGATCGCCGCCGTGGGGAGGTCTCCGTGGCTGAGGCACCTCTGCGCGGGCCTGCTCATCTGGGGCACGACCCACTACTCGGCGCGGACCATCAACTTCTTCAGCCGCGAGTGGTATCGCGGCACCACCCGGGGTTTTGAGTTCTGCTGGCTCGACTTCCTGTGGATCTTCCTGCTCGCGGACGAGCTGCGGAAGCGCAAGCCGGGACAGCGGCTCGGGGTGCCCCATGCGTTCGTGAGCATGGTCGTCTTCATCGCCTACAACGCGGTGAACATCCTGCTCTCCGAGCCCCAGTTGTTCGGCCTGTTCGAGCTGTCGAAGATGGTCCGCGGCCTCATGGTGTACGTGACGGTGGCGTACTACGTGAAGAACGAGCAGGACCTGCGCCGCATCGTCACGGCGCTGGCCATCACGGTCATCTACGAGTGGTTCTGGGTCATCCACTCCCGCGTCGTGCTGGGGCACGCGCGGGCGGATGGGACGCTGTTCCACCCGAACACGCTCTCGATGTTCAACCTCATCGCCGTCCCGGTGCTGCTGGCGGTGGCGCTCTCGGATGTGGGGCCCCGCCTCCAGCGCCTGTGCGGCGTGGCCACCTTCCTGGGCTCCTTCTCGGTGCTGTGCACCGTGTCGCGAGCGGGGCTCGTCTCGCTCGGGCTGCTCCTGGTGGGGGTGGCCCTGACGTGCGGAGCGCTGAAGCCCACCCCGAAGATGCTCGCGATATCGTTCGCGCTGGTCCTCGCGGCCATCCCCGTGGGGCTCAAGCTGGCGCCGTCCTTCCAGGTCCGCTTCGAGTCAGAGGGCGGCCTGTCCAAGGAGTTCGGAGGCAGGGAGTACGAAGGGCGCGGAACGTACGTCTATCTCGCGCGGCTGATGCAAGAGGACCACTTCTTCGGCGTCGGCCTGAACAACTGGTCCTACTGGGTGTCGAACACGTACGGCAGGATGATTGGTTACGGCTATCTCCCCTACACGGGCACCGACGAGGCGCCGCCGGACGGTCCCATCCCGGCGGGTTCAAACGTGGACGCGGCGCAGGCGCCTCCGGCGCACAGCCTGTATCAGATTACGCTGGGTGAGACAGGCTGGCCCGGAGTCATCCTGTTCGCAGTGGTCTGGCTGCGCTGGTTCACGATGGGCGCCAGCTTCTTCTTCAGCCGTTCGTCCGCGTTCCGCTCACGCTTTGGGATTGGCGTCTGCTTCGGACTGCTGGGCGCCTTCGTCCAGAGCCTCTCCGAGTGGGAGTACCGGCAGACACCGCTCCTCTTCCTGCTGCACATCCTGCTCGGAGCGCTCGCGGCCGTGTACCCGGCCCGCCCGTCCGTGATGGCCAGGCGGGCCACAGCGACGTGACACCGCTAGGGAGCGGGGCAGGTGGGAGGACCAGGCGGTGTGTACGAGCAGGACTCTGTATAAGATTCGAGGTAGTCCCCAAGTGTGTCACATTCTCCTCCCCCACACACGAGTTCAGTCACACCGCACGGTTTCCAACCCCCCTCGGAACATATGTCGTAGATGAAACACATCGAGCTGCAGTGCCTGAAGGTGCCGCAGGTAATGCCCGCCGTATCGCGCGAGCAGCTCTCCTGCCGGGATCCGCTGCGCGCCGCGCGGCACGTTCCGTTGAGACATGCGTAAGACGTGTAGGAGCACGTCTGGCTACCCGTTTCACCGCAGGTGCCACTGAAGCCACCGCACGCACCGCAGCTTTCCTCGTAGTCACACTGCTGGCCGTTCGTGTCGAGCTGGCAGTCCTGCGTTTGGCTGGAGGTGGAGCCAGCACATGTCCCACTGCTGGTGCAGGTGTAGGTCGTGATCTGGCGCGACTGCTGCCCCGATTGGTCACAGACATAATCACCAGTACATGAACTCCAGTTGCCAGCGTTGGCGGGGCCGCAAGTGGTGCCAACGGATTTGTTGCTCCATTGGGACACCGAGAGGCTGGGATTGCACTCCTGGCACGCGGAGCTGGGGTGGGGCGCTCCCGCGGAGTAATACACCCCTGCAATCCAGCACGCGCTCTGGCACTGCCCTGCCGGATTGCACAGTTGCCCCGAGCCGCACGAAGTGCCCGTCGCCACCGGCGGGTGGTTGCAGCTTCCCGCTGCATTGCACACGTCCTGGGTGCACGCGTTGTTGTCGCTCGCGCACGCCGTGCCCGAGCCCTTGAAGCCGTCCGCGGGACAGCTCGCGCCCGTCCCGGTGCAGAACTCCGCCACATCGCAGGTGCCCGCGGAGGCCCGGCACTCCGTCGTGGCCGGCTTGAAGCTCCAACTGGTCGTCGACACGCTCGGGTTGCACACCTGACACGCCCCGCTCGGGTTTGTCGCGCCCGCTGCGTGGTAGGTCCCCGCGATCAAGCACCCACTCGCGCACATCCCCGTCGCGGTGCAGATCTGCCCCGGGCCGCAAGCGGTGCCAGCCGGCTTGAGCGGGTAGGTGCATGCCCCGTTGGAGTACGTGCCCGGAGAGCCATGGCACGCGTCCGGAGGCGTCGTGCACGCCACCACGCCGGCACAGCTTCCGGTGCCGCTGCACACGTCATTGATGGTTCCCGCGTTGCCATCATCACAGGCGGTGCCTGCGGCTTTGGGCGCATAGCTGCACGTCCCGCCATTACAGGTACCTGCGGCCTGGTAGCACTGGCCGGGAGGAGTGGAGCAGCTCACCGGCGTGCCCGCGCATCCGCCGGCCCCATTGCACGTCTCACCCAGGGTGCACGCATCCTCATCATCGCACTGGGCCCCAGCCGCCTTGTAGGCATAGGAGCAGGAGCCGTCGGAGCAGGAGCCCGCGCTCTGGTAGCACTGTCCGGGAGGCGCCTCGCAGGCGACGGCAGTGCCGGAGCAGGTGCCCGTGCTGCTACAGACATCATTCCCCGTGCAGGCGTTGCCGTCGTTACAGCTGACGCCCGCCGGGAGAAGCGGGTAGGTACAGGTGCCGCCATTGGAGCAAACGCCCGCCGAGGAGTGGCACTGACTCGGGGCGGTATTGCACGTGACCGTCTCGCAGGTGCCAAGCAGCTCCGCGGTGTTGATCCTCGCGGTCTGGCCCACGACAACTTGCTCTCCTCCGAGCACCAGGACCTTGGAGGTGGCGCTCAACAGGACGGCGGCGTGGAGCCGGCGGGGAGCGCGCAGCGAGACACTGGCGGACCAGGAGTTCGTCTCCGGGTGGTAGAGCTCCGTGGTGTCCAGCGGGGAGGACGTCTCACCACCCGCGACGAGCACGTCGCCGGAGGGCATCAGCGTCGCGGTGTGGAGCGTCCGGGGCGCGGCCAGTTGCGCGACGGTCCAGCTATTCGTCGCCGGGTCATAGACTTCAGACGTGTTGAGAGGGCCTGTGGCATTCCTGCCACCGGAGACAAGCACCTTGCCGGAGGGCAGCAGCGTCGCCGTGTGGTCGTAGCGAGGCGTGGCCATGGGGGCGACCGGAGTCCAGCCTGAGGTCGGGTTGTTGGGGTCGTACACCTCCGCCGTCTCGAAGATGCGCCAGCCCCGTCCGCCGACGACGAGGAGCTTTCCAGAGGAAAGCAACGTCGCCGTATGCCGCCTGCGCTCGTCGTTCATCGAGGAGGGCAGAACGGACCAGCCCCCCGCCGGGTCATACACATCCACGCGAGCAAAAGAGCCACTGTTGTCGCCGCCACCGACGACGAGCACCTTGCCGGAGGGCAGCAGCGTCGCGGTGCTATAGGCGCGGGCCATGGAGGTGGCACCTGCCTGAGTCCAGAGGCCGGTCTGCGGCGAATACAGCAGCGAGGTGGCGGTGTAGCCCGACCCCGTTTGGATCTCTCCGCCAGCGACGAGCACCTCGCCCGAGGACAGCAGGGTGGCGGTATGCCCCTCGCGTCCGAAGGGCATGGCGCCCGTGGAGAGCCACGTGCCCGGGCTCGGATCATAGACTTCCGCCGAGGCCAGGAACTCACCGTCCCAGCCGCCCACGACGAGCACCTTGCCGGAGTCGAGCACGGTGGCCGTGGGGAGCCTACGGCGCAGGCTCATGGCGCCTGTTTCCTGCCAACCCGTGACGAGGGCCGCCTGGGACTTCGCGGTGGCGGTTGGTGCAGGACTCGCGGGTTTTGAGTTGCAACTCAAAACAACCAGCGCAAGCACGCTGAGCAGGATAGCAGAAAGTCTGGCTTTGGGCATGAGCCGTCTTAGAGCCCGGAATATACCAGACAGGCAATAGGGCTCATGTCTTGACGCTCACCGCCATCGCGGCGGACCAGACAGACAGCGTCTGGTCCGCCCCTGGGTCGAAGTTGCCCGCCGCGCGCCTGGCGTTCAACTCAGCGGCGCTAACCGCACGTAATGCCTACGCAGACACACATTCCCTCATCGCAAGTCCAGTCGTTGGTCGGGGACGGGCACCGATTCCCGCAGCCACCGCAGTTGTTCCTGTCATTGCTTGTGCTGATGCACGCGCCATTGCAAATCGCCCAATTGGGAGCTGGGGCGCCAGTGCACGCCTGTGTCTGGGTGCTGCTGCTCGGAGCGCACTGGCAGGTCGTTGCGTTGGGGGTGTAGTTCGTCACGGACCTCGACTGTGTTCCTCCCTGTCCGCAGGGATTGCCACCGCTGCACGTGCTCCATGCGCCGTAGGTCGTCCCCGGGCACGTCGGCGGCACGGGGTTGTCCGGGCACGCCTGCGTCTCGGTGGTGGTGCTCCCCACGCACTGGCAGGTCGCGGTGTTGAGGCTGGAGGTCGTCACCGTCCGGGACTGCGTCCTCCCGATCCCGCAGCCATTGCCGCCACTGCATGCGCTCCACGCCCCGTAGGTTGTCCCCGAGCACGTCGGCGGGTTGGTCGTCCGCGAGCACGACTGCGTCTCCGTGCTGGTGCTCGAGGCGCACGACCCGCCTGAGCAGGAGTAGGACGTCTTGGTCCTCGACTGGGTGCCCGTGGAGTCACAGGCATTGTCGAAGCCGCCGCAGGCGCTCCAATTCGAGTAGCTGGGCGAGGGGCAGGATTGAGGCGGGCACGAGGCCGTCTCGGTATAGGAGCTGGCGACACAGCTGCCCGTGCCACAGTTGAAGCTGTAGGTGGTCACCGTGCGGGACTGGCTGGCGCTGCCACAGCTGTTGTTGCACCCGCTCCACGCCCCATAGCTCGTGGCCGGGCAGTTGGTGTTGACGGACCTGGAGCAGGACTCCGAATACGTGCTGTTGCTGCCGGAGTTGCACGCGCCCCCTGAGCAGGAGACGGAGCTCTCGGTGCAGGAGCGGGTGCCCGTGGTGTCACAGTAGTCACTGAAGCCACCACAGGAGCCACAGCTGGTGGAGGAGCTGCACTCGACGCCGTCGGTGTCGCGCAAGCACGCCTGGGTTCCAGCGCCAGAGCTCGACGCGCTACAGGCACCGCCCGCGCAGGTGTAGTTCGTCACGGTGCAGGACTGCGTGCCTCCCTCATCGCAGGTGTCGCTGAAGCCGGTGCAGGCGCCACAGTTGCTGTAGGTCGTGTTGCACGCGGTCCCCGTGGTGCCGCGGGTGCACGCCTGCGTCTCGTTCGAGTTGGTGCTGGCACACGTGCCCGTGCTGGTGCAGGCATACGAGGTGACGCTGCGCGCCTGGGTCCCCGTCTCATCGCACGTGTCGCTGAAGCCGCCACAGCTGCCCCAGTTGCCGTAGGAGGGGGAGCCACAGGAGGTGCCAGCCGGCTTGAGCGGGTAGGTGCAGGCTCCGTTGGAATAGGTCCCCGGAGAGCCATGGCACGCGTCCGGAGGCGTCGTGCACGCCACCACGCCGGCACAGCTTCCGGTGCCGTTGCACACGTCGTTGATGGTGCCCGCGTTGCCATCATCACAGGCAGTGCCCGCCGCCTTGGGTGCATAGCTGCACGTCCCGCCATTGCAGGTCCCTGCGGCCTGGTAGCACTGTCCGGGAGGAGTGGTGCAGCTCACCGGCGTGCCCGCGCATCCGCCAGCCCCGTTGCACGTCTCACCCAGGGTGCACGCGTCGCCGTCGTTACACTGGGTCCCGGCGGCCTTGTAGGCATAGGAGCAGGAGCCGTCGGAGCAGGTGCCCGCGCTCTGGTAGCACTGTCCTGGCGAGGCCTCGCAGGCGATGGCGGTGCCGGAGCAGGTGCCCGTGCTGCTACAGACGTCGTTCCCCGTGCAGGCGTTGCCGTCATTACAGCTGACGCCCGCCGGGAGAAGTGGGTAGGTACAGGTGCCGCCGTTGGAGCAGACCCCCGCCGAGGAGTGACACTGGCTCGGCGCGGTGTTGCAGACGACCGTCTCGCAGGTACCGAGGAGCTCCGCGGTGTTGAGCTTCACGGTCTGGCCCGAGACAACGCTCTCCCCGCCCAGCACGAGGACCTTGGAGGTGGCGCTCAACACGACCGCGGCGTGGAGCCGGCGGGGAGCGCGCAGCGAGACACTGGCGGACCAGGAGTTCGTCTCCGGGTCGTAAAGCTCCGTCGTGTCCAGCGGAGAAGACGTCTCGCCGCCTGCGACGAGCACCATGCCGGAGGGCATCAGCGTCGCGGTGTGGAGCGTCCGGGGCGTGGCCATCTGCGCGGTGGTCCAGGTGTTCGTCGCCGGGTCATAGATTTCGGACGTGTTGAGGGGACCCGTTTCATTCCTGCCACCGGAGACAAGCACCTTGCCGGAGGGCAGCAGCGTCGCCGTGTGGTCATAGCGGTGAGTGGCCATGGAGGCGACCGGAGTCCAGCCCGAGGTCGGATTGCTCGGGTCGTACACCTCCGCCGTTGCGAAGATGCGCCAGCCCCGTCCACCGACGACCAGGAGCTTTCCGGAGGGCAGCAGCGTCGCGGTGTGGCGCCTGCGCTCGTCGTTCAGCGAGGAGGGCAGAACGGACCAGCCTCCGGTCGGGTCATACACATCCACCCGTGCGAAAGAGCCACTGTTGTCGCCACCACCCACGACGAGCACCTTTCCGGAGGGCAGTCGTGTCGCGGTGCTGTAGGCGCGAGCCAGGGATGTAGCGCCTGCCTGCGTCCAGAGGCCTGTCTGCGGCGAATACAGCAGCGCCGACGTGGTGTAACCCGACCCGGCTTGAATCTCCCCGCCAACGACGAGCACCTCACCCGAGGGCAGCAGGGTGGCGGTGTGCCCCTCGCGTCCAAAGGGCATGGTCCCCGTGGAGAGCCACGTGCCGGAGCCCGGGTCATAGAGCTCCGCGGAGGCGTGGAATTCGTTGGACCAGCCGCCCACGACGAGCACCTTGCCGGAGTCGAGCACGGTGGCCGTCGGGAACCTGCGGGACAGGCTCATCGAGCCTGTCTCCTGCCATCCCAGGACGAGGGCCGCCTGGGATGTAGCGGTCTTGGCCGGCGCGGGACTCGCGGGCTTTGAGTTGCAACTCAAACTACCCAGCGCGAGCGCGCTGAGCAGGAGAAGGGAGAGTCTGGCTTTGTGCATGAGACGCGTCTTAGAGCCTGGAATACATCCAGTAAGCAACAAAGCTCACGTTTTGACGCATCTCGCCTCGGATCCGAGAAGACAGACACCGCTCCGCTGATGGGTCTATTTCGCCCTCGGGTCGAGTTTGCCCGCTTCTCCGATCAGCCCTCCGAAAGGGTGAGCGACCCCGGCATCTGTCCTCCGCCGTTGTTGATCTGGAAGACGCTGAGCTTGGACACGCGCTCCGCCACCACGTCGGGGACGTTGTTTGTCTCCGGCGTCAGCAGCAGGGCCATGGCCTCTTCAGGGGTCGCCGCGTTGGCGACATCCATCACCCAGGGCTCCGGCGTATTGCCCGCGTATCCGGGGCGGCCCTGCTCGATGGCCGTCAGCCAGTCCTTGGCGAGCTGCTGGACCTGCTGTGCCTCCGCGTAGGTGAAGGACACGGACGCGGTGGTGCCGCTCCCTGTCGTGGTCGGGTAGATGTCCTGGAGCCCGTTCGCGGTGCCGGAGGCCAGGTCCGGCAGCGTGGCCGCATAGGTGTACGTGGATGGATCCTCGGGGTCCTTCCACTCACCGCTGACCGTGAAGGTGACGGGCCCCTTGGTGCCCGTGTACTGGAACTCCGTCGGGCCACCGGCGTCGTAGGTCGTGGCGACGTACACGTTGCTGTCGATCACGGCCGCGCCCAGGTCGATGGCGAAGGTGACCTCCCGCGTGAGCGTGTCGGAGGCGATCTGCACCGTCGCCGCGTTCGACGTGCCGTTCGCCGGGTCGTTCTTTGGCAGCTCGCCCGTGGCGAGGAAGCGGTTGTAGGCCGCCTGTCCCGCCGGCGTGGAGATGTCGAAGTCCACCTGACGCGTGCTCAACTGCCCCTCCACGCGCCGCGTGTCCGTCGCGCCGAACGCGACACCGAACACCGCCAGCTTTCCCTCGAGCGTGCGCGACACCGCCTCCGTGGGACCGGCGGTGACCCGGACGGTCTTGTCGTCCAGCCGGGTGACGGCGAGGGACATGCCGCTGGCCTTCTCCGTGCTCATCCCCCCGATGGCGCCGAAGATGCCGGAGATGTTCTTGAACACCACCTCCATGCCCGTGCCCACGAAGGACTCGCCCGTGAGCGTCACGGTGGCGCCCACCGGCAGGTTCTGGGGCAGGGACGGGTTGAGCTGCTGGGCCGCCTGTTCCGGAGAGGTGATGCCCGCCGCGGCCGCCGTCGGCAGCGTCACCTGGTAGCTGCCACGCACCCCCGCCTGGGCGGTACCGGTGACGGTGACGTGCGTCGTGTCCGCTTCGAGCTCTCCCTTCACGCCGACCTCGGCCTCCACGCTGAAGGTCGTCATCGACGTGTCCCGGCTGAAGCTCGCCCCCACCTCGGTGTACCCGGCCACCGTCATGGAGAAGATGCCTGTCTCCAGCTTCACCCCCGCCTCGAGACTCGCGCTCCCGGAGATGCCATTGGGGCCCAGCATCACCGAGCCACTGGCGGAGAAATCCCTGCCAGCAGTCGGCTTCGAGAGAATCGGCTTGTCGGTGGGGGAGGGCGGGGCCTCCGGCACGTTCAGCGGGTTTCGCTTCGCGGCCCCCGGCGTGCTCCCGCTGAAGCTGTCGGTGAACGCGCCACCCCAGGACGACGTACCGCCCGACGGCTGCCGCGGACCGGCCGGAGCCTGCTGTGGTGCGCTCACGGCTCCGCTGCTCGACGACTTCACGGTGTTGATGAACGGCTGAAAGCTCCGAATCGGCCACTGCATGTGGACTTCCCCCTCTGAGACAGTCAGAGGGTTGTCGCTCGGACCGCCACAGCGGACGAATTAAGCCGGGTTAAATCCTCCGGGCCGTCCCGGCCGTCTTCTGGACAGCGGGAGCTGATCAGGGCAGATGTAGGTGTAGCCATGACATCCCGTTCGCCCTCTGCGCGTGTCTCCACCGTCCGGACCCAGAAGACGAAGACGAAGCAGCCCTCCGCCGGCGCCCGGCGCGCCGTGGGAAAGTCTTCCGGCTCGGGCTGGGGCCGCTGGGTGCTCGGCGGGTGGCTGCTGCTCGCCCTCTGGCTCGGCGTGGAGTTCGCGCGGATGCCCGACGTGAGCGCGCTGCGGTCGCAGAACCCGCGCACCACCGCGCTCATGGCCCAGCGAGCCGAGGAGGCGCTGGAGGCGGGCACGAAGCCTCGTGTGCGCCAGTCCTGGGTCTCGCTCGGAGCGGTGGCCCCGCATGCCGTGGACGCCGTGCTGATCTCCGAGGACGCGCGCTTCTACCGGCACGAGGGTGTGGACTGGACCGAGGTGGAGAACGCCTTCGAGCAGTCGGTGCGCGAGGCGCGCCTGGGACGCGGCGCCTCCACCCTCACGCAGCAGTTGGCGAAGAACCTCTACCTCTCCACGGACCGCAGCCTGCTGCGCAAGGGCAAGGAGCTGCTGATTGCCCGCCAGTTGGAATCCCACCTGTCCAAGCAGCGCATCCTCGCGCTGTACCTGAACGTCGTGGAGTGGGGTGAGGGCGTCTACGGCATCGACGCGGCGGCGCGCGAGCACTTCGGCGTCCCGGCCCGGGCGCTCAGCGTGGCGCAGGGCGCGATGCTCGCGGCCATGCTGCCCGCCCCCCGCCGCTGGCTGCCGGCGCAGCGGCCCGAGACCCTGCGCACCCGGACTGGCGTCATCATCGTCAGGTTGGAGCGCGAGGGGCGCATCAGCGCGGCGCAAGCCCGCGAGGCCCAGGCCGAGCTGTCACGCTTCTTCGGAGTGCCGCCCGCGCCCGCTTTGGTGGCCGAGGCCAGCTGAAGAACTTTTCGCGGGGCCGTGCGTGGAAGGTGCCACATCCTTCCCGTCGAGGTTCCCGTGCGTGCTCTCCGCCCGCTGTTCTGCTGCATTGCCTTCGTCCTGTCCGCCACTCCCGCCTTCGCGCAGTACAACAAGGCCGCGGGTGAGAACGCTCCCATGGAGAGCGTTCGCAAGGTGGTGACCCTCAAGGACGGCACCCAGGAGACGCGCGAAGAGGTGCGCCCCGCGGCACGCGACGGCTTTGGCAACGCGAAAGGCAACCAGAACGACCTCGCGGTGGATGGCGCCTTCGAAGGCCAGACGGTGGCGGTGCTCCAGTTCTACACGCAGGACTTCGACTTCTCGCTGCCCAAGGCCGCGCTGAAGGAGAAGGGCTTCTCCGTGTACCGCTGGGTCAACGCCGCGCCCAGCCCCAAGGAGCTGCGCAAGGGGCTCCAGAAGGCGTGTCAGTTGTGGATCATCTCCGACTCGACGCCGCGCCTGACGCCCGAGCACGTGAAGGTCATCAAGGAGTACTTCGACGCGGGCCACGGCGTGTACATCTGGGGCGACAACGAACCCTACTACGCGGACGCCAACGTGGTGGGCCAGGCGCTGCTGGGCACGGTCATGGAGGGCAACATCATCGGCGACCAGACGGTCGGCCTGCGCAAGGACGGGGCGGGCCCGGGGCTGCTGCGCCGGCACCTGCTCACCACCGGCCTGGAGTACCTCTACGAGGGCATCACCATCGCCACCATCCAGCCGAGCCAGAATCTCACGCCGCTGCTTCATGGCTCGGCGGGCAACCTGGTGGCGGCCTTCTATGACCACGGCGGCAAGCGGGCCATCTTCGACGGTGGCTTCACGCGCCTCTACAACAAGTGGGACACGGCGGGCACCGCGCGCTACGTGAAGAACGCAGCGGCCTGGCTGACCAACGTGGAGCGCTTCGGTGACGCCGTGGTGCGCGCGGACCTGCGCACCCCCCCGACAACGCGCGAGGCGAATGGGAACTGAGCGGCGGTTCCCGAAGCAACCCTTTCATCCTCACCGCGACAATGGAGCCGGCCCGCCGGTGGAACGCATTAGCAAGAGGCGGGATCCTGAACGGAGCCTCTGGATGCAACCGGCGATTCACAATTTGAAGAGCGTATGGAAGGTCCTGCCCATGGGGCTGCTGGCCGCGTGGATGGGCTGTGGCGGGGAGCCGCTCGAGGAGCCCCTGGCCTCGCGGCAGGATGCGCTCGTGGATGGGTACAACCTCGTCGTCACGGGCGTGAGCCCGACCACGGTGTCCCCGCTTGGCGCTGTCACCTTCAGCGCGACCATCCAGAACGCGGGGAACGTCGCGACGCCTGCGGGCATCGTCCACGGCCTCTCCTTCTGGGTGGACGGCACGCAGGTGTCGTGGTCGGACACGCACACGGGCTCCCTCGCGCCGGGAGCCAGCGTCACGCTCACCGCCAACTCTGGCCCCTCCGGAACGAAGGTCTGGACCGCGCCGGCCACGGCGGGGGCCCACACGCTCCTGGCGCATGTGGATGACATCAACCGTCTACCGGCGGAGACCAATGAGAGCGACAACAAATACAGTGTCCCGCTGAGCGTCACGCCCGCCGCGACCTGCTCGGACCGGGTGCGCAACGGCACCGAGACGGGAGTCGACTGCGGGCCGGACTGTGGCCCGTGTGAGTGGCCGTTCACCGCGGTGCCGCGCACCACGCTCCGGAGCTCGGCGAAGCGGGTGTACGCGCACTGGCACTACTACCCGGTGTCGATGGACAACACCAACCCGACGTCCAACGACTACTACGAGCGCAGCTACATCGCGGTGAACGGCGAGGGCGGAATCCACGCGGGCTACGGAGGCATGATGCGGGAGCGGCCGCTCCCGAGACTGCCCCGCACGGAGACGGACTGGCGGCTTCGCGACGCGAAGGACGAAATCGAGCTCGCGGCGAGGATTGGCATCGACGGCTTCTATCTGAACCTGTGGACCGACAGCGACGTGAACAACGGCGCGGTGTGGACGCGGGCGAAGACGATTGCCGACGCGGCCTCGCAGGCCGGCAACTTCGACATCATCCCCAACTTCGACATGACGATCCTGAGCACGGGGAGCCAGGCAGGGGACCAGGACCGGATGATTCGCATCCTGGACCAGCTGAAGGGCTACGCGGCGCTCCTGCGGCGGCCGGATGGGAAGTATGTCGTTGGCCTGTTCAACCCCGCGGCGCAGGGCCGGACGGCGGCGTTCTACGCCACCGTGAAGCAGCGCGCGTCGACGGAGCTGGGCATGAGTCTGTACCTGGTGCCCGTCTTCCTGGGCACGGGGAGCACGGCGCTCTTCGAGGAGTACAGGAACGTGGGCGATGCCTACGCGGGGTGGGGGACGGCCGTCCCGGTGACGACAACGTCAGGGTACTCCGGGAGCCTGAAGACGAAGGCGGCCGGATACGGCAAGTCGTGGATCCACCCGATGAGCAGCCAGGACTACCGGCCCAAGGACAAGGCCTTCTGGGAGGCGCGCAACTCACTGACGCTCCGCTCCATCTGGGAGAATGTGATTGCGGACGGCCTGGACGAGGTCCAGATCGTCACCTGGAACGACCAGCACGAGCACCACAACATCCGGCCGTCGACGGGCAAGCAGTGGCCCGCGTACGACATGACCGCGTATTACATCCAGTGGTTCAAGACGGGCACGCGGCCGACCATCGAGCGCGACGTGCTGTATTACAACCACCGCATCCAGAATGCGTCCCTCGTGCCCATGACCCAGACGTCCACGAACCTCGCGGTGTGCAGGGCAGGGTGCCCGGCGACGAATGACGTGGAGCTGGTGGGCTTCCTCAAGTCGGCGGGCCGGCTCGAAATCACGCAGGGCACGACGACCTACGGCGAGGACAAGACGGCGGGTGGCGTGCAGGCCATCCGGACGGCGTTGGCGGTGGGGACGCCGACCTTCCGGCTGAAGCGCTCGGGGGCCACCGTGGTGCAATTCCAGAGCATGCACCCCATCGTGGGCTCCATCGCGTACCAGGACCTGCTGTACCGCGCCGGAAGCTCATCCCGCGCGGCGCTCCCGTCCTGCGCGACCTCCTGTGCCAACGGTGAGGCCCGCTGCCGGCTGTGCCCCGGCGAGCCGATGTGGCTGAAGCGCTGAAAACCACCCTCGGAAGCGGTCAGCGGGCAGGGAAGGCGCGCAGGAACTGCGCGTCCTTCCAATCCCAGACGCGCATGGGCTCCTTGTCCACGTTCACCGGCGAGGAGTTCCAGTTGTGGACGTCATAGGAATTGGAGGCCCGCCAGTGGATGAACACGCTGAACACGGCCGTCACGACGAGCGCGCCCGCGAGGACGCGGTGCCGTGAGGGCGCCTCCAGGACCGTCTGCACGGGGAACGCGAGGAAGTAGACGAGGTACGGCAGCACGTCGGTGAAGAAGCGCGGGCCAATGGAGTGCCCGGCCCACCAGATGAAGAAGGAGGAGATGGCCGCCCAGTGCAGGACCAGGATGAGGGCGAAGGCGACCTCGTAGGGCTCCAGGCTCCGGCGGCGCCACCGCTGGACGAAGCCCACGACGCCCAGCACCAGGAACGGTGAGAAGGTGAAGAGGCCTCGCGAGGGACTGACGAGGTTGGCGGCCAGGGCCATGAAGAACGGGCCGGCGAATGGATCCACCGAGTGCCGGTAATAGGGCGAGAACACCGATCCATAGACAGACAGGTGGTACGCGCAAAAGGGAATCGCCACGACCGCCGCGCCCGCGAAGTAGGCCGGCAACTGGCGGCGGAAGCGCAGGGCCATGAACCCGGTGACCACCAGGACGCTGAGCGAGTGCGTGGGTCGGCACGCGTAGGCGGCCGCCACCCAGAAGCCCAGCGGGAACGCGGTGCGCGCGGTCTGCTCGGGCCGCGCCATCAACAGCATGACGCAGGCGATGGCGAGGAGCCCGGGCCCGTGCTGCCAGAGCACCCGGCTCGCGGTGGAGTACGCCGTGGTGCCCAATCCGAAGAGCAGGACGCTGACAAGCGCCGCCCCCGGGGACACGCGCCTGCGCAGGGTGACGAGGAGCACCGCCGCGGCGGCGCAGACATAGAACGACGCGATGAGCTGCTCGGTGCGGGCGAAGGAGCCCAGGTACTCCCGGCCGGTGTGCCGGAACAGCGTCCGCCAGGCCAGCGCGTCGGCGCCGAACGTCCCCAGGCGGGGCAGCACCGGCTCCATCAGGGAGATGAGTCCCTCGGCGGCTGCCAGGAGCGGGAGCGCGGAGACCACCACTCCCATCGGGTACACGTAGTACGTGTGGCCGCCGGCCTCGTTGCGTGCATAGGCGGTGCCTGGAAAGAACGAGTGCCGGAACTCGTCCAGGTCGGTGTTGCCCTCATGGAGGATGCTGGCCGCGGAGGGGATGGACCACAGCGAGTCCGTCTGCAGCCGTGCCTCGCTCACGGTGTAGATGCCGAACAGGGCCAGACACATCAGCCAGAGCGCGAGCGTGGAGGACGCGAAGCCACCGCGCGAGGAGAGGGATGGGGTCGGCACGGCGGGGTTTCTAGCGAATCCGGCGGAAGAACCCCAGACATCTACGGCTGAGGGCGTGACATGAACAGGCTCAGGCCGAGCCGTGGGGCCAGGAACCGCGCCACGAGCTGTCCCTTGATGCTGTTGCCCGCCGCGTCGAGCAGCGGGGCGAAGGTGCCCAGCCCGCCCTTTCCCGGCGCGACCGCGACGATGCCGCCGCCAATGCCGCTCTTGCCCGGGATCCCCACGTCGTAGAGCCAGTCCCCGGAGGTCTCATACAGCCCCGCCGTGGCCATCACCGCGAGCGTGTGATGACAGGTCTCCTCGTCGACGACTCGCTCACCGGTGAGCGGATGGACGCCGCCGTCCGCCAGCGTTGCTCCCATCACCGCGAGCTCCCGGGCGGTCACCGCCAATGAGCACTGGCGGGTGTAGAGCTCCGTCGTCACGAGCGGATCCGCCTCCAGGAGGCCCAGCCCGTGCAGCAGGAAGGCGAGCCCCTGGTTGCGTTGGTGGGTCTCCCTCGCGGAGGCATACACCTCCTCGTCGAGCACGAGCCGGTGTCCGGCGAAGCGCGACAAGCCCTCATGGATGAACCGCCACCGGGCCTCGGGGCTGCTGCCTGGAACGAGCCCCGTGGTCGCCAGGGCTCCCGGGTTCACCATGGGGTTGGTGCGTCCGTCCGGGCTCAGGTCGATGGCCATGGCTGAGTTGAACGGCAGGCCCGTGCCATTGACCCCCAGCTTGCGGCGGGCCACCTGGGGCCCCAGGGCCTGACAGACGAGGGCGAAGAGGAACGGCTTGGAGACGCTCATGATGGAGAAGGGGTGGTCCACGTCCCCGGCCCCATGGCTGCCGCCGTCGATGCCCACCACGCACGCGCCGAAGAGCCGGGGATCCACCCTTGCCAGCGCCGGGTAGACCTGCGAGCACTGCCCCTCCATGTTCCCCTGGTGGCGTTGGTAGGCCTCATCCACCCACGCGCGGACCCGCTCCTCGGCGGGGAGTTGCCCGGTGGAGATGAAAGGGGGCTCGCCTGTCGTGTCCATGATGGGTGTCAATTTGGCCCGGCATGACCTTGGATGACGGCATGTGGATGCCGGGCGCTGGAGGCCTTGGAAGGGTGCTGGCATAGTGGCCGGCCACGATGAATGAGGAGACGTCGATGCAGCCGGTGCAGGTGAAGACTCGCCAGGAGCGACTTCTGGGCGCCATCCAACTCTCGACGATGGAGGGGGTGGAGATAGGGCCGCTCGCCAACCCGATCGTCACGCGGGCCGCCGGGCGGATTCTCTACGCCGACCATGCGAGCACCGAGGTGCTCCGGCGCAAGTACGCGGGGCACGGTTGGGATACCGCGACCATCGTGGACGTCGACGTGGACCTCTCATCGAGCCCCCTGTCCGCCGCGCTGGGCGAGCGGCGGGTGGACTTCGTGATCGCGAGCCACGTCATCGAGCATGTGCCGGACCCCGTGAGCTGGCTGGAGGACCTGCGCAAGGCACTGCGTCCCGGCGGAATCATCTCGCTGGCCATCCCGGACAAGCGCTTCTGCTTCGATGCGAAGCGCCCGGTCAGCACCCCCGGGGAACTGGTGGACGGCTTCCTGTCGCGCCGCACCGCACCCACCGTGAAGCAGGTCTTCGACTTCTGGGCCTACTACTGCCAGGTGGACGCGCACGCCATGTGGAGCGGCGCCATCACCGCGGAACAACTCCCGTGCTCCGGCACGCTCCAGAACGCGCTGCAGAAGTCCCAGGAGGCGGTGGCGGCCACCGGCTACACGGACGTGCACTGTTGGGTCTTCACCCCGCATTCCTTCCTGGAGGCCGCGGCCACCCTGGCGGAGCTGGGCATGTTCCCATTCCAGATCGCGGACTTCGCGTCGACCTCGCCAGGAGAGGTGGAGTTCTTCGTCAGCCTGAGGCGCATCGAGGGCAGGGAGAGCGAGCAGGAGCGGGCCAATCGCGTGCGCTCGTTGCGCGCCGCGGCGCTCGAAGCGGCGTCAGCGCCTGGCCCCTCGCGGCCCCAGCCCCCGGAGTCGCCAGCTCCCAGTCCTCCGGAATGGGCGGAGGCCACGCTCCGGCTCGGCCGGCCGCTCTACCGCACCCTGGCGCAGGCGTTGCCTGGAGTGCGCACGCTTCGGGAGCGGCTGAGGCCCTGGCTCTAGTCCCTCCGCCTGTTTGTTTCAGGGGATGTTTCAAGGGTATGTTTCAACCGAAGCCGCCGGTTGAGACATCCCCTCCATGTACAATCTCGACGAATCACTCTGGCCCCTGGTCATTGTCCAGCGCAGCGACACCACGACGGACAGTGAAATGGAAAGCATCCTCCGGAGCCTTTCCAAGCTCATCAACAGGCGTGAGCCCTATGTCCTGGTGATTGATTTCTCGCGGTCCCGCCCGCTGACACATACCCAGCGGATGATGCTGTCGGAGCATCAAGCCGAGACAGCCGACCTGGCTCGCGAGTACTGCAAGGGGTTCTTCGTGGTGATCAACTCCACCACCGCGAGGCTGGCGAGGGCCGTCACCAGCTTCGTCCGTCCTGGTTCGGATCAACACGAAGAGGTCGCGTCGTTGGCCGAGGCGCTCGAGCGCGCCGCGCTCCGCTTCGAGCAGGCCGGAGTGCCGAGGGGCGCGTTGATCGCCCGCGCCCAGGCACGCCGGTAGAGGCGCGGCTACAGCCGTTCCTCAGCCCCTGCGCGCCGCATTGATCTTCGCGATGTCGATCTTCTTCATCTCCATCATCGCGGAGAACACCCGCTTGCGCGTGGCGGGATCCGGATCGCTCATGCCGTCCGTCAGGGCGGCAGGGGTGATCTGCCACGAGAGGCCCCACTTGTCCTTGCACCACCCGCACTGACTTTCCTGCCCGCCGTTGCCGACGATGGCATTCCAGTAGCGGTCCGTCTCCTCCTGGTCCCTCGTGCTGACCTGGAAAGAGAAGGCCTCACTGTGCTTGAAGGCGGGGCCGCCATTGAGGCCGAGGCACGGAAGGCCCAGCACGGTGAACTCCACCGTGAGGACATCTCCCTCCTTGCCATCCGGGAAGTCGCCCGGAGCACGGTGCGTGGCGCCGACGGAGCTGCCGGGGAAGGTGCGGGCGTAGAAGGCAGCCGCTTCCGCAGCATCGCGTTCGTACCAGAGACAGATGACGGTCTTGTTCACGGCGGTCGTCACGATTGCGCTCCTTGGGCTCACTCGCCCTTGCGTCCTACAACACCAAACGTGGCCCCCGCGGGGTCCGTTGCGACGACAATCCACTCGCCGCCGGGCACCTCGTGCGGGCCTTGCAGCACCTTACCGCCGTTGGCGGTGATGGCGCGCTGTGCCTCGGTGACAGAGGAAACGCCGAAGTAGAACAGCCAGGTGCCACTGGGGCCGGGGTTCGCGGCGGGCTTCTGCATGATGGCGCCAAGCCGGACGCCGTCGTGGTCGATGAAGCAGTAGTCGCCCATCGGGCCCATGGGCATCACGTCGTTGAACTGGAAGTGGAAGTGCTTCGCGTAGAACGCCTTGGCGCGCGTGAGATCGGGGCTCACCAGCTCGTTCCAGCGGATGTGCTGCGACTTCTTCGCGTCGAAGACATCGCTCTTCGCCTCGGGTTTGCCGGGCGGCGGAATCGGCGCCATCACGTAGAAGGGCGTGCCCATCGGGTCGGCGACCATCGCGATCGTACCGACGGGAAGATCCATGCGTGGCATCAGCACCCTGGCCCCATCGGCCACCATGGCCCGAAGGGACGCATCGACATCGGCCACGTGCAGGTAGCCGAGCCAGCAAGGCTGTGCCCCGTGCCGCACCATGTCCTGCGAAAGGCGCAGCACGCCGCCGGCGGAGCCACCGTCGCCGCGCATGATCATGCGGTAGTCCATTCCGCCCGGTATGGGCTCGGGCGGGGCGGCGATCTTCCATCCAACGACGGCGCCATAGAAGCTGGCGGCGGCGCTGGGATCATGGGTCATCAGCTCGTACCAGATGAAGCTTCCAGTGCTCATCGTGTCATTCCCCCCAGTGAGAGGCTGGATGTGAAGGGTCCGCACGCCCGCGTCGAGCGTGACTTTCATTCACTGCATTCTTTTCCACGGAACCGCGCCTTCTTGATGCGGCGCGGCAGGCCTGACCCCCGCTGACAGGACAGAAGAAACATTTCCTCTCGATGGGCGAGAATTAGGGAAATCATGCGAACCACTGCCCATCCCCACCGTCCCCTCCACGTTGGATCCACTGGCAACCGCGTTCAGAAGGCCGAGGAGCGCCTGAAGTCGGCCGGTTACCTCAAGGGCCCCGCGGACGACCGCTTCGACGCCAAGACAGCGAAGGCGGTGGCCGCCTACAAGCGCGACAACGGCTGGGATGGGAATCCGAAGGGGGTTGTCGGCGAGCGGATGGACCAATCGCTGAAGCGCGTCAGCGCCACCGCCACCCCTGGCACGGAAGGCACCACGACCGCCGAGGCCAGCGCGGCCGGCGGCAGCGACAGCAAGGGCAAGACGCCGTCGCAGCTCCGGGGCGCGACCTACAACGTCGAGCGCGACCGCAACCCCCAGGACGTGAAGAAGTGGCTGGGCGACTTCGCCAAGAAGAACAAGCTCGACTTCGTCCAGCTCCAGGAGATCAACGGCTATCACAAGGCCCTGGAGAACATCCCCGGCTACCACCTGGTGACCTTCCCTGGGGCCAAGGACCATGGCGAGACGGGCATCCTCGTGAAGGACAGCCTGCTCCAGGGGCAGAAGACCTCCATCCAGGGTGAGGGTGGAGGCTGGACCACCGTGCGCGGCGGCCACGCTCCGCCGCGGGCGGCCACGGCGGTCAAGCTCGCGGGCTGGCTGCAGGTGGTCTCCGCGCACCAGCCGCCGTCGGTCGACTGGAAGGGCGGCGAGCCTGTCGGGCCGAAGAACCGCGTGAGCACCTACAAGTCGCTCTCCGAGAAGCTGCTCGGCTTCGCGCAGCGGAAGATCGCGAAGAACCCTGATGAGGGCCTGCTCATCGGCGGCGACTGGAACGAGCCGGCGTCGACGAAGGGGAAGTGGTCGCCCGGCTGGATCGCGCAGCAGGCGGGCATGAAGCTCCACGGCGGCGTGGAGAGCCACGGCCACGGCAAGATCGACTATGCGATGTCCTACGGGGCCAAGGTCACGAACGTGAGGGCCGGCCCGACCGGCGGCTCGGATCACAACATCGTCATGTACACGGTGAGCCGCCCGAAGGGGAAGGGCTGATACGCGATTGTCTTGTCCCGGCCTGGGTCTGCACGTCCACCTGAAGAGGCCTGATTGTCAGACCCGGTTTGGAGTTGAGGAGCGAAAGGCTCATTTCCATCTATGCTCCTTTCAGGAGGTGACTCTCCTCCACTGGTGACCTCCAGGAAGGGCACACATGTCTCAGGCCGCGAAGCCGCTTGAGGGCCGGCGAACTCCCATCACATTGAAGGATGACGCGTACCAATTCCCCCTCTACCAGGATTGGGAGAATGTCTTCTGGTACGGCGAGTACTGGTACTTCAACTTCAAGGATCCCATCTCAGGCTGGTCGGGCATCATCGGCTTCACGGTCTTCAACCCGAAGGATGTGGGATTCCTGGGGGCCAGCGCCCTGCTGGTGACGCTCTTCGGACCCCGGGGCCAGGTCCTCTACGAGATGGACTTCCATCCCCTGGGTGAATTCTGGGCCTCCACCCGGGAAGCCAATGTCACCATCGGCCAGAACGTCGTGCGTCCCTTGGATGAAGCTCGCTACGCCGTGCAACTCGCCACCCGGGATGGTCGCGTGTCGCTAGACCTCGTCTTCGAGCGTGCGGACGAGTCCTTCTGGTTCACCCATGACATTCGCGGAGAGCAGCCCTGGGAGGTCAACTCCTGGCTGGTGTACATGCCGAGCGCCCGCGTCCAGGGTACGCTCACCGTGGACGGCCAGACCTCAACGTTTACGAACGGGCTTGGCTACCACGATCACTCTTGGGGCATCTGGAAGATCCCCTCGCGCATGTGGGCTTGGGCCATGTTCGCCAACCCCGGCAAGGAATTGAACTGCGACCTGGGCTACAAGACAGGCTTTGCCGAGAGCGAGGGCTACTTCCGCTACAAGGATCTGCGCCTCCATTTCCGCACCGAGGGCCTGACCTGGACGTGGGAGGACTGGAAGCGCTGGGAGTCCTTGTGGCAGTACCCAGGCCGTGCCCGGGCCGTCGGCATGGATGAGACCGGCCGATACCGCCTGGACGTGACGTGGACGGTGGAGAGCAACGCCGCCATCTGGAAGTCTCCCATCCTCATCTTCGAGCAGTCCTCCCGCTTCGAGGGCACGCTCTCCACCCTCGATCCCGACGGCAACGGGGACTGGACTGTGATCACCACCTTCGCGGAGCAGGGCCACAGCGAATGGGTGATCCCCTGGAACAGCGCCTTCTGATTCAGCCAAACAGCCTGCCATCCCACGGCAACCCCATCTGGAAGCGCCGCAGATCGTGCTCGCGCCAGGGAGCGAGCACCTCGGGCATTCCCATCTCGAAGATGCGGCAGGGCGTGGCCGGGTTGCCGCTGGCTTGGAGGATGGCGTTGACTGAGCGCCGGGCGGCCTCGTTGGCGGCCTCCATGCAGGCCAGGTCCGTGTTCGTCTGCACATAATCCGAGGCCAGGAACAGGTTGGGAATGGCGGTGGCGGCCTCCGGGCGCTTGTTCCAGCTGTCCGGGCGATTGATGAACAACGGCTCCAGGTTGATGTCCCGGCGAGGCATGCCCAGCGGCGGAACGACGACGTCCGTGTCGAGGAACCAGGAGTGCAGCATCTCATCGCGGAGCAGGGTCTGACCGCCCACGTTCAGGCTCTGCTTCAGCTCGCGCCAGACCTCGTCAGCGATCTCCTGCTTCGAGCATTCATTCGCCAGCTTCTTGACGAAGGTGCCATCCGCGGTCCAGTCGGAGATGTCCACGGAGAGGATGCCGCGCACGCGTCCGTCCCCGTAGCCGCCCAGGTTCACGTTCTGCCAGAATTGCGGCTGGGAGATGGAGGTGATGGCCCAGGCAGAGTCCACATAGAGCACGTGCCCATGCACCACGGGCACGTCCTCGTATAGGTAGAACTGGATGCCATTCATCCACCGGACGCTCTGCGACAGCCTCTTGAGCTCGCCGAGTTCCGGGGCCGCCTCCACCATGGACGTGGTGAGCAGCGGCGCGAAGCGCTCGATGGGGAGCGCAGCGACGTACCAGTCCGCCTCCAGTCGGGCGGTGACCTTCTCGGGTGCCGCCGCGTCCGCCACGTCCACGCCGGTGATTCGCCCGTCCTCGCAGTGGATGCGCTTCACCAGGCGCTTCTCCTGATAGCGGACGCCCTGCTGCTGCAGGTAGCTGAGCCACGGATAGATCCACATGGAATTGGTGGGGCCGCACAGCACGCGGTCCGTGCCCACACCCGGGGACACCACGTTGGACATCAGGTGCACCTGCACCTGGCCAATGGTGCGCGCGCTGGCCTCCTGCGCCTGTGCTGCCACCAGCGAGCGGGACATGCCGCTCGCCAGGAACTTCTGGTACGCCGGTGAGCGGTTCGCCGCGTCCACGAACGTCCACCAGCTCACCTGCTCCAACTCAGCCAGCCGGCGCTCCTTGCTGCTGGTCATGACCTGCCAGAGCTTGCCCATATAGAAACTCACGTCCTGGGGCGTGAGTCCGGTGTCGTTGTGCGTGAGGTCATGGAAGATCGTCTCCCAATCCCCCAGCGAGTCCGGGAAGTGGCTGGGAATGACAGTGGGCCGCGGGCCGGCCTGGGCCAGCGCCACCCGGCTGGTGGCCACCAGGTTGTCGAAGCACCCCTCGGGGTTCTCCTGATAGGGGATGCGCTTCATGGTGTCCGGCAGGTGCCGGTAGAAGCCGGGAAAGAAGCGGAAGCCATGCTCGCCCGGCAGCGCCGCCCGGCCATGGCGCCCCGAGTCCGGCACGGGCACCGAGCGCGCCTTGCCGCCAGGGATGCTCTTCAATTCGACCACCTCTACGTCAAAGCCGCGCTCCACCAACTCGTGCGCAGCGCTCAGCCCACCCACGCCGCCGCCCAACACCAGGACCCGTCGGTTCTTCATTCCTGCTCCTCCGCAGGGCGGCCGGAGCAGGAATGCCTCCGGGCGCCTCGGTGAAAGGGTTTGAATCATGACATGCTTCTGATGGCGAGCGCGCTACGATGAGTGCCAGCGCCGCAGTCCCTTGGGAAGGATTCGCGCATGGCTTCTTCGAAAAGGCAGAAGACCCACGGTGGGGCACACCGGCGAGCCGCGGTTGCGCGGGCTCCGGACACGACGCCTGGCGCGGCGTCGGACCCCACTTCGGTGCTGGAGGATGACGCCTACCACTTCCGCTTCTACCGGGGGCGGCCCCACCTCTTCTTCTATACAGAGTGGTGGTACTTCGCCTTCTCGGACCCCTCGGGCTGGGCCGGCATCAGCGCGCTGGCTGTCTTCAACCCGGAGAACCAGTGGCGCCTGGGGCGCTGCGGCATTACCACGGTCCTCTTCCCGCCCGACGGCGGCGCCCCCGTGACGCAGATGAGCTACCTGGGGGTGGACCAGTTCTCCGCCTCCAACGATCGCGCGAACGTGAACCTGGGGGAGAGCACCCTGCGGGTGGACTCGGACGGAACCTATGTCCTGCGGACGCGGGACTCGCGAGGCCAGCCGCAACTGGACCTGGCATACCGGCCCGCGGAGGCGCCTCGGATGATGGCGGACGAGGTGACGGGCTACGCGCCGTGGGAAACGGCGAGCTGGCTGGTAGCTATGCCAAGCGCCCGGGTGGAGGGCACCGTCAATACGGGGCAGCAGCAACTCCGGCTCGCCGGGGTCGCCGGATACCATGATCATGACTGGGGCTTGTGGGAGGTGACGCGGCGCACGTGGCGCTGGGCCCAGTTCTCCTCGCCCGACCGGCAGCTCACCTGTGTCATCGGCGTGGACGCGGCCTTCTGGTACTCCACTGGCTGGTTCCGGTTCGGAGCGCTCCAATTCCCGCTCCCTGGAGAGTTGCTGCGTTACGAACCGTGCGAGTGGGCCACCTGGAATCGCTTCTGGCGCTACCCGACCCGCGTGCGGGTGACGGCAGCGGACGCCTCGGGCCAATACCAGTTGGAAATGGAGTGGCAGGTCACGGCGACGGCCGCGCTCTGGAAGTCCCCGGTGCCCCTCTTCGAGCAGCGGGCCCGCTTCACGGGAGCGCTCCGCCGCAAGGATCCTGGCGCGCCCGGTGGCTGGCGTGAAGTGACGAGCTTCTGCGAGCTGGGGCTCGCCGAGTACACGGACACCTATCTGTAACCCGCGCTGGACTACTTGCGGGTGAGCCGCTCCACGCCATCCCAGTCGGCGGGCACTCCTTCGTGCAGGAAGCGCCGGCAGCGCTCCGCGAAGAGCGCCGCCGCCACATCCTCGGGGCAGAGCTCCAGGCACTGCTCCAGGAGCGCCAGCGCGCCAGCGAAGTCCCGCGCGACGTAGCGCTCCTGGGCCTGACGGAAGGTGCCCAGGGTGCGCTCCTTGGCGGCACGCGTCCCCGGTGGGTCCGCGTCGAACACCTCGTACAGTGTGACAGGCCGCTGTTTGCCCACCACGCGCACGGGCTCGATGCGCCGGATGGAGTAGCGCGAGGGCTCCTCGAGCCGTTCATACGTGAACTCGGTGATGAGCAGCACCGCGCCGTAGACCTTGGTCAACCCCTCCACGCGGCTGGCCAGATTGACGGCATCTCCGATGACGCCGCACTTGAGGCGGTTGCGGCCGCCAATGGTTCCCAGCATCACCGTGCCGGTGTTGATGCCAATCCCCGTGCGCACCGGTTTCAGCCCTTGCCGCTGGCGCTCCTCGTTGTATCGCTCCAGCGCCCGGTGCATGGCGATGGCCCCCTGGACGGCGCTGTCCGCCGAGCCGTCGAAGAGCGCCATCACCCCGTCCCCGTTGTAGCTGTCGATGAAGCCCCCCGCCTCGATGAGTGGAGGCTCGATGTAGCCGATGTACTGGTTGATGAACGCCAGCGCATCGGATGCGGGCAGGGCCTCCATGAGGGGGGTGAAGCCCCGGATGTCCGAGAAGAAGATGGAGATCTCCTTCTGCACGTAGTCCCCCAGCCTCACGTCGACGATGTTGCGCCGGTTGAGGCTGCGGAGGAACTGGTGTGGCACGAAGCGGCTGTGCGCGGTGGTGAGCTGCACCTGCGCCTCCAGCGAGTGCTCCAGATCCAGGTAGAGCATTGCGTTGCGCAGGGAGACGCCGGCCTGGCTGGCGAGCATCTGCACCGTCTCCAGGCGGTTGGGCGTAAAGGCGCCGGTGGTGAGAGGGTTCTCCAGGTAGATGATGCCCTCCGTTTTCCCCTGGTGGACGATGGGCGCGCACAGCACGGAGCGCGGTCGGGCGGAAGCCACATAGGGATCGCTGGCGAAGCGCACGTCCTGGGTGGCGTCCTTGAGCACCAGCGGCTCACCCGAGTGGAAGCAGTAGTGGATGATCATCGCGGGCAGGGGTTCGGTGCCATCCAGGGGCCGCGGCTGGCGCACGAAGGACTCCTGCCCGCCAAGGGCTGTCTCCGCCGCCAGCATGAGCACGCCCTCGCGCTCCAGGAGCAGGGCTCCCCGCCCGGCCCCCGCGCACTCCAGGATGAGGCGGATCAACTGCTGGACGAGCTCACCCAGGACGAGCTTGCCGGACAGCGCCTGGGTGGCCCGGAGGATCCACTGCAAATCCAGCGCTTCCACCGAGGTGCTGCCGGCGCTGGAGAGGATGTCCGTGTCGACGCCGCGGGCGCCCTTGGTCCCGAGCATGAGCAGGTCCGGGTGACGCTGCTGGAGCAGGGCGCAGCGGGCGGTGGCGCCCCAGCTCTCGTAGAGCCGATGCGCCTGGGTCAGATAGGTGGTCGCCGCCTCCTGCAGCCCGCGCTCGAACAGGTGCTGGGCCAGCAGTTCATGGGCAAGCGCCTCATCCTGGATGCAGCCGCCGGATTGGGCCAGGGCGATGGCCTGGATGTACTCGCGCTCCACCTCTTCAGCGGGACGCTGCCGCAGGCGCCCAAGCTCCGCGTCGAGCAGGTGGAGCTTGTGAGCGTAGTTGGCGGGCGCGTGCCGCGCCCACTTCACGAAGTGCTTGCGGATGAGCTCCACCTTGCGCAAGGCCTGGCGGCGATCCGAAGCGGGCTGCTGGAGTGCGAGCGCCAGCAGGGAGAGCGCCTGGTAGAAGGCATAGAGGGGCTGTACCGACTGGCCCACCATGGCCTCCGCGTACCGCTCGCACGCGGCCATGTGCTCGAGACAGCCCTTGGGATCCCCAGCGAAAAAGCGCCCCATCCCCTGAAAGCCGTAGGCGTAGCAGAGCGCATTGTTGTCACCCGCATGGCGCCAGCGCTTGATGATCTGCTGCTCGTCCATGTCTCCCTCGGGCGGGGCACGGCCTGCCACCGGGAGCTGGAGCGTGTCCAACAGGTGGCGCAGATGGAGCATCACTCCCTGCCCCTTTTCCTGTTTCTGCCGGTAGACGGTGGTGTACGAGCGATCCACGCGTTCACGCAGCAGGTCGAGCGGCTCGCCAGTGACCAATGCGTGGATGGACGCCCAGAAGTGGCAGTAGGAGAAATACTCGAGATCTCCCGTCTCCAATCCCATCTGGGCGGCGTTCAGCAGCTCCGGTACGGTCGGAGCCATGGCCTCCTTCCAGTGACGGATGAAGACGCTGAAGAGCATGACCAGCGTGGCCGTCTGCTCGCGGGCGCGGAAGCGCTCCAGCAGCTCCATGCCCAGCCTGCCGAAGGCATAGCCCCCGTCATAGTCGCCGAGCACCGAGCAGAGGATGAGTCCATAGAGGACGAAGGCGTAGGAGGACAGGCCGGTGTTCCCCCACCGGATGGACAGCTGCACCATGCGGAAGGTGATGAGGGGAAAGAGGTCCGGCAGGGAGAAATAGGCAGCGGAGCCGATCAGCCGGAGGATGCGCATGGCGGCCAGACGATCCTCGTCCTTCATCTCGGGCAGGGCGCGCAGGGACTCGGGGGAGTGGTCTCGCAGCATCCACTTGGTGCGCCCCAGCGCGAGCACTACATCCGCCTTGCTGGGACGGGCCGGGAGGCGCTCACCCAGCATTCGCAGCGCCTTCAGTCCCAGCTCGATGCACCGGCTCCACAGCATTTGACTGCTGCAGCGGTAGAGCTTGAGCTCGAGCACCCGCACCCGCTGGCGATCGCTCCGGGAGCGCTTGAGCAGCAGATCCGCCAGACGCTCCATCTCCTCGTAGCGGCCATCCAGATAGGCCGTCTCGGCGGCCTCCAGGTTCAGGCTGAAGGCGAGCGTGTGATGGGTCTCCCATGCGTCGCCGGGGAGCAAGGCAAGGCCCGTCTCCAGCAGCCGCGCGGCGGGGCCATGGGCGCTGGAGCGCTTCGCCTTGCGGCCCGCGCGCAGGTTCATCTCCGCCAGTTCGTAGCGCTCGGCCTCCGTGGTGATCAGCCCGAGCGCGGCGTTGAGGTGGCTGACGATGTCGAAGAGGTGCTCGTCCTCCTGCGCGCCCGCGCCGCGCAGCAGCAGCCGGCCGATGCGCTGGTGCAGGGCGGGCCGCTCCTCCTCGGGGATGGAGTGGTAGGCGGCCTGCTGCACGCGGTCATGGACGAAGCAATAGCCAATGGCCGGAACATCCGCGGTGCCATCGGCGCGCACGAACTCCGAGTACTTGTAGGCCTCATCCAACGGGAGGACGAGTTCCGCCCGGAGGGGCTCTTCCAGGCTGGCGGCCACCTCGGAGGGGGATTGTTCCGAAGCCAGAGCCAGCGTGCGCAGATCGAACCGGGCGCCAATGCAGGCAGCCAGCTGCAGCACGCGCCGGCTGCCCTCTACCAGCGTGGTCAGTCGCGCCGAGAGCAGCGCCCCGACGTTGTCAGTGATGTCCTCTCCCCGGATGGCCTCCAGATTCCAATCCCAGGCACCCTCGCGCGAGTGGAAGCTCAGCAGGCGCTTGCGGTGCAGCGTGGTGAGGAACTGTCCGATGAAGAATGGATTGCCGCCTGTCTTGGCCAGCACGATTTCCGCCAATGGATGGGCCCGCTCCGGGGACACGTGCAGGGTGTCCGCCACCAGCTCCGCCACATGCTCCAGCGCCAGCGGGCCAAGAGCGATGGAAGACATGGACGCCCCCTGGCGGCGCAGCTCGGAGAGCGTGTCCGTGAAGGGGTGTGCCGCGTCTACCTCATTGTCACGGTAGGCGCAGATGACAAGGAGGTGGGACAGGCTGGGGTCCGTCAGCAGCAGCCGCAGCAGCCTTAGCGAGGCGCTGTCGGCCCAGTGGAGATCATCCAGGAAGAGGGCCAGGGGATGCTCCGCGGTGGCCAGCACCCGGACGAACTGACGGACGACGTGGTTGAAGCGGATCTCCGACTCGTTGGGCCCCAGCTCCACGGCCGGGGGCTGCGGGCCGATCAGCAGCTCCACCTCGGGAACGACCTCGATGACCACCTGTGCATCGGGAGCCAGCGCGTTCAGCAGCCGCTCCTTCCAGGCGGCCACCCGGTCCGGGCTCTCGCTGAGCAGGCGCTGGGTGAGCTCCCGGAAGCATTGGAGGAAGGCGCTGTAGGGGAGATCCCGACGGAACTGATCGAACTTGCCAGAGACGAAGTAGCCCCGCCGGCTGGCAATGGGACGGTTGACCTCGCCGACGAGCACGGATTTGCCGATGCCCGCGTAGCCGGAGATGAGCAGGGCCTCCTTCTCCCCGGCGGCCACGCGCTCGAAGGCCTGCATCAGGGTGGTGACCTGCTCCTGACGCCCGTAGAGCCGCTGCGGGATGCGGAACTGCTGTGACACATCGCTGGCGTCCAGGGAGAAATCGGGCAGCTGCTCGCCGAGCTCGAGCGCGGCGAGGCATCGCTCCAGGTGCGCCTTCACCCCCAATGCTGTCTGGTATCGATGCTCCGCCATCTTCTCCAGCAGCTTCATGACCAGGCGGGAGAGTGCCGGGGGAATGGAGGCCTGGAGTTCGTGCGGCGGCGTGGGCTGCCGGGCGATGTGGCAGTGCACCAGCTCCAGCGGATCCTCGGCCTCGAAAGGGGTTCGCCCGGTAAGCAGTTCGTAGAAGGTGGCGCCCAGGGAGTAGAGATCGCTCCGGTGGTCGATGCTCCGGTTCATGCGGCCCGTCTGCTCGGGCGACATATACGCCAGCGTGCCCTCCAGCCATTCCGGGCCGCGGCTGCTGGTGGACTCGCGGGACAGGCGCGAAGCGATGCCGAAGCCACTGAGGCGCAGGTCCAGCGTGCCGGGCTTGATGAGGATATTGGAGGGCTTGAGATCCTTGTGCACCACGCCAGCCGCATGGACATGGGCCAGGGCCTCGGTGATGCGGATGGCCATCCGGCAGAAGCTCACCAGCTCCAATGTGTGGCGCGAGGAGTGCGCCAGGGACTGGCCCCCGAAGTCCTCCATCACCAGGGCGAGGTTGCCGGCGGACTCCTCGAGCGCGAGCACGCGGATGATGCCGGGCAGGTCCAGCAGGCTGCACATCTCGTACTCGTGCTTGAGACAGGCGATGTCCCGCAGGAGAGGGCGGGTACGGGAGGGCACCTTCAACACCACCGAGCGCTCATCCTCCAGGCGCACGGCACGAAAGGTGGCGAAGCGCTGGCCCAGATGCAGCCGCTCGTTGAGCTGATAGCCCGTCAACAGGTTCATGAGTCCATGCTCCGCCAGGTCGGCAGGGCTTGAGCATGCCTCAGGTGGTCACGTTTGGCTCCTGTGAAAGGACTCACACCGCCCCTGTGAGGCTGCTCACAGGCCAGAAATATTGCAAGGATTACAAGTCTTTCAGTTCCCCTGCACATGAGGACGCACCCGTGTCCTACTCAGAGCTGCTTGCCCGGATTCCCCTCTTCGGCAATCTCCCTCGCGAAGAACTGGAGTTGCTTTCGCCTCTGCTTCGCTCTCGGCGCTACCCCCGTGGAGAGGTCATCTTCCACCAAGGCGACGTGGGGACCGCCCTCTACATCGTCCGCAGGGGCCAGGTCGCCATCCGCCTCAGCTCATCGGATGGGAAGGAAGTCATCCTCGCGCTGCTTGACCGCGGCGACTTCTTCGGAGAGCTGGCGCTGCTGGACGGCTCTCCGCGCTCCACGGACGCGGTTGCTCGGGAGGAGGCTGACGTGCTGTGCCTCCAGCGAGAGGACTTCCAGCGCTTCCTTGCCACGCGTCCCCAGGTCTCCCTGGCTCTGCTCACCACCCTGAGCCGGCTGGTGCGCCGCGTCACCCAGCTCGTTCACGACGCCACCTTCCTCGACGCGCGCACGCGTCTGGTGCGCGTGCTGCTCGACCTGGCGCAGCACCAGGGCCGCCCCGGGAGTGATGGCGTCGTCATTGTCATTGCCCAGAAGCTCACCCAGACGGAGCTGGCCAATCTGTGTGGCCTCACCCGGGAGAGCACCAACAGATGGCTGCGCTTCCTCATGCGCGAGGGGTTGCTGTCATACGAGGGTGGACAGATCACCCTCGTCCGTCCCGAGCAGCTCCGCCGCGAGGTGGCGTGATGCTCTGCGCCCGCGGCCTCGCACGTCTGTCTTCATCCTGTGCGGCCGCGAGCGTGACGAAACCCGGAATGTGAGAGTCATCACGCCTTGGCTGTGCGTGCGCGCACAGCGACGAAGGAGTGCCCGAGGCAATCTTGCTTTCACCAGGCGGCCGAAGGCGGCCCCTGGTCAACGCAGGCACACTCACATCCGAAAGGCAGTCCCATGTTCCAGAACGACCACGTCGCCAAGGCGCAGAACCACTCCTCGCTCACCGTCGGGGCCTCCAGCTCCAAGCCACGCAACGCCTTCCAGCCGGTCACCGCCACCACGTTCAACGTCACCAACAACACCGGTGGGGCGCTCGGCAACCAGTACATCCTGGTCTTCCTCACGCCGCTGATGAACAGCGCCAACTACGTGTACGCCGCCTGGCAGCAGCTCAACCCTGGCGAGGGGGCGACCCAGCCCTTCGTCCTGAACCAGAACATCACCGCCTCGGTGACCAGCCCGAACGGGACCACCTCGGCCCAGGTGAGCATCTCGCCGGGCTACCTCTCCCAGGCCACCAATCCGCGCGGGCTGTCGCCCGTGCTGGGCGCGCCCCAGCAGTCCAGTTCCGTGACGCCGCAGCAGTCTGGCGTGCAGAACTTCACCAACCCGTTCATCCCGCTCACCTCGAACTGGTACGTCAACGGCAACCTCGTCGTCAGCTCGTCCACGCAGCTCACCGGGGGCGCCTTCTCCGCCTTCGAGCTGCAGACGACCCTCTACTGGGCGATTGGCAACACCTCGACGGGTGCCAACTACACGCTCAATCAGATCACCCCGCTGCAGTCCTACTCGCTGCCTGCGGGCACCGCCGCGGTCAACGTCAGCGTGACCTACAACTCGACCACCGGGCTGTACGGCTTCGACTTCGGGGCCCCGTAGGGCCGTCGTCTCTCCAGATCTTCAAACAAGGAACCCAGACATGCACGGCTCTTCTCTTCCTGCACGGTGCTTCGCCGCGACGGTGCCCACCTTCGCCATCCTGGCGGCCCTCACCATGCTCGCTCCCGCGTCTGTGCTCGCGCAGGGGCTGCCCTTCAGTCCCGACTGCCGCACCCACCAGCAGGTTCCGGTCAATCCGCCCAGCGATGCCCTGCTGTTGACCAAGCAGCCCGTGCCGCATCCCAACGGTACGGCGACGGTGCACGACCTGATCAACCTGATCAACTACGTCATTCCGGCCGGCGCCAACTCGTGCGTCGTGGCAGCCCCACCCGCGGATGGGGATTACTGCTTCAGCGCCCGGAATGACAACACCATCCTCAGCGTGGGGATCGCCGCGATCCGCAACCCGGGCGGTCTCACGGCCTGCCAGGTGGCCGCGGACGCGCCACCGAAGCAGAGCCCACCCAGGTCAGGTGTCTCTCCTGTGTCCCCGGCGCCTGGCAGTCCCCCGCCTGCTCCGGAGGGACCGGCGAAAGGCAAGCTCCCCGAGGGGAAGTGAGACAGCAATAGAAAGCGTGGTAGATGCCGACGATGTCGCTGAGTGAAGACCCGAGGCCCTGGAGAGGATCGCGCCGTGGCGGTGCTCCTTCTCCAGGGCCTTCGTGCGGTTCAGCGTGGAGTTTCCGGCATTGCTGCTGGTCCTGCTCGCGTGGGTCGCGGTCGTCCGCGCCAGCTCAGCGCTGAAAGAGGGGGCGGAAGAGCGTGGACTCGCGCAGGGAGGCCGCCAGCGCGGCGATGTCGTCCGACTGACCGTCCACCTCTGCTTCGTCGAAGGTCTCCTTCATGCGGGCCATCACCTCCGCGTGGCCGCGGGAATGGAGCAGCTCACGGAAGACGATGAGGGCGGACTCGTCCAGTGGCACCCCGAGCGAGTCGCGCGTCCGGCCTCCGCCTTCCGCCGGCTGCGTCAGCGCGGTGACCCACTTCATGATCAGGTCCACCGGATCCCGGTCCGGGTATCGCTGACGCACGAGCTGCTGGATGTGCTCGCCACGTTCGACGTTCAAGAGGAGCGCGAGGAAGTAGCGGTGCTCCGGGGCCTTCACCTGTCCTCGCCGGTCGATGAGCAGCGCCTGGCGCATGTACTCCTTGAACACCGGACGGAGCTCCTCCGCCAGCGCGCCATGCGTGCGCACCGCCACGTCCCAGTACGGGTCCAGCGCCTCCAGCTTCTTGTGCAGCTGGAGCAGCCGCTCGAAGACGAGGAAGCACGTCATGAGGTCCGAGCGCTCGATGAGCCCGGAGATGAGCCGCGTGCGCTCTGGTGGGTTCAGCTCCGCCAGCAGTGACAGGGACTGGAGCACCTTGTGGGTGTGCGCGTCCTCGACGCCCGGGTAGTAGGCCAGGTGGGGCTTCTTGTACGAGTACTGGTAGCCCCCTTCCGGCGAGTGCAGCGTGCGCACCACGCACGTCACCGAGGGCCGCTCCAGGTGGAAGAGGGAATGGATGTACCGGTCCCCTCCGAGGATGCGGTGGATGTCGCCCGTGCGCAGCCCCGTCACGGACAAGAGCTCCATGTCACCGAGCGCGAGGCGGCTGTTCACCTTGTGCCGCTCGTGCCAGCGGTAGTGCCCGTGGATGCTGCTGCCCTGGAGCACCTGGAAGGCACCACAGAAGCCGTGCTGGTGGATGTCGGTGGTGCCGTCCACCCAGTAGTACAGGTCGATGAGCAGGCGCGAGTCGGAGAACACCGTCAGCGCGGGCTGTCCGAAGCCCGGCCGCGTGGTGAGCTGCTTCGGAAAGTCGCGCGTCCCGTAGAGCCACTCCAGCGGCTCCAGCGTCTTGAACGCCTGGTGCGGGGCCATCTCCCGCAGCACCTCCGCCGCGATGTCGGGGAAGGCCTCCTCGCTGTGCTGGACCTTCAGCCACCGCTCCTGAAGGAGCCTCCCCATGTCCTGGAAGATGCGCATGCGATTCCCCGCTCACCGGATGGTCCACACCGCATACGGATCGAGGTGGCGATCCTGGCTCGATTTCCTTTCAAAAAAGGTCCCATCGCTTTCGGACGTCCGGAGCGTGTATAGGCTTCCGCCCGCATGACGCTCCTCACGACGAAGCTGTGTGTCATTGGCGGCGGCCCCACCGCGGTGGCCGCGCTCTTCGAGGCCCGGGCGCGTGGCATTCCCGCCCTGGCCCTGGAGGCCGGCGCCACCCCGCTGGCCTCGCTGCATGCCCATATCGAGGGCCTCGTCTACCTGTCGCCCGCCATGCATTGGGAGGTGGGCGGCCTGCCGCTGGACTGCCGCGACGCGCTGGAGTGCGGGCGCGAGGACGTGCTGCATTACTACGCACGCGTCATCCAGATGGGACGCCTGGACATCCGCTGCCGCCACCGCTGCGTGGGCCTGCGCCCCGACGCGGACGGCGTGACGGTGGAGGTGGAGACGCCCGAGGGCCGCATCGAGGTGCGCGCCGAGGAGGTGCTCGTCACCGCCTGGTACGAGCGGCGGCCCCTGCCTCCGGACGCGGTGGAGCCCGGCTCGCGCGTGGAGGTGCGGGAGGGGCTGCGCTCCGCGGCGGAGGTGGCCGGCCGGCGCGTGGCGGTGCTGGGGGGTGGCATCTCCGGCTTCGAGCAGGCCGGGGCGCTGATGATGGCGGGCCAGCCGGTGACGCTGCTGATGCGCGGCGAGTCGCGGGGCCTTCACCGGCTGCCGCACTTCGCACGGCTGGTGGAGGCCACGGGCTCGCGGCTGGTGCCGAACGCCAGCGCGGTGCGCGTGACCCGCGAAGGCGTCACGTACCACCAGGACGGCGAGGCGCGTCACCTGCCATGCGATGTGCTGGTGGCCGCATGCGGCGCGCGCCTGTCACCGCACGTGCTGGCGCTGCTCACACGCGCGGGCGTGCTGACGGAGGACGAGGTGCGTGGGCTGAGGGAGTCCGTCAGCCTGGAGGAGGCGAAGCACGAGCACCCGCATCACTCCCCGGCGGAGCAGGAGCGACTGGCAGTGGAGTCCCGGCCGGACCTGTGGCCGCTCGTCTTCGAGGGCCGCCGACGTGTGCGGCTGGCCGGAGGGCCCCTGCACGTGGGGGCCTCCAACGCGGGCGTGATGGTGTCCATCGCCACCGCCGTGTTCGCGGTGCGCGCGATGGCGGGCGCGCCGGTGCCCTCGGGCATGACGCCGCCGCTGGCGCGGACGCTGCTCAACCTGGAGTCCCTCATCCAGGTGCTGCGCAAGGACGTGCCGCCCGAGCGCGTCGAGTCGCTGCGCCCGCTGGCGGTGGGCTCCTGGAGCCGCGCGTGGGTGCACCCACATCTCCTGGAGAGTCCCACCGCTCGGAGCGTGGAGCGCGCCACGGGGCTGGATCCGACCCGCTTCCTGCTGCCCCCCGGCCTCGGCGCCAGCGACATGGAGCGGGAGCTGCTCGGGCTCGCGGACGGAACCTCCAGCATCGGGGAGATCGCCGACGCCAACGAGATGACGGATCCCGCGGAGCGCGCGAAGCTCGTCGCCACCTTCCGCAAGCTGTGGACGCGCAACGTGCTGACGTGGCTGCCTCCGCTGGACGCGGATCGCTGATAAGTGATTGGAGCAACGACCAGGAATTCGAGGGGGCTTCGTATTTCGTTTCGACCGCGCAATTCCGTGCGGCCTTACATCCAGGAACGAAACCATGAAGAAGACCACCAAGAAGCTGACGCTGTCGAAGGACACCCTGCGCGCGCTGAACGAGACCCAGCTGAAGCAGGTTGCCGGTGGCATCCCCCCCTCCGTCTACGATTGCGAGGGCACGGATCCGACCGAGGCCACCGTTTGCTACACGAACGCGGCCTGCCAGACGCAGGAAGCCTTCGGCTGCTGCTTCTGATGCGGCTCGCGCCGTGTGCTCGGAGGTGAGGTTCGCTTCCGAGGCATGGTGAGAGGCTTTGCCCCGGGCCGGTGTTCGCCGGCCCGGGGCGTTTCCCGCACCTGGTTCCCGGTTCCGAGGTCCGTCGCGATGTCCCAGCCCCGCCGCCGCGCTCCCGAGGGGCAGCGCACGCCTCCCGCCCCGTCCCTGATGGAACCGGCGGACTTCTTCGTCCTGCGCACTCCACTCCTGCCTTTCGACGCAGTGGAGCACTGGAGCTCGCGGCTCACCGCGCCGCACGCCACCGGGGAGCTCGCGAAGGCCCTGGACGCGGATCGCGCGCTGTTGCGCACTCGGCTGCGCGAATACGTGGAGCGGCCGGAGGTGCGCGAGGCCCTCTTCGTCGCGTCGCCCTCGCTGGAGGAGGGGCTGCCGCTCTGGTTCCAGTCGCCGGACAGCGAGTATGGCCTCAAGGTGGAGCGGGCCCTGGTGCGCTACTTCCTGCGCATGGCGGGGCGCTGCACGCCCTTCGGCCTCTTCGCGTCGTGCTCCGTGGGGCATCTGGGAGCGAGCACGCACCTGTCGGTGGCGGACGCGCGCGAGTGCCACCGCGACACGCGTCTGGACATGGACTACCTCACGCGGCTGGTGGGCGCGCTGGTGCGCCATCCCGCCCTGCACGAGGTGCTCCGCTACCGCCCCAATGGCAGCCTGTACCGCGCGGCCGGTCGGCTTCGCTACGTGGAGACCCGGCACACAGGAGCGGTGCGCCGGCACCACCTGTCCTCCGTGCGTCCGGATGCGTACCTGGAGGCGGTGCTGGAGTGCGCGCGCGCAGGCGCCCGGCCAGAGCAGTTGGTTCGGACATTGGTGGCGCTGGACGCGGAGGTGGATGCCCACGAGGCCGCCGAGTATGTGCGCACGCTCGTGGACAACGACCTGTTGGTGCCGGAGCTGGCCGTGCCCGTCACCGGGCCGGAGCCGCTCCCGTACCTGGTGGAGCGGCTGCGCGCGCTGGCGCAAGACGCGGGCACGGGTGAGGCCGCGCGGGTGGCGCAGGACGCGGCCACGTGCCTGGAAGACGTTGGAGGTCTCCTGTCGAGACTGGATGCGGAAGGTCCAGGTCAATCGAAGGAGGCCTACCTCGCCATCGCCACGCGGCTGGAGGCGCTCCCCGTGAAGGTGGAGCTGCCGCGCCTCTTCCAGGTGGACCTCTACCGTCCGGCGCCCGGGGCCACCCTGGGCCCGGAGGTGCTGGCGGAGGTGAATCGCGCGGTGGAGCTCGTCCAGCGCATGGGGCCTCCAATGGGCCGCTCGCCGCTGAGCACGTTCTGCGAGGCCTTCACCCGCCGCTACGAGGGCCGCGAGGTGCCGCTGCTGGAGGCGCTCGACGAGGAGTCCGGCGTGGGCTTCCAGGTGTCCAGCGCGCCCGCCGCGGATGGCGCACCGCTGTTGCGCGGACTGGCCTTCCCCGCGGCGACGGAAGCAGGCGGGACGTTCGGCCCGCGTGAGCTGCACCTGATGCGCCGGCTGACCGCGAGCGCGGGCGCACGCGTGCTGACGATGGGCGAGGAGGACCTGAAGGCGCTGTCCTCGGAGAAGGCCGCGCCGCCGCCGGACGCCCTCTCCGTGGGCTTCAGCGTGCTGGCCGACTCGGACGAGGCCTTCACGCGCGGGGACTTCTCGCTGGTGCTGCGCGGCGCGGGAGGGCCCTCCGGTGCCAACACCCTGGGCCGCTTCTGTCATGGGGATGAGGCGCTGCGCGACGCGGTGGAGCGGCACCTGCGCGCCGAGGAGGCGCTCCGCCCGGATGCCGTCTTCGCGGAGGTGGTGCACCTGCCGGAAGGGCGCATCGGCAACGTGCTGCTGCGGCCTCAACTGCGCGGGCACGAGATTCCCTTCCTGGGGGCCTCCGGCGCGCCCGACGCGCAGCGGATTCCCGTGGAGGACCTGCGGGTGTCGGTGGTGGATGGGCGCGTGGTGCTGCGCTCGAAGCGGCTGGGCCGCGAGGTGCTGCCCCGGCTCACCACCGCGCACAATTTCTCCCGGGGCCTGGGCGTCTACCGCTTCCTGTGCATGCTCCAGCACGAGGGGCGCGCGGTGGGCCTGTCGTGGAGCTGGGGCGCGCTGGAGGGGCTGGACTTCCTTCCGAGGGTGGTGTCCGGCCGGGTGGTGCTGTCCCTCGCGAGGTGGCGGCTGGGACCGGACGTGCTGAAGCCGCTGAGCGCGGCGCGCGGTGAGGAGTGCTTCCGCGCCGTGCAAGCGCTTCGCGAGCGGCTGGGCCTGCCGCGCCACGTGGCGCTGGTGAATGGCGACAACGTGCTGCCGCTGGATCTGGACAACGTCCTGTGCGTGGAGACGTTCGCGTCGCTGGTGAAGGACAGCGCCCGCGCCGTCCTGCGCGAGCAGCTCGTCGGACCGGACGCGCTGTGCGCCCAAGGCCCGGAGGGACGCTTCGTCCATGAGCTGTTCCTCCCCATGGTGCGGCGCCAGGAGCCCACGGCCTCCGTGCCTGTCCCGCGCCGTGGCTCCTCCGCCAGTGCCACACGGCACTTCGCGCCGGGTTCGGAGTGGCTCTACGCGAAGCTGTACGCGGGCACCGCTGGCGCGGATGACGTGCTGTGCGACGCGGTGGCGCCGCTGGTGGAGCGGCTCGTCCGCGAGGGCGCGGTGGACCGCTGGTTCTTCATCCGCTTCGAGGATCCGGACTGGCACGTGCGCCTGCGGCTGCACGGGGATCCGGCCCGCCTGCACCGCGACGCACTGCCCGCGCTGTCCGCCGCGGTGGCGCCGCTGGCTCGGGACGGTGTCGTGTGGAAGGTGCAGCTCGACACGTACGAGCGGGAGCTGGAGCGCTACGGCGGCCCGGAGGGCATGGCCCTGGCCGAGGAGCTGTTCCACGCGGACAGCGACGCGGTGCTGAAGCTGATGGCGCTGCTGGACGGTGACGCGGGCGCCGAGGCCCGGTGGCAGCTCACCCTGCGGGGCATGGACCTGCTGCTGAACGACCTGGGGCTGGACCTCCGCGCGAAGCTGACGGTGGCCGAGCGCTCCCGCGACTACTTCGGGCGGGAGTTCCGCATGGACACGGCCTTCACGCACCAGCTCGGTGCCCGCTACCGCCAGTCCCGCGCCGCACTGGAGGCGGCCTGGACTCCGGACGCGGAAGTAAGCCCGCTGCTCGTCGAGGGGCTCGCCGTGCTGCGCGAGCGCTCGGAGCGGCTTGTCCCCGTGCGGCGTCGCCTGGAGGAGGACTCCCGCGAGGGCCGGCTTGGCGTGGCCCTGTCCGCGCTGGCCGGTACCCACCTGCACATGCACGCCAACCGGATGCTGCGCTCGGCGGCGCGCGCGCAGGAGCTGGTGCTCTACGACTTCCTCGCCCGGACGTATCAGTCCCAGCTCGCGCGTGCCCGCGTGAAGGAGCCTCGCCCATGATGGCCCATTCCATCCGTCCTCCTCAGGAGTCTCCCCGGTGGTGGCCGCTGCTCACCGGCTCGCTGGCGGACCAGGCCGCGGAGACGGTGCGCGCCATCACCACCGAGCTGCACAAGCCCTTCATCCACAAGGGCTCGCGCATCGCGGAGCGTCTGGCGAGCCAGGCGCTGCTGCACGGCTACCTGTCGCGCGTGTGGCCCGGGGGAGATGATCCGGAGCACGCGGCGCGCTTCCTGGACGGGGCCCTGGAGGAGGTGGGCCGCCGGGGGATGCGCCCGGCGCTGCATGGTGGCTTCGTCCAGGTGTCGTGGGTGATGCACCACCTGGGCGCGCACCTTCTGCCGGATCAGTTGGGCTCGGAGGAAGACCCGCTGGAGGACGTGGAGGCGGCGCTGGAGGACCTCCTGGGCGTCGAGCGTTGGGTACAGCATTACGATCTCATCGCCGGGCTGGTGGGGCTGGGCGTCTTCGCGCTGGAGCGGCTGCCGGGGGCCCGGGCGCGCCGCTGTCTGGAGCGCGTCGTCCACCACCTGCTGGCCGTGTCGGAGCTGGGGCCTCAAGGTCGCGCGTGGCGGACCCCTCCGGAGCTCATCCCCACGACGACGCGCAAGAAGCAGCATGACGGCGGCTACAACCTGGGCGTGGCCCACGGCAACCCGGGCGCGGTGGGCCTGCTCGCGGCCGCCTGGGCGCACGGCATCGACCGGGCGCGGGTGGGGCCCGCGCTGGAGGAGGCGGTGCGGTGGTTGCTCGCGCAGCGGCAGCCCGCGAGCTCGCTGTCCGCCTTCGCCTACTACGCGGACAACGAGGTGCGGCGCTCCCAGGTGTCGCGGGGCGCTTGGTGCTACGGGGATCCAGGGGTGGCCGCGACACTGTTGATGGCCGCGCGGGCGGTGGGCAACGCGGAGTGGGAGCGGGTGGCGGTGGAGACGGGGCTGCGCGCGGTGCGCCGGCCCGAGGAAACGCGCGAGGTGATGGACGGCGGGCTGTGCCACGGCGAGGCCGGGCTGGCGCACCTGTTCCACCGCATGTACCGGCTGACAGGAGAGGAGGCCTTCGGCCGCGAGGCGCGTGAGTGCTTCGCGCGGCTCCTGGCGCGGCGCGTGCCCGGCGAGGGCGTCGGTGGCTATGTCGTGTGGTTTCCCCGCGAGACCTACCCGGACCATGTGGAGGACAACGCCAGCTTCCTGACGGGCTCGGTGGGCATCGCGCTCGCGCTGCTGGCGGCCATCAGCGACGAGGAGCCTGCGTGGGATCGGATGCTGCTCGCGTCCTTCCGCCCGCCGCTGGAGCCGGGACATGGCCGCTGAGCAGGAGGACATGCTCTTCCGGCGCGAGGCCCTGGAGCGCCATGCGCGCGGGGCCGCCGCGGCGCCGGTGCGACTGGAGCACCCGGGCTGGGTGCGCTGGCTGCCGCTGCCCTTGGGGATCGCGCTCGCGGGCCTGGGGCTCTTCGCGACGCGCGTGCCGGTGGCCCGTGTCGTGAGCGTCCCCGGTGTGGTGGAGGTGCTGTCCCAGGGCGCTCCAGCCGAGGGCGAAACGCGGACGCGGCTGTTCTTCTCAGTGCCCGACCTGGACCCGGGCGCGGTGCGTCCGGGGCTGCGCGTGCGGGCACGGATGGCACAGGGCCCGCGCGACTACGAGGTGGAGTGGGTGGACACGGGGCCACGAGGTCCGGAGGCGTTCGACGGGGTGCTCGGAAGGCTGGCGCCGGGCGTGCTCGTCCGGGCGCATGAGGTCTCGTCCGCGAGTGGCGACGCGCCGGGCACCCCGGGCACGGTCGAGGTGCAGGTGGGCACGGAGTCATTGGCGGCCGCACTGTGGGCGCAGGCGCGCGGCGGGCGGAGGTGAGCCATGGGGGCGTGGCGTGAGCTGAAGCGGCGGTGGCGCCGGGTGCCGTTCCTCCAGCAGTTCACCGCGGCGGACTGCGGCCCCACGTGCCTGGCCATGGTGCTCGCGTACCATGGCGCACCGGCGCGGCCAGCGGAGGTGCGCGGGACGGTGGGAGCGGGGCGCGGCGGCGCGCACGCGCTGGCGCTGGTGGAGGCGGCGAAGCGCTTCGGCCTGGACGCGCGCGGGGTGAGCCTGGGCATGGACGAGCTGCCCGCGCTGGACCGCGGCTCCATCCTCCACTGGGAGTTCAACCACTACGTCGTCTTCGACGGGCTGTGGCGGGGTGGGGTGGCGGTGGTGGATCCGGCGCTGGGGCGGCGGCGGCTGTCCTGGGACGAGGTCCGCGATGCCTTCACCGGCGTGGCGCTGATCTTCGAACCCACACCCGCGCTTCGGGAAGGCCAGCTGCGGCCGGCCCTGCTGCGCCGCCTGCCAGCGCTGCTGCGCGGGCACGCAGGCCACTGGACGCGCATCTTCGCGGTGTCGCTGGTGCTCCAGATGTTGTCCCTGGTGCTGCCCTTCCTCACGGGCATGGCGGTGGACCGGGTGGTGCCGCGTCAGGACACGAACCTGCTGGCGGCGCTGGGCGTGGGCGTGGGGCTGGTGCTGGTGTGCCACGTCCTGGCCACGTCGCTGCGCTCGGCCCTGCTGGTGCGGCTGCGCATGGCGCTGGATGTGGGCATGGCGGGCCAGCTGGTGCGGCACCTAGTGTCGCTGCCGTATGCCTTCCTCCAGCAGCGCTCGTCGGGCGACCTGATGATGCGCATCAACAGCCTGGCCATCATCCGCGAGGCGCTGGGCGCGGCCACGCTGGCGGTGATGCTGGACGGGCTGCTCATCGTCTCCTCGGTGGGGATGCTGGCGGGCCTGAGCCAGCCGCTGCTCCTGGCGGTAGGGGGCGTGGCGGCGGCGCAGGTGCTGGTGCTGCTGCTGACACGGCGTCAGCGCGAGGAGCTGCTGGCCAACGAGATGCACGCGCAGGCGAAGTCCCAGGACTTCACGGTGGAGATGCTGTCCGGCATGGAGGTGCTGAAGTCCTCGGGCGCGCAGGGACAGGCGGTGGGGCACTGGGAGGAGCTCTACATGCGGCAGCTCAATGCCTCCGCGCGCAAGCGCTATTACCAGGGCGTGGTGGATGCATTGGCGGCGGGGATCCAGGTGGGCGCGCCCTCCGTGTTGCTGGGCACGGGGCTGTGGCAGGTGCTTCGCGGCGAGCTGACGCTGGGGGCGATGCTGACGGCACAGGCACTGGCGCTGGGCGCGCTGGCTCCGCTGGCGTCGCTGGTCGCGGTGGGTGGGCAGTTGCAGCTCGCGGGCAGCTACCTGGAGCGCATCGACGACCTGCTGGAGACGCCCGCGGAGCAGGACGCGCGGACGGTGCGGCCCGCACCGAAGCTGGCGGGTGGCATCACCGTGGAGGGCGTCCGCTTCCGCTACGGCTCGCTGGAGTCACCGTCCCTGCACGACGTGTCGCTGAGGATCGCCCCGGGGCAGTGGGCGGCCATCGTCGGCCCCTCCGGCGGAGGCAAGTCCACGCTGGCGCGCGTGCTCTTGGGGTTGTACCGGCCGGAGTCAGGGCGGGTGCTCTTCGACGGGATGGACCTGACGGAGCTGGAGAGCGACTCGGTGCGCCAGCAGCTGGGCATCGTGGTGCAGGACACGCGGCTGTTCAACGCGTCGGTGCGCAGCAACATCGCCTTCGCGGATCCATCCATCCCGCTGGCGGCCGTGGTGGACGCGGCGACGCGCGCGGGCATCCACGAGGACATCCTCGCGCTGCCGCTGGGTTACGACACGCCGCTGGGGGACCAGGGGGCCAGCCTGTCCGGAGGCCAGCGGCAGCGGCTGGCCCTGGCGCGCGCGCTGGTGCGCCGGCCCTCGGTGCTGCTCCTGGACGAAGCGACGAGCGCGCTGGACGCCGTCACCGAGCGGCGCGTGCAGCAGGCGCTTCAATCCCTCTCATGCACCCGCGTCACCATCGCCCACCGGCTGAGCACCGTGGCCGGCGCGGACATCATCTTCGTCATGGAGAAGGGCCGCATCGTGGAGCAGGGCACGCACGCGGAGTTGCTCGCGCGAGGTGGAGCCTACGCGCGGCTCGTTCAGGCCCAGCTCGAGATGCCCTCACGTCCCAAGGCCCTCGCGAGCTGATAAACATGGCCGGGGAGAACCGATGAAAGGCGATGATGGAATGAAGATGAAGACCTCCTTCCGACGCTACGGAACGCTGTCCTTGCTGGTGGGCGGGTTGCTTCTGACGGCCTGCGAAAAGGACGAGGCGAAGCCCGAGCCCGTTCCGGATGCGGGTTCTGGAGTGCTGAATCCGGGGGACAGCGGGGAAGGGGAGCTGACGGAGGCGGAGCCGCTGAGCCGCCACGAACTGGCCACGCAGGCCGGACACTTCTACCGGCTCTCCTGCCACGCGGACACCCTGCCTGGCTGCGAGGTACGGCGGCTCGATCCGAGCACGCTGGAGCCCCTCCCGCCCGTCACCTACAAGGCCTACGCCGATTCGACCATTACCTGGCGTGCGGCAGTGGATGAGACCGTCGTCGTGGACGTGCGCGCGTCCATCAACTCGTCGGTCAAGTTCGGCCGGTACACCCTCGACTTCACCGAGACCGAGGACACCGAGGGCGACGCGCTGGAGAACGCCGTCTCCAAGGCGGTCCCGTCGGAGTTCAGCGGCGTCCTGAACGCCCCGTTCCCGGATGACGTGGATGTCTTCCGGTTCTCCCTTCCAAAGGGACACATCCTGTCGGTGCGCTGCTACGGGCCGAACTTCGGCCCCCAGTCGGAGATGGTGAGGGCGGATGGCACCGTGCTCAATACGTACTCCTATGCGGGCCCCAGGGACGGGGAGTCCGCGCTGTCCGGTGAGAACGACACCGGAGAGGATCTCTACGTGCGTGTCTTCTCCAGGGCAGGGCAGGGAGGAGGGGCGGTGGAGGGCTATCAGTGCACGGCGGCGGACAGCGGGGTGGACGATCATCCGGATGCGCCGCCAGAGGCCACGGTCGTGACGGTGCCCTCAACGACCGAGGTGGTCTTCTGGCCCGTGGGCGACGTGGACGTGCTCGCGGTGGACCTCGTGGAAGGTCACAAGTACCGGCTGTCATCGCTGGGGATCGCCCCCTTCTATGCCGCCACGACGGTGCTCGATGCCCAGGGTGCCATCGTCGCGAAGGACCTCGAGAGTGACTACCTGCCGGGCACGGAGTTCACGGCGCCTGCCACCGCGCGATATTTCCTCTCGCTTCGGCGCGTCAGGGGGGCCGGCGTCTATAAGTTCCTCTTCCCCACGTCCTTCACGTACAGCATCGCCGAGATCGCGCCGTAGCCGTTGAGCGGATGCAACACCGGCGAAGGGTCGCTTGACAGCATCACGACACGCGGGAAGGGTGAGCGCCCCCGGCGCTCCCTCCCGTCCCTGGCGCCCCTCGACTGAAAGGTCCCGCGTGTCCGCCTTCTCCGCCGCCCACCTCGCCACCCTGGGGTTGCTGTTGTTCTCCGCGCCCCCAGCCCGCGCCCAGGCGACCGAGCCCGAAAAGTCCCCGGAGCCCCCCAGCGTCCAGCTCTCCGAGGAAGGCTACGTCTTCTCCACCGCCGACAAGGCCTTCGTGCTGAAGGTCCGCGGACAGCTCCAGGGGGACGGCCGCTTCTACGTGGCGGACTCGGACCGGAGCGGCACCAACACGTTCCTCATCCGGCGCCTGCGCCCCTTCCTGGACGGGACGCTGTTCGGCTTCGTGGACTTCCGGCTGATGCCGGACTTCGGCGTCAATCAGCCGCTCATCCAGGACGCGTACATCGACCTGCGCCCCGTCGAGTGGCTCCGCCTGCGCGCGGGCCGCTTCAAGACGCCCTTCGGGCTGGAGCTGCTCCAGGCCAACACGGACGTCCCCTTTATCGAGCGCTCGCTCACCTTCGGCCTGGTCCCCATCCGTGACGCGGGCCTGCAACTGCACGGAGACATCGCCGGGGGGCGCCTCAGCTATGCGTTCGCGGTGGTGAACGGCGATCCCGACGGCGCCAGCATCGACGTCAACACGGACGACAGCTTCGACCTGGTGGCCCGCGTCTTCGCCCAGCCCTTCAAGGGCGACACGGGCTCCGCGCTCCAGGGCCTGGGTCTGGGCGTCGCCGTCACCCGGGGCCTCCAGTTCGGCACGCCCTCCGCCAACACCGCCAGCACCGGACTGGGGCCGCAGCGCAGCACCGGCCAGGAGATCATCTTCAGCTTCCTGAACAACGGGACCACCGGGCCGACCGTCATCGCGGACGGAGAGCACGTGCGTCTGTCGCCCCAGGGCCACTTCTACTGGGGCCCGGTGGGGCTCCTGGCGGAGTACGTCCTGTCGTCCCAGGAGGTGAGCGTGGGTGACCAGCGCGCGCGCCTGCGCCACCACGCGTGGCAGGCGTATGCGTCCTATGTGCTGGGCGGGGACGCGTCCTTCACGGGCCCCAAGCCGCACCGCCCCTTCGACCCCAAGACGGGCAAGGGCGGCGCGCTGGAGATCTCCGTGCGCTACCAGGGCCTGGACATGGACGACGACGCGTTCCCCGTGTTCGCGGACCCGACCCGCTCCGTGAGCCAGGCCCGGGGCTTCGGCGTCGCCACCCTCTTCGCCTTCAACCGGCGCGTGCGCGTCGCATTGAACTTCCACCACACGGACTACGTGGGCGGAGCCCTGGACGGCGACCGGGAAGCCGAGAACGTCGTGCTGTCCCGGTTCCAGGTCGCGTTCTGACAGCGGTTCACCGCGCCGCGTGCAGGTTTCGCTCCGCGGTGCGAACGAGCTGGGTGACGCGCTTGTGGAGCCACAGGCCAAAGGGCTGCACGCGCTCGCGCTTCATGGGCCTGGGGAGCTTCTCCATGCCCTCGTCGAACGGGATGATGGCCAGCTCTCCCGTGGCGGAGCCCACGCGGGGATCGAACGCGAAGGACCTGGAGGTGTGCCACCCTCCGTGGAACACCATCAGGTCCTCCAGGTCCGTGTTGCCGGTGGCTTCGACGAGGTCATCCATCGCGTAGAGGTCCTCCGCCACCTCCAGGCAGCTCCAGCCACCGCCGGTGACGTTGCCGCACAGGAACATGGGCAGCCCCTGGTCGGCACCGCTGCCGACAATCCAGGTGATGGAGCCATACACGCGCAGGAAGTAGTCCCAACTGGACTCACGCTTCTTCGGCCTGCCTGGCTTCGCCGTCCTCCAACGACCGATGCGCGCCTTGTGCATCCGCTTGAAGAAGGACACATCCTCCTCGGCCGTGGCGATGCGCTTCTTCTCTTTCGCGGCGTCGAGCTGCTCCGCGACGAAGTGTCCCGTGAGAAAGCGCGCGTGCAGGTCCTTCAGCATCGCGATGGCCACGTCGACGGCCTCGAAGGCGTCCTGGGGCTTCGGGAAGGAGGGCCCCTTGGGCAGGGGCGCACGCCTGGGCGCGCTGGGCGCTGGCTTGGGCTCCGGATTGGAGAACCTGGCATCGGTGAGCTCGATGTTTTGGAGCACGAAGCCCGCCTTCTCCTTGGCGCGAACGCGCTGCTCGGCCCGGGCAAGGGCGGCTTCACGGCTCGCGAGGGTCGTCTGCCCTGAGTAGTCCTCGAAGACATGCTCGCCGTCCACGAGGACCTCCCAGTACTTGTCCGGAGCCCGGTGGTACTGGCGGCGCGTCACGAGTTTCTTCGTCGCGTTCCACGGCGCGCCGTCCTTGAAGCCCAGCTTGCGGTAGCGCGCCAGCAGGGCTTCGACGCGGGAGGTCTCGATGCGGGAGACGAGGTGCGCGCCGTTCAGCGTCCCGCGGCGGACGAGCGACTGCGCGCCACGCACCTCGACATCGACGTGGAGCAGGGTGCTGAGCCGGTACAGGGTGTGCCGCCGCTCGACGGGCCCAAGCCCCTTGAAGACGTTCGGGTCCTCCTTGTCGAGCGTGCCCTCGCTCCAGACACGCAGGGCACCTCCCTTGTTGTAGAGCCAGACCTCGTCCTTCGTATCGAGCTGGGGATCCGAGTACCAGATGGGCTCCCCATCGTTGAGCTTCTGCAACCGCTTCCAGTCGGGCATGGAGCCTTGTCTCACGCCCGCTCGGAACGCGTAAACCCGAAGGACACCCGCCTCAGGAAGAGGATGTTCCCGGGGGCATCCTTCTCCGGACCCCGGCAGTTCGCGTTGCTGGTGATGATGATCAGGTCCTGTGCCCGCTGCGACTTCAGGTCACGGCAGAGACCCACGTACTCGTAATTGCTCCAGTCCTCCTCGTGCCACGTCCCGCTCGCGTCGTTCCAGAGCGCGAGCACCTTCACCGGCTCCTTGGACTCGGTGATGTTCTTGAACCACCCGTTGTGGAAGAGCAGGGAGCGCGTGTTCGGGTCGCTGAACGTGAAGTGCTCGTAGTGGTTGGACAGGTTCTTCAGCTCGTCGTGGAGCTCTTCCTTGTGCTCGGGCGCGCCGGCCAGGTCTCCGTTGAGCGCGTGGGGTTTCACCTTCTCCTTGAGCTGGTCCCACTTCGCGAAGGACTCCGCCTTGGTGTCGATGGGCGCCTGGTTCCAGAGCACCTTCGCGAACTCCGGCCACGTCTTCTCCAGCGCCGCCACCACGACGTTCGGGCCGTGCTTCTTGGCCAGGTATTGGAAGAACAGGTAGGCGCCGTAGTCACATCTCATTCTGGATGGCCCTGTCGATGAGGATGGCCTGATCGCGTTGGGTCGCGACGGCGTACTCGAACCAGACCTTCACCTTCGCGTAGGACGGCGAAACAGAGTGCCACTTCTCGGAGGCGGGCTTGCAGGCGGGCCGCTTCATGCTGCTCAGCCTGGCGTCGGGCAGGGGCGTGTTGAGCCAGCTGCCCGGGTCATCCGGACGCAGCATGTACATCCCGAGCGCCTCCTGCATCGGCGCGAGAGGTCGTCGAAGCGCGCGTGAAGGTCGTCGAGCGGGGTGACGTCGAAGCCCGCTTCGACCCGGGCCTTGTACTGGAGGGGCAGCCGGGGATCGCTGAACTCGGCGTACACCCGTTAGGCCAGCAGCTCTTCGTCGTTGATGAGGCCCGCCTCATGCGCGGACGCCAGGACCTCGTCGCTCGACGGGCGGGACGCGTCGTCCGGCATCACGACCACCGTCAGGGTCGTGCTCACCGACCCCACCTTGGCCGTGATGACCGAGCCACCGGGGGCCACACCCGTCACCCGGCCATCGTTCACCGTCGCGTACGAGGGCAACTGGGAGGACCAGGTCACCTGGACGTTCCTGAGAACATGGCCGCTGTCATCAACGGCCTGGGCGGCCAGGGTCAGCGATTCACCCACCAGGAGCGTCGCCCCGTTCGGTGAGAGGGTGAGCGCGGCGACCTCGTCGCTGTCGTCATCCTCTCCAGGCGTCGGGTCGGGTTCGGTGGAACCGCAGGCGAGAACGAACGTGAGCAGGCACAACGCGAGCCGGCGGGCTCCATGAAACACAGGTATTGCAAAGCCTCGAAGTGTCGGGCCGCGGGGTGCAGGCTGCGACAAACATTTATCGCCATGACTCCAGGTGGAGTTTTTCCAAAGCCAATGAATGCCTGTCGTTGGATGGGAAGCCACGGTTGCCTGACAGGCAACAACGGGCTGAGCCGCGATTGCCAGTATTCCAAGCTTGACGGGAGATGCGGTGGTCCGCTACGGAGGCGCGCTCCTTACTCCAAGGGAAAACATCATGAAGAAGCAGACACTCATCGCGGGGTTGGCGGTCGCGGCGCTGGGGCTCGGGACCACGGCCTGGGCCGGCTTCAAGTTCACTTCGACCGTGAACGTCCTCCCCACGGCCCAGATGGCGTTTGGCTCGCTCGGCAGTGCCCGCAACTCGGGCGACACCCGGCAGCTCATCGGTGTCTCGACGATGACCACGCTGGGCGGCGAGACCATGACCGCCTTCGCGGAGGACGCCTCCGGCAACTACGTCGCCTGCAACTCCAGCCGGGCCAGCTTCATCGCGGCGGCGCGCGCGGTGAAGAGTGACTCGTACGTCTACTTCATGTGGGATGCGTCCGGCGAGTGCACGCAGCTCATGGTCGACACCGCCTCGTACTTCGATCCGAAGGCGCCGTAAGGCCTTCGCGCCCATGAGGACCTCCCGCCTGTGGCCCTTCGTGGGCATCGCCATCCTCTCTGGAGGCGCCGGCTTCGGCGCCGCTGCCTGGCTGAGGCCCTCGGAGGGACACGCCGTGCGGTCCGACGCGCTGACGCGCCAGGAAGCCCGGCTGGAGGAGGCCCTGCGGAAGCTCGAGGCATGTCAGCCCGCCGCGGAGCCGCCGCACCTGCGCGCGGCGGTTTCCGTGGACACCGCCGGGTTGCGCGAGGACATCCGTCAGATCCTCAAGGAGGAGCTGCGCGCCGCCACCTCCGCGCCAACGCCCGCCACGCCAGAACCCCGGCCCCCTGAACCGACCCCGCGGAGCGTGGCTGCCTTCAGTCAGGGGCGGGAGCTGGTGGAGAACGCGGTGGCCGCCGGGCGGTGGAGCGACTCGCAGCGCCAGCAGTTGCGCGCGCTGCTGTCCCAGCTCACCCTCGAACAGCACCAGGAACTCACTCGCACGCTCATCGTCAACATCAACAGCGGCAAGGTGAAGGTCGACCTCGTCGGCGCGCCGTTCTGAGCCGACGCGAGGAGAGGCTCAACGTTCGTCGTCCGGACGCTCCGTCTCCAGCGGATGGAGCGTCACCACCTGGTGGCCGTCCTCCGGCTCGGTGCGTGCCTTCTCCAGCTCCTCGGGTTTCTGGGGCGCCCGCTCGGAGAACCCGTCGTTCTCCAGGTGCCGCTGGCGCTGCTCACTGGTCTCGCCGTAGCCCTCCAGCTTCTTGCCCGCCATGGTCGTCCTCCCATGCGAAAGGTGAACCTCAAGCCTTGGGATGACGTCCCATGGGCGCAAGCGGTGGTCTGCCCGTGCGGCCGCACGCTCCATGAGCGGGCCTCCAGCACCCGGGGCTCCAGTGGGCGCTCACTCCTCCAGCGTTCCCACGGAAGAGGCAGCGCCGTCGCGCTCGCGCTGGGCCTCCAGGTAGGCGGAGAAGCCCGCCTTGGACTGGATGCGGAACACCGGTAGCCGGGGCAGCACGTTGTCCGCGAAGGCGTATTGCTCGCAGACGAGGCTCGCGCGCAGGGCGCCTTCCGGGCCTCCGGTGAAGGGCTGGACCTCGTGCTGGAGGTTGCCCCGGAAGTGGACCAGCAGACCCGGCCGGGGCCGCACCTCGCCCTGGAGCTGGTTGTCTCGCAAGAGCCGCAGCGCGCCTCCCCGCGCGCCCCGTGGCACGCGCAGGTACAGGACGCTCACGTGTTCGGGCGTCGCGTCCGGGACGCCGCTCGGCTCCTGCAAGGTCGCGTCGATGTGCCGTCCCACCGGCGTGCCGGCGTCCAGCAAGAGCAGGTTCAGGTAGAACGCATTGGGGCGCGGGCGCGTGTCCCGGCCTCCGAACCAGCGCTGCGTCCACGGCAGGAGCCCGCGCGCGCTGTCGTCGTCGAGGATGCGGCGCAGGTAGACGGACAGGAAGGGGAAGCGGGCCTCCAGCGTCGCGCGGCCCTCGCGGGTGAAGATGAACGCGAAGCCCCGGCTCGCGCGGAACGTCCCCATCAATGGGCTGCGCGCGACGAAGCGGGAGCCGAGCAGGGCATCCCCCAGGGCCTCCAGTTCGGCGCGGGGCAGGGCGTCGCGGTGGGTGACGTACTCGGGCACGGTCAGCCGTAGGTCCAGGTCAACGCTTCCAGCTTCGCGACGAACTCCTCGCGAGTCCCCGCGGAGATGACCGGCTCCCCCGGCTTCAGGCTGGGCCACCCCATCTCGGGCATCCACATCCCCGTGCTCCGCATGGACTCCTGGTACCGGCGGGCATTGGCGGCCTCGTCGAGGACCAGCGGCTCCAACCGCCACTGTCCCTCGTTCACCGAAATGACGGCGGTCGGAGTGCCGTTCCCCAGCGTCAAGGGAAGTCGCTGCTCCGCGCCGGGAGCCCGCAGCCACTGGAGGACCATCGCGCGATTGGGGCCGAGGAAAGGTGCCAGGAAGTGCCTCCTTCCGCGCGATTCTTACACGGAAGCCTGCCTCGCGCTGAGCTTCGTCTTGCCCAGCATGTGCAGCAGCGCCTTCTCCGAGCAGTGCATGCCTTCGCCCGAATCCGCCGCCAGCTCATCCACCGACTTGAAGTAGCGGTCGACCACCTGGCCCCGCTCGAAGAGGACGAGCACGGACGGGTAGATGTATGACGCCTTCGCCACCGCGGGTGTGTTGCCCAACTGCTCGGAGGCCTCGCGCACCGCGGCCACCATGCTCTTCTTGAGCACGGTCTTCTTCACCGGGCCGCCGTCGCCGTCCTCCTTCACGCGCTCGCGGGCCCTCGCCAGCGCGCAGGCACAGATGAGCGTGCCCGCCCAGGTGCGGAAGTCCTTCGCGCTGTAGCCCGGACCCATCACCTGCTGGATGTACTCGTTGATGTGCCGGCGCCGCACGTCCACCACCGCGCCGTCGTCCAGCACGAACTTGAAGACGTCGCGCCCGGGCACCTTCAACAACTGCCGCACGAGCGTCGCCACGCGCCGGTCCTTCAGCTCGCGGTGCTGCCGCACGCCGGACTTGCCCGGGTAGTCGAACACCACCGTGTCGCCGTGCACCTTCACGTGCCGCGACCGCAGCGTGGCCAGCCCGAAGCTGCCGTGCTCCTCCGCGTAGCGCTCGCTGCCCGGGCGGATGAAGCAGGTGCCCAGGATGCGCAGCATCCCCGCGAGCACCCGATCCCGGCCCAGCCCCCGCTTGCGCAAGTCCTTGCTCACCTGGCGCCGCATCTTCGGCAGCGCCTGCGCGAAGCCCACGATGCGCTGGTACTTCGCATCCCGCTGCTTCTGCGTGTGCGCCTCGCTGTAGCGGTACTGCCAGCGGCCCGCCCCGTCCCGCCCCACGGCTTGAAGGCGCGCGGAGCCCCTGGGCGAGATGGCCACGTCCGTCCAGGCGGGCGGCAGCCGCAGTGCGTCGATCCGCTCCCGCTCCGCTGGCGACACCGCCCGGCCCCGGGCGTCCACGTAGCGGAAGCCTCGCTTCATCGTCCCCAGCCGCCGGTGGCCGTCCTGCCGCAGCCGCTCCAACTGGGTCATCCCCCGTCGGCTCGCGGGGGGGACGCGCTCGGATTCTGAGACGGTGGCATGGGAGGGCATCGCCTCCCTGTAGTGCGCAGCCCACGCCGGGGCGGCAATCCGGTTGCCCCTTGGCGGCACGGACAGCAGGCAACCGGAAAAGCCCGGGTGGCATTTTCGGATAGGGGTGCAGTCGTTTAGAGTTCGTTGCGACTCCCACCTCCAATTTTATTCCCGAGGCATGACGACCTTCCTCGCCGCCCTGCTGGCGTTCCCGACCGCGATCTTCACCATCCTCCTGGGTGTGGTGCTGGCGTACTGGCTGTGCGTGATCATCGGCGCGGCTGGCATCGACATGCTGGATGGCGACGTGGACATCGAGGGCGGCGCCAAGGCGGTGAGCGGCGCGTTCGAGGGCGGCGCCAAGGCCACCTCGGGGTTGTTGGAGGGGGGCGCGAAGGCCGTCGGAGGCCATGACGTCGGCGGCCACGCGGGGCACTCGCACCTGCACGACGCGGAGGCCGCCACCGGCCTGCTCGCGATGCTGGGCTTCGGGGGCATCCCCGTCACCGTGTCGGTGAGCCTGGTGGTGTTCCTCTCCTGGTCGCTGTCGCTGCTGGGCGGACAGGCCACGCACTCGGCGCTCTCCATGCTGCCCTCGTGGCTCGTGAGCACGGTCCTGGGCCTCGTCTGCGCGACGGTGGGCACGGTGGTGGGCGGGCTCGCGGTGCGGCCCCTGCGCCCCATCTTCATCGCCAAGAAGGCCCCGGGCCGCGAGGCGCTGATGGGCCGCGTGTGCACCATCTCCAGCGGCAGCGTGACCGCGAAGGACGGCCACGCCACCTTCGACGATGGGGCCGCGGGCCTCATCCTGAATGTCTTCTGTGACAAGCCCAATGAGCTCAAGCGCGGCCAGCCGGCGTTGATCCTCGGCTACGACGCGGAGCGGGGCGTGTACGAGGTGGAGCCGGTGGACTGGCTCCTCCCCCAGGAAATGGAGCAGCTGCGTGATCCGCTGAAGGCAGCGGCCGTCGCGCGAGCCCGCTCACAGCGATGAACATTGGCGTCCTCCGGGCTCCTCCGGACGGGCGCGACAATCGGCACCGGGTGGCTTTCGCGGGGGACCCCGAGTGCTTGGAACAAGGCCCGCCCAACGGACTTCACAGGATAGGCCATGGATCCCATCAGCCTGGCAGCAATCATCGGCGGCGGCGTCATCATCCTCTTCGGCATCTTCGTCAGCGTGGCCAAGTTCTACCGCCAGGTGGATCAGGGCAAGGTGCTCATCGTCAACACCATGAAGGTCGAGCCCACGGTCACCTTCACCGGCGCCGTGGTGCTGCCCATCGTCCACCGCGCGGAGGTGATGGACATCTCGCTGAAGACGGTTGAAATCGACCGCCGCGGCAAGGAAGGCCTCATCTGCCAGGACAACATCCGCGCGGACATCAAGGTCACCTTCTTCGTGCGCGTGAACAAGACGCGTGAGGACGTGCTCAAGGTGGCCCAGTCCATCGGCTGCGCGCGCGCCTCGGATCAGGAGACGCTGGAGAACCTCTTCGAGGCCAAGTTCTCCGAGGCCCTCAAGACGGTCGGCAAGTCCTTCAACTTCGAGCAGCTCTACACCAAGCGCGACGAGATCAAGGACAAGGTCGTCGAGACCATCGGCCGCGACCTGAACGGCTACATGCTGGAGGACTGCGCCATCGACTTCCTCGAGCAGACCCCGGTGGAGATGCTCGACAAGGACAACATCCTGGACGCCCAGGGCATCCGGAAGATCACCCAGCTCACCACCGAGCAGAACGTCTTCACCAACGAGCTGCGCCAGTCCGAGCGCATGGCTGTCACGAAGCGCAACGTGGAGGCCGACGAGGCCATCTTCGCCCTCGAGCGTCAGCGCGAGGAGGCGGCCGCCAAGCAGCGCCGCGAGATCGACAGCATCCAGGCGCGTGAGACGGCCGAGGCCGACCGCGTGAAGAGCGAGGAGTTCGCCAAGGCGCAGCTGGCGCGCATCAAGGCGGAAGAAGAGATCGCCATCAACGAGGAGAACAAGCAGCGCCAGGTGCAGGTGGCCCAGAAGAACCGCGAGCGCGTGGTGGGCGTGGAGTCCGAGCGCGTGGAGAAGGACCGCGCCCTGGAGGCCATCAACCGCGAGCGTGAGACGGAGCTGCAGCGCATCGCGAAGGAGAAGGCGCTGGAGTCGGAGAAGAAGGCCATCGCCGACGTCGTCCGCGCCCGCATCGCGGTGGAGAAGACCGTCGCCCAGGAAGAGGAGAACATCAAGGACCTGCGCGTGACCTCGGATGCCAAGCGCACCAAGGACGCGATCATCATCACCGCCCAGGCGCACGCCGAAGAGGCGTCCGTGAAGGACATCCAGGCCGCGGAAGCGAGCGCGAAGATCTCCGTGTTCCTCGCCAAGGAGAAGCTGACCCTGGCCGAGGCCGACCTGGAGGCCGCGGACAAGCAGGCCAAGGCGAAGATGCGGCTGGCCGAGGGCATCCAGGCCGAGTCCGCCGCGGCGGGCCTCGCCAACGTGCGCGTGCGTGAAGCGGACGCGGTCGCCACGGAGAAGCTGGGCATGGCGCAGGTGCGCGTGAAGGAGGCCGAGGCCTCCGTCATCGAGAAGCAGGGCCAGGCGCAGGCCTCCGCGGTGCGCGAGAAGCTGCTCGCCGAGGCCGCTGGCGCGGAGCAGAAGGGCCTGGCCCACGCCCGCGTGCAGGAGGCCGAGGCCACCGCCATCCACAAGCGCGGCGAGGCGGAGGCGTTCGCCACGCGCGAGAAGCAGCTGGCCGAGGCCGCCGCCATCCAGGAGAAGCTGATGGCCGAGGCCCGGGGCCTGTCGGAGAAGGCCGCCGCGATGAAGGCCCTGGACGGCGTGGGCCGCGAGCACGAGGAGTACCGCCTGCGCCTCCAGAAGGAGCGCGACGTGGAGCTGGCCGCCATCAACGTCCGCAAGGAGATTGCCCAGGCCCAGGCCACGGTCCTGGCCCAGGCCTTCACCAACGCGAAGTTCCAGATCGTCGGCGGCGACGGGAAGTTCTTCGAGAACTTCGTCAAGGCCGTGTCCTTCGGAAGCTCGGTGGACGGCGCGCTGGACCACGGCGAGTCGCTGAAGAAGGCGCTCGGTGGCTACCTCAACGGTGAGAAGGACCTGCCGGCGGACCTGAAGGAGATCCTCTCCAAGCCGGGCCTCAGCAACGACGCGCAGAACCTGGCCGTCGCGGCGCTGCTCAACCGGATGTCGGTGAGCCCCACGGAGACCACCGCCGCCGGCATCAAGGCGCTGGTGCAGTCGGAAGCCGCGGCCCTCGCGCAGAAGCAGCAGGGCTGAAAGCCTCCCGCCAATCGCAACTCCCTTCTCGGTGAACATCCATGGCAACTGACAGCACCAAGACCCCGGGCGCCCAGGCGCCCGGGGGCGAGGCGACGCTGGAGGGCGGCAGCTACGAGGTCATCCGTGCGCGCCTCCTCTCCCAGGCGGACGCGCTGGCGACCCAGGCGAACGACCTCAACGCCCGGCGCAAGGCGCTGTTCGGCGGCACGGAGCTCACCGTCATCGGCAATGAGCGGGTGCGCACGGAGAACAACTGCGTCCCCCGCGACATCGTCAGCGTCGGGAAGTACCTCCTCTTCGGCTACAACGTCTTCATCGGCCTGAAGAAGGAGACGAACGTCTCGGACGTCTTCTCGCTGCACCGCTTCGAGAAGACGGCCGAGGGGTTCGACCTGTCCGCCGTGCCTCCCACGGAGGCCGGCGGCTTCCTCGCGGACCCCCGGTTCGTGAAGGACTTCAGCGAGCTGTACAAGTACTACAAGGACGCGAAGCTCCTGCAGCTGCGGCGGCGGGACTCGCGCCTGCTCGCGGTGTTCCAGACGGACCAGTCCGCGCGCGACCTCAAGGTCTTCCGCTTCAACGTGGACGTGGAGGGCCGCGCCACCTACGTGGACAACCAGGGTGAGCGCGACCACGTCTACCCGCCGTCCCACGACTTCGAGTGGACGGTGGCCACGCGCGAGCAGTACGTGCTGGGCCAGCACCCGCACGTCAACGTGCTGGATCAGGTCTTCGTGGAGACGGTGAAGGGCGACCTCACCGTGAAGGTGGAGGACAACACCACCACCGGCCTGGGCATCTACAGCGAGCCGGTGGACGACCCGGACCAGTCGCTGGATGACGCGGAGTTCGCCTGGACGCAGGTGGGTGGGCTCATCCTCCTGCGCATCCTCCCGTTCCGGGAGAAGGCGCACCGCTACCTCGTCTTCAACTCGCGCACCCAGCACGTGGTGCGCATCGACGCCATCGGCCAGTCCTGCGTGCGCCTGCCGGAGGACCAGGGCATCGTCTTCCCGGGCGGCTACTACCTCCAGACGGGCGACTACAAGGTCTTCGACGGCGCGTCTGAAGGGATGGAGTTCCACCAGGCGGTGCGCTCGCCCAACGGGGAGGACGTGCTCTACGTCTTCCACCGCAGGGATGAGGGCAGCTACGTGCTCTTCCCGTACAACCTGGTGCGCAAGGAGGTGCAGACGCCGCTCGTGTCCAACGGCATGAGCCTCTTCGCGGACGGCGGGCTGGTGGTGTTCCGCGCCACGTCGCAGGAGCCCACGCGCGTCCACCCCATGCAGGTGTGGCAGACGCCGTTCGTCTCAGACGAGCACGCGGCGCAGCTGCCCCCCGCGCCGGGCTACCTGGGCAAGGTGGGCAACGCGGAGCTGGTGCGCGGCATCAGCGACGCGCTGACGCTGCCGCGCGTGGCGAAGACGGACAAGCCCACGCGCCGCACCTACGAGGACCTGGTCAACGCGGCCACGCGGGCCCTGGACGCCTACTACTGGCTGTCCCACGCGGAGGTGGGGCTCCAGGAGCCCATCGAGCTCTTGCGCCGCACCTCCGAGCTCATCATCGATGAGTTCGAGAAGGTCCTCGCGATGCGCAAGCGCGCGGAGGAGTCGCTCGCGCAGGCGCTCCAGACGCAGGAGACGCTCCTGCTCAACGCGCAGCCGGAGGGGCTCACCGACGCGGAAGGGTTCATGCGCGCCCTGGCGGACCTGCGCCGGCACCGCGGGCACCTGATTACCTTGAAGGATGTCCGCTACATGGACCTGGGGCGCGTGGACGCCCTGGAGCAGGCGGTGGTGGCCGCGTCCGACGCGGTGAGCACCGCGTGCGTGGACTTCCTCCAGAAGGGCGAAGCGCTCCAGCCCCTGGCCTCGCGGCTGGACGGGCTCCTGGAGCGGCTGGAGCCGCTGACGACGACGGCGGAGCTGGCCCCGCTGGCCGAGGACGTGGATCGCACCGCCCAGGGCCTGGAGGTGCTGGGTGAGGTGGTGGGCGGGCTCCAGGTGGGTGACCCTCTGGCCCGCGCCAGGATCCTCGAGGGCATCTCCGAGCTGTTCAGCCGCCTGAACCGCGTCCGCGCGGGGCTCCAGGCGAAGCGCAAGGAGCTGTCCGGCAAGGAGAAGCGCGCGGAGTTCGGCGCGCAGTTCAAGCTGCTGGGCCAGAGCATCGAGAACGCGCTGTCGCAGGCGGACTCGCCGGAGAAGTGCGACGAGGCGCTCTCCAAGCTCACCGTGCTGCTGGAGGAGCTGGAGGGCCGCTTCGGCGAGTTCGACGAGTTCCTGGGGCAGATCACCCAGAAGCGCGAGGAGCTGCTGGAGGCCTTCGGCGCGCGCAAGCAGGCGCTGGTGGACGAGCGTCAGCGCCGGGCCTCGGGCCTCTTCGGCGCGGCGGAGCGCATCCTCCAGGGTGTGCAGCGCCGGGCGAAGTCGTTCAAGGCGGACGACGAGCTCAACGCCTACTTCGCGTCCGACGCGATGATCCTCAAGCTGCGGCAGCTGTCCGAACAGCTGCTGGCGCTCCAGGACAGCGTGCGCGCGGACGAAGTCCTGTCGCGGGTGAAGTCCGCGAAGCAGGACGCCCTGCGCGCCCTGCGCGACAAGCAGGACCTGTTCGAGGGCGGCGAGGGCCTCATCAAGCTGGGGCCCTATCGCTTCCACGTGAACACGCAGCCGCTGGAGCTGACGCTCGTCCCGCGCGACGGCGCGCTGTACCTCCAGCTCACCGGCTCCGACTACACCCAGAAGGTGGAGGACCCGGAGCTGCTGAAGTACCGCGAGCTCTGGGATCAGCACCTGGTCTCCGAGACGCGCGACGTCTACCGCGCGGAGTACCTGGCCGCGGGCCTGCTGATGGACGCGGAGGAGGGGAAGGGCGGCCTCACGCTCGCGGCGCTGTACGAGGCCGGCGCGCAGGGGCAGCTCCTGGAGCGCGTGCGCGCGTACGCGGCGGAGCGCTTCGACGAGGGCTACGAGCGCGGCGTGCACGACGCGGACGCGACGGCGCTCCTGGAGAAGCTGCTCGCGCTGCACCAGGGCGCGGGCCTCTTGCGCTTCGCCCCGGTGCCTCGCGCCTGGGCCGCGCTGTACTGGGCGTTCGACCCGGACGACGCGCTGCGCGGCGTGTTCCACCGGCGCGCGCGCAGCCTCGCGCGGCTGCGGCAGGCGTTCGACATCGGCTCGGACCTGGTGGCGCTGGGGGATGAGCTGGGCGAGCGCGTGCTCGCGTTCCTCCAGGGCCACGGCCTCACGGCCTCGCCCGCGGAGGGCCGGCAGGCGGGCCGCTACCTCGTGGAGGAGCTGGCGGTGGACCGCCCCCGCTTCACCACCAGCCGCGAGGCCCTGGCGCTGAAGGACGCCTTCCTCGCGCACCTGGACCGCCACGGCTCGCGCACCGCGTTCGACGACGACCTGCGCGACCTGGAGAAGAACCTGCCGGAGCGCCTGCGCATCGCCCGCGCCTGGGTGGACGCGTTCCTGGCCCGTCGTGAAGGCGGCCCGGGCGAGGCGGCCCACGTCGCGCTGGAGACGGCGGTGGTGCTGCTCACCGAGCGCAAGCTGGACCGCGAGACGGCGGGCGCCCTCACCGCCACGGAGGCCACGGGCCTGCTGGGCAGCCACCCGCGCGTCCAGGACCGCAAGCTGGCCCTGCGCCTGGACGAGTTCCTGGCGCGGCTGGGCGAGTTCCGCCAGGTGCGCGTGCCCGCGTACGTGGCCTACCGCGCTTACCTGCGTGACCTGCTGGACCGCGAGCGGCGCAAGCTGCGGCTGGAGGAGCTGACGCCCAAGGTGCTCACGAGCTTCGTGCGCAACCGGCTCATCGACGAGGTGTACCTGCCGCTCATCGGCGCGAACCTGGCCAAGCAGCTGGGCGCGGCGGGCGAGGGCAAGCGCACGGACCGCATGGGCATGCTGCTGCTCATGTCGCCGCCGGGCTACGGCAAGACGACGCTGATGGAGTACGTGGCCAGCCGCCTGGGCCTCACCTTCGTGAAGGTGAACGGGCCGGCGCTGGGCCACTCCGTGAAGTCGTTGGACCCGTCGGAGGCGCCCAACGCCACCGCGCGGCAGGAGGTGGAGCGCATCAACCTGTCCTTCGAGATGGGCAACAACGTGATGCTCTACCTCGACGATATCCAGCACACGGACCCGGAGCTGCTCCAGAAGTTCATCTCCCTGTGCGACGGCCAGCGCCGCGTGGAGGGTGTCTGGAATGGCCAGACGCGCACGTATGACCTGCGCGGCAAGAAGTTCTGCGTGGTGATGGCGGGCAACCCGTACACGGAGACGGGCGAGCGCTTCCGCATCCCGGACATGCTCGCCAACCGCGCGGACACCTACAACCTGGGTGACATCCTGGACGGCAAGGAGGAGCTGTTCGCGCTCAGCTACCTGGAGAACGCGCTCACCTCCAACCCGGTGCTCGCGCCGCTGGCCACGCGCGATCCGCAGGACGTGCACCGCCTCATCCGGATGGCCAAGGGCGAGGACGTCCCCTCCGGAGAGCTGAAGCACGGCTACGCGGCGGCGGAGCTCCAGGAGATCATCGCCGTCTTCCAGCGGCTGTTCCGCGTGCAGCAGGTGCTGCTCAAGGTCAATCTCCAGTACATCGCGTCCGCCGCGCAGGACGAGCGCTTCCGCACGGAGCCGCCGTTCAAGCTGCAGGGCAGCTACCGCAACATGGGCAAGCTGGCGGAGAAGGTCGTCTCCGCGATGACGGACGACGAGCTGGAGCGCCGCATCGACGACCACTACCAGGGCGAATCCCAGACGCTCACCACCGCGGCCGAGCAGAACCTGCTCAAGCTCCAGGAGATGCGCGGGCGTCTGACGCCGGAGAAGGCGAAGCGCTGGGAGGAGATCAAGCAGGGCTTCGCCCGCGTGAAGCGCATGGGGGGCAAGGAGGACGACCCCGTGGCGCGCGTCACCGGGCAGCTGGGCGCCATCGAGGAACAGCTGGGCTCCGTGCGTGACGCGGTGGTCCAGGCCGCCGCGCAGGCGAACGTCTCCAGCGAGGACACGCCCGTGGCCCCGCACCTGGAGGCCCTGCGCGAGGCCGTGCTGGAGGTGGCCCGCGTCAGCCGCGAGGCCGCCCAGAGGCCGCCCGCCCCGGTGCAGGTGTCCCTCCCGGCGATGCCCCAGGCCGCTCCGGTGGCCCAGGCGCCGGCCACGGACCTGGCCCCGTACCTCAAGCACCTGGCGCAGCTGCTCAAGGCCCTCACCGAGCGCGTGGCCGCCCATGCGGAGGACGCGCCCACGCTGCGCAACGCCCCCATGCCCCAGGCGCCCGCGCCGGACTTCGGCCCGTACATGGCACAGCTCTCCAAGGCCATCACGGCCCTGGCGGACCGGCCCGTGTCGGTGTCCCTGCCTTCCCAGGCGGAGTCGCTCCAGCGCGCCGCGAATGGTCCGTCCCCGGCGGAGCTGAGCCGTCAGATCGAGCTGGTGGAGGGCGCGCTGCTGCCGCTGGAGCGCGCCGCCCGCCGCAACGTGCAGGGCGAAGGGGAGGGCATCAAGGCGCTCCAGGTCTGGCAGGGGGTCACGGAAGCCCTGGAGCTGCTGCGCGGCATGCTGCGGCGTTAATCCGGTTTGCATGTCTGGCATTTGCCTTTAAAGGGGTTGGCGCGGTTCCAACCCCTGGAGGTCAATGCCATGCAAATCTTCAAGCCGGCTGTTTCCCTGGGTGCGCTCGCCGTGGTCATGGCGTGTGGTGGTGGAGCGGAAGAGGCGGGGGCGCTCGTCACCCAGAAATCCGCGCTGGTGACGGGGACATCCCAGGGCTGCACCTTCAGCGTGTCGTACGTGCAGCGCGTCCAGGTTCCCCCCATCTTCGACATCAAGCTCACGCGCGAGGCGGGTGCGACCTGCCCCTGGAGCGCGAGCACCGTGACGGTCGGGTACTCCAACGCCAATCCGCCTTCCATGGTGTCGCTGGCCGCCAACGACCTGGGCGTGGCCGTGGGCTACACGTACCGGACGGGCGGCATCTCGCCCCAGGCGGTGGCCATCAAGCACGTCGCGCCGGACACGCTGGCCATCGTCCGCTCCGCGGGCCTGATGCCGACCGCGCCGGGGACGTACATCTGGGCCGCGGACCTGGGCATCGGGCCGGATGGCACGACGCTTGTCGCCACCGGCACCAAGAACGTCCCCATCTCCGGCGAGACGGGCTCCGGGGACCACTACGTGGCGGTCTTCCCGGACTTCTTCACCAGCACCCTGGCCCCCACCGTCGTCGCGTATTGAATTGCTTTTCAACCCCCAACCCTGGAGTGCAATGCCATGCTGGACATCAAGTCTGTTGTTTCACTTTGCGCGGTCGCGGGCCTCACGGCATGTGGTGCGGGCGTGGAGGGCGAGGACGGCCTCACCACGCAGGAGTCCGCGCTGGTGACGTCCCAGGGCTGCACGTTCACGGTGTCGTACGCGGCGCAGCCGGGCACGCTGCCCCCTGTCTATGACGTCATCGTCTCGCGCGCGGCGGACACGACCTGCGCGTACGGCGCGGGCAGCGTCGTGGTGGGGACCTCCACGGGCACCGCGCCCTCGCTGTCACTGGCGGCCAACGACCTGGGCGTGGCGGTGAGCTATACGTACAAGACGAGTGTCAGCGGCAGCTCGCCCCAGTCCCTGGGCATCCGGCACGTGGCGCCGGACACGCTGAGCATCGTCCGGTACGCGGGGCTGTCTGTGTACCTGGGCCGGGGCTCCATCTACTCGGGCAGCCTGTCCATCGCCTCCGACGGGACGACGCTGACCGTCTACGGCACGAAGAACGGCACCATCTACGGCCAGACGGGCACGGGCAACACCTACCTGGCCAGCTACCCGGACTTCTTCACCAGCACCACGGCCCCGTCCATCATGACGTTCTGATGCCGTGACGGACGGGGCGGCGAAGGGGCGCGCCTACTTCTGGGGCGCGAACTGCTCCGCCCCGTCCACGGTGTCGTCGTCCAGCACCTTCTCCACGGAGTCCACCAACTGCTGGCCGTCACTGGCGGTGACGCGCAGCTGGAAGCGGCCCTCGCCCACGCCGGAGTCGGTGACGAAGTAGTTGTAGCTCTCGCGCTCCAGCGTCTTCCAATCCCCGTCGCGCTTCCACTCCAGCTTCTTGATGGGCAGCCGGTGGTTGCGCACCTGGATGGCCGTCCACCAGGGATTGCTGCCGTCCTTGAAGTGGTACTTCACCGGGCCGGACACGTCGCAGGACACCGGCGTCCAGGTGATGTCCACCCGGCCGTCCTTCGCCTCCGCCACCTTGTCGAAGGCCTCGCGCGACAGGTCCAGGTGGCCCTTATCGCAGTCCGGGCACTGGTCCACGATGCGCACGCGCACGTTGCCCTTGGGCCCCACGATGTCCACGCACTGGCCGCAGGCGGCGCTGTTGTCGTACTGCTCGCGGTTCATCGCGGCCACCATCAGGTCGCCGCCCGGGTCGTAGCTGCAATTGCCGGCCCCGGTGGCGTCGTAGAAGGTCGCAATCCCTTTCTGCTCGGAGCCCAGGGCCACGCCTCCGCCCGAGGCGGAGTCCCCACATGCCCCACAGGCAAGCGAGGCCAGGGCCAACACCAACGCATTTTGCAACGAAGCGGGTCGGTTCATACCGCGCAGTATACACGCGTCGCTCTGCGTCAAGGACAGACAGGACTCCGTGTATTGGTTCCGTCAGACAGGCTTGTTAGCGTCCGGGCCTTCCCCCTCCCCAAAATCGGAAAGGAATTCCCGTGATGAACAAGCTGACGTCCGTGGTGTGTCTTGGCTCCGCCCTCATGTTGTCCGCCTGTGGTGCTCCGGAGCAGGAGGACGGCGCGGAGCTCGCGCAGCAGTCCCAGGCCTTCATCTGGCCCTCCACGGCGTCGTCGCAGGGGTGCTCCTTCACCCTCAACGCGACGCAGATCACCACCGCGCCGCCCAGCTGGAACATCACGCTGACGCGCAATGGCAACGCGTCGGGCTCCGTGTGTGTCCCTATACGGCGGGGGAGTCCGTGGTGATCGGCACCTCCTATGGGTATGAGCCCAAGCTGGAGATGCGGGGCAACGCCTCGGGCCTGGTGCCGGCGTTCGTCTTCAAGGGCACCTACAGCGGCTCGTCGCCCACCCGGCTGGGCCTCAAGCACGTGGACCCGGCGACCCTGGCGGTGGTGCGCCACGCGGACCTCCAGGCGGACTACCCCTACGGGCTGATCACCACCGGCAACCCGTCCATCTACACCGACGGCACGACGGTGAACGTGGTGGGCAACATGTCCGGCACCATCAACGGCGTGAGCGGCATCCACTACAGCGCGACGTTCTCCAACTTCTTCACCAGCACGTCGGCGCCGTACTTCTACGCGTTCAACTGAAGCGCCCGGGCCCTGAAAAAGCCCTGCCCGCCACCGGTGCATCCCCGGTGGCGGGCAGAGCCCCCCTTGCTGCGCGTTCCCCGTTGCGTCGTGCTGGGTGCTGCCTTCAGCGGCCGCTGGCGGACGCGGTCGTCAGCGCGCGCGCCTGGCCGATGAGCCGGACGAACTCGGTGCGGTCGGAGTCGCCGGCCACGGCGCCCTCCGCCAGCTTCTGCGTGGTGGCCAGGCTCCAGCCCTCCGCGGCGGGCGCGGCGCGGAGGATGTCCGCGGTGGCGACCACGGCGACGGCGAAGCGGAAGTCATTGGACGCGGCGTCCATGGACGGCTTCAGGTTGGCGCGGGTGAGCGGGAAGGACTGCTCCTTCGCCTCCGTGCCGTTGGGCGCCTTGGCGCGGATGCGCACGGTGGCCAGGTCCTGCGCCTCGCCGGTGAGCTCCACCTCGTAGAGCGCCGTCACGGTGTGGCCCGCGCCAATCTCGCCCGCGTCCACCTTGTCGTCCCGGAAGTCCTTGTCCGCGATGTCGCGGTTCTCGTAGCCCATCAGGCGGTAGCGGCTGACGGCCTTGGGGTTGAACTCCACCTGGAACTTCACGTCCTTCGCGATGACCTCCAGCGTGCCGGTCAGCTGCGTCTCGAAGACCTTGCGCGCCTCCTTCATGCTGTCCACGTAGAAGCTGTTGCCGTTGCCCTTGTCGGCCAACTGCTCCATCAGCGAGTCGTGGTAGTTGCCCATGCCGAAGCCCACCGTGGTGAGCGTGACGCCCTCGGCCACGTACTTCTCGATGCTGGCCAGCATGGCCTTGGGGGAGAGGTTGGGGCCGATGTTGGCGTCGCCGTCCGTGAGCACCACCACGCGGGACACCACGCCGCCCGCCGCCTTCTTCACCGCGTGCTTGTAGGCCGTCTCCATGCCGGAGCCCATGGCCGTGCCGCCGCCCGCGACCAGCGTGTCCAGCGCCGCGTGGATCTTCTTCACGTCCGTGGCGGGCGTGGGGGCCAGCACGTCCCGCGTGGAGCCCGCGTAGGTGACGAGCGCCACGGTGTCGTTCTCATTGAGGTTCTTCACCGCGACCTTGATGGACTCGATGGCCAGCGGCAGCTTGTCCGACGAAGCCATGGAGCCGCTGGTGTCCACCAGGAACACCAGGTGCGCGGGCTTGCGCTGCGACCTGGAGACGACCTTGCCCTGCACGCCCACGCGCACGAACTGGCGGCGCGCGTTGAAGGGCGAGGGCGCACCCTCCAGGTGCACCGTGAAGGCGCCTTCCTCCGGCGGCGTGTAGCGGTACTTGAAGTAGTTGACGAACTCCTCCACGCGCACAGCGTTGGTGGGCGGCAGCTGGCCGTTCTGCAGGTAGCGCCGGGCCATGGAGTAGGAGGCCGTGTCCACGTCCGCCGCGAAGGTGGACAGGTTGTCCTTCGCCGTCTCGGTGAAGGCGTGGGCCTTGTAGGTCTCGAAGACGTTGCCACCCTCGGCGACGCCCTTGTCGGCGTCCATCTCCAGCTTGCGCTTCTCCACGGGCTGCTGGACCGGCGCCGGGGCGCCACCCAGGGCACCCGTCGCGGCGCCCATGGGCATGGCGGCCTTCGCCGGCGGGGCGCGCCGCATCGCCGCTTCCGGCGGGGGGGCCGCCAGGGCCTCGGGCTCGCTCATCTCGACGGCCATCATGGCGTCGGCGGAGACGTCACCGCGCTTCTTGGCGGCCGGGGCCGCGGCCGGGGTGGACGGCGGCGGAGGCGCCATCCGGGCCGTGGAGTCCTCATCCTTGGGGGCACTCCGGGTGGTCGCCATGGCCTGGGGCTTGAGCTCGGCGTGCGCCGACATGTTGCCCTGCGCCGGCTCCCTGGAGGAGCACGCGCCCACGAGGCTGGCGCAGAGGAGGGCACCACTGACGAAGGACACGCGGCGCTTGGAGAAGAAAGGGGACATGGACGGCTCCGGGACGGCGGGAGGAAGTCAGCGTGCCCCTGGAAACGACCGACCTCCGGAATGGGTTTATCCGGTGAATTTTTCCCGGGTCCGGACGTGGGCCGCGCTTGCGTGGGGGGACCCCATTTGCGACGGTCCCCGGCCATGGAGACGACACGACCGTTCCGGATTCTGGGCATCCAGCAGATCGCCATCGGGGGGCTCGACAAGGGCGCCCTGCGCAAGCTGTGGGTGGACACGCTGGGCCTGACGGCCCACGGCACCTACCGCAGCGAGAAGGAGAACGTGGACGAGGACATCGTCGTGGCGGGCGCGGGCCCCTTCAAGGTGGAGGTGGACTTGATGCAGCCCGTCAATCCCGACGGCCGCCCCAAGGTCCACGACCCGGCGCTCAACCACGTGGGCCTGTGGGTGGACGACCTGGCGGTGGCCGTCAAGTGGCTGGAGGGGCAGGGCATGCGCTTCACGCCCGGCGGCATCCGCAAGGGCGCGGCGGGCTTCGACGTGTGCTTCATCCACCCGAAGGCCAGCGATCAGTTCCCGCTGAGCGGCGAGGGCGTGCTGATTGAACTGGTGCAGGCCCCGCCGGAGATCATCCGCGCCTTCGAGCAGGCCGCAGCCAGCGCGGCGCACTGAGCAGCCACTGTCCGGCGCGCGCGAAGCCCTTCTTCACCGCGCGCTCCACCGGATCCCACGCGACGCACAGCACGAACGTGCACGCGATGAGCAGCGCGAGCAGGCCCGCGTACTTCAGCCACCCGCTGGAGTCGCCCCACAGCTTCTGGAACGAGAAGACGCCGAAGACGCGGTAGTACAGCAGCATCTCGTGGAAGAAGTAGGCGGACAGTGACGCGGTGCCGAACACCTCCAGGAAGCGCCGCGCGCGGGAAGGCTTCGCGTCCGGCGCCATCCGTCCCTCCACCCACAACAGCACGAGCAGCACCGCGCAGACCCACATGAAGCGGGTGGCGGAGTTGGACGGGTTGGTGACGAAGAAGCGGTGCGGCGGGTAGAGGTTGTTGAGCACGCCCGGCATCAACGTGCCCAGGAGCCCCAGCGCGATGAGGAAGCCCAGGGCCCGCGCCAGGCCCTTGCGGCCCCACGCCCCCGCGATGCAGCCCGCGAAGGCGCCCAGCCACGCGAAGCCCACCCACGGCACCAGCGGGAAGGGGGCCCAGTTGGACTTGCGCAGGAACGACGCCCAGGGCTCGCCCGCGGAGTCGCTGAAGGGCGCCAGCGCGAACGCCACCATCGCCAGGACGAACGCGGTGCCCGCGAGCACGCGCGGACGCGGGGCCAGCAGCGCGGCCATGGGCAGGGTGAGCAGCAGGCACAGCCCCACGCAGTGGAGGATGTCCAGGCGCAAGAGCCACACGGGCTCGGAGCGGATGGGGAACCACACCCAGTTGACGAGCGCGGCGACAGCGAACACCTCCGTGATGCGGCGCAGGTTGCGGCGCACGCGCTCGTTCAGCACGCCCGAGGCGGCGCTGCGCACCATGAGCAGGGCCAGCGCGAACCCGGCGGAGAAGATGAACGCGGGGGCCACCAGCCCGTCGACCTTGAGCAGCCGTCCGGTCCACACGCTCTTGCGCAGCTCGGGGGTGAGCAGCACGAGCGCATGGGTCTGGATCATGAAGAGGACGGAGAGGCCGCGCAGCCAGTCGATGGCGCGCACGCGCTCGCGGGAGGCGGGGACGGCGGAGGGCAGGGTGCTCACGGGGGGCGCTACCCTACGTCGGTCCCGCGGGCGGATGCACGCGCCCGCGGGACCGGCGACTGCTTGGACTACCAGCTGACGGCGTCGAGGTAGACCGTGCCCTTCCACGTGCCCGTCGTCTGGAACTCCACGCCCAGCTGGTACAGCGGGGTGGTGGAGCCGGAGGGCAGCTTCACGGTGATGGCGTTCCACGCGCCGGCCATGAGGTTGCCCACGGGAATCCAGTTGCCCGTCCAGCGCCAGTTCGCGGAGGCGCCTTCCAGGGTGTAGGGCTGGACGCCGGTGATCTTGCTTCCGGTGGGCAGCCACAGCCGGAACGTCACCGTCTTGCCAGACGGCACGGCCGCGTTGGACACGGCCACCGTGGCGTTGCCGGACGTGCCGTTGAAGGGCACGGCCAGCGAACGGATGCCCGCGTAGGCCCTGGCCGTGGTGCTGCTTACGGGCGACAGCGCGGCGCCGCTGGCGGTCCAGCCCTGCGTGCTGGACTCGAAGCCATACTTCGACGGGTCGGTCGCGGTGCCCGCGTCGGAGGAACCGGTGCCGCCGTCGGTGCCGGCGTCCGGACGCGTGCCGCCGTCCACGCCGCCGTCGGTGCCACCATCGGGGCGCGTGCCGCCGTCGGAGGTGCCCGCGTCGACCGGCGGGGTGCCGGCGTCCACGGTGCCGCCATCGGTGGATCCGCCGCCGCCCGGGGGCGGAAGCGTGGTGCCGGTCGCGGGCAGGGTGAGTCCGCCCGCGTTGAGGAACGTGGCCGCGCGCTGCTTCAGGTACGGCTGGCCGTCGGTGCCCTGGTCGTTCTGGTAGGAGCTCTGGCCGCCCGCGCCCGCGCCGTACAGCAGGGCGACGACGCCCACGTTGGCGAACTTGCGCCGGTGCGCATCACCACTCGAGCCGAAGAAGTACTCGGTGCGGTTGTCCTTGTAGCCCTGGCGCGGCCCGCCGCCGTTGTTGATGTTGAGGTGGTTGGAGTTGCCCAGCGGGATCTGCCACAGCATCCAGCGCTTGCCGCTGGTCTGGTTCCAGAGGCGCAGCCACTCCGCGTAGCGGTTGTACGAGCGCGACGTGAGGGACGCGGAATCGCTCATGTCCCACGTGTGGTCCGCGCCCTGCGTGAGCCGGTAGAAGTCCGCGTCGCGGTCCAGCGGGTCGCCCACGAGCACGTCGTAGGTGGCGCCGGTGACGTTGGTGCCCAGGCCCAGCGGCTTGAGGAAGTTGACGACCTTGTCCACCTCCGGCTGGAGCGGATCCGTGAGCGAGTTGAACGCGATGTCCTTGCCGCTGGCCCACGCGGAGATGTGCAGGCCCAGCACGACGTTGTTCGCGCCCACGGCCTTGCGCAGTTGGAGGAACGCCAGGCTCCATCCGGCGACGGTGTTGGGCAGACCCGCGAGCTCCGGCATCCCCGAGGAGGCGATGGCCGCGGGGGCGTTGGGGTTGGAGGCCGTCTGGAACTGCATGAAGCCGACCGCGTCCGGTTCCACATGGAGGATGACCGGGCTTCCGAAGGCCTTAGCGCGCTGGAGGAGCAGCTTCACGTCCTCGAAGTAGCTGCGCATGGTGGAGGCGTTCTTCAGCTTCGCGAGCGTCTCCTGCTCGCCGCCGCCCGGCTCACCGAAGAGCTGGTAGTAGGTGACGACGGGGACGTAGCCCTGCGCCTTCGTCTCCGTGAAGAAGCTGGCCGCCCAGCTGCCGTCGCGGGCGCCGTAGCCCCAGTTGTCCGCCCAGCCCTTGGTGAAGTAGCGGTAGCGGGCGTCCCAGGGGACGTTGCTGTCCCGCATCCAGTTCTGGCCGGCCTCCTCGAAGAGGCCCACCATCAAGCGATTCTGGAAGGCCGGGGGCACGGGGCCCTGCACACCCGTGGCGGCCTGGGCGGACAGCGCCCCGAGACACGTCAGCGTCAGCAGCGCCGCGAAAGCGCGTCGAATGGTGTTGGTCATGGAGGCGCTAGTACGCTCCGGCGCCCTCAGTCCTTCCGGTTCGAGCCCGCGCTGCCCCCTGGCCGTCCGCTCACCGGACACGCCGCCGGGGGCTCCTCAAGCCGCTACGCCACCGAGCTTCGGGCCATGGTGTCCTCGATGCGCCGCAGGCACGCGGTCAGGTGCCTCGCCATGGTCTCGACGTTCGGCGGTTCGATCATCGTCTGGTGGTTGCCGGGCACGGGCAGGACCTCCAGCCCGTGCCGCACGAGCCCCTGCCACGGCTGTTCCGGGTGCAGCGGGTGGGGCGGCACGTGGACCTGGGCCTTCAGGTACGTGGCCGCGCCCTCGTAGGGCACTGGCTCGTAGCTGAAGAGGGCGCGCATGTGGGCCTTCCACACGTCCAGGAAGATCTCCAGGTCGCGCAGCGAATACGAGTCCGGCACGGTCGCGCCCTCGCGAGCCTGGCGCAGCACCTCCTTCATCTGCTCATGCGGAGGAAGGGAGCGCAGGCGCTGGGCCAGCGCCGGTGTGTCATCGCCGAACATGGCCGCGAGCAGCGCGGCGTCGTCCTCGAACCGCGTGGGCATCTGGCCGGGGCCCGGCGTGTCGAGGAAGACGAGCAGCGCCGGAGGAACGCCCAGCGCGAGCATGCGCTGGGCCATCTCGTAGACGATGGTGCCGCCCATGGAGAGGCCTACGAGGTAGTAGGGCCCCTGGGGCTGCCACTGGAGCATGGCGCCCAGGTGATGTGCCGCGAGCACTTCGATGCTGCCCAGCGGTGGGCACTCACCGTTCACGCCGGGAGCCTGGAAGCCATACACCGTGCGGTCGGGACCGAGCGCCCGCACGAGGTCCTGGTAGCAGAACACCGTGCCGCCCACCGGGTGCATGCACCACAGCGGCGGAAGGTCGGAGCGCCCATCCTGGAGCCGTACGATGCCTTCAGGAAGCGTGGGGCCCTGGGAGGACGCCGGTGCATCGGGCGTGAGCTTCGCCTGGATCCACTGCGCGAGCGCCGCGACCGTTGGACTCTGGAAGAGGACCTGAAGCGGGACCTTGAACGGGAAGTGCTCCGACAGCTTGGACACGAGCTGTGCCGCGAGCAGCGAATGGCCGCCCAGGTCGAAGAAGCTCGCGGTGACGCTGATGACCGTGCGGCCCAGGACCTCCGCCCAGATGCTCGCGATCTGTTGTTCCAGCGGCGTGCGAGGCAACACGCCGGCCTCGTCCGTCTCCGTGGCATCGGAAGGGCGGGGCAATGCGCGGCGGTCCACCTTGCCGTTCGAGTTGAGCGGCAGCGCGTCCATCAGCACGAACGCGGAGGGGACCATGTGGCTGGGGAGCGAACCCTGGGCATGGGCACGCAGGTCGCTGGCCGTCACCGAGTCGCGGAAGGTGACGTAGGCGACCAGCCGCTTGTCACCGGGAGAGTCCTCGCGCACGAGCACCAGCACTTCGCGCACGGCCGGGTGCTGGCGCAGGACGGCTTCGATTTCACCGGGTTCGATGCGGAAGCCGCGTACCTTGACCTGGTGGTCGCGGCGTCCCACGAAGTCGAAGGCACCGTCGTGGCGCTGACGGACCAGGTCTCCGGTGCGGTAGAGGCGGGCACCTGGAGTGTTCGCGAAGGGATGGGGGATGAACGCGGTGGCGGTGAGGTCGGGCCGCTCCCAGTAGCCCCAGGCGAGGCCGTCGCCGCCGACGAACAGCTCACCGACGATGCCCGGCGCCACCGGGTGCAGGTGCGCGTCCAGCACGTAGGCCGTGCTGTTGGAGAGGGGCTTGCCAATGGGCACCGTGCCCGTGACGGGCTCCGTGACGAGGTGCCACGTGCTGAACGTGGTGTTCTCCGTGGGTCCGTAGACGTGCACCAGCCTGCGAGGCCCACCGTGCTCAAGCAACCGGTTCACGCAGGCCGGGTCCGAGGCCTCGCCACCGAAGAGGAGCGTGGACAGGCCATTGAAGGCCGTGGGCTCCGTCCGGGTGACGTGGTTGAAGAGGGCCGTGGTGAGGAACAGGGCGGTGATGCGTTCGTCCCGCAGACCCCGGGCCAGCGTCGCGGGTTCGATGATGTCTTCCTTGGAGAACAGGACGAGCGTGGCGCCATTGAGCAGCGCGCCCCACACCTCGAAGGTCGAGGCATCGAAGGACACCGTCGCCGCCTGGGCCACGCGGTCGTCCGGACCGAAGGGGATGTAGTCCGGATCCATCACCAGCCGCATCACGGCCTGATGCGGAACGCACACGCCCTTGGGCCGGCCCGTGGAGCCGGACGTGTAGATGACGTACGCGGGCTCCAAGGGATGGAAGCGCGTCGCGTCGTAGGGAGAGCCGGGATGCGCGGGGGCCTCCAACGCATCGATGCGGATGCAACCGACGCTGTCCGAGGAGAACCGGCTCGAGGACGTCGCACTCGTGATGATCCGATGCACCTTCGCATCGGAGATCATGAGGGCCAGGCGATCCACCGGGTAGTCCGGATCCAATGGCACGTAGGCGCCGCCCGCCTTGAGCACGGCGACAAGCGCCACGATGAGCTCGATGGAGCGAGGCAGGCACACGCCCACGCGGGGCGCATCCGGTCCAATGCCCTGAGCCTTGAGCGTCCACGCGACCTGGTTGGCGCGGGCGTCCAGCTCCGCGTAGGTGAGCGCCTGCGACCCATGGCGCACGGCGATGGCCTCCGGGCGCGTGGCCACCTGGGCTTCGAAGGCCTGCGCCAGGGAGCGGTTATTCGGATAGGGCCGGCCCGTGTCGTTCCAGGCCGTGAGGACCTGTTGGCGCTCCGTGTCGGACAGCCAGGGGAGCGCATGGATGGCTGCGTCGGGCTGATGGAGCGCGCCTTCGAGGAGCCGGCGGAAGTAGTCCGCCATCCGCTCGATGGTGCGAGGTTCGAACAGCGAGGTCGCGTACTCGAACGTGCCGCCGAGGCCTTCCGGGGTTTCGGTCAGGGCCAGGGTGAGGTCGAACTTGGAGGTCGGGGTCTGAAGCTCCATCGCCTGGACCTGGAGGCCCGGAAGCTGGGGCGGCGTCCCAGGTGCGTTCTGCAAGGCGAACATCACCTGCACCAACGGCCCGTGACTCAGAGCGCGCTCAACGTGCAGCTCCTCCACGAGCTTTTCGAACGGCAACTCCTGATGCGCGTACGCACCCAGGGCCTGGTCCCGCACCTGCCGCACCACCGCGCGGAAGGAGGCATCGTCGCGCAGGTGGGCCCGCAGGGGGAGCGTGTTGACGAAGAAGCCGATGAGGCCTTCCACTTCCTCGCGCGTGCGGTTGGCGATGGGCGTGCCGACGATGAAGTCCCTCTGCCCGCTGTAGCGCGACAGCAGCATCTGGAAGCCCGCCATCAACGTCATGAACAGCGTGGCCCCTTCCTGGCGGCCCAGGCCCTCCAATGCTTCGAGCACGCTCCGCGGAAGGGTGAAGACGTGGGTGGATCCCGCGAACTGCTGCACGGCCGGCCGGGGATGATCGGTGGGCAGCTCCAGGACATGCGGCGCGTCCGCCAGCTGCTGCTTCCAGAAGCCGAGCTGCCGCTGGAGCACGTCACCCTGGAGCCACTCACGCTGCCACGCCGCGTAGTCCGCGTACTGCACGGGCAGGGGCGTCAGGTCCGAGTCCCGGCCCGCGCGACGCGCTTCGTATTCGGCGGACAGCTCACGGTAGAGCACGCCCATCGACCAGCCGTCGGACACGATGTGGTGCAGGTTGAGCAGCAGCACATGGTGCTCGGCGTCCTCACGCACCAGGAGGGCGCGGAACAGCGGACCCTCCGCGAGGTCGAAGGGTGTCTCCGCGTCCTCGCGCAGCAGGGCTTCCGCTTCGTCCCTGGACGATGCGTCGACCCGGCGGAGGGACACGGGCATCCGCGGCAGGATGCGCTGCGCGGGGATGCCTTCACCCGGGAACACCGTGCGCAGGGATTCATGCCGGTCCACCAGCGCCTGGAGGGCGTGCTCCAGCGCCTCCACGTCCAGCGCCCCATCCAGCCGCAGCGCCATGGGCATGTTGTACGCGGCCCGGTCCGAGTGGAACTGGTTGAGGAACCAGAGCCGCTCCTGCGCGAAGGACAGGGGCGGCGGTCCTCCACGGTTCCACGTCCGGAGCGCCGGAACCGACTGAGACGTGTCCCGCGAGAGTCCTTCCAGTGCGCGCGCCAGGGCTTCGATGGTGGGGAACTCGAAGAGGGTCCGCACGGGGACGGGAACGCCCAGCACCTTCGACGTCCGGGAGACGATCCGCGTGGCCAGCAGCGAGTGTCCACCCAGGTCGAAGAAGTTCGCATCGACGGGGACGTGGGCCCGCTGGAGCACCGCGCACCAGATGGCGCTTAACGTCTGCTCCAGTGCGGTCAGCGTCCGTGTGCCTGCCGTGGTCGGCATGTCACCTTCGGGCACGGGCAGTGCGCGGCGGTCCACCTTGCCGTTCGCGTTGAGCGGCAGCGCGTCCATCAGCACGAACGCCGAGGGGACCATGTGGCTGGGGAGCGAACCCTGGGCATGGGCACGCAGGTCGCTGGCCGTCACCGTGTCACGGAAGGTGACGTAGGCCACCAGCCGCTTGTCACCGGGCGAGTCCTCGCGCACGAGCACCAGCGCTTCGCGCACGGCCGGGTGCTGGCGCAGGACGGCTTCGATTTCACCGGGTTCGATGCGGAAGCCGCGCACCTTGACCTGGTGGTCGCGGCGTCCGACGAAGTCGAAGGCGCCGTCGTGGCGCTGACGGACGAGGTCGCCGGTGCGGTAGAGGCGAGCGCCCGGGGTCTTTGCGAAGGGATGGGGGATGAACGCCGTGGCGGTGAGGTCGGGCCGCTCCCAGTAGCCCCAGGCCAGGCCGTCGCCGCCGACGAACAGCTCACCGACGATTCCGGGCGCCACCGGATGCAGGTGCGCGTCCAGCACGTAGGCCGTGCTGTTGGAGACCGGGCGTCCGATGGGCACCGTCACCGCATCAGGTTCGACGTGCGTCGGAGAGAACCACGTGCTGTACACGGTGTTCTCCGTTGGGCCGTAGGCGTGAACGATGTGCTCTGGTGCGCTGTGGGAGAGGATGGCGCGGATGCAGGCCGGGTCCGCGGCCTCGCCACCGAACAGGAGCCACCGCAGGCCCTTGAGCAGCGACGGGTCCGTGCGCGCGACGTGGTTGAGGAGCGCCGTGGTCAGGAACATGACCGTGATGCCCTCTTCGCGGACCCGCCGCGCGAGCACCGAGGGCTCGATGACCTCTTCCTTCGAAAGGAGGACCAGCGTCGCGCCGTTGAGCAGTGCGCTCCACAGCTCGAACGTCGAAGCATCGAAGGCGACCGTGGACGCCTGGGCGATGCGGTCCTCGGGGCGGAGCTGGATGAAGTCCGGGGCGAGGACCAGACGGGCGACACCCCGGTGCGGGATGCACACGCCCTTGGGTCGGCCCGTGGAGCCGGACGTGTAGATGACGTGCGCCAGGTCATCGCCCGTGCACGCATCCGGAGGTGCGTGGCGCTCCAGTCCGTTCGGGAGCGAATCCAGTCGCAGGACCTTCCACGGTCCTTCCGGGACATGACTCACGAATGCCGACGCGGTGACGACCGCGACGAGCCGAGCATCCGTGGCCATGAAGGCAAGCCGGTCCGCCGGATAGTCCAGGTCCAGCGGCACGTAGGCACCGCCCGCCTTGAGGATGGCGACGAGCGACACGATGAGATCGACGGAGCGGGGCAGGCACACACCGACACGCGCATCTCGTCCGACCCCCTGGGCCTTGAGCGCCCACGCGACCTGATTGGCGCGAGCATCCAGCTCCGCGTAGGTGAGCGCATCCGGACCGTGTCGTACGGCAATGGCCTCCGGGCGCGCGGCCACCTGCGCGTTGAAGGCACGCACAAGGGAGGCGTCGCGCGGGTAGGGCCGCGCGGTGTCGTTCCAGCCGACGAGGACCTGATGCCGCTCTGTTTCGGAGAGCCAGGGCAGGGCAGCGATGGCCGAATCCGGCTGATGGAGCGCACCTTCGAGCAGGCGGTGGAAGTGGCCCGCCATCCGCTCGATGGTGTGGGACTCGAACAGCGCGCTCGCGTATTCGAGGACGCCCGAGAGTCCGTCGCCGGTCTCCTCCAGCATCAAGCTGAGATCGAACTTGGAGGTCTGGAGCGGCAGCTCCACCGCCTGGACCTGGAGGCCCGGAAGCTGGGGCAACGTGCCGGGCGCGTTCTGCAAGGCGAACATCACCTGCACCAGCGGCCCGTGGCTCAGGGCGCGCTCAACGTGCAACTCCTCCACGAGCTTTTCGAACGGAAGCTCCTGATGCGCGTACGCACCCAGGGCCCGGTCCCGTACCTGCCGCACCACCTCGCGGAAGGAGACACCGTCGCGCAGGTGGGCCCGCAGGGGCAGCGTGTTGACGAAGAAGCCGATGAGGCCTTCCATCTCCTCGCGAGTGCGATTGGCGATGGGCGTGCCGACGATGAAGTCCCGCTGCCCGCTGTAGCGCGACAGCAGCAGTTGGAAGCCCGCCATCAGCGTCATGAACAGCGTGGCCCCTTCTTCTCGGGCCAGGGCCTCCAGCGCGCGACGGAGCTCGGACGGCAACACGAACCGGAAGGTGGAGCCATCGAACCGCTGCACGGCCGGACGGGGATGGTCGGTGGGCAGCTCCAGGACATGCGGCGCGTCCGCGAGCTGTTCCTTCCAGAACGCGAGCTGCCCCTGGAGCACGTCGCCCTGGAGCCACTCGCGCTGCCACGCCGCGTAGTCCGCGTACTGCACGGGCAGCGATGACAGTCGCGCCGGCTGGCCCTGGAGTCGTGCGCCGTACTCCATGGACAGCTCACGGTAGAGCACGCCCAGCGACCAACCATCGGACACGATGTGGTGCAGGTTGAGCACCAGCACTGAGCACGTGCCCTGGAGCCGGAGCAGCAACGCCCGGAACAGCGGTCCCCGCGCGAGGTCGAAGGACCGCTCTGCCTCCTGCCGCAAGAGAGCTTGAACCTGTGAATCATCGTCGAGCTGCTGAACCTCCAGCGTGAAGACAGGCGCTTCCGCGATGTGCTGCGTGGGGCGGTCGCCCTCCGGGAACGTGGTGCGGAGGGACTCGTGGCGCAGCACGAGCGCTTCCAGGCTGGCGCGCAGCACCGGGACATCCAGTGGACCGTCCACGCGCAGCGCCATGGGCATGTTGTAGACGCCGGGGGCGTCGTGGAGCCGGCCCAGGAACCACAGCCGCTCCTGCGCGAAGGACAGCGGAAGCGGTCCGGCCCCGCGATGCATCACGGGGATGCGCGATGCCTCCCGATGCCCTTGTGCGAGCAGGCCTTCCACTGTCCGGACGAACGCCTCCAGGCGAGGTGCCTCGAAGAGCGCGCGCACGGGGAGGGACACGCCCAGCGCATCCCGCACGCGTGACACCACCTGCGTAGCCAGCAGCGAATGCCCGCCCAGGTCGAAGAAGTGGGAGTGTGCCCCCACCTCGCGTCCTCCCAGCAGCGAGGCCCAGATGCCGGCGATTCGCGCTTCGAGCGGGCTCCGGGGTGCGATGAAGCCCTCGGTGCCGGAGGCCTCGGGAACGGGCAGCGCGCGCCGGTCGATCTTCCCATTGGGCGTGAGGGGCAGCGACTCCAGCACCACGAACGCGGCGGGCACCATGTGGCCCGGGAGCCGTGCCTGGAGGAACTCACGGAACACCGTGTCCGTGACGTCCGTCGCCGCGACGTAGGCCACGAGCCGGCGGTCTCCCGGCGTGTCCTCACGCAACAGCACGAGTGCCTCCCGCGCGGCCGGGTGCTGTCGCAGGGCTGCTTCCACTTCGCCCAGCTCGATGCGGAAGCCCCGCAGCTTCACCTGATGGTCGCGGCGGCCCACGTACTCCAGCACGCCATCCGTGCGCTGCCGGACCAGGTCACCCGTGCGATAGAGCCGGGCACCGGGCACGTCGCTGAACGGATGGGGAACGAACTTCTCCGCCGTGAGTCCGGACCGGTCCCAGTACCCGAGCGCCAGTCCGTCACCCCCGACGAACAGCTCGCCTACGACGCCAGGAGGCACCAACTGGAACCGGGCATCGAGCACATACGCCGTGCTGTTGGCGATCGGCCCACCGATGGGCACGGACTCGACGCCCGCGTGCGGCACCCGGTGCCACGTGCTGAACGACGTGTTCTCCGTGGGACCGTACCCGTTGATCAACGCAGTGGGGCCGCCGTGCGAAAGCACCGCGTTGACGCTGGCGACATCCGCGGCCTCGCCGCCGAAGATCATCCAGGACAGGTGGCGGAAGGCCTCGGGCCGCGAGCGGGCGACGTGGTTCAACAACGCCGTGGCCAGCACCATGTGCGTGATGCGCTCGTCCTGGAGCCTGCGCGCCAGGACGTCCGGGTCGATGATTTCGTCCTTGGTGAACAGGACCAGTGTGGCCCCGTTGAGCAGCGCGCCCCAGATCTCCAGCGTGGACAGGTCGAACGCGATGGTCGTGGACTGCGCCATCCGGTCGCCGGGCCTCAGCTGCACGTAGTCCGGGTTGAGCACCAGCCGCACCACGCCCTGATGCGGGATGCACACGCCCTTGGGCCGGCCCGTGGAGCCGGACGTGTAGATGATGTGCGCCAGGTCCACCGGCATCGCGGGCTCGGCCGCCGGTGCCTCCATGGCTTCCCACGGCACATCCAGGCACACGGGCGTCCATGAACCCGGAGGCAATCCGGACGCCAGCGCCTCATGCGTGACGATGGCGACCAGTCGCGCATCGGTGGCCATGAAGGCGAGCCGCTCGGAAGGGTGCTCCGGATCCAGCGGGACGTAGGCGCCGCCCGCCTTGAGGATGGCCAGGAGCGACACGATGAGGTCCACCGAGCGCGGCAGGCACACGCCCACCTGCGGCGCGCGCCGACCTACTCCAAGCGACCGCAGCCGCCGGGCCAGGTGCTCCGCACGCGCATCCAGCTCCGCGTACGTGAGCGTCACTGCCCCGTGACTCACTGCGATGGCATCAGGCCGCCGCGCGACCTGGAGCGCGAAGGCGTCCACGATGGACAGCTCCGAAGGGTAGGGCCGTGCCGACGCGTTCCAGTCGCGGAGCACCCGCCGCTGTTCCACCTCCGACAGGAACACCGCGTCTCCGGTGGCCCGGTCCGGCGCTTCCACGAAGCACCGCAGCACCTGGAGGTAGTGCTCCGTCAGGCGCTCGATGGTGGCCGCATCGAACAGCGCCGTGGCGTATTCGAGCGTGCCCGCGAGCGCGTCACCGGATTCCTCCAGCGCGAGGAACAGGTCGAACTTGGACGTGCGCGTGTCCAGCGTCAGCGGGGTGACGGTGACGTCCGGGAACTGGAGCCGCGACGTGGGCGCGTTCTGGAGCGCGAAGAGCACCTGGATGAGGGGCGTCCGACTCGGCTCGCGCTCGACCTGGAGCGCTTCCACCAGCTTCTCGAATGGCAGGTGCTGATGGGCATATGCCCCCAGCGCGCGGTCGCGCACCTGTCCCAACAACTGGAGGAACGACGGTTCTCCCTCGAAGCGGGCACGGATGGGCAGCGTGTTGACGAAGAAGCCGATGAGCCCCTCCAGCTCCTTCCGCGTGCGGTTCGCGATGGGCGTGCCCACGACGAAGTCCCGCTGGCCGCTGTAGCGCGACAACAGCACCTGGAACCCGGTGAGCAGGGCCATGAACAGCGTGGCCCCTTCGCGGCGGGCCAGCTCCTCCAGCGAACGGTGGAGCTGCGCCGGGACCGTGAAGCGATGAATGGCACCCGCGAACCGCTGCACCGCGGGACGCGGACGGTCGGTGGGCAGCTCCAGCACATGCGGCACGTCCGCGAGCTGCTTCTCCCAGAAGCCCAGCTCCCGCTGGAGCACATCTCCCTGGAGCCACTGGCGCTGCCACGCCGCGTAGTCGGGATACTGGAGGGGCAGGGGCGCCAGGTCCCGAGCGCGGTACGCCGTCGACAGCTCCTGATACAGCACGCCGAAGGACCAGCCGTCGGAGACGATGTGGTGCAGGTTGAGCACCAGCACGTGCCGCTGCTCCGCTTCACGGATGAGCAGCGCACGGAACAACGGACCTCGGGCCAGGTCGAACGGCCGTTCCGCTTCACGCTGCATGCACGCGAGCGTCTCTTGCTCCGAGCCGGACTCCGCGCGCTCCAGCGTCACGGGGACGCGCGCGGCGACGTGCTGGATGGCGGTGCCTTCACCAGGAAAGGTGGTGCGCAGGGATTCATGCCGATCCACCACGGCCTGGAGCGCTTGCTCCAGCGCGGCAGTATCCAGCGGCCCTTCCAGACGGAACGCGAACGGCAGCGAATACAGCGCGGAGCCTGGCATCCACTGGTCCAGGAACCACAGCCGCTGCTGAGCGAACGACAACTGCTCCCGCGCCGCGTCCGTGCAGGGAGGAATGGGAGCCTCGGCGCGCTCCACTGTCGGCGCGGCCACCTCCAGCGCGGCGGCGAAGTCCCGCAGGAGGGGGTTCGCGAACAGCAGGCGCAGCGGCACGGGACGCTGGAGCACATCGCACAGCCGGCCCATGGCCTGCGTGGCCAGGAGGGATTGCCCACCCAGCTCGAAGAAGTCCGCCGTGGCGCTGACCGCCTCCACGCGCAGCACGTCCGCCCAGACCCGGGCGACGGTCCGTTCCAGCGCGGTCTCAGGCGCGACGAAGTCCTCTTCGGCCCCGGGGCAGTCGCGTGGGTCTGGCAGCGCCTTGCGCTCCACCTTGCCATTGGCCGTGAGCGGCATCACGTCCAGGACGACGATGGCCGACGGCAGCATGTGCGCGGGCAGGTGGCCCTTCAGGTGCGCCCGCAGCGCCGGCGCCGTCAGGGGCTCCGACGCCGTCACATACGCCACGAGCCGCCGATCTCCCGGCACGTCCTCGCGCACCATCACCACGGCCTCCTGCACGGAAGCATGCAGGCGCAGCGCCGCTTCAATCTCTCCCGGTTCGATGCGGAAGCCGCGCACCTTGACCTGGTGGTCCACGCGTCCCACGAAGTCCACCGCGCCGTCCTCGAGCCGCCGCGCGAGGTCTCCCGAGCGGTACATGCGCGCGCCCGGTTCGGTGCTGAAGGGATCCGGCAGGAACCGTTCGGCGGTGAGGTCCGGGCGCTCCCAGTAGCCCCACGCGACACCGCTGCCTCCGGTGTACAGCTCGCCCACGGCGCCCACGGGCAGCTCGCGGCCCTCCGGGTCCAGCACGTACATCCGCGTGCCGGAGATGGCATGGCCAATGGGCGCGGGCTCGGAGCCGAGCGGCGCGCACAGGAGCTGGCAGCTCGTGAAGGTGGTGTTCTCCGTGGGGCCGTAGCAGTTGAAGATGCGCGTGCGCGGCAGGGCCTCCAGCGCCCGGCGCGCGTGGGGCAGCGACATCACCTCGCCGCCCGTATAGAGCTGCCGCAGCGTCTCCGTGCCCGGCAGGCCCCGGTCCACCAGCGTGTTGAACAGGCCGGTGGTGAGGAACGCCGTCGTCACGCGCTCCTCGCGCAGGAAGTCTCCCAACTCGTCCAGCGCGGAGGCGCCTCGCGAGAACACGGCGACCCGGCCGCCGTTGAGCAGCGGACCCCAGAGCTCGAACGTGGACGCGTCGAAGGCCACCGGCGCCAACTGCAACAGCACCTCATCCGGCCCCAGGTGCACGTAGTCGGGGTCGAGCACCAGCCGCAGCACGCCCCGGTGGGGCACGCACACGCCCTTGGGACGCCCCGTGGATCCGGAGGTGAAGACGACATAGGCCAGGTCGTCCTCCACGACGTCGCGCGCGATGGGCCCGTCGCTGAAGCCCGCCAATGCGTCCGCGTCCGTGTCCAGCCGGAGCGTGTGCCAGTCCCCCGACGGCAGGTGTGACTCCAGCCCGGCATGCGTGACGATGATCCGCACGCGCGAATCCGTGGCCATGAAGGCCAGCCGCTCCGAGGGGTACTCCGGATCCAGCGGAACGTATGCACCGCCCGCCTTGAGGATGCCGACCAGCGTGACGATGAGATCCACCGAGCGCGGCAGACACACGCCCACCTGGGGCCGTTCGCGTCCTACACCCCGCGCCTTCAACCAGCCCGCGAGCCGGTTCGCCCGCGCATCCAGCTCCTCGTACGTGAGCTGCTGTCCATCACACCGGACAGCGACGGCCTGGGGACGGAGCGCGGCCTGGACCTCGAAAGCATCGGCGATGTTTCGAGGCGCCAGACCCCGAGGAGACACGGGGACGTCGACGGTGTCGGTCATGTCGACGCGCCACCCCCGACAAAGGGGGTGGTGGACTCAGGACCGCCCGGGGAAGCGCAGGCGGGTCAAACAGGGGCGGCGCGTGTCTCGGATTAAGAGACCCTGAGGCAATGCACGCAAAAATTTGGCGGTACGTTCGTGTATGCCATTTGTTCCGTGATTGCTGATACTTCAAGGAGGACAGACAAGTCCTGGTTCATTGGCGTCGATATCTTGCAACGCGAGCAGGCACGTGAGCGCGTCTGGATCCACGGAGTCCATCAGGTATGTGCGGCGCCACAGCAGCGCCGCGAAGCGCTTGGGCAGTTGCGCGTCTGGAGCAACGAGCGCGCGGCGCACGCCGTTGCTGCCCACCGCGGCCTTCGCCATCGCGGCCTCCAGCTTCGCGACGTCATCGGGGCAGCCCTCCGGGCAGTTGTAGAGGAACACCGCGTGGCCATGCTCCAGGTTGTGGATCCACGAACAGCGCGGCTGCTCCACGGTGTAGCTGCGGCATGACAGCCACGTGGCGCAGTGCAGGCCGGAGTTGGGTGGGTTCTCTCCGTTGCCGCACGCGGTGCTGCCGCACGAGCTCACGTGATTGGCCGGCGACATGTCCGACAGCGGGAACGAATACCGCTCGCAGGCCTCGCCACCGGGGTTCGGCGGATCATCGTTCGTCGAACCGCAGGCGAGACACAGCGAGAAGAGGAGGGGGAGGAGGGCGCGAGTCATCCCCTCCGTCATATCGCAACGGCCCTGAGCACCTCAGCCTGGCGCCACGCCGCGCCGCTCCACGTCCCGGTCGCTCAGCCCCCGGAACCCCAGGGCGTCCATCAGGCGCAGGAAGTCCGCGGGAGGCAGGCTGCCGCCCGTGGCCCGTGAATGGCCATGCGCGAACGAGCCTCCCATCGGAGGCAGGTCCAGCCCTCGCAGCAGCGCGAGCAGGTCCACCGGCTCGCGGCTTCGCAGCACGAAGTTCACGCGGCCGGGCAGGTAGCCCGTGTTGGCGGCGACGACGATGTGGTCCGGCAACCGCTGTATCCAGCGCATGGCCACCAGCGGATGCACCTGCGCCTCGGAGCTGAACAACAGGAGCGCCAGGTTGCCCGCGAAGCGCGGCGGCGTCTTCGCGCACCGGGCCACCTCGCGCTGCACCTCCAGGCGGCAGTCGCGCAGCGCGTCCACGCCGGGCACGCGCCCCTCCGCGATGTCCGTCGCGCTGCCCGAGCGCAGGAGCACCTGCATCGCCAGCGGCGCCGCGAACCGGCTGGAGCGGCGGGCCGCGTTGAGCAGCGCCACCGCTTCCGTGACGGACGAGCGCTTCGCCCGGCGCAGTGCGTCCTTGAGGAACGGCATCGGCGCGTCCGTGCCCAGGTCCGCCACCGTCCCCAGCACCGCCAGCCACTCCAGCGGACCCGGCACGATGAACGAGGACGTGAGCACGTAGGTGAGCAGGCTCGTGTTCGCCACGGGGGCATGGCCGTAGGCGGTGAGCACCTGCGCGTCGGGGGGGAATGCCTCCGACGCGTGGTGGTCCACCACGAGCGTGGGCACGCCGGGCAGCAGCGGTTCCGCGCGGCTGCCCATGTCCAGAACCACCAGTGCCTCCGTGGAAGAGGCTCCCAGCCGCTCCAGGAAGCCCGGGTGGTGGACGTCCTCTCCCTTGCCCGGCAGGCGCGCCGTCGGCCGTGCTCCCAGGGACTGGAGCGCGCGGAGCATCAACACTCCGGAGGTGAGCCCGTCCACGTCCGTGTGCGGGACCACGAGCACGTGCTTGTCCCGGCACGCTTCCAGGAACTCGCGCGCCTGGTCCATCGCCGCCTCTGGCGCCGGCCAGTGCGCATCCTTCGTGTGTCCTAGAAGCATGAAGGAAAGCTGTCACTGCCTGTAGCGGCACGGCAGGGCGCGCCCGTCGAGGCTGGTTGCCCTCCGGACAACCCCCCAGTCCAGTCACGCGACGCGAGCGTGGCGACCTTTGCAGGCATGGAAGGCCTTTTGACCTATCGGCTGGGCTACGTGGCCCAATCCCTGACGCTGGGCGTGAGCGCCAGCCACACCTGCCGTCTCGCCACGGCGAAGCCGCAGCGCCTGGAGGCGCTCGCCGCGCAGAATCTGGAGGAACTGGAGCAGTTGCTGCGCTTCAACGCGGAGCACGGCATCCACCTGTTCCGCATCGGTTCGTCGCTCATCCCGTTCGGTTCGCACCCGGTGAACACGCTGCCGTGGTGGAAGACCTTCGCGGGGACCTTCGCCACGCTGGCCGCCTCGCGCGCCAGTCCCAGCAGCGGCTGTCACTGCATCCCTCTCCGGCCGGCGCGTCGCTGTCCTCGCGCCATGAACGCGTGCGCGACGCCGCCATCGCGGAGCTGCGCTACAGCGCGCGCGTGTTGGACCTGTTGGAAGCGGGGCCTGAGTGCCGCGTCGTCATCCACGTGGGCGGCGCCGCCCCCAGCCGCCCGGAAGCGTTGGATGCCGCGCACCGGATGCTGGACACGATGCCGGAGGACCTGCGTCAGCGGCTCACCATCGAGCACGATGACAAGGTCTGGACCGCTCGCGAGGTGCTGCCGCTGGCCCGCGAACACGGCGTACCCATGGTGGGGGACAACCTGCACAACGCGGTGCTGCCGTCGGAGCCACCCATGTCCGTGGAGGAGCTGGTGCGCGAAGCGTCCGCCACCTGGCGCGCACTGGACCTGCGGCCCAAATTCCACCTGGCGTCACAGAAGGCGGACGGGCGGCCCGGCGCGCACTCGGATTTCATCGACACGGCGGACTTCCGCGCCATGGTGGCCGCGCTCGACGGGCCCGCGGACTTCATGCTGGAGGCGAAGGAGAAGGACCGCGCGGTTTTCGCACTGCGTCGGGAAGCCATGTCGCAACGTCCACCCAAGGGACAGGGCGCGCGGGCCCCGTGACTTCGCGGGTGCGAGGGCAGGGCACTTCCCATAGTGTCCGCGCCCATGACCCGCACTCCCCAGTCCTTGATGCGCGCGGCCCTGGCCGCCCTGTCGCTCGCGGCGCCCGCCGCCAGCGCGCAGACGACGCCCGCTCCAGCCGCGAAGGCCACGCCCGCGGAGGCGAAGCAGTTCGCCGAGAAGCTCAACGCGGACCTCAAGCAGCTCTGGACCCGCCAGGCCACCGCCGAGTGGATCAAGAGCACGTACATCACCGACGACACGGAGCGGAACGCCGCCTCCGTCAACGAAGAGGTGATGGCCTACGTCAACAACGCCATCAAGGACTCGCGCCGCTTCGACGGGCTGAAGCTGGACGCGGACACCGCGCGCATGCTGCACCTGCTGCGCGTGTCCCAGACGCTGCCCGCCCCGGCCGACCCCAAGCAGCGCGCGGAGCTGGCCGCCACCGCCGCGAAGCTGGAGGGCCTCTATGGCAAGGGCAAGTACTGCGGCAAGGACGGCAAGGGGAAGTGCCGCGACCTGGAGGAGCTGTCCGACGTCATGGCGGAGAGCCGCGACGCGAACGCGCTGCTGGACGCGTGGACCGGCTGGCACGCCATCAGCCGCCCCATGCGCCCGCTCTACACGCAGCTGGTGAACCTCTCCAACTCGGGCGCGAAGGACATCGGCTTCAACGACCTGGGCACGCTGTGGCGGTCGTCCTACGACATGACCCCGGCGGAGTTCGAGAAGGAGGCGCAGCGGCTCTGGGGCCAGGTCAAGCCCATGTACGACGAGCTGCACTGCTACGTGCGCGGCCGGCTCGCGAAGCAGTATGGCGAGGCTGCGGTGCCCGCCGGCAAGCCCATCCCCGCGCACCTCTTGGGCAACATGTGGGCGCAGGAGTGGAACAACATCTACCCGCTGGTGGAGCCGTTCCCCGGCCAGGCCAGCCTGGACGTGGACAGCGCGCTGGTGAAGCAGGGCTACGACGCGCAGAAGATGGTCAAGCTGGGTGAGAAGTTCTTCACCTCGCTGGGCCTCAAGCCGCTGCCGCAGACCTTCTGGGAGCGCTCGCAGTTCACCAAGCCGAAGGACCGCGACGTCGTCTGCCACGCGTCCGCCTGGGACGTGACGTACGACAACGACCTGCGCATCAAGATGTGCATCAAGCCCACCGAGGAGGACCTGGTCACCATCCACCACGAGCTGGGCCACGACTACTACTACACGTACTACTACAAGCTCCCCGTCCTCTTTCAGGCCGGCGCCAACGACGGCTTCCACGAGGCCATTGGCGACGCGCTCACGCTCTCCATCACCCCGGCCTACCTCCAGCAGGCGGGCCTGCTCAACGCGGTGGAGAAGAACGACAAGAACGTCATCAACCTCCAGCTGAAGGACGCGCTGGAGAAGGTGGCCTTCCTGCCCTTCGGCCTGCTGGTGGATCAGTGGCGCTGGGACGTGTTCAGCGGGAAGGTGAAGCCGGCGGACTACAACAAGAGCTGGTGGGCGATGCGCACGAAGTACCAGGGCATCGCCGCGCCGGTGGCGCGCACGGAGCAGGACTTCGACGCGGGCGCCAAGTACCACGTGCCCGCCAACGTGCCGTACACGCGCTACTTCCTCGCGCGGATCCTCCAGTTCCAGTTCCACAAGGCGCTGTGCGAGGCGGCCGGCATCAAGGGCCCCCTCAACGAGTGCTCCATCTACGGCAACAAGGCCGCGGGCGCGCGCCTGCAGGCCATGCTGGAGATGGGCGCGAGCAAGCCGTGGCCGGACGCGCTGTCGGCGATGACCGGCACGCGCCAGATGGATGCCACGCCGATGCTGGAGTACTTCGCCCCGTTGCGCCGCTGGCTCCAGGAGCAGAACAAGGGCCAGAAGTGCGGTTGGTGAGGTGAGCAGGGAGTGGACTTCCCCACGGACGGGCGCTTAGGCTGCGCCCGTCTTGTAGGGTTGAACTCTGTAGGACCGGACGGCGACTCTTCCTGTCCGCGATGAAAGAAGAACAGCAAATGGCGACTGGTACCGTGAAGTGGTTCAACGACGCGAAGGGCTTCGGCTTCATCACGCAGGATGGCGGCGGCGAGGACGTGTTCTGCCACCACACCGCCATCAACATGGACGGCTTCCGCACCCTGGCCGAGGGCCAGAAGGTGGAGTTCGAAGTCACCAAGGGCCCCAAGGGCCTGCAGGCGCAGAACGTTCGCGCCGCCTGAGCCTGACCGTTTCCTGATTCACCCAAGGAGGTCCGACTCTCTTCCGGGTCGGGCCTTCTGTATTTTCCGGAGCCCGCATGTCCGCCTTCCGCCTGCGCTTGCTTCCCCTGATGGCCGCCCTCGGGTGCGCCACGACGTCGCCCTCCACCCCCTCCACGCCGCCGGACACCGCCGCCGCGTCCGCGCCGTCAGCCCCCGTGTCGAAGGCCTCACTGGCCGCGCTCAAGCAGGAACTGGTGAAGCAGCACGGCGAGGCGCAGCGCGCCCGCATCGAGCGCGGCGTGGATCAGGTGGCCGCGCTCTGGCGCCCGGAGGACGGGGACCTGGCGGCCTTCGCGCGCGAGCAGTTCCTGCCCACGGGCCCCCAACTGGACGCGACGTTCACGCGCTTCGAAGGGCTGTTCGAACAGTTCGACGGCCACATGAACGAGCTGGGCCGCGAGCTCCAGTGGTTCACGGACCTGGACCTGGGGCCGCTGTTGCCGGTGGAGCCGCTGCTCGCGGCGTATGACCCGTCCTCCAACGTCACGTCGGACCTGTTCAGCGCGAAGCCGGGCTTCGTCGTCCTGCTCAACTTCCCGCTCACCACGCTGGCCGAGCGCGTGAAAGAGGGCCCGTCGTGGACGCGGCGCCAGTGGGCGGAGGCGAAGCTTGGGTCGCGCTTCAACCGGCGCGTGCCCGCGGCGGTGGAGCAGAAGGTGTCGCAGGCCATCGCGGACGCGAACCTCTACATCGCCGAATACAACGTCTGGATGCACCACCTGGTGGACGCGAAGGGCCAGCGGCTCTTCCCCCAGGGGCTGCGCCTCATCAGCCACTGGAACCTGCGCGACGAATTGAAGGCGGACTACACGGACCCGCGGGGCCTGGCGAAGCAGCGGATGATCGTCCAGGTGATGGAGCGCATCGTCACGCAGACCATCCCCGCCGCCGTCATCGACAACCCGCGCGTGGACTGGGATCCGTTCACCAACAAGGTCACGGTGGCGCCGCCGGAGACGGTGGAGGCGAACGCGCCCCAGCGCGCCGCGAAGGCGGACACCGCGCCGGAGCCGGACACGCGCTACGCGCGGCTGCTCGCCACGTTCAACGCATCGCGGAAGGTGGACCCGTATTCGCCGGTGGCCCCCACGCGCATCGCCCGGGCGTTCGAACTGGACCGGGGCCTGCCGGAGGAGCGCGTGCGCACGCTGCTCACCCAGCTCTTGGAGTCCCCGCTGGTGCCGCGCGTGGCGAAGCTGATTGAGACGCGCCTGGGCCGCCCGCTGGAGCCGCAGGACCTGTGGTACCCGGGCTTCCGTCCGGGTTCGAAGGTGCCGGAGGCGCAGCTGGACGCGCTGACGCGCAAGCGCTACCCCACGGCGGACGCCTTCGCGCGCGACATCCCGCGCATCCTCCAGGGGCTGGGCTTCACGCGGGAGAAGGCGGACGTGCTCGCCTCATACATCCGCGTGGACGCCTCCCGTGGCGCGGGCCATGCCCAGCAGGCGCTGCGCCGGGGCGACTTCCCCCGCCTGCGCACGCGCGTGGAGAAGGGGGGCATGGACTACAAGGGCTACAACATCGCGGTGCACGAGCTGGGGCACAACGTGGAGCAGGTCTTCAGCCTGTACCAGGTGGACCACACGCTCCTGTCCGGCGTCCCGAACAACGCCTTCACGGAGGCGCTGGCCTTCGTCTTCCAGGCTCGCGACCTGGAGCTCCTGGGCCTGGGCCAGCCGGACGCGGCCAGCGAGCGCGAGCGGGTGCTCAACGACTTCTGGCAGGCGTGGGAGATCGCCGGCGTGGCGCTGGTGGACATGGCCACGTGGCACTGGATGTACGAACACCCGGACGCCACGCCCGCCCAGCTGCGCGACGCGGTGGCCGGCCTGTCGCGCGACGTGTGGAACCGCTACTACGCGCCGGTGCTGGGCCGGAAGGACAGCCCGGTGCTGGGCATCTACAGCCACATGATCAGCTACCCGCTGTACCTGCCGGATTACCCGCTCGGGCACCTCATCGCCTTCCAGATTGAGGAGCACCTGAAGCAGCACGGCCCGCTGGGCGCTGAGTTCGAGCGCATGGCCACCTTCGGCTCCGTCACCCCGGATGAATGGATGCGCCACGCCACCGGCGCCCCCGTCAGCGCGGACGCTTTGTTGCGCGCCACCGAAGCCGCGCTGTGATAGTTCGGGCATTCCCCATTTAACTCTTCTGGAGGATTGACCTTGAATTTCATCTCTCGTGCGCTGGTGCTGGGTTCCCTGTCGACGATGGTGGGCTGTGCCACGACGAAGGGCGGCACGAAGACCCCGGACACGACCGAGCCGACCCCCGCGACCGCGTCGCTGGTGGACTTCTGCGACGACACGCAGAAGGCCATCTCCAAGGAGGCGGACGCGATGGCCAGCCCCTACGGGATTGATCAGCACATCGCCAAGAACTTCCCGGACCGCAAGGTGTCGTGGCTGATGACGGACAGCGCGTACCAGAAGTTCGTGGTGCAGACGGGCGCGAAGAACTTTGGCCGCTGCAACGACACGGCCTGCTACCTGTTCGCGGCGCCGTCGGCGGCCATCCACGGCGCGGTGGAGAAGTCGAAGACGGCGGACGGCACGCACGACCCCGCGGTGCTGGGCCAGGCGCTGGGCCTGCCGGCGAAGAACTTCGAGGGCCCGCTGCGAATGATGACGCTGGACCTGGGCGCGCAGAAGGTCTGCACGCGCCTGCCGGTGGAGGCGGACCCCGGCGTGTGGAAGTGCCAGACGCCGGAGGACACCGACTGCTTCAAGTTCGGTGGCTACACGTCCGGCGGCGCGCCGGAGGTGATGGTCATCAACGCGCCGGTGGCGGACACGCAGGTGGCGGAGATCCCGTGAGCGACGAGGAGGTCCTCCTCCAGAGCCCGCTCCTGTACCGCGTGCTGCGCGGCCGGGACGGGGCGCTGTCCATCGAGGTCGTGGTGGGCGGCTTCGTCCAGTTCGAGGTGCGCGTGCGCCTGAACGCGGAGGAGACGGAGTCCTTCCAGAGGGAGGGACGTGCCTTCGCGGACCGCCTGGCCCAGGCCATCATGGCCAACCCGCCCTTTGGCGGCCGGTCCGTGAAGGTACCCGTGCGGTGACGCCTTCGCGGGGACCCGCCGCGTGCGGGTCCCCGTCGCATGGAGGCTACGGCGTGGCGGCGGTGTTGCCGGGGATGTCCACCAGCTCCACCTCGAAGGTGAGCACGGCGTTGGGCGGGATGCGCGAACCCGTGGGCGGGCGCTCTCCGTACGCGGTGCTCGCGGGGCAGGTGAGCTTCGCCTTGCCGCCGACCTTCATCTTCTGCACGCCCTGCGTCCAGCAGGGGATGACGCCGTTGAGCGGGAACTCCACCGCCATGCCGCGCTTGTAGGAGCTGTCGAACTCCGAGCCGTCCACCAGGGTGCCCTGGTAGTGCACCTTCACGGTGTCGATGGCGCGGGGCGACTTGCCGGTGCCGGCCTTGAGCTCGCGGAAGATGACGCCGGAGGGCAGCCGCGTGGCCCCGGGCTCCTTGGACGCGCGATCCAACGTGGCGACGTTGACCTGGGCCATGCGCGCCTTGGCGAGCGTCTGGATCTTCGGGCCGTACTCCTTCGGATCCACGGCAGTCGGAGTGCCGGCGACCGCGTCCTGGATGCCGCGCTGGAGCAGCGCCAGCTCCTCGGGAGTGAGGGCGAGCGCCGTCACGCTCTGGCCCAGCGAGACGCCGAGCGAATAGATGGTCTTCTGATCATCCGTCTGGAGCTCCACGGGCGCCTGGGTGGGGGCGGCCTTCGTGGCGGCCTGGGGCGCGGCGGCCGGCTTGGAGCTCTTCGTCGGGGCCTGGGCCAGGGTGAGGCCCGGAGCACCGAGCATCAGGACCAGGGCCGCCTTCCACTGCATACGCATGCTTCCGCCTTTCACGAGCATGAGGGGGACCATAGCGCCGCTCATGCGCCGTGGGTCGGCCATCCTCGCGCACAGGCCAACGCGAAGAATCCAGCGAGCGGAAAACCACGGCGCACGCAGGCCTGCCTGGAGGTCGGGAAGGGCGCCGTTTTCTTGCGCGCATGACGTCTGAACGTACTGTGCCTTCAGGTCGCTGCACCCCCGCAGCAGCCTGTTGCACCAGCTGGAGGTCATGAGCCAATGAGCGAGAAGCGGAAGGCCAATCGGGCGCCCCTGGACATCTACCTCAACAAGTACATGGGCGGCGTGCCGTACATGACCCGGGCCGCGGACATCAGCCAGGAGGGCGTCAGCCTCTCGCGCCTCATCGAGCCCCAGCACGACGCGCGCCGCGTGGGCCTCCAGTTCCAGCTCCCCGGCTCCGAGGAGATCATCTACGCCGAGGGTGAAGTCGTACGCGAGTGGAAGGACCTGGGCCGCAAGGAGCAGTCCGGCGTGCGCTTCACGCTGCTCACCGAGCGGCACCGCAAGATGATCGACGCCTACGTCGACCGTCACACCGAAGGCAACTGACACGAGGCGTTACCCTCCGCGTGCGTCACCGCGATTTCGCGGTGCCACCGGCGGTTCGCGGTACCCCGCGCCGGGTTCATCAGGCGGATCCGACTGTCTCCGGGTCGCCTTGACTTCGCGCGAAGTGACCCCCTTGAATGACCGGAGAGGTTCCCTGTGCGCTCGCCGACGTTTCGCGGCGACAACGGGAGGAGTGCTCCGTGAGGCGTTCGCTGTGGGGATTGTTGCTGGTCGTGCCGCTGACGGCGCTGGGCCAGGGCAAGGACGCGAAGGTCGCCGCACCCGCCACGCCCGCCGCTGAACCCGCGCGCGGCGTGGGCAATCCGGGCATCAACTGGGAGGGCCAGGTCCTGCGCGCCACGGGCGCCGGAGCCCCGGACCTCAAGGCCGCGAATCCGGGTCAGGCGCGCCTGGGTGCCGAGCGTGCCGCGAAGCAGGACGCGTTCCGCAACCTGCTGGAGCAGGCCCGGAGCATCCAGGTGAACGCGGGCCGCACGGTGGGCGACGAGCTGGCGCGCGACGACGTGAAGAACCGCGTCGAGGGCGCCATCCGCGGCTACAAGGTCGTGGCCACGCGCTACTTCTCCGACAGTGGCGTGGAGATGGACGTGGAGGTGCCGCTCGCGGCGCTCAGCGCGGCGCTGACGCCCGCGCAGGATCCGGCCATCGTGCTCAACGCCGAGGGCGCGGCGAAGTACACCGGGCTCGTGGTGGACGCGCGAGGGCTGGACGTGAAGCCGGTGCTTGCCCCCCGGTTGGTGGACGGAACGGGCAAGGCGCTCTACGGCGCGACGGTGCTCACGGAAGAGGCGCGCGGCACCGCGGGTGTCGCGGCCTGGTTCAACAGCCTGGACGCGGCCCGGAAGGCCTCGCGCGTGGGTGACAAGCCGCTGGTGGTGAAGGCCGCGCAGCTCCAGGGCTCCGACCTGGTCCTGAGCGCCGAAGGCATCCGCGCGCTCACCGAGGCGAACACCCGCTTCCTGGCCGAGGGCCGGGTCGTCATCGTCACGCAGTGATGTCCGCGGGCTCCCTCCGGACGACGGCCGTGCTCGCGTGGGCGGCGATGCTGCTGGCCGGTTGCGCGGCGAAGCAGGAGCAGCCCGCGACGGTGGCCCGCGCGGAGCAGTTGATGGCGTCCAACGCCGCCAAGCGCGGCGACCTGGTGCTCCGGTGCGAGCCCTCGGACGCGCAGATCCTGCTGGACGGGGTGGAGCAGGGGACGTGCAGCGACTTCGCCGGGGTGTCCCGGAGCCTGCGGATGGGGGACTCGGGCTTCCACCAGGTGGAGGTGAAGAAGCGCGGGTTCTACCCCTACACGACCTACTACCAGCCCAATGGCGCGCGGATGACGCTGAAGGTGAAGCTCCGGCCCCTGGCGCCCGAAGGCAGCGCTCCTCCCTGAGAAGCCCACCAGGGCTGGCCCCCTGCATCGCGAGGAGGCGGGCGACCGCTCAAGGACCGCAATCAGGGGCCGAAGACGCCGTAGGATGGGCGGGGACAGGAGGCGGTCATCGGACGTCGCAAGAGAGGCAGTGAGCGCGCGGTGAAGGTGGTGCCCCAGCCCATCGCGACCCCGGAAGTGTCCCCGGTGCTGCACGTCGTGCACCCGGAGCCCGTGCCCCCGCCTGGCGATCCCTCGGCGCTGGACGAGGCGGAGGCCCGCCGGGTCGACTTCATCTGGTCCGGCGTGATGGTGGGCTCGCTGGCGCTGGTGTTCGCGCTCCTGTCCGTGTTCGGCGGGGTGGCGGTGCCGGTGCTGCTGGCGCTGACGGGCGCGTACGCGTTCAACCCGCTGGTGACGCTCCTGGAGAAGCGCGGCCTGGACCGCACCTGGGGCACGTCCATCCTCTTCTTCGCGGGCACGCTGCTGATGGTGGGCGCGGGCCTGTACCTGGTGCCGGTGTTCCGCGACGAGGCGGCGAAGCTGCCCGGCTTCTTCCAGCGCGCCAGCACCCAGGTGGTGCCGCAGGTGGAGTCTCTCCTCGGCGTGTCGCTGCCGGACCTGGTGAGCCAGCGCACCGCGGAGCTGGGAGAGAAGGCCTCCGAGCTGCTCCAGAGCGCGGGCCCCACGGCGGCGCGGCTGGTGGCGAGCTTCGCCGGGAACACCGCGCGTTTCGCGGCCACGCTGCTGGGCCTGTCGGTGGTGCCGGTGCTGGCGTTCTTCTTCCTCCAGGACTACCCGCGCCTCATGGGGCGCATCCAGGACCTGCTCCCGCGGCGCTCCGTGGCGCTGGTGACCCAGCGCTTCCGCGAGGTGGACGAGGTGCTGTCCGCCTTCGTGCAGGGCCAGCTCACCGTGGGCGCCATCCTGTCGGTGCTCTACGCGGTGGGGCTGTCCATGGCGCGCATCGACCTGGCCATCGCCATTGGCCTCATCGCCGGCTTCGGCAACATGGTGCCCTACCTGGGCACGGGCATCGGCGTGGTGCTGGCCGTGCTGGGCGTCCTGCTGTCCTGGCAGGGGCCGTGGCAGCTGGCGGTGGTGGCGGCGACCTTCATCGTCGGGCAGCTGGCCGAGGGCTTCGTCATCACCCCGCGCGTCGTGGGGGAGAAGGTGGGCCTGGCCCCCGTGGCGGTCATCATCGCCGTGCTCGCGTTCGGTGAGCTGTTCGGCTTCGTGGGCATCCTCCTGGCCGTCCCGGCGAGCGCCATCCTGAAGGTCGTCCTGAGCGTGGTCCTCCAGCGCTACCGCCGCACGCAGCTCTACAAGGGGAGCGTGCAGGCGCCGTGACGAAGCTGGAGAAGCTGCACCAGGAGATCATCGCGTGCCGGGCCTGCCCCCGGCTGGTGGCGTGGCGCGAGGAGGTGGCCCGAGTAAAGCGGCGCGCCTACCGCGACTGGGACTACTGGGGGAAGCCCGTCCCCGGCTTCGGCGACCCGAAGGCCCGGCTGATCATCGTGGGTCTGGCGCCCGCCGCGCACGGAGCCAACCGCACGGGGCGGATGTTCACCGGGGACCGCTCCGGCGACTTCCTCTACGCAGGCCTCCAGCGCGCGGGCTTCGCCAACCAGGGGCACAGCGAGCACCGGGACGACGGGCTGAAGCTGACGGACGCCTTCATCGTCGCCGCTGGCCGGTGCGCGCCGCCGGACAACAAGCCGCTGCCAGAGGAGCTGGCCCGCTGCGCGCCGTTCCTGGACCGGGAGATGGCGCTCTTGCCCGGACGGGTGCTGCTCGCCCTGGGAGCCATCGGGTGGAACGCCGCGCTGGCGTCCGCCGCCCGCACGGGCGGTCCGCTTCCCACGCCCCGTCCCGCCTTCGGCCATGGCGCCGAGTTCCGGCTGCCGGACGGCCGGTGGCTCGTGGGCAGCTACCACGTCAGCCAGCAGAACACCCAGACGGGGAGGCTCACCCCCGCCATGTTCGACGCGGTGATGAAACGCGTCCGCGCGTTGTTGGAGACGTGAGCATGGGGAAGATCAGGGCCCATGCTCATGTTCCTTGACAGGTGCGGGAGCCCGCTGTTATTCCCCGCGCCCATCCGCACGACGGGTCGTTAGCTCAGCGGTAGAGCACTACCTTGACACGGTAGGGGTCAGTGGTTCGATCCCACTACGACCCATCATCAGTAAGTGATCCATCTCGCGGGCGGCAGGCTTTCTCAAAAGCCTGCCGCCCGCGGTTTTTTCCAGAGCAGGGGTTTATCCGCCATGTCCGAATCCATCACGGTGACGCTCCCCGACGGCAGCCAGAAGCAGACCGCCCGGGGCACGACCATCGCGGACTTCGTGAAGGGCAGCATCGGCGTGGGGCTCGCGAAGGCGGCCCTGTTCGCCCGGGTCAACGGCCAGGACATGGACCTGGCCCGCACGCTCGACGAGGACGCGAAGCTGCAGATCTTCACGTCCAAGAGCCCGGAAGGCCTGGACCTCATCCGCCACGACGCCGCGCACGTGGTGGCCAGCGCCGTGCAGAAGCTGTTCCCCGGCACGCAGGTGACCATCGGTCCCGCGACGGAAGAAGGGTTCTATTACGACTTCTTCCGCGAGAAGCCCTTCACGCCGGAGGAGCTGGAGAAGATCGAAGCGGCCGCCAACGCGGAACTCAAGCAGGACGCGCCGTTCGTCCGCACCGAGATCTCCATGGAGGACGCCATCAAGCTCTTCGAGGAGAAGGGCGAGAAGTTCAAGGTGGAGATCGTCAAGGACATCGCCGCCAAGGGCGCCAAGACGCTCACGCTCTACACCCACGGCGACTGGGTGGACTTCTGCCTGGGGCCCCACGCGCCCAGCACGGGGAAGATCGGCGTCATCAAGATCCTCTCCTCCAGCGGCGCGTACTGGCGCGGCGACCACCGCAACCCCATGCTCCAGCGCGTGTACGGCACGGCCTTCTTCGACAAGAAGGCCCTGGACGCCTACCTCACGCGCATCGAAGAGGCCCGCAAGCGCGACCACCGCAAGCTGGGCAAGGAGCTGGACCTCTTCCACTTCCACCCGTACTCGCCGGGCGCCGCCTTCTGGACGCCCAAGGGCACCGCGCTCTACCAGACGCTGTCGGACTGGATGCGCTCGCTCACGGCCGGTGACGGCTACGTGGAGATCAAGACGCCCCTGATGTTCAACAAGGGCCTCTGGGAGACGAGCGGGCACTGGGGCAAGTACAAGGAGAACATGTTCCTGGTGCTCGACAGCGAGTCCGGCGAGCACGACTTCTCCCTCAAGCCGATGAACTGCCCGTCGCACCACCTGTTCTACGGCTTCAAGAAGCACAGCTACCGCGACCTGCCGCTGCGCCTGCACACCCAGGACGTGCTCCACCGCAACGAGGCGGCGGGCTCCCTGGGCGGCCTCACCCGCGTGCGCCAGTTCGCGCAGGACGACGCGCACATCTACTGCATGGAGAGCCAGATCACCGACGAGGTGCGGCGCTTCGTGCAGTTGCTGGACCGCGTCTACAAGGCGGTGGGCCTCACCTACGCGGTGAAGCTGTCCACGCGCCCCGAGCAGCGCCTGGGCGACGACTCCCTCTGGGATCGCGCGGAGGGCGGCCTCAAGGCGGCGCTGGAGTCGCTGGGCCTGGCGTACGAGCTGGCCCCCGGTGACGGCGCCTTCTACGGCCCGAAGATCGACTTCGCCGTCTCCGACAGCATCGGCCGCAAGTGGCAGTTGGGCACCATGCAGCTGGACTACCTGGCCCCGGAGCGCTTCGACCTCACCTACGTGGGCGAGGACAACGCCGAGCACCGCCCGGTGGTCCTCCACCGTGCCATCTTCGGCTCCTTCGAGCGCTTCACCGCCATCCTCATCGAGCACTTCGCCGGCGCCTTCCCGGCGTGGCTGGCTCCGGTGCAGGCCACCATCGTCACCGTGGCGGACCGTCAGCTGGACTACGCCCGCAAGGTGCGTGACGACCTGCGCGCCAAGGGCTTCCGCGTGGAGCTGGACGAGCGCGGCATGACGCTCAACGCGAAGATCCGCGAAGCCCAGATGCAGAAGGTCCCCTTCACCCTGGTGGTGGGTGACAACGAGGTCGAGGCCGGCGCCGTGGCCCCCCGCCGGTACGGCGGCGAGGACCTGAAGACGATGAAGTACGCGGACTTCGAGGCCCTGCTGGCCAAGGAAGCCACACTGCCCTGAGCTGTGTAGGGGACTTGACTCCCCGTCCGGGCTGGACTACTTGCGCGACTTCCGGGGATTGAGGCACGCCCTCATCCCCCGAGCCGTCGGAGGGTCCTCCCATCGTTCGCGATCAGAGAACCAATCGCCGTATCCGAGCCCGGGAGGTCCGCGTCGTCGGGCCCAACGCCGAGCAGCTCGGAGTCATGTCCCTCGAAGCAGCCCTGGCGCGCGCCCAGGCGGACGGTCTCGACCTCGTCGAGATCTCCCCCATGGCCAAGCCGCCGGTCTGCAAGATCATGGACTACGGCAAGTTCAAGTACGAGGAGAAGAAGAAGGCCTCGGAAACGAAGAAGAAGCAGGTCGTGGTCCACCTGAAAGAGGTGAAGCTCCGTCCCAAGACGGAGGAGCACGACTACGAGTTCAAGGTCCGCAACACGCGCCGGTTCCTGGAGGAGGGGAACAAGGCGAAGATCACCATCCAGTTCCGGGGTCGTGAAATCACCCACAAGGAGCTGGGGAGTGCGATCCTGGACGACGTGGTGAAGGACCTGAAGGAAATCGCGGTCGTGGAGCAGAACCCCCGGATGGAAGGGCGCCAGATGTTCATGATCCTGGCCCCCAACCCGAAGGTGGCTCAGCGTGCCCGCGAGCTGGCCCGTCAGCAGGTGGAGGCGGCCGGAAAGAAGCAGGAAGGCAGGCCGGCGGTTGCCGCAGCGGTCGTTTCAGCGTCGGCTGTAGGAAATCCTGCCCCCGTCGCGGCAAAAGAGTGATAGAGGCTTCCGCCCAAAGCGTCCGGGAACCGTGTGTCCCGGTCCGCCGTCAGTCACGAAGACTGCCGGCCGACAGGCAGAAGGAAGGTTTGGGATCATGCCCAAGTTGAAGACCCGCAGTGCCGCGAAGAAGCGCTTCCACGTGAAGAAGAGCGGCCAGGTGAAGTTCGGCAAGGCGTTCAGCAAGCACCTGTTCACCTTCTCCAAGACGCCCAAGCAGAAGCGCGGCAACCGTGGCACGGGCCACCTGCGCGACATGGACGCGAAGAAGGTCATCAAGGAGCTGTTCCCCTACGGCGCCTGAGTCGTCCTCGGGTTTGAACCAATCGTGAGTCCTGGCGGAGCGGCGTGAGGCCAGCGCCCCGGGGCTCCCTTCCAGAAGTCAGGAGTGTGTCATGCGCGTCAAAAAGGGATTCAAGGCTCGTCGTCGTCGTAATCGCATTCTCAAGCTTGCGAAGGGCTTCCGCGGCCGTCGCAAGAACTGCTACCGCCGTGCGAACCAGGCCGTCGAGCGCGCCCTGGACTACGCCACCCGCGACCGCGCGGTGCGCAAGCGCAACTTCCGCTCCCTGTGGATCGTCCGCATCAACGCGGCCGCTCGCACGGTGGGCCTGTCCTACTCGAAGCTGATCGCCGGCCTGGCGAAGGCGAAGATCTCCCTGGACCGCAAGGTCCTGTCGGATCTGGCCATCGCGGACCCCGCGGGCTTTGCCGCCATCGCCAACATCGCGAAGGCAGCCTGAGACACGGCCGGCGGTAACGCCGGCTCCCGAAGCTGAAACGGGCTGCCTCCACCAGGGGGCGGCCCTTTTTTTTGCCCGGCGCCACAGGCGTTCCGGGGCGTGAATGGAAGGCGGGAAGAGGACCATGCGAGACCGGTTGCAGGCGTTGGCGGACGCGGCGCGCCAGGAGATCTCCGGCGTGTCGGAGCCCTCGCAGGTGGAGGCGTTGCGCATCCGCTATCTGGGCAAGAAGGGCGAGCTGTCCGCGGTGCTGGGCGGCATGGGCAAGCTGCCCCCGGACGAGCGGCGCGCGTTGGGCGAGATCGCCAACACCGTGAAGGCGGAGCTGGAGCAGCTCCTGGCGGACGCCACGAAGCGGGCGGAAGAGGCCGCGCTGGAGGCCCAGCTGAAGGGCCCCAAGCTGGACGTGACGCTGCCCGGGCGCGCGGTGCTGCCCGGCGGACGGCACCCGGTGTCGCGCACGCTGGAGGACATCGTCCGGACGTTCGCGCGGCTCGGGTTCGAGGTGGCCGTCGGGCCGGAGATCGAGCTCGACTACTTCAACTTCGAGGCGCTGAACCTGCCCAAGGACCACCCCGCGCGGGACATGCAGGACACGTTCTACGTGGACGAGCCCAGCCTGGGCCACGCGAAGAAGGCGGATAGCCCGTCGCTGCTGCGCACGCACACGTCGCCGGTGCAGGTGCGGCACATGCTGTCGCGCAAGCCGCCCATCCGCGCGGTGATGCCGGGCCGGGTGTACCGGCGGGACTCGGACATCACGCACACGCCCATGTTCCACCAGGTGGAAGGCCTGCTCGTGGACAAGGACGTGAGCTTCGCGGAGCTGAAGGGCACGCTGGACGCGTTCGTGAAGGCGTTCTTCGGCTCGGAGACGCGCACGCGCTTCCGCCCGTCGTTCTTCCCCTTCACGGAGCCCTCCGCGGAGGTGGACGTCACCTGCGCGTCGTGCGGCGGCAAGGGCTGCCGCGTGTGCAAGCAGACCGGCTGGCTGGAGGTGCTGGGCAGCGGCATGGTGCACCCGAACGTCTTCACCGCCGCGGGCTACGACCCGAAGGAGGTGACGGGCTACGCGTTCGGCATGGGCGTGGAGCGCCTGGCCATGCTGCGCTACGGCATCGACGACCTGCGGATGATGTTCGAGAACGACGCGCGCTTCCTCGCGCAGTTCTGATTCCAGCTTCCAGCCAGAAGAAGAGGACAATCCCGTGAAGATTTCAGTGAAGTGGCTGGGTGATTACGTCGCGCTGCCGCCGTCCGTGGACGAGCTGGCGCGCAAGCTGACCGCGGCGGGCCTGGAGATTGAAGGCGTGGAGCGCCCCGGCGAGGACCTGCGCGGCGTGGTGGTGGCGCAGATCCGCGAGTCGGTGCAGCACCCCAACGCGGACAAGCTGTCCGTCACGCAGGTGGACATCGGCGGCTCCGCGCTGTTCCAGGTGGTGTGCGGCGCGAAGAACTTCAAGGTCGGCGACAAGGTGCCGCTGGCCACGGTGGGCGCGAAGCTGCCCAACGGCATGGAGATCAAGCAGGCCGCGCTGCGAGGCGTGGACAGCTTCGGCATGCTCTGCTCCGCGAAGGAGCTGGGCATCACGGAGGACTCGTCCGGCCTGCTCATCCTCCCCGCGGACACGAAGCTGGGCATCCCCATCGCGGAGGCCCTGGGGCTGGATGACTCCGTGCTGGAGGTGAACGTCACCCCGAACCGGCCGGATGCGTTGAGCCACCTGGGCATCGCGCGCGAGGTGGGCGTGGTGACGGGCGCGCAGCTGAAGCCGCCCCAGCCGAAGCCCGCCGAGTCCGGCAAGGTCGTGGCGGAGCTGGTGAAGGTGCGCATCGACGCGAAGGAGCGCTGCTCGCGCTACGCGGCGCGGGTGGTGGAAGGCATCACCGTCCAGCCGTCGCCGCAGTGGATGCAGGACCGGCTGAAGGCATGCGGCGTGCGCGCCATCAACAACGTGGTGGACGTCACCAACTATGTGCTCCTGGAGTACGGCCAGCCGCTGCACGCGTTCGACCTGGAGAAGGTGGCGGGCCAGGAGATCGTCGTCCGCACCGCGAAGCCGGGCGAGAAGCTGCGCACGCTGGATGACAAGGAGCGCACGCTGGACGCGGACGACCTGGTCATCGCGGACCGCGACCGCGCCCAGGCGCTGGCGGGCGTGATGGGCGGCGGAGACAGCGAGGTGACGCAGGGCACGAAGCGCATCGTCATCGAGTCCGCGCACTTCCACGGCTCCGGCGTGCGCCGGTCCGCGAAGCGCTACGCGCTGCACACGGAGGCGTCGCACCGCTTCGAGCGCGGGGCGGACCTGGACGCGGTGCTGCCGGCGTTGGACCGGGCCGCGCAGCTCATCGCGGAGCTGTCGGGTGGCACGGTGGCGCCGGGCCGGGTGGACGTGCAGCCGGAGCCCCTGGCGCCGCGCCGGGCGACGCTGCGCTACGCGCGGGTGGAGAAGGTGCTGGGCGTGGCGGTGCCGGAGGCGGAGGTCCGGCGCATCCTGACGGCGCTGGGCTTCAAGTCCGTGGAGGAGGCCCAGGGGCAGACGACGTACGAGGTGCCCCGGGCGCGCGTGGACGTGGAGCGCGAGGAGGACCTGATGGAGGAGGTCGCCCGCGTGTACGGCTACGACAACATCCCGGCGCGGCTGCCGCGAGGGCTGGAGACGCTGGCGCCGGAGCCGCTGTCCATGGAGGCCGAGCGCCGGTTGCGCCACGCGCTGGGCGGCGTAGGGCTGTCCGAGGTGGTGAACTACTCGTTCGTGGCACCGAAGTCGCTGGAGGTGCTGGGCGGGAAGGAAGCGCCCATCGCGCTGATGAACCCGCTGAGCGTCGAGCAGTCGGTGATGCGCACGAGCCTCTTGCCGGGCCTGCTGGAGAACCTGTCGCGCAGCGTGCGCCACCAGGTGGAGTCGGTGGGCCTGTACGAGACGGGCCGGGCGTACTTCCGGGACGCGCAGGGCGGGCAGGGCATGCGCCCGGCGGCTCGCGAGGTGCCGCGCGTGGCGGGCCTGGTGTGGGGCCTGCGGGGCGGTGGCCGGAGCTGGACGCAGAAGGACTCGCGCGTGGACTTCTACGACGCGAAGGGGGCGGTGGAGGCGCTGCTGCACGCCCTGCACGTGGAGGGCGCGGCCTTCACCCCGGCGGAGGCGCCCGCGTACCACCCGCGCAGCTGCGCGCAGGTGGCGCTGAAGGACGGGACGGTGCTGGGCCTGGTGGGTGAGGTGCACCCGCGCGTGGCGAAGGCGCTGGGCCTGCCGGAGGGCGTGTTTGTGTTCGAGCTGGACACGGATCCGCTGTACGCGGTGGCGCGGCTGGTGCCGCAGGCGGCGGCGCTGCCGAAGTACCCGGCGGTGCTGCGCGACCTGGCGGTGGTGGTGCCGCTGGAGCTGCGCAACGAGGAGGTGCGCCGGGTCATCCTGGAGGTGGGGGCCCCGCTGGTGGAGGACGCGCTGGTGTTCGACGTCTACACGGGCAAGCCCATCCCCGAGGGGAAGAAGAACCTGGCGTACGCCTTGAGGTACCGCTCGCCCGAGCGGACGCTGACCGACGCGGAGGTCACGGCGGCCCACCAGCGCATCATCACCGAGGTGAACCAGCGGCTGGGAGCGGCGCTGCGCGCCTGAATTCCTGAATGAAGTCAGGACGTTGACACGGTTCGGGGAAGGCTGACACCATGCCCCGCGTTCACCGGCCAATCACGGGTGCCAGAGGACTCGCATGACGAAAGCGGACATCATCGAGGGGGTCTACGAGAAGGTCGGCTTCTCCAAGAAGGAGTCGGCGGAGATCGTCGAGCTCGTCTTCGACACCGTGAAGGAGACGTTGGAGCGCGGGGACAAGATCAAGATCTCCGGGTTCGGAAACTTCCAGGTGCGCCAGAAGAAGGCGCGCGTGGGCCGCAACCCGCAGACGGGCAAGGAGATCGAGATCAGCGCCCGCCGGGTCCTGACCTTCCGGCCGAGCCAGGTGTTGAAGAGTGCCCTGAACGGCGAGGCACCCCCGGAAAACCACGCGGAGATCGACGCGCAGGAAGAGGCGGCGGCGGACGCGGCGGAAGCCCGGGGCGAGGACTTCGACGAGGGAATGGAAGAGGGCGACGAGTAGGTTTTTTTCACCGGTGCCCGTCACCTCGCGCTTGACCCAAGAAAGCGGCGAGGGCATAAGGCAGCACCGTTTCACGACGGCGGTTCTCGGGGCGTAGCGCAGCCTGGTAGCGCACTTGCTTGGGGTGCAAGTGGTCGCAGGTTCAAATCCTGTCGCCCCGACCAAAATGAAGGCCCTGGAGTTTCCGGTGCAAGCCGGTGACTCCAGGGCCTTCACCTTTTGGGCTCCTGGACTCCAGCAGCAAACTAGCAGCAAGCGGAGAGGGTTGGGTCTCAGCAGCATGCAGCGCCTCAGTGAGAAGCCCGGAACTGCGGGCCCGAACGCGAGCGGGTTGGGGCCCTTGCGCATGTCCTCCACGTCGAGGTGGCCGTAGATCTTCGAGGTGATGGCCGGGTCCGAGTGGCGGAGGATGCGCTGCACGGTGGCCAGCGGGACGCCCGCCTTGAGCAGCAGAGTGGCGGTCGTGTGCCGCAGGTCATGGAGGCGCAGCGGGCGAGGGAGCGCCCGGGGCCAGAGCTTCATGCCGCAGCGGGGGCAGGGGCTCAAGTGCTGCGTGACTCTTCTTCACCGCGTAGCCGCAGCCATTGCGCCGGCAGACGTGGTTGTCGCCCTCCACCAGCCCCGCGCGTCCCAGGGCCCGGCGCAGCACCTTGTGCAACGCGGAGTCCGGCGGGCGCTGTGAGCCGTCCTCGGCGGGAAAGAGCAGCTCCGAGGTGGAGGTGGTCATGGCCTCGCGCAGGAAGGGCACCAGTCCCTCGGCGATGGGAAGAAAGTCCGCGTGGCCGCCCTTCGTCGTGTCGCTCGCGTGCGACTGGGCCACCACACGGAATTGGCGGGATTGAGGCCGGTGAAGAGCCCGCGCCGCAGCGCGAGCTCGAAAATGCGGTGGAGGAGGGCGCGCAGGTGGTTGAGGGACTCGGGAGACAGCTCTCCGGTCTTCGCGTTGAGCAGCACCTCCAGGCGCGACGGCGTGACGTCCTTGAGAGGCAGAGGTCCCAGTTCATCGCGCAGGTGCTTCTCACCGAAGCCGATGATGGTGGAGCGGAGCCGACTGCCCACCTTGGTCTTCCACGCGTCCAGGGCCTCCCCGAAAGTGGCCTGCTTGCGGTGCTCGGGCAGGGGCTCCAGGCCGCGCCGCTGACGGTCGGCCTGAACCTCCAGGTCGTGCAGAAGGGACCTCGCCTCGGTCTTCGTCGTGGCCTGGGTGGCGGTGTCTCGCCACCGGCCGTGGCCGTCCTTGAAGCGGACGTACCACTTGTCATTCTTCTTGTAGATGGAGCCCATTGGGTAGTTTCTCTTACGTACAACCTGTAAGGTCCAGCTACTTATTGCTGGAGGAGAAGGGCACCACCTTCCGGTTGCTGGCGCCCTCGCCCTTGATGAACGCCCGGATGGCTGCTGGCTCGAAGCGCAGCAGTCCGCCAATCTTCACGCACGGGAGCCGGCCTGTCTGCGCCTGCAAGTACACCCAAGAGCGAGAGGCCTTGAAGAAGCGCTTCACGTCGTCGACGTCCCACATCCCTTCATTGGTCACGGGTTCCTCTTCTTTCCCTTGCTCGGAAATCTTCATGAAATCCTCCTTCCTCTTGGGGAACTACGGCTTCAGCACGAGGCCCACTCAAACCGTGCTCCCGTTGGCGCCAGCGCGGATGGCGTTGAATCCCCTCTCGCGCAGGTGGTTGTTGAAGGCCTTCATTGAGAGAGGTGGCTCACCGGCTGCTTGGCAGAACTGCCGGTATCGCTCGTAGACGGCTTGCACAGCCACTCGTCCATTCGAGACTCGCTCGCAGCAATGCATGAGGAATCCACCGAGCGGATCCATCTCCTCCCGATACGCCAGGGTTGCTTCACGTACTTCTGTTGGTTCCCCGAGCCCCTCTCGTTGCCACTGCAGACATCCCCGCACTGCCCACGCCAGGATGCCGGGCAGTTCCGCTCTCAGGCGATTTTCCAGCGTCTTGTCCCGCCTCTCTTCGGGGATGCGCTTGTTGAAGGGGATGAGCTTGACGCGCCGCCAGATGCCTTCGTCGCTGCCCTGGATTCGGGGCTTGTAGTTGGTCGCCAGGAAGATCGTGAAGTTGGGGACAAATTTTAAGTGCTCCTTGTAGAGGTAGCACACGGCCACTGCGTTTCCTCCTGTCAGCGACTTCGCCACGACCTCGGCCAGCCGTTTGTCTCCGTCTGTCTCCACGGCCATGACGAAGCGGGCTCCGCGTAGCCGGGCGATGTCATTGGTGGGGCTCTTCGCGTCTCGCACCATCAAGGTGCTCGCGGGTGCCACCATGGCGTAGTCGCCCAACATCGAGCGCAGGACGTTGAGGAAGGTGCTCTTTCCATTGGCGCCATCTCCATAGAGAAGGAAGAGCACCTGCTCCACGGTGAGCCCCGTCGGTGTGTAGCCGATGGCACGCTGGACGTAGCGGATGAGGCTCTCACTTCCCTCTAAGAGGGTGTTGTCGAACCTCGGCGCGGTGAGCACCGTGAGGAGATGGAGAAGAGCTACTCATCGGACCTCACGGACGCGCAGTGGCGGCTGGTTGAGCCGTTGCTGGAGGACTTCTACCGACGAGGCGGTCGGCCGCCTCTACACCCACGTCGGCGCATTCTCGATGCCCTCTTGTACGTCACGCGTGGAGCCATCTCCTGGAGGATGTTGCCGCACGACTTTCCGCCGTGGGACACGGTGTACAGCTGCTTCCGACGCTGGCATGACGCCGGGCTCATGGAGCGCATCCACGCGGCCTTGCGCGCGGAAACACGCCACCGGTCAGGACGCGACGCCTATCCCAGTGCTGGCGTACTGGACAGTCAGACCGTGAAGACGACGGAAAAGGGGGGCCCGTCGGGTATGACGGTGGCAAGAAGGTGAAGGGCCGTAAGCGTCACCTGTTGGTGGATACCGAAGGCCTCGTTCACGCGCTGCTCGTCCATCCAGCGAATGTCCAGGACAGGGACGGTGCGCAGTTGCTTCTGGGCGGCAAATCCAAGGAAGACTTCCCGCGTATGCGGAAGCTTTCGGTGGACTCGGGCTATGCGGGCCAAGCCAAGTGCTGGCTAGAGGAGAAGTTCGGCTGGGAGGTGGCCGTCGTCCGTCGCCCCAACGAGGGGCGGCAGCGTTGGTACGGCCTGCCTCCTGAAATTGAGCGGCCACCGCTTCCTCGTGGCCTCATGGTGGTGAGGCGCCGCTGGGTCGTGGAACGTACCTTCGGCTGGCTCAACCTCTTTCGCCGCCTCAGCAAAGACTACGAGCAGAAGACCGCCTCCAGCGAGGCCTTCATCTGGCTGGCCATGACGACGCTCCTGCTGCGCCGACTCGCTCCTGCTTGAGGGTTCGACAACACCCTCTAAACGTTGCCAGGCCAAGAGCCTACCCGACGCATTGTTTCGTACGGGTGCCCCGTGTCCTTCCCCTCGACCATCACTGCCCCTGGCGCGAAGAAGCCGAGGAGTTCAAAGAGCGGCTGACCTCGCTGGAGGGGAAGATGGCGGCGCTGGAGCGCCACGTCTTCAGCAAGAGGGCGGAGCGCCTTCCGACGATGGCAGCCGAGCTGCGCGCGGATGCGGCGGGCGCGCAGTCGAAGGCCGAGCGGGACGAGGCGGCGCTGAGGATGCGGCGCGAGCGAGCGGCCCGCAAGGCCGAGGAGTGCCAGACACGCGAGGTGTAGTACCGGGTGGCTGCCGAGGAGCCTAGTACGTCGGCACAGAGGATTTGACCGGTTGGTATAGGCCCCGCCTATCGCAGGATGGGTAGGGCCTCCGGCCGCACAAGCAGTTCAATGCTCCGAGCCTGGCCAGCGCTGCGCCGGATGAGGCCCAGGCGTTCAAGCTCCAGCACCATGCGATGCACCGTGGGCGGGCTGGTACCGAAAAAGCGCTGCATGTCGGCTTCGGCCGGCGCACGCCGGTGGATACGCGAGTAGGCGTAGATGAAGGCCAGGTATTGGCCCTGCAGTTCGGTGAAGCGTGGTGGTTCGGAGGGAATCGACACGCGGTGCCCGTGGGTAGTCCGTCTCCATTCTTTGCTGGAGCGCAAGATTCCCATGACTGTACGCCACCGGGTGACACTCACCCCCGAGGAGAAGCAGGAGCTGAAGGCATTGGTGTCTGGTGGCACCGGGCGCGTGCGCCACCTCAAGCGTGCCCAGGTGCTGCTGGCCGCACATGCCCAACGCACCGACGAGGACATCGCGAGAAGCGTCCAGGTGGGCCTCTCCACCGTCTTCCGGGTGAAGCGCCGTTTCGTGGAAGGAGGCGTCACGCACGCGCTCCACGAGAAACAGCGCGCGGGGGCGGAGCGCAAGCTGAGTGGCAAGGAGGAAGCCTTGCTGGTGGCCACCGCGTGCTCGGGGCCGCCAGCAGGACGGGCACGCTGGACGCTTCAGTTGCTCGCCGACGAGATGGTGCGGCTGACCGAGCACGAGGGCCTCTCGCGCGAGACGGTGCGCCGACGCCTGGAGGAGAATGAGCTGAAGCCCTGGCAGAAGCGCATGTGGTGCATCCCCAAGGTGGATGCTGAGTACGTGGCGCGCATGGAGGACGTGCTGGAGTTGTATGCGGCACCCGCCGACAAGGCGCACCCGGTGGTGTGCTTCGACGAGACGCCGGTCCAACTCATCGGCGAGGTGCGCACGCCGGTGCCCGCGGCCCCGGGACGGCCCCGCCGCTACGACTACGAATACCAGCGCAACGGCACGGCCAACCTCTTCGTGCACCTGGACGTGCACGCTGGCCGACGCCACGTGGACGTCACGCCCAGCCGCACCTCGAGGGATTTTGCCCGCCAGATGCGGGACCTCGTCGACGAGCACTACCCGGACGCGGAGCGGGTGCGGGTGGTGCTCGACAACCTCTCCACCCACAGCGCCGCCGCCCTCTATGAGACGTTTCCGCCCCAGGAGGCGCGCCGACTCCTGCGCAAACTGGAATTTCACTATGTGCCCAAACACGCCAGCTGGCTGAACATGGTGGAGATTGAAATCAGCATCCTCACGCGCCAGTGCTTGGGTCGGCGACTGGGCGATGTGAAGACACTCAAGCACGAGGTGGCGCGATGGCAGCGCCAGCGCAATCTCGCGCGCGCCCGCATCCGCTGGCGCTTCAGCGTCGACTCCGCCCGACAGAAGCTGGGTAAGTCCTACCCGCTGACGGCGCAGGCGGCGGCATCCAAGGCCGCCGCCTGAACCATTCAAAACCTCTGTGCCGACGTACTAGCTGCCCGGCCTGCGGCAGCGAGGACTTGAAGGCGCTGGGCAAGGAGCGCACCACCGAGGTGTACGAGTACCTCCCGGCCCGCTTCGAGCGCCAGGTGCACGTGCAGGAAGTCCTTGCGTGCAAGTGCGGTGGGGGCGTGGTGGACAAGGGCGAGTACGGCCCCGGCTTCCTGACGCACGTGGTGGTTTCCAAGTGTGCCGACGCCATGCACTTGCACCGGCTGGCCCAGCGGATGGAGAGGAGCGGCGTGCCCATGAGCCGCAGCACCTTGACGGACCTCTTCCACCTGGCCGCCTCGGTGCTGCTGCCGTTGTCCACGCACCTCTTGCAATGCATTGCGTCCGCCGAGGTGGTATGGGCAGACGAGACGCCGCTGCGGGTGCTGGACGTGAAAAAGACGCGTCTGGGTTACCTCTGGACCTTCCTCACCCAGAATGAGCGAGGCGAGTGGCTCATCGGCTACCGCTTCAGCATGGGCCGAGCCAGCAGGACGCCGAAAGAGGTGCTGGGCGGCACTCAGGGCGCGCTCGTGGTGGACGCGTACACGGGCTACAACGCGGTCACGCTGCTCTCGGGGCGAGTGCGCGTCGGATGCTGGGCGCATTGCCGGCGCCGCTTCTTCGACGCCCTGGCCACCGCGCCTGAAGCCCGCGAGGCGATGGACCTCATCCTGGCGCTCTACCGAGTGGAGGCCGGAGCGGGTGAGGCCGGCGTGGTGCGCACCGAGGCACACCGCCAGCTGCGTCAGGACCACAGTCGCCCCGTCCTTGAGCAGCTGCGTGCCTGGCTGGAGGACCAAGCGCCGCGCCACCCGCCCAAAGGGGCCACCGGGGCAGGCCATCTCCTACGCGCTGAAGCAGTGGGAAGCGCTGAGCCGTTTCCTCTCGGATGAGCGCCTGCCGCTGGACAACCGCAGCGAGGCCGCCCTGAGAAAGGCGGCCCTGGGCAGAAAGAACTTTCTCTTTGTCGGCCACGAGGCCGCGGGTGAGAACCTCGAGGGACTCTACGCACTGGTGGCCACCTGCGAGGCCAACGGCATCAATCCCGAGGAGTACCTGGCCGACGTGCTGCTACGTGTGCAGACGCACCCCAACTCGGTATCGGTGAGTTGCTTCCTCCGAGTAGAAGCGCCTGTGTGCCGCAGACTCATCCTGAGCACCGTTGCTCCGGCCGCTCTCGTCAGCTGCGCACGCCCGAGCTCGCGACCACCGCTGAGCACGGTCTCCGTCCATTTTCAAGCGGTCCGGCACGGCGTCCGCCGGACGGATACCGTGATGGCGACGCGGGGACGCAACCACCTCCACCGGAAGAAAGGCGGTCCACGGCGGACCTTTCACCTCGGAGGGCCGAGCCGAGCTGCGCTGGGGCTTCTTGTAGAGCCGATACTGGACGGCGTGCAAAGACAGGCCGTGCCGGGCCACAAACTCCTTCTGCGGCAGGCCGTTCATGAACCGGGCTGATGGACAACTCGGTGACCGCGGAGGCTGACACCGCGGTCGCGCAGAACTTGGCTCCACCCCTCCCGTGTACCGATGCGTTCGGGCGAGGCGTATAGCTCGTACCGTTCTTCTTGCGCCGTCAGCCGAGCGAATTTCTCGCGATAAGGATAATTCGCAGCAACGAATTCTTCTTTCCGGTGGAGGAGCGGGGGGTTCTTCGAATTACTGAAGTTGCGTATCTCGACGCGGAACGTCTGGAACGCTACGAACAGTGATGAGTGCAGGCGGGGATGGGGATCGGAATCGAAATCTGGATAGGCGAGGTACGAAACTCGCGGATTGTGGCGATGTAGCTTGATGATGTTTGCCCCCTCCACTGCGCCAATAAAAGCCCGTGCACACCCCTCGTAAATTCTGAGTACAGGTGGCAATCCGGAGAGAGCTGACTCATGAACGTACAGAGCAGAAGGAGTCAATTTGCCAACCTTCGACTCGTGAAAGAGTCGGTCGATGCTTGGCATGTGGCCGGCAGAAAGCAGAAGAGCATCTGCCAGTTCGCAGGCTGCTTTATACGAGGTAAAGAATGCCCGCATGTCCAATTGGAGCGAAGGAGGAAGCTCGGTGAGCCGAGGCCTGCGGCTGAACCTGGAGAGCGCTAGGTAAATGAGCAGATCCTCTGTGCGCTGCTGCTGTACGTGCTCCCAGTGCGCTCCATCGACTACAGCGCTGGCTACCCGGAATGCGCGCTGGATTGAACCGAATACGTCACACAGCGCTTTGGCCCCATCATCCAACTCCTTGGGCTGCGGTAAGCGGCCATGACGTTCAAGAAAGTCGAGTAGTGGTTGAAGGATTTCCTTGTTGCGCTCGAAGAGTTCGTCACACTTGCGAATTCGAGGTGCAGACCCAGTCCGGCGATATCGGGAGGCCAGGAAGCCCTGCCGAGTAGCCTCATCACGGAAGACGTAGAAGACGCCTGGTCCAGCGGGGACACTAGGTACACCTAGAGTGCTCTCGATCCATCGGCGAAGTTCATCCTGGTGATAAAGCTTTTGGAAGGTCCCCAAGCGGGTTACGAATCCATCTCGGTGACATCCGCTGAGATCTTGATGTGCTTCTATCTCAAGGCGGGCAGCTACAATGAGCACTCTCTGCGCCAGAGCCCAGGCTGAGCGTAGGACATCGGCGCGCTCGTCAGCATCTTCAATGACGTTTACGACATAGCCGAGATTAACGACGTCGGCTGATGCGCGAATGCCCTCAGGGCGATGGGCTGGGTCCCATCCATCACATTCAAAGCCACGCTCACGAAGCCGCTTCACGTCGCCACCACGGCCACACCCGTAGTCGAAGACGCGGCCGCTCAGCGTGATAAGTCCGTCGTTCAGCGCCAAGCGTACCGGGCGGGACAGGTCTGTCCGCGAAAGCGCCGTCTTGTGCCTGGCGAATCCTGGTGCTGCTTCATTCACGACGCAAGCCCAGGAATACGCCGATAGAGATTCTCTACCTCGCGTATCTCTTTGGCAGCGAAGAGGTAGTTGATGCCCCGATGAAGATGCAATCGGAACTGCTCCGCAAGTACCTCGTCAGAGAGTTCCAATCCCTCTTTCATGCACCTGATTTGCAGGAGCGCTTCGTATACCTCGGCGTGCGTGCCCCCAAACGTCTTCCAGGTCATCTCAACCGAACTGTCCGCCGGAATTCTCATGGCAGCGGGAGGGGTGGGCTCGGCCAATGAAGTACAGAACGCCCACCGGCAAAGGACGTTCCAGTTCATGATCCCCGTCGTGCGCTTGAGCTTGATGAGGTGCTCTTTCGCCTCCTGGGAAAGCGTGATGTGCTCCAAGAACATGTAAGCCTCCTTCCCTACCAGAAGTATCCGCGCTCTACCCGCGAGGAGCGCTCGCGCTCGTTGTATGTGATGCGGTAGATCCGCTCACTGCCTACCGCACCCTTGAGACGCTCCAATCCAGATTCGTCTATCTCTTCGTCCGTCGAGAGCAGCAGTACTTGGTGACTGGCGGCCGGGAAGTAACGATCCACAAGATTTCGACGATGTACCGAGTCCAAGCGCCCCAATGGAGTGTCAATGACCACGGGCAATGGGCGCCCAGCGGCCCTTGCCAATCCCCAGATAATGGAAACGGCCAGAAGCTGGCGCTCCCCGGCAGAGAGCCGATCCGGCGAGAGGAGCTGGCCATTCACTCCGTACAGTGACATCCGGTAGGTTGATGGATCGATGGCAAGCCGCGATACCAGGGACTCCTTGCGGAGCAGGTGCTGGAATCCCTCTAGGATGAGCTGCTCGATACGACGGATGTGTCGCTCGACCACGCGGAGGCGGAATTGTTCCAGCACGCTTCGTACTCCCTGTGCGTGGTGGACGATTCGGTCGGCCTCCTCATGACGGAAGCTCTCCTCAACGTCTTTCTCCAACAGCCGTGCGAATGCTTCCCACTTACGCGAACACTCTTGCTGGAGGCTATGCACCTCCTCCATGGCCACTTGCAAGGCCGCTTCCGCCTTGGCGAATTCCTTACGGGCCTTGTCGAGCTTACGGGCCACGCTGCTGACAGCCTCTTCGTCTGGCACCATCGAGAGTTGCCGCTCGAATTGCGTCAGCTCACCATCAAGGGCCTGCACCTCTTTCAGCAACAACGCGGCCCTGGTCTGGGCTTCAGCAAGTAGGGAAGTCCGCAGTGCCGTCACATCCTGGCTAGCCTCGATCGAGAGCCGAATACTGTCGTCTGAGGTTCTGGCCGGCTGACGGCTCTCGCGATCCTGAAGCAGAAATCGTTTCAGATGCTCCAAGGACTTTGGAGGAATGCCGGTCTGCTTGGCCACTTCCAATAGCTTCTCATCACGCTCAGATAGAACGGTGAGGAGAGTTTGCTGTAGCTGCGTGTCCAGGCGAGAGGACCGGGCAGCTAGGTCATCAACCAAGTCGCGCACCAGAAGCAGTGGCGCCGAATCTGCGGCAAGCGCCCGAAGGCTCTCACGGGTGTACGCTAATTTTTCCTCAACAGTCTTCTTCCGAGCTTCGAGTTGGGTCCGCTTTTCGAAGAGTTCGCCCCCTGCTTTACGGAACTCCTCTTCCAACTCGTGGACACGCTTGCGATGGCGATCCACCTCGTTGTTCTTGGACGCGTGCTCCTCGATTGCGCGAACTCGCTTTGCGTCGAGTCGTTCTGCCTCCTTCCTGCTCGCTTCTAGTGCTTCCTGTTCTTCCTTGGAGCGCTGCTTCTCCTTTTGACGGCGCTCGACAACCTTCAGATCTGTTTGAGCCTGGTCTACCAAGTCTAACCCGAGCAGCGATTGAAGGGCGCTGGCTAGAACTTCTGCAGATTTCTCAAGATCTGCAAGTGATTCAATCTTCTCACCATCAAAGAAGAAGAACTGTGCTAGACGCGAGGGGATGAAGTCCTCGACTAGCTCTGCCCAGTGCTCAGTAGTTACCTCATCTACTTTTCCATCGAGATAAACTTCAACTTGCTCACCAACATGTCGCCTTTTCAGAGCCCACGAACGACGGATGCGGTAGATGCGCTCTCGTCCATCTTGACGGTGACGAAACCTCAATTCAACGGCAGCCCCATCTTCTGGGGCGACGTCGCGGTGGATGCATCGGCTGAGGAAATCTTCGTAAGATAGGTCTCGACGGTTGGAGCAATCCGCAAGCTTGCCATAGAGGACAAGCTTGAGTGCATCCAGCATCGTGGTCTTTCCACTGCCATTCAAGCCGCCGAAGAGAACAATAGGCCTGTTGGGTGAGGTGGGTGTGAGCTGGATGTGCTCAGGACCTCGGTAAATGCCAAAGTTATGGAGAATAAGCTCATCGAGAATCATTGGGCGACCTGAGTCTTCTTGGACTTGGAGGGTAGCAGCGTAAGCTGGCGGGGCTCGGACTCTTTAGGGGCGGCCCTGTCCTGCGCTGGCTTCCGTTTGGCCTCTGTGGAATCTCGCAATTCCTGGAGCTTCTCTCGCGCCTCTTGCCGTGCAACGGCGTACCTTGTTGCATCGTCCTCGTCTGTGAAGAAGCCCTTTTTGATGGCGCCTTCAATTGCCTCATAGAGGCCAGAGCGTCGGGCCATGGAACGGTGGCGACGCTCGATGTCGAGGAGCTCTCGAGCCATCTCGAAACGCAGGCGATCTCCCCCGCAAGCCTCGCGTAGTAACGCCATGTCCTCAGCGCTGAAGACGAGGTTGTCGTCCAGTCGTGCTCCCGGATACTGAGAGCCTGTGGCCTCAGCGTAGATTCGCGGGAGGTTGTCCTCCAACTCATGCTTCTCGACCACCCAGATGCGTCGAATCTGCTCCAGTTCGGGAAGGGTGATCAGCTCGATGTTGCGAACATGCTCCGGACCATGGGTTCGTACCCACTGCTGGGCTTCCAGAACACTGCGCAGCCAGTTCTCGCGAGCCTCTTGCGTGTAGGGGCCGGGAATGGGCTTGTTGTGGAAGAGCTGAACGAAGCCGCCCATGCGGCGGAAGTCGCGTTTGCTCTTGTCATCCTCGTCCAGCTTGTTTCGCAGCTCGAGGAGAGGGAGCATCCACTCTTTCTCCTCATCATTCTGGATCATTGCCTGCATGGACTTGTCCTTGTCCACGAGCGTGCAGACCCAGCACCCGAACCGACTGTCGCCACAGCTAGGCGTGGATGAATCCACCACGAGAGGGCACTCGCCGTCAGCTGAGGCGCCCTGGTACATGGTCAGGAGGTCTTTGTTTTTGTAACCCCATGGGTTGGGGTACTGCATGAGGAACATCCATACGTCATCATTCGTCCAGTCCTCAACGGGGCTGTAGACGAGCGAGTTGGGCAGGCTGGCGTTGGGGCTGAGCCGGTCGCGCACGCGCCGACGCTCAAGGCGCTCCATGGAACGAGCGCGGGCTGCACTCTCCGCTTTGCGCGTGCCCAGAACGAGGATGGCCTCGCCGCTCTTACGGACTACGTTGCTGATGAACGCGTTGGAGGGCTTGATCTTCAACCGTTCGGTGCACCATCGGAACTTGGGGCGCGGAGCGGGGTACCCCTTGCCGATGAGGTTGACCCAAAAGGTGTTCTCTACCTCTGGCGTAAGGCGGTGGGGCACGATCGGCATGGACGACGCATCCGCGTGCTCCTTCATGACCTGCAGAGATCGTGTCACCCACGCCGCAACGACCGGGTTTTCTACCAGCGTGTCCGTGCTGATGACATGGACCGTTTTCGTCCTTTGTTCGACGGGCAGTTCAGCGAGTGCCATCCACACGAGCTGGAGTGAGGCTGTGGAATCCTTGCCTCCGCTGTAGCCCACCACCCAGGGAACATGGTCGGCCAGGTACAGGTCGCGGATCTCCTGCAAGAGCGCCTGAACCGTCTGCTTCATTCCGAGGGTATCGAAGGCAGAAGGGCGCTTGCTCTCAGGTCGCTGCATGCTCTCCTCGGAGGTAGGCGTCCTCAACACGCTGCTCCTCCGGTGTAAGGGGGAGGCCAAGGTGCGCCTTGATCAAGTTGGTGGTGAGAGTAACGTGTGTGGAAGCCTTGGAAACGCGACCGCCGACGAGGGCTCGCCCTTCCCAGAGCTTCGCATTGGCGCGCGACCAGTCCAGCCGGGAAATCTTCGCGAGGGTCTTGCGCCAGCTCTGAGGCTGCTCGCGTACCAGGGCATTGCCGGCGCGACCTATGGCCTGGAGCACGACTCCATGCGTGTGCAGCAGGTCGCGCCGGATTTCCGCGGCACTGACCTTCTGCGCCCAAACATTCTGCCACTCAGGGAACTGGCACGCGGTCTCCTGCCAGAAACTGGCGGCGAGTTCGTTCCGTTCGGCCAGGGTTCGGTCCTCCGTGCGCGAGAGAAGGGCGCGCGTGGCCGCGTACAAGGCACTAAGGGTGAAAAGCTTGCGCGAACGGGCGGACAAGGTGCTGCGCTCCATCTCCGTTAGATCGCGGAAGAGGGGAATCTTGAGGACGGACTGTTTGACGACCTGGGATGAATCGTCGCGGTGGTCGTACAGTACCCCGAGCGAAGTGGAGGGGCGGATGGCATGCCGGTTGAGGTCCGCGAACATCTGTTGGCATCGTTCCAGGCCTACGTCCAGAAAGAAGACGACGGCGATGGTTTCGTCCGCCAACTCGGGATTCTCTCGGATGGCGGCCTCGATGGCGGCGCGGCGATGCTGCCCGTCGTTGATGACGAAGCGGGCGTCCATGGGGACATGGAGGCTACCGAGACTACGAGCCTCTCCCTCTTCGCCGAAGGGGACGAAGCGCACGTCGCCGTCGATAGAAGCTGTGAGGGCGGAGAAGGTGTAGGAAGCCTTATTGTTTAGAATGTAGCGACTTATCTCTGGGATACGTCCCTTATTGAGGACGCGCTGTGCGCGCAGTTCTGGGACCAGCTCCTCCTCGTTGAAGAGGAAGATCCGTGGGATGAGCCGCAGCGGGCACATGGAGATATAGAACTCGTGCTGGGCTTGAACCCCCCGAATGGCCGGAAAGACGTAGCCGAAGTTCGGGGCGGCTGGTGCTGGGCTTCCTGAGCGGGAGCTCGACTTGGGTATGGAGGACTGGACCCGACGCATAAGGTAGGGCCTGAAGTAATTGGATGACGGCTGTTTGTCAAGTCGGATGCAAACAGAAGTCTAAGGGACACGCGCCCGAAGTCAACGGAGCTTGAGGAGAATGACCGCTTACCTGGACTGTAACGCTACGACGCCAATGGAGCCCGTCGTGCGGGACCTAGTCATGCACTACATGGATGAGGAGTACGGCAACGCAGGGAGCCGAACCCACGACTTCGGGGCTCGAGCGCAGCAGGCGGTACAGCGCGCGCGGGAGCAGGTGGCATCGGTGGTCGGAGTCAAGCGTGATGAGGTGGTCTTCACGAGTGGGGCGACTGAGAGCAACAACCTCGCCCTCCTAGGGCTAGCCCCTTTCGGGGAGCGCACCGGCCGGCGCCATATTGTAAGTACTGCAATTGAGCACAAGGCTGTGCTGGAGCCATTGGAGCGCTTGAAAGAGCGGGGATTCGAGGTGACGCTGGTGCCTCCGACTCATGGCGGATGGGTTGACCCAGAGGCTGTGCATGCTGCGCTGCGTCCGGACACGTTGCTTGTATCGGTGATGCAAGCGAATAATGAGACAGGCGTAATACAGCCGCTGGAAGCCATAAGTCGCCTGCTAGCAGTGCACCCGGCGTATCTGCACGTGGATGCAGCTCAGGGATTTGGTAAGGAAATAGATTCCCTGCGAAATTCCCGGATCGACCTGATGAGTATCAGCGGGCACAAGATCTATGGGCCCAAGGGGGTGGGGGCCCTCATCACTCGGCGCCGAGGCTTTGAAAAGGTTCCGCTGGCGCCGTTGATGGCAGGCGGTAGCCAGGAGAGAGGGCTGCGGCCAGGCACGTTACCAGTCCCCTTGATTGCTGGATTAGGGTTGGCGGCGGAGCTGGCACTCAGTCATCGAGAGAGTCGCAGGAAGAGAGTATTGCAGTTGCGCGAACAGGCCCTGGCAGCACTGATGCCGCTCGGTGCCCGATTGCATGGTGATCCAGCGTGCATGCTGCCCCACGTGTTAAATCTGTCTTTCCCTGGACGTGATTCGGAAGCACTTATGCTGGCGTGGAAGGGGGTGGCTGCTGTGTCCAATGGTGCAGCATGTACTTCGCAGTCATACACTCTTAGTCATGTGCTTCAGGCGATGGGGGTGCCAGATCAGCAACTGCGTGAGTCTGTGCGCATCTCATGGTGCCACCTTTCTACGAATGCGGATTGGGAGCGAATGGCAACACTGGTGCGCGGATTGATGTAGAGGCTCGATACCAGTCCCAGGGGGGCGCGCGTGCGTCGGCGCGGGGCAGGCAGAGGGGCAGTGGCCGTTCGGCACAACAGCAAGTGCTGAAGTTAGGCTCCGGGTAGTTCGGGGGCGCAGTTGGTTGCGGCGTTCCCTCCCCCCGTGGTTCTTGGCCCCGGTACATGGTGTGCTCGGAGCACAGGTAAACCCTCGTCGGGCAGCTGGGCGTAGACTTCCGCGGGCGCGGCAGCCACGAACCTGGGTTTACGCAGCACCACGAACACTCTGACCCGCTGCTCCGGGGGACAGTGACCGAGGCTGGCTTCCTCTGCGCACCGGCCCTGCTTGGACTGGGTGGCCCTGCGGTAGAGTACGGCGCGAAGGCCGGCCCAGCGCTTGGCACATCGGCGCCACGCTCAGCTCGTACGGCTTCCAGTGCCACGGCTAGCAAGGCCCCTTGTAAGGGCTAGGTAGGGGAGGAACAGCGCCCGGCGAAGGTTCGCTTGCTTGGAGCACCGGGGTGACAGCCGAGCATTCAAGGTGGTATGGAACGCGGCCTATGGAGGCTAGCCCTCGCCTTCGCGATTTGCAGCTTGACCGCTCATACACCTCGGGTGAGCGCGGCTTCGTCTCTACTTTCTTACGTCCGTGCCTTGCATGTGCGACAAGGTACTATCGAGGGGTCGCCTTCTTCTCGACCTCCTCGTGGCGATCCGTCCGTCCTGAGCTTGATGCATTTCTCCATCGGGGGGGAGATCTTCGAATGGTCGTCGCCCCTGTACTGACCCGAAGGGACTACGGGTTCCTCAAGGACGTGAGCATGGCGACACATGCGCCACCACTTGAGGTCGCGGATCCTCTACGGCACCTGCTAGCATCCGCGCTTCTGAGCAAACACTTCCGCCTGAAGTTCGCCCGTCCCGTGGAGCCACTGGGGCCGGGGCTCTATCACGAGAAGGTCGGACTCTTCTTTGACCACTCCGGGGACTTCGTGGCGTTTTCCGGCTCCCTCAACGATACCTATGCGGCACAGTATAAAAATTTCGAGCGGATTCACGTTTTCTGCAGCTGGAAGGCGGAGGACCAACAGCAAGCACTAGAGCTACATGCTCACCTAGAAGCGCTATGGGAGGGCGACGTGGCTGGCCTCGAGGTACGCGATTACGCATCCTCATTGGAGTGGTGCACAACCTTCCTGGATAATCCTCCACCGCCCGAGACCAATGATGTCGAGGAAGCCATGTCCCGAGGTGGCGACGAGTTCCCTACCGACAATCGCTCGCGTCAACCGAGCGTGCCCGAAAACTTGAAGCTGCATCGCCACCAGACTGCCGCGATTGCGGCGTGGACTTCTGCGCAATTTCGAGGCGTCCTGGAGATGGCAACGGGGAGTGGGAAGACGATTACGGCGCTTACGGCGAGTGTCCTCCTCGCACGGCGCCTGAAGCAACTCTTGGTCGTCGTTGTCTGTCCGTACACTCACCTCGTCGACCAATGGGTCCGCGAGGCGCAGGCCTTCGGTTTCCACCCCATCAAGTGCTACGGCTCTCGGCGCTCATGGCAAGGCTCCTTGGCTCGCGCCATTGGGCTGTTAAGCTCCGGCACTCAGACGGTGGTTCTGGCCATCACGACCATGGCCACTTTCTCCGAGGACTCCTTCCTCACCGCCATAGCACCCGCTGGGACGCGCATGCTGATTGGCGACGAAGTGCATGGAATGGGAGCCTCCTCCCAGCTCTCCGCTTTGCAAAGGGCGGGTGAATTCAGATACCGCCTGGGGCTCTCCGCCACTCCGGAACGTTGGTTCGATCCTCATGGCACGGAAGCAATCCTGGAGTTCTTCGGAACGGTCGTCTTCCGTTACACCCTCGGCGATGCGCTCTCGGAGGGGAGCCTCGTACCTTATGACTACTTTCCCGAACTGGTCGAACTCACCCCCAGCGAGGCGCAGCGGTACCAGGAAATTACAAGAAAGTTAGGCCCCTTCATCTCCAAAACTGGGCAATTGGGTGAGAGCAGCGATGCGGCGCTGACAGCTCTCCTGACAAGGCGGGCGCGTCTACTCGCTTCCGCGAGTAACAAGCACCGACGATTGCAAGAGCTTCTCGGCGAGAGCCTCGCCTCCGGAGCGCCCGTTAGCCGCACCCTCATTTATTGCGGCGACGGCACCGTCGAGACAGATCGAGACGACCCCAATCCAGACGAGCAGCGCCAAGTCGAAGTTGTCGCCGACCTCTTGGCTCAGCGCCTGCATATCACGTGCGGAATCTACGTTGCCGAGACGAAGCTGGAGGAACGTTTGCGCCTCCAGACTCAGCTTGTGACAGGGAGAATCCAGGCCATAGTCGCTATCCGGTGCCTTGACGAAGGAGTCGACATCCCCCCTGTGCGTACCGCCTACATTCTTGCAAGTAGCCGAAACCCACGGCAGTTCATCCAGCGGCGCGGGCGCCTGCTTCGCCGAGATGATACCTCGCAGAAAACGCATGCGACGATTTACGACTTCGTGGTGGTGCCGCCAAACGGTGGCACCGATATGGCCTGGAAGACGGAGCGGGACCTCCTCCGCGGAGAGCTCAAGAGAATTGTCGAGTTCTCAAGCCTCGCTCGCAATGAGGGGGTCTCGCTGAAAAGGCTGCGCCCGCTGCGTGAACAGTACAATTTGATCGGATTCTCAGGGGATACTTGATGGTGAAAAAACAACAGGAGGCGCTGCTCAATACCTTGTCCAGTGAAGAGCGCAAGCTTTTCGTGTGGGTCCGCGAACACGAACGTCGTGGCGACTGGCACGAACTGAAGAAGGGTGCAGGAAAGCCCTCTCCCCGGCTCCGCATCGTCGATCATGTCCGTGAACTCATCTCAGACGAAACTAGCAGGGGACAAGGCTAATGGAACTGGTCTCGATTGAGTTCAGTAACTTTCGGCAATTCGAAGCATTTGATGGCGAGCCCCAACGGATAGACTTCGCTTTGTCTGGCCCAAGGAACGTTACCGCGATTTACGGTACCAACGGAGCTGGCAAGTCTGGAGTGCTCAACGCCTTCACATGGGTGCTTTTTGGCAAGACGACGAAGGCGCTCAAGCACCCTTGGAACTTGGTGAACAAGCGAGCCCTGAAGGCATCTCAACCGGGAACACTGGTTCGTGCGACTGTCCGCCTTCAGTTCAAGGCGCGAGTCGCTGGGCAATCCGTTCTACATGTCATCGAGCGCTCTTGTGAGGAGGTGGCACCAGGCAACCCTCCCACAGATCCTGACCGCGCCCAGGCGCCAGCCGGAAAGGCGATTTTGACTTATAGCCGTCCCGGGGTTGGAACAATGATGCTCGAAGACCCGGGAGAGATTAGTGCCTACATTGAGCAAATCATCCCCGAAGACTTGTTCCAATACTTCTTCATCGACGGTGAGCGCATCGCAAATCTGACGAAGCCGGAGAACGAAGATGATGTCCGCCACGCTGTCGAAGTATTCGTCGGGCTGCAAGAGCTTCAATCCGGCGCCAAGCACCTCCGCGAAGCGGCGGATATCTTTGACCGAGAAGTGCGAGACCACGAGAAGCACAATGAGAAGCTCAAGGACCTCCTTGCCAAGAAGGAAGCCATCGAAGGCAAGATGGGAAGGTTGGGCGCCAACATCGAGGAGCAGAAACAGACTGCCGAGGAACTCGAACGAGAGATTCGCACCATCACCGAAAACCTTGAGCGCAACAAGGAGACGCGCATCGTTGAGGAGGAGCGAAAGAATCTTCAGGTTCAGATCGACGTTGCGGAGGAGAAGCTCCAACGCACCGAAGCCGAGCTGTTTCGCGAGGTCATGCAGCGTGGCTGGGGCGCGTTCGGACTCGATGCTACTCGCCTCTTCTTGGAGACTAGCATTGACCTGCGGAGGAAGGGGGAGCTGCCGTACAAGATCCGCCGCCCATTCATCCAAGAGCTGCTAGATAGACTAGAATGTATCTGCGGAAGGAGCCTTGACCTCGACACCTGTGAAGCCACCAAACGCCCAGAAATCGAGGAAGCTAAAAAGATTCTGCTAGCCGAGCTTGAAAAGCCCGATCTCTCTTCGGTTCAAACACAGCTGTTTGGCGCGACCGCTGCAGCGACTGAGGTTTCGCGGGAGCGTGTAGAGCTTCAGGCGGTGATCTCTGCAAAGAATAACGCCATCAGTGACTTCGACCTACGGTTGGATAACCTCCGGGACGCCCTGGCGAAGAAGGCACAAGTCCTCCGGGAGACGGAGGATGCAAAAGAGCTCGTTCAGAGGCGAGACGAGTTGACTGGTAAACTCACAAGTCTAAACCAGTTGATTGGCATTAATAAGGCCGAGATTGAGCGTGCGAAGGAGGAACTCACCGGAATCCTAAATGATCTTGATGGGCTGGACGTGACGAACGAGGCCGCCGCTACCGCGAAGAAGCGAGCCAGCGTCTGTCGCAAGGTCGCCGGTGTCATGGCTGATTATCTTGAACTGGAGAAGCAGGTTGTAAGGGCAGAGCTGGAAGAACGAATCCGAGAAATTTTTCAACGCTATTCCATCACGGGATACATTCCTCGAGTCAGCGATGGCTATGCTTTGTCGTTGGTAGAGCGCATCGGGCAGCACGAGATCGTAGTGTCTGATTCTACGGGCGAGGGGCAGACGCTGAGCCTGGCATTCATTACGGGCGTGGCTGAGGCAGCTACCAAGCGGCGAGAGGACGCGGTCTTCTCCATCGTGATTGATAGCCAGTTTGGCTCACTGGACCGCAACTATCACCGCAGGATCGGTAGCACCTTGCCGGCATGCGTCGGGCAAGTCGTCCTGATTCAGACCAAGACCCAGTGGAGCGAGGAGATGCGGGCGGCCCTGCGAAATCGTATCGGCGCCGAATTCGTCCTCACGCGGCGCGTAACGCGCGGGGATCTGGCGGGAGGTCTGCCTGCTGAGGAAGGGAAGGAGTTGGAGGTTGACGAGACAATCGACGTCCAAACTGGAAAGCTTCCCTACGTCGAACTTTCAAACACCGACTCCACCTTCATCAGAGTGGCCAAGTAGAGAGGACAGTCCCGATGGCCGACGTTGGAATTCGCCGCCCCCTGGAGTTTGAGCAGGTTTTTCAGAATCTTAAGAAGTTTGGTATTGCGGAGCGCTTTACCGAAGTGGTTGTGCTGGCTGCGTACGCTGGGTTCCATTCGGACCGTACTGCCGATGGTCCGTTTGAACATCCCGTTGAGTGGCAGTACTTCACACCAGACGAGAGGCATCGCCTCTATGTGCTCGCAATCGCTCATACGGTGCGTAAAGAGGGTAAGGCGATACCCGATATCATAGGGGAACAAAACCTGCCTCAGATGTTCAAGGTTTTGGAGCGGTACGTGCACGGAGGGCTGCTTGAAATGCGGGACAAGGGTGTTTTTCAGACGCCCGCTCCGGAAGGCTATGGTCACGGGTTGGCGGTATTTACGCTCGAAGCGTTGAGGGGAATCGAGAAGAGTGAGGAAATTAGAGTCGAGGACCTGCTGCGCGACCTCGAAGCCTATCGCTAATGTTACCGCGCACGCTTTTTGCTCTGCGGCGCTCAGTCAGCGTCTGGTAGCCGATACGTGGAAAGGGTGCTGACCATCGTCCGCCCCCTCAAGCAGCAGGGCTGGGACGTTCTGGACGTCCTCACCGAGGTAGTTAAAGCCCAGCTACTTGGTCTGCCTCCTCCCTCCCTGCTACCCATTCCTGTCTCGGATTCGGCCTCCCGGTTTGCCCCTAGGTGCTGAAGAGGCGGCACCATCGGGATCAGGGAATTCCAGGGGACCACTCCAAGATCACGCGCTTCGTGGAGACCATCAACATACTACTCGTCCGGCATCTCTTGGAGCACCGTCTCGATGTCCTCCGCGGCCGCCGGAGTCTCCGGCGATGTTGCGAGGCTTTCGGTTTCAACCGGCGTCGGCAACTCAGACTTGCCGCCCTTCGCCCCTTTGCTCTTCGTTACAGCGACCTCCGCGACCCTGCGGGCGTCGTCGGCTTTCAGCGCGAACCAATGGGATAGGACCTCCGAGAGATCCTTTAGGACCTTCTTGCGTGCACGGTCCGCGATCTCCTCCTTTGTGGCGTCGGTGTCCGCTCCGCGTTCGATCTTCTCTTGCTCCGAGACGAGGAACTGAGCGTAATGCGCGCGCGCCTCCTCGATCATCTCGTCCAACGACGCGAGTTCGACGTGCTTCCCGAGCTCCTCACGAGCCTCATCGAGCGACAAGAGTTGCAGCCAGAAGTATCGGAAGTAGGTGGCGAACGGGGTATCGAGTCTTGGGAGGCGGTTGAGCGGCTTCTCAATCACGGACCTGGGTGCGAGTATGAGGTGTCGTGACTCGGCCTTGGTCCGCGGCGAGACGAGCGCGGCGTTCCACGCCTGAACGAGGGCCTTCGCGACGTCAATGGACGTCGCCCCCGGCTTCCTTGCCCGATGGTACACACCTGCGAATCCAAGAATCGCCCCGAGCTGGCAGGCGTTGGTGTTGACTGTCCGGTAAAAAGTCGCGAGGTTCTTCAGCTGCGCCGAGTTCGTCTCGTCTTCGGTGTCCGGCAGCTCCTTCTTGAGCCCCAGGTACTCTTTGGCGCGGAGCCGATCGAAGGGCTTAATCTTCTCGCGGATGATCTCCCACACACGGACGATGTCCGTCTTAGGGGGTTCAGCCATCATTCTAGTGGCGCGGGCTTCGGCGCACTTTGATTCCCATGCTTGGTAGCTGTCCGAGATCGTCCAATAAAGGCCAACGCCCTCGAACAGAGCGTCGCGCGCCAAGCGCGACATCGCGTCGTCAGTGAGCCATGTATCGCGCAGAATAGTAAGGGCGCGGCTGTGTGCTGCGTATGGGCCAAGCCCGCCGAGAACTGTAAGGATAGCTTCGCCCCAGCGCTCCATGAACCGATCGACGAGAGGCTGGACCTGGGTGCTTGGAAAGACGCGGTTGCCGAGGTCATGGCGATCGATCGTGCGGTCGCTATCGTGGATAGTTTCTTGGAACAGGTCATCAGTCCCGAGCTGGGCGCGCATATACCCGTCGGCGGCCTTCTGATTAGGACGCCCTCCCACGCTCAAAGAACTTCCCATCGAGCGGACGACCTCCTCGGGGCCAAACACGCATCGCTGGACCGCATACTTGAGCAGGAAGAGATTCGAGAGCACCGTCCACTTGACCGACTTGGCGGCTTCCTTGTCGAGTTCGGGATTATCGTACTCGACAGCGTAGAGCGGTAGCGGTGGCGAGGGCTGTCGGAGCCTGTTGAGAAGGCTCCTTGTGAAGATGTTGAGGAGTTCGGTGTCACTAAGCAGCGTGAGGCGCGACTCGCTCGGAGCCCGAGCTTCCTTGTTTACGTCGACAAATAGCTTCCTAGCAGCCTTGTGGGGGTCCTTACCTGGTCCGCTCAGGTCAGGGAACCAACAGACTGTGACTGGAACCTCAATCGTGTCGAGCTTGAAATTGTCGCTTTGCTTGAGCAGATCGTTGACGCGTGCCTCGTAGAAGTGGCGGTACCTGCCTCCCCCGGACTGCTCCCAAGTCCCGTTTACGGTCCGGTCCACTGCGAGGAGCGCCATCGCGCGGTGCTGCCCGTCGATCACGACGAGTTTCGCGTGCTCCTCGTTCCAGTGGAGCCGCCCGAGTCGGATGCGATGGACCGCGCCACTCGGCTCGACGAGTCGCTGCACACGGTATGCAGTCCCGAACCGCACCTCGTGGAAGTCCACGTCAAGCTCCGGATCTTTGATTTTACCGTCAAAATCGACTGCCGGGAAGTTGTCGACTGGTGCGTTGGCAGCCCCGAACGGGAGCAACACGGCCATGATCGGAGGAAAGAACGAGGGGCCAACCTCAACCTTCTGTCGTTCGAGCAAGTAGGGGATAAGCTTTTCGACAACGCGATGATCGTCGAGGTCGCGCTGGAGGAGCTGGTTGAAGTCCAGCTTCTCCACGCTGAGGACCTCGCGGACTGGCCGAAGGTGCCCTGTGAGCCGACGCTCAAGATCTACACCCGATGTTCCGAGCCGCGCCTTCGTCTGGATAAACGACACACGTCCCATCGGAGTCCTGAACTCGCCCCACGTACCTTCAACCTGTTCGCGGTAGCCTACTGTCGTTGCTTTGAACATAAATTCAGCGCTTTCCTAGCAAAGGTTTGTGCCAGCGGTTGAGCAGCCACTCCGCGCTCTCCGCGATGGCCCGTAGGTCGTCGCGCTCAATTTCCTGGAATAGCGAGCCGAGGTTAATTGTCCAGACGACGACGGTGTCCTCGTTGAACCCCATCGCTAGCGCGCGCGAAGCGAAGGTGCTCTTGTCCGATTCGTACAGCTTTTTTCTGTTCTCGGGCTTTTTCGCGACGAGTTCAGCGAGCTTGAAGAGCTGGTCGGTGTGCTGCTTCAGACGGTCCCGCAGATTGGTGGCGACACCGATGTAGATCGGGGACGAGATGAACGGAGTGCAGAACTTGAGCGCGTTGAGCAGAGTGCCCCTGAGATCGGACCTCGCGAGCACGTATTGGAACTTGTCGAACCGCTTCTGGTCATCTTGGTGGGTGTGCCACCTAGGTTCGGAGGAGGCCACTTCGCCAGAAATGATCGCGCGTAGCTGCTCGGTCGTTGCATCTTCTAGGCTTCCCCTCCACGTAGTGGAGAAGGTGCCGCGCCCCTCAAGCTTGACTTGGGGGCTCGTGTACCGGGTCGTGTGCCGCTGGATCAGCGAGCGGCACGTCTTCTCGCCCTCGTCCACGCCAGCCGACATCTGCTGCTCCCAGTCCTTGGGACCGAAGGATAGCTGGCCATACCATGCGTAGAGGCCGACACTGTCGGGTGCGCGGTCGATCGTCTGTGGAGTCAGGATTCCGACGTGCTTAACGAAATCCTCAAGAGGATGGCGGGCGGGCAGAGACATAGCGGCGACAGTTCCGCCCATCAAATGCACGGAGCACGAAGGCGTCAAGGAAACGCAGAACCGCTGCGAGCCGCGGGCTGCCGCAGAAAGCCAATTCCTCCGTCACGTCGCGCACGGTGAGGATCCGCGGGGCCACCGGCTGCACCAAGCTCCGCACCGCCGGGGCACAACGGCCAGTCGGAGCCGTGAGAACAGTGCCAACTGGCACCGCCCTGATCCAGGAAAGTTCCAGTTGTTTCAACAGGTTGAGAGATACTGACAGAGGCTGCGAACTCTTGCCAATCGGCCCCACTCCGGCTCATAACCGATTGGTCCCTGGTTCGAATCCAGGAGGGCCCACTCCCCTTAACCCCGCCTGGCGCCTCGGGAATCTCCACTGGGACGCCGGGGCGGGGAGCTGCCTCCGCCGGGTTCCGCACCCCACCGGCGCACCATGCGGGCCGGCGATTGCCAGTGGGAGCGCCTCGGAAAGAGGCTTCTCGGCCGGTTGAAAGCTGAGTTGCTCCAGGCCCGCGCGCATGTCCTCGACGTCGAGGTGGCCGTAGACGCCTGCCGTGACGGTGGGCGAGGAATGCCCGAGGATGCGCTGCACCACCGCCAGCGGCCCCCGCGCCTTGAGCAGAAGCGTTGCCGTGGTGTGGCGCAGGTCATGGATGTGGATAGCGCGCGGCTTGGGCGAGGGCCACAGCATGAAGCCGCAGAGCCCGCCTTGTTGCAGCGGCGCACAGCGGATGAGGTCACGTGCTCGACGTGGCCGCAGCGGCGGCAGTTGTGGACCCACCCAGCTACGGGCTGAGCCCGGTTCATCGCGGACCGGAGCAGCGCGGCAAGGTCCACGTTCGGGGAGTGCATCGAGCCATTCGGGCGAGGGAACACCAGCCCCGAGGGACTCTCCCGCATCGCATGGGCCAAGTAGGGCAGCAGCTCGTGGTGGATAGGGACGACAACGGGCCCGCCCGCCCTTCGTGGTGCCCGCCCCCCAGCTCCTCGAGACGAGGATTTCCCCCCTGCTCAAGGTCTACGTCCACCTTTGGATGGAGTGCTACGAACTCACCCCGCCGCATCCCGGTATAGACGGCCGTGGCAAACAGGTACCTCCACTCGGGAGGCACCTGGGCGAGCACCGGCCCCCTCCTCGGCCTTGAGGTAAGACGAGGCGCTTGGGCACCTTGCGCCGAGGAACGGCATCCGCAGGGGACTCAAGGACTGAGCTACGGCACTTGTTGTGTCCTTGCAGGAGCGTTGCGTTCTTGCAGGAACTGCTCCAAGGCCTCTGCCCGGACCCGAACCGCATTGGAGAGGCGGATGTGGGGCAGTGTGCCCCGTTCGCACAGCCGGTACACGGCGGCCCGGCAGACCCCCAGCCGCTCCGCGACTTCCCGGACGGCCAGCAGCTGGCCAAAACCGGAGGCCCCCGACGCTACCGGGGCAGGGCCCAGCAGCAAACTAGCAGCAAAAATCTTGGGGTCCTGGGGTACTGGGTGGGACGGCTGGACAGCCCCGGCCAAAGAAACCCGAGTATTTACGATGGGTTGTGAAGGGCTGATAAGGGCTGGACGGCCCCCGGGGTTCCTTGGGGTGCAAGTGGTCGCAGGTTCAACTTGTAGGCCATGTCCAGCGCGGGTGCGTCCTCGGACACCCCCATGGCAGTGCCCACGCCGAAGGCGTCGATGGGTGCCTGATGCGCCAGCAGCCGCGCCACTGCGTCCTCGTCCAGCCCGCCGCTCGCGAGGATCCGCACGCGCTCCAGCCCCGCCGCGTCCAGCAGCGCGCGGATCTGATGCGCGAGCGACGCCAGGTCCCTCAAATCCAGCCGCACAGCTTGGACGTGGAAGTCCGGCCCGAGCTCCCTCGCGAGTGCCACCACCTTCCGCATGCCCTCGAGCGTGTCGTACATGTCCACCAGTAGCGTCGTCTCCGGGATGCGGTGGGCGTAGGCGCGGAAGGCGGCGAGCTCGTCGTCGTGCGCCTGGAGGCGGGCCCTCCCGTCGTGGCCATCATGGCCGGGTGCAACGAACGCGTCCTGTCGAACGCATGGGCAGGTGGCGAGATCGCCGCCGTCATGTGCGCCGCGGCGCTCCAAATGGAGGGGGCGCCGCCGGTGTAGGAGGGCGCCCACCTTCGGACTACCGCCGTGCTGGGCAGCATCGAGATCTTCGTGCCCCGGCATTGAGAGGTTGTCGTGCATGGCACGCCGCTGCTCGCAGGCATCGACGACAAGCGCCAACCCGAGGCCCCGGCGGAGGGCTTGCCACGCCCGAAGCTCACCATCGACGCCACGGCCGTCAGGGCTGGCATCGAGATCAAGGACGCGTGAGCTGGGAATCCCGGTCATCTCGACCGCCGGTAGGGCCTGGGCTTCCAGATGAGGCGTTCTCCTTTTCCTGGTATTTCAGAATCATCTGCAATGTTTCATTAGGTGATCATTGCGTGAAGTCCATGGTTGGCGCGAGCATGCGGTCCGCTGCTCGCCTCCTGGCGGGCGGTCGTTACCCTCAAGGAGTGTTCAGCACATGCGAATCCCCCGGACTTCCGGCCGTAGGACGCTGCTTGGAACGCTGCTGTGTACCTTTTCCCTCGTGGCCTGCGGTCCAGCCCCCGAGACCGAGTCCGCCGATAGCGCTCCCCTGGGCACGGAGCAGCAGCCCGTTGTCTACGGGACCGACAACCGCACGGACGTTTACGCGCATGCGAACGCCACGCTTCGCGCTCGCGCTCAGCAGTCCACCGTCGCGCTGATGAATCCTTCGGACTTCAACGCGACCAACCCCAACAACGTCACCTTCAACGCGTCCACGCTGCGCTCCGCGTACAACCTCTGCACCTCCGAGCGCTTCCTGGACGACCTGACCCCGGCCTTCTGCTCCGGCACGCTCATCGACGATGACCTGGTGCTCACGGCGGGCCACTGCATCACCAGCGCTTCGGCCTGCTCCAGCACGCGCTTCGTCTTCAACTTCTACCGCACCGCCGCCGGCACCATGCAGACGGTGACGACCGCGGACATCTTCTCCTGCAAGGCGATTGTCGCGCGCCAGCAGGCCACGGTGGGCGGTCGCAACCTGGACTTCGCCGTCGTCCGGTTGGATCGGCCGGCCACCCCGCGCTTCACGCCCGCTCCCATTCGCGCGGGCAATGCCGCGCTACCCGTGGGCACCAACGTGACGGTCATCGGCTCGGGCAGCGGCATTCCCTTCAAGATCGACTCGGGCGGCTCGGTGCGTGACGCGCGCGCGGGCACGCTGGATTACTTCGTGGGCACCACGGACACGTTCGGCGGCAACTCGGGCTCGGGCGTGTATGAGAACAACGGCTACACGGTGGCCGGCATCCTGGTGCGCGGCGAGGCTGACTACAAAGCCAACGGGAGCTGCAACGTCGTCAACACCTGCACGGAGACGGGCTGCCGCGGCGAGGACATCACCTACGTCCGGCCGGCCATCGACGAGTACTGCGGCGTGGCGACCAGCACGCGCCTGTGCGCGGGCTACCCGCCGCCTCCGACTCCGGTGACGTTCACTTTCACCGCCACCAACACCAACAGCGCCAACCAGAACACCGTCAACCAGAACGTCACGCTGGCCGCCGGGCAGACCCTCAAGTTCGGCACCTGCACGGTGCCGGGCGCCTCCGGCACGGGTGACACGTACCTGCGTCTGTACAACGGAACCACCCAGGTGACCTCGAACGACGACGCCTGCGGCACGCTGTCCTACGCGAGCTTCAAGGCCACGACGGCGGGTACCTACCAGATCCGCGTTGGCTGCTACTCCAGCGGGAGCTGCAGCGGCACCGTGGCGTACACCATCCAGTAGTCCCTGAAGAACCGAAGCGGGCGGTGGCGTCCGTCACCGCCCGCGCCGGCTGTTCCCGCGCCCTCACTCCCATTGCAGGAGGAGGGCCCCGTCACCTTCCAGCTCCACCCGCGTCCTGGGTGCCAGCCGGCGTCCCTCGCGGCCCAGGACTCCGCACAACCATTCGGCGTCCTGTCGCGAGGCCCGGTGCGGCCGGAGTTGGCGCAGCTGCATGGGGAGCATGCGCAGGCTGGCGAGCCGGCCGTCCGCTAGGTCCACCGACGCCAGGTACATCACGGCCAGATCAGGCCGGTAGTCCTCGTGGCCATGGATGCCCTCGTAGTCGTTCAGGAAGTCTCCGCAGCCATGGAGGATGAGGCGGCCGTGGTGGACCTCGATGCCGCGAGGGTGGTGCGAGGAATGGCCATGGACGATGTCCACGCCAGCCTCGTCGATGAGTGCATGGGCGAAGTCCCGCTGCGCCCGTGACACCGTGTAGCCCCAGTTTTCACCCCAGTGGATGGAGACGATGACGACGTCGCCTTCGCGCTTGAGGCCCGCTACCCGTTGGCCCAGGTGTCTCGCCGTAGCGGGAGACAGGTCGGGCAGCAGGTCCACGCCCGGTCTGTCACTTCTCGCCGCCCACGAGGGCGGAATGCCGCTGCTGACATCTCCGCACGAAAACACCACGACCCGCCGCCCGGCCCCTACGGCCAGGAGCGCGGGCTGCTGGGCTTCCTCCTCGTCTTCCCCCAGTCCCGCGGTGGCGATTCCCAGACGGCGGAGGGTGGACAGCGTCTGCGACAGCCCAGAGTAGCCCCAGTCCAGCACGTGGTTATTCGCCAGCGCGCAGCAGTCGATTCGGGCCGCCGTGAGACACGCGACGTTCTCCGGATGCATGCGGTAGTGGATGCCCTTGTCGGGCCACCACTGTTCGCTCGTCGTGATGCTCGTCTCCAGGTTGATGAGCCGGACGTCGGGCACGGCCTGATCCAGCGCGGCGAGCGCGTCCCCCCAGATTTCTCCGAAGCCGACGGGCTTTCGGATGGGGCCGTTGCGCTCTTCCGCCAGCGCGACGTAGGCCCGGGCATCCTTCAGGTAGGACTCATGGATGCCGGGTGGAGCAGGGTGGGGCAGTACCTGATCAATGCCCCTGCCTGTCATCACGTCGCCGCAAAGGAAGAGGGAAACCAGCCGCTTGTCTTGCTGGCCGGGCGTCATCATCGACAAAGGACGGGGTGCCCCGAGTCCTTCAGTAGGTGAGCGACTTCTTGGTCGTCACGGCATGGGCGGAGGAGATGCGCTTCTCCACCTCTTTCGCGTCGTGGCCGCGCGGGCACTTCGGTGCTCGCTCGTCGTGCTCCTTCATGGACATGAACGCGGTGAATGGCTCCTGGCACTTGCGGCAGAAGAACTCGTAGATGGGCATGGCGTGCTCCCCCTGAAGGAAGATGCGGTCCGCCACCGGCAGGTGGCAGGTCTCGAGGCGCCATCCCGCCGCCGGCGCGCCAGGTCGAGCCCGTCGTCTGGAACATTTTAGTTAATACGGAAGTGGAAACTCTGAAGCGTCGAGTCCCGACAATTCCCCGGGGCTGGTGGGAGGAATGCCACCATTCCGTTGTTTAGGATTCGTGCCCCGAGCACCTTCAACCGGAGACAGGCCCTTGATCAGCTCCCTCATCCGCCAGGTTGTCAGCACGGTCCAGACCGCGCTCACCAAGCCTCCGGTGGCTCCCCAGCCTCCGCCCACGCCCGCTCCCACCGCCGCGCCTTACTTCCAGGACGGTCTGGACGCGGCGAAGTCCAGCCCCGTGAACCTCAGCGGCTACGGGAACACGCCTTCGGCCGCGGCTGCCGCGAGTGTGGACTCGCCGCTGACGAAGGCGAGCAGCGGGGAGAAGGTCGGCCCGGAGTTCATCCACCTGGACGCCGGGTGGACTCCCCAGGGACAGGGCTACGACGCCAAGCGCGGTGAAGTGCTCACGACCTATTACAACGACGACCACCGGGTGCTCCTGTCCGTGCAGGACAAGGACTCCGGCAAGGAGACGCATCAGGCCGTGCTGGGTGGACCGCCGCCCGCGGGTCCTCCCAGCCATGGTGGCGGTGTCTCCACGGATGGTGACCATGTCTATGTCTCCGACACGGATCACATCTACGTCTACACGCGCGAGGAGATTGAGGCCGCGCAGAACGAGTGTCGCGAGGCCATGCCCTCGCAGGTCATGGATGTCCCCAAGCCTGAAGGGCTGACGGATCCGGCCACGGGCATCGGACTGGTCTCCGCTGGCAGCTACATGACCGTGAAGGATGGCTACGCGTACATTGGTGGCTACAGCAAGGACGGCGATGGCAAGGCGGGCGCCGTCTGGCGCTACGAGATCGACGAGAAGACCGGCGAGCTCATCGAGGACTCTCGCGAGGGCCCCATCCGTGCCCCGGACCGCGCGCAGGGGATGACCGTCACCGACGACGGCATCATCTTCACCACGGGCGACAAGAAGCTCATCTACCAGCCGTTCACGTCCACCGAGGACACGTTCTCGGCGGACATCGAGAAGCGGGTGGACATCGGCAACGGGCTCATCGACCCCTACGCCCAGGGCGTGAACATCATCGATGGCGAGATCTGGATCACCTACGAGAGCGGCTCGCACAAGTACCGCGACAACGTCGATGAGCCCCGTGAGCACATCCAGCGCATCCCGCTGGAGGATCTCGACCTCGCCGCGGGTTGCCTCACCGCGGAACAACTGGAGCGCTGAGCGATGACTCGGGCGGCGCGCCCCCGCACGAGTCCCGGTCAATCTGGATAGGCTTGCTTAGTGCGTGTTGTGGGATTTTATTGATTTGTCTCCCGTCCGCCGGTCAGGATGGCGGCCCTCCGGAGACGCAAAGCCATGCCGATGGATCCCCGAGCCGCAAGTTTGATGGCGCTGAAGAACTGGGCGCAGCAGCGTGAAATCGAGCCCGCGAAGATCGCGCGCCTGGTGGAGGGGTTGTCCTCGACGGAGGTTCACCGCGCGCCGCTCCAGAACCCCGTGATGATGTGCCCGGGGCTGGAGGCGAAGCCGTGGCATGACCCCCAGCGCTACGCCTTCGTCGCCGCGCTGGAGCAGGCCTTTCCCGCCATCCGCGCGGAGCTCCTGGAGCACTACGGCAGCCTGAGCACCCATCCCGAGTCGCGCATGCTCGCGGTCCGCGGCAAGTGGGACACGTTCTACTTCTTCAACACGGGCCGCCGGTTCGTGGAGAACCAGGCCTCGTGTCCCAACACCACCCGGGCGCTCGAGCACGTGCCGGGCATCGAGGTGGCGGGCATGGCCTACTACTCCGTCATGGCCCCGGGGACGCAGGTGAAACCGCACTGCGGCTTCACCAACACCCGCATCCGCTGCCACCTGGGGCTCGTCGTTCCCCCGGACTGCGAGATGCGTGTCGGCAGCGAGACGCGCGGTTGGGAAGAGGGCCGCTGCATCGTGTTCGACGACTCCTTCGAGCACGAAGTCCGCAACGACTCTGATCGGTTCCGGGCCGTCCTCCTCGTGGACACCTGGCATCCGGACCTCACCGAGGTCGAGCGTCAGGCGCTCACGTTCCTCATGGCGTCCTGGCAGGCCTTCCTCAACTGAGCAGGGCCCGGCGCCGCGCTCACGCGGTCTGGCGCAGGCCCGGCATGCGGTTGGCCACAAGGAAGAGCGGGTCGATGCTCCGCACCCGCTCCTCCTGCGGCAGGGTGCGCAGCTGCCGGGTGACCAGGTGCAGCTCCGTGCAGCCCGCGATGAAGCCGTCCACGTCGTGGGTGCGGACCAGCCGCTCACACAGCGCGGTCGCCTCGGTGGCGTCCCCGTGCTTCTTGAGCCGGTAGATGACCTCGTGGAGCTCCGCCTGCTCCTCGGGCGTGGTCCAGTGCAGGTGCGGCTCCGCCTCGCGCCAACGCTCGTTGCGCTCGAAGACGCGCGCGGTGCGCGTGCCCTGGCTGGAGAGGATGAGCCAGCGCTTGCCGGACGCGATCACCTCGTCGAGCACCATGTCCACGAGCGAGACGGTGAGCTCACGCAGCGCCGGTGAGACGTATCCCAGGAAGTGGTGCATCGTGACACATGCGATCACGATGCGCTGTGCGCCGAGAGAACGCAGGCGGCTCATGACACCTTCGAGCCACCGCACGACCGCCGTCTCCTCGCCTCGCAGAATGGCCTGCGTGCGGTCCGGCACGTTCGGGTAGGACAAAAGGATGCAAGCCGGCCCCTCCTGCTCCAACTCGAAGGGGTTCTCCTCGTAGATCGTCTTCAGGAACTCCGCGGAGGCCAGCGGCCCGAGGCCGCCGACGATGCCCAGCAGTTCCCTCGGAGCGGGGACCCCCTCAACGTCCCAGGCCGGAGTCCGGATGGGCTGAACTGGCGCGATGTCCAAGGAGTGGCTCACGGGAGATCCAAGCTGGCGTGTTTTACAATATTTCCAAGATAAAAGCACCTGATAAACAGGATTGGCCGTTCTCACGCCCGAAAGTGCTCCATGGCCACCATCGTCATCGCGCCCCTGCCCGTGCCGGGTCACGTCAATCCCAGCCTGCGAATCGCGCGGTCGCTGCAGCGCCGGGGGCACCGGGTGCACTACCTGGGCATCCTGGAGCTGGAGGAGGAGGTGCGCGCGGAGGGCTTCGAGTTCACGCCCCTGTTCGCGGACGTCTTTCCCAAGGGGAAGCTGAGCGAGCTGCGCGCGACCGCGGCGCGGCTGAAGGGGCCCCGGCTCCTGTGGTTCCTGCGCACCCAGGCCGCGCGCTTCAACCAGGCCCTGAAGCGGATGGTGGACGGGGAGGTGGATGACGCCCTGCGGGGGCTGCGTCCGGACCTGCTCATCTGCGACGAGAAGCTCCGGCACCTCTCCGTCATCGGGCATGGCCTGGGCATCCCGGTGCTCCAGATGAACGTGACCATTCCCCCGGAACTCATTCCGCGCGAGGCCGGGGCGGAGCGCGGGCCGGGCCGCGGCGGCGCGATGCCGGGCGAGTGGCTCCTGACGGCGCTCGGGTTCTTTCCCCGCCTGAAGCCCTCGCTGCTGGCGCTCGCGCGCAAGCATCGCTATCCGCTGAAGGATGTCCGGGGCATGCCCGGCCTGGACCGCGCGCTCTCTCCGGAGCTGCTGCTGTGTCCTCGCGAGTTCGCGGAGGTCCGCGTACCGACCGCGCCGGGCGAATACTGCTACATCGAGCCGTGCATCGACCGGGATCGCCGCGAGCCTGACTTCCCGTGGGAGCAGCTCAACGGAGAGCGTCCGCTGGTCTTCTTCGCGCTCGGGACGCTCGCCGCGACGTCCGCGCACAACGTGCGCATCCTCCGGGAGGCCTTCCTGGCGGCCTCGCGGCGTCCGGACCTCCAGTTCGTCATCGCGGTGGGCTCGTCGATGGAGCCGTCGATGTTCGACGTGCCTCCCGGCGTCATCGCCGTGAAGGTCGCGCCCCAGTTGGGATTGCTGCGCAAGGCCGCGGTCATGGTGAACCACGCCGGCACGAACAGCGTGAAGGAGTGCATCGCGTTCGGCGTGCCCATGGTCTCCATCCCGCTCCAGTTCGATCAGCCGGACATCGGGCGGCTGGTCGAGCTGCACGGGGTGGGCCGGACGATCGCGCCTCGCGACTTCACCGCGGAGCGGCTGCTCACCGCGCTCGATGGCGTCCTCCAGGATCCGGCCTGCAAGCAGGCCTGTGAGCAGCTGCGGGGGCACTTCGTCCAGTCCGAGCAGACGCACGAGGCTGCGGGCCCCATCGAGGCGTTCATCCTCCAGCGCTCGGGCGCGATGCCCGAGCGCCGGCTGGCCTAGTTTCCGCCTCCCGCGCGCGCCGATCCCCGCCGCGGAAGCTCGCTCAAGCGCCGGTTGGGCGTCTCGAGGATGACGTCGATCAGGGCCTGGAAGTCCTCCGCCATGGCCGCGATGCGCTCGGGGTCGAACAGGTGGGCCCTGTATTCGAACGTGCCTCCCAGGTCCGCCGCGTCCTCGACGACGTTGAGCTTCAGGTCCGTCAGGGACTGTTCGCGCTGAAGCGGCAGCACGGAGACTGTCAGGTCCGCCACGGGGGCCGGTCGGTGCTGCTCCACGGCGGTGAAGGAGAACCCGACCTGCCAGGGCGGAGGCATCCTCGCCGCCAGTTCGGCGTGGGGAAGCCCCTGGTGCTGGAACGCCTCCAGGTACGTGCTCCGGACCCGGCGCAGGACGTCCACGAAGCCGGGGTCTCCCGTCAGGTCCGTGCGGACCACCAGGTAGCCCGCGAACATGCCCGGCATCTTCTCCAGCTCCGGACGCGGGCGGTTCGCGTGCGAGAAGCCGACGCAGACGTCCTCCTGCTCCGCATCCCGCGCGAGGAGCACCTGGAAGGCGGCGAGCAGTGACACGAACGGCGTGACGCCTTCCTTCCGGCTGAGCGCGCGCAGGGACCGGGCCTGGTCGGACGTCAGCTGGAAGGGCTGCGCGGCGCTTCCTCGCGCTTCGTCACCTGTCCTCGCCGGACGGTAGGGGAGCGCGAGCGCGGGGATCGGGGCCGCGAGCTTGCGGCTCCAGTACGCGCGCAGGGACTCCAGGGCTTCGTCCTGGAGCCAAGCGTGCTCCCAGCGGGTGAAGTCCCGGTACTGCAACGTGGGCTCGGGGAGCCGTGAGGGCAGCCCCTGGCGGCGCGTGGCGTAGAGCTCCGCCAGCTCTCCCAGGAGCAGGGCCGTGGACACGTAGTCCGTGATGGCGTGGTGCTGGAGGATGAAGAGCAGGTGCGCCTGCGCATCCAGGCGGTAGAGCCGGGCGCGGAACACGGGGCCCCGCTCCACGTCGAACGGCAGGCGCAGTTCCTCGTCGATCCTTCGCAGCGCCTCGGGCTCGCGCGCGGGCGAGGGCAGCTCCTCCAGCGTGATGACCTGGAGCCGCGCGTCTCCGTGCGGGGCGATGCGCTGCATGGGGATGCCGTCGATGCGGGGGAAGGACGTCCGGAGGATCTCATGGCGCCGGATGAGCTCATCGAGCGCTTCACCCAGAGCGCCAGCGTCGAGCGGGCCTTCCAGCCGGAACACCGCCGGGGTGGAGTGCGCGAGGTCCTCGGGGCCCTTCGCGGAATCCGACCAGTACACCTGCTGCCGCGTCGACAGGGGCATCAGCTCGCACGCGGGCGTGGGCGTGACGGGTGGGAGCCGCGGCCCATTCGTGCCTCGGAGCGAATCGATGTGCGCGGCGAGGGTCGCGATGGTCGGCTTCGCGAAGAAGTCCGTCAGCGACAACTCGAGGCCGAAGATTCCGCTCATGCGCGTGGCCGCCTGGGTGGCCATGAGTGAGTGGCCTCCCAGCTCGAAGAAGTCGTCGTCCACGCCCAGGGGCGCGCCCTGGAGGATGTCGCTCCACACTCCGGCGATGAGTTCCTCGGTCGGCGTGCGAGGCGGAGTGCGCTGACGCGTCCTGCGCTCTCCGCTGACCGCTTCGGGTTCCGGGAGCGCCTTGACGTCCAGCTTGCCGTGGGGCGTGAGCGGCAGTGCCGGGAGGGGGACCCACGCGGACGGCACCATGTAGTCCGGGAGCCGGCCCTTCATGAACGCGCGCAGGGGATCGATGGCGGCCGTGCCTTCGTCCTGCGTGACGAAGTAGGCCACGAGCCGCTTGCCTCCCGACGGATCGGGACGGGCGACGACGCAGGCCTCGTCCACGCCGGGGGCCTGGGCGAGCACGGCTTCAATCTCCCTCGGTTCGACGCGGAAGCCGCGGACCTTCACCTGATCATCCGCGCGTCCCACGAACTCCAGCTCTCCGGACGCGAGCACCCGCACGAGGTCTCCCGTGCGGTACAGCCGTGCTCCGGGCGTGGTGGAGAACGGCGAGGGGACGAAGCGCTCGGCCGTGAGGTCCGGACGCTCCAGATAGCCGCGCGCCAGACCCGCGCCTCCGACGTACAGCTCACCTGTGCTGCCCCGGGGGACGGGGTGGAGGCGGGCGTCGAGCACGTACACCCGCACGTTCGGCAGCGGACGGCCGATGCTCGGCCGCTCGATGTTCACGTCAGGGCTGATGCTCGCGCACACCGTCACCTCGGTGGGCCCGTAGGCGTTGAGCAGGCGCCGTCCCGGCTTCCACCTCGCGGCGATCTCCGGCGTGCACGCATCGCCCGCGGAGATGACCACCCGCAGCGCTTCCAGTCCGGCCGGGTCCAGTTGCGCCAGCACCGGCGGCGTGAGCGTCACGGTGGTGATGCCTTCGCGCTGGATCAGGTTGCGCAGCGGCGCCCCCGGCATCAGCGCGTCGCGCGGAGCCAGGTGGATGCAGCCGCCGCCCACGAGCGTGGCGAAGACCTCGGAGACGGAGGCGTCGAAGCCGAGCGCCGCGGCCTGGAGCACCCGGCTGCCGGACGTGATGTCGAACGCGGCCGCCTGGGCCAGGGCCGTGTTGCACAGGCCCTGGTGGGTGAGCAGGACGCCCTTGGGTTTCCCCGTCGAGCCCGAGGTGAAGATGACGTAGGCCAACGCACCCGGGGCCACGGCGACGTCCGGCGGCGTGTTCGGATGGCGCGCGATGCCCGCCCACTCCGTGTCCAGGCACACCGGCAGCTCGGAGCGCAGGGGGAGCTCATCCAGCACCGCGGCCTGCGTGAGCAGGACGGAGACCGCTGACTCCTGGAGCAGCAGGGAGAGCCGTTCGGTGGGGTAGCCGGGATCGAGCGGGACGAAGCCGCCCCCGGCCTTCAGCACGCCGAGCAGTGCCACCACCAGCTCCAGCGCCCGCTCCATGCAGACGCCGACGCGCACCTCGGGACCGACGCCCAGGCCTCGCAGATGGCGCGCGAGCTGGTTGGAGCGCCGGTCGAGCTCCGCGTACGTCAACGCCTGTCCCTGGAAGGACACCGCCAGCGCGTGCGGCGTGCGGCGCGCCTGTGCTTCGAAGAGCGCGTGCACGCGCAGGTCCGCGGGCAGCTCCGCGTCCGTGGCGTTCCATTCGACGAGGAGTTGGTGGCGCTCCGCGTCCGCGAGCACGGGCAGGGTGGCCAGCCGCGTCTCCGGTGTCGCGACAGCCACTTCCAGCACGCGCTGGTAGGCCTCCGCCATGCAGGCGATGGTCGCCGCGTCGAAGAGGTCCGTGCTGTATTCCCACACGCCGACGAGGCTGCCCTGGAACTCCTCCAGCACCAGGGTGAGGTCGAACTTGGAGGAGGCGTTCTCGAACGCTACGCCCCCCAGCGTCAGGCCGGGCAGCTTCAGCTCCGTGAGCGGCTGGTTCTGGAGCGCCAGCTTCACCTGGAACAGCGGCGTGTGGCCCAGGCTTCGCTCCGGGTTGAGCGCGCGGACGAGCTCCTCGAACGGCAGGTCCTGGTGCGCGTAGGCCTCCAGCGAGGCCTCGCGCACGCGGCGGATGAGCTCGCGGAAGCCCGGGTCACCGCCCAGCCGTCCTCGGATGACGAGCTGGTTCACGAAGAAGCCGATGAGGCCCTCCATGTCCGCGTGGTTGCGGCCGGCCACGTCGGTGCCCACGGTGAGGTCCTCCTGGCCCGTGTAGCGCGCGAGCAGGGCCTGGAAGCCGGCCATGAGCGTCATGAACAGCGTGGCGCCCTCCGCGCGGCTGAGGCCCTTCAGCGCTTCGACGAGCGCGGGCGGCAGCGTGGCGCGGTGGTGGGCGCCTCGCAGGCTCTGCGTCAGCGGGCGCGGCCGGTCCGTGGGCAGCGCCAGCACCGGCGGCACGTCCGCGAGCTGCCGCCGCCAGTAGTCGAGCTGGGCCTCCAGCACCTCGCCCTTCAGCCAGCCGCGCTGCCAGCTGGCGAAGTCCGCGTACTGGAGCACCGGCGGCGGCAGGGGCGAGGGCTGATCCGCGACGAAGGCGACGTAGAGCGCCATCAGGTCCCGGACGAGGATGCCCCGCGACCAGCCGTCGGAGATGATGTGGTGCATCACGAAGACGAGCACGTGCTCTCGCGCGGACAGCCGCAGCAGTGACACGCGCAGCAGCGGTGCCCGGGCCAGATCGAAGGACCCGCCCGCTTCATCGCTGACGTAGCGGAGGACCACCGAGTCCTGTTCCGGCCGGGGGACGTCCGACAGGTCCACGCGTCCCAGCGGGACCACCAGCTCCGCGGCGATGCGCTGCACGGGTTCGCCGTCCACCAGCTCGAAGCTCGTGCGCAGGCTCTCGTGACGGCGGACGATCTCCGCGATGCTGCGCTCGAGCACGTCCGCGTCGAGCTCGCCCTGCACCCGGATGGCGCCGGAGATGTTGTAGGCCGCGTTGCCGGGCCGCATCCGGTCCACCACCCAGAGGCGCTTCTGCGCGAAGGACAGCGGCAGCGCCTGTCCACGCGGGACGGGGACGATGGCCGGCCGGTCCACGCCCGTGCCCTGGCGCTGGAGGCGCTCGTCGATGCGCTCGGCCAGGGCCTCCACGGTCGGGTGCGCGAACAGCTCACGCAAGGGCAATTCCACGCCCAGCGCCGCGCGGATGCGTGACACGGCCTGGGTCGCGAGCAGCGAGTGGCCGCCCAGGTCGAAGAAGCTGTCGTGGATGCTCACGCGCTCCGCCGATAGGAGCCGCGCGAAGAGTCCGGCGAGGATCTCCTGCGTCGGTGTCCTCGGAGCCACGACAGGCTGATCGCCGCCGGCACCTCCGCGCCGCCGGGCCGCCGTCGCCGCGGGCATGAGCGCCGCGCGATCCACCTTGCCGTTGGGCGTGCGGGGCAGGGCGTCCACGGTGATGAAGGCGGACGGGAGCATGGGCTCCGGCAGCCGGGCCGCGAGGAACGCGGTCAGGTCGTTGTCGCCGGGCGCACCCACGTCGCTGGGGACGATGCAGGCCACGAGCCTCGCACCGCCGTCCGGTTCGGGAATCGCGAGCACCACGGCCGCGCGCACGCCAGGGTGCCGGGTCAGCGTGGATTCAATCTCTCCCAGCTCCACGCGGTTGCCGCGCACCTTCACCTGGTCGTCACGCCGGCCGACGAACTCCAGCGTGCCGTCCGCGCGCCAGCGGCCGTAGTCGCCCGTGGCGTAGAGCCTCGCGCCCATCCGGTCCGGGTCCGGGTGGGGGACGAAGCGCTCCGCGGTGAGGTCCGGCCTCCCGAGGAACCCGTGCGTCACGCCCTTTCCGCCGATGTGGATGTGGCCGACGACGCCGGTGGGCACGCGCTCGCCCGACGCGTCGAGCAGCAACACCTCCGCGTTGTCGATGGGGCGGCCCGCGGGCACCACGCCCGTGACGTCCTGGGGCGTCGCCCGGTGGAACGTGCTCGTCAGCGTGCACTCGGTGGGGCCGTACTGGTTGACGATGCCCACGTCCGGGCCGAAGACCGCGCGGGCCCGCTCGACGTCCGTGGCGAGGAGCCGCTCACCGCTGCAGAGGATGACGCGCACCGTGCGCAGGTCGCGCGGGCGCGTGTCCGCCGCCGCCAGCAGCAGGCGCAGCAGGCTGGGCACCACGCTGGGCAGCAGCGTCACCCGGTGGTGCTCGATGGTGGCGAGGAGTTCTTCTGGATCGCGCCCACGCTCGCCCTCGGCGAATACGACGGGGACGCCCATCAACACCGGCGCCAGCATGTCGCGCAGCGAGGCGTCGAACGAGGCCGAGGCCAGTTGCAGGGCGACATCCCCCGGGCCCGGCCTGTACGTGCGCTCCAGATAGCCCACGTAGTTCAGGATGCCGGCGTGGTGGCAGATGATGCCCTTGGGTCTGCCGGTGGAGCCGGATGTGTAGACCAGGTGCGAGATGTCATCGCCCTGGACCGAGACCGGCTGGAAGCCTTCGAGGGACGCGCTGGCGATGTCTTCGATGCGCACCGCGTGCCGCCGCCAGGCTTCCGGAAGCTGCTCGCTCCGGGGACCGTCCGTGACGACGACCCGAGGGCTCGCATCCTCGAGCATGTACGCGATGCGCTCCGCCGGATAGCCCGGGTCGAGCGGCACGTAGGCGCCTCCCGCTTCGAACACGCCCAGCAGGGTGGAGAGCAGCTCGGGCGAGCGGGGGAGGAAGACGGCGACCGGCGTCCCGCGACGGACTCCGAGCCGCGCCAGCTCGGCGGCCATGCGCCGGGCCTCGCGCGCGAGGTCCGCGTAGCTCACGGTGCGTGCGCCCATGAGGGCGGCGGGCGATGCCGGTGCGCGCTCCACGTGGCCGTGGAAGCGCTCGAGGATGGACCGGGGCGGGGGCGGCTCGCGCACGCCTGACTCCAGGCGCTGGAGCTCGCGACGCTCGTCCGTGGACAGCAGGGGGACTCCGTCCACACGCTGGTCGGGCTTCGCGACCACGGCCTCCAGGAACACGCGCAGGTGTTCCAGCAGGCGGCGCGCGGTGGCGGCGTCGAACAGCGCCGTCGCGTAGCGCAGCGTGCCTCGCAGGCCTTCGGGGGTCTCCATGAAGGAGAGGCTCAAGTCGAAGCGGGCCGCCTCCTCCGCTCCCGCGAGCGGGCGCAACGTCAGGCCTCCGGGCAGGGCCAGCTCGGGCACCGGCGCGTTCTGGAGGATGAGCAGGACCTGGAACAGCGGCGACCGGCTGCGGTCCCGCGGCGGCGCCAGCGCTTCCACCAGCTTGTCGAAGGGAATGTCCTGGTGCGCGTACGCGGCCAGCGTCACCTCGCGCACGCGTCCCACCAGTTCGCGGAACGTGGGGTTGCCCGACAGGCGCGTGCGCAGCGCGAGCGTGTTGATGAAGAAGCCGACGGTGCCTTCGAGCTCCTTGCGGTTGCGTCCCGCGATCGGCGTTCCCACCACGATGTCGTCCTGGCCCGAGTGCCGGGCGAGGACCGCCTGGAAGCCCGCGAGCAGCACCATGAACAGCGTGGCGCCTTCACGACGGCTCAGCTCCTTCAGTCCGTCCGTGAGCTCCCGGGGCAGGTCCAGCGGCTGGCTCGCGCCGTCGTAGGACGGTGTCGCCGGACGGGGACGGTCCGTGGGCAGCTCCAGCGCCGGAGGGGCTCCGGCCAACTGGCCGCGCCAGTGTGTCAGCTCCGCCTCCAGCACTTCACCCTGGAGCCGCTCGCGCTGCCAGCGGGCGAAGTCCGCGTAGCTCCGGGTCAGCTCCGGCAGCCGGGGCCGCCGGCCCTCCGCGAAGGCCGCGTAGAACTCCGCCAGCTCTCCGATGACGAGGCCCAACGACCAGGCGTCGAACACGCTGTGATGCACGGTCAGGGTGACGATGTGCGCTCGCGCGCCCGGCTTGATGAGCGCGGCGCGGATGAGCGGCCCCTGCTCCAGGTTGAAGGGTCGGTGCCCTTCCGCCTCGGCGATGCGGCGTGCTTCCCCGGCCCGCGCGGACTCCGGCAGGCCGCGCAGGTCGATGATGGGCACCTCCAGGTCCAACCGGGGCGCGATGACCTGGAAGACCTGGTCGCCGTCCTCCACGAACGTGGTCCGGAGGGATTCGTGACGGGCCACCAGCGCCTGGAGGCTGCGCACCAGGGCGCTCACGTCCAGGTCCCCGTCGCATTGGAGGGCGGTGTGGATGGAGTAGACCGAGGTGCCCGGCTCCAGGCGCTCCCAGAACCAGAGGCGCTGCTGGGCGAAGGACAGCGGGGCCCTCGTGGGGCCGGAGGCCGCGACGGGGGCTTCGGCCGCGGCAGCGGGACTGGTGGGTTCCGCCATGCCCCGGCTCGCGGTGATGGCCTGGGCGAGCCCCGCCACCGTGGGCGTTTCGAACAGCGTCCGGATGGGCAGCTCGACGCGGTAGGTCTCTCGCAGGCGGGACAGCAGCTGCGTGCCCAGGAGCGAGTGACCGCCGAGCTCGAAGAAGCTGTCGTGGATCCCCACCGGCGTCACGCCGAGGAGCTCCTGCCACACGTCCGCGAGTTCCTTCTCCAGCGTGTCGCGCGGCGCCACGTAGCCGGTGGGCAGCTCCGGCCGCGCGTGCGAGGCCGCGCTTGTCAGCTCCCGCTTCGCCGCCGCCGGTTGGATCCACGTGGCCCTGCGCGCGGCGAGGTCTCCCGTCGACACGACCCAGCGACGGACGTCTCCCGCCAGCACGCGGCGGAACGCGGCGACGCCTTCCGCGAGCGTGAGCGCCATCCGCTCAGGCTCGAGCGCGTCCTCCTCGCTCCAGCCGTCCCAGTCCACGCTGAACCAGGGCGTGTCGTCGTGGCGTGCCTGGTGCGCGGCGAAGGCGTCCAGGAACAGGTTGGCCGCGGAATAGGCCGCGAACCCGATGCCGCCCAGCACTGCCGCCAGGGATGACTGCAACAGCACGAAGTCCAGGGGCCGGCCTCGCAGCGCCTGCTCCAGGAGCCGCGTGCCCCGCACCTTCGCCGCGAACTGCTCCGCGTGCCGCTCCTCGTTGGCTTCGAGCGTGGGCACGTGGGCGCTGGCCCCCAGGCTGCCCGCCGAGTGGATGACGCCATGGAGCGCGCCGAAGCGGGTCTCGGTTCGCGCGAGCACCCGCGCCAGGTCCTTCTCGTCGCCGACGTCCGCGCGGAGAACCAGGAGCTCGGCGCCGCGCCGCTCCAGTTCGCGCAGGCGGCGGATGCGCTGGGACGTGGTGTCTTCCTCAGCGTGGGCCTGGAGCCACGCGTCCCATTCCTCACGCGCGGGGAACGCGGACCTGCCCACGAGCACCAGCCGGGCCTGGAACGCGGTGGCGAGCTCCTCGGCCAGGGCCATGCCGATGCGCCCGAGTCCGCCCGTGAGGAGATAGACGCCCCGCTCGCGCAGCAGGCCCGTGCCGGGTTCCGGCGGGCGCGCGCGCTCGTAGGTCTCCGTCCAGCGGCGGCCCTTGCGGTACGCGATGACCGGCTCGGTGGCTTCCGCTCGCAGCTCCTGGGCCAGATGTTTCGCGAGCCGTGCGGTCCCCAGTTCCGTGGGGTCGATGTCGATGGCGCGCACGCGCAGCGCCGGGAAGTGCTCCTGCGGCAGGACGCGGCACGCGCCCACCAGGAGCGCGCTTTCAGGCCGCAGGGACTCATTGCCCGTGACGTCCTGGGCTCCCGTGGTGATGACGCTCAGCTCAATGGATTCCGTGCCACCCCGCGCGTGCAGCGCCTGCGTCAGGTGGAGCAGGTCGTGGAAGCCGCGCACTGCTTCGTCGAGGGCCGTGCTCTCAGCGCGCACGTTCCCCAGGTGGAGGATCCGTTCAGGCTTCCAGCCTTCGGCGTCCAGGTCCGCGAGCAGCCGCGCATAGGCCTCCGGCTGCCCAGGCGGGAGGGTGAAGCGCCGGGGGCCCTGGCGGCTGAAGGCGTCCGCCGTGGCGACCCGGACGACGTCCTCGCCCGCGGCCTCCAAGTGATCCGCGAGCGCAGGTCCCAGGCTGGCGTCGAGGAACACCAGCCAGCGCGCGGAGGACGTGCGCGGGACAGGCGGGGCCGTCTGCTTCCAGCCCGGGACATAGAACCAGTCGGACAGCGCGCCTTCCTTGCGCGCGAGCCCCGCGGATGCCGCGCGTGCGAGTGCCGGTGCGCTGGCGGGACGCGCGTCGATCCAGTAGCGCTCCCGTTGGAAGGGGTAGGTGGCCAGGGGGAGCCGGCGGCGGTGCTCCGCGGGCTGGAGCCCGTTCAACTCCAACGTGGCCCCGGCGATCCACAACCGGCCCACGGTCTCCAGGAAGCGCTCCCGGTCGGAGACCGTTTCGCGCGGGTGGCGCAGGGTGGACAGGAGCGTGGGCTGTGGCTGCCCCTGGGGCCGCGCCGCCTGCCGCACCAGCGCGCCGAGCGTGGTGCCCGGGCCGACCTCCAGGAACACGTTCGACGGATCCTCGAGCAGCCGCTGCACGCCGTCCGAGAAGCGCACGCCCTGGCGCAGGTGCTCCACCCAGTAGCCCGGATCCGTGGCCTCCTTCTCGGTGATCCACGTGCCGGTCAGGTTCGAGACGAACGGCCTGCGCGGCCGGGACAGCTTCACGCCGCGCACCTTCACGGCGAACGCGTCGAGGATGGGGTCCATCATCGCCGAGTGGAAGGCGTGCGACGTGTGCAGCCGGCGGAAGGCGACCTTGCGCCGGGTGAGCTGCGCCTCCAGCGCCTCCACCATCTCCGTGGGCCCCGAGGCCACGCAGAGCGAGGGTGCGTTGACCGCGGCGATGAAGAGCGCCGGGCCCAGCAGGGGCCGCAGCTCGGCCTCCGGCAGCGCGACGGACACCATCGCGCCCTCGGGGAGCGACTGCATCAGTTGACCGCGCGCCGTCACCAGCGCGAGCGCGTCCTCCAGCGACAGCACCCCCGCGAGGCACGCGGCGACGTACTCGCCCACGCTGTGACCGAGCATTCCCTGGGGCGTCACGCCCAGCGAGCCCCACAGCTTCGCCAGCGCGTATTCGATGACGAAGAGCGCGGGCTGGGTGACCTCGGTCCGGGTGAGCCGCGCCTCCGCCGCCTCGATGTCCGCTCCCTGGGGCGGGAACAGCACCTCGCGCAGGTCGAAGCCGAGCAGGGGCTTCAGGCGGTTGCAGCAGTCGTCCAGGTGCTTGCGGAAGACCGGCTCGGAGGCGTGGAGCTCCCGGCCCATGCCCACGTACTGGCTGCCCTGTCCGGGGAAGAGGAACACGACGGGGCGCGTGGAGGCCTCCTGGACCTCCGTCCTCAGGCGCTGCGCGGTCTCCGGCCCCGGTGCGCCCAGCACCGTGAGCGCGTCGTTCGTGTCGCGGCAGAGCAGCACGCGGCGGTGCTCGAACCGCTGGCGCCCCGCCTGGAGGGTGTGGGCCACCTGGGCCAGCTCCGCTTCCGGGTGCTGCTCCAGCCAGGCCCGGAGGTTCTGCGTGGCGGCCTCCAGGGCCGGAGCGGTGCGCGCGGACAGAGGCAGCAGTTGCCAGGCACGGCCGGGCGCCTTCGCCAGCTCCCGGGGAGGCGCCTCTTCGAGGATGACGTGCGCGTTCGTCCCGCCGATACCGAACGAGCTCACGCCCGCGCGCAGGGGCGCACCGTCCGACGCCCAGGGGCGCAGCGTCCCGTTGATGAAGAACGGGCTGTTGGCCAGGTCGAGCCGGGGGTTGGGCGTCTCCGTGTGGAGGCTGGGCGGCAGCTCGCGGTGCTGGAGGGCGAGCACCGTCTTGATGAGCCCGGCGATGCCGGCGGCGGCGTCCAGGTGCCCGATGTTGGTCTTCACCGAGCCAAGCGCGCACCGCGCCGTCGCACCGGGCTTGAGCCTGGAGCGGAAAGCCTTGGCGAGCGCCGTGACCTCGATGGGATCGCCCAGGGGCGTGGCCGTCCCGTGCGCCTCCACGTAGGTCACCGTCTCCGCAGGCACGTCCGCCAGGCCCAGGGCTTCGGCGATGACGGCGGATTGTCCCTCGACGCTGGGGGCGGTGTAGCCCAGCCGCGCCTCGCCGTCGTTGTTGATGGCGGAGCCCCGGATGACGGCCAGGATGGTGTCGCCGTCCGCGAGTGCGTCCGCCACGCGCTTGAGCACGACGACGCCCGCGCCCGAGCCCCGCACGGTGCCAGCGGCTCGCGCGTCGAAGGTCCGGCAGTGCCCGTCCGGCGAGACGACGCCGCCCTCCTGATAGGGGTAGCCGGTGCGCTGGGGCGTGGCGATGGAGACGCCGCCCGCCAGGGCGACGTCGGATTCACCCGTCAGCAGGCTCTGACACGCGAGGTGGACCGCGACCAGCGAGGACGAGCACGCCGTCTGCACCGCGATGCTCGCGCCGCGCAGCCCCAGCTTGTGGGAGACGCGCGGCGGCAGGAAGTCCTTGTCGTTGCTCAGCGTGACCTGGAACGTGCCCATCGCCTGGAGGACGTCCGGGCGGGACAGCAGGTTGCTGTACATGTACGAGGACGGTCCCGCGCCGCCGAAGACGGAGACGAGCCCGCGGAACGCACGCGTCGCGTAGCCCGCGCGCTCCAGCGCCTCCCAGCAGACCTCCAGGAAGACGCGGTGCTGGGGATCCAGCACCTCCGCGTCGCGCGGACTGAAGTCGAAGAAGCCCGCGTCGAAGCGGTCCACGTCGTCCAGCACGAAGCCCGCGCGCACGTAGCCGGGCTGGTGGATGCGCGCCGGGTCCGCGCCGTCGGCGATCATCTCGGCGTCGGTGAACTCCGTGCGCGCCTCGACGCCACGGCGCAGGTTGTCCCAGAACTGCTCAAGCGTCGAAGCCTGGGGGAACCGCCCGGCCATGGCGATGATCGCCACGCCTTCCGGACGGGATGCGGAGCGCTCGGAGGTGTCACTCATGGGAATCCTCGGGTTCGCCGTCCAGGTCGGACTCGGTGGGGTCGGCGCGGCCCCTTCGGCGGGCCTGTTGCCGCGAGAGCAGGGCGCGCCGCGTGTCGAAGCGCTCCTCGTCGGCGGCGGCGGTTTCCGTGGCGGGCGGCGCGGCTTCCGTGGCGCGGCGCAGGTGGGCCGCGAGCGCGGCCACGCTCTGGTGCTGGAACAGCTCCACCAGGGGGAGCTGCATGCCCAGCGCGCCCTGGAGCTTGCTGTGGATCTGCACGAGCGACAGCGAGTTGCCGCCCAGGTCGAAGAACCCGTCGTGCAGGCCGACACGCGGCACGTTGAGCACCTCCTGCCAGATGCCCGCGACGGTCCGCTCGATGTCGTTGCGCGGCGCCTCGTACGGGGTCGCCGTGCCCAGCTGTCCCGCGTCGGGGGCCGGCAGCGCCTTGCGGTCCAGCTTGCCGCTCGACGACAGCGGTAGGGACTCCAGCGCCACGAAGGTCGCGGGGACCATGTACTGCGGCAGCCGCCGCGCCAGGTGTTCGCGAAGCTGCGAGGCCTGGAGCTCCTGACCGCTGCTCACGACGTAGGCGACCAGCCGGCGTGCTCCGGCGTCGTCGCGCACCACCGCGGCGGCGTCCTTCACGGCCGGGTGCTCGCGCAGCACGGACTCCACCTCGCCCAGCTCGATGCGCAGGCCGCGCAGCTTCACCTGGGCGTCGGCGCGTCCCAGGTATTCGAGCTCACCGTTGGCGCGCCAGCGGACCACGTCGCCCGTGCGGTACAGGCGCGACCCGGGCTCCTGGCCGAACGGATCCGGGATGAACCGCTCCGCCGTCAGCTCCGGACGTCCGCCGTAGCCGCGGGCCACGCCGGGCCCACCCACGAACAGCTCGCCCGCCACGCCCACGGGGACGGGCCGCAGGCGCGCGTCCAGCACGTACACCCGCACGTTCGGGAAAGGCCGGCCGATGGTGGGCGCCTCCGGGTCCACCGCGTCGTTGATGGAGGCGCAGATGGTCACCTCCGTGGGGCCGTAGGCGTTGAGCAGCTTCCGGCCACGGCTCCAGCGGCGGGCCACCTCGGGCGGGCAGGCCTCGCCGGCGGAGATGACCGTGGTGAGGGCGGGCAGGCCCTCCGGATCCAGCTGCGCCAGCACCGACGGCGTCAGCGTCACCGCCGTGATGGCCTGGCTTGCCAGCACCGCGTGGAGCGGAGGTCCGGGCAGGATGGCCTCGCGCGGCGCCAGGACCAGCGTCGCGCCCGCCAGCAGCGTGGCGAAGACCTCGCACACCGACGCGTCGAACCCGATGGGGGCGAACTGGAGCACGCGGCTCTCCGGATGGAAGCCATGGGCCTCCACCGCCGCGAGCGCCGTGTTGCGCAGGCCGCGATGCGTGAGCAGCGTGCCCTTGGGCCGGCCCGTCGAACCCGACGTGTAGATGAGGTACGCCAGGGTGTCCGGGTGGATGGCGCTGGCGGGAGGCGTCTCCGGCATCCCCTGCGACAGGGGTGCGCCGGGCTCCAGTACGTGCACCGCCACGCCCAGCGCGGCCAGGTCCTTCGCCAGCGGCGGCTGGGTCAGCGCCAGCCGGGCTCCGCTGTCCTCGAGCATGTACGCCAGCCGCTCGCGCGGGAAGCTCGGGTCGAGCGGCACGTACGCACCGCCCGCCTTGAGCACCGCGAGGATGCCCACCACCAGCTCCACCGACCGCTCCAGGCACAGCGCGACGCGGACCTCGGGGCCCACGCCCAGCGCCATCAGCTTGTGCGCGAGCTGGTTCGACCGCCGCTCCAGCTCGCGGTAGCTCACCCGCTGGTCCTGGAACAGCAGCGCGGTCGCATCCGGAGAACGCGCCGCCCACTGCGCGAACCGCTCGTGCGCGAGGCCGTCGGGGAAGGGCACCACCGTGGTGCTCCAGCCCGTGAGCACTTCACGCCGCTCGGACTCGGAGAGCAGGTCCACGGAAGAAGGCCGCCGCCCCGGATCCGCGAGCACGCCTTCGAGCAGCGCCACCAGGTGCGCGTCCATCCGCTCGAGCGTCGCCCGGTCGAAGAGCTGGGTGTTGTACTCCATGGCCCCGGTCAGCGCGCCGTCCTCTTCCATGAGCGTGAGGCTCAGGTCGAAGCGCGCGGTGGGCAGGTCCGGCTCCAGCGGAGCCACCGCCAGCCCCGGCAGCGCGAGCGTCGGCTGCGCCGTGTTCTGGAGCGCGAACAGGACCTGGAACAGCGGCGTGCGGCTGAGGTCTCGCTCCGGGTGGAGCGCTTCGACGACCTTCTCGAACGGCACGTCCTGGTGGGCGTAGGCGCCCAGGGTGACGTCACGCACGCGTCCCAGCAGCTCACGGAAGGTGGGCTCGCCGGCGAGGCTCGTGCGCAGCACCAGCGTGTTCACGAAGAAGCCGATGAGCGGCTCGGTCTCCTCGCGCGTGCGCCCGGCGATGGGGGAACCCACGCTGACGTCGTCCTGTCCGGCGTACCGGCCGAGCAGGGACTGGAAGGCCGCGAGCAGCGTCATGAAGGGCGTGACCCCCTCCTCACGGCTCACGGTCCGCACGCGCGCGGACAGTTCCGCGGACCACCGGATGCGGTGGCTCGCGCCGTTCGAGGTGCGCACCGGGGGACGCGGACGGTCCGTGGGCAGCTCCAGCGCGCGGGGCGCCCCGGCCAGGTGGGCCTTCCACCAGGCCAGCTGCGCGTCCAGGACTCCGCCCTCCATCCACTGACGCTGCCAGAGCGCGTAGTCCGCGTACTGGATGGGCAGCGGCGCGAGCGTAGAGGGCTCCTCGCGACGGCGGGCCTCGTAGAGGGTGGCCATCTCCCGCACGAACACGCCCACGGACCAGCCGTCGGAGATGATGTGGTGCATCGTCATCATCAGGACGTGCGCGTCCTGGGCGCACTCCATCAGCACCGCCCGGATGAGGGGCCCGCGCGACAGGTCGAACGGACGGCGGACCTCCTCGGCGCACCGGCGCAGGGCGGCTGCTTCGCGCTCCTCGGGCGTGCCGTCCAGACGCACGCGTTCGAGGATGGACGGAAGGTCCCCGGCGATGACCTGGTAGGGCATGCCTTCCTGCATCGCGAAGGTGGTGCGCAGGCTCTCGTGGCGGCGCACCACCTCCGACAGGCTCCACTCCAGCGCGTCCACGTCGAGCGGTCCGTTCAGCCGCATCGCCTGGGAGAGGGTGTAGTTCGCGCTGCCGGGCTCCAGCCGGTCGAGGAACCACAGGCGCTGCTGCGCGAACGACAGCGGCAGCCGTTCCCCTCGTGGCATCAGCGTGAGCGCCGGGATGCCGGGCGCGCCCTGCTCGCGCTTCAAGGCCTCCACGCGCGTGGCCAGGTGCTCCGGCGTCGCCGCCTGGAACAGCTCCCGAAGGGGGAGCTCCACGCCGAAGGCGCCGCGCAGCCGGGACACCAGCTGCGTGGCCAGGAGCGAGTGTCCGCCCAGGTCGAAGAAGCTGTCGCGGATGCCCACGGTCTCCACGCCGAGCAGCCGCGAGAAGAGGCCCACGAGGAGCTCCTCCGTCGGGGTCCGCGGCGGGGCGGCGCCTTCGACGCTCGCGAAGGCGCGCGCGTCCGGGGCGGGCAGGGCCTTGCGTTCGACCTTGCCGCTGGTGGACACCGGCATCGCGTCCATCGCGACGAACGCCGCGGGCACCATGTAGTCCGGTAGCCTTTCGAGCATCCAGTGCCGCAGCCGCGCCGCGGATGGCACCGCTTCGCGGCCCACGACGTAGCCGATGAGCCGGCGGTCTCCCGCCACGTCCTGCACCGTGACGACCGCCTCCTTCAGCGCGGGATGCGAGCCGAGCACCGCTTCGACCTCGCCCAGCTCGATGCGGAAGCCGCGGATCTTCACCTGGCCATCGAGCCGGCCCAGGAACTCCAACCGGCCATCGGCCCGCACGCGGGCGCGGTCGCCCGAGCGGTACATGCGCGCTCCGGCGGGGCCATGCGGATCCGGCAGGAAACGCTCGGCCGTCAGGTCCGGCCGGTTCAGGTAGCCCTGGGCGATGCCGCCGCCCGCGAGGAACATCTCACCGGGCACGCCCGCCGGCACCGGCCGCAGGGACGCGTCCAGGACGTAGACGCGCGCTCCGGAGATGGCGCGGCCAATCGTGGGCAGACCTTCCTCGGTGCCCTCGGGCGCCACGACGTCGCAGGTGGCGAGGACCGTCACCTCGGTGGGGCCGTACACGTTGAGGAAGCGGTACCGGGCCCCCGCGGGGGGACGCCGGCGCAGTTGGTCGCCACCGACGCTGATGATGCGCAGGGTGTGGTGCTCCGGGAGGCGCTCCCCAAGGACGAGCTCCCCGAGCGCCGTGGTGAAGAACACCGTCTGGATGGCGGCGTCCGCGAGCCAGCGCGCGATCGCGGCGGGATCCGCGCGCACCGCCTCCGGGACGATGACCAGCGTCGCGCCAGACGCCAGCTTGGGCCAGATCTCCAGCACCGACGCATCGAAGGCCGGAGAGGCCAGCACGGCCGCGCGGTCACCAGGGCCGACGGGCATGTCCACCTGATGCCAGTCCGTCAGGTGGGCCAGCGAGCCGTGTGAGACGGTGATGCCCTTGGGGACGCCCGTCGTGCCCGACGTGAAGATGACGTAGGCGGGCGAGGACGGCGGCGGGTCCGCGGGCAGGGCCGTGGCTCCCGGCGCGGCATCGGCGCCGGGCGTCGTGCCATCCGCGAAGAGCACCCGCGGCGACGGCGGAATGCGCGCCGCGTGCGCTGGGGTGGTCACGATGGTCGTGGCCTGGGACTCCGCGAGGAGGGTATGCAGGCGCGCGTCTGGCAGCGTGGGATCGAGCGGCATGAACACGCCTCCCGCCCGGAGGATGGCCAGCTGCGCGACGATCATCGACGCCGAGCGCTCCATCAGCACCGCGATGGGACGGATGTTTCCGGAGGACGGACGCGGCAGCACGCGCGCGAGGCGCGTGGCTTCACGGTCGAGCTGCGCGTAGGTGAGGACGTGCTCTCCGTCGATGATCGCGGGCGCGGAGGGCGTGCGGTCCACCCAGCCCTGGATGCGCGGGAGCACGCCCGGGGAGTCGTGGGCGGGGAGGACGGTGGCATCGACGGCGTCGGTCGCGAGCGCACGCGTCAGCTGGGAGAGCCGATCCTCCGGCGCGGCCACGATGGCCTCCAGCAGCACGCGCAGCCGCGCCGCCATCCGGTCGATCGTGCCGGGGTCGAACAGGTCCGTGTCGTATTCGATGACGCCGTCGAAGCCGTCCGGCCCGTCGCGCAGCGACAGCGAGAGGTCGAACTTGGAGGCCTGGCTGCCGGTGGGCAGCTCACGGAAGACGAGCCCGGGGAGCGCCAGCTCGGATGTCGACGCGTCCTGGAGCGCGAACACCACCTGGAAGAGGGGCGGATGGCTCAGGCTTCGCTCGGGCCGCAGCTCCTCCACGAGCTTGTCCAGCGGCACGTCCTGGTGGGAGTACGCCGCCAGCGTCACCTCGCGCACCCGGTACAGCAGGTCCAGGAACGTGGGATCTCCCTCGGTGTTCGCCCGCAGGACGAGCGTGTTCACGAAGAAGCCGATGAGGCCTTCGACCTCCTCGCGCGTGCGTCCGGCGATCGGTGTTCCCACGCAGAAGTCGTGCTGGCCGGAGAGGCGCGACAGCAACGTCTGGAACGCCGTCAGCAGCACCATGAACGGCGTGGCCCCTTCGCTCTGGCCCAGCTCCTTCACCCGCTCGGACAGGTCCCGGGACAGGGCCAGCGGATGGATGGCGCCCCGGTACGCGCGAACGGGCGGCCTCGGGCGGTCCGTGGGCAGCTCCAGCAGCGGCGGCGCGCCCGCGAGCGTCTTGCGCCAGTAGTCGATCTCCGCGTAGAGCGCCGGCCCCTCCATCCACCGCCGCTGCCAGGCCGCGTAGTCGACGTACTGGAAGGGGAGGGGCTCGAGGGGCGAGCCGCGTCCCTGCGTGAAGGCCTCATAGAGTGCCGCCACCTCGCGGATGAGCACTCCGGTGGACCAGCCGTCGGAGATGATGTGGTGCAGCGTCACCAGCAGCAGGAACGCGCGGTCGTCCCGCTGGATCAGCGTGACGCGCAGCAGGGGCCCTCGCTGAAGGTCGAACGGCGTGCGGCCTTCTTCCGCCATCAGGCGGGCTTCCTCGGCGGCGCGCTCCGCCGGGGGGAGTCCGCGCAGGTCCACGTGGCGCAGCGGCGCCGTGGCGTCCGGGGAGATGACCTGGACCGGCTCGCCGTGCTCGGCGCGGAACGTCGTCCGCAGCGCCTCGTGGCGCTCCACCAGTGACGCGAAGGCGCGCTCGAGCGCGGCCACGTCCAGGCGGCCGTCGATGCGCACCGCCGCCGGGATGTTGTACGACGCGCTCCCCGGCTCCAACTGATCCATGAACCACAGGCGCTGCTGGGCGAACGACAGGGGCAGCACGCCATCGCGGGGGATGCGCGACATGGCGGTCCACCGGGTGTCGGCGCTGGCGTCGATGGCGCGCTCGACGTGGCCGGCGAGCGCGCTCACGGTGGGCGCCTCGAAGAGGGTCCCCACCGGCAGCTGGATGCGGAAGGCCTCGCGGATGCGCACGGCCGCCCGGGTCGCCGTCAGGGAGTGGCCGCCGAGCGCGAAGAAGTCATCCTCCCTGCCCATGCGCGGCACGCCCAGCACCCGGGCGAGGATCTCCGCGAGCCGTTCCTCCACCGGCGTCGCGGGAGGGACGTAGGCCGTGCCCGGCGTGGCCTCGTCCGCGTCCACGGTGGGCAGCGCCCGGCGGTCCACCTTGCCGTTCACGGTGAGGGGCAGCGCCGCCAGCGACAGGAACGCGGAGGGCACCATCGGGTCCGGCAGCCGCGTGAGCAACCAGCGCCTCAGCTCCAGCGGATCCGGCATCGCGTCGTGGGGCACGACGTACGCCACCAGCTTGCGGTCCCCGCCCGCGTCGCGGACGACCACGGCCGCCTCACGCACCGCCGCGTGCTCCGCCAGCACCGCTTCAATCTCTCCCAGCTCGATGCGGAAGCCGCGCACCTTCACCTGGTCGTCGACGCGGCCCTGGTACTCGAGCTGCCCGTCGGCGCGCCAGCGCACGATGTCGCCCGTGCGGTAGAGGCGCTGGCCCGGCGTGGAGGCGAAAGGATCCGGCACGAAGCGCTCGGCCGTCAGGGCCGGACGCTGGCTGTAGCCGCGCGCGACGCCCGCACCGCCGATGTACAGCTCGCCCGAGACCCCGACCGCCGTGGGAGCGCCGTGGGCGTCCAGCACGTACAGCCGCGTATTGGCGATGGGGCGGCCAATGGGGACCGCGGTGTCGAAGCGGGCGTCCGGCCTCACCTCGAAGGTGCAGCAGCCCACCACCGTCTCGGTCGGACCGTACTCGTTGATGATGCGCGTGGCCGGTGCGCGCTTCCGCCAGGACGCGAGCGTCGCGGACGTCAGGGCCTCGCCGCCCACGACGAAGCAACGCACCCGGCCCGCGACGTCCACGTCAGACAGCTGCGCCTCCAAAAGGGACAGCTGCGTGGGCGTCAGCTTGACGATGGAGTGGTCCATGCCCGAGCGCAGCACCTGCGCCAGGCCCTCGCCCGCGCGGCCCTCCGGCACCAGGACGACGCGTCCACCGGCCATCAGGGGCGTCAGGAGGCTGGTGATGGTCAGGTCGAAGCCCAGCGGCGAGTGCACGGGAGCGCCCGCGCCCGCCGCCGCGTCATAGGCGTCACGGCTCCACGCGAGGTAGTTCACCGCGCCCCCGTGCGTCACCATGACGCCCTTGGGCCGGCCGGTGCTCCCCGACGTGTAGAGGACGTACGCCAGCTGCTCCGGGGCCACCGCCACGCTCAGGTCCGAGCCTTCCTCGGAGGACAGGTCGGTCTCGTCCAGGCACAGCGTGTTCCCGGAGATGCCCGGCAGCGCGCCACGCAGCTCGGAATGGACGACCAGGACCTGGGCGCCGCTGTCCTCGAGCACGTAGGCGAGCCGGTCGTGCGGGTAGCTCGGGTCGATGGGCACGTAGGTGCCACCCGCCTTGAGCACGCCGAGCACGGCCACCACCAGGTCCGGGCTCCGCCGCAGCGCGAGCGCCACGCGGACCTCCGGCCCCACGCCGCCGCGGCGCAGGACGCGCGCGAGCTGGTTCGCCCGCGCGTTCAGCTGGCCATATGTGAGCCGCTCGGTGCCGGACTCGACGGCCACCGCGTCTGCCGTGCGGCGCGCCTGAGCCTCGAAGAGCGCCGCCACGTGGGGCGCCGGCGCGGACGCCGTGGCCGTGTCATTCCAGGTGCGCAGCAGGTGGCCGTACTCGGTCGCATCCAGGAGCTGGCTGTGCTCGTAGCGCTCCCGGGGATGCAGGGCCATCCGCTCCAGCGTGCGCAGGTAGATGCCGGCGATGCGGTCCAGCTTCGCCTCGTCCCAGTCGCGTCCGTGGCTGCGCAGCGTGAGCTTCACGTCCTGCGATTCCGGATCCACGCTGAACGTCGTGTCGAGCGGCAGGTCCAGCCAGGACGTCTCCCAGTACGGCTCCACCAGCCGCACGCCCGGGATGCCCGTCAGGCCCGCGGAGACGTGGAAGTGGACGAAGTTGAAGAGCGCGTCGAACAGGGGACGGCCGCCCATCTGTTGCTGTAGCCGCGCCATCGGGTAGCGCCGGTGGGGGAGGAGCGCCTGCTCGCGAGCGAACACGTCACGGACCAGCTCCACCCAGGTGCCGCCTCCCAGCTCCAGCGCGAAGGGCACGCTGTTGAGGAACAGGCCCAGCACGCGCTCGCCGTCCGTCACCTCCGGGCGTCCGTTCACCACGAAGCCCGACACGACGTGCGGGGACCCTTCGAGCACGCCGCGCACGCGCAGGTGCGCGGCGAGCAGCACGCTCTTGAGGGGCACCACCGCCTGGTGCGCCAGCCCGCGCAGGCCCTGGGCGACGGCGTCCGTCAGGGGGAACTCGCGGAACAGCAGCGGCCCGGGCCCCTGCGCCGGAGACCGGGGCGCGACGTTCGCCCTCGCGCGGGCCACTTCCGCCAGCTGCTCTCGCCAGTAGCGCTGAGCGGCTTCCGAGTCGAGCGCCTGGCGCTCGAGCGCCACGAACTCGCGGTACGCCGCCGCCAGCGGTGGGACGGGGGCCTCCACGCCCTGGCGCGCGGCCAGGGCGCGGGGAAGGAACTCCGCCAGCAGCGAGGCGAAGCTCCAGCCATCCAGGATGGCGTGGTGGAAGATGACGGAGAGCTGCACCGTCCGTCCGGTCCGCCGGTGGAAGCCGAAGCGGATGAGGGGCGCCTGCTCCCAGGCGAAGGGCCGGGAGCGTTCGCGCTCCAGCCACGCCACCAGGTGGCGGTCCTGCTCGGCGCGGGACAGGGCGCTCAGGTCCTCCACGTGCAGGGGCACCTCCACCTCGCGGTGCACGAACTGCAAGGGCACGTCGTAGTGCGCCAGGTCGAACGACGTCCGCAGCACCGCGTGGCGCATGGCCAGCTCTCGCAGCACGCGCCGCAGCGTCACGGGCTCCAGGTCCACCTCCAGGTGGAAGCTGAACGCGTCGTGGTAGAGCGCGGTCTCCTGGCTGTACTCGCTCTGGAAGAGCATGCCCGCCTGGAGCGTCGCCAGCGGATAGGCATCCTCCAGGTCCGGGGGCAGCCGCGTACGGTCGCCGGCGGAGATCAGCGCGAACGGCGCCTGGGCGGCCGCGTCCGCCGCGGCCCGTGTCTGGCCCTGGAGCGCTTCCGCCATCGCGCGGACGGTCTGCTTCTCCAGCAGCATCGCCACCGACAGCTCCAGCCCCCGCTCGCGGGAGCGCGCCACGTACTGGATGGCGCGGATGGAGTCGCCGCCCAGGTCGAAGAAGCTGTCGTCGATGCCCACCCGCGCCACGCCGAGCAGCTCCGCGCCCACGGCGCAGAGGATCTCCTCGGTGGGAGTCCGGGGGGCCTGGTAGTTCGTGCCCAGCTCGGGGCGCTCGCCGTCCGGCGCCGGCAGCGCGCGACGGTCCACCTTGCCGTTGGCCGTGAGCGGCAGCTCCGCGAGCGTCACCAGCGCCGCGGGCAGCATGTGCGCGGGCAGCTTGTCCGCGAGGAACGCGCGCACCGCGTCGATGGTCAGCGTCCGTCCCTCGGTGGGGACGACGTAGGCCACCAGGGACTTCTCCCCGGCGATCTCCCGCACCATCACCACGGTGTCCTGCACCGCCGGATGCCGCCGCACGGCGGTCTCGATCTCACCCGGTTCGATGCGGAAGCCGCGGACCTTCACCTGCTGGTCCACACGGCCGAGGAACTCGAGCGTGCCGTCCCGGCGCACGCGGCACCGGTCGCCCGTGCGATACAGCCGCGCGCCCGGCACGGTGCTGAACGGATCCGGGATGAACTTCTCCGCCGTCAGCTCCGGCTGGTTCAGGTAGCCATGCGCCAGACCGTCGCCCGCGGCGTACAGCTCGCCGGGCGCGCCAATGGGAACCTGCTCCATGGCGGCGTCGAGCACGTAGACGCGCGTGCCCGGGATGGACCGGCCCAGCGGCACGCCCGCGCGGAGGTCCTCGCGGGACCTGACCGGGAAGCAGCAGGTGAAGGTCGTGTTCTCCGTGGGGCCATAGCCGTTGATGACCTGGCAGCCCGGATGGGCCTCCAGCACCCGCGCCACGTGCGGGGGCGACAGCACGTCACCGCCCGCGAGCAACTGCCGCACCGGCGCGAGCGCCTCCAAGTGGGAATCGACGACCTGATGGAAGAGGCCCGCCGTGAGCCACAGCGTGGTGACGCGCTCGCGCGCGATGAGCCCGGAGAGCGCATCCAGCGACAGCGCCTGGGGCGGTGCGATGATCAGCCGGGCGCCGTTGAGCAGCGCGCCCCACACCTCGAAGGTGGACGCGTCGAAGGCGAGCGGCGCCAACTGGAGCAGCGTCTCCTCCGGCGACAGGCGCACCCAGCCGGGCTCCCGCACCAGCCGGAGCACGCCCCGGTGCGGAACCGCGACGCCCTTGGGCCGGCCCGTCGAACCGGAGGTGAAGAGGACGTAGGCCTCGGACTCCGCGCCCACGCCGTGCGAGGGGGCGTGCACCGGCGCGCGGGCAATCGCCGTCGCGTCCGTGTCCACGCACACGAAGGGGATCCACTGCGAGGTCAGGCCGTCCGCGATCTCCGACGTCGTCACGATGGCCGCGGGCCGCGTCTCCTCCAGCAGGAAGCCCAGTCGCTCCGGCGGATCGTTCACGTCCAGCGGCACGTAGGACGCACCGGCCTTGAGGATGGCCACCAGCGCCACCACCAGGTCCAGCGAGCGCTCCAGCGCGAGCGCGACCCGGGCTCCGGGTCCCACGCCCTGCGCGCGCAGGTGGTGAGCCAACTGGTTCGCGCGGCGGTCGAGCCCGCCGTAGTCCAGCGTCTGTCCCTCGAACACGAGCGCCACCGCGTCCGGGGCCTCCGCCACGCGCTGTTCGAAGCACGCGGGGATGGACAGCGCGGGAGGAACGGCGCGCACCGGGCCGCTCCAGGCCGCCAACTGCTGGAGCTCCCCGGGAGGCAGCATGGGCAGCGCGTGGATGCGCTGTCCGGGATCCGCCACGGCGGAGTGGGCCAGACGCAGGAAGTGCTCCCACATCCGCTCCATCGCCTCGCCGTCGAGGACGTCGGTGTTGTACTCGGCGACGACCTTCAGCGCGCCTTCCTCGGGGGTGAGGATGAAGAGCAGGTCCCAGCGCGCCAGGCCGTTGCTCTCACCTTCCATGAGCTCCAGGGAGAGGCCCGGTAGCCGCATCGCGGGCATGGGGGCGTTCTCCAGCACGAGCTTGGCCTGGAAGAGCGGCTGACCGGTGGTGGCTCGCTGATCGCGCAGCTCCTGCACCAGCCGCCCGAACGGCGTCTCCTGGTGCTCGTAGGCATCCAACGCCACCTGCCGCACGCGCGCGAGCAGCTCCCGGAAGGTGGGCTGCCCGGACAGTTGGGTGCGCAGGACGAGCTGGTTCGTGAAGAAGCCGATGATGCCTTCGAGCGCCTCGTGCTCGCGGCCCGCGATGTCGGTTCCGACGACGATGTCGTCCTGGCCCGTGTGCCGCTGCAACAGGACGTCGAACAGGGCGAGCAGCACCATGAACAGCGTGGCGCCCTCGGCGCGCGCGAGCGCCTCCAGCTCTCCGGTCAGCTTCGCGGGGAGGGTGAAGCGCCGGCCGTCGCCCTGGAAGCGCTCGCCGGGCGGGCGCGGGACGTCCGCGCGCAGCTGCAACGTGGGGAGCTCCTCCAACTGCTTGCGCCACCAGCCCAGGTTCTCCGCCAGAGTGCCGGACTCCAGCCAGCCGCGGTGCCACGCGGCATAGTCCGCGTACTGGAACGGCAGCTCCGTCAGCGGCGAGGGCTGCCCCTGGCTGAAGGCGCCGTAGAGCGCCGCCAGCTCGCGCAGGAACACGCCGCCCGACCAGCCGTCGGAGACGATGTGGTGCAGCGTCAGGCAGAGCACGTGCTCCTGCTCGGCGATGCGCACGATCACCGCGCGCAGGAGTGGGCCCTTCTCCAGGTCGAACGGGCGCACCGCCTCCTCTCGCGCCACCTTGCGTGCGCCGGCCTCGGCTTCGTCACGCGGGCGGTCCGACAGGTCCACCAGCGGAAGCGCCGGAGGGGAGGCGGGCAGGATGTGCTGCACCGCGCGTCCCTCGTCCTGGCGGAAGACGGTGCGCAGCGCCTCGTGACGGCGGATGAGCTCGGCCAGGCCCTGCTGCAGCGCCAGCGGGTTCAGCGTGCCGTGCATCCGCACCGCCGCGGGCACGTTGTAGAGCGGCGAGCCCGGGGAGAGCTGGTCGGCCAGCCACAGCCGCTCCTGCGCCAGCGACAGGGGCAGGGGACCGGTGCGCGGCAGCGCGGTCAGCGCGGGCACGGCCCGGCGGGGCTGGGTGTTCGCGTCGATGTGACGGGCCATCGCGGCCACCGTCGTCACGTCGTTCATGAAGGCGCTGAGGGGCAGCTCCACGCCGAAGGCCGTGCGGATGCGCGCGATCACCTGCGTGGCCATGAGGGAGTGGCCCCCCAGGTCGAAGAAGTCGTCGTGGATGCCGACGCGGTCGGTCTTCAGCACCTCCGCCCAGAGCGCGGCCACCCGGTGCTCCGTGTCCGTGGTGGGCGCGGCGAAGGTCCCGTCCCGCGCCGTGTCCGGCGCTCCCGGCGGCGGCAGGGCCTTGCGGTCCAGCTTTCCGTGCGGCGTCAGCGGGAGCACTTCCAGCGGCACGAAGGCCGACGGGACCATGTAGTCCGGCAGCTGGGACTCCAGCGCCTCGCGCAGGCCGCGCGCCACGTCAGGCGTGGCCACCACGTAGGCCACCAGCCGCGGATCTCCCGGGCTGTCCTCGCGCAGGATGACCGCCGCGTCGCGCACGCCCGGCCGGGCACGCAGCGCCGCTTCAATCTCTCCCGGCTCGATGCGGTAGCCGCGCAGCTTCACCTGGTCGTCGACGCGGCCCAGGTACTCCAGGCCTCCGTCGGGCAGCCGGCGCACGCGGTCGCCCGTGCGGTACAGCCGGGCCCCGGGAACGCGGGCGTAGGGGTTGGGCACGAACCGCGCGGCGGTCAGGTCGGGCCGGCCCAGGTAGCCGCGCGCGAGCCCCACGCCCGCGACGCACAGCTCACCAGGGACGCCCACCGGCACGGGACGCAACCCCGCGTCCAGCACGTACACCTGCACGTGGGCCAGCGGCTGGCCGAGCGTGGGCCGCTCCGGATCCACGTTCGGGTTGAACGTCGCGCAGACGGTGACCTCCGTGGGGCCATAGGCGTTGACGAAGCGGAGCCGGTCCGCCCAGCGCAGCGCGAGCTCCGGCGTGCACGCCTCGCCCGCCGTGAGCAGCGTCTGGAGCCCGGTCGCCTGCGACGGATCCAACTGCGCCAGCACGGACGGCGTCAGCGTGACGACGGTGATCTCCTGCTCGCGCAGGGTCTGCTCGAGCGGGGCGCCCGGCATCACCGCGTCCCGGGGCGCCAGCACCAGCGTCGCGCCCGACAGCAGGGGCGGGAAGATGTCCGACACCGCCGCGTCGAAGCTCAGCGCGAAGAACTGCAACAGACGGCTGCCCGCGCCCAGCCGCATCATCGCGGCCGTCTCACGGGCCGTGTTGCACAGGCCGCGGTGCTGCAAGAGCGTCCCCTTGGGACGGCCCGTCGAACCGGACGTGTAGATGACGTACGCCAGCGAGCCGCTGGTGGCGCCGCCCTCCAGGTCCTCGCCGGACTCCCGGGCGCACGCGTCCTCCACGTCCTCGATGCACAGGGCGCGGTCATCCCGTCCGCCCAGCCGTGGGAGCAGGGCGTGGCTCGTGAGCACGAGCGGCGCGCGCGTGTCCTCCAGGATGAAGCCGAGCCGCTCCGGGTGCTGAGCCGGGTCGAGCGGCACGTACGCACCGCCTGCCTTCAGGATGGCCAGCAGGCCCACGACCATGTCGAACGAACGTTCGAAGCACAGCCCGACGAGCGTCTCCAGGCCCACGCCCCGCTGCCGCAGCACGCGCGCGAGCCGGTTGGCCTTCGCGTTGAGCTCCCGGTAGGTGAGCGCCGCGTCGCCCAGACGCAGCGCGGTGGCGTCCAGAGTGCGCGCGGCCTGGGCCTCGAAGAGGCGATGCGCACAGCTCTCGTCCGCCTCACCGGCGCGGGTCTCCGCCCATTCCACGACGAGCCGGTGCCGTTCACCGGCCTCCAGCATGTCGAGGCTGTCCAGCGGGGCGTCGGGCTGGGACACCGCCGCCGCGAGCAGGCCGCCCAGGTGCGCCACCAACTGGCGCGCCGCCGCCGCGTCGAACAGGTCGGTGCTGTACTCCAGCCGGCCCCGGAGCCCCGCCGTGCTCTCGGACAGCGCCAGGCGCAGGTCGCCCTGGAGGAAGTGGCTGGGGAGCTCCAGTTGCTGGAGGGTGAGGCCCGGCAGCGGCTGCGTGGCGAGCGGATCCGGAACGATGGACAGCACGTTCTGGAACAGCGGCGAAGCGCCCGGGTGCCGCGCCGGCCGCAGCGCCTCCACCAGCTTCTCGAACGGCAGGTCCTGGTGGGCGTAGGCCCGCAGCGTCACGTCGTGCACGCGCGCGAGCAGCTCGCGGAAGGTCGTCACGCCCGTCAGCCGCGTGCGCAGCACCAGCGTGTTGACGAAGAAGCCGATGAGCTCCCGCGCCTCTGGCCTCTCGCGGCCGTGGACGGGCGTGCCCACGACGATGTCGTCCTGACCCGAATAGCGGGCCAGCAGCAACTGGTAGGCCGACAGCAGGACGACGAAGGGCGACACGCCCTGCTCACGCGCGAGCCCCTTCATCCGCTCCAGCAGTCCGGCGGAGAGGCCCACCTCCACGCTGGCGGCCTGATGCGTGGACGCGGACGGCCGGGGCTGTGCCACGGCCAGGTCCAGGACTTCGGGGGCGCCCTCCAGCTCGCGCCGCCAGAAGCCGAGAAGCTCGTCCAGATTGGTGCCCTGGAGCATCTCCCGCTGCCACGCGCCGTGGTCGGAGTAGCGCAGCGTCAGCTCCGGCAGCGCGGCCGGGCGGCCTCCGGCGTGCGCCGGATAGAGCACCGCCAGCTCCCGGACGAGCACCTCCATGGACACGCCGTCCGCGATGATGTGGTGCATGGTGAGCACCAGCACGTGCTCGTGCTCCGCGGTCCTGAGCAGGACCGCGCGCAGCAGCGGCCCCGTGCCCAGGTCGAAGCCCCGGAGCGCCTCCGCGTCGGCGCGGCGCTGGAGCTCCCGCTCGCGCGCGGGCGCGGACAACGCGCTCAGGTCCCCGGTGCCGAGCGTGAAGGACGCCTCCGGCGCGATGCGCACGACGGCCGCGCCCTCCGCGGCGTGGAAGGTGGTCCGCAGGGTTTCGTGGCGGCGCACGACGTCCTGGAAGGCGCGCTCCAGGGCGGCGGGCTCCAGGGGCCCCTGGAACCGCACGGCCGCGGTGATGTTGTACAGCGCGCTCCCGGGCTCCAACTGCTCCAGGAACCACAACCGCTCCTGTCCGGGGGACAAACGCGCCGGCGCGTCGTCGCTCCGGCGTGCGATGGGCGCGGGCTTGGCGCTCGCGGACCGGCGGCGCTCGTGGATCAGCACCGCCAGCTCGTCGAGCGTGGGCCCCCGGAGCAGCTCCTCCATGCGCACGGCGACGCCCGCGCCGGTCTCCAGCGCGTGGCCCAGCTCGATGGCGCCGAGCGAGTCGAAGCCGAAGCGGGTGATGGGCAGGTCCCCGTCGAGCGCGTCCGGCGAGAGGCGCAGGCTCCGGGCCATCGCCCCGCGCAGCCACGCCGTGGTGTCGGCGAGCGACGCGTCCGGTGCCAGCAGGGTAGGGGCGGACGGCGCCGGGGTGGCCGGAGCCACGGCCTCCTCGCGCCACGCGGTCACGACGGGCAGCTCGCCGGCGAGGAAGGCCGCCCGGGTGCCGCTTCGCTGGATCTTGCCGCTGGACGTCTTGGGGATGCTCCCGGGCTCGATCAGCACCAGGGCATGGAGGGGCACCTCGTGCAGCTCCGCCAGCCGCTGACGGACCCGCGCGGTCACCTCATCGGGATCCGTCATGCGGCGCGGATCCACTTCCTGAACGACGACGAGCCGCTCCTCGCCCTGCACGTCCACGGCGAACGCGGCGGTGCATCCCGGACGCAGCGCCGGGTGGCTCAGCTCCACCGTCTGCTCCAGGTCCTGCGGGTAGACGTTGCGTCCCCGGAGGATGATCAGGTCCTTGAGCCGGCCGGAGACGAACAGCTCCCCGTCCTGCATGAAGCCCAGGTCTCCCGTGCGCAGGTACACCGTGTCGCCGCCGCCCGCCACGCGGCCGTGGAACGCGCGGGCCGTCTCCTCCGGACGCTCCCAGTAGCCCCGGGCCACGCTCGGACCGTGGACCCAGATCTCTCCCACGCGGCCCGGCGCGCACGGCTCGCACGTCGCGGGATCCACGATGCGGATCTCCTGGTCGGGCAGGTCTCCACCCGAGCCCACCAGCATCGGACCGCCGGCATCCTCCCGCGCCTCACCCCGCGCGAGCGCGTCGGAGGCGAAGGGACGGTGGACGGGGAACACGCCCTTCTTGCCACCGGAGACGATGAGCGTCGCCTCGGCGAGGCCGTAGCAGGCGTAGAGCGACTCCGGGCGGAAGCCGGAGGGCGCGAAGGCGTCCGTGAACCTCGCGAGCGTCTCCGGACGGATGGGCTCCGCGCCGCAGAACGCGACCTCCCAACCGCGCAGATCCAGCGCCGCGCGCTCCTCCGGCGTGCTCTTTCGCACGCACAGGTCGAACGCGAAGTTCGGACCGCCGCTGATGGTGCCCTTGAACCGGGACACCGCCTCCAGCCACTTCATGGGGCGCCGGAGGAAGTCCAGCGGCGACATCAGGGCGACGGGGAACCCCGCGTACAGCGGCTGGAGGATGCCGCCGATGAGCCCCATGTCGTGGTACGGCGGCAGCCAGATGACGCCCACGGAGTCCTGGCGGCTCTCGAACGCGTGCGAGATGAGCCCCAGGTTGTGCAGCAGGTTGCCGTGGCTGAGCATCACGCCCTTGGGCGTGCCCGTGGACCCGGACGTGTACTGGAGGAACGCCAGCGCATCACTCCCCACGTCCGCGGGCCGCCAGTCCTGCCCCGTCTCCTCCGGCAGTTCGTCCGTGGCCACCCAGTGCAGCGCCTTCAACTCCGGCGCCTGCTCGAACAACATCTCCGCGAACGACGCGATGAACGACGTGGTGAGCACCACCGTCGCCCGCGCGTCCTCGATGATGGAGCGCAGCCGGGGCAGCGTCCGGCCCAGCCGCATCGGATCCGGCGGATAGGCGGGGACCGCGATCCGCTGCGCGTAGAGGCAGCCGAAGAACCCCGCGATGTACTGGAGCCCCGGCGGATACAGCAGCACCACCCGCGCCCCCGCCGGACTCACCGCCTCCAGCGCCGCGCCAATGCGCCGCGCCCAGCGGTCCATCTCCCCCCGCGTCATCGTGACTTCGGAGCCGTCCTCCTCCAGGAACGTGTAGAGCGGCGCCTCCGCGCGTGCTTCCGCCTGCTGGCGCAGGAGCGCGACGAGTGACGAGGCAGCGCCGTGATTCACGTGAAGTTTGACAGACATGTTTTTCACGATTTACTGTTATGTATGGAGATGCGGCGGAGCCTGGGACCCGGGGCGGTCCGGCGCCGTGGCGTGACGGTCCGCGCTCCCACGGGGAGGGAGGCGGACAGCCCGCGAAGGCATGGGCGAAGGTGTTCCCGGTGACCCGACGGGGACGGGTCACCGGGGTGAAGCGCTGCGGGCCAGGGGCCCTTGCTGCGTGACGCGGGACCTACTGCGCCGACACGACCTGCTGCGTGAGCGCCGGGTCGGCGGCGATGTCCGCCTCGTTGAAGAGGACCGTGCGCCACTGCTTCTGGGAGAAGCGCTGGGTCTGGTCCACGAAGTAGGGCGAGGCGGGGTCTCCGGACTGGCCGTAGGTGAGCAGGGCGCGCGCGTCCACGCCCGTGGCGGTGTACGCCAGCGCCAGGATGAAGCTGGAGCCGGTGCTGACGACGTAGCCGGTCGTGCTCAGGCCCGTCTCACCGTTGAGCACCGCCCCTCGCGGGGGGACCGGGTCGACGAGCGAGGACTGGATCGTGCCGTAGATGGAGACGTTGGCCACGCCGTCGCGGTTGTGGCCGCCGTGGATGGGGATGCGCTGGCCGGCGCGCTCCGCGAACTGCACGCTGCCCAGCGGCGCGTCCACGGCGATCTTCGCCGTGCCCAGCAGCGTCACGGCCTGCGCCAGCTTCACGAGCGCCGGGTCCTCCCCCTGCGCGGGCGCGGGCGGGAGCGTGCTGGGCGTGGTGAAGGGGGCGCTCACGTCGAAGGCCGTGTCGAAGAGGGTGCCCTTGTTGAGCAGCTGGTTCACCGGATACGTGCCGATGAACTCGCGCCAGAGCACCGCGCCCACGCTATCCGTGTCGAAGCGGCCGTTCCACGCTGCGAGCACCGCGCAGGCCTGCGTGAGGTCCACCGTCTTGCCCTGGTACGTCGCGGACGGCGTGGCCTGGCAGCGCTCCACCAGCGCCGGGCGCAGCAGCTCCGCCACCGAGCTGCGGTTGTTGAGGATGGACGCCTGGAGCTCCTCCAACGTGAACTTGCCGTCCGCGCCGGAGGCGCCGTCCGCCGACTGCTCGGTCAGCATCACCAGGTTCATGCGCGAGCGCGGCTGCTGGCTGCGGGCCCCGGGCCCGTGCATCGGGGAGTAGCCCGTCAGGGGCTGCGCCGGGTTGGTGAGCCAGTAGCTGTCGTTGGCGTTGTAGGTGAAGTCGCGCCGCTCCAGCTGCGGCACCTGGGCGAAGGGCACCAGGCCGGGGCTGCGGGCGCCGGGGGCCGCCACCCACTCATTGACGGAGGTGCTGCCATCCAGCAGCACCAGGTTGAGGTTGCGGAAGAACAGCGTCGCCACCGGATCCGCGCCGGAGATGGACTGCTGCCACGCATCCAGCGCCGCGGGGCTGAGGTTGGGCGTGGCCGCCGCGTCCGTGTACCAGGCGTTGCCGTCGCGATCCGTGGCCAGGGTGTTGACCCAGGGGATGCCCTGCACGTTGGCGAAGGCGTTCTTGAACTCCTGGAGGTTCTTCGCCCGGTTCATCGCGTGGAACTGGGCCAGCAGGACGGTGTTGTCCAGGTTCGCGTCCCGGTAGGTGAACGCCACCTGCGCCGTCCAGTCCGTCACGCCCGGGATGGCGAGCATGGGACCGAAGTGGCTGCTGTAGAGCGTGCGCGAGATGTTCGTGAGCGAGCCGTCCGGCAGCCGCACCAGGATGGTGTGCGTGCGCGCGGTCATCTCGCGCTCCTGCCCGTCGTACACGTAGTGCGTCGGCTTGCCCGGCACGAGCTTCAGCCGGTACAGCGTCATCCGCTGGCCGGCGGACACGGTGTGCGTCCACGCGACGTTGTCGTTGAAGCCGATGAGCACCCCGGGCACGCCCACCAGGGACGCGCCGTAGACGTTCATCACGTCCGGCACGGTGAGGTGGCTCTCCCACAGCCGCAGCTCGCCCTGCCAGGGGAAGTGCGGGTTGGCCACGAGCATGCCGTGACCGTTGGCGGAGCGCTCCGCGCCAATGGCCCAGCCGTTGCTGCCCAGGTCGTGATCGCGCAGCTGCTGGAAGGCCTGCGGCGGCGGCACGTCGATGTGCTGCCCGCCGGTGACCGTGGGCGGCTGGGCGTTGGTCACCGCCGCGACGAACTGGTAGCTGCTCGAAAGCAGGGCCAGGCTGATGTGGTACGCCATCAGGTCCACGTCGTCGATGGGCCTCACCCACGCGGCGTTGGCGCAGGCCGCGGGGCGGGCGGCGGGCTCCACCTGGGACAGGTAGTGGTTGTAGCCGGCGGCGTAGCCCTGGATCATCGCCCGCACGTCCTCGGGCAGCGCCGGCAGCGTGTCCTTCGCGCGCGCGTGGACGCCCAGGGAGAGGTAGCCGAAGTCACTCGCCACGTTGGCGTTGCCCGCGCCCGGGCCCAGGAACCGGGCCCGCTCGCTGCGCACCTTGAGGATCTGATCCGCCAGCGTGCAGACGTTGTCCTGGGCGAACGCGTAGCCCTGGCCAAACGCCGCGCTGCCCAGGTTCTTCGCCGTGATGTGGGGCACCCCGTTGCCCGAGCGCCGGATCGTCGCCTCGTAGCGTGGCGCCGGCTCTGGCGTGGGCGGTGCCTCCGGATCGTCATCGCACGCGGAAGCGCCCAGAAGCACGGCGAGCGCGAGCGCACGACGCTTCCAGGGACCGCGACGCGTGGAGTGGGAAGGAACGGCGGAAGAGATCCTCGGAGAGCGGGCAGGGGGCATCGCGCGCGGAGGATAGGAAAAGCTGATTCACAAGGTCAAATTGACCAGCCTTGATTTTCAGCCAACCCGTTACAGCGGTATTAATTCGTTCTTCGAGACAAAAAGGATGTGACGCGGTCGCATGTGACAGGGGCTCAAGCGACCCGTGAGGGCATGTCGTCGCCAGGCGCCGCGGGGGCTTGTCCCCAGAGCGCGGCGGGTGCCTCGCCGAAGCCGTCCGGCACGGCGTGGATGCCGTAGACGCATTCGTGGGGTGAGCCGCCCTCCAGCTCCATCAGGCGGTCGCAGCTCCCCGCGTCCAGGTCCACCACGTAGAGGGCCGCGGGCCGCTGGCTGCCCACGAGGAAGCGGTTGCCTCCGAACGGCGCGAGCCCCCGGACGAAGGGCGGATCGCCGGGGATCTCCACCTGCTTCCTCCAGCTTCCGTCACACGCTTGTTGCACGAGCCGGTTGCCGTGGGTGTCGTTGTAGACGAGCGTGTCTCCGTGTCGCAGCAGGTTGTGGTTGGGCCGCATGATGCGGTCCTGTCGGGCCACGACGCGCGCGGGCCCCTGGTCCGGCAGCAGCACGCCCACCCACGACGACGAGGTGAAGCTGGAGGCCATGAAGCGCAGCGCGAAGAGGCTGGAGGGCCGCGCCGCCTGCTCCTTCCCGCTCAGGCGCCGCTGCAGCGCGCCGGGAAGGTCGAACAGCCACTGGATGCGCCGCGACGCGCGCGAGGGGACGAAGCCGAAGGACAGGAGCAGTCCCTCGGGACATCGAGCCACGCTGTTGACGTGGACAAAGTCGAACGCGGTGGGCAGCTTGCGCGGGTCCCGGTAGTCGTCGCACGGCTCGCCGTGCAGCGCGTCCAGCAGGTTCAGCTCCCGGGCGAGCGCCTTGTCCTCCCGCCAGCTCCAGGTGCGGAGGACGGCGCCGTCCCAGCCCAGCTTCATCACCACGTCCGACGCGCTGGCCGTGACCCAGACGCCGTCCGGCTCCACCAGGATGTCGTGCACCTGCCCGAGCAGCGGGTGTGTCAGCTCCCCCACCTGCTTCCAGGCGCGGTCGAAGACATAGAGGCGGTCCGTCACCGACACCACGATGCGCTCCGCGTCCCCGCTGATGCCCCGGGCGCCGCGCAGCCCGCCGCGAGGGTTGGGATCGAAGGCGCGAAACGGCGACTCGGGGATGGGCCACTTCGCCAGCACGCGCCGCTCGTTCACGCTGACGAGCCGCACGGAGCCGCTGTGCGCGCCCGGCTCGGTGATCCGGATGATGCTGCTGACCAGGAGGCGCGTGTCGTTCATGGCGGAGGTGGGTGGACCGTCAGGCCCTGTCGAGGATGGGGCGCCCTTATAAGCGATTTCCGGGAGAGGTTTTCTTTCTTGTATTGCCTGCCTCTCGTTGACCGCGTGAGTTGCGTCATGGAACCATCCCGGCCCCTCACAGCTGAAAGGCAGGTCGCTGAGTGAATCCCGGGATTGATCTCGCATCGCAGGTGTCCACGCTCGCGGCCCGCTTCCAGGGGTTCCTGCGGATGGAGCCCGCCGCCGCGAACCCCGCCATCCTCGGGTGGATAAAGGAAGTGGAGGGCCTGAGCGGGATGCTGACGGACGGGGCGGTGGCCAGGCTGGGGCCGCACGCCGCTTCGGTGGACAACCTGAAGCTCACGGTGCGCACCGCGCTCACGCGGCTCCTGGACTTCAAGTGGGTCAGTCCGGAGGTGAAGACGGCGGTGCACGGGTACCTGGAGCGCAACCCCGCGGCGCGTCAGGTGGGCCGGTACCGCTTCTCCTCGGACTGGATGTCCAACTGCGAGGCCGAGTGGCGCGAGACGCTCGCCCCGCTGATGGGCGCCCCTGGCATCCGGGCGCTGGAGATTGGCAGCTTCGAGGGGCGCTCCTCGCTCTGGCTCCTGGAGAACGTGCTCACGCACCCGACCTCCCGGCTGACCTGCGTGGACCTGTTCCAGGGTGACGCCGCGAAGCTGTTCGACGAGAACCTGGCGGCGAGCGGCGCGGCCGAGCGCGTGGAGAAGCGCGCGGACCTGTCCGGCATCGTCCTGCGGCAGCTCCCGGCGGAGGCCGTGTACGACTACATCTACGTGGACGGCTCCCACGAGGCGTACGACACGCTGGAGGACGCGGTGCTGTGCTTCCGGCTGCTCAAGCCGGGCGGCATCATGACCTTCGACGACTACGGCATGGCCACCGCGCAGCTGGCGAACTACGAGAGCATCGACCGGCCCGACATCGGCATCGACGCGTTCGTCTCCGCCGCCGGGCGGCGCCTGCAGGTGGTGCGCAAGGGCTTCCAGCTCACCGTGCGGAAGCAGCCGGCGTAGGCGCGGCGCTCCCTGTCGCGGGCGCCTGGAGCAGTTGCTCGATGGCGTCCGCGGCCGAGGCATTGCGCTCGCTGTCGTGGAAGCGCTCCTTCAGCGGCTCCATGGCCTTGCGCCACCGGGGATCGCCCACCAGCGCGTCCAGGTGCCGCAGCATCTGCGAGGCCTCCAGCGTCTTGGGCGGGCAGTGGATGCCCAGGCCGCGCAGCTCCACCTGGCGCGCCACCGCCGGCTGATCGAACGCGAGCGGGACGACCACCATGGGCACGCCGAAGTAGATGCACTCCTTCACGGTGTTGAAGCCGCCGTGGGTGATGACCGCGGTGGCGCGCTCCAGCAGTTGGAGCAGCGGGGCGTGCTTCACCGCCACCACGTTGGAGAGCGCGTCGAAGCGCTGCGTCTCGTGGGTCGGGTTCACCGCGAAGACGAACTGCCACTGGGGCCGGTCCCGGGCGACCTCGAACATGGCGTCCAGCACCAGCGTCTCCAGGGCGCGGCTGTAGCCGCCCATGCCTCCCAGGGAGAAGAGGACCAGCGGCTTGTCCGCCGCCAGGCGCTCCCAGGGGAAGTCGGACGGAGGCCGGTCCAGGTCCACGCTCGGCCCCACGTAGAGGTACGTGGAGTCCACGCTGCCGGAAGGCTCGGCGAACTCGCGCGGGGCGAGGATGAGCTCCGGGATGCCGCGCACGAGGATGGGCTCGGGCTCCGTCGCCAGCTCCTCCACGGGATAGCCGTAGCGCAGGGCGATCCGCGCATGGCGCTTGCGCATTTTCGGCGCCACGCCCAGCAGCTCCATCAGCGACAGCAGCGTGTGCACGCCCATGGCGCGCATCCGGCGCGAGAAGGTGGTGGCGGGACGGGCGAGGAACGGGTGGACCAGCTCGCGCGGGATGGTGACGTTGAAGAAGACGGCGGGCACCTGGCGGCTGCGCGCCACCATGGCGGGGTAGGGCAGCATGGAGTCGCACACCACCACGTCCGGCCGCGTGCGCTCGAAGAGCCCGTCCAGCGCGCCGTCGCCAATGGCCTTCAGCGCGTCATCCACCCGCCGCGAGTACTGGCGCAGCTTGCGCACGTGCTCCAGGAAGCCGCGGGCCCCGAAGGCGTGGAAGCTGCCCTCGGGGAACTGCTCCTCCAGGACGGGGAGGAACTCGAACCCCGCGCGCAGCACCAGCTCCCGCGCATCCACGGGGCCCGCGTACACCACGTGGTGGCCGCGCTCGCGCAGGGCCCGGGCGGCCTTGAGCGTGGGGTTGACGTGGCCGTGACTGGGGTAGGGCGCGATGAGGACGTTCGCCATGGGCAGGAGGCCGCGTCAGTCCGGCAGGAAGGTGTTGCTCGCGATGGCTTCGTCCGCGGCGCGGGAGAGCTTCTCGAACACCGCCTTCGTCTGCTGGAACCGGGCCGCCCAGGGGGAGTTGGGCAGGAAGCCGAGCCGGCCGAAGAAGGCGTGGAAGCGGGCCTGGAACGCGGCCTTCTCCGCCTCGGGGGCGTCGTTCTGGATGACCATCAGGGCCAGGAAGTACAGGCCGAAGAACCAGAACATCGACTCGCGGTGCCGCCCGGCGTCGATCATCTCCCGCGTGCCTTCCAGGTAGGCGCTCCGCAGGTGCGCGCGGAGCTTGAAGCCATAGGGCACGTCGCTCTTCTTCACCTCGACGGCGCGGTCGAAGGCCTTCATGAAGTCCGCGAGGTAGCCCTCCACCTCCTGCCGCGACAGGTCCGCGCAGCCCAGCAGCGCCAGGCACTCCTCGTGGAGCGCCGCGTGTCCCTGCCGCTCCAGCAACTCACCCGACAGGACGTAGCACTGGCGGATGGTGATGGGCTTCAGGTGGGACAGCGCCACCAGCCCCGACAGGTACACCATGGCGGCGTGGTAGTTCAGGAGCATCCGCGGAATTGCCCCGGCGCCGGCGTCCTGCATGGCCTGCTCCAGGTGCCCCAGGACGGCGCGCCGGTGGGAGTCACAGCGGGCCTTCACCCAGGTGCGGCGGGGAAACTCCCGGGCCACCTGCTCGTGCAGCGTCTGGAAGGCGCCCGTGGGGTCCGCGAGGATGCGCCCCTCGCGCACGTTGTCCGCGTGCTCCGGATTGGAGACGACGCTCTCGAACTTCTGGAACAGCGCCGCGTCCAGGACGGAGCACTCGACGATGACGCCCTTGTGGAGCATCTCCAGGCGCGAGGCCCGGGCCTGCTCCGCGTCGCTTGTGGCGACGACGAGGTCGACGTCACGCCACGTGCTGAAGGGGGTGTCCAGCGGGAGCGACGCCATGCGCCCCGCCACGTAGGCCCCCGCGAAGCCGGGGATCCGGCTGCCTTCGGTGTCCACCCAATGCTTCGCGTGCTCGAGTGCGTCCCGGACGATCATGGTGTCTGGCTCCGAAGCCCCGGGGTTACAGGGCTTCGGCGGGACTGTCAACGCAAGTCACTGATACATGGGAGTGACGGATTATCAAGACATCCCAGCGGACATGGCCACGGTCGCATCCACGTCGGAGAGTGCGAAGTCGTCCATGGTCAGCGTGCCGACCTGGTCGATGGACAGGCCCATGCTGAGGACCTTCGCCGCGGAGGGGACCGCGGGCGTGGTCCATTCCGCGAAGGTGTAGCTGCTGCGCGGCGGCAGGAGCGGCCCCTGGGTCCAGTAGGTCCAGGCTCCCGTGCTGGTGCGGTAGTACGCCTTGAAGCGCACCTGCGTCGTCGCCTTGTACCAGGCGGTGATGCGGTAGTGATGCCCCGTCACCGGCGTGGGCGTGCAACTGCTGTCGTCCTGGCGGGTGATGAGCTTCCGGTCTCCGTCGGTGATCTGCGTGATGCGCACCTGCTGCGCCCAACTGCCGCCGTGCGCGTCCGACGTCCGGGTCCACGTGAAGGTGTTGTTCCCGAAGCCGCCGCGCTGCCAGCAGTCCGGGGTCCCGTCACCGTTGCTGTCCGCTTCGAGCGACGGGTTCTTCAAAAGCTGCGTGGGGGGCCAGCTCACCGGGGGCTTGAGCACGCCGCCGATGATGGCGTCCATGGTGGCCACGGTGGTGCCTCGCGAGGCGCGGGGGGCCAGCCAGTCGAGGAACGCCGTCAGGTTGGCGGGGGAGATGGAATACGTCTGCGGCGGGTCGCACGGCCCGCAGATGTGGTGGAAGACGATGGGCACCCAGCCGCCGCCGGACTCCTCGGCGCGCAGCACGTAGTTCTTCAGGTCCGTGAGCGTGGTGGTGGCCTGCACGGAGCCGTGGGTCCGGATGGCGTACGCGTCCGCGGGAGGCACGGGCTCGGCGGCCGGGCTGCTCCCGGTGGAGGTGGTCCTGAGGCCTCCGCTCTCCCTCGCGGAGTTGTAGTTGCAGTCGATGACGACCTGCCGCGTGGTCGCGTCCTTGTCGCCGAAGGGGTAGGCGAACGACGTGATGCGGAAGCCCGCGTTCAGCAGGGCCACCCGGTCGTTGCAGATCTCCTTGCGCTGCGCATCCGGCGAGAGCTGCGTGAGGTGCGGATGGGTCAGCGTGTGGCCCGCGATCTCATGGCCCTTGTCCCGGAGCGCGCGCACCTGGTCGAGCGTGAGCCGGCCGGACTGCCCCAGCCGGCTGCTGTTGATGAAGAACGTCCCCCGCATGCCGCGGGCCTCCAGGGCGGAGGCCGCGATGAGCTGGGAGGACAGGCAGTCGTCGAAGTTCAGCGAGACGACCACCTGGCCGGGCAGGAGGGCGGTGGCTCGGGTCGTGGGTTCCATGGTGGGTGCTCCCCCTTGTGCACGAAGGCTTCACCCACAACCTGTGCATGCGCCGCTACTCGAGCTTCGACGTGGCGTCGATGCGCAGCTCCAGCGTCGTGAGCGCCGGGTCCGCGAGGATGTCCGCCGCGTTGAAGAGCACGGGGCGGAAGTGCTTGTTGGCGAAGAGGTCCGTCTGGTCCGCGAAGTGCGGGGACTCGGGGTCGGTGGACTCCGCGTAGGAGAGGACCGCGTTCGCCTTGGGCCCTTCCGGCGTGAACTCCATCACCATGAGGAAGCTGGTCCCGAAGTCGACCAGGTAGCCTTCCGGCGTGAGCCCCGTGCCGGGGGAGAGCAGCGGGCCCTGCGGCTGGGACTGCGGCAGCAGCGTCGCGTTCGCGCCGGAATAGCCGACGACGTTGGTGACGCCCTCGAAGGCCGCGCCGCCGTGCAGCGGCACCTTGCGGTCTCCCTTCCAGGCGAACTGCACGTCGCCCAGCCGCGTTCCCACCGGGATGCCCGCCTTGCCCAGGAGCGCCACGGCCTCCGCGAGCTTCTGGTTCACCGGATCCACGCCGGACTCCGGCGCGGGCACCAGGCCCGCCGGCGTCACCGCGGCCCGGGCCGGATCGAAGGGCTGCGCGAAGAGGGCGCCCCGGTCCACGAGGTCGGAGCGGTTGAAGCCATTGAGGAACTCGCGCCAGACGATGGCGCCCGTGCGGTCCGCATCCAGCCGGCCATCCCACGCCGAAATGAGCTGGCACGCCTCCGCGATGTCCACCGGCGCGCCTTCGACGACGATGGGCTCCGCGCCCTGGCAGCGCTGCACCACGGCCGTGCGCAGCTGCTCCGCCACCCAGGTGCGGTTGCTCAGGATGGCCTGCTCGGCCTCCTCGCGCGTGAAGCGCCCGTCGCTCCCGGCCGCCGCGGTGTCACCCTGCTCGGTGATGAGGGTGAGGTTCATGTGCGAGCGCGTGCTCATGCGGCCGCGCGTCCCGAAGATCTCGTAGAGGAAGGGCAGGTCGAGCAGGGGCTGGGCGGGGTTGGTGAACGTCGCCGGATCATTCGCGTTCATCACGAAGTCCGTGCGGCGCAGCTGCGGCATGACGTCCGTGGGCACCAGGCCGTGCGACTCGCTGTCCAGGCCCACCCATTCATCGCGGGACGTGCTGCCATCCAGGAGGACGAGCCCCAGCGACGCGAACACCGGCGCGTCCGGGGTGGACTCGAGCGACTCGCGATACGCCGCGACGGTGGCGGGGCTCAGGTAGGGGACCCGGGACGCGTCCACGTAGCGCGTGTCTCCCTCCGCGCTTGTAATCAGCGTGTTCACCCAGGGCGCGCCGCGCACCGTGCGCTCCACGTCCGCGGCCTCGTTGATGCCGTGGGCCGTGTTCAGGCGCACCCAGTGCTCCGCGAAGCGCGGGTTGTCCTCGGTCGCGTCGCGCGTCGTGTACGCGGTCTCTCCCGTCCAGTCCGCGCCGGGGCCGGCCAGGATGGGGCCGTAGTGGCTGCGCCAGAAGGTGCGCGTCTCCTGCGTCATGGCGCCGTCGTCCCCACGCACGTTGACGGTGACGGTCCGCGACGTCATGCGGCGGGTGGCTCCGTCATAGACGTACGCCGTGGGATCTCCCGGCACGAGCTTGAGCCGGTACAACGTCAGGTGGCTGGACGCCGTCACCGTGTGTGTCCACGCGATGTCCCGGTTGAAGCCGATGTTGATCGCCGGCACGCCCAGCAGGGACACGCCGTACACGTCGAGCTTGCCGGGGATGAGCTGGTGGCTCTCGTGGAAGCGGAGGCTGCCCTCCCAGGGGAAGTGCGGGTTGGCCACGAGCATGCCCCGGCCGCTGGCGGTCTTCTCGCGGCCCAGCGCCCAGCCATTGCTGCCAAGCTCATCCTTGCGCGGCGACAGCGCGAGCGGCCTCGACTGGAGCCGCTCTCCTCCTGTCTCGGCACTCGGAGGCTGCGCGTTGCCCACGTAGCCCAGCAGGGGGATGAGCGTGTCGAACAGCGAGAGGTCCAGGTGGTACGCCATCAGGTCGTACGCGCTGATGGGCTTCACCCACGCGGCGCCCCGGCAGGGCTCGGGACGTTTATCCGCCGGCACGTCCGCGAGGTACTGGTTGTACCCGGCGGCATAGCCCTGCACCAGGTCGCGCAGCTCCTGCGACTGCTCGGCGAAGCCGGCCTCGGCGCGGGCCCGCAGCGCGAGCCCCAGGTAGGTGAAGTCGCTTTCGAGGAAGGCATCCTGCGGGCCCCGGCCCAGATAGCGGGCGCGCTCGCCACGGACCTTGAGGAACTGGTCCGCGAGGATGCACACCGCGTCCTGCGCCTGCGCGTAGCCGATGCCGGCGCCCAGGCTGCGATAGCCATCCGCCTGGATGTGAGGGACGCCGTAGGACGTGCGGTGGAGGGTGGCCTTGAGCGGGGTGGATGCGGGTGGGTCGTCGTTCCGGCAGCCGCCGAACGCCGTCAGGGTCAGCAACAGGGAGAGGGGGATTCGGGATGTGCGCATGGGTTGTCAGCCTCGCAAACAGGGCTGACAAGGATATCCGTTCTAAGCCCGGTATCCTCGACCACGAGGGTAGTGGCGGCCGCGTGGGACCGGTGGCATAGGCTGCGCCCCAACAAGGAGCCGACCATGTCGTACATGCTGGTGGTGATGCAGACCGGTGGCGGGAAGCCCCAGACGGTGGAAGAGAAGCGCGTCGCGGCGGACCGGATGGAGCGGATGCGGAGCTTCGGGGCGTCGCTCCAGGCGCGCGGCATCCTCCAGGCGGCGGACTCCCTGCGCTCGGACGCGGAGGGCATCCGGGTGGAGCGGCGTGACGGGAAGCTCAGCTTCAGCGACGGGCCGTTCACCGAGTCCAAGGAGATCATCGGCGGCTTCTTCCTCATCGACGTGAAGACGCGTGAGGAGGCGGTGGAATGGGCCACGCAGTGCCCGGCGGCGGAGTGGTCCACCGTCGAGGTCCGCCAGAGCGGTCCCTGCTACGACCCGTGAGCGGTGCGGCGTGGGCGGGTGCACACCGCGCCCACGCTGCTTCCACCGTGTGACATCCCGCCTGACTCCAGGGTGATTCGCACGGCGCAGTCGCCCGCCCATCCTCCGGGGCTATGGCCACGACACCGCACGATGCCCCGGAGGCGGGTCAGCCGTACCTGCCCACGCCCCAGCCGGAGGCGCAGGCCTTCGCGTGGGGCGACCTGCTGACGCCGACCCGCCAGGGGCTCCGGGAGCTCTTCTCCTGGCTGGAGGCGGCCTGCGAGGACAGAGCGGACGCGGTCAGCACCGAACACCTCTCCACCAGCCTCCTCGTCTCCGGCGCCCGGGGCTCCGGGAAGACGACCCTCCTGCTCAGCGCCGTGCAGGCGCTGCGGGACTGGAAGTCCTTCGTGGCCGGGGCGTCCGGTCCGGAGGTGGCCACGCTGTCGCGGACGCTCGAACGGCTGGAGCGGCGCATCCTCTGGCTGGAGCCGCTCGACCTGGAGCCCGTCCCGACGCAGGCGAACCTGCTGGCCACGCTGCTGGTCCGCGTGCGGGCCGCGTTGGACCAGCCCCGCCGCGCGAAGGGCGCGCGCGGCGAGTCCGCCCGGTGGTCCACCTCCATCCTGGAAGAGGGCGCGGAGGAGACGTGGGGGAAGCTGGATCACCTCATCCGCGACGCGTCCTTCATGTGGGAGGACATCCCGTCCACCACCGATGCCCGCGTGCGCGCGGAGCAGCAGATCCGCGCATCGGAGATCTACGCCAACTTCCAGCCGCGCTTCGCCGACGCCATGGAGGATGTGGCGCGCACGCTGTCCATGCCGCGCTTCGGCGCGTCCGGTGGAGATCAGGTGCTGCTGGTGCTGCCCATCGACAACGTGGACCGCAGCATCGAGCACCTCTACAACATCGTGAAGCTCACGCGCATGGTGGCCAGCCGCCACCTCTGGTTCGTCCTGGCCGCCGGCCACCAGGAGTTCCAGCGCTTCATGGAGCGCTCCTTCCAGAAGGAGCTGATCATCTCCGGGCAGGCCGGCATCGGCGCGCGCGGGCAGGAGGAGACGCTCGCCATCGCCCGGCGCCAGGCGGCCACCACGCTGCGCCGCGCGCTGCCGCCCAGCTACCGCATCGCGCTGGACCTGGTGGAGCCCCACGAGTCCTGGCGCTTCCCCGTGGATGGCCGGGGTGAGCCGCTGGGCTCGCTGCTGCGGCGCCTGCGGCTCCCGGCCGGCAAGCGGACGGAGTCGCGCGTGCTGGACACCTTCGCGGACCTCTTCGATTTGCAGGGCCGGCTCGCGCCCGACGTGGCGCGCTGCTACCGCGAAGCCCTCCGCAACGACGACGCGGAGGCCCGCGAAGCCGAAGAGCGTCCGGACGAGCCGCTCCTCCACCACGTGGGGCGGCTCGCGCTCACGCTGCCCGCGCGCACCCTGCAGGACCTGTGGCACGCCGTCCGGCGTGAGGTCCTGTCCTCTGGCGCGCCCACCCCCGGCGCCTCGCCGGAGCAGGGCGAGCCCGTGGTCCGCATCGCGTCGGAGATGCTCCGCAACGCCATTGACGAGAGCGACCTGCCGGCCTGGGCCAGCGAGCAACTGCACCACCGCATCCTCCGGATGGACGACCAGGGCCGCGTCTGCCTGGACCTGACGGGCAAGCCCATCCGCCGCTCCAAGCGCACCAGCCTCCACGGCGTCCTCCAGGCGCCGCCGCGCGATCCCGAAGGAGACGGGATCGGCGCGCACGCCCGGGTGCTGGGCACGGAGGTGCACCTGCGCCGGTTCCACGAGGTGGTGCTGATGCTGGAGGACCTGGAGGTGCCCGGTCGCGAGGCGCCGCTGCCCGCGAACGTCGCCGGCTGGTTCATGGTCCTGCATGACGTGCTGATGCTCTTCGAGCGGCCCCGCGTGCTGAGCGCGGACGTGACGGCCCTGGAGATGAGCCCGGAGATGGTCGTCACCGTGCACGAGTTCTGGTCGGGCCGCGCGCGCGGCGAGCCATTCGTCCAGGCCGCGTTCTGGTGGACGCCCCCCTCGTGGAACACCTTCATCGAGTTCGCCATCCTCACCGCGCAGTGGCGCGCGTTCCTCGTGCGGCTCTCCAGGGGATTCCTCACCGCGGGTAACGGAGAAGACGTCACGCTGCGCGCCCGCTTCATCCAGGCCGCGTGGGTGGAGAACATCTGCTCCGTGGCCGGAATGGCGCTGGGGCAGTGGCACTGGGGGGATGAACGCCAGGGCGCCCTGTCCGTGCTGAAGGCTCCGCGGCTGGCCTTCGCGCTGGAGCGCTATGAGCAGCAGGTGCGCGACACGATGGCGGAGCTCGTCTCGCGGATCCGCGAGCACAGCGCCGGATACGACCGGCTCTGGACGGCGCAGACCTGGCTTCGTGACACGCTGCCGCTCCAGGTGCTGCCGGAGTTCGCGCTCGCCTTCGATGCGCGAAGCCTGCTGCGCCAGCCGCCCGGAGCCGCCAGCCCGAATGAAGGCTGGGAGATGCTGATGAAGGACTGGCGCGCCCAGGCGCCCCGGCTGGCGGCCTTCCGGCAGCAGCGGGTGCGCGACGCGGTGAACCGCTCCAGCGCGGCGGAGTCGCTGCGTCAGGCGCTCGGCGCGGGCGGTGGGCGCGCGTCGGAGACGTACTACGGCTGGCTCGACACCCTGGTGGACGCCTGGTTCACGGTCATGGACCACGACGGGGATCCGCTGGTGGGGGTGGTGATGGGCGCGCCGCCCCGCATGGCGCCTCCGTCCACGGATGAGCACCCGTGAGCAACGAGGGCGCGCGCCCCCCTCCGGGAAACCTGGCCCCGCGCCGCGTCCCGGAGGCCTACGTGCGAGCCGAGGTCGCCAGCTTCCCGCTGACGAGCCTCGGGGCCTTCCGCTCGGCGGTGACGGAGCTGGTGCCGTCGCTGGAAGGCGCCTCCGGCGAGCCCACGCGCGCGCTCTGGCGCGAGTGCGAGAAGAGCCTGTCGGAGCACGCCAGCGGCTGGTCGTTGGACCGGATCATCGCCGTGCGCGACGCGTTCTGGTTCCCCTCGCGAGGCCACGCCAGCCACCGGCAGGCCCCGCGCACGGGCGTGTCGATGTTCCACTACCTGCGGCACCTGGCGGACACGCACCTGGAGCGCAGGCCCGGCGTCACCGTCATCTTCCAGGGCACGGGCGCGGAGGCGGTGGAGGCGCTGACGCACTACCGCTGGCTCACCTTCGCGATGCCGGAGGACCTGCTGCTCGCGGCCGTGCCGGTGGAGCCGCCTCCCACGCGCGTGGACATCGAACCGCCGCTGCTGGTGCGCCACCTGCTGGACCGGGGCGTGGCGGAGGTCCACCACCACGTCGGCGCGGGCATGGACTTCCCGCTCCTGTGGGCGTCACTGCTGTCCGCCGTGGGGGACGCGGGCCTGGATCCGCGCACCCTGACGGGGCCGGGCCTTCCCTTCGACGAAGGGGCGGTGATGCTGCGCTGGCTGCTGGCGACGGCGGCGACCCGCTGCGTCCTCGCGGAAGTCCTGCTGCGCAGCGAGACGCCTCCGCTCCTGGACTTCGTGCGCGGCCTCTCCGAGTCCAAGGCGTGGCTGCCCCAGCGGCGGCGCGTGCTCTCCCGCGCGTTGGAGGCGCTCTCACGGGGCCGCCGGGAGGTGCTCCCGGAGTTGGATGAGCTGCGCGGCCTCTATGAAGACCTCCACCCGCTGGCGGTCCGCAACGTGACCGACCCGCCCGCCACGTTGGATGAGGTGTGGCGGCGGTGTGATCCGGTCGCCTTGCGGCTGCGCCTGAGCAGCCCCAACGGAGGGGAGCGCTGGCTGGTGCGCGCGGGCCTGAACCACCTGGGGCGCATGGAGCGCGCGGGCCTCCACGACGTGCACTTCGACCGGCTCTTCTGGCAGGTCCAGCGCGTGAGGTGCCTCAGCTACCGCGCCTACGTGCAGCGGCCGCTGACCGCGGGCCTCCAGTGGTTCATCCGCTTCTATGGCCGTCCGGGCGCGATGAAGCGCCCCCTGCGCGCCGTGCGCGCGGAGGTGTCCTACGCGGTGGCGGGCGGCGACCAGCCCATCGCCGCGCTGGAGGTCCGCACGAGCCTCGCGAACGACCCCATCCTCATCGCGGAGGAACTGTCCTCCCTCATGCGCTCGTGGCGGGGCGTGCTGGGCCGCACGGGAGAGCGCGCCGTCGGAGGGCGCCCGCCGGAGTTCGGCGTGGTGATGCACCTCATCAAGTCCCGGGACCCCGGCCGGCACTGGACGCAAGGGCAGCCGCCCGCGCACGGCATGGGGACGTACGCGGAGCCGGTGCCCGAGGGACGCGTGCGGCTGGGCGGACGGTTCTCCGACTACTTCGCCGCGCAGTCGGTGCAGGTGGAGGCGCTGGTGGACCTGCTGAAGGCGGTGCCGCTGTCGCTCTGGCTGGTGCGGGGCCTGGACGTGGCGTCGGACGAGTTGAGCGTGCCCACGTGGGTGCTGGCGCCGCTGTACCGCTACGTGCGGTGGGGCGCCGCGCGCGCCGCGACGAGGCGGGAGGCCCGGGGCGCGCCGCCGCTCCGGCTGACGTCGCACGTGGGTGAGGACTACCGGCACCTCATGGAGGGCCTGCGCCGCATCTACGAGAGCCTGCACTACCTGCTGGACCGCACGGGGGGACGGCTGGGCCACGCCACCGCGCTGGGCGTGGAGCCCGGGATGTGGGCCGAGTCCGTGGGCGCGGTGATGATGCCGGCCGAGGACCGGCTGTGGGACCTGGTCTTCGAGTGGCGTCTCTACGGCGACTACCGGCTGCCACCGGCGCTGGCCGCGGAGGCACCTCCCGGGCGCCCGCAGCGCGTGGAGAACATGCTGCGCGAATTGTCCGAGTCCGTCTTCGGGGACTGCGTCGCGCCGCACGTGCTGGCCGAGGCGCACCACGTGCTGCATACCCTCTGGTTCCCGCCGCTGGCGCGGGAGGAGGGCGGCGTGGGGCTGGATGCCTTCAGCCGCACCTTCCGCCGGCTGGACTGGACCCGGGTGCTCAACGCGGAGCAGGTCCGGAGCCTCCTCATCGCCTACCGGGAGGACGAGCGCGTGTTCCAGCGCGGGCAGCAGTTGGTGGACATCCCGCTGGATGCGTCGGAGGTGGAAGCGCTCCGGGCGGTGCAGGACGCGATGCGCCGGCACGTGGGCGCGCGGGGGACCGTCGTGGAGGTGAACCCGTCCAGCAACCTGCTCATCGGCAACCTGCTGGACCTGCGCAACCACCCCATCCTGCGGCTCAATCCCCCGCGCGCGGACGACAGCGCGCCCCCGCCGGTGCCCATCGCGCTGGGCGCGGACGACCCCGTCACGTTCTCCACCTTCCTGCTGCGCGAGTACTCCCTGCTGCACGAGGCGGCGCGCAGCGCGGGCTATTCCGAGCGGGTGGTGCACGAGTGGCTGTCCAACATCCGCCAGACGAGCATGGACGCGCGCTTCACCGCGCCCTGGCGCCCCAACGCCCTGCACATGGCGGACGAGCTGCTGGCGGCGCTGGCCCGCTTCGCCCGGAGGGCCATGCCCCGTCACGAAGCCTCCGCGCCCGCTTGAGGCCTCACCGCGCCGCCGGCGCCGGCGTGCGAGGCGGAGTCGTGCCCGCGGGGCTGGACGGAGGCAGCACCTTCTCCGACTGGCCGAGGAGCCGGCCCAGCACCTTGTCCATGATGGAGCCCAGGAGCTTGTCGGCGGACCAGCCCGCGACGACCGATAGGGCCATCAGCGTGAAGAAGACGGCCTGGTTGTCGCTCACGACGATGTGGAAGAGGGCGGGGCTGGGATCCACGCCGGTGCTCCCCGTCCGCGTGTCCACCGACAGCAGCATGCGCGACTGCTCCAGGAACAGGAGCATCAGCGCCGCGAACGCGCCGATGACGGGCTTCACCATCAGGTGGTAGGCGAAGAAGCGGCCCGTCGCCCCCGTGGCGACGACGAAGCGCTCCTTCGACAGCATGTTGGAGATGATGGCCCCGGAGGTCCCCGCGAAGCCCACCAGCAACAGGCCCCGGGGAATCAGCTCCGCCGGCCAGGTCTGGATCAGCTCCCGCGAGAGCAGCAGGAAGGAGATGCTGAAGACCGCCAGCAACAGCAGCGTGCTGAAGATCTGCAGCGAGACATTGATGGAGAGCTGCCAGAACGTCTTGTCCACCTGCTGATTGACGGTGTCGAGCGCCCCGCGAAGCACGCTGCGGCAATACCGGCCCTGCTCGGCGCCGAGCGGCGGGGGCTCGTCCACGCGGGTGAGCCCCCGCACGCACCTTGGCAGGGGACCGCTCGTCCTGTCCGCGCCGAGCCAGAGCTGGGCGCGCGCGGAGTCCGTCACCCGGCGCTCGAACTGCTGTTGGATCTCCAGCGCCCGGGGCACCAGCATGGACGCGGGCATCACGAGCAGCAGCAGCCCGTCCACCTCGTGGATGAGCTCCCAGAAGGAGAAGGACCAGCGCCCGAAGGGCTTGTCCAGGCACCAGCGCGCCGCGTCCAGCTTCTCCTGGCATTGCCTCAGGAGGGTCTCGTCCTCGTCGGTGAGGTCCTTGCGGATCCGGCACAGCTCGAGGAGCGAGGCGTTGCTCTCCACCCTGTTCCAGAGCAGCTGGGTGGCCGAGCCAAACCCCCGCCGCCGCCGCCGGAAGCCCACGCGCTTCAGCAGCTCCGGCAACGGATGGTCTGGAAGCGTGTCGGTGGCCGCCATGAAGCACACATGGCCACGGCGCGAGCGGGTGACAACCCGCCGTGCCGCGCAGCGCGTCAATGTCTTGCGTCACCGCGCTTAGGCCGTGAGATTTGATTAGCTGGAACGGGTGCTGATACGCCCGGTGCACCTCCACCCCGGAAAGGTGCATCGCATGTCGCGTCGCTCCCGAATTGTCTCAAGATTTCTGTCTTCACCGCTGCTCGCGGCCACGTCGCTCGCGCTGGCCTGCGGGCCCGTCACCGACGAGCCGTCCGCGCCCGTGGAGGCGCCCGCGGAGGTGGCCCAGCCGCTCGCGGTGAGCGGCTTCGCGGAGATGCACCACCACATGTTCGCGGAAGAGGCCTTTGGCGGCGGGTGGTTCCACGGCGGCCACACCGGCACGCTGGCGAGCTGTGACGGCGGCATGCCGGAGAGCGACCACGCGCGCGTCCGCATGGACCTGCGGGACATGCTCAACCTCTGTCCCAACTCTGGCAGCGTGAACCTGGGCGGCATCCCCATCCTGTCCGACGTCTTCGGCGTGGGTGGCGCGGTGGCGTCGGAGGTCATCGGCCAGGTGGAGGGCACCGAGGGTGACACCGGCCTGCACCTGGGCCGCATGGAGACGCCCACCCAGTGGCCGCGCTGGGACACCATCGCGCATCAGCAGGCGTGGGAGGGCTGGCTGAACAAGGCCCGCCAGGGCGGCATGTCCCTGGTCATGGTGTCGCTCGTCAGCAACGAGTTCCTCTGCAAGGCGCTGCCGTACCAGAACCTCAAGCGGCCCTGTGACGAGATGATGGACGTGGACGTCCAGCTCCAGATGGCCCGCGACTTCGACGCGCGCACGGACTGGGCGGAGATCGCCCTGTCGCCCGCGGACGCGCGGCGGATCATCTCGCAGGGCAAGCTCGCCATGGTGCTCTCCATCGAGTCCAGCAAGCTCTTCGGCACCAAGGACTGGCGCGCGGAGCTGAACCGCGTCTATTCGCTGGGCGTGCGCTCGCTCCAGCCCGTGCACCAGTTGGACAACCGCTTTGGCGGCGCGGCCCCGCACAACGCCATCTTCCAGGTGGCCCAGTTCCTGGAGAACTGTCACATCGACACGGACTGCGGCCTCACCGGCAACGGCTTCACGCTGGGCTTCGACGTGGATGCCAACTGCAAGAACACCAAGGGCCTCACCGCGGACGGCAAGGCGCTGGTCCAGGAGATGATGAACAAGGGGATGCTCATCGACATGGCCCACATGTCCGAGAAGAGCGTCCAGGACGCCTATGCCCTGTCCCAGGCCCGGACGTACTACCCGCTGTACATCTCCCACGGCCACTTCCGCGAGGTGATGAACCCGGAGCTGGCGGCCAACGAGAAGACGACGCCGTCGTGGGTGGTCCGCTACGTGCGCCAGACGGGCGGCATGTTCGGCCTGCGCACCGCGCACGACGAGACGCGCAACTACAACCGCACGCCGGTGGCCAACAACTGCCAGGGCTCCACGCGCTCGCTCGCGCAGGCCTACGAGTTCGGCCGCCAGGGCCTGAAGGTCAACATGGGCTTCGGCGCGGACCTGAACGGCTTCATCCAGCAGACGCGCCCGCGCTTCGGTGACTTCGGCGCGTGCTCCGCGGGCTTCCGCGCGGAGGCGGACTCGCAGGAGGAGCAGCAGCGCGTCTCCGGCCCGCCGCCGCTGGGCACCGACTTCGACGTGTACGGCCTGGCCCACGTGGGCCTGCTGCCGGACGTGGTGAAGGACCTGAAGCAGCTGGGCGTCAACACCACGGGCCTGGAGGGCTCCTCGGAGAACTTCATCCGGATGTGGGAGCGCGCCAACGGAACGCGCACCGGCATGGCGGACGCGGCCAATGACATCGACACCGGCGGCGTCGACCCCTACGTCGCCAAGGCCACCCGCGAGGCGGCGTACCCGAAGATCTGCGGCAAGGCCTACGCCCCCAGCACCAAGCTGGTGTCGGAGACGTGCCGCTTCGACCAGGAGTGCAAGTCCAGCCTGTGCAGCGCGATGGACAGCTGCGGCGACATCCCGGGTGTCTGCACCTGCTCCACGGACTCGCACTGCGCCTCGAACCAGTTCTGCGGCTGGGGCACCAACGACGGCAAGTGCGTGAACAAGCGCCCCAAGGGCTCGCTGTGCTCCTCCGGCCGCGAGTGCCAGTCCGGCAAGTGCTCGTGGCTGATGTGCACGTGATTCGCCCGCAATGAAACGGCCCCCGGGATTCGTGGATCCCGGGGGCCGGATGTTTCAGGCGGCTTGGACGACTAGCGCAGCTGCAGGAACGAGAACGACAGGCCCTGGTGCGTCGCCACCAGGTTGCCGCTCAGGTCCGACAGCTCGCGGTAGTTCGTGGTGCCGCTGTTGTTGGTGAACTCGCTGAACACGGTGCGGCCGTTCAGCTCGTACAGGAAGGAGCTGCCCGTGCTGGCCGGCAGCGTGTCCACCAGCGTCGCGTTGGTGCCGGCGGCCGGGTCGATCTTCCACCACTTCCAGGCCACGGCGCTCGCCAGGGTGCGCGCGACCGTGTCCGCCGCGACCGGGTAGACGGTCTCATCCAGCACGCGCAGGTAGCCCGTGCCGTTGGGGACCGCGAGCAGCGAACCGGTGGCGCCGCCGTTCGTCAGCGTGCTCAGTTCCTTGAAGAAGGTCTCGTCGTACTTGTTCGTCGCCGGGTCGAACTTCAGCAGGCAGGGGGTGGGCACGCTGGGGTTGGAGCCGGACACGCGCTTCTCCGCGGCGCCGTACGCCTCCGTCGCCAGGTAGACCTTGCCGTCCGTGCCCACGATGCCGTCGCGCACGTAGCCGCAGCGCTCATCCGTCACGACCTCCGCGGTGTCGTTCGCGGTGTCCACCACGACGATGCCCGCCTTCTTGGTGACGGCGGCGCCCGCGCGCCAGCCCAGCGGCATCAGCACCTTGGTGCCCACGCGGATGGGGTTGGAGGCGAAGGTCGTCGAGCTGCCCGTGACGGTCATCGCCGGCAGCGAGATGCTGTTCGTCAGCGTCATGTCCTTCGGGTTCCAGATGATGACCTGCGAGTTGCGGCCGTCGAAGTAGTAGGCCTTGGTCTCGGAGACGAACTGGAACTGGTTCTGGTACTCGCCGATGGAGGTCACGCCCTTGCCCGCGAAGGTGACCTCACCGGCCTTCTCCAGCGTGTTGCTGGCCGTCAGGTTGTAGCGGGTGACCGTGGCGCCGGCGCTGCTGGAGACGAAGATGGAGCCCGTCTTGGAGATGCCGGAGCCCAGCGCGCGGCCGTTGATCTGCGTGGCGTTGGCCGTGGACAGCGGCGTGGCCGGATCCAGCGTCTCCGTCAGGATGACGTAGCTCGTGGAGTTGCCCTCGACGCTGACCTGCGCGACGAACGCGTACATGGGCGGCGTCGTCGTGCCACCGTCGGTGTCCGTGCCCGCGTCGGTGTTGGTGCCCGCGTCGGTCGACGTGCCGGAGTCCGGGGTGTTGTTGGTGTCGTCGTCGTCGTCGCTGCAGGCCGCCGCCGTGAAGGCGAGGGAGAGCGTCAGGAGCAGACGCGCGGAGGTGCGGAAGAAGGGCGAAGGCTTCAAAGGACTTCCCTTTCAGGTGGGGTGTGGGTGCGGCGAAAGACAGGAAGGCAATGTTCAGCGCTCCAGCGTGAACTTGGCGGCGATGAGCCGCCCGGGGCGCTGGACCCCGTAGAAGTCGTAGGTCTGGGCGTTGGTGATGTTCTGGAAGTCCAGCGTCCAGCTCAGCCGCGTCGTCATGTCGCGGATGACGTAGGTGAGCGCCAGCCCGTGCGTGAGCTGTGAGTCGATGCCCAGCTTCTCGTCGTTGCCCAGCGCCTCCCAGGAGATGAGGAAGCTCTCCACGTAGCGCGTGCGCCACGTGACGAGCAGCTCGTCCTGGAACTTGAGCAGGCCGGACACCCGGGCCTGCGCGCTGCCGTTGGCCGTCAGGTAGGGACGGTTGGGGATGCGCTGGTCCTTGAACTCGGCGTAGTTGCCCTCGCCGGAGGTGTTGCGCAGGTCCTGATACGTGGCGTTGCCATCCAGGCTCAGGTAGCGGCCCGGCGACGTCCACCCCACGGAGCCCATTCCGCCCAGCGAACGGGAGCCGTAGACGTTCTGGTACGTGAAGGAGCTGCCCTGGCCAATCAGGATGATGAGCTGATCCGTCAGCCGGGCGAAGCCGCCCACGTTGGCGCGGAAGCTGCCGGCGCGGCCTTCCGCGCCCGCGTAGCCCAGCCCCAGGTTGAAGTTGTGGCTGGTCTCCGGCTGGAGCGTCAGGTTGGCGTCGATGAGGTTCCCGTCACCAAAGAGCTCATCCGGGCGCGGCAGCCGCGTGGCCCACTCGTAGGAGGCCTTGGCGCTGAGCTCGGGGGTGATGCGGAAGCGCAGGCCGTCCCCCACGCCCAGCTCGTGCGCGGTGCGGCCCTGGTCCAGGAACTCCGCGCTGGCCAGCAGCTTCTGCGCCCGCACGTCCTGGAGGTAGTCCTTCACGAAGGCGATGTTCTGGAGCCGCCCGTCCATGGCGTCGAGCTGGTACTCCAGGCCCGTCACCAGCGACGTCACGCCTCGGGGCGCGGAGAGCGGATCCGGCTGGTTGTTCGCCTGGAGCCGGCGGTCCTCGCCGGTCCGCGCCACGAACGTGGGCGACACCGCGAGCCGCAGCGTGTGCGCGCCGCCGGGGACGGGCGTCCAGGCGGCGTTGAGCCGCGCGAACGCGGTGTGCTGATTGACGTAGCGCTCCGTGCCGCCTTCGGTGATCTCCCCCGGCTGGGGCAGGGTGAGGAAGCAGCGGCCGTACCAGTCGTAGGCGCACGAGCCGATGTCCAGGAACCGGTTGCGGCGGAACGTGTACCCGCCCACCGCGTCCACGCTCACGCCCGGGTCGTAGTTCTGCGCGTAGCGCAGCGTGGCGCCCGCGGAGCCGTCGGCGGTGGTCACCTCGCCGTAGGCGGACTCCATGTTGACGTCGTTCTGGATGTCGCGGCCGGCGGCGTTGAAGAAGCCGCGCACCAGCAGGCGCCTCGCCCAGGGCTTGTCCACGAAGCCCGCCTCGACGCTGGCCCCGCCCGCGCGGTAGCCGTCGTGGAAGCGCCGCACCTCCACGGGCACGGGCTTGCCCAGGTCGTTGGGCACCTCCACGTTGACGGGGTAGTCGTTGCGCGCGTCATCGTAGAAGCCGTGCGCGCGCACCATCAGTCCGGTGGAGTCCTGGTAGTGGCGGCCGCTCGCGGTGAAGCGGTGGGTGTTGAAGGAGGCCAGCTCATAGGAGCCCGCCACGGCCGAGCCGCGCACGTCCTGGTCGGTGACGAGCTCCACCGCGCCGCCCAGCACGTCCGCGCCGAAGCGGATGGGCACCACGCCCGTGTAGACCTCCATCTGCTGCACCAGGTTCACCGGCACGTTCGCCAGGCCCGGGCCGTAGCCCGCGAACTCCAGTGGCACGCCGTCGATGAAGAAGCGCACCTGATCATCCGACAGGCCCGCGATGGAAATGCGCGCACTGCTGCCCAGGCCGCCCGTGCGGCGCACGTCCACGCCCTCCGTGCGCGCCAGCGCGGTGCCCAGGTCGGCGGACTCCATGCTGGCCTGCTCCAGCTCGATGACGTGCACGGCCTCCGCGGACTTGCGGCGGCGCTCGGCGCGCGTCTCGCCCACGGCGGTGACCTCGACGTCCTCCTGGTACTCGGTCGTGGCCTCGTCTTCCTGGGAGGCCGTGGCCTTCGGGCCGCTGGACAACGCGGGCGGGGGCGTGGCGGCCACGGCCTTGGAGCGGCCGGGGAGCTGGAAGACGTAGGTGTACGTGACGCGCGCGGGGGCCAGGACACCGTTGCGCTTCGCGGGCGTGAAGCGGAACTGGAGCGCGGCGGTGCGCGCGGCTTCATCGAAGCCGTGGCCCACGGGCTCCATCACCTCCGCCTCCGTCACCACGCCCTGCGTGTCCACGCGCAGGCGCAGGCGGACGTTCGCCTCCAACCGGGCGCGCTCCGCCTCTTCGGGGTAGGGCGCTTCCACGGCGTGGATCAGCTTCGGCAGCTCGATGACGGGCTCCGCTGGAGCGGCCGCTGGAGCTGCCTCGGGTGTGGCCGCCGGAGCCTCCGCCTGCGTCGTGCCCGCGTGCGCCAGGCCCCCGAAGCAGACGGAAGACAGCAGGGCCACGCCCACCTGGGACCGCCACCTGCGCTGCGCCTCGATCGCGATTATGAAAATGGTTCTCATTTTCAACGGCGCGACGTTTAGCCGCACGAAGTCCGGGCTGTCAAGGCTCCATGGCAAGTCAGGCGGCGCGGTCTTGAGGGCTGCGCACCGTGGTGTGGAGGCCGTCCGCGACGCGGAACGCGAGCTGGAGGGATTGGTCCGCGTTGAGGCGCGGATCGCAGTGCGTGTGGTAGCGGTCGGACAGGTCGTCCTCGGACACGTCCAGCGGGCCGCCCAGGCACTCGGTGACGTCCTGGCCGGTCATCTCCAGGTGGAGGCCACCGGGGTGCACGCCCTCGGCGGCGGCGACCTGGAGGAAGCCCATCACCTCCGCGAGGATCCGCTCCAGCGAGCGCGTCTTGTAGCCGTTGCTGGCCTTGTGCGTGTTGCCGTGCATCGGGTCGATGGACCACACCACGGGGCTGCCGTGACGCCGGGTGGCGGCCATCAGCCGGGGCAGGCGCGCGGCGACCTGATCCGAACCGAAGCGCCCGATGAGCGTGAGCTTGCCGGGGATGCCCTGGGGGTTGAGCGTGTCGATGAGGCGGATGAGGTCGTCCGGCTCCATCGTGGGACCGCACTTGAGCCCGATGGGGTTCTGGATGCCGCGCATGAACTCCACGTGGCCGCCGTCCAGTTGGCGGGTGCGCTCGCCAATCCAGAGCATGTGCGCGGACGTGTCGTACCAGCCGCCCGTGGCCTCATCGACGCGCGTCATGGCCTGCTCGACGTTGAGGAGCAGGGCCTCGTGGCTGGTGAAGAAGTCCACCGGGCGCACGGCGCCTTCGGACTCCGGCCGGTGGCCCAGGAGGCGGGTCAGGTCCGTGTAGCCCTCGCGCGCGAAGGCCCGCACCAACTGCATCGTCTCCGCGGACTGGTGGTACGCGCGCAGCAGGCGCTGGGGATCCGGCGTGCGCTCGCGCGCGTCGAAGTCCATGCCGTTGATGATGTCGCCGCGGTAGCTGGGCAGGGTGACGCCGTTGACGGTCTCCGTGGCGTTGGAGCGCGGCTTGGCGAACTGGCCGGCGATGCGACCCACCTTCACCACCGGGCAGCCGCCCGCGAACGTGAGCACGCCCGCCATCTGGAGCAGGAGCTGGAAGGTGCCGCGCACGTTCTCGGCGGAGAACTCCTTGAAGCTCTCCGCGCAGTCGCCGCCCTGGAGCAGGAAGGCCTTGCCCTCGGCCACCTGGCCCAGGGCTTCGCGCAGACGGCGGGTCTCCTCGGCGTGCACCAGCGGCGGCAGGCGCGCCAGCTCCGCCTCCACGCGCGCGAGGGCGGACAGGTCGGGGTAGTCGTCGGGGATGTAGCGGACCGGCTTCGCCCGCCAGGAGGAGGGGGACCAGGAGGTATTCGTCACGGGAGCGCCGTCACTTTCGGGGGCAGGATTCCCTGCGCGACGCAGGAGTCGAGGTATCGGTAGAGGAGGTTCCGGTCGGTGGGAGGGCAGCGGACGCCGGTGCCCTCCAGCGCGGCCAGCAACCGTTCACAGCGGATGGGGCCCAGGCCGAAGGCCGGGGTGGAGTCCCCGCTGCGCAAGTCGAAGAACGCGAGCGTGGCGTCGTGGCCGCCGGAGCCCTTCGCGACGCGGTCGCGCCACTCCGGCACGTGGCACAGGTCGAGCGGGTAGCCGTAGTCGCGCACCCAGCCGAAGAGCTCCGACAGGCGCACCTCCGCGGCGGGCGTCACGTTGAACACCGCGCCCGGATGCGACGCGCGCGAGAGCTGGACGATGGCGCTGGCCACGAAGTCCACCGGCGTCCAGACCTCGCCCACGTCCAAGAGCGGCAGGGCGCCAACGGGCAGGCCCGCGAGCACGATGCGCCACACCAGGTCCTGTGTGTTGACGAGCGCGGTGTCCGGAGCGCCCACCACGCGGCCCAGGCGGTACACCGTCGCGGGCAGGCCGCGCTCGGAGGCCTGTTGCACCAGCCGCTCCGCGATCCACTTGCTCTGCTGGTAGCCGTCGCGCAGGCCGGGGTGCGCGGGGACGAAGGCCTCCGGCACATCCGGGGACAGGTTCGCCTGGGGCGCCACCGCCAGCGTGGACACGTAGTGGAAGGGCTTGGGGCGGACGGCGGCGGCCAGCTTGAGCAGCTCGCGTGTGCCGCGCACGTTGACGCCCTGGAGGCTGCCGTACTCGCGCACCACGCTGACGACCGCGGCGTTGTGGATGACGGCGTCGCACTCGGCGGCGAGCCCGTGGAAGCGCGTGGCGTCCAGGCCCAGCAGGGGCTGGGAGAGGTCCGCCGGAAGCGCGAGCACCCGCGACTCCAGTCCGGCCAGGGGCAGCTTCTGGCCGGTCAGCGCCGAGCGCAGCCGCTCCATCGCCTGCGCCTCGTCCTTGGCGCGCACGGGGCAGATGATGCGCGCGTCCGTCCGGGTCAGGAGCTGGTGGAGCAGGTGCGCGCCGACGAAGCCGGTGGCGCCGGTGAGGAGGACCTGACGGTAGCCGTATCCGGCGCCCGGCGGCTTGCGCGCCCAGGCCTCACCCGTGGTGGAGGGGACGATGTCCTCGCCCAGCTCCGCGTCCGCGAGCATCGCGGGCGTGAGGCCGCCAGCCTCCGCGCCGCCCGTGCTTCCGCCCTGGAGCGCCTGCGCGAGGCCGGACACGGTGGGGTGCTTGAAGACGGTGGCCACGGGGACGTCGCGCCCCACGGCGATGCCCAGCCGGTTGGCCACCTGGATGCTCTGGAGGGACTGGCCGCCCAGCTCGAAGAAGTCATCCTGGAGCGACGTGGCGGCGCGGCCCAGCACCTGCTCCCAGACCTCCAGCACCGTGCGCTCCATGGGCGTCGCGGAGGCGAGCAGCGCGGCGCTCTCGTCCGCGGGCAGCGCGTTCTGGAGGGCCTTGCGGTCGATCTTCCCGGTGCTGGTGCGCGGCAGCCGCTCCGCGAAGGCGAAGGCGCCGGGCACCATGGGCGCGGGCAGCGCCGCGAGCAGGTGCTTGCGCAGCTCCGCGGGCGACGGCTCGGGCGAGGCCACCAGGTGCGCGCACAGCCGGCGGGAGCCGCCCGGCAGCACCTGTCCGACGACGGCGGCCTCGCGGACGCCGGGATACATCAGCAACACGGTTTCGACTTCGCCCGGATCGATGCGGTGGCCGCTGATCTTGAACTCGTCGTCCACGCGGCCCACGAACACCAACTGACCGTCTTCGCGCACGCGCACCTTGTCGCCGGTGCGGTAGGCGCGGGGCGCTCCCTCCACCGCGTCCAGGCGGGTGAAGCGGGCGGCATCCAGCTCCGGGCGGCCCAGGTAGCCACGAGCGAGCGCGCCGCCCATCAGGCACAGCTCGCCCTCGTTACCGGGGGCAGCCAGCCGTCCCTGCGGCGTGACGACCGCGGCGATGACGCCGGGCAGCGGGCGGCCGATGGGGACCTCGTCACCGGAGGGCAGGGCGTCCGGCCCCGCGAGCTCCGCGACGGTGGCGACGACGGTGGCCTCGGTGGGGCCGTAGGTGTTGAGCAGGTGCACGCGGTCGCCCGCGACGTCCTTCCAGCGAGCGATGCGCTCCGGCAGCGCCGCCTCGCCGCCGATGATGACGGTGCGAAGCGCGTCGGGCAGCCGGGCGGCGCCGGTGGACAGGCTGTAGGCCAGCTCGTGCCAGAAGGCGGTGGGCAGGTCGAGCAGGGTGATGCCGGCTTCGGCGCAGGCCTCCATGAGGCGCGGCACCGACTGGAGCATCTCGTCCGTGCGCAGCACCAGCCGTCCGCCCGCGCACAGCGTGACGAAGATCTCCTCCACGCTGGCGTCGAAGTGGAGCGGAGCGAACTGGAGGACCCGGTCCTCGGGACCAACGCCGTAGCGCAGCGTCGCGCCCGCGACGAAGTGGGCCAGCGCCCCGTGCGTGATCTGCACGCCGTTGGGCTGTCCCGTGGAGCCGGACGTGTAGATGACGTAAGCGAGCCGCGCCTCGGCGCTCGATGCGGGCTCCGCATCGCGTGCGCCCATCCGCTGCGCGGAGGGTGCTAGCTCGGCGGCTGGCGCCATCGCAGTGGACGTGCTGGCGAGCCCGGGCCTATCGCTCGAAGCAGACTCCGCATTGCGTCCGTCTACCCGCTGGGCGGCGAGTTCCACCTTGGTGGCAAGTGCATTCCCGAAGGATGCGATGCGGTCAGCAGGCGTTACGCCCGGGCTGGCAAGCTCCATCGAATCTGGCGCCGAATTGTCGGCCTGCGCCAGCCGCTGCACGACGAGGACGCCCGGCGCGGTCGGATCCGTGTCGGGCGAGGGACGCTCGGACACCACCATCATGGCGGGCCGCGCGTCCTGGAGGATGGCCGCGTTGCGCGTGGCCGGCCCGGTCGGGTCGATGGGCAGGTAGCCCGCGCCCGCGAACAGGATGCCCAGGCTGGACACGATGGCGTCGATGCCCCGGGGCACCTTCACCGCCACCGCCGTGTCGGACCGCACGCCCGCTTCAATCAATCGCGAAGCCAGCGCCTGCGACGCCGTCACCAGCTCGCGGTAGGTCATCCGCCAGCGGCCGTGCTCCAGCGCGACCGCGTCCGGACGGACCTCTGCCTGGGCCTTGAGCAGCTCCAGGACCGGGCGCACCGGAGGGACCGGCCCGCCATCCAGGAGGGAACCAACCGCGCCCGACGCGGAACGCCGCACCGGCTGCTCGGGTTGGGCGAGCAACGACTCCAGCAACTGGAGAAACCCGCGCTGGTGTTCCTCGAGCGCGGCCTCCGTGTAGCAGGAGGGATTCGCGTCCAGGTCCACGCGCAGGGCCGTTCCACCCGACCGCGCATGGAAGCCGAAGGACAGGTCCTCCACCGGGCCCGCGGAGATGTTGTGCGCCGTGCCCGGCACGCCCGCGAAGTCCAGGGCGTAGTCGAACGGCATGATGTTGACGACGGGGCCGAACAGCTTGCGCTGTCCACCCACGAGGCGCAGGTCGCGCCGCAGCTGCTCGTAGCGGTAGCGCAGATGGGGACGCGCGGCCTTCATCTCCGCCGCCACGTCGCGGGCCAGCGCGTACAGCCCCGCGTCCGGCCTTACGGAGACGCGCAGCGGCACGATGTTCATCGCCATGCACGGCACGCGCAGCGACGCCGAACCCAGCCGGCCCATCACCGGCAGGCCCAGCACGGCCTCCGGCGCGCCCGTGCGCTGGTGCAGGTAGATGGCCGTCACGGCCAGCACCAGGTCGGACCAGCTCACGCCCGCCTGCTTCGCGCCCGCCTGCAGCGCCGCCATCAGCTCCGGCCGCAGGTGCTCCGACCGCCGCAGGAAGCGCGACGACATGGGCGCCGCCTCCGCGAGCAGCGGGGGCACCGGCGCGTCCTCGAAGCGCTTCACCCAGAAGTCGCGGTCCTTCTGAAGCTGGGCGCCGCCGCGGTACGCGACGTCCTCATCGAGCACGGGGCCCAGCCGGCTGAACCCCGCCGGCGCGGCCTTGCCCGTCACCTCCGCCGTGTACAGCTCCGCCACCCGCCGCGCGAGCAGCGAGAAGCCATAGCCATCCATGGCGATGTGGTGGATGCGCTGGAACCAGAAGGACCGCTCCGGCCCCACCGTGAGCAGCGCCTGCGCGAACAGCGGGCCCGCGCCCAGGTCCACCGTGCGGCCCAGGTCCTTCCACATCCACTCCTGCGCGGCGGCCCACGGATCGGTCTCGCCGCTCAGGTCCACGTGCTGGAGCGTCCAGTCCGTCCCCGCGTCGATGCGCTGGACCGGCCCCTCCGCGCCCGCGACGAAGCGCGAGTGCAGCGCGTCCGCGTCCGCCACCGCCTTGCGCAGGGCGGACTCGAAGCGCACGGGGTCCACGGCGCCGCGGAACTCGATGCACTCCCCGGCGTTGTAGACGGGGCTCTTCAGGTCGAGCTGTTGCCCCACCCAGATGCCGTGCTGGGCCGCGGTCAGCGGGCGGTTGTCCTGGGATGGGGGAAGCATGACGGGGGAACTCCGAGGGGGAAGAGGGGGCCGCCCCGAGGGCGGGTTATGAGACGCGAGCGCCAGGGGCCATCGCGGCAGGCTGCTTCGCGGCGAGCAGCGCGTACCAGTCGGTGAGCGTGGGCTTCTCCGCGAGCTCCACGAAGGACACCTCCGTGCCGCCCTGCCGCCAGCGCTCCACCAGGCTCATCAGGCGGATGGAGTCCATGCCGCGCTCGAGCAGGTTGTCGTCCTCGCCAATCGCGGAAGCGGACTCCATCAGCAGCTCCGCCACGTCCGCGCGAAGCTGCTCGCGGTCCACCGCCGCACCGGCGGCCTGCACCGGCATCGCGTCCATGAGCTGCTGCGTGGTGGTGACGAACGCCACGAGCTTCGAGGCGTACTCCAGCGCCATCTGGTGCTTCTCCAGCGAGAAGTCCGCGACGGCATCCGCGACGAGGAAGGGACGGATCTCGCTCATGGAGCCGTCGCTGGCCGTCTGGAGGCATCCGATGTGCGCGTAGATGCCGCAGATGATGAGCTGGTCGCGGCCGTGCTCGCGCATCAGGTCCATCAGGCGCGTGTTGCGGAACGCGCTGTAGCGCCACTTGGTGAGGACGGTGTCGCCCTCGGCCGGAGTGAGCTCGTCGATGATCTGCTGCTTCGGTCCGGCGCGGACGCCGGGGCCCCAGAACTCCAGCTGGAGGCCGCGCTGCTCCGGCGTCTGGTCTCCCGGCTGCGCGGAGTAGACGACGGGGATGCCCAGCTTCACGGCGTGCTCACGCAGGCGCTGGATGTTGGCCACCAGGTCCGTCACCGGGGACTGCCCCTGCGTGAAGGCGTCCACGAAGTAGCGCTGCATGTCGTGGATGAGCAGGACGCAGCGCTTGGGCTCCGGCGTCCAGGCGAGCTTGTTCCGGGGCAGGTCCGCCGCGCCGGGCATGGAGTAGGGGGCAATGGCAGGCAGTGCCATGGAGGGCTCCTGTTTCAGGGAGAGGGAGTGGAGAGGGACTGGCGCAGGCTGTCGCGCAGCGCCTTCTTGCTGACCTTGCCGACGCCCGTCTGCGGGAAGGCCGCGACGAACTCGATGCGGTCGGGGATCTTGAACGACGCCAGGCCGCGCTGGCGCAGGAAGGCGTTGAGCGCGGAGGGGGCGGGGGCCTCGCCTCGGGGGATGACGACGGCGCAGGTGCGTTCGCCCAGGAACTTGTCCGGGATGGCCACCACCGCGGCGTCGCTGACGGAAGGGTGGGCGAGCAGGTGGTTCTCCACCTCCTCCGCCGCGACCTTGTCGCCGCCCCGGTTGATCTGATCCTTCGCGCGCCCCTCCACCACGAGGTAGCCCTCGGGCGTCAGGCGCACCAGGTCGCCCGTGCGGTAGAAGCCGTCCGTCGTGAAGGCCTTCGCGTTGTGCGCGTCCGCCTTGTAGTAGCCGCGGATGGTGTACGGCCCGCGCGTGAGCAGGTGCCCCGTCTCACCCGGAGCCACTGGCACGTCATCGTCGTCCACCACGCGCAGCTCGTCCGCGTCCGACATGGGGCGGCCCTGCGTGGTGACGATGCGCGTCTCCGGGTCGTCCAGCCGCGTGTAGTTCACCAGGCCCTCGGCCATGCCGAAGACCTGCTGGAGCCCGCAGCCCAGCGTGGGGCGCACGCGCGCGGCGGCCTCGTCACTCAAGCGGGCGCCGCCCACCTGGAGGACCTTCAGGCTGGACAGGTCGTGCTTCTTCGCCAGCGTCGAGTCCAGCCACACCATGGTCAACGGCGGCACCAGCGCGGTGACCGTGACGCGCTCGCGCTCGATGAGCGGGAACGCCACGTCCGGGCTGGGGTTCAGCGCCATCACCGCCGTGCCGCCCGCGTAGAACGTGCCCAGCACGCCGGGCGAGGACATGGGGAAGTTGTGAGCCGCCGGCAGCGCGCACAGGTACACCGTCTCCGCGGTGAGCTGGCACACGTCCACGCTGGCGCGCAGGCTGTAGATGTAGTCGTCGTGCGTGCGCGGAATCAGCTTGGGCACGCCGGTGCTGCCGCCGGACAGCTGGAAGAACGCCACGTCGGACGGCGACGGACCCTCCAGTTTCACGGGCTCCGCGGGCACGGAGGCCAGCGCCGTGTGCGCGCCCGCGTCACCCAGCACCAGCACGTGCTTGAGCGTGGGCGTGGCGGCCTTCACCTGCTCCGCGAGCCCCCGGTAGTCGAAGCCACCGAAGCGGTCCGGGATGACGTACGCGACGGCTTCCGTGAAGGCGCAGAAGTAGCCGATCTCCGAGGCGCGGTGCGCCGGCAGCGCGAACACCGGCAGCGCGCCCATGCGGAACAGCGCGAAGATTACCTCGTAGAACTCCGGCACGTTGGGCAGTTGCACCACCACGCGGTCGCGAGGACGGATGCCCAGCGCGTGGAAGCCCGCGGCCATGCGGTCCACGCGCGCATCCAGCTCCGCGTACGTCCAGCGGTGCGCGCCGCCCACCAGCGCCACGCGCGACCCGAAGTCCCGGGCGCGGTCGCGCAGGAGCTGGCCGAAGGTCTCCCCACGCCAGTAACCAGCCTCGCGGTAGCGCCGGGCGAAGTCCTCCGGCCACGTGGGGCAGCCGGGCAGGTGTTCTCGCGCGGTGCTCACGGCTGCACCTCGAGGCCCAGGCCCATGGCCTGGAGCATGGTGCGGAACTTGGCCTCGGTCTCCGCGAGCTCCGCCTCCGGCGTGGAGCCCACGACGATGCCCGCGCCCGCGAAGAGGCGCAGGGTGCGCTCGTCGGCCTCCGCGCAGCGGATGGTGACGGCCCACTGACCGTCGCCGTTCGCGTCGCACCAGCCCACGGTGCCCGTGAAGTAGCCGCGGTGGAACGGCTCGATGTTCGCGATGGCCTCGTGCGCCAGCGCCGTCGGGTGGCCGCACACCGCCGGGGTGGGGTGCATGGCCAGCGCCAGCGTCAGCGAGGTGATGGACGGATCCTTCAGCTCACCCGTGATGCGGGTGGACAGGTGCCACATCGTCTGGGTGCTCACGAGCGACGGGCCCTTGGGCACATCCAGCGTCTTGCAGAAGGGCCGCAGCGCCTCCGCCACCGCGTCGATGACGACCGCGTGCTCGTGCAGGTCCTTGGGCGACGCCATCAGCCGCGTGGCCCGCGCCTGGTCCTCCACCGGATCCGCACTGCGCGCGGCGGAGCCGGCCAGCGGATTGGCCAGGACCTGGAGGCCGGAGCGCGCCACCAGCAGCTCCGGGCTCGCGCCGATGAGCGTGCGCCGGCCCGCGCCGGGAGCCGCGTCCGCGTGCTGCGGCAGGTCCACCGCGAAGGTGTATCCATGCGGGTTGCGGCGGGCCAGATTGTGCAGGAGCTGCCGCAGGTCCACGGGCGCCGCGGTGTCCACGTGCAGGGAGCGCGACAGCACCACCTTGCGCAGCGGGCCCTGCTGCATGAGCTTCAGCGCCGCCGCCACGCCGTCCTTGTACGCGGAGGGCTCCGGCACCGGCCGCAGCGTGTACTGACCGGCCAGGGGAGACCGCGCCGCAGCGGCCGTGTCGAACACCATGGGCCCCGCGCGCTGGATGGTCATGGGCACCACGAGGTGCGCCGCCACCTTGCCGTCGAAGGGCACCGCGCCGATGGCCACCGGGATGTCATGCGCCGCGTCCCGCGAGGCGTTGAGCACCGAGGCCACGCGCTCCGGCAGGCCGTCCAGTGAGTTCGCTCCGCCCGCGTCCGGCACCGTGGCGAACACGCCGCGCGCCAGCATGGTGCGCTTGGGGGACGCGAAGAAGAACGCGCCCGCGTCGTAGTCGCGCAGGAGCCGCGCCGCCAGCGCCTCCTGCTCCGGCTCCCGCGCCACGGCCGGCGCGCCCACCACGCCGTCCACCGTCCGCGCGTCCGTCTGCCGTTCAACGATTTTGGTATCAGGAATCATTCTCAACTCGGGGGCGATTTTGGGGAGGAAGTCAGGGGAGGGAAGGCGAACGCCGTGGGCGCGCTACACGCCCAGCGTGGCGCCGCCGTCGATACACAGGTCGTGCATCGTGATGTGCCGGGCCTGGTCGGACGCGAGGAACACCACGGCCTCCGCGATGTCGTCCGGCGTGGCGATGCGGCGCAGCGGGATGCCCGTGCGGTACGTGTCCAGCGAGCCCTGGATGACACGGGCGGGGCCGGACTCGTCCGTCCACATGCCCCGCTGCATGGCGGTGTCGGTGGAGCCGGGAGACACGATGTTGCAGCGGATGCCGTGCTCGGCCAGCTCCAGCCCCAGGCATTTGGTGAACATGGTGGAGGCGGCCTTGGACGCCGCGTAGGCCGCCATCTGCATGCGTGGAACGCCGGCCGCGTTGGAGCCCACCGTCACGATGGCGCCGGAGCGGCGGGGCACCATGTGCCGGGCCACCGCGCGCGAGACATGGAACACGCCGTGCGTGTTGACGGCGAAGGTGGACATCCAGTCCGCGTCGCTCTGCGTGAGCACGGAGCCCATGCGCAGGATGCCCGCCACGTTGGCCAGCACCTGGATGGGGCCCAGCTTGGAGTCGATGTGCGCGATGGCGTCCTCGATGCCGTCCTTGTCGCGCACGTCCACCGGGAACGCGGTGGCCTTCAGGCCCTGCTGGCGCAGCTCCGCCACCAGCAGCTCCAATCCAGCGGCGTTCTGGTCGAACACCGCGACGGGCATGGTGCGCGCCAGCTTGCGTGCGACCGCGGCGCCAATACCTTGCGCCGCGCCCGTCACCACCGCGTGTCCCGTCGTCGAAGACATCAGCCGCCCACCTGGATTGTTTGAATGAAAATGAGAACCATTCTCATTATTGGGGCCCGGAAGTGCCATGGCCGGAAATTCCTGTCAAGGAGGCTGATGCCTGGAGCCGCCCCATGTCTGCCTTCACGGACGGTGGTTGAGCGATTGTTTCAGTCTCAGGCGGCGCTGGCCTTCACGGAGGCCGTCTCGCGGAGCACCTCGCCGGCGGCGGCGATGGTGTGATCAATCTGCTCCACGGTGTGCACGGCGCTGATGAAGTTCAGGTCGCGGCGGAGGATGACGCCCCGGCGGGCCATGCCTGCCTGGAAGGGGATCATCTTCTCGATGTGCTCGGGGATGACCTTGCTGAAGCGGAAGAAGGGCACGGCGTCATAGCCGATGACCTCCAGGCTGGAGCCCGTCTCACGCGCGTGGGCGTTGACGCCGTCGCGCAGGCGGCGGCCCAGGCTGGCGATGTGCTCCACGTGGTTGGTGCGGCGGTATTCGTTGATGACCGCCTCACACACGGCCAGTGAGAGCATCTCTCCGCCGAACGTGGTGGAGACCTGGAGCTCGCTCAGGCGCGACAGGTACTTCTCCGGGCCCGCGATGGCGGACAGGGGCATGCCCGCGGCGATGCCCTTGGACAGGGTGACGAAGTCCGCCTGGATGTCGAAGAACTGCTGCGCGCCGCCCAAAGCCAGACGGAAGCCGGTGACGACCTCGTCCAGGACGAACATCACGCCGTGCTTCGCGCAGGTCTCCTTCACCTGGAGGAGGAACTCGCGGGTGACGGTGCGGTTGTACGGGATGGCCAGCAGCACGCAGGCCAGCTGGGCGCCGTGCTTCTCGATGTGCTCGATGAGCGCGGGCTCGTCCGGGGGCGTGAAGAGGGGCAGGCGGGTGGTGAGCTTCGCGACCGTCGGGGGCACGCCCGGCGTGTCGTACATGAAGTGGTCGTGCCAGCCGTTGTAGCCCACGGTGACGATGTGCTCGCGGCCGGTGAGGTGGCGCGACAGGCGCACGGCGGCGGAGGTGGCGTCCGCGCCCGTCTTGAAGAAGCGGGCCATCTCCGCGCCGGGAATCACCTCCACCAGCGCCTTCACGGAGGAGACCTCCACCGGCGTGGGCAGCGAGTGGATGATGCCCTCCGCCAGGTGCTTGCGGATGGTCTCCACCACGGCCGGGTGGTTGTGGCCCAGCATGTTGGCGCCCAGCGCCTGGATGAAGTCGATGTACTCCTGGCCGTCCGCGTCCTCCACCAGGGCGCCGTTGCCCCTGGCGAGGAACACGGGGAAGGCGCCGGGGGCGAAGTGGTCCGGCTTCTTCATCATCGTCTGGGTGACGCCGGGGACCCACTTGCGGGCCTCGGCGAGCAGCTGGTTGGAGCGCTCCAGCTTGAGCTCCCCCACGATGGGGCGGGGCAGTGACGGGTGACGCGGTGCTGTCTGGGACATGGAAGGGTCCTGGTGAGGGGTGGAAGGGGATTCAGGGCGCGGGCGTCGCGTCCAGCCGCACGGCGCGGCCCGCGAAGGTCCACAACAGCCCGAGCGCGAGCGCGGAGATGACCACGGCCAGCCAGCCCAACTGCGCGAAGCCGATGAGCGTGCCGTCCGGCGCGGTGGTGAGCAGCAGTCCGCCCATCCACGCGGCGAGCCCGGAGGCGCCGTCGCTGGCGGCGATGTTGACCGCGAGGTAGCGGCCCCGGATGGCCGGCGGCACCTGCGATGCGACCAGCGCCATGGTGGGGATGGCGCGGCCGGAGGTGAGCGTCATGAAGAGCACGAAGACGACGGCCACCACCGGCAGCGGAGACGGAGGCAGGTGGGTGAAGAGCAGGTGCGGCGCCATGGTGGCGACGAGCAGCAGCGCCAGCGCGCGAGCGGGTACCAGGCGGTCCGCCATCCGGCCAATCCAGCGCGAGCTGAAGAAGGTGGCCGCGCCGCCCGCCAGGTACACCCAGGGCAGGTCCGTGAGGGACAGGCCCACGTTGCCCACCATGAAGGCGCCCAGGTAGGGGATGAGCAGGAAGCTGGCGAACACCACCGTGAAGGTGAGGCCCCAGCCCAGCGCCAGCCGGGGCGTGAAGCCCGTGGTGGCGGAGGCACCGGATGCCTGGGACAGGTGTCCGTCCACGCGAGGCAGGAAGCGAAGGAGGAGCAGCCACACGACGCCCGCGAGCCCCGCGAGGACGATGAACGGCGCGCGCCAGCCCCCGAGGTTCGCGAGGCCCAGCCCCAGCGGCACGCCCGCGACGGCGGACAGCGCGTAGGCCGTCATCACGGTGCCGATGGACTGGCCCCGGCGCTCCGGAGGCACCGTGTCGCTGACGATGGCGATGACGACGGCGCCCATCAGGCCCGCGCAGCCTCCGGCGACGGTGCGGGCGATGAGCAGGCCCGTGGCCCCGGTGGCCGCGCCGCACAGGAGGGTGGCGACGATGAAGCCCGCGTAGAGCATCAGCAGCGTGCGCTTGCGCTCCAGGCGATCCAGCCAGAACACGCCCAGCACGCCCATGGCCGCGGACGCGAGCGTGTACGCGGACACCAGCGCTCCGAACCGCGTCGCCGACAGCGAGAGCCGCTGCATCAGCAACGGGCCCAGTGGCATCAGCATCATGAAGTCGACGACGTGGGTGAACTGCACCGCCGCGAGGAGCCACAGCAGCGTGCGCTCGCGGGGGGCGGGGGATGGAGCACTCAAGACAATCACCTGAATCCAGACACACGTCGGCCATGGCCTGTCCCGGCAATGCCAGGCAGGGCTCGGCCAGGCCCGGGCGCACTTCGCGCCGGACCGCCGTGTTTTGTTGCAGCTCAGCGAATGATAATGAGAATCATCCTCAGAAATCTTCCGGAGTCAATGGGAAAGCGGGTTCTGTGACGCAAACGTCTCTCCGCGGCCTCGGGGCGTACGTCCGGCTTGACGGTCTGCACTCGGGGCGGAAGGGTGGATGCCGGGCGCAGTCCGTCCTCTGTTCGTTCCATCCAAGGAGTCGAGGGTGAAGAAGCTCGTCAACGCGCCGCGCGCGGTGGTGCAGGAGATGTTGGAGGGGTTCGTGGCGCTGGCGCCGGGCCAGGCGTTGCTGGAGGGGGAGACGGTGGTGGTGCGCGCGGACGTGCCGGCGGCGTTGGGGGCGCGGAAGGTGGCGGTGTTGTCGGGTGGAGGCAGTGGCCACGAGCCGGCGCATGCGGGCTACGTGGGGACGGGGATGCTGCACGCGGCGGTGGCGGGGGACGTGTTCACGTCACCGAGCACGGACGCGGTGCTGGCGGCGATCCGGGCGGTGGCGGGGACGGCGGGGGCGCTGCTCATCGTGAAGAACTACACGGGGGACCGGCTCAACTTCGGGCTCGCGGCGGAGCTGGCGCGAGCGGAGGGGATTCCCACGGAAGTGGTGGTGGTGGCGGACGACGTGGCGCTGCGGGATACGGTGGAGCCCGAGCGGCGCCGGGGCATCGCGGGCGTGGTGCTGGTGCACAAGGTTGCGGGGGCGGCGGCGGCGGCGGGAGCATCGCTGGCGGAGGTGGCGCGCGAGGCCTCCGAAGCGGCCGCGGCGCTGGGCAGCATGGGCGTGGCGCTGGGGCCGTGCACGGTGCCGGCGGCGGGCAAGCCGGGCTTCGCGTTGGGAGAGGGAGAGGTGGAGCTGGGGCTGGGAATTCACGGCGAGCAGGGGGTGCGCCGGGTGGCGTTGCAGCCCGCGGACGTGCTGGCGGACACGATGCTGTCCACCATCGTGGAGGACCGGAAGGTGGGCCGGGGTGACCGGGTGGCGTTGATGGTGAATGGGTTGGGAGGCACGCCGCCCATGGAGCTGGCCATCGTGACGCGCCGGGCGCTGGCGTTCCTGGCGGAGCGGGGCGTGACGGTGGAGCGCGCATGGCAGGGCACGTTCCTGTCGGCGTTGGAGATGCCGGGGTGCTCGCTGACGTTGCTGAAGGTGGATGACGCGAGGCTCGCGCGGTTGGACGCGCCGACGGAGGCGCCAGCGTGGCCGGGGCGGGGGCGGGTGGTGACGCGGCGCCAGGTGGTGCCCACGCGCCCCGCGCTGCCGACGGTGGAGGGACATCCGAAGCCGCAGCCGGTGATGGCGCAGGTGCGCGCGTCGGCGCTGGCGGTGGCGGACGCCTGGGACGCGGCGGAGGCGAAGCTGACGGAGCTGGACAGCAAGGCGGGGGATGGAGACCTGGGCCTGAGCCTGGCGCGCGGCGCGGCGGCGATCCGCGCGTTGCCGGAGGGGGCGTGGGCCACGCCGTCGGGAGCGTTGACGGAGATGGGGCAGGCGTTGCGCCGGAGCATCGGCGGCAGCTCCGGACCGTTCTACGCGACGGCGTTGCTGCGGGCGGCGCGCTTCCTGGCGAACAAGCCGGCGGACGCGGCGGCCTGGGCGAAGGCGTTCGAGGTGGCGGTGGAGGCGGTGTCGGAGCTGGGCGGGGCGAAGCCGGGAGACCGGACGATGGTGGATGCGCTGCATCCGGCGGCGACGACGTTCGTGCGTGCGGTCCGGGAGGGGCGGGCGCTGGGAGACGCGTGGGCGGAGGCGACACGCGCTGCGGAACAGGGCGCGGAGGCGACCGCGAGCATGTCACCGCGACTGGGCCGGGCCAGCTACCTGGGGGAGCGCGCGAAGGGGGTTCCGGACGCGGGGGCGGTGGCGGTCGTGATCTGGATGAAGGCGCTGGGTGGGCGCGCGGGGTGACGCGGCTCAGGCTTCGTTGTCGGGCAGGAGCGTGAGGAGCAGCTCGTCGTCGGGGCCCAACGGGCGCCAGCCGGGCGGAGGCGGTGACGCGAGGAGTGTGTCTCCCGCGCGGTTCACACGCGCCTCATGGGTTTCTGGCGTGAACGCACCCAGTCGGGCAAGCAGCTTGATCACCTGGAACCGGGTCGCCTCATCCGTGATGGCTGGCCAACCCTCGGGGAACTCCCCCGCCACCTCACGCGCGAAAACATCGCGTATCAGGCGAGTCACTTGCCGACGCTGCGCTGCCTCGGAGAGCAGGCCGTGAAAGACCTGAATCGCGGCAACATCGTCCTTGCCGAGTTCCTCGGCGAGTCCAAGAAGCGGAACGGTTGGACGCGAGCTGGCGAATTCCGTGAGCGAGGCATGGCCGCGTTCGCGGACTCGCTCATACATTCGAACCTTCCAGTTTCCCTGCCACGAGCGTCCGTCGGTCATCGCCGTCTCGCAGGAACGAAGCTCACCGGAATGTCATAGATGTTCATGTACTGCGCCACGATGTCCAGGACCTCGTTTCGCGTCAACGTCCGGCCAAGACGGGTTTCCGCTTTGCGGAGTTCACTCATGATGAGTTGATTCCACTCCCTGGGCCACAGGCGCCCAAGTCTCCAGTCTCCTCCTCCGTGAATCGCTTCGTGGTGTGACTGCTCCAGCCGGACGCAGAACTGGTCGATGTCCATCTCGCCCGTGAACCCGCGCTTCTCGAACCACTCGCGATGCTCCTGCGGCAGGACGTGGTGCCTGGGGGCGCTGGACATTCCGGCTCCGGCCCTGCCGGTCTCGTGCATCGCGCGGACTTCGGGACTGTCTCCCAGTGCCTCTCGCACTCCCTTGGGCAGGTCCTGCTTCGCCTGCGACATCAGCACCTGACCCGCGTGGATGCGGACCGCAGCGCTGACGACGGGCGCGGAGATGACTCCCGCCTGTACCAGCCTGCGCATCCGCTCGACCCATTCGGCGGTGACGACGACGCGCGAGCCCATCATCACGCCTCCCGAGCCCATCACGAGCCCGACCCCCAGCGTGACGGGAGCGGCGGGTGGCGGCCTTGGCAGCGTCGCCTTCAGGGCTGAAACCAGTGTGAGCATTTCGAGGACCTGGGCCGCCGCGACGACACGACCGCCACGCTCCATCGCGACGCGCGCGCCTTCCTGGATGGATTGGAACTCCCGGGTGAACTGCCCCATCAGTGCGGGCATCGCTGTCGCCGTGGCCTGCACCTTGTCGGGGTCCATGGACGCGAGCGCTGTCATCGCGGGCTCGAGCCGCTTCTGCACGCGGTCCAGGTCCACGAACAGCCGCTCGACTCCGTAAAAGGGGCACTCCTTCTGAATGACCTCCGCGAGCCGCAGGAAGTCGAGCCAGGTGGCCAGAAGCATCGCGCCGCTCATGACCGCTTCGAGACGCGGACCTGTCAGGCGGAGGATTGCCGCTCGCATGTCCGCGTCCTCGACCGACTCCGCGGCGTCCGCGAGCGAAGCGACTCTCGCGGTCGCGCCCCGCAGCCAGGGCACCTGGATGGCGCCGTAGTCGGTGTACCGGGTGAAGACGCCGTCGGATCCTCCCAGGCCCTTCGTGTTCTCCGCGAGCCTGGGGATCGCTCGGGCAACGCCATCCACCGTGTCCTTCACCTCCCGAAGGACTTCGATGACGGCCTGATGGGTGAGGGGAGCGGACGATTGCCCGCCTATCCGGGACCGCGTGTCAGGGGAACGCCGACGCTCCGGCGAGTCATCGGGGGCGATGGCCGCCCTCTGGTGAAGCACACGCGGACCGCTACGGCGCTCAGGCGCCTTCACGCCCGCGCATCCTGAAGCAATCAAGACCGCGCACAGCGCCAAGACCCCTTCGCGCATGAGCTCCTCCCGCAGGGGCGCGACCCTTGCGACGCCTTGGCGGCCCCACCACGTTTGCGGAGGAAGACAGTTCTGGAGGCGGGATGAAAGACTCACGCAAGGATGGAATGAAGAACCCGGCACCACGCAATCCCCAGCAAAGGGGAATGTCCCGGGGAATGGGGGACGCGGGGCCCCAGGCCATGGGTGGCCCGGTTGCCTCCAGTCAGGGGAGCCGGAGGCTAGGCGCCATGGGCGGAAGCGCGACCGGGGGCATGGCCGGGGGAGCCGCGCCAGGAATGCGAGCGATGAGCCCATCCACCGGCAATGGCGCTGGCAAGGGCGGGCATGGTGGGATGGGCCGCGGAGGTCCACCGAGGCCCCAGCGCAAATGCGGCACCATGGATGTTCATCGCCGCCTCCTCAGTACGCATCCCGAGTACATCAAGGCACGCGAGCGCATCGAGAACCTGGCGCTGGCCTTTCGGCGCGGACAGCGAAAGAGCGAGCGCCAGGGCGTCGTCCGGATCCCTGTCGTGGTCCATGTCGTCTGGAATACCGCGCAGCAGAACATCTCCGACGCCCAGATACAGAGCCAGATCGACGTGCTCAACCTGGACTTCCGGCGGCAAAACCCAGACATCTCCCAGGTCCCCGCGGCATTTCAGGGGCTGACCGCCGACGCGGAGGTTGAGTTCTTCCTGGCATCGCGCGCGCCGGATGGGAGCCCCACGAATGGAATCACGCGGACCCAGACGAACACGGCGTCCTTCGCGAGTGACGACCGCGTCAAGTCGCAGGCAACGGGCGGGGCCGACCCCTGGCCCGCCGACAGGTACCTCAACGTGTGGGTCTGCGAATTGGGGGACCAGCTCCTGGGCTATGCCCAGTTCCCCGGAGGGCCCGCGGACACCGATGGCGTGGTCATCAGCCACTCCGCCTTCGGTACGACAGGGACGGCGGCGGCTCCCTTCAATCTCGGGCGCACGGCGACGCATGAGATTGGCCACTGGTTCAATCTGTTTCATATCTGGGGAGATGACGGGGCCGGCTGCACCGGGTCGGACGAGGTCCCCGACACTCCGAACCAGGGAGGCCCGAACACGGGCGTCCCGAGCTTCCCGCGCATCAGCTGCAACAACGGACCGAACGGCGACATGTTCATGAACTACATGGACTATGTCGACGACAACTGCATGGTGATGTTCTCGCTGGGGCAGGTCGACAGGGTGGATGCCTGCCTCGATGGACCACGACAGTCGTTCGTCACCCAGTCGGTTTCACGGATCACTCCCGCCGGGCCCATCGTGTCCTGGGGCGCCGATCGAATTGACATCTTCGTGCAGGGAATGGATTCAGCGCTGTACCACAAGGCCTGGGACGGCACGGCCTGGCGCCCCTCCTTGACGGATTACGAGTCGATGGGCGGCAGATGCAAGAGCCCCGCGGAGGTCGCGTCGTGGGGGCCGGACCGGCTGGACATCTTCGTGCTGGGAATGGACTCGGCGCTGTATCACAAGGCCTGGGACGGGACGGCCTGGTGGCCGTCGCCCACCGACTGGGAAGGGCTGGGCGGCCTGTGCGCGAGTCCTCCGAGGGCATGCTCCTGGGGGCCGGACCGGCTGGACGTCTTCGTGCTGGGAGCGGACTCGGCGCTGTACCACAAGGCCTGGGACGGGACGGCCTGGTGGCCATCGCCCGCCGACTGGGAGGGGCTGGGTGGCCTGTGCGGGAGTCCACCGTCGGTGGTCTCCTGGGGCCCGGACCGGATCGACGTCTTCGTGCTGGGAATGGACTCGGCGCTGTACCACAAGGCCTGGGACGGGACGGCCTGGTGGCCGTCGCCCACCGACTGGGAGGGGCTGGGCGGCCTGTGCTCGAGTCCTCCGACGGCGGTCTCCTGGGGCCCGGACCGGCTCGACATCTTCGTGCTGGGAGCGGACTCGGTGCTGTACCACAAGGCCTGGGATGGGACGGCCTGGTGGCCGTCACCCACCGACTGGGAGGGGCTGGGCGGCCTGTGCGCGAGTGCCCCGTCGGTGGTCTCCTGGGGCCCGGACCGGCTGGACATCTTCATGCTGGGAGTGGATTCGGCGGTGTATCACAAGGCCTGGGATGGCCATGCCTGGTGGCCGTCGCTCACCGACTGGGAGTCGCTGGGCGGCCTGTGCGCGAGTCCTCCGAAGGCAGTCTCCTGGGGCCCGGATCGGCTGGACATCTTCGTGCTGGGAACGGACTCGGCGCTGTACCACAAGGCCTGGGACGGGACGGCCTGGTGGCCGTCACCCACCGGCTGGGAGTCGCTGGGCGGCACGCTCTCGACCTTGCGCGAAGCCGTCATGGCGGCCCCCCTGCCGTTGCCGCAGGCGGCGCGTGACCTACGGCCCACGATCATGGGCGTTCACGGGCGCGCATGAGCTCGCTCCCCCCATCCCTCTTCCGTCGCTGGGGGCACTCCTTCGAGGAGGATGCCCCCGGGGCGGCGGTGTACAGGCCGATGGACTATGCGTTTCCGCGGGCACGTGGCCGCGGTGGCATCGAGCTCGGGGCTGATGGCTCATTCATCGAGTGGGCCATCGGCCGTGGGGACGCCGCGCAGCCCATCCGGGGACGCTGGACGGACGAAGGGAATGGTCGCCTGCGGATCCTCTTCCACGGAGACGTCCGTCCAGCCCGGGAGTTGGAGGTCCTGGAGGTCAATGACTCCATCCTGCGGTTGAAGCAACAACCTGTACAGGCGAGACCCGGCGCGCGGGACGGCGGGCCGGGAGCACGTCGATGAGCGACTGGGCCTCGTCCCAACCCACGCCAGGCAGGATGACGTGTGAACCCGCCACGTCGATTCGCACGTGCCCGATGCCGTAGCCGCGCTCCAGTGGTCCCTGTCTTGCTCGCACGGACTGGATGCGGGAGCGCTGCACCACCGTCGTGCGTCTGCGCCAGAAGCCCTGGCGCACCACCACCAGGGCTTCCGTGATGAGCCATCCCTGGAAGCGCCAGTCGAACCAGGCTCCCAGCAACTGCGCGGGCAGCAGGAGCCATGCGACCGCGCCCCAGGCTCCCCAGAACCAGGTCGCTGGCGCCGCCACCAGCACGCTCAGGCCCACCGCTCGGATGCGCGCCCTCAGGAGTGCCTTGGGATGCGCCCGCTGGAATGGCATGGCGTCGGGCAGCTCCGGCACGAACTCCCGTAGCAGCTCCGGCATCCGCGCCGTGGGCACCACCGGCACCAGCAGCTCCGCGCGGTCCGCGGCTTCCTTGCCTGTTCGGACGCCCGCCGTCTCCACCTCCACCGAACCGAAGCCCAGCGTGCGGCGCAGGAACGGTTCATCCAGCACCACCTGCTGGATGCGTGCACGCCGCACCGTCACCTGACGGCGGGTGATCAGCCCTCCCACCGCTCGCAGGTGCGTGCCCGTGTCCACCAGCCGGAAGCCGTGGAACTGCAACACGGCTCGCGCGCCACTCACCAGCCACAGGCCGAACAGCCCCGCGAGCGCCGCCACCGTCGCGGCCAGCCAGCCCATGCCTGGCGCCGCCACCGCGTCCCAGTGCGCCTCCATCCACGGCAGCAGCAGCTTGTGGAAGGTCTCGGTGATTTCATGCAGCGCGCCCATCACCACCGCGATGACGCCCAACCCCAGCGCGGTCGCGCCGTAGAGCAGCAGGCCTCCCAGGTGGGCCTCGGAGAGCACGCGCTCCTCCGGCGCGGCTTCTCCGGGCAGGAGCACCGCCGCCGTGCCTTCGCCTCGCACGGTCTGGAGCGCGTGGATCAACGCCTGCGCATCCTCCGGCGTCAGTCCTCGCAGGTGGCCGTCCGCCTTGCCTCCGGAGGCCGTCTCCACCTTCACCTCCACCAGCCCGAGCAGCTTCGACACGAAGGGCTGCAAGACCTCCGTGTTCTGCACCCGCGCGGCTTCGATGAAGCGTGAGGTTCGCGTGAAGATGCCCGAGCGGATCTCCAACTGCGCACCCACCACCCGGTAGCTCAGCGTGGCCACTTCGTAGAGCCCGGCGGCGAGCAGCAGCACCGCGATGGTCAGCACGATGCCCCAGAGGACCCCTGGCAGGCCGCGCTCACCCGCGAAGTACGTGGGCAGCAGCGCGCCCAGGAGCATTCGCCCAATCGTCGCCGACAGGGGCACCAGCGCCGCGAGCGGCGCCTTCGCACTCAGCCGCTTCCAGGGCACCTCCACCGGCGCGGCCAGCGCCACCGGCTCAGACGACATCGTCGGCCTCGCGCCGCACCAACCGCTCGCGCAGGGCGTCCGCGGTCTCCCGCGTCAGGCCCGGAATCTCTCCGTCCGCGCCGCTCCCCGCGGCCGTGTAGATCTGCAGACGCGCGAGCCCCAGGGACCGCTCGATGGGGCCCTGGTGCACGTCCACGTGCTGGATGCGCCCCGCCGGGATGGACACCACCTCGTGCAGGAGCACGCCGTGGGAGATGACCAGGTCGTGCTCGCGCAGCGCCCAGCCCCAGCGCTCGTGCGCGCGCTGCGGATACCACGCCGTCAACACGCTCAAGCCCAGCACCACCGCGCATGGCAGCAGGAAGGGCCAGTGCTCGTTGCCCGCGAAGCTCAACCCCAGCGCCACGGCGAACGTGATTCCACCGTAGATGCCCATGCGCAGGAGCGCCCGGATGCGGAACAGCGTGAGCGCTCCGCGAGGAAGGCGTTCCAGCGTCGGCAGAGGGGCGGTCATGGGGGCCTCCGGGAAAGGCCCGAATCTACTCCATCAAGCCCGTGAAGCTGAACAGGGCTTCATGTCACGGCGCCTGCCGCAGGCCGAACGCGGCCCGGTGCGAGTCCTCGCACGGGGCGACGCGTGTGCCGTCGGGCATGACGTGCGTGCCATTGGCCACGAATCCGCCCCCTTCGACGACCGCGGCGAGCGCCCGGTCCAGGTCGTCGACAGCGAAGTAGAAGAGCCAGTGCGGATGGATGTGCGGGAGGCGCGCGGTGCTACAGGCCGCCCCCACGTTTCGTCCATCCTCATGCCACGTGAACTGTTGATACGTCCCGACCGCCGGGGACAGCGGGAGGGCTTCCGTGGGGCGCCAGCCGAACAGGCCGCTGTAGAGGTCCAAGGCGCGGGCATGGTCGGACGTGTGCAACTCGTGCCACGCCACCTCGGGGTGCACCGCTCGCCCGGCCCTGGAGGTCAGCGCGATGACGGCCCCCAGCGGATCGCGCAGCACGGTGGAGGCGATGCCTTCCGTGGACCGCCTGGGCGGCCCGAGCCGCTCCGCGCCGAGCGCGACGAAGCGCTGCACGGAGGACTCCAGGTCGGGAACGGAGATGTGTCCCAGCCAGTGACTCGGAGCACCCCGGGCGGCGGCGGCTTCGGGCAGGAGCGATACGTCCCACGCGACGTCCAGTCCCAGGACGTCCTGGTAGAAGCGCAACGCCTCGCCGGGCCTGGGGGAGCGCAACTCGTACCAGCAGAAGCCGTTCTTCATCGGGCTTCTCGTAGTGGACGGGCCTGGAGGTGTAAAGCCGTGCTCAGCCGGATGAGCTTCGTCCGGGCGAGCAGCCGCATCACCTGCCACGTGGGATCCAGCTCGAAGCGCCTGGCGGCGAAGTCGGGGCTCGCCGGCCGGGCGTGGTGGTTGTTCTGGAACAGCTCGCCCATGCACAGCACGTCCACCGGCAACGTGTTGCGTGACGCATCCCGGCTCGCGAAGTTGCGGTAGCCGTACCGGTGCCCGCACCAGTTGACGATGGCGCCGTGCACTGGCCCCATCACGAAGTGCATGGGCAGCAGCGCCCAGTGCCACCGGCGCGTCGCGAACCGCCGGTAGAACAGCGCGTAGAGCGCGCCGAAGGCGATGCGCGTGGGCCAGCGGCTGAAGAGACGATCCACCGCGGGCCACTCCGGGTAGCCCCCAAGGAAGCGCTGCTCGGGAGCGATGCGCCGCGTGAGCAGACCCGCGTAGCGGCGCGCCGTGTGGAGCATCATGCTCAGGGGGTTCTTCTGGTGCGCGGGCGAGTGGGGATCCCGCTCGGTGTCCGCGTAGGCGTGGTGTTCGCGATGGAGGATCGCGTAGGCGCGCGGGTCGAGGTAGCTCGAGCCCTGCACCAGCGCCGTCGACAGGTGGAGCGCCCGCTCGGCGCGAGGTCCCATCGTGAACATGCGGTGCGCGGCGTAACGGTGCTGGAAGAGGCTCTGGAAGAGGACGCTCAGGGACCAGTGGGCGGCGAAGAAGAAGGGGACCATGAAGGAAGAATCCCCCCGCGTGTCAGCCCCCTGTCAGTGATGGACCGAATCCCGTCCGGCGTGCTCCGCTCCGTTCGGTTCCACCTGGAACGGGCGGGCGTCGCAGGGCAGCACCAGGCGGAAGGTCGTTCCGGTGTCGGCGTCGCTCGTCAGCTCGACCCTTCCACCGTGCGCCTGGGCGCACCCCCACACCAGCGTCAGTCCCAGTCCCCAGCCCTTCGACGGCCCCGTCTTCGCGGAGCGGGTCCGGATGAAGGGCTTGAAGATGGCCTCCTGGTCGGCACGCGCGATCGCTGGCCCCTGGTTGTGCACGGAGACCTGCGCTTGCGCGCCGGTCGCCGTGACGGTGAAGGTGATGGGGCTGTCGGCCGCTCCGTACTTGAGGGCGTTGGTGCCCAGGTTCCACAAGGCGCGGCGCAGCTCGTCGGCGCTCCAGATGCCCCGGACGTGCTCCTCCGCTTCGAGCACGAAGCGCTCGCCATGGAGCAGCGTCAGCTCCTCGACGACGTCCTGGGCGATTCTTCCCAGGTCGCACGTGTCGAGCCGGAGCGGCAGCCGTTGGCCCGCATGGATGCGATTGGCGTCGAGCAGGTCCCGTACCATCTGGTCCGCCCGTTCGATGTTCCGGTCGATCCGCAGCGCCAGGTCGCGTCGCGCCTCCAGCTTCTCCGGAGTCCGGAGGAGCGAGTGCGCCCCCATCTTCGCCGTCGACAAGGGGCCGCGGAGGTCATGGGCCAGGATGTTGACGAACTGCTCGCGCAGGCCGCGCTCGGTCTCGAGCGCTTCGACCTTCTCCTGGAGGTTCGCGTACAGCCGGGCGTTCTCCAGGTGGACGCTCAGGTGCTGGCCCAACGTCTGGAGCCGCTGCTTCTCCCGGGCCGTGAACTCACGGGTCTCGGTGAGCCCGACGTAGAGCACGCCTATCAGGGCCTGGTGGGCAGGCAGCCGGACCCCGAGCAGGGAGTGGATCCCTTGCTGGCGGAGCGATTCGCTCACCTCGAGCGTCGTGGTCGTGACGTCCCGGAGGGAGTACGTCTCCTCGCCCGCCGCCACGATGCTCCCGGGCAGGGTCTTGGGATCCAGCGAGGTCGCGTAACGCTTCAGTTGCTCGTCGCCGACTCCCGCGGAGGCCGCGGTGACCAGGCTCGCGTCCTCTGGCACGTACAGCAACAAGGCGCAGCTCCGGGCGCCCATGGCCTCCAGGATGATCTTGAGCAGCTCCTTCAATTGCTTCTGGCTGCTCGGTTCGTCCAGCCTCAGGGCTTCGCTGGCCACCTTCTGGAGGAGCCGCAGGTAGCGCTTCTCTGTCTGTTCTTCCTCCAGCAGGTGCTTGCCGAAGAGGTCCGTCACGGTCTCCATGGCGACATGCAGCTCGGTGTAGAGCCGCTCGACGTCACGTCCGTCGGGCCGCTCGTTTGGAGGCGCGGTGGCCCAGGTCTGGGTGATGCACCGCCCCAGGATGGCGAACTCCTCGACGACCTCCGCCACGTGGAAGCCCTGACGAAGCCGTGCGGACACATGGCTTTCAACATTCCGCCGCTGCTGGTTGTCGCCACTTCCTCCCGACGCGCGCGCTTCCGCGAGGGACGCAAGATAGGCGGGCATGATGTTCCTGAACTCAGGCTGGTCCAGGCCGCGAGCGGATGCAGCCCGGGTCGCCTTGTCCATCCAACACTGGATGATCTCCGAGTGATGGTTCCGGATGACCTCCGCGATGCTCGGCATGGTCCTTCCCCCCGTCATCAGAATCCCTTGGGGCCGTACAACAAGGTGGCCGTCGCGGGCCGCTGATGCAATGGAGGGACCGTTTGGAGAGGCGCTCGCCTCAGGGCGGCGGACCGTCGTGAGGGGGGCCTGGCTGCCTAGACGTCGATGCCGTCCCGGCGCAGTTCGTCCGCCTGGGCGAGCTGTGCCAGCGTCCCCTTGGGCGGCGTGTACCAACCCGGATCTCCATCGCCGTCCAGCCGGTCGCGCACCTTGAGGAGGGTGAACATGCCTCCCATGGTGATCTCGTCGTAGGGGCCCTTGCCGCCGACCATGGGGATGGAGTTCGCGGGCATGGGCATGTGGTGCATGCCCGCCATGTCGCCCATGCCCGTCTGTCCCATCGTCATGTAGCCGGGGAGCAGGGGGCGCACCTTCGTGTCCAGGTCTCCAGGCTTTACGCCGATCATGTTCGGGATGTCGTGGCCCATCTGGTTCATCACGTGGTGGGTCATGTGGCAGTGCATGGCCCAGTCACCGGGCTCGTCCGCCACGAACTCGATGGTGCGCGTGCTCCCCGTGGGCACCAGCACCGTCGTCTCCGGCCACTGCGCGCTCTCCGGGATGCGGCCTCCGTCCGTCTCCGTGATGCGGAACTGGAAGCCGTGCAGGTGGATGGGGTGGTGATCCATCGCGCTCAGGTTGCCGAAGCGGATCCGCACCCGCTCGCCCTTGCGCACCACCAGCGGCTCCGTGCCGGGGAACGCCTTCGCGTTCATCGTCAGGATGTTGAAGTCCGTCATCTCGTTGGGGTCCGGACGCATGGTCCCCGGGTCGATGCGCCACTCGTGCAGCATGATGGCGAAGTCGCGGTCGATGCGCGGGCCCACCGGTTTTCGCGGGTGGATGATGAACAGGCCCACCATGCCCAGCGCCATCTGCGTCATCTCGTCGTGGTGCGAGTGATACATGCACGTCCCCGACTGACGCACCGTGAACTCGTAGCGGTATGTCTCTCCTGGCGCGATGGCCTTCTGGTTCAGCCCGCCCACGCCGTCCATGCCGCTGGGGGTGAGGACTCCGTGCCAGTGCACCGTGGTGGACGCGGGCAGCCGGTTCGTGACGTAGAAGCGCACGCGGTCGCCCTCCACCACCTCGATGGTGGGCCCGTGCACGTGGCCGTTGTAGCCCCAGCACGTGGCCTTGAGGCCGGGCGCGAACTCGTGCTCCACCTCCTGGGCCACCAGATGGAACACCTTCACGCCACCCACGAGCTTCCACGGCAGCTTCGCCCCGTTGGGCACCACGACGGGACGGTAGCCTTGACCCGCCGGGGCCGCTTCGCGCGGGGCCTTCGCGACAGGCACGCTGGATTGCGCCTGGGCGGGGCGGCCGTGCATCAGCAGGGCGCCCGTCGCCAGCGTCGCGCCCGTGCGCGCGAGCAGTCCCCGGCGGGTGAGCCCGGGGGAGTTGTCGGAGGCCTCGGAGTGAGCCTGGGTTTCGTCAGTGGGCTTCATGGTGCTCATGGGTGGGCTCGGGAGAAGGAGTGGGAGTAGGGGCGGGGGCGGGCTCGGCGGTGGACGGCAGGCGTCCTCCCACGAGCCGCTCCAGGTCGGCCCGCGCCATCCAGTAGTCGCGGACCGCTTCCAGGTACGCCCTCCAGGCCTCCACCTGCTCGCGTCGCGCGAGGAGGAGGGCGGGGAGGCCGATCTGCATCGCGTTGTACTGGCGCTGTGATTCCTCGACGATGGTCGTGCGCAGCGGGAGCACGACCTTCTGGTAGCGCTCCGCCATGTTCCGCAGCGTCACCAGCTTCGCCCTCGCCGCGCGCACCTCCGAGCGGGCGTTGACGGCCAGCTCCATCAGCCGGCTCTCTCCCTGGCGGTGCTGCGCCTCCAGCTTCGCGATGAGCGCCTGGCGTTGATCGAAGATGGGCAGCTCCAGCGACAGCGTGGGGCCCAGCAGCCGCGGCCCGTTCGCGTCCTGGTGCGTGTGCACGCCCACCTCCACCCGGCCGAAGAAGCGCGTGCTGCGCGCCAGCTCCAGCGCGTTCCACAGCAGCGACGTCTGCTTGCGGGCCGCGTCGATGTCCAGCCGCTGCCGCATGGCCAGCGTCTCCAGGTGCTCCAGCGAGGACTCGGCGGTGGGGACCTCCGGCAGCTTCCGCGCCACCGTCCACTGGACCCTCGCGCCGTACAGACCCATCAGGCGGGTGAGGTGCTCGCGCGCTTCGACCAGCGCCAGCTCGTCCTGCGCCAGCTCCAACCGCGCCTGCTCCAGCGCGGCCTGTTCCGTGGCCAGGGCCAGCACCGTGATGTTGCCTGCGGCGCGCTGCCGGTTGGACAGGTCCGCCGCCGCGTCCGCGGCCTGGAACACCTCGCGGCGCAGCGCGACCAATTGCTGCCGGGCCTGTACCTCCGTGAATGCCTGGCGGACCTCCGCCGCGGTGGCCAGCGCCTCGTGCGCGACGCGCAGCGTGTCCGCCAGGAACTGCTCGCTCGCCACGCGCTTGCGCAGGGGCAGCGTGAAGAGGTCCACGAAGCTCTGGACGATGGAGAACTCGTGTTCGGTCACGCCATCCGAGGACAGGGGGAAGCCGATGCTCCCGTCGAAGGACGGGTTGGTGAGCAGCCCGGCCTGCACCATGTCCGCCTGGGAGACGCCCAGGTCTTCATACGTCGACTGGAGCGCGGGGTTGTTGAGCAGCGCCACCTCCACCGCGCGATCCGACGTGAGGTCGCCGGCCAGCAGGGCATCCAGGTGTTGCTGGACCTGCGCGTCCTCTGGCGTTCCCTGGTTCCAACGCGTCTTCAAGCCCGTTCGCTCCTCCACGAGCGCCGCTACGTCCTGGTGACCGCGCTCCTTCTGGATGGACGCGCAGCCACCGAGCAGCAGAACCGCGAGGAGCCAGGGGGATTTCCAATGCACTCGAGACCTCGAAAAGGGATGTGCCTGTACGGCAGCCAGGACACCGGCGCCTGTCGAGCAAGGGCCGGGCCACGGCGTCAGGTATCGCAACCCCACGGAATGACGGCGTCCGGAGGAACACGCTCGCATGGGCGCTTCGTGCGAGGTGTGACCGCCTACGTCACACTGTGATGCGCGACGCGGTGTCCACGCCGGGCGCTTCGAGCCGCCCCACGCCGGGGATGAAGCGGCCCACGCGCGCCGCGTAGCGCTGGTAGGCGCCGCCGTGCAGGCGCAGCAGGTGGTCCTCCTCCAGCCGCACCTGGAGCGACACCAGCAGCACGTAGTCGAGCCAGCCCATCACGGTCCACGCGCTCGGGGTCGCGAGCGCCATGCCCGTCACCACGACGAGCATCCCGCTGAAGATGGGGTTGCGCACGACGCCGAAGAGGCCTCCCGTCACCAGCTCCGTCCGGTCCGAGTCGATGCCGATGCGCCACGACGCGCCCATCTCCACCTGGGCCCGCACGGTGACGACGAAGCCCACGGCCACCAGGGCCCAGCCCGTCCACCGGAGCGCGTCCGGCACGTGCCACACGTCCAGCGCCTGCTCACCGAAGGCGAGGTGCGCCGCGCTCCAGAGCACGATGGCGCCCATGAACAGCGCCATGCCCACGCCGATGACCCGCTGGAGCGGCGGGCCGGAGCGGTGAAGCACCAGTGCCGGGCGGCCCGTGCGGCGGCGCAGGCGCACCGACGGCAGCACCATGGCGAAGAGGAGGAAGGCGAGGGTGGCGGCGGGCAGGGCCGGCCGGGTGAAGGTGGCGACGTCCATGGGGTGACCTCCAACTGCGTTCACCCCTGCTGACGCCCGGCCCCGCGCGCTCTTACACCTGATTTTTCACGCGGTCGCGCAGTCGCAGTCCACGCAGCCCTGCGCGCAGCAATGGCCACACAGCTCCACCAACTGCTCGCCCAGGGCCTTCCGTGCGCGGTGCAGGCGCACGGCGGCGTTGTTGGCGGAGATGCCCGCCTCCCGCGCGTACGCGGCCACGGTGAGCCCCTCCAGGTCCACCCGGCGCACGGCCTCCGCGTACTCGGGCTTGAGCGTCCCCGCGAGCCCCGCCACGCAGCCGCACACCGTCGCCTCCAGACCGCTGGCGTCCTCGGTGGACAGCGGCTGCTCGTGGGCCAGGGACTCCAGCGTGGTGACCTCCCGCTGGCCCCTGCGGTGGCGGTCCACCAGGGCGTTGCGCAGGAGCCGGTAGAACCAGGCCACCGCGCTCTGCTCCTCGCGCAGGGAGCCGCCCTGTTCCATGCCCTTCACGAACGCGGATTGCAGCACCTCGCGCGCTGCCTCCTGGCTCCCCACGCGCGGCGTGAGGAACGCCAGGAACGCATGGTGATGGCGCAGCAGCGCGTCCATCGCTTCCGGTGACAGGTTCATGCCGGGAGCTTTCTAGCAGCCCTGCGGGCCGCGAGGCGCTCCTGGAAGCCGTGCACCAGCGCGTAGAACGTGGGCAGGGCCAGCAGCGTGAAGAGGGTGGACGTGACGAGCCCGCCCACCATCACCACCGCCAGCGGACGCTCAATCTCCGTCCCATGCAGCGGCAACACCAGCAGCGGCAGGAGCCCGAGGATGGCCGTCCCCGCGGTCATCAGCTTGGGCCTCACACGGCCCAGGCTCGCCTCACGCACGGCCTCCGCGAAGGGCTTGCCCCGGCCCATCAGGTCCTTCGTCTGCGCCACCAGCACCAGGCCGTTCTGCACCGCGATGCCGAACAGGCCGATGAGGCCCACCAGGCTGGAGACGTTCCAGGTCTCGCCCGCGAGGAGCAGCGCGAGGATGCCGCCCACGAACGCGTCCGGCAGCGTGGCCAGGATGACCAGCGCCTCCGCCACGGAGTCCAGCGCGAGGTACAGCAGGACGAACACCGCGAGGAGCGCCAGCGCGATGGCCCCCGTCAGCGCCTGCGCCGCGCGCTCCTGGCTCTCCACCTTGCCGCCCACGTCCACGAAGTAGCCCGTGGGCAGCTTCAGCTGCGTGGCCAGCACCTCGCGCACCTCCGCCGCCGTGCTGCCCAGGTCCCGGCCGGACACGCCCGCCTCCACCGCGATGCGCCGGCTGCCGGCCTCGCGGCGCACGCTGCCCGCGCCGGAGGTCTCCTCGATGGTGGCCAGCTGGCTCAGCGGGATGCGCGTGCCGTCGTGCCCGTCCACCAGCAGGTTGCGGATGGCGTTCACGTCGCCCCGGCGGTGGTCCGCCAGCCGGAGCACCAGGTCGTAGCGGCGCTGGCCCCGCAATATCTGCGAGGACTCCTCACCGACGAGCCCCACGCGGACGGCCCGGATGACGTCCCCGGGCGTCAGCCCCACGCGCGCCACCGCCGCGCGGTTCACCGTGATGCGCAGCTGCGGCAGGCCGCTCAGCCGCTCCACCCGCAGGTCCTCCACACCGTCCACTCGCGACATCAATGCGCGCGTGCGCTCCGCGAGCTCCGAGAGCGTGTCCAGGTCCGGCCCGAAGACGCGCACGGAGAGGTCCGCGGGGCTGCCACCCAGCCCCTCGTCGATGCGCATCCCCAGCGGCGTGGTGAAGAGCACCGACACGCCGGGCACCTTCTCCAGCGCCTCGCGCATCCGAGACTCCAGGGCCTCGCGGCCTCCGACGGAGTCCTTCTTGAGGACCACCAGCACGTCGGACAGGGTGTGGGGCATCGGGTCCTCGGTGCGCTCGGCGCGGCCGGTGCGGCGCACCACATCCTCCACCTCCGGGAACTCGCGCAGCACGTCCTCCACGCGGTGGTTGAGGCGATCCACCTCGTCCAGTGATGCCTCCGGCGGAAGCACCGTCTGGAGCAGGAACGCGCCTTCATCCAGCCGGGGCATGAAGTCGCTGCCCACCATGAAGGCCAGGCCCAGCGCGGGCACGGTGATGGCCAGCGCCACCACGCGCACCAGGCCCGCGTGGCGCATGCACCGGTCCAGCAGCGGCGCGTACGCGGCCTTCACCTTGCGGATGATCCACACGTCCTCTGGAGCGTCCTCCTTCGGCGCGCGCAGGAGGAGGCCCGACACCACCGGCACCAGCGTGAGCGCCAGCGCGAGCGACGCGGCCAGGCACGCCACCACCGCCGCCGCGAGCGGCTGATACATGCGGCCCTCGATGCCCGTCATCGCGAAGAGCGGGATGAACACCGAGACGACGATGAGCGTGGCGAAGGCGATGGGACGGCCCACCTCCATCGCCGCAGCCAGCGCCTCGTCGCGCACCGAGCGGCGGCCCTTGCCCTCGCGCAGGTCGTGGATGACGTTCTCCACGACGATGATGGCCGCGTCCACCAGCAGGCCCACCGCGATGGCCAGCCCGCCCAGCGTCATCGTGTTCAACCCGATGCCCGCTGCCTTCAGCAGCAGCCCCGCCAGCGCAAGTGAAAGGGGCAGGGTGAGCGTGACGATGAGCGCCGCGCGCCAGTCCCCCAAGAGCAGGAAGAGCACGCCCACCACCAGGAACGCGCCCAGCAGGATGGCCCGGCCCACGCCTCCCAGCGCGGAGCCCACCAGCTCCGACTGGTCGTAGACGACGCGCAGCTGCACGCCCGGCGGCAGCGAGCGCCGCAGCTCGTCGATGGCTGCGCGCACGCCCTCGGCCACCTTCACGGTGTCCGCGCCGAACTGCTTGCTCACGCGGCAGCTCACCACCTCGCCCTCCAGCCGGTGCGCCATGCCCCGGCGTGGCGCGGGGGCCTCGCGCACGTCCGCCACGTCTCCCAGCAGCACGGGCGTCCCGTCCCGCAGCGCGACCACGGTGTTGTTCAGGTCCTCCACCGTCTCCGCCCGGCCCACCGCGCGCACGGCCCACTCCATGGGGCCCTGCGTGACGAAGCCTCCAGAGGCGTTGACGCTGGCGCCCTCCAGGCCGTGCTGGACCTCGTCCAGGGTGATGCCTCGCGCCACCAGTTGATCCGGATCCAGCAGCACCTGGAACTGGCGCAGGTAGCCGCCCAGCCGCTCCACGCCCGCGACGCCGGGCACCGCGAGCAGCCGGTTCTTGATGTCGAACTCCGCCAGGTCGCGCAGCGCCATCAGGTCCGCGCTGCCGGGCTCCGCCTCCAGCGTGAACTCGAAGACCTCGTTGAGCCGGCCGGTGAGGCTGGACACCAGCGGCGTGTCGGTGCCGGGCGGCAGCTCGCCCGCCGCCTGCGCCACGCGCTCCGCCACGTACTGGCGGCTGCGGAAGTAGTCCGCGTCCGGTTCGAACTCCACCGTCACCTGCGTGACGCCCAGCTGCGAGGTGGAGCGGATGCGGCGCACCTCGGGCAGGCCCGCGAGCGCCACCTCCATGGGGATGGCCACCATCGTCTCCAGCTCCTCGGCGCCCATGGCCGGGTTCTGCACGATGACGTTGAAGATGGGCGCGGAGAGGTCCGGGAACACGTCCTGGCGCAGGTTGCGCAGGGCCATCGCGCCAAAGGCCGCCAGCGCCAGGACGACGAGCACCGTCAACCCGGGCCGGGAGAAGGACGCGCGGAGGATGCGCCCCGGCAGCGTCGTGCGCGGATCAGTGTCCATGCTCGTCACCTCCGCCCTGGGACTTCTCCACCTCGGCCTTGAGCAGGAACGCGCCCTCCACCACCACCTCGTCGCCCACGGTGAGCCCCTTCAGGACCTCCACCTGGGTGCCCAGGCTGCGGCCCCGGCCCACCTCGCGCTGCTCGAAGACACCGGCCTCCGGCGTGGGCAGGAACACCACCCAGCCGTTCTCCAGACGCTGGAGCGCGGCCGAGGGCACGGCCGTGAGCGTGGCGCCCGGATCCCCCAGCGGGATGGACGCCGACGCGGACATGCCCGGCCGGAGGAGCCCCTTGCTGTTGTCCAGCTCCAGCCGCACGGGGATGGTGCGGCTGTGGGGATCCACCCGCTGCCCCACGTGGCCCACCTTCGCGGCGAACTCCTGGCCCGGGAACGCGGCGAAGGTGACGCGCGCTTCCGCGCCGGGCTTCAGACGCACGGCGTCCCGTTCGAACGCGTGGACGATGAGCCACAGCGACGACAGGTCACCGATGCGGAAGAGCGCCTGCGAGGGGTCCGCCATCTGCCCCAGCCGCGCGGTGCGCTCCACGACGGTGCCGTCGATGGGCGCCTTGAGCACGAAGCCGGATGTGCCTTCACCTCCGTTGCCCGCGCCCAACGCCGTGAGCGCGGCCTTCGCGGCGGCGACCTCCGCCTCCGCGGCGGCGGCGTCCGCGTCAGCGGCCTGCGCGTCCTTGCGCGCGACGATGCGCTCCTCGGCCAGCGTGCGCTTGCGGTCCGCGGCCTGCCGGGCGGCGGTGGCGCGGGCCTGGGTGGCCTGGAGGTCCGCGCGGGCTCGGCCCAGCTCCGGACTCTGGAGCTCCGCCAGCCGCTGGCCCTGCTTCACCGCCTGGCCCGTCGTCACGGCGACGGAGGCCACGCGCGCGGAGACGGGCGAGGACACCTCCGCGTAGGCGTCCTCACTGAAGGTCAGCTCGCCCAGCGCGGTGACGCTCTCTCCGCCCGGGCGGGTCTCCACCTTCGCGGTGGTGACGCGCAGGTCCCGGAGCATCTCCTGGGGGACGTGCACGTGGATGACGTCTCCGGACTCGACGTGGAGCTTCTCCTCGGAGGCCTCGTCGTGGCCGTGTTCGTGCGCGTCGTCGTGCTCCGGCTTGGAGGACTTGCAGGCGGTGAGGCCCACGAGGACGGACAGCAGCATCAGCGTGGGCTTCATGGCTGGACTCCCGTTTCCACTTCCAACTGCACACGAGCAAGGGCCAATCGCAGCAGGCCTTCGAGCCACGCGGCCCGCGCCTCCAGCGTGTCGCGACGGACGAGGAGGAAGGCCGCGAGGTCCATCTCCCCGGCGTCATAGGAGCGCTGCGCGAGCGCCTCGTTGTCATCCAGGAGCGGCAGCACCTCCTCCAGGGACCCGAGGGCGCCGAGGCTCGCGCGGTAGCGGAGCTTCGCGGCCTGGACCTGCGCGGGCACGACGGTGCGCGCGGCGGCCAGCTCCTGCTCGGCGCGGCTCGCCTCCGCTTCACCCACGAGGCGCGCCTCCTGGCCGCGAGCGAAGAGGGGCAGGGGCACGCTGAGCGTCCCCAGGAACACCGTCTCGTCCGCTTCCTTCTGGTAGCGCGCGCCCACCGTCACATCCGGCAGCACCTGGCGCCGGCCCAGCGTCGCGGCGGCCTTCGCCTGGACCTGCTCCTGCTCCAGGGCCACCAGGTCCGCGCGTGCTCCCTTGCCGTCCGGCACCTCGCGGACAGGCGCCCGCGCGAGCGACCGAAGATCATCGTCGTAGGTGACCAGGGGCCGCGCGCGGTAGCCCGTGCGTGCCTCCAGCTCCTCTCGCAGCGCGTGGATCTCGCCGGCCGCGACCTGGGCCTCCGCGCGGGCCCGGGCGTGCGCCACCTTCGCCACGTTCACGTCCACGGCGGGGACGTCACCGGCCGCGTAGCGCTTCTCCGTGGCCTGGACGGTGCGCGCCGCCGATTCCATCGCGGCGTCCACCAGCTTCTTCCGCTCCCGGGCCTGCAAGAGGCGCAGGTACGCCGCGGCCACGTCCCCCAGCAGGAGCCGCTCCGCGTCGCGCAGGCGGGCCTCCTCCATGGACAGGCCCGCGCGCGCCGCCTCGCGCCTCAGGCCCTGTTTGCCGCCCAGCTCCAAGGGCTGCGACAGGCCCACCGCGACGTCCAGGCCGTGGTCGCCATTGGCGAGCCGGCGCGGTCCGACCTGGAGGTCGAGCTGGGGGTTCTCGCGCAGGAGCGGCGCGGCGCTCGCCAGGGGCCCCTGGGCGGCGCGCACGCGGGCCCGGGCCTCGACCAGCGCCGGGGCGTGCTCGCGCGCCAGGGCGAAGACGTCCTGGAGGGTGATGCGGGAGGGCTCCGCGCCACCAGGGCGCGGCCAGAGCATGACGGCGGCCAGCCCGAGGGCGGCCGTCGCGGAACGGATGGACACGGCAGAAGACCTCTTCGGAAGAAGGCGGCCGCGCGCACCCATGAACCCGGGCAGGAGGCCGGGTACACCGGTGGCGGGGCGCGTGCGAACGACGGCGGACGCGGGCCTTAAACGAGAGGGGCTATCGGGGGATGGAGGATGTCATCCGCGTCGGCGGAGGACGGCTCCGAGGCTTCGGGTGCGAAAGGTGGCTCCCGGAACACGGAGTCCACCAGGCCCGGCAGCGGTACGGCGACGGCCAGGGGTTTCACGTGCGAGCAGCAGGCGCAGTCCACGCAGGTGGGGGCGCACTGGCCCTGCGCGTCGTCATCCGCGCAGCCCGTGAGGCATGTCTCCGCCTGCTGCGCCGGCCCGAAGGCATGCGCGAGCCCGCCCCCGATGGGAGCGAGCAGCATCAGGCAGATGAAGAGCCAGAGTCGGAGCACTGGAGCGGTCTTCTAGCACGCTCCGGTGCAAGTGCACACGTCGTGAGGGCAGGGCGGGCGGCGCGAGGAGCGCTGCTCAGCCGCCAATGCCCTTGCGCAGCCGGGCCCAGTCGAAGTTGGCCGCCGGGTCGTCCTTGCGGCCCTTGGGCACGGCCACGTCCTTGTGCCCGAGGATGTTCTTCATGGGCACGTCGTACTCCTGCTTCAGGTAGCCCACGAGCTTCGTCAGCGACTTGTACTGCGCCTCCGTGAAGGCCGTCTTGCCGCTGCCGTCGTTGACGATCTCGATGCCGATGGAGCGCGCGTTCACGTCCGTGGGCACGCCGTGCAGCTCTCCCTTGCCCGCGTGCCACGCGCGCTTGTCGTCACCGACCAGCTGGTAGATCTTCCCATCGCGGTCCAGCATGTAGTGCGCGGACACCTTGCTGTCCTTGTTGCGCATCCACGACAGGTCCCCGGTGCCGTTGTTGGTGCCGGTGTGGTGCAGCACGATGGTGTCGATGTCCGCGCCGTTGCGCGAGTCGCTGTTGGGCGAGGGCGCGCTGATGACCGCGGGCTTGGTGAACTTCCCGGGCTCCGTGGGCGGAGGCGTCGTCGTCTTGAGCGCCTTCGTCAGCGCCGCCGCCGTCTGCGTCCCGTAGTAGCCGGTGGCGGAGATCTTGTGGTCCGTCTGGAACTTCTTCACCGCCGCCTCGGTCGCCGGCCCGAAGGAGCCGGTGCCCGTGTTCATCTGCGCCTGCGTCATGTAGCCCAGCTTCACCAGCCCCTGCTGCAACTGCTTCACCTTCGCCCCGGAGTCACCCTTGCCCAGGCCGGCCGGAGGCGCCGTGAGGGCCGTGGACGCAGCGGCGGCGCGAGTGGGCGCGGCGGTGCGGGGGGCCGTGGCGGCGGTGCTCGCGGGCGCGGTGGCGGTGGCGCGGGTAGGCGTGGCGCGGACGGTCATGGTGTAAGATTCCAGGAATAGTGGATAGCTGCTGCTTTCGCGATTATCGGCCTCGTGTGCGGGAAGTTGTGTGCCGGAAGTGAAACGAACCGGTCAGCCGCCGGCGGCGCGGCGCGGAGACTCGGCGCGCCCGGCCACGTCGCCCCGCACCTGCGAGTACGGATCCAGCGGGTCCCCACCCAGCGCCTCCAGCGCCACCAGGGTGCCCAGGCCCATGCGCCGCGCGTGATCCAGCAGCAGGCGCGTCACCACGTGGTCCTCCAGCGCGTGGCCGGTGGAGTCGAACACCGTGTTGCGCTCGCGCCAGCCCTCGAACTCCTCCGGCTGCTGCACCACGGTGGCCAGGTCCGGGCCAATCTGGTCCGGGTGGAGCTGCTGGCACTCGCCCTCCAGGCGCGCCTGGGCGGGGAAGTCCGGCACGACGAGGCTGCGTCGCAGGAGCGCCAGGGGCAGCTCCGCCTTGCCCGGCTGGTCCGCGCCCACGGCGTTGACGTGCGCGTGTGGCCGGAGCGCGTGGCCGGAGATGACGGCCCCCGCGCCCGGGGCGACGGTGGTCGCGGTGCAGAGGATGTCCGAGCGCATCTCCAGGTCCGGCAGCAGCGTGGGCCGCACGTCCAGTCCCAGGAACGCCACGCGCCGCACGAAGGAGCGCGCCGCGTCCGGGTCGATGTCGTGCACCAGCACCTGCTCCAACCGGAACACGCGGCTGAGCGCATGCAACTGGGACACGGCCTGCGCGCCGCAGCCCACCAGCCCCAGCACCCGGCTGTCCGGTGACGCCAGGTAGCGGCTGGCCACCGCCGACGCCGCGCCGGTGCGCAGCGCCGTGGCGAACACGCCGTCCATCACCGCCACCAGGTGGCCCGTCTTCACGTCATAGACGCTGTGGGACGCGACCAGCGTGGGCAGCCCCGAGTCCCCCCGGTTGCCAGGGAGGGAGGCGGACACCCTCACGGTCAGACTGTCCCCGCGCCGCAGGGCGGGCATCCAACCCATCGTCCCGGAGGGGCGCGAGTCGCTCACCACCTGGAAGCCCTCCCGCTTGGGGACCTGCAGGACGGACTCGTCGAATTCCCGCAATGCCACGGTGAGCGCGTGGATGAGTTCGTCCATCAGGACGTCCAGCCCCACGCTCTCCACGAGCGTGCGCAAGTCAGTGGGACCGAGCAGGAGGGTGCGAGGAGCCGGGAGCGTCATGTGCGCGGAGTCTACGCCCCTGACAGGAATTGCAACGGGTCAGTTTTGATTTCGAATTCCTGTCTTGCTGTGGCTTTTGGATACAGGTGCAGGGAACAAGGTGGCGAGGGGGCCATGTTGGAAGCGGGCGCTCGAGAACCACGGAAACACGCCGCTCCAGCCGCTCCACCCCAACGCCCGAGTGAACGCCGCCTTGAAGCCCTCTGGTCCCAGGACGCCCGTACTCACCGCCGTCGCCGACCTGTCCCACCGCCGCGCAGATGAATCGCCGGATGCGCCTCGCGCGCGCGTCCTCCTGGTGGATGACACGCCGTCGAACCTGCTCGCCCTGGAGGCCATCCTGGAGCCGCTCGGCCAGCAGCTGGTGTCGGTGCGCTCTGGCGACGAGGCGCTGAAGGCGCTGCTGTTGGACGAGTACGCGTGCGTGCTGATGGACGTGCAGATGCCGGGGCTGGACGGCCTGGAGACGGCGCGACTGGTGCGCACCCGCGAGCGCACGAAGCACCTGCCCATCCTCTTCGTCACCGCGCTCAGCCGCGAGGCGGCCTACGTCACCCGGGGCTACGAATACGGCGCGGTGGACTACCTGCTCAAGCCCGTGGACCCGGACATCCTGCGCGCCAAGGTGTCGGTGTTCGTGGAGCTGTACCTGCGCGGAGAGAAGCTGCGGCAGCAGGCGCTGGAGCTGGCGGAGCGCCGGCGCGTGGAGGAGGAGATGCAGCGCGCGACGGAGCTCGAGCAGCAGCTGGTGGGAATCGTGGGGCACGACATCCGCACGCCGCTCGCGGCCATCCTCACCACGGCCAACGCCCAGTTGTCGCGCGAGGTGCTGCCGGACGCCCAGCGCAAGGCCTTCGAGCGCGTGGCCCGGGGCGGCGAGCGCATCCAGCGCATCGTGGACCAGTTGCTGGACTTCACCCGCGCGCGCGTGGGCGGCGGCATCCCGGTGGTGCCGGGCGCGGGCGACCTCAACGAGCTGTGCCGCAAGCTGGTGGACGAGCTGCGCGCGGCGAAACCCGAGCGCTCCATCCTGTGTGACTTCGCCCGCGACAGCCTCCCGGGCGTGTGGGACCTGGACCGGCTGGCGCAGGCGGTGGCCAACCTGCTGGACAACGCGCTCAAGTACAGCCCGAAAGACACGCCCGTGCGCCTGCGCACCTTCGAGCAGGGCGCGGACACCGTCTATCTGGAGGTCCAGAACGCCGGGGCTCCCATCCCCGCGCATCTTCTGCCCACGCTCTTCCAGCCCTTCCGCCGCGGCGACGGCGCGGACCCGCGCGAGAGCCTGGGGCTGGGGCTCTACATCGCGCGCAGCATCGTGGAGGCGCACGGCGGGACCCTCCGGGTGGAATCCACCCCGGACGTCGGGACGATCTTCTCTCTGTGTCTTCCGCGTCAGGCTTTGGTTGAGACGCGCGCGCACTCCGCGTGCGCGGGCGTCCCCGAGCCGATGACGGCTTGAAACACAAGGCGGCTCGCGTCACGGACAGCGCATTGCAGTGGTGGCTGATTACTCCAGGCAAAGCCATACAACAATCCATCCACATCAAAACCTCTCATAAGTTGAGGCAAGCATGTGGAGGGTTTGCTACAATGCCAGACGTCCGGGAGGCAGTCCGTCCGGGCGCAAATAGTGTCCGCTTTGGGGAGGGTGCGCGACAAATGAACGACAACTCGACGTGGATTCCCGTGGATGGAAGCGACCCGATGCGTGCGTGGGTGCGACGCCCCGCCTCTGGAACGGGTCCGGCCCTGCTGTTGCTGATGGTGGAGGCGTTCGAGGGAAACGCCCACCTGAAGCTGATGGCCGAGCGCTTCAGTGAAGAGGGCTACGTGGTGGTGGTGCCGGACCTCGCCTCTCGCGGGGAGCCCGAAGAGGTGGACCTGAAGCCCGTGGTGGCCTGGGCGCGTTCGCTTCCGGAGGTGGTGGGACTCCGGGGGAAGAAGCAGGTCGGCGCGCTGGGCTACGGGCTGGGTGGGACGCTGGCCGCGCAGCTGGCGGCGCACGCGCACGTGGACTGCGCGGTGGCCTACTGCGCGCCCGGCATGGAGGACGTGCTCGCCCAGGCGGGTGAGAGCGCGGCCCCCATGGTGCTCCACTACGCGGAGTGGGACGGCTTCGTGCCCCCGGCCGCGGTGGCGCGGGTGAAGCAGCACGTGAGCGTGGACGTGGAGCTGTACGTGTACCAGGGCGTGCGTCACGGGTTCTTCCGCGAGGGGTCGCCGGCCTGGAACCGCCCCTCGATGATGACGGCGCACACGCGCACGATCGCGCTGCTCAAGCGCGTGATGGGGCCGCGCTACGACCTGGCCGCGCTGTGGGACAAGCACACGGAGCTGGAGTTCGCCGTCCGGGACGCCGCCGCGACCATGAAGACCATGGTGGCGCACCCGTACGTCAACAGCGTCCCGGTGATGACGGGCGGCGTGGGCGCGGAGTACCTGCACCGCTTCTACGAGCACCACTTCGTGCACTCGAATCCCAAGGACACGAAGATGTCCCTGCTGTCTCGCACCGTGGGCGCGGACCGCGTGGTGGACGAGTTCATCCTCAGCTTCACCCACGACATCGAGATGGACTGGATGCTCCCGGGCATCCCGCCCACCGGGAAGTTCGTGGAGGCGGCCTTCGTCGCGGTGGTGAACTTCCGCGGCGACAAGCTCTATCACGAGCACATCTACTGGGATCAGGCGTCGGTGCTGGTGCAGCTGGGCCTGCTGGACCCCAAGGGCCTGCCCGTCACCGGCGTCGAGGCCGCGCGCAAGCTGCTGGATGAGACCCTCCCGTCCAACACCCTGATGGAGAAGTGGGACGAGAGCTCGCAGGACAGCCGCAAGGCCGGCTGACGCCGGGGTGACGCCCGCGCCCCGGGTTCGTCATTACCCAGGGCGCGGTGTCTGACTTTCAAGGGCTTTCGATGCGCGGAGCCATTGCGCCGGCTCCTCTGGAATGTCCACAATGAGCCACCTCGCTGGATGGTCCAGGGGGGCTTCGTTTCCCAGACTTCCTCTGGACTTGGCGCCGCTCTCGGATGCGACTCTCCCTTTCCCAGAAGCTCACGTTGGCGCCGCTGCTCGTGGCGCTGTTCTTCACCGTACTCTTCTTCGGGTACCTCATCCCGCGCGTCAGCTCCGCCTTCGAGGAGCAGGGCCGGGACGTGGGCGGCGCGCTGCCCGCGGCGCTGGCGGCCACGCTGCCCGCGGCGATGCCCGGGGGCCAGACGGAGGCGCTCCAGACGGTGCTGGAGCAGGCGGTGCGCCACCACCAGGTGGCCTACGTGGCCGTCTTCGACGGGACCGGGCAGATGCGCGCGGTGGCGGGCGAGTACGCCACGGCGATGCGGGAGCTGCGCGACCGGCTGGGCCGCGCGCAGGGTGAAGCGACGTTCTACGTCCGCGACGCGGAGCTGCTGGACGTGAGCTCGCGCTTCGCGAACGGGGCGGGCACCGTGCACGTGGGCTTCAACCGCACGGCGGCGCGCGCGCAGGTGCGGGCCATCACCACCGGGGTGAGCGTGGTGATCATCCTGGCGCTCTCGCTCTTCGTCGTGGTGGGCATCCTGCTGGCGCGCCGGGTGGCGGCGCCGCTGGTGCAGCTGACGGAGGCGGCCCAGCGCATCGCGGAGCACGGCGACCTGCGCGAGACGGTGCGCGTGGACGGCTCCGACGAGGTGGCCCAGCTGTCGAAGGCCTTCAACATGATGGTGTCCAAGGTGAAGGACCTCTTGCAGCAGCTGCAGGGCTCGTCGGACCTGCTGCGCGGCTCGGTGGACCACCTGAACGACTCCGCGAGCCGGCAGAACGAGATGGTCTCCCGCCACGCCGCCGCGCTCCAGGAGACGCAGGTGACGGCGCAGGAGATCCGCCAGACGTCGGTGGTGGCGTCCCGCGCGGCGGAGACGGTCATCGACGTGGCGGAGCGCGCGGAGGTGCTGGGCAAGACGGGCGAGATCGCCATCACCGAGAGCATCGAGGGCATGGTGGCCCTGCGTGCGCAGGTGGAGCAGATCGCCGAGCGCATCATGGCCCTGGGCGAGCGCACCGAGCAGATCTCCGGCATCACGGAGACGGTGAAGGACCTGGCGGACCAGTCCCACCTGCTCGCGGTGAACGCGGCCATCGAGGCGGCGCGCTCCGGGGAGCACGGCAAGGGCTTCGCGGTGGTGGCCCGGGAGATCCGCGGTCTCGCGGACCAGTCCATCCGCGCGACGAACCAGGTGCGCGGCATCCTGGCGGACATCAGCACCGCCATCTTCGCCACGGTCGAAATCACCGCCGCGGGCACGCAGCGCATGGAGACGGGCCTGGCCCAGGTGCGCACGTCCGGGGACACGCTGCGCCAGCTGTCCTCCATCGTCCGGGACAGCGTGGTGTCCGCCCGTCAGATCTCCAACACGGTGAACCAGCAGGCCACCGGCATCGAGCAGATCTTCACCGCCGTCAACGAGCTCAACACGGTGATGGGCGACACGGTGAAGCGCATCGCCACCACCAGCGAGTCCGCCGTGTCGCTCAAGCTCCTGTCGGAGCGCGTGGCGGCGATGGTGCGCGACTACCGGCTGTAGCCGGGCGGAGGCGGGGCAGGAACCGCTCCACCACCTGGGCCACGGTGCGCGTGGTGGCGGCGCCGGGTTCGTTCACCCGGGCCGCGAGGAAGGCGGCCCCCAGCCGGGCCACCGACGACACGACGAAGAGCACGTGCAGGTTCACCCAGAGGTGGCCGCCCAGCATGAACTGCTGGGGCACGCGTGCCGCCAGCGCCCCACCCAGGGCCGCCGCCGCCGCGTAGGCCAGCCCGCCCGCGGTGGCGAACGCCGCCAGGTAGAAGGGCCGGCCGTGGCGCGGCGCCACCGTGAGGGGCAGCGCGAAGATGGCCAGGCCGTGGCCGCTCCACAGCGCGCCCGCCAGGAGCACGTCGAACAGCAGCGGCCAGAGCGTCCCCGCGGAGGGCAACAGCCACAGCATGGGGATGGCGCTGATGCCCAGCGAGCAGAGCATCAGCACCGGCTGCGCGCCCAGCCGGTCGATGGCGCGGCCCCACAGGGGCGCCGTCAGCACGCGCACCCCCGCCACCGCCGCCGCGTGCAGGGCCATGATGACGAAGGTCATCTTGAGGTTCTGCAGGCTGTGCAGCGCGAAGAAGGGCGCGGACACGCCCACCGCCGCGTTCCACGCCACCTGGTACAGGAGCACCCGCCGGGCCCCGTCGTCCTTCCAGGGCAGCAGCGCCGCCTTGAGCTCCAGCTTCGGCGCGGTGCCCGGGGGCGCCGGGTCATGCTGCGCGGCCATCATCAGCGTGGTGACGACGCCCATGACGCACGCGGCGAGCGCCAGCAGCGGCAGCGCCATGCCCACCCCGTCCAGCCCCTTCAGCCGGTCCATCAGCAGTCCCGCGGTGAGCGACGCGCCGGTGCCCATCAGCGTGGTGAGCGCGGTGCGCTTGCCGAAAAAGCGGCCCCGCACGGCGCCGGGGACGAGCTCCCCCATCCACGCCACCCACGCGTTGTTGCCCACCACCGCCAGCACCGCGGACGCCCCGGCCACGGCGAGCAGCAGGTGCTGCTGCCCCTCCAGGGACAGGCCCAGCCACGGCAACAGCGCCAGGGGCAGCAGGGACAGGCGGGACAGGCACACCGCAGTCAGCGCCACCCGCCGGTGACCGAAGCAGAGGGTGAGCCAGGCGGCGGGGAACTGCACGAACTGCGCGAAGAACGGCAGCGCCGTCATCACGCCCACCAGGAAGGGCCCCAGCTTCAGCGCGATGGCCCACGCGGTGAGCACGGTGGGACCCGCGCACGCGGTGAACACCTCCGCGAACATCCCCTCCACGATGGACACCTTCAGCGACGCCCTCAGGCGCCGGTGCAGGGGCGGCCCCGGTGGCCGTCCGGCGGCGGAGGGGCCCCCAAGAGGGGCGCGGACGAGCCGGGCAGCGAGGCGCCAGGGCGGAAGAGGGGGACGCCGGTGGCGAGGGAAGCGAAGCTCTGGACGAGGCGGCGACGGAGGGCGGCGGACACTGGGATTCGTTTCCCACGGGCTCGCATTCCCTCTCAATCGGACCTCCAAGGAGTCTCCCGGGCCCGGCCGGACACCAACCGGCCTTATTCGTCGCTTTCCGCTGACTGTCCGCCCGCTTGGTGGGCAGGAGGGATTCAGGTGCAGTTCACGCGGTCTTGAACTATATGAACGGCCCGGAAGGAGACCGCGCACATGGATGTCGCTCACGAGCTGACGGAGTTTCTGGGGCAGGTGGAGCAGCGTCTGACCGAATTGCTCGCGGATGGCGACGTCGGCCCGGACGTGAAGGGCGACACGCTGATGGATGCGGCGCGCCATCTGTGCCTGGGGGCCGGGGGCAAGCGGGCCCGCCCCATGCTCGTCCGCCTCTTCGGTGGCGTGGTGGGAGTGCCGGCCGCCCGGCTGGTGGATGTGGGTGTGGCGGCGGAGATGATCCACTCGGCCAGCCTGCTGCATGACGACGTGGTGGACGCGGGCATGTTCCGCCGGGGCCGCCCGACGGTGAACGCGCGCTGGGGCAACATCGTCGCGGTGATGAGCGGCGACCTCATCCTGTCCACGGCGCTGTCGCGGCTGTCCCTCCTGGACGCGCGCCTGGTGCAGAGCGGCCTGGCCATCGTCACGGAGATGACCCGCGCGGCCATCGCGGAGGTGGAGGCGCGCGGCGACATGAACCTGCCGCTCACGCGGCTGCGCTACATCGCCGAGGGCAAGACGGGCTCGCTGTTCGGCTGGTGCGGCAAGGCCGCGGCGACGCTGGCGGATCAGCCGGAGGCGCAGGCGCGCTTCGACGCGTTCGGCCGGCACCTGGGCGTGGCGTTCCAGATCGCCGACGACATCCGGGACATCCTGGGCACGGACGTGGGCAAGCCCCGGTACGCGGACGTGCACTCGCGCACGCCGTCGCTGCCCATCCTGCTGGCGGTGTCGCGGGACGAGTCCCTGCGCCGCAAGCTCAAGGACGCGTGGGCGTTCTCCGTCATCACCCCGGAGCGCACCCGGGAGATTGGCGCCGCCATCGAGGCCACCGGCGCGGTGGAGGCGTCCATGGAGAAGATGAACGTCGAGATCGAAGCGGCGCTCGACAAGCTGGGGCCCTTCGCGAACGACGCCGCGGGCGCGGAGCTGATGAGCTGGGCGCACCGGCTGTCGGAGGGCATCGCGGAGCAGGTGAAGGGGCGCGCTGCATGAAGGGCTACCTGTGGACAGGGGGGGATCCCGGGAGCCAGAAGACCGTCGCGCCGCCGGTGAATGGCCGGCTGGCGCCATGGGAAGCCATCGCGGTGGAAGCGGTGGGCAACGTCATCGAGTTCTGGGGCTTCAAGCGCAACCAGGGCCGCGTCTGGGGCCTGCTCTACCTGCGCGGTGAGCCCCTGACCGCCGGCGAGATCGAGCGCGAGCTCGACCTGTCCAAGGGCGGCGTGTCCATGCTGCTGCGCGACCTGGAGCACTGGGGCGTCATCCAGCGGGTGCGCGTGCCGCAGGACACGGTGTGGCGCTACGCGGCGGAGACGGACCTGGTGCGGATGGTGACGCACGTGGTGGAGGAGCGCGAGGCGGCCTTCGTCACCCGCATCCGCGCGGACCTGTCCGAGGCGCGCCGGTTGGCCGAGGGCGCTGGCGGCGTGCAGGCGGAGAAGCTGCGGCGGCTGGAGCGCATGGCCGTGCTGGCCGACCACGTGGAGCGCGCGCTGCGGCTGTTCATCAAGACGTCGCGCCTGGACGTGGGCGGGGTGCTGGGCGCGTTCCGCGACGGCGCCCTGGCTCGTACCAAGGGCGAGCGGTAGAGGCGGGAGGACACGCAATGGATTCGCACTACGACCAGGTGATGAAGGCGCGCGAGCAGGCGGACGCGAACGCGCCCCGGCGCTACTTCGCGTACTCGACCATCCTGGACCGGGCCGCCTTCGACGAGTGGAAGCACCAGCACAGCTACGGCTTCTTCGAGCTGCCGGAAGGCCGGCTCGCCGAGGCGCTGGACGTGGACCTCGTCTATGACTTCCCGTCGCGCTGGTGGGGCGGCCGGGTGGCGGGCCTGACGGACGCGCCGGGTGCGCGGGTGTACGGCCGGCTCTTCGAGATCCCCGGCAAGGACTGGCCCATCGTCCAGCACAAGGAAGGCTTCGTCACCAGCATGTGCGTGGAGCGCACGGTGCGCGTGCGCGTGGATGGCCAGGAGGTGGAGGCCACCGCGTTCGTGACCAACCCGCGCCGCGCGTCGTCGGACGGTCCGGTGAGCCCGCGCTTCGTGGAGGCGCTGGTGCGCGGCGCGAAGAGCGCGGGGCTGCCCGCGGACTACGTGGAGAAGCTGGCGCGCGGCGAGTCCCGCTGAGTGATGGCCAGGCGGTCGGGGCGATGCGGTAGCGCGCCCCGGTCTGGTCGTCATTGACGTTCCGGCCCCACACCTCCCCAATGTCGATGAACGTCAGGCCCAGGGCGCCAGGTGCGCCTGGGCCCTGATCCGTTTTTGCCCGACGCGGCGCGGTCCGCCCTGGTGCACGGAGGCGAGGGCCTCCGGCGGGTGTTTGTCCACGTCCCCTGAAATCACCTTGCCGGACTTCCCTGAGCCGTCGTCGGCCTGATGGGATGTTCAGTGAGTTCCGCGCGTCGAGCGGGGGCCCCCGCATGCCCTTCGGAGCCTTCTCCTGCGTTATCCGGAGGCGCCAGGTGACACGCTGCCGACCCGCGTCCATCACGCCTGAGCCCGAAGGCGCTGGCCGGGTTGGACTTGCCAGGGTCCTCTTTTTTCCAGCCGCGTTTTCCGACTGAACCGGACCTGAACAAACCTTCAGCCAGTTTTTTCCGCCCCCTGAGCACCCCTGAACGGACCTGAACAAACCTTCAGGGAGTTTTGCCGCATCGGCAAATGGTCATGCCTACATGAACAAAAGGGCAGCCAGTCGTCCCCGGGTGATACATGAAACAAATAAAGACATATGCATGTAATTGATTGCATTGTTTGTCTTTGTTTTGCGTGTTTCATGTCTGTCTTTGGATTGTTGACCACTGGCCTCCGGATCAGAACGGCATGGACCGGGCTTGACGGCGGAAGGGCGTTGTGGCCTCATGAATTTGATTTCGATAATCAAAATCAACTGGAGGACGCGATGCTCGGTCAGGGATGCTGCAGGGCGGTGCTGGCGCGAGGCCCGTGCGCTGAAGTGACGCGGTGCAGCTGTGGGCATATCCATCTGGCGGTGGGGCCGGTGACGCTTCGCCTGGAGGAGGACGTCCTGCGCGCGCTGGGCCACACCCTGGTGGAGGCCATCCACCAGTTGGAGTTGCCGCACGCGCCCGCGCACGAGGCGGAAGCGCAGGAGCCGGCCCCCTCCGCTGCCCATGGGGCGCCCACCGGAGGGTGGAAGCAGTGAGCAGCGTCCGGGGGACGATCCGCTGGGGCGGCTTCGAGCGCTCCGCGCGGGACAAGCGCCTGTCGTCCGCGTCCACGGCCCCCGCGGGCCTTCCGTCCACGCAGCGGCTGTCGCTGCGGCTGGAGGAGGGGACGGGGATCGCCCGGCGCCAGGCGGAGCAGTCCACGTTCCTGGAGGCGCTCTTCCACGGTTCATGGAACGGCGGCGTCTATGGCCAGTTCGTGCGCGCGCGCCACTACGTGAACCACCTGCGCCAGCTGCACGTCGTCTACGAGGCGCTGGAGTCCGTGCTGCCGGCGCTGAAGGACGGCCCGCTCACGCGCGTGCTGCGGCTGCCGGAGCTGCGGCGGGCCTCCGCGCTCCTGGCGGATCTGGACTGGTTCTGCGGCGACACGCGCACCAGGCCCTTCGCCTGCGCGGAGACGCGGCTGCACGCCGAGCGGATCCGCGAGGTGGCGGCGGAGGTCCCGCACCTGCTCATCGCCCATGCCTGGGCCCGCTGCGTCCAGGACCTCTACACCGCGCCCCGGCGCTCGGAGCTCATCGCGCGGGCGTTCGAGCTGGAGAACGGCCGGGGCACGGCCTTCTACAACGCGGTGTCCGCCGCGGAGCTGCTCGCCTTCCAGGGCCGGCTCGTGGCCCGTCTGGACGAGGTCTCGCTGACGGAAGGGGAGGCCCAGGAGGTGGTGCAGGAGGCGCGGCTGGCCTTCCGCATCCAATCGCTCATCTGCGACGAGCTGGCGCGGGACGCGCCGGAGCTGGATGGGCTGGGCGGTACCCCTGGGTAGGGTTGCCCCAAACCCACGGAGGAGGTGGTCCGACCCACCGGCCCGCCTCCTCGCCTGGGAGGGCGATGTGCCGTTTCGTGACAGGCACGTTAGGATGGCGGAACGTGACACTCCAGATGACCTCTCCCATTGATCGCCGCGCTTTCCCTCGCATCCACGCGCCCCTCTACTCGCGCCCCGCGCGCATGAAGGTGGGCGACAAGAAGCAGGTGCTCGACGTCAGCCTCGGGGGCGCGCGCATCTACTCGGATGATCCGCAGGACGTGGGCTCGCGCCTGGATCTGGAGCTGTTCCTCCCGGACGGCAGCTCGCTGGAATGTACGGCGCGCATCGTCTGGGCCATCAAGTTACCCAAGGACGCCGTGGCCCGCTTCGAGGTGGGCCTGTCCTTCATCGACGTGCCAGAGCCCATCCTGGCACGCCTGAAGACCGTCCTCGTCGCCGACGAAGGCTGAAGCCAGCGCTACGCCGCCGACGCGCGGTCCAGCTCGCGCAGGTCGTCCGCCTCCAGCTTCAAGGAGAAGGCCCCGAGCAGCTCCTTCACCTGCGGCACGGACGTGGCGCTGGCGATGGGGACCTCCACCGTGGGCCGCGTCGCAAGCCACGCGAGCGCCACCTGCGACGGCGTGGCCCCCCGGCGCTCCGCCACCTTCTTCAGCGCGGCGACGACGCCCCAGCCCTTCGCGTTGCCGTACTTCTTGAGCACGTTGCCCGCGCGCGGTGACGACGGCGCCGGTTGCCCCTCCTGGTACTTGCCGGTGAGGAAGCCCGCGGCGAGTCCGAAGTAGGGCGCCACGGCCAGGCCTTCCTTCTCACTCACCTGCTGGAGCGCGCCCTCGAACTTCGGGCGCTCCACCAGGTTGTACTCCGGTTGAATCACCTGGTAGCGCGCGAGCCCCAGCCGCTTCTGCGTATCCAGCGCCGCTTGCGTGCGCTCCGCGGTGTGGTTGCTCAGGCCCAGCGTCTTCACCTTGCCCGCCTTCACCAGCGCGTCGAAGGCGCGCAGCGTCTCCTCGAGGGGTGTGTTCGGGTCGTCGTAGTGCGCGTAGTACAGGTCGATGCGCTCCACGCCCAGGCGGCGCAGGGACGCGTCCACGCTCTTCTCGATGTGCTCGCGCGTGAGGCCCTTGCCCAGCGCCGTCTCCGCGCCGACCTTCGTGGCCACCACCAGGCGGTCCTTCGCCTTGCGCGAGGCGATCCACTTCCCCAGCACCGTCTCCGATTCGCCGCCCACGTGGCCGGGGATCCACCGCGAGTACACGTCCGCGGTGTCCACGAAGTTGCCGCCACCCTCCACGAACGCGTCGAGCACGGCGAACGAGGTCGCCTCGTCCGCCGTCCAGCCGAAGACGTTCCCGCCCAGACACAGCGGGAACACCTCCAGGCCCGTCGCTCCCAGCTTCCGCTTTGCTCCTGCCGCCATGCCCCGGTCCTTTCGGTGAGGCCAGGGCTTCGTCCTACCCCGGCGTGAACCACACCACCGACAGCGGGGGCAGGGTGAGCGTCGCGGAGGCGGGCTGTCCGTCCCAGCCCGTGGGCTCCGTGTGCACCTGGCCCCGGTTGCCCATGCCGCTGCCGCCGTACTCCCCGGCGTCGGTGTTGACGAGCTCCACATAACGGCCGTGGAGCGGGAAGCCCACGCGATAATCCTCGCGAGGCACCGGCGACATGTTGGCCACGCACACCACGTGACGGCCGGGTGTGCGCGAGCGGCGCACGAAGGCCAGCACGTTCGCCGCGGACGCGTCCGGCTGCAGCCACTGGAAGCCCATGGGCTCGCTGTCCGAGTCGTACAGCGCGGGCACGTCGCGGTAGACGCGGTTCAAATCGCTCACGAGCTTCTGGATGCCCTTGTGGCCCGGGTCGTGGAGCAGGTGCCAGTCCAGGCTCTTGTCGTGGTTCCACTCCGCCGGCTGGCCGAACTCGCCGCCCATGAAGAGCAGCTTCTTGCCCGGGTGGGCCCACATCCACGCGAACAGCGCGCGCAGGTTGGCGCGCTTCTGCCACGCGTCACCCGGCATGCGCCCGTAGAGGCTGCCCTTGCCGTGCACCACCTCGTCGTGGCTCAGCGGGAGCATGAAGTGCTCGCTGAACGCGTACAGCAGGCCGAAGGTGAGCTGGTTGTGGTGGTACTGCCGGTAGACGGCGTCCTTGGAGAAGTACGACAGCGTGTCGTGCATCCAGCCCATGTTCCACTTGAAGTGGAAGCCCAGGCCGCCCTCGCTGACGGGCTGGGACACCTTGGGCCACGCGGTGGACTCCTCCGCGATGACGACCACGCCCGGGTGCTTGCGGCGGATGGTGTCGTTGAGCTCGCGCAGGAACTGGATGGCCTCTTCGTTCTCGCGGCCGCCCCAGCGGTTGGGGACCCACTCGCCGTGCTTCCGGCTGTAGTCCAGGTAGAGCATGGAGGCCACCGCGTCCACGCGCAGCCCGTCCACGTGGTACTCCTCCAGCCAGAACAGCGCGTTGGCGATGAGGAAGTTGCGCACCTCGTTGCGGCCGAAGTTGAAGACGAGCGTGCCCCAGTCCGGCTGCGAGCCCTGGCGCGGGTCCGCGTGCTCGTAGAGGGCGGTGCCGTCGAACTGGCCCAGCGCGTGGCTGTCGCGCGGGAAGTGGCCCGGCACCCAGTCCACGATGATGCCGATGCCCTCCTGGTGCAGGTAGTCCACCAGGTAGCGGAAGTCGTCCGGGTGCCCGAAGCGCGAGGTGGGCGCGTAGTAGCCACCGACCTGATAGCCCCACGAGCCGCCGTAGGGGTGCTCCGACACGGGCAACAGCTCCACGTGCGTGAAGCCCAGCTCCTTCACGTAGCGCGACAGCTCCGGCGCCAGCTCGCGGTAGGTCATGGGCCGGTCGCCGTCCTCCACCACGCGGCGCCAGCTACCCAGGTGGACCTCGTAGACGCTCCACGGGTGGTGGGCGGAGTCCACGTGCTTGCCGCGCGCCTCCAGCCACGCGCTGTCGCCCCAGGAGTAGCGCTGCAGGTCATGCACCACGGACGCGGTGGCGGGCGGCGTCTCCGTGCGGAAGGCGAAGGGGTCCGCCTTGAGCAGCGCGCCGCCGCCGTGGCCGGGGCGGATCTCGAACTTGTAGCGGGTGCCCTCGCCGACCTCCGGGACGAACAGCTCCCAGATGCCGGAGGACCCCATGCGCCGCATGGCGTGCAGGCGGCCGTCCCAGCCGTTGAAGTCCCCCACCACGGAGACGCCCCGGGCGGTGGGCGCCCAGACCGCGAACGACGTGCCCTTCACGCCGTTGTGGTGGATGAGGTGCGCGCCCATGCGCTCCCAGAGCCGCTCGTGGCGGCCCTCGCCGGCGAAGTACAGGTCCATCTCCCCGATGGTGGGCAGGAAGCTGTACGGGTCGCGCAGCGTGAAGACCTTCTTGCCCGGGTACTCCACCTCCAGCAGGTAGCTGAAGGGCTCCGTGCGGCCGTTGATGCGCGCCTCGAAGACGCCGCCGGTGCGGTGCTGCATGGGCACCTTGCCGCCGAACTCCGGCAGGACGTGGATGGCCACGGCCTCCGGGCGGTAGGCGCGCACCACCATCCCGTCACCGTCCGGGTGGACGCCCAACATGGAGTGGGGCTCGGGATGGCGCAGCTCCACCACGCGTTGCAGCTCCGCGTCCACCTGTGCTCTGTCCGCAGGCTTCCTCACTGGGCATCCTCCATCCGCAACAGGGCCTCGACGGGGATGCGCACCCAGTCCGGCCGGTTGGCGAGTTCGTAGCGCACTTCGTACAACAGCTTCTCCAGTTCGAAGGCGCGCAACATCACGTTGAAGGCCTCATCGCTGTCGGGCAGGAAGGCCGCGCCGCGCGTCGCCTGGCGGTAGCCCTCCAGGAACGCGTCGCGGGTGGGGCCCACGCGCCCGCGCGGCTGGCCGCCCTCCAGCGACACGGTGGCCTCCGCGTAGTCGAACGAGCGGATCATCCCCGCCACGTCGCGCAGGGCGCTGTACTTCTCCCGGCGCGCGGTGAAGGAGCGGGACGGCTCGCCCTCGAAGTCGAAGAACAGCCACTGGTTGTCCGAACGCAGCACCTGGCCCAGGTGCAGGTCGCCGTGGATGCGGATCTTCTGGCCGGAGGGCGCCACCTGCGCCAGCCGCTTCGCGTACGTGATGAGCCCGTCGCGCTTGTGCTCCAGGTCCGCGTGCAGCCGCCCGGCGTCCGCCAGCGTCACGCCCAATTCGCCCACGATGGACGCGCTCCAGCGCTGCAGGTCCTCCTGGAGCAGCGGCTCCGGGGAGAACGCCAGGTCGTCCGGCCCCGCGGAGGCGAACGCCTTGTGCAGCTCACCCAGCCGCGCGCCCAGGTCGCGCATGTCCCCGAGGAAGCGCTCGGAGAGCGCCTTCTCCTGGCGCAGCCGCTCCAGCGTGTACTTCCAGCCGTCCACGGCGTCCGGCACGAAGCGGTGCGCCAGCGCGAGCGTCGCGCCGGCGGGGCCCTCCAGGTTCAGCGCGCCCACCAGCTGCGGCGTCGCGCGGAAGTCCGTCTTCGTGGCGAGGAAGCGGCCCACCTCGTATTCGGGGTTCACGCCGGCCTCCAGCTTGCGGATGATCTTGACGATGACCCGCTCGCCCAGCACCAGCGAGGTGTTGCTCTGCTCCACGTTGAGCCGGCGCACGGAGAGCGGCTCCGGCAGCGCCACGCCGCTGTCCGTGGAGGCGATCCATTCACCCACCACGCGGCCGGAGCCGGAGGCCACCTGCTTGCCCTCGCGCGCGAGGTTGAAGACGGCGCGCACGCAGTCGTCGTCCTCCAGCGCGCTGACCAGGCCCTCCGGCGTCTGCCGGACCTGGAGCTGATAGCGCTCCGGGTTTCCCAGCTCGTAGACGACCTCGATGATGGCCAGGGTGAAGGAGCACGTGCCCAGCTCCATGGTCACGTGGTCCACCACGCTGACGCTCTTGATGGGCCACGCCTTGCCGGCGAACCAACGTTGGGCCTTGAGGAAGTCGGGCAGCTTGGTCAGGTCCAGGGGAGTCACTCGGGTTTACTCCTTCGCCTGCAGTGGCTTGTCCAACCGGAACCACAGGAACATGTAGGGCCCCATCGACAGCTGATAGGGCAGGTCGCTGATGCGGGGGAACGGCGTCTCTCCAATCAACTCCACGGGGATGCTGCCTTCGAACTCGCGCAGGTCCAGCACGCCCGGCTGCGCGAAGCGCGACAGGTTGCAGACGACGAGCACCGTCTGGCCCTCCCACTCGCGCACGAAGGCCAGCACCTTGCGGTTCTCCGTGGTGAGGAAGCGCAAGCTGCCCATGGCGAACACGGGGTAGCGCTGGCGGATGCCAATCATCCGCTTCACCCACTGGAGCAGGCTGGACTTCTGCCGCTCCTGGGCCTCCACGTTGATGGACTGGTAGCCGTAGACGGGGTCCGCGATGACGGGCGCGAAGAGGCGCGCGTAGTCCGCGCGGCTGAAGCCCGCGTTGCGGTCGCCGGTCCACTGCATGGGCGTGCGCACGCCGTTGCGGTCGCCCAGGTAGATGTTGTCGCCCATGCCGATCTCGTCCCCGTAGTAGAGGACCGGCGTGCCGGGCAGGGTGAAGAGCAGGCTGTGCATCAGCTCGATGCGGCGCCGGCCGTTGTCCATCAGCGGCGCCAGGCGGCGGCGGATGCCCAGGTTGATGCGCATGCGCGGGTCGGTGGCGTACTCCCGGTACATGTAGTCCCGGTCCTCGTCCGTCACCATCTCCAGCGTCAGCTCATCGTGGTTGCGCAGGAAGATGGCCCACTGGCAGGACTCCGGGATGTCCGGCGTCTGCTGCATGATTTCCACGATGGGCGTGCGGTCCTCGCGGCGCACCGCCATGAAGAGGCGGGGCATCACCGGGAAGTGGAAGCCCATGTGGAACTCGTCGCCCTCGCCGAAGTACACGCGCACGTCGGCGGGCCACTGGTTCGCCTCCGCGAGCAGCACCTTGCCCTGGTACTCGGAGTCGATCGTCTTTCGCAGGCGCTTGAGGAACGCGTGCGTCTCCGGGAGGTTCTCGCAGTTGGTGCCCTCGCGCTCGAAGAGGTAGGGCACGGCGTCGCAGCGGAACCCGTCCACGCCCATGTTGAGCCAGAAGCGCATGACGTCCAGCATGGCTTCCTGCACTTCGGGGTTGTCGTAGTTCAGGTCCGGCTGGTGGCTGAAGAAGCGGTGCCAGAAGTACTGCTTGGCCACCGGATCCCACGTCCAGTTGGAGCGCTCGGTGTCGGTGAAGATGATGCGCGCGCCCTTGTAGGACTCGTCCGTGTCGCTCCAGACGTACCAGTTGCGCTTGGGGCTGTTGGGGTCGCGCCGCGCCTCCTGGAACCAGGGGTGCTGGTCGCTGGTGTGGTTCACCACCAGCTCGATGATGATGCGCAAGCCGCGCTTGTGCGCCTCTTCCACCAGCCGCTGGAAGTCCGCCAGCGTGCCGTAGTCCGGGTGGATGCCGTAGTAGTCCGCGATGTCGTAGCCGTCGTCGCGCAGCGGGGACGGGTAGTGCGGCAGGAGCCACAGGCAGTCCACGCCCAGGTCCTGGAGGTACGGCAGCTTTTCAATCAGGCCCGGGATGTCCCCGTGGCCGTCCCCGTTGGAGTCATGGAATGCGCGGATGTGCAGCTCGTAGATGAGCGCTTTTTTGTACCAAAGCGGATCCAGGTCCATACGCCTCTCGGAAGGGGTCACTCGAAGTAGTCGAACGCGTGTTCGGTGCGGCGGTAGCGGTACACGGCCCAGATGGCCGCGGGCTGTTCGGGCGTCAGGCGCACCTGCACGTCCGGGCCCTGCCAGAGCGAGCGCTGATCAGCCATCAGCTCCTGCACCTGATAGGTCTCCTCCGCGGAGACGCCCAGCCATTCCATGGGCACGCGGAGCAGCGCTTCCTGCGGTGCGTACGGATCCAGGCTCACCGCCACCAGCACCGTGCTGAGCCCGTCTGGTGAACGCTTGCCGTAGAAGAGGACGCGGTCGTTGTCGGACTCGAAGAAGCGCAGCGCCTGGTAGTGCTGGAGCGCGGGGTGCTCCTTGCGGATGGCGTTGAGCTTCGAAATCCACCCGGAGATGTTCCCCGGCCGGTCCCAGTCCCAGGCGACGAGCTGGTACTTCTCCGAGTCCAGGTACTCCTCCTTGCCCGGCACGGGACGGCCCTCGCACAGCTCGTAGCCGGAGTACATGCCCCACACGGATGACAGGGTGGCGGCCAGCGCCACGCGCAGGCGGAAGGCGCCGGGGCCCGCGTTCTGGAGGTTCTCCGGGAGGATGTCCGGCGTGTTGGGCCAGAGGTTGCCGCGGAAGTAGTCCGCCACGGGCGGCTGGGTGATCTCCTCCAGGTACGTGCGCAGCTCGTCCTTGAAGAGGCGCCAGGTGAAGTACGTGTACGACTGGGTGAAGCCCACCTTGGCCAGGGCCTTCATCACCTTCGGGCGGGTGAAGGCCTCCGACAGGAAGAGCACGTCCGGGTGCTGGTCCTGCACCTCGCGGATGAGCCAGTGCCAGAACTGCATGGGCTTGGTGTGCGGGTTGTCCACGCGGAAGGTCCGCACGCCGTTGTCCACCCAGTGCAGGACGACGGACTTGAGCTCCTTCCAGAGGGCGTCCCGCGCGGGGCCCATCCAGTCGAAGTTGACGATGTCCTCGTAGCGCTTGGGCGGGTTCTCCGCCGTCTTGATGGTGCCGTCCGGGCGGTGCTGGAACCACTCCGGATGCTCCTTCACGTACGGGTGGTCCGGCGAGCACTGGAAGGCCAGGTCCAGCGCCACCTCGATGCCGTGGTTCTTCGCCGCGTCCACGAACGCGCGGAAGTCCTGCAGCGTGCCCAGCTCCGGGTGCACGGCCTTGTGGCCGCCCTCCGCGGCGCCAATGGCCCACGGGCTGCCCACGTCACCGGGCTCCGCGCGCAGGCTGTTGTTCTTGCCCTTGCGAGCGGTGCGCCCGATGGGGTGGATGGGCGGAAGGTAGACGGTGTCGAAGCCGAGCTTCTGGACGTACGGCAGCCAGGCCTGCGCGTCCTTGAACGTGCCGTGCGTCTTGCCGTCGCGCTTCGCGGAGCGGGGGAAGAACTCGTACCAGGCGGCGTTGCGCGCCTTCTCCCGGTCCACGAAGACCTCCAGCACCTTGTCGTACCGGCTGGCGAGCGTGCGGTCCGGATGCCGCGACGCCGCGTCCGCCAGCTCGGAGGACAGCGCGACGAGGAGATGGTCCGGCGTGGGCGGCGTGCGCAGGCGAGCCCCTGCCTCGGCGAGCAGCCGGTGGTCCTCCGCGGCCTTGCCCTTCGCGCGCGCGGCGGCGCCTTCCAGCAGGGCGGCGCCTTCCAGCAGCTCGCTCTTCACGTCGCGGCCGGCGTCCACCTTGCGCTTCAGCTCGTGCGCCCAGGTGCGGAAGAGATCCGGCCAGGCTTCAATCGTGAATTCGTAGCGGCCGTTCTTCGCGAGCGGGATGGAGCCTTCCCAGGCGTCGTTGTTCTTGAAGGCGAGAGGGACCTCCGCCCAGTCCGTCTTCTGGGCGGCGGGGGTGACCTGGCGCCAGCGGGCGACGGCCACGAGCACGTCGTGGCCCTCCTTGAAGATGTCCGCCCGGACGGTGAGGGTCTCCCCGGCGACGCGCTTGATGGCGTAGCGCCCCGCGTCCAGCTCCGGCTGGACGTTCTCGATGAACACGCTTCCGAGTCGTTCGGTCATATCGGCTGGCGGCCCCTTATAGGACTCTGAGTCAGTGGCTCCAGGCGGCATTGCGCGGGTGTTGTTGATTGAAGATGGCTGCTGCCTGGTCGCGTTGGCCTGTCAACGTTAGGAACGGAGGGAGCGGTCGCCCAGCCCGAGGGGCTGGGTGGATGGGCCCCGATGGTTGAAGCTGGGATCCGCCCCTCCGGTTGCGGTATCCGGGACGAACATGGCGCCCAACGACTCCGCTGCTCAGCAAGCGAGTGACCTGTCGGCCGACCGCGACCTGCTGAGGCAGGTGGCGCTCGGCAGTGCGGCCGCCATGCGGGATGTCTACGCGAGGTGTTCCGCGCGGGCGTTCGCCATCGGGGTGCGGCTGCTGCCCACGCGCGCGGACGCGGAGGAGGTGCTGCAGGAGACCTTCCTGGAGGTCTGGCGGCGCGCGCGTGAGTTCGACCCGGAGCGCGGCGGACTGGAGACGTGGGTCACGACCATCGCGCGCACGCGGTCCATTGATCGGCTGCGTGCGTTGGGCACGGTGTCGCGGATGGTGGAGGGTGTGGCGCAGCAGCCGCCACCGGTGAGCGCGACGCCGCCGTCACCGGATGACGCCGCGGGCGTGGCGCAGGACCAGGCGCGGGTGCGGGCAGCGATGGCGCGGTTGCCGCCGGAGCAGCGCGAGGTGGTGCTGCTCGGGTACTTCGACGGGCTGTCCCAGAGTGAGATCGCGAAGAAGACGGGCCAGCCGCTGGGGACGGTGAAGACGCGTGCGCGGCTGGCGTTGGAGAAGCTGGCGGTGCTGCTGGATGCGCCCGTGGTGAGCTCGCCGGGCTGAGTGCAGGACACCCGCCCTGTTCCGCGGGGACGGGCGGTGGGGCAGGCCCCGGCCGCGTCCTCCTTGCCGTGGTTGGGTGGGGCCCCAAACGTTGCGTCTGTTTGGCGAACCCGAGGGAGGGGGCGGACATGCGCAAAATGCGGGAGACGGGGTCAGCGTTGATGAACGCGCGGGAGATGCGGCTGGTGTTGGCCAGTGCGCCGCGCAACCTGATGGAGCTGTCCCGGCGTGAGCTGATGGGGATGGTGCGGCGCGCGCGCGGCCTGGTGGGCCAGTACGAGAAGCTGGCGCACCGGCTGCGCCGTGAGGCGATGCGCGTCCCCATGGGGAGCCGCGTGATGGGCGGGCGCATGGACACGCGGCGCAAGGCCGCCCTGTTCCGCAAGGCGCTGACGCGCTTCGAGTCACAGCTGCGGCGGATGGAGATGACGCCGGTGCGCAAGGCGCGGTCCGTGATGCGCAAGCGGCCAGCGGCGAAGAAGACGCTGCGGCCCGCGATCCGCGCCACGGTTCGGCGCAAGAAGACGGTGGTGGCGAAGAAGTCGCCGCGGCCCGCGGGCTATGCGCGCCGGGGCCCGGTGAAGGCGCGAGCGCACAAGGCGCGGCGCATCCCGGCGATGAAGGCGCAGGCGCACCGGACCGTGAAGGGGCGGGCGCCGGCGCGTCGGACCGCGACGCGGTAGCGGATTCAGGGGGAGGGAAGCCGGGTCGCGTCCAGCTCGTGGCCTGGCGAGGGGGAGGGGAGCTGGACTGTGTCCGCCCCGCTTGGGGGCGGACACGGTGGGCTCGAAGACGCGAGACCTGCTGACGGCCTGCTGACGACCTGCGTAGATGACGGCCCATGCGGAAATCCTGGCCGTACGCAGTGGTGCTGCTGGTGGTGTTCTTTGGCGTGCCGATGCTGTTGCGCCACTTCATCCCAGACCGACAGCAGGCGATGACGATGTTTACCGTCGTCATGCTGGCCCTGGCGGTACTCACGGCGCTCTACTTCCTTCCTCGCTACCGCCGGAGCAAGCAGCTCACGGACGAAGGGCTCCAGCTGTTGTCGGAGGGGCGGGTGGCCGCCGCGCTCGAGCGGTTCGAGGCGTCGCGGCCCCTGGCCAAGGTCCAGGTCATCCCCACGTACAACATCGGAATCGCCCGGCTCCAGCTCTGGCAACTGCCGGTGGCGAATCAGGAGCTTTCGAGCCTGGAGTCACGCAAGGATTTGACGCCGCAGTTCCGTGGGGTGTTGTCCGCGGCGATCGCGCTGGTCGACGCGCTCGAAGGTCGCCTTGCGCGGGTGGAGCCCCGGCTGACCGAGGCGAGGTCGCTGGTGGATTTTCCCTTGGGGTTCGCACCGCTTGCTTCGGCGGTGGTGGCGTGCCGCGAAGGACGCTGGGCCGAGGCCCACGTGCTGCTGGCCGATGCCTCGCTGGAGAATTTCAACGGACCGTTGCTCGGTTTGCGCAAGGTGCTGGAGGTCTGGTGCGTCGAGCAGCTCACCGGGGAAGCACGGCCGGTGGACGCCATCGCACTCTTCGGGGAAGCGTCACAAGACTCACTCCAGGCCGCGTGGCCAGAGCTCGTGGATTACGTGGTGAAACGGTCGCGCCTGCCTCCGGTCACTCCGGCGGCGACATCAGCGGACCGGTGAAGGCGACCTCCAGGCCCCCGTACTCCGAGGGGGCCAGGGTCATCTTCCAGCCGTGCAGCTCCACTACGTTGTGCACGATGTGCAGGCCCAGGCCCTGACCTTGGGGCTCGCGTGTCCGCGCCGCGTTGCCTCGGAAGCGGCGCTCCAGGATCCGGGAACGCTCCTCCTCGGAGATGCCCGGCCCATCGTCGATGACTCGCAGGTGGAAGGTCTGGTGGCGCGTCGTCTCCAGCACCACCGCCACGTGGCCGTCCTCGCGCCCGTACCGGATGCCGTTGAGCACCACGTTGCTCACCGCCTGCTCCAGCAATGTCTCGTCGCCCATCACCCAGGTGGGCGTCGCCGGGACTCCGCTCTCCAGGGCGATTCTCTGGGGCCTCGCGATGGGCTGGTGCCGGCCTAGCACCCGGGACACCAATGCGTTCAGGTCCACCGGCGCGTGCTGGACCTGCGGTGCTCCCGCCTCCAGCCTCGCCGCGGCTCCCAGGTTGTGCACCAGCGAGGCCATGTAGTGCGCCTCGCTCATCGCGGACAACATCAGGCCTGACTCCAACGGCTCACCCGAGCGCATCCGCTGCTGCATCGCGGCCAGGTGCCCCTGCAACACCGTGAGCGGCGTCATCACGTCGTGCGTCGTGTTCGCCAGGAAGTCCCGCAGCGTCTGCTCGCGCGCCTGCTGGTGCGCCATCCGTGCCTGGATCTCCGCTCGCGCCTGCTGGAAGACCCGGGCCAACTCGGCGATCTCGTCGCTGCCGCTCACCGTCACGGGCTGCTCGTAGCCGCTGCCGGATGAGGCTCGCACCTCGTCCGTCAGCCGGCGCAGGCGCTGCACCACCGGCCCCAGCGCCACCACCATCGCGGACAGGAGGATGAGCGTGGGCACTCCCCAGACGTACAGCGGCGGCAGTCCCACCTCCGGCGACTCCGCGGGCTCCACCCGGCGCGCGAGCACGTACTCGCAGGGGCCTCCGTCCCAGGGCATGCGCAACAGCAGGTCCTGCACCAGCGCGCCGTCCGCCTTCGAGTAGCGGCGCACGCCCACGCCGTCGTCCTGCACGCCCTTGCGCAGCTCGTCGTCCAGCGCCGGGGCCTGCGGGTTTCGCGAAACGAGCTGTCCGTCGAACGGGTAGAGGAACACCGGCGGCAGGCGCCGTCCCAGCGGCCCCCGGCGCGGCGGACCTTCGTCTCCGGGCCTGGGGCCTCCCGAGGCGGGGCCTTTGCCCGAAGGCTCGCTCGGCGCGACCGTGCCGTCGGGCAGGCCTTCGCGTTCCCACGGTGGACGCTGGGGGAGACGGGGGCGGACCATCCAGGTCTCGGGCGCGGCCTCGCAGCGCTCGCGGCCCCCGGACTGCATCTGCGACATCGTGGACGCGATGATGACTTCGTCCGTCGTGCGGCGGCGCACCGAGTGCTCCACCTGCACCAGGGCGAACACCGCGGGCACCGTCACCGCCACCGCCGTGAGCGCCAGCCGCAACCGCAGCTTCACGCATCCTCCCCGGGCACCAGGCGGTAGCCCACGCCCCACACCGTCTCCACGCACTTCACCGGCCCCAGCTTGCGCCGCAGCCGCGACACGTGGACGTCCAGCGTGCGCTCCGTTCCCTCACGCTCCGGATCCAACACGTGCTCCACCAGCCACTGCCGCGTCACCGCCTCCTGCGGCCTGCGCGCCAGCGCCGCGAGCAGCTCGAACTCCACCCGCGTGAGCTCCACCGGCCGCCCCTGCACCTGCACCGAGTGCCCCTGCAGGTCGATGCGCAGCGGGCCCACCTCCACCACCGCCTGCTCCTTCTGCAACGTGGGCCGGCGCAGGCGCGCACGCACGCGCTCCACCAGCTCCTCCGGCCAGAAGGGCTTGGTCATGTAGTCGTCCGCGCCCAGCTTCAGCGCCCGGACCTTGTCCAGCGTATCGTTGCGCGCGCTCAGGATGAGCACGGGCACTTCCGAGAAGGTCCTCAGCGCCTTGAGCATGTCCAGGCCGTAGGTGCCCGGCAGCATCAGGTCCAACACCACGAGGCTCACGTCCGGCAGGTCACCGGAGACCAGCAGCCGGCCCTCGCGCCACCACACGGGCTCGAAGCCCGCGCCGCGCAGGTGCCCGACAATCTGGGACCCGAGCTGATCGTCATCCTCGACCAGCAGGATGCGCTCGCCCATGTGCCTTGCCTCCCTTCGGACACACCACCCCGGACGACTCCGGGGTGGCCCGGCTCACCCTAGTTCAGGGCATGCCACCGTCGAAGCCCGGCGGGGGACCCATGCCGCCATCCCAACCGGGCGGGGGACCCATGCCACCGTCGCCACCCGGCGGAGGGCCGCCCGGGCCACCACCGCCGCCGCTGCCACCCGGCATGGCGCAGGACGCATTGCTCAGCGACGAGCGGATGACCAGCGTCTTGGACGCCAGCATCGCGCCGTCCGACATGCGCTGCGTGGCGAAGAGGTAGTCGCCCACCGCGTCGCCAGAGACCACCGTGTCGTTCTGGTTGGTCGTGTCGCGCTCGCCACGCGTGTTGTAGAGCGGCTGGTTGTTGACGATGTCGTCGCTCGTCGAGTCGTCGAAGAAGAGCTGCGACGTGACGAACTCCTGGCCGTTCACCCGCACCGTGAAGTGGATGTGGATGGTGCGGCTGCTGTACCAGCCGGGGAAGCACGTATCGAAGTCCACGCGCCCGTTGGCGTCCGTGGTCTGCACGCCCCGGAACCACCGCGCCGCGCGGGCCGTGGCGTCTCCGGACGTGCAGAAGTCGCTCGCGTCCTCGCCGGAGTACAGGCCCTCCGGGTCCGCGTGCCAGATGTCCACCGTGGCGTTCGGGATGGGCGTGCAGGACTCGTCCACGAGGAGGAAGGCCAGGCGCACCGGCAGGCCGTCATGACCCTCGCTGATGTCCTTGCGGTCCACCGTGGTCGCGTAGCAGGGCCCCAGCGTGGCCTCGCAGGTGAGGTTGCACACCGTGCCGATGCCGGACGCGAACGGATCCGGATACGCGGCGGCGGCCGTCATCGCCGCGGTGCCGCCCGTGGCCCAGAAGCCCGGATCCACCACGCCCGCGTCGGAACCCGTGCCCGCGTCGGCGCCGGTGTTCGTGTCGCCGCCCGTCGTGTCGTCGCCACCGCAGGCGACCAGCAGCTTCGCCACGGGAACCGCGGCCAGCGACAGGCCAATGCCGCGCAGGATGCTCCGGCGCGTGATGACCTTGGGGGAAAGGTCCTGAGGGGATTCGCTCTTCATCCGGGGTTCCTCCGGGAGCTCGGGAGCCAGGAGCGGCGAGAGTGCCGCCCACGGGGCCGCCCGGGGCTGACCGGACGGCGAACCGGGTTATCTCGGGAGAACCTTAAGCAATCCTTGCGCGGAAGGACCGCGACTCAGGAAAAGCGCACCCGGAAGGCGGCGAGCAGCGGACCCGCCGCCCGTCCGTCCGCCGTGGACTTCGGACCGCCCTCGGGGAGCGTCGTGCCCAGCTCCTCCAGCGCGGGCTTCATGGACTCGAAGGCGTGGAGCGCGTCCGCCGCGTTGTCGAAGAAGCGCGGATGCGACAGCCATCCAGAGATGCCGCAGGTGACGACGTGGAAGGACCGCGAGTCGTCCGATTCGTAGGTGAGGCGCGACAGGCCGCGGAAGCCCTCGTCCCGCACGATGGTGCCGCCCTGGCTGCCCATGCCCCCGAGCGTCGCGCCGCCCTCGTAGTCGCTCCAGCCCGCATCCGTGCTCATGCCCCACGCATAGCACCCCTTGCGCTGACGCGGGCGGAGTGACAGGGAGGCGCCGCGCCGTCGACCGTGGATCCGGTCTGGCGCAGCGAGCGCCGCTCCGGGTGGGGTTGCACGCAGGTTGTCGGCCTCCGCGCACCGACCAACGTTTGCGGTGTGGGGGGATGCGTCATGTCCGCGGAAACAATCCATGAGCCGCGCTACACCGAGGAGATCGTTCCCTTCCTCGCGGGTGACGGCCGCGCGCTGCACCTGGTGCACCTGCGCGGTGTCGAGAAGGCGGACAAGGGACCGGTGGTGCTGGTGCACGGCGCCGGCGTGCGCGGGAACATCTTCCGCGCGCCGGTGCGCCAGACCGTCGTGGATGCGCTGATTGAAGACGGCTACGACGTGTGGCTGGAGAACTGGCGCGCCAGCATGGACGTGGAGCCGGGCGAGTGGACCCTGGACCAGGCCGCCGTCCTGGACCACCCGCCCGCCATCCGCACCGTGCGGGAGAAGACGGGCGCGGACAAGATCAAGGCCGTCATCCACTGCCAGGGCTCCACCAGCTTCACCATGGCCGCGGTGGCGGGGCTCCTTCCGGAGGTGGACCTCATCATCACCAACGCGGTGTCGCTGCACCCGGTGGTGCCGAAGACGGCGAAGGTGAAGCTGCACTACGCCGTGCCGCTGGTCGCGCAGCTGACGCCCTTCCTGGATCCGCAGTGGGCCTACGGCGGCCCCACGCGCACGGCCCGGATGCTGACGCGCGTGGTGCAGGCCACGCATCACGAGTGCGAGAACCTGGTCTGCCGCTGGACGAGCTTCACCTACGGCACGGGCTTCCCGGTGCTCTGGCGCCACGAGAACCTCAACGCCCAGACGCACGACTGGCTCCAGCACGAGTTCGGCCCCGTGCCCTTCAGCTTCTTCAAGCAGATGGACCAGTGCGTGCGCGCCGGCCACCTGGTGCCCGTGGAGGGCTTCCGCGCGCTGCCGGAGGACCTGGGCGTGCGCGAGCCCCAGACGGACGCGCGCTTCGTCTTCTTCGCGGGCGAGCAGAACCGCTGCTTCCTCGCGGAGAGCCAGCGCCGCAGCTTCGAACACCTGGAGCACTTCCACCCGGGCCGTCACGCGCTGCACGTCCTGCCGGGCTACGGCCACCTGGACGTCTTCATGGGCAAGCGCGCGTCCCAGGACGTCTTCCCCCTCATCCTCTCCGAGCTGGATCGCCCGACGGTCCACTGACGAAAGGCAACGCCATGTTCCTGCCCCGACGCATCCAGACCCAGTACGGCCGCTACTCGCGGGTGGATGACATCCCGTACGCGCTGCCGGTGGACTCGAAGGGGGCACCGGCGATGGTGGCCGCCTTCACCGTGGACGCCCGCCGCGCGGCGGCCCTGCTGCCCGGCAACGAACTGCACCCGCTGCGCGTGTCGCGCGACCGGAGCGTGCTGCTCATCTCCGTCATCGACTACAAGCAGACGGACATCGGCGCGTACATCGAGTTCAGCATCGCGCTCGCGTGCACGCACGGCCGCAGGCCCGCGCCGCCGTTGTTGCCCCTGCTGTTCCAGAAGCGCTTCGGCGTGGGGCAGTACGTGATGGACCTGCCGGTGAACACGGAGGTCTCCGTGAAGGGCGGCAAGGGCATCTGGGGCATGCCCAAGCACCTGGCCCGGCTGGACTTCCGGGTGGAGAACGGCTCCGTGAGCAGCCGCTACGAGGAGGGCGGCCAGCAGGCGGTGCGCGTGCGCATCGAGCGGCCGAAGCTCGCGTGGCTGCCCTTGCGGATGGCGGCGGTGAACTACTGCGCCTTCCGGGGGATGCTGATGAAGTCCACCATCTACTTCCGGGGCCGCTTCGGCTTCCGGTTGGGGAAGCGCGCGTGGGGGACGCTGGAGCTGGGGGATCATCCGCGCGTGCAGGCGCTGCGGGACCTGAGCATCTCCCCGAGCCCCTTCCTCACCGGGTTCTTCCCGTCGTCCAGCGGCGTGCTGGATGACCACTGCGAGGCGTGGTTCCTCACCCAGCCCACGCTGCCTCCGGACACGTATCCGGAGGGGCTCAAGAGCGTGGTGGACCTGGGGCAGGACCAGACGCCCATGCCGCCCCCGGAGTCGGACGGCTCTCCGCCGAGGACGCTCCAGACCGTGGCGCCGGTGCCCGAGGCACGCCCACGCGGGGAAGCGCGGCCATGAAGGGCGGCGGCCGTCTGAATCTGGCGAACGCGTGCCTGCTGTTCCTGTGCACGTCCATGTACCTGGGCACGGGCTGGTCGCTGATCCTCTTCTCGTTCCCCATCGCGCCCCAGCTCACGGTGGACAACTACTACCTGCAGTTCGTGCCGCAGGTGCAGGCGGCCACGCGGTTCTTCACCTGGATGACGGCGGTGATGCTGCTGTCCGCCGGAGTGCTGGCGTGGCGCGAGCGCAAGACGGCCCTGCGCTGGTATCCGCTGGGCGTGGGGGTGGCGGTGGTGGTGGCCACGCTGCTCACGCGCATCTACATCTTCCCGTACAACGACGAGATGGCGGCGGGCATCACGTCGCCCGAACGGCTGAAAGAGGTGCTGGACGCGTGGATGCGGATGAACCGCATCCGCGTGGGGCTGTGGACGGTGCAGTGGCTGCTCACGCTGGGTTACTTCGTGCACCGGGTGCTGCGCGCGGAGCAGCCCGCGGGGGAGCGCTGGCGCATGGGCCTGTCCGTGCCGCCGCGCCGGGAGGCCCACGCATGAGCCCGGCCGCGTCGCAATGGCTGGAGCGCCAGGTCCGCGTCCGCGGACGCCCCTGGCGCTGGGCGCTCGCGGCCATCGGGTGGATCACCGTGGCGACGGGCGCGGCGCAGATGTTCATGCCGGGGCTGGAGTTGCGGCTGCTGCACGCGGATGCGTCCGCCGCGCCCGCGCACTTCTTCCGCATCGTGGGCATGTTCATGGTGCTGTTCGGCGGCCTGCTCCTGCACGGCCTGCACGAGCCCCGGGCGAACCCCGCCGCCTTCCTGTGGACCGGCCTCCAGAAGGTGGGGGCCTGCGGCATGGTGGCGATAGGCGTCGCGCGCGACGTGCTGTCGCCCCTGGCGCTGGGGGTGGCGGCGTTCGACGCGCTGTCCGCCGTGCTGGTGCTGGGGTTCTACGCGTCGCTGCGCCAGCGCGAGCAGATCATCACCGTGCTCAGGCCGCAGACGGAGGAAGCGGCTCCAGAGGTCACCAGCCCCTCCGTCAACGCGCTGCGGGTCGGGGAGGCCACCCGGAACAGCGTGCCTCCGCGGCGGCCCGTGCGCGCGTTCGGGGAGGGCGCGGCCGTCCCGTCCTTCCCAGCGGAGGCGCCCCGGCGCTCGCTGGTGCTCGCGGGCGGTGGCATGCGCGTCGCGTGGCAGGCGGGCGTGCTGCGCGCGCTGACGGACGCGCGGCTGTCCTTCTCCCACGCGGACGGCACTTCCGGCGGCATCATCACCCTGGCGATGTGGCTGTCCGGCCAGTCCCCCGCGGAGATGTGCGAGCGGTGGCGGACGCTGGACGTGAAGGACTTCGTGTCGCTGATGCCGCTGGATGAATACGCGCGGCCCTGGAAGCTCAGCGCGTTGGGGGACGCGGACGGCATCGTCCAGCGCGTCTTCCCGCACCTGGGCGTGGACGTGGCCGCCATCCGCGCGAACCGCGAGCGCTCCGGCACCTTCAACGTCTGCGACTTCACCCGGAAGACGAACGAGGCCATCCCGCACACGGAGGTGGACCGCGACATGCTGGTGGCCGGCATCTCCCTGCCGCTCTTCATGCCCCCGGTGGTGAAGGACAGCCACCTGTACCTGGACTCGGTGTGGATCCAGGACGCCAACGTGATGGAGGCCGTGCGCCGGGGCGCGGACGAGGTGTGGATCGTCTGGTGCATCGGCAACACGCCCCGGTACGCCGACGGCTTCTTCCGCCAGTACGTCCACATGATTGAACTGAGCGCGAACGGCGCGCTCTTCGCCCAGTTGGAGCAGGTGCGTGAGCTCAACGCGCGCATCCTCGCGGGCGAGCACGTGCCGGGCCACTCGCGGCCCATCACCGTGCACCTCATCAAACCCGAGCATCCGCTGCCCCTGGACCCGGACTTCTACGCGGGCCACATCACGGCCGAGACCCTCATCGACCAGGGCTACTCGGACGCCTGCCGCTACCTGGCGACAGCGGACGGCCAGGGCCTGCCCCTCACCCCGGAGATCACGCAGATGACCGAACCCGCCTACGACCTGACCTTCCGCGAGACCATGGCTGGTCCGCTCGCGATGGGCACCACCGACCCCGAGGCGGGCGCCCACGACGGGCGCTCCACGCCCTTCACCATGCACTGCACCATCACCATCGACGACATGGAGGCGTTCATCCGCGACCCGGACCACGCGGCCCGGCTGGTGGCGCACGTGCAATACAAGCCGCTGGGCATGGACCTGCCCGTGCGCGAGGGGAGCTTCAACCTCTTCCGCGCCACGGATGATCCGCGCACGAAGATCATGACCTACGGCCTGCGCTTCCAGGCGAACGGCCAGGACTACTTCCTGGACGGCACGAAGACGCTGCGTGACGACCCGGGCCCGGACCTCTGGCGCGACACCACGCGGCTCTACAGCTACCTGCACGCGGGCATGGACGCGCGCGGCCCGGTGGTGGGCGCGGGCGTCCTGGTGCTGGGCATGCGCGAATTGCTCCACCTGGTGTCCAGCATGCGCTCGTCACGCGGGGGCGTGGAGGGCGCGGAGGTGATGGCCCGCTTCGGCCACCTGTTCCTGGGCGCGCTCTGGGACCTCTACGCCCCGGAGGCGCCGGTGCGCGAGCGCGAAGGGGAGGCCACGCATGGCCACGAGGGATGAGCACTTCGACGTCGTCATCGTGGGGTCGGGCTTCGGCGGTTCGGTGATGGCGTGGCGCCTGGCGGAGGCCGGCCTGCGGGTGTGCGTGCTGGAGCGGGGCAAGGCGTATCCGCCGGGCTCCTTCGCGCGCAGCCCGCACGACATGCGCCGCAACTTCTGGGATCCGCGCAAGGGCCTGCACGGCCTGTTCAACCTCTGGTCCTTCCAGGGGCTGGGCGGGGTGGTGTCCGCGGGGCTGGGCGGCGGGTCGCTCATCTACGCGAACGTGCTCTTGCGCAAGGACGAGAAGACCTTCATCCACGAGGACCTCCATGACGGAGGCTACGAGGACTGGCCCGTCACCCGCGCGGACCTGGAGACGCACTACGACGCCGTGGAGCGGATGATGCACGTGCAGCGCTATCCGCTGGAGCATCCGCCGTACAACTCCACCGCGAAGACGCTGGCCATGAAGCTCGCGGCCGAGCGCCTGGGCCGCGCAGGCGACTGGCAGCTTCCACCGCTGGCCGTGACGTTCGGCAACCCGGGCGATGCGCCCGTCCCGGGCGAGCCCATCCGCGAGGAGCATCCCAACCTCCACGGCCGCACGCGCACCACGTGCCACCTCTGCGGCGAGTGCGACGTCGGCTGCAACACGGGCAGCAAGAACACGCTCGATTACACGTACCTGTCCGCGGCGAAGCGCGCGGGGGCGGAGCTGCGCACGCGCGCGGAGGTGACGGAGCTGTGGCCCGCGGAAGGCGGCGGCTACGTGGTGCGGTACCTGGACCACACGGACACGCCGGAGGACGTGCCGCGCGAAGGCCCCCAGTCCATGCTGCCGCGCAGCACCGTGACGGCGGACCGGCTGGTGCTGGCGGCGGGCACGTTCGGCACCCCGTTCCTGCTCCTGAAGAACCAGCGGAACTTCCCCGGGCTGAGCGGACGGCTGGGCACGCGCTTCTGCGGCAACGGAGACCTGCTGGGCTTCATGCGCCAGTGCCACGACTCGAGCACCGGCAAGCAGCTGCCGCGCATCCTGGAGGGAGGGCACGGGCCGGTCATCACCAGCGCGCTGCACTTCCGGAGCCAGGAGGAGGGCGGCACGGGCCGGGGCTACTACATCGAGGACGCGGGCTACCCGGAGTTCGTCAACTGGCTCTACGAGGGCGCACACCAGGTGCCGTTGCTGGAGCGAGGCCTCAAGCTGGCGTGGCGCCTGATCCGCGGGTGGACGGGGCGCACGCACGACTCCGACGTGAGCGAGGAGATCGCGGAGCTGCTCGGAGACTGCCTGGGATCCGCGACGTCGTTGCCGCTCCTGGGCATGGGGCGAGACATTCCCAACGGCCACATGCGGCTGACGGACGACGGGATGCTGGCCATCGACTGGCGGATGAGCGCCTCTCGCGAGTACTTCAAGGACGTGCGCCAGTCGATGGCGGACATCGCCCGGACGCTGGAGGGGAAGCTGGTGCAGAACCCGCTCAGCTACCTGAGCCGGGTCATCACCGTGCACCCGCTGGGCGGCTGTCCCATGGGACGCGGGCCGGACGACGGTGTGGTGGACGCGACGGGTGAAGCCTTTGGCCACCCGGGGCTGTACGTGGCCGATGGCTCGATGATGCCGGGCCCCGTCGGGCCCAATCCGAGCCTCACCATCGCGGCGCTCGCGGACCGGTTCGCGGATGCGCTCATCGATTCGTACCGCAGGGCCACCCGGGGACGTGCGTGGCAGGTGAAGGAGGAGGGGTCATGGCCGTCCGTGCCTCCGATGTGAGCCGCCTTCCGGGCCGGCGCGTCGAGCCCGCGCCCGCGCCGGAGACTCCGCCGGGCCGGAAGATGGTGTCGTGGTTCGACCCGACCGTGCTCGCGAAGTCGGGCATGAAGGCGCTGCTGTCCGGGACGTTCGGACGGCAGGCGGACCGGCGGCTGCTGGATGCCGTCTCCCGGCCGCAGCCGCTCTGTTTCGACTACTCGGTGGATGACACCGGCCACCCTCGCGACGAGCTGTGGTTGGACTACGTGTCGGACCTGGGCGACGGCTGGGACTCCACGTACACGGTGGCGTCCGCGGTGATGGCGCCGGAGTTGAAGCTCACGGACGCGTCCGGAAGGACGCATGTCACGCGGGGCGGCGACGTGCTCGTTTTCGGCGGGGACGAGGTCTATCCGACCGCGAGCGTGGACGAGTACCAGGCGCGCACGGTGGTGCCCTACGAGGACGCGCTGAACAAGCGACGCCACCGGCCACACCTGTTCGCGGTGCCGGGCAACCATGATTGGTATGACGGACTGGTGTCCTTCACGCGCCTGTTCTGCCAGGGCCGGCGCTCCCATGGCTGGCGCACGCAGCAGCAGCGCAGCTACTTCGCACTGAGGCTGCCGCACGGCTGGTGGCTGCTGGGCACGGACATGCAACTGGAGTCCGACCTGGACGCGCCGCAGGTGGAGTTCTTCCAGAAGGTGGCAGGGGAGATGCGCGGTACGGACCGGGTCATCCTCTGCAACGCGGAGCCGGCGTGGGTGAAGCAGCAGGTGATGCCTCGAGCGGGGCGCGGCTTCCTGGACCACAACATCGACTTCCTGGAGCAGAAGGTGCTGGGCAAGAAGGTGAGCGTCTTCCTCGCGGGAGACCTGCACCACTACCGCCGGCACGAGAACGCGGACGGACGGCAGAAGATCATCGCGGGTGGGGGAGGGGCGTTCCTGCATCCCACGCACCTGCCCAAGGTGGATCAGAGTCCAGGCGGCTTCGTGCAGAAGGCGAGCTATCCGCCGAAGCGGGACTCCCAGAGGCTCGCCTGGCGCAACCTGGCGTTCACCGCGCTCAACCCGTGGTTCGGCGTGTTCATGGGCGTCGTCTACATGCTGCTGGGCTGGGGCATTGCCGCGAACCTCAATGAAGGGGCGGTGGGTTCACCTTCGTTCCGGGAGGTCATCAACGCGGCGGTGCAGAGCACGGGCTCGCTGGTGCTGGGGGCGGGCGTGGTGCTGGGCACGTTCGCGTTCGCGGATGGCCGCCGGGGGCCGCGCTGGAAGAAGACCGCTGGCATCGTGCATGGCCTGGTGCACCTGGCCGTGGCGCTGCTCATCACCTGGGGCGTGTCCGCCGTCGCCGCGCCGCTGGCGGCGGAGCTTCAATGGAGCCTGCGGCGGGACTTCCTCAGCGGGCTGCTGCTGTTTGGCGGCGGTGCGCTGGTGGGGCCGCTGGTGGTGGGCGTGTACCTGCTGCTGTCGCTCAACGTGTTCTCCTGTCACCCCAACGAGGCGTTCTCGTCGCTGTCGATTCCGGACTGGAAGAACTTCCTCCGGCTCCACTTCGACGCGGACGGCCAGCTCACGGTGTACCCGGTGGGTTTCCGGCGGGTGCCTCGGCGGTGGACGCGCGGACGTTCCGCGGAGGAACCGGTGTGGGTGCCGGACCCGACCGACACGCGGGCGACACCGCCCCGGCTCATCGAGCCGCCCATCGTCATCGGCCGGACGAAGGCGCTTCCGGGGATGCTGGAGACCGGTCCACCTGGACCCACGGACATGCTGGTGGACGAACATCCGCCCGGCGGAGCGGTTTGAGTGGCGGGGCCTGAAGGCCTACGCTGCTGGCCCCATGAAGGCGATGCTCCTGTCCCTGCTCTTCCTCGGCGCCGCGCCGTCCGGCCCCGCGCCGTCGTCCCTGCCTCCCGAAGCGCTGGGGGCGCCCCCGCTCGTGGATACGTCTCCCACCGCGTGGTCGTGCACCATCGACACGCTGCGCGCGGGGAAGGAGTGCGTGTTCGAGGCGGAGAGTCCGCCTTCCAAGGGCGCGAACGCGGACGTGGAGTCCGCCAACATCAAGCTGTTGAAGGACGCGTCGCGCGCCCTCTGCTCGGAGGCCGTGAGCAACGCGCGCGACGGCACGCCCGACCCGAAGCTCGTCGCCGTCTGCGAGCGCAAGTACGCGGACGTCGTGGGCCGCTGCGGCATTGAAGGCAATACGCCGGTGGTGGACGCCAAGGGCCGCTTCGCGCCCGCGGCCCGCGCCTGCTACCGCGCGCTGTCCTCGGTGCTCCAGGACGTGCAGTTGATGGCCTCCGTGGCCTCCACCTGCTGTGAGTGCGCCGCGCGCAGCCAGTGCCCCGGCAACGGCGAGAGCTGCTACGCGGCCGTGTCGCGGCAGCAGGCCGGGCCCACCACGCTCGCGTGCATGGACGAGCGCTGCCACGACGCGTGCTCCATGATGCTGCCCCCGTCCGCGTCCATTCCGCGCCAGGCGCCGTCGCGCACAGGCCAGCAGCACACCGACTCCGCCTCGCTGTAGCGCGCCCACCGCGCCGTCGCACTTCAAGGAGCCTCGCGCCATGCCCCGTCTTCCGATGCTGACCCTCCTGGGTGCGCTCGCCACCGGCTGCGGTGCCTCGCACTCCCATGTCGCGCTGGAGGACCGCGCCCTCACGGACTCGCCTCCGCCGCGGACTCCGCCTCCCGCGCCCCGGAACTCCGTCGCCGCGGAGGAACCGCCTCCGTCGCCGCATGACGCCCGTGCGTTCCTGGCCCGCTACTCCACGCCCGCCGCGTGCGAAACCGCCGCCCGCAGGCTCCAGGCGACCTCTCGCGACGACGCGTGGCTCGCCCTGAAGGTGTGCGCGGAGGCTCCCGGCTTCACTCAACTGGGCGCCGTGCTGGGCAGCGCGTGGGCGGAGGACCTGCGCGTGCGGCCGGACGCCGCCAATCTCATCGCCCGCGTCGTGGCCCAGCGCGGCGGCAGCGTGGAGGGCGAGCTGCGCCTGCTCCACGCGCGCAAGGTGCCCATCTTCTCGCTCGCGTCCGCCGTCGCCCAGCCGGACACCTACCGCGGCCGCTACGTGCTCCTGCGCGCGCAGGTGGCCGACCAGCGCTCGGAAGGGGAGCGCCCCACGCTGTGGCTGGTGGAGCAGGGCCTCCAGTCCGTGGCCTCCCGCCGCGAGGTCGGCGTCGCCTACAACACCGACACCGTCATGGAGTCCTCCGGCGACCTGGGCGGACGCACGGCGCTCACCGGCGAGGGCCGCGTGGGCGGCTCCATCTTCACCCGCGAGAGCACCACCCAGTCCGCCTCCGAGCGCACCTACGACAACCTCTCCGAGGAGACCGGCCGCGAGGCCCTGGGCCGGCTGGCCGCGCCGGATCCCTTCCTGGAGACCCGCCGCGACTACGTCATCCTCGCGCGCTTCGACGGCCTGCGCGTCACCTCCGGCATGACCACCGACGACGAGGACGAGGGCCCCAAGATCCCCGTGCTCACCATCGTCAGCTACCACCTGCCGCAGGCGCTCGCCGTCTACTGACGCCAGCGCCCGTCCCTCAGCGCTTCACCGGCGCCGCCGTCGCCGTCGCCGTCAAATCGCGCGACGGCGTGCCGGAGTAGATCTCCACGTCGGTGGCCACCCACGACCCCAGCCGCTCGCCGTAGGTCGTGTGCACCAGGACGCCCGGTTGCAGCTGAGCGCGGGCCACGCGCTTGCCGTCGCGCAGGATTCGCGTGGACGGCGCCACCACGAACGGCCGCTCCACGCCGTCGTCGTCGCGCACCGTGAAGCCCCGCGCGCCCGAGAGCGTCACCGTGCCGTAGAAGTCCGGAACCTCCTCGGCCACCACCGAGCCCGCGCTTCCGCTTCCGCCGGTGCCTTCCTCGGTGGGGACCTCCGCCCGGGGCGAGAACACCGCGATGGGAGGCACCATGCCGCTCTCCGCGACGGCCCCGTCCCGCGACTGGCACGCGCTGACGCCCAGCACGAGCCCCCCGACGAACAGCCACCTCCCCCATCCCTGGCGCATGGCACCCACCTCGCGAGCGTTGGTGCTCCCAAGATGGGGCGGAAACCCGATCCGACAACCACCCCCGACAGGGAGGTCCGCCCCAGTGTCACCCGGCCCACGAGGACCGCGACCCCGAGTGGGGGCAGGGGAGCGCCGTCAGTCCGGGCCGGACACCAGCCCGTGCTTGCGCAGGAGCTTCCGCAGGTAGACGCGGTCGATGCCCGCCTCGCGCGACGCCTTGGAGACGTTGCCGCCGCACCGCTCCAGCAGCGTGCGCAGGTAGTCGCGCTCGAAGCCTTCGATGAGGCGCTCCTTCGCTTCCTTGAAGGGCAGCTCCAACGCCAGCGACAGTGTGTCCTCCGGGTCCAGGTCCGGCGACAGGGCAGGGCGCGGACGCGGCGTGTCGGGAATCTCCGGCAGCGCGGACTCGCCCAGGCTCACCACCCGGTCCACCACGTTGCGCAATTCGCGCACGTTGCCCGGCCACGGGTACTGGGCGAGCAGGGCGCGCGTCTGGTCCGACAGGGCGCTGGGCGGCTTGCCCATCCGCTCCAGCACGGTGTCGATGAGCAGCGGGATGTCCTCCGGCCGCTCGCGCAGGGGCGGCAGCGTCGCGCGCAGCACCGCGAGCCGGTGGAACAGGTCGCCGCGGAAGCGGCCCGCCTTCACCGCGCCCTCCAGGTCCTGGTGCGTGGCCGCCACCACCCGCACGTTCACCGAGCGGTAGTCATTGGCGCCCACCCGCTTCACCTGCCGGCGCTCCAGCGCGCGCAACAGCCGGGGCTGCACCTCCAGGGGCAGCTCCCCGACTTCATCCAGGAAGAGGGTGCCGCCGTGCGCGCGCTCGAAGGCGCCCGCCCGGTCCGCCTGCGCGCCGGTGAAGGCGCCCTTCACGTGGCCGAACAGCTCCGACTCCAACAACTGCGGCGCCACGCCCGCCAGGTCCACGATGACGAAGGGCCCCTTGGAGCGCCCGCCATGCGTGTGCAGCGCCTCCGCGCACAGCTCCTTGCCGGTGCCCGTCTCGCCCTGGATGAGCACGTCGGACTCGCCCTGGGCCACGCGCTCCAGCAGCGTGAACACCTCACGCATCCGGCGGCTCTGGCCCACCAGGTTGCCGAAGCGTTCGCGGTTGGACAGGGGCAGGGCGTGCGCCTTCTCTCCCTCCGGCACGAGCTTCAGCTCCGTGGTGCCCAGCGTGAGCACCGCGCCGGGGCGCACCTCCAGGGTGGTGAAGCGCATGCCCTCGCAGAACGAGCCGTTGCGCGAGCCGACGTCCACCGCCTGGATGCTGTCCTCGCGAACGTCCAGGAGCAGGTGGCTGCGGGACACCGCCCGGTCCGCGATGATCACGTCGGAGCTGGCGTCCGCGCCCACCCGGTAGCGCCCGGGCGCCAGCGGGTAGCTCTGGCCCGCGTCCGGGCCGGACAGCACCAGCAGCCGCACCCGTACCCGCGCCGAGCGCATCGCCGGCAGGGCGTCCGTCCGAAGCTGCCGGTCCTCCTCGCCGCTGTCGTCCCCGAAGCGCGCCACGGCGCGGACCATAACATAGGGAAACAGAAAGGCCCGGCCTCCCCGCACGCACCGACAAAGGTGCGTGCCTGGAAGAGGTCGGACCCGGGAGGAGTCCAGGAGCCTTGCGCGGCGGTCAGGCCGGCGGCTTCGCGTGCTTGTAGAAGAGCACCAGCGTGTAGCAGTGGAACTCGTTGTCGGAGGACTGGCAGACGACCCGGTCCACGATCTCCAGGTCCGCGTTGCTCTTGATCCAGCGGGTGACGTTCTCACCCAACTCTTCCCGCTCCTTGGCCTTCGTCGCGGAGAAGACCTTCACGCCCGTGAACATCGCCTGCCACTCCTTGTGGGTGGTGAGAAAAGGCTTGACCGGGGGTTATCGCACACGCCGTTTCGGGGTGTCAAAAATGCTGCGGTCCAAAAGTCGTGATCCGCGAGGGAGCGGGGGAGCGCCGTGGGGTGGGGGTTTGCAGGTGCACCGGCATGCATAGGTTCACCCGGTCGCACCCGGTTCGTGGATTGGGGCGGGGCCCGGGGCCATTTCCGGCTTCAGGGGCATGGGCGGAAAAAGGGGGCAGGACCGTGGACATGAAGACGAAGAAGGACCTGGCGGTCGATTTCATCAACACCATCCGCACCATGGAACCGAGTGCGCTCAACGCCCTCATCGTGAAGGAAGCGGGCGAGGAGCTGGCGCAGTTCTTCCTGAACTACAGCGCGAACCTCATCTCCAAGGATCCGTCCCGGGTGCTGGAGAACACGTCCTCGCTGATGCTGATGGGCTACCTCATCCGCACGTACGAGGAGAAGAACAGCCAGGCCAAGCAGGGCAACTTCCAGTCCTACGCGTACGCCTGAGGGCCTGTGCGCGCGGGCTCGACAGGCCCTGGGAGGCCTGTTAGGCACGCGTCGCCCATGCTCATCGACCTACACGCCCATTCCCACCTGTCCAAGGGGTGCGACCTGGAGCCGCGCGCCGTGCTGGAGCGGGCGGCCATGTTCGGCCTGGACGCGGTGGCGTTCACCGAGACGAACACCCAGGACGGCTGCGACGAGCTGTTCGAGATCGGCGCGAAGTCCAAGGTGAAGGTCTTCGTGGGCCTGGAGCTCGTCACGGACCGGGGCCAGTACCTGTGCTTCTTCCCGAAGCCGGAGCTGGCGCCGGAGCCCGTGCAGATGTGGGGCAGCAACCGGGAGAAGCCCTGGAGCGCCGCCGAGTGCCTGCCCAAGGTGAAGGCGCTGGGCGCCGCCATCGTCGCGGCCCGCCCCTTCGACCGCGACGTGCCCAACCCCGCCATGGACTACGTGCGCTCGCTGTCCGGCGTGCTGTGCGCCGTGGAGGGCTACAACGCCAAGGTGAAGCAGACGGCCAACGACCTGGCCGTGGAGGCCGCGGAAGTCCTCAAGGTCCCCTGCGTGGGTGGCAGCGACGCGCGCGGCTCCCTGGACGAGATGGGCCGCGGCGCCACCTTCTTCAAGCGCGACGTGCTCACCCAGGCGCAGCTGGTGGAGGAGCTCTTCAAGGGCGACTACTGGCCGGTGATGGCCGGTGAATTGCCCCGCCTTACCCGGCCGGGAGAGGCCCAGGCCCAGCGCAAGGGCGGTGGCGGCGGCGGCAAGAAGCAGCACCGCCGCGGCGGCCGGCGCTAGGCGCCAGGCACTCAGGGCAGGATGGATTTGCCTGCCTCTTCCGCGCGCACCAGCCTCCCGTCGGTGAGGAACACCTTGCGGCGCTCGCCGGTGTAGCGCCACTCCTCGTTCTTCGAGGTGCCCTCCAGCGTGCGGCGCACGGACTCCGGCGGGCCCCACGCCATGCGCACCGCCTCCGCGGGCATGTCCGGCACCAGCGTCTTGGTGCGCACGGCCTCCCTCACCGCCGCGGTGAAGCCATTGAGCTGCTCCGTGAGCGGGTGGGGGGACAGCGTGTTCCCCAACTCGGCGCGGAACGCGTCCTGCCGGTCGAGGTTGGGCGGCAGCACCATCACCACCTGCTCACCCGCGGGGGCGCCCTCCACCGTCACGTACACCCACGGCCAGGTGCGCGGGGAGTAGAGGACGCGCTCGGTGACGACCCACGCGGTGGGGAACTCCACCTTGGTGATCCGCACGCGCGAGCCGGCGGGGAGGGTGGCCTGGATGGGGCCGGGGTTGATGGGCTTGCCCTGGGTGTCGTCCACCAGCCGCACGTCCTCCGGCGGGTAGGGCGTGAGCAGCCGCTTGGACGCGTCCCCGAAGAAGGGCGTCAGGTAGGCGGAGACGCGCAGGTACTGCTCCGCGTCCGGGCCGCTGAGGCCGCGATCCAGCGCGGCGCGATCCTCGGGGGACATGCGGGTGGCGGACGCGCAGCCGATGGACACGGCGGCCACGAGCGGCACCAGGAACAACGACGACAGCGAGCGGAAGGAACGCGGCATGGCACCTGGAGGCGCGCGGGGTGGGACGGCGCGCGCCTTCGGGTGTCTGCTTAGCCTAGCGGATGGCCTGCGTCAGCGCTGGCGTGTCCGTCGCCGCGAGCTTGCCGTTGCGGCAGCCGCGCTGCGGAGGACACACGGGACCACGGCCGTGCGGGTCCGCGACCAGGAGGAACCGCCCCTGCCCCCGCGCATCCGTCAGCTCCGGATGGCCGCACAGCGCGCAGTGGCGGGGGGGACGCTTCGAGGGAGGAAAGGGCACGCGTGAAGTGTGCGGCCTCCCCGCGCCCCCAGCGAATTTTCAGCCGGGGGCGGTGGAACGCGGAAGCGCTACGACTTGTCGCCGGACGCGGACGACGTGCTCGGCGCGGCCGCGGGAGCGCTGGCCGCCGTGCTCGTGCTGCTGCTCGAGGATGCGGACGACGACGCGCTCGAAGACGAGGAGGACGATGACGACGAACCGCCGCCGTCCTTCTTCGTGGAGCCGTACAGGTCCGAGTACCAGCCGCCACCCTTGAGGTGGAAGCTGGAGCGGCTGACCTGCTTGCTCAGCGTGCCCTGGGCGCCGCACGCGGTGCAGGCGGGGGGCGTCGGGTCGGACATCTTCTGCAGGACGTCGATGGTCTTTCCACAGGCCGAGCAGCCGTACTCGTAGATGGGCATGGGGTGGGTACCTCGTCGGTGAGTCAGTGCGAAGGGGATTGGGCCTGGGCGGACAGCTGCTTGCGCAGGCCTTCCGTCAGGTTCAGGCGTTCAAAGGCGCGGGTCACCAGCTCCGCGGGCGCGCCGTGCTTGCGACCCACGACGTTGGCCAGCGAGTGGAGATCCGTGGCGTCCGGCAGGGCGTCCTTCGCCAGCCGCTCCAACTCCTTGCGGAGCGCGTCGGCGAAGCGCTTCTGGATGCCCAGGTCCACCAGGTACTTGTCCCGGCCGAGCAGATCCAACCGGTGGGTGAGGTGGCCCGTGGCCAGCACTTCGTTGCGGAAGCGCTCGCGCAGGGCCTCCACCACCTCTTCCATCTTGAGCGCGTGCGTGAGCCGCTGCAGCTCGCTGGGAGACAGGCCGAGCGCCCAGGCCACCCGGCCGGCGGCGCCGCGCTGGGACGCGTAGGCGGTCTCGATGTTGTGGCGCTCGCGGGCCTCCAGCGTCTCCATGATGCCGTGCTGGCGCAGCACGTTCTCCATGTCGACCTGGGTCAGCTCACCGCGCGGGCCGTTGTAGCGGTGCTCCAGCGTGCGCAGCAGTGAGAAGCGGTGCTCCGTGGCCTCGATGGCGGCCTCCAGCGTCTCCTTGCCCTCGGCGCGCGTCAGTTCAAAGAACGACAGTCGCTGGGCCTCCACGCGGGTGAAGCGGCCGCGGGGGCGGGGCAGCTCGCGCTTGAGGAAGCGCGGGGCCTCCTCTTCCTGGGGGGCCTGGGGCGCCGGGGTGGGCGCGGCGGCGTCGGCGTCGGCGTCCTCCGCGTCGGTGGTGCGCTTCTTGGGCGCGATGCGCTCCTGGACGGCGGCGGCCTCCGCCTTGGCGCTCTTGCGGCGGCCGGTCTTCGCGTCCGTCTCCTCGGAGGGCGGGGTGGGGAGCGCGAACACGGGCGTCGTGGGGGCGGGCGCGGGAGGCGGCGTCTTCTCCTCGCGCACCTGGGCCAGCTCCTGCGCCACGTCGTAGTAGCCGCACTCCTGGCGCTGGGCCGCGAGCGCCGGCGTCACGCCGCGCAGGATGTCCACCACCGCGAAGGGCCCCAGGGGGGACGTCTCCGGTTCACCGTCCGTGAGGGCGCGGACCCGGAAGTCCTCATCCTCCGTGAGAAGCGCGAGCGCTTCGCGGACCTGCTGTGCGGGGGCCGGAGCCTTCGCGCGTCGGCAGAAGTCCGACACCGCCACCGCCACCGGGGTGGGTACGTCATCGGGCTGCCGTCTTCTCTGCCAGGGACTGATCATGGAAAGGTTCGGAAAATTGCTCGTTTACGAGGGCGGATGCCTCTATCTTCGCGGCCAGACAGGTGTCAATGAGCCAGTCCGGCCTCAATGTAAACAGCCCACGCGCGGCGCAAGCCGAAGACACCGAAGTCCATGGTAGTCAGCGGGGGAGCGGGCGCTTGCCAGGGCCGGCCGGCCAGAATGACTTGCGGGAGCAGGCATCCCCACCCCAACACATGGGGTGCTCCAGAGATTGCAGATGACGACCCATCACCACAGCCACTCCCACTCCCACGGCCCCTCGGACAAGGACAAGGACGAGGTGCTGGCGCGCTACATGGCCCAGCACGGCCTGAAGAGCACGCGCCAGCGCAGCCTCATCATCGACACCTTCTTCGAGGTGGGCGGTCATCTGTCCGTGGAGGAGCTGTGGAACAAGGTGCGCGAGCAGGACACCAAGGTGTCCGTGGCGACCGTGTACCGGACCATGAAGCTGCTCAACGAGTGCGGCCTGGCCCACGCGCGCAACTTCGGTGACGGGCAGACTCGCTACGAGGCGGCGGCGGGGCGCGAGCACCACGACCACCTCATCTGCACGAGCTGCGGCACCATCGTGGAGTTCGAGAACGACCGCATCGAGACGCTCCAGGACGCGGTGGCGCGCAAGCACGGCTTCACGGTGACGTCGCACAAGATGGAGCTGTACGGCTTGTGTCGCGAGTGCCAGCTCCGGGGTGGCCCTCCGGAGTCAGAGGCCTGAGCGCGGTGAGCCCGGTGCGACGACGCACGCCCTGGCGCGCGGTGGCGCTGGGCGCGCTGTGCCTCCTGGGCTCGTTGGCGGGCTGCCGCCACGGTGGGCCGGTGGACGCCGGGCCTGCCTTCTACCGGGCGCTGTGGCTGCCGTCGGTGGGGCCCACGCGCTACGACCCCCGCCAGCTCCCCGGCAAGGTGGTGCTGGTGTCCTTCATGGCCACCTGGTGCTTCCCGTGCCTGGCGGATCAGCCCACGCTGACGAAGCTCCAGGAGACCTACGGCCCCCAGGGCTTCCAGGTCGTCGCGGTGGGGATGGACATCGACGAGGGCAAGGTGCTGGGTCCGTTCGCGAACCACTACGCCTTTCCCTACCCGGTGCTCCTGTCCGACGAGCGGATGCGCGCGGGGGAGAGCGCCTTCGGCCGCATCCGGGCGCTGCCCAGCACGGTGCTGCTGGACAGGCACGGCCGCGCGGTGGCCGCGTGGCAGGGGATTGAAGGCCAGGCGGACGTGGCGAAGGCCATTGAAAAGCTGCTGAAGGCGGACTGATTTCCGCCCTCGCCCGGGGTGCTACAGGGCTGGAGCGGAATTCTTGCGGGCAGGGGGGCCGCTGGTACCTTCGCCGGCGCTCATGACGTCCCGGCGAAAGCTCCTGATGGTGGCGGCGGTGGTGGCGGTGGCCTTGAGCCTCGCTTCGGTGGCGGACGCCAAGGGCTTCCGGCGCTACCTGCGCCTGCGCCAGGACGTGGAGGCGCTCGACGAGCGCAACCGCGCGCTGGCCGCGCAGAACGACGCGCTCCGCAAGGAGATCGCGGCGCTGCGCAAGGACCCCGCGACGCTCGAGCAGTCGGTCCGTGAGGAGCTCGGCTACGTGAAGCCGGGCGAAATCGTCTTCCACCTGGAGTCGCCATGACCTCGCTGTCCGTGGTGCCCTCTCCCGCGAAGCTCGTGCGCGCGTTCTTCCGAGCCATCCCCGCCGCGGTGGCGCTGGCCACGTTCGTCCACCTGGCGCGCGGCGGCTTCCGGGACCTGCACACGCTGGGCTGGACGGAAGCGGCGCTGGTGATGGGGCTGCTCGTCGGCATCGGCATGGCGGCGTGGCGCCGGGCCATGCGCTCCTCGGTGGGCGCGGTCATCGACCTGCGTGACGACCTGGAGCTGGGCGGCGGGCTCATCTCCGCGGCCTTCATCGTGGTGGCCATTGGCGGCGGGGAGCTGTTCCCCATCGTCTACCTCTTGATGGCGTTCCTGGTGGCGTTCCTGCCGCGCAACGCGGGCATGACGCTTCTGGGCGTGGCGCTGGTGTACGACGGCCTGGTGACGCTGGGCGGGCCGGTGGTGAACGTCACCGGGTTCCTGACGCACGCGGCGTTCCTGGCGCTGTTCGCGGGGCTGTACCACCTGGTGCTGTCCACGCGGATGGCGGTGGCGAAGCGGGCGGAGTCGGACGCGGTGCAGAAGCGCATCCGTGAGGTGGAGGAGCGCGCGCGCACCTTCCGGCTGGTGTCCTCCGGGACGCAGGACAGCTTCAGCGGGATGAACTCCGACGAGAAGTGGCTGGTCGCGTCGGTGAAGGAGATTGAGGGCGCGGTGCACGCGGCGCTGGAGATCGCGGAGACGGGCCTGCGCACGGACACCTGCGCGGCGTTCCTGCTCACGTCGGACGACCGGAGCCTGAAGCTGTACGACTGCCGCTCGGGTTCGGAGCGGGTGCAGCGCGAGAAGTTCAACGCGGGCGAGGGCATCATCGGCGGCGTGCTGAAGCGCCGCGCGCCGGTGCGGATGAACTCGCCGCAGGGGCTCAAGGGCGTCACGTACTACGAGGGCGGTGGCCCCACGGTGCAGGCGCTGCTGGCGGTGCCCATCCTGGAGGGCAGCGGGCTGGTGCGCGGCGTGCTGGTGGCGGACAAGCTCAAGAACGAGCCGTTCACGGACCAGGACGAGAAGATGCTCACCACCATCGCGGGAGAGGTGCTGCGCTCCATCGAGGTGGAGCGGGTGATGAGCTACATCCGCAAGACGCGCGATGAGAAGGACCGGTTCTTCCGGGCGATTGAAGAGCTCAACCGCGCGGGCAGCCCGGACCAGGTGTTCGTGGCGGTGCTGGAGGCGACGCGGCAGCTGGCGGGCCTGGACTTCTGCGCGGTGACGCTGGTGTCGGAGGTCGAGGGCAAGCGGGTGCACCGCGTGGCGCGGATGACGGGCGTCACGGCGCAGGGCAAGGCGCTGGAGGGGCAGACGTTCCAGGACAACAATGGCCTGGTGGCGAACGTGGTGCGCTACGGGGCGCCGCTGCCGGGGCGGGACATCAAGGCGATGGACCGCCAGGTCATCTTCGATGAGGAGACGCAGGTGCGCGGCCTGGGCGCGCTGAAGATCTTCCCGCTGGTGGCGGGGGACCGCATTCTGGGCACGCTGGTGGCGGGGTCGCGCAAGAAGGCGGCGTTCGAGCAGGACGTGCTGCGGATGATCGAGGTCATCGCCATCCAGGCGGCGCAGGCGGTGTTGCGCGCGCAGCTCTACGAGCAGATGGAGCGGATGGCGACGACGGACGGCCTCACGGGCCTCTTGAACCACCGCACGTTCCAGTCGCGCGCGGACGAAATCCTGGCGCAGGCGCGGCGGTACAACCGCAAGTGCTCCATCATGTTGACGGACGTGGACCACTTCAAGAGCGTGAACGACACCTACGGCCACCCGACGGGCGACCAGGTGCTCAAGGGCGTGGCGCGCATCATCAAGACGCTGGCGCGGGACACGGACGTCGTCGCCCGCTACGGCGGCGAGGAGTTCGTGATGGTGATGCCGGAGACGGACGTGCAGGGCGCGAAGATCATCGCGGAGCGCATCCGCGAGGCGGTGATGGCGGAGGTGTTCCAGACGGAGATGGGCCCGCTGCGCATCACGATGTCGCTGGGCATCGCGACGTTCCCGGACAACGCCATGGAGAAGCAGCAGATGATCGACCTGGCGGACCAGTGCCTGTACCACTCGAAGCGCAACGGCCGGAACCAGTCCGTGACGGTGGCGCAGATGCAGGGTGGCCGGAAGCTGGCGGCGGTCGCGGAGTAGGGTGGCGGTGTCGGTTCCCCTCGCTGTCACCACCAGCACGAAGACGGATGCGGCCACGGTGCGCGAGGCGCGGGCCGTGGCGCAGCGGTGGAGCCTGCCGTTCCTTCCGCGCCGCTCCGGTGAGGGCATCGCGCCCTGGCTGGGCTCCAAGGTCGATGCGCTGCTCGTCGTGGGCGGCGATGGCGTGACGCTGTGGGCGCCGCAGGGTTCATTCGGCTTCCACGCGGGCATGGCGCACCTGCGGCGCATGCGGCTGCGGCAGGGGCAGCGCGATGATGCGTTCCTCAAGGTCGCGGAGATCGTCCCCGGGGATGCCGTGCTCGACTGCACCCTGGGGCTGGCTCAAGACGCGCTGGTGGCTTCGCTTGCCGTCGGGCCCACGGGCCGTGTCGTCGGCCTGGAGAAGAGCCTGCCCCTGTGCGTCGTCGCCGCGGAGGGGCTCCAGCGCTACGACCGGGGCGCGGACTCGTGCGCCATCGAAGTGATCCACGCGGATGCTCACGCGTACTTGAAGACGCTGCCCTCGAAGTCCTTCGACGTCGTGTTCTTCGACCCGATGTTCGCCAAGCCGAAGAAGGCCCAGCCCGCCTTCGACGTCCTGCGCCGCTTCGCGGAGCATGCCCCCCTCACTCCTGAAGCGGTGGAGGAGGGGAGACGTGTCGCTCGCCGGTGGGTCGTCGTGAAGGGCGCCCGTCACACCGATGACCTGAAGAAGGTGGGCATCCAGCCGGAGCCCACCTCGCGCTTCAGTGACGTCATCTGGGGACGGCTGCCCGCGACGCCCTGAGCTACTCCTTCTCCGACCCCTTCGGCGGACCCTCACTGCCCATGGGGGACATCTTGCTCGACAGCGCTCCAGCCTGCTCGTGCGCCATCAGGTCGCGCGGCGAGCGGTAGTACTGCATGGGCGAGTGGTGCAGGAAGTTCGACACGCGGCTCGTGTAGAGACACGCGTACTGCTCCACCTGGTAGCCGAAGCGGCTGTTCTCGTTGCCCTCCTTGAACAGCAGGCCCCAGTACGGGTTGAAGCCCTCCTCGACGTCGCGCTCCAGCGTGTCCGCGATGCCGTTGGTCTCCTTCAGCGAACGGCGCAGCTTCTCCAGCTCCGCCTTCACCTTCTTGCGCAGCTCCTCCACCTCCTGGCGCTCCGGAGCCGACAGCTCCTCGCGCTCCAGCCTGCGCTCCAGGGTGTTCAGCACCGTCTTGCGGTGGTTCACCTCGTCGTCCAGCCGCGCTCGCGTCAGCTCCACCTCGGACAACGTGGTGATCTCCTCGCGCCGCGCGTCCGTGTAGGTGATCTCGTCCTCAATCTCCTGGACGATCATGCACGTGCGCCACAGCGACGACTTCTTCGACTTCAGGATGTCGCCGTAGATGTGGTCGCCCACGTAGAGGATGTGCTCGCCCCGGTAGCCGGTGAACTCCTCGAACTGGGCCAGGTTGCCGCCCGAGTACACCGTGCCGCGCTCCAGCGACTTCGCCTCGCCCACGACCTTGCCGGCCTCCGTGGAGGAGTCCAGCTCCAGGAACGGCCGCGCTTCCGTGAAGAAGGCCGGCTTGCCCGCCGCCGTCACCACGAAGTCGAAGTAGTTGCGCCAGCTGGGGTATTCCGGCAACTGCCCGTCCAAGAGGTAGCGCATCACCGCGTTCGTGTAGTCCCACGCGGAGTTCGTTAGCAGGAACAACCGCTTCCCGCCCGAGCGCAGCTTGTGCAACGCCGGACCCAGCTCCGGATCCAGGAACACGTAGCGCGCCAGGTCCTTGCGGATCTCCCGCTTGAGCGAGTTGTCCCGGTGCACCGTGTCGATGGCTTCCCGGATGTCGTCGTAGAGCTTGCCGTAGTTCACGGTGTGCCCCAGCGACTCCATCAGCTCGATGATGCCCGAGTACAGGCACGTCTCCGGCAACGCGAAGAGCGTGTCGTTCCACGCGAACTGCGGGTTGCGCAGCCGCACGCGCTTGTTGCGGTACAGCTCCTTCCACGCGTCGCGCTTGAGCGGACGCAGGCCGTGGTACGCGCGCCCCACGTGACCGAAGCGGTCCATCTTCAGGACGTTGCCGTTGACGCGGTCCACCGCCAGGCCGCGCATCACGAAGTGGTGATCGTAGAGCAGGCCTCCCACGAACGGCGGGTAGCCGTACTCGCTGATCAGCTTCGCGAGCGTCATGTCAAACGACAACTGCTCCAGCCGGCGCATGTGGTAGATGGCCAGCGTGTAGTCCATGTCGAACCCGATGAGCTCGATGTGGTCCATGCGCAGGTTGCGGTTGACGAACACGTCCCGCGAATGCGGCACCTGGTCCGCGGCCTCGCGCGGCGTGGTGAGCAGCCGGCCGAGCACATCGTCGGTGAGCAGGTCCCTCGCCCGGCGGGCCGCGTCGTCGGCGTGCTCGCGGCGGATGGAGGAACGGAAGCTCCCGTGCAGCGGATCCACGGAGGGTCCGCCCGGGATGGGCCTGACAGTCGAGAGTAGGGGCGACACGGGACCTCAAGACATAACACGCGCCGCACACCCTTCGCCCGCGTCCTTGCGGGCTTCGCACGGGGCTGGCACGCTCTGTCCAACGATGCGCACCCCACGTCCATCCCCGGCCTCCGCCGAGGACCTCCACGCGCGCCTGGCCGCTCGAATCACCGCGCTGGAGGACCGGGTGCGTCGTCTGGAGGCCCGGCTCGCCCTGGAGGCCCGCAAGCCGCCCGTCGTCCGCACCCGCGCCAGCGCCTCCGCCGCCACCGTCCGCACCGCCAGGCCCCGTCCCCGTTGCCCCGGCTGCACCCTGGAGCTGCCCCGGGGACGGCGCGGTGAGTCGTGCGTGTGGTGTGGCTTCATGTTCGCCGCCGTGACCCGCCGCCGCGCCAGCACGCCCAAGGCGCCCCGGAAGCAACGATGAGCGGGACGTACCGGCTCATCGGCCGCACCGAGGCAGGGGACCTCGCGGAGCTGTACGAGTCCGTGCTGCTGCCCACCATCCCCGTCGCGGTGAAGCTCTTCCTGCCGCGCACCTCCGACCCCGCCTATGCCCGCTCGCTGGCGGAGACGGTGCGGCTGCTCCAGCCCGTGCGCCACCCGGGCCTCCTCCATGTCGTGGACGTGGGCTTCGTGCGCCAGCGGCTCGCCGTGGTGCGCGAGGACGTGGACGGCTTCACGCTGGGCGTCGCGCTCCAGCGCCTCAACACGAAGGAGGTGCTGCTGCCGCCCACGGTGGCGCTGTCCATCGTCATCCAGTTGCTGGAGACCGTGCAGCTCGCGCACGACGCGGGCGCCGTCCACGGGGCCATCACCCCCGGCAACGTGCTCCTGTCCCGCGACGGCTTCCCGGCCATCTGCGACTTCGGCGCGCTCCAGGCGCTCCTGTCCGTGCCCCAGCTCAAGCGCACGTTCGCGCACCGGGGCCGCAGCGCCTACCGGGCACCGGAGGTCACCCGCGGCGAGACGCCCACGGAGGCGTCCGACGTGTACTCGCTGGGCGCCATCGCGTACGAGCTGCTCACGCTGCGCGAGGCCGTGGTGCCCGGCAGCGGCGTGAGCACCCGCCGCGAGACGCTGCCTCCGCCCAGCCGGTTGGACCGGCGGATCAACTCGCGGCTGGATCCGGCGATCATGCGCGCGTTGGATCCGGCGCCCCAGCGGCGCTTCCGCTCGTGCGGCGAGTTCGCCCAGGCCCTGCGCAACTTCCTCTCCGCGGGCGGCGGCCTGCCCGGCGCGGAGGAGGTGGCGCGCTTCGTGTCGGAGCTGTTCCCCAACGAGGTGAGCCTCGCCGCACCCGGGCCCGTGCCGTTCGCGGAGCCCTTCCAACTGGAGCCCGTCTCCGGCGCGGAGATGGACGACCTGCACGCGGAAGAGCTGGAGGCCTCCATCGTCCAGCGCGCGCCGTACAGCCGAGCGCCCACGGAGCAGGAGGCGTCCGCCGAGACGCAGGAGGCCGCGCCCGGCTTCGAGGCGTTCCGCCCCGAGGACTACGCGCCGGATGGTGACGCGCCCGCGAACGACGAGCCCGAGCCGACGAGCGGAGCACGGAGCACGGACCCTTCACACGCGGGGCCGCTGGAGCAGGGCTGGGACGCGCCGCCAGGAGTCCTCGCGCAGAAGTCCCGCCGTCCGGACAGTCCGGCGTCCGCGCGCGCGGGACGCAATCCGCGCGTGAAGGTCATCGAGGACTTCTCCGGTCCGGCCCTCGGGGACGATGAACCGCCCGTGCCCACCGGCCGCCGCGCCGCCATGCGCCCCGGTCCGGCCCTCGGGGACGACGAACCGCCCGTGCCCACCGGCCGCCGTGCGGCCATGCGCCCGGGGCCGCCCCTGGGCGGAGATGAACCCGTTCCTCCCTCCGGCCGCCGCGCCGCCATGCGCCCCGGCCAGCCCGGGAGTCCGGAAGAAGAACCGCCGAAGCGCCCGGCCCTGCGCCCCGCGAAGGGGGCTGGCGGCAGGGCTCCCGGCCAGGAGACGGCGATCCTCCCCGCTGGCGGGGGAGTGCCCGCCGCCGCTGATCGCCGGGGCCGCGCCGAACCCACCGAAGCCCTTCCCGCCGAACCCCGCTCGGAGCGCCGCATGGCTCCTCCGAAGGCGGAGGGCCGCGCGCGCTCCGACATGGCCGTGCCCGCGCCGTCGGACCGGCACCTGCCGGTGAACCAGCGCTTCGACACGGTGGAGACGCCGCGCATGGACGCGGTGGACGCCGGCACCCGCCGCAAGCGCCTGCTCTTCATCGCGGGCGGCATCGCCCTGGTGGGCCTGTTCATGTTCGCCGTCGCCGCGTGGCGGCTGGGCCTGGAGCCGGTGCGGGAACCGGAGCTGCCCCGTTACGACCCGAACACGCCCGCGCCGCCCGCGAACCCGTCCGCGCTCAAGCCCATCGCGCCTCCACCGCCCGCGCCGCCGCCCAACCCGGGCGCGCGGGACATCGAGGACGAGGACGCGGAGGGGGACACCGCCGAGCCCGGCGTTCCTCCCAAGAACCAGCGCGCATTCCTCACGCTGCGCACGAACCTGCCGGCGAACGTCTTCATCGACGGGGCGAAGGTGCGCCGCGCGACGCCGCTGCTGAACTACCCGGTCCGCGTGGGCACTCGCGACATCCGCGTGGTGGCCATCTCCACCGGCGAGCAGAAGGACTTCCAGCTCCGCTTCTCGCGGGGCCAGCACCAGAAGCTGGACGAACAGTTCCAGCCTCCCCCCACCAGGCGGTGAGTTCCGTGGAGCGCACGCGCATCTTCGTCGTCGAGGACCAGCCCCAGCTCCTGAAGAACCTGGTCAAGGTGCTGGGCACCTTTCCGGAGCTGGAGATCGTGGGCACGTCCCAGGACGGCGAGCAGGCGGTGGACGACATCGTCCGTGAACGCCCGCAGCTCGTCCTGCTGGACCTGGAGCTGCCCAGCCTCAACGGCATCCAGGTGACCCAGAAGGTCAAGCGCCGCGCGCCCGAGGTGGAGATCCTCATCCTCACGTCCTTCGAGGACGAGCAGAAGGTCTACGAGGCCATCCAGGCCGGTGCGTCCGGCTACCTGGTGAAGCGAGTGGGGCCGGAGAAGATCCGCTCCGGCATCCAGGAGGTCATGGACGGGGGCACCGTGCTGGAGCCCATCATCGCCCGGCGCTTCTGGAACTACTTCCAGTCCATCCAATCCAAGCCCGCCCAGAAGCCCGCCGAGCTGCCCTGGGGGCTGACGGCCGTGGAGCTGGACGTCCTTCGCTACGTGGCCAAGGGCCTGTCCAACGCGGAGGTGGGGCGGGTGATGACGCTGGAGCGGCGCACGGTGCGCACGCACCTGTCGCATATCTACCGGAAGATGGGCGTCAACTCCCACGTGGACGCGGTGGTGATGGCCCTGCGTCAAGGTGTCGTGGATCTCTAGCCGCGCCGTGGTTACGGTGTGGCACCTATGTCCAAGGCATCCCCGCGGTCCACCGCCGTGCGCGCGGTGGACCCCACGCTCGCAGCGCTCTTCGACGTTCACGAGGCAACCCTGCCCAACGGCCTCAAGGTCCGCCTGCTGGCGAACCATCAGGCCCCGGTGGTCAGCCTCTACACCTTCTTCCAGGTGGGCAGCCGCAACGAGCGGCCCGGCATCACCGGCATCAGCCACCTGTTCGAACACATGATGTTCAACGGGGCGAAGAAGTACGGCCCCAAGATGTTCGACAAGACGCTGGAGTCCAACGGCGGCCGCTCGAACGCGTACACGTCCAATGACATGACCGTGTACTACGACGACTTCAGCGCGGACGCGCTGGAGACGGTGCTCGACCTGGAGTCGGACCGGATGCGCTCCCTGCGCATCTCCGACCAGACCCTGGCCAGCGAGCGCCAGGTCGTGATGGAGGAGCGCCGCGTCCGCGTGGACAATGAGATCCCCGGCATGATGGACGAGGAGTTGGGCACGCTCGTCTACAAGGCGCACGCGTACCGCTGGCCCGTCATCGGGTGGATGGCGGACATCGAGAACATCACCCGCGAGGACTGCCAGGAGTACTTCCGCACGTACTACGCGCCCAACAACGCGGTGCTCTATATCGTCGGGGACATCGACCCGAAGAAGACGCTCGCGCTGGTGAAGCGCTACTACGGCAACATCCCGCGCGGCCCCACGCCCGCGCCGGTGCTCAACGCGGAGCCGGAGCAGAAGGGCGAGCGCCGCGCCGTGGTGCGCCACCCCGCGCAGTCGCCGTCCGTGATGATCGGCTTCCGCGGCCCCGCCGCCAGCGACGAGGACACGCTGGTGCTGGACGTCGTCCAGTACATCCTCACCAAGGGCGAGGGCAGCCGGCTGGTGAAGTCGCTCGTGTATGACCAGAAGGCCGCCGTGTCGGTGATGCTCGACTGGAGCTGGCGCATCGACCCGGGGACCATCCTGTTCTACCTGGAGCTCAAGCCGGACTCGGACGCGGCGAAGGTGGAGGCCCTGCTGTACGCGGAGCTGGAGCGGCTTGCGCGCGAGGGCGTCACCGACAAGGAGCTGCAGAAGGCGAAGAACAACCTGCGCGCGGACCACCTGCGGGAGCTGTCCACCAACAGCGGCCGGGGCCACGCCCTGGGCCACTACGAGGCCCTGCTGGGCGACTGGCGCGAGGGCCTGTCCCTGCCGACCTTCTACGCGTCCGTCACGGCGGAGCAGGTGAAGTCCGTGGCCGCGAAGTACTTCGCCCCCGAGCGCCGCTCGGTGGTCACCCTCCATCCCGAAGCCGGCGCCGAAGAGGCCGGTGACGAAGCGGCGGAGGCGTAAACCATGGCCTCCCGAAAGATCGCCAACGTGAAGAGCACCGTCCGCAAGGCCGCCAAGGCCGTGCGCAAGCAGGCCACCGCCGCTCGCAAGAAGGTCGCGCAGGCGAAGAAGGCCGTCCCGGCCCAGGCCAGGAAGCTGAAGAAGCTGGTGAAGGCCGCGCCCGCGCCGAAGTCCGCCGCCACCGGCGAGCTGAAGCTGCCCGCGCTGCATGAGAGCACGACGTCCACGGGCCTGAGGGTCATCGCCGCCGAGCGCGGGCCGCTGCCGCTCGTCTCCGTGCGGCTGGTGATGCGCGCGGGCGGGGTGTGGGACCCGCAGGGCAAGGACGGCCTGGCGGACTTCACCGCGCGCCTTATGCGCCGGGGCACGAAGCGCATGGACGCGGATGGCATCAGTGAAGCCATCGAGTTCGTGGGCGCCAGCCTCTACGCGGGCGTCAACGAGGACGTGCTGTCCGTCTACCTCACCACGCCCGCGGAGCACTTCTCCGCGATGCTGGACGTGCTGGGGCAGGTGGTGCGCGAGCCCACGTTCCCGGAGAAGGAGGTCGTGGACGCGCGGGAGCGCGCGCTGGCGCAGTTCGCCAACGACCTGGATGATCCGTCCTCCATCGCGGACCGCGCCTTCACGCGCGCCATCTGGGGGGACCATCCGTACGGGCGCGACCTGGGCGGCAACAAGCGCACCGTGTCCACCTTCACCCGCGACGACGTGGTCCGCTTCCACGCCGAGTGCATGGGGCCGCGCATCTCCCTGCTCACGGTGGTGGGCGCCATCGACCCGGCGACCGTGGCCGCGGAGGCCGAGCGCGCCTTCGCCGGCTGGACGGGCGGCCCCGACGCGGAGCCGATGCTGCCCCGCAAGCAGGAGCCGCTGGCGAAGGCCGGCACGGTGCTGCTGGTGGACAAGCCGGACCAGACGCAGTCCCAGGTGCGCCTGGGCGGCCCCGGCTTCTGGCTGGGCCACGAGGACTACTTCCCGGCCACGGCGATGAACATCGCGCTGGGCGGCGGCTTCACGTCGCGGCTGATGAACGAGATCCGCGTCAACCGGGGCCTCACCTACGGCGTCAGCTCCTACTTCGACACGATGAGCGCGGCCGGCATCTTCGCGCTGTCCACGTTCACGAAGACCGCGTCCACGCGGGAGATCATCGACGTGGCGCTGAAGGAGATCCACGGCGTGCGCGACGGCGGCCTCAAGCCCCGTGAGCTGAAGGACGCGCAGAGCTACCTGGCCGGCCTGTATCCGCTGCGCACGGAGACCAACGAGTCCGTGGCCTCCGTCATCGCGGACATGCGCATGCACGGCCTGGGCGACGACTGGGTGGAGAAGTTCCGCGACCGGCTGCGCGCGGTGACGCCCAGGGACGTGGCCGCCGCGGCGAAGAAGTACGCCTTCGCGGACCGGCCCGTCATCGTGGTGCTGGGCAAGGCGTCGGAGGTGAAGCCGCTCCTGGAGGGGCTGGGCCCCATCACCGTCGTGCCGGCATCGGACTACGAATGAGCCGTGACGTTCCCCGCGTCCTCTTCGAGGGCGCGGGCGTGATGGTGGTGGACAAGCCGGCCGGGGTGCTCGTCATCCCCGGCCGTGAGGGCGGCCCGTCCCTGCGCGACACGCTGGAAGCCCACCTGGGCCGCAAGGTCTTCGTGGTGCACCGGTTGGATCGCGACACGTCCGGCGCGCTGGTGTTCGCGCTGGACGCGGCCGTGCACCGCGCGCTGTCCCAGGCCTTCGAGACGGGCAAGGTGCGCAAGCGCTACCGCGCCCTGGTGGAGGGCCGGCTGGAGGCGCCCCAGATGGTGGACGCGCCGCTCGTCGCCGGCCGCAAGGGGCGCATGCGCGTGGCGAAGCCGGAGGAGCCGGACGCGAAGCTGTCACGCACGCGGGTGCGTCCGGTGGAGACCTTCGCGAGCGCGTCGCTGGTGGAGGCGGAGCCGCTGACGGGCCGCACGCATCAGATCCGCGTGCACTTGCTGTCCCTGGGGCATCCGCTGCTCGTGGACCACCAGTACGGCCGCGAGGCGCCGCTCACGGAAGGCGACCTGGGAGGGCAGGGGAGTCAGGAGGTGCTGACCCGGACGCCGCTGCATGCCGCCCGGGTGGAGTGGCCCGCGTTGCCCGGGCTGCCCGCGCGCGGCGTGGACGCGCCGCTTCCCGCGGACATGCAGCGCACGTTGGAGCTGCTGCGCGCTGCGGGGTGAGGCGCGGCGCTACTTGTACGGCTCCAGGCGGAACGTGTTGGAGTCGCCGGTCACGCCGAAGCTGTCCCTCGCGGTGAGGTGCACGTTGCCCGCGGGCGCGTCCATGACGACGAACGCGAGGCACGCGCCCAGGATGCAGGGGCCGATCTTGCTGGGCGTCACCGTCCCGCGCGACGCGCTCAGCTCCACCGAGCCCTGGAAGTGTCCGGCCCTCGGCCCCTGGGCGCGCACCGTGATGGCGAAGGACGTCCGGCTCACGCGCGTGCCTTCGATGGTGTCGAAGCTGAAGCCCGTGACGTCGCCCTCGCGCATCGGCTCGTCCGGCCCGGGGCCCGCGTCCATCACCCGGTCGCCGCCGTCCGTTTCGTCGACCCCGCCGTCGAAGTCGCCGTAGACGGGCCCGGCGTCGGTGAGGATGAGCACGCCGCCGTCCTCGGGGAGGGGAGGGTCGATGACCTCCTGTCCCGGAGGGCGCAGGGTGAGGGCGCCCTCGGCCACCGCCTCGCGCCCGTCATCCAGTCGCAGCCGCACCGCGTGCGCGCCCGCGCCCAGCCCCCGGGGCACCGTCACGATGGCGACGCCCGCCGGGTCGAAGCTCGACACCGCCGCTTCCTGATCATCCATCCAGATGCGGCCAGACCCCATGCGCGCATCCACCTTCTCCTCGCCGTAGTCCACGGCCACGCTGTAGCGCGCGTCGAACCGAACGGTGACGTCCTCGTCCTTCGCGTTCACCGGCAGCGTCGCGGGCTCCACGCCGACGATGGTGGGCGGAGGCAGCGCAGCGGGATCCCCCGTGCAGGCCCACGCCAGCACCGCCATCCCCACCGTGGTGGCCAGGGCCGCGCGCATCACGGGACGAACCTCAGCCCCGCGGACACGGACACGCCGCCCAGCTCGGCGCGCAGCGACGGGGTCTCCACCGGCGCCAATGCCGCGCGCACCTCCGTGAGGAGGCTGAAACGGCCCAACCGGTAGGCGCCCTGCGCGGCCAGGAATCCCATGGCGCGCACTCTGCGCTCATCCACGACGTCAGGAAAGACGTCCCCGGTCCCAATGCCTTGCGTCGACAGGTGATGGCTCAAAGCCAGCACTCCGCCGCCTGCACGGCCGTCCAGCTGAAAGGAACCCCGCTGGAAAAGGGTGACCCGCGCGGACAAAAGCAGGGGGATCCCCCACACGCGCGAGTGCACCTCCGCGCCTCCCTGCTGTCCGTCCATGCTTGCGTGACGCAGGCCCACCTCCGCCTCCGCCGCCACGCGCCAGAACGGTGCCGGCACCGGCAGCGGCACGGAGACGCCCAGCCCCAGCAGCGGCCCTCCATTGGCGCCGCTCGCGAACGCGGCGCCGCCCAGGAGGAACAGCGACGTCCGTACCGCCGCCGCCGGGACCGCGACACCGTGTGCCGGGAAGGGTCTGTCGGTGTCGATGATCACCACCTCCGCGGGCCGCACGGCGGCGGGCTTCACCGCGCCCTGGAGCGTCACCGCGTCCTCGACGGGCGCATCAGTCCAGCGCACGGTGACGGACACGTCCGTGGCGTCCGCGCGCGGCTGCACCGTGTAGCGCGCGCGGTCCGGATCCACCGGCTTCACGGTGGCGCCCTCCGCCTCCACGCTCAGCTCCGAGGCGGCGATCCGCTCCTCGTTACCCGCGATGATCAGCCAGCCACCGCCCTCCACGGGCAGCGGATCCGGCGTGAGCGCGGCTACGAGCGGACGCGCGGCGGGCACCTCCAGCGGCGCGCGGCGATCCGTGGTGAGCGTGCCCCGGGTCGCGAGCACGCGCGCCTCCGTCGCATCCGGCGGCACCTCCACGGGCACCTGCGCCTGGCCTCGCCCGTTCGCCTTCACCGGGCCGAAGCGCGCGTCGCCCACCGCGACCACCACCTCCGCGCCCGGCGCCGTGGACACGTCCAGCGTGGTGCGTCCCAGGAGGGGCAGCCGCACGGTGGTGACCTCCGGCGCGCGGCCGTCCTCCACCCAGAACGCGAGCACCGCCCACAGCGGGTAGCGCACCGGCGGAGGCGTCCAGTGGAAGACGCGCTCGGCGCCGCCCTCCACCCGCGTCTGTTCCCAGGTTCCAGAGGAGGCCGCCGCGCGCACGGGGCCGGCGCCCCTGGGCACCCGCACCCGCACCTCCACGGTGACGTCCTGCCCGAGCACCACGCGCCCGGGCGTCGCCTCCACCTCCGGCGGATCCGCCCGTGCGACGGCGGCACCCAGCATCAGGAGGCAGAGAGCGAGGGGGAGCGGCGGACGCATACGGGACACCCAGCGACCTAGTTGACCGCCGCTCCGGCCTCCGGGTCAATCCCCGGAAGACAGGGAAGTCTCAGCGGCCGTGTCCGCCTCCGGGGGCGGCTCGGCCTGGGGCTTGTCCGCGGGGCCGGTGTGCTTGTTCGTCGGCGGACTGAAGACGGGCTTGTCCGCCGGAGCGCCGCCCCGGCCGTGCACCAGCGTCTTGGTGTCCGAGCGGAAGGTGAGGTCCACCTTGTCGCCGCGCACCGCCGTCACCAGGCCCACGCCGAACGTCGGGTGGTGGATCACCTGATCCACCTTGTAGGTGTCCTTGGGGCTGTACTTGGGCGCGCTCGCGATGTCCTTGCCCGCCAACTGCTCGTCGAAGGAGATGACCACCTTCTCCGCGCGGGGCGTGCTGGAAGAGGCGGCGCGGGGCGCGCGCGTCGCGGCGGCCTTGGTGGGGCGGTCCGTGACGCCCGCCGCGCCACGGAACGCGTGGTCCCCGCCGCAGGTGTTGCAGCGGACGCGCACGATCTTGGGACCGACCATCGCGAGGATGGTGTGCGCCAGGTTCATCTTGCAGCGGGTGCACTGGGCATCCACCTCGCCGCCGACCTTCTGAGTAGCCATGCTGTCGTGTCGCTCTGGCCCGGCAACTCCCAGAAGGGCGCGCCGGGCGTGGAAGTAAAGAGGGCCGCGCAACATAACGGCCGACCCCAGGCGGAGGAAGCCCCATCGCATCCCACCCGCGCGCCGCGTGGGAGCCCTCCGGGCAACCAGCCGATGGAGGTGGGGGTGGGATGGGCCCGCGCTCAGTTCCCTTGTGCCGCCGTCCGGAGCACGTAGAGTCGCCCGCCTGAACGCATGACCACCGAGACCCCCAGCAAACCCAACCGGATCACCGGCGCCTTCACCCAGTCGGTGGAGGGCCTCGGCAAGGGCATCATCGACGTCGTCAGCAGCATTGGCGGAGTGGTGGCCCTGGGCCTGGACGTCTTCCGCTGGAGCGTGCGCCGCCCGTTCCGGCTGCACAACCTCTTCACCCAGCTGGACTTCGTGGGTGTGGGCTCCATCTTCATCGTGGGGCTCACCGGCACCTTCACCGGCATGGTGTTCGCCCTCCAGACGTCCACGGCCTTCGCCCTGTTCGACGCGGAGAGCCTGGTGGGCCCCACCGTGGCCCTGACGCTCACGCGAGAGCTGGCCTCCGTGTTCGCCGCGCTGATGGTCACCATGCGCGCCGGCTCCGCCATGTGCACGGAGTTGGGCACCATGCGCGTCACCGAGCAGGTGGACGCGCTGGAGACCATGGCCGTCAACCCGGTCCAGTACCTCCTGGTCCCCCGGGTGCTCGCGGGCCTGTTCATGGTCCCCGCGCTCACCATGCTCTTCAACACCACGGGCATGACGGGCGCCTACGTGGTCGCCGTCTTCGGCCTGGGCATCTCCCCCGGTACCTTCCTCTCGCGCACCCAGCAGTGGATGGCGCCAGCGGACGTCTACGAGGGCCTGCTCAAGGGCGCCATCTTCGGCCTCTCCGTGGCCCTCATCTGTTGCTACAAGGGCTACAACGCGTCCGGCGGCGCCAAGGGCGTGGGCCAGGCGACCACGGAAGCCATGGTGGCGAGCGCGCTGTCCATCTTCATCCTCGACTTCATCGTCGGCATGTTGATGCACTGATGGACCCCCGGACTCCGACAGCTGCCGACTCCCAGCGGGCCATGATCGACATCGTGGACCTGCACAAGACGTTCGCGGGGAACAAGGTCCTCACCGGCATCAACCTCACCGTGCCCGCGGGCAGCACCTGCGTCATCCTGGGCGGCTCCGGCTCCGGCAAGACGGTGCTGATGAAGCACATGATCGGCCTGCTCAAGCCGGACAGCGGCAAGGTCATCATCGACGGGCAGGACATCGTCCCCATGAGCGTGGAGGGGCTGCAGCAGGTGCGCCGCAGCTTCGGCATGGTGTTCCAGGCCGCCGCGCTCTTCGACTCCATGACGGTGTTCGAGAACGTCGCCTTCCCGCTGCGCCAGCATACGAAGCTGTCCGAGGACGAGATCCGCGTCCAGGTGAGGAAGCGCCTGGACCTCATGGGGCTCAAGCGCGAGGTGGAGGGCCGCTTCCCCGCGGACCTGTCCGGAGGCATGCGCAAGCGCGTGGACCTGGCGCGCGCCGTGGTGCTGGACCCCAAGGTCGTCCTCTATGACGAGCCCACCACCGGCCTGGACCCCATCACCACGGACTCCGTGGACGACATGATCCTCACCGCGCAGAAGGAGCTGGGCGTCACCAGCGTGGTCATCAGCCACGACATCGCGTCCGCCTTCAACGTGGCCAATCAGATCGCCTTCTTGTCCAAGGGCGTCATCGTGGAACACGGTCCGCCGGAGAAGCTGCGGGAGTCCCAGCACCCGGCCGTCCAGGTCTTCCTCCAGACGTGGTTCGGCAAGAACTAGGACCTTCAGGTAGGGAATCCGGTCCCCCAAGGATTCCAGTCCTTCATGAAAAGCTGGCACCCGGCATGCAAATCGTTAGAGTCGCGCGCGGCCGGTGGTAGCGCTCGGAGTCACATCAGGTGAAGAAGCTCGTCACGCCCTTCCGTGTTGGCCTGCTGGTCCTCGCCGCCGGAGGATTCCTCATCACGTTCGTGCTGTTCGCCAAGAAGGGCGGACTGAGCGACAGTGACTCCACCCAGGTGTGGGCCTACTTCCGGGATGCGTCCGGCCTGGCGGTCCGCGGCCGGGTGCAGATCGCGGGCATCCCCGTCGGCGAAATCAGTGACATCAGTCTGGAAGGCACCCGCGCGAAGATCTGGCTGAAGATCCGCAAGGGCGTGGACCTGCGCCAGGACGCCGCGGTCACCAAGCGCTCGGAGTCCCTGCTGGGCGACTACCTGCTCGACCTGAACCCGGGCACGGAGCAGGCGCCTGAGCTGGAGAACGGCGGGCAGATCCGCCGCGTCATCGACACCCAGGGCGTGGAGGCCGTCTTCGAGTCCCTGTCGCAGATCACCTCCGACATCCAGCAGGTGACGGGCGCGCTGCGCGAGGTGCTGGGCGGCGAGAAGGGCGCGGGCAGCCTGGAGCGCATCGTGGAGAACCTGGTCCGCCTGTCGGACTCGGTGGACGCGACGGTGCGCCGCAACACGGACCGCCTGGACACCATCATGGCGAACGTGGAGGGCGTGTCCTCCGACGTGCGCGCCATCACCCAGGGCAACGGCGCGGAGGTGACGCGCATCGTCACCAACGTGGAGCGCATCACCCAGGACGTCCGCGAGGTGCTGGGCACCGTCAAGAACATCGTGGGCAGCGGGGAAGGGGAGTTCAAGGAGAGCGTCTCCAGCCTCAAGCAGACGCTGGGGCGGCTGGACAACACCCTGGCCAACCTGGAGGACATCACCCGCAAGGTGAAGGACGGCGAGGGCGCCGCGGGCGCGCTGCTCACCGACGAGCAGCTGGGCCAGCGCCTCAGCGAGGCCGTCACCGACGTCAGCGAGTTCGCCACCCGCCTGAGCACCCTCCAGACGGAGGTGGGCCTGTTCAGCAGTTACCTGGTGTCCCAGGGCGCGTCGAAGAATGGCCTGTCGCTGCGGCTCATCCCCAAGCCGGACAAGTACTACCTGCTGGAGATCATCGACGACCCGCGCGGCTCCGTCAGCACGCAGGTGGTGCAGACGAACCCGCCGTCGGACGGGGACCCGGTCATCCAGACGCAGAAGGTGACCAAGGAGTCCTTCAAGATCAGCCTCCAGTTCGCCAAGCGCTACTACTTCACCACCCTGCGCGTGGGCCTCATTGAATCCACGGGCGGTGTGGGCGCGGACCTGCACCTCTTCGACGACGCGCTGACCCTGAAGATGGACGCGTTCAACTTCACGGCGGACGAGCTGCGCTACCCGCGCCTGCGCGCCACGCTGCGCGCCCAGGCGTTCGACCACCTGTTCGTCATGGCGGGCATGGACGACATCCTCAACGCCAAGCAGCGTGACGCGGCCACCCGCCGCCTCATCGCCGGCCGCGACTTCTTCTTCGGCGCGGGCTTCTTCTTCACCGACGACGACCTGAAGGCCCTCATCGCCACCACGGGCGTCCCGGCGTTCTAGACCGTTGTCCCCTTGACGTTGCCGGGAAGGTGTCGTACCCGGCACGGGCACGGGGTTTCCCCTGGAACGCGCCGTGCCCTGACGCGAAGCCGTACGCGCGCCGGGTCACCCCCAGGAAGAAGCCTCCATGTCTCTTCTCGTCGTCGGTTCAATCGCGCTGGACTCGCTGGAAACGCCCTTCGGCAAGAAGGAGGACGTGCTGGGTGGCTCCGCCACCTACTTCTCCACGACCGCGTCCTTCTTCGGCCCCGTGCAGCTGGTGGCGGTGATTGGCGAGGACTTCCCGGAGTCGCACCTGCAGTTCCTGCGCGGGCGCGGAATCGACCTGGAGGGGCTGACCCGTGAGGCCGGCCGCACCTTCCGCTGGAAGGGCAAGTACGGCTGGGAGCTCAACGAGGCGCAGACGCTGGACACCCAGCTCAACGTCTTCGAGTCCTTCTCGCCCAACCTGCCGGCCGCCTACCGCGAGACGCCCTACGTCTTCCTGGGCAACATCCACCCGGAGCTCCAGTCGCGCGTGCTGGACCAGGTGAAGGCGCCCAAGCTGGTGGCCGCGGACACGATGAACTTCTGGATCCAGGGCAGCCGCCCCGCGCTGCTCAAGACGCTCCAGCGCGTGAACCTGCTCTTCATCAACGACGCGGAGGCGCGCCAGCTGTCCGGCGAGCACAACGTGGTGAAGGCCGCCCGCGCCATCCTGGCCATGGGCCCGTCCCGCGTGGTCATCAAGCGCGGCGAGCACGGCGCGCTCCTCTTCGACCACGACCACATCTTCGCCTGCCCGGCCTTCCCCCTGTCGGAGGTCTTCGACCCCACCGGCGCGGGTGACACCTTCGCCGGCGGCTTCATGGGCACCCTGGCCAGCTCCGGCGGCAAGGTGGATCAGCAGGTGCTGCGCAAGGCCATGGTCATGGGCAGCGTGATGGCCTCCTTCACCGTGGAGAAGTTCAGCCTGGAGCGCCTGCGCGAGGTGCAGCGCCCGGAGATCCACGCCCGCTTCGCCGAGTTCAAGAAGCTCACCCACTTCGACGACCTGGGCCCGCTGGGCGGGTAGGGGAGCGCTCGCGAGGGGACGGAAGGCCCGGTGTGGAACTTGACGGGCCGCACCCACCCTCCCTAGGCTCGGGCGGACGCAGTGGATGAATAAATCCGGTGCGGACGTCCTTTTTCAGCGCCGACGTGGACGGGAAGTTTCACGTCGGGAGGTCCCCCCGGTTGAGCGAGAATCGAAAGCACGCGCGGGTCGGCACCCACCTGCGCTGCTGGTGCGAGGGTGAGAACGTGACCCTGTATGCACGCATCGCCAACCTGAGCGAGGGCGGCCTCTTCCTGAGGACGAGCACCCCGCTGGCGGCGGGGACGCGGACGCAGGTGCGGCTCACCCAGCAGGCGACGGACACGCAGTTGCAGGCGCAGGCCACGGTCGTCTGGTTGCGGCAGGAAGAGCAGCCCGCCGGCCGTCCCCCGGGCATGGGCCTGAGATTCGAAGCGTTGGACGCGGACGCGCTGACGAGTCTGCGGCGCATCATCTCCCAGCAGCAAGCCCACCCCTAGGGTCCCCATGCGCATCGCCGTCATCTCCGACATCCACTCCAACATCGAGGCCCTCACGGAGGTGCTGAGGGTGGCGGAGCACCAGAAGGTGGACCGCTTTGTGTCGCTGGGGGACATCGTCGGTTATGGGGCGTCCCCCAACCCGTGCTGTGACCTGGTGCGCTCGGTGGCGGAGATCACGCTCCTGGGCAACCACGACGCCGCGGTGGCGGGGCGGATGGACTACTCGTACTACTACGACGCCGCCCGGCACGCGCTCGACTGGAGCGCCAACGTCATCTCCGACGAGAACCTGGCCTGGCTCAGGAGCCTCCCGTACACGTACCGCATCGGCGAGGTGGGCTTCTGCCACGGGTCGCCCATCGACCCGAAGGCGTACGAGTACATCTTCGCGCTGGAGCAGGCGCGGGAGCTGACGCCGTACGTGGCGGAGCTGCCGGAAGTGACGTTCATCGGCCACAGCCACCTGTGCCGCGCGTTCGCCATTGGCAACGGCGAGGTGAACGACGTGGTCGCGCAGAAGTTCGTGCTGCGCAAGGGCTACAAGTACATCGTGTCCGTGGGGAGCGTGGGCCAGCCGCGCGACTACGACAACCGGGCCTGCTTCGTCATCTGCGACACGGACGCGCGCACGGTGGAGTACCTGCGCGTGGAGTACGACATCGAGACCTCCGCGCAGAAGATCTTCGACGCGGACCTGGCGCTCAACTTCGGCAAGCGGCTGTTCCTGGGCGTGTAGGCCAGGCCTGCCGCCCCCCATGCGGAAAAGGGGCGCGGCCGGACGGAAGGTGGCATAAACCGGGGCCGTGCGCCCCCAGGTCCCCCGTCCGATGCGGCCCTTCATGGGTCTTGGCCTCGCAGCCTTCCTCTTCGTCAGTGGGTGCAGCCGCTCGCCCGCGCCGCCCTCGCCCGAGTTCGAGCAGGCCAGCCGCCGGTGGACGGCGCTCTACGCCCAGAAGCTGGACGGCGCGTACCTGGATCCCTCCATCGGGGAGATTGAAGCGCAGCTCCAGCGCGTGCCCGCGGACAGCGTGGACTCCGCCGCGTCCCAGGACCTGCTCCAGCGCATCCAGGCGGGCCGCACGCGCATGCAGGCGGCGCAGGAGGAGCAGCGCCGCGCGGTGGCCAACGCCGGCTCGCTGCCCACGATGGACCCCTCCTCGACGGACTTCCCGCGCCAGGCCGAGCCCGCGGCGGCCGAGCCGGTGGACGCCGGGCCGGGGGACGCCGGGGTGATCGCCGGGCCCCAGATGGGCACCCCGGCCGCCGACCTGGTGGCGGGCTTCGAGGGCTGCTTCGGCCGCGGCACGCCCGTCACGGTGGAGGGGCGGGGGCTGCGGGACACCTGGACGCTGAGCGACCGGGCGTCCTGCCAGCTGCGGTACCCCAGCCACCGGGACTCCGCGCTGGTGATTGAAGACGGCCGTGTGCTGGCGCTGTTACCCAAGAGCGCCATGCGGACCGTGCGCCGTTATGAGGACGGCGGCACGGTGCCCGCGAACGATGGCGGGCGTTGAACCTCTCTCTTTCAAGAGCTGACGACCTTCGATGAACGAACAGACCTTCATGAAGTTGATGCGCGTGCTGCCCAAGTCGGCGGTGTCCTCCGCGGTGGGCCTGGCCACGCGCCTGCCCGCGCCCGCGCCGGTGCACCACTGGGCCATGCGCACCTTCGCCAAGGCGTACAACGTGGACATGGAGGAGGCGGAGCACGCCTTCGAGAAGTACCCGACCTTCGCCCAGTTCTTCACCCGCGGCCTGAAGCCGGGGCTGCGACCGGTGGACCCCGGCGAGAAGGTCGTCGTGTCCCCGGTGGACGGCCGGGTGTCCCAGGTGGGCTACGCGGACAACGGCCGCTGCCTGCAGGCCAAGGGCATCGAGTACACGGTGGACGAGCTCCTGGGCGACGCGCAGGCGGCGAAGCCCTTCCACGGCGGCGCCTGGACGACGGTGTACCTGTCCCCGCGCGACTACCACCGCATCCACTCGCCGCTGGGCGGCACCATCACCGGGTACGCGTACATCCCGGGTGAGTTCTGGCCGGTGAACCCCGCGTCGGTGAAGAACAAGCAGTCGCTGTTCTGCGTGAACGAGCGGCTCGTCACGTACCTGGACACCGTGGCCGGCAAGGTGGCGGTGGTGAAGGTGGGCGCCACCTGCGTGTCGCGCATCAAGGCGTCCTACGAGGACATCACCACGCACGTGGGCCAGCCCGGCAAGGTGCACAGCTACAGCACGGGCATCCCGGTGGAGAAGGGCGGCGAGCTGGGCCGCTTCGAGATGGGCTCCACCGTCATCCTCTGCTTCGAGCCCGGCCGCGTGCGCTGGGACGACAGCATGCAGCCCGAGGCGGTGGTGCGCATGGGCACGCGTATCGGAGTCATCACGTGAGCCAGAAGATCAACGGCGTGAAGGGGATGAACGACCTTCTGCCGGGCGAAATCGAGATCTGGCAGTTCGTCGAGTCCACCGCGCGCACGCTGTTCGGCCGCTTTGGATACGGCGAGGTGCGCACGCCGATGGTGGAGGACACGGCCCTCTTCGTGCGCAGCGTGGGCGAGGAGACGGACATCGTCGGCAAGGAGATGTACACCTTCGAGGACAAGGGCGGCCGCAGCCTGTCCCTGCGTCCGGAGGGCACCGCGCCCGCGGCGCGCGCGTACATCGAGCACTCGGTGAACAACCAGGAGCCGGTGACCCGCTGGTTCTACATGGGGCCCATGTTCCGCTACGAGCGGATGAAGACGGGCCGCTACCGCCAGTTCTCCCAGATTGGCGCGGAGGCCTACGGCGCCAGGGAGCCCGCGCAGGACGCGGAGCTGATGGACGTGGTGGTGCAGTTCCTGGAGGCGCTGGGCCTCACGGACGTCACCCTGAACATCAACTCGCTGGGCGACGACAACTGCCGGCCCGCGTACCACGCCAAGCTGGTGGAGTACCTCAACGCGCACCGCGAAGAGCTGTGCGCGGACTGCCAGCAGCGGCTGGAGCGCAACCCGCTGCGCGTCCTGGACTGCAAGAACGAGAAGTGCCAGGCGGTGGCCGCGGCCGGGCCCAACGTGCTCGAGTTCCTCTGCGAGCCGTGCCGCGCGCACTTCACGGACCTGCAGCGCAAGCTGGGCGTGCTGGGCATCAAGTACGTGGTGAATCACCGGCTGGTGCGCGGCCTGGACTACTACACGCGCACCGTCTTCGAGTTCATCGCCTCGCACCCGGCGCTGGGCACCGCCAGCACGGTGGGCGGCGGCGGGCGCTACGACAAGATGATGAAGAGCCTGGGCGGGCCGGACGTGCCCGCGGTGGGCTACGCCATGGGCCTGGACCGGCTGGTGCTGCTGCTGAAGGAGAGCGGCAAGACGTTCGCGCAGCGGCCGGACCTGTTCATCGCCGTGGCGGACGAGGGCTCGCAGGACGAGGGCCTGAAGCTGGCCAGCCGCCTGCGCCGCGAGGGCCTCAAGGTGGACTTCGACACGCGCGGCGGCAGCCTCAAGAGCCAGATGAAGCGCGCGGACAAGTCCGGCGCCCGCTTCACGCTGGTGCTGGGCGAGCAGGAGCGCACCTCGGGCCAGGCGAAGCTCAAGCCCATGGCGGGCGGTGAGCCCGTCCCCGTGGCGCTCGACAGCGTCGCCGCCACCGTGCGCGCGCAGCCGGACGCCCCGGCTCCGGCCCCCACGGCCTGATCCAACACGCCCCTCCGGCATGACGCGCCAGGCCGGAGGGGAGGGGGGCGGCCCGTCTTCCCTGAAAACCCAGGAGTAAAGGTGTTAAGCATCGTAAGTCCTGGGAATCGCTGGGGGATTGAGGCTTCAGAGATTCGCGGACATTGAGAGGGTGGAGTAGAATTCCGTCCGTCATGTCGAGCGCTCCCCAGCCCGTTTCCGTGATCGATGGCCTGCGTTGGATCCCTGTCGCCGGGGACAGCATGTGGCCGTCGTTGCGCGCGGGGGACGTGGCGGAGGTGGAGCCGCTGGTGGAGGCGCCGCGTCCGGGTGAGGTGGTGCTGGCGCGCTTCGAGTCCTCGCTGGTGCTGCACCGGGTGCGGTGGTGCGACGGCAGCGTCTGCGCGCTTCGCGGAGACAATGGCGGCGTGGAAGATCCGCCGCTGCCTCTCGTCCGTATCCTGGGACGTGCGCGGCGTGTGCGCCGGGGCGGGGCGCTGCTGGAGATGGACCGTTGGGACGTGGGGCCGCGGCGGCTGGGCCGCTGGCGCGCGACGCTGAAGCGCCAGGTGGCCGCGTGGCTGGGAAGGACGGGCCGCGCATGAGCTTTCAGGAAGGCAGCGTTCCCCGGCGGCGACTGGGGACCTCGGGGGAGGGCTTCGGCGCGGACTTCCTGGTGCTGGACGCGGAGGGGCGCACGCTGCGCGGGCTCAACCCCACGGCGGCGCGCATCTGGGCGCTGTGCGACGGACAGCGCACGGCCCGGGCGGTGGCGGAGCAGGTGGCTTCCGAGTTTTCGACCGACGTCGGTCCGGTGCTGACCGACACGCTGCGCTTCCTGGGGGAGCTTCAGCGGCGGGGGCTGTTGGACGAAGTGCGCGCGCCGGCCGGTGCCGCGCCTCTGGAGGAGACATGATGCGGGCGCTCGTGGCCGTGCTGGCGGGTGCAATGGTGCTGTCGGCGTGCTCGGAAGGGGTGTCCCCCCTGCCGCCGCCTTCGGCCGTGAAGCCGGGGCAGGGCAGCGGTTCCTCCGCCCCCGTGGATCCGACGGACGTGCTGGCCGGTGGCGGGAGCGTGGCCCGGCCGCCGCCTCCGGCCCCCACGGGCGAAGAGCCGCCCCCTGAGGAACCGCCTCCGGAAGAGCCGCCTCCCGAGGAGGAGCCGCCTCCGGCGCCGCTGCCGCCCCCGACCGGGAGCGCGGAGGTGGTGGGCGTGGGTTCGGAGCCCACGCCTCTGTCCCAGGTGCAGCAGGTGGACGTGGACTTCGTGGTGAGCGGCGTGCGGAACAAGGGCCTGGTGGACGTGGAGTTCATCGCGCCGGGCGGCCGTCCGTACGAGAAGCGGAGCGCGACGGTGGTGGCACCGCCGGAGGAGACGCGCACGCTGCGCTATTCGCTGCCGGTCGCGGGCACGCCGGTGTCCATGACGCGCATGACGGGCACCTGGCAGGTGCGCTTCTTCCTGGATGGGGCGCAGCTGGCCGCCACGTCCTTCACCCTGGAGCCGTGACGTGAGGCACGCCATGAACGTCCGCATCCTCGCGCTCTTCGCCGTGCTGTTGCCCGCGGTGGGCTTCTCCCAGACGACCTGGTCCGTGCGCCCCGTCCCCTCCACCGGGGAGACGGTCGCGCGCGTGGTGATGGAGGACGCGTCCGACCTCGTCCTGGAGGTGACGAACACGAGCACGTCCACCAACGACTCCCGCGTGTCGGAGGTGTCCTTCGTCCTGCCGACGGGCTACCAGCTCCTGGGAGGCCTGCCCGCGGAGGAGAACCCGCACTGGAAGGTCGAGTACATCGACGCCAACGAGCGGCGCATCACCTTCCAGTCCACGCGGGGCTGCGTGGACGAGGGGCGGGGCCTTGCCAACAACCAGTCCGCGCGCTTCGTGCTGGGCGTGGTGGACCCGGCCAACCGCAACTCCGACAGCACCACCGAGCGCCTCATGGCGGGCACGTACGCCCGCGACCAGTGCGACGGCAGGAGCTACACGTACAACGTCAACAACATGACCCCCTGGACGCGGAGCATCCTGGCCGCGAACGTGACGCTGGCGCCGCGCGTGCTGGCGGTCAACGGCTCCACCATGGCGCGCGTGGTGGTGGAGAACCGCGGCAGCAGCGCGGCCACCGTGTCCGTGGACAACCCCACCTCCACGAGCAGCGTGCCCCTCACCACCGTGACCAAGGACGGCGGCAGGTCCGTGGCGGTGCGCTCCGCGGGCGTCTTCGCGGTCAACCTGCGGCCCACCGCCGCCGGCGCCGTGGCCGCGCGCGTCCGGGCGCGCACGAGCACCGCGAACGCGCCGCTGGTGGACTCGCCCCTGGCGAACGTGGGCAACCTGGTCGCGGCGGCGGACATGGACATCGTGGACGCGTTCAGCGCGGAACAGGTGACGCTGCGCCTGATCGTCTTCAACACGTCCACCACGAACACGTACACGCAGGTGCGCCCGCGCGCGCCGGTGCTGCTGGGCAGCGCGACGGCGTCGCTCGTGTCCGGGCCTTCGCCGGAGAGCGTGGCGCAGCTGGCCCCGGGCGCTTCCGCGCAGTTCACCTGGCGCTACCAGGTCTCGGGCTCGCCCGGCGCCAGCTACCAGTTCCAGGCGCAGGTGGACGGGACGCTCAACGGTTCGACAGTGGCGGGGGACCCGGTCACGGCTCGCAAGGGCCGCATCGTGGAGCACCGCGTGCGGCTGAGCCAGGAGACGGTGTCCACGGCGGCCACGTCCGTGACGGTGGCGTACACGGTGCAGAACCGGGGCACGCTGCCCATCTACGAGGTGAAGCTGTTCAAGCCCGCGGTGAACTACTTCGCGGTGGCCGCGTCGGGGCCGCAGCCGTTCGGGAGCTGGAACGTCTACACGGACACGAGCGGCTACTACTGGGAGTCGGAGTCCGGCATCCCGGTGGGCGGCGAGGCCACCTTCCGCATCACCTATTCGGGCTTCACCGCCGTCCCCGCGGATACGGCGTTCCGTCACCGGATGGAGCTGAACCAGGGCTGGAACGATCCGCGCATCCGCGTGGAGGCGACGATGACGCTGCTCGCGGTCACCGCGGCCCCGGACGTGGGGCGCCTCACGGGCGTGGCCCGCGACGGCAGCGTGACGCTCACCTGGGACAACCCCTTCAACCACGGCGGCACCCTGGTGCTGCGCGCGGAAGGGGCGACGCCCAACACCGCGCCCACGAGCGGCGTGCGCTACGCGCTGGGCGAAGCGCTGGGCAACGCGACGGTGGCCTACGTGGACGAGTTCAGCTCCGCGTCCTCCATGACGGACACGGCGGTGACGAACGGCACGACGTACTACTACCGCGTGTTCAACGCGGATGATCAGATGCGGTACGGGCCGGGCAACCAGCCCACCTCGGTGGGCCTTCTGGCCACGCCCCGGGCGCGCGTGGCGGGCAACCCGCTGTGGTGCTACTCGACGGGGTTCGACACGACGCTGCAGCCCGTGACGGAGCTGGGCGTGGGCATCTTCAGCTCCTTCAACGACTCGGTGGTGGCCACGCTCACGAACGTCACGAACCCTTCCGAGGACGGCGCCGAGCGCTTCCGGCCGGTGAAGATGGCGGGGAAAATCGCCACGCGCTTCCCGGTGGTGCCGCTGCTGGGCCGGCCCGGGCAGCAGTGGATCGTCGTGGGGGATCAGACCGGCGTGCCGGCGGTGCTCAACACGGCCACGGGCGAGTTCCTGTGGCGCAACACCACGCTGGGCCTGGGGAACATCAGCTCGTTCCCGGTGACGCAGCTGCTCGACTACGCGAACCCAGAGTACCGGACGACGTACTCGAACGTGGACCTGGCCATCTTCGCCACGCGCAATTCGTCCGCGCAGAACCAGGTGGTCGCGCTGAACGCGGCCACCGGCGCGCTCATCTGGCGCTACCGGCCCGGGGACCTGGGCATGGTGAGCGGCGGCATGCTGGTGGACTACACGACGAACCGGCTCTACGTGCCGACCACGTCGGGCGTGAGCACGTACACGCTGCGCGTGCTCAACAGCCTCACGGGCGCGGAGGTGGCGCGGCTGGAGCTGGGCGATCTGGAGTTCGGCGTGGTCCGCAACGCCACGAGCAACCAGATCCTGGTCACCGCCAATGACGGCCGGGTGCATGGCGTGAACCCGTCCACGTACGCCGTCGTGTGGACCGTCCAGGTGGAGGGCGCCTCGCAGCGGACGTTCAGCCACTTCGCTCGGCCCCAGGGCCGGGGCTTCGTGGTGAGCCGGACGAACAACACGGTGGAGCGCTACGAGGTCGCGGACGAAACCAACGTTCCGAAGTGGATCTGGACGACGCCCATCACGGGGCCGTCCGGCTCCTTCACCCTCAACGCGGGCGGCGTGCCGCGCGTCTACGTGGGCAGCTCGGACGGAACGGTCCACCAGCTGGAGCTGGAGAACAACGGGACGGACACCGGGCAGGTGACCGTGGGCCCGGCGCAGAAGATCGGCACGCCGACCATCGACCACACCGTAAGCCGGTTGCATGTCGGTACCGAGGATGGTCGTATCTGTGCCTTCCCGGTGCCGTTCTAGGTGGGCCATCACGTGAGCCAACGCCCTTCACAGCCTCCCTCGGGTCCCTCCGTGCCGAAGCCGTCGGCCGCGCCCGCCGTGTACGTGCCTCCCGCCATCCTGTGGGAGCAGCCCTTCGTCGCGCTGGCGCAGCTGTCCATGTGCACCATCCCCGGCGAATCGGAGTGCATGCCGTGAACGGCGGGGACCCTCTACCGGGTCCCCGTGACGGCGCGCTCCGGATCACCCTGGCCGGGTGGACCGTGGCGCTCGATGTGGAAGACGCGGTGAGCGCCGGCCTGGTCCGGCGCGTGTTCGGGGCGTTCGCCGCCCCGGATGACGTGGCTCCCGAGGCCCGGCTGGTGATGCGGAACCCTCCCAGCCCCCAGGCTCCGCCCACCGTGCAGGAGCTGCCCCGGCTGACGCCCGATGACTCCGGGACGCTGCGCGTGGAGGGCTCCGGATACTCCGCGGTGCTCTCCGCGGACCGGTGCCACGCGGACGTCATCGGATCCGGTCGGTACCCGGTGGAGAACGTGATCAAGGTGATGCTCGCGTCCGCGCTGGCGAAGCGTGGCGGGCTGCTCATCCACGGAGTGGGGCTGGTGCACGAGGGCCGGGCCGCGCTCTTCGTCGGGCATTCCGGCGCGGGCAAGAGCACCCTGGGCGGGCTGTGGCGCGAGGCGGGCGGGACGGTGCTCGCGGATGAGCTGGTGGCGGTGTGGCCCGTGGAGGGTGGTGGGTGGCGCGCGGCGGGGACGCCCTGGAACGTGCCGGTCCGGACCGCCGAGGCGTCGCTCGTCGCGGTGGGTACGCTGGGCTGGGACGCGGCTTCGCGGTGGGAGGCGCAGGGGGCGGGGGAGGTGGCCCGCGTGCTGCTGCTGAATGCGCTGTTGCCGGAGCCCACGCCCTCGGGCCGGGGGGCGCTGGTGGGCGCGGCCGGACGCGTGCTGTCGTCCGTGGAGACCGCCCGGCTCGTGTTCGCGCGGGATGCCAGCGCGGCGTGGGTGGTGCGGGAGCGGTTGGATGCGGCGGGAAGGCCCTGACGCATGCTGTCGTCCGTGGAGCCCTCCCGCCACGTGTGGTGGCGCGGATGCCTGCGCGGCTGGATGCGGCGGAAGGTCGGTCGCGTGACCTCGGCGCGGGCCGCCTCCGGGAGCCTGGGGCGAGCCGGGCTGGGAGCGGTGATCCGGGCGGGGGCTCGCGCTCGCCGCGCGTCTGCGTTACAGCGGGCGTGGGAGGCGGACGCTGGTGGCTGAGACGCGGGTGCCGTTGACGGTGATCGCTGGACCCACGGCGTCGGGGAAGACGGCGTTGGCCATCGCCTGGGCTCGCGACGCGGGCGGGGAGATCGTCAGCGCGGACTCGCAGCAGGTGTACCGCGCCTTCGACATTGGCACCGCGAAGCCCTCCGCCGAGGAGCTGGCCGCCGTGCCGCACCACCTGGTCTCCTGCGTGGATCCGCTCGAGCCCTTCTCCGCCGCCGAGTACCAGCGCCGCGCGGACGCGGCCATCGCGGACATCGCCTCACGGGGCCGGCCGGTGTTCGTCGTCGGCGGCACTGGCCTGTACCTGCGCATCCTGCTGCACGGCGTGGTGGACGCGCCCGGCGCCCTGCCTTCGCTGCGCGCGGAGCTGGAGGCGCTCGCGGCGGAGCAGGGGAGGGAGGCCGTGCATCGCCGGCTGGCCGAGGTGGATCCGGAGACCGCGGCGAAGCTGCCCATCCAGGACCTGGTGCGCGTCGTCCGCGCCCTGGAGATCCACGCGCAGACGGGCGTGCCCGCGTCCGAGTTCCGCCGCGCCCACGCCTTCGCGCCGGACCGCTATCCCTTCCAGCTCTACGTGTTGGATCCGCCGCGCGAGGCGCTCTACGCCGCCATCAACGCGCGCACGGAGGCGCTCTTCTCGCGGGGGCTCGTGGAGGAGACGCGGGTCCTGCTGGAGCAGGGCTACGCGGACGCGGCCCCCATGCGCAGCGTCGGCTACGTGCAGGCCCGCGCCGTGGTGGAGGGGCGGATGACCCGCGAGGAGGCCATCGCCGACACCGCGCAGGAGACCCGGCGGTACGCCAAGCGGCAACTGACCTGGTTCCGCAAGGAGCCCGGCGCGGTGTTCCTGTCGCCGCCGTACGCCCGTCCCGCCCCACGGGCGCGGTAGGCCGCACTGGCCCCTGCTCGCCGCTCCGCCTCATTTCGTCCGGCGGCGGCGATTGTTCGCGCCCGGTCGCGCGCCCATCTTCCATGAGGAAGCGCTACCCCCACCACGTCCACTCCCGGACCGACAGGCGGCCGAGGGCCCGAGGCGGGCAGCCATCACCGTGGAGATCGCCATGCGAACGAACGTCGAACGCGCGCCGGAGACCCGGCCGGACCGTCCCCCTCGGGGAGCCTCCGCCATGTGGGGCGGCCCCTTCCTCCTGGGCCTGCTGACGTCGATCGCGGGGGTCGTGCTGCTGGGCGCCACGTTCTTCACCAGCATGGTGACCATCTTCTTCGTGGGGATGATGCTGGTGATTGGCGGCGTCCTGGAGATCGCCGCGGCCATCCGCTCACGCAGCGAAAGCCGGAGCGCCTTCTGGTCCTTCATGCTGGGAGGCGTCCTCACCACCGTGGTCGGCATCCTCACGGTCATGTACCCGGCCGCGGGGCTCGCCTCCCTCACGCTGCTGATCGCCGGCTACTTCTTCGCCAGCGGCCTCTTCCACGTCATCACCTCCGTCATGGACCGCTACTTCCAGTGGGGATGGGACCTGGCCTACGGCCTCATCTCCCTGGTCCTGGGCCTCAGCGTGATGGCCAAGTGGCCCGCGTCCTCCGTGTGGCTCGTGGGCACGATGGTGGGGCTCGCCGTCTTCTTCCGAGGCATCTCGATGATGTCCGGCTCGCTCATCCTGCGGCGGGGACTGCATCGCGTGGAGGCCTGAGCACCAGGGGGACACCCCTGGCGCCCATTCACTCGGAGTGAACCATGGATATCGGCGGGTGAAGTTCAGCCTGGGTGGCCGATGCGGTAGATGACGCCGTTCGCGTCGTCCGTGACGAGCAGCGAGCCGTCGGCGGCCATCACCGTGTCGGCCAGGTGGGCGAACTGGGTGGTGCCATCCGCGCCGAGCCAGCCCGTCGCGAAGTCCTCGAACGCGGTGGGCGTGCCCTGCGCGTCGAAGCGTACGCGGACGACCTTGTAACCGGTGGGCGGGTTGCGGTTCCACGAGCCGCGCATCGCCACGAAGGCGTTGCCCCGGAACTCCTCGGGGAAGAGGGTGCCCGTGTAGAAGGTCAGGCTCATGGGCGCCGAGTGCGCCTGGTACTCCAGCGCCGGAGGCTGCGTCTTCGCGCAGTACTCCGGCCGCGACTGCATGTCCGGCGGCTCCTGGCTGAGGAACGCGTCCGGCTCCTGCTTGCCCAGGCAGTACGGCCAGCCGTAGTCCGCGCCCTCCTGGATGCGGTTGAGCTCCTCCGGCGGGTAGTCATCCCCGCGCGAGTCCGAGCCGTGGTCCATGCCCCAGAGCTGTCCGGACACGGGATGCCACGCGAACCCGATGGTGTTGCGCAGCCCCTTCGCGAACACGGCGCGGCCCGTGCCGTCCGGTTCGAAGCGCAGCAGCGTGGCGTTCTCCTGATTGGCGTCCGCGCACGCGTTGCACGTGCTGCCCACGGACACGTACAGCTTGCCGTCCGGCCCGAACGCGAGCGTCCGGTTGGGGTGCTGCCCGGCGTCCGGCAGCCGGTCGATGAGGAGCGTCGGCGCCCCCAGCGTGTCGTCCGCGTTCACCGGCGCGACGAACACCTGCTTGTCCGTGATCATGAAGAGCCGGTCGCCCTGGAGCGCCAGCCCGTGCACGCCCGTGTTCTTCGTCCCCAGGCCGCTGGCCACGACGACGCGCTGATCCGCCGCGCCGTCGCCGTTCGTGTCGCGCAGCAGGGTGACGCGGCCGGCCTCGCGTTCGGTGACGTAGACGGCGCCGCTGGGGCGCACCGCCAGCTTGCGCGGGTTGGTGAGCCCCTGCGCGAAGACGCCCACCTGGAAGCCGGCGGGGACGCGCAGCTGCGCCAGGCGCTCCGCTCCGAACGGCTGCTTCGCGGGCTTCACCAGGTTGTTGGGCACCGTCACCGCCCGCACCGCGTCCTCCTTCGGCGGCACCTGGGGCGTGGGGATGGAGACGTCGAGCGGCGTTTGATCGCCGGTGTTCGGCGTCGTCTTGTCCGAGCACGCAACGGACAGGCACAGCAGGGCACCTGCGAAGAGGCGGGAAGAGGTCATGGGGTGCCCACCCTGTGCACCAGGAGCACACCCCACAACCCCGGGTCCAGGTCCAACGCGGGTGTTCAGCGAAGGACCGGTACGCGGCCTACTTCGTCTTCTTGTGCGCGTCGTCGAACTGGTCGGCGAACTGATCGCGCGACACGTGCTTCAGGTCGCCCTTGGCGTCCGGGCGCTCCAGCGTGAACTCGTGGATGGTGCCGCGCACCAGGTACTCCTGATCCCGCTTGGAGTTCATCATCGCGCGCTCGCGGTAGGTGAAGCTGCCCTTGGTCGGATCCACGCCGACGTCCGCGAGGATGGGCCGCTCGTGCGGCTCCGGCTGCCACACCGGCTTGCCGGGCTGGCTGCGGTTCACGGCCGTCTCGTCCAGGTCCGGGTGCGTGGACGTGCGGATGTCCCGCTGGATGTCGAATTGATCGAAGACGTCCCCGCCCTTCGCGTCGTGCGCCGGGTTGTGGACGATGCGGCTCTTGCCGTAGTCCGGGTTGTCCACGAGCTTCTTCTGCGTGGCCTGGCCATCCACGCCCACGGGCACGCCGCTGAAGGACGTGTAGGGCGAGTGCGCCTTCGTCTCCTTCGCGCCGTCCACGTGCGCGGTCAGCGTCACCGTGCGGTCCTTCGCGTCCACCGGCTGCAGCTTGCCGTCGCGGTCGATGGCCGACTTCGGCGTGTCGTACTTCGGCTGGATCTCGTTGAAGGGGAAGTTGTCCCGGCGGGTCAGCTCCACGTCCGGCCGGAGGCGCGGCGCGAGCTGGTTGTTGCCGCCGTCGCGCCGATCCAGGCCGTTCATGATGTCGGTCATGACGTCGTGCTGCTGGAACTTGATCCGGTTCTGATCGGCGCGGGCCTTGAGCACCTCCTCCTGCGACGGGACCTTGGTGGAGAAGGTGCGCTGGATCTCCGGCGCGTGCTTGAGCAAACGGGACGACGACTGACCGGCGCGAAAGAGCTTCGAGGCGAGCATGAGGGATTCCCTTTGGATGGAGCATGAAGTGCGAAGCTTCATGCTTTTGTAGGGATTATCCCGTCGATGTGATTGTGGTTGCGTGCAGGTAGGTGTCAGGACGCAAAACGGTCTTCACCAAATGTTTCCGCGACCGCGGGCCGGATGACGTCACGCGGCGAGCCGAGCGGGTCCGGCACGCGGCCGGTGAGCTGGCACAGGAGGCGGTCCGGGTTCACCGGCTTGGGCAGGAAGGCCTCCGCGCCCGCGTCGAGCGCGCGCTGACGCACGTGCGGACGGTTGAGGCCGCTCATCACCAGCACGCGCGTGTCGCGGGTGAGCGGGTGCTGCTTGAGGCCTTCACACAGACGCAGGCCGTCCACCCAGTGCAGCACCACGTCCAACAGGATGGCGGTGGGCGGACGGCGCGCCACCGCGCAGAACAGCGCCAGCTCGTCCGCGAAGGACACCACGCGCGCGCCGGTGCTCTCCAAGAGCAGCGTGAGCGCCTCGCGCGTGTCCGCGTCGTCGTCCACCACGTAGTAGAGGTCCGGCTCCACCTCCGGGACCAGCGTGGGCACGGGCTCGATGGGCGTGCGCAGCCACGAGCCCACCACCTCGCGCACGCCCGACCAGCGCGCCGCGGACAGGAGGCCCAGCGGAGTGGGGGAGCTCAACCCCAAGACGCCGCCGCCGTACACGCCGCCCGCCGAATGCTTCGCGCGCGCCGCGACGAACGCCGCCGGAGCGCGCTTCCCCGCGCGGCGCAGCCAGGTGATGGAGCGCGCTCCCGCCGCCGCGTCCTCCATCAGCTCGCCCAGCCCGTCGCGCACGTAGCGGCGCTCCAGCGACGGCGCGTCCAGCCCACCATCCAAGAGCGCCACCGCGGCGCGACTGCACGACGCCAGCGTCTCCGACAGGCCCACCTGTAGCGGGTGGCCGAAGGCCGCGGGGCCCACCACCAGCTGCCCGGGCGCCACCAGCGTGCGGCCGGGGCCAAAGGGCAGGCGCGTCGTCTCCAGCGCGGTGAGCTCGAAGCCCTCGTCCAGCAGGCCGTCGCGCGCGGCCATCATCAGCACCTGGCACAGGTCCGCGGGCGTCACCGCCGCGCCGAAGGCCAGCGCGTACACGGACGACGCGCCCGGGATGAGGAACAGCGCGTCCACGGAAGGCAGCGGCGCCACCCACAGCCGCGCCACCGGCGCCAGGTCCCGGCCCGGCATCCCGCCCGTGATGCGCGCCTGCACCGCCGGCATGGACGGCGCCGGCTTGAAGCCCTTGAAGAAGGCGTCACCCAGCAGAGGCCCCGCGCCCGCGGCCAGCGCCACCGCGTGGAAGCGCTCGCCGCTGCCCTGCGCGCGGACGACCAGGGGACCCGCGTTGCGCACCGCCGTGGGCGCGTCCGGGGCGGGCGCCTGCCGCTCCACGCGCTCCACGTGGCGGTTCACGAACCGGGCACCCTGCGCGCTGGCCGCCGTGGAAAGCACGTGGCGCACCATGTCCAGGCCGCCTTCGCCCTTGGGCCAGCCGTCCACGACCCACAGGCCGCCGGCCGCGCAGGGGAGCAGCTCGCGCTCGCCCTGGGAGATGATCTCCACGCCGCGCAGCTCATGGGCGCGCCACTCCGGAGGAATCCGGCAGCCCAGCGCGGCGAGCCGCGAGCGGCACTCCGGCGTGAGCAGGGCAGGGGGCGCGGTGCGCTCCTCGGTGCCCCCGGCGTAGACGCGCACGTCCAGGGCCACGCCACGAGCGCGGCCGTTGAAGAGAAGAGAGGCCGCGAGCCCCGCTCCGGCGATGCCACCGCCGACGATCGCCACCCTCGAACCACTCGCCAGCTTGCTGGTCCCGCTCATCGCGCGCCCTCGTTCCCTTCCCGCCGTCAGTGCCGCTGTGCCGCGGGCGAGTGGACCGACTGGCCGTACACCACCACCCGGTCGCGTCCCTCCCGCTTGGCCTCGTAGAGCGCGGCGTCCGCCGCCTTCAGCAAGGCCTCCGTGCTCTCACGCGGGGAGTCGGCCGTGTGGTCCGCCACGCCCACGCTGATGCTCAACCCGAAGGGCGCCGGGCGCCCGTCACCGCGCTGCACGTTCACGCCGCGCAATTCCGAGCGCAGGCGCTCCGCGAACACCGCGGCCTCCAGCGACGTCTGGTGCGGCAAGAGCACGACAAACTCGTCCCCGCCGAAGCGCGCCGCGAAGTCGGACTCGCGCAGGTTGCCCTGCATCAGCGTGGCCAGGGCCAGGATGGCGCGGTTGCCCACGTCGTGGCCCATGCCGTCGTTGATGGCCTTCAGGTGGTCCAGGTCGATGACCACCACGCTCAGCGCGTAGCCGTAGCGCTGGGCGCGCTTGAACTCGTCCTCCAGCCGCACCGACAGCGCCCGGAAGTTCGCCAGGCCCGTGAGCGCGTCTGTCTGCGCCAGCACCTGGAGCTTGCGCTGCTGCTCGCTCTGGCGCACCGCGCGGTCGATGCGGGCGAGCAGTTCGCGCGAGCTCGCCGGCTTGTGGATGAAGTCCACGGCGCCCATCTCCAGACATCGCTCCAGGGTCGCCTCGTCCGCGTCCCCCGTGAGGAAGATGACCGGCACCGTCTCCGTGCGCACGTCGCCCTGGAGCGTCTCCAAGACCGCCAGCCCATCCCCGGAGGGCAGGAAGCGATCCAACAGCACCAGGTCCGGGCGGTGCTCGCGCGCCAGCTCCACGCCCGCGTCCGCGTCGGATGCGGCCAGCACGTCGAAGCGCGGGGCGAGCAGGTCCATCAGGCCTTCGCGCACGCCGGTGTCGTCCTCGATGATGAGCAGGAGCGCGCGCTCACTGCTGCGGCCGTGCCGTTCCATGAACTGGTTCGCTCCGCTCGCCTGTCCCGAAATGGCAGGCCGAAAGTCTCGGGCGCCACGCCCTTCCAGGTGCTCCCCACGCCCTTGCGCCCCACGCGCACCCGCCGCCGCCTCGTTCTGCAAGCACCCACCCACCCATCCAAACTTCACCCGAGACCTCCGGCTGCCAAGCCCGTCCGCCTCCGCGGGGGCTTTGGGAACCATCCGTTCCGATCGCCCGCGTGCCCCTGCCCGAGAGCAAGCCCTGTGCCCCGCGCTTCACGGACGCGACGGCCTCTTTTCAGGGGGTTGCATGGGGGCCCGCGAGACAGCCAACAAGACAGCCGGAAGACGTTGCAGCGTAAGTCCCATGCGCACGGTAGGAATTGCCGGACGCGGGCCGCTCGGGAGCCCGTGCCCCCGGGTGGGAGGGAGCGGCTGATCCGTTGGGAACTCCCCGGAAGCGCGCGCTCGAAGCGGCGCCATCGACGGGGTTGCCACGAGCAGCGGAAGCGGGCCCTGGCGCCATTGCGGTGGCGCCGGGCCATCACTTCCACCGGGACTTCAGCGCCGGTGGGTGAACTGCACGCGGCGCCCGCCACCCTGGGGAGGCATCATCGGCGGCGCCTCCAGGCCGAACTGCCACCAGAGCGGCTCGTAGGGCTTCATCTTCAGGCGCTTGTCGTTCTGCAACTGGGCGAGGCTGCCCTTGAGCTTCTCGTCGGAGGGGTTCTGCTCCACGCCGCGCGCGAGCACGCGCTGGGCGCTGTCCTTGTCCTTCAACTGCAGCAGGCACCACGCGTACACGGCCCAGACGATGGATTCCTTCTTGCCGCTCTTCGCCGCGGCCTCGAAGGAGGCCTTCATGGCGGGCACGTCGTTGCGGCGGAAGTGCAGGGCGCCCTCCATGGCCTTGGCCATGTAGTTGCGGCCGCTGGCCTTCTCCAGGTGGGGCTTCGCGCCGTCCAGGTCCTTGATCATGTACTTCAGCATCCCGATCTGCGCGTGGATCTCCGGGCCGATCAGGAACTGCCACTTGTCCCAGACCAAGCCCTGCTCCAGCGTCTGGACGGCCCGGTCCACGCGGCCCTGGGCCTCCTTCTGGTTGGCGGGCTGGCCCTGGAGATCCTTCTGCACCGTCGTCATCAGCGCCTGGACCCGGGTGGAGACCCGGCGGGCGAGCACGATGTAGGTGGCGAAGAAGACGATGACGCCGGGCACGATGCCGGCCCACCAGGAGAAGCCGCCGGCGAACTTCACCAGCACGCCGACCGCCAGCCCGACGGCCAGGGAGATGAGGAGGTTGTACATGCGCTGCCCCTTTAGCGGTGTGCGTGGACAGCCGCAATCTTCGGATGCACACGAACCGAAGGCGCGATATACGTTCGGCCGCCTCGCTCACACCCAAGGGGCCCTCTGTCGAAATTGGTAGACGAGGCGGACTCAAAATCCGCTGCGGCTGACCCCGCGTCCCGGTTCGAGTCCGGGGAGGGCCATCTTCAAACGCAGACCCGGCGCCCACCATGCCGTCCTTCCGGGCCGCCCGAACGTGAAAGCGCTCCCCTGTCCCCCGCGCTGGAAGACGCGATGAAGGTCCTGCTGGTCGAGGATGATCCGAGCCTCCGGGAGGGAATGGGAGAGCTGGTCGCCGAGCTTGCGGACGTGCAGGCGGTGGGCACCCTCGACGAAGCGCTGCGCGCCCTGGCGGCGGACCGCTTCGAGTTGGTGATGACCGACATGCGCATCGCCGGAGGGCACACGGACGGCCGGGGTGTCCTGGAGGCCGCGCGCCGGCAGCGCCACCCGGTGGCCATCGTCAGCGCCGCCGGTCCGGACGAGGTCGCCCAGGTCCTGCACCCCTCCGTGCCGGACGCGCTGCTGATCAAGCCCTTCCAGGTGGACGACATCATGGAGCTGGTGGAGCGCTTCCTGGGGCTCAAGCGCCAGGTGGTCGCCGCCGCCCGGGAGCCCGTGGCCAGGGATTCCTCTGAGTGGATTGAGGCATCACCTGGAGTGAAGTGGGCCGATCCGGCTCCGGACGGCGCCCGGACCTGGATGCGGCTGGACGCCGAAGCAGCCTTCCCCTGGAGCCGCTCCCAGTCCGCCCATGGCGTCCTCCTCCTGGAGGGCGACCTGGAGCTGGACGGCGAGCGTTATGCCGCGCCGTGCTACCTGTTCCTCTCCCAGGGCGCGTCGCCCCAGGTGAAGACGCGCGCCGGTGCGCTGGCCGTGTGCGTTCCGCTGCGCGGCCAGGCGTAGAGGTCATCCGTGGACATTCCCCTCTGGCCCACGCCGCATGAGCCGTCACGCCTGGGGCGTCCGTCCCGGCGCGCGGCCACCGCGGCGGTGGAGACGCACATCGCCGTCCTCAAGGGCGAGCCGCTGAAGGCCGCGCTCGCCACCGCGCTGCGGGAGGCGGAGGGACTGGGCGGACAGGAGCGGCGCTTCGTGGCCCTGGCGGCGCGCGAGCTGTCCCGGCACACGCGGCTGCTGGACCTGGCGGCGCGGCAGTTGGGGCACTCCCCGGGCAAGCACGCGCTCACGGAGGATCAGGCGCTGGTGCGCTACACGCTCTGGCGGCGCCTCTTCTGTGGCGAGGGCTGGGCGCGCATCGGTCCGGAGGTGAAGCTGCCGGGGCCGGTTCGGCCTCGCACGCTGCATGACGCGGTGCTGGAGGGGCTGGTGACGAAGCCCCTCGCGGAGCCCGCCGCGGTGGAGGGCGCGGAGGCCCTCGTCGAGCGGCTGGCCACCCGGTACTCGTTCCCGGGCTGGCTCACGCAGCGGCTGGCGCAGGTGTATCCGGAAGCAACGCTCGCGGGGTTGATGGCGTCCCTGGACGAGGAGCCGTCGCTGCACTTCCGCGCGCGGCCCCCGGGCACTCGCGACGCGGTGCTCGCGGCGCTGGCGGAGGAGGGCGTGGCGGCGGAGGCGGTGCCCTGCGCTCCGGACGCGCTGCGGGTCTCGGACGCAAGCCACCGCATCTTCGAGTCCCGGACGATGAAGGCCCGGCGGCTCCAGGTGCAGGACGTGGGCAGTCAGCTCATCGTCCTGGCGTGCCTGCCACCCGGAGCGACCCTGACGGGGCTGGCGGTGGCGGACGTGTGCGCGGGGGCCGGCGGCAAGACGCTGGGGCTCGCGGATCTGGTGGGCGCGAAGGGGAAGGTGCTCGCGGGGGACCGCTCCAAGCGGCGTCTCTCCGACGCGCGCGACCGCGTGCGCGAGTTCGGCCTGAAGCAGGTGTCGTTCCCGCACCCGGTGCCGCTGGGGGACGTGGACGTGGTGCTGGTGGACGCGCCGTGCAGCGGCACGGGGTCCCTGGCGCGCGAGCCGGATCAGAAGTGGAAGCTGTCCGCGAAGGCCATCACCGAGTTCCAGGCCACGCAGTCCCAGTTGCTCGCGGAGGTGGCCGCGCAGGTGAAGCCCGGCGCTCGCATCGTCTACGCCACGTGCTCCGTGCTGCCGGAGGAGAACGACGCGGTGGTGGAGGGCTTCCTGAAGAAGCACCCCGGCTTCGCCCTGGAGCCGGTGGGGGAGGGCTGGGCACCGGAGCTCCTGGTGGGCGTGGACGGTCCCTACCTGCGCGCGCTGCCGCCCCGGGTCCCCGGCGGGGGCTTCTTCGCCGCCCGGCTGGTCCGCAAGGCGGGTTGACAGTCGCCGAGCCGCCACGTTACGCACGAACGACCTTCTCCTCTCCCGAGGGTGACAGCCGTGGCGGCAGATCCGAAGCAGACGGAAGTGATGCGGCAGATCAACGAAGCCTTCCAGGCGGCCGAGGCCAAGCTGGCCAAGCTGCGGGAGGCCGTCGAGCGCAACACGGAGCTGGCGCGGGCCAACGGCAAGGCGGCCTTCCTCAAGGACAAGAAGGAGCAGACCCACCGCGAGCTGGGCGAGGCCGTCTGGCAGGCCGTCCAGGCAGGCCGGCTGGAGCTGCCCGCGAACTTCGGCCGGCTGCTCCAGAACATCGCGGCGGCGGAGAAGGCGGCGGCGGACCACGCCGCGTCCCTCACCGACCTGCTGCGGGAAGGAGAAGAGGTGGCGGATCGTTTGAAGGTAAAAACCGTCGCGAAGCCGCAAAAAGTTGTGGCGTCCGGGACGAAGAAGCCGTAGAAGTCGCGCCGCCTCACGGCACGGACCGCCCCCCACGGCGGGCCGGGCAGCACGCAGCAGAAGAGAAGGGGCTATAGCTCAGCTGGGAGAGCGCTTGAATGGCATTCAAGAGGTCACCGGTTCGATCCCGGTTAGCTCCACACTGAAGTGAGAGAGGCCCGCGAGAGAAATCTCGCGGGCCTTTTGCTTTTGGCGCGTCCGGCGGGGAGCCGCGCCCTGGCTTCCCTCGCTACACGTTCGCCGGGACGTCGCGGGGCAGCCGCACGGTGAAGGTGGTCCCCGCGTCGGCGGTGGACTCCACGGTGATGGTGCCCCGGTGGGCCTCCACCAGCTGTTTCACGATGTAGAGCCCCAGGCCGATGCTCCGGCTGCTGTGGTCCACCTCGCCGCTGGGACGCTGCAGCGGCTGGAAGAGGCGGCTCATCCGCTCCGGGGGGATGGGCGCCCCCGCGTTGTGGATGGACAGCGTCACGGCGTCGGCCTCGCCGTGGGTCTCCACCCGGACGGCCGTGTCCCGGGGGCTGTACTTCAGCGCGTTGGTCACCAGGTTCTGGGCCAGCTGCCCCAGCCGGTCCGGGTCCCACGTGCCCAGGCCGCTGCCACTCCGGCGCCGGCGGATCTCCCGGTCCGGGTGCGTGGCTTCAATCTCCTCCAGCATGCCGTCCACGATTTCGTGCAGGTCCGACGCCCGCCGCTGGATGTGCAGCCCGCCGCCCAGGCGCGCCTGGGTGAAGTCGAGCAGGTCGCGGATCATCCGGTGGGCCCGCTCGGCGGCGGACTGGATGCGGCTGACGGCCTTGGTGCTGCGCTCGTCCAGCTCCTCGCGGCGCATGAGGCTGGCGGCGCCCAGGAGGATGGCGCTCACGGGGTTGCGCAGGTCGTGGCTGACGATGCCGATGAGCTGCTGTTCGAAGTCCGCGCGCTGCTGCTGCTGGGCCTGGGCCTGGCGCAGCTCGTGGACATCCATGGAGGTGCCCACCCACTTGATGATCCGGCCCTCCGCGTCCTTCACGGACAAGGCGCGCACCAGGTGCCAGCGGTACAGACCGTCCCGGTAGCGCACCCGGTGCTCGGCCTGGAAGCGGTCGCCGCGCGCGAGGGCCTCCATCCAGGTCCGGCCGCTGGAGGCCATGTCGTCGGGATGGACGATGTAGCGGTAGCCCCGGTGCAACAGCGTCTCCGCGGTGACGCCGGTCTCCTCCGTCAGCACGCCGTTCACGTAGGTGACCGAGCCATCCGGGGCGGTGACGAAGACGGCCTCCGGCAGCGCCTCCGCGAGCGTGCGGAACTCCTCCTCGCTGCGGCGCAGGGCGTCCTCCGCGGCCTTGCGCAGGGTGACGTCCTGCATGGCCCCCACCATGCGCAGCGCGGTGCCGGAGGCATCCCGCACCACCCAGCCCCGGTCCTCCACCTGGGCATAGGTGCCATCCGCCTTGCGGAAGCGGTACTGGGCGCGCCAGTCGCTGCCTTCGGGCGCCTCCGCGGCGGCGTGGAGGCTTTCGATGGCCTGCTTCCGGTCCTCCGGGTGGACGGCGTCCGTCCACCAGTCCAGCGCGGTGGGCACCGTGCCGGGCGGATAGCCGAAGAGCGTGTGGATGCCCTCGCTCCAGGTGAGCTGCTGGGTGCTCAGGTCCAGGTCCCACACGGCGTCCTTCGTGGCCCGGGTGGCCAGCCGGTAGCGCGTCTCCGACAGCTTGAGCGCCTGGAGCAGCTCCTCGCGCTGGGCACGCGCCCGCGCGGCGTTCACCGTTCCCTCCAGGCGGGCCACCAGTTCGCGCACGCCGAAGGGCTTCACCAGGTAGTCGTCCGCGCCGGCGGTGAGGCCCTCCACCTTCGCCTCCTCGCCCGCGCGCGCGGACAGGAGGATGACGGGGACGTGGGCCGTGCGCGGATCCGACTTCAGCGCGCGCAGCAGCCCGAAGCCGTCCAGCCCCGGCATCATCACGTCCGACAGCACCACGTCCGGCGGGTGCTGCCGGGCCATGGTCAGCGCGGCGTTGCCGTCCGCCACGGTCGTCACCCGGAAGCGCCCCTCCAGCGACCGCCGCACGTAGTCGCGCATGTCCGCGTTGTCGTCCGCCACCAGCACGTGCCCCCGCACGACTCCCGGCGGCGCCTCCGGGACGGGCACGGGCACGGGCGTGTCCTGCACGTCCGACAGCCACAGCGCCGCCTCCTGGACGAAGACCTCCGGATTCGGGGCCCGGACGGCCTCCCGCGAGGTCGCCCGCAGCTGCTCGGGCGGCAGGTGCGCCGTGCCGGTGGGCAGGGACACGGTGAAGGTGCTGCCCAGGTCCAGCGTGCTCTCCACGGAGACCTGGCCGCCGTGCAGCTCCACCAGCTCCCGCACGAGCGCCAGTCCAATGCCGCTGCCTTCATGGCTGCGGCCCCGCACGCCCTCCACCCGGTGGAAGCGGTCGAAGACGCGGGGCAGCTCGTGCGCGGGGATGCCCGTGCCCGTGTCGCTGACGGACAGCTCCACCCGGTCGCCGCGCTCGCGGAGCCGGACGGTGAGGGTGCCCTCGAAGGTGAACTTGAAGGCATTGGAGAGCAGGTTGAGGACCACCTTCTCCCAGAGATCGCGGTCCACCCAGACAGGGGTGGGCAGGGAGGGGCAGTCCACCTGGAGCCCCAGCCCCGCCTTCCTCGTCAGTGAGTCGAACGCGCTCGCGAGCCCCGCGGTGAGCGGCCCCAGGTCCGTGGGCTCGAAGATGGCCCGCATCCGGCCCGCCTCCAGGCGGCTGAAGTCGAGCAGGCTGTTCACCAGCTTGTGCAACCGCTGGCTGTTGCGCTGGACGAGCGTCAGCCGCTCGCGGTGCGCGGGTAACAGCGGGTGCTCCACGTCCGCGAGCACGTCCCCCAGCGGCCCCAGCATCAGCGTCAGCGGCGTGCGGAACTCGTGGCTGACGTTGGAGAAGAAGGCCGTCTTCGCCCGGTCCAGCTCCGCCAGCGCCTCCGCCTGCCGCCGGACGTCCTCGTGCGCGCGGGCTCCGGCGATGGCGGCGCCCAGGCCGCTGGCGGCCAGCTCCAGGAACGACAGGTACGACGCATCCGCGGGCACCCGCGGAGACATGCCCAGCACGAGCACGCCCAGGGGATTCGGCTCACCGGGCCGGGCCATGGGCAGGACGAGCGCGGCTCTCGGCTGCGGCACGCCGCCTCGCAGGGGGAGGGGACCGAAGCGTGCTTCCAGTCCCTGGACCTGCTCGGCCTGCCTGGAGCGGATCACCTGGGCCAGGGGCCAGGGGGAGGCCGCGCCCGGCTCCAGGCCCACCTCCCCGGGACAGAAGGCGCCGTCCCCCTCCAGGCCCATGCGCCCCACCAGCCGCGCCTGGGTGCCATCCGCCTCCACGAGGTAGAGCAGCGCGAACGGGAGGTCCGCGGGGTTGGTGGCGAGCGCCTCCATGCCGTGCGTGGCGGCGTCATGGACCCGGATGCTCCCGCCCGCGCGTGACGCCATCTCCTGCAGCGTCCGCAGGCGGCGCGAGTCCAGCACCTGGCTGGTGGTCTCCACCGCCGTGTCCAGCACTCCGTTGACGGCGCCGGACTCGTCGCGGACGGGGCTGTAGGAGAAGGTGAAGTAGGTCTCCTCCAGGAAGCCGGCCCGCTCCAGGAAGAGCTGCTGGTCTTCCGCCAGCGTGGCGCGGCCTTCGGTCCGGACCTGTTCGATCATCGGGCCGATGACGTCCCAGATCTCCGCCCAGACCTCGCGGCCGGACCGTCCCATGGCGAAGGGGTGCTTGCCGCCCAGCATGGGGCGGTAGGCGTCGTTGTAGAGCTTCACCAGCTCCGGCCCCCAGAAGACCATCATGGGGAAGCCCGAGTTGAGGCAGGCGCTGGCGATGGTGCGCAGGGACTGCGGCCAGGAGGACACCGGACCGAGCGGCGTCTTCGACCAGTCCATGGACCGCATCAGGGCGCCCATCTCTCCGCCCCCGGCCAGGACCTCCCGAGCCGCAGGGTCGGCGACGTCCGGCCTCGACGCGGACGCTTCCGCGCCGACATCACCGGGCGTCCTGGAGCCGTGACTCATCCCCGTTGCCTAATCGAAGCCCCTCGGGGAGGCCAGGGGACGAACGCGGGGGCCGGCCGCTCCATGGCCTGCCAGCCCGCCAGCGTTCACGGCGAAACGGTCCCGCGAGCCTGGCGCCCGTCCCGGCTGCGTCAGGCCGGGAAGGGCGCCACGCCACGGATGACCGCGCGAGAGACTACTTGCCCGCGAAGACGTTCATCACGTCCTTGAGCAGCTTGAGCGACTCGGCGTGCGGACGCTGGAAGGCGTTGCGGCCCATGATGGAGCCGAAGCCGCCACCCTGGTGGATCTGCTTGATGTCCTCCATGAGGGCGGACGTCTCCTTCGCCTCGCCGCCGGAGAAGATGACGATGCGCTTGCCGTTGAACGCGGAGCGCACCACCTCGCGCACGCGGTCCGCGAGCGTCTTGGTGGGGATGTTCGCCTTCTCGAAGGCCTTCTTCGCCTCCGCCTGCTCCAGGAAGTCCGTGGGCGGCTTCACCTTGATGACGTGCGCGCCCAGCTGCGCGGAGATCTGCGCCGCGTACGCCACCACGTCGATGGCCGTCTCGCCCTCCTTGGACAGCGCGCCGCGCGGGTAGGCCCAGAGCACCGTGGGCAGGCCGTAGGACTTGGCCTCCGCGATGATGTCGCGCAGGTCCTGGTACTGCTCGTTGCGGGCCGCGGAGCCCGGGTAGATGGTGTAGCCCACCGCCGTGCAGCCCAGGCGCACCGCGTCCTTCACGGACGACGTCACCGCGGACATGGGCGCGGCCGTCTTGGCCAGCGTGTCAGAGTTGTTCACCTTCAGGATGAGGGGAATCTCACCGGCCAGCTTGCCCGCGACGGCCTCCAGGAAGCCCAGCGGCGCCGCGTACGCGTTGCAGCCGGAGTCGATGGCCAGCTGCGCGTGGTAGTCCGGATCATATCCAGCGGGGTTGGGACCGAAGGAGCGCGCGGGGCCGTGCTCGAAGCCCTGATCCACCGGCAGGATGACCAGCTTGCCCGTGCCGGCGAGCGTGCCGTGGTTCAGGAGGCGCGCCAGGTTCGTCAGCGTGCCGGGGTTGTCGGAGGGATACCAGGAGAGGATCTGCTTGACGCGGTCGGTGTAGGCCATGGGGTTTTCCTTGAAGGAAGGCGTCGAAACCGGCGCGGGATTCTGCGTTCGTTGCCCGCGCCCACAAAGCTTTGTCTGAACGGAGTGTCCGCGACTGTTACGCCCTCTGCACAGAAATGCTGCACCGTCGCGGGCTTCCGGATATGCCCGGCCGCACACGAGGCGGACCACAGCATGGGCAGAGAAGTCGGCAAGGTCGTCGCAGTGGCAATGATGCTCACCGGTGGCGTGGCGGGCGCGCAGATCTCGCCCACGACGGCCCCCTCGAATGCTCCTGGAACAGGGGCGCCGGGGACCGCGTCTCCCTCGCCCGGCAACCTGTCCCCGGGCACCGTGCCCACCCCCTCGCCCGGTAGCACCCCGGCCCCCGGCCCCACGGGCACCGGTTCGTCCGCCGCCAACCCCACCCCGGGCACGCGCGCGCCGCTGCCCAGCCCCTCCACCGTGAACCCGGGCCCGGCCGCCGAGCCGGGCAACGCCGCCCAGGGCGCCACCACCGGGACGCCCAGGCCGCCCGCCGCCACCCCGGGCGCGCAAGACCTGGGCACGTCCTCCCCGTCTCCCGGCTCGGGCGACGGCGCGCGCGGCGACCTCACCCCCGGCACGCCCCGGGGCCCCCCGGAGGAGGCCCAGGCCCCGGGCACCACCCCGGCCACGAAGCCCTTGAAGGGGCCCATCACCCTGGCCCAACTGGTGGCGCGGGCGCGCACGCAGGACGCGCGCGTGGCGGAGGCCAGCGCGGAGCTGCGCAAGTTCCAGGCGCTCCATGATCAGGCCCGCTGGGCGTGGTTCCCCCGCTTCGAGATCACCCTGGGCGCGGGCGGCCCCGTCCCCGAGGCGCGCAACGACGGCCTGGGCGGCCCGCCCACCACGGAGGCGTCGCTGGAGGGCGACTGGAACTTCGGCAAGGTGGGCGTGACGGTGTTCTCCACCGGTAACGCGGTGCTACCGCTGTACACCTTCGGCAAGCTCTCCGCGCTGGAGAAGGCGGGAGAGCAGGGCCCCAAGGTGGGCGCGGCGCTGCGCGAGCGCGTGCGCGCGGAGGCCGGCTTCCAGGCCGCGCAGGCGTACTACGGCTACCAATTGGCGCGGGCTGGGCTGAAGCAGCTGGAGGATGTGTCCAAGCGCCTGAAGGACGCGGGCGACAAGATCGACGCGCTCCTCAAGGAGGACTCGGATCAGGTGACGAAGCTGGACACCTACAAGCTGGGGTACTTCCGCCAGCTGGTGGAGTCGCAGCGCGCCACCGCCATCCAGGGCGAGCAGTTCGCGCTCACCGCCATCCGGCTCCTGGCCAGCGCGGGCCCGGACGAGCAGGTGGAGGTGGTGGAGGAGGACCTGCCGCTCCAGGGTGAAGTGAACGTGCCCGACCTGGAGAGCTCGCTGAAGCTGGCCAACGAGCGCCGTCCGGAGCTGAAGGCCATCGCCGCGGGCATCATCGCGCGCGAGCAGGAGGTCATCATCCGCGAGCGCAGCTACTACCCGGACCTGGGACTCGCGGGTTACTACGACGTGCGCTGGACGAGCAGCGCCACGCGCCAGCGCAGCCCCTTCGCGTACGACCCGTTCAACGACCGCACCGCGGGCCTGGGCCTGGTCATCCGGGGCACCTTCGACATCCCCATCAAGGACGCACAGCTGGAGCAGGCCCGCGCGGAGCTGGACAAGATGCACGCGCAGGAACAGACGCTCAAGGCGGGCATCCGGCTGGAGGTGACGCAGGTGCAGAGCCAGCTCGCCGCGGCCTACGCGCGGGCGAAGTCCTTCACGGAGGCGGAGAAGAACGCGAAGCGCTGGGCCACCGCCGCCTACGCCGCCTTCGACCTGGGCACCGGCGACACGCGGGAGCTGGTGGACGCCTTCACCGCGCTGGCCCAGGCCTCCGCCGAGCGCGGCAAGAGCTGGCACGACGTGCGCGTCGGATTGGCGTCACTCGCCCGCGTCACCGGTGCCGTCCCCACGGCGGATGAATAACCCTTTCAGGCTGCCAGTCCTCACAGGTGTCGTGACACCTGAACTTCAACCCGGAGCTTCATCAATATGATTGCTTCCCTGCTTGCCGCCACGCTGCTCGCCGCCGCCCCCGTGAGCCCGCTCAACGTGGTGAAGAACGGCAACGCCGCCGTACAGAAGGCGGCCAACGCCCCTGGCGCCTCCGTGCAGTCCCTGGCGACCGTCGTGGAGTCCTTCGTGGACTTCGAGGAGCTCGCCAAGCGCGCCCTGGGCGAGAAGGCCTGGACGGGCCTCACCGCCGCCCAGCGCAAGGAGTTCACCGAGACCATGACGGGCCTGCTGCGCGCCTCGTACGCCCAGAAGGCGATCGGCCAGGCGAAGGCGGACGTGAAGTACGGCAAGGAGAGCGTGCAGGGGACCGAGGCCACGGTCGACACCGAGCTCACCGTGAAGACGGACCAGGTGCCCGTGAACTACCGCCTCTACAAGGCCACGCCCAAGGCCGACTGGCGCATCTACGACGTCATCACCGACGAGGTGTCGCTGGTGGACACGTACAGCGGCCAGTTCAAGAAGATCCTCTCCACCAAGGGCTTTGACGGCCTGCTGACGACGCTCAAGTCCAAGCGCGCCCAACTGGAGAAGGAGAACGCCAACACCAGCGCGGCCTCCGTGAAGGAGACGGCCGCCGGGGGTTCCGGCGCCGCGCCGCAGGCCAAGTAGCAAAAGCCGGGCAGGGCGCTTCGAACAGCTTCTTGGTGATTCCTTCCGCCCGGGTGCCCAAAGCGCCCGGGCGGAAGTGTTTCAGGGGGACGTCAGACGGGCCGCTGGAACACGCGGTACGTCTTGGAGCGCTGGCCGCCCATGGACTCGATGGCGCGGTTGACCAGGTGGTTGTCCTCCAGCGTCCAGGAGATTTCCCCGCCCGTGTACCCCAGCTCCTTCGCGGTGCGCAGGGTGTCCAGGTAGAGGATGGCGTCCAGGCCGCGGCGCCGGTAGCCCTCCTTGATGCCCAGCGTGAGCAGGCGCAGCCGCTTGAGCTTGCGCGACGCCAGCACCAGCTTCACCAGGCCAATGGGCAGGCCGAACGTCGTCAGCCGCCCGTTGGCCGCCTTGAACGCCGCGTTGGCGTCCGGCAGCGTCATGGAGAAGGCGACGGGCTCGCCCTTCACCTCCGCGATGAGCACCAGCTCCGGACGCACGATGGCCTTCATCTCCTTGGCCATGTGCTCGAACTCGCGGTCCGTGAAGGGGATGAAGCCCCAGTTCTTCTCCCAGGCCGCGTTGTAGATCTGCTTGATGCGGGCGACCTCGGCGGGGAAGTCCTTCAGGTTCACCGCGCGCACGGTGACGCCCTCGCGCTGGCGGATCTTCTCCGCGATGCGCGCCACCTTCTCCGGCGGCGGCGTGGACGAGGACAGCTCGTAGGCGAACAGGTCCTTCGCCTTGGTGAAGCCGCACGTCTCCAGGAGGCCCGCGTAGTACGCCGGGTTGTAGGGCATCATCAGCGCGGGAGGGCTCTCATAGCCCTCCACGAGCAGGCCCCAGTCCTGGTTGGAGGAGAAGTTGGCCGGCCCCAGCACGGTGTCGATGCCGCGCGCCTTCAGCCACGCGCTGGCCGCGTCCAGCAGGCCCCGGGCCACGCCCGCGTCGTTCACGCACTCGAAGAGGCCGAAGAAGCCCTCCTTCGTGCCGTGGAACTCCATGTGGCGCGGGTTCTTGATGGCCGCCACCCGGCCCACCACGTCCTGCCCGCGGCGCGCGAGGAACAGCTCCACCTCGGCGTAGTCGAAGAAGGGGTTCTTCTTCGGGTCCAGGAAGTCGCGGCGCTCCATCTCCAGCGGCGGCACCCAGTTCGGGTCGTCACGGTAGAGCGAGTACGGCAGCCGGATGAACGCCGTCCGGTCCGCCGCGCCGCGCACAGGGGTCACCTGCACGTCGGAGGGCATGGAGGCGGAAGGCGAGGACGCTTCGTGCTTGGCGGGGTGGGCCATGGGTGGGGCTCAGTTCCTTTCGGCCTGGTTGCCGTCGGAACCGTCGCTGCCGTTGCGCATGAAGAGCTGCGCGCCCTTCTCCAGGAGCACGCCGCCCAGCTCGCTGCGCTTCTCCCACAGCTTCTTGGGCGCGCCGCCCAGCCGCCGCAGGTCCTCCGGCTGCAGGTTCGCCGCGCGCCAGGTGAGCTGCTCCACCGCGTCGAAGAACTTCCCGGCCATCTCCCGCGACGACATCCGCGACAGCTGCTCCAGGCTGAAGCCCTTGTCCGCGAGCAGGCCCGCGCTGCCCGCCGCCCACGTCTCGCTCGCCTTGTTGCTGCGCACCGCGCTGCCCGGCCGGGCGATCTTCACCGGCTCGTACACCGTGGGGCGCGTCTCCGGGATGACGTTGAGCTTGCGGCCGATCTTCTCGAAGGTGTCCAGCACCTGATCCAGCTGCGCGTCCGTGTGCGTGGCCATGTAGCTGGTGCGGATCAGCGCGTGGCCCGCCTCCACCGCCGGCGGAATGACGGGGTTGGCGAACACGCCCGCCTCGTGCAGCGCGCGCCAGAAGCGGAAGCACTTCACCTGGTCGCCGATGTGCACCGGCACCACCGGCGTCACCGACACGCCCGTGTCGAAGCCCATGGCGCGGAAGCCGTTGTGCATCTTCTCCGCGATGTCCAGCAGGCGCTCGCGGCGCTGCGGCTCCGCCTCGATGATCTCCGTGGCCTTGAGCGCCGCCGCGATGGACGCGGGCGTCATGGACGCGGAGAAGATGACCGAGCGCGCCTTGTGGCGGATGTAGTTGATGACCTCGAAGGGGCCCGCGAGCACGCCGCCCAGCGACGCGAAGCTCTTGGAGAACGTGCCCATCACCAGGTCCACGTCCTTCTCCAGCCCGAAGTACTCGGAGGTGCCCCGGCCCAGCTCGCCCAAGACGCCCATGGCGTGGGCGTCATCCGTCATCACGCGGGCGTTGTACTGCTTGGACAGCTCCACGATGCGGGGCAGATTGCAGACGTCGCCCTCCATGGAGAACACGCCGTCCGTGACGATGATCTTCCCGGCGCCCGGCTCCGCCGCGGCGAGCAGCTGCTCCAGGTGATCCATGTCGTTGTGGCGGAACTTGCGCTCGGTCGCGAACGACAGGCGCACGCCGTCCACCAGGGACGCGTGGTTCGCGCGGTCGCTGAACACGATGTCGTGCCGGCCCAGGATGGACGCCAGCGCCAGGTTCGTCTGGAACCCGGTGGAGATGACGATGGCCGCCTCGCGGTTGAGGAACTTGGCCAGCCGCGCCTCCAGCTCCTCATGCAGCGCCAGCGTGCCGTTGAGCAGGCGTGAACCGGAGCAGGTCGTGCCGAACTTCTCCGTGGCCTTGATGGCCGCTTCCTTCACGCGCGGATCCGCCGACAGGCCCAGGTAGTTGTTCGAGCCCACCATGATGACCCGCCGCCCCTCGATCTCCACCTCCGTGGCGCCGTGCGACGCCTCGATGGCCCGGAAGTACGGGTACAGGCCGGTGGCCTTGGCGATGCGGTAGTCCTTCCAGGTACGGCACTTGTCGAACACGTCGCTCATGGTGGTCTTTCTTACGCGTCGGAGGGTGTGATCCGAGCCGCTTTCCATGTGCAGGGCGCGTTCCAGGTTCGGATTGCCCGGCCGCGCGAACACCCAGGGGGACGACGCGAGGGGGTCAATAAAGAGGGAAATCCGCACTGTCAAGGCGGGGACGGTCCCATCGCATCGCGTGTGGGGCATCCGTGTCAGGGCGCGCCTTGACAGTCATGCCGCATTGGTGGCACGCCGCGCCCCCGGACCTCCGTTCGCCAGTGGATGCTTCCGCACCCAGGGCACACATGGGTTCACACGGGGAATGGGTCGAGTGGGGCCGTCTGTTGCGGGGGCCTGGATCATGGCCGGCTTATTGCTTTGTCGGCCGGCATCAGAGGAGCAGACGGTGTCTCAAGCACGACGGCAGCGGTGGTTCGAGGGCTTCATCCAGGCAGCGATGTCGCGCCCCTGGCAGGTGCTGCTCGCCATCGCCCTGGTGACGGCCACGGCGGGCTTCTTCGCCTCGCGGCTGGAGTTCCGGGGGTCCTTCGTGGAGCTCCTCCCGGAGGGTGCCCCGGAGGTCCGGGATCTGACACGCGTGTCAGAGAAGGCGGGTGGAGACGGCTACCTGGTCATCATGGCCAAGGGGGCGGCCCCGGAGGCCCTGAAGGCCTACGCCACGGAGTTCCAGAAGCGCCTGGAGGCCCTGCCGACGGTCCGCTACGTCGAGCACCACTATGACGTGGCCTTCTTCCGCCGCCACGGCCTGCTTCTCCTACCCACGGCCGAGGTCGCCTCGCTGCGTCAGGACCTGGAGGCCCGCGTCCGCTACGAGAAGGAGCGCGCCAGCCCCCTCTTCGTGGACCTGGGCACGGACGAAGCGCCGCCCACCTTCGAGGAGATCGCGAAGAAGCACACCCCGGACACGACGGCGCTGCCGGAGACGCTGTCGAACAAGGAGGGCACCGAGGTCTACCTGATGATCAAGCCGTCGGGGACGGCGGGGGACCTGGGGTTCGCGCGGGACTTCGTGGCCTCGGTGTTCGACACGGGCCGCAAGCTGGCGGCGGAGAAGTACCCGGGCGTGACGCTGGAGGCGACGGGCAACTTCCAGAACCGCATCGAAGAGGACGCGGTGATGCGCCGCGACCTGTCCAACGCGGGCCTCCTGTCCGCGTTCATCGCCGTGGGCCTCATCCTGCTGGCCACCCGGCGCATCTCCGCGCTGGCGGTGGTGGGCGTGCCGGTGATGGTGGGGCTGATGCTGACGTTCGCGTTCGCGCAGGGCGCCATCGGCCACCTCAACATCGTGACGGGCTTCCTCGTCGCCATCCTCATCGGCCTGGGCATCGAGTACGGCGTCCACCTGGCCATGCGCTACTGGGAGGAGCGCGAGCATCACGGCGTGAAGGAGGCGCTCACGGCGGCGGTGCGCGGCACCTTCAGCGGGGCGCTCACGTCCGCCTTCACCAACGCGGCGGCCTTCTTCGTGCTGGTGCTGGCGCAGTTCCACGCCTTCCAGCAGTTCGGCCTGCTCGCGGGCGTGGGCGTGCTGATGGCGGTGCTGTCCGCGTACGCGCTGGGCCCGTCGCTGCTGGCCATCGCGGAGCGCATCCGCCCGTTCCGCCGCGATGCGGCACCCGCCGCCCGAGGCCTCCGAGCCCGTCATGGCTCCGGCTCCGGCTCCGGCGAAGGAGTGGCGGCGCTGGCCCACGGGCGTCATCGTCGCGGTGGCGCTGTCGGTGGTGGGCTTCGCGGCGTACTCGGTGGGCATCGCGCCCCGGCTGGGCTTCGAGACCAACCTGCGCAACCTGAAGGGCGACTCGCCGGCGTCGCGGCTGGACGACCACATCACGGAGCAGATCGGCTCGCCGCTCAACCCCGCCATCCTCGCGGTGGACACGCTGGAGCAGGTCCGCGAGGTGGAGGCCGTCATCGCCCAGGTGAAGGCGAAGAACGGCGCCAACTCCGTGTTCCTGCGCACCGCGTCGTTGAGCGACCTGGTGCCCTCCGACGTGGCGGGCCACAAGGCGGAGATGGACGGCATCCGGACGCTGCTGGACGGGCTGCCGAAGTCCGCCCAGGAGGACCCGCGCGTGAAGGACCTGCGGGAGCTGGTGGACGCGAAGCCCTACGGCCTGGACCAGTTGCCGGTGGAGGCGCGCCGCCGCTTCGAGGCGCTGGACGGCAAGGGGATGTTCCTCCTGCTGTTCCCGTCCGTGTCCAACTACGACACGCAGGACCTGAACCGCTGGGCGGGGCAGCTGAACGAGGTGATCGCCGGGGCGAAGGAGAAGGGGATCGACCTGGCGGTCCTGGACAGCAACCGCATCGCGGCGCGCATCTTCTCGCTGGTGCGCGGGGACGGGCCGTTCATCCTCTGGTCCGCGGCCGTGGTGGTGTTCCTGGTCATCCTCGCCAGCCTGCGCAGCTTCAAGCGCGCGCTGCTGGTGGCGGGCCCGCTGTTCCTGGGCATGACGTGCCTGGCGGGCGGGATGTACCTGTTCGATGTCCAGCTCAACTTCATCAACGCGGTGGTGCTGCCCAACCTGCTGGCCATCGCGGTGGACAACTCGGTGCACCTGTTCCACCGGTACGAGGAGGAGGGCCCCGGGTCGCTGGGCCGGGTGGTTCGCAACACCGGCTTCGCGGCGGTGGTGGCGACCCTGTCCAACGCGGCGGGCTACGGAGCGCTCCTCGTGGCGAACCATCAGGGCTTGCGCAGCATCGGACAGATTGCCCTACTGGGGGTCGTGAGCACCTTCCTGGGAACGACGGTGTTCTTCCCGGCGATGCTGGCGCTGTTGGAGCGGTGGAAGGGGCGGCGGTCCGCGGTGGCGCAGGAGTCGGGCGCGGTGGTGCGGAGCCTCAATCTCGGGGGGGCCGGCGAGCTGCCGGCCGAGTCGCCGGGGGAGCGCAAATCGGCGTGAGCATCTGGTCATTCAGCGAAGGCCGCGTGCGGCCCGTCGTGACGTCGTCGGACGAAGCGCTCGTGCGCTTCCGGCAGGTGGACCTCGTCCTCATGGTGGCCTGCTCGGTGGCCGCCCTGATGTGCGTGGGCCCGGCCCGCTGGGCGCCGCACTCCGGCCGCAACGCGCTCCTCTTCCTCTTCTTCGCGCTGGGCCTGCCGGCCGTGCGCATGCTGGAGGCGCGCTTCCCGCGTCAGCCGCTCCTCGCCATCGTGGCGGACTTCTGGCTCCTGCCGGTGTCGGCGCTGGCCCACGGGTGGCTGGGGCCCATCGTGGACTGGATGAACCCGGTGCTGAAGGACGCCCAGCTCGTCGCGGTGGATCAGCAGCTGTTCGGCTTCCAGGTCTCGGTGGCGCTGGCGCACGTGATTCCGCCCTGGGCCAACGACGTGCTGATGCTCTGCTACTACGGGCACTTCATGTGGCCGCTGCTGCTGGGCATCTACCTGTACGCCCGGGGCAGGGGAGCCACGCCCGGCTTCGACGAGTACCTGCTGGGGCTGGGCCTGCTGCTGGGCTTCAACTACGCGGCGTACTCGCTGGTGCCGGCGGTGGGGCCCCGGTACTTCCTCATTGGCGCGTTCGACAGTCCGGCGACGCAGGGGTGGATCCTCACGCCGCTGCTGGAGTCCATGATGCGCACGCCGGTGTACACCCGGGACTGCTTCCCGTCCGGGCACACCGGGGTGATGCTGGTGGTGCTCTTCTACGCGTTCCGGTTCGCCCGGCGGTTCTTCTGGGTGATGCTCTTCCCGGGCATGGGGCTCATCTTCGCGACGCTGGCGGGGCGGTTCCACTACGCCATCGACCTCGTCTGTGCGGTGCCCCTGGTGATGGTGGTGACGGGGCTGGCGCTGGCCCTGTCCCGGTCCGCCCGGCAGCGCGCGGTGGAACAAGGCGCGCGTTCCGTGCCCGCGGACGCTATCGTCCGGCCCTGAACCGCCAGCCGGTCGCCCCGGGGTTCGGGGTGGACGTGCGCTGGCCTCTAGAGGCCTGACCCATGTCCCCCCGGCCCGTGCTCGCGCAGCGCGTCTCCCGCTTCGGCACCACCGTCTTCTCCGAGTTCAGCGCGCTGGCGCTGAAGCACCAGGCCGTGAACCTGGGGCAGGGCTTCCCGGACTTCGACGGGCCGGACGCCATCAAGGAAGCGGCGTGGAAGGCCATCCAGGGCGGCGTCAACCAGTACGCCCCGGGCGTGGGCGCCAAGGACCTGCGCAACGCCATCTCCGAGCACGCGCAGCGCTTCTACAACCACGCCGTGGACCCGGACACCATGGTCACCGTCACCAGCGGCGCGACGGAGGCCATCCTCGACGTCATCCTGGGCCTGGTCGACCCCGGCGATGAGGTGGTGGCCTTCGAGCCGTTCTACGACTCGTACGACGCCAACATCGCCTTCGTGGGCGCCACGCCGCGCTACGTGCCGCTGCGCCCGCCGGACGCGTCCCACACCACCTGGTGGTTCGACCGGGACGAGGTGCGCGCCGCCTTCGGCCCGAAGACGCGGCTGCTCATCCTCAACTCGCCGCACAACCCCACGGGCAAGGTCTTCACCCGCGAGGAGCTGGAGTTCCTGGGCCACCTCTGCGCCGAATACGACGTGAAGGTGCTGGCGGATGAGGTCTACGAGCACATCGTCTTCGCCCCCGCGAAGCACCTCCGTGCCGCCACGGTGCCGGTGCTCGCGGACCGCACGGTGACGGTGAGCAGCGCGGGCAAGTCCTTCAGCCTGACGGGGTGGAAGATCGGCTGGATCATCGCGCCGCCGCCGCTCCGGGACGCGGTGCAGCGCGCGCACCAGTTCGTCACCTTCGCCACCGCGTCGCCGTTCCAGGTGGCCATGGCCGTGGCGCTGCGGCTGCCGGACAGCTACTTCCAGGAGCTGACGGCGCTCTACACCGCCAAGCGCGAGCGGCTGCTCACGGGCCTGCGTGAGGCGGGCCTCCAGGCCTTCTCCCCGGAGGGCAGCTACTTCATCCTCGCGGACATCCGCGGCTACGGGTTCGACGACGACGTCGCGTTCTGCCGTCACCTGGTGACGGAGGTGGGCGTGGCGGGCATCCCGCCCAGCGTCTTCTACGGCCCGGAGCACCGGCACCTGGGACAGCGCTTCGCGCGCTTCGCCTTCTGCAAGACGGAGGGCGTGCTGGACGAAGCCGTGCGCCGCCTGCGCGAGAAGCTGCCCGCCCTCAAGCGCTGACGGGCCCACCTGTCCGTGGACGACTTCTTCGGAGAGCTGTACCTGCGCAGCACGCTGCCGTACCTCTCCGAGGCGGTGACGGCCCGGGAAGTCGAGTACCTGTCCCGGGCGTTCGCGGACGTGGAGGGCCCGGTGGTGGACCTGGGCTGCGGCCACGGCCGGCACGCGGCGCGGCTCAACACGGAGGGCGCGCTCGCGGGCAGGGTGGTGGGTCTGGAGCTGGATCCACTGTCGCTGCGCCTGCGCCGCCCCGGCTTCCCCGTGGTGCGGGGCGACCTGCGGGCGCTGCCCTTCCAGGACGCGACCCTGGGGGGCGCCTACGCCTGGTATTCGACACTCTTCGCCTTCAGCGACGCGGAGCATGTCCAGGTGCTGCGCGAGGTGGCCCGGGCGCTCAAGCCCGGCGGACGGTTGGTGTTCCAGACGGTCCCCTACGAGCGGCTGGCCGGAAGTCCGGGCGCGTCGTTCCGCGAGCGGTTACCGGATGGGAGTCTCCTGGAGGAGGAGAGCCGCTTCGACGCGACGCGTGGAAGGGATGTCGGGCAGCGTCAGCTCACCTTGCCTGACGGTCGCGTCCTGCGAGCGGCGTACACGCTTCGTTACTATCCTCTTGCGGAACTGAAGGGGCTGTTGGAAAGCACGGGCTTTTCGGTGGAGTGGGTGCACGGCGGCCTGGATGGAGCGCCGATGTCACCCGAGTCGACCGACCTCATCGTGGGAGCCGGGCGCCGGTGACGGAGCCCGGGACACGTCCAGTGGATCCGAAAGAGACATCGCGAACGCGGGTCGGCCTGCTGGGGCAACTGCCCCGCCGGGTCGACGTGTACGAGGTCGGCCCCCGCGACGGCCTGCAGAACGAGCTCCGCACGCTGCCCACCCGCGACAAGGCGCGCCTCATCAACGCCCTGGTCGCCGCGGGGGAGAAGCGCATCGAGGTGACGTCGTTCGTGTCACCCAAGTGGATCCCCCAGCTGGCGGACGCGGAGGAGCTGCTCAAGCTGGTGGGCCGCCGCCCCGGCGTCGTCTTCTCCGCGCTGGTGCCCAACTTGAAGGGCCTGGAGCGCGCGCAGGCGGCGGGCCTGGAGGAGGCCGCGGTGTTCATCTCCGCGTCGGAGGCCCATTCCAAGAAGAACATCAACAAGACCATCGCGGAGGCGCTGGCCGGCGCGAAGGAAGTGACGGCCGCCGCCCGCAAGGCCGGGATGCGCGTGCGCGGCTACCTGTCCACCGTGTGGGGCTGCCCCTACGAGGGCCACGTCCCGGTGGAGCGCGTGGTGGACATCTGCCGTCAGCTGGTGGACGCGGGCATCTACCAGCTGAGCCTGGGCGACACGATCGGCGTGGGCACGCCCCGGCAGACGGAGGAAATCCTCGCGGCGCTGCTCCAGCACATGCCGGTGGACACGCTGGCGCTGCACCTGCACGACACGCGAGGCACCGCGCTGGCCAACGCGCTGGTGGGCCTGTCCGCGGGCGTCACCACGTTCGACGCGAGCATCGGCGGACTGGGTGGCTGCCCCTACGCGCCGGGCGCCGCGGGCAACCTGGCGTCGGAGGACGCCGTCTTCATGCTGCACGGCATGGGCGTGGACACCGGCATCGACCTGGACAAGCTGGTCGAGGCCGGGGAGATCGCCCAGGAGCTCATCGGCCGGAAGCTCGCGGGCAAGTACCTCCAGGCCGCGCTCGGCGAGCGGGACAAGAAGGCCTCCCGCCGCGCGCAGACCTGAAGTCCCGCTTAGTGGTCCCCGAGGAGCGCCGGAAGCCGCTCCTCGAGGCCCAGGTGCTGGGCGGCGATCTGCAGCATCTTCCGCTCCTTGCGGTCGATGCGGCCGTCCACCAGGGCCATCTCCACGATGTGGCGCAGGAACACCTCCGCCTCCGGGCTGCCGCGCGGCACCAGTCGCTCGAAGAGCTGCGGCCCGGCGTTGAGGGCCATCTCCACGTTGGCCCACGACACGCTCCAGCGCTCCGCGCACAGCTTGAGCAGGCGGCGCTCCGCCGCGCTGACCTCACCGTCCGCGGCGGCGATGGACGCCATCATGTAGAGCAGCCGCTCGCGCTCCTTCACGTCCGTCACCACGCGGTCGCCGTCGTCATGGCCGTAGCCATTGCCATGACCGCCGACGTCCACGGGCGGGGGCGCCACGGTGCCGCGCTCGGCACGGCGGGCCTCCTGGAAGCGGGCCGCGTTCCGCGAGGTGCGCTGCGCGTGGTGGACGTTCCAGGACTCGAAGGGCAGGGCGGACGCGAGCACCCAGTCGCGCTCGCCGTTGCCCAGCACCGTGCCGCAGAACTCGCAGGTGTTCGCCGCGCTGTTGGTGGTGGGCGCGTTGCACTGCGGGCAGCGGTCCGTGGACATACCGGTGTCCGTGTTCGTCTTCGCGCCATGGCGGCGCAGCAGCGTGAACACCCAACGCTGCGGCACCGTGGGCAGGCTGGGCGGCCTCTCGTTCACCGGGCCCACGCCCATGCGGGCGCTCCAGCGGATCTCCACCTGGGCCTCGTCGAAGGACTCCGGGTGCACCTCCAGCGCGCGCACGTCCACCGCGCCCACCGCGCACTCCAGGAAGACGCGACGGCGGCCCTGCTTCGCCAACTGGCCCAGCTCCGCGTCCAGCTTCGTGAGGGCATCCGCGTTGGCGACCTTGGACAGGCGCTGCGTCTCGTTGCGGCTCTGCGCGTCGATCCACTTCCAGAACAGCAGCGACGCGCGGTCCTCCAGCATCTCCAGGTTGAGCGCCGGGTCGTCCGCGCGCGCCTGCATCAGGCCGTCCACCTGCTTGTGGTGGCGCACGTGCTCCACGCCCTGCGTGATCTCAGAGAGCGTCCAGTCGTAGTTACCGGAGTTCACCACCGCGTTGCAGAACTCGCAGGTGTTGGACGCGCCGCCCTTGTAGGGCGCGCCGCAGTTGGGGCACTTGCCCTGGAACAGGTCTTCACCAATGCGCGTCTGCGCGCCGGGCTTGCGCACGAAGGTCCACACCTCCGTGAACGTCTCCGGGGCCACCTTGCTGGCGGCGGCCATGGCCTGCGCGTCCGTCTGGTTCGCGGGCACGTCCGTGTCGCGGATGCTGGCGCGCACGCGCACGTGGATGCTGTCGTACCACTCGGTCTGGTGCAGGCCGATGAGCTGCACGTCCAGCACCTTCATGTCCGCGAGCGCGTCACGCACGCCCTGCGCCTGCATCAGCGCCAGCTGCACGTTGAAGCGCTGCCACGTCGCGTCCGACAGGAAGGGGCGCACCGGCGTCATGTCCCGGCGGAACCACGACTTCTGCAACTCGATGAAGAGCCAGCGCACCTTCTCCAGCGTGGGCTCCAGCTCGAAGGACGGGTCCTTGAGCTTCAGCGCGTTCACCCAGCCCGACACGTCGCGGCCGGACACCTCCGTGCGCACTTCGGCCTCGCGCTGATCCAACGCGCGCTGGGTGGTGGCGGTCGGGTGCAGGTTGCGCTTGTAGAACCACCAGGCGACGCCGCCGATGATCAGCAGCGGGACGGTCACCTTCGGGTAGAGGAAGAGCAGGCGGATCAGGTCGAAGATCAGCCAGAAGGGCAGGCCGTCGCCCCCGCCACCGCCGTTGCTCCGGTCGCGGCCGGACGTGTAGTGCTCGCCGCCACCGCCGCGCGCCAGGGCCACGAGCGGCAGGGCGAGCACGAGCAGGGCGGACACGGTGAGCAGGCCGGGCAGCCACCGCCACGGATGTTTCGTCGTTGAGCGCGAAGACATGGGCAGGATCCTATCCGTTTACGGCTTGCCAGACTGGAGAACAGGTTTCAGGCTGCGCGCCATTCACGCGGGCCCAGCACGGTCCGTCACGGGGAGCGAAGATGCCGGAGTTCAAGGTCGAGGCCCGAGGGGCCATCGAGATCTGGACCATCGACGGGGAGAGCCGCCGCAACGCCATCAGCCGGGCGATGCACCAGGAGCTGGACGCGCTCGTGTCCCGCGTGTCCTCCGGCCGCGCCGTGCGCGCCGTCATCCTCACCGGCGCGGGCGACAAGGCCTTCTGCGCGGGCGCGGACCTCAAGGAACGCACCACCATGTCGGAAGACGAGGTGCGCGCCTTCCTCAACGGCCTGCGCGTCACCCTGCGCGCGATTGAAAAGAGCGACTGCGTCTTCATCGCCGCCATCAACGGCGCGGCCTTCGGCGGCGGCACGGAGCTGGCCCTGGCGTGCGACCTGCGCGTCGCTTCCCCCGCCACGGAGATGGGCCTCACGGAGGTGAAGCTGGGCATCATCCCCGGCGGCGGCGGTACGCAGCGGCTCGCGCGGCTCATCGGCCCCGGGCGCGCCAAGGACCTCATCCTCACCGCCCGGCGCGTGAACGCGGCGGAGGCCTTCAGCATCGGCCTGGTGAACCGGCTGGCCCCGGAAGGGCACCTCCTGGAGGTCGCCTTCCAGCTCGCGGAGGCCGTGGTGGAGAACGCCCCCGTGGCCGTGGCCACCGCCAAGCACGCCATCGACGAGGGCACCGGCCTGGAGCTGGACGACGCGCTGGCGCTGGAGCTCAAGAAGTACGAGGAGGTGCTCAAGACGGAGGACCGGCTGGAAGGGCTCCGCGCGTTCGCGGAGAAGCGTCCCCCTGTCTATAAAGGCCGCTGAGCCTCCCGAAAGCGACAGGGGCGGCAGGCCCGCGGTTGCCCGCGGACCGTGCTGCCCCTGCTTGCGTTACGACTCAGCCGTGACTCAGGCGCTCGCGGTCTTCTCGCCGCCGATGTTCACGCCCTGCTTGTTGATGTAGCCCATCGCCTTGTCCTTGACGGTGGTGCGCAGCTCCGTGCCGCGGCTCGGGGCCATCAGCAGGGCCACGACACCGCCCACGGCGGCGCCCAGCAGGAACGCCCCGATGCCGCCCGCGCCCGTGCGCGCCGGCTTGTACGTCGTCAATCCCACATAGCGCAGCGCGTCGTCCGGGTCGAAGTTGTCCCAGGACTTCCGAGCCACCTTGCCGGCCTTGTCCGCGTACTCAGGGAGCTGGTCCAGCAGCTGGTGGGCCAGGAACTGACGGTACAGCTTGCTCTTGGCCAAAGCCTTCGCCTGCCACGTCGCCTTCTTCGCTCTGAACATGGGTCCCTCCTGGGCCGGATTCAATTCACGGGGCGGTTCGTGGCCCGCCTGGGTGCACACCCCCCGTGCGACATGAAGGTAGGCAGGGAGGCCCCGGACGACATCCCCCGGCGCGCCGCGGCGTAGGCTCATGCGTCGTCCGTTGGACGGCACGGCTGGTGGATCGGCTGGCAAGAAGGCAGCCAGGCCAGGGGTTTCTTGGTATGGGACGACGGCCATGTCCTCAGATCAGAAACTGCTCGAGAAGGTCTCCCAGGTGGAGAAGGGCGGCGCGCCCAAGTACCACGCGAAGAACGCGGAGACGGGCAAGCTCTTCGCGCGCGAGCGCATCCGGTTGCTCGTGGACGCGGACTCCTTCGTGGAGGACGGCAAGCTCGCCAACAACCTGGACCCGGAGCTGCCCTCCGACGGCGTCATCACCGGTGTCGCGCGCATTGACGGACGCGCGGTGGCCATCATGGCCAACGACTCCACGGTGAAGGCGGGCAGCTGGGGCGCTCGCACGGTGGAGAAGATCCTCCGCATCCAGGAGACGGCGAAGGCGCAGCGCTGCCCGCTGCTCTATCTGGTGGACAGCGCGGGCGCGCGCATCACGGACCAGGTGGAGATGTTCCCCGGCCGCCGTGGCGCGGGCCGCATCTTCTACAACGAGGTCCACCTGTCGGGCTTCGTCCCTCAAATCTGTCTGCTCTTCGGCCCGTCCGCCGCGGGCGGCGCGTACATCCCCGCGTTCTGCGACCTGGTCATCATGGTGGAGGGCAACGCCTCCATGTACCTGGGCAGCCCCCGCATGGCGGAGATGGTCATCGGCGAGAAGGTCACCCTGGAGGAGATGGGCGGCGCGAAGATGCACTGCTCCGTGTCCGGCGTGGGCGACGTGCTGGTGAAGACCGAACAGGACGCCATCGCCGCCGCGAAGCAGTACCTGGCCTTCTTCCCGGAGAACTTCTCCAAGGCCCCGCCCCAGGTCGAACTGAAGGCGCCCAGGCACAGCGGCAAGCGCGTGGACGAGATCGTCCCGCCGGATCAGAACAAGCCGTTCGACATGCACGCCCTCATCTCGGAGCTCATCGACGAGGGCAGCTGGTTCGAGGTGAAGAAGCTCTTCGCGCAGGAACTCATCACGGGCCTGGCGCGCATTGGCGGCCGGCCGGTGGGCATCGTCGCGAACCAGCCCAAGTACAAGGGCGGCGTGCTGTTCGTGGACAGCGCGGACAAGGCGGCCCGGTTCATCTGGCTGTGTGACGCGTTCAACATTCCGCTGCTGTACCTGGCGGACGTGCCGGGCTTCATGATCGGCACCAAGGTGGAGCGCGCGGGCATCATCCGCGCGGGCGCGAAGATGATCTCCGCGGTGTCGGAGGCCAGCGTGCCGCGCATCTGCGTGGTGGTGCGCAAGGCGTACGGCGCCGGCCTCTACGCCATGAGCGGGCCCGGGTTCGCCCCGGAGGCGACGCTGGCGCTGCCCCAGGCGATGATCGCCGTGATGGGCCCGGAGGCGGCGGTGAACGCCGTCTATTTCAACAAGATCCAGGAGCTGCCGGAGGCCGAGCGGCCAGCCTTCGTCCAGAAGCTCCGCGACGAGTACAAGCAGGACGTGGACATCTTCAAGCTGGCCAGCGAGCTCATCATCGACGCCGTGGTCCCCGGCGACTCCCTGCGCGGGGAATTGATGCAGCGTTATTCGCTTTATGCGGACCGGTTCCAGCCCCGTGCGGAGAAGAAGCACGGCGTCCACCCCGTCTGAAGTTCCCCACCCGTCATTCACGCTCTAGATTCCGCACCCGACCATGGACTTCGAACTTCCTGAAAGCCACCGCGCCCTCCAGGCCTCCCTCCGTGAATTCTGCGAACGCCGCGTGAAGCCGTACGCGCGCGAGTGGGACAAGGACGAGAAGTTCCCCATGGAGGTGGTGAAGGAGCTGGGGCAGCTGGGCGTCTTGGGCATGCTCGTCTCCGAGGAGTACGGCGGGGCGGCCATGGACTCGCTCGCCGTGGCGGTGGCCGTGGAGGAGATCGCCCGCTACGACGGCTCGCTCGCGCTCACGGTGGCCAGCCACAATGGCCTGGGCACCAGCCACGTGCGCGTGTTCGGCAACAAGGCGCAGCACCAGCGCTACCTGCCCAAGCTCGCCTCTGGTGAGTGGCTGGGCGCGTGGGGCCTCACCGAGCCGGGATCCGGCTCGGATGCGTCCGGCATGCGCACCACCGCCGTGAAGAAGGGCAACAAGTGGGTGATCAACGGCGCGAAGATGTTCATCACCCAGGGCACGGTGGGTGACGTGTTCGTGGTGCTGGCGCTCACGTCGCCGGAGAAGCGCCAGAAGGGCATCACCGCCTTCGTGCTGGAGAAGGGCATCCCCGGCTTCAGCCAGCGCTCCATCCACGGGAAGCTGGGCATGCGCTCGTCGGACACGGCCGAGCTCATCATGGAGAACGTGGAGGTCGGTGACGACGCCATCGTGGGCGAGGTCGACCGCGGCTTCATCGACACGCTGAAGATCCTGGACAAGGGCCGCATCACCATCGGCGCGCTGTCGGTGGGCCTCTTGCGCGGCGCGCTGGAGGAGTCCATCGCGTACTCCAAGGACCGCACCGCGTTCGGCCAGCCCATCGGTGAGTTCCAGGGGCTTCGCTGGATGATGGCGGACATGAAGACGGAGCTGGAGGCGGCGCGCCTGCTGGTGCACCGCGCGGCGCGGCTCGCGGACGCGGGTCAGCCGTACTCGGAGGAGGCCTCCATGGCGAAGCTCTTCGCGTCCGAGGCGGCCATGCGCGGCTGCAACAAGGCCGTGCAGATCCACGGCGGCTACGGCTACACGCGCGAGTTCCCCGTGGAGCGCTACCTGCGCGACGCCAAGCTCTGTGAGATTGGCGAGGGCACGAGCGAGATCCAGCGGACCATCATCGCCCGCGAGACCTTCAAAGGCGCCTGATGGATACCGCTCGGCTGCGAGAGCTGGGGCTCCTGGTCCGTGAGGAGCCGTCCGGCGTCGAAGTGGTGCTGGATCTGGAAGCCGCGTCCCTGGTGAATCCCATCACCAAGGACTTCATCACCGAGATCACCTTCCAGGTGATGGGGGACCGGCTCATCCCCATCTCGCCGCCAGCCGTGGTGGGCATGACGCCCATCCTCCTGTCCGCCATCGACGCGGCGGAGGAGATGCAGGCGCTCCTGCTGGACACCTTCAGCGACCACGTCTTCCACCTGCAGCGCCGCTCGGAGGAGCTGCAGCTGTTGGGCCTGCCCGCGGACGTGGATCCGCAGTCGCTGGTGCTGTCCACGGACGTGAAGGAGGGCCAGCTCGCGGTGAAGCTGGTGGCGGACCGGCAGGGCAACTTCCGCATCTCGCAGGCCATCCGCGGCGGAGAGGAGCTGGCCACCGCCGCCGGGCACGTCATCGAGCTGTCCGAGTTCCGCGAGAAGGCCGCGCTGACGGGCTACCTGGCCGCGCTGCTCGGCGAGCCCGTGCCGCGCGCGCCGCAGGCGGCCCCCGGCGCGGAGCCGGTCCGCTTCGTGGAGATCGTGGAGAAGTTCGGCCCGCAGTCGCTGGTGCCGCCGCGCTCCAGCCTGGAGCTGCTCGCGCAGCTCCAGGTGGACGGCAAGGCCTACCGCTTCGCGGCCGCGCGCATCGCCGGGCGCACCTTCCGGGGCCTGTTGGCGGGTACCCAGGGCAAGGTGTGGGCGGGCCGCTTCGAACTGGATGAGTTCCCCGGTGTCGTGCAGCTGGTGGCGGGCCTGCTGAAGGTCGCGCCCGAGGCCGTGCGACTCGTGGGCCCGGACGCACCCCAGGAGTGAGCCGCGTGGAGAAGATGACCCTGGCCGAGCGGGTTCAGGCCCTGGAGGCACGCCTGGGCGTGCAGTTCTCCAAGCGCGACCTGGCCCTGGAGGCGCTGACGCACAAGACGTACGTCAACGAGAACCGCGACCAGAACCTCAAGGACAACCAGCGCCTGGAGTTCCTGGGCGACGCCGTGGTGGACCTGGCCGTGAGCCACCGGCTGATGGACCGCTGCCCCGGCGTCCCCGAGGGCGAGCTCACCAAGATGCGCGCCCGCATCGTCCACGAGGAGGGCCTGGCCCGCGTGGCCCGGAGCCTGCGCCTGGGCGAGCTGCTCCTCTTGGGCCGGGGCGAGTCCCAGTCCGGAGGCCGCGACAAGAACTCGCTGCTCGCGGACGCGATGGAGGCGGTGCTGGGCGCGGTGTACCTGAGCGGCGGCCTGGAGCCGGCGCTGGCCCTGGTGGACCGCATCTTCGGGGAGCTGGTGGAGGAGGTGGCCTCCGGCGCGGGCCGCCTGGACTACAAGACGCTCCTCCAGGAGCTGGCCCACGAGAAGCTCAAGCTGTCGCCGCGCTACCGCGTGGTGGCGGAGACGGGCCCGGAGCACTCCAAGGTGTTCGAGGTGGAGGTGTGCATCGGGGAGTCCGTGTACGCCCGCGCCACCGGCCGGAACAAGAAGGAGGCCGAGCAGGCAGCCGCTCGCACCACGCTGGAGCGCCTGAAGACGGAGACGGCTGTCGTGGCATCCCCGGCTGTCGTGGTGCCCGTCCCGGGAGGTCCTTCCCCGGACGACCCTCCGGCGTGAAAGCCCTTGGAGCGGGAGGGGGGTGGGGGGTAGGGTCCGCGCCTTCCTGCCCTGGAGGCTGTCCCGTATGCACCGTCTTCTCGGTCTCACCGTGGCGCTGGCCGCCGTCGCGGCGTTGGCCGCCGAGCCCGCCGCGGGCCCGTGGACGAAGAAGGTCCAGGCCGGCAAGGACCTCTACGCGACCCTGAAGACGAGCCAGGGCGTCATCACCGTGAAGCTCTTCTCCAAGGACGCGCCCAACACGGTGGCGAACTTCGTGGGCCTGGCCACCGGTGAGAAGGCCTGGACGGATCCGAAGACGGGCGAGCAGGTGAAGGGCAAGCCGCTCTACGCCGGCACCGTCTTCCACCGCGTCATCCCGGGCTTCATGATCCAGGGCGGCGACCCCACCGGCACCGGCCGGGGCGACCCGGGCTACCGCTTCGCGGACGAGTTCCAGAGCGGCCGGAGCTTCGACAAGCCGGGCATCCTGGCCATGGCCAACGCGGGCCCCAACACCAACGGCAGCCAGTTCTTCATCACCACCGGCACGCCCGTGCACCTCACCGGCCGGCACACCATCTTCGGCGAGGTCGTCACCGGCTACGACGTGGTGGAGAAGATCGGCAACGTGCCGCGCAGCGCCCAGGACCGCCCGCAGACGCCCGTGGTGCTGGAAACGATGACGCTGAGTGAGAAGGCTCCCAAGCTTCCCAAGAAGCCGGCCACTCCCAAGCCCGCCGCCCCCAAGAGCACCCCGCAATGAGCTTCATGGAACAGGCCCGCGCGGGCACGGAGTTGTTCGGCACCTTCCAGACCACGGAGGGGCGCATCGTCGTGCGCCTGTTCTCCAAGGAGTCGCCCAAGACGGTGGAGAACTTCGTGGGGCTGGCCACCGGGGAGAAGACCTGGACGGACCCCATCACGTTCCAGCCCCAGCATGGCCGCCCGCTGTACGACGGGACGCTCTTCTTCCGCTGCATCAAGGACTTCATGATCCAGGGCGGAGACCCGACCAGCCGGGGTAACAACGGCCCGGGCTTCCGTTTCGAGGATGAGTTCCAGGGTGGCCGGCGTTTCGACAAGAAGGGTGTGCTGGCCATGGGCAACACCGGCCCGAACACCAACGGCAGTCAGTTCTTCATCACCGCGGCGCCGCAGCCCCACCTGGACAACCGGTACACCATCTTCGGCGAGGTGGTGGAGGGGCAGGACGTGGTGGACCGCATCGCCAACGAGCTCCCCAAGGATTCAAACGACCGTCCCCGCCGGGACGTGCGCATCCAGACGTTGACCATCTCCACGGCGCGGCCGTCTTAAAGCAGTCCACCGCCGCCGTACCCTGGCAGTTCCCCCGGGGTCTTCCTGTCTCACGAAGTCGGAAGGCCCACTGATCATCTCCGGAAGTATGGCCTCCCAGTCCCAGAAGAAGACCCCTCGCGCTGGCTTCGCCGCGCTCATCGGCCGGCCCAACGTGGGCAAGAGCACGCTGCTCAACGTGCTCACGGGCGAGAAGATCGCCATTGTCTCGCCCAAGCCGCAGACCACCCGCAACCGCATCCTGGGCGTGGTGACGCGTCCGGAAGGGCAGGTGGCGTTCATCGACACGCCCGGCATCCACCAGGCCAAGGGTGAGCTCAACCGCTACATGGTGGAGGCCGCCCTCTCCGCGGCCGAGGAGGTGGACCTGGTCCTCTTCCTCATCGAGCCGCCCCAGGGCGAGACGCTGGACGTGACGCCGGGCAACCGCGCCATCCTCGAGCGGCTGCAGAAGGTGGGCAAGCCCACCTTCCTGGTCATCAACAAGATCGACTCCATCCCCAAGGCGAAGCTGCTGCCGCTGATTGCCCTCTACGGCCAGGAGTTCCCCTTCGCGGAGGTGGTGCCCATCTCCGCGCGCGAGAAGGACGGCGTGGAGCACCTGTTCCAGGTCGTGCTGGGCCACCTGCCGGAGGGCGAGCCCATCTTCGCGGAGGACATGCTCACGGATCAGCAGGAGCGCGTCCTGGTCGCGGAGTACATCCGCGAGCAGGTGCTGCGTCACTGCCGCCAGGAGATCCCGTACTCCACCGCGGTGCTGGTGGACGTGTTCGATGAGTCCGAGCGCGAGCCGCGCCCGGGCACGCCCCCGGGCCAGCTGGGCGGCCTCATCCGCATCGCGGCGTCCATCTACGTGGAGCGCGACAGCCAGAAGGCCATCCTGATTGGCAAGCAGGGGCAGATGCTGAAGCTCATCGGGACGGACGCGCGCAAGTCCGTGCAGCGCCTCCTGGGCGCGCATGTCTACCTGGACCTGCGCGTGCGCGTGGAGGCCCGCTGGAGCGAGCGCGCCGCGGGCCTGCGGAAGCTGGGTTACGAGTGATGTCGCCGCTGAAGTCCGTGCCGCTGACGTCGTTGCCTTCGAAGTCGTCGTCGCTGTCGAAAGAGACTCCATGAAGCCGCTGGTCGCCATTGTCGGTCGCCCCAACGTGGGCAAGAGCACGCTGTTCAACCGCCTGGTGGGCCGCCGCATCGCGCTCGTCGAGGACCAGCCGGGCGTCACCCGCGACCGGCACTACGCCGACGCGGAGTGGGAGGGCCGCGCCTTCACCCTCATCGACACGGGCGGCTTCGTCCCCGGTGAGAAGGACACCCTGCTCAAGCAGGTGCGTGAGCAGGCGCAGTTCGCCGTGGAGGAGTGCGACGTCATCATCTTCGTGGTGGACGCCCGCGCGGGAATGACCACGGCGGACGAGGCCGTGGCCAACTACCTGCGCAAGGCGGGCAAGCCCGTCGTCGTGGCGGCCAACAAGCTGGACAACGAGTCCGGGCAGATGCAGTCGCTGGCCGGCGAGTTCTTCCGCCTGGGCCTGGGCGACGTGAACGCTATGTCCGCCGAGCACAACCTCGGCATGGGCAGCCTGATGGACTCCGTGGTGTCCAAGCTCCCGGAGAAGCAGGAGGGTGAGGACGCCGAGGCGCCGCCGGACGACGGGAAGATCCGCGTGGCCATCATCGGCCGGCCCAACGTGGGCAAGAGCACGCTGGTCAACGCCATCCTCCAGGAGAAGCGCGTCGTCACCAGCGACGTCGCCGGCACCACGCGCGACCCCATCGACTCGGAGGTGACCTACAAGGGCAACCCGATCATCCTCACGGATACGGCGGGCATCCGGCGCAAGAAGACCATCGCGCACCAGGTGGAGCAGTACTCCGTCATCGCGGCGCTGAAGGTCCTGGAGCGCAGCGACGTGGCGGTGCTGCTGATGGACGCCACGGAGCCGGCGGTGGATCAGGACGCGAAGCTCGCGGGCCTGTCCATGGACCGCGGCCGCGCGCTGGTCATCGTGGTGAACAAGTGGGACCTCATCGCGGAGGACAAGCGCCGCCAGGAGGCCTTCCGCGAGGACCTCAAGCTCGCGCTCAAGTTCGTGGGCTACGCGCCCGTCATCTTCACGTCCGCCCTCAACGGCACCAAGGTGGAGAAGGTGGTGGACGTGGCGGTGGAGCTGGCGAAGCAGTTCCGCTTCCGGGCGCCCACCCCCCAGCTCAACAAGCTGCTGGATTACATGGTGGACAACAACCCGGCCCCCATCGTGAAGGGCAAGCCGCTGCGCCTGTACTACATCGCCCAGGTGGCGGCGGCGCCGCCGACCTTCGCCCTCACGTGCAATGAGCCGCAGGGCGTGCCGGACATGTACAAGCGGTACATCACCAACCAGATCCGCAAGACGTTCGATTTGCGGGTCCCCATCCGCCTGCTCTTCCGCGAGCGGCCAGGCAAGGCCAAGCGCGAAGCCCGGAAGAACCCGCACCTGGCGGGGAAGGGTGGCAAGAAGGGTGGGAAGCGCGCGGGGCGTGACTGACCGCGCTCGCGCGTTGACACTCCCAGCGGGCGCTCTTTACAGTGCGCCGCTTTCCCAGAGCGAAGAGCACCGTCGAGCCGGAGAGAGGTCCCTTCATCGTGGCCCAGCAGAAGACCGAGAAGATTCGCCAGCAGGAGCTTCGTCAGCCGGACGCTTTCCAGAAGGCGGGAGCGGACGCGCGGGACTGGCTGATGCAGCGCCAGAAGTTCCTCGCCATTGGCGCGGGCGTGCTCGTGCTGGGCGCGGTGGGCGTGGCCATCGCCAGTGAGGTCTCCAAGCGTGGCGAGGAGCAGGCCTCCATGGCCCTGGGCCAGGCCCTCACCGTCCTGGACCGCCCCGTGACGGGCGTGGACCCGGTGGACCCGTCCGCCACGGAGCCCCCGTTCCCCACGGTGCAGGCCCGCGACGAAGAGGTCGTGAAGCAGCTGGCCGCCTTCCGCAAGGAGCACGGCGGCACCCGCTCGGCGACGACGGCCGCCCTGCCGCAGGCCAAGGCCGAGTTCCGGCTGGGCAAGAACGACGACGCCCTGGCGTCCCTGGACGTCTTCCTCAAGGGCGCCCCGGAGAACGACGCCCTGCGCGCCAGCGCCCTGGAAGGCCAGGGCTACGCCTACGAGGCCAAGGGTGACTACGCCCAGGCCATCACCTCCTTCGAGGCGATGGAGAAGGCGGACACCGGCGAGTACCTGGTCGGCATGGGCGCGTACCACAAGGCGCGCATGCTCATCCTCCAGGGCAAGAAGGACGAGGCCGCGCAGGTGCTGTCCAAGATCCCCACGGACCACCCGAACAGCGCCGCGGCCCGCCAGGCCACCGAGCGCATGGCGGTGCTGGCCGCGGAGGGCGTGAAGGTGCCCACGCCGGCGCCTCCCGCCGCGACGGCCACGGACGCGGGGCAGCCGTAGCTCGCTCATGACCATGCGGCTTGCTCGGTGGAAGCGGTGGGTGGGAATGGTGGCCGGGGCAGGGCTCCTGGCCGGGTGTGCGTCGGCGCCGCTGTACGGCAACCCGGAGCTGCCCGCGGCGCCCCGGCAGCCGCCGGTGGACTACTTCCAGGTGGACTGGTGGGCGGGGCTCATCGACAAGGTCCCGCTGCTGGAGTACTCGCCGCGCGAGCCCGCCTCCCCGGTGTACGACCCGGAGAGCCGGAACGTCGTGGTGCAGACGCGTGACGGCTACGTCCGCGCGGTGGGACCGGACGGGAAGGTGGCCTGGTCCCTGCGCACCGGTGCCCGGGCGCTCGCGGGCGGTCTGGCCAGCGAGGGCGTCATCTACCTGCCGGGCGGTGACGGCGTGCTGTACGCCGTGGACGGCCGCACCGGCGCGGTGAAGTGGAAGTACGCCACCAACGAGTCCCTGGCCACGGTGCCGGTGCTCGCGGACGGCCTGGTGCTGGTGGCCACGGACACCGACACGGTGTTCGCGGTGAAGGCGACGGACGGCGCGTGGGTGTGGCAGTACCGGCGCGACCCGCCGTCCGGCTTCACCGTCCGGGGCGCCTCCGCGCCGCGAGTGGACCAGGACACCGCGTACATCGGCTTCTCCGACGGCTTCCTCGTCGCCCTCAAGGTGGAGGACGGCGGCGTCATCTGGGAGAAGTCCCTGTCGGGCGCGGGCACGGAGTTCCTGGACGTGGACACCACGCCCGCCATCGACTCGGCGGGGCGGCTCTACGTGGCCTCGTACAAGAACGGCCTGTACGCCCTGGAGGCGGACACCGGCGCCGTCATCTGGAACGCCAGCGTGGGCGGCCTGACGTCGCTGCTGGCGCGGGGCGAGGTGGTGTTCGCGACCGGTGACGGCCGCGTGGACGCCTACCTGGGAGAGACGGGAAAGCTCATCTGGTCGCTTCCTCTCAAGAACAGGACGGCGCTCGCTCCAGTGTTGGCCAGGGGAATGCTGCTGGTGCCCAACGAGCGCGCGCTGCTGTTCGTGGACCCGACGACGGGCAAGTCCCGCATGGCCTGGAACCCGGGCGTGGGCATCTCCGCGCCGCCGTTCGTGGTGGGCTCGCGCGTGTACGTGCTGTCCAACAACGCGTACCTGTACGCGCTGGACATGAACGACGTGAAGAAGGGGCCGCGCGGGTGACGCGCGCCGTGCCCCGGACGGTACGGGTGGTGGCCGCGCTGATTCCCCGGCCTGGTCCGGAAGACGGCGGGCCGCGGTACCTGGTCCAGCAGCGCCTTCCCGGTGGGAGCCGCGCGCTCCTCTGGGAGTTCCCCGGCGGCAAGGTGGAGGCGGGCGAGACGGACGAAGCCGCCCTCGCGCGCGAGTGCCGCGAGGAGCTGGACGTGGAGCTGTCCGTGGGCCGCCGCCTGTGGGAGGGCCGGCACACGTACCCGGACCTCACCGTGGAGCTGGTGCTGCTCGCGGCCACGATCGTGTCCGGCGAGCCGAAGCCGCTGGGCGCGCACCAGCTGGCGTTCCACACGCCCACGGAGATGCAGGCGCTGCCGTTCTGCGAGGCGGACATTCCGCTCCTGGACGACCTCCTGGCGGGAAGGCTGGGTGCGCTCGATTGATGCTGCTGCACACGTTCCAGCTCATCCCCGGCGTGGGGCCGTGGCGCGAGAAGGACCTGTGGTCCAAGGGCATCCGGACCTGGGATGACTTCCCGGACGGCGGCATCGTCATCAGCCGCAAGGCGGACACGGCGGCCCGCGAGCGCATCGCGGAGGCCCGGGCGGCGCTGGCCCGGCGCGACCTGAAGGACCTGGCCCGCATGGTGCCGCCGCGCGAGCACTGGCGCCTGTTCCCGGAGTTCCAGGACGACGCCGTCTACTTCGACATCGAGACGGACGGCAGCAAGACGCAGGTGCCCACGGTGGTGAGCCTGTTCGACGCCGCCGGGCTGCACGTCTTCATCCAGGGCCGGAACATGGACGCGCTGCCAGAGGCCATGGCGAAGCGGCGGCTGTGGGTGACGTTCAACGGCTCGTGCTTCGACGTGCCGGTGCTGAAGGAGTACTTCGGCGCGAAGAACTTCCCGGTGCCGGAGGCGCACATCGACCTGCGCTTCGTCACGCGGCGGCTGGGGATGGGCGGCGGGCTGAAGGAGATTGAAGACAAGCTGGGCGTGGGCCGGCCGCCGCACCTGAAGGGCGTGAACGGCTACGACGCGGTGCTGCTGTGGCGCGCGTACCTGCGGCGCGGGGACGTGGAGGCCCTGCGCTACCTGGTCGAGTACAACCTCTACGACTCGTTCCAGCTCCGGTCGCTGATGGACCTTGCGTACAACAAGGGCGCGGACGACCTGAACATGGACGTCCCCCGGCTGAAGGTCTTCGAGCGCGGGGACCTGCTGTACGACGTGAGCCGGCTGCTGCTGGAGCTGGGCCCCACGGAGCGCGACCTGGACACGCTCGCGCGCGTGCGGGCCATGGAGCAGGATTCCTGAGCGGCCAGGTCGTGCCTTGGGTCGGCCGGCCGCGGCCCGGCACGCCGTGGGGCATCCCCAGCCGCCGCGTTGCGCTCACTCGAGTCACGACGCTGCCGGTGACGGACGCGGAGTGGGCGGGTGACGGCTTCGTGCTGCCGCCCGCGGGTGAGTCCGTGGGGCTGGCCCTGGGCGTGCGGCGCCTGGCTGTACTCGGGGCTCGGGAGTCCTGGCCGCCGGAGCATGCGCTGGATCTGCCTCGGACCGCGGGGCTCGTGGCGTTGCATCCGTCGCTCCGGTTCGCGGCGGTGCTGGGACCGGGGCGCATCGAGATGGTGGGCCGGGCGCTGGACGGGAGTCCGGTGGAGACGCCCGCGCGGACCTGGACCCGGCACACGCAGTCCCTGGGGTTCGACGTCACCGGCGAGAGCCTCTGGACGAGCGGCGTCCAGGACGGTCGGGCTTCGGTGCGCGTCCTGGATGCCCGAACGTTATCGGACGGAGTGGGCACGGAGGCCGGGCTCGAGCTCGACACGCCGGTGTTGGGCGAGGACGACCTGGACGGGCTGCACGAATGGATGCCGCATCCGCGCCTGCCGGTGATGGGCGCGTCGGTGAGCCTGGGCCAGGAGGGCACGTGGCTCACCTTCGTGGAGCGCGGTGCGGCGGGGCTCGTGCGGGGCGCGGCGGTGGCTTCGGTGGAGGCGCCGTTCTATCCGGCGGGGTTCCTTCCGGATGGCTCGGGCTTCATCGGCGTGGGCGGCACCTGGGTGCGGCGTTGGACGTACCCGGAGGCCACGCTGGCGGCGGAGTTCCTGCTGCCGGAACAGGGCACGCTCGCCACGGGGTACAGCGGGCTGGTGACGGAGCGGGCGGTGCTGGTGGCGGTGGAGGACCTGTTGGAAGCGGGTGAGTGGTACCTGCTTCAACTGGACCCGGGCTCATTGCGGCCCGTGTGCGCGTGGGAGCTGCCGTTGTCCACGGAGGCCGTCACGTCGGTGCACCTGCTGCCTGGCGGCTTCATCCTGTCGCCCGAGGACGGCCAGCTCTGGCGCCTGCCGGACGAGGTCCTCTCCGCGCGGTGAACACAGACGGCGCGGATTGTTCACGCGCGCGTGGAATGGCTCGAAGGCCTGTCTGTAAGGTCCGGGACCATGAGCGATCCGAACTTCGTGAATCAGGGCCCTGGAGCCATTCCGCCGCCGCCGGAGGCCGAGCCGCCCAAGTCTCCGTCGCGGGGCAAGGTCCTGGGCATCCTGGTCGCGCTGATGGTCGTGGGCGTGGTGGGTTCGTATTTCGGCCTGAGGCGCCAGTCGGAGGCGCCCGTGGTGACAGCGCCGCCGGTGGTGGACGCGGGCGTGGCGGAGGTGCCCGCGGAGGTGTCGCTGCCGGAGAGTGACGGCCGCATCCGCGACCTGGTGGGCAAGCTGTCGGTGGACCCGGAGCTGGCGAAGTGGCTCCAGGAGCGCGACCTGGCGCGCCGGTTCACCGCGTCCGTGAGCAACATCGCCGAGGGTGAGAGCCCCCGGGCGTCGCTGTTGTTCATGGCGCCCGTGGGGGCGTTCCAGGTAGGCGCGGCCGGGGCGAACGGGCGCTCGGAGATCGCGCCGCTGAGCTACGCCCGCTACGACCTGGTGGCTCGGGTGCTGGGATCGCTGGACGCGTCCGGCGCGGCGATGGTGTACCGGGAGCTGAAGCCGCTCATCGACCAGGCGTATCGGGAGATCGCGCCGCCGGATCAGGGCTTCGAGACAGCGTTTGGCCGGGCCATCCAGCATCTGCTGGCGGTGCCGGTGCCGAAGGGGCCGGTGGAGGTGGAGCCCAAGGGCGCGCTGTATGTCTATGCGTCGCCGGAGCTGGAGGGGCTGAGCAGGGCCCAGAAGCACCTGCTGCGGATGGGCCCGGGGAACATGCGGATCATCCAGGCGAAGCTGCGGGAGCTGCGCACGGCGCTGAACCTGCCGACCCCGGCGCCGGCCACGCCCGAACCGTTGCCGGATCAGGCGGTGCCGGGGCAGTCGGAAACCCAGGAATGACGGCTACTTGGACTTCTTCTTGCCGCCCTTGGCGGGCGGCGGAGGCGGCTTCGGCTTCTCCTTGTCGCCGATGATCTGGAACGAGGCCCGGAGGTCCTCGACGTCGCGGCCGCGCGAGTCCTGGAACGACGAGCCGGTCTGGGAGTCGACGACGAGAGTGTACGAGTAGCCGGTCTTGAGCGGCTGCGGCAGGTGGATGCGGTACACGAGGCCGTCATCGGCCTCGGACACGGAGTCGTCGGAGACCATGGCCCGGTCGGCTTCGTCCATGAGCCGGACGCGGTAGTTCTTGAGGCCCAGGGTGCTGCGGAGCTCCAGGTCGGAGGTGGGCTCCACGAGCGGCTTTTCCTCCAGGGCCAGGGGGATGAGCGCGGAGCCGCCATCCGGCGACAGGTACTGGAGCGTGAAGACCACGGCCTCGGGACCCGAGTCCGGGGCCGCCGTGGCGCCGGTGACGCCGCCGTCCACGGGGGCCTGGGACGTCTTGTCGGGGCAGCCCGTCAGCAGGGCCGCGGTGAGGCCGCAAAGCGCGGCGAGTCCGGTTCGTCGGAAGAGGCGCATGGGGCGGCAAGGTACGTTCCGGACCGGGGCTCGGGAAGCACGAGATTCCACGGGCCGGGGACGGGCGGTGGGTGGTCGACGGTATGTTTTGGGGAACGGTCGGCGCATGGCGCACCGTCCGCGGCCGAGGTTCGGGAGGCCCATGAGGCCGGCTGCGCGAACGTCCGTGGAGGCTCTGAGCGGGCCAGGGAAGCGCCTGGAATCCTTGGGGAACGCCCAGTCAGAACGTCTGATAAGAAGCGTTATGTAAACTAAGCCTCTGGGCGTCCTGGGGACTTCTACCTGGGCCCGTTTCGCGTTCGTTTGGGTGGTTCCCCTGCTTCTCTGGTGAAGTCCGCGCGATGGAAACGGTCATCTTCGCCTGCGTCCACAACGCGGGCCGCTCGCAGATGGCGGCGGCGTTCTTCAACGCGCTCGCGGCTCCAACCCGGGCGCGTGCCCTCTCCGCTGGAACTCGGCCCGGAGACCGCGTCCACCCGGAGGTCCAGGCCGTCATGGCCGAAGCCGGCATCGACTTGTCTGGCGCCCTGCCTCGGCTCCTTACGGACGAACTGGCCCGGAACGCCGGATGGCTCATCACCATGGGCTGTGGCGATGCGTGCCCGGTCGTTCCTGGCCTGAGGCGCGACGACTGGCCCCTGGACGACCCCAAGGGACAGCCGCTGCCCCGTGTGCGTGAGATCCGGGACGAAATCCGGGCCCGTGTAGTCGACCTGCTGACCCGTCAGCTCTGGCTTCGAGTCCCCTGATGGCGCCCCCACGCCCGGGTTCCGTCGGCGAAGTCGCCTGGGTCTTCCTCCGGCTGGGGCTGACGGCCTTTGGGGGCCCTGCCGCGCACATCGCCATGATGGAAGACGAGCTCGTACGGCGGCGCCAATGGCTGCCCCGTGAGGAGTTCCTCGACCTGCTGGGCGCCACGAACCTCATCCCCGGCCCCAACTCCACCGAGCTGGCAATCCACCTGGGCCACCGGCGTGCCGGCTGGCCCGGGCTGCTGGTGGCCGGTGCCTGCTTCATCGTTCCGGCAATGCTCCTGACGCTCGCGGCGGCCTGGGCCTACGTGCGTTTTGGCACCCTGCCGCAAGCCGGCGCCCTCTTGTACGGCGTCAAACCCGTCATCCTGGCCGTGGTCCTCCAGGCCCTGTGGGGCCTCGGCAAGACGGCCCTGACGACCCGGCCCCGGATCGCCGTGGCCATCGTTTCAGCCCTGGCGAGCGCCCTGGGCGTCAACGAACTGCTCATCCTGGCCCTGGCTGGCGTTTCCCTGGCGGCCTGGAGCCATTTTCGGTCCTCCCCCGAGTCCAGATCGGCGCTCACGCTGACCCCGTTCGCATTCCACGGCGTCACCGCCATGGCCGCCACGGCCCCCGTTCCGGCCAGCCTCAGCGGCCTCTTCCTGTTCTTCCTCAAGGTCGGCAGCGTGCTGTTCGGCAGCGGCTATGTCCTCCTGGCCTTCCTCCGGGCCGACCTCGTCGAACGCTGGGGCTGGCTCACGGAAGCCCAGCTCCTGGACGCCGTGGCCGTGGGCCAGTTCACGCCGGGCCCCGTCTTCACCACGGCGACGTTCATCGGCTACCTCGTGGGCGGCACGCCCGGCGCCGGGCTCGCGACACTGGGCATCTTCCTGCCCGCTTTCGTCTTCGTGGCGCTCAGCGGTCCCCTGATCCCCCGGCTTCGCCAATCCCGGACCGCGGGCGCGGTGCTCGACGGCGTCAACGCGGCCTCACTGGCCCTCATGGCCGTGGTGACCTGGCAGCTGGGACGCGCGGCGCTGGTGGATGGCTGGACGGTGGCCCTCGCCGTGCTCGGCGCGGTGTTGCTGCTCCGCTGGCGGGTCAACTCGGCATGGCTGGTGTTGGGCGGTGCCGCCGCCGGACTGCTACGGGCTTGGTGACAGGCCTGTTCTCTGTACCGCCCAAGGGCGCCTGCCAAACGCAAGCGCCCATCGCCTCGTCAGAGGCTCAGGCCGTACACCTGCACGGGTATGAGGCGGTTCGCGACTGTCGTGTCGCCGAGCTGGCCCGCGTCGTTGAGGCCCCAAGCCCAGACGGTGTCGTCGTGCTTCAAGGCGAGCGAATGGGCGAAGCCACCAGCGATGGCCGCGACGCCTGTCAATCCCTGCACCTGCACGGGCGTGAGGCGTTGGGTGGTTGTCCCGTCGCCCAACTGACCCGCGATGTTGCGGCCCCATGCCCAGACGGTGCCATCTTGCTTCAAGGCGAGCGAGTGGGCGTAGCCACCAGCAATGGCCGCGACGCCCGTCAATCCCTGAACCTGCACAGGCGTGAGGCGCTGGGTGGTTGTACCGTCGCCGAGCTGGCCATCACCGTTGGTTCCCCAAGCCCAGACGGTGCCGTCGTGCTTCAAGGCGAGCGAGTGGAAGTCGCCAACAGCGATGGCCGCGACGCCCGTCAATCCCTGCACCTGCACGGGCGTGCTCCGGGCCCACGTCGTCCCGTCGCCGAGCTGGCCCTGGTTGTTGAAGCCCCATGCCCACACGGTCCCATCCTGCTTCGATGCGAGCATGTGGTTCCCAGTCGCGAGGGCCGTGACACTCGTTAAGCCTGGCACCTGAACAGGCCCATCGCCGAGCTGGCCGAACTCGTTGACGACCCAGGTCCAGACGGTGCCGTCCTGCTTCAAGGCGAGCGGGGGACCTTTGCCAGCGGCGATGGCCGCGACGCCCGTCAATCCCTGCACCTGCACCGGGGTGCGGCGGATCGTGACTGTCCAGTCGCCGAGATGGCCGTAATTGTTTTCGCCCCAGGCCCAGAGGGTGCCGTCCTGCTTCAATGCGAGCGGGGTGTAGGCGCCACCGAGGCCCGCGACACCTGCCAATTCCTGCACCTGTACGGCCCAGGGGCGGCTCGCGACTGTCCCGTCGCCGAGCTGGCCGTAATTGTTGTGGCCCCAGGCCCAGACGGTGCCGTCACCCATCAGGGCCATGCTGTGCCAGCCGCCAGCGGCAACGCGGCGCCTCCCGGAAACGAAGCACGCGGAGCCAGGAGGACCGGAAGCCGCCTCGTCGGTTGCTCCGTCGCAGTCGTTGTCCACGCCGTCGCAGGCCTCCGCCGCCCCAGGCCGGATGCTCGCGTTGGAGTCATTGCAGTCGCCGGCATTCGATACATAGCCCGCGGGCTGGCTGCACTTCTGCAGTGCCTGGGCCGAGGTGCCGTAGCCATCCCCGTCCGCGTCACGAGACCAGGTCTGCGTGGGCACGCCCTCGTCCACCTGGCCGTCGCAGTCGTTGTCCACGCCGTCGCAGACCTCCGTGGCTCCAGGGTTGAGGGCCGGGTTGCTGTCGTTGCAATCCCCCGCATTCGGGGCATGCCCCGCAGGCTGGACGCAGGCCAGGACGGACTGGGACGTCTGGCCGTAGGTGTCGCCGTCCTGATCGCGGTACCACGACGGGAAGGCCAGCCCATCATCCGGCTGTCCGTTACAGTCGTTGTCCTTGCCGTCGCACACCTCGCTGGAAGCCCCCTGCGTCGGCACGCAGTGAATGACTCCCTGCGTGCAATACGTCACCCCCTCGCCGCACACGCCCAACTGACCCGTTGCGCACGCCTGGAGCCCGCCCGGATTCCCCTCGTCCGTCGCGCCATCGCAGTCGTTGTCCAAGCCATCGCACCGCTCGGCCGACGCGGCCTGACGCTGCTGGCACAACACGGTGCCGTTCGTGCACGCCGTCACTCCCGCCGCGCAGACGCCCTGCTGCCCCGTCGAGCACCCCGCCCCGCCGCTGGCGCTGCCGTTGTCCACCACCCCGTCGCAGTCGTCGTCCATCCCGTTGCAGGTCTCCTCCGCACCGGGATGGGTGCTGGCCGAGTAGTCATCGCAGTCGAGGTCCTCCACGTATCCCGGTGACGGCTCGCAGGCCTCCTCGGCGATGTACTCGTCGCCAAAGCCGTCCATGTCGCCATCGAAGTAGAACGTGTTGGCGATGAGGGCCGTCCCCGGCGCCGTCACCGGCGTCGTTGACGTGCTGCCCGTGCCGAGCTGTCCCTGTCCGTTGTTGCCCCAGACCCAGACGGGGCATCCGGGCCGCAGGGCCAGCGTGTGCTGGGCCCCGGCCGCGAGCGCCGTCGCATCCGAGATGCCCGTGACACCGACGGGCGAGGCGCTGTTCGCCGTGCCGCCGTTGCCCAGTTGGCCCGACGCATTGTGTCCCCAGGCCACCGCCAGGCCATTCCCGATGATGGCCAGGGAGCTGTTGTGCCCGGCGACGAGCTTCGTCACCGCGAAGACGCCATTCACCGGAACGGGCGTCACCACCGGCGTCGAACTGGTGCTGCCCGTGCCCACCTGGCCGAAGGTGTTCTGCCCCCACGCCCACACGTTGCCGAACTGCTCATCGACGATGAGGGAGTGGCCCGCGCCCGCCGCGACGGCCTTGGCGAGCGGCAACCCCGCGACCTGCACAGGAGTCGCCACCGCCGCGCTGGTGCTGCCCGTGCCCACCTGGGCGGATGAGTTCAGGCCCCAGCCCCACACCTTGCCGTTCGCATCCAGGGCCAGCGCGTGGTTCACGCCCGCGGCCATGGCTCGCACGGTGGGCAGGCCTTGCACCACGACAGGCGTGGCCACCGCAGCGCTCGTGCTGCCAGTGCCCATCTGCCCGGAGGCATTCTGGCCCCAGGCCCACAGCCGGCCGTCCGCGCCCAGCGCGAGCGAGAAGTTCCCGTTGGCCGCGATGGCCTGGATGCCGGTGAGCGCCGCGACCTTCGTGGGAACGAGCACCGGGCTCCCCGAGGTCCCCAGGCCCGCCTGACCGGAAGCATTCTGGCCCCACGCCCAGACGTTGCCGCTCACGTCCAGCGCGAGCGAGTGTCCGATGCCCGCGGCAACGGCCTTGATGGAAGGCAGCCCATAGACACGGCCCGGCTGCGACTGGGGCGTGCCGCTGGTGCCGCCAGTGCCGAGCTGCCCCGTGACGTTCTGGCCCCACGCCCACACCGTTCCGTCCTTCTTGAGGAACAGGGAGTGATAAGCGCCCGCCGCAACGGACTGGGGAACCTTCACGCTCGTGAGCGCCTGTTCCGCGGTGGCGGTCTCGATGTCACCGGATGCGTCTGGCTGCATCCCTCCGCAGCCCATGGCCGCGAAAAGCCCCACAGCCAGAATCACCAACCAACTGCTGCTCACTCGTTTCACGAATGCCCCCGGGAAAGGGGGCGCTATAGCCGATATGTAAATGTTTTTGCTCGTGAGTCCACCCTGCCCCCAATGAGTCAATCGCGCGGCGCGTTGTTCTGTTTTTGCTAATATTTCTTTTATTGGCCGGTTTCGCTGAAAAACCTTCAGGAGGTAACGTTCGTATCGCGTCGAGAATCCCTCTCAACGCATACCCAAAGGACCCCACCATGAAGATCCTCAAGGCGATGAGCGACCGTTTCCTGAAGCTGTTCCTGTCCGAGGTTTCCGCAGGTGCGTGCGTCATCAACCATGGCGAGTGCTGCAACACCCGGCGCATGAGCCACAACTGCTATGGCATCTGCACCAAGTCGCCCGTCTGCTGATTCCCGCATCATGACCACGGCTGGACGTGCCACGGCGCGTCCAGCCGTGCCGCGCAAGGCGCGCCGCGTTAATCCTTGAATGCCAAGATTGCGAGAAAGCCCCCTTTCGCCGCAGAACCTTCGGGAGGTAACGTTCGTGTTGCGTTTGAGTGGATGTTGTTCACCCCCCTCTCAACGCGTCCCGAAAGGACCACACCATGAAGATCCTCAAGACGCTGAGCGACCGCTTTCTGAAGCTGTTCCTGTCCGAGGTTCCCGCTGGCGCCTGCGTGCCCTCCAACGGCGAGTGCTGCACCACCAAGCGCAAGGTCCACAACTGTTACGGCATCTGCGTCGCGTCGGTCGGCTGCAAGTGACCTCTGTTTCATGAGGCCGCGGCTGGACGCGCCCCATTGGCGTCCAGCCGTTGTCCCTGGGAGTTCTTCCATTGAGCGCGGTCAATCTGGCGTGTCGCCTGATGCTGTCCCTGGTGTTCGTGGTCGCCGCCTTCGGCAAGGCGCGCGGACGCAAGCCCTTCGAGGACTTCATCCAGACGCTTGGGAACTTCGGCCTTCCACCCTCCCTGGTGGGCTCGCCGCTCGCGGCCACCTTGATCCTCGCGGAGGCCGCCTCCGCGGTCCTGCTGCTCTTGAACGTGGCCGCGGGCTATGCGCTGGCGCTGGCGCTCCTGGGCGGCTTCACGCTGGGCATCGCATGGGTGTTGCGCCGGGGCGCCAGGGTGGCCTGCCGGTGCTTTGGCGCCAGCAATACCCCCGTGGGCGCGGCGCACCTGGTGCGCAATGGCCTGCTGCTGGCCATCACTGTCGTGGGCGCCGTGAGCCACGCGGCGGCCTCGGGTGCGTCCGTGACGGTGGCGATGGGGGCCATCGCGGGGACCGCCGGAGTGCTGGCCGGAGTCTTCGTCACGCGTTGGGACGATCTGGTGTTCCTGATTCGCGGACCGGAGCCCCTGGCCGCTTCGTCGCGAGCCCGAAGGAGCTGAGAGAGACGATGGTTGAAATCCTTGTCGTGGGTGGCGCCATCCTGGCCGTGCTGGTGGTGCTCAACCTCTTGCTGACGCTCGCGCTCATCGGCCGGCTGCGGAAACTCCAGGAGACGGTGGCCAACCAGGTCCCCACCCGGGACCCTGCCCTTCCGCTGGAGGGGGACAAGGTGGGCCGCTTCGAGGCGACCACGGTGGAGGGCGATTCCGTCACGGATGCCGTCCTGGCGGAGGGGCAGACCCTGATCGGCTTCTTCACGCCGGGCTGCCGGCCCTGCTCCTCGGTGCGCGAGAAGCTCATCGCCGCGCCACCCGGAATGCCGATCCTGGCGTTCATCGAGGGAGGCCCCGAGGACCCGGACGTGGTCTCGCTCGGCGCTTCGCTGAAGCAGGTGGCCCGGGTGGCGTACCTGAACGATGGGGACTCCATCACGCGGGCGATCAAGCAGGCCGGCTACCCTACCCTCGTGCTCGTCGATAAGGGCGTGGTCACCGCCGCGGGGCACTTCGTGCACGAAGTCCTGCCATGACCGGGCCGCGGAACGCGCGGAGACTCGTGCGTGAGGTGCTGCGCACGGTGCGGGCGGCCGTGGTGCTCCAATGGCGTTCGGCTCCGCTGGCGTCGGCCTTCGCGTTCGCGCTCACGCTGTGCACCGGCTCCGTGGCGGCCGTGGGCGGGTGGCTCACCAAGCAACTGCTGGACGAGCTGAGCCGTGGTGCGCTCGCCGACACGCAGCGGGCGCTCACGCTCGCGGTGGGCGCCGCCGCCGTCGCCGGGGGCTCCATGGCGGTGCTCAACGTCACCGAGTACCTGGCCGGAGTCATCCGCTGGCGCGTCACCATCGAGGTCGAGCGCACCCTCTTCGCGAAGGTGGTGGCGCTGGAGGGCCTGCGCCACTTCGAGGACCCCGCCTTCCACGGCCGGCTTCGCCTCGCGAAGGAGGCCGCCCTGGACGCGCCCCAGCAGCTCGCCGAGTTCGTGCGCGCCATGGTGCGCACGCTGGTGTCGGTGGCGACGCTGAGCGCCGTGGTGCTGATGGTATCGCCGCCCATGGCGCTGCTGCTGCTGCTGGCGGGAGGCGTGGCGTTGGCGGCGCAGCTCGCGCGCAGCCGGTGGTTGGTGGAGCTGACCGCGGCGCTCGTGCCCACGTACCGCTGGAGCGACTTCTACCGCTCGCTGCTTGTGGACGTTCGTGCAGCCAAGGAGAGCCGGCTGTTCAACCTGGGGGATCTGCTGCTGGAGCGGATGGTGGCGTCGCTGCGGAAGGCGTCGAGCCAGGAGCTGGCCGTGACGCGCAAGGGGTTGGGCGTGCAGGCGGCGCTGTCGCTGCTCACGGCCGCGGTGGCCGCGCTGGGGGCCTTCATCGTCGCGCGCGGGGCGCTCCGGGGGCAGCTCCAGCTCGGGGACGTGGCCCTCTTCCTCGCGGCGGTGGCGGGCATCCAGAGCGCCTTCAACGGGCTGCTCTCGCAGATCGAGTTCGCGAGCCGCAGCATCCAGACGTTCAAGAACTACCTCGACATCATCGAGCTGCCGGTCCGCGCGGCGGGGCCCTCGCGTCCGGTGGCGCCGCTGCGACATGGCATCGAGCTGCGCGACGTCTGGTTCCGCTACGACGCCAGCGGCCCCTGGGTGCTGCGCGGCGTGAACCTCTTCATCCCGGCGGGAGGCTCGGTGGGGCTCGTCGGCGTCAACGGCGCGGGAAAGAGCACGCTGGTGAAGCTGCTGTGCCGCTTCTACGACGTGGAGCGCGGGCAGATCCTCTGGGACGGCGTGGACGTGCGGGAGCTGGATGCCCCGGCGCTCTGGGCGCGGATGACGGCGACCTTCCAGGACTTCATGACGTACGACTTCAGCGCGGCGGAGAACATCGGCCTGGGGGACGTGGCCCGGCTGAAGGACGGCGCGAGGATTCGGGACGTGGCGCGGCTGGCGGAGATGGACGCCACGCTCGCCGCGCTGCCGGCGGGCTACGACACGCTGCTGAGCCGCGTCTTCGCGGGAGAGGAAGACGACGCGCCAGCGGGAGTGTCGCTCTCCGGAGGCCAGTGGCAGCGGGTGGCGCTGGCCCGCTCGCTGATGCGCGAGGACGTGGACCTGCTGGTACTGGACGAGCCCAGCTCCGGGCTGGACGCGGCCGCGGAGTTCCACATCCACCAGACGCTCGAGCGCCACGGTGCGGGCCGCGCGCGGCTGCTCATCTCCCACCGGATGAGCGCGCTGCGGAGCGCGGACAGGCTCTACGTCCTCTCCGACGGCCGCGTCATCGAGCAGGGCACGCATGACGAGCTGATGGCCGCGGGTGGCGAGTACGCACGCCTGTTCACCCTCCAGGCCAGCGGCTATCAGGACGAGCGTGTCGCCTCACGGACCACGTCGCGGGAGGTCGCGTGATGCTCGCGGCGATGGGCGTGGGCGCGGGGCTCCTGGTGGCGGGCGCCGCGCTCACGGCCTGGGCCCGGCGCCGCTGGCTCGTGGTCACGGTGCGAGGCAACAGCATGTCGCCCACGCTGCGCGACGGTCAGCAGCTCCTCGCGAGGCGCCGAGTGGGAGACGGCGGCTACGCGCGCTCCGACGTCATCGTCTTCCTGCTGCCCGCCGAACGGCTGGCGGTGATGAACGCGGAGGACCCGCCCTACCTCATCAAGCGGGTGGCCGCCGTCGCGGGAGATCCAGTGCCGGACTGGGCGTGGGCGAAGATTGGTGCCAACGGCCAGACGCGCGTCCCGCCCGGCAAGGTGGTGGTGTTGGGAGACAACGCCGACAACACCCAGGACTCACGGCAGCTCGGCTACATCGACGCCGAAGCAATCATCGCCGTCGTGCGATGACATGGCCCAGAACGAGGACCTCAGGATTGACGTCGCGGCCTGACATTGTACGGAGACGGACTGGGGGACATTGGGCGCCATCCGCTGCTCTTCCTAGAGTCCTTGAACCTGCACCGGCATGGACCGGTTCGTCGTGGTCCCGTCCCCGAGCCCGCCGAGCCCGTTGAAGCCCCACGCCCAGACGGTGCCAAGTGTGTCCATGGCCAGGACGTGGTTGCTCCCAGACACGAAGCTGTAGAGTCCAGGAACGCCTTGCACTTGAACCGGCAGGAGCCGGTCCACCTCCGTTCCGTCTCCCAACTGGCCAAGGCTGTTGGAGCCCCAGGTCCACAGGGTGTAGTCCAGCTTCCGTGCCACGAAGTGGTCGGCACCTGAAACGACGAACGCCGCGGTTCCAAAAACTCCCTGCACCTGCACCGGCGTGGAACTGGAGTTCGTCGTTCCGTTCCCCAGTTGGCCGTGGCTGTTGTCCCCCCAGGCCCACAGGGTGCCGTCCAACTGCGCCACCACCGTGCTGCGGCGGCCGGCAGCGACGCTGATGATGTTGGTGAGCCCTGGCACCTGTGCCGGCGTCGACCTGGACGTCGTCGTGCCATCGCCCAGTTGGCCGTGAAAGTTGCTGCCCCAGGTCCAGACGGTACCGCCCGCCTTCAGCGCCACGGTGTGGTGGGCACCTGCGGCGAAAGCGATGGTCCCGTTGAGGCCCTGGACCTGAACCGGAGTTTGGCCGTAGCCGCTCCCCCAGGTCCAGACCGTGTTGTTCGACTTCAGTGCCACGGAGTAGCCGTCACCCGCGGCGACGGCGACCACCCCGGTGAGGCCCTGCACCTGCACCGGCGTTGAGCGATCGGCCGTGGTCCCGTCACCCAACTGGCCGTTGGCGTTGCTTCCCCAGGCCCAGACGATGTCATTCGATTTTATCGCCAGGCTATGGGTAGCGCCCGCGGCGACATCGGTCACCCCGGTGAGGCCCTGCACGTGCACCGGCGTTGAGCGGTCGATCGTCGTCCCGTCGCCCAACTGGCCGTTGGCGTTGTAGCCCCAGGTCCAGACGGTGCCATCCACCTTCAAGGAGATGGAATGTGCCTCGCCTGCCGCGAGCATCAGCGTGACGGGGTTCCCCGAGAGCTTTTGCTGGACGACGCCCTGGGTGCTGCCCGTCTCGCCCTCCGCTCGCAAGCCAGCCACCACCAGTCCAAAAGCCAGGCAGAGCCACCCACTTCGACTGTGTCGCCTCATGACGTACTTCCCCGCGTAAGCAATGAGGGCGGGACTTTACGGGGAGTCATGATGTCTTCGCCGGGAGGCAGACCTGTCTCACGGTGTTTCACCGGGTCATGTAAAATCCTGAAAACGGCCCAAATCCGCTAAACGCCTGATTTTCTTCGGACGGGTGCGGCGCCGGTTGGAGGATTCTTGCTGCCCCCCGTCCATCAGCTCGTCGAGCGACGAGCGACCGAACTTTCCTCCCAGATCGCCGTTGCCTCCCGAGCCCGCTCCCTCACCCATGCCGCGCTGAATGCGCACGCGAACCGGGTGGCTCATGCGTTGATCACCCGGGGCGCCGGACCGGACGTCCTCGTGGGCGTCTGTCTTCCTCGAAGCGTGGAGCTGGTCACGTCCGTCCTGGGCGTCCTCAAGGCCGGAGCCGCCTGGCTTCCCCTGGACCCGGCCGCCCCTCCTGAGCGCCTGCGATACATGGCCGTCTCGGCGGGGACCCGGTTCGTCATCGGCACGGGACCGGCCGTGGAGCGGCTCGCGGCGGACGGCGTCCAGGTCCTGGCTCCGGAGGCATCAGCGCTCCAGTCGTTCCCGGACGTGAATCCGGGCGTCACCGTCCAGCCGGATCACCTCGCGTACGTGATCCACACCTCGGGGTCCACCGGGCTGCCCAAGGGCGTGATGGTCAGCCACCGGGCGCTGTCCGCCTTCACGGAGTACCACCTCGACACGTTCGGCCTGTCGCCCACGGACCGCATCGGCGTGGTGGCCTCGGTCGGCTTCGACGCCTTCGTCATGACGCTCCTGCCGTCGCTGGCCGCGGGGGCTCGGCTGGAGCTTCCGCCCGACGAGGAGACCCGCCTGTCGCCCCAGCGGCTTCAGGACTGGCTCCTGGCCCGGGACATCTCCTGCGTTTTCCTTCCCACGCCGCTGGCCGAGCGTGTCCTCCCTCTGTCCTGGCCCGAATCCTGTGCCCTGCGCCTGATCCTCACCGGCGGCGACCGGCTGCACCTGCACCCCAGGCCCGGGCTGCCGTTCCAATTCGTGAACGGCTACGGCCCCGCCGAGTGCACCATCTACAGCACGTCCGGGGTCGTCCCTCCGGGTGACACATCGGCATGGGAACAGCTGCCCTCCATCGGCCGTCCCATTGGCGGCGTGGAGGTGCACGTCCTCGATTCGGACCTGCGGCCCGTGGCGGATGGCGAGACCGGGGAGCTGTTCATCGGCGGCCCCGGTCTGGCTCGCGGTTACGTGGGCACGCCGGACCTGACCGCGGACCGCTTCATTCCGGATCCCTTCTCCCGCTTCGGCGGTGAGCGGCTGTATCGCACGGGAGACCTGGGGCGCCGGTTGCCGGATGGCTCGCTGGAGTTCCATGGCCGCTCCGACCGGCAGGTGAAGGTCCGTGGCATCCGCATCGAGCCCGCGGAGATCACGGCCGCGCTGCTGACCCATCCACACGTCGGGGCCGCGCACGTGCTGGCTCGCAGCACCGAGGGCCAGGACGTCTTCTTCGTGGCGTGGTTCGCGCCGAAGGACGCTCGCGCCGTCCCCGGGACGGAGCAGCTCCGCGAGCACCTCCGCGCCTGGCTCCCCGAGGCCATGCTCCCCCGGACCTTCGTCGTCGTGGACGCCCTACCCCTGGGCCCCACCGGCAAGGTCGACGTCCGGGCGCTGCCGATGCCCGATGCCCACGCGACCCGGAGCAGCGCCTACGTCGCGCCTCGCACGGAGCTGGAGCGTGGGCTCGTCCAGGTGTGGCAGGAGGAGCTGCGCCTGGAGCAGGTCGGCATCGAGGACGACTTCTTCGAGCTGGGGGGCCACTCGCTGCTGGCCACGCGGATCACCGCGCGGGTCGCGGAGGTGCTGGGGCTCCCGCTGTCGCTGACGGAGCTCTTCTCCCTCCGCCGCATCTCCCAACTGGCGAACATGCTGGAGCCACGCCGGGCTGTTCCCGCGAAGGACGTGCTGCCTCCCGTGGTGCGCGTCGCCGACCCCGAACGGGCCACCCTGTCCGTGCAGCAGGAGCAGGTCTGGTTCCTCCAGAAGCTGTCCCCCGGCAGCATCTCCTACCAGGCGCAGACGACCCTCCGCGTGCTGGGCGGACTGGACCTGGCGGTGCTCGAACGCGCGCTGACGGAGATCACCCGGCGCCATGAGCTGCTGCGGACGACCTACGAAGAAGTCGACGGCCGGCCGTGGCAGCGTGTCCTTCCCGTGACGCCGGTGCAGGTCCCGCTGATTGACCTGTCCGGGCTGCCCCCGGTCGAGCGTGAACAGCGGCGTGAAGAGGCGCTCCGCCAGGAGCTGCGGCGGCCCCTGTCGCTCTTCGAACCGCCGCTCGTGCGGTGGACCGTGGTCCGCCTGGCTCCGGACGATCACGAGCTGGTCCTCGTGGAGCACCACGTCGTCCACGACGGCGTGTCGTTCTCCGTGCTGATGCGGGAGCTGGACGCGCTCTACAACGCGTATCTGCGCGGTGAGCCCTCGCCGCTCCCGGAGCTCCCGGTGCAGTACCGCGACTTCGCGGCGTGGCAGCGCGAAGCGCTCGACGGTCCGGCCATGAAGGCCCAGATCGACTTCTGGCGGAAGCGGCTGGCCGGTGCTCCGGAGGTGCTGCCGCTGCGCACCGACCATCCGCGTCCCCGCGTGCAGACCTTCAACGGTGACCTGCTCCGGCTGGAGCTGCCGCCCGCCCTGCCCGGTGCCCTGCGCGCGTTCTGCCAGCAGGAGGGCGTGACGCTCTTCAACACCCTCTTCGCCGCCTTCGCCACGCTGCTGCACCGATACACCGGCGAGCAGGACCTTTGCATCGGTTCGGCGTTCGCGGCGCGGGCCGGCATCCGGAACATCGAGAATGTCATCGGGATGTTCGTCAACGCCGTGGTCCTCCGGTGTGACGTCTCCGGCGCGCCGTCGTTCCGCGAGCTGGTCCGTCAGGTGCGGGACCTCACCGTGGCGGCGGCCGAGCATCAGACGTATCCGTTCCTCAAGCTGATCGAAGCCCTGGGCGTGAAGCGCGACCCCAGCCGCAATCCGCTCGTACAGGCCATGTTCAGCTTCCATGACTCCGCGGTGCGGAGCCCCCGGCTGGGTGATGCCTCGTGCACCATCTTCGAGCGGGGCAATGGGTCGTCGAAGGTGGACCTGGATGTCGTCGCCATTCCGCACGCGGGCCGGCACCTGGGCGACCGCGAGCGCGGTGATGCGCGCATCTCGCTCATCTGGGAGTACAACCGGGACCTGTTCGACCGCTCGACCATGGAGCGGATGGCCGCGCACTTCCTCCGGTTGCTCGAGGCCGCGGTGGCCCGTCCCGAAGTGCCGGTGTCGCGACTGCCGATGCTCTCGGACGCGGAGCGGCAGGTCCTCCTGGCGAATGGATCCACGAAGCCTGTCAGCGCGGATCCACCCGTGCATCAGCAGGTCCTGGCGCAGGCCCTCCGGACTCCTGACGCCGTGGCCGTGCGCGACGAGGCAGGCACCCTCACCTACGCGGAACTGGTCCGGCGCGCGACGCTGCTCGCCGAGCATCTTCATGCGCACGGTACGGGCGCGGAGTCGGTCGTCGGTGTCTGCGCGCCTCGTGGCGCGGAACTCGTGACGGCCGAGCTGGGTGTGATGCTGTCCGGAGCCGCGTTCCTGCCGCTGGATCCGGAGCATCCGGCTGAACGCATCGCGCTCATCCTGGGGGACGCAGGCGTGCGTCGGGTGATCACCACCGGGCCGCTCGCGGAACGGCTCCCCGCCACGGTGGAGCGTGTGCGCATCGAGTCCTTCCATGGCCCCGGCACGCTCCAGGGAGGTCTGCCCACGAAGGTGCGGCCCGGGCAGCGGGCCTATGTCATGTACACGTCTGGCTCCACGGGCGTTCCCAAGGGCGTGGTGGTGGAGCACGGCGCGCTGGCCCACCTCGTCGGGTGGCACCGGCGCGCGTTCGGCCTGACAACAAGCAGCCGCACCACGCTGCTCTACTCGCCCGCGTTCGATCCGTCCGTCGCGGAGCTCTGGCCTGCCCTGACCGCGGGCGCGACGTTGCATGTCCCCGGACAGGACGTGCGCCTGTCCCCGGAGCGGCTCCAGGCGTGGCTCCTCTCCGAGCACATCACCTTCACGGACCTGCCCACCGCGCTCGCGGAACGACTGCTGGCCCTGCCATGGCCGGCGTCGTGCGAGCTGCGCACGGTGCTCGCGGGCGGTGACCGGCTCCACGCGCATCCCGTGCCCGGACTCCCGTGGCGGCTGTTCAATCAGTACGGCCCCACCGAGACCACCGTGACTGCCACCTCCGGCGAGGTGCTGCCCACGGGCCCCGTGGAGACACTGCCCGACATCGGCCGGCCCATCGACGGGACCACGGCCCATGTCCTGGACGCGGAGCTGCAACCTGTCCCCACGGGCGTCGCGGGCGAGCTGTACATCGGCGGTGCCGGTGTGGCGCGCGGCTATCTGAACCGCCCGGACCTCACCGCCGCGAGCTTTGTCCCCGACCCGTACGCGGCACATCCAGGCGCGCGCATGTACCGCACGGGCGACCGGGTCCTGCTCCGTGTGGACGGGACGCTCGAGTTCCTGGGCCGCATGGATGCGCAGCTCAAGATCCGGGGCTTCCGCGTGGAGCCCGCGGAGGTCGCTGTCCGCCTGCGCACGCATCCGGGACTCGCGGAGGCACATGTCCGCGCGTGGAGCCCTCCCGGTGGCGCGCCGCAACTGGTCGGCTACCTGGTGCCCCTCGCGGGTCAGGCCGTGCCCACACCGGCGCGGCTGCGTGAGCACCTGTCGCGTGAGCTGCCTGCGTACATGATCCCCTCCGCGTACGTGGAGCTGAAGGCGCTGCCGCTCACCCACGGTGGCAAGGTGGATGAACGGGCGCTGCCCGAACCCACGCCCGGAACCCAGGCGCCTCGGGTCCCGCTCGCGAACGAGGCTGAACAGCGGCTCGCCGGCATCTGGTGCGAGACGCTGCGCCTGGAGCACGTGGGCGCGGAGGACAACTTCTTCGACCTCGGTGGCCACTCGCTGCTGCTGGCCCAGGTGCAGTACCTGCTGAAGCACCGCATGGGCCATGACGTGCCCATGGTGACGCTGTTCGAGTTCCCCACCGTCCGTGCGCTCGCCGGTCATCTCCAGGGCCGTGACGATGGTGGCGAGGCCGAGGCCGCGCAGGCGCAGCGTCAGGAGCAACGGCGCAGTGGCCGTGCGCGCTTGCTCGGGCGTCAGGGCCGGCTGTCGGCGGACCGCTCGCGGGAGGAAGTGGAATGAGCGCGTCCCTCGACGTGATGGAGGAAGAGGACCGCTCGGCGCACCTCGCGGTGGTGGGCCTGGCGTGCCGGCTTCCCGGTGCGGCCACCGCGGCGGAGTTCTGGTCCAACCTGGCCGGCGGCATCGAGTCCATCACCTTCTTCGGTCCAGACGGCCAGCCCTGTGCCGGGCCTCCCACCGAGCGCGCCGTGGGCGAGGAGGTCCCCGCGTTCGGTCTGGTCGCGGATGCGGACCGGTTCGACGCGCAGGCCTTCGGGATGTCGCCGCAGGAAGCGCTGATGCTGGATCCGCAGCACCGGGTGTTCCTCGAGTGCGCGCGGGAGGCGCTGGAGGATGCCGGGTATGATCCGGCTCGATACCGGGGCGCCATTGGCATCTACGCCGGGGGCAGTGAGACGGACTACCTGTCCGCGCTGCGGGCCCGGAGGGACCTGCTGGCGGGTGCCAGTGACTGGCAGCTCCGGCTGGCCACGGGCGTGGACTTCCTCACCAGCCGCGTGGCCTACAAGCTGGGCCTTCGCGGGCCGGCCGTCACGGTGCAGACCGCGTGCTCCACGTCCCTGGTCGCGATCCACCTGGCCGCGCAGGCGCTGCTCGCGGGGGACTGTGACATCGCCTTGGCAGGCGGCGCGTCGGTGCATGTGCCGCCCCGGTTCGGTCACTACAGCGAGGGCGGGCCGCTGTCCCCGGACGGCCGCTGCCGCGCGTTCGACGCTCGGGCGCAGGGCACGGTGGGCAGCAACGGCGCGGGGATCGTGGTGCTCAAGCGGCTCGCGGATGCGCTGGAGGATGGGGACACCATCCGCGCCGTCCTCCGAGGCACCGCCGTCAACAATGACGCCGCCGGGAAGATCGGCTTCACCGCGCCGAGCGTGGAGGGCCAGTCGCGCGTCATCGAGACCGCCCTGCATGCCGCGGGCGTGGACCCCGCGAGCATCAGCTACCTGGAAGCGCACGGCACCGGCACGCGGCTGGGGGATCCCATCGAGGTCGCCGCGCTGACGAAGGCCTTCGGTGCCCGCGAGCCCCGGTCCTGTTGGCTGGGATCGGTGAAGACGAACATCGGCCACACGGATGCCGCGGCGGGTGTGGCGGGCTTCATCAAGACGGTGCTCGCGTTGGAGCACCGGAAGCTGCCACCGAGTTTGAACTTCGAACGGCCCAACCCGGAGATCGACTTCGAGCACGGCCCCTTCCGCGTGAACGCGGAGCTACGGGACTGGGACACCGGCGGTCATCCGAGGCGGGCCGGCGTCAGCTCGCTGGGCATTGGCGGCACCAACGCGCACGCCGTGCTGGAGGAGGCCTCTACCCTGCCCGCCTCCGAACGTTCGCGCACCCCGCAGTTACTGGTGCTGTCGGCCCACGGTCCCGCCTCACTGGCGCGTGCGGTGGATCGGATCGGAGGGCACCTGCGTGCGCATCCGGAGGTGGACCTGGGTGACGTCGCCTGGACGCTCCAGATGGGACGCGCCGCGCACAAGCACCGGACGTTCGCGGTGGGCCAGGACCCCGCGGAGGTCCTTCGCGCCCTGTCGGAACAGGATGGCTCCACGCACCACGAAGCCGGCGAGCGCCAGGTGGTGTTCATGTTCCCCGGCCACGGTGGGCAGCACGTGGGCATGGGGCGGGAGCTGTACGGTTCGCAGCCGGCATTCCGAGAAGCCGTGGACGCGTGCCGTGCGCACCTGACGCCGCTCCTCGGGTTCGACCTGGGGACGGTGCTCCATCCGGATCCCACGGATGCCGCCGCGCTGGAGCAGGCCTCCGCCCGGATGGGCGAGTTCGTCACCGGTCAGCTCTCCGTGTTCGTCATCGAGTACGCGGTGGCGCGGCTGTGGAAGCGCTGGGGCGTGCAGCCCGCCGCGGTCGTGGGCCACAGCCTGGGGGCCTATGCCGCGGCCACGGTGGCCGGGGTGTTCCGTCTGGAGGACGCGCTGCGGTTGGTCCTGGAGCGCTCGCGCATCCTCGCGAGTCTGCCCGCCGGGGCCATGCTGGCCGTGCCGTTGCCCGAGGCGGAGCTGGCGCCCCTGCTTCACGGAGACCTCGCACTGGCGGCCGTGAACGGGCCCGCCCAGTGCGCGGTGTCTGGCCCTGCGGCGGAGATCGAAGCGCTCCAGGCGCGACTGATGGAGCGCGGTGTGGAGTCGAAGCTGCTGCGCATCCCGGGCGCGGGACATTCGCCGCTCGTCGAGCCGTCCCTGGCAGCGTTCACCGCCTGCGTCCAGCGAGTCGAACGGCGTCCTCCCCAGCTCCCGTGGATCTCCGACCGCACGGGTGTGGCGGTCACGGCGGAAGAGGCCGTGGACCCGGACTACTGGGCCGCTCATCTGCGCCACACCGTGCGCTTTGGCGACGCGTTGGACACGTTGTTCGCCGGCCCGCCAGGTGTGTTCCTGGAGGTCGGGCCCGGACGAACCCTGGCGACGCTGGCGCGCCAGAACCCTGGTGCAGGGCCGCACCTCACGGTGGCCACCCTGCCCCATCCCTCGGACAACACGTCCGATGCGGTCAGCGCGCTCACCGCCGCGGGACGCCTTTGGAGCGCGGGCGTCGCGATCTCCTGGCAGGGACTCCACGGGGGCGTCCCTCGTCGCCGGGTGCCGCTGCCCACGTATCCGTTCGAGCGGCAGCGCTACCTCGTCGACGCGCCCGCCACCGTTGCAACAGTGTCACCACCGCCCGAACCTGAAACCACGGCGGTGCCGGAACTGCCCGAGGACGAAGTCGTGCGCCGGGTTGCCACCGCGTTCGCGGAGGTCCTGGGGCTGGCGAGGGTCGGGCTCCACGACAACTTCTTCGCGTTGGGCGGCGACTCGTTGATGGCGGCGCAGGTCATCGCGCGGTTGCGTCCGCATGTCGCCACGCCCCTCAAGGTGAAGGCCCTCTTCCGCGCGCCCACCGTGGCCCGCCTGACGCGCTTCATCGCGGAATCGTCCCCGGCATGACCCCGACTTCTCCCTGGCTCGCATGCCGCATCCGGCGTCCGGAAGCCTCCGTGCGCCTCTACTGCTTCCCGCACAGCGGCGGCTCCGTGGGCGAGTACGTCCGCTGGGCGGACCTGCTCCCGGACATCGAGGTCTGGGGCGTGCAGCTTCCGGGTCGAGGGGCGCGGGCGGAAGAAGCACCGTTCACCCGGCTGGACGAACTGGTGGACGCACTGGTTCGCGCGGTGGACTTCGGATCCTCCTTTGCCTTCTTCGGTCACAGCCTGGGGGCGTTCGTGGCCTTCGAGACGGCCCGCCGTCTGCGCGACCTGGGCCGCGTGCTTCCCGAGGCGTTGTTCCTCTCCGCGGCTCCAGCCCCGCAGCTCCCACCACGAGGCATCCCCGCGAGCCACCTGGACGAGGACGGACTCCTCACCGCCCTGGAGCCCACCTACGGCGAGCTGATCCACGAGCTGCGCGAGGACGAAGAGCTGCGCGAGCTCATCCTCCCCGGCCTGCGAGCGGACCTGCTTCTCGTGGAGTCCCACCGGCACCAGGACCGCGCTCCCCTTCCCTGCGCGATGACCGTCACGGGCGGCACCCAGGACGACCTGACCCGCGCTGACCTGGAGCCGTGGAGACTCCACACCTCCGGGCCCTTCGCGCTCCACCTGCTGTCCGGTGGGCACTTCTACCTTCGCGACCCGGAACCGAAGTCCACCCTCCTGCGCCTCATCGCGGAGACCCTCTCCAGAAGGACACCGACTCCATGAGCCACGAGCCACTGCACCCCGCCACCCGCAGCCGCGAGGGCTTCCTGGGCCAGCTCTTCGCGGGGAGGCTCCGCTGGGATCTCGTCCGCGCGTTCCCCGAACAGGACGCCGGGGAACGCCGTCAAGGCGACGCCGTCATCGCGGAGGTCGAGCAGTTCCTCCAGGAGCACGTGGACCCGGACGAGATTGAGCGCACGGGCCGCATTCCGCCGGAGCTGCGCGAAGCCCTGCGTTCACGCGGCTACTACAAGCTCCAGGTGGAGCGGGAGCTGGGAGGCCGAGGCCTCTCCATGCTGAACACGTTCCGCGTCATCGAGGCCGTGATGAGCGTGTGCCTGCCGGTGGGCTACACGCTGGCCATCCACAGTGGCCTGGGCGCGGGTGCCATCATCGAGGCCGTGCAGGACGGCCCCCTCAAGGACTACGTCCGAGGCCGCGTCGCCGAAGGAGTCATCTCCGGCTGGGCCGACACGGAGCCCATCGGAGCCTCCGTGCGGCGCGCGTCCACCACGGCCGTGCCCACGGAGGACGGAACGGCGTATGTCCTCAACGGGGAGAAGGTCTTCATCGGCAACGGCTCCATCGCGGATCTGCTGAACGTCACCGCGACGCTCCAGGAGGACGGTCGCGAGCAGATCAGCCTCTTCTTCGTGGAGACCACCAGCCCCGGCTTCCACGTCCGAGCCGAGCACGGCCTGATGGGACTGCGAGGCCTGCCCATCGCCGCGCTGAGCTTCGACAACGTGCGGGTGCCGAAGGAGCGCATGCTCGCGATGTCGCAGGAGCACTGGCGGAACACGCCGCTGCTGGAGCCGCTCAGCGCCCTGGGCCGCATGTACATCATCGTGGCCGCGTCGCTGGCGCTCTCCAAGAAGTGCCTCCAGTGGTCGCGAGGGTTCCTCCACCGGCGGCTCGCACAGGGGCGCAGGCTCGGTGACTTTGATGAGATCCAGCGCCAGGTGTCCGCCACGGCGGCGGAGGTCTTCGCCATGGAGAGCGTGGCCCGCTGGAGCCTCACGGGCGTGACGGCGGACACCCTGCCCCTGCGCTGGTTCGAACAGGTCGCGGCCAAGAACATCGCGTCCCTGACGTGCGCGCGAATCACGGACCGGACGATGTCGCTGCTCGCCGCCGAAGGCTACGAGACGTCGGAGAGCAAGGCCGCCCGGGGCGCCACGCCGGTCCCGCTGGAGCGCACGTTGCGTGATGCCCGGGCCTTCCGGGTCGCGGGAGGCGTGGACTTCCTGGTGGACCACAAGGCCGCGAGGGAGGGCCTCTTCTCCCTCTATTACCCATCGGCCTCGCACGCGGCGGAGCTGGAGTCGCCCCCGGTACCCCTCCCCGGGGAAGAACACCTCTCCCCGCGCAACCGCGACCATCTCCAGCACACCGCCCGGGAGGTGCACCGGCTCGCGAAGCGAAGCCTGGACCTGTCGCGCCGCTACCCGGACGCGGGAGCCCTGCACGCGAAACAGCGGACGCTCATCCTGATGAACCAGCTCTGCAACGAGCTGTTCACGATGTCCGTCACGCTGGCCCACGCGTCGGCCCTGGCTTCACGCGGCCAACCCCAAGCCGACGCACTGGCGGACATCTACTGCACCGCCGCGCGCTACCGCCTGGAGGACCTCTGGCGCCAGGCCGACGCCGAAGCGGAGCCGGACTTCTCGGGCGTGAGCGAACGCTGGCTGACGGGGGACACGCTCGACTTTCTGCTGCGCGATGTGCTCCTCCGGAAATGAGCTTCATGGCGCGTCGCGCAAACAGCCGCCATGTCGTCAGGGAGGCTTCGCTTCTTTGAGCCCACACGGGCCGAACCGTCCGCCGGGGGCAGAGTGAGCCAAAACCTGTCGGACAGTCGGACAGGTTCGCGGACCTCGCGGCCCGGGGGCGCTCAGGCCCAGGGTTTGACGCGGGCGGTCAGCGTGGTGCTTGGGGCCGCGAGCTTTACGGTGCGGCGCGTGAGGTCGTCGCGGTGTCGTCTCGGTGGATGACGCCTTCCTTCATCACGAAGAAGACCTTCTGCGTCACGCGGATGTCCTGGAGCGGATTGCCCGGCACGGCGATCACGTCCGCCAGCTTCCCCGGCTCCAACGTCCCCAGCTTGTCCGCCACCCCGAGCAGCTCCGCCGTGTTCACCGTGGCGGTGCGCAGGGCCTCAGCCGGTGTGAGCCCTGCCTCCACCAACAGCGCGAACTCCGCCGCGTTGCGCCCGTGGGCGAACACTCCCGCGTCCGTGCCGAAGGCGATGCGCACGCCCAGGGAGATCGCCTTGCGCAGCACGTGCTCCCGCCTCCGGTCCACCGCTCGCAGCTTGGCGACCGTGTCCGCCGGGAGCTTGCCCTGATCCGCCAGCTCCTTGATTCCGAAGAACGCGAAGGCCGTGGGCACATACCAGGTGCCCTTCTGCTTCATCAGCGCCACACCTTCATCGTCCATCAGCGTGCCGTGCTCGATGGAGTCCACGCCCGCGCGGATGGCGCGCTTCGCTCCTTCCGCGCCGTGCGCGTGCGCGGCCACCTTGCGCCGGTGCGCGTGCGCTTCGTCCACCACCGCGTCCAGCTCCGCCTGCGTGAACTGCGGCGCGTCCGGGTCCGCGTTGAGGCTCATCACGCCGCCCGTGGCGCAGACCTTGATGACGTCCGCGCCGTACTTCACGTTCTCGCGCACCCTGGCGCGCAGCGCGTCCGGGCCATCCGCCACGCCGGGGCTCGCGTCGTGGGCCAGCAGCCCCTTGCGGAACGAGTTGCCGTAGTCACAGTGCCCGCCCGTGGAGCTGAGGCTGGACGTCGCCGCGAGGATGCGCGGCCCCACCACGAGGCCTCGCGCGGTGGCGTTGCGCAGGCCCACGTCGATGAAGTCCTCCGCGCCCAGGTTGCGCACGGTGGTGAAGCCGGCCATCAGCGTCGCCCGGGCCCACGGCAGCGTGTCCAGCGTCTGCTCGGGGATGGTGCGCTGGAAGCTGTCGACGAGGTCCTTTCGCCAGTCCGGACCGGGCTCCACCGTCAGATGCGTGTGCGCGTCCATGAAGCCCGGCAGCAACGTGGCGTCGCCCAGGTCCACGACGCTCGCGCCTTCCGGCACCGGCGCCTTCGGACCCACGCCCACCACCCTCCCCTCCGACACCACCACCACACCCGGGGTGACGACCTTCCCCGCCTTCGCATCGAACAGGCGGGCGGCTTTCAAGACCTGGACCCGGGCGGGTTCAGCGGCGGAGGCGGAGGACAGCGACCACAGGAGGGAGCCGAAGAGCAGAGCGCGTCGCAAGGTCCGGCCATGCTACCGCCCGCACCCTCACGCACGCATCCGGTCGAACTCCACGGCACAGTGCGCGGAGAACACCTTCACCTCGTGTCCGTGCGCACGGACCAGGCCGCGCAGCCGCTCCTGGTTCTGGAGGCGCACGGCGTTGTCCTCGGAGTACAGCCGCTGGAACAGCGCCACGCCCCAGGGGCTTCGCGGTGCCACCGGGTTCACTTCATGGTGGCTGAAGTACGCGTCCCCCGCGTGCAGCATCCAGCCCCCGGGCCCCTTCACCGCGACGCCGCAGTGACCCGCCGTGTGGCCCGTCAGCGGCACCAGCAGCACCTCCTCGTCCAGGCCTGGAATCACCCGCACCGACTCGAAGCCGAACCAGCGCTCGCCGTCCACCGCGTAGCGGCTCCACTTCGGCCCGTGCGCCCACTGCACCGGCTTGTAGCCGTGCCTCGCGCCCGCCACCGGAGGCTCCACCGCCGCGGCGTGCTCGTCCCCGAAGACGTGGACCTGGGCATCCGGGAAGTCCACCAGGCCGCCGACGTGATCCAGGTCCAGGTGCGTGGGCACGATGTGCCGGACGTCCTCGCGCCGGAAGCCCAGCCGCTCCACCTGGGCCAGCGCCGTCTCCGCCGGGTCCAACCGGGGCGTGTTCCGTCGCACGAAGCGCTGTCCCAGCCGCCCCCGCGCGTCCTGCACATCCCGGGTCCCCAGGCCCGTGTCCACGAGCACGAGCCCCCGGGACGTCTCCAGCAGCAGGCAGTGGCAGACCATCCGGGCCCGCTCGAACAGGCCGCCGGAGCCCGTGACGAACCGGGCACTGGCGGGACACAGGGTTCCACAGTTGAGGTGATGGATTCGCATGCCCGGCAAGGTACGGACCGGGCCCCGGTCCCCGATTGGAGGAATCGGCCATCCGCCCAGGGCCCGGGTTGAAGCGCGGGCCCGGCCAGCCCATGCTTCCTTTCGCATGGCCGCTCCGCCCGACAACGCGCTGGTCCCCCGGGCCGACCTGTCCCGCTTCGTCCAGCGGGTGCGCGTGCTCTGGCGCGGTCCCTCCCACGGCGACTACGTCCGCGTGCCGGACGGCACCGTGGAGCTGGTGGTCCGCGTCACCTCCACCACTTGCGACGTGCACGCCCTGGGGCCGCGCGAACAGGTGGTGCGCAAGGCGCCCTCGGAGGTTCCGCCCGACACGCTGGGCCTCCAGTTCAAGCCCGGCGGCGCCTACCCCTTCTTCGGCCTGCCCATGTCGGAGCTGGCCCACCGGTCGCTCTCCATCGACACGCTCTGGGGCAAGGCGGACGGCGCGAAGCTCCGCGAAAGGCTCGCGAAGGCCCCCTCCTCCCAGGCCCGCCTGCGCACGTTGGAGTCCGCGCTCGTGGACCGGCTCCACCGCGACGACGTCTACGAACCGGCCGCCGCGTACCTGGTGCGGCGCGGCATCCGCCTGCTCACCGGCCCTGGGGAGATCCCCCGTGTCGCGGACCTGGCCCGCACGCTCGGCGTGAGCGAACGGCACCTGCGCCGCGCCTTCGACGACGTGCTCGGCATGGGACCCAAGTCCTACGCCCGGCTCGTCCGCTTCCAGCGCGCACTCCAGGCATCCTCTACCCAGGGCGGCCGGCCGGACTGGGGAAGCATCGCCGCCGGTGCGGGCTACTACGATCAGGCCCACCTGATCGCGGATTTCCGGGCCGTGCTGGGCACCACGCCGGGCGCGTGGGTGCGCGCACGGGCCGCCTGAGCCGGCCCGGACGCGCTGCGTCGGGACCCGGCGGGTGGGGAAAGCGCATGCCCGGTGGGCATCCCTGGGAATCGTTCAGGCGCTCGGACGTTATCCGGCTGGCGGAGGTGTTTTCCCAGCTTGACCGACGCTGGGGCATCCACCACAAACGCCCCGTCCCCGCGGAGCTCCGTCCCGCGGCCCGAAAGGATCCCATTCAATGAAGCGATTGGTCGTCATCGCCGCCCTCGTGGGTGCCGCCCCGGCGCTCGCCGATGAAGGCATGTGGACGTTCAACAACTTCCCCGCCGCCAAGGTGAAGGAGAAGTACGGCTTCCAGCCGGATCAGCAGTGGATGGACAAGCTGCGCCTGGGCGCGGTGCGTCTGGCCGGCGGCTGCTCGGCGAGCTTCGTGTCGCCGGACGGCCTGGTGATGACCAATCACCACTGTGCGCGCGGCTGCATCGAGCAGCTGTCCACCGCGAAGCAGGACTACCTGGCCAACGGCTTCTACGCGAAGACGCAGGGCGAGGAGAAGCAGTGCCCGGCGATGGAGGTGAACCAGCTCGTCGAGATCACCGACATCACCGAGCAGCTCAACAAGGCCACCGCGTCGCTGACCGGTAAGCAGTACTCGGACACGCTGAAGGCGGAGATGTCCAAGGCGGAGAAGCGCCTGCTCCAACGGCGACGACAAGGTGCGCTGTGACGTCGTCACGCTGTACCAGGGCGGCAAGTACAACCTGTACAAGTACCGCCGCTTCCAGGACGTGCGCCTGGTGTTCGCCCCGGAGCACGCCATCGCCTTCTTCGGCGGTGACCCGGACAACTTCGAGTTCCCCCGCTACGACCTGGACGTGACCTTCGTGCGCGTCTACCAGGACAAGCAGCCGGTGAAGACGCCGGACTACTTCAAGTGGTCCGCGAGCGGCGCGAAGGAGAACGACCTCACGTTCGTGGCCGGCAACCCGGGCCGCACCTCGCGCGCGCTGACCATCGCGGAGCTGGAGTACACCCGCGACGTGTCCCTGCCCAAGACGCTCGTGTACCTCTCCGAGCTGCGCGGCATGCTCACCGAGTTCCAGCGGCGTGGCCCCGAGCAGAAGCGCATCTCCAGCAACCTGCTGTTCGGCGTGGAGAACGGCCTGAAGGCGTCCAAGGGCCGCCACGAGGCGCTGCTCGACAAGAAGTTCTTCGCCTCCAAGGTCGCCGCGGAGCAGGAGCTGCGCAAGAAGGTCGACGCGAACCCCGAGCTGAAGAAGAAGTACGCCGCCGCCTGGGATGAGATCGCCAAGGCGGAGGCCCAGCTGCTCACGATCCGCAAGGACCTGAACTTCATCGAGCAGGGACAGGGCCTGTCCGCCAGCCTGTTCCACACCGCCCGGGCGCTGGTGCGCGCCGGCGACGAGCTGCCCAAGGACAACGGCCAGCGGCTGCGCGAGTTCAACGACGCCAACCTGCCCGCCCTCAAGGCGCAGCTCTTCAGCCCCGCGCCCATCTACGCGGACCTGGAGATCGCCCGCCTGACGTTCGGCCTCACCAAGATGCGTGAGGAGCTGGGCGCCAAGCACCCGTTCGTGAAGAAGGTGCTGGGCAAGGAGTCCCCGGAGCAGGTCGCCACCCGCGTGGTGAAGGGCACGAAGCTCTTCGACCCGAAGGCGCGCCAGGCGCTCTGGGACGGCGGCAAGAAGGCCGTGGACGCGTCCAAGGACCCGATGGTCCAGCTGGCCGTGCTGACGGATCCGGACGCCCGCGCCATCCGCAAGAAGTTCGAGGACGACGTCGAGTCCATCATCAAGAAGAACAGCGAGCTGGTCGCCAAGGCGAAGTTCGACATCTACGGCACCAGCCAGTACCCGGACGCGACCTTCTCCCCGCGCGTGTCCTTCGGCTCCGTGAAGGGCTACGTGGATGAGGGCCAGCAGGTCGCCCCCATCACCCAGATGTCCGGCACCTTCGAGCACGCCACGGGCCAGGATCCGTACGCCCTGCCCAAGTCGTGGCTGAAGTCGGAGAAGATCGTCAACGGCAGCACGCCGATGAACTTCGTCACCACCAACGACATCATCGGCGGCAACTCCGGCTCGCCCGTGGTGAACAAGAACCACGAGATCGTCGGCCTGGTGTTCGACGGCAACATCCAGTCGCTGGGCGGCGAGTACGGCTTCGACGAGTCCGTGAACCGCACGGTGGCCGTGCACTCCGAGGCCATCATCGAGGCGCTCCAGAAGATCTACGGCGCCAACCGCGTCCTGGAAGAGCTGCGCCCCGGCAGCACCAAGGTCGCGCCGGTGAAGGCGAACCCGGCAGGGTAGTCCTCCCTTCCGAGTCCTGAAGTCCCCAGAGGCTGTCCGGTGCGAACCGGGCAGCCTCTTCCGTTTGTCAGGATGAGCGGCTACTTGGAGTGAAGTCACGGCGCCCCGGCACTTCCCCCGGGGACAGGAGGCAGATGGACGCGCGCGCCGAGCAGTTCATGCGGGACGGGTTCCTCCGCATCGACGGAGCCTTCCCCCGGGAGGCCGCGGACGAGGCCCGGGCCATCCTCTGGCGGGACACGGGCTGCGACCCGGACCGGCCCGCCACCTGGACCCGCCCCGTCATCCGCCTGGGCATGTACACCCAGAAGCCCTTCGTGGACGCGGCCAACACGCCCGTGCTCCACGCGGCCTATGACGCGCTCGTCGGCGCCGGCCGATGGCTGCCCCTCGGGGCCATGGGCACGTTCCCCGTGCGCTTCCCCTCCCCCGAGGATCCGGGTGATGCCGGATGGCACATCGACGTGAGCTTCGGCGTCGACCATCCGGACTTCATGGAGTGGCGCGCCAACGTCGCCTCGAAGGGCCGGGCGCTGCTCATGCTCTTCCTCTTCTCCGACGTGGGCGAGGACGACGCGCCCACCCGGATCCGCGTGGGCTCGCACCAGGACATCGCGCGGCTCTTGGGCCCGGCGGGCGAGGCGGGCCTGACGCTGCGTCAGCTCGCGGCCAATGGCTTCGCGGAGTCCGCCCACCGGCGGGAGGTCCTGGCCACGGGCGAGGCGGGCACGGTGTACCTGTGCCACCCCTTCCTCGTGCACTCGGCCCAACCCCACCGGGGAACCCGGCCGCGCTTCATGGCGCAGCCGCCACTGCTGCCCCGGGAGCCCCTGAGCCTGGCCCGGCTCCCGGAGGACACGTCGCCGGTGGAGGAGGCCATCCGGCGCGCGGTGACTTAGAGGCGCTACCGCCTCACTCCCACTCGATGGTGGCGGGCGGCTTGGAGGAGATGTCGTAGACGACGCGGTTGATGCCGCGCACCTCGTTGGTGATGCGCGAGGAGATCTTCTCCAGGATGGGGAACGGGATGCGGGCCCAGTCCGCCGTCATCCCGTCCACGCTGGTGACGGCGCGCAGCACGCAGGTGGACTCGTAGGTGCGCTCGTCGCCCATCACGCCCACGCTCTGCACCGGCAGCAATACGGCGAAGGCCTGCCACACCTCCTTGTAGAGGCCGGCCTTGTGGATCTCCTCCTGCACGATGGTGTCCGCGCGGCGCACCAGGTCCAGGCGCTTCTCGTTCACCTCGCCCAGCACGCGGATGGCCAGACCCGGGCCCGGGAACGGCTGACGGGAGACCATCTCGTCCGGCAGGCCCAGCTCGCGGCCCAGGGCACGGACCTCGTCCTTGAAGAGCTCGCGCAGGGGCTCCACCAGCTTGAGCTTCATCTGCTCCGGCAGGCCGCCCACGTTGTGGTGGCTCTTGATGGTGACGGAGGGGCCCTTCCAGGACACGGACTCGATGACGTCCGGGTACAGCGTGCCCTGCGCCAGGAAGCCCGCGTCCTGCACGTCGCGCGAGGCCTCCTCGAACACGGCGATGAACTCCCGCCCGATGATCTTCCGCTTCTGCTCCGGGTCCGTGACGCCGGCCAGCTTCGACAGGAAGCGCTCGCGCGCGTCCACCGTCTTCAGCGGCACGTGGAAGCGGTCCACGAAGAGCGCCTCCACCTGCGCCCGCTCGCCCTGACGCAGCACGCCGTTGTCCACGAAGATGCACTGGAGCCGGGGGCCAATCGCCCGGTGCAGCAGCAGCGCCGCCACGGAGCTGTCCACGCCGCCGGACAGGCCGCAGATGACGCGGCCTTCGTCACCGACCTGCTTGCGGATGGTCTCCACGGCCTCGTCGATGAAGCCCTTCATCGTCCACGAGCCGGTGACCTTGCAGTCGTTGAAGAGGAAGGCGCGCAGCATGGCCTTGCCCTGCGGCGTGTGGACGACCTCCGGGTGGAACTGGAAGCCGTACCAGGGGTTCGTCTTGTGGGCCGCCGCCGCGAAGGGCGAGTTGCCGCTGCGACCGATGGCCTCGAAGCCGGGCGGCAGCTCGTCCACCCGGTCACCGTGGCTCATCCACACCTGCACCTGGTCGCCCGGGCGGAACTCCGCGAAGGGGCCCCGCGCGGCGAGCACCTCCACCGCGGCGCTGCCGAACTCGCGGTGGGCGCTCCGGTCGATGCGGCCGCCCAGGAGCTTGGAGATGAGCTGGAGGCCGTAGCAGATGCCCAGCACCGGGAGTCCGGCCTCGAAGACGTAGGGGTCGCAGCGCGGGGAACCGGGCGCTTCCACGGACGCCGGCCCGCCGGAGAGGATGATGCCCTTGGGCGCGAACTGGCGGATGTCGGCGGCCGGGAGGTCCGGGCGGTGGATTTCGCAGTAGACGCCCAGCTCGCGCACCCGGCGGGCGATGAGCTGGGTGTACTGGCTCCCGAAATCAAGGATCAGGATCTTCTCGGAGTGCAGGTCCACCGGCGATTCTCCCAGGGGGCGTCGTTGACGGGTGGGGGCCCTTATCGCTACAAACTTCGGGAAATCAACGCTGAAAGGCCGTCAATTGTTCGTGCGCCGCCTGTCCGCTTCCACTGCAGCAGCCATGCTCCTCCTGTCCGCCTCGGGGTGCGTGAAGGAGATCACCTCCGACGAGCGTCTGGAGCGTGACACCCGCAGCGTCGCGGTGAAGGACGCGCCCGGGGTCGACCAGCTGTCCAAGCTCACCTGTGACGACACCACCGCGCCCCTCAACAAGGCGCGCGACGTGAACCGGCCGGAGTCCGACCGGCTGGTGGACTACGTCAACCTCTACTCCTCCCTGAAGGACCGCACCCACACCTTCGAGGAGGCCATGGCCCGCAACCCGGACCTGAGCTACCGCGAGGGCAGCCAGAACCTGGTCAACGCCAAGGACACCTGCATCCAGCAGACCGCGGACGTCCGGGTGGAGTTCGAGACCTACCTGCGCGAGCTGGTGGACGTGCCCACGGTGCAGGAGATCAAGGGGGGCAACACCGTCACGGTGGCCCGCCTGGACTTCGGCGCCCTGAAGAAGGCCATTGAAACGCTGGACCCGGACGACCGCGAGTCGCTCCTCCAGCGCGTCAACGCGGCGGAGAAGCGCGTGTCCACCACGGCCGCCCCCGCCGAGGACTCGTCCTCGGGCGGTGGCAAGCGTCGCGGCAAGTAGTCGTCCGCAGCCCTCCCCCGGCGCACCGCCGGGGGAGACGCCCCTGCCCTACTCCATCCGGTAGTTGGGCGCTTCCTCGGTGATGATGACGTCGTGCACGTGGCTCTCCTTGAGCCCGGCGGACGTGATGCGCGTGAAGGTGGCCTTCGTGCGCAGCTCCTCGATGGTGGCGCAGCCCACGTAGCCCATGCCGCTGCGGATGCCGCCCAGCATCTGGTGCACGTTCATGGAGAGCGTGCCCTTGTACGGGACGCGGCCCTCGATGCCCTCCGGCACCAGCTTCACCGCCTCCACGTCCGACTGGAAGTAGCGGTCCTTGGCGCCCTGCTTCATGGCGCCCAGGCTGCCCATGCCCCGGTAGCTCTTGTAGCTGCGGCCCTGGTACAGGATGACGTCGCCGGGGGCCTCTTCCGTGCCGGCGAACAGCGAGCCGATCATCACGGAGCTGGCGCCCGCGGCGAGCGCCTTCACGATGTCGCCCGAGTACTTGATGCCGCCGTCGGAGATGATGGGGACGCCGTGCTTGTCCGCCTCGCGGGCGCAGTCGTCCACCGCCGTCACCTGGGGCACGCCCACGCCGGCCACCACGCGGGTGGTGCAGATGGAGCCCGGGCCGATGCCCACCTTCACCGCGTCCACGCCCGCTTCAATCAGGGCGCGCGTGCCCTCCGCGGTGGCCACGTTGCCGGCGATGAGGTCGAAGCCCTTGAAGTTCTTGCGCGTGTCGCGCACGCCTTCGATGACGCCCTTCGAGTGGCCGTGCGCGGTGTCCACGACGATGACGTCCACGCCCGCCTTCACCAGCGCGTCGATGCGGGCCTCGCGGTCCGCGGACACGCCCACGGCGGCGGCGCAGAGCAGGCGGCCCTTGGCGTCCTTGGCGGCGTACGGGTGGGTGCGGCGCTTCTCGATGTCCTTGATGGTGATGAGGCCCTTGAGCTCGTAGGCCTCGTTGACCACGAGGAGCTTCTCGATGCGGTGCTCGTGCAACAGCTTCGTGGCGTCGTCCTGGGTGATGCCCTCGCGGCCGGTGACGAGCTTCGTCGTCATCACGTCCTCGACCTTCTGGGACAGGTTCTTCTCGAAGCGCACGTCGCGGCTGGTGAGGATGCCCACCAGGCGCTTGCCCTGCACCACGGGCACGCCGGACACGCCGTGGACCTTCATCAGCTCCAGCGCGCGGGCGAGCGGCGCCTTCGGGTCGATGGTGATGGGGTCCACCACCATGCCGCTCTCGAACTTCTTGACCTTGAGGACCTCCAGGGCCTGCTGCTCGGGCGTCATGTTCTTGTGGATGACGCCGATGCCGCCCTCCTGCGCCATGGCGATGGCGGTTCGCGCCTCCGTCACGGTGTCCATGGCGGCGGACAAGAGGGGAACGTTCAGCCGGATGTTGCGGGTAAGGCGGGTGGTGAGGTCGGCATCACGCGGGGTGACGGCGCTCTCACCGGGCAGCAGGAGCACGTCGTCGAAGGTGAGGGCCAGCCGGATATCGGGGTTCAACATGGGGGCTCCCGGAGGCCCCGCGGGGCACCAGCGCCCGGCGGGTGCGTGTCCATACGGTTTGCGCGGCTGCCGCGCAACGGAAGAAGGTTTTTTGCCGCCCGTTCCCGGGGACTTCAGGTGATACTCGGCGTCCCACCAACACTTATTGGGACTTGGACCGGGCCTTGGCGGAATTGAATCAAGCGGGGGCGGTGGGGCTGGTGGTGAAGCTGCCCTTCGCCACCCCCGAGGAGTTCCTCGCGAAATACGGGGGCAACATCACCCGGGGCGGCATCTATTTGCGCGCCAAGGCCGTGCGCCCCCCTGGCACGGCCGTTACCCTGGACCTCCGCCTGGCAAGCGGCGACCGGCTCCTCTACACGGCGGCCATCGTCCACTTCGTCACGGGCCAGCAGGGCCAGGGCATCTCTGGCATGGGGCTGAAGTTCGGGGAGGCGGATCCCCCGACCCGCCGGTTCCTGGAGACCGCGGTCGCCATCCTTCCGCACGCCCAGTCGGACGTTCCGCCCGTGCCCAACGGCGTGGGCACCCCGGACTTCACCGTGCCCGTCCAGGCGGCGGCCCCTGCCCTGCCCCAGGCCGCGGCCATGGATGCCCCGGCGCGGGTGGACGCCCCGGCCGCCGCCCCCGCTCCCGCCCTGGAGATGGTGACGGATGCGTCACTGGGGCTGAGCGTCGAGGAGCCGCCCCGGACGGGGCCAGTGATCGGCATCGACCTGGGGACGACGAACTCGTGCGCCGCGTTCGTGCGCGGCAACAAGCCCGGGGTGCTGCCCAGCCGCGAGGGCCACAACACGGTGCCCTCCATCCTCGCGTTCAACCAGCGCGGCAAGCTGGTGGTGGGCCACCCCGCGAAGGGGCAGATGCTCACCAACCCGCGCCAGACGGTGTACGGCGCCAAGCGGCTGGTGGGCCGGCCGTACGCGTCGCCCATCGTCGGGCAGATCAAGGGCCGCTTCCACTACGAGATCGCCGCGGGCCAGTCCGGCGAGGCGGCGGTGCGGCTGGGTGACCGCATCTATTCGCTCCAGCAGATCTCCGCGCTGATCCTCCGCGAGGTGCGCGAGGTCGCGCAGAACCAGCTGGGCCAGCCCATCTCCCGGGCGGTCATCACGGTGCCCGCCTACTACAACGACAACCAGCGGCACGCGGTGCGCGAGGCGGGCAAGCTCGCGGGCCTGTACGTGGAGCGCATCCTCAACGAGCCCACGGCGGCGGCGCTGGCGTACGGCTACGGCAAGAAGCTGAACCAGCGCGTGCTGGTGTACGACCTGGGCGGCGGCACGTTCGACGCGTCGGTGCTGGAGCTGCACGACACCGTCTACGAGGTGATCTCCACCGGCGGCGACACGTTCCTGGGCGGCATCGACTTCGACAACGCCATCGTGGAGTACCTCCTGCAGGAGTTCGAGCGGCAGACGGGCCGCGCCTTCCAGGGGGACCGGGTGGCCCTGCAGCGCATCAACGACGCGGCGGAGCGGGCCAAGTGCGCCCTGTCCGAGCGCTCCGAGATGCGGGTGCACGTGGCCTTCATCACGATGATCGACAACAAGCCGTACGACCTGGACGTCACGCTCTCGCGGCAGAAGTTGATCGCCCTGACGGAGGGGCTGGTGGACCGCACGGTCCAGGTCTGCGAGGAGGTGCTCCAGGCCAAGGGGCTGAAGCCCACGGACATCGACGAGGTGATCCTGGTCGGTGGCCAGAGCCGCTTCCCGCTGGTGCACGAGAAGATCACGAAGTTCTTCGGCCGGCCGCCCAGCAAGGGCGTGCACCCGGACGAGGCCGTGGCGCTGGGCGCGGCGCTCCTGGCGCACAGCCTGGGGCAGCTGGAAGGCGTGGTGCTCATCGACGTGCTGCCCATGGCCATTGGCGTGGGGCTGCCGGGTGGGCGCTTCAAGCCGGTGCTGGAGCGCAACGTGTCGCTGCCGGCGGCGAAGAGCTACACGCTCTCCACGCACCGGGACGGGCAGACGGAGCTGGAGCTCACCGTCTTCCAGGGCGACTCCGAGCGCGCGCAGGACAACGAGTACCTGGGCACTCTGCGGCTGGCGGGCCTGCCGAAGAAGCCTCGCGGCGCGGTGCAGGTGTCGGTGACGTTCGAGGTGAACAACGAATCGCTGCTCAAGGTGACCGCGAAGGAAGGCACCACGGGGCGCGAGGTCGTCAGCACGTTCACCACCCGCGATACGCCGGAGGCGGTGAAGGCCCGGCTGGCGCAGGAGGAGTCCGCGGCGGCCGCGCCGGCGCCTCCGGTCGTGACGCCGGGGGCAGCGGCTCCGGCGGCGCGCAAGGTGGCGGCTGCCCCGCCGGCCGTTCCGGAGGAGGCGGCGGCGGACGTCTCCGTCGTGTCAAAGCAGAAAGGTTTCATGGGGTGGTTGAAGGGACTGTTCGGCCGCGCCTGATGCAGGGCCTCCCGTGAGTCATCACCGGGAGTGCCTACGGGATTGAGCAGTCGGGCTGCTATGAAGTGTCGAAATTTTTCGACACCTGGACGGCCCCCCCCGTGACCGACCTCGCCCCCCGAAGCCTTTCTGGCTTGTTGCTGACCCTTGCTCAAGGGTCGTCCGCACACGCGCCGCTCTACACGTTCCTGGGAGATGACGGCGAGGAGACCGTCTGGAGTGCGTTCGACCTGGACGTGCGCGCGCGGCGCATTGCTTCAGCGCTGCGTGAGCAGGGCGCGCAAGGCGAGCGCGTGTTGCTGCTGTACCCGCCAGGGCTGGACTACATCGCGGGCTTCTTCGGCTGTCTGTACGCGGGAGCGGTGGCGGTGCCCGCGTATCCGCCGGACCCGATGCGGCTGGAGCGCACCCTGCCCCGGCTGCGCGCCATCATCCAGGACGCGCGCGCGTCGGTGGTGCTCACCACGTCGGGCATCCTCGGGCTGTCGGACTTCGTCTTCGAGCAGGCGCCGGACTTCCGCGCGCTGCACTGGATGGCGACGGACGCGTTGCCGGAGGGCAGCGAGCGGGACTGGGTGGCGCCGGAGGGCCTGGGCGCGGAGTCGCTCGCGTTCCTTCAGTACACGTCCGGGAGTACGGGCACGCCGAAGGGCGTGATGCTCACGCACGGCAACCTGCTGCACAACCTGTCGCTCATCCACGGTGCGTTCGGCGCGCGCGCGGACAGCGTGGGCGTCATCTGGTTGCCGCCGTACCACGACATGGGGCTGATTGGAGGCATCCTGGAGCCGCTGTACGGGGGCTTCCCGGTGACGCTGATGTCGCCGATGTCCTTCCTCAAGCGGCCCATGGCGTGGCTGGAGGCGGTGTCGCGCTTCGGGGGCACCATCAGCGGCGGGCCCAACTTCGCGTTCGACCTGTGCGTGCGAAAGAGCACGCCGGAGCAGCGCCGGGCTTTGGACTTGAGCCGGTGGGAGGTGGCCTTCTGCGGCGCGGAGCCGATTCGCCCGGAGACGCTGGAGCGCTTCGTGGAGGCGTTCGGCCCGAGTGGCTTCCGGCGTGAGGCCTTCTACCCGTGCTACGGCCTCGCGGAAGGCACGCTCATCGTCTCGGGTGGAGAGAAGTCAACGCCGCCGGTGTCGGTGACGATTTCAGGTGAGGCGCTGGAGCGGCACCGCGCGGAGGAAGTAGGCGCGGCGGAGCCTGGGGCGAGGACGCTGGTGGGCTGCGGCCGGACACTGGCGGAGCAGCGAATCGCCATCGTGGACCCGGAGACGCTGGAGCGGCGTGGGCCTGGGGAGGTGGGCGAAATCTGGGTGTCGGGGCCGAGCGTGGCCCAGGGGTACTGGGGCCGGGAGGAAACGACGCGCGAGACGTTCCATGCGCGCATTGCCCGGGAGGAAGGCGGGCCGTACCTGCGCACGGGTGACTTGGGCTTCCTGAGGCCGGAGGGCGAGCTGTACGTCACGGGACGGCGCAAGGACCTCATCATCCTGCGAGGGAGAAACCACTACCCGCAAGACTTGGAGACGACGGTGGAGGGGGCGCACCCGGCGCTGAGGCCCGGGGGCGGCGCGGTGTTCTCCGTGGAGGTGGGGGGCGAGGAGCGCGCCGTCGTCGTGCAGGAAATCGACGTGCGGCGGCTGGGAGGACTGCGGGAGCAGTTGGCTGCGGCGGACGCTGCGGTGGGAGTCATTCGTCAGCGACTGGCGGAGTCGCACGAGGTGCAGGCGCACGCGGTGGTGCTCATCGAGCCGGGCAGCCTGCCGAAGACGTCCAGCGGCAAGGTGCAGCGGCATGCGTGCCGTGCGGCCTTCCTCGCGGGAACGTTGCAGGAGGTGACAGCATGGCGGGCGGTGCCGCCGGGTGGCCCGGCGCAGGCGCCCCTCCCCCCTTCATCCGCAGCGCCAGGTTTCGGCGCATTGGCTGAGGCCTCCGGTTCCGGAGCCGCCGCTGCATCCGTTCCAGGCGACGGCAGGCCCGGGTCCAATACGGCGCCGCGCATCGGCGCATCCGGGCGGGTGGCTTCGACTGAGGCCTCCGGTTCCGGAGCCACTGCTCCAACCTTCCCAAGCCCTGGCGGGGCCGGTTCCCATACGGCGTCGGACTTCGGCGCATCCGGGCCGTTGGCTGAGGCCTCCGGTTCTGGAGTCGCCGCTTCATCCGCCTCGGGCCCTGTCTCGGCCGGAACCATCCTCGCGTCGGACTTCGGCGCACCCGGGCCTGTGGCTTCGACTGGGGCCTCCGGTTCTGGAGCCGCCGCTTCACCCGGGTCCAACACGGCGTCGGGTGGGGCATCGGCGAGTCATGCGGGCGGAGCCCTCAGCTCGTCCTCTCCTGGCTCTGGTTCGGGAGCGCGCGAAGCGGTGTCCGGCTCCGTGGGGCTGCCCGCGAAGCCGGACGCGGAGGCACTGATCGCGTGGCTGCGTGACGTCGTGGCCCGGCACGTGCGGATGCTCCGTGAGGACATCGACGTCGATGCTCCGGTGACTCGATACGGGCTGGACTCGCTGGGCGCCGTGGATCTGGCGCACGAAGTGGGTGCTGGCACCGGGCTGACGGTGCCCATGGAGTGGCTGCTCCAGGGGCCGAGCATCACCTCCCTGGCGCACAGGCTGGCCTCGCTCCGTGACGCGGTGGGGCCCGCGCCCCACCGTAGGAACGTGGGCGGCGACCGTGAGGCGTCGTCCTCGCAGGCCCGGTTGTTCTTCCTGTCCCGGTACGCCCCTGGCGACGTGTCCTACAACCTGCCCGCCGCCGTTCGCCTGGAGGGCGAACTGGATGTGGCCGCGCTGGAGGGCAGCCTCGTGGCGCTCGCGGCCCGGCATGAAGGACTGCGGACCTCCTTCCGTGAGGCCCCGGGACAGCCCCGGCAGGTCATCGCCAAGGACGCGTCCCTGCCGCTGACGCGCGTGTCACTGGAGTCCCTGCCCACCGCCGCCCGCGAGTCAGAGGCGCTCCGCCTGGCCCATGAAGAGGCCCGCCGCCCGTTCGACCTGGAGCGCGGACCGCTGGTGCGCGCCACGCTCCTCACGCTGGATGCGCGGACCCATGTGCTGGTGCTCGTCATGCACCACGCCGTGTCGGACGCGACGTCCATGGCGGTGCTGGTGCGCGAGGTCTCCGCCCTCTATTCGGCGCTTCGCGAAGGCCGTCCGTCGCCCCTGCCCGCCCTGCCCCTGGACTACGCCGACGCCGCTGACTGGCAACGGGACTCGCTGGACAGCGCCGCGCTGGAGTCGCGGCTGGACTACTGGCGGACGCAGCTCGCCGGTGCTCCCCAACTGTTGGAGCTGGCCACGGATCGGCCGCGTCCCTCGCGGCGTGGGTCCTCGGGTGCCCGGGTCCCGGTGGTGCTGGACGCGGGCCTTTCGAACTCCGTCAGGACGCTGGCGGAGCGCGAAGGCGTCACGCCGTTCATGGTCCTGCTCGCGGCCTTCCAGACCGTGCTCGCCCGCCGATCGGGCCAGGACGACATCAGCGTGGGCACGGCCATCGCGGGCCGTCAGCGTGCGGAGTTCCAGGGGCTCGTCGGTCTCTTCGTCAACTCGCTGGTCCTGCGCACGCGCCTGTCGGGCGCTCCTTCGTTCCGGGAGTTCCTGGGGCGCGTGCGGGACACGGCGCTGGGGGCGTACGCGCACCAGGACGTGCCCTTCGAGCGCGTGGTGGAGGCACTCAAGCCCCCTCGCGAGCTGGGACACACGCCGCTGTTCCAGGTGATGTTCAACCTCCAGGGCGCCCGCGTGGACGCGCCCGTCCTACAGGGGCTCCAGTCCCGGCTCCTGGACGTGCACACCGGCACGTCCATGTTCGACCTCACGCTGTCGCTCGCGGAGTCCCCCCAGGGCTTCGAGGGCTGGCTGGAGTACGCCACGGAGCTGTTCGACGCGGACACCGTGGCGCGGCTGGCCGGCCACTTCCGCGTGCTGCTGGAGGCCGCCATCGCGGCCCCTCGGACGCCCATCCACGAGCTGCCCTGGATGACGGACGCGGAGCGCCACCAGGTGCTCACCGCGTGGAACGACACGGCCCTCGACTACCCCTCTGGCAGGACGATTCCCGAGCAGTTCGCGCTCCAGGTCGCTCGGACTCCGGACGCTGTCGCCGTGGAGGACGGGGACCTTCGCCTGACGTACGCGCAGTTGGAGGCGCGGGCCAATCCGCTCGCGCACTTCCTCCGCGCCCGGGGTGTGGGCCCGGACGTGCCGGTGGCGGTGTGCATGGAGCGCTCCGTGGACTTCGTCGTCACGGTGCTCGCCATCCTCAAGGCGGGCGGCGCCTATGTCCCGCTGGACGCGTCGTACCCCGCGCAGCGGCTGGCGTTCATGATGGAGGACGCCCGGCCCCGGATGCTGCTTACCACGCGTGCGCTGCGTGAGCGGCTGCACGTGCCCGACGCGTCCCTGGCCTGCTTCTTCGTGGACTCGCTGGTACTCGACGACCAGCCCGTCACCGCGCCGGATGTCACCGTGGGGCCCCGCAACCTGGCCTACGTCATCTTCACCTCCGGCAGCTCCGGGCGTCCCAAGGGCGTGGCCAACGAACATCGCGGCGTGCTGCGCCTCGTGCACGCCGAGCCCTACTCGCGCGTCGGCTCGCGCGAGACGGGGATGCTCTTCGCGCCGCTGTCCTTCGACGGCTCCGTGATGGAGCTGTGGACGATGCTGCTGCACGGCGGCCGGCTGGTCATCTTCCCCGGCAAGGTCCCCGCTGGAGACATGGACACGCTCGCGCGCGTGGTGGAGCGCCACGCGGTCAGCTTCGCCCACCTGCCGTCGGGGCTCTTCTCGCAGTTGGTGGAGCACCGGCCGGACATCCTCGGGCGGCTGCGTGAAGTGCATGTGGCGGGCGACGTCATCTCCGCCCCGCATGTGCGCCGCGCGGTGGAGTTCCGGGGCCGGCCCGTCATCAACGCCTACGGCCCCAGTGAATGCTCCGTGGCCGCGTCGTTCTTCACGGTGGAGAGGCCGGAGCAGGCGGACGCGTCGGTGCCCATTGGCGCGCCGCTCGCGAACACCACGGCGTACGTGCTGGACGCGCGGCTCCAGCCGGTGCCGGTGGGCGTGCCGGGGGAGCTGTTCCTCGGCGGGGATGGCGTGGTCCGGGGCTACGTATCGCGGCCGGACCTGACCGCGGAGCGCTTCGTGCCGGATGCCTGGGGTACGAAGCCGGGGGCACGGCTGTACCGCACGGGCGACCGGGTGCGCTGGCGCGCGGATGGGACGCTGGACTTCCTGGGCCGCACGGACCACCAGGTGAAGGTGCGCGGCTTCCGCATCGAGCTTCCGGAAGTGGAAGCCGCCCTGCGCGAGCTGCCCGAAGTGCACGAGGCCGCGGCGGTGGTGCGCGAGGACGTGCCCGGCGACAAGCGGCTCGTCGCCTACGCGATGCCTCGCCCGGGTCAGGTGCTGGAGCCCACGCGGCTGCGTGAGGCCCTGCGCCGCAAGCTCCCCGACTACATGGTGCCGTCACTCTTCGTGGCGCTCCCCACCCTGCCCCTGAACCCCAGCGGCAAGGTGGACCGCAAGGCCCTGCCCGCCCCGGACTCGGAGGTCACCGGCCGGAGCGAGCGCTACGTGGCGCCGTCCCATCCGCTGGAGGAACGGATCGCCTCCACGTGGGCCCGTGAGCTGGGGGCCGACCGGGTGGGTACGCAGGACCACCTGTTCAACGACCTGGGCGGCACGTCGCTGTCCGTGATGCGGCTCGCGTCGCGCCTGAAGGAGGCGCTGGGCCGCGACGTGCCCGTGGTCTGGTTGTTCGAACATCCCACGGTGGAGTCGCTCGCCCAGCGGTTGGAGCACGAGTCCCGGTCGCCGGGCTCACCCGCTCCGGCACCTGGCCACCATCCGCGCGAGGCGTCGAAGCCGGGCGCTTCCGGCTCCATCGCCATCGTCGGCATGGCGGGCCGCTTCCCCGGCGCCGGAACGGTGGAGGCGTTCTGGCGCAACCTGCGCGAGGGCGTGGAGTCCATCACGCGCTTCTCTCCCGAGGAACTGGAGCACCTGCCCTCCCTGCCGGAGGGCTTCGAGCTCTGGTACCACCCGGCGTTCGTTCCGGCCGCGGGTGTCCTGGAGGACGTGGAGGGGTTCGACCACGCGTTCTTCGACATGTCCCTGCGCGAGGCGCAGTTCACGGATCCGCAGCAGCGGCTGTTCCTCCAGACGGCGTGGGCCGCGCTGGAGGACGCGGGCGTCAATCCGGAGCGCTACCCCGGCGCCATCTCGCTGTACGCGGGGGCCGCGGCCTCTGGATACGCGGAGGCCGTGCGTCAGTCGATGCCGCTGGATGCGGCGTCCTTCTTCGAGCTGAACGGCACCGCCACGCACGAGAGCCTGCCGACGAAGGCGTCCTTCAAGCTGGGGCTCACGGGTGAGAGCACGCTGCTCTACACGGCGTGCTCCACGGGTCTGGTGGCCGTGCACCTGGCCTGCCAGAGCCTGCGGACGGGCCAGTCCGATGTGGCGCTCGCGGGGGCCTCGCGGCTGTCGCTGCCGCAGCGCACGGGCTACGTGGCGCAGGAGGGGCTCATCTTCTCCCCGGACGGCCACTGCCGTGCGTTCGACGCCAAGGCCCAAGGGACGCTGCCCGGCAACGGCGTGGGCGCGGTGGTGCTCAAGCGCCTGGAGGACGCGGTGCGGGATGGGGACGCCATCTACGCCGTCATCCGGGGATCGGCGCTGAACAACGACGGCCGGAACAAGTCCGGCTTCACCGCGCCGAGTGTGCAGGGACAGGCGGCGGTTGTTTCCCAGGCCCTGGCCAACGCGGGCGTGGCACCGGAGGCCGTGGGCTACGTGGAGGCCCATGGCACCGCGACGCCGTTGGGGGACCCGATTGAAGTAGCGGCGCTGACTCGCGCGTACGGTCTGGGTGCGGAGCACCGGGGGCGCATCGCGCTGGCGTCGCTGAAGACGAACGTGGGGCATCTGGATACGGCCGCGGGCCTGGCGGGCCTGATGAAGGCCGCGCTGGCACTGCACCATGGGGAGATTCCTCCCAGCCTCCACTTCGAGAAGCCCAACCCGCAGATCGACTTCGACGCGGGGCCGTTCTTCGTCAACACCACCTTGCGGTCGTGGCCTCGGAGCGAGACGCCTCGCTTCGCCGCGGTCAGCTCCTTCGGCATTGGTGGCACCAATGCCCACGCCATCCTCGAGGAAGCCCCCATGCGGCAGAGTGGTTCCACCACGCGTTCCCATCAGCTCGTCGTGCTGTCCGCGCGCTCGCCGGAGGCACTGGAGGCGGCGGCGCGGCGGTTGGAGGCGAAGGGCGTCGGGGACTCGGCGCTGGCGGATCTGGCGTTCACGCACGCCGTGGGCCGCAAGTCGTTCGAGTACCGCCGCGCGGTGGTGGTGAAGGACACGGAGGACCTGGCGCGGCAGCTCCAGAAGCCGGTGACGCTGGCGAAGATCCCGGGCAAGGCGCCTCGAGTGGCGTTCGTGTTCTCCGGGCAGGGGTCGCAGCGGCTGGCCATGGGGCGTGAGCTGGCGGAGGCATCGCCCCTGTTCCGTGCGCACCTGAATGCGTGCCTCGCGTTGCTGGACGCGCCGCTGCGGGCGCGGGTGTCGGCCGTGCTGGCGGCCGAGGCCGATGCTTCGGCGGACCTCGCGGACACGCGCGTGGCGCTGCCCGCGTTGTTCAGCGTGCAGGTGGCGCTGGCGCGGATGTGGCGGGACCTGGGCGTCACTCCGTCCGCGGTGATGGGACACAGCTTCGGTGAGTACGCGGCGGCGTGTGTCGCGGGGGCGCTGTCCCTGGAGGACGCGATGCGCCTCGCGGTGGCTCGCGGGGAGCTGATGCACCGGATGCCGCCGGGCGCGATGCTCGCGGTGGCCCTACCCGTGGAGCGCGTCCAGTCGTTGCTGTCGGGCCGGCTGTCGGTGGCGGCGGTGAACGCTCCGGATCGCTGCGTGGTGTCCGGGCCGGTGGAGGAAGTGGAGTGGCTGGAGGCCGAGCTGAAGGGCCTGAAGGCCGGAGCGGTGCGCATGCCCGCGCCGCACGCGTTCCATTCCGCGGACGTGGAGCCGCTGATGCCGGAGCTGGCGCGCGTGGTGGGCACGCTGCGCTGGTCGGAGCCGACGGTGCGGTACGTCTCCAGCCTCACGGGGGCGGTGGTGCAGCCCGGGCAACTGGCGGCGCCGGACTACTGGACGGAGCAGATGCGTCAGCCGGTGCGCTTCACCCGCGCGGTGGAGGCGCTCCAGGCGGAAGCCTGCACGGTGCTGCTGGAGGTGGGCCCGGGCCAGGACGTGACGCCGCTGGTGCGCGCGAACCTCGTCAGGCCCGAGGGTGGCGGTGCCCCTGTTATCGCGCTGGCGTCGCTGCGGGTGGGCGGGAAGACGACGGAGCAGATGGGCTGGCTCCAGTCCGTGGGTGAGCTGTGGACCGCGGGCGTGGCCATGGACTGGAACGCGTTCTACGCGCACGAGCAGCGACTGAGGCTGCACCTGCCCACGTACGCGTTCCAGACCAAGCCGGTCTGGGTGCAGCCAAGGGCACGCGCCACGACGTCCCCGTTCGCGCCGCCCTCGGTGGGCGCCATCCGGGCCCCACAGGCCGCGCCCGCTGAGCGTGCGCCCGAACCATGGACTCCGACCGCGCCCACCGGGCGTGCGCCCGAAACGACTTCCGACCTGGCCCTGGTCACGGCGTCGGTCCGCGCCCCTCAAGCGGCGTCCGCGATGACGGCCACGGCTTCGATCCGCGCCCCTCAAGCGGCGTCCGCGATGACGGCCTCGATCGGCGCTACCCAGAACGCATCCGCGATGATGACGGATCCAAACGGCGCTTCACCAAGCGCATCGGCGGCTACGGCGTCGGCCCGCGCCCCCCAGGTCGCGTCCGCGATGACGGCTCCGGCCAGTGCTTCTCAGTCCGCCTCCTCGTTGACGGAGCCGAACGGCGCTCCAAGGAGCGCGTCCGCGATGACGGCTCCGACCAGTGCTCCTCAATCCACCTCTGGGATGACGGCTCCCATCGGCGCGTCCCAGTACGCATCAGCGACGACGAGTCCGGTTGGCGTCTCACACGGGGCTCCGGTGTACGTGATGCATCCGGAGGCGGCGGTGGCCTCGCACGGGTCTGCCGTGCCCACAGTCGTGGAACCCACGCCCGCCGTTGCTCCCCCTCCCGGTCGAGCGGACGCGCCTCGGGGCGACATCGAGGAGCGTGTGGCGGCGCTGTGGCGCGACCGTCTGGGCCTGGAATTCGTGGGCCGCCATGACGACTTCCTGGAGCTTGGCGGCAACTCGCTGACGGCCGCGCAACTGCTCAATCAGCTCCGTGAAGCCTTTGGCGTGAACCTGCCCCTGGCCGCACTCTTCGAAGCGCCCACGGTCGCGGGTATCGCGGAGCGCCTGGAGCCCCTGCTGCTCCAGACGCCCCAGGCCCCCGTCTCCGCGGAGCTTCCGCTGGTGCCGCTGCCTCGCGATGGCAGCGAGCTGCCGCTGTCCTTCGTGCAGGAGCGCGTCTGGCGCCTGGAGCAGCACCTGCCCGGCCTGTCCGCGTACAACCTCCCGTTCGTCCTGCGGCTCGAAGGCGACCTGGACGCGGACGTGATGGAGCGCGGCATCCAGGAGATCGTCCAGCGCCACGAGTCCCTCCGCACGACCTACGACACCGTGGACGGCCGCCCCGTGCAGCGCTTCCACGCGCGCATGCGCGTGCCCCTCACTCGCGTGGAGCTGCGTGGCCCGCTGGAGACCCGTGAACCGGAGGCGCTGCGCCTCGCCCGCGAGGACGCCGCGAAGCCGTACGACCTGGTCCGCGGCCCCGTGCTGCGCACCACCCTGGTCCGCCTGGACACGAAGCTGCACCTGCTGATCGCCAGCATCCACCACATCGTCAGCGACACGATGTCCATCGCCCTCTTCGTCCAGGAGCTGGGCCAGCTCTACGACGCCTTCCTCCAGGGCAAGCCGTCTCCGCTCAAGCCGCTACCCCTCCAGTACGCGGATTTCGGCGCGTGGCAGCGCCGGGGCATCACGAGCGGCCGTCTGGCCGAACAGGACCAGGGCTGGCGGCAGCGGCTGGCCGGCATGCCGCGCAAGCTGGACCTGCCCACCGACCGGCCCCGCTCCAATGAGCCCCTCATCTCGTCCCACCGCATGACGCTGGACTTCCCGCCAGCGCTCGCTCACGAGCTGGTGGCCTTCACGCGCCGCGAGGGCTTCACCGGCTACATGACGGTGCTCGCCGCATGGCAGACGCTGCTGCACCGCTACAGCGGCCAGACGGACGTCGTCGTCGGCACGCCCATCGCGAACCGCACCCGTCCGGAGCTGATGCCGCTCATCGGCTACGTGGCGCACTCGGAGGCGTTCCGGACGCGCTTCACCGAAGGGCTCACGTTCCGCGAGCTGCTGGCCCAGGTGCGCGGCGAGGTCGCGGACGCGCAGACGCGTCCCGACGTCCCCTTCGAGTACCTGGTCGAAGCCCTCATCCCGGGCCATGACATCGGCCGGGGGCGCATGACGGACTCCGTGTTCGTCTACCACACGGGCGCGAGCTCCTCGGAGACGCTGGAGCTCATCGGCCTGCGCGCCACGTTGGTGGAGGTGCCGGGCACGCCCGTGCAGTGGGGCTCCACCCTGAGCGCCCTCACCCTGGTCCTCTTCGAGTCCCCCACCCGCGTCCACGGCGCGCTGGAGTACGCGTCGGACCTGTTCGACGCCGCTACCACGGCGCGGCTCATGGAGCACTTCCAGGTCCTGCTCGCCGCGGCGCTCGCGAACCCCGACACGCAGGTGGCGCACCTGCCGCTCGCCACCGATGACGAGCGCCGCGCCTGGCCCACGCCTCGCGCCACGCCGGGGCTGGTCCCCGTGCCCGCTGCGCTCGCGGAGCGGCGTGCTCGCCATGCGGATGCCACCGCCCTGTCCCAGGGGGAGACGCACTGGACCTGGGCGGAGCTGGGCGCCCGCGCGGACGCCCTGTCCGCGAGGTTGAGGTCCCTGGGCGTGAAGGCCGGAACACCGGTGGCCGTGTGCCTGCGCACGTCGCCGGAGAAGCTGGCCGCGCTGTGGGGCGTGCTGGGCGCGGGCGGCGCGTGCGTCGCCCTGGGCCCGTCCGACCTGAGCCACCTGCCCGTGTACGCGCCCGAAGGTGCTCCGGTGCCGGTGCTCGTCACCACGCGCGCGTTGGTGGCCTCCGTGCGCGTGGATGCGGCGCGCGTCGTCTACATGGAGGACGTGCCAGCCGCCACTGAGGCCTCTGCTGTGCACGTGGAGTCGGACGCCCTCGCGTGGCTGCTGCCCACGGGGCGGGGGCAGCCCGCGTGGGCCCTGGGGCACCGGGAGCTGGCGGAGTTCTTCACCGGCCTGGACACGCGCCTGTCGCCCCCGGACGGCGGCGCGTGGCTGGCCGCGAGCGAACCGTCCTCCGACCGTCCGGAGCTGGAGGCCCTGTGGGCGCTCACGCGCGGCCTGCGGGTGGTGTTCCCGCCGGAGCGCATCACCGCCCGGCTGGTGAGCCTGGGTGATGGAGGCCCTCGCGCGAAGGCGATGGACCTGAGCCTCATCTACTTCGCCAACGACGAGGACACGCTCACCGGGCCCAAGTACGAGCTGCTGCTGGAGGGCGCGAAGTTCGCGGACGCGAACGGCTTCTCCGCCGTGTGGACACCGGAGCGGCACTTCCATTCGTTCGGAGGTCTGTACCCGCAGCCCGCCGTGGTGGCGGCGGGTCTGGCCACCGTCACGAAGCACCTGCGCCTGCGCTCCGGCAGCGTGGTGTTGCCGCTACATGATCCGCTACTCATCGCGGAGCAGTGGTCCGTGGTGGACAACCTGTCGCAGGGCCGCGTGGGCCTGTCCGTGGCCACGGGCTGGCACACGCAGGACTTCACCTTCGCGCCAGCCAACTACGAGAAGCGCCGCGACATCCTGCTGGAGAAGCTGTCCACGCTGCGCGCCCTGTGGCGCGGCGAGCGCTTCAAGCGTCCCGGCGGCGCTGGCAGCACGGTGGAGGTCGGCCTGCGCCCGAAGCCGGTGCAGAAGGAGCTGCCGGTGTGGCTCACCGCCACGGGCAACCCCGAGACGTTCCGCATGGCGGGCGAATTGGGCGCGGGCGTGCTCACGGGCCTGCTGTCCCATTCGTTGGAGGAGCTGAAGCAGAAGGTGGCGCTGTACCGCGACGCGTGGCGCCGCAACGGGCATCCGGGCCGGGGCCACATCACCTGCATGCTGCACACGTACCTGGGCGACGACGAACAGGAGGTGCTGCGCACGGTGCGCCAGCCGCTGCTCGGCTACTTCCGAAGCTCCGTGGACATCAGCACGTCGCTGCTCCAGGCGCAGGGCATCACCGACGTCCAGAAGCTGTCGCCGGACGACATCAACGCGGTGCTGGAGCGCACGTTCGAGAACCACGCGAAGAACACCGGCCTGCTGGGCACGGTGGACAGCGCGATGCGGCGGCTGCGTGACGTGCGCGCGGCGGACGTGGACGAGGTGGCGGCGCTCATCGACTTCGGTCTGGACACGCCGGTGGTGCTGGAGGGCCTGCGCCGGCTGGCCGTGGTACGTGAGCGCATGGACGCGGAGGCCGCCGCCCGCCAGGAGCAGGTGCTGGTGGAGGCCGAGGCGGGCGTCGAAGGCCTGCTGGAGCTGGCGCGCCAGTCCGGCGCCGTGCTGCTGCACACGTCGGCCCGCCTGGCGCGTTCACTGAGCGAACTGCCCGGAGCACGCGAGTCCCTGGCCCGGGTGGGCGCGCTCGTGTTGGAGGGCGCGTCGGTGGAATTGGGCGCGGCGCTGCACCGTGCCGCGGGCGTGGAGGTGTGGCTGTCCGGTGATGCCCAGGAGGGCGCGCTGCTGCCGCGCACGTTGGCGGAGCGCATCCCCGCGAACCTCCAGGCCTGGGTGCTGGACGCGGCCGGTCAGCCCGTGCCTGCGGGCGTGGTGGGCGAGCTGGCCCTCGCGGGCGCCGGGCTCCCCTCCGCCCTGTGGCGCGCGGGTGATGAAGAACACCGGCGCCTGGTGCCGCACCCTCGCGAGGCTTCCGCGAAGCTGTTCCGCACCGGCCGTCACGCCCGCCTGCGCGGGGACGGCCGGCTGGAGCCCGTGGCCTCACCGTCTCGCCTCCCCCCTCCGCCCGTGGCGCGTCCCGCCGTCGTGGAGGCCCCGCGTCCGGTGGCGCCCGCCGCACCGGCGGTGGTGAACCTGGGCCCGCCGCCCATCCCGCGCGTGAGCCGGGATCAGCCGCTGCCGCTGTCCTTCGCGCAGCAGCGCCTCTGGTACCTCCAGCAACTGGATCCCACGAGCAGCGCGTACAACAACCCGGCCATCTTCCGGCTCACAGGCGAGCTGGACGAGGCCGCGCTCCAACGCGCGCTGGATGTGATGGTGACCCGCCACGAGGTGCTGCGCACCACCTACTCCCTGGAGGGGGACCACTCGGTGCAGGTCATCCACCCGCCCAGGGGCCTGCCGCTCCAGCACTGGGACGTGCCCGGTGACACACCGCAGGCGCGCGAAGCGGCGATGCGGCGCTTCTTCCAGCAGGCCGTGCGCCAGCCGTTCGACCTGGAGAAAGAGGTGGTCCGCGGGGCGCTGCTGCGCATGGGCGCGCGGGAGCACGTGCTGCTCGTCACCTTCCACCACGCGGTGTCCGACGCGTGGTGCACCATGGTGGTCGCCCGTGAGCTGACGGAGAACTACACCGCGTTCCGCGCGGGCCAGCCGTCGCCACTGCAGGAGCTGCCGGTGCAGTACGCGGACTACGCCGTGTGGCAGCGCGCCTGGTTGGACGGCGGCGTGATGGAGGCACAGCTCGCGTGGTGGAAGCAGCAGCTCACCGGAGCGCCCACGCTGGAGCTGCCCACGGACCATCCGCGTCCCGCCCTCCAGTCCTTCGCCGGCGCGCTGCACCGCTTCGCGTTCCCGGCCGACGTGTCCGCGCCGCTGCTTGCGCTGGGCCGCAAGCACGGCGCCACGTCGTTCATGGTGCTGATGGCGCTCTTCCAGACAATGCTGTCGCGCTACTCTGGCCAGGAGGACTTCGTGGTGGGCACGCCCATCGCGGGCCGCACCCGGCCGGAGGTGGAATGGCTGATGGGGTGTTTCATCAACACCCTGCCCTTCCGCTCGCGGCTGTCCGGCAGGCCGTCCTTCGTGGAGCTCCTGGGCCGCGTGCGCACCCAGTCCCTGGAGGCCTATGCGCACCAGGACGCCCCCTTCGAGCGCGTCCTGGAGACGCTCGAGCTTCCCCGCGACTTGAGCCGCACCCCCGTCTTCCAGGTCAGCCTCAACGTCGTCAACACCCCGGAGATGCGGGCCACGTTGCCGTCGCTGGAGTTGAGCCCGGTGGAGGTTCCCACCGACACGGCCAAGTTCGACCTGGCCCTGGAGGTTCGGGAGAGCCGCACGGAGCTCTCCTGCCACCTGGAGTACGCCACCGCCCTCTTCGACGAGGCCACCGTCGCGCGCATGGCGGAGCACCTGGTGGGGCTCGCGCGGGAGATCGTCGCGGCGCCGGAGGCCCCCGTCGCGACGCTGCCGCTGCTGACGCCGTCCGCGCGCGAACAGGTGCTGCGCGGTTGGAACGACACGCGCGTGGACTTCCCAAGCGGCGCCACCCTGCATCAGCTCTTCGAGTCCCAGGCGGAACGCACGCCGGACGCCATCGCGCTCCAGTTCGAGGAGCAGCGCCTCACGTACGCGCAGCTCGACGCCCGGGCCAATCAGCTCGCGCACCACCTGCGTTCGCTCGGTGCGGGCCCGGAGACGCTCGTGGGCGTCTGCATGGAACGCTCGCTGGAAATGGTCGTCGCCCTGCTGGGCGTCCTGAAGTCCGGCGCGGCCTACGTGCCGTTGGATCCGGCCACGCCCGCGGAGCGGCTCGCTGGGATGCTGGAGGACACCGCCGCGCCCGTGCTCCTCACCCAGGAGCGCTTCCGGGCCGCGTTGCCTTCGCACGCCATCGCGCTCGACGCCGGGTGGACCGCCATCGCGCGGGAGCCCACGGACCGCCCCGTGCCGCGGGCCGGTGAGGACTCGCTCGCCTACGTCATCTTCACCTCTGGCAGCACGGGCCGTCCCAAGGGCGCGATGAACGCGCACGCGGGCGTCGTCAACCGCCTGCGCTGGATGCAGGGGCGCTACGGCCTGACGCCGTCCGACACGGTGCTGCAGAAGACGCCGTTCAGCTTCGACGTGTCCGTGTGGGAGTTCTTCTGGCCCCTGATGACGGGCGCGCGGCTGGTGCTCGTGCGGCCCGGCGGACATCAAGAGCCGGACCACCTCGTCGCCCTGATGGCGCGCGAGAACGTGACGACGGTGCACTTCGTGCCGTCCATGCTCCGGGCCTTCGTGGAGGAGCCCGGCCTGGAGTCCCTGACGCGCCTGCGCCAGCTGATGTGCAGCGGCGAAGCCCTGTCCGCGGACCTGGTGCTCCGTGCCCAGGCCCGCCTGCCGCACACCACGCTGCACAACCTCTACGGCCCCACCGAGGCCGCCGTGGACGTGACGTCCTGGGAGTGCCCTCGCGACGAAGCCCCGCGAGTCATTCCCATCGGCCGCCCCGTGGCGAACACGCGCATGTACGTCCTCGATGCCCACGGGCAGCCGGTGCCCATGGGCATCCCGGGCGAGCTGTTCATCGGCGGTGTGCAGGTGGGCCGGGGCTACTGGCGCCGCCCTGGCCTCACGGCCGAGCGCTTCATCCCCGACGCCTTCAGCGACGCGCCCGGTGCCCGGCTGTACCGCACCGGAGACATCGCCCGGTGGCGCACCGACGGCACGCTGGAGTACCTGGGCCGCGCGGACTTCCAGGTGAAGCTGCGCGGCTTCCGCATCGAGCTGGGCGACATCGAGGCCGCGCTGCGCTCCCACCCGGACGTGCGGGAGACCGTGGCCATGGTCCGCGAGGATGCGCCCGGTGCGAGGCGCCTCGTGGCCTATGTCGTCTCCGGGGTGGAGCTGGATCCGGCTTCGCTGCGGGCCCTCCTGCTGCGGCGGCTGCCGGAGTACATGGTGCCCTCCGCCTTCATCGCGCTGCCCGCGCTGCCGCTGACCTCCAGCGGCAAGGTGGATCGCAAGGCGCTGCCCGCGCCGAAGGGACAGCGCGCCTCGCGCCGCGAGTTCATCGCGCCGCGTACGCGGCGGGAACAGGCGCTGGCGCAGGTGCTGGCGCAGGTGCTGCGCGTGGAGCGAGTGGGCCTGGACGACAACTTCTTCGAGCTGGGCGGCGACTCCATCATCAGCCTCCAGGTGGTGGCGAGGGCGCGGCAGGCCGGCGTGCGGTTGCAGGTGAAGGACCTCTTCCAGAACCCCACCCTGGGCGCGCTGGCGGCGGTCGCCCGCGACGGCGAGGCCCCCGTCGCGGAGCAGGGCCCGGTGGTGGGCGAGGCGCCCCTCACGCCCATCCAGGTGGACCTGTTCGAGCGCGAGCCGACGTACCCCCACCACTTCAACCACGCCCTGCTGCTCCAGGCCCGTCAGCCGCTGAAGGCCGGTCTGCTCGAGCAGGCGCTCCAGGCGCTGGTCACCCACCACGATGCCCTGCGCCTGCGCTACGTCCAGGCTGAAGGCGGCACGTGGCGCCAGCAGGGCCTGGCGCCCGGGGACGTGCCGCTGGTGCTCCTCCAGGTGGACCTGGCCATGCTGCCCCAGGAGGCCCGGCCCGCCGCGATGGAGAAGGAGGCCGCACGCCTCCAGGCGGACTTCGACCTGGCCACGGCGCCCCTGGTGCGCGTGGCGCTGTTCGACTTCGGCCCCAGGGAGCCGCAGCGCCTGCTGCTCGTCATCCACCACCTCGTGGTGGACGCGGTGTCGTGGCGCATCCTGGTGGAGGACCTGGAGGCGGCGTACCTCCAGCTCCAGTCCGGCCGTGCCCCGGCGCTGCCCGCGAAGACGACGTCATTCCTGTCCTGGGCGCAACGGCTGCGGAAGCATGCCCTGTCGGACGCACCGGGCGCGCAGGAGTCCTTCTGGCGGGAAGCGCTGCGCGGCGACGTGGCTCCGCTGCCCGTGGACGGCCCGGGGCCGTGCACGTACGCGTCGCGGCGCAGCGTCGCCGTGGAGCTGGACGCGGAGGAGACGCGGCAGTTGCTCCAGGAGACGCCCACCGGCTGGCGGGCGCGCATCGACGACGTGCTGCTGACCGCGCTCGCGCGGACGCTGGGCGAATGGACGGGGAAGCCTGACGTCCTCATCGACCTGGAAGGACACGGCCGCGAGGAGCTGTTCGCGGACGTGGACGTGTCGCGCACCGTGGGCTGGTTCACGTCCATTGCCCCTGCCCTGCTGCGGCTGCCCGCGGGCGGCTCGCTGGGAGACGGACTGCGCGCCGTGCGGGACTCGCTGAAGGCGTGGAGCGGGCGGGGCATCGGCTTCGGGCTGCTGCACCGTCTGGGGCCGCCGGAGACGCGGGCCCGGCTGGCCGCGCTGCCCCAGGCGCAGGTGGTGTTCAACTACCTGGGCCAGCTGGACGGCACGGCCGCCGCCAGCACCCTCTTCACGATGAGCCACGAGCCGGTGGGGTCCCTCGTGGCGCCCCAGGCCGTGCAGCCGTACGCGCTCACCGTGGACGGCTCGGTGTTCCAGGGCCGGCTGCGGATGACGTTCGGCTACAGCCACCAGCAGCACCACGAAGCGACGGTGCGCGCGCTGGCGGAGCGCTTCCTGCGCGTGCTGCGCGAGCTCATCGCCCAGCGGCACTCGGAGGATGCGCGCAAGCGGACGCCCGGCGACTTCCCGCTGGCCCGCCTGTCCCAGGCCACGCTGGACGCGGTGCTCGCGGCGCAGGGCCCCACGGTGGAGGACCTGTTCCCGCTGTCCCCGCTCCAGGAGGGCATGCTCTTCCACGCCCTGAATACGCCAGAGGCGGCCTACTACTTCGAGCAGGCCGCGTGGTCGAGCCACTCGGACGTGGACATCGCGCTGCTCCAGCGGACATGGCAGACGGCCGTGGACCGCAACCCCGTCCTGCGCACCGCGTTCGTGTGGGAGGGCCTGGAGTCGCCACTCCAGGTGGTGCACTCGCACGCCACGCTGCCGTTCATCGTGCATGACTGGCGCCACCTGCCGGAGGCGGAGCAGCCGGCCGCGCTGGCGAAGCTCACGACGGAGGACCGTGTCCGCGGCTTCGACGTGTCGCGCGCGCCGCTGTCACGGATGACGGTGGTGCGCCTGGGCGACGCGCGCTGGCGCTTCCTCTGGAGCCACCACCACCTGCTGATGGACGGCTGGAGCATGGGCCTGTTCTTCCAGGAGGTCTTCGCCCTCTACGACGCCGTGCACGCCGGGACGGCGCCGCCGCCCTCGGGCCGGCCCCCGTTCCGCGACTACATCGCGTGGCTGGACCGCCGCGACCCGGTGGAGGACGAGCGCTTCTGGCGCGGCCAGCTCGCGGGCCTGTCGGCGCCCACGCCCCTGCCCTCGGCGCGGCCCGCGTCCCTGGCGCGGCCCACCACCGCCTCGAAGCCGCCCGACGTGCGGGTGACGCTGCCGGAGGCGGTCACCACCGCGCTGGGCGTCTTCGCGCGGCGGCATCAACTCACGCTCAACACGCTGGCGCAGGCGGCCTGGGCGCTGGTGCTCGCACGCCATGCGGACACGCGCGACGTGCTCTTCGGCACCACGCTCGCGGGCCGGCCGCCGGAGCTGCCGGGCTCGGACGCCATGCTGGGCATGCTCATCACCACGCAGCCCGTGCGCGTCACGCTGCCCGGTGACGGCGATCCGGTGCTGCCGTGGCTCCAGGCACTCCAGGCGAAGCTGCTGGGCATCCAGCAGCACCAGTACACGCCGCTGGTCGCGGCGCACGGCTGGAGCGACATCCCTCGCGGGCAGCCGCTGTTCCAGTCGCTGCTCGTCTTCGAGAACTACCCGTTCGACGAATCGGTGCTGCGCCGCTTCACCACGATGGACCTGCGCGACCTGGAGCTGGGCGACAGCACGAACTACCCGCTGGCGGCCACCGTGGTGCCGCGCAGCGAGCTCCAGTTGCAGTTGGCCTACGACGCGGGCCGCTTCGACGTGGAGTCCGTGCGGCGGGTGCTGGGCCAGTGGCGGCAGGCGCTGGAGTCCCTGGTCCAGCCGGACGCCCGGCTCGAGGACGTGTCGCTGTTGTCCGCCGGGGACCGGGACTGGCTGCTGCGCACCGGCACGGGCAGCGCCATGGACTTCGAGCGCGACACCACGCTGCACGCGCGCTTCGAACGGCAGGCCGCCGCGACGCCGGACGCGGACGCCGTGGTGTCCGGCGGGACGACGCTGTCCTTCCGGGAGCTCGATGCGCGGGCGAACCAGCTTGCATGGCACCTGCGATCGCTGGGCGTGGGCCCCGAGGTGACGGTGGCGCTGTGCCTGGAGCGGTCGGCGGAGGCCGTCGTGGCGCTGCTGGCGGTGCTCAAGGCGGGAGGCGCCTTCGTGCCAGTGGACCCGGCGGCCCCCGCGGCTCGCAAGTCGTTCGTCCTCCAGGACAGTGGTGCGAGCGTGCTGGTGACGACGCGAGCCGCGCAAGACGCGTGGCACCCGGAGGTGACCCACCGGGTGCGGCTGGACGAAGCGCCTGTCGGACCCTCGGACAGGTTCTCGGAAACCCCGCCGCCGGCGGCGGGCCCGGCGAACCTTGCCTACGTCATCTACACGTCGGGCTCCACGGGCACGCCCAAGGGCGTGATGGTGCAGCACCGGTCGGTGCTCAACCTGCATCAGGCGCTGGGGCGGAGCCTGCACGCGGGGCTGTCACCGGGGCAGCGCGTCTCCGTCAACGCGCCGCTGCACTTCGACGCGTCCATCGCGCAGGTGATCCAGCTGCTGAGCGGCCACAGCCTGCACATCGTGCCGGACGTCGTGAGGCAGGACCCGGAAGCGATGGTGGCGTGGCTGGAGGACCAGCGCATCGACGTGCTGGACTGCACGCCGTCGCAGCTGCGCCTGATGCTGGCCGCGGGCCTGCTGGAGCGCGCCCACGTGCCCGGCGTCATCTCGGTGGGCGGCGAGGCGGTGGACGAGAGCTCGTGGAACCAGCTTCGTGCATCGAACCGCACGCGGGCGTTCAACGAATACGGCCCCACGGAGTGCACCGTGGACTCGGTGGACTGGCGCATCCAGGACGCCGCGCAGGAGACGCCTGTCATCGGTCGTCCGCTGGCCAACCTCAACGCCTACGTGCTGGACGCGCGCCAGCGGCTGGTGCCCCTCGGCACGCCAGGCGAGCTGTGCCTCGGCGGCGAAGGCGTCACGCGTGGCTACCTGGGCAGCGCTCGACCTGACGGCTGAGCGCTTCGTGCCGGATCCCTTCAGCACGGAGCCCGGTTCGCGGCTCTATCGCACGGGTGACAAGGCCCGCTGGCGCGAGGACGGCACGCTGGAATACCTGGGCCGGTTGGACTTCCAGGTGAAGCTGCGTGGCTACCGTATCGAGCTGGGGGAGATTGAAGCCGCGCTGCGCACGCACCCGGACATTCGCGACGCGGTGGTGCTGATGCGCGAGGACCGGCTCATCGCCTGGGTCGCGCCCCAGGTGGACACGGCGCCCCTGCGTCAGCACCTCCAGCGGACCTTGCCGGAGTACATGGTGCCCGCCGCGTTCGTGGCGCTGGACGCCCTGCCTCAAACCCCCAACGGCAAGGTGGACCGCAACGCCCTGCCCTCGCCAGAGGCCACTCCGGCTCCCGAGCGCGTCATCGAACCGCCTTCGACTCCCACGGAGGTGACGCTGGCCGCGCTGTGGAGCGAGGTGCTCCGCGTCCCGGCGGTGGGCCGCCATGATGGCTTCTTCGAGCTGGGCGGTCACTCGCTGCTGGCCACGCAGTTGGTGTCGCGGGTGCGCGCGCGCTTCGGCGTGGAGCTGCCCCTGCGCGCCCTGCTGGAAGGGCCCACGGTCGCGGCGCTGGCCGAGCGCATCGACTCGCTCCACCAGCCGCGGCGGCAGGAGGTGTCCGCCCTGCCTTCGCTGGTCCGGGTGGAGCGGCCGGAGGTGCTGCCGCTGTCGTTCGCGCAGCAGCGCATGTGGTTCGCCGAGCAGTTGGGCACCGCGAGCACCGCCTACAGCATCCCGCACCTGCTGGACCTGGACGGCTCGCTGGACGTCATCGTCCTGCTGGCCGCGTTCGACGAGCTGGTGCGCCGCCACGAAGCGCTGCGCACCACGTTCCAATCGAGCGAAGGCACGCCGTCGCAGGTCATCCACCCGCCGTTCCCCATGTCCCTGCGGCACGCGGACCTGTCCGCGCTTGCGACGCATGAGGCACGGGAGGCGGAGGTGTCGCGGCTGGCGCGGGAGGAGTCCTCCACCCCGTTCGACCTGGAACACGGCCCGTTGTTCCGGGGGCTCCTGATGAAGCTGGGGCCCACGAAGCACGTGCTGCTGCTCAACACGCACCACATCATCATGGATGGCTGGTCCACCGGTGTGCTGGTGCGGGAGATGGGCGCGCTCTACGCGGCGTTCGCGGCGGAGCAGCCGTCGCCGCTGGCCCCGCTGACGGTGCAGTTCGTGGACCATGCGCTCTGGCAGCGCGCCTGGTTCCAGGGCGAGGTGCTGGAGTCGCAGGTGGCGTACTGGCGCGCGCAGCTGGACGGCGCCGCGCCCTACCTGGAGCTGCCCACGGACCACCCGCGTCCGGTCGGTCAGGGGGCCTATCGCGCCAGCTCGCGGTCCGTCGTGCTTTCGCGCGAGCTGAGCGAAGCGGTGGAGGCCTACGCGCGGCAGGTGTCCGCCACGCCGTTCATGGTGCTGCTCGCGGCCTTCCAGTTGTTGCTGCACCGGTACTCGGGACAGGAGGACGTGATCGTGGGGTCGCCCATCGCGGGCCGCCGCCACGCCGAGTCGGAGTCGCTGATCGGCTACTTCGCGAACACGCTCGTGCTGCGCACCCGGATGCGTGGGACGCTGCGCTTCCGCGAGCTGCTGGAGCAGGTGCGCGCCACCACGCTGGGCGCGTACGAGCATCAGGACCTCCCGTTCGAGAAGCTGGTGGAGGTGCTCCAGCCGGAGCGCGACCTGGGCCGCACGCCGCTCTTCCAGGTGACGTTCACGCTCCAGAACGCGCCCATGCCGGAGCTGGCGCTGCCAGGGCTGACGCTCAAGGCCCGCGAGGACCTGAAGGACTCCACCCTCTTCGACCTGCAATGCGTGCTGTCCCGGGGACCGGACGGCTTCGAAGGCGTGCTGGGCTTCAACCAGGACCTGTTCGATGCGGAAACGGTGGCCGGCATGGTGGAGCACCTGCGGGTGCTGCTGGAGTCCGCGCTCCGCTCGCCGGACGCAAGGCTGGCGGAGCTGCCCTGGCTCACCGGGGCGGAGCGTCAGCGGCTGCTCTCCGACTGGAGCGGCACCGCTCGGGATTACCCGCGTGACGCGTCCGTGGCGTCGCTCTTCACCGAGCAGGCCGCGCGCACGCCGGACGCCACGGCGCTGAAGGCCGGTGAGCGGCGGATGTCCTACGCGGCGCTGGACCGCGCATCGAACCAGCTCGCGCACCACCTGCGGCGCCAGGGCGTGCGGCCCGGCCACCGGGTGGGCCTGTGCGTGGAGCGTTCCTTCGAGAGCATCACCGCCCTGCTCGGCATCCTGAAGGCCGGCGCTGCCTACGTGCCGGTGGACCCTCAGGCCCCCGCGGAGCGCATCGCGTGGGTGCTGCGCGAGGCGGGCGTCAGCCTGCTCGTGACGGAGGAGGCGGTGGCCGACGAGCTGCCGGCCGTCACGGACCTCCTGGTCCTGTTGGACGCGGACGCCGCCGTCATCGCACGGCAGTCCGAAGCGGCGCTGGACGTGGCGGTGTCCTCGGAGGCACTGGCCTACGTGATGTTCACGTCGGGAAGCACCGGCCGGCCCAAGGGCGTGAGCGTCCCGCACCGGGGCATCACCCGCTTGGTGCGCGGCGCGGACTTCATCCACTTCGGCCCGGAGGAGGTCTTCCTCCACCTGGCACCCCTCGCGTTCGACGCGTCCACGCTGGAGGTCTGGGGCGCGCTGCTCAACGGCGCGACGCTGGTGGTCGCACCCGCGGGCGCGCTGTCGCTCGGGGACACGGGAGCGCTGCTGCGGCGCGAAGGCATCACCACGCTGTGGCTCACCGCCGCCCTCTTCGAGCAGATGGTGCTCCACCAGGGCGACGCACTGGCCCGGGTGAAGCAGGTGCTGGCGGGTGGCGACGTGCTGCCCGTGGAGCGTGTGCGCGAACACCTGAAGCGGCTGCCTCCAGGTGCCGTGCTGGTCAACGGCTACGGCCCCACGGAGAACACCACGTTCTCCGCCACGCACACGCTGCGCGCCGGGGACGCCGTGGGCCGTTCGGTGCCCATCGGCCGGCCGTTGGTGAACTCCACGGCGTGGGTGCTGGACGCGGCGCTCCAGCCCGTGCCGCCGGGAGTGCCGGGCACGCTGTACGTGGGCGGGGACGGTCTGGCCTGGGGCTACCTCCAGCGCCCGGACCTCACCGCCGAACGCTTCATCCCCCACCCCTTCGCCCCTGAACCCGGAGCGCGTCTCTACGACACGGGCGACCGCGTGCGCTGGCAGCGCGACGGGACGTTGGAGTTCCTGGGCCGCACCGACTTCCAGGTGAAGCTGCGCGGCTTCCGCATCGAGCCGGGCGAAATCGAAGCCGTGCTGCGCCAGTCGCCGGAGGTCCAGGAGGCGGTGGTCGTGGTGCGTGAGGACGTGCCCGGCGACAAGCGCCTCGTGGCCTACGTCGTGAGCAGCGAGGACCTGGAGACGGGAACGCTTCGGGCAGCCGTGCAGAAGCAGCTGCCGGAGTACATGGTGCCGACCGCCATCGTGGTGCTGCCGAAGCTGCCGCTGAGCGCCAACGGCAAGGTGGACCGCAAGGCCCTGCCCGCACCGAAGGCCCGAGTCGCGGACCCCGCATCCGCCACGCCCCGGAGCGCACTGGAGAAAGCGCTCGCGGACATCTGGGCGGAGGTGCTGCAACTGAAGACGGTGGACATCCACGGCGACTTCTTCGAGCTGGGTGGCCACTCGTTGCTGGCCACGCAGGTGGTGGCGCGCATCCGGTCGACGCTGGGCCTGGAGCTGCCGTTGGGCGAGCTGTTCCGCGCGCCCACGGTGGCGTCGTTGGCGGAGCGGCTGGTGGATGCCCGCCGCACCCAGGCGCCGCCGCTGGTCCCCGTGTCGCGCGCGTCGGCGCCGGCTCTGTCGTTCGCGCAGCAGCGACTGTGGTTCGTCGACCAGTTGGAGCCGGGCAGCCCGCTCTACAACATGCCGCTGGCCTTGAGCCTCACCGGCGACCTGGACGTGGATGCACTGCGAGGCAGCCTGAACGCGCTGATGGCGCGGCATGAATCCCTGCGGACTACCTTCCGCATGGAGGCGGGCAAACCGGTGCAGAACATCCACGCAGAGGGGCAAGTGCCCCTGGAGTTCGTGGACCTGACGGTCCTGGGCAGCCGCGCCGCGAGACAGGCCGAAGCCCAGCGGTTGGGCCACGCCGAAACGCTGCGTCCGTTCGATCTGACGCGCGGGCCGGTGATCCGCGCGCTGCTGATGAAGCTGGACGCCAGCGAGCACGTGCTCGTGCTGCACCTGCATCACATCGTGTCCGACGGCTGGTCACTGGGTGTGATCGTGCGGGAGCTCACGGCCCTCTACGAGGCCCGGCGTTCGGGCCGTTCCGCCGTCCTGCCGGAGCTGCCGGTGCAGTACGCGGACTACGCCGTCTGGCAGCGCGGCTGGCTCCAGGGCGGCGTGCTGCAAGCGCAGGTGGAGTGGTGGAAGAACCAGTTGTCTGGAGCCCCCTTCGTGCTGGACATGCCCACGGACCGGCCGAGGACGGTGGGGGCGGATCGGCGCGGTGGGCGGATTCGGGTGTCGCTGCCGCGCGCCCTGAGCGAGCGCATGGAGGCGCTGGCGCAGGCCGAAGGCACCACGCCCTTCATGGCGCTGCTCGCGGCGTTCCAGGCTGTGCTGTCTCGACTCTCCGGCCAGGATGACGTGCTGGTGGGCTCGCCCATCGCGAACCGCCGGCAGGCGGAGACGGAGGGCCTCATCGGCTTCTTCGTGAACATGCTGGTGCTGCGCGGACGCCTCGGCGCGAGGACGACGTTCCGCGAGCTGCTCGCGCAGGTGCGCGCCACCACGCTGGGCGCGTACGAGCACCAGGACATCCCGTTCGAGCACCTGGTGGAAGCGCTCCAGCCCGAGCGTGACCTGGGGCGCACGCCGCTGTTCCAGGCGATGTTCGCGCTCCAGAACGCCCCGCTGCCGGAGATGTCGGTGCCCGGCCTCACCGTGGCGCCGGCCCACCTGGAGGGCGACGTCCCCTCGCAGTTCGAGCTGGCCCTGAACCTGAGCCGCTCGGCGGAGGGCTACGAGGGCCACCTGGGCTTCGCGGCGGACCTGTTCGACACGGCCACCATCGAGCGGCTCTTCGCCCAGCTCCGGCGGCTGCTGGAGGCCGTGTGCGACGCGCCGGACCTGCCGCTGTCGGACGTGTCGCTCGTCTCGCCGGAGGAGCTGGTGCGGCTGGTGCGCATGGGCAGCGGCGAGATGGTGGACTTCGAACGCGACGCCACGCTGCACGGCCTCATCGAAAGGCAGGTGGCGCGCACCCCGGATGCGCCGGCTGTCGTGTTCGGAGAGACGGCGCTGACGTACCGGCAGCTCGACACGCGGGCCAATCAGCTTGCGTGGCGGCTGCGCTCTCTGGGCGTGGGCCCGGAGGTGAAGGTGGCGCTGTGCCTGGAGCGCTCGGTGGAGGCCATCGTGGCCCTCCTCGCGGTGCTCAAGGCCGGTGGCGCCTTCGTCCCGATGGATCCTTCCGCCCCGGCGGCGCGCAGGGACTTCGTATTGAAGGACAGCGGCGCGTCCGTGCTCGTCACGACGGAGGCCGCGTGCGGGGACTGGAGCCCCTACGGCGTCCACGAAGTGTGGCTGGACGTCGAACAGACCGGACTGGGCGCTCTCTCCCATGAGCCCCTGCCCGCCCTGACGGGCCCCGGCCACCTGGCGTACGTGCTGTACACGTCCGGCTCCACGGGCAAACCCAAGGGCGTCATGGTGCAACACCGCACCATCCTCAACATGCACCGCGCCTTCATCCGCGCCTTCTACGCGGGCCAGCCGCGTGGACAGCGCGTCAGCGTCAACGCGCCGCTGTACTTCGACGCGGTGATGGACCGCGTGGTGCAGCTCATCGACGGACACTGCCTCCACATCGTCCCGGACGCGCTGCGCGTGGACCCGGAGGCGATGCTGGCGTGGCTGGAGCAGCACCGCATCGACTCGTTCGACTGCACGCCCGCGCAGCTCAAGCCGCTGCTGGCGGCCGGAATGCTGGAGCGGGCCTGGGTGCCGCCCCTCGTGATGATGGGAGGCGACGCACTGGACGCGGAGTCGTGGCGCAAGCTGGCCGCGACGGACCGCACGCGCGTCTTCAATGGCTACGGCCCCACGGAGTGCACGGTCTGCACGGCGGGCGTCACCATCCAGGGCAGTTCCCGCACGGAGCCCTTCATCGGCCGGCCGGTGGCGAACCTGAACGCGTACGTCCTCGACGCGCGGCAGCGCCTGGTGCCCTTCGGCACGCCGGGCGAGCTGTGCTTCTCCGGCGAGAGCGTCACCCGCGGCTACCTGGGCCGGCCGGACCTGACGGCCGAGCGCTTCGTCCCGGATCCCTTCAGCGCGGAGCCTGGAGCCCGCCTCTACCGCACGGGCGACAAGGGCCGCTGGAGACCGGACGGCACGCTGGAGTTCATGGGCCGCCTGGACTTCCAGGTGAAGCTGCGCGGCTACCGCATCGAGCTGGGCGAAATCGAAGCCACGCTGCGCACGTACGCGGGCGTCAGTGACGCGGTGGCCCTGGTGCGCGAGGACGTGCCCGGCGACGCGCGGCTCGTGGCCTACGTGGTGACGGACGGCGACACGGAAGGACTGCGCGAGCACCTGCGCCGGCACCTGCCCGAGTACATGGTGCCGTCCGCGTTCGTCACCCTGCCCGCCCTGCCGTTGACGCCCAACGGCAAGCTGGACCGCAAGGCGCTGCCTTCGCCGGAGGCACAGCGGCGCGCCGCACGCTCGTACGAAGCACCAGCGACGCCCGCGGAGGTGGCCCTGGCCTCGCTGTGGGAGGAGCTGTTGAACGTGCCCGTGGTGGGCCGCAACGACCACTTCTTCGAGCTGGGCGGCCACTCCATCCTGGCCACGCAACTGGTGTCCCGCATCCGCGCCCGCTTCGGCGTGGACGTGGGCGTCCGGGCGCTGTTCGAGTCCCCCACCGTGGCGGGACTCGCCCAGCGGCTGCCGGATGCACCGGAGGCCAACGCCCTCCCGCCACTGCGGCCCGCCGCGACGCCCGGTCCGCATCCGGTCTCGTTCGCGCAGCAGCGGCTGTGGTTCATCGACCAACTCGAGCCGGGCAGCGCGCTCTACAACATGCCCACGGCGCTGTGGCTCACGGGCACGGTGGATGTGTCCGCGCTCCAGCAGGCCTTCGACGCGCTGGTAGAGCGTCATGAAGCGCTACGCACCACGTTCGAATCGCACGACGGTGAACCCCGTCAGTACGTGCACCCTGCCCCCACCGGAGTCCTGTCGGTGGTGGATCTGACAGGCCTTCCTGAGGACATGCGCGAGACGGAGGCGGTGCGGTTCGCGAGCGAGGACGCGCTGAAGCCCTTCGACCTCGCCATGGGTCCGCTGGTGCGGCTCACGCTGCTGAAGCTGGGCGAAGCGGAGCACGCGCTGCTCCTGTGCATGCACCACACCATTGGCGACGGCTGGTCCATGAGCATCCTGGTGCGTGAAGTCACCGCGCTCTACGAGGCCTTCCGTCAGGGGCAGCCCTCGCCGCTGGCTCCGTTGCCGGTGCAGTACCCGGACTTCGCCGTGTGGCAGCGCGGCTGGCTCCAGGGTGAGGTGCTGGACGCGCAGCTCGCCTGGTGGACGCAGCAGTTGGCCGGAGCCCCGCAGGCCCTGGCCCTGCCCACCGACAAGCCGCGTCCGCCGCAGCGTTCCGCGAGAGGCGCGACGTTCCCGGTGCGCCTGTCGCAGTCGTTGAGCGAAGCGGTGGAAGCACTGGCCCAGGCGGAGGGCGCCACGCCCTTCATGGTGCTGCTCTCGGCCTTCCAGACGCTGCTGCACCGCTACTCCGGGCAGGAGGACCTGCTCGTCGGAACGTCCATCGCGGGCCGGCGTCACGCGGAGACAGAGGGCCTCATCGGCTTCTTCGTCAACACGCTGGTGCTGCGCGCACGGTTCGACAGCCGCCCGTCGTTCCGTCAGCTCTTGGCTCAAGTGCGCGCCACCACGCTGGGCGCGTACGAGCACCAGGACATCCCCTTCGAGCGCCTGGTGGAAGCCGTGCAGCCCGCGCGCGACCTGTCGCGCACGCCGCTCATCCAGGCCCTCTTCGGGCTCCAGAACGTGCCGGACGCGGAGGTGCGCCTGCCGGAGCTGACGCTGCGTCCGGTGGAGGTGGACCTGCCCTCGACGAAGTTCGACCTGGACCTGACCATGGCCCGCAAGGAGCAGGGCTTCGAGGGAGCCCTCTCCTACGCCACGGACCTCTTCGAGCCCGCCACGGCCCGCCGGCTGTCCGAGCACTTCGTCCAACTGCTGGAAGCCGCCATCTCCCGGCCGGACGCGAAGGTGGACAGCCTGCCTCTGCTGACGGCGGAGGAGCGCCAGTGGGTCCTGGAGGAGTGGAGCGGCGAGACGGCTCCCTTCGAAGGCGACGTGCCCTTCCACGCGCGCTTCGAGCAGCAGGTGACGCGCACGCCCAAGGCACCCGCCGTGGTGATGGGCGAGGCCTCCGTGTCCTTCCACCAGCTCAACGTGCGAGCGAACCAGTTGGCGCATTACCTGCGCTCGCTGGGCGTGGGCCCGGATGTGCCGGTGGCCTTCTGCCTGGAGCGCTCGCCAGAGGCCATCGTCGCCATCCTGGGCATCCTCAAGGCAGGCGGCGCGTACGTGCCGCTCGACCCGGCGGCCCCTGAGGCGCGCAAGGCCTTCATCCTGGAGAACAGCGGCGCGGCCGTGCTGCTGATCACCCAGGCCCAGGTGGAGTCGTGGCAGCCGCCAGCGCGGCACGTGGTGCGGCTGGACGCGGACGCGCGGCGCATCGAGTCGTCCTCGCCAGGCAACCCGCGTTCGGGCGTGCGGCCGGAGCATCTGGCCTACGTCATCTACACGTCGGGCTCCACGGGCATGCCCAAGGGCGTGATGATCCAGCACCGCTCGCTGGCGCACCTGCGGCGCGCGATGAACGAAGCCTGCTTCGATCGGGCGTCGTCCCGGCCGCTGCGCGTCAGCGTCAACGCGCCGTACTTCTTCGACGCGTCGGTGCAGCAGTTGTCACTGCTGCTGGATGGCCACTGCCTCTTCCTCGTTCCGGAGGCCGTGCGGAGGGATCCGGAGGCGATGCTCGCATGGGTGGATCAGCACCGCATTGACGTGCTGGACACCACGCCGTCTCAGTACCAGCTGTTGCTGGGGGCGGGTCTGCTGGAGCGCGAACACGTTCCGGCCCTCTGCTCCATCGGCGGTGAGGCGATGGACGAGGTGACGTGGCGCACGCTCGCGGCGACGGAGCGGACCTGGGCCTTCAACGCCTACGGTCCGACCGAGTGCACCGTGAACGCCACCATCGCCCCCATCCAGGGCAGCACCATGCCCACGCCCGTCATCGGGCGCCCGCTGCTGAACCTGGGCGCGTACGTCCTGGATTCGAACCTGAACCCCGTGTCCGTGGGCGTCCCGGGTGAGCTGTACATCGGGGGCGAGGGCCTGGCGCGCGGCTACCGCAACCGCCCGGATCTCACCGCGGAGCGCTTCATCCCCCACCCATTCAGCACGGAGCCCGGGGCTCGGATGTACCGCACGGGCGACCGGGTCCGGTGGATGCAGGACGGCACGCTGGAGTACCTGGGCCGGTTGGACTTCCAGGTGAAGCTGCGCGGCTACCGCATCGAGCTGGGAGAGATTGAGGCCGCGCTGCGTGCGTCTCCGGGCGTCCGCGACGCGACGGTGGTGCTGCGTGAGGACGTCCCCGGGCTCCCGCGCCTGGTGGCGTATGTGACGCCGGAGGTGGACACCGCGACGCTGCGAGGACACCTGCAACGCTCGTTGCCGGAGTACATGGTGCCAGCGGCCTATGTCGCCCTGCCCGTCCTGCCGCTGACGCCCAACGGCAAGGTGGATCGCAAGGCGCTGCCCGTCCCCGTGGACGGCCCCGTGAGCCCCGAGACCCACGTGGGCCCCAGGAACGAAGCCGAGGCGCGGATCGCGGCGCTCTGGGCGGAGGCGCTGGGCGTGTCCACCGTGGACGTGCGCACCAGCTTCTTCGAACTGGGCGGGCACTCGCTGCTCGCGGTGCGGCTGATGGCGGCGGTGCACCGGGAGACGGGCCGCAAGCTCCCGCTGTCGGCGCTCTTCCAGGCCCCCAGCGTGGAGCGGTTCGCGCTCCTGCTGGGAGAGGCAGAGCCGAAGCCCTTCACGCCGCTGGTGCCCTTCACGACCGAAGGCACCGGCACGCCGTTCTTCTGCGTGCACCCGGTGGGCGGCAACGTGCTGGCCTACGCGGAGCTCGCGCGGAGACTGGGACCGGATCGGCCCTTCTACGGCATCCAGGCCCGGGGCCTCGACGGCACGGCTCAGCCGCTGGACACCGTGGAGGCCCTGGCCGCCAGCTACGTACGCGCGGTGCGAGGCGTCCAACCCCATGGCCCGTACCACCTGGGCGGTTGGTCCCTGGGCGGCGTCATCGCCTACGAGATGGCGTACCAGCTCCGTGAGGCAGGCGAAGCGGTGGAGTTGGTCGCGATGATCGATTCGTACGTCCCGGAGACGGTTCCGGACTCGGAGCCGGACCTGGACCGCACGCTGGCGGTGGGCATGTTCGCGCAGGACCTGATGGGCGTGTCGCTGGCGGACCTGGATGTGGACACGGCGGAGCTGGCGAAGCTGGAGCCTGAAGCGGCGCTCGGAAAGGTGCTGGAGTCCGCGGCCCGGTTCGGCGCGCTGCCGCCTGGAGTGGACGCCACGGCCCTCTTCCAGGTCTTCGAGGCGAACCTCGAAGCGGCCCGGCGCTACCACCCGCCCGCGATGGAGCAGCGCGTGCTGCGCATCCAGGCGGAGGAGCTCGCCGATGACGCGGGTACGGGTGACGGAGGCTGGACGGCGCTCGTGGGAGACCGGCTGGAGTCGCACCGCCTGCCGGGCACCCACTACACGCTGCTGCGCGAGCCGGGGGTCCAGTCCGTGGCGGAGCTGCTGACGAAGGCGCTCCGCGCCGCGAGCAAGGAGTAACGCGGAAATCCCCGCTCCCTCCGTCGAGGGGGCGGGGCCCACACGGGATGTATCAGTCGAGTCAATGTAGAAAGGTTTCATGGGGTGGTTGAAGGGGCTGCTCGGCCGCGCGTAAGTGCGTGTCGAGTCCCCGCTCCCCGAGTGGGCTGGCGTCGCGAACCCGCCGGGTTTCGTGACCAGGAGTGCCGAGGAATTGAGCACTCGGGCTGCTATTAAGTGTCGGCGGTTTTTCGACACATGGATGGCTCCCCGTGCACGACTTCTCGCGAACCCTTCCTGGCGTCCTGCTGAAGCTTGCCCAAGGGCCGTCCGCCCACGCGCCGCTCTACACGTTCCTGGATGAGTCCGACGGTGAAGAGACCGTGTGGAGCGCGGCCGATCTGGACGTGCGGGCGCGGCGAATCGCGGCGGCGCTGCGTGAGCGGGGCGCGCAAGGCGAGCGCGTGCTGCTGCTGTACCCGCCGGGGCTGGACTACATCGCGGGCTTCTTCGGCTGTCTGTACGCGGGAGCGGTGGCGGTGCCCGCGTATCCGCCGGACCCGATGCGGCTGGAGCGCACCCTGCCCCGCCTGCGCGCCATCATCCAGGACGCGCGCGCGTCGGTGGTGCTCACCACGTCGGGCATCCTCGGGCTGTCGGACTTCGTCTTCGAGCAGGCGCCGGACTTCCGCGCGCTGCACTGGATGGCGACGGACGCGTTGCCGGAGGGCAGCGAGCGGGACTGGGTGGCGCCGGAGGGCTTGGGGGCGGAGTCGCTCGCGTTCCTTCAGTACACATCCGGGAGCACGGGCACGCCGAAGGGCGTGATGCTCACGCACGGCAATCTGCTGCACAACCTGTCGCTCATCCACGGTGCGTTTGGAGCGCGTGCGGACAGCGTGGGCGTCATCTGGCTGCCGCCGTACCACGACATGGGACTCATCGGCGGCATCCTGGAGCCGCTGTACGGGGGCTTCCCGGTGACGCTGATGTCGCCGATGTCCTTCCTCAGGAGGCCCCTGGCGTGGCTGGAGGCGGTGTCGCGCTTCGGGGGCACCATCAGCGGTGGGCCCAACTTCGCGTTCGACTTGTGCGTGCGAAAGAGCACGCCGGAGCAGCGGCGGGCGTTGGACCTGAGCCGGTGGGAGGTGGCCTTCTGCGGCGCGGAGCCGATTCGCCCGGAGACGCTGGAGCGCTTCGTGGAGGCGTTCGGCCCGAGTGGCTTCCGGCGTGAGGCCTTCTACCCCTGCTACGGCCTGGCGGAAGGCACGCTCATCGTCTCTGGTGGAGAGAAGTCAGCGCCGCCGGTGTCGGTGACGATTTCAGGTGAGGCGCTGGAGCGGCACCGCGCGGAGGAAGCGGGCGCGGAGGAGCCTGGGGCGAGGACGCTGGTGGGCTGCGGCCGGACACTGGCGGAGCAGCGAATCGCCATCGTGGACCCGGAGACGCTGGAGCGGCGTGGGCCTGGGGAGGTGGGCGAAATCTGGGTGTCAGGGCCGAGCGTGGCCCAGGGGTACTGGGGCCGGGAGGACGCGACGCGCGAGACGTTCCATGCGCGCATCGCGAGGGAGGACGGCGGGCCGTACCTGCGCACAGGTGACTTGGGCTTCCTGAGGCCGGAGGGCGAGCTGTACGTCACGGGACGGCGCAAGGACCTCATCATCCTGCGAGGGAGAAACCACTACCCGCAGGACCTGGAGGCGACGGTGGAGGGGGCGCACCCGGCGCTGAGGCCCGGGGGCGGCGCGGTGTTCTCCGTGGAGGTGGGGGGCGAGGAGCGCGCCGTCGTCGTGCAGGAAATCGACGTGCGGCGGCTGGGAGGACTGCGGGAGCAGTTGGCTGCGGCGGACGCGGCGGTGGGCACCATCCGTCAGAAGCTGGCGGAGTCGCACGAGGTGCAGGCGCACGCGGTGGTGCTGATTGAGCCGGGCAGTCTGCCGAAGACGTCCAGCGGCAAGGTGCAGCGGCATGCGTGCCGTGCGGCCTTCCTCGCGGGAACGTTGCAGGAAGTGACGGCGTGGCGGGCGGTGCCGCCGGGTGGCACGGCTCAGGCTCCCCTCCCCGCTTCATCCGCAGCGCCAGGTTTCGGCGCATCCGGGCCGTTGGCTGAAGCCTCCGGCGTTCCGAGCGACGGCAGGCCCGGGTCCAACACGGCGCCGAGCATCGGCGCATTCGGACTGGTGGCTTCGACTGAGGCCTCTGATTCGGGAGCCGCCGTCTCCCCTGCATTTGGCTCCGTCCTGGCCAACATGAGCCCCATGCAGGACACCGGCGCATCCGGGCGGGTGACTTCGACTGAGGCCTCTGATTCGGGAGCCGCTGTCTCCCCCGCATCCGGCTCTGTCATGACCGGCATGAACCCCGCGCCGGAGATCGATGAATCCGGGCGGGTGGCTTCCACTGAGGCCTTCGGTGCCGGAGCCTCCGATCCATCCGCATCCAGCTCTGGTGGGGCCGGGCCCAGCCCAGCGCCGGGCATCGGCGTATCCGGGCTGATGGTTTCGTCTGAAGCCTCCAGTTCCGGAGCCGCCGTTTCATCCGCATCCGGCTCCGTCATGGCCGGCATGCCTCCCTCGCCGGACTTCGGCTCGTCCGAGCCGGTCGCTTCGACTGGGGCCGTCGGGGTCGGCCCCTCTGCTTCAGCCGTCCAGGGCTCCGGCAGTCTCGGGTCCGACATGGCGCCGGAATCGAGAGCAGCCGAGTCATCGAGTCAGGAAGGCGGAGCGCTGAGTCCGTCCGCTCCTGACGCGGGTTCGAGAGCACACGAAGCAGCGCCCGTCTCCGTGGGCCTGCCTGAAAATCTGGACGAGGCGGCGCTGGTCGCGTGGCTGCGCGATGTCGTGGCCCGTCACATGCGCATGCGCCGTGAGGACATCGATGTCGATGCTCCGGTGACGCGCTACGGACTGGACTCGCTGGGCGCGGTGGAACTGGCGCACGAAATGGGAATCGGCGCGACGCGCCTGGCGGTGCCCATGGAATGGTTGCTCCAGGGACCGAGCATCACGTCCCTCGCGCGACAGTTGATCTCGGCCCGGACGCCAGTGTCCGTCCCTGCATCGAGCACGCTGCTTCGCCGGGATGTGCAGGGTGACCGGGCGGCGTCCTTCGCGCAGGCGCGGCTGTGGTTCCTGGACCGGTACGCACCGGGCGACGTGACCTACAACCTCCCCGCCGCCGTGTGGCTGGAAGGCGAACTGGACGTCGCCGTGTTGCAGGACAGCCTCCTGGTGCTCGCCGCGCGCCATGACGCGCTGCGGACTTCCTTCCGGGAACAGGACGGACGGCCGCTTCAGGTCATCTCGAAGTTCGCATCCCTGCCGCTGGCGCGCGTGTCACTGGAGTCCCTGCCCGCCGACACCCGTGAGGCTGAAGCCTCCCGGTGGGCCCATGAGGAGGCCCGCCGCCCGTTCGTCCTGACTCAAGGGCCGCTCGTGCGCGCCACGCTGCTGACGCTGGACGAGCGCACGCATGTGCTGGTGCTCGTCATGCACCACGCCGTGTCCGACGGCACGTCCATGGCCGTGCTGGTGCGCGAGATGTCCGCCCTCTACGCGGCGCTGCGCGAACATGGCCCGTCGCCGCTGCGCGCGCTGCCGGTGACCTACGCGGACTACGCCGAGTGGCAGCGCGAATGGCTGGGCGGCGCCGCGCTGGCTTCGCACCTGGACTACTGGCGCCAGCAGCTCTCGGGCGCACCCCGCTTGCTGGATCTGGCCACGGACCGGCCGCGTCCCGCCGAGCGTGGGACGCAGGGCGCCCGCGTGCCGGTGGTGTTCGACTCGCGGCTCGCTGAGGCGGTGCGCGCGCTGGCGGTTCAAGAGGGCGCCACCCCCTTCATGGTCCTGCTCGCGGCCTTCCAGGCGGTGCTCGCGCGTCGCTCCGGACAGGACGACGTCAGCGTGGGCACGGCCATCGCGGGCCGCGACCGCGCGGAGTTGAAGGGCCTGGTGGGCTTCTTCGTCAACACGCTGGTGATGCGCACGCGGCTGTCCGGCGCGTCCACCTTCCGTGAGCTGCTGGGCCGGGTGCGCGCGACGGCGATGGGTGCGTACGCGCACCAGGACGTGCCCTTCGAGAAGCTGGTGGAAGCGCTCCAGCCCACGCGCGAGCGCGGACACACGCCCCTCTTCCAGGTGATGTTCATCCTCCAGGGCGCGCAGGTGGGCGCCCCCGCGCTGCCGGGCCTCCAGTCACGCTTGATGGACGTGCATTCGGGCACGGCGATGTTCGACCTGACGCTCTCGCTCTCCGAGTCCGCGCGGGGCTTCGAGGGCTGGCTGGAGTACGCCACCGACCTCTTCGACGCGGACACCGTGGCCCGCATCGCTGGCCACCTGCGAGTGCTGCTGGAGGCCGCCGTCGCGGATCCTTCGCGCCACGTGGATGTACTGCCGTGGCTGGATGCCGACGAGTCGGAGCACCTGCTCGCGCTGTCGCGGGGTCCCGATATCGAGTTCCCGTCGGACGCCACCCTCTCCTCACGCTTCGCGGCGCAGGTCGCCCGCACGCCGGATGCCGTGGCGCTCGTCGCTGGGGAGCACCGCCTGACGTACCGGGAGCTGCGCGCTCGGGCCCGGGCCGTGGCGCACACGCTGAGGCAGCGGGGTGTGGGGCCGGAGTCAGTGGTGGGCCTGTGCGTGGACCGCTCGGTGGATCTGGCCGTGGGGATGCTTGGCATCCTCGAAGCGGGTGCGGCGTACCTGCCGTTGGATCCGGCGTACCCGGCGCAGCGGCTCGCGGCGATGTGGGAGGACTCGGGAGCGAAGGTCCTCGTGGGGCCCCGGCGCCTGGAGGACGTGATCGCGGTGCCGGCCGAGCGCCGGTTCTTCCTCGATGACGTGAACCCTTCGGTGGGCGCGGACTTCGTGCGCTCCGCGAGCGACGCGCGGACGCTCGCCTACGTGCTCTACACGTCGGGTTCGACGGGGCGGCCCAAGGGCGTGGGCGTGCCGCACCGGACGGTGATGAACTTCTTCCGCGCGATGGATGCGCACGTCTCGCCGTGCCCGGGCACGTGGCTGGCGATGACGAGCATCTCGTTCGACATCTCCGTGCTGGAGCTGCTCTGGGCCTGGACGCGCGGCTTCCAGGTGGTGCTCGCGCCCACGGGCCTGGAGCCCGCCGCGTTCGCGGACCTGCTGGAGCGCCACGCCGTCACCCACTTCCAGTGCACGCCGTCGTACGCGAGCGTCCTCGTGGAAGAGCCCCGGGCGCTGCATGCGCTGGGCGGGCTGCGCCAGATGCTCGTGGGCGGCGAAGCGCTTCCAGGGAGCCTCGCCTCGAAGCTGCGGTCGCACGTCCCCGCCCTGCTCAACATGTACGGCCCCACCGAGACGACGGTGTGGTCGTCCATGCATCGCGTGGAGACGGCCACGGCCGGCACGGTGTCGCTGGGCCGGCCGCTGGCGAACACGGGGCTGCACGTCCTGGATGACCGGCTGAGGCCGGTGCCGGTGGGTGTCCCCGGTGAGCTGTTCATCGGCGGTGAAGGCGTGGTGCGCGGCTACCTGGGCCGGCCAGACCTGACGGCCGAGCGCTTCGTGCCGGACACGTTCCGCGACGCGCCGGGCACGCGGATGTACCGCACGGGCGACCGGGTGCGCTGGAGCGCGGACGGGACGTTGGAGTTCCTGGGCCGCATCGACCACCAGGTGAAGCTGCGTGGCTTCCGCATCGAGCCGGGCGAAATCGAAGCCGCGCTCCGCATGCACCCCGAGGTCCGAGAGGCCGTGGTCGACGTGCGCGAACAGCGGCTCGTGGCCTACGTCGTCCCGGCATCCGCGGAGGCCGGCGTCCTGAGTGAACACCTGCGCTCCCGCCTCCCGGAGTACATGGTGCCCTCGGCCTTCGTTGGCCTGGACGCACTGCCCCTCACGCCCAACGGCAAGGTGGACCGAGGTGCCCTGCCCGCCCCCGCGGCGCCTGCCGTCACCGAGGACACCGGCCCGCTGACGCCGCTCCAGCAGAAGCTGGCCGCGTTGTTCCAGGACGTGCTTCGCGTGGAGCGCGTGGGCGCGCACGACGACTTCTTCGCGCTCGGTGGGCATTCACTGCTGGCCACCCAGCTCGTCACCCGGGTGAGCGCCCGGTTCGGCGTGGACCTGCCCGTGCGCGCTCTGTTCGACGCACCCACCGTGGCAAGGCTCGCGGAGCGCATCGAGGCGCTCCCCTCCCGATACCCCGCCGAGCCCATCCCCACCGTGTCCCGGGACGGGGCGCTGCCGCTGTCGTTCGCGCAGCAGCGCATGTGGTTCCTGGACCAACTGGAGCCCGGTCAGGCCCTCTACAACATCCCCCTGGCCCTGCGGCTCTCCGGTCCCCTGGACGTGGACGTGCTGCGCCGCACGTTCGCGGAGATCGTCCGCCGGCACGAACCGCTGCGGACCACCTTCGAGGATCACGAGGGCCAACCGCTCCAGCGCATCCACGCGCCGCCCTCGGACTGGCCGCTGCCGGTGGAGTCTCTTCCCGAAGGCGCCGATCGCGACGCCATCCTGCGGCAGCGCATGCGGGAGGACGCGACCCGGCCGTTCGATCTGGGCACCGGTCCGTTGCTGCGCACGCGGCTGCTCCGGCTGTCCCCGGACGAACACGTGCTGCTGCTGTGCATGCACCACATCGTCACGGACGGCTGGTCCATGGGCGTGCTCGTGCACGAGGTGGGCAGCCTCTACCCCGCGCTCGCGGCGGGACGTCCGTCGCCGCTTCCGGCGCTGGAGGTGCAGGCCGCGGACTTCGCCGCATGGCAGCGCCAGCAGGAGGACTCCGAGACGGCCCGGGCCCGGCTGGACACCCTCAAGGAGTCCCTGAAGGACGTGCCCGTGCTCAGCCTGCCCGCCGAGCAGGGACAGCCCGGGACCCGGTCGACACGTGGAGGCAGCCATGTCTTCACGCTGCCTGAGTCCCTGGTGCGTTCGCTGGAACAGGTGGGCCGCGACCGGGACGCCACGTTGTTCATGGTGCTGATGGCCGGATACCAGGCCGTGTTGTCGCGCTACTCCGGGCAGGACGACTTCGCCGTGGGCATGCCGGTGGCCCACCGCACCCGGCCGGAGCTGGAGCCCCTCATCGGCGTGTTCCTCAACACGCTGGTGCTGCGCGCCCGCCTGGACGGAGCGCCTCGCTTCTCCGAGCTCCTGGACCGTGTGCGCGAGTCCTCCCTGGCCGCGTACGCGCACCAGGACGTGCCGTTCGAGAAGCTGGTGGAGGCGGTGGTGCACGCACGCGGTGGAGACCGCACCCCGCTGTTCCAGGTGATGTTCGTGCTGCAGAACGCGCCGCTGTCCACGCCGTCCCTGCCCGGCGTCCACGTGGAGCGGCTGCACACCTCGACGGAGACCGCGCGCTTCGACCTCATCCTGTCGCTCACCGCGCGGGACGGCGGGCTGGAGGGCACGCTTGAGTACAGCCGCGACCTCTTCTCCGAGGATGCGGCCGCGCGCTTCGCGACCCACTTCCGGGTCCTGCTGGAGGCCGTGGCCCACGACGCGGCGACGCCCGTGTGGCGGCTGCCCCTGATGGACGCGGCGGAGCGTGCGCGGGTGCTCGAAGCCTTCAGCGCACCGGACCTCCGGCCGCTGAGCACGCCGTCCCTCCTGGAGTGCTTCGACGCGCAGGTCCAGCAGGCTCCGGAGGCCGTGGCCGTGGAGCACGAAGGCCACACGCTGACGTACGCGCAGTTGGATGCACGGGCGAACCAACTGGCGCGACACCTGCTGGTCCAGGGCCTTCCGCCCGAGGGCCGCGTGGGCCTGTGCCTGGAGCGCGGCCTGGACCTCGTCGTGGGCATGCTCGGCGTCGTCAAGGCGGGCGGCTGCTACGTGCCGCTGGATCCGGCGTACCCGGCCTCGCGGCTGACATTCATGTTCCAGGACGCCGGGCTGTCGCTGGTGGTGACGGAGCGCGCGCTGCCTCCTGTCGTCCAGGACCGCTCGTGGCCCACGGTGAGCCTGGAGGCGGACCGGGACACGATCGCGAGCCATGACGCGTCCGCTCCGGGCGTGCGGCTGCTGCCCGACGCGTGGGTCTACGTGCTCTTCACGTCGGGCTCCACGGGCACGCCCAAGGGCGTCGGCGTCACGGCCGCCTCCATCGTTCACGTGGTGCGGGACACGGGCTACATCCAGCTCGGGCCCGACGACCGCATGGTGCAGGGCGGGACGCCGTCGTTCGACATCGCGACCTTCGAGGTCTGGGGCGCGCTGCTCAACGGCGCCCGGCTCGTCATCCTGCCGCGCGAGGTGACGCTGGATCCGGCGCGGCTGGCTCGCACGCTGCGGGAGACGGGCGCCACCACGGCCATGTTCCCCACGGCGCTGGTCCACGCCGTGGCGCGAGAGGTCCCGGACGCGTTCGCCACGATGCGCGTGGTCTTCTGCGCGGGCGAAGCCGCGAACCCGGAGGCGATCCGCGCCGTGCTGCGCGCGGGGCCGCCGGGCCGGCTGGTGAACTTCTATGGCCCCACGGAGACCACCGTGGGCGCCACCACGCATGACATGCACGGCCTGCCGGAGCATGTGACGTCGGTGCCCATCGGCCGGCCGATGACGCGGGTCCAGGCGTACGTGCTGGATGCGCACGGCCAGCCCGTGCCCGTGGGCGTCCCGGGGGAGCTGTACATCGGAGGGGCCGGGGTCGGCCGGGGCTATGTGGGCCGCCCCGCGCTGACGGCGGAGCGCTTCCTGCCCTCGCCCTTCGGTGACGTGCCCGGCGCACGGCTCTACCGCACGGGCGACCGGGTGCGCTGGATGGCGGACGGGACGCTGGACTTCCTGGGCCGCCTGGATCACCAGGTGAAGCTGCGCGGCTTCCGCATCGAGCTGGGAGAGGTGGAGTCCATCGTCCGCCAGCACCCGGCGGTGAAGGCCGCGGTGGCCTCGGTGCTCGACGACGGCGAGGGCGATCCGCGCCTCGTGGCGTGGTACGTGCCCCGCTCGCCGATGGAGGCGGCGGAGCTGCGCGCCTTCGTCGCCGAACGGCTGCCCGCGCCGCTGGTGCCCTCCGCGTTCGTGGCGCTTCAGGCCCTTCCCCTCACGCCCGTGGGCAAGGTGGACCGCAAGGCCCTGCCCGCTCCGGATGCGCGCTCGGTCGCCGTGGCGCCTTCGAAGCCTCAGCGGATGTCGCCCTTCCAGCAGCGGGTCGCGGACCTGTTCCGCGACGTCCTGCGCGTGCCGGACGTGGGTGTGCACGATGACTTCTTCGCGCTGGGTGGCCACTCGCTGCTGGCCACGCGGCTCGTGTCCCGCTTGCGCTCCACGTTCCAGGTGGAGTTGCCCCTGCGCGGCCTCTTCGAAGGCGCCACCGTCGCGGACGTCACCGACCAGGTCGAGGCGCGACTCCTCGCGCGCACCGGCCTTCCGCGCGTGCCCGCGATCCGCAAGGTGTCCCGAGACGGCGAGCTGCCCCTGTCCTTCGCGCAGCAGCGGCTCTGGGTGATGGAGCAGCTGCAACCCGGCGCCACGCCCTACCTCCTGCTGGGCGCGGTGCGGATGGAAGGCGCCCTGGACGCGGAGGCCCTGCGCCGCGCGCTGGAGCTGCTCGTCGATCGTCATGAAGCGCTCCGCACCACGTTCACGTTGAAGGGCCGAGAGCCCGTCCAGGTCATCCAGGCCACGCCCCCGTGGGCCCTGCCCCTGACGGACCTGACCGGTGTACCGGCGGAGGAGCGCGAGGCGGAGGTGCGGCGGCTCGCGAGGGAAGAAGCAGCACGGCCGTTCGACCTCGGCACGGGACCGCTGCTGCGCACCCGGCTCCTACGGCTGACCCCGTCCCATCACGTGCTGCTGCTGGGCATGCACCACGTCGTCTCCGACGGCTGGTCACTGGAGGTGATGGTGCGCGAGGTGGCCACGGCCTACGCGGCCTTCGCCTCCGGCGCGGCACCCGAGCTGCCGGCCCTGCCCGTGCAGTACGCGGACTTCGCGGCGTGGCAGCGCGGCTGGCTCCAGGGCGACGTGCTCGCGGACGAGGTCGCATGGTGGAAGGAGCAACTGGCCGGTGCGCCCCGGGTGCTGGAGCTGCCCACGGACAAGCCGCGCCCCACGACGCGAAGTCCGCGCGGCGCGCTCCTGCCCGTGCACGTGCCTCGTGAGCTGACGGACCGCCTGTCGGAGCTCGCGCGGCGGGAGGGCGCCACGCCCTTCATGGCGCTGCTGACCGTGTGGCAGATGTTGCTGTCGCGCTACAGCCGGCAGGAGGACCTGCTCGTCGGCGCCCCCATCGCGGGCCGCACCCACGGCGACGTGGAGGGGCTGGTCGGCTTCTTCGTGAACACACTGGTCCTGCGTGCGCGGATCCGTCCGGACGATTCCTTCCGCGCGCTGCTGGGACAGGCGCGGGACACGACGCTCGCGGCCTATGAGCACCAGGACCTGCCGTTCGAGAAGCTGGTGGAGGAGCTCCATGTGCCTCGCGACCTGGGGCGCACGCCGCTGGTGCAGGCCGTGGTCGCGCTCCAGAACGCTCCGGCCGGGGTGCTCGAAGCGCCTGGACTGAAGATGGAGCTGCTGGAGGTGGACGCGGGCACGGCGCACTTCGACCTGGGCCTGCTGCTCACGGAGACGCAGGACGGGCTGCGCGGCTCCATCGAATACAGCACCGACCTCTTCGAGCACGACACCGTGGCCCGGCTCGCGGGCCACCTGCGCGTGCTGCTGGAGGCCGCCGTCGCCGTGCCGGACGTGCCGGTCTCCCGGCTGCCCTGGCTCACGCCGGAGGAGCGCCAGCAGGTGCTCGTCGCGTGGAACGACACCGCCCTGCCCTATCCCTCGGACAGCACCGTCGCGGCGCGCTTCGAGCTGCACGCCGCGCGGCAGCCGGACGCCATCGCGGTGGAAGACGGCGAAGCCCGGCTGACGTACGCGCAGCTGGATGCCCGGGCGAACCAGCTCGCTCACGTCCTGCGCTCGCGGGGCGTGGGACCGGACGTGCCGGTGGCGCTGTGCCTGGAGCGAACCGTGGGCTTCGTGGTCACGGTGCTCGGCATCCTCAAGGCGGGCGGTGCGTACGTGCCGATGGACGCGTCGTATCCCGCGCAGCGGCTGCGCTTCATGCTGGAGGACGCACGGCCGCACCTGCTCGTCACCACTCGCGAGCTGCACGGGCGGCTGCACCTCCCCGACGCGTCCCTGCCGTGCCTGTTCCTGGAGGAACTGGCGCTGGAGGACCAGCCCGTTACCGCGCCGGAGACCGGCGTGGGGCCGCGCAACCTGGCCTACGTCATCTTCACGTCCGGCAGCGGCGGACGGCCCAAGGGCGTGGGCATCGAGCAGCGCGGGCTGCTGCGCCTGATGCACTCGGCGCCGTACACGCGCTACGGGGCGCGCGACACGGGGCTGCTCTTCGCGCCGGTGTCCTTCGACGGCTCCGTGCTGGAGCTGTGGACGCCGCTCCTGCACGGCGGCCGGCTCGTCGTCTTCCCGGGCCACGTCCCCGCGGGTGACATGGACGCACTGGCGAACGTCGTGGAGCGCCACGGCGTCACCTTCGTGCACCTGCCCTCGGGCCTCTTCTCGCAGTTGATGGAGCACCGGCCGGACATCCTCGGGCGGCTGCGGGAACTGCACGCGGGAGGCGACATCGTGTCCGCGCCGCATGTGCGCCGGGCCGTGGAGTCGCTGGGCATCCCCTTCACCAACGCGTACGGACCGACCGAGTGCTCCGTGGTCGCCACCACCTTCACGGTGGAGCGGCCGGAGCAGGTGGCCCTGTCCGTGCCCATCGGTGCGCCGCTCTCCAACACGTCGGTGTACGTGCTGGACGCGCGGCTGCATCCGGTGCCGGTGGGCGTGCCGGGCGAGCTGTTCCTCGGGGGCGACGGCGTGGCCCGGGGCTACGTGTCCCGGCCGGACCTCACGGCGGAGCGCTTCGTCCCGGATGCGCACGGCGCGACACCCGGCGCCCGGCTGTACCGCACGGGGGACCTGGTGCGCTGGCGTCCGGACGGGACCCTGGAGTTCCTGGGCCGCGCGGACCAGCAGGTGAAGGTGCGCGGCTTCCGCATCGAGCTGGCGGAGGTGGAGGCCGCCCTGCGCGATCTGTCCGCGGTGCAGGAGGCCGCGGTGGTGGTGCGCGAGGATGTACCCGGAGACAAGCGGCTCGTCGCCTACGCGATGCCCCGCGGGGGGCAGGTGCTGGAAGCCTCGGCGCTGCGCGCGGCGCTGCGGCAGCGGCTGCCGGAGTACATGGTCCCGTCGGTGTTCGTGACGCTGGCCACCCTGCCCCTCAACCCCAGCGGCAAGGTGGACCGCAAGGCGCTGCCCGCGCCGGATGCCGCGTCCACGGGACGGCAGGTCCGCTTCGTGGAGCCGTCGCACCCGCTGGAGCAGCGGCTGGCGCCCCTCTTCGCTCGCGAGCTGGGCACGGACCGCGTGGGCGCGCAGGACCACCTCTTCGAGGAGCTGGGAGCCACGTCGCTGACGGTGGTGCGCCTGGCCGCGCGCCTGCGCGAAGAGCTCCAGCGCGAGGTGCCCGTGGTGTGGCTGTTCGAGCACCCCACGCTCGAAGGGCTCGTCCAGCGGCTGGAGCGCGAGTCCCAGGGCTCGAACACCGCACCGTCCGTGGCCCCGGCCCCCGGTCACCGTCCGCGCGAGGCGTCGAAGCCGGGCGCGTCCGGTTCCATCGCCATCATCGGCATGGCGGGCCGCTTCCCCGGCGCGATGACGGTGGCGGAGTTCTGGCGCAACCTGCGCGGAGGCGTGGAGTCCATCACGCGCTTCGCACCGGAGGAACTGGAGCACCTGCCCGTCCTGCCCGAGGGCGTGGAGCTGTGGCAGCACCCGGCGTTCGTCCCGGCCGCGGGCGTGCTCGACGGCGTGGATCGGTTCGACCACACGTTCTTCGACATGTCGCTGCGCGAGGCGCAGTTCACGGATCCGCAACAGCGGCTGTTCCTCCAGACGGCGTGGGCCGCGCTGGAGGACGCGGGCATCGATCCGGAGCGCTTCCCTGGAGCCATCTCGCTGTACGCGGGGGCCACGGGCTCCGGGTACACGGACGCCGTGCGCCAGGCGATGCCAATGGACGCGGCGTCGTTCATGGAACTGCAGGGCACGGCCACGCACGAGAGCCTGGCGACGAAGACGTCCTTCAAGCTGGGGCTCACGGGCGAGAGCACGCTAATCTACACCGCGTGCTCCACGGGTCTGGTGGCGGTGCACCTGGCCTGCCAGAGCCTGCGCGTGGGCCAGTCCGACGTGGCGCTCGCGGGCGCGACGCGCCTGGCGGTCCCGCAGCGCACGGGCTACGTGGCGCAGGAGGGGCTCATCTTCTCCCCGGACGGCCACTGCCGTGCGTTCGATGAGAAGGCGGGCGGAACGCTCTCCGGCAACGGCGTGGGCACGGTCGTGCTCAAGCGTCTGGAGGACGCGGTCCGGGACGGCGACTCCATCTACGCCGTCATCCGGGGCTCGGCCATCAACAACGATGGCCGGAACAAGTCCGGCTTCACCGCGCCCAGCGTGCAGGGACAGGCGGCGGTTGTTTCCCAGGCACTGGCCAACGCGGGTGTGTCGCCCGAGGCCGTGGGCTACGTGGAGGCCCATGGCACCGCGACGCCGCTGGGCGATCCGATTGAAGTGGCGGCGCTGACTCGCGCGTATGGCCTGGGTGCCGAGCACCGGGGGCGCATCGCGCTGGCGTCGCTGAAGACGAACGTGGGGCACCTGGACACGGCCGCGGGGCTGGCGGGCCTGATGAAGGCCGCACTGGCGCTGCACCACGGGGAGATTCCTCCCAGCCTCCACTTCGAGAAGCCCAACCCGCAGATCGACTTCGACGCGGGGCCGTTCTTCGTCAACACCACCTTGCGGTCGTGGCCTCGGAGCGAGACGCCTCGCTTCGCCGCGGTCAGCTCCTTCGGCATTGGTGGCACCAATGCCCACGCCATCCTCGAGGAAGCCCCCATGCGGCAGAGTGGTTCGACCACGCGTTCCCACCAGCTCGTCGTGCTGTCCGCGCGCTCGCCGGAGGCATTGGAGGCGGCGGCTCGGCAGCTCGATGCGCACGTGGCGGAGGGCGTGGACGCGCGGGCGCTGGCGGACCTCGCGTTCACGCACGCCGTGGGCCGCAGGATGTTCGAGTACCGCCACGCGGTGGTCGCGAAGGACGCGGAGGACCTGGCGCGGCAGCTGCGCAAGCCGGTGTCGGCGGTGAAGACCGGGAAGCGCGCGCCGCGCGTGGCGTTCGTGTTCTCCGGCCAGGGAGCGCAGCGGGTCGCGATGGGGCGCGAGCTGGCGGAGGCGTCGCCCCGGTTCCGCGAGCATCTGGATGAGTGCCTCGCGTTGCTGGACGCGCCCCTGCGGGAACGGGTGTCGGCCCTGCTCGCGCCCGAAGCCGGCGCGGAGGCGGAGGCCTCGGCATTGCTCGCGGACACGCGCGTGGCGCTGCCCGCGTTGTTCAGCGTTCAGGTGTCGCTGGCGCGGCTGTGGCAGGACCTGGGCGTCACGCCGTACGCGGTGATGGGCCACAGCTTCGGTGAGTACGCGGCGGCGTGTGTCGCGGGCGCGCTGTCGCTGGAGGACGCGATGCGCCTCACGGTGGCGCGCGGGGAGCTGATGCACCGGATGCCGCCGGGCGCGATGCTCGCGGTGGCTCTGCCCGTGGAGCGCATCCAGCCCCTGCTGTCCGGCCGGCTGGAGCTGGCGGCGGTGAACGCACCGGACCGCTGCGTGGTCTCCGGTCCGGTGGAGGAAGTGGAGCGGCTGGAGGCGGAGCTGAAGGCCCAGAAGGCCGGAGCGGTGCGCATGCCCGCGCCGCACGCGTTCCACTCGGTGGACGTGGAGCCGGTGATGACGGAGTTGGCGCGCGTGGTGGGCACGCTGCGCTGGACGGAGCCCACGGTGCGCTACGTGTCCAGCCTCACGGGCACGGGCGTGCGGCCCGGGCAGCTCGCGGAGCCTGCGTACTGGACGGAGCAGATGCGCCGGCCGGTGCACTTCACCCGCGCGGTGGAGACGCTCCAGTCGGAAGGCTGCGCGGTGCTGCTGGAGGTGGGCCCCGGTCAGGACGTGACGCCGCTGGTGCGCGCGAACCTGCTGCCGGTGGAGCCCGGAGCGCCTCGCGTGCGAGGGCTCGCATCGCTGCGCATGGGCGGGGCGACAACGGAGCAGATGGGCTGGCTCCAGGCCGTGGGTGAGCTGTGGACCGCGGGCGTCGCGGTGGACTGGAGCGCGTTCTACGCGCACGAGCAGCGCATGCGGCTGCACCTGCCCACCTACGTTTTCCAGGAGAAGACCGTCTGGGTGGAACCGAAGGCGCAAGCCCCTGCGTCCGGCCACCTGCCTCCGGTGGGGGTGGTAGCGCAGGCTCCTGCCCTCCCCGCCTCGAATGCCGCCGAGGCCGCGCGTCCGGCTCCCACTGGCTCCATGGCCTTCGGCGGAACCCACGGGCCGTCCGGCGCCATGCAGTTCCGAGGGGCAGGCCGGGTGGCGACGATGACGCAGGCTGCGTCCTCCGAAGGACCTCCGTCTGCAACTCCCGGCGTCGCCGCGTCCTTCGCCACGACACCGCTCCCGACGCAGACCGACGTTGCATCCGTCGACAGGGCCCAGATGTCCACCCGCACGGATGCTCCCGCCTTTGACGGTCCTGAGACCGAAGCCTTCGCGTCCTCGCGCCACTCGTTCGAGACCGCACCCCGCGTGTCCTCGCATCACGGGCCTGAGACCACGGCCTCCGTGCTCTCGCGTCACTCGTCAGAAACCGCAGCCTCCGCGCCCTCGCGAACCGTCCGCGACGACGCGCCTCGCGGTGAGGTGGAGGAACGCGTGGCCGCGTTGTGGCGTGAGCGCCTGGGCCTGGAGTTCGTCGGCCGCAATGACGACTTCCTGGAGATTGGCGGCAACTCGCTGACGGCCGCGCAGCTCCTCAACCAGGTGCGCGATGCCTTCGGTGTGAACCTCCCGCTCGCCGCCCTCTTCGAAGCGCCCACGGTCGCGGGTATCGCGGAGCGCCTGGAGCCCCTGCTGCGGCAGGCGCCGCAAGCACGCGTCTCCGTGGAGCTGCCCCTGGTGCCGCTCACGCGCACGGGAGAGCTGCCCCTGTCCTTCGTGCAGGAGCGCGTCTGGCGTCTGGAGCAGCACCTTCCCGGTCAGTCCGCGTACAACATCCCGTTCGTCCTGCGCCTGGAAGGCGACGTGAACGCCGAGGTGCTGGAGCGCGGCGTCCAGGAGATCGTCCAGCGCCACGAAGCGCTGCGCACCACCTACGACGCAGTGGACGGCCGCCCGGTGCAACGCTTCCACGCGCGGATGCACGTCCCGCTCACCCTCGTGGAGCTGCGCGGCCCCATGGAGACCCGCGAACCCGAGGCCCTGCGCCTCGCCCGCGAGGACGCCGCGAAGCCGTTCGACCTGGTCCATGGCCCCGTGCTGCGCACCACCCTCGTGCGCGTGGACACCCAGGTGCACCTGCTCCTGGGCTGCATCCACCACATCGTCAGCGACACCCTGTCCATCGCCCTGTTCGTCCAGGAGCTGGGCCAGCTCTACGACGCCTTCCTCCAGGGACGTCCCTCGCCCCTGCCCCCGCTGCCCCTCCAGTACGCGGACTTCGGCGCGTGGCAGCGCCACAGCGTCGCGGGCAACCACCTGCCGGAGCAGGACCAGGGTTGGCGTCAGCGGCTGGCCGGCATGCCGCGCAAGCTGGACCTGCCCACGGACCGTCCGCGCCCCGCCGACAGCCCGCTCACCTCCGCGCGCATGACGGTGGACTTCCCTCCCGCGCTCGCCCGCGAACTCACGGCCTTCGCCCGCCGCGAGGGATTCACCGGCTACATGACGGTGCTCGCCGCGTGGCAGACGCTGCTGCACCGCTACAGCGGGCAGACAGACATCATCGTCGGCACGCCCATCGCCAACCGCACCCGGCCGGAGCTGCTGCCGCTCATCGGCTACGTGGCGCACTCGGCGGCGTTCCGCACTCGCTTCACGGATGGGCTGACGTTCCGCGAGCTGCTGGCCCAGGTGCGCGAAGAGGTCGCTGACGCGCAGACGCGTCCCGACGTCCCCTTCGAGTATCTGGTGGAAGCCCTCATCCCGGGCAAGGACATCGGCCGCGGGCGCATGACGGACTCCGTGTTCGTCTACCACACGGGCGCGGCCGCGGGCGCCACGACGCTGAACCTCACCGGCCTGCGTGGCTCGCTGGTGGAGGTGCCGGGCACGCCCGTGCAGTGGGGCGCCACGCTGGCGGACCTCACGCTCGTGCTCTCCGAGTCCCACGGCCGCGTCCACGGCGCCCTCGAGTACGCGACGGAGCTGTTCGACGCGGCCACCGTGGCGCGGCTCGTGGAGCACTTCCAGGTGTTGCTCGGCGCTGGACTCGCCCAACCGGAGACGCCTGTCTCCCTCCTGCCCCTGGCCACGGAGGCCGAGCGCCGCGCCTGGCCCGCGCCCCGGGCCTCGCCGGGCTTCACCTCCGTGCCGTCGCTCCTCGCGGAACGTCGTGAGCGTCAGGCGGACGCCATCGCCGTGTCGCGTGGGGACAGCCACTGGACCTGGGCGGAGCTGGGCGGTCGGGCGGACGCCCTGGCCTCGCGCCTGAAGGCCCTGGGCGTGTCGGCCGGGACGCCCGTGGCGGTGTGCCTGCGCTCCTCACCGGAGAAGCTGTCCGCGCTGTGGGCCGTGCTGGCCGCCGGTGGCGCGGCCATCGCGCTGGGCCCCTCGGACCTGGCGCGGCTGTCCGTCTACGCGCCGGAGGGCGCCCGCGTGCCGGTGCTCGTCACCACGCGCGCCCTGGTGGCCTCCGTTCGCGTGGAGGACTCGCGCGTCGTGTACGTGGAGGACGTGGAGGCAGCGGGGATTGCCTCCGGCGCCTCGGTGGATGCGAACGCCCTGGCGTGGCTGCTGCCTACGAGCGCGGGGCAGCCCGCATGGGCCCTGGGGCACCGCGAGCTGGCGGAGTTCTTCACCGCCCTGGACACGCGCCTGTCGCCCCCGGATGGCGGCGCGTGGCTGTCCGCGAGCGAGCCGTCCGCCGACCGGCCGGAGCTGGAGGCCCTGTGGGCGCTCACGCGCGGACTGCGCGTGGTGTACCCGCCGGAGCGCATCACCGCGGGGCTGGTGAACCTGCACGGGGGCGGGCCTCGCGCGAAGGCGATGGACCTGAGCCTCATCTACTTCGCCAACGACGAGGACACGCTCCAGGGGCCGAAGTACGAGCTCTTGATGGAGGGCGCGAAGTACGCGGACGCGAACGGGTTCTCCGCCATCTGGACGCCCGAGCGGCACTTCCACTCCTTCGGTGGCCTGTACCCGCAGCCGGCGGTCATCTCCGCCGCGATCGCGGCCGTCACGAAGCACGTGCACGTGCGCTCTGGCAGCGTGGTGCTGCCGCTGCATGATCCGTTGATCATCGCGGAGCAGTGGTCCGTGGTGGACAACGTGTCCCAGGGCCGCGTGGGCCTGTCGGTGGCCACGGGCTGGCACACGCAGGACTTCACCTTCGCGCCGGCCAACTTCGAGAAGCGCCGCGACATCCTCCTGGAGAAGCTGGCCACGCTGCGCGCGCTGTGGCGGGGCGAGCGCTTCAAGCGGCCCGGCGGCGCCGGCACCACCGTGGAAGGCGCCCTGCGGCCGAAGCCGGTGCAGAAGGAGCTGCCGGTGTGGCTCACCGCCACGTCCAATCCAGAGACCTTCCGCATGGCGGGCGAGCTGGGCGCGGGTGTGCTCACGGGCCTGCTGTCCCATTCGCTGGAGGAGCTGAAGCCGAAGGTGGCGCTGTACCGCGAGGCGTGGCGCCGTAACGGCCACCCGGGCCGCGGCCACATCACCTGCATGCTGCACACGTACCTGGGCGACGACGAGCAGGAGGTGCTGAAGCTCGTGCGCCAGCCGCTGCTCGCGTACTTCCGCAGCTCGGTGGACATCGTCACCACGCTGCTGCTCACGCAGGGCTACCAGGGCGACATCCAGAAGCTGTCCGCGGACGACATCAACGCGCTGCTGGAGCACACCTTCGAGCACCACGCCAAGACGACGGGCCTCGTGGGCACGGTGGACAGCGCGCTGCGGCGGCTGCGCGACGTGCGCGCGGCGGACGTGGACGAGGTCGCGGCGCTCATCGACTTCGGTCTGGACACGCCGGTGGTGCTGGAAGGCCTGCGCCGGCTGGCCGTGGTGCGCGAGCGCATGGACGCGGAGGCCGCCGCCCGCCAGGAACAGGTGCTGGTGGAGGCCGAGGCGGGCGTGGAGGGCCTGCTGGAGCTGGCGCGCCAGTCCGGTGCGGTGCTGGTGCACACGTCGGCGCGTCTGGCGCGCACGCTGAGCGAGCTGCCTGGAGCACGAGAATCGCTGTCCCGCGTGGGCGCGCTGGTGGTGGAGGGCGCGTCGGTGGAGCTGGGCGCGGCGCTGCACCGTGCGGCGGGCGTGGAGGTGTGGCTGTCCGGTGACGCCCAGGAAGGCGCGCTGCTGCCGCGCACCCCGCGCGAGCGCATCCCCGCGAACCTCCAGGCCTGGGTGCTGGACGCGGCCGGTCAGCCCGTGCCCGCGGGCGTGGTGGGCGAACTGGCCCTCGCGGGCGCGGGGCTTCCCACGGCGCTGTGGCGCGCGGGTGAGGAAGAGCACCGGCGCCTGGTGCCACACCCTCGCGAGTCCGCGGCTCGGCTGTACCGCACGGGCCGCCATGCCCGCCTGCGCGCGGATGGCCGTGTGGAGCCGGTGGCCTCGCCGTCCCGAATCCCCCCTCCGCCCGTGGCGCGTCCTGCCGTGGAGGCACTGAGTCCCGTGGCGCCGGCCGGAGTGGAAGGACTGCGGCCTGGAGCGCATCCCGCTGGGACGGAAGTCCCGCGACATGGAGCAGCTCCCGCCAGTTCGGAAGCCTCGCGACATGGAGCGCATCCCGCCAGTGCGCAAGCTCCGCATCGCGGAGCGCATCCCATCGGTGCGCAAACTCCGTGGCCTGGAGCGCAGCCCATCGGTGCGAACACCTCGCGCCATGGACATCCCGCCAGCGCGGAAGCCCCGCGCCCTGGTGCGCATCCCGCCGTGGGGCAGGCCCCTCGTCCGGTGGCGCCCGCCGCTTCGACAGTGGCGAACATGGGTCCGCCGCCCATCCCGCGCGTGGGGCGCGACACTCCGCTGCCCCTGTCCTTCGCGCAGCAGCGCCTCTGGTACCTCCAGCAACTGGAGCCCGGCAGCGGTGCGTACAACAACCCGTCCCTCTTCCGCCTCGTCGGAGCCCTGGACGTGGACGCGCTGCAAGCCGCGCTGGACGCGTTGGTGGCGCGACATGAGGTGCTGCGCACCACGTACTCGCTGGAGGGCGACCGCGCGGTGCAGAACATCCACCCGCCGCGAAGCCTGCCGCTCCCGCTGCGCGACGTGGCGGGCGACACGCCCGAGGCCCGCGAAGCGGAGATGCTGCGCTTCTGCAAGGCGTACGTGCTGCTGCCCTTCGACCTGGAGAAGAGCGTCCTGCGCGCGACGCTGCTGCGCCTGGAGCCCCAGGTGCACGTGCTGGCGCTCGTCTTCCACCACGCGGTGTCCGATGCGTGGTGCAACATGGTCATCGCGCACGAGCTGACGGCGAACTACGCCGCGTTCCGCTCGGGCCAGCCTTCGCCCCTGCCAGAACTGCCGGTGCAGTACGCGGACTATGCCGTGTGGCAGCGCGCGTGGCTGGAGGGCGGCGAGATGGAGGCGCAGCTCGCCTGGTGGAAGCAGCGGCTCTCCGGAGCGCCCAACCTGGAGCTGCCCACGGACCGGCCGCGCCCCGCCGTCATCTCCTTCGCGGGCGCGCGGCACCGGTTCACGCTCCCTCCGGACGTGTCCACGCCGCTGCTGGCGCTGGGCCGCAAGCACGGCGCCACGTCGTTCATGGTGCTGTTGGCGCTCTTCCAGACGGTGCTGTCGCGCTACTCCGGCCAGGACGACTTCGTGGTGGGCACGCCCATCGCGGGCCGCACGCGCCCGGAGCTCGAATGGCTGATGGGGTGCTTCATCAACACCCTGCCCTTCCGCGCGAAGCTGTCCGGCCTGCCGTCCTTCGCGGAGCTGCTGGTCCGCGTGCGCACCCAGGCCTTGGAGGCCTACGCGCACCAGGACGCCCCCTTCGAGCGCGTGCTGGACGCGCTGGAGCTGCCGCGCGACCTGAGCCGCACGCCGCTGTTCCAGGTGAGCATCAACGTGGTGAACACCCCGGAGGCCCAGGCCCGTCCCGCGGACCTGACCCTCAGCGGCGTGGCCGTGCCCACGGACACGTCCAAGTTCGACCTGGGCTTCGAGGTCCTGGAGGGCCGCGACGGCTTCAGTTGCAGCCTGGAGTACGCCACCGCCCTCTTCGACGCGGCCACCATCGAGCGCATGGCGGAGCACCTGGTGGGCCTGGCGCGCGCCGTCGTCGCGAGCCCCCGGACGCCCGTCGCCCTGCTGCCGCTGCTGGCGGAGGCGGAGCGGCACCAGGTCCTGGAGGCCTGGAACGACACGTTCCGCGACTACCCGCATGACGCGTGCATCCCGGACCTCTTCGCCCGTCAGGCCGAGCTGCGCCCGGACGCGGTGGCGGTGGAGTTCGGTGAGGAGCGCCTGACGTACGAGCAGTTGGACGCGCGCACGAACCAGTGGGCACACCTGCTGCGCCAGCACGGCGTGGGCCCGGACGTGCTGGTGGCGGTATCGCTGGACCGCTCGGTGGAGCTCATCGTCGCCCTGCTGGGCATCCTCAAGGCCGGGGGCGCCTACGTGCCGCTGGATGCGTCGTACCCGGCGGCGCGCCTGGCCGCGATGCTGGAGGACGCGCCCGCGAAGCTGCTCGTCACCACGCGCGCGACGCGCGCAGCGCTGCCGGTGGAGCTGCCGTCCCTCTTCGTGGAGGAGGCGCCCGTCGCGGACCTGCCCACGTCACCCGTGGAGGACACCGGCCTGCGTTCACGCCACCTGGCCTACGTGGACTTCACGTCCGGCAGCACCGGCCGGCCCAAGGGCGTCGCGGTGGAGCACCGCGCCGTGATGCGCCTCCTGCACCACCCGACGTACGGGAACCTGGGGCCGGACGAGACCTTCCTGCTCGTCGCCCCCATCTCCTTCGACCCCACCACGCTGGAGATCTGGGGACCGCTGCTGCACGGCGGGAAGCTGGCGGTGTTCCCGCCCACGTCACCGTCGGACGTGGACCTGCTGGCGAAGGTCCTCCAGCGCCACGGCGTCACCACGCTGCTGCTGACCTCCGGCCTCTTCACGCAGGTCGTGGACGTGAACCTGGAGGCGCTGCGCGGCGTGCGGCGCGTGCTCGTGGGCGGTGACGTCGTGTCACCGGTCCACGTGCGCCGGGTGCTGGAGTCGGACCTGGGGACCGCCGTCACGGCCTGCTACGGCCCGACGGAGACGACGCTCCTCGCGTCCACGTACCCCGTGCCGGACGCGGCGTCCGTGGGCGCGACGATGCCCATTGGCCGGCCCATCGCGCAGACGCAGCTCTACGTGCTGGACGCGCACGGACAGCCGGTCCCCCCGGGTGTCCCCGGCGAGCTGTACGTCGGCGGAGACGGCCTGGCGCGTGGCTACGCATCCCGGCCGGACCTCACCGCGGAGCGCTTCGTCCCGCACCCGTTCTCCTCGCGGCCCGGTGAGCGGCTCTACCGCACGGGCGACCTGGCGCGCTGGCGGCGCGACGGGGTGATGGAGTTCCTGGGCCGCGTGGACCACCAGGTGAAGGTGCGCGGCTTCCGCATCGAACTGGCCGAGGTAGAGGCCGCCCTGCGCGCCCACGCCAACGTGCGCGAGGCCGTGGCCTGGGTGCGCGAGGACGTGCCCGGCGACAAGCGGCTCGTGGCCTACGTCGTCCCGGACGGCGGGCCGCTCGATCCGAACGCGCTGCGCGACTTCATGCGCCAGCGGGTGCCGGAGTTCATGCTCCCGTCCGCGTTCGTCACCCTCGCGGCCCTTCCGCTGACGGCGCAGGCGAAGGTGGACCGCAAGGCCCTGCCCGCCCCCGAGGGCCAGCGCGCCTCGCGCCGTGAGTACGTCGCGCCCCGCACGCGCATGGAGCAGACGCTGGCGCAGGTGCTCGCCCAGGTCTTGCGCGTGGAGCGCGTGGGCCTGGACGACAACTTCTTCGAGCTGGGCGGCGACTCCATCATCAGCCTCCAGGTCGTCGCGAAGGCGCGGCAGGCCGGCGTCCAGTTGCTGGTGAAGGACCTCTTCCAGCACCCCACCCTGGGCGCGCTGGCGGCCGTGGCCCGCGTGAGCGCGGCCAGCCTCGCGGAGCAGGGACCGGTGGTGGGCGACGTGCCCCTCACCCCCATCCAGGCGGGCTTCCTGGAGCGCGAGCCGGTGTACGCGCACCACTTCAACCACGCCCTGCTCCTCAAGGCCCGGCAGCCGCTCTCGCCCGCGCACCTGGAGCAGGCCCTGACGGCGCTCGTCGTCCACCACGACGCCCTGCGCCTGCACTACCTCCGCGGCCCGGAAGGCACCTGGCGCCAGCGCGACGCCGGGCCTGACGAGGCCCCGCTCACGCTCCTCCAGGTGGACCTCTCCGCGCTGCCGGCCGGGGCACGCGCGTCCGCCATGGAAGCGGAGGCTACGCGCATCCAGGCGTCGTTCGACCTGTCCGCGCCGCCGCTCGTGCGGCCGGTGCTGTTCCACTTCGGGCCGGGCCAGGAGCAGCGCCTGCTGCTCGTCATCCACCACCTGGTGGTGGACACGGTGTCGTGGCGGATCCTCGTCGAGGACCTGGAGACGGCCTACCGCCAGCTCCAGTCGGGCCAGGGCATCACGCTGCCCGCGAAGACGACGTCCTTCCTGTCGTGGGCCCGAAGACTGGAGACGCATGCCCTGTCGGACGTGCTCGGCGCGGAGGCCGCCTTCTGGCTGGAGGCGGCGCGCGCGGACGTGGCGCCGCTGCCGGTGGACGGGCCGGGACCGCGCACCTACGCCACGCACCGGACGGTGGCCGCGGAGCTGGACGCGGAGGCCACGCGGCTCCTGCTCCAGGAGACGCCAGGCGCGTGGAGGGCACGCATCGACGACGTGCTGCTGACCGCGCTCGGCGTGGCGCTGGGCGAGTGGACCGGCAAACCCGACGTCCTCATCGACCTGGAGGGCCACGGCCGTGAGGAGCTGTTCGCGGACGCGGACGTGTCGCGCACCGTGGGCTGGTTCACGTCCCTCACGCCCGCCCTGCTGCGGCTGCCCTCCGGGGGCACGCTGGGAGACCGGCTGCGCGCCGTGCGCGACACGCTGCGCGCGTGGCCCGGCCGGGGCATCGGCTTCGGGCTGCTGCGCCACCTGGGCCCCGTGGAGACGCGGGCCCGGCTGGCCGCGCTGCCCCAGGCGCAGGTGTCCTTCAACTACCTGGGACAGTTGGACGGCTCGGCCGCCGCGAGCACGCTCTTCGCCCTGAGCGACGAGTCCGTGGGCCCGAACGTGGCCCCCCAGGCCGCGCATCCGCACGCGCTGGTGGTGGATGGCTCGGTGCTGGACGGGCGGCTGCGCCTGGCCTTCGGCTACAGCCCCCAACTGCACCACGAGGAGACCGTGCGGGCCCTGTCCCAGCACTTCCTCTCCGTGCTGCGCGAGCTCATCGACCGGCGTCACTCGGAGGACGCGCACCGGAGGACGCCGAGCGACTTCCCCCTGGCGCGCCTCTCCCAGGCCTCGCTGGACGCGGTGCTGGCGGCGCAGGGCCCCACGGTGGAGGACCTGTTCCCGCTGTCTCCGCTCCAGGAGGGCATGCTCTTCCACGCCCTGGAGGACCCGCACGCGGGCTTCTACGTGGAGCACACGGCGTGGACGTTCCACTCGGACGTGGACATCGCGCTGCTCCAGCGGACGTGGCAGACGGCGGTGGATCGCAACCCCATCCTGCGCACCGCGTTCGTGTGGAAGGACCTGGAGACGCCGCTCCAGGCGGTGCACTCGCACGCGGCGCTGCCGTTCGAGGTGCATGACTGGCGCCACCTGCCGGACGCGGAGCAACAGGCCGCCCTGGAGCGGCTGATGGCCGAGGACCGCTCGCGCGGCTTCGACGTGTCCCGGGCGCCGCTGTCGCGCATGACGGTGGTGCGGCTCTCGGACGCGCGCTGGCGCTGCGTGTGGAGCCACCACCACCTGTTGTTCGACGGCTGGAGCCTGGGGCTGTTCTTCCAGGAGGTCTTCGCCCTCTACGACGCCCTTCGGGCCAAGACGCCCCTGCCCGCCGCCGGCCGCCCCCCGTTCCGCGACTACATCGCGTGGCTGGGACAGCGTGACGCCGCCAGTGACGAGCACTTCTGGCGCGGCCAGCTGGCCGGCCTGTCGTCGCCCACGCCCCTGCCCGCGGTGCGTCCTCCGGCCCTGCAACCCACGGGCGTGGTGGAGCAGCCCGACCTGGCGATCGTGGTTCCGGAGTCCCGGACCCAAGCGCTCGACGCCTTCGCGAAGCAGCACCAGCTCACGCTCAACACGCTGACGCAGGCGGCCTGGGCACTGGTGCTGGCGCGCCATGCGGACACGCGCGACGTCCTCTTCGGCACCACGCTGGCGGGCCGTCCGCCGGAGCTGGCGGGCTCGGAGTCCATGCTGGGCCTGCTCATCGCCACGCTGCCGGTCCGCGTCACGCTGCCTGACGAGGACTCGCCCGTGCTGCCGTGGCTCCAGTCCCTCCAGGCGAAGCTGCTGGGCATCCAGCAGCACCAGCACACGCCGCTGGTCACCGCGCACGGGTGGAGCGACATCCCCCGGGGACAGCCGCTCTTCCAGTCGCTGCTCATCTTCGAGAACTACCCGTTCGACGAATCCCTGCTGCGCCGCTCCACCGCGCTGGACCTACGCGACCTGGTGATGGGCGAGAGCACGAACTACCCGCTGGCGGCCTCGGTGTTGCCCGGTCGCGAGCTCCAGCTGCACCTCACCTACGACGCGAACCGCTTCGACGAGTCCGCCGTGCGTCGGGTGCTGGGCCAGTGGCGGCAGGCGCTGGAGGAGCTGGCCCGGCCCCAAGCCCGGCTGGCCGAAGTGTCCCTCGTGTCCACCGATGACCGCGCGTGGCTGCTGCGCGCGGACCTCGGCGACATCGTGGACTTCGAGCGCGACTCCACGGTGCACGGCCGTTTCGAACGGCAGGCCGAGGAGACACCGGACGCGGACGCCGTGGTCTTCGGCGGGACGACGCTGTCCTTCCGTCAGCTCAACGCGCGAGCCAACCAGCTCGCCTGGCACCTGCGTTCGCTGGGCGTGGGCCCGGAGGTCCCGGTGGGCCTGTGCCTGGAGCGGTCGGCGGAGGTCATCGTCGCGCTGCTCGCGGTGCTCAAGGCCGGTGGCGCCTTCGTGCCGTTGGACCCCAGGGCTCCCGCGACTCGCAAGGCGTTCGTCCTCAAGGACAGCGGCGCGGCCGTGCTGATCACGACGCAGGCGCTGCAGGACACGTGGCAGGCGGAGGTGCCCCACCGGGTGCTACTGGACGCGGAACCTGTCGGACAGTCGGACAGGTTCACGGAGAACCCGCCGCCGGTGGCGGGCCCGGGGAACGTCGCCTACGTCATCTACACGTCGGGCTCCACGGGCGCGCCGAAGGGCGTGATGGTGCAGCACCGCTCGGTGCTCCATCTGCACAAGGCGATGACGCTGAGCATCTACGAGGACCTGCCGCCCGCTCAGCGCATCACCGTGAACGCGCCGCTGTACTTCGACGCGTCCATCGAACAGGTCATCCAGCTGTTGTCCGGCCACTGCCTGTACATCGTCCCGGAGGACGTGCGCCTGGAGCCGGAGGTCCTGCTGGGGTGGCTGGAGCGTCAGCGCATCGACGTGTTCGACAGCACGCCGTCGCAGCTCAAGCTCCTGCTCTTCGCCGGACTGCTGGAGCGCGCCCACGTCCCCAAGCACTTCTCCATCGGCGGCGAGGCGATGGATGAGGTGACATGGCGGCAGCTCGCCGCGGCGAAGCGCGGTCGCGTCTACAACGGTTATGGCCCCACGGAGGTCACCGTGGACGCGACGGTCAGCGTCGTCCAGGGCGCGCCCCAGCCGGTGCCCGTCATCGGCCGGCCCATCGCCAACCTGCGGGCCTACGTGCTCGACACGGACCTGCGCCTGGCACCCATCGGAACGCCGGGCGAGCTGTGCCTCGCGGGTGAAGGCCTCGCGCGAGGCTACCTGGGCCAGCCCGCCCTGACGGCCGAGCGCTTCATGCCGGATCCGTTCAGCCCGGAGCCCGGCGCGCGCCTCTACCGCACGGGCGACAAGGCCCGCTGGCGGGAGGACGGCACGCTCGACTTCATGGGCCGCCTGGACTTCCAGGTGAAGCTGCGCGGCAACCGCATCGAACTGGGCGAGATCGAAGCCACGCTGCGCGCGCACCCGGGCATCCGGGACGCGGTGGTGCAGGTCCACGACGACCGGCTCATCGCGTACGTCGCGCCCCAGGTGGACACGTCGCCCTTGCGCGAACACGTGCGCCAGCACCTGCCGGAGTACATGGTGCCCGCCGCGTTCATCGCGCTGGACGCCCTGCCCCTCACGCCCAACGGCAAGGTGGACCGCAAGGCGCTGCCCGCGCCGGAAGCCGCCCCCGTCACCGAGCGCGTCATCGAACCGCCCGCGACGCCCACCGAGGCGGCGCTGATCCCGCTGTGGACCGAGGTGCTGCGAGTCTCCGCCGTGAGCCGGCACGACGGTTTCTTCGAGCTGGGCGGCCACTCGCTGCTGGCAACGCAACTGGTGTCACGGGTGCGCACGCACTTCGGCGTGGAGCTGCCCCTGCGCGCCCTGCTGGAAGGGCCCACGGTCGCGGCGCTGGCCGAACGCATCGACGCGCTCCGGAAGCCAGAGGCTCCGACATCCGCCGCCTTGCCCGCGCTGGTCCGGACCGAGCGGCCCGACGTGCTGCCCCTGTCGTTCGCGCAGCACCGACTGTGGTTCATCGAGCAGTTGGGCACCGCGGGCAACGCCTACAGCCTGCCGAGCATGCTCGTGCTGCAAGGCACGCTGGACATCATCGTGATGCTCGCGGCGTTCGACGAACTGGTCCGCCGTCACGAAGCGCTGCGCACCACCTTCCGTTCGCACGAAGGCACGCCGTCGCAGGTCATCCATCCGCCCTTCCCCATGCCCCTGCGGCACGTGGACCTCTCCGTGCTCCCGACGCAGGAGGCTCGGGAGGCAGAGGCATCGCGGCTGGCGCAGGAGGAGCTGCACACCCCGTTCGACCTGGAACAGGGGCCGTTGTTCCGGGGCCTCCTGATGAAGCTGGACTCCACCGAGCACCGGCTGCTGCTCAACACGCACCACATCATTTCCGACGGCTGGTCCACGGGCGTGCTGGTGCGCGAGATGGCCGCGCTCTACACGGCGTTCGCCGAGGAGCAGCCGTCGCCGCTGCCGGAGTTGCCGGTCCAGGCCGCGGACCACGCCCTCTGGCAGCGCGGCTGGCTCCAGGGGGACGTGCTGGAGTCGCAGCTGGCGTACTGGCGCGGACAGTTGGAAGGCGCCGCGCCCTTCCTGGAGCTGCCCACGGACCACCCGCGTCCGGCGCGCCAGTCCTTCCGGGCCGGCGTGCGGCCCATGACCCTGCCGCGAGACCTGAGCGAGGCGCTGGAGGCCCTGGCACGCCAGACCTCCACCACGCCCTTCATGGTGCTGCTCGCGGCGTTCCAATTGTTGCTGCACCGGTACGCGGGCCAGGAGGACGTGCTGGTGGGGTCGCCCATCGCGGGCCGCCGTCACGCGGAGACAGAAGACCTCATCGGCTACTTCGCGAACACGGTGGTGCTGCGCACGCGGGTCCGCGACACGCTGCGCTTCCGTGAGCTGCTGGAGCAGGTCCGCGCCACCACGCTGGGCGCGTACGAGCACCAGGACCTCCCGTTCGAGAAGCTGGTGGAGGTGCTCCAGCCGGAGCGCGACCTGGGGCGTACGCCGCTCTTCCAGGTGACCTTCACGCTCCAGAACGCGCCCATGCCGGAGCTGTCCTTGCCCGGCCTGACGTTGCGTCCGCTGGAGGCGAACGCCGACGTCATCCTCTTCGACCTCCAGTGGCTGATGCAGCGCACGCCGGAGGGCTTCGACGGCGCGCTCGTCTTCAACCAGGACCTCTTCGAACCCGCCACGGCGGCCGGCATGGTGGAGCACCTGCGTGTGTTGCTGGAGGCCGTCGTCCGCGCGCCGGACACGCGGCTGGGGCAATTGCCGTGGCTCACGGAGGCGGAGCGACAGCGGCTGCTCGTCGGATGGAACGATACGGCTCGGGACTACCCGCGTGATGCGTCCGTGGCCGCGCTCTTCGAGGAACAGGCCGGGCGCACGCCGGATGCCATCGCGCTGAAGTCCGGCGGAGAGACGCTCACGTACGCGGCGCTGGAGCGCGCATCGAACCAGCTCGCGCACCACCTGCGGCGCCAGGGCGTACGGCCCGGCCACCGGGTGGGCCTGTGCCTGGAGCGGTCGTTCGACCTCGTCACCGGCCTGCTGGGCATCCTCAAGGCCGGCGCGGCCTATGTGCCGGTGGACGCGAAGGCACCGGCGGAGCGCATCACCTGGATGCTCCAGGCCGCCAGCGTCAGCGTGCTCGTCACGCAGGAGTCCCTGGCGGATGAGCTGCCGCAGGTGACGGACCTCCAGGTCCTGCTGGACGCGGATGGCTCCCAGATCGCGAGGCAGCCGGAGACGCCGCTCGACCTGAGCGTGCCCGCCGACGCGCTGGCCTACGTGATGTTCACGTCAGGAAGCACCGGCCGGCCCAAGGGCGTCAGCGTCCCGCACCGGGGCATCACCCGCCTGGTGCGCGGCGCGGACTTCATCCACTTCGGCCCGGAGGAGGTCTTCCTCCAACTGGCGCCCATCGCGTTCGACGCATCCACGCTGGAGGTCTGGGGCGCGCTCCTCAACGGCGCGACGCTGGTGCTGGCACCGCCCAGGGCCTTGTCGCTGGAGGAGACGGGAGCGCTGCTGCGGCGCGAAGGCATCACCACGCTGTGGCTCACCGCCGCTCTCTTCGAGCAGATGGTGTTGCATCAGGGCGATGCGCTGGCCCGCGTGAGGCAGGTGCTGGCGGGCGGCGACGTGCTGCCCGTGGAGCGCGTGCGCGAACACCTGAAGCGGCTGCCTCCAGGTGCCGTGCTGGTCAACGGCTACGGCCCCACGGAGAACACCACGTTCTCCGCCACGCACACGCTGCGCGCCGGGGACACCGTTGGCCGCTCGGTGCCCATCGGCCGGCCGCTGTCGAACTCCTCGGCGTGGGTGTTGGACTCGGCGTTCCGGCCCGTGCCTCCGGGCGTGCCGGGCACGCTGTACGTGGGCGGAGACGGCCTGGCCTGGGGCTACCTCCAGCGCCCGGACCTCACGGCTGAACGCTTCATCCCCCACCCCTTCGCCACCGAACCCGGAGCGCGTCTCTACGACACGGGCGACCGCGTGCGCTGGCAGCGCGATGGGACGTTGGAGTTCCTGGGCCGCACCGACTTCCAGGTGAAGCTGCGCGGCTTCCGCGTGGAGCCCGGCGAAATCGAAGCCGTGCTGCGCCAGTCGCCGGAGGTCCAGGAGGCGGTGGTCGTGGTGCGCGAGGACGTACCGGGCGACAGGCGCCTCGTGGGCTACGTCGTGAACGGTGAAGACGGAGGCCTGGACACGGGAGCACTGCGGGCGTCCGTGCAGAAGCAGCTGCCGGACTACATGGTGCCCTCGGCCATCGTGGTGCTGCCCAAGCTGCCCCTGAGCGCCAACGGCAAGGTGGATCGCAAGGCCCTGCCCGCGCCCCAGGCCCGTGTCGCGGACAGTTCCACCGCTGCCCCCCGAAGCGCGCTGGAGAAGACACTCGCGGACATCTGGGCGCAGGTGCTGCACCTGGAGACCGTGGACATCCACGGCGACTTCTTCGAGCTGGGTGGGCACTCGCTGCTGGCCACGCAGGTCGTGTCGCGCATCCGGTCGGCACTGGGCGTGGAGTTGCCTCTGGGCGAGCTGTTCCGCTCTCCCACGGTGGCCTCACTGGCGGAGCGGCTGGTGGATGCCCGCCGCACCCAGGCGCCACCGCTGGTCCGTTCGGAACACACGTCCGCGCCGCCGCTGTCCTTCGCGCAGCAGCGGCTGTGGTTCATCGACCAGTTGGAGCCAGGCAGCCCGCTCTACAACATGCCGTTGGCGCTGAACCTCACCGGCGACCTGGACGTGGAAGCACTGCGAGGCAGCCTGGACGCGCTGATGGCGCGGCATGAATCCCTGCGCACCACGTTCCGCATGGAGGCCGGCAAGCCCGTGCAGGACATCCGCCCAGAGGGTCACGTCCCTCTGGAGACGGTGGACCTGATGGTCCTGGGCAGCCGTGCCGCGAGGCAGGCCGAAGCCCAGCGCCTGGGCCACGCGGAGACGCTGAAGCCGTTCGACCTGAAGCGCGGGCCGGTCATCCGCGCGCTGCTGATGAAACTGGATGAACGGGAGCACGTGCTGGTGCTGCACCTGCACCACATCGTGTCCGACGGCTGGTCGCTGGGCATCCTCGTGCGGGAGCTCACGGCCCTCTATGAGGCCATGCGCGCGGGCCGTTCCGCCGTCCTGCCGGAGCTGCCAGTGCAGTACGCGGACTACGCCGTCTGGCAGCGCGGTTGGCTCCAGGGCGGCGTGCTGCAAGCGCAGGTGGAGTGGTGGAAGCAGCAGCTGTCCGGTGCGCCCTTCGTGCTGGACATGCCCACGGACCGGCCAAGGACCGCCACCGCCACGCAGCAGGGCGGCCTGGTCCGGGTAACGCTGCCGCGCGTCCTGAGCGAGCGCGTGGACGCACTGGCGCAGGCCGAAGGCGCCACGCCCTTCATGGCGCTTCTGGCGGCGTTCCAGGCCGTGCTGTCGCGAGTCTCCGGACAGGACGACGTGCTGGTGGGCTCGCCCATCGCGAACCGCCGCCACGCGGAGACGGAGGGCCTCATCGGCTTCTTCGTGAACATGCTGGTGCTGCGCGGGCGCTTCGGCGCGAAGACGACGTTCCGCGAGCTGCTCGCACAGATACGCGCCACCACGCTGGGCGCGTACGAGCACCAGGACATCCCGTTCGAACACCTGGTGGAAGCGCTCCAGCCCGAGCGTGACCTGGGCCGCACGCCGCTCTTCCAGGCGATGTTCGCGCTCCAGAACGCGCCCGTGCCGGAGCTGGCCGTGCCCGGCCTGACCGTGGGGCCGACCCACTTCGAAGGCGGCGCGCCGACGCAGTTCGAGCTGGCGCTGGATCTGAACCGGACCCGCGACGGCTACGAGGGCCGCATCCACTACGCCGCGGACCTCTTCGACGCGAGCACCATCGAGCGGCTCGTCGCGCACCTGCGCAGGCTGCTGGAGGCCGTGTGCGACGCGCCGGACCTGCCGCTGGCGGACGTGTCGCTCGTGTCGCCAGAGGAGCTGGTGCGGCTGGTGCGCATGGGCGGCGGTGAGCGGGTGGACTTCGAACGCGACGCCACGCTGCACGGCCTCATCGAGCGGCAGGTGGCGCGCACCCTGGATGCGCCGGCCGTCGTGTTCGGAGAGACGGCGTTGACATACCGGCAGCTCGACACACGGGCGAACCAGCTCGCATGGAGGCTGCGCTCCATGGGGGTGGGCCCGGAGGTGCGGGTGGGCCTGTGCCTGGAGCGTTCGGTGGAAGCCATCGTGGCGCTCCTCGCGGTGCTCAAGGCCGGTGGCGCCTTCGTGCCGCTGGACCCCAGCGCCCCGCCCGCGCGCAAGGACTACGTGCTGAAGGACAGTGCCGCGGCCGTGCTTGTCACGACGGAAGCCGCTTGTGGCGACTGGAGTCCGGGCGCGGTGCAGACGCTGTGGCTGGATGTGGAGCAGACCGGCCTGGGCGCTCTCTCCCATGAGCCCCTGCCCGCCCTGACGGGCCCGGAGCACCTGGCGTACGTGCTGTACACGTCCGGTTCCACGGGCAGGCCCAAGGGCGTGATGGTGCAACACCGCACCATCCTCAACATGCACCGCGCCTTCATCCGCGCCTTCTACGCGGGCCAGCCCAAGGGCCAGCGCGTCAGCGTCAACGCGCCGCTGTACTTCGACGCGGTGATGGACCGCGTGGTGCAGCTCATCGACGGACACTGCCTCCACATCGTCCCGGACGCGCTGCGCGTGGACCCGGAAGCAATGCTGGCGTGGCTGGAGCAGCACCGCATCGACTCGTTCGATTGCACGCCCGCGCAGCTCAAGCCGCTGCTGGCGGCCGGAATGCTGGAGCGGACCTGGGTGCCGCCCCTCGTGATGATGGGAGGTGACGCACTGGACGCGGAGTCGTGGCGCAAGCTGGCCGCGACGGACCGCACGCGCGTCTTCAATGGCTACGGCCCCACGGAGTGCACGGTCTGCACGGCGGGCGTCACCATCCAGGGAACGCGCCGGACCGAGCCCTTCATCGGCCGGCCGGTGGCGAACCTGAACGCTTACGTCCTCGACGCGCGGCAGCGGCCAGTGCCCATCGGGATGCCGGGCGAGCTGTGCTTCTCCGGCGAGAGCGTCACACGCGGCTACCTGGGCCGGCCGGACCTGACGGCCGACCGCTTCCTGCCGGATCCGTTCAGCGACGAGCCTGGAGCCCGCCTCTACCGCACGGGAGACCGGGGCCGCTGGAGGCCGGACGGCACGCTGGAGTTCATGGGCCGCCTGGACTTCCAGGTGAAGCTGCGCGGCTACCGCATCGAGCTGGGCGAAATCGAAGCCACGTTGCGCACGTACGCGGGCGTCCGTGACGCGGTGGCCCTGGTGCGCGAGGACGTGCCGGGCGACGCACGGCTCGTGGCCTACGTGGTGACGGAAGGCGACACGGAAGGTCTGCGCGAGCACCTGCGCCGGCACCTGCCCGAGTACATGGTGCCGTCCGCGTTCGTCACCCTACCCGTCCTGCCGCTGACCCCTAACGGCAAGGTGGACCGCAAGGCACTGCCGTCGCCGGAGGCGCAGTGGCGCGCCGCACGCACGTACGAGGCACCGGCGACACCCGCGGAGGTGGCCCTGGCCTCGCTGTGGGAGGAGCTGTTGAACGTGCCCGTGGTGGGCCGCAACGACCACTTCTTCGAGCTGGGCGGCCACTCGCTGTTGGCCACGCAGTTGGTCTCCCGCATCCGCGCCCGCTTCGGCGTGGATGTAGGCGTCCGGGCACTGTTCGAGTCCCCCACCGTGGCGGCGCTCGCCCAGCGGCTGCCGGACGCGCCGGAAGCCAGCGCCCTGCCGCCACTGCGTCCGGCGACGAGCCCCGGTCCGCATCCGCTGTCATTCGCTCAGCAGCGACTGTGGTTCATCGATCAGCTCGACCCGGGCAGCGCGCTCTACAACATGCCCTCGGCACTGCGCCTTTCCGGCGCGGTGGAGGTGCCCGCGCTCCAGCAGGCCTTCGACGCGCTGGTGGAACGGCACGAAGCGCTGCGCACCACGTTCGAGTCCCACGACGGTGAACCCCGTCAGCACGTGCACCCTGCCCCCACCGGAGTCCTGTCGGTGGTGGACCTGACGGACCTGCCCGAAGACATGCGGGAAGCGGAGGCCATGCGGCTCGCGAGCGAGGACGCGCTGAAGCCCTTCGACCTCGCCATGGGGCCGCTGGTGCGGCTCACGCTGCTGAAGCTGGGCGAAGCGGATCACGTGCTGCTGTTGTGCATGCACCACGCCATCGGCGACGGCTGGTCCATGGGCATCCTGGTGCGTGAAGTCACCGCGCTCTACGAGGCCTTCCGTCAGGGGCAGCCCTCGCCGCTGGCTCCGTTGCCGGTGCAGTACCCGGACTTCGCCGTGTGGCAGCGCGGCTGGCTCCAGGGTGAGGTGCTGGACGCGCAGCTCGCCTGGTGGACGCAGCAGTTGGCCGGAGCCCCACAGGCCCTGGCCCTGCCCACCGACAAGCCGCGTCCGCCGCAGCGCTCCGCCCGGGGCGCGATGTTCCCGGTGCGCCTGTCACAGTCGCTGAGCGAAGCCGTGGAGGCACTGGCCCAGGCGGAGGGCGCCACGCCCTTCATGGTCCTGCTCGCGGCCTTCCAGACGTTGCTGCACCGGTACTCTGGCCAGGAGGACCTGCTCGTCGGAACGTCCATCGCGGGCCGGCGTCACGCGGAGACGGAGGGCCTCATCGGCTTCTTCGTCAACACGCTGGTGCTGCGCGCACGGTTCGACGGCCGCCCGTCGTTCCGGAAGCTGCTCGCGCAGGTGCGCACCACCACGCTGGGCGCGTACGAGCACCAGGACATCCCCTTCGAGCGCCTGGTGGAAGCCGTGCAGCCCGCGCGCGACCTGTCGCGCACGCCGCTCATCCAGGCCCTCTTCGCGCTCCAGAACATGCCGGACGCGGAGGTGCGCCTGCCGGAGCTGACGCTGCGTCCGGTGGAGGTGGACCTGCCCACGACGAAGTTCGACCTGGACCTCGCGCTGTCCCGCACGGAGCAGGGCTTCGAGGGCACCCTCTCCTACGCCACGGACCTCTTCGAGCCCGCCACGGCGCGCCGACTTTCCGAGCACCTGGTCCAACTGCTGGAGGGCGCGGTCGCGAAGCCCGACGCCGCGCTGGACACCCTTCCCCTGCTGACGGCGGAGGAGCGCCAGTGGGTGCTGGAGGAGTGGAGCGGCGAGGCGGCCCGCTTCGACGCCGACCTGCCCTTCCACGCACGTTTCGAACAGCAGGTGGCGCGCACGCCCAAGGCCCCCGCCGTGGTGATGGGCGACACGACGGTGTCCTTCCACCAGCTCAACGTGCGGGCGAACCAACTGGCGCACTACCTGCGCTCGCTGGGCGTGGGCCCGGAGGTGCCGGTGGCCTTCTGCCTGGAGCGCTCGCCCGAGGCCATCGTCGCCCTCCTCGGCATCCTCAAGGCGGGCGGCGCGTACGTGCCGCTCGACCCCGCGGCCCCTGAAGCACGACGGGCCTTCATCCTGGAGAACAGCGGCGCGGCCGTGCTGCTGACCATGCAGGCCCAGGTGGAGTCGTGGCAGCCGGCAGTGCGGCACGTGGTGCGGCTGGACGCGGACGCGCGGCGCATCGAAGCGTCCTCGCCGGGCAACCCGCGTTCGGGCGTGCGGCCGGAGCATCTGGCCTACGTCATCTACACGTCGGGCTCCACGGGCGCGCCCAAGGGCGTGATGGTCCAGCACCGCTCGCTTTCTCACCTGCGGCACGCGATGGACGAGGCGTGCTTCAGCAAGGCGCCTCCGGGCATGCGGGTGGCCCTCAACGCGCCGTACTATTTCGACGTGTCGGTGGCGCAGTGGGTGCTGATGGGAGACGGCCACTGCCTGTGCCTCGTCCCGGAAGCCGTGCGGCAGGATCCGGAGGCGATGCTCGCGTGGCTGGAGCAGCGGAGGGTGGACGTCCTGGACTGCACGCCTTCGCAGTTCAAGCTGCTGCTGGAGGCGGGCCTCCTGGAGCAGGGGCATGTGCCCGCGCACATCCTCCTCGCCGGTGAGGCGGTGGACGAGGTGACGTGGCGCACGCTCGCGGAGGCGCGGCGCACGCGGGCGTTCAACCTCTACGGCCCGACGGAAACGACGGTGTATGCGACCTGGGAACGCATCTCCGGCACGGCGCACCCCACGCCCATCATCGGAAGGCCCCTGGTGAACATGGGGGCCTACGTGCTGGACGCGAACCTGAGCCCCGTGTCGGTGGGCGTCCCGGGTGAGCTGTTCATCGCGGGCGAGGGCCTGGCGCGTGGCTACCGCAACCGTCCAGACCTGACGGCGGAGCGCTTCCTGCCGCATCCGTTCAGCACGAAGCCCGGAGCCCGCCTCTACCGCACGGGCGACCGGGTCCGCTGGAAGCACGATGGCACGCTCGACTTCATGGGGCGTGTGGACTTCCAGGTGAAGCTGCGCGGCTACCGCATCGAGCCGGGTGAAATCGAGGCCGCGCTGCGCACGCACCCGGGCATCCGCGACGCGATGGTGCTCGCGCGCGAGGACGTGCCCGGAGTGCAGCGGCTGGTGGCGTACGTGGCGCCGGAGGTGGACACCGCTCCGCTCCGAAACCACCTCCAGCACTCGCTGCCGGACTACATGCTCCCGGCCGCCTACGTCGCCCTGCCCGTCCTGCCGCTGACGCCCAACGGCAAGGTGGACCGCGCGGCGCTGCCCGCGCCGGTGGACGAAGCCACGAACCCCGAAGAGAGGGTCGGCCCCAGGGACGAACAGGAAGCGCTGCTCGAACGCCTGTGGGCCGAAGCCCTGGGCTTGGCCACCGTGGACGTGCGCACCAGCTTCTTCGAACTGGGTGGACACTCGCTGCTCGCGGTGCGGCTGATGGCGGCGGTGCACCGGGAGACGGGCCGCAAGCTGCCCCTGTCGGCGCTCTTCCAGGCCCCCAGCGTGGAGCGGTTCGCGCTCCTGCTGGGAGAGGCAGAGCCCGAGGAGCCGAAGCCCTTCAGCCCACTGGTGCCCTTCACGACCGAAGGCACCGGCACGCCGTTCTTCTGTGTGCACCCGGTGGGCGGCAACGTGCTGGCCTACGCGGAGCTCGCGCGGAGGCTGGGACCGGACCAGCCCTTCTACGGCATCCAGGCCCGAGGCCTCGACGGCACGGATCAGCCGCTGGACACCGTGGAGGCCCTGGCCGCCAGCTACGTGCGGGCGGTGCGAGGCGTCCAGCCCCACGGCCCGTACCGTCTGGGCGGTTGGTCCCTGGGCGGCGTCATCGCCTATGAGATGGCGTACCAGCTCCGCGAAGCCGGTGAAGCAGTGGAGCTGGTGGCGATGATCGACTCGTACGTGCCAGAGACGGTGCCGGACTCGGAGCCGGACCTGGACCGCACGCTGGCGGCAGGCCTGTTCGCACAGGACCTGGGCCTGGAACCCGAAGCGTCGCTCACGCAGGTGCTGGAGTCAGCGGCCCAGGCCGGCGTGCTCCCGCCCGGAGTGGATGCCACGGCCCTCTTCCAGGTCTTCGAGGCGAACCTCGAAGCGGCCCGGCGCTACCACCCGCCCGCGATGGAGCAGCACGTGCTGCGCATCCACGCGGAGGAGCGGGACGAGACGCGCCCGCCCGACGGCGGCTGGGCGGCGCTGGTGGGCGAGCAGCTCGAATCGCACGAGCTGCCGGGCACCCACCACACGCTGCTGCGCGAGCCCACCGTGCAGTCCGTGGCGGAGCTGCTGGCGACGGCCCTCCGCGACGCGGGCAGGTAGCAACGAAGAACCCCGCTCCCTCTCGTCGAGGGGGCGGGGTCCGTGAACCGCGTCACCGATGAACCGCGGCTACTTGTGCGCGTTCAGGTCCGGCTCGGACGTGGGCGCCTTGTCGGCGGGCACGTCGAAGAAGGAGCTGGGGCTGGCCGCGCGCGTCGGCGACATGCTGTTCTCCAGCGTCTCCGGCACGGGCGGCAGGGCCACCGGCGTCACCTGCGCCTGGGTGGCGGCCTCGGCCTTGAGCTTCGCGTTCTTGCGGCGGCGGTAGAGGAAGTAGCCCACCCCCAGCACCGCCAGCGTTCCCAGCACCACCACCTGGCCGTCCTTCAGCTTGCGGATGACCATGTCCAGCTCGCCACCGAAGTGGAACCCGAGCCACACGAACACCGGCGCGGACAGCAGCGCCGCCAGCCCGTCCCAGAAGATGAAGCGCCAGTACGACATGTGCACGGAGCCCGCGGTGAAGTACGTCACCGCGCGCACGCCCGGCATGAAGCGGGCGATCATCACGATCTTCTGGCCGTGCGTGACGAAGAGGGACTCCACCTTCGCCCGCTTCTCCGGCGTGACGATCTTCGAGAAGAACCCCCCGCCCTTCGCCCCCGGGTCGCGCCCCAGCTTCGTGCCCAGCCGGCGCCCCGCCAGGTAGATGAGGCTGTCACCTACGAGGATGCCGAAGAACCCCACCGCCATCATCACCGGCAGGTTGGCCGCGCCCTTGTGCGCCAGGAACCCACCGAGGATGAGCGAGATGTCCTCCGGCAGCGGCACGCCCAGTCCGCACGCCACCAGGATGGCGAACACGGACAGGTAGGCGAAAAGGCCCTGGGAGCTACCGAGCAGGTTGGTGAGCAGTTCTTCCACGCGTCGTTCCGTCCAATCACTTCCAGAAGGGCCGCTCGGCAACCACCCGGGCCGGCCCGTCCATCACCCAGCCATCAACCGGGTGCGGTCGTTGAAAACTCCGGCCGCACAGCTTCCCACCTCAAGCGTCGACGCCACACCACGAAAGCCGCCGGCCGCATGTCTACCCATACCTACGGTGTGCGACAGCCCGAGAGCCCGGGGAGGCTCCAGGCGAGCACAGTAACCACCTCGGGTGCGGGTGGCAGGCCCGTTCGCGAGTTCCACCTCCCGGCTGGAGCCTGGAGCCACCTGTCCGACAGTCGCTCAGGTTCCCGGGGCCCGCGCCACCAGCGTGCGCAGCATGTCCCGGTTGTCCCGGGCCTTGGCGCCGAAGTGGCTGACGATGCCCATCAACAACTTGATGCAGGCCTGCGGCTTCTGCGCCAACAGCTTCTGGAAGTCCGCCGCGCGGATCTCCAGCGCCATCACGTCCGTCTGGGCCGTGGCCGAGCACAGCCGCTCGCCCTTCTGCACGAGCGCCAGCTCTCCCAGGGGCTCACCGACGGTCACCTCGCCCAGGGGCACGTCCTCGCCCGAGGGGCTCCGGGCGCTCAGCCGCACCGTGCCCTCACCCACGATGAGCAGCGAGTCCCCCGCCTTGCCCTCGGTGAACAGGGCCGTCCCCTTGGGGTAGGCGCGCGACACGGCCGCCGCCGCGAAGATGGAGATGCCGGTGTCGGTGAAGCCCTTGAAGAGCGGACAGGCCTTCAGGGTCGTCTCGGGGGCGAGCGCCATGGGGTGTTCCTAACACGCACAACGCGGCCGCGTCAGCGGCTGGCGCGGTGTTCGGCGGCGGTGTGCACGTAGTGGAGGGCGGACTGCACCAGGAACTCACGTTCGCCGTCGTGGATGGGGCGCTTCACCTTGCCGGGCGAGCCCACCACCAGCGACCCGGGGGGGATCTTCGTCCCGGGTGTCAGGAGCGTGCCGGCGCCGATGATGCAGTCGTCCCCCACCTCCACGCCGTCCATCAGGATGGCGCCCATGCCCACCAGCACGCGGTGGCCCACGACGCACCCGTGGAGGATGACCCGGTGGCCCACCGTGCAGTCGTCGCCCACCGTGGTCGAGTCACCCTGGCTGGTGACGTGGATCATGGTGAGGTCCTGGATGTTGGTGCGCTTGCCGATGCGGATGGAGTTCACGTCCCCGCGCAGCACGGAGTTGAACCAGATGGACGAGTCCTCGCCCAGCTCCACATCGCCCACCACCTGGGCGGAGTCCTCGATGAAGCAGCTCGGATGGACGCGGGGGGACACCCCGCGAAACGGCTTCAACGGCATGGTGGCACCTCCGACGGCGGGACAGCGGCGGAAGCGTCAGGCCTCCGCCGGGACATGCATCGGCACCGGCAGCTCCACGGCGGGCGGCGTCACGGTGGGCGCCTGGAGCATCGCCACCTGCTTGCCCGCGAGCTGGTTGGGCGTGGCGCGCTCCACGTGCACCTTCACGATGGAGCCCGCGGGAGCATCGCCCTCGAAGTTCACCGTGCGGTTCTCCGGCGTGCGCCCAAAGCGCTTGGTGGCGTCGTAGCGCGAGCGGCCTTCGACGAGCACTTCCACGTCCAGGTCCACCTGCGCCTGGGTGTACTCGCCGCTGATGCGCCGCTGGAGCTTCTGCAACCGCTCCAGCCGGGCCACCTTCACCTCGTGCGGGATGGGGCCCCAGTCCTTCTCGCGCAGCGCGGCGCCCGTCTTGGGGCGAGGGCTGTACACGAAGGAGAACTGGTTGTCGTACTTCACCCGCTCGGTGAGCTGCATCGTCATCTCGAACTCCTCCTCGGTCTCCCCGGGGAAGCCGACGATGATGTCCGTGGTGATGGCGATGCCGGGCCGAGCGGCGCGCAGCTTCTCCAGCCGCTCCATGTACTGCTCGACGGTGTAGTCGCGGCGCATCATCTTGAGGATGCGGTCGCTGCCGCACTGCACGGGCAGGTGGAAGTGCGGGGCAATCTTGGGCTGCACCCGGAACGCTTCGATCAGCTCGTCCGACAGGTCATGCGGGTGGCTCGTCGTGAAGCGCACGCGCTCGATGCCCGGCACCTCCGCGGTGCGCAGGAGCAGCTGCGCGAAGCTGATGCCGCCCAGGTACGAGTTGACGTTCTGACCGATGAGCGTGACCTCGCGCACGCCCACGCCGGCCAGGTCCGCCACCTCGTTGAGCACCTCCGGGAAGTTGCGGCTGACCTCGCGGCCACGGGTGTGCGGGACGATGCAGAACGAGCAGACGTTGTCGCAGCCCTTCATCACGGTGACGAACTCGGTCACCTTGCCGCGGGACGTCTCCGCGTCGGCGCGCGGGAAGACGTACTCCTCGGAGTCCACGAAGGCCGTCTCCACCACGCGCTCGCGGGCGTCCTGCACGCGGGCGATGACCTCCGGCAGCTTCGCGATGTTGTCCGGGCCGAAGACGAAGTCCAGGTACGGGACCTTCTTCAGCAGCTTGTCCTTCTCCTGCTGGGCCACGCAGCCGCCCACGCCCAGGATGGCGCCCCGGCTGGCCTTCACGGCGCGGTAGCGCCCCAGCGCGGACAGCATCTTGTCCTCGGCCTTCTCCCGGATGGAGCAGGTGTTGAGGATGATGAGGTCCGCGTTGTCCGGCTCCGGCGTGGGGACGTAGGACATCTTCGACAACGCCTCGCTCATGCGGAGCGAGTCGTTGACGTTCATCTGGCAGCCGAAGGTGTGGATGAAGTAGCGCTTCATGGGTGGGCCTTGAAGGAAAACGGGCCGTTATGGAACGCCCGGACGCGGAATGCAACCGGGCGGGCACTCCGGGTCATCCCCGGCTGAGCACCTTCGTGAGCCGGGTGTGCAGCGCCACCAGCTCCGCCTCGCGCTCCCGGAGCAGGGCCACCGTCTCCACACCGTACCGCCGGCCCAGGGCGTCCGTCTCCCGCTCCTGCTTCACCAGCTCGTCCTGGACGCGCTTCTTCACCTCGTCCACCTCCGGCCCGGAGCGGGACTCCAGCTCCGTCAGCTTCGAGCGCAGCCGCTGCACGGTCCACCGCCGCCCGCCAAAGGCCCGGAGGACGGCGCTCCCCCACTCCGCCGCCTTCACGTCCAGGCCGCTGGACTCCAGGGCCGCCTTCGCTGCGCCGGCCATGGCCTCCGGGCTGGCGTCCGCCTCCACGTGCGACAGGAAGGTCTCCTGGTAGCGGACCAGCTGGTCGAGCAGCGCCTTGTCCACCGGCCGGGACGCCATGCGCAGCGTGCGGTCGTCGGCGGCGTCGAAGGCCGGACCGGTCTCCACGTTGGGGACGTCCTGGTAGTCGTCGAAGAAGGACGGGGCCATGGGGGCGCTCCTCGGGGGTGAAGGGGTTTTCAGACGGGGACGAGCTGTTCCGCGATGCGGGCCAGGTCCGACACGGAGGTGACGACCACGGCCTGGGTGCAGTGCTTCTCGTAGGTGAGCATCTCGCTGTCGCCGATGCCCCAGTTGCCCCGGTCCTCGGGGCAGATCCACAGCACGCGCTTGGCCTTGCGCTTCAGGTCCTTCAGGGCCCAGGCGTTGCTCGCGTTGTAGTTGTTGCGGCCGTCGCCAATGATCATCACGGTGGTGCGGCGCGTGATGCTGCCCAGGTGGTCGCGCGTGAAGTCCGCCAGCGCACGGCCGTAGTTGGAGTTGGAGCTCATGGACACGGTGCGCCCGGCGGTGGCCGCGTCGATGGCCTCGCTCACGTCCAGGTCCTTGAAGAACGGGGTGACCTCGCCCACGTCGGACACGAAGACGAACGAGCGCACGCGCACGAACAGCGACTGCATCGTGTGCATGAACAGCAGCATCATCCGGGACGCGTTGCGCACGGAGTCGGATACGTCACAGAGCACCACCAGCTCCGGGCGCTCCGGCCGGCGGGTGCGGAACACGGGCACCATGGGGATGCCATCCCAGGGCATGTTGCGGCGAAGCGTGCGCTGGGCGTGGAGCGACCCGCGCCGGTGCGAGCGCTGCTTGCGGATCATCCGGCTCTTGAGCTTCTCCGCCAGCGTGCGGACGGCGGCCTCCATCTGGTCCACCTCCGCCTGCGTGAGCAGGTGCAGCGGCTTCTCCGTGACGTTGTCCGTGCGGCGGCGGATGCGCGCCTCGGACTGGCGCTTCACCTCCGCGCGAGCGGCGTCTTCAATCTTGCGCATGGCCGCGGCCACGTGGCGCGAAACGATCTCCACGCCCTCCGCGTGCAGCCCGCGGGCCTTCAGCTCGTCCTCCATCGACTTGAGGTCGGAGCGCGCCCGCTCCATGCCCGCGCCCGCGAGCATCCGCCGCGTGAAGAACCCCGTCTGAAGGGGGCTCTCCAGCTGCCCCAGGTCCAGTTGGAGCGACGCCTGACGGAAGATCTGCGCCAGCCGCGCGCGGTCCCCCGCGAGGATGGCCTGCGCGAGCGGGGACATCTCCGGCGCCAGCAGGTTCATCTGGTAGATGACCATCTTCAGCAGGTCGCCTTCCAGGTAGCCCTCTTCCTCCAGCTGCTTCGCCAGCGACTTGTCGATGGCCTCGAACGTGCGGGCCGCGCCGGAGAAGAAGAAGTCGAACGCGCGGCGGAACGTCTCCACGTCCAGCTCGCGCTTCACCAGCGTGGTGCGCAGCACGGAGCGGAACAGCCCCCGGTCCTCGAGGCCCACCTCCGCGGTGGCGCGCAGCGCGTCCTGCACCTCGGACGTGCTGACGCGCACGCCGTTCTGGCGGAGCACTTCAGCGAACTCGACGATGCGGGCGTCCATGGCGCGTCAGGCTCCCCGTTCGAACGACATCACCGCTTCCACGTGGTGCGTCTGCGGGAACATGTCCACCACCTGGAGCGCCACGGGCTTGTAACCGGCCTCCACCAGCCCCGCCGCGTCGCGCGCCAGCGAGGCCGGGTCGCACGCCACGTAGACGACCCGGCGCACGTTCAGCGCGCGCATCCACTTCGCCAGGCCCGGAGCCCCGGCGCGCGGCGGATCCGCGAGGCACAGGTCGAACGAACGCCCCTCCGCCACCAGCCCGTCGCACACCTTGCGAGCGTCGCCCTGGACGAAGCGCACGTTGGACACGCTGCCCTCGCGAGCACTCCGCTGCGCCAGCTCCACGCCCACCGGGGACGACTCCACACCCAGCACCGACCCGGCCGTCCCGGCCAGGGGGAACGTGAAGTTGCCGTTGCCGGAGTACAGCTCCAGCACGGAGTCCGTCTCCTTCGCGCCCAGCTCGTACAGGGCCGCCGTGACGAGCCCCACGTTGGCCTCCGCGTGCGCCTGCGCGAACGCATCCGGCCGCAGGTACACCGGCACCTCGGGCCGCAGCGGGGACAGCGAGCGCAGCACCGGCCGGCCGATGAGCCTCGCCGAGCCCTCCTTGGGCACCAGCACCGCGCCCTCCAGCCGCAGCGCGCGCACCGCGGCCTCCGCCGCCTCCAGGTGCCGCGCCGTGACCGGGCCGCTCATGTTCACCGCGAACGCGGCCTTGTCGCCCTCGGCCAGCAAGAGCACCTCCTCGGTGTCCTTGGCCAGCGGCTTGAGCAGCGGGGCCAGCTTCCCGGGCAGCGCCGTGAGCACGGGCGTGAGCGCGGGGCAGACCTCCACGGGAATGCGCTCATGCGTGCGCCGGCCGAAGTAGCCGAGCGCCCCCTTCCCCGCTCCGTGCAGCACCGCGCGGCGGCGGTAGCCCCAGTCCCGGGGCGCCACCATCAACGGCCGCACGGTGAAGTCCGTACGCTTCAGGTGGCCCAGGTGCTCCAGCGTGGAGAGGACGATCTCCTGCTTCGCGGACCGCTGCGCCGGGACGGACAGCTCCAGCCAGTCACAGCCTCCGCACGCGTCGGACAGGACGCAGCGCGACGACACGCGCTCCGCACCGTCCGTCAGCACCTGACCCAGCAGGCCGCGCAGGACCTTGCCCTGGGCCTCCAGGCGGACGCGCACGGTGTCGCCGGGGAAGGCGCCGGGCACGAAGACGGTGCGGCCCTCCCACTGGGCCACGCCTTCGCCCAGCTGGCCCAGCCGCTCAATCGTCAGTTCAATGGGGGATTCGGGCAGCGTCGTCATCGCAGGCGCACTCGCGGGGGCCGCCTGGGTGGGGCCGCCCTACTTCCGGGTCGCGCTGCCACGCTCGTCCGCCGGCAGGGCTTCCCGCAGGCGCTCCACGAACGCTTCGATGCGCGACCGCTTCTCGTCGTCAACGTCCAGGAACTCCACCGCCATCCCCGGCACCTCCTGCCCCGGCGTCCCCTGGGGGTTGGTGCGGGTCACCTTCCCGGACAGGTCCACCGGGAAGCTGGCGCCCGGCAGCGACACCAACAGTCGCACCACCGTGCCCACCGGCAGCGGCTGCTGCGTGTTGATGTAGAGCCCGCCGCGCGACAGGTTCACCGCCCAGTCCGTCACGAAGCCCGACACCGTGCGGTACGCCACGGGCAGCTCATGGTCGATGCGGTGCGCGCGAGGCGCGGGGACGGGCTTCTCCGAAGTGTCGGACATGCGGTGCTCCGTTCTCCGGGAGACGGTGGCTTCCGCCTCGTCTCCAGAACTGGAGGGAGAGACGGAAGCGCACCCTAGCACCCTACGTCAGGCCTGGAACTTCATCTCGCGCAGGTCGGGCGCGATCTTCAGCTTCGGCTCGGTGAGCTGCTGCACCCGTTCCACCGTCAGTCCGGGTGCCAGCTCGCGCAGGACCAGGCCCTCCGGCGTCACGTCGATGAAGGCGTGGTCCGTGACGATGTGGTGCACGCACTTGAGGCCGGTCAGCGGTAGCGAGCACTTCTTCAAAATCTTGGGCTGCCCGTCCTTGTTGGCGTGCTCCATGGCCACGTAGATGCGCTTGGCACCCACGGCCAGGTCCATGGCGCCGCCCATGCCCTTCACCATCTTGCCGGGGATCATCCAGTTGGCCAGGTCACCCTCTTCGCTGACCTCCATGGCGCCCAGCACGGCCAGGTCGATGTGGCCGCCGCGGATCATCCCGAAGGACAGCGCGGAGTCGAAGAAGGCGGAGCCCTTCACCACCGTCACCGTCTCCTTGCCCGCGTTGATGAGGTCCGGATCCTCGCTCCCCTCCTCCGGGTACGGCCCGATGCCGAGCAGGCCGTTCTCCGACTGGAGCACCACCTCCACCCCGTGCGGGATGTAGTTGGGCACGAGCGTGGGGATGCCGATGCCCAGGTTCACGTAGAAGCCGTCCTTCAGCTCCTGGGCGATGCGCTGCGCGATCTGTTCACGAGTCAGGGGCATGGGTCAGGACGCCTTCTTGCGGACGGTCCGCCGCTCGATCCACTTCTGGAGGTTCTTCGCCTGCACGATGCGGTGCACGAAGATGCTCGGGATGTGCACCTGATCCGGGTCCAGCTCGCCCGGCTGCACGATGTGCTCCGCCTCCACGATGGTGACCTTGGCGGCCATGCACATCATGGGGGTGAAGTTCCGCGCCGTCTTGTGGAACACCAGGTTGCCCCAGGTGTCCGCCTTCCAGGCGTGGACGATGGCGAAGTCCGCCTTCAGCGGCGTCTCCAGGACGTGGAGGCGCCCGTCGATCATGCGCGACTCCTTGCCCTCCGCCACCTGGGTGCCCGCGCCCGTCGGCGTGAAGAACCCGCCGATGCCGCAGCCCCCGGCGCGGATGCGCTCCGCGAGCGTGCCCTGCGGGTTGAGCTCCACCTCCAGCTCCCCGGAGAGGAACTGCCGCTCGAACTCCTTGTTCTCCCCCACGTAGCTGGCGACCATCTTCTTCACCTGCTTGTTCTGCAGGAGGATGCCCAGCCCCAGCTCCGTGGTGCCGCAGTTGTTGGAGATGATGGTGAGGCCCTTCACGTTCTTCTTGTGCAGGGCCGTGATGAGGTTCTCGGGGTTGCCGCACAGCCCGAAACCACCACTCATGAGAGTGATGTTGTCCGGGATATCGGCGACCGCCTCATCCGCGCTCGCGTAGACCTTGTTCATGCGGGCGGTGTCCTTTTCAGCGCTCGACCATCAGCGCGATGCCTTCGCCGCCGCCGATGCAGAGCGACGCCACGCCGCGCTTCTTGTCCTGGTCCTTCATCGTCTGGAGCAGCGTGACGAGCACGCGAGCGCCGGACGCGCCAATCGGGTGGCCCAGCACCACCGCGCCGCCGCGCACGTTCACCTTGGACGGGTCCAGGCCGAGGATCTTGTTGTTGGCGATGGACACCACGGAGAAGGCCTCGTTGATCTCCCAGAGGTCCACGTCCTTGGCCGTCACGTTCTGCTTCTTGAGCAGCGTGTTGATGGCGTCCGCCGGCGCGATGGTGAACTCCACCGGCTTGCGGGCGGCCTGCGCGTAGCCCTTGATGCGGCCCAGGATGGTGCGGCCTTCGGCCTTCGCCTTCTCCTCGCTCATCAGCACCAGCGCCGCGGCGCCGTCGTTGATGGAGGACGCGTTGGCGGCCGTCACGGTGCCGTCCTTCTTGAACACGGGCTTCAGGCCCGGGATCTTGTCCGGCTTGGCGTTCTTGGGGCCCTCGTCCTCGGAGACGGTGGTGAACTCATCCGGCTTCTTGCCCGGGATCTGGACGGGGACGATCTCCGCCGCGAACAGGCCTTCCTTCTGGGCCTGGATGGCGCGGCGCGTGGACTCCAGCGCGAACTCGTCCTGCTGCGCGCGGCTGATGCCCTGCGAGGTGGCACACTCCTCGGCACAGTTGCCCATGTGGACGTTGCCGTACACGTCCCAGAGGCCGTCGTTGATCATCGCGTCCTTGAACTCCACGTTCCCCATGCGGGCGCCGCCGCGCATGGTGTGGCTGATGTAGGGCGCGTTGGACATGGACTCCATGCCGCCCGCGACGATGACGTCCGCGTCACCCAGGGCGATGGACTGCGCCGCGGCGATCACGGTCTTCAGACCGGAGCCACAGACCTTGTTGAGCGTGACGGCCGGGACGGACTCCGGGAGGCCCGCGAACAGGGCGGCCTGACGCGCGGGGGCCTGGCCCACGCCCGCCTGCAGGACGCAGCCCATGATGACCTCCTGCACGGCCTCCGGCTTCACGCCCGCGCGCTCCAGGGCCGCCTTGATGGCGATGGCGCCCAGCTGCGGCGCGGTGAGCTTGGACAGGGCTCCCTGGAAGGAGCCGATGGGGGTACGGGCCGCGCCCACGATGACGACTTCACGAGCCATGGAACTGTCTCCTTGAGAGGGGAACCGGAACCGCTGGAAAGGTTTGGATGCGACTTATCACGGGCGGTTTCGGGCGAATCAAATGGAAACGGCCGGGCTCCCACTGGGGAACCCGGCCGCCATCCACTTCAAGACGTGGGGCTGATTACTTCTTCAGCTTGCTCGCCATCACGTCGCCCAGGCGGGCCTTGGACCCTTCGGCCTGCTTGCGCAGGTACTCGCGGTAGTCCTCGCCCTCGCCGATGAGCGCCTTGATGGACAGCGCCACCTTGCGGTCCGGGGTGTTGATGTCGATGAGCTTGACCTCGACCTCCTGGCCCTCCTGCACCACGTCGCGGGGGTTCTCCACGCGCTCTTCCTTCAGCTCGGAGACGTGGACGAGGCCCTCGATGCCCGGCTCGATCTCCACGAACGCGCCGAAGTCGGTGACCTTGGTGACCTTGCCCTTCACGCGGCTGCCCACCGGCAGGCGCTCGGAGAGGGTCTCCCAGGGGTCCGGCTGGAGCTGCTTGATGCCCAGGCTGAAGCGCTCGTTCTCGACGTCGATGTTGAGGACCACCGCCTCGACCTCGTCGCCCTTCTTGAACATCTCGCCCGGGTGCTTGATGCGCTGGGTCCAGGAGATGTCGGACACGTGCACCAGGCCGTCCACGCCCTCCTCGACGCCGACGAACACGCCGAAGTCGGTGACGTTGCGGATCTGACCCTTGATGACGGAGCCGATCGGGTACTTGTCCTCGAGCAGCGTCCAGGGGTTCTGCTCGATCTGCTTCATGCCCAGCGCGATGCGCTTGGCCTTCGGATCGATGTCGAGGACGACGGCCTCCACCGTCTGGCCGACCTCCAGGATCTTGGACGGGTGCTTGAGGCGCTTGGTCCAGGACATCTCGGACACGTGCACCAGGCCCTCCACGCCCTGCTCGATCTCGATGAACGCGCCGTAGTCCGTGATGGACACGACCTTGCCGGCGACGCGGGTGCCGACGGGGTACTTCTCGTCGGCGCGGTGCCACGGGTCCTCCTGGATCTGCTTGAGGCCCAGGCTGACGCGCTCCTGCGCGGGGTCGAACTTGAGGACGACGACGCGCACTTCGTCACCGACGTTGAACATCTCGCTGGGGTGACCGATGCGGCCCCAGGACATGTCGGTGATGTGGAGCAGGCCGTCGATGCCGCCGAGGTCGATGAAGGCGCCGTAGTCCGTGAGGTTCTTGACCACGCCCTTGAGGACCGCACCCTCCTTGAGGTTCTTGAGGGTCTCCTTCTTCATCTCCTCGCGCTGCTTCTCCAGCAGCACGCGGCGAGAGAGGACGATGTTGCCGCGCTTCTTGTTGAACTTGATGACCTTGAACTCGAATTCCTTCGAGATGTACTGGTCAAGGTTGCGCACAGGGCGGATGTCGACCTGGGAGCCAGGGAGGAACGCCTTCACGCCGATGTCGACGGAGAGGCCGCCCTTCACGCGACCGACGATGGTGCCCTTGACGATCTCATCACGCTCGCAAGCGGCGGAGATCTCGTCCCAGATGCGCATCTTGTCGGCCTTCTCCTTGGAGAGGACGACCATGCCGGTGTCGTTCTCGCGGCTCTCCAGGAGGACCTCGACGGGGTCACCGGACTTCACGGTGACTTCACCGCGGGGATTGGTGAACTCGGAGATCGGGACCTGGCCCTCGGACTTGTAGCCGATGTCCACGATCGCGAAATCCTTCGTCACCTGCACGACCGTGCCCTTGACGATCTCGCCTTCCTTCAGGATTCCGTCGCCGCCACGCTCCTTGAGCGAGGCCTCGAACATCGCCGCGAAGTCTTCGTCACCGCCGTCGATCTGCTGGTTCACGTTCTGCTGCATGAATGGGAAGTCCTTGGAACGGTACAACTGCCCCCTGTTTGAATGGGTGCGCGGCCGCCTGCGGGGAGCGACGGGAAACCGCGGGTGTCCCCTGAATGGGAACGCAAGGCTGGTTGGAAGCCGCGCACCCTAGACACCGGAGTTTCCGGGAGTCAAGCGGGGCACTGCGCCAAGTGGTGATCCGTGTTCTATGAACGCCCGGCCGGGTCCGCATCTGTCCTACCCGGCTGGTGCCCCCTGCCCGCTCGCCCCGTGTGGGACAAGCGGAGCGCTACCCCTCGCGCCGGAATGTTTCCCGGGCGATGACCATCCGCTGCACCTCGCTGGTGCCCTCGTAGATGGTCTGCACGCGCGCGTCCCGGAAGTAACGCTCGACCGGGAACTCGTCGATGTAACCGTAACCGCCGTGCAGTTGCACGGCCTTGTCCGCGACCTTGTTGCTCATCTCGCTGGCGAAGAGCTTCGCCATGGAGGCCTCGCGGGTGAACGGCTGGCCGGCCTCCTTGAGGGCGGCGGCGCGCAGGGTGAGCAGCTCCGCCGCATCCAGTTGCGTACGCATGTCCGCCATCATGAAGCGCGGGGCCTGGAGGTCCGCCACGGCCTGGCCAAAGGCCTTGCGGTCCTTGGTGTAGGAGACAGTCGCCTCCAGCGCGGCGCGGCCGGTGCCGCACGCCTGCGCCGCGATGCCAATGCGTCCGCCGTCCAGCGCCATCATGGCCAGGCGGAACCCGTCGCCCTCCTTGCCCAGGAGGTTCTCCGCGGGGACTTCGCAGTCCTCGAAGGTGAGCCCCACGGTGTTGGACGCGCGCAGGCCCATCTTGTCCTCGTGCTTGCCCACGTGGAGGCCCTTGGCGCCGCCCTCCACGATGAAGCAGGACAGGCCCTTGTTGCCGGCCTGGCCCGTGCGGGCCCACACGACGATGACGCCCGCGTAGGCGCCGGAGGTGATCCACTGCTTGCTGCCGTTGAGCACGTACTTATCGCCGCGCTTCGTGGCGGTGGTGCGCATGGCGCCCGGGTCGGAGCCCGCGTGCGGCTCGCTCAGGGCGAACGCGCCGACGATGGCCTCACCGGAGGTGATGCGCGTGACGTACTTCTCCCGCTGCGCGTCGTTGCCGGCCGCGTGGATGAGCTCCGCGCACATGTTGGTGACGGCCATGGCCACGGACACGGAGGCGTCCGCGGCGGCCATCTCCATCATGGCCAGCGCGTAGGACACGACGCCCGCTTCCGCGCCGCCGTACTTCCCCGGCAGGTTCACGCCCAACAGGCCCACCTCGGCCAGGGCCTTGAAGACTTCCGGGTCGAAGCGCTCTTCTCGGTCCGCCGCGCGGGCGTGCGGGGCCACGCGCTCGCGGGCGAACTTGCGAGCGGTGTCACGGATGAGCGTCTGGGTCTCGGTGAGGTCGAAGTTCACGGGAGCGGGTGTCCTGAACGCTAATCGATGGCCTTGAGGTTGAACGGGTACTCGATGGGGTGGTCGCGGCCGTCCGGGGGCTTGGGGAAGTCCATGGACGACAGCACCGCCACCACGCAGTCGTTGAGGCCCGCGTCCTTCAGCGTGCTGCCGTACTTGTCCACCTTGGCGCTGCGCACGGTGCCTTCGGCGGTGATGGTGAAGGTGGTGAGCAGCTTGCCCTCCACCTTCTTGTCCTTCTCCACCATGTGGTCCTCGTAGCACTCCTGGATGCGAGGCATGTGGTGGGCCATCACCTGGCGGATGGAGTCCGGGGTGAAGGGCAGCTTGCTCACGTCCAGCCCGTCGTCCTTCTTGGGCGCGGGCGTGGTGGCCGGAGCGGGCGTGGCCGCGGCCTTCTTCTTGGAGCCACCCTGGGCGAGCGCCAGCGGCGACGCCAGGCCCAGGGACAGGAACAGCACGGGGAGGAGCGCGCGCTTCATGACCGGGTGACTACTCCTTCAGCAGGTTGGCGGAGATGACGATGCGCTGGATCTCGCTCGTCCCCTCGTAGATTTCGGTGATGCGCGCGTCGCGCACGTGGCGCTCGGCGTCCATCTCCTTGCTGTAGCCCATGCCGCCGTGGATCTGCAGGGCCTTGTTGGCCACGCGGCTGGCCATCTCGCTGGCGTAGAGCTTGGCCATGGCGCTCTCCGGGCTGTGGCGCACGCCCTTGTCCTTCATCAGCGCCGCGCGCCACACGAGCAGGCGGGCCGCGTCGATCTCCATGGCCATGTCCGCGATCATGAACTGGATGGCCTGGTGGTCGCGGATGGGCTTGCCGAACGTCTTGCGCTCACCGGAGTAGCGGACGGCCTCCTCGAAGGCCGCGCGCGCGATGCCCAGCGCCTGGGACGCGATGCCGATGCGGCCGCCGTCCAGGGTGGACATGGCGACCTTGAAGCCCTCGCCCTCCTTGCCCAGGCGGTACTTCTCCGGGACGCGCATGTCCTCGAAGAACATGGAGCAGGACCAGGCGGCGCTGATGCCCATCTTCTTGTCCGGCTCCGCGCGGGTGAATCCCGGCGTGTCGGTGGGCACGAGGAACGCGGTGATGCCCTTGTTGCCCGCTTCCTTGTTCGTCATCGTGATGAGGACGATGGCGTCGGCCTTGGGGCCGTTGGTGATCCAGTTCTTGGAGCCGTTGATGATGTACTCGTCGCCGCGCTTCACGGCGATGGTCTTCTGGGCGGCGGCGTCGCTGCCGGCCTCGGGCTCCGTCAGGCCGAAGCAGCCGATCTTCTGGCCGCTGGCGAAGGGCTTGAGGAACTGCTCCTTCTGCTCGGGGGTGCCGAACTTGGACACCGGGTCGCAGTAGAGCGAGTTGTTCACGCTCATGATCACGCCGGTGGAGGCGCAGCCGCGCGAAATCTCCTCCATGGCGATGGCGTAGCAGACGTTGTCCAGGCCCGCGCCGCCCCACTCCTCCGGCACCGCGATGCCCAAGAGGGACAGCTCCGCCAGCTTCTTCACCGCGTCCGTGGGCCACGCGTGCTGTTCGTCCCACTTGCGGGCGTTGGGGATGAGCTCCTTGGCGGCGAACTCGCGGCACAGCCGCTGGATCTCGCGCTGGATGTCGGTCAGCTCGAAGTTCATGGTGGACCTCCCATAGTACGGGGTCCGCCCCGGGGCTACTCCGAAGACGCCCCTGCGTCCCCGGGAGCAGGAATCCGGGTCCCAAAGAACATCGCCAGCGGCACCGTCACGTCGAAGGACACGTCCGTGCGAGCCCCCGCGTCCGTCCACGTCCTGCGCACCACCACCGACACCGTCCAGGGTTGGGTGTCCCGGTGCCTTTCAATCAAGTCATAGGTGAGCCCCACCCCGGCCACCCCGCCCTGCCCGTCTCCGCCCCACACGCCTGCTCCCTCGGCCAGCACGCCGAAGCGGTACGCGTCCGGGAAGGCATACACGCGTCCTCCCGCGAGCAGTCGGAAGGTGGACGGCCGCAGCCGCAGCTGGGGCTCCACGAAGGGCGACAGGATGAGCGTGGGCCCCGGTACATCCAGCGGAGGTGTGGCCCACGGGTGGATGGGCCAGGACAGCACCCAGTGGGCGCCATCGCCCCATTCACGGCGCAGGTCCGGGATGGCGGGCTCCAGGAAGCACAGCGTGTAGAGACACAGCGTGCGCTTCCAGGACACCAGGGCCGGGGCGCGGGGCTCCTGTTCGGGAACCTCCTCCGCCTGGACCGGCGGTGCGGCCAGGAAGCACAGCAGGCTCCCGGCCGCGACCGCGTGCTTCACGTCACTTGCCCTGGAAGTTGGCCGGACGCTTGGCCAGGAACGCGGCCATGCCCTCGCGCTGATCCTCCGAACCGAAGAGGACGGCGAAGCCCTGGCGCTCCAGCTCGTTGGCGGCGCGCAGGTCCTGGTCCGCCCCGTACTCCACCACGCGCTTGGCCTGGGCCACCGCGAGAGGGCCGTTCTTGAGGATCTTCGCGGCCACCGCCTTGACGTGCTCCATCAGCTTGTCCGCGGGCACCACGTCCAGCACCAGGCCGATCTCCTTGGCCTTGGCGGCGTCCAGACGGTCCGCGGTGAAGAGCAGCTCCTTGGCGCGGGCGCGGCCCAGCAGACGGGCCAGACGCTGGGTGCCGCCGAAGCCCGGGATGACGCCCAGGGTGACTTCCGGCACGCCCAGCTTCGCCTTCTCCGACGCGTAGATGAGGTCGCAGCCCAGGGCCAGCTCCAGGCCGCCGCCCAGCGCGAAGCCGTTCACGGCCGCGATGGTGGGGATGGGCAGGTTCTCCAGGTGCTCGAAGACGCGGTGGCCCAGGGCGGAGAACTCACGCGCCTGCGCGGCGCTGATGGTGGCCATCTCCGCGATGTCCGCGCCCGCGACGAAGGCCTTGTCGCCACCGCCCGTGACGATGAGGGCGCGCGTGTCGGCCGTCAGCGAGTTGAGCGCGTGCTCCATCTCGTGGAACGTGGCGCTGTTGAGCGCGTTGAGCGCCTTGGGCCGGTCCACGGTGAGGATGGCGAGCGCGCCGTCCTTCTCGAACTTGATGTTCTGGTAGTCCATGTGCGTGTGGGCTCCTGGTGGGGGCTAGTACTTGTAGAAGCCGCGGCCGGACTTCTTGCCGTACCAGCCGGCGTCCACGTACTGCCGAAGCAGCGGGCACGGGCGGTACTTGGAGTCGCCCAGGCCCTTGTGCAGGACCTCGGCGATGTAGAGCACCGTGTCCAGGCCGATGAAGTCCGCCAGCTGCAGCGGGCCCATGGGCTGGTTGGTGCCCAGCTTCATCGCGGTGTCGATGTCCTCCGCGGTGCCCAGGCCCTCCATCAGCGCGAAGCAGGCCTCGTTCAGCATGGGGATGAGGATGCGGTTGACGATGAAGCCCGGGTAGTCCTTGGAGACCACCGTCGTCTTGCCCATGCGCTCGGCCATCGTGCGGATGGTGGTGTACGTCTCATCGCTGGTGGCCGCGCCGCGGATCAGCTCCACCAACTGCATCACCGGCACCGGGTTCATGAAGTGCATCCCGATGACGGCCTCGGGGCGCTTGGTGGCCGCGGCGATGCGGGTGATGGGGATGGAGGAGGTGTTGGTGGCGAGGATGCCGCCCGGGCGGACCACCTCGTCCAGCTCCAGGAAGATGCGGCGCTTGAGGTCCTCGTTCTCGGTGACGGCCTCGATGGCGACGTCCACGTCCTTCGCCTCGCGGGCGCTGGTGAACGTGGCGAGGTTCGCTTCGGCGGCCTGCTGCTTCGCCGCGTCCAGCTTGCCCTTCTCCACCAGCTTCTTCAGGCCGGCCTTGATGCGGTCCGCGCCCTTGGCGAGCCCGTCCTTGTTGACGTCCACCAGCGACACGCGCAGGCCCGCCTGGAGCGCCACCTGCGCGATGCCCGCGCCCATCTGCCCTGCACCGACGACGACGATGTGTTCCGTAGCCATGGCGTCTTCTCTCCTGTGCCGGCGGCCATAACGCACGGCACCAGGAGGGTCAACGACTGGCGCCGGGCAGTCTCAACGGGACGACGATGGCCTGGGCCTCGCCCACCATCAGCCGGCCTCGAATGACGTCCCGCTTCTCGCGCCCCTCCACCTGGAGGAATAGCAGCGTGCGGAAGGTGCCCTCCGGCAGGTCCACCTTGAAGGTGACCTCCATGGGCGGACCGTCCGCGAAGAAGCGCTCCTCGCGCTTCACGATGTGCTCCTCGGCGTCCAGCACCTGGAGGTCCATGGCGCGCACGTCGCCCCAGTCATCGCCTTCCAGCCGGTAGATGAGCTGGCGCTCTGGAACGTCCGTCACCTTCCACAGCCACAGGCCCAGCGCGACGATGGCGATGAGCGCCAGCCGCTTGATCAGGGGATGGGTGCGCCAGGTACGCCGGGGTGCTTCTTCCGCCACGTCCCTACTCCCGCTTCGAGCGCTTGGAGGCCGGCCGGCGCGCGTTCACGTCCGTGATGACCACGCGCGCGGTGGGGCCCTCCGCGGCCTTCTTGTGGGCCTTGGGGGGATGCTCCGGCGCGGGCGCCTCTTCGGACTTCTCCGACGGCACCAGGCGGATCTGCGCCTTGACCTCCACCGTCATGCCGGAGAGCAGCTTGAGGAACTCGTCGCGCAGCTTCTCCGACTGCATGAAGCGGCGCAGCTCCTCCGTGACGACGCGGCTGATGTCGTCCTTGGTCTTCTCCGCCTGGGAGAGGAGGAAGCCCAGCGCCTCCTTGGGCAGCTTGAGCTGGCCGGCGAGGGCCCGGAGGCCCTCCTCGCCCATGAAGACCGCGCCCATGCCGGCCACCGCCATGCGCCGCACGAAGTCCGGCACGAAGCCGCTCCGGCTCTCACGGCCGGACTGCTGCTCCGAGTCGTCATCGAACAGCGGATCGGGCGGGAGGTCGTCGTTGCCGGCCGGGGCCATGCGGTCTCCTTGCGCTTCGGTTGGGTCCTACCGGGCCTGCATCACCGGAAGGGGCACGCTCTTCATGGACTGCGTGGACACGCGGCCCGCGACTGCACGGGCGACGTCCTGGAAGGCCTTCGCCTCCGGGCTGTCCTTGTGCCCCACCACCACCGGCACGCCGGAGTCTCCCGCCTCGCGCACCTTGAGGTCGAGCGGGATCTCCCCCAGGAATGGGATGCCGAACATCTCCGCCGCCTTGTGGCCGCCACCGTGGTTGAAGATGGGCGTGCTCTTGTTGCAGTGCGGGCAGACGAACTGGCTCATGTTCTCCACGATGCCCAGCACCGGGATGTGCACCTTGTCGAACATCTGCTTGGCGCGCACCACGTCCGCCAGCGCCACGTCCTGCGGCGTCGTCACCAGCACCGCGCCCGCGGCCCGCACGGACTGGGACAAGGTCAGCGCCACGTCGCCCGTGCCGGGGGGCAGGTCCAGGATGAGGTAGTCCAGCTCGCCCCAGTTCACGTCGCGCACCAGCTGCATGAGGGCGCCGTGGAGCATGGGGCCGCGCCAGATGAGCGCCTGATCCGCCTCCACCAGGAAGCCGATGGACATGATCTTCAGGCCGTGGGCGACCAGCGGATCCAGCGTCTTGCCGTTGGGGCTCACCGGGCGCTTGTCCGCGGTGCCCGTCATCAGCGGCACGGAGGGGCCGTAGAAGTCCGCGTCCAGCAGGCCCACCTTGGCGCCGTGCTGCGCGAGCGACGTGGCCAGGTTCACCGCCACCGTGCTCTTGCCCACGCCGCCCTTGCCGGCGCCCACGAGCAGGATGTTCTTCACGCCCGGCAGCAGGGCCCCGCCGGAGCCTCCGGCGACGCCGCGCACCTGGGCGCCCCACTCGATGTCGAAGGACTTCAGGCCCGGCACCGCCTTGAGCGCGGCCTCCGCGTCCGCCTGGATCTTCCCCTTCATGGGACACGCGGGCGTGGTCAGTTCGATCTTCAGCTTCACCGTGTCACCGGTGACGCGCACGTCCTTCACCATCCCGGCCTTCACCAGGTCGACGTGCAGCTCGGGATCGATCACCTTCGACATGGCCGTCATCACATCGGCCTGGGACACGCTCATCGGAACACCTGAAACCTTTTGAAAACGGGCGTTTGCACGCTCGAAGGGGGGCGGAGATTGCCAGCACTCCGGGGGCTGTCAACGTCGTTTAACGCACATCTCCGGAGCCCGCCCGGCCTTCCACCGGCCCCGGATCGCGCCCGGCTTCTGGCCGTCATTCGATGGCGGCCACCCGGTACTCGCCATCCTCCAGCACCAATCGCACGGCGCGCTCGCCTCCCAGGGGGAACAGCGCCTCGCCCGCCGCCACGCGCACGTGGGTGTTGAGGGCCAGCCGGGCGCGGCGCAGGCGCTCCTTCGCCAGGGGCTCCCGCTCGAAGTCCTCCTTCAGGCGCTCCGGGGTGTAGCGGGCACTCAGCGGCGAGGCGAGCAGGCCCCAGGCGCCCTTCCAGTCGCGGGAGTCCACCTCGTCCAGGAACTTCTTCAGCGCCGCCCGGGGCACGTCTGCGGGGCGGGACTCCACCACGCGCCAGTCCTCCCCCTGGCGGGCCAGCGTGACGGACGGGGTCCGGGCCTCCAGCACGCCCGTGCCTGCCCGGACGGCGGCGGCGCGCTCCTTCCGGGCGGCTTCGTCGGAGTACTCGTCCAGGAAGGCCCCCTCGCCCTCTGGGGTGCCGGTCGTCAGGCGGTAGGCGTCCGACAGCCGGTTCTCCTCCAGGGCCTTCGCGTACGCCTCCGCTACCGAGGCCGGCTCACGGGAGGTGGTGGCACAGGCGGTGCCGAGCAACAGGAGGCTCAGGGGGGCGAGGCGGGTCATCACTGGCGCGGCAGGGTAGACGCCGGCTCCAGGGCCGGCAATGCCCGGACGTCCGCCCCGTCGGTGCTCCCGCGGACGAACGGTCAGCGGCGCAGCAGCCGGTAGATCCAGGTCACGACGTCCACCAGGTCGAAGTTGTCCGCGAACTCTTCCAGGTTCGAGTAGGTGGAGGAGTCGCGGTTCTTGGGCAGGCTGTCTCCCGACACGGCGCCCTTCGGGCGGTGCTCCCGGCAATAGAGATCGCCGTTGAGCGCGTAGGCCTGGGACGCGGAGACCTGGATGCCGCAATGGACGCAGGCCAGCGGGGAGCGCACGCCCAGGCCCCCCGTGGGCGAGTCCGACGGCGGCAGCGCGACCGTGGAGCCTGGACCCTTCCAGGGATCCGCGCCCCCATCCGTCGCCGGGGCGACCTCCCAGCCCTTGGACGTCGCGGGCGTGGGTTTGGGGGCCGTCACCTCGGCGTTCTCCAGGGCCTCGAACTTGCCCGCGTCCAGCCAGGTGCCGCCGCAGTGCGTGCACAGGTCCACGTTGCACACGCGCGCGTTGACCATCGCCAGCCGCGCGCCACAGCCGGGACAGCCCAGGGGCTCGCCGCGGCAGGTGGCACAGACGGACATGGCCCGAGGGATGAGGTGCCCGCCCGTGCGGCAGCGCGACGCGGCCTGCCTCGCCGCGTTCAGCAGCGGCTTGAGTGAAGGCCGGTCCGGAAAGCGCTCCAACTCCCCCCGGTCGAAGTACAGGCCGTGGCAGCGCGGACAGACGTCCACCTCCACGTCGGAGGCCTGGACGACGTTCAGGGGCTGACTGGGGCAGACCGGGCAGGAGCGGGCCATGCCGCGCATGCTAAAGGCCTGATTCTCTCCGTGAAAGGGCGTGGCTCAACGCACCTGGGGCCGCTTCGCGCGGAGCTTCGAGGGGAGCACGCCGAAGCGCTCGTGGAAGCGGGTCGCGAACCGCGAGGCGGAGGTGTACCCCGCCTCGATGGCGACGTGTCCCACCGGCAGGTCGGTCGTCCAGAGCAGCGAGACGGCGTGGTCCATCCGGACCTCCGTCAGGAGCTTGCTGAACGTCGTGGCTTCGCCCGTCAGCCGCCGGTGGAGCGTGTCCTCGCTCATGGCGAGCTTCCTGGCGACCTCCGTGAGGGTCCATGCCCGCGACGGGTCCCGGGACACGAGGCGCTTCATGCCGAGGCGCGCGCTCGATGACGCGCTCACGTCGATGTTCAGGTCCCGGAGCCAGGCGATGAGCTCCAGCACGCGCGCTCGCACGACGCCTTCCGGGAACTTCTCCGTGAGCGCCTCGATGCAGCGGTGGTGCGCGTCGACGAGCCGGGGAAGCTCGTCGGCGCGCAGCCGCTGGACCCGCGAGGCGCCCGGTGTTGCCTTGGGTTCCGCCTGGAGGAGGAGCTCCGGGGCGATGAGCATGCCCTCGGCCTGGTACTCCCCTCCTTCGTCCGGGACGTTGCGCACCTGGAGGCGGGTCCCCGGTGAGATCCAGATGAACTCACCGGCCCGGACGTGGACGGGCGCATCGCCCTGGTGGAAGACCTTCTCGCCCCGCTGGATGTACATCAAGCCGGCGGAGAGCCACTCCACCCCCGCGTAGACGGGGTCGGCCTCGCGTTGGCGGATCTTGAGGTACATCGCCGCCGTCGTGTCCAGGAGCCTGGCGGTGCGTTCAATGGGCGAGGGCCGGCGCATGGTTCAGGGCGTGACGGAGGTGGGGACGATCGTAGCGCGCGCCAGGGTGTGACCCAAGAGCACGAAGGAGAGGTACGCGGGCGTGGCCTCCGCTGGGATGGGAAGCGCCTCCACATCGAGTGCGTGCACGACAACGAAGTAGCGGTGCGGTCCGTGTCCTCGCGGCGGCGCGGCGCCCAGGTACTGGGCCAGGCGGGCATCGTTGGGGAGCTGCACCGCGCCCTGCGGGAGGAGCCTTGCGTCGGCGCTCCCCGCGTTTCGCGGCAACGTGCTGACGCCCGCCGGGATGTTGAACACGGCCCAGTGCCAGAAGCCGCTCGGCGTGGGGGCGTCAGGGTCGAAGACGGTGACCGCGAAGCTCTTCGTCGCGGCCGGGAAGCCAGACCAGCTCAGCTGCGGCGAGATGTCCTTGCCGCCCGTCTCGGACTGCGCGCCGCGGTGGTCGGTGTGCAGCGGCTGTCCATCCTGGATGTCCGTGCTGGTGACGTGGAACGACGGGACCGCGGGGAGTGCTGCGTACGGGTTCGTTTTCATGGACAGCAATGTGCGGTTTCTGGGCGGGGAGCGTTCGCCCGGGATCCGCAACGGCTGTCCCGTGAACCGCGTTCTCACCGTCGGCGCTGGAGGCTCCATGCCGTGGTGCAGAAGGCGTACGTCGTCGGGTGCGTCGCGCCCATCAGCAGCTTGAGCAACGACAGCTTCGCGCGAGCGCCGCCGTAGCGCACCAGCTCGAAGTCGTCCGAAGGGACGCGCGCCTCGTCGAGCGCGTGGCGGCAGACCTCCTCGAAGCCGCCGATGCGGTCCACCAGCCCCGCCTCCTTCGCGCGCAGCCCCGAGTAGACGCGCCCCTCCGCGCGCTGGTGGATCTCCTCCTTCGTCCGGCCGCGAGCCTGGGCCACCAGCTCCAGGAAGGACTGGTAGCTCTCCTCCACCTCGCGCTCCAGCGCGGCGCGCTCTTGCGGCGTGAAGCCTCGCGACGCGGAGAAGAACGCGGCGTTCTCGCCCCGCGCCAGCGTGGTGCGGTGGATGCCCAGCTTCTCCAGCAGGTCCCCGTATTCGAACTTGCCCACGAACACGCCAATGGAGCCCACGACGGCATGGGGCGCGGACCAGATCTCCTTCGCGCCGATGGCCGCCATGTAGCCGCCGCTCGCGCAGATCTGATCCACGTACGCGATGACGGGCTTCTGCTTCGCCACGCGCTTCACGGCTTCCAGGATCTGCTCGGACGCGAGCGCGGATCCGCCGGGGCTCCCCACGGCCAGCACCACCGCCTTCGCGCGCGGATCCCTGCCCGCCTTGCGCAGTGCCTTCACCACCGAGTCCGCCGCCGCGAACCGGCCCGCGCCGCCGCTGCCCGGGATGATGATGCCCGCCACGTCCACCACCGCCAGCCGGGGCTTGCGGCGCAGCCGGCGCCACTTCACCGGCGGGAACGCGAGCGTCGACAGGTACGCGTCATAGGTGGGGACCGGCGGCTCCTCGTCCTTCTTCGCCTCCAGCCCCAGGTGCGCGCCCAGGTCCGCCTCGTGGACCAGTCCGTCCACCAGCCCCGATTCCAGCGCCCGCTTCGCGCTGTAGGGCCCCGCGTCGATGAGCGCCCGCGCCTCGTCCGGCGTCTTGCCCCGGTCGCTGGAGATGGCCTCCACCAGTACGGCGTAGCGCTCGTTCAGGAAGGACTCCAGCGTCTGGCGCTGGATGTCGGACACCTTGCCGTCCGTGAAGAGCTCCGGCGCCGTCTTGTAGTCACCGCGCCGGGCGAAGTGCGCGTGGATGCCCACCCGTCCAAAGGCCTCGCCCAGCACCGTGGCCTCGGCGGCGTAGCCCACCAGCTCCACCCGGCCCATGGGAGCAAGCAGCACCTCGTCCGCCGCGCCCAGCACGGGGTAGCCGTCCGTGTCCACCATCACCGCCCATGACACCACCCGCTTGCCGGCGGCCTGGAAGTCCGACAGAAGGGTGCGCAGGGCCTCGCGCTTCGCGTCCGGGATGGCCAGGCCCTCCAGCTCCAGGAGGATGCCCTCGACCTTCGGGTCCGCGGCCAGCACCTTGAGTGCACGGCCCAACGCTTCCAGTGAGGTCACCGTGGCGGGCTCCGCCGCGGCGGCGCCGATACGGAATCGTTGCACGGGGCGCGGCCGGTACGGGAGCTCGCCCGCGAGCCGGAAGCGGATCCACGTGGGTCTTTTGCGCGCCGCCATCAGACGAAAGGGCAGGCCCAGGAGCAGCCGCAGCCCCAGGAGGAGGTTCGCCAGGAGGAGGAAGGGAAGGCGGAGCATGCGGCGCGCGTAACGCCCCGCGCCGGGCGAAGCAACCCCTGTTCACCCGCGCCGGGAGGCTCTGTTAGGCTGAAGGCCCATGCCCTCCCCCTCCCTCCCCCGGCTTGTCCTCGTCCTCGCCCTTGTCTGGGGCGGCGCTGTCCTGGCGCAGCCCCAGCGCCGGCAGCCCCAGGAGTTCCAGAACCGCAAGGAGTTGACCCAGGAAGAGAAGGACGCCGCCAAGGCGCGCGCCATGGGCAACAACCTCAACGGTTACGGCAAGGACGTGCAGATCAAGGAGACGCCGATCCCCTGGATGGCCATTGGCCTCGTGGGAATCGTCTTCCTCGTCGCCGCGCCCTTCGCCATCCGCGCCTACCGCGGCACCGTGCGCGAGATAGCGGACGCCAACACCTTCGGCGCCCGCGGCAACGCTACCGAGGACGAGGCCTAAGCAGCCCTCCTCACGCCGGGCGGATCTCCACGCTCCCGCCCGGCTCCACCTGGACGTGCACCGGCAGGAAGCGCCGGAGCACCTCCGCCTGGACCGTCAGCGCGTCGGTGATGCGCGCGGCGGTGAAGCGCGTGGTGCCCGGCGTCACCGCCCCCAGCCTCCCCGACGCCAGGAGCGCCGCCGGCAAGAGCAGTTGTTCCGCCAGGTGTTCGTCGAGCGCGCCGCCCGTCTCCATGAAGCGGGTCAGCGCCTCCGCCGCCTCGCGCCCCACCCCTTCCGCGTCCAGGCCCCGCTCGCCCAGGGACGTGAAGCCCGCCACGGTGTGCTCGAACTGCGCCAGCACGAAGGTCGCGGAGCCCTGTGAGCGCGTCACCGCCAGCGGCCGGTTGTCCGCCTCCGCCAGGATGCCCCGCTCGCGCAGCGCGGCCACCGCGGCGCGGGACTGACGCTCCGCCACCGCGAAGGGCAGTCCGCCCACGAAGGACATCACCCGCACCTCGCGCAGCACGCCGCGCGCGGGCAGATCCACGCGCACGGGCGGTTCGGCCGGGGCGCCCACCTCCGCGGTGAACTCGCCCGCGCCCTCCGGAAGGAAGCCCGCGTGGGTGAGCGATAGCTGCACGGGCAGCCCGTACGCGCGCGCGACCGACAGCCATGCGCCGACGAGCGCGTGGAAGCTGGGCCCGGCCCGCAGGTGCGTGGCGCCCCGCAGCGTGAGCCGTCCGCCGCCCGCGAGCGCCAGCGGGTACACCAGGCACTGGAAGAGCCGGGGCGTGCTGCCGGACGCGCCGGCCTCCAGCAGGTAGTCCCCCGCGCGCACCGGGCCGGGGGTGAAGCGCAGCTCCGTGGAGCCCACGACGGCGCCCTCACTGGTGCCGCCGCTCAGCGCCTCCGCGCCGCGCACGTAGGCCAGGTGATGGGGACGCAGGCCCGGCGGATCGCGGTGCTCGCGCAGCCCACTGAGCTGGAAGGGACGGCCGGTGATGAGCGACAGGGACAGCGCGGAGCGGAGGACGTGGCCGCCCCCCTCCCCCACTTCTCCGTCGAGCAACACCCGCCCGGCGTCGGGCCGGTCGTGACCGGTCATGTCCCTCCCGTCATTCGTGGCGGGCGCGCAGCCTAGCAGACCGCGCGCGAGTGGACCGGGGATCTACTCGTCCAACGCGGGCAGGACGTTCACCTTCAACGCACTGGGCTGGGCCGCCGTGTGGTGCAGCCGGTGCATCGCGCGCACGAAGTCGGTGGGCTTCGCCTCGAAGATGTTGGGCACGAAGGTCTGCGGGTTGCGGTCGACGAAGGGGAACCAGCTCGACTGCACCTGCACCATCAGCCGGTGGCCGCGCTGGAAGGTGTGGAACACGTCATTGATGACGAAGCGCACCTTCGTCACCTCGTTGGGCGTGAAGGGCTTGGGCTGGGAGTAGCTGTCGCGGAAGCGGCCGCGGAACGGCTCGCCGCGCACCAGCGTCTGCTGCGCGCCCCGGTTGCGCTCGCCGGAGTGTTCCTGCTCCTTCGTCCAGCCGGGCACCTTCCCGGGGTTCACGTCCACCAGCTTCACCACCCAGTCCGCGTCACTGCCCGTCGTGGAAACCCACAACTCCGCCTCCAGCGGGCCCGCGAGCGTGAGGTCCTGGGTCAGCGGCTCCGTCTGGTACGTGAGTACATCCGGCCGGCGCGAGGCGAAGCGCTGATCCTCCGTCATGTACGACTTGGACCAGCCGGGGCTCAGGTCCTGCGTGTACGGCACGGGCCGGGCCGGGTCGCTCACGTACTCGTCGAACGACGGCGCTGGCGCCTTGGGGGCCTGGAACGTCAGCGCGCCCTGGGGCTGGAAGTACAGGCGCGTCTCCCTGGTGCCCTTGGGCGGCCAGGCGTCCAGTTGGCGCCAGCGGTTGGCGCCGCCCTCGAAGACGAACGCCTCCGGCACGGCCGCGTCCGGGCCGCCCTTCAGGTGCTGCTTGAAGAAGGCCAACACCAGGTCCTGGTACTGGACGCTGGTGGGGAAGCCGAAGTCCGCGTCCCCCAGCGACGTGCCGTCCGAGCGCATCCAACCACCATGGGGCCAGGGGCCCATGACCAGTGTGTTGGAGATGCCGGGGTTCTGCTTCTCGATGGCGGCGTACGTGCGCAGCGGGCCGTAGAGGTCCTCCGTGTCGTACCAGCCGCCCACCACCATCACCGCCGCCTTGATGTTCTTCAGGTGCGGCAGCAGGTTCCGCGCCTGCCAGAAGGCGTCGTAGTTGGGGTGCGCGACGAAGTCCTTCCAGAAGGCGATGTCGCCGTGGAAGTGCTTCGCGTCCGCGTTGGACAGCGGGCCCAGGTCCAGGAAGAACTGGTAGGCGTCCGGGGTGCCGAAGTCGAAGGACTTCCAGTCGGTGTCGTCGGTGGGCGCGGGGCGCGGCTTGCCGAAGGTGGAGAAGAAGCTGAACGCCAGCTGGAGGTTGAAGGCGCCATGCCGGTGCATGTCGTCCCAGAACCAGTCCGCGATGGGCGCCTGCGGCGACACGGCCTTGAGCGCGGGGTGCGAGTCGATGGCGCCCGCGGACGTGTAGAAGCCCGGATAGGACACGCCCCACATGCCCACCTTGCCGTTGTTGTGGGGCACGCGCTTCACCAGCCAGTCGATGGTGTCGTACGTGTCGCTGCTCTCGTCCACCTCCTTGCCGCGCTTGGTGTCGCGGTGGGGGCGCACGTTGACGAACTCGCCTTCGGACATGTACCGGCCGCGCACGTCCTGGAAGGCGAAGATGAAGCCGTCCTTCTCGAAGGCGGGCAGGCCCAGGGTCTTCGGATAGCGGCCGGCTCCGTAGGGCCCCACGGAATACGGCGTGCGCGAGAGCAGCACGGGGTAGCGCTTCTGGGGGCTCGCGTCGTTGGGCACGTAGAACGTCGTGAAGAGCTTCACGCCGTCGCGCATGGGGACGCGCACCTCGTACTTCGTGAAGCGCGACCGGAGGTACGCGGCGCGTTCATCCTCGGGGCTCGCGGGCGGCTTGGGTGGCGCGGCGGGGGCCTGCGCGAGCGCGGGGCCGGACAGCGAGAACAGCGCGAGCGCGGCCACGAGGCCGCGGGGGTGGAAGGACATGCTCCCCTCCTCTTGCGGAAAGAACGCGGGGGACGATGCGGAGGAAATCCATCTTGGGCGATGCCGCCGGGGCACGGAAGCCGGAACGCCCGCCGCATCGCGCCGCCGATTGATTTGCGGGTCAGGCCATGCGCGGTCCATGCTCCCGCCCGGGAGGATTGGGACTTTCATGGCCAAGATGCTGAAAGAAGGGGATGCGGTTCCGGATGTCACCCTGCAGGGGCCGGGCGGCGCGCCGGTGCGCCTGCGCGATCTGCTGGGCGACAAGGCGATGGTCATCTACTTCTACCCGAGGGACGACTCCCCGGGATGTACGGTCCAGGCCTGCAGCCTGCGCGATCAGTACCAGGACTTCACGGACGCGGGCGCGGACGTGGTGGGCATCAGCAGCGACTCCGCGGAGTCCCACGAGAAGTTCGTCGCCAAGTACCGCCTCCCCTTCCGCCTTCTCAGCGACCCGGATGGCGCGGCGCGCAAGGCCTTCGGGGTGGGCACCAACTTCCTGGGGCTGCTGCCCGGGCGGGTGACGTTCGTCGCGGACAAGGGCGGCACCATCCGCTACGCGTTCGACTCGCAAATCCAGGTGAAGAAGCACGCCGAGCACGCGCTGGATGTCGTCCGGTCGCTCACGGGCCAGGGAGCCGCTCCCACCCGTCCTGCCTGACAGACGTGTTCTCCGTGCGTTTCCCGGTAGACTGATTCCCGTCGTCCCGGCCGTGGGAGCCGGGACGCCGCACCCCCGTCGCGAGCAACATCGAGCACAACGGGTGGGCCGGAGGTCATGCCATGCGGTTGCACTGGTTGCTGGGGCTGTCGTTGTGCGTCGGAGGCTGCGCGAGCCTGACGAAGGACCTCCATGACGACACGCCGGAGGACGAGGAGATCCCCTCCGAGGAGACGGTGTACCTGGTCCCGCTGGACGAGGCCCTCTTCACCATGCGGCGCGTCTTCGAGGAGCAGCGCTACGACGTCTTCGAGCGCGCGGACCACAACGAGCTCTACACGTCCGCGCACGAGCCCGGGGTGAACCTCCCCGGCAACCGCACCTACGAGCGCTACTTCGTGAAGGGCGCGTCGCTGGGGCCGCGCCAGTCGGTCATCCGCGTCTTCCGCCTGCGCTACCGCGAGCAGGACACGAACATCGAGGTGAAGCCCAAGTGGCTCAACGAGCGCATCCAGGACGAGGAGAAGTACCTCGCCCGGAAAACGTTCGAGCGCTTCACGTTCGAGGGCGTGCCGGACATGGAGGGCTTCAAGATGGTGCGCGGCACGCGCGACCTGCCGCTGGAGCGCAAGCTGCTGGCGAAGCTGGAGATGGTGCCGTCGCTGGAGCTGGTGGGTGGCAGGACGACGGCGCCCGTGCGCGCGGTGCAGGTGGAGGGCTGGGATGACGACACGGCCCAGCCGCCGCCGGTGAAGTGCGGCGATCCGCTACAGGGCGTGGAGCCGCTGCTCACGGCCGGGAACACGGTGCTGGTGGGAGATCCGCTGGGCACGCGTGAGCTGCCGGAGATCGCCACGCGGATGTTGTGCGACGCGGTGGAGAAGAAGCTGCCGGTGGCGCTGGCGTTGTCCATGCCGTCGGAGGACCAGGGCGCGCTGGACGACTACCTGGCCAGCGCGGGCCACGGCCCGGACCTGGAGCGGCTGCTGGTGGTGAGCTCGTTCTGGCGCCGCGTGTACCAGGACGGCCGCAGCAGCGGCGCCCTGCTCCGCCTCATCGAGCAGGCCCGGAGGCTGCGCGCGCAGGGGCACGCGGTGACGGTGCTGGCGTTCGACTCGAACAACGCCTCCGGCAACGCGCGCGAGGCGGAGATGGCGAAGAACCTCATCGCGTACCGCCAGGCGAATCCGGACACGTGGCTGCTGGCGCTCGCGGGTGACGTGCACGTGCGCACGAAGCCGGTGAGCTGGAACAAGGACTTCGAGCCGCTGGGCTGGCGGCTGACGAAGGCGCTGCCGGAGTCGCCGGTGAAGGCGCTGGAGGTGGGCTTCACGCGAGGCTCGCAGTTCTCCTGCCGCTTCAACGTCTGGGAGCAGGTGGACTGCAACGTCTTCGCGCTCAGCCCGACCCCGGAGCTGCGCCAGGAGCCGGGCACGCCGCGCAAGGTGGCCCTGTTCGACAGGCCCAGCGACACGGGCTTCCACGGCCGGCTCTGGGTGGGAGCGCTCAACGCCTCACCCCCGGTCATCCAGCGCGCCGCGCCCGTGGCCCAGCAGCAGCAGGACGGCGGCACGAAGCCCACGGACGCGGAGCACTGAGACCGGGGGGCGCAATTCCCGCACCCGGAGTGCTAGACTCAGGCGTCCGGGGATGGCGCCTGCCTTGGGCTGTCCCCTCCACGAAAGGGGATAGGACCATGCGGTGGCACTGGACGCTGGGGCTTCTGTGCATGACGGGGTGCACGGGCATCTCGCGCGGATTGGATGGGGATCCGCTGGACACGGAGCCCATCCCTACCGTGGAGCGCGTGTACCTGGTGCCTCTGGACGAGGCGATGTTCGTCGCTCGCCGCCTGCTCGAAGAGCAGCGCCTGGACATCTTCGAGAACAACACCACGCATGAGCTGTACTCCCAGTCCTGGGAGATCGGCGTGAACGTGCGTGGCAACCGCACCTTCGAACGCTACCTGGTGCGCCCCGAAGAGGTCGGCCCGCGCCAGTCCATCGTGCGCATCTTCCGCCTCCAGTACCGGGAAGCGGACGACGCCGTCACGCAGCAGACGCCCGAGCCAGGCAGCCAGCGGACCAACGACCACTACTACAACCACTTCCGCGAGGTGTTCGCCCACGAGACCTTCGAGGGCGTCCCGCAGATGGAGGGCTTCCGGCTGCGCCGCGGCTTCCGCGACCTGCCCCAGGAACGCAAGCTGCTCCAGCGTCTGGAGATGGTCCCGTCCCTGGAGCTGGTCGGCGGCAAGGCCGCCATCCCCGTGCGCGACGTGAAGGTCGCGGGCTGGACCCCGGAGACGCCCGAAGCCACGCCCCGCTGCGGCGACCCCGTGGAGGGCGTGGACGCGCTGCTCACGCAGGGCGGCACCGTGCTGGTCGCGGACCCCATGGGCACGCGCGAATTGCCGGACGCCGCGGCGCGCATGCTCTGCGACGCCACCGCGAAGAAGCTCCCCGTGGCGCTCGCCCTCTCCGTTCCGTCCGTGGAACAGGCCGCGCTGGACGAGTACCTCACCAGCGCCGGCACGGACGCGGACCTGGAGCGGCTGCTCGTGCTGAGCGACTTCTTCCGCCGCGTGGATCAGGACGGCCGCAGCAGCGCCGGCGTCATCCACCTGCTGGAGGCCGCGCGCCGCCTGCGGGCCCAGGGCCACGCCGTCTCGGTGGTGGCGTTCGACTCCAAGCAGGCCGCGGGCAACGCGCGCGAGGAGGAGATGGCCGCGAACCTCATCGCCTTCCGCAAGGAGAACCCGGACGCGTGGATGCTGGTGCTCGCGGGCGACGTGCACGTGCGCACCAGAGGCGTGAACTGGGATTCGAAGTTCGAACCCATGGGCCACCGCCTCACGGCCGCCCTGCCCTCCTCGTCCGTGAAGGCACTGGACGTGGGCTTCGCGCGCGGCGCCCATTACTCCTGCCGCTTCAACGTCTGGCAGCAGGTGGACTGCGACGTGCACGGCATCAACCCGTCGGCGGAAGGACGCCAGGAGCCGAACACGCCGCGCAAGGTGGCCCTCTTCGAAGCGCCGGGCGAGACGGGCTTCCACGGCCGGCTCTACCTGGGCACGCTGAGCCCGTCCCTGCCCGTCCTCCAGCGCGCCTCGAAGCCCGTGGTCCAGCAGCAGGCCCCCGCGAAGCCCGCTGAACACTGACCGTCACGGCGCGGGCCCCGGACACACCGGAGCCCGCGCTCGGCAACGACTACGGCGCCTTCGCGTTGAGGTTCACGCCGCTCACCACCAGGGCGTAGACCGCGTCCACCGCCGTCGTCGCCGTGTGGGCGTCCTGGACCACCTCGTCCGCCAGGACCTCCACCTTCCACGTGCCCGCGGCCGGGTTCGCGAGGAAGACGTTCTCCACGGTGTCCACCTTGTTGGACACGCCGCCGGACGTGGACACGTTGCCCGCCGTCAGGCCGTTGTTGCCCCAGTACACCGTGCCGTTGGGCGCCGTCACGCGCAGGGACAGGTCGTTGATGCGCGCCCGGGCCGCGCCCACCGTGCCCATCGGATCCGTGTAGACCATCGTGACGTTGAGCTCCGGCTCACCGGTGGGCACGACGAAGGCGTACGTCTTGACGCCGAGCGGCGCGAGGACGTCCGTCTCGTCCACGACGAACGTCTTCGCCGCGCGGTCGTACAGGCGCTTCAGGTCGGACGTGCCCCAGCCCTGCTTGTTGCGGTCGATGTCCGCGTTCGAGCCGCCCGCCAGCCAGTTGTACTTGGACGCGCCGTTGATCATCAGCGCCTTGGCCGTGGCCATCTTCGGGCGGCTGGTGAAGACGTCCGCCTTCTTGCCGTGGCCGGCCCACACGCCCTCGTGCCACATCTGGTGCAGCAGGCCGAAGTGGCCCGCCGTCTGCGGCGTGGCGGAGCTGGTGCCGCTGAACTCCGTGTAGGCGCTGTCCGACGAGCCGTACGCGCCCCGGATGCTGTCGTAGTAGAACGCCAGGTCCGGCTTGATGCGGCCGTCCGCCGCCGGGCCGATGCTCGCCCCCGAGGACCAGCGGTCATCCGTGCGCGTCTGCGTGTTGTAGTGCCGGATGCCGCCCACGGAGACGATGTTCTTCGCCCACGCCTGCGGCCGGGAGCTGCGCGTGCCGCTGTTGCTCTGCGACTGCGTGCTGAGGATGGGCGCCTTGAACAGGTAGTCGTCCACCTCCGCGGAGATGGTCGTGTACGACGTCGTCAGCGTGCTGCCCACGCTGGAGGTCTGGAACACCGCGCGGTAGGGGCCGCTCGGGTTGATCAGCTCCTGGTTCATCGTGAGCCGGGACTTGGTGCCGCCGAACTGCGTGGCCTCCGAGTAGAGGAAGAAGATGCCCTGCCCACCCGGCAACAGACCCCTGGCCAGCGGATCCACGCCCTTGGCGAAGTTGTGGCTGTAGCAGGCCGTGCCGTGCAGCGAACCGGAGGACGTGCCCGTGCTGTGGATGATGGGCGCGGTGGGCCACTCGCGGTGGGTGGTGCGCAGCTCGGTGTCGAAGATCTCCCCGCGCACGCCCTGCCCGTTCCAGCCCTTGAGCCCCTCGACGTAGTTGGCGCCGCCCGTCTCGCGCACGATGTCCATGTCCACCTCGCCGGGGCCACCCCAGCGGTCGATGAACTGCACCTCGTTGGCGCGCGCGACCGAGGCCAGTTGCTCCTGGTTGAGCGTCGCCTCCACGCGCAGGCCGCCCGGCTCCACCAGGTCCACCTTGCCGCCCAGCCGCTCCACCAGCGCCGTCACGCGGGCCTGGCGGGCCGCGCCGCCCTCACCCAGCATGATGGAGTAGCGCTGGGGGGCCAGCGCCGCCGTGCGTCCGAGCAGCGCGTCCCGCAGCGCCGGCTCCACGCGCCACTCCGGGTGGTAGTCCCCCACCCAGCGCACGGCCGGGAGCTGGGTGACACGCGCGCGGACCTCCGACGGCATCTCCACCAGGTACGTGTGGTCCGACAGGAAGCGCAGCACCTTGCCGCCCGCGTTCTCGATGGTCTCGCGGTACTCCGGCAGCGGCGTGCCGTGGAACTGCACCAGCGACAGGGTGTTGTTCCGGTCCGCCACCAGCGCGTTGCCCAACAGCGGCGCGGTGCGGGCCAGCGGGTCGAATGACGCCTCCGCCAACCGGATGAGGTACTCCTCCTGCTGCACGCGGCCCAGCAGCTCCGAGCCGCCGCGCGTGTACGCGGAGAAGGAGCGCTCCGTGCCGTCCGCCTGCCGCTCACGCCAGACGTGCAGCTGCACGCCGGTGTCCCGCGCCACGTCCAGGGTGCGCAGGCCGCTGACCGGCCGCGCCGTCTGGTGGAACACCAGCCCGGACGGCGTCGCCAGCGTGGTGCCCCCGGCCTGGAGCGCCGTGGCCACCGCCGCGCCCGGCGCCGCCGGAGCCCGCGTGGCCGATGAAGGAGTGCGCTCCGCCGCGAGCGCGCCAGCCGGAACCGCCAGGGTGCAACCCAGCACCAGCGCCGTCACCGGCCGCCAGCCACCACGAGACGTCGAGAACCGCTTCCGCATGTTCTGCATGTCGTGCACTCCCTTCAAAGTGAGAATAACCTGTAATACGTATTACTACCGTATTTCAAGTCCTTGCCACTCAGTTGCAATAGGGCGTGCTTTTTGCGCCGTGGACGTCCTCTCCGAGTAGGTCCAGGTGGTCCTGGATGGGTGGAAGTAGCTGGAATCTCTCAAGATTCAGGAGTGTAAGAGCCACACCCTGAGCGGAAACAAAGCGTCGGAAAGGTCGATAACCTCATTACCCATGACTTCCATCAATCCCAACCGTCCCACTCCTACGTTCCAGCCGACGCAGTCGACGGTCCCCGCCAACCGCCCCGCGAGCGCGCCGCAGACGCAGGCGCCCGCGCAGCAGCAGGCCCCGGAGGCAGCGGCCGCGGCGGAGCGCAACCGCGACTCGTTCTCGCCCGCCGCCGCGATGCGCCCCACGGGCCGCGCCCGGGTGACGACGCAGGGTGACAACTTCGTCCTGGAGGCCCAGGGCCAGGTGGGCAACCGCGGCTCGACGCCTCGGGGCGGCGTGCCGACGCGGCTGGGGCCGGTGAGCGCGGGCGGTTCGTTCGGAGTGCAGGGCAGCCTCCGTGTGGAGGTGCCGCGTCAGGCCGCCACGGACGCCATCCGCAACGGTGAGATGCCCAATCCCGCCGCCCCGGAGACGTGGCCGGTGGGCACCCGCGCCCGGGCGGAGGTCCAGGGCCAGGCGGGCTTCAACGCGGGCGTGCGCGCCGGTCCGGGCAAGCTGGGCGAGCGGCTGGGGCTGAGCACGTCCTACGACCGCACCCAGACGCAGCGCTTCGAGGTGCAGCGCACGTCGGAGGACACCGTGCGCGCCACGGTGACCAGCGACGGCCGCCAGCGGGACGCCACCAACATCCGCGGCCTGGAGGGCCGGCAGGATCAGCGCCTGGGGCGCTCGCATTCGGCGGACTTCAACATCCGCACGCCGGAGGGCCGCGCGGCCTATGACGACTTCATGCGCACCGGCCAGCTGCCCCAGGCGAATGGCCCGGGCGTGAGCAACGTGAACCGCACGGACACGCTGGATCAGACCCGCGAGGGTCGCGTGCTGGGCGCGCGGGTGGCGGACAGCGCGCGGCGGACGGAGGTGGCCTCGGACGGCGCCGGGCAGCACACGGTGCGCCAGTCGGACCGGGAGATCTCCGGCAGCACGCTGTCCTCGGAGACCACGGTGGGGGCGAACGGCGAAGGCCAGACCCGGACGCGCATCAACGACTCCGTGGTGGCGTCGACCGAGCGTCGCCCGGGCCAGCCGGCGCAGACCTCCTACGAGCTGACCTTCACGGACCCCACGGCGGCGCAGATCGCGCGAGGGGCGTTCTCCAGCGACGACTCGGCGGCCGACAACCGCGCCCCCTACTCGGTGCGCCTCAGCGAGCCGCAGGCCCGCGCGCTGGTGGAACGCACGATGGGAGAGGGGCTCCAGGGCGGGCAGCAGGCACTGGACAACGCCTTCCGCCGGCTGTCGCAGGGCGGGCAGCAGGGCTTCGCGACGTCGCTCTACAACTCCACGATGGACACGCAGCGCCCCAACGCCCCGCGCCGCCCGCTGGAGTCCATGCCGGCCGAGGCCGCCACCCCGGCGCAGCCGCGGAACCCGACCGAGTCGCTTCCCTCGGTCCCGACCATCCCGATGTCGTAGTCCCGCCGTCCAAAGGCGGGGTATGGGACCTCCCATCGATGAGGTCCCCTCCCCGCCCCACCGGTCCGCATGCATGACCTGAACGCACTGGTCGGCACGCACGACCTGCTCCTCCTCACGCTGGACACGCTCCGCTACGACGTGGCCCGGGAGGAGCTGGAAGCAGGCCGCACCCCCACCCTGGCCGCGCTGCTACCCGGCGGCCGGTGGGAGGAGCGGCACACTCCGGCGAGCTTCACCTACGCCGCGCACCAGGCCTTCTTCACGGGCTTCCTGCCCACGCCTGTCACCCCGGGCCGGCACGCCCGCCCGTTCGCCCTGCGCTTCGAGGGCAGCGAGACGACGGGCCCCGGCACCTGCGTGCTGGACGCGCCGGATATCGTCACGGGGCTGGCCGGGCGCGGCTATCACTCGGTGTGCATTGGCGGGACGGGCTTCTTCAACCAGAAGAACCCCCTGGGCCGCGTCCTCCCGGGCCTCTTCTCCGAGGCGCACTGGGCCCCGGAGCTGGGCGTCACCGACCCCCGATCCACGGAAAATCAGGCATCACTGGCAGTGAAAATCCTGGGGTCGCTGCCCCGGGAGCAGCGGGTGTTCCTGTTCATCAACGTCTCCGCGCTGCACCAGCCCAACCGGCACTACGTGCCCGGGGCGACGGAGGACTCCAAGGCGACGCACGCGGCGGCCCTGGCGTACGTGGACAGCCAGTTGCCGCCCCTGTTCCAGGCGCTGCGACGGCGGGGCCCGGCGTTCTGCATCGTGTGCTCGGACCACGGCACGGCGTACGGCGAGGACGGCTACACGGGACACCGGCTGGGGCACCCGGTGGTGTGGACGGTGCCCTATGGCGAGTTCGTGCTGCCGGTAGACTCCGCGCCATGACGCGCTTGGAGTCGATGCTCGAAGGGACGCCGTACGTGGCGTACCTCTACGGCTACCCGCACAAGACGGCCTACCGCCCGCTCACGCCCGCGCTGCCACTGGAGGACGTCTGGGCGAAGGAGCGGCGGGACGCGCTGTTCCTCTACCTGCACGTCCCGTTCTGCGAGATGCGCTGCGGGTTCTGCAACCTCTTCACCGCCGCGGACCCGAAGGAGGACGTCGTCGACGCGTGGCTCGCCGCGCTGAAGCGCGAGGCCCGCCGGGTGAAGGAGGCGCTGGGGCCGGCCACGTTCGCGCGGGCCGCGATTGGCGGTGGCACCCCCACCCTGCTGGACGTCGCGGGGCTGGAGACGGTGTTCGACCTGGCGGCGGAGCTGGGCGTGGATCCTCGCGGCGTGCCCATGTCCGTGGAGGTGTCGCCGGAGACGGTGGACGCGGACAAGGTGGCGCTCTTGAAGGCCCGGGGCGTGGACCGGGTGAGCATGGGCGTGCAGAGCTTCCTGGAGTCGGAGGTCGCCGCGGTGAAGCGGCCGCAGAAGACGGCGCAGGTGGAGGCCACGCTGGACCTGCTGCGGAGCGCGGGCTTCCCCACGCTCAACCTGGACCTCATCTACGGCATCGAGGGCCAGACGGTGGAGACGTTCCTCCACTCGCTGGAGGCGGCGCTGCGGTACTCGCCGGAGGAGCTGTACCTCTACCCGCTCTACGTGCGGCCCCTCACCTTCCTGGGCAAGAAGTCGCGCGCGTGGGACGACCTGCGGCTGTCGCTCTACCGGACCGGCCGGGACTTCCTCCTGTCGCGCGGCTACACGCAGGTGTCCATGCGGATGTTCCGCGCGGCGCATGCCCCCGCGACCCGCGGCGCGGTGTACCGCTGCCAGGAGGACGGCATGGTGGGCCTGGGCGTGGGCGCGCGTTCGTACACGGGCGCGGTGCACTACTCGTCCGAGTACGCGGTGGCCTCACGCGAGGTGCGCGGCATCATCCAGGCTTACAGCGAACGGGACTCGGCGTCCTTCGGTGAGGTGCGCTACGGCTTCGTGCTGGACGCGGCCGAGCAGCGCCACCGGCACCTGGTGCTGTCGCTGCTCGCGGAGGGCGTGGACCCGGGTGTGTACCGCCAGCGCTTCGGCACGGAGGCGAAGGCGGACTTCCCGATGCTCACGGAGCTGGAGGCGCACGGGCTGGCGCGCGACGTGGACGGCGTGTTCCAGCTCACCGCGGCGGGCGTGGAGCGCTCCGACTTGATTGGGCCGTGGCTGGACTCCGAGGCCGTGCGCGCGCGCATGGCGGAGTACGCCTGGCGATGAAGCTCACCGTGCTCTACCGGGGTCCGCTGTCCGGCTGTAACTACGGCTGCGAGTACTGCCCCTTCGGCAAGTGGAAGCAGAGCGAGGAGGAGCTGACGAAGGACCGCGCGGACCTGGAGCGGTTCCTCCAGTGGGTGGAGTCGCGCACGCAGGACACCGTGTCCGTGTTCTTCACGCCGTGGGGCGAGGCGCTCATCTGGCCCTGGTATCAGCAGGCCCTGGCGCGGCTCACGCACCTGCCCCATGTGGAGCGCGCGGCGGTGCAGACGAACCTCTCCTGCCGGCTGGACTGGCTCACGGACTGCCGCACGGAGAAGCTGGGCATCTGGGCCACGTACCATCCGGAGTGGATGAAGCGTTCGCGCTTCCTCGCGCAGTGCCAGCGGCTGTCGGAGCACGGCGTGCGGCACAGCGCGGGCATGGTGGGCTTCCGGCGCTTCGCGGACGAAGCCGAAGCCCTGCGCCGCGAGCTGCCCGAGGACACGTACCTGTGGATCAACGCGGTGAAGGACGGCCTGGACGCGTACACGCCCGAGGACGTGGAGCGCTTTACCCGCATCGACCCGCTCTTCCCGGTGAACAACACCCGTCACCCCAGCAAGGGCCGGGCGTGCCGTGGCGGCGAGTCCGTGCTGTCGGTGGACGGTGACGGCACCGCGTACCGGTGCCACTTCATCAAGGAGCCGCTGGGGAACCTCTACGCGCCTGACTTCGACGCGGCGTTGAAGCCGCGCCCGTGCTCGAAGGACACGTGCGGGTGTCACATCGGCTACGTGCACCTGGAGTACCTGGAGCTGGATCGCGTGTTCGGCTCCGGGCTGCTGGAGCGCGTGCCGGCGACGCGGCTGTGGACGGGCGGCGCTCAGCGCAGCGCTTCGCGAATCTCCCAGTCGTAGACGGACAGGCCATCGCGCGTGAGGCCGGGGAGCAGGTCTCCGAAGGCGTTCGCCTCCAGCACGCGGTGGCCGTGGAAGAAGTCCTCGAACATCAGGTCGATGCCCACGTGGAGGCAGTCATGCGCGCGGGCCACGGCGCGGCAGCTCTCCATCGCGGCCTCCAGCTCGCCGGGAGGCACCGCCGCGCGGAAGGCGTCCAGGTCTCCCCGGTAGCCGCCCAGGTGCAGGTTGGTGATGGGCAGGCGGCTCTGGCGCACCACGGTGAAGACGGGCTCGTCGCGCACCGCGAGAACACGGCAGTCGAACATGTCGCCGCCCAGTCGCGCCTTGGGCCTGGACTCCTCCACCTGTGAGCCCTCACGCAGGAGGAAGGACAGCACCGCGTCCACCTCCCGCGCGTCCGTCACGCGGCGCACCTTGAGGGAGTTGAACCAACCGGTGGCGCCCCGATGCAGGCTGGTGAGCAGCGTGCCCTGCTCCCGGTCCGGCCGGTACACGGCGAGGCACGACGCGGACGAGCCGCAGGACAGCTTCACGAACGCCTCGCGGAAGTTCGCTTCGCGCAGGGCGTGGCGCAGGGTTTCCGGTGTCGTGCCCGGGGTCACGTCCAGGAACGGCGGCACGGGGATGCCCAGGCCCGCGTACCGGCGCGACGTGATGCGCTTGTCGAACAGGTCCGCGATGGCACCCGGTGAGGACAGCACACGCCAGTGGGGGCGCTGGGCGAACCGCGCGGACAGGTCCTCCAGCACGCGCAGGAAGCCCAGGTGGTGCTGCCGGGGGCACAGCACGCGGCCGTGTTCATCCGGCAGTGCATCCAGCTGTTCAGGCGTGACGGTGTCGCAGCCGGCGGCGAGCGCATCGGTGTAGCCGCGCTGGAGGAACAGGCGCTCGACGGCCGCGTCCTCCCCCGCCGCGTCGATGCGGACAAGGCGCTCCGTGTCGGGCAGCTCCAGGAGGACGTCAGGCGTACGGGCCACCGTCTCCCACGCCACCACGTGCGCGGGAGGAAGCCCGGCGCGGACCAGGGCCTCCTGGAACAACGTGACGCGCCGGTTCCCGGGGTTGCCGATGATCAGGAACGGCGGCATGCGGACGGGCTACTCGCCCACTGCGGCGTAGCGCGACTCTTCGTCATAGGGCTCGCGCTGGTTGCCGCTCGCCACGGACTTCGCGACGTGGGCCACGGTCTTCTGCCCCGCCTTCGTGAGGAAGTTCTGGGTGACGTCCAGGGTCTTGAGGTGCGCGAAGGCCTTGGCGTTCTGGGCCAGCGTGTCCGCGCCCGCGTCGGACATCGTGCCCATGGACAGATCCAGCTCCTCCAACTGGGCCAGGATCTTCGACTTGGGCAGCGCCGCGCACAGCTCGTCGGTGAACTCGGCGTTGCGCAATCCCAGCTTGCGCAGGGCCGGCACGCCCTCCGCGTCGAGCAGGGGCTTGAGCTCCTTCACCCCGCCGCTCGCGCCGTAGTTCTCCTGGCCGAACCAGACCTCCAGCGACTCCAGCTTCGGCCACTTCGCCTTTACGATCTCCTTCACCGCGCCCTCGTGGAGGCCACCGGTCTCCACGGTAAACGAGCGCAGCTCCGGCAGGTCGATCTTCCCGAAGCCGATCTCCCCGCCGCGCACGCGCAGCTCCTGGAGCTGGGGGTAGACCTTGTAGAGCGGCTTGAGGTCGCCCACCTGCGTCCAGGAGATCTCCGTCTCGTCCGGGAACTCGAAGTCGCCAATGAACAACGAGCGCAGCGGCGGCGCGGGCTTCGCCTTCGCGAGCACTTCGAGCGTCTCGTCGTAGTCGTTCTCGCCGTCGAAGTTGGCCATGCCGAGCGTCAGCCGGCTCAGGAACCGCGCGGACGGGTGGGCCAAGAGCTCGGCCAGCAGGTCCGGGATCTCCGCCGTGGAGTCGTAGTCCACCTGGCCCAGCCGGGCCTCGCGGATGTAGCCCAGGTGCCATTCCAGCTTGAGGGTCTCGTCGGAGATGGCCTCCGTCAGCGACTCGCCCAGCAGCTCGGCCCCATGCGTCTGGATGTACTTCTCCACCTTCTTGCGCGTGGCCGTGGCCGTCGCGGCGGGCGCGTCCAGCGCGGAGTGCTGGAGGAGGATCAGCTCTGCGCGGGGGTCTCCCTCGCCCTTGAGCCATTCGGCGTACGCGAGATAGCCCTTCACGTCGTCGGGCTTCGCGAGGATGGCGGCCTCCAGGTCCGGGTTGACGGCGGACTCGGCGGTGGCCTCTCCACCGTCGTCGTCTCCTCCCCCGGAGCCCTCGACGAGCGCGTAGCCCTTGCGCTCCTTCTCGCGGACCTGGGCCTCGTAGGCCTTCTTCGCCTCGGCCTTGGAGTCGAACTCCTCGACCTTCTCCTGGCCGTCGGTGCCGATGCGGCCCCAGCGCTTGGTCAGCGTGGTGCCCTCCAGGGTGATCTCCCAGAACTTGCTGGAGCTGCCTTCCGTGAACTCGTAGCGAGGCATCGCACGTCCCTTTGGCGAAGAACGCCCGGGACGCTAGAGGAGCCCCAAAGCAACCTCAAGGCTCAGGGGCGCAGCAGCACCAGCTCCACGCGGCGGTTGAGCTCACGGCCGCGAGGAATCAGGTTGGGGGCCTTGGGGCTGCGGTCGCCCAGGCCCACGGCCTCCACGCGGGACGGCGCCACGCCGGCGCGGATCAGCATGTCGGCCACGGCGCGGGCGCGGGCGTCGGAGAGGCTCTGGCGCGCGGGCTCGGGGACCTCGCGCGAGTCGGTGTGGCCCTCGACGCGCAGGCGGGCCTTCGGGTCGCGCACGAGCAGGTCCACCGCCAGCTCCAGGCCCGTGAGCGCGGCCTTGGAGGGCATGGGCTTCTTCTCCTCGAAGCTCAGGGGCTGGGGCAGCTCGATGCGGCCCTCCTGCACCTTGGCGGCCTTGGCGGCCTTGGGCGCGGGCACCAGCGCGAAGGCGAGCGACGTGTCCGCCCCGGCGGCCAGCTCCACCTGGCGCGTCTGCGCGAGGAAGCCGTCGGCGATGAGGTCCACGGTGTACGCGCCCGCGGACAGGGGCACGTCCTGCGGCTTCTTGCCGGGCACGGTGAGCTTCAGCGGCTCGCCCGGACCGCGCACGAAGGCGGTGGCGTTGGTGGGCTTCTTCGACGTCACCTGGAGGCGCAGGCGGCTGGCGGCCACCGGCGGGCGCTCCACGGGCGGCGTCACGGAGACGACGGTCGTCGTGGGCTTCACGCCCGCGTCCGGCGGAGGCGTGGGCTGGACGACCTTCACCGGGGCGCCGGCATCCACGGGCGCGGGCTTCACGGGCGGCGGCGCGGTGACGACGGCGGGCTCGTCCTTCAGCGGCTGGATCATCTCCGCGGTGACGGCGTGGGTGAGCTTGAGCTTGAGGCGCGGATCCGGCGCGTTGGGCACGACGCTGGGGGACGCCTTCACCACGACGCGCAGGCCGCGCTGGGTCTGGAAGCCGACGGAGGCGGTGATCTTCCAGAGGAAGCCGTTGGTCTCGCTGAACAGGCTCCAGGAGCCGTTGGTGTACGTGACGCGCGAGACGAGGGTGTGCTCGCCGGGTTCGACCTTCAGGTTCGCGAGCCGGTGGACGCCGGGCGCGTTGAGCTCGTCCAGCCCCGGGACGGCGAGCGGCTCGCCATCCAGGAGGAAGTCGGTCTCCACGAGCCGGTAGCCGTCCTCGGGCTTGAAGCCCGCGAAGAGCACCTGCACTTCGGAGGGAGACTCGGGGACCATGTCGCGCAGCTGGCGTTCCAGCTCCGCGCGCACCTGTTCCTCGCGCGTCGTTTCAGCCGCGAACGCGCCCGGGGCGAGGAGTCCGGCGAGGACCAGGGACCCGAATTTGAGGAAGGAGGAATCCACGAGGCGCACGCAGCATGGCACAAGGTGACCCGGGACGATGCAGGGATACAGCCCTGTAGGGCGAGCAGGCGTGCGTGTCCGTCAAGTTTCGGGGATCCGGTTGAAGGCCTGGCGGTGAATCCCGCGTTCCAACCAGTCCTGGCGAAGCGGGGCCGGGATGGATCATCCTGTTTCGCGCATGGATCCCCGGCCCGAATCCCCTCCGACCCCTGTCCCCTCCTCCCCCAAGCCGGAGCCTCGCTTTTCACGGCGGGCGTGGGCCTGGAGCGCGGTGGGAGCGGTGGTGACGCTGGGGGTGCTCGCGGGGATGGTGCGGGTGGACCGCTCGGCGCGAGGCCTGGTGCTGCTCCAGCAGGGCGAGTGGGTGGACGTCCCGGCCCCGGCCTCGGGGCGAGTGATGTCGGTGGACGTGGGGCTGACCGAGCCGGTCAAGGCCGGGCAGGTGCTGGCGAGGCTGGAGACGGCGTCCGGGGCGGCGGAGGTGGTGGCGCCACTGGAGGCGATGGTAGGCCGGGTGGCGGCGACGAAGGGGGCCCAGTTGGAGGCGGGGCAGCCGGTGGTGGCGTTGATGAACCGGAACGTGCTGCCGTCGCTCTCCGTGCTGTTCCCGGAGGACTACCGGCAGGAGCTGGCCCCGGGGATGACGCTGGAGTTCCAGATGCCGGACATGCCCCACCCGCTGGAGACGGTCATCGAGCAGGTGGAAGGTCCGGAGGCGTCGCTCCAGTTCGCGAAGGTGCAGCGGCGAGCCGCGGCGTACCCGGAAGGCGCGGTCCTGATCCGGGCGCACGTGCCAGCCCGGACCTACGAGCGGGACGGCAAGAAGCGCGTCTACCAGGACGGCGAGTCGGGCCGAGCCCAGGTGAAGCTGGGCACGCAGCGACTGCTCGTCTCGTGGTTCCCGGGCCTGCGTGATGCGCTGCCGTGAGGCGGGCTGACGCTCAGGCGCCCTGACGCGACAGCCGACGCTCCAGGCGTTCCAGGCGGAGCTGGTGGTCCTCGGGCAGCTCCACGGGGGCTGCGAGCCTGGCGTGGTACAGGGCCCGGGGCAGGTCCTTGAGGGAGTGCTCGTAGAGCTTCGTCAGGGACAGGTGCAGCACCGCGCCCTGGCCGGGCTTCGCGAACGTGAGCGCCCGCTGCAGGTGCGCTACCGCTGACTCGCAGTCTCCCGAGCGGCGGCAGAGGCGTGAGGCCAGCACCAGCGCTTCGATTCCCACCGGGCCTCCGCTCTCCGCGGCGGCCTTCGCGAAGGTCAGCGCCCTCGCCGCGTCCCCTGCCCTCTCCGCCACCTGCGCGAAGCCCAGCAGATCCCGGGGGTCCTGCCGCTCCGTGCCCTCCGACTGGAAGCGGCGCACCAGGTCGCCCATCAGCGCCGCCAGCAGCAGGATGTCCTTCTGGTTGTGCTCCAGCACCGGCACCAGCTCCGAACCATCCGTGCCGCGCAGGAAGCGGAAGTACAGCTCCGGGATCAGCGAACCGTCCACGTCTCCGATCCGGTGATGGCCCAACACCTTGGACTCCAGGTGCACCAGCCGCGCGCCCTCGCCCCGGTGCTTGAAGACGCGACGTGCGCAGTGCAGCAGGTCCAGGTGCGGCAGCTCCTTTGGCACCGGCACCCGGTTGAGGACGAAGCGCGTGCGGAGCAGCGGCCAGTCGAAGCTCTTGCCGTTGTACGTGACCAGGCAGGACGACGACGCCATGCGCTCGGCCAGGAGGCGCAGCATGGGCGCCTCCTCTCCCATGCGCCGCAGGAAGAGCTGCTGCACGCGCATCGAGCGGCCTTCGAACCAGCCCAGGCCCACCAGGAACGGCACCGTGCCTGTACCGCCCGCGAGCCCCGTCGTCTCCGTGTCCAGCATCAACATCCGCGTGAAGTCCACCGACTCCAGCTCCGGATGCAGCGCCAGCCCCGCCACCAGCCGCGCCTCCACGTCGAGCGCCGCCGCCACCGGCGCGGTGCCATGACGGTGATCCGGCGAATACACCTGCTCGGCGACATGCACCGTGCCGTGCGGCGTCGCCCGCGCCTCCACCGGCAAGGCACGCGGCTCGGGGAGCGGCGCCACCGCCTTCCGAGCGGACGCCGTGCCCTGACGCTCCGCCCAGAACGACAACATCTGGCGCAGCGCTTCCACCCGTGGATCCGCGGGGCCGTCCGCCGTACCGCCGCGCTTCGCCGCGAACCGCCGCCGCGCTTCCTCGCGCAGGTCCACGAGGCCATCCGCCCGCGTGGCCTCGCGGCTTTGCCCGGCGCCTCCGTCCACCCGCGTGGCCTCGCGGTCGGAGACCGCCGTCCGCGCGGTGAGTCCGTTCACCAACGCAGCCTCGGGCGCCAGGCCTCCGTCCGTCCCTTCCGCGTCGGGGGCGTGCTCACCCTCCCCGTCCATCGACAAGCGCTTGCGCAGCGCCTGGACCAGCACCTCCGCGATGGTGGTCGTCCCCGCTTCTTCCAGCCGCGTTACCGCCGCAGCGCTGCCCTCGTGCGGCCGGGCGACCACGGCCGACGGGGAGCTCGCCTCGGCCGCCGCGTCCTGTGCGCGCGCCTCCACCGCCGGTGTCTCCATCACAGGAGCCACCGCCACGGTGTTCACGGGCGCCCGGGCCTGACTGCCGGGGCCCGCATTGGTGAGTCGGGACAGCTTGCGCTTCAGGTCCATGCCGCGCCCGTGCTCCTCACTGCACCCCGGCGACGCCGAGCGCCGCCAGCAGGTCCAACGCCAGTCGCTTGCGCGGATGCGACCCCGACGGCGCGCTCCCCGGCTGCCCACCCGCCGCCGGCCCGATGCACGCCGGACACCCGTCCTCGCACGGACACGACTCCAGCAGCTTGCGCCCTCGCAGGAGCAGCTCCTCGCGCTGATCGTACAGCCGCGCCGCCAGCCCCACGCCGCCGGGCACGTTGTCGTAGAGGAACAGCGTCGGATCGAAGCCCACGCCTCCCTCCTTGCGCGGCGGACCGTCCGGCTCGTCCTTGCTGCCGAGCGTCCGTCCCAGATCGCGCGGGTCGCTCATCAACCCCACGCACGCCACCGTGCGCAGCGCGGAACCCAGGCCTCGCAGCGCGTCGATGACCGCGGGCCGGGGCGCGTCCATGTTCCGCACCACCGCCTCCGGCACCGTCAGCCACAAGGCCGACGTGTGCATCTGCATCTCCGGCAGCCGTACGTCGCCGTAGCCCACGTTCTCGTGCGTGTGGAACTTGATCTTCTTGTAGCCGACCACCTTCTCGATGACGGACACCTCGCCCAGCCCCGCGTGCAGCGAGGGCCCCAGCGGCGCGCCCTGGTCCTCCTGGATGACGCTCACGCGCACGTTCGTCATCGCGTCCGTGAAGTAGTCCGGCGCCACCTTGCGCACGAACGCCTTGTGGTTCTCCAGGTCCAGCATCTCCACCTGGTACTGCTCGGAGTCGTGCTGGTAGATGGCCTGCTCGTGCAGCTGTGTGTGCGCCGAGCGGAAGTCCATCTCCGCCAGCGTCTTGTCCGTACCGCGCTCGATGACGACGACGTTGTCCCAGCCCACGCTGCGCAACGACACGTGGTGCGCCGGATACGCGTCCGACGACCAGTGGAACATCCGCCGCCCGCCCTCCGGCGCCTGCGACGGGTGCACCACCTGGTGCTGCGTGAGGAAGTCCAGCGCCTCCGTGGTGTTCTCCACCGGCACGTCGCCGAAGGAGTCCCCTTCCTCGAAGGGCAGCTCGAACGCCGCGCACTTCAGGTGCTGGACCAGGATCTCCACGTTGTCCGGATCAATCCGAGCGTGCTCCACCGGCGCTCCCGTGAGCGCGCGCGGATCCGCCGCGAAGTACTGATCCAACGGCGCGCTGGACGTCACCAGCAGCGCCAGGCTCCCCATGCCGCGCCGGCCCGCGCGGCCGAAGCGCTGCGCCAGCGCCGCCACGGAGCCCGGGTAGCCCGCGCACACGACGGCATCCAGCGAACCGATGTCGATGCCCAGTTCCAGCGCGTTGGTGGCCACCACGCAGCGCACCTCGCCCGCGCGCATCGCGGCCTCCGTCGCGCGCCGGGTGCCCGGCAGGTAGCCGCCCCGGTAGCCCTGGATGAGCGACGGGTCCAGCTTCTCCTCAACGAACCGGTCGCGGAGGTACTTGAGCATCACCTCCACGTTGTTGCGCGACTGGCCGAACAGCAGCGTGGACACGCCCGCGCGCACCAGATCCGACGTGAGGCGCACCGCGCTCTTGAGATAGCTGGCGCGGATGCCCAGCTCCGCGTTCACCACCGGCGGGTTGTAGACCATCACCCGGCGCTCACCGGACGGCGCCCCGCTCTCCGACACGAGCGCCACCTCGCGCCCCAGCATCCGCTCCGCGTGCGCCTTGGGATTGCCGATGGTCGCCGACGCCAGGATGAACGTGGGCGAAGCCCCATGGAACCGCGCCACCCGCTGCAACCGCCGCAGCACGTTCGCCAGGTGCGAACCGAAGACGCCCCGGTACGTGTGCAGCTCGTCGATCACGACGTAGCGCAGGTTCGCGAACAGCCGCGCCCAGTTCGCGTGGTGCGGCAGGATGCCCGTGTGCAGCATGTCCGGGTTGGTGAGCACCACGCCCGCGCGCTCCCGGGCCGCCCGGCGTGCATCCCCCGGCGTGTCACCGTCGAAGGTGATGGCGCCGTGGCCCAGGCCCGCCTCACGCATGAAGGCGCGCAGCGACTCTTCCTGGTCGCGCGACAGGGCCTTCGTGGGGAACAGGTAGAGCGCCCGCGCTTCCGGCTCGCGCGCGAAGCGGTCCAGCAGCGGCAGGTTGTAGCAGAGGCTCTTGCCGGACGCGGTGGGCGTGGCGATGACCAGGCTCTCCCCGTCGCGGGCCCGCGCGTAGGCCTCCGCCTGGTGGGAGAAGAGCTGCTCCACGCCCCGGCGCTTCAGCGCATCCCGGACCTGGGGGGACAGCCCCTCCGGCAGCGGCGCGAACACACCGGCGCGGGCCGGCGTCACGGCGTCGTGGACGATGTTCGGCCACACCTGCCGGTCCGTCCGCCATCCCTGGAGGACGGCGTCCAGCCCGCGAGCCCCCGACCACGGCGTGCGGCGCGGGCCGGAGAAGGCCTCGGTTTCCTTCTCGGGCTTCATAGGGCCGGCCACTGTACAGACGTGTACCCGGAAGGACAACGCGCGTCAGGACCTCCCGCGTCGGTCTTTTGGGGGCCCATCACCCACATTCGCACCCGACAGTAGCCGGCCCGATTCCCTGCTGGGCAGGCGGCTCCAGGGGCCTCGACGCGTCCGAGGCGCGGACCCTAGTGTCCCGCGCCCGTGGCGCTCGCGATCTTCCTGTTCACGTACATCTTCATCGCCGGGGCGAGGCTGCCCTTCATCAAGCTGGACCGTCCCGGAGGCGCGCTGCTGGGCGCCACGCTGATGGTCGTCGCCGGGGCCGTCACGCCCGCGGAGGTCTTCGGCCACAGCACGGACCGGGGCCAGCAGGCCATCGACATGGACACCATCGTCCTCCTATTGGGGATGATGCTGCTGGCCGTGTACCTGGCGCAGGCGAACTTCTTCCGCGCCGCCGGGGCCAGGGCCCTCAAGGTCGCGCACACGCCCCGGCTGCTCCTGGTGGCCGTGACGTTCGTGAGCGCGTTCCTGTCCGCGTTCCTCGTCAACGACACCGTGTGCCTGTTCCTCACGCCGCTGGTGCTGGTGGTAGTGGAGGACGCGCGCCTGCCGCCCGTGCCGTACCTGCTGGCGGTGTGCATGGGCAGCAACAGCGGCTCCGTGGCCACGTTCACCGGCAACCCGCAGAACATGCTGATCCAGGGCGCGTCCGGCCTGGGCTACGCGCGGTTCGCCGCGTACATGGCCCTGCCCGCGGTGCTCTCCACGCTCATCGTCGCCGTGGCGCTGCTCTACCTCTTCCGCAAGGAGCTGCCCTCCGCGCGCTTCGACACGCACCCGCCCCCGCTGGAGGTGGACCGCCGGCTGCTCGCGCTGGGACTGGGGAGCCTCCTGGGCGTGGTGGTGGCGTTCTTCGCCGGCTTGCCCATGAGCTGGAGCGCGCTCGCGGGCGGCGTGCTGGTGATGTCCCTGTCCGGGCACGAGCCGCGCGAGGCCCTGGAGCGCGTGGACTGGGTGCTGCTGCTCTTCTTCGCCAGCCTCTTCGTCGTCGTGCACGGCGTGCACAAGGCGGGCTGGGCGGAGGAGATCCGCCACGTGTTCTCCCCGCTGATGGCCGGGCCGCCGTGGCGCGAGACGCTGGGCTTCGCGGGCCTGACGCTGGTGGCGTCCAACCTCTTCAGCAACGTGCCCTTCGTGATGCTCGCGCGCGCGTGGGTGCCGTCCATGCAGGAGCCGGAGCTGGCGTGGCACGTGCTCGCGCTGGGCTCCACGCTCGCGGGCAACCTCACGCTGGTGGGCAGCGTGGCGAACCTCATCGTCTTCGAAGCCGCGCGCGGCAAGGTCCGCATGGGCTTCATGGACTACCTGCGCGTGGGCGTCCCCGTGACGCTGCTCAGCTTCGCGGTGGACCTGGGTGTGCTCCTGGCCGAGCACGCCCTCTTCTAGGGATCCGGATCCGGCAGCTCGCCCGGGGGCAGCTGGCGCTCGGGCGGAGTGGGCGCCGGGGTGGGCTCGGGCGCGGGGGTGACGGCGGAGGGCACGGTGTCCGGCGCGGTACTGCCCGACGGGGCCGCGCCCTTGCGGTTCGTCGGCGTCAGGTCCTTCACGAACATGTCCGCGACCTTGTCCAGCAGGTCCGTCATGGCCAGCCGGAACAGCTCCGGCTCCTTGCCGACCTTGAACGGATCCAGGTGCGGCGCGCCCTGCTCCACCGCGTCCAGGTTGAACGGCCGGCGCCACAGCTCCGAGCGCCCGTCCACCCGGAACATGCGCCCGTACCCCTTGAGGTAGGCCCCGGCGTGCCCGTCATCGCTGCGCATGCCGTAGTCCTGGATGACGAACTCCACGATGGTGTCCGCGCCCAGCGGGGCCATCAGGTCGTAGTCCGGCGCGTTGGCGGGCACCTCCTCCACCAGGAAGCTCTCCAGCGCGGAGGCCACCCGGGCGGGATCCACCGCGTCCGTCCAGGGCGCCTCTTCCGGCAGGCGCGACAGGGTGGTGACGCGCAGGCGCTCGGAGAGCTCGAAGCGCGTCACGGCCTGCTGAAGCTTCACGGTGAGCCGGCGATCCGCCTCCTTGGGCTCCAGCTTCTTGAGCTTGTCGGAGTACGCGCTGTCCTCCTGGAACACCTTGCTCTTGGGCCCCGCGCCATCCTCGATGCGGGAGATGAAGGCGGGCCGCTGGACCCGGTCCAGGTCCGCGCCGGACAGGCGCTGGGACGCGCACCCGGCGGTGAAGGCGACGAGGACCGCGGCGAATAGGACGCTTCTGCTTCGCACCATGAGCCCAGGCTATCCCATCCCCGCCCCCCTGGCCTGTTTGTGACCCACCGAAGGCCTGGGGAGTGTCCGGCGCTGATATGCTGCCCGGCCGTGAATCCTCCCCCTTCTGTTCCTCCCGGCCCGGGCCCCAACCGCAAGCGGCGTTTGGGCGAAATCCTGATGGACGCCGGCCTGCTCACTGAAACCCAGCTGCGGACGGCGCTCGCCGAGCAGCGCAAGTGGGGCGGCCGGCTGGGCCTCACCCTGGTCCAGATGGGCGTCGTGGACGAAAGCTCCATGGTGCACGCCCTGTCCCGGCAGCTGGCCATCCCCACGGTGAACCTGGACACGCACGTCCCCGTGCCGAACGCCCTCCAGGCGCTGCGCGTGGACATCGCCGAGCGCTACACCGTCTTCCCCATCGCCTACGAGGTCCCCACCAAGACGCTCACCGTGGCCACGTCGGATCCGACCAACGTGGAGTCCCTCCAGGAGCTGGCCTTCCACTCCGGCCAGAAGCTCCAGGTCGTGGTGGCGACGGCGTCCTCCATCGAGCGCGCCATCCGGCACCACTACCACGGGGAGATCACCTCCACGGCCGCCACGCCGCTGAGCTTCGGCATGGAGGAGGCCACCTTCGAGCTGGCCCCGCCGCAGCAGGCGGAGGCCCCCACGCCGCCGCGAACCCCCACGCCGCCGCCGGTGGTGCGCGACGTGGAGCTGGCGTCGAAGGTGGAGGCGCTCACGCAGCAGGTGGCGGACCTGGAGCGCATGGTGGCGCAGCAGGCGCGCGTGATGCGCGCGATGATGGACGCGCTGGAGGCCCGGGGCGCGCTGACCCGCGAGGAGGTCCAGGCGAAGGCCCGGTGAACACGGCATGGCGCTCCCCTTCTCCGAAAAGCTGAAGCTGGAGCTGACCGTCACCGCGGGCGAGCAGGCCTTCGCCATCCCGGGCGGCCAGGTGCGGGACTTCTCGCTGCGGATGACGCCCACCGGCTTCCGCTGCGAGCTGACGTTCTGGACCGCGTTGGAGAAGAAGGACGCGGCGCTGTTCACCGCGTTCAGCAAGCCGGACCTGGTGCGGGTGCGGCTGGCGCTGTCCGGCGTCTTCGACCCGCCGTCCACGCCGCTGGTGGTGCAGGGCATCGTCACGGAGAAGCGCGTCAGCGGCACCGCGCACGGCGACAAGGACAGCGTGGCGGTGGCCTTCCGCCAGTACACCGTCACCTTCGAGGACCCCGCGCGCGTCCTCTGGAAGCAGCACCGCCCGGTGGAGCTGCACACGGCGAAGAAGCTGTCGGAGCTGCTGGACGCGCACAAGCCCGGCGGCCTGCTGCTCACCTACGACTGGGACGCGCTGGAGGAGAAGCACGCGATGGTGTGCCTGGGCATCGGCGACGACCACGCGGCCGCGAGCTTCTACGACTTCGTCCTCTGGTTCGTGGACACGCGCGGCGGCGTGCTCACCTACGACAGCCCCAAGGACACTTACACCTTCTCCGCGAAGAAGCCGGCCACGGGCACCGTCACCGGGCTCAGCCGCAAGCACGTGTCGCGCGTGGACGTGGAGATGCCGCCCGTCATCCGCCACGGCACGCGGGTGCTCAACGGCTTCGGGGCCGGGGCGACCACGGTGGCGCTGGAGCAGCCCCAGGCGGTGGCGGGCATCCAGCACGACATGCTGGTGCGCACGCCCATCGCGGCGGAGGCGGAGCAGCGCCAGTCGCTGGAGAAGGGACGCCTGCGCGTGCGCAAGCGGCGGCTGCGGCTGACGTTCCTGGACATGCCGCCCATCGCGCTGCACCCGGGGGCGTTGCTCAAGCTGGACGGAGGCCGCTGGAGCCCGGACCTCACGGACCTGGGAGAGGACCATCGCGTCGCGGAGCTGGCCTTCGACGGCGTGGGGCTCCAGGCCGGTCCGCACGACGGCCAGCAGGAGACGATGCAGGGCTACACGGTCTCCCTGTCCGTGCTGCTGGAGCAGAAGTCGGATCCGGTGCCGGAGCTGCCCGCGTACCGGCCGCCCCGCTACCCCATCTACGTCGAGGGCAAGATGCACAGCCCCGGCGGCGAGGCCACGGACCGCATCTACCTCCAGGTGGATGATCAGAAGACGTCCGTGACGAACTACCGGGTGGCGATTCCGCTGTGGAACAAGACGGTGAGCGTGCCGGCGGAGCCCGGTGAGTTCCCGGGGACGTTCTACTTCCCGCCGTACAAGAACGAGCGGGTGCTGGTGGCGCTGCACTTCGACCACGCGGCGCTGCACCGCTTCCTGGACTGGGGCGAAGGCGTGCGCATGCCCCAGGACAGCCAGGGCGATCAGCTCCTCTTCGGCAAGAACGGCACGAACCAGACCGCGCTCACGCACGACTTCCAGGACAACAAGCCGGTGTGGAACCTGGGGCGGGTGAACTCCAACGACACGGAGGTCATCCGCCTGTCGGAAGGGCACCTCCTCATCCAGACGAAGGAGAACCCCGGCGCCGCCGCCGCCACGCCCACGTACGACGTGACGCCGCAGGTGGAGACGGCGAAGGGCGACCTCACCGCGGGCGTGGAAGGCGCGGTGAGCGACGCGACGGCGGCGTACAAGGAGTCCTCTGCGGCGGTGAACTCCAAGTTGAACGCGGCGACGGAGGAGACGGGCGCGGCCCTCGCCGCCGCGGAGGCCCAGGTGAAGGGCAAGGCCGCCGAATCCCGCGCCCAACTCACCGGCGCGCTCAACGGCGTGGATGGCCAGACGGGCGCGCTCTCCGGCGCCGCCGCTGAAGCCAAGGCCGCGCTCGCGGGGCTGAAATGAACGACCTGCGCGCCACCGTGGCGAAGCACAAGGCAACCGTGGAGGGCTTCGGCTCCGGCATCACGCCGCGCCTCGCCACCGCGAAGGGCGAGGTGGAGACCCTGGCCCAGGGCGTCGTGGAGCAGGTCGCCGCGCTGCGCCCCTCCATCAGCGCGTCGCTGGGGGCGCTGCTCGCCCAGGTGAACGCGGCGAACGTGACGCTGTCGGACCCCTCCCCCCGCTTCGACGCGCTGGCCTCGGAGGTGGAGGGCCACCAGCAGGCGCTGACCGCTTCCAGCACCACGGCGCGCACGAAGGCGGAGTCGCTGGGCCAGGAGGCGACGGCGAAGAGCCAGGGGCTGGAGGCCCAGGCGAAGTCGTCCGCCGAGTCGTCGCAGGGACAGCTCACCGCGCTCCAGCAGCAGGTGGCCCAGAAGTGCGACGCGGACAAGAAGTCCTTCGACGCGAAGCTCGCGAAGCGCAAGGGCTCCAAGGAGGAGACGGAGGCCCGCCGCGCGCAGGGCCATGCGCTGATTGAGCAGACCCGCTCGCAGCTCACGCAGGACCTCACGGGCGTGGGGTCCACCCTCGCGGCGGCGCTGGCGGCGGTGCTGGTGCGGCTGACCACCTCGCGCGACGCGGCGACAGGCCGGAGCACCCAGCTCACCTCCACGCTGGACGGCGCGGTGAAGAACCCCGTGAGCGCGCTGAAGACGCTGCACCAGGAGATTTTGAGCGCGGGCACCACGGCGAAGGACACCCACCAGCAGCAGCAGTCCGCCCTGGAGGGCCAGCGCAAGACGCTGGTGGATCAACTGATGGCCGCGGCGTCCGCGTCGGCAGCCATCGTGGATCCGCTGGACACCCAGGTGGCCCCTTCACTGACGGCGGGCAAGTCGCAGGCGGACGGGGCGCTGGACACGCTGGGCAAGACGATTGCCGGTCAGGTGGCCAGCGTCACCGCGCAGCTCACGGCGGTGGAGAAGCTCATCGACCAGGTGCAGAAGCAGGTGGAGACCGCCATCACCACGGTGAGCGGCACCATCGACGGCGTGGTGCAGGGCGCGCTCACGGCGGTGGAGGCCGTCAAGGCGCCGCTGAAGGCCACGCTGGAGGCGGCCTTCACCACGCTGGACACCCTGGTCGCGACCGTCAGCGCCCTCAAGCAGCAGGTGATGGCGCTGTTCGAATCGCTTCCCCAGATGCTGGAGCAGCTCCAGACCCTCTTCCAGCAGATCGTCGGCTCGCTGGAGTCGCTGCTGGAGCGCGCCATGGGCCTCCTGGACGCCATCCCGGCCGCGGACCTGCCCAAGCCGCTGGTGAGCCCCGCGGTGCAGGGCATCAGCCAGGTGGTGGGGCAGATCACCACGCAGCTGGGCACCCTCTCCTCCCAGGTGGGCACGCAGCTCCAGGCGGTGCAGAAGACCATCGTCTCGCAGGTGGAGACGGTGCAGACCCAGGCGCAGACGCAGATCGACACAGCCACCACGCAGGCCGTGACGCAGATGGGTACGCTCACCCAGTCCGTCCTCCAGGGCATCGAGCAGGCCACCGCGCAGGTGGGCCAGATTGTCGCCGCGGCCGTCACGCAGATCGGCACCGTGAAGGACCAGGGCGTGCAGCAGATTGAGACCCTGAAGCAGCAGGTCGCCGCCCGGGTGACGCCGCTGGACACGCAGGTGCCCCAGCGCCTGGAGGCCCTGGACGCGCAGGTGGGCTCCGGCATCGACGCCGCGGTGCAGGCCATGCAGACCGCGCGAGACACGGCGGAGGGCCAGGTGACGTCCGCCAAGGGGCGATTGGATTCGCACCTGGGCACGACGAATGCGTCCGTCGCGACCGGGCTGACGTCGCTGGAGACGGCCCGCGCCAGCGCGGAGACGTCGCTGACCTCCCAGGCGGATCAGGTGCTCGCGGCCTTCAAGCAGCGCGCGGAGGGCCTGAAGTCGGGCGCCCAGACGCAGGTGGACTCCGTCTCCACCCAGGCCACGGGACAGAAGCCGCAGCTCCTCTCCCCGCTCGACGCGATTGGCGCCCAGCTCCAGGGGGGCGCCTTCGCGAAGCCCGTGACGGCGGCGAACGGCCGGGTGACGTCCGCGCTCAACGCGCTGGGGCCGAAGCTGGACGCGCTCGCGTCCTGAGCCGCCGCTCCTACCTGGGCGAGGCCAGGGACATCTTGGGCTCGGGCACCTTGGGGGCTTCCGGGGCCTTCGGAGCCTCGGGCGCGGCCGGCGTGGACTCCTGGGCCGGTACGCCCTTGGGCAGGTCCGTGCGGATGCGGCTCTCCTGCAGCTCGATGTCCACCGTCTTGGGCACCGGCACGTCCAGCAGCGCCTGCCATGCGCCGTTGGGCGTGGTGAAGAGGAAGCTCACCGCCACCGCCTGCTCCGGCGGCAGGGGGATCTTCACCTGCTTCGTGCCGCTCGGGTAGATGACCACCGTCTGGAGCACGGACTCGTCCGGGCTGATGACCTTGGCCGCGACGTCCGCGTAGCCCTCCGTCATCGACGTCTTCGAAACCGTGCGGATCAGCATGTACAGCGGCCGGCCCTGGTTGGTGCCCGCCGGAGCCTTGACGTTCACCGTCAGGCTGGGCGCCGCGCAGCTGCCAGCCACCACCGCTGTCACCAGCCCCGCCGCCAGCCTCACACCCCTGCCCTTCATGGCACCACCCCACGGAATGGCGCCCAAGGCTCGCCGCGCAACCCGAAGCTGATCTCCAGGACCTTCTCGTTCGCCGCCAGCCCGCGGCCCGGCAGCACCCACACCACGTTGGACTGATCAGTCAGCGTCGCGGACTCCAGCAGGCGGAAGCAGTTCCACGACGACTCCGACATCTCCATGGAGCGGTAGCGCTTCCCATCCCGCTGCGGCGAGCGCAGCTCCACGCCAATGGACGACGGCTGCGGGCTCCACCAGCTCAGGGGGAACTCACCCCACGCCGGCCGCTGGTTGAAGCCGAACGACGCCGCCCCGCCGCACTTCAGGTACGACAGCGTCACGAAGCTGTCCGGCGTGGGCGCCGTCGGCAGCGGCAGCGGACGCACCTGCATGGCGATGGGACGGGGCTTGCCCTCGTCGTCCCACAACAGCTTCGACAGGCGGCCCAGCTGGCCCAGCGCGGAGAGCATGCGCGGCGGCAGGAGCAGCCGGGACTTCAGCGGATAGCGCAGCGTCCAGTCCGTCCCGCGCTCCTCCACGATGGGCGCCAGCACCTGCGTGACGAAGCCCCAGAAGGCCCCGTCCTTGCGGCGCAGCACCTCCAGCTCCACCGGATCCACTTCCTGCGACGCGCTGGGGTTGAACGGATAGCGCTTCACCAGCGGATCCAGCGTGCGGCGGGCCTGGTAGGTCCACTGCTCCGCGATGACGCGCTCCAGCTCCGCGCGGCCCCGGTTGCGCACGATGATGAACGGCTGGCGGAACGGCTGCCGGAACTCGCCCACCAGGCCGTGCTGATCCAGCCACGCGTCCACCCGGCGCAGGTACGAGTCCTCCTCCTCCAGCAGCATGCTCAGCGCCACGCGCCCCACCGGCGACAGCATCTCCGCCAGCTGCGAGCCCGCCGAGGACGCCGTCGCGCCAGCGGCCCCAGGCGCCGCCGGGTTGGCGGGAGCAGCGGGCTTCGCGGCCGCGGGCTTCGCGCCGGACAGCTCCTGCTGCAGCTGCGACACCAGCGTGGTGTAGGCCGCCAGCTCCACGATCACGCCGCTCTTGTCCGGCGTCATCAACTGCACCACCGGCTTGAAGGGCGCCACCGCGTCGCGCATGGGCGCGTAGTACTCGCTCTCCAGCGGGACCACGCCGGCGCGGACCGCCACGTCGCGCAGCATCGCCTCCAGCGGCGAGGACGGCTGCAGCAGCACGGACAGGTCGCTGGCCAGCGAGCCTCGCGGCGTGGTGCGGAAGCGGTAGCCCCGGTACGTCGCGTAGAGGTCCTGCCCGTAGCGCTTCGCGAAGGTCTGCACCTTGCCTTGCACGAAGGTAGCCCGCTCCACGGCCTCCTCGCGCGACAGGCTGGATTTGGCCAGGCGCTCCGTGAACTCGTCCACCAGCGGGCTCAGCTGCGCCTCGAAGGCGGCCTTGCCCAGCACCTTGCCCACCACCGGGGCCGTCCCGCTGGTGAACTCCGTGTCGTCGTCCCCGACTCCTTCGGTGGCGACCTCCGACGTCGTCTCCCCCGTGCGCGGGTTGAGCGCGTTGCTGTCGAACGGCGTGCGGCCCGTCTCCTTCAGCGAGCGCAGCACCTTGTCCAGGAGCTGCCGCGACACGTCCATCGGACGGAACTCGAAGTCGCGACGGAGGACCTCCACTTGGTAGCGCGCGTCACCCTCGCTGGGGGCGAAGAGGCCGTCCGCGCGGGTGAGCAGCTCCGCGGGCGTCATGCGGGCGGCGGCGCGCAGGGCGGCGTCCGTTTCGTCCTCCATGCGCAGGATGGCCTCCAGCGTCTGGCGGTTCTGGCGCAGCCAGTCCAGCGAGTCCAACAGGCTGCCCACGCCCTTGAGCTGGCTGGCGTCCGGCTCCGCGTCCGACGCGTTGATGAGGTCCATCACCTTGCGGGCGGAGCTGTACGGCGCGCTCTCCGCCAGCGTGGCGCGCAGGCGCTCACGCTCGTCCGCCAGCGCGCGCCAGCGGTTCAGGTCCAGCTCCTTCGCGGACAGCGTGTCCTGCAACTGCGTGAAGTGGTCGCGCCACGGACCCAGCAGGCCGTCCAGGGTCAGCCAGACAAAGGGCCAGCGCGTCCAGGGGACGTTCTCGTCGAAGGGCTTGTCGCTGGCGATGACGTAGTTGGCGACCATCGGCTCCGCCAGGCCCATTGCCTCCAGCCAGTTGTGCTCCTGGTCGGTGCTGGCCAGGTTCAACCCGAAGGCCTCCGCCATCCACCCCACCTGCTTCTTGTGCGTCCCTTGCACGCTGTGCAGGACGAACTGGCCCAGGTCCTCGTTGCGCGAGGCGTAGAGCACGCCCAGCGTGTAGAGCACCTGCTCCGGACGGCACAGCGTCTCCATGTGGCAGCCGTCATCCACCGCGGGCGCCGGGACGAGCGGCGTGGCGCGCGTGCCCCGGTTGGCGAAGGCGGGCGCGGCCTGGCAGCCGGGAATCTGGCTCGAGCACCGCCGGCACTGGTCCTGGCACTTCTCCAGCATCGGCTTCAGGTAGGACAGCCGGATGCTGCGCGTGAGCCGCGCTCTCAGCTCTTCCCACTCGTCGGTGAAGCTGTGCTCCAGGGGCGGCCAGTAGCGCGTGGCGCTCCAGAGGTCCTCCATCGCCTTCATCGCGTCGTTCGTCTGGCCCTCCACCACGGAGCCCGACACGCTCTGGTTGCGCTCCTCCAGCCGCTGCACCGTGACCTGGAACGCGTCCAGCTTGTCCTGCGCGCGCAACAGCAGCCGGTAGAAGTGCGCGTACGCCAGCAGCACCGGCAGGCACCCCACCGCGAGGATGGCCGCGCACCGGCGCAGGTGCGTCCAGCGGTAGTCCCGGACGAGCAGCTCCGCGGGTTGATCCGCCTGCACCGCCAGCGCGCCCGTGGGCTGGGCGTCCGCCCCGCCCGAGGACAGGTACACGCGCTTGAGGTTCAGCGGGTACGCCAGCGAGCCGCCCTCCAGCAGCGTGGACACGAAGCGCCCCAGCGCCGCGAAGGCCTCACCGCCGCGTGAGTAGAACGACGCCAGCCGCTCGAACGCCTCCGGCGACAGCGAGGTGAGCCCCAGCGCCAGGTATTTCTCCATGGGCTGGAGCGCTTCGCCCAGCTCCCCTTCCCTGCCGGGCGGCGGCACCGCCAGCTCCAGCGGCACGCCGTTCTTGCGCAGCAGCTGCGCGAAGTCCGCGTAGCCGTCCAGCGTGTCCATGTGCGTGAGGACCAGCCGCGTCTCCACGGGCGCCTGGCACACCTCCGACAGGAGATTGACCTTGCCGCGCAGCAGCTGGGTGACGCGCTTCACCTCGTCCGGAGACGTCTCCAGCAGCCAGTTGACCTTCAGGACGATGACGGCCCGGCCCACGTGCCGGCGCCCGAAGGTGGCCTTCCACAGCCGGCGCAGCGCGCGCCGCGCGTGGAGCGAGTCGTCCTCCAGCACGGGCGCGGCCAGCTCCTGCACCACGACCTCCGGCCCCAGGAACACCTTGAGGAGCGGGTCGTCCGTGTAGCTGGGCATGAACTGGCGCTGCTGCCGCTCCCAGTCCACCTCCGCTCCAATGAGGTCCGACTTGCCGCTGCCCGCCGGCCCCAGCACCACCAGCGTGGGGAAGTCCCGCACGGACGCGCGGAAGCGCCACGGCAGCTTCGCCAGGAACTGCTTGCGGATGGACAGGAGCTGCCCGGACGCGAGCGGCTTCTGCTCGCTGCCGAGCGCCGGGCCGCGCTGCTGCCGCTTGCGCCACCAGAGCGTCACGCCCACGCCAATGGCCGCGAGCACCACCACGATGCCCAACACGAGCACCCAGTGGGCCTTCAAGGCCGCCAGCATGGACTGGAGCGCGCCCACGTCAGCCGCCGCTCCTTCCGCCCGGCTTCACGGCCAGCTGGAGCGCCTCCAGCACGTCCTCCGCCTCCTCCAGCGCGGAGGTCAGCTTCGCGCGCAGCTTCTCCTGCTCCTGCGGCGACGGCAGCATCCCGTCCCCGGGCGGATCCAGCGCCACCAGCCCCTCACGCACGGAGTCCAGCAGCGGCTGCACGCCCTCCTTCAGCGCCCCCAACTCCGCGCCCACCTGCTGCTCCAGCGCGTCCAGCAGCGCGAGCATCTTCGGGGGAGCCTTGGAGGCCGGCGCGGGAGGCCGGTTGTCCTGTCCCAGGAACGGCCTCAATTGGAGACCCACCACAGGAAGACGGGCAGCCCCAGCACGATGGCCACCGTCACGGCGTAGTAGTGCACCGGGAAGTCATAGACGGTGGGCACCGCCGCGGGCACCACCGGCGCGGGCGGCGCCATGGCGGCAGGCTGCGGGATGCGCTGCGAGATGCGGTCCTTGAGTTCGCGGATGCGCTCCGGCTGCCCCACGAGGCGGCCCGTGAAGCCCGCGGCCAGGCAGAAGCGGATCATCTCGAAGACGATGGAGGGCGTATCGTTGCGACGCAACTTCTCTTCCACGAACTCGTAGAAGAGGTCTCCACCTGCATCAACCTGAAACAGGTTCTGCTGCAGGAGCGGCCAGAGATGTTGCTCCGCGTCCGACAGCCGCCGGAGCACCCACTCATCCAGGAAGAAGACGAAGGGGCGGATCAGATCCTCCACCTCGTCCGGGCGCATGTCCGCGCCGAACGCCGCGCGCAGGCGCTCCAGCTCCACCATCAGCGCCTGCTCCAGGTGGCCCAGCGCCTCCTGCCCCACCCTGCCCTGAGGCCGGCGCGCACCTGGGGCCGGCTCGGCGGGCAGAGCCCGGTCGAGGAGCTGGCGCACGCGACGCTGCGTGGCCAGGAGTGCGTTCCAATGCTCCAGTTTCATACGGATGTTTGTCTATGTTGGAAGCTGTAGCGGCCCCAGACCCGCCACCGAGGCCTTGAGATCAACAGTCGCCTCGTTGTTCCAAGCATCAAGCAGGTCCCTGAGCTGCTCAAGAAAGCAGATGACGACAGGCTCGAAGCTCTGGTCGAAGGGCTCCATCACCGCTTCATACGCGTGGCGGATCCCCGACCCCTTGAGCGCGCTGTCGGGCACTACACTGAACTTCAACTCCTTGAGCCAGGGAAGGACGCGGCGGAACGGGCTCTCCGCCGGGGTCCCCAGGTGACCCAGCAGGGCGACCACCTCGTCGCGGCCCAGCGTGGGCTTGGCCTTCCACGCGAGGAATTGGGTCAACGCCTCGACATCATCCCGTAGCACGCTGTCGCGGTGGGGCTGGAGGCTGCCCACTGTCTGCCATTTCAGGCCTTCGATGTGACGGCCCGGAATGGACACCTCCACCCTGCCCGCCGCCTGCGCGGAGAACTGCGGCTGGTGCCACAGCGCCTCCAACACAATCTTTCGCGGCGCGGTGAAGGCCTCCGGCATGCGCACGATGAGGCTCTGCCGGGACGCGAGCTTCTCGTCGAAGGTCTCGTCCACTTCGTAGCTGGGGCCCTTGCCGGGCAGGAACGCGGGCCTGAGCGGGGCCAGGCCCGCCTTGGTCATCTCGAAGACGCCCGTCACCGAGTGCAGGGTGAACTCGCGCCCCGCGCTCATGCTGATGATGGGGTGCTCCGCGCGCGTGCCGTCCGCCACCACCACCTGCGCGGGCTCCGCCTTGAGGTTCACCACCGGCACGGTGAAGAGCTGGAAGAAGTCCGGGTGCAGCGAGCGGCCGACGTTCCAGTCCTTGTCCAGGTCCAGGCAGAGGCAGAAGCGCATCCAGGAGCTGCCGCGCGGCGGCGGCACCTTCACGTGCACGAAGAGCTGCTGCTCCGGGAACTGGAAGAACGCGCGCAGGCGCTGGAACGGGTGCGCGTAGAGGCCGCTGTCGTCCGGCGCGGGCGGGTCGCGGTTGAAGGACACCTCGCAGGGGCTGCCCACGGAGTGCTCATCCGCCTCTTCGTCGTAGACGACGCTCACCTGCTTTACGTGCTTGCGCAGCGCGTGGAACACCGCCAGCGACGAGCGGTAGTCGTCCAGGTGCCGCACGTGCAGGCTGAGCACGTCGATGGCGTCCTTGCGCGCGAAGCGGGACTCGAAGCGCAGGATGAGCCGGTGGCCGCTTCGCACCTGCGGCACCACGTCCGTGCCCTTGAGGAAGATGGGCAGCACGCGCAGGTCGCGCTGGAGCCGGAAGGAGCCCGACACGCCTTCCGCGGGCGTCAGGCGCAGCTCCGTGCCCCGGGTGAGGAGCACCGGCTCCACCATCTTCTCCGTGGGCACGGCCTGCGCCATGGCGGCGGCGGGCACGGGCTCCAGGAGGAAGTCGAAGAAGCCGGCGAACAGCCGGCGCCAGGTGGAGCGCAGGTTGTGCAGCGTGGCGTGCCGCGTCTGCACGGAGAAGAACGCCATCGCCTCGATGAGGCGGCGCACGTCCGGGTCCTCGCGATCCAACGGGGCCGCCGGGTGCCGCTCCTGGAAGCGCTGACGGAAGCGCTCCAGCCCGTCCAGCTCCGACAGGAAGTCCAGGTAGATCTTCTCTGAGAAGTCCTTCACCGCCCGCTCTCCCGCCGTACGTCTGTCGTTGCCATGTGTGATTCAGCCGTCTTCAGCCCAGCTTCACCAGGCCGCCGCCCACGCTGGTCAGGGGGCTCTTCAGGTTCGCCATGCCGGTGCTCTCCAGGTCGAGCTTGCCGGTGCCGGACACCTTGGTCATCGCGGCGGACATCTCCGCCTGCGACTTGCCGGCGAGCTTCAGCGTCAGGCCGTCCACCTTGGCCTCGCCGCCGGAGGTGACCATCTCCGCGCCCATGTTGCCCTTCATGGCCAGCTTGGACGTGGCCTCGATGTTCACGTTCGCGCTGGAGGACAGCTTCGCGTCACTGGTGGCCGTCTGAGTGAGCTTCGCGCTCGTCTTGAGCGTCATGTCCTTGGTGCTCTCCACCGTGAGCGTGTCCTGGCTGGTCCACTTGGAGACGCCCTTGGACTTCATGGTGATGGTGTCGGTGTCGAAGGTGAGGTCCTTCACCGTCACGACGATGCTGTCCTGCTTCTGGACGATGGTGCTCGTCTCCTGCTGGCCCTTCACCGTGATGGTGACGCTGGTGCCGTCCATCTTGATGGTCTGGGTGATCTGATCATCCGCGTTGTCGACCTGGACGGTGATGCCTCCCTGCTTGTCCAGCTCGATCTTGCAAACCAGCGTGCCCATCGTCCCTCCCGCCTCAGGCGGACTCTTCCTTCACCAGGATGAGCAGGTTGCCTTCCTTGAGCTCGATCTTCTCCGTGTCGCTCTCGTTCGTGCGCTGGAGGCGCCACAGCGGCTTGTTGTCCTCGTAGAAGTGCCTCATGGACGTGCCGCTCGTCGTGGTCTTGCCGACGAGCAGGTGCACGCCCTGCCCGTCCGAGGGCAGCCGCGCGCCCGCCCGCCAGTCCAGGTGGCGCTTGAGCCACGCGCGCAGGAAGTCCAGCGCCACCAGCACCCGGGCGCCCTTGTAGGTCGGGAAGTAGAAGTGCCCCGGCTGGAGGTTCGCGTTGAAGGGCACCTGGACGATCTGATTGGCGAACAGGGGCAGCTTCACCTTGTAGCTGTCCAGCGACGTGGCCTCGTCCGTGTACGCCTGCCAGGTCTCGTCCTTCTTCTCGCCCACCTCGCTGACGACCAGCCCCTCCACGAAGCGCGGGTACACCGGCGTCACGAAGGGCGGCAGGTCCACGTGCGCTTCCGCCTTCTTCTCCAGCCGCGTGGTGAACGAGATGAGGAAGCGGCTCTCCGGCTTCGGCCGCCGCACGGGCTCCTCGCCTTCCCCGCCCGCCGGGATCTCCCCCTCCTCCACGGGCAGCGGCTCCGCGCGCAGGCTCATCCGGCGCACCCGGAAGTCCTGCGTGGCCGGCACGCCCGCCGCCGTCCACCCGGCGGTGTCCGGCAGCTTCACCAGCGCGCCCGGAGCGAAGGCCACCGCCGGGAAGCGGTTCCAGTCCAGCTCCACCTCCAGGCCCCGCACCTTGAGGCGCGCCGTCTCCAGCGTCACGCGGGCCTGCACGTCGTCCGCGATGTCCGTGCGCAACAGCACGTCCTGGCGGATGCCGGTGACGGCCTGGGCGTTGGTGATGGCCTGGTTCTTGGGGCTCTCCGCGGCGGCGTTCAGGATGGCCACGTCGTGGCGGGCCACCTCCGGGAACACCACCGACACGCGGTCCACGTCCGCCGCGCGCAGCGTGAGCGGGGTCCCGGTGGCGTCCTTCGCCGCGCGCAGCTGGTAGCCCTGGGCCGTGTAGTCGTAGGCCAGCACGCCGTTGCGCGTGTGCACGAACCAGACGACGAAGTCGTAGAAGCTGGCGCCGGACTCCGGGGACAGGCCCAGGAAGATGAGCGGCAGCGTCTTGTCCAGCTGCGCGGCCCAGTCGTTGGCCAGGGCAATCTTGTCGCCCTTGTGCGCGTCCAGCACGTCCTGGAGCGTCTTCTGCGTGTAGAGCACGCAGGGGTGATGCTGCGTCCACAACAGCCGCGCGGGGTCCACGAAGCGCACGGTGTAGTGCCGGTAGGTGATGCCCGCGCCCTTGGCCTGGGCGACGGACTCCTCCGTGAGGGCCTTCTCCTGCACCAGCCCCTTCACCTTCAGCGACGTAAAGGTGGGCTTCGTCGCCGTGTCGGAGTGCACGGCCTTCAGCTCCAGCGCCACCTCCGCCAGGTCCGGCTTGAGGAAGTCCGCCAGCAGCTTGTCCTGCTTCTGTCCGCCGTGCCCCGTCTCGTCGAGCACGCGGAACTCCACCCTCCCCTCGTGCCCCCAGCCGTGCAGATCCAGCTCGAAGGCGAGCACGTCCGCGGAAGGGATGGCGTGCGCCGTCCCGCCAATGGTGAGCGTCAGGCCCAGGTCCAGGCGGTCGGCGAAGGCCATCAGGTGTCCTCCGCCTGCACGCGCACCCGGCCGGTGGTGGAGTGGAACATCAGCGACAGGTGGCAGGGCTGCCCGTCGAAGGTGCCCTTGCAGTCGAAGTACAGCCACAGCGCGCTGTCGCGCCCGCGCAGCTTCACCTCCGGGCCCACCAGCCGGGGCTCGTGCTGGGTGACCTCCTGCTGGATTTCGGCGGTGAGCGCCTCCACCAGCTCGCGCGTGCCCAGCTTCTCCGTGTACCCGCCCAGCCCGAAGTCGTGCATGAAGAAGCCGTAGCCCTTCTTCGTGTTGAGCACGGCTTCGATGTTGCGCATCACGTGCTCCAGGCTGTCGCGCGTGCTGGTGCGCTCCCTGCGGGTCGCGAACTTGTCCAGGAACGGTGCGCGCGCCATGGCGTCTAGCTCCTCCGCCAGAACAGCGAGGTCTGGGCGCCCCGGAGCGCGGGCGTCACGTAGAAGGCCAGGCCATCCTCGCGCAGCGCGTGCTGCCACTCCTCGCCGTTGCTCAGCAGATACCAGTCAATCTCCGGCCCCAGCGCGTGCGGGAACGACGGATACGGCACGTGCTTGAAGGGCACGCCCTTCAGGGCCTGGCGGCGCACCAGCGGCAGCCGCGAGGGGCTCGCCAGCTTCACGCCGTCCAGCGGCGTGCGCTCTCCGGGCTGGGTGCGCTGCACCAGGAGGTACGCCTCGCTGGCGGAGCGGATCTCCGGCGGCAGCGGCGTCATCTGGAACTGCCCCTCCTTCGCCTGGAAGGCCTTGTGCGTGGAGCGCGTGGCCTCCGGCTGGAAGCTGCGCGTGAGCAGGCGGATCCACCCGCCCAGGGCCTCGTTCAGCCCCTCGTGCTGGTACACCGGCATCTGCTCGTCCGGGAGCATCTCCAGGTAGCAGCACGCCTCGAAGTACAGCCGACGAAGCGCGTCGAACAGGTGGTACGGGTGCACATACACCTGACGGAACATGTCCCGGCGCAGCGCGATGAGCCGCTGCACTTCAAAGAGCGCCCGGCGCGCGTTGGTGAGCCGGTCCGTGCGCAGGTACGTGTCCGAGATGTTGGTGAGCAGCTGCTGGCGCACCTGATCCAGCAGGTCATCCAGCGTGGAGAGCAGCTTCTCCAGGAAGGGGTTGGGCCCGACGAGCAGCAGCGGCGGCACCCAGTCCGGGGACGTGTGCCACGCGCCGTCCTCGTCCTGCGACACGGCGGCCAGCCCCAGCGAGCCGATGGTCCCGTCCAGCACCGGCTCCGTGGACAACTGAAGCTTGTGCAGCACGCGCTGGAGCACCGGCGGATCATCCGCGTACAGGCGGATGCCCTCCGCGCTGACGGTCTCCTTGAGCACGTGCAGGTAGACGATGAACTCCGTCTTGCCCACGGCTTCCAGCGACAGGGGCGAGATGACGGAGTTGCCCGGGACGTCCAGCAGGTCCCCGGACTTGGTGACGACGGTGAGCGCGGAGATGGACAGGCTGCCGCTCTGCAGGAGCGACTCGTTCCAGGCCAGGTTCGCGACGCCGTAGGAAGGCAGACCGGACAGCGTGGAGTGGAGGCGGATCTCCGCGTCCAGCGCGTCCTCCTGCGCGACGAAATGCTCCGGAAGAAGCGTCTGGCCTACGTGCCAGCGGACCCGTGCGAGCTTGTACCGCTGCATACGCCTTTCTTTCCTTCCACCCGCCTTGAAGCCAGGCCGGGAGCGAATCCTGCTCCCGGCCCGGTTTAGACCCGGACCGCGGCCGGCGCTACTTGGCGGCCGCCTCGGTGATGCCCCACTTCTTCGCGATCTTCTTCGAGGAAGAGGTGGCCAGGTTCAGCGACTGCTCGGTCGCCTGCGGCTTGATGCCGATCTGGAACGTGAAGTTCTTGGGCGACTGCACCTCACGCGACTCGTTGTCCGCGATGGACATGTTCAGGTCGTCGCCGTTCTTCTCGAGCAGACCCTTCATCTCCGCGTCGAGGAAGTTCGACTTGAAGTACTTCTTCCCGATGGGGTCGTACTCGTAGATGACGTACTTGAAGTTGACTTCGATGTTGCTGAAGTTGCCCAGCAGCATCTCCGCCACCTTCTGCTTGTTCGCCACCGACACCTGGCCGGAGAAGTACATGGCGTCCGTCACGCCCGTCTCCCACAGGTAGTGGTTGAGCACCGCGACGACCTTGTCCGCGATGGGCGCGTCCGGGTTCTCAGGATCCTTGATGGTCTCCTGGTCCGCCGCCAGGGCCTCGCCGCCGATGGTGATGGCGGTGATGTAGCCCACGGGGTTCTGCTTGTCCTTCTTGAAGTTGAAACCCTGATACACGTCCAGGTTGCGCGAAAACTGGGGCATCTGTCACTCCAGGGTAAGGGGGCAGGCACTCACCTGCCCCAAGTGGGATGCGGCTTAACCGAGCCGCGACTCGAGCATCAGCTCCACGTTGAGGCCTTCGAACTGGATGTGCGGGAGCACGGCCAGCTTGCAGTCATACCAGCCGATCTCACCGGGACGCGGGAACACCGTCACGCTGCTCGCCTTGAACGGGAAGCGGCGCACCGTGAGGTCGTCCGGGTTGGCCACGGTCGTGACGTAGTTGGACAGCCACGAGTCCAGCTGCCGCTGGATGTAGGGCGCGTCCGCCGTGTTGCCGATGTTGTCGCGCATGATGCACTTCACGTAGTGCGCCAGCCGCGTGATGGAGAACGTGTAGGCCAGGTTGGTGACGAGCTGCGAGTTCTCCGAGTCCTTGGGGTCCTTGAACGTCTTGGCGACCTTGGCGGACTGGGTGCTGAAGAACGTCGCGTCGCTGGAACCCTTGCGGTACACGAGCGGGATGAAGCCGCTTCTCGCGAACTCGTACTCGCGGTAGTCCGGGATGGCGATCTCCACCGGGGCCTTGATCTCCTCCTGGCCGCGCAGGGAGAAGGTGTCCACGGGCAGGCCCGTGATGAGTCCACCGCCCTTGGGGCCGCGGATGGACTGGCACCAGCCGCTGATCTCGAACGCCTTCACCATGTTGCGCGCGAGCAGGATGGCGGAGTTGCCCCACAGGTACTTGTCGGAGTCGCCGCGCGCCGTCTCGGTGAAGTTGAGGACGTCGCAGGGGTTCTTGTCCGGATGCCAGGGCAGGCGCAGCACGTAGCGCGGGAAGGTCAGGCCCACGTACGCGGCCTCCTCCGTGTCGCGGAACGCGTTCCAGCGGCCGAAGCGCGGGTGGGCGAGCACGCCCTCCAGGTTCTTGATGGCCTCCATCTCCTCGATGGTCTCGCAGCCGAAGAACTTGTGGTTCACGGCGGAGATGAACGGCGCGTGCGCGGCGTTGGAGACCTTGGCCATGCGCTGCAGCCAGGTCAGGTCCGCGGGCGTGGAGGAGAAGTCGTACAGGCCGACGATGGCGCCAAAGGGACGGCCGCCGTACTGGTCGTACTCCTGGATGTAGACCTTGTCGAACAGCGCTCCGGCGAAGATGTTGCTGGAGTTGTTCTCGAAGTCCTCCGCCAGCTCATCCTTGGCGACGTCCAGGATGTCGATGGCGATGTTGGCCTTGAAGTTGGTGTGGTCGACCAGGTCCTCCAGGCCGCGCCACGTGGACTCCAGCTTCTGGAAGGTCTCGTTGTGGAGGATCTCGTTCATCTGCGCGTCGATCATGCGATCGATGCGGCTGATGACGTCCAGCACCTGGCCCTTGTCGAAGCGGGCGGTGTTGTCCGGGTCCTCGACGGGGGCCACGTTCTGCAGGAGCGCGGCGACGCTGGAGAGAAAGCGGCTCTCCAGGGTGACCTGCTGCTCGTCGCCCGCGGGCGCGAAGTTGGTGGTGATCATCGGCGCCGATTCCTGGGGCGGATCGAGCCGGACGCTGGTGAACAGGCGCTTCAGGTAGGTGGTCTCAGCCATGGCGGAGTCCTTTTAGAAGTCGAAGGGTTGGGAAGTCGGATCAGGAAGCGGCCGGGGGCTTGGCACCCGCGGCGACGGTGGCGGCGACCGCGGCGGTGGCGGCGGCGGCACCTCCGGCGGGCTTGCCAGCAGCGGCGGCGGCACCCGCGGCGGGCGCGTCCGTCTTCGCCGCGGACTCACCGGCGGGCAGACGCATGGTCTCGTAGCCCTTCAGCTCGTTGAGCAGCTCCTTGAGCGCCTCCGGCTTGGAGAACAGCTCGTAGAGCTCGCGGCGCAGGTCCTTGCGGTTGTCGATGTTCGACTGCATCTCCACGAGGAGCGTCTTCAGGAGCAGCAGCGCCTTGAGCTTCGGCACGTGCTTGACGATCTCATCCGGGTGGAAGGACTTCATCCGGTCGATGGGGAGCGTGACGTTCAGCTCCTCCTCCACGTCCGGGTTGATGCGGTTGGCGACCTGGAAGTTGGTGGACATCTTCATGTCCTTCATCAACTCGTCCAGGTTGCGGCCATCCACGGAACGCAGCTTGCGCGTCTCCAGGTCCGTCTTGCGATCCTCGGAGGAACCCAGGGAGAAGTCCCCCATCACCAGGAGGCGCAACGGCAGGTTCACCGTCTCCTGCTCGCCGTTGATGGTGGTGCGGTACGTGAGGGTGATGCGGGATTTGGGAAGCTGGTCCTGAATGGCCACGGTGACTCCCTGACAATCGCAGTGCGTTTGATTCCCCCCGTACTGCCCTTGCCGCTCCGGGAGTACGCCCTGCCGAGTGAACATTTACAGCCTAGGCGCGATCAGGAAATCCCGTCAACCAGCCGACATGTCAGGTCTAGCGGGGTTCTGATGATCGCAGTTGAGCGGTGTCCCCCGTGAACAGGAGGACCTCCTGAGTCTGTTCCGGGCCGCCTACCAACGGCTCGTATCCCAGGTGGCTTCCGTCGATCAGCCGCGCGTAGCTGCTCTGATCACGCAGGCACAGGATGACGGCGAGCGCGAGCGGGGTCTCCGCGAGGCTCGGGAGGATGCGGGTGTTGAGGCGCCGGCGGGCCTCCACGGTCCACGGGGTGCCGGTGCCGGAGTGCGGCTCGTTGAGGAACAGCCGCACCTCCACGCCGCCCGTGGGGACGGTGGCGAAGCCGCCCACCGCGCTGCCGTCTCCGAGCGCGGCGGCGCCCAGGCGGATGCCCTTGGCTTCGATGCGCTGGCGGCGCGTCTCGCGGCGCACCACCACCTCCGCCTCCGGGAAGACCTTGGCGAACAGCCAGTGCAGGCTGCTGGGGCACGCGAGCCGAAGCAGGCGCAGCCGGTGCGCGGTGGAGTGCTCCCAGCCGGGCAGCAGGGACTCGTCGCGATCCGGAAACTGGCCCGCGAACCGGGTCCGCAGCAACAGGTGGTCAAAGTAACCCAGGAAGTCCGCCATCGTGTCCTGCTCCAGGCGGTCCATGGCCTGGAAGAGAAAGGATGGCAGCGGCGTCTGCAGACTGAGCAGGCCCAGGTTGACGGTGATCACCACCCGTTTGCGCGGGTGGCGGGTGAATTCAATGGCATGCACCAGATGGGGCTGGTGCACGGTGCTGCGGTGGCTGCGGAACTCCACCTCCGCCTCGCCGTAGCCTTCCTTGGCGAGCAGGTCCAGGAGGGCCGGCACGTCGAAGCTGCGGATGCGCTCGCTGATGCGCTCCTCGACGGTGAGCTTGCGGCCCGGCTGTTCGCGCTCCAGTGCCATGGGGGCTATTCGTCGTATTCCGAGCCGCCGCGCGGCTGACGCTGCTGGGCCACGAGGAACGCGTCCAGGTCCACGCGGTAGAGCTGATCCATGGCGCGGAAGGACAGCGTCTCCGTGTTGTGCAGCATGGGCTCGATGGCTTCCGCGTGCTGCGCCAGGCCATTGAAGAAGCCGGAGAAGAGCTGCGGCAGGAACACGCGCGGGTCGAAGCGCTCCACGGTGGCGAGCACGTCCACGGCGATGACGCTCGCCTTGGTGTAGTCCTCGCGCTCCACCAGCGCCTCGAAGGCAGACAGCTTGCGGACCAGCTGCGCGAGCGCGGGGGACATGGGCACGGTGGGGCCCGCGTCCTCTTCCACCTGACGGGCGGCCTTCTTGCGGCGCACGGGGCGGACCTCCTCTTCCTCCTCCTCCGCTTCGTCGTCCTCGTCCTCCTCCCCTTCGTCGTCATCCGGAGCGGCGGCGAGCTCGGGCTCGGGGGCCGCGGCGGGCCGGGGCTCCTCCGGCGGGGGCAGGAAGGGCACGGTCTGGGCGTGGGAGCGCAGCGCGCCGAGCAGCGTGCGCATGGCGTCCATGCACGCGCTCTTCTGCAGGATGGCGAGGGCGGCGATGAGCGGGTCGCCCAGGGCCAGGGCCTCTTCCAGGGGCTCGCGGTTGCCGGGCGCGCTCCATGTCTGCCATTGCGCGTCCTTGAGGCGCGAATGGTGCTCCAGGTGCTTGCCCATCATCTTCAGCAGCCAGCGCAAGCCGGTGTCCGCGAAGACGAGCTTCTTCTCCATCGGGCCGAAGAAGTCCCAGTTCTCCGTCAGCGTGCGCTTGAGGGAGCGGAACACGACGGGCAGCGCCTTCATCCCGTCCGCGAAGAAGTGGCCGAAGAGGTACGGCCCCACCACGCGCACGTCGCGCACGCCCTGGCGCAAGAGCCCCGCGGCGGCGCGGGCCGCGTCCGCGTACTCGCTCTTGGCGACGAGGCCGGTGATGGCCTCCAGGCGCGGATCCGGGCCCTCGGACTCGTCGAGCGGCACCGGGGCGGTGGTGAACTCCGCGTCCAGCAGCGTGAAGTCCACGGGCTCCAACACCTGCGCGGGGCTACCCATCCGTCACCGCCATCTGACCGGGGGCGGTGATCTGGATGACGCCCCCCCAGTTGCACATGCACTTGGAGTTGCTCTCCAGCGCCGGGAAGTTGGCGATCAACACCGTGGGGCACCCGGGCACCCAGGGGGCCGCCGTGGCGGGGATGCAGGGCATGGGCGTGAGGACGCCGAGGGCCGCCGCGGTCGCCGCCGCCACCATGGGGTTGGCCAGGGACTGGCACATGCCGAAGGGCATGATGTTCAGGAGCGGCTTGTTGTCCATGATGTTCGCCGCGGGCAGGGTGGCCATCACCATGTTCGCGGGGAGCACCATCAGCGCGGAGGGCGCCATCCCGAAGCTGCATTGGAGCATCGCTCCCGTCACGACCTGAGCACCCATTGTGCCGCTCCTTCTTCAGCGCGCTGGCGACGGGTCATCTTCACCCGAAGCGGCAGCGCTTTCCAGCAGTCGTCCCCGCAGGGCGGTGAGGGCCTGGAACATCGGGTCCTTCGACTTCTTGTGCAGCGCGCCGGTGAGGAACTGCGAGGCGCACCACCTGTCGTCGACCGCGCCCTTCACCCGGTGGGGAAAGAGCGGAAAGAACTCGATGCGGTCGGGCAGGAAATCCCCGCCAAGCAGCATTTCGATGCGCCGGTGGATCTCCTGCTCGCCGGACGAGGGGGCAGGCGTGGCCCCGGTGAAAGCCAGGAGGATGAAGCGGGAGTGGCTGGCCAGGCCGCCGGTGGACACCGGCACCACGCTGGTGCCCGCGAGGAACGGCAGGCCCTCCAGCGCGGCGGTGACCTCCTTCGCGGAGTAGGGGCGGCCGTCGTGCCGGAAGCCCAGCGTGCCCCCGTAGTGGTAGCGCTGGCGGATCCGCGCGAGCAGGACGTGACCTGGCGGGGAGTCCTTGTCCGGCAGGAGCGTGAAGACGCCCACGTCCGAGGGAGCGCCCTGCCCGCTCAGGTTCGGATCCTTCAGCGTCCACGCCCGGCCCGGGACGGGGAGGACGTCCGTGTGCACGTCCGTGGTCGGCTCGTTCACGCCGCGCGAGGACACCAGCACCGCGCCGCCGGCGGACGCATCGATGAGGACATTGGAGGACGGCACGGCCTGGAGGCCGCACTGCTTCACCCACGTGCGCCAGGCCTGGGCGTCGAAGGGCTCCTCCGGATTGCGGAACCAGTGCTGCACGTTGCGCAGGTTGGCGCGGTGGCGCAGGAGCAGGTCGCGCAGCTTCGGCGTGACGCCCAGGGCGCGCAGCGGGTGCTCCAGGAGCGGGGCCGGGTTGAGCGCCAGGTCCGCCATCTCCAGGTGCAGGTAGGTGGCGCCGCGCAGGAGCGTGGCGAAGAAGAGCGCCGGCAGGTGCTGGAGCACCGGGAAGTCTGGCGCCGCGAGCATGTCCCCCGGCGACAGGCCGAAGGTGAGCATCCCGTCGCCGATGGCGCCTCTCCACGCGTTCTCCGCGGTGAGGGGCACGGGCGTGTGCGGCGGATCCACCAGCGGAGAGAAGAGCAGCCCCACCACGTCCGAGGGCTTGTACGTGTGGGACGTGAAGCCCGGCGCTCCCCTCCCCTGGCTCTTGAGCAGGAGCTGCTCGTGGCCCTTGAGGAGCGGGAGCTGGTGGGGCTCCGCGGCGATGAAGTCCGGCGTCAGCGCCTCCAGCCGCGTGGCCATGGCGCGCGGGCCCATGGGTGGCAGGAGCGTGAAGCAGCCGCCCAGCTTCAGCGTGGCCAGGAGCGACACGAGCAGCTCCTGCCCTACTCCGTGGACCAGGCACACCTTGGCGCCCGGCTCCACGCCCTGATCCGCCCACTCGCTGGCGCGGCGCGAGGCCAGGTCGTGCAGCGTGCGGTATCCCAGGGCCTGCCAGCCCTGGATGCGCTGGTGCGTGCGGAACGCGGGGCGCTCCAGCGCGACGTGGCGCACGATGAGGTCGTGGAAGAAGTCGTACTGCTGGCCCGGGCGGCTCTTGGGCGGCGGGACGCCCCGGCCCGCGTGGGCCTCCGCGAGCGCCACGGCGAACCCTTCCGGATCCTCCCAGCTCTCCTGCCACCACTTCGGGGCGCCTGACTCCGGGGCGAAGCCGGCTTCCAGCTGCCGGAGGATGTCCTTCACGTCGAAAGGCATGGGTGTCTAGCGGGAGGGAAAGTCGAAGCCGACCTTCACCATGAAGCGGACCTTGGAGCGCACGTTGCTGTCCGGGGCGTAGTCGATGGGGGTCGCCCCGCGCTTCGCAGGCGTCTGCTGCGGCTTCGCGCGTTCGATGGACGTGGGCTCGACGGCGCGCACCAGCGGGTGGCGGGCCAGGAGCGGCGGCACGTGCATGTCCACGTCCCGGCCGAAGAGCCACGCGCCACAGCGCCAGAGGATGTCGTGGCGCCGGGTGAGCAGCGTCCAGAAGCGGTCCCGCGTCTCCGTGGCTTCGAAGAGCAGCGGTGAGCTCGAGTCCTCGCGGGCCGCACCGGGGGCCGCGAGCAGGGCGCGCAGTTGCTGCGCCACGCGCTCCACCTCGTCCACGTCCTCGGGGGTGACGGGTGAGCGGCCGGCGAGCTTCGCCTCGTGTCCGCGGAACAGCGCCACGAGCCCCAGGCAGTCCCCCACCACGTCGCGGTGGCCCTCTCCGTGAGCGGCCGACACGTCTCCGGCGGTGAGGAAGGAGGCCTCCGCGAGCGCCTCCGCGGTCTTGAGCAGCTTGCGGCGCAGCTGCTGGGCGCGGTCGAACAGGGTTCCGAAGGAGCTGGCCCGCATGTCGCGTTGGACGCGCAGCGCGGCCCAGGCCAGGCCCTGGGCAAGCAGTGGCAGCTCGCGCAGCTCCTCCACGTTCACGCCTGGAAGCGCGGCGACCTCCGCCTCACGGGCGAGGACGCTCTCCACCCCGCGCTTCGTGTTGTGGAAGGCGAGCGCGATGTTGGAGCGGCACTCCTCCACGGGACCATCGAGGGCACGCGCGGGGGCGAGGAACACGTCATAGCCGGGCTCGGAGCCAATGGCCTCCAGCTCGGCGATGTCGTCGGGCCCCAATCCCGCTGTCGCGTGCTGGCCTCCAGCCATGACTGGGAGGATAGCGGGCACCTCCGGGCGTCACAACCTGGCGCCCTGTACGGCTGCGTCAGGTGACTCGCGGGGTGGGATGCCATCCCGGGGACCCGCGAGGGCACGTCAGACGAGGATGAGGTCTTCGTCCTCGTCGCCCGGCGTGGTGCCGGCCTGGGTGTCCAGCACGTGCTGCGTGCGGCGCAGGCGTTCGTCGCTCAGGTCCGAGACGAGCATCAGGACCTGCGGGTGGCTGGAGATCAGCGAGTCGAAGTCCTCGCGAGGCAGGCGCAGCAGCGTGGTGTGGCGCGAGGCCTCCACGGTGGCGGTGGCCGGCGTCTTCTGCAGGAGGGAGATTTCACCGAAGAGATCCCCTTCCTTCAGGCTCGTCAGCCGCTGCCCGCTCTTGTGGACCTCCACCTCGCCGGAGAGGACGACGTAGAGGCCGTCCGTGGCGTCGCCTTCGCGGATGATGACCTCGCCGCGCTCCACGTCGCGGGCCCGGAAGCGCTCCACGAGGTTGCGGCGGTCCTTGCGATTGAAGGGACGGAACAGCGCGGAGCTGTTCATCACGTTCGCGAGGAGCCGCTCGCGGCAGAACTTCTTGAGGGCCTTGGCGACGGGCGGATGGCTGCGCGAGAGCGTGGCGAGCACGGCGGCGGAGATCTCGAGCACCTGCGTGTCATCGGACACGGACGCCACGGAGGCGGCGCGCGGGGCTCCGGACAGGAGCGCCATCTCGCCGAAGAAGGCTCCGCCCTCCAGCGTGGCCAGGTCCTGGCGGCGGCCGTCCTCTTCCTTGAAGACGCGCACGCTGCCTTCGCAGATGACGTAGAAGGCGTCGCCGTGGGTGCCTTGCGCGAGGATGCGCTCGCCTGGGCCGAAGCGCCGCAGCGGGCAGCGTTCGAAGAGCTGGATGAACGCGTCGCGCGGCAGGTCGGAGAAGAGCGGGATGGACGGCAGCGCGTCCCAGGTGCCGGGGCCGGCCTCCTCGGTCAGCTCGTAGACGGGCTCTTCTTCTGGCGCGTGTTCGGCCAGGCCCCGCTGGGCCGCGAGCTCCACCGCGTGCAGCAGTGAGTCCGCTTCGATCTCCAGCTCCGTGAAGCTGGAGACGCGCAGGGACGCGAGCCAGGGCTCTGGGGCTCCAGCGGTGGTGGGAACCACGGAAGCGCCCGCGGCGACCGTGGCCGTGGGCCTTGCGGGCGTGTCGACGCGGCGGGGGCGCAGGCCCGGGGGCGCGGCCGGAGAGGAAGGCTTCGGCTCGGTGGGGGCCGGCGCGGTTTCGGGGCCCGTGATGGGCGGCGCGAGCGCCTGCCAGCGTCCGCTGGGCGTCCGGCTCTGGGGAAGCTCGGGCATGGGAGATGGGGACGGCGGTGCGACCCGGACGGACTGGCCCGCCGGTGCGGGTGCGGCGGCGACAGGCACCGTGGGTGTCTCAGGCCGCGCTACGACGGCAGGCGTCGTGGGAGGGCTCGCGGTCGCAGGGGCGGCGGAGCCGGGCACCGCTGGCGTCGCCGGAGAACTCGCGGTCGCAGGCGCGGCGGCAACAGGCACTACGGGGGGCTCAGTCCGCGTGGATACGGCGGCATGCGTCGCGGGAGAGCTCGCGGTCGCAGGCGCGGCGGAGCCGGGCACCGCTGGCGCCTCGGGCGTCACGGGCGCGGCCTGCGTGGGCTCGAGCTCGACTTCGACGGAGAGGACCACCTCGGTGTCGTCCGCGACGGGCGCGTTCGACAGGGCCAGCTCGGGCGGGAGCGCATCCGACAGGTCCACCGGGGCTCCGTCGGCCTCCAGTGGTTTCGGCGGCGTGGCCTTGGGGCTGGGGGCTTCGGGTGGAGTCTCCCGTTGGGCGATGAGGCTCGCGGGGGTGGATGGGGGCGCGGCGTCCTTCGGCTTCGCCCTGGACGTGGCCGGCGTGCCCCTTCGCGCGTACAGGTCCGCGAGCATCTGCTGCACGCCCTGGTGGGACGGATCCAGCTCGAGGATCAGCTTGCTCGCGGCGATGGCGCGCGGGAGGAAGCCCTCCTTCGCGAAGCCCTCCGCCGCGGACTGGTACGCGGAGACGGCCCGGTCACGCTGACCGGCCTTGGACCACGCATCCCCCATGCGCAGGCGGCTCTGGTGGTCCTTCGGCTCCGCCTGGCAGTAGTCCTCGTACAGCTCGGCGGCCTTGGCGAAGCGGCCCTTGCCGAAGGCCTCCGTCGCCTTGTCCTTGAGCGCGCGGGACTCCATTCACTGCGCCCCGCCGGCCGCCGTGCCTTCCTTCGTCTGCGAGGCCCCCGCTGCGACGCGGACCTCGCGGAAGTAGTCGCCCTTCAGCGCGTCCAGCGGCTCGGCCTCCGCGCCGGTGTTCATCTTGCGCAGCGCCGTGGCCGCCGCGGCCCGGATCTCCGGCAGGTCGTGGTACAGGTCCCGCCCCACCACCTCCGCGGACTTCGCGTCGCCCATGGCTCCCAGCGCCAGCAGCACGTCGCGCCGGGCCACGCTGTTGGAGTCGTCCAGCGCCTTGAGCAGCGTGGGCACCGCGTCCTTCGCGCCCATCCGGCCCAGGAGCTGCGCCGCGAGCGCCGCCTCCGCCCCCCCCTCCTTCACCACGCCCTGCAACGCCTCCGACGCGGACGCAGGCGGCGGTCCCACGCGCGTCAGCGCATCCAGGACCACCAGCTTCTCGCTGCCCATCTTCGGCAGCGACGCCACCAGCGCGAGCTGCCCGGCCTCGCCCTGCTCCGCCAGCGCCAGCGCCAGCGTCTTCTGCAGCTCACGGTCGGGCTCCAGCAGCGCCGTGCGTGTCACCTCGATGCCCTCCGGCCCCACGGACGCGAGCCCCACCAGCGCCGCCGCGCGCAGCACCGGGCTCACGTCATCCGCGTAGCCCTTGAGGATCTCCAGCGCTCCGGGCGCCTTCAGCCTGCCCAGCGCGGTGAGCAGCGTGGCCAGCGGCTGCAGCTTCGCGGGCTCCACGTCATCGCTCAGCTCCGAGGGGACTCGCGGCGGCACCACCACGCGCCCGGCCTCCTTGGCGCGGGCCGCGTTGAGCGCCTGGAGCCGCTCGAAGAGCTGCGCGTGCTTGGCGGGCCGGGGATCCTCCTTCGCCTTCGCCGCCTCCGGACGCGGGGCCGACGGATCCAGATCCGCCGCGTACTTCCGCGGCAGCGCCTGCGGGATCCAGTCCGCGCGCAGCGCCGCGAGCCCGGCGACCTCCTGCTCGTAGAGCTTCTGGATGACGGGCACCACGGAGGCATCGCCCACGTGCGTCACCGCCTCCACCGCGAGCGTGCGCAGCCCGACGTCCGGCTGGTTGAGCCACGGCGTCACCTTGGGCAGCAGCGCCTGCGCCGCCGGGCCCAGGCCCGCCACCGCCTGGAGCCCCGACGCCGCGGTGGCCGGGCGCGACAGCCGGTCCGCGATGGGCTCCGCCGGGCAGCCGCCTCGCGAACGCATGGCGCGGGCGGCATCCAGGGCCTCGTCCCGGGCGCCATCGAGCGCGATGGCGCACAGCGCGGCGTCCGTCGCGGGCGTGCGCGGGAAGGTCAGGATGGCGTCGGTGGCCAGCGGGCTCACCGCGCTCTTCTCCACGGCCACCGCCTGGAGCTTCGTCGCGGCGGTCGGGTCCTGCAGCTTCATCAGCGCGCCGATGGCGGACTCGCGCAGCTCCGGGAAGCTCTCGTCGAGGAGCAGCGCGATGGGGGCCACCGCGCGGGTGTCGCCCGCGTCGCCCAGTCCGCGCACGGCGGCGGCGGCGAGGATGACCTGGCTGTCGCGCACCATGGGCAGCAGCCGGTTCACGGCTTCCGCGCGGCCGCTCTTGCCCAGCTCCTCGGCGGCGCCCACGCGTTCGGGGAGCGCGCCCTCGGTGAGCGCCAGGAGGTTGCGCTCCCACAGGCCCTTGGCCTCGGCGTTGACGACGGAGGCCATGGCGCCGGCGACGTTGGTGCTCTTGAGGGCCTGGACGATGACCCGGCGCGTGGCGCGGCCCCGCCGTCCGTACTGGAGCGTGAGGTACGCCTTGGCCTTGTCGTTCTTCACCTTGGCGAGCGCCAGGGCGGCCTGGCCCTGCACGGCCTCGTCGGGATCCTCCAGGAGCTCTCCGAGCAGATCCACGACGCGCGGGTCCTGGCTCTCCCCGAGCGCGCTGGCGGCTTCACCGCGAACGAAGGCCGAGAGGTCCTTGGCGGCGCGGGTGAAGAGGACCAGGTCGTCCGGGTTGTTCTGCTCGGCCAGCTTCCGCACGGCGGCGGCGCGGGTTTCGGGACGAGGGTCCTGGATCTCCGCGAGGAGCTGATCCCGGTTGCCGTTGCACCCGACGAGCAGGGTCAGGGCGAGGAAGAGGGGTCGCACGCGGATTCGCATCGTTCTCCCGGAGCGGCGGACGCTGGAGGTAGGCGGCGGTTATATCAACGCCCTCCCGGGCCGCCCACCGACGGAGCGACCCAGGAGGAAGGTTGTTTCAGCGGGAGCGGCCACCACGAGGGGGCGGACGGCCTGCCCCTCCCCGAGGCGCCTTGCTGTTCCAGCGCGGCTCGGAGGCGCGCGTCTTGCGCTCCTTGAAGTCCTGGTAGCCGCCGCCACGCTCGCCCGGGGGCGCCTTCTTCACGCCCGCGCGGACGATGCGCTCGCCGGAGGAGGCGCTGGACGAGGCTCCACCGCCGCCGCGAGACCGGCTGCCGGAGTCCTCGCCACGGGGCTTGAACTCGCGACGCTCGGGACGGCCCGCGGACTCGCCGCGCGGCTTCCATTCACGGCGCTCCGGACGGTCGCCACCCGCGCCAGCGGGCTTGCCGAAGCGGGCACCACCGCGCGCGCCGCCCTCGGAACGGCCCGCACCGGCGGGCTTGCCGAAGCGGCCACCGCCACGAGCCCCACCCTCTTCGCCACCGAAGCGGCTGCCACCCGCCGGCTTGCCGAAGCGGCCGCGAGGAGCGCCGCCCTCGTCACCGCCACGGCCCGCCGGCTTGCCGAAGCGGCCTCGAGGAGCACCACCCTCGTCACCGAAGCGGCCCGCGGGCTTGCCGAAACGTCCACCGCCGCGAGGAGCACCACCCTCGTCACCGAAGCGGCCCGCGGGCTTGCCGAAGCGACCACCGCCGCGCGACGCGCCACCCTCGGCACCGAAACGGCTGCCACCGCGCGGGGCGCCTTCGTCACCACCACGGCCCGCGGGCTTGCCGAAGCGACCACCGCCGCGAGACGCGCCGCCCTCGGCACCGAAACGGCTGCCACCGCGCGGAGCGCCTTCGTCGCCACCACGGCCCGCCGGCTTTCCGAACCGGCCGCCACCGCGAGGGGCACCACCCTCTTCACCGCCGAAGCGGCTCGAAGGCTTGCCGAAGCGGTCACCGCCTCGCGACGCACCACCCTCGGCGCCAGCACGAGCTGGCCTGCCGAAGCCGCCGCGCGGAGCCTCATCACCACCGCGGCCTGCACGGGCCGGCTTGCCGAAGCGGCCCGCGCCACGAGCGCCACCCTCTTCGCCACCGAACCGGCTCGCGCCGCCCTCGGAACGACCCGCACCAGCGGGCTTGCCGAAGCGGCCACCACCGCGAGGAGCGCCGCCCTCTTCACCGCCGAAGCGGCCCGCGGACTCACCGCGCGGCTTCCATTCACGGCGCTCCGGACGGTCACCGCCCGCGGGCTTGCCGAAGCGGCCACCGCCACGAGCCCCACCCTCTTCGCCACCGAAGCGGCCCGCCGGCTTGCCGAAACGGCCACCGCCGCGAGGAGCATCGCCCTCGGCGCCCGCACGGGCCGGCTTGCCGAAGCGGCCCGCGCCACCCTCGGAACGGCCCGCACCGGCCGGCTTGCCGAACCGGCTGCCACCGCGCGACGCGCCACCCTCGGCGCCGAACCGGCCACCACCACGGGACGCACCGCCCTCGGCGCCGAACCGGCCGCCACGCGACGCACCACCCTCGGAACGACCCGCACCGGCCGGCTTGCCGAACCGCGCGCCGCCACGGGGGGCGCGCTCACCCTCGGGCTTGCTGGAACGGCCCGCGCCTCGCGCGGCCTTGCCGTAGGTGGCTCCCTCGGCGGCGTCCGACTCCGTCTCTTCACCGTCGTCGTCGAACGTCGGCACGTCATCCAGATCCGCGTCGTCGTCCGCGGCCAGCGTCGCTCCGCGCTTCGCGAACTTCGGGGGACGCGTGCCTCCGTCCTGCACGCCCTTCCACTCCTTGCGCTCCGGACGCGCCTCGCGGGTCTTGGGCCCCGTCGCAGGAGCCTTCTTCGCCGCGCGCTCCGTCTTGCGCGGCGCCACCGGAGCGTCGTCGTCCATCGACAGCTCGATGTCGTCGTCATCCGCCCCGCCGAAGCCCGGCGCCGAACGCCCGTGACGGCGCGGCGGCAGCTTCAGGTCCGACGCGTTCGGCTGCGCACGGCCCTCCGCCACCTCCGTCAGCTGGATCACTTCCGCGGTCTTCAGCGGCCGCAGCTCACCGGGGCGCAGCCCCTCCACGCCCACGCCCGCGTAGTTCGGACGGAACAGGCGCACCACCGGGTGCCCCACCGCCGCGCACAGGCGCTTGATGAGGTGCGGACGGCCCTCCGCCACGACGATTTTCAGCCAGGTGTTGCGCTCGGCCTTCTCGAAGACGTCCACGGACACCGGCGTGGCCATGCCGTCTTCCAGCCGCACGCCCCCGCGCAGCTTCTCCAGCGTGGGCATGTCCGGCGTGCCCTTCACCTTCGCCAGGTACGTGCGAGGCACCTGGAAGCTCGGGTGCGTGAGCTTGTGCGCCAGCGCGCCGTCATCCGTGAAGAGCAGCGCCCCTTCGGCGTCGTAGTCCAGGCGTCCCACGGGGAACAGGCGGCGGCCCGTCTCCTCCACGTAGCTGGCCACCGTGGGCCTGCCCTGCGGATCCGACAGCGTCGTCACGACGCCCACGGGCTTGTACAGCAGGTAGTAGGACGACTCTTCCGGCGGCGTGACGAGCTTCCCATCGACGGTCACCAGGTCCACTCCGGGCTCCACCCGGCTGCCCAGCTCCGTCACCGTCTCGTTGTTCACTCCGACGCGACCGGAGGTGATGAGTTCTTCCGCGTGCCGGCGCGAAGCCACTCCCGCGCGAGCCAGGTACTTCTGCAAACGTTCCGCCGCCATTCCGTGCCTTCTTCCAGTTGCCGCCCATCACTCGGGCTTGGGCCCCTCGCTATCACCCTTCTCGGGCGAAGGGGGGCTTTCCAGGATGCTGGAGCTGACCTTCTGGGTCCGCTCCGCGGCGGCCATGGCCTCCTCCAGCTCCTCCAGGGCGGCCTCACTGGCCGCCTCGTTCTTCTCCATTCGCTTCGTGAAGTTCGGGTCCGACAGCGCCGCCACCGTCCCCTCCGCCTTCGGAGCCGGGGGAGCCGCCTCCTTCTCCACGATTTCCCGGTGCTCCTGGGTCAACTCATGGAATTCCCGGAGCGTGGGCAGCGCGGAGAGGTCCTTCAGCGCGAAGAACTCCAGGAACTCGCGCGTGGTTCCATAAAGGATGGGGCGGCCGACTTCTTCCCGCTTCCCCAGGATTTTCACCAGCTTGCGGTCCATCAGCGCCTTGAGCACCGCGCCGCAGTCCACGCCGCGGATGTCCTCCAGCTCCGGGCGGGTGACGGGCTGCCGGTACGCGATGATGGCCAGCGTCTCCACGGCCGCGCGGGTGAGCCGCTGCGGCTTCACCCGGAGGTAGCGCCGGACGTACTCCGCGGAGTGGGGGTCCGTGCGGAACTGCCACCCGCCCGCCACTTCATAGAGGACGACGCCGCTGATGCCCTCGCGGTGGATGCCGGAGAGCTGATCCAGCGCCTGGAGGATGGGCTCCCTGGGGATGCCGGTGGCCTGGTAGAGCTCGTCCACGTTCAGGGGGCGCTCGGCGACGAAGAGCACGCTCTCCAGGACCGTGCGGATGCGGTCCGGGGAGAGGTTGCGGCTCTTGGCGACCAGCTTCTCGAAGGAGGACTGGAGGTCCGGGACGTAGTCGTCGTCCGAGCCCTCCTCGATGGCGGCCGCCTCCACCCCGTCCAGCTCCGCGTCGTCGGGGACCAGGGCCGGTGACGGCGGCGATCTCCTCCTCGGAGAAGGGGCCGGGGCCGCCGGGCGTGCCGGGGGCGGGCGTCTCGTCACCGTCGTCGGGACCGTTACCGGTAGTCACTCTCGTCGACCTCCGTGGGGATGAGCTTCTCCAGCGCGTCCCCGTTGGGCGTCACCTGGATGGGGCCCAGGGGCTCCTCCTGGAAGACCTTGATGAGGCGGCGCTTCACCATCTCCAGCATGGCGATGAAGGTGATGACCACCTCCTGGCGCGTGGCCGCCTCCGTGAACAGCGCGTCGAACACCACCTGCCCGTCCTTCTTGAGCCGCTCCGCCACCCGGAGGATGGCCTCGGACAGGCTGACGCGCTCCAGCACCACCTCGTGCTGCACCTTGGGCGTCAGCCGCTCGAGGACGCGGTCGAGCGCCTCCACCAGCTTCAGGACGCTGATCTCCTGCAGCCCCACCTCGTCCTCGGGGATGGGGACCGCCTCCACGGGCACCTTCCGGGCGAACACGTCCCGGTCCAGGATGTCCTGCTTGGCCAGGTGCTCCGCGGCCTCCTTGTACTTCTGATACTCCAGGAGCCTGCGCACCAGCTCCGCGCGAGGGTCCTGCGCCTCCTCCACCGCCGCGAGCACGTCCGCCCCTTCCGGGACCTGGGCGGCGTCCTGCCGGGGCAGGAGCATGCGGCTCTTCAGGTGGGCGAGCGTGGAGGCCATCACCAGGAACTCGCCGGCGATGTCCAGGTTCAGCTCCCGCATCCGCTCCAGGTACTCGAGGTACTTGGCGGTGATGAGCGCCAGCGGGATGTCGAAGATGTCGACCCGGTGCTCCTTGATGAGATGGAGCAGCAGGTCCAGGGGACCCTCGAAGTTGGGCAGCGCCACCCGGAAGGCGTCTCCGGGCGTGCGCGGCAATCCCTCCCCGTCGGGGTCCGGCGGGAGGTCGTCGGGCGGTGGGGGCTTGCGACCTTCGCTCACCGGCCGGCGTCCTTCTGGGGGGATGGGAACTTCGTCATGCGGAAGGGGCCGAAATTCCGGCCTTTACAAGCGCCGGAGGGACAGACCTCCTTAGCAATGCCTCCCAGGGGGGTCAAACATTTGAACAGGAACGGGCGTTCAGGGGATTCCCACGGCCCGTCTCACCTGGTCCATCAGGCGGGTGGCTTCCGCCCGGGCGCGGTCGGCGCCGTCCTTGAGGATGCGCTCCAACTCGCCAGGGTCGTTGAGCAGCTCCTGGCGGCGCTGGCGGGCGGGGCCGAAGGTGACGTGGAAGGCGTCCAGGAGCTTCTTCTTGAAGTCGCCGTAGCCCTTGCCGCCGGCCTTCCAGGACGCGTCCACGTCGGAGAACTCGCCGGGCGGGAGCATCAGCTTGAGCAGGTCGTAGAGCGGCGCGTCCGTGGTGGGCTTGGGCGCGTCCACGGGCGTGGAGTCCGTCTTGATGGACATGATGCGCTTCTTGATGTCCTTGTCCTCGCCGAACAGCTCCAGCGTGTTGCCGTAGGACTTGGACATCTTCTGTCCGTCGATGCCGGGCACCGTGGCGGCGTTCTCCTGCACGAAGGCGGCAGGGAGCTTGAGGATGCCGGGCGCGTGGCCCCGCTCCTTGCCTTCCGGATCCGCCGGGTCGTAGCCGGGGACGTACTGGGTGTTGAACTTCACGGCCCAGTCGCGCGCGAACTCGATGTGCTGGATCTGATCCTTGCCCACCGGGACCTGGTCCGCGCTGAAGAGCAGGATGTCCGCGGCCATGAGGACGGGGTACGCGTAGAGGCCGAAGTCCGCGCTGATGCCCTTGGCGACCTTGTCCTTGTAGCTGGTGGCCCGCTCCAGGTGCGCCATGGGCACCACGGTGCCGAGGATCCAGTTGAGCTCCATGACCTCCTTCACGTCGCTCTGACGGAAGAGGACGGCCTTCTTCGGATCCAGGCCCAGCGACAGGTACGTGAGCGCCGCGTCGCGCGTCAGCTCCATCGCGAGCTTCGGGTCCCGGATGGTGGTGAGCGCGTGGTAGTTGGCGATGAAGTAGTAGGCCTCGCCCTGATCCTGGAGCTGCACGAACTGCCGCATCGCCCCGTAATAGTTGCCGATGTGCAGCCTTCCGGACGACTGGACGCCTGAGAGAATCCGCATCGCGATTCGCGCTCCGAATGACGGGTGGAGGACACGGCTCGTTCGCACACCCGCCGTCATGCTGCAACCTTCCGTTGGGACAGGTGGGCCCTTTCAACGCCTGACACTCGCGTGCCCTGATTCCCTGGAACATTTCGCCCGGGCAGGAAAAGCCCAGCAGTTTCAGGGGGTTGAGACGTCTCAAGTCTCCCAGGTACCCTGGCGGCCGGCGCAGCATGCGACCTGCCTTGGAGGGCGCCCACGGATGGAAGCGTTCACAGGAAACCTGGCCAGCTACCGGCTCCAGTTGGTGTTGCCCCCGCTGTTCGCGACGCCTGGGGTGGAGGGGACGCTGCGGGTGGAGCGGGGCGCGGTGCGCCGGGAGTTCTACCTGCGGGACGGGCACCTGGTGGGGGTGGCCTCCACGGATCCGAGGGAGCACCTGGCGCAGGTGCTGGTGAACCTGCGCATCCTGGACGCGCCCCGGGCGGCGGCGGCGTTCGAGGCGGCGGAAGGCGCGAACCTGCCCTACGGCACGTTCCTGGTGCAGCGCTGCTTCGTGGAGCTGTCGCAGCTGACGGAGGCCATGGAGCACAAGGCGCGCGAGGCGCTGTTCGACTGCTACGCCTGGGAGTCGGGCGAGGTGGAGTTCACGCCGGGGCTGCCCCTGTCCGGGCGGGCGGTGGGCCTGCGGCTGCCCTTGAGCACGCTGCACCGGGACGCGGTGGCGCGAGTGCAGGAGTGGGCGCAGTTCCGGGACATCTTCCCGCGCCTGGACACCACGTTCCGGGTGTTCCGCGAGTTCGCGGTGGAGACCTTCTCCGAGGAGGAGGACGTGCTCCTGGACCTGGCGGCCGGAGGCGCGACGCTGGGCGAGCTGCTGGCGAGCGCGAGGGAGGCGCCGTTGTTCGCGGCGCGCTGGGTGCTGCACCTGTACCGGCGCGGAGCGCTGGCGCCGCACCGGTCCACGGGGCTCCAGGTGGGCGAGTCCACGGAGTTCACGGAGCTGCTGGCGCTGGTGCGCGCGTTCCTGTCGTCGCGCAAGTACGACCTGGCGGTGGCGTTGGCGGCGCAGGTGTTGGAGCGGGGGCCGGTGCCGGAGGCGCACGCGCTGTACCGCGAGGCGGAGGTGGGGCTGACGCTGGCGTTGAGTGACGCGCTGTTCGCGTTGGACGGGAGGCTGGTGTTCGAGCCCATCCCCCGCCCTGCCCCGCCGGACCTGACGGCGGACGACCTGTATCTCTACTCCAAGCTGAGGGGCAGCCGGAGCATCCGCCAGGCCCTGCGCACGGCGGCGATGGGAGAGCTGGCCGCGTCACGCTCCGTGGAGAGACTGAGGGCCGCGGGGCTGATCCGCGTGGCCCCGCTGGCGCCCGATGCGCCGGAGCCCGGGCCCAGGCGCACGACGACGGATCCCTATGGTTTGAATCTGGGGGACCTGGGCGGAAACTGAGCCCATGCGCTTCCGACCCTTCCTGAAGATGTCCTCCGCGGGTGATGCACGGGGGCAGGCCAGTCCTTCCGGGAGCTGGGTGGCACTGGAGAAGCTCCATGGCGCGCAGCTCGTCCTGGGCGTTCAGGACGGGTCGGTCCACTTTGGCAAGCGCAAGGCGTGGCTCGAGGAGGGGGACTCCTTCTTCGGATGGCAGCTCTTGCGCCTGTCCTTGAGCAACGCGGCCCTGGAGGCGGTCCGGGCGCTGGGGCTCACCGACGCGCGCGTCTATCTGTACGGCGAGCTGCTGGGAGGCCGCTATCCCCATCCGGAGGTCCCCGCCGTGCCTGGAATGATGCCGGTCCAGACAGGCATCTGGTACGCGCCGGGCCTTCACTGGGTGCTGTTCGATATCCTGGTGGCCCGGTCGGACGAGGACGAAGGGGTGATGCTCTCGCATCGCGACGTGGAGACGGCCGCGAGGGCCGCCGGGGTGCTCGCACCGCCCCTCGTGGCGCGAGGAACCCGGGCGCAGATGGAATCCGCGCCCACGCGAGCGCTGACGCGACTCCCCGCGATGCTGGGCCTGCCCCCGCTGGCGGACAACTGGGCGGAAGGGCTCGTCATCAAGAGCGAGCAGCCCGTGGCGCCGGGGCAGCGCGTCGCCTTCAAGCGGAAGATCGAGGAGTTCAACGAGGCCCGCTTCGACGAGAGCACGGCCTGGGATGCCCACCAGCGGCTGTCCCTCACCGAGCTTCAGGCCTGGTCCTCGCGTCTGGTGAATCCCGCGCGGATCGCCAGCGCCCTCTCGAAGTGCGGGCGCGACGACGAAGACGCGGTGGTGAGCGAAGTGGAGCTGGATGTCCGGGTGGACCTGGAGCTGGCCTTCCCTGCCGCGTGTCAGTCCCTGGATCCGGCGAGCGAGGAACGTCTGGCCGCGCATGTCCGCGACCTTGCCCGGCCGCTCATCCAACAGGCCTTGGCTGCAGCCGGGAGCTGAAGCTGATCAAGTGAATTTGAGTGTGCCCTCGCGCCACGCCTTGAGCGCGTACAAAGCTGGGGTTCTGTTGGGCCCCGGCCGAGCCGCGAGCCAAAGAAGGACGGGCTCGCCCTGCTCGGGTGCGAACTCCAGGGCATGTGTCGCGACGAAGGACCGGATGATCTCGTCCTTGCTCTGAAGCAAGGGAAGGAGCTGGGACGTCGCACCACGGCCCCGAAGCTCCCGGTACACCCCCGAGATTTTGTCTGCGGCGCGATTGGCGGACCGCGAGTCCGCGGCGTCCAGGGCCTGTCCGTATGCAATGGCGCTTTCCACGTACCACTGGATGAGTTCCTCGATGCTGGCCTTCTGGAATCTGCGCGCATTCATGGGATGACTCCGTAGTCCATGAGGATGCTCAAGCCAAAGTCGCGTTGAGCCTGGAACGATTGGCCGCTCAGCCACTGCCGCACGGTCTGCGTTAGGGAAATACGAGGATCCTTGGACGAGTAGTAGGCGCTGATCCGTTGGTGGACGGATTCGTCGAGGGCGATCACGTTGTCGGTGTTGTGCAGGGCCTGTGGACCGAAGCGCCGCACGTTTCCGTCCGTCTGCTCAACGATGTGGTGCCACTGCTTCCCGGGGCCCGCAGGCCCTCGTGCTCGCTTGAGGGCACTGAAGGAGTTCCAGGAGCTCGCGCCGGCCAGCGGAACTCCGCTCCCTTTCGCCGCCATGGCGACGACCGTGGACGGCAGGGCGAGCGTGATGACTCCGCCCGAGACGGACACCGCCCTCACCTGCTCGAGGCTCGCGACGTTGACGCCTATGCGCGAGGCCACCGCCGCACCTCCCGGGAAGTTCGGCAACGTCGCGAGTCGGGCCGCCAGCAACGACGCGCCACCGGTCATTCCATGGCTCACCGCGACCGTGGTCGCGAGCACCAGGACTCGTGCGATGGACGGCCCTACCCGCGTCGCGAAGCGCTGGCCGGACGCATCCAGCTCCTTCCACGTGGAGGCCCGGTCCGTCGCGAGCTTCAGGTCCTGGCTCGCTTCAATCAGCTCCAGGAACGTCTCCGCACCCAGGTAGATCAGGAGCAGCGCTGAGATGACCGCGGCGGCCTTGGTGAAGGCAGGCTCAGGATTCGCGGCCAGCGCCGCCCAGGTCACGAGTCCGGTCGCAATCACCGAGTAGAAGAGCTGCGGCGCCAGGGTCTCCTCCACGGCCCTGGAGATGCTCTCCTTCAGAGGGTCGAGTGACAGCGCCAGCGCCACGTCGAACTTGTCCCAGTCGCTCAGCCCCATCACGTCTTCGAGCAACGAGATGCAGTCCCCCCGACGAAGCCCCGGCTCGCAGAAGCCCCCGAAGGCACGGTCCGTATCCCCCGTGGCATAGGAGGCGCGGACCCAGTCGACTGGCCGCGAAGCCCGGAGGCGCAGAGGTGTCACCAGCACCAGCTCGGTCAGCGCCTCCTCGAAGGCACCCTCCCCCACCGTCACCGCCCGGACGGAGGAAGGCGGGCTGTACTCGATGGGTGCACCGTCGCCCGTATCCAGCCGCACCCTGCCCCGTGGGGCGGCTCACGCTCCCAGCAAGGCGAGGAGCAGGACAGCGAGCTGGACTCGAAAGGCCATGGACCCCTCCGGGTCCCCTCCCTAGCGTGTGACTCGACCCCAGGGGAAGCCCGGTGGGTCCTCGAAGAACGGAGCACGCGGATGGACCTGGCAGCCCGTGAGCGGATCACCCTCGTGGAGGTGCTCGAACGGACAGCGCCCTTCCCTGTCTTCACCGCCACCATTCAGGCCGCGGTCCAACGCCTGGAATCCGAAGGCGTGCGCAGCCTGCTCAGCATCCAGTTCCACGCCCGGCCTGATGACACGGAGGTCGGCGTGATCATCACGTTCGCGGACTCGCTCCAGGTCATGGAGCACATCCGGCGGATCTCCGGGTGGCCGGAGTTCAAGGCGCTCCTTGGCGTCGCGAAGCCCGTGGACGTGCGCGTCTACGGGCGGCTTGGCGAGGAGGCACATGCCTGGCTCCGGACGATGAACGTCGTGAGCAAGGTCTTCGAAAGCCCCGTGGCGGGCTTCGTGCGCTGACGCGGCTTCAGCGCGCGTCCGGCATCTTCTTGTCGGACACCAGCACCCAGACCGAATCCGTCTTGTCGCTGTAGAACAGCGTGATGGCCACGTGGCGCGCGCCGTGCGCGAAGCGGAAGACGAAGCCAAACGTCTGGTAGAGCTTCTTCGCCCTCACGCCCTCCTGGAACAGGCCGAAGAACTGCCGCACGCGCGTGCACGGCGCGACGTCGTAGAAGAAGTTCTTGCCGATCTGCTCGCGCGCCTGGATGCGCGCCAGCGCGGCCTCGGTCCGGTTGAACTTGAGGATCCGCCCCTGTCCGTCGAGCTGGATCATCCCCAGCGGGAGGTGATCCAGCTCCATCTCCGACATGCCGTCGACGCGCTGGATGAGCGCGTCGAGCGACTCCAGCGAGGTCGCTTGCAGGGGGAAGGGTTCGCCAGTGGGGGGAGTGTGCGGGGTCGGGTTCATGCGCGAACCGTAGAAGACGTCCGCACCGGCACGTCCGTGCGATGGCGGTGTCCAACGTTTGATCGTTGGGTGGTGTGCTTCCATGCGCGAACAACCCTCCGCTTTCCGACGAAAGCCCCCCACAGGCCTCAGCTCGCGGCGCGCAGGGACACGCCCGCGGTGCGGGGCGCCGCGTCCACCCGTCCGAGCCAGGCGCTCAATCGCTCGCGCCGCTCCACCTCCGCGCCCTGCCAGGGCGTGAGCGGCGTGCGCAGGCTCTGCAACTGCGCGAACAGGGCCAGGTCCGCCACGCTCAGCGCCCCTGCCAACCAGTAGCCCTGCTCCGGCGCCCGCGCGTCCAACTGGTCCAACAGCACTCCGAACCGTCGCCAGCAGGCCTCCGGGCCCGCGCGCCAGACGTCCCGCGCCACCAGCCGCTCCACCTGCTTGCGGCGGATCAGCGTCGGGACCACCGCGCGCACCGGCGCCGGCATGAAGTGGAAGAACGCGGCGCGCGTCCGGGGCCAGTTGCGGTCATCCGCCCAGCGGGACGCGACCAGGAAGCCGTTGAGGGACGTGTCCGCCAGCTCCTCCCAGAGCAGCGCCTCCGGCGACGCGTCGATGCGGCCCGGCGCCAGCTGCTGGATGCGCGCGAGGATGGCCGTGGAGTCCGGCACCGCCTCCTTGCCCACCAGCAACACCGGCACCTGGCCGGTGGGGTTGTGCGCGCGGTGGGAGGCCGGGTTGTCCGCGCAGCCTCGCGCGTAGGGCAACCCCGCGTACTTCAAGGCGCGGTGGGCCTTGAGGCAGAAGGGAGAGTAGCTCTCGATGCCCGGCAGGCCGGTGTCGGCCAGCTCCAGCAGGGTCAGGGGTGGCAAGGCGTTCGCGTTCATGACGCCATCCTGGGCCCGCCGTGTGACAGCCGTCTGTCAGGATAGTGACCGGGCGGCTCAGCTGTCCCAGTGGATGTCCAGCCACTTCAACCCGGGGCTCCCCGTCTGGAAGGGGGTGAGCATCTGCTTGCGGTAGCTCATCACCACCTCGGTCATCGTCTTCTCCAGGAACCTCCGGATGTCCCCGTGGTCCTCGAAGTATTTGTCGATGCTCTTCAGGGCCGCCTGGATGCCCCGCACCTCCGTGCCGGTGTAGCCGTTGGTGAACTCCTCGCGCGTGCGCACGAGCATGAGGAAGGTGGTGAGCTCATCCGCGACGACCGGAGGGATGAACTCGTAGTGCATGGCGATGAAGGCGGCGATCTCGTTCTTCGTGCCGCCCAGGAAGTTGACGTTCGCCGGATCCAGCGAGGCGCCGCTCAGGCTGTTGCAGTACGCCCGCATCACGTCCTTGAGCGCCGCCAGTTGGCGCACGTCCGCGACGGACTGGATCTGATAGTTCGTCAGCGCCTTCAGCTTGCTCCCGAGCTCGCCCTGCGGAGGGACCAGCATGAAGGACGCCGCGCCCAGGACGTCGATGCGGCAGCGGTCGGAGAACTTCTTGCGCAGCCCGATGGCGGCCTCCTTCACCGCGCCCTTGCGCCGCGACAGGCTCCGGAAAAGCCAGCCTTCGTCGTGGATGGCCTCCAGCTTCGGGTCGTTGATCTTGTTGTCCTTCACGGCCACGAGCTTGCTGTCGACCAGCAGCTTCGCCACGCCTGACGCGCTGTCGTTCACTTCATTCCCGATGCAGTAGACGTAGTAGTGGACCCCCTCCAGCGTCGTCAGCAGCGTCTGGGTCTTGTTGGGCTCATCCTTGTAGGCCGTCACCTTCAGGGTCGTGCCCGGGCCGTTCGCGACCACCGAGGAGGTCACGCCCTTCTGGAGCGTCGACGTGATGCCCGCGTGCTCGTACCTCCCGGTCGTGCTCTTCGCGAGCGCGGGGGCATGCACGAGCAGGGAGTTGGCGAGGATGTTCACGCCGGAGCGCACCAGCCAGTGCACCTTGTGGCCGTACCGCATGATCTGCTCGGCCGCGTCGATCGCCGCGTTTCCGCCCTGGAGACAGATGGTCTTGCCCTTCTCCCCGCTCGTCGCCAGGTGCCGCATGAGCTGATCCATGTCCATGATCCGCCGGTCGGTCTCCCACCCCTGGGGCGCCGTGATGCCGTTGGCCACCGACGGCTTGAGGTAGCTCCCGTTGCCCGTCATCAGGAGCAGCTCGCGGGCCTTGATGGGCTCATGGACGGTCTCGAACCTCGCCGGCGTGAAGGTGATGACGAAGCAGTCTTCGTCCTCGCTCCAGTCGATCTTCGTCACGTGCCCCCAGAGTCGGGTCAGCCCGTGCCGTTTGGCGCGGCGAATCACCTCCAGCCACTCCTCCTTGAAGCTCTCGCGAGAGGTGTAGCCCTGGGACTGCTCGAAGACGTCAGCGTCGTCCTGCACCGTGTCGTGCGTCTCGAAGACCTTCCACCACTCCTCCACGATCGTGCTCCGCGACATGTCGTTGCGGAACCGGGAGAGCGGCCGGGTGCTGACCACCTGACGTGAGTGATTGACGAAGTAGTTGCCGCCCCGGCCCGTCTGCTGGTCCGTCTTGTTGATGTGCCACGGGTTGCTCATGCCGATGAGCACCGTGTTGGCGAGCACGGCGCGCTCGGACGTGAGGTCCAGCGCCTCCTTGTTCTGGGGCGTCCGCATGTCGGTGTCCCTGTCACCGACGAACAGCAGGTGCTCCAGCGCCTTCTTGCGGGCCTCCTGGCCCTCCACTTCACCGAGCTGCTTCGTGAGCTGCTCCCGGATGCCCGACGTGAGGTCGGACCCCATGCGCGCATCGAGGTAATACATGGCACCGCCACCCGCGCCGATGATGGCCTTGTCGAAGATGGGCATGGAGTCCTCCCGAGCTCACCGGCCTACAGGCCGTTGTACTTGAGGTTGAGCGGGTTGACGGGCGGCGTGCCGCGGGACAGGTCGGCGTCCTCGAAGGCCTTCATGCCGCTGCTGCCCTGCGTCGCCTTCTGCCACGCGGGCAGCGACTTGAAGGCGAACACCATGTCGAAGTCCATGGGCACCGTCCCGGGATCCAGCGGCACGTTGCCCGGGTTGTTCTGGAACCACTTCATCCAGGCCTGCGAACCGGGCGGCTCCAGGACGAGCGCGTCCTTGTTCGGCCCCACGACCGTCGGCGGCATCGTGGTGGTGGGCAAGAGGAACGTCTTCATGGGCCACTCGGCCACGCTGTGGCAGCTCATGCACGACGAGGCCTGCACGGCGGGCACGATCTGCCCGTTGATGGAGGCCGGCGCCACCACCGCGCCGTCGTTCGGGCCGGACAGGCGGCCACCCCACCCCAGTGTCGCCGTGGAGTACGCGGGCGCCGCGGGGTTGATGACCGTCTCCTGCAGCGGCATGCCCGGGTTGAGCGTGGAGTTGACGTTGGGATCATCCCCCCACATCGCGCCCAGGGGGATCATCTTGTCCCAGGGGCTGCCCGGCACGCGCATGTCATAGACGAGCGTGGAGAACACCCAGCCCGTCTTGGGCGCCGTCTTGGTGTCCTTGACGATGATGTCGAACTGCATGATCGACGCGTTCATCGTCACCGGCTTCGCGCCCGAAGGGCCGTTGGGCGGCGGCACGTAGACGGGCCACAGCGACGCGCCCTGCATCACCGGCCAGTCCTTGGCCAGCGCGCTCGTCAGCGCCACCTTGATGACGATGGAGCCTTCCGGGAACTGCGCGGACGTGTTGTTGAGCGTGGGCACCATCGCCGTCTTGCCCCACACCTGGCCCAGCGCGTACGCCGCCACCTTGTCGTAGTAGGTCAGCACGTACGTCGTCATGTCGACCTTGAGGCCGGACGCGGCGAAGGTGGCCGCGGGGAACTCGGAGCCCACGTACGTGCCGTGGATGCTCTCTCGGATGGAGGCGAGCCACGGCTCGTTGTACCAACCCTCCTTCGCCGCATCCCACCGGCGGTAGTCGTAGAGCAGCGTCTGCATGGACGGCGCGATGTACGCCTTCAGCGCGTTGACGTACGCGAGCGCGTTCGCCTTGGAGATGGGCTGCCCCTTGAGCGCGGCGATCCACGGCGGATTGGCCGGCGGCGCCACGGGCGTCTGCGGGTAGTCGTGGCTCAGGCTGAACAGCGGGCCCTGGTACTGCCAGGACGGCGGGATGTTGCCGTTGTTGTCCGCGAAGGGGTTGGCGTTCACGCCGTTGCGCTCGAAGGCCTCACGGGCCACGGCGAACGGCGTGCGGGTCTTGGAGGATTCCTCGGGGGCGGTGGCGGAGGCCGGCACCACGTTGGCGGTGGGCGCCTTCTTGGGCGGCGGCTTCGCTTCCGCCGCGTTCGCTTCCGGCACCTTGCATCCGGAGAGGGACAGCGCCACGCAGCCGGTGAGGGCCAGGACGCCTGACATCAGGGATTGGCGAGAACGCTTCATGGACGAGCAGACCTTCGTGGGCCACACCGCGCCCGAGTGGGGTGGAACGCGACGACCGTGCGACAGGCCAGCGGACGTCATGTCCGCTGGCGCCGTCCTGCACTGCACACGGCGATCCACTTCCCGAAGAATGCTGCGCTTCCTCTGCGAACCCGCTTCAGCGGCACGCGCACGCGCTCAGCGCGCGTCTTCACCGCAAGCGATTGCGTTCGCGCGCGACGCACGCGCCACGCGCCCCTCCCCGCGGTCCAGGGTCCCCCCCTACCCCGGAGTGGACGGGCGCTTGCGCGCGGACGGCTTGGGCTTGAACGCGTCGCTGCGCGGGTGGAACTCGTCGTACACCTTGCGCAGCCGAGCGCTGTTGACGTGCGTGTAGATCTGCGTCGTCGCCAGGTCCGCGTGTCCCAACATCTGCTGCACCGCGCGAAGGTCCGCGCCACGCTCCACCAGGTGCGTGGCGAACGAGTGGCGCAGCTTGTGCGGCGACAAGGGCTTGAGGATGCCGGCCTTCAGCGCGTAGCGCTTGAGCAGCTTCCAGAAGCCCTGCCGCGTGAAGCCCTCCCCGCGCGGCGTGACGAACAGCGCGTCCGCCTGGCGCTTGCCCAACAGCTCCGGCCGCGACCGGGACAGGTACTCCTGGACGATCTCGATGGCCACGCGCCCCAGCGGGACGATGCGCTCCTTAGAGCCCTTGCCCTTGGTGACGAGATAGCCGGACGTGAGCTGCACGTTGTTGAGCTCCAGCGTGCACAGCTCCGTCACGCGCAGGCCGGTGGCGTAGAGCACTTCAATCATGGCCTTGTCGCGCAGGCCCGTGACGGTGCGCGCGTCGGGCGCGGCGAGCAGCTGCTCCACCTCCTCCAGCGTGAGGAACACGGGCAGCTTGCGGGGCGACTTCGGCGTGTCCACGTCCTCCGTGGGGTCCTTGTCCGCCATCCGCTCCGCCACGAGGAAGCGGTGGAAGACGCGCAGCGCGGCCAGGTGGCGCGCCTGGCTGCGGCGTCCCAGGCCCCGCTTGCCCAGCGTCACCAGGTGCGCGAGCACGTCCTCCTGGGTGACGCGCGCCACGTCCTCCTTGCCGCGCGAGCGCAGGTCCTCGAAGTACACGGTGAGGTCCGCCGCGTAGGCGTCCACCGTCTTGCCGGACAGGCCCCGCTCCGCGCGGATGAAGGCGATGAACGCGTCGAGCAGTCCTTCCATGGTCCGCGGAAGGCTACCGGACGCGCTCCCGGGGGCAACTCCCTGACGGCCCCACCCGCCACGCCGTTGCCTTCACCCCGGGAAGCGGTCCACCCTGCCGCTTCCCACACTCAAGGAGCGACGAAGATGCGTGCACAGGCATGGATGTGGATGGCGGTCCTCACGCTGGCCAGCGTGGGCACGACGGCCCTGGCCCAGACGCCTGCGCCCGTGGCGAAGGAGCAGAAGACCCGGACGGGCAAGGTGAAGAGCGTCAGCCCCTCCAGCATCCAGTTGGAGGGCGCCACCAAGGACGCCCCGCCGCTCACCTACGTGGTGGACACGACCAAGCCCCAGCTCACGCAGGCGCTCCAGGGCATCCGGGCCGGGGACTCCGTGAAGCTGACCTACGCTCCCAACGACGTGGGCGCGAAGGTCGTCACGAACGTGGAGAAGCAGTAGCAGCGCCTGCCGGCGGCCCCAGGCACCTTCAGGCCTGGGGCTCCACCGAGGCCTCCTGGGCGTGCGCGCGCTCCAGCGCCTCCACCACCCAGGGCCAGCCCACCAGGATGTTGCCCGGCGAGCGCAGGCACGCGTCCGCCACCGCCAGCACCTCCGCCGGCCGCGAGCGCACCGCCAGCGCCAGGTGACGGCTCAGGAACGGGTGCGGCAGGTAGCTCAGGTTGTGGTGGCGCACCGGCACCCAGCGCAGCGTGGGCTTCCCCGTGAAGCGCTCCACCGCGTACGCCACCGCCTGCGCCAGCACCTCCAGCGCGTAGAACGGCAGCCGGAACGCGCACGTCAGGAAGGCCACCAGCGCGCTCGCCGCCACCGCGCCCGCGAAGGACACCGTGGAGGCGCTGCTCCACACCAGCATGGGCACCAGGCTCGTGGCGATGGCCGCCACCTGCACGTTGCGCACGGACGGACCGCGCCCGCTGCTCAGCCCGCCAATGCTGCCCGCGGACAGGCCGGACACGATGCCCAGGCACAGGCCCACCGTCATCGCCGCCCCGCCTCCGTGCTCCGGACCGAAGGCGCCGCCCGCCGTGGCGTGCAGCCCCGCCAGCATGGACACGCTCGCCAGCGAGCCCAGCAGCACGCCGGACGCGAGCCCCGACACCAGCGCCACCAGCAGCCCCACCGCGCTGCACAGCGCCGCGGAGACCAGGTACACGCCCCGCATCGGCACGCCCATCAGCCGCAGCCCCAGCCCCGCGAGCACCGTGAGGGTGGGCGACAACACGACGAGCAGGAGCAGCATCCGCGCCACGTAGGCCCCGGCGGCGCGGCCTCCTTCGGCCTGCTCCCGCCACAGCTGCCCGATGCGGCCCGCCGGCGAGCGGATGCCCGCTTCGCGCAGCCGGTAATGCAAATCAATGGGGCGGAGCACCAAGAGGCCCAGCAGCGCGAGCGCGCCCGGCACCCGCTCCGGTGAGTCGACGACAGGCGTTGCTGGTAGGTCCCCCTCGGCCAAGACTTCCCCCTCTGGAAAGGATTTCAGGACTCCAGACTACCCTTGCCCTGCCTCAGGATTTCAAGCGTATCGCCTATCAGTGAAACCACCGTGGACGGCTCGTTCAAGGTGACGCCACCATCCAGAATCAAATCCAGCCCATGCCCCAGCGCCGTCTTGATATCCCGCGCGTCAGAAAGAACCGTACCATCGGTATGGGTTGCTGACGTGGTGATGAGCGGGCGGCCGAGCGCTCTCGCCAGCTCGCGGGGCAAGGCGGCGTCCGGCACGCGCAGGCCCACCTGCTTCTGCTTCGTCATCATCACCTCCGGCACCAGGCGTGTGGCCTCCAGGATGAAGGTGAAGGCCCCCGGCGTGAGCCCCTTCATGGCGCGGTAGGCGAAGTTGCTCACGTGCGCGTAGCGGGCCACGTCCGACAGGTCCGGGCACAAGAGTGACAGCGGCTTTTTCTTGTCGCGACCTTTGAGCTGGTACAGCCGCTCAATGGCTTTCTTGGCGTTCAAATCACAGCCGAGCCCGTAGTACGTGTCCGTGGGGTAGGCGATGAGGCCGCCCTTCTCCAGCACCTCCACCGCGCGTGCGACATGGCGGGGCGAGGGGTGTTCCACGTCCACCTCGAGGATGGGTGCGACGGCGGCGGGCATGACGGAGAGCTCCTGGCAGAGGCCACTCCCGGGGTGAGGGAGTGTGCCCCCACTATGCGCCGCCGCCCGCCTCCTCCGCACGGATTTCGCCACTGCCCAGGAGCGCACGCCGGGTGAGGACGGGCCCCACCAGTTCGTGAGCGGTGATCATCGCGATGATGAGCACCTCCACCTGCGGCCCGAAGGTCGGGAAGGTGCGCGACACGAGCGCCGCCAGGCCGAACGTCACGCCCGCCTGGGAGATGAGCCCCATCCACAGGAAGCGCTTGAGGCGCGGATCCTCCGCGGGCGCGAACTTGCGGCACGCGCCCCAGATGGCCAGGCCGCGCAGCGCCACGAGCATCAGCGCGGCCGGCCCCACGGTCACCAGCGCGTCCAGCTTCAGCCCCGCCCCCGCCGCGGCGAAGAAGAGCGCGAACACCGGCAGGCCCGCCTGGTTGATGGCCTGGTGGATGCGGTGGCCCTCGCGCTCGTCCAGGTTCGCGATGATCGCCCCGGCCGCCAGCGACACCAGCAGCGGCGACAGGTGCAGCCGCGCCCCGCCCTCGGCCGCCGCGAAGGACAGGCCCACGAGGAACAGCGGCAGCTCGCGGTTGACGCCCCTCATGTACAGGAGCATCGCCACGGCCAGCAGGCACCCCACCGCCACGGAGCCGAACAGCTCCCACCCCACCCCGCCCACCAGCGCGGCCAGGTCCAGGCCGTTGCCGAACGTCGCACGGGTGATGCCCGCGGCCAGGCCGAAGGCCACCATCACGAACAGGTCCCCGATGATGACCAGCGCCATCAGGAACTCCGTGAAGGGGCCGCGCGCGGACGTCTCCTGCACGATGGCGATGGTCACCGTGGGGGAGAACGACACCACCACCGTGGACATGAGCGCGCTCACCGCCAGCGCCTGCGGCACCGTCATGGGGGACAGGAACGGCAGCACGGGCTTGAGCGCGAACGTGGCCGCGAAGCACACCGCGAACGTCACCCCGCACACCGCCGCGCAGAGCAGCGCCACGCGCGCGCCCACCCGGCGGATGAGCCCCAGGTGCAGCTCCGTGCCCGCGACCAGCGCGATGAGGCTCACCGCCAGCCCCTTCACCAGCTCCAGCCCCTTCACGCCCGCGTTGGGAATGAAGCCCAGCGCGTACGGCCCCACCGCCACGCCCACCAGCAGGTAGCCGGTGAGGCGCGGCAGGCCCAGTCCCTTGGCCACCTTGCCCGCGAACAGGCCACACAACAGCAGCGCGCCCGCCGCCAGCAGCACCGGCGTGCCCGCGTCCGCGCGAACCACCTTCGCCTGGGTGATGGCCGCCAGGAGCCCCATGAGCAGCAGCAACCGGAAGATGGACCCCTTCACGCCGCCACCCCCGCGTCACCGGCGGAGGCCGTGTCGCGCAAGGCCTTGGCCTTCCGCTCTCCGTTCAGCACGTGCCGGAAGGCCCCGTGCGCGAGCATCTCGTTGACGACCGCGCCCACCGCCACCACGTCCAGCACCCGCTGCGACAGCGAGCCCGGCACCAGCATCACGTACTCGGCCACCAGGCACAGCGCCAGACCGCCCTGGGAGATGAGCGCGTAGCCGAAGCGCGGCGGCAGATCCAACACGCCCGCGGTGAGCCGCTGCGCGAACCGTCCTCCCAGCACCTTGCCCAGGAAGCGCAGCCCCACGAACGCGGGCAACATCGCCCAGGCGGACACGTCACGCGCGTGGATCTGACAGCCCACCAGGAACACCAGCACCAGGTACGTGGGCCGCTCCACGCGCGAGAGCGCCCGCGCCACCCGCTCCGCCGTGCGCCCGCCCATCAGCGCCAGTGTCGCGCCGCAGGCCACGCCCGCCAGCAGCGACGACAGCCGCAGGTACGCCGCCGCGCCGCCCACCAGCGCCACCATGCCCAGCGTCACCGTGGTCTGCTCCGCCAGGTCCTTGAGCGAATACGTGAGGAACGCCAGGAGCGCCCCGCACGCCACGCCCAAGAGCAGCGCCAGCCCCAACAGGCCCAGCCCCTCCGCCGCGTTGCCGGTGACGCCCAGCACCAGGCCCAGCGCGAGCACGCCCAGGCCCACCGCGTCGTCCATCATCGTGAGCAGCGCCACGCCCAGGCCCCGCGCGCGCTCCAGCCGCCCGTTGCGGTAGCCCAGCACCGCGAAGTGGCCGGAGGACAGGCTCGCCGCCGCGCCCAGGAGCGCCGCCGCGCCCACCGCCACCAGGGGCCTCAGGCCCATGGACAACAGCAGCGGGACGGACAAGGGCAGCGCGACGAAGAGGAACGCCGTGCCCGCGTGCGCGACCGCCGCCGCGTACACGGGCCGGGGCAAGAGCCGCAAGAGGCGCGGCTCCAGGTTGAGCCCGAGGAGCACGCCCCCCGTCCCCAGCCCGAGCGCCACCAGCGGGCGCAGCGAGTCCAGGTTGCGCGCGGTGAGCACGCCCAGGAGGGACGGCCCCAAAAGGGCCCCGAAGATGAGGAACAGCAGGCCGCTGGCCGCCAGCTGCGCCAGCGCCGGGAAGCGGCCCGGATCCAGGAGCGACCGGCTGGACGCGAGCAGCGACAACGCCGCGACGATGAGGAAGACGAGCAGCGCTTGCACGCAGCGTGCTTACACCCGCGCGCCCCCGCGCGTCATCCACGCCGATGCGTGGGCGCCGCCAGGACAGGCAGGGCCACCAGGCGGCCCATGGGTGGGTCGTCCGCGTCCATCTCCAACTGCACGCGCTGGAGCATGCGATCCAGCTCCTCCTGCGGGAGGGCCGGCAGCACGCTCACCAGGACGATGCGATCCTCGTCCGCGCCCAGCGCGAGGCTGCGCAGACCGGCGAACACCGGGACCTCCGCGGACAGGGCCGCGGCGGCGCTGCGCGCCCGGATGACCAGCGGTTCCGGGATGCCAAACTCCCGGAGCCGGCGGATCGCCCGCTCGGTCGTCTCCACCTGTTCGAGGAACGTGATGACCAGGTACACGCGGCCGTCATACCGGAAGACCGCGCTTCCTGTCCCCCGTTACTCGTTGCCACCCGGCTGCGCGGGCTCTTCCGGCGTCGCCGCCGGAGCGGAGGTGCCCTCGGACGCGGGGGCATTCCCGGCCTGGCCCTCCATGGCGGCGCGGGCGGCGCGCTTGCCCTCTTCAATCAGCTTCTTGACCTTCTGCCCGCCCTTGCGGCCGATCTCCTCATAGAAGTTCGGACCGCGGGTGGCCTTGACGCGATCGCCGCCCTTCTTGCCGATCTCCTCGTAGAACTTCGCGCCGCGCTCGGCCTTCACGGTCTCGCCGCCCTTGCGGCCGATCTCCTCGTAGAAGGAGCGTCCGCGCTCGGCCTTCACCGTCGCTCCGCCCTTGCGGCCGATGGTCTCGTAGAACTCGCGACCGCGCTCGTTGCGGACCGTCTCTCCGCCCTTACGCCCGGCTTCCGCCACCGTCATGCTGCCCTTGTTGTCCTTGTCCGACATGTCCGTGTCTCCTCTCGTGACTGCCCAACCCCGTCCGCGCCTTGGTGTCCCTTGCCTGAAACCTTGGGACGGAAGCGCCCCGATGCAAGCAAGCTCCGTACACCGCCAGCCGTTCTCTCCTGACATTGCATGCATAATCCCCAGGGATTTCGCGCGCTTATCAGGCCTGCTGGGCATCCGGACGGGACGGGTGATTGCCCGGCAGGACGCTCTCGCTGTTCACAACAATTCAGCCCACGTTGCCGATTCCCTGCTCGGATCCCACCTTGTGCGCAACGCCTGACACATCGGTCTGGCGGGTGTGGGGGAGGATTCCTTGGCGAGCGTCAGGAGTGGGCTGAAGACCTGGTTGCGGATCCTCGCGCCCATGGTCGTCTCCATTGGCGGTCTGGTGATGCTCCGGCTCTTGGGGCCGGACTTCATCGATCAGCGCACCATCCGGGAGCTGCTGCTGCCCCTGGGCGACTACGCACCCCTGGCCTACGTGGCCTTCCTGGCCGTGAGGCCCCTGACGCTCCTGCCGGGTCAGGTGCTCACCGCGGTGGGCGGGATGATGTTCGGAACCCTTGCCGCGACCCTCTATTCACTAACAGGCAGCTTCCTGTCCGCCACCCTGCTCTACTTCGTCGCTCGCAAGCTGGGCACGCGGCCCATGCAGCGTCTGTGCGGCAGCAAGTACCCGGCGATCGCCAAGGCGGCGCGGCGGCACGACTTCCAGTTCACGTTCCTCGCCTGCCTCAATCCGTTGTGCCCCACGGACATCATGCTGATCGCGGGCGCGGCGAGCGGCGCGCGCTTCTGGCCGTCCGTGCTGGGCGTGGTGCTGGGCACCATCCCGGGCACCTTCCTCACCGCGCAGTTCGGCAGTGGCCTGGCCCAGGGCCGCACGGTGATGACGGCGGTGTCCGCGGTGGGCATGGTGGTGTCGCTGGTGCTGGGCGTCATCTTCGGCCGCCGGTTCTACAAGGAGGTCAACGAGGCGTCGGTGGAGACTCCCGCGCCCGAGGCGGAGGCCCCGCGCGGCCTGCCCTCCGCGAAGGAAGTGCTCACCACGCCGTGACGGTGCGCAGCTCCTCCACCAGGTGCTGGAGGAGCGCGCGGACGCGGGGCACGGACTGTCGCCCCGGAAGGCACAGCGCGTGGACCGGAGGCCCTTCCGCGGCGTACTCCGCCAGGACCTCCACCAGCGCGCCCTCGCGCAGCCGCGCGTCGCTCATGAAGTCCAGCACCTGGCAGAGCCCGGCACCCGCGGCGGCCAGGTCCAGCAGCGCCGGGCCGTGATCCACGTCGATGGCCGCGCGCGTGCGCACCACTCCGGCCTTGTCGCCGCCGGGGGACTCGCGGAAGTGCCACTCGCGGGTGATGCCGCGCGGATCCACGAACTTCAGGCACGCATGGCGCTCCAGCAGTGACGGGTGCTCCGGCGTCCCGTGCCGCGCCAGGTAGGCCGGTGACGCGAGCGTCATCCAGCGCGTGGAGAAGAGCCGCCGCGCCACCAGGCTGGAGTCCTCCATCCCGCCCACGCGGATGGCCACGTCGACCTGCTCCTCCACCAGCTTGCTGAGCCGATCACTCATGCGCACGTGCAGCGTGAGCTGCGGGTGGCGGGCCTGGAGCCGCGCCAGCCGGGGCAGCAGCACGGGGCCCAGGATGAACGGCAGCGACACCGTGACGGGCCCCCTGGGCGCGCGGTGCGCCTGGGCCACCGTCTCGCGCGCGGCGCGGATCTGCGCCACGGCCTCGCGCGCCCGCTCCAGGAAGGCGACGCCCTCGGACGTGAGGGCCACCTGCCGGCTGGTGCGCTCCAGGAGTCTGGCGCCCAGCTCCTCCTCCAGCTTCCGCACCGCCTTGCTCACCGCCGCCACGGTGACGCCCAGCCGCTCCGCCGCCTTCCGGAAGCTCCGCTCCTCCGCCACGTGGAGGAACGGCAACACGCCCGTGAACAGATCCATGGGGCAGGATTGTCAACCCGAGGTTGACGATGGTTCAACCCGGACGTGCTCACGGCTGCCTGGGTTGACGATTAGGGTTCTCCCCACACGAAAGGGAGTCCTCATGAAGATCGCGATCCTGGGTACGGGCATGGTGGGCGAGACGCTGGGCAGCAAGCTGGTGGCGCTGGGCCACGAGGTGCGCATGGGCTCGCGCACGCCGGACAACGCGAAGGCCGCCGCGTGGGTGAAGAAGGCCGGGGGCAAGGCGTCGCAGGGCACGTTCCGGGACGCCGCCGCGTTCGCGGAGCTGCTCTTCAACTGCACGCTGGGCAATGCCTCGCTGGACGTCCTGAAGTCCGCGGGCGAGGAGGCCCTGCGCGGCAAGGTGCTGGTGGATGTCTCCAACCCGCTCGACTTCACCAAGGGGATGCCGCCGGTGCTCTCCACCCCTCCGGACGACTCGCTGGGCGAGCAGCTCCAGCGCGCCTTCCCGTCACTGAAGGTGGTGAAGACGCTCAACACGATGAACTGCGAGGTGATGGTGGATCCCTCGCGCGTGCCGGGCGACCACGACGTCTTCGTGTCCGGCAACGACGTGGACGCCAAGGCCCGCGTGAAGCAGCTCCTCACGGAGGGCTTCGGCTGGAAGCACGTCATCGACCTGGGCGACATCACCACCGCGCGTGGAACCGAGGCATTCCTCCCGTTGTGGCTGCGCCTGTGGGGCACCCTGCGCACCGGCGACTTCAACATCCATGTCGTGAAGCGCTGAACGCCTTGACGCGGGGGGACGCAACTTCTGGGGCCAGATGCGGATAACCTACCCAAACCCACTTCCCCCGGTGGTTGGAGGTTTCCATGAGCACGATCGACCGCACCCGTTCCCTCGCCGTGCCGTCCTCCACCCCGAAGACAGCCGCGGAGCCGCTCGCGAAGAAGCCGGCGGCGCATCAGCCCGCGTTCCAGAAGTCCTCCTTCGAATCCGCGCCGGCGCAGCAGAAGAACCTGCTGGGCGGCCTCATCGACGCGGCGGTGGGCGGCATCAAGGACATCCCCCGCTTCGTGGAGATGGGCGCCAACGTCTTCAACGCCACCACGGTGAAGGAGATCACCAGCCTCTTTGGCGGCGCGAAGCCGGACCGCGCGCAGGACGGCATGTTCGTGGGCGCGGGCGGCAAGGTGCTGCCGTCGACGACGAAGCTGGGCGACGTGCCGGGCATCACGCCGAAGAACAACCCGAACCCGGACAAGACCCTCCTCTACGTCAACGGCATCATGACGCCGACGGCGGGCCAGGTGAACGAGATGCAGGCGCTGGCGGACAGCTCCGGCGCGAAGGTGGTGGGCATCCACAACGCGACCGAGGGCCTGGTGAAGGACCTGGGCCAGTGCGTGACGGACAAGCTGGACAAGGGCAAGAACCCGGCCGTGGACACGCTGGCGGACACGCTCTACTCGGAGCTGAAGGCTGGCCGCGACGTGCACCTGGTGGGCTACAGCCAGGGCGGCCTCATCACGGCGCGCGCGCTGAACGACGTGGCCAAGCGGCTGCGCGTGGAGGACGGGCTGTCCCCCGCGCAGGTGGAGGCGAAGCTGAGCCACCTGCAGGTGGAGACCTTCGGCGCCGCGTCCACGAAGTACCCGGACGGCCCCCAGTACGTGCACTACGTCAACAACGCGGACCCCGTGCCCACGCTCACCGGCCTGGGCGGCGACGTGGATCCGCTGGCCTTCCTGAAGGACGCGGGCAAGGGCGCGGTGGTGCACCGCTTCACTGACGGCAACCTGAACCCCATCAGCAACCACATGCTGGACACGCTCTACCTGAAGCACCGCGTGGACTTCGACCAGGCCCGGCAGAACCAGTTCTGACCTACGTCAATGGTGATCCTGCGCAACGTCACGGAGGAAGACCTCCCGGTCTTCTTCGAGCACCAGCGGGACGCAGTCGCGCTGCGCATGGCCGCGTTCCCGTCGCGGGAACGCGATGCCTTCCTCACCCACTGGCGCACGAATGTCCTCCGCCCCGAGAACGTGACTCGCGCCATCGTCGTTGACGGCGTGGTCGCTGGGTACATCGGCAGTTGGGAACAGGACGGCAAGCGCCTCATCGCCTATTGGGTGGGTCGCGAGCACTGGGGCAAGGGCATCGCGACCCAGGCGCTCTCGGAGTTCCTCGTGCATGAGCCGATTCGTCCGCTCCATGCGTGGGTCGCTGTCCACAACGTCGGGTCGATCCGCGTCCTCGAGAAGTGTGGCTTCCGCACGGTGGCCCAGGAGAACCCGGAGCACGCGGACGGAGTCGCCGAGGTCCTCATGACGCTTCGAGTTCCAGGGCCCCAGGAGCCGGGGCGCGGCTAGGATGCCGCGCCCATGAAGCCCTTCCCTGTCGCAACCGCCCTCACCATCGCCGGCTCGGACAGCGGCGGTGGCGCGGGCATCCAGGCCGACCTCCGCACCTTCTCCTTCCACCGCGTGCACGGCACCAGCGCCGTGACGGCCATCACCGCGCAGAACACGCGCGGCGTCACCCGCGTGGACCTGCTCCCTCCCGAGTCCGTCACCGCGCAGGTGGACGCCGTCGCGTCGGACATGCGCGTGGACGCGGTCAAGGTGGGCATGCTCGCCCAGCGCCCGCTGATCGAAGCCGTGGCGGATCAACTGGCCCGCGTGTCGCTGGGCCCCATCGTGGTGGACCCCGTGATGGTGTCCCGCGCGGGCTCGCAGCTCATCGACAACGAGGCGGTGGAGGCGCTGCGCTCGCGCATGCTGCCCCTGGCCGCCATCCTCACGCCCAACCGCCATGAAGCAAAGCTGCTCGCGGGCATGGACATCCAGACGCTGGAGGACATGCGTGAGGCCGCCCGGCGCATCCACGCCCTGGGCTCCCGCGTGGTGCTGGTGAAGGGCGGCGGCATGCCGGGCGCGCTGCGCGGCACGGACGTGTGGTTCGACGGGACGCGCATGGAGACGCTGTCCGTGGCGCCCGTGGACACGCCGAACACGCACGGCACCGGCTGCACACTGTCCGCCGCGATCGCCGCGAGGCTCGCGCTGGGGACCCCGCCGCTGGAGGCCGTGCGGCTGGCGAAGGAGTACGTCACCTCCGCCCTGCGCTACCCGCTCGCCGTGGGCCACGGGAACGGTCCGATCGGGCACTTCTTCCCGCTGATTCACGACTGAAACACAGACAATTCAATGCAATTGATTGCAATCAATTGCAGACACCACCCCGATGAAACATGTATTTATTTGATACATGTTTCATCGGGTGCACTGAGACCCACTGAAAGCGTGATCATGTGGGCATGGCAGTTCTGATCCGGAAGGTGGATGTAGGTCCTGGCGGCATCTGTCCGCCGACAAACGGTGCGTCTTGCCCACCTGATCACTGTTTCATGTAGGCATGGCCGATCAGAACTCCAGGACTGCTCGACCGTTCAGGTCGGGCCGCGCTGAGAATGGCTAAAAGTCTGTTCAGTGCCCGTTCAGGCACCTGAACAGCCCCGGGAAAACCACGGAAAGGCCGTTCAGTGCTTCGTCGCGTCGGAATCGAGCCCGTCGATGCCCGGCAGCCGCTGCGCGAGCAACCCGAGCAGCTCCTGGGTGGACAGGCGGGCGGCGGCGTCCTTGCCCTCCAGCACGCCGGCCACCAGGGCCCGCTTCTGCTCATGGAGCGAGAGCATCTGCTCCTCGATCGTCCCACGCGCCACCAGCCGGTAGACCGTGACGGGGCGCTGCTGGCCAATGCGGTGGGCGCGATCGGAGGCCTGATCCTCCACGGCGGGGTTCCACCAGGGGTCCAGGTGGATGACGCTGGTGGCGGCCGTCAGGTTGAGACCGAAGCCGCCCGCCTTGAGTGAAATCAGGAACAGGGGTGCGTCGCCCTCCTGGAAGGCGCGCACGCGGTCCGCGCGGGCACCAGCGGGGGTCGAGCCGTCCAGGTACTCGTAGGCGATGCCCTGGGCGTCCAGCACCTCGCGCACCAGCGCCAGGTGGGACGTGAACTGGCTGAACACCAGTGCACGGTGGCCCTCCTCGCGCAGCTCCTGGATGAGCTCCATGAAGCGCTCCAGCTTGGAGGACTCCAGCTTGGACGACTCGTCGTACAGGCGCGGGTGCGACGCGAGCAGCCGCAGCCGCGTCAGCGCCGCCAGCACCTCGATGCGCCGCTCCTGGTCCTTCATCTTCGCCTTGCGCGTCTCCAGGTCGGACAGGGCCGCGAGGCGCGCGTCCTCGTAGAGCGTCCACTCCGGCGGGGACAGGACGACGGGCACCTTCACGTCCGTGCGAGGCGGCAGCTGCGCCTCCACCTGGGCCTTGGTGCGGCGCAGGAGGAAGGGCTGGAGCACCCGGGCCAGCGCGGGCGCGGCCGTCGGATCCACCTGCTTCTCAATGGGCGCGGCGAAGCGGTTGCGGAACGCCTCCAGGCTGCCCAGCAGCCCCGGGAAGACGACGGCGAAGAGCGCCCACAGCTCGCCCAGGTGGTTCTCCAGCGGCGTGCCGGACAGCGCGAACCTGAAGTCGCCCTGGAGCGCCCGCGCCGCGCGGAAGCGCTGCGTGGCGGCGTTCTTCAACTGCTGGGCCTCGTCGAAGACGATGGTGGAGAAGCGCAGCGCGGCGAGCCGCTCGATGTCGCGCACGAGCAGGCCGTAGCTGAGCACCAGCACGTCGCGAGGCCCCAGCCGCTCCAGCGTGCCGCCCCGGTCCTCCGCGTCGGAGAAGATGGTCACCTTCAGCGACGGCGCGAAGCGCTTCGCTTCATCCCGCCAGTTGAAGGCCACCGACGTGGGGGCCAGCACCAGCGCGGGCCCGTGCTTCGCGCGCTCCAGCAGCACGGCCAGGGCCTGCACCGTCTTGCCCAGGCCCATGTCGTCCGCGAGCACCCCACCCGCGTTCCACGACGCCAGCCGCGTGAGCCAGCGGAAACCCTCGAGCTGGTAGTCGCGCAGCTCCGTCTTGAGCGCCGCGGGCACCCGGGGCTTCAGCTCCTTCGCCGCGAAGATGCGCTCGACCAGCGTCTTCCAGGACGCGTCCGCGTCGATGAGCGCGCCCGCGGTGCCCAGCCCCGCCAGGGCCTCCGCGGCGGACGGGCCCACCTCCAGCCCGTGCTTCGACAGGTACGCGTGATCCGATAGCTTCTCCAGTTGCTCGCGCAGCGCCGCTTCGATCTCCACCCACGTGCGCGCGTCCACCTGGACGAAGCGCTCCTTGCGCCGGGCCGCGTCCAGCAGCCGCGCCAGCTCCACCCGCTCGCCCTCCACGGACAGGCCGCCCAGCACGCCGAACCACTCGCGCTTGCGCTCCAGGACGACCTTCAGGTCGCCCGCGCCCCGCTTGGGCACGAGCCGCATGGACGCGCCCACCCACTCCAGCTCCGGCCGGGGCTCCATCTCCGCGCACGCGGCCAGCACCGCCAGCCCGCCCTGCGCGCTGTGGAAGAGGAAGCAGAACGGCAGCTCCTGCGGCTCCGCCGTCTGCAAGGGCAGCCGGGCCTGGAGCGCCGCGGCCGCCGTCAGCTCGCGCCCGAAGTCGCGCACCGCGTGGAAGGACCGCGTGTCGCGCCGCACGTGCACGTCGCGAGGCCCCTCGCCGGGCAGGTACGCCGGGCCATCCGGCAGCGCGCGCAGCCGCAACTCCAGCCGCACCGCGCCCCCGGGCTGTCCTTCCAGCCGGAGCACCGGGAGCTGCTGCGGCGCGATGGATTCGCCCATCACGCTGCGGGGCATGGCCACCGGCAGGCGCACGGAGAGCTTCGACAGGTGCTCCAGCAGCGCCCCGTGACTCTCCGGGGGAAACGCGTTGCCGTGCCGCTGGAGCACCGTGGCCATGGCGCGCACCTCCGGGCTCACGTCCAGCACCGTGAGCACATGCGCGCCTTCGTCCCAGAGGAACACCGCGTCCTCGGGCTTCGCCTTGCGCACGCGCTCCAGCAGCGGCGCGGGCAGCACGGTGCCGTCCACGCCCGCGTTCACCAGGACGGTGCCGCCCCGGTCCTCCGCGACCAGGCCCACCTTCTCGCGCTCGATGCGCACGGGGAGGTCCTGCGTGCCCTCCAGCGACAGGCGCGGATGATCCATCAGCTCGAACAGCAGCGCGCGCGACGCGGGCGCCGTGCTGTCGGAGAGCAGCGCGGCGACGCGTGAATCCGAGGGGCTGAGCTGCGAGCCGTACTCCTGCAACAGCTTGCGCCGGGTGACCTTCGCCCCCGTCGTGCGCACGCCCTTCTTCGTGCGCCGGTGCACGTAGGGCGCGACCTCCACGCCGTACCCTTCGATGACGTCCAGCCGCCAGGAGATCTCCACGCCTCCGCCGCCGCCCGGGCTCTCCTCCACCGCCCGCTCCAGCGCGCGCAGCGTCCGGGCCCACGCGGGCCGCACCAGCTCCTCCAGCGTCTCGCCGAAGTCCTCCGTCCAGCGCTGCCGCAGCCAGAGGAGCGCCGTGTCCACGGCCGCCAGTTGGTGCACGCAGAACGTTGCGCCGCATGAACAGTCCGCCTCCACGCCGGACGGGCTGAACGTCAGCCGCGCCTCCGCGAGGATGAAGCCCGAGCCCGGCGGAGACACCGGCAGCTCGGAGATGCGCGTCTCCTTGAGGCGGAAGCCCGGCAGGTCCGGCTCCTCCACCAGCGCCTCCAGCGGCAGCGCGTGCTCCGGACGCGGCGCGATGCTCGAAGGCACGCGGGCGCGCCAGGCGAGCAGCATCCCGTGCACCGTGTGCGTGCGCTTGTCCGCCGGGGGCGTGAGCCGTTCCGGGATGGAGGCCCGGGCCTCGATGGCGCCCTGCCGCTCGTCCTCCACGTAGCGCCAGGCGAGCCTCGGCAGCAGGTCCCGCATGCGCGGCGTGGGCAGCATCTCGGCCGTCCAGCGGTCGAGCGTGTCCTGGGCCAGCACCTCCACCAGCCGGCGGCGGGAGATCACGGCGCGCACCTGCGGCAGGTACGCGGCCTCCACGCGCGGGGTGAGCAGCGCCAGGCTCAGACGCGACAGGTGCTCCAGGCCCTCCGCCCGCAGCCATGCGCGCAGGTCCGCCTCCGTCTGGAACGGGGGCGCGTGGGGGTCCTGCGAAGGCTTGGGACTGGACGGGGGGGACTGCTCGGCCATGGGGACTGACGACGACGAACGCGTCAGTCTACCTTGGCCATGCGGCGGCGATCACCGAGGAACTCTTCCACTCCCAGCACGATGTTCTTCGCCACCTCGTCCTGGTAGCGCTCGGACGCCAGGCGCTTCTCCTCCTCCGAGTGCGACAGGAAGGACGTCTCCACCAGGATGGCGGGCATCTTCGCGCCCAGCAGCACGTAGAACAGCGCCTCCTTGTGGCCCAGGTCCTTGATGCCGTCGTACTTGCCGGACAGGCCCGTCACCAGGTTGTGCTGCACGGCGTTCGCCAGCCGCGACGACTCCTCCGTGTTCGCCTTGGTGGCCAGGTCCGCCAGGATGAACTGGAGGTCGCTGATGCCCTTCTCGGACGACGCGTTCTCGCGAGCGGCCAGGCGGATGGAGTAGCGGTCCGCGGACGTGTTGAGCGTGTACGTCTCGATGCCGCGCAGCTTGTGCGTCGCCGCCGAGTTGCAGTGCACCGAGATGAACAGGTCGCCGTGCGCCTCGTTGGCCAGCTTCGCGCGGTCCTCCAGGCGGATGAAGGTGTCGTCGTCGCGGGTGAGCACGACCTCCAGGCCCTTCTCCCGCAGGCCGTCCGCGACCTTCTTGGAGATGGCCAGCGCCACGTCCTTCTCCTTCGTCCCCGCCTTGCCAATGGCGCCAGAGTCATGGCCGCCGTGGCCCGCGTCGATGACCACGCGACGCACCTTCAGCCCCAGCTGCTCCGCCAGCGTCAGCTCCGCGTGGCGCGACTGCTTCGCCACGGCCTTGAGCCGGGCCTGCGCCACCTGGGCATCCACCGGCGCCGTCACCGGGCGAGGCGACTCCGGAGCGGCCGGCTTCGTCTCCGGCTTCGACGCCACCGCCACGGGGGCGGCCGGCTTCGGCGCCACCGGGGTGTTGTCCACCACCGGAGCGGGCGCCTTCGACGCCACGGCCGGGACCTCCACGCGGGCCTCCGGCTTCGCGGGCGCAACGGTCTCCGGAGCCTTCGCGTCGGCGACGGTGGGCGCGTCCACGATGTTCGCCGTGGAGTCCTTCGGAGCGGTCTCCGCGGCCGGGGCCGGGACGCTCGGATCCAGGCGCGGCAGCACCGGCGACGGCTCGCGGGCGAGCTTGGAGATGGCGTCCACCAGCGGCGAGCTGGGGGCCGCGGCGGCGACGGCGGTGTCCGGCGTGGACTTCACCACCGGGGGCAGCGGCTTCACCGTGGGCTTCGCGGGCGGCGTCTTGCTGGGCGGCGGCAGCGAGGCCAGCAGCGACTTCAGCTCCCTGGACTGGTCGCCCTTGGGGTTGGTGGCCAGCGACTCGTTGAGGATCTTCCGGGCCGCCTCCGGCTTGTCCAGGCGGTTGACGTGGATGCGCGCCAGCGCCAGCGCCGCGTCATCCGCGAGCCGGTGCTTCGGGTGCGCCTCCACCAGCTTCGAGTAGTCCGCGATGGCCGACTGCAGGTCCTCGTCCACGAACGAGATGCGGCTCAGCTCCTGGAGCAGGTCGCCCGCGGTGAAGAGGGCGTCGGGGGCGCGGTCGCTCTTGGGGAAGCGCGTGGCCACGGACTCGAAGCGGTGGACGACGTTGAGCCAGTGGTGGCGCAGCTTGCGGCGGGACGCGTCGTCCTTCAGCGCGTAGTAGGCGCGGCGGGCCTGCTGGTACGCCTCCTCCGCTTCGTTGCGCTTGCCGGCTCCGACGGCGCTCGGGGCCGTGAGGAGCAGCACGGGCAGCACGAAGTGGGAGAAGCGAACGCGCATGGAAGCCTCCGGACGTTGCAGCTACAGGCGTGTGTCACACGGCCTCCGGGGGCCAGCAACTTTTCAACCCCACCTGTCCGTCCTTCAGCGCACCCAGCCCAGCGTCCGCGCCAGCTCCTCGTCGATGACGCGGCACCAGCCCGGCTCGGAGGGCACCACGGCGGCCAGCACCTTGCCGCCATTGCGCACCGGGGCCCGCTGGGGGCGGCAGCGCGCCCGCACGGCGTGTTTCACGTCCTGGCGGAAGAAGTGCGCGGAGAACACGGCCTCGCCCTTCCCTTCCGGCAGGTAGCCGTCATCCGGGGTGAGCCACACCAGCGCGCCCAGCCGCAGGGGCACCACCTCCCGGCGCCACAGCCGCCGCACCTCCCAGGCGAAGCCGCCCAGGGCCACCAGCGCCCCCAGCCCCAGGCCCCAGGGCAACAGCCCCACCCGGGCCGCCTGGGCCCGAGCATGGGTCGCCTCGCGAGGCCGCCCCGGCTGGGACGGATCCACCAGCAGCTGCACCCGGGCGCCATGGCCCAGGCCCGCCGCGTGGTCCGCGGCCGTGCGGACCCCCGACACGGAGTGGTCCTCGCCCGCGAACGTGTAGAGGACGTCCAGCGTGCCCTCGGCGTCCTCGCGCTGGCTCGGAGGCGGCGCATGGCTCGCGCCCACCACCGCGTCCACCAGCTCCGCGCGGGACGTGAAGCGCTGCTCCTCGATGAAGTAGCGGCCCACGTAGCTGGCACCCAGCCCCAGCACGGCGATGATGACCAGGCCCAGCACCACCCCGCGCACCAGCCGCGTCACCGCCCCGGGCACCTGGGCAAGTCGGACGCTACGGGGAGCATGGGGGATGGCGAGCTGCATGGCGGGCGCGAAGCCTACTTCACGACCGGGGCCCGCGCTTCATTCAGGCCGGATCCAGATTCCACGCTCCCTCCTCCCATCGCTTCAGCACTTCAGAGGCCTCGAACGCCGCCAACCCTTCTCCGCCCGCGGCATGCTCCAGGACGGCCTTCGCTTCCTGGGTTTTGTACCGGAGCAGGTACGCCGCTGCCGCGACTCGAACATCCATTCGTGAGTGCGTCAGCAGGACCGTGAGTGCTTCGCGACCATCATCGCCAATCTCCCGGAGCTTCTTCATCGCGGACTGGTACTTCTTCGCGTGCTTGTTTCCGGTCTTGGAGTCACCCCGGAAGATCGCGTCCGTCTGCGCCTCGACGTGGGAGGCGAATTCTTCGACGAGTCTCGCAGGCGTCATCGCCAGATTCCCTTCTTGATGTTCTCGATGCTGCGCAGGCCGAATGCCCGTTGAGCGTCAAGCGACTGAGCACTCATCCACTGCCTCACGGTCAGCGATTCCGAGCCAGTGATGAACGGACGTTTGGACGAATAGAATGCGCTCACCAGGTTATGAAGTGCCTTATCGAGCGGAACGATGTTCTCCGTATTGTGGAGTGCCTGAGGCCCAAAGCGCGCCACAGTCCCATTCGTTTGTTCCACAATGTGGTGCCACTCCTTGCCCTCTCCTGCTGGCCCCATGGCTCGCTTGAACGACTTGAAGGACGAGTAGCCTTTCGGGCCGCCCGGCGGCGTAGCCCCCTGCGGACCACCTCCGCTCCTGCCGCCTGAGCCTGCCGCATCTCCGGCCCGCTGGAGGATGCTCGCGGCGCCCGGCCCCACGCTCAACATTGGCGCTGCGCGTCCCACTGGCACAACGACACGCTCCAGTGCCAGTGCTCCCTCCGCGGACAGCGCGAGCACCGGCACCGTGGCCTCTGCGCCTGCCGCCAGACCCGTCACCGTGCGTGTCGTCGCCGATGCCGCTCCCCAAGTGGCAAAGATGTTCGTCGTCAGTCGAGCCAGTTCGCGAATCTGCTCGCCTTCCGACATGTATTGGAAGCGCTCCCAGTACGCGGGCGACGACGCGATGAGAGCTGCCAGGCCGGCCGGCAGGTTGCTCAATCCAGCAAGGCTGTCCATGGGGCGGGAGAGCGCGTATCCCAGCGCATGGTACAGGTCCACGAAGGCGTCCTCGGCCCCATCCAGGGAGCGGCTGATGACGTCCGCGTCGTCGTATACCTCCGCCAGGGGCCGCTGGTCCGAAGCCTGAAGCCGTGCGTCCACGGCTCGGAAGACCCCACCCTTTCCGCTGTAGAAGCGGCCCAGTTCGAAGCCGTTCGCGCGGAAGGCCCCGTCCCGCCACACCACGGGCGCCACCTTCTGCTGAGTGCGTCCGGTAAGGGCCCAGGCGAGGTAGCCATCCGGCCTGAGCACCGCCAATTGCTCCCGGGAGATCCTCGCCACCCTCCGAGCCAATTCCTCGCGAGAAACCTCCCCTTGCTCCAGCACTTCTTGCAGGAGGAAGCCTGCCGCCATGCGCGGTGGAAAGGTGCCAAGCGTTACTGGCTTCTCCATCAACCGGCCCAGAACCTCCACCGCGTCGTCCGGAGTGAAGGGATTTCGGCGCGGTGGAAACGCGTCTGGATTATCCAGACCAGCTCGAACCAGCAGCTCCTCGAAAGACTCCAATCTCAGCAGGCCCATATCCAGGGCCTGCCGTGAAACCTTTCCAGCGGGGGCAATGAGGACCGTTCCAACAGGCACGCGCTGCCGGAGGACTCGCGAGCCTCCTCTTCCGGAGGCTGATTCCACACCAGCACAGCCTGCCAGCAGCAAGACACAGCATAGAACTGCGACACGCACAGACCGCATCCTCCACCCAAGGGGGCCCAAGGAAGGGCACAACATCGGAGGATAGCGTGACGCAGGCACCTTGACCGGAAGCAAGCACACCGTTGCGCGGGCTCGATCCGGGATAGCTCGTCGCTTCAGTGTTCGGTGTCTCCGACATCAACCGCCGGCGCGCCTACTCCCACCGCTCGATCTTCACTTCGATGGGACCCGGAGCGCGCAGGGCCTCGACACCGCCGTCGAGCTTGCCCAGCCGGATGAGTCCGGGTGAATGGCCGAAGGCCTTGTGGAAGAGGGCCAGGTTTCCCCAGGGCGAGTAGTAGGAGATGTCCCCCACCGAAGCAGCGGTGCCTGAAGGCGCGTCCGTGGTGGTCAGGCGCCGGGGCAGATCGCTGACCTTCTCGGTGGCCGCGTAGTCCGTGAGCGTCAACGTCACGGGCAGCAGCGCGGCGAAGTCGCGCGCCGTCGCGTTGTCGAGCAGCGTGGCCGTCAGGACTTTGGCTCCGGCCGTCAGTCGAATCTTCATGGGCTTCTCCTCGGCGTGCGCGCGTTGCTGTGCCAGCGAGGGCAGCGCCAGCAGTCCAAGCACGAGGGCCACGGTGCGGATCCGCGTCAGGGTGTGGCTCCTATTCGGGCGTGGCGCCGTACTGCGCGTCCGTCACCTTCTCCAGCCACTCCACCACCTTGCCGTCCTGTGCCTCCTGGAGGGCGACGTGGGTCATGGCCGTCGTGGGGCCTGCGCCGTGCCAGTGCTTCTGGCCCGCTGGAATCTGGACGACGTCGCCCGGGCGGATCTCACGGACGGGGCCACCCCACCCCTGCACCCTGCCGACCCCCGCCGTGACGATGAGCGTCTGCCCGAGCGGATGGGCATGCCACGCGGTGCGAGCGCCCGGCTCGAAGGTGACGCTCGCGCCCGACGCACGCCCCGGCGGGTTCGCCGCGAAGAGCGGATCAATGCGCACCACGCCGGTGAACGACTCCGCGGGCCCCTTCTGGGAGGCCTGGCTTCCGGCGCGCGTGACACGCACGCCCTCGCGCGCGGCGGCCGGGGCCGTGGGACCTCCCGCGTCCGCGCTTCCTGAACGGGCCTGTCCGGCGGCGAGCGCGAGCAACGGAAGGACGACCGCGGTGGTGACAAGCGACTTCATGAGGTCACCCCGTTCGCGCGCGGCCCCTGGAGGTATTGCTCGTCGGTCACGTGCTCCATCCACTCGACCGGCTTGCCATCGAGCGCTTCCTGGATGGCGATGTGGGTCATGGCCGTGGTCGGCGTCGCGCCGTGCCAGTGCCGGTGGTTTGGCGGACACCAGATGACGTCGCCCGCGCGGATCTCGACGATGGGCCCGCCCTCGCACTGGGTCCAGCCACAGCCCGCGGTGACGACCAGCGTCTGGCCGAGCGGATGGGTATGCCATGCGGTGCGAGCGCCGGGCTCGAAGGTGACGCTCGCGCACGAGGTGCGGGCCGGCGAGGGCGGGGAGTTGAGGGGGTCGATCCGCACGTTCCCGGTGAACGTCTGCGCGGGCCCCTTCTGGGAGGGCTGCGATCCTGCGCGCTTGATTTCCATGAGGCGCCTCCAGTGGGTAATGACAGGAGAGATACGTCCCGCACGGCGGACGGACTAGGCGGCTCGGAGCCAACAGGCTGTTAAGCCACGTTGGAGAATGGAGCTCAGCGCGTCACCCCGTAGCCCCGAGCGGCTACGCGGGGGGCCGGACCACGAGGACATCGCAGCCGGCCTCGCGAATCACATCCGTCGCCACGCTCCCGAGCAGGATGCGCGACAGGCCCGAGCGTGCCTGGGTGCCGAGCGCGAGCAGGTCCGCCCGGTGCCGGCGCGCGTCCTTCAGGATGATGGAGTACGGGCTGCCGTGCTCGAGGGCCTGACGGTAATGCAGGCCCAGTGCGTCCAGGTGCCGGTGCAGTGAACGGAGCTCGCGCAGCGCGCCCTCCTTGAACCGCTCCCGGTACCGCGCGCGCTCCTCGCGCGTCAGCCCGGGGAAGACCATGTACTCCAGCGGTGACTCGTATGCGTGGATGAGCCTCAGCGGGGTGCGTGGCTCCAAGAGGGCGGGCAGGAAGCCCACGGCGTGCCGTGACGTCTCCTCGTCGTCCACGGCCACCAGGGGGCGGCGGTACGGGTCCTTCACGAGCCCATGGACCACGAGCACCGGGGACGGGCCGTACCGGATGACGTGCTCGGCGGTGGAGCCCAGGAACAGGTCCCGGACGGGCCGGCGGCCATGCCGGCCCAGGACGACCAGATCCGCGCCAGCCGCCTGGGCCTGGCGCACGAGCGTGGGGGCCGGCTTCCCGAACACGAGCCGCGCCTCGACGGAGGCACTGGAGCCCTCGGCGTGAAGCGAGGCGTGGAGCTCCTGCGCGAAGACCGCCAGCGTCCTGGCGGCCCGCCCCCGCGCCTGCTCCACGAACTCCCGGGGCGCCCGTCCCGGCAGCGCGTGCACCAGGATGACGGCCGCCCCCGGTGCGAGCGGCAGGCGGGCCGTCCGCTCCACGGCGCGCGATCCAGAGGGCGAAAAGTCGGTGGCGACGAGCACCTTCCGCAGGAGCGGCGGCGCGGGTCTTCGCGTGGGGGGCATTCCGTAGGATAGGTCCCCGCTGCCCGAGCCGCGCCAGGAAGCGCCCCCACGCAGCCGGGGGCCCTGCTCGCTGCTCGCCGCCACGCCGTCATGGAGGGTCGCCCCCGGCGTCAGCGCTTCATCCGCGACAGGAAGCTGGCCGCGTTGCGCGGCCCGATGCCCTCGAAGTTGCCCAGGCGGTTGCCCATCTCGCTCAGGTAGCGGATCCACTTGTCCTGCTTGGACAGCCCCGGCGGCAGGGCCATGCTCGGGGCGTAGCTGTCGAAGTCCCGCACCACGGACGCGAAGGTGCTCAGGTCCCGGATGCTGCTCTTGCCCCCCGTCAATGCCTTATCGGACAGCGAGTGGAGCATCTGGTAGCGCTGATCCGGGGTGAGCCCGAAGTCATTGGCCACCTTGTCCAACTGGGGCAGCGTCGTCGAGGCGGTGGGGAAGAACTCCGGGAACGTCTTGCCCAGGCCGAGCACCTGGTCACGCGTCCAGCCGGTGGACTTCACCAGCGACTCCACCTGCTCCGGCGACGAGTACTTCGCCAGGTGGGTGACCTGCTCCGAGTCCGCGCCCGCGCGGTTCAGCAGCGTGCGCTGCTCCGCGCGCAGCTGTGACGCGGCCTCGTACTCCTTGCGTGCCACGATGCCCCAGCTGACCAGCTCGCCCAGGACGTAGACCCCCGCGCCCACCGCCGCCAGCGGCGCGCCCACGCCCGTGGAGCCCATGGCGATGAGCGCCCCGCCCACGAGCCCCATCGTATCCCCCGCGATGGACAGGCCGGTGCCCACGTTGCCCTGCCCGTTGGCGATCTCCTTGCCCTGCACCACCAGGTCCAGCGCGGCGCCGACGGCGCCCAGGCCGCCCGCGAACTTCGCGGCCACCAGCGCCCCGCCGGACTTGTTCGCCGCGCTCAGCGCGGTGCTCGTGAGGCTGGCCAGCTGCTGCGCGGAGAACGTCCCCGCCCACAGCGTGCCCAGCGCGTCCTGTGCCTTCGTGGACTGCTTCGTCTGGAGGATGCCCAGCGCCAGGCCCGCCGCCGCGAACCCCGGGCCCCACTTGGGCGATTTTGCCTCCAGGCCCCGCAGCGTCGACAGGCCCGCCTGGGACCGCCCCGCCGCCAGGTCGCGCAGGCCCGTGATGCCTGTCCGGATCGCCTCCGGCAACTGCTTGAAGTTGGCCTTGATGTCCGCGCCCGCGCCCCCTGCCTGCTGCCCCAGGTAGCCCACCGTCAACACCGTCTGGAGGTGGTCCACCGCCTGCGTTGGCGTGGCGTCGGGGAACTTCTCGTAGAAGGCCACCAGCGCGCCGGACACGGCCTTCTCACGCACGGTGTCCAGCGGCAGCGACGCCATGAAGGGCGCGAACGCGGAGCCGGGCGCCTCCATCTTCGCGGCCCAGCCCAGCGCCGAGGCCGCGCTCTTCGACTGGGCCAGCGCGGTGTACGCGGCCTGGATGGACCGGGCGTGCACGGAGCCATCCGGCCCCCGCAGCGCCTGCTCCAACTGGGGCGCGTTGTTCGCGAGCGTGGTCTCCAGCTTCTTCGCCGTCGCGTCGAAGCGGGTGTAGTCGCCCCCGTGCAGCTTGCGGAACTCCTCGATGTACGCACGCTGCTGGTTCTCGGTGAGGTACGGCCCGAAGGACGCGATGTCCTCCGCGAGCCGCTGCTCCAGCGCGGCGCGCTCCGCCAGCGCCGCCGTGTACGCCTGCTCCGCGGCCTGCACCTGGGACACCGCCGTGTCCAGCTTCGCGTCCACGGCCGCGCCCGCGCGGCCCAGGCAGGACACCAGCACGTCGCGGTCCGCGGGCAGCAGGTGGCCCCGCTTCGCCGCCGCCTCCAGCGCGGGCTTCATCGTCGTGACGCTCGCCTGCCTCGCGACGGTCTCCAGCGCGCTGTCCGCCACGCGCAGCGTGCCCACGGAGGTGATGCCCGGGGGCCGGGGCGGTGGGTTGGGCACCGCTTCCTTCACGCCATGGGCGAAGTCCTTCGTCAGCGCGTCCTCCAGCGTGCGCGCGGGCGTGGCCTGCAACAAATCCATCAGCTTCGCCTGGAGCGCGGGGTTGCCCGCCGCCTTCTCCAGCGCCGCGTTCGCCGCGCCCGTGAGGTTCTGCGCCTGCGAATACCCCTGCGTCAGCAGCGACCACGCCTCCGCCACGTTCACCGTGGATGCGCTGTCCCCCGCCGCTTGCGTGGAAGCAACACTGCTTGAAGCTGTCGCGCTGTAACCCAGCAGGTCCGGCCCCTTACGAGGCGGTGACTGCACGAACGCGTCCCGCGGCTCGGGAGGCGGAGGTGGTGGCGGCGGGGGCGGAGCAGCCGGCTCCGGCTCCCACGTCGTGCCCACCTGCGAAACGCCAGACGACGACCCTGCACTCGAAATGGTGCTCATGCGTTGCCCTCCCCCAGGGCGAACGGACGGAAGCACCGTTGTGGAAACAGCCCCCTCGCTTCCGTCCTGATTCCATTATCGAACGGGGACGGAAGCGATTGCTTGGAAACGACCTCTCCCTCAGGACGAGGCCAGGGACTGCTTCAACTTCGCCAGCAGGTTGAGCGCGTCCAGCGGGGTCATCCGGTCAATGGACACCGCCTTGAGTGACTCCAGCACCTCCGCGTGCGCGGGAGGCACGGGCGGCGCGGCCACGGGCGCAGGCTGCGGAGCGCCCCCGAACAGCCCCAGCTGCCCCGCGTTCGCCGGAGCCGCGCGCTTCGTGGAGCGCACCGCCACGCGGGGACGGCCCGCGTCGTCCAGCTCGCCGGACTCCAGGTTCTGGAGCAGCTCGCGGGCGCGCGACACCACCTCCGGCGGCAGCCCGGCCAGCTTCGCGACCTCGATGCCGTAGGAGCGGCTGGCCCCGCCGGGGATCAGCTTGCGCAGGAAGATGACCTTCCCGCCCTGCTCCTTCACGGCGATGCACAGGTTCTTCACCCGGGGCCGCTCGCGCGCCAGGTCCACCAGCTCGTGGTAGTGCGTGGCAAAGAGCGACCGCGCGCCCACCTTGTCGTGGATGTGCTCCGCCACCGCCCACGCGATGGACAGGCCGTCGAACGTGGACGTGCCACGGCCAATCTCATCCAGGATGACCAGGCTCTTCCTCGTGGCGTGATGGAGGATGTGGCTGGTCTCCGTCATCTCCACCATGAACGTGGACTGCCCGCGCGCCAGGTTGTCCGCCGCGCCCACGCGCGTGAAGATGCGGTCGCACAGGCCGATGCGCGCCGACTTCGCCGGCACGAACGAGCCCGCCTGCGCCATCAGCGCCGTCAGCGCCACCTGCCGCATCACCGTGCTCTTGCCCGCCATGTTCGGGCCGGTGATGACCAACAGCTGCGCGTCCTCCGGATCCAAGCGCACGTCGTTGGGGACGAAGGACTCGCCCGAGCCCAGCATCCGCTCCACCACCGGGTGCCGGCCGCCGGTGATGGTCAGCCCCTCCCCTGAGTCCACCTGGGGCCGCGTGTAACCGTACTCCGCCGCGCACCGCGCGAAGGACACCAGCGCGTCCGCCGTGGCCACCGCCTCCGCCGCGGAACGGATGCGCGGCGCCGCGGCGATGACCTTCGTGCGCAGCTCCTCGAACAACTGGAGCTCCAGCACCACGCGGCGCTCCTCCGCCGTGAGGACCTTCTCCTCGTACTCCTTCAGCTCCTCGGTGACGAAGCGCTCCGCGCCCACCGTGGTCTGCTTGCGGATGTAGTCCTTGGGCACCGCGTGGAGGTTCGCCTTCGTCACCTCCAGGTAGTAGCCGAACACCTTGTTGTAGCGGATCTTCAGCGAGGAGATGCCCGTGCGGTCCTTCTCCCGCTGCTCCAGCTTGAGCAGGTAGTCCTTGCCCGTGGTGGACAGCGCCACCAGGTCGTCCAGCTCCGCGTGGAAGCCCGGGCGGATGAAGCCGCCCTCGCGGATGACCACCGGCGGCTCGTCCGTCACCGCGCGCATCAGCAGGTCCGCCAGCTCCGGCAGCGCGCCCAGCGGTCCGGACAGCGACTTCAAGAGCGCCGCGTCACACCGCGCGAGCGCCGCGCCCAGCTTCGGCAGCTGCGTCAGCGACAGCCCCAGCGCGCGCAGATCGCGAGCGTTGCCCGCGCCCAGCGACAGCCGTCCGCACAGCCGCTCCAGGTCGCCCACCTCCTTGAGCGTGGCCACCAGCTCCTCGCGCCACACGCTCTTGCCGGAGAGCTCCTCCACGGCATCCAGCCGCGCTTCGATCTCCGGCAGCGAGCACAGCGGCGCGGACAACCAGCGCGCCAGCTTGCGCGCCCCCAGGCCCGTGGCCGTCCGGTCCAGCACGCCCAAGAGCGACCCCTTGCGGCCACCGTCGCGCAGGCTCTTGAGCACCTCCAGGTTGCCCCGCGAGGACTCGTCCATCACCAGGCAGCCCGCGCGCTCCTGGCGCGACAGCCGGTCCACGTGCGCCGCGGGCGTCTTCTGCGTGTCCTTGAGGTAGCGCAGCGCGGCCCCGGCCGCCCCGGTGGCCAGCGGCGAGCCGTCCAGCCCGAACGCGGACAGCGACTGCACGTTGAAGTGCGAGCGCAGGAACGCGGCGGCCCGCGTGTGCTCGAAGGCCGCGCCCTCGCCTTCCGCCACGGCCGGCACGCGCGACAGCCGCTGGCACACCTGCGCCACCTCCGGCGCGTCCCGCATGCCCTGCGGCACCAGCAGCTCGCGCGGCTCCACGCGCGACAGGCCCTCCACCAGCTCCGACAGCCCCTGCGCTTCGAAGGTGTAGAACTCGCCGGTGGACGCCTCCAGCAGGGCCGCGCCGAAGCCCGCCTCCCCCCAGCACACGGCCGCGAGGAAGTTGCTGGCCTGCGGCTCCAGCACCTCGTCGTCCAGCACCATGCCGGGGGTGATGACCCGGGTGACCTCCCGCTGCACGATGCCCGGCCCCGCGCCCGGCTCCGTCACCTGCTCGCAGATGGCGACCTTGAGCCCGTGCTCCACCAGCTTCGCGATGTAGCGGCGCGAGGAGTGGTACGGCACCCCGCACATGGGGATCTTGTCCGCGCCCTTGGCCCGGGCCGTGAGGGTGATCTGGAGCAGCTCCGAGGCCTTCACCGCGTCCTCGAAGAACATCTCGTAGAAGTCACCCAGCCGGAAGAAGAGCACCGTGTCGGGGTGGAGTGCCTTCACCTCCAGGTACTGGCGCATCATCGGAGTCAGGGAAGCGATCTCCCGCGCACCCGCGGGGGCCTCACCCGTTCCGACTTCCGGAGTCGTGTCCTCGTCGGGCAGCACCACGTCCGCTGCCTTGCCTGTCTTCGTCTGCTGCGTCACCGCCATCCCCGACCTTCTCTCACGACCTTACCCCTGGATCAACGAACCGGATGCCCTACCTGCCGCGTATGCCTACCACCGCCGTCCGACATTTCGGCAGGCGCCTTTCCGAAAACGGTTTGCTGGGCCTCCGCCCCCCGGCAGTCTGCCCTGCGACATGGCGAACGCTCCTCAGACGACGACCCGTCCTCCCGTCCCCGCCCTGTTCAAGGTGGCCCTGGCCCCCGTGCAGGCGTTCTTCCGGCTGGAGGCCAGCAGCGGCATCCTGCTGGCACTCTGCGCGGTGGCCGCGCTCGCCTGGGCCAACTCCCCGTGGGGCGGCACCTACGCCGCCGTCTTCGACGCGCCCCTGCACCTGGAGGTGGTGGGCCACGGCGGCCAGTTCACCTTCCGTGAGTTCATCAACGACGGGCTGATGACGCTCTTCTTCTTCCTCGTGGGAATGGAGATCAAACGCGAGCTGTCCGCGGGCGAGCTGCGCACGTTCTCCCGCGCGCTGCTGCCGCTCATCGCCGCGCTGGGCGGCATGGTGGTGCCCGCGGGCCTCTACTACGCCTTCACGAAAGGCACCCCCGCGGAGGGCGGCTGGGCCATCCCCATGGCCACGGACATCGCGTTCGCCATTGGCTGCCTCACGCTGGTGAAGGCGCGCGTCAGCCAGGGGCTGGTGGTGTTCCTCACCGCGCTCGCCATCTTCGACGACATCGGCGGCATCCTCGTCATCGCGCTCTTCTACGGCACGGGCCTGCACGTGGAGTGGCTCGCGGTGGCCGCGGGCCTGGTCGCGGTGCTCTGGGGGCTCAACCGCTTCTACGTGCGCAACGGGCTGGCCTACGCCGTCGCGGGCGCGGCGCTCTGGTACGCCATGCACCACGGCGGCATCCACGCCACCCTGTCCGGCGTGGTGCTGGGCCTGTGCATCCCCGCGCTGCCCACCCGCCCGGGCCGCGAGGTGCTGGAGGAGCTGGCGGAGTACATCAAGGGGCTGGTGTCCCGGCCAGACGACGAGAGCGCGCGGGGCGCGCAACTGCTCCACATCGAGGAGGCGCTGGAGGACATCGAGCCGCCCCTCAACCGCTTCGTGCACCTGTGGCACGGCTACGTGGCCTACGGCATCGTGCCGCTGTTCGCGCTGGCCAACTCCGGCGTGGACGTGTCCGCCATGTCGCTCTCGGACCTGCTCAAGCCCCTGCCCCTGGGCATCATCGTGGGCCTCTTCGTGGGCAAGCAGCTGGGCATCTTCCTGTTCACCTTCGCGGCGGTGCGGGCGGGCGTGTCCCCGCTGCCCACCGGCGGCAGCGTCGCGCAGCTGCACGGGGTGGCGGTGGTGGCCGGCATCGGCTTCACGGTGGCCCTCTTCGTGGCCGGGCTGGCCTTCGCGGGACAGCCGGGCCTGCTGGCGGAGGCCAAGCTGGGCATCCTGGTAGGCTCGCTGCTCTCCGCCGTCGTGGGCTACGTCCTCTTGCGCTACGTGGCCAGCCCGCCCCAGGCTGCGACACAGGCCTCCTCATGAACCTCCAGGACCTCAACCGCATCCGGCAGATTGCCCTCATCGCCGCCCGCCACGGCTTCGGCGAGGTGACCGAGCGCGCGGGCGTCTGGCGCCTGCTCGGCGGCCGCAAGGAGAAGGTGGAGGTCTCCGAGGAGGCCCGCCGCGAGTCCACCGCGCGCCGCTTCCGCCTCTTCCTGGCGGAGCTGGGCCCCACGTTCATCAAGCTGGGCCAGGTGCTCTCCACCCGCGCGGACCTGCTGCCCGGGGAGTTCGTGGAGGAGCTGGCCACGCTCCAGGACGACGTGGAGGCCATCCCCCTTGAGCAGGTCCACGCGCAGATCCGCGACGCCCTGGGCAAGGAGGTGCAGGAGCTGTTCGCCCAGGTGGATCCGGAGCCGCTCGCCGCCGCGTCCATCGCGCAGGTGCACCGCGCGGTGACGCTGGAGGGCGAGGAGGTCGTCATCAAGGTGCAGCGCCCCGGCATCGACCAGCGCATCGACGCGGACCTGGGCGTGCTGCGCTCGCTGGCGCGCCTGCTGGAGGCCGTGGTGGAGGAGACGGGCATCTACTCGCCCTCCGGCATCGTGGACGAGTTCGACCGGGCCATCCACGAGGAGCTGGACTTCATCAACGAGGCCACCAACATCCGCGCGTTCCTGGAGAACCACAAGGACCGCCCGTACCTCAAGATTCCGCGCGTGCACGCGGCGCTCTCCAGCCGCACCGTGCTCACCATGGAGTTCATCCGCGGGGAGAAGATCAACCCCGCCACGCTGGCGGAAGCCGACCGCAAGCAGATCGCCCAGCACATCCTGGAGGCCAGCTTCCGCCAGCTCTTCGACGACGGCCTGTTCCACGGCGACCCGCACCCCGGCAACGTGCTGCTCATGGAGGGCAACCGGCTGGCGCTCCTGGACTTCGGCGTGGTGGGCCGGCTCACCCGCCCCATGCAGGAGACGCTGGTGATGCTGTGCCTGGCGGTGGCGCTCAAGGACAGCGACTCCGTGGCGCGCATCCTCTACCGCGTGGGCGTGCCGGACGCGCGCGCCAACCTGATGGGCTTCCGCAACGACATCGAGTCCATCCTCGGCCAGCACCTGCCCACCACGCTGGGCCAGGTGGACGCGCGCACGCTCCTGCGCGACCTGCTGGACCTGGCCGTGAAGTACCGCATCCGCATCCCCAAGGAGTACGCGCTGCTGTCGCGCGCCTCCGTCTCCACGGAAGGCATGCTGCGCGGGCTCTACCCGGAGCTGAACATCATCGAGGTCGCGCTGCCGTACGCGAAGGAGCTGATGGCGGGCCGCTATGACCCCACCCAGCTCCAGGGCGGCCTGATGCGCACGCTCCTGCGCTTCCAGTCCATGGCGCAGGACCTGCCCACCCAGCTGTCCCAAATCCTGCTGGACCTGGAGACGGGCAAGTTCAGCGTCACGGTGCGCGCGGAGCAGTTCGACAAGCTCAACGAGAACCTGCGAAGCGTGGCCGTCATCGCCTTCCTGGGCCTGTGCGCGTGCGGCTTCATCGTGGGCGCGTTCATCGCCTTCGCGCCCCGGCCGCCCATGTACGGGAACGTGCCGGTGCTGGGCATCGTCGGCATCGCGCTGGCGGCGGCCCTCTTCGGCGCGGTGCTCACCTGGTACCTGTTCGGCGGCCGGTTCGGGAAGGTCAGCGTGACCCGGTTCCTCAAGAAGCGCAGGTAGCCCCAAGACTTCACCGGCGCTCGGGAGGGGGGGGTGTGACAACAACCCACCTGGGGAGGAGCAGGCGGGCGCGGCGGGCGCGTGTCACGCGAGTGCCAACGGATCCGTTGAAGGGTGCACACTCAGGCGCGCCCCGGGTATTCTGCGGGGCTTGTCGTTCTCCCCTCTTGCCCCCGTGCTCGACTTGTTCGCGAACCCAACCGCCGCCCGTCGTCCGTACCGCGCCCCGCTGGCCACGCTGTTCGCGGCCGCGCTCCTCGCCACCACCGCCGGCTGTGCTGGCGGGCTTGATGAACCCGAGCGCTTCACCGGGGGCAGCAGCGCCTGCGCCACCGGCACCACCGGCGCGAGCATCATCCAGGCGCAGTGCTTGTCGTGTCACTCCACGGCCAGCAGCGGGTCCGCGGGTGGGGGCCTGGACCTGCAGGCAGCCGGCCTCCCCGGGCGGCTCTACACCACCGACGCGGCGTGCAACGACGCGAAGCTGGCGGACAGCGCCAACCCGTCCCAGTCCTTCTTCCTGAAGAAGCTCACGCCGTCGCCGGGCTGCGGCTCGCAGATGCCGCTGGGCGCGTCGCTGAGCGCTTCGGACACCGCGTGCCTCACCGAGTGGCTGGTCGCCGGAAAGCCGAGCTCCCCGTGATGACGCGCACCCGCTTCTCCTCCGCCGCGGCCCTCCTGGGCGCGGCCCTGCTGCTCTCCCCCGCCGCGTACGCCGCCCCGAGGAAGGCGTCCGCGAAGACGGCGCAGTCCTCGAAGAAGAAGGCCCAGCCCGCGGAGGCGCGCCGCGTGGCGGTGCTCGCCTCCGGTCCGCACGCGGACGCCGCGCGGGACGCGCTGGAGGCGGAACTCAACCGCCGTCCGGCCCGCTACGAAGTCGTCCCCGAGTCCGCGGTGCGCGCCGCCGCCTCGCGCATCGGCAGGGACCCGACGCAGCCCGCTGGCGCCGCCGCCGTGGCGAGCGAGCTGGGCCTGAGCGCGGTGCTGGTGGCGGACACGTCCACCGTGGGCCGGAAGCACCAGGTGCGCGTCACCGTGCGCAACGGCAAGGATGGCAAGGCCCTGGCCTCGCCCGCCGCCGCGAAGCCCGCCACGCCGAAGCTGGTGCCCGTGGCGGTGAAGCGCCAGTGGACGGCGCTGGAGCGCGGCCTGCTGAAGTCCAAGGCGCCAGAGGCCGCCCCGGTGGCGCCCCCGCAGCCCCCCACGCCCGTGGAGCCGGAGCCGGCGGTGAAGCCCGCGGCGCCCATCGCGGAGACGCCGGCGCCCGTGAAGACGCCCGACCCGGAGCCCATCCGCAAGCCGGTGGCCGCCGCACCCAAGGAGCCCAAGGAGCCCAAGGCCCCGGAGAAGACGGAGGAGGACTCCCTCTCCACGGAGGCGCAGGTGGCCTCCGCGCCCATCGTGGAGGGCGCGCTGGGCGTGAAGCTCTTCGGCCGGTCGCTGCGCTACAAGGACGACGTGTTCGGCGTGCTGCGTCCGTACACGCTGGGCCCGGACGTGGGCGGCTTCGCGCTGCCGGGCGCGCCCCAGGTGGCGGGTGACGTGACGGTCTATCCGCTCGCGGCCTTCCAGAAGGGCGCGCTGGCGCGGCTGGGCATCATGGGCTCCATCGATCAGTCCTTCGGGCTGAAGTCCACGGGCTCCTCGGGGGAGGTCTCCTACCCCACCACGGCGCGCGAGTGGCAGGCGGGCCTGCGCTACGTCATTCCCTTCGGCGCGGCGAAACAGCACGGCTTCGAGATCACCGGCGCGTACGGGATGAACACCTTCCGCGTCGACGCGGTGGACGGCGAGCGGCCGTTGGACCTGCCCAACGTGGAGTACAAGACGGCGGGCCTGGGGCTGGGCGTGCGCGCGGCGCTGTCGGAGAAGCTCGACTTCAACTTCCGGCTTGGCTACCAGCACCCGCTGGACTCCGGCGAGCTGTCCTCCGACACGTGGTTCCCGCGCATGTCCGCGGGCGCCGTCACGGGCAGCGCCACGGTGGCGTACCGGCTCAACCGCATCCTGGACGTGAGGCTGAAGGCGGACCTGCGCCGCTACTTCTTCAAGTTCAACCCGGAGCCGGGCGACCCGTACGTCGCCGGTGGCGCCGTGGATCAGTACCCCGGCCTGTCGCTCCAGCTGGGCTTCCGCTACTAGCGGGAGCGGTTCACCGCCGGGCCCTGAATCGGGGGCCCGGCGCGGCCAGGGCCTACTGGGACTTGAGCTTCGCGATCCGCCTCTTGAGCGTCAGGACCTGCCCCTCGAGGCGCTCGATCTCATCGTCCTTTTCGCTCAGCGCATTGCGCTTCCGCTTGAGCTTCTTCTTCTGCTCCGCGATCAGCGTGTCCTTCGACTCGAGCTCGGACGTCTTCTGTTTCAACTGCGTCCGCTTCTCCCGGTTCCTGTCGATGAGGTCCCGCAGGCTCCGGGTGCGGCCCAGCGAATGCTCGGTCAGGGCCAGCTTCGTGTTCTCGGCGAGCACGTCCTCGATCTCCGAGTCCTCCTCGTCGCTGGCGAACCCGTCGTCCATGGTGTCCATCATGAGCGTGAGGGCCTTCTCCTTGCGCTCCTTGCCTTCCGCGCGCGAGTCGCCCTTCACCTCGAACAGGAACATCTCGTTGACGCGGTTCTCCCGCTTCATGCTCCCCCGGAAGACATCCCCGTGCATCTGGATGGACTTCCGGTTGCGGGGCGTCTGGTTGAACGCATCCACCTTCGTCCCGAAGCCTCCGCCATCGAGGGTGGCCAGCGTTCCCTCCATCCCCATGGGGTGGTCCTCCACGAAGGCCTCACCGAACGCCATGCTCTCCGACAACATCTGCCGGCCGGTCGTCCGGTTCTTCGACATCTGATTGCAGATCTTGCAACTCAGCACGAGGTTGTCGACGTTGTTGAAGAGCTGGAGCATGCCCTGCGCGCTCCCCTTCCACTTCCCCTTCTTGGTCTTGAAGAAGAACTCGTCGAAGTCACGGCCCTGCGCCACGAGTGAGTCCGTGAGCTCCTGCTTGTAGGCGGCCTCGTTCGTGTCCAGGAGCTTCTCCGTCGCCTGGAACCACTGGCCGATCTCCTCCGCGGTGACGATGTGGTCACTGTCGAGCGTATAGGTCTCGAACCAGCGGTGGCAGTAGCTGCAGTACGTGCCCGACACATCCATCTTCTTGCCGGTGTGGGTCGAGACGAGCTTGAAGTCGAAGACGTCGCCCTTCTGCACGCGGTTATCGATCTGTGGAACGCGGACCGCGCCTGTCGTCTTGGAGTCCGGCTTGTAGTCGAAGGGCCGGACCGAGGGCGTGTCGATCGACTCGAAGCCGCCGCGCGCGACCTTGCCGGTCTTGGTGAGCGGGAGCGCCTTCTCCATCCGCTTGTCCTTCTGCCCCAGGTTCTCGACCTTCGGCGGCAGGTTGAACGACGGGAACGTCGCCACCGCCAGCTGGAAGCAGTCGTCGTCATCCGGGTCGACGTAATAGGTCCGCCCCGACTTTGACGACGTGACCTCCACGAACTTCGCGGTGACCTTGGCGACGGTGAAGACCGTCGGAGAGCCCCCCTCCCCCGTGAACTTCAGCTTCTTCAAGGCCGAGTCCTTGAAGAAGTCCACGTCGCTTTTGACGTAGTACGCAGCGCCTTTGATGAAGGCCATGGGAGGGTGCTCCTGTCAGCCGCCGGGTCGCGGCCTGCATGAGGGAGCAAGGCTAACGGAAGCAGCCTGGGTGCGCGATCCCCTCAGCCGCGCTCTGGGGCGTGGCGGCGCAGCCACTCCCTCACCGTGGGCCAGAGCGTGGTGGCGTGGTGCTCGCGGAAGAAGCCCAGGTGGCAGATGCCCTGGCCGGCGCTGTCCGCGGGGGAGAACTGCCGCCGCTCCACGGCGCAGCCGGTGAGGTGCTCACAGACCAGGTCGATGGCTTCGGGCGGCCCCCAGGGATCATCCTCCAGGCCGATGGCCAACACCGGCATGCGCAGCCGGCCCAGGCGGGCCGCGGCGTCCACGCTCGGATCATCGAAGTAGAAGCGGGGCAGCGACGCCCAGCGGCTCCACTCCAGCGACGCCCGGGCGGGCACGTCCTCGCCGAGCCCCAGCCGCGCATAGGGCATGTAGCCCAGGAACCGCGCGCACAGCGGCCCGATGAACTTGAGGTACAGCCGGATCAGCATCCGCTCCCGGAAGGAGCGGATGAACCGCAGGCTCCCGGCCTGGGACGCCACCGTCACCGCCGCGGTGAGCTGCTGGCTGCTCGCGCTCAACGCGATGGCGTGGCCGCCGAAGCTGTGTCCCACGGCCAGCAGCGGCAGCCCCGGGAATCGCTCCGCCGCCCAGCGGGTCACCGCGTCCACGTCCTGGTCGGCCCAGGTGAGGAACCCGGCACGCGTCCGCTTCGCCACGCCGGACGGGTGCACCCCCCGGTAGTTGTAGGTCACCACTGCGAAGCCGTCGTCCGTCAGCCGCGCGGCGAAAGCGAAGTACATGCTCGCGGGCATGGCCGTGGCGGGATGCATCAGCACCACGCCCCGGACAGGGCCCTCCGGGCTGTGCAGCGTGGCGTGCAGCTCGAAGCCATCGGCGCAGGTGATGCGATGCGGAGTCGAGCGTGCCATGGCCCCCGTGAGCGGCTTCGCGAAAGAACCTATCGGCTAGCATGTGACACCAGGCCGGGCAAGGCCGCGCCCTGGAGTCAGTGCGGAAGGCTTACATGGGTGACACACTCGCCCGCCCCTTCCAGGAGACAGCCCATGTCCCAGCGTCGAGCGTCATGCGTCTGCGGTCAGCTTCGCGTGGAGTGCACGGGAGACCCCGTCCGGGTCTCCATGTGCCACTGCTTCGCCTGTCAACAGCGCTCCGGCAGCGTGTACGCCGTACAGGCCCGCTTCCGGCGCGAAGACATCACCGCCATCGAAGGACGCTCCAGCACGTTCATCCGCAAGGGTGACGAGAGCGGCCTCCCCACCACCTTCCACTTCTGTCCGGAGTGCGGCTCGACGGTCTACTACGTGAGCTCGCAGCAGCCGGAGCTGGTGGCGATCGCCGTGGGAGCTTTCACGGATCCGAAGTTCCCTGCCCCGGCCTTCTCCGTCTACGAGGAGCGGAGCCACGCCTGGGCCGTGCCCCGGGACATCCCCATGGAGCACATGGACTGAGCGCCGTTCACTTCGTGAGAGGCCGCGCCTCCAGCAGGCCCCGCACGAAGGCCGCGACCGGACCCGCCAGCTCCGAGAGCCGGTCGACGCGGTCCTCCTCCACTGCCTCCAGGATGAGCTCGTTGATGCCACCCACGAGCGCCATCGCGATCGCCGGGGACAGCGTCTCCCCGGTGCCCGCCGCGTCGAACTCCCGCCGCATCAGCTCCGCGAAGCTGCGCATCACCTGACGGCGCAGCTCGAAGCCCTTCGGGCCGACGTGGAGGATCTCCACCAGCAGCGTCCGCACGAGCCCCGGCCGGCTCTGGAGGCTGGAGAGATACACGGCCGCGCCGATGGTGGCCCGCATCTCGCCCGGAGGCGCGTGCTGGATGGCCGCCTGGATCTCCGCCAGCAGCCGCGCGCTCTGCGCCGCGTAGAGCGCCAGCAGGCACGCGTCCTTGTCCTCGAAGTGCTCGTAGAACGTGCGCTTCGACACGCGCGCGTGCCGCACGATGTCCGCGATGGTCAGCCGGGCGTAGCCCACCTCGATGATGGCCTGCGCCAGGCCCGCGACGAGCCGCTCCCGGGGGGCTTCGCCTGGCTGGTCGGACGGCGACGTCATGCGGCTCCCGGGGCTGGTACTTGACGGTACCAGACGTCACTGCTACCTCTGTTCAACAGACGCATAGGCTGGGTACCTTCCTGTACCACGAGGAGTCGCGTGATGCCCCTGTCCTCCGCCGAGCCGTCCTCGCACGTCGATGTGTTGATCATTGGCGCGGGCCTGTCGGGCATCGGCGCCGCGTACCATTTGCAGGAGCGCTGCCCCACCCTGAGCTACGCCATCCTGGAGGGGCGCGGGGCCATGGGCGGCACGTGGGACCTGTTCCGCTATCCGGGCATCCGCTCGGACTCGGACATGTACACGCTGGGCTACCGGTTCCGGCCGTGGCTGGGGGGCAAGGCCATCGCGGATGGGCCCTCCATCAAGGCGTACATCGAGGAGACCGCGGCGGAGTACGGCATCGACCAGCGGATCCGCTACCACCACCGCGTCACCCGCGCGGAGTGGTCCTCCGCGGACGCGCGCTGGACCGTGGACGTGGAGGTGGGGCCGGACCGCGCGCCCCTCCGCATGACGTGCGGCTTTCTCTACGCCTGCACCGGCTACTACGACTACGCGAGCGGCTACACGCCCACGTGGCCCGGCACGGAGCGCTTCCAGGGCCGCGTCGTGCACCCGCAGCACTGGCCGGAGGACCTGGACTACGGCGGCAAGCGCGTGGTCGTCATCGGCAGTGGCGCGACGGCGGTGACGCTGGTCCCCGCGATGGCCGGGCGCGCCGCGCACGTCACGATGTTGCAGCGCTCGCCCACGTACATCGCGGATCAACCCGCCGAGGACAGCGTCGCCCGGGCGTTGAGGTACATCCTCCCCCGGCGCGCGGCCTATGCGGTCGCGCGCTGGAAGAACGTCGTGCGCGGCATGCTCCTCTACCGCCTCGCGCGCAGCCGGCCGGGACTCTTCAAGTGGCTCCTGCGCCTGGGCGTACGGAAGGCGCTCGGCAAGACGTTCGACGTCGATACGCACTTCGCCCCCCGCTACAACCCGTGGGACGAACGGCTGTGCGTCGCCCCGGACGGCGACCTCTTCCGCGCAATCCGCGAGGGCCAGGCCTCCGTGGTGACGGACCACATCGAGACCTTCACCGAGAAGGGCCTCCAACTGCGCTCGGGCGCGCACGTGGACGCGGACATCATCGTCACCGCCACGGGGCTGAACGTGAAGATCCTCAGCGGCCTGGCGCTGTCCGTGGACGGCGCGCCCGTCCAGCTGGCCCAGACGCTCGCGTACAAGGGGATGATGTTCAGCGACGTGCCCAACCTCGTCGCGGCCTTCGGGTACACCAACGCGTCGTGGACGCTGAAGTGCGACCTGGTGGCCGAGTACACCTGCCGCCTGCTCAACCACATGAAGCAGCACGGCTACACGCAATGCGTGCCCCGCGTGACGGGCCCGGCCATGACGCCGGAGCCGGTGCTCGACTTCAGCTCCGGCTACGTGCAGCGCGCGCTGGACGCCCTGCCCCGCCAGGGCACGCGCGCCCCGTGGCGCCTGTACCAAAATTACGTGCGCGACCTGGTGATGATGCGCTTTGGCCGCGTGGACGACGAAGCCATGGAGTTCAGGGGACAGGCGCTGCTTCCGGAGGCGGGCACCCGCCCCGACGCGGAGGTGGCGCGTGGCTGAGCGCATGCGGCTTCAGGGCAGGACGGCGGTCGTCACGGGCGCGGCGAGCGGCATCGGCCGCGCCATCGCGGTCTGCCTGGCACGCAAGGGCTGTCACCTCGCGCTCGCGGACGTGAACGAGGCGGGGCTCGCGGAGACGGCGGAGCTCGCGAAGGCGCCGGACGTGCGCATCAGCAGCCACCGGCTGGACGTGTCCGACAAGGAGGCCGTGGAGGCCTTCCCGGCGAAGGTGACGGCGGAGCATCCCGGGGTCGACCTGCTCTTCAACAACGCGGGCGTCGCGCTCGGAGGCACCTTCGAGCAGGTGAGCAGTGACGACTTCGAGTGGCTGTTCGGCATCAACTTCTGGGGCGTGGTGCGCCTGAGCCGCGCCTTCCTCCCCCTGCTGCGCCAGAGCGACGACGCGCGGCTGGTGAACCTCTCCAGCGTCTTCGGCCTGGTGGCCCCACCGGGACAAGTGGCCTACGCGGCCAGCAAGTTCGCCGTGCGCGGCTTCTCGGAAGGCCTGCGCCACGAACTGGAGGGCACCACCGTGGGCGTCACCGTGGTGCACCCGGGCGGCGTCGCGACGTCCATCGCCGCGAGCGCCCGGGTCCCCTCCGGCGCGACGGCCGAGGAGGTCACCCGCCGCCGCAAGTCTTTCCAGAAGATGCTGCGGCTGCCGGCGGAGGCCGCAGGCGACATCATCGTCCGCGGCGTCGAGGCGCGCGAGCAGCGCATCCTCGTGGGCAAGGACGCCGTGGCGCTGGCGATGCTCGCCCGCCTCTTCCCCGTGACGTACTGGAAGCTGCTCGGCTCGCGCCTGCGGTCCTGAAACCTGTCCGACAGTCAGACAGGTCTGCGGAACAGGTCGCCCAGGTCGGCGGGCAGCTGCGACGCCACGGCGGCGACCTCGTCCTCGGGGATGCGGTCGCGCACGGCGGTGAACACCGCGGTGACGACGCGGAAGGCTTGGTCGGGCTTGATGTTCAGGTGGTCCGCCACGTCGGTGATGAACTCATCGCGGCCAATGCGCTTGGCGCGTGAAGGTCCCCGGTGCACCGAGCAGGCCCCCAGGATGGCACCAATGCCGCCGGGCAGCGCGCGGTAGAGCTTCACGTCCTCGCCATCCGACAGCCGCCGGGCGAGCGAGCAGAACACCGCCTTCGCCGCCTCCCGGGCCTCCAGGCCCTGGCTGTGCATGACGGCGTCCCCCTGGATTTCGTCCAGGAACGGCTGGAGCTCGAGCGACTCATCGCGCTCCTTGACGGGCACGGCGTGGGTGTCGGGAGGAACAGTCGAGGCCATGGCAGCGTCTCCGAAGTTCAGGGCCCCCAAGACGGGGCCGTGGTTCCGAAGACGCTGCGCATGTGCCAGGCCCCCTGCATCGTCCACCAGCGCCAGGGGCGCGCGGGCGGCCGGGCCCCCGTCACAGGGGCCGGGTGATGAGCTCCTTCCGGCCAATGGGGCTGATGCCCCGCGCCACCAGCTTGCGGGCCGCGAGCACGGACACGCAGTCATCCGTGCTGTGGATGTCGCCATAGAACGTCAGCAGCGTGGCGGGCTCCACCACGCGCATCTCGCCCACCTGGACGGACGGGACGTGGCGGACGAACACGTCCAGGATGACCTTCGCCCCCTCCAGGTACTTCGCGTACCGGTAGAAGTTCGTGGAGGTCGCGTCGAAGCGCGTCCAGATGCGCGCGAAGCCCCGGGCGTTCAGCAGCCCCACCAGCTCCGCGAAGCGCTCCGGCGCGACGAAGAGGTCCACGTCCTTGTGGTCGTGATCGATCTTCAGCTCTTCGTGCGGAGGAGCCATGAAGTGCCAGGCCCAGCCGCCGGAGAAGGTGACGAGCGGCGCCAGGGCCCGCAGCTCCGCCTCCGAGATGCGAAGGCGTTCCGCGTTCCAGGCCTCTTCCGCCCGCTTTGGATTGCGTGGGTCGCCCATGGCGTCCTCCCGAGTGGCGCGCAAGGACGCGATGCCTCCAGGAACCTGACCAGCCACACCTGGCAGGTGATGTTCCTGACGGAGCGTCCGTGCTCTCATCCCGCGCCGGACAGAAGCAAGACGCGAGGTGGCCCCGTGTTCAGGTATCGCTGCAGGACCTGTCGCCAGAGCTGGCGCTCCACCGCGGCCTGTCCCTTCTGTCCCTTCTGCCCGTTCACCTTCCGCAAGCCGGAGCTGCTCGAAGGGACGGCGCCGTCCGTCCTGGAGAACGAGGCGATGACCTGCCCGGACTGCTCGGCGACGGTGCGGGTGGTCCAGTTGAAGCGCGTCACCGCGTGCCCTACCTGCGGGACCCGCAGGCCCCAACCCGGAGATGAGGGCGGCGGCGACGACGACGGACGCGCCGTCCAGGAGGAGCTCGGCGACGAGCGCATGCGGCTGCTGGAAGGCATCCGGAACATCGTCCGGTGCACCCCCCAGAGCCACGTCCTCTGCCTGGGAGCCAGCAAGCACCTGGCGCTCGTCTACTCCGCGACGCGGGCCGGTCAGTACACCTTCGTGAGCCTGGACGCGAATGACGTGGGGGAGCGGGTCCGGGTCCTCCAGCTCTACCACCCCGAGCTGGATGTGAAGGATCGCAGCTCGATTGGCTCCTATACCGACCGGATCATCCTCAAGGGTCCACCCCCGCTCCAGGTCCAGGTCCGCTTCCTCTGCCTGGGGTATGACGCCTTCTTCGAGAAGAACCCGGACAAGCGCTACGACGTCTTGATCGACAAGGCCTCGTGGATCTTCAGTGACTCGAACGCGGCGGGACGCTACCTCGCGAGCCTGAACGCGGGCGGGTATTGGATCACCGACAACGACCTGGATTACGGCCAGGCGCCATGGCTGCTTTCGCTGCTGGGTCTCACGAACGAGACGGCGCGGTTGAACGGCCTCGCCACGGTTGGCTACGGCTACCTCACGGCCCTCATCTACCGGCGGACCGGAGAGCGCTCCCGGGAGGTGCTCACGTATGTGATGGCCTACTGCCAGAGCATCCGGCAGATCCTCCGCAGCATCCGGGTCGGTCTGCGCTACGACCCGGACGTCCTGGAGCCCTTCGAGGCCAGCGCGATGGCCATCACGCAGATGAAGCCCATGCTCGTGCAGGCGGGGCTGGGCACGCAGTACGAGCAGGCGCTGCGCTACTGGGAGGAGAAGCTGCCGGCCCTCCGGGACAACGAAGTCGATGCAACGGACGAGGAGCCGACGCCGGAGGTGGAGGCTCCCCTCCCCGTACAGCAGACGCTCCAGGGCCACCAGCTCATGTTCCGCTTCGCGAACGCCTCGAAGGAGGAACTGTCGGGCATCAGGGCCAACACCGTCCTGAGGGAGAAGCTGGCCCCGTTCACCGCGTTCACGGTCTTGAGCGTCGAGGAGGCCGAGGGCAAGCCCGCGATGTTCTGGACGTTCAAGCTCGAGCGCCGTTGAGCGGCACACCGCCGCCCACGGCGCTCTATCGATTCAGGGCTACCCGTGCGGCACCGGTCGGGGCTCGTCGTGGACGGAGGGCGAGTCGTCCCCGCCCTTCCCCTTGCTGAACCGGTTGCCCAGCCGCGTCTTGATGCGGTCCGCGACCACGTAGAACGCGGGCACCACGAGCAGGCTCAGGACGGTGGACACGGACAGGCCGCCCAGCACCGCGACGGACATGGGGGCGCGCGTCTCGCTGCCCGCGCCCAGCGCCAGCGCCGCCGGCACCGCGGCCATCATCGTCGCCATGGACGTCATCAGGATGGGCCGCAGGCGCACCGGCCCCGCGCGCAGCATGGCCTGCATCGCGTCCGCGCCCTGCTCGCGCTGCTGGAGCGCGTAGTCCACCAGGATGATGGAGTTCTTCTTCACGATGCCCATCAAGAGCAGTAGGCCGATCATGCTGAAGATGTTCAGCGTGTGCCCCGTGGCGAGCAGCGCGAACGACGCGCCCGCCACCGACAGCGGCAGGATGGTGAGCACCGTCACCGGGTGCAGGAACGAATTGAACTGCGCGCCCAGCACCATGTACGCCACGGCGATGCCCAGGAAGAGCGCGAAGATGAGGCTGCTCATCGAGTCGCGGAACGCCACGCTCGCGCCGCCCGCCACCACGCGGATGCCGCCGGGCAGGTCCTTGCCCAACGACTCCACCGTGGCCAGCGCCTCCTCCTGGTTCGACCCCGGCGCGACGTTGGCGTAGAGGCTGATGGCGCGCTCGCGGTCGCGGCGGGTGATGGCCTGCAGCGCGGGCAGCTCCTCCTGCGTCACCAGCGACGACAGCGGCACCAGCATGTTGTTCGCCGTCCGGACCTTCAAGAGCGACAGGTCCTCCGGCCGCGAGCGCTGGCTGGCCAACAGCCGCATGCGCACGTCGATGCGCCGCCCGCCGCTGCTGTACTTGCCCACGCGCACGCCGCCCACCAGCGCGTTCACCGTGGACGCCACCGCCTGGATGGGCACGCCCAGGTCCGCCGCGCGGGCGCGGTCAGGGGTGATGCGCAGCTCCGGCTGGCCCAGCTGGTAGTCCGTGTCCAGGTCCACCACCTTGCCGGACGCCTGGAGCTGCTCGCGCAGGGACTGGCTCGCCTCCACCAGCTTGTCCCAGTCCGAACCGCGCACGCTGAACTCCACCGGGAAGCCGCGCTGCGCGGTGAAGCCCGCCTGGGACAGGTCCTGCACCACCGCGCGCAGGCCCGGGTAGCTGTTCAGCTCCTTGCGCAGCACCTGCGCGAACTCCGCCTGCGACATGCGCTGATCCGTCGGCACCAGCGTCAGGTTCATGTTGCCGGAGTTCACGGCGGACCCGCTGCCGCCGCCACCCACCACCACGAACACGCGCGTCACCTCCGGACGGCTGGCGACGAACTCCTCCGCGCGCTTGAAGAGGCGGTTGGTCTCCTCCAGGCTGCTGCCCACCGCCGTCTGCAGGCGCACGGACATGCGGCCCTGGTCCTGCGACGGAACGAACTCGCCCGGCAGCGCCTTGAACGCGAACGCGCTCAGGATGAGCATCGCCACCGCGACCAGCAGCACGCGCCAGGGCCGCACCAGCCCCCAGCCCAGCACCCGCGCGTACAGCGCCTCCAGCTTGGAGAAGGCCTTGTCCACCACCACGCCAATGCGGCTGCGGTGCTCGCGCGACGTCTTGAGCAGCTGCGCGCAGCGCGCGGGCGCCAGCGTGATGGCCTCCACGTAGGACAGGAGCACCGCCACGCACAGCGTGACGCCGAACTGGAGGAAGAACCGGCCGATGATGCCCTTCATGAAGACGACGGGCAGGAAGATGGCCACCACCGCCAGCGTCGCCGCCAGGGCCGCGAAGGTGATCTCCGCCGTGCCCTCACGCGCGGCGCTCACTCGGTCCTTCCCCTCCTCCGCGTGCCGGAAGATGTTCTCCAGCACCATGATGGCGTCGTCCACCACGATGCCCACGGCCAGGGCCAATCCCAGCAACGTGAACGTGTTGAGCGTGAAGCCCAGGAAGTAGATGACCGCCACCGTCCCCAACAGCGACATGGGGATTGCGAGCACGACGTTGAGCGTGCTGGACAGCGACCCCAGGAACACCCAGCACACGAACGCGGTCAGGATGCACGCGAGCAACAGCTCGAACTCGATCTCGTGCACGCTCTCCTCGATGAACTGCGTCGAGTCGAAGTTGATGCTCGCGCTCATGCCCTCCGGCAGCTCCTTCTGGAGCTCCGCCAGTTGCTCGCGCACCGCCTGGGCCACCGCCACCGCGTTCGCGCCGCGCTGCTTCTTGATGCCCATGGCCTGCGCGGGCTCGCCGTTCACGCGCGCCAGGCGGCGCTCGTCCTCGAAGCCGTCCTCCACGATGGCCACGTCGTGCAGGTACACCGTGCGCCCGTTCTCCTCGCGCACCGCCACGTTCGCCAGGGTCTCCAGGTCCAGCGCCTCGCCCATGAAGCGGACGTTGACCTCGCGCCCTTGCGTCTCGATGCGGCCGGCGGGCAGCTCCACGTGCTCGCGCTGGAGCGCGGCGATGACGTCCGTCACGGTGAGCGCGTGCGCGTCCAGCTTCTGCGCGTCCACCCAGATGCGCACGTTGCGCTCCAGGAGGCCGCCCAGGATGACCTCGCCCACGCCGGGCACCGTCTGCAGGCGCTCCTTCACGCGGTAGCGGGCGAAGTCGCTCACCACCTGCTGGGAGAAGGGGCCGGCCACGCCCAGCCACATGATGGGCTGGTCCTCCGGGTTGGACTTGGAGACGACGGGCGGATCGATGTCCAGGGGCAGCCGGCGCTGGGCCTGGCTCACCTTGGTCTGCACGTCCTGCAGCGCCAGGTCCACGTTGCGCGACAGGTCCAGCTCCACCGTGATGTTGGCGCTGCCCTGGCGCGCGGAGGACGTGATGCTCTTGACGCCCTCCACCTGCGTCACGGCTTCTTCAATGAACTCGACGACGTCCGACTCGACCGCCTCCGGGTTGGCGCCCTCCCACGACACGGAGATGTTGATGGTGGGGAAGTCGACGTCCGGGAACTGGCTGATGCCGATGCGCTGGGCCGCCACCAGTCCGAAGATGATGGTCGCCGCCATGATCATCCAGGCGAACACCGGCTTCTTGATGCAGACGTCGGTGATGCTCATGGCCTGCCCTCCGGGGCCGTGTTCGCGCGCGTGTCGCCGCGGGCCTCGGCCGGGGGCTGCTCGCCCCCCACCTTGGGCTTCGGGCGCTCCTGCTCCACGCGCACGGGCACGCCGTCACGCAGGGCCTCCGCGCCGCGCACCACCAGCGTCTCACCGGGTTTGAGGCCCTCCTTCACCTCCACCCGCCCGTCCGGCGTGCGCAGGCCCAGCTCCAGGATGCGCTCGCGCGCCTTGTTGTCCGTCACCACGAACGCCAGGAAGCCGCGCTCGCTGGGGCGGATGGCCGTCTGCGGAATCACCGGGCTGTCCCCGCGCGACTCCACCGGCACGCTCACCGTGGCGAAGGCGCCCGGGCGCAGCTTCTGGGCGGCTTCGCCCGTCACCTCCGCGGTCACCGCCACCATGCGGCTCTGCGTGTCCGCGCTCGCGGACACGTAGGTGATCTTCGCCTCGTACGACCCGCCATCCGAGCGCACCGTGAAGCGCGCGGGCATCCCCGGTTGGATCCGCGTCACGTCCGCGGCGGGCACGTTGAAGCGCAGGAGCAGCGGCTCACGGCGCAGGAGCGTGGCCAGCACCACGCCCGGCTGCACGTACTGGCCCGTCTGCACGGTGCGCGTCTGGAGGATGCCGTCCATGGGGGCGCGCACATAGGCGTCGCGCTGGTTGAGCTGCGCCTGATCCAACGCCGCCTTCGCGGCCGCCACATCCGCCTGCGCGGTGGCGGCGCGAGCCTGATACGTCTCCAGCTGTTCCGCGGGCAGCAGGCCCGGGCTCTGCGCGTTGACCTCCGCGCGGCGCTGGGCGCCGGCCTTGGCCTCCACCAGCGCGGCCTGGGCCTTCTGCAGCGCGGCCTCCGCGGCGCGCACGGCGATGGCGTAGCGCGCGGGTTCGATCTCCGCGAGCGTGTCGCCCTTCTTCACCGTCTGGCCTTCCGCGAAGGCCACCTTCTCCAGGGCGCCCGGGACGCGCGCGGTGATCTGCACGCTCTCGAAGGCCTCCACCGCGCCCACGGCGCTGACCGCGTACTCCACGTCGCGCGCCTCCACGGGCGCGACCTCCACGGGGAACTGGGTGGGGCCCCGGCCCGCGCCCTTGCCGCCTTGCGCGGTCGCTTCCTTCTTGCAGCCAGGGGCCAGGGCCAGCACGGCCAGCGACAGGGCCAGCACTCCAGTGCGTTGCATTGCCTTCACGGTTCCTTCCCCAATGGATTCAGTCCGACAGCGGCCCGCAGGCCCAACAACGCCACGCCCAGCCCATACCGGTTCTGCGCGAGCGTCACCTCCGCCTCGAAGAGGCTCAAGGACGCGTCCGCCAGGGTGAGCGCGGTGGACAGGCCCTGGCGGTAGAGGATGCCTGTTTCCGCGGCGTTCTTCCGCGCCGCCTTCGCCGCCTGCTCGCTCTGCGCGAGCGCGGCCCGCGCCGTCTCCAGGTTGACCCTCGCCTGCTCGATGTCCACCGGCACGCGGCGCGTCGAGGCCTGGGTGTTCAGCTCCGCGACGTTGGCGAGGGCCACGCGCTCGTCGCGGTCGGCGTAGCGGGCACCGCCGTCGAAGAGCGTCCAGGTGAGGTCCAGCGCGAGGAAGCCATCACCGACGTTGCCGTTGAGGCCCGCCTCGTTGGTGAGGCGGTACTGCGCGCTCGCTCCCAGCGACGGCAGCAGGCGCGCCAGGGGCTCCTTCGCGTTCTCCCGCAGCGAGCGGACACGCAGCCGCGCGGAGAGGATGTCCGGCCGCCGGTCCGTGGCGCCCTGCGTGAGCATCTCCAGGGACGGCGTGGGCTGGATGGCGTCCGCGAGCAGCGGCTCCGGCGGCGAGAGCTCCCCCTGCACGGGCTCCACGAGGAGGTAGCCCAGCTCCAGGCGGCTCGTCTCCGCGGTGCCCAGGGCGGCGGCGAGGTTGGACTCGGCGGTGGCCAGCTCCAGCTCCGCGCGGGTGACGTCGTTGGTGCTGGCGAGCCCGGCGTTGGCGCGGGCCTGTGCGTCCGCCAGGCTCTGCTTCGCGTAGGCCAGGCGCTGCTCGGCGGCCTGGTACACCTGCTGGTTGGCCAGGGTGACGAGGAAGGCGTTGGCGGCGTTGAAGGCCACCTGGCGGCGCGTCTCCACGGCGTCCAGCTTGGAGGCCTCGCTCTCCAGCTTCGCGGCCTTGTAGAGCGGGAAGCCGCGCGCGTCGAAGAGGGCGACCCGGCCGGAGAAGACCGCGCCCAGGGCGTTGAACTTCTGGAGCACGACGGTCTGTCCGCCAACTTCGCGCGTGGACTCACGCAGGCGCCGCGTGTAGGTGCCAGTCGCCGTGAGGGTGGGCAGGAAGAAGGCGCGGGCGCGGGCGACGCGGGCCTGGGCGGCCTCGGCCGTCTGCCCCGCGGCGAGCACGGCCTCGTTCTTCTGCGAGGCCAGCTCCACGGCGCGCTCCAGGGTCAGCGGCGCGGCCCCGGCGTCCGGCTTCGGCGGCTTGGGGAAGGCGCTGGCGGGAGACTCGGCGGCGGCGGCGGGGGCTCCAGAGGGGGCCGGCGGCGTCTGGGCGAGTGCGTCCGGGGCCAGCGCGCAGAGGCAGGCACCCAGGGGCGCGGCGAAGAGGGCACGGCGGACGGTAGGCATAAGGCGTGCGGTGGAACGGGCCAGTGTTGAAAGGTCAGCGGCCCCTATACACGGAAGCCGTCATCTCGGGGGCTGATGAGCGGAGCGTGTCTGGACGATGCCTCGCGAGGCGGACTATGGGTCGGGAAGAAGACTCTCGGGTTGAATTGCCGACGGGTGGCGACATCGCCCTACTCCGGGTGTGGGCGCGCCCCAGAATGCGTGCCCCATGCGTTTATTCCTGGTCGCTGTGCTCGCGAGCATCCTCGCGGGGTGCTCCAAGGGCGATGAGCTCAAGTCCGCCGCTCTGAAGGTCCAGGTTCATTACGAAGGATTTCGGCCGGGGTGCGTGACGCTGACGGTCACGGATCAGGCGGAGGTGTCCCGCCACGACACGACGGAGGTGAACGTGTCCGCCGGTGCGCCTCCGGGCACGCTGTCCGTGGCGGTGTTCCGGCAGGCCGGCTGGAGCAACGACGTGAAGCTCCTGGCCCGGGCACACGAGCAGTCCTGCGAAGGCGCCCAGGTAGCGACCGCGGAGGCCACCGCGAGCCTCGCGATGGACGGCATCACGCCGGTGGACCTGCTGCTCGGGGCCCTGGACGCGGATGGGGACGGCTTCGTGCGCAAGGAGGATCAGGGCACGGACTGCGACGACCGCGACGGGACCCGGGGCGGCCCCACGCCCTGGTACGCGGACGATGACGGCGATGGTTACGGCAACGCGCTCCTGCCGCCCCGCATGGTGGCCTGCGAAGGGCCCGCGCTGACCGCCTCCCGCACGGGCGACTGCGACGACCGGGACCTGAACGTCCATCCGGATCAGGCGGAGCTCCGGTGCGATGGCAAGGACGACAACTGCGATGGCGTGAAGGACGAGTCGTTCGACGTGGGCGGCACATGCTTCAACGAACTCGACTGCGAGGGCGTGAAGGCCTGTGGCGGGCCGAATGGGAGCGTCGCCTGCGCCGGCACCGCCAATCCCGCGCCCTACTACGTGGACACGGATGGGGACGGAAAGGTCGGCACGCAGATGGGCTCGAAATGCGGAGCGATTCCCGCGAACGCGAGCCGGGAGGTCACCGACTGTGACGAGAGCACCACCTACGTGGCGAACGGGCTCCCGGAGGTCTGCGACCGGCTGGACAACAACTGCATGGGAGGCGTGGACGAGGGCACCGCCTGCGCCACCCGCGCATGGAGTGAGAACCTGAACGTCGGCGGGAACGTCGACTGGAGGTCCATCGCGCTCCACGGCACGCAGGGCGCCTGGTTCACGGGGCAGGACAAGCTGGCCTACGCCACACCCTCCAGCTTGACGAGCTTCAACTGCAATGGGCAGTGGCGGGCGGCATGGACCAGCAGCACCGGGCGGGTGTTCCTGGCGGGCGATGATGGAAAGCTCACGACCCGCCTGCCCACGGACACGCCGACCACGGCCTGCACCGTCGTCACCGCGACCGGAAACACCAGCCATCTCAATGGGATTGTCGGACTGGAGGAACCCGCGGGCAGCGATCCGGTCCTCTACGCCGTGGCGAGCAATGGCAACATCGTGCGCTGGCGGTGGTCCGCCGCGCCCACGGTCGTGACCCAGGTCCAGGCCAACCTGCGAGCCATCGATGGCCTCGGAACGCCTGACACGTTGTTGGCCGTGGGCTTCGAGACCGTCAGCGGCCAGCCGTCCGTGCGGGCCTTCCGCTCCAATTCGGATGGAAGCGCGTGGCAGCCGGAATCATTCAGCGCCCCCATCACGGGCTCCCTGCGCGGGGTGGACGTCGTGAACAGCCGTCTTGCCTTCGCGGCGGGAGATGATGCGGTGGTGCTCCAGCGCTACCTCGGGGTGTGGAGCACCCTGCCCCCACCCAGCTTCCTGGACCTCCGGGTCAACGCCCAGGACGTGCAGGGATTGGCGCAGGGCAAGGTCTATGTGGCTGCTGGACAGGGAGGCGTCTACTTCTACGATGGCAGCACCTGGAGCGCCGTCCACGGAGGGGTGAACGCCCTGCGTTCCCTGGACTCGACGTCTCCGACGAACATCGGCGTCGTGGGCGAACGTGGCACCGTCGCCTACTGGCGGAAGTGAAAGGACCCTCGCCGCCCCACCATGGACCTGCGCGCCGAAGCTTTGACCCTCCGCTACGGTCCCCGCACCGTGCTGGAGCCCACGGATTGCCACATTCCGCCCGGCACGCAGGCGCTGGTGCTGGGGCGTTCGGGCTCGGGCAAGACGACGCTCCTGAAGTCCTTCGCCGGACTCCTGCGCCCCTCCTCCGGACGGGTGACCTGGGATGGTCAGGACGTCGCCAGGCTCTCCGCGCAGGAGCGGCGCGCGCAGCAGGCGTCGTTCGGCTTCGTGTTCCAGACGGACGCGCTCTTCGACTCGCTGACGGTGCGGCAGAACGTGATGCAGCCGCTGCTCCGCCGTCGCGTGCCGGAAGACGAGGCCCGCGAGCGGACGGACGCGGTGCTGCGCTCGGTGGGGCTGGCGGACGCGGCGGACACGCTGCCGGAGCGGCTGTCCGGCGGCATGAAGAAGCGCGCGGGGCTCGCGAGGGCCATCGCGGCGAGGCCGGCGGTGCTCCTGGCGGATGATCCGTTCGCGGGCCTGGATCCCGGCACGGCGCGTCAGGTGGCCAGGGTGCTCCTGGAGGTCGCGGGCCAGGGAACGCTGCTGGTGGCGGCGCCGGAAGCGCCGGTGGATCTTCCCCTGCCCCGCTGGTTGTACCTGCGAAGCGGCAGACTGGTGCACGATGGGGCTCCGGCGCCGCAGCTCGAGAGCGCGCCGGACGAGGCCCTCGCATGACTCCGCGGTCCCAGCACCCGTGAGCACCACCGCCCTGGCGTGGCTGGGACGCTCGGCGATGCAGGCGGTGGGCGGCGTGGGAGCGCTGGCCCTGGTCGCGGGTCGCACGGCCTGGGCTCTGCGCAGGCTGGAGCGGCGCGAGCTGGCGCGAGGCCTGGTGCAGTTCGGCTACGGCTCACTGCCGCTGGCCCTGGCGACGGCGGCGCTGGCGGGCGTCATCGTGGTGGTGCAGGCCGCGCTCTACATCCAGCGCTTCGGGGCCAGGGCCTTCCTGGGCTGGGCCGCGGGCTACGGCGTGCTGTGGGAGTTCGGCCCGCTATTGCTCGGGCTGATCATGTCGGCGCGGATCGGGGCAAGAAACGCGGCGGAGCTGGCCACGCTGAAGGTGGGCGGACAGATTGAAGGCCTGCGAGGCATTGGCCTGGATCCATTCGCGCTCCTGGTGGCGCCACGCGTGGTGGCGATGGAGCTGAGCATGCTGGGGCTGAGCACGTTCACGTTCCTGGTGTCCATCCTCTGCGAGGCGGCGGCGGCGAGGCTCACGTTGGACCTGCCGGTGCGGGTGTTCTTCGGGACGTTCGCGCAGATGCTGAGCCCCTCCGACATCCTGGGGGGCGTGGTGAAGACGGGGGCGTTCGGGCTGGCCATCTCGCTGGTGTCCACGGCGGTGGGGCTCCGGGCGAAGGGAGGAGCCCGAGCGGTGGGAGAGGCCGCGGCAAGCGCGGTGGTGCTGGGCTGCGCGGCCATCTTCCTCTTGGACTTCGTGCTGACGACGCTGCTGTCCAGGGTGCTCGCATGAAGCGCGTGCTGACCTTCTTCGGGGCGCCGGGGGTGATGCTGGCGCGCACGGTGCGGGCGGGCACGCGGGAGGGAATCCCATGGCGTGAAACGCTGGCTCAGATTCATGAGCTGGGCGGACGCAGCGTCTGGCTGGTGATGTCCGGCATGGCCTTCTTCGGCGCGGTGCTGGTGATGATCGCCAACGCGCAGGCGAAGAAGCTGATCGGCAACGTGGCGGTGCTGGGCCCGGCCTACTTCGAGATGCTCATCCGTGAGCTGGGCCCCGCGGTGTCGGCATTGCTGACAGCGTCGCGAGCGGGCGCCAGCCACTCCGCGGAGCTGGCCACGATGAGCGTGAACGAACAGGTGGAGGCGCTGGAGATGTCCGCAGGGGATCCCTACGCGGACCTCGTGGCGCCACGGGTGGTGGCGGGCCTGGTCGGGGTGCCGCTCCTGGGCGCGCTGGGGACGGTGGCGGCGACGGCGTCGGCGGTGCTGGTGGCGAGCGTGGCGTTGAACATCGACGGCCGGGCGTTCATGGACGCGAGGTACGTGGATGGCTGGGACGTGCTGGTCGGAGGGCTGAAAGTCGTGGCCTGCGGGCTGTACATCCCGCTCGCGGCGGCGGTGGCGGGGTTGAATGCCCGGGGCGGCGCGGAGGCGGTGGGCGAGGCCACGACGGAAGGCGTCGTGGCGGCCAGTCTGGGATGTCTGTTGATTGACCTGACGGTGTCGCTTGCGTTCCAGTTCGTGCGCCTGTGAATGACACCGGTCCGGACACGCTGGTCTTCGAGGATGTGGCGATAGCCTTCGAGCAGGGCCGCCGCGTCCTGGACGGCCTGAGCGCGCAGGTCTCCACGAGGGAGCTGACGTTCATCGCGGGAGCGAGCGGCTCCGGAAAGAGCGTGCTGTGCCGGCTGGCGGTGGGCCTGCTGAAGCCCGAAGCAGGCAAGGTGACGTTGTTCGGGGAGCGGGTGGACACGCAGCCGGAGCGGACGTTGGTGACGCTCCGCCGCCGGGCGCCGTATCTGGTGCAGGGCCCCGCGCTGCTGGACTGGAGGACGCTCAGGGAGAACGTGCGCCTCGCGGATCCAAGCGCCCCGGAGGAAGCCGTGGAGACAGCGCTGGAGAAGGTGGGCCTGAAGGAATGGGCGGACCGGCTGCCACCGGAGCTGGGGCCCGGGGCGAAGAAGCGGGCGGCCATCGCGAGAGCCCTGGTGCTGAAGCCGCGCTACCTGCTGTTGGACGAGCCGACGACAGGGTTGGACCGGAGGGCGGCGATGCAGGTGGAGGCGGTGTTGGCGTCGTTGAAGGAGCAGGGCCTGGGGGCGCTGGTGGTGTCACACGACTACCGGCAATTGAGAGGCATCGCGGACCGGGTGTTGGTGGTGGCGAAGGGGCGCAGCGCGTACCTGGGGAGCCCGGAGGGCTTCCTGGAGTCCCCTGCCCCGGAGCTGCGAACGCTGACAGCGCCGTTCATGGAGGGCGCAACGGATGGATGAGCAACGGCTGGAGTTGAAGGTCGGAGCGCTGGTGCTCGCGACGCTGGTGGGAGTGCTGGTGTTGCTCTGGTTGATGGGAGAGCTGACGCTGGGCCGGGGCGCCAGGCTGGAGGTGGACTTCGCGCACACGGGCAACGTGGTGCAGGGAGCCCCGGTGAAGCTGGGAGGTGTCCAGGTGGGCAAGGTGGACACCATCCACCTCCTGGCGGACCGAAGGGACGCGAAGGGCCTCCCCCTCCCCGTCCGCATGGACCTGTCCGTGGAGCCCGAGGCCAGGAGCGCCCTGCGCAAGGACGCCAGGGTGACGGTGGGAACGGTGGGCCTGTTGGGCGAGCCCTATCTGGAGCTGAACCCAGGCAACGCCGAAGCACCGTTGCCGGAGAAAGAAGCGCTCCGGGGAGTGGATGCGCCGCGCCTGGACCTGCTGTCGGAACAGCTCTCCAAGTTCGTGACGCTGCTGTCGGACATGCTGGAGAAGGATCCGGAGGCCGTCACGGGCCTCGCCGCCAACGTGTCGCGATTGGCGAGGACGCTGGACGAAGTCCTGACGGAGAACAAAGGCGACGTAAAGGTCCTGGCCACGGAGCTGGCGGCGGCGTCAAAGGACCTGCGTCAGCTGGCCCAACTGGCCAAGGAATCCATGCAGCCCGGAGGCAAGGGAGCGAGGCTCCTGGACGACGCCTCCGCCGTGGCGGCCCTGATGCGAAAGGACCTCCCCGGCCTGACGAAGTCCGCCGGAACGACCCTGGACGGACTGGCGGCGGTGACAGGCCCGCTGACGCCCGAGGACGGCCAGCAGGTGAAGCTGGCCCTCCAGCGCTTCACTGCTGCAGCGGGCCAGTTGGAGCAGATCGCCACCAAGGCAGACCGGATCCTCGGCCAGCTCGACTCCGGAGAGGGAACCGGCGGCGCGCTGCTCAAGGATCCTGCCCTCTACGACGAACTGAAGACCCTGGTCACGGACCTGCGCAAGCACCCATGGAAGATCCTCTGGAAGGACTGAGCGCCGGAGGTGAATATGAGCCCTCGCAAAATTCGCGCGGACCTGTTGAGCAAAGCGGATGAATTGATCATGAGCGGAGAGATGTTCAGGGCAATCCGACACATCCGGGAGGGGATGCAGTGCGGAATCTCCGATGCATTGGAAATGATTGATATCCGCTCCCAGGAACTCGAAAAGACACATGAAAGCTGGCGGCAATCCCGACTGGCCTACAGACAAACCTTGACGCCTGAGTATTGGCGCGCCCACGCCCTGGCGAGCCTGGAAGCGCTACCGAGTCCCCCATTGGCGATTGAGGCGCTCTGGGATGGAGACAGCTATGGCTGGATGCTCAACCTGCACGCCATCCTTCCAGGTGCATCACGCGAGCATCCGCGGTTTACCGCCGTTTGTCTGGTTTTGATGCGTGGCCCTTCCGAGCATATGAGCGAGGTCGCCCTCGAAATCGGCCGGATCGCTCAGGAGCGGTGGAGGATTACGCTCTACCTTCCGTCCCGCGAACCTTCAATCGATGCCCCTCGGTGGTGGGATTCCCACGCCACTTGATGTTTGTGGTCGTAGTGGCGGGCTGCCTCCGTGATGCTCTGAAACAAGGGCGTGTCCAGCATCCTGCCCTGCGCAGGGTGCCCCTGTGGCGTCTCGACTGAGTGACGAGCTGCTCCGGACCCTCTCCTGATGCGAAGAGTCCGGAGCAGCCTCGCCGCCGTAGCCTACGGCGTCCCCGTCCGCCGGCTCTGGTCGGAATCGAGGTACTCCCACGGGAAGGCGTCGGACGGCGTGGCCGCCCGCAGGTAGCTCATGGGATGGGCCGGGTTGTATTTGAAGGTCTTCTCCATGTCGCGCTCGAACGCGAACATCTGGTGGGCCGTGTACAGGTTGTGCTGGCGGTTCAAGGCGTGGATCCGGGTGTTCTGGGCCGCGGTGACACGGGCGGGCAGCGGCAGCAGCCGGGTCCCCTCGTCAACAAAGGACGGCTTGATCTTCACCGTGACCAGCGGGTCCATGTCGGCAAGCAACTGCTCCAGATCATCGTTCACCGCTTCGTACGTCGCATTGGCGCTCGTGGCGATCTGCCGGTGGTCCTTATGGCTGACCACATCGGAGATGTAGCAGTCGCGAAGCTCCTGGAGCGTCCAGTTAGCGCTCCGGGCGTGGAGAATCGTCTGGCGGTTGCTGAGCCCATGCAGGGCCCACTCATGGGAGATGATCAAGAGGATGCCGCCCGGGTGCGTGGTGGCCTGTCCCCTCATCGAGATATTGACGCGGATCCGCACGTCGCGAGACAGGTCGAACCCGGCGAGGTCCCGGGTGAGCAGGTGAAGCGGAAGCCAGGATCCGCCCGGCGTCGTCGTGTCGGCAGGGTCCCGCACCTCGATGATGCACTGGCCATCGAAGCCGTTCGTGGCGGTCGGAGAAACCTCGATAAGCAACGGGACGTAGTCGGCGGCGCCGTGGTTCGCGAAGGGCTCGATGACGGACTGACGGAAGACGCTCGAGCTTTCGAGGATCTGCGTCAGTCGCGGGTAGGCCGCCGTGATCTGTGAGTAGCCCTCGATGAACGGCCACTCCGTCGGCGGCTGCACCTGCTCGTCCGAAACCGTCGGGGTGGAGGTCGCGGAGCTGGCGCTCCGGGTGCCCGAGCGGTTGCGAACCGCGACCTGGGACGGCCCCACGTCCACCTCCATGCCAGGCGAGGCACGGACCGCGTCGATGGTCTCCCTCAGGTCCAGCTGATCCAGCGGCGACGCCTTCGAGCTCGAAGCCTGCGAATCGCCGCCGAGCTGCGCGTTCAACAGCCGCTCCTTCCACTCCTGGTTCTTCGCCGGGACTCTGGCGACAGGGAAGGCCTTGTCGATCTGCTCGTTCAAGACGGCGGAGTTGCGGCTGCTCTGGGCTGACAGCGCGAGCTTCGTGGCCATCTCTCCGAAGGCCCGCGCGGTCTCCTGGTTGGAGGTCATCGCCGCCAGGGCGTTCTTCTGGTTCTGGTCCAGGCCCGTCAGGTTGGCGAAGGGGCTCACCTGGGTGAGCGCGTTCAGCAGCGAGCCCGCCCCCGTGGGGTCTGGCGCGGCCGGTGCGTTCTGGATGTTGACGATGGGCTGCGGGAGCGCCGTGGGCGTGGTGCTCTGCGGCGCCTGGTAGCGGCTGTCCGTGCTCACCGGGTTGATGGCGGTGGGCTCGTCCGAAGGCGACTGCTCCCATCTCCAGAAGCGCGTGTCATCGATGCGCTCGCAGGCGTTGCAGGCGCCACGCACGGCCTCCGCGAAGACTCCGGGCGTGGGCACGCTCAGGCGGAAGACCGCGCCCTGCCCTCCTTCGCGCTCGGCCTCCGTCTGGTAGTGCTCCAGCAGCGAGGCATGGGCCATGGCCCCACTGCCGCTCTGGTCCGCGGTGCCCATCTCGTAGGTGGGATCCAGGTTGAGCCCCCGGGCCACCGGGAACACGAGCGAATTGCCCGCGACCCCGAGCAGCCGGTTCTCCACCAGCGAGGCCAGGGAGCGGCCCAGCACCCCGCGCTGCGCATAGATGGAGTTGAACTCGTCCTGCGCCAGATGGATGCGGTCCAGCATCATGTACCGGCGGTGCGGCGTGATGCCGTGGCACCAGATGGCGTGGTGGTAGTACTCCAGGTTCTCCTGGTTGAGATGATCCCGGAGCTGCTGGGCCAGCCGCTGGTCCTCCTGCCAGGGATTGCGCTGCTCCTCGGGCGTCATGGGCGTGGGCAGGTAGATCTGATCCGCGAAGCCGATGTCGTTGCGGATGGACTGGTTGTTCACCAGCGTCCCGCTGAAGTGGGGCGTGCGGTAGCGCAGCGTGCCCCGCTCGACGACGGCGAAGCTGCCCGACAGGCTCAGGCTGGGGGAGCTCAGCCGCAGCCCGACAATCTGGCTGCGCTTGAGGTCCGCGGGGGTGCCGGTGAAGGGCTGCTGGGCCACCCCTGCCTTGAGCGCCTTGATGTCCGTGGTCCGCGTGGAGCGCACGGAGACGGTCAACAGCCGGCCCGGGGCGTAGTCGGTGAGCAGGGTGCAGTCCAGCCGCAGATCCTTCACCGTCGTCCCGTTCGCGAGGATGGCCTCGAAGCGAAGCTGCTCGACGAAGTTGCGGGCGAGCGCGGGAGCGTGCTGCGTCTGGAAGGTCCGCTCGCGCTCCTCGAGGGAGAGCTTGACGAACAGGTTGCTGATGCCCCGGATGTCCAGCCCCAGGAAGACATGGCTCAGGGTGGCCCAGGCGCCCGCGTCAATCGACCCGTCCGCTTGATCCGCCGGCCGGCTCAGCGTCAGGCGGAGCTGGAGCTCACCCGAGAACTCCTCGATGGACTCGTCACTGTAGGGAAGGAAGGTCACCGCGCCGGAGGACTCCACGCGGCGGGGGAAGTCCGTGCCCTGGTAGTTCCGCGAGATGCGCTCCAGCGCGTCGAAGCCCCGGCGCAGCTCCTGCCCCCGGGTCGTATCCGCGGCGTAGAGCAGGTGCTCGGACAGGCACTCCCGCCAGCGGAGGATCTTCGCGTCCGTGAAGAGGCTCATCATCAAGGGGACGAAGAGGCACTCCTGGACGTCCACCACCTGCTGCTCGATGACGAAGTGCCGGAGGATTTCGAAGTACTGGATGGTCAACGCGTGGCAGTGGTTGTGATTGGCCACCACTTCGGTCTGCACGGAGAGTGATTCGCCCTGCTTCGCGCTGGTGACGACCGTGGAGCGCTGGCTGCGCACGGAGGACGTGGCCTGCATGGTGGCGTCACGCAGCCGGTTGTGAAGGCTGGACGTCATGTCGCGGGTGTTGTCCTGCCAGGCGGAGGATGTGCCTGAGCCCCCGGAGATGCTGAACCCGGTCGACAACCCCACGGCCACGCCGTTCTTGCTGCCGCTGCCAGCGCCCCCCAGGCCGAAGGAGAAGCCGCGCGTCCTGGCCGAGCTGCCCCCTCGCATGGACTCCTGGACGGTCCCACTGAGGATCTCGTCGATGTCGCGGTCTCTCGACAGGCTGTGGCTCAGCCCCTCTTCGGCCACCGTGGACTCATCACGTGAGGCCCCGTCCTGCCGGTTCCAGTCGTAGATGACGAGCTGCTTCTTCTGCCCGGGGGCCAGCGGCAGGGAGTAGAGCAGGTCTCCCATCGAGTAGCCGTCCGCCTTGAAGGTCTGCTTGAAGTGGAGCACGTGGCCGTGCGCCAGCGACACGGCTTGATACAGCTCATAGTCGGTGGCGTCGTCGTCCCAGCGCAGGGGGTTCTTGCTCCCCAGCGTCTGCCGCAAGGTGCGGTGGAGATGACGGGCGTAGCCGGCGGGGTCGGAGGTGTCGCCATTCCACTCCCAGGCGGGGGCCTCGCGAATGGGGACGAGCTGGCCGCGCGGGTCCGTGGTGCGGACGATGGCGTAGTGGCTGAACTCCTCCAGCGACCGGTTGGGGACCGTGAAGTTGACGCAGGAGCCGCCGATGTCCTGCGAGTAGCTCGACTCGTTGGCGACGAGCTCCTCCGTGCCCGGCAGGCGCGGGGTCGGGTCAGTGCAGGCGCAGTCGTCTTCACCGCTGGCCTCGTCGGCCGGGCTCCCCGTCGCGACGACCAGCAGCGCGAACGCAGGGAAGGTCCCATCCGCGTTGAGGATGATGGGGAGCTCCTCGTCGGGACGCGAGGAGACCACCGCGTGGGCCCCAAGGAACGGCTCGTTGGGGACCACCACGGAGAAGTTGCCGCTGCTGTGCGTGGTGACCGCGGCGAGAGAGACCTTGAGCGGGGGGCTCGTCCCGTCTCCTCGCAATGCCTGGAAGAGGATCTGCTGCCGCGTCAGCGCCCTTCCCGTGGGGTCCACCAGGCGCCCCTTGAGGACACGGGTGGCAGGCGCGCTGGAACTCGGCACGAGGACGTTGGGCGAGAACGGCTCCACCTGCACCTTCACCGACTCCATCTTCGCCGCCTGGCTCACGGTGAGGTGCGTCGGAGAGACGAGCCGGGTGGGCAGACCGTTGGGCGTGCGCACCACGAAGGTGAGCGGGCTGCTGGAGATGCGGCCGGTGATGGCGAGCGCCAACTGGAAGGCACCCGTGGGCCCCAGCAGGATCTCCTGGTGGATGGGCGTGACCTCGCTGTCTCCGGCGATGGAGTCCGGACAGGAGATCTCCAGGGTGTACCCCGAGACAGATCCGGCGGAGCTCTCCACCGCACCCATGACGGAGATGAACTCCACCTTGCAGGGTCGCGGCAGGAGTGAGGGCCGCCTGAGCACTGTCCAGCGAGATCCGGGAAGTGGTCGCGGCCTCCGTCGTCGTGACCGACGTGCGCTGGGCCACCTTCACCTCGGGAGCGCGCTCGGGCAACCGGAGGATGACCCTCCGGCTCGCTTCGGCGGGCTTGCTCTCCGCGAGCAGCACCGCATCCAGCGCGGCCTTGTTCGCGAAGGTGTGCTCCACGACGGAGGTCCCCGAGAGGAGGACATAGATGGAAAGGGGAAAGGGAAGCGCTGAGGAGGTGAGCTTCTGGAAGAAGAACTCACCCTGCGGGCTCGTGAGCACCGCGGTGAAGAGAGGCGCTTTGGGCGACTGGCCCAACAGCACCGTGCAGGCTTCCAGGCTCCCAGGTTCCGAGGTCTCTAGCTGTCCGTGGAGTTTCATGGGTCTCGTCGAGTATTCCCGGCGAGACCGTCAGAAACACGACATTTGTGCTCATAATACATTTCTCAGGAAATGAGACATGTATCAAGGCACGCGGTTCTGCTCAGAGTGTGGTCGGCACCGGCACCTCGTCCTCGGGCGTCGGAACCGGAGCGGGAGCAGGAGCAGGAGCCTGCGCGGGCGTCTCTTCCTGGATTACAGGCGAGTTCAGGGTCCACGAATAGCCATAGCCCGCCTTGAGCAGCCGGTACGTCGCGCGCTTCCCGCAGCCCACGACGCCCGTGGTGATGCGGTCCAGCTTGGACGCCTGGAGTTCCGCCTTCCCGCAGCCCATGTCGAACTCGGCGCGGAGCCTCACGTCCGGAATCCAGGAGCACTGCCCCATGATGCAGCGCAGTTCGTAGACGCCTTCCGTGTTGCAGCCGATCATCCGGTACTGGTTCTCACCCAGGTACTGCGGCGTCAGCTCCTGCTGGCACTGGAGATCCCGGGCGGCGATCTTCTCCAGGTTCGCGTAGCGCTTGGAATTGATGGACGGCCCCATCTGGGAGAAGTCCACCTTGCCGTTGCTCCGGCGGCCCCCGCAGCCCGCCACCAGGAACGCCACGCCCACGCCCACGAACGACAGTCGAATGAGGTTCATGGGCGCCCATCTACCCCATGGCCTCACGGCCTTTCCAGCCCCTCCCCTGCTCTACTGCCTGCGCATCAGGGCGCGGGCGCTCCCGAACCTTCGCTCAAGAGATCGGACAGAAGCATCTGCTCTTCACTCGGCGAGAGGTCGTAGTGGCGGGCCGCCTCCGTGATGATTTCGATCAAGGGCGTGTCCGGTTCCTCGGCCCTCCGTACCGCGATCCTGCGGGCTGCGCCGCGCAGCGCCTCTCCCCTGGGACGAAGACTTTCACGCATGACGACACCTCCTTGGAGAGATTCGGATGCGCTGGCGCCAGTGCAAGGGCCGTGACGGAAAGTGGGAGCAGGCGCTCCCCGTCATCCTCCTCCCACGGGAAGCGGGCGGCTCGCAGGGCGGCGCGTGCCTTCCCCCGGCTTCGGGCGCGCTTCAGCGTTGGGGTTGGACCCCCATCCAAGGAACGAGGCATCGGACATGGCAGCGCGAGACATCCCCGGCTCTGGACAGCAGATAGGAAGCCCCTCGCAGCGCAGGATGGCGGTCCCACTCGACGAACGCCGCCGCCTGCGCCACGAGTCACGCACGTCGCAGACCTACAAGGCCTTCCTCAAGTACCTGCGCGACGTGGGCCAGTTCGAGAGCGAGCAGGCGGCCCAGCAAGCCGCCTTCTCCGTGCTGTGCGTGCTGGAACAGCGCCTCTTCGGCGAGGAGGACAACGACCTGGAGGCCCAGCTGCCCCACAAGCTGCGCGAGCTCCTGGTGCGGTGCGACCGCCACGAAGCCGGGCCGCCGCCCCACAAGTTCGGCCGGGAGGAGATGCTGGCGATGGTCGCCACCGACCTGAACGTGGACGCAGAGAACGCCGAGTCCATCGTCCGCGCCGTCTTCAGCGCCATCCAGGCGCAGATCTCCTCGGGAGAGAGCGACGACATCGCCGGCGAGCTGCCGACGGACATCCGCGACCTGTGGGCACGCCCCATGTGACATGGCTCGCCACGTTGACGCCAGGTCATGAATGGCTGTGAGCTGGCGGCAACATGGACTCCATCTCGGAGATCGAAGTCTTCATCAAGGCCGTCGACCTGGGCGGCTTCACGCGGGCCGCCGAGAACCTGGGCCTGACCCCTTCGGGCGTGAGCCGGATCATCTCGCGGCTCGAAGGCCGGCTGGGCGTCCGGCTCCTGAACAGGACCACCCGCAGCCTCAGCCTCACGGACGAAGGGGCCGTGTACCACGAGCACTGCACGCGCATGCTCGCGGAGCTGGAAGCGGTCAACGCCACCCTGGCCCGGACGAGCGTCACGCCGCGAGGCCGCCTGCGCGTCGATGTCCCCATCCCGCTCGCGGACTATGTCGTCGGGCCCGCGCTGCCCCGATTCCTGGAACGCTACCCGGAGGTGTCCATCGACCTCACGGTCCGCGACCGGATCATCGACCCCACCGCCGAGGGCGTCGACGTGGTCCTCCGCATGGCGCCGACGCGGGACTCCGACCTCGTCTCACGGCGGCTCGGCCGCGCGCGCTCCATCCTGGTCGCCTCCCCTGCCTACCTCGCCGCGCACGGGAGGCCCCGGACGCTCGCCTCGCTGCGCGAGCACACCTGCATCGCGTACCTGTCGAGCACAGGCCCGCTGCCCTGGCGGCTGAAGGGAACCGGGGGCGAGGTCTCCTTCGCCGCCCGGGGCAGGCTCATGGTGGGCTCTGGCAACGTGCTCACCCACGCCGCCCTGGGCGGGCTCGGCATCATCCAGACCTTCGAGTACCACGTCGCCGAACACCTCTCCCGGGGCGAGCTCGAGCTCATCCTCGAAGACCTCGAACCCGAGCCGCGCACCGTCTTCGCCCTCTTCGAGCGGCACAAGTCCGCCGTGCCCAAGGTGCGCGTGTTCCTGGACTTCGTGGCGGAGCTCTTCGCCGCCAGGGCTCCGCTGGCCACGGGACGCAAGCGCCGCTGAATCAGCGCACCAGCCGGAAGCCGATGTCCGGTCCCAGCTTCTGCACGTAGCCGAGCAGGATGTTCAGGTAGCCCAGCGACTCCAGCCACCGGGAGTTGCGCAGCGGCCCCGCGTCGACCGGGTCGAAGCCCAGGTCGCGCCCCAGCCCCAGCACGTGCTCCTTGCCGCCAGCGTCATCCGAGGCGACGAGCAGGCTGAGCTTCTCACCCTTCACCTTCCCCTGGTCCATGTGCTGCGCGAAGACCGTGTTGAAGGCCTTCACCACGCGCGCCCGGGGCGCCTTCTTCTGCAGCTCCTCCGCGCCGCTCGTGGTGAAGCCGAGCGCCAGCTGCATGTCCGCGGTCAGCGCGTTCGTCACGTCCACCACGACCTTGCCGTTCACCGCGTCGCCCAGCGTGCGGAGCGTGTCGTCCAGCGCGCCGAAGGGCACCGCCAGGAACACCACGTCCGCCCATGCCGCCGTCTGCCGCACAGCCGCCGGATCCTTGCCCACCGCCTTCACCTCATGCCCGGCGCGAGCCAGGCCCCGCTGCAACGCGCCGCCCACGTTCCCCTTGCCGATGATTCCGATCTTCGTCGCCATGGTCTTGCCGTCCTCGTGAAGGCCGGAGCGGTGCGCCCCGGAACGGTTGGCAATATGCGGAACGCGGCCCTCGCGAAAAACGCCTGGGTCGTCACGGCACCTGTGACGCGGCGTCATGAAACGCGGGCCGGGCCTCCTGGTGACACGAGTCACCAGCGCTGATGATCCGCATCACCAGTTTCGAGCCGTCCGGGCACCGCTCGAAACACGCGCTTCAGAGGGAAGACGGCTTCACCGGGGGCATGGCACGCGCCGTGCTCTAGGGATTGGTCATCACGGACCGGACGCACTCCGGCCCTTCTTCCAAATCCCTCCGCCTCCCCCGAGGTCTCCCATGCGCGTCGCCAACCGCCCCACGTCCACGCCCGCCTCGAGCTCCCCCGCCGTCTCCGGTCCGTCCGCGGCCACCGAGAAGAAGCCCGGCTTCATCGACAAGAACCAGCCGGACACGAAGTTCAGCCAGCAGTGGGGCCAGGACATCTTCATGGACTCGCGCAAGGGCGATAAGGCCCAGGCCAGCGCGGACAGGAAGGACGGGCGACAGGTCACGCAGGGCAACACCGGTCCCGGCCAGGTGGCGGGCAACGAGAGCAGCAAGTACGTGTCCTGGCAGAAGGACGCGGCGGAGTTCAAGACGGGCACGGGCTTCACGAAGGACGGCACCGGCGCGCAGATCGAAGCGAGCGCCGCCGAGGTCCAGGGCGATGCGTCCTACCGCGTGATGCCGTGGGAGATCGGCGGCCGCGCGGGCGCCGAGGCCAACATCGCCAGCCTTCGCGGTGACGCGGGCTTCGGCAAGGACCTGAAGGACATCGGGCTCGACAAGGTGGAGGGCAAGGTCTACGGCGGCGTGCACGGCGAGGCGCTGGTGGGCGCCAACGCGGACGCGAAGGCCAAGATCGACCTGAACCCCAAGAACGGCGACATGGGCGCCGAGGTCGGCGCGGGCGCACTGGTGGGCGCCGAGGCGAGCGCCACGGCGCGCGGCGAGTTCGGCCCCGTGCAGGGCTCCGTGACGGGCAGCGCCATCGCCGGCGTGGGCGCCGCGGTGGACGCGAAGGTGGCCTTCGAGGACGGCAAGCTCACCATCGGCGGCAAGGCCAAGGCGGCGCTCGGCGTGGGCGTGGGTGTCGGCACCTCGTACACCATCGACTTCAACAAGCTGAAGGGCACGGTCGACAACCTCACCAACGGCAAGGCCAGCGAGGCCGTGAAGAACGTCACGGACAAGGTCGGTGACACCGCCAAGAACGTGACGGACAAGGTCGCTGACACGGCCAAGAACGTGACGGACAAGGTCGCCGACAAGGCCAAGGACGTCACGGACAAGGTCGGCGACACGGCGAAGGACCTGGGCAAGGGCATCAAGGACCTGTTCAAGTTCTGATGCGCCTTCAGGCCGCGGAGACGACGGTCCCTTGCGCCAGGGCACACAGCGTCTCCGCGCCATCCTTCACGGCGAAGACTTCACACTGACACACGGCCTGCCGCTTGCCGGCGGCCTTCGCCTGGGCCCGCGCGATGAGCAGCGAGCCCACGGCGGGCTTCAGGTAGTTGATCTTGTACTCGGAGGTCAGCGCGTTGCCGCCCAGCGCCAGTCCCCCGGCGAACGTGATGGCGTTGTCCGCCAGGTAGCTGAGCACGCCCCCGTGGACGAAGCCGTGCTGCTGCTTCAGGTGGTCCACGATGGGCAGCCGCAGCTCCGCGGTCCCGGGCCCGGAGCTGGCGAGCTGCGCGCCGATGAACTGGCTGAAGGGCTGCGACGCGAACACCTGCTGCGCGAACGCCTGAAGGTCATCCATTCGTGCCTCCCAGATTGATAGACCCGTCCATCAATTCATAGACGGGTCCATGAATCAGGGTCAAGGCGCCCACGGGTTGCCTTGCGTCCCACCTTTCAGCTACGCCTGCGACGTGCCCCGCCGCGAACCGGAGGAAGAGTTCTTCGAGCGCTTCAGCGCCCTGTCCCAGCGCCTGAGGCTGGTCGCCGCGCGCGAGTACGGGTCGTTCGACATCGGTAGCGCCCAGGCGAAGTTCCTGCGCCACATCGGCCGCCACGGCCGCAGCTCCCAGGCGGAGCTGGCTCGCGCCACGGGAACGGACCCGACCCTCACCGGACGGGCGCTGGAACCGCTGATTGAACGTGGTTGGATCCGCCGGGAGCGCAGCGAAGAGGATCGCCGCCAGTACGTGCTGGAGCTGACGGAGGAAGGTCAGCGCGCCCGCAGGCGGGTGGAGGACGCACGCAAGCGCATCATCCGGCGCCTGTTCGCGGAGCTGGACGCGCGCGACCTGGATGACTTCGACCGGCTGACAAAGAAGCTCCTCGCCGCGCTCGAAGGCGTCCCGGACGACAGCATCAAACCCTGACGGATTCCCGCGCGGTCTGCGGATGCGGGCCCTAAACGTGTTGGGAATTCGTCAATGACATGCAGCGTCTTGCCAATGCCTATCCACGACACCCAGGATGGCCCTCGCAGCACAAATCAGACATGCGAGGAATCATGAATCCGTCGCGCCTGAAGCGGACAATCCCTGGCATCGCCTTGCTCATTGGCCTCGCGGCGGGTACAGCCCTCGCGATGGTCCCCCTCTCCTCGGCGGAGAGGGGCGAAACCAGTGCCGCCCCCGCCGTGAAGATCTGCTCCATCAGCTGTGCGCGGTGCACGACGAACGCGGACTGCGGGGGCGGAGCGGGAATCTGCGGAAACTATCTCTGTCCCAGGTAGCGCCAGCCTACCCCTCCGCCGGAGCCGGTGCGTTCACTGGCTCGGGCGGCTCCACCGGCGGCCTGACGATGAGCTGGTCCAACGTTGGCCGCTTCGGCTTTTCGAACGGGGCCAGCTTCACCGGCTTCCCCGTGCGCGCGGACTCCTGCAGCGCGACGATGATGCGCACGTCCGCCAGGCCTTCGATTCCGTTGGGCTCCGGATCCCGGTCCTCCAGGATGCAGCTCGAGAAGTAGACGAGCTCCGGCGCGAACTGGTCGCTGTTCTTGAACGTCCGCGTCTCCGTCTCCCCTCCCACCGTGAGCTCGTGCTGGATGTCCGTGCCGTAGCCGAAGCCGTGCTTCACCAGCAGGTCCCCTTCCGTCCCCACCAGCCGGTAGGTCGACACCGCCGAGGCCTCGTGGCTGATTGCGAACTGCGCCACCCTTCCGTTCGGGAACCGCATCAGCGCGAACGCGGAGGCGTCCACGCCGTGGAAGCGCCCATCCCTGCCTCCCGCCGTGAACGCGAACACCTCGCGCGGCTCGTCGCGGAACAAGTAGCGCGCGGCGTTGATGGGGTATGGCCCCTCGTCCAGCAGCGCCCCGCCTCCCACGTCCACTCGCGTGCGGATGTCCCCTTCTCGCACCTGCTGTGTCAGCGTCCCCGTGAACACCAGCGGGTCCCCCAGCCGCCCTGAACGCACCAGCTCGATGGCGCGGAGGTTCGCCTCCTCGAAGTGCAGCCGGTACGCGACCATCAGCTTCACGTCGTTCTCGTTCGTGGCGCGGATCATCGCCTCGCAGTCCTCCACCGAGGTCGCCATCGGCTTCTCGCAGAGGACGTGCACTCCGGCGCGGGCCGCTCGCTCCGTGAAGGTCCGGTGCATCGTGTTGGGCAACACGATGTAGACCGCGTCCGCCTTCGAGTCGCGCAACACCTGTTCGAAGTTCTCGTAGCCCCCCATGTGCTCCACGCCGTACTTCTCCTGGAGCGCGACCCGCTTCGCCTTGTCGGAGGAGATGATGGCCACCAGCTCGGAGTTCTCCTCCGCGTGCTGGAACGCCGGGAGGATGGCCACCTGCGCGAGGTTGCCCGCTCCCACCACCGCGTACCGCACCCGCCTGGATGTCCCCTGCGCCATGATGCACCTCTCCCGTGGTGAGGCTTTACGCTGGTGACGCGCCGGGCCACCCCGCAAGCCGCGCCCGTCCCTCCGGTGCGGGGGCCGCATGATGAGCAGGCGGCCAGACACACAGGCTTTCGCGCCGCGTCCATCCGGCCTATGCCGTCCCCCATGCCCTTCATGAAGATGCTCGCCCGCCTTGGCATTGGCAGCGCGCGCGTGGACACCCGCCTGGAACACGACACCGTGCGCGCGGGCGGCGACCTGCGCGGACTCGTCCATGTCCAGGGCGGCCACACGCCCCAGCGCATCGACCGCATCGACCTGCACCTGATGGCGCAGTACCTCCAGCGCGACAACGACCGCCGTAGCGCGCTCAACGCCGTCGTGCGCACCTGGCGCGTCGCCAACCCCTTCACCCTCCAGCCCCGCGAGGAGCGCGAGATCCCCTTCTCCCTGCGCATCCCCGCCCACACGCCCATCACCGAACGCGGCACGCCCGTGTGGATCAAGACGGCGCTCGACATCGACAACGCCCTCAACCCCGAGGACAGCGACCGCATCCACGTCCTGCCCCCCCCGTCCCTCCAGACCATCATCGAAGCCGTGCAGAAGCTGGGCTTCCAGTGGCGCAACTCCTACTGCGAGGCCGGGTCTCCCCTGGGCCGCGACGAGCCCTTCGTGCAGGAGCTGGAGTTCCACGCCGGCCCGGAGTGGAACGGCCCGCCTCGCTCGCTCGCCCTCCTGCCGTTCCCCCAGGAGGACGCGCTGGAGCTGGTGCTCGACCTGGACCGCGGCCCCCGGGGCCTCACGTCCCTCCTGGAGGGCACGGCGCTGGACGGCGGCCAGAGGCGGCGGCTGGTCCTGTCATCCTCGGACCTGTCCTCGGGGGCAGGGGCTGTCGCCCGATTGCTGACTCCGCACCTTCGCGGCGGGACGTGAAAGCCCGGAAGGCCCGGTCCTTCGTACAGGCCTGGACGCCCCCGGCGTCCCAAGTCCTCCGTCCGGGCGCGGAAGTGGTACAAGCCGCCGTGTGAAAGCTCCCCCGCCTCCCGCTGCCCCCGAAACCCCCTCGTTCGACGCCCTTGGGCTCAAGCCCGACCTCGTCGAGGCGCTGACGTCGCTCGGCTACGAAGAGCCCACCCCCATCCAGGCCGCCGCGCTCCCGCCGCTGCTGGCCCAGAAGGACCTGCTGGGCATCGCCGCCACGGGCACCGGCAAGACGGCCGCGTTCTCGCTTCCGCTCCTCCAGCACCTGAAGCCCGGCGCCGCCGCGCCGCACAGCACCTCCGCGCTGGTGCTCGTGCCCACGCGCGAGCTGGCCATGCAGGTGTCCGAGGCCATCCACCGCTACGGCCAGAAGCTGGGTGTCAGCGTGCTCCCGCTCTACGGCGGCCAGGAGATCGGCCGGCAGCTGCGCGTGCTCAAGCGCGGCGTGGACGTCATCGTCGCCACGCCGGGCCGCGCGCTGGATCACCTGCGCCGCAAGACGCTGAAGCTGGACCAGGTGCAGACCGTGGTCCTGGACGAGGCGGACGAGATGCTCGACATGGGCTTCGCGGACGACCTGGAGGCCATCCTCTCCGAGACGCCCGAGCAGCGGCAGACGGCGCTGTTCTCCGCCACCCTGCCCCCGCGCATCGCCAGCATCGCGGAGCGCCACCTGCACGAGCCGGTGCGCGTGCGCATCGCGAAGGAGAAGCTGGAGGCGGGAGAGATGCCGCGCGTCCGGCAGACGGCCTACATCGTCCCGCGCGCGTTCAAGATCGCCACGCTGGGGCGCGTGCTGGACCTGGAGTCCCCCACGGCCGCCATCGTGTTCTGCCGCACCCGCACGGAGGTGGATGAGCTCACCACGTCCCTCAACGGCCGGGGCTGGCGCGCGCACGCACTGCACGGCGGCATGAGCCAGGAGCAGCGCGACCGCGTCATCAAGCAGTTCAAGTCGCAGGCGGCGGACCTGCTCATCGCCACGGATGTCGCGGCGCGCGGTCTGGACATCCCCCGGCTGACGCACGTGGTGAACTTCGACGTGCCCAACGCGCCGGAGGCCTACGTGCACCGCATCGGCCGCACGGGCCGCGCCGGCCGCGAGGGCGTGGCCATCACCCTGCTGGAGCCCCGCGAGCACCGGCTCTTGCGCAACATCGAGCGGCTCACCGGCCAGCGCATCGAGGTCACCGCGGTCCCCACCGTGTCGGACCTGCGCGCGCGCCGCCTGGAGATGATCCGCTCGTCGCTGCGCGAGACGCTGGTGGCCGGGGAGCTGGATGGGTTCCGCGGCATCGCGGAGGACCTGTCCGGTGAGTTCAGCGTGATGGACGTGGCCGCCGCCGCCATCAAGCTCCTCCAGGAGAAGGAGGACGAGGGCAAGGAGTCCAACGAGCAGGAGATTCCCCAGGTGTCGGCGCCCGCGGAGCGGAAGTTCTCGCGCACGGAGCGCTCCGGGCCTCCAAGCCGGTTCGGCGACCGTGCCGAGCGCCCGTCGCGAGCCCCCCGCGCCACCGACCGGGGCGAGCGCCCGGAGCGCGGCGAACGGCCCGAGCGCGGCGAGCGGCCCGAGCGCGCCCCCGCGCGTCCCCAGCGCGCGCCGGAGTGGAACGTCACGCGCCTGTTCATCGGCGCGGGCCGCACCGCGGGCATGCGGCCGGCGGACCTGGTGGGCGCCATCGCGGGCGAGGCGGGGCTCGACTCCTCGCGCATCGGCGCGATCCACATCGCGGACATGTACTCCATCGTGGAGGTGCCGGAGCCGGATGCCGCGCGCATCATCTCCGCGCTGAAGGGCTCCACGCTGCGCGGCCGCAAGGTCACCGTGCGCCGCGACACCCGCGACTGATGTCGCAACCGCGTCACCGGCCTTTTCGTCACGGACGGGCCGGTGACGCGCGCTTCAGAACGCGTCCGGGTCCATGTCCCCCGCGCGCCCCAGCAGCAGCGGCGACGCGAGCCGGCTCTCCGGGTGCATGCGCAGCAGCGTGTGGATGACGCCGCCCAGCCCCGCCATCAAGCCGGGCGAGAAGGCGTCTCGGGCCAGGCCCGCCACCGGGCCCCGCGCCTCCAGGCCGGAGATGAGCTCCGCGTCCAGCGTCTCCCGGTCCGGTGAAAGCGGCTCCGAGGACAGCCGCCGCGCCGTCTCCAGGAGCTCCCACAAACCCAGGTCGCCGTGGCACAGGGTGTGGGTCCAGCCGAAGCCCTCGCGCACGGCCGCGGCCCGGGCCCGCTGGAACAGGTCCCCGTAGCGCGGCATCCCGGTGCGCACGAAGACGTCCGCCGCCGCCAGGCCAATGCCCGTGCTCCCGTGGCACCAGCTCGTCAGCTGATCCGTGTCGTCCGGGCGGCGCAGGTCCGTCCAGTTGCCCAGGTCCGGCCGGTAGAGCCCGTCCACGAAGTCGAAGGCGCGCTCGGCCAGGCTGCGCCACCGCCGCCGGTCCGCCGCCGTCCCCGCCGCGCTCAGGCCCAGCCGCGCCAGCGCCCAGCCGATGCCCGCCGTGCCGTGCGCGAAGCCACCGATGGGCTCCGGGAACATCGACGTGGACCACCGCGCGTCCCCCGCCACGCTCCGCGCCGTGTCCTCCAGCCGCCGCCCCGCGTGCGCGGCGATGTCCAGCCACTTCGATTCGCCCGTCTGGTCCACCAGGTTGAGCAGCGGGACGATGACGCCCGCCACGCCGCCCAGCACCTCCAGCAGCCCGTCGGCATCCAGCACCTGGGGCGTCAGCGCCGCCGCGCGCTCGCGGGCCCGGTCCAACGCGCCAGGGACGGTGCCCAGGTCGTGCAGCGTGGACCAGATCCACACCTGCGACGCGAGCCCGGCGAAGCCACCCGGTGACTTCACCGGCACGCGGTCCTCCGTGGCGCGCAGCACCGCGAGCGTGCCGTCGAGCAGCTCGGGCAGCCCCTCCACCGCGTCCGCGCGGCCGTGGTGGACCTCGCGCAGGTACTGGGCCAGCACCACCGCGACGCCGCCCTGTCCGCTGTAGTGCTCGGCGGAGAGTGGCCGCACCGCCCAGCCGAACTCGGCGAGCACCGGGCTGATCCACGTCACCGTCCCGTCAGGCCCACGCACGGCCGCGTCGCGTACGCGGCGGAGCAGCTTGGAGAGCTGGGCCCGGCGCCGCGTGTCCAGGCGTTCGCGGCGCGCGGGCGTGGCCGGCGCGGGGACGCGTGGCGGCACGGTCTTCTCGTTGAGGTAGGCGCTGATCAGCGTGCTCTGGATGGTCATCTCCTCCAGGGACTCATCCACCGAACGCCATGCCTCCAGCGTGCCGTCCAGCATCCTCCGGGTCACGGGCTGGGTGAACACGGGGATGTCGCCCACGCACAGGTCCGAAAGCTCCTCGTCGATGACGGACGTCGCGGAGGGCGCGCCGGGGGAAACGCCGGCGTTCTTTCGCAGCACCTCCCGCGCCCGGGCGTGGGCCTTGGGCGCGTCGTACAGCGAGGCCGGGTGCCAGAGCATGCGCAGCAGCTCCGCGTACGTCTGCGTGGGCCGCAGGATGCGCCGGACCACCGCGCCCGTGAAGGGCTCCAGCAGCGGGCGCAGCCCTCCGTACCCGTCCAGCGCCTTCATGCGCGCGGTCAGCTCGTGGAAGCCCTCCACGACCTGGTCCCAGTGCCGCGCGAGCACGGGGTCCGGGCTGGGGTGGTTCTTCGCGTGCGGGCGCTCCAGCATCGTCATGCCCAGGCGGGCGCGGTCCGTGCCGCCCTCGACGATGAGGGGCGCCGGGACGCGCGGCTGCTGTCCCGGAAGCGAACCCGCCGCGGAGATGTCCAGGCCGCCCAGGCCCGGGCCTTCGCTTCGCACGGGGAGCAGGCCCGTGCGCAGGACGGTGCCACGGATGGCCTTCGCGGCCAGGTCCACCGCGAGTCCGCGCTCCGCCGGAGGGACGGGCGGATCGGGAGCGAAGAGGCTCTCCACGTCCACCACCACGGGCACCGGCCCGTGCGCGATGAGGTTCTCCGAGTGCAGGTCCGTGCCGCCCATCAGGCGCATCACCGCGAGCCAGTGGCCCAGGTTCCGGTAGAAGCGCGCGAGCTCGGCCTCGTTCGCGCAGAAGCGGTGCTCCACGAACTCCGCCCAGCCATAGCCGGCGCGCACCAGCACGGACGGCACGCGGATCCGCGTGGACTCGGCGTCCGGCGCCAGCACGCGCGCGAGCAGGCCCTCCAGCGCGCGATCCACGCGCATGCACCGGGGCTTGTAGAGCACCGTGCCCTCTTCCAGGTCCAGCAGCGCCACCGTCTGGCCACCCCGGTGGGCATCCCCCTCCCCCAACCGCAGGCGCTTCAGCGCGCCGCGAGGGCGGCCGGGCAGGTCCGTCAGCGACTCCCGGTCCGCGACGAACCGCTCCGCCAGGCGCAGCACCGCCTGGGTCTGGAGCCGGCCCAGCGTCGCCAGCCGCTCCAGGAGCGGCGGATAGCGTCCGCGCAGGTGCGTGTGGAAGTCGGAGGAGCAGGCCTGCTCCAGGAACCGCGCCCACCGTCCCGGCGAGTCCGCGGCGTCGAGCCGTCCCTCCATCGACGCGGCGTGCAGCTCCAGGAGGAGCACGCGGTTGAGCTTGAGCTGGGCGCTGAACCCCAGCGTCTCCCGGGCCGCGGCCTCCACCACGCCGCGCTCCGCCGGGGAGAGCCCTTCCATCCGGGACAGCCGCTCCGCGAGCGAGTCCAGATGCGGCGCTAGCAGGACGTTCACGGGGCGCGCGAGCCATCCCTCGGGAGGGACCTCGGCAGCCATCGACGCTTCCTCGTGGACCATGAAGGGGGCTCCCTGGGGGTGGGAAAGGCGGAAGACCCTCCGGCACTCGCACGGCGCCGGAGGGGCGATTCATGCGGACGGGGGTCCGCGATGGATCAACAGCAGAAGCCGGTGGTGGAGGCGCTGCAGCTGCTGCAGCCCGTGTTCTCCACGAGGTTGGACTCCGTGAGCGCCTGCTCCGTGCGCATACCTCCCACGAACACCGGGCCCGCCGGGTTCGTCATGCCATGGGACTCCTCATCACCGGACAGCCAGCCCTGCACGACATCCTGGACCGAGGCCTTCTTCGTCATGAGTGTTCTCCCTCGCGTCCGGACGGATCATGGCGAGGGGTGCCATGGGCGCCGGACGCGGATCGAACGTGAACACAGACACGCCCCGCAATGCCAGACGCAGCAGGTCAAAGTCAGACACTCCACAATGGCTTGCGTTCGCACGCCACAAGTCCAGCGAGGCTCGAACGGGACGTAAGGGATTGCCACCACACCGTAGCCCTGGGGGGCGAGGAGGTGTCAGGCAGACGACTTGACGCCGGGAACGGTTGAGTTGAAGCAAGCAGAGGCAGTGGCGGAACCAAGCCGCGAGCTTTGCGAGCGGGGTGGCTGCGCGTAACTGCCTCACCGTTCGTGCCAGGTCCTCAATGGACCAAGGCGCAAGTTGACGAATCTGCCGCTTCAGGTCTGCCCACCACAGCTCGATGGGATTGAAGTCCGGGCTGTAGGTGGGCAGGTGTACGACGCAGGCCCCCACGGCTTCGACTGCCTGGCGCACACCGGCCACTTTGTGGGCACCCAGGTTGTCCATCAGCACGACGTCGCCTGGATGGAGCCAGGGGCAAAGCTTCTGGCGGACGAAGCGCATGAAGGTGCGGCGATTGATGGCTCCTCGGTGAGTCATCAACTTGGGCCGGCAGCCCACTCGGATGGCCCCCACGAGCGTCAGGTTCGTCCAGCGGCCTCCAGGGCACACGCCTTGGGCGCGTTGGCCCACCGGTGCCCAGCCGTACTCGCGTGCCATGGCTGAGCCACCAGACGCTTGAGCTCGCTGGCCACCTTGCCCCGGATGGGCAAGAGCCTGCCTCCACCTTTGGGCCGAGGCGCCACGTCTCCTGTCTCTCGGTAGATCCGGAGGACGCAGCTGACTGTCGCCTCGCCAATGCCCAGCAAGTAGGCAACCTGCGCGTACGATAGGCCCTAGTCATGGAAGGCACGCACGATGGCCCGTCGCAGCTTCTCCTGGGTGGGATGTCCTTCGCTCATCCCCAGAGAAGATCAAGCCTCGACGATCGCGTCAAACGAGCCCCGGGTTAGTCGCTAGAGAGGGGGAACGTCACGACTGCGGGCTCCGCTGTAGTCGATGCTCTTCGAGCATCGGATACTCGGTCCACCCGCGACGCCCACCAGAGTGGCCACTGTGTAGATCTGGTACCCAGTGGCTGCATTCCAGTTGCCGTAGACGCGGAAGAACCATGCCTGCGTCTGGTCCGCGTATGCAACCTTGCGGATCCCAGTCGTGCCGAGATCTACCGTCACTGAGTTTCAGCCGTATTGCCGAGCTAAGCGGGGCACCCAGTGCGCAGCCGGTCTAGGATGGCGGGCACAATGAGTGATGTGGAGGATCGAAACCGCCGGAAGCTTGAACGGCTACGCCGTGAGCTGCGGGCACTGCGCACTGAGTTCGCGGCGTGGCTCGAGCAGCGGCGCGCGAAGGACGTGTGCGGACAGCACGCCAGCCAGTACGCGGCATTGGAAGACTGCGTAACCGGGGCGGCCCAAGGGCTGGAGAAGCACCTGGGCGGATTGCGGCTAGATCAGCCCCGGGGCGAGTTCGCTGAGGAGTGCCGACGGCATGGTCAGCGCATCCTGTGGCTGCGCCGGCTCTGGAAATACTTCCGCGATCGGCTCGACCAGCGCGACGACCCAAGGCTCGCACCACTGCTACTGGCGGCTGACGAGGTGGTCTGGAGCGCTTGGCGTCCCGTGTTCGAGCGGGCTCCGGCCTTGGGGTTGAGCGTAACGGGCGGTCCCACGCCCCTGCCCTTCATCGATCTGGAGTACTCCGCTGCTGCCACACCTAGGGCCCTGGTGGGCCGCGAGCTCCGCCGGGATGGCGGGCCGCTGCTAGCCGATTACCTAGAGCAGCTACCCATGGCACTTCTCCACCTGCCCATCTCCTGCGTAGCCTCGCCGTGGTGGCTTGTCTTCATTGGTCACGAAGTGGGCCACCAGCTCCAATTTCAGCTGGGGCTCGTAGCGGGCTTCCGCGCACTGCTAGAGCAGGCGGTCCATGCAGCCTCGAACGCCTTTACCCTGGAGGACGCCAGCGTCGCCGCCCAACGCTGGGGCAGATGGTCGGAAGAGGTCTTCGCGGACGTGTACTCGGTGCTCTCCTTCGGCACCGCCGCCGTGCGGGCCATGGCAGAGTTCGAACAGCACTCCGACGCACGGATGCGGGCGGAGCGCGAGCGCTATCCCCCCGCAGCCGTCCGGCTGCACCTGCTCGTTCGGGTCGCGGAGGCGCTAGGCCTATCCGGTGCACGCGCAGCCCTGGACGGCTGGGAACCCCACCGACTGGTCGCGGAGGGCGCCCCATCGGAGGAGGACTACCGGCTCGTCGATGCGGTAGTTGAGGCGTCGCTCGCGGACCTGCCCGGTCACGATGTGTCCTTGAAGGATCTGCTGGGCTTCGACGTGGGAACGTTCGCGTTGGAGTGGCCCACGGTGCCCTCGCCGTTCGATCTCACCGGTCCCCGGCGGATGATTAGCGCTGCACTCGCCGCGTGGGACCGCGTCGACGCGGAAGAGGACGCGGAGGCACTCGAAGCCCTGGCGGTGGCAGTGCCACAGCTGTTGGGCGAGAAGCGGCTGCCGGGTCGGCGCAGCGCTCCTCGGATATCGGACTCCACGCGCGTGGACGGTGACCGGCTCTCCGAACTCCTCCTGGATCTGGACGCGGAACACCTCGAAGCCGCCACGGGGGCCGCGTGAGAACGCTCATCTCGGTGATCAGGGAAGACGTCCCGTCGCCCATGGCCTACTGGCGCGTGGAGGTGGACGGCACGCTGCTCCACTCCCTGCGGCGCCTGGACAAGGGATTCCCCTTCCCCACCGCGGAGGCGGCATTGGATGGCCTTCCGGAGGTGCAGGCGCTCTGGCAGGGAACCACCCCCGAAAAGGGGCTGCGCGGCGCCTTCGCCAGCATCCAGGCGGGAACACCGACCCAGGGGCAGCTGAGCGGTTTCGGCCGATACCTGTTGGAAACGCTCCTGGGCGGGAGCTTCTGGAAGCAGCTCCAGGGGCGCTGCCCTCCGGGAGACTTCCTGGAGCTGGTGCTCGAATGGGACGTCGGCGAGTGGGAGCTAGGCCGACTGCACTGGGAGCTGATGCGGGACGCGATGGGCTTCCTCGCGGAGCAGCACGCACCAGAGGTGGCTATGGTCCGGCGGGTTCCTGCTACGGGCCCCACGCCGCCACGAACTCCCATCGACCTACGAGTGCTATTTGTGGTGGGCACAGACCTAGCGGACACGAAGATCCGCGCTGGCGCTGAGTACCTGGGCCTGCTGCGACATCTGCGCACCCGGCAACGCGGCTTGGACCACCGTGTCCTCATCGCGGCCAATGGGGAGGACCTGCACGAGGCCGTGAAGCACTACAAGCCCACAGTCCTCCACTTCATCTGTCATGGCGAATGGGGCTGTATTCATCTCAAGCCGGGTCGGACGGCCTCCCCCACCGAAGAGCGTGAAGGGCTTAAGCGCTGGAGTGCACAGGATCTCTATGCGTATCTCCTGAGCACAGGAGTGCCTCTGCCCTCCGTGGTAGTGGTCAATGCTTGTGATTCTGCGAGTGGCCGGATGCCCACTCCGCAGGAAACAGCGGCAGGTAGCGTGCCTCAAGAGTCCTTCGCAGTGGAGTTGGCCCGGCTGGGCATCTCGATGGTAGTGGGCATGGCAGGACAGGTAGCCGATCACGCCTCGCGCCTCTTCACTCGCCGCCTCTATGAGTCGCTGCTGGAGAGCCCCGCGAACGTACCCGTGGACCTGGGACGCGCAACCGCCACAGGCCGCCGCGCAGGGCTCCAGTTGCTAGACGGGCGTCACTCCACCAGCGACTGGGCCTATTCCCAGCTTGTCGTCCGTGGAGACACCGATCCCCGCTTGGAACTGGTGGATGTGCAGCAGTCTTCCGTCCGGCAACAGATTGCGAACAATCTACGTTTAAAACAACCGTTCTGCGACCGACTGGACGCATTCCGCGACTTCGGGCGCTGGTTGGACTCAGGCCGCTGTGCGGAGACACACTTTGCCATTGTCGGACCGCCTATGGAACCGGTGCCGGTGAAGTACGGGGCTACACACCTGATGCGCGAATTGGCAGTACACGCGCTTTACGCGGGCTACGTGCCCGTCCTCGTTGGCCTCCCGGAGGTGAGCGGGAATCCAAGCACCGAGGACCTTGTCCGTGAGCTGTACAGGCGACTGCGGGACATCCGAATCGATTGGAGCCTACCGACCGCACAGGACTCGCAACTGCGTGCACTCCTACGACAGAAGGAGTTGCCCAAGGCAGCGCTCCACCCGGACGTGGCCGAGGCATTTGACCTGGGAGGCCTGACGGACCCGATGGTTCTGCGGCTCGCGCTGGCAATGGACTTGGCGGCCCTGGCGAAGGAGGCGAACTGCAAGGGGGCGCTGCTGATGCTGGATGGCATCCACCACTGGGCGCCTGCGCTGAAAACGGTGGTAGGCATGCTGGAGCGTCGGCTGCGCGCCGACGCCATGACGACTCCCGTGGTGCTGAGCTGTCGTCGCTATCCGGGCAGGGTCCAGGACGACATGGACATCAAGTCGCTTCTGGAACGTACATCAGTGGAGAGCCACGACATCGGCCGGTTCCCGGAGGATCTGGAGCCTCTAATCTACAACCAATACATCCTTTTGCGGCATCCCCCACAGGTACCGAACCCCTTGGATACCAAGGCGAGCAGACTCTTCGAAAGACTCGTCAAGGATGCGGTAAAGGGCCTGCCTTCACAGCTCCACGACAATGAGCGCCTGGATGCCGTGCTCAAGGCGCTCAGCGATTTGGAGATGCTGATCCAGGCGGATGACGAGGCAACCATGAGCGCATTGTTCCAGGGCCCGCTCCCGAGCCGGAGCGGAGCGTCATGAGCACCGACCTGAGCAAGGAACTGGCGCGCATAGACCAACTCGTCGAACAGAACATCTTGGTGACCCGCAAGGAGCGTGACGAAACCCTACGCGACTTTGGAGCCGCCGTCCGGTGGATGCTGCTCGTTCCAGTGTGGACTCAAGCGCTGGCGCATGCCTGTGAATTCCCCCAAGGAACGGACCCGACAGCCCCTATCCTGGAGCGGCTACGTGAGAAGGGACTATGCCAGTCCCGTGAGGTGCCCGGGCTTGACCTGGATGCGCGTCCCTTTCCCGAGTACTGGATGCCTCCCGACCTCCGCCAGCGTGAGTTACGGCGCATGCAGGAGGAGGCTCTCGCAGATGGGCAATCCCTGCGCGATCTGAGCCACAAGCTCGGGTTGAAACTCTCTGCACTCGAGGCGCGGCAACAGGTCCCCGCCCCCACCCGCCGCTGGGCGCAACTGGCGGTGCGCGGAACAGAACCGAAGGCCCTAGTCGATGAATTCCAGGCGCGGATCGAGGGCTTGCTGGGAGCAGGTTTCACGCCCACCTCTCCAGAGGCCGAGGAGGCATTGATTGCTGAGGCAATGAGCTGGGTGCGCACAGCCCAGTACATGGAGCCCATCTTCGGACCCATGCTTGGTGCGGTCGCCACGGCTGCGTCCCGGCGCATCGACTTCCTCCAGATCCGCCGGGAGGATGAACGTCGGCTGAAGCACTACATCCCACGCGAGGAGCAGCTTCGCGCCTTCCTGGAGCTACGGCTCGCCCCCTTGAACACCTCCGCCTGGGCACTTCACTTCGTGGGCAAGGCAGGAGTTGGCAAGACGATGCTGGTACGCCACCTGTGCACACAGATCAGTTCCACGGAGGGAGGCACCTGGGCCCGAGTGGACTTCGATCACCTTAACCCCGCATACCCGACCCAGGCACCGTGGCTACTCATCGAACAGCTCGCGGAGCAACTCTTTCTGCAGGGAGGCCCCGGCCGGCTCAGCCGGAACCTGAACTGGTTCGACCGGACGCGCCTGATGGTGCGGGAAATCGCAGGAGCTTCAGCACGGTCGTGGCAGGCCATCCAGCGGACACCGCCCTGGCAGGAGATGCTCCGTGCCTTCGCGGGTATTCTGCATGAGTTGGATGGCCCGATCTTCCTGCTCTTCGACACATGCGAAGAGCTAGCGAAGCTCTCTTCGGGGGAAGAGCCCGCGAACGTCTCCGCCACCTTCCAATTGCTTGAGGCGCTTCACCAGCAGGTGCCTCAACTCCGTGTCCTGTTCTTCGGCCGCCGGGCGCTCGCGTCCAAGGGAAGAAACTGGCGGCTAGCGAATCCCACTCCCTGGCTTCCCACGCGCAGCTTTCTTCGGCTGCATGAGATGCAGTCGTTCACCCAGCAGGAAGTGGAGCGTTACTTCGCTCAGCCACGTGAGCATCAACGCCCCCTGACGCCCGAGCTGCGGACGGCCCTCCTGGCCAGGACGCGCGAGGACGCTTGGACGTCAGCCTTCCGGGTCGCCGAGTCCTTTAGCGCCACGGGCGTGGAGCGCTTCAATCCCTTCGACGTCGTTCTCTACACGGACTGGGCACGCGAAGACGCCGACGTGACGCCGGAGGATTTGGTGGCGTCCGGCCGAGATCGCTACGTCGAACTGCGCATTGTAGGGCGGCTCGACAACGCGGACTTGATGAAGTTGCTGCCCATTGTCGCAGTCTTGGGCCGCTTCGATGAGGCGCTGCTGCGCGACACTTGGACAGGTGCGCCTGAAGCCTTCGAGGCCGCATTCCAGGAACTGATCCGCCAGGATTGGGTTCAACTGGAGACGTCACATTTTCAGGTAGACGAAAGGCTGCGGCGAAGGCTCGAAGCCCACTTCCGCACCACGAAGCCAGCAGTACTTTGGGAGGCCTCCCGGTGCGCGGCAGATAGAATCGAACGGCTCACGATCGAACAGCGCGTCGAAACGACAGCGGGCTTTCTCTACATCCTGGGTGCCAAGTTACTTCGGGATGCGCCGGAACGGGCCATAGCATGGTGGCGAGGTATTGAGCAGCGAGCGATTAGAACCGGCGGCTTCCTGTTCCTCCGTGAGGTCTGTGTCGCGCTGCTGGCGGACGAGGCCCCCCTGGCGAGCGACAGCCCCGCGAGCGTCCGGCCCTTCCGGGCCCAAGTGCTAGCAACTCTCGCCGCGAGCAGGAGCCACTGGGGCCGAGCGTCACCTGACGATTGGATGGAAGTCGAACGCTCGACGGACGACACCAGCTTGCGCATCCGAGCTCTGCTTGGGCAACTCATCGCGTCGAATGCCAGCGGTTTGACTATCCCTCCCGCCCGCGTGCAGCGTCTATGGGAGCAAGCGGATCATTGGCAACTGGAAACCTGGGACGAACCACTTCAGGCCGCATGGGTTGGCGCCTTGGAGGCCATCATCGAGCAAGTTGAGCGGGACCAAGCCCGCATAAACCTATCCGTTCCGCTCCTTTCGCGGACTGCGAACTGGGCCGCCACAGCGAACATCCCATCGGCACTCGCGGGCTTCGCCCTCGCGACAGTCGCGCGTGCATTCGTCCTTCTGCGCAAGAAGCCGAAGGAGGCGGCGAAGTATTTCCTCAAGGCGATTGCGCAGGTTCGCGTTGGACAGACGAGACAGCAATGGATGGATTGGAAAGCGCCCGATGACATAGGGGCCCGCATCCGCCTTGAGATGGTCCGTTCACTATATCCGAACGTGTCCTCCGCAGTTCAGCTCTTGAAAAACTGGGCGAAAGTGGACGGGGAAGGCATTGTCAGTCAGTGGGGACGCCTCGACCCCAGCATTCCGGACCACGATCGCCTCTGTAGTGCATTCCTGCACCTGACGAGCGCGTTGCATCCCCCTCACGAACAACTCAGCCAACTCGAAGCCATGGGCTGGACTGCCCAGCGCTCTCAGTTCGGAACACCAGCCTGCAACGCGCATTGGGAGCTTCCGATTTCCTCAATTACATACTCCCGCTGCCTAGGGGAGATGGGTCTATTGAACACGGCGCTAGATGCACTACGTGAATCCGTTGCGCGCGAACAACAGGTCGCCCACACTGTCACTGGAGCCATCGAGGCTGACACGGTTCGTCTTGAAGTTTTGCGCCGCATGCGCGACTTCCGGCGGAGGATGTCGCGAGACAAATTGTTGAGGACCGGCCCACTCTCAGAGTCAGAATCGCGGTTCGCGCAGTACGACTCTGCGTTCGCCTACATAGGACTGGAGCAGCCCTATCTGACAGGAATGCTTGGGGAGTGGACCCAGCACGAAGCTCAGCTGACACGCGGGTTCCACCATGCCTGCTGGCGTGCCCTTCCCGTGCTGGATGCCGCGAGCGCACGACTCGCGGTGACCTGGGCCGTCGAACATCCTGCCCCCGTAGAAGATTCAGCGAAGGACTTCGGGGCGCTATCCCTGCTGCTGGATAGCGTCGAAGCAGCACTGATCGAAAGCCAGTTTGGCATGGACCCACTCGTTACGACCCAGTGGACGTTCGATGCCTGGCGATGGACAAAGGGCTTCTCTACGCCTCAAGCACTCCGCCTGCTTCTTCGAGCGCAAGCTCTGGGTCTCCAGGTTCCGCCCCGGCGGACTGCCCAGCTCATTCACAAGCTGGGGCCCCGTGCCGCAGCCCAGCTCGCGATGGATGAAGGCGAACTGCTGGCCTTGAGACTGCCGGGCCCCGGAGCCCAATTGCTGGCTACGGCGGTCGAGTGGTTCTGGCAGAGCGAAGACCGTGAGAGCTTCTTCCTGTCCTCCCTAACAAGAATCATGACCCTCCTGCGGCTTCCCCACCCAAACCTGAATCGGATCCAGAAAGAGTTGCACTCGAGCCTCGATTTGCTGCCGTTGACATCAGGGCTGGGCAGTACCGCACCATTCCTCTCGGACGGCCTCGTACCTGCCCCCCTCCTCGAGCAGCTTCTGGCTCTCGCTGACGCCAACGCGGATTGGCGACAGATCCTTCTGCGTGCCGCTGCTGTGCAGGCGGCCATCCAGGATTTGTCCGACGGCAGCTCTCTTTTCGAGCGCATGATTCTGGGCGACCCACTTGTCAAGCGACCGCTGCCCACGGAGCTTCAAGCGCTCTCGGAAGTGCTCTCAAGGGCCAAGGCAAGGTCGATTTCCCCTCCCGTGAGCATGAACCCGCTCGCGCCCATGCCTCCGCACCAACCAGCACCACCACTGCGTCGTTTGCCCCTGCTCATCACCGCCCGCCATTCAGGCCCGAGGTCAGAGGATGCACCTATCGGCGGAGCGGGCCCCGTCCATGTGGAGCTAAAGGCGAACGAGGGCAGGCTCGAACCCACCGTGCTTTACCAGCACCGGGCCTACGAAACGATGGCGTGGAGGCTGCGCCCGTTACTCAGCACGCTGCCGTCCTTCGAGCAATGGACGGGAGGCGAAGCCACCATCGCAGTGGCGACCCAGGTCTCCGGGCTGTGCTGGGAGGCCGTGATCGCGACCGCGCTTCGATCCCAACCCTTGGAACAGCTCTCCGTGGATCTTCACCGCGTCAGCGTTCTTAGGATGCCTGCATCCACCCTGTGGGTGCGCCCGCTCCAGCACGTCGGCGTCGAGTTGGGGCACGCCCTATCCCAGCGGCGCCTCATGCAGCGCTGGCTGGACACCGCGCCGCAGCGAACACCTCGCGTCCTGGGTGGGGGCGAGGACTTGGCGCCCGAGGCCACCACAGCCTCCGTGGACCTGCTGTACCTTCGGGCCTCCGCCCTTCCCACGGCAAGCGGTCCCCGGATGGAACTCACCACGTCCGAACACTCCGAGCATCGCTCCCTGGAGCGCCAGAAGCTCTTATCCACGGAGCACCTGCTTGCTTGGATGCCGAACCTCCGGGTCTGCGTGCTTTCTGGTCCGCAGTTGTTGGACACCCAACGCGTGGAGAGTGACCGCCTGCGGGCCGCCACTGCGAGAGGCTTCGCGGCCGAACTCGCGGCCTCCGGACAGCTCACCGCCGTCCTGGTGATTCCCTCGCTACCTGAGGGGCTGGAGTTCGAAGTGAATGCGCTCGTCGCCCAGGCATTCACCCATCCGGAATGGGCCAACGCGCTGGTCTCTGCGGTGAGAGAGATACGTACCCACGTCTATCGTGCACTCCATCAGACCGACGACGCATGGGAAGTCGCCATGGATTGTTGTCTCTATATGCCTCCCCAGTCGCAACTGCACTCCTGATACCTGCCGACACCGTGGAGCGACCCATGCCACTTCCGGAAGATCCGCTGGTCTTCAACGGCATCGATGGCGTCACCGGGCAGTACCTGGTGCCGCCCATCGCGCTGCCCGCGGCCGCGGAGGTGGCGGAGCCCCGGGGTGAGGCCGCGTACTTCGAGGCGTGGAGGAAGTGGCTCGAATGCCTCCCCATGCGCCTGAGCTTCGGCCTGCCGCCCGACGCGCCTCCGGAGGACTACACGAAGGCCGGCTGGGGCGTGGTGTTCCCCGCGTCCGCGTCCGAGGAGCTTCGCAAGAGCCTGGAGCCGCTGCTCGCCCACCGGCGCGAGCGCATGGAGGAAGCGGACCGGTGCCACGTCCTCACCTACCAGCCCGGTGAGACGGCGCATCAGTTCCTGGAGCGGCACGGGGCGCCCATCGGCGACGTGGAACCGACCATCGTTCCCTATTACCTCCTGCTCGTCGGCGGGCCTGACGTCATCCCGTTCGACGTGCAGCACTCGCTGTCCCTGTCGTACGCCGTGGGCCGCCTCTCCTTCGACACGCCCGCGGAGTACGCGCGCTACGCGGACAGCGTGGTGGCGTATGAGACGGGCGCGTCCGTGCCCAATCACCGGCAGGTGAGCTGGTGGGGACCCAAGCACCCCGGGGACCGCTCCACGGAGCTCAGCGCGGACAGCCTCGTGGCACCGCTGGCCCGGGGCGCGCCGTTGGATCAGCCTCCCCAGTTGGCGAAGACGGTCGCCGCGAAGGCCCGCTTCGCCAGCCGTGACGCCATCGAGGACGACGCGACCCGGGAGTGGCTGCTGGCCGCGCTCCACGGCCGGGACGTGCGCCCGGCGGTGCTCTTCACCGCGTCGCATGGCGTGGGCTTCAAGGCGAATGATCCGCTCCAGCTCACGAAGCAGGGCGCGCTGCTGAGCCAGGACTGGGCCGGCTTTGGCGCGATGGCCCCCGCGCACTACGTCGCCGCGTCGGACATCCAGGACGACGCGCGGCTCCACGGCCTGGTGGCGTTCTTCTTCGCCTGCTTCGGCATGGGCACGCCCGCGAACGACGAGTTCCCGCTCACGGCCTCACGCACCGGCGACACGCTCGCGAGCGCGCCCTTCGTCGCGGCCCTGCCCCGGCGGCTCCTGGCGCATCCCAACGGCGGCGCGCTGGCGGTGATTGGCCACGTGGAGCGGGCCTGGGGCTTCTCCATCAAGCCCCTGCAGATGACCCAGACGACCATCCACCCGTTCCGCAACACGCTCTGGAAGATCATGGCGGGCATGCCGGTGGGCCACGCGCTGCGCGACTTCCGCGACCGGTTCTCCGCCGCCAACAACATCCTGCTGACCCACCTGGACGCCAACACGTCCAACGGCAAGCTCGCGCCGCGCGAGCTGCTGCACCGGTGGATCGAACGCAACGACGCTCGCAACTACGTGGTGCTCGGCGATCCCGCCGTGAGCATCCGGCACAACGACCTGCAGGCGCTTCCCTGAAAGGAGCATCGACCCATGCGAACGCTCATTCTCAGCGACCTCCACCTCGGCAACGGTGGCCCCTACGACATCTTCGCGGGCGCCGCCGAGCTGCCCGCCCTCTTCGACTCCTTCACCCGCACGCCCACCCACGTCGTCCTCAACGGCGACAGCTTCGACTTCCTGCTCAACGATGACCCGCTGGCGGTGGATCCCCAACGGACGCTGGAGCAGGCCCGTGCGCTGGTGACGTCCGCGGCGACGGCGCCCGCGTTGAAGGCGCTCGGGCGGGTGCTGGCGGCCGGGGGCCGGGCGACGATGGTGGTGGGCAACCACGACCTGGAGCTGGCGCTGCCGGACGTCCAGGAGGTGATCCGCTCCGCGCTGGGCCAGCCCCGGGAGGTCGCCTCGCGGCTGGAGTTCCGGGACGGCACCGCACCCCTGCAACTGGAGGTCGGCGGGTCGCGCGTGCTCGTCACCCACGGTGAGCACACCGACGTGGCGAACCGCATCGACTACGACTCGCTCCTGTCCTCGGAGCGGGCGAACCGCTTCCGCTATCCGCCAGGCTCCGTGCTGGTGAAGACGCTGCTCAACCCGCTCAAGCACCAGCACCGCATGCGGTACATGGACCTGCTCAAGCCGGACTTCGAGGGCGCGGTGATGGTGGCGCTCGGCGTGAAGCCGGACGCGCTCAAGGTCCTGTTCAACGCGGGGACGCTCACGCTCATCCGGCGCCTGCTGGAGAACCGGGGGCTCGCGCCGGCCTTCGCGCTGGAACCGATGGACGTGGTGGGCGGCTCGCCCGCGGACGTGCACCTGGCGCGCAGCCTGGCGCGCGTGGACCTGAAGGACGACGAGGTGGACGCCCTGCTGTCGGTGCTTGACCCGGAGAAGCTCAACGCCTTCGACAACCCGGAGGCCCTGGGCCGCGCCCGGTTGAAGCTGGCCAAGGCCGGGTTCGCGCTCTACGCACGCCTGCACCGCGCGGTCGCGGGCAGGACCGGCACGGACTACTTCGCCCTGGAGCCCGGCAAGGACGAGCTCGCGGAGACCGCGCGGCTGGGCAAGAAGTACAGCCCGCAGGCGGTGGTGATGGGCCACACGCACGCGGCCCGCTGGCACGAGGGCAACGGCCCCCTCTACGCCAACACCGGCACGTGGATCTCCCTCCTGCGGCTCCCGGCGCCGGAGGCCTCCGACGATGAGTGGGGCGAGTACCTCGCGGAGCTCCAGGGCAATCCGTCGCTGGATCCGGCGAAGCAGAAGCACGCGAAGCTGGAGCAGCGCTTCACCTTCGTGGAGGTGGAGCCGCACGCCTCGGCGCGGGGCGCGACGCTGCGGCTGTCGCAGTGGACGGACCAGGGCCCGAAGACGCTGCGCAGCGCGGAGCTTCCGGCCGGGAGCTGAGGTCCGCGCTCAGCGGGAGAGCTGGGGCCGGTCCGCCACGGCGGACAGCACGCCGTGCAGCAGGGCCAGCACCACGGCCACCCCGAGCATGTACGGGGCGACGAACTGAAGGCCCCATCGCTCGGCGATGATCCCCGCGAGGCTGGGCAGCGCCGCGACGCCCGTCGTCGCCGCGCTGACCTGGAAGCCCACCGCGTGGGCGGAGACATCCAACCCCACGCGGGCCGGCGTCACCGACATCAGGGCCGGGAAGATGGGCGCCAGCGCGAGTCCCAGCAACGCGAGCCCCAGCGCGGGCGGCACGGCGGGAATCGCGAACAGGGCCGCGCCCACCACCGCCAGCACCGTGCTCGCGCGCAGCATCCGCACCGGCCCGATGTGCTCGACGACGAAGCCGGAGAGGACGCGCCCCACCAGCAGGCTGCCCCAGTAGATGCTGACGCAGGTGCCCGCGGCGGCGGTGTGCAGGCCCCGGCCTTCGGTGAGCACGGTGAAGCTCCACTGGCCCGCCGTCACCTCCACGCCCGTGTAGAAGAAGAACGTGAAGATCTGCAGCCACACGCGGGGCCGGCGCACGGCCTCCATGGCGGACGCGGTGGGCACCTCCGCGCGAGGCTCCTCGCCCGGCGCTCCCGCTGGCGCGCCCCACAGCCGGCGCATCACCAGGAACGTCAGGGCCAGCGTCCCCAGCACCACGGCGAGGACGGCGTAGCCGGTCCGCCAATCCGCTCCCCGAGCCAGCAGCGCCGTCATCAACACCGGGCCCATCGCGGCGCCAACGCTGTACGCCGCGTGCAACCAGCTCATGTGCTTGGGGCCGAAGTTCTGGGCCGCGTAGTTGTTGAGCGCGGAGTCGATGGCGCCTGAACCGAAGCCGATGAAGCACGCCGCGGCCAGGAACAGCACGAACAGGGGCACGGTCGCGTAGCCCGTGAGCCCCAGCGCCACCGAGCCGGTGCTCAGCGCCAGCAGCAGCCCCAGGTTCATCGCGCGCATCAGCCGGCCCGCGAACAACCCGGAGGTGAAGTAGGCGACCGCCGCCGCCCCCAGGATGGCGCCCATCGCCGCCTGCGACAGGCCGAACGTGCTTCGCAGTGAAGGCCACGCGACCCCCAGCACCGCGTCCGGCAACCCCAGGCTGACGAACGCCAGGTAGGCAAGCGAGAGAAGCGCGGGACGCGGACGGGGCACGGGCGAAGACGGGCTCACGCGGCGCACCGTAGATCGCGGTCACGCATCCCGTGGGGACAACCCCGTCACATTCCCCACCGGGGTCTTGACCTTGACACCAGTGGCAGGCCCGAAGCTCTGGGCCATGGAGTCTTCAGCGATGAGAAGGAAAGAACCCGACCGGGGCGCCCCGCCGGGAGCGGACCGAAAAAACCTGTCCGACAGTCGGACAGGTTTGGAACAAGTCGGCCGGGAGCGGGTCCTGCCATCCGGCGTCAGGAGTGCAGGATGAACATCGGAGAGCTCGTCCGGCGCACGGGCAGCAGCGCGCGGTCCATTCGCCACTACGACAAGGCGGGGCTCCTCGCCTCGCACCGCCGCGACAACGGCTACCGCGACTTCGACGAGGTCGCTGTCCCCCAGGTCATGCAGGTGGCCCGGATGATCCGCCTGGGCTTCTCGCTGGAGGAGATCGCCACCTTCCCGCCCTGCATGCTCCGGCAGGTCACGGACGCCATCTGCCCGGATGCGCTCGCGGCCCACCGGGAGCGGCTGGCGGAGGTGGAGCGGCAGCTCTTCGACCTCGCCCGCCTGCGCGAGCGGCTCCTCACCCTGCTTCCCCCCAACGAACGAGTCACCCATGAACCGTCGTGACGTGATGAAGAGCGCCCTGCTGGGCACGGCCGTGCTGCCTGGCCTGAGCCGTGCAGCCACGCCCGCGAAGGCGCCGCGCAACCCGAAGACGTTCCTCCTGGTCCACGGTGCGTGGCACAACGCCCTGCACTGGACGCGTGTCTCCGAAGCGCTCTCCGCGAAGGGGCACCGGGTGGTGGCCATCGACCTGCCCGGTCACGGCCTCAACGCGCGCTTCCCCGCGTCCTACCTCACGGGCGACGCTGCGCGCTTCAAGGAGGAGCGCTCGCCCCTGGCCGACGTCACGCTGGACGACTGCGCTGACGCGGTGGTCGCCGCGCTGGAGAAGCTCCAGGGCGGTCCAAAGCCCGTGCTCGTGGGACACAGCGCGGGCGGCACCGTCATCACCCGCGCGGCGGAGAAGGCCCCGCACCTCATTGGCCGGCTGGTGTACCTGAGCGCCTACGTCCCGCTGCGCCTCCAGAGCGCCAGCGGCTACGGCGCCCTGCCCGAGGCCCACACGCCCTACAGCGCCGCGCTCTTCATCGGTGACGCCGCGAAGCTGGGCGCGGTGCGGATCAATCCTCGCGGCGACGCGGCGTACCGGGAGGCCCTGCGCGCGGGCTTCTACCACGACGTGGACGAAGCAGCCTTCCTGCCCTTCGCGCTCACGCTCACACCTGACATCCCGGTGTCCCTGTGGATTGGCAAGGTCGGCGCCACGAAGGAGCGCTGGGGCCGCGTCCCACGCAGCTACGTGCGCTGCGCCCAGGACCGCGCCCTGGTCCCCGCGCTCCAGGACCTGATGATCCGCGAAGCGGACGCGTTCACGCCCGGCAACGCCTTCACCGTGGACACGCTGGACTCATCGCACTCGCCCTTCGCGTCCCAGCCCCAGAAGCTGGCCACGCTGCTGGACGGACTGCGCTGAAGCCGCGGCCTTTAGAAGATGGACAGGCCGGTCAGCGTCGTGAACCGGTCCAGTGCCTCCACGCCCGCCACCGAGTTGCCCCGCGCGTCCAGCCCGGGGCTCCACACGCACAGGCCGCAGCGGTTGGGGATGACGGCGATGATGCCTCCGCCCACTCCGCTCTTGCCCGGCAGCCCGACGCGGTAGGCGAACTCTCCCGCTGCGTCGTACGTGCCGCAGGTGAGCATCACCGCGTTGACCTGCTTGGCCTGGCTGCGCGTGAGCAGCCTCGACCCGTCCGCGCGCTGACCGTGGCGGGCGAGGAATCCACAGGCCCGCGCCAGGTCCGCGCAGCTCATCGCCAGTGAGCACTGCCAGAAGTAGTGCTCCAGCACCTCCGGCACGGCGCTCTCCATGTTGCCGTAGCTCGCCATGAAGTGGGCCAGTGCGCGGTTGCGGTGGCCGTGATCCGCCTCCGAGGCCGCGATGATCGGATCGAAGTCCACGGACGGATTGCCGCTCTCCGCGCGGAGGAAGTCCCTCAGCGTGCCGCGCGCATCGCCGGTAAGCCGCTGCAGCCGGTCCGTGATGACCAGCGCCCCCGCGTTGATGAACGGGTTGCGCGGGATGCCCTGCTCGTACTCCAGCTGCACCAGCGAGTTGAACGGATTGCCCGACGGCTCCTTGCCCACGCGCTTCCACAGCGCGTCCCCGTCCCGCGACAGCGCGAGCGCCAGCGTGAACACCTTGGAGATGCTCTGGATGGAGAACGGCTCGCGCCAATCTCCCACGCCGTACACGTCCCCCTCCACCGTCGCGAGCGCCATGCCGAAACGGCCCGGGTCCACCGCCGCCAACGCCGGGATGTACGTCGCCACGCGGCCCTGCCCCACCACCGGCCGCACCGCGTCCCAGACCTCCGACAACACCGCCTGGTAGTCCATGTGCCGCCATCCTCGTCCGGAAAGGACGGGGACGCTTTCAGAAATTCCGCGCCGTGGTGTCTGCTGGGGCATGCGCTTCCTCCCGACCACGCTCCTGGCCCTCTCCTTCCTGGGCTCCCTCCCCACCGCGTGCTGCAGCAACCCAAGCCCGTCCACCAACGCCTGTCAGACCCCGGAAGAGACGCCGACGGACCCGGTAGCGGTCCAGGTGACGCAGCTCGGCTCCGGGGAGTACAGCGCCGCGGGCCAGACCTGGACCTACCAGTTGCTCAAGCTGGAGGTTCCCGGCCGCGCCGCCACCTATGCGCAGTGGTTCCCGCCCCGGAAGTCCGGCGTGTCCCCCACCGTGGTGCTCACCAAGCCCTACGACGGCATCGCCTGGACCGGTGAAGCCGTGGACGCGAAGTGGGCCGCGCGCGGCGCCGGCATCCACCCGGACGACAGCGAGCCGCACTACGGACCGGGCTCGTCGCCCATCGCGTTCACGCCCACCACGCCGGAGCTCATCGCGGGCGAGGCCTTCATCCACCTGGCCCATGACTTCGGCGTGCTCGCCCTCTTCGGCCGCTTCTACGCGGGCGGAGACCTCCAGAACGACCGCGACGACATGAACGCGGGCATGCGCTTCCTGGCCCAGGCCCCCAACGTGGACACGAAACGCATCGGCATCTTCGGCGGCTCCTGGGGCGGCTACGAAGCGCTCTACGCCGCGGCGGATGCCCCCTCCACCGTGGTGCCCGCCGTGGGCGTCGCCCTGTCCCCGCTGTCCGACTTCGCCGCGGAGGTGGACTACGTGAGCCGCTGGGTCCCGGCGCGCGTGAGCGACCCGGCCATGCGCTCGCGCTACCAGCAGTTCTTCGAGCCCTACTTCCGCCGCATCTACGCCACCACCGGCGGAGACCCCATCACCCCGGGCACGGACTACACGCGCTGGACCGCCGCCCACCTGGCCAGCACCGTCCAGACGCCGTTCCTCATCCTCCACGACGACTGGGACACGCTCATCCCCGTGGAGCACACGCGCGCGCTCGTCGCCCAGGCCCCGCAGCGCTTCACGCCCATGTACCTCCAGAACCTCCCGGCCGTGGACTGGAACACCCTGCCGCCGGACCACGGGCCACTGCTCACCCAGCACGGCAACGTCGTCATCACGCTGAGCCTGGGACACCTCTACGTGACGCTGGGCGCGGCGGAGCAGCCCCTCTACGTCCCCCACGCCCAGGGCACCGTGCGCACATGGCTGCAGGGCGTGCGCGCCGCCCAAATGCAAGGCCGCGACGTGAGCGACGTGGTCCCGCGCCTGCAGGAGCTCACCGACCCGCGCGTGCTGATGTTCGAGCCCTCGCAGGGAACGTTCCAGCCGGGCGCCGCCTTCATCGCCCAGGAGATCAACGCCGTCTGGGGCACGAGCTTCACCGACGCCAACGTGCGCTCGTCGCTCGGCCCCGGCCTGCCCACGCCCTGAGTCAGAACATGCCCGTCTCCCTTGGCATCGGAAAACGTCAAAACGCCCGACTCATGGGCATGCTCGCGGCGGCGCTCTCCTTCGCGGTCGTGGGCTGTGGTGGCGGCGCCCATGCGAGGGCGAATGACACCCAGACTTGCGCCACCGCGGTGTAGCTGGCCCAGGCGCAGTGCGGCTCCCAGGACTCCACCATCAGCTGCTGCGTGAAGACGCACCCAGGCAATCCTGCTCGCTGTGGGGCCACGGAGTTGGAGGCCGAGGACATCCTCCTGTTCGCCCGGGCCGCCAAGGAGCTTTCCCGAGACCTTCCGGAGTGGAAGCGCGCCTGCCTGGAGACATACGTGCAATGTCAGGAGGAGCACTGGTCAGGCTCCTGCTACGACTGCTGCCGGTACTGCGAGGGACAACAGGGCGACTGGCCTCGCGACAAATGCCGGAAGAGAAAGGGCGGTCGCTGAGCATGTCCGAGGACATTGACTGGGACCCGGTGCGGGAACTTGCCTCGCGCGTGGAGGCGGGAGAAGCGCTGGTGCTTACTCCCGAGGTGCGCGACCTGCTGCTGCGCACGGCCCGGCAGGTCGCCATCCCCGAATCCGATGCGCAGGCAGCCGTCCAGGACGTGGCCACCGCAACCGCGCTGCTGCGCGAGGCGCGCGGACGAATCCGCGAGGGCTCCATCCAGCTGAACATCACGGAGATGAGGGCGCGGGCTTTCGTGCGAGCAGGAGACAAGCCCGGAGCCCGGAAGCTGCTGATGGACCTGCTCGCCGTGGAGACGGTGCCGCTCTACCGCGAGCAGGTAGAGCTGGCCCTGGAGGACCTGGACTGAGAAGCGCTCCCACTTCCTGAGTCAGCGCCCGCCCGCCCGTTCCCCATGGCCCAGAAAACACGGGTGTGTCGATCCGCGCCCGGCTCATTCGTCGCCAATTTGAACGGGCGAGTGGATGGCCCGGAAGGGATGGATGCGACGATGGAACTGACGGTGACGGAGTTCGTGACGCTGGACGGAGTGATGCAGGCTCCCGGGGGACCGGACGAGGACAGGAGCGGCGGCTTCGCCTTCGGCGGTTGGGTGGAGCCCCATTTCAGCGACGAGTTCGGCGCGCACGTCGTGGACATCTTCAGCCGGGCGGACGCGTTCCTGCTCGGGCGCGGGACGTACGACATCTTCTCCAGCTACTGGCCGCGCGTGACGGCGCCGAACGACCCCATCGCCGGGCCGCTCAACACGCTGCCCAAGTACGTGGCGTCCACCACGCTGCGCCGCGTGGAGTGGGCGAACTCCACGCTGCTGGAGGGAGACACGGTGGAGGCGGTGCGCCGTCTCAAGGCCTCCCCCGGCCGCGAGCTGCAGGTGCATGGCAGTGGTGGCCTGCTCCAGACCCTGCTGGCGCATGACCTGGTGGACGTGATGCACCTGCACGTCATCCCCGTGACGATTGGCAGCGGCCGGCGCCTCTTCGGAGCGGGAACTCAGCCGCGCATGCTTCAGCTCACCGCGTCCCAGATCACGCCCAAGGGGGTGGCGCTGCTCACCTACCGGCGCGCCGGGCCCCTGCGGACGGGAACCATGGGCTAAGCGGACCGAGGCGTCAGCGCAGCCCCGCGAGCTTCGCCAGCTCGCGGGCCATGGCGCGCAGCTCCTCCGCGCCCGCCGCGCTCGGGCTCACGTCGAACACCACCTCGTAGCCCAGCCCCGCCTGGTTGATGGCCTCCGAGCGCGGGATGCGGGCCTTCAGCACCGGCACCGTCACGTCCTTCAGCGCCTCCTCCATCGCCACGTTGGTCGCGGGCGTGCGCCGATCCCACAAGTTCACCGCGGCCACCAGCTGGCCGCCCTCCTCGCGCACATCGCGCCACGCGGTTTCAATCTCGCCCAGGCCCTGCAACGCGAACGCCCCCGTGGGCACCGGCGCCACCACCACGTCCGCAGAGGCCAGCACGGCCTCCGTGAACGCGCCGATGCTCGGCGGCGTGTCCACGACGATGACGTCCGGCGTCCACGACAGCGTCTTCAGCGCGCGCGGAATCGCCTGGAGCCGGTGCCCCCAGCCGAACAGCTCGCGCTCCAGCGCCGCCATGCGCGGGGCCCCGGGCGCGATGAACAACCCCGGCCGCTTCGGTGACGCCACCACGACTTCATCCAGCTTGTGCTTCGGCCGCGGCCCGAAGGCATCCGCCACGCACGGGCCCTCCCGCGACTCCAGGCCCAGCACCAGCGACGCATGCGCCTGCGGATCCAGGTCCAACAGCAGCACCCGGCGGCCCGCGTCCGCCAGCGCCGCCGCCACGTGCGAACACAGCGTCGTCTTCCCGACGCCTCCCTTGATGGTGCAGAACGCGATGACCGGCATGGCCCGGGGTCTACCAGGAATCCCCCACGGCGCGGGGCCGCTCCGGATTGGACCGCCCGCCCCATCCGGAGCGCTCCAGAATGGAGCGGCCCGCCCGGTCCGCCCCCACAACTCCAATGATTCCAGCCCCTTGGCGCTGGCACCGGACGTGCTCTGTCCCCTCCACGTCAGGGCGCCCCCAGCGGGCGTTCCGCGCATCTGGAGACCCATCATGGAAATCCGCTTCTTTGGCGTTCGGGGCAGCATCGCGGTGTCGGGCTCGCGCATCGGTGGCAACACGGCGTGCGTGGAGGTGACGAGCCAGGGCGAGCGGCTGATCCTCGACGCGGGCACGGGCATCCGGACGCTGGGCGAGGTCATGATGCGCGAGGGCGCTCCGCAGAAGGCGACGATGTTCTTCTCGCACCTGCACTGGGACCACGTGCAGGGCTTCCCCTTCTTCACGCCCGCGTACCTGCCCACCACGTCGCTGATGATGTACGGCCCCGGCGCGAATGGTGCCCAGGCGCTGGAGTCCACGCTGTCGCAGCAGATGCGCCCGCCGCAGTTCCCGGTGCCGCTGTCCACCATGCGCTCGAAGATGTCCTTCGGCGCCGCGCTGCACGGCCGCACCGTGGAGGTGGGTCCCTTCAAGGTGACGCCCATCGACGTGCCGCACCCGGACGGCTGCATGGCCTACCGGGTCGAAGCGGACGGCCACTCCTTCGTGTACGCCACGGACGTGGAATTGCCGGAGCGCCTCACCTCCGACGTGGCCCGCCACTTCGAGGGCGCGGACGCGCTGTGCCTGGACGCGCAGTACACGCCCGACGAGTACGAGGGCAGGAAGGGCATGTCCAAGAAGGGCTGGGGCCACTCGACGATGATGGACGCGGCCAAGGTGGCCAAGGACCTGCACGCCGGGCGCCTCTTCCTCTTCCACCATGACCCGTCCCACGCGGACGAGCTGCTGGAGGACATGGCGCAGCAGGCGCGGGGGCTGTTCCCCTTCACCGAGCCCGCGCGTGAAGGCCAGCGCATGCTCCTGGGCCGCGCGGCGGGCGCATGAGCGGCGCGAGCCCGGAGCCGTGCGATAGACTGTCTCCAGCGCCCTTCTCACTTCCGCCGCTGCCCGCCGCCATGCCCTCGTCCCCGCCGGATGTGTCCCAGGTCCTGCTCCCCCTTGGCGGCCTCGTCGGGCGCGAGGTGGACCTGGACGCCTTCCTCCAGACGCTCGTGGACCGCATCGCCATCACGCTCCAGGCGGACCGGGGCACGCTGTGGCTGCTGGATCCGGTGCGCCGCGAGCTGTTCAGCCGCGCGGCGCACCTGCCGGAGGTCGCGCAGATCCGCGTGAAGCTGGGCCAGGGCGTGGCGGGCTACGTGGCGGAGGCCGGCGAGCCCGTGCACGTGCCGGATCCGCGCGGCGAGCGCCGCTTCTTCGCGGACATCGACCGGATGACGGGCTACCGCACCATCAGCCTGGCCGCGGTGCCCCTGCGCGACGCGGCGGGCGCCGTGTACGGCGTGCTCCAGGTGCTCAACCGCCTGGGCGGGGGTCCCTTCACGGAGGACGACACCCGGAAGCTCACCGACATCGCGGCGCAGGTGAGCACCGCCCTCCAGAGCACCAGCCTCTACCAGGAGCTCCAGCGCGCGAAGGATCAGCCCCAGGCCCCGGTGGGCTACTTCTTCAACCGCATCATCGGAGAGGCCCCGCCGCTCAAGGCGCTCTACCGCCTGGTGCAGAAGGCCGCGCCCACGGACGCCACCGTGCTGCTGCGCGGAGAGAGCGGCTGCGGCAAGGAGCTCTTCGCGCGCGCCATCCACGTCAACGGCCCCAGGCGCGACAAGCCCTTCGTGAAGGTGGACTGCGCGGCCCTGCCCGCGGCCCTCATCGAGAACGAGCTCTTCGGCCACGAGAAGGGCGCCTTCACCGGCGCCGACCACCGCGTGCCCGGCAAGTTCGAGGCGGCCGACGGAGGCACCGTCTTCATCGACGAGCTGGGTGAGCTGCCCCAGGCCGTGCAGGGCAAGCTGCTGCGCGTGCTCCAGGACCGCGAGTTCGAACGCGTGGGCGGCACGCAGGCCGTCAAGGTGGATGTGCGCATCGTCGCGGCCACCCACCGCGACCTGCCGCGCATGGTGGCGGAGGGCCGGTTCCGCGAGGACCTCTACTACCGCATCAAGGTCGTGGAGCTGCTCCTGCCCCCACTGCGCGAGCGCGGCGCGGAGGACATCGAGCGGCTCGCCCGCCACTTCGTCGCCACCGCCGCGAAGCGCCACCGCCTGCCCGTGCCGCGCCTCGGCGCCACCGCGCTCGCGAGGCTCAAGCGCTACCGCTGGCCCGGCAACGTGCGCGAGTTGGAGAACTGCATCGAGAGCGCCGTGGTGCTATCCGAGGGCGAGATCCTGGAGGAGCACCTGCCCCTGCCCTCTTTGGACCGGGCGACCTCCCCCACCGAACCCGGCGCGCCCACCCCCCCGGAAGCGCCCGCCGCGCCGGACGCACCGCTCCTGCTTCCGCTGGCGGAGGTGGAGCGCCGCCACATCCTGCGCGTGCTGGAGGCCGTGAAGGGCAACCGCACCGCGGCGGCGCGCACGTTGGAGATCGGCCGCAACACGCTCGCCCGCAAGCTCAAGGAGTACGGCCTGGCGGACGAGGGCTGAGCTTCGAATCGCCCTCGAAGCCCCGAGCCCCGCCCCCCAGCGGGCGGCCATCAGGGCGGTGGCCTGTCCGGGAGTGCCTTTCGGCGGGCACCGGGGCCACCTCTCCTCTGGGCCGCTGTGCGTACCGCGAGGGCCGGACACGTGCCCGTCCCAGGGGGAAGGAGCACGTCATGGCGGATGTCCTCGATGCCCGGTCAAGCGGACCCAGGCGCATCACGAGGCGCGGACCGGCAGGATCATCGGCATCTCCGTGGTGGCCGCCCTGGGCGGCTTCCTCTTCGGCTTCGACACCGCCGTCATCAACGGCACGGTCGCCGCACTGAAGGCCGAGTTCGCCGCGAGCAGCCTGGGCCTGGGGCTGGCGGTGTCCTCCGCGCTCATCGGCTCGGCGGCGGGCGCCTTCGCCGCGGGCCCCTTCGCGGACCGCTACGGCCGCCGGCGCGCGATGATGCTCGCGGCGGCGTTGTTCATCATCAGCGCCATCGGCTCGGGGTTCGCGTTCTCCCTCTGGGACCTGAGCTTCTGGCGGCTGGTGGGCGGCCTGGGGGTGGGCTTCGCCAGCGTCGTGGCGCCCACCTACATCGCGGAGGTCGCCCCGGCGTACCTGCGTGGCCGCCTGGCGTCCCTGCAACAGCTGGCCATCGTGGTCGGCATCTTCGTGGCCCTGCTGAGTGACTTCGCGATCGCGCTCTACGCGGGCTCCGCCTCCAACCCCACCTGGCTGGGCTTCACCGCGTGGCGGTGGATGTTCTTCAGCGGCCTGCCGCCCGCGCTCTTCTACGGCATCGGCGCCGTCTTCATCTCGGAGTCCCCGCGCTTCCTCGTGGCCAAGGGCCGTGAGCAGGAGGCCCTGAGCGTGCTGCGCGACATCGAGGGGGACACCGCGCCGTCCAAGGTCGTGGAGATCCGCCGCTCGCTGCGCACCAACTATACGCCGCACCTGGCGGACCTGAAGGGCGGCCGCTTCGGGTTCCTGCCCATCGTGTGGGTCGGCATCGTGCTCGCGATGCTCCAGCAGTTCGTGGGCATCAACGTCATCTTCTACTACTCCAGCGTCCTCTGGCAGGCGGTGGGCTTCTCCGAGCACAACTCGCTGGCCATCACCGTCATCACCAGCGTCACCAACATCCTCACCACGCTGGTGGCCATCGCGTTCGTGGACCGGGTGGGAAGAAAGCCCCTGCTGATCATCGGCTCCGTGGGCATGGCGCTCACGCTGGGCCTGATGGCGTACCTGTTCGGCACCGCGCCGCTGGACGCCGCGGGCAAGCCCGTGCTCCAGGGCGCGGCCGGCACCACCGCGCTCATCGCCGCCAACCTCTACGTCGTCTTCTTCGGCTTCTCGTGGGGCCCCGTCGTCTGGGTGCTCTTGGGCGAGATGTTCCCCAACAGCATCCGAGCGCTCGCGCTCTCCATCGCGGCCATGGCGCAGTGGCTGGCCAACTTCCTGGTGTCCGCCACGTTCCCGTCACTGCAGGCCGTTGGCCTGGGCTGGGCCTACGCCCTGTATGCCGCAGCCGCCGTGTTCTCCGTCTTCTTCGCCGCGAAGTTCATCCGCGAGACGAAGGGTCGTGAGCTGGAACAGATGTAGCCCCGCGAGACAGGGCGAAGCATGGAAGCCTGTACACCCGTACGGGCTTTCTGCATTTTTACGCACCGGCTGGGTGAGAAAACACCTGTTCCATTTGACACGTGGGGTCACCGGCTTTCAGCATCACCTTCATGCTGAAACATTCCCCCCCGCTCCCCCGGCTCGCGAGCGTCCTGCTCGCTTCGCTCCTCCTCACCCTGACAGCCTGTCCCGGCAACGACGACGACGACAACGACGGCGGCACGAACATCACGGACGGTGGCAGCGACGGTGGCTCCACCGATGGCGGCAACGCGCTGCCTGACGGCGGTTCGTACGATCCGGGCCCCCAGGTCTGTGGCGACGGCAAGATCCAGAAGGGCGAAGTCTGTGACGACGCCAACACCGTGAGCGGTGACGGCTGCACCTTCGACTGCAAGGAGATTGAGGTCGGCTTCGAGTGTCCCGAGTGGGGCCGGCCCTGCGTCGTGGCGACGGCGTGCGGCAACGGCATCGTCGAGGAAGGCGAGGTGTGCGACGACCGCAACAACGAGTCCAACGACGGCTGCAAGGCGGACTGCTCCACCGTGGAGACCGGCTGGACCTGCCCCTTCCAGGGCCAGCGCTGCCGCGCGGCCGAGTGCGGGGACAAGATCATCGCCGGCGAGGAGGAGTGCGAGGACGGCAACACCGCCAACGGCGACGGCTGCAGCAACACCTGCCGCCTGGAGCAGGGCTACAAGTGCGACACCGTGGGCCAGCCGTGCACGAAGACGACCTGCGGCGACGGCAAGAAGGAAGGCACCGAGCAGTGCGACGACGGCAACCACGACATGGGCGACGGCTGCTCGCCGCTGTGCGTGCTGGAGCCCAAGTGCGTGAACGGCACCTGCGAGGCCCGCTGCGGTGACGGCGTCATCCTCCCCGGCGACACCACCGAGCAGTGCGACGACGGCAACACCCGCGCCAACGACGGCTGCTCGTCCACGTGCCAGCTGGAAGCGGGCTTCGCCTGCGTCCGCGTCACGGAGTCCCCGCCAGCCACGGTGGAGATCCCCGTCGTCTACCGCGACTTCTGCGGCGTGAACTCGGGTTGCAAGGCTCCCGCCATCCTGCACCCGGACTTCAATGACGCGAACGGCTCCGAGCAGGGCATCGTCGGTCCGAAGTACGGCCCGCTGGGCGCGGACGGCAAGCCCATCTACGCCAAGGGCGCTGGCTCCGCCGTCACCCACGGCAAGACGGCCTTCGACCAGTGGTACCGCGACACGCCGAACGTCAACGTGACGGAGGTCGGAACCCTGAAGCTGAACCGGCAGGGCAACGGCTCCTACCTGTTCGACGACCAGACCTTCTTCCCGCTCGACGCCACCGGCTGGGTGGGCCTGGGCAAGGAGAACCTGCTCAAGGACAACAACAACATCGACCGCAACTTCAGCTTCACCAGCGAGACGCGCTACTGGTTCGAGTTCAAGGGCAACGAGGTGCTGACGTTCCTGGGTGACGACGACGTCTGGGTGTTCATCAACGGCAAGCTCGCCCTGGACCTGGGCGGCGTGCACGGCGCCACGTCCGGCACGGTGTCCCTGGCGGACGGGCCCACGGTCGCCGGCCTGGGCAATCTGGTGAAGGGGAAGATCTACGAGGTCGTCGTGTTCCAGGCGGAGCGCCACACGTCCCAGTCCTCGTACAAGCTGACCCTGAACAACTTCGAGACCCAGCGCACCGAGTGCAAGTCCACCTGCGGCAACGGCACGGTCGATCCGGGCGAGACGTGCGACAACGGCAACGCCAACGGCCCGGGCTACGGCAAGTGCAGCCTCACCTGCATCTGGAACGCCCGCTGCGGCGACGGCATCACCCAGTACAACTACGGTGAGACGTGCGACGACGGTAACTCCAACGATCGCGACAGCTGCCCGAACAACTGCCAGGTCGATCCGGGGTAGTCCTCCGGCCGGACCTCACAGGGTCCGGGCGAGCATGAACACGGCGGCCAGGGACAGCGCCCCGGCCGCCGCGAAGTGCCTCCAGGCCCGGCGGGACAACACCCCGCCGGTGCCGGTGGCCCCCTCCCCCAGCACCATCAGCGCCGGACGCCCGCCGCGCCCGCGCAGCGCGTAGGTGCCGTCGCGGGAACCCCGCTGAAGCTCCCCCACCACCAGGCACGCCTCCCCGGGGACGCCCACGCGCTCCCAGGACAGCGCCTGCGCGGGCGCCCCCAGGAGTTCCTCCCGGGTGAGCGCGGGCGGCGCCGGACACCGCCGCACCTCCACCGGCGCCAGCAGCGCGGACGGCGCGAAGCCCACCGCCGCCCGCGTGCGCTCGCCCTTCAGCAGCAGCACCGGCGAGTACGCGCGCTCACGCGAAAGAAGCGGCCCCCTGCAGCCATGCGCCCCCACCGCGTGCACCGCCGCGTCGTAGAAGGCGCACGGCACGCCGCCCGGCGACGTCAGCGTCTCCACCGAATCCAGCTGGCCCCGGTACACACCGAAGCCCGGGGACCGCCCCGCGCGCAGGGCCTCCACCGCCTCATCCAGGGGCATGGGCGCGGCGCCTCGCAGCGCATCCGCCCGCAGGCGCACCCGGGCCCCCCGGGCGGACACGCCCGCGGCCAGCACCAGCAGCACGGAGCCCAGCGCCTTCACCAGCACGTCCGGCGACACCGGCACCAGCGGCGTCCCGCGCATCCAGGGAACGAAGAGCACCAACCCCAGGGCCAGCGCCCCGAAGCCCGCGAGCATCCAGCGAGGCCGCGCGCCCGTGGGCGTCCGCCCCAGGGTGAAGGTCGCCCAGAGCAGCAGGGCCAGGCCCACGCCACAGAGCGGCAGCAGGAGCACGCGCCCCAGGTCCAGGTCCACGGCCATGCCCCACCCCCGCCCCAGTGCCAGAAGCGGCCCCGCGACGAACGGAGCCCGGCGGGAGCAAGGTGGGAACGGGAGGACGGGGTGGCAAGCCCCCTCCTCCGGAGCGGCGGCGGCTACTCGGCGGGGACGCGGCGCACGGGGCGTTCTTGCAACTGCCCCACGACCTTCAGGTCATCGAAGGTGCACTCGAGGTTGCGGCAGCCCAGGGCCAGCTTGCCCACGCGGCCCTCGAAGCCCGGCAGCACCTTGGAGGCGAAGAGCTTCTTGTTGAGGAAGGCGTCCACCCGCACGCCGCTCTTCTGCCGCTTGAGCTGGAGCTTCACCAGGAAGGGGCCCGTCTTGGGCACCGGCATCTCGTCCTGGACCAGGTTCTTGGTGTCCTCCGCGCTGTTGCCCACCACCTCATGCCCGTCGTCCGGGGAGAAGTAGCGCCACGACAGGCGCATGCCCGCGTCGGGGATGGCGAAGACGGACACCTGCACGTCGCGGATGCGGAACGCCAGCTCACCGAAGTGCTGCCCGTCCTCCTCCACCGACCACTGCTTGCCCAGCGGGTTCACGTCCATCAGCACCTCGGCCGTGAAGTCGTCGCTCGAGAAGTAGCGGTGCGCCAGGTACGCGCGCGGCACCAGCTTGCCGTCCGCCTCCCGTCCGGCCTGCACGGCGCGCAGCTCGCCCTGGTCCAGGGTCCACGTGCCGCTGTGGACGTTGATCTCCTCCTCGCCCTGCTCGAAGCCCAGCTCCAGGGTGCTGTTGGCCGAGCCGGCCGCGGGCGGCGTGAGCTTCAGCCCGGAGAACACCTCCCCTTCCGTGTTGGCCGGGAAGTGCATGACCGGAGGGGTCGGATCCGCGACGACCGGGGTGCCCGTCAGGCTCCCGAACCCCACGAAGGCGCGCACCGCGAAGCCCAGCACGGCCAGGCCGCCCACCACGGACAGGCCGGTGCGCACCCGGCCCCAGCCCGCGTGGAGCGCCTCCAGCACGGCGGCCTCGGGGGCCGTGATGGACTTCATGGAGGCCACGTGCGAGGGCTGCGCGCGCGCCAGCGCCGACGCGGGCGCCACCACGTGCGGCGACGACGAGGCGGACACCAGCGCCTCCAGCGCGTCGCACACCTCCGTGGCGGTGGCATAGCGGGCCTCGCGGTCCGTCTCCAGCAGCCGCTCCACCACCGGATCCAGGCGGGGGTCCAGGCCGCGCACGCGCTCGGACGGCAGCTTGAAGCGGCCCACGGGCAGCTCGCCCGTGAGCGCCTCGTACATCATCACGCCCAGGGAGAAGAGGTCCGCGCGCCCATCCACGTTCTTCGCGTCCCGGCGCTGCTCCGGGGCCATGTAGTTGAGCGTGCCCATGGCCACCGCGGTCGCGGTGAGCTGCTTCTCCGAGTCCGGCTCGCGGATCCCCGCCAGGCCGAAGTCCGCCACCTTCGCGTGCAGCCGCCCGTCCAGCAGGATGTTCTCCGGCTTGAGGTCGCGGTGGATGATGTTCTTCGCGTGCGCGCACTCCACGGCGCGCGCCACCTGGAGCAGCACCTTCAGCGCCTGCGCGGGCGAGATGGGATCCCGGCCGCTCAGCGCGTGGCGCAGCGACTGGCCCTCCACGTACTCCATGACGAAGTAGTAGTGCTCGCCCGCCACACCCCGGTCGATGATCTGCACGATGTTCGGGTGGCTCAGGGACGCGAGCGCCGTCGCTTCCTTGTCGAAGCGCGACACGAACTCCTCGTCCTTCGCCAGCCGGGGCGGCAGCACCTTCACCGCCACCGTGCGGCCCAGGGACCGCTGGCGCGCGAGCCACACCTCGCCCATGCCGCCGCGCCCCAGGATCTCCAGGAGCTCCAGGCCCGGCAGCTGGGGCTTCGCGCCCGTCAGCATCGTCTCCGCGTTCTCGATTTCACGGAGGCCCGTGTTCACCGGCGCGCGAGGGGCCTTCACCCCCAACGTCTCCGCGCGCACCAGCGTGGCGCTGATCAACTCCGCGGCCGAAGGGTCCGCCGCGGGCAATGCCACTCCGGACGAAGGCGCGTCGTGGCCCCCGGAGGAGGCAGGCACCGCCCCCGCGGCAACCTCGCCCTCGTCCGCCTTCCCCACGCCATCCGGTCGCGGGATGTTCATCTCGTTGCCCCCTGGGACGGAGCCGGCCCTCATCTCCTGTCCCACCGAGTCCTCCCTGCCGGCTCCAACACGCGGAGCAGCGGAAGGTGACGTCGATTCTGGCGGATACTCCGCCGTGCGCGGCGTGAAAGTCACCGCGATGCCTGCTTCGTCGTGGCCCCTGTCGGCCGGACGGATGCCCGACGGCTCGGCCGGGCGGTGGATGCCGGACACGTCCGCGCGCCGCACCTCGAAGCGGATGCCGCAGCGACACGTGGCCTTCTGGCCGCTCACGTACACCCGGGTGTCGTGCACCGTGCCGCAGTTGGGGCACGACTGGGTGGTCGTCATGGGCGGGGGGCGCACCGTCAGCGCACCTTGCGGGAGGTGGAAGTGGTCAGCTCCGCGCCATGCACGCGGAAGGTCTGCACGCCCTTCTCCTTGCCCTTCACCTGCAGCACCGGCAGCTCCTCCACGTCGAAGCCCGGCCCGGACTTGCGCACCGTGGCCTCCGACGCCAGCACCTCGCCGCTCTTCGCGATGCCGCACAGCCGCGACGCGGTGTTCACGGTGTCGCCGATGGCGGTGAACTCGTGCCGCTCCGCGCTGCCCATGTAGCCCACGACGGCCTGGCCCGTGTTGACGCCAATGCCCACTTCGATGGGCTTCTTGCCGTCCAGCACGCGCTGCCGGTTGAGCTCCGTGACGGCGTCCTGCATCTCCAGCGCGGCCCTCAGCGCCCGGGCCGGATCATCCGGGTGCGACGACGGCGGTCCCCACACCGCCATCACGCAGTCCCCGATGAACTTGTCCAGGTTGCCCTCGTAGCGGAACACCACGTCCGCCATGGCGCTGAAGAAGCTGTTCAGCATGGACACCACCTCCTGCGGCGAGTCGCTCTCCGCCAGGGTGGTGAAGCCACGGATGTCCGCGAACAGGCAGCTCACCTCCGCGAGCCGGCTCTGGCGCAGGTCCTCCGTGCCGCCGTTGATCACCGCGTCCGCCACCGCCTTGGACAGGAAGCGCGACAGCTCCGCGCGCGTCACCGCCTCGTTGCGGATCTGCTCCGCCAGGGCCGCGTTCTCCAGCGCGATGCCCGCCTGCGCGGCGATGCCGGAGAGGATGGTCAGGTCCTTCTCCGAGAAGGCGTTGATCTGCTGGCGGCTGTCCAGGAACAGCACCGCCATGATGTCGCCATTCACGAGCAGCGGCACCGCCATGGCGGAGCGGATGCCCTGCGCCACGATGCTCTCCGCGGCGGAGAAGCGCTCGTCGATGATGGCGTCCGCCGTGAGCACCGCCTTGCCCGTCTCCACCACGCGCTTGAGCACGGTGTCCGACAGCATGACGTTCACCTGCTTGCCCTGCCGGTGGTGCACCGCGGCCGGGATGAACTCCCCCTCCGGGCCCACCTTCAGGATGACGCCGTGGTCGGCCGCGAGCAGCTCGAAGGCGACCTTCAGAATCTGTTCGAACAGGTCGTCCTGGGTGCCCTTGAGGCTCACCTGCCGGTGGAACTCGTGGACGATGCGCAGCTTCTCGTAGTCCCGGCGCAGCGCGGCGACGTCCGTCACCTGGTCGGCCGGACGGAAGTTCTGCGGCACCTGGTCCATCTGCGCCAGGAAGGCCGGCATGGAGACGGCGTTGGCCACCACCGTCACGCCCGGCAGCGTGGGCGGGTTGGCTCCGCCGGGCGCGGCCTCGCCGCTGTGGAAGACGAGCCGGGAGGAGCCCAGGGCGATCTCATCCCCGTCCCGCAGCCGCATCTCCCCCGTCACCCGGCGCCCGTTGACGAAGGTGCCGTTGGACGAGTTCAGGTCGCGCAGCACGAAGTCGCGCCCCACCTTCTCGATGGTGGCGTGCTCCTTGGAGACCTCGCGGTCCACCAGCCGCAGCGTGTTGGACGGATGGCGGCCGAGCGACGTGGTGGGGCCCAGGGGAAACTCCCCCAGCGTCCCGTCCGCGAACCGCCCCGTCAGGTGCGGCCCGCGCGGGTGCGACCCGGACCTGGGCGGGAATGGGGCGGGTGCCTGGTTCACGCGCGAATCCTCACCGGCCCGGACACTACCAGAGCCTTCCGCCCCAAAGGAACGCTCGCGAAGCTACCCCGGTTCCAGGCCGCCAACGCCCTGCACGGCCGGTCAGTCTCCCCCCCGCTCCGGCCTCTCATGTGGAGGGCGGGGCCAGCGTTCCCGGGGTGGCGGGGTCCGCCGACGCGGCCGGGCGGCGCTCGGGAGCCCGGAACCCCAGGCCAATGGACGGCAGGAAGGTCATCCCGCCCAGGTCCCGCTTCTGCCCGAAGACGTGGGGGTTGCAGAAGACGTAGCCCCCGGTGAGCTCCGCGTAGAAGTGCACGTACTTGTAGCCCACCGCGAAGCCCACCGTGGAGCCCACGAAGTGGCTGTTCACCGTGGACGGCAGGGTCGCGTCGAAGCCCGTCACCGGCTTGCCCTGCTCGGAGAAGTCCACCAGCTGGGCGTCCAGCCGGGTGTGGCTGAAGACGTACTTGGGGGCGCCGTAGAGCTTGAACACGTCCCCGTACTCGGCGCTCAGGTACAGCGGCACCTCCACGTCCGTCCGGCTGAAGTCCCCCAGTTGGACCACCTCCAGGACGTCCATCACCGCCCCGGAGAACAGGTACTTGGACACTCCCAGCCCCAGCGCCAGGTCATAGGAGCGGCGCGGCCCCGGCCCGCCGTGGGCCAGGCGCACCTTGCCGTCGAAGCGCAGCGCGTTGCCGTTGTAGCGCCCGCCCACGTCGAACCCGTCCAGGAGCCCCACCCGCACCATCAGCTCCGGGTTCACCCCCGGCGGGGCCACCGCCAGGGCCAGGCCCGCCGTCAGCAGGCGCTGCTGGTCCTCCTCCGTGAGGGTGTAGGGCCGGTCCTCCTCGATGGCGCGCTTCGCCTCGAGCCCCTGGTCGATGCCCACGTCCACCACCGACGCCAGCGTCCCCACGGGGACGAACACGCCCATGCTGCCCGTCACCTGGACCTGCCCCGGTGCGAGCGTCTTCGCGGTCTGCATGGTGGACAGCGGGGTCGCGCACCCCACGGCGAGGCCGGCGAGCCCCAAAAGGATCAGGGTGGGAAGGTTTCTCATGGGGTTGCAGGTTAAGCCCATTTCCGGCGCGAACGCTTCAATCCGGGCGTCCACGTGGTAAGGGGGCTGTCGTGCGAATCAAGCAAAAACCCGAGGACTTCTCCGTGAAGGAGTCCTACCGCTTCGACGAAGTCGAGAGCGGCAAGCATCGCGTCTACCTGATGGACAAGCAGAAGCTGTCCACGTTCGACGCGGTGAACCGAATCCGTGACGCGTTCGGTCTGAAGCCCGGCGCCATCAGCTACTGCGGCCTGAAGGACAAGCAGGGCCGCACCGAGCAGATCATCGCCGTGGATGGCGCGGACGTGGACATGCAGGAGCCCGACCTGCGCCTGAAGTTCCTGGGCCGGACGGACAAGCCGCTGTCCGCGAAGAACATCACCTCCAACCGCTTCTCCGTCACCGTGCGCGCCCTCACGCGTGACTCGCTGGCGCCCTTGAACCTGGCCGCCGCGGAGATCAACCGGCTGGGCGTGGTGAACTACTTCGACAGCCAGCGCTTCGGCGCGATCAAGCACGGCCAGGGCTTCATCGCCAAGGACCTCATCCGGGGCGACTTCGAGGCCGCGCTGCACAACTACTTCGCCCGCCCCTCGGACCTGGACCGCACCGAGGACGCCAAGGTGAAGGGCTTCTGGCGCGACAACTGGGGCAAGTGGGACGCGCGCGTGCCCTTCGAGGGCGCGAAGAAGTACCACCGCATCCTGCGCAGCCTGCGCGAGCACCCGGGCGACTGGCTCCGCGCGTTCCTGCAGATCGACTCGGACTACCGGGCGATGATCCTCTTCGAGTACCAGAGCTTCCTCTGGAACGAGGGCGTCCGGCGCTACCTCCAGCTGATGCTGCCGCGCGAAGCCATGTTCCCCATGCGCTACCAGGCCGGCACGCTGCTGCACTACCGGGACGCGACCCCGGACGTGCTGCACATCCTGCGCGAGAAGACCTTCCCGCTCGTGGGGCCGGACACCACCTTCGAGGATCCGAAGGTGGCGGAGGCCATGACCTGGGTGCTGGGCAAGGAGAAGCTCAAGCTCCCCGACCTGCGCATCAAGGGCGCGGAGCGGATGCTCTACTTCAAGGAGGAGCAGCGCCCGCTGGTGATGTTCCCGCACAAGCTCGTCGTGGGCCGCACGCAGAACGACGACGTGAACCGCGGCGACATCAAGGTCAACGTGGCCTTCACGCTGCCCCCGGGCGCGTACGCCACGCTGGTCATCAAGCGCCTGTTCCACTTCGAGTACACGGAGGACTCGAAGGAGGACATCCGCACCTCGCAGCGCCCGCGGCTCGTCACCACCGAGCGCGAGGAGGCCCGGGTGGAAGAGGCCCGGAGCGCCGCGCGCGCCTCCGAAGGCCCTTCGCGCCACCGCGCGCTCGCGGACCGCGCCACCAGCCGCGCGTCCCGTCCGGCCTCGTCCGAGCGCCCCGCCCGTCCGGGCACTCCCGCCAGGGACGCCCGGCCCCCCAGCCGCATTGGCCGGCCGGCCCGCGCTCCCCGTGAAGAGCTCCCGGACATGGATGAGGTCCGGGCCGCCCCCCCGCCTGCCCCGGAAGCGGAGATTCCGCTGGGCTTCCGGGCGAAGCAGAAGCAGCGCAAGCAGGCGAAGGCCGAAAGCCGGGCGGAAAAGGCCGAAAAGCAGCGCCTGGCCGCCGCCAAGTCCGCGAAAAAACAGAAGCGGAAGTGATGATCGAGGGCGGCGCAATGGCCTTTCGCCGCGCCCGTAGTCCAGGGCGTGAACGCTCTTGCCCTCGACTCGCTCCCCATGGCCATCGGAATGCTGATGGCTGAGGACGCCGCCCCGCTCCCCTGGAAGGCGGACGTGCAGGCCGCCCGCAAGGGGGACCCGTCCGCTTTCGAAGCGCTCGTTCGCAGCGTGCAGCGCCCGGTGTACGGCCTGGCGCTGCGCCTGCTGCAGAGCGAGGCGGAGGCCGCGGAGGTCGCGCAGGAGGCCCTCCTCCGCGCGTACCAGAACCTCCACCGCTACGACGACGCGCGCCCGTTCGACCTCTGGGTGCTCGCCATCACGCGCAACCTCTGCCTGGACCTGCTCCGCCGCCGCACCAAGGTGCGCACGGAGGAGCTGGAGCCCATGAAGGAGGTGCTCCCCAGCAACGAGGCGTCCCAGGAGGACGGGGCCATCGCGCGCGAGGAGCGGCAGTCGCTGGAGGCCGCCATGGAGACGCTCTCCGTGGACGACCGTGAGGTGCTGGCCCTCTATTACGTCCAGAAGCGCACCACGAAGGAGATCGCGCAGATCATGGGCTGCGCGCCCGGGACCATCATGGCGCGCCTGTTCCGCGCCCGTGAGAAGCTTCGCAAGAAGATGGCGCCCGCCGAGGAGGAGACGCGATGAGCCCCACCCCCTGCCCCGACCTGGAGGTCCTCTTCGCGGAGCTGGAGGCCGGTGAGGGCCCCGCCCTGGATCACGCCGCGGAGTGCGAGGCGTGCGCCGCCCTGATGGAGGACCACCGCCTGCTGGAGAACGACCTGTTCCGGCTGGCGGATCCGCTGCCGCCCCCGTCGCTGGTCGTGAACGTGATGGCCCGCGTCGCGGAGAGCCCCGCTCCCCAGCGCCGCGAGGTGTGGACGGGCCTCTGCATCCTGCTCACGTCCCTGGGCGTGGGCCTGGGCTTCCTGTTCAGCAACGACAGGGCGCTCGGCCGCATGGGCACCGCGTTCGCGTCCAGCGTGCGTGACAGCCGTGCGTTCATGGAAGGCCTGTTCAGCGGTGCGCACGCCCTGTGGAGCACCGCGGGGCTGGCGGTGGCCTGCATCGTCGCGTTCGTCGTGTTCACGTCGCTGTTCGGCCTGAAGCGCCTGGCCGGCTCCCCTCCTCCGTCCCTCTCCGAAGCCTGAGCGTGACCATGAAGATCCTCCCCCGCCTGTTGCTTCCGACCCTCCTCCTCGGCGCCCCCGTGGCGCTCGCGGAAGGCGCCCCGGCCCCCGCCGCTGCCGCCACCGCGCCGGTCCGCACCATCGACGTGAGCTTCCGCGGTTCGCTGCGCGACGCGCTCAAGACCATCGCGGAGAAGGGCGGCCTGAACCTGGTCGTCACCGGTGACCTGGACACCCCCGCCGAGGTGCGGCTGCGCGGCATCAGCGCCGAGCAGGCCCTGCGCACCGTGGCCCGCGCCTACTCGCTCCACCTGGAGCAGGACGGCTCCATCTTCACGCTGCGCCCGCTCACCGCGAAGGAGAAGGAGTCCGGCGTCAGCCCCACGGCCAACGCCCCCACGCCCCCCGTCGCTCCGCCCGTCATCGCCGCCACCCCGCCCGCGCCGCCGGCACCTCCCGCGCCGCCCACCGTGGACGCGAACGCGACGCCCGAGGAGCGTGCCCTGGCCCGCGAGGAGGCGGACCGGCTGCGTGAGGAGGCCCGCGAAGAGGAGAAGCGCGCCCGCGACGAGGCCAAGCTGGCCGCGAAGGAAGAGGCGGAAGCGGCCAAGGAGCGCGTCCGCGAGGAGCTGCGCAACTTCCGCGACAGCTTCAAGCACAAGAAGGGCAAGCGCGGCGCCCGGGACGTGGTGGCGCGCGGACAGAACCTGGAGGTGAAGGAGGGCGAGTCCGTGGAGAGCGCCGTCGTGTACGGCGGCAACCTCATCGTGAAGGGCACCGTGGAGGACGACGCGGTCGCCTTCGGCGGCAACCTGGAGATCCAGGGCCACGTGGAGGGAGACGCGCACGCCTTCGGCGGCAACGTCATCCTGGGGCCCAACGCGCAGGTGGAGGGCGACGTGTCCGCCTTCGGCGGTCAGGTGCAGAAGGCGGACGGCGCCATCGTGGAGGGCAGCCTGGAGTCCTTCGGCGGCGCGGACCTGGGCCGCATGGTGGCCGGGGAGATCAAGCGCGGCATGCAGGAAGGGCAGCACCACGACGCGTCGGCGGACGCCGACGACGAGGATGACGACCGCGGCCGCGGCGGCGGGGGCCTCGCGTCCTTCATCCTCCAGTTCGCGCTGCTCTTCGGCCTGGGCTTCCTGGGGCAGATGTTCTTCCCGGCGCGCATGAAGGAGCTGGGCGATGAGATCCGCGCCAACCCCGCCCGCAACTTCTGGGTGGGCCTGGTGGGCATGGCGGCCCTCATCCCGCTGACCATCGTCCTGTGCGTCACGCTCATCGGCATCCCGGTGGCGTTCGCCCTCCTGGTCGCCTCCATGCTGGGCACGGCGCTGGGCTACGCGGCCATCGCCAGCGAGGTGGGCACGCGGCTGCCGGTGCTGCGCGGACGCAAGACGCAGGCGGTGGTGCTCGCCCTGGGCCTGGGCCTCATCCTCCTGGTGAGCCACATCCCGGTGCTGGGCGTCTTCCTCAACCTCATCCTCACCCCGCTGGCCTTCGGCGCGGTCATCCGCACCCGGTTCGGCTACCGCGGCCGGGGCATGCCGGAGCCCATCTTCCCCCGGAGCGAGAACCCGGTTTGACGCACCCGGCCTCACGGCCGCCCGGACCTTGCCACACCGCATCATGAAGCCCCGCTCCCAAGCGCACCGGGAGTGGGGCTTTTCCTTCTCCAACAAGTGCCACGCTCGCGCGCCATCACCTGCGCTGTCGGCAGCGGGTGTTGACGGAGAGCGGGCGGCCGCTGACAGGCTTTGACCCGCCTCGTCCGGTGCGCCATTTTGCGCGGCACCCATGCGACGCCTCCCAGACGCAACCCCGCGCGGCAGGGCCATCACCGTGGACCTCGAGGGCGAGAGCATCCCCGCCATCGAAGGCGAGCCGGTGGCGTGCTCCCTCATCGCCGCGGGCGAGAACGTCCTCTCCCGCTCCGTGAAGTACCACCGCCCGCGAGGGCCGTACTGCTTCTCCGCGGCCTGCTCGCACTGCCTCATGCGCGTGGACGGGCTGCCCAACGTCTACACCTGCCGCACCCCCGCGAAGGAGGGCATGCGGCTGGAGCGGCAGAACGCGTACCCGTCCGCGAAGGTGGACATCTTCGAGACCATCGACTGGTTCTTCCCCAAGCGCCTGGACCACCACGAGATGTTCGCGGGCGTGCCGGTGGCGGAGGACGTGATGGCGCGCGTGGCCCGGCAGCTGGCCGGCCTGGGCCTGCTGCCCAAGGAAGCAGGCCCACAGCCCCTGCCCCCTCGCACCTTCCACACCACCGTCGCGATGGTGGGCGGCGGCGCGGCGGGCCTGGAGGCGGCGCGGGTGCTCGCCGGCAAGGGCGTGCCGTTCATGCTCTTCGAGCGCGACGCGACCCTGGGCGGACGGCTGGCCCACGGCGCCCCCGAGGACGGCGCGCCCTTCGTCCCGGAGGCCACCGCGTTTCCGCAGGGTAGCGTGGTGCGAAGCGCCACCGTCATCGGCCTCTATGACGACGAGCACGGCCGCTACCTGGCGGTCGCGTCGCAGGAGGCTTCCAACCTGCGGCTGCTCAAGGTCTACGCGAAGCGCTTCCTGCTGACGGTGGGCGGCCATCCCCCCACCCTCCCCTTCGAGAACAACGACCTGCCCGGCGTCATCGCGGGCCGCGCGGCGAGCCTGCTGTTGCGCAAGCACGACGTGGCGCCCCAGGTCGCGGCGCTGGTGGGCCACGGCCCGGAGTTGCACGCGCTGGCGCACCTGTTCACCCAGCGCGGCGTGGAGGTGGCGGCGGTGGTGGACCTGAAGGGTCCGCTGCCCGCGAACGCTCACCCGAAGGCCGTCGTCGGTGACGGGCTCAAGGCCCACGGCCTGCGCGGCGTGACGGCCCTGAGCTTCACGCCCCAGGGAGGACGCAAGCAGAAGGTGTCGTGCGACGCGGTGGTGGTGTCCGTGCCGGTGACGCCGGGCTTCGAGCTGGCGCGCCAGGGCGGCGCGAAGGTGGAGTTCGACGCGGACGCGGGCCACTTCCGCGTGGATGCGGACGCGGACGGGCGCACGCAGGCGGCGGACGTGTTCGTCGCGGGCGACGTGGCGAAGGTCGGTACAGCGAAGGACGCCGCGGCCATGGGCGCACGCGCGGCGCAGGCGTTGATGGGAGGGCTGTCATGAGCAAGGCGCTCGTCTGCACCTGCGAGGACGTCACCGTCACGGACGTGGAGCACGCCATCGAGCGCGGTTACCACGACGTGGAGTCGGTGAAGCGCTACACGGGCTTCGGCACCGGCATCTGCCAGGGCAAGAGCTGCCACGCCGCGGTGGCCGCGCTGCTCAAGCAGAAGGCCCCGGCGCTCAAGCCGGAGGCCGTCGTTCCCTTCACGCCGCGCCCGCCGCTGTACCCCACGGAGCTGCGCGTGCTCGCCAGCGCCCCCGTGGACGAGTCCGTCCCGCCCGTGGGCGGCGTGCCCCAGGAGCTGGAGCACTTCCCGTCCGCGCTGCGCCCGGAAGGGCCGGTGCCGCAGAAGGCGAAGGTGGTCATCATCGGCGGCGGCATCATGGGCCTGTCGCTGGCGTACAACCTGGCGCTGCGCGGAGAGACGGACGTCGTCGTGCTGGAGCGCGGCTACCTGTGCGCGGGCGCGTCCGGCCGCAACGGCGGCGGCGTGCGCATGCAGTGGGGCACCCCGGCGCTGATTGAATTGGCCAAGCGCTCCATCGACCTGATGAAGGGCTTCGCGCGCGAACTGGGCGTCAACGTGTGGCTGCGCCAGGGGGGCTACCTCTTCCTGGCCAAGCGCAAGGACACCGCGTACCGCCTGGACCGCAACGCCGCCCTGCACAACAAGTACGGCGTGCCCACGCGCATCATCACCGCGGACGAGGCGCGGCAGATCGTCCCGGACCTCACGATGAAGGACTGCGTGACGGCGGCCTACAACCCGGAGGACGGCGTCATCTTCCCCTGGGCCTTCCTGTGGGGCTACGCGCAGGGCTGCGTGAAGCGCGGCGTGAAGGTGGAGACGTACACCAACGTCACCGGCTTCGAGACGAGCAACGGCCAGGTGCGCAAGGTGAAGACGGACCGGGGCGACATCGCCTGCGACACCGTCGTGCTCGCCTCCGGCGCGTGGAGCCCGGCGGTCGCGAAGCTGGCGGACGTGAAGCTGCCCAACGAGCCGCACCGCCACGAGATCCTCAGCACCGAACCGCTCAAGCCCTTCCTGTCGCCGCTGGTGTCGGTGCTCGACACGGGCCTGTACTTCAGCCAGTCCATGCGCGGCGAAATCGTGGGCGGCATGGGCGACCCGAAGGAGCCCGCCGGCCCCAACATGGGCAGCACCCTGCGCTTCGTGGCGCGCTTCGCCCAGGCCCTCACGGAGCAGTTGCCGCACGTGGGCCAGGTGAAGGTGCTGCGCCAGTGGGGCGGCCTCTACGACGTCACCCCGGACAACAACCCCATCCTCGGGCGCACCCCCGGCCTGGACAACCTGCTCCAGCTGTCCGGCTTCGTGGGCCACGGCTTCATGATGGCCCCCGCCGTCGCGGAGCGGATGGCCCAGTGGATGACCTCCGGCGGCTCCGACGAGCTCTTCACCCGCTTCAACCTCCGCCGCTTCGAGGAAGGCACCCTCGAGCGCGAGGACATGATCATCGGCTGAAGAATTCCGCCCTCCCCGCCCCTGTCTCCGCCTGGGACAGGGGCGCACCCCGCATGTCCGCAAAAGCGGCACTCCCGGAAAATCATGCAAGCCCCCGGGATGGCTGGGGATTCGCCGCGGAACGTGACGTTTCTTTACAAACGCAACCGGGTTGCACGGAGCATCCACGCACCACCGTCACGGGGGCGTGACGCCGGGCCTCCTCTGACGGACGCCATGGCACGGGGCGTGCGTAGGCCCCCCGCGCCGCGCAATGCCGCGCGGGGGGAGACTCACAGATGGCCGCGAAGAAGCTCTTGGGTGCGATGCTGGTGATGGGCCTGACGGCGTGTGGTTCCGTGGAGCCCATGGACGTGCCGGACGCGGAGCCGCTCGCGTCGCAGGAGTCCGAGGTCATCGTGGGGACGCTGAACTGGGTGAGCGCCACGTCGCTGACGGGCACGCAGCGCACGAAGTCCAAGGCGGTGGGTTACCTCTCCATCCCGGCGGTGGGCAGCCGCTGCACGGCGTGGCTCGTCTCCAACGACGTGGTCATCACCAACAACCACTGCGTGGGCAGCTCCTCGGAGGCGGTGGGCGCGCGCGTGTCGTTCAACTACGAGGACGGCGTCGCGTCCGCCTCGCGCGTCTGGTACCCGTGCGCCACGTTCATCAAGACGTGGAGCGGTGACGACATGACGGCGCTGCGCTGCTCGGCCGTGAATGGCCAGCTGCCCGGCCAGGTGTACGGCTTCCTCACCGTCGCCAGCGCCAACGCGGCGACGAACGCCACCGTGTACGTGGTGAACCAGAACTGCGACTACTACACGACGCCGTCCTGCACGCCGACGAAGAAGTCCTCGCCGGGCAAGGTGCTCAACGGCAACTACAGCACCACGGACATCTCCTACGACGCGGACACGCTGGGCGGCTCGTCCGGCTCGCCCGTCCTCTCCACGTCGTCGAACGAGGTGGTGGCGCTGCACCACATCGGCATCGGCGGCAACTCGCAGGGCCGCGGCACGGCCAACACCGGCGTGAAGGCCACGCGCGTGAAGGCGCGCCTGGCTGAAATCGGCCTGTAGTCGCCGAAGGAAATCGCCAAGGCGTCTCAGGTCGCGGACGAGGGCTCCCCTCCGGCCAGCAGCACCGGCTGGGGGGGCGCATCCGTTCCGGTGGGCCCGGTCGGACTCAGGAGCAGCGTCCGCTTCAGGCCGCCCAGCGCCAGCCGCCCCAGGCCCCGCTTGAAGGAGCGCGGCAGGAAGCGCAACAGCCGCATCACCCAGCGGTGTCCCAGGCCGGGGTACACCAGCGCCTCGCCCCGCTCGAAGCCCGCCAGGGCCTCGCGGGCGCACTGGCGCAGGGACAATTCGAAGAACGGCGTCACCTCTCCCTCCAGGTGCGGCTCCAGCGCCAGCGGGCCGGGGGCCACGAAGGTGACGGGGATGCCCGCGTCCTTCAGCTCCAGGCGCAGGGACTCACTGAAGCCGTCCAGGAAGCGCTGCGTGGCGGAGAACGTCACCGCGCCCGGGAGGAACAGGCGCGCCGCGCCCGAGCCCACCGTGAGGATGCCTCCCCGCCCGCGCTCCAGCATGGGGCCCAGCAGGCGATGGGTGATCATCGCCGGGGCCAGCACATTCGCCTGCACCAGCTCCTCGATGCGCTTCCAGCGCTCGTCCGCGTACAGCCCGCTGGAGGCGTAGTCCGCGTTGTTGATGAGAACGTCCACGCGGACGTAGTGGCGCTCCAGGTGCTCGAAGAGCGCGTCCACGGCGCGCGGATCATCCAGCCGGCACGCGCGGATCATCACCCCCAGGGTCGGATTGCGGACGAGCAGCTCCTCCCTCAGGCTCCCCAGGTCGTCCACGTCGCGCGCGACGAGCACCAGGGTCCTGACCCGTGGAGAGAGCAGCCGGGCAAGCTCGCGGCCGATGCCGCCAGCAGCGCCGATGATGAGCACGGTACCGTTGTCGATGGGAGGGCGCATATGGGGGCAGGACCTCGGACAGGAAGCTGTCCATGCGCGGGTGACCCTGCGCGCCCGCCCCGCTGCTCGGCTCCTCCTGGATGCCCCCTTGCCCTGGAGGCGGGCGGGCATTAAGCGTTCCGTGTTCCCGCTGGAGGAGGACTCCCATGGCTGGCCCTTCACGCATCCTCGTGCCGGTGGACCTGAAGGACGGTTCCCGGTCCGTCGTGGACTACGCGCTGCAACTCGCCCGCCCCTTCGGCGCGACGGTGGACGTCCTGCACGCCTGGGAGCCGCCGCAGTACGTGGCGCCGGATCTGCTGGTGGCCTCGCCCGGCTGGGACGCCACCTCGCTGGAGGCGATGGCGCGCGACACCGCGGGCAAGGAACTGGAATCGCTGCTGCGCAAGGTGGACGGCACCGCGCCCGTGGCGCTGTCCCACCGCGTGGTGATTGGCGAGGCGGGCAACGTGGTGCTGGAGGAGGCCGAGCGCGGGAAGTACGACCTCATCGTGATGGGCACGCACCAGCGCAAGGGGCTCACCCGCATGCTGCTGGGCAGCGTGGCGCAGAAGGTGGTGGGCCGCGCCGCGTGCCCGGTGCTCACCCTGCACGTCAGCCCCGAGTAGAGCGACTGACGGCTAGGGCTCCGCCCACTGGCGCAGGAGGTTGTGGTACACGCCCGTGAGCATCACCAGCGCGGGGCTCTTGGGCACCTCGCGGGTGAGCTGCATGATGGACGTGTCCATGTCGAAGAGCAGCGAGCGCTGCCCCGCGTCGCGGATCATGCTCTGGACCCAGAAGAACGACGCCAGCCGCACCCCACGCGTCACCGGCGTGACGTGGTGCAGGCTGGTGGACGGGTAGACGATGAGGTCCCCCGCCGGCAGCTTCGCCGAGTGGTTGCCGTAGGTGTCCTCCACCACCAGCTCACCGCCGTCGTAGCTGTCCGGGTCGCTCAAGAAGAGCGTGGCGGACACGTCCGTGCGGATGCGCTGGTTCGAGCCCAGCAGCGGCCGGATGGCGTTGTCCACGTGCGAGCCGAAGTCCATCCCCTGCTCGTAGCGGTTGAACAGCGGGGGGAACACGCGCTGGGGCAGCACGGCGGAGATGAACAGCGGGCTCTTCTCCAGGCCGGCCAGCACCAGGTCCCCCAGCTCCCGGGCGGCGGGGCTGCCTTCGGGCAGCTGGAGGTTCTTCTTCACCTGCGCGGACTGCTTGCCGGCGGTGGTCCGGCCATCCTCCCACGCCGCCTTGTCGAAGACGGCGCGGCAGTGGGCCACCTGCTCGGGCGTGAGGACCTGCGGGATGTGCACCATCATGATGAACGTCCTCCTACGCCCGGCAGGCAAAGCGCGCGACTAGAACCGCACGTGCGCGGAGAGCAGCGCCGAAACGCCGTCCGCCGGCACGGCCTGACCGCCGTAGTACGAGTCGTAGTAGAGCTTGTCGGTCAGGTTGTAGACGTTGAGCTGCAGGTCCACCTTCTTGATGCTGTAGGACGCGAACGCGTCGAAGCGCCAGTAGTTGGGCACCTTGCTGAGCAGCACCGTCGCGTTGGCCGGGTTGTTCACCGTGGCCACGTCCTGGTAGGTGGCGCCGCCGCCCACGGACAGGTTGTCCAGGATGGCGTACGTGGTCCACAGCGAGAAGCTGCGCTTGGGCGTGTTCACCAGGCGCTGGCCCTCCAGGAAGTCATTGGTGTGCTCCTGGATGCTCGCGTCCAGGAACGTGTAGTTGGCGAACACGTTCCAGCGGCGCACCGGCGAACCGGCGATGCCGAGCGCGTAGCCCTGCACCCGCTGCTTGCCCTCCAGCACCGTGGGCGGGCCGTCCGGATCCGAGTTCGGCACGCGCGCGTTCAGCTTGTTGGTGCGGAAGATGGCGGCGTTGACGCTCAGGCGCTCCGCGATGAGGTCGGACTTGGCGCCGATCTCGAAGGTCTCGTTCTTCTCCGGATCCAACGTGACGGTGTCGTTGGACAGCGTCGCCAGCTCCGCGCTCGGGTTCTGGGACGTGCCGTACATGCCATAGACGCTGGTGTTCTCCGCCGGGTGGAGCACCAGGCCCACGCGCCAGTTGAACAGGCTGTTCTCCTGCTCGAAGGCGGCCACGGTGCCGTTGGCGGCGATGGTCTCGTAGTCGCTGTGCAGGTTGTCCAGGCGCAGCGTGCCCAGGACCTCCACGTACTTGCCGATCTGGATCTGATCCGACGCGTACGCGCCCAGGTTCCACTGGCGGCTGTAGTTGGTGGCGCCCGGGACGCGCGTCACGCCGGACAGGTCCGGGCTGTTGTCCGGATCGAACAGGTCCGCCGGCAGGTTGCCGCCGTTCACGGTGAGGTTGGTGCGGCCCTGCTCACGCTGCTCGCGCGACACGTCCAGGCCGATGTTGGCGGTGTGCTTGAGGAAGCCCGTGTTGAACACGCCGCGCACGTCCAGCTGGTCCGCGAAGTAGGTGTTGTCCGCGGTCGTCTCGAAGCGCTGGCGGCCGATGGTGGTGGGGTTCGTGGCGGGCGTCAGGCCGCGCGGCGCGGTGGGCCGGGCGAAGCGGTCCACGCCGCCGTAGCGCAGCGTGTTGGTCAGGCGGAACGTGTTGCCCAGGTCCGCCAGCAGGCGCGCGGAGCCGATGTGGACGTTCACGAGCTCCGTGTCGCTGTCCTTCACGCCGTAGAAGTTCTCACGGGGCACGTCCAGGGTGACGCCCACGGGGTAGCCGTTGAAGTACGGCTGGCCGTAGTCCGGCACGCTGTTCTCGTGCTGGTAGAAGTAGTCCACTTCCAGGGCGACCTTCTCCGCCAGTTGGAAGCGCGCGGACGGCGCGATGCCCGCCCGGTTCTCCTTCACCACGTCACGGCCGGCGACGCCGGACAGCTGCCCCACGGCGCTCACGCGGAACTGGACGCTGTCGTTGATCTCCTGGTTGACGTCCGCCTCGATGCGGCCGGTCGGGACGTGCCGCCCGACAGGCGCAGGTCCATGAAGGAGCCCTTGCGCGCCTTCTTCGTCACCAGGTTGATGGCGCCGCCCGTGGAGCCGCGGCCGAACAGCACCGACGACGGGCCGAAGTAGACCTCCACGCCCTCCAGGTTGAACGTGTCGCGGGTGAACCAGCCCAGGTCGCGCACGCCGTCGCGCAGCGTGTCCGTCTGGGCGGAGAAGCCGCGCAGCGAGAAGGAGTCACCCTGGCGGCCACCCTCGCCCGCCGTCACCGTGATGCCGGACACGTTGCGCAGGGCATCGCGCAGCGTCGTCGCCTGCTGCTCCTCCATCACGCGCTCGGGGACCACCGTGATGGTCTGCGGCGTGTCCACCAGCGGCCGCGGCAGGCGGGCCAGGCTGGGCTCCGTGACGTTATATTTCTCCGTTTCACCCTCCACGGACACTTCCGGCAGGACGTAGGCGTCGTCCTGGTTGGCCTGCGCCGCCGTCTCCCCCGTGGGCGCGGACTCCGGGGTGCGCTCGGGGGCCGGGGCCTCCTGGCCCACCGGGGCGGTCTCCGCCGGCCGGGACTCCTGCACCGGCGCCGCCGTCTCGCCCGTCACCGGCGTCTCCTGCGCCACCGCGCCGCCCGCCGCCAGGGCGGAGGCAAGGCCTACGGCGGCGGGGCCCCAGGGCCAGAGCGCGCCACGCACGCCTCCAGGGTTGCCATTCGAAGAGCGGATACCAGGACGACCGGGCTTTGCTGTGGACACGAATCCCCTCGGGATAGGAAGCACTGCCTAAATGAGAATGATTCTCATATGCAGGACCCTGATTCGCGTTACAAGAAATTTCTTCCCGCCAACACTGTGAGGGGCAAAGACAGGCGATCGTTACAACACTGCCTTGCATCAGCCTGCCGAATGCCACACGCCGCCGAGTGAAAACGACGAAGCCCGGATCCGCTCTCGCGGTCCGGGCCTCGGGGATGTCTGGGTTTACTGAGTTGTGACTTCAGGCGGCGTTTGTATTCGATTCCGCGGGCGGGGCCACCGGAGCGGCGGAGGCCACGGGCTGCGTCTTGCGGCGCGGGACGAAGCGGCGCCAGGAGAGCGCGTAGCCGGTGTAGACGAGGAACACGGCGCCGAAGGACGCGAGCGCCGCGATGAGCTGGCCCACCCATCCGAGCGCCTCGCCGGTGTGCAGGAAGCGCAGCCACGTGCGCAGCTTCCGGCCGCTGTTGAAGTCCGCGTAGGTCTCCGTCTTCAGCGTCTGGGCGGTGAACGGATCCAGCGACACCGTGTTGGTGGCGAAGAGCGGCCAGCGCTCCTGCTCGCGGACGGTGAAGGCGCTGGCCTGCGGGCCCTTCGGACCGCCGCGGCCTTCCGCACGGCCTTCGCCGCGAGGACCACCCTCACCGCGCGCTCCCCCTTCGGCCCGAGGACCGCCCTCACCGCGCGCCCCTCCTTCGGCCCGGGGACCACCCTCACCGCGAGGGGCACCCTCGCCCTGCGGAGCGCCCTCGGCGCGAGCCATGCGTTCGCCGCGCGGAGCGCCTTCGCCACGCTGGCCACCCTCGCCGCGCGATGCACCTTCAGCGCGAGGGCCACCTTCACCGCGCGGGGCGCCTTCGGGACGGCCGCCGGGGCCGCCAGCGCCCTGGGGCGTGGCCAGGCGCAGGGTGATGGCCTCCCAGGCGTTGGACTGCTTCATCACCGCCGCGAACTGCGCGTCCAGCGGCTGGGGCTGCGTCCCAGGCGCGGGCGTGGGCACGGCCACGGGCGCGGCGGTCATGGGCCCCTGCGCCGCGGGCGGCTCGTTGCCGGTGAGCGTGAAGACCAGGTTCGACGCCCACTTGTAGGAAATCACCGCGCCGGACGCCGTCAGCACCACCAGCACCGGCAGCGACCAGAAGCCGATCACGTTGTGCCAGTTGAAGTCGCGCGCCTTGCCCTTGAGCCCGCGGCGGAACCACAGGATGGGCCGCATGGCGCGCAGGTTCCACTTGCGCGGCCACCACAGGAACAGGCCGGTGATGCCCAGGAACAGGAACGCCAGGTTCGCCACGCCGGTGATGGCCTTGCCCACCGCGCGGTTGTCACCCGACGCCGCGAGCCAGCGGTGCAGGTCCTCCATCGTGTGGAAGAACGAGCGCCAGCCCTGCGCGCCCGGCTCGCGCACTTCACCCGTGTAGGGGTGGACGTAGACGGAAGCACCGCGGCCCAGGGCCACCGTCACCATGCTGTCCGCTTCCGGGTACACCGTCACGCCGGAGGGAGCAACGGCGGGCTTCGCCTCCTTCACCTTCGCGAGCATCTCCTCCATCGTCAGGCGGGGAGTCCCCTGCGCGGGAGGCGCCGCGTGGCGGGCGTCACGGTCCGCCCAGTCGACGATCTCCGACTCGAAGGCGATCGCCGCGCCCGTGAACGACATGACCCCGACCACGAGCCCCACGATGAGGCCGCTAATCAGGTGGATCCAGAAGAGAATCGAGCGGAGCTTGGGGTTCATGAAGGCGTCTGCGGGACTGCGAAGGAACTACCTGAGAGCGAACTTCACCGGGATCACGACCTTCACGCGCACCGGCGCGCCGTCGTGCCCCAGCGCCGGCGAGAAGCGCCAGCCCGCCACGGACTCGAGCGCGGCCTCGTCCAGGCCCGGCACCGAGCGGTGGATGCGCGGCGAGCCCGGCTCCACCGTGCCGTCCGTGCCAATGACGACCATCACCATCACCACGCCGGTGATGCCATCCTCCCGGGCGCGGCGCGGATACTCCGGCTTGCCGGACAGCAGCGCCGGCAGCTTCATCACCTCGCGCGGCGTGTAGATGGGCGGCGCGGTGCCCGTCCCACCGAGCTTGCCACCCACGATTCCGCCCACCACGCCCCCGACGACACCACCCACCGCGCCGTCCGGCACCCCCGGCCCCACGGGCGCCTGCGACGCGACCGCGGCCACCTCCGTCGCGGGCGGGGTCTCCACCTGCTCCACCACCGGCTCCGTCTCCTTCACCGGCTCCGGAACCTTCGCGGGCACCACCAGCTCCCGGTGCTTGGGGCGCGGCCTCTGCACCACCGGCTTCACGGGCTGCGGGGTCGCCTGCTTCAGCGCGCCACCACCCAGCGGCGGCGGAGGCGGCGCGTACGCCATCAGCACCAGCTCCGGCTCCGGCTTCTTGACCTGCGGCGGCGCCTGGGTCGACACCATCAACCCCACCGCCACCGCCACCACGTGCGCCGCGGTCGCGGTCAGCAGGGCCCCGCTCCAACGACCCCATCCCGCATCCGCCGTGGCGGTCGCGGACTGGAAGAGCCCCACCGGGCTCCGCACCGCATCCGCACGGGCGGTCACAGCCTGCGGCAGCGTCGGGGCAGCACCCAGTCCGTCGTCGAAGTTGAGAATGGTTCGCATTTTCGGTTGCCGAAAGGGGATATCCCCTGGGGGGTGGCAACGTCAATCTGGAGCGATGCTGAAATCATCCCCGCGCGTCCTCACGTGACAGTTTCGCGGCCAAGGGCGCGATTTTCCGAGGTGCGTGGGAACCCGGGTGCGTATAAAGGCCATCCGCTGACTCGTTTTTTTGTCGTCGCCCGACTGTCGCATCGGGTGCGACACGCTTAGCCCCCCCATCCATGACGCCGGTCCGTCCCCACACCGGGCGTGAAGCCCCCCGCGAGATCAGGTTCGCCCTGATGGCGGTCGTGTGCGCGGCGGTGCTGGCCGGGCTCCTGGGGATGGTGGGGCTTTCGTCAGCGCCCATCACCGGAGCTCCAGGGCGAGCCCCACAGCAGGCCACGGCGCCCCGGACGCCCGCGCTGTCGCGCACGTCTTCCAACCCGAAGCTGGGGTGGGAGGAAGCGGGGCTGCTGCATGGCTCGCACGTGGCCGCGCCGCGTGCGGGCTCGCGCGATCAGGTGGAGGGAGGTGGCGCCGGCCTCCGTCCCCAGACACCCTTCACGCCCCGGCCGGACTCGCTGCGCGCGATCCTCGCGCGCCATGACGCGCGGATGCTGGCGCGGGCCGAGTGCCTGCTTGCCCGCGCGCTCCCCTCAAGGCTCACGCCGCTGGCGGACCGTCCGCGGACGGTGAACTGCCCGGCGCAGGGTCCACCCGTCCAGGGCTGAGCGGCTCTTCCGGTCCCTCTTCTTTCGTGGGCCCGTGCCTGCCTTCCGCCCCGGTGTGACTCCTGGGGACCCAGGCGGGCAGGCCCTTCCCACCCCACAACCCTTTCAGCACGCGGTGCGCTCCTCGCGGCCGCGCGAGACCTTCTTTCATGTCTGTATCCCCTTCCCCCGAACCCACCTCCTCCCCTTCGCAGCAGCCCCAGCAGGGCGGCGCCACCCACGATCAGTGGCAGGGCGCGCGCCTGTTGTGGAGCGGACTGCTGTGCCTGCTCATCATCGTCGGCGCTATTGCCCTCGAGCGATGCAGCTGAGTCCGCCCTAACTTCCAGTGGATCCGGCCCCGCGCAGCGCGGGCGGGGCCGGTCATCGCGAGCCCATCACCTCCAGAGGCGCCCCCATGCACGACGCCCACGCGTTCCTCCAAGCCCTCGCCACCGTCCTTTGTGTCGCGGCGGTCACCACGGTCCTCTTCCAGCGCCTGCGTCAGCCGGTGGTGCTCGGCTACATCCTCGCGGGCTTCATCATAGGGCCGCACGTCCCCATCCCCCTGGTGGCGGACCCGGGCATCGTGCAGACGCTGTCGGAGCTGGGCGTCATCCTGCTGATGTTCTCCCTGGGGCTGGAGTTCAGCCTGCGCAAGCTGTTCCAGGTGGGGCCCACCGCGGGGCTCACCGCCGTCATCCAGTGCAGCGTGATGGTGTGGCTGGGCTTCGTCACCGGCCGCGCCTTTGGCTGGACGATGCTGGAGAGCCTGTTCACCGGCTGCTGCATCGCCATCTCCAGCACCACCATCATCGCCAAGGCCTTTGACGAGCAGAACATCCGGGGCGCGCTGCGCGGCATCGTGGTGGGCATCCTCATCGTGGAGGACCTCATCGGCATCCTGCTGATGGCCATGCTCACCGCGGTGTCCAGCGGCACCGGCATGTCCGCCGGGGACCTGGCGTACACCGTGGGACGGCTGGCCGCGTTCCTCGTGGGCCTGGTCGCCATTGGCCTGTTCGTCGTGCCCCGCCTGATGCGCTACATCACGAAGCTCCAGCGGCCGGAGACGACGCTCGTCACCAGCGTGGGCATCTGCTTCGCGGGCGCGCTATTGGCGCAGACGTTCGGCTACTCGGTGGCGCTGGGCGCGTTCCTCGCGGGCTCGCTGGTGGCGGAGTCCGGCGAGGGCAAGGAGATCGAGCACCTGGTGCAGCCGGTGCGCGACCTGTTCGGCGCGGTGTTCTTCGTGTCGGTGGGCATGCTGATCGACCCGGCGCTCATCCGCGAGCACTGGCTGGCCATCGCGGTGCTCACCGGCGTGGTCGTCCTGGGGAAGATCCTCAGCGTGTCGCTGGGCGCGTTCTTCACCGGCAACGGCACGCGCACGTCCGTGCAGGCGGGCCTGAGCCTGTCCCAGATTGGCGAGTTCTCCTTCATCATCGCGGGCCTGGGCCTGTCCCTGAAGGCCACGGGCACGTTCCTCTACCCGGTGGCGGTGGCCGTGTCCGCCATCACCACGCTGACGACGCCGTGGCTCATCCGCGCGTCCGGCCCCATCGCCAACTGGGTGGACCGCAAGCTGCCGGCGCCACTCCAGACGTTCGCGTCGCTGTACGGCAGCTGGGTGGAGAACCTGCGCACGTCGCCGCGCCAGAAGACGGTGGGCGCGCGCGTGCGGCGCATGGCGCTGCTGATGCTGCTGGACGCGGCGCTCATCACCATCATCGTCATCGGCACGTCCCTGCTGCTGCCCCAGGTGACGGAGTTCATCGACGAGCGCATGGGCTGGGGCAAGACGCTGACGCCGTGGATCGTCATCGGCCTGGCCACGGCGCTGGCCCTGCCCTTCTGCGTGGGCATCGTGCGGATGGGGCGGCGGCTGGGCGTGGTGCTGGCGGAGGGCGCGCTGCCGGCGGCCGCCAACGGCAAGGTGGACCTGGCGGCGGCGCCCCGGCGGGTGCTGGTGGTGGCGCTCCAGTTGGCCAGCGTCTTCATGGTGGGCGTGCCGGTGCTGGCCATCACCCAGCCGTTCCTCCCCGGCGTGCCGGGCGCGGTGCTGCTGCTGGTGTCCCTGGCCGTGATGGGCTTCGCCTTCTGGAAGAGCGCCACGAACCTTCAGGGCCACATGCGCGCGGGCGCGCAGGTCATCGTGGAGGCGCTCGCGGCCCAGTCCCACGCCAAGGGCGACGAGGACGAGCCGGCACCGGACGTGCTGCACGGCGTGCGTCAGATGCTGCCCGGCATTGGCGAACCGGAGTCGGTGGCGCTCGGCGCGTCCAGCGCGGCGGTGGGCCGCACCCTGGCGGAGCTCAACCTGCGCGGCATGACGGGGGCCACGGTGCTGGCCATCCGGCGGGGCGACGCGGGCGTGCTGGTGCCCACCGCGCAGGAGGTGCTGCGCGCGGGTGACATCCTCGCGCTCGCGGGGACGCACGAGGCCATCGACGCGGCGAAGGGCGTGCTCGGCTGACGCGGGGCACCGGATGCAATGGGGGACGCGGCCGTCCGTAGCAAGGGCATGCCGCTCCCCTTCCGCGTTCCGGAGGTCTCCGCCATGCGCCGCCCGTTCCTTCCCACCCTGTTGCTCGCCTGCTCGCTGGCCGTGCCCGCCCTGGCGGCCGAACCGGCGAAGAAGCCGGCCAAGGCTCCCGCCAAGGCCATCTGCGTCAACGTCAAGGACGGGAGCAAGGCGGTCCAGGGGACGAACCTGGTCATCGAGCCCGGAGAGAAGGTCCGGGACGCGGTCGCCGTGGACGGCGACGTCATCGTGAAGAAGGGCGCCGTGGTGGACAACGACGTGGCCGCCATCCGGGGCCGCGTCATCCTGGAGCCCGGCGCGAGGGTGAAGGGCGACGTGGTGTCCATCGGCGGCGAGGTGCGGGTGCCCGCGGGCGCGCACGTCGACGGGGACGCGACGGCGCTGGGCGGCAAGCTCGTCCTGGACAAGAAGGAGGACGTGAGCGGTGAGCAGAACTCCCTGTCCCTGGTCTTCAACGGCGACGACCTGGTGAAGGAGTTCATCGGCAAGGCGCTCGACGAGGATGCGGGCAAGTGCCACATCCTCGACGACGAGGATGACGACGACGACAAGGACGTCTGAGCCGTCCTGTCGCGAGTCAGGTGGCCCCCGTCACTTCCATTCTGGCGGGGGCTTGCGCGTGGCGCGGCGGCGCGAGCGGGGTTGCAGGTGCACCTCGTCCCCCCGGCAGACGCGCACGCGCAGGAAGCGCTGGAGCTGATCCAGGGCCAGGTCGTGGTCCTTGTCGCTCTCCGCGCAGCAGCAGTCGCTGAGCACGGTGATCTTGTACTCGTGCATGTGCGCGTCGTGGGCGCTGAAGAAGACGCACAGGTTGGTGGCGATGCCCGCGAGCAGCAGCTTCTTCGTGCCCAGGTGCTCCAGGAGGGGCACCAGCGACGTGGCGAAGAAGGCCGAGTGCTTGGGCTTGAGGATGAAGTAGTCGTCCGGCCGGGGCTTGAGCGCGCGGGCGACCCGCTGGCCCCGGCTGTCCCGCCGGGTGCAGTGCTTGTAGACGTCCGTGAAGCTGCTGCGCCACAGGTCGAAGTTGTCGTTGACGTAGATGACCGGGACGCCCGCCTTGCGCATCCGCTCCGCGAAGGGGCCCAGGCGCTCCACCATGCGCAGCGCCCAGGGCAGGACGTTCTCCCCGCCGGGGAACTCCAGGTCGTTGATGACGTCGATGATGAGCAACGCGGTGTCATGCCGCCGCTCGTGCGGCGCGCGCGTCTGCTTCCGGACCGCCTGGCGCGGCTTCGCCACGTCCACCTCCCCGTGGCGGAACGCTAATCATCCGGCCGCCAGGGGTGGAGTCCCCGCGCGGGCGGTGTTCGCTGGCCGCCAACATCGCCCAAGTCCCGCGCGCGGCAGGCGGGCAATTTGTCTCCATCGCGAGCGGCCCTGCAGGCCGTGCGGGACCCGCGCCACGCGCGGCGGAGGAGACATCATGGCGGACACGAAACGCATCGCGCTCATCACGGGTGGCAGCCGGGGACTGGGCAAGAACAGCGCGCTGAAGCTGGCGCGGGCCGGGGTTGGCGTCGTCCTCACCTTCCACAGCCGGCGGGCGGAAGCGGAGGCGGTCGTCGCGGAGATCGAGCGGACGGGCCAGAAGGCGGTGGCCTTGCAGTTGGACACGTCCAAGCCGGCGGGCTTCGAGGACTTCGCGGCGCGCTTGAAGGAGGCGCTGCGCCAGAAGTGGGACCGGACGACGTTCGACTTCCTGGTGAACAACGCGGGGACGGAGCACTGGTCGCTGGTGGGCCAGACGGAGGAGGCCGCCATCGACGCGATGTTCCACATCCACTTCAAGGGCGTGTACCTGCTGACGAAGCAGCTGCTGTCCCTGCTGGAGGACGGAGGCCGGGTGATCAACTTCTCCACCGGGCTCGCGCGCTTCACCTTCCCGGGCTACGCGGCGTACGCGTCCATGAAGGCCGCCATCGAGGCGTTCACCCGCTACCTGGCGAAGGAGCTGGGCCCGCGCCGCATCTCCTGCAACACCGTCGCGCCCGGGCCCGTGGAGACGGACTTCACGAAGGGCGCGTTCGAGCACAACCCCGGGCTGCGCGGGATGCTCAGCGAGCAGACGGCGCTGGGGCGCGTGGGCGTGCCCGACGACATCGGGGGCGTGGTCGCGTTCCTGTGCTCGGAGGACGCGCGGTGGATCACCGGTCAGCGGCTGGAGGCGTCCGGCGGCCTGTTCCTGTAGCCACTCCGGACAGGCTTGACCGACGTGCAGCGGGCGTAGTGCGCCGGGGTGGTGCCCATGAGCCGGCGGAAGTGCCGGTTGAGCTGGCTCTGATCATAGAGCCCGACGGCGTACGCGGTGTCGCCCGCGGACATCCCCTTGGACAGGAGCTGGCACGCGCGGCCGATGCGCAAAAGGGTGAGGTATTCGTACGGAGGCGCGCCCAGGCTGTGGCGGAACGCGCGGGTGAGGTGGAACTTGTCCATGCCCGCGTGGGCCGCGAGATCATCCAAGGTGACCTTCTGGTCCAGGTGTTCCCGGAGGTATTCGCGCGCACGGCGCACGGCGACGGGGGCATGGACCTGGGACGCAGAGGGTGCGAGCTCGGCGCAGTTGGACAGCACCGCGTCCAGGGCCTCCGTGACGCGGGTTTCGACGAACAGGGGATCGGCGTGGGGGTCGCCCAGGGCGGCGTGCATCGCGTAGACGCTCTGGGCGGACCTCGCGCCGCCATCGCGCGGCTCCTGGAAGTGGATGGTGCCCCGGAAGCCGAGGGCCTGGGCGGCCCGTTCGACGACGGACTCCGGGATGCGCGCGACCTGGACGGTGATGGGCGCGTGGATGTGGAGGTCGCGGTAGAGGTTGCCGGGCTCCTTGAGCTTCAGGCTGCCAGGCGACCAGGTGCGGCGCGCGCCCCGGTACCAGCCGTCGAAGGCCCCGGCGTACAGGGCCACGAAGGCATACGCATCCGCATAGGTCTCACGGAGGCGGGTGTCGTCCTCGACGCGGATGAGCTCCAGCTCGGGCGCCGCGGGGTGGCGGAAGTACGTGACGTTGGAGGCAAGCTCGCTCACGGGGTGGGCTCCGGGCAGTGACCCGAGGGAGGGTAACCGCCAGTCCCCTCCCCCGCTTGGGCGATCTTGGCGGAGGGCTGGCTACCGCCGGGCGCGGCGGGGCCGCCACACAAGTCCCGCGAGCAGCCACCAGGCCAGGACACCCGGAAGCGCGGTAGCACCGGCACTGCACCCGCCGGAGTCATCCTCCAGGAGAACAGGAGCCATGCCGCCATCCTTCGCGGAGCCCGCGTCCACCTGGGTTCCCGCGTCCATGACCGCCCCGGCGTCCTCGATGGTTCCCGCGTCCTCCGCGGTCCCAGCATCCTCGAAAGTCCCCGCGTCCTCGAAGGCCCCCGCGTCCTCGAAAGTCCCCGCGTCCTCGAGGGTCCCCGCATCCTCGGTGGGCCCGGCGTCCACGCCGGCATCGCCCTCCACGCCGCCGTCCTGGACAGGCTCCTCGGGAACTTCGTCCTCCTCCGTGCGTGCCAGGACGGTCACCACGGGGAAGTCCTGCGTCGGGGTGAACGTGAAGGACGCGTGCTCGACGTTCGCGTCCGCGTCCTGCGCCGCGCCCAGCGTCACGAATTGGGGAACGCTCCAGTTCTCACGCGTGAAGCGAAGCGATCCGCCCTCCATCACGGACAGGTCGCCGTCGCCCCCCTGCACCGCCACCTTGACCCAGACATCCACCATGGGCGGCATCGCCAGGGACACCATGACCGTCTGGGTTTCGCCCTCCGGGATGATCAGGTCCGACGGCGACACGACCAGGGCCTGGCCTCCCGGCACCGGCGTCACCCGGTTGATTCCGCCGTAATAGCTCAGCACGTAGAGCGCCCCGTCCGGTCCTTCATTCACGTCGACGAGGCCTCCGTAAGCAGACCCCGTATTGGTGATGATGTCATCCGCGGCCACGGAACCATCCGCCGCGAACCTGATCCGGTGCAGCATCCCGCGGAAGTCCGTGTACAAGTAGTTGCCGGAGTAGCTCGCGGGGAAGCGCGTCCCCTCGTAGAACGTGCCACCCATGGTGAATTCGCCCTCCGGCCAGCGCTTGAGCTGACCGCCACCGCTCACCGCATCCGGCTCCGGTTGGTTCACGGTGATGGACTGCGAGGAGGGATGCCCCGTGACGTAGAACTCGCCGTTGAAGCTGGGGTCCGCCACGTCCTGGACCTGGATCCATGTCCCCTTGCGATACCAGGACGAGTCGTAGATGCCGGGCTCGAATGTGAAGGTCGCGACGCCGCTCTGCCGCACCGCGCCTGTTGGCGTGAACGTATACTCGTCAAAGTTGTTGGGGATGTATGAATGAACAGGCGAAAGGTAGCCTGCGGGCTGGTTGTTCTCGTAGTCGGGCCAGCCCCCGTGGTCACCCGGACCGACGCTGAAGATCTGATTGGCCTCCTTGCCTGAAACATTGGCCCACAAGCGTCCGGTTCCCGGCTGGAACACCAGTCCGTAGAGGTTGCAGAATCCCCGCGCCCAGATGCTGTCCACGTTGGGCCCCGCCCCATCGTAGAAGGGATTGTCCGTGGGTACGGTGCCATCCGGGCGCACGCGGTGGATCTTGCCCTTCGCGTTCGTCAGGACGTCTGCCTCACGATAGCCGTGGAGACTCCCCACGCCGAAGTACAGCATGCCATCCGGACCGAAGGTCATCCCTCCGCCGTCGTAGTCGAGCACTCCCGCCTGGAGCCCATCCACGATGATGGTGCGATTCACGCCGACGCCGCCGACGTCCGTGTACCGGAAGATCTGCAGCGTGTAGCCCGGCATCGCCGCGAAGAAGTAGACGTAATGGTTGTTCGCGAAGTCCGGATCGAAGGCCATGCCCAGAAGGCCTTGCTGCTCGTGTCCCTGGGTGAATGACTCGGAGATGAAGGGGGCCGGCTGCAAGACTCCATTCTCCACGACGAGGACCTTCCCAGACATCGTCGTCACGAACAGACGGCCAGAGCCGTCTGGAACCCATCCCATCCGGGTTGCGTCACCAGCCACCCATTCGAAGCCGACCCAGTTTTCCTGGATCTCCAGGTCACGAGCTGTCTCGATGGGTTGGGAATAGGCGGGGAAGGCAGCCAGCAATGCCAGGGCAAGCCAGGGGACAATGATTCGCATGCCAAGCACGCTAGCGTGCCTTCCCGTCTGTCCGTCAGTCTTTTCAGCTCCGCCGGGCGCGGCGGGGCCTCCACACGACCCCCGCGAGCAGCCACCAGGCCAGGACCCCCGGAAGCGCGGTGGCGCCGGCACTGCACCCGCTGGAGTCAGCCTCATCCGGGCCCGTCACCGTGCCGCCGTCCTGCTTGACGCCCGCGTCCGCGCCACTTCCGCCGTCCGTGCCGGTCCCCGCATCCGCATTGGTTCCGGCATCCGTCTGGGCGCCCGCGTCCACGGCGCTGCCTGCATCCGAGCTGGTGCCGGCGTCGAGGACGGTCGAGGCCCGGACCTGGATCTGGAACGTCTGGACCGCATCCGGCGTCTGTCCATTGCTGGCGCGCACGGAGACGGTCACGGTCCCTTCAGCCGCGGGCGTCCAGGACAGCCGTCCGCTGACAGGGTCCAGCGTCATGCCTTGCGGCCCCTGCACCAGCGTCAGTGAAGCCGCGGGCTTCCCGATCGCCGTGACCGTGTATGCATAGGGCGTCCCCACGGTCGCCGTCGTCAGCGGCGCGGAGGTGATGGCAGGCACCCCGAGCACGTCCCTGGCGATGACGGTGACCACCCGCGAGGCGAGTCCCGGCGAGGACACCGTCAACAGGGCCACGTCGTCCTCGCTGTCCGTGTCGCGCACGGTCGCCACGGTGACGGTCTTCGCCGTGGTGCCGTCCTCGGGCGTGAAGGTCAGGGAGGTCCCGCCGGTGACGGTCACATCCGCGCTCCCCGAGGTCCGGGCCACGGTGACCGTCACGGGAGCCGTCGGCGCGTAGGTCAGGCGGACGGTGAAGGTGCCGCCCATCCCCTCATCCAGGTCGAACGACGGGGTGGAGAGCTGGAGCGCCTGGACTTCGTCCTCCTCGGTGCGCGCGTGGATCTCCACGCCGGGCACGCCCGCCGGAAAACCCTGGTCCATGGTGACGATGAACGTGGCGTGGTCGACCTCCGAGTCCGCGTCCTGGGCCGCGCTGAGGGTGATGAACTGCGGGACGCTCCAGTTGGTTGCGTCGAAGAGGACCGGCTGCCCGGCGCTCACCCGGATGTCCGAGTCCACTTCACGCCTCACCAGGGCCACATTCGTTGGAGTCGTGGGCGGCATGGCCAGGGAGACCATGAGCGTCTTCGATCCTGCTTCGGGGACGACCAGGTCCTGGGTGGAGACGACGACACCCTGCCCCACGGGCAGTGGCGTGACACGGTAGATGGTGTTGCCGAAGGACAGGACATACAGCGCGCCGTCCGGACCCACCGCGACGTCGGTGAACGACTCCCAGTCGGAGTAGTTCACCACCAGGTCCACCTTGCTCACCGAGCCATCCGCTCCCAGGTCGACCCGGAACAGGCTCCCATCGAAATCGGCGAAGAAGTAATCGCCCTGGTACTCGGAGGGAAAGCGCGTGCCCGCGTAGAACGCGCCACCGACGACGGCGTCGCCCATCGGGTCTGTCTTCAGCCCACCGCCGCCGCTCACCGCATCCGGGCCGGACTGCGCCACGGTGAAGGACAAGGGCGTGGGAAAGCCCGTGATGAAGCCGACCCCGTTGAAGCTGGGGTCCCGCACATCCCGCAGGTGCACCTTCTTGCCCTTGCGCAGATAGGACACCGGATAGGTGCCAGCCACGGTGAAGGTCGCGACCCCATTCTTGCGCACGGCGCCGCTCGCCGTGAAGCCGTACTCCTCCCACTGCCCTGGCGTGTACGCGACGAGCGGCGTCAGGAAGCCCGCGGGCTGGTTGTTCTCGTACTGCCACCAGCCCCCATGCTCGCCCCGGCCCACGCTGAAGATCTGCTCGGCGGCTTCCCCGGCGACATTGGCCCAGAGCTTCCCGGTTGCCGGCTGGAAGCGGATCCGGAAGGGATTGCGGAAGCCCCGCGCCCAGATGAGGTCGTGGTTCGGTCCCCAGTCGTCGTAGAAGGGGTTGTCCGTGGGAACGGTCCCGTCCTTGTTGACGCGGAGGATCTTCGACGACATCTGGGTCAGGTCATCATTGCCGCCCTCGGACGTCCCCCGGTCCCCGACTCCAAAATACAAGCGCCCATCCGGACCGAAAGCCAGACCTCCACCGTTGTGGGTCACGCCCGAGGGGATGTTGTCGACGATGACGGTCCGCTCGACACCGACGCCACCGGACTCCCTGAACCGGAGGATCTGCGCGATGTACCGGACGACGCCATTCACCGTGATGTTCGGCTGGCTGGCGAAGACGTAGACATAGCGGTTGGTCGTGAAGGCCGGATCGAAGACCAGACTCTGCAGCCCCTGCTCTCCATCCGTCGCCACCACCTCATTGATGAAAGGCGTGGGCAGGAGCGCGCCGTTCTGGATGACCCGGACCGTTCCCCCCTTGAGCACCACGAAGAGACGGTTGGAACCGTCCGGTGCCCAGGTCAGCCCGGACGCCTCCTGGAGCGCATTCGTTTCGATGAACTTCGCGACCTCAACGCCATAGGCGCCAGAAGCCGGAGGAGGGATATGGGTCTGGGCCTGGGCGGTGAAGGCCGCAAGGCATGCCAGAACAAGCAGGGACGGGGCTGAACGCATGGCAGCCACGCTACCACCAGCTACGGTCTGGGCTTCACGCCCCAGATGCCCACCTTGCCATCGTCCATTCCCCAGCACACGAAGCGACCGTCGGGAGAGAAGTTCGCGTTGCTGCCCTGCATGTCATCCAGGTCCGAATAGGCGAAGACCTTGCGCCCTTCGTGGACATCGATGACCACGAACGCGCTCGTGTCCGCGCTGGCGGCCAGAAGGGAACCCTCGGGGCTGAACTCCAGCTGCATCGCGCCGGAGGCCGGAGCCTCGATGACCCGCAGGGTCTCCAGTCCGGGGAGGCCCAGGAACAACAACTCGCCACCAGAGTTCGCGGCGACCAGCGACTCTCCAGACGGCGTGAACGCCACGTTCCAGATCCGCTGGGTGTCGAACGCACGGGTCCCCACGGGCTTGCCGGTCCTGGCATCCCAGAGGCGAACAGCCCCGCGAGTCGCGGCACCGTCCTGTTCCTCGGCGACGCCCGCGGCCGCGAACCGGCCATCCGGCGACAGCGCGCAGCCATGGAGGAACGCGCGGTCCTCCAGCCGCCACACGAGCCAGCCGCGCTCCAGGTCCCACAGCAGGACCCGGCCCTGGGCGGACGCGAGCAGCAGGCGAGTCCCGTCCAAGGACAGGCATGCGTTGGCGACGAACCCACCAATCTCCACCGAGGACACCAGCGTGCCATCGGTGACGGACCAGGTCTGGAGGGTGCCGCGCGCCGTCACGGACAGCAGGCGCTGGGAGCCGGGCAGGAACCACGCGGCCACGCAGCGGGAGACCGGATGCGCGAAGAGCGGAGCTGTCGTGTGCGAGCGCAGGTCCCACCAGCGCAACGGCGTCCCACCCTGCTTCTGGACGGACAGCAGGTAGCGCGAAGACGCATCCCACCCCAGCCACTGCCACCGTGTGTACTCCGATAGCTCCGGCGTCCCCAGCGTCCGCAGCAGGGACAACTGTTTCGCGGTGTCAGGGGTCAGCATTACGGCGGGCTCCAAGCGCTTCCAGCAATCCGGTTCGTCGCAACTGGTCCCGCACTTCTTCCGCGAGCGCGACATGCTCGGGCCTGCTCAGCGTGAATCGCTCCGGTGTCAGGATGACGAGGGTGCCTTGGTTTCCCAAGGGTTCGACGCGCGCGGGGCTGGGAAGCGGCGGCACCGGACCGAGGTCGCGGGAGAAGTAGGTCATCCATCCGATGAACGTGCCGACCTCGCCGGACTCGGACGACGAGTCCCGGTGCTCGTCGGAGACAACGATCCCCCATTGCGGCTCCCAGGCCAGCACCATCGCCTTCAGCACCTGGGACGCCCTCTGCTCGGAAAGGAGCCCTCGTGCGGCGGGAGTCCAAACGCAGAGGTCCACGGCGTCCGGCACCGGGGCCCCGCAGGAGAAATTGACGACACTGCTGTCGTCAGCGCTCCCGTTCCACGCAGCGAAGGAGATCTCGCCTTCGCCAATCTGATACTTCGCCTTCGTGAACAGCTGCTGCAACGAATGGGCATCCGGGCTGATGCGGCTGTTGAGCGCCGACTCCCGGGAACGGGCCTGCTCGTACCAGGTCGCGAGGCTCGGGTCCGTGGAAGCCAATCGCTGGAACAGGGCCTCGGCCCGCCGGGCATAGGTCGCCAGTGGCTCGGGCCTTCCGGGCCAGTACACGCCTGCGTAGTAGGTTTCGGTCATCAGCCGCCAAGCCGTTCAGCGCGGAGAAGTGAAGTGGACGGGAATTCGCCCCAGACCGTTTCTCTTGAAGAGCGCTCGTACGTAGTCCGCGACCTTGCGCTCCGCGAAGTGCCATTCCACGGGAAATCCACGGGCGACCCGCTGCTGCCGCTTGGCTTGCCGGACCATGTCCGTGAATCCCTCGAACCATCCGCCCTGCTCAACGGCCAGTTCGAGGAACTTCTCATAGCCCGGCCCTTTGGCCTCCAGCAACACGCCGTTGGTGAACCCATCGAACTTGACGCCATCGACTTCGTAGACCTGTCCCTCTGGGGCGTGGGTGATCTGGGACTGATACTTCCGGGCCGCGTCCTCCATGTGCTCGGTCGCGGGCCGCCACTTCCCCGGTCCTCCGGAAGAGGAAGCCCCGCCGCCTGGGGCGTTTGACTTCAACAGGATGACGGTCGCCCCAGGAGCTCCGCTCAAGACCGTCGTCGCACGTCCCACGGGGACCGAGACGAGCTCCAGCACCAGCGCTCCCTCCGCGGACAGTGAGAGCATCGGCGCGGTGGCCTCCACGCCCACGGTCAGCCCCTTCAACGAGCGCGTTGTGGCAGAAGCCGTTCCCCACAGCGCGACGACATTCGTGGTCAGCCGCGCGGTCTCGCGGATCTGCTCGCCGCGCGTCATGTTCTGGAAGCGCTCCCAATAGGCGGGAGAGTTCGTGATGAGGGCCACGATTCCCGCTGGCAGGTGCCGCAGCCCAGCGATGCTATCCGCTGGACGCGACAGCACTTGCCCCAACGCGTGGTACAGTTCCACGAAGGCGTCCTCGGCGCCGTCCAGAGAGCGGTTGATGAGGTCCGCGTCGTCGTATACCTCGGCGAGAGGTCTCGGGTCGGTGGCGCGCAACTGCGCATCCACCTGACGGAAGACTCCGCCACGGCCGCTGTAGAAGCGGCCCAATTCGAAGTTTCCCGCGCGGAAGGCGCCGTCCCTCCACTTCACCTCCGAAACCTTCTGCTGCGTGCGGCCATCCAGCGCCCAGGCGAGATAGCCGTCCGGCCGAAGCACCGCCACCTGCTCGCGGGCGAAGCGTTCCACCCTCAGCTCCAGTTCCTCACGCGACACGTCGCCGTCCGCCAGCACCTCGCGCATGAGAAAGCCCGCGGCCAAACGCGGAGGGAAGGAGCCCAATGTCACGGGCGTCTCCGTCAGCCGTTCGAGCACTCCCATCGCATCCTCGGGCGTGAAGGGATTGCGGCGAGGGGGCAGTTCGTCCACCTCCTCCAGCCCGGCGTGGATCAGGACCTCTTCGAAGGCATCTGGGCGGAGGAACTGTGTGCTTCCTCTTCCGGAAGCAGCTTCCACACCCGCACAGCCATTGCAGAACAGAGCGACGAAGACCGCCAAGACCGCCGTGCGCATCGGCCTATTCTAAGCCGCCAGGACAATGGCGGCCTCAATGACGTGCTCCGCAGGGTGCGTCAAAGTGGGCCGAGCGGAAGGGGGACTTGAGCACGACCAGACCGGCGACCTAAGACAGTGACTCCCGTCCAGGCACCGTTCCGGAGATATCCATGCTCAAGAAGATTGCCATCGTAGCCATGGCCGCGCTCCTGCTGCTCGCTGGCTACATCTCCAGTCGCCCGGATGCCTTCGTCGTCACACGGGCCGCCATCGTGCCGGGCACACCTGACATTGCGTATGGGCTGGTCAAGGACTTCCACCTGTGGAGCCAATGGTCTCCCTGGGAGAAGATTGACCCGAACATGAAGCGGACCTACGGCGGCCGGGTGGAATCTGGCGTCGACGCAACCTATGCGTGGGCTGGCAATAGCGAGGCGGGCGAGGGCCGCATGCTCATTACGACGACCCTCACCAACGAGATGGTCACCATCAAGTTGGACTTCACCAGGCCCTTCGTTGCCACCAACATCGTTCATTTCACGTTCGAGCCCGCCAAGAGCGGCACCCGCGTCGTCTGGTCCATGACCGGCCGGCGCAACTTCATGAGCAAGGCGTTCGGTCTGTTCATGGACATGGACCAGAGGGTGGGCAAGGACTTCGAGAAGGGTCTCGCCAACATGGCGGTCGCCGCCCAGGCCGAGGTCACGAAGCGCGCGGAGGCCGAAGCCGTCCCCTCGGAAGGCACGCCCGCCGTCGCTGTGCCCACCCCGTAGCCCCAGGTCGTCTCCCCATGGCTCCGCACACTGCGTCATGGTGAGGTGCGCCCTGGGGGGCTTGAGCCGGACCGAACGGGCGGCCTAAGACGCGGCCTCCCCTTCCAGGGGACCCTTTTCGAGGAACTTCATGTTCAAGAAGATTGCCATTGGCGTTGTCGCCGTGCTCGCGCTGCTCGCCGGCTTCATCACCACCCGTCCCGATACCTACACCGTCACGCGCACCGCCACGGTGTCGGGGACGCCGGACATCGCGTTCGGTCTGGTCAATGACTTCCACCAGTGGAACCAGTGGTCTCCCTGGGACAACCTCGACCCGAACATGAAGAAAACCTTTGGCGGCGCGGAGTCGGGCGTTGGCGCCACCTATGGGTGGGTGGGCAACAACGACGTCGGGGAGGGCCGCATGACCATCCTGGAGGCCACCGCCAACGCGTCCGTCCGCATCAAGCTGGAGTTCATCAAGCCCTTCGAAGACAGCAGCATCACCACCTTCACGTTCAATCCCGCCACGGACGGCACCACCGTCACCTGGGCCATGGCCGGCGACCATAACTTCATGAGCAAGGCGATGTGCCTCGTCATGGACATGGACCAGATGATCGGCAAGGACTTCGAGAAGGGCCTCGCCAGCATGAAGACCGCTGCCCAGGCCGAGGTCACGAAGCGCGCGGAGGCCGAAGCCGCCCGCAAGGTCGCCGAGGCCAAGGCCGCCCAGGAAGCCGCCGCCGCTGCCCCCGCGGAAGGCGCGCCCGCCGTCGCCGCGCCGACCCCGTAGTCCCGCCACCATCTCGCGGCCACCGGCCCCTCGCGCCTCCCTGGCTCGAGGGGTTTTCCTTTTCGACTCACAACCGCCAGCGCTGGGGCGCGGGCTCCCGGGCCAGCCCCGGGCTCCTGCGATTGACCAGGCGGTTGCGCGGATCCACCGCGACCTGCTGGACCTTCCACGGCAGCCCCTCCACCGAGAGGCCCGCCGTCGCGGCCCCAGGCTCCAGGCCGTAGGAGACCGTGACCCGCCGCCGCTCTTCCGGCGCCGGGCCCTGGAGCTCCAACTCCACCTCGCAGGGATACACCTTCCCGGTCGCCGTCCGCTGCGTCACGGTCAACGTGAGCGCTTCGTCCTGGCTCCACTCCACCTGGAAGTACGGCCAGTCCGGCTCCCCTTCCCCATCCACCCAGGTGTCGAAGTAGCGCCGCAGGCTCCTTCCCGAAGCGCCTTCGAGCGCCTGGCGCAGGTCCTCGATGCTCCGGACGCCCGGCTCCGCCAGGAACGCCTGGAGCCCCGCCAGCACCTGCTCCCGCCCCAGCAGGGACTCCAACTGCACCAGGAGGATCAGCGGGCCCGTGCCGTAGATGTCATTCACGAAGGAGAGGAAGGGCGGCGCGGGCGTGTCTCTTGGACGCAGATGGTAGGACGCCGTCCGCGCCAGCCGGTCCCAGTACGCCAGCGTGACCGCGGCCTCTTCGTCCCGGTGCTCGTCCTCGAAGACATACGTGAGGTACTCCGCCACCGCCTCCTTCCACGGGTAGTCCCGCGCGCTCGCCAGCGTCGTCCGGTCTCCGGCCCACTGGTGCACGATTTCATGCATCAACGTGTGCAACGTCACGTTGGCGTAGACCCCGCCAATCCCTGGCAGATCGTCGCGCAGCACGATGTTGGCCGGGTGCTCCATGCCCAGCCAGTCCGTGCGCCCGCTGGCCACGCGCAGCTCCGGGCCATAAGGCAACGGCCCGAAGCGCGCCGTCATCCACACCAGGAACTCCGCCACCGCGCCCGCGTCGATCGCCGCCTTGAGCGGTCCTCCGGGCAGCTCATATAGCTCCACGCGCCCCGCGTCCGTGTCCACCAGCCGGGTGCGCTCCCACGCGGGATGCGACGCGACCATGAAGGCGGAGTACGTGGGGGCTCGCGTCCCCAGGAGCTCACATCGCGTATGTGTTTCATCCCGCCTCGACAAGCTCCCTGAACACAACACGCTCTCCCCAGGCGCGTGCGTGATGTCGAAGGTGAAGTGCGCCAGCCGTCCGGGCGCCGCGTCACACGGGCCGAAGAGGTCGCAGGACTCCACCCACCCCAGCAGATACGTGAAGGGACGGCCCTGCGCATCCAACCGCCGTGAGAACCCCACCTGCGTGTACGGCACCGTGGCTTCCGGCACACGCAACCGGCTGTCGAGCCACAACGGCCCTTCCACCGGCGCCACGCCACAGACCTCCAGCCGGCCATCCGCCACGCGGAAGCCTTCAGGCGGTGCCCCATCCCACCGCACCTCCATCACCTCCGCGCGAGCCGGAAGCGATACGCAGCCCCGCGCGCCCGCCTCCACGTCCAGCCACAACCGGGACGACGCCTCCCCCGTGGGGAGGTCGAAGGCGAAGTCGTAGCGCTCCACGGTGGACGCAAGCGCCATCCCCGCCGAGTCCGGCGGTTCACCGGACTCACAGCCCGTCACGCCCAGGATGAAGCACGGCAGCGCGAAGCGTCTGAGCCAGGGCGGGAGCACGGCCTGGATACGGTCCCGGCCACCGCCACGGGTCGTCCTGGAACAAAAAGAAGGGCGGCCATCGCTCCGGCCGCCCCTCCCCCTTACCTCAAGGCCTCACCCTACTTCGTGAAGGTGATGGGCCCCGACGACAGCGTGGTGTTGTTCGCGCCATCCACCGCGCGCACACGCCACGTGTGCGAGCCCGTGGACAGACCGTTCAGCGTCGTCTGCTCCGTGCCCACGCCGTAGACCTCGAACTCCCACAGCGAGTAGCCGTACGCCGTCGCGCGCTGCACGCCGCGCATGCGCACGAAGCGGCCCACGCCGGCCACCGTCCAGTCGTCGATGCCTCCGTCGCCGGTGTCCACCGTCTTCAGCGCCGTCCAGTTGGTAGAGCCGTCCAGCGACGCCTCCAGCACGTAGCGGCGGCCGTACGCGGCCTCCCAGTTCAGCACGATGCGCTTGAGCGAGTAGATGGCGCCCAGGTCGATGGTGATGGACTCCGTGTCACCCGTGGTCGCCGTGCCCACGCTGGACCAGCGCGTCGCCAGGCTGCCGTCCACCGCGTCGTTCGCGCTGCCGAACTCCACGGACGTGGCGTAGGCATTCTTGCCCCGCGCCAGGTTCGTGCCCGCCGGCACCGGCGTGCTGCGCAGGATGGAGGGGGTGCGGTCCGTGCCGTCCACGATGAGGACGTACTCCGCCACGCCCGCGCCCACGTCCGTCGTCTGCTCCCAGATGAAGCGCGTGGACGTTCCCGGCACCGACTGCCCGGCCGAGGGCGACAGCGCCGCGAAGGCCGCGGGCGGCGTCGTGTCGTTCAGCGTGAAGGTGAACGTCGCGGACTGCGTGACGCCGTTCGCCCAGTTGAACGCCTTCACGAACCAGGTGTGCGTCCCGTTCGCCAGCTTCAGCCCGTCCAGCGCCGCCGACGGCGTCTTGGTGATGGCCACCGGCATCGAGCCACCGTCCAGGAACACCTCGTAGCGCTGGATGCCCGTCTGCGGGTCGCTGCTCGCCGCCCAGGTGAACGCCGGACGCGTGCCGGTGATCACCAGGTTGTTCGACGGCGTCAGCAGGTTGAACGCCACGGGGGGCGTCGCGTCCGTCAGGCCGAAGCCCTGGATGCCCGCGCCATACTGGTACAGCGGGTTGCCGTACGTGGGCGGCACCGGCTGGCCCGTCGCGATCTTCTGGCGGATGGCCGCGCGCTCGGCGTCCGTCGCGCCCAGGTCATACGGCAGGTCCCACTTCTCCAACTGGTTGTTCTCCACGTCCGTGCCGATCTGGCTCATGGAGCGCGGCAACTGCCACGGCGTCTTGCCGCGCGGCAGCACGTCACCGAACAGCACGTCCGCCACCGCGTAGCCGCCCATGTCGCCGGGGCGGTACGCCAGCATCAGCGCGTTGGAGAGCGGCACCACGTTCGTCAGCACGTAGGGACGCGGGCTGATGAGGACCACCGTCGTGGGGATGCCCCGCGACCTGAAGCTGTTGATGATGCCGTACTGGTCGCCCCACTTCGCGTCGTGGGCAGGGCCAATCGGGTCGCCCGGCAGGTACGGCTTCTCCTTGTCCCACTCCGTGCCGTGGGTGAAGTAGCTCTCGCCCACCACCACGATGGCCGCGTCCGGCGTCACACCCGCGGGGGCGTTGTCCTTGTAGACCGTGAGCCCCGCTGCCTCCGCGCGAGCCTTCACCGCCGCGTAGATGGTCGGGTCGCCGAACTCGGTGCCGTGGAAGTCCGAACGCCAGGTCACCATGCAGGACATGTCGTCCGCACGCGGGCCCGCGATGACCAGCTTGCCGCCCGCGGGCAGGCGGATGGGCAGCGCGCCGTCGTTCTTGAGCAGCGTCATGGCCTCCTGGGACGCCCGGCGCACCGCCGCCTTGCTGTCCGCGGTGTGCCACTGGGACGTGCCCGCGGGGCCCTGCTTGTACGGGTCCTCGAAGATGCCCAGGCGGAACTTCAGGTCCAGGATGCGGCGCACGGAGTCGTTGATGCGCGCCACAGGCACTTCGTTCTCGAAGTTGGCCATGGCCTGCGGCGTGGCGCCGCCCATCACGTCCGAGCCCGCCGTGGCGGAGCGCACCCACGAACCCGACGGCAGCCAGTCCGAGCAGATGACGCCGTCGTACTTCAGCTGGTTGCGCAGGTAGTTGAGGATGCCCGGGTTGTCACCCGCGCCATAGCCCTCCGGCCCCAGCAGCCAGCTGCCCGCGTAGCCCGGCATGATGCCGCTGGTGCCCGCCTCGATGGCCGCGTGCCACGGACGCATGTGGTAGTGGATGGTGGTGCCGTCGTAGGTGATGCCCGCCTCACCGCCAGCGCCCTGCCCCGGCCAGTGCTTCGTCGTCACCCAGATGGAGGACGGGTTCACCTCCGGGCCGCCCTGGAGGCCCGCGATGAGCGCGCGGGTGATGCCCGCCGCCAGGTCCGCGTCCTCGCCGTTGCCTTCCTGCGTGCGCGGATAGAGGACCTTGGTGTTCACCTCCGCCAGCGGCGACAGCGTGCCTCGGCTGCCAATGGCCAACTGCTCACGGCGCTGGATGTCCCCCATCTCGTAGATGGTGTCCAGGTCGCGCGTGGCCGCCAGCGCCGGCTGCGTGGGCCAGCTCGTCTTGTAGCCGTGGATGGTGTCACCCGCGTCGATGTGCGGGATGCCCAGGCGCGTGGCCGCGGACGCCTTCTGGAACATGGGGATGTCCGTGGGCGACAGGGGCCCCATCTGGAAGCCAGCCTCCGGGTACGTCTTGGCGTCGTAGAACATCTGCAGCGCCTTCTCGCGCAGCGTCATGCGGCCCAGCAGGTCGTTCACGCGCACGGAGACGGGGTTGTGCCAGTCCTCGTACGGTTCAATCGTCCCGTTCTTGTTCAGGTCGCGGATGCCATTGATGAGGTTGACGCCGTCCGCCTGCGTCTCCACCACTGGCAGGTACACGCTGAAGTTGCCGATGTCCGAGCGCGACGTGCCGCCGCCCGACAGCGTGGCCACCACGTACCACTTGTACGTCCAGCGGTCCGGCAGGTCCTCCGTGAAGGTGAAGGACGTGCCCGTCTGCGATGCCACCTGCGTGTACCGGTCCAGCAGGTTGCCCGCCGCCATCCAGTCGTAGTCGTTGCGCGTGAGGTTGACGTAGAGCTTGTAGTTCGTCGCGCCCGTCACCGCGGCCCACGACAGCGTGGGACGGCGGGTCGCGGTAACCATCGCGTTGTTGGCCGGCGCGGCCAGGCGGAAGGCTCCGGCCACCGGCAGCGGCGCGGGCGCCACGTACGGGTCCGGGATGATGGTCGGGTCGCGCGGGTCCGTGGGGCCGTTGCCCGTGGAGAAGATCTCCACGTTCCAGTCCGCGCCCTGCACCGCGAGCGCCGTGACGGACTGGGCGCGCTGCTGCACGCCGTTGTAATCCACCACCGCCAGGCGGATGTCCGTGTTGGGCTGCGTGGGAGAGAACTGGTTCTTCGACAGCGTCACCGTCGTGTTGGGCGGGAACGTGAGCTGGTAGGTGAAGGGACCGGGCGGGTTGCGCACGGACGGCGTGGTGTTGCCCTCCTCCGGCACCGGCGTCACCGACAGCGGCGCGGGCGACACGTTGATCTTCGCGTACGCCAGCTCCGGGAAGTTCAGCTTGATGGTCTGGTTGGTGGTCTGCGTGGGCGGAGGAGTCGTGCCGCCGTTCTGGTAGACCTCGAAGGACCACAGCGAGTAGCCATAGCCCGTGCCGCGCTCCGTGCCGCGCATGCGGAGGTAGCGCCAGGTGCCGGAGACGGGAATCTCCCGGCGGCCGATGGCGCCGTTGGTCACCGTGTTGAGCGTGGTCCAGGTGCTGTCGTTGTTGGAGCCGTCAATCGTGTACGTCTTGCCGTACGCGCCCTCCCAATCCAGCACCACCTTGCCCACCACCTGGGACGACCCCAGGTCCACGCGGATCCACTGCGGATCCACGCCCTGCGCGGAGGCCCAGCGCGTGTTGATGTCACCGTCGAACGCGAAGCCCGGCTGGAGCCCCGCGGCGTCCGCCTCCACGCTGGACGCGGTGGCCGGACGGTTGCGCGCCAGGTCCGTGTTGGTGGGAGGCGGCGTGCCGCCCGTCTCATAGACGGCGAATTCCCACAGCGAATAGCCATACGCGGGCAGCGCGCGGGTGACGCCCTGCACGCGGACGTAGCGGCCCGTGATGCCGGATGGCAGGGACAGGTCGTCCACCGCGCCGTCGCCGGTGTTCACCGTCAGCGCGTCGGTGAAGGTGGTGTTGTTGGTGGAGACCTGGATCTTGTAGACCGTGGCGTAGGCCGCCTCCCAGGTGAGCACCACGCGCGAGATGGTGCGCGTCTGGCCCAGGTCCACGGTGATCCATTCGTTCGCCGTGAAGCCGCTGGCCCAGCGGGTGCCACCGTCACCATCCACCGCGTACTGGCCCAGGAATGGACCCTCCGCGGAAGAGGTATAGGTGGTCTTGTTCAGCGCGACGTTCGTCTGCGCCAGGGCGTCGGACGCGCCCAGGAGGGACACCAGCGTGAGCACCGCGGCGAAGGCTTGTAACAACCCGACACGCGGTGCTTCACGCGGACATGGGCTTGACAACTGCGGCGAGGATCCAGTCATTGGGGGATGACTCCTTGAGTAGGAACAGCCACTGCATCCCTGCCCTGTCGACACCGCACGCGGGGGCGTGACGGTGACGTCAAGACAAGGCTCGGGCGTTCCGGCTGTCACACGGCGACAGCCGGCCCGCCCTTCCTGGCACTGCGTTCCTGCCTAGTCCGCGGTGAAGTACAGGTTGTCGAGCAGGAGGGACTGACCGGTCGTTCCGCCTTCAGCCGCGAAGGTGAACGGTGAAGAGACGTCGTTGAGCTTCAGGCCCGCCGCGACGAAGTCCGCGACGGGGATGGCCAGGTGGTGCCACTCGCCGTCGTTCGCCCAGCCGTACTTCGTGACGGCGAGCGGGTTGCCCTTCTCCGCGGTGCCCGTGCCACTGGTCATGCCGATCTTCACGTTGGCGAAGGCGGCGTCGGACGACTTCATGCTCACGTGGAGCGTCTTCCAGGCGTCGAAGTTGTGCGTCTGCTTCCAGTGCACACCGAAGCCCATCCACGGCTTGCCGTTCTGGACGATGCGGTCCGCGGACTTGCCCTCGATGTGGTCCGGGTCGGACTCCACATAGACGGTGTTCTCGTAGAGGTAGAAGTTGGAGTCGATGTTGTCGAGGATGATCTCCTGCGAGCGGCCCGTCTCGTAGAAGATGCCCACCATCAGGCGGGCCTTGCCGGCCTCATAGGGGAACGGCCCGGGCAGCATGTCCGCGGGCTGCGTCCCGCCGTCGGGGTTCTGGTTGTCCGGCAGCTCCTGGCCCGAGTAGTCCGCCGGGCCCGGATCCGGGCGGCAGGCGGCGAGCAGCAGCAACAGGCCCCACACTGGCTTCTTCATGGCTTCACCGCCCGGTCCGCACCACTGGAGGTCTTCACCATCACCCAGCCGCCCGCCACGGTGCCGCCCAGCTCGACGACGCCCTTGTACGCGGGCGTCACCAGCTCGTAGGCCACCGTGCCGGACGCGTCGTACGTCACCGCGTCCGGAAAGTTGTCGAGCACGGACTGGTAGGCCTTCACCGCCATCTCGCGCGTCTCGGCCAGGCTCGCCTGATCCGCCAGGCCGCGCTGGTAGATGGCCGCCAGGTTGAGGGCCACGTAGTACTGCGCTTCGCCGTAAGGCCCGTTCGCGAGCACCGTGGCCCACGAGTAGTAGGCCGCCACGGGGTCCGCGCCGGACTGGATCTGCCACTTCGTCTCCGTGCCCACGCCCGACAGGGCGAAGGGGTTGTTTGGATCATCCAGCACGGAGGTGTTCGGGTAGATGCCCATGGCCGGGTCGGTGACCGTGAAGGTCATCCCGTCCAGCGGCCTGCCGTAGATGATGGTCGGGTCGTCGTAGCAGCCGGACAGCGCGGCCACGGCGGCGGCCAGCAGGAAACCAGTCCTCATGATGCGTGTTCCCTCAGAGAGAAAGGATGGCATACGCGCCCACCTCGTACTCGCGACCCTTCAGGCCCTCGGTGATGCCCCGCTCGTTGAGGCCCTCCGAGTACTCGTTCAGCATTCGCACCAGCCCGCGCAGACCGAAGCGCGTGGACACCGCGCCCAGCACCGGCTTCTTCAGGCCGTAGGACAGGTCCCCGCCCAGTTGCACCGGGTAGGTGAGGTTGAAGACGCGGTGGTAGTCGTACGGGCCCCAGTCGTTGAAGCGCAATTGGGCCGCGAGCAGCAGCGTGTCGTAGAGCGCGGAGCCGTCCAGGCCGAAGCGGTGGATCTGCCGGCTGTCCTCGCCGGAGGACTGCTGGCTGCCCACGTAGGCCGTGCCGTACAGGCGCAGGCGCTGGGTGGGGTTGCCCACCAGGCGCAGGGACGTCTCCCACTCGTCGCGGGCCACCGGCGCGCTGCCGAAGGCGATGGTGCTGCCGTCCGCGAGGATGGCGATGCCCGCGTCACGCGACGTGGGCTGGTGCCGGTAGACGATGTCCAGGCCCGCGGCGAAGGGCGCGTCCTCGCGCATGTCGCGGTCCCACGACCAGAACCAGGTGCCCGGCGTCGGGTCGAAGGTGATGAGCAGCTCGCCGCCCAGCGTCTCGCGGTTGTCCAGCACGCTGAACGAGTCCACCAGCACGCTGCGCGGCCGCACGCCCGCGTAGTACATGCCGGTGGCCGGATCGTATGCGTCCTGGATGGTGGGGTTCGGCCCGATGAGGGGCTTCTGGTACAGGACGTTGGGCGACACCTGGATGGAGCCGAACTGCAACGCCGCGCCCAGCTGGCCCGCGTAGTGGTTGCCTCGGCCGCTCTCGCGCAGGCTCCAGCCGGTGATGATGTTGCCCTGCTCCGGTCCGCTGTCCGCGACGAGGCCGCGGAAGGAGGACTGCACCAGCCAGCGCACCGGCCCCATGTCGTAGGTGAGCCGCGCCTTGGCGCCCAGCGTGTCCAGGAACTGCACCTTGTCCTGGAGCACGTCGTAGCCGCTGTTGAGGTAGCTGGGGCCGCCTTCCGGAGCGGCGCGCGTATAGGTGAACGTCTCGCCAATGCGCTGGGGCGCGGAGAGCAGGCCGCCCACGTCCAGCACCAGCTTGCCGGTGGCGTACTGGAAGTTGAGCGCCGTCCTGCGCGCGATGCGCTCACGCACCACGGAGGCCGTGGAGGACGACGAGCCCTGCGCCAGGTCCTCCTGGTGCACCAGCGTCACGTTCACCGGGCCCACGTTGTCGCGGTACTTCGCCACCACGGAGGGGTTGGCGCCCCAGTACAGCTCCGGGCCAATGGCGACCTTCAATCCGTCGATGGCCTTCTTGCCGCTGAACACCACGCCGAACGGCGCGTTGCCGTGGTAGATGTCGATGTTCGGCCCGTAGTTCGCCTCGCGGTAGAGGTTGAAGAAGTCACCCTCCTCGCCCCAGTGGTAGTGGCCGGTGCGGTAGTAGCCTTCCAGCGCGAAGTCCGAGCGGTCGAACTTGAACTCCGCCTGGTACAGCGCGAAGCGATCCAGCGGCGACTGCTCGCGCGCCGGGGCGCCCGGGCCCACGGGGACCTGGCCCGTGCCAGGCGTGGAGGGCGTGCCGCGGTTCTCGTAGAACAGGTTGTTGAGCCGGTTCTGCGCCACGTTGCCCACGACGTTGAACGACGCGCGGCCGTAGACGCCGCTGGCCGGCTGCAACGCCAGGTCGAAGAAGATGGATTCGGTGTGGTCCGCGGAGCTCTGGTTGGGCCGCGTCGTCGCGATGCTTCCGCGCGACAGCGAGCTGTCCAACAGCAGCCGCAGGTTGGACACCCGCACCGCGCTGAGCTCCTCCGTGCGCGCCAGCGCCACGGACGACGTGTAGCCGCTGGTGAGCGCGGACGGACGGATGCCCGCGAAGTAGTCGCGGATGACGTCCGGGTTCGTGGTCGTCGCGTACGGGTCCAGGCGGAACACGGCCTGGAGGACGTAGTAGGCCGTGCGCGGCTGGATGCCGCTGATGCCGTTGGAGTCCGGCGGGCCCAGGGCCGCGATGCCGAACCACTCCTCGTTCATGTTGTTCTGGCCGGGGACGAAGTCGGCCGCGTAGCCGCCGTTGGGCCACGTCGCGGTGGTGTCGTGGATGGACAGGTTGGACTCCTGGCCGTGCTTCCACCAGCCGTCCACCCACTGGAACACGAAGCCGCCAATGGCCGTGCCGGACAGCCCCTGGCCATAGCCCTCCAAGTAGATCTGCTCCCACTGCGTGCGCAGGTACTCCGCCTGCGCCACGTGGTCCTCACGGCCCGCGCGGGCGTCGTAGGCGTCCGCGCCGAACTCACTGAAGAACACCGGCTTGTTGAGCTTGGCCTTCACCTCCGCGAACAGGTCGCGCGCGGTGGGGCCGCGGTAGACGTTCGTGCCCAGCACGTCCAGGTCCTGGCAGTGCTTGGCGATGAGATCGATGTACTGGAGGTCGCCGTTGGCGATGGACACGGGGTGGTTCGTGTCCCGCTTCTTCACCGTGCGGGCCGCCTCGCCGTAGAGCGTGTAGAGCGACTCCGCGCGGGCGGCGTCCTCCTGGCCCGGCAGGGCTTCGATCTCGAACGACGTCCAGTGCAGGCCGTAGTTGTTCTCATTGCCCAACAGCCACATGAGCACGCCGGGCACGTCCCGGTAGATCTCCACCTTCTCGGCCAACGCGCCGAGGATGGCCTTGCGGTGCTCCGGGTTCGAGTAGTCGATGTTGACGACCATGACCCCATTCACCGGGTGGCCATAGCGTCCCATCAGCGGGTTGAGCAGCGTGTGGATGCCGTAGTTCCGGTAGATGTACTCGACCCAGACCGGCGGGATGTCGTCGAACTGGCGGATGGCGTTGAAGCCCGCGTCGCGGAGCATCCCCATCTCCTTGGCCAGCACCTGCTTGATGAAGTCCTCCGGCTGCGTCCAGAGCGAGTACCGGTAGTTCTCACCAATGGGCGTGTAGCCCCAGTTCACGCCGTGGACGGGGAAGTCCTTGCCGTCCACCTGGAGCTTGAAGCCGCGCTCGTCGTGGATCACCCGCGTCACCGTCGTGCGCTTCGCGTCCGAGGCCACGACAGGCGGGGGCGCGGGAGTCGCCGGAGCCGCGATGGGGGCATCCGCGGGCGCGGGCGCCTGCGGCTCGGGCGTCTGCCCCGGCACGGGCGCGGCGGCGTCCACGGGGCCGGCGGAGGGCGGCTGCGCGGCGGGCGGCGACTGGAGGGGCGAGCCCGCTCCGGACACCTGGGCCCAGGCCTGGGTGCCGCCGCACAACGCCAGACACGTCGTCAGGAAGAGCCTTTTCAAGCGGCCTGCTCCACGTCCAGCCCGTTCTGGGCCACGACATCGCGATAGAGATGGGCGCTGTCCTTCGGGATGCGCTGCTGGGTGGCGTAGTCCACCCACACCAGGCCGAAGCGCTTGGTGTACCCGTAGGCCCACTCGAAGTTGTCCAGCAGCGACCACGCGAAGTAACCCGCCAGCTTCACGCCCTGCGCGATGGCGTCACTGCACGCCTCCAGGTGCCCGCGCAGGTACTCCACGCGCTGCACGTCGTGCACGCGGCCGTCCGCGCTGGGGGCCGTGGAGTACGCGCAGCCGTTCTCCGTGATGTAGATGGGGCCCGGCTTGTATTCCGTTTCCAGATGGACCAGCAGGCGCGTGAGCGAGGCCGGGCACACCTCCCAGTCCATGTCCGTCTTGTCCGGGCGCACGAACACGGTGCGCGGCGCGTTCTGCTCCTCCGGGATGCGGTTGCTGCGCAGGACGGCGCGCGAATAGAAGTTCACGCCCAGGAAGTCGGTGGGCGTGGCGATGGTCTCCAGGTCGCCGGGCTGGATGAAGTCCAGGTCCGGGGACGCGATGCGGCCCGCCTTCACGTGGTCTTCAATCACGTCCTTCGGATAGCCCCGGCCGTAGAGCGGCTCCAGGAACCAGCGGTTGAAGCCGCCGTCGAAGTCGCGCGTGGCGTCCGCGTCCTCCGGGCTGGGCGACGCGGGCTCGCCCGGCGTGAGGTTGAGGGTGATGCCCACCTCCGCGTTCTTCACGTTGGCGCGCAGCACCTTCGTCGCGTTGCCGTGCGACACGAGCAGCGTGTGCGCCGCGGCCAGCATCTTGGACCAGTCCTTGTGGCCCGGGGCGTGCTCGCCATTGCCGTAGCCCAGGTAGCTGATGCACCAGGGCTCGTTGTGGGTGATCCACCGGCTCACGCGGTCGCCCAGGGCGCGGCTGATGACGTCCGCGTACTCCACGAAGGCGTCACCGGTGGCGCGCGCGGGCCAGCCGCCCTGGTCCTCCAGCACCTGCGGCAGGTCCCAGTGGTAGAGCGTGACGAAGGGCTCGATGCCCGCGCCCAGGAGTGAGTCGACCAGGCGCGAGTAGAAGTCCACGCCCGCGCTGTTCACCCGGCCGCGGCCATCCGGGAGGATGCGCGGCCACGCGATGGAGAAGCGGTAGGACTTCAGCCCCATCCAGCGCATCAGTTCGATGTCCTCCGGCCAGCGGCGGTAGTGCTCACAGGCCACCGAGCCGTCGGACTTGTCTTGGATCTTCCCCGGGGTGGCGGCGAAGCGGTCCCAGATGGACTCGCCACGGCCGTCCACGCGGGTGGCGCCCTCGATCTGATACGCGGAGGTGGCCACTCCCCAGAGGAAGTCAGGAGGAAACTGACGCATCGGCGGTAACTCCTTTCGGAACTTCAAGGTGGCAGCGGACGAGGTGATTCGCGGCCGGGAGGACGTCGGGAGGCGTGAGGGTGGAGCAGCGCGGCTCGGACACCGGGCAGCGCGGAGCGAAGGGGCAGCCCACGAGCGGCGGAGACCCCGTGGCGGGGCGCACCGGCAGCGCGGCCTGGAGGAAGTCGTCCCCATCCGGCACCGCGGACAGGAGCAGCTTCGTGTACGGGTGGCGCGGCTGGCGCAGCACCTCGTCCGCCCTGCCCGCCTCCACCACCGTGCCCGCGTAGAGCACGAGGATGCGGTCGGCCAGGTGGCGCGCGCTCGCCAGGTCGTGGGTGATGAACAGGATGCCGATGCCGCGCTCCTGCGTGAGGCCGCGGAGCAGTTGCAGCACGCCCTTGCGCGTGGACACGTCCAGCATGGACGTGGGCTCGTCCGCGATGATGACCTGCGGCTCCACCGCCAGGGCGCGCGCCACCGCCACGCGCTGGCGCTGGCCGCCGGACAGCTCATGCGGGTAGCGCTTCGCGAAGGCCTCCGCGGGCGTCAGGCCCACGGACTCCAACAGGGACAGCACCTTCGTGCGCAGGCCCGACTTCGGCACCCGGCCGTGGCGCACGAGCGGCCGCTCCAGGTGGTAGGCCACCGTGTGCACGGGGTTGAGGGACGCGAACGGATCCTGGAACACCATCTGCACGCGGCCCCGGTAGTCGAGTGACGCCTGCGCGCTTCCATCCGCCAGCACGTCGCGCCCGGCGAGCCGCAACTGCCCCGCGTCCGGCATGTCCAGCCGGGCCAGGAGCCGCGCCAGCGTGGACTTGCCACTGCCGGACTCGCCCACCAGCGCGACGATCTCGCCCGGCTGGAGGGAGAAGGACACGCCCTTGAGGATGGGCTTGCGCTCACGGGAGAAGAAGCCGCCCGCCAGGTAGCTGCGGGTGAGCCCTTCCGCCTCCAGGAGGGGTGCGCTCATCGGTGACCTCCGGTGATGGCGGCGACACGCGTGGACGGCCGGGACACGGACAGCTCCGGCGCCTGCTGCACCGGCTGCGGCACGGCGTCCTTCGCGGACAGGTGCGGGAACGACGACAGCAGGAGCTGCGTGTACGGGTGGCGGGCCCCGGCGCGCAGGTTGGCGGACGTGTCCACCTCCACCAGCTTGCCGCCCTGGAGCACGCCCACGCGGTCCGACAGCGCGAGCAGCAGCGGCAGGTCATGCGTGATGAAGAGCATGGCGAAGCCCAGCCGCTGCTTGAGCTCCACCATGCGCTGGAGCAGCTCCTTCTGCACCACGACGTCCAGCGCCGTGGTGGGCTCGTCCATGATGACCAGCCGGGGCTCCAGGGCCAGGGCCAGCGCGATGCCCACGCGCTGCCGCATGCCGCCGGAGAGCTGGTGCGGCCACGCCGTCACCAGATCCGGCGACAGGCCCACCATGCCCAGCAGCTCCCGAGCGCGGGCGTAGGACGCGGCGCGCGACACGCGGCCGTGCGCCGCGAGCGTGTCGTGGAACTGCTCGCCCAGCGTGAGCACCGGGTTGAGCGCGCTCATGGCGCTCTGGAACACCATGGACACCTGGCGCCAGCGGAACGCGCGCAGGGCCGGGCCCTCCAGCGCGGCGACGTCCATGCCGTTGAAGAGGATGCGCCCCTGCGTGACGCGCGCGGAGGAAGGCAACAGGCCCAGCAGCGCGGAGCCGATGGTGGACTTGCCGCTGCCGGACTCACCCGCCAGGCCGAACACCTCACCGGGCGCCACGTCGAAGGACACCGAGTCCACCACGCGGGAGGCGCCCTTCTCCGTCGCGTAGTCGATGCACAGGTCCTGCACGCGCAAGAGCACGCCCGGCACCGGCTTCTCCAGGTGCGCGCGCGGGGCGGAGCTCGCGGGCAGCGCCGTCGGCTTGTGCACGCGCAGCGCGGGGTTGGTCATCTCGTCGATGGCGGAGCTCAGCAGCGTGAGCGCGAAGCCCACGAGCGCGATGCACAGGCCCGTGGGGACGAAGATCCACCAGGAGCGCGTGAGCAGCGCCGCGTCGTTGCCGGCCCAGTAGAGGTTGGTGCCCCAGGTCACCGCGCTCACGTCGCCCAGGCCCAGGAACTCCAGGCCCACCTGCGCGCCCACGGCATAGAGCGTGTTCCCAATGAACGACGAGCCCAGCAGCGACGCCATGTTGGGCAACAGCTCCCGCGACACGATGCGCGAGTGGCTCTCCCCCGTCACCACCGCCGCGGACACGAAGTCGCGCCCGCGCAGGGCCAGCGACTCCGCGCGGAACACGCGCGCGTTCCAGGCCCAGCCCGCCACGGTCAGCACCGCCACCATGCGCAGCGGGCCGGACGGCAGGTACGCGCCCAGCACGATGGCCAGCGGCATGCCGGGGATGACGAGGAACACGTTGGTGGTGAGCGACAGCACGTCGTCCACGCGGCGGCCCAGGTAGCCGGAGGTGATGCCCACCAGCGCGCCAATCAGCGTCACGAGCGCGCCCACCGCGAAGCCCACCGCCAGCGTCTCTCGCGCGCCCACCACCGTCTGCGCGAGCACGTCCTGGCCCTGGCCGGTGGTGCCGAACCAGTGCGCCGCGTTGGGTGGCTGGTGCGGCCGGCCCACCAGCTCTGTGGGGTCCATCACGAAGAAGGGCCCCACCACCGCGAGCAGGAGGAAGAACAAGAGCAGGCTTCCGCCCACCGCCGCCTTCCGGTGGCGGGCGAGCCTTCGCAGGAAGTCACGCATGGGCGCGGGTCCTCGGGTCCAACCAGAGGCAGATGAGGTCCACGGCGAAGTTCGCCGCGAGCACCGCCAGGGTGATGACCAGGAAGAGCCCCTGCATCAGCGGGTAGTCCTGGTTGCGCACCGCGAGGATGAGCAGGTAGCCCGTGCCCGGATAGGAGAAGACGATCTCCGTGAGCAGCGAGCCGGACAGGACGAAGCCCACCGCCATGCCGAAGCTGGTGACGTTGGGCAGCAGCGCGTTGCGCGCGGCATAGCGCAGCATCACCTGCCGGGGAGGAAGGCCCCGCGCGTGCGCCAGGCGGATGGAGTCCGTGCCCAGCGTGGCCACCATCGTGTTGCGCATGCCCAGCATCCACCCGCCCAGCGTGGCCACCACGATGGAGGACGCGGGCAGCACCGCGTGGCGGGCGACATCCGCGGCGAACGCGAACGACAGCCCGGGCTCCATGTCGTGCCCGTAGGCGTGGCGCAGCGGGAACCACCCCAGCACGAAGCCGAAGAGGTACAGCGCCAGCATGGCCAGCCAGAAGTACGGGAAGGCCCCCAGGAACGCGAGCGCCGGAGCCAGCCCCGAGTCCAGCCACCCGCCCCGGTTCCACGCGGCGAGCACGCCCAGGAAGGACCCGACGACGAAGCTGATGATGACCGCCACGCCGGCCAGCCCCACCGTCCACATCAGGCCCGTGCCGATGACCTCCGACACGCGCGCGGGGAAGTAGGCGTAGGACATGCCCAGGTCGCCCTGCACCAGGTGCTTCAGGTAGGTGAAGTACTGGGCGTAAAGCGGCGCGTCCGTGAAGCCGAAGGCGGCCTTCAGCGCGCCCATGGCCTCCGGCGCGACCTTGCCCTCGAAGCGCGCGAACATGGCCGCGGCCGGGTCACCGGGGGCCAGGCGCGGAATCACGAAGTTGAGCGTGAGCGAGGCCCACGCGGCGATGAGGTAGAAGCCCAGTCGCCGGAGGATGTAGCGGCCCATGGTCAGCGCTCCCTCGGGGACAGCCGCGTCAGCACCAGCAGGCTGTCGGGCTCCGCGTGCGGCGCGAGCCGCGCGTAGGGGTTCTGCTCGGTGGGGAAGCCCGTGAAGCGCGAGGAGTTGGACTCGCCCCAGGACGGGTTGGGGAACAGGGGAATCGCGGGCGCGGTGGCGGAGAAGCGCTGCTGCACCTGGGACATCAGCGCGTGCTGCTCCTCCGGCGTGCCGGCGCGCTCGAAGCGCACGAGCAGTTCATCCGCCTGCGCGTCGCCCATGCGGTGCCAGTTGGCCGCGGCCACCTCGCCCACTGGCCGCACCGTGCGCGGCGACAGCAGCCACTTGTAGAAGTTGTACGGCGTGGTCCCGTCCAGCGACCAGGAGATGGCCAGCTGGAACTCGCCCTTCTGCAGGCGCGTGAACCAGGTGCCGAACTCGTACGTCTTGAGCGTCACGCCGATGCCCAGCTTGCGCAGGTCGCGGCCCACCACCTGCCCCGCCCGCACCCAGTCCGACCACCCGCTCACGACCTCCAGGTCCAGCGCGAAGGGCTGCCCGTCCTTGAGGCGCCGCATCCCGTCCGCGCCGCGCGTGAGGCCCGCCTCGTCCAGGAGCTTGTTGGCCGCGTCCAGGTCGTAGTGCGTCCACGCGTCCTTCGCGACCTCCGCGTCCTTCCAGCCGGTGTACGCGTCGTTGAGGGCGGTGGCGTCCGCGGGGCGGGTGTAGCCATACATGGCCACCTCCACCAGTCGGTCGCGGTCCAGCGCCATGCTCAGCGCCTTGCGCACGCGCACGTCATCCAGCGGCGGGCGCGTGGTGTTGGGATAGAGGAAAACGGTGCTGCCGTAGAGCGGGAACCAGCGCGCGTGGTGCGCGGGATCCCGCGACACGAAGGTGCGGTCCACGGCCGGCACGAAGTTGCCCGCCCAGTCCACCTCCCCCTCCACGAGCGCCATGTTGGCCTGGTCGTTGGTGGGGAACGCGAGGAAGCGCAGCGCGGACACCGCGGGCTTGCCGGGCTGCCAGTAGTGCGGGTTCCTGCCCAGCTCGTAGACCTGGTTGCGGAACAGCGTCACCTGGGTGAAGGGCCCGGTGGCCACCGGCTCCGGGTTGGTGAACGTCACCGGGTCCGCGACGTCCTTCCACACGTGCTGGGGCACGATGATCTGATGCGCCAGGTCGCTGAAGCCGGGCAGGTACACGCGCGAGAAGCTGAAGGCGACGGTGCCCTTACCCTCCGCCTTCACGTCCGTGAGGAAGCGCCACACGCCGCCCGCGTCCAGCGCCGCATGCTGCTTGAGCAGGTGGAAGGTGAAGACGACGTCGTCCGCGGTGAAGGGCTTGCCGTCGGACCAGAGGACGCCGTCGCGAAGGGTGAAGCGCAGCGTGAGCTGGTCCTCCGACCACGCGTGGCCGGTGGCGAGCCAGGGCACCCACTGGCCCTGCGCGGAGCTGAAGATCTCCATGCACTCGTACACGCCCGCCCGGGTGGGCCAGCGCGCACCGGCGCCCGCGAACAGCGGGTTGAAGTTGCGCACCCACGCGCTCTGCTGCTCCACGGAGACGAACAGCACGCCCGGCGGCCGGGGGCGCGGCTCGGACGAGCACGCCACCAGCAGTGCCAGCGGCAGGAGCGCGCGGGCGAACCTCACTGCGCGGCCCTTTCGTAGACGCGCACGTAGTCCACCTTCATCGTCTGCGGAAACACCGTCTTGGCGTCCGGCGGCCCCACGAACGAGCCGCCCACCGCGATGTTCAGGATGATGAAGTGCGGATGGTCGTAGACCCACTTCCGGCCGGACGGCAGGCTCTTCGGAGTCACTTCGAAGAAGACGGTGTCGTCGACGATGAAGCGCAGGAGCTCCGGCTCCCACTCCACCGCGTAGAGGTGGAAGTCCTCGGCGAGCGGCGGCCCTGAGACGGCGTGCTGGCGGCCAATGTTCGAGCCACCGGAGTAGCCCGGCCCGTGCACCGCGCTGCTCACCACGGAGGGGATCTGCCCCTTGTGCTCCATGATGTCGATCTCGCCGCACGCCGGCCAGCCGACGGAGTCCACGTCCGCGCCCAGCAGCCAGAACGCCGGCCAGATGCCCCGGCCCGTGGGCAGCTTGATGCGCGCCTCGATGCGGCCGTAGGCCTTGGAGTAGCGGTTCTTCGTCGTCAGGCGCGCGGATGTGTAGTCATTGCCGCCGTAGCGCTCCTTGCGCGCGATGATGGCCAGGTGGCCCTCGCCGTCCAGCTGCGCGTTCTCCGCCCGCGCGGTGTTGTACTCGTACTGGCCGTTGCCCCACCCGTCCCCGCCCACGTCCGGGACCCAGTTCTCCTTCGAGGGCAGCGAGCCCGCCGGACCGTCGAACTCGTCCTGCCAGACGATCTCCCAGCCCGTCCCCGGCTGCTCCGTCACGGGCTTGGGTTGCTCGTTTTGCTTGTTATCCAGACCTGCTGCCGGATCACACGAAGCCATTCCCAGGCCCGAGAGGGCCAGGGCGAGGACAAGACGGCGCGAAGTCATGCACTTCTCCCGACGTTCTGCGTGGGAAAGAGGGAGCGGTCGCGCAGCGCCGCCTGGAGCACCAGGGTGGCCGCGCCCACGGCGATGGCCCGCTCTCCCAGCACCGACGTGACGATGCGCGTCTCCGCCATGGAGACGGACAGGGCGCGCTGCCGCACGGACGCGCGCAAGGGGTCGAGCAGCATCTCGCCCACGGAGGAGATCTCCCCGCCCAGCACGACGATGGCGGGGTTCAGCAGGTTGAGCAGGCCGCCCACGGCGATGCCCAGGTAGGCGCCCATGCCGTCGATGATCTGCTTCGCGGCGGCGTCACCCGTGCGGGCGCCCTCCACCAGGTCGCGCACAGTGGGCGCCTTGCCACGGCCACGGGTGCCCATGAGTTCGCGCGCGCGCTCGGTGAGCGCCGTGGAGCCAATGAGGGTGACGAGGCAGCCCCTCAGGCCGCAGACACAGAGCGGCCCGTTGGAGTCCACCGGGATGTGGCCGATCTCACCGGCCGTTCCGCCGGCACCCCGGTACACGTCGCCGTGGATGATGTGGCCCGCGCCGATACCGGTGGCGAGCTTGATGTACGTGAGGTCCTCGCCGCCGGAGCCCGCGCCCCAGAAGCACTCCGACAGCGCGCCGAGGTTCGCGTCGTTGTCCACGAACACCGGCATGTCGAAGGTGGTCTCGAACCACTCCTTCACGTCCACGTGCTTCCACGCGGGGAGGATGAGGGGGGACATCTTGCCCGGGGCCGCCGGGTGCACGGGGCTGGGCACGGCCACCCCCATGCCGACGACGGAGCGGCGCGGGACGCGCTCGGCGTCCAGGCACTCCTGGACCAGCTCCTTCGCCTTCTGCAGCGAGCCTTCCGGATCGCCGCGCACCGCGTGGCTCGCCTTGCTCTGCGTGCGCACGCGGCCGCGGAGGTCCGTGAGGACGACGGTGACGTGGGAGGCGCCCAGTTCGACGCCCACCAGGCTGAACGCTTCGTCGCAGAAGCCGATGAGCGTGGGACGGCGGCCTCCGCGGGAGACCCCGGCGCCGATGCTGCGCACCAGGTCCGCCTGCTCCAGGTCCGCGACGATGGCGGAGACGGTCGACGGGCTGAGCTCCGTGCGCCGGGCGATCTCCGCCCGGGAGATCTGACGCTCGCGCCAGATCATGTTGAGCAGCAGGCCGCTGTTCTGCGCGCGCATGCCCGCCGCATCGACCGTCAACACCGCCGTTCCCGCTTTCATCGTCCGCTCACGTTCCTGGTTGGGCGCACCGGGCGCTCAGGGAGGGGTTTACTTCCACTGGATGTCGTCGATGTAGAACACGAACGGCGTGTCGTGGCCTCCAGCGGACCAACCGAAGCCCGCCGCCACGTCGGCGTAGCGGATCTTGCTGATGTCGAGCGTGTACTGGGTGGGCGTCGTGGTCAGCACGGCGGAGGGGTTGAGCTTCTTCTCGAAGCCGTCCTGGGAGTCAGGGCCGTAGCCGACGAAGAAGTCGACGGTCTCTCCGCCCTTCTCGCTCCAGGCGTAGAAGGTCACGGACTTCGCGCCGTCCGGCACCAGGAAGCCCGGCGTGCTGGTCTTGCCCCAGTTGCCTTCCGGGTACTGCCAGAAGATGCCCGCCCAGCCATTGCCACCCTTCGTATAGGTGAACTTGTGGCACGTCCCCAGGCCCGAGCCCGGACGGGGCGTGGCGCAGACCGGCTCGTCGACGAGCAGGCCCTCGGTCGAGCCGTCACCCATGTAGCCGCTGGCCGCCCAGGTGCCGTCCACCGCCAGGGGCAGCGTCGTCTGGGTGCCCGCGTCCACGCCAGCGTCCGTCTCCGTGCCCGCGTCGGTGTTCGTCCCGGCGTCCGTGTTGGTACCGGCGTCCGTGTTGGTGCCCGCGTCGGTGTTCGTCCCGGCGTCGGTGTTGGTGCCGGCGTCCGTGTTGGTGCCCGCGTCCGTCTTGGTGCCGGCGTCGCTCTGGGTGCCCGGCGTGGGGTCATCTTCGGGGTCACACGCGCCCACGAGCCCCGAGAGCGCGAAAACTCCAACGGCCGTCAACGTCCACGCGAAACGCCTGGTGCGAAGCATGAATCCCCTCCGGGTTGTCTTGCTGGGATGACTTCGTTCTTACGGCGAAGAAATACGAACCTGCTGAAAGCCGCCGCCCGCATGCTGCGCCGCGTCACCCACGCCGACATACGCCAGAGGAGAAACCGCCGTCTCCCGCCGCCGGGGCCCCTGCCACCTGGAGCCGCCCCGCGTCCCCGCCCACCGCGAACATGCGAGTTCGTTCGATTGACGAAGAAATACCAGCCCCCTTTACCCATTTGCAAGCAGCCGAGAACACGCTTCGTGCGGTCAATCTGTTGATGCAGTGCGCCGTTCCCGGCGACGGGGGACCGCACCGCGCCAGGATGCGCGGGGGTCGACCTCAAAGCAGAGAGCCCCGGGAGCTGCCGTACGCAGTTCCAGGGACTCGCCTACGCCGACATGATCATCCAGTAGCGATGGACGAGTTGGAAGAAGCCCTGCCAGCACCAGAGCAGTAGCAGTGGCAGGACCCAGACCGTGCCCTGCCTCAACCAGCGACGGGCCAGGACGACCAGGACCGGCCAGAACAAGAGCCCGCCCACCAGGAATGGCATGGTGAGCGCTGGCAACGTGGTGGCCGTTCCGCCCACGGTGATCGCGACTGGAGCAAGCACGAGCGCGTTCAAGACGTCGTGCACGGGCGGAGGGCTGTCCGCCGTGAGGAAATCACCCGCGATGCCCAGGGCCGCCCCCAGCACGACACACGCGATGAGCCATGCCCATGCGATTGAACGCCTCACGCAGGCCTTCAGTGCGCCAGCGGCGGCGGACCGATCATGCGCCGGACGATGGCGAGCAGTTGCTCGATGTCGAAGGGCTTGGGCAGGAAGCCCGCGCAGGGCAGGTGCTGCCAGAAGTCCGGCGGGCTGGCGCTCATCATCACCACCGGGACGTCGCGCAGGGCCGGGTCCTTGTGCATGGACTCCAGAACCCCCGGCCCGTTGAGCACCGGCATCATGTAGTCGAGCAGCACCATCGACGGGCGCTCCTGGCGCATCCGCTCCAGGGCCTCGCGGCCGTTGAGCGCCGTGACCGTGCGGTAGCCTTCGTCGGACAAGAGGTCCCGGACGGCCTCCACGATGCCGAACTCGTCGTCGACGATGAGGACGGGCCCCATGGTCAGCTGCCTCGGCGCTTGCGGACGTTGCGGCGCGGCTTCGACGGTGCCGCCGCCCTGGCGGTGGACCTGTTACCCGCGTGCGGCTTGCGGCGCGGCTTCGGCAACGGGGTCGGCTCCGGAGTCCGCGTGCGCGCGAGCCCCGTCATCAACATCTGCCCTTCCGCGAAGGGCTCGCCGACCTTGAGTCCCCTGCCCGTGATCTCCAGCTCGCGCAGGGCGGGATCGTAGGCGCTGTTGCGGACCTTGAGCGCCGCGATGAAGCGGCGCAGCCCGGAGTGCAGCTCCACCATGCGCAGGAACAGGATGTTCTCCGCCACCATGGAGATGCCCTTGAGCGGGAAGCGCACCTCCGGTCCGAAGGCGGCGGTGGCCTCCGCGGTGTAGATGAGTGTCACCTCGCGCACCCGGCACTCGTTGACGAGCGCCGCCAGGAAGCGCGCCACCCGCGTGTTGCGAGTGGAGGCGCGGCGGAGCGCTTCGTAGCCGTCCAGGAAGACGCGGCGCACCCGGCCGCTGCGGACGATGGTCAGCAGCTCCGTGCCCAGCTTGTCGAGGATGTTCTCCGTGGGCGGCCGGAAGCTCACCTCCAGGTCCCCGCGCTCCATCAGGGGCTGCAGGTGCAGGCCCACGCCCGCCGCCTGCGCGAGCATCCGCTCCGGCGCGTCGTAGAAGGCGAAGTAGTGGCCGCGCTCCCCCCGGCGTGCGCCTTCCGCCAGGAAGCTCAGGCCCAGCAGCGTCTTGCCGCTACCCGGGGGCCCCAGGAGGATGGTGGTGGAGCCCGAGGGAACGCCGCCCTTGAGCATCGTGTCCAGGCCGGCCACGCCGAAGGCGTCGCGCTCGCGCCGCCCCGCGCCGGGCACCAGGTTGCCGTCCACCATGGATTCCAGGCGGGGATAGACGGTGAGCCCGTCCGCGGTGATCTCGAAGCCGTGCTGCCCCAGCTTGTACGCGCTGCCCCGGAACTTGCGCACGCTCAGCTCGCGCAGGGTGCGCACGCCGAAGGTCCGCTGCTGGAGCAGCAGCAGGCCATCCACCATGGTGTGCTCGGCGCGCAGGCCCTTGTCGCCCCCGGTGGTGAGCACCACCGTGGTGCAGCCGATGAGGCCCGTCACGACCTGGAGGCCGTGGATGAACTTCTTGAGCGCCTGCCGCGACGGCGCCAGCTCCTCCGCCGCCAGCAGCCCGTCCAGCACGAGCAGCGAGGCCTTGTGCGCCTTGATCTCCTTGCGCACCAGTTCCGCGAGCGCGTCCAGCCCGCCCTGCTCCAGGATGGTGAAGGCGCTCAGGTAGCTGATCTTCCCCGGCACGCAGGCCGGGTCGAAGAACGACAGCGTCTGGAGGTTGCTCACCAGCTCCGTGTGCGACTCGGCCAGGAGCGTGAGGTAGAGGACCCGGTGGCCCTGGGCCGCCTGGTGGAAGCAGATCTGGTTGGCGAGGATGGTCTTGCCCGCGCCCGGCAGGCCCAGGACCATGTACATGCGGCCCTTGCGCAGGCCGCCGCACAGCACGGTGTCCAGGCCGGGAATGCCCGTGGACACCCGCTGCTCTTCACGTGCACCACCCAGCGTCATCACACGCTTCCTTCCCGGGCGCCATGCGCCAAGCCGGAGCGCGAGGAGCGGCCCCGAGGGGACTCCATAGTCCAGCCTCCGCGTGAAGGCTCAACAATCTGGAGTGCGTGCGTTCCTGGACGACACGCGGGCCACGGCCCGCTGGCCGCTCAGCGGGCGGCGTTGGCGTCCGTCGCCGGCACGGGGGACGCGCCTCCCGTCAACGGCTTGAGCGACGCGCGCAGGGCTTCAATCTGCGCGCGCGCCTGGTTCTTGAGCGACTCCACGTCGTCCAGGGTCATCCCCTTGGTGGAGATGGGCGTGCCCACCGTCACCAGCCCGCGCGACGTGGCGAAGCGCCACGAGTGCTTGGGCAGCGCGAGCCGCGTGCCGCTCACCGCCAGGGGCAGCACGTCCGCCTGGTTCTCGATGGCGAGCCGGAAGGCGCCGTCCTTGAAGGGCAGCAGCTCGTCCGTCTTGGAGCGGGTGCCCTCCGGGAAGATCATCACCGGCATCCCCTTGTCCAGCCACTGCTTGCAGCGCGCCATCGCGCCGGTGGCCGAGTCGCGGTCGCCGCGCTCCACCGGGACGTCCCCGGCGATGCTCATCATCCAGCCCACCACGGGCACCTTGAAGAGGCTGCGCTTGCCCAGCCACTTCATCTCCCACGGCAGGAAGGAGATGAGGAAGCAGTCCGCGTTGGATTCGTGGTTGCTCACCACCACGGTGTTGGGCGCCACGCGGTCCGGCACGTTCCCATGTACGCCGAAGCGCCAGAAGGGCGTGAGCTTCGCGGCGGTGACGCCCACCACGCGGAAGCAACGGCCCACCACGTAGCGGCGCTTGTCGAAGAGGAACGTGACGAGGAGCAGGAAGAGCTGGACGAAGAAGCCCACCAGGGCGACGAGGGCCACCTCGAGCCAGGTCCAGATGGAGAGCAGTGCGTTCATGAGAAGTGTCCCTTGGGCATGAGGGGGTTCAAGCGAGGACCGCGGGATCCAGGTCCACGCTCACCGGGCAGTGATCCGACCCGTGGACGTCCGAGTGCACGGCCGCCTTCTTCACGAAGGCGAGCGCCGCGGGGGTGGCGAGCACGTAGTCGATGCGCCAGCCGATGTTCTTCTCGCGCACGCCGGCGCGCTGGCTCCACCAGGAGTAGTGGCCACCACCGGAGTTGAAGTGGCGGAAGGTGTCCACCCAGCCCGCGCGGATCCACCGGTCGAACTCCGCGCGCTCCTCCGGGCGGAAGCCGCTCGTCTCGCGGTTCTCGCGCGGGCGCGCCAGGTCGATGTCCTGGTGGGCGGTGTTGAAGTCCCCCATCACCAGCACGCGCTGGTTGTCGCGCAGCGGCTTCTCCAGGCGCGCGAAGAGCCGGCGGTAGAAGTCCAGCTTGAAGGGGATGCGGGAGAGGTCCCGGTCCTTCCCGTTGCCGTTGGGGAAGTAGCCGTTGACCACGGTGAGCTTGCCGAAGCGGGCGAACTGGAGGCGGCCCTCCGCGTCCATCTCCGGCGCGTCCAGGGTGGTGGTGAGCTCTTCCGGTTCGTGGCGGCTGAAGAGGCCCACGCCGCTGTAGCCGGGGCGCTCCGCGGCCACGAAGTGGGTCTTCCAACGGCGGGGGGCGCGCACCTCCGCGGGGAGCTGCTCCACGCGGGCGCGCACCTCCTGCAGCCCCACGATGTCCGCCCGGGCCTTGGACAGCCACGGGAGGAAGCCCTTGCGGTGGATGGAGCGCAGACCGTTGACGTTCCAGGAGACGACTCGCACGCCCCCGCTTATGGCGAAAGCGCGCGGGTATTTCCAGCCCCCACCGTTCCTGGACGGACGGTGGGGGCCGTTCTACTGCTCAGTGCGTCAAGGCGTTTCCGTGCCGCTCGCCTTGTTCTGCGGGTTGCGCGTGGTGCGCAGGATGAAGTCCGCGCTGTTCACGTTGGTGTCGTAGCTGTTGCCCTTCGCCGCGTCCGAGCCACCCTCCATCGTGGCCGCGGACGAGCCGGCGTTGGCCTTGCGCTCGATGCTGCCGTTGTTCGCGATGGTCCCGGTGACGGGGCTCTTGCCCTCCGCCGAGTCCGCCGTGCCGCCGAAGCCCACCGTGTCCACCGCGTTCGCGTCACCCGGAGTGGTGCCCATCGCCGCGGACCCGATGCGGACGTGGCCCGCGGAGGCGCTCATGGCGAAGGTGGTGCCCCAGCTCTGGTCGGTGGTGACCGTGCCCACGTAGTCCCGGTTGGTCAGCAGGAAGTAGCCGTGGGCCGCGATGCGAGCGGTGTTCGGCAGCGTGAAGGAACCGCTGTAGGTGGCGCCGGTGGCGCTCTTGTACTGGAGCTTCCAGCCGCCGATGTTCACCTCCGCGTTCGTCGGGTTGTAGAGCTCCACGAACTCATCGCCCGCGCCGCCGGGGCCACCGCCCGCGACCTCGCTGATGACGACGTGGTTCGTCGTGGGGGCGGCGGTGACCTGCGCCTGGGCGGACACGGACTGGCCGTTGAGCGTGGCCACGATGGTGCCCGTGGAGCCGACCGCGCCAGCGGTGAAGGTGAACTTGGCGGAGATCTCGTTGGCCGGCACCGTCACGGTGGCCGGCACGGAGCCCACGTTGCCCGTCGTGGACAGCGCGATGGACGTGGCCTCCGCGGCCGGGATGTCGAGCGTCACGGTGACGTTGGCCGTCTGACCGGAGGACAGGGACACCGTCTCCGGCGACAGGAACGCCAGCGAGGCCGCTTCCGTCGCGCCGAGCACGCGCACGGTGGCGGTGCGCGAGTCCGCGCCCAGCGTGGCCGTCAGCGTCGCCTTGGCGGAGCCCGCCGCGGAGTCCGCCGTCACGACGACCGGCGCGGAGCGCGAGCCCGCGGGCACCGTCACCTGGCCGTTGTTCGCGATGACGATGGAGGGGCTGGACGAGGTGACCTGGACCACGACGTCCGTGGTGGCCTCGGCGCTCAGCGACACCGCGAGCGGCTCCGGAATCGTCTCACCCGTGGTGCCCGAGCGCGCGAAGACCGCGGCCGGCTCCAGCGCGCTGAGCGTCGCCGTGGTGCCCGCATCGGTGCCCGCGTCCGAACCCGTGCCCGCGTCCGGAGCCGGGCCGCCGTCGATGGCGCCGCCATCCGTGCCCGCGTCCGTCTCCGTCCCGGCGTCCGTGCCCGCGTCAATGGTGCCCGCGTCCGTCTCGGTGCCGGCATCCGTCTCCGTGCCCGCGTCCGTACCCGCGTCGACCGGGCCAGAGCCGCCGTCCGTCTCCGTGCCCGCGTCCGTCTCCGTGCCCGCGTCGGTGGCCGTCCCGGCGTCCGTCTCCGTGCCCGCGTCGGTGGCCGTGCCCGCGTCCGTCTCGGTGCCGGCGTCCGTCTCGGTGCCCGCGTCCGTCTCGGTGCCCGCGTCGGTCTCCGTGCCCGCGTCAGTGCCGGCGTCCGTGTTGGTGCCTGCGTCGGTCGTGGGCGTGGTCACCTGACAGCTGTTGTTGCAGCGGTCGCCTTCGACGCGGTTGCCGTCGTCGCACGCTTCGCCACTCTCGATGATGCCGTTGCCGCAGACAGGGTTCTTGTCGTCATCACCACCGCACGCCGACAAGACCAACAGCACCGCTGACAAAGGGACCAGCAGGTGCCGGGAAGACCAGGACATGGAGACTCCGTGTTGAGTACTGAGCCTCCTCACAAACCACAAAATTACAGGCCGACGCAAACCCCTCCCGGTGACTTCTGGCCCACGGACATGGAACCCTTGGGGTCACCGGATTCTCAAGACCTGGCAGTGCGGATGGGTCATCCGGACCGGCCCGGCCTCAGCCTGGAGTCCCGGGGGTTTGCGTGGAGGTTGAATCCGCCAATCCATGCGCATCCAGGAAGCCCCGAACGGACTGGGCGATCTCCGTCCCGGCCTCCAGGAGGCCCGCGTGGCCGGCGTCATCCACCTGGAGCCAGTGGGCCTGGGGCAGCGCGCGGTGCAACCGCTGCACTTCCGACAGGGGCACGAGGACGTCGTTGCTCGCGGCGATGATCAGCACGGGCACCCGGATGGTCGGGAGGACGTCCCAGGCGTGGCCCTCCGTGAGGCCTCGCAGCGTGCGCCAATAGGCCTGCGGACTCATGTGGTAGAGCGCGTCGAGGAACTCGGCGATGTCCTCGCGCGGAGCCCGGGGCCGCAGCGCGCCCACGGCCCTCGCCAGCGGATCCGCCAGCGGAGTCGCGAGGAAGGCCTTCACCGCGGGCGCCACCACCGGCACCCAGGGCGTTCCGGCGGCCAGCATCCCCTTCGCGGCGGACAACGCAATGCGGGATCCCCAGCGCGGATCCGCCGAGCCCGGCACGCCCGGCGTCCCCGCGATGAGCGTCATGGACGGCACCAGGTCCGGCCGGCGGCGGTACAGCTCCAGCAGGATGCGCACGCCCATGGAAAAGGCGATGTGGTGCGGAGGCCGGCCGTCGCCGCGCGCCATGGCCGCCTCGGTGACGCGCTCCAGGTCGTCCACGTGCACCTGGACGCGGTAGTCGTTGTCGCGCGACTCCTCGCTCATGCCGTGGCCGCGGTAGTCCCAGTGCACCACGCGGTGGTCCTGCTCCAGGTCGGCGACGATGTGGCGCCAGAAATTCTCCGACGTGCCAATGCCGTTGGTCAGCAGCACCGTGGGGCGGTCCGCGAGCGCTGCGTCGCGGCCTTCCTCCGGCATGCCCGAGCTGTGGGTGTGGACCGCCACCCGGGTGCCATCCGGGGCGGAGACGAGGTGCGTGGCGCGACGGTAGGGCATCCCCGCCCACCATGCGGCCGGGCAGGCGTGGGTGCAAGGGCGGACAGCCCCTCTCACGAGGGCGCCCTCCCCTGTCCGCACAAGGCCGGGCTGGACGCGCCCGGGCCTCCAGGCAATGGTGCGCGCGATGCTCAGCGAGGAGGCGGAAGGGTTGGACGTGGCGGCCGTGCTCGCCCACTACGAGGCGCACGGCTTCGCGCGCCTGGGCCGCGTGCTGGACGACGCGGGCGTGGAGTCCCTGCGCGAGCGGGCGGACGACCTGATGCTCGGCCGCGTGGTGTACCCGGGGATGTTCTTCCAACCGGACGCCGCCACCGGCCGCTACGAGGACGCGCCCCTGGGGCTGGGCTGGCAGGGCCCGTCCCTGGACTACCGCAAGCTGGAGAAGCTGGAGAAGGATCCGCGCTTCCTCGCGTGGCTGGAGAACCCGCTGTTCGAGCGGATCGCCCGCGCGCGCATCCCCGGCGACATCGTCCTGTACCGCGCCATCCTCTTCCACAAGGGCCCGGCGGGCGGCAGCAACCTGCCCTTCCATCAGGACGGCGGAAAGCTGTGGGGCCTCACGCGCGAGCCGGACCTTCAAATCTGGACCGCGCTGGACGACGCGCCGGAGGGCGGCGGTTGCCTCGAGGTGATTCCGGGCAGCCACCGCGCGGGACTGGTGACGGCGCTGGGCGGCGTGATTCCGCCGGACCGCGTGGAGGCGGCGGACGCGGAGGCCCATGTGGTGTCCCTGCCGGTGCGGGCCGGGGAGGCGCTGCTCGTGCACAACCACGTCTGGCACCGCTCCGGGCGCGGCCGGCCCGGACAGCGGCGGCGCGCGTTCTCCGCCTGCTACATGAGCGCGGAGACCACCTGCGTGCGCAAGAAGAAGGCCCCGCGCGTGTTCCCTCCGGTGTTCCGTCACCCGGTGCGCGGCGGCTGAAAGGCCCTATCATCCGGAGCGTGTCCGGACACCCTGGAGTCCTCGTCGCCGAGCAGCCCCACTACCTGCCGTGGGTGGACTTCTACGAGCAGGTGGCCCGCGCCGGCACGCTGGTGGTGCTGGACGACGTGCAGTGGCTGAGGCGCGGATGGCAGCGCCGCACGCGCGTCGCCCTGCCCCACGGCGTGCCCACGCCGCCCCCGTCCGAGCCGGGCTTCCAGTGGCTGTCCATCCCGCTGGAGGATCCGCACCGCGACACGCGCATCCGCGACCTGGCGATTGACTCGAGCCAGCCCTGGGCGCGCAAACATCTCCAGGCGCTGGTGACGCTCTACGGAGGCCGGCCCCACTTCCGCGCGCAGGTGCTGCCGCTGGTGGAGCCCTTCTACGACGCCGCCGCGCGCGAGTCCGGCCCGGGGTCGCTGTTGCGCGTGCTCCTGTCCAGCATGGCGCTGTTCTACGCGCCGCTGGGCTTGGAGCCGAACCTGGTGCTGTCCTCCACGCTGGAGCGCCGGGGCGAGGACAAGACGCAGCGGCTGGTGGAGTACTGCCTCCAGACGGGCGCGCACACGTACTACTCGGGGACGGGCTCCACGGTGTACCTGAAGCCGGAGCGCTTCCGCGCGGTGGACGTGCGCCTGTTGTGGCAGCGCTTCCGCCACCCGGACTACGCGCAGGGGCGCGAGGGGCGCTTCGTGACGGGGCTGTCCATGGTGGACGTGCTGGCCAACGTGCCCGTGGAGACGGTGCGCACGTGGCTCCAGCCGTCGCCGTGGGGGCCGTTCGCGGGGGACGGCCCCCAGCCGCTTCAGCCCGCGGACGCCGAGGTGGGCGAGGACGTCTGGGGCTTGTCGAAGCGCACGAAGTAGCTGCGCACGGCGGAGTCGAGCAGCGCGGGATCCAGGCGCGGGGCCGCCCCCTGGTAATGCGCCATGTCGATGACCTGATCCAACAGGTCGCGAGGCTGGCACGCGGCGAAGGGCCGGTTGTGCGGGCGGTAGTGCTCGTCGATGAGGTAGTCCACGGCGCGCGCGTCGTAGGGCACACCGCGCTTCCTGCACATCACCTGGAAGATCTCGTGGAACTGCTCCTCGTCCGGGCGCTGCACCTCCAGCTTGTAGCGGACGCGGCGCAAGAAGGCGTCGTCCACGAGGGCGCTGGGATCCAGGTTGGTGGAGAAGGCGGCGAACACGTCGAAGGGCACCTGGATCTTCTTGCCGGTATGGAGCGTGAGGATGTCCACGTCGCTCTCCAGCGGGACGATCCACCGGTTGAGAAGATCCTTCGGGGACACCTTCTGGCGGCCGAAGTCGTCGATGAGGAGCATCCCGTTGGATGCCTTCATCTGGAACGGCGCCTCGTAGTACTTCACCTCCGGGGTGTAGACGAGGTCGAGCATCTCCAGCGTGAGCTCACCGCCCACCACCACCAGCGGCCGGCGGCAGCGCACCCAGCGGCGGTCGTACGAGGGCGCGCCGGGCTCGTCCTCCACCGCGCGGTGGATGTTCGCGTCGAACATCTTCACCACGAAGTCGTCGATGAGCACCGCGTGCGGGACGAAGATGTCCCCCTCGTAGCAGTTGACCATGCCCTGGCAGATGGCCGTCTTGCCGTTGCCCGGAGGGCCGTAGAAGAAGATGGCGCGTCCGGAGTTCATCGCCGGGCCGATGCCGTCGAAGATGTAGTCGCGGATGATCAGGTCGCCGAACTTGTCCTGCATGCGCTGGCGGGTGATGCGGTTGCCGCGCACGGTCTGCTGCTTCACGGCCGCGACCCATTCGTTGAACGGCACGGGCGCCGGGCCGTTGTAGCGGTTGCGGTCCAGGATCTGCCGCAGCACGTCGGTCACGAAGGTCGTGAGCTGGTAGATCATCGTGGAGCGGCCCACGCCGGACGCGCCACCGCCACGGATGTCGATGTACTTCTGGCGGCGCAGTCCCTCGATGACCTCGTCCACCAGCGCGGTGGGCAGTTGCAGGCGCGTGGCCACGTCCATGCCGCGCATTTCACCCGCGAAGAAGATGGCCTTGAGGACCAATTCCTCCACGAACGTGGTGTTGAGGCCGGCCTCCTGGAGCGTCTTCGGCTGCGCGGGCCAGAAGCGGTTCGTCGCCGGGGCATCCGCCGCTTCACCGCGACGGAAGCCGCGCCGCTCCGGGCCCACGTAGCCCTGCTGCGGTGCCGCCGCCGAACCGCGACGGTCGGGCGCTCCGGGAGCCGCGCCACGGCGGTCCGCCTCCGGGGGAGGACCGCGGCGCTCCGCCTCCGGACCGCGGCGCTCCATGCCAGGGGCCGCGCGACGGTCAGGATCCTGCGGAGGAGGCGGCCGGGGGGAGCGGTGCGCCGCTCCGTCTGGACGTCGAGCATCTCCTCGTTGAAGGGCGGCGGCGCGCCCGGCGGGGCCACGCCAGCGGACTGCGCGGGCGGCACGCGGGGGCGCGGCATCGGATCGAAGATGACGGAGGGCAGCGGCGCGGGTTGAGCAGCCCTGGAGCGGGTGGGCTCCGTCCGCTGCTCTCCGCCCAGGGGCATGCCGGCGGTGGTGGGCGAGCGCGGCCGGGGAGGTGCGGACAGGACGGGGTTCGCCGTCGCGGCGGGCGTCTCCAGCGGAGTGATGCTGCGATTCTCGTCCTGCTCGGCGTCGAGGGAAGACGAACCTGGGCCAGGGGGGGGCCTGCGGGGAAAGTCAGCCATCACGGCTCCGGCGGGAGGGGGACGCCACTGTACCCCACCGTCGTGTCAGCGGTGTTAACTTCGGGCCATGAGCTTCTTCCAGGCGCCCCCCGGTCTTGGCAACCAGTACGACGACGACACGTTCTTCCAGAGCTACCTCGCCCGCACCCTTCCGGAGGAAATGTTCCGCTCGCTCCAGGATGACTTCCGCGAGCTGGGGGAGCTGGGAGGCAAGTACTTCTACGAGTTCCAGCAGCGCGACCGGCTGAACGAGCCCGTGCTCACGCAGTGGAGCCCGTGGGGTCAGCGCATCGACCACATCGAGGTGACACCGCTGTGGAAGGAGGCGGAGGCGCTGACGGCGAAGAAGGGCCTGATCGCGGTCGCCTATGAGCAGAAGAACGGCGCGCTCAGCCGCGTGCACCAGTTCGCGCTGAACTACCTGGTGCAGCCGTCGCTGGACGTCTACTCGTGTCCGCTGGCGATGACGGACGGCGCGGCGCGGTCGCTCCTGTCGCTGGGCAACCAGGCGCTCATCGACCACGCCCTGCCCCGCCTGACGTCGCGTGATCCGGCGACGTTCTGGACGTCGGGCCAGTGGATGACGGAGCGCACGGGCGGCTCGGACGTGGGCCTGACGCTGACGGAGGCGCGGCAGTCCCCCGAGGGCTGGCGGCTGTACGGCACGAAGTGGTTCACGTCCGCGACGACGGCGCAGATGGCGCTGACGCTGGCGCGCCCCACGGGCAACGGCCCCGGTGGCAAGGGGCTGGCGCTCTTCTTCGTGGAGACGCGGGACGCGCAGGGCCGGCTCAATGGCATCCAGATCAACCGGCTGAAGGACAAGCTGGGCACACGCAAGGTGCCCACCGCGGAGCTGACGCTGGACGGGACGCTGGCGGTGCCGGTGGCGGGGCTGACGGACGGCATCCGCAACATGGCGATGATGCTGAACGTGACGCGCACCTGGAACGCGATGGGCGCCACGTGGAGCATGCGCCGCGCGATGGCGCTGGCGCACGACTACGCGAAGCGCCGGGTGCAGTTCGGCGCGCCGCTGTCGGAGAAGCCGCTGCACATGGACACGCTGGCGGGGCTGGAGGCGGAGTTCCAGGCGGGCTTCCTGCTGGCGTTCCGCGGCGTGGAGCTGTTGGGCAAGCTGGAGACGCGCACGGCGACGGAGCAGGAGCTCTTGTTGCAGCGGCTGGTGACGCCGCTGGCGAAGCTGACCACGGGCCGGCAGGTGGTGCACATCACGTCGGAGGTGACGGAGTCCTTCGGCGGCGCGGGCTACGTGGAGGACACGGGCCTGCCGCGCATCCAGGCGGACGCGCAGGTGCTGTCCATCTGGGAGGGCACGACGAACGTGCTGTCGCTGGACTCGCTGCGCGCGCTGGCGAAGGAAGGCACGCTGGAGGCGTTCTTCCACGAGGTGGAGGGCCGCCTGTCGAAGGTGACGGACGCGGGCCTGCGGCCGTGCGTGAAGACGGCGCACGACGCGCTGGAGCACGCGCGGGCCTGGGTGTCCGGCGCGATGGCGAACCCCACCACGATGGAGGCCGGAGCGCGGCGCTTCTCCCTGACGCTGGGGCGCACGCTGGAATTGGCGCTGCTCAGCGAGCACGCGCAGTGGTGCCTGGAGCACGGGCACGGCCCGCGCAGCCGGGCGGCGGCGCGGCGCTTCCGGCAGAACGGCGTGGACCTCATCCAGGATGAAATCGACCTGGATGACTCGCGGCTGTTGGGCTGAGCATCGCGGCAGGTGCATGCGGCGGGCGCGCCCGTTAAGAAGCGGGCGCCATGTCCGTCCTGAGCCCCGAGCAGTGCCAGCGCTTCGCCACCGATGGGTATCTCGTCCTGCCGTCCTTCGTGGAGGGCGGGACGTGTGAGCGGATGCGGGCCGTCATCCTGGAGCAGCTCGCCTCCGGTGACGGCCCGGTGGAGTACGAAGCCGACGTGGCCTATCCGGGCTCACCGGCGAGCATCGACGCCGAGGGCGGGCGGACAGTGCGGCGGTTGCTGAAGGCGCATGGGCGTTCGTCCCTCTTCGCGGCGTGGTTCGACGACGCGCGGATGAGGGATGCGCTGGGGCAGCTGCTGGACGGGCCGGTGGTGCAGGCGCGGGCGCACCACAACTGCGTGATGACGAAGCAGCCGAGCTTCTCGTCGGACACGGGGTGGCACCAGGACGTGAGGTATTGGGCCTTCACGCGGCCGGAGCTCATCTCCACTTGGTTGGCATTGGGCGCGGAGACGCCGGAGAACGGCGGCCTGAAGGTATTGCCCGGCACGCACCGGATGCAGTTCGCGCCGGAGCGCTACGACGCGAAGCTGTTCCTGCGGCCGGATCTGCCGGAGAACGCGGCGCTCATTGAAAGCGCGCGATACGTGAGGCTGTCCCCCGGGGATGTGCTGCTCTTCCACGCGCGGCTGTTCCACGCGGCGAGCCGGAACCACATGGCGGACACGAAGTACTCCGTGGTGGCCACGTACCGGCGGACGGACAACCCTGCCATTCCGGGTTCGCGCTCGGAGCTGGCGGGCTGACGTCTATCTTTTGATAGATGTTTGAAATAAGAGGCCGGCAATGCCAACACCCCTGCCGGATCCTCTCGTTGTCTTCCGCCAATTGCTTTGCACCCTGCCCCTGGTCCTTGCGTCCGGGTGCGTTTCCCAACCCGATCCCGCGTCCGATGGCGGCACCGACAGCCGCGTCGTGGTCGCCATGGAGGAGCCGGAGATCCCCAACGAGCCGGGCTTCCCGGGTGGCGACGGGGGAATCTTCGATGCGGGCGCCTTCATCGACCCGGACACCCTGCCGGGTGTGATGTGCGCCCGCGTCTACAACAGCAATGGCTGGTATGAGGGCTCGTTCTGCGCTCCCGGCCAGATGGGAATGGCTTGCCGGGGCGACTCGAGCATCCTCTGCGTCGATGACAACTCGGTGGTCACCACCACGGGGCCCCGGAGCATCTGGTATCAGAAGGCCATCGACTGGGCGAAGCAGAACGGCTACCCGAAGGTCGTGCTCGATCCGGGCGTCATCACCGTCACGGATCAGACCAAGATCCCGGCCCCGAACTATCCCATCTCTGGCCCCTTTAGCCACGGCGTGGGTCTCCATGTCCCCAGTGGCATCCACCTGGAGGGCTCGCAGCAGTACGACACGGCCCCCACCGTCATCAACGTTCCGAGCGCCGTGAAGCTCGAGGCCCTGGTCCTGGTGGATGACGACCCCAACCTTCCCGCGGCTCAACAACTGGCGAATGTCAGCGTTTCATACCTCACCCTGTCGGGCACGAACCGGATCGGGTACAGCCGGGCCCAGGACTGCCCGTCCCGAGGGCACACGCTCAACTCCATCCTCGACCTGGATGGGCACGAGCCCACGGCGGCGACGCCGCCCGTGAACTTCCTCAACGACAACCGGTTGCCGACCGTGGGGGTGCGTGTCCAGCAGTCCAACAACACCACGGGCGCACCCATCAACCTGCACCACTTGAAGATCGCCCACGTGGGCGGGGCCATTTCGTTTGGCTTCAACACCGTCTACATCAAGGAGGACCCTCAATGTCAGACGGTCCCTGGACTGAAGCTCACCCTGACGCCGAAGCCGCCGGAAGGGTGCCCCACCGGTCCCGGCCTCTTCGAGAAGAACATGCTCTTCAGCAAGAATGCGAAGTACTGCCGTCCGGGGATCTGCAACGCCGATGGTACCTCCGCGCCTGCTGACGTCGACGGGGGATGCCCAGAGCCGAGCCCTTTCAAGGGAGGCGACGCAGGCACCGATGACAAGCTGGACAGCGGACTCCCACGGCCCGAGGACGCCTACTGCGTGAGCGTGGCGCCGACGACGGAGTGGGGCACGCCGAGCTACTGCGCGGTCCATCCGTACGAGTTCCTGGGCAATCCCAACGCGCGCTCGCAGGTCCACCACAACTCCATCTGCGACGTGAAGGTGGCGATCAACGTGGTGGGCGGTCACACGGACGTCTTCAAGAACGTCGCGATCCGCAAGCCCACCGCGGCGGAGAACTTCTTCGGGATGAGCACCGACGGACACCTGCCCTATTCGCAGTCCACGACCTACACGGAGAACTTCGTGTCGGGCTTCAAGCTGGGCTTCCTGACGGACGGCAGCCAGTATGCCCACGCGGATGACTGCACCTTCCAGCGGTTGGTGGGCTACCACCCCGCGGAGCTCCAGAGCTTCCAGCACGTGCTGGACCTGCGGCAGCACATGTTCGACGCGGCGCAGTCCTACTTCGCCCAGACGGATCCGCTGCGCGGCTTCATCGACCACCTCTACGTCCGGGACAACCGCTTCTACAAGAACGAGCTGGGTATGACGCTGTACCGGGTCAACTGGGGCTTCGTGGGGTTCAACATCTTCGACTCCCAGGGCGCTCCGGCTGGAGGGGACATGGGCGTGGTGGTGTCCAACACCCTCAACAGCTGGATCTACGGCAACCAGCTGAACAAATTCCGCCACGCCATCGACATCTCCGGGTCGCCCGGACATCAGTCCACGCTCGGCGCCTGCTACAACGGCATCCACACGTACTGCAGCGACTATGGCTGTCCGGTGTGGGGCTCCTATCCCAACACCTTCTCGGGGAGCGGCACGGAGACCGACGGTGGCACGGTCTGCAACGTCGCCTACCATGCGGGCTACTGCGGCGACCCCGCGACCCCTCCGCTCCCGACAGATGCGGGGGTGCATTGCTTCGCGTACTGAAGTCCTGACGTCACACGACACGGGCGCTCCCGGGTTCTTCCCGGGAGCGCCCGTGGTCCTTCAAAGCTTGAAGCGTCTGGCCGGACTACTTGGCGGCCTGCGCGAGGGCGTCTTCCACGTAGCGGATGCCCTTGGCGGTGATGGCCTTGCCCTTCTTGGTGTCCTGGGCGTAGCCGGCGTGCAGGCGCAGCGCCTTGGCGGCGTTCGGCGCGGCGTAGGTCACGCCCAGCCCGCTCCAGAAGCGCGACGTCGTTCCGGACGTCACCTCCACGTCCAGCGACTTCGCCAGGTACAGCGGGATCAGCGAGCGCAGGAGCTGGTCCTTCTCCTTGCCCGCGGAGACCAGGTCCTTCTGGCGGGCGTGGCCTCGCAGCGCGGTCTCCAGCACCGACACCGCGTCCTCGCTCGCGGCTCCGGACGTGGCCGCCTTCTTCGCGGCCGGGGCCTTCTTCGCCGCGCTCTTCTTCTTCGCGGGCGCCGCCTTCTTCGCGGCCGGGGCCTTCTTCGCCGCGGTCTTCTTGCTCGCGGCCTTCTTCGCCTTGGGCGCCGTCTTGCGGCGGGCGGCGGGCGCCAGCTCCATGCGGCCCTCGAACGGCACCTCCACCACCGTCGCGTCCACCTGGCGATCCGGAATCGCGTTGCGCAGGGACTCGATCACCTCATGCACGGACGCGCGCGGGGCCTCGGAGTGCACCGGACGGGAGACGCGGGTCGCAGCAGGCTCGCGCACGGGCGGCTTGCCCTGCGCGTAGTACCGCACCCAATCGCTCGCCTCCTCCACCACTTCAGACAGGCCCACGCGATCGAGCAGCGACCCCAACCACCGAAGACTGTTGCGCACTGAGTACCCTCCCGTTCTGATCCACGCTACTACACTCCAGACAGAAGCAACCTATATCGCCAGCAATACGGGTTGTTCCATGCCCCCGTGGGTCTTCCCGCCCCCTCACCCACGGATCACGGGAACAGACGTGCAGATGTAGCGCCGTGTTCCTCGCGTCTCACTGCCGCACGGACACCACGCTGCGCGTCTTCACGTTCGTCACCTTCCCCGAGCGCTCCAGCATCCCCTCCCCCACGAGGAACAGCGCGCCGTGGATCTCCTGCCTGCACCGCGCGTACACCTCCGAGGGCACCACCAGGTTGGCGATCCCCGTCTCGTCCTCCAGCGAGATGAAGCAGATCCCCTTCGCCGTGGGCGGCATCTGCCGGCAGATCATCATCCCCCCCACCTTCACCGGCCGCCCCGCCGACACCCGCTTCAACCCCTCGGCCGTCACCGCCCCCATCCGCTTCAACGTGGGCCGGAGCAGCTCCATGGGGTGCTTCTCCAGCGACAAGCCCACCGTGTCGTAATCCGCCACCACCCGCTCCTGGACGCCCATGGGCGGCAATCGCACCGCCGTGCCATCCATGGGCATGCCGAAGAACAGATCGTCCGCGTCCAGCGGTCCCAGCGCCTGGATCTCCCACAGCGCCTGCCTCCGCGCCCCGCACAGCGACGCCAGCGCCCCCGACAACGCCAACCGCGTCAGTTCATGCCGGGGGATGCGCGCCCGCCGCGCCAGGTCCCCCACGCTCGTGTAGTCCCCCCGCCTCGCGGTCTCCACCGCCCGGCCCGAGGACTCGCCCAGCCCCCGCACCATCTTCAGCCCCAGCCGCACCGCCCCGTCCTCCAACGTGCAGTCCCAGCTCGAGCGGCGCACGTCCACCGGCCGCACCTCCACGCCGTGCCGCTGCACGTCCGCCACCAGCGTGTGCGGCGCGTAGAACCCCATGGGCTGTGAGTTGAGCAGCGCCGCGGTGAAGGCCGCCGGGTAGTGGCACTTCAGCCAGCTGGACGCATAGGCAATCAACGCGAAGCTCGCGGAGTGGCTCTCCGGGAACCCGTAGTGCGCGAACCCCCGGAAGTGGTCGAACCACTCCTCCGCTTGCTGGCGCGTGTAGCCCTTCGCCTCGCAGCCCTCCAAGAAGCGGCCCCGGTACGGGAGGATGCGCGCCTCCGCCTGCTTGTGGCTCAAGGCCCGCCGCAGGCCGTCCGCCTCTCCCGCGCTGAAGCCCGCCGCCACCATCGCGAGCCGCATCGCCTGCTCCTGGAAGAGCGGCACGCCCAGCGTCTTCTGGAGGATGCCCCGCACCTCGTCGCTCGGGTACGTCACCGGCTCCTGGCCGTGCCGCCTGCGCAGATACGGGTGCACCATGTTGCCCACGATGGGCCCCGGCCGGATGAGGGCGATCTGCACCACCAGGTCGTAGAACTCCCGGGGCTGGAGCCTTGGCAGCATGTTCATCTGCGCGCGGCTCTCGATCTGGAACACACCCACCGTGTCCGCGTTGCACAGCATGTCGTAGACCTTCGGGTCCTCCGGCGGCACCGTGGCCAGGGACAGCTCGCGGCCGTAGTGCTTGTGGATCAGGGCGAAGCAGCGCGACAGCGCCGTCAACATGCCCAGCGCCAGCAGGTCCACCTTCAGCAGGCCCACCGCGTTGATGTCGTCCTTCTCCCACTGGATGACCGTGCGCCCCGGCATCGCCGCGTTCTCCACCGGCACCAGGTCCACCAGCGGCTCGCGCGTCATCACGAAGCCGCCCACGTGGATGGACAGGTGCCGGGGCACGCCCTCCAGCTCCTTCGCCACCGACAGCGTCCGCAGCACCCGCCCGTCCGTCGGTGACAGCCCCGCCTCCTGGAGCACGTCCGGCGTCACCTGGAAGCCGTGCGAAGAGGCCACCCGCGACAGCCGGTCCACCTGATCCAACGACAACCCCAGCGACTTGCCCGCCTCGCGCAGCGCGAGCCGCCCCCGGTAGCAGATGACCTCGCACACCATGCCCGCGTGCTGGCGGCCGTGCTTCTCGTAGACGTACTGGAGCACCTCCTCGCGCCGCTCGTGCTCGAAGTCCACGTCGATGTCCGGCGGCTCCTTGCGCTCCATGCTGAGGAAGCGCTCGAACAAGAGCCCCATCCGGACCGGATCAATGGCCGTGATGCCCAGCGCGTAGCAGACCGCCGAGTTCGCCGCGCTGCCCCGCCCCTGGCACAGGATGCCCCGCCCCCGCGCGAACATCACGATGTCCCACAGCGACAGGAAGTACCCCGCGAAGTCCAGCGCCGCGATGAGCCGCAGCTCGTGGTCGATCTGCTTCGTCACCGCGGACGGCACGCCCTCCGGATAGCGCGTGCGCAGGCCCGCCTCCGTGAGCGCTCGCAGGTGTTCATCCGCCGTGCGGCCTTGCGGCAGGTCCTCCTCCGGAAAGCGGTAGTGCAGCGCGTCCAGGGACGCCTCGCAGCGCGACGCCAGCTCCACCGTGCGCGCCAGCGCGTCCGGCCGGTCCGCGAACAGCCGCGCCATGTCCCCGGGGGACTTCAGCGTCCGCTCCGCGTTCGGGAACAGCCGCGTGCCCGCCTGATCCACCGTCACCCCGTGGCGGATGGACGTGAGCACGTCCTGGAGCACCTGCCGGTCGCGGTGGTGCGTGTGCACGTCGTTGTGGACCACCAGCGGCACGCCCAGCGCGCGGGCCAGCGCCTCCGCTCGAGCCTCCCGGGCCGCGTCCCCCGCCGACAGCGAGCGGCTCAGGCCCACGTGGAAGCTCCCGGGGAACGCCTCCGCCAGTGGGGCCACCGCCTCCAGCGGCGCGGGGCCCGGGAGCAGCGCGAGCAGCCCCGACGCATGCTCCGCCACCTTGCGCCAGGGCACGCCCGCCTCGCCCTTGGGGTGCGTCATCCGGCCGTGGGACACCAGCCGGCACAGGTTCGAGTACCCGGCCGCGTCCCGCGCGTACACCACCACCGGAGGGCCGTCCTCCAGCGTCAGCTCCGCGGCGAGGAGCAGCTTCACGCCGTGCTCCTTCGCCGCGAGGTGCGCCTTCACCACGCCGTAGAGCCCGTCCCGATCCGTCAGCGCCAACGCGGACAGCCCCAACCGGGCCGCGGCGGCCACCAGTTCCTCCGGATGGGAGGCGCCGTGCAGGAAGGAGAAGTGGGACCGGCAGACCAGCTCGGCGTAGCTCACGCCTGATCAGGATACTGAGCGGGCGTTCAGGCGCTAGATTGGATCTGCGTTTCACGAGCGGGCGACTTCATGGGTTGTGCCAGGCCCGGCCTCAGTACGGCTCCCTCCGGGGACACGTGGTGACGTTCCAGAAGTTGCGGATGCCCGTCAGCTCACCCCCGTAGGTGTAGTTGTAGGACTCCGTGCTGGAATAAGGGCAGACGCAGCTTTCGAAGCCCACCTGCACCGTGCGCGTGTTGTCGCTCCAGTGAGGTGCGTACCACTGCAAGGTCCCGTTGCAGGGATAGGCCAGTTGGCTCCGCGTCCCGGACTCATCCCGGGCGACGTCCGCCTCTTCCTTCGGCTCCGCGCCGCCACATCCGCTCAGGGCCGCGAGCACCCACAGCATTCCCATGACACGCATCCGCATGCATCCCTCCAGGGCTGGACTCTTCCCGCAAGACAGCCACGCAAAGCCAGCCGCGAACAATGGCAACTCAAACTCGACTGTCCTCCATTGGTCACTCACCCCGTTCCCGGGTTTGAGTTGCGATTGTGACCTGACTGAGCATGGCGGGGCCGTTCGCGAAAGCCCTTGGCTCCCCTGGAGGTACTCATGAAGAGGTCCCTGAAGTCGCTGCGTGCAGGCATCGCCTTTCTCGCCCTGGCGCCCCTGACGGCCGGAGCGCTGCCCCAGGACTGTGGCGATGCCTGCAATCCATCTTCCGGCTGCAGCAAGCTCTGTGTGATTGGTGCCAGGACCATCATCACCTGCGGTGAGTACGGCGTCTGTGGGATCCCGGTAGCGCCGTCCGAGCCTCAGGCCTCCGTGCAGCCCGCGCCCGTGCAGTCCGATGACGCGGAAGCCGTCTGCCGCGCTCCCGCGGATCAGGCCCAGGGCTGATCTCCGTCGCACCCCCCGCTCCTGGATCGGTGTCCCCACCGACTCCAGGAGTGGGGTTTGATCTGTCATTGGGTTCCGGGCGAACATGCGCCGGGCTGTCTTCGTCTCACCGACAGCCTTCAGCCGCCGTGGTGCCACTCCACCCCGAGGTACGCCATGAACCTGATCCGCCGCTCCCTGCTCCTGATCCCTGCCCTGCTCCTCGCACCGTTGTCCGCCAACGCGTATCCCCCGTACTGTGACTACAAGTGCACGTCCGGGACGACGTGCAGCACCGTGTGCTGGGACACCGACGGTTCCTTCATCACGTGCGGAGAGGCTGGCCTCTGCGACGGCATGGTGGCGCAGCCTTCCGAGCCGCGGTCCTCCGTGCAGCCCGAGCCCACCCAGCTCGAGACCGACGATGCGGAGTTCGTCTGCCGCGCTCCCGTCGAGCAGGCCCAGAGCTGATCTCCGTTGCGCTCCCTGCCCCTGGAGCGGTGTCCCACCGACTCCAGGAGCGGGGTTTGATTTGTCATTGGTGATGCCACCCATTCCCCGAGGTGCCTCATGACGCTGCTCCGCCGATCCCTGCTCCTGGTCCCCGTTCTCCTCGCGCCGCTGACCGCCAGCGCACGTCCGCCGGATTGCACCAACGACTACTGTGAGCGGGTGCTGTGCTCCGAGGCGTGTCTGGATGCCGGCCACATCATCACGTGTGGCGAGTACGGCGTCTGCATCCCGTCGGTCGCCCCGTCCGAGCCGCAGGCCTCCGTGCAGACCTCGCCCGAGTCCTCCGACGAGGCTTCGGACCTGGTCTGCCGCGCGCCCGAGGCCCGGGGCTAGCTCACCGCCGTCATCGGTTCTTCCTGGAGCGAGGTGCGCTCCACCTCCTCCAGGAAGTCCCCCAGCGCGACGTTGACCGCCTGGGGCTGCTCCAGGATGCACATGTGCCCGCCGCAGCTCAGCCGCTTGAGCCGCGCGCCCCGGATGCGCTGGTGCAGCCGCTCCGCCACCGCCGGCACCGTCACCGCGTCCTCGTCTCCCACCAGCACCAGCGTCGGCGTCTCGATGCGGTGCAGCTCCCCCTCCACGCTGCGGCGGTGGATGACGCCCTGCATCGCGCGCCACACCGCGCGCGGGTTCGCCACCAGCTGCCGGCGCAACAACGCCCGCTCCGCGGCCCGCTCCGGATCCCGCATGAACGTGCGCCCGAAGTAGAGCGACATGATCCGGTCCACCACCGGCCTCAAGCCCATCCAGTGCGTGAGCGTCGTCAGCACCCGGTAGCGCGCCAGCGTCAGCGGCAGCTCCGCCGCGGCGGACGAGTCCAACAGCGCCAGTGAGCGCAGGAGCTCCGGGTGCCTCGCGGCCAGCCGCAGGCCCACGAAGCCCCCCATGGACTGGCCCACGAAGTGGCATGGCGCCAGCCCCAGCGCCTGGATGAACGCCACCGCGTCCTCGTACACGGTGCGCAGGTCGATGACCGAGTCGCCAGGCGGGGGCTCGCTCAACCCCTGGCCCCGGTGGTCGTACACGATGCAGCGATAGTGTCCCTTCAGGGCCTCCACCTGCCGGTGGAACAGACGGGAGTCCCAGAGCAGCCCGTGGCTGAAAAGCACCGGCTCCCCGCTTCCCCCCGTGTCCTCGTAGTACAGTCGTGCACCACGGATGGACAGGTATGGCATCCGCTTTTCCCCCGGCTCGGACCTCCTTAGGTCCTTGCCCGGAACCCACCCTCCGTTTTGATTGATTCCGGATGCCTGGCTGCCCGGTTTGACAGGGGGCCGAAGCCGCTGCCAAACAAGGACCCCATGGACACCACTGCCTGGCAGCTCTGGTTGATCGCCGCCATCGTCCTGGGCGCGCTGGAGATCAAGCTCTCCGGCTTCGTGACGCTCTGGCTCGCCGTGGGCGCGCTGATGGCATCCCTGATGGCCGGGGCGGGCCTGGGCCTCAACAGCCAGCTCCTCGTCTTCACCCTGGTGTCCGCCGCCCTCTTCGGCGCGTCCCGCACCATCTTCAAGAACATTTTCATGCGGGACGCCGTGCACTTGAAGACGGGCGTGGAGGCGATGGTGGGCCAGGAGGCCGTGGTGACGGAGGCGCTGGCGGACGGACACGGGGGCACCGTGCGCATCAACGGCGAGCTGTGGATGGCGCGCTCCCTGTCCGGGCCCTTGCCCGAGGGCGAGCGCGTCACCGTGGAGCAGATCGAAGGCCTCAAGTTGTGGGTTCGACGCCCGTCGGCGTCCAACGAAGTCGCGCTGCAACAACCGGCGCGTCGCAAGAAGAAGGAGAACGAAGGATGGGACTGACGATTGTTCTGCTGTTCCTCGCCGCCGCCGTCGTGTTCGGCATCGTCACCGGTGTGCGCATCGTTCCCCAGGCCAAGGTGATGGTCGTGGAGCGGCTGGGGAAGTTCCACCGCGTGGCCTCCAGCGGCCTCAACATCCTCATCCCCTTCATGGACAGCCCGCGCGCCATGGAGATGCGCGCCGGAAACCGCTTCACGCGCAACACCCTGGTCGACCTGCGCGAGCAGGTCATGGGCTTCGAGACCGTCCAGGTCATCACCCATGACAACGTCAACATGGAGGTGGGCTCGGTCATCTACTACCAGATCGTCGACCCCAGCCGGGCGCTCTACCAGGTGGAGAACCTGGCGCTCGCCATCGAGCAGCTCACCATGACGAACCTGCGCAACGTCATGGGCGGCCTCACGCTGGATCAGACGTTGACCAGCCGCGAGACGGTCAACACCAAGCTGCGCATGGTGCTGGACGAGGCCACGGAGAAGTGGGGCGTGAAGGTGACGCGCGTGGAGCTGCGCGAGATCGAACCGCCCCAGGCCATCAAGTCCGCCATGGCCAAGCAGATGACCGCCGAGCGCGAGCGCCGCGCGGAGGTCACCAAGGCCGAGGGTGACAAGGCCGCCGCCATCCTCCAGGCCGAAGGCGAGAAGATCTCCCGCATCCTGCGCGCGGAGGCCGAGCGCGACGCGGAGATCGCCCGCGCGGAGGGCCACAAGCGCGCCGTGATGCTGGAGGCCGAGGGCAAGGCCGAGGCCACCCGCCTCACCTTCGAGGCCATCCACACCGGCCGGGCCACGCCGGAGGTGCTCGCGCTGCGCTACCTGGAGACGCTCCAGGAGCTGGGCAAGGGCGACAACAAGATGTTCGTCCCCTACGAGGCCACCGCCGCGCTGGGCTCCATCGCCACGCTGAAGGAGGTCTTCGCCAAGGACGAGGCCCCGGCCGCCGCGCCCCAGCCCCAGCTTCCGTCCCGCGCCCCGTCGGCCGCCGCGCTGAGCGCCCAGGCCCTGGCCCGCAACGCCGCCGCGAGCGCCACCATCCCGGCCACCCGCCGGGTGCAGCCGCCCCCGTCGGACGAGTAGCGCGGGAATCGTTGTCAGGGCACCGGCGTTTCTTACGTCGGTGCCCGTATCACGGCCGTCCGCCCGGCTCTTGTCATCCGCCCGGGCCGTGCCGCATGCTGCACCTGAAGCACCGGCAGTCCACGTGGGGAGAGGTCAGAGCTCTTCCCCTGAACGAGGTACGCGGAACCTTGAAGCTGTTCGCCTGAAACCCCGGTCCCCAGCAGTCCCCCGCCGCCGCGCGTCCTGACGGACGTGTGCGCTGGCTTCCGGTTTCAGGAGTCGCTTCAACATGCCCTCGTCCTCCTCCGTGCGCGCGCACCGCGTCTGCTTTTCGTTCACCGATGCCATCCCCGTCCTCACCGACGTGGAGTTCCACCTCGCCTCCGGCTGGACGGGCCTCGTCGGCCCCAACGGCGCCGGCAAGTCCACCCTGCTGCGCCTGCTGTCCGGGGAGCTGAAGCCCACGTCCGGGCAGCTCCAGTTCGAGCCGGACTCGCCGCTGGTGTGCCTGTGTCCGCAGGGCGTGGAGGCGCTCACGCCCGACATCACCGCCTTCGCGGACGCCTGGGACGCGCTGGCGCGCAGGCTCCAGGGCCAGCTGGGCCTGGACGTCACCGCGCTGGAGCGCTGGCCCACGCTCTCTCCGGGAGAGCGCAAGCGGTGGCAGGTGGGCGCCGCGCTCGCCCGCGAGCCGGATGTCTTGCTGTTGGATGAGCCCACCAACCACCTGGACGCGGAGGCTCGCACCTGGCTGGTGGCCGCGCTGCGCCGCTTCCGGGGCGTGGGCGTCGTCGTGTCCCATGACCGCGAGCTGCTGGAGACGCTCACCCAGGCCACGCTGCGCGTGCACGGCGGCGAGGCGCACCTGTACCCGGGCGCCTACTCCGCCGCGAAGGGCCACTGGGAGGCGGAGCGCGAGTCGGAGATCGCCGCCCACCAGCAGTCCAAGGCGGAGCGGGACCGGGCCGCGCAGCAACTGGACAGCGCCCGGCGAGAGCACCAGGGCGCCACCCTGTCGCGCAGCACATCGCGGCGGATGCGCAACAAGTACGACAGCGACGCGCGCGGCCTGGGGCCCTCCACGCTGGCGAGCTGGGCCGAGTCCCGCCTGGGTCACCAGGTCACCGTGAAGCGCCGCGAACTGGAGCGCGCCGAGGCCGCGGTGGGCACCTTCACCGTGGACAAGACCGTGGGCCGCTCCGTGTTCGTGGACTACGTGCGCTCGCCCAACCCGTGGATCTTCACGTTCGACACGCCGGGCCTGAAGGCCGGCGACGTGGAGGTGCTGGGCCCCACGCGCCTGGACGTGGACCGCGAGGCGCGCATCCGCATCGAGGGGCCCAACGGCGCCGGCAAGACGACGCTCTTGAAGGCCCTGCTGGAGCAGTCGCGCGTGCCTCGCGAGAAGCTCCTGTACCTGCCCCAGGACCTGGGCGCGGAGGAGACGCGCGCCCTGCTCGACGGGGTGCGCGAGCTGCCCCCGGAGGAGCGCGGCCGGGTGATGTCCCTGGTGGCCGCGCTGGGGGTGGATCCGCACCGGCTGCTCGCGTCCGAACAGCCGTCGCCCGGCGAGGCGCGCAAGCTGGCCATCGCGCGCGGCCTGGGCCAGCACGCCTGGGCCCTGGTGCTGGACGAGCCCACCAACCACCTGGACCTGCCGTCCATCGAACGGCTGGAGGCGGCGCTGCACGACTACCCGGGCGCGCTGCTGCTCGTCACCCACGACGCGCCCTTCGCGCGCTCCTGCACCACCACGCGGTGGCGGGTGGCGAACGGACGTGTGGAGGTGGAGTGAAGACAGACCTGCCCGCGAAATCACGCTGAAACTTGTTTTTCGCGCCGGTGTTTCACTCCCAGGAAAGACGTGCTGGCCCGGTGGATGTCACACCGGGCCTGTATCGTCTTCTCCCCCCATACCAGGAGTCCGTATGTCTCGGCGTACGCCGCCATGGCGGCATTCGTGTCTCTTCATCACGGGCGCGCTCGCGCTCACCGGCTGTTCCAGCGGCTCCACCCCGGAGGAAGCCCCCGCGATAGCGCAGCAGGCCGGTGCGCTCGTCCCCGGTCCGGACCTGCGCATCACGGAGCTGACGGCTCCGGACAACGCGACGCCCGGCCAGTCCATCACCGTCACCGCGAAGGTCTGCAACACCGGGGACCAGCCCGTGTACGCCAGCAACACCCGGCTCCAGGTGTACCTGTCCACCACGCCCACGCAGCAGTTGCCCGGGCCGGGGATGCCGCCCTCGTCCGTCCAGCTCACCCAGGGCCAGACGGACGTGGGGCCGGTGCTCGCGGGCCAGTGCGTCACCCGTTCGCTGGACCTCTCCGTCACTCCGCTCTCCGGGTTCAATGGCAACGCCGCCTACTACCTGGGAGCCGGCGTCGACACGTCCCGGCTGGTGCCGGAGTCGGATGAGACCAACAACCTCTTCGTCCGCGGGCTGATGGGCGTGGGCTCCCGGGCCGACCTGGTCGTCACCCGGGTGGACGCGCCGGCGAACCTGGCGCCGGGCCAGTCCTTCAGCGCCACCGCGACGGTGTGCAACCGGAGCATGACGACCAGCACCAACGTCCCCGTGCAGCTGTACCTGTCCACGGTGAACGGGCTGACGGTGCCGTCGTCGTCCGGCCCGTCCCCCTCCACGCAGTCGATGATTGGCGGCGCGGCCATTGGCAACGTGCCCTCGGGGCAGTGCCGCGAGGTGCCCATCCCTGGCAACGCCCTGATGCCCTCCACGCCGGTGCCGCCGGGCACGCCCCTGTACCTGGGCGCCATCGCGGATCCGCAGGGGCAGTTGCAGGAGCTGCGCGAGGACAACAACACGTTCATCCAGGGGCTGGTGGGCGTGGGCCATGCCGCGGACCTCGTGGTCCGCTCCGTGACGGGGCCCGCGAGCGTGCGCCAGGGCGACCCGTTCCAGGCGGCGGTGACGGTGTGCAACACGGGCTTCCAGTCCGCCTACAACTTCGACGTGAGGGTGGTGCTGTCCACGGTGCCGTCGCTGGCGGCCCCGTCAACGCAGCCCCGTCCTCCGACCGAGTCTCCGGTGGGGAGTGCCTCCGTGCCGGAGCTGCCCGCGGGCCAGTGCACCACCCGCACGGTGCAGGGCCCCGCCTACCGCCCGCCCATGAACATCCATGAGCAGCCCCTGTACCTGGGCGCCATCGCGAACCCGTCCCGCAGCGTGCCGGAGCTGCGCGAGGACAACAACACCCGCGCGGACACGCTGATGGGCGTGGGCCATGCCCCGGACCTCACCGTCGTCTCGCTGGACGTCCCCACGAACGCGCCGTCGTATGGCCCGTTCACCGTGTCCGCGAAGGTCTGCAACGTGGGCACGACGCGCTCCATGGACGTGCCGCTGGAGGTCTACGTCACGAACGAGCCCTCGCTGGTCATCGCGCCGTCGGGTCCGCCGCCCATGTCCGCCATGATGATGGGGTCGGTCCAGGTGCCGGCGCTGGAGCCGCGCGAGTGCGTCACCCGCCAGGTGGAGGGCTATCCCGTCGTGCCCGGCGGGACGGTCATGCCAAATCCGACGCTGTACGTGGGCGCGGTGGTGGATCCGCGCGCGTCTCTCCTGGAGCTGCGCGAGGACAACAACGTGTCCGCCCTGCCCCGCATCGGGCTGGGGTCCGGCCCGGACCTCGTCGTGCGCACGCTGACGGCGCCCGCCAGCCTCAAGCCCGGCACGTCGCTGTGGACGGACGTGAAGGTCTGCAACGAGGGCACCCAGTACGCGCCGCCCACCACGGTGGGCCTCTTCCTGGCCACGACGCCCACGGTGGTGCCGCCCACCCAGAATCCGCCGCCGACGTCCCAGGTGCAGGTGGGCACGGTGGAGGTGTCATCACTCCAGCCGGGCACCTGCGCGCTGTACCCGAAGACGGTGTCCATCTCCGCTCCTCCGCCGGGGACTCCGTCGTCGCAGCCGCTGTACCTGGCGGCCATCGCGGACGTGGGCCAGCAGTGGGTGGAGCTGCGCGAGGACAACAACACCCGCGTCGCCGGCCCGCTCGTCCTGGGCAACGGCCCGGACCTGGTGGTGACGGACGTCACCGGCCCCTCCACCGCCATCCCCTACGGCCCCGTCACGCTGAACGTGACGGTGTGCAACGTGGGAACGGAGACGGCGGGGCCCTTCCAGTTGATGGGCCTCATCGCGATGGAAGAGACGCTGTCCACGCAGTCCCCGTCCCCCGCGCCGTCCGAGTCCGTGGTGGGCGTGGTGTCCCTGTCGTCTCTGCCCGCGGGCCAGTGCGTGACCGGGCCCATCAGCGGCCCCACGCCCCCGCCCTACCTCGCGGACCCCAACAGCCCGCTCTACCTGGGGGCCCGCGTGGACCGCATGCAGCAGGTGACGGAGCTGCGCGAGGACAACAACACCCGCGTGACGTCACGGCTCGTCATGGGCGCCGGCCCGGACCTGGTGGTGCGCTCGGTGACGGCGCCCACGAACCTGCCGCCGTACAGCTCGTTCAACGCGCAGGTGACGGTCTGCAACGAGGGCAACACGTCCATGTACGGCTCCGTGCTGTTGGAGCTGATCATCACCTCGGAGAAGTCCCTCTACGTGCCCGGTCCGGGCCAGCAGGCGTACACCCAGGTGCAGAACTCCGTGGGCGGCATCGCCGTGCACTCGCTCGGCGCGGGCGAGTGCACCACGCTGCCGGTGCAGGGCGGCGTCATGCGTCCGTCCTCGGCCACGACCGGACAATCCCTCTACCTGGGCGCCATCATCGACTCGCAGAACCAGGTGCTGGAGCTGATCGAGGACAACAACGGGCGGACGATGGCCACGCCCATCAGCCAGGTGCAGTAAAGGGATTTCCGCGAGGGGAAGAAATCCCTATCATTTGAGAAGTAATTCGCCGGCCGGAGGCTTTCACGCCTCCGGCCGGCGATTGTCTTTTCTGGCGTTTGAATTTCATTGGCTTCGCGCCGTTGAGGGACTCCCTTGGATGTCCCCGCGACGTTGAACCGGGCCCGGCGGCCAGCGCGCGTGGGGATGTTGAACCCTCACCATCCATCAGGAGAAGCACATGTCACGGTTCATGCCGTCATGGCGGCATGCGTGTCTGCTCATCGCGGGCACGCTCGTTGTTACCGGCTGCGGAAGTGAAGGCGCGTCGTCCGGCGCGGCTGTCCTCCGGAGTCAGGGGTCCGCGCTTCAGCAGGGCGCGGATCTGATCATCACCGAGCTGCGCGCGCCCGACGCCGCCCGCCCGGGAGAGGCCTTCACCGTCACGGCGAAGGTCTGCAACACGGGCACGCGGCCCGCGGTCCCCCAGCAGGGGCCCAACCTGCTGCAGGTGTACCTGTCCACCACGGCCACGCAGCAGGCGCCCGCGCCCGGCGCGCCGCCCTCGCCGCAGCAGGTGACCGTGGGCGAAGTGGACGTGGGGATGGTGGACCCCCAGCAGTGCGTCACGCACACCGTGAACGCCCATGCGAGCCCGCCCATCGAAGGAGCGCTCCCTGGCGCCTTCTACCTGGGCGCCCGCATCGACCCGTGGCAGTCCGTGACGGAGCTGGATGAGACGAACAACAGCCTGGTCCGCGGCCTGATGGGCGTGGGACAGGCGCCGGACCTCGTGGTCACCGAGGTGAAGACGCCGCCCGACGCGGGGCTGAACGCGTCCTTCGTCGCGGACGTGCGCGTGTGCAACACGGGGACGGCCCCCTCCTCACCGACGGAGGCGGCGGTCGTCCTCTCCACGCAGGCCACCCTGGACGCGCCCACCACCGGCCCCGTCCCGTCCACGCAGGCGCGCGTGGGCCAGGTGCTGGTGCCGCGGCTCGACGCGGGCCGCTGCGTCCTGGTTCGCACGCAGGCGTCCGCGCAGCGTCCTCCCGACGCCTTCCTGCCGACACAGCCGCTGTACGTGGGCGCCATCGTGGACCCTTCCGCGTCCACTCCGGAGCTGCGCGAGGACAACAACACGCACGTCGCGGGACGGATGGGCGTGGGTGATGGCCCCGACCTGGTCATCACCGAGGTGACGGGCCCCACCACCTTCCAGCAGGGCCCCACGGGTCCCCTGTCCGTGACGGTGTGCAACGTGGGCTTCGACCGGGCGCCGGAGGTGCGCGCGGACGTGCTCCTGTCCACCCTGCCCACGCTGCCGCCGCTGGGGCACACCCCCGACCCGGCGACCGCGATCTCCGCCGCCCACTTCGATGCACCGGGGCTCGACGCTGGACGGTGCGTCACGCTGTCCGCGCAGGGTTATGGGATTGCCCCCACCTCCTGGCAGCCCCACACGCCGCTGTACCTGAGCGCTCTCGTGGAGGAGCCGCGGTTCGTCCCCGAGCTGCGGGTGGACAACAACACCTTCGTGAAGGGGCTGGTGGGGCTGGGCAACGGCCCGGACCTGGTGGTCCGGTCGCTGAAGGCGGCGGCCACCGTCGCACCGGGGACGCACTTCCCCGTCGAGGCGACGGTCTGCAACGTGGGCACGGCCGGCACCGGCACCTCCGCCCGGTTGCAGCTGGCCCTCTCCACGCAGGGCGCGGTGGTCTTCCCGGCGCCGCCCGAGTCGTTCGACTCGCGGACCCAGGTCCCCGCGGGGAGCGCGGACGTGCCGGCCCTGTCCGCGGGACAGTGCAAGACGCTGACGGTGGACGCCATGGCCAACCCGCCCCAGGACGCACAGCCGCGCCAGCCCCTGTCCCTGGGCGCGGTCATCGACTCGAACCGGGCCCTGCAGGAGTTGCGGGAGGACAACAACGTCCTCACCCAGGGCCGGGTGGGCCTGGGCTTCGACGCGGACCTCGTCATCACGGACGTGAAGGCGCCCGCGAACCTGCGCGACGGCCAGCCCTTCACCGCGAGCTACACGCTCTGCAATGTGGGACTCAGCCCCTCGTCCTCCACCAGCGTGGCGCTGTACCTCTCCGTGGACGCGGCGCCGCCCGCGGTGGACCCCGTGGATCCCACGCGTCCCATCCCCGGGTACACGTTCCAGGGCCGCTCCGTCATCAACGCGGCGCTGACGCCGGGCCAGTGCACCACGCGGAGCGGGACTTTCAACGCCCTGCGCCCGCCGGAGCTGGGGGCCCTGCCCCTGTCCTCCACGCTGAACCTGGGCGCGGTGGTGGATGGCCCGCCGGATCAACGCACGGACAACAACGGCTTCGCCGTGGGTCCCGTGGGCGTGGGCAACGGGCCGGACCTCGTCGTCACCGAGCTCCAGGGTCCCGCCAGCGCGCGGCCTGGAGATTCGTTCACCAGCACCGTGAAGGTCTGCAACGTGGGCACGCAGCCGACGTCCGGGCTGTCGCAGGTGTCCGTCTACCTGAGCACGGGCAACATCCTGCCCGTGTCCGAAGACGCCATGTCGCACGTGGGGACCTTGAGCGTGCCGTCGCTGGGTGAAGGGGCCTGCGTCACGCAGAGCCTCACCGGCCCCGCGGAGCTGCCCGAGCAGGCCACGCCGTTGCAGCCGCTGTACCTGGGCGCCGTCGTCGACCCGGGGGCGACCCTGCCGGAGCTGCGCGAGGACAACAACACGTTCGTCGCGGGCCGGATGGGCGTGGGCGATAGCGCGGACCTGACGATCACCGCGCTGACGTTCCCGGACACCGTCGAGCCGATGGTGCCGTTCACCGCCACCGTGCGCGTCTGCAACGCGGGCACCGAAAGCTCGTACTTCACCCCGGTGATGTTCGTCGTGGGCACGGAGGCGAACTGGACGCTGCCGCCGCGGGACACGCCCGGGCCGTTCCCCACGCAGGAGCAGTACCTGGCGGGCATCGTGGACGCCCCGCCGCTCCAGGCCGGCCAGTGCCAGGACCTGCCGGCGACGCTGCGCGCCGACCGGCCGTGGCAGGCGGCCCCGGACGCGCCCCTGTACCTGGGCGCCGTCGTGGATCCGAACCAGGACCAGATGGATCTGCGCTGGGACAACAACACCTTCGTAGGCGGCCCCCTCGTGGTGAGCAACACGCCGTAACCGCACCTCACGGCACGCAGTCAAGCGGACGCCGGCCGGGGTCTTCATGAACCCCGGCCGGCGTATGCCTTTTGAGCCAAAGGCGCCTGGTCTTTTCGTATGTCAGTGCAGCCATTTAGTGTCCGCGCGGCGTCGGACCCGGCCCGGCTGCCGGCGCCTCATCGATTTCACATATCCCCCAGGAGAACACATGCAACGGCACTCGCCGTCATGGAGACACGCGTGTCTGCTCATCGCGGGCACGCTCGTCATCACCGGCTGTGGCAGTGAGGGCGCGTCGTCCAACGCGACCCCCGCCCGCGGTCAAAGCCATCCATTGGACCACGGTCCGGACCTGGTCATCACCGAGCTGCGCGCCCCCGACAGCGTTCGCGACGGGTATGACTTCAAGGCCACCGTGAAGGTCTGCAACCAGGGCTCCGCGGCCGCGTATCCCCAGGGTGGCGGCACGTTCGTGCAGCTGTACCTGTCCACGACCGCCACCCAGCAGGTCCCCGACCCCAACGCGCCGCCCCCGACCCAGCAGGTCACCGTGGGCGAGGTGGACGTGGGGCCGCTGGAGGCCCAGCAGTGCGTCACGCGCACCGTGACCGCCAACGCGCTGCCGCCCCCCGGGCAGCCCGGCACCGCCTTCTATCTGGGCGCCAGCGTCGACACGTGGCAGTCCGTGACGGAGCTGGATGAGACGAACAACGGCTTCGTCCGCGGCCTGATGGGCGTGGGCGCCGGCCCGGACCTCGTGGTCACCGAGGTGAAGACGCCCGCGAGCACCCAGCCCGGAAGGAACTTCCTCGCCGACGTGCGCGTCTGCAACGTGGGCACGGAGTCCTCGTCCTACACCAGCGCGGAGCTCTACCTCTCCACGCTGGACACCCTGAGCCTTCCCACGACGGGCTCGCCGCCGGATACCCAGGTGAAGGTGGGCGTGATGACCGTGCCGCCACTGGATGCGGACCGCTGCCTCACGGTCCGGGTGCCGGCGTACCCCCAGCTTCCCCCGGCGGCCACGCAGCCCGGGCAGCCGCTGTACGTGGGCGCCATTGTCAACCCGGAGCAGCAGGGCGAACTGCGCGAGGACAACAACACGCGCGTCGCGGGCCGGTTGAGCATGGGCAACCAGGCCGACCTGGTGATCACCGACGTGACGGGACCCACGAACATCGAGTCGGGGATGCCGCTCTCCAGCTCCGTGACGGTGTGCAACGTGGGCACGGACCGGGCCATGGAGGTGCGCGCGGAGGTGCTCCTGTCCACGGAGGCCTCGCTGCCCGCCTCGCAGCAGCCGGGCCCCCAGACGGAGTCCCTCGTCGGCCAGGCGCAGGCGCCGGGGCTGGACGCCGGACGGTGCGTCACGCTGCCGGTGTCCGGCTTCGCGTACCCGCCCCCGGTCTTCCAGCCGGGCGCGCCGCTGTACCTGGGCGCGCGTGTGGACGGGATGCAGTACGTCCCGGAGCTGCGTGACGACAACAACACCCTCACGAAGGGCACCGTGGGCGTGGGTTACGGCCCCGACCTGGTGGTGCGGTCGCTGAAGGGGCCCGCGAACCTCCCGGATTCCTATTCGTTCCCCGTCGCGGCGCAGGTCTGCAACGTGGGCACCGGCCCCCTGTATGGCTACGCCACCCTGGAGCTCTACCTCTCCACGGAAGCCGAGGTGACGCTCCCGCCGTCGTCCGGGCCCTCCCCCATGCAGACCCAGGCATCCCTGGGCATGGCGGACGTGTCCTACCTCTCCGCCGGCCAGTGCCAGACGGTGCGGGTGAACGCCTACCACAACCTGCCCATGGAGGCGCAGCCGGGTCAGCCCCTGTACCTGGGCGCGGCCATTGACGCGTCCCGGAGCGTCCAGGAGCTGAACGAGGACAACAACACGTTCATCCAGGGGCTGGTGGGCACGGGACCGGCACCGGACCTGGTGGTCACCGACGTGAAGGCGCCCGCGAACCTCCGTGACGGCCAGTCCTTCAGCGCGACCTATACGGTCTGCAACCAGGGCGCCTCGCCCGTGTATGGATACGGGGTCTCGCTGTTCCTCTCCACGGAGACCGAGCCGCCCGTGTCGCGGCCGTATCCGGCGGCCCCCGTGTTCGCGGAACTCCCGCGGGCCTACGCCTTCCAGGGCCGCGCCCAGCCCTACACGACGCTGGCGGCCGGACAGTGCACGACCCAGCGCTCCACGTTCCACGCCTCGCGTCCGCTTGACTGGACGCCCGCGCCGTTCGAGCGGCCCCTGAACCTGAGCGCGGTCGTGGACATGCCGGGGGTCGAGTCGCGCATGGACAACAACGGCTTCGCCGCGGGCATCGTCGGCCTGGGCGACGGGCCGGACCTCGTCATCACCGAGATCCAGGGGCCCGCCAGCGTGCGGCCCGGGAGCCCCTTCACCAGCAAGGTGAAGGTCTGCAACGTGGGCACGCAGCCGCTGGGTGGCAGCGCGCGCGTGGAGCTCTACCTGAGCGTGGACGACACCCTGCCGGCGCCGGAGCCGATGGCGTACCCGCCCATGCCGATGGGCGGCCAGAGGCTCGTGGGTGACGCTTCCCTGCCGCCGCTGGCCCCGGGGGGCTGCACCACGCGGGAGATCTCCGGGTGGGCGGATTCGCCGCCCGACGCGGTTCCGTTCCGTCCGCTGTACCTGGGGGCCGTCGTCAATCCGGAGGCGATGACGTACGAGCTGCGCTGGGACAACAACACCTACGTGGCGGGCACCGTGGGCGTGGGCTACGGGCCGGACCTGGTGGTCACCGCGGTGGAGGCCCCCTCCACCGTCGCGCCGTGGGAGCCGTTCGCCGCCACCGTGCGCGTCTGCAACGTGGGCACCGACGCCGTGAACTCCACCGAGGTGGCGCTCGTCGTGTCCACGGAGGAGACCTGGAACCTGCCTCCGCAGGGCTCGCCGCCGCCGTCCTCCAACGACCCCAGCCAGTTCATGGCGGGGATCCTGAACGTCGCGCCGCTCCAGGCCGGGCAGTGCGTGAGCACCATGGGGATGGTGTCCGCCGACCGGCCGGCGGGAGCGTCACCAGAGCAGCCCCTGTACCTGAGCGCCGCCGTGGATCCGTTCCAGGGCCGGACGGAGCTGCGTGAGGACAACAACGTCTTCGTGAAGGGGCGCCTGGGCGTGGGGACGGAGGCCGACCTGGTCATCACCGCGCTGACGCCGCCCGCCAGCATCCGGTACGGCCAGTCCTTCACCACCACCCTCACCGTCTGCAACCAGGGCTCCCAGTCCTCGTGGGGCAGCCTGCCGGTGACGCTGCTGCTGCTGCAACATCCCGAGCTGTTCATGCCCCCGCAGGGCGCGCCCCAGGTGCCCCCCGAGGAGTTCCTGGGCGAGTTCTACATCCCCCAGGTGGCCGCGCACACCTGCATCACCACTCCGGTGACCGGCAACTACTACGGGTACACGAGCTCGGAGCCGCTCACGTACTACGTGGGGGCCATCGTGGACGGGCACTGGAGCACCCCGGAGGTGCGCAAGGACAACAACACCTTCGTCGGGCCGCGCGTGGGCGTGGGGGACGCGCCGGACCTCGTCATCACCGCGATGGGCGGGCCGGCGAACCTCGAGCCCTATGGACAGGCGCAGGTCCCCGTCACTGTCTGCAACCACGGCACGCAGCCCTCCTCCACCCGGACGGTGGACTTCTTCCTCTCCACGTCATCCACGCCGCCGGAGCTGACCTTCCCCGGTGGGGATCCGGCCTCCAGCGTGTCGCTGGCGGGGTCGGTGGAGATTCCGTCCCTGCCCGAGAACGCGTGCGTCACGCGGGAAGGCACCCTCCAGGCCAATACGCCCGCCGCGGAGCCGGAAGCGCCCCTCTTCGTGGGGGCTTTCGTGCGCGCCTGGTCTCCCAACGACGAGCTGCGCACGGACAACAACGCCTTCGTGCGGGGCCGCATCGGCGTGGGGTTCGCGCCGGACCTGGTCGTCACGGAAGTCGTCGCGCCGTTCGCCGTGCGCTGGGGTGAGACGTTCTCCACCACCGTGACGGTCTGCAACCAGGGCACGCAGCCCTCGGTGGATAACCGCCAGGTGGAGCTCCTCCTCTCCACCCAGCCCACCCTGGCGTTCCAGGACGAGATGCCGGATCCCTCCACCCAGGTGACCTTGGGCGAGCTGGACTTGGACGAGCTGGCGGCCGGGGCCTGCACGACGCTCCAGCTCCTGACCTCCGCGAACACGTTGCCCGGTTTCCAGAGCTCCGGGCTGTTCTACCTGGGCGCGCTGGTGGACTCGCGGCGGTGGATGACGGAGCTGCGCGAGGACAACAACGCCTTCGTCGAGAACTTCCTCGCGGTGCTGCCGTAGCCACACGCCGTTGAACGAAGGACGCGCGGGCGCTGGCCGGGGTCTTCACGAGCCCCGGGCGGCGCCCGCCGCCGTTTCACGCGGGCCTCAGCGGTCGGCGCCGCTCCACTCGCGGTACCAGGCCACCAGCCGGGCCACGCCCGCGTCCACGGACACGCGCGGCTTGAAGCCCGTCTCCGCCTCCAGCCGCGAGGTGTCCGCCCACGTGGAGACCATCTCCGCGGGCGCCGAGGGCACGGACGTCACGCGGGCCTTCGCGCCCCAGTGCCGCTCCAAGAGGCCCACGAAGTCCCCCAGCGCCACCGGCTCGCCATGGCCCACGTTGAGCAGCCGGTGCGGCGGGCTCCCCGACGGCGGGCGGTCCAACACGCGCACCACGGCCTCCGCCACGTCGTCCACGAAGGTGAAGTCGCGCCGCATCCGCCCGTCGCCATGCAGCTTCAAGGGCTCGCCCTTCGCCAGCGCGCGCAGGAAGAGCAGCGGCGCCATGTCCGGACGTCCCCACGGCCCGTACACCGTGAAGAAGCGCAGGCCGCTGGTGGGCAGCCGGTGCAGGTGGCTGTACGCGTGCGCCATCAACTCGTTGGCGCGCTTGGTGGCGCCGTAGAGGTTGAGCGGTTGATCCACGGGCGCGTCCTCGCGGAACGGAGCGGGCGTGGCCGCGCCGTACACGGAGCTGGAGGACGCATAGACGAGGTGCCGCACGCGCGCCTCGCGGCAGGCCTCCAGCACGCGCACGAAGCCCGTCACGTTGGTGTCCGCGTACGCCGGGGCCTCCGCGTCCGGGGCCCGCACGCCCACGCGCGCGGCCAGGTGCACCACGCCCTCCGGACGCGCGGCCATGAACGCCTCGCCCAGCCGGGCCGCGTCGGTGATGTCCCCGGCGAGGAAGGTGAAGCCGCGCATGCCGGACAGCCGCTGGAGCCGGGAGCGCCGCAGCGCCACGTCCCCGGGGGCCGCGTCCAGCGCGTCCAGGCCCACCACCGTGTCGCCCCGGGAGAGCAGCCGCTCGCAGACGTGGGCGCCGATGAAGCCCGCCGCCCCCGTCACCAGGACGCGCATGTCACGGCACCACCTGCACCGCGTCGATGACGGCCCGGCGCAGGAACGAGTTCCAGTCCGTCGCGGACTGGTAGGCGCTCACCACGGGCTGCGAGCGGAACGTGTCCGTCCAGAGGACCTGTCCGTTGGGGTCCACCATGCCCAGCCGCAGCACCACGTCCACCCGGTTGAGCACCGTCGCGCCGGACACGTCCAGCCAGTCCAGGATGACCACCACCGCGGCCTCGGCCTTGTTCTGCTGGATGAAGGACGCCACCTCGTCCGTGAGCGGCACCGGGGCCTGGGACTGGCGCGTGGCCACGACCTCGAAGCCGCGCGAGAGGAGCTCCGACTCCGTCTGGCGGGCCAGCACCGTGCGCGGGTTGCTCTCCCCGATGATGTCCTGGCGGAACGAGCCCGTGGGCAGCACGTCCACGCGCGAGCCCGACACCACCACCACCTTGCGGATGGCTCCCTCCGGGCGCACCTGCCGGGCGGCGCAGGCCGGGAGGACGAGGGACACGAGGAGCAGCGGGAGGAGTCGTGCGGGGCGCATGCCGTCACGCTAGGCCACAAGCGGCGGGGCCTCCACCCCGACCGCACCTGCCCGCCCCTCAATCGAACAACCCCTGCAGGTAGAAGTCCCCGTCCCGCCCGTCCCGGTACACCCAGGCGGGCCCCAGCCCCTCGAAGTGCACGCGGTAGTAGTCCCGCTGGTACGGGGTGTCCGTCCACCACTCACCACCCAGGCGCTCCGGTCCCGCCATCGCCGTCACCCGGTGCCGCCGCCCCGCGAGCCGCGCGGCCAGCATCTCCCCGGACGCCGTCACCTCCGCCTCCAGCCGGGCCGGCCGGGCCAGCAGCCGCGACGGCCGCTCCCGGGCCGCCCCCGCCTCGCGCCAGACGGTGATGGGCGCGGCAGGCTCCGGTGCGGGAGCCAGCGGGCCCGACGGGGACAGCAGGCCCCGCCGCGTCTCCGGAGGATGGAAGGCCTGGGGCGAGTGCGCGGACTCCGGCCGGTGCACGGCCTCCAGGGACGCTGCGAACAGCGCCTCCTCGCCCAGCGTCGTCGCCAGCCGCGACAGCACGCCCTCCAGGGCCGCGTCCCCCTCTGGCGCGTCCCCCAGCGCCAGCTGCTGGCCCAGGTCCTCGTCGTGCGCGTCCACCCGCACGGCGACCTCCGCCACCGGCCGCTCCAGCCGCAGCTCCCCCAGCCGGTGCCGCGCCAGGTCCAGCAGCAGCTTCGCGCGCGCCGTGGGCCGCGCCAGCAGCAGCGGCACCTCGGCCTCGCCGGTGGGGTCCAGCCGCAGCACGAAGGTGAGCCGCACCGCCGCCCGCTGCCGCCCGGACAGCCGCGCGCCCAGCCTGTCGAGCAGCGTCTTGAGCGCGAACTGCACGGGCTCGAAGGTGTCCGCGGGCGCGTCCAGCACCACCCGGTCCTCCAGTGCCTCCTCCAGTGGCTCCGGCGTGAAGGGCGTGTCGTCCACGCCCCGGCACCGCGCATGGGCCCGGGCCGCGGCCGCGCCTCCGCGCGCCGTCACCGCCCCGGCAGGCAGCGCCGCCACCTCGCCCAACGTGGACAGGCCCAGGACGGAGAAGGCCTTCGCCGCCGCGTCCTCCAGCGCGCCCAGCGGCAGCGGCGCCAGCGCCCGGGCACCCTGCCCCTCCGGCACCACCAACACCCGCTGGGAGCCATACCGCGCCAGCACCCGCGAGGTGAACGCCTCCGACGCCACCGTCACATGCGCCCGATAGCCCTGCTCGCCACAGACCTCCAGCACGCGCGCGCCCAGCTCGCTCTCGCCCCCCACCAGGTGCGCCGCGCTCGCGTCGAACCACAGCCCGTCCGGCGCGTCACGCTGGAAGCCCGGACACAGGCCGAGCAGCGACTCCCCCAGCGCGGCCAGCGCCTGGGCCTCGTCCTTCAACCGGTACGGGAAGTTGCGCAGCTCGGGCTCCAGCGCGGTGGCCGCCGTCAGCGTCATCCCCGGCCGCACGCCGACCTTCAGCGCGCGCGTGGAGGCGAAGGCCACCCGGCGCTGGCCGCGCACCTCCTCCACCAGCACCAGCGGCTGGCCCGCGAGCGCGGGCGACTCAATGACCTTGCGCTGCACCGGGAAGCGCGTGACGTGCAGGTAGCCCCTCCGCATGGCCCACCCTCCTTCGTGTCAGCGGCCGTCCGGGGCCAGCGTGCTCCCCAGCGAAGGCATGGGCGCGTCCCGGCCGGGGCGCTGGCCCAGGATGCCCAGGCCGTTGCGCACGCGGTCGGAGGCGTCCCGGTAGAAGCCCGGCCCCGCGTCCCCAGACGCCTCCACGTCCGCGTCCAGGAGCCGCGCCCCGGCATCCAGCCCCACCTCCGGGTAGAGCTCCCGCCAGGGGCTCACGACGCGCGTCCCCACGCCTCCGCCCCGGCTGCGCTCCAGCTCCACGGACCAGCCCTGGACGCCTCGGGCCTCCAGCCGCAGCCTCGCGAGCCCGTCCGCGGGCGCCTCCGGCGACGTCAGGAGCAGCACCAGCGTCCCGCCCCGCGCCGCCGCGTCCGCGAGCTTGCGCGCCTCCGTCAGGGCCAGCCGCTCCGGACGCCCCGGAGCGCCCACGCCGAGCGTCAGGTCCACCACCACGGTCGTGAAGGTACCGCTGCGCGCCAGTTGCACGGCGGCCCACACCCGCTGCGCGAAGGCCTGGGGCCGCACGACGAGCAGCCGATCCAGGTCCACGCCCAGCGCCGCCGCCGCGGGGGGATAGAGTTCCTTCGGGCCGTCCACCCACGCGCACAGGCGCAGCTCCCGGTGCGCGGACGCCACCGCGCGCAGCGCCAGGCTGGTGCGCCCCGACGCCGCCTCGCCGCACAGCTCCACGGAGTGCCCCAGCGGCAGGCCGCCTTGCGGCAGCAGCGCGTCCACCGCGTCCACGCCCGTGCGCAGCACCGACAGCGCGCGACGGGGCGCCGCCTGCAACTGGCGGATCCGTTCGCGCAGCTCCTCCACCACCGCCAACCCCGACCGTTCGACCGCCGCGCCCATGTAGCCTCCTCGCCTCGCGCACCGCGCGCATGGGGCCAGTATCCGAGGCCGTCTGACACCCCAGCAGGCTGCATTCCGGGTGTATCGGACCTGTCGCGTCGGGTGCTCCACTCGACGGGAAGGGGCGGATCCGCACGCATCTTTTTTTTCGCACCGGACATGACAGGTCACGTGCGCAAGCCACGAAAAAGGGCCCCGCGTCCTTCGCGGGGCCCTTCGAGTGAGGCGCGGCGGATCAGCTCCGGGCTACCCGGCGCACAGCACCTTCACCTCCACCTTCGTGTCGCCCACGCGCCGCAGGCACGGACCCAGGAAGAAGATGCGCGCGGAGCGGTCGCCGCTGGGCGGCTCGTAGCGGAAGTCGCCGTTGGACGCCGTGCACGTCTGCACGGAGCCGTCCGCGCGCGTGACGTACACCACCGCGAGCCGCGGATCCGGCAGGTTCACCACGGCCACGCTCTGCGCCACCGTGGCCAGGTCCGCGATGTCCAGCAGCGTCTGCCGGTAGCTGGGCTTGCAGATGGAGTCCAGGTTCGCCCGGGTCGCGTCGAACGCCTTCGACATGTCGCTCTGCCGGTAGCCGGGCCCGTAGGACGTCGGGCAGTCGACGTTGCGCACGTTCGTGATGCCGCCCGTCGTGTCCACGATCAGCTCCGCGCGCTTGTCCGTCACCGCCACCGGCCCGATGGTCGCCCACAGCACCTCCCGCGACGCGCCCTGGCTGTCATGCAGGCTCTGGAAGTCCTGGTAGTACTCCGCCACCGGGGTCAGCTTGTCCCCCTGCGCCGTGCACGCGTCCACGGCCCGGTCCACGCCCAGCGCCACCGGGGGCGGACGCTCCTTGGAGCTGCAGTCCTCCTCGTCGGACACCACCACCACCAGCAGGCGGGAGTCGTCCCGCAGGAAGCCCCCGTTGCCCCCCTCCTCCAGGGGCTTGCTGGCCAGGGGCGAGGCGACCGCCAGCCGCACCGCCTCGAAGGGCGCCTCCTGGCCGCTGCCGGAGGTCCCCTGGTCTACCAACCGCTGGAACTTGGGCAAGAGCAGCGGATCCGAGCCTTCGATGAAGCGCTCGGCGGTGGGCTGGTTCGCCTCGTCCCTCACCGGCTGAAGCCGGCCCTCCTGATCCGGGAAGGAGCGGATGACGTCCGCCCCGTCCGGGAAGACCTGGCGCTGGTACACGGAGGTGGTGATGACCCCCACGCGGAAGTCCTGGGACACACCGTTGCCCTCCTTCAGCGCGGCCAGGAAGGCGGGCAGTTCCGTCGCGATTCCCTGCTGCTCCTCGCTCATGGATCCGGAGTTGTCGATGACGAAGAGGATGTCCGTCTTCTGGGGGGCCACCACCGGAGGGGTCGCCTCGCAGGCGTCCGGGACCGTGGAACCGTCGTCATCCACGGGGGAGTGGCATCCGAGCGCCAGGAGCGCGGACAGCGACATCAGGTGGGCGCAGGTGTGGAGCTTCACATCGTCCTCCAGTGCGGGGACGCGCGCTCGCGCACCGCATCAGGCGTGAGAGGGGGCGAGCATGCCCCACCCCTTCGCCGGACGCGAGACTTCTGGGCCGTTACATAGAGGAGCGTCGTACAGCCGACGAGGCACGGAAATAACGCACATCGCGTTTGCCATGTCCCGTTTGGTTGTTACGTTGGTTCATCCGCCGCAGAAAACAACCGGATGGTTCACCGGCCCGGCCGCTTGCTGACCGGGTTCAAGCAAGGAAGAGGCCGAACTCCTATGTCTGACGAGAAGAAGAAGGGCACCGCGGCCAGCGCCATGCCCACCGCGATGGCCCCTCCGGGGCTCATCAACAAGGAAGACATCCCGCAGGTGCTGCCCATCCTGCCGCTGCGCAACAGTGTCTTCTTCCCCGGCGGTGTGCTGCCCCTGGCCGTCGGCCGCCAGAAGACGATCGCGCTGATCAAGGACGCCGTCCGTGACGACCAGGTCATCGGCGTCGTGACGCAGCGCCGCGCCGAGGAAGAGGATCCGGGCGCGTCCGACCTGTACACGATGGGCACCGTCGCCCGCATCGTGAAGCTCCTTAAGATGGGCGAGGACAACTACTCGCTCGTGGTCCAGGGCCTCGCGCGCTTCCGCGTGATGGAGCTGGTCCAGGAAGCCCCCTACCTCAAGGCCCGCGTCGACGCGGTGGAGGACAAGACCTCCAGCGAGAACGTCGAAGTGGAGGCCCTGGGCATCAACCTGAAGAAGCTGGCGCGCGAGGTCATCGAGCTGATGCCCGAGCTGCCGGCCGCCGCCACCGAGCTGGTGGAGAGCATCACGCATCCGGGCCACCTGGCGGACCTCATCGCCGCCAACGTGGACGTGCCCATCGAGGAGAAGCAGGCCGTGCTGGAGACGGTCGACCTCAAGGCGCGCATGAAGCTCGTCCTGGAGCTGCTCAACCGCAAGCGCGAGATCCTCAAGCTCTCCAACAAGATCGACTCCGCCGTGAAGGGCGAGATGTCGAAGACCCAGCGCGAGTACTACCTGCGCCAGCAGCTCAAGGCGATCAAGGAAGAGCTCGGCGAGATGGGCGAGGAGGAGGAGGAGCTTGACGAGCTGCAGGAGCGCCTGAAGAAGGCCGCCCTGCCCCCCGAGGTGGAGAAGGTCGCCCAGAAGGAGCTCAACCGCCTGAAGACGATCCCGGCGGCCTCCAGCGAGTACACCGTCGCGCGCACCTACCTGGACTGGATCGCGGACCTGCCGTGGTCGAAGGTGTCCGAGGACAACCTCGACATCGAGAACGCGCGCCAGCAGCTGGACAAGGATCACTTCGGCATCAAGAAGGTGAAGAAGCGCATCCTGGAGTACCTGGCCGTCCGCAAGCTCAAGAACGACATGCGCGGGCCCATCCTGTGCCTCGTCGGTCCCCCGGGCGTCGGCAAGACGTCGCTGGGCCAGAGCGTGGCCAAGGCCACCGGCCGCAAGTTCGTGCGCCTGTCCCTGGGCGGCGTGCGTGACGAGGCGGAAATCCGTGGCCACCGCCGCACGTACGTGGGCGCGCTGCCGGGCCGCTTCATCCAGAGCATGAAGAAGGCCGGGACGAAGAACCCGGTCATGATGCTGGACGAAATCGACAAGCTGGGCGCGGACTTCCGCGGCGACCCGAGCGCGGCGCTGCTGGAGGTGCTGGACCCGGAGCAGAACAGCACGTTCAGCGACCACTACCTGGACGTGGCGTTCGACCTGTCGAAGGTCATGTTCGTCGCCACGGCGAACCAGCTGGATCCCATTCCCGGGCCGCTCCGCGACCGCATGGAGATCATCGAGCTGACGGGCTACACGTTCGAGGAGAAGCAGGCCATCGCCCGCATCCACCTCGTGCCGAAGCAGCTCAAGGAGCACGGCCTCAACGGGGACCACATCGAGGTCCAGGACGACGCGCTGCTCATCCTCACCACGTCGTACACCCGCGAGGCGGGCGTGCGTAACCTGGAGCGCCGCATCGCGGACATCTGCCGCGCGGTGGCGGTGGAAGTGGCCGGTGGCAAGACGGAGAAGCAGACCATCGGCGCGGAGCGCGTGAAGGAGATCCTCGGGCCCGAGACGTTCTACTCGGAGGTCGCGGAGCGCACGGAGGTTCCCGGTGTGGCGACGGGCCTCGCGTGGACCGCGGCGGGCGGCGATCTGCTCTTCATCGAAGCGACCAAGATGGCGGGCAAGGGCGGCATGACGCTCACCGGCCAGCTGGGCGACGTGATGAAGGAGTCCGCCACGGCGGCCCTGAGCTACCTGCGCAGCAAGGCGGAGGCGCTGGGCATCAACCCGAACTTCCTCGAGAAGACGGACATCCACCTGCACTTCCCCGCGGGCTCCATCCCCAAGGATGGTCCTTCGGCCGGCGTCACCATCCTGACCGCGCTCACCAGCCTGCTGACGGGCATCCGGGTGCGGCACGACACGGCGATGACGGGCGAGGCCACGCTGCGTGGCCTGGTGCTGCCGGTGGGCGGCATCAAGGAGAAGGTCCTGGCGGCGCACCGCGCGGGCATCAAGCGGGTCATCCTGCCCGAGCGTTGCCGCAAGGACCTGATCGACGTGCCGGATCAGGCGAAGAACGAGCTGGAGTTCATCTTCGCCACGAAGATGGACGAGGTCCTCGCCGCCGCGCTGGAGACGTCTCCGTTCAAGGAGGGCGCCGCGATCCCGGCGACCACCACGGACACGCCCCCGGCGGAAGTCCGGGCGTAAGGTCCCAGACGTGAAGCAGTGACGCGGGCAGGTTCCCTTCATCGGGGACCTGCCCGTCGTCTTTGCGGGGCTAATGCGGGTGCAGCACGAGCGGCAGCGTGGCGGGCCCGCGCACCACCAGCGTGCGGTGCCACGTCATGGGCTCCGGGCCGGCCTGCAGGTGGCGGAAGGCGTCCAGCATGGCCTCCAGCGCCAGGCGGCCCTCCAAGCGCGCCAGTTGCGCGCCCAGGCAGAAGTGGACGCCGTGGCCGAAGGGCAGGTTCTGCGGGCCGGGGCGGGACAGGTTGAAGCGGTCGCCGTCCGGGAAGTGCGCGTCGTCGTGCGCGGCGGAGCCCAGGAGCACCAGCACCGGGGCGCCCTTGGGCAGGCTCACCCCACCCAGCTCCACCGCCTCCGTGGTGAGGCGCGGCGCGGCCTGGGCGGGCGGCTCGTAGCGCAGCACCTCGTCGATGAAGGCCGGGATGCGCGAGCGGTCCGAGCGCAGCTGGGCCCAGATCTCCGGGTGCTCCCGCAGCACGACGAGCGACGCGCCCAACAGGTGCACCACCGTCTCGATGCCGCCCACCAGCAGGAGCGCCATGAAGGCGATGAGCTCGTCCTTCGACAGGGCCTCGCCGTCCACGCGGGCCTGTTGCAGCTCGCTGACCAGGTCCGTGCCGGGCTCGCGGGCGCGGGCGTCCAGCACCTCGCCGAAGTACTGGCGCAGCTCCGCCACCGCGTCGCGGGCCTTCTGCTTGCGGTCCTCCTCCTCCGGGCGGACGGTGGTGACGCCGCCCGTGATCAGGTCCGCCCACTGCTTCAGGCGCGTGGCGCGCGAGGGGTCCAGGCCCAACAGCTCGCTGATGACGGCGGCCGGGATGCGCAGCGCGTACGGCGGCATCAGGTCCACGGGCACGCCCCGGGGCAGCTCCGCCACCGCCTGCCGGCAGATGTCGCGCACGCGGGGCTCCAGCCGGGCCATGGCGCCAGCGCCGAACGCCTTCTGCACCAGCACCCGCAGGCGGCCGTGCTGGGGCGGGTCCATGGTGAGCATGGACTCGGAGAAGGGATTGCCGCCCAGCCAGGGCGGGTTGGTGGCCACGCGGAAGCCCTGCGAGGAGAAGCGCTGGGGGTCCTTGAGGACGCGCAGCACGTCCTCATGGCGCGACACGGCCCACATGCCACCGGGCTCCACCTGACACACGGGGGCCTCGCGGCGCATGCGGGCGTAGGTGGGATAGGGGTTGGCCTTCACTTCCGGCGACAGGAGGTTGAAGCGCTCGCTCATGCCGGGCAATACGCAAGCAACGAACGTCTCTGGCACTCAAGACGAAGGAGCGGACCGATGAAGTACGCCAACCTGGGACACACGGGCCTGCGGGTCTCCCGCATCTGCCTGGGCTGCATGAGCTACGGCACCCCGAAGTGGCGCCCGTGGGTGCTGGACGAGGAGGCGGCGCAGCCCTTCTTCCGCCGCGCGGTGGAGCTGGGCGTCACCTTCTTCGACACCGCGAACATGTACTCGGACGGCGTCAGCGAGGAGGTGACGGGCCGCGCGCTGCGCAAGTACGCGAAGATGGATGAGGTGGTGCTGGCCACGAAGGTCTACTTCCCCACGGGCAGCGGCCAGAACGAGCGCGGCCTGTCGCGCAAGGCCATCACGCAGGCGTGCGAGGCGAGCCTCAAGCGGCTGGGCGTGGAGACCATCGACCTCTATCAAATCCACCGGATGGACCCGAACACGCCCATCGAGGAGACGCTGTCCGCGTTGGATCAGCTCGTGCGCCAGGGCAAGGTGCGCTACCTGGGCGCGAGCTCCGCGTACGCGTGGCAGTTCATGCGCGCGCTCAGCGTGTCCGAGCGCAACGGCTGGGCGCGCTTCGTGTCCATGCAGAACCACTACAACCTCGTCTACCGCGAGGAGGAGCGGGAGATGCTGCCCCTCTGCGAGGCGGAGGGCGTGGGCGTCATCCCGTGGTCGCCGCTGGCGCGAGGCCTGCTCGCGGGCTCGCGCAAGTCGCTGGACGACAAGGAGGCCACGACGCGCGCGGGCTCCGACACGCTGTCGCCGGTGCTCTACAACCAGCCCGGGGACTGGGACGTGGTGGAGGCGGTGAAGCAGGTGGCGGAGGCGCGCAAGGCCCCGCCCGCGCAGGTGGCCCTGGCGTGGCTGCTGTCCAAGCCCGTCGTCACCGCGCCCATCATCGGCGCGACGAAGCCCGAGCACCTGGAGGACGCGGTGAAGGCCGTGAGCCTCAAGCTGGCGCCCGAAGAGGTGAAGGCGCTGGAGGCCCCCTACAAGCCGCACGCGGTGCGCGGCATGTAGAGCGGCACCAGGGTGGACGCGTCTCAGCGCTCCTTCACGAGCGCGTCCACCTTCTTCTCCAGCGGCTTCACGTCCTCGAAGAACGAGTCCATGGAGTGCGCCGGGGCCACGCGCAGCACCGGCGGCAGCAGCGAGCGGGGGAACTCCAGCTCCTCGCTGAAGGGCTCATTGCCCAGGAGCTCCGACACGTTGGTCAGCGCCAGCACGCCCAGCGACGCGATGACGAGCCCGCGCACCAGCCGCTTCGAGCTCCAGCGCGTCACGTAGCGCAGGTGCCAGTAGATCCCCCACCCCACCAGCCCCAGCACCGCCAGCGTGCGCACGAAGCCCAGCCACGCGCCCAGCGAGAAGCTGAAGCTCAGGAGCGCGAACAGGGGCGGCGCCACCGCGAAGCCCAGGAGCAGCAGCGAGCCGATGGTGGCGTGCACCCGGAAGTGGAAGCTGCGCCGGGCGATGCGGCTCGCCAGCGACCAGCCTCCAGCCCACAGGAGCGCCAGTCCCAGCGGCAGCACGCTGGACAGGAGCAGGTCGCCCCAGTCCGTCTTCCCGAACTGGGTCGCCCTCTCGGAGATGAAGGAGATGACCACCAGCGCCTGCATCGCCAGCGCGAAGGCGCGGGGACGCTCGAAGAGGCGCTCCCGAGGCGAGGCCGGGGCTTCGTTGACGACGGTGTCCTCCACCACGAAGGAGCGCGGCCGGAAGCGCAGCACCGTGTCCCCCACGGATACGCGCGCGTCCGGGGTGAGGACCAGATCCTTCAGCGCCGCCCACGGCTCCACGCTGAAGGTGCCGTTGACGCTGCCCACGTCGTGCAGCACCACCGCGCCGTCCTCGCGCCGCTCCAGGCGCAGGTGCTCGGCGGAGACCTTCGGGTCATCCAGGATGATGTCGTTGGCGTAGCCGCGCCCCACCGTCACCGGCAGCTTGTCCAGCCGGTGGCGCGACTGGACGGCGTCCCCTTCCAGCACCTCCAGGAAGATCACTTCGTCCACGACAGCCCCTCCAGGTAGCGGCGCGCCAGCTTGCGAGCGTTCTCCGCGGAGAAGCCGCCCAGCGTGAGGCTGGTGTCCACGCCGTGCGTGGACGCGTTCAGCGTGGCCGCGCGCAGCACCAGGTCGTAGAGGCCCGGGAAGCGGCGGTAGGCGCGCAGGCAGATGGCGGCGCGCACCGTGAGGCCGTTCACGTCCACGAACTCCGACTTGCAGCGGAAGTTGGTGACGTCCTCGCGCGTGGCGGCCACCGCGTCCGGGTCCTGGGAGAAGAGCGTGCTGTAGAGCGCGGAGAAGCGCATGGCGCCCAGCTTCTGGCTCTCGACGTGCTGGTGCAGGTAGGCCACCACGCCCGTGCGGTGGCTGGAGGACAGGAAGATGTCCTCCTCGGAGGAGCACTGGTAGCTCGTCACCGTATAGGGCGTCTCCGGATCATGCGGCGTGTCGCCCCAGCACTTGAGGAAGGGGCTCCAGCGGCCGGGGACGCGGTAGCCGCCCAGCGACTGCTTCGGCAGGTCCGTGGCCATCAGCCGGTCGGTGATGCGCTGCTGGTTGGCCATCAACTGCTCGTTCACGGACGTCATCAGCGCGGCCGGCTCCGGCGGAGCGCCCTGCTCCAGCGCCTTGTCCAGCAGCGCCCGCGCGCGGGCCACCGGCACCAGGAAGCCCACCTGGTTGCCCATGGTGGCCACGTTGACGCCCACGACGCCGCCCTCGCCGCTGAGCGTGGGCCCGCCGCTCATGCCGGGGTTGATGGCGCCGGTGAAGTGCACGCGCTCGTAGAGGGCGTCGCGCACCAGGCCGTTGTAGGTGCCCTCCACGATGGTGGTGCCCAGGTCGCGCGGGTTGCCCATGGCGAACAGGCGCGTGCCCTGCGGCGGCTCGTGCTCCTCCAGCTTGAAGTAGTCGCTGACGGGCGCGTCCACCTGGATGACGGCCAGGTCGCTCGCCACGTCCACCGCGAGCAGGCGCACCGGCACCGTCGCGTCGCCGCGGTCCAGCTCCGCGGTGTAGTCCTCCGGGTGGAGCACCAGGTCGGAGACGACGTGGTAGTTCGTGAGGGCGTGGCCCTTCGCGCTCACGAAGAACGCGGAGCCGATGGAGGACTTCGTCCCGGAGCGGCGCTCGATGATGCGCACCTGGGAGACGCGGCCCTGGATGCGGCGGAACAGCTCGTGCGTGGCCGGAGGCAGCGACGCCACCGGCAGGGGCGGCACCACCGCGTCCGCGACGCCAGCGTCCGGCGCCGGAAGGACCGGCGGAGGGGCCGGGGACGCCGAAGGCTCCAGAGGAGCCGAGGGCCCCTGCGCGAGCACGGCGACAAGGAGAAGGGAGAACATGGGCGGCGGCACCGTATCCCACCGCGAGCCCCACCGGGGGACGCCTTGGCGCCCCTGTCAGCCTCCACTACGGAGCGGCCGGTCCCTCCCCCTGCCGGCGGCGGCGCCAGGCCGCGTACGACACCAGCAAGGCCCCGGCCAGGGTGCCCGCCAGCGCCCCCGCGAGCCGCCGGGAGACGACGCCCGCCACCGGGGCCTCCATGCGGAAGGTCTCCAGCGAGGCGCGCACCCCGGGAGCCAGGGCGTCCCAGCGGGCGGCGGGCGCGCTGACCGTCACCACGGCGTGGCGGCCCTCGGAGGCCAGCCCCGTCACCAGCACCGTGCGCACCTGCCCTGCCTCGCGCAGCGTCCCCAGCACCTCCACCCGGGGCACGGGCCCGCCCACGCGGTCCACCCGCTCCGGCGTCAGCGCCACGCCCAGCTCCCGCTGGAAGTGCTGGACCACTGCGGTGGAGAAGGAATCGCGCTCGGAAGGACTGGCGGAGAAGCCCCCGTCCACCACGGCGATGAGGAACGTGGCCGCGTCCGGGCCCTCCCCATCCGCCAGCGCCGCGGACAGGTTGCGCGTGCGCACGCCGTCCTCCGACACCGCGCCCACCTGCGAGCCGGTGTAGCGCTCCCAGCGCGCCATCCGGAACGTGTCTGGAGGCCGGAAGCTGTAGCCGTCCCGCCGCAGCTCCGTGCCGAGCGCACCGGACAGCGACAGCCAGACACCGGTGAGGACGGACAAGAACATGCTCCCATCCTAGCGCGTCTCATGTTGCCGCGGAGTCCACATCCCGCCGTCAGCGCCCGCCCCGGCAATATGAACAATGATTACCGCCGTGGCGCGCACGTAACAGCGATGTTCTCGGATTATTTCATATTCCCAGTCTCCTGTTTTTACTTGACCCGATATGGATGAAGAAGTCACTGTCGGTGCGGGGAATGCAGCATGAGCTTGCAGGTGACACCTCTCACGGTGAGCCTGCGAATGGGGATGCTCGGATGCTTGGGACCGACACGGCTGTGTCTCGATGGCCGCTGACCGCAGCACAACGTGGCGTGTGGGTCGCCCAGAAGCTGGATCCCTCGAATCCCCGTTACAACTGCGGCGCCTGGCTTGAAATCCATGGACCCGTGGATGTCTCGCTTCTGAGGCAGGCGGTCCAGGAGACTGTCTGGGAAAGCGAAACCCTGCGGGTTTGTTTCACCGAGACGGATGACGGTCCCTGGCAGGTGCTGTCACCGCTCGGAGACGTCCCCATGGACGTGGTGGACGTGAGCGCGGAGGCCGATCCCCGGCAGGCCGCCGAGTCGTGGATGCGGGCCGACCTCTTGCGTCCGGTGGACCTGACCCGCGCTCCCCTCTTCAACCATGCGTTCTTCCAGGCGGGGCCGGCGCGCGGCTTCTTCTACGTCCGCTACCACCACATCCTGATGGACGGCTTCGGCCAGACGCTCCACTGGCGGCGGGTGGCCCAGCGCTACTCCGCGCTCGCGGGCCTGCCGGAGGAGGAGCTGCCCGCGTTCGCGCCGCTGTCCACGCTGCTGGACGAGGAGGCCTCCTATCTCGCCTCGCCGCAGGCCGGCCGCGACCGGAGCTACTGGCTGGACGCGTTCGCCTCGCCTCCGGAGCCGGGCCGCCTGACGACGCCCGCGACGCTGGCATCCCGGGGGCTCTTGCGCCGGACCGCGCACCTGTCCCCGGGCACGCTGGAGGCCCTGCGCGCGGCGGCCACGCGCGAGCAGACGCGCTGGTCGGTGATCGCCATCGCGGCGACGGCGGCGTACCTGCACCGGATGACGGGCGCGGAGGACGTGGTGCTCGCGCTGCCCGTCACCAGCCGGCTCACGGCCGCGTCGCGCGCCACGCCCTGCATGCTCGCCAACGAGCTGCCCCTGCGCCTGACGGTGCCCGCCGGCTCCAGCCTCCAGGCCCTGGTGCGGCAGGTGTCCTCCCAGGTGGGCCGGCTGCTGCTGCACCAGCGCTATCGGGGAGAGGACCTCCAGCACGCGCTGCGGATGAAGGGCCACGAGGCCAGCGCCACGGGCCCGGTGGTCAACGTGGTGTCCTTCGACCACGCGGTGCGCTTCGGCCCGCACGCCACGACCGCGCACTACCTGTCCTCCGGGCCGGTGAAGGACCTGCTGCTCGGGTTCTACGGCCGCACGGACGGCTCCGACGTGCAGCTCTACCTGGACGCCAACCCGGAGCTGTACAGCGCGGACGACATCGCCGGGCACCAGCGCCGCTTCCTCGCCTTCCTGGAGCGGTTCGCGCTCGCGGAGCCCTCCCAGCCCGTGGACCGCCTGGACCTGCTGCTCGACGGTGAGCGCCAGCACCTGGTGGAGGGCCTCAACGCCACGAAGCGCCCGCACGACCTGACGCGTCCGCTGCACGAGCTCATCGACGCGCAGGCCCGCCGGACTCCCGACGCGGTGGCCGCCGCAGTGGCCGGGAGCGCCCTGACGTACCGGGAGCTGATTGCGCGGGCGGACCGGCTGGCCGCGCACCTGCGCGAGCGCGGCGTCACGGGCGGCCAGCACGTGGGCGTGTTCGAAGAGCGCTCGCTGGAGCTGATGGTGGGCCTGCTGGCCATCCTCAAGGCCGGTGGCGCCTACGTGCCGTTGGATCCGGACCTGCCGCGCGCCCGCCTGGAGTTCCAGGTGGAGGACGCGGGCCTGCGCGTGGTGCTCACCCGCTCCACGCTGGCGGCCCGGCTGGACGGCCTGCGCGTCGCGGCCCTGGCCGTGGACACGCTCTTGCCCACGCTGCCGCCTCCCTCCGCGCCGCTGGCCCGGACGGCCGGCCCGGAGGACACGGCCTACGTCATCTACACGTCCGGCTCCACGGGGCAGCCCAAGGGCGTCGCGGTGCCGCACCGGGGTGTCGTCAACCGGCTGCTGTGGATGCAGGACACCTACGGGCTGGGCCCGGACGACACGGTGTTGCAGAAGACGCCGTTCACGTTCGACGTGTCGGTGTGGGAGTTCTTCTGGCCGCTGCTCGTGGGCAGCCGGCTGTTCCTCGCGGCCCCCGGCGGCCACAAGGATCCGCGCTACCTGGCGAGGACGATCCGTGACGAGGCCGTCACCACGCTGCACTTCGTCCCACCCATGCTGGACCTGTTCCTGGCGGAGCCCGAAGCCGCCACCGTCACGGGCCTGCGGCGGGTGATGTGCAGCGGCGAGGCGCTCAAGCCGGAGACGGTCCGCGCCTTCTTCGACACCTTCCCTCGCGAGCGGTGCGGCATCGGGCTGCACAACCTGTACGGCCCCACGGAGGCGTCCATCGACGTGACGGCCTGGGCCTGCTCGCCCGAGGACGCCGCGGGGCCCATCCCCATCGGGCGCCCGGTGGACAACACGGCCATCTACCTGCTCGACCGGAGCGGCCAGCTCACGCCGCCCGGCGTGCCCGGCGAGCTGTACATCGGCGGCGTCCAGGTGGCGCGCGGCTACGTCAACCGCCCGGAGCTGACGCGCGAGCGCTTCGTCCCCGACCCCTTCTCCTCCGTGCCCGGCGCGCGCATGTACCGGACGGGGGACCTGGCGCGGCACCGTCCCGACGGCGCCATCGACTACCTGGGCCGGCTGGACTTCCAGGTGAAGCTGCGCGGCTTCCGCATCGAGCTGGGGGAGATTGAATCCGTCCTGCTGGCGCATCCGGCGCTGGAGCAGGCGGTCGTCACCACCTGGGAGCGCACGCGGGGAGATCGCCGGCTGGTGGCGCACGTGGTGGCGAAGCCGGGCGTCCACGTCCCCGCGCCCCGCGAGCTGACGGACTTCGTGGCCGGGCGGCTCCCGGAGTACATGGTGCCCGCGCACCTGCTCGTGCTGGACGCGCTGCCCCTGTCCTCGAACGGGAAGATCGACCGGCGCGCCCTGCCCGCTCCCGTCCTGGAGTCCTCCGGCCCCGGCGAGGCGCCCACCACGCCGCACGAGGTGCGGCTGCACGCCGTCTGGAAGGCCGTGCTGGGACGCGAGCAGGTGGGCCTGGACGACTCCTTCTTCGCGCTGGGCGGCGACTCCATGCTCAGCATCCGCGTGCGCGCGGCGCTGGAGAAGGAGGGGCTGACCTTCCACGTCCAGGACCTGTTCCGCCACCCGACGCTGCGCGAGCTGGCGAAGCAGCTCCATCCGCTGGACGGCACAGGCTACCGGCGCGAGCACGCGGCCCCCTTCTCCCTGCTGCGCGACGCGGACCGCGTCCGCCTGCAGCAGGGCCTGGAGGACGCCTACCCGCTGAGCGCGATGCAGGCGGGCATGCTCTTCCACGCGGAGTTCGACGACTCGACGGCCGTCTACCGCGTGGTGACCAGCCTCCACGTCGGCGCGCGGTTCGACGAGGCGGCCCTGCGCGGCGCGCTGACGGACACCTTCCGCCGCCACCCCGCGCTGCGAAGCTCGTTCGACCTGTCCACGTACTCGGAGCCGCTCCAGTTGGTGCACCCGGAGGTCGCGGTGCCGCTGCGCGTGGCGGAGGACTGGAGCGGGCTGGACGCGGAAGGACTGCGCGCGACGCTCCAGGCGTGGATCGACCGGGAGAAGTTCCGCCGCTTCGACCCCGCCTCGCCCCCACTGCTCGCGTTCACCGTGCACCCGCGCGGCGCGAACGGCTTCCAGCTCTCCGTCGTGGAGCACCACGTCGTGCTGGACGGATGGAGCGACGGGGCGATGCTGGAGGAGATCGTCACCCGCTACCGCGCCCGGCTCGCGGGCGAGGAGCTGTGGCTGCCCGCGGTGGCGTCGCGCTATCGGGACTTCGTGGCGGAGGAGCGCCGCACCGTCGCGAACCCCGAGTCCCGCCGCTTCTGGACGGACATGCTCCAGGGCGTCGAGCCCTGCCTGCTGCCCCGCCTGCCCACGCCCCCGGGCGCGGCGCCCGCCCCCAGGCAGCGGGCCCATGAAGTCCCGCTCCCGCCCCAGCTCGCGGAGCGGCTGCGCCTGCGCGCGGTGGCGGAGGCCCTTCCGCTCAAGTCGCTCCTGGCCACGGCGCATGTGGCGGTGCTGCGGCGCGTGTGCGGGGTGGACGAGGTCGTCACCGGCGTGGTGTCCAACGGCCGCCTGGAGGAGGAAGGCGGCGACGAGGCCATCGGCGTGTTCCTCAACACGCTCCCGCTGCGCGTCGACACGCGCACGGCCACCCTGCGCGACGCGGCCCACGCCGTCTTCGCCCACGAGCGCGAGTCCGCGCCGCACCGCCGCTACCCGTACATGCGGATGCAGCGGGACCTGGGGGACGCGCTGTCACTGGACAGCTACGTCAACTTCATGGACTTCCGGCGCCAGTGGAAGGTCGCCGGTCCCACGGGCGCGCTCATCCTGGACGGCGTGGGCGTGGCGGAGACGAACTACCCGCTCGCGGTGAACTTCCTCTACGACCCGGTGCAGGGCGGCCTGCGCCTGTGGCTGGACTGCGACGAGTCCCGCCTGGACGCGGACCTGTGCGCGCGGCTCACCGGCTACTACCAGCGCGCGCTGGAGGCCGTCGCGGACATGCCCGGAGCGGGCTTCGCGGACGTGACGCTCGTGGACGCGGCGGAGCGTGCGCGGGTGGCGCGCTGGAACGACACGTCGGTGACGTATGACCGCGAGCAGACGGTCCACGCGCTCATCGAGCACCAGGCCCGTGTGGGCGGTCAGCGCGTCGCGCTCGTTCACCGTGGAGAGAGCGTGCGGTACGCGCAGTTGGAGGCGCGCGCGAACCAACTGGCCTCGCTCCTGAAGGACCGGGGCGTGCGCCGTGGGGGCCGCGTGGGCGTGAGCCTGCCGCGCGGGCCGGACCTGGTCATCGCCCTGCTCGCGGTGATGAAGGCGGGCGCCGCGTACGTGCCGCTCGACCCCGGCTATCCGCAGCAGCGCCTGGAGTTCATCGCGTCCGACGCGGACCTGGATGCGCTGGTCAGCCTGAGCACCGGGCCCGCGGGCCTTCCCGCGCGCGCGGTGGTGCACCTGGACACGGCCGACGTCGCGTCGCGGCCCACGGTCCCGGTGCGGGTGGGCTCAGACGGCCACGACACGGCCTACGTGCTCTACACGTCTGGCTCCACGGGCCGGCCCAAGGGCACCGGGGTGCGCCACCACAACGTGGTGAACTTCTTCCTGGGCATGGACGCGCGCATCGGCTGCGGGCCCGAGGACTCGGTGCTCGCGCTCACCAGCGTGTCCTTCGACATCTCCGTGCTGGAGCTGCTCTGGCCGCTCACCCACGGCGCGCGCGTGGTCATCGCCAACGAGGGGCTGATCAACAACCTGGTCCGTGCACCCGGCGCGGATGGGCCGGAGGGCGACGACGCCTTCTCGGAGCTGTGCCGCCGTCATGCCGTGACGCTCACCCAGAGCACCCCGTCCTTCCTCGCCGCCGTGGCCGCCGAGCCCGCGGCGCTGGCCGCGCTGGAGGGAGCACGCGCCGTGCTCGTCGGCGGCGAAATCCTTCCCGCGGGCCTCGTGGAGCGCGTGTGCTCGCGGCTTCCCCGGGTGCGGCTGTTCAACATGTACGGCCCCACGGAGACGACCGTGTGGTCCACCGTGCACGAGGTGGACGCGGCGAAGGATCCGCGCCAGGGCGTCATCCCCATTGGCCGGCCCATCGCGAACACGGACGTGCTGGTGCTGGATGCCGCGCGCGAGCCCACCCCCATTGGCGTGGCGGGCGAGCTGTGGATCGGCGGCGAGGGCGTCAGCCTGGGCTACCACCGCCGCCCGGAGCTGACGGCGGAGCGCTTCGTGCCGCACCCCACGCGGCCGGGGCGCATGTACCGCACCGGAGACCGCGCGCGCTGGCGCTCGGACGGCGTGCTGGAGTTCCTGGGCCGCGTGGACCGTCAGGTGAAGATCCGCGGCCACCGCATCGAACCCGACGAGGTGGAGGGCGTGCTGTCGCGCCATCCCCAGGTGGCGTCCGTCGCCGTGGTGGCGGCGGCTCGCGCCAACGGCGGCGCGGAGCTGGTCGCCTTCGTGTCGCCGGGTCCGGGCCTGCTGGACAAGGGCGCGGAGGACGCGCACGTGCGGCGATGGGGCGAGGTCTGGGAGGACGCGTACACCGACCCGGAGACGGGCGCGCGCGGACAGGACCTGGACCGGGACTTCTCCGGCTGGCTCAGCAGCTACACCGGAGAGCCCATCCCCCCGGCGCAGATGCGCGAGTGGCTGGGCCACACCGTGGAGCGCGTCCGCGCGCTGCATCCGCGCACGCTGGTGGACGTGGGCGTGGGCGTGGGCCTGGTGCTGCGCCACCTGGCGCCCCACGTGGAGCGCTACCTGGGCCTGGACGTGTCCGCCGCCGCGCTGCGCACCGCGGCCGCGTCGCTGGGCAGCGGCCCCCTCCCCTCGCACGTCACCCTGGTCCACGGCGACGCGGGCCACCTGTCCACGCTGCCGGCGGACGCGGGCCACACCGTGGTCATCAACTCCGTCATCCAATACTTCCCGGGCACGGACTACCTCACGCGCGTCCTGGATGAAGCCGCGCGCGTGTCCGGCACCACCGGCGCGGTCTTCGTGGGTGACGTGCGGGACCTGGATCTGCTGGAGGCCTTCCACGCCTCCGTGCAGCTGCACAAGGCCCCTGCGCTGATGCCCGCGCGAGACCTGGCCGCGGCGGTGGCCCGGCAGGTCGCCGCCGAACGCGAGCTGTGCCTGTCACCGTCCTTCTTCCGCGAACACGCGGCGCGGCTCCACCGGCCGGTGCGGCTGGAGCTCAAGCGCGGCCACGCCGTGAACGAGCTCACCTGCTTCCGTTACGACGTGACGCTGGCCCACGGCGTCCAGGACAACGTGCCCGCAGGCGGGTCCGTGGCCTGGGACACGCTCGAAGGGCTCGCGGCGCTGCTCCAGGCGCGGCGAGGAGCATTCCGCGTCACGGGCATTCCCAACCGGAGGCTCGTCAAGCCGCTGGCGCTCGTGAAGCTCTTGCACGAGGCCACGCCGGCCCAGACCGCCTGGGACGTGGAGCGCGCCCTCTGGGACGCGGATGAGACGCGGGCCGTGGATCCGGAGGCACTGGTCTCCCTGGCTGAAGCCCATGGCCTCACGGTGCGCCTGGAGGTGCCCTCCTCCGCGCGCACGGGAACGTTCGACGCGGTGTTCGAGCCGAAGGAGCAGACGCGATGAGTGACACACCCTCCCGCGCGGCGAACGCGCCGCTCCAGTCCACGTCCGTGGCCAGCCTGCGCGCCTCCCTGGGGACCTTCGCCCGGGAGCACCTGCCCGAGGCGATGGTGCCCACGCGCTTCGTCATCCTGGACACGCTGCCCAAGCTGCCCAACGGCAAGGTGGACCGAAGCCGCCTGCCGCTGGGCGATGGCTCCGAGTCCACCGCCGCCGCCGCGTACGTGGCGCCAGGGACACCCGACGAGGCCCGGATCGCCCTGCTCTGGCAGGAGGTCCTGGGCGCGGCGCGCGTCGGCGTGACGGACAGCTTCTTCGACCTGGGCGGAGACTCCGTGGCCGCCGCGCAGATGGCCGCGCGGGTGAAGGAGGCGTTCGGCGTCGCCCCCAACATGCGCCGCTTCTTCGAGCACCCCACCGTCTCTGAGCTGGCGCGGATGATCGGCGCGAAGACCGGAGGCGCGTCCACGAGCGGCCCCGCGTCACGCAGCCTGTCCCCGGAGGACCTGCTCACCGAGGCGACGCTCCCGGACGATGTCCGTCCCGCTCCGGATGCCCTGCCCGCGGCGACCGCGCCCTACCGCACGGTGCTGCTCACCGGAGGTACCGGCTACACCGGCGCGTACCTGGTGCGCGAGCTGCTCGACCGCTCCGACGCGCGCCTCTTCGTGCTGGCCCGCGCACGGGACGCCGCCCAGGCGCTGGAGCGCGTGCGCGACAACCTGCGCGGCTACGGGCTGTGGCGCGACGCGGACGCGGCCCGTCTCATCGGCGTGGCGGGCGACCTGGGCCGGCCCTACTTCGGCCTGTCTCGCGAGGACTACCTGACGCTGGCCCGTGAGGCGGAGGTCATCGTCCACAACGGCGCGCACTCCAGCTACGCGCTGCCGTACCACCGCCTCAAGGCCGTCAACGTGCTGGGCACCCTGGAGGTGCTGCGCCTGGCGTGCCGCTTCCGCGTGAAGCCCGTGCACTTCGTGTCGTCGCTGGCCGTCTTCCCCGGCCACCCGGGGCCCCAGAACTTCATGGAGGTGGAGCTCACGGATCCCTCCCACGTCATGGGGGGCTACCGGCAGACGAAGTGGGTGGGCGACAAGCTGGTGTCGCTGGCCGGGCACCGGGGGCTGCCGGTGTGCATCTACCGGCCGGGCCTCATCACCGGCTCGCAGGACACGGGCGCCTGCTCCACCGACACCTTCCTCAACGAGACGATGAAGGGCTGCATCCAGTTGGGCGCCGCGCTGGACTTCAACGTCCTGCTGGAGATGGTCCCGGTGGACTTCTGCGCGCGCGTCGTCGCGCACGTCGCGCTGGGCGGCAAGCACGCGGGCTCCGTGTTCAACCTGCCCGGGGGCCGCACGGTGCGCTGGAGCGAGCTGGTCCAGATGCTGGAGACGCTGGGCTATCCGCTTCGGCGCGTGCCGTACAGCGAGTGGTACCGCGAGCTGACCGCGGCGGTGGAGCGCGGCGACGACAACGCGCTCACCCGATTCCATCCCCTCTTCACCGAGGACACGCCGTCCGAGGACGTGGGCTATCCGGACAGCCTGCCGCGCTTCGACACCACCCGGCTGCACGCGGCCCTGGCGGGTTCGGGCATCGCGTGCCGCGAGGTGGACCTCGCGTTCCTGCGTCTCTACCTCGACTACTTCGTCTCCATTGGCTACCTGCCTCCGCCGAGCGCGGAGAGGAGCGGTTCCCATGCCCGCGTTTGAGCACGCCCCCCACATCACCGAGCTGCTGCGCGAGCACGCGCGCACGCGTCCGGACCAGGAGGCGGTGAGCCTGGTGCGCGACCTGGACCGCGCGGACGGCACCACCACGCTCACCTACCAGCGCCTGGACGCGGAGGCCCGCCGCATCGCCGTGTGGCTCCAGGAGCGCTTCGCTCCGGGCGAACGCGTGCTGATGCTCTACCCGGTGGGCGTGGACTTCGTGGCGGCCTTCTTCGGCTGCCTCTACGCCGGGATGATCACCGTCCCCGCGCCGCTGCCCGGGCAGTACCCGCACCAGCGGCGCCGCGTCCGCGCCATCGCCCGGGACGCGGGCGTGCGCGCCATCTTCACGGACAGCACCCACGCCGCGGCCGTCACGGAGTGGGCCGCCGCCGAAGGGCTGGAGGGCGTGACGGTCCTCGCCACGGACACTCAGGGCGAGGGAGACCCGGAGACGTGGCGGATGCCTCCCACGTCCCGCGACACGCTGCTGCTCCTGCAATACACGTCCGGGTCCACGGGCGATCCCAAGGGGGTGATGGTCTCCCATCACAACCTGCTGCACAACGTGGCCAGCTTCCAGCGCGCGCTCGGGTTCACGGACCGCACCCGCTTCGGTGGATGGATCCCGCTGTACCACGACATGGGGTTGATGGCGCAGCTGCTGCCCGCGCTGTTCCTGGGCAGCTCGTGCGTGTTGATGACGCCCAACGCCTTCGTCATGCGGCCGCACCTGTGGCTGCGGATGATCGACAAGCACGACATCGGGTACTCGGCGGCGCCGAACTTCGCGTTCGAGCTGTGCCGCCGCCGCGTGAGTGACGCGCAGCTGGCGGGCCTGGACCTGTCGCGGTGGGAGTTCGCGGCCAACGGCTCGGAGCCGGTCCAGGCCTCCACCCTGCGCGCCTTCGCGCAGCGCTTCGCCGCCGCGGGCTTCCGCGAGTCCGCCCTGTGCCCCTGCTACGGCATGGCGGAGGCGACGGTGTTCGTCTCCGGCCGGGCCCACCGTCCGCCCGTCGTGCACCGCGTGGTGGCGGAGGCGCTGGAGCAGCACGAGTACCGCCTGGCCACCGAGGGCCAGCAGGCCCGCGAGCTGGTGAGCTGCGGCGTCCCGGAGGGCTACGACGTGCGCGTGGTGGATCCGGCGACGCACGCGACGCTGCGGCCGGGTATGGTGGGCGAGCTGTGGCTGCGCGGTGACAGCGTGTCGCGCGGCTACTGGAACAACCCGCGCGCCACGTCCGCGAACTTCGGCGCGGCCACCGCCGAGGGCGAGCAGGGCTTCCTGCGCACGGGCGACCTGGGCCTGGTGCTGGATGGCGAGGTCTACGTCACCGGCCGCATCAAGGAGATGCTCATCACCCACGGCCGCAATCTCTATCCGCAGGACATCGAGCACGAGGTCCGCGCGCAGCATCCGGAGCTGGCCACGCGCTTCGGCGCGGTGTTCACGGTGTCGCCGCCGGACGAGGAGGAGACGGTCGTCGTCACCCACGAGGTGAAGGGCCGCTTCGACACGGAGGGCTACCGCCAGCTCGTCGCGCGCATCAAGGTCACCGTTTCGCGCGAGTTCGGCATCCGCGTGGGCGGCGTGGTGCTGCTCAAGCCCGGCTCCGTGCAGCGCACCACGAGCGGGAAGATCCAGCGCGCCGCCATGCGCACGCTGTTCCTGGCGAACGCGCTCCCCGTGCTGCACGAGGAGCTGGACGCCCAGGTGCTCCACGCGCGTCAGGCGCAGCCACAGGAACTCCCGCCCTCGCTCGTCGGTGCGGCACAGGGCTCGGAGGACTTCCCGGGATGACGCCCATGACCTCACCGGCCGCGGCGCTCGACGCGCGGCTGCGGCAACTGGACACGGGGGATGGCCCGTTCGCGCCCGCGAAGGTCGCGGAGATGGATCGCAAGGAAGCCTTCCCGGAAGCCGCCGTCGCGGCCCTGGACGACTTCGGCCTGTCGGCGCACTACGTGCCCGTGAAGCACGGAGGACGGCTCGCGCATTTCCCCGACCTCGTGGCGCTCTGGCGCACGGTGGCCCGCAGGGACCTGACCGCGGCCATCGGCCATGGGAAGACCTTCCTCGGCGGCGCTTGCACCTGGGTGGAGGGCAACGCATCGCAGGCCGCCGCCCTGGGCGCGGCGATGCTCAACGGCGCGCGCGTGTCCTGGGGCCTGACGGAGCGCCACCACGGCAGCGACCTGCTGGCCGGTGAGCTGTCCGCCACGCGCAACATCGCCGGAGGCTGGAAGCTCCACGGGGAGAAGTGGCTCATCAACAACGCCACCCGGGGCCAGCTGGTGAGCGTGCTCGCGCGCACCGACCCGGCGGGCGGTCCCCGGGGCTTCAGCGTGTTCATGGTGGACAAGCGCACCCTGCCGCCCACCGCCTTCCACTCCCTGCCCAAGGAGCGCACCCACGGCATCCGGGGCGCGGACATCAGCGGCATCGCCTTCACCGGCGCGGACGTGCCGGACACCGCGCTGGTGGGCCGTCAGGGCGGCGGCATCGAGCTGGTGCTCAAGGCCCTGCAACTGACCCGCACCGTCGCGGTCGCCATGTCGCTGGGCGCCGCGGACCACGCGCTGCGCCTGACGGTGGACTTCGCGAAGGCGCACCAGCTCTATGAACGCCGGCTGGTGGACCTGCCCCGGGCGCGCCGCCCTCTGGGCCAGGCCGCCACGCAACTGCTGCTCGCGGAGGCGGTGACGTGCGTGGGCAGCCGCTCCCTTCACGCGCTCACGAACGAGGCGAGCCTCACCTCCGCGCTCACCAAGGCGTTCGTCCCCTCCGCCATCAACGACATGATCGCGCAGCTGGCGGACCTGATGGGCGCGCGCTCGTTCCTCTCCGACGTGTACGCGCACGGCATGTTCCAGAAGCTGGAGCGTGACCACCGCATCATCGCCATCTTCGACGGCAGCACCCTGGTCAACCGCAACGCGGTCATCAACCAGTTCCCCGTGCTGGTCCGGGCCTGGCGCCAGGAGCGCCGCGACGCGGAGGGGCTCGCGACGGCGACGACGCTCACCGCTCCGCTCCCTGAACCCGACCTGTCTCGGCTGGCGCTGATAGCCCTGGGCGGGTGCAGCGTCGTGCAGGGGCTGCCCGCCGCGATCCAGCGGCTCCAGGCCCTGAACGAAGGCGGCGGCGTTCCGAAGAACATCGCGTACCTCGCGCGGGCCCTGGGTGCCGCCACCGCCGCCGTCCACGAGCGCATGGCCGCGCATCCGCCCTCCCCGCGCGACGTGCCTCCGGAGGCGTTCCACCTGGCCGAGCACTACGAGGCCTGCTTCGCGGGCGCGGCGTGCCTGCACCTCTGGCTGAACCATCAGGACCGGGCCACTGGCCCGCTCTGGAATGACGCGCTCTGGCTGGAGGCGTGTCTGGTGAACGTGCTGTCGCGTCTGGGCGTACAGACCGTGCCGGACGCGGCGGACGTCTTCGACCGGCTGGCCGCGGTCGTGGTGGACGCGCCCGGCCTCGTGTCCCTGCTGGACGCCGCGCGACAGGAAGGCACGCCATGACGAACCCCCACTCCGAGGAGGCGCTGGAGCAGCAACTCGGCGACCCGTGGGATGACTCCCAACCGGTGGGCTTCTCCCAGGTCCTCGCCGCGGACGAGCGCGGGGAGCTGCTGGACGCGGGAGAGCGGCTGCTGGACACCTTCGGCCTGAGCGCGGAGTTCGTGCCGGTGTCGGAGGGCGGCCGGCTCACCGGGTTGGACCGGTTGATCCGCATCATGCGCACGGTGTTCCGCCGCGACCCGTGCCTGGGCCTGGGCTACGGCGCCAGCTCGCTCATCGCCGCGGTCAACGTGTGGACCGCGGGCACGCCGGAGCAACGGCGCACGGTGGCGGACCTGCTCCTGCGCAAGCGCAAGCTCGCGTGCGGTTACTACGAGCTGGCGCACGGCAACGACCTGGCGCACGCGGAGTTCGAGGCGCTTCCCTCCGGCGACGGCCTGAGCCTGAACGGCACGAAGCAGGTCATCTCCAACATCCACCGCGCGGACGCGGTGGTCCTCTTCGCGCGCACCCAGGCGGGCATCGGCAGCCGCAACCACTCGCAGGTGCTGGTGGACCTGACGCGGCTTCCCCGCGAGCGCGTGACGCAACTGCCCCGCTTCCGCACCGTGGGCATGCGCGGCGTGCCTCTGGGTGGCGTGACGTTCCAGGACTGCCCCGTGCCTTCGGACGGCATCCTCGGCACGCCGGGCCAGGGGCTGGAGACGGCGCTCAAGTCCTTCCAGGTGACCCGCGTCGCGCTGCCCGGGATGTTCCTGGGCATCGTCGACACGGACCTGCGCGCGACGATCCGCGCGTCGCTGGACCGCACGGTGTATGGGCGCGCCGTCACCGACCTGCCCCAGACGCGCTCGGTGCTCGCGGACACCTTCGCGGACCTGCTGCTGTGTGACGCCTTCGCCACCGTGGCCGCGCGAGGCGTGCACCTGCTGCCGCGCGAGGCCAGTGTCACGACCGCCGCGGTGAAGTTCCTGGTGCCACGCGTGTTGATGGACGCCATGGGCCGGCTGTCCACGGTGCTGGGCGCCCGCTTCTACCTGCGCGGGGGCGACGCCGCCGTCTTCCAGAAGCTGATGCGGGACCTGCAACCCGTGGGCTTCGGACACCTGGCCCGCGTCGCCGGACAGATGACGCTGCTGCCCCAGCTCCCGCTGCTCGCGCGGCGCGGTTGGGCGAAGCCCACCCCGGCCCCCGCGGAGCTGTTCCGCCTGGACGCGCCCCTGCCCGCCCTGCCCTTCGAGTCCCTGGCCATCAGCGGCGGTGGACAGGACGGGCTCATGGGCTCGCTGCGGGACGGGCTGGAGTCCCTGGGCGACGCCGCGTCCGGACCGCTGCGCGAGGTGCGCCAGCGCATGGAGGCCTACGGGATGGACCTGGATGCCCTGCGAACCGCGGCCTCCCTGCTCCCGCCCCGCGAGCTGACCGTCACCGCCTCCCCGGCGTCCTACGAGCTGACGACGCAGGCCATCTCGCTCCAGGCCGCGAGCGCCTGCTTCAACGTGTGGCGGCAGCAGTCGGGAGATCCCTTCCTGGGAGATCCGGCGTGGCTCCTCGCCGCGCTCCACCGGCTGGACGTCTGGCGGGGCCGGGCCCAGGGCCCGCTTCCGGAAACCGTCCGCACCCGCCTCTTCACCGAGCTGATGGCGCGCCACGAGGACGTGCGCGCCTTCGACCTGAGCCGTTCACCCCTGACGGGCTGGCGTCCACCGCCGGCCTGATTGAAAGGAACCCTGATCATGCCATCCATCCCTTCCGCGGAGTCCCTCAGCGGCTGGCTGTCCTCGCGGATCGCCGCCTACGTGCAGCGCGAGCCCGATGAAATCCGCGCCGACGTGCCGCTGGCCGAGTACGGCCTGGACTCCGTCTACGCGCTCACCCTGGCCGGAGACCTGGAGGACCACCTGGGGCTGTCGCTGGACCCCACGCTCATGTGGGACCACCCGACCATCGCCGGCCTCACCCAGGCGCTGATCCAGGTGCTCTCGGCCGCCGCCTGAGCCCCGCCGCGTTCGTCTTCCACCGCCACCCCCGCTGGAACCCAACATGACCGCCCTTCCACCGCTGCCCACCGCACGGACCTGTCCCTTCGATCCGCCTCCCGAATACCGCCGCCTTCGCGTGGAGCAACCCATCAGCCGCGTCGTCACGCCGCGAGGCGACCCCGCCTGGCTGGTGACGCGCCATGAGGACATCCGCGCCGTCCTCACCGACCGTCGCTTCAGCTCCAACCCGCTGGCCCGCGGCTATCCGTCCTACGTCACGGGCGACGTGCCGCCTCCGCCGGGCTTCTTCATGCAGATGGACGCGCCGGACCACACGCGCCTGCGCGCGCTCGTCACGCGCGAGTTCATGGCCCGGCACATCGAATCCCTGCGCCCCCGGATGCAGGCCATCGTGGACCGCCGCGTGGACGCGCTCCTCCATGAGCCGCAGCCCGCGGACCTCATCAAGGCCTTCGCCCTGCCCACCGCGTCCGCCGTCATCTGCGAGCTCTTGGGTGTGCCCTTCGAGGACGCGGGCTTCGTGCAGAGCCGGACCGACGGCGTGCTGGACCGCAGCCGCACGGCGAAGGAGTCGGAGACGTCCGCCATCGAGCTGATGGGCTACTTCGACCGGCTGGTGAGCACGAAGGAGCAGGCCCCCGGGGACGACATCCTGGGCCGCCTCATCTCCGACAAGACGCGCAGCGAGCAGGTCACCCACGCGGAGCTGGTGGGCATCGCCGCGCTGCTGATGCTGGGCGGCTACGACACCATGGCGCAGGTGATTGGCCTGGGCACCGTCACGCTGCTCCAGCACCCGGAGCAGCTGGCGGACTTCCTGCGCGACCCCTCGCTGGCGGACGGCCTGGTGGAGGAGCTGGTGCGCTACCTCACGGTGAACCACGCGGGCCTGCCGCGCGCGGCCACCGCCGACGTGGAGGTGGGCGGCCAGCTCATCCGCGAGGGCGAGGGGCTCATCGTCATGCTCAGCTCCGGCAACCGCGACGAGCAGGCCTTCCCCAACGCGGACGCCTTCGACATCCGCCGCGACTGCCGGCACCAGGTGGGCTTCGGACACGGACTGCACCGCTGCATTGGCGCGACGTTCGCGCGCGCGGAGCTGGCCATCGTCTTCCGTTCGCTCTTCGAGCGCATCCCCTCGCTGCGCGTCGCCGTGCCCGTCGAGGAGTTGGCCTTCCGCCACGAGATGGTCCTGTATGGCCTGAAGCAACTGCCCGTGGCATGGTCCGCGGCTTCCCCGTCCGCCGGCCCGCAGGAGGCCGCCTGAGCACGCCATGAAGATCCTCGCCATTTCAGGAAGCCTTCGGAAGGTCTCCTCCAACACCCAGTTGCTGAGGGCCTGCCTGCGTCTGACGCCGCCGGGCGTGGAGATGACGCTCTATGACGCGCTGGGGGACGTCCCGCCCTTCAACCCGGACATCGACGACCTGGACAACGGCATCGCGCCCCCGGGCGTGCTGGCGTTGCGCGAGGCGCTCCGGGCCACCGACGCGCTGCTCATCTCCAGCCCGGAGTACGCGCACGGCGTCTCCGGCGTGATGAAGAACGCGCTGGACTGGCTGGTGGGCAGCGGGGAGATGTCCTCGCGGCCCACCGCGCTCATCAACGCCTCGCCGCGCTCCCTGCACGCGCACGGGCAGCTGATGGAGGTGCTGCGCACCGTCACCTTCGTCGACGTGATTGAAGGGCTGCTCACGGTGCCCCTGGCCGGCCGCAAGACGGACGAGGTGTCACTTGCGGCGGACCCGGACGTGGCGCCCGTGCTCGTGAAGACCATCGAGGCGCTGGTCCAGGCGGTGCGGAACACCGCGCCGCCGGAGCCCCTCACGCTGTCCCCGATTGGCGTCCGGTAGGCAGCGTGTCGAGCGGGCCCCGGAGCTGACTCCGGAGCCCGCTTCCCTGCCCCGCCGCTAGCCGATCTTCTTCTTCAGATCGTCCACCGGCGTCGTGTGCGTGACGATGCGGGACTGGAGCTCCCGCGCCACGTTGGTGATCAGCGGCTTGCGCATCATCGTCATGTGCGTGCCCGGCATGTCCACGATCTCCACGCCGCCGGTGACGAGGTCCTCCCAGCCGGTGTGCTCACGCGTGTCCGGACGCTGGCTGGCACGCAAGAGCACGAGCTTCCCGTCGAGCGGCTTCGCGTCGTACTGCGTGAAGGCGCGCGAGGTGGACTCGAACACCCGGTACAGGTTGCGCACGCGCTCCACGCCCACGTCGGCGATCTGCGTGTCACCCTGGCTGCCCACTTCGTAGAAGTAGTTCACGCGCTCCGCCTGCGTCATCTGGCTGATGCGCTCGCGCAGCTCCATGGGGTCGCGGCCGGTGGTGGCCGCCAGCATCATGGTGAGCTCGGACGTGAGCATGTCCTCCAGGACCTGCTCCGGCGTCTTGTCCGGCACCATGTGCTGCACGGTGTACGCGTCGATGCTCGCCAGCAGCGCCACCTCTTCGCCCACGGCGCGCAGCTGCCGCGCCATCTCGAAGGCGATGATGCCGCCCAGCGACCAGCCCGCCAGGTGGTAGGGCCCGTGCGGCTGCACCTCGCGCATGGCCGTCAGGTACAGCGCGGCCATCTCCGCCACGGTGCCCAGGGGCTCCTCGCCCTCGGTGCCCCGGGCCTGCAGGCCGTAGCACGGCTGATCCGCGTCCAGCTCACGCGCCAGGTCCACGTAGCAGAGGACGCCGCCGCCCGCCGGGTGGATGGCGAAGAGCGGAGGCTTCGTGCCCTCCGGCTTCAGCGCCACCAGCGGCGACCAGGCGCGGGAGCCGGCCTCCAGCAGCGCGGCCAGCTGCTCCACCGTCGACGCCTGGAACAGCGACGCCAGGGGCAGGTTCTTGCCGGTGAGCTGCTGGATGCGGCCCATGAGCTGCACCGCCAGCATGGAGTGGCCGCCCAGGTCGAAGAAGTCGTCGCGGATGCCAATGGGCGACATCCCCAGCGTCTCCTCCCAGACGCGGACCAGCTGCAGCTGGAGCGGCGTGCGAGCCACCACCAGCGTGGAGCCTTCCGCGCGCGTCGTGTCCGGAGCGGGCAGCGCGCGTCGGTCCACCTTGCCGTTGGACGTGAGCGGCAGCGAGTCCATCACCATGAAGGCGGACGGCACCATGTACTCCGGCAGCGTGCGCCGCAGCTGCTCGCGCAGTTCCTGAGGGCCCGCCACTGTCTGGCCCGGCGCGCCCACCAGGTACGCCACCAGGCGCTTGTCGCCCGGCGCGTCCTCGCGCACCAGCACCACGGCCTCGCGCACGCTCGGGTGCGAGAGCAGGCCCGCTTCGATTTCGCCCAGCTCGATGCGGAAGCCGCGCACCTTCACCTGGAAGTCCGCACGGCCCAGGTACTCCAGCGTGCCGTCGGGACGCCACCGCGCCAGGTCGCCGGAGCGGTAGAGCCGCGCGCCCGGAACGGTGCTGAACGGATCCGGGATGAAGCGCTGCGCGGTCAGCTCCGGGCGGCCCAGGTAGCCACGGCTGAGGCCGTCGCCGCCCACGTACATCTCACCCGTGACGCCCGGAGGCACCGGCTGTCCGTGCGCATCCAGCACGTACACCTGGAGGTCCGGGATCGCGAAGCCCACTTCGCTGCCGCGCCCGCCCTCCGCGTCCGCCGCCTTGAGTGCGCGGTAGGTCACGTGGACGGTCGTCTCGGTGATGCCGTACATGTTGACGAGCACCGGCGCGTTGTCCGCGTGGCGCGCGTACCAGGGACGCAGGCTGCCGAACTCCAGCGCCTCGCCGCCGAACACCACCGTGCGCAGGGACAGGCCCTCGTGGTCGCCCGTGCGCTCCTCGTGCTGGATGAGCTGACGGAACGCGGACGGCGTCTGGTTGAGCACCGTGACGCCCTCGCGCTTGAGCAGCGCGTGGAAGTCCGCGGGCGTGCGGCTGACCTCGTACGGCACCACCACCAGCTTGCCGCCGTACAGCAGCGCGCCCCACATCTCCCAGACGGAGAAGTCGAAGGCGTACGAGTGGAACAGCGTCCACACGTCCTTCGCGCCGAAGTTGAACCAGTGCTTCGTGCCGTCGAAGAGGCGCACCACCTGGGCGTGCTCGATCTGCGCGCCCTTGGGCCGGCCCGTGGAGCCGGACGTGTAGATGACGTACGCCAGGTGATGCGGCGCCACGCCGCTGTCCGGCGTCGTCGTGGGCGCGGAGGCCCAGGCGGCGGCATCCGAGTCCAGGCACAGGCGCTTCGCCGCGCCCGACGGCACCACGTCCAGCAGGTGCTGCTGCGTGAGCACCACCGGCACGCGAGCGTCCTCCACCATGAACTCCAGACGCTCCCGCGGGTACGCCGGATCCATGGGCAGGTACGCGCCGCCGGCCTTGAGGATGGCCAGCAGGCCCACCATCAGCTCCAGCGAGCGCTCCACCGCGAGGCCCACCAGCACCTCCGGCCCCACGCCCAGCGTGCGCAGGTGATGCGCCAACTGGTTCGCCCGCGTGTCCAGCTCGCGGTACGTGAGGCGCTGCTCGGCGTAGGTGACCGCGATGGCATCCGGGGTACGCGCCGCCTGACGCTCGAACAGCGTGTGCAGGCACGCGTCCACCGGGAAGCGGAAGGACGTGTTCCAGTCCGTCACCACCTGCGCGCGGTCGTCCTCCGTGAGCAGCGGCAACTGGTGCAGCCGCGCGTCGGGGTTCGTCCCGATGCCCGCCAGCAACACGCCCAGGTGACGGGCGAGCCGCTCGGCGGTGCTCGCGTCGAACAGGTCGGTGTTGAACTCCAGCCCGCCCTCGATGCCGTTCGCCGTCTCCGTGAGGCCCAGCGACAGGTCGAACTTCGCGGTGCGGTGCTCCACCTCCACGCCTTCCAGGGTGAGGCCGGTCAGGTTGAACGACCCTTCCGGCGCGTTCTGCAGCGTCATGGACACCTGGAACAGCGGCGTGCGGCTGGTATCGCGCGTGGGCGCCAGCTCCTCCACCAGCTTCTCGAACGGCACCTCCTGGTGCGCGTAGGCGCCCAGCGTCGTCTCCCGCACGCGGCCCAGCAGCTCGCGGAACGTGGGGTCGCCGCCCAGCTTCGTGCGCAGCACCAGCGTGTTGACGAAGAAGCCGATGAGGCCCTCCGTCTCCGCGCGCTGGCGGCCCGCGATGGGCGTGCCCACGCTGATGTCATCCTGTCCGGAGTAGCGCGACAGCAGCGTCTGCCACGCGGCCAAGAGGACCATGAAGGGCGTGGTGCCCTCCTTCAGCGCCAGGGCCTTGAGCGTCTCCGTCAGCTCGCGGCTGACCTTCACCGGGACGCTGGAGCCGTTGGACGTCTGCACCGCCGGACGCGGACGGTCCGTGGGCAGCTCCAGCGCGGAGGGCGCGCCGGTCAGCTGCTGCTTCCAGTAGCCGAGCTGCTTCTCCAGCACCTCGCCCTGGAGCCAGCCGCGCTGCCAGCCAGCGTAGTCCGCGTACTGCACCGGCAGCTCCGGCAGGGACGGCGTGCCGCCGTTGGAGAAGGCCTCGTAGGACGCGGCCATCTCGCGCACCAGCACGCCCATGGACCAACCGTCGGAGACGATGTGGTGCATGACGAGCAGGAGGATGTGCTCCTCCTCGTCCAGCTTGAGCAGCTTCACGCGCAAGAGCGGACCGGTGGCCAGCTGGAACGGGTGCACCGCTTCTTCATCCGCGAGCCGGCGGGCCTCGTCATGGCGCTCGGGGTCCGGGATGTCGGAGAGGTCCACCACCGGGAGCGGCAGCGACACCGCCGGGTGGATGACCTGCGTGGCCTGGCCGTTGTCCAGGTGGAACGACGTGCGCAGCGATTCGTGCCGGCGCACCAGCTCCGTGAAGCTCTGCTCCAGCGCCGTCACGTCCAGCGAGCCCTTCAGGCGAAGGACCATGGGCACGTTGTAGGCCGGGCTGGACGCGTCCAGCTGGTGCAGGAACCACAGGCGCTGCTGGGCGAACGACAGCGGCAGGCGGCCTTCGCGCGGCAGCGGGACGATGGCGGGCGCCTGGGTGCCCGCGCCGGCCTGGAGCGCCTGGTCGATGAGGACGGACAGCTTCTGCACCGTGGGCGCGTTGAAGACGTCCCGCAGCTGCAGGTCGATCCGGAAGATGCTCCGGACGCGCGACAGCACCTGCGTGGCCAGCAGCGAGTGTCCGCCCAGCTCGAAGAAGTCGTCCGTCGAGCCCACGCGGTCCACGTTGAGCAGCTCGCTCCACGCACCGGCGAGCAGCTGCTCCGTCGGGGTGCGCGGCGCGATGAACGCTTCGTCCTGCGCGCGCTCGTCGCTGGGGACGGGCAGCGCCTTGCGGTCCACCTTGCCGTTGGAGGTGACAGGCAGCGCCTCCATCACCACGAAGGCGGACGGCACCATGTACTCCGGCAGCGTGCGCTCCAGGTGCTCGCGCAGGCCCTTGCGATCCAGGACCTCCACGTCACCCGCGACGTAGGCCACCAGCCGCTTGTCCCCGGCCACGTCCTCGCGGACGACGACGACGGACTCGCGGACACCGTAGGCGCCCATGAGGGCGGATTCGATCTCCCCCAGCTCGATGCGGTAGCCGCGCACCTTCACCTGGTGGTCGACGCGGCCCATGTACTCCAGCGTGCCGTCGGCGCGCCAACGGGCCAGGTCGCCGGAGCGGTACAGCCGCGCGCCAGCGTCGGTGCTGAACGCATCCGGCACGAACTTCTCCGCCGTGAGCTCCGGGCGGCCCAGGTAGCCGCGGCCCACCTGCACGCCGCCGATGTACAGCTCACCCGGCACGCCCACCGGCACGGGCTGGAGCTGCGCATCCAGCACGTACATCCGCGTGTTGGGCAGCGGCTTGCCGATGCGCACCGCGCCGGAGGCGGAATCCTCCGGGGCCACGACGTGCACCGAGCAGCCCACCACCGTCTCCGTGGGACCGTACTCGTTGATGAGCCGCGTGGCCGGCGCGTGCTTGCGCCAGAACGCCAGCTCTTCCGAGAAGAGCGCCTCGCCGCCGATGACGAAGGCGCCCGTGCGCCCCGCCGCCGCGTCCGCGCCCAGCAGGTCCGACAACAGCCGCAGGTGGCTGGGCGTCAGCTTCACCAAGCTGAAGCCCGTGCCCTCACGCAGCACGTCCGCCAGGCCCTCCACGCCCCGCGTCTCCGACACCATCACCACGCCCCGGCCCGCGACGAGCGGCGCCAGCATGCTGGTGACCGTGAGGTCGAACGCGAGCGACGAGTGCACCGGCGCGCCCGCGCCCGTGTCCAGCCCGTACGCGGACAAGCACCACGTCAGGTAGTTGGACACGCCGCGGTGTTCGATGGCCACGCCCTTGGGCTTGCCCGTCGATCCGGACGTGTAGATGACGTAGGCCAGGTTGCCGGCAGACACCGCCGTCACGGGCGCGTCCTCGCGCTCGCGGGAGATGCTGCGCTTCCAGTCGCCATCCAGGCTGATGAGCTGCTGGGTGGTGACGGGCAGCTCGTCCGCCAGCGAGTCCTGCGTCAGCACCACCGGCACCTGCGTGTCCTCCAGCATGAAGGACAGGCGGTCCAGCGGGTACTTCGGGTCGAGCGGCACGTAGGCGCCGCCGGCCTTGAGCACGCCCATCACGGCGATGACCATCTCCAGCGAGCGCTCCAGGCACAGGGCGACCTTCACCTCGGGCCCCACGCCCAGCCGGCGCAGGTGGTGCGCAAGCTGATTCGCCTTCGCGTCCAACTGCCGGTACGTGAGCGTCTCACCCTCGAAGGTCGCGGCGATGGCGTCCGGGGTGCGGGCCACCTGCTCCTCGAAGCGCTGGTGGATGCAGGCGTCGCGCGGGAAGTCGGCCCGCGTGTCGTTCCACGTCGTGAGCAGCTGCGTCTTCTCACCGTCGGTGAGCAGCGGCAGGCGCTGCACGGGCACGTCCGGCTGGGACGCCACGCCCTCCAGCAGGATGCGGAGGTGCTCCAGCATCCGTGTCGCGGTGCCGGCGTCGAACAGGTCGGAGTTGTACTCCATGGCTCCGCGCAGCTCGCCGTCCACCTCCGACAGCGTCATGTTCAGGTCGAACTGCGCGGTGGCATGCTCCAGCGGCACGGCGCGCAGCGTGAGGCCCTTGACCTCCAGCTCCGGCACCGGCGCGTTCTGGAACGACAGCAGCACCTGGAACAGCGGCGTGCGGCTGGTGTCGCGCGTGGGCGCCAGTTCCTCGACCAGCTTCTCGAACGGGACCTCCTGGTGCGCGTACGCGCCCAGCGTCGTCTCCTTCACCTGGGCCAGCAGCGCGCGGAAGGACGGGTTGCCTTCCAGCTTCGTGCGCAGCACCAGCGTGTTGACGAAGAAGCCGATGAGGCCTTCCGTCTCCGTGCGGCCACGGCCCGCGATGGGCGTGCCCACGCTCACGTCATCCTGACCGGAGTAGCGCGCGAGCAGCACCTGCCACGCGGCCAGCAGCACCATGAAGGGCGTGGCGCCTTCCTTCAGGGCCAGGGCCTTCAGCGTGTCCGTCACCGGCTTGCCCACGCGCAGGTTCACGCTGGCGCCCCGGTACGTCTGCACCGCCGGACGCGGACGGTCCGTGGGCAGCTCCAGCGCGGCGGGCGCGCCGGACAGCTGCTGCTTCCAGTACGCCATCTGCTGGGCCAGCACGTCACCCTGGAGCCAGCCGCGCTGCCAGCCCGCGTAGTCCGCGTACTGCACCGGCAGCTCCGGCAGGGTCGGCGCGCGGCCGGAGGCGTAGGCCTCGTAGAGGGCCGCCATCTCCCGCACCAGCACGCCCATGGACCAGCCGTCGGAGACGATGTGGTGCATCGTCGCGAGCAGCACGTGCCGCTGGGCCTCCAGCTTGAGCAACTTCACGCGCAAGAGCGGGCCGTTCGCCAGGTGGAACGGACGCTGCGCCTCTTCGTTGGCCCGGCGCTGGGCCTCGGCCTCGCGGACGTCCTCGGGCTGACCGGACAGGTCCACCACCGGCAGCGCCACCGTCGTGGCAGGGTGGACGACCTGCGCGGGCTGGCCGTCACGCATGGGGAACGTGGTGCGCAGCGATTCGTGGCGGCGCACCAGCTCCGTGAAGGCGCGCTCCAGCGCGGACACGTCCAGCGTGCCCTCCAGCCGCACCGGCAGCGGGAGGTTGTAGAAGGCGCTGTCCGGCTCCAGCTGGTTGAGGAACCACAGGCGCTGCTGGGCGAACGACAACGGCATCCGCTCCGCGCGCGGCAGCGCCACGAGCGGCGGCGCCTTCACGCCCCTGCCCTGCGCCACGAGCGCGTCCACGCGCCGGGCCAGGTCCGTCACCGTGGGCGCCTCGAAGAGCGTGCGCAGCGGCAGCTCCACGTCGAAGGCCTCGCGGATGCGCGACGCCAGGCGCGTGGCCATGAGCGAGTGGCCGCCCATCTCGAAGAAGTGGTCCTCCACGCCCACGCGCTCCACGCCCAACAACTGCGCGAAGAGGGCCGCGAGCAGCTCCTCCGTCGGCGTGCGCGCGGCCACGAAGGCGCGCGTGCGCGAGACCTCGCCCGTCGGTGCGGGCAGGGCCTTGCGGTCGATCTTGCCCGCGGGCGTCAGCGGCAGGGCCTCCAGCACCACGAAGGCCGAGGGCACCATGTACTCCGGCACCTCCGTCTTCAGGTGGCGGCGCAGCTCCACCGCGTCCAGCGTGCCCACGGCCTGGGGCACGACGTACGCCACCAGGCGCTTGTCGCCCGGCGCGTCCTCGCGCACCACCACCGCCGCCTCACGCACCTCCGCGTGGTGCAGCAGCACGGACTCGACCTCGCCCAGCTCGATGCGGAAGCCGCGCACCTTCACCTGCGAGTCGATGCGGCCCAGGTACTCGAGCTCGGCCGAGGACGTCCACCGCACGCGGTCGCCGGTGCGGTACAGCCGCGCGCCCGGCTCCTGGCTGAACGGGTTCGGGATGAACCGCTCCGCCGTCAGGTCCGGCCGGCCCTGGTAGCCACGCGCCAGGCCCACGCCCGCCACGTACAGCTCGCCCGGGACGCCCGCCGGCTGCGGCCGGAGCGCGTCATCCAGCACGTACACCTGCACGTTCGCCCACGGCTTGCCGATGGTGAGCCGCTCCGGGTTCGCGCCGTTCTCGGTCAGCGTCGCGCAGACGGTGGCCTCCGTGGGGCCGTAGGCGTTGATCATCAAGCGCCCTTCGCCCCACTTGCGCGCCAGCTCCACGCTCAGCGCCTCGCCCGCGGAGATGACGGTGCGCAGGCCCTCCAGCCCTTCCGTGCCCAGCTGCGCGAGCACCGACGGCGTCAGGGTGATGGCGGTGATGCGCTGCTGCTGGAGCAGCGTGCGCAGCGGCTCATCCGGCAGCAGCCGGTCGCGCGGCGCGAGCACCAGCGTGGCCCCGGCGACGAGCGTGCCGAAGACTTCGCACACGCTCGCGTCGAAGCTGGACGCCGCGTACTGGAGCACGCGGCTGCCCGGCGCGTAGCGGTGCGCGCGGCCCGCCTGGATGGCCGTGTTCACCAGGCCCTGGTGCTGGAGCAGCGTGCCCTTGGGGCGGCCCGTGGAGCCGGACGTGTAGATGACGTACGCCAGGTTGGCGGAGGTCATGTTCACGGACGGCGCCGTGGTGGGCAGGGCCTGGAGGACGTCCCGGACGTCGTCCAGGTGCAGCCCCACGCGGTCCTCCGCGTGCAGGCCCGGCATGGGCTCGCCGCGCGTCACGAGCACCGTGGCGCCGCTGTCCTCCAGCATGTAGTCGAGCCGGTCGATGGGGTACGCCGGGTCGAGCGGCACGAACGCGCCGCCCGCCTTGAGCACGCCCAGCATGCCGACCACCAGGTCCAGCGAGCGGTCCAGGCAGAGCGCCACGCGGACTTCCGGCGCGACGCCCAGGGTGCGCAGGTGGTGCGCCAGCTGGTTCGCCTTCGCGTCCAGCTGCGCGAACGTGAGCGACGTGTCCTCGTAGACGAGCGCCACGGCGTCCGGCGTGAAGCGGGCATGCGCCTCGATGAACGACTGGATGCAGGCCTCACGCGGGAAGTCCACGCGGGTGTCGTTCCACACCACCAGCTCCTGCCGCGCCTCGTCCTCCGTCATGAGCGGCAGCGCCATCACGCGCTGGTCCATGTCCGCGGCGATGCCTTCCAGCATCATCACGAAGTGCTGCACCAGCCGCTCGGCGGTGACGCGGGAGTACAGGTCGGAGTTGTACGCGAGCCGGCCCAGGAAGCCCTCGGACGCGTCCGCCAGCGACAGGGACATGTCGAACTTCGCCGTGCGCGCCTCGGCCTCGAACGTCTTCAGCGTGAGGCCGGCCACGGACACCTGACCGGACAGCTCCTCCGCCTGGAGCACGAACATGGCCTGGAAGAGCGGCGAGCGGCTGGTGTCGCGCACCGGGTGCAGCTCCTCCACCAGCTTCTCGAAAGGCACCTCCTGGTGGACGTGCGCGGACAGCACCGTGTCACGCACCTGGGTGAGCACGTCGCGGAAGGACGGGTTGCCCTCCAGCTTCGCGCGCAGCACCAGCGTGTTGACGAAGAAGCCGATGATGCCCTCCGTCGACGAGTGCCCGCGGCCCGCGGCCGGCGAGCCCACGCTGATGTCGTCCTGGCCCGCGTGGCGCGCCAGGAGCACCTGCCACGCCGCCAGCAGGAACATGAACGGCGTCACGGCCTTCTCGCGGCACAGCGCCTTGATCCGCTGCGACAGCGCCTGCGGCACCTCCACCGCCACGCCGCCGCCCGAGTACGTCATCACCGCCGGGCGCGGGAAGTCCGTGGGCAGCTCCAGCGCGGAGGGCGCGCCGGCCAGCTGCTGCCGCCAGTACTCCACGTGCTTGCCCATCACGTCGCTGCGCAGCCAGTCGCGCTGCCAGCCCGCGTAGTCCGCGTACTGCACCGGCAGCTCCGGCAGGGGCGACGGCTTGTCCTCGCGGAAGGCCGCGTAGATGGCGGCGATCTCCCGGACGAGCAGGCTCATGGACCAGCCGTCCGTGATGATGTGGTGCAGCGACAGGAGCAGCACGTGCTCCGTCTGGGACATGCGCAGGATGAGGGCGCGCATGAGCGGCCCCGTGGCCAGCTTGAAGCCCCGGTTGGTCTCCGCGTCGGCCAGGCGCTTCGCCTCGGCCTCGCGCTCCGCGTCCGGCAGGCCGCTCAGGTCCACGACGTTGAGCGACGCCGGTGCGGGCGCGTGGATGCGCTGCACGGGCTGGTCGCCTTCCGCGTGGAAGGTGGTGCGCAGCGATTCGTGCCGCCGCACCAGCTCCGTGAAGGTCCGCTCCAGCACGCCCAGGTCCAGCTCACCCTCCAGACGGACGGGCAGCACGATGTTGTAGAACGCGCTGTCCGGCTCCATCTGGTCCAGGAACCACAGGCGCTGCTGGGCCAGCCCCAGGGGCAGCGAGCCCTCGCGCGGCAGCGGCACGATGGGCGGCGCCTGGAGTCCCTGCTCCGAACGCACGGACTGATCCACGCGCTGGGCCAGGTCCGCGATGGTGGGCGCCTCGAAGAGCGCGCGCAGCGGCAGCTCCACGCCGAACGCCTCGCGGATGCGCGAGGCGACCTGCGTGGCCAGCAGCGAGTGCCCGCCCAAATCGAAGAAGTTGTCGCGCACCCCCACCCGCTTCACGTCCAGGACCTCCGTCCAGACCGTGGCGAGCATCTCCTCCGTCGGCGTGCGCGGCGCGGCGAACTCCGCCTCGCTGCGCTCCGTGCGGGCGTCGGACGGCGCGGGCAGCGCCTTGCGGTCCACCTTGCCCGCGGGCGTCATCGGCAGCGCCTCCAGCACCACGAAGGCGGACGGCACCATGTACTCCGGCACCTCGCCCTTCAGGTGGCGCCGCAGCTCCGCGACATCCAGCTCGGTGTCCTCCTGCGCGACGACGTAGGCCACCAGGCGCTTGTCGCCCGGCACGTCCTCGCGCACGACCACCGCGGCCTCACGGATGTCCGTGTGGTGCAGCAGCACGGACTCGACCTCGCCCAGCTCGATGCGGAAGCCGCGCACCTTCACCTGGAAGTCGATGCGGCCCAGGTACTCCAGCTCGCCCGTGGCCAGCCAGCGCACGCGGTCACCCGTGCGGTACACGCGGGCGCCCGGCTCCTGGCTGAACGGATGCGGCACGAACTTCTCCGCCGTCAGGTCCGGCCGGCCCTGGTAGCCGCGCGCCAGCGCCACGCCGCCGATGTACAGCTCACCGGCCACGCCCACCGGCACCGGCCGCTGCGACGCGTCCAGCACGTACACCTGCGCGTTCGCCCACGGCTTGCCGATGGTGATGCGCTCCGGGTTCACGCCGCCTTCGGTCAGCGTCGCGCAGACCGTGGCCTCCGTGGGGCCGTAGGCGTTGATCATGAGGCGCCCGGCGCCCCACTTGCGCGCCAGCTCCACGCTCAGCGCCTCACCGGCGGACACCACGCTGCGCAGGCCCTCCAGCCCTTCCGTGCTCAGCTGCGCGAGCACCGACGGCGTCAGGGTGGCGGTGGTGATGCCCTGCTCCTTCAGCAGCGCGCGCAGCGGCTCGTCCGGCATCAGCCGGTCGCGCGGCGCGAGCACCAGCGTGGCGCCCGCGGCCAGGGTGCTGAAGATCTCCCAGACGCTGGCATCGAAGCTGGACGCCGCGTACTGGAGCACGCGGCTGCCCGGCGCCACCCGCTTCGCCGCGGCGGCGCGCAGGGCCGTGTTCACCAGGCCCTCGTGCTGCAAGAGCGTGCCCTTGGGACGGCCCGTGGAGCCGGACGTGTAGATGACGTACGCCAGGCTGTGGGCGGACACGCCCGTGCGCGGCGCCTCCTCCGGCATCCGCTCGATGGCGTCCACGTCCATGTCCAGCTGGATGGTCAGGCGGCCGTCGGTGGGCAGCGAGTCCATCAGCGACTCCTGCGTCACCAGCACCGGCGCGCCCGAGTCCGACAGCATGTAGTCGAGCCGCTCCACCGGGTACGACGGATCCAACGGGATGAACGCGCCGCCGGCCTTGAGGATGCCGAGCATGCCCACCACGAGATCCAGCGAGCGCTCCAGGCAGAGCGCCACGCGCACTTCGGGTCCGACGTAGCGGCGGCGCAGGTGGTGCGCCAGCTGGTTCGCCTTCGTGTCCAGCTCCGCGTACGTGAGCGACTGATCCTCGTACACGAGGGCCACCGCGTCCGGCGTGGCCTCCGCGTGCGCCGCGATGAGCGAGTGGATGGTCGCCTCGCGCGGCAGCTCCGCGCGCACGCTGTTCCAGCCCACCAGCACCTGGTGCCGCTCCTCGGCGGACAGCAGGGGCAGCCCGCCCACGGCCGACTCGGGCTTCGCCACGATGCCCGCGAGCAGCACGTGCAGGCGCGCCATCATCCGCTCCGCGGTCGCGCGGGCGAACAGGTCGGAGTTGTACTCCAGGCGGCCCACGAAGCCGTCCGCCGCGTCCAGCATGGACAGGGCCAGGTCGAACTTCGCGGTGCGCGCCTCCGCCTCGTAGGCGCTCAGGGTGAGGCCCGGCACGGACAGCTTCGCCGCCAGCTCCTGGTGCAGCACGAACCACACCTGGAAGAGCGGCGAGCGGCTGGTGTCGCGCACCGGCTGCAGCTCCTCCACCAGCTTCTCGAAGGGCACTTCCTGGTGCGCGTGCGCGCCCAGCACCGACTCCCGCACCCGCGCGAGCACCTGGCGGAACGAGGGGTCCCCTTCCAGCCGCGTGCGCAGCACGAGCGTGTTGATGAAGAAGCCGATGAGGCCTTCGGTCTCCATGCGGCCACGGCCCGCCACGGGCGATCCCACCGTGACGTCGTCCTGGCCCGCGTGGCGCGCCAGCAGCACCTGCCACGCGGTGAGCAGCAGCATGTACGGCGTGACGCCTTCCTTCAGCGCCAGGGCGCGCAGGGCGTCCGACAGCTCGCGCGGCAGCGTGAAGGGCAGCGTCTCACCGCGGTACGTCTGCACCGCCGGGCGCGGGAAGTCCGTGGGCAGCTCCAGCGCGGAGGGCGCGCCGGAGAGCTGCTGCTTCCAGTAACCGACCTGCTTCTTCAGCACGTCGCCCTGGAGCCAGCCGCGCTGCCAGCCCGAGTAGTCCGCGTACTGCACCGGCAGCTCCGGCAGCGGCGACGGCTTGCCCTGACGGAAGGCCTCGTAGAGCGCGGCCACTTCGCGAACGAGCACGCCGCGCGACCAGCCGTCGGACACGATGTGGTGCACCGTGAGCAACAGCATGTGGCGCACGTCGGAGATGCGCACCAGCGTGGCGCGCAGCAGCGGGCCCGTGGCCAGGTTGAACGGCCTGCCCGCGTCCTCGTCCGCCAGACGCTGCGCCTTCGCCTCGCGCTCGGCCTCCGGCAGGTGGGTGAGGTCCACGAGCGGCAGCGGCATGGGAGCCGCCGGGTGGACGACCTGCACCGGGTTGCCACCCTCCGCGCGGAAGGTGGTGCGCAGCACTTCGTGACGGCGCACCAGCTCCGTGAAGGCCTGCTCCAGCGGGGCCACTTCCAGCGAGCCGTCCAGCATCACCGGCGCGGCGATGTTGTAGAACGCGCTGTCCGGCTCCAGCTGATCCAGGAACCACAGGCGCTGCTGCGCGAACGACAGAGGCAGCGTGTGCTCACGCGACAGCGGCACGATGGCCGGCGCCTCCAGGCCGAAGCCCTGGCGGACCGCCTCGTCCACGCGGGCGGAGAGCGTCTCCACCGTGGTCGCCTCGAAGAGCGCGCGCAGGGGCAGCTCCACGCGGAACGCGCTCCGGATGCGGGAGATCATCTGCGTCGCCAGCAGCGAGTGGCCGCCGAGCGCGAAGAAGTCGTCCTTCACGCCCACGCGCTCCACGCCCAGCAGCTTGGACCACAGGCCCGCGATGAGCTCCTCGGTGGGAGTGCGCGGGGCCACGTGGGCGCGGCCGGCTTCGGTCTCCTTCTCCGGCGCGGGCAGCGCGCGGCGGTCCACCTTGCCGTTGGACGTGAGCGGCAGCGCGTCCAGCATGACGAAGGCGGACGGCACCATGTAGTCCGGCAGCCGCGACTTCAGGCCCTGGCGAAGCGCCCCGGCCTCCAGCGTGTGGCCGGGCACCGCGACGACGTAGGCCACCAGGCGCTTGTCGCCCGGCACGTCCTCGCGCGCCAGCACGACGACTTCCGCGACACCGGGCAGGCCGCTCATCGCGGCTTCAATCTCCGGCAACTCGATGCGGAAGCCGCGCACCTTCACCTGGAAGTCGACGCGGCCCAGGAACTCCAGCGCGCCGTCCGGCAGGTAGCGGACGCGATCGCCCGTGCGGTACACGCGCGCGCCCGGCTCCGCGTGGAACGGATCCGCGAGGAAGCGCTCCATCGTCAGGTCCGGCCGGCCCAGGTAGCCCCGGGCCACGCCCGCGCCGCCGATGAAGAGCTCGCCGGGCACCCCCACGGGGACGGGTTGCAGCGCCGCGTCCAGCACGTACATCCGGGCGTTGGGCAGCGGCCGGCCCAGCGGCACGGAGGCCGTGGCGGACAACTGCGTGCCGCGCTCCACCTTCCACGTGAGCACGCCGACCGTGGTCTCGGTGGGGCCGTAGTGGTTGAAGACTTCGAGCCCGGGCACGAGCGCATGCACGCGCGCCACGAGCGCCGGATCGGACGCCTCACCGCCCAGCACCAGCCGCTTGCGAGGCAGGACGCGCTCGGGCGACGGCGACGACAGGAGCGCCGTCAGGTGCGAGGGGACGATCTTCAAGCAGTCCACCGCGTGGCGCTGGAAGTAGTCGCCCAACGCGGCCGGATCGGACGCCCGGTCGCGGGAGATGAGGTGCAGCGTGCCGCCGCCGCTCAGCGTCGGGAAGACGGCGGTGTGGCCCAGGTCCGCGGCCAGCGTGGACACCGACGCGAAGCTCGCCGCCGGGGGCAGCTCCAGGCGCAGCGTCACGCCCTCCACGTAGTGGTTGAGCTGACGGTGCTCGATGGCCACGCCTTTGGGCCGGCCCGTGGAGCCGGACGTGAAGATGACGTAGGCCAGCGAGCTCGCGTCACCCAGGCGCTGCGGGTCGTCCTCACGCTCGCGCGAGAGCAGCCCGGCGTCGGAGTCCAGGCACACGTGTCCCCTGGAGGCGTCCGCCACGTTCGCGGCGAGCGAGGCCTGCGTCACGACGAGTGAAGCCGACGCGTCCTCCAGCACCGTGCGCAGGCGCTCCGGCGGATGCGACGGATCCAGCGGCACGTACGCGCCGCCGGCCTTGAGGATGCCCATCATGCCGACGATGGCATCCGGGGTGCGCTCGGTGAGCAGGCCCACGCGCGCATCCGGGCCCACGCCGCGCGCGCGCAGCCAGTGCGCGAGCTGGTTGGCCCGGCGGTTCAGCTCGCCGTAGGTGAGCTGGCCGTCGTCGCAGACCACCGCCACGGCGTCCGGCGTGCGGGCCGCGTGGACGGCGAAGCGCTCGTGGACGCAGGTGTCACCCGCGGGCTGCGTGCCCGTGGCGTTCCACTCCACCAGCAGCTTCTGGCGCTCCGCGTCCGGCAGCAGCCGTGCGTGCTCGTGACGCGCGTGCGGGTTGGCGGCCATCGCTTCGAGGGCGCGGAAGTAGTAGCCCGCCAGCGCCTCCGTCTGGTCCGCGTCGCGCTGCGTGCCGTTGGTGCGCAGCACGAGCATCAGCGCGCCGGTGTCCGGGCGCTGGAGGAACAGCGTGCTCAGCGGCAGCTCCATCCACGCGGTGGACGGCGTCTCCTCCAAGAGGCGCACGCCTTCGAGCTGCGACAGGCCTCCGGCCACGTGGAAGTGGACGAAGTTGAAGATGGTCTCGAACAGCCGCTGGCCGCCCAGCTGCTGCTGCAACCGGCCCATGGGGTAGCGGCGGTGCGGCCAGATGTCGCCGTCCGCCTTCGACACCTGGCGCACCAGGTCCAGCCACGTGCCGTCCTCCAGCGTCACCGGGAACGGGATGCTGTTGAGGAACAGGCCCACCATGCGCTCACTGTCGGCCGTCTCCGGACGGCCGTTGGAGACCACGCCCGTCACCACCGAGCGCTGTCCCTCCATGAGCGCGCGCACGCGCAGGTGCGCCGCCAGCAGCACGGTCTTCAGCGGCACGTTGGCCGCCTGCGCCACGCGCTGGAGGCCTTCCTGGAGCGCGGCGGGCACGTCCACCTGCCGCATGCTCAGCACCGGCTCCTGGCCCGCGGGCAGCGGCGCGCGGGGAGCAGGACGGTCCACTTCCGACAGGCGCGACTTCCAGAACCGCTCGCCCTCGCCGGAGGTGAGCGACTGGTGCTCCAGCGCGACGAACTGGCGGTAGGTGACGGCCAGCGGCGCCGCCTCCGGGGCCGGCGTGCCGCGCAGCAGGTTCACGTAGCCGCGGAACAGCTCGGACAGCAGCGTCGCGAGGCTCCAGCCATCCAGGATGGCGTGGTGGAAGATGAGCGAGAACTGGAGCGTCTTCTCCGTGCGCCGGTAGATCGCGAAGCGCAGGAGCGGCGCGCGGCTCCAGTCGAACGGACGGCAGCGGTCCTCTTCCACGAGCTTGCGCAAGAGCGCGTCCTGCTCCGAGGCAGGGACGTGGCGCACGTCGTGGAGCTCCAGCGGCACCTGGGCCTCGCGGTGCACGAGCTGCAACGGCTGCTCGTAACCGGTGAGGTCGAACGATGTGCGCAGGATGGCGTGGCGGCGGGCCAGCTCGGCCAGCAGCTGGCGCATCTTCGCCTCATCCAGCGCCATCTCCAGGTGGTAGCTGGTGGCGTCGTGGTACATGCCGGACGCCTGGTCCAGCTCGCTCTGGAAGAGCATGCCGGCCTGGAGCACGGCGACCGGGTACGCGTCCTCCACGTCCGAGGGCAGGCGCGCGCGGTCCGCGTCGGACAGCAGGCTGAACGGCTCCGAGCCCGGGACGGCCTGAGCCGCGGCCTTCGACGGGGCCGCGTGCACCAGGTTCCCCAGCGCGCGGATGGTGGGCTGACGCAGCAGCTCCACCATGGGCAGATCCAAGCCGCGCTCACGCAGCTTCGCGATGAGCTGGATGCTGCGGATGGAGTCACCGCCCAGGTCGTAGAAGCTGTCGTCGATACCGACGCGCTCCACGCCCAGGACCTCCGCCCAGACCTCGCACAGCGCGGTCTCTTCCGGCGTGCGGGGCGCGGCGTACGCGGTGGACATCTGCGGACGCTCGCTGCCGGGCACGGGCAGCGCGCGGCGGTCCACCTTGCCGTTGGGCGTGAGCGGCAGCGCGTCCAGCGCCATCAGCGCCGTGGGCACCATGTACGCGGGCAGCTTGTCGTGGAGGAACGAGCGCATCGTGTCCACGCCCAGCGGCTCCGCGCCCTCCTCCGTGACGACGTAGGCCACCAGGGCCTTCTCGCCCGCGACCTCCTGCACGGCGACGGTGACGTCGAGCACGGACGGGTGTCCGCGCAGCGCCGTCTCGATCTCTCCCGGCTCGATGCGGAAGCCGCGCACCTTCACCTGCTGGTCGATGCGGCCCAGGAACTCCAGCGCGCCGTCCGCGCGGAAGCGGACCTGGTCGCCGGTGCGGTACAGCCGCGCGCCCGGCACGGTGCTGAACGGATCCGGGATGAACTTCTCCGCCGTCAGCTCCGGCTGGTTCAGGTAGCCGTGCGCCAGGCCGTCGCCGCCCGCGAACAGCTCGCCGGGAGCCCCCAGGGGCACGGGCTCCAGGGACGCGTTGAGGACATGCACGCGCGTGCCGTTGATGGGACGGCCGATGGGCACGGAGATGCCCAGCGCGCCCGCGTCCTCCACCGGGTAGCACGCGGTGAACGTCGTGTTCTCCGTGGGGCCGTAGCCGTTGATGACGCGGCAGCCCGGCAGTTGCTCCATCACGCGCAGCACGTGCGCGGGAGACAGCACGTCACCACCCGCCAGGAGCTGGCGCACGGGACGCAGTCCGTCCAGGTTGCCGTCCACCATCTGGTGGAACAGACCGGCGGTGAGCCACAGCGTGCTCACGCCCTCCCGGGTGATGACCTGGCCCAGCTCGTCCAGGGTGGGCGCGCGCGGCGGGAACACGGCGAGCTTCGCGCCGTTGAGCATCGCGCCCCACAGCTCGAAGGTGGACGCGTCGAACGCGAGCGGCGCCAGTTGGAGGAAGACCTCCTTCGACGACAGGCTCACCCACTCCGGACCGCACACCAGGCGCACCACGGCGCGGTGGGGCACGGACACGCCCTTGGGCCGGCCCGTGGAGCCGGAGGTGTAGAGGACGTACAGCTCGTCCTCGCCCGTGGGCGCGGTGTCGAGGTTGGACTCCGGACGCTTCGCGAGCGCGGCCGCGTCGTCATCCAGGCAGACCACCTGGAGCCACTGCGCGGGCAGCTCGTCCGCGATGGCGGAGACGCTCACGAGCGCGGACAGGCCCGCGTCCTCGATGAGCATCGAGAGGCGCTCGGTGGGGAAGCTGGGGTCGAGCGGCACGTACGCGCCGCCCGCCTTGGCGATGCCCAGCACCGCCACGACGAGCTCCAGCGAGCGCTCCAGGGACACGCCCACGCGCTTGCCGGGCCTGACGCCCAGGGCACGCAGGTGGTGCGCGAGCTGGTTGGCGCGCGCGTTGAGCTGGCCGGCGGTGAGCGTCTCACCCTCGAAGCTCACGGCGACCGCGTCCGGGGCGCGAGCGGCCTGCGCCTCGAAGACGCGCGACACGGGCTGACCGTGCGGGTACGTCCGCGGGCGGTCGTTCCACGCGGCGAGCGTGGTGCGCTCCTCCGGCGTGAGCAGCGGCAGCGTGCCGATGCGCTGCTCGGGGTCGTCCACGACGACGCGCAGCAGCGTCTCGAAGTGGGCGAACAGGCGCTCCACCGACGCGCGGTCGAGCACGTCCGTGTTGTGCTCCACCGTGACGGTGAGCCCGCCCTGCCACGGGAACACGACGACGAGCAGGTCCCACTTCGCGGTCCCGTTCGTCTCCGCGTCCAGGAGGCTGAGCTCCAGGCCGGGGAGCTGGAGCGGCGGCAGCGGCGCGTTCTCCAGCACGAACTTCACGTTGAAGAGCTGGCCACCCGGCTCGCGCGGCGGCTTGAGCGCCTGCACCAGGGTGCCGAAGGGCAGGTCCTGGTGCTCGTAGGCGTCCAGGGTCCCCTTGCGCACGCGATCCAACAGCGAGCGGAAGGACAGGTCGCCCGACACCTGCGTGCGCAGGACGAGCTGGTTGGTGAAGAAGCCGACCAGCGACTCCAGCTCCTCGCGGGCGCGGTTCGCGATGTCCGTGCCCACGACGATGTCGTCCTGGCCCGTGCGGCGGTGCAGGAGCGCGTCGAACGCGGCGAGCAGCACCATGAACAGCGTGGCGCCCTCCCCTCGCCCCAGCGCCTCGATGCGGGACGTGAGGTCCGGGGACAGGTGGAAGCGGCGGCTGTCACCGTGGAAGCGGTCGCCCGCGGGGCGTGGCGCGTCCGTGCGCAGCGCGATGCGGGGCGCTCCGGCGAGCTGCTTCTTCCACCAGGAAATCTGCTGCTCCAGCACGTCGCCGCTCAGCCACTGGCGGTGCCAGAGGGTGTAGTCCGCGTACTGCACGGGCAGCACGGGCAGCGGCGAGGACTCTCCGCGCGAGAACGCGGTGTAGAGCGCCTGGAGCTCGTGCATGAACACGCCCACGGCCCAGCCATCCACCACGATGTGGTGCATGGCGAGGCACAGCACGTGCTCACGCGCGCTCAGCTTCAGGAGCTGGGCGCGCAGGAGCGGGCCCTGCACCAGGTCGAACGGCCGGGCGGCCTCCGCGTTCAGGTGCTTGCGGGCCTCGGCCTCCGACTGGTCGGCGGGCAGCGAGGACAGGTCCACCACGGGCAGCACGAACGGCTTCGCCGGCAGGACGACCTGCACGGGCGCGCCGGACGCGTCCTGCTGGAAGACGGTGCGCAGCGCCTCGTGGCGCCGGACGATCTCCTCCAGGCCGCGGCGGAGCACGTCGACGTCCAGGTCGCCGCTCAAACGCGCCGCGCTGGGCACGTTGTAGATGGGCGTGCCCGGCGTGAGCTGCTCGAAGAGCCAGAGGCGCTCCTGGTCGAAGGACAGCGGCAGCGAGCCCTCGCGCGACGCGGGCTTGAGCGGCGGCGTCTTGAACTTCCGCTCGGCGCCCGTGGCCTCATCCACGCGGGCGGCCAGGGCGGCCACCGTCGGGGACTCGAAGAGCGCGCGCAGGGGCAGCTCCACCTGGAACTCGCCGCGCAGGCGCGACACCAACTGCGTGGCCATCAGCGAGTGGCCGCCCAGTTCGAAGAACGAATCCTCCGCGCCCACGCGCTCCACGGTGAGCACGCGCGCGAAGAGGGCCGCCACGCGCGTCTCCGTCGGCGTGCGCGGGGCCACGTAGGCGTCCGGACGCGTGAGCGCGCCGGTGGGGGCCGGCAGGGCCTTGCGGTCCACCTTGCCGGCAGGGGTCATCGGCAGCGCGTCCAGCACCACGAAGGCCGACGGCACCATGTATTCCGGCACGCCGTCCTTCAGGTGCTTGCGCAGCGAGGCCGCGTCCACCGTCCGGCCCGGCTGCGACACGACGTAGCCGACCAGCCGCTTGTCGCCCGGGACGTCCTCGCGAACCACGACCGCCGCCTCACGCACGTCCGCGTGGCGCAGCAGCACGGCCTCGATCTCACCCAGCTCGATGCGGAAGCCGCGCACCTTCACCTGGTGGTCGATGCGGCCCAGGTATTCGATCTCGCCCTCGGCCAGCCAGCGCACGCGGTCGCCGGTGCGGTACAGCCGCGCGCCAGGCTCGTTGCTGAACGGGTTGGGGACGAACTTCTCGGCCGTCATGTCCGGCCGGCCCTGGTAGCCACGCGCCAGTCCTTCGCCCGCGACGTACAGCTCACCGGCCACGCCCACGGGCACCGGGTGGTGCAGGGCATCCAGCACGTACACCTGCACGTTCGCCAGCGGCTTGCCGATGGTCAGGCGCTCCGCGCGGACGCCGCCGTGCGTGAGGGTCGCGCAGACCGTGGTCTCGGTGGGGCCGTACGCGTTGATCAGCGTCCTCCCCTGCCCCCACTTGCGAGCCATCTCAACGCTCAGCGCCTCACCGGCGGAGACGATGGTGGACAGGCCATCCAGCCCGTCCGTGCTCAGTTGCGCGAGCACCGACGGCGTCAGCGTCACGGTGGTGATGCGCTGCTGCTGAAGCAGCGTGCGCAGCGGTTCATCCGGCAGCAGCCGGTCGCGAGGCGCGAGCACCAGCGTGGCCCCGGACACGAGCGTGCTGAACACCTCCCACACGCTGGCGTCGAAGCTGGACGCCGCGTACTGCAACGCGCGGCGGCCCGAGCCCAGGCCCTTCGCCGCGGCGGCCTGCCGGGCGGTGTTGTTGAGGCCGCGGTGCGGCAGCAGCGTGCCCTTGGGACGGCCCGTGGAGCCGGACGTGTAGATGACGTACGCCAGGGTGTCCGCGTTGGCGCTGGAGGCCGGAGCGGACTCCGGCAGCGTCCGGAGGTGCGCCGCCTCCACGTCCATGCGCACCACGCGCAGGCCGTCGGTGGGCAGTTGCTGGCTCAGCGACTCCTGCGTCACCAGCACGGGCGCGCCGCTGTCCTCCAGCATGAAGGACAGGCGCTCACGCGGGTAGGACGGATCCAGCGGCACGAAGGCGCCACTGGCCTTCTGGATGCCGAGCATCGCGACCGCGAGTTCCAGCGAGCGCTCCACGCAGAGCGCCACGCGCACCTCGGGCCCAACGCCCAGCGTACGCAGGTGGTGCGCCAACTGGTTCGCCCGCGCGTCCAGCTGCGCGTACGTCAGCGAGGCATCCTCGAACACCAGCGCCTGCGAGTCCGGCGCGCGACGCACCTGGGCCTCGAAGAGCGTCGGGAACGTCACGTCACCCGCGACATCGCCGCGCGTGTCGTTCCACGCCACCAGCACCTGGTGACGCTCCTGCTCGCCCATCAGCGCGAGCTGGGACAGCTTCGCCATGGGCCGCACCGCCACGGACTCCAGCAGTACGCGCAGATGCTCCGTCATCCGGCGAGCCGTCGCCGCCGTGAACAGGTCGGTGTTGTACTCGAGCGTGCCTTCCAGCCCGCCCGCCGTCTCCGTCAGCGACAGCGTCAGGTCGAACTTCGCGGACTTCGACTCCACGTCGTACGGCGACAGCTCCACGCCCGACAGCTTCAGGTGCGGCAGCACGTCCTGCTGGAGTGCGAACATCACCTGGAACAGCGGCGCATGGCTCAGGCTGCGCTGCGGCTGGAGCTCCTCCACCAGCTTCTCGAACGGCACGTCCTGGTGCGCGTACGCGCCCAGCGTCGTCTCCTTCACCTGCTTGAGCACCTGCTGGAAGCTCGGGTTGCCCGACAGCTTCGTGCGCAGCACCAGCGTGTTGACGAAGAAGCCGATGAGCCCTTCCGTCTCCGCCTGCGTGCGGCCCGCGATGGGCGAGCCCACCGAGATGTCGTCCTGGCCGCTGTAGCGGGACAGCAGCACCTGGAACGCAGCCAGCAGCAGTTGGTACGGCGTCACGCCTTCCTGCTTCGCCAGCGCGTTGAGCGTGCGGCTCAGGTCCGCGCCCAGCTTCACCGGCACCGTGGCGCCGCGATACGTCTGCACGGCAGGACGCGCGAAGTCCGTCGGCAGCTCCAGGACGGCAGGCGCCCCGGCCAGCTGCTGCTTCCAGTAGCCGACCTGCTTCTCCAGCACCCCGCCCAGCAGCCATTCACGCTGCCACTGCGCGAAGTCCGCGTACTGCACCGTCAGCTCCGGCAGCGGGGACTTCTGGTTGAGGACCTGGGCCTCGTAGAGCGCGGCGACCTCGCGCACGAGGACGCCCAGGGACCAACCGTCGGAGACGATGTGGTGCATCGTCACCAGCAGCACGTGCTTCGCTTCACCTAGCTTCAGCAGCTTCGCGCGGAAGAGCGGACCCGTGCCCAGGTCGAACGGGCGCGCGGCTTCTTCCTCCGCCAGCCGCCGCGCTTCCGTGTCCTGCGCACCGGAGACGTCCACCACCGGCAGCTCGAAGGCCTTCGCCGGGTGGATGACCTGCACGGCCTGACCGTTCTCATCGCGGAAGGTCGTGCGCAGCGACTCATGCCGCCGGACGATCTCTTCCAGGGCCCGCCGCATGGCTTCCACATGCAGCGTGCCCTCCAGCTTCACGCCGCCCGCCACGTTGTAGAAGGCGCTGCCCTGCTCCAACTGGTCCAGGAACCACAGACGCTGCTGCGCGAACGACAGCGACTCCGTGGCGCTCCGGGGCCGAGGCGTGATCGCCGGGGCCTTGGACGCATCACGGCCCGAAACGGCCGCATCCACGAACGCCGCGAGCGAAGCCACCGTGCTCAGCTCGAAGAGCGAACGCAGCGGGACCTCGGCGCCGAAGGCCGTGCGCAGCCGGGAGACCAGCTGCATCGCCAGCAGCGAGTGGCCGCCCAGCTCGAAGAACGAGTCCTCCGCGCCCACGCGCTCCACGCGCAACAACTGCGCGAAGAGCATCGCGACCTGCTCTTCCGTCGCCGTGCGCGGCGCCACGTACTGGCCCTGCGAGGACTGGGCCTCCGGCACCGGCAACGCCTTGCGGTCCACCTTGCCGTTCGGGTTGAGCGGCAGCGCGTTCAGCACCACGAACGCCGACGGCACCATGTACTCCGGCAGCCGCGCCTTCAGCCCCTTGCGCAGCTCCGCCACGTCCAGCGACGCGCCCGCCACGTACGCCACCAGGCGCTTGTCGCCCGGGACGTCCTCACGCACCACCACCACGGACTCGCGCACACCGGGCTGCGTGGACAGCACCGACTGCACTTCACCCAGCTCGATGCGGAAACCACGCACCTTCACCTGGAAGTCGAAGCGGCCGAAGTACTCCAGCTCGCCATTCGGCAGCCACCGCACGCGGTCGCCCGTGCGGTACATCCGCGCGCCGGGCTCGTCGCTGAAGGGATTGGGAACGTAGCGCTCCGCCGTCAGCGCCGGCTTGCCCAGGTAGCCTCGCGAGAGGCCCGCACCCGCGATGTACAGCTCGCCCGGCACGCCCTGCGGCACCGGACGCAGCCACGCATCCAGCACGTATCCGCGCGAGCCCGTCAGGAGACGGCCCACCGTCGGCTCCCGCGTCGCGCCCTTCTCCACTCGCAAGTACGTCGAGTACGTCGTGTCTTCCGTCGGGCCGTAGAAGTTGTAGACGGCCTCCACATTCTTGAGCCCGTACGCCGCCTGCGCCAGCCGGTTCAGCAGCGGCTCGCCCGCGAGGTTCACCGTGCGCACCGTCTCCGGCACACCCTGGCTGCGCAGCAACTCCGCCATCGCGGAGGGCACCGTGTTCACCAGTGTCACCCGGGCCGCGTCCTTCATCGTCGGGAGCGCCAGTGCGTTCTCCGCGACGATGACGGCGCCACCGACGCTCAGCGGCGCGAAGACCTCGAACACCGAGATGTCGAAGTTCAGCGACGTCGAGGCCAACATGCCCGACAACTGCTGTGGCGTGAAGAACGCCGTCGCCCAGTGCAGGAACGCAATCACGCTGCGCTGCTCGATGGCCACGCCCTTCGGACGGCCCGTCGAACCCGACGTGTACAGCACGTACGCCAGGTTCCTCAGGCCCGTGCGCGCATCGACGCGCGAAACAGGGTTCTTGGAGATGGTCTCCCAATCCGTATCCAGGAACACGTTGCGCGCCGAGTGCTCGGGCAACACGCCCAGCAGCTTCTGCTGCGTCAGCACCACCGGTGCCTGCGCGTCCTCCAACATCCAGCCCAGGCGATCACGCGGGTACGCCGGATCCAGCGGCACGTACGCGCCACCGGCCTTCAGCACGCCCAGCAGCGCCACCACCATCCGTGCGGAGCGCTCCAGGCTCACGCCCACCAGCGTGTCCGGGCCCACGCCCATTCCGCGCAGGTGGTGCGCCAGCTGGTTCGCCTGCGCCTCCAGCTGCGCGTACGTCAGCACCTGACCGTCGAAGTAGACGGCCGCCGCGTCCGGCGTGCGCGCGACCTGCGCCTCGAAGAGCGCCTGCATCGTCCCGGTCACCGGGGCCGGCAGGTCCGTCCCCGACACGTCCATCAGCAGCGTCTGCTTCTCCTGCGCGCTCATCAGCGCAAGGTCAAACACCTTCGCCATGGGCCGCACCGCCACGGACTCCAGCAGCACCCGCAGGTGCTCCGTCATCCGCCGCGCCGTATGCGCAGTGAACAGGTCGGTGTTGTACTCGAGCGTTCCTTCCAGCCCGTTCGCCGTCTCCGTCAGGAAGAGTGTCAGGTCGAACTTCGCGGACTTCGACTCCACCTCGTACGGCGACAGCTCCATGCCCGACAGCTTCAGGTGCGGCAGCACGTCCTGCTGGAGTGCGAACATCACCTGGAACAGCGGCGCATGGCTCAGGCTGCGCTGCGGCTGGAGCTCCTCCACCAGCTTCTCGAACGGCACGTCCTGGTGCGCGTACGCGCCCAGCGTCGTCTCCTTCACCTGCTTGAGCACCTGCTGGAAGCTCGGGTTGCCCGACAGCTTCGTGCGCAGCACCAGCGTGTTGACGAAGAAGCCGATGAGCCCTTCCGTCTCCGCCTGCGTGCGGCCCGCGATGGGCGAGCCCACCGAGATGTCGTCCTGGCCGCTGTAGCGGGACAGCAGCACCTGGAACGCAGCCAGCAGCAGTTGGTACGGCGTCACGCCTTCCTGCTTCGCCAGCGCGTTGAGCGTGCGGCTCAGGTCCGTGCCCAGCTTCACCGGCACCGTGGCGCCGCGATACGTCTGCACGGCAGGACGCGCGAAGTCCGTCGGCAGCTCCAGGACGGCAGGCGCTCCGGCCAACTGCTGCTTCCAGTAGCCGACCTGCTTCTCCAGCGCTCCGCCCAGCAGCCATTCACGCTGCCACTGCGCGAAGTCCGCGTACTGCACCGCCAGCTCCGGCATGGGCATGGCGCGGCCCTGCGAGTGCGCCTCGTAGAGCGCGGCCATCTCGCGCACGAGGACACCCAGGGACCAACCGTCGGAGACGATGTGGTGCATCGTCACCAGCAGCACGTGCTTCGCTTCACCCAGCTTCAGCAGCTTCGCGCGGAAGAGCGGACCCGTGCCCAGGTCGAAGGGCCGCACGGCCTCCTCGTTGACCACGCGCTGGGTCTCCGCTTCGGCCACGGCCGACAGATCCACCACGGGCAGGTCCATCCGGCCCGCGGCGTGGATGAGCTGCACGGCCTCGCCGTTCTCCTCACGGAACGTCGTGCGCAGCGACTCGTGCCGCGCGACGATCTCCTGGAGCGTCAGCCGCAGGGCCTCCACATCCAGCGCGCCCTCCAGCCGCACCGCGCCCGGGATGTTGTAGAGCGCGCTCCCCTGCTCCAACCGGTCCAGGAACCACAGGCGCTGCTGCGCGAACGACAGCGGCAACGCGCCCTCGCGCGACACCCGCTTCAGCGGCGGCAGGTTCGCGCCTTCCGCCTGCTGCTTCCTCCCGTCGATGAACGCCGCGAGCGAAGCCACCGTGCTCAGCTCGAAGAGCGAACGCAGCGGGACCTCAATGCTGAAGGCCGTGCGCAGCCGGGAGACCAGCTGCATCGCCAGCAGCGAGTGGCCACCCAGCTCGAAGAACGAGTCCTCCGCGCCCACGCGCTCGACACGCAGCAACTGCGCGAAGAGCGTCGCGACCTGCTCTTCCGTCGCCGTGCGCGGCGCCACGTACCGGGCCTGGGCCTGCGTCTCCGGAACCGGCAGCGCCTTGCGGTCCACCTTCCCGTTCGGCGTCAGCGGCAGCGCGTTCAGCACCACGAACGCCGACGGCACCATGTACTCCGGCAGCCGCGCCTTCAGGCCCTTGCGCAGCTCCGCCACGTCCAGCGACGCGCCTGCCACGTACGCCACCAGGCGCTTGTCTCCCGGCACGTCCTCACGCACCACGACCACGGACTCGCGCACGCCGGGCTGAGACGCCAGCGCCGACTCCACCTCGCCCAGTTCGATGCGGAAGCCGCGCACCTTCACCTGGAAGTCGATGCGGCCCAGGTACTCCAACTCGCCCGTCGCCAGCCACCGGACGCGGTCGCCCGTGCGGTACATCCTCGCGCCCGGCTCCACCGAGAACGGGTTGGGCACGAAGCGCTCCGCCGTCAGCGACGGCTTGCCCAGGTAGCCGCGAGCGAGACCCGCGCCCGCCAGGTACAGCTCGCCCGGCACGCCCTGCGGCACCGGACGCAGCCACGCATCCAGCACGTACGCACGCGAGCCCGTCAGCGGACGGCCAATCGTCGGCTCTCGCGCGCCGTCCTTCTCCACGCGCGTGTACGTCGAATACGTCGTGTCTTCCGTCGGGCCGTAGAGGTTGTAGACGCCCTCCACGTTCTTCAGGCCGTAGAGCGCCTGGGCCAGCCGGTTCAGCAACGGCTCACCGGCGAGGTTCACCGTGCGCACCGACTCCGGCACGCCCTGGCTGCGCACCAGTTCCGCCATCGCGGAGGGCACCGTGTTCACCAGCGTCACGCGGCCCGCGTCCTTCAGCGTCGGCAACGCCAGCGCGTTCTCCGCGACGATGACGGCACCACCGCTGGTGAGCGGCGCGAAGACCTCGAACACGGACAGGTCGAAGTTCAGCGACGTCGCCGCCAGCACACCCGCGAGCTGCTGCGAAGTGAAGGCCGCCGTGGCCCAATGCAGGAAGGCCACCACGCTGCGCTGCTCGATGGCCACGCCCTTCGGACGACCCGTGGAGCCCGACGTGTAAAGCACGTACGCCAGGTTCCCCACGCCCGTGCTCGTCACGACAGGCGTCGTCGGCTGCCGCGAGATCACGGCCCAGTCCGCGTCCACGCAGACGGCCTTCGCGGAGTGCTCGGGCAGCACGCCCAGCAGGTTCTGCTGCGTCAGCAGCACCGGCGCCTGCGCGTCCTCCAGCATCCAGCCCAGACGCTCACGCGGGTACGCCGGATCCAGCGGCACGTACGCGCCACCGGCCTTCAGCACGCCCAGCAGCGCCACGACCATGCGCGCCGAACGCTCCAGGCTCACGCCCACCAGCGTGTCCGGGCCCACGCCCATGCCACGCAGGTGATGCGCCAACTGGTTCGCCTGCGCGTCCAACTGCGCGTACGTCAGCGTCTGCCCGTCGAAGTGGACTGCGGGCGCGTCCGGCGTGCGCGCCGCCTGCGCCTCGAAGAGCGCCTGCATCGTCCCGCGCACCGGGGCCGACAGGTCCGTCCCCGACGTGTCCTTCAGCAGCGACTGCTTCTCCTGCGCGCCCATCAGCGACAGGTCGGACAGCTTCGCGCCCGGATCCGTGAGCAGCGACTCCAGCAGCACCCGCAGGTGCTCCATCATCCGCCGCGCCGTCGCCGCCGCGAACAGGTCGGTGTTGTACTCCAGCGTTCCTTCCAGTCCGCCCGCCGTCTCCGTCAGGTAGAGCGTCAGGTCGAACTTCGCCGTCTTCGACTCCACGTCGTACGGCGACAGCTCCACGCCCGGCAGGCGGAAGTGCGGCAGCACGTCCTGCTGCAACACGAACATCACCTGGAACAACGGCGCGTGGCTCAGGCTGCGCTGCGGCTGGAGTTCCTCCACCAGCTTCTCGAACGGCACGTCCTGGTGCGCGTACGCCCCCAGCGTCGTCTCCTTCACCTGGGCCAGCAGCGCGCGGAAGGACGGGTTGCCTTCCAGCTTCGTGCGCAGCACCAGCGTGTTGACGAAGAAGCCGATGAGGCCCTCCGTCTCCGCGCGCGAGCGGCCCGTGATGGGCGAGCCGACCGAGATGTCCTCCTGCCCCGAGTAGCGCCCCAGCAGCACCTGGAACGCCGCCAGCAGCAGCATGTACGGCGTGACGCCTTCCTTCTTCGCCAGCGCGCCCAGCGCCTTGCTCAACTCCGCGCCCAGCTTCACCGGCACCGTCGCGCCGCGGTACGTCTGCGACGCCGGACGCGCGAAGTCCGTCGGCAGCTCCAGCACCGCCGGAGCCCCCGCCAGCCGCTGCTTCCAGTAGCCGACCTGCTTCTCCAACACGCCGCCCAGCAGCCACTCCCGCTGCCACTGCGCGAAGTCCGCGTACTGCACGCGCAGCGCCGGCAGCGGAGAGCCCCGTCCGCCACGGAACGCGTCGTAGAGCGCGGCGACCTCGCGCACGAGCACGCCCATGGACCAGCCGTCGGAGACGATGTGGTGCATCGTCACCAGCAGCACGTGCTTCGCGTCACCCAGCTTGAGCAACCGCGCGCGCATCAGCGGACCCGTGCCCAGGTCGAACGGACGCACGGCCTCTTCATCCACGCACCGCCGCGCCTCCGCCTCGCGCGACGCCTCCGGGAAGCCCGTCAGGTCCACCACCGGCAGCTCGAAGGCCTTCGCCGGGTGGATGATCTGCACCGCCTCGCCGTTCTCCTCGCGGAACGTCGTGCGCAGCGACTCGTGCCGGCGGACGATCTCCTCCAGGCTCCGCCGCAGCGATTCGGCATCCAGCGCGCCGTCCAGCCGCACCGCGCCCGGGATGCTGTAGAGCGCGCTTCCCTGCTCCAGCCGGTCCAGGAACCACAGGCGCTGCTGCGCGAACGACAAGGGCTGCGTGGCCCCACGCGGCCGGGGCGCGAGCACCGCCGCCTTCGGCTCCTGCTTCGACGCCGTGATGCGCTTCGCCAGCTCCACCAGGCTCGGGCCCTGGAGCAGCAGCTCCATGGGCAGCGCGATCCCCAGCCCCTTCTCCACCGCGTGCGCCAGCTCCACCGCGCTCAGCGAATCCAGGCCGTAGCGCGTGATGGGCTCACGCACGTCCACCGTCTTCGCCGGCACCTTCAACTGCTCCGCCACGCGCTCCACCAGCCACGTCAGCGTGGCCCGCGCGGCCTCCGGCACGTCCTCACGCACCGGCGCCTGGGCGGGCTCCGAGGACTCGGCGGCTTCCGTCTCCTCCGCCTCCTCGAACCCCGGCTCGCGCCACACCAGCACCGTGCGCAGCTCGTCCGCGAGGAACTGCGCCTTGCTCGCGTGCCGCTGGATCTTCCCGCTGGAGGTCTTCGGGATGCTGCCGGGCTCGATCAGCGCCACGGCGTGCACCTGCACCTCATGCCGCTCGGCGACGCGCTGGCGGATCTCCTTCACCGCCGCCTCCGCCATGTCCACCTGCTTGCGCAGGTTGCCCGCCTTGCGCAGGTCGATCTCCTGCACCACCACCAGGCGCTCCTCGCCCGCCACCTCCAGCGACACCGCCGCCACGCTGCCGGCGCGCAGCGCGGGGTGGCTCTCCTCCACCGTCTGCTCGATGTCCTGCGGGTAGTGGTTGCGGCCACGGATGATGATCAGGTCCTTGGCCCGGCCGGTGACGAACAGCTCACCGTCCCGCATGAAGCCCAGGTCGCCCGTGCGCAGGAACGGCCCTTCGTCCGTGCCCTTCACTCGCGCATGGAACGCCTCCGCCGTCGCCTCCGGCTTGTTCCAGTAGCCCAGCGCCACGCTGGGGCCGCGCACCCAGATCTCACCCACGCCGCCGGGCGCGCACGCCTCGCGCGTCTGCGGATCCACGATGACCACCGGGTGCCCCGGGCGCTCCTCGCCGCATCCCACCAGCAGGCGCGCCTCCGGCTTCGACGCGTCCACCAGCACCGCGCGGCGCTGCTCCAGCGCCTGGGCATCCAGCGCGGTGCGCACCGGCGGCGCCTCCACGCGCCCGCCCGACACCAGCAGCGTCGCCTCCGCCAGGCCGTAGCACGGGAAGAAGAACTCACGCGTGAAGCCGTGCGGCCCGAACGCCTGCTCGAAGCGGTCCAGCGTCGCCGTACGGATGGGCTCCGCGCCGGTGAACGCCACCTTCCACGAGCTCAGGTCCAGCGACTGCCGCTCCTCCGCCGGGATGCGCCGGATGCACAGGTCGAACGCGAAGTTCGGCCCGCCGCTGATGGTGGCCTTGTAGCGGGTGATGGCCTCCAGCCACACGCGCGGGTTCTTCAGCATCGTCAGCGGCGACATCAGCGCCGCGTGGAACGTCGCGTACAGCGGCGTGAGGATGCCGCCGATGAGCCCCATGTCGTGGTACGGCGGCAGCCAGATGACGGCCGAGCTGCTGGGGACCAGCTCGAACGCGTCGGTGATCAGCGCCAGGTTGTGCGCCAGGTTGCCGTGGCTCAGCATCACGCCCTTGGGCGAGCCCGTGGACCCGGACGTGTACTGGAGGAACGCCAGCGTGGACGCGTCCACGTCCGGCGGCGTCCAGTCCGCTTCCCCACCCGCCGGGATCTCGTCCGTCCCCACCCAGTGCAGCGAACGCAGGTCCGGCGCCTGCTCGAAGACGAACTCCGTCATGGACAGGATGCCGGACGTGGTGAGCACCACCGTCGCGTTCGCGTCCTGGATGATCGCGCGCAGGCGCGGCAGCGTGCGCTCCAGCCGCATCGGATCCGGCGGGTACGCCGGCACCGCGATGAGCCCCGCGTAGAGGCACCCGAAGAACCCCGCCACGTACTCCAGGCCGGGCGGATACAGCAGCATCACGCGCTCGCCCGGCTTCGCTACCTTCCGCAGCGCCACCGCGATCCGCCGCGCCCGCGCGTCCAGCCCCGCGTAGCTCAGCGTTCCGTCTTCCTGACCCGCGTCATCCAGGAAGGTGTACAGCGGCTGATCGGGCCGCGATTGGGCCCGGCTCCGCAAGATTTCGACGAGGGTGGAATTCGAAGGCGTCAGCTCAGGGGAACGCGACAAGGAAGAACCCATGTGGAAGGCCGGAGAACGCAGCAAGGGCTTCAGTGGGCCGACTTCCTGTGGGACGCACGCACACGATGTGCGTGGCACAGGCGCCCTTGCAATGAGTCCGGCGGAGCAGAACTGGATACGAGAATACCACTAGGACTGGGTTCTACCGAACTTGAACAATTTGCTCGAATCGCTCACATTCGCTCGTCAGCCCTGCTTCCTGGTCTTCAGCTCTCACCCCGCCCTCCCTTGACTCCGCGAGTTCCCTTCCGGGAACCGCCGTGAATCGAGTCCGGGTGCGGGGGTCTTCTCGATCGCACACCCCATGACTGCTCCTCTGTATCGCCTCGCGGATGCCACCCTCGTCGAACCGCTCGTCCAGGACTTCCAGGCCTGGTGGATGACGGTGGCGCCCATGCCCGCGAGCCTGCATCTGCAGGCCTACCTGCTGCCGCTGCTGAAGGCCTACCTGCAGACGCCGGACTTCCACGCGAAGGCGGCGAAGGATCCGGAGCTCAGCGGCAGCTCCTTCGTAGGCATCGCGCCGGAGCGCGCGGAAGAGGTGCGGGCGCTCATGACGCGGATGACCACCGCGCAGGAGGACAACATCAAGCTGGCGGAGGCGTTCGACGAGTTCCAGACGCAGCTCTTGGCGGAGGCCAAGGGGCAGTCCCTGGAGCCGCTGTACGCGCGGCTGCCGGAGCCGCTCAAGGGCGTGGTGGAGCTGGTGTACGACTACGTGAACCGCCCGTCGATGCGCGTGCACGAAGGCCTGCTGTACCGCGGCCGTCACTACAAGTCGGACCTCCAATCGATGCGGCTGCGCCGGCTGAAGGCGGACGCGGAGCGCGACTCGCTGCTCACCACGCCGCGCCTGATGGAGGCGGGGCAGCTGGACTGGAAGGTGCCCTTCCACGACGAGCGCCTGGACAAGCTGTTCAGCCTGGACCTGGAGCCCAAGCCGCTGGAGTGGATCCGCGACGTGCTGGGCGACGCGGTGAAGTCCGACGCGGACCTGATGCCCCTGCTCACGGAGGCGCCGCAGACCCTTCCCGAGACGTGGAACGGGCCGGGGGTGCGCATCCGCTACGTGGGCCACGCGTGCGTGCTGGTGGAGTGGAAGGGCACCTCCATCCTCATCGACGCGGTGGTGCCGGTGCGGCCGGAGAAGATGGGCCCGCTGGCGCGCATGTCCTTCGCGGACCTGCCGCGCCGCATTGACTACGTGGTCATCACCCACAGCCACCCGGATCACCTGGACATCGAGACGCTGCTGCGTCTGCGCCACCGCGTCGGCACGCTGATGGTGCCGCGCGCGAGCGGCGCCCTGGCGGGTGACTACTCGCCGCGGCTGTTGGGCAAGGCGCTCGGCTTCAAGAACGTGCTGGAGCCCTACTTCTACGAGTCCCTGCCCATCCCGGACGGCGAGATCATCGCCGCGCCGTTCATGGGCGAGCACGGCGACGTGGCCCACGCCAAGACGGCGTGGATCATCCGCACGGGCGAGGAGCGGCTCTTCTTCGCCGCCGACTCCATGTGCGTGGACGAGACGACGTACCGCGACCTGCGCAGCACCGTGGGCGACCTGCACACGGTCTTCATGAACACGGAGATCGTCGGCGCGCCGCACACGTGGATGCTGGAGGGCTTCTTCCCCAAGAAGCGCGACCGCAAGCTGGAGAAGAACCGCCGCTGCCGCGGCAGCAACTCCACCGAGGGCCTGCGCCTGCTGGAGCTCGTGGGCGCGAAGCGGCTCTTCAACTACGCCATGGGCCTGGAGCCCTGGATGGAGCACATCATCGGGCCGGCCGCCACGCCGGAGACGCCCCGCATGAAGGAGTCGGATCTGCTGCTCAACACCGCCCGTGAGCGCGGCATGCAGGCCGAGCGGCTCGAGGGTGCGCGCGAGGTCCAGCTCAAGAGCTGAAGTGCACACGGGCGCAGGGCGGCCTGTCCGCCCTCCCCTCGTACGTCGGGCTCGACGGGACGGGTCCAACCGGTATGCTCCGGAACATGAGGAATCCCCGGAAAGAAACCCTCACGTTCATCGCGGTGACGCTCGCCGTGAGCTGGACGATGGCCGTCCTGTTCATCACGGGCGGCGAGACGCGCGAGTCCGTGTGGCTGATGCGCTGGATGATGTGCGTGCCCGGCATCGTGGGACTGGCGTGCTCGTGGTTCTTCCGTCGCGAGGCCCCGTCCGCGGTGGGCTTCTCCTTCCCCGGCTGGAAGTGGTGGTTCCTGGGACTGGCGCTGCCCCTGGCCTACGCCGCCGTCATCACGCCGCTGGCCTATGCCATCCGGTTCGTCACCGGAGACGCGTCCTTCATCACGTACCAGCCGGAGCTGCTCAAGGGCCCGTTCGGAGTGACGGGCGTGGCGACGGTGCCGGTGATGATCCTCCTGTTCTGGGCGATGACGGTGACGTGGTGGCTGGCCGCCGCGTCCGTGCGCTGGCGCTGGGTGGAGAAGCTGGGCGCGAAGCTGCCCGAGCGCTGGCGCTGGCTGCGCCATGGCTTGTTCGCGCTGGTGTGGTCGCCCGTCGTGGGCTTCGGTGTCCCCAGCGAGCTGGGTGAGGAGGTGGGCTGGCGCGGGACGCTGACGCGCTGGTGGATGCACCGGCCGGCGCTGGCCGCGGCCATCACCATGCCGGTGTGGGCCGCGTTCCACCTGCCCCTCATCTTCTCCAAGGCGCAGCGCGGGAACGTGGGGCAGAACGTGACGTTCCTGCTGTCCATCGCCGTGGCCGCGGTGGTGTTCGCGCAGCTCTACATGGCGTCGCGCTCCATCTGGCCGCCCGCCCTCTTCCACATCAGCTGGAACCTCATCAACCCGCAGCTCTTCGGCAGCGTCTACAACGGCCGGCCGGGGCTCTTCGGCGGTCAGGTCTGGGTCTTCAACGGCGAGGGCGTCTTCGGCGTGCTGCTCCACGGGGTGGTGGCCGTGTGGCTCTTCCGCCATTGGAGGCGGAGCGCCCGGGCCGAGGAAAACGCGGTATTGCCGGAGTCGTCCGCCACGCCCGCCTGAGAGGCCTTGCGGCCTGCCGAGCGCAGGCTTTTCCGCATGTGACATCCCGGGTGGGCAACAGTTACTCTGCCGCGCGAGATGACCCCTGCCGCCCGGGCCGACATGGAAGCACGTGCCGACCGCGCCCTACGCCGGGGTGAGCTGGCGGAGGCGTTCGAGCTCTTCGAGCACCTGCTCGCCGCCTTTCCGCGCGAGGAGGCCCTGGCCGCGAAGCTGGCCCACCTGCGCGACAGCCTCCAGCCGGAGGAGCTTCAGCTCCTGAAGAACCGCGTGCGCGAGCCCCAGCGGCTGCCGCTGGGCCCGCCCTCGCCCATGCAGGAGGGCGAGCGGCTCTTCACGTTGGGTGACTACGTGGGCGCCGCCGCCGCCTACCGCCGGGCCCTCCAGGAGCGCCCCGGCAACGAGCTGGTGCTGGAGCGGCTGGAGGAGCTGTACCGGATGGCCCGCGAGATGCCCGTGCAGTCCCCCACGGACCGGGCTCTTCCCGCGCAGAAGGAGGATCGCCTCCAGGCCCTCCTGGACCGGCTGGCCTCCCGGCGTCGCCTCAAGCGCGACTGAGGGGCCGCCCCCGCGTCCCTGCGAGCGCGGATCCGACGTCAGCGCTGATTCGCGCGTTGCACCCCCCTGGGGTGGCACCTACAATCCGCACCGACGTTGCTGTCATAGTGTCGCCCGTTCCCACTGACACCCGCGTCCGACTTTCATCGTTCCTATGGCTCGACCTCTTCGACTCGGCGTCCTCACCGGCGGTGGTGATTGCCCGGGACTCAATGCGCTCATCCGGGGCCTCGTGCGACGGGGTGTGCACGAGTTCGGCCATTCGTTCGTCGGCATCGAGAACGGCTACATGGGCCTGGTGGAGCCGGAGCTCGTCCGCCCGCTCGGTGTGGAGGACACGCGCGGCATCCTGCCCAAGGGCGGCACCATCCTCGGCACGTCCAACAAGGCGAACCCGTTCTCCTACCCCGTGCGTGAGGGCGACGCCTGGGTGGATCGGGACGTGTCGGATCAGGTCCTGCGCCGCTGCGAGGAATTGCGGCTGGACGGACTGGTCGCGATTGGCGGGGACGGCACGCTGTCCATCGCGCACCAGCTGGCGGAGAAGGGGCTGAAGGTCGTCGGGTGTCCGAAGACCATCGACAATGACCTGTCCGGCACGGACCAGACGTTCGGGTTCGACACCGCGCGGCTCATCGTCACGGAGGCGCTGGACCGGCTGCACTCCACCGCGGAGGCGCATGACCGCGTGATGGTGGTGGAGATCATGGGCCGCCACGCGGGCTTCCTCACGCTGGAGAGCGGCATCGCCGGCGGCGCGGACCTCATCCTCATCCCGGAGATTCCGTACCGCGTGGAGTCCCTGCTGGAGACGCTGAAGCGGCGGGCCACGCGGCGGCGCAGCTTCTCCATCATCGCGATTTCGGAGGGTGCGTATCCGGAGGGCGGCACGCTGTCCGTGCTGGCGGAGGCCGCGGACATCCCGGGCCGGGGCGTGGTGCGGTTGGGCGGCTCCGGCAAGGTGTGCGCGGATCTGCTGGCGCGCCACATCGACGCGGAGATCCGCGTGACGGTGCTGGGCCACCTGCAGCGCGGCGGCAGCCCGAGCGCGGCGGACCGGGTGCTGGCCACGCGCTACGGCTGCAAGGTGCTGGACCTGGTGCGGGACGGACAGTGGGGGCACATGGTGGCGCTCAGGAACAACGACGTCATCCCCGTGCCGCTGAGTGAGTCTCGCAAGGAGCGACGCGTGGACGTCCAGGGGGACCTGGTGCGGTTCGCGCGGAGCATGGGCATCGGGTTCGGGGACTGAGGGGAGCGCGCGCACGCACGCCATGACGCTCGTCGGCCGCCATATCGGTCGCTATCGCATCCTGGAGGAGCTGGGCTCCGGGGGCATGAGCGTCGTGTACAAGGGCCTGGACACGGCCCTGGACCGCGAGGTCGCGGTGAAGGTGCTGCATCCGCACCTGGCCGGCAAGGACGAGTCTCGGCGGCGCCTGGCGCGCGAGGTCCGCGCGGTGGCGAAGCTGCACCACCCGAACATCCTGGAGGTGTTCGACTTCTCCTCGGCGGAGGCGCACGACGCCTTCATCGTCACGGAGTACATCCGGGGCCGCACGCTCAAGACGTACCTGGACGAGGGCCCGCTGGAGCCGCCGGAGCTGGCGGCGATGATCATCCACGAGCTGGCGGCGGCGCTGGCGCACGCGCACGAGGCGGGCGTCATCCACCGCGACCTGAAGCCGGAGAACGTCATGGTGCGCGAGGACGGGGTCCTCAAGCTCATGGACTTCGGCATCGCGCGGCTGCTGGACATCGAGGACCGGATGACGGTGACGGGCGCGCTGGTGGGCTCGCCCGCGCACATGTCGCCGGAGATCATCGAGGGCCTGGAGGCAGGGCCGGAGGCGGACGTCTTCAGCCTGGGGATCATGTTCTACGCGCTGATGACGGGCCGGCTGCCCTTCACCGCGTCGAACACCACGGCGACGCTCAAGCGCATCCTGGACGGGGCGTATGAGGACCCGCGCCGCCGCGTGCCCACGCTGTCGGACGAGTTGGCGGAGATCTGCGCGACGTGCCTCCAGCGCGATCCGGCGCGGCGCTATCCCAACGCGGGGAAGCTGCGCGACGCGCTGGCGGATGCGCTCGCGGGGCTGGGCTTCTCCCGCGTGGGCGAGGAGCTGATCTCCTTCTTCGCGGATCCGCCGTCGTACCAGCGGCTCGCGCGTCAGCGCATCGTCGCGGCGCTGCTGGAGCGCGGGGAGCGGCAGCTCGCGGAGAAGCGGACGCCGCGCGCGCTGGCGTGCCTCAACCACGTGCTCGCGCTGGACGCGACGAATGAACGGGCGCTGGGGCTGCTCAAGGGCATCCAGCGTCAGCAGCGGCGGCGCACGTGGCGCAGGCGCGGCATCCGCGTGGGCATCGGGGCGGGCGTGGCGCTCGCGTTGGGGCTGGGCGGCTGGCAGGCGTACCGGATGAACGCGAGCACGCCCGAGACCCCGAATGTGCGGACGGCGGATCCGCGCGCGGATGGCTCGAAGGCCCCGGGTGCGCAGGTCGCGGCTGGCGCCGCTGCGTCCGATGGAACGCAGGGCACGAGGGGCACGGGTAGCCCGAACGGCACGCAGGGCACGGGTGGCACGGCGAATTCGCCCGACGGCACAGGCACGGGGAGCATGGCGGCTTCGCCCGATGGCACTACGGGTTCTCCCGACGGCATGGGCACGCTTCAGGGCGCGCAGGCCACGGGCTCGCGTCCCGCCGGTGCTCAGGGCACGGGCGGCACGGGCACTCCCGGCCGGGACGCACTCCTGCCTCCTCCCGACCTCAACCCTCGCGTCCCCTCCCCTCCGGATCGCACGCCGTCGCGCCCCATGGTGGTCGCCAGCCTCGACCCGCAGGACGACTCCAAGCCCGCGCGCAACGGGAAGATCCCCGTGTCCATCCTCGTGCGCCCCTACGGCTCCATCCGCGTGGACGGCGGCCCCGCGGGCACGCAGCAGCTCGCGCAGCACGACGTGCACCTGTCCCCCGGCGAGCACACCGTCACCGTCTCCTGCGGCTACTGCGAGGACGCCACGGAGACCATCCACGTGAAGCCGGACGGCGAGAACGTCTTCCGCCTGCGTGCCCTCTTGAAGGCCTCGCAGCTCGCCATGGACTACCAGCCGCCGGACGCCACCGTGCGCGTGGGCGACGTGGAGCGCGCCGCGAACGAAAGCCTCCAGCACCCCTTCGACATCCGCTCCCCCCGCGGCCCCGCCAGCTTCCAGCACCGCGTGGAGGTGGAGATCTCCTCCCCCGGTTACAAGACCGAGAAGCGCGTCGTCCTGCTGGAGCCCGGCAAGCCCACCACCCTGCGCGGGAGCCTGGCGCCCGAATGAGCCGAGGCCCGCTGCTGCTCACGTTCCTCCTGCTGGCCGCCCTGCTCGGCCCCGCGTCCGCGCGCGCCCAGACGCCCCTGGGCGCGGATCCGGAGGTCGCCGCGCTGCGCTCGTCGTTCGAATACGGCAAGTACGCGGAGGTGCTGGAGCGCGCCGGCCAGCGCATCGACCGGGGCGACCTGCCGGAAGAGGACCTCGTGGAGCTGCACAAGCTCGCGGGCCTGTCCGCGTTCAACCTCAACAAGACGGACGAGGCCGAGCGCCACCTGCGCGCCGTGCTCCGGCTGGACCCCGACTTCAGCCTGGACCCCTTCGTCGTCCCGCCCCCGGCCGTCGCCTACTTCGAGGACCTCAAGAACCAGATGTCCGGCGAGCGCGAGTTCCTCCGCCAGGAGCAGCGCCTGCGCCTGGAGCGCGAGAAGACCGAACAGGAGCGCCGGGAACAGGAGCGCGTGGCCCTGGAGACGCAGCGCCGCCGCGCGGAGGAGCTGGCCCGCCAGGTCACCGTGCGCACCCTGGAGAAGCGCAGCTTCCTGGTCAACTTCGTCCCCTTCGGCGCCGGCCAGTTCCAACAGGGCCGCAACGGCATGGGCATCGCCTTCGCCGCCACCGAAGGCGTCATGGCCATCACCAGCATCATCGCGTTCTTCGCGTACGACTCGCTCTTCGAGGAGCGGCTCATCAACCTGGACAACGTGCTGGATGAAGATGGCCGCGCGTCCATCCCGGTGCGCTACATCCCCACGGACCGCGCACGGCAGGCGGACACCTGGCAGTTTCTCAGGCTCGCCTCCGCCACCGGCTTCTACACCGTCTACGCCCTGGGCGTGGTGGACGCCGTCTACCACCACGAGGACCAGGTGGTGACGAGCACCACCGTCGAGTCCCGCCCCGAACCGAAGCCTTCTCCTTCCGTCTCCCAGGCCGCACCGCCGCGCGTGCGGCTGTACTCCACCCGTGGTGGGCTGGGCGCCGGCGTCTCCCTCACGTTCTAGCCCCGAACCACAAAGTCCGCCCATGGCCAGCCTCACCGTCCGCACCCCCGATGGAAAGGTCCGCACGGTCTCCCTGCTCAAGCGCATCACCAGCCTGGGGCGGGGCACCGACAACGACGTGCCGCTGGAGGATTCGAGCGTCCCCGCCAGCGCCCTGCACGTCACCTTCGACGGCACCCGCTACGAAGTGGGCAGCCTGGGCGCCACCTTCCACGTCAATGGCAAGCGCCGGGACAACCACGCGCTCGCCACCGGCGACGTGGTCAAGGTCGGCGGCACCGAGCTGACCTTCTCCCGCGAGGACGCACCCCGCGAGCCCGTGCGCCGCGAGGTGCCCGAGCGCGAGGTGTCCCTCCCCTCCGCCGCCACCGCGTCGTCGGACTCACACACGGCGGAGCTGCCCGGCGTAGTGGGCCGTGAGCTCGTCCTGCTCAAGCGGCTCACCGCGTTCAGCGAGCGGCTCTTCGGCAGCTACGACGTGGACCGCATCCTGGAGAGCCTGCTGGACGAGGCCATCGAGGTCACCCGCGCCGACAAGGGCTTCCTCATCCTGATGGAGAGCGGCGAGCCGCGCGTGAAGGCCGCGCGCAACGTGGCCCGGGAGAACATCGAGGACGCGGTGGAGAAGCTGTCCGACTCCATCATCGCCAAGGTGGTGAAGGATCAGAAGGCCATCATCGTCGCGGATGCGCTGGACGCGCCGGAGTTCAAGGCCAGCGAGTCCGTGGTGAACCTCAAGGTCCACTCCGTCATGTGCGTGCCCGTCATGCACAAGGGCGACCTGTTCGGCGTGCTCTACGTGGGCAATGACCGGCTGGTGAACCGCTTCGAGCCCAAGAGCCTGGACATGCTCACGGTGTTCGCGGCGCAGGCGTCCCTGCTCTTGCAGAACGCGCTGCTCGTGAACGACCTGAAGCTCGACAACACGGAACTGCGCCGCAAGCTGGAGGACCAGCGCTACGGCGACATCGTGGGCGCGTGCCAGGGCATGCGGGACGTGTACAAGCGCATCGACAAGATCGCGCCCACGGACATCTCCGTCCTCATCACCGGTGAGACGGGCACGGGCAAGGAGCTCATCGCCCGGGAGATCCACCGCCGCTCGCCGCGCACCAAGGGCCCGTTCATCACGGTGAACTGCGGCGCCATCCCGGAGAACCTGCTGGAGAGCGAGCTGTTCGGCCACGCCAAGGGCGCCTTCACCGGCGCGGTGGCCACGCGGCCCGGCAAGTTCCAGGCGGCCATCGGCGGCACGCTCTTCCTGGACGAAATCGGCGAGATGCCGCTCCAGCTCCAGGTGAAGCTGCTTCGCGCGCTCCAGGACAAGGTCGTCTACAAGGTCGGCGAGAACCGCGGCGAGCCGGTGGACATCCGCGTGGTGGCCGCGACGAACAAGATCCTGGAAGAAGAGGTGAAGCGGAACACGTTCCGCGAGGACCTCTACTACCGGCTCAACGTCGTCACCGTGAAGCTGCCGCCCCTGCGCGAGCGCGGCGAGGACGTCATCGTCCTGGGCCGCTTCTTCCTCCAGAAGTACGCGCGTGAGTTCAACTCCAAGGCGCGCGGCTTCACGCCCGCGGCCGCCGTGTCCATGAAGAAGTACGGCTGGCCGGGCAACATCCGCGAGTTGGAGAACCGCCTGAAGAAGGCGGTGGTGCTGGCGGACAAGCCGCTCCTGGGCGCGGACGACCTGGACCTCAAGCCGGAGAACCTGGAGCCCATCATGCCGCTGCTCCAGGCGAAGGAAGAGTTCCAGAAGCGTTACATCAACGAGGTCCTGGCCCGGAACAACGGCAACCGCACCAAGACGGCTAAGGACCTGGGCGTGGACCCCCGCACCATCTTCCGCCACCTGGAGAAGCTGGAGGCGGAGAAGACAGGCGGTCCGCTTCCTCCCGACGAGAACGAGGAACTGCTATAGCGTTCCCTCCAAGCCACGCCATGCACCGTCACGCGACGCGACAGTCCCGGGGCATCCTCCAGCCGCTGGTGGCGGCCCTGGGGCTCGCGGCGATCGCGACGGGCTCCGGGTGCCTTATCCCCCAGGACGTGGCGCTCTTGGAGAGCCTGCCCGAGTTCAGGAACCGGCCGCCGCGCATCCTGGAGGAGCAGGTGGAGCCCTCCGAGCGCATCCTGCGCGCCTTCGGCGTGGGCAGCTGCACCCAGGACTTCAACGTGGTGGTGGAGGACCTGGACGTCGACGACCGCATCACCGTGGAGTGGTACGTGGACTACAACCCGTCCAACCCCACGGGCTACTACCGGCAGATCGTCCTCGCCAACACCGGCCAGCCGCGCCGCGACGACCGGGGCACGCTGCGCATGGACCTGCGCTCGGCCAACAACCCGCTGGCCCCGCCGGGCATCCACCTGGTGGAGGCGTTCGTCACCGACCGGCACCTCACCAACCGCCAGCCGGATCCGCCGGACGAGGTCATCCTCGCGGACGGCGGCGTGGTGAAGAACCCGGGCTTCGTCACCTCGTACTCGTGGGTGGTGAACACGGTGGCGGGGGACTGCCAGTGAGGCGCGCGCTCCGGGCCCTGGCGCTGGCGCTCGGGCTGACCGGGGCCGGGTGCGGCTTCTTCGAGGAGGAGCCACCCCCGGAGCAGCTGGTGTGCCGCTCCGACGCGGAGTGCGCCGCCGGCCAGGTGTGCTTCGTGGATGGCTGCGGCAACCCCGGCGGCGACATCGTCGTGGAGGTGCAGCCCCATCCCAAGGCGGGCCTGCTCGCGCAGGACTTCCCGGTGGACCGGCTGCGGGCGGAGCAGAACCTGGAGCTCTTCAGCCCCGTGCGCCTGATGGGCACCGTCACGCGCGGCACCACCGCCACGCCGGACGGCGGCACGGCCCCCATCCCCTACCGCGCCCCCATCCACCTGCTGGCCACGGGCGACAGCCGCCTCATCCCGGGCGTGGCGCGGCGCTTCGAGACGACGCTCACCCCGGATGACGGCGCGTGGGTGCTGCCCGTGGGCAGTGGCCAGTACACCGTGACGCTCACGCCGGTGGACCCGGCCCTGCCGCCCTTGTCGCGCGACGCCTTCGTGGATCCGTCCTCGGGCGGCATGGTGGCCTTCGAGCTGCCCATCGCGGCGCGCGTGGTGACGCTGACGGGGACGCTGGTGCTCCAGGGGACGAAGCGGGTGGACGCGGACATGGAGGTGCAGGCGCTGGATGAGTCCCTGCGCCCGCTGTCCCAGCGCGCCCGCGTGGCCCGCGACACGGGCGCGTTCCAGCTGGTGCTGGGCGCGGAGGATGCCCGGCGCGCCACGGTGCTCGTGCGCGCGACGCCCGTGAACGCCGCGGACCTGGTGCCCTGGAAGACCTTCGTGGTGGACCCGTCCACCACCTTCCCCATCCCGCTGGAGCTGGGCGACCCCGGCGCGGCCGTGAAGGTGGAGGGCCGCGTGCTGGAGATGGACGGCCAGACGCCCATGGCCGGCGCGCGCGTGTCGCTCCAGGGCCGCGTGGCCGGCGGGGGCACCTTCAAGGGCATGCCGGTGCTGACGGACGCTCAGGGGCGCTACCAGCTTCAGTCCCTGCCCGGCGTGGCGGAGGCCCCGCTCACGCTGGTCGTCGTCCCGCCGCCCAGCTCGCTGTCGCGCCTGACGCCCGTGACCGTGACGGTGGCGGCGGTGGACACGGTGCTGCCGGACGTGACGTGCCCGGAGCGCATGACCGTGGTGGGCAGCGTGAGGAACCCGGAGGGCACCGGCCCCGCGTCGGGCGTGCGCGTCGTGGTGGAGCCGGTGGGGGCCCTGGAGGGCTACCCGCAGCCGCCCCTGGGCTTCGAGTCGCCCCTCACCACCAACAGCGACGGCAACTTCGCGCTGGCGCTGGACCCGGGCGAGTACCGGCTGGACTTCCTGCCCGGGGAGAACCTGCCGCGCGTCAGCCGCTTCGTCACCGTGCCGGCCGGCACCGCCGACTCGGAGGTGATGACGCTGGCCGCCTTCACGCTGTCACGGGGCCGTTCTCTGAGCGGCCGCATCACCCTGCCCCCGGACCCGGCGCTGGCGCCGGACGGAATCGCGGCGAACGCGTCCGTGCGCTTCTTCCGCGTGGTGACGGTGGGGGGACGGCCGGAGTCCATCCTGCTCGCGCAGACCGTGTCCGACAGCACGGGGCGCTACTCCACCGTGCTGCCCACGCGCTGAAAGCGAGCGTGTCTACCGGCCGCTGTCCTTGCGGCGCGCGGTGTCGAAGGCGGCGTGCAGCGCGTCCACCGCGCCGCCCACCTCGCCCGCGTACTGCACCGCGTGGATGGTGTAGAGGTCCTGCACCCGCGTGAGGTGGCGGTACACCGAGCGCAGCTCCACGCGCGCCGGATCCCTCGACTCCAGGGCGCACTCGGACTCGGACTTGCGCACGCGCGTCAGCCAGTCCGTGCGGAAGCGCATCCACTCCTGGTCGACCTTGCGGGCGGGGAGGACGTGCACGAGCTTCTCGCGCTCGGACTCCAGGTCCTTCCAGTGGGCATCCGCGGCGTCCAGGCACTCGCGCACGGTGAGCGGCGGCGTCACCGACGGGGGCCTGGAGGGCGTCATCGCCGCGACGGAGTGCCCCACGTTCCAGAGCATCCACAGCGAGACCAGCGTGGCCAGCGTGATGTGGACCGCGTACGCGGCGCCACGGTAGCGGCGGAAGCGGGGGTCTTTCTGCGAGTCGGGAGCGGACACGGGGCCCAGGTCTTACGACCCTGGACCCCGGGTGGCAATGCTTCCCTTGCACACCGTCCGGAAGGCGAACCCTCCGACCGGACGGCGGCGGTGTGGGGACTACTGGCCCGCGGCGGGGGCGGCCACGGCCGGAGCGGCCTGGGGCGCGGCGGCCGGAGCGGCGGCGGGCACCGCGGCGGCGTCACCACCGGCGGCGGCGCGCTTGGCGGAGCTCAGGCGGCCGCGGAACTGCGACAGGTACTGGGTGGCCGGGTACGTGGCCAGCGCGTCGCGCACCGTGTCCGCCGCCTTATCGAACGCGCCCGTCTCCTGGTACGACTGGGCCAGCAGCAGCATGGCGTAGTCACGCGTCTTGGACTTCTTGTCGCCTTCCACGAAGCGGGCCAGCAGCGGCACGGCCTTGTCGTGCTGACGCAGCTGGTTGTAGGCGGTGCCCAGGAAGAAGGACGCGTCCAGCGCCTCCGCCTCCGCCGGGTTCATGGCCAGGAAGCGCGACAGCTCCTCCACCACGGCGGGCATCTCGTTCTTGCGGAAGGCGATCTTCCCGCGCTCGAAGGCCGCGTCGCCCGTCTCGCGGCGCAGGATGGCGGCGCGGTCGTTGAGGGCCTGTCGCTCCAGCGAGGACAGCTTCTGCGTGTCCAGCTTCACCAGCGCGTCGATGCCCTTGAGCCGCTCGTCACCCGGCAGCGTGGTCATCATCTTGTAGACCTCACCCGCGGCGCGCTGGGCCGTCAGGTGCGCGGTGGTGTCCGCGCGCTGCTTCTCCAGCTGCGTGGAGAGGTCCGCCACCTGCTTCTCCAGCCGCTCGCGCTCGTTGGTGTTGCTGGAGCTGCGCGCGCCGTTCACCAGCACCGCGCCGCCGACCGCCAGGATCGCGAAGAGCGCGTAGGCCACCGCCGAGGAGATCCACTGCCGCTTCTGGAAGTCCTCGTGACGCTTGCCAACCGCCTTCACCTCCGCGTGGAGGTTCTTCAGCAGGTTGTCCGTCTTGATGACGAGGTTGCGCGACTCGATGACCTCGCGGCGGAGCTCGGAGAGTTCCTTCTCGACGTCGGTCTTCGGCTGTTCAGAGGGGGGCATGGACATCTTCCTGGGACCGGAAATGACTTCGGCCGACTCACGCATGCTAGGGGACTCTCCGGGATGAGGGGCGGGTTCTTTTTCCGCTCCCCAACAGGGCCCTTGGTGCCCACCATTCCCCGGAAGTCCCTGCTCCGCGTGCTCGCCTGCTCTCGTGTTGGAACTTTCCGCGCGACTAGAAGTTGGTCAGCGGCCGGGAGGGATCTGGCGGGAACGTGTAGGTGATGCCGAGCGCGAACCAGTTGCCGCCGTGGCTGAAGCTGAAGGGCCCGGGCCACTTCGCCGTGTCCGGAGACTCCACGGGGCCGCGCAGGAACATGAAGCGGTACTCGGCGGTGATGCCCCACTTCGCGGACAGGCGGAGCGTGGCGCCGAGCGAGCCCACCCAGGCCTGGGAGACCTGCTCCTTGATGGACGAGCCCTCGCGCGTCGAGGAGACGACCGTGGGCCCCGTGAGCACGCCCGCGAAGGGCACCAGGCCCTGCGGCCCGATGTCGAGCACGCCCTGGAAGCGGACGCCGAGCAGGATGCCGTACGACAGGGTGCTGACCTTGCGGGACACGGTGGTGCCGTCGGGCCCGGGCTCGGACAGGCGCAGGGTCTGCGCGGAGCCGAGCAGGTCGATGCCGATCTCCACCAGGTCCGACATCGCGTACGCGAACGTGGCCACGCCCACGGGCCCACCCGGGGACTTCGGCGCGAGCTCCAGGCCGTTGCCCGGTCCCTTGGTGCCGTACCAGGAGTCGTAGAGCGTGTTGTTGGAGGTGAGCCGGTAGCCGGCCTGCACGGTGATGCGGCCCACGCCATTCAGGTCGGTGGGCGCCTGATTCGCGCTCCAGTCCCCTTCCTCCTGGGCAAGGGCGGAGGCGGGCGCGGTGGCGAGGGCGAAGACGAGCGGCAGACGGCGGAGCATCAAGGCGCGGATCCCGGGGCTTTCTGCCGGCACGGGCGCTCGCGGCCCGGTGCTACAGGCGTGTCGCACACCGTAGCCGGGGATGTTTCCGCGTCAACTTTCCGGTCCGTCCCCCGCCGTGTCGATTTCGCGCCCTACCATTCGTCGCCATTTTGAACCCGACGTTCCAGGAGAACTCCCCATGCGCTTCATGATGATCGTCAAGGCCACCCAGGACAGCGAGACCGGCCGCCTCCCCTCCACGGAGGAGCTGACCCAGATGGGCAAGTACAACGAGGAGCTGGTGAAGGCCGGCATCCTGCTCGCGGGCGAAGGGCTGCACCCCAGCTCCAGGGGCACCCGGGTGACGTTCTCCAAGACGGGCTCGACGGTGACGGATGGCCCCTTCTCGGAGACGAAGGAGCTGATCGCCGGCTTCTGGATCATCGAGGTGAAGTCGCGCGAGGAGGCCATCGCCTGGGCGCGCCGCATCCCCTTCCAGGACGGCCAGGTGGAGATCCGCCAGGTGGCCTCCGCGGAGGACTTCGCGCCCAGCGACCCCACCGGCGAGCTGCGCGCGAAGGAGGAGGCGCTGCGCGTGCAGGTCGAGGCGAAGGCCAAGGCCTGAGCCGTCAGCGAGCGCGCCGCTCCAGCTCCAACAGCGGCATCTCCAGCACCACCACCGTGCCGTGCGTGCACGGGGGTGTGAAGTCCGCGCGATCCAACTCGCCCAGGAGCGCGCGCAGCTGCGCGTCGGTGAGCGGAGAAGAGGACGCGCGGCGCGCGGCGTGACAGGCCATCACGCGCACGGCCTCCGCCAGGCTCGTCACGTCCAGCGGAGCGCTGCGCGGAGGCAACGCGCGCGACAGGGCCTCCAGGAGCGCGCGGGGGTCCACCCCCTCCAGGCCGGCCGGCACCGACTTGAGCGCGAGCGCCGTGCCGCCAAAGGGCTCCACGTCCACGCCCAGCTTGAGCAGCGCCTCGCGGCCGTCCACCAGCGCCTTCACCGCCGCCAGCGACAGGTCCACCGTGGTGCCGAACAGCGACGGCGGCGGCGCCTTCGTGTCGTCCTCCAGCCGGCGCATGTACGCGGTGAGGCGCGCGCGCTCCAGCGCGGCGTGCGGATCCAGCACCACCAGCGTGCCGCCGGGTCCTTCACACACGTGGAAGCGGCTGCCCAGCAGGCCCATGGGGCGCAGGGCCGCGAAGTAGCCCGGAGGCGGCGCCTCGTTGAGCTGCGGCTGCGCCTCGCCGAACCCGAGTGAGCGGCCCGGAACCTGGGGCGCCTGGAACGGACCGGGGAACGCGCTGCCCTGGGCACCACCATTGGGCCCGAAGTAGGACGGCGTCAGCGGGCGCGCGGGCGTGGAGCCTCCCGGTGCGTCCATCGCGGTGGGCAGCGGCGCACCCCAGGTGGCCTCCTGCGCGCGGGTGAGGAAGCGCTCCACGGCGTGCGCGTAGTGCGCGGCGTCCCGGGGCTGCGGGTTCGCGGCCTGCTCTTCCGGTGAGCCCAGCCACGGGGCCGCGCGCAGCACGCGTGAGAGGGCGGCGCTGATCGCGTCCTGCACGCCCCGGGCGTCCGCGAAGCGCACCTCCATCTTCTGCGGGTGCACGTTGACGTCCACCGCGGCGGGCTCCACGTCGATGTGCAGCACCACCACCGGCTGGCGGCCCGCGGGCAGGAAGTCCTGGAACGCGCGCTGCACGGTGCTGATGAGGCCGCGGTCGCGGATGTAGCGGCGGTTGACGAAGGTGTAGAGGCCGCGCGCGTTGGGCAGCGTGTACTCCGGCGACGCGAGGTAGCCCGTGACGACGACGCCCAGCCGGCGCTCCTCCACCGGGAACAGGTGCGGGAAGGACGCGGGGCCCAGGGCCGCAGCGATGCGCTCGCGCGGATCATGCTCGCTGGCGGGGCTGGAGAAGAGCTCGTTGCCCTCGTGCGAGGCGAAGAAGCCGACCTCCGGATGCGCGAGCGCCAGGCGCACCACGGCCTCCTCGCAGTGCTTGAGCTCGGTGGCGCCCTGGCGCATGAACTTGCGGCGCGCGGGCACGTTGAAGAACAGGTCCTCCACGGTGATGACCGTTCCCACGCGGGGCGGCGCGTCCTCCACCGTCGGCGGGCCGCCGCCCTCCACCGTGACCTTCGTGCCCTCGTGCGCGTCCGGCTCCGCGGTGTGCAGCGTGAAGCGGGACACGGAGGCGATGGCGGGGATGGCCTCGCCCCGGAACCCCATGGAGTCGATGTGGAAGAGGTCGTCCAGCTCCCGCAGCTTGCTGGTGGCGTGGCGCTCCAGGCAGAGCGTGGCGTCCTCGCGGCTCATGCCGTGGCCATCGTCGGAGATGGTGATGCGCCCCACTCCACCGGCTTCCAGCTCCACGCGCACGGTGCGGGCGCCAGCGTCGAGCGAGTTCTCGCACAGCTCCTTCACCACGGAGGCGGGGCGCTCCACCACCTCACCGGCGGCGATCTTGTTGATGAGCACGTCGCTCAGGCGCGCGATTCGGGACATGGCGATCAGCCACCCTCCGCCACCTGGATGACGTTGTCCAGAACATCACGGGCGCACTCGGCTGACATTCCTGGACGGCTGGGCTAACACCCGCCCCTGCGAATGGAAGTGATCCGAGCAGGCAAGGGCCCGATGCGCATCGCGGTGACAGGCGCCAATGGCGACTACGGCAGGCTGCTGCTGCCGAGGCTGGAAGCGGACCCCGGCGTGGAGAGCATCCTCGTGCTGGACACGAAGGAGCCCCAGGGGATGGGCAAGGTGGAGTTCCACCGTGTGGACCTCACCCGCTACGACGCGGAAGGCGAGCTGACGGACGCGCTCACCGAGCGCCCCGTGGACGCCCTCTTCCACCTGGCGTTCCTCTTCGGGCCCATCCTCAACGGCCCGCTGGCGCACGAACTGGAAGTCATTGGCACCATGAACGTGCTGACGGCGGTGGGCCGCGCGCGGCTGCCCCGGCTGGTGGTGCCATCGCTCACGGTGACCTACGGCGCGCGGGGCAACAACCCGGCGCTCCTGCGCGAGGGCTCGCCGCTGTTCGGCTGTCCGCACAGCCGCTTCGTGAACGACAAGGTGGAGGTGGAGGGACAGGTGCGGGCGTTCCGCGAGCGCAATCCGGACACCCGCACGCTGGTGTTGCGCTTCGCTCCCCTGCTCGGCCCGAGCCTGGACAATCCGGCGACGCGGTTGCTGTCGCACGCGGTGGTGCCCACGCTCATGGGATTCGACCCGCTCTGGCAGGCGATCCACGAGGAGGACGCGGGCCGGGCGCTGCATCTGGCCCTGAGGGCGGACGCGGCGGGAGAATTCAACGTCGTGGGGCGCGGAGTGTTGCCCCTCTCAGGACTCATCCGCCAGGCGGGCGCGCAACCGCTCCCCCTGCCGGGGCCGTTGTTTCGTGGAGCACTTCGCGCGCTCGGCGTAGTGGGGGCGGGCACGTTGCCGGTGGCCCTGCTCGACTACATGCATTACTCCTGGGTCGCGGACGGGGAGCGCGCCGAGTCCGCGCTGGGGTTCGTGCCCCTCCACCATGTCAGGGACGCCGCCTCGGCGCTCAGAAGGAGCCAGTCATGACCAAGGGTGTCCTCGGGAATGATCCCTTCCAGCGGGGCGCCGCGCCTCGCACGGGCGAGGTGAAGGACGACGCGGCCAACCCGAAGGCCGCGAAGAAGTCCGCGGCGTCGAAGTCCGCGAAGGGTGCGAAGTCAGCGGGCAAGGCGAAGAGCGCAAAGGGTGGCGCGTCGAAGTCCGGCGCCCAGGCGAAGGCGCCCAAGGGCGGCAAGGCCGCGGAGGCGAAGAAGGCCGCCGCGACGCCCAGGACGCCCGCCGCCAAGGTCCACATGTTCGAGGCCCGCACCAACGGACGCGGCAGCACGAAGCACGAACAGGACGCGCGCGAGGTGGAGCACGCGTCGGACCAGCATCCGGCTGGCGAGGAGGTCTCGCCCCTGCGCGAGCCGTCCGTGCCGGGCCCCGCCGCCGGGCCCCGGCCGTCGCGGCCCCAGGTGCTGGCGGACGAGGTGCGCGGCGCGCGGCCCCAGGAGCGCAAGGTGGACCGCGCCCTGACGGAGGCGCTGGCGTCGGAGGCGGCGGAGACCGCGGCGAAGACGGCCGTGGACGAGCTGTTCGAGGGACAGAAGGGCCCGGACCGCGACATCGAGCGCATCCTGGCGACGGAGCTCGTCGCGGAGGTGGCCGAGTCCGCCGTGCGGCAGGTGCTGGACGACGGCAATGGCGACGCCTCCGAGCGCGAGGTCGCCACCGCTGTCGCCACCCAGGTGGCCGAGGCCACCGCGGGCGTCGCCGTGGACGAGGTGCTGGAGCGCCACGCCAACGGCCCCGAGGAGCGCGCCCTGTCCTCCGCCGAGGACCGCGACGCGCGGGACCTGGACGAAGACGGCGAGGAGGTCTGGCCCACCGACGCCTGGATCCGCGACCCGAAGGACCTGCCTCCTCCCGAGGACACCGGGGACACCTGGACCGCGGATGCCTGGCGCCGCGACCCGGAGGGGATGTCCGCGCCGGAAGACCCGGACGAGGCCGACGACCTGTTCTCCGGCGTCGAGCGCGTCGAGGAGAACGGCGTGCACATCTCCGTCTCCATCATCGAGGGCGCCGCCCCCACGGACGTGGAGCCGGAGGTGGAGCTGCCCGACGAGACCCACGACGAGCTGCCCCCCAGCCGCCGGCCCCTGTCGCTCGTGAGCGACCCCGGCGAGTCGCCCCTCCCGGAGGAAGCGGAGCGGGATGCGCAGGGCTACGACCGTCCGGAGGAGCCGGCCCCGCCGTCCGGCTTCGCGGGCCGCGCCGCGGGCATGTTCTCGCTGGCGAAGGAGATCGCCGGCCAGGCGCTCGCGAGCGAAGCGCCTGGGCCGCGCCGTGGGCGCCATGCACGGCCTGATGGAGGCCATGCGCACCAGCCTGGGCGCGGGCGGCGGCAGCCGGCTGGACGACTACGGCAAGGACGCGGGCCTGGTGGAGAGCCTCCAGCCCGTCCTCGACTTCCTCTACGAGCAGTACTGGCGCGTCTCCGTGGAGGGCGTGGATCAGGTGCCGCGCGGCGCCTCCATCCTCGTCGCCAACCACTCCGGCGCCCTGCCCTACGACGGCCTCGTGATGGCGCAGGCGCTGCTGCGGGAGCGCCCGGATCTGCCCGAGGCCCGCTGGCTGGTGGAGGATCAGGTCTTCCACGCGCCCATGCTCGGCACCCTCTTCAACCGCCTGGGCGCCGTGCGCGCCTCGCCGGAGAACGCGCTGCGGCTGCTCGACGAGCACCGGCCGCTCGTCGTGTTCCCGGAGGGCTACCAGGGCGCGAGCAAGCCGTTCGCGGAGCGCTACCGCCTCAAGCGCTTCGGCCGCGGCGGCTTCGTGAAGCTGGCCCTGCGCACCGGCGCGCCCATCGTCCCGGTGGCCATCGTCGGCGCGGAGGAGACGTCCCCGCTCTTGGGCCGCCTCCCCGGTGGCTTCCTCGGGTTCCCGTCGCTGCCGCTCACCGCGCCCGGCCCGCTGCCCGCCAAGTGGACCATCCGCTTCGGCGAGCCCCTCACCATGGAAGGCCTGGCGCCGGAGGCCGCGGACGACCTGGGCGAGGTGCAGCGGCTCACCGAGCGCACCCGCGAGTCCATCCAGGGCATGCTCCAGGCCCTGCTGCGCGAGCGCCGCTCCGTCTTCACGGGCTAGCGCTTCGAGCGGTGCTCCGGGGGCGTCAGCCGCAGATGCGGTTGCGCCCCTGGCTCTTCGCCGCGAAGAGGTGCTCGTCCGCCGTGCGCACCAGCTCCGCGGGCTCGCGGTGGTGCGGCTCCAGCGTGGCCACGCCCATGGACAGCGTGACGGGGATGACCTGCTTGTCGAACTCGAAGCGCTGCCGCTCCACCAGCTTGCGCACCTTCTCCGCGAGCTGCCGGGCCCCAGCCAGGTGGATCTCCGGCAAGAGCAGCGCGAACTCCTCACCGCCGTAGCGGGCGAAGACGTCCTCGCGCCGGATGCGCGTGCGCACCGTGGACGCCAACTGCTTGAGCACCGAGTCCCCGGCCAGGTGCCCGTAGGTGTCGTTCACGTCCTTGAAGTGATCCAGGTCGAACATCACCAGCGACAGCACGCGCTCGTAGCGGCGGCTGCGGGAGACTTCGCGGTCCAGCTGCTCGTCGAAGTAGCGGCGGTTGTAGATCTGCGTGAGGCCGTCCATGGTGGTCAGCCGGTAGATCTCGTCGTGGTACGCCGCCTCGATGTTGCCGCCCGCGATGAACTTGAAGATGGTGCGGCCAATCTTCACCAGGTCGCCGTTCTGCAGCGACCGCGCCGACGACGCGACGTCGTCGTTGACGAACGTGCCGTTGGTGGACCCCAGGTCCTCGATGCGCACGCCCTTGGTGGTGTTGGTGATGCGCGCGTGGTTGCGGCTCACCGCCTCCTGATCAATCTGGATGTCCGACTTGGACGACCGGCCGATCAGCGTCTCCTCACGCGCCAGGTCGTATTTGCGTCCCAGGTCCAGGCCGTAGATGACCACCAGCGCCGCGTCCAGGTTGACGGGGCGCTCGGAGATCTTCGAGATGACGGTGACGACCGTCTCCTTCTGGCCCATGAAGCCAAACGTATCACCGCGCAATTCGCGAAAGCGAATTCACGGCCGGAACGGGTACCCCGCCAGGTCGTAGACGCACTGACACCCCAGCACGTCAGGGCACCCGCACCGTGCGGGTGGCGTTGACGGCGGGCCGCAGCGGCAGCCCGAGCCCGTCCACCAGCGACGCCACCAGCGTCACCTCCGCCCCGGAGCAGGCGCCAGGCAGGGAGAGCGCCACCTCGCCCGACCGCGTGGCCACGTCGCCGCGCACCACCGAGAGATCACAGCCCGGGCCGCCATCGCGCACGGTGAGCAGCACCCCACCCTCGTCGCCGTTGGCGGCGTCCATCCCCACCTGGAAGCCGTCCACCCGCACGCGCACGGTGGCGCCGCGAGCCAGCGACGCGCCCTCGGTGGGCGACAGCCAGGTCACCAGGGGCCGGCCCTGGTTCAGCGTGGACACGGCGAGCACCGATTCGGCGAGCCGCTCGGGCGCCATGCCTCCGGTCTCCGCCAGAGCGGAGAGGTTCATCACCCGGCCCTCGGACATGGCCACGTTCAGCGCCTCCACCGACAGCGACGCGCGCGAGCCCTCCGTGTCGCCCTGGAACATGCGGTCCTCCAGGCCCGAGGGAGGCACGGGCAGGCGCACGCCGTTGGCGACGCGGCGGCCGTCCACCCAGACCGTCCAGCGCCGGCCGGCCGCGTTGGTGAAGGTCGCACGCACGAGCGTCGCGCCTGGCGGGGCGCCGTCCATGCGCCACTCGCGCGGCAGCAGGCCGTGCCACGGCGACGCGTCCGGGTTGAAGCGGGCGCCCTCCGGGATGCCGAGGAACACGTCGCCGAGCGTCACCGGCTGGATGCCCTCCGGATCGAAGCGGAGCGCGTCCAGCGTGGACATCACCGCGCTGGTGGCCCGGCCCACGGGATCCTCGCCGCCCAGCGCTCCGGACGACGCGACCGCGACCAGCCGGTACGCCTGCCCCTCCAGGCCGTGATGGGCCGGCGCCATGCGCACGCGCACGAGGCCCGGCGAGGACAACAAGGGCTGCGTGTCCGTGTTCGGATCCACCGGGTTGGCGTTGACGGCGGCGCCCAGGCCCAGCGGCACCGTGCCCCGTCCGGGCGCGGTCACCGAGCCCACCACCAGCGCGCGCGCCAGGTAGCTGTCGCGGAAGCGCGGAAGCGGCGGGACGCGCACCACGAACGGGAAGGCCAGCGGCACCTGCTGGAAGTCCAGCGACGTGAGCGGCCCGGCCGGCGGGTTCGTCCCGTCGATGGGCGCATACAGGGGGAAGCGCACGTCGCGCTGGACGGCCGAGGAGAACCGCCCCGACTGCGGCAGCGCGCGCGCCAGGAGCAGCAGCGGATCCGTGCTCGGATCCATCATCCCCGCGGGAAGCTCGCCGGACGGGACCTGCGCGGTGAGCGCCCAGGCGGTGCGCGTGCCACAGGTCCCCGCGCGCGTGGCCGTCTCCGGATCCGTTCCGTCCGCGAGCGGCGCGTCGCACACGCCGGGGATGCCCGGCACGTCCACGGACTCCGACGGAAGGACGCCCAGCCCGTTCACCCAGACGTTGGTGGGAATCTGGAACGGGCGCGTCAACCCGCGAAGCGAGAGGTCCACGTCCCGGTCAGGCCCCTGCACCTGGGCGGAGGCCGACTCGGACAGGAGCCCCGGCACGGACAGCCCCGCCATGCCCAGGGCCAGCGCGCCGCCCACGCCCACGGGCGCCAGGTGGGTGAACCGGGCGCGCACTCCGCCCACGCGGTCCGCCGGGTTGCGGCGCAGCGGCAGCCGCAGGTCCCGCGTGCCGGTCATGTCGTAGTTCGCCACGGTGAGGTAGCCGAAGTCCGGGTGGAAGACGGACACCGACGCATCGCTCCGGCCCTCCAGCACGGCCACGCCCTGCGCGTCCGTGGACTCGCTCGCCGTCACGCCGCCCAGCGTGTCCGCCACCACCACGGAGGCGTCCTCCACGGGGTAGCCCGTGAGCGCGTCCGTCACCACCACCCGCACCTTCCCGGAGGCCGTGTGCGGCGGCAGCACGGTGACGCGCGCACGGCACGTCACGTTGCCCAGCCGGGCCTCCACCGCCTCCACCTCCGCGCCCGCCGACTCCAGCGTGAACGTGGCGCCGGTGCCGGTGCCTCCGCCCTTCACGCGCGCCGACACGGAGGACCAGGTGAGCCCGCTGCGAGGGACAACGGGCTGGCCCTCGGCATCGGACACCCAGGCCTCGAAGCGCAGGGTGGTGCCCACGGGCGCGATGATGCGCTCGGGCACCACGCGGCAGCCCGCCAGGGTGGACGCTGGTGGAGGCGCCCCACAGGTGCCGTCGCGGCAGAGCTCCCCGTCCTCGCAGTCACTGTCTCCGGTGCAGAGGGCGGGGACGCAGCGGCTGGCGTCACAGCGGCAGCCCAGCGACTGGGACTCACAAGCCGCGATGGCGTTCAGCTCTCCGCGGCGCTTCACCGAACAGTCGAGGTCCGTCCGGCACGAGGGCTCACAGCGCGACAGGGCGGTGTTGCAGAAGAACAGCGCCGGGTCTCCGCAGTCCTGATCCACCGTGCAGAAAGCGTCCGCCTTGCCCCCATGGATGAACGGCGCATCCATGTCGGACATCGCGCAGCCCATGGCGCACGCCAGCAGGCATGCGAGCACGAGGCCGGGGGACCGGACCGGATGGGGGATGGAACGCATGGGAACTCCGAGGGGGACCGGCCTTGCCCCGACCTTACAGGGGGAAGGGCCGCGACGCGACCGGCGATGGCGCCGGGGGCCCGGGAAATTCAGACGGCCGGGCAGGCAAGTGTCAGTTGGCTTCCGTCGCCAGGGGTTCCAGAATCGGACCGACGATGGCGCGTGGTGAACCGAAGACCTTGGAGAGCCTGCTGCCCCGGGTGCTGGCGCGCCTGGCGGGAGAGTCGGGCCGCGCGTCGTCGCTGATGCCGCTCTGGACCGCCGCGGTGGGAGAGAACATCGCGCGCCACAGCCGGCCGCACCAGCTGGACGGAAGCACGCTGATCATCACCGTGGAGAGCGCCGAGTGGGCCCAGGTCCTCTCCCGTCAGGCCGACTCCCTGCGCGAGCGCTTCAACGAGAAGCTGGGCGCTGGCACCGTGAAGGCGCTCGTCTTCCAGTTGGAGTCGCGATGAAGCGCGCGCTCCTGGGCCTGCTGCTCGCGGGCGCCTCCGTCCTGCCCGCGTCCGCCGCGCAGTCCCCGGAGGTGGCCTCCGTCGCCAGCCCCGTCCCGGAGGAGACGCCCCAGGCCCAGGAGGCCCGGGCCCGGCTGCACGTGCAGCGCGAGTTCGAGCGCGTGGGCCGCCGCGCCCCCACGAGTGACAAGGCGCTGGAGGCCGCGGCCCGGAGGCTCGCGCGCGAGGCGCTGACCAAATTCACCACCGGGGCCCCGGACCTGCTCACGTTGACGGAGGCGGTCAGCGACTCGGGCGCGGCGGATCCGTCCCCGAAGGCGCTGGTCATCCGCGCCTGGGTGCACGCGCACGCCATCGAGACGTTCCTCGCCCGCACGGACTTCAACGACGAGCGCGTGAGCCACTTCGGCGTGGGCGTGGCCTTCCTGGGCGAGCGCGCCGCGCTGGTGCTGCTCGTCGCGGACCGCAAGGCGGAGGTGCTCCCCTTCTCCCGCACCATCGCCAAGGCCGGGACGGAGAAGCGCGTGTGCGGCCGGCTCGTGCCGCCGCTGCGCAGCCCGCAGGTCTTCGTCACCCGGCCGGACGGCGAGGTGGAGGCCGTGGCCCTGAGCCGAGCGCCCTCCGGCACGAATGGCTTCTGCGCCCTGGTGGGCTTCGACACTCCCGGCAACTACACCGTGGAGGTGGTGGGCCAGGCGAACGCGGGGCCGGAGGTGGCGTCGCTGTTCCTGGTGCAGGTGGGGGCCCGTTCCACGCGCGGCGGACAGGAGTCCCAGCGCGAACCCACCACGCTGGCCGAGGCCCGCACCGCCCTCTACGAGCGCATCAACACCCTGCGCCGCGCGCACAAGGTGCCGGAGCTGACGCCGGACCCGACGCTGGAGGACGTGTCGCTGCGCTACAGCACGCGCATGGCGACGGAGGGCTTCTTCGCGCACATCGCGCCGGACGGCTCCACGCTCACCCGCCGCCTCCCGGAGGGCACGCGTTACGTGCGCGCTGGAGAGAACCTGGGGCTGGCGGCGGGCCCGCTCGCGGCGCACTTCGGCATCGAGCACAGCCCCGGCCACCGCAAGAACCTGCTGGACCCCGCGTTCCGCTTCATGGGCGTGGGCGTGGCCTTCCAGAAGGTGGACGGCCGCGACCAGGCCATCGTCACGGAGGTCTTCACCGCGGCCTCGCCCGGCGCGGCGCTCCTGTCGGACCCGGTGACGGACGTGTACGACGCCCTGAGCCGGCACCGCGCCACGCTCAAGCTGCCGCCCCTGGTGCGAAGCGAGGCGCTGGAGCGGCTGGCGCGAGACCACGCCCGCCGCGCGCTGGCGCAGGACGAGCCCACCGCTGGAGACGGAGACCCGTCCCCGCTGCACGAGCGTGTGTTCTCCGCGCTGCCGGACGCGGGCACCGCTTCGGTGGACTTCTTCGTGGTGGGAGACCCGGGCGCCGTACCGGAGTCACGCAGCCTGGCCACCGCCACCTACACCCGGGTGGGTGTGGGGCTGGTGCGGGGCAACTCCAAGCGCTTCGGCCAGGGCCAGTACTGGGTGGCCGTCATCTACGCCGCCGTCCCCTGAAGCGCTGGCTTCGAAAGAGGAACGCCGACGCGGACGCCGGCCACGACCGGGCTTCGGGCGTGACCGGGTGCGAGCTCGCGCGGGCCCGGTGCGACGGGCCCCATGTCAGACGTCCCGGTTAGACAGGACGACGCTGCGTGGCGTACGCCTCCAGCCCCATCTGCGGAGGAGCGAGGTTGGCGTACATCGGGCACTTCATGCACGTGAACGACTGCCAGCCGCGACGGACGGCCTCATCGAGGCAGTTGTCGTAGTGGTTGCAGTTCAGGTTGCGATGCGTCTCGACGCCTGCCCGCTTCGGGCCGGCTTCGGGATTGATGGTCTGCGGCAGATCGGATGGACACGGCTTCATGGAGCCTCCCCTATGAGCTGTTTCCCCCCCCGAGGTCTGTGAACGAGCAGGTGCTACCGACGACAGGTCTTCCTGCGACGACAGGTCTTCCTGACACGACAGCGGTCCGGAGTAGCGCTCAACGGCGGCGCAACGTAAGGATTCCCTCCGGATAGCGCAACGGGCCGACAACCCCGCGGGACCAGCCCGTGGGCGCGGGATCTAGGACTTGTCGGGCCGACTGTCAAACCGACCCCCGCCCACCTGGTGGGGAATGTCAGCTGCAAACCTCTCGTTCCGAAGCCGCAAGGCCGCGAAGTGAAAGGAAGAATCCCATGAGTTGGACCGGCTGGGTGGCGGGTTGGGTGACGGGGGTGGCGCTGGGGCAGTCCCCGGCGACGCTGGAGGCCGTCCGCCTGCACCGGTCCGACGCGGCGGCGCTCGCCCGGGCGGAGCTCACCGCCTGTGAGCAGGCGAAGTGCCCGGACGCGGGCCGCCTGGGCCTGCTCGCCGGGACTCTCGTCCTTTCGGACGGGGACGCCGCCCAGGCGCGGGACCTGCTCACCCGCCACGCGCCTCCCGCGCCCCTGGAGGCCTTCCACGCCTTCTACCTGGGCCAGGCGCGCTTCTACGCGGGCGACCCCAACGGCGCGGCGAAGGACTTCGAGCGGGCCCTGGAGAAGGCCTCCCCGGCCCTGGCCGTGCGCGCCCGCGCCCGCCTGGGCGAGTCGCTCCTGGACGCACACCGGCCCAAGGACGCGGCCCCGGTGCTGGAGTCCGCGGCGGCGGCGCAGCCCACCCCGGAGCTGCTCTTCCAACGCGCCCGGACGCGCGCGGCCACCGGTAACGCGGCGGGCCTGCGGGCGGACCTGAAGACGGTGGCGCTGCGCTTCCCCACCCACCCCTACGCGGACGAGGCGCTGGAGCAGCTGGCCGCGCTGAAGCCCGCGGTGAAGCTCACCCTGCCCGAACACCTCCAGCGCGCCCGGGGCCTCCTCTCCGACGACGCGGCGCGGGCGGAGGAAGAGCTCCAGACGGCGGAGAAGCGCGGGCTGGTGAAGGGCGCGCCCGCCGTGGCGCAGGTGGCGCTCCTGCGCGCGCAGGTGCTCTTCGCGCGAGGCAAGCGCGAGGAGGCGGAGAAGGCGCTCGCGGTGGCGCGCAAGGGGCCGCCGGCCATCGCCGCGGAGGCCGCGCTGGTGGTCGCGCGCCGGGCGCTGAAGTCGGACGACAACGAGAAGGCGCGCAAGCTGATGGCCGCGCTGGACAAGGCCTATCCCTCCCAAGCCGCGGGTGAGGAGGGCGCGTTCTTCGCCGCGTGGTTGGATTTGCAGGGCGGCCGCTTCGAGGACGCGGCGAAGTCCTTCGCGGACTACGAGAAGCGCTACAAGGGCTCGCGCCGCCGCGACGAGGCGATGTGGTTCCGCGCCCTCTCGCACATCCGGCTGGAGCAGTACGCGAAGGCGCGCCAGGCGCTGGACGACCTGGTGACGGCCTATCCGAAGACGAGCATGGCGCCGCAGGCGCGCTACTGGCAGGCGCGCACGGAGGAGCTGGGCGGGGGCAAGCCGGCGACGGTGGGGCCCGCCTATGAAGCCGTCATCAGCGCGGCGCCCGCGTCGTTCTACGCGCTGCTCGCCACGGAGCGGCTGCGCGAGCTGGGGCGCACGCCGCCCGCGGCCTTCCCGCAGCCTCCGAAGCAGCTCACCCTCCCCCGCCCGCCGGAGCTGGAGCTGGCGGTGGCGCTGACGCGCGCGGGCCTCTTCCGCGACGCGGCGGACGAGGTGCAGTCGCGCGTGTCCAGCCTGCGCGGCGCGGACCAGGCGCTGCCGTTCGCGCACGCGCTCTTGCAGTTGGGCGAGTTCGGCCACGCGCATGTCGTGGCGGCGCGCCACCTGTGGGGCCGGGCCTTCGGGGCGAAGGCACCGGACGCACTGGCCGCGTTCTACCCGCGCGCGTTCGCCCAGGCGGTGGAGACGGAGGCCACGCGGCAGGCGCTGGATCCGTTCCTCGTGTGGGCCATCATGCGGCGGGAGAGCGCCTTCCGCCCGGAGGTCATGAGCGCGGCGGACGCGCGCGGCCTGATGCAGATCATCCCGCCCACGGCGACGGAGATCGCCCAGAAGATGGCGGAGCCCGCGCCCGCGCCGGCGGACCTGTTCGCCCCGGAGCGCAACATCCGCTACGGCGCGTGGTACCTGGCGCAGCTGATGAAGCGCTTCGCGCACCCGGCGCTCGCGGCGGCGGCCTACAACGCGGGCCCGAAGGCGGCCGTGCGCTGGACGCAGGAGCGAGGCACCCTGCCCCTGGACCTGTTCGTGGAGTCCATCCCGTACCGGGAGACGCGCGGCTACGTGAAGCAGGTGGTGGCGGACCTGTACCTCTACCACCGCTTCTACGAAAAGGACGGCACCCAGGCCCGGCTGGCCATGACGGTGCCCGCCCCCAGCACGGACGGCGTCAGCTTCTAGGGGACGACCTCAGGCGCCGCGCGAGGCCCGGCGGCGCTCGATTTCCTGCTCCAACGACTGCACCACCTCCGACAGCGGCATGCTGCTGGAGTCCACGTGCACCGCGTCGTCGGCGGGCTTCAGGGGCGCGACCTCGCGGCCGGAGTCCGCGGCGTCCCGGCGCGTCTGGTCCTGGAGGACGCCCTCCAGGCTGCTGTCCACGCCCTTCTGGAACAGCTCCTCGAAGCGGCGGCGCGCGCGCACCTCCGGGTTCGCCTGGAGGAAGAACTTCACGTCCGCGTCCGGGAACACCACCGTGCCGATGTCCCGGCCCTCCAGGATGGCGCCCGACGCCGCCTCCAGCGCCAGCCGCCGCTGGAGCGCGAGCAGCCCCGCGCGCACCACCGGCCGCCCGGACACCTGCGACGCGCCCATGGAGATGGGCGGCGTGCGGATCTCCGACGACACGTCCTCGCCGCCCAGGAAGACGTGGTTCTCCTCGCCCACCACCTGGAAGTGGATGCGCACGCGCCCGAGCAGCTCGCCCAGCTTCGCGTCGTCGTCGAACGCGATGCCCTCGCGCGAGGCCATCAGCGCCACGCAGCGGTAGATGGCGCCGGTGTCCACCAGCGCGAAGCCCAGCCGCCGCGCGAGCAGCTTGGACACGGAGGACTTGCCCGCCCCGGCCGGCCCGTCGATGGCGACGATGAACGGACGCGCGCTCATGACAGGGCCTCCTTCAGCGCGGCCACGCAGCGCGCGTTCTCCTGGGGCGTGCCCACGGAGATACGCAGGCAGTTCGGGTGGCCGTTGCCCGCCATGGGCCGCACGATGACGCCCCGGCGCAACAGCTGCTCATACACCTCGGCGGACGGACGGTGGCAGTCCACGAAGACGAAGTTCGCGTGGCTGTCCGTCAGCGTGAGCCCCAGCTTCGGCAGCTCCTCCGCGTAGAAGCGCAGGCCCACGCGGTTGTTCTCACGCGTGCGCTCCACGTGCTCTTTATCCTCCAGCGCGGCCATGCCCGCCGCCTGCGCCACCGTCGTCAGGTTGAACGGCATGCGCGTGCGGTGCACGTAGCCCGCGAGCTTTGCGTCCATCACCGCGCAGCCCAGCCGGATGCCGGCCAGCCCGTGGATCTTGCTGAAGGTGCGCAGCCCCACCAGGTTCGGGTGCGCGTGGAACAGCTCCACGGCGCTCGCATAGTCGGGCCAGTCCACGAACTCGGCGTAGGCCTCGTCGTGGATGACGAGCACGTCCTTCGGCACGGCCGCGAGGAACGCCTCCAGGTCCTTGCGCCCGAACGTGGTGCCCGTGGGGTTGTCCGGGTTGGCCAGGAACACCATGCGCGTGCGCGGCGTGACGGCGCGGGCCATGGCGTCCAGGTCGTAGCGGAAGCCCTCGCGCATGGGGACCTCCACGAACGCACGGCCGTGCGCCTGCGCGGAGATGCGGTACGCGGGGAACGAGCCCTTGCACAGGAGGATCTCCTCCTCGGGCGTCGTGAACGTGCGCATGAGCAGCTCGATGAGCTCGTTGGAGCCGCTGCCCAGCACCACCTCTTCCGGCTTCACGCCCAGGTGCGCGGCGAGCCGGCGCACCAGGTGGAAGCTGGTGGCGTCCGGGTACAGGTTCACCTGCGCGACGGCGTTGCGCATGGCCTCCACCGCGCGGGGCGACGGGCCCAGCGGGTTCTCGTTGGAGGCCAGCTTGATGACGCCCTTGAGGCCGTACTCCCGCTCGGTCTCCTCGATGGGCTTGCCCGGAACGTAGGCCTTGAGCGTCTCGACGTAGGGAGGAACAAGCGGTCGCATGGGGTGTGAACCTCTACTTGCCGGAGAACATGCCGAGCGCGCGGAACTTGTCGTAGCGGTCGCGCACCAGCGCGTCCGGCCGCAGCTCCGCCAACTGGCCCAGGTGCTTGCGCAGCGCCTTGCCCAGGGACTCCGCCGCCTTGGCCGGGTCGCGGTGCGCGCCGCCCGGAGGCTCCGGAATCACCTCGTCGATGATCTTCATCTCCAGCAGGTCCTGCGCCGTGGGGCGCATCGCGTCCGCGGCCTTGTCCGCCTTCGTCGCGTCGCGGAAGAGGATGGAGGCGCAGCCCTCCGGGGAGATGACGGAGTAGACGCTGTTCTGGAACATCAGCACGCGGTTGCCCACGCCAATGGCCAGCGCGCCGCCGGAGCCGCCCTCGCCCACCACGGTGGAGATGATGGGCACGCGCAGCCGGCTCATCACCTCCAGGTTCATGGCGATGGCCTCCGCCTGGCCGCGCTCCTCCGCGCCGATGCCCGGGTACGCGCCCGGCGTGTCCACGAAGGTGAGGATGGGCTTCTCCATCCGCTCGGCCAGCTCCATCAGCCGGCGCGCCTTGCGGTAGCCCTCCGGGCGCGGCATGCCGAAGTTGCGCGCCATGTTCTCCTTGGTGTTGCGCCCCTTCTGATGGCCAATGACCATCACCGTCTTGCCGTCGAAGCGCGCGAAGCCACCGACGATGGACGGGTCCTCGCCGAAGTGCCGGTCGCCGCACATCTCGAAGAAGTCCGTGAAGAGGTACTGGACGTAGTCCAGGAAGTACGGGCGCGCGTTGTGGCGCGACAGCTGCACCACCTGCCAGCGGGTCAGGTCGCTGAAGATCTCCGACTGGAGCTTCTTCGCCTTCTTCTCCAGCTTGGAGATTTCAGAGGAGAAATCCACGGTGCCGCTGGTGGAGAGGGCCTTCAGCTCCTCGATCTTCTTCTCCAGCTCGATGAGCGGGCGCTCGAAGTCGAGCGCGTAGCCAATGCCGGTTGCCATGGCGCCGAACTAGCACCAGGGTTCAGACCGATCAACGCGCAAGCGGTTACGCACCCCCCTGGAATGTCCGGGGGGACCGCCCGTCTGGAGCAACATGGTCCTCGCCCTCTCCCTGCTGGCCCTGACGCTGTCCGCCGCTCCGGCCGCGCCTCCTTCCGGCCGGGCCCTCAACACGCAGGGGTTCCGGCTCTACCAGTCCGGCCGCTATCCAGAGGCCCTGGAGAAGTTCCAGGCAGCCGCACAGGCCACCCCAGACTACGCCCTGGCTCACTACAACGCCGCCGCCACCCTGGGCGTCCTGCGCAAGCAGGGCAAGGTGTGCGAGTACAGCGCCCACCGCGACGTCATCCTGGAGAAGCTGGCCACCGCCGTGCGCCTGGACGCGCGCCGCCTCCAGCGGGCGAAGGAGGACCGGGACCTGGACGTCATCCGGGACACACTCGGCTGGCAGAAGCTGCTGGGCCGCACGCCCGAAAAGGAGGCCGACGTGCCGGCCCTCCTGCGGGCGGTGTCCTGGTACGGCCCCGGCGTGGGCGTCTACGGCACCGTCCGGGCCCTGAAGTTCCAGGACGGAGGCCGCGTGGAGCTCTGGAGGCGGGACGTGGACGACTCCGGCACGCCCCGCGAGTCCCGGACCGCGGGCACGTACACCGTCAAGGGCCGCACGGTGGAGGTGAAGCTCCCCAAAGCCGCGCCCGTCACCGGCACCCTCAGCGAGGCGGGCGCCCTCACCTTCCCGGAGCCCCTGGGCGGCTTCACCGACAGCCCGTCGGAGTGCGACGCCTGACGTGAAGTGACGCCCCGTGCACGCCTACCCGCGCCCCAGGGGACACCGCCCTGGCGCGCCTGCCTGCCGGTGCCCACCTTCCTCCCGTAGCCGAAGGGGGAAGCCGTGCACCGACTCAACGCCAGACACTGGGGGCTGGCCGCCATCATCGCGGTCGCGCCCTTCGTCCTCGCCTTCGTGCTGGGAGCCCTGGCGCCTCCGCTGCTGGAGCCGGTGCTCGGAACACCGGTGGGAGGGCTGAGCTGGGGACTGGCCACGGTGCTGGGGCTCGTGGGCGGCGCCCTCTTCGCGCGCATCCTCGCGGCCCTGCAGCGCCCGCGCATCCAGGCATCCCCGGTGCTGCGTGTGCTGGGTACGGTGGGTGGCGCCAGCGCGGTGGTGACCCTGTGCATCGTGCCGGCGGTGGCGCTGATGCTCCTGGGGCCGGGCTGGGTGCTCCATCAGCACCTGAACGTGCCGGCGGCCCCGACGGCGCGCTCACTCAAGGCGACCGCGGTGGACCTGCTGGGCCAGGCGCGCCGGGCGGTTCCCCACCGGCTGCCGCTGTCCCAGCTCGTGCCGGGCCCCCACTGAGAGGAGCCCGGCGCGGCGGAAAACCTCAGGCCGCCTTGATCTTCGCCGGAGGCGCGGACAGCGCGTACCAGGCGGTGCGGAACGCCTTCAGCTCACGGAGCCCCGCGGGGTGACGGCCCAGCGCGGGCGCCATCGTCACGGGCAGGCCAATCTTCTTCTCCATGGCCTTGGCCGCGTTCAGCTCCAGCTTGCGGCGGTTCTCGCACTTCTCGCAGGTGGACTTGGGGCCCACGCGGTTGACGAGCACCCGCTCCACCTGGAGCTTCTTCTCCTTGAGGTACTCCACCAGCCGCTCCGTGCGGGACGACGCCAGGTCCTCGCCGCGCGTGACGACCACGAAGCGCGACTCGCTGGGGGACGCCAGCGCGTCCTCGAAGCGCTTCACGTGCTTGAGCATCGCCGCCAGGTCATCCGCCAGCTCGCCCAGGCCCTTGGCGCGGTGCTTGTTGAGGATGCCGTGCAGCGCGCCCAGCCACGTCTTCGCCGTGTCCGCCAGCTCCACCACGCGCACGTTCGTCACCTGCGGCGACGAGTCCACCACGATGCGCTTGAACCGCTCCTGCACCAGCGCGTCCGTCAGCACGGACATGGCCGCCAGCTCGTCGATGCCCGGGGGCGCGCACTCCAGCAGGTTGCGCAGGTAGAGCAGGTCCGCCGGCACGTCGTTGCCCGCCTTGGGCGCGCCCTCGAACGCCTTCTCCGCCTTCTCCTTCAGCCGCTTGCGCAGGGCGTTGAACCAGCCCGCCATGTCCAGCTCGCGCGCGTACAGGCCCTTGGTGCCCTTCACCTGGGTCTCGGTGTCCGTCAGGCGGCTCTGCAGCACGTCCGACAGCGAGTGCGCGGGATCCGTGGAGATGAGGAGCACCGGCCCCTCCTTCTCCGTCAGCGTCACCGCCGCGGCGGCCGCGCAGGAGGACTTGCCCACCCCGCCCTGCCCCACGAAGAAGATGAGCCGCGTGGGCGGCAGCGGAGGCGCCGCGATGGGAGGCATGGACGGGGCGCGCACCAGCGCCGGAGGCCCTTCGGCCGCGCTGAACTCCAGCGCCTTGGTCTCCTTGCCCGCCGCCCACTCCTTGGCGAACTCCTTCAGCCCGTCCAGCCCCCGGGGCGCCACCTCGCGGCGGCCCAGCAGGTTCACGGGCACGGTCTTGTCCAGCGCCTGGTACTTGCGCACGTGCGGCGCCTGAAGGCCGCGGCGGCCCTGACACGCGGGGCAACCCTGGTGGTCCTCCACCTGGTTGACCACCACCTCCGTCACCGGCAGCCCGCGCTCGCGCAGCTGGGTGAAGTACATGCGCGTCTGCGCCTCGGGCACCGGCTCCGCCAGCGCCACCAGGTGGAAGGCCGTGCGCGCCGGATCCTTCAGCAGCGCGAGCAGCTTCTCCGCCTTCTGGCCCACCTGCTCCAGGAAGCCGCCGGAACCCTCCGCGGCGGCGGCGGCAGCGGCCGCCTTCTTGCCCTTGCCGCTGGGGGCCGGGGCGGCGCGGTCCTGGCCCGCCTTCACGAAGCCCAGGAACTTGCGCAGCTGCGCGGGCAGGTCGAACAGGCGCAGCGTGTGGCTGGTGGGCGCCGTGTCCACCACGATGCGGTCGTAGTCGCCGGACTCCAGCAGGTCCACCACGTGGAAGAGGGCCACCAGCTCCTCCAGCCCCGGTACCGCCTGCTGGTAGAGCTTGCCCATCTCCTCGTCCGACAGGTGCGTGCCCTTCACGGCTGCCTTCGCCAGCGCCGGCAGGTACTCCGCCAGGAACGGCTTGAGCAGCGCGGGAGGATTGAGCTCCGCGCCGAAGAGGCCGCCCTCGCCCTTGCCCGCCTGGAGCTTGGTGGGCTTCGCCGGCAGCTTCTTCTTCACGAGGTCCGACAGGGACTGGACCGGATCCAACGAGACGACCAGCACCCGGTGCTTGGGCGCTTCTTCGGAGAGCCTCACCGCGTACGCTGCCGCAAGCGTGGTCTTGCCGACCCCGCCCTTGCCGCCGAAGAAGTGAAGAACTCGCGCGTCGCTCATTGCGTTGTGGCCTTCCTTGTGCCCCCCCGGCGGCACCCCAGATGACTCACGTCGGACGACCGCACCATGGGGGGCGGACGTGGCCCGAATTGAGACGTCCCGGCCGGGCCCTCACCAACGGGTGGGAGAGGCCCGGAGGATCCCCCGTCCAGGGGGGAAAAGTCAAGAATTGACAGGGGTTTTCGAGACCTCCCCCGCCCCTTTAAACCGGCTTGGGGAGGCCCCGTGCGTGCCCTCCAGGAGCCCTGCCAAGGGCCCGGAATCCGGGCCTTCTTGCCTACCCGTCAGGTCAGCGGCAGGCGAACTGCCGGGCCCGGACGGGGCGCGGATCAGCGGGTCAGGAAGCTGCTGGCGCTCATGGGGCCGTCATTGCCCTGGCCTCCCAGGGGGCTGCCGCCACCCGGGGTGCCCTGCGCGCGGTTCTCGGCCGCGTAGCGGTTGAGCTTGTTGTAGAGCGTCTTCTCGCTCACCCCCAGCACCTCCGCCGTGCGGGCCTTGTTGTTCCCGTTCCGCTGGAGGCTGCCCAGGATGTACTCGCGCTCCACGGCGTCCAGGCTCAGGCCGAACGGCAGCTTGAACGTGTGGCGCTCCGGGCTCTTGCCGGCCATGTCGGGCGGCAGGTGCTCGCGGGTGATCAGCTCCCCATCGCAGAGGATGACGGCGCGCTCCACGGCGTTGCGCAGCTCGCGGATGTTGCCCGGCCAGTCGTAGTTCTTGAGCACCTCCATGGCGTCCGGGTGCACGCCGGAGACACGCTTGGCGGAGTCCCCGCGGAACTTGTCCACGAAGTGCTGGACCAGGATGGGCACGTCGTCCCGGCGCTCGCGCAGGGGCGGCAGGTGCAACTGGAACACGTTGAGGCGGAAGTAGAGGTCCTCGCGGAAGCGCTGGTTCTTGATCTCCTGCTTCAGGTCGCGGTTCGTGGCGGACAGCACGCGCACGTCCACTTCGATCTCCACCTTGCCGCCCAGACGGCGCAGGCGGCCCTCCTCCAGCACGCGCAGCAGCTTGGCCTGGAGATCGATGGGGATCTCACCCAACTCGTCCAGGAAGAGCGTGCCGCCGTGGGCCATCTCGAACACGCCCGGGCGGCGCTGATCCGCGCCGGTGAAGGCGCCGCGCTCGTGGCCGAAGAGCTCGGATTCAATCAGCGTCGCGGGGATGGACGCGCAGTTGATGGCGATGAAGGGCTTGTCGCGGCGCAGGGACAGGTTGTGCACCGTGCGGGCCACCACTTCCTTGCCCGTGCCGGACTCGCCGCTGATGGAGACAGAGGCCTTGGAGGGGGCCACCTTCTCGATCATCTCGATGACCTTGCGCATCCCGGTGGAGCCGGCGATGAGGTCCGTGGAGCCCAGCTGCTTGAGGCGGCGCCGGAGCGTCTGCACCTCGCGCATGGTCTCCTTCTTCTCCAGCGCGCGGTCGATGCAGACCTTGAGCCGCGCGGTGTCCAGCGGCTTCACGATGAAGTCGTAGGCGCCCTCGCGGATGGACTCCACGGCGGTGTCGATGGTGCCGCGGCCGGTGAGGAACACCACCGGGCAATCCGGCAGCTCGTCGCGCAGGTTGCGCAACAGCCACAGGCCGTCCGTCTCCGGCATGGCGAGATCCGACAGGACGACGTCGGGCCGGAACTCACCGGCCTTGCGGAGGGCGTCATGCCCGTCGAACGCGGTCTCGACCTTGTGACCCCAGGCGGACAGCATCTCCGCCAGGGCCTCGCAGGTCTCACGTTCGTCATCCACGGCCAGGATTCGTGCGCTGCCCAAGGTGAAAACCTCCACTGCGATGAAGCGTGATGAAACCGGATGGAAGACCGACAGCGCCTGAAGGGGGGAACCTCAGGCGCGCGGAAACACGAGGCGGCACGTGCCCGCCTCCACGACGAATTCGATGCCCAGCTGGGCCGCGCGGAGCGTCAGCGCCGCCACGGTGTCCGTCGCCCGCTCGGGCGCCGAGGAACCGTCCGACACCTCCAGCACCGCGCTCGGCCCTTCCGCGCGGACCGAGACGACGACGGTGGCGCCGGACTCCGCGCGCTGGAAGGCGCGCATCAGCACCTGCACCAGGAAGAACCCCAGCTCGGTGGTGTCCTCCAGGTGGGCCTGCACGTCCGGCTCGATGAGGCGCTGGACCTGGAGGCGGCGCCGGCGGCTCTCGTGGCCCAGCACGTCCAGGGCCTTACCGGTGGCGTCCGACAGCGGCGCGTCCCCGGAGGGATCGCCCCGCGAAACACCATGAAGTCGGAGAAGAGCTTGAGCAGGCCATCCACGCGGGCGATCTGCTCGCGCATCGCCTTGAGGTTCTTCTCCTGCGTGGCCGGCACCTGGCCGGACTCGCCCTTGAGCTTCTCGGAGAGCACCTCGAGATGGATGGCGAGCGCGTTGAGCGGGTTGCGCACGTCGTGCAGCAGGCTGTCCATCAAGGGCGGAACCGCGTCGTAGCGGGCCGCGCCCACCACAGGGTCCGACACTTCCTGGACAGAAGGCACACTGCTGGCCATGACAGATGAGTTAACCACCTGGAACTCCTAGGAATTTCCGTCTCCCCACCCCCGCCGCCGCCCTACCGAGGCCAGGATTTAGGGAGCACCCCTGGGATCGTCAACCCTGGGTCGGTAATTCTTGCCGGAGTTCTAAAATTCCCGTGTCGGAACAGCCACTTAGGACCACTCAGAAGTGTCATTCAACGAACGGGAACCCCATCCCGGGCGATCAGCGTGTCCAGGGGTTGTCCACCCCCGGACAGCGCGTCCGCCCTCAGGTGCCGGTAGCCGGCGACGGCGGCTGCGCGGCGGCGCCCAGGCCCACGAGCTGGAGGCCCAGCCGGGCCGCGTACTCGAAGATGCGCGGGTCCCGGTAGAACTCGCCAAAGACGATGCGGGTGCAGCCGCTGTTGGCGATCAGCTTGAAGCACGGCCAGCAGGGGCTGGCGGTGGTGTAGATGGTCGCCCCATCGATTCCGACGCCGTTCTTCGCGGCCTGGATGATGGCGTTGGCCTCCGCGTGGACGGTGGCCACGCAGTGGCCGTTCTCCATCATGTGGCCCACTTCATCGCAGTGGGGCAGGCCGCGGATGGCGCCGTTGTAGCCGGTGGACAGGATGGTCTTGTCCCGCACCAGCACCGCGCCCACGTGCTTGCGGTCGCAGGTGGCGCGCGTGGCCACCTGCTGGGCGATGTCCATGAAGTACTGATCCCAATTGCCCCGAGCGGACATGCGCGTGAACCCTCCAGCGAAAGAGCCCGCAGCTCTAACGCTGGATCAGGCCCGCACCAATTTCTCGGTCCGGGGCTGTTGGCTCAACGACTGGCGGTCTTCTGGGGCCCCGCACCCTCCGCGTCCGCGGAGCGCTCCAGGAGCCGGCCGAAGCCCTTCGCCTGGAGGAAGCCGCGCACCTTGGCGCTGGGCGCGGCGAACGTCTCGCCGGGCATGGGCACGTCGAAGCTGAAGTTCTGGGAGGCGACCTCGAAGTCCACCTTCGCGGTGCGGTAGCCCTCCACGATGGCCAGGAGCCGCCCCGTCTCCATGCTGAAGATGCCACCGCCGGAGGCCCCGTAGCCGATGGGCGCGTCCGTCTTCAGCATGCGCGGGTGCTTCGTCTCCTTGTCCCACTCCACCTGGGACACCATGCCGCCGGAAATGGACAGCGCGCGGCCGTACGGGGACGCCGCCACCACCACGTCCTCGCCGGGCTCCGGCTCATCGTCCGCGGCCAATTCCGCCACGGGCCACGTCACCCCCGTCACGCGCAACAGCGCCAGGTCCACGTCCGGCACCTGGCCCATGGCCACCACCTCCGCGGCGTACTCGTGCGTCTCCGCGCGCCGGTCCAACACGACCTTGAGCACGGGGTCCGTCAAATCACCCTGCTCCACCGCGTGCGCGTTGGTGAGCACGTAGCTGACGGGCCCGGCATCGCCGGCCTCCGTGCCAATGACGACGCCCGACGCCGAGCGGCGCACCTTGCCGCCCTCCGTCGTCACCAGCCGCACGTTGAGCGGGAGGATGCGCCGCACCATCGCCTTGCGCGTGGGCTGCGGCGTGGGCTCGGGCCGGGACAGCGCCCGCTCCACCCGGAGCGGAGCCTGCGTGTGCGTCGCGACCGGAGTGTCCGCGGAGGACTGCGACGGAGCACTGGCGCACGACACGAGGGCCCACAGGAGGGGGGTGCCCAACAGCAACCGGTTCATCAACACTCCAGGCGCAAGGATGGGGAGGGACGAAAGACGACGACACACGCGCTAACTCGGTGTGAGGTCCCATCATCCCGAGCCCCGGCCCGGAATGAAAAGCAGGCGAGCAGGCATCGGCTTAGCGGATGCCTGCCCTCCCCCACCCGTCAGGTGTAGCGCTGGCGCATCAGGAACAGGATGGCGTCCTTCGCGCAGAACTCGCAGTAGCCGTAGCGCTCCGCCATCGTCTTGAGCGTGTCCTGCACCTGGGTCTGCTCGCGCGCGGAGAGCTGGTTGCGGTCCTCGGAGAGGTACTTGAGGACGTTCTCCTTGTTCTTGCGCAGCACGCGCTTGCGCTCCTCGAAGTAGTGGTCGCGCAGGCGCTTGAACATGTCCGGGAAGATGCGCGGGTAGTCCATGGCGCCGTCCGGGTTGTCCAGCCGGTGCGCGCCAATGCTGGCGATCAGCCCGCGGCGGAAGTCCGGAGGCGCCTCGCCCTGCGGCATCACGATGGCCTCCACCTCCGCCATGCGCGCCTCGTCGGGCTTCTCCATCTCGCCGGTCACGCGGTTGCGCATCTTCTCCCCGCGCACCCAGTGGCTGACGCTCTGGATGTAGCGCTCCACCAGCTCGCGGTACTGCCCTTCCGACACCAGGCCCATGGAGTCGCGCACCTCCGAGTCCACGCGGTCCAGGTACTCGCCCTCCACCACGCGCACGAAGGTCTCGTGGTCGTGGTAGCCGTCCATCACCTCCTGGAGGAGGAACTCGTAGACGCTCTTGTCCTTGCAGAGCGCGTGCAGCTCCTCCAGCACCGCCAGCGCGTGGAGGCACTTGTAGTCGGGGTTCTGCGCGGCGTTGAAGAGAGCCGTCTTGATTTCACGCGCGCTCGCGCCGGAGCGCCCCTCGTAGTTGGGGTACGCGTCGGACTCCTCGTACATCTCCTCGCGCAGCTTGAGCAGTTCCTTGGTGTTCGCGGAGGACAGCCGCGCGGGCACGCCCGCCTCCTGGTACAGGTGCAGCTTCTCCACCGGGGCCACCTGATCCACCAGTGGCTTCACGTTGGCCGGGTAGCGGTCCGGGATGGGCTTCTTCAGGCGCGTGAGCACCGCCCACATCGCGGCCACCTCCGTCGCGTGCGGCGCCACGTGCTTGCCCACGGACGTCGCGGTGATCTGCGCGTCGTAGATCTCCTGCTCGACCTTGTAGCGGCGCAGGTACGGCACGCGCACCAGCTCGATGCGGCCCTTGAACGACGCGAAGTCCGGCAGTTCCTTGAAGGCCCCTAGGTGCTTCTCGTTGGAGGACGCGATGAGCACCTCGTCCAATTGGAGCACGAAGGGCTCCAGGGGCACCTCGCCCGTCTCACTGAAGCCGAGCAGATACTTGAAGGCCTCCAGCGGGCGCTTGAGCAGGTCCGCGTACTCGATGAGGCCGCGGTTGGCGTGCACCAGCGGGCCGTGCGGCTCGAAGAGCACCGTGCTGTGCAGCGCGGCGGGCATGTTGAGCTGGGTGCGGTCCGCTGAAATCTGCTGCGCGGCGGCGTCCACGCTCATCTGCGGCTCCACCGTCACCGTGCCCACCTGGTAGCGGCGCGACACGTAGAAGCGCTCCACCTGCACGTGGCGCAGGACCTTGAGGTAGTCCCCGCCGTAGGCGTTGAGCAGTGCCGTGTAGATGCGGCGGCACTTGGCGCACAGCTCGCCTTCGCGCACGTAGTCGGACAACAGGAAGTCCCCTGTCGCCCCGTCGCCGTTGCCCAGGCCCTTCTTCTTGAGCGCCCCTTCCAGGAGGCCCTTGCGCTCCGCCGGAGGCACCGCGAACAGCGGATGGTCGCGCAGCTCACAGGGCATGCGCAGGTCCAGGGCCTCCGCGTCCAGGTGGGCGTACGTGGTGAGCTCGCCTTCGGCGGTCTTCGCGCCCGCGCGCTCACCGAAGCCGATGGAGCCCTTGATCAGCTTCTCCGACGGGAAGACCCACGCGATGCGGTAGAGGGCGCCTTGAGGCTGGCGGGAGTAGTCCTCCATGCCCTGCTTCAGCGCGTTGACCAGGCTGGACTTCGCGCTGCCGTTGGGGCCGTGCAGCATGATGAGCTTGTTGATGCGGCCGGCGCGCACGAAGTTGCCCAGGATGCGGTAGAGGGCGTTCTGCACCTCCTCCTGCCCGGCGACGCGGCCGTCGTGTTCGGCGGACGGGACGTCGAAGACCTTGAAGCGCCGGATGGTGCCGGTGGGGTGCGGCACCATCTCCGTGCCGTAGTGGTCCATCACGTCCCGCAGGTACTGCGCCGCGTTGCGCGACTGCCCCTTCGGGTCCGTGAAGAAGAGCGACAGGTACTCCTCGAAGGACAGGATGGAGCGGTTCTTGACGAAGTCGGCGCTGACCTGTGCGCCCACCTCCTGCAGATAGCCCTTCGCTTCCACGGCGGCTCCCCTCTGTGGATGGGTGGTCTCTCGGATGTAGCCACGGCGCTTCGCCGTCGCATGTGAACCCCCGGGGCTGACCTTCGTTCCCGGCCCTTGGGATGTAAAGCGACCCGCCCTGCCCTGGCGGGCGGTGTGTTCGGGGTCGCGCGCTTGGACGCCGGCCGTGTCCCACCCGGCCAGGCGGGCGGCCCGGGGGTGGAAGGTTCAGGGGCGCTGGAAGTTTGAGGGCGTCCGTCGGATGACGGATGGTTCGCGATTCGCGCACCCGGGACGGGTGAGATACGGTCCCGGGAAGCCACACCCCATCCAGCCGCAGCGCCTCACCCGGAGCCCACACGCGATGCACAAGGAGCCCATCATCGGCATCGACCTCGGCACGACGAACTCGTGCGCGGCGATCGTCGAGGAAAGCGGGAACGTCAAGCTCATCCCCTACAAGGGCGGCGAGTACACCATCCCCTCCATCTTCGCCATCGACGACAAGGGCAATGAGCTCATCGGCTTCGAGGCGAAGCGCCAGTGGCAGCTCAACCCGCGCAACACCGTCTATGGCTCCAAGCGCCTGGTCGGGGTGAACTACAGCAGTGACGTCGTCGGCACGATGAAGAAGGCCGTCGCGTACAACATGCGCGCCGGCACCAAGAACGACGTCACCCTGGACGTCGGCAAGAAGGAGTTCTCCCTCCAGGAGATCAGCGCCAAGATCCTGGGGAAGATCCGCGACGTCGCCTCCAACTACCTGAAGACGCCCATCAAGCGCGCGGTGGTGACGGTGCCCGCGTACTTCAACGACCGGCAGCGCCAGTCGGTGAAGGACGCCGGCAAGCTCATCGACCTGGAGGTGGTGCGCATCATCAACGAGCCCACCGCGGCGGCGCTCGCCTACGGCGTGGGCAAGACGCTCAAGGAGAAGGTCGTCATCTACGACCTGGGCGGCGGCACCTTCGACGTCTCCATCATCGAGATCCGCGACCGCGTCTTCGAGGTGAAGGCCACCGGCGGCGACGTGTTCCTGGGCGGCATCGACTTCGACAACGCCATCATCCACCACGTCCTCAAGGACTTCGCGGCCAAGACGGGCATCGACCTGGCCACGGACCCGGTGGCCATGCAGCGCATCAAGGACCTGGCCGAGCGCACGAAGATCGACCTGTCCGCGCGCGAGGAGGTCCCCTTCAACATCCCCTTCATCACGATGACGGCGCAGGGCCAGCCGCTGAACATCGAGATGAAGTTCACGCGCAAGATGCTGGAGCAGCTGACGAACCAGCTGGTGGACCGCACCCTCCAGATGGTCGCGCGCGTGCTGGTGGACTCGGGCCTGTCCACCAAGGACATCGACGAGGTCATGCTCGTGGGCGGCCAGACGCGCATGCCCGTCGTGCAGGACCGGCTCACCAAGTTCTTCGGCAAGCCGCCCAGCAAGGGCGTGCACCCGGACGAGGCGGTGGCCATTGGCGCGGCGCTCTACGCGCACTCGCTCGAGGACAACACCAACCTGCGCATCCAGCTCTTGGACGTGATTCCCATGGCCATTGGCCTGGAGCGCGGCGACGGCGGCTTCCACGTCGTCTTCCCGCGCAACGCGTCCATCCCCAACGCGAAGCAGCTCCTGGCCACGACGAGCATCGACAATCAGACCGAGCTCGCCATGCGCATCTACCAGGGCGACCACGACACGGTGGCGCGCAACGACTTGCTGGGCGAGTTCACCTTCTCCGGGATCATGCCCGCCAAGGCCGGCACGGTGAACGTGGAGATCATCTTCGACGTGAGCGTGGAGGGCATCCTCACCATGCGCGCGAAGGACCCCGCCACCGGCCGCGAGATGAAGACCACGGTGCGCGTCACGCAGAGCTGACGCGGTACCCGGCGCCAGAAACACCACGGCGCCCCTGCCTGCTGGAGGCGAGGGGCGCCGGATGGAACCACCGACCGTCTGGGGGAAACCTCAGGCGGTCTTCTTTTCCTTCTCCATGACGATCTGCGGAGGCTCGTGCTTGGTGATCACCTGCTCGGTGATCTTGCACTCCTTGACGCCCTCGCGGAACGGCACGTCGTACATGATCTCCAGCATGGCGTCCTCCATGATGGCGCGCAGGCCGCGCGCTCCGGAGTGACGGCGCATCGCCTCGCGAGCGATGGCGCGCAGCGCTTCCTTGGTGAAGGTGAGCTTCACCTTCTCGATCTCGAACATCTTCTGGTACTGCTTCACCAGGGCGTTCTTCGGGATCGTGAGGATGGTGACGAGGTCATCCTCCTTCAGGTCGTTGAGCGTCGCGATCATCGGCAGACGGCCGATGAACTCCGGAATCATTCCGAACTTCATCAGGTCTTCCGGCTCGGTCATCGCCAGGAGCTCACCCACGCTGCGCTCTTCCTTGTGGGTGATCTTCGCGCCGAAGCCCAGGCCCTTCTCACCCACGCGGCGCTTGATCACGCCGTCGATGCCGTGGAAGGCACCGCCGCAGATGAAGAGGATGTTCGTCGTGTCGACCTGGACGTACTCCTGCTGGTTGTACTTCTTGCCGCCGCGCGGGGTGACGTTGGCGCGAGTGCCTTCGATGATCTTCAGCAGGGCCTGCTGCACGCCCTCGCCGCCCACGTCGCGGGTGGCGCTGGGCATGTCACCCTTGCGCGCGATCTTGTCGATCTCGTCGATGTAGACGATGCCGCGCGCGGCCTTCTCCACGTCGTAGTCGGCGTTGTGGAGGAGGTTCTGGATGATGTTCTCGACGTCCTCACCCACGTAGCCGGCCTCGGTGAGGCTGGTGGCGTCCGCGATGGTGAAGGGGACGTTGAGGAAGCGCGCCAGGGACTGCGCGAGCAGCGTCTTGCCGGAGCCCGTGGGGCCAATCAGCAGGATGTTGCTCTTCTGCAGCTCCACGTCCTCGCCGCCAGGGGCCTTCACCCCGGGGCGCGGCCGGGCGGCCGGCTTCTTCTGGTAGATGCGCTTGTAGTGGTTGTAGACCGCGACCGAGAGGACCTTCTTCGCCTGGTCCTGACCGATGACGTAGTCGTCGAGGAACGCCTTGATCTCCAGCGGCGTGGGCAGACTGACCTGCGGCTTGCCCTCCTCGCGTTCGTTCTCGTCCGCGATGATGTCGTTACACAGCTTGATGCACTCGTCGCAGATGTAGACCGTGGGTCCGGCGATGAGCTTCCGGACCTCGCGCTGCGACTTGCCGCAGAACGAGCAGGACAGGTTGACGTGGTGCTCCTTCTTCACTGCCGCCTCCGAGTTCGCCGGTCCCGGTTCGGGACCTTCTCCGCCGACCACCGCACTCCAACACCCGCGAAGCCGCCCACGTCTTTACGACGGCTCCAGGCCCACCTGCTACAGGCCCTGAACCCACTATAGGGCCCTCCCCCTCGGGCAGGAAGCCCGGTGGAAGCGCCCTTTCATGGGAGCGTTCAGCCCAGGTCAACGGGTCGACCTTGGATAACAGCGACTCAGGCGTCCGTCACGCTCGACGCGAGTTCTTCGACATCGTCCGCCAGGGCGGCCGCCCGCTCGGCGACAGCGTTGGGGACTCGACGGCTTCCCGCCAGCTCGGAGGCGAGCTTTCGCGCCAGCTGCGCCAGTTTCCGCACCTGGAGGCTCTCCGGGGGCGGCTCCGGCGGGGGCCGGGGGAAACGCTCGGCGAATTCCTTCTTGAGCTCCGTGGGGGACTTCTCCGGGCTCCAGATGCTGTCGCGCAGCGACTTGTATTCCGTGGGGGAAAGCTGACCCCGCTCCTCGGCGTCGGCCAGGACTTCCACCACCTCGAAGGCGGGGACCTTCTCCGGGAACTCCTGCTGCTGGAGCTCTTCCGGGGCCTCGTGCTTGGCCAGGAAGCTGAACGAGCGCGTGAGCTTGAGCGCCGTCTGCTTCTTGATGTGCAGCTCCTTGAGGCAGTAGGCCTCGAAGGAGGCGTGGCCCCACTCCTCGTACTTGGCTTCGTCCCGGACCTGGACGAGCAGCTTGCCCAGCTCCGCCCAGGTGGACTTGAAGCGCTTGGCGGCGAGCAGGACGGTGTGGCGGAACGTCCCCGGGGGGACGCTCATGGCCTTCTTGGCGATTTCGACTTCGGCGACAGAGGCGGACATGCCTGTTGTATCGGGCACGTCCGGAGGGTGGGCAAGAAAGTCGCCCTACCCCCGCTTGCCGATATTGAACGAAAGCCCCACGGTGGCGCGCTCGCCCTCGTAGGCCTTGAAGGGCCACTTCTTCAGCTCCGAGAACAAGCACTCGTAGAGCGGGCCCTGCTTGAACTGGGGGTTGTCCACCCAGAGTTTGTTCACGCGGCCGTCGTTCCCGATGACGAACTCCATGGGGATCTTTGCGGCCAGGCCAGGGGTGCGCTCGGCCTCTTCCTTGAAGCAGCGGAAGAGCTTGGACTGGTTGCCCGCGACGACGCGGTTGATGGCGCCCTGGTCGAACTGCTGGGCCATCTCCAGGCCGTCCGGATCCGTGGAGACGCTGCCCGAGCGGGGCGGCGGCCGGTTGCCCGCGACGGCGGCGGTGGCCACCGCGCCACTTCCGCTTGTCTTGGTGCCACCACTGCCCTGCCCCGCGGGGCGATCCGGGCGGCGCGGGTCGTTGGACGGATAGGCGAAGAGGTCCTCGTCGTCCCCGCGCGCCTGGGCCAGGCGGATGGTGGGCGGGTCCATGGTGATGCCGTCGCTCTCCTCCGAGGCGCCGAACAGGCCGTACACGGCGGCGTTGCGCGCCAGGTACCAGCCGGTGACGCCCAACAAGAGCGCCACGCCCGCGGCGACGCCGGCCAGCAACTTCACCCGCTTCTGGTTGCGGGCCTGCTCCACGAGCATCGTCTGGGCGACGCGGCCCTGCGCCTCGAAGCGCGCGATGTGCACCTGGAAGGCGGCGGTGTCGCGGAGGTTGCGGAACTCCCGCTCACCGGCCGGGGCCACCGGGCTGTCAGGGGTCAACTCCCCCGTGTAGAGCTTCTCCACCACCTGGGACGCGGTGATGGGCCCCAGCACCAGGTCGCCCTGTCGGAAAAGCCACTGCCCATCACTGTCCATCGCGAGTTCTTGAGCGGCCAGCATTCGCGCGGGAGTATCGTGTTTCTCCCGTCGACACCGCAACGCTGTGGCCAGGTCCTCCCCCAGACGAATTCCCGCCGTACTGTGGACTTGGTATCGCGGTGGAAACTTCCGCGGCTTCCAGCGCCAGGTGGAAGGTCCCACCGTCCAGGACGCGCTCGAAGACGCCCTGGAGCAGGCAGGCTCACCGGCCACGGTGATGCCGTCCGGGCGCACCGACCGGGGCGTGCACGCGCGGATGCAGGTCATCAGTCTGCGCCTCGATGAGGACGTGCCCCTGGAGTCGCTGCCCGCGAGGCTCGCGCCGCACCTGTCCCCGGACGTAGGGCTGTGCATCGCGAAGCGGCCGCCGGGCGCGTTCCACGCCCAGTGGAGCGCGAGCGGCAAGGAGTACCGCTACCACCTGACGCTGGGCGCTCCGCCTCCGGAAGCCTGGCGGCCGTACGCCCTGGATGTGGCGGCGGACGAGACCCTCCAGGCGGGCCAGCGGGTGACGCCCCAGAAGCTGGAGGCACTGCTCTCCCGCGCCGTGGGGACGCGGGACTTCACCGCGTTCCACGAACGCTCCAGTCCCCAGAAGCCGCGCACGTTGCGGTCCGCCACCCTGCGGGAGCTGGGCGGAGGGCTCTTCGAGGCGCGGCTGGAAGGAGACGGCTTCGCGCGCTACCAGGTGCGGTACCTGGTGGGCAGCGCGCTGAAGGTGGCCGCGGGGCTCCTGTCCGAGGAGCAGTGGCACGCGGCGCTGGATTCGGGAACCGCCCTGGCCGGCTTCAAGGCCCCGGCGCATGGGCTGGTGTTGTGGGAGGTCCGCTACCCTTCCGCGGTGGACCCTTTCGGGCCCGGCGAGCGCCTCCACCCGCCCGGTCTGCCCGACGCGCCACCCTTCACGGGAGCGCCGCCGGGCTGACGTGGCGCTTCAGTCCACGAAGCGCGCTTCGTACTTCGCCAGCAGATCCGAGATGGCCTCCCGGAGGTACTCGCTCTGACGGATGCGCGTGGTGCGCGACAGCTCCTTCAGGGCGTCCAGCTTCTCGCGGTTGAGACGAAACACGACCGAGGTGAGGCGGGGATTCATGTCCAAGTGCGTGGCCTCCGACAGATGCACACACCCTCTCACAATGTCGGACAACCTCAAGAAAACAACCTACGAGGCCGAACCCACCGGGATGATCCACTGCAACCCGGTGAAGAGCTCGGTGTCCGCGCGCAGTCCGGAGCCGAACCCGAACGTGAAGCCGAGCCCGCCGTACAGCGCGAAATGATCCGAGAGGGTGTGTCTGGCGCCGAACCCTATGCGAGGCCCCAGCCACGGCCCAGAAATCGGACGCACGGAAACGCCGAGATCAAAGAAGGTCCGCCACGACTCGGATCCGAAGAGGCTGCGGTAGCCGGTGATCAGCGCCAGCTCCTCCCCCGGGCGGCCGGTGCTGCCGCGCGCGAGGAGGAACACCTCGTCCCCCTCGTAACCCACGGTGATCGCGGCCCCCAGGTCCAGTTGCCCGGCGAGTCCGGACACGGCCGCGTCCCCGCTGATCCGTTCGGAGTACGTGGCCCCGGGGCCCACCGTGAGGATCAGCGAGCGCCGACGCGCGTAGGGGCTGTCATCCAGGTACTCCACGGCCGCGGCAGGGGTGGCCACGACCAGGGCCAGCGGGATCAGGAAACCCTTCACCCCACCACCGGGAGCTTGAAGCCCTCGGACTTCCCCTGCCCTGCCCCGGCCGCGGGGGCGATGCCGGCGGCTTCATTGAGGCGGCCGGAGCGGAAGGGCTCCAGATCCAGGGCCACGAACTTGAAGCCCAGGGACTTGAAGGCGCCGTTGATCCGCTCGCGGATGCCCGCCTCGAAGAAGCGGGGGTACTCCTCGCTGGCCAGCTCGATGCGCGCCACGTCCTGGTGGTAGCGGACGCGGAACTGCTTGAAGTCCAGCGCGCGCAGCTCCGACTCCGCGGCGGCGATCTGCAGGAGCCGGTCGCGCGTCACGGACGTGCCGTAGGGGATGCGCGACGCCAGGCACGCCATCTGCGGCTTGTCCCAGGTGGGCAGCCCCAGCTTGCGGCTCCACGCGCGGATCTCATCCTTGGTGAGCCCGGCCTGCGCCAGGGGGGAGCTCACCTGGTGCTCCTTCGCGGCCTTGTGGCCGGGGCGGTGATCCTTGAAGTCGTCCGCGTTGAAGCCGTCCAGCACCACGGCGAGGCCCAGCTCCGCGCGCTTCGCCTCGCAGAGGTCGTACAGCTCCGTCTTGCAGAAGTAGCAGCGGTTGGTGGGGTTGGCGGCGTAGTTGGGGTTCGCCAGCTCGTTGCTGGAGACGACGACGTGCCGGGCGCCCAGGCGGTCCGCCAGCTCACGGGCCTCGCGCTCCTCTTCCGGGGCGACGGAGGCGGACAGCGCGGTGAGCGCCAGGGCGCGCTCGCCCAGCACCTCCGCCGCGATGGCGAGGACGAAGGTGGAGTCCACGCCACCGGAGAACGCCACCAGCGCGCTGCCGTGGGCGCGCAGGGCTTCGCGCATCGCCTCCAGCTTGGGGCGGGACGCTTCACACAGGGCTTCAATCCGCTCAGGGCTCAGCATGGGGGACTCCTAAAACGGAAGGGCCCCGGATTGCACGCGCATCGCGCGGGCAACCTGGAGCCCTTCGACAGACGGGACGACGGTGGGAATTACCGGGCCTTGCTCTTGGCGGCCTTCTTCTTCGCGGCCGGAGCCGGCTTGCCCACGCGGGCGGCGCGGGTGGCCGGACGCGCCTTGGCGCCCTTGGAGCCCTTGTCCGCCTTGGGGACCTTGGCGGCCTTCACGGCGGCGACGCGGGCCGGGGCCTCCTCCTCGTCGCGGCGCGCCTTCTTCGGCGGCGGCAGCGGGTTGGCCTTCATCTTCTTGCCGGTGATGGTCTTCAGCTCGTCCGTGGACATCAGGCCCAGGTCCAGCAGCGCCTGGAAGATCTTCGTCCCGCCATCCTCCACCGACTCGGTGTCGGAGTAGATGGTCACCTCGGGAGATGTGGGCGGCTCGTACGGCTCCGTGATGCCGATGAAGTTGGGGATCTCCCCGTTGAGCGCCTTCTTGTACTTGCCGGTGGTGTCGCGCTCGATGAGCTTCTCCGTGGGGCAGTCCACGTAGACCTCCACGTACTTGCCCACCGAGCGGCGCACCTCCTCGCGGCTCGACTTGTAGGGGCTCACGCAGGGGACGAGCACCGCCGTGCCGTTGCGGGCCAGCAGGCCGGCGACGAAGCCCAGGCGGCGCACCACCATGTTGCGCTCGTCCTTGGTGTCGCCAATGCCGGCCCACAGGTCGTTCTGGAGTTCGCCCTCGTCGAGGACCTCCACGTTGCGTCCGACCTGGCGGAGCCGGGCCGCGATGTAGGCGGCCGTGGTGGTCTTCCCGGTTCCGGACATGCCGGTGAGCCAGAGGGTGAATCCAGTGTTGGTGGCCATAAGGGTTCTAACTCCCTGCGTCCGGAGCGCTTCTTGCACGCGGCGTGGGACGCGGCAGATCCAATAGACCGCCGCTTTATAGACGAAAACCCAGTGACTTGACAATTCGGACCCACCTTTCCGCAGGTGGGGTCGGCTGCAGGGCAAGTTCCCGCCCTTACACGGGTTTTTCAAACCTGAAATCCGCCAATGCAAGCGGAACAGTCTGAAAATCCCCTGCACGCCAAACAGACCGGGAGGCGGAGGCGGCACGGCCTCCGCGTATGGCGACCACCACGTACGACACCTGAGGCAGCAGTGGGATTCCCGAGGGAGCGGCCTGGCGTCGGTCTTCCGCGGAGAACACGGCGGGCGCGTCCACGTGCGAGTGGAAGACGCAGGCCACCTCCTCCTGTCGCGCGTCCGCGTCCAGGCACACCTGGAGCCACGCCTCCGGCGCGAAGGCGTAGGCGATGTGTGGCGTGGGGGAGACGTTGGGCAGCGGGACGACCCGCCAGGAGCCGCCCTCCCCCGCCCCGCTCCGGAGGAGCACGCCGCAGCCCTCCTGGGGCCACGCGGCCTCCAGGTGCTGGATCATCCGGGTGAGGACCTCCGGCGGGATCAGGGCTTTGCTTCCGCCGCGGCGCAGCGCGAGCACCGGCGCGGCTCCAGGTCCGTCATCGAGCCCGGGGCGCTCAGCCATTTGCCGCCCAGGGATGGGCCCAGGCCCAGCCGCAGCCGCTGGAACACGAGCGCCCCCAGGGCCCCCAGGGCCACGCCCATGGCTCCATCCGGCGGCGTGCCCAGGTGGCGCACCGTCTCACCGAAGCACCAGACGCAGCCGTCCTGGCCCCGGAACACCACAGCGCCGCGCACGCCGTCGCCGCCCAGCGCGACCCAGGGGGCCTCACCGCTCCAGGCCGCCGGCAATTCCGCGAGCAGCCCTCCGCCGGGCGTGCCCACCGCGTCCGGGTTCACCTCCGGAATCACGCGCGCCAGCACCTCCGCCACGGGCTGGCCCACGTCGTGCGCGGACGCGAGGAACCCCGGCGACCAGGGCCCCATGGTCAGCGAGCCCACGCCCGTCACCGGGGTGCCGCCGCCCGCCAGGTACGCGGTGGCCGTGAGGCCGGACGCGCCCAGGCCGTCCACGCGCGCGCCACCGGCCAGCAGCGCCTCCTGCCCGCGCCCGCCCACGTCCCGCAGGAGGATCTGCCGGGAGTAGCGGAGAATCTGATCCTCGCGCAGCGCCATGAGGCCCTCTTTCAGCCTCCCGCCATGGCGGGGATGAGGGTGATGCGGTCCGCTTCCTTCACGGGCGTGTCCAGGGCCTTGAGCGCGCGCACGTCCTCGTCGTTGAGGAAGACGTTCACGTACCGGCGCACGGCGCCCTTGTCGTCGAAGAGGCGCGCGCCCATGCCGGGGTAGCGCGCGTCCAGGTCGCGCAGCACTTCGCCCACGGTGGAGCCGGTGGCCTGGACCTCGGACTTGTTGCCCGTCAGCGTCCTCATGGGTGTCGGAATGCGAATCGTGGCCATGCGCTCATTTCCCCCGCTTGCGGATGATCAACCGGTGCGTGCCGTCCCCGCGTGGATCCAGGGACACGACGTCGTGGCCCTCGTCCTTCGCGCTGCGGGGCACGTTCTTCAGGGGCTCGTCGCCCTTGAGCAGCACCTCCAGCAGCGTGTCCGGGGGCAGCGACTCCAGCTTCAGCTTGGTGCGCACGTAGGTCATCGGACACACCTCGCGGGTGATGTCCAACGTCGCCGTCACGTCGGGCATGCGGTGTCCTCCTGGGACGAAGGGAACGGGGGCAGCGTCTGGATGGCGCACCCCGGGCAGTCGGGCGCGCGCGTCACCTTCACGGTGCGCCCCTCCAGCGTCTCGCCGTCGAGCACGTGCAATGTGGCCTGGCCTCGGGGGCCCGTGGCCGCGCCCGCCAGCAGCTCCAGCGCGAGCAGCGCCTGCACCGCGCCGATGAGCCCCGCCATCGCGCCCAGCACGCCCGCCTGCGCGCAGGTGGGCACCGCGTCCGGGGGCGGCACGTCCTCGTAGAGGCAGCGCAGGCACGGGCCGCCGGGGTCGATCCGCAGGGCCTGGCCACTCATGCGCAGCACGCCGCCGTACACGAGCGGCACGCCGGTGAGCACCGCCACGTCCGACAGGAAGAACTTGGTCGCGACGCCGTCGGTGGCGTCCACCACCAGGTCGTGCTCGCGGAAGAGCGCCTCGGCGTTGTTGTCGTCCAGCCGCTCCGGCAGGGCCTCCACGCTCAGGCCGGGGAAGGCGCGCAGGAGGCCGGCGGCGGCGGACTCCGCCTTGAAGCGGCCCACGTCCTGGGTGCGGTGCCAGAGCTGCCGGGGCAGGTTCGTCACGTCCACCCGGTCCGGATCCACCAACGTCAGGTGGCCCACACCGCCCTGCGCCAGCGCGAGCGACGCCGGGCAGCCGAGGCCGCCCGCTCCCACCACCAGCACCCTCGCGCGCTCGATGCGGGTGGCGTGGGGAATGCGTTCGTGGTGGTCGGTATCCGGGGAACCGTGCATGGGGCTGGTGCTCCGCGAGGAACGAACGAATATGGTGCGGCGGCTCCACGTCTCGTCTTCAAACCGCCGCCGTCACAAGCGGCCCTCACCTGCCAGGACATATGAAAAACCTGACCGGCGCGCTCGTGTTTTCCACCCTGCTGTCCCTGGCTGTCGGCTGCCACAAGAACACCGGGGAGAGCCCCGACGCCGCCACGCAGACCGGCACCGTCAAGGAGGAGCTCCAGTCGGGCCGCGAGGCCGCTCCCCCGGAGGCCACCGCCACCGCCGAGGCCGGCACCAAGGACGCGAGCTCCGTGAGCTATGACTCGGGCGCCAGCGACCGCCTGGCCCTGGAGGCCTGCGTGGACGGCTGGCTCAAGTCCCACAACCTGGACAAGTACGGCAGCCAGAAGGGCACCATGTACGCGGGCGGCACGCCCCTGTTCGACGAGCGCACGGGCGAGACGAAGGACCGCCTGGACTTCGTCCTGGAGCGCCAGCCCGAGGCCAAGAAGGCGTGCGTGGACGAAGGCGCCCCCAAGTAGCGGCGCGCGGTTTCACCCCTTCCGCACCCGCCAGGATGCTCACCTGGCGGCTTGCCGGGAATTCCGCTCCCCGGGAAGGTCCCGTAAGCTGCCGCTCGAATGGACAGCGACCCCCGACCCGGCGACGACCATCCGGCCCATGACCTGAAGGCCCGCGTCCGCGCCGTGCTGGAGCGCCGCAACCTCACGGACAACGTGTCCGCGGAGCAGGCGGCGGCCTCCTGGGAGCAGGACCGCTTCGTCGCCCGGGCCCGCGCGCTGTTCTACGCGCGGATGATGTTCCTCACGTTGGGCCTGCTCATCCTCGCGGTGCCCGCGTGGAGCGGCTACTTCGGCTTCAACGGGCCCATCTCCTTCCTGGGCTACTTCGCGATGCTCATCTACAGCGTCGCGAACCTGCTCGTCATCGACCACCCGAAGGCGGGCCGGTGGGTGACGTACCTGTCGCTGTGCTTCGACCTGCTGATCACCGTGGTGCTCATCGCCCGGCCGCAGGTGGGCGGCGGTCTCCAGAGCCCGCTGCTGGCGACGCAGCTGCTCTTCACCACGCTCTTCGCCATCCTCTTCCCCAAGCCGCTGGCCATCCTGCCGCCGCTCCTGGCGCTGCCCATCACCACGCGCCTGGACCTCTTGCTCAACCGCTCCGTGACGGCGGTGGAGCTGCTCACGCTGCTCTGGTACCTGGGGCTCAACTTCATCATCGTCTACGTGCTCGTGTACCTGAACGAGCGCGAGGCCACCGCGCACCGCGAGGTGGTATCCCTGCAGGGCGACCTGAAGGAATTGGCGGTGGTGGAGGAGCGCAACCGGCTGGCGCGTGAAATCCATGACGGCCTGGGCGCGTCCCTGTCCTCGATGATCATCCAGGCGGAGTACATCCTGAACCTCGCGCGCGAGGACGGGCTGCGCACGGAGATCCGCGAGATGAAGGCCACCGCGGAGGAGTCCATCGAAGAGCTGCGCCGCAACCTGCGGATGATGCGCGACGACTTCGAGCTGGCGCAGGGCCTGGAGGACTACGTCAAGACGTTCCGCGACCGCACCGGGCAGGACATCCGCTTCGAGCGCACGGGCCTGGCGCGCAAGCTGCCCCCGGACGCGCAGCTGGCGCTCTTCCGCATCCTCCAGGAGTGCCTGTCCAACGCCGCGAAGCACGCCGAGGCGAAGGAGGTCCAGGTGCGCCTGGACTTCAGCCCGGAGGGCGTGCACCTGGTGGTCCGTGACAACGGCAAGGGCTTCGACCCGGGCCGCACGCCGCGCGGACATTACGGCCTGCTCAACATGCGTGAGCGGGCCATGAAGCTCGGGGGTTCCATCGTGGTGGACTCGGCGCCCGGCGCCGGGGCCCAGGTGGCCTTCTCCCTTCCCTGTCTTTCCGCCTGACACGCACCGGAGATCCGCCCCGTGGACCCGACCCCGAATGCCGCCGCCCTCCCCATCCGCGTGTTCGTCGTGGAGGACCAGACCAAGATTTTGAAGAACCAGCTGCGCCTCTTCGAGGGCCACCCGGACATCGACATCGTGGGCACCGCGCTGTCCGGCGAGGCCGCGTTGGCGGAGGTGGAGCGCGATCAGCCGGACGTGCTGCTCCTGGACCTGGGGCTGCCGCGCATGAGCGGCATCGACGTCACCCGCGAGGTGAAGGCCCGCTTCCCGAAGGTGGAGATCCTGATCTTCACCATCTTCGACGAGGAGGACAAAGTCCTCGAAGCCGTGAAGGCGGGCGCGTCCGGCTACCTGCTCAAGGGCGCCACGGTGGACAAGATCGTGGAGGCCATCAAGGAGGTGCGCGCGGGCGGTACGGTCATCCAGCCGAACCTCGCGCGTCGGCTGTTGCGCCACTTCCGCGTGGAGCCGGACACCGCGCCCGTACCCACGGAGCCGCTGGCCGTGGCGGAGTCCACGCCAGCGGATGAAGAAGCGTCCGCGCACGAACCGCTGCTCAAGCCGCTGTCGGACCGCGAGCGGGAAATCCTCCAGCTCATCGCCAAGGGCGTGTCCAACAGCGAGGCGGCCCGGCTGCTGTCGCTCTCCAAGGCGACCATCCGCACGCACCTGGAGCACATCTACCGGAAGCTCGAGGTGACGAACCGTGTGGAGGCCGTCACCGAGGGCATCCGCAAGGGCCTCATCTCCGTCTAGTAGCGGGCCCTGATGGGTCGGCCCGCTTCTTTTCACGGACGACGCGGTGCGTGGCCTCTATGGTGGGGAGTCTTAGTTCCCCACTGACAGGAGCCCCAACATGGACGTCCGCGCCGCCGTCGCCTTCGAGGCCGGCAAGCCCCTGAGCATCGAAACCGTGCACCTGGAGGGCCCCAAGGCGGGCGAGGTGCTGATCGAGCTGAAGGCCACCGGCCTGTGCCACACCGACGAGTTCACCCGCTCCGGCGCGGACCCGGAAGGTCTGTTCCCCGCCATCTTCGGCCACGAGGGCGCGGGCATCGTCGTGGACGTGGGCCCGGGCGTCACCAGCGTGAAGAAGGGCGACCACGTCATCCCGCTCTACACGCCGGAGTGCCGCGGCTGTAAGTCGTGCCTGTCCCAGAAGACGAACCTGTGCACGGCCATCCGCGCCACGCAGGGCAAGGGCCTGATGCCGGATGGCACCAGCCGCTTCCGCCTGGGCAAGCAGATGATCCACCACTACATGGGCTGCTCCACGTTCGCGAACTACACGGTGCTGCCGGAGATCGCGGTGGCGAAGATCCGCGAGGACGCCCCCTTCGAGAAGGTCTGCTACATCGGCTGCGGCGTCACCACGGGCGTGGGCGCTGTCGTCTACACCGCGAAGGTGGAGGCCGGCGCGAAGGTCGTCGTCTTCGGCCTGGGCGGCATCGGCCTGAACGTCGTGCAGGCCGCGCGCATGGTGGGCGCGGACATGATCGTCGGCGTGGACCTGAACCCCGCTCGCAAGGAGATCGCGGAGAAGTTCGGGATGACGCACTTCGTGAACCCGAAGGAGGTGGAAGGCGACCTCGTCCCCTACCTCGTGAACCTCACCGGCGGCGGCGCGGACTACAGCTTCGAGTGCATCGGCAACGTGAAGACGATGCGCCAGGCCCTGGAGTGCTGCCACCGCGGCTGGGGCGAGAGCATCATCATCGGCGTGGCGGGCGCGGGTCAGGAGATCAGCACCCGTCCGTTCCAGTTGGTCACCGGCCGCGTGTGGAAGGGCAGCGCGTTCGGCGGCGCCCGGGGCCGCACGGACGTGCCGAAGATCGTCGACTGGTACATGGACGGGAAGATCCAGGTCGACCCGCTGATCACCCACACGCTGAAGCTGGAGGAGATCAACCACGGCTTCGACCTGATGCACGAGGGCAAGTCCATCCGCAGCGTGGTGAAGTACGGATGAGCGCCGTGACTCCCACGCTCGTCAGCGAGCACGTGTGCTTCGGGGGGACGCAGTCCTTCTGGAAGCACCCGTCCGAGGCCTGCGGCGGTGAGATGCGCTTCAGCGTCTACACCCCGCCCCAGGCGAAGCACGGCAAGGTGCCCGTGCTGTACTACCTGGCGGGCCTCACCTGCACGGAAGAGACCTTCGTCATCAAGGGGGGCGCGCAGCGCGTGGCGGCGGAGCTGGGGCTGATGCTCGTGGCGCCGGACACCAGTCCGCGCGGCGCGGGCATCCCGGGCGAGGACGCGGACTGGGACTTCGGCACCGGCGCGGGCTTCTACCTGGACGCCACCCAGGAGCCGTGGAAGGCGCGCTACCGCATGGGCACGTACATCACGCAGGAGCTGCCCGGCATCATCGGCGCGCACTTCCCCGCGCGCATGGACCGCGAGGGCATCTTCGGGCACTCGATGGGCGGGCACGGCGCGCTGGTGACGGCGCTGCGCAACCCGGGCCGGTACAAGTCCGTGTCCGCGTTCGCTCCCATTGGCGCTCCCATCCGCAGCCCCTGGGGCAAGAAGGCCTTTGGCGGCTACCTGGGGCCGGATGAGGCGACGTGGCGCGAGTACGACGCCACGGAGCTCCTCAAGGCCGGCCGGCGCGTGCCGGCGCTGCTGGTGGACCAGGGGACGAAGGACAAGTTCCTGCCGGACCAGCTGCACCCGCACTTCCTCAAGGAAGCCTGCGAGGCGGCGGGCCAGCCCCTCACCCTGCGCATGCAGGAGGGGTACGACCACGGCTACTACTTCGTCTCCACGTTCATGGAAGACCACCTGCGCCACCATGGCGCGGCGCTGAACGCGGGCTGAAGCCGCGGCCCGGGCACTCATGCCCCTCAATCCCCTTCCCTCCCCGGCCCGAAACGTGGGAGGCGTGGGGCATGAGTGCTTCCTTCAAGTCCCTGGGCCTGTCCCCCGAAACGCTGGGCGCGGTGAAGCGTGCCCGCTTCGGTACCCCCACGCCCATCCAGGCGCAGGCCATCCCACCCGCGTTGTCCGGCCGTGACGTCATCGGCTGCGCGGCCACCGGCACCGGCAAGACGGCCGCCTACCTGCTCCCCATGATTGAGCGCTTCGCGGGCGAGAAGGGCACGCGCGGCCTCATCCTCACCCCCACGCGCGAACTGGCGCAGCAGGTGACGGAGCAGGCCCGCTTCTTCGGCGAGCCCCTGGGCGTCCTGCCCGTCCTCATCGTCGGCGGCGAGGACATGAACGCGCAGGTGGATGCGCTGCGCGAGCGCCCCACCCTCATCGTCGCCACACCGGGCCGGCTCGTGGACCTGCTGGGCGTGAAGGCCGTGAACCTGTCGCGCATCCAGACCCTGGTGCTGGATGAGGCGGACCGGATGCTCGACATGGGCTTCCTGCCGCAGATCAATCAAATCCTTCACGCGCTGCCCCGCGAGCGCCAGACGCTGCTGTTCTCCGCCACCCTGGGCGCGGACGTGACGCGCTTCGGACAGCGCGCCCTGCACAAGCCCGTGCGCGTGGAGGTCACCCCCAGCGGCACGCCCGCGCCCCGCGCCGAACAGCACCTCTACATCGTGAAGCCCGAGGAGAAGTGGCCCCTGCTCCTCACGCTGCTCTCACAGGATCAGGCCAGCGCGCTCGTGTTCGTGCGCACCCAGCAGCGCGCGGACAAGATGAAGGAATTGCTCGCCGCCGCGGGCCACAAGTCCGCCGCCCTGCACGCGGGCCGCACGCAGGCCCAGCGGCGTCAGGCGTTGGAGGGCTTCCGCCGGGGGCAGTACCGCTGCCTCGTGGCCACCGACCTGGCGGCGCGCGGTCTGGACGTGGATGACATCGGCCACGTCATCAGCCTGGACGTGCCGCACGGGCCGGAGGACTACGTGCACCGCATCGGCCGCACCGCTCGCGCGGCGGCCAGTGGGCGGGCGTCGTTGTTCGCGTTGGAGGTGGAGCGCCGGACGCTCCAGGACATCGAGCGCATCATCCGCCAGGAGCTTCCCCGCACGGAGGTTCCCCGGAGGGACCCCATCTTCAAGCGGGAGATGGAGGCGTTCCTGGCGAAGCAGCGCGACCCGGGTCCGCCCCAGGCCGACCACGGGCGCTCCAAGCGGCCCGAGGGCGCGGCGCCCGGGCGGCATGCCCGGACGCACGGCAAGGGCCGGCCAAAGGGCCCCAGCGGTCAGTGATCGTGGTCCTCACCAGGGCCGTGCGCGTGGCCGTGCTCGAGCTCCTCGGGCGTGGCGGCGCGCACTTCCTTGATGGTGACCTCGAAGTGCAGCTCCTTGCCGGCGAACGGGTGGTTGAAGTCAACCAGCACCGTGTCCTTGCGCACTTCCTTCACCAGGAAGTCGACCTCGTCGCCCTCCGGATCCGTGGCGCTCAGGATGCCGCCGGCCTTGATCTCCAGGTCCTCGGGGAACTCGGTCCGGGGGACCTCCTCCACGCCTTCCGGATCGTAGTCGCCGTAGCCGTCCGCCGCGGAGACGACCGTCTTCAGCGACTCGCCCGCGGACTTGCCCTCCAGCGCCTTCTCCAGGCCGGGGACGATCTCCTCGTAGCCGTGCAGGTAGACGAGCGGCTCGCCTGCCTCGCTCTCGTCCACGATCTTCCCGTCACCGAGGTGCAGTTTGTAGTCAATGGCGACAACGCTGTCCTTGCCGATTTTCATGGGGCCCTCATAGCGCATTCAGTCATGTCGCGGTGGAAGGATGATGATCACCGTTACGGCGTGCACAGGGACGTCCTACCAGCGCATGTGCAGCTCGAAGCGGCCGTGGCCGTCATCGGACTCCAGGACGGCGCTGGGGTTGGCGGCCCCGGCCTGACGCAGGGCTTCCTCGCAACACCCCGCCGCGGCCTCCGCCGGGAAGGGATAGCCCTGGAACGTCACCCGCCAGTCCTTGGGGCCCAGCTCCGTGGAGGTGATCTCCACCGGCTCCATCACGGAGCGGAAGCTCAGCGCCACCCGCTTCATCGCGCGGTCCGGGCCCGCGACCTTCAGGGCCACGTTCACGACCTTGCCCACCAGCGTTTCGAAGTAGCCGCGCACCAGGTCCCGGCCCATCTGCCGCAGGGCCTCCTCGCGAGGCCGGCCCGCGTACGCGGCCTGCAGCACCAGGTTCTGACAGCGCAGGAACACCGACGCCGGATAGCTGGCCCTGGGTCTGTCCGGGTCATAGCCCGCCGCCGCCATGCGCTCGCGCAATGCGTTGTCCAACCGCACGCAGCGAAGCAGCGATTCGAACAGCGTGGACTGGATGACGACCTCGGCCGGGGACATGGGCGCTCGAATTGGGGAAACGCGTTGAAACCGGTAAGGCGCGCGACACTACCCTTTCGGGTCCTGGAAGCGAGCCCTCTGGCGATGTCACGTCCAACGCTTGTCGTTTCAAGGCTTTGGAGCGGCCAGGAGGGCAATCGAACGCCCTTGGAAACACTTTCCGGGCAGGGCCGTCCGTGAGCCAGACGATGGAAGGCGTCACGGACGAAGTGCTCATGGACCAGTTCTGCCAGGGAGACCAGCCAGCGTTCGAGGCGCTGTTCGCCCGCCACGCCGGGCGTGTGCACGGCTTCCTCGCCCGCATGGTGAGGGACGGGCCGTTGGCGGAGGACCTCATGCAGACGACCTTCCTGTCCGTCATCCGCGCCCGGGGCCGCTACGAGCGGGGCACGCGCTTCACCCCCTGGCTGCTCACCATCGCGGCGAACGCGGCCCGGGACGCCCTGCGGCACCAGCAGCACGTGGACGCGCACGCGCACGCACCGCCGGACGGGCCCACGTCGGTGGACGCACCGGATGGGGACCCGGCCATGCGCCGGCGCATCGAGGACGCGCTCCAGCAGTTGCCCCTGGAGCAGCGTGAGGCGGTGGTGCTGAGCAAGGTGGAGGGCTGGTCCTTCGAGGAGATCGCCGAGATGCGCGGCATCCGCGCGGGCGCGGCCCGGCTCCGGGCGCACCGGGGCTACGAGAAGCTGCGCGAGCTGTTGGGCGGACTGGAGGACATGTCATGAGCCCTCCGTCCGACCCTTGGCGGTCCGCCCCGCCCCGCCTGGACCCGAAGGCGATGGAGCGCGCGCTGGCGGCCTCGCGCGCGGAGCTGGCGCTGAAGCGGCCGGTGCGCGGGTGGCGTTCGCAAGCGGTGGCGCTGTTCGCGGCGTCCGCGGGCCTGGCGCTCGCGGTGATGGGCGTATTCCTGGCGCTGGGGCGCACTACGGGCTCGATGCTGATGGGCCGCGCGCCCATGCTGGCGATGCTGCTGTCCACGAGCGCGGTGTGCTCCTGGGGGGCGCTGTCCCCGCGTGGGCGCAGGCTGCGCTGGGTGGGCGCGGGCATGGCGCTGGCGAGCTCCGCGCTGCTGGTGCTGACGCGGGCCACCCCGCAGGGCCCCTCCACCCTCCCCGAGTGGGTGTGCACGGTAAGCCACGTGGCGCTGGCGCTGGTACCCCTGGTGGTGGCGCTGGTGGCGTTGCGGTCGGCGGTGTTCGACCCGCTGCGCGCGGCGGTGGCGGGGATGGCGGTGGGGACGGTGGGCGCGGTCGTGGGCGAGCTGGCGTGTGAGCAGGGCCCCGGCCACGTGGCCATCTATCACCTGGGGGCGTGGGCGCTGTTGACGCTCACGACCTGGGCGCTGTCGAAACGACTCAAACCCCGGACCTACGCACCATGAAGCACGATCCCTCGCTCATCTTGACGGAAGACGTGGACGGCGCGCCGGTACGCATGGGCGCGGCGGTGATGATCGTCCGCACCGAACAGGACGACTCCGTGTCGGAGCGATTCCTGGGCCGCGTGGGCGTCGTCGTGGCGCTGGTGTTCGACGATCCGCCCGTGCAGTACCCGGGCGACCCGCTCATCCAGGTGCGCGTGGCCGGCGTGGGCGAAGACCTGTTCTTCGCCCGGGAGATCGTCGAGGTGCCCCAGGGTCACTTCGTCGCGTTCGGGTCGTCCAGCTCCGGGTAGTGCCGGAAGATGCCTTGTTGGTTGAAGGGCTGGGCGCGCTTGGATTGCTTGTACGCGGCGATGCGGGGGCGCTCCGAGATGCGCTGACGCAAGGCCATCACGCCGGGGACCTCCGGGGCAATCCGGCGCATGGCATTGGGAAAGGCATACAGCAGGCCTTCCACCAGTTGGTACAGCGCGAGCTCCGGATAGGAGAAGTCGCGGCCCAGGAGGAACTTCCCGCCGCCCTGCGTGTTTGCCTTCAGCACTCGCTCGAAGTAGCCCAGGAACTTCGGGATGCGCTGGGTGCGGAAGTCCTCGGCGCGCTGCTTCGCGGCGTCCTTCTGCTCGTCGTAGTACTTCATGACGGCGAGCGGGTGATGCGTGTCGTGGGCCTCCGCGACCGCGTCCGCGACGGTGAGCTGGAATTGGCGCGCGTGGAGCCGCGAGCCTTCGTCCGAGGGGACCAGGCCGAAGCGCTCACCGAGGTAAGCGCAGATATTGGGCGCCTGGGATAAGACGACGTCGCCCACCTTGAGCACGGGCGGTGCGTACGCGGGCACGGGGCCCTTGGAAATCATGTCCGAGACGGCCTTGGCGCCGGATTGCAATCCCACGTCCACCCAGTCCGCGCCCGCCTCTTCCAGCACCAGCCGCACGAACTCGCCCCGGCCGGGGATGCCGGGCCAGTAGTACAGCTCGAACTTCGCGTCGCTCATCGCCGTCACCTCGCGTGATGGGAACCGGCGCGCATCCTGCGCTCGCGGGATGCGCGCTTTGGGAACCCATCCGCGGGGAGGGTTCACTCCCCCACGGTCGTGAGGTCAGTGCGTTCCGCTGGTGAACTTCAGTCCGATGATGGCGACGATCATCAGCGTCAGGAAGAACAGGCGCGAAGGCGTGGCGGGCTCATGGAAGAGCACCATGCCAGCGATGGCCGCGCCGGCCGCGCCAATGCCCACCCAGACCGCATAGGCCGTGCCGATGGGGAGCTGCTTCACCGCGAGGCCCAGGAGGCCCATGCTCGCGATGATGGCCGCGATCGTGAGCACGCTGGGAAGCGGCCGGGTGAAGCCCTGCGTGTACTTGAGGCCCAGCGTCCAACAGACTTCGAGCAGGCCGGCGATGACGAGAAGGATCCACGACGACGACATGACGCACGACTCCCGTGAAGGCGTCGTCTTGTCGTGACCGGGTACGGCGCACCTCGTCCGGGCTCGGAGGCCCCACCCCGGGGCCGCCGCACGCGACGCGGAAGCTAACCGGGATGGCGGGCATCCGCCACCCACTTGAGGTGGAGACTCAGGCTTCTTCGTCTGGCAGCAACGTGAGGAGGAGCTCGTCGTCGGGACCTAGGGGCCGCCAGCCCGGCGGTGGTGGATTGGCGCGGAGGGCTCGAATGGCCCGCTCGACCCGCTGCTCGTAGGCATCCGGAGCGTCAGTGGACCAGTAGGCGAGCGCCTTGGCGAGCTGAAATCGGGATTGATCATCCATCTCGGATGGCCATCCCCTCGGAAGGCTGTAGGCGAAGTGACGAACGAACACGTCGCGTACGAACCGTGTGACCTGCTTGCTCCGCTCCGCCTCTACAAGCAGTCCACGGAGGACCTGGACACCCGCGACATCGTCCTTCCCAAGCTCCTCGGCCAGCTCCACGAACGGCATGGCCGGATGCGCCTCGGCGAACGCGGTGAGCGACTTGAAACCACGCTCCTGAAGCCGCTCATGGATGCGGACCTTCCAGTTGCCATTCCAGGAACGCCCGTCCGTCATCGCCGGCTCCCGCGAACGAAGCACATGGGACGTCATTGAACTTCGTTCGCGGACCGGACTGAAGGGAATCAGAGGCTGTGGCTCAAGAGCCATGCGTAGACGTCGTGGCCCGCGGAGCCGTCGTAGGTCCGGCCCCAGGAGTCGTGACCCACTCCGGGATAGAGCGTCAGCAGGGCCGCCGGGTTCGCCTTGGGCGAGCAGGTGTTGTTCATCCGGTTCACCGGGTCGATGGAGCCGTAGGGCGACACCGTGCCGTCCGCCTGGCCGTGGAAGGCCCAGACCGGCAGGCCCGCCGCCGCCATGGGGCAGAGGTTCAGGCTGTTGCCGTTGCCCGCGATGGGCAGCACCGCCGCCAGCTTCGCGTAATGCACCGCCGCGTAGCCCCATGTCTGGATGGCGCCCGCCGAGACGCCCGTCAGGTAGATGCGGTTCACGTCCACCCGGTAGTGCACCTTCGCGTACTCGATGATGGCGTCGATGTCCGGCACTGGGATGAAGGCGTTGAACCGCTGCGGCGCGATGAGGATGAACGGGAAGTCGCGTCCGTTGCGGATCAGCCGCGGCGGCGCGTTCAGGTTCATCACCTTCTCCAGCGCCGCGGCGCTGCCGTTGCCCACCTCCCCCGTCCCGTGCAGGAAGACCACCAGCGGGAACTCCTCCGTGGGCGAGTCGTCGTACCCCAGCGGCAGGTACTCCCAATAGCCGTAGGTCATCCCCGGCACCGTCCCCTGGGGACGCGCCACGATCTCCCCTTGTGCCGCCAGTGCCGCCTGCGCGGAGAACAACACCCAGCCCACGCACCACATCAACAGCCGACGCTTCGCCGTCATGGAGCCTCCTGGAAGGGAAGCTTCACTCTAACAAGACAAACGAGTCATGAACCTGTTAAGCTAGAAAAACACGAAATAGCAGCAAAGACGCAAATTTTCAGTGGAGGCTTTTCAATGCGGTCCAAGCATTTCGCCGTCGTCGCTGGCGTGTCGTTGTTCGCGCTGGGGCTGAGCGCGCAGGCGGCGGAGATCTTCCGCAACACCGGAACGCTCACGGGCTGGAACTCGCTCAACCTGGAGCACAACGGTTCGCTCAAGGAGGTGACCAACGTCACCTACGAGGGCCCCACCGCCATCAAGGCCACGCAGGTCTACGACCCGAACTACACCGAGCGCTACCACTCGGAGGTCGTGAAGCACAACGTGTACCGCCGGGGCGACACGGGCTTCTATGGCTTCATGTTCCGGCTGCAGCAGGACTGGCAGTTCCAACCCCAGTCCTTCAACATCGCCCAGTTCATCGCGAACTTCTCCGACACGGGCTGCGATGGCCACATGCCCACCACCATGGTGTGGCTGTCCGGAAACCAGCTCACGACCCGCGTGAAGTACGGCACCGTCTGCGACCAGAAGACGACCACCTTCCGCAACCTGGCCACCGTCACCGCCGGCGAGTGGCACAAGGTCGTCATGCAGGTGAAGTGGGCCAGCGACAACACCGGCTTCATCAAGCTGTGGTTCGACGGCGTGAAGGTCCTGGAGCAGTTCAACCTGGCCACCACCGTGGCGGATGACCGGTACCTCCAGTTCCGCGTCGGCCTCTACGCCAATGGCTGGCACGACAGCGGGTACATGCAAGGCACCCAGGGCACCCGCAGCATCTGGATTGACGAAATCGCCGCCGGCACGACGTTCGCCGACGCCGACCCTGCGCAGTGGTAGTCCCGGTGGGCGCGGCGAGGTCCTCCCCCCGCCGCGCCGCCAACCTCACGGCAGCTGTGACTGGAACGCGCCCCAGCGCGTGTGCACCCACTGCCGGATGTACTCCACCTCCTCCGCGTGGGTCTTGAAGTCCTGGCGCAGGTGCCAGTCCGGGAAGTTGTGGTTGCCCCCCTCGCTCCCCGCCTCCGGCTTCGCGAAGTTGCGGTACTCCGTTGCCCAGCGCGCCTCGTCACGCTGCGCGTTGGGCCCCAGCTCCCGCACGTAGCCGTCGATCATCGCCTGCACCGCGGCCTCGCTCAGTTCGTTCTTCAGGGCCTGCCGGTAGCGCTCGCGCATGGGCCCCGCGATGCCCGGCTCCGCCAGCATCCGCTTGAAGAGCAGGTTGTCCGACGCGTAGGTGGGCCGCGCCGTGGCGCTGGTGCGCGTGGTGTCGTAGTTCTGCCCGAAGCTCGCGTCCAGGTCCCACGGGATGTAGCGCCAGGGGCCGCCCGCCTTCGGATCGAACGCGTGATAGGCGTTCTTCGCCTGCGAGTCATTGCCCTGGATGAGCGTATTGAAGATCCACCAGTCCTCGTAGTCGCGCGCCTTCAGCTTCGTGCCGAACTCCTGACGGAAGCGGTCGTTGCTGGAGTCCGCCACCCACGCGACGAAGTCGTGCAGCGTGCTGAAGTTGCCCGGCGGCGTGCCTTCGTCCTTCACGAAGCCGACGTCGAGGCTCGCCTTCGTCTGCCCGTTGCGCGTCAGGCGGGAGAAGTTGGCGTCCGCGGTGTCGGCCTTGTAGAGGTCCGAGTCGTCGTCGATGCCGTTCCACTCCATCAGCCGCTTGTCCACGTGGTCCGACGCCGTGTAGAGCCCGCGGTACTTGTTGTTCGCGTACACCACCACGCTGAAGGTGCGGATGCGCACGGCGTCCGGGGACAGCCGGTGCCACAGGTCGAACGCCAGCCGCGAGCGCAGGTAGGAGTTGTCATTGAACGTGGTGATGAGCACCACGCGCTTGCGGTCCTTGAAGCCGTCGCCGAAGACGGGCTCGGAGAACAGGTCGTCCTCCGCGAACTTGAGCGTCAGGCTGCGCTTGGGGAACACGCTGGACGTGGCCCCGCGGTACTTCGCCTCCATCGTGAAGCGGTGGCCCCGGTACACCACCTCCGCGGGCCGGTAATAGCCCGACGTCAGGCCCACGTCCGGGTCGAAGAACAGGTGCACCACGGGCAGCCCGTACTCCTCCGTGTAGGCCACGGGATCGACGATGTCGACCTTGCCCGGCGCGTTGTCGTTGTTGGCCACGCCCACCTTGAGCGTGCCCGTCTCGCCGGTGGTGCGCTCCTCCAGCGTGAGCATCCACACCGCGCCCTGGTTGAGCGCGGGCGTCCAGCGCAGCGTGGCGGTGGACTCGTCGAACGTGGCGCCCGCGGGCAGGTTCTTCACCCCGAAGCGCAGCCCGGCCTCCTTGAGGCCCGTCGCGCACGTCACCTGCGCGCTGAAGGACTCCCCCTCCAGCACCCAGCGCGTGTCGCCCGCGGTGGGCGCACAGGCCTGCGTGGCCGTGCCGGCGTCCCCGGCTCCCGCGTCCGGCGTCCCGGTGCCCGCGTCGGTTTGCGAACCCGTGCCCGCGTCGGACGAATGCTCCGTGCCCTCATCCACCGGGCCCGCGTCGGGCCTTGGCAGCCCTTCCGCGTCGTCGAAGCCCGCGTCGGGAGCAGTACCGGTCGTGGGAGCTCCCCCGCCGCACGCCACCACGGCAAGGCATGTCAGCCCCGCCAGTCCCCGCGCCCACCATCGCCTTGTTCGCACCGAGAAGCGTCCCCCTTGCGTCACCGGCCCGTGACAGACCGTGGAGGCAAGGGGTAGTCATCGTGCCGGAGTGCAGACACCCGCGCTCCAGGGCGATGTCTCACGCCCGACAGCGTCAACGTCAGTATGTCGCGATCAAGCCAGCGTGGAGGCTGGAGTACGTCTCCTCGGTCGCTCCGCCGTTGTTCCAACCGGTGAGCGTGCCGGGCCCGGAGAAGGTGTCCTTGAAGTGCGCCAGCCGCCAGGCCACGTCGTAGCCAAACGGCCCCCAGATGTCCCCGGACACGCCCAGCTCCGCGCTCCAGCCGAAGCTGGACACGGACGTGCCGTAGTTCCGGACCTCCAGCGCCCGCCGCCCCCCGTCCGCGTCCGGCGAGTGCCCCGGCTTGGGCGATAGCAACAGGCCGCCCGAAGCGTCCAGCCGCACCGAGCTGAACAGCGGCACGGACAGATCCAACGCCACGGACGGGAACACGCGGTGCGTGCCGGTCAGCGGGTTGTCCGTGGACTCCTCCACGTCGAACGCGCGCGTCTGGATGCCCGCGCGAGCGCCCACGTAGCCCTGCTGCGGCCGCGTCGTGCCGAAGCGGAAGTAGTAGCGGTACATCGCCTGCGCGGTGAAGGCCGTGTCCGTGGCGGACACCTCGCGCACCGGCGTCTGGCCGCCGTCCCCGGTGAGCGTCACGTCGGAGCTGGAGAAGCCCCGCTGCGCCGCCAGCAGGAACCCCAGCCCGCGCAGCACCGACGTGGTGTCGCGCGCCAGCGGCAGCACCTCCGCCTCCAGCGCCAGGCCCAGGTACGGATACGACGACGAGAAGTCCGACGTGTCCCCGAGCTGATCCTCCTCCGGCAGCCGGTCGTACGCCCCGCAGCTGTCCACGCCGGGCCGCGCGCAGAAGCGCCGCCACGTCGCCGTCAGGGACAGGTTGAGCCGCACCCAGGTGGGCGCGCCCACCTCTGGCTCCGCCTTCGACTGCGCCTTGCCCGAGGGCCCGGTGCCCAGCCGCAGCGACAGCCACGCCGGAGACTCCCGGGTGCCATGGAAGGCCGGCGGCGTCAGGACGTCGGAGGCCGCCGCGGCCGGAGCCGACAGGGCTCCGACGAGGGCCAGGGTCCGCGGCAGTCCCGAGAGGACCCTCGCGCTTCGGGTGGTCGTCATGCGCCGGTCAGGTTCACCCAGCGCCGGGGCGAAGTCCAGGCTCGGTGCTCAGGCGTTCATCACGTGACCCACGCTCGCCGTGGAAGGCACTGGCGCGGGCTGCGGAGTGAGCGAAGGCGAGGAATCCTGGGACACCACGGGAGCAGGCTGGGATTCCTGCGTACGACCCAGGAAGTCGCGCCGGTAGATGCGCACCATGGCCATGAAGATGGACGCGATGAGCGGCCCCACCAGCAGGCCCATCATCCCGAACACCGCCAGCCCGCCGAACATGGACAGGAAGACGAGCAGCGGGTGCAGCGCCATGCGCGAGCCGCACAGCCGGGGGCGGATGACGTTGTCGATGCTGCCCACCAGGAACGTGCCCCAGGCGAGCAGGAAGACGCCCTCGCTCACCCGGTTCGCCGCGATGAGGATGACGCCAATGGGCCCCCACACGAGCGCGGTGCCCCCCACCGGCACCAGCGCCACCAGCACCATGGCCGCGCCCCACACTCCGGCGTGCGGCACGCCCGCGATGAGCAGCCCCACGAAGCCCACTGCGCCCTGCACCAGCGCGGTGACGGTGTTGCCGTAGATGATGGCGTACGCGACGTCCGTGAACTCGTGGGAGAAGGCGTCGAAGTAGCGGCGCTCCAGGGGGATGAGCCGGGCCACCTCGTTCACCAGACGACGGCCGTCCAGGAAGAAGTAGTACATGGCCACCGTCATCAGGAACATGTTGACGAGCAGCTCCGTGCCGGCGCCCACCAGGTCCGCGAGCAGCCCCGCGCCGCCCGACACCGCCGTCATCAGCAGACGCTCCGTCTCCGAGCTCTCCGGATCGAAGTGCACGTAGCGGGAGAGGCCCCGGGGCAGGCTGTTGAGGAAGTGGTGGCGCAGGTCCACCTGATCCAACAGGTCCTGCGCCTGGCCCACGAACTGGAGCACCTCGCGGGCCACCATCCAGCCCACCAGCGCCAGCGGGACCAGGATCAGCAGGAACACCGCGAGGGTGGACAGTCCGGCCGCCAGGGACTTGCGGCCCTGGAGCCGCCGGTCCAAGGAGTCCTGGATGGGCATGAACAGGACGACCAGGAAGCCGCCCAGCAGCACCGGCATCAGGAACGGCAGCAAGATGCGTGAAAAGAGAATCAGCGCGAGCGCGAACAGCCCCGCGAAAATGAAATTGGACCACCGCTTCGAGTCGCCCGCCGTCACCGCCCCACCCCGTCCCCAGACCTGCCGCACTCAACGTAGGAACGGATATTCCCACCAGGAAGTCCGCCACTCCCTTCCCCACGAGGCCATCCATGACTTCTGGACGTTTCGCTCCCCTGGCGGCCGTTGCCACGGCCGTGGTGTCCAGCACCTTCCTGATGCTCGGTCCCGCCGGCTGTGACGAGAGCCAGAGCGTGGCCTGCACCGACAACTGCCCCGCCGTGGAGGGCGCGTACCCCCTGACGTTCATCGGGGACGCGGGACAGCCCGCCGAGTGCACGAACCTGAACGTGCAGCCGCTGCCCAACGGCGAGGTGCTGACCCTGGCTCGCGGCGAGGGCGGCATGCTCACGGGCACCCTGGCGGGGGTGGCGCTGACGGGTCAGGTGTACGCGAACGGCGCGCTCAACCTGACCGGCCTGCCGCCACCCAGCGGCGACGGCGGGGTGAGCACCATCTACACCCTCACCGCGACCCACACTGGATCAGCCTCGACCGAGGACGGCGGCCTGGGCCCCGGCAGCCTGTCCGGGAACTTCAACGGCCAGTTCTCGCGCGTCCAGGGGACCAGCGCGCTGAGATGCAACGTGGCGCGCCCCTTCACGGCGACCCGGCAGTGAAGCCAGGGCCGCCGGGAGCGGCGCCAGGGAAGACGAACTACTTCTTCTTGCCTTCGGCGGCGGCGGCCTTGGCGGCTTCCTTCTGCTTCTTGATCCGCTTCTTCCAGTGCTGACGGATCTTCATCTGCACGCGGCGGTGCTTGCTCTTGCTGTTGGCCATGTGGGTGGCTCCTGGTCTCCGGAATGGAGCAAAGGGGGGCTTACCTATCAGAAGCCTACGGGCTCCCGGAAGAGGAACCCTCGGGGTCCTCCGGGACGGGCTTCGCGTCCGCTTCCGGCGCGGGGGCGGGGCCTGCGTCCGGCGGGGGCTCGTTGGGGGCCGGACGGGTCGGGAAGGGAATGCCCTCCGCGCCGCGCACCTGGGTGGGGAGGGCGCTCCCCAGGGTCACCTCCCCCTCCCGGTCCTCGTCGCTGGGGCGCTCCCTGGAGGCCGGCACGCTCGTCTGGTGGGGGCGCTTCTTCACCGAGGCGAAGATGGGGCGGCAGGCGTCCACGAAGCGGCGGACCTCGTCCAGGGGCAGCGCGGGCGAGTAGTTGTCGTTCACCCCCGTCATGGGCTCCGCCATGCACATGGCGTTGAGGATGGCCTCCTCCGTGGCCTCCATCACGGCCTCGTAGAGGGGGTCCAGGCGCTGATCCAGGAGGATCTTCATCTTGTAGACCATCTTCTGGGTGCGCCTGGGGATGATGTTCGCGGTGGAGAAGCCCACCACGATCTCACCCGAGCCGTGCGCCGCGTAGCTGCCCACCCGGCCGATGCCCAGGCCCACGCGCTTGCACAGGCGGTTGATCTGATGGCTCAGGAGCGGCGCGTCCGTGGCGACCACCGCGATGATGGAGCCATAGGACTTGCCGCGGTGCGGGGTGTTCTTGAACTTCTCCACCAGCACCTCGCCCACGGGCAGGCCGCCCACGCGCAGGTTGTGCATCTTCCCGAAGTTGGACATCACGAGCACGCCCAGCGTGTAGCCGCCCAGCACCTCCGGCAGCTTGCGCGACGACGTGCCGATGCCGCCCTTGAAGTCGCACGTCACCATGCCGGTGCCGCCGCCGACGTTGCCCTCCTGCACCGGGCCGGACTTCGCGGCGTTGATGGCGGCGAAGACGTGCTCCTGGCGCACGTGGCGGCCGGAGATGTCGTTGAGCCACGAGTCGTCGCACTCGCCCACCACGGGGATGATGACGTCGTGCTCGTCACCGATGCCCGGGTAGCGCTGGACGAGGTAGTTGGCCACGCCGTCGGACACCGCGCCCACGGCCATGGTGTTGGTGAGGAGGATGGGCGTTTCGATGAGGCCCCACTCCATGAGCTGCGTCATGCCGGAGACCTCGCCGGCTCCGTTGAGCACGAAGCCGCCTCCGCTCATGCGCTCCATGAAGATGTTGCCCAGGTTGGGCAGGATGGCCGTGACGCCCGTGCGCACCGGACCGTAGCCGGGCCGCAGCGGCCCCGAGCCTTCGATGAGCGTGGCGTGGCCCACCAGCACGCCCTCGACGTCGGTGATGGCGTTGTACTTCCCCGGCTTGAAGCGCCCCAGCGGAAGCCCCAGCTCCCGCGCCCGGACCCTCGGCCCATTCTCTTCCGGTATCCGCACCATGACACCGACCGTACCCGACAATCTCCGACGGTCAACCCTGCTTCCCTACCAACTGTCGCGCAGCTTCAGCCGCGCGCGGGCGGCCTCAGCCCCTCGACGAGCAGCCGCGTCTGCACGCGGGCGAGCGCCTCCGCGGCCTCCGCGCCCTGGGGCGATTCACCGAGCTGCCGATCCACGAACAGCGAAGCGAGCCCGTGCACGAGCGACCACGCGGTGAGCGTGAGGGGCCGCGACTCGCCGGGGCGCAGCAGGCCCGCGGCCTGTGCGGCCTCGATGCTGCTCACCAGGAGCGTGAAGGCGCCCTGCTCTCCTTCCGGCTCTGGGGGCGGTGACATGGGCCGGGTGAAGTGCGGGCCGAACATCACCCGGAAGTGCGGCGGGTGGCGCACGGCGAACAGCACGTAGGCCTCGCCCGCCGCGTACAGCCGCTCCAGGGGGCTGGTGTACGGGGCCATGCGCTCGCGCATCTCGCGCGCCATGGCGCGGAAGCCCTCGTGCGCCACCGCCTCCAGCAGCGCCTCCTTGTCCGCGAAGTGCCGGTACGGCGCCGCGTGGGAGACGTCCGCCCGCCGGGCCACCTCGCGCAGGGTCAGCGCGCCGAAGCCCTCCTCGGCGATGAGCGCCACCGCCGCGTCCACCAGCGCCTGACGCAGGTCTCCGTGGTGGTAGCGGCCCTTGTCCTCCGGTGCCTCCGCCGCCTGCTTCCGCTTGCCCCGCGTCGCCAACGTCCGTGCCTCCTCATGCGCCTGGTGTCGCCTGCGCGACTTGACCATCCACCGCGCGAAGTTACCAGCGTCAACATCCATGTTGACACCGACAACATGCGATGTTTACAGTGTCTACACGATGGGCGGCGCGGGGTCCTCCCGCGTCGTTACGCTGCACTGGAAAGGGAGCCGTCATGACGACCGCGATGAAGCAGACGATGTCCTCCTCCGCGCCGGGCTGGCTGCGGGCGTTCCGCACGCTCCCCCGCCAGCACGGCTTCGAGCCGCTGCGGGTGGAGGGCCAGGTGCCGGAAGGGCTGCGCGGCTCGCTGTACCGGGTGGGGCCGTGGACGTTCGACGTGCACGGCCGGGCGTACCAGCACTGGTTCGACGGGGACGGCGGGATGCTGGGCGTGCGCTTCGGCGCGGACGGGGTGACGGGCGCGTCGCGGCTGCTGGACACGCCCACCATGGTGGCGGAGCGCAAGGCGTCCTCGCAGCGCTACGGCGGCTACGGCACGCCCACGCCGCTGCTCCACAAGCTGAGCCAGGTGCGCAAGAACTCCGCGAACACGTCCGTGATGGCGTGGAACGGCAAGCTGTACGCGCTCTTCGAGGGCAGCGTGCCGGTGGAGGTCTCCCCGGAGGACCTGTCCACGCTGGGCGAGACGGACTTCGACGGCACGGTGGTGGAGACGTTCTCCGCGCACCCGCACCGCGTGCCGTCGCGCAAGGCGTCCTACAACTTCGGCATCCGCTACGGCCGGTTCACGCTGGCGGACCTCTTCGTCCTGCCGGACGGCGGCAAGGCCCAGCGGCTGGGCTCGGTGAAGCTGCCGGGCGCGACGATGGTGCACGACTTCATCGCCACGGACCGGTACCTCGTCTTCTTCCTGTCACCGCTGCGCTTGAACCTCTTCCGCGCGCTGCTCCAGGTGGGCTCGTACTCGGAGAACCTGCGGTGGAAGCCGGAGGTGGGCACGGACGTGCTGGTGGTGCCCATCGACGACGTGGAGCACCCGGTGCGCATCACCACGGACGCCTTCTACCTGTGGCACTTCGGCAACGCCTATGAGCAGGGCGACACGCTGGTGGTGGACTACGTGCGCTACCCCGACTTCACGACGAACCAGTGGCTGGGAGAGCTGGTGCGCGGCAAGACGTCCACCGACGCGAAGGGCATGCTGCACCGGGCGGTGGTGGACGTGAAGGCGGGCACCTTCCGCACCGAGCAGCGCGCCGACATCAGCTGCGAGTTCCCCCGCGTGGCCCCCGGCGTCGTGGGCCGCGAGCACCAGACCGTCTACCTGGGCGTGCACCAGAGCGATGAAGCCCGGCGCGGCCTCTTCGACGGCGTGGCGCGCATGGACATGGCCACGGGCCGCATGACGACGGCGTCCCTGGGCGAGGGCACCTACCCCTCCGAGCCCATCTTCGTCCCCCGCCCCGGCGGCGGCGCGGAGGACGACGGCTGGGTGCTCACCCAGGTGTTCGACGCGAAGACGGACACGTCCCACATCGCCGTGCTGGACGCGCGCCGGATGGAGGACGGCCCGGTGGCGCGCTGCCACTTCGACCACGCCCTGCCGCCCACGTTCCACGGCGGCTTCGCGCCCGGGAAGTGACACTGACTCCTGCTTTCTCTGCTTTCCATACCATTTCAGCTTAAATGGTTGGAAACGGAGAAACGGAGGCAGGCCATGAAACGGTTGTTGGCGGTGGCAGGACTGGTGGTGCTCGCGCTCACCGGGTGTCAGCCCGAGGCGCAGACGGATCCGAACCTGGCGGAGCAGGCCCAGGGTGCGACGAACGTGCCCGGGCTCTACGCCGTCTTCAACCAGCCGGACAACACGGGCACGCGGGACTACCGCATCAAGGACGAGATTGCCCGGCTCATCCAGAACAGCCCCAAGGGTTCCTACATCCGCATCGCCATGTTCCTGTGGACGACGGACCACCTGAACGCGGCCATCAAGTCCGCGCTGTGCCGGGGCGTCATCGTGCGGCTGGTGGTGGACGAGCAGAACGGCGGCGCCGCTTCGGAGTTCGCCTCCGGCGGCGTCATCCATGACCTGAGCAGCTACGTGCCCCCGGCGGCGACGTGCCCGGACGGCTTGAGGCTGGAGCTCACGCGGTGCAACGGCACGGGCGCGGGCAGTGCGTGCATCGCGGGCTTCGACCGCGAGGGCACCATCATGCACGACAAGATCTTCACCTTCTCCACCACCACGGATCCGCAGGGCAACCGCATCCAGCGCGTGGTGGTGCAGGGCTCCTGGAACAACACCTACTCCCAGAACAACTACTGGAACGACATGGTCGTCAGCTACGAGGACTGGGACTGGTACGACTACTGGGTCGGCTACCACAACGACCTGCGCGGCGGCACGAAGACGACGGACTACTACAACCCCACCACGGGCCAGGGTTACTACAGCTCCCCCAACGCGCCGTGGACCGCGTACTTCTTCCCTCGCGAGGGCAACGACAACGAGCTGTCCAGCGACACCGTGACGAACAACTTCACGGACTACATCAAGACGGCCGTGTCGGGCTGCACGCTGGACGTGAACCAGAACCACTTCAACGACAGCCGCGCCATCGTGGCCACGGAGCTGGTGCGCATTGGCAAGCTGGGCTGCCGGGTGCGCGTGCTCTACACGGACATGGACGCGGGCATCAAAACGAAGCTGAGCGGCGCGACGAACATCACGATCCGCCAGCTCTATGACGCCTCCGCCAACAACGTGAAGACGAGCGACGGCACGCCGCGCGAGGTGCTCACGCACAGCAAGCACTTCGTCTACTCGGGGAACTTCAACGGGACGGTGCGCAAGATGGTGCTGACGGGCTCGCACAACCTGTCCAAGAACTCGCTGCGCTACAACGACGAGAACCTAGTGAAGTTCTACTCGGACGCGCTGTGGCAGGCGTACCACGACAACTTCGAGAAGGGCTGGGCGCAGGCGCTCAACGACGGCTGAAATGAAACGGGGACGGCGCCTTCCGGGCACCGTCCCCTTCCCTGCCCGCGCTTCAGCGGTGGCTCAGGACTTGAGCTCCGGACGCGGCGCGGACGGGTTCTCCGCGGGGGCCGCTGCATTGGCCTGCGCGGTCTGCTCTTCAATCCGCTGCACGACTTTATTGAGCGGCGGCGCGTGCGCCCCGGCCGGGTTCTCCGTCTGGGCCCGGCGGGCCTCGCGCTCCTTGTAGCGGCGGATGGCGGGCGCCATGATCTCGCCAATCAGCGTCCGGTAGTCCATGCCGGCGCCCTGGGCGATGAGCACCAGGTCGCTCCAGCCGGGCGTGAGGCCGGGCAGCGGGTTGCACTCGATGAAGTAGATGCGCCCCTTGTCGTCCATGCGGAAGTCGATGCGCGCCACGTCGCGGCACCCCAGCGCCATGAACGAGTTGCGCGCCGCCGTGCGCAGCTTCTCCAAGAGCGCGGGCTCGATCTTCGCGGGCGCGTCGTAGCGGATGCGGTCCGTCCAATCCAGCTTGTGCTGAAAGCTGTAGACCGGGTTCTTCTCCGCCTTGTCCAGGAAGACGATCTCCATGGGCGGCAGCACGCGCGGGCGACGCTCGCCCAAGAGGCCCACCGTGAACTCACGGCCGCCGATGTACTCCTCAATCAGCGCGGGCTGCTGGTACTTGCCGGCGATCTCCTTCACCACGTCGCGCAGCTCGGCCTCCGAGTAGCAGACGCTCTTGGTGACGACGCCCTTGGAGCTGCCCTCCGCCACCGGCTTCACGATGAGCGGGAAGGAGGTGAACTCCTTGTTGAGGCGCTCCTTGCCCGTGACCATCAACTGGAAGTTGGGCGTGAGGATGCCCGCCTGACGGACGATCTTCTTCGCCAGCGCCTTGTCCAGCGCGAGCGACAGCGTCGCCGGGTCGCTGCCCGTGTACGGGATGTCCAGGAGCTCCAGCATCGCCGGCACCTGGCTCTCACGGTTGCGGCCCTTGAAGCCCTCCGCGATGTTGAAGACGATGTCCAACGGCGTGCTGGAGAGCACCGTGGGCAGCTCCGCCGTGGCCTCCAGGTCGATGACCTCGTGGCCCCACGACGCGATGGCCTCGCGGATGGCCTGGAGGGTGTTGGGCGAGTCGTACTCGGCCTCGCTGTCCTCCTGCACCGTCTCCGCCGTGGCGCTGGGCTTCACGCGCTTCACGTTGAAGCTGAAGCCCACGCGCAGCGGACCGGACTTGCGCGCGGGCCTGCCCTGGCGGCTCTTGTTGTCGCGGATCTTGTGACGCTTGCCCGCGCTCTGGATGATGGAGTTGATGACCCCGTCCAGGTGCAGCCCTTCCAGCTCCGCCGCGGCGTAGATGCCCGCGCCCGGCTCCAGGCTGGGCAGCGCGTTGATCTCCAGGAAGTACGGCACGCCCGCGTCGGACACGCGGAAGTCCAGCCGGCCCAGGTCGCGGCAGTCCAGCACCTGGAGGATCTTCTGCGCCATGGTGCGGACGTCCTCGGACATCTTCGCCGGGATGTTCGCGGGGGCGCGCACGGACACGGACTTCTCCCGGCGCGTCTTCAGCTCGTAGTCGTAGATGGCGTACTTGCGGCCCTGCGCGGCCTCCGGGTCGATGACGTACTCCACCGGCGCGAGCACGCCGTCGTAGTCGTTGTCCACCGCGGCCAGGAACGGCACCGTGAGGTCGCGCCCGCTGATGTACTCCTCCACCAGCACGCCCGCCGGGTACTTCTCCAGCGCCTTCGCCACCTTCTCGCGCACCTGCTCCAGCGTCTCCGCGACGGAGTCCTGGGTGATGCCCTTGGAGGAGCCCTCGAAGTTGGGCTTCACGATGACGGGGAAGCGCAGGTTCTCCGGCTGCAGCTCGTTGAGCTTCTCCACGTACTGCCAGCCCGGCGTGCGGATGCCGTGCTTGGAGAGGATGAGCTTGGTGAGCTGCTTGTCCAGCGTGAGCGCCAGCGCGTACGCGTCCGAGCCCGTGTACGCGAAGCCCAGCTCGTCGAAGAGCGCCGGGTAGAACGCCTCACGGAAGCGGCCGCGGCGGCCTTCCGCCGTGTTGAAGATGAGGTCCGGGCTGTACGCCTCCAGGCGGGCGACGGTGCGCGAAGCGGGGCCGCTCACCTCGAAGCGCTCCAGGCGGTGGCCCAGCCGCTCGATGGCTCCCGCCAGCGTGTTCACCGTCTCCTGCGTGTCGAACTCCGCCTCTTCTTCCGAGTCCGAAAGCCGCAGGTTGTAGGTCAGCGCGATGCGCATGGCTTACCCCGTCTCCCTTTCCTGAATGCCTTGCCGCGGCGCACCTTGGCCGCGGACATCAACCGTCCGGGAGCGCGCGTGGCGCCCACCGGCGTGCGGGCTGCAACCGTCGCGCCCGCCACAACCTTCCCGTCCACCACCTGCGTCTGCGCCCAGGTGTCCCCCAGCCGCAGGCCCAGCGGGTCGCGCAGCACGCGCCACGCCTCCACGCCGCCAATCACCACGAAGCCCGCCAGGGCGGCCACCACGCCGTGCGGCGCGGGCATCATCCCCAGGAGCACCACCAGCGCGAGCGGCGCGTTGCGAAGCGTGCTGTCACGGTGCCGCGCGGCCGAGCGCGTGGGCAGGTGCATCACCTTCACGCCGCAGATGCGCTTGCCCACGCTCTGCCCCTGGAGCATCCCGTCCGCGAGCAGCAGGAACAAGAGCGCCACCACCGCGCCCGCCGCGCCGCACACCACGTACAGGCCCCAGGCCACCGCGCAGTCGATGACCCGTGCGCCCAGGCGCAGGAGCAGCGACGCCTTCGGGTACGGTGAGTCCGGCTCCGCGTCCTCCTGCACCAGCCGCAGCACGCGGCCCGCGCTCCGGCCCTCCGCCATGAGGCTGCGTTCAGGGGCGGTGCTCACTCCTCGGGCTCCAGCGTGAGCCCCTCTTCGGTGGGCTCCGGCTCATCCAGCCCCGCCAGCTTCGCCAGCCGCTCGTGCGCGGACAGCGGGTGGACGAAGGGGACCACCGTCTGCGCGTGCTCTCCCGCCGCTTCCGCCGCGAGCTGGGCCGTGGGGCTGCCCGTTTCGGACATGCGCAACAGCTTCTGCCGCGCGTCGTCCTCGTCGTGCCGCGCGGCCTCGCCCTCGCGGGTGAAGAAGACGAAGGCCATGGCCGGGCGCTTGGAGGACTCGCGCATCGCGAACTGCACGCCGTCCAGGTTCCAGCCCCTGGCCGTCCACTCGTTCAAGGTGCGCTCCAGCGCTCCCTCGTCCACGGTGGACAGCTCCACCACTTTGTACTGCAACGGCCCGGGCTCACGGATGACGGGAGCGCGGCCCTTCCCGGGGCGCTGGCCCGACCTGGAGCGCGGCGACTGGCTCTTGCGAGTCGTCCGAGCCTGGGGGCTCGTCGCGGCGCCACGTCTGGGCGGAGGCTTCTCGGTTCTACGTCCGGGCCGCTTCTTCTGGGTGGGCATCGTGTGCGGACCATTTGGGCGCAAGCGGCGGAAGCGATCAAGCCTTCCGCCGAACACGGGCGCCCGGGGTGTCGCCTACAGGAGCTTGGCCGCTTCCAGGGCGTGGTAGGTGATGACCAGGTCGGCGCCGGCGCGCTTGATGGACGTGAGGACCTCCAACATCACGCGCTCGTAGTCCACCCAGCCGTTCTGCCCGGCGGCCTTGAGCATCGCGTACTCGCCGGAGACGTTGTACGCGGCGAGCGGCAGGTCGAAGTTCTCCCGCAGCGCGCGGATGACGTCCAGGTACGACAGCGCCGGCTTCACCATGATGAAGTCCGCGCCCTCCTCCACGTCCAGCGCCGTCTCGCGGATGGCCTCGCGCACGTTGCCGGGGTCCATCTGGTAGCCGCGGCGGTCGCCGAACTGCGGCGTGCTCTGCGCGGCCTCACGGAACGGGCCGTAGAAGCCGGAGGCGTACTTCGCCGAGTACGCCATGATGGGCGTGTCCTGGTGCTTCACCTCGTCCAGCGCCTTGCGGATGGCGCCGATGCGGCCGTCCATCATGTCCGACGGCGCGATGATGTCCGCGCCCGCCTGCGCGCAGGTGACGGCCATCTGGGCCAGGAGCGGCAGCGTGGCGTCGTTGGCCACGTGGTTGCCGTCCAGCACGCCGCAGTGGCCGTGGTCGGTGTACTCGCACAGGCACACGTCCGCGATGACCTGGAGGTCCGGCTCCGCCGCCTTGATCTCCCGGATGGCGCGCTGGACGATGCCGTCCGTCGCGTACGCTTGGGTGCCGCGCGCGTCCTTGTGGTCCGGGATGCCGAAGAGGATGACGGAGGGCACGCCCAGCGACTTCGCGAGCTTCGCCTCCTTCACCGCGTGCTCCAACGAGAGGTTGAAGATGCCCGGCATGGAGGAGATGGGCCGGCGCACGTCCCGGCCTTCCACGACGAACAGCGGATAGATGAAGTCCGTGGGCGAGAGGCGCGTCTCTCTCACCATGTCACGGAGGGCCGCCGAGCGGCGCAGCCTGCGGGGACGGTGGACGGGGTGGGCCATGGGTCGCCGGTATAAACCGCCGGGCCCCGCGCTTCACCCCTTCCGCGTCGCGAATCCGCCTGCTCAGCCGGCGACGGGGCGCCAGGTCAGCTGCTGGCGGCGGGAATCGCGCGCCATGCGGTCGGCCCGCCGGCCGGCCAGGTCCGCCTCGTACAGCGCCCGTGCGTAGCGCACCCGCGCCGCCTCGGTCCCGGTGCTCAGCTCCCGCTCGGCGGCCTCCAGCTCACGGCGCGCGTCCTGAAGCTGCTGCTCGGTCCCGTTTGCCCACGTCATGCCCATGTCTCCTGTGTGGTGTGGCCGCGAGGGCGGTTGGCTTTCGTGCCCCGCGGGTCGCTGACAGGCATTGCAGGGCCTGGACCAGGGGCACCGTTGGAACCCCGAGGAGTGCAACATCCGGGAATAACGAGGTGTCGCGTCGCGCCACGTGCGCTCCGGGTGCGCAATGACTTTCCCAGCGGCGCGAACAGGGGAACGCGCCACGGAAGCCCGCATGCAGGGCCGCCCGTCCCTCCCTCGGGGGCTGCCTGCTTCCATGCGGGTGCAATCATCCGCCCACCGGGTCGTCTACAGTCGTAACCGTGACGACCCCACCTCCCGCTCTCGAAGTGCAGGGCCTGCGCAAAACGTATCGCCGAGCGTTCGGACGTGGCGGCCATGAGGCCCTGCGGGGCATGGACCTCCACGTCCCGGCGGGCAGCGCGTTCGGGCTGATTGGCCCCAACGGCGCGGGCAAGACGACCTTCATCAAGAGCGTGCTCGGCATCGTGCGACCCACCGCGGGCACGGTGCGGGTGCTGGGCGGGTCGCCGGAGGATCCCGCCATCCGCGCGCGCATCGGCTACCTGCCGGAGCGGCTGCACCTGCCGGGCACGTGGAAGTCGCCCGCGTTCCTGGCCACCGTGGCGCGGCTCAAGGGGCTCAAGGTCGACGCGGGCGCGCACGCGCGGCTGTTGGAGCGCGTGGGACTTTCGGACGCGCTGGACCGGCGCATCGGCGGCTACTCCAAGGGCATGCGGCAGCGGCTGGGGCTGGCGGCGGCGCTCCTGGGAGATCCGGCGCTGCTCGTGCTGGACGAGCCCACGGACGGCATCGACCCCATGGGCCGCCTGGAGGTGCGCCGCATCCTCCAGGAGGAGGTCCAGAAGGGCGTGACGCTGTTCCTCAATTCGCACCTGCTGGCGGAGACGGAGCGCGTGTGTGACCGCGTGGCCATCCTCGCGGACGGGCGCGTGCTGCGCGAAGGACGGCTGGAGGAGCTGGCGAAGGCCGGGGCCCGCTGGCGCGTGCGCTTCGCGCCCGGCGCGGACCGGGAAGCGCTGGGGACCGCGGGCTTCATGGCCGTGGCGGATCCAGCGCGGGGACCAAGGACGGACGGAGCGCCCGCGGGCGGTGGCCGGGAGGATGGCGTGTACATGGTGGACGCGGCGGACGTGGCGGTGCTCAACGCGGCGCTGGACAAGGCGCGGGCGTCGGGCGCGCTCTTGATGGAGCTCAAGCGCGAGGGCGCGGACCTGGAGGCGGTGCTCGTGGGCGCGGTCGGCGGGCCGGGGGTGGCGGCGTGAAGAGCCCTGTCTTCGTCATCGCCGGTTACGTGCTGCGCGAGGCGGCGTCGCGCAAGTTCATCATGGCCTTCATGGTGGGGCTCACGCTGGTGCTGGCCACCGTGGCGCTCAGCCTCAAGCTGGAGGTCGTGGACGGAGCGCTCGCGGCGACGCGCCTGTTCGGCGAGGTGATGCGCTCCAACATCATGTCCGTGGATGTGGCGCTGCGGCCCATGTACCGCGCGGCGGCGTACCTGGTGTTCTACGGCGGCATCCTCTTCGGCATCGTCGCGTGCTCGGACTTCGCGCCGGGGCTGCTGTCTCCCGGCCGCATCGAGCACCTGCTCGCCCTCCCCTTGCAGCGCTGGCACCTGCTGGCCGGCACGTTCCTGGGGGTGATGACGCTGGCGGTGGGCGGCACGGTGTACGCCGCGGGCGGGCTGACGCTCATCTTCGGGGTGAAGACGGGGTACTGGACGGTGGGGCCGCTCATCGCCGGGGGCCTGGCGTGCGTGGGGTTCGCGGCGGTGTACGCGGTGATGCTCACCACGGCGACGCTGGTACGCAGCGCGGCGCTGTGCTCGGCGGCGGGCTTCGTGCTGCTGGTGGGCGGCATCCTCGCGGGCTTCCGCGCGGACGTGTCGCGCTACCTGGAGTCGGGCTTCGGGCGCACGGCGTTCGAAGCGGTGACGCTGGTGCTGCCCCGGCTGTCCGCGCTGGCGTCGCGCGCGGCGGACCTGGCCAGCTCCACGCCGCTGGAGAAGGGTTCGCTGGGAATGCTGCTGGGTGGCGTGCTGGTGTTCGGACTGGGGGCCCTCTCCGTGGGCTTCTGGCACTTCGAGGGAAAGGACTGCTGAACCATGGATTCGCGCGGGCGCAGGAGGGTGTGGCTGCTGGGGGCGCTGCTGTTGTTCGCCGGGGGCGCGGTCCTGATGTTCACGGGCCAGGGCGACAAGCCTCCCGCTGAAGCTCCGGACGTGGAGTTCCCCCGGCGCATGAAGGGCGCGGACCTGGAGCGCGCGGAGAAGCGGCGCACCTGGGTGATGCCCGCGGTGGTGGACGCGGGCGTGGCCGCGCCGGTGAAGCCGAGGGATCCGCTGCTCGCGGCGCTGCCCCGGGGCCCGGGCCGCACGGCGGTGGTCATCGAGGCGAACGCCCTGCGCTACTCGCCCGTGGGTGAGCTGCTCATGGACTGCCTGCTGCGCGACGGCGGCAAGAACCTGGAGCAGTTCAAGGCGATGAGCGGCGTGGATCCGCTCCAGGACCTGGACCGGCTGGTCGTCACCGACGAGGGCGTCATCCTCTCCGGCGACTTCAGCAAGGCGAAGTACCAGGAGCTCCTGGGAGAACGCGTGGCGTCCGACCACGGACCGGGCGCGCGCGTGTACGAGCCGGGGGACACCACCTTCGCCCTGCCGGACGGCGGCACGCAGCGCGGGCGCATGGACACCGCGGTGGGCACCTGGAACAACCAGATGCTGGTGTTCGGCAAGTCGCCGGACTCCGTGAAGACGGTGTTGGACCGCATGGACGGGCGCGGCCAGGAGGAAGGGCCGCCGCTGCTGGATGAGAACAGCACCTACGGTGAGATGTACGGCGTGCTGGCGGTGGAGACCCTGGCCAAGCTGCTGGGGCCGGGCCAGGAGGAGCTGGCGCGGCGGCTGACGGACGTGGCCCAGAACGTGGAGCTGCACCTGGACACCAGCGGCGACGTGGCCATGGTGGCCAACGTGACGGGCCTGGACGCGGAGAAGATGACGGACCTGGGCAAGTCCCTGGGCGGCGCGCTGTCCATGGCGCGCATGAAGGCGCAGGCGGACGGCAAGGAGGACCTGGCGCAGCTGCTGGACTTCGCGAAGGTCCGGCCGGACGGCTCTTCCTTCAAGCTGGAGCTGGCCGTCCCCCTGGCCACCCTCCAGGAGCAGCTCGCCTGGTGCCGCCAGGAGCGCCAGGCCGCCGAGCGCGCGAAGCCGGCGCCCTAGCGGGCCCTGGGAGGCTCCGCGCCGCTGTTTTCTCCGGCGCGGTCCTTAGGGAATACTGCGGCACCGCAAGGGGCCGCGACCCGCCACGGACACAGGGCGCGCGGACCCCTCGAGGGTCCAATGAACGCGCGCGTTGGGAGGGTGGCACCCCTCCTCTTCGGTTCGGGGCTTTGCGCACTCGTCTACCAGACGGTGTGGCTCAGGGAGTTCCGCCTCATCTTCGGGGCGTCGACCGCCGCGTCCGCCGCGGTGCTCGCCATCTTCATGGCGGGGCTGGGGCTGGGCAGCGCGCTCCTGGGCGCGAGGGCGGACCGGCAGGCACGGCCGCTGGCCTTCTACGCGAACCTGGAGCTACTCATCGCCGGGAGCGCCGCGCTGAGCCCCTTCCTCGTGGAGGCGGTGCGCGCCATCTACATCGCCCTGGGCGGCACGCCGGTGATGGGCCTGGGGCCAGGCACCGTGGTGCGGCTGGCGCTGTCGCTGCTGGTGCTCGCGGTGCCCACCGTGCTCATGGGCGGCACGCTCCCCGCCGCGGCGCGCGCGGTGCTCTCCGACGCGGATCCGCACCGCCGCGACCTCGCCCTGCTCTACGGCGTCAACACGCTGGGCGCCGTGACGGGCACGGTGGCGTCCACGTTCCTGCTGCTGGAGGTGCTGGGCAACCGCGCCACGCTCTGGTCGGCGTGCCTGCTCAACGCGCTCGTGGCCATCATCGCGCGCTCCGTGAGCCGGTCGATGGAGCCCGGGGAGCCCGCCGCTCCGGCCACGCCCGCGCCCGCCGGCGGGCCCACGGCTCCTGCTCCCGTGGCCGACGCGGGCGCCCTGCCGCCCCGGGGCTTCGTGCTGGTGACGGCCGCCGTGGTGGGCTTCGCGTTCCTGCTGATGGAGCTGGTCTGGTACCGCATGCTGGGGCCGCTGCTGGGCGGCACGACGTTCACGTTCGGGCTCATCCTCGCCCTGGCGCTGCTGGGCATCGGCCTGGGCGGCACGGCCTACACCGTCTTCTTCCGCCACCGCCCGGCCACGCTCCTGGGCTTCGCGCTCACGTGCGCGGCGGAGGCCGTGCTGATGGCGGTGCCCTTCGCGCTGGGGGACCGGCTGGCCATCCTCGCCGCGCTGCTGCGTCCGCTGGGGGCCCTGGGCCTGGGCGGCATGGCGCTGGGCTGGACGTTCATCACCTCCATCGTGGTGCTGCCCGCCGCGTTCGTGTCCGGCGTGCAGTTCCCGCTGCTGCTCGCGCTCATCGGGCGCGGCCGCCAGGACGCGGGCCGGCAGGTGGGCCAGGTGTATGCGTGGAACACGGGCGGCTCCATCGTGGGCTCGCTCGCGGGCGGCTTCGGGGTGATTCCGCTGCTCACCGCGCCCGTCACCTGGCAGGCCGTGTCGGGGCTCCTCGCCGCGCTGGGCCTGGGCGCCGCGGTGCTCTCCTTCCTGCGGGAGCGCCAGCGTGGCGCGCTGCTGGCACCCGCGCTGGCCACCGGACTGGCCGTGCTGCTGCTCACCGCGCAGGGGCCCACCGCCGCGTGGCGCCATTCGGGCGTGGGCGCGGGCCGCGCCAGGCTGGGGGACGCGGACAGCCAGCAGTTGGACCGGTTCCGCTCCGCCATCCGCGCCGCCATCTCCTGGGAGCATGAGGGCGTGGAGAGCAGCGTCGCGCTCGCGGACGGCAACGGCCTCAACTTCATCGTCAACGGCAAGGTGGACGGCAACGCCATCGACGACGCGCCCACCCAGGTCATGTCGGGCCTCATCGGCGCGCTCCTGCACCCCTCTCCGCGCACGTCGCTCGTCATCGGCCTGGGCACGGGCAGCACCGCGGGCTGGCTGGGGCGGGTGCCGGGGATGGAGCGGGTGGACGTGGTGGAGATCGAGCCCGCCATCCTGGAGGTGGCGCGCCGCTGCCACGCCGTGAACGCGGGCGTGATGGACAACCCGAAGGTGCGCACCACCATCGGGGACGCGCGCGAGGTGCTGCTCACCACCCGCGAGCGCTACGACATCATCTTCTCCGAGCCCTCCAACCCCTACCGCGCCGGCATCTCCAGCCTCTTCACGCGCGAGTTCTACCAGGCGGCGAAGGAGCGGCTGGCCGAGGGCGGCCTGTTCCTGCAATGGCTCCAGGCCTACGAGGTGGACGCCCTCACCGTGCAGAGCGCCTACGCCACGCTGTCCTCGGAGTTCGCGTCGGTGGACACGTGGCAGACGCACACCGGAGACCTGCTGCTCGTCGCCTCCACCGGGCCGCTGTCACATGACCTGGAGCGGCTGCGCGCCCGCATCACGCAGGAGCCCTACCGCACCGCCCTGCACGCCATCTGGCGCACGGACGAGCTGGAGGGCGTGCTCGCGCACTTCATCGCGAACGCGGAGCTGGCGAAGCTGGCCGCGGAGCACGGCGAGGAGATGATCAACACCGACGACCTGTCCTCCATGGAGTTCGCCTTCGCGCGCAGCCTGGGCCGGTCCGTCTTCTTCTCCCCTTCCGAGCTGCGCCGCACCGCCGCCGAGCTCAAGGTGGACCGGATGGCGTTCGCGAACGGAAGCCCGGACTGGCACCGCGTCGACGAGCTCCGGCTCTGGCTGGGGTACACGGTGCCCGGGCCGCGCTCCGAGGCCTTCCGCGCCTACGACGCCTTCGTCGACGCGGCGGTGGCGGGCCGTGACGCCCAGGTGGTCGCCCTGTGGCAGCCCCTGAAGCGGCAGGCCCGGGGCCCGCGGGAGGAGTACGCGCTGGCGCACGCCCTGGTGATGACCCGGCATCCGGACGCGCTCACCGCCGTGCGCTCCCTGGAGGAACGCTTCCCCGTGGAGGCCACGATGCTGGAGGCCCTGCGGCTGGAGTCCCAGGGGCAGGATGCCCCGGCGGTCGCGCTGCTGGAGCGGGCCTTCACGGCCTTGCGCCAGAATCCATGGCCGGTCCCCGCGTTGACGGAAGAGGCCCTGAACACCGCCTTCCGGCTGGGCCAGCGCTCGCCGGAGCTGGCGCGCAGGCTCTACGCGGTGCTCGAACAGCCCTTCGCGGCGAGCGCGGCCTCCGACCAGCGGGAGCGGATCCGCGCCGGGCTCGCGGTCACTGCGGGAGGCGTGGAGCTGTGCGTGGAGGGACTCGCGCCCCTGGAACCGCACGTCCCCTGGAACCGCGACCTGCTGCTGACCCGCGCCGACTGCTATGCCCGGCGACGCGACCCCCGGGCGGAGGCGGCGCGGGAGGACCTGGAGCGATTCATGGCCCAGGAGCCTCCCGCCTTCCTCGCGGGCGTCGAAGCGGAAGACGCGCCACGCGCCGCGGAGGCCTCGGAGGGGAAGTAGGCCCCGCGCTCAGTTCGCCGGGCGCGGGCTCTTCGCCTTCGCCTGGGGACGCTGCGGGCGCCAGCCCAGGACGACGCGGCCATACAGCGCGGGCCCCATGTCCAGCCCGCGCACGTTCAGGCTCTCGCGCTCGCGGTCCAGCAGCGCGTAGTCGTTGATCAGCGACAGGCCCACCGACGAGCTCAGCCACAGGTCGCGTCCCAGATGGACGTTCACGGTGGGCCCCACGCGGACCTGCGTCTCGCGCAGGTAGCTGGCGTTCAGCGCCTGGAGCTCCGGGTCGAAGCGGGTGCGCAGCACCTGCATGTCCAGCGCGCCCACCAGCCCCAGCTCCACCGTGTCGCCCAGCCTGCGCAGCAGCGTGAGCCGGGGCAAGCCCACCTCCAGGACGTACGGGCCCCGGTTGTAGGTCAGGCTCAGCATGGGGATCACCGGCAGCGCGTCGAACGGCCACAGCGCGACCACGCCGAACGTCAGCCCGAGCCCCGGCGTGTCCTCGAACTGGTAGTTGGCCATCGCGAACGCCACCCACGACGTGTCCAGCGCCATGTCGAAGGACGACCGGAAGTCCGTGCGGGTGCTGGCCGTCACGCCCGTGACGAGCAACCAGCGCGGCGCCAGGGGCCGGACGGCCGTGAGCCCCAGTTGGATGCGGTGGTACTGCTGATCCACCGTGTCGTCCTTCAGGGTGGGCACGTTCGCGCCCATCCACCGCGTCTCGTAGCCCACCGACGGCAGCAGGTACGTGCGCCCCACGACGAGCGGCGGCAGCGGCACGCGCAGCTCCAGGGTCCGCCGCTCCTTGATGCGGGCGCCTCCCGCCTCCAGTGAGCCGCCGCCGGAGAGGCCGTAGCTCAGATAGAGCCGGTCCGCCTGCGTCTGCGCCTGCGCGCTGGAGCCCAGCAGCAGCGCCGCCACGGCCCAGCAGCCCAGGACCGGGGCCAGGAGTCGCCATCGCACGGCGCGGTGGAAGTCCACGCGCATCACACCCTGCCTTCGCAAAGACGGGGCGGCCGGTCCCGGCCCCGAGGCCGGGGAGTCTACCCTGCCCCGCCGCACCCTGGGTGAAGCGAAAGTCGTGTGGGTGTGTCAGCCGACCATGGCGTTGACCTCTTCCGTGAAGGCCGCCTCCTCGTCCGCGTGGACGAAGAGCGGCGGCAGCACGGTGAGGTCCGCCCGGCCGCCCTTCACCGCGTGGAGCAGCACCAGCTTCGCGGGCCGGTCCGCGCGCGGGTGCACCATGCGCACCGTGCGCGGCTCCAGTTGCAGCGTGCGCAGCACCGACACCAGCTCGCTGAAGCGCGACGCCGGGTACACCATGCACAGCGCTCCCCGGGGCACCAGCACGTACGCCGCGGCGCGCACCACGTCCGGCAGCTCGCAGGCAATCTCATGCCGCGCGAGCGCCTTCTCCCGGGACAGGTTGCTCTGGCCCGTGGTGCGCGCGCGGTACGGCGGATTGCACAGCACGTGACCGAAGCTGCTCGCGGGGAACGTCTCCGTCACGTGCCGCAGGTCGCCCTGCACCAGCGTCACCGCGCCCTCGCAGCGGTTGAGGTACACGTTGCGCTCGGCCAGGGAGAACAGGCCCGGCTGCAGCTCCAACGCGGTGATGTCCGCCCTCCCGAACCGGCGGGCCAGCACCAGCGGGATGATGCCGCACCCGGTGCCCAGGTCGAGCAGCCGCCCCCGGTCCGCTCCCGCCTCGAACACCGCGAAGTGCGCCAGCAGCACGGGGTCCAACGTGAAGCGGTAGCCCAGCCGGCGCTGGAGCACCTGCACCTCACCTCCGCAGATGGCGTCGAGCGTCTCCCCCGGGCCCGGCTCCAACCGCAGCCGCACCCGCTGGGGCCAGTCCTGCGCGGTGCCGGTCAGCGCACGCACTCAGGGGGCCGTCAGACTTCGGGATCCAGGAAGAGCAACCCCGCCGGCACGCGCGGCTCCACGCTCAGGGTGCGCGGCGGCAGCGTGGCCTGGGCCTCCATCACCGCCCTCACCTCCCACACCGGCGGCGGGTTGAGCGCGAAGCCCGCCTGGAAGGTGCCGGCCTCCACACCGGCCACCAGCGCCTCCAGGCCGTGCACCGGGAAGACTTGAGGATGTCCGGACGCCTCCGGCTCCTGGATGCCCAGCACCGTGCGCAGCACCAGCGCGTTGAGCAGCGCCAGGTCCAGGCTGCGCAGCGTGGGGTTCCGGGGCGCGCCCTTCAGGTGCGCCAGGTCCAGCCCCTGACGGAAGCGCAGGATGCGGCCCCGGCCTCCCGGCAGCACCAGCAGCACGGCGTGCTGTCCGGGCACCAGCGTGGCCAGCCGCTCGCGCGCCGCGGCCAGTCCCTGCGGCGTGGTGAGGGGCGCGTCCAGTTCCGTCACGCGCGCGTACGCGGCCACCAGGGTGAGGAAGGTTTCTTCCTGGAACGTCTCCACGCCCTTGAGGGCACGGTGGATGGGGCACAGCTCCAGGCCCGGCTCGGACAGCGGCACCACCGCGGCCAGCGTCCGGCCCTGCTCGCTCAGGGCCGCCAGGGGCCGCATGGGGGCCTCGTCCAGCACCGCCTGCAGGCGCTTGGACACCGGAGACGGTTCGATGCGCAGGAGCGACACCGGGCTGCCGTCGTACTGCCCCTTCCAGACGGAGATGCCGCGCTCGGCCGCCTCCGCCAGCAGGGCACGCAGGGCGCCGTGGTCATCCGCCACCAGCGTGACGGCGGGCTCCACCTCCCACGCGCGGGGCCGGTACGGGTCCTGCTCCAGTGACGGCACCGCGTCCGGCGTCAGCGCGCACAGCAGGTAGCGCACCGGAGGGCCGGAGAAGGCGCCCGCGGGGCCGTGCAGCTCCACGACGTAGAGGGCGGGACGTGCGTCCTTCAACAGACCGCCCGAGTCGCGCATCCGGCGCAGCTCCGCGCTCGGGTTCGCGGCCTCCAGCAGGGGCCGCACGTGCGTGGGCAGCGGGGCCGCGTTTCCGCGAGGAGGACCGTCCCCGGGCTCCAGCGAGGAGCCCAGCGAGGTCAGGAGGGCCGAGAACGGGAGGACGCGCGCCATACCGGGGAAAGGTGATGCCGCCCCTTCCCCCGCGCCATGACGCCTGCTCGCCCGTCCGCCAGGCCGTCTACCACCAGACGTTCTTGTAGGGCCGGTCCTTGGCGCTGCGCAGGGCGGACCGGTCCACGCTCTCCTCCCACAACAGGCTCACGGTGGTGATGGCGCCCGCGGAGCCCAGGAAGGACAGCACGTAGGGGGTGGACTGGTTGAAGCCGCCCAGCACCAGGCCGGAGATGAGCAGCACCGCCGCGCCCACGCCGCCGCCGAAGAGGTCCGCGCGCAGGATCTGCGACGCCGTGGGGTTGTAGCGCATGGTCGCCAGGGCCAGCACGCCCGCGCCCACGCCCGGGGAGATGAGCAGCATGTCCTTCCACGTCTTGCCGGAGATGGCCGTGCCGGAGAAGTGCACGATGGCGAGGAACAGCGCGCTGTACGCCGCCGCCCAGCCCGCGCCGGACGCCACCAGCAGGCCGTCCGACAGCGGCAATTGACCGCCGCCGATGCCCGCCGTCAGCCACGCGCCCAGCTCCGCGCCCAGGAACGCGGACCAGGTGAGCACGCCCGGGTCCTGGGTGATGAGGTCCATGAAGCCCGCGAGGAACATGCCGCCAATGCCCGAGTTGAGGATGGTGAAGTTCGCCATGGGCGTGTCCACCCAGTTGTTGAACTGCCACCACGCGGAGGCGCCGAAGCCCAGGCCCGCGCCGATGAGGGTGCCCGCGAGCATGGACTCGCGCGAGCTGCGGTCGAAGTTGAACTCCTTGGAGAACGCCTGCGTGAAGAAGCCGCCCAGCGCGCCCAGGGCCGTGTGGTGCAGCACGAAGCGCGTGCTGCCCGGACCGGAGAGGAACGGCCCCCGGCGGCGCTGGCCGTCCAGGAACACGCCGTTGTCCTCGGGCGGCGGGCGGATCCGCGAGGCGGCCGTCGCGGTCTCGTCGCGGATGGACTCCGGGCGCACCTCCCGCGCGCCCTCGGTCAGCGGCGCCTGCGGCTCGGTGCGCAGGCGGTCCGGATCCGGCGGCGCGAGCGGCGCGTCGTCCGCGCGGGGAGGGACTTCATCCGGGTTCGTCTGGGGCGCGGCCTGCGTGGGCGGAGGCATCTGCTCGTAGCCGCCGCTGGAGGGCGACACGGGCTGGGGCTCTTCCGCCTGGGGTTCGGCCTGCGAGGACGGCGCGGGGTACATGCCCGGCGCGGGCGGAGGCGGCGGCTGCGGCGCCGGATAGACGCCCGTGCCACCCGCCTGCGCGAGTGCGAGGCCCGGCAGCATCAGCGCGATCGCGAGGACGGTGACAGGGAGGTTCCAGGTTCGACGGTGTGACACGCGAGGGGCTCCTTGGGTCCGGCCGTCCGGCAGAAAACCACAACCGGTGCGAGCGTGTTGGTTTTCCGCCGCGTGTCGAAGATTCTCGCGCGCCCATGCCTGAAGGCATCTCCTGGTCCGAACTCGGCGTCGACTCCGCCCGCGTGCAGGCGGTGAACGAGGCCCCCTTCCCTCCCGGTCAGCGCGACTTCGTCCTCTACTGGTGCATGGTGAACCATCGGTGGGAGGAGAACCACGCGCTGGACGCCGCCATCGCGCTGGGCAACCACCTGGGCCTGCCCGTCGTCGTCTACCAGGCCATCCGCCCGGACTACCCCTACGCGTCGGAGCGGCTCCACGCATGGGCCCTGGAGGGCATGGCGGACATGGCGAAGGGCTGCGCCGCGCGCGGCCTGCCGTACTGGCTGGAGCTGCCGCGCACGAAGAAGGAGCACAAGCCGAGGCTCGCGAGCCTGGGCCGGCGCGCGGCGGCCGTCGTGTCGGACCTGTTCCCCACGTACATCATCCCGGGCCACCTGAGAGGCGCGGCGAAGGCGCTGCGGGTGCCGCTCATCGCCGTGGACGCCTCCTGCGTGGTGCCCATGCAGCGCATCCCCGCGGCCCAGGTGGGCGCGTACGCGCTGCGCCCCAAGCTGCGCAAGCTGTGGCCGGAGTACCTGGAGCGCACGCTGCCCAAGCGCAAGCCGCGCGTGTCGGGCGCGAAGCTCCAGCCGGACTTCGAGCTGTCCGACGCCGTGAAGGTCCGCGCCGCGCTGGACACGTTCGCGCTGGATCATTCCGTGAAGCCCCTCTCCGAGCGCGGTGGACGCAAGGCGGGCCTCAAGGCCCTGAACGCGTTCCTGCGCGAGCGGCTGGAGGGCTACGACACCGGCCGCAATGATCCGGGCCTGGGCCAGCAGTCCAACCTGTCGCCCTATTTCCACTGGGGAAACCTCTTCCCCGGCGAGGCGGCGCGCGCGGCCATCGCGGCGAAGGGCAAGGACCACCCCGCAGTGCAGTCCTTCGTGGAGGAGCTGCTCGTGCGCCGCGAGCTGGGCTTCAACTACTGCTTCCACACGCCCGGCCCGAAGCAGCTGAGCACGGACTCCCTGCCCGCGTGGGCGCGCGAGACACTGTCACGCCACCGCAAGGATCCGCGCCCGCACCTCTACTCCTTCGAGGAGCTGGATCAGGGCCGCACGCAGGACGCGCTCTGGAACGCGTCCCAGCGCGAGCTGCGGGAGCGCGGGCGGATCCACAACTACCTGCGCATGCTCTGGGGGAAGAAGATCCTGGAGTGGAGCCCCACGCCGGAGGAGGCGCTGGCCCGCATCGCGCGGCTCAACGACACCTACGCGGTGGACGGGCGCGACCCGGCGAGCGTCTCCAACTTCATGTGGGTCCTGGGGCTGCACGACCGGCCCTTCCAGGAGCGCCCGGTGATTGGAAAGGTCCGGCCCATGAGCTCGCTGCGCACCGCGGAGAAGTTCGACCTGGACCCGTACCTGGAGCGCTGGGGCGCCCGGTAGGCAGCCGGTGGACATCCCATTGAAGACGGCGGTTCACTTTCCGGCCCGAGGTCACTAAACCGGATGGACGCACCCGCTTTCGCGGAATGAATCAGGAGTCAGCCATGGGCACGATGAAGTTCGAGGTCCCCCACAACCTTCCTAAGGACGAGGTCAAGAAGCGCGTCGAGCAGCTCCTGCAGTACTGGGGCTCCAAGTACGGCGTGAAGTCCGACTGGCAGGGCGACGAGGGCGCGAAGCTCGTCGGCAAGGTGATGGGCATCAACCTGGACGCCAGCTTCACCATCACGGACAAGGCCATCTCCGGCGAGGGCACCGACCCCGGAATGCTGCTGCGCAACCAGGCCAAGACGTACATCCAGAAGAAGTTCGGCGCGGTGCTGGATCCGTCCAAGAGCCTGGATCAGGTGAAGGGCAACCTGGACTGAAGCCGTCCGCCGGGCTGTGGCTTCTTCTTCAGCCCGGCTGCTGCTCCTCCAGCGCGGCCAGCGCATAGCGGGCCGCGCGGGAGATGGCCTCCGCGGAGTCGAGCATCTCCGGGTAGTGCCCCGCCAACGGGCGCTGCGGGTACTTCAACTGCGCGACGGCGTTGCGGTAGCTGCGCCGGGCCGCCTCGAAGTCCTGCGTGCGCTCCTGCACCTGGGCCAGCAGGTAGTGTCCAATGGCCAGCGTGGGCTCCAGGAACAGGGCCTTGGCCAGCTCGGAGCGCGCCTCCACCAGGCTCCCCGCCTGCATCGCCGCCACCCCGCCAAAGACGCGCGCCTCCACGCACAGCGGCTCGCGCTGGAGCGCCTGACCGAAGGTGTCGCGCGCCTCGTTGATGCGGCCGGTGAGCGAGTACAGGTTGCCCAGCGTCAGGAGCGCGTCCAGGTCGGAGGGCTCGTCCACCAGGAGCCGCTTCACGCCGTCGATGGCGGCGGGAAAGTCACCCTGCGCCATCTTCCGCACGGCCATGTTCAAGCGCTCCGCGGGCGGCAGCAACTGGGGCCATGAGCCGCTGGGGCGCGCGGGCGTCGCTTCCGGCGGGGGCCGCGGCGTGGGCGGCTCCACGCGCACCGCGGCGAAGGAGCCGGTCGTCGCGGTCCGGCGCGGAGGCTCTCCGGGACGGGGCGGATCCAGCTTGATGGCGGGGAACTCGCCGGTGCGGGCCGGTTCCGGGCGGACGGCGGGGAACTCCCCGGTGCGGCGGCCCCCGAGCGCGCCCAGGGAGGGCATCTCCAGGGTGGGCCTGCGCACGGGCGCGTCCGGAGCCCTGGCACCCGCCGCGTCGCTCACGCCTCCCGCGCGCAGCCGGGCCGCGGTCTCCGCGCTGGCCTGCATCCGCTGGCGCAGCTCCACCGCGAAGGACTCCGGGCTGCCCGGCCGGGGTTCCGTCGCCATGGGCGCCAGCGGCGGCGGCGGACGGGGGCGCTCGCCCAGCGGGCGCCGGTACACGAACGCGCCGTCCACTTCGATCATCTCGAAGCGGTCATAGACCTTGAACAGGCTCTCCGAGTACCCCAGGAAGAGCAGCCCGCCCGGACGCAGCGCCGCGAGGAAGCGGTCCATCAGCCCGCGGATGGTGGGCAGGTCGAAGTAGATGATGACGTTGCGGCAGAGGATGAGATCCAACGACGCGGGCGCCACCTTGTCGAACACCGGCGCGGCCAGGTTCTGGCCATCGAAGCGGATGTACTCGCGCAGGATGGGCGACGCCTCGTAGCCGTCCTCCACGGGCCGGAAGAAGCGCTTGAGCCGCTCCGGGCCAATGGCCATCGCGCGGCGTGAGGAGAAGCGCCCCTGCCGCGCGGCCTCCACCGCGGCCAGGTTCAGGTCGGTGGCCCACAGGTCCACCTCCACCGCGAGCGCGCCCAGCTCCGCCATCACCAGCGCCAGGCTGTAGGGCTCTTCTCCGGTGGCGCAGCCCGCGGACCAGATGGACACCTTGCGCATCTCGCGCCGGGCCCGCGCGAGCAGCTCCGGCAGCACGCTCCCCTCCAGCGCGCGGAACTGCTTCGCGTCGCGGAAGAACTCCGTGTGCCCCACCGTCACCAGCGGCAGGAGCGCGCGCAGCTCCTCCTCGCCGCTCGCGCTCATCAGCTTCTGCAGGTACTTCTCCGGGTCGCTCAGCCCCAGCACGGGCATGCGCGTGGACAGGGCGAGCCGCAGGCTGTGATACCCATCCAGGGTGATCTTCAGCCCCGCGCGTTCCAACAGGAGCGCGGACAGCTGTTGGAGCACCTTGTTGCCCACGTTCAGCACGCGTCCACCCATTGCACGAGCGTCGGAGCGATGACGTCCAGCGGCAGCACCTGCTGCGCCGCTCCCAGCAGCACGGCCTCGCGAGGCATGCCGTAGACGACGCACGTGGCCTCGTCCTGCGCGATGGTGCGCCCGCCCCGCTCGCGAATCTCCTTCAGCCCCCTGGCGCCGTCTCGGCCCATGCCCGTCAGGATGACGCCAATGCACCTCTTGCCGAAAGACTCCCCGGCCGAAGTGAGCAGCATGTCACACGAGGGGCGGAAGCCCCGCAGGGCAGGTCCTGTATCCAGTTCCAGACGGCCGTCCGGCTTCACCAGCAGATGTCCTCCCGAAGGGGCGATGTACACCGTGCCCGGCTCCATCCACGCGTCATGCGTCGCCTCGACGACGCGGAGCGCCGTCTCCGTGGACAGCCAGTGCGCCAGGCCTTCCGTGAAGCCCTGGCTGATGTGTTGACAGTAGGCGATGGGCGCGGGGAATCCCCGCGGAATCATCCGCAGCACGGACGCGACGGCCTTCGGCCCGCCCAGCGAGGCAGCCAGCGCGACCAGGGGGAACGGCGCGGTGGGCCCCTCCTGCACCGGCTGCCTGGCCTTGGGCGAGACGGGCGGCGAGCGCACGCCCTTCACCTGCGCCAGCATCACCAGCTTGCGGTTCACCGCGTGCCAGAAGTCCGGCCCCGGCGTCATGGGCCGGTCCATCACGTCCAGCGCGCCCAGGGCCAGCGCCTGGAACGCCTGCTGGCCGGTGAGCACGCCCGGGTGTAGCGCGAGGATGGGCGTGGGGCGCTGGGCCATGATGCGCTCGATGGCGGAGAGCGCCTCCGAGGACGTCAGGTCCACCAGCAGCACGTCCGGGAAGTGGCGGCGCACCACCGCCTCCGCCCCCACGAAGTCCGCCTCCGGTGGACCCACGGCGACCAGGGACTCTCCCTCGAAGAGCCCGCGCACCAGCCCGCGCAGGCCCCGCCCCACCAGGAGTACCCGGAACGCCAGTCCCATCACCGCCGTGCCGCCGCCCACGAGAGGCTCCTCAGGTCAGCCGATCGATGGACTGCGCCAGGATCTCCACCCCCAGCTCGCCCTTCACCAGGTACGCATCCGCGCCCGCATCCAGGCCGCGCCGCTTGTCCTCCGGCGACGCGAGCGACGACAGGATGATGACCGGGATGCGCGCCACGGCGGGCGTGCCCTTCAGCCGCCGCGTGAGGGAGAAGCCGTCCAGCTTCGGCATCTGCACGTCCGTGAGGATGAGGTCGTACGTGTTCGACTGCACCTTCACGTACGCCTCCTCGCCGTCCTGGGCCTCCTCCACGGAGTGGCCCAGCGCCTTGACGAGCGCGCCTTCCGTCGCGCGCGCGATGGGCGAGTCGTCCACCAGCAGCACGCGCAGCCGGCGGCTGGCGGGCGCCTGGGTGACGGGGCGGGCCATGCGGCGCACCTCCGTCATGATGTCCGGCACGTGCAGCAGCACCGCGATGCGCCCGTCCTCCAGCGCCGCCGTGCCCGCGATGAACGGCGCGCCCTTGAGGAACTCGCCTCCACAGGGCTTCACCGCCACCTCGCGCTCGTCCACGAAGCCGTCAACCACCAGCGCGGCGTAGTCGTCGCCGTGGCGCACCACCACCGCGGGAGGCTTGTCGAAGCGGTTGCCGCCGTTGAGGCCCAACAGCGGCCCCAGCGCCACGAGCGCCGTGGGCTTGCCCCGGTGCCGCACCGCCAGCGTCCCGAAGACCTCCATGCGGTCATCCGGCTTGATGCGCATGACGGCCACCACGTCCGCGGCGGGCATGCCGTAGACGTCGTCGCCCAGGCGCACCAGCAGCACCTTCATGAGGGCCAGCGACTGAGGCAGGCGCAGCGTGATGGTGGTGCCGCGGCCCTGGCGGCTCTGCACGCCCACGGACCCGCCCAGCGTCTCCACCTTGCGCTTCACCACGTCCATGCCCACGCCGCGGCCGGACAGCTCGCTGACCTGCTCGCGCGTGGAGAAACCCGGGCGGAAGATGAGCTCGATGGCCTCGCGCTCCGACAGCGCGGCGGCCTGCACCGGCGACAAGAGGCGCTTGTTGATGGCCACCTGCTTGAGCCGCTCGGTGTCCATGCCGCGGCCGTCGTCCTCCACCTCGATGTGGAGCATGTCGCCGTCCACGCGCACGCGGATGCGGATGCGGCCCGTGGCGGGCTTGCCCATCTGCTGGCGGAAGTCCGGAGACTCCAGGCCGTGGTCCACCGCGTTGCGCAAGAGGTGCACCAGCGCGTCGCGCACGTCGGCCAGCATGGACCTGTCCACGCCGATGTCGGCGTTCTCGATGATCAGGTCCACTTCCTTGTTCTGCGTCTTCGCGATGTCGCGCACCGCGCGAGGGAACGCGTCGAACACGGTGGACAGCGGCACCAGGCGCGCCTCGGCCACGTGGTCCGCCAGCTGGGCCAGGTTGCCGTGCAGCGTGTTGATGCCGTCCCCGTTGCGGCGCACGAAGCGGAACGCGTCGTCGCGCAGCATGTGCAGGTCCGCCTCCGCGCGCTCCAGTTCCTTGCGGATGTCATCCGGGACGTCCACGTCCTCGGAGATGCGCAGGAAGCGGTCGCCCAGGCGGCTGAAGCGCTCGAAGAGCTGCGCCGTCTCCGTGCTGCGAAGCCGGCCGCGGGCGCTCTCCACCAGCAGGTCGCCGGCGAGCAGGCCCAGCGAGTCCAGCACCTCCACGTTCACGCGGATGCTGCGGTCCGCGATGGTGTTGCTCTTCGCGGCGCTGGGCGCTTCCTCCTCCTTCGCGGCCGGCGGAGGCGGCGCGGCCACGGCGACGGGCTCCGCCACGCGGGGCGGGGCCTGCACGGACACCGGAGCCTGGGCCACCGGAGCCTGGGCCACGGGCGCGGCGACAGGTGGGGCCACGGGCGCCTGCACCGCGGGCTTGGGCGGAGGCTGCGCGGAGGCGGCGGGCTTGCGCACCGGGCCCAGGGCGGGCACGGGGTGGCCGGACACCTCCGACAGCGCCTTCACCATCTCCTCGGTGGCGGACGTGCCGGTGTGGGCCGCGTCCAGATCCTCGATGAGGTCCGACAGCACGTCGCAGGCACGGAGCATCACGTCCGTGGCCGTCTCGGTGGCCGTCTTGCCTTCGCGCTCGGCGCGCAGGACGTCCTCGGCGGCGTGCGCCAACTGACCGATGGCGGCCAGGCCCAGCATGCGGGCCTCGCCCTTCATCGTGTGCAGCTCGCGCGCGACGTCCTCCGCGGCCTGCTCCGCGGTCTCCTTCTCCAGGTCGATGACTCCCAGCTGGATCTTCTGGAGTCGGTCGGCCGTGACCTCCTGGAACTTCTTCAGGAGGGATTTCTTGAGGGCCTCGGTGTCCATGGGTCGCGGGCGTCAGGGCGCTGTGCACGCCCCTCGACCCATTTCTCCCCTCAGGAGAACGCCTAGTCGGCCTTGAACCGCTTGATGAGCTCCGCGAGCCGGCCCGCGAGCTGGGTGAGCTCGGCGGCCGCCCCGGTGGCCTGCTTGGACGCCTGCGTCGTCTGGCGCGTCACGTCCTCGATCTCCGCCATGGACGCCACCACCTGCTCGGTGGCCGTGCGCTGCTGCTGGGTCGCCAGGTTGATGACCCGGGCCGCGTCGCTCGTCTCCTGCACGCCGGCGAGGATGCCCTCCACCGCCTGCGCCGCCACCGCGCCCAGCTTCTCGCCGGACTCCGTGGCGTGCTTGGACGCGTCCGCGGCGCCCGCGGCGGCCTGCGTGGCCTCGCGGATCTCGGTGATCAGGTTCTTGATCTCCTTGGTGGACTCCAGGACGTTCTCCGCCAGGCGGCGCATCTCCGCCGCGACGATGGAGAAGCCCTTGCCCGCCTCACCCGCGCGGCTGCCTTCCAGCGCCGCGTTGAGCGCCAAGAGGTCGGAGCGGTCCGCGATCTCGTCAATCACTTCCACCACCGTGCCAATGCGCTCCACGCGCTTGGACAGCTTGGAGATGGAGTCCGCCACCGCGACGCCGTCGCTGCGGATCTGCTGCATGGCCTGGATGAACTCGCCAATGGCGCCACGGCCCGCGCGGGCCGCGCCCAGCGTCTCTTCCGCCACGCGCGCCACGCTGCCCGCGTTCTCCGCGATCTGCGCGGAGGCGTGCTTCAGCTCCTCCATGGTCGCGGTCGTCTCGTGGATGGCCGCGGCCTGCTCGGTGGAGGACGTCTCGTGCTGCGTGGACGCCGCCAGCACCTGGTTGGCGGAGGACGACAGCCGCAGCGCGGCCTCGTTGATCTCCCGCACGAAGATGCGCAGCGTCTCGATGACCTTGCCGAAGCCCTCGAGGAGGGGCCCGAGCTGGGGGTCCTCGGTGGACGTGTTCCAGCGCGACAGGTCGCCCTCACGCACCAGGATGATGAGCGAGTCGAGCGCCTGATCGATCTCCTGGGCCGCCACCTGCTTGCGGTGCTCGGCGGAGGAGAACTGCTCCAGCACCTGGTTGAGCAGGTGGCCAAAGCCGCTGGCATCCGCCTGCACGCGGTCCTGCGGGACGCGCGCGTTCAGGTTGCCGGACAGCACCGCCATCAGCGTGTCGGTGAAGGGCTTGAGCGGATCCGTCACCGTGTTGGCGATGACGGACTCCGTGCCGGCCTTCACGCCCGGGGACTTCCTCGCGCCGCGGGACTTCGCGGGCTTCTCGTTGGGGCTCTCCAGGGACATGTGTGTCAGTGCCTTCCTTGCGTCTTCAAGGTTTCCGCCAAATCAATGAGCAACACGGGACGGCCCGCCTCTTCATCCAGGTCGAGGCAGACGCCCACCGCATACGAAGCCGCCGCGGCGGCGGCCGGCATGCGGCGCAGCCCGGCGAGCGGGATGGAGCGCACCCCGTTGACGGCGTCCACCTTCAGGTGGCCCTCGCCCTCGGGGGTGTCGAACACGAGCGCGCGGTGGCCCTTGTGGGGCAGCCCCAGGTCGCGCACGGTCAGGTCGTCCGGGAGCGCCCGGTCGATGCGCAGCACGGACGACGCGTCCGTGCCGTACTCCGAATCACCAATCTGGAAGAAGAGGACGTCCACCTCTCCCACGACCCGTTCCTGCTCGGGGACTTCCTCATCCAGCAGGACGTTGCCGCTCATCGCACCACCGCGCGCTGACGGGCCGTCTGCAGGAGCTTGGAGAAGTTGAGCAGGTTGAGGCCATCCGCCGGCCCCGAGCCCTGCACCACGCCCAGGAGGTGCTCTGCGGCCTGATCACCGCCCAAAGGCGGCGGCAGGATGTCCGCCACGGGGATGCGGCGCAGGCCGAGCACGGTGTCCGCGACCACGCCGGACACGTAGCTGCCGCTGACGCCCACGAAGATGCGGGTGCGCGGACCGATGCGCGCCTCGCCCTTGCTGAGGAAGCGCAGGAGGTCCACCACGGGAAGCACCTGGCCTCGGTGGCCGGTGACGCCCAGGATGAAGGACGGCGTGCGCGGCAGCGGCGTGAGCAGCCCGGCGCGCAGCACCTCGAGCACGTTCTCACTGGGGACGCCGAAGCGCAGCTCGCCCACGCGGAAGCAGAAGAATTCCTGCTCCGGCCGGACCTGGGCGGCCACCGTACGGTCTGGCGCCATGCGCAAGGCGCGTTGGAGGGGGGAGGAGTTCGGGGTCAAGGCAGCGAAGTATCCAAGACCGGGAGAAAGGGGGTCAAGGGTCCATCGTCCAATGCCGGACCGGCCGCCTGCTCTCCGTTTCGATGGTCCATCGTGACCCAAAGGTGTAGGGTTGTGCGCTGGAAGCCCTTGAGGAGGACGATGTCCCGCGTACTGGTCATTGACGACAGCCCGATGCTTCTGGAGCTCACCGTCCGGGCCCTGACGGCCGCCGGCTACGAGGCCATTGGCGCGCCGGACCTGGCTACGCTCAACCAGAAGCTCACCGAGGGCCCGTTCGCGCTCATCCTCATGGACGTGAACATGCCGGAGATGTTCGGCGACGATGTCGTCGAGTACCTCCGCACACAGAAGGGCGTCACCTCCAAGCTCGTCCTCTACTCGGACATCTCCGAGCAGGAGCTGGAGGCGAAGGTGAAGAACTCCGGCGCGGACGGCTACATCCTCAAGAGCGGAGGCCTGGAGGGCGTGCTGGGGGGCGTCATGGGCATGATCGGCGCCCCGGCGCTGAACATCCCCGTCCCCTCCCCTGCCCCGGCCGCCGCGCCCGCCGCCCCTGCTCCCGCCGCGGCTCCGGCCGCACCCGCCACGGGTTCCGGCGGACTCCCCAAGGCCCCGGTGGCCGCCGGGGGGCGCAAGCCGCGCATCCTCATCGTGGATGACAGTGAGATGACCGCGCGGATCATCGAAGCGGATCTGGTCTCCAAGGGCTTCGAGGTCCACGTCGCGGACACCGCGGACAAGGCCACGAAGATCATCCTGAAGAAGCAGACGCGCCCGGACCTGGTGCTCCTGGACGTGCGCATGCCCAACGTGAACGGCGAACAGTTCTGCCGCTTCATCAAGAGCAACAGCCTCTTCAAGGGCATCAAGGTGCTGCTGTGCTCCGGCGAGAACGTCGAGGAGCTCCAGCGCATCTGCCGCGAGGCCGGCGCCGACGGCTACATCCCCAAGGACGCCGTGATGGGCAACCTCGTCGCCAAGGAGCTGATGCCCCCTGGCGCCGAGTAGTCCCCGCGCGCTTCAGGGCTTCGCCGCCGCCTCGGGCGTCACGGATGCGTCGGGCGCCGCCGCGGCCTCCGGGGCCGGGCAGCTCGTCTTGGCGGCCCGCTCCTGCAACTGCTCCTGGACCTCCGCGGACTTCGCCTCGGAGGGCTTCGCGTTCTCCACGAAGCGCTGGTACGCGGCGAGCGCCTCGCAGGGCTTGCCCAGCGCGTCGTAGGTCTTCACCAGCGAGTTGAGGATGGGACGCTGGCCGGGCTGAAGGTCGAAGGCCTTCTGCAGCTCCGTCGCGGTCTCCTCGGTGCGCCCCAGCGCCTCCAATGAGAGGCCGCGCCACACGTGGTAGCTCGCGTTGTCCGGCTGCGCCGTCACCAGCGCGGTGGCGGCCTTCAGCGCCAGCTCCTTCTCCCCGGCGCGCGCGTTGGCCGTGTACGCCAGCTGGAGCAGGACGATGTTGGGGCCGCACTTCTCACCGAACGTGTCCGTCACGCGGGTGAGGCCCTTCATGTCGCCGGTGTCCAGCAGCAGCTGCGCCAGCTGCTGCGCCTTCGCCTTGTCGCACGGCGTCTCCGCCAGCTCCTCGCGCAGCTTGCGCACGAGCGGCTTCTTCAGGCCGTGGTCGAACTCCGGCTCCTCGGGCGCCTTGCTGCACGCACCGAGGACGGCACCGGAGGAGAGACAGAAGACGGCGAGGCGGAACGCGGAACGGAAGGAGGAAGCGGACATGCCGTCCTGCGTAACCCTTCCCTCCCGGACGGTCAAACCTCCGGTGAGCCCGCGGCGTTCTCCCGCTCGTCCAGGCCGCGCGCGAAGTTGCCGATGATCAGCCCCGGCCGCGCCGCCTTCAGCCGCTGGAGCAGCGTGCGGATGCCCACCGGCTCGCCGCCCGCGCCCACGCCGCGCGCGACCTCCAGGTACTGGAGCGGATCAATGCACAGCGAGCGCGTCTGCACCTGATCCACGCGGTACTTGCGCACCAGGTTCTCCAGCGCCCGCACCTCGCCCTCGCGGTCGGTGACGCCGGGGAACAGGAGCAGGTTGAGCGCCAGGTATGCGCCCCGCTCGCGCGCCAGCGCGATGGACGCCTCCACGTCCTCCCAGCCGTACTTCACCGGCTTGTAGTAGGCCTCGTAGAGCCCCTTGGACGCGGAGTTGAGCGACACGCGCACGGCGTCCAGCCCCGCGTCCAGCAGGGCCTTGAGCCCGTGCGTGAGGCTGGCGTTGGTGTTGATGTTGATGGAGCCCTTGTCCGTCTTCGCGCGCATCAGGCGGATGGACTCCGCGATGAACTTCCAGCGCGTCAGCGGCTCGCCCTCACAGCCCTGGCCAAAGCTCACCATGGTGCGGCCCGGCGCGTGCTCCAGGTGGTACAGGCCGATGGCCGCCATCTCCTCCGCGGAGGGGCCGTCATCCATGCGCTCGTGCGAGGCCGGCGGGCCGTCCGCGGGCTGATCCGAGATGCAGCCCACGCAGCGCGCGTTGCACATCACCGACGCGGGGATGGCGCCCTCGTCGCGCGCGTAGAAGATGTTCTGCGACGTGAAGCACCGGTACAGCAGCGCGCACGTCTTCAACTGCTTGAGCACGCGGCTGTCCGGGAAGCGCGCCATGTGCGCCGTCACCAGGCCCTTGAGCTCCGGCGTGGAGTACGCCTCCGGCTCCCAGTGCGAACGCCGGTCCGTGTGGATGGCCCACGCGAGCGGCCCCTTCTCTCCCCACGCCGCCGCCGTGTACGCCCACTGCGGCAGCACCGGCCCGCTGCCCTTCACCTCTCCGGGAAGGAACGTGCGCGTATAGCCGGGAGGCAGCAGCGCGCCTACGGCATTGGGCACGAAGGTCTTTCCGCCCACCTTCATCTCGCGCACCAGCTCCAGCTCACCGGAGTCCGGGTTGAGCCCCACGGGCAGGCGGCCAGGCAGGTGCACCAGGCGCCCGGCCGCTGGCAGGGCGATGGGCTTGTCCTGCGGGGGCACCAGCTCCTCGCCGCTGCGCAGGGTGGCGATGAGGTAGGGATGCTCCATGACCCGGCCCTTGGGGTCCGCGAAGAGCAGTTTCGGCGCGTGCGTCATGCGCTGTTAACTAACACGGGTGGGCCGCCCTGCGTCCAACGCCTCGCGTCATGTGGATGGATGAATGAGGCCCATCACGGCAGACCCGTTTCCACGCCAGAGCGCGCCTTGAAAGCGCTCATGCCCTGGTCTATGGGTCCGCCACGTTTTCCAGGCAGTCCCCCATTCGTCGGAGGCAGTCGTGATCGTCGGAGTCCCCAAGGAGATCAAAACCCGCGAGTACCGTGTCGGCATGGTGCCTGCGGGCGTGCGCGCGCTCACCATGGCGGGGCACACGGTGCTGGTCGAGACGAACGCTGGCGTCGGCTCCGGCATCCCGGATTCGGAGTACCAGCGCGTCGGCGCGCAGATCATCACCAGCGCGGATGAGGTGTGGAAGCGCGCGGAGATGATCGTGAAGGTGAAGGAGCCCATCGCGCCGGAGTACGAGCGCATGCAGCCCGGGCAGATCGTCTACACGTACTTCCACCTGGCCGGCGTGGACCCGGAGCTCACCAAGACGCTCATCAAGAAGAAGGTGACCGCGGTCGCCTACGAGACCCTCCAGCTGGACGACGGCAGCCTCCCGCTGCTCAAGCCCATGTCCGAGGTGGCCGGCAAGATGGCCATCCAGGTCGGCGCCGCGTGCCTGGAGAAGGCCCACGGTGGCAAGGGCATCCTGCTGGGCGGCGTGCCCGGCGTGCGCCGCGGCCGCGTGGCCGTCATCGGTGGTGGCGTGGTGGGCCTGTGCGCCGCCAAGGTCGCCGTCGGCATGGGCGCGGAAGTGACCATCCTGGACGTGAACCTGGAGCGCCTCACCTACCTGGACGACGTGTTCCTCGGCCGCGCGCAGACGCTGGCGTCGGACACGGAGTCCATCGCGCGCACCGTGCGCGAGTCGGACCTCGTCATCGGCGGCGTGCTCATCCCCGGCGGCAAGGCCCCGAAGCTGGTGTCGCGCGAGCTGATTGGTGAGATGGAGCCCGGCTCCGTCGTCGTCGACGTCGCGGTGGACCAGGGCGGCTGCATCGAGACCTGCAAGCCCACCACGCACGACAACCCCACCTTCACCGTGAGCGACGTCGTCCACTACTGCGTGGCGAACATGCCCGGCGCGGTGCCCCAGACGTCCACCTTCGCGCTCACCAACACCACCCGCCCCTACTCGCGGAAGATCGCGGACCTGGGCCTGGTGGAGGCCGTGAAGTCCGACCGCGCCCTCCAGCGCGCCATCAACACCTACAACGGCCACATCACCTACGAGGCCGTCGCCAAGGACATGGGGTACGACTACGTGCCCCTGATGGACGCACTCAGCGGCAAGAAGTGAGCTGAAGGCAGCTTGCCCCACAGCCGGCCAGCCACGTGCTGGCCGGTTGTCCGGTCGGCCTCGGGGGACGGGTGTGGTGTCCGGTTCCCACCCTGAGGAATAAATGATCCTGCCGGGCGTCTCCGCACTCCAGAAGCGGGCATGCGGGCGGCGTGGCAGGGGAAAGCGTTGTTGACCCGTCTGTTCCGGTGCATAGATTGACCGTTAGGCAGGCGACGCATTCCCCAATCATTTCGGGCCCCTGGAAGGCGGGAGCATGATGCTGGACTTCAGGCAACCCAACCGGACGAAGCAGGAATTCGAAGAGCTGGCGCTGGCGCACCTGGACCCGCTGTATTCGGCGGCGCTCCGGTTGACCAAGAACGAGCGCGACGCCGAGGACCTGGTGCAGGACACCTGCATGCGGGCCTACCGCTTCTTCGACAAGTTCGAGCGCGGGACCAACATCAAGGCCTGGCTCTTCAAGATCCTCACGAACACCTTCATCAACCGCTATCGCCGCAAGGTGAAGGAGCGCACGGTGGTGGAGGGCGTGGAGCGCGAGGCGGTGCATGAGCGCTTCGTGAGCCGGGACGCGACGGACTTCGCGGCCAACCCGGAGCAGTACTTCTTCGACCGGCTGCTGTCGGACGACGTGCTGCGCGCCATCGACTCGCTGCCCATCGACTTCCGGCTGGTGGTCATCCTCGCGGACCTCCAGGAGTTCTCCTACAAGGAGATCGCGGAGATCCTGGAGTGCCCCGTGGGCACCGTGATGAGCCGCCTCTTCCGTGGCCGCAAGCTGCTGCAGAAGACGCTGCGCGAGTACGCCGAGGGTCAGGGCGTCTTCCGGCACGACGGGGAGCCGGTGCAGGTTCCGGCGGACCTGGAAGAGTACCGCCGCCGGAAGAAGGCAGGCTAGAAAGAGGTTGGAGGGGCGTCGCAGTTCCCTCCGCCCACCTCATCGAGCGCCCATGACCTGCCAGGAACTCGAGCGGTTGCTGTACCCGTACCTCGACGGCGAATTCCAGCCCGAGGAACGCCATGACGTGGAGTCGCATCTCGAAGGCTGCGAGGCGTGTGTCGCGCGCGTGGACGAGGAGATGCAGCTTCGTCAGACGCTTCGCCGCGCGGCGAAGCACTCCATCTCCGCCCAGGGTACGCGCGCGCCGGCGTCGCTGCGCGCGGGCATCCAGTCCGGCCTGCACCGCGAGCACCGCCGCGCGCAGGTGAGCCAGTGGCTGCGCGCCGGGGCCATGGCCCTGGTGGTGGTGACGGTGAGCGGCGGCTGGATGATGTATCAGTCCGGCAAGGCGCAGAAGGCCACCATCCTGGAGGCCGTGCAGCGCCACACGCGCCAGCGGCCCCTGGAGTTCGTCGCGGGCACGCCGGAGCAGATCGAAGCGTGGTTCAACGACAAGGTGGAGCACCGCATCACCCTGCCCCGCCTGCAGCAGGCGCGGCCCGTGGGCGCGCGCTTCTCCACGCTCAACGGCCAGGAGGTCGTCTACGTCAGCTACGAGACGCAGCCCCGCCTCACCAACGAGCCCAAGCGCAACATCGGCGTGTTCGTCTATCCGGCGACGGGGCAGCGGGTGATCAAGGACGAGGGCCCCACGGTGGAGAACGTCGCCGTGGACTCGAGCCAGGCGTACAACGTGGTGACGTGGCGTGATCAGGACGTCACCTACGAGCTGGTGACGGACCTGGATGACGCCGCCATCCTGCAGATGCTGCGGGATCAGGAGCACCGCTCCAACGGGCTCGTGCGCCCCGCGCAGATGAAGCCCGCGGTGAGCGTGCAGCCGGTCTCGCTACAGCCCTGAAGCCCTCGCGAAGCGGGGGCTCGGGTGGTCGCCTGCTCAACTGAATACCGGGCGTTGCGCCCGGTGTGAAGATTGACGGTCCCACACATGGCCGATAGCCTCGACGGCGTCTTCACTCTCGCGCGCCGCCGCTGCTGTCTCACGCGGTGAAACACCGCGCGCCGCACCCCCAGGATGGCCGTCCCTTCATGTCCAAGCGAATCCTGATCGTCGAAAGCGACGCCACCCTCGCCACCACCCTGCAGCAGGCCCTGGAGTCGCGAGGCTTCTCCGCGCAGACGACGGGCGACGGCAAGGGCAGCGTGGAGCTGATCCGCCGTGAGCGGCCGGACCTCGTGGTGCTGGCGGTGGACCTGTCCGCGGGACAGAACGGCTACCTCATCTGCGGCAAGCTGAAGAAGGACGACGAGCTGAAGACGGTGCCCATCGTCATCATCGGCAGCCCGGACGGCTTCGCGGCGCACAGCAAGCTGAAGGCGCGCGCGGACGAGTACGTGGCGAAGCCGGTGGACACCGACGCCCTCATCGAGCGCGTGGGCGGCGTCATCGGCTTCCCGGAGCCGCCTGTCAGCAACGAGGTGGTGGAGGACGAGAGCCTCACGCTGGACTCGCTGGGCGAGGAGCCCGCGACGGACTTCGGCTCGGAGGAGATCGCCGTCGACACGGGCGAGGACGCCCCGGTGGCCGGGGAAGACCTGGACATGCTCGACGACGCCTTCAGCGACATGTCCGAGCCCGTGACAGGCACGCCCGAGGAGCCCGTCGTCGCGCCGCCGGAGGAGATGGAGTCCCCGTCCGACCTGGAGGAGATCTCCGCGCTCGACTCGCTGGGCCCTGACAGCAACGACGACTCGCTGGACATGCTGGGCGGCCTGGACGAGCCGGAGGAGAAGACCGTCGTCGGCTTCATGCCGCCGGTGGATCCGGAGCCCGTCGCCGCCCCCACCCCGCCGCCCGCGCGCGCCGCCGCCACGCCGCTGCGCGCGGTGCCGCCGCCCGCCGCCACGGCGCGCCCCGCCGCCGTCGCCGCTCCGGTGACGCCGGCCGCCGCCCCGGGCCCGTCCGCCGCGGACCTGGCGGAGCTGCGCAACCTGCGCGCGAAGGTCGCGGAGCTGCAGAGCGCGCTCGAGGACGCGCGCGCCGAGACGACGCAGGTCGAGGAGCGCGTGCAGTCGCTGGAGTCCGAGCTCCAGGCGAAGGCCACGGAGCTGGAGGCGTCCCGCTCCACCGCCGGCAAGAGCGACAAGGACACCTTCGCGCTGCGTGACACCGTCAACAAGCGCGACAAGGAGATCCTGCGGCTCAAGTCGGAGCTGAACCAGAAGGACCAGGAGATCATCGAGCTGAAGGATCAGCACCTGGAGCTGGAGCAGAAGGCCTCCACCTCCGAGGACGAGCTGAACCGCCGCGACGCGCAGATCAAGACGCTCACCTCGCGCACCGAGCAGCTCACCACGGAGCGCAAGCGCGTGGATCAGCAGCTGGCCGCCGCGAAGGAGGAGGCGCGCGGCGCCACCGCGAAGCTGGGCACGCTCCAGGAGGAGCTGGATCAGCACCAGGCCCAGGCCCAGGCCCTCCAGGCCGAGGCGGACAGCCTGCGCGCCCAGGTGGCCCAGCAGGACGCGGACCTCCAGGCGGCGCGCGAGGAGGCCGAAGGGCTGCGCTCTCAGGTGGAGGCGGCGCAGGGCGAGCTGGAGGGCCTGCGCGGCCAGCTGGAGCAGGCCCAGGCGGACCTGTCCAACCAGAGCGCCCAGGCGGCCTCGGAAGCGGACGGCCTGCGCGCGCGCATCACCGAGCTGGAGCAGGCGGCGGTGCGCAACGACGAGCGCGTCACCAAGCTCTACGCGCGCATCAAGGGCGACGAGAAGCTGCGCGAGAAGACGAAGAAGGCGCTGGCCATCGCGCAGCAGCTCTTGGACGAGCCGGGCACCGCCGTGGACGCCGACGCCGACGAGGAAGCCGCGGCCTGAAGCACCGGGGGGAAGGCTCGGTTGAACCGCCCTCCCCCACCCCACTGCCCGGCTACTTGCCGCCGGGCAGTTGCTTCGGAGCCGTCTTCTTCTCGTGCAGCTTCTTGGCGAAGGACTGCACGGCGGCGGGCACGTTCTTGTCGCGGGAGAGGTCCTTCAGCTCCGCGTCGCGCAGCGTGTTGAGGAACTTCATGGTGACGGTGAGCGGCACCTTGGGGTTCTTCACCAGCGCGAGCTTCACCTTCTGCATCTTCGTCCACTCGCGGTTGTTGTAGATGACGCGCAGCACGTCCTCGTTGATGGCGCGGTTCGCGGCGCACGCGAGCACCTCGCCGTCCGTGATGCGGGGGCTGCGGATGACGGCCACGCAGACGAGCTTGTTGGTGTCGCGGATGAGCGCGGAGCGGGCCTCCTTGTTGCCCAGCGTGCCCAGCTTGATCTTCTCCGCGATGGACATCTTCATGATGCGCTGCGCGAGCGTCAGGCGCTTGCCCTCCTCCATGGGAGCGGCGTCCTCGGACTGTGCCTCCGTGCCCAGCTCCTGGAGCACCTCCTCCGCGGTGGGGCCGGGGTCCGGCGGCGCGGCGGCGGCTTGCGGGCCGTAGATGCGCACGCGCGCGGCCTGCATCGCGGGCACGTCCGCCAGGACCAGACCGCTGCGGACCGCGAAGTCGCAGACGCTGTCCACCAGCGAAACCGGGACGCCGGGGTTGGCGCACAGGCCGCGGAGGATGTCCTCGTTGCGCAGCAGGCGCAGCTGGTTCTGGGAGATGATCTCCGCCACCTTCGGGCTGCACGAGGACGCCACGCTGGCCACGGCGTCGTCCGGCGTCTCCGAGTTGAGGACGAGCATCTCCGCGTAGGCTTCCTTGTCCTTGAGCAGGCCCAGGAAGTAGCCCAGCACGGGCGGCTGCACGCCCTCGTCGCGCAGCGCGGAGCCGAGGATGCGGTCCGGCAGCCCCGAGGACGTCTTGGCGGCCGTCTCGCGCACGCCCGCGTCCGGGTCGAACGTGAGCATGTAGAGGGCGCCCAGCATGTCCGCCGGGTTGAGCGGCACCAGGGACTTGGCCGCCATCATCCGCAGGGGCACGGGGGCGTTGGGGTCCACGTGCTTGCGCAGGTTGGGCGGCAGGAACTCGGAGTTGAAGGGGCAGCCCGGGGGCGGGGCCGGAATGCTGGGGTCAGCGGCGGTGCTCATGTCGCGTGATTCCTTCCGTAGATGATGCGCAGCCCCTCCAGGGTGAGGAACTCATCCACCTCCTGGATGGCCTTCGATTCACTGGCCACCAGCGGGGCCAGGCCCCCGGTGGCCACCACTTTCGCGGCGAAGCCCATCTCCGCCTCCATCCGCGCGCACATGCCGTCCACCATGCTCACGTAGCCGTGGACCAGGCCGGACTGCATGGAGTGCACGGTGTTGCGGCCCACCACGTGCGGCGGCCGGGCGAACTCGACGCGGGGGAGCTTGGAGGCGTTCTGGAACAGGGCCTCCATGGAGATGTTGATGCCGGGGCAGATGGCGCCGCCCAGGTACTCGCCCTTGGGCGTCACCGCGTCCAGCGTCGTCGCGGTGCCGAAGTCCACGACGATGAGGCCGCGGTGGTGCTTCTCGTAGGCGGCGACGGCGTTGACGATGCGGTCCGCGCCCACCTCACGTGGGTTGTCGTAGAGGATGGGCATGCCCGTCTTCACGCCCGGGCCCACGAACATGGGGCGCGTCTTGAAGTAGCGCTCGCTCATCTTCTCCAGGATGAACTGGAGCGGCGGCACCACGCTGGACACCGCCACGGCCTTCACCTGGTTCGCGTCGATGCCGCTCCACGCGAAGAGCTGGCGCACGAGGATGCCGTACTCGTCCGCGCTCCTTCGCGCGCTCGTCTCCAGGCGCCAGTGGTCCAGGAGCCGCCGGCCCTCGTACACGCCCAGGACGGTGTTGGTGTTGCCGACGTCGATGGCCAGGAGCATCAGGGGCGCACTCTAGCGCTGGGGACGCAACTGCTCCACGTCCCCCGCCAGCACGCGCTCCACCCGTCCGTCCGCCGTGCGCACCATCAGCGCGCCCGTGGGGTCGATGTCCTCCGCGAACCCCTCCCAGTCCCCCCGGTCCGTCCGCACCCGGACCTGGACTCCCAGGGTGCTGGAGAGCGCCTTCCAGCGGGTGCGCACCGCGTCGAAGCCGGTGGCCAGGTACGTGTCCAGCCAGGTCTCCAGCCGGTTCCACAGGGCCGCGGCGAAGGGCGCGCGGGCCACGGGCCGCCCCAGCGCCAGGGCGAGCGACGTGGCCGTGGCGCGCAGCTCGTCGGGGAAGTGCTCCTCGCCCGAGTTGAGGTTCACCCCCACGCCCACGATGACGAAGTGCACGCGCTCGGGTTCGGCGGACAGCTCCGTGAGGATGCCGGCCACCTTCCGGCCGCCAATCTGCACGTCGTTGGGCCACTTGATGGCGGCGTCCGCGCCCGCGTCGCGCAGCGTCTCCGCCAGGGCCACGGCGGCCACCAGCGTGAGCTCCGGCGCGCGCTGCGGGGGCAATTCCGGGCGCAGGATGGCGGAGAAGTACAGGTTGAGGTTCGGCGGCGACACCCAGGCGCGCCCCCGGCGTCCCTTGCCGGCGGTCTGCTGCTCTGCCACCACCACCGTGCCGTGCACAGCGCCGTCCTGGGCCAGCCGGAAGGCCGCCGCGTTGGTGGAGCCGATGGTGTCGTGGTGGTGCAGCACGCGGCCCACCGCGCGCGTGGCGAGCAGCGGGTGGACCTCCAGCGAGGAGAGCCGGTCCGGCCGGCCCACCAGCCGGTAGCCCTTCGCGGGCACCGCTTCGATGCGGTAGCCCTTCAGCCGCAGGGCCTCCACGTGCTTCCACACCGCCGTGCGCGACAGGCCCAGCCGGTTGGACAGCGCCTCCCCGGAGATGAAGCCCTCCCCGCCTTCCGCGAGGAAGTTCAGGATGCGCGCGTCCTGCGTGAGCTCATTCGTCGTTTCCACGCTTCAGTGGGGAGCTGGCGCGGCGGCATCCGCCTTGTAGGAGATGAGCTCCAGCTCCGTCTGCGGCACGCGCTTGCCCTCGTGCTCCGTGGCCACGTCCACGCGGACCAGGCCCACGCCCGCGGCGAAGGTCATCGTGTTGACGAGCGTCGTCTGCGCGTCGACCTTGTTGCGGCCCTCCACGCTCACGCAGTTGGGGAACGAACCCGCGGGCACCTTGCAGGCGAAGCCCACCTGCACCAGCTGGTAGCGCTCCGTGGAGGACACGGACACGACGTTGTTCCAGCCGCGCCCGGCCTCCAGCGGGCCGCGCAGCAGGTAGCGCTTGGGGTCGCGCAGGCCGAAGGCGTCCACGGTGAGCTGGCCGCCCTGGTTGTCCACGAAGTAGCCGTCCTGCTCCTTGACGATCTCCACCGTGACGGGTTTGTCGTCGCGGCCGTCAATCCGGTACGTCCACGCGTTGCCCACGGCCAGCGGGTAGTACTGGGCGATGGACTCGGGCGAGGGGCGCGTGTCCGACTCGACGCGCTTCGCGCAGCCGGAACCGACGAGCGTGGAGGCCAGGAGGGCCAGGCCCCCCACCATGGACAGCGATTGCTTCATCATGCGCTAGGGGTCCGCGTGGCCCTGGCCACGCGCCTCCGCGGTTGCGTGGTTGCGTGATGCGTAGAGCGTGTCCAGCGCCTGCTGCGCGGCGGCCTGGACCGACGGCGTGTCGTGGCCCTGGGCCACCGTGTACAGGTACGCCTCCGCCTCCGGGCCGCCAATCTCGCCCACCGCGAAGACGATCTCCTGCAGGAAGCCCGAGTCGCGCCCGCGCGCCAGGTCGATGAGCGCAGGCACCGCGCTCTTCGCCTTCATCTCCGCCAGCGCGCCGATGGTGCGGCGCACCTGCTCCGCGTCGCCGGTCTCCTTGAGGCGCTCAATCAGGAGCGGCGCGGCGGCCGGGTGCTTGCGCTCGGCCAGCGTGCGCAGGGCGAACTCACGGATGCGTGAGTCGTTGGCCTGGAGGTCCGCCACCAGCGCCTCGTCCGAGCGGTCCAGCGCGGCGAGCTGCAGCACCGCGGCCTCCGTCACCTGCCGCAGCACGCTCTCCAGCGCGCTGCGCATGGCGGCCCGCCGCCCTTCCGCCGAGTCCACCTCCACCGCCGCCTCGCCCAGGCCCACGACCTCGTAGCGCTGGGGCGTGTTGCCGCCAAAGCGCTCCAGGGACAGGTTGGCGCCCACCTCCGCGAAGCTGTGCGGATTGCCGTCCTTCAGCACCTCGCGGGTGAAGGGCACGTCCAGCGACAGCCGCCAGGGGCGGGCCTTCTTGGGGGACTCGTCGGCCACCAGCTCGAAGCGGCCGGAGGACTCCAGCGCGTCATCGAACAGGTCCCGCACGCCTTCCGGGCCGAAGCCCAGGAGGGCGTTGTCCCGCAGGGTGGTCCCGGAGAGCTCCACCGGCGCCACCGGATAGCGCGGGGCCTGCGAGCGGCAGGCCCCGAAGATCAGCACGCAGGAGGTTAGCAGCAGGGCCGGCTTCATGGCCTCCACAGGCTAACACTCCCGCGTCCACCGCACCTGATTCCGTGCGGGGATCAGCCTTCCTTGTTGCCCTCGGACGAACCGTCCGTCCCAGGCGACACCGGCGCTTCGTGCACCTCGCGGGCCTCGCGGACCTCCACGGGCGGCGAGGACGCCTCGGCGGGGGCCTCTTCCGGAGGCAGCGCCTGCGCGGCGACCGGGGTCACCGCGTCGGACGCGGCCTGAGCGGCTTCGGCCCGGGCCCGCGCGGACTCGTCGGACTCCGGCGAAGCCTGCACCGCTTCGCCCGCCTGCCAGGCGTTGCCCGCGGAGGGCGACGTGGCGTCGGCCTCCCCGTTCGCGGGGCGAGCCTCCGTCGTCACGGGCAGGGCCTCACCCGCGAGCGCGACCGTCTCGCCGGTGACGCTGCCACCCGGAGACGGCGCGGCGATGCCACCGGACGCGCTCCCCGTGGCGGCGTCGGCCGCGGAGGAAACGTTGCCCTCACCGGCGGCGACCGCGGCCACCGTGGTGGCACCGGCCTCACCCGCGCTGGCACCGGCCTCACCCGCGCTGGCACCGGCCTCACCCGCGCTGGCGGCGGCCTCACCGGCGGGAGCGCCGGCTTCACCCGCGGGCGCGCCCTCCGCTCCGCGCGAGCCACGGCCACGACGGCCCCGGCGACGGCGGCGGCGGCGCTTGCGCTCGGAGGCGTTGCCCTCGGCGGCACCGGCCTCGGCGCCCTCCTTGGCTCCACCCACGAAGGCGCTGGCGGCCTCCAGGTCCTCGTCCTCACCCTCGTCGTCGCCCTCCTCGGACTCGTCCTCTTCCGAAGCGGGCGTGAACCCGGCGGCGGCCGGCGGCGCGGGGGCCACCGGCGAGGCCTTGGCCTCGGAGCCTTCGACAGCACCGGACTTGTCGGCGTCGCGGGCCTCGGCCCGTTCACGCTGCCGGTCGCGGCGGCGCTCGGAGCGCTCCTGACGGTCGCTCCGCTCGGGACGCTCCGCGCGCTCCGGCTTCTCGGTGGTGGCGGCGACCTCGACCTCGCCGCCGCCCTCCTCGCGGGCCTGCTTCTCGCTCTTGCGCTCCTCGCGGCGGCGCTGGGCCTCCTCGGCGTCCAGCTTCGCGGCCTCGAAGAAGCGCTCGTCGATGTCGTACAGCTCCACCTGGGTGACGGTGACGGCGGTCTTCGCCTCCAGGAACTTCTCGCCCAGGGCGTCACCGCACCACAGCATCACCAGCGAGCCATTGGCCTGCGCCTCCGAGCGCGCGTCGCCGCGCACCTCGCCCGCGCTCACCAGCAGGCCCACCTGGGCCGAGTAGTGGCCCAGGTCGCGCCGCAGCTCCTGCACCGTCTTGCGGTCGATGCCCGGCGTGCCCTTGAGCATGCGGACCGCGTAGCGCAGCTCCACGCTGCCCTCGCGCTTGCGCGCGGTGAGCAGGGGGCCTTCCTTGGAGCGCTTGGCGACCTTCAGCTCGCGGAAGCCCAGCCCGTGCATCATCTTCACCACGGACTTCTCGAAGGTGCCCACGTCCGCGTCGCCCAGGCGCTTGCGCAGCCCGCGCGCCACCGCCCGGCGCGCGTCCTTGAGGGCCGTGCGCGCGGTGGTGATGAGGGCCTCGTCCACCAGGGGCTCGCCAGCGGCGGCGGGCTTGCCCAGCACCGGGCGGCCCCCCTCCAGCGGGATGCCCAGGGCCTGCGCGAAGGCGGCCTGGAGCTCCAGGGGCGGCGCCTCGCTCGGCGCGCCCGCGCGCTCCAGGGACACCTCGCCGGTCTCCTGGTTGAAGGCGTACTGGGGCCGGCGGCCCGCGTCGATGCGGCGCTGGTTGTCCTCCAGCAGGGCGGTGAGCACCGCCTCCACCGTGGTCTCCTCGGCGCACAGCTCCTTGCCCTTGGCGCGCTCGATGAGCTGATCCGTGCGCAGCGCGGCGTCCGCCTCGCTGAGGATCTCGAACACCACCTCCGGCAGCGGCGGGAAGCGCTTGCGGCGGCCACCCCGCTCCTCGTCGCCCTCGTCACGGCGGCGCTTGCGCTCCGTGCCACGGCCCGACGCGCGGACGTTGTCCGTGCGGGGCTCCGGGTGACGCTCCACGGGCCGCAGCGGAGGAAGCTCCTCCTCCGGATGCGGCTCCATCACGCCCGTCTGTGCAAGTGCCTCGACGTCCTCGGAGAGCGACCAGTCCGTCAGCGCGAAGGTATCCTTCGCCGTGACAATCACCTTGCGATCCCGCGTCCGTCGCGCCATGGCGGCCAGTCGCGACAGCATCGTCACTTCCGGCGTCTTACCAATGTGGGACAGCAGGCTCAGCTGGATGGACTTCTCCGTGATCTCAAGGAAATGCAGGGGGCGACCTTCGCTCTCCAGTACACGGAGCGCGGCCTCGTAAAATGTCATCGAGTATTCCCCAAGAATTCCGAACGGTTACAAAAATGTAGGTCCGTATGGGCGGCGGATGCTAGCCACCGCTAAACTGGCTTGTCAACGAACGTCAATGACCCGTCTTCGCATCGGACACCATTGGAAGCGCGAACCGTCAGCCTCCCCGCTCGATTCCATCGCGCTGGAGCTGGACGGCGTGAACCTGCTGTCCGGGGCGGTGGAGGAGCCCCTGGCGGAGGTGGTCCCCGCGCTGGTGGAGGCGGTGGCGGCCCTGCACGCGGGGAAGCGGCGGCTGGCGCAGGTGTCGCTGACGGAGGCGCACCTGGAGCTGGTGTTGCGGCGCGTCGGGCCGGACATCGAGCTGTCGGTGGCGAGCCTCGCCCGGCCCGCCCACCTGCTGCGCCCGCCCATCCGCGTGGACGCCGAGGAGCTGACGAAGGCCACCCGTCAGAGTGGCCAGAGATTCCTCCAGGACGTGACGAAGCTCGCGCCCAAGGCCCTGTCCGCCACGGCCGCCCGGAAGCTGGGCGAGGCGCTCCAGGGCCTGGGCAAGGCCGCCCCCCACGCGGAAGAGAAGCCCGTTCCCCCCACCCCGCTGCGGATTGAACCCGTCTCCGTGCCGGGGTTCGGCTTCGAGCTGAAGGACATCTCCCCCGCCTCGCGCGAGGCGCCGTCGAAGGGCACCTCCGGGGCGCTGGCGCCGCTCCTGGGCGCGGGCGAGGTGTGGCTGGCGCTGCCGGGACGGCCGCAGGCGTGGCGTGCGCCCGGGTCGCCGTTCCTCACGGTGCTGGAGCTGTCCCGCCAGGCGGTGGAGCTGGCGCGGGCGGTGGAGCTGGGCGAGGCCCGCTTCGAGTTCGAGCCCGCGGGCGTGCGCCCCCGCCTGACGCTGGACCTGCCCGGACAGCGGGCGAAGCTGGGGCCCACCGGCACGTGGTTCGAGCTGGAGCCCAAGGCGCTCCTGTCCGCCCTCTTCCAGCTGGGGGAGGCGCTGGGCCTGGCGTTCGCGGAGGCACACCGGGTCCAGGTCTCCAACCCGTACCTCGTGGAGCTGGCGGAGCGCTGCCGCGAGGGACTGTCGCACCTGCGAGGCGCGCACAAGCCTCCCGAGGCGGAAGGTGAAGCGCGCGAGCGCAAGAGCCCTCCGGCGCGCGGCGAGTCCCTTCCGCTGAAGGTGCCCGGGAAGCTGCGGCGCCTGCGCTTCGAGAAGCTCTGGGAGCAGCGCGGACTGGAGGAGCCGGAGGAGGCGCGGCTGCTGTTGGGCCGGCACGGGCCGGTGTACTGCGCGCCGGGGCTGGCGGGCGCGTTCTCGCGCAAGGACGGCGCGCTCTTGTGGCGGCGTGCCGCGTCGCTGGGCGTGGCGGCGTCCGCGGATGGCCACGCGGTGGCGGCGGACGACACGCGCGTGTACGGCTTCACAGGCCGGGGCTCGGGCGCGCGGTGGCTGCATGACCATGACGGCATCCCGCTGGGGCCGCTGCTGCTGCGTCAGGACGGGCTGCTGCTGACCCTGTCGGAGGACCGCACGGCGGTGGCCTTCGCGGAGGCCACGGGCCGCGAGGTGTGGCGCCTGGCCCCGCCGCGCACGCAGCGCGGGTGGATGGCCACGCAGGGACACCGGGCGCTCTTGTCCACGGACTCGGGCTACCTGTACGGCCTGGACCTGGAGGACGGTCAGGTGCGCTACCGGCTGCGCTCGCCCCTGCCCTTCCATGGGCCTCCGGTGGCGTGGGGCCGGCGCTTCCTGGCGCTGTTGGGGCGCGGCTCGCATCACGCGCTGCTGATGGCGGACGCGCACACCGGCGAGGCGCAGTGGACGTTCGAGCCGGACCTCATCCTGCCCTCCACGCCGCTGCCGGTGGGCCAGCGGGTGCTCCTGGCCGGGATGCGGGACCAGGATGGGTTCCTGGTGTGCCTGGACGCGCGCGGACAGAAGGTCTGGGAGCGCGCGCTGCACCTGGGGCCCGGGCCCTATGCGCTGGCGCCGCTGCCTCGCGCGGTGGTGGTGACGAGCGCGTCCGGAGCCGCCGCGCGCGTAGCGCTGAACGGGCAGGTGGACTGGCGGGTGGGGGCGGCGGGTGAGCCGCTGATCACCGCGCTGCCGGCGCGCACCGCCCGCGACGTGACGCTCATCGCGGGAGAGGTGGTGCGCGCGGTGGATCCTCGCGGCGGTCAGGTGCTCGCGGAGGTTCGCGCGGGGGTGGGGCTCGTCGCGCTCCAGGCCGACGTGCGCCTCAACCTGTACTTCCTGGACGACGCCGGCACGCTGTCCGCGTACCGGCTGGGGTCGCACTTCGCCGTCGTGAAGTAAGGCCCTACTCGCCCTTCTTCGCGGAGGCCTTGGCCGGGTCGATCTCCTCCTCCGGCCGCTCCTCCTGCGTGGCGCCTTCCCACGTCTCGTTGGCGCCCAGCTTCCACTCGGACGGCACGTCCAGCTTCCACGCGTAGGTGGCGTTGGCGTTGCCACCGGACGCCGCGTGCGACGCGACGTTGATGGTCATCTCCAGCTTCGCCACCTCCGCGGGCAGCAGGTCCAGGTCGTAGTGGCCCAGCACCATCTGCGGAGGGAACTCGGCGATGAGGCGCTCGGGGTAGTCGATCTTCATCGACGGGTCGGCGCCGCGCATCTCGCCCAGCAGCTTGCCCTTCGCGTCGGTGAGCTTCCACACCGTGTCGAACGAGGCGCTGGTGACCATCTTCTTCAGCTTGCCCTCGTCCTTCTCCACGCGCTGCGCGCCCCAGAGCACCAGTTGCAGGCGGATCTGCGGCTTGCCCATCACCATCACCACGTCGTTGGACACGATGTCCAGGCGCATGCCCTTGTCCGTGGCGGACATCACCGGGCGGTAGCGGCCGTCCTTCAGCGCGTCGAACTGCTTGCGCGCGTACTCGTAGAAGGCCTTGCGGTCCCCCGCGCGGGTGTCCTTCTTGTCGCCGCCCGACGCCTCGCGCTGCTCCAGCTCCGCCAGGTAGCTGTCGAACTTCTTGTTGCCGTGGAAGCGGTCCAGGTGCGCGTCGACGTCGTCGAAGTAGCCCTTGAAGAAGGACTTCAGCTCGTCCTTGTAGGAGGCCTCATCCGGGTTGGTACGCATCCAGCCCACGCGCTCCAGGTAGACGGCCTGGATGCGGCGGAAGTCCGCGTCCCGCTCCGCCTCGGTGGTCCGCGCGGAGGCGGTGCGGTGACTCGCCACCGCGGCGATGATCACCAGGGCGATGACAATGATGATTCCGAAGTAGCGCTTCAAGCGACAGGCTCCTGTGCGTTCGGGCAGGCAATGATATGAGCCGCATCATCGTGCCCCAGGCCGAGGGAATCCAACTGTTCACCGTGCCCCTTCCGCTGGAGGAAGGGGACCTGCTGGGAAGCCCCCAGATTGCCTGGCAGGCCTATGGAAAACCGTCGGATGGCAAAGCGGTGGTGGTGCTGCACGACCTGTCCCATTCCCACCAAGCGTTGAGCACGGAAGTGAACGGTGCTTACCAACCCTCGGGCTGGGGGCGGGAGCTGATCGGTCCGGGCAAGGCGCTGGATCCGGACGTGACGCCAGTCATCGTGCCCAACCTGCTGGGCAGCCCGTTCGGCTCCACGTCCCCGCTGACGCCGGATCCGCACAGCGGCGCGCCGTGGGGCGCGGGGCTGCCGCCGCTCACCGTGCTGGACATGGCGCGCGGCGTGTCCGCGCTGCTCAAGGCCCTGGGGCTTACGCGCGTGAAGGCCCTGGTGGGCATTGGCCTGGGCGGGCTGGTGGCGCTGCGGCTCGCGGCGCTGTTCCCGGAGCTGGCGGACGGCGTGGTGGTGCTGGGCGCGGCGAGGGCGCTGCCGGAGGGGCTGCGCGAGAAGCTGGGCCTCACGTCGCAGGTGCTGCGCATGGCGCCCGACAACGAGGACACCCCGCCCCTGCGCGAGCGCGCCCCGAACCGGACGCTGACGCGGCTTCGCATGGACTACCTCAAGCTGCTCTACGGACGCGACCACCTGGGCACCGCGTATCCGGACAGCGCGGCGGCGCAGGCGGCGCTGGAGGCGGAGGCCGCGTCGTTCGCGGACACGTTCGATCCGGTCGCGTGGTCGCTGCTCTGCTCCGCGTACGCGGGCTGCGACCTGACGGAGACGTTCCCGAAGATCCGCGCGCGGGTGCTGTTGCTCGCGGGCGCGACGGACGCGCTGGCTCCGGCGGGCCGCGTGCGGGACACCTACCACCAGCTCACGGCGGCGGGGGTGCAGGCGCGGTTCGTGGAGCTGCAGGGGCCGGGGGACCACGGCACCCTGCTGTCGGACGCGCACCGGCTCAAGGGGCCGGTGCAGGACTTCCTGCGCTGGCTGCGCGGCTAGCCTAGCGCTGCGACTGGTGCTGCGAGGCGAGCCGCGCCCGGAGCGCGCCCACCAGCATCCCGATGGCGATGTCGTTGTTGCCGCCGTGCGGGATGATGATGTCCGCGTGGTGCTTGGACGGCTCCACGAAGCCCATGTGCATGGGGCGCACGTGGCGCAGGTACTGGCCCACCACGTGGTCGAAGTCGCGGCCGCGGTCCTTGATGTCGCGGGTGAGGCGGCGAAGGATGCGCAGGTCGTCGTCCGCGTCGACGTAGATCTTCACGTCCATCTCGTCGCGCACCTCCTTCATGTGCAGCACGAGGATGCCCTCGATGAGGATGATGTCCCCGGGGTCCACGCGGTGCGTGTGCGGCTGGCGGCCGGACGTGACGAAGTCGTAGACGGGCTTCTGGATGGCGCGGCCCTGCTTGAGCGCGCGCAGGTGGCTGACCAGCAGCTCCGTGTCGAAGGCGTCGGGGTGGTCGAAGTTCACCTCCCGCCGCTCTTCGAGGGACATGTCCTTCAGGTCCCGGTAGTACGAATCCTGATCAATGAAGGCGACCCGGCAGTCGGCGAGAGCCTCACGCACCTTGCGGGCCACCGTGGTCTTGCCGGACGCGGTGCCGCCCGCGATGCCAACGACGAGGGGTGACGACATGCGGCGGGCACTACCCCACCAGACAGGTGGGCGCAAGGATCCGTTGACCGGCCGACATGTGCCCTTCCTTATGCGCGCCGCAAGAGCCCGCGCGCCTGCCCTTCCGCGAGCAGCCAGGCGGGCACGGCCTCCACCTGAAGCGGGCCATCCGCCAGCCCCTGGAGCCCCGCGGCCACCTCCGGAGGTAGCGTCAGGACCTCGAAGCCCGTCGCCTTCCGGCGGATGGCGAAGCGCCACGGGCCCGGCCCCGGGCGGGCGGCCACCTGCGCCAGGGCCTCCAGGCCGGAGACCTCCAGGGCCCCGCAGGCCCACGCACGGCCGGTGAGGTGCCGCCGTAACGCCCGTGTGGCGAACACCAGCTCCGTCAGGTCGGCGGGAAAGGAGCCCAGGCGGACGTCCTCGGCCAGCGCCACCTGGCCCGGGGCCGGAGCCGGAGGTGTCTGGAGGAAGGCGTGCGGCAGCATCATCTCCAGGGACAGCGCGGCGGCCACCCCGTCCGACGGCGCGGCCATCACGCGCTTGCGCGCCCAGGACGCGAACGCGTGGGACAGGGACTTGCCCAGCCCGTCGAAGAGGCCTCGGTACTCGCGCGAGCGGGTGAACGACTCCAATCCCTCCGGCGTCGCCGCGAGCAACAGGCGCGTGAGGGGCCAGTCCTTGTCCAGTTGCTCCGCCACCACCGCCAGCCGGAAGTCCCGGTCCGCGCGCGTGCCCTCGGGATCCTCGTCCTCCGTGGCCGGGGTGACGCCGTGGCCCGCTTCGAACAGCGTCCACGGACGGCTGTCACCGCTGAGCTTGGGCACGGCCTCGCGCGACGCGGGGATGTCGATGGGGGCGCGGGACTCCTTCGGGACGAGGGCGCGCAGCCGACGCAGCGACGCGAGCGCCACCTCCGGCGGATGGCCATCGCCCTCGAAGGTGACGGCGCGCAGACGCGAGCAGCGCGGGAGCACCTCCGTGAGCAGCTCGAACAACTCCTCGCGCACGGGCTGCGTGTGGTCATCCACGTAGAAGGTCCGCCCTCCCCTGCGCGTCACCACGCCGCCCGCGATGTGGATCTCCACGACCTGATCCAACGGGAAGCCCTCCAGCCCCGCGCGCAGGGGCAGGCCCGCGGAGAGCTGGTGGCTGAAGAGGTGGCCCAGGTCCAGGAGCAGCGGCAGGCCCGTGCGCGCGTGCAGCTTCGCCATGAAGTCCAGCGCGTGCAGTCCTCCGCGCGTGGCGAGCACGGCGGGGTTCTCAATCACCAGCGGGACGCTCAGGCCCGCCTGGATGTGGAGCGCGTGCGCCGCGCTGTCCCGCACGCCCGCGTCGTTGAACGGCGGCGTGACGTAGAGGTAGCCCGGGAAGGGCTGACCGCCCGCGTGCCACCAGCCCACGTCGTTGCCCACCCACGGGCTGCCCACCGCGCGCGCGTGCGCATCCAGCTCCGCGAGCGCCGACGCGGGCTCCAGCTCCGGCCCCCACAGATTGAGGTGCACCGGATGGAAGAGGACGGGCACGTCCGAACGGCGGCGCCACATCTCCGGGAAGAGCGTGGCCTGGGCCTTCGCCTCCTCCAGCGCGATGGGCGCGCTGTACTCCACGAAGTCGAAGAGACCGGGCGAGGCGTCGAGCAGCCGGTACGGATGCGGCACGTCCGAGGCGCTCAGGTTGCTGCTCAGCCCCAGCCCCATCCAGGGCAGTGACCACGAATCCGATGCAGGGCGCGTCATGGGCACACCCTAACCAGCCCGGCTCCGGGTGGCGCTAGCCTTGTGTGGCCGGCCGCTCCAGCCGCACGTCCTGGACCGTCAGCACCCGGCCGTCCGCGGCGCGCACCTCCAGCGGCTTCACCGGCTGCCCGTGCGCCCTGTCGAGCACCCGCGTCCGGGGCTCGCCCGCCTCGAAGCAGTGCTCCTGGCCCCACTGGCCCAGCGCGACCAGGATGGGAAAGAGGCTCCGCCCCTTCTCCGTCAGCACGTACTCCTGCCAGGCGCTGCCGTCCGACGCTGGCTGCGTCTCGAGGATGCCGTGGTCCACCAGGTGCTTCAGGCGCTGGGCCAGGATGTTCTTCGCCACGCCCAGGCTCTTCTGGAACTCGCCGAAGCGGCGCAGGCCGTATTGCGCGTCGCGCACGATGAGCAGCGACCACCAGTCCCCGATGACGTCCAGGGAGCGGGCCACCGGGCACACCGCCCCTTCCATGCTCGTCCGCTTCATCACCGCCTCCTGCCAGAGGGACATTCCACAAGTGGTTGCATAACGAAACCGGGCCTTTTATTCATCCGGCAATTGGTTTCATCATGAAACCACTCAAACCGGAGGCAGTCGGATGCGGCTCAAGGGAAAGACGGCGCTGATCACGGGCGGTAACAGCGGCATCGGGCTGGCGACGGCGCGGCTGTTCGTGGCGGAGGGGGCGCGGGTGGCCATCACCGGGCGCAACCGGGAGACGTTGGACGCGGCGGTGAAGGAGCTGGGCGCGAGCGTGCTGGCGGTGCAGGCGGACGCCACGGATCCGGCGGCCCTGGAGCGCGCGGTGGCGGCGACGGTGGAGCGCTTCGGCGGGCTGGACATCGTGTTCGCCAACGCGGGCATCTCGGGACAGACGTTCGTGGGCAAGACGACGCATGAGGCGTTCACGTCCGTGCTCCAGACCAACGTCACCGGCGTGTTCTTCACGGTGCAGGCCGCGGCGGCGCACCTGAAGCCCGGTGCGTCGGTCATCCTCACCAGCTCCGTGCACAGCGAGCTGGGCATGCCGGGGTACTCCGCGTACGCCGCGAGCAAGGGCGCGCTGAAGGCGATGGGCAGCGTGCTGGCGGCGGAGCTCGCGCCCAGGGGCATCCGCGTCAACGTCGTGTCCCCCGGCGCGACGAACACGCCCATCTGGGAGAAGAACGCCCCCACGCCGGAGGCCTTCGCGAAGATGGAGCGCGGCATGTCCGCCACCATCCCCATGGGGCGCATGGGCAAGCCGGAGGAGATCGCGCGGACGGTGCTCTTCCTCGCATCGGACGATGCGTCCTACGTGAGCGGGCAGGATCTGTTCGTTGACGGTGGCGTCAACGGCGCGGCGCTCGGTGCCCCCTTGTTCCGCGGGTCCGAGCGGGTCTGATACGGGCGACGGTCCCCTCTCCCCGGAGCTGCTCCCGATGACCTCTTCCCTCAAGCCCACCGCGGTCGTCGTAGGCGTCGGCGCTGAACAGGGCCTGGGCGCGGCCCTGTGCCGGAAGTTCGCGTCGGAAGGCCACCACGTGCTCGTCGCGGGGCGCACGCGGGAGAAGCTGGATCGCGTGGTCGCGGGGCTCACCGCCTCCGGTGGCAGTGGCGAGGCGGTGGTCGCGGACGCGACGCGGGAGGCGGACGTGGCTCGGCTGTTCGACCGGGCCCTGGCTCCGGGAGAGGGCTTCGCTCCCGTGGACCTGGTCGTGTTCAACGCCGGCAACAACCGGCAGGTCCCCTTCCGCGACCTGGACGCCGCGACGTTCGAGGACTTCTGGCGGGTGGGCTGCTTCGGCGGGTTCCTCGTCGGGCGCGAGGCGGCCCGGCGGCTGGTGCCCCTGGGCCGGGGCACCGTCATCTTCACCGGCGCATCCGCCAGCCTCCGAGGCCGTGCGGGCTTCGCGCACTTCGCCGCCGCGAAGGCGGGCCTGCGGATGATCTCCCAGGGCATGGCGCGCGAGTTCGGTCCGCAGGGCCTGCACGTGGCCCACGTGCTCATCGACGGTGGCATCGACGGTGAACGCCTGCACACGCTGGCCCCGGAGCGCGTGAAGGCGATGGGCGAGGACGGGCTGCTCCACATCGACGCCATCGCGGAGACGTACTGGCAACTGCACCGGCAGCACCGTTCCGCGTGGACACAGGAAGTGGACCTGCGGCCGTTCAAGGAGTCGTTCTAGGGCCTCGGTTTTCTGAAGATGCCTCAGGTTTCCGAGCACGCGGACCCGCTCGTGGGACGGTGATTCCAGAGGGAGCACGGCGATGGCATCGCTGTTGCTCTGCTCGCGGGGCCACCTCGTCCCACGGGAGTCGTCCATGAACACGAACCGGTTGCGGCATCTCTTCTCTCGCGCGCTGCGGACCTCGCTCGCGGCGCCGCTGGTGCTCGCGGGCTGCGGCACCGGCGGCACGGACCTGCGGGGCTACTCGGCCATCAAGTGCACGCCGCACGGTGAGCCCGCCATCGATGACCTGAGCATCCAACCCGCGGTGGACTCCGTCGCGCTGCGCATGCTCTCGGGTCCCGGCCGCGAGGGACCGGGGAGCTACGAGACCCGGGACTCCACCGGCGAGGCGTGCGCGACCGCCACCGACGTCCCCGCGTGTCAGACAGCCCTGGCCGAGGCGAACCCCGGCGACGGCTTCATCAGCTCCTGCATCCAGGTCTGCTCGAGGTACTTCCTGGCGACGACGCGAGGCGATGAGGTGAAGACCTGGGCATCGCTGCAAGAGCTCCAGAACCTGCTGGGCACGGTGGAGACCGCGCAGGACGCGGCGCTCCTCGCCTCCGCCGCGGGCTACCGGCTGAGCTGCGGCAACCTGGAGGAAGGCGCGGTGAAGCGGAACCCGGACGGAGGCTTCAACGTCGTGGCCACGAGGGGCTACGCATGCGGCGAGGGCTCGAGCCTGACGCAGTATGTGCTCAAGGTCTCCGCCAACGGCGAGGTCAGCGAAGTGGAGGATCACGTGCTGCGGAAGGGCTCCGGCGAATGCGCCGTGGGCCGCCGGCCCGTGGGGCTGGAGGGCACGGTCGCGGGTGATTGTGAGGACGCGCTGGGTCTCCACTTCGCCCAGACGGCGCACCTGGAGGCCGCGTCCATCCACGCGTTCCTGCGGCTGCGTGAGGAGCTGGCCCTGCACGGCGCGGAGGCCGCCCTCCAGGACGCGGCGCTCGCGAGCGCCGTGGATGAAGTCATGCACACGGAGATGACGGGGCGGCTCGCGCGCCGTTACGGGGCCACGCCACCGCCGCCCGCCGTCGCGGCCGTCCCCCTGCGCCCGTTGAACGAGGTGGCGCTCGACAACGCCGTGGAGGGATGCGTGCGTGAGACGTACGGCGCGCTGGTCGCCCATCACCAGGCGCTGCACGCGCGCGACGCGGAGGTGCGTGAATCCATGGCCCGTATCGCCGAGGACGAGACGCGGCACGCGGGCCTGTCGTGGGACATCGACCGGTGGGCGCGCTCGCGTCTGTCCGCCCACGAGCAGGCAGCGCTGCGCGAGGCCCAGAAGCGCGCCGTGGCCCTGCTGCGCGCGGAGGTCGCGGTGCCGCTCGATTCAGCGCTGGTGACGGAAGCGGGGCTGCCCACGCCGGAGGCCGCGCTGGCGCTGCTCGACACGCTGGAGCAGGAGCTCTGGGCCTGAGCAAGCTGAGGGCGCGGGGGGCGGGCCTCCGCGCGCCCGACGCGGCCCAACCTGTCCGACAGTCGGACAGGTTCGCGCGTTGCGCGGCTGACGGCTGAGGCTCAGGTCGTCGGCTTGTTCCGGGTCGCGGCCTCGCGCGCGGCCTGGAGCGTGTCGTCCACCGCGGACTCCACGGCGTCGCTGACCAGCTCCGGGGCGGAGGTGCGCCAGCGCTCCAGCGCCGCCTCGTGCATCCCCTCCGGATCCTGGAGCTTCGCGTCCGTCTCCGGCGCCACCTCCGCGATGCAGTCCGGGCACACGCCTTCGAGCGCGCGCGACCACACCTCCAGGTGCGTGGTGATCAGCACGCCCTCCATGGCCAGGGCCTCGCGCAGTCCCCTTCGACCCGCGCCGCGCATCTGCGCGCCGTGCACGCGGTCCAGCATCGTGCGCATCCAGGAGGCCACCGCCTCCGGCTTCGGACAGGTCTGCCTGCCACACACCCGGCACGTCGTCTGCCAGGACTGCCCTTCCATTGGAGTCATCGCGACCCACTCCTCGCACCCGGGTTGCGCCTCGCTTTAGCAGGGCAACGCCCCTCACGCACGTAGACGTGAGCCTCTGTGAATGCAGAGAATCCGACTTCCTGGACCCCTTTGGAGGCCCCTCATGTCGCGAGCCGAGATCGACGAATCGCATGCGCAGTTCCGTGGAGCCTGGAGGCTCATGACGCTGGGCCTGCCCCGCGGCGAGGTCGTGGAGCGCGCGGACGTGTTCATCACCGCGGGCCACGTCACGTGGTCGCTGATGAACATGTCGTTCCTCAACCGGCCGGCACGGACGGAAGCGGAGCTGCTGCGCGCGGTGGACTCGGCCGCGAGCTACTTCGCGCAGGGACCGCACGGGTGGGCGTTCACGCTGACGCCCGAGTGGCTGGCGCCGGAGCTGCGGGAGCAGGCGGACGCGCTGCTCGCCTCGCGGGGGCTCAAGCCGGGGATGACCACGACGGGCATGGTGGCGGACAAGCTGCTGGAGCCGGTGCGGCCCCTGCCGCCGCTCGACCTCCGGCCGGTGAACGACACCTGGGGCTACAACGCCGTCGCGGACGTGAACGCCGCCAGCTACGACACGCCGCAGGCGCTGGGACGTGAGGCCCTGGCCGCCCCCGGCATCTTCGGCCCGGAGAGCCGGGCCTTCGTCGGCTGCCACGACGGCGCGCCGTCGACGAGCACGGTGGCGCTGCGCGTGGACGGCATCGTCTACATCGCGCTCGTGGCGACGCTCGCGGAGCACCGCCGCAAGAGCGCCGCGGAGACGGTGCTGCGGCGCGCGCTGGAGGAGGCGAAGCACGCGTGGGGGCTGGAGCGCACGGTGCTGCACGCCACGGAGGCCGGCGCGCCCGTCTACCGCCGCATGGGCTACCGGGACGTGGCGCCGTTCGTCTCGTACTTCGCGCCGCCGAAGGGCGCATGAGTCCCCTTCAGGTGCTCCCGTGCTGGACGGGGGCACCTGGGACCGGAAACAATCCGCGTCCCCATGGAGTCCCCCACATCCCCCGAGCGCGCTGAGCCACGAGTCCCGGGTCCGCGCGCGGCATGGGCGGTCGTGGGTGGAGCGCTCGGGCTGACGTGCCTGTTCTTCTACCGGGCCGTCTTCAGCGCGCAGTCCTTCACCGGGCGGGACATGCTGCTCGTCTACGCGCCGCTGCGCCGCTACTGGGCAGGGCGCGTGGCGCAGGGAGACTTCCCGGGCTGGTATCCCTTCGACGGCCTGGGACAGTCCTTCCCGGGGATGATGTTGTCCGCCGCGTTCCATCCCTCGCAGTGGTTGGGATTGGTGCTGTCCACGGGCGCGGCGATGAAGCTCTCCGTGCTGCTGTGCTTTCCCTTCGCGCTCGTCGGCACGTACGCGTTGCTGCGTCTGTACTCGGTGCCCCGGGCCGGCGCGTTCTTCGCGGGGCTCGCGTTCGCGTTCAGCGGCTACCTGGTGAGCCTCACCAGCAGCCTCGCGTACCTCATGTCGGGCGCCACCCTGCCCTTCGCGCTCTGGGCGGCGGTCCGTTTCCTTCGTGACGCCACGCCCGCTCGCGCCGCCGTGGCCGCGCTTGGCATTGGCGGTGTGCTCCTGGCGGGCGACACCTGGGCCTATGCGCTCGTGAACGCGTATGTGCTGTTCCTCGCGCTGACGGAGACCGGGCCTCGCGCGGCGCTCGTGCGGCGCGGGCTAGGGCTCGTGGCCCTGGGCGCGGGGATGGCGGCGCCGCAACTGTTCGCGGGCGTGGCGGTGTTCGCGCAGGGCGCTCCGGGAGCGAGCTCCGTGGAGGACGCGCTGCGCTGGTCGATGGATCCGCTCCGCTTGCCAGAGCTCCTGCTGGGGCCATTCCTGGCGAACACCACCGTGGAGCGCGCCGCGCCGGAAGAGCTGGTCAAGGCGCTGCTGCGCACCGGCGGCTTCTCCTCACTGTGGGCGGAGTCGCTGTTCATCGGCGTGCCCGTGTTCGTGCTCGCGGTGGCGGCGCTGCGCTTCATTCCGTTCCGCCGCTGGGCGGCGTTCGGCGCGGCCTGGAGCGCGCTGCTCGTGCTGGCGCTGGGGTCCGCCCTTCCCTTCTACGCGCTGCTCTACCGCGTGCTGCCGCTGTGGCGGCCGTTCCGCTATCCGGAGAAGCTCGCCGTTCATCTGACCCTGGGGCTGGCGCTGCTCGCGGGGTTCGGATGGAAGGCCATCGTGGCCTCGCCGGAGCGCATGCGGTGGACCGCTCGCGCGGCCGGAGTCCTCGCCGGGCTGCTCGCCCTCGTGGCGATCGCCGAGAGCACGGCGGGCGCGTGGTCGCGGGCGTTCGTGCTCCCCCGCTGGCCCCAGGTCCCCGCGGAGACCTTCGCGACGCTCTCCCATGCGTTCAGCACCGCGGGCTTCATCGCGGCGGGGCTCGCGGTCGGATGCGCGCTCGTCCTGCCGGGCCTCGCGGAGTCCCGCGCGCGACAGGCCGTGCTGGTGGCGCTGCAACTGGGCGCGGCGTTCACCGCGAATGAGCCGATGTACATCCTCGGCCCCGAGGACATCCTCGACGTGCCGCCCCCCTTCGTCGAGACCGTGAGGACCTGGGCCGCCAAGACCGGGACATCCGTTCCCCGCGTGGCGTCGCGCATCGAGCGCTACCGCCTGCCACGCTTCGAAGGCTTCGAGTACCAGGACAGCGTCTCGCTCATGTCGCGCGCCATGCTGGCCCCAGACAGTCCCGCGCTGTGGGGCATTGGCAACGCGGAGGCCTATCTCCCCGCGGCGAGCCCCCGGGTGATGAGCCTGGAGGACGACACGCCCGGCCTCTTCACGGAGCTGTTGCCCGTCTTCGGCGTGCGCTTCAGCGCCTATACGCAGACGGACCACGAGGCCCTGAAACACAAGCCCGGCACCGTCGTGGCCCGGGACTCCGCCTTCGAGCTGCTGCTGGTGGAGCACACGGATGCACGGCCGCGCCTGTCCCTGGCGAAGCCACGATGCGTCCGGGACACGGCCGCGGCGCTCGGCCTCCTGCGCGATGCCTCCTTCCGCACGAGCGCGTGGGCCGCCGTGGAGTGCGGCGACCTGGCCCTCGCCTCCGCCAGCGATGCGCCACTCGAAGGCCAGGTCCGCGTCGAACAGGACACGCCCGAACACCTGCGCGTGCTCGTGGACGCCTCCGAGGACGCGGTCCTGCTGATCAACGACGCATGGCAGCCCGGCTGGTCGGCGTTCCTCGACGATGCCCCCACGCACCTGCTCCCCGCGAACGTCGCGGTGCGCGCCGTGCCCACCCCTCGCGGCTCCCATCGCGTCGAGCTGCGCTACCGGGCGCCGGGGGTGTTCGCGGGTGTGTGTGTCTTCGCCGTGACCTGCCTGGGACTCGCCGTGGCGGAGGTCTTGTGGCGGCGCCGCTTTCCCCGGAAGACCGGTGGACTCGCGGGAGTTGGGGGCTGACCCCGCGCGTCAACGGCACTCAAGGGTCCTCCACTCAACGTCGCGCGAATCCCGCCGCGAGGGCCGGGGTTTGGACCGGCGCCCCCACTGTCTAGCTTGATCGACCAGCCCCCCAACCCTGGACCCCCACCTTGGCGAACTCTTCTCGCACCGACGTGCGCCGCTCCGCCGCCGCGCTGCTCGGCGCGCTCCTCGTCCTGGCCTCCGCCTCCGCCCAAGCGCAGACCGCGCCCACGCCGCTGGAGGACAACCGCACCATCACGCTGGGCTACATCGGCATCGCGTATGAGCTGGGCGGCATCATCGACCCCACGCTGCAACCCGGTGGCACCAGCAGCGCGCGGCCCAACTGGTTCACCTTCGCGCCGCACGCGTCCCAGGCTGGCGGCAAGGGCATGTATGGCGCGGCGCTCGCGCGGCACTTCATCAACACCGCGCGGCTTCAGCCCTCGGTGTCGCTGACGAACGCGTTGGACCGGCTGGGGCTGAGCGGCGTGCTGCGCTTGCAGCTCCAGGACCTGTCCCTCCAGCTCATCGCGCAGGGCCTGACGACGGACGCGGCCACGGCCCTCAGCGTGCTGACGAGCGCGCTCAACGCCGGGGCGCTCTCGGACGTGCGCACCCTGTTGGCCACCGCGTCGCGGATGGGCGCGCTGTACTGGAGCGCTCCGGGGGCGACGCCGCTCGACAAGGTGGAGGCCATTGTCATCACGCTGGAGCGCACGCTCCACGAAGGCAACCTCGCCATCTACAACGACATCGGCGGTTCGGCACGGCTGTACCTGGACTGGCGCGCCGCGGCCACCGGGCCCATCACGCCCGCGCGCGTGCTCACCGAGTTCACCCTGGCGGGCGCCAGCAACGCGGAGGCGCAGCAGGCGTATGCCTATGCCGTCGCGCACGCGGAGGACTCGCCGCGCCCCACCCGTATGGACCTGCTCTTCCCCGGCATGAACTGGAAGAGCCTGCTCATCGCCGCGTTCGCGCTCTACGAGGACGCCCGGCTCGCGCCCACGCCCGCGCGCCGGGACGCGCTCGTGGCCATGGGCACCAACTTCGTCGCGTGGCGCGAACAGCACGACCAGGCCCAGCCCGTCTTCACGCCCGCGGGCTCGCCCACCGACGAGGTGTCCCGCGCGGCCGTGCTCCAGATGCTGACGCCCTTCCTGATGACGGACTTCGGCACCGTGCGCTGGACCTACGCGGACTATGCGTATGCCCAGCCCGACCGCGACGGAAACCCGCTCACCTCCCCTCCGTGCGAGTACAGCTGGGCGGACTTCTGGGACCGGTGGAACGGAATCCTCTTCGCGTTCGACAAGGCCTACGCGCGGCCCACGGAGCTGTGGGTCATGCCTGAACCCCTCACGGATCCGCTGGGCTGACAGACGGCCCGGCCCACCCCGTGCGCTCGCTTGACGCGCGCGGGGGCCGTGCGGGAGCGTGCAAACCCGATGAGTCCTCTCCCCGGTGGTCCGTTCGAACCCGTTCGCCAGGCGTCCAAGGACGATGCGTCCTCACCGGGACCGGCTGCCGCGCGCACGCCGCGAGACGCGAACCAGCCCCCGGTCCCGGCCGACGAGGCCAGCATGTCCGCGCAGACCCGCTTGCAGGTCCTGCGGGAGATGATGTCCGAGGCGTTCCTGGCGCTCGACGCGCAGGGAACCATCCATGAGCTCAACCACCGCGCCGCGTCGCTGCTGGGCCTGCCGTATGGGACCTGCCAGGGAATGACGCCGTGGGCGGCGCAGCCGATGCTGGCCGGCACGACGCTGCACGAGCGGCTCCTGGACGCGCTCACCACGCGCGAGCCCGCGCGCTTCCTGTCGGAGCTGCCGTCCGGCGTCTGGCTGGAGCTGTCCGTGCGGCCGGTGGGCGGCGAGACGTGGGTGCTGGCCACCGACATCACCCGCCGTCAGCGCGCGGAGACGGAGGTCGCGCGCACCGAGGAGCGCTTCCGCCAGTTGGGCGAGCGGTTCCAGGTGGCGCTGGAGTCCGCGCAGATGGCGGTCTGGGAGACGAACCTCGTCACCGGGCAGGTGTTCCGCTCGGAGGGGCATGACCGGCTCTACGGCTACCCGCAGCCCCTGGCGGAGTGGACGCACGAGCGGTTCCTGGCGTCGCTGCATCCGGAGGACCGGCCGGAGGTGGAGGCGCAGGTGTCGGCCATCTTCCACAACGACGTGCTGTCGTACTCCTCCACCTTCCGCACGCACTGGCCGGACAACACGTGGCACTGGCTCATCAGCCGGTCGCGCGTCATCCGCGACGCGAACGGCAAGGTGATGGTGGTGCGCGGGGCCATCCTGGACATCACCGCGCTGAAGGAGACGGAGCAGGCGTTGCAGGAGGCGGTGCGCACGCGCGACGACTTCCTGTCGGTGGCGAGCCACGAGCTGCGCACGCCGCTCACGTCGCTGCGCTTGCAGGTGGACCTGCTGCGGCGCATGTCCGAGTCCAAGGGCCAGGAGCCCGTGGGCTCCGAGAAGGTCCGGGTGCGGCTGGACGCGGCGGACCGGCAGCTCAAGCGGCTGGCGTCGCTGTTGGACAACCTGCTGGACGTGAGCCGCATCCGCACGGGCAAGCTGGACTTCGAGCTGGCGAGCGGAGACCTGGCGCCGCTGGTGCAGGACCTGGTGGCGCGCTTCGCGGACGAGGCGAAGCAGGCCGGGGTGGAGCTGGACGCGCGCGTGGAGGGGCCGGCGCCGTGCCGGTTCGACCGGATCCGGATGGAGCAGGTGGTGAGCAACCTGCTCTCCAACGCGCTGAGATACGGCCAGGGCACGCCGGTGCAGGTGGCGCTGCGCCGTCAGGACGGGCAGCTGCGGCTGACCGTGAGGGACGGAGGCCCGGGAGTCCCCGTCGCCGAGCGCGAGCGCATCTTCCAGCGCTTCGCCCAGGTGCAGGGCTCCGCGCGCACGGGAGGCCTGGGTCTGGGGCTCTACATCGTGGAGCAGATTCTTGAAGCGCACGGCGGGCGCGTCTGGGTGGAGGACGCGCCCGGCGGCGGCGCCGCGTTCGTGGTGACGCTGCCGGTCGACGGGGCGTAGGCGGACTTCAGGGCACGAGCCACGTGCCTCCGCTCTCGGAGGGGAAGCCGAGCGGGAGGGATTTCGTCTCGCCCTGCTTCACGTCCACGGGCACGCGCAGGACCGACGGGCCGTGCAAGCCATCGACAACGAAGAGCGAGTAGCGGCCGGGCGGCAGGTGGCTGAAGTCGAAGTCCACGCGCCAGTAATAGGGCCCCGGCACATCCGGATCCTCCGGCGGCCATTTCCTCGCGGCCGGATCGCTGGCGAACGCGGAGCGCTGGAGGATCCGCAGGGCTCCGTACGTCCCTGGCATGTCCACCTGGCCGGGAACGAGGAAGGTCTCCAGCCGTTCACGTGGCTCCGGGAAGTGGACCTGGAGAGCGCCCCCTCCGCTCCTCGGGGCGAAGTCCCTGCTTTCGCGCGCGTGTGGCGCGAGCGAGACGGGCTGGGGTGAGAAGACCAGCGGCGCGGGCCGGGGCCATTGAGCATCCCGGAGCGGCTCATCCAGAACGTGCACGAAGCACTCGCGGTTCCCCGGAACGCGCAGCACGTAGTGGCCGACGTCATCCGTCGTGGTGCGGGTATCGAGCCCGGCCTCGCATCTCGCCTGGACCGTCACGCCCGCGAGCGGTACGCGCGCCCCATCCGTCACGAACCCCTGGAGCACCCCGTCCGCGGTCAGCCGCAGTTCCACCGCGTCCTCGCGAGCTCCGACCTCGTACACGGCCGTTCCGCCCTGCTCCATGTTCACCCGGAGGAACTGGGGGTGATGGGGCAGTTGTTCGAACTGGAAGCGCCCCGCCCTGTCCGCATCACGCTTCACGGGGCGCTCGTTGCTCGGGTCCTCCAGTTCGGCGGGGTCCACCCACTCGACTCGGGCATGGGGAACCCCTGTCTGCCCATCTTCGTGAAGCACCCGGCCCACGACGGTGCGCCCGGGTTCGAGCGTGATGTCCGGGAGCGTCCGCTCCTCGTGCGCGCGAGCTTCGGCTCGCAAGCGGACTGAAGCCATGCCCTGCGCCGCGATGAACAGGGAGTAGGGACGCGAGGTGTCCGTGGTCCAGGCAAAGCGGCCTTCGGGATTGGCCACGGTATATCGCTGGAGCCTGTACTCCTTCACGGGCTGCCCATCGGGTTGGAGGACGCGGCCCATCAGCGCGCCAGGATGCTGGAACACCACGGGCCCGCCATTCGGGCCGGCGGAAGCTTGTTCCGCGACGCCCACCAACTGGTGGAGCCCATCGTTGGACTTGATCTCAATCTTGTGGGGCCGCGCCAGGGGGTGCATCAACTCGAAGCGCCCGTCCGGCCCGGTCAGGGTCACACAGCCGCCCTTGAGCTCGCTGCCCTCCGGAGATTCGAGCGCCGTGGCTCTCAGTGGCCTGCCGGCCAGAGGCGCACCCTTGGGAGTCACCGCCCTGCCCGTCCACGGACCCGCACTGGCGATGCCTTCGAAGCTCACCGTGACTTCCGCCTGCTGTCCGGGAAGGACGTCGACGTCCACGGTGCGCTCCCACCAGCACCCGGAGTCAGGCGCGTAGCTGGCCTTTACCCGGTAGCGCTGCGTCGGAAGTCCCAGGTGGATCATTCCCTCAGGCGTTTGCTTGGACTTGTGCGGGATGCCGAACCGCGGTTCGACGGGCTTCACGCTGCTCGTCGCGTTGGGAACCCCGCGCCCCTCTGTGTCAACCACCCGAACCAGCAATGACGAGTACCGCCCCATCACGACGGTGAGCTCGGGCTGGGGCGTCACGACCTTCAACCGGCGCCAGCTCCAATCCGACTTGCTGACATAGAGCAGGCCCTCGCCAGCGGCCACGCCCTCCAAGGTGAAGCGGCCCTGCGTGTCACTGGAGGTCTGCACGAGCGGCGTGGCGGCGGTGGAAGAGACGAACCGGAGCCAGACGCTGTTCAGGGGATTTCCCTCTGTGTCCACCACACGGCCGGAGAGTTGCACCGCTCGCGCCAGGGACAGCTCCATCCGCGGCTTCGACTCCGGTGCGATCCGGATGTCCGTGCGGAAGGCCGTCACGAAGCCCCGTGCCTGGACCTCCGCGGCATACCGGCCCGGCCGCAGCGCAACGCGTCCGGTCCCGTGGGCGTCCGTCAAGCCGGGCAGCGCGCTGTCTTGCGGCAGATCCGCGCGCCAGACCTTCACCCGCGCACCGGACACAGGCTGTCCCTCCGGATCCACGACCCGGAACATCCACGTCACGTCCTTCGCCGGTCCGGGCGTTTCCAACTCCGGACGCGTGCCCGCGCAAGCGAGCACCACGGCAACGAGCCCCACCCAGCTCCATCGCATGGCGCGAAGCATACGCGATGGACCCGCGTCAGCGCGTGTAGGGCCTTCCGCCTCCGCGACCGGGACGCGCGGACCGGATGACGTGCACACCGGCTCCGGTCAGCTCCACGGGCACGCGCAGGACCGCGTCCACTCCCTCCAGCTGATCCCGGATGAAGACCGTGTAGTGCCCCAGGGGAAGATGACTGAAGCGGAAGTCCGCCCCCAACAGGAAGTGGGGAACGAAGGACTCGTCCCCGTCCTCCGACTCCCACGTGTTCGGCATCGGGTCGGATCCGAAACCCGCCCGCATCAGGGCATCCAGCGCCTCGGGCGAGCGCGGCCAGGGAACGTCTCCCGGAAGCACGAACGCGGTGACGAGCTCGCGAGAGGCCTCGACATCCACCTCCAGCGACGCGGACCCCGCCGGGGCTCGAAATCCAACGACTGCCTTGAGCCGGACGGAACACGCAGCCGGGTCGAGGAGAAGAACACCGGAGGCGGCTGGGGCGGCCGAGGCGGCTGGATGTTCAGGGGGCTGCCTTCGGGATGCACGAAGCACTCGCGGTCTCCCGGGATGTTCATGGCGTAGCGGCCCGGCCCGTCGCTTCTGGCGCTCATCTTGAACCCACCTTCGCAGTGGACGTTCAGGTTCACCCCCGCCAGCGGCACCTGCGCGCCATCCGTCACGAATCCGTGCAGCTCCGCGTTGGGAACGAGCCGCAACCGCACCGCCGTCTCATCGGGTTCGAGCGCATGGAGCACGGTCCCGTGTTCCTTCGACTGGACGCGCAGGAACTGGCGCCGGCCTGGCACATGCTTGAGTTCGAAGCGGCCCTCGGCGTCGGTCATCGCCCACTGCGAGCGATAGGGTCCATGGCCGTCCAGGTCGAACTCCTCCACGAGCTCGACCTCGTGATGGGGCACGCCCGTGTGGCCGTTCCTCGCGAAGACACCGCCCTGGACGGTGCGGCCCTCCTCGAGGACGGCGTCCGGGACCTGGAGCACTTCTCCTTCTCGCCCTTGCGCGCGCACGAGCGCGGGGGCGAATCCCAACACGTCGATGACCCACTGATAGGTGTGGGTCAGGTCCACGTATCGCACGTACTCGCCCCGCGGGTTGTTCGGGGGGAGTCCGTTGACTTCGAAGAAGCCCAAGGGCTGTCCATCCGGGCGCACGACACGGCCCTTCAGACTTCCAGAGACTCTGCGGAACACCACCGCTTCACCCGTTCCCGCGGGAAGAGGACCTCTCGCCTCCCAGTCCCGGGCCCATTCGGAGGCACCCAATGTCAGGACACGCGGAGCCTTGAAGACGTGCGGAATGGCGAAGGAGCCGTCCTGCCCCACGACGCCCTGGCACCTGCCGCTCAAGCCCAGCTCCTGCGGCGCTTCATCCGCCCCCCAGGCCGACACGGTCCCGTGGTCAAGCGCCTTGCCGGTGGCATCCACGGCCCGCCCTCGCCAGGGGCCAGCGTCATGAAGGCCTTCGAAGCTCACCGTCGCTTCCGCCTGCTGGCCTGGAAGGACCTGGACCGCGATGCCGAGGTTCCACTCACAGCCGGGCACGGGAGCGTACCTGCCGGAGATGAGGTAGCGCCCTGCGGGAAGCTGCTGGAAGACGGTGGCCTCTTGCGCCTGCCCCGGGTCCAGCTTGGAGGAGAGAATCTCATCCATGGACACGAAGTCATCCATGGACGAGATGGAGAAAGGCCCTCCAGACAATGGCTGTCCATCGGGCCCGCGCACCTGAACGCGCAGCGAGCCGAGCCCACCCATCACCACCACCAACTCCGGCGCGGGCGCCACGAGCTCCAACCGCGTCGGACTCCATTTGTACTTCTCCGCCTGAAGCATCACGCTTCCAGCAGGAACACCGTCGAAGCGGAAGCGCCCTTCCGCATCGCTCTCAGCCTCCAGCGCGGACACGGTTTCGTTGGAGCGGCTGAGTCGAAGCGTGGCCAACGCGATGGGCTTCCCTGCCGCATCCACCACGCGCCCGGCGATTGGCGCGGCGCGCTCCAGCGTCACGTCCCAGCGCACCTCCTCACCGAAGGGGACCCGCGCATCCGTGCGGGTCACGCTGACGAAACCGGGTGCCTCCGCCTGGAGCACATACCAGCCCGGCATCACCTGGAGCCGGACTGTTCCCGTCGCATCCGTGGTGCCCGACCTGATGACCAGGCTCCCGCGATCCGCGCCGCGTGCCACCAGTGCCACGCCGGGCACGGGTTGCCCGGCCGGATCCACCGTGCGGATGGTGAACGCCACCTCCTCCACGGGCCATCGGGTCTTCGTTTGCACCGGACGCGGCGCTTCCGCGCACGCGAGCACCACCGCCAAGAGCCCCACCCAGCTCCATCGCATGCCCCGCAGGTTAGCAGGGCATGAAGCGGCTCCGTCTCCGTCAGTGAACGAAGTGCACGCCCTCCTTACCGGCGCCCTCCGTCTCGAAGCGGTGGACGCCGGGCTCCGTGAGGTTCACGGGGTAGCGCAGCACGGACGGGTCGATACGGCCTTCGAGCACGAACACCGTGTAGCGCCCCAGGGGCAACTGGCTGAACCGGGGCTCACTCCAGGAGCGATAGCCCCAGTCCTCCACCTGTCGCTCCGGGCGTTGCTCGGCGGGGGCTGGATCCTGCTCGACGGCGGAATTTATCAGCGCCCGCATGGCGGCCTCCGTCGACGGCATCGGGACGTCTCCTGGCACGAGGAAGACCCAATCCCATTCGCCCGCGCCGGGAAACGACACCTCCACGGCGGCCGGTCCATGGCGCGGCCGAAGCTCCACCCGGACCGTCCCTCCTGGATGGCCACTCTTGAAGCGCTGGGGCCAGAAGACGCGCAGCGGTGGCGAAGGCCAACCGGAGGGACCTCCGTTGCGGTAGATGCGCAGGAAGCACTCGCGCCCCGGGATGACAGGCATTCTGAACCGGCCTTCCGCGTCGGTCTCCGGCGGCGCGTCGGGATAGACCTCGCATCCGGTCGTCAGACTGAAGCCCTGCAACGGACGTCCCGCTTCATCCGCCACCGTGCCTTCCACGAAGGCATCCGGCACGAGCGGCATCGTCACCTCCTCCACGTCCGAGCCCAAGGGCTGTGAGGCCGCTCCCTCTTCTTGAGTGTCCGCATCGAGGATGAACGGCTCGCGCGGCACGTCCTCCAGTACGTACCGGCCGTCCGCATCCACCTTCAGGAACGGCTGGGACCAGGCGAACGTCGACTCCCGTCCCGGCAACGGTCGCGGGACCACCCATCCCATCGACACGGCCGGCTGCCCGTCCTCCCGTACCAGCCGGACACGCACGGTGCGGCCCGCCTTCAGGCTCACGTCCGGAAGGACGGTCCGTTCCGCCCTGGGTTCCACCCGCTTGCGCACGCTCGCGAGTCCCTCCGCTTCGAAGACCAGGCCCTCGGGCCAGGGGCCTTCCAGCGTGTACCGATAGCGTCCTTCCGGATCCTCGTAGGCCTTCGAGTTCACGGTGAAACGGGTCAGGGGCTTCCCATCCGGCCCCAGCACGCGCCCCTCCACGAAGGGACTGGGACGCCGCTCCAGCAACACGTCCTTTGCATCCGGCTCGAGTTCGACCTTCGCGACACCGCTGGAGACCTCCACGCGGACAGGTCCCTGCGGAAGGTGTTCCAACGTGAAGCGCCCCTCCGCGTCGGTGCGGGTGGAGTCCTCGCCAGCGAAGGCATCCTTCTTCGGATCACCCGACGAGGCGCTCAGCCACACGTCCGCGAGGGGCCGTCCGTCGGCGTCGGTGACGCGGCCCCGAAGCGGTTCGCGTTCCACGACACCCTCGAAGCGGAGCGTCAGCTCGCGGGTCTGTCCCGCCACGATCTCGACTTCCGAGGACCTGATCCACTCCGCTCTTCCACCCAGCGGATGCGTGAACGTCACCCGGTAGCGCCCCGCCTCCAGGCCCCGGTACATCCGGGCTTCCTTCACGTGCTCGTCGATCCAGGCGCCCTCCTTCGCCACGGGTTCGAGCGCCTTGACCATCAGCCTTGGCGCGGTCACCGGACGCCCATCCGGAGCGAAGGCCGTCACCCGCAGCGCGCCCTGCTCGCGCATGACGAGCGTCAGGTCCGACGGTGGCGCGTCGAACACCCGGCGCTCGTCGCTGTAGCCCTTGCGCCGCGCCAGCAACACGCCCGGGTCCGGCCCCATGCCTTCGAACAGGTAGCTGCCATCCGGGCTCCCCACGACGTCCAACCGGGGCGCCGTCGTGTCCGCGGGAATCCACGACAGCGACACCGCGCGGAGCGGCTTGCCCGCGCCGTCCACCACACGCCCCGCGACCGGGACGGAGGGCCGCAGCGTCATCGTCACGGTCGCCGGATGCTCACGCCCGAGCCGCACGTCCGGATCCACGAAGCCCTGGTAGCCCGAGGCCTGGGCCGTGAGCACGTACCAGCCGGGCGTCAGCCACAACCTGCCTTGTCCTCCCGCCGTCGTGCCCCAGGCGCCTTCGGGAGGTGTCGCCATCGCATTCCGGACCCGGAACTCGATATGGGACAGCGGCCTGCCCTCCACGTCCTTCGCCAGCACCGTGAGCAGCACGGTCGCGGGCGCGGCCTCGGTGCGCACCGCGTCGGGCGTCATCACCGGCTTCTGCGTCGACGTGCCCGCGCACGCGAGCATCCCCACCACGAGCCCTGCCTGGCTCCATCGCATGCGCCCAAGGCTAACAGGCGCGCACGAACGCCAGACAGCCTCTCAGCCGAAGCGCTCGCGGAAGGTGCTCAGGTTCGGCCCCTTCCCGCCGCGCTCGTACACCGCGAACACCACGCGGCTGAACGCGCCCGCCATCGTGGACAGCCCTCGCGCGAAGGCCTCCGCCACGTCGTGCGGGTTGTTGCGGAACGCGCCGCAGCCCCAGGCGCCCAGGAGGAGGGTGCGGTGCCCGTGGTGCGCCGCCACCTGCAACACCTTGAGTGACCGCGCGAACAGCACGTCACGCACCTTCCGCGCGACCTCCGGGTCCTTCACCGGCAGCTCCCGAGCGTTGGGCGCGGGCGCCGTCAGCACCGACACGGAGAACGGCCGCTCCAGCAGGTCGTAGTGCTCGTTGCGGAAGAACGGCACGTCCGGCGAATAGAGGAAGTGGTCCGTGTACAGCGGCGAGCGCAGCTTGCGGTTCACGTCGTAGTACTCCGGCCACTTCAACAGGCACGGGTACAGCGCCGAGCACCGCGCCAGGTCCTCCTCCTGCGCCTTCGCGCCCGTGAGGAAGCCGCCGCCCGGGTTCACCGCCGACGCGAAGTTGAGCGCGAGCACCCGCTGCTCACCCTCCTGCTCCACCAACCGGCGCGCGGCGTCGCCCGTCTTCTCCGGCGTCACCTCGATGGTGAAGCCCGGCACCGGCGCGGGCCGCGTGAGGTGCTCGAAGTCGCCGGGGCGCACCAGCACGGTGCCCTGGACCGCGCGAGACACCGCGTCGCGAATGGACACCTCCCGCCCGGACAACGGCACGTACGTGCCCTGCTCCAGGATGTGAAGGGTCTCGTCCGCGACGCGGTTCAGCGACATGGCGTCACTCGCAGCCGATGCGCTCGGGCGCCACCGCCAGGTCGTCGATCCACGTCTCCGACGCGGAGTCGCCCTTCGGGTGCACGAAGCCGTAGCCCACCCCGAAGTTGGTGAACGGCCGGATGCCCACGTTCGGGAAGTCGAAGGCCAGCTTCCCATCCACCCACACCAGCGCGTGGCCCGTGGTGGCGGAGCTGTTGGCACGCTCCACGCCCCACTCGATGCAGGTCCACTTGTTGGGCGACACCGTGACCTCCGTGCCCTCCTGGTGGTTCCAGCCCGTGCCCTTGATGCCGCTCCAGTCATCCAGCGCGAAGGCGCCGCTGTGCATTCCCTGGAGCTCGATGCCGCCGAAGTCGGTGTCCTTCGGGGAGAAGAGGATGAAGTACGTCCCCATCACGCCCTCGGGCGAGGCCCGGTTCAGGTACACGTACGCGCGAGTGTAGAGCTTCGTGCCGAACGCCGGGATGTCCCTGCGCAGGTGCGCGATGGCCTGCTGGTCGCCCGAACCCGTGTCCTCGTTGTAGCCCGGGTCCGTCTTCACGTGCACCGAGCCCTTGCCGGAGCGGGGGCGCGAGCTGTCGACGGCGATGGTGGCGTGGTGGTCCTCGTCCGGCTGCTTCCAGCCGGTCTCCCCGTTCTCGAAGTCCTCACAGATGATGGCGGAGGCGGGGCACTCGCCGTTGCCCGTGCTGGTGCCGCCGTCGGTGTTCGTGCCCGCGTCGGTGCTCGTGCCCGAGTCCGGGGTGTTGTCCTGCTTGTCGTCGTCGCCGCAAGCCGACAGCGCGCCCACCGCGAGGGAAGCCATCATCAACGCCAGTGCCGAAGTCGAACGCATGAGTCCTTCCAGGAAGAGGCGTCGCGCCCTCGCGCTCCTGCCGCGGGGACGGGACGTGTCTCCGTCCTAACACGGCCCCCCGTCCTCCTTGGAATGGGGCCCGGTGGACCCCGGCGGTGGCGGCAAGCGGGCAAGCGGGAACGACAGGCCCCGCGGGGTCATGCGGATGTCGTCCGTGGATGGATGCGCGCGCGGCGCGATCACAAGTGCTCACTAGCGGCGCACGACCCTGCCCGGCAGGTGCGCGTTGCCGTTCCGGCCCGTACTGCTTTCCATGTGAAGCGCCAGCGGCACGGGCGTCACCCCCACGGGCGACAGGAGGGTGGGAGTGGGTGGGGGTTCCTGGCATCGGGGAGAGCGGGAGATGGGAGAGGCCTTCCGAAGACTCACGGTCGTCGCGCCCCCGGCCGACGAAGGCGCCTCCGTATGTGCTCCGCCGCCCGCCCGGCACCTGCCGCCCACCGGCTCGGTGGCGCTCGTCTTCACCGACATCCAGGGGTCCACGCGGCTGTGGGAGCGCTGTGGCCAGGCCATGCGCGACGCGCTGGAGCTGCATGACGGCGTGCTGCGCGCGCTGCTCCTGGGCACCGACGGCTATGAGGTGAAGTCGCAGGGCGATGCCTTCATGGTCGCGTTCGCGTCGCCGGTGGAGGCGGCGCACTGGTGCCTGCGCGCGCAGGAGGCGCTGCTGCACGCGAGCTGGCCGGAGGCCTTGCTCGAGGAGCCGGACGCTGCGGAGGAGCACACGCCGGAAGGGCTGAGCCACCGGGGGCTGCGCGTGCGCATGGGCGTGCACGTGGGCGAGCCCGACTGCCGCCTGGATCCGGCCACGCACCGGCTGGACTACCTGGGGCCTCCGGTGAACATCGCGGCCAGGGTCGCGGACGCGGGACACGGCGGACAGGTGTTGCTGAGCGGCGCGGCGTGGGCTCGCATCCAGCCGGAGCTGGCGGCGCTGGGAACGCCCGTCGCGCGCTCGCTGGGGACCTTCCGCCTGCGCGGCGTGAGCGACAGCGTGGCGCTGGTGGAGCTGCTGCCCGCGTCGCTCGCGCACCGCCGCTTCGGCCCCCTGCGCGCCCCGCGCGAGCGGCCCGGCAACGTGCCCACGCTGCGGCAGGACCTGGTGGGCCGCGCGGAGGAGCTGGACACCCTTCGACAGTGGGTGGCGGAGGGCGCGCGGCTGATCAGCATTCTGGGCCCGGGAGGCATGGGCAAGACGCGGCTGGCCACGCACTTCGGCGCGCTGGCGTCGGACGCGGGCACGTGGGAGGGCGGCGTCTGGCGGTGCGACCTGGAGGAGGCGGTGACGGAGGGCGACCTCTGCCACGCGGTGGGCCGGGCGCTGGGCGTGCCGCTCACGGCGGACGGAGACGGCAGCACGCCGGCGGAGCGGCTGGGGCACGCGCTCGCGGGGTGTGGCGACGTGCTGGTCATCCTGGACAACGTGGAGCAGGTGGTGCGTCACGTGCCCGCGACGCTGGGGCGCTGGCGGGTGCTGGCGCCGCGCGCCCGGTTCCTCGTCACCACGCGCGAGGCCCTGCGCCTGCCCGGAGAGCGCGTGCTGGACCTGGCCCCGCTGGGCCTGCCGGATCCGGACGAGACGCGCTGGGACGTCATCCTCCGCTCGGACGCGGTGCGCCTGTTCGTGCAGCGCGCCCGGGAGACACGCGGCGACTTCATCCTGACCGACGCGGACGCCCCGCGCGTCGCGGACATCGTGCGGCAGTTGGACGGCATCGCGCTGGCCATCGAGCTGGCCGCGGCGCGCGTGAGCGTGCTGGGCGTGGAGCAACTGTGCGAGCGGCTGGCGAAGCGCTTCGACCTGCTGCGCGTGGGACGGCGGGACGCGCCCGCGCGACAGGCGACGCTGCGGGGTGCCATCGACTGGTCGTGGAACCTGCTGGAGCCCGCCGAGCGCGCCGCGCTGGCGCAGTGCTCGGTGTTCCGGGGCGGGTTCACGCTGGAGGCCGCGGAGGCCGTGCTGGTGCTGCCGGAGGGCTCGCCGGACGTGCTGGAGGTGGTGCACTCGCTGCGCTCCCAATCGCTCCTCTGCGCGCGCGAGGTGGGGGCTCCCGGCGGCTTCCTGCGCCTGGGGTTGTACGAGAGCATCCGCGAGTACGCGATGCTGCGGCTGCGCGAGACGGGCGACGAGGCGGCGTGCGAGGCCCGGCACGCGGCCACGTACCTCCAGGTCGCGGGCCGGCTGCGGGAGCGCGTGCAGAAGACGGGCGGCGCGACGGCGCTGCGGCGGCTGGCCCTGGAGCGCGAGAACCTGCTGGCCGCGTGCGACAACGCGCTGGCCATCCGTCCCGCGACCGCCGAGTCCCTGGGCCGGGCGCTGGAGACGCTGGTGGTGCTGGAGCCGGATGCGCGCACGCGTGGACCGGTGGGGCTGCTCGTGGAGCGGCTGGAGCGGGCGCTGGAGGCGTCGGCCCACGTCGCGGTGGCGCCGCTGAAGCGCGCGGAGGCGCTCGCGGTGCTGGGCCGCGCGTACATGGACGCGGGACAGGCGGAGTACGCGCGCCAGGCGCTGGAGGAGGCGCGCGGCGTCTTCCACACGCTGGGCGAGACGGCGTCGGAGAAGCGCGTGCTCGTGGACCTGTCCATCGTCGCCCGTCACGCCGGGGACGGGGCCGCCGCGTGGACGCTGATGCGCGACGCGCAGGCGCTGCCCTCCGGAAGCGACCGCTGGCTGGAGGCCTACGCGGTGGGCAACCTGGGCCTCGTCGAACAGGTGCGTCACGGGCCGGAGGCGGCCATCCCCCACCTGCGCGCGTCGCTGGCCCTGTTCCGCGAGGTGGGCGACGTGACGTTCGAGGTGGGCTTCCTCACCAACTGCGCGGTCGCCATCGGCGAGGCGGGGGACGACGGCGAGGCCGTGATGCTCCTGGGCGAGGCGCTGGGCCGCGCGCTCACCGTGGAGGACCGCGCGGGGCAGGCGCTCGCGCGGATCAACCTGGGCTGCTACCTGATGGACGCGGGCGGCATCGGGGAGGCCTGCGAGCACCTGGAGGCCGCGGTGCGCCTGTCACGGCTGCTGGGGCAGCGGCTGCTGGAGGGCACGGCGCTGGGAGAGCTGGGCCGCGCCTCGCTCGCGCGGGGTGATTGGAAGCAGGCGCGCGCGGCGCTGACGGAGGCGGTCACCATCCTGGGCCGCGCGTCCCGCTGGCAGGCCCTGCGGTTCATCGCGCACCGGGCCGCGCTGGACGCCGCGTGCGGGGACCTGCGCGCCGCGAGAGAAGGCTTCGCCGGACTGGAAGGAGCCCCCGAGCTGCGCGAGGACCCTTCCCTCTTCCAACTCGTGGATCTGCTCCGCGCCTCGCTCGACCTGGCCGAAGCCGACGCCGCGCCCCCGCGAAGCGCCGAGGGCAGCGACGCCCGGGCCGCTGCCCGCCGCCGCATCGAAGCGGCCCGGAATGCCCCGCGCGAAACCGCGTCGTCCGACATCCGCTGCGCGCTCCGCTTCCTGGAAGCGCGCCCCGGCGTCAACGACCCGCACCTGGATGCGTGAAGGCGCCGCGGCTCACGGGGCCGGAGCCGGCTCGGGAGCCGACTTCGGCGCCGGCTTCGCGAAGCGGCGGAAGAAGCTGTCGTCGTTCCAGTACGGCCGGCCGGGGGCGTCCGCCACCGCGTTCGTCAGCGCGGTCAGGAAGGTGATGAAGCGCGCGGCGCCCTCGTGGTCCACCGGCTGCTGCGACAGGTCATCCGACGGCGCGTGGTAGCGCTCGGTGAGCCACTGCTTGAACACCTTCTGCTCCTCCGAATCCGGCGTGTAGCCGAACTTGAAGAACAGCGCGGGCACGCCCTCGCGGATGAACGAGTACTGATCGCTTCGCACGAACAGGTTGCGGTCCGGCTCCGGATCCTGAAGCACCTGGACGCCCTGCTCCGCCGCCACCATCGCCAGCGGCACCGCGAGCGAGGACTCGTCCTTGCCGTGCGCCACCACGGAGGTGAACGGCCAGTGGGGCATGAACATGTCCAGGTTGAAGTCCGCCACGATGGAGGTGATGGGCACCGGCGGCCGGGACGCGAAGTACTTCGACCCCAGGAGCCCCTTCTCCTCCCCCGTCACCAGCGCGAACACCACCGAGCGCTTCGGCTTCTCCTTCTGCGCATGCAACTGCCGCGCGACCTCCAGCACCGCCGCCACGCCGGACGCGTTGTCCATGGCGCCGTTGTAGATGCGGTCCCCCTTCACCGGCTCGCCCACGCCCACGTGGTCCAGGTGCGCGCTGAGCACCACGTACTCCTTCGAGAGCACCGGATCCGTGCCCGGCATCACGCCCACCACGTTCATGGACTTGAGCGGCTTCACGTCGAAGGCCAGCTTCGCCTTCAGGCGCAGCGGCAGGTCGAACTTCGGCAGCGGCTTGTCCGCGTTGGCCAGCGCGACCAGCTCCTCGTAGGTATGCGGCGCGCCCTCCAGCCACTTCTGCGAATGCGCCTCGTTCGCCACCACCGAGACCTTCAACCCGCGCGACTCGTTGAGCGACGGGTCCGCGAACACCACCGTGGGGTTCTTCGCGGAGCCCACGATGCGCTCCCACGGCAGCTCCAGCAGCTTCGGGTTCTGGAGGTACACGACCCCCACGACCCCCGCCGCCTTGAGCACCTTCAGCCGCTCCTCCCACGAGGAGAAGTGCGACTTCACCGGACCGGGGATGTTCCCCGGTCCGCCCTGGAGCATCACCACCACCTTGCCCTTCAGGTCCAGGCCCGCGTAGTCGTCGTGGCCCAGCTCGGGGATGGACAGGCCGTAGCCCACGAACACCAGCGGCGCGTCCACGGTGCCGTTGTCACCCTGCCGCGACGACAGCACGACGTCCTCGCCCTGCACGAGCGGCAGCGTCTTGCCGTCCTTCACCAGCGCGACGCTGGACTTCGACTCGATGAGGCGGCGCGACTGCAATGCCATGGGCTGGAGGAAGCCCGTCTTCAGCATCGGCTTCACGCCCAGCGCGGCCAGCTCCTTGGACACGTAGCCCGCGGCCGTCGCGTAGCCCTTGCTGCCCGTGTCGCGCCCCTCCATCGCGTCACTGGCGAGCACCTCCACGTGCTTCCACCAGCGGTCTTCAGCAGGCTTGGATGCGGGGGCCTCCGCGGCGAAGACCCCGGAGGAGAAGAACAGCGCGAGCGTGGCGGCGGACGAGACCCGTTTCATGCCCCGGAGCATCCAGGGCGAAGCGGGAGCATGCAACCGCGATCAGGCCTGCACGCCCAGCCGCCGGCCGCGCAGCTCCGACAGGGTACGGGCGTCCAACAACACCGCGGACTTCTCCTGCGGGGACAGGGGCTCCACCCCGCCCGCCAGCAGCTTGCGCCGGGCGGAGGCCAGCGCCGCGGGGACGCTCGCCGCCGGGTGGGACTCCAGCAGCGCCAGGTGCAGCGCGTGCGCGCGGGGGTCGGTCAGCACGTGGTCCAGCGCGTCGTCCACCGGCTCCATCCCCTCCTCCGCCAGCTCCTGCGCGCGCACCAGCACGGTGGGAGGCTCGACCTCCTCCGGGATGAGGAGCAGGCCCCGCTTCTGCAGCCACAGGCCCAGCGACGCGCGGGAGGTGAAGACGGAGATGGCCGGGGAGAGCCACAGCCCCACGATGACCGGCGACAGCCACGCCAGCATCCCCGGCGCCACCGCGACCGTCAGCGCCGCGAGCACGACGCCAATCACCATGTGCCACTTGTGCCGGCGCAGCGCCTCCGACCACGGCAGGTCGGTGTCCTCGCGCTGCTGGCTGGACCAGTTCACCTTGTAGCCAAACAGCGTCCCGAACACGAAGTGCGACTGGAAGAGCATCATCACCGGCGCCATCAGCGTGGACACCACGCCCTCCAGCATCACGCTGAGCACCAGCTTGAAGCGGCCGCCCATCCGCGCCGCCTCCTCGCGGTTCGCGAGCAGCAGGCCCAGGCCCATCAGCCGGGGGATCCACAGCAGCGCCAGCGACAGCGCCATCAGCCGCAGCGCGCCCACGGTGTCGAACGCGTCTCCGCCGGGCAGCGTGGACTGGAAGTCCACCAGCGTCGCGGGCGAGAAGAACCACTCGTGCAGCGCGGCGAACAGGCCCGCCACCAGGAAGATGAGCCACAGGGGCGACGCCACGTAGGACATCACGCCCATGAGGAAGTGCATCCGGCTCATCGGATGCAGGCCGCCTGCCATCACCAGCCCCAGGTGCTGGAGGTTGCCCTGGCACCAGCGGCGGTCGCGCTGCGCGTAAGCGAGCAGGTCCGGCGGCGGCTGCTCGTAGCTGCCACCCAGCTCCGGCACCAGCCACACCGTGTAGCCGGCGCGGCGCATCAGCGCGGCCTCCACGAAGTCATGGCTGAGGATGTGGCCGCCGAACGGCTGCTGGCCCGGCAGCACCGGCAGGCCGCAGTGCTCGATGAAGGGCGCCATGCGCAGGATGGCGTTGTGGCCCCAGTAGTTGGAGTCCCCCAACTGCCACGCCGCCGCGCCCGCGGCCACGATGGGGCCGTACACGCGCCCGGCGAACTGCTGCAGCCGCGCGAACAGCGTGGAGCGCCCCACGTTCTGCGGCGGCACCTGGAGGATGCCCGCGCCCGGGTTCAGCTCCATCAGCCGGGCCATCTTCACCACGCTGTCGCCCGCCATCAGGCTGTCGGCGTCCAGCACCAGCAGGAAGTCGTAGCGGCGGCCCCAGCGCTCACAGAACTCCGCCAGGTTGCCCGCCTTCTTGGCCGTGTTGTCGGAGCGGCGGCGGTAGAAGATGCGCCCCTGCCCGCCCACCCGGCGGCACAGCTCCGACCACGCCAGCTCCTCCGCCACCCACGACTCCGCCCGCGTGGAGTCGCTCAGCACGTAGAAGTCGAACGCGTCCAACTGCCCCGTCGCGGCGATGGACTCATACGTGGCCTGCACGTGCGCGAACACGGCGGCCGGGTCCTCGTTGTAGACGGGCATCACCACCGCGGTGCGGCGCGTGAGCGGCTGCGCGGCCTCCTCTTCCGTGGGCCAGCGCAGCCCCGGCACCCGCTGGTTCATGGCCAGTTGGATGAAGCCCGCGACGCCGCTCCAGAACGACAGGGCGATCCACGCGAAGCACACCGCGAACAGCCCCAACACGAACAGCTCCGGCACCGTGGTGCCGTGGGCCGCGAGCAGCCGGTGCATCTCCACGCAGGCGAACCCCGTGGACAGGGCCGCCAGTCCCAGCACCATCACGCGGCGCGGGCGCGCCAGGGCCGGAGTGTAGGGTTGGGCGTTCATGCGGACTCCGGGCTCCCGTGCGGCTTGGCTGTGTGAGGGGCCGCGCTAGCGCGACGGCGACACGCCCGCCTGGCTGGCGGCCGGACGCAGCCAGCGGCGCAGCATGTCCATGAAGGGATTGAGCACGAGCACCTGCTCGCGCATCTGGCAGGGCACCTCCGCCGGGGCGGACATGGGCACTGCTTCACACACCGCGCGGCGCCACGCGTCCGGCAGCGAGGCCGGAGCGCGCATCAGCACGTCCGCGCCCCAGCGCGCGCCGCCCACCAGCACGAACGCGGCCCGGCCGCGCACCAGCAGCGACGGCCCCACGTGCGCGGGCCCCAGGACCTCCGCCAGCCAGCCCTCCACCCGCCACCGCGCGAGCGCCAGCGCGGCCTCCGGCGACAGGGACATTTCACGCGTGCCCAGGACCCAGCCCGCCAGCTTCTCCAGGTCGTTGCGGCCGGTGAAGCCGAAGTCCTGGAAGAAGTTCTCCAGCGCGGCGCGGGTGTCCGCGCGGGCCTCCTGGGGCATCGCCGGAGCGAAGGAGATGAACGGGTGCGTGGTCACGGAATCCACAGGTAGCTCCAGGTCTCGGTGAGGGTCTCGGAACCGCGTTTCAGGAAGCAGCGCAGCTCGACGGGGCCTTCTCCGTCGGGCATGAGCTCGAAGGCCGCGCGGAAGCCACCGGTGACGGCGTGGACCTCGGCGCGCGGGTGCAGCACCTGGCCGCGCGAAGCGGTGACGACCGCCTCCACGGGACCGGTGCCTTCCTTGCTGGCCTTCGTGAAGTCGAGGACGAAGCGACGCGCCCCCGGCTTGCTGCCCGCCGCGACACGCGTCGCCGCGACGGTGGAACCTCCGGCCTTCACGCCCTCGGGGGAGAAGCCCCAGGACAGCCGGTAGGAGAAGCGAAGCTGTGCACCCGCCTGCACCGGTGCATCCGGCACCCAGAAGGCCACGATGTTGTCGTGGATCTCCTCGCGGGTGGGCAGCTCCACGAGCCGCACGGAGCCCGCGCCCCAGTCACCCACCGGCTCCACCCAGGCGCCCGGGCGCCGCTCGGAGCGCGCCTCCAGGTCCTCATAGCTGCTGAACGCCTGGTCGCGCTGCAACAGGCCGAAGCCCGACAGCCCGTCCGTGTGGAAGCTGCTCACCTGGATCTGCTTCGGGTTCTTCAGGGGGCGCCACAGCTTCTCGCCGTTCTTCATCCACACGGAGATGCCGTCGGAGTCGTGCACCTCCGGGCGGAAGTCGTCGAAGTCGCCGGGGTCGTTCTCTCCAAAGAGGAACATGCTGGTGAGCGGCGCCACGCCCAGCTGGCGCACCGCCTTGCGCGCGAACACCGTGGACTCCACGTCCATCACGGTCCGCTCACCCGGGCGGATGGCGAAGCGATACGCGCCCGTGACGCTGGGGCTGTCCATCAGCGCGTGGACCACCACCGTGTCCGAGCCCTTCGCCGGCGTCTCCAGCCAGAACTCGCGGAACGTGGGGAACTCCTCGCCCCCCGGCTGCGCCGTGTCGATGGCGAGCCCGCGCGCGGACAGGCCGTACAGGTTGCCCTTGCCCAGCGCGCGGAAGTAGCTGGCGCCCAGGAAGACCACCAATTCGTCGTAGTAGTCCTTCGTGTTGAGCGGCGCGTTGAGGCGGAAGCCCGCGAAGCCGTTCACCTTGCCCTTGGGCGGCGTGCCCACCAGGGGGCCATAGGTGAACTGGTCCGTGGAGAACGGCACGGGGCGCGCCTTGCCGCCCTCCACCACGTTCACGCCCACCGGACGGGTGTAATAAAAACCGGGGTGGAAGAACTGTGCCCTGAAAGGCAGCGCCTCCTCACGCCACAGCGACGCGGAATCGCGGAAGCGGATGTCCCGGTACTGATCGTAGGTGAGCTTCTCGAAGGACGGCGGCACACCGACGGGCGGCTCCTGGTACGGCTTCGCGGCCAGCGCGCGGACCTTCTCCACCACCGTCTGGGCGGAGAATCCGGAGGCCTTCGCCGTCCCCGCCTTCGGCTGCTGGGCACACGCCAGCGAAGCCACGCACAGCCCCAACCCCCAGGCCATCCCCACCGTCTGTCGCTGCCACCGCTTCAAGTCCCGCTCCTCACCAGGGTCCACCGCCCGCGCCAGTACGGCGCGACGCGGCAAAGGCTAGCAACGGTCATGCCAATCGGCAGGTGCTGGGGAATTTCCCAGTCATTCCAAGGACCTGCCCAAGGTGGGCGTCAGGCGGTTCCTTTGGACTCCAATGATTTCGGCGGCTTGAGAGGGCGCCGAGAGAGGGGGCTGCCGGTGCCTGGATTGGGGGGTTGTGGACGATGGGGACAGGCGTCCAACAGCCCTGTCCGAAATCTCCACACCGGCCGGGGGCAGGCGGGCGGGGAGGATTTCCCGGGACATTGCCGCCCGTTGCAGGCAGTGTGGCCGGGCCCTGGACGGCACCGGCGGGAATCCTCCCGGACGCCCAGGGGTTCCAAGACGTTCCCAGGTGCCTCGGGCCGTTGATTGGCCTGACCGCGTACCGCCAGGCGCCCCCGCAATACCGCGGGAGGGCGCGCTGCGCGGTCGGTCCCCCGCCGGAGGGGGAGTGCGCCGACCCTTCACTTGCGGGATTTCATGACTTTCGACGAACTGCAGTTGACCGATTCGCTCCTCAAGGCCGTCAAGGCGGAGGGCTACACCACGCCGACGCCCATCCAGGCGAAGGCGATTCCCCATGCCCTGGCGGGCAAGGACGTGCTGGGCGTGGCCCAGACGGGCACGGGCAAGACGGCGGCGTTCGCGCTGCCCATCCTCCAGCGGCTTTCCGCGAAGGCGCCCGCGGGCGGCGCGCGTCCGGTGCGCTGCCTGGTGCTGACGCCCACGCGCGAGCTGGCCAGCCAGGTGAGTGACAGCTTCGCCACCTACGGCAAGAACCTGCCCCTGCGCCACGCGGTGGTGTTCGGCGGCGTGGGCCAGAATCCGCAGGTCCAGGCGCTGCGCCAGGGCGTGGACATCCTGGTGGCGACGCCGGGGCGCCTGCTGGATCTCATCGACCAGGGGTTCGTGACCCTGCGCGCGCTGGAAGTGTTCGTGCTGGACGAGGCGGACCGCATGCTGGACATGGGGTTCATCCACGACGTGCGGCGGGTCATCAAGGTGCTGCCGCCGGTGCGCCAGACGCTGTTCTTCAGCGCGACGCTGCCGCCGGACATCATGGACCTGGCGCGCAACATCCTGAAGGAGCCGGTGCGCGTGGAGGTGACGCCCGCGTCCAGCACGGCGGAGACGGTGAGCCAGCAGGTGTACTTCGTGGAGCGCGAGGAGAAGCGCGCGCTGCTCACGCACCTGCTCCAGGACGCGAAGGCGATCCCGCGCGCGCTCGTTTTCACGCGCACGAAGCACGGCGCCAACCGCGTGGCCAAGCAGCTCACGGCGGCGGGCGTGCGCGCGGACGCCATCCACGGCAACAAGAGCCAGAACGCCCGCGAGCGCGCGCTGGACGAGTTCCGCGCCGGCACCCTGCGCGTGCTGGTGGCCACGGACATCGCGGCGCGCGGCATCGACATCGACGGGCTGTCGCACGTGTTCAACTACGACCTGCCCAACGTGCCGGAGCAGTACGTGCACCGCATCGGCCGCACGGGCCGCGCGGGCGCCAGCGGCCAGGCCGTGTCCTTCTGCGACTCCGAGGAGCGCGCGTACCTGCGCGACATCGAGCGCACCATCCGCCGCAGCGTGCCGGTGGTGGCGGACTCCGCGTTCCGTTCGCACCTGCCCCCTCCCCTGCCCGGTGACGTGGAGGAGAGCCGTCCTCCGATGAACCGGGGTGGCCGGGGCCAGTCGCGCGGCGGTGGTGGCGGCGGCGGTGGGGGTCAGCGTCGGGGTGGCGGGCAGCGCCGCGGTGGTGGCGGCGGCGGTCAGGGCCGTCCGAACGGTGGCCAGCCGCGTCAGGCCAGCGGTGGCGGCAATGCCCAGGCGCCGCGCGGTGGTGGCCAGGGCCGCCCGCCGCAGGCCCGTCCGGCGGTGGCGTCGCCTGCCGCGGGGCCGAGCTCGCCTCCGCCCCGGCGGACGATGTCCAAGTGGGGCTGAGCCCTCGTCCCTGCTAGGCAGGGATGGAGTTCATGACGCCCGGGTCCTCTCACGAGGGTCCGGGCGTTCGACTGTCCGGGGTATGGCGGCGGGGGGTTGGGCGCGTTCCCTGGCGGATGGGGCGTGGTAGCGTGGCGCCTTGTTTCACGGTGGTGCTTCGCACCCCTTTGTCATCAGGACACGCCTCTTCCATGACGCGCTCGGCAGACGGTGAGCTGCACATCGATTCAGTCCTCCGGAATACCTACAAAGTCGTCTCCGTGTTGGGGCGGGGCGGCATGGGTTCGGTGTTCCTGGCCCAGCACCTGCGGCTTCCGGGCAAGCAGGTCGCGGTGAAGGTGCTGCGGGTAGGCGACCACGTGGGGCCGGACCTCCACGTGCGCTTCCGGCGGGAGGCGGAGATCGCCTCGCGGCTGGGGCACCCGAACATCGTGGAGGTGCTGGACTTCGACACGCTGGAGGACGGCAGTCCGTTCCTGGTGCTGGAGTACCTGCGCGGCGAGAGCCTCGCGGACCGGCTGCGGCGTGGGCGGCTGACGTTGGAGGAGGTGTTCTCCTTCACGCGGCAGATGGGGTCCGCGTTGCAGACGGCGCACCGCGCGGGCGTCGTGCACCGCGACCTGAAGCCCGCGAACATCTTCCTGGTGCCCACGGACTCCGGCGGCGTGGTGGGCGAGCGGGTGAAGCTGCTCGACTTCGGCATCTCCAAGGTCATGTCGTCGGAGACGCTGCAGACGCAGGAGGCGGTGCTCATCGGCACGCCGCAGTACATGTCGCCGGAGCAGGCGCAGGGGCAGAACAGCCGCATCGACGCGAGGACGGATCTGTTCGCGCTGGGCGGCATCGTGTTCGAGATGATCTCCGGGATGACGCCCTTCGGTGGCGGGTCGCTCGCGCAGATCATCTACCGCGTGGTGCACGAGCCGCCGGTGTCGCTGGCCACGCTGATGCCGGACCTGCCGCCGAACGTCGCGAAGGCGGTGGCGAGGGCGCTGGAGAAGAACCCGGACCACCGCCATCCGGACGTCGCGTCGTTCATCGCGGAGCTCACGGGGACGCAGCTTCAGTCGCTGCCGGAGACGGCGGAGCAGATCGAAGCCCGGACCTTCGGAAGAGCGAAGCGTCCCTCCGGAGTCGCCCTCCCCTCCGTGGCGCCGAGCGACGACGACGGGACGGGCGCCACGATGGCGCCGTCGAACAAGGGGCCGGGGACGGGCCGCTTTGGAGCGGATGCGTTGTCGGCGTCGGATGACATCGGCTTCGACGCGACGATGGCACCCCGGGCGAGCGGCACGGTCCCGTTCGGACAGCCGCCGCAGGTGGCCGGCGGCACGATGGGCTTCGGCGCCACGCAGGCGCCCGGAAGCGGCATGGGGAGCTCGGGCGTGGCCCTGCCGGCGCCCGGTGCTCCCGCGCAGATGCCGGGAAGCTACAGCGGACAGCAGGCCGCCCCCGGCTACAGCACGGGCCAATACGGCATGGGTGGGCAGGCCGCTCAGGGATACGCCGCGGGCCAGCAGGCCGTCCCGGGCAGCATGGGCGGGCACCTGGCCGCTCCTGGCTACTCCACGGGGCAGCAGGTCGCTCCGGGCAGCATGGGCGGGCACCAGGCCGTGCCGGGCAGCTACGGCGGTCAGCAGGCCGCGCCGGGCAGCTTCAGTGGTCAGCAGATGCCGCAGGGCTACGGGCAGCACGCCGCTCCGGGCAGCATGGGCGGCCAGCAGGCCGTACCGGGCAGCTACGGTGGCCAGCAGGCGGTGCCGGGCAGCCTCGCGGGCGCCGTCGGTCCCCAGGGGCAGCCGCTCGCCCCGGTGAGCATGTCGGGTCAGCCCGGTCCGATGACGATGCCGGTGCCCGCCGCGGTCCCGTCAAAGTCTCGCGTGCTGCCCATCGCGGGCGCCGCAGCGCTGATCATCGGTGCCGTGGGACTTGGATGGTGGCTGCGGCCTCCGCCGCCCGTGGCAACGCCGCCGGGTGCCGTGAACGCGCCCCCTCCCGCCATCCCGCCACTCAGCCCTCCGCCCGTGGCCGCGCCGCCGCCCACCATCGCGCAGACGCCGACGCCTCCGCCCGTCACGCCGACGACCGTCAGCGACTCGCCCGCGAAGGTCGAGACGCCGGTGCAGCCCACCACCCCAGGAAAGACGGTCGTCAAGACGAGCAGCAAGACGCAGGCTCCGCGCATCCCCTTCGAGCCTACCGACCCCATTGCACTCAACGACTTGAATGAAGCTCGCGCGGCGGCAGCACGGGACGTGGAGGGAGCAATCCGCGCGGCCAAGCGCAGCTACGCGGCCCAGGACAACCTGGCCGCGCACCTCCTCGCCATCAAGCTCCGATGCCAGACCAAGGACATGGTCAATTCCGGCCCGGAAGCGAGCAAGATCCTCCCGTCGGAACTGACGCGGCAGCTCATCGCCGAATGTCGGAGCAATGGTATTGAATTGAAGAAGTAAGCGAACACCGCCCGTCCACGCAACCCCGGACGGGTGAGGGGGATACATCCAACATGAAATGCATCGTCGCCGTGGCCGTGCTGGCCACCGTTCTAGGCACCCTGCCCGCCCGGGCCGCGCCGCCCGCTCCCGTGGAAGCCGGCAAGGTGTTCGTCGGTCCGCAGGGAGAACAGGTCGCCGTCGTTCCCCTCGCGCCCCGTGAGCAGAAGAAGTTCCTCCTGCGCATCCAGGGCACGGGCTCCGTGCTGGACAACCTGGTCCTCCCCTACACCCTGAAGGACTGGAGCAGCCCCAGCACGCTGCGCCACAACTACACGACCCAGTGGCACGGCAAGGACTACTCGCCGTTCATCATCGTGGGCAAGAACGCGGAGCTGCACTTCCCCGGCGGCCCCGGCAACGGCATCGCCGTCCAGTACGACGAGGCGCGCTCCCAGAAGCTCAAGCCGGAGGAGGTCTACGCCCAGCACCAGCAGCAGACCCAGAGCGGCCAGCTCGCGAAGCTGATGGCCTTCGACCGCAAGGCGGAGGAAGCCGTCCACGACACCGCCTACGCCGAAGCGCTCCAGGCGCTGAACACCACCTGCGGCACCTCCGTGGCGGGCGCCATCGACTGGACCACCGTCACCGAGCCCTTCCTCAAGGCCCAGAGGATTTCCCGCTACTGCGTCCCCCCGCTCACCGCGCTGAAGGCCCTGTGCGACGTCTCCGAGGAGGCCCGCGCCACCGTGAAGGCCCGCCTGAAGAACATGGACTGCCGCTTCGGCGCCGCGCTGGAGCCCGCCCTCCAGGGCGACCGCTTCGTGTGGACCACCACCCCGGACGCGAGCCAGCAGGAGAAGGCCGCCACCCGCTACTTCAAGAAGAACCTCTAGGCCCGCGCACCATGCTCTTCCAACGCATCCTCCCCGTGGCCGTGCTCCTCTCCGCCAGTCCCGCCGCCGCCGTCGAACCGCCGTGGGGCAAGGCGGAGAACCTGGGCCAGCGCATGCTCCTGGAGGCCACCGCCGTCTGCACCGACGGCCGCGGCCACTACGTCGTCTCCGTGCCCCGCGAGGACACGGACGAGCTGGAGGACCAGCTCTACTACGGCGACGGCAAGTCCCTGGTGGTGGTGCCCCGGCCGAAGAGCCGGAACCTGAACGCCACCACCTTCCTGGATCCGCGCTTCTTCAACCCCAACGGCACCGCCGACTACGACGGCGTGGACCTGCGCGTGCACTCGGCGCTGAGCGTGGACATGAAGGAGCGCAGCTGCTCCCTGCGCTGCGGCGAGCGCAAGGTGACGCTGGAGATGCTCCCCGGCGCCCAGGCGCGGGAGCTCTTGCGCAAGGCCACCTACGTGCCCAACCCGCAGAAGTTCGTCCCGCACGCGCTGCTGCGGGACTCAGAGGGCACGTACTACTACGTGGACAAGGGCTTCACGCCCGCGGAGTCCCGCAACTTCCGCGTGTTCATCGGGCCGCGCGGGGACCTGAAGCCGCAGAAGATGACCAACGTGGTCGCGGACTCGGAGGGTGAGATCTTCACCACCAAGAAGGGCCAGCTGCGGCTCGTCATCGACCGCGCGCAGAAGCCCATCTGGATCGAGAAGGCGCGCAAGGAGGTGGAGCTGCGCAACGTCCCCGTGGAGCAGAACCTGCCCCTCATCTACAACGAGCTGGGTGTCTACACGGGCATCCGGCTGGGCACGCCCTGCGACGACCAGTAGCGCGGGCGGCCTTCCGCTAGACGCGCACCAGCAACGCCATCTGGTGCGCGCCAATGCCCAGGCCGACCATCACCAGGTACTTCGTGCGCAGCTCACGGCGGAACCGGGCCAGCGTCACCGGCATGGACGCGTGCACCATGTTCCCGTACTGCTCGAAGGTGTCCAGGTACTCGCGCGGGCGGATCTCCTGCGCCCAGTGGTCCATCAGCTTGCGCGTGGCCTGGTGGGAGATGAGCGTCACGTCCTCGCGCGCGATGCCGTGCTTCGTGAGCAGCCGCTCCACCAGCCGGGGCGGCCCGTTCATCCCCGAGTTCAGGAACGCCTTCACGCCCGAGGTGGGGGCGATGCCATAGGTTGGGTACGCGAGGCCGGACTCCGGACGCGGGCCCATCATCATCGCGCCGTATTCGTCGCTGAAGGTGTCCGCGCCCCAGTCCACCAGCGTGAGCCCCTCCCCCGCGCCCACCACCACCGCGCCCGCCCCGTCGCCAATGCCGATGGCGTGGCCCTGCGTGTAGTCCACGTTGCGGGTCCACGCGGAGCCCACCGCCACCATCGCGTGCTGGATGCTGCCCGCGCGCAGGGCCTCCCAGGCCAGCACCACGCCCATCAGGAAGTTGGCGAAGTCCGCGTTCACGGGCACCACCAGCGTGCCCTGGGACAGGCCCAGCTCGCGGTGCACCGCGTACAGCTCGTTGGGCGCGATGAACTCCGACACGGACACGTAGCCGTACAGCCGCTCCACGTCCGCGGCCGTCAGCCCCGCGTCCTGGAGCGCGGCGGCGCCCGCCTTCGCGGTGAGCGCGGCCAGGGACTCGCCCGGGTCCAGCACCCGGCGCTCGCGGTTGCCGTAGAAGAGCGCGTGCTCCCCACCGCTTCCGGCGGCGCGGCGCAGGGGCTCGAACAGCGGGTCGTCATTGCCGCGAACCTGCTCCGGGACAGCGGCGCCGACTCCCAGGAGCGCGAAGGTCGCGGCCGGCATGGGTGCTACTTCCCGTCCGACGCCACGGCGGCGAAGCGGTCGCCGTACGGCGGAACCTCGCGGTAGTCGATGTGGGCGACGATGACCTGCGGCTGGCCGGTCTCGTTCGCGCGGCGCAGCACTTCCGGCAGCAGCGCGTCCAGCTGGCCGGGGCCGTTCACCGTGTAGGCGCGCGCGCCCAGCGACTCGGAGAAGGCCTTCAGGTCCGGGTTGCCCAGGCCGTAGTAGTCATCCTCCAGCGGCACGGTGCGGTCCTGCACGTGCTCGCCGTGGTTCACCATGCCCAGGAAGTTGTCGTTGAGGACGATGGTCACCGTGCCCACGCGGTAGCGCGAGGCGGTGATCATCTCCGTGCCGTTCATCAGGAACGCGCCGTCACCGACGATGGCCACCGCGGAGCGGTCCGGCCGGCCCACCTTGCCGCCGATGACGGCGCCGCAGGACCAGCCCATGGACGACAGGCCGCACGGGTAGAAGATGCGCGCGGGGGGCGTGATGTGCAGCAGGTGGGACGTCCAACCCGTGCAGTTGCCCATGTCGATGTACAGGTCCATGTCCGGGCTCAGGTGCTTGTCGAGCTCCGCCATCAGGTCCTGCGGCTTCACCGAGTCCCGGTCCTGCGGGGTGCGGACGACGGGCGCGGGCTCCGTCAGCGCCATCACCTGCGCCCAGCGCTCCTGCACGCGCGCGCCGCTGGACGGGCCAATCATCTGCCCCAGCTCCGCCAGGCCCGTCATCACCGAGCCCACGTCCGCCACGATGGGCAGCCGCACCGGCAGGAACTGGCCGATGTTGGAGGCGTTCACGTCCACCTGGATGACGTGGTGGATGGACTGGAAGTAGCGGTGGAAGCTGCGGGAGGCCCACTCACCCAGGCGGCTGCCCAGGACGAGCATCACGTCCACGCCGTCGCGCAGGTACGCCTCGGCGCGCTTGCTGCCGGCCAGGCCCAGCACGCCCAGCGACAGCGCCTCGCGCTCGGAGAACAGCCCCTTGCCGCGCATGCTGGTGGCCACCGGGATGCCGTGCTGGGTGATGAACGCGGTGAACACCTCCGCGTGCTCCGCCATCGCCTCGCGCGCGCCCGAGCCCAGGAAGATGAGCGGACGGCGCGCGGTGCGCAGCAGCGTGAAGGCGGCGCGCAGGTCCTCGAAGGGCGCCGTCGCCGGACGCGCGCGGAAGGCGCCGCGCGTGGTGGGAACGGAGGCGCGGTGGATGGGCTGGCGCGCGATGTTGGCCGGCACGCTCAGGTGCGCGGCGCCGCCGGGCAGGCCCTGCGCGGTGCGCAGCGAACGCGCCAACAGCCGCTGGAAGCTCTGCGCGTCCGGCACGCCCGTGGAGCTGGCGCACGCCTGGCGGAACATCTCCACCGTGTTCACGCCGTGGGTGCTGCTGCTCTCCTGGATGGCCATCAGGCCCACGCGGTCCGTGGCGATGTTGCCGCTGATGGCCAGCATGGGCACGCCGTCCAGGTGCGCGGAGGCCACGCCCGTCAGCGCGTTGGTGGCACCCGGGCCCGCCGTCACCATGCACACGCCCAGCTTGCCCGTGGCGCGCGCGTAGCCATCCGCCATGAACGCCGCGCCACCCTCGTGCGACGCGATGATGAAGCGCATGGACTTGTGCTTGCGCAGCGCCTGCTGGAACGGGGCGATGTTGCCGCCCGGGACGCCGAACACCGCGTCCACCTCCTCCGCCTCCAGGTGCGCGATCACGCAGTCGGCGACCGTGAGGTCCTCCACCGTCTTGAAGCCCCGCGCATTCACGTCCCCGTACATGGGGATCGGCTCGCCGTGACGGGCCTCCAGCGCGTTCGCCTTCCCCGTGGCCGGTGCCTCGTGACGGAGCGCCTCGACGGGCACCTCGTTGCGCAGGGTGTTCGACGTGACGGCCTGGAGCTCAGCGAGCGAGGAGTTGGACATTGAAGGACGGTCTCCAAGGCCCCGGAACCCGTGAGGTCGACGCCGCTGCTGCGCCGATTCGCTGCCACCGAGTCCGGGGGGACCTCGATGCGTGTGACAGTGTTGCGGGGGTGCTGAAAAACTGCATCCCCTTAATAGCGGAGAAGCGAGCGAGTGTGAAGTAAAATTAGTGGAAAGTTCGCCTGACGCTGGATTCTCACACTTCGTGACGAGTACCACGTTTACCCGGGGACGTCTCTATCTTCACGGGGAGGACGTGGTTCGCGCGCGTACGCAGGTGCAGCAGGAGTGGATCCACACTCGTGCTGACTGGGGTAGGCTCATGGGCGCGCTGCCATCCGGCCGGAGTCGCACGGCAACGGCGCGTGCACCACAAAATCAACGTGGGGGTTTCATGGCTGAGAATCTGCGAACGGAGTACGGCTTCCGGCTCAATGCGCCGGGCTACATCACCCCTGCCGAGGCCAAGGTCTGGTTCGAGGACCTTCGCGCCAAGGTGGCGATCAAGCGTGGGCGGCCCTTCGGCCTGATGGTGGACATCCGCGGCCAGAAGGCGAACCCGCCGGAGACCCAGGAGATCATCAAGCAGGCGATGGGCTGGCTCCGGCAGAACGGCATGGTGCGCTCGGCGGTGGTGCTCGACAGCACCGTGGCCCGCCTGATGATGGTGCGCATGGCCAAGCAGAGCGGCGTGTACGAGTGGGAGCGCTACATCGACGCGTCGAAGGACTCGGATTGGGAGCACAAGGCGATCGACTGGATCACGAACGCCACGGAGCCCTCGAAGGAAGAGGACGCCGCGGCCTGAGGCTGGCCCCCGGGTGATGGCGGTGGCAGCCTCCTGCTGAGCGAGGCCCACCGCCTCCCCTGCCCGTTCGCGGGCGCTGTTTCCCCTCTACCTGCCAGGTCCTGTCCCCGTGATTCCCGGGTCCCTTCGGACGCCAGGCTGGTTCAGGGCGGTCCTGCTCCTCCTCGCCGGATTCCTGGGGCTGCGCTGCGCGGCTCCGTCACAGTCCCGTGACGGAGCGCGGGCGAGCACCTCTCTGTCCGCGGTTTCCTCCCCTGCCCCCACCGTGAGGCCGTTGCGGGTGCGCGTGTACGCGGACGTGGACCACCGTGCGCGGGGCCTTCACTGGGAGCGCGGCTTCGCGGCATGGCTCCAGCGCGCGAGCGAGTCGGTGCGCGGGCCCCTGGGCATCACGTTCGAACTGGAATCCGCCCGGGCGTGGGATCGGCGTGGTTCGGATGGTCCGCTGGAGCCGGTGCTGGAGGCCCTGGAGGAAATGGACGCGGGCGAGGACGTGGACCTCGTCGTGGGCCTGGTGGCGGCACCGGCGACGTTCAGCGGCGCGCAGCACGAGCTGGGCTTCGCGCGCGTGCTGGGGCGGCACTGCGTGCTGCGCGGCCTGGGCGGAGAGCTGCCGGTGGAGGCGCGGCAGCGGCTGGAGGTGGCGGTCCTGCTGCACGAGTGGGCCCACACCCTGGGCGCGCCGCACGTGCGCGACGGCCGGGGATGGATGTCACCGAAGTACGACGCGGGCCAGACGGGGTTCGATGCGCGGACGCTCGCGCTGCTCGGCGCGGGGCTGAAGCACCTGCCCGGGGCGCGCGTGGAGTTGGAGGCACAGAAGGCCTGGGCCCGGGAGCTGCGCGGGGCGGTGGAGGCCATGACGGACCCGGCCTGGGAAGGCCCCGAGCGGGACTTCCTCCTCGAATGGACGGAGCGGGTGCGCGCCTCCAGCGTCGTGCTGGGGCCGGAGGGCACGCCCCGTTCGCTGACACCGCTGGAGCGGCAACGGCTGGCGGAGGTCATCGCCCTGGAGAAGGCGGGCCGGCCGGAGGTGGCCGCGGAGGCCCTGGAGCCGCTGGCCGTGCGGCACCCCCAGAACGAACGCGTGCAGTTGCTGGCGTGCTACCTCGCCGTGCACCTCACGCCGGGACTGGACGCCACGCGAGAGCGCTGCGAGCGGGCCATCGCGCGCTTTCCCCGCGAGCCCTCGCTGCGCATGAACGTGGCGCTGCTCCACCTGCACGCGGGCCGCTTCGACGAGGCCCGGGACAGCCTGGTCGCGGCGAGGACGAACCTGGAGGCCCGTGCGGACGTGGAGCCCACGCAGTGGGCGGACCTGGCGGCCCTCTTCCTGCGCGCCCACTGCGTGACGTGGGCGGAAGAGACCGCGGCCCGGGCGCCGGGGCTGGCGGCCTCCGCGGCCGTGCTGGAGCAGGCGGCCCGCCTCCGAAGACAGGTGGCGCTGCCAGTTCGAACGGACGCGAGCGAAGCCGCGCGCGAGGGAGCCCTGGTGCGCGCGGTGTCCGACGTGGAGGCGCTGCTGCATGCCGGCTCCTCGGGGCCCGCGAAGGAGCGCATCGCCGCGCTGGCCCGGGAGTATCCAGCGAGCCCTTCCGTCACGCTCCTGCACTGCGAGCTGCACCTGCTCCAGGGGCGCCTGGGCTCCGCGCGCACCGCCTGTGAGCGGGTGCTCGCGTTCCGGGAGGATGCGGTGCAGGCGCACCTGCTGCTCGGCGTGCTGGCGACGAACACGCGTGCGCATGCGCGTGCACGCAAGCATCTGGAGCGGGTCATCGCCCTGGAGCCTTCGCGCACGGAGGCGTGGCACCTGCTCGCGCGCGAGTACCGGGGCACCCGCCAGTTGAAGACGCTCCAGGCGCGCTACCGTGAACAGTTCGCGCGCGACCTGCCTTGAGGCCTACGTCGCGACGGATGCGCGCCAGGCGTCCTCGAGCAGCGCGAACAGGATGATGTCGTTGAACCCGCCCCCGTTCCCGTCGGCCTGGTAGCCGCGCATCACGCCTTCCTGCTGGAAGCCCACGCGCAGCAGCGCCTTGGCCGACGCGCTGTTGCGCGCGTTCACCAGGCCCTCGATGCGGTGCAGGTTCAGCTGCTCGAAGCCGAAGCGGATCAGCGCGGGCAGGATGCCTGTCATCACGCCCTGTCCCCACAGTGAGCGCCCCACCATGTAGCCCACCTCCGCGCGGCGGTCCTTCTGGCTCCAGTTGAAGAGGGTCAGGTAGCCCAGGGGCGTCGGGTCCTCGTCCTTCGACAGCACCCACCGGATGCCCTTGCCCTGGCGCATCGCCTCCAGGTCGCCGGTCAGCTTCTGGTGCAGCGTCTCCCGGAGCACGGGCACCGTGAAGTTCAGGCTCCGAGCGACCTCCGGGTGCGAGTACAGCGCGATGACGCCGTCCATGTCCTCGGGGGTGAAGACGCGCACCCGGAATGGCGCGGGAACGACGGGCAGCGGAAGCGTGACGTAGGAGAGGGACATGCGGGCGGGCACCCTACCGGGTGGACGCCATCACCGCCATGGCGAGGGCGTTCTCACGCGTCCGTCAGCAGCCGGCGCCGCTCGCGCAGCACGTCGCGAAGTGGATCCCACTCCCCTCGCGCCCATGGCAGCACCTCGTCCACCATCGCCCGGTGGAGGAAGGCCAGCGCCTCGTCGGGCGTGCGACTCCAGGTGAGGGTGGAGTCCCTCCACCCCTCGTCCACGGTCATGCAGGCTCCGCTTCTCAACGCCCGGTACGCGGCGAAGACGCACGTCGCCAGCAGGTGCTCCGGCTCTTTGGGCGTGAGGCCGGTGAAGCCCACGTGCCGCTTGTCGGCGTCCGCCACCATCAGCGTCGCGTAATGGATGCACCACGCCGCGTTGAACAACTCCGACGCCAGGAGCTGGCTGGGGACGAACAAGCCAATCTCCATCGCCTTGCGCTGGTGCGCCTCATCCGGCGCGAGGACCCACTCCTCCAGCGCGAGAAGGGCCGACTGCGCGCCGTCGTTCTCCGGCCCATGCCTGTCCCAGACGCGCGCCGCGATGCGCGCCACCGCCACGCACAGCCGGACCTCCTCCTCCTGGCTCAGCGGCCCCAGCGACTCCACCCAGTCTTGAAGCCGGGCGGAGTCCGGATGCTCCGCATCCACCGGCAGCGGCCCCGGCCCCGCGAGCGCCAGGGCCATTCGCGGTGAGCCCGGCCCCGGGGTCCGCGCCTCCACGGGCAAAGGGCCACTCCGAACGATGGCGTCCGCCACCGACTCGGCCTGCACGCGCATGTCCCAGGCGAAGGGATCCCCGTGCCCCCGCTTCTCGGCGTGCGTCACCACGCGCCGCAGCAGCCCCACCGCCGGCCGGGCCTGCGCCCCCATCCCCGCGAGCAGATGGAGCGCGAAGAGCCCCTGCCGCGCTCCGTCCCGGTCACTCGGAAGAAGGCCCACCAGTCCCCGCGCCGTCTTGTCCAAGAGGGGCAGTGCACGCGACGGAGAGAGCCAGGACAGCACCTGGAGGACGACGACGCGGCTCTCGTCGTCCAGCACCACCTGTTCCTCCAGCGCGTGAAGGACCGCTTCGGAAGGCGGAGTACACCGGCCCAGCACGCGCAGCGCGGAGCGGCGGACGTAGGGACTCTCGTCCGACAACCTTCGCAGGGCTTCGTGCAGCACGTCGTCCGGAACGGGGCCGTCCAGCGCCGCGAGCACGTCCAGCGCCGTCGCCCGCGCCTGCCACTGCGTCTTGTCCTGGCAGGCCTCCAATAGCAGCCGCACCGCGAGCCGCGTGGGCCGGGGACGCAGGTACACCAGGGCCCGCATCGCCTGGCGCTGGACCCGGGCGCTCCGCCGGGACAGAAGCCCCAGCACGGCGGGCACCGCGCACCGGGGCGGTGGGCGCGGTGCCATCAACGCCTCGAGCACGTTCAAGCGGATGTTCGCGTCCGCGGTCTCCTTCTCCGCCAGTTGGGGCGTCGCCAGCACCTCCAGCAGCGCGGGCACCGCCCCCAGGCCAATGGCCCGCAGCGCTTCGTGCGCGTCGTACGTATCGCCCCGCCGCAACCTCCCCTGCGCCACCAGCTCCGCCACCCACTCGCGAGGCGTGCGGTCCGCATGCCGGAAGCCCGAGCGCACCATCAGCGCATCCAGCCTGCGCAGCGAGGCGAGGTCGTCCCCGGAGGCCCGCCGCCGGGCCTCCGCCAGTGCGTCACCCATCACGGCTCCCTACTCCGCGCGCATCGCCTCCACCGGATCCAGCCGCGCCGCGCGCGACGCCGGGTAGATGCCGAAGATGAGCCCCACGCCACAGCTCATCCCCAGGGACAGCGCCACGGCCCACGCGGGCACGCTCATGGGGAACAGCAGCACCCACTTGCCCAGGAAGACGAACCCGAAGCCCAGCCCCAGCCCCAGCACGCCGCCCACGAGCGACAGCATCACCGCCTCCGTGGCGAACTGGCCCAGGATGCGGCGGCGGCGCGCGCCCAGCGCCTTGCGGATGCCAATCTCCCGCGTCCGCTCCGTCACCGACATCAGCATGATGTTCAGGATGCCGATGCCGCCCACCACCAGCGACAGCAGGCACACGCCCACGCCCGCGAACGCGATGACCTGCGACAGCTCGTTGAAGGACGCCGTCATGGACTCGTTGGTGTGCACCTCGAAGTCGTTCGCCTCCTGCGGCGTGAGGCCCCGGCGGCGGCGCATCAGGTTCACCACTTCATCCTGCGCCTTCTGGAAGGACTCACCGTCGCGCGCCTGGATGTCGATCGCCACCGAGCGGTTCTTGCCGTAGAACTGCTGGAAGGCGCGCATGGGCACGATGGCCTGGTTGTCCTGGCTGGCCATCCCCATGACGCTGCCGCGCTTCTGCAGCACGCCAATCACCTGGAACGGCCGGCCCTGCAGCCGCACCTCGGAGCCCACCGGATTCATGCCCGGAAAGAGCGTGTCCGCCAGGTCCACGCCAATGACCATCACCGGGCGGCCATCCAGCGTCTCCGTCTCGTTGAAGAAGCGGCCGGTCGACACGACGACGCCGCTCGTCTCCAGGTACGTGGGCTCCGTGCCCAGGACGCTCACCGAAGGGGGCGTCTCCCGGAACGCCGTGGTCAGCTTCTTGCCCCACTCCTGCGACGTGGGCGTGGCCGCCCCCACCGAGGGACACGACTCCACGATGGCGCGCACGTCGTCGCCGAGCAGGTCCTTGCGCTTGGCGTACTTCGCCCAGTTGATGCGGCCGAACCCGGTGGGCCACTTCGTCACCTCGAAGGTGTGCGCGCCCAGGCTGCCCAGGTTCTTGTTCACCTGTTCGCGCAGGCCTTCAATCAGCGCCATCATCGTGATGACGGTGGCCACGCCGATGACGATGCCCACCAGCGTCAAGAGCGAGCGCAGCGGGTTGCCCAGGAACGTGCCCAGCGCCAGCCGAAGGTTGTCCAGGAAGGCCCGCATCGCCTTATTCGTAGCGGAGCGCTTCCACCGGGTCCAGCTTCGCCGCCCGCGCGGCCGGCCAGATGCCGAACAGCAGGCCCACCAGCGCGGCGAATGCCACCCCGCCCACCACCGTGCTGGGGCGCACGTCCGCCGCCAGCGGCGTCACCAGGGACACGATCTTCGCCGTGCCCAGCCCGACCGTCGTCCCCAACAGGCCCCCCACCGCGGACACGCTGGAGGCCTCCATCAGGAACTGGAGCACGATGGTGCGCTGGCGCGCACCCAGCGCCCGGCGGACACCAATCTCCCGCGTCCGCTCGCGCACCGACACCAGCATGATGTTCATGATGCCGATGCCGCCCACCAGCAGCGTGATGAGGCCCACGCCCGTGGCCACCGCGTAGAGCGCGCCGGTGAGCTGCTCGTAGGTCGCCGCGAGCGAGTCCGTCCGGTTGACGTTGAAGTCGTCCGCCTGGCCCGGCGGCGTCGCGCGCACGCGCCGCATGATGCCCACCAGCTGGTCCTCCACCTTCGCCATCTGCCCCGCGTCCGCCACGGCGATGGCGATCTGCATGGGCCGCCCCTTGCCGAAGCGTGAGTTGAAGGTCTTGAAGGGCATGAACACGGACAGGTCCATGTTCTCCGCCACGACCTTCCCCTTGCGCCCCAGCGTGCCCACCACCTGGAAGGGCCGCCCGTCGATGCGCACCGTCTGCCCCAGCGGGCTGATGCTGGGAAAGAGCGAGGCGGCCACGTCCGCGCCCAGCACCGTCACCGCCCGGTTCACCTCTTCGTCCGCGCGGGTGAGGAAGCGTCCGGACACCACCTCGTAGTTGCCGATGGCCTGGTAGTCGCTCCACACGCCGTTGATGCGCACGTTGGAGACCTGGAGGGCGCCGTGCGCCACGTCCGACATGCGCATCACCGCCGGGGAGATGGCGGTGATGAAGTCCGCCTGGGAGCGCAGCTGCGCCACCTGCTCCAGCGTGAAGTTCTTCCGGTTGCGGTAGATCCACCAGTTCCCCTTGATCATCCAGGGGTACTTGGAGATGAACACCGTGTTCGCGCCCAGCGTGGCCAGCTGCCTCTCGAAGGACGAGTTGAGCCCCTGGATGATGCCGACGATGGCGAGCAGCGTGGCCACGCCAATGCCGATGCCCAGCGTCGTGAGCACCGTGCGCATGCGGTTCGCCTGGAGGGAGAACACCGCGATGCGGTCCCCTCCAGCACGTCCACGCGGAAGACCCGCCGGAAGCTCATGCGGTGCCCGCTTGCGGCAGCACCCCGTGCCCTCCGCCCATCGCGACCTCCGGTCCCGGCCCGTCCGCGACGATCTCGCCGTCGCTCAACCGGATGGCCCGGGGGCATCTGGCGGCCAGCTTGGGCTCGTGCGTGACGAGCACCAGCGTGTGCCCCGCGCGGTGCAGCTGCTCGAAGAGCTTGACGATCTCCTCGCCGGTGGCCGAGTCCAGGTTGCCCGTGGGCTCGTCCGCCAGGAGCATGGACGGCTCCGACACCAGCGCCCGCGCGATGGCCACGCGCTGGCGCTGACCGCCCGACAGCTCGTTGGGCCGGTGGTGCATGCGGTGCGTGAGCTGCACCTTGTCCAGCGCCGCCTTCGCCCGCTCGCGCCGCTCCTTCGCGCCAATCCCCCGGTACACCAGCGGCAGCTCCACGTTGGCGAGCGCCGTCTCGCGGGGGAGCAGCTGGAACGTCTGGAAGATGAAGCCGATCTCCACGTTGCGGATGACGGCCAGGTCGTCGTCGTCCATGCGCGACACGTCCTTGCCGTTGAGCATGTAGCGGCCGCTCGTGGGCGTATCCAGGCAGCCCAGCACGTTCATCAGCGTGCTCTTGCCGGAGCCGGACTGGCCGATGATGGCCACCCATTCTCCCCGGTTGATGCCAAAGGACACGCCGCGCAGCGCGCGCACCTCTTCACCGCCCACGAAGAAGGCCCGCGTGAGCCCCTCCACCTGGATGAGGGGGCCCGCGTCCGGTGTAGGGGCCGACGTCACGACTTGCCCTTCGCCGCGGCCTTCTCCGGCTCGCGCACCACGTCCCCGTGGGACAGCTCCTTGGACAGCGTGCGGTAGGGGCCCTCCACCACGCGGTCCCCGACCTGCAGGCCCTCCAGCACCTCCAGCTCCGTGTCGGAGGCGATGCCGGTGCGCACGCGGCGCACCTGCGCCTTGTTGTCGTTGTCCACCACGAACACGACCTTGGCCAGCGCCTCCGTGCGGCGCTTGGCGGTGAGGGACGTGCCCTCCACCGGCGCCTGGTAGTCCGGCAGCGAGCGCTCCGCGCGCACCGTGACGGCCTGGATGGGCACGAGCACCGCGTCGTTGTGCGTCTCCGCGCTGATGCGCGCCTCGGCGCTCATGCCGGGGAGCACGCCCGGCGGACGCGCGTCCAGGGCGACGGTGATGGGGAAGCTCGTGACCTCGGCCTCCGTGCCCGGGTTCTTGATGGTGGCCTTCTGGGCGATCTCCACCACGGTGCCGGTGAAGGACTGGCCCTCCAGCGCGTCCAGCGTCACCTCCGCGGGCTGGCCGTACTTCAGGTGGACGACCTCGTGCTCACCCACCTCGAACTTCACCTCCATCTGGTTGAGCGCGGCGATGGTCATCACCACGTCCTCGGAGAAGTCGGAGCCGCGCACGCGCTCGCCCACTTCGCGGGACAGCTCGATCACGTTGCCGTCGATGGGGGACAGGAGCGTGGTGCGCGCCAGGTCCGTGGAGGCCTGCTCCAGCACGGCGCTGCTCTGGGCCACGCGCTGACGGGCGGCGGCGAGGCGCGCCTCGGCGGTGTCCACCACCGCCTGGGACTGCTCCACCTCCGCGGCGGACGCGAGCCCCTTCTCCGCGAGCCCCTTCACGCGGGCCAGCTCCGCGCGCTGGCGCACGGCGTCCACCTCCGACACCTGGACCTCCGAGCGGGCCGCGTCGCGCGACGCGGTGGCCTGCTTCACGGCCGCTTCGTAGTAGCGCTTGTCGATCTGCCCCAGCACCTGCCCCTTGGTGATGGGGTCGCCGTCCTTCACCTTGAGGGAGACCAGGTCTCCGGACAGGTTGGAGGAGATCTTCACCGTGGTGGCCGCCTGCACCTTGCCCGCGCCGGTGATGGTGCGGGTGATGGTGCCCTTGCGGGCCTTGGCCATCTGGACTTCCTGCGTCGGGGGCGGCCGGTCCCGCAGGCCGCCCACGGTGATGGCCACCGCTCCAAGCAACAGCGCGCCGGCGATTGCCGCCTTCCACCACGTCATTGTGATTCTCCCGGGTTCAGCGTGCCCATGGCCCGGAACAGGGCATAGCGGGCGATTTCGACATCGATGCGGCTCTGGAGCAACACCAGCTCCGCCTGGGTCAACTTGAGCTGCGCGTCTCGCACGTCCAGCGTGGAGCCGGCGCCCGCGCGGAAGCGCTCCTCCGCCAGCGCCAGGCCCTGCTGGGCGACCGCGCGGTTGTCCGTCGCGAGCTTCGCGGAGGCAATCTGTCCCTCCAGCACCTGGTGGGCGCGGCGCACCTCCGCCTCCAGCTCCCGCGCCGTCTGCGCGAACGTCAGCTCCGCCTTGCGGATGTTGACCTGGGCGCGGGCGGACTGGGCGTCCGTGTTGAAGCCGTTGAACAGGTCCCACGTCAGCGTGATGCCGCCGTTGAAGATGTTGCCGTAGCCGGGCTCGCTGAAGAACGGGCCCAGGTCCTGGCTGTTGTGCGAGTACCGGGCGGACAGGCCCACGCGCGGGATGTAGTCCCCCTGCACGATGGCCCGCTGCAGCTCCGCCACCTGCACGCGCTGCTGGAGCGCCTTGAGCAGCGCGCGGTGCTCGCGGGCCTGCTTGATGGCGTCATCCAGGGCGGGCGCCGGCGCGGGCTCCTGCTGGAACACGCCGGGGTCCACCGCCTGGAGCAGCTCCGTGCCGGGGCGCGCCAGCCACACGGCCAGCTGCACCTGGTCCGCCACCAGCTGGTTCTGGCGCTGCACGATGTTGATGCGGTCGTTGCCCAGGTTGACCTGCGCGGCGATCTCCTCGGACTTGCCCACGCGGCCCGCGGTGAAGAGGGCGCGCGCGCGCTCCAGCTGCTCCTCGCTGCGCTGCGCGGTCGCCTTGAGCACGTCCAGCGTGGCCTGCGACAGGAAGAGGTTGAAGAAGCGGCGGATGGCCTCCAGCTCGGAGGTGTCCGACTCTTCAATGGACTGGTTGCGCGTGGCGTCCACGTTGACGCCCGCCTGCTCCAGCTGCTTCCAGAGGCCGCGGTTGTAGATGACCTGCGACAGGCCCAGGGACGCGAAGTAGCTGTCCGCAGTGTTGGAGGTGGCCACCACCTCGCGCGTGACGGTCTCCGTCTCACTGATGGGGACGGTGAAGACCTGCCGGCGCCGGCCCACGTAGTCCAGGCTGGGGCCCAGGTTGAGCTGCACCTGCGGCAGGAGGCCGGAGCGCGCCACGCGCTGGTCCTCCTGGGCCACGGCGACATCCAGCGCGGCCTGGAGCGCCTGGGTGTTCTTGCGGCCCAGCTGGCGCGTCTCCTCCAGCGTGATGGGCGTGGCGGTGAGCAGCGTCGCGACGACGAGGAAGGCGCTCACTGCGCACCTCCCGCAGGCAAGCCAATGAAGAAGACGCCCACATACATGAGGTACATCACCCCGATGAGCACCAGCGCGCGCCCCAGGCGCATGCCGGTGGCGGTGGAGAAGCCCACTCCCAGCAGGCCCACGCTCCACAGGTTGAAGAAATCCACGCCCTTGAGAACGCGCTGCATCTTCGGCGACAGGCCGTCAAGCATGGCCAGGCTGGAGGGGACGAGCCGCGCCGCGCGCAGGTCGGTGAGCGAGTGCTGGTAGGCCGCGCACACCGCGTAGATGAGGTGGTACAGCGCGATGGGCAGCAGCGCCACGGAGGCCGCCGCCATCAGCTGCCCGAAGGACGCGGGCTTGTTGAAGAGCCACGCGGCGACCCAGAGGATGCACGCGAGCAGCAGCACCATCAGGGGCATCACGATGAGGCCGTTGGCGATGCCGCCCACCAGCGCCTTGCGCGACGCCGTTTGAATCTGCTCGGCGATGTCGGACTCGGACACGCTGGACGCGGTCGAGTCCGTGGGCAGGGCGCTCACGATGGAGGCGGTGGCGTCCCAGCGCAGCGCGAAGACGGTGCCGGAGATGGCGACGCAGAAGGCGAGGATGAGGAGGGGCCACAGCCAACGCCGGGCCTCGACGGCCGCGCGCGTGCCCCCCAGGGGGTCCACGAAGATGCGCGCCGGTTGAACAAGGGAGGTCATAGGGATGGGGTCTCAGGGCGGATTACGCAGCCCTCCCGGAGTGATTGCCCGGTCCCTTGAATTCAGTCGGGAAACGGGCGGGCAGCCAAACGAAATCCGGCGGCGCCCCAAGGTTTATCCTGCCTTGCATCCATCCTGTAGCGGTCTGTAGCCTAAATTTTGCGGCGGGGCGGCGGACGGTGTATTCCGCTCGGCTGGACGCTTGCCGGAGCATGAATGGTCGACAGCACGGATCTCGCCCAGGTTCTCCATGAGGCGCATGACATCGCCCGCAGCGTCGCCCAGAAGCCCACGTCGGCCCACGTGTTGCTGGCGCTCTTCACGGTGGAGAACCGTGCCCAGCTCCTCCTGAAGGAGAAGGGCGTGGACGAGGACGCGCTCCTCCAACTCATCACGGAGGCCCCGGCGGAGACGGGCAACGTGGTGCAGGAGCTGACCGCGCGCGCCCGCGAGCTGGCCAGCACCTTCCGTGCGGGCGAGGCGGACTGCCTCCACCTGCTCATCGCCATCATCCGCAAGCGCTGCGCCGCGAGCGACCTGCTGGGGCGGACGGGCCTGGACCTCATCTCCCTCTCCAACACGGCGCTCGCCTATTCCACCAGTGGTGGCCTGCCGCGTCGGCTCCAGCCGGGCTATGGCCAGGCGGTGGCCACGCGCGCGCCGGTGAGCCGTCCGGTGGGCGCGCCGCCGTCTCCCCTTCCCTCCTCCACGTTCGCGCTGAGCGTGCCGCGCCCGGCGCCCCCTCCGGCTCCGGTGATGACGCCCCCGGTGACGACCCCGCCGCTGGCCGCGCGCAGCACGCCCGCGCTGTCGCCGCGAGACCTCATCGACGTGGACGAGGACGACGTGACGCAGGACGACGTCGCGGACGTCCCGCCTCCGCCGATGCCGCGCATGGCGCCGCCCGCCCCGGTGGCCCGTGCGACGCCGCCCGCCCCTCCGCCTTCCGCGCCCGTGGCCCCCCAGGCTCCCCTGGCTCCGGTGACGCGTCCGTCCGCATCGCCCTCGCAGGCCAAGGGGCAGCCGCTGACGCTGGACGCCAAGGCGTTCCCGATGCTCACGTCGCTGGGCCGCAACCTGAGCCAGGCCGCCCGCGAGGGAAAGCTGGACCCGGTGGTGGGCCGCGCGCGGGAGGTCGAGGAGGTCATCGACATCCTGGGCAAGCGCCGCACCAACAACCCGTGCCTGCTGGGCGAGCCCGGCGTGGGCAAGACGGCGGTGGTGGAGGGCGTGGCGCAGCGCCTCTTGGGTCTGCGCGGCACGCTGGCGGAGAAGATCCTCGTCGAGCTGGACATGGCCACGCTGGTCGCGGGCACGCAGCTGCGCGGCTCGTTCTCCGAGAAGCTCAACGCGCTGAAGGAAGAGGTGCGGCGGGCCGAGGGGCGCGTGGTGGTCTTCATCGACGAGATCCACACGCTGGTGGGCGCGGGCTCCACGGGTGAAGGCCCGCAGGACGCGGCCAACGAGCTGAAGACGGCGATGGCTCGCGGCGAGTTCCCCTGCATCGGGGCGACGACGCACGACGAGTACCGAAAGTTCATCGCGGCGGACCCGGCGCTGGAGCGGCGCTTCACGCCGGTGGTGGTGAACGAGCCGTCGGTGCCGGAGACGGTGCAGATCCTCCAGGGCATCATCGGGCGCTACGAGGAGCACCACGCGCTGCGCTACCTGCCGGAGGCGCTGGAGGCGGCCGCGTCGCTGGCGAGCCGCTACGTGACGGACCGGTTCATGCCGGACAAGGCCATCAGCGTGGTGGACCTGGCGGGCAGCCGCTGCCACCGCGAGGGCAAGCACCGGGTGGACGCCGCGGACGTGGCGCGCGTGGTGGCGAAGCTGGCGGGCGTGCCGGAAGAGCGGCTCCTGATGAACGACTCCGCGCGGCTGCTCCGGTTGGAGAACGACCTGGCGGAGCGCGTGATTGGCCACGGCGACGCGGTGGTGCGCATCGCGCGGGTCATCCGCCGCAACTACGCGGGCTTCGCGTCGCGCCGCCCCATGGGCAGCTTCCTCTTCCTGGGCCCCACGGGCGTGGGCAAGACGGAGATGGCGCGGGCGCTGGCGGAGGTGCTGTTCGGCAACCGGGACGCGCTGGTGCGCCTGGACATGAGCGAGATGTCCGAGTCCCACGGCGTGTCGCGCCTCATCGGTTCGCCCGCGGGCTACGTGGGCTTCGGCGAGGGCGGGCAGCTCACGGAGCCGGTGCGCCGCCGGCCGTCGTCGGTGGTGGTGCTGGACGAGATTGAGAAGGCGCACCGCGAGGTGCAGATGCTGCTGCTCCAGGTGTTGGAGGAGGGGCGGCTGACGGACGGCAAGGGCCGGCACATCGACTTCTCGAACACGGTCATCGTGATGACCACGAACCTGGGCGCGGAGGCGTTCAGCCGCACGGGCCGCGCGGTGGGCTTCGGCGCGGCGGACGCGGCCGAGGGCAAGGCGCTGGACATGGCGTCGGACACGGCGCGCAAGGCGCTACCGCCGGAGCTGTGGAACCGCATCGATGAGCGGCTGCCGTTCCGTCCGTTGGCGGAGCAGGAGGTGGCGAAGATCGCCACGCTCATCCTGGCGGAGAGCAGCAAGCGGCTCGCGACGGAGCGCGGCATCGTCTACACGGCGGGCACGGACGTGGTGGGGCACCTGCTCAAGTCCGGAGGCTTCGACCCGATGCTGGGCGCGCGGCCGATGCGCCAGGTGGTGCAGCGGCTGGTGGAAGGCCCCCTGGCGGAGCGCATCCTCTCCGGCGAGTTCGGCGCGGGAGACCGCGTACGCGTGGCCGTGCAGGCCGGTCAACTCCAGTTCGCCCGGGACGCCGCCTGACGGTGGCGCGGCAAGGCCGGAGCAGCACCGTTCGCTCCGAGCCCGTGAATCCGGCGCGTCCTCGCACGAAGGGCTCGCGAAGCCGGCCGAAGCTGGATGCCTCGGCTCTTGCTCCGACGGCACGAACCGCTCCGGTCGCATCGCGAAGTCAGCCGGCTCGTGAGGCGTCGGCTCCCGCTCCGATGGCACGAACCGCTCCGATGGCATCACGAAGTCAGCCAGCGCGTGAGACGTCGGCTCCCGCTCCGATGGCACGAACCGCTCCGATGGCATCACGAAGTCAGCCAGCGCGTGAGACGTCGGCTCCTCCCTCGATGACCCGCGATGGCTCCGTGGCCCCGAGAGGCCAGCCCGCGCGGGGCAAGAAGACGTCCGCGACGGCGAAGGCGAAGCGCGTTCCCGTGGTCATCGTCGGAGCGGGGCGGCTTGGTGGCGCGCTCGCGTTGGCGTTGCAGGCGAAGCGGTGGCCCGTGCGCGTGTACTCGCGCGACGACGCGGGCCGTGAGCGCGCGCGGGCCCTGGGACTGAAGCCCGCGACCCCGGCGGACCTGAAGAAGGCTCGCGTCTGCGTGCTGTGCGTTCCGGACGCGGCGGTGCCGTCGGTGTCCGAGTCCCTGTCACGCGAGCTCCCACGCACGGTGGCGCTGGTGCACACCGCGGGCGCCCTGCCCCTCTCCGCGCTGGGTACGCAGCAGGGCCGCGCGGTGGGCTCCTTCCATCCGCTCTGCGCCGTGTCCTCCGCGAAGGACTCGCTCGCGGGCCACACCGCCGCGATCAGCACGCGCTCCCCTGCTCTGCGCGCCGTGCTCCAGCGCATGGCGGAGGACGTGGGCTTCGCGATGTTCGACGTGCCGGAGTCGCACCGGGCCGCCTATCACGCGGGCGCGGTGCTGAGCGCCGGTGGACTGGTGGCCCTGGCGGACGCGGCCGTGGGCGCACTGGGCGCGGCGGGCATCGATCCCGAGGCGGCCTTGAAGGCCCTGCTGCCGCTGATGCGCTCGGCGCTGCGAGGCATCGAGGCGCGCGGTCTCTCGGGTGGGCTCACCGGCCCCATCGTCCGGGGGGACGCGGGCGTCGTCGCGGCGCACCTGGCGGCCCTGCCCACGGACATCGCACCGCTCTACGCGCAGCTGTCGCGGCGGGCCCTGCGGCTGGCTTCGGATCGGCTCCGCCCGGAGCCCCGTGCCGCGCTGGAAGCCCTGCTCGCGAAGAAGTGACGGCGCGCGTCCCGGTTGCCCCGGACGCGCGCCCGTCTCACCTGACTAGGTGAGGATGATGCGCGGGCTCTGCAGCGCGCGGCGCACGATGGCCAGCGCCTGCTCGGAGGCGGCCTCGGCCTCCGTGAGGCGGCGCAGGCAGACGTCGCCGCCCACCGCCACGGAACGCTTCAGGTCCGCCAGCAGCGTCAGCGCCGCCTGCAGCATCTCCTTGCCCTGCGGAGACTCCGCGGCCGGCTTGCCCGCCGCCTGGGACACGTGCGCCGTGAAGCGCTGCACCGCGTCCATGGTCGCGTTCGGGTCGTACTTCTCCAGCATCGGCTTCAGCCGGTCCGGGTTGATGCGGATGAGGCGCAGCGCGCCGACCTTCTGGAAGGCCGGGTGCACCAGGCCGATCTCCGACATCTCGAACGCGCCCAGCAGGCCCTCGTCCGGCGCGCGGTGCGAGTGCGGCACCACATCCACGAAGAGCGCCAGCGGATCCGCGCCCTGCTTGAACGCCTCCAGCTCGTCGTCATCCAGCGGCGGGAAGCTCGCGGGCGTGCCGATGAACAGCAGCGGCAGCACCACGTCGTGCCAGAACTCCTCCGGCGCGGAGCCCGTGCCGCCCACCGTCGCCACCAGGTGCGTCAGCAGCTCCGCGAGCCGCGGGGCGCGCTCGGCCTGATCCGCCAGCGACTTGCCCTGCTCCATGCGCTGCAGCGACGTGACGATCTGCCCCTCGAACTGCTGGCGGGCCTCCGGCGGCAGCGGCGGCTGGGTGCGGCCCAGCGCGTCACGCACGTCGCGCGCCAGCGCGTCCGTCTTCGCCTCGAGCGCCTGCTTCGTCTTGGCCGGATCCACCACGATGAACTGGAGGAAGCCCGGGTCGAACAGGCGCTGGTAGTCCTGCGGCCCCAGCCGCTGGGGCTGACCGCCGCCCAGGGCCTGCGCCGGGTTGGTGCCGAACTTCACCTGACCCAGCGAGCGGCGGATGTCGGCGGCCAGGTCGTCCAGCCGCGTCAACTTGCCCTGCGCCAGCGCGTCCATCACCGCCCCGAACGGGGACAGCATGATGATGGCCTCGGGGAAGCCCAGCGAGGCGCCCTCCGGCGAGTCCCGGTTGGGGAACCAGAACGCCTGGTGCTCGGAGATGAGGCGCAGCGCGAAGCCGCCCGCCAGGCCCAGCGCCGCGCCCTGGTGGTTCGGGTTGTTCGGGTCGAACCGGCCGCCCAAGAGCTGGATGACCGTCTTCTCCACGTCCGCCCACGGCGCCTTCGTCAGGTCGACCGGCGCGCCGCTGGCCTTCTCCAACGCGGCGGAAAGCTGGAGCTGCGCATTGTGGACGTGCTGCGGAACGGGGAGCCCCTGGGGCTCGGCGGGTTCGGTCATGGGAAGGTTCCTGTGAGGAATGCGACGCGTTCCCTTATCGTGAAAAACGCGCTCCTGACTACGATTTGTGGTCGGTAGGATGCTCGGCCATGTCAGCTTCTCGCGGGCCTGCCCGCCAGCCCGCCATCCTCGCTTGTCTCCTGCTGCTGACATCGGGGTGTGCTTTCGTCGCACCCCGTTTTCCGCAGAACGTCCAGGCGTCGTTCGCCCGGGACGACATGCACAAGCTGACCACGCGGTCGATGGAGCTCTACTACCCGGCGCACCTGCGCGGGACGGCGCTGCGGGTGGCTGCCCGGATGGAAGGCTGCGTGGAGCGGCTGCGCACCGACGCGTGGAGCAAGGCCGAGCGCAAGCGCGTGCTCGTCTACCTGACGAGCGCGGACTTCAACAACGCGTACGTCCAGTCGGAGTTCGCCAGCACGCCGCAGCAGATGGTGCTGCCGCAGCACATGACGCTGGAGCAGTTCAACCTGCTGGGTCTGGGTGAGACGGACATCGGCGACGTGGCCTGTCACGAGTCCGTCCACTACGTGCAGATGCAGCAGGTGGGCGGCCTGTGGAACGTGCTGAACAAGGTCACAGGCGGCCTCTTCCAGCCCAACATCTTCACCGAGTCGTGGTTCCTGGAGGGCCTGGCCACCTACTACGAGGGCCGGCTGGGCAAGGACACGGGACGCCCCCACAGCCCCGTGTGGCGCGGCTGGTGGGAGGGCGCGGTGCAGGCCCGCCGGGGCGAGCTCAACGCGGGCTACCTTTCCCCGGAGAACCGCGCGCTGGATCCGTTCGGCGGCAACTACCTGAGCGGCATGAACTTCGTGGAGTACCTGGCGAAGACCTACGGCGAGAAGCGCCTGTGGAAGCTGGTGGACGAACAGGGCAACTCGCTGTTCCCGCCCATCGCGGTGACGCTGCGGTTCAAGCGGGTGTACGGCAAGGACATCGGGTCGCTGTTCAGCGAGTTCGAGCAGAGCCTCCAGAAGAACCTCCAGGTGCGCGAGCGCCCCGCCACGCAGCAGGTGCTCGTGCGGGACGCGGGCTACTTCTCGCGGCTCGTCGCGAACCCGGCCGACGGGAGCACCGCGCTGGTGAGCGTGGGCCGTGAAGACATCACCCACCTCACCGTGCGCGAGCGCGACGGCCGCGAGCGCTTCAGCCGCGCGCTGGTGCAGCTGCTGCCGGGGCGCCGGTGGGTGGTGGCCAGCCCGTCGCTGGTCAGCGGCATGACGTTCAGCCGGGACGGCCAGTGGCTGTACCTGGTCAGCGCGGACGTGGACTCGGTGGGCAGCTACACCGGGAAGCTGTGGCGGGTGGACGCGCGCACGGGCGACGTGGTGCGGCTGTGGGACGACCTGGTGGGCATGGGCGGCGACGTGACGGCGGATGGCCGGTCCTACGTGTTCGTGGAGGTGAACGGCGACGCGGCCAACCTCGTTCGGTTGGACCTGGAGAGCGGTCAGCGCGAGCGGCTGACGGACTTCAAGGCGCACACGGCGCTGGGCACGCCCGTGACGTCACCGGACGGGGGACGGTACGTGTTCCCCATGAACGGCGCGGAGGGCTGGGACCTGGTGCTGCGCGAGCCGGACGGTTCACTGCGCTGGCTCACGCGAGACGGCCTGTTCAACTACTCGCCCCGGTGGCTGGATGAGGACCACCTCGTCTTCCTGCGCGAGCACGAGGGCCGGCTCCAGGCGCACGTGATGACGGTGTCCACCCGGCGCATCGCCCGCGTCACCGACGCGCCGCTCCTGGTGCTCGACGCGGCGCCCGTCGGCGGAGATGCCGTGGCCTTCCTCAACCGAGACGGCATCAACTTCACCGTGGACCGCGCGCCCCTCACGGAAGCCCTGGCCGAGCTGCGCGCGACGCCCGAGGTGCCGGCCGAGAGCGTCGCGACCGCGTCAGCTCCCGACACGGCGGCCACGACACAGGCCACGGACGGCCAGGACGGCTTCGTCTCCTTCCCCGGTCAGCCCACGACTCCGGCGGATGCGCCCACGCAGACCGCTTCCGAAATCGCCTCGGCACCGGTGGCGCCGCCGCCCCTGCCGGTGGATCCCGCCCATGACGTGGACGCGCCCGTGACGCCTCCGGCCGTCGTCGGCCACGCGGTGGACGTGCTGAAGGACGAGCCGTACTCGCCGCTCGAAGGCTTCTTCATCCCGAACTACCGCGTCCCCTACTTCTACACGGTCCCCAACGACGTCGACGAAAACGACCCGTACTTCGCGGGTGGCATCTCCATCGCGGGCCAGGACCGGCTGGGCTTCAACGCCTATGCCCTCACGCTGACGTACGACTTGAAGGAGAAGCAGCCCGGCGTGTCGTTCGCGTACGGCAACGCGATGCTGTCGCCCTTCTACATCCAGGTCTCCGCGTCACGCCTGCGCGAGAACGAACGCACGGACCTGCAGGCCACCGCGTTCGCGTCCCGCACGTTCTGGACGACGCCCGTGAGCTTCGGCGTGCTCGCGCTCGACCGCCGCTTCGACGCCACGGAGCGCCGTCCGGCCATCACCACGCGCCTCATCGGACCGGAGGTCGCCGCGTCCTACTTCGCCGGCGAGGGCACGTCCTACGGCGGCACGCAGCGCGGCCTGGGCCTGTCCGTGAGCGGCGGCGTCTTCCCGAAGGCCTTCACGCTCGACTCCACCGTGGGCGACGTGCGCCTGGGCGTGGATGGCTACCTGGGCGGCCTGCCCTTCACCGGCAAGGACAACCTCCAGCTCTCCGTCGCGGGACGCGCCCTGCCCGGCGCGCCCACCGAGTTGCTGGAGGTGGGCGGCATCGTCGCGGGCCAGGCCTTCTTCCTCAACCGCGACAGCACCACGGAAGGCGGCCTGCCGCTCCAGCTCCAGCCGGGGCTCGCCTTCAGCGAGTACCTGCGCGGCTACGAGGACCACACCTTCCGCGCGCGCAACGTGCTGCTCGCCAACGCGCGCTACCGCTACCGCTTCATCATCGACTACGGCTGGGCGTCCACGCTGTGGGTGCTGCCGTCGCTCTTCGTCAGCCAGGTGGAGCTGGACGCGTTCGGCTCGCTCGCGCGCACGGACAACCGGGACAATCACGGGGCGGTGGGCGGCTCCGCCACGCTGCGGCTCACCGTGGGCCAGGCCTACGCGCTCTCCTTCTTCTACCAGTACGCCCACCGCTTCGATGACGGCTTCGGCGACCTGCACCTCATCGGGATGACCTTCTAGCGAGGCCCGCGAAGGCCATAGAGGCCTTCCTCGCGCGCCACCTGGAGCACCGCGGAGGGCACCAGCTCCGACGGCTCCAGGCCGCGCGCCAGTTGGTCGCGCACCTGCGTGGAGGACACCTCCGCCAGCGGCGGCCCCACCGTGTCCGGCGCCGGGTAGCCCGCGCGGTAGAGCACCAGGACGTGCGCCATCCGCTGGATGCGGTCGAAGTCCTTCCACTGCGGCAGGTCCCTCAGGATGTCGCTGCCGATGATCAACGAGAAGCGCGTGTCCGGATGGCGCTCCACGAGGTACGCCAGCGTGTCCACCGTGCGTCCGCCGCCGCCCAGCTCGCGCTCCACCAGGCTCGTCTGGAGCCAGCCGGACGTCTCGCGGCAGAGCGCTTCACACATGCGCACGCGCGCCTCGAAGGGCTCCAGCTGCTTGCCGAACGGATGGTGGAACGTGGGCATCAGCCACACGGCGTCCACGCCCTGCGTCGCGTGGACGTAGGAGGCCGCCATCAGGTGGCCCACGTGCGGCGGGTTGAACGAGCCTCCGAGCAGCGCGACCTTCACGGCGGGCCTCTTATTTGACGGTGAGCTTCGTCGAGCGCGAATCGACCTGCAGCACCCGGGGCGGCAGCACCAGGTGCCCATCCAACCGGAACGCGGAGAAGCTCAGGTTGCGCTCCGCCTTCTCCAACAGGCCGCACGTCTGCTCCGCGGCCCCCACCAGCCGGCCCGGCGTCACGAAGTAGCGCGGGCCAATCTGCACCACCGCCGGCTCGGACTCCTTGCCGTGGATGAACACCTGCGCGTTGAGCAGGTCGTCGCGCACCAGGTCGTTCTTGTCGTGCACCACGCAGCAGAGCGTGTCCCCCACCAGGTCCATGGCCTTGTTGGCCACTCCCGGGTCCCGGTACGCCAGCGAGTCGCGCTCCGGCACGCGCACGAAGCGCTCCATCACCAGCCGCCGGTCGTCCTCGGACGCCAGGTCCGCGGGAGCCTCACGGGACGCGGGCGTGCGCCCGAGCCCGTCCTGGGGCGCCACCAGCCACTGCGTCACGTCCGCCAGGAAGTCCGCGTCCGAGTACTCGCGCCCGCCCCGGCTCTTCTTGCGGCGCCACAGCACCCACTCATCCAGGTCCGTGTAGCGCGCGCCGCAGAAGAGGAAGCGCCGGGCGCCCTTCGCGCGCAGCAGCTCGTAGGCCGCGTCGAAGGCGTCCAGGTCGCCATGCGTATCGGAGAAGACGCCAATCACGTGGGGGTCACCGCGAGGAAGCGTACAGCAGGGCGGGCTCCCGGCGCTTGCGGAAGGCCTCCGCCTGCGCCTCGAAGCCCTCCAGCATCCGGTCCAGGGACCACCCCTCCTCGATGCCGCGACGCACCTGGTCGGTGCCGCACAGGAGGTCGAACGCGGGCACGTCCTCCACGAACTCGTACGCGTCCGCCCGCCAGGCGAACTGCCTCGGCCCGATGTCGTGCAGCGCCTGCGTGATGGCGATGCCCGTGCGCAGCGGCTGGTACGACTTGCGGTCCGTGACGTGGATGAAGGCCCCGTTGCACGACTGGCCCTGGTACTTGTCGAACGTGGGGGTGAAGCCCACCGGACGGAAGGCCACGCCCGGCAGTCGCTCCTTGTCCAGCCGGGCCATCAGCTGATCCGTGTCCACCCACGGCGCGCCGAACTGCTCGAAGGGCCGGCAGGTGCCGCGGCCCTCGGACACGTTGGTGCCCTCGAGCTGGCACATGCCCGGGTACACCAGCGCCGTGTCCGCGGTGGGCATGTTGGGCGACGGCGGCAGGAACGGCAGGCCCGTGTCGCTCCAGTACATGTCGCGCGTCCAGCCCTCGCACGGCACCACCGTGAGGTCGCAGCCGAAGCCTTCCTGCGCGTTGAACAGCCGGACCAGCTCCCCCGCCGTCATGCCGTGGCGGTTGGGCAGCGCGTACAGCCCCACGAAGGAGCGGAACTTCTCCCCCACCAGGTTGCCCTCCAGCGTCACCCCATCCAGCGGGTTGGGCCGGTCCAGCACGTAGAACGCCACGCGAGCCTGGGCCGCGGCCTTCATGGCCAGGGCCATGGTGTAGACATAGGTGTAGTAGCGGCTGCCCACGTCCTGGATGTCGAACACCAGCGCGTCCAGCCCCTTGAGCCACTCCGGGCGCGGGGACAGCGACTCGAAGGTGGAGCCGTAGAGGCTGTGCACCGGGACGCCCGTCTTGCGGTCGCGGGCCTCGTCCACGGCCACCATGTACTGGGCCTCACCGCGGATGCCGTGCTCCGGTCCAAAGAGCGCCGCCAGCGTCACGCCGTCCGTGCCCGCCAGCAGGTCCGCCAGGTGGCGGAAGCGCGAGTCCACGCTCGTGGGATTGACGATGGCGCCCACGCGCTTGCCCTTGAGCGCGGAGAACCCCTGCGCCGCCCACACATCCAGTCCCGTCTTGACCTTCGTCACGTTCAGTCGCCTCGTCCCGCGGCGTCGCGCGGGCTCTCTGAAGGGTCAGTTCGCGGGGAGACGCTTGAGCGCGTCCGCCGCCGCCTGCTTCGAGTCACAGGTGCCCAGGCCGAGGAACCCACCGGAGCCCCCTTCGTTCGGGCCGCCGTCGTCGGCCAGGGATTCCAGCGCGCCGCGCGCGCTCTCCAGGCGCAGGCCGCCCAAGGCCACCGCCGCGCCGGAGCGCACGCCGCACTGCTCATGCTTCAGGAGCGAGATGAGCCGGGACTCCGCGCGGCCGTTCCCGTCCTTGCGCACCGCCGCCGCGTAGTGGACCACCGCGGCGCCCATGTTCCCCTGGGCCTCCTCCAACCGCCCGCTGAGGTAGGCGCGCTGGTCCGCCTCCTCCAGCCTGATGAGCCGCTTCGCCTCGCTCACGCGCGTGGCCTTCTCCGCGCCGGTGGTGCCCTCCACGTCGCGGATGGCCCGCATCGCGGGGCCGCCTGCGTTGACGAGCACCCATCCGCCCAGCAGCACCACTGTCAGCAGCCCCGCGCACACACTCCATCCAGCCACCGAGGACGACACCTTCGTGGTGATGGAGGGCGGCAGCTTCGCGTACATGCGCGCCCAGAGCGCATCCGTCGCGGTGCGCGCCTGCTTGCCCAGCACCGTGGCCCGCTGACCCACCGCCACCGCGCCCGCCGCCGCGCGCTGGCCCACCGCGACCGCGCCCGCCCCCACCGCCACCGCGCCCGCCGCCGCTCGTTGGCCCACCACCACGGCGCCCTGCCCCACCGCCGCCGCGCTCGCCGCCGCGCGCTGGCTCAGGTCCAGGTTCGCCTCCACGCGCGCCAGGGCCAGGTTGCCGAAGGGCGGCAGCATGGCGGCCTCTTCCGGCGAGGGCAGCACCGCGTCCGGCGCGGGCGCCAGCACCCGGTAGGGCGCGCGCGGCACGCGGAAGACGCGGATCTTCCCGGGGATGCCCTTCAGCTCGAACGCGCCCACCTCCTGGGACGGCACCTCCGCCTTGTTCATGGAGAGGTAGACGGCCTCCGTGAAGAAGACCTCGTCCGCTTCGGTGATGCCCTCCACGCGGGCGGCGATGTTCACCGGCTCGCCGAAGATGTCGTTGGGCTCCACCCGCACCTCGCCCACGTTCACGGCGACGCGCACGTGGATCTGATCATCCTCCAAGAGCTCCCGGTTGTGGTGCCAGAGCCGGTCCTGGATGGCGATGCCGCTCAGCACCGCTTGGGTGGGGGACTCGAAGGTGACGAGGAACGCGTCGCCAATCGACTTGATGATGCGTCCACCGAACGCCTTGAACAGCGGCGCGAGCAGCGCCTCATGCACCTGGAGCAGCCGCTGGTTCTCCTCCAGCGTCTGCCGACTGGTGCGTTCGGTGAAGCCCTTGATGTCGGTGAAGACGATGGCGAGGTTGGCGGTCTTCAAAGCGGGGGCAGTGTATGCAGCGCGTCGCGCGAAGCAATCGCCACGGACCGAGCTCCGCCGTCTGCTGTCAGCGCTTCGAAGGTTTGAGGGCCCGCATGTTGCGCTTCGCCGGCGCCGTCAGCTGCGCCCTCACCTTCGCTGCGAGCTGGGGCCTGTCCGTCCGCTCGTAGAACGCCGCCAGGGTCCTCAAAACGCCTGGGTTCTCCGGCTGGGCGTCGCGCGCGGCCAGGAACTCCCGCTCCGCGTCCAGCGTGCGGCCCTGCTTCTCCAGCACCGCCGCCAGCTGCATGCGCACCTGCACCCACGCGGGCCGGGACTTGGACAGGGGGCGGTAGTGCAGCTCTGCCTTGAGCCAGTCCCCCGCCTGCGCCCAGAGCCCCGCGAGCCGGAAGCGTGCGTCGTCGTAGGACGGGCGCAGGGACACGGCCTTCTCATAGGCGCGGATGGCGTCGAAGGTGGCGCCCTGCTCTTCCAGGAGCTGCCCCCGGAGGAAGTACACGCGGGGGTTGTCCGGGGCCTCGCGCAGGGCGGCGTCCAGGTGGCTCGTCGCGCGCTCCAGTTCCGGGGCGCTGCCTCCCTTGAGGAGCAGCCGCGCGGCCTCCAGCCGGGGCAACTCCCAGCGGGGCTGGTTAGTAATCAGCCGCTCCAGGGCAACGAGGGCTCCCGCGTCGTTGCCCGCGGTCTCCAGCGCCAGCGCATCCGCCAGCGGACTGGGGGCCGGGGTGGCTTGCGCCGTCAGGACCGGAGAGGCCGGTGCGTCGGACGCGCCCGCAAGCAGCGCCGCCACGAGAACCCACATCATGGTTGGCAGATAGCAGGTCCCGGTGGGCCACCTCAATACTTCCCCTTGACGGACACCCGGCCTCGCATGAAACCCATGACCGTGCAGATTTCCCAAAGGACGTTGGAAGACCTTGGTTTCTCGGAAGTGCTCCGCGCGCTGACGCAGCGCTGTCGCACCGAGCCAGGGAGGGAGCGGGTGCTATCCCGTCCATTCCTGGACACCGAGGCCGAAGTGACCGAGGCGCTCGCGCTGGTCGACGAGGCCCGCTTCCTCTCCCAGCAGCAGTTCTCCCTGCCCCTGGGCGGCGTGACGGACCTGCGCACCGCGGTGGGCCACGCGGAGAAGGGCGGCGTGCTGGAGCCCCGCCAGCTCATCGACGCGGCCCAGCTGCTCTTCGCCTTCGCCCGCACCCGCGAGGCCCTGGATGAGCGCAAGGACCGCGTCCCCCGCCTGGTGGAGATCTCCAAGCGCCTGCCCTTCCTGGAGGCCATGGCGCGCCGGTTGGATCAATGTTTCGAACCGGACGGAACCATCTCCGACCGCGCCAGCCCGGAGCTGAAGGAAGCGCGGGACCGCGCGCGCGGCCTGCACCGGCGGATCAAGTCGCGCCTGGACGAGATGCTCCACGACCTGACGTTCACCGCCAAGCTGCGCGAGAACTACTACACGCTGCGCAACGGGCGGTACGTGGTGCCGGTGGTGTCGAACTACCGCGCGGAGGTGGACGGCATCGTCCACAACGCCAGCCAGACGGGGCAGACGCTCTTCATGGAGCCCCAGGCGATGGTGGGCCTGGGCAACGACCTGGCCATCGCGCAGTCGGAGGTCGCGGAGGAGGAGCTGAAGGTCCTCCAGGAGCTCAGCCAGCTCGTCGGCCGCGAGTCCTCGCGCATCCTGGAGGGCCTGGAGGCGGTGGCGGAGCTGGACGAGGTGGAGGCCATCGCCACCCTGTCCTCGGACCTGGACGCCACGACGCCGACCTTCGAGGGCGTGAAGGAGCTGCAGCTGCGCTCGCTGCGCCACCCCCGCCTGGTGCTCAAGGGCACGGAGGTGGTGTCCAACGACGTGACGCTCACCGAGAGCGCCCGGGCACTGGTGGTGTCCGGCCCCAACGCGGGCGGCAAGACGGTGACGCTGACGGGCGTGGGGCTGTGCGCGCTGATGCTGCGCGCGGGCCTGCCCATCCCGGTGGGCGAAGGGTCGCGGATGCCGCTGTACCGCTCCGTGCACTCCACCGTGGGAGACACGCAGGACCTGTCGCAGGGCCTGTCGTCGTTCAGCGGCCACGTCACCATGCTGCGGGACATCCTGGCGGCGGTGGCGACGGACTCGCTGGTGCTCATCGACGAGATCGCCTCGGACACGGATCCGCGCGAGGGCGCGGCCATCGCCATCGCGGTGCTGGAGGAGCTGCTGGGCAAGGGTGCCTACGTCCTGGTGACGACGCACCTGGAGGAGCTCAAGGCGCTGGCGCACATGGATCCGCGCTTCCTCAACGCGCGCGTGGGCTTCGACGCCAAGCGGATGGCGCCCACGTTCCGGCTGCAGATGGGCGCGTCCGGCCAGTCGTCCGCCATCGACGTGGCGGCGCGGGTGGGCCTGCCGGCTTCCGTGTGCGAGCGCGCGCGGGAGCTGTCGCTCAACGCGGGCGGCCCGCTCAGCAAGGCGCTGGCGGCGGCGGAGGACGAGCGGCGCAAGCTCTTCGAGGAGCTGGAGAAGGCGCGCATCGCGGCGAAGGAGGCGGAGGCGCTCCGGGCGGACCTGGAGAAGCAGAAGGTCGCCTTCGAGCGCGAGCGCAAGGGCCGCATGATGCAGTTCAACGAGGACGTGCACGCGGCCAGCGAGCACGCCGCCCAGGAGGTCCGCGACCTCCTGGCGAAGCTGCGCTCGGAGCAGAACGAGAAGGCGCTCTCCGAGGCGCGGATGCAGCTGCAGCAGCGCGCGGACGAAGCGCTGAAGCGCGCGGCGGCGGCCAAGGCGGAGCTGTTCCAGGTGGAGGCCCCGGGGCCCGCGAACCTCAAGGTGGGCGCGTGGGTGCACCACTCCGGCCTGGGCCGGGACGTGGAGATCCTGGAGCTGACGGACGGCCAGGCGGTGGTGTCCGCGGGCGGCGCGCTGAAGATGCGGGTGCCCACGACGGAGCTGTCCGGTTCGCGGAGCAAAAAGCCGCAGCAGGCGAAGTTCCCGGATCAGAAGAAGGGCGAAGCGGCCCTGAAGCGGGCGGCCTCCGCGGCGCCGTCGCAGGTGGAGGCCACGAACTTCCGCTGCGACGTGCGCGGCATGCGCGCGGACGACGCGCTGGCGGAGCTGGAGACGTTCCTGGACCAGGGCCTGCGCAAGGGTGAGGAGGCCGCGCTCATCATCCACGGCCACGGCACCGGAGCGCTCAAGCAGGCCATCCGAGACCACCTGGCCGCGTCGCCCTACATCCGCATGTTCCGCCCCGGCGAGAGCCACGAGGGTGGAGACGGCGTCACCGTGGTGTCCCTGCGCGGCTGAAACATCCTGTGACAGGGGGTCGGGGTCTGGATGGCCCCGCTCCCCTGCCCCCTGAAGTGTTCGCTACAGTGCGGCGCCATGTATCGGCTCTGCCTGTTGGGATGCGTGGTGTTCCTGGCCGCTTGTGGGGAGAAGGCCCCCGACGAAGGCGCCATCCGTGTGGCCGTGACCTACGGCACCTTCAAGCCCGCGTGCCTGCGCGTGGAGGCGAAGGACGCGAAGGGGCACCAGGAGGCCACGGACATCCCCGCCAGCGCCTTCAAGAACCCGGACAAGCAAGAGGTCCTGGTCGCGGTGCGCCGAAAGGCGGACTGGGACACGGCGCTGAGCCTCACGGTGTCGTCGTACACAGAGGCCGCGGGCGACCGGTGCTCGGGCGAGATCGTGGAGACGCGCCCCAGTGAGCAGCCCGTGGTCGTCCCCGCGAAGGCATTCGCCCGGTGGGACCTCCGGCTCTCCGCCGAGGACAGCGACAAGGACGGGCACCTCAAGGGTGCCACCTGGTCGAAGGAGCCCGACTGCGACGACCTGAACCCGGACATCCACCCTGGCGCGGTCGAGACCTGCGGCGGCGCGGTGGACCTCAACTGCAACAACCTGGTGGGCTGCCAGGAGGCGAACTGCTGGGGCACGGCGTGCGACGACGGCAATGCGTGCACGCTGAACGAGCGCTGCGTGGGCCAGGGCAGCGAGGGGCGGTGTGAGCCCGAAAACACGAAGACCTGCCCCCAGCCTGGCGGCGCGTGTCAGCCACGTCAGGAGTGCAAGCCAGACACCGGCATGTGCGAGACCGTCAGCTCCCCCGCGGGCCAGTCTTGCGACGACGGCAACAAGTGCACGAGCGAAGACAAGTGCGATGCCAGCGGGATGTGCTTGGGCACCCCGAAGTCGTGCACCACCACGGAGCAGTGTCTGGCGGCCCAGGGCACCTGCAACACGGACACCGGCGCCTGTGATTTCACGCCGCTCCCCAACACGACGTCCTGCCAGGACAACGACAAGTGCACCGAGCCGGACCGCTGTGATGGGAATGGGTCGTGCGTGGGAGCGCCCAAGGTCTGCACGCCGCCGGTGTGCCAGAAGGTCAAGCAGGTCTGCTCGGCCACGAGCGACTGCGAGTTCGAGCCCGACGTCAACGGCCTCTGCACGACCTCGGGAGGAGTCCCCGGCGTGTGCCAGGCGGACCTCACGTGCACCCCGTTCCCCTACCGGCCCTACAACTTCGATCCGTCCACCATCGCGGGCGCGGACATTGGTGAGATCAAGACCAGCGGGGACATCACGTTCAACACCGCCGACAAGAGCTGGAACCCCACGGGTGCCATCTCCACTGCGGCGTCGCTCAAGATCGTGAGCATGCCGCAGGCGAACGGGAATCCGCCCGTGCTGCTCATCCCGGTGAAGACCCTTGAGCTGAACGGGACCCTGCGAATCACTGGTCCCTCCCCCGTCATCCTGGCGGTCTATGGCGACGTGAACCTCAGCCAGTCCATCCTGGCCTCGGGCAGCATCACGAACCCCACCACGGCCTGCGACACGTCACAGGGAAGAAACGGCACGTACGGCGGAAAGACGGGCGGTGGCGGTGGCGGTGGCGGCAATGGCACGGCTGGCGTTGACGGCGGAGGCGGCTACAACAACGCTACGAGGTTTGGCGCCGCGGGAACCGCCCGGCCCACCAGTCCCGAGCCCCTCCTGGGAGGCTGCCCGGGCGGCAACGGTGGCGGCAATGGTTCCGCCACCGCCGGCACGGGTGGAGCCGGTGGCGGCGCCATCCAGTTGTCGGTCGCGCGCAACCTGACGATTTCCAAGGCCGTCGGCGCGAGCGGTTTCGGTGGCCAGAGAGGTTTCGGAGGAGGCGCGGGCGGCGGCGGTAGCGGCGGTCGGGTGGTGCTCGAAGCCTTCCAGCTGACGCTCAATTCGAGCGCCCGCGTCACCGCCAATGGCGGCGGTGGTGGCAGGGGCGGCTCCAGCACCAGCAATGACGGCGAGGATGGAGCCAATGGCAGCGAGGACTCGGCGAGTCCGGCTGAGGGCGGCGACAGCGGAAACGACACTGGAGGAAACGGCGGCGCTGGCGGGACGGGTACGGCAGGGCCCGTCAAAGGCTCGGACGGCATCAGGGATGGCTTTGGCACCGAGGGCAGTGGCGGTGGTGGCGGCGGTGCCGCGGGCTACATCCACCTGCACAGCGTCCAGGTCTGCGCCCTCGCGAACGGACACCTCATCAGCCCTCCGGCCACGGGCGGCTGCATCACCCCCTGAGCCCTCCCTCCTGGAATTCCAGCAATGGAGGGCTGACGGGTACAGTGCGGGCCATGAATCGGCTCTGCCTGTTGGGATGCGTGGTGCTGCTGGCTGCCTGTGGGGAGAAGGCTCCCGACGAGGGAGCCATCCGCGTGTCCGTGAAGTACGGCACCTTCAAGCCCGCGTGCGTGCGCGTGGAGGCGAAGGACGCGAACGGGCACCAGGAAGCCACGGACATCCTCTCCAGCCAGTTCAAGAACGCGGAGAAGAACGAAGTCCTGGTCGCGGTACGCCGGAAGGCGGACTGGGACGCGACGCTGGGCATCACGGTGTCGTCGTACGCGGAGACTGACGGCGACCGGTGCTCGGGGGAGGCGGTGGAGCGGTTCGCGAACACCGCGCTCACGGTCGTCCCCAAGGAGTACACGCGCTTCGATGTCACGTTGGAGGCGGTGGACGGAGACGGCGACGGCTCCCCCACCGGCATCGAGTGGGCGGGCGTCTCCGACTGCGACGACAAGCGGGGCGACGTCCGCCCGGGCGCCGTGGAACAGTGCGACACGGCCGTCGACTTCGACTGTGATGGGATGAAGGCGTGCGCGGACAACGACTGCGCGGCGAAGACATGCACGGACGGCGACCTGTGCAACACGGGCAAGCGGTGCATCGGATTGGGGACGTCGGCGCTGTGCGGAGGAGGCACGCCCAAGTGCACACAGGCCGTGGGCCAATGTCAGTCGACGGTGACGTGTGAGGCCTCCACGGGCGAGTGCATCGAGGGGAACGTGCAGGTGGGCGCGGCCTGCGACCCCGGGAACCCGTGCATGACGAATGGCCGGTGCACGGCCGACAAGCAGTGCGTTGGTCCTTTGAAGACGTGCACCACGCCCATGAGCCCCGAGTGCCAGGAGTCCACGGGCACCTGCAACCCGACCAACGGCACCTGCGTGTACGCCTCCAAGCCGGTCACCACGTCCTGCGAGGACGGCGACGTCTGCCATGATCCGGGCTTCTGCGATGGCAATGGCAGGTGCATCGGCACGGACACGCCGTGCCCGCCCATGGAGTGCAATACGGTCGCGGGCTGCACGGCGAACAGCTCCTGCATCTACGCGGGGGACCCGACCCAGCTCAACCTGCCCTGCAGCGAGGACGACTCGGGAACGCCGCGCGTCTGCACCGCGACGGGCCAGTGCGTCGCGTTCCCATACACGCCTGGCAACTTCGATCCGAACGGCATTCCTGGCGGTGAGATTGGCGAGCTGAGGACCACCGGAGCCGTGGTGTTCAACACGGACGACAGGTCCTGGACGCCCTCGAACGCCGGCCCCGATACCGGCGCGTTCACCATCAAGCCCCTGCCCCAATCCGGAGGTGCCCCGGAAGCCCTGCTCATCCCGGTGCGAACCCTGGCGTTGGGCGGCGAGCTGCGCATCGTGGGTAGCCATCCCGTCATCCTCGCCGTGTATGGGGATGCGACGTTGAATCACGACATCCTGGCCAGCGGACGCATCGTGAACGATGCGCCCGTGCCCGGAGCGGGCGGCAATCAAGACTGCACGGCGTCGCAGGGCAAGACTGGGACCTACAGCGCCGACCAGGGCGGCGGCGGCGGTGGAGCGGGCGGCTCGACGGCCGGAGCCGCGGGTGGCAGGGGCTACAACACCAACGCCACGAAGGGAGACGGGGGCGCCCAGCAGGCAACATCCCGGGTGCCCCTCGTCGGAGGGTGTGCGGGTGGAGATGGCGGAGGCACGTCCAGCGCCACTGGCGGACTCGGGGGCGCGGGCGGTGGCGCCCTTCAGCTCTCCGTCGCGAGGACACTGACCGTCGGGAAGGCCCTTTCCGTGAGCGGTGGCGGAGGCCTGGGCGGCAGAGCGGTCGCGGCGGGCCCTGCTGGTGGTGGCGGTGGTGGCGGAAGTGGTGGCAGCGTCGTGCTCGAAGCCTTCCAGTTGAACCTGACCGCTGATGCGCGGCTCACCGCCAACGGCGGCGGAGGGGGTCAGGGCAGCGGCGCCATCGCCAACATCGCGAAGCCCGGCGCCAACGGAGCGAGCGGCAGCGAAACCGCCAGCACCGCCGCCAGTGGCGGATCCTCCAATGGCAATCCGGATTACAGCTCGCTGGGAGGCACGGGTGGAGCGGGAGGCACCGCGGCCGCCCCTACCGCGGGCAACGAAGGAACCACGGTTCTTGTCGTTGGAGGCGGAGGTGGTGGAGGCGGTGGCGGTGGCGCTGCGGGCGCCATCCACCTGCGCAGCGTCCAGACCTGTGCCCTCGCGAGCGGACACCTCATCAGCCCTCCAGCCACGGGTGGCTGCGTAGCCCCCTGAACCCTGTTTCCCTCCTGGAACTCCAGAAATGGAAGGCTGACGGGTACAGTGCGGCACCATGCGTCTGATTTGTCTATTGACCTGCATGGTGCTGCTCGCGGCTTGCCGCACGAAGGATCCCGCCGAGGGCGTGCTTCGCGTGACGGTGAAGTACCCCTCCTACAGGCCCCAGTGCCTGCGCGTGGAGGTCGGTGACGGAATCAACCAGGCAGGGACCGACCTTCCCTCCAGTCAGCTCAAGGACCCTGATGCGAAAGAGGTTCAGGTCGCGATGGTCCGCAAGCCGACGTGGGGTGACCGGCTCAACGTAAAGGCGACTTCGTTCGCGGCCTTCAGCGGCAATCAATGCACGGGAGCGTTCGTGGAGGCTCACGAGGACCGCGCGTTGGATGCACCGGCCGGAAGGTCCATCGACTGGACCATCACCCTGCGGGCAACGGACATGGATGGCGATGGCTACGTCGCGGAAGCGCTCGGGTCGGAACGGCCCGACTGCGACGACTCGAATCCGGCCGTGCACCCGAACGCCACGGAGTCCTGCGGCTCCACGGTGGATCTCGACTGCAACCAGTTGGTGGGCTGCCAGGAAGCGAACTGCGGGGGTCAGGCATGCGACGACGGCAATGCCTGCACCATGGGGGACCACTGCGAGGGCTCTGGCTTGGAGGCGAAGTGCATGCCGTCCCAGACGACGACGTGCCCCCAGCCCACGGGCATCTGCGACGCGCGACAAGCGTGCAATCCCAATTCCGGCCGCTGTGAGACCACGGAGTCAACCCTCGGCAAGTTCTGCGATGACGGGAACCTCTGCACGGTCGACGACAGGTGCATGTCCGATGGGAAGTGCGGAGGCGCTTGGCTCACGTGCGCCAACTCGACGGCTCAATGCCTGGCCAGGTCAGGGGCGTGTAACCCGGCCAACGGCCAGTGTGTCTTCACTCCGCTACCGAACACGACCTCCTGCCAGGACAACGTGGCGTGCACCACGGCGGACCACTGTGATGGAGACGGGAACTGCGTGGGCACGCCCGGAGTCTGCATTCCGCCTCCATGCCATCGCGTGAAGCAGCAATGCACAACAAGCTCCGGATGTGAGTACGAAGTGGACCTCAACGGGGCCTGCACCACCCCAGGTGGAGTTCCAGGCGTGTGCCTGGCGACGGCCGAGTGCAGCGCTTTCCCCTACCAGCCCTACAACTTCGATCCGAACACCATCCCGGCCGCGGACATCGGTGAGATCAAGACCAGCGGGGACATCACCTTCGACACCGCCAACCAGAGCTGGAACCCCGTGGGTGCCATCTCCACCGCAGCGTCGCTCAAAATCGTGAACATGCCGCAGCAGAACGGGAATCCGCCTGTGCTGCTCATCCCGGTGAAGACCCTCGAGCTGAACGGGAGCCTGCGAATCATTGGACCCTCCCCTGTCATCCTGGCGGTCTATGGCGACGTGAACCTCAGCCAGTCCATCCTGGCCTCGGGCAGCATCACGAATCCCACTGCGGCCTGCAGCGCATCCCAGGGAGGCAACGGCACGTACGCTGGCAAGAATGGCGGTGGCGGCGGCGGCGCGGGCAATGGCACGCCTGGCGTGGTCGGCGGCAAGGGCTACAACAGCAGCACCAGCCATGGCAGCGCGGGTACGTCGCGGCCCACCGGCCCCGAGCCTCTTCTGGGAGGCTGCCCGGGCGGCAATGGTGGCGGCAATGGTTCCGCCACCGCCGGCACGGGGGGCGCCGGTGGCGGCGCCATCCAGTTGTCGGTCGCGCGCAACCTGACGATCTCGAAAGCCGTCGCCGCGAGCGGTTTCGGTGGCCAGAGAGGTATCGGGGGTGGCGCGGGCGGGGGCGGTAGCGGCGGCCGGGTAGTGCTCGAAGCCTTTCAGCTGACGCTCGATGTGAGCGCCCGCGTCACCGCCAATGGGGGTGGTGGTGGCAGAGGTGGCGGTAGTACCAACAATGACGGCGAGGATGGGGCCAATGGCAGCGAGGACTCGGCAACACCGGCCGCTGGTGGCGATAGCGGAAATGACTTAGGAGGAAGTGGTGGCGCCGGTGGAGCGGGTATGGCGGGCCCCATCAAAGGCTCTGACGGCCTCAGGGATGGCTTCGGCACCGAGGGTAGTGGCGGTGGTGGCGGTGGCGCCGCGGGCTACATCCACCTGCGCAGCGTCCAGTCTTGCTCCTTCGCGGGTGGACACATCATCAGTCCTCCGGCCACGGGTGGCTGCGTGGCCCCCTGACCCGCCCGGACAGCAACCGACCCAGCAACCCCCGATGTGAAGTTTCACACACTTTATGTGAAACCATGTATGGTGTGTTTCACCCGTTGCAGACGCGCGGGTGAAACACAACTCAGGGGGAATCACATCATATGAATGGCAAGCAATTGCTGCGTCGCAGCGCGGTGGTGGGCTTTGGCTTCTTCGCGCTGATGGGCTGTGGGGGCCCGGATGCCGTGATCCAGGAGCCCGAGCTCGGCAACGTCGAGCAGGGCATCAACGTCGCCACCAACGGCAGCTTCGAGAACAACGCCATCGGCAACTTCAACTACGTGGTCCTCAACGCCGGGAGCACGGCGCTGCCGGGCTGGACCATCACCAGCGGCATCAAGGTGATGAAGAACACGTACAAGACGCCGCAGAATGGCGTGCAGTCCATCGACCTCAACGGCCTGGGCGCGGGCTCCCTGTACCAGGACGTGCCCACCGTCGTCGGCGGCGGCTACACGGTGACCTTCTACGTGTCCAACAGCCCCGCCTGCGCCACCGTGTCCCGGTCGGCCACCATCAACTACGGCCCGTCCAGCGCCAGCTTCTCCAACGCGTCCGCGTCCTGGGGCCTGCGCACCTACGTGTTCAACGCCACCAGCACCACTTCGCGCATCACCCTCACCAGCACCTCCGGTGGCGTCGGCTGTGGCCTCGCCATCGACAACCTCCAGGTGAACGGGCCGTGATGCACGCGGTCCGCTGATCCACGCGGGCTCCGGGCCGCCGCTCCCCTTTTCGTGGGGCGGCGGCCCTTTTCTGTAGCGCCCTGTAGCGTCCAAAAATTTGACGTCCGCTGGAGAACCCAAGGGGTAGACGGTTCGGACCTCACGACACAGATCGCGGATCCGTGGATCATCCCCCGCCCCCATCCCACCTCCTGCGCTCGTGTGGCGTCCGGCTTCCGGCCGGGTCGCCGCGATCAACGCTGGATCAGCGGACCGGGGGACGACCCACGACATCGGGCAGGGACGGACGCCCGTAGCGGGCACCAGGGCACAGGACCGGGCGCGCGGTGGCGTCCGGGCTGGGAGGCGTGGACGTGGCGGGTCTGGACTGGGTGCAGGTGGACGTGGGCTTCCCCATGAGCCTCGCGGTGATCGGCGCCGCGCGTGCGTTGGGCATGGAGCGCCGCGCGTTCCTGGGCGCCATGGTGGAGCTGCAGATCTGGGCCGTGCAGGCCCTGCCTGAAGGGCGCTTCGTGTCCTTCGGACCGTCCGCGGACACGTCCGGCGGACAGGCGTGGGACGCGTCCCTGGACGAGGCCGTGTGGATCGAAGCGCTGGAGTCCGCTGTCCGCTGGACGGGCACCCCCGGCGCCTTCTGGTCCGCCCTCCTCCAGGCCCGCCTCCTGATCCGTGAAGAGGACGGCGTGCGCCTCACCCTCTGTGATCGCTACGTCGGGGTGCTCGACAAGCGGAAGAAGGAGGCCGAGCGCAAACGGAGGGAACGCGCCGCCGCGAAGGGCCTCGATGTGTCCGCCGGACGTCCTCGGGACACATCCGGGACGTCCTCCGCTAGAAACAGAAGGGAGAAGGAGAAAAAGAGATTTTCATCTGCTGCTGCCGGCCTGGATGAAATGGAAACCGCGCCCCCGCTCACGGCCCACCTGGCCCCCGTGGCGCGCATCCCGGTCGAGGACACGCCCTCGGACGCGGAGCAGGACCCCATCCAGCTCTCCCTCCCCGGCACGCACCTGGTCCCCGCCACGCCGCCCCGCGAGGACACACCCGCGCCGACCCCGGACGACGGAGGCCCCCTCCCCGCTCCCGCCCTGGCCGCCCGCGCGGCGGCCTTCTTCGACACCTTCCAGGACGCCCGCGCACGGACCTTCCGCGGCGTTCCCCGCGAGAAGCCGCCCGCCGGATGGGCGGACTGGTACGCCCAGGCGCTGCGCGGCGTGGACGGCGACGAGGCCCGCCTCCACGCGGCCTGCCAGGGCTATCTCCAATCCGACTGGGGCCGTGCCCGGCAGCCCCCGGGCACGGTGATCGCGTTCTGCTCGCCCCGGGTGTGGACGCGCTACGTCCCGGCCCTGGAGGACGGTGCGGAGGTGGACTCCGAAGCCACCAGTGGACCTGCCACGGACGAGGGCGCGTCCACGGAAGCGGCTCGCGTCTGGAGTGCCTGCCTGGAGGGCGTGCGCGCGCAAGGCAAGCGATACGCGCTGTCGTGGCTGGGCAAGGCCCGCGCGGTGGGACTGGAGGACGGACACCTGGTGCTCGCGGCGCCGGACGCCTACTTCCGCCAATGGGTCGAGGAACAGTACGGCGCGCTGATGGAGGCCGAGGTGCGGAGCCTGGGGTTGGATGGCGTGCGCTGGGCCCGGGCCGCGCACGAGGTCGCCTGACCGGCCTCCAGGCGCTCCGCCGTTCATCGATGCACGTTTCGCCGGGGCTCCTTCCGGGCCTACTGGCCATCGGACGGCGAAACCCCGAAGTTCCATACCCCAGCAGTGGCCTCCCATCTTGAAGGCGCGCCTGGGCGTGGAGGCACATGGGCGCGGTGGACGACATCCTGCGAGGCGGTGGCGCGTGTGGCGCCCTGCTTCGACAGGTGGACTGGGCGAAGACGTCCCTGGGCCCGGTGGAGACGTGGCCCCAGTCGCTGCGCACGACTGTCGGCATCGTGCTCGCGTCCGACTATCCGCTGTACGTCGCGTGGGGCCCTGAGTTCGTCCAGTTCTACAACGACGCGTACCGGCCCATCTGCGGACGCACGAAGCACCCCGCCGCCCTGGGACAGTCCGCGGCCGTCACCTGGCCGGAGGTCTGGCACATGCTGGGCCCCGGCTGGGAGCGCATGCGCCAGACCGGCGAGGCCATCTTCGTCACGGACCTGATGATGCCGCTCGACCGCAACGGCTTCGTCGAGGAGTGCTACTTCACCTACAGCCACTCGCCCGTGCGCGACGAGTCCGGCGATGTGGCGGGCGTCTTCGCGGCGCTCACGGAGACCACCGGACAGGTGGTCGGCACGCGGCGGCTCGACACGCTGCGCGAACTGGGAGGCTCCACCGCGGACCGGGCCACCACGGACGACGCCTGCCGTGAGGCCATGCGCGTCATCGCAGCGGCGCCGCTCGACGTGCCCTTCGCCCTGCTCTACCTGGTGGATGACGCCACCGGCACCGCGCGCCTCACTGGGACGAGCGGGCTCGCCGCGGGAGATCCGCTCGCTCCCGAGTCGATGCCCCTCCCGGATGGCACCGGCGAGGCGAGCACGGCCTGGCCCCTGGGCGCCGCCGCGAGCACCGGCGCGGTCTTCCTCTGGGAGAAGCTGCCCGGGGCGTCAGGCACCGTCGCGGTGGGCCCGTGGCCGGAGGGTACGGCCTCCGCGTGGGTGCAGCCGCTGCCGCGCGTGGGACATGCACGGCCCGCGGGCTTCCTGGTCACGGGGCTGAGCCGCCGGCTGGCGTTCGATGAGAAGTACCAGGGCTTCCTGGAGCTGCTGGCCCGGGGCGTGACGACAGCCATCTCGCAGGCCCGTGCTCGCGAGGAGGATCGCCGCCGCGCGGAGTCCCTGGCCGCATTGGACCGCGCGAAGACGGACTTCTTCAGCAACGTGAGCCACGAGTTCCGCACACCGCTGGCGCTGATGCTGGGGCCGGTGGAGGACGGCCTCCAGGACCCGATGGAGCCGCTCGGTCCCCGGCAGCTCGAACGGCAGCGGACGGTGCACCGCAATGGCCTGCGGCTGCTCAAGCTCGTCAACACGCTGCTGGAGTTCTCCCGCATCGAAGCGGGCCGCCTGCACGCGACCGCCGTGCCCACCGATCTCGCCGCGCTCACCCGAGGGCTCGCCAGCGGCTTCCGCTCCACCGTGGAGCGCGCGGGCCTGACGCTGGACGTGGACTGTCCCCCGCTGCCGCACCCGGTGAAGGTGGATCCGGATCAGTGGGAGAAGATCGTCCTCAACCTCATCTCCAACGCCTTCAAGTTCACGCACCAGGGTGGCATCCGCGTGAGCCTGCGCTGGCGCGGAACACAGGTGGTGCTGCGCGTGGCGGACACGGGCACGGGCATCCCTCCGGAGGAACTGCCGCGCATCTTCGACCGCTTCCACCGCGTGCAGGGCGCGCAGGGGCGCAGCTACGAGGGCAGCGGCATCGGGCTCGCGCTGGTGCGGGAGCTGGTTCGCCTGCATGGCGGCGATGTGCAGGCGGAGAGCCATCCCGGACAGGGCACCACGTTCACGGTGACGCTGCCCGCGGAGGCGTCCTCCATCGCCCCCTCCGCAGGGGACACGTCCACGCCCGCGCACGTCCCGACGAGCGCGACCGCCGCGGCGTTCCTGGAGGAGGCGTCCGGCTGGTTGGGGCCAGCGGGCACGCCGGCTAGGCTCGCGGCCGACACGGCCCCCACTTCCCTCACGAGGACCGTGGGCGGCCACATCCTGTTCGCGGACGACAACGCGGACATGCGCGCGTATGTGCGGTCGCTGCTCGCGGACCGCTTCGAGGTGACGCTCGCGGCGAACGGACAGGAGGCGCTGGAGTCGTGCCGGGCCCGGCTGCCAGACCTCGTCATCAGCGACGTGATGATGCCGGAGCTGGATGGCTTCGGGCTCCTGCGCCTGCTGCGCGAAACCCCGGCGACGGCGCACGTGCCCGTCATCCTGCTGTCCGCGCGCGCCGGCGAGGAGGCCACGGTGGAGGGCCTGCGCATGGGCGCCACCGACTACCTGGTGAAGCCGTTCTCCGCGCGGGAGCTGCTGGCGCGCGTGGAGGGCAACCTCGCGGCGGCGCGGGCGCGACGGGAGCAGCGCCAGGCGGAGCGGGAGCGGGAGAAGCTGATCGCCGTGGTGGAGCAGTCCTCGGACCTCATCGGCATTGGCGGGCCGGACGGACGGGCGCTGTTCGTCAACGAGGCAGGCCAGCGGATGCTGGGACTGGAGGGGCCGGAGGCGGTGCGGAGCACGCACCTGTTCGACTACTTCCTGGAGGAGGACCGCCCCTACGTGCGCGACGTCATCCTGCCCAGGCTGCGCGAGCGCGGGCGCTGGGACGGCGAGTTCCGCCTCCGCAACTTCCGCACCGGGGCAGCAGTCCCCGTGCACTACAACTTCTTCTTGCTGCGCGATGCCGCGACGGGCGAGGACATCGGCATCGCCACGGTGAGCCGCGACATCACCGAGCGCCACCGGCGCGAGGCGGAGGCGCGCGAGCAGCGGGAGTTCGAACAGCAGCTCATCGGCATCGTCAGCCACGACCTGCGCAGCCCCATCAACGCCATCCTCCTGTCGGCGAACGCCCTGCTCAAGCGCGACGATCTGGGGGAGCGCGCGACGAAGAACACCGGCCGCATCATCAGCAGCGCCGAGCGCGCGAACCGCCTCATCCGCGACCTGCTGGACGTGACCCAGGCGAGGCTGGGCGGAGGGCTGCCGGTGCACCGCCGCCGCATGGACTTCCACGAGGCCACGCGCCAGGCGCTGGAGGAGGTCCAGGTGGCGTTCCCGGAGCGGCACGTGGTCCTGGACCCACAGGGCGACGGCCTGGGCTCGTGGGACGCGGAGCGGCTGGGCCAGGTGGTGCAGAACCTGGTCACCAACGCCCTTCGCTACGGCGATCCGGGCTCCACGGTGCGGGTGTCCACGCGCGAGGAGGGGGACGACCTGGTGCTGGAGGTCCACAACCAGGGCCGCCCCATCCCGCCGGAGATGCTGCCCACCCTCTTCCAGGCCATGCGGCGCGGCAATCAGGACGAAGGCCGGTCCTCGCGCAGCGTGGGGCTGGGGCTCTACATCGTGCAGCAGGTGGCGCGCGCGCACGGAGGCCGCGTGAGCGCGACCTCCAGCGAAGCGGACGGAACGACGTTCACGGTCCGCCTGCCGAGGGAAGCGCCCCCCGCCTACGACACCGTGTCCTGAAGCCCTATTCGTCCGCCCGGAGTGCGATGGCGGGCGTCACGCGCAACGCGCGGCGCGCGGGCAGCCAACTGGCCACGAGCGCCACCGCGCCCAGCAACAGCGGCACACCCCCGAACGTCAGGGCATCCAGCGCACCCACGCCGTAGAGCATCCCCGCGAGGCCGCGCGCGAGCACCGCCGCCCCCACGAGCCCCACCCCCACGCCGATCGCCGCCAGCCGCAGCCCCTGCCCCACCACCAGCCACAGCACCTGCCGGTCCGTCGCGCCCAGCGCCATGCGGATGCCCAGCTCGCGCGTGCGCTGGCTCACCGTGTACGCCAGCACGCCGTACAGCCCCACGCCCGCCAACGTCAGCGCGAGCACCGCCATGGCCGTGAGCAGGCCGCTCATCACCCGCGTGCGGCCCAGGCTCTCCTCCACCACTGCCTCCAGGTCGCGCACCTGGACCAGCGGCAGGTGGGGATCCACCGCGCGAAGCTGTTCGCGCAGCGCGGGCAGCAGCGCCTGCGAGTCCCGGCTGGCGCGCACGGCGACGACCATGAACAGGCCCTCGAATTGATCCATGGGCAGGTACACCTCCGCGCGCGGCTCCTCCGCGAGGCTCGCGTGGTGCACGTCGCCCACCACGCCCACCACCTCCCGGAACGGCTCGCCATCGAGCGTCAGCCGTGCGCGCTGGCCCAACGCGGAGCCCTTCGACAGGAAGCGCCGCGCGAAGGTCTCGTTGACCACCATCACCGGCGCCGCGCCCGCGACGTCCGTGGTGCTCACGTCGCGGCCCTCCTTCAGCGGGATGCGCAGCGTGGCGAAGTAGCCATCGCTCACCGCGCGGAAGTTGACCGCTTCGCGCGCCTGGGCCTCCTGCTCCGTCTCCCCCGGCAGCACCACCGCGCTGAAGCCGTTGCGGTTCCACAGCGGCAGCGTGCTGGCCAGCCCCGCGGACTGCACCGACGGCAACGCCCGCACCCGCGCCAGCAGCTCCGCGCTCACCCGCCGGCGCCGGGTGTCGTCCTGCCCGTAGGCCTCGCGGGGGAAGGACAGGTCCATCGCGCTGACGCCGTGCGGGTCGAAGCCCGGCGCCACGGCGTGAAGCGCATGGAGCGTGCGCAGCATCAGGCCCGCGCCCACCAGCGGCACGAGCGCCAGCGCGACCTGCGCCACCACCAGCACGGCCCGCGCCCGCATCGGTCCGGTCGCGCCCTTGCCTCCGCGAAGCCCTCCGAGCGCCCCCTTCGCCTCCGCACGGGATGCGCGCAGCGCGGGCACCAGGCCGAAGAGGACGCTGGTCGTCAGGGACAGGCCCGCCGCGATGGCGAGCACGTGCGGCTCCAGCCGGAGCTCCTCTGGCGACACCACCTCCCCGGGGACGAACACGCGCAGGAGGTCCATCCCCCACAGCGCCAGCAGCAGACCCACCGCGCCGCCCAGCAGGGCCAGCACCGCGCTCTCCACCAGGAACTGCCGCACCAACCGCCCCCGGTCCGCGCCCAGCGCCGCGCGCACCGCCACCTCACGCTCGCGAGCACTGGCGCGCGCGAGCAGCAGGTTCGCCACGTTGGCGCACGCCACGCACAGCACCAGCGCCATCACTCCGGCCAGCAGCCAGAGTTGCTCGCGCGAGGTCTCCACCACCTGCTGATGCAACGGCACCAGCCGCACTCCGGGCACTGCCTCATTCCCGCCCAGCGTCGCGGCCCACACGCGCGAGTGTTCCTCCAGCTCCGCGCGGGCGCGCTCCAGCGGAACACCCGGCCGCAAGCGGCCCACGCCACGCAGGTAGAGCTCCTCCGAGGCCTGCCCCTGCGGCGCGGGGGTCAGCGGCTTCCACAGGTCCACGCCCGGCCAGAAGCGGAAAGACGCGGGCAGCACGCCCTGGACGACGTGGGGCGCGCCATCCAGCGTCAGCGTCTGGCCCACCACGTCCGCGCGTCCAGCGAAGTGGCTCCACCAGAAGGCATGGGACACGAGCACGCCCCGGTCGCGCCCGGGCACCTGGGACTCCGGTCCGAAGTCCTGTCCCCGCTCGGGCCGCACGCCCAGCATGGACAGCAGGCCCGGGGTCGCGAGCCCCGCGCGCACCCGCTGCGCCGCGCCCGGACCGGTCAGCGTGTAGTCCATCGCGGTGACGCCCTCGATGGCCTGGAAGGCACCCGGGCGTTCGCGCCACGCCTGGAGGTACGAGTACGCCACCCCGCCCCGCTCCCGCTGCGGCGTGGATTGATAGAGGCGCAGCAGCTCCTGCGGTTCAGGGTACGGCAGGGGCTTGAGCAGCACCTGGTACACGAGGCTGAAGACCGCGGTGGTGGCCCCGATGGCGAGCGCGAGCGTGGCCACGACGACCGTGGTGAACACGGGCTCACGGCGCATCCGGCGCAGGGACAGGCGGACGTCTTGGAGGAGCTGGGACATGGTGTCGGTCCGGGGCGGGCTGCAACTCTAGCGCCACGGCCGGCACACGGCTCGGAGGGCCCCCGGGACGGACGCGCGGTGTCCGCTCGTGGCACGTGGCGTCCCGCAAGCGGACAGCGGCCCTCTTTTCGGAAGGCAGGCGTGGGCGCGGGCGATATGGATCGCGCATGCGAAACGCACTGATGGCGGCATCGTTCCTGGCCCTCGCGGGCTGTTCCCACTCGACGCCCACGGCTCCGGCGGCCTCCCCCCAGGCGCAGGCGGCGGCCGTGTCCTCGCAGGCGCTGGTGGACGCGCCGGACCGCCCGGAGGCGGACCGCAAGCTGGACGCGGGCCGGCATCCCGCGGCCCTGCTGGACTTCGTGGGCGTGAAGCCCGGCATGCACGTGGCGGAGCTGATGGCGGGCGGCGGCTACACCACGGAGCTGCTGGCGCGCGCGGTGGGGCCCGAGGGCAAGGTGTACGGCGAGAACCCCAGCATCGTGCTGGAGAGGTTCGCGGCGAAGCCGTGGCAGGAGCGCCTGGCGCGGCCGGTGAACCAGAACGTGGTGCGCCTGGACCGCGAGCTGGACGCGCCCTTCCCGCCCGAGCTGAACGGCACGCTGGACGCGGTGGTGAGCCACATCATCTACCACGACACGGGATGGCTGGGCGTGGACCGGGCGAAGATGAACGCGGCGGTGTTCCAGGCGCTCAAGCCGGGCGGTGTGTACGTCATCCTCGACTCCAGCGCGAAGCCGGGCACGGGCATCACGGAAGGCCAGACGCTGCACCGCATCGACGAGCAGTTGGTGCGCGACGAGGTGCAGGCCGCGGGCTTCAAGCTCCAGGAGGAGAGCAACACCTGGCGCAACCCGGAGGACACGCGCGACTGGAGCTCCAGTCCGGGAGCCGCGGGTGAGCGCCGGGGCACGAGCGACCGGTTCGCGCTGAAGTTCGTCAAGCCATAGGACGGGGACACGCTCATGGCCGTGCGCAAGTTCAAGGCGAAGCTCGAAGTGGCCAACGATCAGGGAGGCCGGTTCGTGCGCTGTCCGTTCGACAGCAAGGAGGCCTACGGCGAGGCACGGCCCCCCGTGGTGGGCACCGTCAACGGGCAGCCCTTCCGGAGCCGGTTGATGGTGTACGGAGGCATCACCTACCTGGGCTTCACCAAGGAGGTGCGCGAGGCCGCGGGCGTCGAGGACGGCGCGACCCTGAGCATCACGCTGGAGCGGGACACGGCACCTCGGGAGATCGAGGTGCCGGAAGACCTCCAGCGTGCGCTGGACGCGGAGCCCCAGCTACGGGACGTGTTCACGAACCTGGCGTTCACACACCGCAAGGAGTTCGTGAAGGCGCTCACCGAAGCAAAGAAAGAAGAGACCCGAGCGCGCCGCCTGGCCCAGACCCTGGAGAAGCTGCGCGCCAAGGTGGCGAAGTAGACTCGGGAGCGAACCGGCTCGGAGGTGTCCGAAGGCATGGCTCCCGCGTGGCTTCGACGCGAGGACTCGAGGGTGTGGCGGGCAGTGCCCATCGTGGCCCTGCTGCTGCTCCTGACCGCCGCCCGTACTGGTGGCTGACCACTGGCGAAGAATCGCCGTGAGCCTTCTCCCGTAGACAGTGTCTGTTGGTGGGTCCCCGGCGCCTCGCGCGGATCGGCGCAGGGCTGAAGTACCCTCCGCCCGCATGGCCTCATCCCACCCAGCCCACGGCGCCGACGACTCGAATGCACGCATCGCCGCATGTGCTGTGTCCATCGGGCTCTACGTCATCGCCTGTTTCCTGCCCGCGCTGATTACACGCACTCCGCACGGCGGGGGAGACTCGGAGACGAATGGGGCGTTCCTGCTGCTCATCGGCATCACGGCCGTGGTCTCGGGGAACTTCGGTTGGTTCGCCAATCCCCTGCTGCTCGTGGCGCTCTTCATGCTCGGGCTGGGGAAGGACCGGAAGGCGTTCTGGTTCGGCGGTGCGGCGTGCATCCTCGGGGTGTCTTCGATCGTCGGGATGGGCGCCTACCGCGCCGACGTGCAGGGGACCGCCATCGGCTTCTATGTCTGGATGGCCAGCCTGCTGATAGTCCCTGTCACGGCGCTCCTCCTTCAGAAGCCTTCTTCCCGATGACCTCGCCCCGTCCAGCGCCTTCCGCCCATGGCTTCATCTTCTGGCTGGGCAGCATGGCCGTCATCCCCGCCACGGCTCATCACCTGTCGCAGCCCGAGGCTCAGTCGTCCGCATCCCCCGAGCCGAAGGCCTGACCTCTCACCGCCGTGAGCAGCAGGTCGTACTTGCCGCCCAGGAACGTGCGGAAGCCGTGCTGGTGCAGGTAGCGGCGGTAGAAGGACAGGTCCTTCACCAGCAGCGACAAGTCGGGCTCGCGCAGGTTGCGCACGCGCGCGCCGAACACGACCTCTCCGTCCCGGAAGCGTGAGTTGGGGAAGCCCAGCACCAGCGAGGCCTTGGGCTCCAGGTGCTCCTGCACCAGCTTGCGCAAGAGCGCCCGGTCATCCACGCCCGGGCTCTGCAACGTGCCCACCGACACCACCACGTCGAAGCGGCCCAGTTCCGCGGGCAACGCATTCAGGTCCGCCTGCACGAACGCATGACGAGGATCCGGAAACGCCGCCCGTGCCTCCGCCAATGCGCTCGCGCTGTGGTCCACGCCGACGAAGCGGATGCCCTCCACCTCCGCGAACGCGGCCAGTTCATCGCCCCGGTTGACGCCCAGGTCCAGGAGCCTCGCGCCCGGGGGCAGCGGCAATCGCCCGACCGCCTCCAACCAGGGCAAGAGGAAGCCCGCGTCCTCGAACTTCCGCACGCGCGCGAAGTCCGACGCGGCGCCATAGCGCTCCTGGGGCGCCTCCGTCCGCGCCCCACCTCCGGCGTGCCACGAAGCCTCCGAACCCAGTGGCTCGAACGTGAGCCGCACGTGCGTCGCATCCACCGTGCGCGGCGTGCGCAGACGGCACGACAACCCCTCCGCCAGGTCACACCAGCTCCGCAGCGGCCGGTGCACGAGCCCGCCCTCCATGCGCTCCCCGGGATAGCGCCCGTGGCCCAGGTCCGGATCCGGCACTTCGATGGACACGGGCCCGGACGACACCCGCGCCTCCAGGTGGCGCAGGACGACGCTCAACGGCTCGGCATGGAAGCGGCGTGGGCTTTCGGCGGAGGGGCGCGACGACATGCGCCGCACCCTACTCCGCGCGGCTCAGTGGGACTCCACCACGATCTTCCCGAACGCGCCCTTCCGCAGGTGCTCCAGCGCGGCGGGCAGCGCCTCCAGCGGATAGCGCGCGTCGATGACCGGCTTGAGCCCGGTGGCGTCCACCGCGCGCACCAGGGCCTCCAGCGACCTCCGGGTGCCCACGTTGATGCCTCGAATCGTGGGCTCCTTGAGCAGGAGCGGGCCAGACGGTCCCGTCACCGTGAAGCCCTCGAACACGCCAATCACGGAGATGGTCCCGTGCAGCGCCACCGCTTCGATGGACCGGCCCAGGTTCGTGCCACCCGCCAGCTCCAGGATGTGATCCACGCCCCGGTCCCCGGTAAGGCGGTAGACGGCCTCCACCCAGTCCTCGCGCTCGCGGTGGATGACGTGCGTCGCGCCCAGCGACTTCGCGCGCGCCAGCTTCTCATCACTGCCCGACGTGAGGATGACGTCCGCGCCCCGGACCGAGCGAGCTGCAAGCCGAACAGCGCCACGCCGCCCGTGCCCTGCACCAGCACCGACTGTCCCGGGCGCACCGGCGCGTACTCGACCAGCGCGGTCCACGCGGTGAGTCCCGCGCACGGCAACGTGCTGGCCTCACCCGCGTCCAGCGTGGCGGGAGCCTTCACGAACCAGTCCTCCGGAAACGCGACGTACTCCGCGAGCACGCCCGGATACGCCCCACCCAGCGTCTTGTACGGAGGCGCGCGCGCGGTCCCCAACGCCGGCCCGTCCAGGCGCCCCGGTGAGAACGTGGAGAGGACCTTCTCCCCCACCGCGAACCGCGTCACGCCTTCTCCCACCGCCGTCACCACGCCCGCCAGGTCCGAGCCCGGCGTGAACGGGAACGCCAGGGGCAACCCCATCCCATTCTCCAGCACCAGCAGGTCCCGGTAGTTCAGCGACACGGCCGCCACCTTCACCAGCACCTCGCCCGGCCCCGGCTCCGGGACCGCCACGGTCCGCAGGCGCGGCCCGTCACGCCCCACGGCATCCAGCTCCCAGCGCTTCATCGTCGAAGTCCCCACGCGCACGGCTCCTTGCAACAGGTTCGCGGCGGAAGGTATTGGCGACGGGATTTCTCCGGTGGCGACAAGATTTCCTTTCACTGTCGCCTCCAGGGCGACAATAAACGAACCATGAGCGATCCCCTTCAGGGCGTGGCCGTCTTCGTGGAGGCCGTGGAGGCCGGAGGCTTCTCCGCCGCGGCCGCGAAGCTGAACGTGTCGCGCTCCGCCGTGGGCAAGACGGTGGCGCGGCTGGAGGAACGGCTGGGCGTGCGCCTCTTCCACCGCACCACGCGTTCGCAAGGCCTGACCCAGGACGGTCAGGTCTTCTACGAACGGTGCCTGCGCGCACTGGGTGAGCTGCGCGCGGGCGAGGCCCTGCTCGAATCCGGCAAGCAGGAGGTCGCGGGCCGCCTGCGCGTCAGCATGCCCGTCCTCTACGGCCGCCGCTGCGTGGCGCCCATCCTGCGCGAACTGGCCCGGGCGCACCCGAAGCTGGAGCTGGACCTGTCGTTCAACGATCGCCTCGTGGACCTGCTGGAGGACGGCTTCGACCTGGTCCTCCGCAGCGTCGGGACGCAGGGGCTCGTCGCGGGAGACGGCCTCACCGCCCGCCGGGTGGGCTTCCAGCGCATGACCGTCTGCGCGTCCCCCGCCTGGCTCCGCAAGCACGGCACGCCGCGCACGCTGGAGGCCCTGTCCGGCCACGACGCCATCCGCTACGTCCGCTCGGGGTCGGTGCGCCCGTGGCTGTTTCCCCAGGAGGACGGCACGAACGTGGAGCTCCTTCCGAATGCGCGGCTGCGCTTCGACGACCTGGAGGCCATCATGGACGCGGCCATCGCGGGCATGGGGCTGGCGTGGCTGCCGTGCTGGCTCATCCAGGACGCCGTGAGGGACAAGCAGTTGGTGCGGGTGCTGACGAACCAGCCGGGCCTCTGCTTCGACGTCCATGCGCTCTGGCCCACGACGCCGCACCTGCCCGTGCGGGTGCGCGTCGCCATCGACGCGCTCGCGGAGAAGCTGCCCGGCTCCGTCAAGTGACGGCAGGCGATGCGGCGGTCCGCCGCGCCTGGACCTGTTCCCACACGAACGCGATGACCAGGAACCCTCCGCCCACCGCGCACACGCCCCGCCAGCCTCCGTGGTCCCACGCGATGGCGGAGAGCGCGGAACCGCAGGCCCCGCCCACGAAGTAGAACATCTTGTAGAGCGTGTTGAGGCGCGTCTGCGCGGTCGGGTGCAGGCGGTACAACTCCGTCTGGTTGGACACCGTGGCGGCCTGCGCCCCCAGGTCCAGCAGCACCACGCCCGCGATGAGCCCGGCCCACAGCGTGCCGAAGGCGGCGAACACGCCGAAGGCCGCCAGCATCGTGACGATGCACGCCCGGACGATCCTCCGCGCGCCAATGCGCTGCGCGTGCCGCCCCGTGACGTTCGCGGCGAGCGCCCCCACCGTCCCGATGAGCCCGAACATGCCCGCCGTGCCCGGCCCCTGGTGGTACGCGTCACTGCTCAGGAAGAACGCCAGCGAAGCCCAGAACGCGGAGAGCGCCGCGTACATCAGGGCGCCCGTGAGCGCGATGGCCCGCAGCCCCGGCACGTCCCGCAGCAGCGTCCACAGCGATTGCAGGAGGCGCGGGTACGTCAGCCGCGTGGAGGACTCATAGCGAGGCAGTCCCAGCCGCAGCGTCATCGCCAGGCCCACCATCGTCGCGCCAGCCGCGAAGTACACCCCGCGCCAGCCCAGGTGCGTGGCCACGAAGCCGCTGAGCGTGCGGGAGATGAGCACGCCCACCAGCGCCGCGCTGAGCACCACGCCCAGGTTCCTCCCCCGCTCCTCGGGCGAGCTGAGCGCCGCGACGAAGGGGATGAGGATCTGCACCAGCACGGACGTCAGCCCGATGGCCACGCAGGCGAACAGGAACAGGGGGAACGTGGGCGCCAAGCCCGCCGCGAAGAGCGCCGCCGCCGCGAGCCCCAGCATCGTCACCAGCAAGCCGCGCTTCTCCAGCACGTCACCCAGCGGCGTCAGGAGCACCAGCCCCGCCACGTAGCCCAGCTGCGACATCATCGGCACGGAGCCCACGGCGGAGGCGGACAGGCCGAAGGTCTGTGCGATGACGCCCAGGAGTGGCTGGCTGTAATAGACGTTGCCCACCGCGAGCACCGTCGCCGTCGTCATCGTCCACAGCAGCCGGCGATCCAACGGCGCGGACTGAGGCACGGCGGCGGGGAGCGCGGCGGAGGAGGTCTCCATGCGACATGCCTAGCGCTCCCCCACCCATACTTCCAATATATCCTGGGTCTGGAATCCAGACCTGGAGCGTATGGACCATGGAGCTGCGCCACCTGCGGTACTTCGTCGCGGTCGCGGAGGAGCTCAGCTTCACGCGCGCCGCGAAGCGGCTGCACATCGCCCAGCCGCCGCTCAGTCAGCAGATCCGCAAGTTCGAGACGGAGCTGGGCGGCTCCCTCTTCGAACGCGAGGGCCGCGCGGTGCGCCTCACGAAGCTGGGGCGCGAGCTGCTGCCGGAAGCGCACCAACTCCTGGAGCGCGCGAAGCGGTTCCAGGAGCACGCGGCGCGGCAGGCCCGGGGCGAACAGGACGTGCTGGTGCTGGGGCTCATCTCGTCGTTCGCGACGCCCCGGTTCGCGGCGATGCTCCGGGCCTTCCAGAAGAAGGTGCCCGGGGTCCACATCGAGCTGAGCAACCATCCGTCTGCGTGGCAACTGGAGGCCCTGGAGCGGGGCACGCTGGACGTGGGCATCCTGCGCCCTCGCGAGCGGATGCCGCCGGACGTCGTCTCGCACCTCATCCGCCGCGAGCCCTTCCGGCTGGCGGTGCCCGCACGGCACCCGTTCGCGAAGCGCAAGGCGGTGGCATGGAAGGACCTGCGGGATGAGCCGCTCGTCCTGGTGGAGCCCGGCGTCGCGCCGCCGGACTACTACGCGGGGTTCTTCGACCGGCTCCGCGACGCGGGGGGCGATCCGGCGGTGCGCCAGTACGCGCAGAACGTGGCGACGAAGATCTGGTTCGTCTCCGCGGGCTTCGGCATCGCGCCCATGCCGCACACGCCCGACACGGAGCACCACTCCGGCGTGGCCTTCGTCGACCTGCCGGAGGACGCGCCGGTGACGAACACCGTCATCGCCTGGCGCAAGGCCGGAAGCTCCCCGGCCCTGCTGCGGTTCGTCGAGTTCGCGCGCGAGTCTTTCGCCGCGAGCTGAGTCCCTACGAAGGCTCCCCCACCACCGCCCGCCGGATGCCCTTCAGCTTGTCGGGGTTGCGCGTGACGTAGATCGCGACGATGCGGCCCTCCTCGATGGCGAACGCCGTGGTCTGCAACTGTCCGTCCTGTTCCATCGTGACGTACGCGGGCAGGCCGTCAATGGAGCCCTCGTGCACGAGCTGCGCCGAGCCCACGGCCGGAACGCGCCGCACTCCTTCGAAGAAGCGCAGCAGTTTCTCCCGGCCGTAGATGGGATTGAGGACCGCCTTCACCTTGCCGCCGCCGTCGGCGTACAGGATGGCGTCCTGTGCAAGTAGCGCCTGGAGCGCCTGCGTGTCGCCGCTCCGCGACGCGGCATGGAACGCCGAGGCCAGCTCGTGGCCCTTCGCCTCCGTCACGGGGAAGCGGGGCCGGGCCTCCTGCACGTGGGCCCGCGCCCGGCTGGCGAGCTGGCGGCAGGCCGCCGGTTCTCGGTCGAGGGCCTTCGCCACCTGCTCGAAGTCCATGCCGAACACGTCGTGCAGGAGGAACGCGGCGCGCTCCAGCGGGGACAGGCGCTCCAGGGCCATCATCAGGGTCAGCGTCAAATCGTCGCCCTCCACTGTTTCGATGATGGGCTCTGGGAGCCAGGTCCCCACGTACTCCTCGCGCCGGACGCGCGCGGACTTCAGGACGTCCAGGCACAGGCGCGTCACCGTGCGGACAAGCACGGCCTCGGCGTCCCGTACGGCGTCGCGGTCCGTCTGGTGCCAACGCAAGTACGCCTCCTGCACCACGTCCTCCGCCTCCGCGACGATGCCCAGCATCCGGTACGCGATGCGGAGCAGCCGGGGGCGGAGCGGGTCGAAGACGTCCGCGGGGTTCGGATCAGGCGGCTTCACTGCGAGCGGTCACCGGGTGGATGGCCCGGAAGCCGATGGCGAACCGGTTCCAGGAGTTGATGACACCAATCATGAGGGTCAGCTTCACGATCTCCTCTTCGGTGAAGTGCGGCTTGAGCGCAGCGTAGTCCTCATCCGGGGCATGTGTCTGGGAAACGAGCGTCAGGGCCTCGGTCCAGCCCAGGGCCGCCCGCTCGCGGTCGGTGTACAGCGGCGACTCGCGCCAGCCATCCAGCAGGTAGATGCGCTCCTCGGTCATCCCCTGGGCACGGGCGTCGCGGGTGTGCATGTGGATGCAGAAGGCGCAGCCGTTGAGCTGGGACGCGCGGATCTTGACCAGCTCGCGGAGGCTGGGCTCCAGGCCCAGGGCCTCCACCTTCTTGCTGAACTCGAGCATGAGGTTGACGGCTTCCGGCGCGACGGCGAAGGCATTCATGCGGGTCTTCATGTGCAGGTCCTCTTTCTTGGGCGAAGTGCCCTTCCATCCCCAGGACGACGCAGCCAGTGCCGCGTGTGACATGGGTATTAAAAAAGCGATTCGAGGCTCAGGCGGCTTCACTGCGAGGGGTCACCGGGTGCACGACCCGGAAGCCAAGGATGATCCGGTTCGCGATGTTGATGACGCCAATCATCAGGGTCAGCTTCACGATCTCCTCTTCGGTGAAGTGCGGCTTGAGCGCGGCGTAGTCCTCGTCGGGCGCGTGCGTCTCCGAGACGAGCGTCAGGGCCTCGGTCCAGCCCAGGGCCGCCCGCTCGCGCTCGGTGTACAGCGGCGACTCACGCCAGCCGTCCAGCAGGTAGATGCGCTCCTCGGTCATCCCCTGGGCACGGGCGTCGCGGGTGTGCAGGTGGATGCAGAAGGCGCAGCCGTTGAGCTGGGAGGCGCGGATCTTGACCAGCTCGCACAGGCTCGTCTCCAGCCCCAGGGCCTCCACCTTCTTGCTGAAATCCTTCATGAGGCCGAGGGCATCCGGCGCGACCGCGAAGGGATTCATCCGGCTCTTCATGTGCAGTTCCTCGTTCTGGGAGGGTGAAGTGCCCTTCCATCCCCAGGACGACGCAGCCGGTGCCGCGTGTGACATGGCCATTCAAAATGCCTAGAAAGGCCCCAGGAGGCACTCCCGGATGAAGACCGTGACCGATGAGGAGACGCTCGAACGCCTGTACGGGGTTCCCGGAAAGTCGTCCGTGCTCAAGGAGGTGGACCACCTCCATCCGGCGTACCGGCCCTTCATTGAGCGCTCGCCGTTCATGGTGCTCGCCACGTCCGGCCCGGAAGGGCTGGATGTGTCGCCTCGCGGGGACCCCGCGGGGTTCGTGGTCATCGAGGACGCGCACACGCTGCTGCTGCCCGACCGCCGGGGCAATAACCGCTGCGACTCGCTGCGGAACATCCTGGCGGACCCGCGCATCGCGCTGCTGTTCTTCGTCCCCGGCGTGAACGAGACCCTGCGCGTCAACGGCCGGGCGAGCATCGTCATCGAGCCGTCCATGCTGGAGCGCTTCCCCCACGAGGGGAAGCTGCCGCGCTCCGTGCTGCACATCACCGTGGAGACGGTCTTCTTCCAGTGCAGCCGCGCGTTGATCCGCTCCGGGCTCTGGGACCCAGCCCGGCAGGTCCCCCGCGCCGAGTTCCCAAGCCCCGGCTCCATCCTCGAAGCGCTGAGCCCGAGCGACTTCGACGCCGGCGAATACGACCGCGAGCTGCCAGCCCGGGTGAAGACGACGCTCTACTGAGCCTCAAGCGCCCGCGTCGAACACAGTGGCCTTGCCCACGCGAACACGGAGCGTCTGACCGGCGCGCACGCCCTCCAGCGCAGGCCCGATGACACGAAGGAACGCATCGCCCACAGGGAAGCGGTACTCCGCCGCATGCCCCAGGAACAGCCGAGCGGACAGCACCAGCGGCGTTCCGGTCTCCCCCAGCTCCAGGTCCTCCGGGCGCACCACCAGCGTCCCCGGCCCGGGCTTCGCGGTCATGGGCAGGTCGAACGCGGTCTCCGTCCCTGCGCAGTGGAAGGCGCCCGCGCGCACCTCGCCGCGCAGCACGTTCGCGCCCCCGACGAAGCCCGCGACGAACGGCGTCGCCGGCTCCCGGTACAGCCGCTCCGGCGTGTCCACCTGTTCGATGACGCCCCGGTTCATCACGGCGATGCGGTCCGACAGGGCCAGCGCCTCGCCCTGATCGTGCGTGACGAACACGAGCGTCGTGCCCAGCCGGGCCCGCAGCGCGGCGATCTCCGCGCGCAGCTCCTCGCGCAGGGCCGCGTCCAGGTTCGACAGCGGTTCATCCAACAGCAGCACGCGGGGCCCCGCCACCAGCGCCCGCGCGAGCGCCACGCGCTGCAACTGCCCGCCGGACAGTTCGTGCGGCATCCGCGCCGCATAGGCCTCCAGCCGCACCCAGCGCAGGGCTTCGCGCACACGGGACGCAATCTCGTGGCGAGGCACCCTCCGGAGCGCCAGGGGATAGGCGACGTTCGCCTCGACGCTGCGATGCGGCCAGATGGCGTAGCTCTGGAACACCATGCCCAGGCCGCGCTTCTCGGGAGGAACGCGCACGCCGGGCCCGGCGACCAATTCGTCACCCAGGCGGATGACACCGGCGTCCGGATGCTCCAACCCCGCGAGCATCCGAAGGGTCGTCGTCTTCCCACAGCCGGAAGGGCCGAGCAGGGACACCAGCTCGCCCTGCCCCACGTGGAGGCTCAAGCCGCGCACCACGGGCGTCCCGCCGTACGCCTTGACCAGGTCCTCCAGGACGATGGCCGCCATCACCGCACCTCCGGCACTCGACGCCGAGCCCAGGCGAGCACGGCCTGTCCCGCGACCACCAGCGCCACGAACGCGCACGCGAGCACGGCCGCGGCGGCCGGGTCCGCGTAGCTCTGCAACTCGAACAGCAAGGTCCCCAGGACCTCGGAGCCCGCGGGCACCAGCAGCACGGACAGGGTGATCTCCGTGGCGCACGCGAGGAACGCGAGCACGAACGCCACCGTGAGCGCGGGCCGCAGCAATGGCAGCGTCGCGTCCACGAACGCCCGCACGGGTCCGGCACCACCGACGCGAGCAGCCTCCGCGAGCGAAGGATCCACCTGGGCCAGGGCCTCCGAGCTGTTGCGTTCGCCCAGGGCCAGGTACTTCCCGACATAGCCCACGAGCATCAGCCAGGGCGTATGCGCCAGGGCCAGCACGAACGCGAAGCGGTCCAGCACCACCAGCCGCCAGTCCCGTGAGAACGCCACCAGCAGCGCGAGCGCCAGCACCGTGCCCGGAACCGCGAAGGGCCACACCGCCATGGCCTCCACGGCCGCGCCGCCGCGACGGAAGGCCCGCCGAAGGAGCGCCGCCGAAAGGCCCAGGCCCACCACGAGCAGCCCCGCCCCGGCCGCGAGCAACACACTGCGCCCCGTGGCCCGCAGAGTGCGCGCGTCCCAGAGCACGCCGGACCAGTGCGACAGCGTGAGCGTGTCCCAGGTCAGCGCCGCGCCGAAGCTGCGTTGCAGCGAAGTCAGCAGGATGGCCGCCAGGGGCAGCACCACCAGGACGCCGCCCACCAGGCCAACCCCGGCGAGCGCCGCCGTCCGCCACGTCCCCAGCGCGAGCACCCGAGGAGACACGCCCTTCCCCGCGCTCAATCGCACCCGTCCGCTCCGGCCCAACAACCACGTCAGCCCCAGCGCCAGCGGCGTGAGCAGCAGGAGGAACGAAGCAAGCACCGACGCACGCGGCAGTCCCTCCTCGCTGCCCAGCAGCACCAGTTCATAGATGCGGGTGGTGAGCACACGGGTGGGTGGCGACGCCGACACGCCCAGCAGGTACGGCACGCCGAAGGACGACGCGGCCATAAGGAACACCATCACCGCGCCCGACAACAGGGCGGGCAGCACCAGCGGCACGGTCGTGCTCATCACGGCGCGAAGCGGTGAAGCACCGCAGATGCGGGCCGCTTCTTCCAGAGCCGGGTCCACGCGCCGAAGCGCCGCGGCACCGGCGAGCAGCACCAGCGGCAGGCCCGAAAGCCCCTCCACGAACGCGATGCCCGCCGCGCCATAGAGGTCGAACACGTCCGCGCCCAGCATGCGGTTCAGGTAGCCAGCGCGAGGGCTCGCGAGCGACAGCCACCCCATGCCCCAGATGAACGCGGGGATGGCGGACGGCAGCGTGAACAGCACGGTGAACGCGCCACGCAGGGGCAGGTCCGTGCGGAACAGCAGGAAGGCCAGCGGAGCCCCCAGGCACAGCGCCCAAGCCGTAGCGCCCAGCGAGATGCCCAGCGTGTTCACCAGCGCCCCGGACTCCGCCGAGAGCACCGAACCCAATCCCCCCGTCGCCGCCCCCACGCCCCGCGCCAGGAGCGCCACGACCGGCACCACCGCGAAGAGCAGCAGGGGCAGGAGCCACAAGGCCAACGCTACCCACCGCCCCCTCATCTCGCCGCTCCATCGACGGTCGATCGAACGCGACCGCAGTGCGCCACGCCCACGGCAGCGCGCTCCATCCAATCGGATGAGAAAGGGAGAAGCCCGCCGAGGAGCCTCGGCGGCGGAGCGCCCCAAAAACCTGTCCGACAGTCGGACAAGTTGGAGCCACCGCTCAATCCGGTCCGATTGTCCGACAAGCCAGCGCCACCACGGAAACCTGTCCGACAGTCGGACAAGTTGGAGCCACCGCTCAATCCGGTCCGATTGTCCGACAAGCCAGCGCCACCACGGAAACCGTTCCGACTGTCCGACAGGTTTGAACCACCTCGTAAACCGGTCCGATTGTCCGACAAGCCAGCGCCACCACGGAAACCTGTCCGACTGTCCGACAGGTTTGAGCCACCTCGTAAACCGTTCCGACTGTCGGACAGGTTTGAACCACCGCGTAATCCGGTCCGACTGTCGGACAAGCCAGAACCTCCGCGCGGACCTGTCCGACTGTCCGACGGGTTGGCCCCAGCGCGTGGACCTGTCCGACTGTCCGACAGGTTTGGATTGCCGCTCGATCCGGACCGACTGTCCGACAGGTTTGGGGCACTGCGACGCCTTCCCTGGGGGGACGGCTTCCCGCTGCCACTTCCCGCAGGACCCGCCTCATTGCCCGCAGTGGCTGGGAACCGAGCACTGCAAGAACCTGTCCGACTGTCCGACAGGTTTGGACGACCACCAGGGGCGCCGCGTACCGACGGCCTTCGGCTGTCGCATCCCGTCGGCCTGACCGTGTCCTTCCTCTGGGCGGAGATGCTCCCGTACCCACCGGGCAGCGAAAACCTGTCCGACTGTCGGACAGGTTTTGACCGTGCCGGTCCGGAGGGGGGCCCTTCGAAGGTCCGGAGACGCAGGGCCTGGATCCGCGTTGGCGGCCGTGCCGCGTCCCCACATCGGGTCTCGCGTTCCTGGCTCATCGCGCGAAGGCCTTGCTGAAGGCTTCCTTGATGTCGCCGCCGTGCAACAATCCCTGCTCCAGCAGCTCCGGCGTCCAGGTCTGGGCGCGGCTCAACAGTCCGTCCACGCCAGACTCTCCACGCGGGCCGCCCAGGCGCGGGTCCACCGCGTGCATGTCCCCCTTCTCCACGATGATGCGCTGGCCCTCGGGCGACAGCAGCACATCCACCAGCGCTTTCGCCGCCACCGGATTGCGTGTCGACGCGAACAGCCCCACGGGGCCCGGGATGACCACCGCGCCGTCCTCCGGCCAGATGATCTCGATGGGGCTGCCCTTCGCCTTCGCCGCCAGCGCGTTCTCCAGCAGCAGCACGCCCGCGTCCACCTCGCCGCTCTCCACCTTCTGGAGCACCGCCGCGTTGCCTCCCGCCACCACCGCGCCCTTTTCGCGCAGCCCCGCGAAGTACGCATCCCCGCGCCGCGCGTGCAGGAACACCGCCCACGTGAACGCGGTGCCCGACGTGAGCGGATCCCCGATGGCCACCCTTCCCTTCCAGCTTCCATCCACCAGGGCCGCGAATGACTTCGGTGCTTCGCCCGCGCCCACGCGGTGAACCAGCACCATCGTGGACAGCCGCACCGCCGCGTACCTCGCGTCCAGGTCCAGCAGCGTTCGTGGAATGCGCAGCGCGTTCACGGACGCGTAGCGCAGGAACGCGCCCTCCCGCGCCAGCCGCTCGTAGAGGAACGGATCCGACGTCATCAGCACGTCCGCTCGCACCGCTCCCGCGGCCCGCTCCGCCTCCAATCGGCTGGCCACCTTCTCACTGCCCGCCTGGTACCAGTGCACCTGCACGCCGGGCAGTCGCTCCTTGAGCAGGGGCTCCATCGCGTCCAGCACGTGCCGGTACATCGACGTGTAGACCCACACCTCGCCGGATGGAGTCGAGGCCTGCGCCACGGCGGCGCCTCCCGACGGCGCGGCGGATTCGATGCGGCACGCGGTCAGGAGGATCAGCGCGAGGAGGGGGATGCGCATGCAGGTGTCGATTATGCGGCACCCGCCCTCCCTGCACACGCACTCCGCAGCGGTGGCTCCTGCACATTCGGCCCTCGCGCCCGTTGTCCCGGGCGCCGCCCGGTCCCAACGTCGGCCTCCCAGACGCCACCTGCCCTCTGGAAGGACGCCCGAGCATGACCCGGAAGGAATTCCTCGCCGCGACGCTGTCGCTGATGGTTGCCCCTCCCGTGCTCGGGGCTTCGCCCAAGAAGGCGAAGAACGCGCCCGCCGTGCCTCGCCGCAAGTTGGGGCGCACCGGTCAGGAGGTGTCCTGCATCGGGCTCGGGGGCTTCCACATCGGCAAGCAGAAGGAGGAGGCGGAGAGCATCGCGCTCATCCGCGGCGCGTTGGACCAGGGCATCAACTTCCTGGACAACTGCTGGGACTACAACGACGGCAAGAGCGAGGAGCGCATGGGCAAGGCGCTGCGCGACGGCTACCGCGCCAAGGCCTTCCTGATGACGAAGATCGACGGCCGCGACAAGAAGACCGCCGCGAAGCAGATCGACGAATCCCTCCAGCGCCTCCAGACGGATCACGTGGACCTGCTCCAGCTCCACGAAGTCATTCGCGACAATGACCCCGACCTCGCCTTCGCCGAAGGCGGCGCCATCGAGGCGATGAAGGACGCGCAGAAGGCCGGCAAGGCGCGCTTCCTGGGCTTCACCGGCCACAAGTCCCCGGACATCCACCTGAAGATGCTGGAGACCGCGAAGAAGCACGGCTTCCGCTTCGACACCGTGCAGCTGCCCCTCAACGTGATGGACGCCCACTTCAACAGCTTCGAGAAGCGCGTGCTGCCCGTGCTCGTGAAGGAGGGCATCGGCGTGCTCGCCATGAAGTCCATGGGCGACCCGTTCATCCTCGACAGCAAGACCGTCACCGCGCCCGAGTGCCTCCGCTACAACCTGTCCCTGCCCGTCAGCGTCGTCATCACCGGCATCGACTCGCAGGAGCGGCTCCAGCAGGCGCTGACCGCCGCGCGCACCTTCAAGCCCCTGAGCGAAAAGGACGTCCAGGCCCTGCTCGCCAGGACGAAGGACGCGGCCCAGGACGGCGCCTACGAGAAATACAAGACGAGCCACCACTTCGACGGAACCGTCCAGAATCCCCAATGGCTCGGCTGAGGTTCGTCCTGACTTCCTGACAATACGCGTTAAAGCCGGTAAATATGAATGCTCCCCCAACCCCGGAGCACTCATGCACCGCCCCTTTCGAGCAGGCCTCGTCGCCGCAGGACTCCTTTCCACCCTCTCCGGCTGTTCTCCCGAGCCGGAGGCCGCCGCCCCGGTGGAGGCGGAGGGCTACGGCCAGACGCAGCAGGGCGAGCGCTCGTATGACCCGGGCGCGGGGTGGTCGCTGTCATGGCAGGACGACTTCACGGGCACGGCGCTGAACACGGGCGCGTGGAACGTGCTGACGAGCAACTGGGATCCGGTGACCAACAACTGCAACTTCGGCACGGGTGAGCTGGAGTTCCCGCGCGCGCAGAACGTGGCGGTGGCCAACGGCAAGCTGATCATCTCGGCGGAGCGCACGGCGGACAACCCCACGGACTCGCGCTGCGCTGGGCAGTACCGGTCGTTCTATTCCGGCCGCATCCACACCAAGGGCAAGGTGGAGGGGCGCTACGGGAAGATCGTCGCGAGCATCAAGGTCCCGCCGGGTTACGGCATGTGGCCGGCCTTCTGGACGCTGGGCTCGAACATTCAGAGCGCGGGCTGGCCGGCCGCCGGCGAGATCGACATCCTGGAGTGGAAGTCCACGGAGCCCACGTGGATGAAGTCCGCGCTGCACTGGCACAACGGCGGCAACGCGGACTGGGGCACGGGCGCGAGCCGCGGCGTGGACCTGTCGCAGGACTTCCACACGTATGAAGTGGAGTGGACGGCGAACACCATCGTGTTCCGCCTGGACAAGGACTTCGTGTCCACGGCGACGTTCAATCACAACGAGTCGGAGTTCCAGCAGAACCACTACCTCATCCTGAACCTGGCACTCGGCGGCGTCTGGTACGGGAACCCGTCGCCGGCCTCCATCGACCTGGCCTGGGGCGCGAAGAAGACGATGGAGGTGGAGTGGGTGCGCTGGTACCAGCCGGGCGGCTCGCAGTCGCTGGGGCTCACCAACGCCGGGTTCGAGCAGGGCATGACGGGCTGGAACACCTGGAGCCCGAACGGCACGGCCGCGGCGGCGTTCTCGGAGACGTACAACGGCGGGCACTCGGGCAGCTTCCACCTGACGCACTGGACGTCCGCGGCGGCCTACGAGGCGTGGACGTACCAGACGAAGACGGGCCTGGCGTCGGGCAACTACAAGCTGCGCGCCTGGTTCCGCAAGGGAGGCACGTTCGACTTCGCGCGCTTCCAGGTGAAGAACTGCGGCGACTGCGCGCCGGCCATCACCAACCTGGGCACCTACGGCAACTACACCCTGCTGGAGACGCCCGCCATCAACGTCACCAACGGCTACCTGGAGTTCGGCCTGCACAGCAAGTCGCCGGCCCACAACGGCTCCAACTTCATCCACATGGATGACGTGGAGCTGATCAAGCTGTAGGCCCTGTCTGCCTTCACGCGCGCGCCGGAGCAGACACCGGCGCGCGCGGTGGTTGGGCGACTACGGCACGAGCACGAAGTCATCCACGTACAGCGTGCCCTGATCCGAGCCGGATTCGTCCATCACGTAGAAGTCATCCACCGTGCCGGACGTCGCGCCCAGGGCGCTCAGCGGGATGGAGACCTTCTGCCAGGTGCCCGCCGCGATGGGGTGCCCCAGCGCCGTCTCCAGGCTGATGCTGCCCAGCGGCGTGCCGCCGTTGTAGAGCGCCAGCCGCACCTGCTGCCCACCCGTCGTGCCTCCGTGCACCCAAAGGTCGATGGACTGGTACTGCGACAGGTCCAGCCCCGTGTGGTGGAACATCAGCGCCTCCCAGTAGTCCGGCTCGAAGCCGATCGCCGTGGAGCCGGAGTGCACCGTGACGGACTGGTCCAGGTCGTGCGTCGCCCAGCTCCAGTCCTGGAAGCCGCTGCCCATCGCGTCGTCATAGACGACCGTGCCCACCGACGGCGGCGCCTCCGTGAGGCCGTCCGTCAGCGCGAGCCCCTGCTCCACCGTCACCGTGCGGATGCCCGTGGACTGCACGTAGTTGAGGATGCTGGTGAAGTTGGTCGTCTTGTACTGCGTCTCGCGCGTGGGCGTGCCGCTGGTGAACTCGTGGAAGAGGATGATGAGCCAGCTCTTCTCCGCGATGGCCTGGTTGATCCACCCCTTCACCTGCGCCACCGTCACCGCGCTCGACACGTCGTTGGCGCGCAGTTCGTAGATGACCGTGTCGCGATAGTTGCGGCCCGCGTTGATGGTGCGGTGGCTCGCGTACTCCGTCTTCAACGCGGTCATCACCGTCGCGTTGTACGCGCCGTAGGGTGACGCGAAGTCCTTGCCGCACATCGCGCCCACGTTCGTCTGAAGCCACGTGCGCGAGTCCTGCAACTCCGACGTCAGCTGCGCGGCCGTCAGCGACGTGAGGTCCGCGTGCGTGCGCGTGTGGCTGGCGATCTCGTTGCCCTCCGCCTTGAGCGTCTGCACCTGCGCGAGGCTCATGTAGCCGCCCCACGCCTGCGCCACCGCGTCGGTGACCAGGTAGTACGTCGCGGGGATGTTGCGCGACTTCAACGCCGGCCGCGCCAGCGTGTACTGCGTGCTCCAACCGTCATCCAACGTGATGGAGATCATCCCTTCCGCGAACGGCGACGCGGCAAGGGCCGGGGAAGTGCAAAGCAGCGCCGCGGCGCAAAGCGCGCGGGAGGTCCAATTCATCCAGGTCATGTCCGGGTATCCCCTCTGTGAGGAGTTCCCAGGATAAGCGAAACCCAGACATCGCTTCCCGGACACCCACCCGTGACGCGCGTGCTAGAAGTCGGCCCGCCCATGAGTCTCTTCCGCCTCCCCTCCCTGCTGTGCGTGGTGCTCGCGCTCGCGGTGGGCTGCCAGCGTCCCGCGTCCCCCGCTCCGGAAGCCCAGGCGCGGCGGATCGTCTCGCTGTCGCCCTCCGTCACGGAGACGCTGTTCGCCCTGGGCGCGGGCTCGGAGCTCGTGGGCGTGTCCGACTACACCGCCCTGCCCCCGGGCACGCCCGCCCTGCCGAAGGTGGGCACCACGTTCGCGCCGAACTTCGAGGCCATCGCGAAGCTCAAGCCCACGCTGCTCGTGGATCAGCAGGTGAAGCAGGCCCCCGCGGAGTCGCTCTCCGCGCTCGCGCCGCTGAAGGTGCTGCCCTGGACGTCGCTCCAGGAGGTCGTCGCCAGCGTGAAGGAGCTGGGCCGGCTGAGCGGCCGCGAGCCCCAGGCCACCGCGCTCGCGGAGAGGCTGAACCAGACGCTGTCGCGCCCCGCGCCGAAGGACGCCCCCCGCGTGCTGCTGGTGCTGGGCGACACGGCGGGCACGCTGTCGGAGGTCTGGTACATGAAGCGCGCGTCGCTGCACGGCGCGGCGCTGGAATCGGCGGGGGCTCGCAACGCCGTCGCGGAGGACGTCACCGGGCCTCCCAACCTGTCGCTGGAGGGCGTCATCGCGTTGGATCCGGACGCGGTGCTGGTGCTGATCAGCGCGCCGTCCCTGGATGCCGCGGGGCAGGCGCGGGTCCTGGCCCCGTGGAAGCAGCTCACCGGCCTGCGCGCGGCGCGGGAGGACCGGGTGCGGCTGGTCATCGGCCCCGACGTGCAGTCCACCGGGCCCGCCATCCTCGATGTCGTCGAGCGGCTCCGCGCCGCCCTGGGCACCCTGCCCTCCGCGCGATGACGGCCGGGCTGATGCTGGACGCGGTGACGGTGCGGGCGCGAGGGCGGACGCTGCTGGACAGCGTGTCCCTGCACGTGGCCCCCGGTGACTTCGTGGCCATCGTCGGGCCCAATGGCGCGGGCAAGTCCACGCTCCTGCGCGTGGCGCTGGGCCTGCTGCGTCCGGATGCCGGGCACGTGTTCGTGGACGGGAAGGACGTGTCGGGCCTCGCGCCCCGGGAGCGCGCGGCGCGGCTCGCGTGGCTGCCCCAGCGGCTGGAAGCGGCGGAGCCCATCACCGCGCTGGAGCAGGTCGTCTCCGCGCGCTACCGCTTCCCCGAATCCCGCCGGGCTTCGGAAGCGGCTGCACATCAGGCGCTGGCGGAGGCAGGCGCGCAGTCCTTCGCCCTGCGCCCCATCACGGAGCTGTCCGGCGGCGAGCGGCAGCGCGTGGCGGTCGCGGGACTGCTCGCGCAGGAGACCCCGCTGGTGCTGCTGGACGAGCCCGCCAACTTCCTGGACCCCGCGCAGCAGCTGGAGCTGTACACGCGCATGGGCCACCTCTGGCGCGCGGGGCGCGGCATCCTCTGCGTCACCCATGACGTCAACGTGCTCTCCCATGCCCAGGCCCCGGGCACGCGCGCTCCCCGCGTGGTGGGCCTGTCCCAGGGCCGCGTGGCCTTCGAGAGAAGCCTCGACGCCCCCGACCTGGGCGAACAGCTGGGCGAGCTGTTCGGCGTGCGCATGCACGGGACCTTCGTGGAAGGCCACCGCGTCTTCGTGGGCCTGCCCCGGAGCGGAGGTGCTCCGTGAAGGTGAAGGCCTGGATCCTCGTGGCGGCCTGCGTGGCCGCGTGCGCGGTGGCGCCGTTCATCGGCCCGGGGCTCTCCCCGGACTCGGCGGACTTCATCTTCTGGCAGCTCCGTGTGCCCCGCACGCTGATGGCCATGCTGGTTGGCGGCACGCTGTCGCTGGTGGGCGCGGTGTACCAGTCCCTCTTCGCGAACCCGCTCGCCGCGCCCAGCACCGTGGGCACCACCGCCGGGGCGACCCTGGGCGCGCTGGTGGCCATCATCCTGGGGGCACGGCTCGCTCCAGGTGGCCTGCCGCTCGTCACCGCCGCTGCCTTCATGGGGGCGCTCGGCGTCAGCCTGGTGGTGGCCGCCATCGCCGCGGGCCGCCGCGTGCGGATGAACGACGTGGTGCTCGCGGGCATCGCGTGCTCCATGGCGGCAGGTGCCATCGCCACCGGCCTGCAGTTCACCGCGGACTCCGCCGAGCTCATGGCCGCCATGCGCTGGTCGCTCGGCCACCTGCCGCAGGTGGGCTACTCGGGCGTGCGGCTCCTCTTGCCGTTCGCGGCCGTCACCGTCGTGGGGCTGCTCGCCCTCACCCGCGCGCTGGAGGTGTTCATCGCCGGCGAGGAACACGCCGAGTCCCAGGGCGTCCCCGTCCGCCGCGTCCGCACGGTGGCCATTGGGCTGGGGGCCCTGGGCGTCGCCGCCTGTGTCGCGTGGTGTGGCCCCATCGCCTTCGTGGAGCTCATCGTCCCGCATCTGGTGCGCCGGACGCTCGGTGTGAGTCGCCGGGTGCTGCTGCCCGGGTCCGTGGTGGTGGGGGCCGCGTTCCTGGCGTTGTGCGATGCGTCGGCGCGGATGATCCTCCCCGGGCGTGAATTGCCCGTGGGAGTGGTGACGGCCGCCCTGGGCGCGCCCCTGCTCGTCTCCCTGCTCGCGCGCGCACGCTCCTGAAGCGCCCTGCCGGCCCCGGCCTTCAGGACGGGGGGTACACGAGGCGAGTTCGGGTATATTCCGCGCCGCGTGGGGCCCCCGGCTGGGACGTGCCCCCTGGAACTTCACGAAAGGCTTTGGGCATGAAGCGACTGGGTAGCGTGGGTTTGATGCTGGGTGTGCTGACCCTGGGCGGTTCCTTCGGCTGCGCCGATGAGAAGGAAGAGAAGGCCAAGGAGCACCGGGTCAAGGGCACCAACTTCCTCGCCGACAAGAACTACGCGGAGGCGGTGAAGGAGTACGAGGAGTCGCTGAAGATCGACCCGACCCAGGAGAAGGTCTGGGAGAAGAAGGCCTTCGCGCACATGCAGGCGGGCCAGACGGAACAGGCCGCGCAGGCCGCGCTGAAGCTGGTGGACTTCGCGAAGACGCCCGAGGAGAAGGCCGACGCCTACCGCAACGTCGCGGCGATGTACGCGAAGAACGGCCCGCTGGACAAGGCGAAGCAGTACTTCGAGGAGTGCCTGAAGATCAACCCGAAGGACACCGACGCGCTCGGCTGGATCGCGGAGGTCCACTCGCAGCGCGGTGGCGCCCGCTCCATGTCCGCGCCCGCGATCCCCGCGGAGCTGGAGCTCGCGCTGAAGACGTATGATCAGGTCATCGCCATCAACCCGGACCTGCCCAACCCGTACCTGAACAAGCGCGTCGTGATGTTCAAGTACATCGAGCACGAGAAGTCGCTGCAGCAGGCCGCCGAGCAGGAGGCCATCGAGGCCGCCACGCCGCCCAAGCCGGAGAAGGGCAAGAAGGCCGTGGTGGATCCGGCCGCCGCGGAGCGCGTCGCCGCCGCCAAGGCCAGCGCCGCCGCTCACGCCAAGCGGGTGGAAGAGCTGACGGCCCAGGCCAACGAGGCGACCAAGCAGTTCGGCGAGGCGACCAAGCGCGCCAAGGCCGCGCAGGCCTCCGGCGCCACCAAGTAGTCCGGGTGGAGGGGACGGGGCCTAACGCCGGCCTCGTCCTCCCCCGAAGAGGGCCAGCAGCACGCCGCCCACGAGCGCGGCGCCGCCGCCCGCGACGTAGAGCGTGGTCTGCTCGGTGTTGCGGCCGGTGATGAGCTCCGTGGCGCGCTCCGTGAGCGAGTCCCGCGCCTTGAGCCCGGTGAACAGCAGCACTCCGCCCGCCACCGCGAGCATCAACCCCACGATTCGCACAGCACCCACACGGCCTCCTTGAGTGGAACGGCGGCGCGGCCGGAAGGTCCGGCCCCGCCTTCAGCGCTTGCGCTTGCCCGGAGCGCCCCGCCCCGGCTTCTTGCCCGCGCCCTTCGAGCCGCCGGCCTTCTTCGGCGCTGCTGACTTCTTCGAGGGCTTCGCCTTCGCGCCCGGGGCCGCCTTGCGGACCTTCTTGGACGCGCCCGCGCGGCCCGGAGCCGCCCCCGTGGAGAGCTGACCCCGCTGCGCGGCGAGCGCGCGGATCCGGTCGAAGCCCGGGTGCGGTGAAGCGGCCGGGGCGCTGTCGTCGGAGTCGAACGAGGGCGGCGTGAAGGCCTCACGGGAAGGCTTCGCGCGGGAAGCAGCCTCGTCGCCGAAGCGGTCCGCGTCGGGAAGCTCGTCGCGGGGCGCCGTGACGGACTCGACGCCTTCATCGGTCGCGGGGAGCGAGGGACGGATGACCTTGCGCTTGCCCTTGGCCGTGGGCGCGGGCTCCGCCTTCGACGCGGGGGCCTCTTCCGTGCGGGACTTCAGGAAGCGGGACTTGTCGCGCGCGGGCGCGGCCTCCTCGCGGCGCCCTTCCCGGCTGAAGCGTCCTCGCGGACGCGGCGCGGACGGCGCTTCTCCCAGGACCTCGTCGCCGTACCCGGAGACCGTCGCGGACTCCACCGTGGCGACGTCCTCGGGCGTGGGCGGCTCCCACGCCTTCTTCACGCCGAACGGCGTCTCCTCCGCCTCGCCGAGCGACCGCCACTGCTCCGCGTCCGCGGCCTCGTCCGCCCCCGCGGGCTTGCGCCACGGCGTGCGGCCCGTCTTCGCGGCCTCGCGCTCGCTGCGTCCGGGCCTGCCACCCTTGTGTCGTCCCGGCGCCTCGTTCACGTACTCGCGATGGCGCGCCTGCGGACGTGCGCCACCGGTCTTCTGAAGCGGGGCCTCGTCCTTGAACTGGAGCGCCTCGAAGTCGATCTTCCGCGCCGTGGTGTTCGCGGACAGCAGCCGCACGCGCAGCTTCTGCCCCACGCGCACGCGCCGGCCATTCGGATACACGAGCGAGTGCGTGCGCTTGTCCAGCTTGGAGCCCGGCCCCAGCGACTCGCCCTTCACCAGGCCCTCGACGTGGACCTCGTCCAGCTCCACGAAGAAGCCGAACTCGGCGATGCCCGCCACGGTCGCGTCGAACTCCTCGCCCACGCGGTCCTTCATCATCAGGGCCGCGTAGAACGCCACCACCTCGCGCTCCACCGTCATGGCCGCGCGCTCGCGCTCCGAGCACTGCTGCGCCATGCCCTCCAGCCGCTCCTCCTCGCGGTCCAGCTGCGCTTCCGAGGGCTTCTTGCCCTTGCGCGCCCACACCGCCTTCAGGATGCGGTGCACCAGCAGGTCGGGATAGCGCCGGATGGGCGACGTGAAGTGCAGGTAGTTCTCCGCAGCCAGGCCGTAGTGGCCCACGCGCGTCGCCGTGTACACGGCCTGCATCATGGAGCGCAGCAAGAGCTGGTTCAGCGCCCGCTGCTCCGGGTGCCCCTCCAGCTGCGTTATGAACGCGTCCAGCTCCTTGGACGAAACCCCGTTCTCCACGTCGAGCTGGAAGCCGTACGCCTCCGCCAGCACCGCGAACGCCGCCAGCTTCTGCGGATCCGGCTCGCCGTGGAACCGATACACCGTGGGCAGGCCCTCGTCCTGGAAGTACGTGGCCACCGCCTCGTTGGCGGCCAGCATGCACTCCTCGATGAGCCGGTGGCTGTCCTTGCGCTCGCGCTTCTCCATGCGCAGCGGCACGCCGTCCTCGCCCAGCACCACCTTGTGCTCCGGCACGTCGAAGTCGATGGCGCCTCGCGCCTTGCGCATGCCCATCAGCGCGCGCGCCAGCGCCATCAACTGCTCGAACTGGGGCTTGAGGAACTCGCGGTGCGGCACGTCCTTGCCGTCCAGGACGTCCTGCACCTCGTTGTACGTGCAGCGCGCCACGCTGCGCATCACCGCCGGATACAGCTCGTGCGAGCGCCGCTGGCCGTGGCGGTCAAACGTCATGTCCGCCACCATGCACAGCCGGTCTTCATCCGGGCGCAGGGAGCAGATGCCGTTGGACAGCCGCTCCGGCAGCATGGGCAGCACGCGGTCCGGCAGGTACACCGACGTCGCGCGGTTGAGCGCCTCCGCGTCCAGCGCGGTGCGCTCCTTCACGTAGTGCGACACGTCCGCGATGGCCACCACCAGCCGCCAACCTCCGGCCTGCGGCTCCGCGTAGACGGCGTCGTCGAAGTCGCGCGCGTCCTCACCGTCGATGGTGATGAGCGGCATCTTGCGCAGGTCGCGGCGGTGGCCCTCGGTGGCCTCCGCTTCCGTCACCTTCACCGCGAACGCGTCCGCCTCGTCCATCACCTCCGGCGGGAACTCGTCGTTGAAGCCATGCGCGAAGGCGGACCCCAGCACCTCCGCGCTCGGGTCGCCCGGCCGGCCCAGCGAGCCGGCCACTTCACCGAACAGCCCCTGCCCGGGCTCCAGCAGGTCCGCGCCCACGCCCAGGCGGACCTTCACCAGGTCGCCGTCGCGCGCCATCTGCGTCGGCGGCACGCGGATGGGCCCCGGCAGGCTCGTGTCCGTGGTCATCACCAGCGAGTGCCGGCCCTGCGCCACGTACGTGCCCACCGCCAGCTCACGCCGCCGGTTGATGACCCGCACCAGCCGGCCCTCGAAGCGGCCCGGACGCCCCGCCACCTCCACGAGGACGCGGTCGTTGTCGAGCGCCCGCTGCGCCTCGCCGGGGGGCAGGAAGATGTTCTCTCCCTCGCCGGACACGGGGTGCACGAAGCCGAAGCCGTCCCGGTGCATGTGGAGGATGCCCTCCACCGCGGGCTGCCCGGACTCCTCGAAGCGGTCGTCCCGGAAGCCGCGCTGGAGCGAGCGCCGGAAGTCGCCGCCGCCACGGAAGCCCGGACGGTCGTCGCGGAAGCCGCCCCTGCGCTCCTCCCGCCCGCTGCCCGGCGCGGGGCCGCGCTTCTTGAAGGGCGGCGCGGATGCGTCCCGGCGGGATTCGAAGCCGGATTCGGGCGCCCGGGGCGTGCGCGGGCCTTCCAGGCGGAAGCGCTTGCCGTCCTTGACGATGACGCCCGCGCGCACCAGTTCTCGCAGGGCGCGCTTGAGCTCGGTCTGCTGGCCGGGATTCAGCCCCGCGACGCGAAGGAGCTCCTTCAGCCCCAGGGGGTGGTCGGCTTCGGCGAGCAGCTGTCGGATGTGGTCTTGGGAGAGGCTCACGGTGGGGATGCGGCAAGGCCGCTGAGGGAACGGGTAAGCCCGAAGGGTGCGGGCGGGAACCCCCCGGCCCCCATTCGCCCTCCCTGGTAGACCTTGCGGTCCAGGGAGGGCCCGTGCGCCCAGACCGTCAGGGCTTGACCGTGACGTTGATCTTGAAGGAGCGGTCCACCACGCCCGGCGTGAACGCCTTGGCGAGGAAGAACTCCACTTCGAAGTTGCCGGGGTTGCGAGGCGTGAAGAAGAACTCGCGGGTGGCGGGGCCGCCGGCGGCGCCCGGCTCGAAGTTGGCCTCGCGCAGCCCCACGCGCTTGGCCAGCGTCGGCTCGATGGCCCAGGTGGAGCCGGGCTGCTCCTGCAGGCGCACCGTGAGGCCGTGGTTGAGCTTCACGTCCACGGACGTGGGCACCTCGCCCTCGATGTGGACCAGCTCCATCTCGTCGCGCGACACCGCGCGCGCCTCGGACGGACGCGGCTCCACGGTCTCCGCGGTGATGCGGCCGCCCCAGCCGGACGTCTTGTCCACCACGCCCGTCACCTGGAGCGTCTGCCCCACGTGCTTGCGCAGGCTCTTCACCGCCGCCTTGCCCTCGATGGCGAAGGACACCTGCTGGCGCGTGCCGCCGTTGGACACGACGAGCACGAAGTCCTCGCCCATCATCTCCAGGTTGCCCCGGATGCTGGCGAAGCCCTTGATGCCGGCGCCCATGCCCGCGGCGATGGCCATGGAGACCTCACCGGGCGACAGGTAGCGCAGCTTCGGCTCCGAGTCCGAGGGAGGCGGCGCGACCTCTTCCACCTCCGGCTTCTTGGCGGAGTACTTGCGCACCTCCACCACGCCGCTGTGGTTGGTCGTCTTCTTGATGAGGCCGACCACGGAGACCTTGTGGTCCACGTAGGCCGGCAGCACTTCCTGATCCGGACCCTGCAGCAGGAACGTCAGCTCGCGCTTGTCGCGGCCCACGACGACCAGGTGGGGCATCTCGCCGCTGAGGATGAGGCGGCCCTTGAGGCTGCCCTCGCCCATCACGCCGCGGCCCTCGCCGGCGGTGAGCAACTGCTCCATCTCACGCTTCGTGAGCGGCTCGCCCACGGGCGGGAGCTTCGTCGCGCGAGGACGAGGCTTCTCCACGGGGGGACCGGCGGGGATGGCCGACGGGGCCTTGCCCCCTGCCTTCCCAGCCGCCTTCTTCCCGGCGGCGGCGGGCGCGGTCTTGGCGGCGGGCGCGGCCTTGCCAGCCTTCGCGGGAGGCGTCGGAGGAGCGGGGGGAGCGGCCTTGGCCGCCGCCTTCTTGGCGGCCGCGGGGGCCTTCTCCACCTTCTCCGCCACCGCCTTCTTCGCCGCCGCGACCTTTCCCTTCGCCCCTTCAGCCACCGCCTTGACGACCTTCGTCGCGGCCGTCGCCACCTTCTTCGAGGCGTTCCTGATCAGATCCAGGCGGGCCGCGTTGTCCTTCTTCGCGGCAGGCTTCGCACCGGCTTTTGCAGCGGGAGTCGGCTTCTTCGCCCCGGACTTGGGCTTGGCCATCGACGCTGTCTCCTTGGAAATTTCCCGTGTGCTATCAACGGGTTGGCGGGACGCCCCTGCTGTTGGACGCGAGCCTCGCGATCACGATTGCTTGTAACGATGATCAGCTGGGCTGTCAAACTAACACTTGATTTTCCCACGGACTTTGGGTGGGAAACATGCATGAGTGACGCCCCCGCATTGCTGCCGGTGGAGGAGGCCCGAGCGCGGATCCTCGGGCTGTGCACGCCGCTGGCCACCGAGTGGGTGGCCGGGGACGACGCCCTGGGCCGCGCGCTGGCCGAGGACGTCCCTGCCCGCCGCACCCTGCCCCCCTGGGACAACTCCGCGATGGACGGCTACGCGGTCCAGGCCCGGGACCTGGCGGGCCCCCTGCCCGTGCGACTCGCGGTGGGCGAGACGGTGTTCGCCGGCAGGCGCCCCACCCGGGAGGTCGTCCCCGGCACCTGCGCGCGGATCATGACCGGAGCCCCCCTGCCCCCGGGCGCGGACGCGGTGGTGATGCGCGAGCGCACCCGCCCCGTTCCCGGCGAACCGGACGCCGTGGAGATTCTGGAGGCCGTGAGGCCGGGGAACTTCATCCGCCCCCGGGGCGAGGACGCGAAGGAAGGCGACCTCCTGCTGCGGCGCGGCACGCCCCTGGGCATCCCGGAGCTGGGGCTCCTGTGGGCGCAGGGCCAGGGCTCGGTGCCGGTGCCCCGCCGGCCGCGCGTGGCGGTGCTGTCCACCGGGGACGAGCTGTGCCGCGTGGACGAGCCCCCCGGCGACGGCATCGTGGACATCAACGCCCCCGCCCTGGCCCTGGCGGTGCGGCGCGCGGGCGGCGTGCCCACGCTCCTGGGCATCGCCCGGGACACGCGCGAGGCCGTCCAGGAGGCCCTGGCGCGCACGGAGGGCTTCGACGTGGTGCTCACCAGCGCGGGCGTCTCCGTGGGCGACCACGACTTCGTGAAGGACGCCCTGGAGGCCCTGGGCGTGGAGCAGCGCTTCTGGCGCGTGGCCATCAAACCCGGCAAGCCGCTGGTGGTGGGCCAGCGGGGCGCCACCCTCTTCATGGGCCTGCCCGGCAACCCCACATCGTCCCTGGTGACCTTCGAGCTCTTCGTGCGCCCCGCCCTGCGCCGGCTCCTGGGACACGCGGACGTGGAGCCCCCCCGCGTCGCCGGCCGCCTGGAGGGACAGCTTTCCAAGGCCCCGGGGCTTGCCCACTTTGTGCGCGTCATGGCCACCTGGCGGGCGGGCGAGCTATGGGCGAAACCCCTGGGGACTCAGACATCGGGGGCCCTGCGTTCAGCTGCGGCAGCCACACATTTGCTTCACTTCCCCCGAGAAACCAGCAGCCTGACTGATGGCTCCCATGTGGAGCTGCTCCCCCTCTCGTGGGTCGCCTGAGCAACGCAGTCCACGTCCGCCGCATCCAAACAGGCGGGTTTCACCACACCCATCGGGGTGTCACCTTGACTTGCATCCAGGGGGGCGAGAAGTAACGGCCCCTCTCTGGGAGACGACCTACCATGTCCGACACGCGCTCACCCCAGGTCCTGCCGACCCGAAAGCCGACCCAGCATCTGGAGCGGTACTCGGAGGCGGACGTGCCCACGGCCCGCGGGGTGCTGAAGACCATCGTCTTCCGCGACAAGCGGAACGGGAAGGAGCACGTGGCGCTGGTGGTGGGGGAGCCCAAGGGGCTGGAGGGGGTGCCGGTGCGCATCCACTCCGAGTGCCTCACGAGCGAGGTCTTCGGCAGCCTCAAGTGCGACTGCCGCGAGCAGCTGGACCGGGCGCTCGACTTCGTGTCCCAGAACGGACTGGGCGTGGTGCTCTACCTGCGCCAGGAGGGCCGGGGCATCGGCCTGGGCAACAAGATCAAGGCCTACGCCCTGCAGTCCAAGGGGCTGGACACCTACGAGGCCAACCGCCAGCTGGGTTTCGCGGATGACTTGCGCTCCTATGACATCGCTGCGGAAATGCTGCGGTCGTTGGATGTGCGGTCGGTGGACCTGATCACCAACAATCCGCTGAAGATCGCGGGGCTGGTGGAAGAAGGCGTGGCGGTCCGGCGCCGAATCCCTTCCCGGACCGAGCACAATCCGCATAACGTCGACTATTTGAAGACGAAGCGCGAGCGTACGGGGCACCTGATTGAGCTCTTCGCGGAGGACGACGACACCGAAGCCAAGGCCGGCTGAGCGCCCGGCCCGGCGGAGCACCGCGCGCTTCGAGGTGCGCTTCTGGGGGGTGCGCGGTTCCATCCCCGCGCCAGGCCCGGCGACGAAGCGCTACGGCGGCAACACGCCGTGCGTGGAGGTCCGCTGCGGCGACGAGCTGCTCATCTTCGACCTGGGCTCCGGAGCGCGAGGCCTGGGGGATGCGCTGGTGGCGACGCGCAAGCCCGTCAAGGCGTCCATCTTCATCTCGCACTACCACTACGACCACCTGCAGGGCCTGCCGTTCTTCTCGCCGATGTTCTCTCCGGCGAACGACGTGACGCTGTACGGGTCGCCTCGGGACGGCAAGTCGCTCAAGCAGATACTGGCCGGGCAGATGGTGCACCCCTACTTCCCGGTGACGGCGGAGGACGTGTTCCGCACGCGCCTGGCGTACCGGGACGTGGTGGTGGGCGAGGACATCCCGGTGGGCAAGGCCACCGTGCGCACGCTGGAGCTGAACCACCCCGGCGGCAACGTGGGCTACCGGGTGGACTTCGGCGGGCGCTCGCTGGTGTACGCGACGGACGTGGAGCACGGCACCGACCTGGACGCGAAGCTGTTCGACTTCGCGCGGGGCGCGGACGCGCTCATCTACGACTCCATGTACACGGAGGACGAGTACCGCGGCCGCAACGGGCCGGCCCGCACGGGCTGGGGCCACTCCACCTGGGAGGCGGCGGTGCGCGCGGCGGACGCCAGCGAGGTGAAGCAGCTGGTGCTCTTCCACCACGACCCGGGCCGCGACGACGCAGGCATGGACAAGCTGCTGCGCGAGGTGCGCAAGCACCGCAAGGCCACCATCGCCGCCAAGGAGGCGATGGTCATCCAGCTGTAACGGGTGTCACGGCCCGGGCGTCTCGAGCGCCCGGGTCACCGTCTCGCGCAGGCCCCGGAAGGGCAGCCGCGCGAGCGCGGTGGGCACGTCCACCCACTCGAAGGCGTCGTGCTCCGGGCCCAGGCGCACCTGGGTGTCCGGCGCGGCGTGCACCGCGAAGCCGTGCTCCTCCACCAGCTTCGGCGGCAGCATTTCCCCCAGCGCGAACGCGTGGCGGTAGGCCAGGTCCACGACAGGCAGCGAGAGGCCCGTCTCCTCCGCCACCTCGCGGCGGGCGGCCTCCACGGGGGATTCACCCGGCTCCAGGCGCCCCGTCACGGTCTGCCAGAAGCCACCGCGCTCCGGCGTCCGGCGCAGCAGCAGCACGCGCGCTTCGGGCCCCCGGCCGTGCATCACGGCGACGCTCACCGTGCGCAGGTCCACCGTGCCGTCCACGCGCTGGGCATCGAACACCTGGGTGAACTCGCGCGCGAGCACCTCCTCCACGTCCGGGACGGACACGGGGCGGCCCAGCTCTCGCTGCATGGACGTGACGCCGGCCTCGCGGATGCCGCACGGGACGATGAGCTGGAAGTGCTCCAGGTTCGTGTTCACGTTGAGCGCGAAGCCGTGCGTGGTGAGCCAGCGCGACAGGTGCACGCCAATGGCGCCAATCTTCCGAGCGTCCGGAGAGCCCTCCTGCCCCAGCCACACGCCCGGCCACTTGGGGATGGCGCCCGCGGTGAGACCGAAGGCCGCGAGCGTCTGGATGAGGCCGCGCTCCACGTCGCGCACGTAGCGGCGCACGTCGCGGCGCTCCGGCGGCAACAGGAGGATGGGGTAGCCCACCACCTGTCCGGGGCCGTGGTAGGTGACGTCGCCGCCGCGGTTGGTGTCGAACACCTCCACGCCCTCTTCCGAGAGGCGCGCGTCCGTGGCGGTGATGTTCTCGCGCTTCGCGGCGCGGCCCAGCGTGAGGACGGGCGGGTGCTCCAAGAGCAGCAGCGCGTCCCCGATGCGCTCCTGGAGGCGGGCCTCGCCGAACAGGTGCATCAGCTTCAGTCCGTCCTCGTACTCCACCCGGCCCAGGCGGAAGACGGTGAGCGTGTTCATGGTGATCCCTTTCGCCCCCCTCGTGGGTTGTGGGATGGCGCGGCGGGCGTCTGGGCCGCTTCCAGGCTCCAGCTGCCCGCGTAGACGCGAGACAGGAGCGCCTGGAGCTCATGCCCCGCGCGTGGGGAGCGGACCGCTTCGGCGGCGAACGCTCCCAGGACTTCTTCGGACAACGTCACCGCCGGCTGGCGCAGGGCCAGGGTGCGGCGGGCCACTTCGACCAGCTCCGGCACCGTGGGGCGGCGCACCGGGAGCAGCACCTGCACGCGCTCCAGGAGCGACACCGGCACGGTGCCCTGTACCGCTTCGATCATGCCCGCGGTGGTGGGGACGGGCAGGCTGCCGCCCTCCCCTCGCACCCACAGGCCCAGCGACGACACGGCGCCGCGAGCGCTCATCACCACCGCGCGCGCCGGGCGGTTCGCGAGGAACGCGGTCAGCGCGGCCTGGGCGCGGGGCTCCAGGCGGTCCACGTCCTCCACGAGGAGTGGCTCCGTGCCCGGCGTGGACTCCAGCGCGTCCACGGACGTGAGCACGCCTTGGCCGCGCCGCTGGAGCGACTGGAAGAAGAGGCTCTTGCCGCAGCCCTCTGGCCCCACGAGCAGCAGGCACCGAGCGCCCGCCTGGAGCGTGCGCTCCAGCAGGGTCTTCACCTCGTCGTGGCCCACCATCTCCACGGCTCCGGCGCGCGGCTCCTCCACCACGGGCTTGCGCACGGGGGACGGCGCGACGACATCGCCCAGCAGGCCCTGGGATTCGCCCAGGCAGCCCTTGCAGATGAACGCTCCGGCCGGACCCGCCACCAGGTCGCCGACCTCGCCTCGGGGCCGGCAGCAGAACGAGCACCAGGCGTCCAGGGCCGGATCCGCGCGGGTGGGCCCCCGCTCGATGATGCGCCTCTCGCGCCGGCGGCCCCGCGCGGGCTCGGCGTGCACGGGCGAGGTGTCCTCGTCCGGCGGCCGCAGGAGCCCTCCGGGAACGACGGTGTCCCCGGCGCCCGATGCGCGCAGCAAGCCGGTCGCGGGGTCGAGCTCGTCCTCTTCCGGCGGCATGAGCAATCCGCCCGGGACGACGACGTCGTCGTCAGAGGCATTGCGCTGGCCACTCGGGGCAACGGCTTGCGTTCGCCCGGACAGGGACCGCGGCTCAGCCGAGGCGACTCCCTCCGACGGAGCCCGTGAAGCATCGCCAATCGCGGCCGAACGCTGCTGACCGCTAGAATCGAGGGCATCCATCTCCGCGTGCGAGCCGTCGGCATCGGACCTGTCGGTTCCTTCCGGCCCGGTGGCCGCGCTCGTCGCGCGGAGGGCGGAGACAGGCCCGCCATGCCCGGTTCCTTCCGGCGCGGTGGCCGCGCTCGTCGCGCGGAGGGCGGAGACAGGCCCGCCATGCTCGGCTCCTTCGGAACCAGCGGCCATGCTCGTGGCGCGGTTCGCGGAGACAGTCCCGTCAGGCGGGGTGACGGCTTCGGCCGTGGACGGCGCGCCGATGGCGGCGATCCTTCCGGCGAGCTTGGGCAGACCGGGCTCGGTGGGTAGCAGCGCCGCGCCACCGGTCACGGTGGGCTCCTCCAGCGTGTGCACCACGGCGTCCACCTTGTCGTTGAACGCGTCGGAGACGGCGTCGCCCCAGCCCACCGCGCGGTAGGCCGCCGCTTCCTTGTTGCCCGTCATCGCCGCGGTGAAGGCCGGGCTGACGTCCGGGGCGCGGGCCTTCAACTGGCGCGCCTGCCGCAACAACTGCGAGGCGCGCGAGGTGTGCCCGGACTTCTGGTACAGCGCGGCGGCCTGCTCCAGGCACTCCGCCGCTCGCGCGCGGTCCCCCTGGAGCTCGGCGGTCTGCGCGGCGCGGATCAACTCACGGGGATTGTCGGCCATCGCGGATGCCCGCCTTCAACGTTGCAGTTCCGGAGGTCCCCCGCTTCCCGGCCGCCCCCCGGAGCAGGAGCGGTCGGGAGTGCCCCACGACGCGTGCCCTCACGCCATCGCGAGGAACAGCAGGTCCGGCGCTTCCAGGTACTTGATGATCTCGTACACGAAGCTGGCCGCGACATCGCCGTCGATGACGCGGTGGTCGCAGGACAGCGACAGGTTCATCATGTCCCGGACCACGACCTGGTCGTTCTTCACCGCCGGGCGCTTCTTCAGCTTGTGAACGCCCAGGATGCCCACCTCCGGGTGGTTCAGGATGGGCGTGGCGAACAGGCCGCCGCTCTGCCCCAGCGAAGTAATCGTGAAGGTGCCGCCCGTCAGCTCCTCCATCTTCAGCTTGCGGTCGCGCGCCGCGACGCTCAGGCGGGAGATCTCCTTCGCCAGCTCGCCCAGCGTGAGCTGGTCCGCGTTGCGCACCACCGCCACCGTGAGGCCGTCCGGCGTGGCCACCGCGATGCCGATGTTGTACTCGCCGCGCACCACCAGCTCCTGCGTCGCCTCGTCGAAGTTCGCGTTGAGGTGCGGGAACTTCTTCATCGCGGCGATGGTCGCCTTTACGATGAACGGCAGGTAGGTCAGCTTCGTGCCGTCACCGGCCGCCGCCAGCTGGCTGTTGAGCCGCGTGCGCAGCGCGACCAGGTCCGTGGCGTCCACCTCCTCCACGAACGCGAAGTGCGGCATCGTGAACTTCGAGCGCACCATCTTCTCGGCGATCTTCTTGCGCAGGCCGCGCAGCGCGATGCGCTCGTCGCCCTTGCCGGAAGCCACCGGCGGCGCCGCGGGACGCGCGGCCTGGGGCGCGGGGGCAGCCACTTCGTTCTTCTTCGGCGCGCCGTTGCCCTCCAGCGCCGCCACCACGTCCGCCTTCGTCACGCGGCCCTGAGGACCGGTGCCGGAGATCTCCGCCAGGTCCAGGCCGTGCTCGCGCGCCATGCGGCGCGTGACGGGCGTGGCCAGCACCTTCGTGGCGGAAGCCGGAGCCGCGGCCGCCGCCTGCGCGGGGCTCGAAGCCGGAGCCGAGGGAGCGCCGTGGGGCGCCGGAGCACCGTGGGGCGCCGGAGCTCCGTGGGCCTGCGCCGCGGGAGCGCTCCCCTCCATCTCCATCGTCACCAGCAGCTGGTGCACCTTCGCCATGTCGCCTTCGCGCCCGTGCGTCTTCACGACGCGGCCGGCGTGGGGGCTGGGCACCGTGACGGTGGCCTTGTCCGTCATCACCTCGCAGAGCACCTGGTCTTCCTTCACCAGGTCGCCCTCCTTGACGTGCCACTTGACGAGCTCGCCCTCCGCCACGCCTTCGCCGAGATCCGGGAGCTTGAATTCGAAAGTCGCCATGAGCGGGAGTGTCTCTCTCTGGGTTGGGGAAGGGGTGCGTCCGGTCAGCCGAGTCGCTCGACGCGCTCGCGCTCCATCAGGCCCTTCATGAAGAATTCGGCGGCGCGGTAGCTGGAGCGAACCAGCGGCCCGGAGGCCACGTAGAGGAATCCGAAGGACTCCGCCAGCGCCTTGTACGCTTCGAACTGCGCGGGCGTCACGAAGCGCTCCACGCGCAGGTGGTACTGCGACGGCTGCAGGTACTGGCCCAGCGTGAGCACGTCCACGCCGACGTCGCGCAGGTCCTTGAACGTGCGCTCCAGCTCCTCGTCCGTCTCGCCCAGGCCCACCATGACGGACGTCTTGGTGTAGACCTTCTCCGGGCGGTTCTTCAGGTACTCCAGCACGCGCAGGGACTGGCGGTACGTGGCGCGGCGGTCGCGCACCGTGGGCGTCAGCCGCTCCACCGTCTCCACGTTGTGCGCCACCACGTGCGGCTTCGCCTGCGTCACCGTGGCCAGGTCCTCTTCCTTCCCCTTGAAGTCGGGGATGAGGACCTCCACCAGCGTGCGCGGGCTCTCCTTGCGCAGCTCCCGGATGGCGGACGCGAAGTGGCCGGCGCCTCCGTCCGGACGGTCGTCGCGGTTCACCGACGTGACGACGATGTACTCCAGGTTCATCTCCTTCACCGCCTGCGCCAGATGGATGGGCTCCATCGGGTCCAGCGGCGGAGGGGCCCCCACCTTCACGTGGCAGAAGCGGCAGGCGCGCGTGCACACCTCGCCCATCAGCATCACCGTGGCGGTGCCACCGCCCCAGCACTCGGCGATGTTCGGGCAGCGGGCCTCTTCGCACACCGTGGACAGGCCCACCCGCTTCACGATGGCCTTCACCCGCTCATAGCCCTCGCCATGCGGCAGGCGCACCTTCAACCACTCGGGTTTACGGGTGCTTTCAGAGACCTGTGGGAGGGGAAACCGGTCGGGAGTCGCCATGGGTCGCGGGCCTTCTAGAGGGTGGGTGAAAGCAGGGTCAAGCGTGAAGCCCTAACGCCTCGCGTTAGCGCGGGCCAACCCCGAGGACAACTTCCGGGAGGTGTAACGCGGTGGACAGGGCGCGGCCACGCGCGGGGGGCATGCCCATCCTCCAGCCCATGGCGGCCATCCACCTGGGGACCAGCGGGTACGTCTACAAGCACTGGAAGGGGCTCTTCTATCCGGACGGGCTGCCGGTCCGCCGCTGGCTCCCCTACTACGCGCGCGTGTTCTCCACCGTGGAGCTCAACGCCACGTTCTACCGCCTGCCCACGGAGGCGGCCGTGGACGGCTGGCGGGAGCAGGTGCCGCGCGGTTTTCGCTTCGCGTGCAAGGGCAGCCGCTTCCTCACGCACCTGAAGCGCCTCAAGGAGGTCGGCGAGGGCGTGGCGCTCTTCCACTCGCGGGTCCTCCGCCTGGGCAGCCGGCTGGGGCCCGTCCTGTGGCAACTGCCGCCAAACATGACGAAGCCGGACCCCGAGCGGCTGGAGCGCTTCCTCGCCCACCTGCCGGGCGGCGTCCAGCACGTCTTCGAGTTCCGGCACGCGGCCTGGTACCACCCGGAGGTGCTCGCGCTGCTGGACGCGTACGGCGCGGCGGTGTGCGAGCACGACCTCGTGGACGTACCGGTCCCCCGCCCCACCGGTGGCTTCCGCTACCTGCGCTTCCACGGTGCGCAGGGGCGCTACGAGGGCCGCTATGGACGCCGCGCGCTCCGGCGGGTGGCGGCAGGGCTCGAGGCCTGGCGCGACGCGGGCCGGACGGCGTGGGTGTTCTTCAACAACGACCTGCAGGGGCACGCGCTGATGGACGCGTTCGACCTGGCGGACCTGCTGGGGGAACCGCTGCACCGGCCGGAGCCGGCCTCCGTGACTCAAGACAGCGGCGCCCGGTCCTCCCCATGAGGACCGGACGCCGCCGGGACCGCGTGCCCGGGGGGATTACTGACCGAGCACCTGCACCTCGATGCGGCGGTTCTGCACGCGGCCCTCGGGAGTGTCGTTGGAGGCGATGGGATTCGCGTCACCCTCGCCGCTGACCTCGATGCGGTCCTGCGGGATGCCCCGGCGCACGAGCGCCCGGCGCACGCTCTCCGCGCGGCTCTGCGACAGCTGACGGTTGGTGTCCGCGTCGCCGGTGGAGTCGGTGAAGCCGTTGATGCGCACGCGCGTGTCGGACTTCTCCTGCATCACGTCCCCCAGCTCGCCCACCATGCGCTGGCTGCTCTTGGTGAGCTGCGAGGAGCCCGTCTTGAACTCCACGCCCTCCAGCACGAAGCCCTGCTCCGCGCTGGGGCCATTGAAGGCCTCACGCAGGCTGTTGGGATCGCTCACGCGCATCTTCTCCTGGCCCGAGCCACCAGTGCCTTCGTTCTCCTGCTTCTGGGTGTCCGCCGCGCCAGCGGTCTCCTTCTCCACGTCGCCGCCGGAGCCGCCCGTGCCCGCGTCCGCCGCCATGTTGGCGCTCTCGCTCGGCTGCGAGCCGGAGCCGCCGGTGCCCTCGTTCTCCACCGTGCCGGCGCCGCCCGTGGCGGGCGGGGTCGGCTGCGTGGCCTGCGGCTGGGTCACGGGCGGAGGTGTCGTAGGCTGGGGGGTCTGCGCGACGCGATCCTGCGGAGGAGGTGTCGTGGTGGTGCGGGTCACCTGCGGCGCCCTGCGCTCGTCCCGGCGTCCGCGCAGGGCACCCCACGCGAGCGCGACCAGGGCGAGCAGGGCCAGCGGCACCGCCCAGCCGGCGATGCTCTTCTTCTTCTCCGGCGGACGGTTGTAGGTCGTCCGGGGCGTCGTCTCGCGCACGGTGTGGGCTTCGCGAATGGGGGCTGTCTCACGGACCTGCGTCACGGTCTCGCGGTGGGGTTCGATGACCTCCGCGACCGCGTGGCGCGCACCGCCGAAGCCCAGGATGCCGCCCAGGCCCGCGGGCAGCGCGGCGGCGATGTTGTTGCGCTGGCCGTTGAGCATCTGCATGAGCCCGGAGGAGCCCATGCGCTGATCACGCACCTGCTTGCCCAGGACGCCCATCAGCATGGGGGCGGCCAGGGACAACAGCCGCGTCGCCGAGCCGGCGTTGCGCATCCCGCCGAAGCGCGTGAGCCCCTCGGTGATGCCGCCCAGCTTGTTGCCGAAGATGCCGCTCAGCATCCCCTTCCCGCGCTCCTCCTCGTCGAGGAGCCCCTCGCCGACGCCGCCGACGCGTGGGGGCGCGTCCGGTCCGGTGAAGCCGCCCTCGTTGAGCTTGGTCAGCAGGCGGTGGGCACCGGCCTCGTTTCCGCCCTGGTCCACGACGCCCGCGGCCACGGCGGCGATGGCGCCCGGCAGCGCCTTGGTGGTGGCCTGCGGATCCTCGCCGAGCGAACCGCTGATCTTCTGGAGCAATCCCTTCTGCATGAACTGTGAGCCGACTGCTTCGATCAGATTGAACGCCATGTGATGCCTCCCGGTTGGGTCCCGCACCGGGATGGCCGGTGCGCGAAGCCACCTCCCCACCGGACCGCGCGGGGCTGAGGGCTCTGGTGCAATCGATACGGAGCACGACGGATGCTGGTAAGCCCTTGGGGAGAGGCCGGGGGAGAGCCCCTGGAGGGCCGTCACCTTCGCGGACGACTGCGAACGGGAGGCCATCGCGGCCCTCGCGTTCACTTGCTCCGGGGCTTCTCCAGAAGGGCGCGCGGGAAGTAGTGCGCGAGCAACTGCTCCGCGGTCCAGCCCTGCCGTGCGAGCAGGGCCGCGCCGGCCTGACAGAGGCCGACGCCGTGGCCGTGGCCCTGTCCTTCGAGGAGTGCCTGGTCACCACCAAGCGTCATCGAGAACCGCGCGCTGCGGATCCGGTCCCAACCCGCACGCGCTCCGAGCGCGCGGAAGAACGCGTCGCCACGGCCCTCGCGTCCCGAGGCGCGGTCCACGATGCGGACCACCGCGCCGCTGGAGTCCCGGTCCAGCAGCAGATCCTCCGCCTGCGCGGGGCCACCGACCGCGACCGAAGCGGCGGCCGTCACCAGGGCGCGAGGCACGACAGCGCGCCACGGCGACGCGGGACACCGGTCCGGCACGGCGGCGGCACCGGTGAGGTCCGGGGCACCGAACACGGCCACGGGCTCGGCCGTGTGTCCGCCGCAGCTTGCGTGGAATGGAGCAAGGGCCACGGCGCCGCTGGGAAGGCGCAGCACGACGCCTTCGGTGGAGCGTGCGGCATCGCGGGCGCGGCGCAGGTGGCGGGCGAAGCCCTCACCGCGAAGGACCTGGCAGTGGGTGAGGTCGCAGGCCCGGGCCCCATCGTGCCGCCTGCCAGAAGCGAGCACGTAGCTGCGCGCGGTGATGGCCTGCGCACGAAGCGCCTCGAAAGGGGTGTCGACCTCGGTCTCGCTCGCGGTGACGGCGGCGACGTAGGTCTCCAGCGCGAAGGTGGCGACGACGATCAACTCACCGTCCTGTGCCTCCAACGAAAGCGAGGATTCGTAGCGCCGATCCAGGCCACGGCCCCGCACATGCCAGCGGCCAGCATCGAGCCGCAGCGCATGAGGCTGGGGCCTGCCATCGACGACGAGCGTGTTCCCCGAAGCCACGACCTCTAGAGATCGCGGACCGTCCAGCCGCAACCGCGCAGGCCGGTGCTTGGAGAGGATGCGCACGTCGATCTGTGTTTCGGCCACGGGCTGACGCGCGCGGGAGGTCGACGCGGAGGATGCGCGCGCATCGGCCTGTGAACCGGCCGCTGGCGACGACCTATCGGGCCGTGAAGTGGAGCGGACGTCTGTGTCCGCCACGGGCTTGCGCGCATGGGCGGCAGGCGAAGGTGGTGCGGACCGTGAAGCTGAGCGAACGTGCGTATCAGCCGCCAGGACCCTTGCGCCCGCGCTCTCGACAGCAGGAGCCGTGCCCGCCACCAGCGCCGCGATGAGCACGGCCACTCCCGCAGCGTTCATCGGACCCGGAACCGCGTCACCGCCAGGGGTTCGGAGCCACCGGGCGCCCAGAGCTCCAAGCGGCGCTCTCCCGCTACCGCTGGCAGCCGTGTCACGAAGGGCGGACGCAGCTCGATGCGGCGGCCATCATCCGTGCGCAGCTCCAGCAGCTTCGCGCCCTGTGGTGCCATCACCCGCACGGGCACTGCCTGCGCGCTTTCGGGCAGCTCGGGCTCCACCAGGAACTCATCCCCGTTCGCCGGCAGGATGAAGCCGGGCTGCATCCCCGGTCCGCCCTCGGCGCTCACCGATGTGGAGGCCAGGCCTTCCGCCTGGGCCCACGCGAGATACGCCGGGCCCACGTCCAGTGAGCCGTCGCCACGGTGCATGGTGCACGTGTGGCGCGGCGCCGTGCCCGGCAGGTAGACCTCCTTCATCGCTCCGGGACAGTTCGGGCCCGCGCGCTCGCCGGACAGCGGGCAGATCTCCGCGGACTCGAAGTGGCTGCGGTCCACCAGCGGCGCGGCCCGGATGCCCCGCATCGCCAGCGCCATCACCCGCGCGAACACCGGGCCTGCTCCCGTGATGCCTGACACGCCTCGCATCGGCGTGCCGTCGAAGTTGCCCACCCAGACCGCCACCGTGCGCTCGCGCGTGAAGCCCGCCGCCCAGTTGTCCACGTGCGCCCGGCTCGTCCCCGTCTTCGCCGCCACCCGGAACGGCAGCCGCAACGCATTGTCCAGACCGAAGGCCGGTGCGCGTGCCGCCTCGTCCGCCAGCACGTCCGTGAGCAGCTCCACCGGCCGCGCCGCCAGGAAGCGGTGCTCCTCCAACTCCTGCGGAATCCGCAGCGGCTTGCCATCCGGCCCGAACGCCGCGCGCACCTCCCTCAACGGCCCCACCACTCCACCCCGCGCCAACCCCCGGTACGCCCTCGCCAGCTCTCGCAGCGTCACGTCCCCGTTGCCCAGCACGATGCCCACGCCGTAGTGCGACGCGCTCTCCTTCAGGCTCTGGAAGCCCGCCTCGCGCAGGACACGCAGCACCTGCTCCGGCCCCAGCGCGTCCGCCACCCGCACGGCCGGGATGTTGTAGCTGGAAGCCAGCGCCGCGCGCAGCCGCACTGGACCGTGCGCACGCCGGTCGTAGTTCTTCGGCACGTACGCGCCACCCGGCGTCGCCAGGTGCACCTCCACGTCCGCGAGCACGCTCGACGGCGTGAAGCCCTTGCTCAGCGCGAGCCCATACGCGAACGGCTTCAGCGCCGACCCCGGCTGCCGCAGCGAGCGCACGCCGTCGTTCTGCCCGCCCTTCTCCTCGTCCAAAAAGTCCGAGGACCCCACGTACGCGAGCACCTCGCCCGAGGCATTATCGATGACGATGGCCGCCGCCTCACCCACGCGCCGATGCGCCAGGCCGCGCAGTTCCTCCGTGATGGCCTTCTCCACCGACGCCTGGAGCGCCGGGTCGATGGTCGTCTCGATGCGCGACGCCCGGTCCAAGCCCATCTCCGGCAACCGCTGAAGCAGCGCCGTCGTCAGGTGCGGCACCTCGAACACGCGCTCCGGAGGCACCAGGTCCAGCGGCGTCTCCTCCGCCAGCCGCGCCTCGTCCTTCGTCAGGAAGCCCTCCTCCACCATGCGCGACAGCACGTCGCGCATCCCGGCCTGGGCCATCTCCGGCCGCCGGTACGGATCCCTTCGCGCGGGCGACCGTGCCATCCCCGCGAGCAGCGCCGCCTGTCCCACCGACAGCCGCTCCGCCGGCCGCCCGAAGTACCGCCGCGCCGCCGCCTCCACGCCGAACGTGGAGTTCCCCAGCGGCACGCGGTCCAGGTACTCCAGCAGCACCTGCTCCTTGGACAGGTGCAGTGTCAGCCGCAGCGCCCACAGCGCCTCGCCGGCCTTGCCCCACCACGAGCGCTCGCGGGGCACCAACCTGCGCGCCAGCTGCTGCGGAATCGTGGACGCACCAGACACGATGCGCCCGGCGGACACGTTGTCTCGCGCCGCCCGGGCCACCGCCACCACGTCCACGCCCGGATGCCACGTGAAGCGTTGATCCTCCGCGGCGATGAACGCCTGCCGCACCTTCGGAGGAATGCGTCCCTCCGGAAGGCCCACACTGCGTCCGTCCTCGCGGGAGAGCACCTCGCGCAGGGCATGGCCCGTGCGGTCGGTGAGCACCAGCGAGGACAGCGCCTCGCGGGACAACAACGTCCCCGGCAGGGGCCACGCGATGAAGCCCGCGCAGCCCACCACCAGGAGCGCCGCCACTACCGCCACGGCGCGCACTGCCCCGCGAAGCGTGAGGCGCTTCATCACTTCGAAGCGACCTCGTCCGGCATCAGCACCGGGAAGCGCCCACCCTCGGAGCGGCCGAACACCTCCGGCGCGTACATCTCCTCCGCGTGCGCGGGCTTGAGCAGGAAGTCTCCCGGCGTCGTGGCCCGGGCGACGAAGGTCGCCACGTGCACCCCGGGAGGCAGCTCGTCGGCGAAGAACACCACGCGGTCATCCCGCATCTCCGTGTGGTTGAACGGCGACCAGAAGCGCGTCGCCCAGACGTTGTTGCCCTCGTCCGTCTCCGACAGGTCCTCCTCGCTCTCGTACTCGTAGCCCTCGCCGGGGCCCTCCTCCTGGCCGGAGCCCGCCGGGCCCGGCAGGCTCGCCGTGCTGGCCAGCGACGTGTCCACCGGCTCCAGGCCCGCGGGCAGCGGCACGTCCACCGCCACGAAGTTGCGCCGCATGGGCGTGGCCACGCGCACGCGCACGCGCACCAGCTCGCCCGCGCGCGCCGCCTTCGCCTGGCCGCCGCCCGTGTACGGCTCGAACCAGCGCTGGACGATGATGCCCCGGTCCAGGGGATCCACCGGCAGCTGCGCCGGCGCGTAGCGCAGGAGCGCCCCGTAGTAGAGATTGCCCGTACCGTTCACCCCGAAGGTGAAGGGCTGCGCCTTGTCCGCCGGGCCCAGCTTCTCCACCGGCACCTGCACCGTCTTCACGCCCATGTCGCGGCCCTTGAAGTCGGCGGAGGCAATCACCTGCCCGCCCAGCTTCACCACCGCCTCGAAGGACGGCGCGGCCGTCTCCTTGCGGCGCACCACCTCCGACAGGGCCATCAGCGTGAAGGCCGCCTCCTGCGTGTTGCGGAAGCGCCCATCACCCTCGCGCGCGGACGCCAGGTAGCGGCCCATCTTCGACACGTAGGGGTGGTCCGGCTGCACGTCCACCAGCGTCTGGAGCACCAGCGCCGTGGTGCGCGTGTCGGAGGACCAGAGCGGCGCGTACGTCTTCGCGTCCGTCTCCTGGAAGTGCACGCCCGCCGCGGTCTCCTGGGCCGTGTTGAGCAGCTCCTGGAGCATCTTCTGGCCCTGCGCGCGGTTGCCCTTCCCCACGAAGATGGCGTCCGTCAGCATCGCCCGCGCGAAGAGCGGCAGCTTCTCCCGCTGCTCGAACAGCTCGTTGTAGTACGACGGCCGCGGCGACCCCATGCGCGCCAGCGTGTAGAGCGCGAAGGCCCGCGTCTCCAGCCCCACCCCACTGCAGCCATAGGCGCACTGCGAGCACACGCCCGCCGCCACCTTGTCCGCCAGGAACTTCCGCGCCTTGTCGAGCACGGCCGTGTCCACCGGGTAGCCCACCTCCTTCGCGCGCGCCAACGCCAGCGTCGCGTACGCGGACGCATACGGCGACGAGCAGTCGCTGGAGGCCCAGAAGCGGAAGCCGCCATCGTGGTTCTGGAGCGCTTGAATCTTGCGCACCGTCGCCGTCACCACCGTGTCCGGATCCAGCGTGCCCTGCGTCTTCAGCGCGTCCTCGCTGAGGAAGCCGCGCACGAACGCCTGCTTCTGCTCCTCCGAGCCGCCGGTCCATGCCACGCCGAACTTGCCGGACAGCTCGCGCAGCGCCACGAACGGCACCAGCCGCGACGACATCTGCTCCAGGCAGCCGTAGGGGTAGTCCACCAGCTGGTTCATCGACTCATCGAACCCGCCCATCACCGTGGAGGACATCGTCAGCGTGAGGCCGCCCATGCCCGGACGCACGCCGCCCGGCGGCTTGAGCCCCTCCACGCGCTCGCTGGTCGTGTCGCCGTAGACCGCCACGGCCTCCATGCCCACGGGCAGCTGCACGGGGATCTGCTGCTCCACCCCGTCCGTCTCCCCGCCGCCCGCGACGGCGAAGCGCAACACCGCGGTGCCCGGCTGCTCGGCCACGAAGGTGAAGCGCACCTCGCGGGCCTTGCCGTCCAGCTGCACCGTCTTCTCCGAGGGCCCCTCCACGCGCACGCCCGTGAGCTGCGCGGTGACCTTGGCCTCCTTGATGGCCGGGTTGGTGGTGTGGATGACCACGCCCGCTTCCGCCTTGTCACCCACGCGCACCAGACGGGGCAGCGCCGGCAGCGCCAAGAGCGGCTTGGCCACCTGCACCTTGCTCTCGCCCACGCCGAAGCGGTCCGCGTCCGTCACGGCGACGGCCATGATGCGGAAGGTGGTCAGGTTGTCCGGCAGCGTGAACTCCACCTTCGCCTGGCCCTGCTCGTCCGTCTCCACCGACTGGAACACCGCCGTCGTCTTGAAGTTGGAACGGATGCCGGAGCCCGTCGCGTCGGAGCCGCCGGAGCCGCCCGGCCTCGAGCCCTTCTCTCCGTACAGCTTGCGCAGCACCAGGTGGATGAGCGGCTCGCCGATGCGCACCGACAGGCCGCGCTCCTGGAACATCGCGTCCAGCGGATCCGGCGCCTTGTAGCCCGTCAGCCGCAGCACGCCCTCGTCCACGGCCCACAGCGTCACCTCGGACTTCGTGCCCTTGCCCGCCGCGTCCTTCACCGCGACGTTCACCGTCACCTTGTCGCGCGGGCGCTTCTCCTGCGCGTCCGGCGTGAGCGCCACGGACAGGCGCTTGGACTTCTTCTCCACGCGGAGCTGGGTGTAGCCCACGCGCACCGCGGGGCGGCCCGGGTCGTCACCGGACTCGATGCCCTTGGCCGCCTCCACGCGGCCGCGCACCAGCACCACGCCCACGAAGACGTTGGGGATGGCGCCCTCGCCCAGCGGCACGTCCAGCGCGGTGGCGCTGCCCTTGAGCTTCACGCGGCGCACGCTGAGCACGCCCTCGCGCTCCACCGTGAGGATGGCGTCCGCCTGCGGGTACGGGCTCTTCACCAGAATCTTCGCGGTGTCACCCACGTCGTACAGCTGCTTGTCCGCCACCAGGTCGATGCGGTCCGTGTCGTTGCGCTGCCAGGACACCCAGCCGGAGCCGGTGACGTAGAGCGAGTCGCGCGTCGTCGCCTTGCGGCCCTTCGCGTCCGTGGCCACCGCCTCCATCACGTACAGGCCGGGCTCCGCGGGGGTGAACTTGCACGGCTGCGGCGTCGCCGCGCTCTTCACCGAGCACTTCGCCGCCTCCGTCTCCACCGGCTCCGTGACGGTGAACCACTGGCCGCCCTCGCCCTTCTTGCGGATGGACTTCCACTCGCGGCGCTTGATGTTCACGTCCACCGCGACGCCGTCCTGGCGCTTGCCCTCGGGCGAGACGGCGACGAGCTCCAGGCCCACCTCCTTGCCGGCTTCCGCGAAGCCGGTGGAGAGCAGGCGCAGGCCCGCGTAGACATCCGCGGGGTGCACGATGATGAGGTTGCGGTTGGCCACGCGCTGGCGGTTGACGTCCTCCACCTCCGCCTCCAGCGTGTACTCCCACGTCTTGCCGCCGGGCGCGTCCGCGTTGCCCAGCACCAGCGCCAGCTGGCCCTGCGCGTCCGTGCGGCCGTCACCGGAGCCGAACGACTCGGCGCTGTGCTCCGGCTGATCATCGTCCCACCACCAGGTGTTGACGCCGAAGGTGAAGGCCTCATTACCCGGGGGCGTGAAGAACGAGCTCTCACGCTGCACGTTCCAGCGCACCTGCGCATCGCCCATGGCGCCGCCGAACAGGTAGCGCGCGTCCACGCGGGCGGTGAGCGGCTCGCCGGCCGCGACGTCCTTCTTCGGCACCGCCACGTCCACGCGGAACTGCGGCGCGCGGTACTCCTCCACGCGGAAGGTGCCGCCGTAGCTCAGCGTCTCGCCGCCGACCTTCAGCTGCGCGGCCACGTCGTAGTAGCCGAGCGGCAGGTCCTTGCCCAGCTTGAGGTCCGCGCGGAAGGTGCCGTACTTCGTGACGGCGGCCTCCGTCTGGAAGACCTTCTCGCCGCGCGAGCTCGTGACGGTCACCTGCGCCTTCGCGTTCGCGGGCGGCGCCTTGAGCACGCCCAGGCGGCGGTAGCGCGCCACGCCCTTGAGCATCACGTCGTCACCGGGGCGGTAGATGCCACGGTCGGCGAACACGAAGCCCAGGCTGTCCGCGACGCGGCCCTCCCACGCGCTCTGCAGCGAGAACGCGCCGGGCGACATGCCGCCCTCCCAGGTCGACAGCGTCACGCCGATGTCCGTGTCCTTCACCGCGGACACCATGGCCCAGGGCGTGTTCCAGGCGGATTCGTTCTTGGGCTTGAGCAGCTCCGACAGGCCCGGCACCTTCGCCAGGCCGTTGGCGTCCGTCGTGCCCGTCCAGTGCTCCGTGCCCTGCTTGTCCCAGAGCGTCAGCTGCGCGTCCGGCACCGGGGCGCCCGTCGCCAGCGACGTCACCCACACCACGCCGGAGGCGGCGCCCAGCTTCGCGTGCACCGCCAGGTCCGTCACCTGGCCAATCACGCGGCGCGGGTACTTCTGCTTGAGCGACGGCGCCTCCAGCCGCGCGAGGAACAGGCCCGTCTTCGCCCCGTTGAACGCCGGGCGCAGGTCGAGCGGCGTGGTGCGCTCCACGTTGCGCGCGGACTTCGTGTCCAGCGTCGTGCGGTAGGGCTCCGAGGCCGGCCACTCGTTGGTCTCGATGAGCCGCGCGAGCTCGGCGGGAGACAGCGCCCACACCTCCGCCTGCACCTCCGGGACGTTGGTCGTCACCATGGGGATGGAGCCGTCACCGGACGCCTCCACCAGCGCCTCTTGCGAGCCGGAGTCGAAGGACGGCTCCACGTCCGACAGCTTCACCTGGCCCTGGAAGGCCGGGCCCGTCTGGCCGAAGAGGTCCTTGTACCCTTCCGCGACCTTGATCTTGTACGTGGTGCCGGGGCGGTAGCGGCCGGGCAGCGACACGTAGGGGCTCTTCAGCTCCGCGCCCGACCACGGCAGCTGCGTCTGCACGCGCTCCCAGTCGATCTCCGCCTTCGGCTCCAGCGTCACCTTGCCCTTGAGCGAGGCGGCGTCCAGCTCGTTGGACGTGAAGAGGATGAGCGGGCCGTAGGAGCACTGCTCCTCGCCCCAGGTGAACACGCACGCGCCCGCGGACTCCACCTTGAGCGCGCCGTAGGTGGCGTAGGGGTAGCGCACCGCCTCGCCCATGGGCAGCGGGCCTTCCGTGCCCGTCAGCTCACCGTCCAGCACCAGGGTGAACTGCGTCCCCGAGGGCAGCTTCTGCGCGGGCTTCAGCTCGTACTTCACGCGCCGGTCCTGGGAGCGGCGCTGCGGGCCGCTGCCCACCTGCACCTCCTTCACGTCCGCGAGCGGCGTCGTCTTCACCAGCGTGAGCGGCACGGGCGCGCCGGTCGCGGGCTCCAGGCGCGCGTGCTGCGCCAGGTCCTTCACGGCCTGGTTGAAGGTCAGCGTGAAGACCTGCTCCGGCTGCAGCCAGCGGAAATCCGACTCCGGCTGCGCGGTCTGGAGCGAGGGGCGCGGCGTCTCGAACTGGAAGGTGTACGGCTGCGCCAGCGCGGTGCCGTCCATGGCCTTGAGGCCCGCGGGCACCGTCACCGTGTACTGCGTGCCCATCTTCACGGACCCGCTCGGCACGAACTCCACGCTCGCGGAGCCCAGCCAGCGCCACTCGCCTTCCAGCGCGGGGGTGATGGTCGCGGGGGCCGCCAGGCCACGCTCCGCGGCCACCGAGCCCAGGGCGATCATCGGCTTGGTGAAGGTGATGGTCGGCCGGGCGCTGCCGTAGACCTGGCCCGTCGGCCGCGCGGCCGCGATGGAGAGCGGGCCCTGCGACGCGGCGTCCTCGGCGTCGATCTTCAGCGCGGGAGGCTCGGGCAGCGGCTCGACGGCGAGGCCGGGGGACTTCGAGGACGGAGCCGGCGCGGTGCCGGTCTCCGAGGGGCCGCCCTTCGAGTCCTTGTCGCCGCATGAACACGCGGTGACGACGACGAGGCAGAGGGCGAGCAGAGAGAGTCTGCGCATGGTGGGGCTCACGGAGTTCCAGGGCGGGTACTCGTGAATGTCCCCCCTGAAAAATGACGCGAGCACCGTACCACGGGGCACCCCGCCCCGCTGTCACTCCCGCGTCATCCGGGGAGGCGCGGATCCGCGCCTCGGATTCCGAGTGTTTGAGAGTGGTGGCCCGGGCCCGGAACGCGCCCGTAACGCGGCCGGACATCCAACACCGGAGGACCGTCCGCGAGCACGGAGGTGGGGGCGAAGGCCCGGGCGACGGTCACGACGCAGCCGCCCAGCAGCTTGCGCAGGTGGGACTTGGGACGGCGATGGGGAGATGCCATGGGTGCCTCCGGCCGGATGGGGAGACACCAAGGTGGAAGGGGCGAGGCGGCCGGGCCATCGCACCGGTGCGCAGCGCCCCTTCGTTCAGCGGACAGTGGCGGGGCCTCAGCCGCCGCGCAGCAGCGTGGCGCCCGCGCCGAGTCCCAGCAGGAAGGCCATGATGACGAGCAGCATCACCCAGCGCACGGCGACGCCGGTGGAGCGCGGTGCCTGCTGTCCGACGGTGGCGCGCGTGGGCGCGGATTCGTCCGGCACGAGGATGCGGACCTGGATGGCGGCGGTGCGCAGCACCTCGTCCACGTCGGTGAGGAACTTCTCGTATTCCTCCGGGACCAATTCCAGCGGCGTGCCGTGCTGGAACTCGTAGCGCCTGGCCACGGCCTCGTGGTTGCGCAGCGAGGCCTGCCCCTTGGCCACGTCCACCCAGCCCGCGACGAGCGCGGGAGCGGTCCCCTTGCGGTCCACGAGCGAGATGGCCTGACGGGCCTGCTTGCCGCCCGCGGTGCTGGGGCCCTCGGGTTCGTCCACGCGGAGGATGCGGTGCGGGCTGCGGCCGTAGATCTTGTGTTGGAGCTCGGCCTTGAGGCGCTCCGCGAGCAGCGCGGAGTGGGTGGCGAACATCGTGCGCAGCTCGGGCGTCGCTTCCGACGACTGGCTCGCCGCCTGCGCGGACGGGAGTGGAGCGAAGATCATCGGCTCCGGCCGGCTGGCCTTGCGAGGAGGCTCGGAAGAGCTTCCGTCCAACTCGGCGCCACGGCCCGCGCGGATGATCTCCGGCAGCTCGAAGCCCTCCTCCTGCTTCGCGCCATCACGGCCCAGGCGGGCGATCTCCGGCAGGCCCTGACCTTCTTCACGGCCACCGCCACGAGCAGAGCCAGCGCCACGGGGAGAACGGGCGCTCTCCGGAAGGCCCTGGCCTTCACCTCGTGAAGGACGGACGATCTCCGGAAGCCCCTGCCCTTCTTCACGCGAGCCACCGCGACTCGGCCGGATGATCTCCGGAAGGCCCTGGCCCTCTTCACGCGCGCCACCACGGCCTGAGCGTGCGCTCTCCGGGAGGCCTTCACCGCGTGAAGGACGGACGATCTCCGGCAGGTCCTGCCCTTCTTCTCGAGTCACCGCGCGGCCGGGACGCACGGCTTCTGGAGCACCCTGCCCGTTCTCGCGTGCACCGCCACGCGATGGGCGACCCGCCTCTCCCGCGCGCCCCTGCCGGCCCCCTTCACCTTCACGCGATGGACGCGCGACGGTCGCCGGAGCAGCGAACTCAGCGTCGTCGTCCTCCTCCCGTGCGCCCTGACCACGGGGCGGCGGCGGGGGCGACAGCCCGTCCACGCGGGTCTCCAGGGCCGGCTCGTCATCGTCGGGAACGGGAGGCGGCGTCATCCGCGTCTCCAGGCCCGTGAACTCGGGTGCGCGCGGGGGAGGCGCGCTCCGCGACTGGTTGCCCCAGGACTTCCGGCCGGGAGCCGCCGCGGAGGAACGGGCCGCCTCCGCGGCGTCGCGCTGCACCGAGGCCGGCACCTGCGTCTGCTCGGTGCGGACCTCGTCCGTCTCGTCCAGGTCGTCGTCCAACGGCGCGACCCGGGTCTCGTCGATCCGATCCGGCTCGTCGTTCCTGCGGTGCCCCTTGGCCATGTGCGCGACCTCTCGCGTCAGACCATAGCGCGTCACCCGACCTCAGGGGATGGGCCGTGCACGGTCAGTATTTCGGCCAGTCCGGGCAGACAATCTCGATGGAGCCCCCGAGCCACGACGCATAGGCCGCCTCATCCGCGACCGTGTACGGCTTCCCATACGTCCGCTCGAAGTGCTCCGCCCAGTGCGGCTGCGAGCCATCCAGATCCGTGAAGCCGTACTCCCGCGCCAGCGTCCACGACGCGACCACGCGCCCCGCCCTGCGGTGGACATCCGGATCCGCCGCGAGCGCCGCCACCGCGCGCCCCACATACGACGGCGTCTCCGACGCGATGAAGTCCGGCACCGTCTTCACCGCGTCACGCCAGTTCGCCTCCTTCACCCCGAAGCCATCCAGCATCTCCTCCGAGCGCAGGAACCCCGGCGTCACCGCCAGCGCCGTGATGTTCGTGCGGCGCAAGTCGCGCGACATCGCGAACGCCAGCCGGATGACCGCCATCTTCGTCACGTCGTACGAAACGCCGCCCCGGTAGCCGAACGAGTCCCCATCCGTCACCTCCACGATGAGCCCCCGGTCGCGCTCCAGCATCAGCGGCACCGCGTAGCGGCTCGTCACGATGTGCGTGCCCACGGCGCGGTCGAACATCAGCCGCGCCTTCGCCGGAGACTGCTTCCAGAACGGCAGCCCCAGTTCGTGCAGCGTCTCCCCGCCCCAGATGTCGTTGACCAGCACATCCAGCTTCCCGGCCTCCGCGCGGATGCGCTGACAGAGCGCCTCCACCTCCTCCTCCACGGAGTGGTCCACCCGCACCGCGATGCCCTTCCCGCCCAGCGCCGTCACCTGCTCCGCCGTCTCTTCAATCGTCTCCGGCCGCGACGCCCCGCTCGCAAGCCCACCCCTCACGCTGCGCCCGGTGCAGTACACCGTGGCCCCCGCCGCCCCCAGCATCGTCGCGATTCCCCGGCCCGCGCCCCGCGTCGCTCCCGCGACCAGGGCCACCTGTCCTTCGAGTGGCTTCATGTCCGTGCTCCCCTTTCACGCGCCACCTTGCATCCCCAATCCTGACAACCCCTGTCATGATTGCCGGCCCAGACTGCACCTCTCCCGAACCCCGGAGGGCCCATGCGCGCGGATCGCCTCGTCCACCTGTTGATGCGCCTCCAGGCCCGCTCGCGCAGCACCGTGGGCGAGCTGGCGCGCGAGCTCCAGGTCTCCAGCCGCACCGTGCACCGGGACCTGGACGCACTCACCACCGCGGGCGTCCCCGTCTACGCCACGCGCGGAGCCACCGGCGGCGTGGCCTTGATGGAGGGCTGGCGCACCCAGCTCACCGGCCTCACCCGCCCGGAGCTCCAGGCCCTCGCCACCGTGGGCGCCCCCGGAGCCCTGGACGACCTGGGCCTGTCCGGACCGCTGCGCACGGGGCTGGTGAAGCTGGCAGCGGCCCTCCCCGCCCTCCAGCAGCCGGCGCTGGAGCACGCGCGCCAGCGGCTGCACGTGGACGCCTCCGGCTGGTTCACCGGCCGCGAGCCCCTGCCGCACCTGGGCAAGCTGCGCGACGCCGCCTGGCAGGACCGCCGCGTGTCGCTGAGCTACCAGGACTTCGACGGTGCCCGCTCCCGCCGGACGGTGGACCCCTACGGGCTCGTCATCAAGGCGGACCGCTGGTACCTCGTCGCGGGGACGGACAAGGGCCCGCGCGTGTTCCGGGGCGGGCGCATTGGCGACGTGCGGCTGCGTCCCCAGGGCTTCACCCGCCCGCAGGGCTTCGACCTGCCCGCGTTCTGGAAGGACTGGTGCGCGAGGTTCGCCACCGAGCGTCCCCGCTACGAAGTCACCCTCTCCTGCACGCAGGAAGGGGAAGCAGCGCTGCGGAGGATGCGTCCCCCGGCCGACGGTGAGCGCATCGACAAGGCGCCCGCGGCACGCGGTGGGAAGCGGAAGGTGACGCTGGACTTCGAGCGGGAGTCCATCGCGGTCTCCCAGCTGTGCGAAATCGGGGCGGGCGTGGAGGTGCTCGCCCCGGAACCGCTGCGCCAACGGCTGGCCGCGCTGGCGGCCTCACTGCTGGCGCTCTACGGCGGGCCCGGCCAGAAGAGGCCGGGCCGCCGTGCCCGCTAGAAGTGCAGCGGGTGACCCAGCGTGGCCTCGGCGCCCTCGTGCATGATCTCGGAGAGCGTCGGGTGCGCGTGGATGGTGTGGGCCAGCTCCTCGGTGGTGATCTCCAGCTTCATCGCGACGCAGGCCTCGGCGAGCAGCTCCGTGGCGTGCGGCCCGATGATGTGGATGCCCAGCACCTCGTCGTACTTCTTGTCGGAGACGATCTTGATGAGGCCGACCGACTCGTTGGAGATGGCCGACTTCGTCACCGCGCCGAAGGGGGCGACGCCCACCTTCACGTCGTAGCCGCGCTCCTTGGCCTTCTTCTCCGTCAGGCCCACGGACGCCACCTCGGGGTAGCAGTACGTGGCGGACGGGGTCAGGTCGTAGTTGATGGGCGCGGGGTTCTTCCCGGCGATGTGCTCCACCACCATCACGCACTCGGCGCTGGCCATGTGCGCCAGCATCGGCGTGGGGATGACGTCGCCAATCGCGTAGACGTTGGGCTCGCTGGTGCGGCACAGCGTGTCGACCTTGATGAAGCCGCGGTCGGTCTGGATGGACGTCTTGTTGAGGCCCACGTCCTCGGTGACGGGCGCGCGGCCCACCGCCGACAGGAGGATCTCGGCCTCCAGCGTCTTGGTCTCCTCGCCCACCTTCATGGTGACGCGCACGCCGTCCGCCGTGTGCTCCACCTTCTGCACCGCGGAGCCCGTGTGCACGTCGATGCCGCGGCGGCGGAAGATCTTGTCCAGCTCCTTGGAGATGTCCGCGTCCTCGATGGGGAGCAGCGCGGGCATGTACTCCACGATGGCCGTCTTGCTGCCCACGTGGTTGAACACGGAGGCGAACTCGCAGCCTACCGCGCCCGCGCCCAGGACGATGATGCTCTTGGGGATGCGGTCGATGGTCAGGATGGAGTCACTGTTCATCACCCGCTTGTGGTCCACCGCCACGTTGGGCAGGGACTTGGGCACGGAGCCCGTGGCGATGATGATGTTCTTCGTGTCCAGCGTCTGCTTGGAGCCGTCCTCGGCGGTGACCTCCACCTTGCCCTTGCCGGCGATCCGGCCGTGGCCCTTCACCACGGTGATCTTGTTCTTCTTCATCAGGAAGTCGATGCCGTTGGCACCCTTCGTGACGACCTTGTCCTTGTGCTTCTGGGCGTTGGCCCAGTTCACGGTCGGGTTCGCCACGTCGATGCCGAAGTCGGACGACTCCTTGATGTGGTGGAAGAGCGACGCCGTCCACAGCAGCGACTTGGTGGGGATGCAGCCGCGGTGCAGACACGTGCCACCCAGGCGCTTGTCCTTTTCGATGATGGCCGTCTTCAGCCCGAGCTGGGCCGCGCGGATGGCGCCCACATAGCCGCCAGGACCCGAGCCGATGATCACCACGTCGAAAGTCTCAGCCACACACGCCTCCGGTCATTTTTGCGGATGGAACTCGCGGGCGCTGATAACCCCCGGTCCCGGTTGGAATCAAGGAGTTTGCTCGTGCGTCGCTTCCCGCTCCACACGCTTCTCTTGATGCTAGTAGCGCTGCTGGCGTTCGCGCGCCTCTATTACGTGTCGCATCAAGCCCCGCCCGCTCCGGCCCCCGGGCAGTCGCCGGGCGCGAAGCAGCCGGTGAAAATCACCCCGCCCGACCTGGGCCCCGCCGCGTGCCGGAGTCTGGACGCCGTCCTGGGGGACCTCCTCCAGGGCGACGGAGGCACCCCGGGGGACGCGGGCACGGCCTGGAGTGACGCGCGCCGGCAGCTGGGCGACTGCCCCACCCCTCCCGCCGCCGCCTGCGCCCGGGGCGCTGCCCTGGCCTCCCTGGCGCCCCTCACGGCCAAGGATGACCTGCCCCGCGAGATGCTCGCCACACTCTGCGAGCGATGTGCGCCCGCCGACAATCCCTGCGGTCAGGCCGTCACGCGCGCGTTGCAGGAGGCCGCGAGCCGGAAGAACCCGCCCCTCCAGGAGGCGAGCTGGAGCCTGGAGCGCGCGGGGCCTGCCCTGGGCGCGGCCTGCCAGGAGCTCGCGCGCCAGGCCGTGGGCCCCGCGGCCGTGACGGGGGCGGAGGTGGAGCCGCAGTTGCTGGCGCTCACGGAGGCGCTGGCGCCCACGTGCTTGAAAACGGGTCAGTTGCCCGCGCCGCTCCTGAACGCGGCGGCGGTGCAGCAGGCCCGGCGGGCGCCGATGCTGGCGACGCTGAACACGGCGGGCACGGTGGAGACGAAGCCCATCGAGCCGGATCAGCAGACGGGCCCCGGGGACGCGTTCCGCGCGTTCGACCGGGACGAGCTGTCCGGGGTGAAGCTGCCCATGGCGGGCTCGGATGGGGGCACGGGCGCCAACGCCCCGCTGCGGCTGGGGTACGCGCCGTCGCTGAAGTACGTGGTGTCCTTCCAGGTGCGGGCCACGGGGCCGGGCTCCCTGCGGGCGCACGTCCGCGCGCCGGACGGCGTGGGGCACGCGGAGCCGGGGGGCAAGGGCTTCTTCGTGGATCCCACCGTCTGCCGCTTCCACGGCACGGGCAGGTGGGAGATCTGCAAGCCCGGGGTCCCCCTGCTCGACGTGGACGCGGTGAGCGTCCTTCCGGAGCGGCCGGGGGTGGAGCTGAAGGAGCTGGAGATCATCGGCGCCCGGTAGGCACGGGCGCCATCACGCACGCGGCGTCGGAGGGGCTCCGACGTCGCCCGCGTGGGTTCTCTAGGCGATCAGGCCGCGCTCGCGCGCCTGACGGAAGATGCCGGACGCGTCCTTCTTCAGGGCGGTGGAGACGTCCTTCACGATGGCGTCCGCCGACTTGGCGACCGACAGGTAGTTGTCGAACGTGCGCGTGAGGATGAGCACGCCCGAGATGATGACTCGCTGCAGGTTGTGCTGCAGGTCCGTGCCCTCGTACACGAGCCAGGACTGCTCACAGTAGCGGCGGCCCTCGGCGACCATCTGGTTCAGGTGCGCGCGCTCGGTCGCGTCGGGAACCTTCGCCTTGGGGCTGATGGACGCGATGTAGAGGACGTTCTGCCCCAGTCGCTGCGTCGCGTCCTCCATCTGCGCCATGATGGCCTGGACGTCGTCCTTCGTCGGCGGGTTGTGCCACCGCGAGAACAGGACGCGGTCGATGAGTTCGGATTGGTACGTGGCAGACACGAAGCCTCCGGGATGCGAACGCTGATGACGACGGGGCCGCTTCGTCGGGCACGGCCCGTGTCGCAGGGCGGAATCTGTACCAGGATCACAGAAGCGGTTGAAGAGTAGCGGACACACGCATGCACCTTTGGCGCGCCTGTGTGCCAGTCACGCTGTGAGGATGCAGTGCAGCTGGACAACTCCGCCTGGGTCGCAACCGACACGCCAGACTATCCTGGGAATTCATGGGGACTTCGGATGCGCGCGAGCGGCGAGGACGGCCTTCACGTCGTCCAGCGTCACGCCCAGGGCACGCACCGCGACAAGCGCGTGGAAGAGCACGTCGGCGGCCTCTTCCGCGGCCCGGTGCGTGTCCGCGTCCGCGCAGGCGGTGACGAGCTCCGCGGCCTCCTCCCCCAGCTTCTTCAGGCGCAGGTTCCGATCATCCAGGAGGCGCCGGGTGTAGCTGGGCTTCGCGCCTTCGGGCTGGGGGCTGGCTGCTCGGGAGGCGAGCGTCGCGTCCAGGTGCGCGAGCGCATCCCAGCGGCCCTCGCCGAAGCAGGTCTCGTCGCCGGTGTGGCAGGCGGGGCCGGCCTTGCGCACGCGCGCGAGCACCGCGTCGCCGTCGCAGTCCGCGGAGAGGGAGACGACCTTCTGGGTGTTCCCGCTGGTGGCGCCCTTGTGCCAGAGGCCGCGCGTGCGGGAGCGGTAGTGCATCTCGGCCGTGGCGAGCGTGCGCTCCAGCGCCTCGCGGTCCGCGTGCGCCACCATCAGCACGTCGCCGGTGCTCGCGTCCTGCGTCACCACCGTCACCAGCCCCTGGCCCTTGTCGAAGTCCAGCTTGGACAGGTCCAGCGTCATGGCTGGACTCCCTTGCGCAGCACCTCGCGTACGCGCTGCGACAGCGCCGCGTTGGTGGCGATGCCGTCACCGCCGAACGCCGTGCGCTTTCCCTTCCAGTCGGTGAAGACGCCGCCCGCCTCCTCGATGATGGGCTGAAGTGCCGCCGCGTCCCAGGGCGACAGACCTTCATCCACCATGACCTCCGCGCGGCCGGTGGCGACGAGAAGGTAGCCGTAGCAGTCCCCCCACGTGCGGGAGACGGACGCCTGCCGGGACAGCTCCTTCCAGGCCGCGCCCTTCGCGGGGTTCTGGAGGAAGCGCTCATCGGTGACGCACACCACGGCCAGCGCCAGCGAGTCCTGCTCCGACACGTGCGCCGCGGAGCCGTTCCAGAAGCAGCCCAGGCCCGGGGACGCGACGACCAGCTCGTTCACGGCCGGGAAGTAGGCCGCGCCCGCGAGGATGGTCTCCCCTTCCGCCACCGCGACCAGCGTGCCCCACAGCGGCACGCCCCGGATGAACGTCTTCGTGCCGTCGATGGGATCCAATATCCACCGGCGCTTCGCGCCCGGCCGGGACTCACCGAACTCCTCGCCCAGGATGCCGTCCTGGGGGAAGCGCGCCTCCAGCCATTCGCGAGCGGTCCACTCGGCGGTGCGGTCCGCCACCGTCACGGGCGTGCCGTCGCTCTTGGTGTCCACGGCGATGCCGCGCCGGAAGAAGTCCAGCGCCACGTCACCGGCCTTGCGCGCCACGTCGGCGGCGGCCTCCATCAAGTCTCGCGGGTCCGCGTTCATGTCGTGCTCCGGATGGCGATGCCGTTGTCATTCAAGAGGGACTTCAAGGCGCCCACGGTGGTGAGGCCGTCGTGGAGGATGCCGGCGACGAGCGCCGCGTCCGCCGCGCCCAGGGTCAAGGCATCGCGCACGTGCTCCGCGCGGCCCGCGCCTCCGGAGGCGATGACGGGCACGTCCACGGCCTCCGCCACCGCGCGGGTCAGGTCCAGGTCGTAGCCCGTGCGCGCCCCGTCCCGGTCGATGCTGGTGAGCAGCACCTCGCCCGCGCCGCGCCGGACGCATTCCTTCGCCCAGGCCACTGCGTCCAGGTCCGTGGGCCGCCGGCCGCCGTGTGTATAGACGCGGTAGCGGTCTCCCTCGCGCTTCGCGTCGATGCTGGCCACCACGCACTGGGCGCCGAAGCGCTCCGCGCAGCCGGTGAGCAACTCCGGCGTGGCCACCGCCGCGGAGTTGATGCTCACCTTGTCCGCGCCGGCTCTCAGCGCGCGGCCCACGTCGTCCACGGTGCGCACGCCTCCGCCCACCGTGAGTGGGATGAAGAGGCGCTCCGCGGTGCGCTGCACCAGGTCCCACAGCGTCTGGCGCTCCTCGGAGCTCGCGGAGATGTCCAGGAAGGTCACCTCGTCCGCGCCGGCCTCCTCATAGCGTTGGGCCAGCTCCACCGGGTCGCCCACGTCGCGCAGGCCCTCGAACTGGACGCCCTTCACCACCCGGCCGCCCTTCACATCCAGACAGACGATGATCCGTCGGCGCAGCATCACTTCACCTCCAGGGAGACACTGCCCTTCATGCTGAAGACGACGCCGGAGTCCACCATCGCATCGCGCAGCGCGAGCCCCAGCGCCTTGAAGGCCGCCTCGGTGAGGTGGTGGCTGTCCTTGCCGCGAAGCACGCGCAGGTGGAGCGTGATGCGCGAGTGCTCGCAGAACGAGCGCATCCAGTGCTCGTACAGCCGGTTCTTCAGCGGGCCCCGGTAGTAGAAGCGCCCGCCCGCATCCAGGCACGCCTGCACCAGGGCGTCATCCATGGGCAGGGTGCGCTCGCCGTAGCGCGCGGCGGTGGCGGGGATGACGCGCTGGACGGCGGTGCCCAGGGTGATGGCCACGTCCTCCATCAGGTGGTGGCGCAGGTCGCCGCGAGCGCGCAGGGTCAGGTCCAGCCCCGCGTAGCGCGCGAACGTGGCGAGCATGTGGTCGAAGAACTTGAGGCCCGTGTCCACCCGGGCCACGCCGGTCCCGCGCGCCAGCTCCACCGTGACCTGGGTCTCCTTCGTTTCGCGGACGACCGTGGTGACCGTGCTCATTGCGTGAACTCCCGCGCGACCGCGCGCGCATCCAACCGCCCCGTGTACAGCGCCATGCCCACCACCGCTCCGTATGCGCCCACCTTCGCCAGCGAGCGCAGGTCCTCGATCGTCGTCACGCCGCCGGAGGCGTAGAGCCGGTGCCGGCTTGAACGGGCGACCTCCTCCATCAAGGGCAGGTCCACGCCGCCCAACTGCCCCTCCTTGTGCACCGCCGTAACGAGCATCCCGCCCAGCGGCAGGGGCTCCAGCGCGGCCAGCACGTCGCGGATGTCGCGAGCGCTGCCGGACGTCCAGCCGCGCGTCACGACCTCCCGGCCCTTCACGTCCGCGGCGACCACCACGCGGCCGGGGAAGCGCTCCGAGACCTCGGTGAGCCAGGCCAGGTCCTCGATGGCGCGGGTCCCCACGACGACCGAGGACGCCCCGCCCGCGAGCACCGCCTCCACACGAGAAGCCTCACGGACCCCGCCGCCCACCGTGAACGTGAGGCCCGGGGCATGCGAAATCAGCCGCGTCACCACGTCCGCGTTGGAGCCCTTGCCCAGCGCAGCGTCCAGATCCACGACGTGGAACGTGCGGAAGCCCAGCGCGAGCCACTGCTTCAAGGCGTCCAGCGGATCATTCACGCGCACGCGCTCTGCTTCGTAGGAGCCACCCACGAGCTGCACGCACGCTCCTTCCCGCAGGTCGATGGCCGGAATGGCGATCATGAGGACACCTCCTGGAGGAACGCCTGCACGAAGTGCACGCCCGCGTGGGAGGACTTCTCCGGGTGGAACTGCACTCCCAGCACGTTTCCGCGCCGCACGGAGGCGGGGAACCGGTCGCCCTCGTGGGTGGTCCAGCCCACCACTTCGCGCGACTCCACGGCGCGGCAGACAAAGCTGTGCGCGTAGTACACGGTGGACAAGCGCGCGGACTGGAGTGCCCGGTCCTCCTCCACGTCGTTCCAGCCAATCTGCGGTACGTGCCGCGCGGCCAGCCGCGTCACCCGGCCCGGGAAGTAGCCGAGTCCCTGCCCTGCTCCCTCGTCGCTCTCCTCGAAGAGCAACTGCATGCCCAGGCAGATGCCCAGGCACGGCAGGCCGGCGTCCAGCGCCTTGCGCATCGCCTCGCGGCCCGGTGCGAGCCGCGCCGCCGCTGAACCGAACGCGCCCACGCCGGGGAGCACCAGGACGTCGGTATCCAGCGCGCGCAGTGGATCCTCCTGCACGCGCACGTCCGCGCCGGGCGTGGTGGCCAGCGCCTTGATCAGCGAGTGCAGGTTGCCCGCGCCATAGTCGAACAGGGTCACCCGCATCACAGCACCTCCTTCAAGGCCTTCAGCGCTGAAGCCATCATGGGCCAGGGACCGCAGCCGATGCGCAGCGCATCGCCCACGCCCGTGAGCCCTTCGAACACCCGCACGTTCACGTTGCGCTCCCGCAGCGCCTCGCCCACCCACCGTGCCTCCGGCACGGGGACGAGGAGGAAGTTCCCTTCCGAAGGAAGCGGCTCCAGCCCCAGCGCCTTCAAGGCGCCGCGCAGCCGCTCGCGGTTCTCCACCGCCTCCGCCGCGCAGGCCTCCATCCACGCGACGTCATCCGTGAGCGCGGCGACCGCCACGGCCTCGCCGAGCGCAGTGTGCTTGTAGGGCCCCCGGGCCTTCTCCACCTCCGCCACCAACGACGGTGCCCCGACGCCCCACCCCACCCGCAGGCCCGCGAGTCCGAACGCCTTGGACATCGTGCGCGTCACCAGCACGTTGGACCGCGTCCGCGCCAGGTCGAGGAAGTCCCCGCCTCGAGCGAACTCCACATAGGCCTGATCAATGAGCACCACGCCTGGAGCCGAATCCACCAGCCGCTCCAGCGCCGCGCGCGAGGCCACCGTGCCGGTGGGGTTGTTCGGCGTGCACACGTAGATGAGCTTCGCCTTCGTCGCGAGCAGCCCGTCCACGTCCAGGCCATGGTCCGAGCGCAGCGGCACGGGCACCGGCTTGAGCGCGCTCAACCGGGCGAACAGGGGCACCATCACGAACGTGGGATCCGGAAACGCCACCGCGTCCCCAGGCTCAAGGAACGCCCGCAGCGCGCAGTCGATGACGTCGTCCGAGCCGCAGCCCGTCGTCACGTTCTCCACCGAGACGCCCGCGTAGGTGGCCACGGCGCGCTTCAGGTCCGGCGCATAGCCGGCGGGATAGCGGGACAGCCGAAGGAAGCCCTCCTCCCGCAGCACGCGATCCGCGGACGGCGGTGCGCCGAAGAGGTTGGTGTTGTCGCTCAGGTCCACCCGGCACGGCTTCTTCGCCGGGGAGTACAAGGGGATGTCCCGGTACGTCTCGCGGAATGGAATCACGGCACCCTCCAGGCCCGGGCCGCGGCCGCGTGGGCGAAGAGCCCCTCGCTGTCCGCCAGCGTCCCCACGTCGTCCGCCATCGCCGCCGCTGCTTCCGGGGTCACGCGCTGCCACGTGGTCCACCGGTAGAAGTCCAGCACGCTCAGCCCCGAGTACGCCCGGGCCAGTCCCGCCGTGGGCAGCACGTGGTTCGCGCCGGTGAGGTAGTCACCGAAGGCCACCGACGCGCGCTGTCCCACGAACACCGTGCCCGCGTTGCGAACCCGCGCCAGGTCCTCCGAGGGCTTCGCCGTCGCGAGCAGCAGGTGCTCCGGAGCGAACTCCGCGACGAAGGGCCACGCCTCCTCCAGCGAGTCGATGCGCAGCACCGCGCCCCGGCTCCCCAGCGCCGAGAGGACGATGTCGCCGCGCCGTGCGACGCGGGCCTGCTGCTCCACCGCGTCCCGCACCGCCTGCGCCAGCGAAGCGCCCACCACCAGCGCCACGCAGCAGGCCTCGGGGTCGTGCTCCGCCTGGGCCAGCAGCTCGCGCGCCACGGCGTCCGGACCGGCGCTCGCGTCGGCGACCACGAGGATCTCGCTCGGGCCCGCGGGCGCGTCGATGGCGACCGCGTCCACCACCTGGAGCTTCGCGGCGGCCACGTACGCGTTGCCCGGTCCGACGATTCGGTCCACACGGGGAACGCTCTGGGTCCCATAGGCCAGCGCGGCCACCGCGCCCGCGCCTCCCACGGCGAACACCCGGTCCGCGCCCGCGAGCGCCGCCGCCGCGAGCACGCCCGCGCCAGGCAAGCCATCCGGCCCCGGCGGCGAGCAGACGATGACCTCGCCCACGCCCGCCACCTTCGCGGGGACCACGCCCATGAGCACGCTGCTCGGGTACACCGCCCGGCCACCCGGGGCGTACACACCGACGCGGCTCAGTGGATCCGGCCGGCGGCCCACGATGACCCCGGGCTCCGTCTCCACCTCGATGGCCTGGGGCCGCTGCGCCGCATGCGCCCGGGCGATGTTGCGCGCCGCGCGGGTCAGCGCCTCGCGCACGTCGGCGGGAATCAACTCCAACGCCGCGTTCCACCGTTCGCGAGGAACCTCCAGCGCTGACAACTCCACGCGGTCAAACTCCCGCGCGAAGTCGAAGAGGGCACGGTCCCCTTCCGTGCGAACGCGGGCAATCAGCGCCTGGACGCGGGAGGCCACCAGGGCATCCGACTCCCCCGTGCGGGCCAACAACTTCCGTCGCGCTTCGGGCTCCAGCGCGGACAGAGCCCCCTGGTACTTGAGGATCGGTCCGCTCATGGGTTGGCCCTCCCGATGCGCGTGATGAAGCCCGGACCGCGCCGCGACGGGTGCGCGTCGGACTCGAGAATGAAGGCGCTCAATGCCATCAACCTCTCGATGCGCGTGATGAAGCTCGGGCCGCTCCTCGACAGGCGCGCGTTGGACTCGAAGGTGGAGGCGCTCATGCCATCAACCTCTCGATGCGCGTGACGAGGATGCCCTGCCCGCCCAGCGCCTTCAGCGCGTTGACCGTGCGGTAGAGGTTCCGCGACGAGACCACCGCGTGCACCGCGACGAAGTGGCCCCCGTTCATCACGTCCACCACCGTGGGGCCGTTGAGGCCGGGCAGCACCTCGCGCACCTGCTCCAGGGACGTCTTCGGGACGTTGGCCATCAGGTAGCGCCGCCCGCGCGCCGCCAGCACCGACCCCAGCGCCTGCGTCAGCTCCTCCAGCGCGCGCCGCGCCTCCGAGTCATTGCGCGGATACGCCACCAGCCGGGCGCTCGACTCCAGCACGGTGGCCACCTCCTTCAGGCCGTTCATCTTCAACGTGGACCCCGTGGACGTGAGGTCCACCACGATGTCCGCGATGCCCAGGTGCGGGGCGATCTCCGCCGCGCCGCTCACCGGCACCACCGTCACCTTCTGCCCCCGCTGCTGGAAGAAGGCCTGCGTCAGCCGGGGGAAGCAGGAGGCCACCCGCATCCCCTCCTTCACGTCCCCCACGCGCGAGATGCCGCTCTCGTCGCGCGCGGCCACCACCAGTCGGCAGCGGCCGAACTCCAGGTCCATCAGCGGCTCCAGCTCGCGGCCGGCCTCGTTCACCAGGTCCCAGCCGGTGACGCCCGCCTGCGCGGCGCCGTCCGCGACGAACTCCGGGATGTCCTGGGCGCGGACGAAGATGGCTTCGAACTCGCCGCCCAATGACGCGGTGAGGGCCCGCTCGCCCCGGGCGCGCACCTCCAGGCCCGCGTCGTTGAACAGCTCGCGCACTTCCTCGGACAGACGTCCTTTGTTGGGCAGGGCAATCTTCAACATGGATGGGCTCGGGGGACTGCGGTGGCGGAAACGAAAAAAGGCCCGTCCTGGGGGGACGGGCCTTCGGTCACTGCGGCATCTGCCGGAAGTGGGTGCGTTCTAGTGAGTCACCCAGGCATGCGCGCGGCGAACGGTCCCGTCATGGGCCGGCCGATGATGCGCATGGTGGTGATGCAGGGACGTGGAACGCACGGCCCTAGGGTTAACGACCGGAGGCCTCACCGTCAAGTCACCCCGGGTCATGGCCTGTCTTGACGCTTGCAAACCCGTGCTCGCTTGAGCACAAGCGGCGCATGGCAACCTCCGACGTCCTCGTGGTGGGCGGTGGTGTGATGGGCTGCGGCATCGCGCTGAAGCTCCGGCAGGCAGGCGCGCGCGTGACGGTGCTGGAGCGCTCCATCCCCGGCGCCGAAGCCTCCAGCGCCGCCGGCGGCATCCTCGCGCCCCAGTGGGAGTCCGAGGGACCGGGGCCCTTCTTCGAGCTGTGCCTGCGAAGCCGCGCCCTCTATGGGAGCTTCGCCGCGGAGCTGCGCGAGCTCTCCGGCGTGGACATCGCGTACCGGCCGTGCGGCCTGCTGCGCGTCGCGTTCGACGAGGCGGACCTCCACCACGTGGAGTCCACCGTGGGCTGGCAGCACGGCATGGGGCTGCGCGCCGAGCTGCTCGACGGAAAGGCCGCGCGCGAGCTGGAGCCCCACCTGTCCCCCACCGCCGTGGGCGCCGCGCACTTCCCGGATGATCACCAGGTCGACAACCGGCTCCTCGTGCGCGCGCTCACCATGGCCGCCGCGCGCGTGGGCACGGTGTTCAAGAGCGGCTACGTGCGCGGCGTGGTGCACGAGCATGGCCGCGCGGTGGGCGTGGACCTGGACGGCGAGGTGCTCCGCGCGGACGCCGTGGTGCTGGCGGCGGGCTCGTGGTCATCCCTGGTCCAGGGTGCGGGCGTGTCGGCGCAGGCGGTGCGCCCGGCGCGCGGACAGATGGTGCAGCTCCAGACGCGGCTGCCCCTGCTGGAGCGGGTGGTGACGTCCGCCAAGGGCTACCTGGTGCCGCGCGCGGATGGGCGGATCATCGCCGGGAGCACCATGGAGCATGTGGGCTTCGACAAGCAGGTGACCGCGGCGGGGCTGGCGCGGATCCTCGACATGGCCCTGGAGCTGTGCCCGGACCTGGGCAGCGCGCCCATCACGGAGACCTGGGCCGGCTTCCGTCCCTGGACCCAGGACGCGCTGCCGTACATCGGAGAGGGCCCCACGCCCGGCCTGTTCCTCGCCACCGGCCACTTCCGCAACGGCATCCTGCTCGCCCCCATCACCGCGAAGCTCGTCGCCCAGGCCGTGCTGGGGGAGAAGCCCTCGGTGGACCTCACCCCCTTCCGCTATGACCGGGGGACAGTGGCGCGCGGTTGACGCGCCGTGCCTGCCCGCCCTACTCCGCGAGGCGGGGAATGCCGTCAGGACTGGAGACGTTCACTCCGGAACCAGGGCTCGCACCCCGCCCTGGATGGCAGGGAGGCGAGGGGGTGATGATTTCTCGCACTCGTTCGCCTTTAATCCCTGGAAACCTCTAGAATCTTCGGCCGTGGAAGCCATCCCCCCCGCACCGCCCAGAATCCTGATCGTCGACGACGACGACTCCGTCCGCGACGTCATCTCCGTGCTCCTCCGTGAGGAGGGCTACAACTGCGTCGTGGCCAACGGCGCCGAGATGGCGCTCGACGTGGCGGGTGAAGAAGAGACGCCGCTCGTCATCAGCGACATGAAGATGCCGGGCCGCGACGGACTCTGGCTGCTGGAGAACCTGCGCGAGCGGCTGCCGGACACGTCCGTCATCATGCTCACCGGCTACGGCGACACCGAGTCCGCCGTGGACTGTCTGCGCCGGGGCGCGGTGGACTACCTGCTCAAGCCACCCAAGCTCACGGACCTCATCCGCGCCATCGAACGCGCGCTGGCCAAGCGCCGCATCGAGATGGCCCGCAAGCGCTACCAGAAGAAGCTCGAGGGCAAGGTGCGCGACCGCACCGCCGAGCTGCGCAGCGCGCTGCACAACATCGCGAACACGTACCAGAACACGCTGCTGGCGCTGGTGGCGGCCCTGGACGCGCGCGAGCACGAGACGAGCGACCACTCCCAGCGCGTGGTCAGCTACACCTCCGCCATCGCCACCCGCATGGGCATCCACGGCAAGGAGATGGAGGAGATCGGCCGCGGGGCGCTCCTGCACGACATCGGGAAGATCGGCGTCCCGGACGCGGTGCTGCTCAAGCCCGGCAAGCTCACCCCCGACGAGTGGCTGGAGATGCGGCGTCATCCGGAGATTGGCTTCCAGATGATCCAGAACATCCCTTTCCTCTCCACGCCGGCGGACATCGTCCTGTCGCACCAGGAGCGCTACGACGGCGCGGGCTACCCCCGCAACCTCCAGCGCAACGAGATCCACATCGGCGCGCGCATCTTCGCGGTGGCGGACACGCTGGACGCGATGACGAGCGACCGGCCGTACCGCAAGGGCACGACGTTCGCGAACGCCATCCAGGAGATCAAGCGCTGCGCCAACACGCAGTTCGACCCCGAGGTCGTGAAGGCGTTCCTGGACATCGGCGAGGAGGGGCTCATCCGCATCAAGAAGGAGATGGCGGAGAAGAAGCTCAACCCGATGCAGGCCGCCGCGGACGCCGCCGAGTCCGAGGCCGAACTGGCGCGCCTCACCGACCTGGATGACGAGCCGGACTCCCCGCCCGTGGGCAGCACCGCCACGCCCATTGGCGCGCCGCCCGCCGTCATCCGCTCCGCGTCCGGGACCGAGGGCTGAGGCGGACCGCGGGAAGCGGTGCCTTTCCTCGCGGGGGTTGCTATCCATGAAGGCGGAAGGCCCCGCGATGACCGCCCCCCTGCCCGCTCCCAATCCGCTCGCCCCGCCGCTGTGTGACGCGCAGGGGCGGCGCATGACGTACCTGCGGCTGAGCGTCACGGACCGCTGCAACTTCCGCTGCACCTACTGCTCGCCGGCCTCCTGGGGCGGGAAGAAGGACCTGCTCGACGCGGGCGAGTTCGAGCGCATCGTCTCCGTCTTCGCGCGCATGGGCATCCGCCGCGTGCGGCTGACGGGGGGCGAGCCGCTCGCCCGGCCGGACATCCTGGACATCGCGAAGCGCATCGCCGCGGTGCCCGGCGTGGAGCACCTGGCCATCACCACCAACGCGAGCCGCCTGGAGTCACTGGCCGGGCCGCTGCGCGACGCGGGCGTCACCCAGCTCAACCTGAGCCTGGACACGCTGTCCGCGGAGGTGTTCCGGCGCATCTCCAAGCAGGGCGACTTCGACGCGGTGCTGCGCGGCATCGACGCGGCGGCGGGCGCGGGCTACCAGTCGCTGAAGCTCAACGTCGTGGTGATGCGCGGCATCAACGACGCGGAGGTGCCGGAGCTGGTGACGTACGCGCACGCGCGCGGCATCACCCCGCGCTTCATCGAGCTGATGCCCTTTGGCCAGGGCACGCCGGTGCCCACGGCGGAGCTGCTGGAGCGCCTGGCGGGCTCGGGCCGCGTCCTCACCGAGGAGCCGCAGGAGAGCGCCGCGTCGCCCACGTCCGGGCCGGCGCGTTACTGGAAGACGGACAGTGGGCGCGTGGGGTTCATCTCCCCGCTGACGCAGAACTTCTGCGGGGGCTGCAACCGGGTGCGGGTGGCGTCCAACGGCGATTTGCGCAGTTGCCTGGGCGGCCGGGCGCAGGCGCCGCTGCATCAGCTCATCCGGGGCGGCGCGACGGACGAGGAGCTGGCCCTGGCCGTGCGCCGCGCGCTCGGGGAGAAGCCGGAGGGGCACCGTTTCACGGAGGCCGGAAACGGCGCCACGCTCCTGCCCATGATGGGCATTGGCGGCTGAGGGCTACTTCACCATCCGGATGTTCACGGGGTAGCGGTAGATCTGGCCCTCGTTGGCCTTGATGCCCGCGATGATGCTGAACACCAGCGACGCGACGCCCACGATGAAGCCCGTGACGACGCCGAGGCCCAGCGCGCACACCAGGACGCCGGAGATCAGCATCCCGATGAGCGTGGTGAGCTGGAAGTTGAGCGACTCCACCGCGTTGGCGCGGACGAAGGACGACTCCTTGCCCTTGGTCAGCATCAGGAACAGCGGCACCGCCCAGCCCAGGAAGCCCGCGCCCACCACGAAGCCGGCGATGGAGCCCAGGTGGGCCAACATCCCCATCGTCTTCTCATCCTGCGTCGCCGTGGGCGAGCCGGTGATGAACGAGCCGAACTGCTGATCCTCACGCTGCTGGGGGTCCATGTCCATGAGAGCCCTTCCGGAAGTTCTGGGGGGCGACGGGTGCGCCCGGATGGGCGCACCATGGCATGGCGTGTCGGTGCCTGTCATCCAGCGGACAGGGGCCGAGCCAGCAGGCCCCCGTCCACCGGCGGGCCTCAGCGGTACAGCTCGTGGCCCGCCTTCTTGAATTCCTCACTCTTCTCCTTCATCCCCTGCTCCAGGGCCTGGGCCTCGTTGACGCCGACCTTGTCCGCGTAGTCGCGCACGTCCTGGGTGATCTTCATGGAGCAGAAGTGCGGGCCGCACATGGAGCAGAAGTGCGCGACCTTGGCGCCTTCCGCCGGCAGCGTCTCGTCGTGGAAGGCACGGGCGCGCTCGGGGTCCAGGGACAGGTTGAACTGATCCTCCCAGCGGAACTCGAAGCGCGCCTTGGACAGGGCGTTGTCGCGGGCCTGAGCGCCTGGGTGGCCCTTGGCCAGGTCCGCGGCGTGGGCGGCGATCTTGTACGTGATGACACCCTCCTTCACGTCGTCACGGTCGGGCAGGCCCAGGTGCTCCTTGGGCGTCACGTAGCAGAGCATCGCCGTGCCGAACCAGCCGATCATCGCCGCGCCAATGCCACTGGTGAAGTGGTCGTACCCGGGCGCGATGTCCGTGGTGAGGGGCCCCAGCGTGTAGAACGGCGCCTCGTGGCACACGGCGAGCTGCTTCGTCATGTTCTCCTGGATGAGGTGCATGGGGACGTGGCCGGGGCCTTCGATCATCACCTGCACGTCGTGCTTCCAGGCCACCTGGGTCAGCTCGCCCAGCGTCTCCAGCTCGCCGAACTGCGCGGCGTCGTTGGCGTCCGCGATGGAGCCGGGGCGCAGGCCATCGCCCAGGCTGAAGCTGACGTCGTACGCCTTCATGATCTCGCAGATCTCCTCGAAGTGCGTGTAGAGGAAGTTCTCCTGGTGGTGGGCCAGGCACCACTTGGCGAGGATGGAGCCGCCGCGGCTGACGATGCCGGTGAGGCGCTTCGCGGTGAGCGGCACGTACTGGAGGCGCACGCCCGCGTGGATGGTGAAGTAGTCCACGCCCTGCTCGGCCTGTTCGATGAGGGTGTCGCGGAAGATGGCCCAGGTGAGCTCCTCGGCCTTGCCGCCCACCTTCTCCAGCGCCTGGTAGATGGGCACGGTGCCGATGGGCACGGGCGCGTTGCGGAGGATCCACTCGCGCGTCTCGTGGATGTTGCGGCCGGTGGACAGGTCCATGACGGTGTCCGCGCCCCAGCGGATGGACCAGACCATCTTCTCCACCTCCTCCTCGATGGAGGACGTGACGGCGGAGTTGCCGATGTTGGCGTTGATCTTCACCAGGAAGTTGCGGCCGATGATCATCGGCTCCAGCTCCGGGTGGTTGATGTTGGCGGGGATGATGGCGCGGCCCCGGGCAATCTCATCGCGCACGAACTCCGGCGTAATCACACGTGGAATCGCGGCGCCCCAGGAGTGGCCGGGGTGCTGGGCGGCGAGTGAAGCGTCGAGCTTCTGGTTCTCACGCACGGCGACGTATTCCATCTCCGGCGTGATGATGCCCTTGCGGGCGTAGTGCATCTGGCTGACGTTGGCGCCGGCCTTGGCGACGCGGGGCTTGCGGATGTGGCTGAAGCGCAGGCCATTGAGGCGCGGGTCGGCCTCGCGGGCGCGGCCGTATTCGGACGTGATGCCGGACAGTTCGTCCGTGTCGTTGCGGGCGCGGATCCAGTTCTCACGGACAGCGGGCAGGCCCCGGCGCAGGTCGATGTCGGCGGACGGGTCGGTGTAGGGGCCGCTGGAGTCGTAGACGTGGACGGGAGGGTTGGCGGTCTCTGGGCCGGCGTGGCCGTGGTGGCGCGTGGGCGTCTGGGCGATTTCACGCAGGGGGACGCGGAGGTCGGGGTGCAGGGACCCGGACACGTAGACCTTGCGCGAGGCGGGAAGCGGGCCGCGGCTGATTCCCTCCAGTACCTTCCCATCGACCTTGAGGCTCTTGGACGCTCCACTCATCGGACATCTCCTCGTGAGAACGGACGGGAGACGGGACGGGAGCATGGAGCGCCCACACCGCTTCCCTCCGCCGGTACTAACCGGTTCAGGTTCAAAGGGATCGGACGCGGCCACGCGTCCGTCTCAGCCCCCTTCCGGAGGCACCCCTAGCGACTGCGGAGCGGTGTAGCGCACGGGGAAGCCCGCTTCAACCTGGGCGGAGGTGAGCCTGGGTCCAGTGGACGTACGGTGGCCCTGTGGGGAGGGGCACGGACGCGTCAGTCCTTTCCCTGACATGTCAAACACAGACATGACACGCCAAGAAAATCACGAATTCCATCTTTCGCCATGAAGTGCGTTTCCGTAGACTGCGGGCTCCCCAACAGGAGATCGCATGCAAAAACACTCCCTCGCGGCGCTTGGAGCGCTCGCGATGCTGACGTCGTGCGCGACGAACCGCCCCATCCCTCCGGGGAGCGACGACACCACCCTCTTCGTCGGCAAGATCATCACCCTGGATGACAAGGGAACGATCGCCGAAGCCGTCACCGTGGACGGCAAGGGCCGCATCTTGAAGGTCGGTAGCGAGAAGGACCTGAGCGCGGGGCTCGGAGTGGGCTCCAAGCGCGTCGAGTTGGAGGAGGGACAGGTCCTCCTTCCCGGGTTCATCGATCCCCACCTGCACATCCTGCCGACGCTCATCCAGAGCGTGCTGGGCACCCACAACCTGGCGCCCTGCCTGCCGCCTCCCTACAACCTGTCCACGCCCGAGGAGTGCACACAGCACCAGGACCTGCTGAGCGCGCTGAGCTCCATGACCCTTGAGCCCCCCTCTCCGGAGACGGCCAAGCAGTTCGTCCTGGGGATGAACCTGGACCCGTCGCGGCAGCAGTTCATCGCCGGCAAGTGTGGCGTGACGTCGAAAGTCGAGTTCATGCAGCAGCCGAAGCTCTACCTCGACGCGTGCGTGACCCAGGACCGGCCGGTCCTCATCCTCGACCAGTCGGGCCACCTCGCCTACGTGAACGACAAGGCCTTCGAGGCCGTCTGCAAGGGACAGAAGCCCTGCCGCCCTCCGGATTCGGTGGCACAGGGCGGAGGGCGGTGGGTCGTCGGGAGCGATGGCCAGTACACCGGGTTGCTCGAGGAGTCCGCGGCCTTCGCGCCGTTCCTGGAGGCGACGCAGCAGGGAATGCTGATGCAGAAGGCCATCCCGAACGGAGGCCTCCAGGACCTCCTCAAGGCCATCCAGGCCCTGCGTGAAGCCGGGCTCACGACCATCGCTGACGGCGGGCTGTCCGACCGGTCGCAGATCGAGTTGGTCAAGCTCCTCGCCATGAACCCGGCCTTCCCGCTGCGCGTCACGGGCGTCGTGACAAACCTCGCGGCCGCGCCCGTCATGAACCCTGACGGGACCGTCGCCAAGCCGGCGCTCAAGCCGACCGGGCCTTCTTGCACGCCGAGCCCGACCAACGACTGCGCCCTGCCCAAGTGGCTGGGCGCCGGCGCCATCAAGCTCTGGGTGGATGGTTCGACGCAGGGCTGCACCGCGCTGCTCGGACAGCCCTATGTCTACGACGCGAAAGGACACTGCCCGGAGGCGGGAGAGGGCCAGGGCGACTTCAAGAACGCGAAGGAGCTCGCGGATGCCATGCGCCCGCTGTGGGCTGACTCGGCCTGGCGGTTCCAGCTGCATGCCAATGGCAACCAGGCGAACCAGTGGGCTGTCGACGCGTTCTCCCAGCTCCAGTTGGAGCAGACCAACACGCACCGGATGCTGCTCATCCACAACACCGTGGGCCAGGACTCCGTCTCCCAGGCGATTGGTGAGCTGCGCAAGGGCACGCATGTCTCCGGCCAGCAGAGGGTTCCGGCGATGGACCTGCGAGTGACGCACCTCATCGGCCACGTGGCGTACTGGGGGGATGCCCTGGCGCGGATGCTCCAGAAGAATGGCACGCACAAGGACATCGACATCGACCCGGTGGACTTCAACCGCCGCTACGGCATCCCCTACTCCTTCCACAGCGACTCGATGGTGACCCCGGCGCGGCCGCTCTGGTTCGTCGAGCAGGCCGTCACGCGGCGCACGTGGGCCTATCCGGACTTCCAGAAGACCTATGTGCTTGGGCCGCAGCACGCGACCACCGTCGAGGAGGCCCTGCGCGCGGTGACCATCGAGCCGGCGCGCCAGCATGAAATCGACGGCTGGGTAGGCAGCATCGAGCCGGGCAAGGTGGCGGACTTCGTCGTCCTGGGCGCCAACCCGCTCGACCGTGACCCCGCCAAGGGCGGAGACCCGGCGACGATCAGCCAGATTCCAGTCGTCCGGACGTACCTGGGCGGCAAGGCCCCCGCGAGCAGGAACTGAGTGATTCACCGGGCGCGTCGTCCGAACCGTTGGCGACGCGCCCTTGTCCTGTCAGCTAGGAGGCCTGGAGTTGGGCGCCGGTGTCCTTCGCACGGGTCGCCAGGGCGCGTCGCAACGCTGTTCCCGCCCACTCAAGCTCTTCCTGTGACAAGTCCATGCCCAGCAGTTCGTGACCCTTGTCGTGCTCGATGACGATGCCCCGCCCCCGGGAGACATGCGTCCGCGCGTCGCGCACGTCGATGTCCTGGATGCGGGATCTGGGCAGCCGCATGACCTTCCGGGGCCTCCAGGGTCCGTACCGGGTCGCCTCGATTCCCCGGGAGGAGGCATTGATGGACCAGCGGCTGGTGGCTTCCCTCGCGACCCACCACCAGAAGAAGGCACCGCAGGCGATGAAGAGCGAGCTCGCAATCACAATCACCTGAGTGCTGGCTGCCTGCGAGCCGAGTATCTTTCGCAACTGCATCAGCAAGAAAAGGGGCCCACCCACCGCGATGAGGATGGCGAAGGCTCCCTGCGCCGCGTAGGCGGGACGCCATCCACACGGCGGCAAGTCCAGCGTCAGCCCCTGGGCGTCCTGCCGGAATTGGATGCCGCTGCCATAGGGCAGGTCCGGAAGGCGTTCCCCCGTGAGTGGCGCTTCCTCCAGGCGCGCGGTAACGGAGCGGCTCTGTCCCCCTCCACACTGAGGCCCATGCCGAGGAACCTGGAGACGGCCTGTGCCAGCTCCACGGCCTCCTCGCGGTCGTCGCTGTGGGACAGGACGACGGACTCCGAGGGCCTCATCAGCGCCACCACGTAGACCTTCGCGATGAAGAGTCCTGTCGTGGGGCCCTTGTCGCGCTGGTAGAGGGCCACGGACGTGAAGGGTTCCAGGGGCTGGGTCTTCGCGCCCAGGGTCTCCCGGTAGCCGGTGCGGCGCCACACGGAGCGGGTCTCCAGGTTCAGCAGCACCTTCCAGCGCGACGTGAGGTGGTGAACCGCCAGAGCGCCCAGGGCCACCATCATGATCCAGACGCGCACTTCACCGGCGAAGAAGCCCGTCGTGAGGGCGATGACCGGGAGGGCCAGCGACAGCAGCAGCGCGCCCCGATACAGCCATCTTTCGATGGGGCGGACTTCGTGCTCAATGATCAGGAAGGGGCCGGAAACGGACCAGCGGTGGGAGCCACAGAGCATCCGCCCCAGATTAAGGCCCTGGTAGGGGCAGCGAAAGCCGCCGACTCAATCGTCCGTGTCTTCTTCAGCCAGGGCTTGCATCAGTGGCTCCAGGAATTGCTCCTGACGCTCTCGTGCGCCGCCTGGAAAGCCGGCCGCCCTGGCGAGGACCTCCTTCGCCTCTCTCAGGCTCAACCCGAACAGGGCCCGGACCATGCGAATGATGGAGATGCGATCCATCCCATTCGCTTCCGCCTCAAGCACCACCTCTTCCGCCACCTTCCCCTGGCGCTTCAACACGACATACGGCTCCCAGGCGGACTCACTCACCGAGGATTCTCGTCGCGAACGCGGAGGGTGTCGCGCTCATGCCGCTCTCCCCTCCTGAGCCACCAGACCAGAAAGACAAGCAGCCCGACTCCCATGGCGGTCAATCGGATGAGTGACCCACTCGGCTGGTAGGAACCAAAGCCGACCATGCATGAGGGCTCCCGGTAGAACTCCACGATGGCGTCGAGCATCGGCGCGATCGTAGCGCGATGTGGCGAAGCTATCTCAGCGGTCATGGTGGACTTCACTGTGAGTGATGCAGGCTGCCGCGCCCCCTGTCACGGGAGGAAGACCCCGTGGCGCAGTCGACGCATGACGCAGTGAAGCCGTTCCGGATGTGCCTGATTCCAGGCCTGCTCCTCCTGACCCTGGTCGGCTGCTCGAGTGAGAAGGAGCAGAACGGTCCGGATGATCAGGAACAGCCGCAGCAGGAGCAGGGCTCGTGGACGCCCCTTCCCTCGGGCTCACCTCTTGCCGCGCGGAGCCAGGTGGCGAGTGTCTTTGATGGCCAGAACGTCCTGCTCTGGGGCGGACGGGGCGGCTGCACCGCGGATGGATTCTGCGGCGACGGGGCCCGGTTCAATGTGGCGGCGAAGACGTGGACGCCCATGTCGCCCCAGGGCGCGCTCTCCGCGCGCTCGCTGCATACGGCGGTGTGGACCGGCGAGCGGATGATGATCTGGGGCGGACTTGGCTGCGGTGGCACCGACGTTCCCTGTGGCGATGGCGCGACCTACGACCCCACGAGCGACGTCTGGAGTTCTCCGATCAAGGCTGATTACGCGCCCGCTCCGCGCTGGGGACACACGGCCCTCTGGACCGGCACGCAGATGCTGATCTGGGGCGGCAAGGATGCCCAAGCGCCACGTGTGTTCAGGGACGGGGCCATCTACCACGCGAAGGAGGACCTCTGGACGACGATGAACTTCGTCAAAGCCCCTCCAAACCGCTATGCGCACACCGCGGTGTGGATCGACGGCGTGATGTACGTCTGGGGCGGCAATGGGGGCAGCCCCCTCGACGTGGCCCTGCAGGACGGCTCGATGTACGGCCCTCACGGGGACGGCTGGCTGGCGTTTCCACCCGAAGAAGGAACCCCCAAGGCCCGCTGGTCCCACACGGCGGTGTGGACCGGGTCGAGCATGATCATCTGGGGCGGGATCGGCTGTGGCGACGACCCCCAGCAGAACCCGCCGATCTACTGCGACAGGGGCGCCGCGTTCGATCCGGTGTACCGGAAGTGGTCAGCCGTCTCCGCCAAGGGTGCGCCCTCGCCACGCATCGGGCACACCGCCGTGTGGACCGGCTCGAAGATGGTCATCTGGGGTGGCACCTCTCCGAGCTGCGGCTCGGGGGGCGGCGTCTGCTCGGACGGCGCGGCCTACGACCCGGCGACCGATACGTGGGCACCGCTGCGCACCGCAGGCGCCCCTTCCGCGCGCACCGGGCACGTGGGCCTGTGGACGGGCAACGCCCTCTTCATATGGGGAGACATGGGGGGCGGCGGCGCGGATGCCCCCCTGTCGGATGGCGCCCTGTGGGTGCCGTGACGGCGAGGCTTCCGCCTACACCTTCACGGTCTTCACCAACGGCAGTTCGCGCACACGCGTCCCCGTGAGAGCGAACACTGCGTTGGCCAGGGCCGGTGCTACCGGAGGCACTCCAGGCTCGCCCACGCCTCCGGGGCGGCCGTCGCTGGGGATGATGTCCACGTGGATGCGCCTTGGCGTCTCCGCGATGCGCGCCAGGCGGTAGTCGCGGAAGTTGCTCTCCACCGTGGCGCCGTCCTTCATCGTGATGGCGCCGTAGAGCCCCAGGCTCAGGCCGAACACCACCGCGCCCTCCATCTGCGCCCGGACTCGCTCCATGTTCACGATGGTGCCCGCGTCCGCGACGATCCACGCCTCGTCCACCCGGATGCGCTCGTCCGCGTCCTTCACCACCGACACCACCACCGCCACGTACGTCAGGAAGCTGCGGTGCGCCGCCAGCCCCAGCGCCCTGCCCTCCCGCTTGCGCTCGTCCCAGCGCGACAGGCCCGTCACCCGTTCAATCACCCGGCGCAGCCGCGCCGTGTCCACCGGGTGCTCTTCAATGGACTGGCCGTAGTTCGGAATCTTCGCCACGCCCAGGTCCTTGGGCGTCACGATGCGCGACGGCCCCAGCACCTCCAGCAGCGTGTCTCGCGGATCCGTGCCGCGCTCGTGCGCCAGCTCGTCGATGAAGCTCTGCACCGCGAACGCGTGGTAGATGTTCGCCACGGACCGCAGCCAGCCGATGCGCGTGTGCGCTCGCGCCTCGCAGTTCTCCATCCGGACGTCCGGGATGGCCAGCGGCAGGTCCACGATGCCCTGCCCCATCTCTCCGTCCCCCGCGAACGTCGCGTCGGAGAACGTCGAACCGATGGGCGGGAACGCGATGCGCTGATGCCACGCCACCACCTTGCCGTTCGCGTCCAGGCCCGCCTCCAGCCGCTGCGCGCTCGTCGAGTGGTAGTAGTCGTGGCGCACGTCGTCCTCGCGCGTCCACTGCAGGCGCACCGGCGCGCCCACCGCCTTCGCGACGAGCGCCGCCTCCACCACGTAGTCCGGCTTCGACTTGCGGCCGAACCCGCCGCCCAACAGCGTCACGTGCACCGTCACCTTCGACGGGTCGATGCCCAGCGCCTTCGCCACCTCGCTGCGCGCGGCCTGCGGGTTCTGCGTCGTGGCCCACACCTCGCAGGTGCCGTTCTCCACCTTGGCCACCGCCGCGGGCGGCTCCATGGGCGCGTGGGCCAGGTGCGGCGTGTTGTACGTGGCCTTCACCCGCTTGGCCGCCTTCGCCAGCGCGCCCTCCGCGTCGCCGACGTTGCGCACCACCTTGCCCGGCTTGCCAATCACCTCCAGCAGCTGCTCGCGGTAGGACTCCGAGTCGTAGACGGCGTTGTCCCCGCCCTCCCACGTCACGTCCAACGCCGCGCGGCCCTTCATCGCCGCCCAGGTGTTGTCCGCCACCACCGCCAGGCCTCCCAGCGGCTGGAACAGGAAGGGCTTCGTCGCCGCCGGCAGCTCCACCACCTGCCGCACGCCCGGCACCGCCAGCGTCTTCGCCGCGTCGTAGCGGGCGACCTTGCCTCCCGCCACGGGCGGACGCGCGATGACCGCCGTGCGCATCCCCGGCAACACGACGTCCGCGCCGAACACCGCGCGGCCCGTCACGATGTCCGGACCGTCCAGCAGCGGCAGCTCCTTGCCCAGGTGCTTGAGCTCGCTGCGCGGACGGAGCGTCACCGCTTCCTTCTTGGGGACCTTCAGCTTCGCCGCTTCACTGGCCAGCTCTCCGAACTTGAGCGTCCGCTGCGTGCCCTTGTGGAACACCGCGTGGTCGCGCGCCTCGCACTCCGTGGGCGCCACCTTCCAGCGCTTCGCCGCCACCGCCACCAGCATCGTGCGCGCCGTCGCGCCCGCGTAGCGCAGGTCGTCGAAGATCTTCCGCACGCTGCTGGAGCCGTCCGTGTTCTGGTCGCCGTAGGACTCGTCGCCGTCGCCCTGGACCACCTTCACGTGGGCCATGTCCGCGCCCAGCTCGTCCGCGATGAGCACCGGCAACGAGCTGCGCACGCCCTGCCCCATCTCCGAGCGGTGGCAGACGATGGTCACCACGCCGTCTGGCGCCACGTGCACGAAGACGTTGGCCCTCAGGCCCCCCGTGGGCACCTCGGGCATCGCCGTGGGCATGGGCGCGGCGTGTGCCCTGGCGGGCAGGAACACCTCCAACCCCAGGCCCGCGGCCACGAGTCCCATTCCCTCGAGCACGGAGCGGCGCGACAGACGGATGCGCGTGTCTTGCATGGTGGCGGTCCTCACTCCGTCGGCAGTCCCGCCGCCTTCTTCACGGCGGTGCGGATGCGCGTGTACGTCCCGCAGCGGCAGAGGTTGCCCGCCAGCGATTGATCAATCTCCGCGTCGGTGGGCTTCGGCTTCTTCGCCAGCAGCGCCGCCGCCGTCATGATCTGCCCCGCCTGACAGAAGCCACACTGAGGCACCGCCAGGTCCACCCACGCCTTCTGCAACGGGTGCGAGCCGTCCGGCGACAGGCCTTCAATCGTCATCACCTCGCGGCCCTCCGCGCGGCGCACCGGCGTCACGCACGAGCGCACCGCCGCGCCGTCGATGTGCACGACGCACGCGCCGCAGAGCGCCTGGCCGCAGCCGTACTTCGTGCCCGTCAACGTCAGCACGTCGCGCAGCGCCCAGAGCAGCGGCATCTCCGGATCCACGTCCAGCACGTGCTCGGTCCCATTCACTCGCAGACGGATGCTCACGGTCGGCTCTCCTCGCGCGGGCACTCCGCGCCGTCCTTCACCCACGCGGCCACCAGGGCCCCGAACTCCGCCTGCGTTCCCGGCGCCGGAACCCGGTCCGCCCCGGGCTTCCAGCCCCAGCCCACCAGCTCGTCATGCGCCGAGTGCTCGATCAACTCCGCCAGGCTCTTGCCGCCGTTGCGCGCCGGATCCTTCAACTGCTCGCACAGCGAGCGGGGCGTGCGGCCTTCCCAGAACATCACCTTGGGCGCCAGGTGCCACTTGGGCGCGCCAGGGACCCGCGCCAACTGCGCGTTGCGGTCCTGGTGGCAGGAGGTGCACTCCAGGCCGGGCACGCCCTGGTCCTCGGGGCCTCGGGCCACCGGCGGATCATGGATCTGGCTGTTCTCTCCCTGGAGGGGACTGTCGCCCACGGGGTGGCAGTTGACGCAGCGGGGATGCAGCATCACCCGGCTCGCCTCCAGGAACAGCGCCCGCGAGCGCTCCTTCTTGTCGCCGATGCCCGCGAAGGCCTCCGGCGGCCGGAGCGCCTGTGGATTCTCGGGCGGCGGCACCACGCCGACATGCGCCGCGCGGCCTCCGCATCCCGCGCTGAACAGGAGCGACAGCGACAGCCCCGCCGCCCCCGCGCCCAGCACGGCTCCCAGTGCCTTCGAGCGAAGATTCATCGTGCCCCGTCCATCCCTTCGGCCAGAGGTCCTCCAGCCCACGCTGCGTCGCGAGGCCGGAGGGGCGATGCTGCCCCGGTCCTGCCCTCCCGGAGCCTTTCAAAAAGCCGCATGGCCTGTGAAGGTTTTCTTCAGAACGGACCCGACCCGGGAGTGGGCGGCGCCGTCACGCGGCGTGAGGGATGGCGGCCTTCGTGAAGGCACCGTGCCTCGGTGACACAGGCCGCGGGCGGGATTGACGGAATGTCTTTCGGGGCGCGGGGGCGCTTCGCGCAAGTGCGCGGAATCGCGTGGGCGGGGCGTTGGAACGCGGTGTGTATTGGGAAGCGCGCAAGGAGATAGCCCGCCATGCGCCAGAGCCCCGCGTCGTCCGTGTTCTCCCTCACCCGCCTCTTCGTCGAGCAGTGTGCCCGCTGGAGGCTGCGCGAGGAGGTCATCGCGTTCATCCTCGAGTTCGGCACTCCCGCCCGGGCGTGTGGTGCCACCCACCTCACCGTGCACGAGCGCGACCTGCCGGTTTCGCTGCGTGACTCGTCCCTGGCGCGGCAGGCGCGCGGTTGGATCCTCATCCTCAATGATGAGGACCGGCTCCTCACCTGCTACCGCCGTCAGGACGCCTCGCGCTTCCTCAAGCAGAAGTCCAAGCGCCGCCCGGCGGGCGTGACGCGGGGCCGCGACGACTTCCTGCGCGGCCTCCAGTTCGCTCCGGCCTGAATCAGTCGAGCCCCGACTTGCCCACGGCCCAGTAGGCCTTCACCTTCGGCGTGGCGCGTTCGCCGTCGCCGCGCAGCCGCGAGCGCAGGGCCTGGATGGACTGTGCCCGGCCCGTCATCACCAGCGTCGCGCCGGGTTTCGCGCGCAGGACTTCGCGCAGCCGTTCGTGGACCTGCGCCAGGTGCGCGTCGCCCGCAGTGCGCTCCACGTCGTGGCCCTCGAAGCCCAGCTCGCGCAGCGCGGGCGCGCAGTCCTCTCGGCGTGTCACCTCGAAGATGGGGGTGACGTCGCGCTTCGCGCCTGTGCGGAATGCGTGCGCCACCGCGAAGGACGTTTCGTCACCGAAGAGCACCACCGGCGCGTCGCCGGACTCCAGCGCCACCGAGCGCCGGGGACCGAAGAACTGAACCGTGTCTCCGGTGCGTACGTCGCGGCCCCACTTCGCTCCCGGGCTGTCGCCGTGCAGGTACACCAGGAAGGCCGTGGCGCCGCGCGCTTCGTCCCACGACAGCGGCGTGTACGTGCGCATGCCCATCCCCGGCAGGAACACCTGCACCTTGTCGCCGGGGGTCCAGCCCTGTCCGCGCAGCGCGGGCCCTTCGCAGTCAATCTGTCGAAAGGCGCGTGAGACCTCGCGCACCTGGGCCACCTTCGCTTCGGTGAAGAGAAAACGGCCCAGCATGCTTCCGAGCATGGCCTTGGCGTTTGCCATTGGAGCCTCCGTTCAGGCGTTCATACGCCTCCTGCACGTTCACGGCTCGTGAAGTTGCGTGAAGGCGTCCTCACCTTGCAGGGCAGACCCCCACGAAAGGAACCGGACATGGGCCCCTGGAATCCCCGGGTGCGCTGGCTTCGGACCGGCACCAGTGTCCTTGCCATCCTGGCAGCCAGCGGCTGCGCGATGGGCCCGGAGGAATTCGGCCCGCAGGTGACATCCAGCTCGACTCCTCTGGACAACCCCATGTCCCAGTTCCGGGAGGTGCTGGCACCCTACGGCACGTGGATGAACCTGCCAGACGTCGGCTGGGTCTGGCGGCCGGACCCGAATGAAGTGGGCGCGGGCTTCACTCCGTATTCCACCGGCGGCCGATGGGTTTCCAGTGATTGGGGATGGACCTTCGAGAGCGACGCGGAGTGGGGCTGGGCGCCCTTCCACTACGGCCGGTGGTTCACCACGCCGAAGGAGGGCTGGTTGTGGTGGCCCGACAGCGAATGGGCCCCGGCCTGGGTGGACTGGCGTTGGGGAAATGGCTTCGTTGGCTGGCAGCCCCTCGCGCCGCCGGGCATCAACACCGGGTTGAGCTGGACGTTCGTGAGCGCGAACAACTTCGTCCAGCCCGACGTGGGGTCGCATCTCCTCCCGGAGGCACAGGTCCAGGAGTTGATGCGCCAGACGCAGCCCGTGGGCGAGCACGTGGTGGCTCGCGAGGGATACTGGAACCGGGGGCCGGAGCCGGAGGTGGTCGCCCGGGCCACCGGACAGGAGGTACCGGTCGCGAAGCCGATGACTCCGCCGACGGGTCATCCGCCTCGTGCGTCCGCTGGGAACTCAGAGCCTGGTGCCCATGCGGGCCTTCAGCCGAGCAGCGGGCGGTAGGACTCCGTCCGCCAGGTCTTCGGATCGGGGCTCGACTCCGGGCCCGAGACGTAGACCTCCCAGAACAGGCTCCTGCTCCGAGGGTATAGGGAGGGATGTCAGCTACGCCGGTTGGAGGAAGCGCCCGTCGACCAGATGGTCGATGACCTCTCGGGCGGAGTGCGGATCCAGCCGTTCCTTCGTGCCCAGGTGTGACACCGCGCTGGAGACGGTGGTGGGCTTATCGAAGGCGGCCAGGGCGGCGAGGAGGATGGCGCCGTCCTCGCCTTGGGTCAGCGTGGGGTCGGTGAACTTGCGTGGGTTGATGGACGGAGCGCAGCTCAGGGTGATGCCGTCCACCGAGCGCAGGACCGTCACCGGCTCCTTCGCCAGCTTCGCGGGCGCGCGGTGGCTGCCCAGCCAGTCTCCCAGCGTGAAGCGCTTCGTCGAGGGCGCGGTGTTCTTGAGCCGCGTGCGGCCGTGGAGGTCCACGCGCTTCCTCGAGTCCCGGTGCTTCCAGGCCAGTTCGTCCACCCGGTCCGAGTTGCGCTGCACCGCGGCCTCCAGCTCCTTGTCCTTGAAGCGGATCATCGGCACGGACACGTCACCGGGTTCGCGGCGCTCGAAGTAGTCGAGGAACTCCGCGAACGTCTTCGCCTCCGTCACCATGTCGAAGCGCGCGGGGTGCTCCGTGACGAGCGCTCCGGGCTGCGCCTCCAGCCGCTGGTAGCCCACCACGCAGTCCAGGCCGATGATGCGCTCCACCAGCCGCAGCTCCTCCGCGAGTCGCTCCCGGTTCATGAATGGCAGGCCACCGATGCCGGAGATTTCGACCTCCACGTTCGGATGGCGGCGGACGGACTCAATGACATCGAGCAGTTCGCGGTCCTTCGCGCAGGGCTTGAGCAGGCCCTTGGCCATCTGCTCCAGCCGCTGCTGCTCGGAGAAGCACCCGATGTCGATGACCATGTAGATGCGCTGGAAGGTCTCGGCCAGCGCCGCGACCAGCTCCACGCGAGGCACGCCCCAGAGGAAGTACGTGCAGCAGTGGCGCGACAGGTCCACGCCCGCCCAGGTGCTCCCGAGGAACTCCGCCGTGCTGCCCGCGAAGTCGTAGCGCATCTGCCAGGTCCGGCTGGCGATCTCCTGATGATCCCTGCGCACGTTCTCCTCGGCTCGCAGGAACGGCTTCGCGCGCCCGAAGTCCGCCTTCTGGTTGCCTCGCGCGCCGCCGCAGTAGAGGCAGTTCTCGCCGCAGCCCTTGCCGGGCGCGACCCAGCCGGAGAAGGAGTGCGCGTCCATCTGGCTGAGGAAGATCTCGTTGAAGTGCGAGTAGTAGACGTCCTGGGTGTTGGTGGAGCGCTGCACGTACGCCAGCGGCAACCGGCGGGGACGGCCATCCGGGTGCCGCGTCACGCAGTTGGGCGGAGCTTCCTCACCGTTGCAGAGCGCCAGCAGCGGGACTTCGCCATCGCCCAGGATGACGTGGTCGATGCAGTCGTAGCCGCTCAACTCCTTCCACCAGTACGACGCGGAGTTGCCGCCCACGACGATGCGGATGGACGGGTCGATCTTCCGGATGGTCCGCGCGATGAGCAGCGCGCGGTCCACGTGGTGGAACCACTTCAGGCTGATGCCGATGAGCTTCGGGCGAACGCGGGCGATGAGGCGCTCGAAGGATTGCGTCATCTCGCCTGCGCTCTCGTCCCCGTCCCACAGCCGCACGAAGGCTTCAATCCCGCCGCGTCGCAGGTAGCTCGCCAGGTAGAGGATGCCGCACGTGGCTTCGCCCGTTCCGGCACCGACGAGGAGGACTGGCGAAAGGGCACGACCACTGCTCATGGGACGACCACCGGCATGGGAGGGAGACGAAGACCAGCGTATAGGCGAATCCGGGCAGGCCCCGCGTGGATTCGTCGCCTCCCCTCCTCCCAGGCCGCCGGCCTGCTCCCTGGACGGCCCCTCTCCACGGTAGTGTCCGCGCTTCATGACAGCCCGGAGAACCGCCGGCTGGTGGCGCGACCTTGTCCCCATCCTCGCGGCCCTCAGCCTGGGATGTGCCACCGTCGCGATGGACACCGAGACGGACTGCATTCAGCGACACCCAGGGCTTCCAGAAGCATGCGGCCTCACCGCCGCCGAAGCAGCGGTCATCATGGCCGCGGGTGTCGGCGCCACCGGCACACACACCAACTCCGAGGCCAACGATTACGTGGATGATCCACGCCTGCCCGCGTGGAAGAACAGGTGCTTGCGAAACTGGAACGGCTGCGTGGACGGTCGATTCGCGGGTCCCTGCACTGACTGTCTGCGCAGATGCGAGGGGCAACACGATTGGCCCCTTGATATGTGCCGCCCATCCAAGCCGAAGCGGTGAGAACCGAATGAGCACACCCGACTGGAGCCCGTTTCGCGCCCTTGCACGGCGCGTCCTGCGCGAGGGAGCGGCGCTGACACTGAGTGACGATGTGCGCACCCTTTTGCTGCGCACAGCCGAGGAGGTCTCCATCGCGGATGCAGAGGCCGCCTTGAGCACCAGCGATGGGGCGCTGGCCCTGGTGCACGAGGCTGAGCGGCGCATCGCGGAGGGCTCAAACCGCCTGACAGACGCGCTGCACGAGATGTGGAGGCTCCAGCGGCAGGGAGACTTCGACAGTGCGCGCCAGCAGATGCGCGACGTGCTCGCTGTCGAAGTCGTCCCCTACTACCGCGAGCTCGCCTTGGAGCAGCTCTCCGGCATGTCTGACGAGCCGTGACGGACAAAGCGCAGTACCAATGTGGCCCTGTCACTCCAACAGTTCGGACAGGCCCGACGAGCGCAGCGCGGCCTGGAGCTCCGCGTCCTGCTTCTCTTCGGCGTTCAGCTCCATGCCTCGCTGACGGAGCAGGACCAGGGCCGACCGCCTTCGCTCCTTCGCGTCGTCGTCGAGCTCTGATTGCTCAGCGCTCCGGAACACCTGCAGGTACGGGATGGTCACCAGCATGTACAGCGGAGACGCGCCGGTGGCTTGGATGTTCGCGCTGAGCTGGCTCGCGGCCTTGAACACCGGGGCGCTGCTCTCCGGGTCCCGCTGCGCTGGCGTGTTCCCCAGCTCATGGAATGGCTGGAACGCGAAGAAGAGCGCCGACCCGCTCTCATCCCCCCACAGCATGTCACCGGTGCCGAGACGTTCGTAGCCCCGGTATCGCGCTCGCAACCGGTAGGGCAGCTTCGCGATGAAATCCGCGTGGCGTCCCCCCAACCTCGCCAGGAACTCGCGCTGCTCGGGATCCAGCGCGATGGAGGATGCCAACTGCTGCTGGAGGACCTCCTGCTCCGTGAAGGGGCCCGCGGCGAGGAGGTCCTCGGCCTCGTCCACGTTGCCCTCCCGGAGCCGCTCGTGGAGCACCCTCGAGAACAGCTCCACGTCGTGGGTTGCGATGGCGGTGCGCACCTCATTGGCCCTCCGGACCGCCTGCTTCTCCTCGTAGGAGGGCTCCAACAGCTGCTTCACGCCCACGACCGCAAGGCCCGCCAGGATGACGCCCGCGAACACGACGCCTGCCCGGGACACCTTCGGGTTCTTCGCGATGAAGTGCTGCCAGAGCAGCATCAGCGCTCCGCCCAGCGCGATCACCCCCGCCGACACCATCGCGCCCATGACGAGCACGAAGCCGAACCCCATGGCGAAGGCGCCGTCCTGGTCATGCCTGGGGGCCGTCATCAGCACCAGACCGAGCACACCAAGATAGATGGCGATGACGCTTGCGGCGAAGAGGAGGAATCGTTTCATGGGCGGTCGTTGAACCGGCTCGAGCCTGCCGGTTCACGACCGCGAACACCACTCGCATCCGGCGCCGTCGCCGACGGCTTCCGTCCCCGCCGCCTTCGACGCCGCTTCTGCGTGGCGCCTCCAGGCTGTCCGCCCAACGTCCGCAGCACCTGCGCGCGGACGCCGCCGTCCAATCGCAGTTGTTGCATGAGCGCGTGCACCTGCTTCGCGCCCTGCGGGTTTCGCAATCCCTCTCCCAGCCGCTCGACGATGTCGATGCGCAGCGCTACCGGCCCGATGATCTCGTAGCCGAAGGACCGCGCGCTCCGGCCGGCCAGCGCGGAGACGTTCAGCGCCGGCTCCTGGGGGATTCCCTGCGGACACGGCGCCTGCTGGAAGAGCGCCGTCAACATGGCCCGCCGCTCCAGGGCCTGGGGCGACAGGGCCTGGGTGACGTAGAGGTACCGCTGGCCCTCGTGGACGCCCTGCGCCTTCAGCCGCTCCCGCGACTCCTCGTCCAGGAGCCGCCACTGCTCGCGCGCCTCCGCCTGGGAGATGACGCCCAGCCCTTCCGCCAACTGGTAGGCCACGGCGCGCGTCGCCGGTGAGCGGCTCGCGCTCGTGAAGGACTCCGCCGGAAAGCCTCCCATGGCCTCCGTGACCAGGTCCCTGGCCAGCGCCACCAACCGGCGCTCCAATCGCTGACGCGCGCCTCCCGTCCACACCTCCGGCTCCGCCAACGCCAACTGCGGCGAGCGCCGGTCGCGCCCCCGCACCAGCCGGGCCAGCGGCTGCGCCTCGAAGGAGATGCGCCCCGCCGCGTCCACTTCAAACGCGTCGTGCGTCGCGTCCACCACGCGCTGGACGAACTGCTCCTCCGTCATCACCGCGCCTTCCGCGCCCGGCACCTCCGTCAGCAGTTGCCCCAGCTTCGCGAACGGACTGTCGGAAACACCGGCCTGCGGCTGCGTGCTGGCCCTCACGAAGCGGCGCGCGCTCCTCCTCGCCGCCCGCTGGACGAAGCGCTCCACCAGCCGCTCATGCAGGGCGTCGCCCAGCGCGTCCTCGATGCGGCGCGTGCGCTCCTGCCAGGCTTCCGCGTCGTTCAGCCAGCCCGGACGATGGCTGATGTACGTCCAGATGCGGATGGCCGCGAGCCGGTCCATCAGCGTGTGGATGTCTCCGGAGGCATCCTCCAGCGGCGACACCTGCCGGCCCAACCAGGCGGGGTCCAGCTTCCCGTCCCCGGCCGTCAACTGGAGGAACGTCTCGCGCAGCAGCGCGACGTGCTGCCCGAAGAGCCCCTTGCGGAAGTCCGGCACCTGGCAGACCTGCCACAGCAGCTCCACGGAGGCCTTGTCGGTGGTGAGCTCGCGGATGGCGGGCACCGCGGACAGCCCTTTGAGCGCGTCGAAGTCATCCGCGCGCTCCACCCGGACGAAGGCGCTGTCTCGCGGCGCCCGCGACAGCGAGTCCAGCAGCGCCTCCGGGCTGGAGAAGTCGAGCGAGGAATTGCGCCAGATGAGGCTGCGCACCGCTGGGAAGCGGTGGGACTCGATGGCGGAGACGATGCGCGGCGGCAGCTCCGGCAGCGTGTTCAGCGCGCCGAAGCTCCCGTCGTTGAGGTGGCGCCCCGCTCGGCCGGCGATCTGCGCCAGCTCGTCCGGATACAGGTCGCGCTGTTCCGCGCCGTCGTACTTGGAGAGCGTCGCGAAGGCCACGTGGTTGAGGTCCAGGTTCAACCCCATGCCAATGGCATCCGTGGCCACGAGGTACTGGACCTCGCCGGATTGATACATGGCCACCTGCGCGTTGCGCGTCCGGGGCGACAGCGCGCCCAGCACCACCGCCACCCCGCCCCGGAGGCGACGCAGCGCTTCGGCCAGCTCGTAGACGCGGTCCGCGGAGAACGCGACCACCGCCGAGCGCGGCGGCAGGCTCTTCAGCGAGCGACGCCCGGCGTAGCGCAGCTGCGACAGGCGCGTGGCGCGCTTCATGGACGCATGCGGAATCAGCGCCTGCACCATGGGCCGCATGGTCTCCGCGCCCAGGAACCAGGTCTCCTTGCGCCCGCGCGCGTGCAGCAGCCGGTCCGTGAAGACGTGCCCACGCTCCCGGTGCGCGGCGAGCTGGATCTCATCCACCGCGAGGAAGTCCACCTCCCGGTCGGTCGGCATCGCCTCCACGGTGCAGATCCAGTAGTCGGGCCGGGGCGGGATGCGCTTCTCCTCGCCCGTCATCAGCGCGACCCGGCCCTCGCCCACCTTCGCGGTCACCCGGTCGTAGACCTCTCGGGCGAGCAGGCGGAGGGGCAAGCCGATGATGCCGGAGTCGTGCTCGAGCATCCGTTCGATGGCGCGGTAGGTCTTCCCGGTGTTCGTGGGCCCCAGCTCCGCCACGACGACGGACGGCCGGCTGGATGGGCTCGAGCTCATTGGCGAAGACTAACCCCGAACCCCCTCCTCCGCCCTGGAGGCCGTGGGGGATGTTCGCGAACGACGTCCCTGCCCGCGCCCGGCGTGGAGGCAGGCGTCGGGGGGCGGGACGGACAGGCGCGCCACTCCCGGTACGCGGGGGCAGGTGGGATGGACGGCGCTGCCCGGGCCCCCCAGCTTCCGGACACGCAGCCGCCCGAGGGCATTTCCATGGCCGACACGCATTCGCAGCCGTCCGTCACCGAGCCGGGGGACCCGGGAGAGCTGGGGGTCCGTCTCACGCTGCTCAACGCCGCGCTGGCGACCAAGGTCGTCTGCGTGCGCCGCTACACGCGCCATGCCCTGCTGGCGGGAGGTGCCTGCCACGACGCGATGAAGGCCGCGTTCGGCCTGCACGCCCGCGATGAGCAGGACCACGCGCTCAGGCTCGCCGAGCGCATCCAGCAGTTGGGCGGCCGGCCGGACTTCAACCTTGGAGGGCTCATGACCAGCGGTGACACCCGGGACGACGAGGGACGGACGCTGGTGGAGCTGCTGCGCGAGAACCTGGAGGCGGAGCGCATCGCCATCGCGTCGTACCGCGATCTCATCCCCTACTTCGCGGTCCGCGACCCGACCACGCGGCGGCTCCTGGAGGAGCTCCTCGACGACGAGGAGGCCCACGCCAACGCCCTGCACGCGCTCTTGAAGCCTTGAGGCCCCGGCCCGGTGGGTTCCTCGGGCGGGTCCCGAACGGACCCGCCGGGCCGAGGTTTCTCAGGTGCCCGGCGCCACCTGCACGTCGCGGTAGCGAACCATCCGCTTGAGCGACGGATCCCACAGGTTCAGCCGCAGGCACCCCACCATGTCCTTCAGCGTGAGCGTGGTGATGTGCGGCCCCTGGAGCTCCGGGATGGACGCCATCGCCTCCGGCAGCCGGTAGAACGGGATGCGCGGGTTGAGGTGGTGCACGTGGTGGTAGCCGATGTTGCCCGTGAACCACTCCATCACCGGCCCGAAGCGCATGTAGCTGCTGGCCTCCAGCGCCGCGTCCGCGTGGTTCCACGACGCCTCCGGCAGGATGGCCACGTCATCGAAGTTGTGCTGCGCGTAGAACAGGTACGTGCCCAGCGCGTACGCGGCGATGAGCGGCCCCACGAAGGCGCTGAGATAGACGCCCAGGCCGAAGAAGTGCCAGACGGCCGCGGACAGGGCCACGTGCACGGCCAGCGCGAGCCCGGACGTCCAGTAGCGCTTCGGGTTCTTCACGAACGGCTGGAGGCACAAGCTGTAGAGGAACGCGGTGAAGTACCCGAGCATCAACGTCACCGGGTGGCGCTCCACCACGTAGCCCAGGCGCTCGGCGCCGGTGGCGTTGCGCCACTGGTCCGTGGTCCAGGTGACGAAGGTGCCCGCCGAGTCCGCCGCGATGCGCGCGGTGTTGGCGTGGTGATGGTTGTGCGTGTCGTTCCAGATGCGCGCGGGCGTGAGCGTGAGCAGCCCCTGCACCTGGAAGAGCGCTTTGGCCCACCAGGACTTCGGCAGGAGCGCCCCGTGCATCGCGTCGTGGAAGAGGATGAAGCAGCGGATGAGCACCAGCGCCTCGATGAGGCCGCCCACGATGCGCAGGGGCCACCAGGGCGCGGCCACCGCCAGCACCACCGCGCCTACGAGCGCGGCGTAGGTGGAGCCGAGCGCCCAGAGGGAGCGCGCGGTGTCCTGGGCCGCGAAGGGACGCGTGCGGGCAATGAGGTCCTTGCTCGATGGCGACGTGGTTCGTTCCATGGGGAAGCGTTGTCCCATCCCCATGTCACGGCCGGGTCAGCGCTTCCCACACGCGCGCCGTGGGCTCTTCGCGTCATGGATGACGCGCAAGGCCGTGCGTCAGCGCTTCTTGCGCCAGGCGCGGAGCTCCGCCTTCTTGTGCTTGCCCACCTCATCCAGCCGGGCCTGCCAGGCTTCGCGGTGGGGGCGCAGGGCTGCCGCCACGGCGCGGGCCACCACCAGGTTGCGGTACCACTTGGCGTCCGACGGCACCAGGTGCCAGGGCGCCTGCTGGGTGGACGTGCGGGCGAAGACGTCCTCATACGCGCGCGTGTAGTCCGTCCAGTGCTTGCGGTCCTCCCAGTCGCCCGCGGCGATCTTCCACGCCTTGCGAGGCTCCTCCTCGCGCGCCAGCAGCCGCTGCTCCTGCTCCTCCTGGCTGATGTGGAGGAAGAACTTGAGGACGATGGTGCCGTGCTCGGAGAGCAGGGTCTCGAAGTCGCGGATGTGCTGGTAGCGCGACCGCCAGAGCTTCTCCGGGACCAGGTTGTTCACCCGCGCCACGAGCACGTCCTCATAGTGGGAGCGGTTGAAGATGGAGAACTCGCCCTGGCGCGGGGCCTTGAGGTGCACGCGCCAGAGGAAGTCGTGCTCCCGCTCCTCCGTGCTGGGCACGCCGAAGGACGTCACGCTCACGCCGCGAGGATTGAGGCTGCCCACCACGTGCTTGATGGTGCCGTCCTTGCCGGCGGTGTCGCGCCCCTGCAGGACGATGAGGACGGAGTTCATCTTCGCGCCCCACAGCAGATCCTGAAGGTCGAACAGTTCCTCGCCCAGCGCTTCGAACTCCGCCTTGGCCGCCTCCTTGTCCTCCTTCTTCGGAGGCGTCGTGGAAATGCGCTCCAGCTTCACCTTCGCGCCCTGCTTGTCGTTGCGGATGATGTCCATGGTCCCTTCGCTCCTGATGTGTGCGCGGCAGCGTGCCTGGAGCGAAGGCGGATTCACACCGTTCCGGCGCGGACCGGGGCGGCCTCCGTCCAGTTTCCAGAATCTGGTTCTTGAATACAGACAAGGCGCCCCGTCGCACTGGCGAGCAAAGTCAGTCTTCAGAAATCAATTCCTCACAGCCCCCCATTTCGCCCGTCCAGCTTTCGTCCCCCGTCGCGCCGTTCCGACCCGACACATCGCGAGAGCCAGATGAACCGAACCCCCATCCCCCTGCCAACCCGCCTGCGTCTGTTGTCCGCCCTCGCGCTGCTGCCCTCGCTGGCCAGCGCCGCTTCAACCGCCGCCCCCGCTTTCGACCTGGAGCGGCTGAGCCTCAACCCCACGTCGCGCGCGGCGCTCGGCACGGCGGCGGGTGGCCTGCGCGAGCCCGGTGAGCTGCGCCTGTCCCTGGCGGCGCATTACGAGCGCTCGCCGCTCACGCTCTATCGCGATGGTGAGCGGAGGGACTCGCTCGTCGGGTCGCGCACGCAGGTGCAGTTGGCGGGCACCTATACGGTGAACAAGCGGTTCGAGGTGGGCGCCATCCTCCCCCTCATGGCCCACCAGGGGACGAACGGGTTCTCCAACGTCGGCATGACGTCTCCCTCTTCGTGGGGCCTGGGCACGCCGGTGCTACAGGGCCGGCTGGAGCTCCTGGATGAGGCGTCCGCGCCGGTGTCGCTGGCGGCGGAGCTGATGGTGGGCCTGCCCCTGGGCAACAAGGATTCGCTCCAGGGCAGCGGCGGCTGGGACGTGACGCCGCGCGTGTCCGCGGGACGCACGGTGGGGCCGGTGGTGCTGGGACTGGAGGCCGGCGTCCGGCTTCGCGACCGAACGGCGGTGGGCTCCAACGTGCTCGGTTCGGAGCTGCCCTGGGCGGCCACCATGGCCACCACGGGGCGCAAGCTGCGCGGTGAGCTGGGATTGCGCTCCGCGGTGCCGCTGACGGACAGCCCGGTGCCCCTGGAGCTGCTGGCGGGCGGCCGCTACACGCTGGGGTCCCGCATGGAGGTGTTCGCGCTGGGCGGCCCCGGCCTGGGTACCGCGCCGGGCACGCCCGCCTTCCGCGTGATGGCCGGCCTGTCTGTCTCCGCGCTCCAGGCGGTCCAGCCGGTGTTGCGTCCCCGCCTCGTCGAGGCCCCCGCCCCTGCTCCCGCTCCGGAGCCGGTGACGCCTCCGGTGGAGATGGTGGACGTGTGCGCCCCGAACCAGAGCCATTCGCTGGATCAGTGCCCGGACCTGGATGACGACAGCGACGGCGTGGCCAACGCCAAGGACCTCTGTCCGGTGGACCCCGAGGACCGCGACGGCTTCCTCGACGAGGACGGCTGCCCGGAGGCGGACAACGACGGCGACGCCGTGGCGGACGCGGTGGACAACTGCCCGATGGTGCCGGGTCCCGCGACGAACCAGGGCTGCCCGGCGAAGCAGAAGCAGCTGGTGGTCATCACCCATGACCGGCTGGAGATCCGCGAGAAGGTCTACTTCGCCTCCGGCAAGGCGCGCGTGCTGCCGCGTTCGTTCAAGCTGCTGGAGCAGGTGGCCAGCGTCATCAATGCCCACCCGGAGCTGAAGCGCATCCTGGTGGAGGGCCACACCGACTCGCGCGGCCGTCCGGAGACCAACCGGACGCTGTCCCAGCAGCGCGCCTCCGCGGTCGTCCAGTTCCTGGAGACGCGCGGCGTCTCAACGGTTCGGCTGATGGCCGTCGGCCGCGGCCCTGACGTCCCCGTCGCCTCCAACAACACCGCCTCCGGCCGTGAGCTCAACCGGCGCGTGGAGTTCCACATCGATCCGGAGCCCACCTCCGGCCAGGCCTCTCGCGACTGATCCGCCGTTCAATCCCTCTCACCCTTCCCTCTCACCTCACCCTCCTCTCTCCGGAACTTCCCATGTCGACCTCTTCCTATCGCCTCCTCGTGGGGGCCCTGGCCGCGCTTTGCCTGAATGCCCGCGCGACCGCCGAGGCCTCGCCTGTCTCCACCTCCGTGTCCCCGCGCCAGTTGGCCGCGACGCGTCCCGACGTGCCCCCCGCGGCGCCCGTCATCCTGACCCCCACGCTGGGGCTTCTCCTGTCCACCGCGCTGCCGTTCTACAGCGGCACCGCGGAGGCCAGGGCGAAGGTGACGCTCAGCCTGGATGGGAAGCTCGTCGCGACGGTGACGGCGGATGTGAATGGCCGCTGGAGCTACACACCGTCCCTGCTGGAGGTCCTGTCCAACGGCGTGCACACGCTGGTGGCGGTCAGCACCAACGTCGCGGGCCAGACGGGCCCCGCGGCCAGCGTGCAGTTCAGCATCCTGGCCCTGGGGCCGGAGACGGTCATCCTCAGCGGCCCGGCGCTCTCCACCGCGCAGCAGCAGGCGCGCTTCACGTTCGCGTCGTCGGCGCTGCTGGTGTCGTACCAGTGCGCGCTGGACAGCGGCACCTTCGTGGCGTGCGGCACCCCGCGCGACTACACGAACCTGGCCGAGGGTGAGCACCACTTCCAGGTGCGCTCCAGGGACCTGCTCGGGCTGCTGACGGACCCCACGCCGGCCACGTACTCGTGGACGGTGGACCTCACACCGCCGAAGACGACCTTCACGTCCACGCCGCCGGCGTACAGCAACGCCCTGATTTCGGCATTCGCCTTCAAGTCGTCGGAGACACCGTCCACGTTCACCTGCTCGCTGGACAGCGGCCCGGCCCTGCCGTGCGCTTCGCCGTACCTGGCGCTCCTGCTGGCGGACGGACCGCACACGCTGGCGGTCCGCGCCCGGGACGCCGCGGGCAACCAGGAGACGGAGCCCACGACCTTCAGTTGGACGGTGGACACGGTGGCGCCCGCGATTCCGCGGGTGACGTCTCTGACACCGGGCGCGACGGTGGTCATCTCGCCCTCGAAGGTGAGCGGCCAGGGCGAGCCCGGGTCGGTGGTGCACCTGATGATCGACGGCGTCCCGGTGGGCACGGCGGTGGTGGATGTCGCGGGCCAGTGGACGGTCGCGGTGCCGGGCACGCTGGTGGACGGGGTGCACCTGGTGACGGCGTCGGCGAAGGATGAGGCGGGCAACGTCAGCCTGCCCGCGACGGTGTCCTTCACGCTGGACAGCACGGGGGCGGACACGCGCATCGTGTCGGGCCCGCCGCTGTTCAGCGCCAGCACCAGCGCCGCCTTCGGCTTCACGTCGGAGAACACCGGCGCCACGTTCCAGTGCAACCTGGACTCGCTGCTGCTGACGTCCTGCACCCACCCGGCGGCGTACCAGGGCCTGGGTGATGGCGTGCACGTGTTCAGCGTGTTCGCCGTCGCGCCCAACGGCCTGCCGGACCTGACGCCGGCCGTGCACACCTGGACGGTGGACACGGTGGCGCCGCGGGTCTCGCTGGTGACGTCACCGCCGCAGGTGCTTGCCGGGACGGTGGCCTCGTTCGGCTTCGAATCGAATGAGGTGCTGGCCACGTTCCAGTGCAGCGTGGACGGGAGGGAGTTCCAGGCCTGCCTGGCGAACATCACGTTGGAGAACCTGCTGCCCGGGACGCACACGATCCAGGTCCGCGCGGTGGACGCGGCCGGCAACATCGGCGTCGCGGTGAGCTACACGTGGGAGATGACGCTGGCCGACGGTGGCACCGGCACGGATGGCGGCACGGGCACCGGCACGGATGCGGGCGGCACCACGGACCCGGACCCGGGCACCGGCGGTGGCCAGACTCCGGACGACTCCGGACTGATTGGCGAGCTGCTCGGCGGAGGCCTGGGCTGCGGCGCCACGTCCCCTGCGCCGGCCATGTGGGTCGGCGCGCTGCTCGCGGGCCTGATGGCGCGCGCCCGCCGCCGCAAGTCCTGAGCGTCCCCCTTCGCAAAGCCATACCGCACACGAAGCGGTCCATCGCGGTGACACGAAGCGGGGGGCGCGGTGTTCCCCTCCCATCGCAGCAACCGGGAGGGGAACACATGGCAGGGCATCGATTCATCGCGAGCACCCTGGGCGCCTTCGCGCTCGCCGGGCTCGCGGGCTGCACCGACACCGCGGCCTCCGTGGAGGCCACCGCCGAGCCCGCGACGTCCCAGGCGGAGCTGGCGTCCGTGGCGCAGGCGGCCGCCGGCAGGAAGCACTTCCAGGAGGCCCTGCCCGGCACCAACGGGCGCTCCTGCGCGACGTGCCACGTCTTCGCGGACAACACCGCGCTCACGCCCGAGCACGTGGAGTCCCTCTGGGCGCGCAACCCCGCGGATCCGCTGTTCAACCGCATCGACGCGGATGACCCCACCGCCCCCGTGCCCACCTACGAGCACCTGAAGAAGGGCCTGGTGCGCGTGGTGCTCCCCCTCCCCGCAAACATGGACGTCATCGACGTGCAGGGGAACGTCATCACCGCCCCGGACCGCAAGGTGTCCGTCTGGCGCGCCGTGCCGAGCATCGCCGACACCGGCTTCTCCGGCCCCTTCCAGTTCGACGGCCGCGAGACCGACCTCGTCACCCAGGCCCAGAGCGCCGTCACCAGCCACAGCGAGGGCGGTACGGTGGCGCCCGCGGTGCTCCAGCGCATCGCCGCGTTCGAGCGCAGCGTGTTCAGCTCCCCGCGCGCCCGCTTCGTGTCGGAGTTGCTGGAGCGCGGCTGGCCGCTGAGCGCCATCCCGGATCCAGACGCCCTGCTCCTGCTCGACGCCTCCGAGCGGCGCGGACGCGACGTCTACAACCTGGCCTGCGAGGCGTGCCACGGCGACCGCACGCGCAACCGCATCGTGAACCGCGCCACGCACGACGCGCTCTTCTACGCGCTCAAGCCCGACGGCAACATCCAATACACCATCACGCCCGGAGGCACGCCCGAACCCGTGCGCGTGCCCCGCCCCCACAGCGAGTTCCTCAACGCCGGCTACGCATACATGACCTACCTGGGCCAGCGCGGTGTCGTGCCCCTCTTCAACACGTCCGTCGACTTCCCACAGTATCGCTTCCGCTTCTACACGGACGGCACGCGCCAGCACGCCGTCACGGACCTGCCTCCCATCCCCGTCACCGCGAGCGGCGACCCGGATGACATCAACCCCGCGCTGGATGAGAACGGCGCGCCCATCGTGGGCCCGGCGCTCGCGGCGCAGTGGTACTCCACCGACCCCGGACGCGCGCTGATCAGCGGCGACCCCGCGGAGTTCGAGGCCTTCGACGTGCCGTCCCTGCGAGGCATTGCCCGCACCGCGCCGTACTTCCACGACAACAGCCACGCCACGCTCGCGGAGACGGTGGACACCTACAGCCGCTTCATCCTCCCGGGCATCCCGTCCGTCGGCGCGCTGCCGGTGCACCCGCCCGAGTTCCCGGGCGGGCCGCCGGAGTCCCTCAGCCCCGCGCAGAAGAAGGATCTGCTGCGCTTCCTCCAGCGGCTGTGAGCGCGGGCGTTCAACGCCGCCACTCCAGCTCCGGGGCCGACACCCGGGGCGGAGGTGGCAGGAAGGTGTGCGCCAGTCCCCGCAGGCCCCGCGCGAAGAACTCCTCGCGGATCCACTGGGACAGCGCCGCCGCCTCGCCCTCGTGGCCGGGCGCCAGCCGGAAGGTCGCGTGCCACTCCACGAAGGTCTGCCCGGTCGCCGTCACCGGCGTCACCCGCAGCTTCGCCACGAAGTCGCGCACGGGCAGCGGGCCCTCCACCATCTCGTACGCATAGCTGCGCGCATGCGTGTCGTAGGCCAACCGCGCCTCCAGGTACACCTCGCCGTCCCGGGTGGTGAGCCGGCGCAGGGGGCCGGAGTCGGGGCGCGTCACCCGCTCGCTGGAGACGACGCCCGGGTGCCAGCGCGGAAGGCTGTCAAAGCCTCCCACGCGGTCCCAGACCACGTCCGCGGGTGCCTGGATGAGCTGACTCGCATAGGCCTCGGCCATCAGTGCCTCACGTCGTTCGTGCATGGACATGTTCAAGAAGGGGTTCCATCCCGAGGGCGGCCATCAGCCCTGGAAGCCCTCGTAAAGCCATACAGTCAACGGACCGGGTCCCCCACCGCATCGCATCGCATCCATGCCGCCCCCCATGTCAGGCATTGAGGCGCGTGATGTGGAGCAAGGGCAGCGGAGTCGGAATCGTCCAAAAGGGCTGTTGTAAGCGCTCCGCATCCCGGGTCAGTCTGCGTGTGGCCCCGCGATCACCGGCCCACCTGGGGGGACTCGCCCTCCAGGGCATGGGCTGGCGGGATGTGAAGCATTGTCCCGGCATGGCTGTTGAAGGCGCATGGCGCATGCCCCTTGCCGAGGAGATGCCCGATGACCTCCGCTTCCATCACCGAGTACGAAACGCGTCTCTACTGGCAGGGCGACCGGGGTGCGGTGCTGACGAGCGACCGTGCGCCCCCCGTTCCGATTGGCCGCCCGCTGTGCGGCCAGCAGGGCGGGCCCGAGGATGGACGGTGGGACCCGGAGGCGCTGCTGGTGGGCGCGGTGGAGGGACGCACGCTGCATGCGTTCCTGGACGGGGCCCGGGAGGCGGGCGTGGACGTGCTCTTCTACCAGAGCTCCGCCACGGCCCGGCTGGTGAGCGGGGGCCCTGAAGAGGCCGCCCACTTCACCGACCTCATCGTCCGGCCGCACGTCGCCGTGGCCAGTCCGAGGGAGGCGGAGGACGCGCGCCAGGTCTTCGCGCGGCTGCCGGCGCGCTGCTTCCCCAGCTCCATGCTCCAGCTCACCCCGCGCATCGAGCCGGTGGTGGAGGTCTGGGCCCACGCCCGTCGTGAGGACGCCACCGGGGCTGTCGAAAACCACGCAGCCGCGCCTCAAGAGGTGGACCCGGCGGTTCCCTGGGGGAGCGGCATGCGCAGTGTGGAAGCACATGCCGACGAATCCACAGACGAATCCGCCCACGAAGCCGGTGAAGGAGCCGGAACCGAAGCCCACGCCTGAGATTGAACCGCCCCGGCCGCCCATGCCGGAGAAGGATCCACCGCCGGGCGAGCCCAAGCGCCGGGAGCCGCCTCCGCCCCAGCAGGATCCGGAGGTGGAGCCGGGCATCCAGGACCCACCGGCGCACGACCCCAACCATCCGGGGCCGCCGACGATCATCGCGTGAGCGCCCGCGCGCAGCGGCCGGTACCGCGAGGCGGGAGGGCGCCTGCCCGCCTCGCGGAGCTCCACGCCCCAGACCCACCTGGAGTCCACGCCCGTTCACCCGAAGAGAATGGCTTGCACCTGTTCCTGGACGTTCGTCCAATGTCTGCGTTGGACGGCTCCAGGCGGCGACGTGGACGATGCATGGAGGATGCAGGAAACCGTAGACTGAGGTGCGCTCGTCGCGCGCCATGCTCACGCCCTTCTCGTCCCAGCACCTGGTCCGGATCCTCGCAGTCGCCGCCGCGTGCGCGGTGCTGATGGGGCTGGTCGTGGTCTGGAGTGAAAGCCAGTCAGCGGGCGTCCGCATTACCCTGGTGGTGGCGAGCGCGTTCGTGCTGGCGGCGGTGGGCGCGGTGGCCGCGCTTCGCGCGAGGGCCCGGAGCGATCGCGAGTGCGCCCGGCTGCTCCACCAGGCGGATGACGCGCGGGCGCTGCGCGACGCGGTGATGGACATCACGCCGGTGGGCTTCGCGTTCTACGACCGCGACCTGCGCTACGTGCACGTCAATGCCGCGCTCGCCGCGATGAACGGCCTGCCGGTGGAGGCGCACCTGGGCCGCCACGTCGCGGAGGTGCTGCCGGCGCTGGGCACGGCGCTCGCGCCCCGGCTCGCCCGCGCGCTGGAGTCGGACACGCCCCTGCAGGACCTCAGCCTCCAGGTGGAGACGCCCGCCGCGCCCGGCGAGACGCGCTTCTGGTTCGGGAGCTACTCGCGCGTGCGCGGCTCGGGCGGCGCGGTGCTGGGGGTCATCGCGTCCCTGTCGGAGGTCACCGAGCGGATGCGCGCGGAGGCGTCCCTCCAGGAGCACGAGGGGCGCCTGGACGTGCTCACCCGGTCGCTGCCGGACTACCTGTGGGGTGGCAAGCTGCGGGACGGCGTGTTGCGTGACTTCTACTGCACACCCGTCGTGGAGCGCACCACCGGCTATCCGGCCAGCGCCTTCACCACCGGCGGAGGCCCGGAGGGAACGCCCTCGCCGCTGTGGGCGGAGATGATCCACCCGGAGGACCGGACGCGCTACCGCGAGTGCATCGAGTCGCTGGCGCTGGCCCCGAGCACGGAGGTGGAGATCGAGCACCGCATCATCTGCGCGGACGGGCGCGTGCGCTGGGTGCGCAGCCGCGCCGCGGCCTCCGGCCTGGATGACCGGGGCGGCGTGCACCTGGGCTGCGTCGTCACGGACGTCACCGACCGGCGCCTCGCGGACGACCTGCGCCAGCGCTTGAACGATAGCTTCCGCCGCTCCGCGACGGAGTGGCGCCGCACCTTCGACGCGGTGTCGTCGCCGCTGCTGGTGCTGAGCGCGGAGGGCATCATCCACCGGCTCAATGAAGCGGCCCGCGTGCTCTTCCGGGAGGCGGACCCCTCCGGCCAGCCGCTCGCCGTGACCGCCGGGGCGCCGCCCTGGTCCAGCGCGGGACCGCTGGTGGAGGAGCTGCGCGCGACGCACGGCAGCACCAGCCGCCAGGTGCACGACGCGGAGTCCCACCGCACCTGGGAGGTGTCGGCCGCCTGGGTGGACGAGAAGGCCAGCGAGGATCCCCGCATCATCCTGGTGGCCACCGAGGTCACCCGACTGCTGGAGCTGCAGGCCCACGTGCGCCGCAGTGAAACGATGGCCGCCATGGGCGCCATCGTCGCGGGCGTGGCCCACGAGGTGCGCAATCCCCTCTTCTCCATCTCCGCTGTCGTGGACGCCATCGAGGCCACCTACGGCGCCCAACCGGAGCTCAAGCCCTACCTGGACGTGTTGCGCGGAGAGGTGCGCCGCCTCACCCACCTCACGCAGGAGCTGTTCGAGTACGGCCGTCCCACCCGGGGCGAGTGGACGGATGGCGCGGTGGGCGCGGTGGTTTCCGAGGCCCTGTCCGCCTGCATGCTCACGAGCGACAAGGCGGCCGTGAAGCTCGAGCGCGAGGTGTCCGACGCGCTGCCCCCGGTGCGCATGGACGCGCGCCGCCTGTTCCATGTCTTCCGCAACGTGGTGGAGAACGCCGTGCAGCACTCCCCCCAGGGCACTACCGTTCACGTGACGGCGGAGGCCGTGGAGGAGGCGGGGCGCCCGTGGGTGCGCTGCACCGTCCACGACGGCGGTCCCGGCTTCAAGAGCGAGGACCTGCCCCACGTCTTCGAGCCTTTCTTCAGCAAGCGTCGAGGCGGGACCGGCTTGGGGCTGTCCATCGTCCAGCGCATCCTGGAGGAGCATCAGGGGCGCATTCGCCTGTCCAACCACCCCCAGGGAGGCGCGGAGGTGACCATCCTGCTGCCCGCCCTGTCTTCCGCCGTTCACACCGGCCCAACTCCGCAGTCACAGGTGTCATGACTCGCACCCGCATCCTGCTCGTGGACGACGAGCCCGGCGTCCGTCTGGGTATGAAGGGCTACCTCACCCAGCACGGCTTCGACGTGGACGAAGCCACCAGCGTGGCCGAGGCCCAGGAGGGCTTCCGCACGCACCGGCCCGACGTGGCCGTCATCGACTACCGCCTCCCGGACGGCACGGCGCTGGAGCTGTTGCCCCGGCTCAAGGAGCTGGACGCGGCGGTGCCCCTGGTGGTGCTCACCGGGCACGGCTCCATCGAACTGGCGGTGCAGGCCGTGAAGGAAGGCGCCGAGCAGTTCCTCACCAAGCCGCTGGAGCTGGCGGTGCTCAAGGTGGTGCTGGAGCGGCTCGTGGCCCAGCGGCGCGAGCGGCAGCGGCTGCTGGCGGACCGCTCGCGCGCGGTGCGCACGCAGGTGGATCCATTCCTGGGGAACAGCCCCGCCATCCGCGCGCTGCGCGACCAGGCGGAGCGCGTGCGCGACAGCGACAGCCCTGTGCTCGTCACGGGCGAGACGGGCAGCGGAAAGAGCGTGCTCGCGCGCTGGCTGCATGAGGGTGGACCGCGCAAGGAGGCCCCCTTCGTGGACCTGAACTGCGCGGCGCTGTCCAAGGACCTGCTGGACTCGGAGCTGTTCGGCCACGAGAAGGGCGCCTTCACCAGCGCGGTGGCCGCGAAGCAGGGCCTGCTGGAGGTGGCGGACCGGGGCACGCTGTTCCTGGATGAGATTGGCGACATGGACGTGGCCGTCCAGCCCAAGCTGCTCAAGGTGCTGGAGGAGAAGCGCTTCCGGCGCCTGGGTGACGTGAAGGACCGGCGCGTGGACGTGAGGCTCGTGGCCGCCACGCACCAGGACCTGCAACTGGCAGCGCGGGAGAAGCGCTTCCGAAGCGACCTGTACTTCCGCATCAGCACGCTCATCCTCCACGTGCCGCCCCTGCGCGAGCGCGCGGAGGACGTGCCGGTGCTCGCGAGCCACTTCCTGGCGGAGATGGGCGCGCACCGGGGCCGCGGCCAGGTGGAGCTGGAGCCCGACGCGGAGCGGGCCCTGATGGCCTACAGCTGGCCGGGCAACATCCGCGAGCTGCGCAACGTGCTGGAGCGCGCGGTGCTCCTGTCCGGCACGTCGCGCCTGTCCCGCAGCGCCCTGCGCTTCGAGTCCCTGCTGCCCGCGGAGGAGCCGCTGGGCGAGGACCTTACGCTGGAGGAGCTGGAGCACCGCCACATCGAGCGCGTGCTGGCCCGCGAGGGCGGCCACGTGGAGCGCGCGGCGACGAAGCTGGGCATCTCCCGCAGCTCGCTCTACGCGAAGATCAAGGGTTGGCAGCACAAGGGGGGCTGACGGCGGCCCACTCGACCTCCTTGCCCATACGCCCTAGGGTCCGCGCCCACGATGAGCCAGAGCCTGACCCTGCTTGCGGGCCCCGACGCCCTGCGCATCCTCCGGGAGCGCGGACTGCGTGCGGAGGACGTGGACATCCTTCCGGGCGCTTCCGGTGGCCCGAAGTGGCTGGGGCTGGAGGGAATCGACCGCGTCCTGTTCGGCGAGTTCCTCCAGCAGCCTCGCACCCGGCCGCTGCATCTCATTGGCAGCTCCATCGGGAGCTGGCGGCTCGCGTGCCTGGCGCAGAAGGACCCGGTGGCCGCGCTCCGGCGCTTCGCGGACGCGTACCTGGAGCAGCGCTATCCGCCCAAGCCTCCCCCTTCGCTGGTCAGTGAGAGGAGCGCGACGATCTTGGACTCCCTCCTGGGGCCGGACGGCATGGAGGAGATCCTCACGCACCCGTGGGCGCGGCTGCACGTGGTGACGACCCGGTGCAAGGGATTGCTGGCGGCGGAGCGGTCCAACGTGCAGCTCGCGGGCTTCGTGCTGGGCGCGCTGGCGAACGCGGTGAGCCGCCGGACGCTCGGGCTCCACATGGAGCGCGTCATCTTCCATACCGCTGGGGATTCGAGCCCGTTCGCGGGGCTCAAGGACCTGCCGTCCGTGCACCGTCCCCTCACCCGCGACAACCTGCGCCCGGCGCTCATCGCCTCGGGCTCCATCCCGATGGTGCTCGCGGGCGTCCATGACATCCCGGGGGCGCCGCCCGGCACGTACCGGGACGGCGGCGTCGTCGACTACCACCTGGACGTCGACTACGGCACGGGCGAGGGGCTGGTGCTCTATCCGCACTTCTACCCGTACGTCGTGCCCGGCTGGTTCGACAAGTCACTCAAGTGGCGCCGCGCGGGGCCGCTCAACTTCCGGCGTGCGTTGATCATCACGCCGTCGCCCGCGCACCTGGCGCGGCTGCCCGGTGGACGCATCCCGGACCGCTCGGACTTCACGCAGATGCCAGTCGACGACCGCATCCGCGCCTGGAAGCAGGTGCTGACCGAGGGCGACCGCATGGCCGATGAGCTGCGGGAGCTGATTGCCTCGGGCCGCATCGCGGAGCACGTCCAGCCGCTGGGCTGATTACGCACGCCGCTTCAGGCGCTCCAGTTCCTCGCGCAGGGCACGGTTCTCCGTGCGAAGCGTCTGGAGCTCGGAAGACACCGGACGCAGCATCTCGTCCAGCTCCGCCTCGGTGAACCGGGGCGTGATGTGCTGGGGACAGTTCCAGTCGAAGGCCTCGACCCGGAGCACGAAGCCGCGCTCCACCTTCGCGCCGTACCCGGGGACCTCCAGACGCTCCAGCGTGGCAGCGTCCGTTTCGCGGGTGATGACGGACGCGTGCGCCAGGACCTTCAGGCGCGCGCGGTTCGGGTAGTCCACGAAGATGAGCGCGACCCGGTCGTTCTCGCTGACGTTGCCCGCGGAGATGTACTGCTTGTTCCCCCGGTAGTCCGCGAAGCCAATCGTGTGCGGGTCCAGCACCCGGACGAAGCCCGGCGGGCCGCCCCGGTGCTGGATGTAGGGCCAGCCGTTCGCGCCAAGGCTGGCCATGTAGAAGCTGTCACGCTGGGACAGGAACTCCGCCTCGTCGGGCGTGAGCGTGTCCGGCGTGTCCCCTTTCCTCTCCATCCGCGCGTAGGCCGCGCGGCTCCCGTTCCGCTCCTGGAGCGCCTTCACCGCGGGCGTGAAGGCGAGGCTGGCGAATCGACCCATGGCTTTCTCCCTTGATGCACCACGTATATCCATGGGGATGTGCTGAAATAATCAGCCGGTCAGACAAGACTCTATTGCCGACTCCGCAAGAATCATGGACCAGCTCTTCACGCTCCGGACGTTCGTCGCCGTCGCCAGGCAGGGAAGCTTCACGGGCGCGTCCCGCCACCTCCGCATCTCGCCCTCCGTGGCGACGCGGGCCGTCGCCCAATTGGAGGAGCGGCTCGGGCTCGCGCTCCTCACGCGCACCACGCGCTCCGTGCGCCTCACCGAACGGGGACAGATCTACCTGGAGAGCTGCCAGCGGCTGCTGGAGGACCTGGACGAGGCCGACCGCCGCGTCCGCGGAGAGAACGCCGAGCCGCGAGGCGAGCTCCACCTCTCCGCCCCCATCGTCTTCGGACGGCTGCACGTCCTGCCCGTGGTCCAGAAGCTGCTCGCGGCGCATCCGGCCCTATCGGTCCGCATGCACCTGTCGGACAGGACCCAGCACCTGGTGGACGAAGGCATCGACGCGGCCGTCCGCCTGGGGGAGCTGAAGGACAGCAGCCTCATTGCCCTCAAGGTCGGCACCGTCCGCCGCGTGCTGGTGGCCAGCCCCCAGTACGTGAAGCAACGCGGAACGCCCCGCTCGCCCGCCGAGCTGAACCGCCATGAGCTCATCGCCTTCGAGAACCTCGACTCGGCGAACGAGTGGCGCTTCGGCGAACGGGAGCAGCCGGTGCGCATCCAGCCCCGCCTCATCCTCAACAGCGCGGACGCGGTCATCGCGGCGGCGGAGCAAGGCGCCGGCATCGCGCGCACGCTTTCGTACCAGGCAGCGGACGCCGTGCTCGCGGGGAGGCTGATCCTGCTGCTTGGGACGTTCGCGCCACCACCGGTCCCGGTGAGCGTCATCTACCCCGGCCGCCGCAGCGCCTCCGCCAACGTGGGCGCGTTCGTCCGCACGGCGCGCAGCCACTTCGAGGAGCACCCGCTCCTGCCCGTCGAGGCGTGGCGCCCGCCCAGGCCCACGGGTGGCAAAACCAGACGCTGAAAAAGCGAAAGGGCCCCGGCGTTTCCACCGGGGCCCTCTCTCAAGTTGCGGGGGCAGGATTTGAACCTGCGACCTTCGGGTTATGAGCCCGACGAGCTACCAGGCTGCTCCACCCCGCGTCACCGTGACGCGGTACTGCGACTCTCGCTTTGAACACCCGGGGTCGAAACTTTCATTTCGACCCCGGGCTTATCAAGTTGCGGGGGCAGGATTTGAACCTGCGACCTTCGGGTTATGAGCCCGACGAGCTACCAGGCTGCTCCACCCCGCGGCGAGAACGAGAGGGTAAGTACCGAAGCCCCTCGCTACCGTCAACACCTATCTCGGCGCCCGCTCGCATTGTCGCGATGAGCGCCGAGATGGCGTGACGTCACTACTTGCCCAACTTGCTGAGCAGATCCGCGAAGGTGCCGAAGCCCTTCTTGCCGGCGCCCTGCGGCTGCTGCGTCTTCTGCCACGCCTCGACCTCGGCGCGCTCCTCCGCGCGGATGGCCGCGGGGATGGACAGGCGGATCTTCCCGGAGGCGTCGATGTCGATGATCGCCACCTTCAGCTCCTGGCCGATGGAGAAGTGCTTGCGCATGTCCGTGCCGCGATCCGTGCCCGTCTCGCTGGCCGGGATGAGCCCCTTGCCGCCCGGGAACGCGAGGAACACGCCGTAGGGCTCCAGCCGGTCCACCTTGCCAACGACGACCGCGCCCACCTTGGGACGGGGCGCCGCGGGCTCCTTGGGAGCGGACGGGGCCTGGGCCTCCTTCGCGGGACGCTCCTCGGGAGGACGCTGGGCCTCCTCCTCGGAGATGCGGCGCAGGCCGATGCGCTTGTCATTGGGGTCGATCTTCTCGACGGAGACCCAGATGACCTCGCCTTCCTTCACCGCGTCGCGCGGGTGCGCGATGCGCCGGTCGCTCAGCGCGGAGATGTGCACCAGGCCATCCACGCCCGGGCGCAGCTCCACGAACGCGCCGAAGGGCTGGAGCCGGACGACCTTGCCCTGCATCCGGTCGCCCTCCTTGATCTCCTCCAGCGCCTTCTTGAACGGATCCTCCTGACGCGAACGCAGCGACAGGGTGATGCGCTCCTTCTGCTTGGACTTGTCCGGGGAGTTGGGCTGGCCCTCCTCCATGCGGAGGATCTCCACCTCCACCTCGTCGCCCTGCTTCACCACGTCGCTGGGGTGAGCGACGCGCGTGTAGGAGAGCTCGGAGACGGGGATCATGCCCTCCACGCCGCCCAGGTCGACGAACACGCCGAAGTCGCGCACGCCGGAGACCTTGCCCTTGACCGTCTTGCCCACGGCCAGGTTCTTGCGCGTCTCCGTCGCCAGCCGGCGCTGCTCGTCCTCCAGCAGCGAACGGCGCGACAGCACGACGTTGCGGTCGCGCACTTCCGTCACGCGGAACTGGAGCTTCTCGCCGATGAACTGATCCGGCTTCTCCACGAAGCGGATGTCCAGCTGGCTGATGGGGCAGAAGGCGCGCGTCTCGCCGATGGCGACTTCCACGCCACCCTTGTTCACGCTGAGGACCAGGCCCTCCACCGGCATGCCGGAGGCGCGGGCCTCCGCGAGCATGGCGAAGGACGCGTTGCCCTTGGCCAGGGCGCGGCTGAGCATGATGCCCTTGGCGCCCATCTCCACGACGTGCGCCTCCAGGCGGTCACCCACGCCGAAGCGCAGGATGCCCTCGTCGTCCTTGAGCTCGCGCAGCTCGATCATCGCCTCCGACTTCGCGGAGCCGTCCAGCGACACGAACGCGGTGTCCGCGCCCAGCTGGAAGATGGTGCCGGCGACCTTCTCGCCCACGCGCACGCCACGGCGGCCGGGAGCGCCACCGTCCTTGACCTGCGCCTCGAACATGTCCGCGAAGGACTCGGTCTCCGGGACCTCGTCGTACAGCGGGCTGGACGGCGCGGGGGCCGGCGTCACCGGACGCGGGGCAGGAGCCGGCGTGGAGGCCGCGGAGGCCTGCGCGTCGGCGCCCGTCTGCTCCGCGGTCGCGGTCGCCTCGGCGGGCTTCTCACCCTCCAGGGCGCGCGTCTCGATGGAGCCCGAGGCCCGCTTCACGACCACCATGGGGCCGGACGGACGGCGCTCGCCGCCGCCTCCGCCACCACCCCGGCGCTCGCCGCCACGGCCACCGCCGCGCTCGCCGCCACCGCGGGGCGCGTCGCCCTGGGGACGGGGCTGCGACTGGGCGTCGCGAGGACCGCGATCACCGCGGCCCGGCCCGCTCTTCTCATCGCGGCCGCCACGGCCACCGCCGCGCTCGTTGCCCTGGCCCCCCGAAGGGATGCCCAGCATCACGTCGCCAAACGTGGCCTTCGGCTTCTTGGGACCGAAACCGCCAGGACCGCCCGAATTTCCGCCGCTCTTCTCGTCGCTCACTGCCGAGACCTTCCGTTGACGATTTCCGACCCGGGACTTCCTTGAAGTCAGGGCCTATTGAAAAAGGCGGCGCACTCTACACGTGCGCCATGTCCGGAGGAAGCCGCATGCGGCCATCCCCTTCACAAAGGGCCTCCTATCCCAACGGAAAGGGGCCTGTCCTGCATTCCGTTTGAGCTCCCAGACATCGCCTGGAGGGCAGCCGTCCCGCCGGGCGCCGCGCCGCGTCTACCGGGCGAGCCCCAGCTTCCGGCCCACCTTCCGGAAGACGGCGCCCGCCTCCGGAACACCCAGCGCGGCGGACACCGCGAAATAGACGACGCCGAAGGGCACCGCCGTCGCCATCAGGCCCAGCACCGGGTGCAGCCGGGGCGGCACCAGCAGGGTCCCGCCCCACTCCGCCGCCACCCCGGGCATGGGGCCCAGGAGACCGGTGAGCCCCTGTTTGACGGCCAGGGCCACGAGCCCGCCCACCACCGCCGCGCCATACAGCCGGGGCAGCAGCCCCGAAGGCAGGCCCACGGGCCCCACGATGGAGCGCAGCTTGCGGCGCAGGAGCGTGCTCTCCACCCAGGCGACGATGCCGCTGGACAAGGTGAGGAACGCCGCGCCCAGCTCCCGGGGCAGGCCCAGCCGCTCCGGCAGCCACAGCGCCAGGAACCAGGCCTTCACGGTCCCCAGGGCCACGCGCACGATGGCGAAGCGCAGGGGCGTCTTCGGATCCTTCAGCGCGTAGAAGGCGGAGGCGTAGAGCCGGCCCACGGTGGACGCCACCAGGCCCACCGCCGCGCCCATCAGCAGGTACCAGAGGTAGCGCGAGTCCGAGGCGCCGAAGCGGCCCGTCTGGAGCAGCGCGCCGCTCACCAGGTCTCCCAGGAAGAAGAGCGCGACAGCGGAGGGCACCACCCAGAAGGCGATGCGCCGCGAGCCCGCGTCGATGCGGCTTCGCAGCTTCGTGTGCGCCTGGGCCTCCCCTTCCGCCGTGGCGCGCGCCATCTCCGGCAGCTCCGCGGCGGACACCGCCATGCCGAAGAGGCTCACCGGGATGAGGTAGATGGTCTGCGCGTAGAGCAGCGAGGACAGCGCGCGGTTGGAGATGAGCGACGCGAAGGCGGTGTCCACCCACGCGCTGAACTGCACCACGCCGCGCCCCAGCACCACCGGTCCGAAGTTCTTCAGCACCTGGCGCACGGAGGCACTCGCCAGCGACAGCACCGGGCGGAAGTGGCCCAGCAGGCGCATCACCGTGGGCACCTGCACCGCGAACTGGAGGAAGCTGCCCAGCACCACGCCCCAGGCCAGCCACTCCGTCACGGCCTCTTCCGCGGCGCGTCCCCCCGCCGTGCCATGCAGGCTGCCCACCACCAGCAGCGTGGCGATGATGACGACGTTCCACACCACGGGCGCCAGGTACGACAGGAGGAAGCGCCGGTGGCTGTTGAGGATGCCCAGGCACCACGCGCTCAGCACCAGGAAGCCCGTGCCCGGGAAGAGGATGCGCACCAGCCGCACGGCCAGGTCGCGCTCGCCGCCCTCGAAGCCTGGCGCGATGAGGTCCACGAACAGCGGCGTGGCCAGCATGCCCAGCGCCACCATCACGGCGGTGGCCATGGCCAAGAGGCCGAACACCGCGCCCGCGACCCGGTCCGCCTCGTCCGCGTCCTTCTTTCCCAGAAGCTGGGCGTAGACGGGGATGAAGGAGCCCGACAGCACGCCTTCGCCGAAGAGGTTCTGGAGGAAGTTGGGGATGCGCAGCGCGGCCTTGAAGACGGCGGCGGCCTCCGCGTTGCCGAGGTAGTGCGCGAAGACCCGCTCGCGCACCAGGCCCATCAGGCGCGACGCCAGGATGCCAATGCCCACCAGCATCGCGCCCCGGCCTCCCGCGCTGCGTTCAGGGCTGGACGGAAGAGGGGCGGCCGGAGAGCCGGCGGGAGGAGGCGAGGCGGGTGCGGGGGCGGTCACGAAGGGGCGGACTCTACGTCCGGCGTTCTTCGGCATGCAGCAGGAAACCCTTCGACCGCTGTTTCACTTGACGGTCTCCCCACGGGTTGCGAGGGTCCGCCCCCAATGGCCGGAAAGTCCGACACCGAGCGGTCCGACGTCGCGCGAATCCGCGCCGTCCTGGCGCGCGAACTCGAGACCATCAACGAGTACGAGGCGTTCGCCGAGGACTCCTCCCACCCGGAGGTGAAGGCCTTCTTCCTCCACCTGGCGGCGGAGGAGAAGGAGCACGTGTCCGAGGCGACCCACATGCTCCGCATGCTCGACAAGGGTCAGGACGCGCACTTCGCCAAGCCCTTCGTCCCCGGCCACTTCCAGGCCGCCGTGGGGAATGTCCCCTCGGAGCCCGCCCTGCCCGCCGCCGAACCCGTGCGCGCGGCGCCTCCCGCCCCGGCCGCGGTGGGCCGCCTGGCGAACGAGCCCCTGACGTCCCTGCCGCCCCAGCGCCTCATCTATGGCGTCCCCGCGCCGCCGCCTTCGGCCAACGGCCATCCGCTCACCATCGGCAGCCTGCGCCGCGGCGGTGGAAGCGGCGGCTCCGGTGGCGGTCGTTAGAACCCTTTCGTTTCCTGCCTTCTCCTCTCCCCTCCTCTGCCGCCGCTCGTGACGGAGACACCGATGCCTGACTTCCTTGGACATGCCGAGAACCCGCTGCGCGAAGAGGAGTGGGCGCGCCTCAACGAGACGGTGATCCAGGTGGCTCGCCGTTCGCTGGTGGGCCGCCGCATCCTGGACATCTACGGGCCGCTGGGCGCGGGCGTGCAGACGGTGGCCTACGACGAGTTCCAGGGCGTGTCCCCGGGCGCGGTGGACATCGTCGGTGAGCAGGAGACCGCGATGGTCTTCACCGACGTCCGCAAGTTCAAGACCATCCCCATCATCTACAAGGACTTCCTGCTGCACTGGCGGGACATCGAGGCGGCGCGCACGCACAACATGCCGCTGGACGTGTCCGCCGCCGCCGGCGCCGCCGCGCTGTGCGCGCAGCAGGAGGACGAGCTCATCTTCTACGGCGACCAGCGCCTGGGCTACGAGGGCCTGATGACGGCCAACGGCCGCCTCACCGCCACGCTGGGCGACTGGACGGCGCCGGGCGGCGGCTTCCAGACCATCGTGGAGGCCACGCGCAAGCTCAACGAGGCCGGCCACTTCGGCCCCTACGCCGTGGTGCTGTCGCCGCGCCTGTACTCGCAGCTGCACCGCATCTACGAGAAGACGGGCGTGCTGGAGATCCAGACCATCAGCCAGCTGGCGGCCGACGGCGTCTACCAGTCCAACCGCCTGCGCGGTGAGTCCGGCGTGGTGGTGTCCACGGGCCGGGAGAACATGGACCTGGCGGTGGCCATGGACATGGTCGCGGCCTACCTGGGCGCCAGCAAGATGAACCACCCGTTCCGCGTGCTGGAGTCGCTGCTCTTGCGCATCAAGCACCCGGACGCCATCTGCACGCTGGAAGGCGCCGTCCCCGCCGCTCCCCCGGCGCGCCGTTAATTCGCGGTCCCGCGCGAAACACTCATGGCCAAGGTCCTGGTCATCGATGACGAGACGAACCTGCGCAAGGTGCTGGCCGCCCTGCTGCGCCGCGACGGGTTCGACGTCACCGTGGCGGAGAACGGCGAGCAGGGCCTGGCCGAGTTCCACAAGAACGGCGCGGACATCGTCGTCACCGACCTGGTGATGCCCAAGCTGGGCGGCATGGAAGTCCTCGCCGCCGTGCGCGCCGCCAACCCGGACGTGCCGGTGATCATCATCACCGCGCACGGCACCGTGGACTCCGCGGTGGAGGCCATCAAGGCGGGCGCGTTCGACTACATCACCAAGCCCTTTGATCAGGCGGAGCTGTCCTCCGTCGTGGCCAAGGCCGCCAAGACGAACGAGAGCGCCAAGCGCTCCGTGCGCGCGGACCACAAGGCCCGGTCCGCCATCATCGGCGAGTCGCCGCAGATCCAAGACGTCTACAAGATCATCGACAAGGTCGCGGACACGCCCTCCACGGTGCTGATCACCGGCGAGAGCGGCACGGGCAAGGAGCTCATCGCCACCGCGCTGCACGGCGCGTCCAGCCGCCGCGACAAGCCGTTCATCAAGATCAACTGCGCCGCCATCCCCGCCACGCTGCTGGAGAGCGAGCTGTTCGGCTACGAGAAGGGCGCCTTCACCGGCGCCGTCACGTCCAAGCCCGGCCGCTTCGAGCTGGCCGACGAGGGCACCCTCTTCCTGGACGAGATTGGCGAGATCCCCGTCGAGATGCAGGTGAAGCTCCTGCGCGCGCTCCAGGAGGGCGAGTTCGAGCGCGTGGGCGGCATCAAGACGACGCGCGTGAACGTGCGCCTGGTGGCCGCCACCAACCGCGACCTCCAGGCGGAGATCGAAGCGGGCCGCTTCCGCAAGGACCTGTACTACCGGCTGGCGGTGGTGCCCATCGTGCTGCCCGCGCTGCGCGAGCGCCGGGGCGACATCCCGATGCTCGCCTCGCACTTCGTGGACAAGTACAACCGGCGGCTGAACAAGAAGATCGAAGGCATCGCCGACGACGCGCTCGCGCTGCTCCAGGCGTATGCGTGGCCGGGCAACATCCGCGAGCTGGAGAACCTCATCGAGCGCGTGCTGCTCTTCGCGGACGGTCCCCTCATCACCGCGAAGGATCTGCCGGAGCCGGTGCGCGGAGGAGCGGGCGTGCAGGCGGGGGCACAGGTCGCCGCCTCGCTGGGCACGCTGGACGTCCCCGTGGGCGAAGTGGGCCTCAAGGACATCGTGCGCATGAAGGCCGCGGAGCTGGAGCGGGACCTCATCGTCAAGAAGCTGGAGGAGACGGGCGGCAACGTCACGCGCGCCGCGCGCCTCCTGCAGATCAGCCGCAAGTCACTCCAGACGAAGATGAAGGAGTTTGGCCTGCGCGACACCACCCCGGACGGTCAGGAAGACGGCCCGGACGAGTAGCCTGGGGCGCCGAAATATCGCCTTTTCGCCGGCGGTTTCGGCCCCCGCGTACCTTCTTACCCTCAGGGAGCCTGAATGCGGCCGAATCTTCCCACCCTCGGTGGACCACCGAAGCGCAATCCCTTCGGACCGGTGGTTGCCGTCTCCGTCATCCTCGGCGCGGCCGCGGGTGGCGTGTGGTGGTGGAAACAGCGCATGGCGGATGTCCCCATGGACGTCGCCTCGCAGACCGCGTCCGCGCTGGACGCCGGCACCGTGGCCCAGGCCCCCGTGGCCCCGCCCGCGCCCACCGACCCCGTGAAGGCCGCGGGCCTGGAGCGCGTGTCCATCCGCATCGAGGGCCCGCTGGAGACGGCGCTCGTCCAGGCCTCCGACGCCACCGTGGGCCCGGCCCTGGCGCAGGTGGTGACGCGCACGCTGGTGTGGTGGGTGCGCGTACCCGGCGAAATCCTCCGGGGGGACACGCTGGACGTGCTCTTCCAGCGCCGCCCCAACGAGGAGCCGCTGGTGTACGCGGTGCGCTTCGTGAGCGGCAAGACGGGCCAGACGCACCGCGCCTACCGCTTCACGCCCGCGGGTGAGGCGAACGCCCACTACTACCTGCCCAACGGCGACGAGCTGGAGCTGCGGCTGGAGAAGTCGCCCATCGACAGCTACGAGCAGATCACCTCGCTCCTGCGCGACGGCCGTGGCCACAAGGGCGTGGACTTCCGCGCGCCGGTGGGCACGACGGTCCGGGCGCCCTTCGCGGGCGTCATCAAGCGCAAGAACTGGAACTTCGGCAGCAACGGCAACTGCATCGAGCTGGTGGAGTCCGGGGGCAAGGGCCGCCGCGCCCTCTTCCTGCACCTGGCGGAGCTGCCCAAGTCCATCCAGCCCGGGATGCGAGTGTCCACGGGCCAGGTGCTGGCCCAGAGCGGCAACACGGGCCACTCCTTCGCCCCCCACCTGCACTACCAGCTCATGCTGGGCGAAAACCGGGTCCTGGACCCCTTCGACCAGCACAAGACCTTCCGGGCGTCCCTGGTGGCCACCCAGAAGGGCGCCTTCGATACGGAGGTCCAGCGGCTGGACGGACTGCTCGGAACGTCCGTCGCGGGGAAGTAAAGCCCCACCCATTTCTTGACACTCCTCCGACGGCACGGCTAGCTGGCAGGCCTGGGCCGTGGTCGTCGGAGGTAGTGGATGCACAGGTTTCGCGCCGTCATCGCCGCGCTGACGCTGGGCGTGCCTTTCGCCGCCAGCGCGGCGGAGATCACCCGGATTGCTTCCTCGTTCGAGGACGATGATCCGTTCGACCTCTTCCTCGATGTTGGCTTCGAGCGCACGCAGACGCGCGCGAAGATCGTCCGCGAGCAGCTTCGCGGCGGTGACGCCACCAACGTCTCGGAGGTCAACGAGCTCTGGTACAAGGGCACGGATGCGCGGCTGAATCTCGCCGTGGCCTTCGGCCTCTGGAAGGACCTGGAGTTCAGCTTCAAGCTGCCCATCGTCTTCCAGCAGAACGAGTCCTGGAACTTCGTGTCCGGCACGGGCCAGGGCAACTCCACCGTCACGAACAGCTGCTTCAACGCGGACGGCTCGCCCTACTCCGCCGAGGGCTGCGTGGGCCGGCTGTTCCAGGTGCCCCAGGAGAGCTACCGGGGCGACCTGGGCAACGTGCACTTCGGGCTGGCGTACGCCTTCTTCAACCAGGAGAAGGACAACACCAAGCCCACGTGGATCGTCGGCATCGACTACGAGGCGCCCACCGCCAAGCAGCGCGACCCGAGCCTGGACAACACCGACCCGGACGGCGACCGCGGCAACGTGGGCGACCGCGTCCACAAGTACCAGCTCTACACGACCTTCTCGCGGAAGATGGGCGTGGCGGAGCCGTACTTCAAAGCGTCCCACACCATCCCGGTGCGCGGTCCTGGCGCGTACTCCAACTGCGACCAGTCCGGCGCCACCCCGCCCAACCTGGGCGCTCCGTACAACTGCTACAAGGAGCCGTGGACCCGCAAGGAGACGGGCATCCAGGCCCCCTCGCAGACGGCGCTCACCTTCGGCATGGAGCTGGTGCCGTTCGAGAACGCGGCCAAGTCCCAGAAGTTCACCCTGGACCTGCGGCTGCTGGGCAACTACGTGGGCCGCGGCCGGTACTACAACGAGATGAGCTCCGCGCTGCGCAAGCTGCTCACCTCCGACGACTACCTCCAGGTGGGTGGCCAGCTGGGCGTCACCGCCCGCGCCGCGCAGGCATTCACCATCCGCGCCTCCGGCAACTTCCTCTACAACACGGACCACCTGCTCACGACCGAGGCCATTGGCCAGGACCTGAACGGCGACGGCACCGTGGACACCGCCGTGGGCTCGCCGGAGCTCAACCCCACGTTCGACTGGCGCTACGACCTGGTGTCCCGCCGCTTCCGGGCCATCCAGAGCACCACGTTCCGCTTCGACCTGGGCGCGACCTTCAGCTTCTGAAGGCCCCCACCTGACGAAGCAGCGGTGAGTGTCCCCTACCGCTGCTTCAGGCCCAGGCCCAGCCGGTACACCTCCTGGCCGGGCCACCCCGCGCGGCGGGCCAGCTCCGTGCTCAGCGGCTTGAGCTTCTCGCCGCGAGCCAGGCCCGACTCCAGCGCCCGGCGCAGCTCGTCCTCGCTCCAGCGCTGCTCGCCGGTGCGGCCCTCCACCAGCACCACCACCTCGCCCCGGGTCTCCTCGCCCGCGTAGCGCGCCACGAGCGCGGACAGCGGGCCCCGGACGAACTCCTCGTGCAGCTTGGTCAGCTCGCGCGCCACGCACGCACGTCGGTCGCCCCAGGCCTCCTGCAGGTCCACCAGCGTCTCCGCCAGGCGGCGCGGGGACTCGTAGAGGACGCAGGTGGCGGACAGGGGCGCCACCTCGTCCAGCATGGCCCGGCGCTCCGGCCCCTTGCGCGGCAGGAAGCCCAGGAAGTGGAAGCGCCCGGTGGGCAGCCCTGACGCGCTCAGGGCGGCCACCAGCGCCGTGGGCCCGGGCACCGGCTCCACCTTCAGGCCGCGCTCCAGCGCCTCCGCCACCAGCTTCTCCCCCGGGTCGCTGATGCCGGGGCTGCCCGCGTCGGTGACGAGCGCGCAGTCCTCCCCCGCTTCGAGGCGGTCCAGGATGCGTCCGGCGCGCTGCCCCTCCGCGAAGGCGGGCAGGCTCACCAGGTCCTTCCCGGTGATGCCGAAGTGGTCCAACAGGATGCGCGAGTGCCGGGTGTCCTCGCACGCGAGGAAGCCCACGGTGCGCAGCGTCTCCAGGGCCCGGGCGGTGACGTCCCCCAGGTTCCCGATGGGCGTGGCCACGAGGTAGAGCGTTCCAGCCAAGGGACGGATTCCTTTACATGCCAGCGTCGAAGGCGGCGGGCAGGTGCTCCACCCGGGCGTGCTCGCCCTGGCCCACGACGGAGATGACGTCGAAGCGCACCATGCGCCCGTCGATGCCATTCTGGAAGAGATAGTGCAGCGCCGCCTTCACCACCCGGCGCTGCTTGGCGAAGGACACGGTGTGCGACGGGTCTCCCCACGCGGCCGTGGAGCGCATGCGCACCTCCACGAAGCACATGAGCTCCCCCTGCTCCGCCACGATGTCCAGCTCGCCGTAGCGGCACGTCCAGTTGCGCGCCACCACCCGGAAGCCCTGCGACTCCAGCAGGCGCACGCCCTCCGCCTCCGCCACGTCCCCCACGTCCCGCCGCGTCCCCATTCCGCCCCCGCCGCCCCTCGCACTTCTTCGCGGCGGCTAGACGTTAACGGTGCCGTCCGACATCTGGCCGAAGCCGGGGTGGGCGGTGACGTGCAGCACCTGCGTGAGCGTGCCCAGGTGCTTGAGCATGCGGGCGACGAGGGGCAGCTTCGCCTCGTCCACGCCCGTCAGCACGTCGTCCAGGAGGAAGGGGCGCTTCACCCGGGCGCACGTCTTCTCCACCACCGTCATGCGCAGCGCCAGGTAGTAGAGGTCGATGTCCTTCGGGGACAGCTCGCCCACCGGGATGCGGTTGTTCTGCGCGAGCAGGAAGGCGTTGCCCTCGCGGTCCCACTCCACGCCCTGGTAGCGCCGGTCCGTGAGCGCGGTGAGGTACTGCACGCAGCGGTCCTTCAGCAGCGCCTGCACCGACAGGATGTCGGTCGTGAGCACGTCCGCGGCCTGCGACAGCACCAGAGGGGACGGGTCCTCCAGCGGATCCACCGGCGCCGGCGTCTGGCCCGGGGCCGCGGCCACCGGCACCGGGGGCGCCTTCGCCAGCGCGATGGACTCCTTCAGCCGGGACAGCTCCCGCTCCACCTCGCGCAGGTCGCGCACGTAGGTGCCCTTGGCGGACAGCTCCGCGTTGAGCGTCTCCTGCTGTGCGCGCAGCTCCTGTCCGTCGCGCAGGGCGGCCTGGTACTCGGGAGAGGACTCGTACTCCTCCAGCTGCGTCTGCAGCTCTCCCAGCCGGATGCCGAGCAGATCCTTCTGCTCCAGCGCGGCGGGGATCTCCGTGTGGGACTCCAGGTTCAGGGCCTTGATGGCCATGCGCACCGGCGCCTCCTCGAGCTCGAACTCGTCGAGGATCTTCTTCTGCCGCGCGTCCTTGCGGTTGTCCTTGGAGCCCTTGCGCGTGGCGTGCTGCAGGTCGTCCACGTAGCGCAGCGCCATCCACGCGGCCGTGCCGAAGGCGGGGATGTTGATCAACGCCAGGTAGCGCCACATGGGCTGCGCCGCGACGATGCCCAGGCCCACGCTCAGGCCCATGAAGAGCACGCCCGCGCCCAGGCCGCCCCAGAAGAAGCGGTTCTCGGTGAGCGGCGGAACCCTCAGCGACGCGTCGTCCTGCTCCGGCTCGCGGTCCGTCTCCAGCCGCGCCAGCGCCTCGTCCCGCCGCGCCACCGCCTTCGGGTAGCGCTTCACGCGCGTGAGGATGTCCAGCGGCAGGCCCAGCGACTCCGGCGAGGGCGCCGCGCGCCAGGCGGCCTCCGCGTTCGCGATGGCCTCCTTGAGCCCCTCGCCGCCCTTGAGCTTCGAGTCCGCCTCGAAGATGAGCGACGCCAGCTCGTCCACCTTGAACTGGAGCTGATCCACCTCCTTCGCGGTGACGAGCTCCTTCTGCAGCACCTTCACCTTCGCCTCGGCGGCCGGGATGTCCTCCGCCGGCGTCACCTGGGAAGCGGCCGCCAGTGAGGGCGTGGCCCCGGAGGCCTTCGCGCCCGCCGCCGCGGCGGCCTTGGCCACGCTCTTGCGGGGCCGGCGCGACGGCAGCATCACCAACTGGAGGCAGTACACCTGCTCGAAGGTGGTGCGCGGAGGCAGACCCGCCTGGCCGCGCAGGTACTGGTTGATCTCCGAGACGTCCGTGGACACGAGCTCCGGCTGGCTGGTGGCGGGATTGAGCCGGTGCAGCGATCCGGAACCGCCCAGCTCGCGCAAGATCCGGTACGTCATCCCGTCCTGTCCCACGAACGTCAGCGCGGCCTTGCCGGAGCGCCCCGCCGAGCCCACGAGGCTCGCGTCTCCACCCCGGCCATCCGCGAACAGCAGCGACAGCGCCACGTTCCCCAGCGGCAGCACGTCCGCCGTGGGCGGCTTGAGGATGAGGTACCCGGTCTTCAGCGGGAAGCGTCCGGTGGGAGAGAACCCACGGACGTTCTGGATGGCGACCTCGACGAAGTGCATGGCGCGCGCAGTCTAGCCCGAACGAAAAAAGGAGCGTCCAGTGAAGGACGCTCCTTCTCGCACGCGGCCGCGAAGGCCGCGAGAGGGTTTCTGCGGACCTACTAGCCCTGGGCGGCGGCGGCCTTGGCGGCGGCCTTCTCAGGATCCACCTGCACGTCCACGCGCGAGGCCTTGCCCTTCAGCTCGCGGAGGTAGAACAGGCGCTTGCGGTTCACGTCGCCGCGGGTGAGGACCTCGATCTTCTCGTAGCGCGGGCTGTGGATGGGGAAGATGCGCTCCACGCCGACGCCGAAGGACATCTTGCGCACCGTGAAGGTCGCGCGGTTCGTGCCCTTGGTCTTGCGGATGACCACGCCCTCGAAGGCCTGCACGCGCTCCTTCTCGCCTTCCTTGACCTTCCAGTGGACGCGAACGGAATCACCCGTGCGGAACGCGGTGATGTCCTTGCGCAGGAACTTGTTTTCGACGTGCTCGATGAGGCTGCGGCGCATGACGGACTCCAGAAAGCGGAACTTGACGCGTAGGACGCGTGGAAAAGAGCGGGCCGTCCTAGCAGAGACCGCCGGGACGAACAAGCCTGCAACAAAAGGTTCCGCGAGAACACGCAGGGTTACAACGCTTCTTCTTCCCTGGCGAGCAGTTTCTGATCCGCCTTGCTGAACTCCAGCCGCGCGAACAGGTCCGGCCGCCGCTCCTGCGTCAGCTTGATGGCCTTCCACCGGCGCCACCGGGCGATGCGGGCGTGATCGCCGGACTGGAGGACGGCCGGCACCTCGGCCCCCCGGAAGACGGGCGGCCGGGTGTAGTGCGGGTGCTCCAGGAGATTGTCCTCGAAGCTCTCCGCCACGGAGGACGCCTCGTTGCCCAGGACGCCGGGCACCAGCCGCGCCACCGCGTCCACCACCGCCATGGCGGCCACCTCTCCGCCCGTGAGCACGAAGTCGCCCAGGGACAGTTCGCCGTCCAGAAAGGGCATCACCCGCTCGTCCACGCCTTCGTACCGGCCGCAGACGAGGATCAGCCCGGCCTCGTGCCGCGCCAGTTCCTTCGCGGTGGCCTGCGTGAACGTGGGGCCCCGGGGGCTCATCAGGAGCACCTTCGCGCCGGGCTGACGGGCCCGAGCGGCCTCGATGGCGGCCACCAGCGGCTCGGGCTTCATCACCATGCCGGCGCCGCCGCCGTAGGGCGCGTCGTCGGTGACGCGGTGCTTGCCCTCGGCGTAGTCGCGCACGTCGGTGAGCGTGACGGAGAGCAGCCCCTTCTCCTGGGTCTTCCCGAGGATGCTCGCGCCCAGGTAGCCGGACACCATCCCGGGGAACAGCGTGAGCAGCTCCACGCGGTAGCTCACCCGCCGTCTCCCGACTCCTCCGGCCCGTCCGCCTCCAGGTACTCCGGAGGCCGGATCACGATGCGCCCCGCGGGCACGTCCACCGTCGGCACGAACTCATCCGCGAAGGGCACCACCAGCTCCGGCCGGCCCTTCGCGCGGATCACCAGGTTGGGCACTTCACCGGTGGCCCAGACCTCTTCCACCGTGCCCAGGGAGGCGCCCTGCTCGTCCACGGCGGCAAGCCCCACGAGGTCGCCCTGGAAGAACTCGCCCTCCTCGGGCGGCTCCAGGTCCTCGCGGTAGACGAACACCTTCGCGCCCACCAGCGCTTCGGCGGCCGTGCGGGACTCCACGCCCTCGAAGCCCACCAGGTCCTCCTTGTTGGCCGGACGGAAGGTCTCCAGGGCGTACTCGCGCTCCTCACCGGAGCGCAGGCGCAGACGGACGCGCTCGACGGTGCCGAGCGTCTCCGAGGCGGGGTCGAAGCTCTTGACCGCCACCTCGCCGCGCAGCCCGTGCGCACGGGCCACGTAGCCCAGCTCCAGACAGGCCTGCGCGCTCACCGCGCGGCGTCCGGAGCGGGCGGCGCCGGGGGCGAACCCGGAGCGCGGCGATCGTCGAGAATCTCCAGGCGGACCTTCTGGCCCTGCTTCTGGGCGGCGGCGTTGATCAGCGTCCGGAGGGCGTTCACAGTGCGCCCATCACGTCCAATGACCTTGCCGACGTCCTCGGGGGCGACCTTCAGCTCATAGAGCCGGCCGCCATCCGCCTCGGAGATGCGCAAGGTGACCTGGTCGGGTTGATCAACCAGGGCCTTCGCCAGATACGTGAGCAGCGGCTCCACGTCTTGTCCAGACGGGGGCGTGCTCAGGCGGTGGTCGCCGGGGTCCTGCTTCTTCGCCGTCTTGATCAGGTCCGCGACCGTCTCGGAGGGCAGCGCGCCGCTCTTCAGCCAGTAGTTCAGCCGCTCCTCGTTGAACTGCACCTTCGCGGGGCTGTGGTTGGGGTCGTAGGAACCGACCTGCTCCAGGAACTTGCCGTCGCGCGGGCTGCGCGAGTCGGTGGCAACCACGTGGTAGTACGGCATCTTCTTGGCGCCCGCGCGGGCAAGACGGAGGACAACGGCCATGGAACGCTCCAGCGAAATCGTGTGACTTCTACGGTAACAGGCGGAGGGGGGCGCTCTTAGCGCCCTGCCGACTGGATTGTCAAGGAAGCTCGGGTGCTTATGTCATGCCGGGGCTTCAGCAGCCGTCTCGTCGCGATTGGCGAGCTGACCACAGGCCCCGGCGATGTCCCGGCCCCGGTTCTTCCGGATGTATGCCGCGACGTGGGCCTCGGCAAGGATGGCCCGGAACTCCTCGGCCCGCTGCTCGCCGGTCGTCTGGAACCCCAGGCCGGGGTTTTCGTTGTACGGGATCAGGTTCACCTTCGCGGGAATGTCGCGCAACAGCTCCTTCAGCCGGTGCGCGTCCTCGTCGGTGTCGTTGAACCCTTTGAGCAGCACGTACTCGAAGGTGATGCGGCGGCCCTGGCGCAGAGGGAACTTGCGGCAGGCATCCAGCAGGGCCTGGATGTTCCACTTGCGGTTCACCGGCATCGTCTTGCTGCGCTGCTCGTCCGTGCTGGCGTTGAGCGAGATGGCCAGCTTGACGTCCGTCTCCTGGCCGAAGCGCTCGATCATGGGCACCAGGCCCACGGTGGAGACGGTGATGTGCCGGTGGCTGAAGTTGGGCCCCTCCTCCGACTGGAGGATGGAGAGCGCCGTCTTGAGGTTCTCGAAGTTGTGGAGCGGCTCGCCCATGCCCATGAACACCAGGTTCGTGAGCGGACGCAGCGTCTCCAGGCCCTCGTTGGCGCGCACCTCGCGGTTCACCGCGTGCACCTGGGCGACGATCTCCCCGGGCGTGAGGTTGCGCTTCAACCCCAGCGTGCCCGTCATGCAGAACGAGCAGGCCATGGCGCAGCCCACCTGCGTGGACACGCACAGCGTCTTGCGGTCCTCCGCCGGCATGTAGACGGACTCGATGAAGCGCCCGTCGCGCGTCTTGAAGCGGTACTTGATGGTGCCGTCGACGCTGCGCTGCTCCAGGTCCTTCACCAGCGGGACGATCTCCGCCTTGGCCTTGAGCTTCTCGCGCAAGGCCTTGGACAGGTCCGTCATCTCGTCGAACGTCGTGGCGCCGCGCTGGTGCAGCCAGCGGTAGAGCTGCGCCGCGCGGAACGGGCGCTCGCCCAGCTGCTCGCTCAGGAACAGCGCGAGCTTCTCGCGCGACAGGCTGGCCACGTCGACCAGCTTCGCGGGGGCCGGCACCGGCAGGGGCTCGGTGACTGGGAGGGCTGTGGCGGTAGGCTCGGACATCATTCAGTCGGGGCTAACGGAGGGCAGTGGGGCGTGCTTCCCACAAGAAGGCACGGCAAGTCAAAGGAGTGCCCGCCCCCTTCCCTGCCTACCCCTTGGAATCGTGGTGCTCGGCGACGCCGCGCTTCCAGTAGCCCGTCACCCGCATCCAGCTCTTGTTCAGACCGCGCTCGTTCACCAGGTGTTCCCGGATGGGCTTGAGCGAGTTGGCTTCTCCGGCCACGAACACGAACCCCTCCCCCGCGGGCTGTGTCCAGGCGCGCAGTGCGTCCTCCAGGTGCTTCGTGGTGCCGGCCTCGGCGCTGCCCCGGTGCAGCCAGGTGAGCTTCACGTCCGCCTTGCTGACGATGGCCTGCTCCTCCGCCGCGTCCGCGACCTCGATGAAGGCGAACGCGCGCCTGCCCGCCGGCAGCTCCTCCAGGCGCCGGGCAATCGCCGGCAGCGCGCTCTGGTCCCCCGCGAGCAGGTACCAGTCGAAGTCGTCCGCCACGTCGTGCGTGCTGCGCGGACCGCCAATGCCCATGAAGTCGCCCGGCTTCGCCTGCTGCGCCCACAGCGACGCGGGGCCTTCCCCGTGCAGCACGAAGTCGATGTCCAGCTCGTTCGCCTTCGGGTCGAAGCGGCGCGGCGTGTAGTCGCGCGACGCGGGCTTCTCCAGCCCCTCCGGCATGGACAGGCCATGGGGCCCCACCACCGGCATGTCCGGCCTCTTCACGCCGGGCTTGGCGAAGAAGCACTTCACGTGGTCATCCGCGCCGGGGGACGAGAAGCCCTCCAGCTCCGGGCCGCCCAGCGTCACGCGCACCATGTGCGGCGACAGCCGCGTCACGCGCAGGACCTCCAGCAACCGCAACTTCACCGGGAACGGCCCACGACGGGCCACGCGCTCCGAATCGCCGCTCATGCGTGCTTCCTTGCCGATTGTGATTTTCATTATCGGTAGCAAGGACTGTCCAGCAGGGCAACCGGATACGGAGCGCTGGAAAAAGACGACGGCCCGGGTCCGCGCCGCGTGGGGCGTGGACACCGGGCCGCTGTCACCAGGCTGGAAACTGCTCAGCCGTGGATTTCGGTCTCGCGGAAGAAGTAGGCGACCTCGTTCTTCGCGTTCTCCAGGCTGTCCGAGCCGTGGACCGTGTTCGCGTCGATGCTCTGGGCGAAGTCCGCGCGGATGGTGCCCTTGTCGGCCTTCTTCGGGTCCGTGGCGCCCATCAGGTCGCGGTTCTTCTGGACGGCGTTCTCACCCTCCAGGGCCATCAGGACCACCGGGCCGGAGATCATGAAGGACACCAGGTCCTTGAAAAACGGCCGGGCCTTGTGGACGGCGTAGAAGCCCTCGGCCTCCGCCTGGGACAGCTGCTGCCGGCGGATGGCGACGGGCTTCAGGCCCGCCTTCTCGAACCGGGCGATGATCTCGCCGACGTGGTTGTTCTTCACTCCGTCGGGCTTGATGATGGACAGCGTGCGCTCGATGGCCATGGTGTTTGGCTCCTCGTGTGTGTGTCGTGTGAAAGGTTCGGCTCAGCGCTTCGGGGGGCCGCGCTTGACGGCCGCCTGCAGCGTGGTGCCCAGCTCGGCGGGGCTCGCGGCCATCAGGATGCCCGCGCCCTCCATCGCCTTGATCTTCTCCGAGGCCGTGCCCTTGCCGCCGGAGATGATGGCGCCCGCGTGGCCCATGCGCTTGCCCGGGGGCGCGGACTGACCGGCGATGAAGCCGGCGATGGGCTTGGTGAACTCGCGCTTGACGTACTCGGCGCCCTCTTCCTCCGCGCTGCCGCCGATCTCACCGATCATGATGACGGCGTCCGTCTCAGGGTCGGCCTGGAAGAGCTTCAGCACGTCCACGAAGTTGGTGCCGTTGACCGGGTCGCCGCCGATGCCCACCGCGGTGGACTGGCCCAGGCCCAGCTGGGTCAGCTGGTGCACGGCCTCGTAGGTCAGCGTGCCGGAGCGGGACACCACGCCGATGCGGCCCGGCTTGTGGATGTGGCCCGGCATGATGCCGATCTTGCACTGGGCGCCGGGGGTGATGACGCCCGGGCAGTTCGGGCCGATGAGGCGCACGCCCGGCTTGCCCTGCAGGTAGCGCTTGGCGCGCACCATGTCGTTGACCGGGATGCCCTCGGTGATGGTGATGATGAGGGAGATGCCGGCGTCCGCGGCCTCCATGATGGAGTCAGCGGCGAAGGGCGGCGGAACGAAGATGACGGACGTGTTCGCGCCCGCCTGCTTCACCGCGTCGGCGACCGTGTTGAACACGGGAACCTTGCCCTCGAAGGAGGTGCCGCCCTTGCCCGGCGTGACACCGCCCACAATCTTCGTCCCGTACTCCAGCATCTGCTTGGCGTGGAACGAGCCCGCCGAACCGGTGATGCCCTGGACGAGGACCTTCGTGTTCTCGTTGACGAGGATGCTCATGGCGATCTTTCAGGTAAGAGGGGGCGAAGGCCCTACTTGATGGCCGCCACGGCCTTCTCGGCCGCCTGGCGCAGGTTGTCCGCGGGGGTGATGGCGAGGCCCGAGTTGCGGAGCAGCTCCTTGCCCTGCTCCACGTTGGTGCCTTCCAGGCGCACGACGAGCGGGATCTTCAGCTGCACTTCCTTGGCCGCCGCGATGATGCCTTCCGCGATGACGTCACACTTCATGATGCCGCCGAAGATGTTGACGAGCACCGCCTTGACCTGCGGATCCGCGAGGATGAGCTTGAAGGCCGCCGTCACCTTCTCCTTGCTCGCGCCGCCGCCCACGTCCAGGAAGTTGGCCGGAGCGCCGCCCACCAGCTTGATGGTGTCCATGGTGGCCATGGCCAGGCCCGCGCCGTTCACCATGCAGCCGATGTTGCCGTCCAGCGCGATGTAGGCCAGGTCGTGCTCCTTGGCCTGCGTCTCGCGGGGCTCCTCCTCCGCCAGGTCGCGGTACTCCAGCAGCTCCTTGTGCCGGTAGAGCGCGTTCTCGTCGAAGTTCACCTTCGCGTCGAGCGCCACCACGCCGCCGCTCTTGCGGATGACCAGCGGGTTGATCTCCACGAGGGACGCGTCCGTCTCCACGTACATCTTGTAGAGCGAGGAGCAGAACTGGACGAACTTGTTCACCGTGGGGCCCGTCAGGCCCAGCCCAAAGGCCAGCTCGCGGCCCTGGAAGTCCGCGAAGCCCACCGCGGGATCCACGACGGCGCGGAGGATCTTCTCCGGGTGCTTCTCCGCCACTTCTTCAATCTCCACGCCGCCCTCGGTGGACGCCATGAAGGTGATGCGGCTGGTGGCGCGGTCGAGCGTCACGCCCAGGTACAGCTCCTGGCCGATGTCCAGGCCTTCCTCGATGTAGACCTTGTTGACCTTCTGCCCTTCCGGGCCGGTCTGGATGGTCTTGAGCATCATGCCCAGCATCTTCTGGGTGAGCTCCTTGGCCTCCGCGGGGCTCTTGGCCAGCTTCACGCCGCCGCCCTTGCCGCGGCCACCCGCGTGGATCTGCGCCTTCACGACGACGACGGGCGTGGCGAGTTCCTTCGCCGCGGCTTCCGCCTCGTTGGGAGACAGCGCGAGGATGCCGCGCGGCGTGGGCACGCCATACTTCCGGAAGAGTTCCTTGCCCTGGTACTCGTGGATCTTCATCGAATCTCCGGGTGGGACGAGGGGAGACGAGGACAACCCCTACACGGGGCGTCAACGCGGGCCCTCATTGCGCAGAAAACGACGGATGGCAAGGCCGTTTGGCCTCCAGCGTCGCGACGGGACACAGGCTCCGCCTCCGGGGATAACACCCGGTGTCCGGGCGAATGAGGCGGCCTTCACCCAAACGGGCACGGCCCCGCCCGGCGCCCCAGCGACAGGGGGCGCAGGCACGGGGCCGCGAGGAAGCCAGGACGGCGTCCGGGAGGGTTAGCCCGGACCGGCGGAGGCCTTCTGCTCCTCTTCCTTGAAGAAGATGTCCTTGATGATCAGCTTGCTCACCTCGCGGTTCATCACCGCGATGGAGGTCGTCAGGGGGATCTCCTTCGGGCAGACCTTCACGCAGTTCTGCGCCTTGCCGCAGTCCTGGATGCCGCCGGGGCCCATGAGGGCGCGCGTGCGCTCCTCCGCGTTCAGCTTGCCCGTGGGGTGCATGTTGAACAGGCGGACCTGGCTGATGGGGGCGGCGCCGATGAAGTCGTTGTCCAGCGTCACCTGGGGGCACGCCTCCAGGCAGCTGCCGCAGGTGATGCACGTGGACAGCACGTACATCACGGACTGGTCCTTCTGCGACTGGCGCGGGCCGGGGCCCAGGTTGTACGTGCCGTCGACGGGGACCCAGCCCTTCACGCGCTTGAGCGACTCGAACATGCGGTCGCGGTCCACGGTGAGGTCGCGCACCACCGGGAACTTCTTCATCGGCTCCAGGGTGATGGGCTGCTGGAGCTTGTCCACCAGGGCGGAGCACGCCATGCGCACCCGGCCGTTGATGTTCATGGCGCAGCTGCCGCACACCTCCTCGAGGCACGCGGAGTCCCACACCACGGGGGCCACCTTCTTGCCCTCCACGGTGACGGGGTTGCGCTGGATCTCCATCAGGCAGGAGATGACGTTGGCGCCCTTCGTATAGGGGACCTTGAACTCTTCGAAGTGGCCCGGCTTGTTCGGATCATCCTGCCGCCAGATGCGGAAGGAGATGGTCTTGGAGCTGACGGCGCTGGCCTGTGCGGTGTCCATGGTGCGGATGCCCTTCCTTCACTGCCAAATCAGGTGGCGGAAACCCGCGCCTCACCGCGCGCGGGCCCGGAAAGAAAACGAACGCCCTTACGCGTACCAGCGGGGTTCGGGCTCCAGCACCGGCGTGGGCAGGTCCTGGTAGGAGATCTGCGGGCCCTGGGCGGCGTAGGTGGCGATGGTCGTCTTCGCCCACTTCTCGTGGCGCTGGCGCCACTGCTCCATCCACGACGGATCCTCGCGCGGATCCTTCGTCTTGGGCTCCGGCAGGGAGAAGTCCGGCTTGTAGTGGGCGCCGCGGCTCTCGTCGCGCAGGAGCGCGCTGGTGGCGATGACCTCGCCCAGCTCCAGCATGTTCCACACCTGGTTGGTGTACGACAGCGCGCGGTTGGCCACCATGCCCGTGTCCAGCACGTTGACGCGGCTCCAGCGGTCCTTCAGGCCGCGGATGGTCTCCACCGTCTTCTTCAGGCGGTCGTTGTAGCGGACGACGGTGCAGTTCTCCGTCATCACCTCGCCCAGCTCCTTGGCGATCTGGTACGGGTTCTCCTGCCCGTTCATCGCCTTGATGGTGGCGAAGCGGTCCTGCCAGTACTTCTTCGCGTCCGCGAAGTACTTCTCCGGCATCGCCGCGGCGCTGGTCGTCTGGTTCTTGGCGAAGGCCGCCATCGCCGGGCCGCCGATCATGCCGGAGTAGATGCAGGACAGGAGCGAGTTGGCGCCCAGGCGGTTCGCGCCGTGGAAGGCGTAGTCCGCCTCGCCGGCCGCGTACAGGCCCGGGATGCGCGTGCTCTGGTTCACCGGGCTGCCGTCCAGCGGCGTCTGGGTGCGCGAGTCCGCCTCGAAGGAGACGTGCAGGCCGCCCATCGAGTAGTGCATGCCCGGGAAGATGACCATGGGCGTGTGGCGCGGATCATCTCCGACGAACTTCTCGTAGATCTCCATCACGCCCTTGATCTTCGCGTCGAGCGTCTTGGCCGGGATGTGCGTCACGTCCAGGTAGACGCCGTCGCGCCCGCCCAGGCCCATGCCCAGGTCGCGGCAGACCATGAAGATCTCGCGCGTCGCGACGTCACGAGGCACCAGGTTCTTGTACTTGGGGTACTTCTCTTCCAGGAAGTACCAGCGCTCGCTCTCCGGGATCTCCCGGGGGTTGCGCGTGTCACCCTTCTTCTTGGGCACCCAGACGCGGCCGCCCTCGCCGCGCACGGACTCGCTCATCAGGCGCAGCTTGTCCTCGCCCGGGATGGAGGTGGGGTGCACCTGGATGAACTCGCCGTTGGCGTACAGCGCGCCTTCCATGTACGCGCGGCCCGCGGCGGTGCCGGTGTTGATGATGGAGTTGGTGGAGCGCCCGAAGACGATGCCGGGGCCGCCCGTGGCCAGGCACACCGCCTCCGCCGGGAAGGTGCGGATCTCCATGGTGCGCAGGTCCATGGCCACGCTGCCGATGCAGCGGCCGGACTCGTCCTTCACCGTGCCCAGCCACTCCCAGTACTCGTACTTGGTGACCTTGCCCTCCGCCTCGTAGCGGCGCACCTGCTCGTCCAGCGCGTAGAGCAGCTGCTGGCCGGTGGTGGCGCCCGCGAACGCGGTGCGGTTGTGCAGGGTGCCGCCGAAGCGGCGGAAGTCCAGCAGGCCTTCCGGCGTGCGGTTGAACGTCACGCCCATGCGGTCCAGCAGGTAGATGATGCCGGGCGCCGCGTAGCACATGCCCTTCACGGACACCTGCTCCGCGAGGAAGTCGCCGCCGCGCAGCGTGTCCTTCACGTGGATGTCCGGGTGGTCGCCCTCACCCTTCGTGTTCACCGCGCCGTTGATACCGCCCTGGGCGCAGACGGAGTGGGAACGCTTGACGGGGACGAGCGAGAGCACGTCCACCTGGTGACCCGCCTCCGCCAGCTTGATCGTCGTCATCAGCCCGGCGAGACCGCCGCCCACCACCGTGAATCGCGCTGCTGCCGCCATCATCGTCTCCTTGAGCACCGGCTGCCGGGGGGGTGCCTTCACGGGGGGCCGCTGAAGTCCTGCTTCGCGACGCTGCCCCGCACCCGTGCCAGGTGCGAGTCCAACACGCTAGTTAACTTGGAAAAATACCGCCGCAAGGACGGTGGGCCGGGGGATAAGCCCGGATCATTCACGGCATCAGGCTCAGGCCCGCCAGCAGCATTCCGGCGGCCCGGCCGACGACCGGGGACTACAGCTTCACGAGCTCGACGGTGCCCTTGACGGAGGTGAAGGACTTGTTCAGCTCGGCCTTCTCCGCGTCGTTGAGCTCCACCTCGATGATCTTCTCCACGCCGTTCGCGCCGATCTGCGCGGGGACGCCGAAGAAGAAGTCCTTGATGCCGTACTGGCCCTTGAGCAGGGCGGCGGCCGGCAGCACGCGCTTGCGGTCGAAGAGGTAGCTCTCCGCCATGGCGATGGAGGAGGACGCCGGGGCGAAGTAGGCGCTGCCCGTCTTGTACAGGCCCACCAGCTCCGCGCCGCCCTTGCGGGTGCGGTCGATGATGGCGTCCAGCTTGTCCTTGGCGATGAGCTGGGTCAGGGGCACGCCGCCCACGGTGCTGTGGCGCACGAGCGGGACCATGTCGTCGCCGTGGCCGCCGAGGACGAGCGCCTCCACGTCACGGATGGACACGCCCAGGGCCTCGGCCACGAAGCACTTGAAGCGGCTGGTGTCCAGCACGCCCGCCATGCCCACGACCATGTTGTCCTTCAGGCCGGCGATCTTGTGGAGCGCGAACACCATCGCGTCCAGCGGGTTGGCCACGTTGATGACGAAGGCGTCCGGGGCGTGCTGCTTGATGTTGCCCGCCACGTCCTTCATGATCTTCAGGTTGACGTCCAGCAGGTCCTCGCGGGACATGCCGGGCTTCCGGGGCACGCCGGCCGTGATGATGATCACGTCCGAGCCCGCGACGTCCTTCCAGTCCGTGGAGCCGGTGACGCGGCTGTCGTAGCCATCCACCGCGGACAGCTGGTTGATGTCCAGCGCCTTGCCCTTGACCAGACCCTCGGCCGCCGGGATGTCGTAGAGCACCACGTCGCCAAGGTTCTTCTGGACCGCCAGCAGCGCCAGGTTGCCGCCGATCTGACCGCCGCCGATGAGGCCGATCTTCTTCTTCTTGTGAGCCATGGTTTCGCCCTCCTGCTTTGGGGTGGGGACTACATGTGCTTGATGATGGCCTGACCGAACTCCGAGCACTTCACCTCGGACACGGTCTCCTTCGTCTCCAGCTTCATCAGGCGCGCGAAGTCGTACGTCACGGTGCGCGCCGCGATGGCCTTGTCCATGCCCTTGATGATCAGGTCCGCGGCCTCGTGCCAGCCCATGTGGCGGAGCATCATCTCGCCGGAGAGGATGACGGAGCCCGGGTTCACCTTGTCCAGGTCCGCGTACTTGGGCGCGGTGCCGTGGGTGGCCTCGAAGACGGCGTGGCCGGAGACGTAGTTGATGTTGCCGCCCGGCGCGATGCCGATGCCGCCCACCTGCGCCGCGAGCGCGTCCGACAGGTAGTCGCCGTTCAAGTTGAGCGTGGCGATGACGTCGAACTCGTCCGGACGGGTCAGCACCTGCTGCAGGGTGATGTCCGCGATGGAGTCCTTGATGATGATCTTCCCGGCGGCGACCGCGGCCTTCTGCTCGGCGTTGGCGGCGTCCTCGCCCTTGGCGGCCTTGGTGGCCTCCCACTGATCCCAGGTGTAGACCTTGTCACCGAACTCACGCGCCGCGAGGTCGTAGCCCCACTTGCGGAACGCGCCCTCGGTGAACTTCATGATGTTGCCCTTGTGGACCAGGGTGACGCTCTTGCGCTTGAGGTCCACCGCGTACTGGATGGCCGCGCGCACCAGGCGCTCCGTGCCTTCCTGCGACACGGGCTTGATGCCGATGCCCACGTTCGCCGGGAAGCGGATCTTGCCCGCCTCCTTGGGGAACTCCTGCTTCAGCCAGCCCAGGAACTTCTCCGCCTGCGCGGTGCCGGCCTCGAACTCGATGCCCGCGTAGATGTCCTCCGTGTTCTCACGGAAGATGACCATGTCCACCTTGTCCGGCTGCTTCACCGGAGAGGGCACGCCCTTGAAGTAGCGCACGGGCCGCAGGCAGACGTACAGGTCCAGCATCTGGCGCAGCGCCACGTTCAGGGAACGGATGCCGCCGCCCACCGGCGTCGTCAGCGGGCCCTTGATGCCCACCAGGTACTCGCGGAACGCGGCGACAGTCTCGTCCGGCAGCCAGTTGTTCACCTGCTTGAAGGACTTCTCGCCGGCGAGCACTTCGTACCAGGAGATCTTCTTCTTGCCGCCGTAGGCCTTCTCCACCGCCGCGTCGAACACGGCCTGCGAAGCCTTCCAGATGTCGCGGCCGGTGCCGTCGCCCTCGATGTAGGGGATGATCGGGTTGTTCGGAACGGTCAGCTTGCCGTTCTGCAGGGTGATCTTCTCGCCAGAGGGAGGCGCCATGAACGCAAACTCCTGATTGAGACCGGGGTGTTTGGAGGCGGCGGATAGTCGGGAACCCGCCCCCGGTCGTCAAGGAGTTTGGCCGCACGTCCCCCTGGGTTGGACGCACCCGGGGGGTGCCGCGCTTATCGCAGCCAATGGTCCGGAAGCAGGATCGTTTTTCCGGATTTGGACGCGGACTAGAAGCTCGCGAGCCCGGGCGCCGGCAGGAGGACGCTCACCGCCGTCCCCTCCTCCAGCCGCTCCACCGCCAGCTCGCCACCCATCGCGTCCACCAGCTCCCGCGCGCGGGCGAGCCGCCGCTGGGGGCTGCCCACGCGCAGGGGCGACAGCGCCACCGAGCGCGTCTCCCGCTCGGACAGGCTCACGCCCGGCATCACCACCTGGAAGCGCGGGCCCGTATCCCCGAAGTCGTCCGGCGGATCCACCACCACGCGCACGGAAGGCGCCGCGGGCGGGGCCACGTCCGCCGCGTGGGCGACGAGGAGCAGGAGCACCTGTTCCAGGCGGCGCCGGCTGACCCGGGCCACCACGGGATCCTCTGGAAGCTCCAGCGACACCTCTACACCGTGCAGCCGCCGCGTCGCACCGAGCAGCCCCAGCGCGTCCCGCACGCACACCGCCACGTCCACCTGGAAGACGTCCGGAAGGTCCACGGACTCGAGCCCCTGGCCACCCAAGGACACTCCCGTGTCCCCCGGCGATCCCTTCACATCCAGCGCTGCGCTCATTCGCGGCTCCCTTCCCCAGCCAGTCCCAGAAGCACCGACCATAACGGCCCCCCCTGACAGGGTCCATTGCCCGTCAGCTCCGGGTCGCACCGCTTATTCACGTGAAGGAGGGTTACAGCCCTGCGCCACTTTGCTGATAAGGATGCGCACGCTGGGTCCGGATTGCTCCTCGGAAAACCCGTATACCGTCGGTCAACTATGACCCAGGGTGAGTCAGGGCCCTAGGCAGAAAAACAGCCCCGGCATATAAATTCGATTTGACTGTTACGGCCGAGATCTTCAATATGTCTTCCCAGAATCCAGAGCCGTCAGCGTCTCCAGTGAATCAGGGAGGAAGTGTTGTGCTCGCAACATCGCCGACCACCAATGGTGTCGCTGCCCGCAAGAGGGGAGTCCTGACGATGGATGGAGGGATCCCGGCATCCTCGAAGTTCCGGCATGCGATCGAATTCGGCAGTGGCGACGCGCTGCGCAACGTGATTCCCCTTCCCCCCGCTGAAGCCGCCCTGGATGACTCGGGCTATTCGCTGCACGGCAGTGGTCCCACGGCCATCACCTGCGCGGTGGGCCGGCCGGACGCGGTGCTGGGTGAGGTGACGCGGCTGTCCCCGACGGTGGTGTGGGTGGCCCCGCGGCAGCCGCTGGCGGAGGCGACCGAGTCGCGCACCTTCCCGGTGTACCTGGCGTGCAACGGCGCCACCATCGGGCCGCTCAATGGCGCCTTCATCCGGACGGACATGGACGTCCCGAACGCGCCGGTGGGCCTGCAGTTGGTGGGCGTGACGCTGGAGCAGGGCCGTCAGATTCTGGGCTTCCTGTCGGACGCGCTCCGCCAGGGCGTGGCGGTGCCGGCGGCCTCCGCGCTGCCCGTGCAGGACATCATCACGGATGGGGAGCGGATCCGCTCCATCTTCACCGCCATCTGCGCGTCCGGGAACAAGGGCGTGCTGCGCCGCCAGGGCCGGGTGGTGCGCATGGTGCTGGAGCGCTTCCACTCCTCTTCCGGCCAGCTCGAGTGGCGCACCGAGGAGTCCACCCCGGACTTCGGCGAGCCGGCGTACGACATCGACGTCATCGGCTACAACTCCGCGTACCGCCTGCGCGTGGAGACGGGCCGGACCGAGGGTGACCGCCTCTTCACCCCGCTGCCCGAGGAGCTGTTCCGCATCCGTCACCGCTGGCACCGCCGCGTCCCCGCCCCCGAGGGCGTGCACGCCCGGTTCCACCACCCGCTCTGGCGGGAGCAGGGGCTGATGCGCCGCGAGGTGCTGGACATCTCCTTCTCCGGCCTGTGCATGCGCTGCCAGCCGCAGGACCTGCTCTTCCCCGGCCTGCTGCCGCCCCTCATCGAGCTGGAGCTGGGCGACGGCCAGCGCGTCAGCGTGCGCGGGGAGATCCGCTACGTCAGCAGCCTGCGCGCGGACGGCACCGTGCTGTGCGGCCTGAGCGTGCTGCCCTACTCCTCCGACGAGGCGCGCTGGGTGCGCTTCGTGTCCCAGACGCTGTCCCCCGCCACGCGCACCAGCGAGGGCCTGGTGGATCAGCTGTGGGACCTGTTCAACCGCTCCGGCTTCTTCAGCCTGGGTGGCAGCACCCCGGCGGAGTTCGAGGAGCTGAAGCAGAACTTCGCGTCGCTCGCGAAGCGCGCCGCGGAAGTGCCGCAGCTGTTCTGCAACGCGGTGTGGCCTTCCGAGCGCGGCATTGAAGCGACGCTGTCCTTCACCAAGCCGTACCGCAACGCGTGGCTGGGCCACCAGGTGGCGAAGCGGCCCGGCAGGCCGCCGGAGGGGTTGAAGGAGGCGGGCGCCATCATGCGCGACCTCTACCTGCGCACCTTCGAGCACCCGCAGAGCGACCCGGACTTCCACTGGGTGGTGGCCTACGTGGAGGCCCTCAACCCGTGGATCAACAAGGCGCACGTGAAGTACGCGCAGCGCCAGATGGAGGCCGGCTCGCCCCTGGCCTATACGCGGAAGATCCAGAAGATGAAGGCCTTCAGCCATGAGCTGACCGGCCGCGTGCACCCGTACACGGTGGGCCCCGCCACCGCGAGCGAGCTGAGTCTGCTGGCGGCGACCATCGCGCAGCAGTTCCCCGAGTGCTACGTGCAGTCGTTGGACCTCACCCGCGACCGGCTGGACATGGGTCCGGTGACGGCGAAGTGGAAGAGCTTTGGCATGGAGCGCGAGCGCACCGTCCTGGTCGCCCGCCGCGATGGCGTCCCCCACGCCGCCGCCGTGGTGGAGCTGGGCCAGCTGGGCGCGAACCTCTTCCGCCTGCTGGACAACACCCGCCTGTTCTCCCTGCTGGGGGATGGAACGCGCGCGTACTCGGCGCTCCTGGACGCGGCCCGCCGCTGGTACGCCGCGCGCAACCGCCCCTCCTTCCTCTATCTGCGCGAGGACGAGGGTGGCGACTACATGCAGGAGTGCGGCCTGCACGACGGGCCGGATCCCTACCTGTGGATCATCTCCGCCAAGCTCGTTCCGGACTTCCTGGAGCACATCAGCGAACTCACCATCGGGCGCCGTGGTGCCCACTCCCGTTGAGGATTCCCCCCATGACCAAGCCCCTCGTCGAAGAGCAGTACCTCCCCCACGTCACCGACGTCCGTCACCTGCTGGCGACCGGCCCCCACGTGACGACGCTGCTGGACCCCAACGTGGAGCCCGCCCTGCTGGAGGCCTTCCTCATCCAGTTGTGTGCCCTGGGCGTCTACATGACGGAGCCCGTGGACGGGTGGATCCGCCGCGCCGGTGAGGCGTGTGTGAAGGCGGGGATGGTGGACGTGGGCGAGAAGCTCATCACCCACGCCAAGCACGAGGCCGGTCACCACCTGATGATGGTGGAGGACACGAAGAACCTGGTGGCCAGCTGGAACGCGCGCCGCTTCCCCAAGCTGGACGCGGAGGCCCTGATGGCGCAGGCCCCCACCCGGGCCATGCAGGAGTACCGGGAGATCCACGAGGAGACCATCGCGGGCCCCATGCCGGGCGGCCAGGTCGCCATCGAGTACGAGATCGAGAACCTGTCGGTGGTGTTCGCGCCCCGGCTCATCGAGCAGTGCAAGGCCGTGCTGGGCCCGGACGTGATGAACTCACTGTCGTTCATCAAGGAGCACGTGGAGCTGGACGTGGGCCACACGGCGCTCAACGAGGTCATGCTCAACAAGCTGCTGGGCCAGAAGCCCGAGCACGCGGCGACCATCGCGAAGACGGGCGCCCGTGCGCTGGACATCTACCTGCGCTTCTACGGCGACTGCATGGCGAAGGCGAAGCAGCTGCTCCAGTCCGCCGCCGCCTGAGGAAGTCTCAGGCCCCGAGCTGCGCCGCCCGCCGGGAGCCGCGGTTGCCCCAGCGGGTGAGCGGGCGGATGGCCTGCTTCAGCGAAGCATGGACCTGCGCGACGCCCGCGCTGTTCGTGGCCGCGTAGACGTAGCGGTCCGGACGCAGGACGACCAGGTCCGAGCCGTGCTGGGCGAACCACTCGCCCAGCTTGCCCTCCAGATCCACCACCTCGCCGGAGCGGCCCGCGCCGGAGCGCGCCGCCGGCGCCACGGACAGCCACACGCCGCCGACGTCCTCCGCCAGCGTCCTGGCGGCCTGCTGCACGTCCGCGGGCGCACCCGGCCGCGTCAGCACCGCGAAGCGGTGGCCGATGACGTCATCCAGCGGGCGCTCCCCTTCCTCGCCGTGCTCCACGCGCGGCTGCGGGAAGTAGGCGCCTTCCGCCGCCTGCTTGGACTTGCCGCGCTTGCCGCCGAAGAGGAACCCCTCCGCGTGGAAGAGGTTCGGCTTCATCTTGTACTCGCGGATGAAGGGGCCGGTGACGGGCATGTGGTACAGCAGCTTGATGAAGGCGTTGCGCGCGCGGGCCATGAACGGGCCGCCCGACGCCAGCATCGAGCCCAGCGAGTCCGACAGGCGCATCATCTCTGCGGCGTGCGGCCGGCGCTCCACCTCGTAGGTGTCCAGCAGCGACGCGTCCGCGGCGCCGCCCAGCACGTGCGCCAGCTTCCAGGTGAGGTTCGCCGCGTCACGCAGGCCGGAGCACAGGCCCTGCCCCAGGAACGGCGGCATCAGGTGCGCCGCGTCGCCGAGCAGGAACACCCGGCCCACCCGCCACTTCTCCGCCATGCGGCTGTGGTAGGCGTAGAGGTTGACGCTCTTCACCTTCACGGTGTCCGGGTCGATGAAGGGCGCGATGATGCCGCGCACGTACTCGGGCGTCTTCACGTACTCCAGGTCCTGCCCCGGCTTGACCACCGTGTCGAAGCGAATCTCGTCGTGCGCGGTGCGCGTCACGATGCCCACGCGCTCCGGGCCGCAGGGGTAGTAGGTGAAGTCCGGCGCGGACGACGGCGTCTCCACGGAGATGGCCAGCGCGTGCTCCAGCGCCGTGGTGCCCTCCAGCTTCAGGCCCAGCCGGCGGCGGATGCCGCTCTTGGCGCCGTCGCACGCGAGCAGGTAGCGCGCGCGCACCGTCACGTTGCGGCCGTTGACGTTGTCCTTCACGCGCACGGACACGCCTTCGTCGTCCTGCATGAAGGACTCGACTTCATGGCCGCGCCACATGGTGACGTGCGCGAAGCGCTCCAGGCCGCGGTGCAGCGCCGCCTCCAGGCGGGGCTGGTTGAAGAGCGAGCCGATGGGGTGGCCGTTGGGGCGCTCCACCTTGGTGAAGTCCACCTCGGCGAGCATCCGCATCTCGTCGTCCACGTAGGTCATCTTCAGGCACGGGTGGAAGCCCGGCCCCAGCTCGCCCGTGAGACCCGCGGCCTGGAAGATGCGCTGCGCTTCGTCGTCCGCGTTGATGGCGCGGGACTGCGTGTGCGCGGTGGTCTCCTTCTCGATGACCACGGTGCGCAGGCCGTACTGGCCGAGCAGGTTCGCAGCCATGGCACCCACCGGGCCGCTTCCGACGACGATCACATCAACAGATTCCGGAGCCATTACTCCCTCCCGTTGTGTGCGAGCTGATCCGTTTTGAACCGAGCGACCGAGCGACCGAAGCCCCCCTCGGTCGTAAGTAATAATACCTATAAACTCCGGCAACCCCACTCCGGATACGCGGTCTCAGCGCGCTCCTGGTTGCCCGCCCCCGAGTCAGAAACACCCGGTCCGCGTCATTCCGACCGCCTGATAATCAAACGCACCCCTCCAGAAACCTTGCAGGGCTGATCAGCACTGGCGGTCCGCTGTCTGCCTTTCGCGCAGTGATTTCCTGCAAGGCTTCAAAGTTTCGCGGGAGCGGCATGAATACAGGGTTTTGTTTGTATTCCCTGCCCTGAAGATGTGTGCCAATCCCCCTGGAAGGCGCCCCTTGTACGTCGCTCGGGACTGCGGGACAGTGCGGGAGTTGTCTCCCCCCTGAGCCCCTTGGAGCGCCCAGCGATTATGCCCAGACTGCAACTTTTTGAATTAGAGGATCAGCCCTGGTTCCCGAAGGTGCTGCGCCGGGGGGTGACGGACTTCCTCGCGTACGTGTGGAGCCTGTCGGATGACCGCTATTCGGAGTTCGTGAAGCGGCTGAAGGGCGCGATGGCGGCGATGGGCGAGACGCAGCTCCTGGACATGGCGTCCGGCAGCGCGGGGCCGGTGCCGAAGCTGCTGGAGATGCTGGAGTCGCAGGAGGGCTACCAGGCCACGGCGCTGCTGACGGACCTGTACCCGGAGATCTCCGCGTTCGAGAAGGCGAAGGCGGCGAACCCGGGCCGCATCGACTACGTGACGACGCCGGTGGACGCGACGGCGGTGCCCGCGACGTACAAGGGCTTCCGCATCATGTGCAACTCGTTCCACCACCTGCCGCCAGACATGGCGCGCAAGGTGCTGGCGGACGCCGTCGCGCAGCGCCGGGGCATCGCCATCATGGAGCTGGTGGAGCGGCGCGGGCCGGCCATCGCGATGACGGCGGCGGCGCTGATCAACGTGCCGCTGACGACGCCGTTCATCCGCCCTGTGCGCGCGGATCGGCTCGCCCTCACCTACCTCATGCCGCTCATCCCCATCGCGGCGGCGTTCGACGGCGTGGTGTCCTGTCTGCGCACGTACTCCGTGGAGGAGATGCGCGAGCTCACCCAGGGCCTGAGCGACGACTACATCTGGGAGATCGACCGGCTCACCAACCCGGGGAACCCCTTCGGCCTGATGATGCTCATTGGCCGACCCGCCACCCCCTCGCAGGCCTGAGTGGCCTGTCAGCAGGAGGTCAGTGACGCCCCGGGCCGACGCGGGGCGTCGTGATTTCCGGGTTTGAAGCGGGTTCAATGGCCGCTCCTTCAACGAGGAGCAGGCTCATGGAATGGCTCGAATTCAAGCGCTGGTCTCCCGAAGTCCAGCATGCGCTGGCACTGCAGGCGGCCCGGTTGGGCCAGACGGCGATGCACGCCGAGCCGCCGCGGCCGTCCGCGACGATGGTCGCCGCGCACCGCCTGTGCACGCTGCTGCGCCAGTATCCGCGCACCAACCCCTGGGGACACCCCGCGTCGGAGTGCTGAGACGCGCGGGCTTCAAGCACCCGGCCCGTCCGTGGGGGCACCACGGGCGGGGCGGGAGCTTCACAGGCGGCGTTCAGGTCCCGGTGGGGGTCCAGTTCACGCGCAGGTGCTGGATGGTGCGGATGGTCAGCGACTGCGTGTGGCCGAAGTCCGCGTTCTCCTCCAGCTTCAGGTCCGGGAGCTGATCCAGCAGCAGGTTGGTGGCGATGAGCGCCTCCAGCCGCGCGAGCGGCGCCCCGATGCAGAAGTGGATGCCCCGGCCGAAGCCCAGGTGCGTCGGGTGGTGCCGGGAGATGTCGAAGTGGTCGCCGTCCGCGAGCAGCGCGGGGTCGCGGCTTCCGGACGCGTAGAGCAGGAGCAGCCGCGAGCCCTTGGGCAGCGCGACGCCCGCGAGCTCCACGTCCTCCATGGTGGTGCGGATCATCCCGTGCGCCACCGAGTCAAAGCGCAGCGTCTCCTCGATGAGGTGCGGCACCAGCGAGCGGTTCTCGCGCAGCTTCTGCCAGAGGCCGGGCTGGAGCAGGGCCTGCTTCCAGCACTGGGCGAGCAGCGCGGTGGTGGTCTCATGGCCCGCGGCCAGCATGCTTCCGGCGATGGCGATGATCAGCTCCGGCAGCGTGAGCGCTTCGCCGTCCGCGTCGGTGGTGACCAGGTAGCTGATCAGATCATCGCGGGGCTCATCCGTGCGGTCGCGGATGAGGCGGGCGACGTAGTGCTGGAAGGTGACCCAGCTGCGGGCGAGCGGCGGCTGCTCTTCCGCGGGAACGCGGGTGAAGATCATCCGGAAGAAGTCGTCACACCAGCGCTTGATGTCCGCCATGTCCTCCTGGGGAACACCCGCCATGCCCAGGATGACCCGCACGGGCAGCGGGTACGCGAACTCCGTCACCAGGTCCGCGTGGCCCTTGCGCGCGAAGGCCTGGATGAGCTCCTCGGAGACGGCGCGGATGGGCGCTTCCTGCGCGGCGATGCGCTGGGCGGAGAAGCCGCGGCCCAGCAGCTTGCGCAGCCGGGTGTGCGCGGGCGGATCCGAGTTGATCAGGCTGTCCGCGAGGGGATAGCCCTCGGCGAGCACCGCGAGCGTCGCCGGGGACAGCACCGAGCCCATGTTGCCCAGGTCCGCCGACGAGTAGCGCGCCGGATCCTTGAGCACGTGGCAGATGTCGTCGTAACGGCTCACCAGCCACATCCCCAGCATGGGGTTGTAGCTGACGGGCGCGTCCCGCCTCAGCTCCGCGTAGAACGGATGTGGATCCTCGACGTGCGGTCCCGCGAACGGGTTGTACTGGGCGCCCAGATGCGGGCACTTCATCGCTCCAGCGGACTTGCTGGCGTGCGCATCGATGTGGATCGCCTCGGACTGCCCTTCCACCTTCACTGCTTCCACTGCGGTACTCACCGTGAGCTTCCTCTCAGGATCCCCCCACAGCGGAATATTATAACCCAACCTGACAGGTCTTCTCAGCGAGTCCTGCGAACCCCATCCATCCCGAATTCAGGGTTGCTAGGACCCAGGCTGATACGGGGGATGAGCCCGGGCGCGTTCCCTCAGGCTGGGGCGCTCCACCTTGCTCATGGCGTTCCGGGGCAATGTTTCAATTGCAACAAAGCGGCTGGGCACCTTGAAGCGCGCGAGCGACTGGCGGCACCAGGCGTCCAGGTCCTCGGGGAGGGTGTGGCCGGGGCGCAGGACGACGAAGGCCACGGGGAGCTCGCCCCAGTGGGCGTCCGGCACGCCGACGACGGCGGACTCGAGGATGGCCGGGTGGTTGGCGAGGACGGCTTCGATTTCGGCCGGGTAGAGGTTCTCCCCTCCCCGCACGATCAGGTCCGTGCGGCGCGACAGGAGGGTGAGGCGTCCCTTCGCGTCCAGGACGCCCACGTCGCGCGTGCGCAGCCAGCCATCATGGAAGGCGTCGCGCGTGGCCTCGCGCTGACGCCAATAGCGGGCCATGAGCGTGGGACCGCGGACCTCCACGTCTCCTTCCTGGCCTTCACCCAGCGTCTCACCGTCCGTCCCGACGATGCGGACCTCCAGTCCCGGCAGGGGCGGCCCCGCGGTGCGGCCATCCGCTTCGCCGGGGCGTTCCGTCGTGACCTGGGAGCAGGCCTCGGTGAGGCCGTAGGTCTGGAGGGCCAGGAGTCCCACGGCCCGTGCCCTCGTGAGTAGGGCCGTGGGGACGGGGTCTCCACCGATGAGCGCGCATTGGAACGTCGCGGGCAGCCTGCGGTCCTGTCGCGCGTCCAGCACACGCTCCAGCGTGGTGGCGACGAAGCTGGCGTGGGACGCCCCCTCCGAGTCGATGGCGCGGTTGACGGCGTCCGCGTCGAAGCGCTCTTGCAGGAGGAGGCAGCCGCCTTCGTAGGCGGTGCGCGTGAGCATGGCGAGGCCGCCGACATGGAACAGGGGCAGCGTGCCCAGCCAGCGCGGCGCGGGGTGCGCGCCCAGGTTCTCGGCGGAGGCCTGGCATGAGGCGCGGAAGGCGCCTTCCGTGAGCACGACGCCCTTGGAGCGGCCTGTCGTCCCGCTGGTGAAGAGGATGACCCGGGCCGTGTCCGCGTCCCAGGCGCGCTCGGGCACGGACTGCGCGGTCACGCCGTCGGGAAAGGACTCCAGGGCCTCTGCTTCCGGGAGCCGGTCGCGCAGCGCACTGAGTGCCAGCGTGAGCCGGGGCTCGACGTCCTCCAGCAGGGGCCGCAGCTCCGCCGGAGTGAGCCGGGCATTGAGCGGCGCGAACACCGCGCCCAGACGGCCGAGCGCCCAGAAGAGGAAGGTCACCGCAGGATGGCTCGTGGACAGCAGCGCCACGCGGTCACCCTGCCCTATGCCTCGCGCGTCGAGGGCCGCCGTCCAGCGCGTCACCTCTTCGTCCAGCGCGCGGAAGGTCCAGGTCTGTCCCACGAAGCGCAGTGCTTCCGCATGGGGACTCAGCCGCGCGCCGTCGCGGATGGGGCAGTCGTAGATCATGGCCATGCAGCTCCGTGCGTAGAACGGCTGCGGCTCTCGGCTTAGCGGTCCCAGATGGGATCCGGGTTCAGTCCGAGCCCGGGCAGGTCGCGCAGCCGCACGAGCCCTCCCCGGGGTTGATACGGATGATCTCGCGGCTCGTCAGCGAAGAGCCGTCCCACGGCGAGGCCGGAGGCCAGCTCTCCTGACGGCAGCGCGGAGGCCAGATGCGCGGCGCCCGCTCGGGCCACCACGCCGTCGAGGGAGCTGGTGACGTACGCGTGCATGCCCAGGCGGGCCGCTCGCAGCGCCACCACCATGGAGGGCAGCAGCCCTCCGAGCACCATCGGCTTGAGCACCACCGCGCCCACCGCCGGCCCACCGCCCAGGTCCATCGTGAGGAGCGTGCGCACCGCGGCGGGCGTGGCGAGCGTCTCGTCCGCGGCGATGATGCATGGGGCGCGGCGCTGCACCCGCCACAGCGCCTGCAGGTCCTCCGGTGGCGTGGGCTGCTCCACCAGCTCCAGGTCGTACCAGCCCAGCCGATCCAGGGCGCGGTTGGCTTCGGGCTCCGTCCATCCGCCGTTCGCGTCCAGCCGCAGGCGCACGCGCGGCCCCACCGCGTCGCGCACGGCCCGGACCCGGGCTTCGTCCTCGTCCAGTGAGCGGCCCGCGACCTTCACCTTGAGCGTCTGATAGCCCTCCTCCACCGCCGCACGCGCTTCCTGGGCCAGGGCGTCCGGTTCCTCCGCGCTCAGCAGCGCGTTCACCAGGACCTCCTGCCGCGCCTCCTCCGCGAGCAGCCAGCACAGGGGCACGCCCTTGCGCTGGGCCACCAGATCCAGCAGCGCCAGCTCCAGGCCATGCTGCGCGGCGGGGACGGGCTCCTCCGGGTCGATGCCGCGGATCCGCGCGCCGCGCTGGCGCAGCTCCTCGCTGGCGGACGGAACGAGCGTGGCTTCGACGCCCTCGATGCTGTCCTCCAGTGTCTGTCCCCTGAGGGAGCTCAGCCACCCGCGCAGCACCGTGTGCGTCAGGGCCAGGGACTCCGTGCCGAACTCGGGCAGCGGCATGGCTTCACCCTGCCCTACGTGGCCCTCCTCGTCCCGCAGCCTCACGAGGAACCCGTCGCGCGTGGCGTAGGTCCCCCTCGCCGTTCTCAGGGGGTTGGCCAGCGTGAGGTGCAGCGGGGTGAGGGTCGCCTCGACGATGCGCATGACGCCCCTTCAGCGCAGGTACAGCCCGACCGCGAACAGCAGCCCGAACACCATCTGCAGCTTCGCCGTCCCGCCCAGCGCGGGGTTGAGCGCCGCGCCCTCGGCCTTCAGCATCAGCTTCAGCGGCGGCACCACCAGCGGCAGGCTCAAGAGCGGCAGGAACACCCAGGCGCTCGCGTACCCCCTGGCGAACAGCACGAACGGCGTGACGTACGAGGCCACCAGCAGCAGCACGTACTCCGCGCGGCCGAAGCCCTGGCCGAAGCGCACCGCCATCGTGCGCTTGCCAGCCTTCACGTCCGTGCTCGCGTCGCGCTGGTTGTTCACCACGATGAGGCACGTGCCGATGGCGCCCACCGGCACCGACGCCCACCAGGCCGCCGGGCTCACGACGCCGGCCTGCACGTAGTACGTGCCCGTCACCGCGACGATGCCGAAGAAGATGAGCACGAACAGGTCGCCCAGGCCGAGGTAGGCCAGCGGGAACGGCCCCCCCGTGTACGCGTAGCCGCACAGCAGCGAGGCCACTCCGATGGCCACGATGGGCCACCCCCCCACCGCCACCAGGTACAGCCCCACCAGCGTCGCCAGAGCGAAGCACCCGAGGCCGCCCAGGAGCACCGTGCCCGGCGCGATGAGCCCGCTCTGCGTCACGCGCTTGGGCCCCAGGCGCTCCTCGGTGTCCGCGCCCTTCTTGAAGTCATAGAAGTCGTTGATGAAGTTGGTGCCGATTTGAATCAGCACCGCGCCCACGAGCGCCGCGAGCGCGGGCAACAGGCGCCCCACGCCGTTGCTGTACGCGAGCGCCGTGCCCACCAGCACCGGCACCGCGCCCGCCGTCAGCGTCTTCGGACGCACGGCCATCAGCCACGTCTTCAGCGTGGGCCGGGGAGGAGCCGCATCGGGAGGGGTGCTCACCAGGGTCGTCACGAGTGGGTCGCCTCTCGCGCCAGGATGGCGGGTTCGAACTGCGGCGCTTCGTACCAGGGCGTCTGGAGGAACGAGAGCACTTCGCGCACGTACTCCTCCGGCGCCTCCAGGTGCGGGGCGTGGGTGACCCCGGCGAAGGCGTGGCGCCACACCACCGGCAGCTCCGCCGCCATGCGCCGCGCCAGGGTCGTGAACTTCACGTCCTGCTCACCGGTGAGCAGCAGCGTGGGCAGACGCTGGCGGTGCAGCGCGGGCCAGTAGTCCGGCTGCACGCCCAGGCCCAGGGTCTCCAGCGCTCCGGCCAGGCCCTGCGCCGTGCACGCCTTGCGGCGCTCACGCAGCGCGGCCTGCTCCGGCTCCGGCAGGCGGCGCAGTCCGTCGAAGAGGGACAGCGCCTCCCACCGCTCCACGAAGGCATCCACGCCCTTCGTGCGGATGAAGTCCACGAGCTTCGCGTCGGCCTCGCGCCGCTCGGAGCGCTCCTGACGGCGGTGCAGCCCGGGCGAGCCGCTCTCCATGATCAGCCGGCCGAAGCACTCCGGCGCGTGCACCGCGGCGCCCAGCGCCACCCGCGCGCCCTGCGAATAGCCGAGCAGATCCACGTGGCCGCCCAGCTCGCGGGCCAGGCGGACCACCGCGTCCACCGTCTCCAGGAAGCCGTCGCGCCCTGTCTTCTCCGGCAGCGGCGTGCGGCCGTGCCCCGGCAGGTCCACCGCCACCATGCGCACGGAGCGGCCGAGCAGCGGGCGCAGGTGCTCGAACGAAGCGCCGCTGCCGGTGAAGCCGTGCAGCGCCAGGAGCGTATGGGGGCCTTCGCCCCAGATGTCATAAGCGAGCTTCACGCCCATGGTCCTTCTCCCAGTGCGGCGGCCATCCGCGCGAAGAGGTGTCGGTGCGCATCCACGTTGGTGGCCCGGTCCACCACGACCTCCACCAGGTGGAGGCCTCCCTCCAGCCCGGTGCGCACCGCCGCGCGCAGGGCCGTGGGCGTCGTGGGACGCTCGAAACGAGCACCCGCGAGCGCCGCCGCGTGCGACAGGTCCACGCCGTGCGGCGTGCCGAAGAGGGCCTCGAACTCGTCCGGCTTCGCCACCTGCGCCAGCGGCAGGAAGGAGAAGATGCCACCGCCGTCGTTGTTCACCACCACGACCGTCAGGGGCACGCGCGCCCGCGCCGCGGACACGAGCCCACCCACGTCGTGCAGGAGCGCCAGGTCGCCGGACAGGAGCACCGCGGGCCGCCCCGCCGCCGCGGCCATGCCCGCCGCGCTGGACACGATGCCGTCGATGCCGTTGGCCCCTCGATTCGCCAGCACTCGCAGCGGGACACCGCCCCCGTGCGCGAACGCGTCCACCGCGCGGATGGGCATGCTGCTGGACACGAAGAAGAGCGCGTTCGCCGGCAGCGCCGCCACCACCTCGCGCGCCAGCCGGGGCTCGGTCAGCACGTCGGGCTGCTCAGCGAGCGCCGTCTCCAGCGCGTTGCGAGCCACCCGCTCCGCGTTGACGAAGTCCTGCGCCCAGCGGCCAGGGCCCCGCGACAGCCCCGCCGTCAGCGCACGGCACGCGAGCACCGCACTGCCTTCCACCACGCGCGTGGCCCGATGCGCCGGGTCGTACAGCGCGCCCTCGTCGCTGAAGACGGTGATGTCCGCGCCAGAGGCGTCCAGCCACTGCTGCGGCGACTTGGGCGTCAGGCCTCCGCCGAAGCGCAGCACCACCTCCGGCGTGTGGCCGCGCGCGAACGGCTCATGGCGCAGGAGCGCGTCGTAGAGCGACACCGTCAGCGGGCCGCCTCCGTAGCGCGCCTGCGACGTGGCCTCCGCGAGCACCGGGTAGCCCGTGGCCAGGCTCAGCGCGGTGATGGCCTCCGCGAAGCCGTCGTCCTCGTCGCGGGGACCGCACACGATGACGCCGCGCTCGGTGGTGGCGATGCGCGCGCGCACCTCATCCAACGCCGCCGCGTCCGGGGCCCGCGACGACTGCGCGATGCGGGTGAGGGGCGCGTCCGTCCGCCCTTCCCTCGCGAGCGCCGTCAGCTTCTCCGCGCCGAAGTCCTGCGCGATGGGCGCCAGCGGTTCACGGAACGGCACGTTGAGCTGCACGGCGCCCCGGGGGGCTCGGCACGCGGTGCTCACCGCGCGGGCGGCCGTGGCGCGCAGGTGCGCGATGGCGGCGCTGTTCGCCTCGGGCATGCCCACGTCCGCGAACACCCTCGCGAAGTCGCCGTAGAAGCGCGCCTGGGGCACCGTCTGCGGCGCGCCCCAGCCCTGCAGCTCCAGCGGCCGGTCCGCCGTGAGGATGATCAGCGGCACCTGGGCCATGGCCGCTTCGATGACGGCCGGGAAGAAGTGCGCGCCCGCGGAGCCGCTCGTCGCGACCAGCACCACCGGCTGACGCGACTGCTTCGCCATGCCCAGCGCGAAGAAGCCCGCGCTCCGCTCGTCGATGACGGACCAGACGCGCAGGCCCGGCGTGTGCGCGCATGCGAGCGCCAGCGCGGACGAGCGCGAGCCCGGACACACCACCGCGTGCCGCACGCCGCCCCGCACCAGCTCCTCCAGGAGCGCACGCGACCACAGCACGTTGAGGTTGGCGTCCAGGGACATCACCGGCCCCCCAGCGCGCGCAACATCGCCAGACTCTTCATCTCCGTCTCCCGCCACTCGGACTCCGCGCTGGAGCCCGCGACGATGCCCGCGCCCACGAAGAGCCGGGCCTTCGCTCCGCGCACCAGCGCCGAGCGCAACGCCACCACCAGGTGCGCACGCCCGGGGCCCACCCAGCCCACCGGCCCCGCGTACCAACCGCGATCCAGCGACTCGTGCTCCACCAGGAACGACAGCGCGCGCTCGCGCGGCGTGCCGCCCACCGCCGGCGTGGGGTGCAGCGCCGTGACGACCTTCGCGGTGTCCACGCCGTCCGCCAGCTCCGCGCGGATGCCCGTGCGCAGGTGCACCACGTTCTTCAGCGCGAGCACCGACGGCTGCGCGTCCGCGGACACGCTCGCCGCCACCGGCGTCAGCGCCTGGAGGATGTAGCGCACCACCGCGTCATGCTCGCGCCGGTCCTTGTCGCTCGCGTCCAGCGCATCCGCCCCGCCCGGCGCCGCGGACCCCGCGAGCGCTTCCGTCTCCAGCTTGCGCCCGTCCACCCGGCACAGCGTCTCCGGCGTCGCGCCCAGGAAGCCCGTGCCGTCCGGCGCGCGGAAGAGGAACGTCGCGCAGCGCGGGTTCTGCTCGCGCAGCCGCGCCAGCACGTCCACCACGTCGAAGGGCTCCGGCCCCTCCGCCTCCAGCGCCCGCGCCAGCACCACCTTGTTCAACTGGCCCGCGCCAATGGCCTCCACCGCGCGGTCCACCAGCGCCTCGAAGTCCGGCCGCGACGAAGCCGTGCGCAGCGCGACCGGCGCGCCCACCGGATGGCGGTAGGACGGAGGGAAGGCCGCTCGCACGCGCTCCAGCCGCGAGCGCACCACGTCCTCCGCGCCCGGCCCCTCCAGAGCGAAGACCGCGACCGCCAGCGCGCTGCCCTCGCGCCACACCAGCACCTCCGGCAGCGTCCAGCGCGCCAGCCCATGCGAACGCCACGCGCCATCCACCGGCTGCGTGGGGCTGAAGCGCATGCCGCCGAACCAGGGGCCCGGCATCTGGGGGGACACCGCGTCCAGCCACCGCACGCTGTCGTGACCGAGCGCGCCCAGCACCGCTGGCAGCTCACCGGGCGCGTGCGCCTCCAGCACGCCCGCCTCGCCCCACCCCGCCACCGCCTCGCGCGCCACCGGCCGCTCCCAGTACACGGAGGGAACGCCGAGGCTGCCCGCTCCGGCCAGCGGATCCACTCCGGGCAGGGGCATCATCCCGGCGACCCATCGCGGATCCTCAGCGGGACTGAGCGGCGTCATCAGCCATTCTCCTGCACCTCGGGGGAGGCGAGTGACATCACCTTCGATTGTCTTCTAAGCGATCTCGGCTATACATGCACCAAGGAGTTCAAAACCGCTTGAACTCCATGGAATCTGAATTCCAGTAACTCCAGCGAGGGAGCCGCCGTGGGAGGCCAGCAACCAGACGACCCAGCCGGGCGGCGTGACCCGGGTGCACACCGCGTCCTTCGCGCAGCGCGTCCAGCCGGCACGCGCGTCCAGGTGGGGGCCGTGGAGGTGGGCGGGCCCGGCTTCGTGGTGATGGCGGGGCCATGCGCGGTGGAGGGCGCGGAGCAGTTGGAACTGGCGGCCCGTGCGGTGGCACAGGCGGGCGCGCACCTCTTGCGTGGGGGCGTGTTCAAGCCGCGCACCAGTCCGTACGCGTTCCAGGGCATGGGGGAGCCGGGGCTGAAGCTGTTGGTGGACGCCGGACGGCGCCACGGGCTGCCCATCATCAGCGAGGTGATGGAGACCGAGCAACTGCCCCTGATGGCGCAGCACTCGGACATCCTCCAGGTGGGCGCGCGGAACATGCAGAACTTCGGGCTGCTGCGCGCGCTGGGAAAGCTGCGCAAGCCGGTGCTGCTCAAGCGCGGGCTGTCCGCCACGGTGCAGGAGTGGCTCAACGCCGCCGAGTACATCCTGGCGGGCGGCAACGAGCAGGTGATGCTCTGCGAGCGCGGCATCCGCACCTTCGAGACCGCGATGCGCAACACGCTGGACCTGGCCGCGGTGGCGTGGGCGAAGGAGCGCACGCACCTGCCGGTCATCGTGGATCCTTCGCACGCGACGGGCATTCCGTCGCTCATCGCACCCATGTCGCTGGCGGCGGCGGCCTGCGGTGCGGATGGATTGTTGATTGAAGTCCACCCCCGGCCGGAGCAGGCGCTGTGCGACGGTCAGCAGGCGATGTCGCCCGGGGATTTCGCTACGTTGATGCAACGGCTGCCGGGCGTCCTCGCCGCGGTGGACCGTCACCTTTGGACGCCGGCGGGGCCGGCACAGATCGCGGGGGCGCGATGAGCACCGAAGTCCGTCAGATGTTCTCCTCCATCGCCACGCGCTACGACGTGACGAACGAAGTCCTCTCGCTCGGCATCCACCGGCTGTGGCGGCGCTCGGCGGTGAAGCTCAGCGGCGCGAAGGAAGGCAGCCAGGTGCTGGACTGCGCGACCGGCACGGGCGACCTGGCGCTGGCGTTCAAGCGCAAGGTGGGCTCCACGGGCCGCGTGGTGGGCACGGACTTCTGCCCGGAGATGCTGGAGAGCGCGCCGGCCAAGGCGGCCAAGGCGGGCCTGGAGGTGGAGTTCCAGGTGCAGGACGCCATGGCGCTCACCCTGCCGGACAACACGTTCGACGTGGCCTCCATCTCCTTCGGCATCCGCAACGTGGATGATCCGGTGAAGTGCCTCCAGGAGATGGCGCGCGTGGTGCGCCCCGGAGGCCGCGTGGTGGTGCTGGAGTTCGGCCAGCCCACGGGCCCGTACGGTGCGCTGTTCCGCTTCTACAGCAAGACGGTGATGCCGGCGATTGGCGGCCTGCTCACGGGCAACCGCGCGGCGTACCAGTACCTGCCCCGCACCGCCGCGGCCTTCCCCGCCGGCGACCGCTTCCTCTCCCTGATGGACCAGGCCGGCGCCTACTCCGAGCGCGCCGCCCACCCCCTGCTGTTTGGAACCGCCTACGTCTATGTCGGCACCGTCCGTTGAGGCACGACGCCTCCTTGTCTCCCAAGTCGTCGCGTCGGTAGACCCCAGACTCCAGCAGGCGCTCCAGGGGGCCCTCTCGTCCCCGGGGCCCTGCCCCCGCCCCGTGGGCGCGCAGACCGTCGTCATCGCGGGCCACCGCGCGGCCGGCAAGACGCGCCTGTTGCCGCTCGTCTCGAAGCTGCTCGGACGCACCGGGCTGGACCTGGACGCGGAGCTGGAGCGCCGGCATGGGCGCCCGCTCCGCACCTGGGTGGCTGAGTCCCCCACCACCTTCCGCGCCGCCGAGCGCGAGACGCTGGGCCTCTTGCCCCAGGGCAGCGTGGTGGCGGTGGGCGGCGGCTTCCTGTCGCACCATCCGGACGCGCTCGCGGGGCACTTCACGCTCGTCGTCCCCGTCACGTTCGACACGTATCGCGAGCGGTTGATGGCGGACACCACGCGCCCGCGGCTGCGCACGGATGTGTCGTTGGAGGAGGAGCTCCACTCGCTGTTCCATGAACGCGAGGCGCTGCACGCCCGCGTCCCCACCATCTCCCTGGCGGACTTCCTCCGGGGCTGTCTTGCCCAGGAGCCCGAGTGATGGCCACCCGGCGCATCATCACCCTGCCCCCCACCCTCACCGGCGCGGACGCCGTCACCTTCGCGCGCGATGGCCTCCAGCGGGGCGCGGACGTCATCGAGGTGCGGACCGACCTGCATTCTCCCGGCGACATCGATCCGGACGCGCTCGCCCGCGTGATGCCGCTGCTCGTCTCCGAGCGGGGCAAGCCGCTGCCCGCGCCGTGGGTCCAGGCCGCGTGGCGCGTGGACCGCGACGTGGAGCGCGCGCAGGACATGGACGCGCCGCCGGGGAAGCTGCTCGCGTCGCACCACGCGGAAGGGCCGCTGACGACGGCGGAGGCGCTCAGGCGCTGGTCCCGCCCCATTCCGCCGGATGCGCTGGTGAAGCACGTGGAGCCCATGGATGGGCCCGCGCACCTGGAGGTCCTGCTGGAGACGCAGGCCGCGCTGTCCCAGCGCTTCGGCGCCGAGCGCGTCACCGTGCTGGGCATGGGCCCCGTCGCCATCCCGGCGCGCGCGGTGCTCTCGCGCAGGAACGGCCTGGAGTACGTGGCCATGGGCGGCCCGTGGACGGCGGCCCCGGGACAGCGCCTGCTGGACGACGTGGTGCGCGAGCACCGCAAGGCGAAGGACCCGCACGCCTTGCGCCTGGGCATCCTGGGCACGGCCATTCCGCACTCGCGCTCGCCGCGGATCCACCGTCAGCCGTTCGACCGCATCGACCTGGCCGAGGACGCGCCGGTGGAGGCGGTGGTGGACGCGATGCTGCCGCACTACGCGGGCTTCGCCGTGACGAGCCCGTTCAAGATGCGGCTCGCGAAGCACACGGGCTCATCGCTGGACGCCATCAACACGCTGGTGCGCCGGGGCTCGCGGTGGGAGTCCTTCAACACCGACACGGAAGGCGCGCGCGCGGTGCTGGAGCGCCTGGGCGCGAAGGAAGTCTCGGTGCTGGGCGACGGCGGTTCCACGCAGGCCCTGCGGCTGGTGGCCGCTGAACATGGATTCGCCCTGCGGGTCGTGAAGCGCGCGGAGATTCAAGCCCCGCTGTCCGGGGATTGGGTCTGGACGTGGCCGGACCGCGTGGCCACCCCCGAAAACCTGAGATTCCAGGGGGCACGCGTGGCGGTGATCGCATACGGTGCGCCCGGCCGGCGCGTCGCCGCGGAGATCGTTCGCCGCGGGGGCACCCCTCTCCTGCTAGGTGCGGCGTGGTTCGTCGCCCAGGCCCGGCGGCAGCGACAACTCTGGGAAACGGCGACATGAATACCTTTGGCACCCTCTTCCGGTTGACCACCTTCGGCGAAAGCCACGGCCCCGCGCTGGGCTCCGTCATCGACGGCTGCCCCGCGGGCGTTCCGCTCACGCGCGAGATGATCCAGGCAGCGCTGGATCGCCGGCGTCCCGGGCAGTCCGCCCTGGTGACCCCGCGCAACGAGCCCGACACCGTGGAGATCCTCTCCGGCGTCTTCCAGGACAAGACGCTGGGCACGCCCATCGCGGCCATCGTGCGCAACGCGAACCAGCGCTCGCAGGACTACAACCAACTGGCCAGCGTGGACCGGCCGGGCCACGCGGACGCCGTGTGGCGTGAGCGCTACAAGCACCGCGACCACCGGGGCGGCGGCCGTACCAGTGGACGTGAAACGCTCTGCCGCGTCATCGGCGGCGCCATCGCGGAGGCGTACCTCGCGCGCGACCTGCCTTCGATCAGCACCGTGGCCTACGTCTCCCAGGTGGGTGAGCTGGTCGCTCCCGTTCCGGCGCCGGGCCTCACCCGCGCCATGGTGGACGCGCACCCCACCCGCTGCCCGGATGAAGCCGTCCGTGAAGAGATGGCCCGTCAGATCCTGGCCGCGAAGGAGGCCGGCGACAGCCTGGGCGGCTCCATCGACGTGCGCGTGGAGGGCCTGCCCGTCGGCCTGGGCGAGCCCATCTTCGGAAAGCTCAAGGCGCTCATCGCGCAGGCGCTGGGCAGCATCGGCGCCGTCACCGGTGTCATGTGGGGCCCTCCGGATCTGCTCCAGCGCATCGGTCAGCCCGGCACGAAGTTCCACTCCGTGAAGGACGCGTACGGCGGCATCCAGGGTGGGCTCGCCAACGGTGAGCCCATGCAGGTGCGCGCCTTCTTCAAGCCGCCCGCGACGCTGGCGGATCACGCCAAGGGCGGCCGTCACGACCCGTGCATCATGCCCCGCGCCGTCCCGGTGCTGGAGGCCATGGTGTCGCTCGTCATCGCCGACCTCGTCCAGCAACTCAACGCCCGCCCCCACTCCGCATGAGCCCGCTTCCTCCCGGTTCCTACCGCCCCCCCAACGACCGCTGGGGTTCCTTCACGAAGCTCGTCGCCAAGCTGCCCGAGGGCAGCGTCGCCGTGGTGGACCGCACCGTCGCGCGCTTCCACTCCACGCTCATTCCCGCCATCGAGGCCCGCAAGCCCCGCGCCATCATCCAACTGGTCGGCGGTGAGCGCGCCAAGAGCCTCATCTCGCTGCAGAAGGTGCTCGCGGGAGGAATCAACCTGCCGCGCTCCGGCACGCTCGTCGCCGTGGGCGGTGGCACCGTGGGCGACGTGGCCACCGTGGCCGCGCACCTGCTCAAGCGCGGCGTGCGACTGTTGCAGGTGCCCACCACGCTGCTCGCGGCGGTGGACAGCAGCCTGGGCGGCAAGGGCGCGGTGGACCTCGTCGTGCGTGGCCGTGTGGTGAAGAACCCCGCGGGCGTCTTCCACTACGCGGATGAGACGTGGCTGTGCCCGGAGCTGTACGCCACGCTGTCCGACGCGCAGGTGCGCGAGGGCTCCATCGAGGCGTGGAAGATGGTCGCGTCGCTGGATGCGTCCCTCTTCAAGCGCTACGTGCGCACGCCGCCGAAGCTGGAGAAGCTGGTGAAGGACGCGCGCGGCCTGAAGGAGGACGTCTGCTCGAAGGACCCGTACGAGCACCAGGGCCTGCGCCGCGTGCTCAACTTCGGCCACACGTTCGGCCACGTGCTGGAGAGCCTGTCGCGCTTCAAGCTGTCGCACGGCGACGCGGTGGGCCTGGGCATCCTCTGGGCCCTGGACGTGGGCCGGCACCTGGGCATCACGCCGGAGTCCGTGGCGCATGACGTGGAGCGCGCGCTGGCCCGGGGCCCGGGTGTGCTCGGCCGCGACCGCGCCGCGGAGATCGCCCAGCGCGCGCCGCTGAAGGACGTGGTCGCGCTCTTGGACGCCGACAAGAAGGCCGGCGCCAACGGCGAGCTGCGCATGGTGCTGCTCACCGCCGTGGGCACCGCCGAAGTCGTGGATGTGATGCCGAAGACATGGCGGGCCCTGTGGCCCGCCTGGACCCGTGGAGCCCGCCCGTGAGCCACACCTCGCCGAGCCGTCTCACCGTCGACCCGAGCGCCTTGAGCGCCTCACCGCTCACCCCGCCCGTGTCGAAGTCGGACGCCCAGCGAGCCCTGGTGTTGGGACACCTCACGGGCGCCTGGCCGCTTCCGTCGGTGCAGGCGGAATCGGACGAGGACCTCCCCGCCGACGTGCGCGTGCTGCGCCGGGGCGTGGAGGCCCTGCGCCTTCCCGCGGGCCCCGTGCGCGACGTGGACTGCGCGGACGGTGGCGCCCCCTTTCGCATCCTCGTCACGCAGGCCGCGGTGACGCCCGGCGCGCGCGTGCGCTTCACCGGCACGCCCCGCCTGGGCGAGCGCCCGCACGGCCCGCTCTTCACATCGCTCAAGGAGGCCCTGGGCCCCGCGGGCCTCACGCTCACCGAAGGCACGCCGTGGCCGGTGGATCTGCACGCGCCCCAGGACACCACGAAGGTCGCGCCGGTGTTCCGCGTGCCGGGCGCGCAGAGCAGCCAGTACGCCTCCAGCCTGCTGCTGGGCTGCGCGGAGCGCTTCCTCCGGGAGAAGCGCGCGTGGAGCGTGGAGATTGAAGGCACGCTCACCAGCGCCGGCTACATGGACCTCACGGTGGCGTGGCTGCGCCGCTTCGGCTTCACCGTGGAACAGTCCGAAGGTCACTATTCCGTCACGGGTTATCAGGCGCCCGAATCCGTCCCATCACTGCCGGGCGACTGGTCTTCGCTGGGCTACCTGGTGCTCATCGCCTGGCGCACGGGCGGCACGGTGGAGCGCGCGGAGCCCCAGAGCGCCCACCCGGACCAGGCGATCCTCCGGCTGGCCGCTGAAGTGGGTCTGAAGATGCTCCCGTCGGGCGCGCCCAACACCTGGCGCTTCGAGGGTGAGGCCACGGGCGAACTGCGCGCGACGGGCAAGGAATGCCCGGACCTGCTGCCCACGCTGGCGGCGCTCGCGTGCGTGCTGCCCCGGCCCACCACGCTCAACGACGTGGGCATCCTGCGGGTCAAGGAGAGCGACCGGCTGGAGGGCATCCGCACGTTGGTGTCCGCCTACGGTGGCACCACGGAACTGTCGGCCGGAGCCGACAGTGAGACGCTCCGCATCGTCCCTCCGAAGGTAAAGCCCGCGAGATTCGCCATGGACAGCCGGGGTGACCACCGCCTGGCGATGTCAGCGGCCACCCTGTGTGTGCTGTCCGGGGTGCCTCTGGATCTGACGGGGCCGGAGTGCGTGGAGAAGAGCTTCCCGGGCTTCTGGCGGCAGCTCGCGCGGGCCGGCGTCCGCTATTCCTGAGCGGGCGCGCGGACCGGAAACTTCGCCTCTAAGACTTATCGTTCTTTTTTGTTGAAAGCGTCCGCCGCCCTGTGAAATCTCCGCCCATGCCCAAGGACACGCTGACCGTCACCGACAATCGGACCGGGAAGACGTACGAGATCCCGATCGAGAACGGCTGTATCCGCACCCCCGACCTGCGCCAGATCAAGACCGGCAGCGATGACTTCGGTCTGATGGGTTACGACCCCGCGTTCCTGAACACGGCGAACTGTAAGAGCGCCATCACGTTCATCGACGGCGACAAGGGCATCCTCGAGTACCGCGGCTACCCCATCGAGCAGCTCGCGGAGAAGTCCTCCTTCCTGGAGGTGGCCTACCTGCTGCTGAAGGGCGAGCTGCCCACGCAGAAGGAGCTGGAGAACTTCACGTTCAACGTGACCCACCACACGCTGGTGCACGAGAACATCAAGTCCTTCATCGACGGGTTCCGCTACGACGCGCACCCCATGGCGATGCTGGGCTCCACGGTGGCGGCGCTGTCCGCGTTCTACCCGGACGCGAAGAACATCAAGGACGCGCGCAGCCGTGAGATCCAGATCACGCGCCTCATCGCGAAGATGCCCACCCTGGCCGCGTTCTCGTACCGCCACGCCATGGGCCTGCCGTTCGTCTACCCGGACAACGACCTGTCCTACGTCGCCAACTTCCTGGCGATGATCAAGCGCATCGGCACGAGCGCCTTCAAGGTGCACCCCACGCTGGAGAAGGCGCTGGACGTGCTCTTCATCCTGCACGCGGACCACGAGCAGAACTGCTCCACCACGTCCGTGCGCACGGTGGGCTCGTCGCAGGTGGACCCCTACTCCGCGGTCGCCGCGGGCGTGGGCGCGCTCTACGGCCCGCTGCACGGCGGCGCCAACGAGGCGGTGCTCCGCATGCTCCGCGAGATTGGCAGCAAGGCCAACATCCCGGAGTTCATCAAGCAGGTGAAGGGCGGCGAGGGCGAGAAGAAGCTCATGGGCTTCGGCCACCGCGTCTACAAGTCCTACGACCCGCGCGCGAAGGTCATCAAGCGCGTGGCGGACGAGGTCTTCGACGTGACGGGCAAGAACCCGCTGCTGGAGATCGCGCTCGAACTGGAGCGCATCGCGCTCGAGGACGAGTACTTCGTGAAGCGCAAGCTGTACCCGAACGTCGACTTCTACTCGGGCCTCATCTACGAGGCGATGGGCTTCCAGGCGGAGATGTTCCCCGTCCTGTTCGCCATCCCCCGCACGGTGGGCTGGTGCGCGCAGTGGGAGGAGATGGTGACGGACAACGAGCAGAAGATCGCCCGTCCCCGCCAGGTCTTCACCGGCGCCGCGCGCCGCGACTACGTGGCGCAGGACAAGCGCAAGTAGTCACCGGCTGTCATGAGCCGCTGAAGCACGAAGGGGCGTAGGACTCGAAGCTCGGGTCCCTACGCCCCTTTCGCTTTGCCTAGCCGTGGGCGGCGACGGCCCCCGGCTCGCGGTAGAGCGCCTCGATGACGTCCGCGTACTTCTGCTCCACCACCTTGCGGCGCATCTTCATGCTGGGCGTGAGTTCCCCGCCGTCGATGGAGAACTCCCCCGGCAGCACGCGGAAGCGCTTGATGGTCTCGAAGCGCGACAGCTTCGGGTTCACGTCCCGCTCGAAGGCCTCCTGCAGGTGCTGCTGGAGCCGCGCGTCGCTCACCAGCGTGGCCACGTCCTCCGGCCAGCCCTTCTCCCGCGCCAGCTTCCGCACCCGGTCCGGCTCCAGCGTCACCAGCGCCACCAGGTAGTTGCGCCGGTCGCCCACCACCAGCGCGTGCCCCACCGGGGACACGGCCTTAAGAAGCTCTTCGATGTTGGCGGGAGACGTCTTCTTGCCGCCGGAGGTGACGATGATCTCCTTCTTGCGCCCGGTGATGCGCAGGAAGCCTTCGGAGTCCAGCTGCCCCACGTCACCCGAGTGCAGCCACCCGTCCGCCAGCAGCTCCTGCGTGGCCTCTGGGTTGCGGTGGTAGCCCAGGCACACGTTGCCGCCCTTTACGAGGATCTCCCCATCCTCCGCGATGCGCACCTCCACGCCCAGCATGGGGCGGCCCACCGTGCCCATCCGGGCGCACTCGGCGGTGCTCACCGTGGCGGGGCCGGACACCTCCGTCATGCCCCACACCTCCAGGAGGACGACGTCGATGGAGGCGAAGAAGTCCAGCACGTCCCGGCCAATGGGCGCCGCGGAGGTGGAGAACAGCTTCGCCTTCTCCAGGCCGATGCGCGTCTTCAACGGCTGGAACACCAGCCGCTGGGCCAGCGCGAACTTGGCCTCCATGAACGACGGGACGCGCTCCTGGCTGAGGACGCGCGTGTTGCGCTCCAGCGCCGTGGCGCGGGCCCACTCCACCAGCCGGCGCTTCAGGGGCGGCTGCGCGGCCAGCCCCTCCTCCGCCTTCGTCTTGAACTTCTCCCAGACGCGCGGCACCGCGAAGAAGATGGTGGGGCGCACCTCCGTGAGGTTCTTGCCCAGCGCGTCCAGCGAGTCCGCGAAGTACACCTGCGTGCCCAGGAGCAGCGGGCTGTGCAGGGAGACGATCTGCTCCGCGACGTGCGACAGCGGCAGGTACGACACCAGCCGCTCGTCCTCCATGTCCCGGAAGCCCATGGTGTCGCCCAGCTGCTTGGACGTCCAGGCGAGGTTGCGGTGGCTCAGGGCCACGCCCTTGGGCTGGCCGGTGGTCCCGGACGTGTAGATGAGCGTGGCCAGCGCGTCCGGGTGGAGCGCGTGGACGCCGTCCCAGTAGGGGGCTTCGTCCGCGTTCGCGCCGGAGTTCAGCACGTCCGCGTAGCGCAGGACGCCTTCGGGCAGCGGGGTGGGCGCGTCCACCACGATGAGGTGCTTGAGCGCGGGCAGCCGCTTCTGGACCTCCAGGCCGGTGGCCAGGTGCTTCGCGTTCTCCACCAGGAGGAAGCGCGCCTCACAGTGGCCCAGGATGTAGACGAGCTGATCCACGCTGCTGGTGGTGTAGAGCCCCACCGGCACGCCGCCCAGGGCCATGGCTCCCAGGTCCGCGACATGCCACGCCTCGCGGTTGAAGCTCAGGATGCCCAGCGGGTCGCCGTCCTGGAACCCCAGCGCGTGCAGCCCCAGGGCGAAGCGCTTGACGCGCTGGGCATAGTCGAACCACGAGGTGGGGACATAGGCGCCTCCATGGCGGGACCAGAGCGCCGGGCGGTGTTCCAGCCGCGCGGCCTGGTCATGGAGCGCATGCAGCATCGTCTTGGGCAGGTCCATCTGGCGAAACGTAGTGGAAGCTCCCCGGCCGTTCCACGTCCCCCTGTCTCAGGCGTTGACAGCATGTTCACCGGCTTTGTATGCCGCGCCCGACCATGAGCATCGACTTCACCTGCCAGAAGTGCGAGGCCAGCTTCGAGTTGGAAGCCCAGGACCTCATCGAGGGGACGGAGAAGATTGTCTGTCCCCACTGCGACGCGAAGGCGCCCGCGAACCTCACCGAGGACTTCGTCGCCGCGCTCACGGAGATGCGCGCGCAGATCGCCACCCTGAGCAAGAAGTTCGCGGTGACGATGACGCTCGAAGCCGAGGAGCTCGAGGACGAACTCGACGACGAGGACGAAGACGAGGAGGAGTCCGACGAGGACGAGGACCTCGACGAGGACGACGACGACGAGGAGTCCGAGGACGACGAGGACTACGACGACGAGGAGTCCGAGGACGACGACCGCTAGTCGCCTCGCGCCCCTTCTTCCCGGCTGCCCGCCTGCCCTCCTACCGGGTGGGCCAGGGCCCGGGGGCCGCTCGCGACGGCGCGGGGGCGGCGCCCTCCCGGTGAAGGGAGAGGTGCGTAGCTTAGGGATGTGAAAACGTCCAACCGCGCCAACTTCTTCGTCGCTCCGTTCACGGCCGTGGTGCTGGCGCTGGGGGGAGCGTTGTTCCTTCCCGCGTTCGGGATCCCCGGCGCCATCGCCGCATCCGACAAGGCGGAAGGGAAAAAAGAGAAGCCCTGCGTCACCGAGAAGGGCAGCGACCCCAAGGCCTGCTCGGAGCTGGTGGAGCTGGAGGTGAAGGACGTGGTGCCCTTGATGGAGGCGCAGACGCACGCCGTCGTGCTGACCACCAAGGACGGGGAGACGGTGCTGCCCCTCTTCGTGGACGAGGGCGCGGCGGTCTCCATCGCCTTCCGCCTCGCGGAGCGTCCGCCCCCGCAGCCCCTGTCGCAGGACCTGCTGGACGACGTGGTGTCCAAGCTGGGCGGCAAGGTGACCGAGGTCCGCATCGACGACCTGCGCGACAACGTCTACTCCGGCCGCGTCTTCCTCCAGCAGGGCAAGAAGGAGCTGGCGCTGGACGCGCGGCCTTCGGACTCCATCGCCATGGCCATGCACAGCCAGGCCCGCATCCGCGTGACGCGCAAGGTGCTGACCATGGCGGGCATCACCCGCGCGGAGATTGAGGCCCTCCAGAAGCAGCAGGACCTGGGCGTGGGCGGCAGCGGCGGTCTGGGTGAGGAGGACATGGGGCCCCTGCCCCCGCCGCCTCCCATGGGCCCCAGCGCCGGCCACCCGAAGCCTCCCTCGGAGGACATCGGCATGGACCACTCCATGCAGCCGCTGATGGAGCCCATGGGCAAGGGTCAGGAGATCGACCTCTAGCCGCTAGCGCGAACAGGCCCTGGAACGATGAAAGCCCGGCCCCCCCTCCCAGGGTAGCCGGGCTTTCTTCGTCTCAAGCGTCTGAGAGCCACGAATGGCGTGCGCCAGCTCGCGGTAACTTTCCGCCCAGCGCGTGAGGCGAAGAGTTAGTCCTTCGGGCGCAAGCCTGTCAAGACGCCCACCCCGAGGCGCTAGGATGGGCGGTTCTATGCGCAAGGCGAAGATCATCTGCACGCTGGGTCCGGCATCGGACTCCAAGGAAGTCATCGAGGGGCTGGTGAAGGCGGGCATGAACGTGGCCCGGCTCAACTTCTCCCACGGCACGCACGACGAGCACCGCCAGCGCGTCCAGCGCATCCGAGCGGTGTCGAAGAAGCTGGGCGTGCCGGTGGCCATCCTCCAGGACGTGCAGGGCCCCAAGGTGCGCCTGGGGCGCTTCGAGGGCGGCCAGTTGATGGTGACGGCCGGCGACACGGTGACGGTGACGACGCGCTCGGTGATGGGCCAGGGGAAGATCATCCCCACCCCGGTGCGCACGCTGCCCCGGGACGTGGAGAAGGGCCACGAGGTGCTCCTGGACGACGGCCGGGTGCGCCTGCGCGTGCTGAAGGTCAGTGGCCAGGACGTGTCCTGCCGCGTGGAGGTGGGCGGGCTGCTCAAGGACCACAAGGGGCTCAACCTGCCCGGCACGGCCATGTCGGTGCCCACCCTGACAGAGAAGGACAAGGTGGACCTGGCGTTCGGCCAGGAGGTGGGCGTGGACTACGTGGCGCTGTCCTTCGTGCGCTCCGCCCAGGACGTGCGCCAGGCGCGGGCGCTGGTGGCCAAGGGCAAGACGCCGATCATCTCCAAGATTGAAAAGCCCCAGGCGGTGGAGAACCTGGACGCCATCGCCAGGGAGTCGGACGGGGTGATGGTGGCCCGCGGCGACCTGGGCGTGGAGATGCCGCTGGAGCAGCTGCCGGCCATCCAGAAGCGCACCGTGCGGGAGGTCAACCGCATGGGCGGCATCGTCATCGTCGCCACGGAGATGCTGGAGAGCATGGTGCTCAACGCCCGGCCCACGCGCGCGGAGGTGTCGGACGTGGCCAACGCCATCCTCGACGGCGCGGACGCGGTGATGCTCTCCGGCGAGACGGCCGCGGGCCGCTACCCCGTGGACGCGGTGGCCACCATGGCGCGCATCGTGGAGGAGACGGAGCGCACCGGCCTCATCACCCTGCCCCACTCCCCCTTCGAGCGCTCCGAGGACCTGGGCACCGGCGTCGCCGCGGCGGCGGTGGCCGCGTCCCGGCAGCTCAACATCGGGACCATCATCGCGTACACGGAGAGCGGCCACTCCGCGCGGCTCATCTCCGAGTTCCGCCCCGGCGCGCGCATCCTCGCCCTGACGCCCAACACGGACACGGTGAACCGGATGGCGCTGTACTGGGGCGTGACGGGCCACCTGGTGAAGCGCGTCAGCAGCACGGAGGCCATGCTCAAGCAGGTGCGCCGGCTCTGTCAGGAGCTGCGCTTCTGCGAACCCGGCACGCCCTTCATCCTGGTGGCCGGCGTGCCGCTCAACGTGCCGGGCAACACCAACATGATGAGCATCCACCGCATCTGAGAAGCCGCATGCGGTGGAGGCTTCATGGGCAGAAGGTCCTCGCTACAGGACCTTCTGCTCGAAGTCGTAGAGCTTCTCCACGGAGAGCTGGCGGTAGCGCTCCACGTTGAGGGCCCGGCGGGCGCACTCCCACACCAGGTCCTTGGCGGGGCGCTCCGGCTCCTTCTTCTTGCGGCGCTTCACCTCGGCCTTGATGGCCTTGAGCGCCATGGCCGGGTGGTAGCAGAAGGCGGAGGAGAACAGCAGGTGGCCGCCGAAGGGCACCAGGCGCGCCTCCAGCACGTCCCCCGTCTCCAGGCCCGCGATGTGGCGGCGCTCCGTCACGTCGAAGTCCTTGCCGGAGAAGAGCTCGCGCAGGCGCACCATGCCCTTGCCCAGCTTGCGCACCTCGAAGAGGCCGTGGACCGTCTCCGTGAAGCTGCGGAAGGCGTTGGCCTCCTCGGGCGGTGCGGACTGCAGACGCTGCTCGTACAGCTCCGCGGCCGGCGTCTTGCCGGTGAGCGGCGAGACGCGGTCGTAGAGGTAGTAGTCCAGGAACGACGCCATCCGCAGCTCGAAGAACTTGTCGTCCTCGAAGACTTCACCGGTGAGGCGGAAGTACTCCGCCTTGGCCTCCAGGAGGTCCGGCTTGCGCGCCTCCGAGCTGCCGAAGGCGATGAGCTGGTCCAGGTACGGCTGGTACGACAACGGGGTCAGCGCGGTGTCCATGGCCGTTGCGAGCTTTCTTCCTACGAACCCGCCATCAGCGTCGCGAAGCGGCTGAACAGGTAGCGCGCGTCGTGAGGGCCGGGCGAAGCCTCGGGGTGGTACTGCACGCTGAAGGCCCGCGCGTCCGGAACGGCCAGGCCCTCCACCGTGCCGTCGTTCAGGTTGATGTGCGTGACGACGGCCTTGCCCTTGAGGCTGGCGTCGTCCACCGCGAAGCCGTGGTTCTGCGCGGTGATCTCCACCTTGCCCGTGGTGAGGTCCTTCACGGGCTGGTTGCCGCCGCGGTGGCCGAACTTCATCTTGTACGTCCGCCCGCCCAGCGCGAGCGCCATGATCTGGTGCCCCAGGCAGATGCCGAACACCGGCACCTTGCCCAAGAGCGCCGCCACCGTGCGGTCCGCGCCCTTCACCGCGGCCGGGTCGCCGGGGCCGTTGGCCAGGAAGACGCCGTGCGGCTTCTTCGCCAGCACCTGCTCCGCCGTGAAGTGCGAAGGCACCACCGTCACGCGGCAGCCCACGTCCACCAGGTACTGGAGCATGGAGCGCTTGAGGCCGTAGTCGTACGCGATGACGTCGTACTTCAGCTCCGGCTCCGGGCGCTTGTCACCGGGGGCCAGGAACACGTCCGGGGACGGCGTGGTGAAGACGTAGGGCTCCTTGCAGGACACGCCCGTGGCCAGGTCCAGGCCCTCCATGCCCACGCTGTCGCGCGCGCGCTCGGAGAGGGCGGCGGCGGACACGTTCTCCGTGGAGATGATGCCCGTCTGCGCGCCGTGCGTGCGCAGGTGGCGCACCAGCCGGCGGGTGTCCACGCCTTCGATGCCCACGCGGCCGTGGCGCGCCAGGTACGCGTCCAGCGTCTCCTGCGAGCGCCAGTTGGAGGGCGTCTTCGTCAGCGAGCGCACCACCATGCCCACCGCGTGCGGCAGGCCCGCCTCCTCGTCCGCCGCGTTCGCCCCGATGTTGCCCATCTCCGGGTACGCCATGGTGACGATCTGCCCCACGTACGAGGGATCCGTGAGGATCTCCTGGTAGCCGTACATGGACGTGTTGAAGACCACCTCACCCACCGTCTCGCCGGAAGCGCCGAACGCGCGCCCCTCGAAGGTGGTGCCATCCGCCAGTGCGAGCACTGCCCGCTTCGTCATCACCGCGACTCCTTGAGCTGACCGTCCTCGAACACACACCGGCCGCCCACCCACGTCTGCGTCACGCGGCCCTTCAGCGTGCGCCCGTGGAAGGGCGTGTTGCGACTGCGGGAATAGAACCGGTGGGCATCCACCGTCCACTCCTCCGAAGGGGACAAAAGCGTGATGTCCGCCGGGGCACCAGGCGCCAGGTGACCGCCCGGCAGGCCGAATACCCTCGCCGGCCCGTCCGACAAGAGCTCCACCGCCCGGCGCGGGGTGAGCACGCCCTCGTGCACCAGCGCCAGCGTGAGCCCCAGGGCCGTCTCCAGCCCGACGATGCCGTTGATGCCCTTCTCGAACTCCACCAGCTTGTCGGACACGCCGTGCGGCGCGTGGTCCGTGGCGATGGCGTCCACCGTGCCATCCACCAGCGCCTCGCGCAGCGCCTTCACGTCCACGTCGCTCCGGAGCGGCGGCGCCATCTTCGCGTGGGTGTCGTAGTCCCCCACCGCCCGGTCATCCAGGGTGAAGTGGTGCGGCGCCACCTCGCAGGTGACGCGCAGGCCGCGCTGCTTGGCCTCGCGGATGAGCCGCACGCTGCCCTCGCAGGACACGTGCGCCACGTGCAGGCGGCCCTTCGTCTCCTCCAGGAGCACCAGGTCGCGCGCCACCATGGCCACCTCCGCGGAGGACGGGATGCCGCGCAGGCCCAGCCGCGTGGACGTGGCGCCCTCGTGCATGGCGCCGCCGGCGGACAGGGTGAGGTCCTCCTCGTGCACCATCACCGGCACGTCGAACTGCGTGGCGTACTGGAGCACCCGGCGCATCAGGCCCGCGTTCATCACCGGGCGGCCGTCGTCGGTGAGGGCCACGCAGCCAGCGCCAATCAGCTCCCCTGCTTCGGACAGCTCCTCGCCCTTGAGCCCCTTGGTGATGGCGCCCGCCGGGTACACGTGGCACAGGGCCGCGTCCCGGGCGCGCGACAGCACCAGCTCCGTGACCATCGCGCTGTCGTTCACCACCTTGGTGTTGGGCATGGCGACGACGCCGGTGAAGCCGCCCGCCACCGCCGCGCGGCAGCCGGTGAGGACCGTCTCCTTGCCCTCTTCTCCCGGCTCGCGCAGGTGCACGTGCAGGTCGATGAAGCCCGGCACCAGCCACCTGCCCGTCGCGTCCACCACCCGCGCGTCCTTGGGCGCGGGCAGCGGGGCCTCCGACACCTGGGCCACCCGGCCGTCCGTCACGAGCACGTCACGAACGCCGTCCACGCCATTGCGCGGGTCGATGACGCGCGCCCGCTGGAAGAGCACTGGGGTCATGATGCGCACGCCTCCAGGATGGCCCGGCGCACCGCGACGCCGTTGGACACCTGTTCCAGGATGACGCTGCGAGGCCCGTCCGCCACCACCGGCGACAATTCCACGCCGCGGTTGATGGGGCCCGGGTGCAGCACGAGGGCGTCCGGCTTCATCCGCTCCGCGCGGGCGGGCGTGACACCGAACAGCCGCGAGTACTCCCGCTGGGACGGCAGGAAGGCTTCCGACATGCGCTCCGTCTGCAGCCTCAGGCACATCACCGCGTCCGCCTGGGGCAGCACGGCATCCAGCTGGTGCGTCACCTCTCCGCCCATCTCCTCCAGCCCTGGCGGCAGGAGGGTGGGCGGTCCGCAGAGCACGACCCGGGCCCCCAGCGCCTTCAGGCACAGGAGATTGGAGCGCGCCACGCGGCTGTGCAGCACGTCGCCCACAATCAGCACCGTGCGCCCGTCCAGCCGGCCCCAGCGCTGGCGCAGGGTGAAGGCGTCCAGCAGGGCCTGGGACGGGTGCTCATGCGCGCCGTCACCCGCGTTGACCACCGCGCACTTCACGTGGCGGGCCACGAGCCCCGGCGCGCCGGAGGAGCGGTGGCGGATGACGATGACCGCCGGCCCCATGGCTTCGATGTTGCGCGCGGTGTCCAGGAGCGTCTCGCCCTTGGACACGGAGGAGCCCGCGTAGCTCCAGTTGAGGACGTCCGCGCCCAGCTTCCGCGCGGCCACCTCGAAGGAGGAGCGCGTCCGGGTGGAGTCCTCGAAGAAGAGGTTCGCCACGACGCGGCCCCGCAGTACGTGCGAGGCATCCGGTCCGCCGGGCAGGTGTGCCTGGGCGCGGTCGAGCAGTGCTTCCAGCTCGTCCCGCCGCCAGCCTGCGATTCCGAGAAGATGTCTCATGGGCCGGGGCCGCCGCGTACCGCGCGCCGCACGTTGCGTCAAGCACGGCGCGTGGTGGCCGCCCGGCCAGCGTCCGTCAGCGCACCGGTTCGAAGAAGCGGTCGACCCGCAGGCCCGTGCCGCCAAACAGGTTGCCCAGCAGGCCGCCCCAACCGAGCGACAGCCAGACGACCATGGCCTTGCCCTTGATGTGGCCGTACGGCACGTAGGCGACCTCGGCGCCGCCCGGGCCGCCCAGGTTGTAGCGGCTGTCCGCGCTGTTGTCCCGGTTGTCGCCCATCACGAAGACGCTGTTCGCGGGCACCGTGTAGGGGCCCTCGTGCTCGCGGCCCGGCAGGCGCATGGGGTGCTGGAGCGACGAGTGCACCACGTCGCCCAGGGTCTCCCGGTAGAGCACCTCTTCCTGGTCGAACCAGCGGCCCGTCATGTCGTCCTGGTTGTGCACCACGAAGTCCGGCGTCACCAGCGTGCGCGGCTGCGGCTCGCCGTTGATCCGCACCACCCCGTCGACGATCTCCACCGTGTCGCCGGGGATGCCGATGACGCGCTTGATGAAGTCCTTGGACTCGTCCACGGGGTTGTTGAAGACGATGACGTCCCCGCGCTTCGGCTCCCGCACGATGCGGAACGGGACATAGTTCGTGTACGGGATGCGCACCCCGTAGATGAACTTGTTGACGAAGACCTGATCGCCAATCTGCAGCGTGGGCAGCATGGAGCCGGACGGGATGCGGTACGGCTCGATGAGCACCGTGCGGATGATCACCGCGATGAGCAGCGCCTTGCCGAAGCCGCCCAGGAAGTCCCACACGGACTGCTTGCGGTACGCGCCCAGGTGCTCCTGGGTGAGCTTCTCCAGCGCCTGCGTCTCCGTGCGCAGCAGCTCCGGGTTGCCCGCCACGGACGCGTTCTCCACGCGCAGGGCCTGCTCGGTGATGCGCTCCGCCGCGGCCGGGGGCACCTTCGTGCCCAGGCGCGCCAGGATGCGCTCGTCCTCGGAGATGAGCTCGTGCGCCTCGTGGCGCAGCGTGCGCAGCAGCGATTCCTTCTTGGAGGCGTTGCGCCACACCAGCAGCCCGAGGAAGGCCACGACCATCAGCAGGCCGAAGCCCTTCATCAGGGGCTGGGCCCAGGACGCGGTCCCGGGCGCCATCTCAATCAGCGTGACGTACGGGATGAACGCCAGGCCCACACCGCACAGCGGGGCCCAGAGGCTGGTGAGCAGCTCGCGCCACATCAGCTGACGGCGGGCCTTGAGCTGCTCCGGGGTGCGGCGCGCGGCCATGGCCGCTCCCAGCTTCATGGAAGGACTGGCCGTGCTCATGGGGCTACTGCTCCGTCTTGAGGACCGCGAGGAAGGCTTCCTGCGGAATCTCCACCGTGCCCACCTGCTTCATGCGCTTCTTGCCCTCCTTCTGCTTCTCCAGGAGCTTGCGCTTGCGGCTGATGTCGCCGCCGTAGCACTTGGCAAGGACGTTCTTGCGCATGGCGGAGATCGTCTCGCGGGAGATGATCTTCGCGCCGATGGCGGCCTGGATGGCCACCTCGTACATCTGCTTGGGAATCACTTCCTTGAGCTTCTCGCAGACCTCGCGGCCGCGCAGGTACGCGCGCTCGCGGTGCACGATGACGGACAGCGCGTCCACCGGCTCCCCGTTGATGAGGATGTCCAGCTTCGCCAGGTCCGACTCCTGGTAGGAGGACAGCTCGTAGTCCAGGCTCGCGTAGCCGCGCGACACGCTCTTCAGCCGGTCGAAGAAGTCGAAGACGACTTCCGCCATGGGCATCTCGTACGTCACCTGCACGCGGGTGCCGCTGGAGCCCAGGTACTTCATGTCCTTCTGCACGCCACGCCGGTCCTGGCACAGCTTCAGGATGGCGCCCAGGTGCTCGTTGGGCACGTGGATGTGACAGGTGAGGATGGGCTCCTCGAACTTCTCGATGTTCTGCGTGGGCGGCAGCTTCGCCGGGTTGTCCACCAGCATCGTCTCACCCTTGCTGGTGGTGATGCGGTAGACCACCGACGGCGCCGTGGTGATGAGATTGAGGTTGTACTCGCGCTCCAGGCGCTCCTGGACGATCTCCATGTGGAGCAGGCCCAGGTAGCCGCAGCGGAAGCCGAACCCGAGCGCCGTGGACGACTCCGGCTCGTAGGTGAAAGCGGAGTCGTTCAGCGTCAGCTTCGCCAGCGCGTCGCGCAGGTTCTCGTAGTCCGCGGAGTCCACCGGGAAGATGCCGGAGAACACCATCGGCTTCACTTCCTTGAAGCCGGGGAAGGCCGTCTCCGTGGGGCGCGCCTCCTCCGTCACGGTGTCGCCGACCTTCGCGTCCTGCAGCTCCTTCACGTTGGCGACGAGGACACCCACCTCGCCCGCCATGAGCTGCTGCACGGGGCGCGAGAACGGGCTGAACACGCCCAGCTCCTGCACCTCGAAGACCTTGTTGTTGCTGAACATCTTGATCTTCTGCTTCAGCTTCAGCGTGCCTTCCAGCACTCGCACCAGCGTCACCACGCCCCGGTAGTTGTCGTACCAGGAGTCGAAGATGAGCGCCTTGAGCGGCGCGGCCGGCGAACCCTGAGGCGGCGGCACGCGCTTCACCACCGACTCCAGGATGTCGTGGATGCCCAGGTCCTCCTTCGCGGAGGCCGGCACCGCCACGGACGCGTCGATGCCGATGACGTCTTCAATCTCCCCGCGCGTGCGGTCCACGTCCGCGGAGGGCAGGTCGATCTTGTTGATGACCGGGATGATCTCCAGGTTGTGGTCCAGCGCCATGTAGACGTTGGCGAGCGTCTGCGCCTCCACGCCCTGCGTCGCGTCCACGACGAGCAGCGCGCCCTCGCACGCGGCGAGGCTGCGGCTCACCTCGTAGGCGAAGTCCACGTGTCCCGGCGTGTCGATGAGGTTGAGGACGTAGTTCTGGCCGTCCTTCGCGGTGTACGTCATCCGCACGGACTGGGCCTTGATGGTGATGCCCCGCTCTCGCTCGATGTCCATGTTGTCGAGGAACTGGGCCTGCGCCTCACGCTTGGTCAGCGTGCCTGTCTTCTCCAGGAGGCGGTCGGCCAGCGTCGACTTCCCATGGTCGATGTGGGCGATGATGCAGAAGTTGCGGATGTGCGCGTTTTCAGCCGGCATGGTCAGGGCGCTCGTCGGTCGCGAAGCGGGCGTAGGTAACACCGAACCGCCTGAAAATCCACGACCGGCGCACACCTGCCCGCCGGGCACTCCACCCGCCTGACGCCCCGCATTCCCCCCGACTCCAGGCCGGGGGGACACGGCGATGCAACGGACGGGACTTCAACCCCGGGCGCGGACGGGCCCGGCGGCCTGGTCGCGGAAGAACTGGAGCGTGTGGCGCAGGCCCTCCGCCAGTTGCACGGACGGCTCCCAGCCCAGCACCTTCTTCGCGTGCGACGCGTCGATGCACGAGCGCAGCTGCTCGCCCGGCTTGCCCGGCGCGTGCGCGGCCTTCAGCGAGCTGCCGCCGGCCTGCGCGATGAGCTCATAGAGGCGGTTGATGTCCGTCTCCACGCCGGTGCCGATGTTCGCGGCGCCCACGTAGTCGCTCTGGAAGGCCAGGTAGTTGGCGCGGGCCACGTCCGGACCGAAGACGAAGTCACGCGTCTGCTTGCCCTCGCCGAAGATGGTGCAGCCCTGCCCCGCGATGACGCGCTGGCTGAAGATGGCCACCACGCCCGCCTCGCCGTGCGGGTTCTGACGCGGGCCGTACACGTTGGCGTACCGCAGGGCGACGTACGGCAGGCCGTACTGCGCGCGGTAGTAGCCCAGGTACAGCTCGCCCGCCGCCTTGGAGACGCCGTAGGGCGACACCGGCCGCTGGGGGTGGTCCTCCCGGGCCGGGAAGTAGTCCTGCTCGCCGTAGATGGCGCCGCCGGTGGAGCTGAAGATGACCTTCTTCACGCCGGACTGGCGCGCGGCCTCCAGCAGGTTCGTCATGCCGCGGATGTTCACGTCCGCGTCGAAGCCGGGGTCCTCCACGCTGCGGCGCACGTCCATCTGGGCGGCCAGGTGACAGAGCACCTGGGGCTTCTCCGTGCGGATGAGCTCCGCGGCTTCCGGGCTCCGGATGTCGTGCACCGCCAGCCGCACGCGCGGATCCAGGTTCTCCCTCTTGCCGCTCGACAGGTTGTCCAACGCGATGACCTCATGGCCATTGCGGAGGAACTCATCGCACACGTGCGAGCCGATGAAGCCCGCGCCGCCCGTTACCAGGACTTTCACGCCGTTCTCCCCAGGCCCGGCCGCCACGGGCCCGGGCCGTCTACCTCGCGTTCACTCGCGCGCGGCCAACCTAAGTCCCAGAGGGACGAGCGGCAACCTCACGGAAGTAGGCGATGGTGTCCCGCAAACCATCTTCCAGCTTCACCTTGGGCTCCCACCCCAAGAGCGTGCGCGCGCGGGTGATGTCCGGCTGACGCTGCTTCGGATCATCCTTGGGCAGCGGGTGGTAGACGATCTGCCTACCCCCACCGGCCGCCTCGCGCACGGCCTCGGCGAACTGCTTGATGGTCATCTCGCGCGGGTTGCCGATGTTGACCGGGTCCCGGACGTCCGACAGCACCAGCCGCACCAGGCCGTCCACCAGGTCCTTCACGTAGCAGAACGAGCGCGTCTGGCTGCCGTCACCGAAGACGCTGAAGTCCTCGCCCTTGAGCGCCTGGCCCACGAAGGCGGGCACCACGCGGCCGTCGTTGAGGCGCATGCGCGGGCCGTAGGTGTTGAAGATGCGCACGATGCGGACGTTCACGCCCCGGCTGCGCTCGTACGCGGCGCTGATGGCCTCCGAGTAGCGCTTGGCCTCGTCGTACACCGAGCGGGGCCCGATGGGATTCACGTTGCCCCAGTAATCCTCCTTCTGGGGATGCACCAGCGGGTCGCCGTACACTTCCGACGTGGAGGCCATGAGGAACACAGCCTTCTTCTTCTCCGCCAGCTTCAGCGCGTTCTCCGTGCCAATGGAGCCCACGCGCAGCGTCTCGATAGGGAGGTTCGCGTAGTCGATGGGCGACGCGGGCGAGGCCAGGTTGAGGACGAAGTCCACCGGCCCGTCCACCTCCAGCCCTTCCGTGATGTCCTGCTTCACGAACTGGAAGCCCGCGCGCGGCTTGAGCGTCCGGACGTTCGCTTCGTTCCCGGTGATGAGGTTGTCCACCGCGAGGACGGACTCCGCGCCGTCATCCAGCAGCCGCTCACACAGGTGCGAGCCCACGAATCCGGCCCCACCCAGCACCACCGCCCGCTTGCCACGCATGCTCGTCACGTCACGCCTCGTTCGTCAGGAGAGTTCGTCGAAGGTCAGGACAGTTCGTCGAAGGTCGCCTGGCCCGGCAGCTGCGCCTTGTACTTCTCCAGGACCAGGTCGATGCCCTGCCGGATGTATTCGGCCACGGGCACCTTGGTCTTCTGGTTCAGCGCCTTGAGCAGTTCGTTCTGCTCCGGAGTGATGTAGATGGTGGTGCTGACTTTCTTTCGGGCCATGGCGATACGTGAAAATATATGGAATGACGTGGCCTGCGAAAGCACGGAAGTGAAGCGGCGCGAACATGGCGCCCCACCTGCTCGGGAGGCACCTTGGCTTCTAGCAACCGTTTGATTTTCCTGGGCTTCCTGGCGGCGGGCGCGCTCGCGGGCTGCGCCTCCCAGAAGGCCGCGGAGACCCCTGACGCAGCGCGCAAGCGTCCCGAGGCGGAGGGCATCCGGGGGAAGCAGGACCCGGGGGAAACGGTCACGGAGCTGGACGCCAACGGCGACGGCCGCACGGACGTCTGGGAGTACCGGCTCAAGGACGTGCTGACGCGCAAGGAGCTGGACCTGAACTGGGACGGCCGCGTGGACGTCACCCAGTACCTGGATCCGCAGGGCGCGAAGGTCCGCGAGGTGATGGACCTGGACTACGACGGCAAGGTGGACGCCACGTACCACTACACCGAGGGCAAGCGCACCCAGGGCGAGCGGGACCTGAACGGCGATGGCCGCGCGGACTCGTGGCTGTACTACGAGAACGACACGCTCGTGCGGAAGGAGCGCGACGCGAACCACGACGGCCGGGTGGACTACTGGGAGTACTGGGAGAACGGCCAGGTGGATCGCATTGGCGAGGACCTGGACGGCGACGGCACCGTGGACCAGTGGACCCGCAATCCGAGCCCGGCGGCGAAGTCGAAGGAGTGAGGCCGGAGTGACGTCGAAGGCCCGGCCGGCGCACCTCGAGGGGGCGCGCCAGCGGGCCGTGCGGCGAAGGACTACGGAGCGCTGGTGCCCGTGCGCCCGTAGGAGTCCTCCAGGCGCACGACGTCGTTCAGCTCGGGGGTGCTGACCTCGAGGATGTCGCAGTCGGTGATGGCGACCATCCGGTGCTTCGTCAGCGGCTTGATGTGGTAGCTCTCACCGGGGTTCATCTCCTTCTCGATGAGGCCCTGGCCCTCGTCCACGACGAAGAGGAGCTTGCCGCTCTGGACGTGGATGGTCTCGTCCTTCACGTTGTGGAACTGGAGGCTCAGCTTGTGGCCGGCCTTCACGTGCAGGAGCTTGCCCACGTAGCGCTCCGTGTGGGCCCAGATGAGCTCGTGCCCCCAGGGCTTCTCCACCCGCTTCGTCGTCGTCATTTGCTTCGTCTCTTCCTTGCCCAGCAGCGCTAGTTCGTGCCGGCCACGTACGCGTCGAGCTGGGTCTCGCGCTTGAAGTCCGTCAGGTACCGACCCGCGGCTTCCTTGCTGGCGAAGCTGCCCATCCGGACGCGGTACCAGGTGCCCTTTCCAGGCACCTCCGCCGCCAGGATATAGGGGGCATAGCCCTTGTCGCGCAACCGCGCGGCGAAACGGTCGGCGTCCTGGCGGCTCTGGAAGGCGGAGAGCTGGAGCGTGAACGCCCCACCCTTCACGGCCTCCGACGGACGCGGCGGCTCCGCGGGCAGCGCCTGGGCCCGGGCGATGGCCTCCTTCATGCCCCCGTCACGCGCGGCGGTGCGGGTGGCGACCGGCGTCTCCTCTACCTTTCCCTTCACCGGCTCCACGACCTTGGGCTCGGGCTTCGGCTCCGGCCTGGCGGCGGCGACCTTGGCGGGCTCCTCGGGCTTCGGCTCGGGCTTGGACTCCGGCTTCGCGAACGGCTTGCCGTTGGCGATGGCGTCCTCCTCGGCGGCGTCCATCGCGGGCAGCTCGCCCGTGTCGGGGTCCGGCGTGGGGACCAGGGTGGGCTTCGCGGCGGCCTTGGGGGCCTCCGCGGGCTTGGGCTCCGGCTTCGACTCGGGCTTCGCGGCGACCTTGGGGGCCTCCGGCTTCGCGGCGGCCTTGGGCAGCGGCGGCAGGGGCTCCGAGCCCGTCTTGCGGGTGAGCTCATCCGGGAAGGTGAGCGGCGGATCCTGGCGCGCGTCGTTGAGGACCTGCGCGTTGGCGTCCAGCGCGGAGAGCAGGTCCGGGGCTTCGGCCGTCTGCGCGTCGCTCGCGAGCTTCTTGCCCACCACCACGCCCAGCACGAACACGGCGCCCATCACGACGATGCCGGCGATCAACAGGCTGACGATCTGCCGGTTGTCCAGCGAGACGTCGAACTTCTCCTTCATCCGGTGGGCGTCACGCATGGCGGGGCAGACCTCGATCGCGCGCTCACGGCCCGTGTAACGGCCTGTAGCGACAGCGTGCGCGCAAGCTACGCCCCACCCCCAGGCGGGTCAAATTCGCGGAGGCTGCGCAACACCGGCGCGGGACACGTCAGGTCGGATCAGACGATCCACCCGCCGCCGAGCACGCGATCCCTGTCGTAGACGACCGCGGCCTGGCCCGGCGTGACGGCGCGCGCGGGCTCGTCGAGCTTCACGGACACCAGCCCGTGCTGCGAGATGTGGATCCGCCCCGCCGCGCCCGCATGGCGGTGACGGATCCGGACCTCCACGGCCTGTTCCGGCGGCGGCGGCCCGTCCACCCAGTGCGGCTGGAGCAGGCCGAACTGCGCGCGGCCGGTACCCTCCGCGGGGCCCACGACGACGCGGTTCGTCTCCGGCTCCAGGCGCTGCACGTAGCGCACCTCACCACCGCCCAGGTTGAGCCCCTTGCGCTGCCCCACGGTGAAGCGGTGGATGCCGTTGTGCGTGCCCAGCACCTTGCCATCCGGATCCACGACCTCTCCGGAGGGCTGGGGGCCGGCGACCTTCTCCACGAACCCGGCGTAGTCGCCGTCGGGCACGAAGCAGATCTCCATGCTCTCCGGCTTGTGGGTGGTGGGCAGGTTGTGGCGCTCGGCGACGGCGCGCACCTCCGCCTTGGTGAGGTGGCCCACGGGGAAGAGCACGTCCTTCAGCTCCTCCTGGCCCAGGGTGAAGAGGAAGTAGCTCTGGTCCTTGGCGGCGTCCACGGCGCGGCGCAGGTGGAAGCGGCCGTCCACCTCCTCCACCTGGGCGTAGTGGCCCGTGGCGAGCCGGGCGCCCAGGGCACGCGCGCGCTTGAGGAGGAAGTTGAACTTCACGTCGCGGTTGCAGCTCACGCAAGGGATGGGCGTCTTGCCGCCCAGGTACGACTGGACGAACGGGTTGACGACCCGGTCCTGGAAGATCTCCTCGGCGTTGGCCACGTAGAACGGGATGCCCAGGGTCTGGGCCACCGCGCGGGCGTCGTCGATGTCGTCCGGACTGCAGCAGCTGCCGCACTTCGCGGCGCCCTCGTAGGACCAGACGCGCAGGGTGATGCCGATGACCTCGTGGCCCTGCTCCTTGAGCAGGGCGGCGGCGGCCGAGGAATCCACTCCGCCACTCATCGCAACGACGACTCGCATGGGGCTCCTTCCTACACGCCCCCAGGCCGCGACGCACGGCCGGAGGCGCTCCAGGCCCCCTCCCCTGCCCTCCGGCCGGGAGGAGGCCCCCGTGTCATGAACCGCGCGCCGCCCAGGCCGTGAGCAGGGCGCGGAGCGCGTCCGCGGTGTTCAGCGACGGGTCGTCGAGCACGGATTCGACAAGGTACCGGGTCGCCTCGCCCACCTTCGGCGAGGGGCCGATGCCCAGCGTCTTCATGATGTCGCCCCCGGTGAGCGCCAGCTCCTTCGCGGACAGCGGGGGCTTCGCGGCGGCCAGCGCCTCCAGCCTTCCGGCCAGCGCCTCCACCGCGGGCAGCCGCTCCGGGGCCCGGACCTGGACGCGGGCCTTCGCCACGGAGAGGAGCGCGGGCAGGTTCGCCAGGCCCACGCGGGCGAGCAGCCGGCGCAGCGCGGGGTCCGCGTCGTCCACGCGCGTCTCCAGCTTCGCGTGCTCCACGAGCAGGCCGATGAGGTCCGCGGACTTGTTGGGGAACTTCAAACGCAGACACAGCTCCCGGGCCTGCGTCGCGGTGTCGATGTCCGAAAGCAGCGTGGCCACGCGCAGGTCCGCGTCCAGCGGCGCGGCCTGCACGGCGGCGCGGGCCAGCCGCGCGGTCTCCGGGTCCGCCTGGGCCACCTCCGGCAGGAAGACGGCCATCAGCCCCGTGTCCGCCAACAGGTGCAGCCCCATCTCCGCGCGCGGGGACAGCAGCAGCTTGAGCAGCTCCTCGCGCACGCGCTCCAGCGCGACCTTGCGGAACACGGCCAGGGTCGCGGGGATGGCGTCGCGGGTGTCGGGGTCCAGCGTGAAGCCCAGCACGGCGGCGAAGCGCACGGCGCGCAGGGGGCGCAGGCCGTCCTCGGAGAAGCGCTCCAACGCGGAGCCCACGCAGCGGATCAGCCTCGCGGGCAGGTCCACCTGGCCCCCGAAGGGATCCACCAGCTCGCGGTCGAGCGGGTTGTACGCCATGGCGTTGATGGTGAAGTCGCGCCGCGACAGGTCCTTCACGATGTCCCGCTCGAAGGACACGGAGCTGGGGCGCCGGCCATCCAGATAGTCCCCTTCCGAACGGAACGTCGTCACCTCCACGTGGTTGCCGCCGGTGACGACGGTGACGGTGCCGTGCTGGATGCCGGTGGGGATGACCTTGCGGAAGGCGCGCTGGACCTCCTCCGGCAGCGCGCTGGTGGCGACGTCGAAGTCCTTCGGGTGGACCTTGCGCACCATGTCCCGCACGCAGCCGCCCACCAGGTAGGTGGGGTGGCCCAGCTCGCGCAGGCGGGTGATGACTTCGAGCACGGGCTTCGGAATGTCGGCGTCGTGGAGGTTGGCGATCATGTCCGCAGGGGTGGGAGGAGGCGGGCGCGTACGTTGCCGTCTTCCGGCGGGCCTCGCCACTGCGATGCCCGCATGAAGGCAGGCATACGACAGATGACGTATACGTGTGTTTTTGGGAAACCTCAGCCCACAGGGACCGACAATCATTTCAAACGCATCACCTACCGCGGGCGGGGCCAACGGGCCGCCGACCCGAGCGAGGCAAACCATGTTCAAGGTCCCCGGCAGCCACACGTTCCGCTTCCCCTCCCGTCAGCAGATCGACTCGGTGTCGGACGGCGCGAAGAGCGTCTACGGACAGCAGGTCAGCGGCATGAACCTGTTCCTGGACAAGAACAACTTCCGCATCTCCGACCGGTCCCGGGACAGCATCATCGACAACGTCAAGAAGGTGGAGAGCGGGGAGCGCAGTGAGATCAACGCGCATCAGCGCGAGGTCGTGGGCTTCGCCCGGGACGCCTTCGACAACTTCCAGAAGGGCGACTACAGGCAGGCGGGCGTGGAGGCCCTCGGCTCGGTGCTCAACGCGGCGGGCTCGGTGTTCAAGTCCACGTACACGCAGACGCCGCACGAGAAGCAGAGCATCGATCCCTGGTGACCCTCGCGGCACGCGGCGGGTGCATCTGTTAACGATGCACCCGCCATGTCCGAATCCCGAACCACCGCGGTGCACGTCCACGACGCCTGTGAGGTGTACGTGGGCCGTGCCTTCCGCGCCTGGGCGAAGCCCGGGCCGCTCAACCCCGTGCCCGGCCGCTTCGGCAACCCGTTCAAGCCCGGGGGCGTGAAGACCTGGAAGGCGATGATCCGCACATACTTCGAGCCGTGGCTGGCGAAGCTGCCCGCGGACGAAGCCCAGCGGATCCGCGACGAGGCCCAGCGGCGCATGGCGCCCGGCCCGGACGCGTTCGAATCCTTCCGCTGGTACCTGGAGCTGCGCACGAAGCACGACCCGGACTTCCTGCGGGATGTGAAGAGCTTGCGCGGCAAGCGATTGGGCTGCTGGTGCAAGCCGGGCCCGTGCCACGCGGACGTGCTGGCCGCGTGGCTGGACTCAGGGCCTGGTCAGTGACGCGCGCTCTCCCGCTCGCGGACCTGCGCGGGCTGGGACGTGAGCGCCGCTTCCCCCTGCTTCCGCGTGCCCAGGACCTCCGACAGCGTCAGGCAGGCCTGGGCGATGGCGTTGCGCGCGGCGAGTGAGTCCGCCAGCGGATCCAGCATCACGAAGTCGTGGATCATCCCCTCGTACTGGAGGGCCAGCGCGGGGACGCCCGCGTCCACCAACCTGCGCGCGTAGGCCTGGCCTTCGTCGCGAAGCACGTCGCATTCGCCGTTGAGGATCAGCGCGGGCGGCAGACCTCGCAGCTGCACGTCGGTCGCGCGCAGCGGGCTGACGGTGGGCTCCGTGCGGACGGAGGAGTCCGGGGCGTAGTTGTCCCAGAACCACTGCATGCCGCCGCGGGTGAGGAAGTAGCCGTCCGCGTAGCGCGCGTAGGAACCCGTATCGAAGCGGGCATCCATGACGGGATAGAACAGCACCTGCTGCAGGATGCGCGGACCGCCGCGCTCCTTCGCCACCAGCGTGAGCGCCGCCGCCAGGTTCCCGCCCGCGCTGTCCCCCACCACGGCGATCCGCTGTCCATCCAGGTCCGCCTCGCCGCCGTTCTTCGCGACCCACTGGAGCGCGGCGTAGGCCTGTTCGAGCTGCGCGGGGTACTGCCCTTCCGGAGCGGGCGTGTAGTTGACGAACACGACCGCGCACCGCGTGCCCACGGCCAGTTCGCGGATCAGCCGGTCATGCGTGTCCTTGTCGCCCAGCACCCAGCCGCCGCCGTGGAGATAGAGCACCACCGGGAGCTTCTCCGACACATCCGCGGGCCGGACGATGCGGACGGAGACCTGACCGTCAGGACCCACCGGCAGGGAGCGGTCCTCGATGCGAGCCGGCTTCTTCGCGGTCTTTCCCGCCTGCACGCTCCGGAGCACGCCGCGCGCCTCGGAGGGCGGCAGGGTTTCGAGCGCGGGCCCGCCCGCCTTCTTCAACTGCTCCAGGAAGGCACGGGCGTGGGGATCCAAGCCGGAGTCGGAAGGCTGCTTCGTGTCGGTGGGCATGGCGTCTCTCCTCCTGGGCCGAGGATGGCCACGCACGCCAGGAGTGGGAGACGCAGGCACACGGTGGGCTTGTTCGATGGGTCGCCGTCTGGGTATCGAAGTCGCACGGGCCCGCTGAAACGAAGGCGGCGCAGCTGCTAGGACGGGTCCATGGGACTTGATGCGACCTTCCAGGCCCTTCCCGGCGACTCCCCGCTGCTGGAACTGGCGAGGCGGAACATCGGCGTGGGCGGATGGCTGTCGTCCGTCCCCCGATTGTTCCAGGACCCGCGCGAGGAGACCCTTGCCCCGGGCGGTCCGGACTCCGACGAGCTCCTGCTCCTGGAGGCCGTGCGAGACATGCTGCGCACCCGCCCCGACCTGGCGACGCAGCAGGTGGACCTGGGCCGGAGGTGGGATCACCTGCACTTCGTCCTCTCCGACCTCCGCCGGAACGACCCGGGAGCCGAGGACGACTCGCTGGCCGGCATCGCGATCCGTGGCGAGGCGGAGATCGCCCCGCACGTGGTCGCGGGTCAGGGCGTGCCCCTGCGCTACACGCGGCCGGAGACGGTGGAGCGGATTGCCCGGTGGCTGGAGGCCGTCCGGTTCGACGGCCTTCGCGAACACTTCACCTTCGACAGCCTGAGCAGGGCAGCCGTCTACAAGTGCCCGCGAGAGGAGGGCATCGATGAAGCCTGGCAGTGGCTCATCGAACGTTTCGAGCGCTTCCGAGCCTTCTACGTCACGGCCGCGAAACATGGCGACGGCGTCCTCGTCCGCGTGGACTGATTCCAGCTCAGGACCGGCTTTTCCCGCCCCCTGAGACAAGTCCGGGTATCTTGAGACACCCGTTTTGTGTTCATGTTTCATGAAAGAAAACCAGACACCGCGTGACATGGTCGCGGCCCCATTTCCTGGGAGCCCACATGCGCACTTCTTCTTGGATGTCCCTGGCCGTCGTTCCCCTCTTGTTGTGTCTCGCGTGCAGTCCCGAGAGCGAGTTACCCGGGGAGGACGTCGTGTCCTCCCAGTCGTCCGCGATCGTCGTGTCCGGTGGTTCGATGTTGTCCGCGCGCTACCAGCACACCGCCACGCTCCTCGCCAACGGCAAGGTGCTGGTCGCGGGCGGTGGAACGCCGTCTGGCTCTTACACCTCGACGGAGCTGTATGACCCGGCGACGGCCACCTCCGTCAGCGGTCCGCCGATGCTCACCGCGCGCCGCTATCACACCGCCACGCGGTTGCAGGACGGCACCGTGCTGGTCGTGGGCGGCATCAACTCGAGCGTGCTCTCGTCCGTCGAGCGCTATGACCCCGTCACGAACACCTGGAGCGCCGCCGCTCCCCTGCCCCGCATCAGCTACGGCCACAGCGCCACGCTGCTGGCGGACGGGCGCGTGCTGGTGGCGGGCGGCGTGAGCATCGTCACCTCGTCCTATGTGTATACGCCGTCCACGAATACCTGGGCGGCCACGGGCTCGCTCAACTCCGGGATGATGAGTCATGCCGCGGTGCTGCTCGCGGACGGTCGCGTGCTCGTGGCGGGCGGCAGCAATGGCATGACGTCCTCCAGCAACCATGCGGAGCTCTGGACCCCCTCCACCGGGACGTGGGCCACCGTCGCGTCGATGAACACGGGCCGCAATGGCCACACCCTGCAGTTGCTCGCCAGCGGCAAGGTGCTGGTGACGGGCTACGTCACGGCGGCGGAGTTGTATGACCCGGCCACCAACACCTGGACGAACACCGGCGCCACGGCCGTCCAGCACTTCTCCGCGCCGTCGGTGACGCGGCCGGATGGCACCATCCTGATGGCCGGTGGCTCCTACAACACGATGCAGGTCGAGCTGTTCTCCCCCGCCACCAGCACCTGGAGCACGGTGGGAACACTGACGCAGTCCCGCGTGGACCACCCCACGGTCGCGCTGCCGAACGGCCGCGTCCTGTTCCTCGGAGGGACGACCTACAACGCCCAGGGCAACATGCAGGCGCTGGCGAGCATCGAGGTCTTCGACGCCTCCGCCACCTGCACCCCGACGACATGCGCGGCCCAGGGCAAGACCTGCGGGACCATTCCCGACGGCTGTGGTGGCACCCTCGCCTGCGGCACCTGCGGCGCCGGGCAGGTCTGCTCCACCAGCAACGTCTGCACCGCCGCCTGCACGCCGACGACGTGCGCGGCCCAGGGCAAGACCTGCGGGACCATCTCCGACGGCTGTGGTGGCACCCTCGCCTGCGGCACCTGTGGCGCCGGGCAGGTCTGCTCCAGCAGCAACGTCTGTACCGCCGCTGCCTGCACCCACAACGTCTGTACGACGGGCTCGTCGCTGAACAAGGACTGCAACTCCTGCACGTATTCGGTGTGCAACCGCGACCCGTACTGCTGCACCACGGCCTGGGACAGCATCTGCGTCAGCGAGGCCAATTCCTGGTGCGTCATCGCGCAGCCGGGCTGCGTCGTGAGCCAGTAGCCGTCGCTCCCGGGTCGGCCTCCGCCGTGTGGAGGCCACCCGGCCTTCCCCCAAGGGAAGCGGCTAGGCTGCGCCGTGCATGAAGTACACGTTCGTCTTCACCACCGCGGCGGCACTCCTCACCTTCCTGGCGCAGCGGCTCCAGGGCGTGGGCTGGCTGCTGCTGTGGCCCGCGTTGAGCTTCGCCATCGTGGCGCTCGCCTATGCCGGAGTGGGCGCGGGGGCCTTCGGGAAGCAACCCGACGGACGGATGCAGCCGTGGGCGTTGATCGCGCTCCTGCCCTACCTGCTGCTCACGTGGGGCACCTGGCATCTGGCGCGGCGGTCCTCGCGCGAGCGTGTCTTTGACGAAGTGGTGCCGGGGGTCCTGGTGGGGCGCAGGCTGCTCCCCGGTGAGCTGCCTCCGGGTGTCACCGCCGTGCTCGACCTGACCTCCGAGTTCATCGAACCGGAGGCCATCCGTGGCGCCTGCCGGTACGTGTCCCTGCCCATCCTGGACGCATCGACGTTGCCCGTGGAGCAGGTGGCTCCGGTCCTTCGCGAGCTGGCCGCCCTGCCCGGCTCCCTGTACGTCCACTGCGCGCAGGGACATGGGCGCACGGGGATGATCGCCGCCGCGCTCCTCGTGGCCCGGGGCGACGCGCCGGACGCGAAGACGGCACTCGCGCGGGTGCGCCAGGCGCGGCCCGCGGTGCGGCTCTCCGACTCGCAGGAGCGTGCGCTCGACGCGTTGTCGGCGGCACTCCGCTCCCCGCCCTGAACCGCGAGGCCCGGGCACGGCAGGCCCCGCGGGTGCTCAGGGCCGCTCAGCTCTCGACGGACTGGAGTTGCTCCGCGTCGCAGACCGGCGCGGTGTCCTCGGACTGCTGGGACTGCTCCGTGGAGACGGACGCGGTCTCCTCGGAATGCGTGAACGCGGAGCACCATCCCGCCGCCTCACAACTGGTGCGGTAGGTCCCCTCGTAACAAACGTCGAGGCAGTAATCGAAGCAGACCTCATCGCACTGCGGCGGATAGGCAAACGCGGCGGCGGGGGCCACGGCGAGGACGGCGGACACGGCCATCAGGGACTTCCTCAGCGCGTTCATCGACATTCCTGTTGTGAGGGAAATGTGCCCGCGCGAAAGGCAGGCACGCCCGTCAGCAGATGCCAGCCACGAAAGGCAATGACAGACTTGCACGCCAGGACTGTCTCCGGCTGAACATTCAGCCCATCCCCTGGGGCGCCTCCATTTTCAAGCTGCGTTTAACAGCCTGTTGGTCTCCCCCGGTCTAGTCCCCAGCGGCGCCGGGCCGTATCTCTCTTCGCAAGGCGAAAGCACACGGGAGAGAACACGATGCAGAAGCGCAAACTCGGAAACAGCAACCTGGAGGTCTCGGCCATCGGGCTTGGCTGCATGGGCATGAGCCATGGCTACGGCCCGCCCGCGGACAAGGCGGAGATGATCGCCCTCATCCGGTCGGCCGTGGACCAGGGCGTCACCTTCTTCGACACCGCCGAGGTCTACGGCCCCTGGACCAACGAAGCGCTCGTCGGTGAGGCGCTCGCCCCGGTTCGCGGGCAGGTGGTCATCGCCACGAAGTTCGGCTTCAAGCTGAGCGCCGACGGGAAGCAGGAGGGCCTGGACAGCCGGCCCGAGCACATCAAGCAGGTCGCCGAGGCCTCCCTCAAGCGGCTCAAGACCGACGTCATCGACCTGTTCTACCAGCACCGCGTGGACCCGGACGTGCCCATCGAGGACGTCGCGGGCGCGGTCAAGGAGCTCATCCAGGCAGGCAAGGTCCGGCACTTCGGCCTGTCTGAAGCGGGCGCGAAGACGATCCGCCGCGCGCACGCGGTCCAGCCGGTCACCGCCCTCCAGAGCGAGTACTCCCTGTGGTGGCGTGAGCCGGAGAAGGAGATCCTCCCGACCCTCGAGGAGCTGGGCATCGGGTTCGTGCCGTTCAGCCCCCTGGGCAAGGGCTTCCTGACGGGCAAGCTGCCTGACGCGTCCCAGCTCGACAAGAACGACTTCCGCAACATCCTTCCGCGCTTCACGCCCGAGGCGCGCACGGCGAACCAGGTCTTCGTCGATCTGCTGAACAGCGTCGCGGCCCGGAAGAAGGTGACGCCGGCGCAGCTCGCGCTCGCCTGGGTCCTGGCACAGAAGCCGTGGATGGTGCCCATCCCGGGAACCACGAAGCCGCACCGGCTGGCGGAGAACCTGGGCGCGGCCCGGGTGGAGCTGACCGCGGACGAGCTTCGCGAGCTCACGGAGGCCGCCGCGAAGCTCACGGCGCAGGGAGCCCGCTATCCCGAGGCCCTGGAGAAGCTGACCGGCCGCTGATCCGCTGTCACAGGGCCTTCCGCGCCAGCTCGCGCGCCGCTTCGACGAAGAGTCGCAGCGGCGCCGAGCGCTGTGCACGGCTGGGGTAGTAGAGGAAGAAGCCGGGCACGGTGGGTGCGTAGGCCTCCAACACCCGCACGAGCTTGCCGGTGCGCAGCCGCTCCGCCACCGCGGGCTCCATGGCGTACGCCAGCCCCAGGCCCTGCTCCGCCAGGTCCAGGGTCAGGTGATTGTCACTGCTGACCACGCCCCCGCGCACCGGCACGCGCCAGTTCCTGCGGCCCCGCTCCAGCTCCCAGGCGTAGAGCGCCCCGGTGGAGCGCATGCGGAATGTGATGCACTCATGCTTCAGCAGGTCCTCCGGGCGCTGGGGCGTCCCGTGGCGCTCCAGATAGCTGGGAGCGCCCACCACCACGAAGCGGAACTCCTCCGTCAGGCGCACCTGGACCATGTCGCGCTCGATGGCTTCGCTCAGCCGCACGCCCGCGTCGTAGCCCTCCGCCACGATATCCACGAAGCGCTCCTCGATGACGACCTCCACTTCGACGCGTGGATGACGCGCGCGGAAGGTGGGGACCACCGGGGTGATGATGTACGGCACCGCCGCCCGAGGCACGGACAGCCGGACCCGCCCCACCGTCTCGCCCGGCTGCGCGGCCACCTCCCCGAGCGCGGCGATCGCCTGTCCCATCGCGGGGCCCGCGGTCTCCACGAGCCGCCGGCCCGCGTCCGTCAGCGCCACACTGCGCGTGGTGCGCGTGAGCAGTACCACGCGCAGCTGCTCCTCCAGCTGCCGCACCGAATGGCTCACGGCCGCCGTGGAGACGCCCAGCTCGCGCGCGGCGCCGCTGAAGCTGCTCAGGCGCGCTACGACGAGGAACACCTGGAGCTGCGTGAAGGGTGCCGTGTTCATTCGCGAGGACCCTCTTGGGCTTCACTGTTCAGCACGCGCCGCGAGGCTAGGGCCTTCCCGATGAGGAGTCACCCTGCCCGCTCACACGGCCTTCGCCGCCAGCTCCCGGGCCGCCTCGGCGAAGAGGCGCAGCGGCACCGAGCGCTGCGCACGGCTGGGGTAGTACAGGAAGAAGCCGGGCACGGTGGGCGCGTAGGCCTCCAGCACCCGCACGAGCTTCCCGGTGCGCAGCCGTTCCTCCACGGCCGGCTCGAAGGCATATGCCAGCCCCACGCCCTGCTCCGCCAGGGTCGCGGGCAGATGGATGTCATTGGTGACGACCCCGCCGCGCACCGGCACGCGCCAGTTCTTGCGCCCGCGCTCCAGTTCCCACGGGTAGAGCGTTCCGGTCGTCTGTGAACGGAAGGTGATGCACTCGTGCTTCAGCAGGTCCTCGGGGCGCTGGGGCGTTCCGTGGCGCGCGAGGTAGCCGGGCGACCCCACCACCACGAAGCGGAAGGCCTCCGTGAGCCGCACCTGCACCATGTCGCGCTGGATGGCCTCGCTCAGGCGCACGCCCGCGTCGTAGCCCTCCTCGACGATGTCCACGAGGCGATCCTCGATGACGACCTCCACCTCCACCCGCGGGTGACGCGCACGGAAGATGGGGACCACCGGGGTGATGACGTAGGGCACCGCCGCCATCAGCACCGACAGCCGGACCCGGCCCACGGCCTCTCCGGGCTGCGCGGCCACCTCGCGGAGCGTGGCCAGCGTCTGCCCCACGGCCGGGCCTGCTCCCTCAACGAGCCGCCGGCCTACGTCCGTCAGCGCCACACTGCGCGTGGTGCGCGTGAGCAACACCACCCGAAGCTGTTCTTCCAGTTGCCGCACCGCCTGGCTCACCGCGGCCGTGGAGACGCCCAGCTCGCGCGCCGCGCCGCTGAAGCTGCGCAGCCGGGCCACGGCGAGGAACACCTGGAGCTGGGTGAAGGGCGCCGTATTCATTCGCGAGGACCGTATCCGAAGCCACTGTTAAGCACGCGTTAACACCCTATTGGCTCCTCCACGCGTAGTCATCCACGGGGCCGGCGCGTATCTCTCTTCCCACGTGAACGGGGCTCACCAGCCCCCATGATTCCTGGAGAGAGAAGACACATGCCTACCGCCAACGCCTACGCCGCCACGTCCGCGAAGTCGCCGCTCGGTCCCCTGGCCATCCAGCGCCGGGAGCTGGGCCCGCGCGACGTGCTCATCGAGATCAAGTACTGCGGCATCTGCCACTCCGACATCCACACCGTCCGCGGCGAGTGGGGCGAGACGACCTACCCCATCGTCCCCGGTCATGAGATCGCCGGCATCGTCACCCGCGTCGGCGCGGAGGTGAAGAAGCACGCCGTCGGCGACCGCGTCGGCGTGGGCTGCATGGTGGACTCCTGCGGCGACTGCGCGTCCTGCCGCAAGGGCGAGGAGCAGCACTGCCTCAGGGGGATGGTCGGGACGTACGGCGCCACCGGCCGCGACGGCCAGCTCACGCAGGGCGGCTACTCCACGCACATCGTCGTGACCGAGGACTTCGTCCTCAAGATTCCGGAAGGCATCTCGCTCGACGCCGCCGCGCCGCTCCTGTGCGCGGGCATCACGACGTACTCCCCGCTGCGCCGCTGGGGCGCGGTCCCCGGCAAGAAGGTGGCCATCGTGGGCCTGGGCGGCCTGGGGCACATGGGCGTGAAGTTCGCTCGCGCGATGGGCGCGGAGGTGACCGTCCTGTCGCAGTCGCTGAGCAAGAAGGAGGACGGCCTGCGCCTGGGCGCGCACCACTACTTCGCCACGAAGGACCCGGAGACGTTCAAGAAGCTCGCGGGCACCTTCGACCTCATCGTGAACACGGTGAGCGCGAAGATCGACGTGGACGCCTACCTGTCCCTGCTGGCCCTGGACGGCGCCCTGGTCAACGTGGGCGCCCCCGCGGAGCCGCTCTCGCTCAACGTGTTCTCGCTCATCATGCCCCGCCGCGTGTTCACCGGGTCGCTCATCGGTGGCATCCCGCAGACGCAGGAGATGTTGGACTTCTGCGCGAAGCACCACATCGGCGCGGACATCGATGTCATCCCCGCCAGCAAGATCAACGACGCCTACGAGCGCGTGCTCGCCTCGGACGTCCGGTACCGGTTCGTCATCGACACGTCGACGCTGAAGTAGCCCGGGACTTCACAACGCCGTAGCCGCCAGGGATGAAATCCGTTCCCGGCTCCAGGCCGGTGTCGCCCCGCCAGCGGAGTGTTGCCACCCCTGGGAGGGAAGACGCCGTGGGCGCCGTGTCTAGCCTCTCCGCCTGTGACCGGACGTCTCCGGTCCAGGGGGAGGCAGCATGAATCAGACTCGCGGATTCGCCATGGTCATGGCCATGACCACGTTGCTCACGGGAGCGTCCGACGTCCAGGCCCGTGACACGGTTCCTTCCGACGCGGAAGCGCCGGTCGTGTTCACCGGCGGCGCCACCGTCCGGTGCGGTGACACGCTCACGGAGAACACGCGGCTCACGCGCGACCTCAACTGCCCCAGCTCGGCGCCCTTCGCGCTCCAGGTTGACGGTCCGGGCATCGTCCTGGACCTGGGCGGCTACACCGTGCGCCGCACGGGTCCGGCGAACTTCACCTCACAAGGCATCGTGGTCGCCAATGGCAGGATGGTGCGCAATGGCACGGTCCAGGGATTCGCCAGCGGCATCACCACCACCTTTGACGCGACCATGCTGAACCTGCGGCTGCATGCGCTCGCGCTCGTCGACAACAACGTCGGCGTCTACAACCGGGCGACCGGGGCGAACTTCCTCATCACGGACTCGCGCCTGAGCGGGAGCGAAGTCGGATTGAGAGGCGAGTTCGATGCGGCCACGGGCAGCTTCGACGTGCGGTCCTCCATCTTCACCCACAATGAGCTCGCGATGATCGCGGACTTCCACGACATCGACGTGCTCGACTCCACGTTCACGGCCAACGGGCTTGCCTTCTATTGCTGGCAGGGCCTCATCCGCATCAGGTCCAGCACGCTCGCGTGGAACGACACCGTGGGCACCATCCCCAACGAGGTCGACGGCCCCCGCTTCTGCAGCGGAATGCGGTTGGAGAACACGCTCATCGCGAACAACGCCGCGCTCGCGCCGACCTCCAATCCGGCCTGGGAGCCACTCAACTTCTCGATGGTCGACTCGCTGGTCGTCCACAACGGCACGGGACTCCGGGCCACGGCCGAGACCGTCTACATCGACGGCAACACCTTCCATGACAACGCGAGCGGCCTGACGCTGTCCGACCGCATCGGTTTCTCCGTCACCCCGCTCACGGGAATCGTCCGCGGCAACCAGTTCCTGTCCAACGACGGGGACGGACTCCGGGTGCAGCCGACCAGCATGCCAACGGTCATCAACAACCTCGCCCTGAACAACACGGGCTTCGGCATCTACGCGCCCACCGCCTTCGACGGTGGCGGAAACGTCGCGCGAAACAACACCGCGGGCGACTGCGTGGGCATCGTCTGCTCGCCCTTCTGATCATCCCTGTGTCGCCGTCCGGGCGGAGTGCTGCCCCGCTGCCGGGGAAGCCATCTGGAGCATCGTGACTAGCCTGTCTGCCCAAGGCCGGACGTCGCCGGCCGGGGAGGCTGCATGAACCAGACACGCGGATTCGTCGTCGCCATGGCTGTGACCACCCTGCTCACGGGAGCCACTTCCGCACAGGCCCGGGACACGACCCCTTCCGACGCGGAAGTGCCGGTCGTGTTCACCGGCGGCGCCACCGTCCGGTGCGGTGACACGCTCACCGAGCACACGCGCCTGACGCGCGACCTCAACTGCCCCAGCTCGGCGCCCTTCGCGCTCCAGGTCGCGGGCGAGGGCGTCGTCCTGGACCTGGGCGGATACACCGTGCGCCGCACGGGTCCGGCGAATATCGACTCACAAGGCATCGTGGTGGCCAATGGCAGGATGGTGCGCAATGGCACGATCCAGGGCTTCGGCAGCGGCATCACCACCACCAGCGGCGCGCCCGTGCTGAACCTGCGGCTGCATGCGCTCGCGATCCTCGACAACGATATTGGCGTCTTCAACCGGTCGTCCGCCTCGAACTTCCTCATCACGGACTCGCGCGTGAGCGGGAGTTACAGAGGGCTGAGCGGCGAGTTCGATGCGTCCACGGGAAGCTTCGACGTGCGGTCATCCATCTTCACCCACAACGAGATCGCGATGTTCGCGGACTTCCATGGCATCGACGTGCTCGACTCCACGTTCACGTCCAATGGGGTCGCCGCCTACTGCTGGCACGGAGTGTTCCGCTTCAGGTCGAGCACGATCGCCTGGAATGACGCCGTGAGCACGATCCCCAACGACGGCGTCGACGCTCGCGTCTGCAGCGAGATGCGGTTCGAGAACACGCTCATCGCGAACAACGCCGCGCTCGCGCCTCCTGCCGACCCGGCCTGGGAGCCGATCCAGCTGTCGATGCTCGACACGCTGGTCGTCCACAACGGCACGGGACTCCAGGTCGGGGCCCGGACCGTCTACATCGACGGCAACACCTTCCATGACAACGCGAGCGGCCTGACCCTGTCGGACCGCACCGGTCTCGCCACCGTCCCGCTCACGGGCATCGTCCGCGGCAACCAGTTCCTGAGCAACGGCGGAGATGGACTTCGGGTGGAGCCGCCCAGCACGCCCACGGTGATCAACAACGTCGCCCTGGGCAACACGGGCTTCGGCATCTACGCGCCCACCGCCTTCGACGGTGGCGGAAACGTCGCGCGAAACAACACCGCGGGCGACTGCGTGGGCATCGTCTGCGCCATGTACTGACGTCCCAGCCGGCGCCAGCGCACTCCGGCTGCCCTGGCTGAAACAATTCACCTCCAGATACCTTCACGCACCCGGGTCGCCTTGAGGCGCACCCGGGCGCCTTCACTAGCGTGGCCTCCGTCCATTCCACCCTGGAGGTCGCGACATGGAAGAGGAACGCGGAAGGGCCTGGGTGCCCTGGCTGGTGACGGCGCTGGTGACGGTGCTCGCGGGGCTGGTGCTCTATCTGTCGCATCGCAGCACGACCCGCGCGGACGCGGAGGCGGCGGCCGCCGTTGCCCGGGCCAGTGAAGCGGAGACCGCGAAGCAGCAGCTGGAGGCGAAGCTGGCCGCGCTGGAGGCGGACCACGCGAAGCTGACCACGGAGAAGGATCAGCTCAACACGGAGAAGGAACAGCTCAGCCAGACGGTGCAGGAGCAGGAGGCGGAGCTCACCCGCCTCAAGGCCACCTACGAGGACCTCCAGGACAAGCTGAAGAAGGAGATCGCCGAGGGCGCCATCCGCCTGTCGCAGGACGGTGGCCGCCTCCAGGTGGACCTGGTCGACAAGGTCCTCTTCGATTCAGGCGACGCCAGCATCAGCACGCGCGGCCAGGAGGTCCTCACCCGGCTGGGCGGCGTGCTGTCCAAGGTGGATGACAAGCTCATCCAGGTGTCGGGCCACACCGACGACTCGCCGCCCACGCAGAAGCTCCAGGCCACCTTCCCCACCAACTGGGAGCTGTCCGTCGCGCGCGCTGTCAACGTGGTGCGCTTCCTCCAGGAGAAGGGCGGCGTGCCCGCGAAGCGCATGCTCGCGGCCGGCTACGGCGACACGCGGCCCCTGGCGGCCAATGCCTCGCCGCAGGGCCGTGCGCGCAACCGCCGCATCGAGCTGCTCTTGATTCCAGAGCTGGCCGCGAAGAGAAACCCCGCCATCGCGAAGGCGGCCCCCGCGAAGGTGACGCCCGTGAAGGGGGCTCCCGCGAAGGCCGCCGCCGTGAAGCCCGCCGTCGGGAAGAAGGCGGGCCGGTAGGTGTCAGTTCGATTCGGAGAGGTGGCGGGACGCCCGCCACTTCTTTCCGTTGAACAGGTAGACCCACGTAGCGTTGCCCTCGCCCCAGTCGACCAGCCCCTGGCGTGCCGTCTTGGGGACGCCATGGGGCCCCGGCTTGGATCGGATGTCGTAGAGCTGAAGGCAGCTCACCTCGCGCGGCAGGGCGACCACCTCCCGGACCTTCCCGTCCTTGGTGAAGACGACCCGCACCGGCACGGAGCCGTTGCACGAATAGCCCTTGCCCGGGAACGCGTAGTCCGGCTGGCCATCCTTGTCGAAGTCCCCCTGGACGCAGGGCACCCCGTCCGTCTTCAGGGCGTTCAGGTCCACGCCGATCTGCTCGAGCTCGGCGGTCGCCTTGCCGGGCGTCCCCACGCAGAGGCACTTCCAGCTCTCCACCGGCGAACACGCCGGATCCGCGGGTGAGACCGCCACACGCTCGCCGTCCGCCTTCGCGGGCGGCGAGGCCTGCGCATATCCAAACGCCGCCAGCGAAAGAGCCCACGGCCACATCCGACGCATCCGCATCATTCGTCGCTCCTGGTGTCCACCGTTCGCGGCGACATACCAGGAACAGGGCCGGGCGTTGATGGCTCAGTCCTGTTTCAGGGTGCGGAACACCGCGGGCAACTCCTGTTCACCCAGCCCCGCGCCGAGGGCCCGCCGGTAGTTCTCCAGCAGCTCCCTGGGGAAGCGCGCGCTGATGCGGGCGTCGGTGCTCAGCCGGACGATGTGCTCGATGGCCGCGACATGGGTGTTGAGGCTGCACTGCTGGCCGGTGAAGTCGTTGCGTTCGATCATGTCCTGCGCGGCGTCCGCGGTGACGGAGATCAACCCCAGGAAGGAGTTCTTCTGGGCGAAGAAGGCCTTCGGATCCAACCCCTCCGCCTGGCACATCGCCGCGGCGTGGAGGACCGCCAGCGAGCCTCCGTAGTAGGCCTCGAGGATCGCGCAGTCGAGCGTCGCGGCGGAGCCGATCTTCTCGTCGACGTAGACGGAGTTCCTGGCGATGGCCTGGAGGGTCTCCTGGTGCCGGTCGAACACCGCTCGCGACCCGGCGTAGTAGACCGTCGCGTAGTCGGTGGCCACGAACGCGGGATAGGCGAGGATCGCCGCGTCCAGGTAGTCCACGCCGTGGGCCCTCGCCCACTCCAGGCCTCCGCGCGCGTCCGCCGGTGAGCCGCTGGTGAGCTGGACCAGCGTCGTTCCCGCCAGCGCCGACGCGAGGGCCGGCGACGCCACCAGCTCCGTCCACGCCGCGTAGTTGGACAGCGAGACGACCACGAGCGCCCGCCCGGTGACGGCCTCCACCAGGTTCTCGAACGCGACGGTGCCACCGCCCACGGCCCGGGCCCTGGCCGGCGTCCGGTTCCACACCGCGACGTCATGCCCCGCCGCCGCGAAGGCTCGCGCCAGCGCGCTGCCCATGAGACCACTGCCAATCACCGCGATCTTCGTCGAACGGCTGGACGTCATCGTCACGCTCCTGGGGTGAGGCGCCCAGCCTCGAAGCACGCGCACCCGGCGTCAACCGGGGACGCGGCCGGATGCTATTCTTCGAGGTCTCCGAATCATGGCCGGGCGTCGTGCCCAGGAAGAATCGAGGCGCGTCTGCTCGTGCTATGCCTTCGCCAGACCCAAAGACAAACGAGCAAAAGGGATGACCCACGCGCTGCGCCCTATCCATCATCGGTTTGGAGGCATCGTCCATCCGATGCGCGACAACAAACAGGCGACGCATGTCTGGCAGCACCTCTACAACCCCGAGGAGCGCTGGGATGCACTCGTGGGGGTCGACATAAAGGCACTCCGGGCGACCGCCGAAGAACTGGGCTGCCCTCCCCAGCCGCCGCGACAACGCCAGAAGTCATCAAGGCTTCGTCTGCCCAAGATCCCAAAGTCCTGCTACGAGCTGTTGAAGAAACATCACGATGCCCACTATGGACCTGCCTACCTCCGCGAGTTGGACGACTCCAGGACGGAATGGGGCATCCAGCACCGAGAATCCAAGGAACTGCTGTGCTGTACCCCCCGGGGTGTCCTCGTCGCGATAGACCGGAAACATCCTCCGGCCGTGGTGACGGCCTTCCGTCCGGATCTCCCCTTCCACAGCGATGGCGACGCGGACGACGCTGCCTATCAGCAGACTGCCCACGAGCGCTGGGTTGGAGCCACGATGCGCGAGCGTTCCGCATGGACCCAGGGCCTCATCCGGGAGCTGGAGAGGGTGGGACAGCAGCCTCCCCAGCGTACGGCCGATGCATGGCGGCTGGTACGAACCTTGGGCCATGCCCGGGCGCTCAGGACGCATGAGCCGGAACTCGTACCGGGGCTGGACGCTGCGGAAGCCTTGTGGGAACGACACCGCCAGGACATCTCCAGTCTGCTGACGGGCAAGCTGCGGACCGAAGCCATTCAGGCAGGACTGGAGTTGGCGTTTGACGCCCTGGATCCCCACGACCTCCAGGATCGCCTCCTGGCCCTCGCGGACCTTGTGGTCGTCTTCGAAGTGCTCGGCCAGTCAGCCGAGGCCGAGAGGATTCTCGACGACACCCGAAGGCGCTTCGATTCCTGGCCTCCAGAGCTGACCGGCTTTGGCGAACTGGCCCAGGCCAGGCTCGAGACCTCGGGCTCCACCGTTCGGCGCTTCTGGACAGCCGTCCTCGATGCACAGACGGCTCCGGCATTGAAGGCGTCGTCCAAGGAGCCCCTGGGCGACCGGGTGATCCGCATCCTCGAGGCCATCTCGCTGACGCGAATCCACCCTCCAGGTGCCTACGCCAGCAGCGGCATCGAGCTGGGGCCGGAGCCCGTGGAGCTTCATCAGCGGGGAGAAGCCCTTCTCTCCTTGACCGTGGGGCCGGACCTGCGGACGCCGATGTTGCAGGTCTCCGGCCTCACCGGGAACGACGTGCCACTGGGAACCCGGAATGGTGTCACCCTTGAATTTACGCAGGATGAATTCGATGCGTGGCTGACGGATGCACTTCCCGGGGACTACCGGATCGCCCTCCAGGACGAATGGGTCGAGTTCACGGTCTCAAGCACATGACCCGCACCGAGGTCATCAAGCGGCTGGCTGGCTTCCTGGATCGTGGGCACCTGCACCGCGCCTGGGACTTCGCACGGGACTTGATTCAGAGCCCTGATGAGAACCCATCCCTGAGGCGGGCGCTGAAGCATGGCTTCCTGGCGGTCACCCTGCTGCATCGGCTTCCCGCCAGCTTCTGGGATGAGCGTCGCACCCGCGAAGCCCGACAGTTGGAACTTGCCCCCATCTTTCCGGCACCTCGCATTGGGGCAGTGGCTTTTCCCGTGGTGTATTCCTCTACCGACGAAGGCTGCTTCGTCGTCGCAACCGTCAGGTTCGTGGAGGGAGGCCAGGATGAGCTTCCTCGGCCCGGTATCGACGTTGACGAGGCCGCACATTCGGCGATAGCGGAAGCGTTGAAGGCCGCGCGCCGGCTCTCTGGAGATCCACGGCGTTTCCGTGTTGCACTGGACAAGCCCTTCCCGGAGCCGGTGAGGGGCGCGTCATGTGGCCTTGCCGTGGCGCTCGCGGCATTGTCACGCATTGACGAACTGGAGCTGGATGACTGCATTACCGCCACGGGCGAGGTCACAGCCGAGCTCGTGATCCGGCCCGTCAAGGACGTCGACAGGAAGTCAGCGCTCCTCCGGGAAGCCCGGCCTCAAGCACGACTTCTCTGCCCGGCCGTGCAGGTGGGAAGCAGCGAGCGGGTGCCTGTCGAAAGGCTGGATGACGCCAGGGCTGCCTCCAGGAAACCCAGTCCCCGTGCCCTCGATGAAGCATTGACGGAGTTCAAGAAGCAAAGCCTTGAGGATCCCTCCTTGCGGTTCCTCCAGTTCCGGGGCTTCGCGAAGATCGCCCGGAGGTCCGCCGGGACGCGACTCCAACTCCTGGAGTTCGCGGTCGCGCCTTCGCTACTGGACGAACGGACCTCCCTGGGAGAGTCAGAGCGGGACCTGCGGCAGCGGCTCCGAACCCCGCACCTGTCACGGGAAGTCCGCATGGAACTCGAGAGAAGTCTTGAGCGCTTGGAGCAGCTCCATTGGGAATCAGGCCAGACGTGGGAAGACCGGACACCGACCCTCTCACTCGCTGACGCCCTCCACGGCCATCAACGATTGACGGTCATTGGAGAGCCCGGCGCGGGAAAGAGCGTGCTCACCCGGCTGACCTTCCTGGCCTGCGCCGAGGATGAAACAGGAGCGCGGGCTCGCGCACTCCTCGGCGAGAACGAATGGTACAGACCCGACCAGGTCAGGGTCCTTCAATCCCTTCGGGCATTGCTGCCCGTACGCGTGGAGCTTGGCGGATTCGCACAGGCCTTGCTTGCCGACAGGGCACTGTCCCTTGAGGCGTTCATCCGCCGCCAACTTCGGGCGCAAGGAGCGCGCGGAGCGCTTCAGGAAGGCCTTGGCGCGCTGCTCGCCGAGGGGCGCCTGCTCCTGCTGTGTGACGGACTCGATGAAGCTCCGGAGGAAGTGCGGGAGTGCACCGTTGACAGGATTTCGGAGTTCGTCAGCGGATTCCCACGGGTCCGGATCCTGCTGACGTCACGCCCGCATGGCTATGCGCCACGGGTCGCTGATTTCCATCATGTCCGACTCGCCCCCCTGGAGCACTCACAGCGACGCGTCCTGATTGCTCGCATCCACCGCCTTGTGGAAGCGCACAGCCATCCGGGCCCCGAGGGCGTCAGGCGCGCGCGGCTCCGCACGAACGCGTTGCTCCTGGCCGTAACGAAGCGAAAGGAGTGGGAGCAGTTCATCAGCAATCCCCTCCTCCTCACCCTCTCCGCGCTCGCGGACACCAACGCGGAAGGGGTGCCGGAACATCAGGTCATCGTGTTCGAGGGGTTCATCCAGACGGTCCTCCAGGAGTGGCGAGCCGCGCTGAAGCGTCCCCCCAAGGAGGCGGGACGGCTCCTCGACACCTGGTGCGCTGTCGCCTTCGCGCTGGTCCGGAATGAACAGCGCCACGGGCTGGGGAAGCCAGCCTTCCTCCGCATGCTCTCCGCGGAGTTCGCCAAGCATGACGCCTTCGACGCGGATCATGCCTTGCAACTCGCGCTCGAGACAGGACTGCTTCGAGAGAGTGGATCCACCATCGCGTTCTGGCATTCGGCGTTCGCAGAGTTCCTTGCCGCGAAGCACCTCGTCCGGATGGAAGGTGGACTCGAGCGGTTCTGGAAGATTCCCCTGACGCCACTGACCCTGAAGTTCTCCGCCGCCCTCCTGGATCACGTGGAGGAGGATCCTGACACGTGTGATGCGCTCGCGCGGGAGTTGCTTGATCGCGACAGCGAAGGGGCTTTCCAACTCCTCCACCCCGGGCTGAGGACCGTATCGGACTGGCTTGCCGACGGTGTCCGTGTCGCGCCGGGAACACAGGAGCGCATCTGGGAAGACTGGCTCAAAATACTCGAACGCGGCCCGCCCTCCCCCTTGTGGGGGGACTTCGGCCGTTTCGCGGCCAGGGCCGCGCCGGAATCAGTTGCCCCACGGCTTGTGGCACGGATGGCGCAAGTGGATGACCAAGGCGTACGGGAGGTGCGGGAAGCACTTGCCCGGCTCGTCGCTCTCGCGGCCGAGTTGGATGCCGCAGCGAGGTCAGCCTGCGAGCGGTGGTTCCAGGTGCGCGACGACGTTTCGGTCAAACAGCTTGGCGCGTTCGGCTGCGCCTCTGCCGGAGATTGGACGGACGAGGTCATCCAGGTACTGGGAAAAATCGAGCGCCCGCCGAGGATTGGCCTGCATCAGGTCGGAGCCCTGGTGCAGCGCGGTGGGCCCACGGTCGTCGCCCGGTTGCGGCGCCTGGCACACGAGCGATTCCCATCCGAGGCGCAGCCGCCCCCTCCTACAAATCTCCAAGGAGAGGAAGAGCGCAGGGGGCTGCGTCACGCGGCTGCGTGCCTGCTTGCTGTCTCGGGGGGCTGGGATGGTGAAGTCGCCCGGGTCCTCCAGTCGGCATTCGTGTCGCCTCGACTCCACGCAGCGGCAGAGGCGTTCCGCAACCTGGTGCGGTTCTGTGCCCACGACAGCGTCGTGCGAGAAACCCTCTTGGACTGGATGGGCGATGACTCGGAGTTGGGCACGTATTCACGGGAGATCGTCCGGGACGTTGCGCCACTCCATGGGGACATGCCGGAACGGGTCCTGGAGCGCGCGGCCATGGCGGGCGGACGGACGCGAGACGCGCTGGAGGAGCTTCTCGTCTCCGTTGGCGAGGAATTGCAGGCCCTGCCTGAACTGCTTCGTCGCGCCCTTCTAAAGGAGCAGCCTGGCGGCTTCCGTCTCTGCGCGGCCCGGGTCCTCACCCGGCTCGCGAAACAGGACCCCAGCCTGCATGCGGCGCTGCGGCACGGCATGCAGTCCGGCCCCGACCTTGAACGCGCTCAATGGGCCTACCTGTCGCTAAAGCAGGAGGAAGGCCTGTCGCGATTGGCGCTGGAAACCCTTGCCGACTGCTCTCGGTCCGCGGATGAACAGGTCCGCACCGCGGTGTATGGAGACAGTCCCAGCACATTGATGTGGAAGCTGGGGACCGAGGACCTCGAAGCGTGGCTTCAGGTTGCCTCCGATCCGGAGGTGGCAGCGCGGGCCAGGCTCGACGCGCTCCTGGCAGCCGAACGCGTGGAGGCCTACTCCGACCAGGTGGGACCGCTCCTGCGAGAGTTCCTCCACGCCGATGATGAGCAGGTTCGCCTGTCCTCGGCCCAGCAACTCTTCTGGAGGGAGGAAGCCACCCCAGAGGCCGCCGTCATCGTGGCCAAGGGGGCTGTTCACGCCGACAGGGAGAGCCACGAACTTCTGCGGCTCGTTCGGAACGCGGCCCCGTTTGCGCAAGTCGTGATGCGGGCCCTCCTGGGAGAGTTCTCCGAGGTCACGCACAAGGACACTCCCCGCGCCCGGCGCCTCGAAGTGCTGAACTGGACTTCCGTGTTGAGTGGGTTGACGAGGTTGCAACCTGCCTGCACGGCGGACCTTCTTCAGTCGCTGGAGCACCCTGGCTTCGTTGGCAGGGTTTCGTTGATAGTCCTGATGGGAGGACTCATGGAGGAGCATGAGCCCGTGCGAGCAGCCCTGCACGCAGCCATCCAGCGGGCCTTGTCGGGAACAAACCCGCTCACGGGTTTCCACCTCGCATGGCTCGGGCTTCAGCACTCCCAGACAAGCCCCCAGGCCATTTTGTTGGCCCATGCGTTGCCCCCCCAGGCCCTGCCACAGGCCGACCTTGAAAGGCTGGCCCATCTCCTCCATCAAGCCGGCGACGACAGGAAGGCAGCCGAACTGTGGAGGCTCGTGCTTGAGGGATCCGATCTGCAACTGGTCCTGGAAGCAGCCGAAATGCTCGTCCAGCTCTTTCCAGAGGAAGCGCAGGAGTGGATCCAGCCCGCGCTCCCGCGGCTTCTGGACTCATCAGCGCCTGAGCACCGGATTGGCGCTGCCTGTATCGCATTCCACTTTGGCCTCTTCGAAGAGGAGGCACTCCGAGCGCTGACCCGGTGTCTCGAACAGCAGGAGCGAAGAGCCGCAGAGTCTCCGGGCAGGAACTGGCTCCGGCATTTCGCCAGCACCCACATGGCCGTGGCGAACTCGATTCGGGACGAACTCCTGAATGATGCACTCCACCACACACAGCGCGCCGATTTCGCGGCGATGTATGAGCTCTGTGTGCATCGGCCGGCGAAGGGGCTCGCGCTTCTCACGTCGTGGTTGAGGGATGAAGACGTCGGCCGGTTCTCCCGCGCCTTGAGGGTTCTCGCGGCGAAGGCTCCTTACCGGGACCCGATCTGCGCGGCGCTCGAACACCGGATGTCCTCGGCTCCCGTCAGGTCCCTCAGGGAGTTGATTCAACTCATTGACGACCATGGGTTCTACTCAGAGCAGCTGGTCGAAGTATTCCTCGCGCGAGTCGACAGCGAAGGGTCCGCTGGCACTGACTTCGACTCCCCCATGTACGACTGGGCCCAGCTCCGCCCGGAAATCTGGAAGGTCATCCGGCGCCAGCCCCAGTCCCTGCGTGACCGACTGGAGCCCTGGATTGATTACGTACAGCTCATCCAGGAAGACTTGGTGGGCTTCGCAGTCGAGCAGGTGCTTTTCCATGCGGCGGGTGGACTGAGCCGCAGTGCGGAGTACAAGCTTGAACTCTGGTCACGCCAAGAGCCACAGGCGAAGCAGCAATCACTCCCCAGGTGGAACGCCGGGCAGGTCCGGAAATGGATGGGCGCGCTCCTATTGGAGCAGGAGGTCTCCACCCACCTCGCCGTGATCGATGCTTTCGACAGGCTCGCGACCCTGGCGGAGCTGTCGCCCCATGAGCGGACGCGCCACCTGCTACCGGCACTGGACGTGGAGCCTGGCTCGGTCGAGGAAGAGGAAGACTCGCGGCGACATCTTCAGGGGTTGGCCGCGCTCCGGCTGCTGGAACTGGGAGCGCACGATGCTCGCATTCCATCCATACTCAGTGCGACCGTCCTCCTCCTGGCAAAGGATGCCGATATCGAAGCGCTGCGATTCATTCATGCGCTGAAGGCAGTGATGCCACCCAACGAGGTGCTGCGGAATTCGCTGCTTCATGTCGTGCGCCATGCCCCCAGGATTCTGTCCCTCGACCAGGTGCTCGAGCTCCTGGATTGGGTGGGGTTGTCCGTCCAAGAGCGGATCGACGTCCTGGCCTTCCGTCTGACCTACATCGAAGGATACGACGAACCGCTGGAGCTCCTTGATGTCCTCACGAAATGGGGCTGTCCACCGGCGCGTCGTGCCGCGTTGATCACCCAGCAGGCGCGCCTCCATCAGGAGCGGCATTCGCGACACGTGTTGCTGGAGTTGGCGGCGCGCCCGGAACTCAATCCCGCGGAGAGGGCTCGACTGGTGCTGAGCGCCCTCGCGCAGGCCTCCACCTGGGAAGCGAAGGAGGTGTTCGAACACTGGATCGCAGATTTCGCGTCCCAGTCCCGCCTCGATGCGGATGACCGATGGTCGGCCTTGGGAGAGCCAGGATACCTGTCGCTCCGCCAGCGCACCTTGGTGAAGCTGTCGAAGGTGGACGACCCGGCACTCCTGGAACAGGTCCTCGCAGGTTTCGTCGTGTCTCAGTCCCACGAGCTCATCACCCTCTACCGAGCCGCGTGCACTGCAGTACCCCTCTCCAACGAACAGTGGCGCCACTTGCTGGACCTGCTCTCCAGACGGCCTCATGACGCCAACACCACGCGCCTCGCCAAGGAGTGGCTGATGCTCGGACTCTGGCAGGCCCGGGAGCCCGAAACGCTCAACCCGTGGTTGGCCTCCTGACGCGGCGAGTTTGAAGAACCGAAGCAGCCAGGACCTGCCTTCCCTGCCCGCTCACCGGACAGGCGTTCACCCTCACTCCAGGTGCGCCCGCGCCGCGTCATCCCCATCCCTCCCCCCGAGGAGACGCCATGGCCAGGAAGATGAAGGCGGTGCAGGTGCAGAAGGGCGGCGGCGCGCTCGAGGTGGTCGAGCGTGAGGTGCCCGAGCCCGGTCCCGGGCAGGTCCGGATCGCGGTGGAGGCGTGTGGCGTCTGCCACAGCGATGCCATCACCAAGGAAGGCTGGATGCCCATCCAGTACCCCCGTGTGCCGGGCCACGAGGTCGTGGGCCGCATCGAACGGGTGGGCCCCGGCGTGACGGCCTGGAAGGAGGGACAGCACGTCGGCGTGGGCTGGCACGGGGGCCATTGCGGCCAGTGTGTCGCGTGCCGCAGCGGCGACTTCGTCACCTGTGAGAAGCAGCAGATCTGCGGCATCAGCTACGACGGTGGCTACGCGGAGTACCTGGTCGCGCCGCAGGAGGCGCTGGCCCGGGTCCCGGAGGGGATGAGCTCCGAGGATGCCGCGCCGCTGCTCTGCGCGGGCGTCACCACGTACAACTCCCTGCGCAACATGGGCGCGCGGCCGGGGGACCTGGTCGCGGTGCAAGGCATTGGCGGCCTGGGCCACCTGGCCATCCAGTACGCCAGCAAGTTCGGCTACCGCACCGTCGCCATCTCACGCGGCGCGGACAAGAAGGCCCTGGCGATGGAGCTGGGCGCGCACGAGTACATCGACACGGAGAAGGGCAAGCCCGCGGAGGCCCTCCAGAAGCTCGGGGGCGCGCGCGTCATCATGATGACCGCGTCGAGCAGCAGCCTCGCGGGCGAGCTGCTCGGAGGCCTGGGACGCAACGGCACCCTGCTGCTCCTGGGCGCGGGCTCGGAGCCCATCCCCGTGAGCAGCATGTCCATGATTGGAAAGCGCACGCGCATCCAAGGGTGGCCCAGCGGCGTGCCCCAGGACTCGCAGGAGACCATGGACTTCAGCGCGCTCGTGGGCGTGCGCTCGCGCAACGAGGTGTTCCCCCTGGACCGCGCCGCGGAGGCCTACGAGCGGATGATGAGCAACAAGGCCCGCTTCCGGGTGGTGCTCAAGATGCGCTGACTTGCCGGAGGACGGCCGGGGTGGGGATGCTTGCGCCATGTCCCCTCCCCGACCCCTGCTCCGCCTCGCGGCGCTGTCCCTCGCCCTGGCCCTCCCGGCTCAAGCCACGGCCGGGGAGACCCCTTCCTCCATCCGTGAGCGCGAAGCCGCGCTGCTCGTGGGGAGCGTGCTGGGCGCGACGCCCATGGTCGAGGACCTGCGCTCGCTGGTGGATGAGGTGGGCGGGAGGGCCACGGGCTCCGAAGCCAACCAGCGCTCCGTGTCCTGGGCGCTGGAGCGCTTCCGCGCCGCGGGCGTGACGGCGCGCACGGAAGCGTTCCCCATGCCCGCGCTGTGGCTGGAGCGCGCCGCCACCGCGTCCGTGCAGGGCCAGGACGTGCGCTTCGCCCCGCGCGTGGCCGCGATGCCCTTCTCCGCCGCCACGCCCAAGGGAGGCCTCACCGCGCCGCTGCTGGACGCGGGCCGGGGCACCGAGGCGGACTTCGCACGCGTGGGCACGAAGGCGCGCGGCGCGTACCTGCTGGTGGAGACGGACGAGCTCAAGGACGTCGACGGGCTCTTCCGCGAGTACGACGAGGCGGCGGTCATCGAGTCCCGGGCGTTCGCCGCGGGCGTGGCCGGCGTCGTCTACATGGGCAGCCGGCCCGGCAACCAGCTCTACCGGCACAGCGTCTCCGTGGGCCCCAGGAACACGCGCCCCATGCTGGTGATGGAGCGCGACGGCGCGAAGCGCGCGCTGCGGCTCCTGCGCGCGGGCAAGACGCTGAAGCTCACCTCGGTGCTGGACCTGCGGACGGGCGGCCCCTACGAGTCACGCAACGTCATTGGCGAGATTCGCGGCACCACGCATCCGGAAGAGGTCGTCGTGCTGGGGGCGCACCTGGACAGCTGGGACCTGGGCGGCGGCGCGCTGGACAACGGCGCCAACGTCGCGATGCTGCTCGACCTCGCGCGGCAGATGCAGCGCCTGGGCCTGAAGCCCGCGCGCACGCTGCGCTTCGCTTTGTGGAACGGCGAGGAGCAGGGCATGTACGGCTCGGCCGGATACGCGCGCACGCACGCGGCGGAGCTGGACCGGCACACCCTGGCGCTGTCGGTGGACATCGGCTGCGGGCGCATCACCGGCTTCTATACGAATGGCCGGCCCGCGCTGGTGCCGCTGGTGGACCAGGCCCTGAAGCCGGTGACGGGCCTGGGCCCCTTCACGCAGGTGGACGCGCCGGTGGTGGGCACCGACAACTTCGACTTCATGATGCACGGCGTGGCGAACCTCGTCGCCAACCAGGAGCCGGCCACGTACGGGCCCAACTACCACGCGCGCTCGGATGAGTTCGAACAGTGCGACGCGCGCACGCTGCGCGCCAACGCGGCCGTGGTGGGCGCGCTCGCCTGGGGCTTCGCGACGATGGAGGAGAAGCTGCCCCGGCAGAGCCGCGCGGAGGTGGAGGCGCTCGTGCGCGACACCGACCTGGGCCAGCAGATGAAGTCGTTCAACGTCTGGGAGGAATGGAGCGCCGGGACCCGGGGGCACCCCCTTGAAGGGAAGCCCGTCCAGGCACCGCGCTGAAGCAGGCAGCCCTCCAGGCCCCAGGCCTCTCGCCTGGAGCCCTCACCCGGCCCGACAGCCTTAGAGCGCCGCCGGCTGCTCCTGGTACGTCCGGGCTTCCACCTGGCGCAGGATGACCAGCAGCTGCTCGAGCTTGTCCTTCAGCTCTTCACGCAGCTCGAGCTTGTCGGTGCGGACGATCTCGTCCCGCAGCGCGTCTGCGCTTTCAGCCAGCACGGCGTGGAGCAGGTGGATCTGCTGCTGGGAGAACTCCAGGACCATGGGACACCTCATCGTCAGGAGAACGGCGAGCGGCTCACACCATGAAGTGTAAGCACGCGCTCGCCCACTGCCCCTGACGCGGCCGGCATTGCCTGGCCGGGTGTCTGGTCTCCTACACCCAGGGTGCGGCGCCCCGAAGCCGGGTGGCCGCACCCCAGGGACGACGGCTCAGCGCAGCGCGATGAGCGAGGCCACGAGCAGCGACACGACGCTCATGACCTTGATGAGGATGGCCACGCCCGGACCGGACGTGTCCTTGAAGGGGTCGCCCACCATGTCGCCCACGACGGCGGCCTTGTGGACGGCCGAGCCCTTGGCGTGACCCGGCAGCTTGCCCTTCTCAATGAACTTCTTGGCGTTGTCCCACGCGCCGCCCGCGTTGGCCATGTAGAGGGCCATGGTGGCGCCGACGACGAGCGAGCCGGCCAGGAGGCCCGCCAGGGCGAGGGGCCCCAGAACCCAGCCCACCAGCGGCGGGGCGACGATGGCGATGAGGCCCGGGAAGATCATCTCGCGCAGCGCGCTCTTGGTGGAGATGTCGACGATCTTCTTGGGGTCCGGCTCGGCCTTGAGCTCCATCAGGCCGGGGATCTCACGGAACTGACGGCCAATCTCCTCCACGATGGCGCCGGCGGCGCGGCCCACCGCGAGCATGGTGGAAGCGCCCACCAGGAACGGGAGGATGGAGCCCAGCAGCAGGCCCACGATGACGTTCGGGTTGGTCAGCTCCAGGCTCATCTCCGCCATGTTGTTGGCGACGCGCGTGTGGTTGACCTCCAGGTTGAACGCGGAGAACAGCGCGATGACCGTGAGGGTCGCGGAGCCGATGGCGAAGCCCTTGCCGATGGCGGCCGTGGTGTTGCCCACCGCGTCCAGCTCGTCGGTGATGGCGCGCACTTCAGGGCCCAGGCCGGACATCTCGGAGATGCCGCCCGCGTTGTCGGAGATGGGGCCGTACGCGTCCACCGTCATCACGACGGCCGTGCCGCCCAGCATGCCCACCGCCGACAGCGCGATGCCGTACAGGCCCAGCGCGCGGTCCGCGATGTACGCCACCAGGGCGATGGTGGCCATGGAGATGCCCACGCTCTCCATGCCGACCGCGAGGCCGCGGATGAGGTTGGTGCCCGCGCCCGTGATGGAGGCCTCCGCGATGCGCTGCACCGGCGTGGAGGACGTGTAGTAGTCCGTGACGAGGCCGATGATGGCGCCGCCGAAGGCACCGGCCGCCAGCGCCACCGTGATGGACTGGGACAGGCCGAACACGTTCATCAGCACGAACGACAGGCCCACCAGGATGACGGGGGGCATGATCAGCGCGCTGCGCAGCACCTGCGCGGGGTTCATGTGCTTGAGCGCGCGGGCGATGAAGATGCTCAGCAGGCTGACCACCAGACCGATGGCGGACAGCACCAGCGGCAGCACCACGCCGGCGATCTTCGCGTTGCCCGTGGCGTTCGTGTCCACCACCAGGCGGGAGAGCTCCGTGGAGTTGGCGGTCAGCGCGATGGCCATGGCGGCGACGATGGCGGCGACCATGGACTCGTAGATGTCCGCGCCCATGCCGGCCACGTCGCCCACGTTGTCACCCACGTTGTCGGCGATGACGCCGGGGTTGCGCGGGTCGTCCTCGGGGATGTTCTCGATGACCTTGCCGGCGATGTCGGAGCCCACGTCCGCGGCCTTGGTGTAGATGCCGCCGCCCACGCGCGCGAAGAGCGCGATGGAGCTGGCGCCCACGGCGAACGAGTGGAGGATGGGGGACAGCTCCGGGCTCGACTTGAACACGTAGTAGACGACGCCCATGCCGATGAGGCCCAGGCCGGCGACGGCGAGGCCCATCACGGCGCCGCCATCCAGCGCGACGAGCAGCGCGTTCGGCTTGGAGCCGGTGCGCGCGGCCTGCGCGGTGCGCACGTTCGCGAACGTCGCGGCCTTCATGCCGATGTAGCCCGCGAGCAGCGACAGGAACGCGCCCGCCACGAAGCTCGCGCTGGCGACCGGGCCCAGCGCCAGGCCGATGGCGATCGCCACGACCACGCAGTAGACCGCGAGCACCTTGTATTCGCGGACGAGGAACGCCATCGCGCCTTCGCGGATGTAGCCCGCGATGCGGTTCATCGTCGCGTCACCTTCGGGCAGCCCCTTGACGCGGAAGTAGAAGAACGCAGCGAAGAGCAGACCGACGGCGCCGATGACGCTCGGTGCGATTGCCCAGAAATCCGATTCGAGACTCGACAACTCCATCCGTTCCTCCAGAGCAGTCCCGGGGGCCCCTGACCGCTCACCCTGCGGATCGCTCGCGTGCCGCGCGAAATGTGCGGAGGGCCTATACGTGATTTCAGGGCAAGCGGGGAGCCTCCTCGGAGCGGTCGCCCCCACCGGGGTCCTTGACGCGGGAGGGCCCCCCGGCCGTCGGCGGGGACCGCCGGGGCCCGTCGAGTGAATCGAAGTGCCCGGATTCACTCACGATTCATCGCCTTCGGCGGCCTGTCGTGGGGGCCGGAGCCGCCCCTGCGTCATGCCGGGGGTGGCTGTCCTTTCACCCGGGGGGTGTGCCAGAAGGCGCGACCATGGGCATTCGCTTGGGGCTCCTGGGATTGGCGTTGGCGTTGTTTTCGGGCTGCACGGCGAGCCGGGCCCTGTGTCCGGCCGAGGGTGGACGCCCCTGGCGCGAGGTGAAGAGCACGCACTTCCGCGTGCGCACGAACCTGGAGGAAGAGGCGGCGGCGAAGAGCGCGGTGGAGCTGGAGGAGTTCCGCCGGGCGCTGCTGCTCGCCTGGGGCGCGGGCTTCGACCCGCCGGGCACGGTGGACGTCATCGTGCTCGGCAATCCCCGCGACCTGGAGGAGTTCACCGACGCGCGCTACGCGGGCTTCGCCGGCCAGACGCCCGACGGCCCCCGGATGGTGATGACGGGCGGCGGCGGCTACCTGCTGGCGGACACGACGGGTGACAAGGAGACCCAGGCCCATGAGCTGGCGCACTACCTGAGCGCCTTCGCCCTGCCCCGCCAGCCGCGCTGGATTTCGGAAGGCCTGGCGTCCTACCTGCAGACCGTCACCATCCGGCCCAGCGACCGAAACGTGGTGCTGGGCCGGGCCAGCCCGGCGCTGCTCCAGTACGTGCGCTCGCACGGATGGCTCACGCTGGCCGAGCTGTGGCAGTGGGACGGCAAGACGAACCAGGGCACCGCGGAGCTTCAGCGCCACTACGCCTCGGCGTGGCTGTGGGTGCACTACCTCATCAACGAGCACGGCGACCGCTTCGGCACCTTCCAGGACCAGCTGGCCCGGGGCGAGGATCCCCGGCGCGCCTTCACGGCCGCCTTCCAGGGGGACACCACGTACCAGGCCGCGCTCGCGAACTACGTGCAGCTCGGGCGCTACGCCATCTCCACCCAGCCGCTGCCGCCGGTGCCCACGCAAACCCAGACACGCGCCCTGGAGCCCGCGGACGTGCACGTCATCCGCTCCATCCTCTTCACCCAGGCGCCCGGGGACGTGCCGCGGGAGGAGCGTCAGCGCAAGGCGGACCTGGAGCTGGAGCAGGCGTTGAAGGAGGACCCGACCCACGTGGAGACCCACCGGCTGCGGGCCGAGAAGCTGGACAAGGCCGGGCGGCTGAAGCTCGCGCGGGAGCTGGTGGAGAAGCATCCGGAGGATGGGCGCGCGTGGGATCTGCTCGCCACGTCGCTGGAGGCCGAAGGCGACCTGTCCGCCACCCAGGAGCAGGCCCGCCGTCGCGCCGCGGAGCTGCTACCGGACAGCCCCTCCGCCCAGAACGGTCTGGCCTGGTACTACGTCATCACCGAGCAGCCCCAGAAGGGGCTCGCCCCGGCCCAGCGCGCCGTGCGGCTGATGCCGGGCAACTCGGCCATCCTCAACACCCAGGCGGCGCTGTTCTTCCAGACCGGGCGCTGCAACGAGGCCGTGTCCATGGGGCGGCGCGCGCTCGACATGCTCCACGAAGGGGTCCCGGATGTGACGCGCCAGGAGTTCAAGCGCATCGTCAGCGTGTACGAGACGAAGTGTGTCCCCGCGTCGGCCACGTCCTCGGGGATGCCCCAGTAGCCTTCCGCCTCAACGCGCCAGGAGGAGCTCCCTCAGCCGTGCCGTCTGGTCCGCGCTCCAGCCCTCGGGCCGCAGGAGCGCGGCCCAGCCGTCCACGTGCTCGGCCGTGTAGACGTGGCCGTGGCCCGCGGGCACCTCCATCCCCAGGGGAAGGTCCGCGGTCACCTGCCAGAACGTCACGAAGGGGATCCACACCATCTGGTCCAGGACGTCATCGCCTCGCGGCTCGCGCAGCCAGTCTGGCTTCTGCACCAGGAGGCGGGGGCTCCACCAGATGATGGGGTCGGAGGGATGCAGCAGGTACAGCACGCGCGAATCCCCCCACGGCGCGGACGCGGGCGGGATGTCCGTCCCCGGCCGGCGGCTGAAGCGGACGATGCGGCCCTGCCGGTAGATGGGCTCCACCTCGGGGCTGCCCGGGTCCCGGTGGTCGGTGAACGCGCGATACAGGGTGTTGAAGTTCGGCGGCCCCACGAAGAGCACGCCGTCGGTGCGCTGGGCCAGGTCCCGCTCGCCGCTGAACGCGGTCTCTCCGCCGTAGGAGCCCAGGCTCTCACCGAACACCAGCAGCTTCGGGCGCTGGCCGGGAGGAAGCCGCGACCAGCGCTCATACACTTCGTCGAAGAGCGCCCGGCCGGACTCCCGGGCCCGCTTCTGATCCACCAGGACGGAGAGCCACGACCACAGATGCGAGTACTGCATGGCGACGATCGCGGAGTCGCCGCCGGTCATGTACTCGAAGGCATCCACGGCCTCCGGCACCACCCAGCCACTGCCCGTGGTCGTCACCACCAGCAGGTACGCGCGGTCGAAGCCGCCGGCCCGCTCCAGGTCGTCGACCGCGAGCGCCGCGCGGGCCTCCGCATCCGGCGCGGAGGCATGGCCCGCGTACGCGCGAATGGGTTCCTTCACCGCCGAGCCATGGAAGCGCGAGAGCTCCTCGACCGAAGGCCCGCGCCCGATGAAGTTGCGCCCTTCCCTTCCCAGGGACTCCCACGGGATGCGTGAGCCCGCGCCTCCAGAGCGCAACGCCGTGCGCGGTGGCACCACGCCCTCGTCGGTCAGCGTGTCCTGGACCTCCAGGGTGCGGTCCGCCGCGGCGATGAGCCCGTCCCACAGCAGGCCGCTCGCCACCAGCGCGGTGAGCACCACCACGGCCAGCCCGCTCGTCGCCCGGGCCGCGCGAGGACCGATGTGTCTGGAGAGCAGCCTGGCCAATGCGCGGGACACGCCAAGCAGGCCACGCGCCACGGCGATGAGCACGAAGAAGACGACCGCCGCGACGAAGGGAGCGAGCAGATATCCCGCGCGGCCCGGTGAGGGCATGCCCATGAGCTCGCGCAGGCGCTGCTGCCAATGCCAGCCAAGCAGCAGCGCGCCTGTCAGCGCCACGGCGGCCACGATGAAGAAGCCCTGCCATGCGCGACGAGGAGGCGTCCTCGCGGGGCGGTCCGCGAACTCCCGCCAGAGCCAGGCGCCCAGGCACCCGAGCCCATAGCCGATGGCCGCGCTGAGGCCGCTGACGAATCCCTGGAACGGCCCGCTGCGAGGCAAGAGGGACGGAGTGAAAGCCAGACAGGCGAAGAGGAGCGCCACCCAGGCCCCCGGCAACGTGTAGCGGAGCCAGCGGGGCCAGGTCCGGCTGGCACGTCTGGCATGGCGCACCGCGACAGGTTGCTCGGCGTGGGTGAGGAAGTGCTCCATGCGAACTCCCCGCGAGTGCGCCGGCCCTCCTGAGCGCACTCCAGAGGGTAGGCCCCAAGCCCACTCCCCAGCAGCGTGCGCACGCCGTGCCCGGCTCCGTGACTGCCAATGGGCTCAGCCGCCAGGCAGGCCGACTCGCACTCCCGGCGAAGTGCCTGATAGCCTCACCGGATGCTTCCCCGCGCCCTCGCTCCCATCCTGTTCGGTGCCTCGGTCCTCTGGCCGCTGCATGCGCTCGCCTGCATCAACGCGATGGACTACACCCCCAGGGACTTCAGTCAGTCCTATTGGGCGGACCTGTTCTTCTGGTCCGTGGGCGCGGTGTTCATGAACCGCGTCGTCATTCGCAACGTCTGGGGCCCGGTCGTCAAGGGACGGCCGGTGACGCCGCAAGCGCGCAGGACCTTCTTCATGGTGGTCGGCGTCGCGCTCATCCTGCTGCTGGAGATGGTCTCGGTGGGAGGGCCGCTGCTCAACTTCACCGCGAGAGACTTCTCCGAGTGCCGGATGAGCATCCCCAACCTGGTGATGCTGGTGGTGAGCCCCATCGTGCTCTTCGTCCTGCAGGCCGCGTTCTTCCAGGGGCCCGGCAAGCGGAGGTTCGGCGACACGGGGAAACGGCCGATCGTGGCCCTGGTGGTCACGTCCGTGGTGCTGGTGCTGGGACTGGGAATGGTCCGGGAGTACATCATCCTCCCCTACCTCTGCGACAACACATCGCTCGGGTTCGCGGACACCCGCGGTTATTACTGAGCGTCCGTCGTGGCCTTGCGCTCGTCTCCGTTTGCCTCGCTCGCGGGCCTGGCCCTCGTGGTGGCCGCGGCCGGTGGTGGCTATGTGCTCGTCCGTGACGCGGACGTGCTGGCGCTGCGCCTGCGGACGCGGGTGCTCGCCCCCACGAAACACTCACCGGAGACCCCACGGGAGGCCGTGGAGCATTTCCAGTGCAATCGCTGTCATGTCGTCCCCGGGCTCGAACCGGTGTCCGCGCGCCTGAGCGAGAACTGTGTCACGTGCCATCAGGCCATCGCCTCGGGGAGGATGGACCTCTGGTACAAGGAGGCGGAGGTCGCGCGGTGGAAGGGACACATCACCCACCTGGTGAGGACCCCGGACCTCGGCTCGCTGAGCCAGCGGGTCAAGCGCGAGTGGCTCGTCTCCTGGCTCCAGGCGCCGCACGTGGTGAGGCCGCTCTACGGCGCCACCATGCCCCGGATGAAGGTGGGCCCGAAGGACGCGGAGCTCATCGCGGACTACTTCGCGGTGACCGAGCAGGAGTCGGCGGAGCCGGCGAAGGGGGATGTGGAGGCGGGCCGGGCGCTCTACGCGGAGCACGCATGCGCGAGCTGTCACTACCGGGGCGACTTCCCGCTTGAGTCCCTGCGCTACGGCGCGCCGGAGCTCCAGAGCCCCTCGGCCCGGAGGCGGGCCCCCGACTTGCGCCACGTGCGAGACCGCATGTCCCTGGCGCAGCTGCGCAACTGGCTGACGGATCCGCGCCGCATCCTCCCCGACACGGAGATGCCCACCTTCGCGTTCACCCCGAAGCAGGTCGAGGATCTGGCGGCGTTCCTGCGCGCGCCCCAGCCCCAGGTGGCGGCGGCGCCACGCCCCCGGTACCAACCCAAGAGGCTGGAGCGCGAGGTCCACTATCCGGAAGTGGCGAAGAAGCTCTCACGCCACCTCTGCTACCACTGTCACTCCGACATGCGGCGGCCTGGTGATCAGGGGCCGGGGAACTCGGGCGGGTTCGGCTACGACGGAGCCTCGCTCGACCTGGCCACGCGGGCCGGCTTCCTGCGAGGCGTCAAACGCGACGGCCAGTTCCGCGGGCTCCCGGACCGGCTGGAGGATGGGACGCCCCGGCTGGTGGCCGCGCTGCTCGCACGGCAGGGGGAGCTGGACGGGCACTTCCAGCCGGGAGTGCTGGGCATGCCCCTGGGCCTGCCGCCCATCCCCGAAGAGGAGATCGACCTCATCTTCACGTGGATCGAACAGGGCGCGCCCGAATAGCTCGAAAGCGGATTCGCACCCCACCCCTGAGGATTCCCCCTTGGCTCGCTTTGCATGGACTACCCTGTCCATGGGGATGAACCCGGGGGAGAGGTACGGCGCTTGAGCATTCGGAATGTCATCGTCATCGGAGGCACGGGCGACATCGGGCGCGCCGTCGTCCACAAGCTGCGCGCGGAGGGCCTGCGCGTGGTGTGCGCCGCGAGTGACGTGACGACGGAGACGGCGGACTGCCTGCACGTGGATGTCACGCGCGAGGACTCCGTGATGGCGCTGTTCAAGCGGGCGGAGGCGGAGACGGGCCCCGTCGAGGTCCTGGTCAACTGCGCGGGCGTCGGAGTCTTCACGCCGCTCCACGAGACGTCCCTCGAGGACTGGAAGCGGACCCTGGACGTGAACCTCACGGGCACGTTCCTGTGCGCGCGCGAGGCCTTCCGGCGGATGAAACCCCGGGGCGGCGGGCGGATCATCCACATCGGGTCCGTGAGCGACCACCTCACGCTGCCCATGAACGGGACCTACGCCGCGACGAAGCATGGCGTCCGGGGACTGACGGGCGTCCTGAACGAGGAGGGCAAGGCGTTCGGCATCCGCGCCACCCTGCTGTCGCTCGGTGCCGTCTACACCGCCTTCTGGAAGTCGCGGCCGGAGTTCAGCCCGTCCGACATGCTCGCCGTGGAGGACGTGGCCCAGTGCATCTGGGAGATCGCCATCAAGCCTCCGAACGTGCGGATCGACGAGATGCGCCTCGTCCCGCCGCAGGGAGTCCTCTGATGCGGACGCAGCCGAAGGCACCTGTCGCCGTCGTCACCGGGGCCAGCCGTGGCATTGGAGCGGCCATCGCCACCCTGCTGTCCCGGAACGGGTTCGAGGTGGTCCTGGTGTCCCGCGATGCCGCCGCGCTGGAGCAGCTCCAGAACCAGCTGAGCGCGGCCGGGGGCCGTGCGTGGCCGCTGGCCTGCGACGTCGCGAACCGGGACGAGGTGGAGTCAGCGCTCGGCCGGCTCGAAGCGAAGGTGGGCGTGCCCCAGGTGCTCGTGAACAACGCGGGCCTGGGGGGACCGTTTCATCGCGCGGACGAGGTCAGCGTCGCCGAGTGGGATCTGCTGTTCGGCGTGAACGTGGAGGGCGTGCGCAACCTGTGTCAGTGGGCGTTGCCGCGGATGAAGACGGAAGGCCATGGGCGCATCGTGAACGTCGCGTCCATCATGGGCCTCTTCGGCGGAGCGCAGTCGTCCACCTACGCGGCCACCAAGCACGCGCTCGTGGGCTATTCGAAGGCCATCGCCGCGGAGTGGGGAGCGTACGGCATCACCTGCAACGCGGTCTGTCCTGGCTACATCGAGACGGACATGCTGGCGAAGGCCCCCTCCTCCTCACGTCAGCGCTTGCAGGAGCGAATCCCCGCGAAGCGCTTCGGAACACCCGAGGAAGTCGCGGGCCTGGTGGCGTTCCTCGTGGGGCCCGCTGGCGGCTACGTCAACGGGAGCGCCCTGGTGATGGACGGTGGGCTGTCCTCACATCTGGCGTCAGACCTGCCCTCGTTCTGAGGCGGGAAGCAGCACCTGCTCCAGCAGCACGCGCAGCTCCTGCTCCAGCCCTGGCACCGAGGCGCCGCGAAGGTTCCCGCCGCCCCGGAAGAGGGACAGGCCTTCGAAGAGGGCGACCAGCAGCGCCGCCCTCCGCTCCCTGCGCGCCGGGGTGGATTCGGGGGACAGCTCCCGCAGCAGCTCCACGACGCCCGCGCGATAGCCCGCGTAGAAGACCGTGAGCGCGTCGGCCACCATCGCGTCCCTCGCGGCCATCGCCCACAGCTCCGCGAAGAACTGGCAGGCGTGCGGTGAGTCCTGGTCCTCCAGGATGGCGTCCACGGCGAGCCGCAGCCGCTGCGCTGGTTCACTTCCTCCGCCCGCCATCCGCTCACGGACGCGCTGGAGGGCCTGCTCCAGGTAGCGCGCCAGCAGCGCCCGCACCACGTCCTGCTTGGTGGGGAAGTAGTACTGGAGGTTCCCCAGGCTCAAGCCCGCGCGCTGGGCCACGACGCGCAGACTGAGCCCCGCGTAGCCGTCACCGGCCAGGACCTCCATGGTGGCATCGAGGATGCGCTCCACGCGCTCGGTGCCCTTGGCATGCACGGCGGTCCCCTTCCGGGGGCTCGCCGAGGGAAGTGTCCCGGGGGTCTTCTTGCTCGCGCGGCGGACCATCACGCCGCCTCGCGCGCCAGATGCTCGTCGATCCGGACCTCGACGCCGCAGGCGCGCAGGGTGGCCAGCATCTCCTCGGGTCGGGACTCATGCTCCGGGAACCACACGCCCGGAGGTGGCGGCGGCGCTCCATCCAGACCCAAGAGACGCTCCGCGCCCAGCAATGCACCGACGGCGGTGAGGTGGGCCTGGCCCAGGGGATCCACGACCTCGATGCGGACCTGTCCCCGCTCGCCCTCCACGTCCGCCACGAACGCGGCTTCGCCCCCCGTGTTGCTGCCGGTGAGCAGCGTCCGGCGCAGGGACGTCCAGCGGGGGTGCTGGAGCAGCCGAAGGATGCCCAGCCGCTGGAGCGCGACGAGCGTCCAGGTCGCGAAGCCCGAGTCGAAGCCCAGCCGCGTCGTCACCGTCCGCGCGCCCAGCACGCGGGGCAGCGTCGCCTGTTCGGGCGTGTCGAGCCGGAAGACCCGGGTGTGGCGTCCGTCGGAGAACCGCACCCGCCGGCCGTCCGTCAGCGGCAGCACCTGCCGCTCCTGACCGTCCTGCGTCACCTCGAAGGGCAAGCCCAGCCGGTCCATGTACTCCAACGAGTCCGGCCCGGCCTGATCCGCGAGCGCGAAGCGGATGGCCACCTCCACCCGCTCCAGGCGCCCCACCCTCCGAGCCGCCATCGCCACGAGGCGGGGAACCAGCCCCGCCATCCACGCGGAACCGAGCAACACCGGCGCGCCCGCCGTCGCACCGGAGAGCCGCAGCACCGTGGCCTGCAACCGGGACGTCCACCGGGTGATGTCCAGCACGGGCACCCCGGCGCGCGAAGCCGCCAGGAGCAGCGTGTCCTCCGGGTCATTGACCAGGGACAGCACGGCCCGGGGCGTCTCCCCCAGCGCCGCCAGCGCCTGGGGTGAGCGGACATCCAGCGCGACGCCCTCCGCCCGCCCCAGACGCGAGGCCAGCTCCCGGGCGGGCCCGTCCCGGCGCCCCGCGATGAGCAGCGGCAGGTCCGGGTGACGCTCCCGCAGCAAGGAGGCGAGCTGCGCCCCCACCACCCCATAGCCCCCCACCAGCACGACACGTCCCGCGGACTCCATGGCGACTCCCTTTCGTGATTGGCCACGGATATAGGTCATGTGACCTATTTTTTCACGACAATCGACTTCGTCCTCCTCTACTCCTCGCGAGGGATTGTTCTGGACGTTCAAACGTCCAATCCTGTTCGAGCGTCGGACCAGCACCCGACAAGCTTCTGGAGGCGAGACCTCGATGGCTTTGGTGAAGTGCAAGCAGTGCGGAAACGATGTCGCCAGCAACGCAGCGGCTTGTCCGAAGTGTGGCTCCCCAGTGCCCCGGGGCGCGTCTGTCCTCAAGGTGTCCCTCTTCGTCGTTGGAGGGCTCTTCTCCCTTTGCTTCCTTGGCACCTGCATGGGCGCCGTTGGCGCAGCGAAGAAAGGCGCCTCTCCGTCAGGAGCATCTGCTTCGAGTTCCGCGCGCGAGACGGCAGCGCCACCTGAACCGAAGGCGGTCGCGATTCGCACCCTTCTTGCGGAGTACGCCGACAACGAGGTTCGAGCGGACTCGAACTTCAAGGATCAAGTCATCCAGACCGCTGGCATCGTGGATGACGTGAAGAAGGACATCACCAATTCTGTCTACGTCACCCTCGGGACCGGGAAGCAGTTCGAGATTCCGCAGATCCAATGCTTCGTCACCGACGACCAGGTGAAGAAGGCGGCGAGCCTGTCCAAGGGGACGAAGATCGGTGTGCGTGGCCGGGTGCAGGGGCTGATGATGAATGTCCTCGTCCAGGACTGCGAGTTCATCGATATCTAGATGAGGGCCTACGGCGCCCAGTAGAACCCGGTCCCATCCTCGGTGGCGCTCCACAGCTCGTCTGACGACAGCCCTTCGAGCGCCGTGAAGCCCTGGGTTCCGAAGAGGAAGTCCTGCCACGCCACTCCGTCGAAGCGGACGAGGTCGTCCGTGTCCAGGCGCGCGAAGACAGCGCTCTGGCCGAAGGACACCACGTCCAGCAAGTCGGGCGCGACGCCGCCGTCCACATAGATGGGATACGCCGGCTTCGTGCGCCAGGTGCCCGCCGCGCGCTCCAGGAACAATCCCTGTGCTCCGCCCGCGTAGGCCAGTCCCGGCGCCACCACGTGCACGGCCTCCAGGGCGTCCTGCCCCGAGCTCGACTGAGGCAGCGGCTCCCTGAGCCACGGGCCGCCGTCCGCGTTGACGTGGTACGCGACGGGCCCCTTGCCGTTGGTGCCCACGGTGATGAGCGTTCGCGGGTCGAGGCCGTGGATGGAGCGCAGATCCGCATCCACGTGCTCCACCCGCTGGGGTTCCGCCGGAGGGTCCCAGCGGAGGATGTCCCCGGTCTCGCTCACCGCGTAGAGCGTCGTGCCTCCGTCCGTCTCGAAGCCCACGAGGTCCTGGATGGCCGCCCCGCCCCCGTCGAAGGACGTCACCGTGCAGGGCTCCGCGGCGGATAGCGACCGCGTGGCGAGCTGCCCCATCCAGGAGCCCATGAACACGCGCCCGTCGCTCGGCCGCGCCCACGCGGTGGACCAGGCCCCGTGGCAGTCGGTGAAGGGCTGTATGTCAAAGCCACCGTCGGCCTGCGGGCGAACGTGGGCGAGCACGTCATTGCTGTCGCTCACGAGCCAGGCCTGGCCGCGCGCATGGGGGGCCACGTCCCGGAAGGTCGCCAGCGGCTGGCGCTCGGTGGTCCTCCATTCGACGCCATCACAGACAGGCACCGGGTCCACCCGGCTGTCACAGTTGTTGTCCAGGAAGTCGCAGCGCTCCTCCACGCCCGGGGAGATGGAGACGGAGTGGTCGTCACAGTCCGTCCCCCGGGTAGTGGTGCTCACGTAACCATCCCCATCCTCGTCCAGCGCGCTCAAGGTCAGCGCGAAGCTGGCGGTGTCCTCCTCGGGAACCACCACCTGCCCGGACGCGGTGGCCACCTCCTGCCCCGCGCACGAGCGCTCACGGGCGGAGGCCGTCACCTTCACGGTGTCGCTCCAGCCGGTGCGGCGGATGAAGCCCACCTCCCCCGCTCCCTCGGGCACCGGCAGCTCGAAGGTCCTGGAGGCATCCTCCGCGTCCACCACTCGCAGCGTGACGCAGCCCGGACGGAAGCCGTCGTAGCTCAGCCGGACCTGGACATGGCAGGGATGGCTCGCATCGCATCCACTGGGACGCTCTGCTTCGAGCTCGTCGATGTCCGGCACCGTGCACGTGATGCAGAACAACCCGAGTCCCACGGCCACGGCGCGCTTCATGGCGAGACCTCCGTCCGCGTCGACGACGGAGCGTCCGAGAGAAGCCAGGTGACGGCGGCTCCGGCGGCGGCGGTGACGGCCGCGCCCAAGAGGATGTTGGCCGCGAGCGCCTGTCCCCGCGCGCTGTCCAGGTGCGCGGAGCGGTCGCTGTAGAAGGCATCATCACGCGCGGCGTTCACGTTGCTCCGCGACTGGAGCCCCACGTAGCTCCCAATGCCCCCAAGCACCACGCCTCCCCCCAGCAAGGCCAGCGGAAGCACGGGGGTGCGGCGCACCTCTTCCCGAGCCGGAGCAGGAACGAGACCGGGCGACGGCGCGGGCTCGGGCTGCGCATCCGCGATCGCGACCGGCACGTCCGGAGGCGGTCTGGGATTGCGCGCCAGCTCTCGCTGCACGTTCCGGCGCACCTCCTCGAAGTCACGTGACACCTTGGGGGACACCTTCACCGGAAGGCTCGCGTCGGGCAGCAGCGACAGCCCTTCCTTGAAGGAGGCCAGGGACTCCTGTCTGCGTCCCAGGTCCGCGAGCACGATGCCCCGGAGGATGGCCACCCTGCCCCGCTCTCCACTGACGCGCGCCACGCCCATCGCCGCGTCGAGCTGCTCGAGCGAAAGCTCGTAGTCGAGCTCCTCATAGGCCTGGGACGCCGCGGACATCCGGGCCTGGAAGTCAGGGGCCGGAGAGGCCGCCGGTTGACTCCATGCGGGCGACACCAGCATCAGCGAGACGCCGAGCACGATTCGCAGGTCCATGGGCACGCAAGTTACCACCCGGCGCCAGGCCCTGAGTGTCAGGCCATGCTGTTGTGTTTTTCACAACGCATTTGGCATTGGCACTGGAATCCCCACGGTCTGGCGTTGCGGCTGTTCAGCGTTTGCATGCTCACGGGCTCCGCCGCCAGGCCCGGGTCGGGCGGAAGGCCCAGTGGGGCTGCCTGCGCAGCGAGTTCGGGTAGGCTTGCTTTGGCGGAAGCGGGGTGGAGCAACGGAATGGACGCGAGCGCGCCCTCCGGGACTGGCCCTTCCCCCATCCCCGCCCGCGGGAGGCTCCGGCGGACGGAGGTAAGGGAATGCGCGCGCGGTGCGCGACAGGAAACCGTTGTCTCAGGGGCATGGACGCTCCGGGTGTAGGTGCGGAACGGAGTAGCCCGGGGGGCGTGACCGGAGCGTGATGGCTTCAACCTCGCTCGAGGCGCTCGAGGACCTGGGCAACCCGCGCGGTCGCGGAGCCTTGGACGGAGAGGACCTCCACTCCCAGCTCGAAAGGGTCGTCGAGCAATATCCAGGCGAGCTTCTCGTCCACCTCCCTGCGCAGCTGGGAATCCTCGTGCGCGGGGAGGCGGATGCGATCGCGCTCCTCGATGGGGACGAAGACGACGAAGTCCAGGGTCTGGAGGGTGGAGCGTATTCGGGGCAACCACTCCTCGACGTCGAACGCATCGGCGTCCTCGTGCGTCAGGAGGTACCCGAGAAAGTCGAGGGGGCAGCGATCGAACAGGATGTTTCGAGTGTCTTCTTCTTCGAGCAGATCCAGGGAGCGGCGGAGCTGTTCGACGAAGTCCTCCAGGACCGGTGGCGACGCGAACGCGTACCCCTCCTCTTCGAGCAGGTGGTACGGCTCGTCGATGGCTCGATACTCCGGAAGCTCTTCGCCCAGGTCCTCGATGAGCGTCGATTTTCCGGCGCGGTGCGTGCCACTCATTGCGATGCGCATGCGGACCGGTCTCCTTGCTCTCCGTTGAGGGAGAGGAGGCACTCGGCCCCCTCCCCATCATGGCCCGGGCTGGCGGCTGGCGGTTGAGGAAGGCGTCGCCACGGGCGGCAGGATGGGCGTCGTCATCGCGGCGCCCCCTGGGGGCTCGGGCCAGATACCTGTCCGCACGAGCCTACGGCTTTCGCGGTGGCTCACCCAGCCAGCGACGGACCTCGTCCAGGTACTCGCGAGGCAGTGCGTGCCCGCTGTCGAAGGCCTTGCGCGTCTTGCGCTTGGAGGGCGCGGCGGCGAACAGCTTCTGGGTGTCCTCCTCGGTGGAGAAGGGATCGCGGTTCGCGGTCAACAGCAGCCATGCCTGATGCACCTGGCCCATCCGGTTCACCGGCGCGGCGTCCCCCAGCACGGGGTCGACATGCGGCGGCACCATCGTCACCAGATGGGTGATTCGAGTCTCACGCGACGCCAGCAGGAGGCCCACCTGGGCGCCCATGCTGTAGCCGGCGACGAGGACCCTCGGCGGCTTCTTGCCGTTGGCGAGCACATGGGCGAGGAGCGCCTGCGCATCACGGACGGTGTCGACAATCATCGCTTGATACGGACCGGGCTCCCCCGCGTGTGCTCGCTTCGCGAGGGCTCCGGGGCGCGCGTCGGGAGTTGCCCGCGCGCCGTGCCGTCTCGCGTCCATGAGGTAGACCCGATAGCCGGCGCTCCGCAGATGCGCTGTCAGTGCGCCCCCGAAGGTCGGCTCCGCGTCCGACAGCCAGTCATCCTTGCTCCGGGTAAGGCCGTGCAGCAGGACGGCCACGGGCGGATTCGCCTGATCCCCTTCCGGCGACAGCACCCACGCGGGGATCCGCTCCCCATCCTCCGCGCGGACCTCCACGGGGACCGCGGGGCTCGTGGCGTGGGCCACGGAGGTGGCCAGGAGCATCAGACCCAGGAACAGCGAACGCATCATCACGGCACTCCTCGTTGGAGAGAGGCCGTGGAGCGTGCGGAAGCGGCGGTCAACCAGGCGTCACCCACGCGCTGACATTCATTTGACGTGGACGCGGGTAGCATCCCGGCCACTCCCATGCGCGTGCTCGTCATCGAGGACAACCGCGACCTCCAGGCCAACATCGCGCGGTTCCTGGAGCCGGACTTCCAGTTGGACTTCGCGAGCACCGGGCCCGAGGGGCTCGCGCTCGCACTGGGCCACCCGTACGACGTCATCGTGCTGGACGTGATGCTGCCCGGCATGAGCGGCCTCGACGTGTGCGATCGCTACCGGCAGGTCGCGCCCCGGCTCGTCCCCATCCTGATGCTGACGGCGAGGGACACGCTCGAGGACAAGGAAGCAGGCTTCCAGGCGGGCGCGGACGACTATCTCGTCAAACCGTTCTCGCTCCGGGAGCTGCGCTGGCGGCTGGAGGCGCTGGCGCGCCGGCCCGTGCCTCCGAGCGGACGGAAGCTGACGCGCGGAGGGCTCACGCTGGAGCCGGAGAGCGGGCACACCCAATGGGGAGGGCGCTCCGTCCGGCTCAACCGCACCGAGGCACTCCTCCTGCGGTGGCTGATGGAGGCCGCACCCGAAGCCGTCCCCGCGGCCACACTGGCGGAGCGGCTCTGGGGGGACGACGCGCCCGAGTCCAGCGCGCTGCGCACGCACGTCTATGCCCTACGCAAGGCGCTCGCCGGGCTGGGGCTCGATGATGCCATCACCACCCTGCGCAACGAGGGGTACCGCCTGGATGCGCGCTAGGAACAGCAGGTCGGTGCGCTCCGTGCTCCAGCGCGCCATGGCACTGTCCGCGGCGTTCGCGCTGGTGTTGATGGGTGGGTTCTTCACGCTCTTCAGCTACGACCTCGAGGACGTCATCTTCAGCCGCATCGTGGCCGAGGAGGCGGACCGGACCGAGCCAGGTCACGTCCCCGGAATCACGCGGTATGACGGCCGCTCCGAGCTGCCGTCCTGGCTCGCGGAGCGACTGCGTCCAGATGCGCCGCCGGGAGAGTACGAGGTGCCCGCCGGGAACCACGGACACTTCCACGTCGCGGTGCGCTCCGGGGCTGGTGGAGACCGCCAGTACTTCGCGTTCGACGTGACGCGCCTGACGAGCACGACGGACAACCTGAAGCGGACCGCGGGACTGCTCCTCACCAGTGCGCTGCTGGCGTTGCTGGCCGCAGCGACCCTCGCCCACCTCGTGGCCCGCAGACTCGGTCGGCCGTTGGAGCGGATGGTGGAGTGGATCGGGACCGAAGGAGCACCGCCGCCCGGGGATGACGGCGGAGTGTCCGAGGTCCAGGCGTTGAGGGACGCGCTGCTCGCACGCGACGCACGCATCCAGGAGCAGTTGGAGCGTGAGCGGCGGTTCAACCGCGATGCCAGTCACGAACTGCGCACCCCCTTGGCCGTGGCCCAGGGCGCGGTGGAGATACTCGAACTGGATCCGCCAGGAGACGCGGAGACGTTCGATCGACTGCGCCGAGCCGTGAGCCAGATGGGCCTGCTGACCGAGGGCATCCTCTGGCTGGCCCGCGAGCGTCGCTCCGAGGAGCGCTGCGACCTGCACCGGGTCTCACGAGAGCTGCTCGCGTTGTACGGGCACCTGCGGCGCGGTGAAGGCATCGAGCTGACGATTGAGTCCGCGGGCGAAGTCCACGCGCCCGTCCCTGCCTCCGTCGCAAGGGTGATGATGGGGAACCTCCTCAAGAACGCGCTCGCCTACACAGACGAAGGCCGCATCGTGATCACCATCGAGCCCTCGGCGTGGACCCTGACTGACACGGGTGCTGGCTTTGGCCGCGCAGAGCCCGGAAGCGAAAGCCACGGCATCGGCCTGTCCCTGGTGGAACGATTGGCCCAGCGCTTCGGGTGGACGCTGTCCATTGACGCACTGGAGCCGCGAGGCACGCGCGCGCGGTTGAGCTGGCGCGAAGAAGACGACTGAAGCGAGCGTTTGGCCTGGCAACCGTGGCTGTGCCGTCATGGATTGCCATGACAGCCGTTGTCTCCTTCCGCGGTGCCGTGAGCGCTGCCGTTCTTTTCGCACTCGTCGGCTGTGGCTCGGCCACCATCGGCGGCGGTGGAAGTCCTGCGCGCGCGAAATGGGTCGGTTCAGTCGTCCGGACTCCGGACAGCGGCCAACTCCGGACGACCATCTATTACGGCCCCTGGCAGTGCAGCACCGCGTTCCTGTCGCGCTGCGAGTCGAAGTGCGCGGCACAGGGCTACCCGCTCATGGGTTGCATGTGGCTGGCCGACATCAAGGCCGACTGGCAGGGACGCTACTTCTTCATGCCAGCGGAGGCAGGAGGCCGCATGGCCATCACCCACTGCTGTTGTGACTACCCGTCCGTATCCGACGGGGAGGCGCAACGGAGAATCTGGGAGCGCGGTCGCACCGCATTCCGGCGGGACTGGAGTGCGGAGTTCGGCGACTGGCCGAAGACGGGCAAGACGAGTTGGCCCGGCCACCACATCTATGACCTGCTGCATGGAGGTCCTCCGCTCGCTCCTGGCAACATTCTTCCTGTCCCGCCCGACGTACACCTCGAATTCAACAGCGCCTATCCCGCCTGCTATGCACCTGGGGGAAAGTGGCTGGCCCCCGGCCCCGAGCGGCCCTACGTAGACTGAGGCGCCACTATGTCCATCGACAGCCTGCTGAAGGAGTTCTCCCGCCTCCACTTCCCCCGTCCACCAGCGACTCCCGCGGAGGTCACAGCCTTCGAGGCTCGCATTGGATGGAGGCTGGATGCGGACCTGCGCGCCTTCTACCTGCACTCCGATGGCGGAACACTTTTCGAGGGAGAGCCCGACGCGAGCTACCGCATTCTCTCTCTCACGGAGATCCGCCGGGCCCGCGTTGCCATCATGGGGCGGGACACCGACGAGTACGGGTCGCCCTCGCAGTACACGTTGGTGGACATGCAGGACACCAACTACGTCATCCTGGACGCGGCCCAGCAGTCAGGTGGCGTGTATCCTCTCTTCGATGCGTGGCATGAGACGTATCCAGTAGCGAAGCGCATCGCATCCTCGTTCGCGGAGTTCCTGGAGCGTGCGATGCGCAGCGACGGCTTCTCCTACTGGCTCAACGGGTGAACGCCCCCAGCCTCCGTGGACACTCACACCTCTCCAGCCCCCTCCATCAGGAAGTCGATGACGGCGCGCACGGCGGGCAATTGGCCCCTGCGGTGTGGCGTGAGGATCGTCGTCGTCACCGTGCCCGCGGTCCAGGCGGGAAGTACACGCACCAACCGCCCGGCCTCCACGTCCACGTGGGTGAACGTCTCTGGTAGACAGACGACGCCCAGCCCTGCCGTGGCGGCCTTCAAGAGCACCAGCGACTCATCGGCGGTCATGCGTGCCCGCGGCATCACCGTGACCGTCTCTCCCGCCTTCCCGCGCAGCCGCCATTCCGTGGCCGTGGCGCTGGTCAGCAGGCCGTCGTGTTCGCTCAAGTCCTCGGGTCTGCGAATCCTGCCGCGACTGGACAGGTAGCCGGGCGACGCCACCAGGACGGTGGACTCCACCGCGAGCCGGCGCTGCACCAGGCCTGATGCGGGCAAAGGCGCGAAGTGACTGCGCACGGCGATGTCGAACCCCTCCTGCACCAGGTCCACGAAGCGGTCCGTCGCGTGCAACTCGACGCGCACCTTGGGATGCGCCAGCGCCAGCAGGGGCAGACGGTCCGCGAGCCGCAACTGCGCCGTGGGGACCGACGTGGTGATTCGCACCACGCCCCGAGGCTCCGCCTGCCGACGGCGCACCACGTTCTCCGCCGCCTCCGCCTCCATCACGGCCGCGCGGGCATGGCCGAGGAAGTCCCGCCCCACGTCCGTCAGCGTGAAGCTCCGCGACGTGCGCTGAATCAGCCGGGCGCCCAGCGCGTCCTCCAACTCGGCCACGCGTTTGCTCACCGTGGATTTGGGAATGCCCAATCGCCGAGCCGCCGCGGCGAAGCCACCGCTCTCCACGGCCTGGACGAAGAGATGGAGGTCATTGAGATTCAAGGGCCGCGCCTCATCGTCCACGGGTGTGGACCTTGCGTTCGCGTTCCGCTGTCTACACGGCGCGCGTCGCCACGGCCATCGTGTCTCCATCGAAGGCATCACGCCTTCGGACAGGAGAATCCCCATGGCACTGCCTACCCTCTTCTACGGTGTCCCCTCTGGCTGCTCGTTCGGCTCCATCGTCGCGCTGGAGTGGCTGGGCCGGCCCTACCAGCTGTGCCGCATCGCCATGCCGGAGGACGTCACCACCGCGGACTACCGCCGGATCAACCCCGTCGCGGAGACGCCCACCTTGATGACGGAGACGGGCACGCGCATCAGCGAGAGCATGGCCATCCTCAACCACCTGGGCGCGCGCGGCGTGGGCACAGGGCTGGCGTTCACCCAGGGCACCGAGGACTTCGACCGGTTGAACCAGATGCTCGCGTACCTGAACACCACGTTCTTCAGCGCCTTCTCGCCGCTCTGGTACGCGCTCGAGCACGCCGAGCTGCCGGAGTCCGAGAAGCAGGCGCTGCGCAAGCTGGGGGCCCGCAAGGTGGTCTCTGCGCACGCGAACCTGGAGGCACTGATGGGCGACACGCCGTGGCTCCTGGGTGACCACCGCACGCTGGCGGACGCGTACTTCATCGGCATCGCCCGGTGGACCCGGTACCACGAGGTGCTCGACCGCCGCGACTACCCGAAGCTCCAGGGCCTCTTCGACCGGCTGGAGGCGGACGCCGGCGTGCGCTTCGCCCATGCCATTGAGAAGGGCGAGACGCCTCAGGGCAGCGGCGCATTCCAGGGGCACATCCGCCTCGCGGAGGCCCTGCACCGGCTGCCCTGAGTGAGCAGGGAAGCCATCGACGTCAAGGCTTCAGGGCGCGGAACACCGCGTCCACCACCTCCTGCTCGGTGGGGAATGCCAGGCCGGTCTTCTTGATGACGACCTTTCCGTCCACCGCCACCTCAAAAACCCCCGACCCGCCCTTCTTCAGCTCCACATCCACTTCCAGTTCGTCCTTCAGTACGGCCGCCGCACGGGTGGCCCTGGGCAGGTAGCCTCAAGCGGTACAGTAGGTGATGGAAACCTTCGCGTCGGCCATGGTGGGCCTCCTGACGGGATGGGACACCGCGCGGGGATGCGCGGCGCCTGCACCATTGTGACGCTCCACCCCGCCCTGCGCCAGCGTCGCGCTCAGGGCGTTGGAGACCGTACAAGCTCCAGCCAGCGGGCCAGCGTCAGGTCGGTATAGGGGCCGGGTTCCAAGCCGTAGGCGCCCAGCGAAAAGCCATCGTTCCACTCGACGATGGCGGTCTCACCGGACTCGAGCACGCCGAAGTCGACCGCGTAGCCCGCGGTCCCCTCTCCTGCCTCCTCCAGGAGCTGGATGGCCCGCCGGACCTGACCTTCATCGACTCGAAGTAACGGGTCGCCTCCATAGTGGCGCGTCCCCACAACGGCGCCGTGCACAACGAAGACTCGGAACTCACTCCGCCATCGCACCACTTCCGAGCAGAGGAGTTCCGTGCTCGCCGATGCGCGCTCCAGATAGAGCAGATCTTCCACCGACGCGAAGACGTGTCCCGTGAACCGCTTACGGCGCCCATGGGGTTTGGCGAAAACCGGAGGGCCTGAGTCGTGAAGGACGGCCGCCTTCAGTTCCCGCACGGTGCTCCGCCAGACACGCCGGTGGAGAAAGGAGCTCAGGCTCGGCGGATAATCGTGGGTCTCGGGTGCGGGAATGCCGAGTTGTTTCAGCGCCCCCAGCACCGTCGGGACGTCGCCCGCCACCAGGGCGTCCCGGGCGACCGGAATCTGGCCCCTGGAGAGCTGCTTCGCGGTGAATGTCTCGACAGAAACGTGGCGCCCCCGGAGCTCTTCGAGAAGCGCTCGCATCTCTGGCTCCATGCGACCGGAGCCCAACTCCTGAATGAATGCGCAGCGAACCATCAGCGCGATTCTAGTGAACGTAGACGTCAGTCGCTATTCGCCCAGGTCAGGATGCCCTGCGAGGCGGGAATGCGCTCGAGGATGGCGAACCTGTTCTCAGGCTGCGCCGGAACCTCGACGTACACCCAGGCTTCATGGGATTCCGTCAGCCGTGCGCGATCGACTCGAAGCCCCAACTCCCGCGTGCTCCCTGAAAGGCCCAGGATCCGGTCAATCTCCTGGGCCGTTTCCTCGTCGATTCCATTGGCGCATGCGCCGCGCCACTTGGGTCCAGTGAAGTACTGGTTCAGCAGGTTCTCTTGCGCCACCAACTCGTCCACGAGCGGAAGGAATGCACCCTCAGCCTGGGGATGCAGACAGGTGGATCCTCCCGTCTGATTTGAATAGAGGACGCCGGTGGGCCACAGATCAGTAGCCGGCGCCGCCGCAGTGATTGTTCATGCCGTCCTCGGTGCCGTACGGGATGCCGTCCTCGCAGACCTGATGGCCAGGCGCGTAGATGTCCTGCCAGATCATGCCTCCGGGGGACGGGACCAGGGTGAAGGCGGAGCCGCCGAAGTTCGACGTCCAGAAGCCCAGGACATCGGGGCTGCCCTGCACGGTATCGAGCAACTCGGAGATGTTCTTGCGCGTGTAACGCATGGCCGGGTTCCCTTGGGACGCGGTGAAGGAAGGGAGCTTAGCTTCTCATGAATTCGCGGATTCGCCGCATCTATGCTCCAGTGATTCCCCTCCCCTACCGTCCATGACCACCGAATCCCATTCACCACCTCATGAGCTGGGCATGCGGCGCGCGGTATCGCGCTGGGAAATCGTCGGCTTCTCCATCAACGACGTCATTGGCAGCGGTGTGTACCTGCTGCCCGCGGCGGCCGCCGCGAACCTGGGCTCGGCCAGCACGGGTGCCGTCGTGCTCGCGGGGCTGGCGGTGCTGCTGCTCGTGCTCTGCTTCGCGGAGGCGGCCAGCTACTTCGACAAGCCCGGCAGCGCCTATCTCTACACGCGTGAAGCCTTTGGAGAACGGGTGGGATTCCAGGTCGGATGGATGACGTGGCTGGCGCGCGTCTCGTCCGTGGCCTCGCTGTCCGTGGGCTTCTCCCGCGCGCTGGGCTTCCTGTGGCCCGCGGCGAACTCGGGCGTGGGCCAGGGCCTAGCCATCGCCGTGCCCCTGCTCGCGCTCACCGCCATCAACGTCGTGGGCGTGAAGGGCGGCGCTCGCACCGCGGTGTTCCTCGCCGTCACCAAGACGGTGCCCCTGCTGGTGTTCATCGCCGTGGGCCTCTTCTCCGTGTCGGTGCCGCTGGCGACGTCGGTGGTTCCCAGGGATGGCGGCAACCTGGGGGCCGCGGTGCTGCTGCTGCTGTTCGCCTATGCCGGCTTCGAGAACACGGCGGCTCCGGCGGGTGAGTTCAAGAACCCTCGCCGCGACGTGCCCTTCGCGCTCGTCGTGCAGATTGGCGTGGTCACGCTCATCTACACGGCGGTGCAGTGGGTGGCGCTGGGCACGTTGCCCGGGGTCGCGGACGCGCAGACGCCGCTCGCCAACGCCGCCACGCGGTTCCTCGGGGGCTGGGGTGGGCTCCTCATGACGGTGGGCGGGGTGCTGTCCATCCTGGGGACCAACAGCAACACCGTGCTCGCCGGGCCGCGCTACCTGTACGCGCTGGCCCAGGATGGCTTTGGCCCCGCCGCGCTCGCCACGCTGCATCCGCGCTACCGCACGCCGACGGTCGCCATCCTCACGCAGACGGCCATCGCCCTGCCCCTGGCGTTCTCCGGCTCGTTCGAGGTGCTCGCCACGCTCTCCGTGGTGGCCCGGCTCGCCACGTACTTCGGCACGGCCCTGGCGGTGCCCGTGCTGCGCCGCAAGCTCCAGGCCCCCCCGAACGCGTTCCGCATTCCAGGCGGGCCCGTGATTCCCCTCGCCGCCGCCGCGCTGTGCGTGGTCTTCGCGCTGAGCGCGGAGCGACAGAACCTCATCGCCGGGGCCGTCGCGCTCGCGGTGGGCTTCGTGATCCACAGGTTCCAGCGCAAGCCAGATGGGAAGGCCGCGCTCGGATAGCGCGGCAAGAAGCCCGGTCCGTCATGACGTCACGACACCGGAATGGGCTTGGGACTCACCTCCACCATGCCGCAGGAGTCGCTGACGTACTGTGCCATCTGCTCCGGCGTCACTTCGATGGGGCCCTTGGGGCAGAGCGGGTCATTGACGATATAGTTGCCCTCCTCGGTCATGCCCGTGACGGCGACCCAGTGGTAGCCGAAGTCCTCGCTCGAGAAATAATTGCCGGCATCATTCGCCGTCTTGCCCCAGGACGGGTGCTCGGCATCCCCGATGAAGGGATTGCCTCCGAGGATGACGGGGTGCCCGCGAGAGAGGGCGGCGTCCACGTCCTCCACGTCGACCGCGCCTGGGAGAAGCGTCGTGGCCACCGCGCCCGCCTCCGTCACACCCTCGGCCACCTGGGTCACGATCATCGTGTCGGACCAGGTGGAGTTCACGTCGAGGATGTTGTCCCGCACGGCGTCGATGGCCTCGCCCGCCCCGGCCGCGTCCGGGTGCTCCATCGCCCCCACCGCCGTCGCCGTGATGACCACCGACGTAGGACCGCAGTCATTGCCGCCGTAATACTCACTGCCGTCGTTGTAGTCCCGGAGGCCGGGCTTCGAGTTCTGGGCGACGTGGAGGGCCTTCGCCTCCTCCAGCGTCTTGACGGTGCTCGGAGGCGTCGGCGGCACGATGTCCTTGCCGGACAGGTCCTGCACCCGCACCTCGCCCCCCGGCATGCGGGTGATCGAGCCGCGCTCGAACTGCTGCACCATCGCGCCATCCCGTCCCGGCTCCAGCGGGCTCATGGGTCGCCCGAGCTGCGGCGCGTAGGTCTCCGCGAGCAGGCCCAGCGTGGGCTCAATCGCCGGGTGCTGCGGGCGCTGCATCGCGGCGAGCGTGGCCGGGCTCATCTTGCCGTCCGCGGGGCTGATGCCTTCAGCCGTCTGGAAGTCCTTGAGGGCCTCCCGCGACACGGGGCCGAAATAGCCATAGTCCGCGCCGCCCATGTCCAGATGGCCCGTCCTCTCCAGGAACTTCTGGAGGCGCGTGACGGGGCCATCCCCGGGCTCACGGGCATTGTCTTGCTGCTTGAAGGCGAGCTCGCCAACGCCCGTGGCATCGGTCAGCGGGGCCGGCCCGCCCCGGGACTGACGCTGCGGGAAGGGGCCCTGCTGGGCCAGGGTCACCAGCTTCCCGAGTCCCTGCAACCGCCGCATCGCCTCCCCGCTCACCACGCTCTCGAACACGTCGCGCACGACGCTGCGTGGGGGCTCGGGCTGCGGCCCGATCCGCGTCCCCGGTGGATATCTCAGCTGTCATCGCGCCACAGATTGGGCCGGCTCGCGAACAGCTCCGTCAGCCAATCGATGAAGACTCGCGCCCCGGCGCCCAGCTGGCGCGTGGGTGGGTAGACGAGGAACAGAGGCCGGGGTTCGGGCCTCCAGCCGTCCAACACCCTCACCAGTTCTCCGGATGCGAGGTAGGGCTCCAATACGAAACGCGGTGCGAACATGACGCCCAGGCCGGCGAGCCCCGCGGCCAGGTATGCATTGGTTTCATTGAGCGTGAGCAGGCTTCGACCCTGGACCTCCAGCCGCTCGCCCTCGCGAACGAAGACGAAGGGGTGCTCCTTGCCGCTCAGCGACGAGAAGTAGCTGACCACCGCGTGCGCCGGACCCGCCAGCTCCAGCGGGTGGAGGGGCGCGCCGTGGCGCTCCAGGTAGCGGGGGGATGCGCACAGCCAATAGCAGAGGTCGCCCAGGTGTCGTGCCACCAGGGACTCATCCTTCACCGGTCCTCCCCGGATGGCGCAGTCGACGTTGTCCGCGATGAGGTCCACGATGCAATCGCTCACGCCCAGCTCGATGTGCATCTGGGGATAGCGCGCGTAGAACGACGGCAGCGCGGGGATGAGCAGCAGCCGGGAGATCGTCCCGCTCGACTCCACCCGCAGGCGTCCCCGGGGACCGCGCCGTGACTGGGACAACGTGGCTTCGAGCTCCCGCACCTCGCCCAACAGCCGCAAGGCCTGCTGGTAGTAGGTCATGCCTTCCGGGGTGACCGTCACCCGGCGCGTGGTGCGGTGCAGCAGCTTCACGCGCAGATGCGCCTCCAGCTGTTGGATCAGCCGGGTCACCGCCGCCTTCGGGCGGCCCAGCGCGTCGGCGGCCTTGGTGAAGGTGCCGGTCTCCACCACACGGACGAAGGCTTCCATCGCCGTGAACGTGTCCATCTTCCACCTTCCGATTGTTTCAGCGGTGAAACGCAGTGTGCGAAGTGCTCCCGTTTATCCCAGCGGAGTCGGGGCGTATCTCCTCTCGCATGAAAACGCCCCTGGCTCGCACTGCCCTCGTCTCTGTCTCTCGCGTCCTCTCTCTGTTGATGCTGAGTGGGACGCCCCTGCTCCCGTCCGCCGTCCACGCCGCCGCGCCCCAGGTCCGGACCCAGGCCCCCGGGTTCCATCGGATGATGCTCGGCGACTTCGAGGTCACCGCGCTGTCCGACGGCACCGTGCCCCAAACCGTGAGCGCGGTGGCGAAGGGCACGACACCCGGGCGGGTGAAGGAGCTGCTCTCGCGAGACCACCTGGAGGATCCGATCGAGGCGTCCATCAACGCCTTCCTCATCAACACCGGCACCGCGTTGGTGCTCGTGGAGACGGGCTCGGGGAGCTTCTTCGGCCCTGGCGTGGGAGGCCAGCTCCAGCAAAGCCTCCAGGCGGCGGGCTATCGCCCTGAGCAGATCGACATGGTGTTGCTGACGCACATCCATTCCGACCATTCGGGTGGGCTCATGTCCAAGACGAGCCGGGCGTTCCCCAACGCCATCCTCCGGGTGCACGCACGAGAAGTGGGCTTCTGGCTGGAGCGCGATGACCCGACGAAGGGAGCGGTGGACCCGAAGTTCTTCGAGGAGGCGCGCGCGATGGTGGGCCCGTACCGGGACGCGGGGAAACTGAAGACGTTCGTGGATGGGGACGCCATCATTCCAGGCATCCGGGCCATGCCGACCCCGGGACATACGCCGGGGCACAGCGCCTACGTCGTGGAGAGCCGTGGAGCGCGGCTGGTCCTGTGGGGCGACCTGATGCACTTCGGCTCGGTGCAGTTGCGCGAGCCTTCCGTGACGGTTGCCTACGACGTCGATGAGCGCGCGGCTTCGGCACAGCGGGCGCGTGCGTTCACGGAAGCGGCGAAGCGCGGCGATCTGATTGGCCTCGCGCACATGCCCTTCCCCGGTCTGGGCCGGCTGAGCGCGGAGGGCAAGGGCTACCGGTGGATCCCGCTCAACTACAGCTCCGGCCAGCGTTGGGAGGCCGCGAAGGCCAGGGCGGAGTGAGCGGGGGCCGTGTCAGGGGTTCGCGCTGCGGCGACCCCTGACGGAGGTTTCGTGCGAGCGGGCGCTCAGTAGCAGTAGCCGCCGTAGAGCGGGTTCGGACAGGCCATGCCCGTCGCGGCGTTGATGCTCGTGTTGTAGCAGTTGGTCGTCACGGTGGAGGACTTGAGGCGCCGGTATCCGTAGAGGACGTCGCCCACGCAGAGGCCGTAGTTCATGTACACGTCCTCCACCTGGCAGACCTTGTACGTGTTGCAGCGGACGAACGGCCCTCCAGGGTAGGCGTAGCCCTGGCACTGCCACAGGTAGCTCTGCTGCGACGAGTAGCTGGTGGTCTCGTAGTAGTACTCATCCTCGGGACCGCAGAGCGGGTCGTCCTCGTCGGGAGGAATCTTCATCATCTCGACCTGGCCGGGCTCCAGGGCCTCAGCGCTGGAGGAATCCTGGGGCGGCGCATCCTCGAGCGCGCCCTCCACTCCGGCTCCACAGCCGACCACCATGAACGTGCACAGCGCGACCCATGCCTTCATCCGCATGTCTTGCTCCTTGTTTCATCCGGGGGGAAGGCGGCTTTTACACGGAGTGATATCCGCTCACGAGAACCTGCGAAGGCACGGCGTGTCACCCAACCATGCGGCGGGAGGTCAACACGTGTCGAAGTGCCGCAGGAGTGCTGCCGCGAGCGGTGGCACGGCCGCGCGAGGCAGCGCGTGCCCCATTCCATCAAGGGTCACCAGGGTGGCGCGTGGCAGGGTCTCCGCGAGGAACCGGGCATTGGACGCGGGATGGGTGGGGTCCTCCGGGGCGGCGATGACGAGCGTGGGCACGGTGACCTGCGTCAGCTCCGCGCCTCGAGCCAATCCGGCAGGGTCGACTCGGGCATGGGCCGTCGAAGTATCGTGACGGCCCGCGTGCGCGATGACACGCCGCTCGAGCGCCCGGAACTCGTCGGCATCGAAGGGAATCACGCGGCCGTTGAGCCTGCGCCAGTTCTCGACCCGCCATTCCACCTGCGCATCCAGGTCGCGCGGGTCGAACATGTGGCTCCAGAACTCGAACAGCCCCGGGTCGATGGGCGCGCGGGATGGGAGGTCGGCGCGCGCGGGGGCACCGTCGAGCGCGGGAGCCCCCATGACCGTCGCGCTGAGGAGCCGCGCGGGATGCGTGACCATGAGCCACTGCGCCAGCATGCCCCCCAGCGACAGGCCCACGACGTGCGCGCGGGCAATGCCAAGCGCATCGAGGATGGCCAGGGCATCCTCGGCCATCCGGGTCGCTGAATAGGGAACCCGGTCGAAGGCCCAGGTCGACGCCCCGGTGTCCCGATGGTCATAGCGGATGACCCGGTAACGCCGGGCAAGCAGGTCCACGAGCTCATCCGGCCAGAACAGCCCGGATGCCGTGGACCCCATGATGAGCAATACAGCGGGAGCCGACTCCGGGCCTCGTGACTCGACCCAAAGCGAGACGCCCTCAGCGACCTGGACGAAGTGTTCCATGCGCCCAGTCTCGCCGATCCTCGCCGGTCACGACGTGGAAGAAAGACAGGCGTGCCACGCCCGGACCATACGACTACTGGGTCGCCACCTTGCGGGTGAGCACGCGGTCCCCGACCTTCAGCTGGACCGAGTAGACGCCGGGGGTCGAGGGTGTACTGCGGCAATGCCAGCTCATGGCGTCCGGCGGCTTGGAGACTGGGGGCGGCCAACTCGCGGACGGGCTGGCCCCGGGCATCGAGGAGCGTCGCGGACACGGTCGCGGGAGCCTCCAGCTCGAACTGGAGCCGGGAGGCCTCCACCATCGGATTGGGCGACACGTGGAAGCGCTCGTGGCTGTCGTCACCGCGCAGAGCCAGGGCGTTGCGCTCGAGGACGAGCACCCGCTCCACCTGCACCTCTTCGAAGCCGTCCCGGCGCGTCTCGCTCTCGCGGATGCGCACGTGGGTGAGCACCTCCACCCCGTCCACTGTCTCCGCGTACGCGGCGATGAGCGACTCGGCCGCGACGTGGACGAAGTACGGGCGGAGTCCGGCGCGCTGCTCATCCTCCAGCGTCCGCACCGTCGCCGGGTCGACCACCGGAAAGTCCACGAGGATATGGGCGAGGCCCTTGGCCAGGCCGTCCCGGAAGACGCCACGGGCCAGGCGGTGATGTCGCTCCCCTGCCTGTCCACGTCGTCCACCAGGACGCGCAGCGGCTCCGGCGCAGACTCGCCCAGGCGCACGGGCTTGGCGAAGGGCTTCGCGGCGAGGTTGCGCGCCGTCTTGCCGAAGACGTTTAGGAGGACGGCGCGCTGGAGGCGCTCTCTGTACGCCACGTCCTCCTCAGCGTGGTACTGCGGCAGGTAGGTGCGCCCGGCGGCGCGCATAGTGCTGGTGCCGCCCAGGAGGGCTAGCACAAGGGCCCACGTGGGCTGCATGGCCCGGTAGGCGCTGCTTGGGGTGCTGACGTCGGCGGCGCTCATTCCGCAGGCTCCATGCGGCGGATCGCCGCCTCGCCGCGCACCGCGGTGAAGACGCTCGCCACCACCTGGTTCTGCATGGCGGATGGACCGGACAGCAGCAGGTGCAACACCTCCGGTCGCTCGGCGCTGAGCACCCCTCGGACGGATGTCTCGTCGGTGCGCGACAGCCTGGCGGGCCCGCCCGGGTGGGTGTGCCAGTCGCCCAGGTAGCGCAGGCGCGGGTACACCCGGCCCAGAAGGCGGTTGTCGTGGGGGCGGTCCGCGTCGTAGCCCACACGTCCGCGCACAGCCTTCCTCCCGGGGCCGAAGATGGCGAGCACGTGCGCCTCACCATCCACCACGGCGCCCAGCAGCAGCCCGCCCGTCTCTAGCGGAGCGCGCACCCGCGCCAGACGCAGGGCCTTGGCTAGGACTCTGAGCTTGCCCGGGTTTGGTGGACAGGTGGGTCAAGCAGCCAGCGGCACCTGGGAGGCAGCCCTCTCGAACTCGGCGGGGCTGACGTAACCGAGCGAGGAGTGCCGCCGTTTGCGGTTGTAGAACACCTCGATGAACTCGAACAAGGCGGCCTGGGCCGCCTCGCGCGTCGGGAAGTCGCGAGGGTGCACCAACTCCGTTTTCAGCGTGGAGAAGAAGCTCTCCACCACGGCGTTGTCCCAGCAGTTGCCCTTGCGGCTCATGCTGCAGCAGAGGCCGTGGGCGGCCAGCGCTCGCTGGTAGTCCTCACTGGCGTACTGGCTGCCCCGGTCCGAGTGGTGCAGCAGTCCCTCGGGCGGGCGGCGGCTCTCAAGCGCCATGTCGAGGGCGGAGAGCACCAGGTGGCGCTCAAGGCTGCTACCCATCGCCCAGCCAATGACGCGCCGGCTGAAGAGGTCGAGCACGACGGCCAGGTACAGCCAGCCTTCGCGCGTGGGGACGTAGGTGATGTCCGCCGCCCAAACCCGGTTTGCCTTGGGCGGGTGGAAGGCTCGGGCCAGCGCATTGGGTGCCACGGGCAAGCCATGCCTGGAGTCCGTGGTGCGTACGAATCGCCGGCGCCCGCGGGCCCGCAGCCCTGCTTCGCGCATCAGCCAGGCCACCCGGTGTCCGCCCACCTCCTTGCCTTGCGCCTGGAGCTCCGCCCGCACGCGGGGGCTGCCGTAGGTGCGGCGGCTGTCCTGGTGCACCTGCCGGATTCGTTCTGTCAGCGCCGCGTTGGCCTTCTGACGGGCGGAGGCTTCCCGTCCCTCCCAGGCGTAGTAGCCCGCCCGGGACACCTGAAGCACACGGCACAAGAGCGCCACCGGGTAGCAGGCCCTCTTCGCCTGGATGAACGCGAACTTCACGTGCTCTCCTTGGCGAAGAAGGCCGCCGCATTTTTTAGGATTTCACGCTCCACCCGCAGCTGGCGCACTTCATGGCGCAACTGGGCGAGCTCTTCCTTCTCACTCGTCGTCAGCGCCCCGCCAGGCCAATAGCCCGCGTCCACCTGCGCCTGCTTCACCCAACCCTCCAGCGCGCTGCGCGTCAGGTCCAGGTCCTTGGCCACTTGCGCCCGGGACTTGCCCTCCTCCAGCGCCAGCTTCACCGCCCGGGCTTTGAACTCCGGCGTGAACTTCCTGCGTGCTCGTCTCGGCATCGTCGTGGACATCCTTCGGTCTCCTCTTCTCGGGTGTTCACAAAACCCGGGGAAGCTCACTCCGGGCGCAAGGCGTACGCGGTAGTCGTCGGAGACGTAGTGGGCTGACGCGGACGCCGTCGGCAGCGGGCAGGCCATCACCGGTAGCTCCTCACCTGGAAGGTGGCCGTCCCCTCGCCGAGCATCAGCTCCGTGAGGGCCCACACCTCCGCGTCCATGCGGTTGAGGCTCCAGGTGGACTCCCCGGACACCCACGTTGTCTGCTCGTCCTCCAGCGCGGGCAGGCGCCCCACGTGGTGGGCCATGCCGCGCTCGAAGAGGGCTGCCACCGGCTCCGTGCGCTTCGCCTTGCCGCGCGAGGCCGTCACCACCTTCACGGTAACGTGCTTCTTCATCTCGCGGGCCTTGGCACGGAGGTTTGTCTCCACCATGTCGCCGCCGAAGTTCTTCTCCCTCACGAACGCGTCCGCGCTCTCCTTCTCGTAGACGGCCAGGGACTTCGCTGCCCACGCCTCTGCGGAGTACTTCCCGGAGTCGTCGCGCCAGACGTAGGCGTGGCCGTTGCTGGCCTTGCCCGCGCAGACGATGCCCACCTCGTCGTTGGCGGGCCCGTCGCCGCCGTCAGGGTCCACCGTCACCACCACGCGCACCATGGGCAGCGGGTTGCCCTCGGCGTCCTTCGGCAGCGCGGAGACGCGGGTGTTGTCCAGCACCTCCTGCGTCCACAGCGCGCCCACCGCTGCGGCCTTGAAGGCCTCCTCCACCGTCGCCGGGTACTCGCGACGGAAGTCGTGGATGCCCTTCTCGTAGACGGAAATCTTCGCCCGGCGCCAGGCGAGCTGCGCGTCGTCCAGTTCGTAGCCGTGTGCCTCGCGGCAGAGTGCCGCGTACCGCGCCTCCTCGCTGGTGCGCTCGAAGCCCGGCGGCACCTCGCGCCGGTACTCTTCCTGCCAGAACCACGGCACGAAGATGAGCTCGAAGTCGTTCTCCCCCTTCTGCGCCGCCATGCACAGGTGGTGGAAGAGGCCCTGGGGCCCGTCGCTAGTGCTCTCCAGGATGACTTCGGTGCCGGGCGCCGTTGGCACGCCCTCAATGACGCCGCACATGTGCGTTGCGGCGTTGGGCCAGAAGGCCACCTCGCTGCCGTGGAAGTACTGGATGGTAGAGGAGCGCACCGTCCCCTTCGCGCCCGCGGTGCGCACCTTGTAGCCGGAGGACAACCTGTCGAAGAGGAGCTCCTTCGCGTTGGAGGCACTCGTCGACGGCTTCACCAGGGTCGGGACACAATCGTGGTACCGCTTCGCCATGTCGAAGAGGTTCACCGTCGCCGCGTCCTCGTGCGTGAGGATGTAGGCGCGCACGCCCTTCAGGTGGCTCACCTTCCAGTAGAAGCGCGCCTCGACGTACGTGCTGCAGCCCTGCTGGCGCCCCTTCAGGACGATGGCGCGCACGAAGCCCCGGCGCTTCAGCTGCGCCTCCAGCCGCTCGTGGATGTACAGCTGCGCCCGGTTGAGATTCAGCGCCGGCAACTCCCCGCCCGTCACCTCTTTCGGACGGATGCGCAGGCACCGCGAGGCGTAGTGCGGGAAGTCGTCCTTCAGCCGCTGGCGGATGGCCTTCTCCCGCGGGGAGAGGGGCGCCGGGGCCGAGCCCTGGTGGAACGACTCGGCCGCGCGGCGGCGAGCGGGGGCTCTCATTCCAGCGATCCCAGCGCGTCCTCGTGACTGTGCTGGACGACGGCATCCACCTTGTCGACGAAGAGGCGCAGGTGCTTGCCCAGCAGCTCCAGGGACTTCGGCTTGTCCCAGAGCTTCACCTTCGCCACGGTGCCGATGGCCTCGCCGTCCACAGTGAGCTGATCCACCTCGATGGAGGAGATGGCCCGGCGCAGGTGGGCCGGCAGCTCCTTCAGCGGCAGCAGCGCCCCGGTGGGGCTGAAGGCGTCGCCGATGTCCGTCCGGGAGATGAGGAGCAGCTCGCGCAGGACATCGTCCGCCTTCACCTCGACGCGCTCGGCACGGGCCTTCTGGGCCGCCGCGACGGCCTCCAACACCTTGACATTCCTCAACATGCGACTGCTCTGCGACTCGGCGGTGCGCTCCGAGTAGCCGGCGGCCCGGGTGGAATTGAGGTCGAGGAGGTACTCCTGGACGAAGCGCTCCTGCTTCGCCGTCAGGACCTGGGCGCGCGACTCATCCGCCGGCGTCTTCCGGCTGCGGCGCGTGCTGGGCTTGCGAGGAGGCGTGCTTCCCACGCCACCGAGTCTCCGGCGTCGCGTGGACAACGTCCGGCGCGGGAAAGGGAGGCCGGCCCTTCTTCATGGACACCGGGGACTCTTCCCCGGCCACACCACGGAGACGTCATGACGCCGCGCTACTGCCCCGCCTGCCAAACCCATCCCCACTCACCACACTGGTGCGCAGGCCAGGAGGATCTGTACCAGCGCTGCCCGGGGCTCGCGGAGTGCGAGCACCCGAACGCAACGCCGATCCCGGGACGCGAGGACTGGTACTGCCCCACCTGCGACTTCGTCGGCCCGCGGGCCAAGGGGGCTGACGCGCTCAGGCCTGGCGCTCGGGCGCTTCGTCCCACAGCGCGAGCTGTCCCTCCGGCTCCGGCCGCTTCCGCAGGGCGCGAGGGGACGTCCCTACCTGAGCTGCCGGGGGCGGCTCCTTCTGCGCGTAGGCCTGGGCCGCTTTCCGGAGCCGGTCCTGGGCGCGGGAGAAGTCCTCCTCGTCTCCATCGCCCGCCTCGGCGTAGGCCAGGGCTGCGGCCGTCAGCCTGTCCCAGGGCGACGCGTAGGGCTTGCGCAGCGGCTCCGGCATCGGCTGCCTGCGCCGCTGCCGCATGAGGAGCCCGTGGCAGCGTCGGTGCCGGGGCGCCCGCGGCCGGGGGCAGTTGTCTTCGAAGCACTGGTCTGGAGTGCGGCAGGAGGCCATGGACGCACCTACTGTGCCGCACCGACCGGCGTCATGCACGGGATGAGCGCGAACCTGCCGAATACAACAGGAGTCCTCACCGAATGCCCATTGGCTTTCACCCCTAACCCCACGACTAAGTTCCACATGGAGTCAGCCCGGATAACTGCAGCACAGCGTCTCCACCTGGGCCATCAACGCCGGGGCGCCGCCGGCGCAGGTCGCGGCGTTCCTGAACTACAAGAGCTCGCGTACGACGTCGCGCGTCTGCGCCATCCACGCGGTCCCGGCCAAGGTTCCGACGCTTGCGTAGCGACGGGGCAGGCGACGGCGGCTTGTAATTCGGCGTGGGTCTGCTAAGTTCCCTGTGAGTCCGATAGGTCTCGACATCACCCGCAAGGGGCGTCGGGATTAGAACGGGTGAACGAGTCGCGGTTGTTGATGTCGCAAGCTGGGCGCGGGGTCTCCACGCTCGACGAGCACGTGATTCCGGAAAACCGTTTGGCTTAGAGGACCTGCCAGTTGGCGGGTTTTTTTATGCCTCCGTTCCGGACTCGCAGTGAACTCGTCGTTGCCAGGAGTCCTATAATGGAGAAGAAGTCCTCGCGTTCGAAGTCGACCCCCATCATCCCCAGCAAGCCGGGTGACGGCGCCCCCAACAACACCCTCCCGCCCGAGCTGCAGATGCAGAATGCCAACGGTGTGTCCCCCGTTCGCCTCGACCGGATGATGGAGTCGCTCCGCTACGCGGAGTACAACATCGAGAGCGGTGTCGGCGAGCTGCTCGATAACTCGGTTGAGAGCGGCGCCCAGAGCATCTGGGTCTTCGTCGAGCAGGAGCCCAAGCAGTTCACGACCAAGACCGTCAACGTCGTCGGCTCGGTCGCAACTGTGGACAACGGCGTCGGGATGTCCCCCGACGTCCTCGCGCGCTGCCTCGTGCTGGGCGAGTCGCTGCGGCCGATGAAGTCGAACGGGCGGCGTGGCATCGGCCGGTTTGGGGTCGGCATGACGCTGGGCGGCATTTCGCTCGGCCGCCGCCTCGAGGTGTACTCGCGCGAGACGAAGGAGGGGCCCTTCTTCCACACGTACATCGACCTCGACGAGATCGGGCATGGTGAGCAAAAGGTCATCCCGACACCCACCCCGAAGAGGCCTCCGGCCAAGTACGCCGAGCTGATCAAGGGATCGAGTGGGACGGTGGTGTTCATCACTAACTGCGACCGACTGCAGAAGGACCAGACGGAGCAGGAAAAGGGGATCGCCGCGTCCGAGCAGATCAAGGGACTGGCGACCTTCATTGGGCGCACCTACCGGAAGTTCATTGGGCCCCGGCGCTTCTTCCTCGACGGCAAGGAGGTCTACCTCCACGACCCGCTTTACGTCGCGAGCCCCACACGGTTCGAGGTGGGCGGGAAGCAGGAGCTGAAGGCGAAGGTCGTCGGGTCGGACATCATCGAGCTCGAGGTGCCGGGACAGCCGGGCAAGATGGCGCAGGTCACCATCACGATGTCCATGCTCCCGAAGGAGTGGCGCGTTGCGCGCGGGGCCGGTGGCAGCACCTTCGCGAAGGAGCACAAGATCGACGAGAACGAGGGCATCAGCATCCTGCGCGCCGACCGGGAGGTGCTCTACGGCGCGGTGCCCTACATCCTCGGCTCCAAGGGCCAGGCCGCTACCCTCGATATCGACCGCTGGTGGGGCTGCGAAATCGGCTTCCCTCCCGAGCTCGATGACTACTTCCACGTGCGCTACATCAAGCGCGGGGCTGAGCCGGTGAAGTCGTTGAAGGACCAGATCCGCGCGAAGATCTTCCCTGTGGTCACCACGCTGCGCCAGCAGATCAAACGCGACTTCGACGACGCCGAGGCCGCGAAGCTCCAGAACAACGGGGTCTTCTCCGCGGCAGAGGACGACATGTCGGCCGCCAGCGCGAAGCTGCCGCGCAGCGTCCGCGGCAGCGACACGCCCCCGGACGTCCAGGAGGCCGCTCTCGACCGCCTTATTGACGAGGACGTGCGCTCCCAGGCGAGCTCGCCCGCTGACAAGGAGAAGAAGAAGGAGGATCTCAAGAAGAAGGAGTTCGCGCTCCTCCCGGTTCGCTTCCCCAAGCAGGTGCTCTTCGAGACTGAGCACCTGCTGGGGCTCACGGTGGTCAAGCTCAACATCGCGCATCCCTTCTACAAGCAGGTGTTCGAGCCGCTTTGCGGCAGCGTAGAGACGCTGACCGAAGACTCCGACCCGAACGAGGGGGCGAAGACGGACGCCGAGAAGGCGGCCCGCCACGGCTTCCAGCTCCTGCTGATGAGCTACGCGAAGGCTGAGGGCATGATGCTAGGCAAGGCCACCGACGACGACCTGGAGACCATCCGGTCTCAGTGGGGCATCGTGCTGGCCACGGCCGTGTCGAACATGGAAGCCAAGAAGGCGTAGGTGAGTGCGATGAGCAAGCTCTACGTCCCGCGCCTGTTCCTGCCGAAGGAGGTTCGCAAGCAGATTGAGCCCTGCCGGCCCGGGGTCTACCTCCTTGGAATGGGGCCCGACTTCACCCCCGGGTACGTCGGCCGTTCTGACACGTGCCTGCGCACGCGACTGTCCGGACACAACCACCTCTACGAGTTCGAGTACTTCATCTTCAAGTACGCGGACAACCCCGGTGACGCCTTCATGCTCGAGTGCGAGTACTGGCACGTGCTTCAGCAGACAGGCGTGAAGGTCGCGAACAAGTACCACCCGGCACCACCGTCCTCGAACGGGACCAGGTGTCCGTACTGCGAGTTCGCAGGCCAGATGCAGGAGTACATCGCCGCCTGACCGAGCCGTGACCGCGCGGGCCTTCGGGAAGGCCCGCGCGGTCATAGCGCACCGGACTTTGAGAAGTACAACTTGCGAGGGCCCAGCATCCCACTTCGGCACGTCCTGCGTGCCTTTTGGCCGGCCCTGCCGGAGTGGCCAGGGCCGCGAGCCCGCGCAGCGCCGACTTCCGGGACGCCGTACCTTTCTTTGTCTGCGTTTTTCTGGATGAGCGGGGAGCAACGGGCGCTGGAGACACCTGGGCTGAGGGGGCGCGAGCGAGTCCTGGGCGCGGACGGCGGCGGCCAGCGGATCATCCCCCAGTAGAGCACCACGAGGACGGACGGCGCCCCTTGGGCTTGGGCGTAAACCCAGCGAACCAAGGGCGAGGCGTCGTCCAGGCGGAGCTGCCGTGCGACCTCGTCGCGGATGCTCTTCATGGCGATGGGGAGGTTGTCCCCATTGTCGAGCGTCCTCGGGGACACGCGGGTGAGGCGCACCACCAGGAGGGCGGGGCCGCTCTAGCCCGGCCACAAGAGGTGGGTGGCGTCGCGCTGCCCCTTGGCGCGGCGGTGGCGCTGCATGTGGTGCTCACGACGGTTGGAGGTGTTGACGGTCTCCACCGGCACTCCGAAGCGGATGCAGCTCATGGACTTGCCTCCAGCGCGGCAGCGAGTGCTCCACGTGCCCGGGATGCCACCCAGCCGGAGACGCTGTCCGCCGTGAGCCGCGGCACGTCCGCCTCCAGCCGCGCAGCCCCGGCACAACGGGTGCCCCCCACACGACCAGGGCGGACGCCGTCCCGCACCCGGTGGCGCAGGGAGCGCTCGGCTCCTCACCGCGGCCCACGCCCAGCTGCGCACAGCGGCGGACCTCGGCGGGGGACATCTGCGCCACGCCCGCGCTGCCCAACTCGGCCCCGCCCTGCCGCGGGACGTGCCGGCGCCACACCTCCGCGCCGATGAAGACCCGGGCGGCGCACACCGGCTGGCGAGACTGCCCCCAGGTGTCCTCCAACCACGCGAGCAAAGCTACGCGCAGGCGCCCCTCGTCGCCTCCGACGGCGGCCAGCGCGTCCGCATACCAAGTGGCCCAGCCCGGCGGGGGCGCTTCGGGGATGGCGCGGCCGAAGTGTCGGCAGCGCTCCTCCTGAGTCCACGCGAAGAACACCTTGTCCGGGCTCGGCGCGTCGTCCTCCATCCACTTCGGCCGGGCCTTGCGGACGACGGGGGCCCCGGGACAGGGGCTGCCGGGGACGTGTCCCCGACGGCGCGGGATAGAGGGACAGGGGACATGTCCCCGGGGACAATGCGACAGGGGACACGTCACGCGCGCTTTCAGCAGCACGCATCTTCTGTCGCTGCTTCTGCTTCTTCAACTCCTCGTATTCCCTACGCTCTTCGTCTTTCGTCGATGTTGCTGCTGCTTCCCTCCTCCCCCCCTTCATGTCCCCGTCTGTCCCCGGGGACAAAGGGGACATGTCCCCGGGGACATGGGGACAGCCATGGGGACAAAGGGAGGGACACGCTGGGGACGGCAAGGGACGGGGCCAGCAGTGAGATGGCGCGCGCGAACCCCTCCGCGCGGCCCTCGCTGCGCGCCAGGTCCTCGCGCAGCTGGGCCACCTGGGCGCGCAGCGCGTCCAGCTCATCGTGCAGGGCGCCCACGTCGAACGTGTGCGCGCAGCATGCCCCCGCGGGCTCGCGGCGGTAGCTGGGCGCGTCAGACTCCGGCGCGGGTGAGGCCTCGCTGGGCCAGCGCGCCTGGGGCGGGAGCTCGCCGGGAATCACCTGGGCCGCCTCCTCCTCGCTGACCAGCTGCCCGGACAGCAGGCGCACCATGCCCGGAGGCACCGGCTCGCCCTCCGCGATCTCCAGAGGTGGAGGCGGGACGGGCCGATCCACGCAGTCGGCCAGCGCGGCGACACCGTGGCGGCAGGTTGGCCAGGGGCCCGGGGGCTTTGCGCGCACGACCGCCGATGCCACGCGCGGTGCGTGGGGCGACGGCCTGCCGTCGTCGGTGATGGCGTCGCCCAGGCGAGTGGCCCCGCAAGTCCTCGCAGCGCACGGCGGGCAGGCGGCAGCGGCTCAAGGAGACACCCCGGCGGCGCAGGTGTGCGGCGGACACCCTGGCGCGGTGCAGCGCCAGGTCCGGCATGTGGAGCACTTCGTCAGCGGGCGCCGGCAACCGCACATGCGGAGGACGCGCTCGCGGAGGGAGGCAGGCTCGCGACCACCGCTGCGCGCGGCAAGGGCCTCGTAGGCGGCCCATCGTGCCTTGCCCTCCCCGACGACGGCACCGAAAGCGAGGCGCACGCGAGCCAGCAACGGCGCGGGCACCTCCCACTACACATCCGCGGGGCGAGGCTCGCACGCGACGGGCTCCGGCAGTGCCACCACGTCCTCAAGCCACAGGCCCGCCGGGCCCACGTACCAGCGTGACTGTCGCTCACCGTCCGGCCACAGCGACACCGCGGAGACGCGCGCCACTGCCACTACTGCGCTGGAGGGCGCCTCGCCCGCGCGCGGGGCCGCGACGCCCGGCCCGTGCCAGGAGGCCATCCACTCGGCCAGCTCGGGCACGTACTCTGCTGCCGCGCACACCGCGACATAGGCGCCCAGCACGTCATCCTCCGGGGCCTAGTACGTCGGCACAGAGGATTTGACCGGTTGGTATAGGCCCCGCCTATCGCAGGATGGGTAGGGCCTCCGGCCGCACAAGCAGTTCAATGCTCCGAGCCTGGCCAGCGCTGCGCCGGATGAGGCCCAGGCGTTCAAGCTCCAGCACCATGCGATGCACCGTGGGCGGGCTGGTACCGAAAAAGCGCTGCATGTCGGCTTCGGCCGGCGCACGCCGGTGGATACGCGAGTAGGCGTAGATGAAGGCCAGGTATTGGCCCTGCAGTTCGGTGAAGCGTGGTGGTTCGGAGGGAATCGACACGCGGTGCCCGTGGGTAGTCCGTCTCCATTCTTTGCTGGAGCGCAAGATTCCCATGACTGTACGCCACCGGGTGACACTCACCCCCGAGGAGAAGCAGGAGCTGAAGGCATTGGTGTCTGGTGGCACCGGGCGCGTGCGCCACCTCAAGCGTGCCCAGGTGCTGCTGGCCGCACATGCCCAACGCACCGACGAGGACATCGCGAGAAGCGTCCAGGTGGGCCTCTCCACCGTCTTCCGGGTGAAGCGCCGTTTCGTGGAAGGAGGCGTCACGCACGCGCTCCACGAGAAACAGCGCGCGGGGGCGGAGCGCAAGCTGAGTGGCAAGGAGGAAGCCTTGCTGGTGGCCACCGCGTGCTCGGGGCCGCCAGCAGGACGGGCACGCTGGACGCTTCAGTTGCTCGCCGACGAGATGGTGCGGCTGACCGAGCACGAGGGCCTCTCGCGCGAGACGGTGCGCCGACGCCTGGAGGAGAATGAGCTGAAGCCCTGGCAGAAGCGCATGTGGTGCATCCCCAAGGTGGATGCTGAGTACGTGGCGCGCATGGAGGACGTGCTGGAGTTGTATGCGGCACCCGCCGACAAGGCGCACCCGGTGGTGTGCTTCGACGAGACGCCGGTCCAACTCATCGGCGAGGTGCGCACGCCGGTGCCCGCGGCCCCGGGACGGCCCCGCCGCTACGACTACGAATACCAGCGCAACGGCACGGCCAACCTCTTCGTGCACCTGGACGTGCACGCTGGCCGACGCCACGTGGACGTCACGCCCAGCCGCACCTCGAGGGATTTTGCCCGCCAGATGCGGGACCTCGTCGACGAGCACTACCCGGACGCGGAGCGGGTGCGGGTGGTGCTCGACAACCTCTCCACCCACAGCGCCGCCGCCCTCTATGAGACGTTTCCGCCCCAGGAGGCGCGCCGACTCCTGCGCAAACTGGAATTTCACTATGTGCCCAAACACGCCAGCTGGCTGAACATGGTGGAGATTGAAATCAGCATCCTCACGCGCCAGTGCTTGGGTCGGCGACTGGGCGATGTGAAGACACTCAAGCAAGAGGTGGCGCGATGGCAGCGCCAGCGCAATCTCGCGCGCGCCCGCATCCGCTGGCGCTTCAGCGTCGACTCCGCCCGACAGAAGCTGGGTAAGTCCTACCCGCTGACGGCGCAGGCGGCGGCATCCAAGGCCGCCGCCTGAACCATTCAAAACCTCTGTGCCGACGTACTAGTGGAGGTTGAGCACCGGCGCGTTGCGGACTTCGACGGACCAAGCCCACGGCTGGGGCGCAGTGACTCCGAAGATAGGGACGCGCATGGGCGCCGCGCAGGGGCTCACTGGGCACCTCCCGCGAAGCTGGCAAGCAGCCATTGTGGGTAGGGTTGGAGTACGGTTACCGCGTGGCCCTTCAAGAACTCACATCGCGAGAGGCGGTCCTGGCAGCCCTCGCTGAGTGCCGAGCACTCGGTCGCGACGCATTCCTTCGCAAGTACAACTTGAATCGAGCCCGTCGATACCTCGTTCGACACAACAATGAGTTCTTCGACGCAAAAGCCCTCATCTGCGTAGCCTTTGGGGTGCAATATCCCGAGCAAGGCCCACTTCCACACACGGCATTTATCGGGCGCGAGGCCACCGTAAAGATCAAACTTGAAGCGCTTGGATTTGAGGTGGTAACCGCGAAGAGTGGTGTCGCCACGGAGGAATCACCGCACCTGAGTGCCCGGCGCAACTTCACGCCTCGCCCATTCGACGAGACCCGCGAACCCTCTCCATTCGTTCCGGGCGACACGCAAGAATCCCTGGAGGAGACTCTTGCCAGGAAGGAGAAAGCTGTGGTGGATCATCACCGCCTTCTCGCCGCGCTCAACCGGGCACTCTGGGTGGCCGATTGGAGCCTTATCGAGGAGATGCCTGGGGCCGTGGACCTGTGGGCGCGTCGACCAGGCGATACTAGGCGCGTCATCTTTGAAGCGAAGACGCTGATGGGTGCGAACGAAGTGCACCAGACGCGCTCTGGCCTCTCGCAGCTGCTGGAGTACCGACACTTCTACGGCGAGCCAGACGACCTCCTCTGCCTCGTGACGAACGCACCGGTGTCCGATGCGCGAGAGCGCTTCCTTCGCGCACAAGGCGTCGCCGTCCTCACGTACGATGGCACCACCTTCAAGGCTGCGGGATCGCTCACGCTGGAAATGGTCGGCGCTCTTGGCCAGCGGAAGGAAAGCTGAAACAAGGGACGCGTCCACAGGTCGCTCTGCGAAGACGAGGACGCAGCCGGGGAGGATGTGCGTGGAACTCACCACCGGCCCTCCGCGAGGCGCGCCACCTTCGCGCGCTCGTCCGCGAGCTTCCTATCCCCAGAGCGCCTTGAACGCCGAGGCACCGCCACCGATGGTGGTAAGCGCTTCCCGCGCCTGCGCCCGCACCTCGCGACGAACGTGCGGCTCATCACCGCATGCGGCACAGCTGAACGACTCGTCGCCCTCGTTATCCAGGCTCGGATATATGGCGCGCTGCTCGCACTTCGGGCAGGACGGGAAGTCAGGCTTGGCTTCCCTCCGCCGCGACGGAGGGTCCACGCAGGCCGTCGAACACCGTGGTGGCACTCACCCGACTTGCGCCAGGAAGATCGCGCTCGCGCATGACCGACGCCAGGCGCTGCGCAATCCACTCCCGGTCCGTCTGTCTCGCGTGAATCTCGTCCGGCGTCTTCACGTAGGGACACGGCCCCAACGCACTGCCGCCGTCACACTGCTTCTTGTCCTTGTTGCGCTTGCCCTTTTATTCCTCCTCGCTGAGTTCGCGCTGTGAGTGCTCCTCCAAGCCGTGACCGCACGTGAAGCACTTCAACGCGGCGACCGAGAGCACGAGCTCCACGGGCGGTGGCCTGACGACCTGCCCGCCGCTGTACGCGAATCAGTCGCCATTCGGCTTGCGCCCCTTGAAGCGTCCGCCACGTACCGCGCGCACCAGCAGCTTCGTTTTTTCGTGCTCCGCCTTCATCCGATCCAACTGCTGCCAAACGGAATCGCTCACAGAATGCCTCTGGCGCGGTGTGTCGAGAAACGGCAGGTGTTGTCGACGGCGAGCCGCAGGCGCGGCACGGCAGGGGTGGACTCGAGACGGGGACGGCGGAGCCAGATGCGCAGCCAGAAGGCAGAAACGCACGCCACGTAGGCGGCAGCAGCAAGCCACCACCACGCGGATCCGCGCAGCAGGTAGGCAACGCCAAGAGCAGCACCGCGGCGATGACGAACGCGGCGTCACGCATCGTCGGGCTCCTCAAGCAATGGCGGATAGCCCTCCGTTCCGAACTCAAGCTGAGCTGGTGCTGGAGACTTCCCGTAGCGCATGACGGACAGTGCCTCGAGCACGAGGTCACGCAGATGTGGCGCGACGAAGGACAATGCAGCGTCTGCGCTATCGTGCTCCTGAACAGCCGTATTCCATGTTGCACGGTCAGCGAAGTCTGCGTCCCGGTAAGCAAGCCGGGCCGCGTGGAAGCGAACCAAACGTTCCACCAAGTCATCCTGCGTTCGATGTGCGTCCAGCGAACGCCCAGCCTCGGTTCGCTGACGAAGCGCGCGCCACGACCTCTCGGAGGGAGGAAGATTGGCGCTCACGACACCGCCCTCCTCCCCCATTCTGGGAGGACCTCGTTCGCCCAACGTTCTACGGCCTGCGCGGCCATTCCCAGCAACTGACGAGCAGCTTCCCGGTTGCAGCCCAGGCGCCTTCCAATCTCCACCCCAGACTCTCCTTCCAATGAAAGACGGTAGGCCTCGGCAGCCTTGCCGCGAGTCACCTGACGCGTGCCGGTGCGCATGTGAGCGACGAGCCGTTCGCCGATGCAGGCGTAGAGACCTTGCGCGTCTCCGCGCACAACCAGGTCTTCCTGCAGGGGAGGAACGGCCACCCGCTCCGCCTCATCGAGCGGCACGGTGGCGAGCACTGCGAAGGAGCCGTCCTTCCGAGCCCAGACGTCCGTCAACTCCTGCCAGCCGCGCTGAATGGCACGACGGATGGCGACGGAGGCGTAGTTTTCGAAGGTGCCCGCTCCCTCTGCATATCCAACGGCGGCTTTCGCAGCCCCAAGCAAGCCATACTGGACAAGGTCATCCAGGTACGCATGCGCAGATGGGACGAGCCGGACGAAACGATGGGCCGAGCGGCGCGCAAGGCCGGAAACCGAGAGCACCATGTGCTGCTCAGCTGACGTTAGGGGACGAGTGCGGGCGGTTACGCCAGCGCTCGCAGTCGGAATAGGACTCATCGAACCTCCGCCTGCCGGCGCGCGACGACGTCCTGGCCCGCCGCGAAGGAGGCCAGCAGCGTGGCCTTCGTGCGTTCGCGGAAAGGCTGCTCTCGCTTCTTCGCCGTTCGCCACAGCCGCTCGCAGGCGGGATGCCGACAGGTGGCCACTGGGCGCTCCTTCACCTCGCCGAGCTGCAGGTAACGCGGGCGCAGCGTCCAGCACACCTCGCACGGGGCCTTGAGCCCGGCGTAGCCGGCGTCCTCCGGCGACGTGGGCGTCTCGCGGTACAGCCGCAGGCGCAGCAGGACGAACTCGCGCTTCGGGCACGTGCGCACCAGCACGTGCACCTGCTCGCGGCGCTCCTCGGGCGTGGGCAGCGGGCTACCCATTGAGCACCTCGGGGTGCTCGCGCAGGTAGGCATTGGCCAAGACCTCGCCGGACTCGGTGATGACGAGCCCGCGGTGGACGTTCGGCAGGCGCCGCAGCAGTCGGTGCTGCTCCAGCCGCTCGAAGTAGTCCGTCGCGGCGCGCTTGGACGCCCAGCCGAAGCGCTCGCACACCTCGCTCGCCGAGGGCGCCACGCCCCTGTCCTGCTTGTAAGCGTGGACGAAGGCCAGCACCTCCTGCTGGCGCTGCGTGGGGGCGCCCCCGGAGGGGCCATTCTCAGGAGGGGGACGGCAGCTCATCGCGCGGCCCTCCGGCTGACGGCGGGAGCGCAGGAGCCGGAGGCCAGGGCGGCGGCCTCGCGCTCGCGGCGCACGCGCGCCAGTTCGTCGGCCCGCGCCCAGGCCTTCCGCGCGTCCGCGTCCCAGACGCTGACGACGATGCAAGTGCAGTCACTGATGGAGACGCGGTGCCCGTGCCGCTGCGCAGTGCCACCTTGAGGACGGCGGCGGAGTGAGTGCTGGGCGCGCTCACGCGGCACCTCGCACCGTCTCCGGGGCGTCCCCGGGCACGCGCACCACCAGGGCGGTGCAGTTGTCACGGCTGCCGGCGGCGAGCGCGGACTCCACCAGAGCCTGGGCGGCCACCTGAGCGTCGGCGCCGTCCGCCAGCACCGAGGCGAGCTGCTCCGGCGTCAGCGACTCGTGCACGCCGTCCGTGGACAGCCGCCACACGTCCCCTAGCTGGACGTCCGTCTCCAGCATGTCCAGCGTGTAGTCGGTGCGGTAGCTGCCGAGGCACCGCGTCAGGACGTGGCGGCTGTCGCGATGGTCCTCGGTGAGCTGCTCCAGGTGGCCCGCGCGGAGCCGGTAGACGCTGCTGTCGCCCACGTGCGCCACAGCAGCGCGCTCACCCGCAATCACCAGCAGGGCCAGCCAGCGTGGTCAGCCCCGCGTGCTGGCCGACACGCTGCTTGTGGTGGACGTCGCGGTGGGCGTACGCGACGGCGGACTCCAGGCCACGCTTGAGCGAGCCATCACCGGCAGCCGCCTGCTCCAGGTACGGGTACCCCAGCACCGTCCGCACCGCAGCCTGGGCCTCCTTGTCGCTGCCCTCGTAGCTGCCCAGGCCGTCCGCCACGGCGGCGACGAGCCCGGCCGGGCCCTGGTGTGGCCTGCGGCGTCCTGCTGGTAGTCCCGGCGCGCCTGCTCGGAGCACGCGCCTACGTCGAAGGAGCGGCTCATTGGACACCGCCCTTCTCGCCATCAATGATAGACGTGGCCTCCGGAACGAAGCCGGCGGAAGATCGGAAGCGCTGCAACTCCGCGACAGCTGCGTCCAAGGCGTGGTGTGTACAGGCCTGGGCAGGAGATCTAGGCCAGCACGCCAAGCCGCAGGCAACGCACCCGGGAACTGGCGGCACCGACCTCACGAAGGCGAGGACCGCCCCCGCCCCGGCGTCAGAGATGGTGCCGCAACGCCACGACAGCGCCACGGACCGGCTGGACCCTGGAGCCCGCGTCCCCGTCCCGACGAAATCCTCAGTCGGAACGGGGGGGCGGAGTGACCCCGACAGGAATCGAACCTGTGGCCTGCGGTTTAGGAAACCGCCGCTCTATCCAACTGAGCTACGGGGTCATGAGGTGGCGGGCGTTATAGCAGGGGACGGGGGTCGCGCAATGGGTCTGACGCCTGGCCGGGCGGCCTGTGTCCACCCCGCAACTGCCGCTTCCCCGGGCGCGCACGGGGCAAGCAGGCGGATGTTTGTCTTGAATTGACGCACCGTCAGGACCCGCCGCGTCTGTCTTCCAGAGGGGAAGGCCCGCTCTCCGCCAGTCGGTGAGTCCCGTGCGCCGAGGCGCCCGCTCAGGGCCGCGCCTCGCCGGCCAGCGCCGCGCGGTGGATGGCCACCCAGAAGTCGGCGGCCCGCCGGACCCCTTCGAGCAGCGGCTCCGGGTGCCCGGCCCCCAGCGCCGCGCAGAGCGCCTGGGCCCGCGCGCCGTGCTCCAGGTCCACGTCGAGGTGGACGAGGAGGAAGCGCGCCTTCGTCCGCTCCAGCCCGAGCCGCCCCAGCCCCTGGCGGGCCTCGCCTCCCAGGTGCCGCGCCACGCCCTCCAGCACGCGCAGCGCGCCCAGGAAGGCGAGCTGCCGCTCCGGCCCGATTCCCTCCCAGAAGGCGTGGAAGTCGGCCACCTCGCGAGGCGTGTCGGACGAGGGCTCTCGCCCGAAGGCCTCGAGGTCCGCCCTGGCCAGCAGGTAGTGCGACTGCTCGTCCCCCGCCAGCTCCGCGAAGAAGGCCTTCAGCTCGGGGAGCGTGGCGCGCTCGGCCGCGAGCCGCAGCCGGTCTCCGCTGCGCCGCGTGTAGTGGAACATCATGTCGAGAAACGCCACGTAGCGCGCTGGCGTCACCGCCGGCAGCCAGCTCGCGACCTGCCGCGCCATCCCGACGGTGAGCGCCTCCAACTGCTCCTCCAGCGACTTCATCCTCAGTCCCTCCGGTCCGAAAGCAGCGCGCCCAACGTCCGCCGGGCATGCGCCAGGTGCGGCGCCGCCCGCTTTGGGGGCAGCTCGTCCAGGCGCACCACGCCCGCGTCGAGGAACCCCTCCCCACCGAGTCCCCGTCCACAGGCGGTGGGCACCGCGCGCAAGTCCACCGGCTGGAGCACGCCCCGCGCGTCCCGGGCGAGCGCGAGCTTCAGCACGGCCCCCGTCTGGCACGCCAGCGTGGGCATGATGCTCAGGAAGTTGCCCAGCGAGTACGCGATGAGCCCCATCCGCGCGGGTCCGCCCCGGCGCACCTGCGCGGGGCAGGTGGCGTCCGCGCCGTCGATGGACACCCACTCCACCGGCTGGAGGACATGCGGCGAGGAGCCCAGGAGGACGTCCGCCCCGCGCTCGATGAGCCTGTAGGCGTGCTCGCGCTGGAGGGCCTCGGGCCAGTACTCGTACTCGAAGCCCCAGTGCGGCATCAGCACCACCAGGTCCGGCCCCACCGCGCGAGCGGCGTCGATGAGCGCGCCCAGCCGCTCCCAGTCCGGCGCGTGGAGGGGGCTGCCCAGCCGCGTCACGGGCACTCCGGCGGGCGGCGCTCCCACGAGGTGGTTGATGTCATACGTCACGGCGGCGATGCCCATCCGCACCCCGTCCACCTCCAGGGCCGCCACCGCGTCCTCCGGCCGGGGGCCTCCCACGCAGCGGTGCTGGGAGGCGGCCAGCACCGTCCCCCGGGTCCGCTCCAGCCCTTCGGCGCCCTGGTCGAGCGCGTGGTTGTTGCAGAGGGAGAAGACGCGGTGGCGCGCAGTGCCCTCCCAGGCCGCGAGGTAGTCCGGCGGGGCGTTGTAGTGGAGCGTCTCGTAGACGAGCCGGGGCACGGGCCGCGCCGGGTCCACCGGCGTCTCCAGGTTGGCGAAGGCCACCGCGTCCCCCGCCATCACCTCCCGGACTCCGGGAGAGAGGGCGCGGTGGAAGCCGCTGCGGATCCACATCATGTCGCCCACGGCGCTCAGCCGGAGCTCCGGCGCGCCCGCGTGCCTCCAGCTCCCCGAGGCGAGGTGCCGGGCGACTCGCGAGAAGTGCTCCCCGGTCTCGGCCGAGCGCGGCTGTGGCAGGTGCAGGAGGCTCTTGGTGATGTAGCGCAGGTTGAGGTCCCACCGGGACAGCGGCCAGCGGCCGTCCTCGTAGCGGATGTCCGCGTACAGCCGGCGCAGGGCGTTCATGGGCGCTTTCGCTCCAGGGTGACGAGCCGCACGTCCTCCTCCACCACCATGGGGCCGGCCAGGAGGGCCCGCCACATGACGTGGAGGTAGCTGTCGAAGACGGGGGCTCCGCGCGCGAGCAGCTCGGGGCGCAGGCGCGCGTGCAGCCGCGCGAGGTTGTAGCCGGGCACCCGCGGGTAGAGGTGGTGGTCCAGGTGGTGGTTGAGGCCGTTCCACAGGAAGGTGACGAGCCGGGTGCTGCGCACCGTCGTCGCGGTGTGGAAGCGGTCGCCGCGCCAGACGTTGGCGTGGTGGTCGGAGATGGACTTGAGCCCGTTGAGGGGGCTGGCGAAGAGCACCGGCACAAGCCAGCACTCCACCGCGCCCCCGAGGAGCCCGTGGCCCGCCAGGAGCCAGAAGAGCAGCGTGTAGAAGGCCCCGTAGCCGAGCAGCACCCACGCATGGCGGCGCAGGCGGGCGGCGTCGAAGTGCTGCACCGGGTAGAGGACGTTGAAGTAGACGAGGCTGAGCGGCAGGCCCAGCAGCACGGTGGCGTAGAAGAGTGCCCACAACCCGGGCGAGCGGCGGCCCGCGTTGTAGGCGTCAGGGTCCTTCTCGGTGCGGTTCCAGCGGTGGTGCGCGAGGTGGTCGTGCCGCATCGGCTCGTAGGCGATGCCCACGAGCAGGCTGAGCGCGTTGCCGAAGAGGCGGTTCTGCCAGGGCCTCGGGAAGAGGGTGTCGTGCCACGCGTCGTGGTCGAGCTGGATGAGCCCCATGACGCCCTGGGCCGCCAGCAGCCACAGGGGCAGCTTCAGCCAGAAGCCGCTGACGTGCGCGAGCCCCACGCCGGCCAGCCCCCACACGCCCAGGTGGAGGGCCGCCATGCCCAGGGCCCGCGCGGGGCGGATGCGCAGCAGCTCCACCAACTCGTCGCGGGAGGGGCCCTGCCCGGCGGGGGCAGCGGGTGAAGCCAGGACGGGGGCGAGGGCGGGCTGCATGGGGCCTTTAGAGGTAGCGGGGGACGCGCTGGCGGTAGCGCGCGTAGGCCTCGCCGAGGCGGGCGGAGAGGTAGCGCTCCTCCTGGAGCACCAGCCCATGGAACAGCCCCCCCAGCACCGCGCACGCCCCGAGCGTCACCCACGACGGAGCCCAGAGCGAGGCGCCCACGAGGTACAGGTAGGAGAAGACGTAGATGGGGTTGCGCGAATAGAGGTGGAGCCCTCTCTCGTGCAGCGCGGGCGGGGCCTCCCCCGCGTCCACGCCGATGCGGAACGTCGCGCCCATGCCGTACTGCGCCGCCAGCATGCCCACCAGCCCGAGCACGCCGAGCGCCCAGCCCACCTCCGGCGGAAGGGCCAGCAGGGGCCGGCCCCAGGGCAGCTCGGACCAGCGCGGCCAGAGCGCCGCCGCCACCACCGAGCCCGCCCACACCAGCGAGACTCCGCTGATGCGCCGCGTGAGGCGCGTGTGGGCGGAGTCGGCCCCGGTGCTCCGGTAGGCCAGCGGGCTGCGGCCGAAGCGCAGGCGGTAGACGAGGCTTGCGCCCAGGTGCCCCAGCAGCAGGTGCAGCGAGATGAAGCCCAGGTAGAGCGCCGGCGCGTCGCGAAGCCCCTTCATGGTCCCACCACCTCCGCCGGAAGCCCGAAGCCCGAGGACGCCCAGCCCGCGAGCTGCTCGGTGAAGTCGCGCAGCTCGCCCCGGGTCCACAGTCCCTCGAACGTCGCCGTGTTGATGTTGAGCGTGTCGCCAAGACCCAGGCCCGTCGCGCCCCAGGTGGCCGTGTGGCTGCGCATGGAGTGGATGCGGAAGGGCGCGTCCACGAAGTGCTTGTCGAGCCGCCCCAGGTAGGTCGCCACCAGCGTGTTGGTGCGGGGCTCGGCCACCAGCCCGGGGCGCGCGTTGCGCCGCAGCACGGGCCCCGGGGCGAGCCGCGCCACCGCCATGCACTCCAGCGCCGTCGTCCAGTGCACGCCCTCGTCGAGCACGCGCCGCAGCGCCTCGCGCACCAGCGCCGCCAGGGCGGGCGCGTCCTCCAGCCGGGCGCGGACCTCCCGCAGGGGAAACTCCAGCGGCACCGTCGAGCAGCCATTGCCCAGCATCCGCCCCAGCCCCAGCATGCGCCGCAGGTCCACCGGCACCCGCAGGCGGATGAGCCCGTCCTTCGTGGGCTCGCGCAGCGCGACGCCCGCCAGCAGCGCGGCGAAGAAGACCTCCGAGGCCTGGACGTCCGTGCGGCCCGCCGGGAGTGTCAGGCGCGCCGTCGCCATCAACGAGCGGCCCGCGGTGTCTCCACTGCGGCGCAGGCCCAGGCCCCGCTGCGCGAGGAGCCGGCGGCGGGGGCTGACGAGGCCCAGCACCCGGCCCGGCCCGCGCAGCGCCGCGAGCAGCACCTTGCCATCCGTCAGCGACGAGGGGCCCAGCGGGGGCGACTGTGACGCGCGCCCCGCGCAGTGCAGCCAGAGCCGCTCCAGCAGGTGGGCGAGCGCCTTGGCGTCCCCAATCGCGTGGTGGAGCTGGATGGCGAAGAGCCACGGGCCCGGCGCGCCATCGGCCAGGGGATGGAGGTGCAGCCGCAGCGGCACGTCCCTCGCGAGGTCCACCCGGGTGTTGATGACCCGCGTCACCGCCTCGGGCTCGTCCAGCGGCTCGGCGCCTTCCAGCAGGGCGGCGTCCACCGCCTCGTCCGTGCGCGGCGCGGGCACCCACGCACCGCGCGCGTCGTCCCAGGCCACGTTGAGGCGCTCGCTCTCGCGCACCAGGGCGCGCAAGGCTCCGCGCAGCCGCGCCACGTCGGGCCGCGCGTCGATGCGCAGCAGCACCGTGGCCCAGATGGTGGCCACCTCGCCGTCCAGCCGCGCGAGGAGCGTGTCTACGAAGTTCGCGCGCATCGCTCCACCCATCCGCTCCACAGGGCCCGGGCCGCCTCGCCGTCCAGCCGCGCCCGCCCCACCGCCTCGCGCGCCCGCTCCGGCGCCGGCAGGTGCTGGAAGACGATGTCGTCGGGCGCGTCCAGGCGCGGGCGGAGGCCCGTCGGCAGGTAGCCCGCCGCGAGCAGCATGGGCGTGGCCTCGGCCACCCGCTGGGGCTCGCCCATGGACAGGTGGATCAGGTCCACGCGCGCCCGCGAGGACGGGAGCGCCGTGGCCCCCTGCCCTTCCCCGGCGGGCTCCACCAGCTCCCGCCGTTCGATCCGCAGGGACTCGTTCCAGTCGAGCAGGCGCGGCACGAGGCCCCCGGCGCGAGGGCGGCGCTCCAGCGGCGTCAGCTCCACCGTCCCCGGCAGGCCCGAGGCGGCGAGGATGGACGCGAGCCACTCCCCCCACGGCCCCGCGGGCAGGAAGCGCCGGCGCGGAGACAGCGGCGCGAGCACCGTCGTCATCGCCAGCGCCTGCATCGGCAGGCCCGAGCCCTCCACCCCCACCAGCGTCTCCCCCTCGGTGTAGTCGACGATGAGGCCCACCGGCACGGCCCGCATGAAGCGCGACGCGTAGCGCTGCGCCATGAGGTGCAGCGTGGACGTCTGCTGGTGCAGGAAGCCCACGCGCGCGTTGAGCAGCTCTCGCCCGAGCAGCTCCAGGAGGTGGCTCCAGAGCCGCTCGTGCTCGGAGCGGTCCATGGCGGTGCGCCGGACAGGCAGGGCCAGGGAGAGCCCCGAGTCCAGGGAGTCCCGCCCCGGCTTGCACCACAGCCCCGTGTGCCAGAGGAGCGTGCCCCGGGCGTCGAACTCCCCCAGGCTGAGCAGCGCGCCGGCCCTCCAGAGCCGCGAGGCCCCTCCAGGCTCATGGAGGAAGCGGTAGGAGTAGCTCCCGGCGTAGCGCGCGTGGAGCAGCTCGCGCAGCGCGGGCTCATCGGGCTCCGCCAGCCAGCGGGTGTGCTCGCTGGGTTGGGCGGCGCGAAGGCCGTCAAAAGGGGTGGCGGCGCGTTCCCGGCACATGGAGTTTCAGCAATGCACCAACAGGGCCAGCCGGGAAGCCCCCCTCCTTCCGAGGGGATGGGCCCGGCCGCCGCCCCGCGCCCCACCGGGTGTGCAGCCCGCTTCACAGAATGGAGTGCTCGGCTGCACAGGCGGCAAGCGCCGGCCCGGCCGTGATTCCCGGCGCCGTCTTCCGGGGCAAGCCCGGAAGTCCGCACCTTGAAGTCAGGCTGGGAATCGTCAACATTGGCGGCCCATCCGCGTGCGTCCGGGCCCCCCGGTTCCGGCGGACGCCCTCGCGAGACCTCCATGCTCGACCGCCCGATGTACCTGAAGCCCGATGTCGCCATCGAGCCGCTGTTCAACCAGTGGTACGTCTGGTGGTACCTCATCTCCCCCGCCACCGCGCCGCTGTTCGTCTCCCGCCTGCACCTGAAGCTGATGCAGTCGTTCGTCGCGAACCCGGACGTGCACGTCGCCGCGCTGCAGAACCCGGCGCTGATGGGCGGCCCCTTCATCAACCACCCCGTGTCGCGCGTGAACGAGGTGAAGGCGCTGCTCGACCGCACCACCCGCGAGCAGGCGGACATGCTGGCCTACACCAAGGCCGTGTCGGACCTGGAGCAGTTGCTGGCCAGCTCCAAGGGCGAGTCCCTGGAGCCGCTCTACGCCAAGGTGCCGGACATGCTCCGCGGCTTCGTGGAGCTGCACTACGACCTGGCCCACCGCGCGAACGCCCGCATCATGGAGCCGCTGCTCTACCGCAGCAGCCTTTACAAGGAATCGGCGCAGAGCATCTCGCTGATGCGCGTGGCCGGTGACGCGCGCAAGTACGTCTTCAGCACCCCGCGCCTGGAGGGCGACTCGCCCCTGTGGCTCCAGGTGCCCTACCGGCACGAGGGCATCGACGCCCTCTTCCGCATGCGCCACACGCCGGGCAGCCCCGGCCAGGTGGCGGAGATGCTGGGCGTGCCGTCCTCCGCCGCGGAGGCCTTCGCGGACCTCTTCACGGAGACCGCCCCGCGCAAGCCCGAGCCGTACACGGGCTCCGGCGTGCGCGTGCGCTACTTCGGCCACGCGTGCGTGCTGATGGAGACCCGTGAGGTGTCCGTCCTCACCGACCCCGTCATCAGCTACGAGTTCCCCACGGACCAGAAGCGCTTCACCCACGCGGACCTGCCGGAGAAGATCGACTACGTCCTGATCACCCACGGCCACGCGGACCACCTGATGATGGAGACGCTGCTCCAGCTGCGTCACCGCATCGGGACCATCGTCGTGCCGCGCTCGAACGCGTACTCGCTGGCGGACCCCTCGCTGCGCCTGGTGCTGGAGAAGACGGGCTTCAAGAACGTCATCGAGATCGACGACCTGCAGGAGATCAAGATCCCCGGCGGGTCGCTGATGGGCATCCCCTTCATCGGCGAGCACAGCGACCTGGCGGTGCAGGCGAAGACAGCGCACCTGGTGCGGCTGGCCGGCCGCTCGCTGCTGATGGCCGCGGACTCCAACGCGCTGGAGCCGCGCATGTACCAGCACCTGTCGGAGCTGGTGGGCCCTCTGGACGCGCTCTACCTGGGCATGGAGTGCGAGGGCGGCCCGATGAGCTGGATGTACGGCCCGCTGCTCAGCCAGCCCCTGCCGCGCAAGATGGACCAGTCGCGGCGGCTCAACGGCTCCGACAGCGCCCGCGCCACGGAGATCCTCAATCACCTGAACCCGAAAGAGGTCTTCATCTACGCCATGGGCCAGGAGCCCTGGCTGCGCCACGTGATGGTGCTCCAGTACGACGAGACCGCGCCCCAGATGATCGAATCCAACAAGTTCATCGAGGTCTGCAAGGGCCGCAGCATCCCCGCCGCCCGGCCCTTCCTGAGCATGGAGCGCATCCTGGAGTAGCAGTGCCCCGCTCCCGGTGGCGCCCCCGCCTCGCGAGGAGGCAGGGCGCCCCGGGACAGCGCATCACGCCTTGGGCCAGGTGAAGCGGAACGCCGCGCCCTCGCCCGGCGCGGAGTCCACCCAGGCCCGGCCGCCACGGGTCTCGATGATCTTCCGCACCACGGACAGCCCGATTCCAGTGCCCTCGACCTTGTCGCGGCTCTCCAGCGTCTGGAAGATGCCCCAGATGCGCTCGTGGAACTCCGGTGCGATGCCCGGGCCGTTGTCCGCCACGGTGAACTCGTACTGCTCCCCCGCGTCCCGCCACGTCACCTGGATGCGCGGATCCGGCCGGTGCAGGCGCGTGAACTTGAGCGCGTTCCCGATGAGGTTCAGGAACACCTGCTGAAGCTTCACGCGCTCGGCGCTCACCGTGGGCGCGCCCGGCTGCACCGCCACCTGCACCTCGGGCGGCGGGGCCAGCAACTCCACCACCTCCTTGAGCAGGACGCCCGTGTCCACGGCGACAGGGTCGCTCAGCTTGCCCGCGCGGGCATAGGTGAGGATGCCGTCGATGAGCGCCTCCATGCGGTGCACGCGTCCGTGCAGGAGCGTGATGAACTCGCGCGCCTCGGCGGTGAGGTTGGAGCCCAGCTCCTCCTTGAGCCACTCCGCCAGGTTGGCGATGCCGCGCAGTGGCGCCTTGAGGTCGTGGGAGGCCACGTAGGCGAACTGATCCAGCTCGCGGTTGGATTGCTCCAGCGCCTGGGTGAGCCGCACCAGCTCCCGCGCCCGCTCCTCCGCCTGCTGGCGGGCGCGCACCATGTCGGTGACCTCCACCGCGTGGGTCATCACGCCGAAGGTCTCCCCGTCCTCGTCGGTGAGCGGCTGGTAGACGAAGTTGAAGTACGCGTCGTCCACCCGGCCGAAGCGCGCGACCCGCACGGGCACCTCGTTCCCGACGAAGGGCTGCTTCGTGGCGTACACCTGGTCGTAGAGTTCGAAGAGGCCCTGGCCCGCCAGGTCCGGGAACGCGTCCGGGATGGTCTTCCCCACGAGGGGACGGTTGCCCGTCATCTGAGCGTAGCCCGGGTTGACCACCTGGATGACGTGCTGGGGCCCGCGGGCCACCATGATGGAGGCGGGCGCCTGCATGAAGACCTGGGTCAGCCGGTTGCGCTCCAACTCCAGCTGCTGCTCCAGGCGGTGCTGCTGGGTGATGTCACGCACGGTGAGCACCACGCCCAGATGGACGCGGGTGTCGGTGTACACCGGGACGGCGCTGCCCTGGACACGCAGCTTGTGGCCATCCGGCGTGTAGATGTTCCACACCTCGTTGAGGACGCGCTCCCCCCGCCCCGCCCGTACCGCGGGCAGCTCGTCGGCGGAGAGCGGCGTGCCGTCCACCCGCTCCTGCCGGAAGCCCTGGGTGGCGAGGGGCTCGCCCAGGCGCACGCCCGGGTAGAGGGTCCGGGCCATCTCGTTGATGAAGCTGACGCGGCCTCCGGTGTCGAACGTGAGCACCGCGTCCGCGATGTGGCCCAGCATGGCGGCGCGCTCGGCGGCGAGCGCCTCGATGCTCCTGCGGGCCAGCACCTGCTCCGTGGTCTCCACTGCGTGCGCCATGATGCCGAACACGCTTCCGCTCACGTCCTTGAGCGGCTGGTAGACGAAGTCCACGTAGACGTCATCCACGACGCCATTGCCGTTGCGGTCCAGCCGGACCAGCGCGTCGTGCGCGATGTACGGCTTGCCGGTGGCCCTCACGTTGTCGAGCAGCTCCCGGAAGCCCTGGTCCGCGATCTCGGGCAGGGCCTCGGTCACGGCCTTGCCCAGCAGGGGCCGGTTGCCCGTCAGCTGCTGGTACAGCGGGTTGGACACGGTGAAGCGGTGCTCGGGCCCCTCCAGCACGGCGATGATGGCCGGGGCCTGCATGAAGACCTCGTACAGCCGCTCACGCTCCGCCCGCGCCTCCGCCAGGGCGCGGTCGCGCTCCTTGCGCGCCTGGACCTCCCGGGTCACGTCGAAGATGGAGACGAGGACGCCGCCCACGGCGCCCGTCTCGTCGCGGACCGGGCTGTAGCAGAGCGTGAGGTAGTACTCCTCCGGGTGGCCGTGCGGCGCGAGCGGGTACATCCGCTCCTCGTACGTGACCGTCTCCCCGTTGAAGATGCGCGGGTAGATGGTCTCGTTGATGTGCCACACCTCCGGCCAGCACTCCTTGTTGCCCTGCCCCAGGCCGCCGGGGTGCTTGGAGCCCATGAGCAGGCGGTAGCCGTCGTTGTAGAGCTGGTAGAGCTGGGGCCCCCACAGGACGATGAGCGGGAACTGCGAGCCCAGCACCATGCTCACCGCGGTCTTGAGGCTCTGGGGCCAGGTGTCCACCGGGCCCAGCGGATGCGCGCTCCAGTCCTTCGCCCGGCACAGCGCGCCCAGCTCCCCACCGTCGGGAAAGACACGGGCCGCCGCGTCGGTTGCTGGCTTCCACTGCACGGTCATGTCAGGGCATCTCCACGAGGGTCCAGTACTTGTTGAGCGTGGCCATGACCTCCACGAAGTTGATGAAGGTGACGGGCTTGAGCAGGTAGCCGGCGACGTTCAGGTTGTACGCGTCGATCTTGTCCCGCTCGTCCGCGGACGTGGTGAGCACCACCACGGAGATGGTCCGCAGCTCCGGATCCGCGCGCAGCACGCGCAGGAACTCGATGCCGTTCATCTTCGGGAGGTTCAAGTCCAGCAGCACCAGCCGGCGCCCCTCGGGCACCGCGCCGTTGCGCAGCATCTCCAGCCCCTCCAGCCCGTTGGTGGCCACGTAGAGCGGGTTGGCGATGTGGTTCTTCTGGAACGCGCGGCGGACGTTCATCACGTCCACTTCGTCGTCTTCAATCAGCAGGATGTGCAGCGTCCTGTCACCGGCGGTGGCGGTGGTCATCCCCGAGCCTTTCGAGCCTGCGCGGCGTCCAGACCCAAGAGGAGCCCGAGCACGCTGGCATCTAGCGTTCGCTTCCGTGCGGATATCAGGCACCTTCGGGCCACTGTCTGCTTCCTGACGCGACCCCGCGCACGCCTGCTCGGGAAGGCGCCTGGAGAGTGTCATCCAGCCTGCACTTCGCGCCCATGGGTTGAGGGGCCTCGCGCGGGGACGGTATGGCGAAAGGCCCCGTGCGCCGTCCCCCTCCCATGGATGACTCCCAGAAGACGAAGGAAGAGCTCCTCGAGGAGCTCCAGGGCCTGCGCAAGGCCTTGCGCCAGAACAGCGCCGACCTGGAGCAGTTCACCTACGTGGCCAGCCACGACCTCCGGGCTCCACTGCGAGGCATCTCCAACCTGGCCCAGTGGCTGGAGGAGGATCTGGGGCCGCGGCTCTCCCAGGGGTCGCGCAGGCAGATGGAGCTGTTGCGCGGGCGCGTGCAGCGGATGGAGGGCATGCTGGATGGCCTGCTGGACTACAGCCGGGCGGGCCGTGTGCGCCACGCGCCCGAGCCCGTGCCGGTGGACCGGTTGATCCACGAAGCGCTGGAGCGGCTGGGGCCCGGCCCTCTCGCGCGGCTGGAGCTGGGGCCCGGAATGCCGGTGCTCGTCACGGAGCGCTCCGCGCTCCAGCAGGTCTTCGTGCACCTGCTCTCCAACGCCCTGAAGCACGCGGGCCGCGAGGACGTGCGGATCCGCGTGGAGGTGGAGACCCCCGCGGGCTTCCATCACTTCTCCGTCGCGGATGACGGCCAGGGCATCCCGCCCCGCTACCACGAGAAGATCTGGAGCCCGTTCCAGACGCTCGTCTCGCGCGACAAGGTCGAGGGCGCCGGCATGGGCCTGTGCATCGTCAAGAAGCTCGTGGAGGGTCGCGGCGGCCGGACCTGGGTCGAGTCGGCCGAAGGCGCGGGCGCCACCTTCCACTTCACCTGGCCCGGGTCCGAGGAACGCCTGACGTGAGTGACACCCCTGCCCCGACTTCTCCCGTGACCGAGCGTCTCCGGCTGCTGCTCGTCGATGACGACGAGGTCGACCGGCTCCTGGTCCAGCGGCTGTTGGACACGACCGGGCTCGCGGTGGACGTGGTGGAGGCCACGAGCGGGAGCGAGGCCCTGGAGCACCTGAAGGCGCGGTCCTTCGACGTCATCCTCCTGGACTTCTTCCTGCCAGGAGAGGACGGGTTCTGGGTGCTGCGCGAGCTGGGCAGCCGGGGCTCGCGCTCACCCATCGTCGTCCTCACCGGCCAGGGCAGCGAACAGACGGCCGTCGAGCTGATGAAGGCGGGCGCGTCCGACTACATCGCCAAGAGCCGGTTGTCCGCGGAGCGGCTGGAGCAGAGCCTGCGCCAGGCCATGCGGCTGCACCTGGCGGAGCAGCGGCACCGGGCGCTCGCGGAGGCCCTGCCGCAGATCGTCTGGACGGCGGGCCCGGATGGACGCCCGGACTACTTCAACCAACGCTGGTACGACTACACCGGCCTGCCGGCCAGGCCTGCGTCGGAGGAGCGCGGGAGCACGCCTCCCCTGCTCCCCCGGGACGTCCTCCACACCGATGACGTGGTGGGCTGCCTGGACCGGTGGAGCGAGAGCCGGCACGTGGGAGGCCCCTTCGAGTGCGAGGGCCGCATCCGGCGCCACTCGGACGGCACCTGGCGCTGGCATCTCATCCAGGCCCTGCCGCTGCGCAACGCGCACGGCCGCATCCTCCAGTGGCTGGGCACCTGCACCGACATCGATGATCAGAAGCGCGCGGCGGAGACGCTGAGCTTCCTGGCGGAGGCGAGCACCATGCTCACCGCCTCGCTGGAGATGTCCGTCACGCTCGAGCGGCTCTCTGCGCTGATCCTCCCGAGGCTGGGCGACTGGTGCGCGGTCTACCTCCAGGACGATGACGGGCCGGTGCGCCAGGTGATGGCCGCGCACGTGGATGCCTCACGGGTGCCGCTGCTGCGCGAGCAGCACCTCGCCTTCCATCCGTCCGCCACCGCCAGCCATGGCGTCGCGCGGGTGCTGCGCACGGGCGTGCCGGAGCTGGTGCCCGAGCTCACCGACGCCGTCCTTCAAGAGGCGCTGGGCCCCGCGGGCGACGACGCGCGGATCCGCCCGGGGTCGTGGGTCATCGTCCCCCTGTGGGCGCAGCGGCGCGTCTTCGGGGCGCTGAAGGTGTGCGCCCTCCCGTCCGGTCGCCGCTACGGCGCGCGGGACATGGAGCTCGTGCAGGAGCTGGCGCGGCGGGCGGAGATCGCCATCGACAACGCCCGGCTGTTCGAGATGGCCAAGGCGGAGCACCTGGTCGCCGAGCAGGCCAACCGCGCCAAGGACGAGTTCCTGGCCGCGGTCTCCCATGAGCTGCGCACCCCGCTGATGGCGATGGTGGGCTGGACGCGGATGCTGCGCTCGGGGCAGCTGGGCCCGGAGAAGGCCGCGCGGGCCCTGGAGGCGGTGGAGCGCAACACGCAGGTGCAGACGCAGCTCATCGAGGACCTGCTCGACGTGTCGCGGATCATCACCGGCAAGATGCGGCTGGAGATCCGTCCGGTGCTCCCCGGCATGTTCATCGAGGCGGCGCTGGACTCCGTGCGGCACGCCGCCGAGGCGAAGGGCGTCACGCTCAGCGCCGAGCTGCCCCCGGGCTCCGGCTCCATCCACGGCGACGCGGACCGGCTGCAGCAGGTGGTCTGGAACCTGCTCACCAACGCCATCAAGTTCACGCCCCGGGGCGGCCAGGTCACCGTGCGCCTGCGGTGGGTGGAGGGCCACGTCGTCATCGAGGTCCAGGACACCGGCCAGGGCATCCCCCGCGCCTACCTGGGCCAGATCTTCGAGCGCTTCTGGCAGGTGGACGGAAGCTCCACCCGGAAGCATGGCGGGCTGGGGCTGGGGCTGGCCATCGTGCGGCACCTCACGGAGCTGCACGGGGGCACCATCGAGGCGACGAGCCAGGGCGAAGGGCATGGCGCCCTCTTCCGGTTGACGCTGCCGCTGTCGACCGCGGCCTCGTCGCGGGGGAGCGCGCCGTTCGTCCAGGTCCAGGCGCGCCAGGAGGTGCCCTCGCTCGATTCAGGCATCTTGAAGGGACTTCAGGTGCTGGTGGTGGACGACGAGCCGGACGCGCTCGAGCTGCTCGCCGTGGTGCTGGAGGGCCGAGGGGCCGAGGTCTTCACGGCCGCCAGCGCGCGCGAAGCGCTGGAGAAGCACCACGTCCACCGCCCTCACGTGATCATCTCCGACGTCGGCATGCCGGGAGAGGACGGCTATTCCTTCATCCGCAGGCTGCGCGCCCTGCCCCTGGAGCAGGGCAGCCAGACGCCGGCCATCGCGCTCACCGCCTTCGCGCGGATGGAGGACCGCACCCGGGCGCTGCTCGCGGGCTTCCAGATGCACGTGCCCAAGCCCATCGAGCCGGCGGAGCTGATCATCGTCCTGGCCTCGCTCACCGGGCGGCACCCGCGCGTGGACTCACAGGTGCAGGCCGTCCGCTAGGCGCCGAACCCTCACGGCGCGGGCTACCGCACGAACCGGAGGCCCACCAGGCTCAGCACCGCGCACAGCAACGCAATCCCCGCCGCCAGCGCGGGGCCCCGCGCGGCGTCTGGGTTCACTTCCAGGAGGCTGCGCCGGGGCTCCTTCGGGCTGTAGCGCACGGTCACCGTGGAGCCCACCGGGTAGCGCTCCACATACCGCGTCAGCGCCGGACCGGGCTGGGGGTTCCAGAGCAGCAGCTCCCTCGGAGTCTCGTTGGAGAGCGTCTCCCCGACATACGACTGGCCATCCACTTCGTAGGCGTAACGCGCCTTCACGCGCCAGTAGCGGCTCTTCGAGTACCCCATCTCCACCGACATCTCGAGCACGCGCCCTGGCACTGTCGGCCGGGCCAGGAATGCCTGCGTCGAGCTGTGGATCATCCAGGCGCCAATCCCCAAGAGCACGCCGAAGAACAGGCCGCCCCACACGAGGACACTCAGGAGGTTGCGAAGCCACATGGTGGAGTAGACCTCAGTGCTTGCGGCGCTGGAGCCTGCGCAGGCCCGTGAGCAGCGCCTCGCCGTCCGGCGTACCCAGGCCCGTGCATGCGTTCCACAGCGTCGCGTCGCTGGCGAAGTACGCGCCGTTGCCGCCGTGGGTGATGCGGCGGACGACGAGCTGTCCCTCGGTGACGAGCGCGTACAGCCGGGGGTGGAGGAAGCCCACGCGCGCCCCCAGTGCCTCGTTGAGGCGGACGATGAGCGCGGCCCACATGGGCGCGGCGGCGCTCGTGCCCGCGGCCACGCCCTGCTGGCCCTTGAAGACGATTTGGTAACCGGTGTGCAGGTCCGCGTTCGCCGCGACGTCCGGCACGCCCCGGCCCGTGCTGCGGGACACTTCGAACACGCCGTTCTTCCACGACGACTTCACCAGGTCCGGCACGCCCATGCCCTGCTGGTACAGCGGCAGCGCGTTCATGGTGCTGACGCCGCCGCTGCTCGCGCCCGCGGCCGTGGAGCTGGGGCCCATGGACATCGCCTCGCCCAGGCGGTTCCACACGCGCTCGTGGTGGAGGACCTCCCCCACCGCCTCCAGCGTGGTGCCGCCGCAGCCCAGCACCAGCGCGCTCGCCGCGGGGTAGCTCGTCGCGGCCAGGGTGATGGCGCCCGTGGGCGAGTGGGAGGTCACCGGCACCTGCGAGCCCAGGTCGCCGGACGCGGCGCACACGGTGATGCCCAGGAGCGCCGCCTTGATGAAGAGCCGCTCGAAGGCCAGCTCCTCGCCCTGCTGGATGAGCGACCCTTCGTAGAAGGACCAGCTGGTGGTCAGCACCGACGGCAGGTTCTCCCGGTCGCTGATGGCCTCCGCCAGGACGCGGTAGTAGTCGCGCAGCGAGTAGTCCTTCGACCCCGCGTTGTAGACGACGACGCGCGCGGCCGGACACACGGACGCCACCAGCTCCACGTCCATGGTGACCTCCGCGTTGGAGGCGGTGTTGAGGACCCCCGCCTTGTTCGGCCCCACGGTCACCACCGGCGCCGTGCGCTCCACCCCCACGGACTTCAGGTACGCATCCAGGTCCGACTGCTTGTAGCCGCCCGCCAGCTCGATGATGCCCACGCACTGGCCCTCCCCCTGGTTGCGGGGGTAGCGGTAGAGGTTGGCCACCTGGGGCGCCGTGTACGTGCGCAGCCCGGCCTGTCGAGCCATCTCCCGGGGGATGGGCAGGGCCGCCGCGTTGTGGGTGACGAGCGGCCGTGTGTCCAGGCCCAGGACCCACTCCGCCACGCCTTGCAGCGCGCGCGGCAGGGTCACCGGCTTCGTGTGCGTCAGGTAGGAGGTCTTCCCGTGGGTGAAGCGCCGCAGGTCGACTTCGAAGGCCTTGCGCACCGAGGCCGTGGAGCCCTGGAGCACGACGGAGCCCAGGTCGCGCCGCTCGGAGGTGATGGTGAGGCCATGGCTCTTCGCGAAGCGCCGCACGGCGGCCAGGTGCTTCGGGTCCGTGCCGTACTTCGCCTCGAACTCGTCGTGGGTGAGCGGGCGGCGCGGCGGGTTCGCGCACAGCTCCTCCACCGTGGGCAGCGGCGCTCCGTGGCGCAGCAGCAGGGTGATCTCCACCGTGCCAGTGGCGGAGCGGCTCCGGAGCGGGGGATGGAGGGACGCCGGGGAGACACGCGCGCTCTGCGCCAGGGGGATGCGGGCCATGCGCGGCGTTCTACCACGCGGGGTCCGGGCTCCCGGAAGCCCTGGCCGGGTCGTATCCACGAGCGCGGGCGACCGGGTAGGCTCGCCCGCCTGCCCATGGACCGAGTCCTCCGCATCAAGCCCCACCTGCGCGCCGAGGTGCTCGACGCGCGGCGCGTGTTCCTCGTTGGAGAGCGCGCCCAGTTCCTGCTGGAGGGGGAGCTGCACGCGAGCATCGTGCCCCTGCTGGATGGCGAGCGCACCGTGGCGAACGTCATCGCCGCGCTGGCGGGACGTGCCTCCGCGCCGGAGGTGCTCTACGCGCTGTCGCTCCTGGAGGAGCGCGGGCACGTGGAGGAGGCGCACGACGTCTTCGACGCCAGCGTCGCAGGCTTCTGGGAGTCGCTGGGCGTGGGCGCGGCCACCGCGGCCGGACGGCTGCTGGACGTGTCCGTCTCCGTGCACGCAGTGGATGGCGAGGACGGCGAGGGGCTGGCGGAGGCGCTGCGCGACACCGGCCTGGACGTGCGCGACGACGCCGACCGCCGCGTGCTGCTGGTGGACGACTACCTGTCGCCCGAAGCGCTCGCGCTGGCCCGGGAGGCCCGGAGCGCGGGCGCCGCGTTCCTCCCGCTGAAGGTGTCCGGCACCGCGTGCCACGCAGGTCCGGTCGTGGGCCCCGAGCGCGCCTGCTGGACGTGCCTCACGTCGCGGCTCTTGGACAACCGTCCCATCGAGAAATACCTCGCGCGCAAGGGCATCCCGCCGCGCGCCACCCGCCCGCCGCGCACGGGCCTGCCCACCACCGCGAAGGCGGGGCTGTCCCTCGCGGCGACGCTCGTGGCCCGCTGGGTGGTGGACGGCCCTGGCGGCCCGGGACAGACGCGGCTGTGGACGCTGGACTTCGCCACCTGGAAGCTCGAATCGCACACAGTGGCGAGGCGTCCGCAGTGTCCGGACTGCGGAGACCCCCACTGGATGGAGGCGCGCGCGAAGCAGCCCCTGGAGCTGGCCTCGCGCACCAAGCATTTCACCGAAGATGGCGGCCACCGCATCCTCACGCCCGAGCAGACCTGGGAGCGCCACCGCCACCTCATCAGCCCGGTGACGGGCGTGGTGAGCGACCTGCGCGCGGTGCCGGGCGACGCACCGCTGGGCCACGTCCAGTCCGCCGTCTTCCGCGTGTGCCCCTGGACGGACGCGCCGGCCTCCGACGACTTCCACCGCGTGGCCAGCGGCAAGGGCCGCACGGAGGCCCAGGCCCGCGCGGGCGCGCTGTGTGAGGCGCTGGAGCGCTACAGCGCCGTGTTCCAGGGCGACGAGCCCCGCGTCCACGCCACCGCGTCCGAGCTGGGCGCGCAGGCCGTGCACCCGGACGCGCTCCAGCACTTCAGCGCCGCGCAGTTCCAGGCCCGGCCCGAAAGCGCGAGCCGCGACATGCGCACCGCGGTGCCCCGGCCGTACGCGGATCAACCCATGGACTGGAGCCCCGCGTGGTCGCTCACGCACGGGGTCCACAAGTACGTGCCCACGTCGTTCGCGTACCTCTTCGCGCCCACGCCCCCGCGCGGAGACGGGCCGTTCTGCTTCTTCAACTCCAACGGCAACGCGGCGGGCAACTGCGTGGAGGAGGCCATCCTCCAGGGCTTCCTGGAGCTGGTGGAGCGCGATGCGGTGGCGCTCTGGTGGTACAACCGCCTGCGCCGGCCGCGCCTGGACCTGCGCTCCTTCGACGAGCCGTGGTTCGCGTCCGTGAGCGAGCACTACCAGTCGCTCGGCCTCACGTTGTCGGTGTTGGACCTCACGCACGACCTGGGCATCCCGGTGTTCGCCGCGCTCGTGTGGTCGCCGGAGCGCGGACGGGCCTGGGCCGGGTGCGGCTGCCACTTCGACGCGAAGCTCGCGGTGCAGCGCGCGCTCACGGAGGTGGCCCAGTGCTACGACCCGAAGGACCTGTCCCCGTCGCCCTGGGACGCCAGCGCGCACGATGACGTCAGCTGGCTCTTCCCCAATGATCTGGTCCCCGCGCGCGTCCGCGCCGACTTCCCGCGCGTGTGGCACGACGACCTGCGGGACGACGTGCGCGAGTGCGTGGCCCGGGCCGCGAGCGTGGGACTGGAGACGCTGGTGGTGGAGCAATCACGGCCCGACGTGGGCGTATCCGCGGTGAAGGTCATCGTCCCGGGGCTGCGCCACTTCTGGCCCCGGCTGGGCCCCGGCCGGCTGTATGACGTCCCCGTGCGGATGGGGTGGCTGAAGGCCCCGAAGACCGAAGCGCAGCTCAACCCCGTGCCCTTCTACTTCTGAGCGATGGCGTCCGTCCTTCCCCCCAAGCCTCGCATCCTGCTCGTCCAGTGCGGCCCCGACCGGCGCCACGTGGACCGGGAGACGGAGGACTTCGACCCGGAGCGCGGCCTGGTGAAGCGCGCGACGATGACGCCGCTGGCCTGCGCGACGCTCGCGGCGCTCACGCCGGACACCTTCACCGTGGACATCTGGGACGAGGAGCTGCACGGCCAGCTCCGCGCGGACACGGAGCTGCCGGACTACGACATCGTCGGCGTGTCGGTGATGTACTCCGCCCTCACCTACCAGGCGCGCTTCCTGGGCGGCCACTTCCGCGACCGGGGCGCCACCGTGGTCGCGGGAGGCCCCGCCATCTCCGCCGCGCCAGAGGACTACCGGGGCTTCTTCGACGCCCTCTTCGTCAACGAGGCGGAGCGCACCTGGCCGCGCTTCCTCGCGGACTGGCTCGGAGGCGAGTACGCGCCCGAGTACCGGCAGCTCGACAAGCCTTCGCTGAGCGAGAGCCCCCTGCCCCGCTGGGACGCCATCGCCACGGACCTCCCGCGCTACGCATGGGGCTCCGTGCAGACCACGCGCGGCTGTCCGTTCGACTGCTCCTTCTGCGACGTCATCTACCTGTACGGCCGCAAGCAGCGGCACAAGCCGGTGGAGCGCGTGCTGGACGAGGTGCGCACCCACGCGGCGCTCGGAGCCGAAGGCGTCTTCTTCGCGGACGACGAGTTCATCGGCGACGCGGCGTACGCGAAGGAGGTGCTCGCGGGGCTCGTTCCCCTCAACCGCGCCCTGCCCCGCCCGCTGCGCTTCTTCACCCAGGTGACGATGAACCTGAGCCGCGACGCCGCGCTGCTGGAGGGCATGGCGGACGCGAACTTCTACACCGTCGTCCTGGGCATCGAGTCCTTCGACACCGGCGCGCTCAAGGAGGCGCAGAAGCACCAGAACGTGCGCGCGGACCTCGTGGGCGACCTCTTGCGCATCCAGGCGCACGGCATCGGGCCCCGGGGCAGCTTCATCGTCGGGTTCGACCACGACACGCCCGCGGTCTTCGACTCACTGCACGCGAACATCCAGCGCACGCACCTGCCCTGGGTGGTGGTGGCGCCGCTCCAGGCCCCGCGCGGCACGAAGCTGTGGACGCGGCTGCGCGCGGAAGGCCGGCTCGCCACGCCCCGGAAGACGCACGCGAAGGACCGGGGCGCCATCGTGCTCAACGTGATGCCCCTGGGCATGACGCGGCTCCAGCTGCTCGAAGGCTTCCGCGATCTGGTGGAGCGGCTGTCCACCTGGGACGCCGCCTGCGAGCGCATCCGGGGCTTCATCGCCGGCATCCAGCGCCCGCCCCAGGTGGAGGAGCCCCACTGGCCGGAGGCCGTCACCGACCGCTTCCTGCGCGAGGCCACCACCACCTGGGCCCTGACGCCCGCCGAGCGCCACGCGCTGGGGGACACGCTCGCGGAAGTGCGCCGCACCGCCCCGGCGATGCTGCCGCGCGCGGTGTTCTTCCTCGCGCGAAACCAGAACGAGCGCCGCCGCCATGAGCGCCTCTTCACGGACTTCGACGCGGTGCTGGCCGCCGAGCGCCAGGGCGACCTCGTCCCGGACACGCAGCCCGTCTACGTGCCGCCCGGCTTCGCCACCGCGATGCGCGACGTGTTCCCGGACCTCTTCGTGCGCCTGAGCCGCGACCTGCCGGACCGCCGCGAGGTGCCGGAGGCCTCACGCGACGTGCTGGTGGACTTCGTCGCCCGCTGGGGCGAAGGCTTCCAGGCGCTCCAGCCGCAGCACCACGAGTTCCTGCGCGAGCTGTGCGACCGGGAGGTGGCGGCGCGCGGTGGCCATCCGGGCTCGCTGGAGGTCTCCGAGGAGCAGGCCCTGCGCACCCAGGCGCGCCGCACGGGTCTGCTGGAAGCACTGCTCAAGGACGTGCGCGACGAGCTCGCGAGCTGGGGACCCTGACGCATGCGTGACGGCCTTCACATCTTCGATGCGGACCGGCACGTCCTGGAGCCGCTGAGCCTGTGGGCGGAGCAGCTGGAGCCCGGCCTGCGCCGGCACGCGCCCCGCCCGGGACGCCTTCCGGACGAAACGCTGGAGGAGCGCCTGGCGCGGCTGGGCCCCCAGGGCCTGCTGCCCGTGCTCCCCCTGCCGGAGGTGGACGGCAAGCCGCTGTGGAACCACATGCCGGAGAAGGCCTGGCTGGAGTTCTCCGCGCGCTCCTACGCCCAGCTCGGGCGAAATGAAATGTTGCAACGGCCGGACGTGTACCTGGCCCAGATGGATCGCGACGGCGTGGACATGGCGGCCCTGTTCCCCACCTATGCGCTGCTGCTGGAGGGCTTCTCCCCCCTGGAGCCCCGCGTCGCGACGGCCTTCGCGTCCGTCTACAACACCTGGCTGCACGGCTTCTGCGCACACCAGCCGGAGCGCCTGCGCGGCGTGGGGCTCATCAGCCGGCACCAGCCGGAGGCCATGGTCGCGGAGGTCCGCCGCGTCGCGGGCTTCGGCTGGCGCGCCGTGATGGTGCGCCCCAACCCCATCGGCGGCCGGCTGCTGTCGGACGCCGCCTACGAGCCCTTCTGGTCCGAGTGCGAGAAGCTCTCACTCGCGGTGGTGCTCCACGGCAGCGGCCACGTCTACGTGCCCTCCGCGGGCGCGGACCGCTTCGACACCCGCTTCGCCAACCACGTCTGCGCCCACCCCATGGAGCTGATGATGGGGCTGCTCGCGCTCCTCCAGGGGGGCGTGCTGGAGCGGCACCCGGCCCTGCGCATTGGCGCCATGGAGGCCGGCTGCGGGTGGCTCCCATACTGGGCGTGGCGCCTGGATGAGGAATATCGCGCTGTGGGTGCAGAGGTCTCCGCCACCATCCGACAGCTCCCTTCCTCGTACCTGCGCCAGCACTGCTTCGTTTCCATGGAACCGGACGAGCCGTACGTGCCTGACGTGGTGCGCCACCTCCCGGAGGACCGACTGGTCTTCGGAACCGACTTCCCCCATCTCGACCACGGCGAGGATGTGCTGGGGGCGATGCTGTCCTTGCGTGACGTGATGACCGAAAGTCGTCTACGAAAGGTTCTCTGGGAAAACCCGACTCGGTTCTACGGTGTGGAACCGTGAGGCCGCACGAATGAGATTGTCGCTCGCCGAAGGTGTGGCGCTGCGTTGCCCCGACGCGGAGGACGCGCGCGTGGAGGGCCCTGGCCGCTCACTGCGGTTGGGCCCGCTGGCCCCCGGTGTGCGCGCCGTCTTCGAGTCGCTCGCGGACGGAGGCATCCACGAGACGGAGGTGCCGGCCGCCGCGGGCTCGGACACGACGCTCGCGTGGTACTGGCTGGACCTGGCGGGAGACGGCGGCCTGCTGTCGTGGACGGTGGAGGAGCGCGGCAACCTGCTCCTGACGCTCACGCCCGCGTCCGCGTCGTTCCTGCGCCACCGCGCGACGTTCGACGCGTCCCAACCGCTTCAACTGTCGCGCTTCGCGCACACGCGCATGGCGGAGGGCCGCGCGGTGCTGGACTGCCCCACGGTGCACGCCACCGCGGCGCTGCACGACCGGCGCGTGGTGTCGCTGCTCTTCGACATGGCCCGCCCCACGCTGCTGGCGCGGCTCAACCAGTTCAACACCGGCATCGAGTCCTTCACGCTGCGCGAGCTGGTGCGCCTGCTGGCGGAGACGGGCATCCTGGTCCCCAACGGCCTGGACGTGCCGGCATCGGAGGAGACGCAGACGGCGCTCAAGCAGTGGGAGCCGCACGACCTGCTCTTCCACCTGCGCTCACGCGGCTGGGGCCACCAGACGCGCGCGGGGGCCACCTACCGCTTCCGGGGAGAGCTGCCCAACCCGCCCGCCCTCAAGCCCACGGTGACCGAAGAGGTCGTGGAGCTGCACCGGCCGGACCTGGAGGCGCTGCGCACGGGGGGAGACCGCTCCTTCACGGAGGTGCTGGAGGCCCGCCGCAGCCTGCGCGGCCGGGGCGCCGCGCCGCTCACCGTGAAGCAGTTGGGAGAGCTGCTCTACCGCTCCGCGCGCGTGCGCGACGTGCGCACCACGCAGGACGGTGAAATCACCGACCGACCCTACCCCGGCGCGGGCGCGGTGTACGCGCTGGAGCTCTACCCCATGGTGGGCGAGTGCCAGGGCTTGGCCCCGGGCGCCTACCACTACGACCCGCTGGGCCACCGGCTGGAGAAGCTGAGCGGCCCCACGCCGGAGTTCCACGCGCTCCTGGACGAAGCCCGCGCGCCGGTGGAGCCCTTCGAGCGGCCGGAGGTGCTGATGGTGGTGGCCGCGCGCGTGCCCCGGCTCGCGTGGAAGTACGAGACGCTGGCGTACTCGCTGGTGCTACAGGACACGGGAGCGCTGGTGCAGACGCTCTACCTGGTGTCCACCGCGATGGGCCTCAGGCCCTACGCGCTGGGCCGGAGCGATCCGGACTTCTTCCAGCGCGTGGCGGGCGTGGACGGCTTCGGCGAGGCCAGCGTGGGCGCCTTCGCGGTGTCGGGGGGCGAGTTCCAAGACCGCTAGGCGCCCCCCGCGCGCTGTTTCAGCAGCAGGGGCTGCCGCAGCAGTGCGAGCGGCCGTAGGTGTCGGTGAGGCTGGAGAGCGCCACGGCGTGGTCCGCCACGTCGGCCGGCTTCTTCGGCAGGTGCAGCTCCACCTCCGCGTTGTTCACCTTCCAGGAGCCGTCCGCCGCCGCGTCCTTCGTGGTGGAGGGGACGACCTTCAGGTGGATGCTGGCGGGCAGGTCGAAGTCGAAGCGCTTCTTGAGGGCCTGGCGCGGGTCCTTCTGGAGGGCCGCCTCGAACTCGGGCTCCTTCCACGCCAGCGCGACGGCGCGCATCCACACGGCCTGCCAGTCATTCACCGAGGCCTTGGCCTCCGGGCCCCGCGTGGGCTTGCGCGCCACGGGACGGACCGTGCGGGCGCGGCCTTCGACTCCGGCTTCTTCTTGCTCATGTCAGCGTTCTCCTCCCAGCGCATCCAACAGCACGCGGGCCTCCGAGACGGGCGGTGTCCCCCATCCTTCGGAGAAAGTACTGTAGACCGTTTGCAGGCGTTGCCGGGCTTCTTCCTGTCGCCCGGATGCCTGGAGCACCCGCGCCAGGGCGGTGACGGCCTGCAGCTCCCGCATCCGCGCGCCCTGTGCGTGTGCCACCTCCGCCGCCTGCCGGAAGCACGTCTCCGCGGAGGGTGCAGTGTTTCCATCCCGCTGCAGCAGCACCCGCCCCTTGACGTGAAGCATCCTGGACTCGTGGTACGCCTCGCCCAGGGCCTGCGCGCGCTGCCAGCCGCGCTCCACGGTGGCGAGCGCCGCCTCCACGTGGCCCAGCTCCAGCTCCAGCTCCGCGAGCATGGCGTAGTACGCCGGCTGGTCCATCTCCGTGCCGAACGCCTCGCGCAGCGCGACGCCGCGGCGCATCGCCTCCACGTCCTTCACGGCCCAGGCGCGCAGGATGCCCACGTAGGCGGACTGCTCCAGCAGGCCGTAGCGGTGGGACAGCTCCGTGTGCTGCGCGATGAGCTGGAGCGCCTCCGTCCGGTCGTTGTGCTCCTGGGCAATCAGCAGCAGGTAGATGAACGACAGGCCGATGCTGGTGCCGTGGTTGAGCTCGCGGCCCCACGCCACCGCGGCCTCGCCGTGCGCCTTCGCCTGGTCCGGGAAGCCCAGCAGCCACTTCCCCCGGCACAGCACGGACTCGCCGCCCACGCGCGTGTCCTGTCCGTAGAGGATGCGGTGCATCCGGTGCGCGACCGGGTCGAAGAGCGCCAGGCACCGGTCCGCCTTCGCCTTCGCCTCGCCCAGGCGGCCCTCCAACAGCTCGATATTGGAGAGGATGGTGAGCGCCACCGCCTCCTGGCCCGCGTCCCCGTTGCGCTGCGCCAGCGCCACCAGGCGGTCCAGCAATCCGCGCACCCGGCGCTGATCACCTCCCAGGTGGTAGAAGATGGAGAGGACCCACAGCGTCGGGGCCGCGTATGGGCTCTCCCCCACCGTGAAGAGCAGCTCCAGCGAGCGCTCGGCCACGTTGCGCAGCTCCTGTGAGCGCCAGCCCTGCGTGGACATCAGCGCCGGAGCGAGCACGCCGTTGAGGCTCAGCTCCAACTGCGCGCGCTCCACCGGGTCGTCGATGGCGTCCAGCCACGACAGGCCCAGCCGGGCGAAGAGGATGGCCTCCAGGTAGGCGGAGCGCACCAGCGCGGCGAACGCGGCCTTCTGCGCGTAGAGGATGGCCTTGCGCTTGAGGTTCGCGGCGGCCCAGTGGTGCGCGAGCAGGTCCGGCCGCGACTCCACCTGGTCCTGGAAGTGCGTCTCCAGCGCCTCCGCCGTCTTCGCGTGCATCTGCTGGCGGTAGCGCTTGAGCATGGAGTCGTAGGCCGCGTCCCGCACCAGCGCGTGCTTGAAGAGGTACACGGGCCCCTTCGGCCGGCGCTTGCGGTGCAGGAGCCCCGAGCCCACCAGCCGCTCCAGGTCCGCCTCCAGCGCCTCGGGCGTCAGCGGGCTCACGTGGCGGAGCAGCTCATGCGTCAGCTCACGGCCCAGCACGGAGGCGATCTGCGCGGTCTCCTTGGCGCGGCCCAGCCGGTCCAGGCGGGCGACGAGCAGGTCCCGCAGCGTGCCCGGCACCGAGGGACCCGCCTTGCCGGCCTCCAGCGCGAAGCGGCCCTCGCGCTCCACCAGCGCGCCGGACTCGCGCAGCGTGCGCACCAGCTCCTCCACGAACAGCGGGATGCCGTCCGTGCGCGTGGCGATCTCCTCCAGCGCCTCCGGCGAGAGCGGGCCTCCCGCGGCGGCGGTGGCCAGCCGCTCCACCTCCGCGCGAGCCAGCGCGCCCAGTTGCACCTGCGTCACCGCCGAAGCGGCCCAGGGCGGCTCCAGCTCCGGCCGCGCGCTGAACACGGCGAGCAGGCGCGACGAGGCCACCTCCTCCACCAGCGCCTTGAGCAGCTCCAGCGTGGACGGGTCCGCCCAGTGCAGGTCCTCCAGTGCCAGCACCACGGGCTGGCGCTCCGCCATCGCGGCGAGGAACGCGAGCAGCGCGTTGCGCGTGAGCTCCCGGTGCTTCAGGGGCGACACGTCCAGCGGCGCCCAGCGCTCCGGCGGCAGCGGCAGGGACAGGAGCGACGCGAACAGGGGCAGCGTCTCTGGCAGCTCGAAGCTGTAGCCGGACAGCAGCGCCTCCAGGCCCGTGAGCCGGCCCTCCGGCGGCAGGTCGCGGTTCGGGTCCAGCATCCGAGTGAGCAGGTCCACCACGGGGGCATACGCCTGGCCGGAGCTGTCCTCCGTGCAGCGGGCCTCCAGCCACGTGTGGGGCTCCGCGCCCAGCCGGTCGCCCAGCTCGCGCATGAGGCGCGACTTGCCGATTCCCGGCTCGCCCGAAATCAGCAGCGCCTGTCCCTGCCCCGAGCGCACCTGCTCCCAGCGCGACAGCACCAGGTCCAGCTCGCGCGAGCGGCCCACCAGGGAGAGCGCGTCGTCGGTGCCGCTCCACGTCGCGTCCGCGCCCTGGAGCACGAACGTCTCCAGGCCCGGCGGCAACAGCTCGTTCGGGGACGCGGGCGCGGGGTCCAACGGGAAGTGCTTGCGCACCAGTTGCTGCGTGTCACCCGTGACGAGGATGGCGCCCGAGGGCGCGGAGGTGGACAGCCGGAAGGCCAGCTTCGGCGTGGTGCCCACCACGAAGCCCAGGCCGGAGAGCGTCGGATCTCTCTGCTCGCGCGACACCACCAGGCCCGTGTGCAGGCCCACGCGGATCTCCACGCGGGTGCCGCGCTCGGCTTCAATCGCACGGCCGCGCCGCTTCACCTCCGCCACCATGTCCAGCGCCGCCTGCGCCGCGCGGCGCGCGTCGTCCTCCCGCGCCGCCGGATAGCCGAAGTAGAAGAGGACGATGTCGCCCAGCGCGCTGGCGATGTGGCCGTTGTAGCGCCGGGCGATCTCGATGCAGACCTCCTGCTGGGCGCCCAGCACGTGATCCAGCTCCTCGATGTCCACCGGCCCCGGCGCCGTCTGCGTCGCGGACAGCGTGCAGCACACCACCGTCAGCTGCCGGCGCTCGCCCTCCGCCCACCGGCGCGAGCGCGTGGACACGGCGTTGGGCGTGCGGCTGGACAGCTCCACCGTCGCCGTCTCCGCGTTGGGAGCCGCGGGCTGGATGCGCACGGGCGCGGGCCGGCGCGGCAGGTTGGACACGTCCACCGCCTCCAACTGGCGCAGCAGCACCTCTGCGGACACGGTGCGCTGGGACGGGTCCTTCGCGGTGACGCGCTGGAGCAGCTTGCCCAGCGGGTGCGCGGCGATGGCCGGCGGGATGGGCACCGGCTCCGAGGAGAGCTGCTGGAAGATGACCTCCGCGACGGTGGCGGCCTCGAAGACGCGGCGGCCGGTGAGGCACTCCAGGAACACCAGGCCCCACGCGTACAGGTCCGAGCGCGGCGTGGGCGCCTGCCCGCGGAGCTGCTCCGGCGCCGCGTACGACGGCGTGCCCAGCGACTCATTGGTGGACGTGATGCGCGGCTGCGCCTCCGTGCGCGTCAGCTCGTCCGTCACCGACCCGATGCCGAAGTCCAGCACCAGCGCGTTGCGGCGCGCGCCGGTGGGCACGACCATGATGTTCGCGGGCTTCAGGTCGCGGTGCACCACGTTCTGCGCGTGCGCGCACGCCAGCGCGTCCAGCAGCTGGAGCATCAGGTGGCGCGCCTCCACCGGATCCAGCACTCCCTCCTCCGCGAGCACCTGCGCCAGGTTCTTGCCCGGCACGAACTCGAAGATGGAGTAGACGGCGCCGCCCTGCGCGCGGCCCGAATCGATGAGCCGCACGATGTTCGGGTGGTGCATCTGCGCGCACAGCTTCATCTCGCGCTCGAAGCGCGCGCTGCGGCGCTCCACCGACTCCGGCGTCGCGCCGTCCGTCAGGCGCAGGAGCTTCACCGCCACGTTCTGGCCGGTGGTCACCTGGCGGGCCTTGTAGACGCGGCCGAAGCCGCCCTCGCCCAACTCCGACAGGAGCTCATACCGGCCCTGGAAGGCCTCCAACAGCGCAGGATCCATGAGGTTCTTCATCGCGTCCCCGAGCCTCGCTCCATTGATGACCGTCCCCCCCGCCTGGGCAGGGTGATGACGAACTCCGTGAACTCACCCGGCGCCGACTCCATGCGGAACGTGCCCTGGTGGCCCTGCACGATGATGTCATGGCTGAGTGACAGCCCCAGCCCCGTCCCCTGCCCTGGCGGCTTCGTCGTGAAGAAGGGGTCGAAGATTCTGCCCGCGCTCTCCGCGGGGATGCCCGGTCCATTGTCGCGCAACCGGACCTCCACCTGCTCCTGACGCACGAGGGTGCGAACCTTGAGCACCGGCACGTACGTGGCGCCCTGCGTCTGGCGCTTCTGACGCATGGCGTAGAGCGCGTTGTCCACGACGTTGATGATGACGCGGCCCACGTCCGCGCGGCTGAGCTCCAGCCGTCCCACGGCCGGGTCGTACTCGGCCTCCAGGCGGACGGTCAGGGGCTCGCCCCGCATGCCGCCCTGCCCCAGCGCGACGCTCTCCGCGACCAGCGCGTTCAGGTCCACCGGTTCGCGCGGTCCGGGTGAGCGGCGCGCGTGCTGGAGCATGCCCTGGATGAGCGCGTCCGCGCGGCGGCCGTGCTCGTTGATCTTCTGCACGTTGGTGCGCAGGCACGCGAGCGCCTCATCCACGTCGCGCACGGAGTCCGCCGTCAGCCGTTCACGCTGCGGCTCCAGCACGCCGGCCAGGTCCTCCGTGAGGCCCACGGAGAGGCCGGCGAAGTTGCTGATGAAGTTGAGCGGGTTGCGCAGCTCGTGCGCCATGCCGCCCACCAGCGCCGCGAGCGAGGCCAGCTTCGCGTCCATGATGAGCTGCATGCGCTGCACCGTCTCCTGCTCGATGCGGCGGTAGAGCCGCGCGTTCTCCAGCGCGAGCGCCGCCTGCCCCGCGAACGCGACGAGGAACTCCAGGTCGTCCTCGGAGAAGCTCTTGGGCGTGGAGACGTTGTCCACGTAGAGCACGCCCAGCACCTCGTCGCGGGGCTTGAGTGGCACGCACATGGAGGCGCGGATGGAGCTGAAGATGACGGACTCCGCGGCGCCCAGGCGCGGATCATTCACCGCGTCGGAGAAGAGCGCCGCCACGCTCCGGCGCAGCACGAAGTCCACGATGTTCTGGCTGTAGATGGGCCCGCGCACGGCCGTGCCCTCGGCCGTCTTCGTCACGCGCGGCTCCAGCTTCCCGGTGGCTTCATCCACGAGCAGGATGGCGCCCCGCTCCACGTGGAGGATTTGAAACGCCAGGTCCAGCACCCTGCCGGGCAGCGCCTCCAGGTCGTCCGTGACGGACAGGAGCTTCGCCACCTCCTGGAGGATGCGCATCCGCTCGCGGGCGCGCGTGGCCGTGCCGGGGGCCACCACCGCGGACTTCTCCGAGCCGGACACCGCCTGCACCAGCGTCTTCAGCGGCACGCGGGTGAGCGCGCGCGTGAGCTGGGGCCGGGGCTCGTCGGAGGCGGAGCCGGGCGGCCCGCGGGCGCGGCCGGTGGCGCCTCGTGGGTGAGCAGGAAGACGAGCTCGCCCAGGGTCAGCGTGTCGCCGGGGCGCAGCTCCTTGCGGCGGATCTGCACGCCGTTGACGAACGTGCCGTTCTTGCTCTGCAGGTCGGTGACGAAGAAGCGCCCATCGGAGGGCTCGATGCGGGCGTGCTGGCGCGACAGGCTGCGGTGGGGGATGCAGATGCCCTGGTCGTCCGCGCGGCCAATGGTGATGGGCGCGTCCCCCAGTGGGTAGGACAGCTCATCCGGCTGCCCTGGATTGTAGACGAGCATCGGCACGGCCTTCACACCCCCTCCGGGGTTGGAGCCTAGCCGAAAAGCGACGGCCGGAACCGGCCCGGCCGTCTCAGGCGGCGCTCGCGGCCGGCGCCAGCAGCCCCCGGTCGCGCAGCGTGTCGAGGATGCGCTCCACCCCCGCCTCCACCGTCTCCGCGTCGGAGCGGACGGTGATTTCCGGGGACTCGGGCGGCTCGTACGGGTCCGACACGCCGGTGAAGTGGGGAATCTCCCCGGCCAGGGCCTTCTTGTAGAGCCCCTTCACGTCGCGGGCGATGAGCGCGTCCAGGCTGGCCTGGACGTAGCACTCCAGGAACGGGATGCCGGCCTGGGTGGCCAGGGCGCGCACCTCGTCCCGGGAGCTCTTGTACGGAGAGATGGCGGCGGTGATGACGCCCACCTCGTGCTTCGCCAGCACGCGCGCCACGTAGCCGATGCGCCGGACGTTCTCCTCGCGGTCCGCGCGGCTGAAACCCAGGCCGCGGGAGAGGTACGTGCGCACCTCGTCCCCGTCCAGGAGCTCCACGCGCTGCACGGGCGACAACTGCCGCGCCACCGCGGTGGACAGCGTGCTCTTGCCCGCGCCGGACATGCCAGTGAACCAGAGGATGAAGCCCGGACGCTGTTGCATCGCCATTCCCTTACCTGTCCACGGCGGGGCCGTTGATCATCCCCGCGCCCACGGTGGCGTTGGTGCCTTCGTCGATGAGGATGAAGCTGCCGGTGCTGCGGTTGCGCCGGTACTCGTCGAAGAAGAGCGGCACCGTCGTGCGCAGCGTCACCCGGCCCACCTCGTTGAGCTTCAAGCCGGAGCTCTGCTCGTCTCGGTGCAGGGTGTTGACGTCCAGCCGGTAGTGTAACTGCTTCACCATGGCGCGCGCCATGCGGGTGGTGTGCTTGATGGCCAGACGCGAGCCGCTGTTGAGCTGCGTCGAGTCCGACAGCCAGCAGACCATCGCGTCGATGTCCTGGCTCGCGGTGGGCGGGTTGCCCGGGCGGCACAGCATGTCGCCTCGGCTGATGTCCAGCTCCTCCTCCAGCGACACGTTCACCGACATGGGCGGGAACGCTTCCTTCAGCGGCTTGCCCGCCAGCTCCAGCGACTTGATGCGCGTGGTGAACCCGGACGGCATCACCATCACCTCGTCGCCCGGGCGCATCACGCCGCCCAAAAGCTGCCCGGAGTACGCGCGGTAGTCGTGGAACTTCTTCGCGGACGCCGGCCGGATGACGCCCTGCACGGGGAAGCGCAGGTGGATGAGGTCCCGGTCGGACGCGATGTGCACGTTCTCCAGGTGGTGCAGGAGCGTGGGGCCCTGGTACCAGGCCATCTTCTCCGAGCGCGTCACCACGTTGTCCCCGCCCAGCGCGGAGATGGGGATGAACGACAGGTCGGACACGTCCAGCTTCATGGAGAACTGGCGGAACTCCTCCCGGATGCGGTCGAAGACGCCCTGGTCGTAGTCCACCAGGTCCATCTTGTTCACGCACAGCACCAGGTGCGGCACGCGCAAGAGCGACGCGATGAACGCATGGCGGCGCGTCTGCTCCAGCACGCCCTTGCGCGCGTCCACCAGGATGAGCGCCAGGTCCGCCGTGGACGCGCCCGTCACCATGTTGCGCGTGTACTGCAGGTGTCCGGGCGTGTCCGCGATGATGAACTTGCGCTTCGCCGTGGAGAAGTAGCGGTACGCCACGTCGATGGTGATGCCCTGCTCGCGTTCGGCCTTCAGGCCGTCCAGCAGCAGCGCCAGGTTGACGTACTCGTCACCCCGGGCCTGGCTCGTGCGCTCCACCGCGGCGAGCTGGTCCTCGAGGATGGACTTCGTGTCGTACAACAGCCGCCCGATGAGGGTGCTCTTGCCGTCATCCACGGAGCCCGCGGTCGCGAATCTCAGCAGTTCCACTAGAAGTATCCCTCGCGCTTGCGGTCTTCCATCGCCGTCTCAGAGAACTTGTCGTCCGCGCGGCTGGCGCCACGCTCCGTCACGCGGGAGGCCGTCACCTCCGCGATGACCTGCTCCACGGTGGACGCCGTGGACGGCACGCACGCGGTGCACGTCATGTCGCCCACGGTGCGGAAGCGCACCGTCTCCGTCGTCACCGTCTCGCCGGGCATCATGGACATGAAGGGCGACCAGGCCATCAGCATGCCGTCCCGGCGGAACACCTCGCGCCGGTGCGTGTAGTAGATGGACGGCAGCGCCACGTTCTCCCGGCCGATGTACTGCCAGATGTCCAGCTCGGTCCAGTTGGACAGGGGGAACACGCGCAGGTGCTCACCGCGGCGGTGACGCCCGTTGTAGAGCGCCCACAGCTCCGGCCGCTGGTTCTTCGGATCCCACTGGCCGAACTCGTCGCGGAAGGAATACACGCGCTCCTTCGCGCGGGCCTTCTCCTCGTCGCGCCGGGCGCCGCCGAAGACGGCGTTGAAGCCGTTCTTCTCGATGGCCTCCAGCAGGGGCTGCGTCTGCAACCGGTTGCGGGACGCGCGGGGGCCCTTCTCCTCCGTGACCTTCCCCGCGTCGATGGCCTCCTGCACGGACGCGACGATGAGCCGCGCGCCCAGCTCCGCCACCCGTTCATCGCGATACTGGATGACCTCTGGGAAGTTGTGCCCCGTGTCCACGTGCATCAGCGGAAACGGCAGCGGCGCGGGCCAGAAGGCCTTCACCGCCAGGTGCAACATCACCGCGGAGTCCTTGCCACCGGAGAAGAGCAGCACCGGCCGGTCCAGCTCCGCCGCGACTTCCCTGATGATGAAGATGGACTCGGCTTCCAGCGCCTCAAGATGTGAAAGCTCGTAGCTCACGGCCAGGCAAGCTACCACAACCCGTCCCACGCCCAACCGTGGCCATGAAGGTTTCCGCCTCCGCGAGCGTGAGACACGGCGGATGTGACATGCGGGAGGGGGCGGTGAAACATGGCCGGAGGACCTGCTGGGAGGGATGTTTCACGGCCCCACTCCGGGTGCGTGCCCGGGACCCCCACCCGGCGTGCGGGAGGGGATTTTCGCGCGGGGGGCGCGTGGTATAGACGGCCGCGCCATGGCAAGCGCATCCCCTCCCGTCCAAGACCGTTGGTTCCCGTCCCGCAAGCCGCTTCCGGAGCCGCGCCTGCGCCTGTTCTGCCTGCCGTTCGCCGGTGGGAGCGCGGCCATCTACCAGCCCTGGAACATGGCGCTGCCCACGGGCGTGGAGCTGTGCGCGGTGCAGTTGCCCGGGCGCGAGCGGCGCCTGATGGAGCCGGCGATGAAGTCCCTGCCGGAGCTGATGGACGTGCTGATGCCGGCGCTGACGCCGCTGATGGACCGGCCCTTCGCGCTGTTCGGCTACAGCATGGGGGCGCGCATCGGCCTGGAGGTGGCCCGGAGGCTGAAGCGCCAGGGTGGCCCGAAGCCGCTGGGCTTCATCGCCGCGGCGGCGCCCCCGCCGTCGCACAACGACCGGGAGCCCATCCACACGCTGGATGACAAGGGCTTCATCGCGAAGCTGCGCGAGTACGACGGCACGCCGGAGGAGGTCCTCCAGCACAAGGAGCTCCTGGAGCTCATCCTCCCCACGCTGCGCGCGGACTTCGCGCTGGCCTGGTCGGAGAACGGCAAGGACACGGCCCCGCTGAACATCCCGCTGTCCGTGTACGCGGGCAAGGGCGACAAGCACGTGGACCTGGACGTGATGGAGCACTGGCGCGAGGAGTCCACCGCCGACGTGCGCATCCGCCACTTCGAGGGCGGCCACTTCTTCATCCGCACGCACGGGCCGCCGGTGCTGGCCGCCGTGCGCGAGGACCTGACGCGCTGGATGACGGCCGCGCAGGGTTAGGCCGTCTTGATGACCGGGGCCATGTCTCCGGCGAGCGGCACGGTGTGCTGCCAGCGCACCGTGAGCGCCCCACCCCGGGGCCTGCGGAAGGCCACCGCCGCCTGGTGCCGGGTGGACGGCTTGTGCTGCATGAACTGCCACACGTCCGGCAGGTCGTTCATCCGCGGGTCGAAGGCGATGCGCGGCATCTGTCCCGGCACCAGGTCGAAGCCGAACTGATCCAACGGCAGGGACAGGCCCGCGCCGCGCGCCTTGATGTAGGCCTCCTTCAGGGTCCAGTACTCGAAGAAGCGCTCACGCTGACGCTCCTTGGGCAGCGAGCGCAGGGCCTGCACCTCCGTCTTCGCGAAGTAGTGGTCGGCGATCTCCACCGTCTCGCCCGGCCGCTCCGCGTCCTCGATGTCCGCGCCCAGGTCCACGTCGCGGCCCACCGCGACCAGGGCCATGCCGTCCGTGTGGCTCAGGTTGAAGCGCAGCCACTGGCCCTCGGGGCCGACGATGGCGGGACGGCCGTACTCGTTGGGGACGAAGCGCCAGGCCTCCGGCGCGACGGGCGCGTAGCGCGACAGGGTCAGCCGCACCAGCGCGTGCGACACCAGGTACTGCCGCTGGTGCCGCTCGAAGTGGAAGCGCCGCTGCCGCTCGCGCTCGCTCGGGTCCAACAGGGCCTTGTAGGCCTCCAGGAGGCGCGGATCGTCGATGCGCTCGGGTTCGACGATCCACACGTGGACCTCATCGGGGCGCAGGTCGAGGGGCGTGGAGGAGGGGGAGACCGTCATGTCGTGCAGGCAATCAGGAACCGCCGCGCCTGTCACGGGGGCTGGTCCGGCCGCTCGGCGGGCGCGTAGGCTTCGCGGCCCTTACGCCCAGGGAGGGACACGCATGGACCTGACCACCGCGACCACGAAGCTCCAGGCGCTGCGCCGGGACATGACGGGCCACACGGACCGGAACGACGAGCGCCGCATCCTGGACCTGCTGGCGGGCGCCACCAGCGAGGAGCTGAACTTCCTCCTGTCCAACGTGGACCTGGTGCGCCTGCTGTCGGACCTGGATGACCGGCTGGTGGGCCCGGATCATCACACGGAGCTGCTGGACCTGCTGTGCACGCGCCGCGCGCCGGAGCTGTCCCTGCCGGTGCGCGCGTCGCTGGCCACCGCGCTCCAGAAGGGCGCCACGCATGCCCAGGCGGAAGCGCGGCTGCGCGACCTGTTCCTGGGGCTGAAGGGCCGCGAGCTGACCGGGTTCAAGAACCTGCTGGAGGCGGGCGGCGAGTACCACGACCTGCACAAGCTGGTGTTCGACGACGTGGACGACGTGGCGCTGCGCGCGGAGCTGCTCACCCACTTCCAGCGCGAGGCGGACGCCTTCCCCAGCGGCGAGAACAAGGTCCTGAGCGACATCGACGACACGTTCTTCGCCAACTGGGTGGACAAGCGCTACCCGCCGAAGACGGTGTACCCGGGCGTGCTCGCGTTCTACCAGGAGCTGGACCGGGGGCCGGGCATCATCCCGGGCCGCGCGGGCGACCTCGTCTTCGTGAGCGCGCGCCCGCAGGATCCGCTGGGCCTCATCGAGAACGCGACGCTGGACTCGCTGAGCCGGCGCGGCGTGCCGCTGGCGGTGATGCTCTCCGGCAGCTTCTTCTACCTGCTTGGCAACACGCGCATCGCGCAGAAGAAGTTCGAGAACTTCGAACAGTACGCGCGCCTCTTCCCCGAGTACGGCTTCGTCTTCGTGGGCGACAGCGGCCAGGGCGACGTGGAGTTCGGCGCCCGCATGCGCGAGTCCCTGCCCCAGGCGGTGCGCGCCGTGTTCATCCACGACGTGGTGGCGACGCCGCAGGCGAAGCGCGACACCTGGCGCGCGAAGCACGTCTTCTTCTTCGACACGTACGTGGGCGCCGCGGTGGACGCGTTCCACGCGGGCGTTATCTCCCGCGACGGCGTGGACCGCATCGCCGCCGCCGCGACCGAATCGCTGGCGGCCATCGCCTTCCCCTCCCCCGCCCAGCGCCAGGAAAGGGAAGCGGAGCTGAAGCGCGACCTGGAGCTGGCGCGGGCGCTGCCCCGGACGAGCGCGCCCGTTTGAATATCCCGCGGGCGGGCACGTCGCCCCGAGGCCAGCGCCCTCTCGAAAGGGTTTCACCCATGCGCCGCCTCCTCGCCCTGACGTCCGCCTCCCTATCCCTCGTCTGCGCCGCGTGCGCCGGAGCGGAGGACGAAGCGCCCCCCGAGCCACTCCAGGACACGCGCGCCAGCGTGACGGGAACCCACCCCGTCGTGATGACGGCGCACAGCGCCCGGGTGCTCGAGCCGCTGCTCCCCGCACGGCCTTCGCTCGAGCTGACCTCGGAGGCGGGCTCGCGGGACGGACTGCGCGTCTCCCTTGCTCCCTTCGACTGCGACCTGACCGCGACGATGACGGGCACGTCCACCTTCGCCCTGAACGCGGGCTCCTGTTCGCTGCTCATTCCCCCTCGGGAGGGGCGGTTCGCCTGCGCCATCCGGATCCACATCGCGGAGGGCACCGGCGGGCGCGAGACCGCGGAGGTCCCGGTCGGTGTGTCTTTTGACGGCGACTACGTCCAAGAGTGCGCGGGCGAGGACGGGCCGATCACCACACGCGTGTTCGTCACGCTGGAAGGCACGTAGGCGGTCCGCTCCGCGCGGATGCGCGCTCCCTGACACCGGGCGGCCCACCGGTCCCGGACAGTTGGCGGACCGTACGAGGCACCCCAACCTTCCGTGCGCTTCACAGGGGTGGAGCGGCCGTCTGGGGACGGAAGGAAGGGCTCCGGGAGGTACCCGGGGCCCTTCCGGGGCGTGAGGGGGCGCGCGGGACCGATGGAACTGTTTCCCATCCATTTGCTGTTCATCGTCGTCTTGATGAACCGCTACATCCTTGGCCCCTTCCTGCGGCGGCTGAAGGGGCGGCGGTTCGAACGGGTGGATGACACCTACCGCCCCCGGGTCGCCATCGTCATTCCGCTGTTCAACGAAGGCCAGGGCATCTACCACACGGTCAAGGCGCTGCTGGATCAGGACTATCCCAGCGAGCTGCTGGAGATCATCGTCGTCGATGACTGCTCGCGCGACGACAGCTTCGCGTGGGCCACCAAGGCCGCGGAAGGCCACCCCAACGTCCGGGTGATGCGCAACCCGGAGAACATGGGCAAGCGCAAGGGCATCAACCGGGGCGTCCGCGCCGCGGAGGACGCGGAGATCATCGTCTCCGTGGACTCGGACGTGGTGGTGGAGAAGAGCGCCGTGCGCCAGCTCATCCGCCGCTTCGTGCACCCCAACGTCGCCGCGGTGGGCGGGCGCACCTTCGTCAGCAACCGTCACCAGAACTGGCTGACGCGGATGATCGAGATCAAGTTCCACTTCGCCCAGAAGTGGCTGAAGGACCTGGAGCGCTCGTTCCGCCAGGTGATGTGCCTGTCCGGTTGCCTGACGGCGTATCGCCGCTCCGTGCTGCTGGAGCTGGAGCCCATCCTGGAGTCGCGCGCCATCGCGGGCATCCCCATCAAGTACGGCGAGGACCGCTTCCTCACGCGGCAGATCGTCAAGCACGACTACGAGACGGTCTACACGCTGGACGCGTTCTGCTTCACCGCCGCGCCCGCCACGCTCGCGGGCTACTTCAGCCAGCAACTGCGCTGGCGGCGCTCGAACCTGGTGGACCTCATCTGCGGCCTGTCGCACGCGTGGCGCCTGCACCCGGTCATCACCGTGCACTACGTGTCGCAACTGGCGCTGCTGCTCTCGTACCCGGTGGTCATCGTCCACAACATGCTCAACGGCGAGTTCTGGGACATCCTCGCGTTCCACTTCCTGGTGATTGGCCTCCTGGGCTTCATCTACCGGCTGGAGACGCGCTACCTGCCAGAGGACCGGCGCGTGCATCCGGTGAGCTTCCTGCCCATGGCGCTGCTCATGCCGGTGACGTACGCGCTCTTCACGCCGCTGGCGCTGCTGACGCTCGACTCCGGGAGCTGGGAGACGCGCGGCAGCCCCACGACGGCGCCAGCGCCCTCCCCCGTTCCCGCCCCCGCGAAGCTCACCTCCAACTCCGCAGGCGAAGGAACCCCGTCATGAATCAGCAGGTCGCCAACCGGCTCAACTCCATCGCGGTGTCCGCCTACAAGTTCATGGGCTCGGTGCTGCTGGCGCTGATCCTCCTGGGCCTGATGTCATTCCTCGCGGTGCAGGGCTTCTTCCTGGCGAGCAATAGCTGGGCGGCGCCCACCATCCTGTCGCCCACCGACCCCAACGTGCTGGCGCTCAACGCGCAGGCGGCGCAGCAGGAGTCGGAGCGGGACGGGCTGATGGCCCGGCGGCGCGAGGCGGCGGACCGGCTCCTGGAGGCCGAGCGGACCGTGGCCGCGGAGCGGTCCTTCCAGCAGCGCTTCGTCGTCGCGCTCCAGGGTGAGAAGAAGGCCCGCGACCGGCTGGCGAAGCGGCTGTCCGCGCTGCGCCAGGAGTACCTGCGCACGGGCGAGGAGATCGCCGAGTCCAACCGCGCGTACAGCGGCCTGGCCCGCACGCGGACGAACGCGCTCTATGGCGCGAAGCTGATGGAGCGCGAGGCCGTGCTCACCACCAACCACCACCTGGCGCAGATGGCGCAGAGCAACCTGTCCCTGGCGCAGGAGACGGTGGACCTGGACATGCGCCTGGACACGCTCCGGCGCGAGAGTGAAGGCCTCACCGCCGCGGAGAACGGCCTGGGCCGCGACGCCGCCGCGGAAGGGCTGACGACGGACACGCTGCTGCTGGAGCGCGAGTACACGCAGTCGGTGCTGGCGCTGGCCCGCGCGGACGCGCAGCGCAAGAGCCTGGAGGCGGACGTGCGCGCCCTGGACGACCGCATCCGCCGCTTCGACCACCTGCTCCAGGTGGTGCACAGCTCGCCGTACCTGAAGGCGCTGGAGCAGAACCTCACCGTGGCCTTCGTGCCCTACGAGAACCTGCCCAACGCCCGGGCAGGCACCCCGCTCTACACCTGCGCGTTCAAGATCTTCTGGTGCCGCGAGGTGGGCGTGGTGGGGCCCGTGCTGGAGGGCGAGGTCTCCCAGCAGCACCCCATCCGCCAGTACCACTTGCGAGGCGTGATGGTGGAACTCCAGCTTCGGGATGCGCCGAGCGCGCGCGAGCCGCTGCTTCACCTGGGCCATCCCCCGTTGATGCTGTGAGCCCCGTCGTGGAATCGGAAAGGAAGCGGAGGATGCGGACGAGGCTGGCGAGGGGAGCCCTGCTGGGGCTCGGGTTGTGGGCGGGCGTGGCGCCGGCGGAGGAAGCAGCAGGGACGGTGCGGGCCCAGGCAGACCTCGCGAAGGGCTACTGCGAACGCGTGCGCGGCACCGCGAAGGCGGAGGCCGTGCTGGAGCTGGCGCCGGAGGTGTTCGGCAGCGTGGGCGCGGTGAACGCGGGCGACGCGACGGGAGGCTCGGACGAGACGCCCCTGGGCTCTCCCAAGCTGCGCGTCACCGCCGGGCTGGGCTACGACTTCGTGGGCCTCTACCGGGGCCACACGCTGCGCTCGCGCGCGGAGGCCGAGTGCCGCCGCTACCAGGCGCTCGCCGCGCTCCAGAGCGCCGTGGAGCAGGGCTCGCGGCTGGGAGAGGCGGCGGCGCTGGACGCACGCGCCCGGGCGCTGGCCACCTCCCTGCCCCGCGCGGAGGAGCTGGTGGCCCAACTGCGCGACGACATGCGCGACGGCGGCGCGACGCTGGAGGAGCTCAACGCGGTGCAGGTGCGGTTGGATCACCTGCGCTCGCTCGCGCGCGACACGGCCCAGGCCCGCGAGCGGCTGGCGCTGGAACCCGCGCTCCCGGAAGGGCAGACCTTGGACACGCTGCTCAGCGCCTTCGAGGCCGCGGATGATCAGGTCGAGGTCCTGTCCGGAGGCCTGCGCACGGCGGGCGCCTGGCGCCTGAGCGTGCGCGGCGGCTACGACGAGGTCTTCGACGTGGACCAGTCCACGCCCCTCTTCGGCCAGCTCACGCTGGGCTACAACCTGGGCCAGCTGTGGCAGGGCCGGGCCAACGCCCAGGCCCGCGAAGGCCGCCGCCTGGAGTCGCGCGACGCGGTGGACGGAGCGCCCCGGCGGGTGCGCCAGCTCCTGGGCGAGCTGCGCATCACCGAGAAGAGCGAACAGCAGCGGCTGGGCGAGGTGTCCGCGCTGGTGTCGGACCTGCAAGGCCAGCTGCGCGAGGTGGAGCAGTTGCAGACGCGGCAGGTGCGCCGCTTCCGGGACTACCTGTTGCTGGAGCTGGCGCGGCTCCAGGCGGAGCAGGCGTACCTGGGCGCGCACCTGGAGACCCTCCGCACGCTCCTGGGGGGAACAGGCCCATGAGCGACGCGCGACAACGGCGGTGGGTGGCGCTCGGGACGTCGGGCGTCTTGACGCTCTGGGCGGGCGGCCTGCTCCTGAGCCACGGCGCCTGCAACAGCGCGAGGAAGCCCATGGAATCCCCCGTGTCCTCCAACACGCGCGCGTCGCGCACGGATCCGCCGGCGACGAAGAACGGCATGGCCCCCGTCACGCGGCGGCAACTGCACGTCACCGAAGGCCAGGTCGAAAGCCTCCAGGAGGAGGACGGAACACAGTTCGCCATCGAGGGGCCACGCCAGCGCGCCGTCGTTCCGGAGACGACGGGGGACGAGGCGGAGCTTCGCTTCACCTGGCTGGGCGCCACCCGCGAGGTGATTCCACTCGCATCCGGCCAGCATCGAGAACAGGTGGGCCTCAAGCTGCGCGCCCGCGACGGCTGCAACCTCCTCTACGCCATGTGGCGCATCGCGCCCTCTGCGGGCATCGTGGTCCAGTTCAAGTCCAACCCGGACGACCACGAGAGCGGCGAGTGCGGCAACGCGGGCTACACCACGGTGCGACCGCGCTTCATGGAGCCGTTGGACAGGCTGTCCCCCGGTGAGTCCCACGTGCTGCGCGCCCGCATCGACGCGAACGTGCTGACCGTCTACGCGGACGGCGTGCGCGTCTGGGAGGGATTGCTGCCCGCGGACGCGCTCCGGCTGGAAGGCCCCGCCGGGATGCGCACGGACAACGCACGCGTGCGCTTCGAGCTGCTCGTGCCCCAGGCGGCCGGTCCCACCTCGCACCTCTGAGGCGCCCGTCCGGAACCGGCACGTCGGAGTGAATGCCTGGGGGGCCCCCCTTGCATGGAAGATCCGGGCGTGGGTTGCTTGAGGCACGATGCCCGACCGCGACCCGCTGGCTTCGACGTATCGTCCACCGCAGGGCCTGGAGGCGTTGGAAGACGCCCTCCGCCGCGACCTGGACATCCTGTCGTACCCCGCCCGCGGCTGGGTGCCGCCGCGTTCCACGCCTGACGGACGTCCCATCCTGGACGTGCTCATCATCGGCGGAGGCCAGAGCGGGCTGGGCGCCGCGTTCGGGCTGATGCGCGAGCGCGTGACGAACGTGATGGTCCTGGACGACGGGAAGGACGGCTTCCACGGGCCCTGGAAGACGTTCGCGCGGATGATCACCCTGCGTACGCCCAAGTACCTCACGGGTCCGGACTACAACATCCCCAACCTCTCCTTCCGCGCCTGGTACGAGGCGCAGCACGGCGCGGAGGGCTTCCAGCAGGTGGCCCTCATCCCGAAGGAGCTGTGGGCGGACTACCTCCTCTGGTACCGGCGCGTGCTGGGCATCCCGGTGAGGTGCGGCACCAAGGCGGGCGCGCTGCACTGGCGCAAGGACCTGGACTGCTTCGAGGTCCCCGCCGCGCACAACGGAGAGACGGAGTTCCTCCTCGCGCGCAAGGTGGTGCTGGCCACCGGCATCGACGGCTCCGGCCGCTGGGATGCGCCGCCGGAGGTGCAGCCGCTGCCGCGCGCGCTGTGGGCGCACACCCATGATCCCATCGACTTCGCCGCGCTGAAGGGCAAGCGCATTGGTGTGCTGGGCGCGGGCGCCTCCGCGTTCGACAACGCCTCCGTGGCGCTGGAGACGGGCGCGGGCCAGGTGGACCTGTTCTACCGCCGCAAGAAGCTGCCCAACGTGAACCCCTACCGCTGGGCGGAGTTCGCGGGCTTCCTGCGCCACCACGGCGACCTGCCGGACGCGCAGCGCTGGCGCTTCATCCGGCAGATCATCGACATGGGCCAACTGCCCCCGCGCGACACCTTCGAGCGTGCCCGCCGCCACCCGCACTTCCACCTGCACGCGGAGAGCCCCTGGGTGGAGGTGAAGGCGCAGGACGGCATGGCCGTGGTGCGCACGCCGCACGCGACGCATGCGTTCGACTTCCTCATCATCGCGTCCGGCTTCACCACGGACCTGTCGCTGCGGCCGGAGCTGGCGGAGCTGCACCCGCACATCGCGCTGTGGAAGGACCGCTTCACGCCGCCGGAGAACGAACGGCACGCGGACCTGCTGCGCCACCCGTACCTGGGCCCCTCCTTCGAGTTCCAGGAGAAGCAGCCCGGCACCGCGCCGTGGCTGGGCGGCGTGTTCAACTACACCTTCGGGTGCCTGCTCTCCCTGGGCTTCGGCGGCGCCAGCATCTCCGGCATGAAGTACAGCCTGCCCCGGCTGGTGGGCGGCATCACCAAACAGCTCTACCTGGATGACAGCGAGCGCCACTTCCGCGCGCTCGCGGATTACGCGACGACGGAGTTCGAGACGTGAGTGCTTCTGGCGTGACGGTGTTTCGCAGCGAGCGCGTGGTGACCCCCGAAGGCACGCGCGCGGCGGCGGTGGTGGTGCGCGACGGGCGCATCGAGGGCATCCACGCGAACGTGGACGTGCCGAAGGACGCGCAGGTGGTGGACCTGGGCCGGGACGCGCTGTTGCCCGGCATCGTGGACAGCCACGCGCACATCAACGAGCCCGGCCGCACGGACTGGGAGGGCTTCGCCACGGCGACGGCGGCTGCTGCCGCGGGCGGCATCACCACCGTGGTGGACATGCCGCTCAACTCCATCCCCGCCACCACGTCCCTGGCCGCGCTGCGCACCAAGGCGGAGGCCGCCTCCGGCCAGTGCGCCATCGACTACGGCCTGTGGGGTGGCGTCATCCCCGGCAACGCGAACGAGCTCCAGTCGATGGTCGACGCGGGCGCGCCGGGCTTCAAGTGCTTCCTCGTGCACTCGGGCGTGGATGAGTTCCCCGCCGCCACACGCGAGGTGCTGGACGCGGCAATGCCCATCCTCGCGAAGGCCGGCGTGCCGCTGCTGGTCCACGCGGAGCTGACGGACCACGAGCCGCCCTTCGCGGGCGACGTGCGCGCGTACGCCAGCTACCTCGCGTCCCGCCCGGCAGCGTGGGAGGTGGACGCCATCCGGATGATGATCGACCTGTGCCGCAAGCACCGGGACCCCGTGCACATCGTCCACCTGTCCGCGGCGGACGCGCTGGACGACATCGCGAAGGCCAAGGCGGAGGGGCTGCCCTTCACGGTGGAGACGTGCCCGCACTACCTCACCTTCACCGCGGAGGAGATTGAGGCCGGTGCCACCCACTTCAAGTGCGCCCCGCCCATCCGCGAGGCGGCCAACCGCGAGCGGCTGTGGGACGCGGTGAAGAGCGGCCTCATCGACCTGGTGGTGTCGGACCACTCGCCCTGCACGCCCGCGCTCAAGAAGCTGGAGGCCGGTGACTTCTCCGGCGCGTGGGGCGGCATCGCCGGGTTGCAGCTCAGCGTGTCCGCGGTGTGGACGGGCATGCGCGCCCACGGCATGAGTCTGGACGCGCTGGTGGACCGCATGGCGCACCGCACCGCGAAGCTGGCCGGCTTGTCGGGACGCAAAGGAGCCATCCGGCCGGGGCTGGACGCGGACTTCGTCGTCTTCGCCCCGGAGGCGCGCTTCAAGGTGGCGCCCGAGGACATCCGCCACCGGCACCGGCTGACGCCCTACGCGGGTCGCGAGCTGGAAGGCCGGGTGATGAGGACATACCTGCGCGGTCAGCGTATCTTCGACGCCACCGAGGGACTGACGGGCCCGCGCATCGGCCAGTGGCTGCCGCGCGGATGAGCCCCGGCGGTCCGGGAGAGGAATACCGATGCAAGCCGAAGCACCCGGGGCGATGCACGTCGCCTTCGCTGACCTGATTGATCTCGCCGCACGCAAGGTGGGCGGCAAGGCCCTGCTGGCCAACGACGAGTTCTTCGCGCCCAAGGAAGCGATGCTGGAGCCCGGGCGCGGCGTCTTCATCGCGGACAAGTACACGGAGCGCGGCAAGTGGATGGACGGCTGGGAGACGCGCCGCAAGCGCGTGCCCGGCTACGACTGGTGCATCGTGAAGCTGGGCCTGCCCGGCGCCATCCACGGCATCGACGTGGACACCAACCACTTCCTCGGCAACTTCCCCGAGTACGCCTCCCTGGACGCGTGCGAGGTGGACGGAGACCCGTCGCCGGAGTCGCTGGCGGAGGACGTGTCGCGCTGGACGGAGCTGGTCCCCAAGCAGCGCCTGCGCGGCGGTTCGCGCAACCTCTTCGCCGTGGCGAACGAGCGGCGCTTCACGCACGTGCGCCTCAACATCTACCCGGACGGCGGCGTCGCGCGCCTGCGCGTGCACGGGCAGGTGCTGCCGGACTGGCACGCGCTCAAGAAGGCCGGGCTGGTGGACCTGGCGGCGGCGGCCAACGGCGGCTCCGTCGTCACGTGCAACGATCAGTTCTTCGGCACGAAGGACAACCTCATCTTCCCGGGCCGCGCGGCGAACATGGGCGAGGGCTGGGAGACGCGCCGCAAGCGCGTGCCGGGCTTCGACTGGATCGTCGTGAAGCTGGCCACGGCGGGCACGCTGCGCCGCGCGGAGGTGGACACCCACTTCTTCAAGGGCAACTTCCCGGACCGCTGCTCGCTGGAGGGCATCCACCTGGAGGAGCCGCTGCTGGACTTCGCCAACGCGACGCACCTCCAGTGGAAGGAGCTGCTGCCCCAGTCGAAGCTCCAGGCGGACCACTGCCACGTCTTCGAGAAGGAGTTGAAGGACGTGGGCCCCATCACCCACGTGCGCCTCAACATCTACCCGGACGGCGGCGTCAGCCGGCTGCGCCTCTTCGGAGAGCCGGCGTGACGACGCCGCTGGAGCGCCTGAACACCGCCACGACGGAGGAGGCCACCGAGGCCTTCACCCGTTGCTGCGGCAGCACCAAGTGGGTCCAGCGGATGCTGGCGGTCCGCCCGTTCCGCGACGCGGAGCACCTGTACGCGGAGGCCGTGGACGCCTGGGCGCGCACGGGGCCGGAGGACTGGAAGGAGGCCTTCACGCACCACCCGCGCATCGGCGACGTGTCGAAGCTGCGGGAGAAGTTCGCCTCCACCGCCCAGTGGTCCTCGCAGGAGCAGAAGGGCGTGGCCGGCGCTGACGAAGGCGTGTTGCAGGCGCTGGCCCAGGGCAACCGCGACTACGAGTCCCGCTACGGCTTCATCTTCCTGGTCTGCGCCACGGGCAAGAGCGCGGCGCAGATGCTGGAGCTGCTCCAGGACCGCATGCACCACACCCCGGAAGAAGAGCTGCGAATCGCGGCCGGGGAGCAGGCGAAGATCACCCGCATCCGACTGGAGAAGCTCCTCGCGTCATGAGCACCCTCAGCACGCATGTCCTGGACACGAGCACGGGCCGTCCCGCGGAGGGGCTCTCCCTCACGCTGGAGGCCCGGACGACGGGCGACCTCTTCCTGGAGATCGCCCGGGGCGTCACCAATGTGGATGGACGGGTGAAGGACCTGTCGGGCGGGAACACGAAGCTCGAGCCCGGCGTGTACCGCCTCACCTTCGACACCGGGGCCTGGTTCCAGGCCCGGGGGCAGCGGGGCTTCTACCCGTACGTGCAGGTCGTGTTCGAAGTCACCGCGACCGACGAGCACTACCACGTCCCGCTGCTCCTGAGCCCCTTCGGCTTCTCCACCTACCGGGGCAGCTGAAGACGCCTCAGACGCGCGGCGGTTCGACGGGCGCCTTGTCCACGGCGGGGACCTTCTCCGCCGGGGCCTTGTCGCCGACGCGCTCCACCCGCTCCGGCTTGTCCGCGACAGGCTCCGCGCAGAGGGTGGAGTTGTTCGTCTTGCACGCGCCGCCGTTCTGCAGGTCGAACTGCCAGCGGTGGCGCGGGCAGACCACGTAGCGGCCCTCCTCCACCCACCCTTCCGCCAGGTCCGCGCCCTGATGCGGGCAGAAGCGCTGGATGGTGAAGCGCTTGCCGCCGGCCTCCACCACGGTGCGCTCCTTCTGCGCCTCCGTGGCGCGGATGCCGTCGCAGAACTCGCGGATGTCCTCCACCTCCACGCCCAGGAAGCCGTGCAGCACGGGCTCGTAGACGTCCGGGTTGCGGGACAGGCGCAGGCGGAAGGACAGCAGGAAGTCCTCCCAGTTCAGCTTCCGGTCCAGCACGCGCACGATGTCGCTCGCGCTCACCTTCATCGCGTAGCGGCTCTTGTCGCGCATCTCCGTCACTTCATCCACGCGGCGGGCCTTGAAGTCCACGCGCAGCAGCCGCGTGGGGGCCTCCGTCAGCTCCACGTAGAACGGCATGCCCACGCGGTCGTGCAGATCCAACAGGTCCAGCTTGCGCTGAAGCTCCGTGCGCAGGCGGCCGTGGATCTCATCCACCTCCTCGCGCATCAGGTTGCGGCGGCGCTCGCGGAAGACGTAGGCCATGTCCTTCGCGTACGTGTGGAGGTACTCCTTGAAGTTCTCCGTCGTCACGCGCTCCGGCACCTGGGACACGAACTCCAGCGAGCCCGCGTCCAGCACGTCCCCGGGCATGGGCTCCAGGTAGCGCGTGGGCAGCGTGGGCATGCGCTTCTCCAGGTAGGAGAAGAGCACCGGCGCGCGCGGGAAGATGTTCACGTCCTGGAAGTTCAGGTGGAAGAGCTCCGGATCCAGGAAGGCCGCCGGGCCCGCCGCCGCGATGTACGCGCGGGGCTGCACCACTTCCAACGCGCGCGCCACCGCCTCGAACTTGCTGTCGCGCTTCTTCAGGCTGATGGCCGAGTACTGCGCCTCCGGGTACTCGTAGCAGGTGGGGTGCCAGATGGCGCCGGAGAACTGGGCGGAGAAGACGTCGATGGGCCCCTCCTCCGCGATGACGCGCACCAGGCGGTCGTGCATCTTGCAGTCGTTGATGTTGAGGAAGCACTGCCCGTCACCGCGCACCATCACGCTGGAGTCGCGGTTGGTGCCCTGCTCGGACACGAAGAGCTTGATGTAGCCGCCCTTGATGGGGATCTCGCGCGAGTCCTCGCACGCGATGACGCGCTTGCAGCCGTACTTCTCGAAGATGTCCCGCAGCTCCGAGCGGCGGAACTTGGGCACCAGCACCGTGAAGTCCCGCTTCGCGATGGTGGCCAGGAACTCCGGGTCGAAGTGATCTTTGTGCTCGTGGCTGATGTAGAGGAAGCGCTCCTTGCCCGGCGTCTCCAGCAGCTCCTTCACGCGCGGCGCCAGCTGGTGGTTGCGCGGCAACTGCATCCACGCGGAGTCGAAGGCTCCCTGGGGCGTCAGCCACGGATCCATGACGACGAGCGCTCCGGCGGTCTCCACCGCGAAGCCCGCATGACCCAGGAAGGTGATCCGCATGAACGTCGTCCCTCGTGTGGAGGGCCCGGCCGGGACGACCGCGCCCTCAAGTGGATGTGCGCGGGCGGCCCATGGCCCCGGCGTCGACTAGGCTGCGAAGCTAGGGCGTCTCTTTCCAGCGGCACCCCGGCGCGCCCCTCCTGTCGGAAAGCCCACGGACGCCGCGTCAGGCCGCGAACACAAAAAAGGAGGGAGGCCCTTCAAGGCCCCCCTCCCCTGTCTGCTTCAAATCGAAAGGCTCAGCTCAGCAGCTTGGCGGCCTTCGCGGCGACCTTGGTGAACTTCGCGTCGGTCTCGCTGTTCACCTTCACGCCCTGGCTGGACCAGTAGGCGGTGAAGCGCTGGAGCACCGTCTGGCACGCGTCGCACATGATCTTCTCCAGGAACCAGACGATCTCGATCCCCGCGGGTTCGATCTTGTTCGTCTCGATCCAGTCGAAGAGCTGCACCAGGCAGAAGCGCTCCGTGTGCATGTCGTCGCCCTTGCCGTTCTCCGGCTTGCCGGCGATGTTGCCGGTGTAGATCCAGGGGTTCTCCGCCGCCACGCGCGACTCGTGGTAGTTGGACGCGGCGCAGATGAACACGGACACCTTCTTCGACTTGTCCGTGACGCTCGCCACCATGACGCCCGTGTGCATCAAGGCGGTGTGCACCGGGAACGGGGGCCTGCGGGCGTTGTAGTCCGTGAGCCCGCGGGTCCTCATGGCATCCCAGGTGGTGATGGCCTGGCGTGAGACGCCATCCACGGCGGTCAGCCAGTTGGCCGCGGAGCTGATGTTCGCCACGCAGCTGCGCTTCCCCGCGGAGCCCGTGGAGAGCAGCGCCTCCGCCAGGGTGAAGCGCTTCTTGAAGTCCTTGAGGTACGCGGCCCAGGTGAGCCCGCCCACCGGCTTCTCCTCGCCGCCGAGGGAGACGACCGAGAGCTCCTCCGCCTCGGCGACGAGGGCGTCGTCCACCTCGGCGTTCGTCATCCGCCGCGCCAGCACCTGACGCAGGTAGGAGATGGCCAGGTAGTAGTCCTGGTTGCCGGAGGGCAGGACCTGGCCCGGAGGGGTCTGCTTGGCGACCCGCCTGAAGTGGTCCATCGCGAACCTGGCTTCGATGTCGATCCCGTCGAAGTGGCGCTTGCCGACGTGGGTCGTGCGGTAGAGCAGCAGGAGGAAGGACTCGAGGCCGCAGTCTCCCAACGGATTGGTCTGGAGGACGTTGGAGACGGTGAAGGTCCCGTCCCCCGCCGAGGTGAGCGTGCCGACCTCGTAGTGGTTCCCGGACCAGATCAACGCGGGGGTCGGGATGAAGCCGGGCTCGCCCGCGCCGACCTCGTAGCGGCGGGAGTTCCCGCCCCGGACGGGGATCGCGATGTAGAAGCGCACGTGGAACAGGGCCGCGAGCGCCTCGAACTCGGTGATGCCCACCCACGTGCCCATCCGCCGCAGACGCTCGCGGTAGCCGTCGCGATGGACGGGCTGGATGGCCCGCGGATCCACCTGGGCGCCGAAGCGGAGGCCCAGCTCGAACAACTGGACGTTGAGGCTCGCGATGAGGGACCGGCAGTAGTCCTCGTCCGCCGAGTCGAGCTCCAGGTCGCTCTTGTAGCGGGTCACCAGGGCGTTGACCTTCTTGTCGAGCCCCTTGGGCATCGACGCCTTGCCCTTGCCACCGGAGTCCCCCAGGTCCAAAGCCAGCAGGTCCGCGGCGAAGCAGGAGACACAGCTCTTGGTGGTCGCTTCGTGGTCGGCGCACGGCATGGGCATGGCCTCCGGGGCAGCGGAAAGGAGTCCTTCCGCTGCCCGCTCAACGGGCCATGCTACCGCGTGTCAGGGCTGGATTTCCCGGACGCTCAGCCACTTGAAGTCCACGTCCGTGGCGTTGTCCCAGCGGAACGTGGCGATGGGGCCGCCCCACGTAATGGGCATGGCGCCCACGGAGCCGCCGCAGTGCTGGGCATCCCCGCCCCAGCCGCCGTCGTCGGTCATGTCGTAGACCTTGGTCCAGGTGACCTTGTCGGCGTTGTCGTTGAGGTACAGCTCCAGCTTCACGGCCTCGCCGCCCTTCGCACCCGGCACGTTGTGCATGACGGCCTTGAAGCCCACCCAGCGGCCCTTCAGCGCGGAGGTGGCCGGCTTGTACGGCGCCTGGTCGTACGAGACGTGCCACGTCTCCTTCTCCCAGCGCACGCGGCCGTCGTAGTGCAGGCCGCCCTTGTAGCTGCTGCCCTCGCAGCCGGAGTTGTTGTCGTTGTGCTTCCCGCCGCGCGCGTACCAGGCGAAGTTGTCCTGGGTGTTGTTCACCGCGTTGACCTTCATGAAGCCGGTCATCTCGATGTTCTTCCAGTCGTTGGCCGCCTGCATGTAGCCGCGGCTCGCCAGCACGTCGCGGTCGTACGTGGGGATCTGCTTCGCGTCGTAGCCGGAGGACGGGAAGGCGCTCATGCGCACCTTCGTGCTCTTCATCTTCCAGGAGCCGTCCGCGTTGCGAGTGATGGTGCCCTGCGGATCGAAGCGCTTGTCCGCGGTGGCGTTCTCCGCGAGCGACCAGGACTCACCGCCCGGCAGCGAGGGGTACAGCATCGTCACGCCGAAGCCATCCACGCCCGAGGGCGCGGGGGCCGGCGTGTCCTCCGGCGGAGCGGTGGGCGCGGGCGCCGTGGGGTCCTGCGGGGCCTCCGTCTCCGAGGGGACGGGCTCGGGCGTGCCCTCCGGCTCGGGGGCCGGCGTGGGCGTGGCGGGGATGCCAGGAGCAGGGCTGGGCGCGGGGGTGCTCACCTCGCCGGTCGGGGTCGTCGTGTCGCCTTCGGGGCTCGCGCCACAGCCGAAGGCATGGAGTGCCACCAGCAGCGCGCTGGTCGTGAAGACAAATCGGTTCCGCATCGGGCAGGGGGTTTCCGTGCACGGGGCCTCGAGACGGGCAGCGGCCGCGACGCCTTCGCCGGCGGCCTCGTCACCCACGCACCGTGCCTCCGGGCTCACGTGCCACGGGAGGTTCGAGCGCTCGGCTGGTCTCAATGGCCCGGTGAAAGCGTTCTCCAGCCGGGGTCATTGAAAACCGTGGCACGGGTGAACACTTCCCCTGGCGACAAGGGCCTCAAGAGCCCCCGGCGGGATGCCTGCTCCGGAGATACTTCCGTTTTCCCGAAGTATCGCGCCTGGATTCTCTATTTGCCGAAGATACGCGGCGCTCCTATTTGAGAGGGGTTGGCTCCCCGTGCCTCCCCCAGGTGATCGCCTTGGAATCATTCCAAACCATCGGCAGCCCCGTCATGTGGGGCGGCTTCATCGCATTTGTCATCGCGATGCTCGCGCTGGACCTGGGTGTGTTCCACCGCAAGGCGCACACCGTCAGCTTCAAGGAGGCCGGTGCCTGGAGCGCGGTGTGGGTGAGCCTGTCGCTGGCCTTCAACGCCTTCCTGTGGTGGCGCTACGGCGCCGGGCCGGGCATGGAGTTCCTCACCGGCTACCTCATCGAGAAGTCGCTCTCCGTCGACAACATCTTCGTCTTCGTCGTCATCTTCTCCACGATGAAGGTCCCGGCCCTCTACCAGCACCGGGTCCTCTTCTGGGGCATCCTGAGCGCGCTGGTGCTGCGCGCGGCGATGATCTTCGCGGGCGTGGCGATGCTGGAGCGCTTCCACTGGCTCATCTACGTCTTCGGCGCGTTCCTGATCATCACGGGCGTGAAGCTCTTCATCCAGCGCAACCATGAAGAGCACCCGGAGGACGGCTGGCTGATGCGCACCGCCCGCCGTGTGATTCCCTCCACGCCGCACTTCGACGGGCAGCACTTCCTCACGGTGGAGAACGGCCGCAAGCTGGCGACGCCGCTGCTCATGGCGCTGATGCTGGTGGAGGCGTCCGACGTGCTCTTCGCGCTGGACTCCATCCCCGCCATCTTCGCGGTGACGCGCGACCCGTTCATCGTCTTCACGTCGAACATCTTCGCCATCCTGGGCCTGCGCTCGCTGTTCTTCCTGATGGCCGGCGCGATGGAGAAGTTCACCTACCTGAAGGTCGGCCTGTCCGGCGTGCTCGTCTTCGTGGGCGCGAAGATGGCGCTGGTGGACGTGGTGCACCTGTCCCCGGCCGTCTCCCTGAGCGTCATCGCGCTGGTGCTGGGCGCCAGCATCGTGGCCTCGCTGGTGAAGGCGAAGAACACGCCGCCGCACACACCTGACGCGTCACCCCGCGCGACGAACGACTCGCCGGCGCCAGCGAAGAGCTGACGCCGTCCATCCAGACTTTCCGGCTGTGGGTCCCATGGGGTGTGGGGCTCCGGGCCCGGGCCCTCGAAGTGCATGGGGGCTCGGGCCTCTTTTTTCAATGCCCTCGCGACAGCTCCATGAACTCCAGCCAGGAGCGGATGGCGTCCTCGAACTCCTCCAGGGGCAGGTCCTGGGAGCGGCCGGGGATGGCCACCTCGCTGTGGATGGAGGCCCGGGCCCGACTGAGCTCCAGGCTCCAGGTCTCCCCGGTGACGTCCCAGCGCTCGCGCCGTCCCTGCCGCAGTGACGCCAGCACGTTCAGCACCCCCTGCGCCCGGTTCGCGTCCGGCCGCAGCTCCTGGGCAAGGTAGTCCGCCAGCACGTCGTCGGGCGGCAGGCCACTCACGACCGCCCGTCCCTGCTGATCCCACGTGAATCGCAATGTCCTGGGCACGGCCGTGAAGGTCGCACAGTCCGCGGATCGCCGGCCACGCCCCGCCCCCGCCGATTGCGCCGGAACCCGACACTGCGGCTTGGCCGCGTGCGGCAGCCAACGGGCGCATCCGCCCGGCGTCCAGCGACTGTCAGGAGGTGGAAAAGCGAAAGGCCGTGAGCCCCTGAGGACTCACGGCCTTGCTTTGAGTGGGCGCGGCAGGTTTCGAACCTGCGACCCCTGCCGTGTGAAGGCAGTGCTCTACCGCTGAGCTACGCGCCCTGCTGTCTGTGCCGCCCGCCGCGCGACCGCTGCGCAACGAACGCGGCGGTAAATGCCATTCGCCGCCGTGGGTGTCAACGCATTTTCTACGAGGATTCTTCCGCGAGTTCTTCGAGCTTCTCGTCCAGCTCGCGCAGGCGGCGCTTGAGGCCCGAGAGCTGCTTCCCCACGGCCTTGAAGTCCCCCTTCGGCGCGAAGTGCAGGGCCTTCATGACCTCTTCCTGTCCGCGATCCAGGGCCTGCTTGCCGCGCTGGACCCGGCCAATGGCCTGGGCCACGGCCATGGCGCGCTTCTCGTCAGCCATGAGCTTCTCCATGGCCATGCTGGACAGCCCCAGCGCCTGCTTCTTCAAGTCGTCCCGGATGCCCATGGTCGCGGTCCTCTGGCCCCTCAGGGGCCGTCGGGGAACTCGGTCTTCAGCGCGGCGAAGACGCGGTCGGCGATGCCCTTGTAGCGCATGCGTTCGATGAGCGGCTGCAGGTCCCCGCGCATGGAGATGCGGCGCTTGAGCACCGCCTCCACCGGGTCCAGCGTGCCCAGCAGGAGCTGCTTCCAGACGGAGTACGGCGCGCGGGCCAGGTACACCGGCTCCAGCTCGTCCAGGTCGTCCGGATCCGACAGCACGCGGGCCCGCTTGATGTCGCAGTCCCCGGGCTCCACGTGGATGACGAAGGGCTTGTCCAGCTTGCCCTTCTCCGCGTCGATGATGGCCCCGAAGTCGCCCTTCCAGCCCTTGCCGGCGATGGCGCACTCCGGGTCTGCATTGGTGAGCCGGACGGCTTCGTCCAGCCATTCCTTCGACGGAAACTTCGGCATCGCGCCTCCCTACCCCCTACGGAAGATGCTCTTGATGCTGGAGAAGAGGCCACGGTCGTCGCTCGGCCCGCTGCTGCTCGACGGAGCAGCCTGCGTGTTGCGCGAGGCGACTTCCTGCAGGGCCTTCTTCAACTGCTCGGGCGTGTCGCGGGTGGCCAGATCCACCTTGCGCGACATGCCGCTCGCGTCCTCCACCTGCACCTGGAGGAGACACTCCTCGGTGAGGCGGAAGTCGATCTTCCGGCCCGCGGCGGCGGCCGGCACGCGAACGGTGCCCAGGTACTCGTTGTCCACCATCAGGTCGCTGTCGCCCTGGTAGATGTCCAACTCGATGAACTGCGCGCCCGGCTGCTGCGGCGGCGGCAGGCGGAAGCTCTTCACCATCGGGATGAGCGAGTTCTTCTCGATGATGCGCTTCACGCGGCCGTTGGGCATCGCGTAGCCGATGGGCATGGACAGCGCGTCCAGCAGCGTCACCGCGTCGATGCTGCCCAGCGAGTCGCCCAGCAGCGCGGCGCCCAGGGCCACGCACTCATCCGGGTGCACGCCCTTGCGCGGGGCCTTGCCGAAGTGGGCCTGGATCTTCTGCTGCACCAGAGGCATGCGGCTCTGGCCGCCCACCAGGATGATCTCGTCGATCTCCGAGCGGCTGATGCCCTTCTCCGCGAGCACGCGGTCGCAGATGTCGAAGGTGCGGTCCACCAGGTCGCCGGTGAGGTTGTTGAGGTAGTCGCGGGTCAGCGGGATGCGCAGGTCCAGCGGCTTGCCCTTGCGCTCCTCGATGTAGGGCAGGTCGATGACGACGTTCGGGATGAGCGTCAGGTCGATCTTCGCGGCCTCGGCGGCGTTCTTGATGCGCTGGAGGGCGATGGGGCTCTCGGTCAGGTCGACCTTGGTCTCGTCGCGGAAGCGCTCCAGCACGTACTCCATGATGCGGTTGTCGAAGTCCGCGCCGCCCAGGAACGAGTCGCCGCCCGTGGCCAGCACCTCGAAGACGTTGCCGGCCAGGTGCAGCACGCTGACGTCGAAGGTGCCGCCGCCCAGGTCATAGACGAGGACCTTCTGATCCAGGCCCCGGTTGAAGCCGTAGGCCAGCGCCGCGGCGGTGGGCTCGTTGACGATGCGCTTGACGTCGAAGCCGGCCAGCCGCCCGGCCTCCTTCACCGCGTTGCGCTGGTTGTCGTTGTAGTAGGCCGGGACGGAGATGACGGCCGCGTCGATGGGGCCGCCCAGGAACTGCTCCGCGATGGTCTTCAGCTGCGACAGCACGAAGCTGGAGACCTGCGGCAGCGTGTAGAGCTTGCCGCCCATGGTGACGGCGGTGTCCCCGTTGGCGTCCTCGACGATGTCGTAGGGGAAGTACCCCTTGAGGTCCTCCACCGCCTTCGAATGGTACTTGCGGCCGATCAGGCGCTTGGTGCCCCAGAGCGTGTTCTTGGGGTTGGTCACCATCTGATCCTTGGCGACGCCGCCGACCAACAGGTCGTTCTTGGCGGAAAGCGCGACCACGGAGGGCAGGATGAGGTTGCCGCGGTCCGTGGGGACGATCTTCGGGATGCGGTTGCGCACGGACGCCACCAGGGTGTTGGTGGTGCCCAGGTCAATCCCGACGATGCGAGGTCTGTCCGCCATGAAGGTCAACGTGCGCTGCTCAGGGGGAGAGGCCGCGCCCGTCCTCACTCTCTAGCACGTCGAGGCGTCGCGTGCGCGTTTCTAGGCGGACGCTTCCTCCCTGACTGTAGTTCTGGCCAGCCTGCCTACCAGGGGGGCTGATTCCAAGCCGGCCTACAGCTCCCGGTCGGGATCCGGCCCCAGGTCGCGCAGGCGGATCGGCCCGTCGGGCTCCGGGGGCGGGTGCGTCTCACACACCGCGTCAGGACCCACCGGCAGCTCGGCCAGGAAGCGCGACGGGGTGAGCAGGAGCCGCCCGTCCTCCCGGGGCAGCGAGGTGTGGGGGTACACGAGCCACAGCGCCTCCCGGGCCCGGGTGACGGCGACATAGAAGAGGCGGCGCTCCTCCTCCTCGTCCTCCGGGTCGCGCGTGGCGAGCGACAGGGGGAACCTCCCGTCGGTGAGGCCCAGCACGAAGACCGTGGGCCACTCCAGGCCCTTGGCCTGGTGCACCGTGGTCAGGGTGAGCACGTCGTCCGGGGCCTCGCCGTCGCCCTCCAGCGCGGCCCGGGCGGAGAACTCGGCCACCAGGGCGATGGCGGACAGGAAGCGGGGCACGTCCTCGAAGCGGCCGGCGAACTCCTGGAGCTGGCGCAGGTCCTCCGCGCGCGGGTCCGTCCCGTCCGGGGTGGCCTGGGGCTCGCGAGCCGCCAGCACGTCCGCGAGCAGCGCGCCCGGGCTCCGGGGCCCCCGGGGCCCGGTCGCGGACAGGGTGGTCATCAGGGCCTGGAAGCGCTGGAAGCCGGCCTGCGCCTTCTTCGGCACGTGAGCCTGGACGTCCGGATGGGCCAGCGCTTCCGCGAGGGACAGCTCCGGGGGCAGCGCGGACAGGGCGGTCCACAGGTGCTCGGTGCTGGCGGTGCCCACGCCGGAGAGCCGCCGCGCGAGCCGCTTGAAGGCCAGCTCGTCGGTCCGGTTGTGCGCCCAGCGCAGGTGGGCGAGCGCGTCCTTGACGTGGGCCTGCTCGAAGAAGCGCACCCCGGAGCGCACGCGGAAGGGAAGCCCGTGGCGCGTCAGCTCCAACTGGAGCTCCAGCGAGTGCAGGTGGGCGCGGTAGAGCACCGCCATGGACTCCAGGCGCTCCCCTCGGGCGCGCAGCTCCAGGACGCGCTCGGCGACGAAGGCGGCCTGGGCCTTCACGTCGCGGGTGGGCACCACCTGGGGCACCGGGCCGGGCGCGCCGTCGGACACGAGCGCCTTGGGGAACTGGCGGGTGTTGCGCGCGATGACGGCGTTGGCCAGCCGCAGCACCTGGGGCGTGGAGCGGTAGTTGCGGGTGAGCGGGTAGATGCCGCAGCCGGGGTAGCGTTGGGGGAAGTCGATGATGTTGGTGAACTCCGCGCCCCGGAAGCTGTAGATGGACTGGCAGTCGTCGCCCACGACGGTGAGGTTCTTGCGCTCGCCCACGAGCAGGTCCACGAGGTCGCCCTGGAGGCGGTTCGTGTCCTGGTACTCGTCCACGAGCACGCCCTGGAAGCGCCCGGTGAGCTCCGCGCGGATGGACGGGTGGTCCTCCAGGAGCCGCTTCAGGTGCGCGAGCAGGTCGTCGTAGTCCATCAGGTGCAGCTGCGCCTTGCGCTGCTGGAAGCGCCGCGCGGTGGCGAACACCTCCGGGGCCACGGGCAGCATCTCCCTGCGCCGGTCCACCAGCACCTGAGACACGGGCTGCTGGAGGTTGGTGGCCAGGGAGACCAGGTCCAACAGCGCGTCTGGACGCGGGAAGCGCTTGTCGCTTCGCAGCTTCCGCTCCGCCAGGCACGTGGCCATCAGGTCGCGTGCGTCCTCGCGGTCCAGCACCGTGAAGCCGGTGGAGAAGCCCAGCGCGCCCGCATGCTGGCGCAGGAGCACGTGCGCCGCGTGGTGGAAGGTGCCGCCCAGGAGACTGCCCACGTCCGCGAAGCCGCCGGCCAGCTCCTCCACGCGGCGGATCATCTCGCGCGCGGCCTTGTTGGTGAACGTGAGCAGCAAGAGCGACGACGGCGGGACGCCCCGCTCCAGCATGCGCGCCACGCGGTAGGTGAGCGTGCGCGTCTTGCCGGAGCCCGCCCCGGCGATGACGAGCACGGGCCCCTCCCCTGCTTCCACGGCCGCGCGCTGCTCGTCATTGAGCGCGCCCTCCAGGTCCAGACGGCGCGAGGGCGCTCCGGCGGGGACGGCGTGGATCAGCGGCAGGGGGGCGGCCATGGGGGGCTGGGACTCTAACCGCCGCCGTCCGGTCCGCCAGTCCGTCTCAGGGAGGGGTGGATCCAGCCAACCGGGAGGCCGCCGCGGCGCGGACCTCCGGAGAGGGATCCCGCTCTCGGGCCAGCTCCAGGAGCAGCGTGCCCACGGGCCTGGGCAGCTTCGCGCTGGCGGCCTGCTGGAGCGCCTGGGTGCGCTCCTTCACGCCCTGCGACAGGCGCTCGGCGACCTGTTGATCCGCGCAGGTGCGCACACCGGGGTGCTGCTGGCGCAGGAGCAGCTCCGCGTCCGCGAGCTTCGCCTCGGCCAGCCGCACGGCGTCCTGGGCGGTGCGCTCGAAGGTGGCCATGTCCTCGGGGAACTCCGTCTTCTCGTTGCGGACCCGGGCGATGGCCTGGGCCGCGAAGCGCGCGTCCACCACCGCCGCGCAGAGCTGACGGGCCGACGCCAGGGGCACGCCACCCTCCGCGGACACGAGCTCCTCGCGCGCGGTCGTCTGGGCCCACACGGCGAGCTGCCGGGCCGCCACCGCCGCGGAGAACGCCTGGCGGCGCTGCTCGCGCAGCTGCACCCAACGCCAGAGCACCACCGGATCCGTGCCGCCGGACTCATAGACGCGCTGGTACTGGCTGGCGGCCTGCTCCAGCTGGCCGCTCAGGTCCAGGAGCGCCGCCACGGTGATGTAGAGCTCCGGGCTGCTGGCGCGCTCGCGCAGGGACTCCAGCCGCACGGCGACCTCATAGCCGGCCACGGGGGCCGGCAGCGCGGAGAGCACCGAGCGCAGCGACGACAGCGCGTTCTGGCGGATCAGCGGGTTGCGCGCCGTGCGCAACGCCTCCAGCAGCGGATCCACCGCGCGCACGGAGACGTGCTGGCCCATCTCCTCCGCCGCCTGCCAGCGGTCCAGCGGATCCGGCGCCACGAGCGCGCGCTTCAGGTCCTCCAGGTCGCGCAGGTAGTGGCCCGCCTGCATCGCGCGGACGGCGGGCTCGGTGCGGGAGAGGGCGCCCTGCTCCTCGCGGGCGCGGGCCAGGCGCGCGGGGAAGCCCGTCAGCTTCGGCCCCAGCGGGTGGACCTTCACCTTCGCCTCGGCCTCGTCCACCAGCCCGGAGACGAGCAGCCCCTCCACCTCCAGCTCCAGCAGCTTGACGCGGGCCTCCTCGCGGTGCGCGCCCGCGGGGAAGTCGCGCAGGTAGGCGAAGAGCTTCCCGGCGTCCCGGGCCTGGGCGAAGGACTCGTCGTCCAGCTTGCGCTCCAGCTCGTCGCGGCGCGCGCCGGCGGCCTCGCCCTGGAGGAGCTGGGACACGCGGTTGAGGTCCGTGGTCGTCTGGACGTCGCGCTCCTGCGCCGCCTGTAGCTTCGCGCGCGCCTCGTCGCGGTGGGCGCCGTCGGGGTGCTCGGCGAGGAACTGCCGCCAGCCGGCCTCCGTGTCCGCCTCCTTCGCGGCGTTGAAGCGCAGGCCCTCCAGCAGCGACTTCACCCGAGGCTGCTGCGGCGCGTCCGGGTACGTCTCCAGGAAGCGCTTGTAGGCGATGACCGAGTGCAGCCGCTTCGCCTCGTCGAACTCCAGCCCCTCGATGCGCCCCTGGGCCGTCGTGGCCTCGGGATCATCCGGGTTCTCGCGCAGGAAGTCCTGGTAGGCCTGCACGGTGTCCAGCTCGCTGGCCTTCTCGAAGGACATGTGCGAGCAACCGGTGGCCAGGAGCACGAGGGCGAGGGCGCGGCGGAAGGTGGGCATCCCCTCCAGCAATACCCCACCCGCCTCCGGCCGAAAACCCGAGCCGCTCCGCCCGGTTGCCTGGGTGGTTTTCTTGCCTACACGCCCCAGCGGAGGGAGCCTCTGTCCCAGGACGCTACAGGACGAGGTGGCCATGAAGCTGGGCGCATGGATGGCGATGCTGGCGATGACGACGGGCTGTGCGACGGGCTCCCCCACGGGGACCTGGGTGGCGTCGGATGCCGTGCGCTACCGCTCCGCCTCCCCGCCGGCCTTCCCGCGCGCCGCGCTGTCCGAGGAGGTGGCGGTCCGTGAGAGCGCCCCCGCGAAGTCCCCTGCCCCGAGCAAGGCCCCGGCGGTGGCGAAGGCGCCCGCCAAGGCCAAGGCCCCCGCGAAGCCGCGCGTCACGCCCGCGAAGCAGACGGCCGCGCGCCCTGCCCCCACAGGTAATCCCCGCGAGCGCGTGCTGGACACGGCGCGCGCCCTGGTGGGCCAGTCGTCCGTGCAGGTGAACGGCAAGCGCTACCCGGCGGACTGCACCGCGCTCATCGAGGCCACCTACGCCCAGGCGGGCGTGAAGTTCCGGGGCACGATCAAGCCCGGGGACAACGGCGTCACCGCGATGTACCGCTACGCCCAGGCGAACGGCCGCGTGTACACGAGCGGGCGTCCCGTGCCGGGCGACCTGGTGTTCTTCCGCGAGACGTACGATCAGAACCGCGACGGCCGGCGCAACGACGGCCTCACCCACGTGGGCCTGGTGGACGGCGTGGACTCGGACGGCACGGTCACCGTCATCCACCGCGTGAAGCGCGGCGTGGTGCGCTACCGGATGAACTTGGCGCGCCCGCACATGGCCCGCGACCCGAAGACGGGCGAGATCCTCAACGACATGCTGCGAAGCCCCGCCCCCGGTCAGCCGCACGTGCTCACCGGCCAGCTCTTCGCCGCGTTCGGCAGCGTGCTGCCCTCCGGCTCCGCGAAGCCCATGGCCGTGGCGGCGCGCTGAAGCTGGAAAAGGAAAGCCCGCCGATTCCATCCGTGCGCTTCCGGAACCAGCCGGAGCGCCGCGGGGAACCGGCGGGCCTGGACTGCCAAATCGGTTGAAGGTCAGGTCGACGTGGACGTCGGCACGCGGGCGGTGCGGTCCCACGCGGCGCGCTGCGAGTTGCGCAGGAAGCGCCAGAAGCCCACGGCGATGGCCGCGTTCATGGTCACGAAGTAGTACGCGATGGACGTGGCCTTCTTCGCCGCGCCGCTCTTGAAGACGCCGGAGCGGCCCAGGTACGCCAGGGCGTAGAAGCCCAACTGCGCGCCCAGCGTGAAGCGGTAGAACAGGCTGTCGAGCAGGAACAGGTTGGCGACGAGCGCCAGCGCCATCAGCGCCGGAGCGCACCAGCGCAAGAGCTTGTGCGACCAGAAGGCGAAGGCGGCGAAGCCCGCGGTGGGCAGCAGCAGCCCGGGCACGAGGCGCAGGCTCTGGAAGTTGCCCGCCGCGATGCGCGCGCGCCGGCCGAACTCCTTGCCGTAGTCCTCCGTCGTCTCCTCGTGGGCGACGGCGCCCTCCTCGTAGACGACCTTGTAGCCGCTCTCCAGGATGCGCAGCGGAATCACGAAGTCATCCACGATGGTGGACGGCGGCAGCTGCGTGAAGAGCGAGCGCCGGATGGCGTAGAGGCCGCCGTTGGCCCCCACCACCGCGCCGCGCCGGCCCTCGTACATCTTGATGAGGGACTCGTAGCTCCAGTACGCGCTCTCCTCGTAGTCCTGCTTCGTGGGGTTGTAGAGGCGCAGCTTGCCGCAGACGGCGCCGACCTCCGGATCCTCGAAGTGGCGGACAATCTTCCGCACCGCGTCCGCGTCGATCATCGTGTTCGCGTCCGACAGCAGGACGATGTCGCCGTGCGCGGACGGAATGCAGCGGTTGAGCACCGTCGTCTTGCCGGCGCGAGCCGCGGGCGACAGGCGCACGCGCGGATCCGTGCACTTCTGCACGAGCCCATCCGTGCCGTCCGTGGAGCCGTCCGAACCGATGACGACCTCGAAGCGGTCCGCCGGGTAGTCCAGCGCCAGGCTGTTCTTCAGCTTCGACTCGATGCAGTCCGCCTCGTTGTAGGCGGCCACCACCAGACTCACCGAGGGCAACGCGCTGGCCTTGACGCCCGTCCTGGCGGCCTCACCCGAGCGCATCTTCCGCAGGTTCTGGAAGACCTGGGCCGCGCCCTCCAGGGCGAACAGGCTCAAGGGATAGAGAAAATAAGTGTGCACGAGCGCAAGCGCCGCGCACCAGAAGAAGACCTCCGCCATCGACCCACCCTCCGAACCCCGAGTCCTCGACGCCCATGCACGAAGCAAGGTGCGTGCCTGGGCGTCCAGAGGCACTTCAGGGCGAGGGAGCCAGCGAGCCCCCGGGACGGACTGGAGTTTCTCCAGGGTGAGACGGAGGTGATCCGGTCAACGTTTCAGGGCGAGGGTGCGAGGGCCGCGGTTTGAGCGAGCATGCGCCTGGCTAGGTCGTGCTTGGGGTTGAGCGCCACCACTTCGTCCAGCAGCTTGCGGGCCGTGTCCGCATCGCCCTGGCGGATGGCCAGCCGGGCGCCCAGGACGAAGGCGCGGAAGAGGTAGCGGTCCTGTGCTCGCAGCGCTCCCAGCTCCTCGGAGACAGCCTGGATGGTGGCGGGCGAGCCGGAGCCGAGGGCGTATTCGGCGCGGGCAAGGACGCTCCAGACCGGCTTGAGCTCCGCCTGGCGCAGGCGCTCCGCGAGGGCCAGGGCGTTGGGGGCGCCCGTCACCGCGGCGTAGAGGGCCTGGGCCTTGAGGCGCGCGGCAACGGTGGCGGCGGGCTCCACGTCCGGAGCGGCCCGGAGGTTCTCCACCAGCGCGTCGAGCACCTTGCGCCGCTCGGCGATCTCGGTGCGCAGCGGCTGCATGGCGCGCTCGACTTCGCGCAGGTCGTCGTGGAGCGCGTTGGACTGGGCCATCCATCCTGGCGACGCCTTCGCGGTGGTGACCTCGTCGATGTCCCGCTTGATCGCGTTGGACTGGAGGTTCAGCCGGTCGAACTCGGCGTGCAGGTCGCCCAGTTGGAGGGTGTAGGCCACGGCCAGCTCGGCCTGGACCTCGGCGTACTTGGGATGGGCGGTGGCCAGGACCTTGAGGTTCTGGATGGCCTGTTCGCGCGTGGGGGCGTCATCGGAGCGAAGGGCCTGCACGGCCTCTTCCTTCTTCGCCACGGCCTCCACGGGCATGGCCGAATTGCGGTCGCGGAAGACGGGATACGCCAGGTACCCGGCCAGGAGGATGCCCGCGAGCACCATGAGCCCGAGGAGCACCCAGCTCACCGAGGAGGACCGCCGGTTGCCGTCCTCGATGACGAGGGCGCCGCCACGGGAGGAGGCCCCGAGCAGCTCCGGAGGCAGCTCGCCGGAGGGCTTCCGGGAAGGAAGGGGCCGGTCCAGACCGCCCCCGAGCACCGACGCGCCGGAGGGCGAAGCCGCGGGCCGGGAGGGCTCGGTGGGAGCGAAGGGAGCGTCATCGCCGGGAAGGGAGACGGTCGAGGTCGGCGCGGAGGTCGCCCAGGGCGCGTCGCCGTGGCCTTCCGGAACGAGCTTGGAGCGTGAACCGCTCGCAGCCGACCAAGGCGGATCCACGGGCTCGCCCGAAGGCGAGATGTCCTCGAAGGACCGGGGGGCGGACGCGTGCGTCGGGCCACCCGCCTCGACCGAACCAGAAGCTGTAGGGCCCGGTACCGCACCGAACGCACGGGTGGATCCAATCGCGTCGGCCACAGGTGAACCCGAGGGGCCTGGCACTGCACCGAACGCACGGGTGGATCCAATCGCGTCGGCTACCGGCGCACCTGAAGGCCCCGGCACTGCACCGAACGCACGGGTGGATCCGACCGCCTCGGCTACCGGCGCACCTGAAGGCCCCGGCACCGCACCGAACGCACGGGTCGAGCCGATGCTCGCGTCGGCGGCACCGGAGGGCGCGGCGTCCGGCACCGCGCCAAACGCTCGGGTCGAGCCGATGCTCGCGTCGGCGGCACTGGAGGGCGCGGAATCCGACACCGCACCGAACGCACGGGTCGAGCCAATGCCTGCGTCGGCAGCACCGGAAGGCGCGGGGCCCGTCACGGCGCCGAACGCACGCGTTGCTCCGACACCCTCCGGCCCGCGCGCTGAAGCACCCGGCTCCGCGAGGCGGAACGAACCCGAGGACGAAGCGGAGACAGCGCCGAACGCGCGCGTCGTCGCCCCAGGAGCCGCACCCTGCCCCACCGTCGCCGCGGGTGGCGCGACCTCTCCGGTCCCTACGGCCCCGAAGGCCCGCGTCGTGCCCATCGCCGCCGGAGGCAGTGTGCTGGACGCCGCGGGAGGCGGCGCCGCGACCGGAGCGATGGACGGAGGCGGAGGAATCACGCCGGACGAAGTCAGCGAACCCGTGGCCGGAGTCGGCTGCGGAACGAAGGATCCGGAGGCCGTGGTGGAACCCGCGAACAGGTTCGTGGACTTCAGGCTGGAAGCGCCCTCACCGCCGAAGATCTGCGTGGACGACTGCGCACCCGACCGGTCTCCCCCACCCGCCGGAGGAATCTTCGGCGCGGGAGCCATGACACCGGTGGGCGAAGCCTTGAACACGTGGCCACACCGCGTGCACTGCACCGAAGCGCCGCCAGGCGGCAGGAGTCGGGCATCCAGCACGTACTGCATCGAGCATTGCGGGCAGGCGATCTGCACCGGCCGTGCTTACCACACGCCCCCATTGGCCGCCGCCGCGTCCAACACGGTGGCTGCCCGGAGGGTCTCCAACTTGGCAGCGCCCACACCGGGCACGGCGTCCACGTCCGCCCAGCTCGAAAACCGGCCCTGCTCCTCGCGGGCGGACACCAGCCGTCTGGCGAGGTCACGGCCTACACCGGGCAACAGAGCCAGCTCGGACTCGGAGGCCGCGTTGAGGTCCAGCTTGAGCCCCAGCGCGAGCGCCTGTGCCCCCTTCGGCACCGCACCCGGGCCACACGTGGCCAGTCCCGCCGGGTCCAGCCGCACGGCCTCCGGCGGGCAGTCGAGCGAGGGCCGCGACTCCGGCCACCGCGCCCGGGCCATGAAGCCCAGGGCGAGCAGCCCCAGGGACAACGCCGCGAGCGCGGACGTGCGCCCGAACCGCTTCAGGCCTTCTGCCCCTTGAGCGCGTCCACTTCCGACACGGTGGGGTTGGCCGTCACGGGGGGCGGCGCGTCCAGCCCGAAGGCCGTGTGCAGCGCGCGCACCGCCAGCTCCGTGTACTTCGTGTGGATCACGCAGGAGGTCTTGATCTCCGACGTGGAGATGAGCTGGATGTTGATGCCCTCCTGGGAGAGCGTCTGGAACATCCGCGCCGCCACGCCCGAGTGGTTGCGCATGCCCACGCCGACGATGGACACCTTGGCGATGGCGTCATCGACCTCGACGCCGGTGGCGCCCACGTCCTGCGCGGCCTGCTTCACGACCTCGTGGACCTTGGCGAAGTCCGACTTGGCGACGGTGAAGGTGACGTCGGTGCGCCCGTCGCGGGACAGGTTCTGCACGATGAGGTCCACCACGATGTGCTTCGCGTCGAGCGCCCCGAAGAGCTTCGCCGCGGCGCCCGGCTGATCCGGCACGCCCACCACGGTGATCTTCGCCTCGTTCCGGTCGTAGGCGACCCCTCGAACCAGCACGTCCTCCATGGATGCGTCCTCCTCGCAGACGAGCGTGCCCGGATCCTCGGTGAAGGAAGACTTCACCCACAGGGGCACCTTGTACTTCATGGCGAATTCGACCGAGCGGATCTGCAGCACCTTGGCGCCCAGGCTGGCCAGCTCCAGCATCTCCTCGTAGGTGATGCGGTCCAGCTTCTTCGCGGCCGGGCACACGTTGGGGTCGGTGGTGTAGACGCCGTCGACGTCCGTATAGATTTCACACGCGTCGGCCTTGAGCGCGGCGGCCAGCGCGACGCCCGTCGTGTCGGACCCGCCGCGGCCGAGCGTGGTGACGCTGCCCGTCTCGTCCACGCCCTGGAAGCCGGCGACGACGACGATCTTCCCCTGCTTCAGCGCGGCGCGGATGGGCTCCGCGTCGATGCTCTTGATACGCGCCTTGGAGAAGGTGCTGTCGGTGACGATGCGCACCTGGTGGCCGAGGAAGCTCACGGCCTTCCCGCCCTGCGCCTGGATGGCCATGGCGACGAGCCCGATGGACACCTGCTCGCCGGTGGCGACGACGACGTCCTGTTCGCGCTCGTCGGGCCGGTCGGTGATCTGCGCCACGAGCTTGAGCAGGCGGTTGGTCTCGCCGGACATGGCGGAGACGACGACCACGACGTCATGGCCGGCCTTCTGGGCGGCGAGGCAGCGGCGCGCGACGTTCTTCATGCGCTCGGTGTCACCCACCGAGGTACCGCCGTACTTCTGGACGATGAGGGCCACGGGACTCACGACCTCCCTGCACGGACGGGCGCAGGCTATATGGGCGCCGGGGCCTGGGTGTAAAGGGCCCTCAACCTGCCTGCCACGAATCCGCTAGCGTTCGTGGCCCAACGACTTTCAAGCCGCATTCCCGGAGTAGCCAGAACATGTCCCGCCCCCGCCTCCTCATCGATGGTGACACCCTGAAGCTGGAGGAGATCCTCCAGGTCTCCCGCCACGAAGTCACGGTGGAGCTCGCCCCCGAAGCCGCGAAGCGGGTGCAGGCGTCTCGTGCCCTGGTGGACCGGGTGGCGGCCGGAGACACGCCGTCCTACGGCATCAACACGGGCTTCGGCACGCTGGCGGAGGTGCGGATCGACCGGAAGGACCTGCGGGACCTGCAGCGAAACCTCATCCTGTCGCACGCCTGTGGCGTGGGAAATCCCCTGCCCCTGCCGGAGGCCCGGGTGCTCCTGCTGCTGAGGGCCAACGTGCTGGCGAAGGGCTTCAGCGGCATCCGGATGGAGACGCTGGGGCTGGCCATCGACATGTTGAACAAGGACGTGGTGCCCGTGGTCCCCGAGCGGGGAAGCGTGGGCGCGTCCGGAGACCTGGCCCCGCTGGCGCACCTGGCGCTGGTGCTGATTGGCGAGGGTGAGGCGTTCTTCGAGGGCGTGCGGATGCCGTCGAAGCAGGCGCTGGAGAAGGCGGGCCTGAAGCCGGTGGTGCTGGAGGCGAAGGAAGGCCTGACGCTGATCAACGGCACGCAGGCGATGTGTGCGGTGGGCACGCTGACGCAGCTGCGGGCGGAGCTGCTGGCGGACGTGGCGGACATCGCGGGAGCGATGACGGTGGAGGGCCTCTTGGGCAGCCACAAGCCGTTCCTGCCGGAGATCCACGCGGTGCGCCCGCACGCGGGCCAGAAGGCGGTGGCGGAGCACCTGCGCCGGATCCTGAAGGGCAGCGAGCTGGTGGAGACGCACGTCAACTGCAGCAAGGTGCAGGACCCGTACAGCCTGCGGTGCATCCCGCAGGTGCACGGCTCGGCGCGAGAGGGATTGGCGTTCGCGCGTCGCATCCTGGAGGTGGAGGTGAACAGCGGAACGGACAACCCGCTGGTGTTCCCGGACACGGGCAACATCATCTCCGGAGGCAACTTCCACGGTCAGCCCATCTCACTGGCGATGGACGTGGTGGCCATGGCGCTGACGCAGCTGTCGAGCATCAGTGAGCGTCGAGTGGAGCAGATGGTGAACCCGAGCCTCTCGGGTCTGCCCGCGTTCCTGGCGAAGAACAGTGGGTTGAACAGCGGGTTCATGATCGCCCAGGTGACCGCAGCGGCCCTGGTGGCCGAGTCGCGAATCCTGAGCCACCCGGCGTCGGTGGACTCCATCCCCTCCTCCGCGGGCCGCGAGGACCACGTGTCCATGGGCATGACAGCGGCGCTGAAGGGCCGTCAGGTCTCGGAGTTCGCGCGTTCGTGTCTGGCGATTGAGCTACTGGTCGCGGCGCAGGCGCTGGACTTCCGTCAGCCGGTGAAGCCCGGCAAGGGCGTGCTGGCGGCGTACGAGCTGATCCGCGGCAAGGTTCCGCACATGGACCGGGACCGCGAGCTGCATCACGACATCTCCGCGGTCACGGCGCTGGTGGAGTCCGGTGCGATTCGTGAGGCGGTGCGGTCGGCGACCGCGTAGTCACCGCCGTGAGGCAGAGTCGGATTGGCTGTTGTCCGACTCTGCTCGCAGTCCGAAGCGTGTGCCCAACGGAGAGGCTGTGACCTTGAAACTCGGAGCACTCGCCACGCTTCTGTTGTTCATGACGGCATGCGCGACACCAGCGGCGCGTGAAAGCCGATCTCCAAGGCGCGCCAACCTCCAGCGAGCAGCAAGCCTGCCGTGGACGGACGAAGGACGGTGCGTCGTCCGAGAATCTGCTCAGCCATGGCCTGTTCTGACGGAGCGGTGCTTTCACGTCCTCGACCAGGATCGTGTCCGGTTCACCGATCGCTCAGGAAGATGCACGGTCGCTTCTGCTGAAGCCGCCACACTGGGAATCGGCCTCTGTGTCCTGGCCGCACCGGAGGTCGTCGTAGGCGCAGTCATCGTCATCGGCGTGGTGGTGGTGGCGGTCGCCATCAAGGAAGCAATGGATGAGGCGGATTGGCCGGAAGCGGCCGAACACCCCATCCCCATGCAGAGGATTGAATCCGACGAGCAGGAAGCCTCAAGAAATCGAAAACCCAGCCCCCAGCCTTCGGGGCAAGACTTGTTTCCGCCATCACCGAATGACCCATTCGAGCGGGATCGCAGGCCAGAGTGCAGACCTGTCTTGGGCCCGCCTCGGGGAGGGAACGATCCGCACAATGAGTGCGCCGACAAGATTCTCGGCAACAGCTTTCCTGGCTTCAACGTGCTCATCAATGGCAAGCACTACGACGCCCTGGTGCTGTCCCGTCGAACGCTGTGGGAGGTCAAGACAGACGATTTCGAGAAGCACTCCCTCCGCTCCCGAAGATTCTTCGTCTCCATGAAGCTGACCGAACTGCAACGCGAAGCCAAGCTCGCCAGAGAGTGTGGCTACGACTTCGTTATTGGAGTGCGCAGCGAAGCGCATCGGGCTGAATTGAAGCTCGCGGATCCATCCCTCCACGTTGTCATGATGGATTGGTGCTGAATGCCCTCCAACCCTATCGAACTGGTAGTGATTGCATATGCACCTGGTTCCCAGAGCAACGACGGCCGCGCACTCACCATCATCCACGGACTGGAGCAAGCACTTCCCGGTCTGCACCTGAAGTGGACCTCTTCAGAGAAAGAGGACCTCATCCCGTTGTCCAACCGCGACGAGTGGGTTGTTGCAAACGGTCTGAGCGGCAAGCTCCCCTTCCTGTGCAATGACGATGACAACAACCTCGTCACCATTTCAGGCTGGGAGAACCCGAACGGACTTGCTTCGGAGGGACCACCGCACTTCGAGGTCCACGCTGATTTCCGGATGGAGGCTTTCAGCCCCATCGACGCAGCGAATGCGTTGGAAGCCATCGCAGTCGGAGCACGAGCACTCTGGGGTCATGCCACGCCATTCAAGGCAGCGGTCGAAATCGCGGAGCAGACGGCCCCGACAATGGCGGGCCCCCCTTCCCCACCGAAAGGACTCCCAGCCCTCAAATTCTCCTGGGACATCTCCTCGCCTGAAATTCCACACCGCCTGGGATGGCTGAACTATTGGTCGGCGGAGTCTGCGAGAGCGATCGGATATCCTGATCCTGCGCGCGACGCGGACCTGCTCTCGCGGACACGACGCACTGAGACGAATGGATGGGTCGTGCAACTCACGGACGCGCCACTTGATCTCGACAAGCCAGCGCACCTGGACGCGCTCCTGAGAGCCTACGATCGATTCCCGAAGATTGGTGGGCGTTGAGGACGCAGGGCCGGCTCTTTGAATCCCCTGGCACTCCAGGGGAGAGCCGATTTCATGCAATCGGCGTCGCCCCCCGACGTACTCAGGATTCGACTGACCGACCATCGACCCCACATCCATTGAGGCACCTCTTGCCTGTGAACCCCTTCAAAGTGACCTGCCAAGGGCTGATTGTCAGCCTCTGCTTCGCGCTTCCTGCGCATGCAGAGGACCTGCTCCCGGTGCAGGTCCAACAGTTCGCCGCGGACACGGATTTCAACGGTGTCGCCCTGGTGGGCAAGGGCTCACATGTTGAGTACGTCGAGACGTTCGGAGTCATGGACGCCGAGTCCGCGAAGCGGATCAAGCGGAACAGCCGCTTCTTCGTGGGGTCGGTGAGCAAGTGGCTGACGTCCATCGTGGTCCTCCGGATGGTGGATGACGGGAAGCTGTCGCTCGACGAGCCCATCCTCACGTACCTCCCGGAGTACCGCGCGGACACGGGGAAACAGATCACCCTGCGTCACCTGATCAGCCATGGCAGCGGCCTGCCCAATGGGCTCATGGACGCAGCCAAGAAGGACCCCAGCATCGAAAAGGAAACGCGTCCCGTGGCCGAAGCCGTGACCCGGTACGCGAGCGGTGACTTGGTGTTCACGCCGGGCTCCCGCTTTGACTACAACATCACCAACTGGATTCTCGTGCAGGCGATCCTGGAGCGTGTTTCCGGAGGCTCCTACGCGGAGCTTGCTCAGCGGCTTGTGTTCAAGCCCTTGCGCATGACGGACAGCGGCATCGCGGCGGGCGAAGCCGGGAAGATTCCCAACCTCGCGTTGGGCTACCGCTCGCTGAAGCCCAAGGCGGAGCGTCGCGTCTACACGCTTCCGAGCTACCTCGTGACCGCTGGCGGCTTCTACAGCACCGCGGATGACCTGCTCCGCCTGAATCACGGAGTGCTCTCGGGGAAGCTCCTGTCGTCGGAGTCCAGGAAGGCACTCCTGACGGTTGAGCGTCCCGAGTCTTCGTACGCCCTGGGTGGACGCGTCCGGACCTTCAAGAACCCACGACTGGTGACCCAGAACGCCGCGACGAACGATGGGACGTGCGGCGCCTATCGCACCGTCTCCTGGCGCATCCTCGAAGATGGCCGCACCGTCATCTTCCTGAGCAACCTACGGCCGGATGACACGAAGCTCTTCGCCTTCACGGAATCGCTCCTGGAGATTCCGAGCGCCCAGCCGGAAAACTGATCATGCCCCTTCACAGATGGAGCTTGCTGCTTGTTTTGGGATGGGCGCAGTGGGCTTGGGCCGCGCCGGACAAGGTGGATGCGTTCCTGCGTGCGGAGATGGCTCGCAATCACATTCCTGGCGCCGCTGTTGCCGTGGTGCGTGACGGCAAGGTCATCAAGCTCGCGGCCTACGGCACGGCGAATCTCGAGTGGAAAGCCCCCGCGAGCACTCGCACTGCATTCCAGATTGCTTCCGGCACCAAGATGTTCACGGCGGTCCTGCTGATGGACTTCGTGGGCCAGGGAAAGCTCCGGCTGGACGACCGTGTCTGTCAGTACATCTCCGAGTGTCCTCCCGCCTGGAAGGACATCACCCTGCTTCATCTCGCCAGTCACACGTCTGGCTTGAAGCCTGGCCCCGTGGACGCGGACAACGCCAGCGTCACGGCCGCGATTGATACGGCGAAGAGGGCTCCGCTTGCGTCAGCTCCTGGCGAGAAGAACGCCTATGGGTCAGACGACTTCGTGCTCCTCACCCATGTCCTGGAGAAGGCCGGCGGCGCGCCCTACGAACAGCTCCTGAGAGACCGCATCTTCACGCCCCTGGGCATGACGAACAGCGGCTTCGACCATGCCACCCTCACCGAGCAGCACGTCGTCCTGACCAGCGACGTCGTCACGGAACGCTCGGCGACCTACCAGTGGAAGACGGATCACCAGCAGCAATACTGGTTCATGTACCCGTATTACACGCTGTCGGCCGGCGGCCTGTTCTCCACCGTGACGGACATGTCTCGATTCGTGTCCGCACTGATGAGCGACAAGCTCTTGAATTCGGACCTGCGCGCCGCCATGTGGACGCCGCCCAAGCTCAACGACGGTAAGGCCAGCGGCTTCGCGGTGGGCTGGACCGTGGGCCAGTACCGGGGACGTCGCGAAGTGGCCCACAGCGGCGGCCCGGCACTCTCCGACACGGTCTACTACCCGGACGACAAGCTGGCCGTGGTGGTGCTGACGAACCAGCGGAAGCTGGTCCCGGCCCTCGCCCACGGCGTGGCGAACTTCTATCTGTCGCCTCCGCCCTTCCTGAACGAGCCCGGCATCACTGACTCCAATCCCGAGCGGACAGAGACCATCAAGGCCCTCGTGCCCGCACTGAGTCAGGGCAAGGCGGAAGCCCGCCACTTCACCGGGACCGCGAAGGACGAGCTCGCGGACATGAACGATTGGTTCCGCATGAAGCTCGGCGGAATGCCTCCGCTGAGCCGGTGGGTCCTCGTGAAGGACTCCACGGACCACCTGTCACGGACCTACCGCGCGGTGTACGGCAAGGACGTGACCCAGCGATGGAAGGTCACGTTCGATGCAACAGGCCTGATCGCGGAAGTGGACGTCACGGACGAGTGAGGCCGGGGGCCTCGCATGTCTTCCTGGGACCGGGCCACCGCCTGTCCGCCTGCCTCCCCTGCACTCAAATCGCCAGGAAAGACGGGAAGTTGAGGGGCCAGCCGAGCGCGTGGTACGAACTCCCGTTCAGTCTCCCCCTCTCAATTTCAAAGTGCCTGGAGCCGGCTTCCATGAGCGAGCGCAATGACGTCACGCGGCCTTCGTCCCCCGCATCGGTGCCTCCCCCCGGGGCTCCCGAGGCTGGCGCGGTCCAGGCACTCGCACAGAACGTGAGCACCCTCCCCGCCCCCGTCCCCCAGGCCAGCGCCGAGGACGATGCCCGCGAGCGCATCGCTTCCATGGAGCGCGAGGCCAAGGCGCTAGCCACCACCGAGCCGCAGACCGCCGCCCTTCTGTTCCATGAGGTCGGTCTGCTCTGGGAAGAGCCTCTCAAGAATCCTCGCAACGCCGCGGTCGCGTTCCAGAACGCCTACAAACTGGCGCCCCGGTTCCTTGCCAACATCCGCGCTGCTCGCCGCCTGTTCGCTGACGTCGGTAACTGGCAGATGGTCGTCCAGCTCATCGACGCGGAACTCTCCGCCTCCGAGGATCCTCGCCAGCAGGCGTCCCTCCTCTTCGAGAAGGGGCAGATCCTCGAGGAGCGCCTGTCTCGCGACAACGACGCCGCGGATGCCCTGCGCCAGGCCCTGGACCGCAAGCCCACCGACGTCACCCTTCTCACCCAGCTCGAGTCCGTCTACGCCTCGCGCAACGACGCGGGCGCGCTGGTGGAGATCTACCGGCTGCTCGCCACCGCCGTCGTCCCTCCGTCCCTTCGCGCCCACTACCTGACCTCCGCGGGCATGCTCCTGGAGGAGCGCCTCAAGCAGAAGGAGGCCGCCGCCGCTGCGTTCCGTGAGGCCTTCGCGCTCGACCGCTCCGACCCGCTGCTCCAGGCCGCCGTCAAGCGCGTCGCCGAGCGCGAGGACCGCACCGATGAGCTCCTCTCCGCCCTCCTCTCCGAGGCCGAGGGCCAGGGCTCCCAGGGCGCTCCCGCGTACCTTCACATCGCCAAGGTCCATGACCGCCTGGGCCGCAAGGACGATGCCCTGTCCGCGCTGCTCGCCGCTCGCCGCGTGAGCCCTCATGAGCCGCTCGTGCTCAGCGCGCTCGCTGGCATCTACGAGACGCAGGGCCGCTTCGAGGAGCTGGCCGACGTGCTGCTCGCGTGGGTCGGTTCCATCAACGACGAGAGCGAGCTCGTCGCCATCAACCTGCGGCTCGCCGCGCTTTACGAGGACGACCTCAAGCGCGACCAGGAGGCCGCTGCCCGCTACCAGGCCATCCTCGCCCGCATCCCCAGCCATGCCGCCGCGCTCGCGGGCCTGGGCAAGCTGTCGTACCGGATGCAGAACTGGGAAGGGCTCGTCGCCGTCTTCGACGCGGAGGTCACCGCCGCCGAGGACGCCAAGGGCAAGGCCGCTCGCATGTACAAGGCGGCCGAGATCCTGGAGGAGCGCCTGAGCCGCCAGGAGGACGCCATTGCTCGCTACAATGCGTGCCTCCAGCTCCAGCCGGGCTACCTCCCCGCGCAGAAGGCCCTCACCCGCCTCTACGAGCGCCAGGGCCGCTTCGCCGAGCTGGTCCAAATGTTCGAGCAGGACCTGCTCCAGACGTCCGACCGCGACCAGGTCATCACCACGCTCAACAAGATGGCGGTCATCTACGAGGACCGCCTCGGGGACCTGGACCACGCCATCGAGTGCATGAAGCGCATCCTCGACCTGGCGTCGGATCACCTGCCCACGCTGCGCAACCTGGCCCGCCTCTACGAGCGCGCCGGACGCTTCCGTGAGCTGCTGGAGACCAACGACCTGGAGGCGTCGTTCGCCGGTGACACCAAGCAGGTGCTGTCGCTGCTCCACCGCAACGCGGAGATCCTCGACGAGAACCTGAAGGACCGCGTGGGCGCCATCACCGCGTATGAGCGCGTGCTCGCGCTGTCGCCTTCGTACCTTCCCGCGCTCAAGGCCCTGGGCCGGCTGTACGCGCAGGACGGCCGGTGGGAGAAGCTCATCGACATGTACCGCGCGGAGTCGGAGATATCTCCCTCCACCGACGCGGCCGCCGCGCTCATCTACAAGATTGGCGAGCTGTACGAGCACCGCCTCAAGCAGGAGAACGAGGCGCTCGCGTCGTACCAGGAGGCGCTGATGCTGGCGCCCAGCTACTTCCCGGCGCTGCGCGCGCTGGCCCGCATCCACCGGGCCCACGGTGCCTGGGAGAGCCTCGTGGAGGTGCTCCGCGCGGACGCCGCCAACCGCACGGATCCGCTGGAGCGCGCCAACGCGATGTACCAGGCCGCCGCCATCTGGGAGGACCAGCTGGGCCGCCCGGAGCTGGCCATCGAGGGCTACCAGGAGGTGCTGCGCCTCACGCCGGGCCATGCCGCCACGCTTCGCGCGCTGGAGCGCCTGTACGTCGCCCAGGACAACGTGAAGGAGCTGGTGTCCATCCTCGACCGCGAGACGCAGGTGGGCCAGACGCCCGCGGCCAAGGTGACCGCGTACCTCAAGCTCGCGCGGCTGTACCTGGACCGCTTCCAGGAGCCGTCCCGCGCCGCGCAGTGCTGCGAGTCCGTGCTGGGCCTGGAGCCCGGTAACCTCACCGCCCTCACGCTGCTGGAGCGCATCCGCGTGTCGGACCGCGTCCGCCGCGCGGAGCTGCGCGCCCGCATCGCCGAGCGCGTCACCGACCCGCGCCTGTCCAGCGCCCTGCGCATCCTGGCCGCCGCGGATCAGGAGAAAGGCCCGCCCTCCGAGCGCACCCTGGAGGTCTACCAGCGCGCCTTCGACGCGGACCCGTCCGACGCGCGCCTCGCCTTCGGCCTGGAGCGCGTGCTGCGCCAGAGCGGTGACACCGCCGCCCTGTCGCGCATGTACGGCATGCGGCTGGCCGTCACCACCGACGCCACCGAGGCGCTCGAGTTGCTCCTGCGCGCCGCCGAGCTGGCGGAGAAGAACCCCGACCAGGAGCAGGCCGCCGCGCTGTACCGGCAGGCGCTGGAGCTCCAGGCGCAGTGCCTCCCCGCGCTCCAGGGCGCCCGCCGCGTGGCGCTGCGCCGGGGCGACTTCGCCACCGCGCGCGCCATGATGGAGACCGAGGCCCGCGCGAGCCGCGACACCAAGAGCTCCATCGAGGGCTTCGTCGCCGCCGCGAAGCTCGCGGCCCAGAAGCTCAATGATCCCGACGGCGCCGCAGCCCTCTACCGCCTGGCGCTGGAGCGCGACCCGCTGCACCCGGGCGCGGCCACCGGCCTGGAGGAGCTGCTCGCGCAGCGCGGTGGTTCCTCCGACCTCGCGGCCCTGCACGAGCGTCGCGCGGAGGCCCGGCTCGCTCAGCGCGACGTGGAGGCCGCCGCGGCGGCTTATGTCACCGCGGCCCGCCTGCACAACGTGGCCCTGGGTGACCGGGCTCGCGCGCTCGCGGTGCTGGAGAAGGCCCTGGCGGCCCGGCCCGGCTTCCCTGACGCGCTGGAGACCCGCGGCCTGCTCCTCCTGGAGGCGCAGCAGTACGCGGAGGCCGCGCAGATGCTCGGCCAGCGCGTGCAGCAGGGTGGCGATCCTCGCGTGCTCGCGCAGCACCACCTGACGCTGGGTGCGCTCTACCAGCAGCACCTCAACGACCCGGGCCGCGCGGCGGCGCACCTCCAGACGGCGCTGGCCACCCTGCCCCGCCACCCGGAGGCGCTGGAGCGGCTGGCCACGGTGTACGCGCAGGGCCGCAACTTCGGCGGCGCGGTGGACTGCCTGCGGCGGCTGTTGGATCAGGACCTGCCCAACGACGCCCGCGCTCGCTTCACCGTGGAGCTGGCGCGCATCCATGAAGAGGGCCTGGGCGATGTCGCCTCCGCCACGGCGCTCTACAAGAAGGCGCTGGAGCTGACGCCGGGCGAGCCCGCGCTGGTGGACCGGCTGGTGGTCCTCTACGAGCGCCAGCGCAACCTGCCGGAGCTGGCGCAGATGCTGGAGGCCCAGGCCGCCGCCACCGCGTCCACGGACGTCAAGCGCGCCGCTGCCCTGCGCATCCGAGTGGCGAGCTTCTACGCCGGCCCGCTGGCGGAGCCTGCTCGCGCCACCGTCATCTACCGGCAGCTCGTGGAGCAGGATCCGCAGAACCTCCAGGCCCGCGCCGCGCTGGCGGACCTGTACGGCCGCGACATGACCAGCTACCCGCTGGCCATCGAGGAGCACCGGCAGATTTTGCGCCAGGACCCCGCTCGCGTGGACAGCCTGCATGCGCTGTTCAAGCTGTGGGATGCCCAGAAGCAGCAGGACAAGGCGTTCGCCGTCGCCGCGGTGCTGACCTTCATGCGCGCCACCAACGAGGTGGAGCAGGCCTTCTACTCGGAGGCCCGCGCGCGCCAGCCGCAGGAGCCGCGTGAGGCGCTGCCCGCCGCGGACGTGGACACCGTCCTCATGCACCCGGCCGCTCGCGGCCCGCTGACGGACCTGCTGCGCGCCATGGGTGAGCACCTGGGCAAGGTGTACCCGCCGCAGTTCGAGATGCTCGGCGTCAACCCGAAGCAGGACAAGCTCAAGCCGGACTCGGCCGTGTTCAAGGCCGTGCGCGCGGTGGCGCAGACGTTCGGCGTGGAGGAGTTCGAGGTCTACCTCGCCCGGCGCGGCCTGTTGCAGCCGGAGACGACGGAGCCCCTGTCCCTGTGCGTGGGCCAGGACGTCGTGCGCCGCTTCAACGCCCGTGAGCAGAAGTTCCTCATCGGCAAGGCGGTGCTGGGCCTGCTCAACAAGACGGCCGTCCTCTCCAAGCTGTCCCAGGGCGAGACGGTGGACCTGTTCGGCAACGCCATCCGCGTCCACGAGCCGCAGTTCAACGGCCTGGGCCGGCGCAACGATGACACGACGAAGCAGCTCAAGAAGGCCTTCAGCCGCAAGGCGATGAAGGCCTCGGAAGGCCCCGCGCAGACGCTGTCCACGCAGCCGAAGATCGACGTCGCGACGGTGGTGGACGCGCTCGGCTTCTCCGCGGACCGCGCGGGCCTGCTCGTCTGCGGCGACCCGTCCGTGGGCCTCACCATGGTGCTGCGCGAGGATCCGAACATCGTGGCCAACCGCCAGGACGGCAGCACCGACGCCATCCTCCAGGCGGTGCGCGAGCGCGCGGACCTGAAGGCCCTGCTGTCGTGGCTGCTGACGGACGACTTCTTCCGCCTGCGTCAGCGCATCGGCCTGGCGCTGTAATCCGCCGCGTTACTCCCGGCGGACCAGCGCGTCCGCCGGGAACCCCGCGAGCAGCCGGCCCACGGCGTCGTCCACGTGGGCCCGCTCCGGGGCCTCCACCGTCACCTTCACGCGGTAGTCCATGGCCGCGTCGAAGACGGGATACGAGCCGATGGCCACGTGGGGCATGTCCAGCGCCACGCGGTCCAGCACGGCGGCCAGGGCGCTCTCGCCCAGGTTGAAGTACAGGTTGACCAGGTGCACCGGCGTGCCGCTCAACCGTGAGAGCACCGTCTCCAGTTGCAGCCGGAAGAGCTGCGGCACCCCGGGCAACAGGAACATGTCCCCCACCGTCAGCACGGGGAACCACATGCCCGGCTGGGCCAGGAGCACCGCGCCCTCGGGCGCGTCCGCCAGGCGCAGGGACTCCGGCGTCACCGGCGACGTGCCCGCGCGGACCTGGATGGCGGATACCATCTCCGGCAGGCGCACCACGGGCCGGCCCAGCGCGAGCGCCACCGCGCGCACCGTGACGTCGTCGTGGGTGGGGCCGATGCCGCCGCTGGTGAAGACGTAGCGGGCCTTGCGCCGGGCGCGGGACACCGCGTCCACGATGGCGTCCACGTCGTCCAGGATGGTCTCCACCGAGACGAGCGGGATGCCCAGCTCCCGCAGCCGCTGGATGAGGTGGGGGCCGTTCTCGTCCTTCACCTTCGCGGTGAGGACCTCGTTGCCAATGATGATCGCCGCCGCGCCGGTCCGCTCCATGGGACCGTGGATTCTACTCCAACGGCCCCCGCCGTCAGTACGGATGGAAGCGGGTCACGAAGGGTACGGCTTCACTCTTCCCCTCCGGGATTCGCGTCCCGGTGACGCGCAGGAAGCCTTGGGCGTCCAGCCGGGCGGCCGTGGGCTGCTCCTCACCGGGCAGGTCCGTGCGGTGCGAGCGGAGGATGCTGGCGCCAGTTGGGGACAGGTGGACGACTCCCAGTCCGGAGGCGCCCTTCGAATCCTGGCTCCAAGTGGCGACCGCGAGGGTTCCATCCGTCAGCACGCCCGCGCCGACGACCGTGTCCCTCACGCCCGTGAGCCCCGCCGTGAAGAAGGTGTAGCCCTCACTGCCGAAGGACGTGTCCTGCCCCGCGCTCGAGGTCAGCCGCGCCACCACGGCCTGGGTGTCTCCGTTGGAGAACACCGCCTTCCCGCCCACCAACCAGCTCCCGTTCGACAGCCGCAGCAAGGTTCGCGGCGTGATGTCCGGCGAGCTGAACGACGATGAGTAGCGGAAGCTGTTGTCCAGGGTGCCGTTGGCGTTGAAGCGGCGCACGACCAGCGTGTCGAGGCTGCCCGTGGAGGTCCCAGCCACGACGACCTTGCCGTCGGGCTCGGCGACGACGCACAGGCCGTCATCCTCGCGGCCCACGTCCGTGGTCGCGACGCCGTCTCCGCTGAAGGTCGTGTCCGGCACCCCGGCCGGCGTCAGGCGGACCACCACCAGGTCCAGGCCGTCGTTGTCGACGGTGCCCGCGCCGACGATGTTGCCATTGGCGTCCACGGTGACCGCGTGCAGGGTGGAGATGCCCGTGGAGAGCTGGAAGGTGCGCACGCCCGTGCCTCCGAACGTGGTGTCCAGGACGCCGGCCGCCGTGTACCTCGCGAGCAGCACGCTCTGATACTTCGGCCCCGCGCAGGTGTTCGTTCCGGAGATGGCCCCGCCCGCGACGACGATGCGTCCATCCGACTGCACGGTGACGGCGTCCACGTAGTCATCGCCCCCGCAGATGTCGCTCACCACCACGCCCTGCGTTCCGAACGTGGCGTCCGGCGTGCCATCCGCGAGAAGGCGCACCACCATCACGTCGCGCTGGCCCGTGGTGCCGGTGGAGCCCACGAGGATCCACTTGCCGTCGGACTGCTCGGCCATGCCGGTGATCTTCACCGCGGGGAGGCCAAGCTCCGGCGCCGCCACGCCTTCCGTTCCGAAGGCACTGTCCAGCGCGGCCGGCGCGGGCTCCACCTTGAGGGTGAGCGGGAACTCGACGCGCTCTCCGCCCCCCACGCCCACCAGCTTGAGAGCGAACTGGCCATAGGCCGCGAACTCATCCGGGACGTAGCCCAGCGGTGTCGAAGCCGTACCTTCGGGGATGACCACCGGCAGCGCCTGGGTGGTGCGCACGTGGGGAGGCAGCCCCTCCACCGAAAGCGAGACCTCTCCCGTGAAGTCCGGATGCCGGAGGACCTGGACCGCGAGCGCGGTCGACGTCGAAGGATTGAAGCGCACCGTCTGCTCGGAGGCCGTCGACAGGGTGAACGCGGGTGGCGTCTCCCCGGCATCCGGCGTGGGCTCGGTGCCGCCGTCCTGCTCCTGCGTGCCCGCGTCGGAGCCGCCATCCGAGGTTCCCGTCCCTGCATCCACCCCCGCATCACGGGTCGGCGTCGGGGAAGGACTCGTGGGCTCATCCGACGAGCCGCAGGCGCCCGCCATCAGGGCGGTCACCATCAGCGCGAGCGCCGAAAGGCTTCGGAGATGGAACGGCGAACGGCGGCCAGGAGCCGGGGAACGAAGGACGATTGGGCGCATACCAGTCAGGAATGAAGGGTGCGCCCCACCTGATAAGTGCCCCCGGTGCCGGTGATAAATGGATCCGGAGATCCATGCTGAAGACCGCGCAGGCGGTGCGTTCTCCAGCGCGGCAGTGGATGTCAGACCCGTGGGCCATCATCCGTTCTAGTCTGACTTTCCTGGCCTGGTGACTTGTTCATGGATGCAGCGGAGAACGGCGAAGACCTCTTCCATTCGACCCTCCACCTCGCGGACCTGCTCTATCCCCATGCGGAGCGGTTGGCGGAGGGCTCATCCGATGAGTGGAGCTTCTCGCAGCTGGACACCCGGGCGCGGGCCCTGGGGACGTGGCTGACGACGCTGAACGCGACCGGCGAACGGGTGCTGCTGCTGTATCCCCCGGGCCTCGAATACGTCGTGGGGTTCATGGGCTGCCAGTACGTGGGCGCCATCGCGGTGCCGTGCCCTCCGCCGGAGCCTTCCCGGTTGGACAGCGCCCTGCATCGACTGCTTGCCATCGCTCGGGATTGCGGCGCGCGCTTCGTGCTGACGACGAGCAGCATCCTGGAGCTGTCCCCTCGCCTCACGTCGGAGGCACCGGAGCTGGGTGGGCTCCACTGGGTGGCCACGGACATGGTGCCGACGTCGCTCGCGGAGGACTGGACGCCTCCAGCGCGGGCGCAGGCGGCCCCGCCTCCCGTGTCCATGGACGTGCCGCTGCTCGACACGGACGAACGGTCCATGCGGCTTCACGAGTCGCACGACCCGACTCCGTTGGATGACTCGCGCTGCCTCGCGACGCAGTTCCGCGCGCAGGTGGCTCGCACGCCGGACGCGGTCGCGGTGGCGGCGGAAGAGGAAACGCTCACCTACGCGCAGCTGGACGCGGCCAGCGACGCGCTGGCGTGGCACCTGCGCGAGCATGGCGTCGCGCGGGACGTGCGCGTGGGTCTGTGCGTGGAGCGCTCCACCCGCCTGGTGGTGGCGATGCTGGGCATCCTCAAGGCAGGCGGCGCGTTCGTGCCGCTGGATCCGGATTGTCCGCGGGAACAGCTGGCCGAGCTGCTGGAGGATTCACGGGCGCGGGTGCTCGTCACGGAGTCCCGCCTGGCCCCGTGCCTGCCGGCGGACGGCGTGTGCACCGTCCTGCTGGACTCGGAGGACGCGTTCGAGCTGGACGTGCTGGGGCCTCCGCGCGCGGGCACGACGCTGGACGCCCCTGCCTACGTCCTCTACCCGTCCGGTGCCTCCGGCAGCCCCAGGGGCATGGTGGTGTCGCACCGGAGCGTGGCGGACTTCTTCAGCGCCATGGACGCACGGGTGGGCGCGGCGCCCGTGGGCACGTGGCTCTCCGTCAGCAGCATTTCCTGCGACAGCTCCGTGCTGGAGCTGTTGTGGACGCTCGTCCGCGGCTTCCGCGTCGGAGGAGCGCCCCAGCCTCGACAGCCGGGGCTCAGCGCTTGCGCGCGAGCAACCGCCGCACTTCCTTGAGGCACGCGTCCGTCACGCCCTCCACGGACAGCTCACCGTCGATGTGCACGATGCGCTCGCGCTTCGCTCGCAGCGTGATGGCCTTGAGGTACTGCTTCGCGATCCGCCGCTGGGCCTCGTCCGCTTCGAACAGCTCCGCGGGGCCTCCGCGCACGGCCCGGCGCTTCGCCGCGACCTTCGGATCCACGCCCACGAACAACGTCAGGTCCGGCGACACCGCGTGCGCGTTCACCGTGTCCACCCACGTCATGGGCAGGCTCGCGCCCTGGTACGCCAGCGAGGACAGCACGTAGCGGTCGCACAGCACCACCTTGCCCTCCTCCAGCGCCGGCAACACCCGCGCGTGCAGGTGGTCCGTCCGGTCCGCCGCGAACAGCAGCGCCAGGGTCTCCTGCGCCAGCGGCCCACGGCCGTGCGGCAACCCCAGGCGGCCCGTGAGCGCTTGGCGCAGCATCGTTCCCACCGGACCATCGGACGGCTCGCGCGTCGTCACCACCGCGTGCCCGTCCGCCCTCAGCACGGACGCCAGGCGCTCCGTCTGCGTGGTGGTGCCCGCTCCGTCCAGGCCCTCCAACACGATGAATCGCCCCGGCAGGGCGACCTTCCTGGCGGCGCTCACCGGGGAAGGAGCGCGGCGGGGTTGTCCAGGTGCAGCTCGCGGCGCAGCGCGAGCAGCGCCTCGTAGCGTTGCAGCTCCTCCGTCAGCACCGCGCGGCCCTTGCGGTAGCTGAGGAAGCCGTACGCCAGCAGGCCCAGCGCCACGAGCGTGGCACCCCAGGCGAGCAGCGGCGTGCGCAACGAGTCGTAGAACAGCTTCCCCGCCGCCCCTGAAATCAACATGAAGGCGATGAGGGAAACACCCGCGTGGGTGAAGTGGGTGGTGCTCTGCCGGGTCGACAGGCTCTCCTGCAACTGGTCGAACCGGGCCCGCTTGTCCTGGATGTCTGCGCTCACGGAGCCGAGCACCCTACATCACGTGCCCCAGCCCGTCGAGTCGGCCGCCAGTCAGCACCCACCTACACGGACGCGCAGTCCCAGCTTCCGCTCATCCCAGCCATTGAACGGACGCACGCTCGCTCCCCGGGCATGGCTTGCCACCCCACCCCCCTCGCGTTACATGCCGCGAACCATGCCTCTCCACGTCGTCAGCAGGATGAGTTCCCCCGACATGAGCCGTGACTCCGAGTTGAACACCATCGAGGAGGCCATCCGCGACATCCAGGCCGGCAAGTGCGTCATCGTCGCCGACGACGAGGACCGCGAGAACGAAGGCGACCTCATCATGGCCGCCGAGCTCGCCACCCCGGAGATGCTGGCGTTCATGGTCCGCCACACCAGCGGCATCATCTGCCAGCCCATGCTCGCCGAGCGGCTGGACGCGCTGCGCCTGCCCCAGATGGTGGCGGAGAACACCGAGTCCCACCGGACGGCCTTCACCGTCTCCGTGGACTTCCGCCACGGCACCACCACCGGCGTCTCCGCCAGCGACCGCACCAAGACCATCCGCGCGCTCGCCGATCCGAACAGCACCGCGGACGACTTCCTGCGCCCCGGCCACATCTTCCCGCTGCGCTACCGCGAAGGCGGCGTGCTGCGCCGCGCGGGCCACACCGAGGCGGCCGTGGACCTGGCGCGGCTCGCCGGCCTGCAGCCGTCCGGCATCCTCTGCGAGCTGGTGAAGGACGACGGCACCATGCAGCGCATGCCGGACCTGAAGCAGTTCGCCCGCGAGCACAACCTCAAGCTCGTCACCATCGCGGACCTCATCGAGTACCGCAGCCGCAAGGACCGCCTGGTGCGCCGGGAGTCCGGCCAGAGCGTCGTGCGCACCCGGCACGGTGAGTTCACCGCCCTCACGTACACGTGGACGCCGGACGGCGCGAAGTCCCTGGTCCTGGTGAAGGGCGACCCGTCGAAGACCCAGCCCGCCCCGCTGGTGCGCCTGCACGGCGCCTGCGCCCTGGGTGACGTGTTCGGCTCGCCGGACTGCAAGTGCAACCTGCTGCTGGACCGCGCGATGGAGACCGTGGCGCGCGAGGGCACGGGCGTCATCGTCTACCTGCCCGGCATGCACGGCAACGACTTCGGCATCCACCACAAGCGCGCGGGCGACGGCAGCAACGCGTCCGTCAGCCGCGCGGCCAACGAGTCGCGCGACGTGGGCATGGGCTGCCAGATCCTCACGGACCTGGGTGTGAGCACCATGCGAGTCATGTCCAACACGGACATGACCTACCGGGGCCTCTCCGGCTTCGGCCTCACCATCGAGTCGCGCCTGCCGCTCGAAGTCGAGTAGCGCGACCCCGGAGGCGCGAGGCTTCAGCCCAGGTCCTTCAGGGCCTCGCGCACCGCGGAGAGGTCCGCGGGCAGTTCCACCGGCGGGTTCGCGTGCGCGGCCTTCACGTCGCTCAGCGTCTGCCGGTGGTAGCCCACCTTGAAGTCCGCAAACTTCAGCCCGTGCGCGGTGGCCACCACCGCGACGCTCGCACCCTTCGCCATCACGCCCGACGCGGCCAGCTTCTCCACCGCCGCCAGCGCGACGCCCGTCTGGGGACAGGCGAAGGTGCCCTCACGGTCCGCCCGGGCCGCGGCGTTGGCCAGTTCCGACTCCGTCGCCTCCTCCACCACGCCGTCGAACGCGCGCAGCATCCGCACCGCGCGGCGGAAGGACACCGGATTGCCAATCTGGATGGCGGACGCGAGCGTCGCTCCCGCCTGCATGGGCACCAGCTCCTGGAAACCACCCCGGAAGGCGCGCGCCAGGGGGTTCGCCCGCTGCGCCTGCGCCACCGCGATGCGTGGCCGGCGCGTGATCAGCCCCAGGTTGAAGAGCAGATCCAGTCCCCGGCCCAGGGCGCTCGCGTTGCCCAGGTTGCCGCCCGGGATGACGATCCAATCCGGCGGCTCCCAGCCCAGGTCCTGGCACAGCTCGATGGCGATCATCTTCTGGCCCTCGATGCGCAGTGAGTTCATCGAGTTCGCCAGGTACAACCCCGTGTCCGCCGTCACCGCCTGCACCAGCTTCATGCAGCCGTCGAAGTCCGTGTCCAGGGACAGCACGCGCGCCCCGTTGGCGATGGGCTGCACCAGTTGCGCGAGCGACACCTTGTTCTTCGGCAGGAACACCACCGCCGGGATGCCCGCCGCCGCGGCGTACGCGGACAGCGCCGCGGACGTGTCGCCCGTGGACGCGCACGCCACCGCGCGGATGGGCGTGCCGCGCGAGCGCAGGTGCTTCACCGCGGACACCAGGACCGTCATCCCCCAGTCCTTGAAGCTGCCCGTCGGCGAGACGCCGCACTCCTTCAGCATCAGCGAGCCCAGCCCCAGCTCCGCCGCCATGCGCGGCAGCGGCTTGAGCGGCACGCGCCCTTCTCCCAGCGAGACGATGTCCTCCACCGGCAGCTCGGGCAGCGCCCACTCGCGCTTGCCCCAGACGCCGGAGCCGTCCGGCAGCCGGGACGTCGCGAAGCGGGACTCGAAGCGGCGCTTCCACTCCGCCGCGGGGATGGCGCGCAGGGCGGCCTCGTCGTGGGCCACCTCCAGCAGGCCTTCACAGCGCGGGCAGCGGTAGACGACGTCCCACAGCGAGGCGGTGAAGCCGCAGCCCTCGCTGCACGCGTAGCCCGCCTTCAGCGCTGGAGCCGTCATGCCTCCACCTCCACCTTCGTGCCGCACGCCACGCACGCGCGGCCCGGCCAGGCCGGCACATGGCAGGAGGGACAGGGCACGCGCTCGCCCTCGTCCGCGCGCTTCGCCGTCACGGGCGCCGCCACCCGGACGCGAGGCAGCCGCATGCCGCAGCCATCACACAGGAGGCCCTCCGCCTGGACATGGCGGCAGTAGCGGCACGTCACCGCGCCCACCGGGGCGGCGGTGCGCACGCCGTCGTCCTGCGCGCGGCCCGTGTCCAGGTCCGTCATCTGCGCGACGGGCACATCGCCCGTGACGCCCGAACGGGTCAGCTCCAGGTCGGGCACGGACATCGCCGGCAGGTCCGGCCCCGAGCGCAGCCGCGTCAGGTCCAGCTCCGGCAGCACGGGCGCGTCCACCGGCACGCGGCCTCCCGCGTGGTGCGTCAGCTCCAGCTCCGGCAACGGGGTCACGACCGGCGCGGGGGTGTTCATGAGGCCGGGGAAGCGCTTGCCACAGCCTTCGCACTCTTCGCCTTCCGACTGCACGTGGTCGCAGACCGGGCAGATGATCATGGGCGGGACGTTACCGGTCCCCTCTCCGCTCGGCAACGCGACCCCGGGACGCGGGGAGTGGGCGTGCAGGCGCGCGGCCTGTCGCACCCGCTCAGTTCAGGGCGGAGGCCAGGCCTGTCATGGGGACGAAGCGCACCGGCAGCAGGTGGTCCACCCGGGGCAGCATCCCCGGCTGTCCCCGGCGGATGCGCAGCAGCTCCTGCGTCTCGTGCACGGAGCCCACGGGGATGACCATCCGCCCCCCGGGCCTCAGCTGGCGCAACAACTCCCGAGGAATGTCCGCCGGCGCGGCGGTGGCGATGATGGCGTCGAAGGGCGCGGCCTGGGCCCAGCCCTGGGAGCCGTCACCCTCGCGGTAGAACACGTTGGTGAAGCCCAGCCGGTGGAGGAGCCGCCGGGCGGGCCGGGCCAATTCGCGGACGATCTCCACCGTGAAGACCTCGTGGGCCAGCTGCGCCAGCACCGCGGTCTGGTAGCCGGAGCCGGTGCCAATCTCGAGCACTCGCTCACCACCGCGCAGGCGCAGGGCCTCCGTCATCAGGGCCACCACGTACGGCTGGCTGATGGTCTGTCCATGGCCGATGGGCAGCGGCACGTCCTGATGGGCCGCGTCCCTCGCATCCATCGGGACGAAGTCCGCACGGCTCAGGTTGGCGATCGCCGCGAGCACCCGTCGATCCCGGATGCCCTGCCGCGCCAGATACTCCGCTCGGCCCCAGTCTCCCATCGTGTACGTCCCCCCGTGGACCTCCTGCCAGGAACGTAAGCACGCCGACAGTCGGGGACAATCCGGGGTTCGGGCGCGGGCCCCCTCGGGCCTACCCCACCCGGGCAAGCGCGAGCCGGCCCTCCCAGCGCTCCTCCAGCGCCTTCACCAGCCCCTGGTGGTCCGGCTTCTGGAGCTGGGGGTCGGCGTCCATGATGCGTCGCGCCTCCGCCTGGGCCAGCGATAGGAGGTCGCCGTCGCGCACGAGGTTCGCCACGGCCAGCTCCGGGAGGCCGCTCTGCCGCGTGCCCAGGAACTCGCCAGGGCCGCGGATCTCCAGGTCCTTCTCCGCGATGACGAAGCCGTCGCTGCTGCGCTCCATCACGCCCAGCCGCTCGGTGGACTCCCAGGAGCGCGCGGCGCCCGCGACGAGGAAGCAGAAGCTGGCCGCGGCGCCACGGCCCACGCGTCCGCGCAGCTGGTGCAGCTGCGACAAGCCGAAACGCTCCGCGGACTCCACCACCATGACGGACGCGTTGGGCACGTCCACGCCCACCTCCACCACCGTGGTGCAGACGAGCAACTGGATGCGCTTGTCGCGGAACGCCTCCATCACGGCGTCCTTCTCCTCCGGCTTCATGCGCCCGTGCAGCAGGCCCACGCTGGCGTTGGGGAACACCGCCTGGAGCTTCGTCGCGCCCTGGGTGGCGTCCTCCAGGTCCAGCTTCTCCGACTCCTCCACCAGCGGATAGACGACGTAGGCCTGGTGGCCCTTGGCCAGCTCCGCGCCCACCGCTTCGTAGACGCGCGCGCGCTGCTCGTTGTTGAAGACGCGCGTGGTGATGGGCGTGCGGCCCGGAGGGAGCTGGTCGATGATGGACACGTCCAGGTCGCCGTAGAGCGTCATCGCGAGCGTGCGCGGGATGGGCGTGGCGGTCATCACCAGCACGTCCGGAGTAAGCCCCTTGCTCATCAGCGTGTGGCGCTGGAGCACGCCGAAGCGGTGCTGCTCGTCGATGACCACGAGCCCCAGCTTCTGGAAGGACACGCCGCCCTCCAGCAGCGCGTGCGTGCCCACGGCGAGGTGGATCTCCCCCTTCGCCACGGCCTCGCGCACCTCGCGCTTGTGCTTCGCGGTGCCCGCCGCGCTGATGAGCCCCACGCGGTAGCCCAGCGGCTCCAGGATGCGGCGGAAGGTGCGCTCGTGCTGTTCGGCCAGGATTTCGGTGGGGGCCATCACCGCCACCTGGTAGCCGTCCTGGAGCGCCACCATGCCGGACACGAGCGCCACGGCCGTCTTGCCGCTGCCCACGTCGCCCTGCACCAGCCGGTTCATGGGCTCCGGGCGCGCCATGTCCCGGGCGATGTCCCCCACCACGCGCGCCTGAGCGCCGGTGAGCTGGAAGGGCAGCGCGGCGCGGGCCTTGTCCAGACGCTCCGGGGAGACGTCGAAGGCGATGCCCTCCTCCGCCTTGATGCCCTGGCGCTTCAGGGCCATGCCCAGTTGGAGGAAGAACAGCTCGTCGAACGCGAGCCGGCGGTGCGCGGGGCTCTGGTGCGCGTCCAGCGCCTCCAGGTCCGCGTCGTCGGGCGGGAAGTGGATGAAGCGCAGCGCGTCCGGCAGGCCCATCAGGTGGTAGCGGCGGCGCAGGTCCGCGGGCAGCGGCTCTTCCAGATGGTGCGCGTGCTGTTCGCTGATGCGCGAGGCCAGCTCGCGGAAGGAGCGCTGCTCGCCGCGCTCGAAGCCCGGGTAGACGGGGACGATGCGGTGGAAGTGGACGGAGGTGGTGTTCTCCAGGTCCTCTGCGGGCTCCAGCTCCGGGTGGGCCATCTCCCGGCCGTTCATGGAGGCGCGCACTTCTCCGGAGAGCACCAGTTGCTTGCCCACGGAGAAGCGGCTCTTGAGCCACGGCCCGGCGTTGAAATAGGTGGCGGCGATGCTGCCGGAGCGGTCGCCCACGACGGCGCGGAACATGCGCTTGCCACCGCGCCCCGGGACGAAGTCGGCCGTCTTGACCGTGCCCACCGTCACGCCGCGCTCGCCGGGGATGAGCTCCGCGATGGTGCGCAGCTTGCGGCGGTCCTCGTAGCAGCGTGGCAACAGGAACAGGATGTCGCCGGTGCGGCGCAGGCCCTTCTTGTCGAGCACCGCGACGAGCCGTGGCCCCAGGCGCTTGCCCAGCGTCTTGAGCGGCGCGGACAGCGGACCGGTGCGCGGCGCGATGGACAGCAGCTTCGCCTCGGAGCGGGACGCCTCCGCGCCCACCGCCTTGGCCTTCTTCTTCCGGGCCTTCTCCGTGGGAGCGCGGTCCGCTGGCGGCGCGCCCTTGCGAGGGTCGGTGCTCGGTTTCGGCTTCGCGCCCGGTGCACCGGCGGGAACGGCTGCGTTCCGGGCCGCCATGCGCGCACCGTAGGGCTGGGCTTCACCTTGCGCGGGGCCATTCGCTGCGCCCCGTGCGCCGGAAGAAGCATGACCGGCCGCAGGGCCCGAGGCCCCGCCAGCGCCCTGCCCGGCACGCGCGCCAGGCCCCAGGGCGTTGCTCGAGGCCCCGCGAGCGCCCTGCCCGGCACGCGCGCCAGAAGCCAGAACGTCGCCCGCGGCAGTGCTCGCGGTCCCCGCGCGGGATGCCGCCATGCGCGCGCCGTAGGGCACCGGCTCGCCCTTCATCGGGCCCGCCGCGTTCCCACCCTGGGGTCCCCGGGCCTGCTGCTGCCGGGACGCGTCCCCACCGCCCACCGGCGGCACGGGGTCCTGCGAACGCCACGGCGGCACGGTGTTGCCACGCGCCTCCATCGTCCCCGGCGGCGGCGTCATCCGGCGGCGCGGCGGCGCGGGGATGAGCTCCCCTTCCAACACGTGCGCACGCTCCGGCGACCGGGGGAAGCCCGCCGCCACGGCGTTGATCTCCCCCGTGACGACCACCCGCTCCAGCTCCTCCGGCAGCACCACGCCGCTGAGCTTCAGCGCGCCCAGCACCTGGCGCAGCGCGGCCTTGCGGTGCTCCGGCGGCGTGGGCGGATCCACGTGCGGCAGCGCCGCCCTCAACTCCTCCAGGGCTCGCGCGTCCACGCCCCCGGCCGACGCCAGGGTGCGCTCCATCAACGTGCGCAGATCCCGCACGATCCCGAGCTGGGCGAAGTCACGCTGACACGCGTACTTGAGGGGTCCTACGAGGCTGGCGAGCGGGTGGTTCACGCGGGATTTCCAGCCTCCATCCTACGAAGCGCTCCTGACGCCGCAGGGAAAACGAAACCGGGGGAGCGAGCCTTGGGCCCGCCCCCCCGAAGGACACCCGGCCAGCCGGGCTCCAGCGCTAGCTGGCGGACTCTTCCTTGGGGTCCTCGAAGCTGATGGAGACGACCTCCAGCTCCCGCACGCCGCCGGGGCTCTGCACCGTGGCGATGTCGCCCACCTTCTTGCCGATGAGCGCGCGCGCCACCGGCGAGGTCACGGCGATCCACCGCTTCTTCAGGTCGGCCTCCGTCTCGCCCACCAGGCGGTAGCTGATGGACTTGTCGTTCTCCGTGTCCACCAGCTCCACGGTGGCGCCGAAGACAACCTTGTCGCCGCCCAGCTTCGCCGGGTCGATGACCTCCGCGCGGGCAATCCAGTCACCAAGGGTCAGGATGCGCCCCTCGATGTGCGACTGCTTCTCCTTGGCCGCGTGGTACTCCGCGTTCTCACGCAGGTCGCCGTGCGCACGGGCGACCTCGATCTCACGCGAAATCTTGCCCCGCTCCACGGACTGGAGGTGCTTCAGCTCGTCCTTGAGCTTCTGCAGACCGTGGGGGGTCATCGGGATGTTGTCGCTCCCGCTCATCGAACCACCGCTCCTTCCATCACCTGGCTGCGCATCGGGGGTCCGGCGTTCCCTCCTGGAACCCGGCCCGCGACTCGAAAGGGTCAATGTAGGGAACGAGTGACTGGCCGGTCAACGAAAGCCTTACAGCCATCGTCCGGTAGTGGCTGGGCGCCCGACGGCCGACCCGTTAGGCTGCTGCACGTGCTGTCCGTCCAGGAATTGCGCGCGCTCGCCTCCGCACTCCCCGTGGGTGCCTTTCAACATCAGCTGGGTCCCTTCGCGCTGGTGCAGCGCCCGCCGTCGGAGTTGTCCGCCGCCGCGCTCGCGCCCACCCGCATGGCGGACCCGGGCGACGTCGAGCAGGGCATGCTCGCCCTGCTCTTCGAGTTCGACGACCTGCTCGTCGCCACGCTCCCCACCCTCAAGGACTCGGACGTGCTGCGCATTGGCCGGCGGCTGGACTGCGAGCTGGTGCTGGACGACGCGTCCGTGTCCAAGCAGCACGCGGAGCTCAAGTGGAGCCGCGCGGCGGGCCGCTGCACCGTGCGCGACCTGGGCTCCACCAACGGCACCTTCGTCAATGCCAGCACCATCGGGCAGCGCGAGGTGCCGCTCCGGGGCGGCGACATCCTCAGCTTCGGCAACGTCCAGTTCTGGTACCTGCTCACGGACGCGCTGCATGAGCGGCTGCGCGCGGGCGCGGCCTCCGGCCTGGGCTCCCACTCCGGCTGAAGGCCGCCCGCGCTCACCTCATGGGCAGGCGCCGCAGTCCGCCGCGCACGCGTCGTAGGTGTTGGACGCTCCGCAGGACTCCGTCACCTGGCAGACGCCGTCACCGCACATGGCCAGGTCCGAGGCGCGCACGCGCGTGGTGAGCGGCTGGAAGCTCACGCCCCCCACCGTGCAGTTCGTGAACGCCGCTCCCGTCTGCGTGCACACGTCCGAGCAGCTCCCCACGTAGACGAGCGGCGCGCACGTCATGCGCGGCATCCCGGAGCCATCCACCACCGCGCACGCGCGCGTGGTGCTCTGGGTCGCGTCCAGCGGCGGGTTCTGGCTGCCGGCGTAGAGCCCCTGTCCCTGGAAGAGGTTGCCGAAGAAGCACGACTCCGGCTGGGCGAAGGCCGCCAGCTCCCCCTCGGAGGCGGGGATCTCCGCCCCCATCCCGTTCCGTCCCAGCACGGAGATGGGCACGCTCACGCCGAAGGGATTGCTGTGCGCCGCGAGGCACGCGGAGACGATCTGCTGTTCTGCCTCCGTCGCGGGAGCCCCACCCGCCCAGCCCGGCGCCAGGCCCAGCAGGCCCGTCCAGGTGTGCACCGTGTTCGTCTGCGGATCCGTGTACGTGCGCGTCTGCCCCTGCGGGACTGCGCAGCGCACGATGTAGCGCATGACCTCGTCCGCGAGCGCTGGATCCGCGCCGTACCACGACTCGAAGTCGAGGGATGACAAGCCATTGAACGACAGGCCGTTGAAGGACAACCCGTTGAAGGACAGGCCATTGAACGACAGCCCGTTGTACGAAAGGCTGTTGTAGCTGAGCGCCGCCTGCTCCCGCGTCGCCAGCGGATCCGCTGGCGCGGGCTCCCGGGCTCCCGGATCACATCCCGCTCCCATGACGGCCAGCGCCAGTCCCCACGCCCACCGAGAGAGCCCTCCCACGCCACGACGACGCCCGTTCTCCACGTTCCCCATGTGTGCAACCTCCTGCTGCCGCGGGCGCTCCGGCCTCGACCCACGAACGTTTGGACAAGGAGGGCGTCAAAGACAAACGGGCGAGCAGCGCCCCCTCACGCACGAAAAGTGCGAGCACGTTGTACGTGTGGCAAGGCGCGAGAGGTGAGGGAAACACGGGAGCGAAGTCAGGGCAGACACTCCGGGCGTCTGGGGTTGAACGCGTGGGCTGGCATTCATCCAGGAACGTGAAGGCCGTGGCCCTCCGGGGCGAGGAGACATGTCCCCACTCCGGCGCCACGGCCGTCCGTTTCTTCCGCTGAGAGGCTGGGATTACCGCCGGGCCTGGGTGGCGATCTTCACCTGGGACTTGTTCAGCTTCAGGCTGCCCAGCTCGCGGTTGATGTTGGCCAGGTCCGTCTGGGTGAGGTGCTGGCCCGGATCATGTCCGCCCGGGGGGCCTCCGCCCTTGGGGCGCGGGCCCTCGGGGGCGACGGCGCCGCCGCGGTCCGGATCCACGAAGGCCTTGCCACCATCGGCCTCCACGACCGACAGCGCCTTGAAGCCGGCGGTGGAGCTGGCCGCTTCCTTCTGGGTGAGCTGCTTCACCAGCGTGAGCTTCCCGCTGCTCCGGTCGTACCGGTACATGCGGGTGCCCTTGGCGCCCTCGTCCACGGCCACGTCCACGGAGCCGGTGGCCTTCGCCGTCGCCGGGCTCGCGATGGGCTTCGCCGGAGCGAGCTTCACCGGGGTGTTCTGGGTCCTCGCCGGCTGGGCCCCGGCCTGCGCCGCCGACAGGGCAACCACCCCCACGGCCATCCTTCCCACTGCGGACTTCCAACGCGTGATCATGATTCCTCCCGGCTCCCTTACGCGCGGCGGCGCGGATATTCGCCGGGACTCTATTCGAACGCGACCAGGTCCTGGACCCACCGGGCGCTGCCCTGCTGGAGCCACCGGGCGCGGGTGTCCCGGAGCGCCTGGGCCGGAGGGGTGCCGCGCCGCAGGGACTCCACCAGTGCCTGGAAGAAGGCCCCGGCCTCCACGTCCGGCACCTCCGTGGAGGGCGCGACCACGGCCCGAGCGCCCGCCTGGATGAGCGCGGAGGGGAGGCTCGACACCGCGTGGTAGCGCCACGCGCCCACGTTCGCGTCGCAGGCGGCCAGCATCACCACCGGCGAGCCTCGGAGCGTGTGCCCCTCCAGCTCCTCCGCGGTGAGCGCGTAGCGGCCCGCCGCGTCCGGGGACAGCGCCAGGAAGGCCGCGTCGGACACGGTGCCGGCGAGGCCGTGCGTGTGCAATTCCACCTCCGTGGCGTCCTCCATCTCCGCGAGCACCGCCTCCGGCGTCGCCGCACGGCCCCGCAGGTGGACGTCACCCGGCCCCGTCATGCCCTTCCACGGCATCAGGCGCGGCAGCCCCAGCGTCGCGGGCGGCTCCACGTCCGACACCACCAGCCGCTTCGGGACGGGCGCGGCGGCCGGGGCCTCCACGCGGTGGCCGCCCGGCGCCAGGTAGCTCCACGCCCGGTCCGCGGACAGCAACCCCGGGCGCCCCTGGAGGATGGGCTCCGCGAGCACCCGCACGACGTCGCAGCCGTCGAGCACCTGTAGGAGCGGCCCGGGCACTTCCGGCACCTTTTCGCGCAGGGGCTGCTTGAGGGCGTGGAGGTACAGCCCGCTGCTCGCGCCGGTGGGCCCCCGGGCGACGAAGAGCATCCGTTCGTCCTGGCCGGCCAGCGCCAGCAGGCACGACGTGGGCGCGGTGCGGTCCACCTCCTCGGCGAGCAGGTCCACCGCCGGCCCCCACTCCTTCGCCCGGCCCGCGTCCATCACCAGCACGTGGTGGCTGTGGGCCCAGGCCTTGCGCGCCTCGATGTCCGTGGAGCGGTGGAGCGCCGAGCCGGTGATGACCCCGCGCAACAGCTTCTGGCCCTCCTGGCGGTCGCGCTCGATGAGGATGCGCCCTTCGATGTGGTCCAGGAGCAGCTTCTCGCCGGTGGTCAGCGACGGGTCCTGGCGCAGCACCCGGATGCGCTCGCGCACGCGGTCCAGCTCGCGGCCCGGCACCGTGGCGCCCTCCAGCCGCAGCAGGTCTCCCGCGACGGCGACCTCCATGAGCGTGGGCGCGGTGGGACAGGTGAGCGCGTCCTGCACCTCGCGCCGGGCCCGCTTCGCGTCCAGGTCCTCCACGAAGAGGAGCGCCCGCGCGTGGTGGTACTCCGACCGGCGTGCGCAGTCCTCCGGCGAGTGCTGGAGGTATTCGTCCAGGTACGCGCGGGCCAGCGCCGGGGCGTGGCTCAGCCGCGCGCTCGTCACCAGGTCGGCCAGGAGCAGCTCCTCCTGGTACCAGCTGTCGCTTCGGAACGCCTCCTCCAGGGCGGAGCGCGCCAGGGACTCGGCCTCCTTGCGGCGATCCATGCGGTTGTAGAGCGAGGCCAGGTGGCGCTGGAGGTCCACACAGCGATACCCGAAGCCCGCGCTCCGGCATGCCGCCAGCCCGTTCTGGAGGGACGTCTCCGCCGTCTCCAGGTCCCCCCGGTCCTGCGCCGCCTGAGCCCTGCCCCTGGCCAGCGGAGCGTCGTACCAGGCGGGCTCGCCGGACTGACGCACCAGCGCCGCCAGCTCGTCGACGAAGCGGTCCTCGTGGTGGAGCAGCAGGATTCCACCCAGCAACAGGTCGCGCTCACCGGAGCGCCGCAGCCGCGCGAGGAACGCGTCCGCCTCCGCGCCCTCCAGCGAGAGCGTGCCGGCCAGCAGCTCGCGGTAGGTGTTGGCCAGCGGGCCGCGCTTGTGGAAGTCCGCCGCCGCCACGCGCGCCACGTAGGCGCTCGCCGTCTTCGTGCGAGTGACGTCGTCCAGCAGCGCGGCCAGCGGGGCCAGCGCCTGCACGCGCTCCACGGACGGGGCCGCGCGCAACGCGTGGTAGAGGTACAGCCGGGCCAGGTCCGGGTTGCGCCGCGCCATCGACCCCGGGTACGGCGTGCCGTCCAGCGCCAGCTCCATGCCGGCCGCGTTCATCGCCTGCCACGAATCCCGCCGCGCCAACGCGCCCTTGCGCAGGCCGTCCGCGCGCTCGGTGGCCTCGGTGCTCCAGCCGGGCTCCTTCGCCTGTGCCACGCGGGAGAACTCCGTCGCGGCGGCCAGCTCCAGCGAGAGCGCCTGGAGCGCGAGGCCCCGGTTCCAGTGCAGCCGCGCGTCGTCCGGAGCGGTCTCCAGGCCCTGCTCCAGGAACGTCAGCGCGCGCTCGGGCTGGGCACGGCCCAGGGCCGCCAGCGCCAGGTCCCCCATGACGGCGGGCGACGCGGGCAGCTTCTCCAGGATGCGCTCCGCGCGCTCGAAGTCCCCGGCCGCGAGCCACGCGGTCGCGACGCCGTGCAGGTCCCCCTTCGCCTCCAGCTCCGACAGGACCTTGAGGTCCAGCTCCGGCCGTCCGTCGGTGCCACCGCGCATCGTGCCCGTGGCGCGGTAGCCCGCGAGGCCCGGGTGACTGAGCCGGCCCTCCAGCGGGCGCGCGGAGGCCAGCGCGAAGGGCAGCGCGCGCGCTGTCTCCGTGGAGCGCCACGGACGTCCCACCAGCAGCACCGCGAGCACTACAGCGGCGGCGGCCGCCGCGAAGCCCGCGACACGGCGGCGATCCCACGCCGCACGGCCGCGCGGTCGAGCCGACGGGGACCGGGTCCCGGCATCGGGCACAGGCTCGGACCGGCTCCCCGTCCCGGGGACGGCCCGGAGTCCTGAACCGGGAGACGCCACGGGCCGTGCATCCGTGCCGGGAGGTCTCACGGCCTCACCCGTGCCAGACGCGGCGCGCGCTTCAGCGGCGGCCTGCACGAGGAGGCTCGCCTGCACCTGGTCCTCCAGGTGGGCCTGGCACTCCGCGCAGGTCGCGAGGTGGGCCTGGAAGGCCTCGGCCTCTTCTGGCGGAAGCTCCCCGTCCACGAAGGCGGCGAGCTGTTCACACGAGACGGTCACGCCGGTCCCCCGCGGTGCCTTCCCGGGCGAGGAGCAGCTCCTTGAGCTTCTTGCGCGCGCGGAACAGACGGGTGCCCACCGTCATGGACGGGATACCGAGCCGCCGGCCGATCTCCGCGTAGCTCTGTCGCTCCATGTCCTTCATGCGGACCACCTCGCGCAGCTCCGGGGGAAGCTGTTCCACCGCCTGCCACACGTCGTCCAACGTGTAGCGCGCCCATGTCTCCGGGGCGGCTTCGGCCTCCGCCAGGGTGTCCCCCATCGCGTCGGTGAATTCCTCCTGGGGGTGGCGCCGGTCGTGCCGGCACCAGTCGAGGAAGCGTCGAACGAGGATGGACGCCAGCCACGCCATGGGAGGCGCGGACCGGTCATACGTATGAAACGCGCGGAAGGCCCGCTCGTAGGTCTCCTGCAACAGGTCCTTCGCGTCCGACGGGTTGCGGCCCCGGCAGAGGATGCGGGCCCGCTCCTCCAACGCCGGAGCGCACCGCGCGATGAGCGCCTGGAACTCCGCGGCGTCCTCACGGGAGGCCGAAGGCACCTCCGGCTCGGATGCGGAGGACTCCCCGGGCGGGACGGCGCGGGGCGATCGCGGGCGGAAGACCACGGGGGCGTTCCTAGCAGGAGCCGCCCCGCCCGCGAAGTCCGTCGACACCCTCCCTAGCGCTTCCCACCCGTCAGGTGGGAGCCCCGGGATGGCAGGCCGGAGGCCTAGCAGGGGCCGTTGCCGATGCGGACGCCCGTGCGCACCCGGGCCTTGAAGACGCCCAGCGCCGCGCCGAAGCCCGTGACGCGGATCTTGCTGTAGCCGGATCCGCCCGTGCCGATGTTGAAGCGCAGCCCGCAGAACGCCGGGAAGAAGGGACCCGCCGGGTACCAGACGCCGTTGGTGCTCACCGAGCCCAGCCCCCACCAGACGCCGTTCGCGTAGCCGAACGCGGCGCCGGTGATCGCCACGCCCTTGCAGGCGCTCTCCGTCACGTTGCTCGACGCCGGGATGAGCTCCACGAACGGCTGGGCGTAGCCACCGTTCAGGCCGGTGATCTCCGTCACGAAGCGGTGGGGGCACGCCGGCTGATCATAGGTGCCGTCGTTGGAAGCCGCGGAGATGTCCGCGTACGAGCAGTGGGGAAAGACGGCCGGGACCGACGCGCCGTCCGGCTGCGCCAGCACCACGCCCGAGCCCACGCAGGACTCGTCGACGCCCTGCTCCTGGCTGGCGATGGACTCGTCCACGACCTCGGCGCCAGGGGTCTCCTCGTCGAGAGGTCCCCCACAGGCGGTGGCGAGCGAGGCGGCGAACACGAACGCGGCGGCAGGGATGAAGCGCATGGGGTGACTCCGGAAGAAGGAGCCCATCCGTGGGCTCCCCCCTGTTACGTCCGGTGTCGCGCTTATTCCCCCGCGCCATTTCCACGCCGTTTTTCGGCCGTGCTAAGGCACCGCGCGTGGACATCGACAAGCCCTACCTGCTGTTCCTGGGAGACGTGAGGGATCAGCTCGCGGCCAAGACGGCGCACGGCATCGTGGACTGGCGGCCCGACTGGTGCGTGGGTCAGCTGCGCCTCCCGGGCTGCGCGGCGGACTGTGGTCTGCCGGACATGGACATCGCCCAGGCGAAGGCGAAGGGCGCGCGCACGCTGGTGGTGGGCGTGGTGAATCCGGGCGGCGTGCTGGCGGACGCGTGGGTGGACACGCTGGTGCGGGCGCTGGAGGCCGGGATGGACGTGGCCACCGGGCTGCATAAGCGGCTGTCCTCGTTCCCCGCCGTGGCCGCCGCGGCGGCGAAGCATGGGCGCAGGCTGCACGACGTGCGCTTCCCGGACCGGGACTTCGCCACCGGCCAGGGCACGAAGCGCCCTGGCCTGCGCGTGCTGACCGTGGGCACCGACTGCGCGGTGGGCAAGAAGTACACGGCGCTGGCGCTGGAGAAGGAGCTGCGTCAGCGCGGGTGGAAGGCGGACTTCCGGGCCACCGGCCAGACGGGCATCCTCATCTCCGGGCGTGGCGTGGCGCTGGATGCCGTCGTGTCCGACTTCGTCTCCGGCGCGGCGGAGTGGCTCACGCCCGCGAACGACGCGGACCACTGGGACGTGGTGGAGGGCCAGGGGTCGCTGTTCCACCCCTCCTTCGCGGGCGTCACGCTGGGCCTGCTGCACGGCGCGCAGCCGGACGCGTTCATCGTCTGCCATGAGCCCACGCGCACCCGGATGCGAGGCGTGAAGCACCCGCTGCCATCCATCCAGGACGTCATCGACCGCACGGTGCTGGAGGGCCGGCTGACGAACCCCGCCATCCAGTGCACGGGCATCGCCATCAACACGGAACACCTGGGCGAGGCCGAGGCGCTCTCGCTCCTGGAGGCCACCGGCCGGGCGCATGGCCTGCCCTGCGTGGACCCCCTGCGCACGGGCGCGGGCCCCCTGGCCGACGCGCTGGCGAGCCGCTTCCCGCGCGGATGACACACACGCTCTTTTCCGAAAGCCTCTCCACTGGGGCGGCTCACGGTATATTGAGGACACCATGGGACGCATTTTCGAGACACGCAAGGCGACGATGTTCGCCCGCTGGAACAAGATGGCGAAGGTCTTCACGCGCATCACGAAGGACATCGTGATCGCGGTGAAGGCGGGCGGGCCGAACATTGAGTCGAACCCCGCGCTGCGCCGGGCCGTGCAGAACGCCCGCGCGGCGAACATGCCCAAGACCAACGTGGACGCCGCCATCAAGCGCGCCAGTGGTCAGGACCAGGCCGACTACCAGATCCTCCTCTACGAAGGCTACGCTCCGCACGGCGTGGGCATCCTGGTGGAGGCGGCCACGGACAACGTCACGCGCACCGTGGCCAACGTCCGCTTCCCCTTCACCAAGCTGGGCGGGAGCATGGGCACGGCGGGCAGCGTGTCCCGCCTCTTCGAGCACATGGGCGCCATCCGCCTGGACGCCGAGGGCGTGAACCAGGAGGAGCTGGAGCTGGAGCTCATCGACCACGACCTGGAGGAGATGGGCGAGACGACCGGCGAGAAGGGCGAGAAGCAACTGCTCCTGCGCTGCAAGTTCGCCGACTTCGGCAAGCTCATGTCGGCGATTGAAGCCAAGGGCATCGCGCCCGTGTCCACGCAGTCCGAGTACATCCCCCTGCCCGGAACCCTGAAGGAGCTGCCCGAGGAGCAGGCCACGGAGGTGCTCAAGCTGGTGGACATGCTGGAGCAGGACGACGACGTGCAGCACGTGTTCCACAACCTCGCCTGAAGCAAAGGCATCCGGCCCCCGTGCGCACTTCCCGGGGGCCGGTGCCACGCCCGCGCGGCGTCAGAGCTGCTGAAGCTCCGCCGCGCTGAGCACCCGGTCATACACGCGCACTTCATCGATGCGGCCGTCGAACGGCGTGCCGCCTCCGGGCCGGCTGCCGATGGCCACGTTGATGCCCGGGTTGTACTGCGACGCCGGGACGCCCGTGGTGAGCGCGCCGTCCTGCACGCCGTTCACGTAGAGCCGCAGCGCCACGCCGGGCTGGTACGTCCCCGCCAGGTGCACCCACTGCCCGGTGGGCAGCGTGGACGCGCCGTCGACGATGACCAACTGCGTGCTGCTGCTGGCGACCTGGAACGACGCGTAGCCACCCGCCTCCACGTTGAGGCTCCAGCCCCGGCTGCCGCTGGGGCCCTGCTTGTTCACGATGCGGCCATTGCCGCTGAACGTGTCGATGAACACCCACGCGGACAGCGTCATCGCGCCGGTGAGGCGCAGGTGCGTGGGGTTGCCCAGGTCGACGCGGTCATCCACGCCGTCGAACTCCACCGCGCCGCCCTGCTTGCCGTCGGCCCACGCCGGGCCGTTGAGCAGCGTTCCGGACTGCCCGTAGGACGAAGCATCCACGGTGGTACCGCCCTGCCCTTCATCGAGCTTCCAGTGCCCGCGCAGCGACGTGTTCCCACTGCCGGCGGGCTGGACGGTGACGACGACGCGCCGGTAGCGCGTGAGCGCGGGGCTGCCGTTGTCCTTCACGGCGAGGACGAGGTGCACAGTGGATGCGCTGCCGACCGTGGGCGCGGTGAACCGCACGTCGCGCGTGTTCGCGCCCGTGAGCGTCACGGCCTGGGCATACGAGCCCGCCTCCACGTACTGGAACCACTGGTAGCTCAGCGTGTCGCCGTCCGGGTCGGACGAACCGGTGGCGCTCAAGGCCACCGTGCTCCCGGACGTCACCGTGCGCTGGAGGATGTTCGCGCTCGAGTCCCCGTCCACGACCGCGACGGGGGCGTGGTTGGCGTTGGCGTAGGTGGCCGTGGCGCACCAGTCCATGCGGGCCGCGAAGTCGTTCTGGTAGGCCTCCCGCCAGCGGGCCACCGTCCACTTGCGGCGCACGGCGTAGTCACTGCTGCCCGACCCGTGCGCGTCCTCCGCGTCCACGAAGTGCTGTCCCGCGTCCAGCTTGAAGCGGCCACCCCACCCGCCCCAGGTGGGCTGCTCGGGGTCCTGGAGGCCGTTGGGCAGCACGTAGAACCAGCTCGGCGTGTCGCCCTCCTTCACGCCCTGGGTGTTGCGGGAAGTGCTGGGGTTCTGCACCACCACGGGGTAGCCCGCGCCCAGGGCGCCGTGGCCAGTGCGGACGTTCGCGTTGAGCCAGGCCTCCTGGTTGAGCGGCACCACCGCGGACTCCACCAACTGCACGGTGGGCCGGCCTCCGCCCGTCGCGTCGTTCTGATACATGCCCCGGAAGAGCGACGTGTAGCCGTCCGTCGTCGGCGGGCCCGCCTCCACGTAGCGCAGCGTGGGGAAGTTGGCGCGGATCCACTCGCCCGTGCCCTGCGTGCCGGAGGTCTTGTCCTGGTCCGCGATGGCGTACACGCGCAGCCGGGAGAGGAACGTGGCAAGGCCCGCCGCCGTGCGCGACGCCCGCACGTCGTAGAGCGCCTGCGCCAGGTCATGCGCCCCGCCCCAGAGGGTCACGTGCAGCGGCGCCGTCGAGGCATCCACCATGGCGATGATGTGATTGGAGCCCGCGGTGGACTTCCCCGCGCCCAGGTTCGCCACGCCCCGGTTCGGGGAGCCGGACTTGATGCGCGAGCGCAGCGTCGTCGCGGTCGGATAGCCCGAGGCGTGCTTCGACAGGTTGGACTGCACCGTCCCGTAGTCGTCGACGATGTCCTCGATGAGGTCGGGCCGGACGACCGCCGTTCCCACCTCGTTCGGCGTCCCCGAGGCGGAGGCCACGAGCCCGGTGATGTCGAGTTCGTTCGCGTACAGCAGCAGCCGGCGCATCGACTGCTGATCATCCGGGTCACCGCCGATGTCGGTGGTGACGAGGAGCCGGGGTTTCGCGGGCGTGGACTGCGCCTGCGCGGTGGTGGTCAGGAGGGCCGTCGCAGCGAGGACCCACGAACGAAGATGTATCAGCACGAATGCCTCCAGCGGGATGGACAGCCCGCTAATCATGACATTCAAGACAAAAGCGAAAAACTGATTCGTCGCAAATTGAAGGGTTGCCGGGCCTGTGCTTGAAGGTATCCAGGGCCGGAGCGCGCGCTGGTGTACGAGGGAAGTCCATGTCGGACGAGGGTGACGGGCAGGACCTGCGGGAGACGGTGAGGCGGTTGGAGGCGACGGTCGCGGCCCTGGAGACGCGGCTCGCGAGCCTGGAGGCCCGGGAGGTGCCGCGCCCCGTGGCCTCGCCCTCGGTGGCCCCTGTGACGCCTCCGGTGGCCGCGCCCGAGCAGCGGGACATGGAGGCGCATGTCGGCACCTACTGGTTGAGCCGCCTGGGCATCGTGGCGCTCATCATCGGCATCGCGTACCTCATCACGTACCACTTCGGGGAGCTGGGGGTGCTGGCGCGCGTGGGCGCGGGCTACCTGCTCAGCGCGGGGCTGGGCGCGTTCGGGTTGTGGCTGGCGCGGCGGCATCAACTCTTCGGGCGCATCGTCTTCGGCGGCGGCCTGGCGCTCGCGTACTTCGTCACCTACGCGCTGCACTTCATCCCGGCGGTGCGGGTCATCGACAGCGAGGTGTTGGCGCTGGTGCTGCTCGCGGGGTTCGTGGTGGCCATCGTCACCATCGCGCACCGGATGCAATCCGAGACAGTGGCGGGCATCGCGCTGTTCCTGGGGCTGCACACGGGGATGCTCAGCGACATCACCGCGTTCACGCTGCTGTCCACGACGCTGCTCGCGGCGGGCGCGCTGTTCTTCCTGGTGCGCAACCGTTGGGTCATCGTTCCGCTGTCCAGCCTGGTGGCCGTGTACAGCACGCACGTCGTCTGGGCGGTGCGCACGGGCCACATGGCGCCGGGTGCGCCCGAGGACGACCGGCTCCTGTTGAGCCTGGGCTTCCTCGCGCTCTACTTCCTGCTGTTCTCCGTGGCGCTGCTGGTGCGCCCGCGCGACCTGCCCGTGCGCGCGAGCCTCGCCTTCACCCTGCTCAACTGGGTGGGCCTGACGTCATTGGGCGCGTACGAGGTCTCCCAGGAGCAGGACTCGCACCTCTTCGGTTTCCTCGTCGTCGTCGCGCTGGCGCATGGCGCGGGGGCCGTCGTGTCGAGGCTCCAGCGTGCTCCCGCGGCGCTGATCCACGCGTACCTGGCGCTGACGGCGGTGACGCTCGCGCTGGCCATGCCCGCGCGCTACGACGACGTCGCGCTGGTGGCGGCATGGACGGTGACGGGGCTGGTCGCGGGCCTGGCCGCGCGCGGTGTGGAGTCCCCGGTGCTGCGCGGCGTGGGCGTGCTCATCCTCTACGTGGCGCTGGGTGCGTGTGAATGGGAGACGCCGGGACGCCTGACCCTGCTCATCGGGCTGGTGGTGGCGTTCGTGCTGGTGGAGCGCGGTGGGACGGTGCGAGTCGCCGGCCTGCCCGAACCCGAGGCCCGGACGCCCTTCACCGCCATCTGCGCGGCGGGCGCGGGGCTGTCGCTGGTGGCATTGGTGGGCGCGCGAATGCCCGAGGGGCTCGTCACGCTGGGTTGGGTCATCGCCGCCTTCCTCCTCTTCGGCGTGGGCTTCGCGGTGCGCGAGCGCTGGTACCGGCTGGCCGCGTTGGCGGTGCTGGGGCTCGCCCTGGGGCGGCTGGTGCTGGTGGACGTGGCGAAGCTGCCGCCGGATCAGCGGGTGCTCACGTTCATCCTGCTGGGCGTCATGCTGCTGCTCGTCTCATACACATACACACGGCTGCGCGACCGGCGCGGGTGAAGCCAGACACCGGCTCGCGTTAAACCCGTTATTCCGTTATGCTGGCGAGATGCCCCGGTCCCGCCTGGATGTGTTGTTGGCCGCCGTTCACCCGCGAGTGTTGGGCCTGATGGCCTGGGGCGTCTTCGCGACCCAGGCGGGCTGCGCGTCCCTTCCCGAGTCCGAGCAGGACGACCTGGAGAGCACCACCGCCGCGGTCACCAGCGGGAACATCCTCTTCGTGGGCAACAGCTTCACGCACGGCAACGAGGAGCCCGTCTATTCGTACAACAAGGCCGCCGTCACCGACACGAACGGCTCTGGCCAGGGCGGCATCCCAGGCATCTTCAAGAAGCTGACCACGCAGGCCGGCTTCACGTTCAACGTGAGCCTGGAGACGGCCAGCGGCCAGACGCTCCGGTGGCACCACACGAACCGGGCGTCCACCATCGGCCAGGCGACGTGGAACACCGTCGTGCTCCAGGAGCAGAGCACGACGCCGCTGCCCACCTCGCGCGGTGGCTCGCCCACGGCCTTCACGGATGCCGCGCGCGACCTGCGCACCCTGGTGCGCGCCGCGAACCCTTCCGCGAACCTGTATCTGTATGAGACGTGGTCCTCGCCCACGTCCGTGAGCGCGCAGGGCTACCCGAGCGGGACCTCGGGGCTCCAGGCGATGCAGACCGACCTGCGCGATGCGTACTTCAAGGCCTACCGCGACCTGGGCTTCACGGGCGTCGCGCGCGTGGGCGATGGCTACATGCGCGCGGTGGACCAGAACCTGGCCGACCCGAATCCCGCGGATGGCATCTCACCGGGGATGTTCAACCTGTGGAGCGCCCAGGACAGCCGTCACTCCAGCAAGTACGGCAGCTATCTGTCCGCGGCGGTGCTGTTCGCGAAGATCACCCAGGCGGATCCCCGCGCCCTGGCGACGGGCACGGGCAGCGCGGCGGCGGACCTGGGCATCAGCGCGGCCGACGCGGCGAACCTCCACCGCCTCGCCTACGAAATCACCGCGCTGCCGGACCCGGTCGTGAACGGTCCCACGCGCCTGCGCGTCACCAGCGCGACCTTCAGCGGTTCGGTGACAGCGGGGACGCCAGCCAACATCACCGGCAACGCACAACTGGCGTCGCTCACGACATCGGAGGGCACGTTCACGAACCTCGTGGGCGCCACGGCCAACGGCATCACGAGCACCAACACGCCCAGCGCGCGGGGCACGGTGCCCGCGAATGCCAACGCAGCCTCCACCGGGCTGAGCATCCACGACGGCACCAACAACCTGAACGCCGGCCACTTCCAGTTCGGCACGGCGTTCTCCTCGAAGACGCGCTTCTTCATCGTGGACAGCACGCCCACCTCCACGACGCTCGGTGACGACGCCACGGTCACGCTCATCAACGCGTCCAACCAGGTCATTGGCGGCTACTCACTGGCGTTGCTCGCAAGCGACTTCACCTCTTCGGCGGCGGGCAACACCTCCACGGCGCTCGCGACCATCTCCTACACGAGCGGCGTGGCGAGCCTCACCGGCAACCCGGTGGGCACGGTGCAGTCCAAGCTGGGCGGCGTGTCGTTCTCGCTGGCGGACCTGGGCGTGACGGACGCCGCGAGCATCAGCACCGCCACCGGTCTGCGCATCTCCAGCGCCACGCTGGATCCGAACGTGGTCGGGCTCTACACGGTCCCCTAGATGTCGGTCTCCTGCCGCTCCGTCACCCGATACTCCTGCCGGTAGGCCTTGCCCCCACGCTCGAAGGTCTCCACCACGGTGACCCCGTCCTCGGAGAGGAAGAGGCGATAGTTCGTGTCCGCCGTGGAGGTGCTCACCCCGTAGTTTCCGAAGGGCAGCTTGAAGACCACGCGCGGGGGGCGGTCCGGACAACAGGCCGTCAACAGCGTGGAGGCCAGGGCACTTGTCAGCATGCCCGCGAGCACGATGCCAAGCTTCCTCATGGCTGCCTCTGGAGGCTGAGGTTCCGGTAGAGCTCTCCGGTGCCTTCCGTCGGCTCCGCTTCAAAGAGCGTGGCCTTCGCGAAATCGCCGGTCGCTCCCGCCTCTGGCCGCACGGCCCACACGTTGTAGACGGCGCCAATGGGGCCCGTTCCCTGCGCGGGGATGATGGAAACGCCATCCGCGGTGGCCGACACGAGCCGCACCCGGATGCCTTCGGCTTCATCATTCAGCGGATCACACACCCCACCCTGGAGCTTCGCGCCCGCGAACAGGGGCCAGCCCAGCGCGAGTCCCGCGCAGAAGAGTGCCGTCGATGCGACCTTGCGACGATGCGAGGAAGGAATTGGCATGGGATGGGAGCCTGCCCCAACTCCCACGCGAAGAACCAATGCCCCTGGGGACAAGATAGCCTTCACGCCTTCCCCTGCTTCATCCAGGAGTCCGCATGAGCCTCGCCTACCGCCGACAGAGCACCCTGCACCGAGGCTGCACGCTGAGCTGGTTCGTGGAGGGTGAGGGCCCTCCGGTGGTGATGATCCAGGGGGTCGGCGTCGGTGCCTCGGGGTGGCGGCCACAGGTGGACGGTCTGGCCTCCCACTTCCGGTGTCTCTGCATGGACAACCGCGGCTTCGGCGCCAGCCAGCCGCCAGGCGACGCGCTCACGGTGGAGATGATGGCGGACGACGTGCTTGCCCTGATGGATGCGCAGGGCTGGAAGAGCGCGCACGTCATGGGGCACTCGCTGGGCGGGCTGGTGGCGCTCTACCTCGCGCACAAGGCGCGCGAGCGGGTGCGCAGCCTGGCGCTGCTGTGCACGTTCGCGACGGGCGCGGTGCCCACCCGCCTCGCGCCGGGCCTGCTGCTCATGGGCCTTCGGACCCAGGTCGGCACGCGGCGCATGCGGCGCCACGCCTTCCTCCGCATGGTGCTGGCGCCCGAGGAGCTGGCCCACGCCGACAAGGATGCGCTGGCGGAGCAGCTCGCGGAGCTGTTCGACCATGACCTCGCGGACCAGCCGCCCGTGGCGATGCGCCAGTTCCGGGCCATGCGCAGCGCGGACGCGACCCCGTTCCTCAAGGGGCTGGCGGGCCTGCCGACCCTGGTCGTGAGCGCCACGCACGACCCCATCGCTCCCCCCACGGCCGGGCAGGCGCTGGCGGCGGGAATTCCAGGCGCCCGCTTCGTGGAGCTCCCCCATGCCTCGCACGGCGTGCCCCTGCGCTTCCCGGACCGCGTCAACGCGCTCCTGAAGGAGCACCTGGACGCCGCGGAGGGTGGGAAGGCGCCGGACTCGCCGTTGGCCTAAGCTTCCGGCGTCCTCTCCGCCGCGTTTCAAAGCCCCCCATGAGCCAAGACGTCACGCCCCCTGTCTCCGAGAAACACGGTCCGCTCGGACCGCTCGCGCTGTGCCTTTCCGGTGGGGGTTACCGCGCGGCGGCGTTCCACCTGGGGACACTGCGGTTCCTCGACACCGTGGGACTTCTCTCCGATGTCGTGGGGCTGTCCACCGTGTCTGGCGGGACGCTCACGGGCCTGGCCTGGGTGGTGAGCCAACTGGACGGCAAGCCGTTCAAGGCGTTTCACGAGACGTTCTCGGCGTATCTGCTGCGGACGAATGTGATCGCGGAGGCCCTGACCGGACTGACCTCCAACCGCGACCACGGCAGCCACGCGTGGGCCAGCCTCATCCGGTCCGCCGCGGACGTCTACGCCCGGCCCGACTTCCTGGGCGACCGGCGCTTCGGAGAGGTCCTGGAAGCAGGCGGGCTCCAGTTCCAGGAAGCCATCTTCAACACCACCGAGTTCCACACCGGCCTGGACTTCCGCTTCCGGCGCAGCAACAACCCGGGCACCGTCCTGGGCAACAACGGCTACCGGATGCCTCGCCCCGTGGCCAGCCACGTCCGGCTGGCGGACATCGCCGCGGCGTCGTCGTGCTTCCCGGGCGGCTTCGAACCGCTGGTGTTCCCGCAGCAGTTCCACTGGCCCCAGGGCTACCCGCTCGACACGGCGCTCGCGGCCCTGGGTCCGGGCTTCCAGAACGGCCTGCCGCTGATGGACGGCGGCATCTACGACAACCAGGGCATCGACAGCCTGCTGCTCGCGTTCAACCGGACGGATCCGCCGCCCACACTCGTGATCTCCGATGTCAGCGTCCAGAACCCGGAGATGTACAACGTCCCGGAGAACCCCACGAAGCGCGGCTGGGTGACGCTGAACGGCGTGTCGTGGTTGGCCTATGGGCTCTTCTTCCTCACCCTGCTCTCCGCCGCCATCCTCGCGTGGCGCGGGTTCGAGACCGCTCGCGAGGGCAACTGGGAGCCTCGGGACTACTTCCTGTATCTCATCCCCGGTGTGCTGACCGCGTCGGTGGCCACGGCGCTGGTCTGGGTGCGTGCGCGGCTCACGGACGTCATCACGCTGGTGAAGCGGCAGATGGACCTGGATGTCTGGCCGTCGTTCAAGAAGCTCACCGTGCCGGAGTTCACGCAGATGCTGGTGCTCCGCGCGACGTCGCTGCTGGCGCTGACGTCCAAGGTGTTCATGAAGCGGGTGCGCGGGCTCGTGTTCGGTCAGGTGTATGGGGACTCGCGGTTCAAGGACCGGCGCATCTCCAACCTCATCTCCGCGCTCACGGTGGACCGGCCCAACCTGTTCGCGAAGCACCCGTGGCTCAAGCCCGGCGCGCACCTGGTGGCCATGGGCACGCAGGCCTGTCAGATGCCCACCACGCTCTGGTTCACGGACGCGGGACAGTTCACCGCCGTGGAGGACGCGGGCGCGGCCACCATCTGCTACGTGCTCCTGCGCCACATCGTGGAGCACCACGCCGGACAGTACGAAGCGCCGGGCCAGCCGTTGAATGCCCTGTACGAGCGCCTGCGCCGGGAATGGGCGGTGTTCAACCAGGCCGGCGCGCCGTCGCAGGAGCGACAGCCCGTGGCGGCCTAGCGCCCCAGGAGGAGCAAACGCCTCGGGTTTCGCGTGCATCAGTGGATGTCATGAGTAGGATTCCGACAGCCCCAGCCCGGAGACCCGATGGCATCCCCCACCGACACGCAGGACCCGTACGAGCGCATCTACCGCGTCTGCGAACAGGTGCCCTCCGGACAGGTGGCCACCTACGGGGACATCGCCACCATCGTCGGCGGGGCCTGTGATGCGCGCACCGTGGGCCATGCGATGGCGGCGTTGGGGTCGCGCGCGGCGACCGTGCCGTGGCAGCGCATCATCAACCGCACGGGAGGCATCAGCACCTCCGGCAACCGTCAGCGCGAGCTGCTGGAGGCCGAGGGCGTCGCCTTCGACGACGCGGGCCACGTGCGCATGGACGCGCACCACTGGAAGGGCCCGAGCGAGGCCTGGGCACGCGCCCACGGATTCAGCGTCCTGCCGCTCAAGGACGCGCCCGCACCCGACGCGCAGCTCAAGCTCTTCTAGGTCTCACGGAACGTCCGGGCGACCGGACACGAGGAGAAAGCGCTCGGCGGGCCGCCTGCTTTTCAGAGCGGAATAAAGGCGGCAGCCTCAGGTCCTCGCCCACTGCTTGGACCTCGAAGAATGTCCTCTCCCCTGCTCCGCTGGGGCCTCGTGCTCCTGATCTGTCTGCTGGCACCCGTCGGGTTCGCGAAGGAAGCGAAGGTCCGCAGGGCCAAGGCGAAGACACCGCGTCTGGTGCGGATCCACAGTGGACACCGGCTCCACCGCGACGCGGCGGCCGCCTTCGAGCGCATGGCCGCGGAGGCGCGCACGGCGGGTCAGCCGCTGCTCGTCACCAGTGGGTGGCGTTCGTATCAGCAGCAGCGCTTCCTGTGGCGCCGCTACCGCAAGGGGCTGGGGCCCAAGGCCGCGCGGCCGGGACGCTCCAATCACAACCGCGGGCTCGCGGTGGACCTGGTGGTGGGCAGCGAGGAAGCGTCCCCCACGTATGACTGGCTCGCGGGCAACGCGTGCCGCTTCGGCTTCCGCCGCACCGTGGCGTCCGAGCCGTGGCACTGGGAGTACCGGCCCAAGAGCACCTCCGCGCCCGAGGACGGTGTGGACTGCCTGGGCCGCCCCCTGGACGTGGAGCCCACGCCCGCCGTGGTCCGCCAGGACGCGAGCTAGGCCCCACGAGGTGGCCTGTCAGGGCGCCCGCGCTACGAGCCTGGGGACCCGCGACCCGTCCCCATTCCGCGCGACCTCGCGAGCGCGAGCAGGATGCGCCGCGCGATATCCACCAGCCCGCGCGGCACGATGCACCCGGGCAGCGGCTCCAGGCCGCGAGACAGCGAGAACGAGGTCCGGAAGGTCTCCGTGCGCCCGCCGCCGGCGGTGATCAACCGCTGCAACTGCCTGCGCCAGCTCGTGAGCCGCTCTCCGTAGAGCCGCTCCACCTCCGGCACGTCGATCTCATGAATGAGCCCCCAGTGCGGAATCGCGCCGTGCGTGCGCGCGATGGCGTACAGGCGCCGCCTGAACTCATCGTGGCCCGCGAAGCCGCGCAGCATCAGGAACTCCACCGAGGCCGTGCGCGCGAACTGCTGCATGCCAATCGAGGCCCGCGTGCCCCGCGTGAAGCGGATGGAGAGGCCGAAGCCCGGCGGACGGTTGTTGTCGAAGAACTCGCGCGTGAGCGCGAACACATCGTCGATGAACGCGAACAGCGCCGTGCTCCCGGGTGTGGCGGGCAACGCGAACTCCAGCCCGTCAATCTCACGCATGCAGTTGGGCGAATCGCGCCAGGGCACACCGCAGGCCGGCTGCGCGGTCATGATGCGAAAGCTCTCCTTGATGATGGGCGCCTCATCGGGATTGCGCTGGAAGGTGATCATGGCGTTGATGAGCTCGGGCACGATGCGCTTCTGCCCCACCGCCGTCGCCAGGTTCACGATGTTCGCGAGGCGCGAGGCAATGTTCTCGCCCGGCACGGCCAGCAACGAGGCGATGGCCGTTTGCAGCGCGATCAGCCCCGTGGTCGCGGCGGTGATCACCACGCTCGAGGCGGCCGCGTACATGATCCCACCAACGAAAGGAACGAACAGCATCCAGGAGATTCCCGCGAGCGCCACCCCTACCGCCGCGGCGATCAGCCCCGGAATCAGGCCTGCCAGCCCCGCCAGGATGGGCGTCAGGGGCTGTAGGTTGCAGACGAAGCCAAAGATATCTGGCGCTGGCGGGCGCTCGTTCGACGCCTCCTCCGTCTCGCTGCGCGTGGAGATGACGCAGATGCGCTCCCCCGCCCCGTCCGCGTAGGGGCTGAGGACCACCTCCATGAAACGCGGGCCCTCGTATGCCTCTCCCGCGTCGATGATCTGTGTCTGGATTCGAGCGCGAGCCTGGTTCCAGGTCGTCCGCTCGCGGTCCTCGCGCAGGCGGAACGCGTTCACGACCTCCACGACCACCGCGTAGATCACCCCCATGCGCCCGGCCGAGACCAACACGGCATTGAACAACTCCGTGTCGTAGACGATGCGGATGTCGCTGCACAGCCGTCCCGCATCCCGTGCGCTCTCCATGCGCGTGAGGTCCGTGATGGCTCCCTTGGCCGGCTCGATCCACCACTCCTGTCCCCCGGAACCACCAGATGCACCGCACGCACCTGATCGGAGATCGACGCGAAGTCGACATCCGAGCCATGCGTGCCCGTGCCCATGACCCCAGCGAGGGACTGACCGTTGCTGCCGCCCAGCGTGGGCATCGCCTTGCCGAGTGCGTCCAGCGCGCAGTTCAGCGCGTGGATCTTGATACCGGCCTCCACGTGGATGAGGTTGCCAGCGTTCGCTCTCGCGTCGTCGTTCAATGCGAATGGCAGGAGTGTCGCCGCTGGCGAGGTGGCGTCCGTACCATTCAGGAGATTCGCGAGCGCCGAGGTGTCGACGACATGCGTGACGTCACGCGTGAGCGCGACCTCCGTGTACGACCAGTGACTGCCCATGGCGCGCAACACGCCGCCCCCCGTTTCGACCGCACGGACCGCCGCTGCCAACTGCGTGACCGACGTGGGCCTGATGAGATTGGGCGGAATGAACGCACGCGTGCGCGCCCAGTTGGACAACAAGGGAAAACGGATGAGGGTGCCGACAGAGCCGTCGCCAGTGCAGGGCATGGTCCGCCTCCTTGAATGGCCAGCGGTGAAAACTAGCCCAGGGAGAAGCCCCCTCACGCCCGGGGAGCCGTCTCTCCTTCAATGCGACTGGCAATCAACACTGCACTCCGACCCAGGTTGCTGTATGACTTCAGCTTGCAACTCAAGACATGCGAGGAGGCAGGTCCACGATGAACCTCGCGCCATGCCCCGGCTCGCTCTCGACGCGGATGCTTCCGCCGTGCGCCTCGACGATGCGTCGCGTGATGAAGAGGCCCAGTCCGAGCCCTCCGTAGTTGAGGGAGGCGGCGCGCTCGAAGCGCTCGAAGATGCGGGCCTGGGATTCGAAGGGAATGCCCATGCCGTGGTCCTCGACGATGAGCCGCGCCCTGTCCGCGTGCTTCGCGACCTCCATCCGGATGGGACGCCCCGCGCCGTACTTCATCGCGTTGGTCAGCAGGTTGAGCATGACCTGCTCCATCCGGAGCCGATCCCAGCGGCCCCAGACCGGCTCCGGGGCCACCAGCTCGAAGTCGCAGCCCGCCTTCTGGAGCGACTCCGCGATGTGGCCCGCCATGTGCCGGGCGACCGTCACCAGGTCCAGTTCCTCGATCCGCAGATCGATCCGCTTCTCGTGGACGCGTGAGACATCGAGCAGGTGGTCCGCCAGATTCGACAGGCGTTGGAGCTGATCCTGGAAGACCTCCAGCATCCGCGTCACCCGCTCCGTGGACAGCGGCCGCGTCCCCAGGAGCAGCATGGACTCCATCTGTTGGACCCGCAGCCGCATGGAGGTCAGCGGCGTCTTCAGCTCATGGGAGGCGATGGACAGGAACTCATCCCGCGCGCGGACGGACTCCTGCGCCGAGCAATAGAGCTGCGCATTGTCGATGGCGAACGCGGCGCGGCGCCCGAGTTCCTCCGTCAGCGTCAGCTCCTCCGGCGCATACGTGCGCCCCGGTTCCGGTGACAGGAGGTACAGCACGCCCAGGGTGCGGCCTCGTGCCTGGAGGGGCACCCCCAGCGAAGGGCGGTCCAGGAGCGGTCTCAGCTCCTCCGGCAGCGCCTTGGAATCCCACAGGTCCTCTGACGCTTCGGACACCACTGACGCTCCCGTGGCCAGCACCCAGGCCGGACCGTGAGGGGCGTCCAGGTCCGGCGGGTGGAGTCGCAGGTACTCCCGCACATTCGCGGCACGGACCGGCGAACGGTCCGCCACCGCCGCAGGCCGCAGCCCCACGCCGTCCGTCCGCACGAAGAAGACACACAGCTCCGCCAGCAGGGGCACGGCCAGCTCGGCGACGCGCTGGAGCGTGGTTTCAGGGTCCAGCGAGGCCACCAGCTCGCGGCTCGCCTCGGCCAGGAATCGCTGGGACACCTCCATCCGCTTGCGCTCGGTGATGTCGGTGGCGATTCCGCAGAGCGCGTAGGCCACCCCATTGCTGTCGAGCAGCGGGAACTTCTGCGTGAGGTGGACGTGGATCCCATCGTCGTGCAGGAGCCGCTCCTCCCTTTGCACGGGGATCCGGCTCTGGAAGATGTCCCTGTTGGCCTCGTGCAGCGTCTCCGCGATGTCCCGGGGAAAGACGTCGAAGACCGTCTTGCCGGCGACCTGTCGCCGGGTGCGGTGGAAGAGCCGCTCCCACTCGCGGTTCACGAACAGGAAGCGCTCCTGCGTATCCAGGAGGAAGAACACGGTCGGCGCGTTGTCCAGGATGGCGCGCAGCCGCTGCTCGCTCTCCTGCAGCGCATCCTCCGTTCGCTTCCGCTCGGTCACGTCGATCAGCACCGCGAGCGAACGGACCATCTTCCCGGAGTTGTCCCGCTCCACGATGGCGGACAGCAGGACGTCGATGATCTCCCCGCTCTTCTTCACGAGCTGGTACGGCACGTCCCTGCACCACCCGGTCCTGTAGTACTCGGGCAGGACGACCTCACGGGCGTACCTCCGGGACTCCGGCGTGAGGAACTCCACCGACTCGCGCCCGAGCACCTCCGCGCGCTCGTATCCCAGCGTGCTCAACCAGTAATCACTGACGCTGATGAGCCGCCCGCGTGGGTCGATGGATTGCATCATCACGGGCGTGCTGTTGTAGAGCGACCGGTACTTCTCCGAGCCTTCGCGCGCCGCGTCCTCCGCCCGCTTGACGTCGGTGATGTCACTGACGACGGAGACGCCGCCGCGCACCCGGCCGGCCTCGTCTCGAATCGGGCTGGAGCTGACATGCAGCCAGGTCCCCGCCGGCCTCGCGGCGTTGCGCAGGAAGACCTCCGCGCGGTTGACGACCTCCCCCCGGAGGGCCCGGCTCATGGGCAGGCGCTCAGCTGGATAGAGCGTGACCTGGTCCGGCAGGTAGAGCCCGTAGTGCACCGGCCACCGGCTGACCGGCTCGTCGGTGGGCCCCATGCCCAGGATGTGTTCCCCCCTCGGGTTGAGGAACACGAGGCGCTGGTGCTCGTTCGCCACCAGCAGCCCTTCGCCCATGCTGGCGAGCACGGCATCGAGGAGACTGTCGTGCCCTGGCGGCGGGGCCTGCTGGGGCGGAGACGCGGGGCTGTCGTGCAAGCGGGCCATGGGACGCGTGAAGGGGGCGGACTCTTCCCCCTTCAACGATGGGGGCTCGCCCGCCCATGTGCCAGACGCCGCCCGCCCCGGGTTACTGGAGGGCTTCGAGCAGGGCCGCCTGGAGCGCCTTCCGGTTCTCGGGGAAGCGCTGGTTGGGATAGGGCCGAGCTCCGCTCAGGATGTCTTCGTACTGCTGGTACATGGGGTCGGAGCGTGCGGGCTCCTGCTGGTAGAAGGCGCGGTTGGCCTGGAGCAGGTAGCGGGGCCGGGTGCCCTGGGGGCCGTCCTCACTGAAGGCGATGAGGCTGCGCGTCGCGGGGGCCTGCATGAACGACGTGAAGGCGCGGGCGTCCTCCGCGCACGTCCCGGTGCAGTTCGCGTTGAGCACCAGCGCATCCACGAAGACCGCCGGAGCCGAGCCCGCGCCCAGCGGAACCGAAATCACCTCCGGGAGCGGCATGGAGGGCTGTGACTGGAGGATGTAGAACAGGCGCTCGGTGTAGCCCATGAAGCCGTTGGCCTGCTCCTGGGCGAAGGCCACTTCCGCGACCGTGTTGTCCGCGTAGCTGCCATCCAGGCACGGATTGACGCCCGCTTCGAGCGAGCAGCTGTCGACGATGTCCGCGAACGCGTTCACCGTCGGAGCGTCGAGCGGCAGCGAGATGGCGCTCGAGAGCGCATCTCCCGGATGCGTGTCCGCCCAGGCATCGATGTACGAGGAAGGCAGCGTCCAGCTCCCATCGAGGTTCGTCGCCAGGGGGCGCTTGCCGGGCGCCGCCTCGCGGAGGAGCCGCACGAGCGAGGCGCTGTCCGTCGCGGACCGGATGTTCGTGGTCCGCGAATAGACGACGTAGGTGCACAGGTAGGTGGGCACGCCGTACTTCTCACCGCCAATGCTCACGGCCTCCTCCGCCGCGGAGTGCATGACGCCCGCTTCCAGCGCGACCGGCTGGATCCACTTCTTCTCCGCGAGCGAGCCAAGGATCAGCGTGTCCACCTCCACCACCTGGGCGGCCCCGGTCCCCGTGCCGAGCAACTGATTCAGCGTCCCGCCTTCGTCCAGGTCATAGACATCCAGGTTGGCGTCGAACACGACGTCCAGGTCGATGTCCGGATGGGCCGCTTCGAAGTCGGACTCCAGCCGCTGCTCCAGGCTTGCGAAGCTGTCCCCCGCGGAGTCGGGGATGTATGGGAACAGCACTGCCTTCAGCGGACGTTTCGGAGTGGGGTCCGGGTCGGAGGAATCCGAGCAGGCGCTCAGGACCAGGACGGCGGGGCAGATCAGGGCTCTCCAACTCATTGCAGGTGACCTCTTTGGGGGATGATGGCCGGGCGATGCGCGATTCGAAACGGTTGATGGCAATGGGGATGTTGCTGGCGGCGATGCCCGCCTGGGCCAGCGACATGAGCGGGCTCATCGGGCTCGTCTTGCTCCCGCCTGTCTATCTGTGGGCTTTCATCGCGGCAGTCCTCGGCAGCACGAGACGCTGTTCGCCTATGCGGTGGGCGCGATCGTCCTGGTGCTCGCGTCCCACGTCTGGGCCTTCCGGCGGCTCCGCACGCGCCTTCCAGCAGCGGAGGCCTAGCGCGCGAGGAACGCGCGCATCTCGGAGACGACCTCCGCCTGTCGCGGGAGCCAGAGGTAGTGCCCCGCGCCCTGGAGCGTCACGAGCTTCCAGTTCGGCAGGCTCTTGAGCAGGGCTTCCTGGTCGGCCTCGTGCTGGCGCAGCTCCGGAAGAAAGGACCGGGCCCGCTCGCGCAGGTCCGCGGGGACGGTCTCCGCCTGGGACAGATACGCCACCCAGCCCGCGAAGGCCTGATCATCGGAAATGGCGAGCACGGGGCCCCGCAGCTTCGCGTAGTCCGGCAGCGCCGCGCCCCGGATGCACTGCTCCGTCGCCTCAGGCAAGCGGCGGTAGCGCAGGTACGCGCCCGTGCCAGCGTCGAACTCATACGCCTGATCAATCTCGTGCGGCGGGAACGGACCACCCAGGTCGCGCGCCAGCAATGTCTTCACTGCCTCGCGTGACGGCTGCCCGTCGAGCACGGTGAACGGCAACGGAGGCAGAGGACCGGGCTTCAGGAACTCGGCGATCTCTCCCTTGTTGTCCGTGGCGTCCAGGAAGATGAACGCCTCCACGCGCTCCGGATGGTTCAGCCCCATCCAGTTCAGCTCATCCCCCGCGAGCGAATGCCCCACCAGCGTCGCCTTCGCGAGCCCCAGGCCGTCCATCGCGGCCAGCACGTCGTGCCCCAACGTCGCGCTGTCGTAGCCGGTGGCCGGCCAGCTCGACGCGCCGAAGCCGCGCCGGGTGACGGCATAGACGTGGTGCGTGGCGATGAACTCCGGCGCCAGCACGTCGAAGACGTGGGCCGTGCTGCCCACGCCCGCCAGGAACACCAGCGCCGGCCCCGTGCCGCCGAAGTCGAGCACCTCCAATTCGACCTCCGGAGCCACCCGCACCCGACGCACCTGGTGCAGCGGGTCCGCCGTGCCGCCGGGTGGCGGTGACGGCGTGGTCGCACAGGCGGAGAGCAACAGCACCCACGACAGACGAAGCCAGGACGTTCGCATGGGCGGAAACCTTTGCATGGCCTCCCGCGACAACGGAACGGGACTCAAGTCCGTAAATCACGCTTGGCTTGAATTCAGCGTAATTTTCCAACCTTCGCTGAATCCCCCCTTGGAGACAGATGATGCGCTCGAACTGGATGACGTGGTCCCCTGCCCTGCTGGTGTCCGCGGGCCTGATGCTGGCCGCGTGCGGCGGTCCGGAGGTGGAGGCTCCCGGGCGGGATGTGTCTGCCATTGGCACGGTGGAGGGCGAAGCGAACTCGCCCATCTACGACCGGGCGCGCGCCTTCGCCGCCGCCAATCCCAAGCGCGACGGCGGGACGTGGAACCAGTGGTGCGGGTCGCTGATGGTCCGCTTCGGGCAGCTCCCGGACTCCGCCGTGCGCCCCACCGCCATCGAGGCCTACCGCGCTTCGCGCATCGTCTCCACGGACGCGTCGAAGGCGCTGACCGGGGCCTTCCACTGGTGGGACATCGGCTCCGCGGGCCACGTGGGCGCGGACCTGAACGGCGGCGGCGGCACGGTGTTCATGGCCACGTACAACCTCTCCCAGTCGTGGGGGGACGCGATTGGCGTCAACAGCGTCTCCGGCTACTCGTCGAAGACGGGCGCGCGCTACCTGGGCTGGTCCATGGACTACGCGGGCGGGAAGATCGCGGGCGGGGGCCAGGCTCCGGGCGGCGGCTCCAGCAGCCTGCCGCAGACGACCACCGAGTTCGACGGCATCCCGGGTGAAATCTATTACAAGCGCATCCAGACCGTGGGCCAGCGCGACTACGGCTACACGGGCCCCATCGACGGGGTGACGGGACCGAACACGGAGAAGCTCCGCGTGCGCATCACCGCGCGCGAACTGAACCGGCGCGGCAGCCCTCGCACCTCAGCCGAGGACGATGGCATCCCCGGCTCCATCTACTGGACCCGCGTGCAGACGGTGGGCCGCGCTTTCGGCTACACCGGCCCCATCGACGGCATCCCTGGCGCGAATACATACAAGGCCGAGCACATGATCTGCGCGTACGCCGTCAACCGCGCGTTCTGATCTCGCCCGGTGACCCACGGCGCGGTGCGTGATCCGCGCCGAGGAAAGCCATGTCCCCCGCCCCTCCTCGGTCGCCATTCGCGGTGGCCTCGGGGTAGCCTGCGGGCCTCTCCACGGAAGAGGGGGCCCATGCGCGTCGTACCGTCCGTCCTGGAATCCGTCACCGTTCACGCCGAGGGCGCGCTGTGCACGCGCGCGTTCGTGCTCTCGCCCGAGAACGGACACCTGCCCGGCCAGGTCCGCATCGACGGCCTGCCGCTGTCCCTGCGCACGGGCTCGCTGCGCGCCCGGGTGGTGGAGGGGCCGCCGGAGCTCCTCGTCCGCGACCTGAAGCCCACGTTCGATGTGCGGATGCCGCCGGAGTCGGAGCTGCCCGCGGAACAGCACGCGCTCGAAGCGGCGGAGGCCACGCTGGCCGCCGTGCATGGCCGGCTGGAGCGGGTTCGCGCGGAGATCGCGGCGCTCCGCGGCCTGACGCCCACCTGGCCGGCCGCGCGCAAGGGCCATCCCCCGCGCGAGGCGCCCCTGGCCTCGATGTTGGCGCTCACCGGCTTCGTGGAAGCGGAGCTGGCGGAGCTCCAGGCCCAGGAGCTGGACCTGGCGCGCCAGCACCGCGACGCCACGAATGAGCTGGAGCTGCGCCGCCGCCGCGTCCAGGAGCTGTCCTCCGCGCGGAGCGTGGACCGGGCCCGGCTGTTCCGCGCGGCGTTGCTGACGCTCTCCGGCCCCATCGCCGCGAGCGCGGACGCGCGCCTGGTGCTGGAGTACGCGGTGGCCGGCGCGCGCTGGGTGCCCACCTATGACCTGCGCCTGCCTCGCACGCTGGAGGAAGGCACGCTGCGCATGCGCGCCGCCGTCGTCCAGCGGACCGGCGAGGACTGGATGGGCGTGCGGCTGGCGGTCTCCACCGCGAGCTTGGAGCGGCGCGCGGAGGTGCCGGAGCTCAAGTCGCTGCGCATCGGGCGCAGCCAGCCCGTCCCCGCGCGCTCGGGGTGGCGTGAACCCGCGCCGGGACTGGAGGAGCTGTTCGCGGGCTACGACGCCCTGCACGTCGCCCGCCCGGAGCCGGTCCCGCCCAAGCCTCAACCGCCGCCCATGCCGGTGATGGAGGTCGCGTATGAGCAGGAGAAGCTCTACAAGGAATCGGCCTCGTATGGAGGCGCGCCCGGAGCACCGCCCAGCGTGTCCGCGCCTCCTCCGCCCGCGCCCATGGCGCCAGCACCCAAGGCCTCGGGAGCCTTTCTGGGAGCGGCGCGTCCCTCGGCGCCCCGCCGCAGCGTCACCGGTGCCGTCCCCGCGCAGAGCATGCCCGGGTCGCGCGGCGGTGGCGGCATGGACCGCATGCGCAGCAAGAAGCGCGCGGTCGAGGAGGACGACTTCGATGGCGCTCCGATGGCGGATGAGTCGATGGATGCGGAAGAGGGAGGCGCTGGCGATGAGCTCCGGAGGGCCGCGGGCCTGGAGCCGGCGGACCGTCTGTTCGACTACGACTCGCTGACGCTGGCCTCCGCGGCCTCACAGGCGGAGCGCGGCCGGTTGCGTCCCCGCTCCGCGCTCGTCTCCCAGGCGATGCTGTCCATCACCTCGGTGAACGTGCAGGTGGAGGTGGTGCGACTGGAGGCCCAGGCCTTCGTCATCGCCGAGTCCGTGAACGACGTGGCGCCGCCCACCTGGTCCGTGCCGCCGCATGACTCCGCCCGGCACTTCGATGCGCGCTTCGACGCGGAGGCCGTCGCGGACGTGCCATCCGATGGCGCGTGGCACACCGTGCCCATGCTGACGGTACCCCTGGAGCTCAAGGCCGAATACGTGTGCGTGCCCTCCGTGGAGCCGCGCGTCTTCCGCACGGTGCGCCTGGACAACGCCTCGCCGCATCCGCTGCTCGCGGGGCCGGTGGACGTGACGCTCGGCGATGAGTTCCTGATGACGTCGCCCATGCCCACGCTGGGGCCGGGCGAGACGCAGCGGCTGGGATTGGGCGTGGAGGAGGCGCTCCAGGTGGCGCGCAACACGCGCTTCGACGAGGCCTCCGGCGGCATGTTCGGCAACAGCACGGTGCTCACGCACCATGTCTCCGTGGAGGTGGCCAACCACCTCACCCGCGCCGCGAACATCGCCATCTCCGAGCGGATCAGCGCGGTCCCCGAATCCCAGAAGGACATCAAGGTGGAGGAGGCGGAGGTGGCGCCGCCCTGGCAGAAGCCCACGCCGCTGCCGGGTGAAGAGGCGGTGGAGGGCGAGCGGGTGTGGCGCGTGAGCGTCCCCGCGGGAGAGAAGCGTTCGATGAAGGCGACGTGGGTCGTGAAGCTGCCCGCCAGCAAGATGCTGAACGGCGGGAACCGGAGGACGTGATGCGCACTTCCATTCTGTTGCCCCTGGTCAAGGTGACGGTCCTGGAGGACCGGGCGCTCGTCGAGCGCAGCGGCACGGTGACGCTGCCCCCGGGCCCCTGCCGTCTCGTGGTGGACGGGCTGCCGGCGGTGGCGGTGGACCGCTCGCTCCAGGCGAAGCTCACCGGCGGCATGGTGACCCAGGCCAGCCTGCGCCGCTCCATGCGCGCGGTGCTGCCCGAAGCGCTGCGCGAGCACCACTCGGAGCTGGCCCGCCGCGCCTTCGAACGCGAGCAGGTGCTGGCGCGCGCCCAGGCGGAGATACGGCGCCTGGAGGCGAAGCACGGCCTGCTGGAGACCGCGCGCCGGGACATCCTCCGCGCCATCTCCGAGCGCACCGGCGCGGGGGAGGCGGATCCGGCGAAGTGGAAGGAGCAGCTCGCGACGGTCCGCCAGGAGCAGACCGCGACCGACGATCAACTGCGGCAGGCCCGCCGTGAGCTGGGCCGCCTGGAGCGGCAGCACATCCAGGAGACCCGCGACGTGCTGTCGCGCACGGAGGTGCCGGAGCCCACGCTGGACGTGCGCGCCGAGCTGGACGTGAGCCACGCCGCGGGCGGTGAGGCGACGTTGACGCTCAGCTACCTGGTGCCGTGCGCCGCGTGGCGGCCGGCCTACCGCGCGGTGCTGGGGCTCGCGGAGTCCGCGTCCTCGGTGAGGTTGGAGTGCGAGGCCGTGGTCTGGCAGAACACCGGCGAGGCGTGGAAGGACGTGACGCTGGCCTTCTCCACGGCGCGGCCCACGCTGGGCGCCACGCCGCCCCGGCTCACGGAGGACTGGCTCTCCCTGCGGGAGAAGACGTCGCGCGAGAAGCAGGTGGTGGACGTCTCCATCCGTGAGGAGTCGCTCCAGGAGACGGGCGAGGCGGGGACGACGAAGGCCGCGGACGCGCTGCCCGGCATGGACGACGGCGGCGAAGCGGTGACGCTGTCCGCGCCGCACAAGGCCACGGTGCCGTCGGATGGCGAGGCGCACCGCGTGGCGCTGTTCACGTTCACATCGCCGGCCACGTCGGAGCTGGTGGCCTGCCCGGAGCAGTCACCGCTGGTGCACCGCGTGGCGAAGTTCGACAACACGGGGCCGGCGGTGTTGCTCGCGGGGCCGGTGGACCTGGTGCGCGCCAACGGCTACGTGGGCCGCGCGCAGCTCAAGTTCGCGGGCCGGGGCGAGCGCGTGAAGCTGGGCTTCGGCAGCGAGGACTCGCTACGCGTGTCGCGGCAGGTGGACGTGGGCGAGGAGGTCGCCCGCATCACCGGCCGGCGCACGCGCACGCAGAAGGTGAAGCTGTTCGTCTCCAACATGGGCGCGAAGCCCGCGGCGCTCGCGGTGGAGGAGCGCATGCCGGTGTCGGAGGTGGAGGCCGTGGAGGTGGCGCTGCTCAAGGACGCCACGAAGCCCGCGCCCACCAAGGTGAGCGACGAGGGCATCGTGCGCTTCGAGTTGAGCGTGCCGCCGCGCTCCCGTCAGACGGTGGCCTTCGGCTTCACGGTGGCCAGCGCCGCGAAGGTCTCGGGGCTGTAGGGAAGCCCCACGCCATGCCCTTCGCGACAAGGTCCGGCCGCCGCATCCACTACGAGGTCCAGGGCCACGGCCCTCCCCTGCTGCTCCTGCACGGCCTGCTCCAGTTGGGCTCGCACTGGTCGCTCAAGGGGTACCTGCCCGCGCTGACGGACACGTACACGGTGGTGACGTTCGACTCGCTGGGGCATGGCCAGAGCGACACGCCGCACGACCTGGAGGCCTACGCACTGAGGCATCGCGTGGAGGACGCGCTGTCGGTGCTCGACACGCTCTCCATCGACCGGGCGCATGCGTGGGGCTACTCGATGGGCGGCTGGACGGTGTGTGGCCTGGCGTCCTTCGCGCCGGAGCGGCTGGCGTCGTACGTGGTGGGCGGCTGGGATCCGGCGGTGGGCCTGCCCGTGGCCTACGCGGCCCTGGAGAAGCAGTTCAAGCCCGGCACGACCGTGGACTGGTTCCAGATGCTCCTGATGGGAGCACGGCGCGCGCCGGAGCTGGCGGAGGCCATCGACGCGGGAGACCTGGACGCGCTCCGGCTGTGCATGAAGGCCTGTGAGACATCGGCGGGCCTGGATGAGGCGCTGGTGGGCTCCGGCAAGCCGGGGCTGCTCTATTGCGGCGCCATGGACCCGTACCACGACTCCATGAAGGCCGTGGCGCGGCGGGCCGGCGTGGCGTTCGCGACCATCACGCACGCCGACCACGGCGGCGCCTGGGCGAAGGCGCCCAAGGTGCTGCCCCACGTCCTGCCGTTCCTCGCCTCCGTCACGCGGTCCTGAGGTTTCCATGACGTCGACTTCCGCAAACGAGCCACTGGCGGAGCTCCTCCGCGCTCACGGCCTCCCCATCCAGGAAGAGGAGGAATGGCTCCGCGTGGGTCCCGGGGGCCCACGCTTCCAGGCGACGCTCATCGACACGCGGACCGAGCCGGGCATCTGCACGCGACAGCTCGACGTCTGCCTGGAGCCCTGGACCGGCCGGTGGGTCTTCGAGTCCGTGGGAGGCTTTGGCACGACGGAGACGGAGGCCTCGAACGATGCCCTGATGAATTTCGTCCGGGCGAGCCTGCACGTGCTCCTGTCCGCCTTCGTCCGTCCTCCCGACGAGCACGTCACCGTCGCGACCTGGCGGGTCGGTGGCATCGACCGGAAGGTCATCCTGGGCAATATCATCACCCGAGGCGACCATCCCGGCCCGAAACTCGAGGAGCCGTGGTTCAAGGCCTTCGAGAGCGCACTCCGGTCGCTGCCGCTGACCTCCGGTACCCATTGGGTGCGCGTCTATTACGCCCAGATGGATGAGAAGCGCATGGCGCTGGAGGTGCTGCTCGACAACGAACCGTGGCAGGCGCTGGCGGACCTGCTCGAGACCGTCTCCTGGCCTGCTGCCTCCGGGTTTCTCAGCCGGAGGCTGTTCCTGGTGCTCCAGGGCGGCGTGGACGTGAGCCGCGCGGTCGCGGCCTGGTTTGACGTTCCCGAGGACGGCGATCCGATTGCACTCCTCCAGGAACAGGGCGCGACCCGGCTGGAAGCGGAGAAGCTCGACGCGTATCTGCCCCTGGCCTTTGGCAAGCCCGTGATGAGGAAGCTGGGCGCGGAGTCTCCGCTCACCGCCGAGTTCACCGCCAATCCTCCCATTGTCCAGCGAACCGTGGTGTTGGCGGAGGATCCGCTGTGGCGAGACGCCGTCCATCTGGCGGAGCAGGCCTTCCAGGGGAATACCGCCCTGACGCGCGAGCAATTGATCCGCCTCTCCACTTCTGGAGCGACGGTCCGAGTCCGCAACGACTTCTTGAATCAGGGCTCGGACCCCAAGGACCTCCGTTTCACTCCGCCACTCATCACGCTCTCGCCCAAGGCGATGGCGGAATGGTTGACGTCCGAGCCCTTCGTCTCGCCTCCCGTCGCTACACCCGCGGGCCCCGCGATACTCACGATCTCCGAGGAGCCTGCGGCCCCCCGGCGCCCCTGGTGGAAGTTCTGGTAGCAGCCCTGATCAATTCGCGGACTGGATGGCGATCACCCGGACATCGAAGTCCTTGCAGGCGTCGTCCTTGCAGACGCCGTTGAGCCACGCCTCGCCCTGGCCGAACATCACGCCGTCGGCGTTGACGAAGAGGTCCGCGTAGCGCTGCCGGGTGATGACGTTGGCGATGGCTGGCGTGACGATGACGTCGTAATGCCTCACGAACGCCGCGGCGTCTGGCAGCTTCACCCTCCTGCCGCCCACGTTCGCGGTGAAGGGATACGCCACCAGGGCGGCGACGGCCTTCGCGTCGTGCGCGGCCACCGCCTTCTGGAACGCCGTGAAGGCCTGTTCGTACTTCGCGGGCTCCCCGAGGATGCGCTGGATCCGGGCGTTGACGTCGGCGGTCCCTGCATCCGGAGCCCCGGTGACGACGTTGGGAGCGGCTGGTGGCACGGCGGCCACGGGTGCTTCAGCGCGCTGACAGGAAGCCGAAGACACGAGTACAAGGGCGGCCAACCGCGTGGGCTTCGTCTGCATGAGTTCCCCCCGCCAGGGCAGGCTGCTCTCTCCTGGCAAAGGCAGACTCTATAAAGCCTGATACGTCTCAGCGCATGCCCTGGACCAGCGTCCAGAGCTGACGTCTCGCGGCCGACTGCGGGACTCGACGGAATAGTGCATCGCGGACATAGCGCGCGGCGCCATTCTCCCACTGGGCCATACGTCCCACCTGATGTGAGCGCACGACCAGCGCGTTGGCCCGTTTCACGCGGCGGGATTCGTATGCACGCAGTGCGTCCTCCACGCTGCCCGGCGCCGCGAGACATTCCCCCAGCACCACGCCGTCCTCGATGGCCTGACAGCCGCCCTGCCCCAGGTTCGGCGTCATCGGATGCGCGGCGTCCCCCAGCAGCGTCACGCGACCCCGGCTCCAGTGACGCACCGGCGGACGGTCGTGGATGTCCGTGCGCAGGACGCGTTCAGGCGGCGTCGCCGCGAGCAGCTTCGCGATGGGCGCATGCCATCCCGCGAAGCGCTCCTGGAGGACGGCGAGCGTCTGTCCCGGCGCATCCTCCGCCCCCGCGGGCGCATTCAGCGTGGCGTACCAGTACACCTCGCCACGGCCGATGGGCACGATGCCGAAGCGGGCTCCGGGCCCCCACGTCTCGGTGAACTGTCCCGCTTGCACCAGGTCCGCGCCCACACAGACACCGCGCCAGCTCGTGTAGCCGGAGTAACGCGTGGGCCGAGCGCCCAGCAGGCCCGTCCGCACGGCGGAGCGCAGGCCATCCGCGCCCACCAGGACGTCGCCGGTGACGGTCTCGCCAGTGGACAGCGTCACGCTGACGCCGGCGCCGTCATCCTCGAAGCCCGTCACGCTGACACCCAGCCGCACGGCCTCCTCCGGGCCCGCGTGAGCGCGAAGGACGGCCTGGAGGCGCGCGCGGTGCACGGACACCATCGGGATACCCCATTCCTCCTGGAGCGACCGCACATCGATGGCGGTGATCCGGGCGCCCGTCGAATCGAGGATGAGCGTCCGCTCGGCGCGTTCCCCCTCCGCGACCACCGCGTCACACAGGCCGATGCGCCGCAGCGCGACCGCGGCGTTCATCTGCACGATGATGCCCGCGCCCACCGGCCGAAGGGCTTCGGCACGTTCGAATACCGTGGCGCGAAGGCCCGCGCGCTGGAGGGCACAGGCCAGCGTGAGGCCTCCAATGCCGGCTCCGGCGATGAGGACGTGGCGGGGGGATGCGGACGTCATGGCGGCCTCCTGTCAGGCCGGCGCCACGGGTCAACCGAACCAGCGGCCGGCGTCAGGCGCGAAGACTCGCACGCGTTCGAGCAGCGACGCTGGCAGGCGGACCTGGAGCGTCGCGTGGACCTGCGCGGGGCTGTAAGCCTGACTGAAGTGCATCAGGACCAGGGCCTCGTTCTGGAAGCGGTCCGCCATGGAGGCGATCTCCTCCAGGTGGATGTGGGCCCGCTCCTGAGCGTCGCGCACGGTGCGCTCCGCGTCGATGAACGTGCACTCGAGGATGAGCACGCGGCTGTCGAACAGCGACGGCTGGCGCTCCAGCACGTTGGAGAGGGTATCCGTGCAGTAGGCCAGCTCCAGACGTTCGACTTCATCGAACAGCGGCTCACCGGCCTGACGGCGGCGGCCAATCTCCGCCGGAGGCAGCTCGCGGAACTCGGGCTTGAGCTTCGCGACACGGCGAAGGAACTGGTAGCCCAGCGACGGCACGGGATGGTGCGTGCGAAAGGCGCGGACCCACACGTCCTGCTGCACCTTCACGGTGTCGCCAGGGCGCATGGGAACGGTGCGGACGTCGGACTTCATCCGGTGCAGGCGCCCCAGGGCCGCGAGCGCATCCTGCACGGGGGCTTCAATCTCCGCCGGCAGGTAGACGAACGGCGGCCCCTTCCCCACGAGCGCGCGGATGCCCATGAGCGAGCCCAGCGCGCTCGCATGGTCCGCGTGCCCGTGGCTGAGGAAGATGCGGTCCGTGGTGGCGAAGGAGCGGATGGGGATGCCCGCGTCGAGCAGCACCCCCAGCTCCGGCACCAGGAGCGACGTGTACACGCCGCCCACGGAGATTCCGCGCACGGTATAGGGCCCGGCCTGCACCTCGGTCAGCATGCGCGAAAGCCTACGCCGATCAGTTCTTCGCGCGCTCGTACTGGTGCGGCCACAGCACGTCCGCGCGCAGCTCCTTCGCGGCGCGCAGCGGCCAGTACGGATCCCTCAACAGCTCGCGCGCCAGGAAGACGACGTCCGCCTGGCCCGTGGCCAGGATGTGCTCGGCCTGGTACGCGGAGCGGATCATCCCCACCGCGCCCGTGAGCAGGCCCGCCTCCTTGCGCACCTGCTCCGCCAGCTGCGTCTGGTAGCCCGGCCCCACCGGAATCTTCGCGTACGGCACCACGCCGCCGGATGAGCAATCCAGCAGGTCCACGCCCTCCTTCGCCACCAGCTTCGCCAGCGCCACGGAGTCCTCCGGCGTCCAGCCGCCCTCCACCCAGTCCGTGGCGGAGACGCGCATGAAGAGCGGCAGCGACTCCGGCCACTTCGCCCGCACGGCGCGCGTCACCTCCAGCGCGAAGCGCGTCCGGTTCTCGAACGTGCCGCCGTACCTGTCCGTCCGCTTGTTCGACAGCGGCGACAGGAACTCGTGCAGCAGGTAGCCGTGCGCCGCGTGCAGCTCGATGACCTGGAACCCCGCCGCCTTCGCGCGCACCGCCGCGTCCGCGAACGCCTTCACGATGCGCTGGATGCCCGCCTCGTCCAGCGCGGTGGGCACCGGGTAGCCCTCGTCGAACGCCTCCGTCGTGGGCCCCAGCACCTGCCAGCCACCGTGCTCCGGATCCACGCGCTTGCCCGCGTCCCACGGACGGGGCGTGGAGGCCTTGCGGCCCGCGTGCGCCAGCTGGACGCCGGACGCGGCGCCGTTCTGGTGCATGAAGCGGTTGATGCGCGCCAGCTGCTCCACGTGCGCGTCCTTCCACAGCCCCAGGTCCTGCGGCGAGATGCGGCCCTCCGGCTCCACCGCCGTGGCCTCCGTCACCACCAGCCCCGCGCCGCCCACCGCGCGGCTGCCCAGGTGCACCACGTGCCACTCGTTCGCGAAGCCGTCGTCGCTCGAGTACTGGCACATGGGCGAAACCACCACGCGGTTGCGCAGGGTGATGTCCCGCAGCTTCAAGGGGGAGAACAGCTTGCTGCTCATGTCGGGTCCTTTCGGGGAATCGAGGGGGGCTGCTCCGGCAGCCCCAGCGCCGTGCGCACCTGGGCCGTGCTCTTGCCCAGCCAGTGCCGGCGGTGGTTCTCCTGCGTCGTGAGGCTGCGCGTCTCCATGCGGTCCACGTAGAGCGTGCCGTCCAGGTGATCCAACTCGTGCTGGATGATGCGCGCGTACCAGCCACGCGCGGACACCGTCACCGGCTGCCCGTTCTCATCCAGCGCCTCCACCCGCACGCCGCGCGCCCGGGCCACCAGCGCCGCGAAGCCGTTCACGCTCAGGCAGCCCTCGTGGAACTCCATCGGCGTGGGGTCCTCCACCACCAGCTTCGGATTGATCAACACGTGGAAGGCCACCGGCGAGCGCTCCCGCAGCGCCAGGTCCGCGGGCGACGCGCCGGCCTGGTACTCGGCGCGGTCCTCGATGACCACCAGCCGCAGGCCCACGCCCACCTGGGGCGCCGCGAGCCCCACGCCGGGCGCGTCCCGCATCGTGTCGCGCATCAACTGGATGAGCCGCCGCGTGTCCTCGCTGCCGATTTCTTCCGGGGTCAGCTCCCGCGCGCGCTGGCGCAGCACCGGTTCCCCCGCCTGGACGATCTTGAGCACCATGGTGGCCCCACCGTAACAACCGCTCACCCGCCGCGCCGCATCGCCGAGGGAACGCCAGGGGCCCGGCCGCCCGGTTCCCCACGAAGAGGGCAGCCCCTGGCGTGGAGGGGTGCCACTGACGGTAGGCTGTGTCGCACCATGGCTCGCCGCAAGAAGGCCGACGAAACCACCGCGCGCGTGCGCAACCTGCTCGCCCTCGACGCCGCCGGCATCATGCGCCGGCTGGCCGCACGCCGGGAGGAGATGTTCCTCCTCTTCTCCCGCCTGCGCAGCCGCGACCCGCTGGTGGAGACGGTGGCCTCACGCTACGCGGACGGCGCCTTCGCCCAGCTCATCCACCTGACCGAACAGGAGCAGGCGGTGGTGGACCACTTCTACGGGCGCCTGGACGAGCTGCGCTGGTACTTCACCTATACCGAGGACATGCCCGGCACCGCGCACCAGACCTTCAGCGCGCTGCACCGCCGCCTGGAGGAGAGCTACCGCCTCTTCGTGGAGACCCTGGGGCTGCCCGTCCAACCCGACGGCGTGCGCGTGGTGAACGCGGAGGCCGTGCGCCAGGAGGACGCGGCAACGGAGGCCACGCCCGTGGCGCTCGCCCCGCTGCCCCGCCGCCGCCGCGCGCCGCCCGCCTGACGCTCAGGCCGCGGAGGCTTCCGCGCGGGCGTCCGCGGCGGACATCCCGGGCGCCGCGGGCTTCACCAGCCGCTTCATGGACGCCTTGCCCACGACGATGTCCACCATCTTCCGCGCGCGCGTCCAGACGCTCTCCTGCACGTAGGGGATGCCGTACTTCTCGCAAAGCGCTTTCACGTGCGGCTGCGCCTCGCGGTACTTGAGCATCGGCAGGTCCGGCCAGAGGTGGTGCTCAATCTGGTAGTTCAGCCACAGGTGGGCGTAGTCGTTGACGTCGCCGCCCGTGCGGTAGTTCGCGCTGCCCACCACCTGCTGCACCATGCGCTCCGCCTTGTTCGCGGGCGCGGAGTCGAAGCGGTACAGGTCCTCGCCGGTGTGGTTGGGGCCCACCACGAAGAACGTGTGCAGGTTGGTGACGACGTCCGCCATCACGGAGTTGCAGAACACGCTGAACGCCGCCCACGGTGACACCAGCAGGAACGCCGCCGGGTACAGCCCGAAGAAGACGGTCGCGTACGGCAGATAGCAGCGCGTGAAGAGCTCCCACAGCTCCGCGCGCGTCAGCGCCCCACCCTCGCGCCGGCCCTTGCGGCGAAGCGAGCCCAGCGTCTCAGGCGCGTAGTAGCTGGCGCGCCAGGTGACGGCCAGCAGCGCCAGTTGCACGTAGCGCAGGCCCAGCGACCGGCCGGTGTCGCGCAGCGAGCCCTCCGCGTTGCGCTCCAAGAGGTCCGGATCCGCCTCCTCGCCGGTGTGCGAGTGGTGCAGCACGTTGTGCTCGAAGACCCACGCCTCCGGCAGCATCCAGTCCAGCCAGTCCACGAACCGGCGGTGGCCCTTCGCGAAGCCCTTGCTGGTGCGCGACGCGGGCATGCCCGGCACGCGGTCATAGCCCCGGTGCCCCACGTGGTGCATGAGCAGCCAGCGCGTGGAGCGGCCCAGGCCCAGCGCCACCGCGGAGAGCGGGTTGGGGGCGATCCACGCCGTGGCCACGCCCAGCACCGACGCGACCTTCCCCCAGCGCTCCATCTTCCGCAGGTGCGCGGCGTCCGCTTCCCCCAGGTTCGCGTCCAGCCGGGCGCGCAGCTCCTTCAGCTCCCGGTAGAAGCCCTCCACGTCCACGGAGGCCAGGTCGAAGTCGGGGGCAGCGCGGGACATGCGAAGGAACTCCTCGGGAGCGGGACGGGGACCACGGCCGATGCGGGCCGCACGGTAGCCTCCACCCGCCCTGACGCAAAGCGTGCCGTCCCGCTCACCCGCCCGCCGGGCGACGGGGCAACACCAGCTTCGCGACCAGCACCTGCAGCACGTCGCCCTTCTGGTTGCGCGTCTCGCTGCGCACGGTGGCGATGCCCCGGTCCGGCCGCGTGCGGGAAGGCGTCACCTCCAGGACCTCGCTCTCCACCTGGAGGATGTCCCCCGGGCGCGTGGGCCTGGGCCAGCGGATGTCCCCGCCCGCCCCCACGATGCCGCCCTTGAAGGGCAGACCGCTCTGGACGTTGAGCTTCATGGTGAGGGCCGCTGTGTGCCAGCCGCTCGCCGCCAGCCCCTCGAACAGCGTGTCCTTCGCCGTGGCGTCGTCCAGATGGAAGCCCTGCGGGTCGAACTCCCGCGCGAAGGCGATGATCTGCGCCGCGTCCAGCGTGTGCGTGTCACTGAAGAACTTCTGCCCCACGGACAGGTCGTCCAGGAACAGCTCCCGGCGCCCACCCTCTCCCGTCGATGCCATGCCCGCGTCCCTCCAGTCAGTTTGGATTACGACCATAATACGTCCAGGCACGGGCCGCTCGTCCAGAGACCATTGTTCTCCAGGGCGCACGGGAGGCCTCGAAACAACCAGCGCCCACGGCTCGTGGAGTATGAGCAGTGCGTGCTTCTCTCCTGCTTGCGCCGTCACCTGTCCGTCCTCGCCGTGGCCCTGACAGGCCTGGGCGCCCCCCGGGTCCACGCCGACGAGGACATGCCCGTGTCCACCGCCCAACGCTCCGAGGTCGGAGACGTGACGGTGGAGGGCGCGAACAAGACGCAGTCCTCGACGGTGCGCTCCTTCGGCCAGGTGGACGTGGGCGACGAGGTGGACAGCGACGAACTGGAGAAGGTGGAGCGGCGCCTCCTGGCCACCGGCCTCTTCCAGGATGTCCGCGTCAGCACCGAGCCGATGGCCGACGGGCGCGTGCGGCTGGTGCTGCGCGTGAAGGACAAGGCCTCATGGGTGGTGGCGCCCACGGTGGCCCTGTCCTCCGCGAACACCGGCGGCGGGTTGCTCTACGCGGAGAACAACCTGGGGGGCCGCGCGAAGAAGTTCGCCGTCGCGGCGCAGGTGAGCACCGGCGAGAGCGGCCTGTACGTGGGCTTCCTGGATCCGGTCCTCTTCGGCCTGCCGCAGCTCAAGTTCAGCCTGGAGGGGCAGCTCAAGAGCGACCGCGTGGACGAGTACAGCATGGACGCCAGCGAGGACGACCCGGAGGTCCTGCGGCGCACGCGCTTCAACTCCGCGTCCATCAGCTCCGAGCTGGGCTTCATCCTCTTCGAGCGCGTGCGCGCGGCGGCGAAGTACCGCCTGTCCAGCATCGACGCGAAGACGCCGGACCCGGAGAAGCCGGTGACGGTGCCGCCGTTCTCCACCGGCCCCGCCATGCGGGACACGTCCCTGCGCCTCATGGTGGGCCTGGACTCGCGCCAGACGCTGCACGCGGTGACGGAGGGGCTCAACCTGGAGGCCTCCTACGAGGTGTCCAGCCCGGGCGTGTGGAGCGAGTTCGACTACCGCAAGTTCGGCCTCCTCTACCGCCACGGCATCCGCTTCTTCGAGGAGAACAACCTGGTGCTGCGCGGCGAGCTGGTGCTGGGCAAGGACCTGCCCTTCCACCAGGAGTTCGTGATGGGCGGCAACACGCTGCGCGGCTTCCAGTACCGGCAGTTCCGCGGCGACAGCCGGCTCACCTTCACGGCCGAGTACCACTTCCCCCTCTTCAAGGTGAAGTCGCTGGCCTTCCGGGGCGTGGCCTTCTCCGACACGGGCGCCGTCGCGTGGCAGGACGTGGCCGAGGATGGGCTCCTGCTCGACGCCAACGGACGCGTCATCCGCGACTACCTGCGGGTGACGATCACCGGCCAGAACCCCGTCACCGTGGCCCAGGGCGTGGGCGGGGGCCTGCGGCTGTACCTCAACAACGTCGTGCTGCCTCTCTTGGGCGTGGACGTCGCCTACGCCGTCAACTCCGGCCAGGTGCGCTTCTACCTCGTGGCCGGAGTCACGCCCTCCTGAAGGCGGCTTTTGCTAGCCGGCGCGGGCAGCGCTCGCGCCCACTTCCGGCTCCGCGGGCGGCACCACGCCGGGCCACGCCTCCGGCGGCAGGTCCAGGCTGAACGGCGGAGACTCGCCGCGCACCGTCCACCAGAGCGCCTTGTCCGCGCACAGCGCCTGCGCGATGCGGCCAGACGTCGTGCGCACGCGCTCCACGACGGCCTGGTGCTCCTCTGGCGTCTGCGCCTCCAGCATCGCGACGACGTTGTCCCAGACGCGCTGCCGCCAGACGATGAGCATCCGCATCACCGTGCGCTCCACCACGGGGCGGCTGAAGGGCACGCGCAGGAGCAGCCGCGTGGACGCGCACCGGTAGCGCTCCGCGAGCAGGTCCACGCACTCGGGGATGCACGAGCGGAGGATCTCGTTCACGTGGAAGTAGTCGTGCCGGTAGCGCGCCAGGCGGCGTGCATCCACCGGCGGGGACTGGTGCGCGATGTTGTCGTAGACGACCATTCCCAGGTCGTGGTTGATGTGGGCGCTCACGCCCAGCAGCGCGTCCTGGTACGGCTGCGTGAGGCCCTGCGCCGGGTAATGCGTCGCGAAGCGCCACGCCGCGGTGGGCAGCGGCAGGTTCTTCAGCGAGTCCCGGACCGCGATGAGCGCCTCTTCCGCGAAGCGGCCCGTCAGGTGGGACAGCCACTCGGGTTCGAGGAAGCCGCCCGCGTCCTCGCGGCTCAAGAGGTGGACGACCTTCCGCGTGACGATGGCGTAGATGTCCAGGAAGATGGCGCGTGAGTCATTCCGCGCGTTCAGCCGGGCGAGGATCTTCTCCAGCCCCTCCAGCGCCTCCTCCGCGTTGACCGGATTCCAGAGCACGTCATCCAACCGGATGGGCCCCTGCGCATCCGGGGCTTTCGTCTCATGGAGGTGGAGTGGCTGGGAACGCTGCGACCGGTGAGCCGAGGGGGAGGCCGGTGAAACATTCATGGAATGACGCTCCGCGGGGTGGGGGAACGACTTCACATGAAAGCTTATCTGAACAGGTACTTCCTGTGACGCCCCACCCCCCCCGAAACAAACCGGATGTTTCACCGGACCCCCGCGTGTGGACACTCACGCGGGGGTCAATGTCACACCGCTGTCAAACTCAGGGCGCGGTGCCTTCACTCACGGTGCCGCCCGTCTTGCCCAGCACGTACTTCGCCAGCGCGAGGGCGTTGTTCTCGTCGACGAGGGACTCGTAGGTGGGCATCTGCGTGCCGGGCTTGAAGGACTCCGGGTTGCGGATCCACCTGGCCACTTCCTCCGGAGCCTTGCCCTTGGCGCCCTGGAGCTTGGCCTCGTAGGTCTTGCCGGGGGCGTGGCAGGTCGCGCAGCCCAGGGAGCTGAACATCTTCTCCGGGTCGTTGGAGGGCTCCGCCTTGGGGCGGCCACCGGCGGGCGGCGGCACCACGGTGTCGTTGGGCTTCATGGAGCGCAGGAAGGTGTAGATGGCGGTGAGCTCCACGTCGTCCGCGTAGCGGTACTTGGGCATGGGCGCGCGCAGGATGTGGCCCGCGGGCGTCACGCCCGTGCGCATGGCGTGCTTGAACTCATCCAGCGTCCACTTGCCGATGCCGGCCGTCTCGCTGACGGTGATGTTGGGCGACAGCAGCTTGCCCTCGCCGCCCAGCGGCGTCAGGTCGAACTCGAAGCCGCCGCTCAGCACGGTCTCCGGCTTCAGCATCTTCGCGGCGCTGCCCTCGAAGCCCGGCGAGTGGCAGAAGACGCAGTCATAGACGCTGGCGGACACGTAGCGGCCGTACTCCACGGAGTCCGCCGCCTTCGCGGGCACGGGCACCACTTCCGTGCGGCCCTTGTCGTTGATGCCCATGGCGAAGGAGAACACCATCCGGCCCATGGGGGTCAGCGTGGAGCGCGGCGGCTGGAACTTCTCCGGCGCGAAGTCCGGGTGCCCCGAGCGCATGAACCCGATGACCGCCGCCAGGTCCTTGTCACCCATGTTGGGGAACGCGGGCATGGGGCGCACGTGGTGGCTCTTGTCGATGGAGTTGATCACCATGCGGGCGATCTCCTGGTCCGTCCAGGCGCCCACGCCCTTCTCGGGGTCGGAGGTGATGTTCGCGGAGTAGAACGTGCCCAGCTCCGGCGGGAAGTCGTGCATCTGCACGCCCGTGGGCTTGGTGTTGCCACCGCCCGCGTGACACTCCGCGCACACCGCGCGGAACACCTGCTCACCTCGGGCAATGCCCTCCGGCGAGCTGTCTCGCGTGATGTTGGGCAGAGCGACGTGCTCATACGTCTTGTTGATCTTGTGGGTGGCCACGCCCATGGCGGTGCCCGCGCCAATCAGGACCAGGGCGACCAACGCACCAATGGCGATCAGGATCTTCTTCATCATGGGGAACGCTTCTCCGGATGAACGGGGACGGCACACGGCGCCGCTGTCTGCCCCACGGGGGAGGAGTGGACAGCAGCGCCGGCGTTGGGACGGGTGAGGCGGCTACTGGCCCGGCAGGCAGGTGCTGGGCGGGGGAATCTGGGGCGTCGTCGAGGGCGTCTTGCTGGACATCTGGAGGCCGGCGAACGTCACGCTGCCCGGGGCCACGGGAAGGTCCAGCGGCTGGAGCACCCACGGGCGCCCTTCCGGGTCGCTAATGGTGGTGTCCTTCGCGGTGTAGTGGACCACCGGCGGCGGGCCCATTGGCGGCTGCGGCAGCGGCGGGTGGACGACCGCGACGACGCCCAGGGAGCTGGTGGGCGCGGGCGGCCCCGGCGGGATGAAGAAGCCGCGCGTGGACTGGAACGCCGCCAGCGCGGGCGGCAGCGCGCCCGGGGGCGCCCATTCGATGTTCAGCACGCGGCCCGCGCTGGCCTCCACGGTGGTGTTCGCCGCCGGCACGCGGAAGACGGGGAAGCCCGGCCGGTACAGCCAGAACACCGTCACGCCGCCGAAGCGGCCCGGGTTGAGCAGGTCCGCCACCGTGGTGGGCGTGCCCTCGGTGGTCAGGTACTTCGCGACCGCCTCCAGGATGCCCTTGTCGCTCATCTGCAGGGCCTCCAGGCCCACGCAGGCGCTGTGCGCGGGCACCACCGGCCGCACCGTCAGCGTGGGCACGTAGGTGCCCGCCGGCACGGGCTGCAGCGTCAACATCGGCGGCGGCAGCGGCAGGATTCCGTTGTTGGCCAGCGCGGCCTGCGGTCCCCCCAGCGACAGCACGAAGAACGGCGCGCCCCGGCGCGTGGGCACCTTGTCCAGGGTCCAGACGCCATTGGCGTCCGACGGCGCGACCACGCCGCCTTCCGCGAGCACCTGGCCCGTGGCGCTGTCCAGCAGGGAGATGGGCGCGTTCTGCACCGCCGCGCGCTGCAACAGCGGGCTGAACTCCGCGTACAGCGGCGGCAGCTGGCACTGCTCGGGCGTTGGCGCGCAGCCGGCCAGGTTGAAGAAGTAGGCCTCCGGGTCCACGGTGAAGCCGTTCAGCCGGGAGGTCAGGCCCTCCGGCTCGCGGGTCTCATACGTGGGGCGCGGCGTGAAGGTCGACACCGCGGGGTTGTTGGAGGATTCCTGGCAGCCGGCGTTCAGCAGGGCCGCGCCGAGGAGCGTTCCGACGAAGAGAGCTCTTTGCATGGCGGGTGGCTTCCCCTACTTCGCGGGGAGGATGTGGCTGGCGGGAAGCTGATCGCCGCCGTGGCAGGTCTGCGCGCAGTTGCCGAACCGGCTGGGCGTGCCGCGCTGGTTGAAGGCGATCTGGAAGAACTCATCCCCGTGCTGGGAGATGTGGCACGAGCCGCACAGCGACAGGCTGGGCCGCTCCGTGCTCTTGCGCGTCAGGTGGCACACGGTGCAGTCCGCGCGGTTCGCCGGGTAGCTGGGCGAGTTCATGTGGATGCGGTGCACCATCTCCTGCGTGCGGCCCACCGTGTCCGTGTCGTAGTGGTGGCAGACCTTGCAGCTCTCGATGTGGTCCACCGACAGGCCGTGGCGCAGGTTGTCCAGGGACAGCACGCCGCGGTGGCAGATCTGGCAGTTGCCCACGTTGCCCGGGTACGTCGTCGGCTCGTCCTGGCCCACCTGGAAGAAGAAGGGGTTCAGCTTGGCGACGCGCTCGCCCATGGACGCGCGGTTGAACTTCACCAGCGCCACGTAGGTGCCCGGCTTCGCGTCCGGGGGCAGCGTGAACGTCTGGCGCGTGGGCCACTTGTAGTCGATGAGGCCCGGCGTCAGCCCGGTGAGCGTGGCGTCATCCAGCATCGCGAACGGGAACGGCCGCGCGAGGAACTGGGGCTTGTCGCTGGGATTGCCCAGGACCTGGAAGTCCTGGATGGGGCCGGCGATGGCCACGTTGGAGATGGAGTCGTTCTCCGTGACGGTCGCGATGACGTTGGGGACGAACGTCTGGATGCCGTTGGACTGGCCGCCGATGATCTCCCGCGCGCTGGGCAAGAGGTCGCGCGAGTGCAGGTGCGCGCCCGCGCTGTCGCGCAGGTCCACGTAGACGCTCACGTCCTCGCCGGGCTTGTAGAAGCTGCCCTCCTTCGGGGGCGAGAACACCAGCCGCGAGTCCAGGCCCGGGCTGCACTGCACCGGGTTGCCGGCGTCGTCCGTGCAGGTGGACGGGCGGTCATCCGGGATGACGTACGTGACGGGGAAGAAGAACGGCTTGTTCGGCAGCTGGCTCCAGGTGGCCTTGAGCGCGCCGGGACCCGACAGGCGCGGCACGCGCAGCACCTTGAAGGGGTTGGTGCTGCCCACCCAGTCCACGCGCGCGATGGTGCGCGTGATGGCGCTCTGGTCCAGGCCGCCGGTGAAACCCGTCACCGTGCCGGGATCCTTGTCACCGGGGAAGCGCGGCGGCTTCAGGTTCTCCGACCGCCAGGAGAAGCGGCTGTGGCCGGCGTAGGGCGAGGAGGCCAGCAGCTCCGAGCGCAGGTACGTCTGGCTCGCGCGCGAGGTGCCCGTCTCGTCCAGCACCTCCACGGTGATGGTGTCGTCCTTCACCTTCTGCCAGTTCGCGTTGCCGAACTGCACCTCGCGGGTCCAGCAGTCCTCCACCGCGCCCGCGAGGCTGTAGAAGCTCCACTCGTCCGGGCCCTGGTTGACGTTGGTCCAGTCCAGCCCTGAGAAGACGGACTGGTTCTTGATCCACGCCAGCGCGGCCGTCTGGTCGTTGGGGTTGTTGTGCTGGTTGACCACGGTCTCCGACACGGAGAACTGGTTCAGGAAGTACTGGGTGTCCGACAGGATCTGCAGCGTCCCCGTGGGAGGCGACAGCGTCAGCGGGTTCTGCGCCAGCGGCGTGATGCACGTGTCCGGGTAGCTCACCGGGGCGTCGTTGTGCATCAACGGCACGCCGTTCTTCGCCACCATCTGCCCATTGGGCAGGAAGGCGCAGCCGTTGATGTACTGGAGGCTCAGGCGGATCGCGCCGGAGTTGAGGCCCTGGTACGGGTCGAACCGCTTGGCACCGCGGCCCGTGGTGGACCCCTCGTCATCAGTGACCTTGAGGAGGTTGCAGGACAGCAGGGGCACCAGCAGGGCGCACCACGCGCTCTTCAGCAGGATTGAGCGGTTCATGGAAGACGAGGCCGGAGGGATTCGGGGGGAGGAAAGGGAGCAGGTATCCTCACGCGCGGGCCCACGCGACCCACCATTCCCGACGCCGCCATCGCTCCGACCTGCGGAGACGGTGAGGCCCGGGAAGGGTTGGGAGGAGAACACCTCATCGGTTCAAACTGACCACATTATGAGAGTCCGCGCAATTCGTGGACTTCAGATCGCGCGAGGGGCTTGAGCCCCGGTGGGCGGGTGACTCAGGGCGTCGGATGGGCCAGGGCGGGCTGGGCGCCGCGAGCGGCCTCGGCGGCGTCGCGCTTGAGGCCCACGAAGGTCCACATGCCGCCCCCGAAGTCGATGCAGGCGAAGAAGGCCATGATGGGCGGGCACTGCCCCAGCGCCGTGCAGATGAGCACCACGCCGGTGATGAACGTGCGGCCAATGACGGCCCAGTGGAAGAAGGGGCGGATCTCCCGCACCGCGGCCTGGTGGGACATGAAGGACAGCGACGTGAGCAGCGACCCGAACATGCGCACGGCGAAGTGGTGCGGATCCGCCGGGTCCGGCTGCATGCCCGCCACGGTGAGGAAGGTGGCGGGGCTGAAGAGCGTCAGGAGCGCCAGCGGCACCGTGTAGAAGGTCCAACCGTAGAGGGACCGGGCGGCATGGCTGAGCGAACCCCAGGCGGGGAAGACCTTCGGCGCGAAGAACACGGGAGACTCCGGAGCGGGCGAAAACGGGGGATGGAACGGGAACGGGCGGGGGCTTGCGAGTCTAGACCCATCAGAGGCTGAGGCCGGCGGACAGGAGCACGGCGAACACCAGCCCCAGCCCCGCGGTGCGCCCCAGGTGCGGGTTGAGCGCGCCGCCGTCCTCGCGCCAGATGGCGCGGATCTGCACCGCCGCGAGCGGCAGGCCCGCCAGCGTGAAGAGCCACGCGCGCGGATGCGCGGGCGACAGCGCCCAGGCCATCACCGGCAGCGCGAACGCCCCGGCCACCGCGAGCGTGTACTCCCACTGGCCGAAGCGGCGGCCGAAGCGCACCACCAGCGTGCGCTTGCCGGCGAGCACGTCCGTCTCGCGGTCGCGCAGGTTGTTCACCGCGAGGATGCCCGCGGCGATGAGCCCCATGGACAGGCCCGCGAGCATCACGTCGCCGGAGAGGTGGTGGGTGAGCACCCCGTAGCTGCCGGTGACGCCCAGCAGGCCGGAGATGAGCAGCACCAGCAGGTCCCCCAGGCCCATGTAGCCCAGCGGCACGGGGCCCGCCGAATAGAGGACGGCGCCCGCCAGACAGACGGCGCCCCCCACGAGCACGGGCCAGCCCCCCGCCTGCGTCAGCAGCAGCACCGCGAGCGCGGCGCCGGTGAAGGCCAGGGCCGCGGCGGCCGCCACTTCACGTGAGGTGAGCCACCCCTTCTGCGTGACGCGCGCGGGCCCCAGCCGGGCCGCGGTGTCCGCGCCGCGCTCGAAGTCCGAGTAGTCGTTCACCAGGTTGCTGACGATCTGCGCCAGCATGAAGCCCACCAGGAAGGTCAGCGCCGGCACCGGCTGCCAGCCCCCCTCCACGTTGGCGAAGGCCCACCCCACCAGCGTGGGCGCGATGGAGGCGGTGAGCGTCTTGGGACGCAGCGCGACCCACCAGATGCGGGCGAGCGAGGGCTTGGCTTCTTCGACCGCGACACTCGACGACGGGAGACTCGGCGTGGCCATGGATGTCCGGGGGAGGGCTGCAGGCGCACGGTAAAGCTACAGACCCGAGGACCGCAAGAGCATCCAATGATTCACATCGGTTTCCCTCATGTATCACCTGTCGACAGCCCACCCGCCCTCGGCTCGACACAAAGGCAGACGCCAGTCTCATCTCGGGTGAATTCCAGAACAATCAGAAATACGAGCCATCCCTGGCTGCCGGATGATAGAAGGCGGCCATGAACCCGACCTCCCTACCTTCCTCCCCTTCCCTTTCGCGCCGCGGTGCCCTGACGCTGGTGGGCGCGTTCGTGCTCGCGCTCGCCGGCTGTCATCCGGTGCTCTCCATCGAGGATGCGCGCTCGCGCTCCAACGGCTCGGAGGTGACGGTGGAGGGCTCGGTCACCGTGGCTCCCGGCACGTTCTCCTCCGCCATGGGCGATGAGGGCTTCGCCATCCAGGACGACACCGGCGGCATCTACGTGAAGCTGGAGGAGAAGCTGTCCTTCGGGCTGGGCGCCCGTGTGCGCGTCACCGGCACGCTGGACGAGCAGAACATGCTGCGCATCCTCAAGAGCGTGCCCGAGGACGTGGACCTGAAGTCGGGCACGGAGCAGGTGTCGCCCCAAGAGGTCACCACCGGCGGCGTGAACGAGTCCGTGGAGGGCGAGCTCATCCGCGTGAGCGGCGCCATCACCCAGGCGTTCCAGGACGACTCGCCCTACGGCTACAAGCTCTACATCGACGACGGCAGCGGCGAGGTGCAGGTGTTCGTGCACGTCTCCGCCGGCTTCGACAAGGCCGCGCTCCAGGCCCTCACCGTGGGACAGCACATCACCGTGGTGGGCTTTGGCGCGCAGTATGAGACGACCTACGAGGTGGCCCCCCGCATGCCGGGCGACCTCTCGGTCCACAATGCCGCGCCCTGACAGCAGGCAGGCGCCCCTGGGTATGTAGCACCCCAGACGCCAGACGCAGGGTCCGCGGGCCGTTGGCTTTCGTGCAGCGCTCCGGATGTGTGCCCGGGCGCGGATGCACGAAAGCCAACGCGAGCCTGGCAAGCGGACAGGCGGGCAGGTTCCAAGCTCACGGGCAGTGCCAATCCATCCGGGTCCCTGGCGGACGAACGAGGGCTGGCATGGACGGACTTCGAGGAACAGCAGCGGTCTTGCTCGCGTGCGCGGGCCTGTGGGCCCCGGGCACCGTGTGGGCACAGGCACCGGACGAGGACGACTCCGGCGACGTGATGTCGGAGGAGAAGCTGGAGGCCCTGCTCGACACGCCCACGGCGCAGCCCTCCCAGGACGAGGTGACGGCGGAGGCCTTCGGGCCGGAGCGGCTTGCGTCCTACTTCGCGGAAGGCCTGCTGGCGAAGGCGAAGGCGGAGTTCGACCGAGGCCGGTACAAGTCCGCGCGGGCGCTGCTCGCGACGGAGTCTCCCCCTTCCCTCCCCGGCCGCTTCCTCCAGGCGCAGAGCGCGTTCCTCGCGCGCGACTTCACGACCGCCGCCGCGGAGTTCACCGCGCTCGCGGAGGACTACCTCCCCTTGCGCGACCACTGCCTGATGAAGGCCGCGCAGTCGCATGAACGGCTGCGCAAGCCGCTGCGCGCGGCGGAGCAGTACGGCCAGGTCAGCCCCAGCTCCCCGCTCTACCCGGAGGCCCGCTTCACCATGGCGCGCGTGCTCAAGCGCCAGTTGAAGATCCCCGAGGCGCTCGCGGCGCTCCAGGAGTTCATCGACAACCGGCAGGCCCGCGGACCGGACGCGCTGCGGATGAAGGCGCTGCTCGCGTACTGCGACCTGGCGCGCGCGGCGGGGCAGTACAACGCCGAGCACCGTGCGCTGCTGGAGGTCTGGGCCACCGCGCCCCTGTCGCCGGAGGCCGACCGCGCGAAGGCCCTCCTGCGCGACCTGCCCCTGCCCATGAAGTGGCGCGTGCGCCGCGCGGAGGCGCTGGTGGAGCTGCACCAGAACGTCCCGGCCATGAACATGCTGGCCCGCTCGGGGCCCCGCACGGAGCTCCCGGACGAGCTGGCCTGCCGCGCCCAGCTCACCCTGGGCCGCGCGCTGCGCAAGGAGCGTCAGCACCGCCGCGCCATCCAGGTGCTGGAGCCGGTGGCGCGCGAGTGCCAGTCGCCCGAGCAGCGGCCGCAGGCGCTCTACCTGCTGGCCTATTCACAGTCCGTGGTGCAGCCGGAAGCGGCGGTGGAGACGTACGCCACGCTGGCGAAGGACTACCCGGAGCACGGCTACGCGGACGACGCGCTGTTCTTCGAGGCCTGGACGCAGCAGCGCCTGGGCCGCGCGGACGAAGCGCTGGAGAACTACGAGGCGCTGGCGAAGCGCTACCCCGCCGGCAACTTCGCCGCCGAGGCCCTCTTCCGCGCCTACTGGCTGCACCTGCGCAAGGGCGAGACGCAGCAGGGCCTGGCGTCGCTCATGTCGGTGGAGCAGCTGCCGGAGGCCGCGCGCACCGATGACGCCCTCTGGCGTGCGCGCTACTGGCAGGCCCGGACCCAGGAGAACGCGGGCGCGGTGGACGTGGCGCTCGCGCGCTACGAGCTCATCGCCACCGAGCGGCCCACGGCCTGGTACGGGCTGCTGTCCCGCACGCGGCTGGCGCAGCACGCGCCGGAGCGGCTGGCGCGCCTGACGGAGAGCGCCGCGCAGCCGGCCGTGGCGAAGAGCGTGAACACCGCCGCGCCGGCCAACGACGAGGTCTGGCCCCTGCCCCCGGGCCCGCTCCAGAAGGATGCGCGCTTCGCGGCGGGCGTGGAGCTCTTGCGCCTGGGACAGCCGGGCGTGGTGGAGGAGCTGCTCGCGGTGGACACGCGCGGCCTGGCGGAAGCGCCCGCGCGGCTGCTGTACCAGACCATGCGCCGCACCGGCCGGGGCCGGGCCACGCGGCAGGTGGCTCGCGTGACGCTGCGCCAGGAGGCCGCGGGCCCCTTGAGCCCCGCGTCCCGTCCGGTGTGGGAGGCGACGTGGCCGCTCGCGTTCCGGCCGCTCATCCAGAGCTACTCGAAGGCCGCGCGCGTGGACCCGGACCTGCTGCAGGGCCTCATCCGCGAGGAGAGCCGGTTCAACCCGCGCGCCCGTTCGTCCACCGGCGCGCTGGGGCTCGCGCAGCTCATGCCCACCACGGCGCAGGCGGTGGCGGACTCGCTCAAGCTGGCGTCCTTCGAGATGTCGTCGCTGCTCCAGCCCGCGCCGAACATCCGGCTGGGGGCGGCGTACCTGGGCTCGCTGCTCAAGCACTTCAACGGCAACCCCGCCTACGCGGTGGCCGCCTACAACGCGGGCCCCAACGCGGTGGAGCGCTGGCGCAAGGCCCTGCCCGACGCGGAGCTGGACGAGTGGGTGGAGCACATCGCCTTCGATGAGACCCGCGACTACGTGAAGCGCGTGCTCAGCAGCTACAGCGCCTACAAGCTGCTCTACGCCAACGAGGTCCCCGCCTCCTTCGCGCCGGCCCGCAAGGCCCCGCTGGAGGCCGTGCGCACGCCCACGATGAGCCCCGCCGCGGGCATGGGCGGCAGCGGCAAGAACGTGGCGACGCCCACGTCCTCCGTCTCCGGAAGACGCTGACAGCGCACGCCAGACGGGAGGTGCGCCCTCCCGTCCGGCGCGGTCCTGACTACTTCACGCCCGTGGGCTGGGTGATGGACTCGGAGCGGATGGTGTACTCGCCAGCGATGGCGTTCGTGTCGATGCCCGTGAAGTGACGGTACGGGTACGCGCCATCCGCGACGGTCTCGATGAACTCCACCGAGTCACCGGTGATGGCCTTGCCGTCGATGTTCACGGTGAAGGTGTTCTTCTCCGAATCCAGGCGCCACACGCACGCGCCCACGTTCGTCTCCGCGGAGCCGGTGGACAGCCCGTCGATGTCGAAGTCGTTCAGGAAGTGGTGGTGCATCTCCGCCCAGCGGAGGAAGTCCCGCCAGTTGGTGAAGGTGATCATCAGCCCGGCCGGCTGGGGGCTGGAGCCCTGGAGCACGCCGCCCCGGTAGATGTTCATCCGGTACGCGGAGCCGCCCGGCGAGCCCGTGAACGTGGGCAGCATGTTGACCGTGTTCGCCTCGCGGCCCGGCGTCACCCTCAGCGTGCTGACGACCTGGTCGCCATCACGCGCGGCCAGCTGGTAGCCGCCCTGCGCGCCCAGGCTCACCGCCACGCGCTGCTCCCACTTCACCGCCTGCGTGAAGCTGCTGGAGACGCCGTCCTTCTGGGTCGTGAGGTTGGACACCGCCAGCCCGTCCGCGACGGCATCCACCTTCGCGCGGCCCAGCGCGCAGCTCGTGATGCCCTCGAACTTCTTCACGCACTGGGACGCCGCGGCCTCCTGCGCACCCAGGGACCCGGAGGCCTGGCCGTCGTCGGCACCGCCCGCGCAACCCGTGATGCTCAGCAGCATGGAAGCCAGCAGGGAACCCGTGATCTTCAGATGCATCCGCTACCTCATCGTGTGGGGTGGACTGCAACTGCACACGGCCCCACTGCACCCCTCGCGCCAACACCTGGAGTCCGTCTGTTTCACTCGTGCCATTCATTGATTGAGAAAACGGAGTAGCGCTGGGAGTCACATGAAACACGCGATTTGTAGCAAGTCCGGTCTCACGTGGAGCGTCAGGCCCCCCGCACTCCCGGGCGGAACTTTGCCGTGACGCACAACTCCTCAGGGGGTTCGACGGATAATCTGGGGAGCGCGGTTCCTCCCCCCGGACACCCCACCATGGCCTCGAAGATCAACGACAGCTCGCGTCCCCTCACCTCCGTCTCGCGGCTGTCCTCGCAGGACGCCCGGACGACGGAGACGAAGTCCCGGAACCGCCCCCTCGCCTTCAAGGACGGCTTCGAGTCCTCCAGCACGAAGCCCGCGCCCGGCCAGCTGCCGCGGCTGCCCGCGCCGCCGCCGATCCTGGGGCTGCCCGCGCCCACCACCCCGACTCCGGCGCCCACGACGCCCGTACCGCCGGAGGCGCCCACCGAGCCGCCCGCGTTGGCCGACTCGGATCCGATGACGCACATCGAGTACCTGGCCTCGGACGCGCTGCAGGGGCGTGACAGCCCCTCCGCGGGCCTGGACGCCGCCTCCGTCTACGTGCAGGCCCACGCGGAGAAGTACGGGCTGGTGGGGCCCAACATCAACAACCCGGAAAACCCCTTCCAGCAGAAGTTCAACGTCTACTCGTGGCTGGGCGCGGACAAGGCGGGCGAGACGGCCGGCGCGGCCCATGCCGGGCACGCCGAGCACAAGCAGTTCGGCCACACGATGTTCCAGGAGGGCTTCTACCTGGACGAGAAGATGCCCAAGGACACGCTGAAGAAGCTCAACCAGCAGTACGAAGAGACGATGAAGGCGGCGGGCCAGTCGGTGGTGCCGGCGCGTTCGGGCAAGCAGCGCAGCGTGGAGGAGCTCAAGCAGGTGGCCACGGCCACGGGCCAGGCGGTGAACACCATGGCCATGCTGCCCGGCACCGGGCCTCACAAGGACGAGGTCATCGTGGTGATGGCCCACCTGGACCACGTGGGCGTGGACCGCAAGGGCAACGCGTACAACGGCGCGGACGACAACGCGTCCGGCAGCGCGGTGCTGATGGCGGCGGTGCCGGAGTTGGCGGAGGCGGCGAAGAACGGCAAGCTGGACCGCTCCGTGCTCTTCATCTGGACGGGCGCGGAGGAGAAGGGCCTGGTGGGCTCGCAGTACTTCGTGGACCACCCCATCCCCGGCCTGGAGCTGAAGAACATCGCCGGCGTCATCAACACGGACATGGTGGGCCGCTGGGATGATCAGCGCCTGTCCGTGGTGGACACCAACACCAAGGGCCAGCCCAACTACTTCCGCGACGTGGTGGACCAGGCGAACCAGCAGCTGGCAGATCCGTTCGACCGCATCAACCGCGACATCAACGTCTACCGCGACCGGCAGGACGGCGCGTCCTTCGGACGCAAGGGCGAGGACGTGCTCTTCCTCTTCGAGGGCCTGTCCAACCCCGAGGGCGGCGGCGATCTCATCCCCGAGTACCACCGGCAGGATGACGACATCGAGAAGATCATCGAGGACAACGGCGGCAACAAGCCCCGCCGCGTGAAGGACCTGCTCCTCAACGTCATCAACCTGGCGGCGAACCGCACGACGGAGACGCCGGAGCCGAAGAAGTAGCGCCGCGTCTCTGTTCCGCCGGAAGGAGCGCTTCCGGCGGAAGAAGGCCTTTGACTCAGGCGGCCAGCTTCTCGCTGCCCGGGGCCACGGTCGCGCCGGAGAGCGCGGCGACCTCGTGCTCGCTCAGCACGAGCTTCTCCTCGGAGCCGCGCCAGACGAACGGGATGCCCGGCTGACGGTACAGGTTCGCGGGGATCTCCTGCGCCAGCTGCGCGTGCAGCTCCGGCAGCTTGGACCAGTGCAGACCGTGCCGCGTGTGATGCGCGGTGTGGTAGCCCAGGTTGCCCGTCATCAGGTTGTAGCCCTTGTGGAGGATGTTGTACGAGGCCTCCGAGTGGTTGGCCGTCTCCAGGCCCACGTGGTGGAAGTACGTGGCCCAGGTCGTCACGTAGAGCGACGCCATCATGGGCAAGAGGAACACGAAGAGCGCGTTGTAGGGGTTCACCCAGAACAGGCCCGCCAGCAGCACCACCTGGAGCGCGGCCATCCAGACGAACGTGCGCAGCGCCTTGGGGTGGTGCTTCCTGCCCACCTGGAACGCGCGCGGGTACGCGGTCAGCGCCGTGCTCAGCGAGTACTCCACCTCGCCCATCGTGGAGCCGTCATCCCGCTTCCAGCGCGACTCGTCCTGCGACTGGTCCAGGTAGTTCTTGTGGTGGCCCAGCACGTGGTGGAGGAACCACGCCTGCGACGTCACGCCCGTCTGGAAGCCGAAGACGATCTCCAACAGGCGGTTGGGCAGCGCGTGCTTGAAGAAGGACAGGTGCTGGTGGTGGTGGTTCCACGAGCAGATCCATCCCTTGGGGATGATGCCCAGCCCGAACCACAGCACCGGCACCCACCAGCTGCGCGCCGTGAGGAACACCGTCATGTCGAGCGCGAAGACGCCAAGGAACATCAGGACCGGGATGCGATCTTCAGGGTGCCGGAACAGGGTCATGCGCCTTCCGTACAAGGGGGCCAGGGGAAAAATGCCTATTTTCCAACTGTAGGCTGTCAGCCCCCACGCCGAACAGCCCACCCTCGCCTGCCTGCACGTTCCACACTGGCGGTAAACCACGTAGTCGCGTTGAACTTGTCTTTCCACATTTCCAAGAATCACAGTCCTGCTTTGTGATAAACGCCGACCCAGCCCTTTTGGACCAACCTGGAGGCGGCAATGCGGAACCAGACCATCGAGGCGGCACTGGCGAAGAATCCCCACCGTGAGCAGCTGATCAAGCACCGGTTCTTCGAGGTGGTGGATGAGAAGGCTTTCAGCCGCGACCAGGCGGAGCTGGTCCTGGGTCAGTGGTGGCACCCCCTGCACTACTTCCCCACGTTCCTGGGCAAGCTCATCGCCGTCTGTCCGCAGATGGAGATGAAGACCGCGGTGACGCACATCCTCAACCAGGAGGTGGGCGAGGGAGACCCGGCGAGAGCGCACGAGCGCTTCTTCATCCAGACGATGACGGACGCGGGCTTCACCAGGGCGGGCGTGTCCGAGGCGGGCATGACGCCCGCGACGCGCCGGCTCATCGACGGGTACCAGCGCTCCACGGACAGCCACCTCACCGGCCTGGGCTTCCTCTACGGCACGGAGGTGGCGGACCTCACCATGGTGGCCAAGCTGGGCAAGCTGGTGCGCCGCACCACGGGCCTCAAGGCCCTGCCCTGGGTGGACATCCACGTGAAGCAGGAGCCGGACCACGTGGAGACGGCCGGGCACACGGTGGGCCTCCAGTACACCGACGAGGAGCTGGCCACCATCACCCGCGGTGCGGAGGAGATGTGGCAGCTGTGGGTGGGATTCTTCGAGGAGCTGCGCAACCGCGTCGTCTGAGCGGCTCCTCGCGTCAAGCGCAACCCCCCGGAATCCGTACGTTTTCGCACGGAACACTGGCGAATCTCTCCAGGTAGGGTAGTCACTCCCGCGTCACGGGAGTGTCACCCCCTAGAGGCGCCACCCCCTCCCGCGGCGGCTAGCTCCTGTCCCTCCAGGCGCCGAGGGAGATCCCCATGCTCGAAAAGCTGATGCCGAAGTCGGACGAGTTCTTCGACGACTTCGACGCGCAATGCGCCAGAACTGTCGAGGGAGCGAAGCTCCTCCACGAACTCCTGAGCGACTTCCGGGACGTGCCCAGGCGCGTCCAGGCCCTCAAGGACGTGGAGCACCAGGGCGACGAGGTCACCCACACGGCCTTCAACCGCCTCCACCAGCAGTTCATCACCCCGTTCGACCGGGGGCAGATCCACACGCTGCTGTCGCGCATCGACGACGTGTTGGATCTGACCAACGCGGCGGCGGCACGGCTGCTCTACTACGAGATTGAATCCACCCGGGCGGACGCCACGGAGCTGGCGCGGCTGCTGGTGCTCTCCACGCAGAAGGTGCAGGAGGTCGTCGCGGCGCTGCGGCTGATCAAGAAGCCGGAGCAGATCCTCGCGGGCTGCAAGGAGATCAAGCACCTGGAGACCCAGGCGGATGAGGTCCTCCGCGCGGGCATGGGCCGGCTGTTCAAGAGCGGCGTGGATACCCTGACCATCATCAAGTGGAAGGAGATCTACGACCTCATCGAGACGGCCACGGACAAGTGCCAGGGCGTGGCCAACGTCATCGAAGGCGTCGTGCTGGAGCACTCCTGAGATGCTGCTCGCAGCGGTCGTCACCATCGTCGCCGTCGCGCTCATCTTCGACTTCATCAACGGCTTCCACGACGCGGCGAACTCCATCGCCACCGTGGTGTCCACGCGCGTGCTGTCGCCGAACCTGGCCGTGGCCTGGGCGGCGTTCTTCAACTTCATCGCGGCCTTCGCGGGCGGCGTGCACGTGGCCAACACCATGGGCAAGGGCATCATCAACTTCGAGATGCTCCGCGCCGCCGGTCCCACCGCGGTGCTGATGGTCATCTTCTCGTCGCTGATGGGCGCCATCGTCTGGAACCTGCTCACCTGGTGGTGGGGGCTGCCCTCGTCGTCGTCGCACGCGCTGGCGGGCGGGATGATTGGCGCCACCCTGCCCGTCCTGGGCTTCGAGGGCCTGGTGGGCAGCGGCATCGCGCGCATCGCGGCCTTCATCGTGCTCTCGCCGCTCATCGGCATGACGCTGGGCATCGGGATGATGCTGGCCAGCACCTGGGCGGTGCACCGTCAGACGCCGCTGCGCGTGGACACCTGGTTCCGCCGGCTGCAGCTGGTGTCGTCCGCCATCTTCTCCTTCAGCCACGGCACCAACGACGCGCAGAAGGTCATGGGCATCATCGCGGTGGTGCTCTTCGGCACCATCTGGCGTGACCGCCCGTTCCACATCGACTGGTGGATGATCATCTCCTGCCACGCCGCCATCGGCCTGGGCACCTTCTTCGGCGGCTGGCGCATCATCCGCACCATGGGCCACAGCCTCACGAAGCTGGCGCCCATTGGCGGCTTCAGCGCGGAGACAGGCGGCGGCGTCACCATCATCGCGCTGGCGGAGCTGGGCATCCCCGTCTCCACCACGCACACCATCACCGGCGCCATCGTCGGCGTGGGGTCCACGCGCGGCTGGCGGGCCGTGAAGTGGGGCACCGCCGGCCGCATCATCTGGGCGTGGGTGTTCACCATCCCCGCCGCTGCGCTGGTGTCCGTGCTCGTCTACGGAATCACGCTGGCGGTGGTGCGGATGGTGGGCTGAAGCCGGGCGGGCCCCGCCTCGAACAGGCGGGCCGCCCCTGCCCCCGGCTACTCCGGGCTGTTGAGCGCGTTGACCACTGACGGCGCCCCGCCCAGCGCCGGAGGCACCCAGGGCACCACCTTGCGGTTGCGCCACTGGACCAGCTTCAGCGACGGGTCATCCAGCGGCACGTCGAAGGTGAAGGAGATGCGCGTGGGGCCCTCCGCGTCCGCCTCCTCGATGCGCGCCTTCATGCCGCCCACGTCGAACTCCTGGCCCTGCTTCACCGGCCAGTTCTTGCCGCGGTAGATGCGCTCCTCGAGGCGGTTGAGGTAGTGCTCCCCCTTGGGCAGGGACAGCTCCAGCGAGTTGGGGCCGGTGCGCGTCACGTGCTGCTCGCCCGCCCTGTATGACAGCACCCACCAGTTCCTCGGCAGCGGCATGCCCGTGGACCACCACTGTACGGAGCCGTAGATGCCCACGGTGCCGTTGGGGGCGTTGAGCACCACCACCCGCTGCCCGGGCAGCTGCTTCAAGTCGAAGGCCTCCGCGTAGCGGTCGTGCACGCGCTTGGACATCGCGTCCACCTCCGAATAGACGGTCGCGGTCTGCCACCAGACGTAGGGCGCGCCCGCGATGTGGATGACGGCCATCACCGCCGCGCCCGCCAGCACCGCGCCCGCGCGCGGCTTGAGCGCGCGGCCCTGCCACGCGGCGCGGAGGATGACCGCCAGCGCCACCGCCATGCCCAGGCTGGGCACGATGAGCGTGCGCGCGCCGGACAGCGTCGAGTTGCCCAGCCACGTGGACGCGAACGAGCCCACCAGCAGCCACTTCAGCGTCTTGCGCTCCGCCGGCTCCACCAGCGGCCACACGCCCCACAGGAGCAGCGCGAAGAACACCAGGCCCACCAGGCCCAGCACCTGGAAGGTGCCCACGTAGGACGGATCCATGATGTAGTCGTTGGGCGCGCTGAGCGTCAGGCCCGCGATGGCCGCCGGCACGCGCTCGAACATCGCCAGGAACCACTGCACCGGCGCGCCGGCCAGGTCCAGGTGCGTGTCCTGCCGGGCCGCGCCGTAGCCCAGGACCTTGTACATCGTCAGGAAGGCGGCCATCAGCGCGCTGAACGGGATGAGCGCCTTGAGCCGCTCGGACGGCTTGCCAGGGCCCGCGAAGGCCTCGTAGGCGAGCACGTAGGGGATCATGATCAGCGTCGTCTCCGCGCTCGCCAGGCCCAGCGCGAAGGCGATGAGCGAACCGGCCAGGGCGCCCTTGCGCTGGCGCTCGCGCCACTCGATGTGGAGCCAGAAGCCCAGCACCGCGAAGAGCATGGACACCAGCAGCACGCGGTAGGACAGCCAGCCCACCGGGGCGCTGTGCGAGCCGTTGACTGCGAAGAGCACCAGCGCCAGCCCCGCGATGCCCGTGGGGAGGATGCGGCGGAACAGCAGGGCCACCAGCGCCACCAGCCCCACGTACCAGAGCAGCGAGTGCACGTGGTAGGCGACGGCGACGCGGTTGTAGAGCAGGTGATCCAGCCCGAAGAGCGCGCTGCCCAGGGGCCGGAAGAAGGCCAGCTTCACGCCCGGCTCCACGAACCACGGGAAGATGCCGGCGCGGGCCATCTGGGACGTGTGCTCCGGGATGCCCGTGGCCGTGCGGTACACGTCGAAGTGGGTGTTCGCCAGCGGCGCCGGCTGCGGCAGGTTGTCCCAGACGCCCAGCCAGACGTAGTCGTCGAACATCCAGCCGGTGTTCAACATCGTCAGGCTCAGGAGCACCGCGGCCGCGACTGAAATCCAGAAATAACGTCTAAACGGCCAACCCGGGGCGGTTGGCGTGGGAGAGGTATCCATGTTTCAAAGATCTATCAGTATGCCCCCCACACGAGATAGGTCCTCCTGGGTCGTCCGCTGCCACCGGAAACACGCGCGGAGTGCGGCGCTTGCGATGGAGATCCTTTGCCAGCGCCCGGACTCCGGGTGATCCTCCGCCGACGAAGGGGGACGCGGTCCGGCAGGTGAAAACACGAACGCGTGCGCCCGTTTCATCCGCGTGCGCCGCCGGGCCCGCTCGCATGCGCATCGCCATCATCGCCACGTACACCCATCCGACCCGGCTGCGAATCAAGGAACCCTCCATCATGCAGTCCTCCGTGCCGGAGCTCATCGCGGGCCTGTGCCCGGAGCACGCCGAGGTGGAGATCTTCAACGAGAAGGAGGCGGATCTGCCGTTGGACCGGCACTGGGATCTCGTCTTCTTCTCGTACCTGCACTCGTACTACGAGCACACCAAGGTCCTCTCCACCCTCTTCCGTCAGCGCGGCATGACGACGGTGGCGGGAGGCCGGCACGCGAGCCACTTCCCCGACGACGCGGCGAAGTACTTCGACGCGGTCATCACCGGGGAGCCGGAGTCCAACGTGCCCGCGCTCATCGCGGACTTCGAGAAGGGCTGCCTCAAGCCCCGCTACAGCCTGCCGTCGCAGGGCGCCGCGGCCATCCGGCCGTACCGCTACGAGCTCATCGACTTCACGCACAACAAGGTGCGCCTGCCGGGCATCGAGGCGTCGCGCGGCTGTCCCTTCACGTGCAACTTCTGCGTGCTGACCGGCCACGAGCGCTACCGCTTCCGGTCCATCCCGGAGGTCATCGACGAAATCCAGACGCGCATGCGCTGGAACCCGAACTTCCTGGGGCTGATGGGGGACGCGTTCGTCTTCCTGGACAACAACCTGGGCGGCTCGCCCAAGTACCTGCGCGCGCTGTGCGAAGCGCTCATCCCCTTGAAGAAGACGTGGGGCTGCGCGCTCACCTTCAACGTGCTCAAGGACGAGTCGCTGGTGAAGCTGATGGCGAAGGCGGGCTGCCGCTACGTCTACACCGGCCTGGAGTCGCTCAACCCGGACTCGCTCAAGGCGATGAACAAGGGCCAGAACAAGCTGTCGGAGGTGGACGCCGTCATCCGCCGCGTCTTCTCCGCCGGCATCCTCCTGTCCTTCGGGCTCATCGTCGGCTCGGACGGCGACACCAACGAGTACCTGCACCGGCTGCCGGACTACCTGGCGGACCTGAAGTACTTCTCCGTCACGTTCCTGGGCATCGTGTGCCCGTATCCGGAGACGCCCTTCTTCCGCGAGCTGAAGGCGGAGGACCGGCTCTTGCCCGGCACCACCAGCCGCGACTACGACGGCTACACGCTGTGCCACCGGCCCAAGCAGATGCACGCGTCGGAGGTGGTGGAGCACTTCCAGCGGCTGTGCCGCACGCTGGGCAGCCTGCCCAACATCGCGCGGCACTACGCGTCCAAGCTGATGATGAGCGACCTGCCCCGCTACAAGCAGACCATCCTCTTCTCCGGGCCGGAGATCGTCAGCATCCGCAACCCGGTGAAGAACCCGGAGCGCCGCTACATCGCGGGGCTGGATGCCATCGAGGCGTGGGACGCGGAGCGGATGCCCGGCTTGGGCCTCACGCCGCAGGTCCTGACCTGAGGCGGGACGGCAGGCGCACGTCCCACGCCAGCCCCAGGACCTGGAGCGCCCGGATGAAGAGCCAACCCGGGTCCCACTGCCACCACACCCAGCCGTGCCGCGCGGACGCGGGGAAGGCGTGGTGGTTGTTGTGCCAGCCCTCGCCCAGCGCGAGCACGCTCACCCACCACACGTTGCGGCTGTGGTCGCGCGTGTCGTGCACGCGATGGCCGAACGCCGCGTGGCACACGGAGTTCACCGCGTAGGTGCTCTGCATCCAGCACACCACGGGCAGGAAGAAGTACGCGGGCACCGTGCGCCAGCCGAACGTCAGCCCCACGAAGAGCACCCCCAGCACCTGCGGCGCGATGCGGTAGCGCAGGAGCCAGTGGTAGTAGCGGTCCTCCGCCATGTCGCGGCACCAGGTGCGCCAGCCGTCCTCCTCGGTGGAGGACTCGTTGAGGATCCACCCCATGTGCGCGTACCAGAAGCCGCGCACCGGCGAGTGCACGTCCCCGTCCGCGTCCGCCTTCGCGTGGTGCAGACGGTGGTTGGCGGCCCACAACAGCGGGCTGCCCTGCGCGGTGAGCATGGCCACCGTCACCAGCGCGTACTCCACCCAGCGGGGGCACGCGAAGGCGCGGTGGCACAGGAGCCGGTGCAGCCCCACCGTGGTGCCCAGGCCAATGGACACGTACACGGCCAGCGCCACCGGCAGCGCGTGCGGAGGCCAGGGCAGGAAGAACGCCAGCGCGGCCAGCCCGTGGACCACGAGCATGTAGATGACGATGACGGGACTGAGCTGGAAGCGGAGCGGCGCGGTGATCATGAGCCCGGTGCGGTGGTCGAAGAAGAAGCACGCAGTCTAGGGGCCCCGCCTGACGGGACAAGGAATGCGCGTCACATCACGCGGGCGTCAGGAGCCCGGGCGGCCTGGGGCGGGACGAGCAGCTCGGCCGGCGGGGCCTGGAGCGTGGCCTGGAAGCGGTCCACGCGGCGCAGCTCCGCGCGGGCCTCCACCTCCGTGAAGATGGCGCGCGCCTTCGCGAGGAAGTCCTCGCGCCGGTTCGGCAGCGCCACCGCCGCGTCGAAGTAGGCCACGCCCGTCTCCCAGCGGTTGGGGCTCTTCTCCAGGACGGAGATGGCCTCCAGGAACACCGGCTCCGCGGCCTTCGGGCCCTTGCGCAGGGCCAGCGAGCGCGCCGTCACGCGCAGCGCCGGGCCCTTCAGGTACGGATAGAGCCGGGCGATGACGCGCGCCTTGATGCAGGACAGGCGGACGATCTTGAGCAGCTCCTTGCGCGGCACCACCGTGGCGCCCTCCTCCAGCGCGAAGAGGGCCGCCTCCGCCGCGTCCACGAGCCCCACCTGGAGGAAGGGCACCAGCACCTGGTAGCTCCAGATGCTCTTGAAGCAGCGCACGGCGACGAGCGCCGCCTCCTCCACCTGGTGCTCGCGCACCGTGACGTTGGCCAGGTGGTTCAGGCTGGCGCACTGGTTGGCCAGGTCCGCGACCTCTTCGCTGATGCGCAGCCCCTGCTCCAATTCCGCGCACAATTCGCCCACGTCACCTTCGCCCATGAGGTAGCGGCACATGGGCGCCCACGAGTGCGCCCAGCCCTGGTGCATCAGCGCGTTGAGCTCCACGCCAATGGTCCCCATCTGCTCGTAGAGCGCCACCGCGGGGCGGAAGCGCGAGTGGAGGAACTCGCCCGTGGCCTGCATCATCAGGGACGTCTGGCGCTCCCAGCGCTCGCCCACCTGGCGCAGCGTGGAGACAGCCTCCTCCTGGAAGGCGCGCGCGCGCTCCAGCTCGTTGGCGAAGAAGGCCTGGATGCCCAGGCGGCTGAGCGCGAGCCCCTCTGCCACGGGGTCCTTGGAGCGGCGCGCGTACTCCAGCGCCTTCTCGCAGTGGTAGCGCGCGCGGCCGAGCAGGCCCGCGCCGAACAGGAGCGTGCCGTAGTAGCCGCGCGCCAGGCTCATGGCGTAGTCGCTGCGCGAGCGCTCCGCCATGTTGGTGGACACCAGCGTCGCCCAGGTGAGCTTGGTGATGTCCGCGAAGTAGTAGATGCGGATGAGCGAGTTGAGCGTGGACAGCTGTTGCAGGTAGTTGCCCAGCTTCGCCGCCGGCAGCGGGCGCAGGATGAAGGGCAACAGCGACGCGAGCCCCCGAAGCAGCAGGTTCGCCAGCGTGCGCAGGCCCAGCGTGGCCAGGTTCCCCGGGAGGCTGCGGCCCCTCAGCACCAGCGACTTCTCCAGGTGCTGCGTGGCGAGCGCGGACTCGCCCTTCTCCTGGTGCGCGCGGCCCAGGCCCAGGTGCAGCTCCGCCTGGCGGGGAATCTCCTCCTCGTCCACCAGGCACTGCTCGAACATCAGGATGGCGTTGGTGTAGTGGCCCGCCTGGAGCAGCGTCTCCGCCAGCTCCTGCATCACCCGGCGCGTCTGGAGCAGCGTCGCCTCCGGGTCCACCGGCACGACGGTGCCGAGCAGCTCCAGGCCCCGGTTGTAGTGGTAGAGCGCGTCGTCGTTCGCGTACTGCGCCCGCGCGCTGCGGGCCGCCATCAGCGTGTACTCCAGGCCCTTGTCCTCCACGTTGCCCGCGAGGAAGTGGAACGCGAGCAGACCCGCGGAGGCCGCGAGGTTGTCGTTGGCTCGCTGCTCCAGGTAGCGCGCGAGCCGGCGGTGCAGGTCCTCACGCGCCGACACCAGCAGCGTGTTGTAGGCCACGTCGCGGATGACGATGTGCTTGAAGAGGCAGGTGTACGGCTCCTCCGTCTCCAGCAGGATGAGGCCCAGGCGCTGGAGCGTGTCCATGGCCTCGCGCAGCACGAAGTGGCCCAGCGTGGGCACCAGCGCCGCCACCGCGTCCAGCGTGAAGATGCGCCCGATGACGGACGCCACCTTCACCACCAGCTTCTCCGTCTCGCTGAGCAGGTCGATGCGCGACAGCACCACGTCCTGGATGGAGTCCGGCAGCAGCAGGTCCTGCAGGCCGCGCTTCAACTCCATGCGCTGCGAGCCGGGCTCCACCGGCCCCAGGTAGCCCTGCTCCGCCAGCCCCTCCACGATGGATTCGATGAAGAACGGGTTGCCCTGCACCTTCGCGAGCAGCCGGTCCTCCAGCGCGACGTCCGGCGGCGTCAGGCGCAGGTGCACGCGCAAGAGCGCCCGCGTGTCCTCGTCGTCCAGGCTGGTCAGGTCCACCGGGATGAACTCCGGCAGGTCGCGCAGCCCTCGGAGCTGGTCGCCCGGGCGCATCGTCGCCAGCACCATGATGCGGTGCGAGCCCACGCGCACCGCGAGGTACTGGAGCAGGTCCAGCGAGATGTAGTCCGCCCAGTGCAGGTCCTCGAAGAAGAGCAAGAGCGGCTGCGCGCGGCTGAGCTTCTCCAGGAGCTGGAAGATGATCTGGAACACCTTCTGCTGCTTGCGCCGCGCGTCCATTCCCGACGTGGCGGACGTCTCCTCCAGCGCGATGCCGAGGATGCCCGCGACCACGGGGATCCACTCCGGCCCCACGTCCTCCAGGCCGTCCAGTCCCTGCCGCAGGCGCCCAAGCTGCGCCTCGGTGTCGTCCGAGTCGTGCAGTCCGAACGCCTGGAGCAGCACCTCCTTCCAGGGGAAGAAGGGGGTGAAGGCCTCGTAGGAGTAGCAGACGCCGTACAGCGACCGGGCGCCGCCCTCCTCCGCGTCCTCCAGCACGCGCGCGCCCAGGCGCGACTTGCCGATGCCCGCCTCGCCGGACACCACGCTCACGCGGCCCTGGCCGGCGAAGGAGGCGTTGAGCGCCTCGTGCAGCACGTTGAGCTCACGGCTGCGGCCGATGATGTCTCCCCGGCCCTTGATGAAGAGGCCGCGGCGCGTCTCGCCCAGCAGCCGGTACACCGGCACCGAGCGCGAGACGCCCTTGAGCTTCGCGTCCTCCACGAACTCCGTGGCGAAGCCGCCCTGCTGCGAGCGGGCCTGGGTGTTGGCGCACAGGTGCACGCCGTCCTGGCGTCCGCCGTGCGTCATCAGGCGCGCGGCCATGTTCACGACCTCGCCCAGCGCCGAGTAGCCCTTGCGCGTGGGCGAGCCCATGTCGCCGCAGTAGGCGTGGCCGGTGGCGATGCCGATCTGCAGCTCATCCAGGAAGGGGAACTGCTCCCGGGCCTTGAGCAGCTTGCAGGCCAGCCGGCACGCCAGCACCTCCTTGTTCTGCTGGGCGGTGGGCGCGCCGAACAGGACGTAGAGCACGTTGCCCTTGTCCGTGAAGTCCGTCATCAGCAGCACGCCGCCGTGGTGGGCGGACTCGCGCTGGACGTATTCGTAGTAGGCGTTGAGGTCGTGGGTGAACGCGTCCGGATCCGTGTCCGCCCGCGCGTGGGTGAAGCGCACGAAGAAGCAGGTGACGTCGCGGAAGTCGCCCGCGAACTCCTGGTGCGCGGTGGTGATCTTCGTGAAGAGCACCGGGTGCAGCAGCAGCGCGCACCGGCCCACCAGCTCCGCTCCGCCCGTGGGCGCGGGCAGCGGGCGCTTCACCGACTCCACCGGCGCGTCGAGCGCCAGCCGGTGGTTGCCGCCCTCGCGCGGCTCGCCCTTGCGCGCGGACTCCGGCAGGGCCGCCCAGGCGCGCGGGCTCAGGACGACCTCCGACACCGTGGCCTGCTTCTCCGCGCCCACCGCCTGCGCCAGCGGCTCGCCCACGAGCGCCGGGTGCATCCACAGGCCGGTGGCGCCCATCACGATGCGGGTGGCCTCACCGAAGCCGATGCCGATGCGCGACGACACGCCGAAGCGCTGGCCCAACAGCTCCAGCCGGGCGAAGCGCGCGAGCCTGCGCTGCACGCCCAGCGCGCACACCGCCGCGCGCTGCACGACGTCCGCGTCCGCCTCCCCGGGCGCGACCTCGAAGCACGCGAGGATGGAGTCGCCGGCGAACTGGTAGATGTCCCCGCCGTGGTCGCGGACCACGTCGATCATCTCCGTGTAGTAGTTCGTCAAGAGGCGCTGGAGCGCGTCGATGCCGCGCGGGCCCGCGCCGCTCAGCCCCACCACGATGGGCGTGAAGCCCGCGATGTCCAGCAGCAGGATGGCGCCGCGCACCCCTTCCGCCCGGGGCAGCGCGTCCGCCTCCTGGCTCCCAAGCCGCGCGAGGATGGCCGCCGGCATGTACGGGGCCAGCATCGCGACAGCGGGATCGATGGGCTGCGTGGAGGGCATCCTTGGGGGGCTTTCCGCTCAGGACAGGTTGGCGTAGCGCAGGTACAGGGCGCCCAGGCACATGGCGCCGTAGAGGGGAATCTCCGCCGTCTCCGGCCAGGGCTGCTGCTTTCTCACCGCGCCCCAGATGTGCACCGCCGTCATCAGGCCGCCAATGAGGCCGATGAGCTCGAAGATGACCAGGTGGCTCTTGGGGTCCGGGATGAACTGCACCACCGCGATGATGACGGACAGCGCCAGGCCGCCCAGGCAGCGCGCGAAGTAGACCGTCAAATCGTTGTTGCCCGTGGGCAGCTCCCACCCGAACCAACGCGCCCAGCGCAGCGGAATGAAGAGCAACGGCAGTGCGTAGACGACCAGGAAGACCGAGGTGGAGACCGCGAGGAACCAGCTGGCCAGCGGATAGTCGGGGTTGATCATGATGGCGGACGTGATGGGTGACGGACGTGCACCCGCGGCGCACACCCCTCCCCACGGCGTCCATCCTAGAATCTTTTGCCACCCCGTGGGGCGGCTTCCCCCCCACCAAGGCCCTGCTTGAGCCCGCCTGCCGCCTAGCGGGTGGCGGCCAGGAGGAACTCGGCCACCCGCTCCAGGGAGGTGGTGCGCTCGGCCTCCGCCGGGAAGCGCCGGAAGACCTCCGGTGGCCCGTGCAGGATGAGCGGCTTGCCATAGCGCAAGGCCAGGACGGCCTCCGCCGCGGTGCCGGCGCCCCCGGGCAGCGCCACCAGCGCGTGCGGCGTCAGCACGTTGATGTGGTTGCGGCTCATGGGGTCCGTGCCCTGCTCCCCGCTGAGCGGCAGGTGCGTGTAGATGGGGATTTCGATGTCCGTGTTGGGGTAGCCGGGCCGGGGCTGGTAACGGCCATCCGCGCCCACGGTGCCGGGGATGATGCCGATGGCCGCCCCCCGCCGCCCCTCCACCTGGACGAAGGCGCCCGCCGCCGCGCTCATGACGCCGCCGCCCGCGCCGGTGAGCAGGTCGAAGCCGGCCTCGGCGATCCACCGCGCCAGGGGGACGACCCACTCTTCGTGGGAGTTCGCCCCGGAGCCGAACACTCCGATGATGCGGCGGTGTCTGCGCATGACTGCGTCCTCCCCGAAAAACTGGAACTACGTGAGCCCCTGTTCCATGCGAATCCCCGGCCAACGCCGCAAGGGCTCACGGACCGGCGTGCGTCCTGATTCCCGTCCACCCGTGGAAGGTGCGAGGCGCGAGCGTCGGCCAGCCGTCGCTTCCCTCCTCCCGGAGCGCCAGACGTTCCCGCACGACCCGTGATGTCGGACCCCTCCTCTACCTTCCTCGCAGGTGAGCAAGGAGGCTGCCCATGTTCGACGCCTGTGGAGGTTGTGAGCGCCGTGGCACCGCCGGAGAGGTGTTCGACTGGTGCGCGCACTGTGAATTGTCCCTGTGCCCCGGCTGCCTCCAGCGCGGCTGCTGCGGCAGCGTGCCCGCAGACTCCGGCCGGGGCGCCCCCAGGGAGCTGCCCGACCCGCCACCTCCCGAGCGGGAGGCCCTTCCGGAGGACTTCGGAGGCCGCTGCTGCACGCACGCCCGCGCGGTGGCGTGCTCCTGCGCCTTCCACTGGGTCTGCACGCGCCACGGCGACCTGCACGTGGGCACCCACGACTGAGGGCGTTGACACACGGGCGGCCTGTCCACGAGGTTTCCGCCTGCTTTCAGGCATTCCCGCCGGACACAGCACGGAGCATGAACACCATGGGTCTCGCCGAACGGTCGGAGCTGGCCGCGTTCAAGAAGGACGCCCTCGACGCGAAGGTGGCGGAGCTGAGGGAGGCCGCGGCGGGCGCGGACATCCGGGTGACGCTGGACGAGGCGAGCTTCACCAACACCGCCGCCATCCAGATGCTCTCCAACGGCGTCTTCGACCGGCTCATCGACGACATGAAGTCCGTCTGTCGCGACGACATCGGGAAGCAGGCTGTCCGGGAAGGCATCCAGACGTTGCACATCGTCCACAAGGACGCGCCGGGCTTCACGCTGGAGCTGACGGGCGGCACGCTCACCCTGCGAGCGAAGCTGGACGGCTCGCTCGGCGAGGACCTGCCGGGCTACGGCCAGTACAAGGCCTTCCTGCTGAAGAAGCTGTAGGGCCTTCGCGGCGTCACGGACCGGAGGGACGCTTTGTCAGCGGTGTCCTCCGGCCCCTGTCATTCCGTCCGGCTCAGGGCACGTCCAGCGCGACGCCCTGGCCCGGGACGGCCATCACCCAGCGGACGACGTCCGGCTTGCCGCCGCAGGTGACGCGCACCTCGAACTCGCGCCCCGCGGGCATCTGGCTGGACAGGGGCGTCTGGCCCTCCAGCACCTGAGAGCCCAGCGCCACGCGGCAGCCCTGGGCACCGGTGACGCTGAGCGTGCCCCGGGCGTCCGCCTGGGGCGGTGCGTCCGCGAGTGTGCGCAGGTCGATGTGCTCCGACTTCGGCACCTTGCCGAAGCGGTGCAGCTTGCCGTCCACGGCCGTGGAGATGAGCCAGCCGGAGGTGCCCTCGGGCAGGCCCTGGCTCGCTTCCAGCCGGACGCCGGACACGTAGACGCGCTCGCCCTCCTGGGCGTTGCGCACCTCCACGCCGCCCTTGGGCAGCAGGAACACCAGCGCGAGCCCCGCGAGCACCAGGGCCCCGCCGCCCACGATGAGCCCCTTGCGCTGACCGGGCGTCAGCCCCTTCCCCGACGCTTCGGCGGGGGGCGCGGAAGCCGCGGAGGAGACCGCGTGGACGGGGGCCGGCGGCGCGGCCACGGGAGGCGCCGGAGGCCGCGGAGGCGTGGCCACGTGGGCCGTGACAGGAGGCGGAGGCGGCGGCGGCGGCGCGGCCACGGGCGAGGGAGGATTCCCTCCATAGGCGGCGTGGGTGCCCGTCGACGGAGACGCATGGGCGCCCAGGGGCGGCTGCTGCGGGGGCGCGTGGACGACCCCGTATTGCGCGTGGGTGCCCCCATGCTGCGGAGGAGGGGGCGGCACGGCGGACACAGGGGGCGGCTGCGGAGCCGCGGTCATCGGGGCCACGGAGGGCACCGACACCGACGGACGCGCGGGCGCCTGCGGCGGAGGGCCCACGCGCGTGGGCACGTTGGCGGACGCGGCGGGGCGCACCGCGGTGGGCGGCGGCAGCGGCGACGCGGGCGGAGCGGCGGCCGGGCGCGACGGACGGGGCGCGGCCACGGGCGGTGCCACCGGAGGCGCGGCGGCCACGGGCGGCGCGACCGGGGGCGCGTTGACGGAGACGACCTCGGTGCCGCGCTCGGCGGGCTCCGGCGGAGCGGCCACCGGGGGCGGCTCCATCCGGGGCATGCTGCCGGAACCCCCGCGCACGGGCGGCCGGGACAGGTCCGACGGGGCCCGCATGTCGCTGCCGGAGCCCGTGCCCACGTTGCGCGAGTGCGAGCCCGTGCCCGGCATCAGCGCCCGGGGGTTGGAGCCCGTGCCCGAGCCGGCGATGGACGACGGCGCGTACTCGGAGAGCCGGTCGCCCAGCGCCTCCTTGAAGAACTGCGCCACGGACGCGGGCGACGAGGACAGCCGGTGGTGCGCGATGACGGCTTCGATCTCCTCGCGCATCGCCGCCGCGGAGGGCGTGCGCCGCGCCGGGTCCTTCACCAGCGCGCGGAGGATGAGGTCCGACACGTCCTGCGGGATGTGGGGCCGCAGCTGGGACGGCACCGGCGCGGGCTCGCGCACGATGGCCGCGAGCGTGGCCGCGTCATGATCCCGGCGGAACGGCAGCTGCCCGGTGAGCAGCTCGAAGAGCACCACGCCCAGCGCGAACACGTCGTTGCGCCAGTCCAGCGGGCGGCCGCTGGCGGCCTCCGGGGAGAGGTACGAAATCTTCCCCTTGATGACGCCCGCCTGCGTGTGCTCCTCGCCCTGCACCTTGGCGATGCCGAAGTCCGACAGCTTGATGGCGCCGTCCAGCGACACCAGCACGTTGTGGGGGCTGACGTCGCGGTGCACCACCGGGTGCGCCGTGCCGGAGGGGTCCACGTAGCTGTGCGCGTAGTGCAGGCCCGCGGCCACCTCCGCCACGATGCGCAGCGCGTGCTCCAGCGGCAGCGCCATGCCCTTGCGGCGCAGCTCCGTGAGCAGGCGCTTCAGGTCCGGGCCGCGCACGTACTCCATCAGGATGTACGCCACGCCGTCCGTCACGCCCACGTCGAAGGTCTGCACGACGTTGGGGTGCGTGAGGCGCGCGTTGGCGCGGGCCTCCGCGAAGAGCATGTCGACGAACTCAGGATTCTCAGCGAACTGCGCGAGAATCTTCTTCATCACCACGAACTTCTCGAAGCCCTTCACGCCCTGCTGCTTGGCGAGGAACACCTCCGCCATGCCGCCCTGCCCCAGCCGGCGGATGATCTGCAGCCGCGCGCCGCTGTTGTGCGTGTCCGTGGCGGACGTGTTCTTGGCGCCGGGGTCCTGGTTGGTGGAGCCGAAGAGGTACTGGCTGAGGGCGCGCTGCTCCAGCGCCTCGATGTCGTCCAGCGGCTTGTCGGTGAGCGGCGTGCGCGCGAGCAGCCCCTGGAACTGCGCGAGCGCCGGAGCCCGGGCGCTGCCGCCGCACACGGGGCACACGCGCTCCATGGTGCCCTTGGCGCGCAGCACCTCCAGGTACTCGGAGGTCTGGATGCGCTGGTGGGTGACCTGGCCGCAGTTGCGGCAGTCGCACGGCAGCCACAGCGTGGCCAGCTTCGCGGGCAGCGCCTTGGTGGACTTCGCCAGCACGGCCAACAGCGGCGGAGGTACGCGGCAGAGCACCACCTGGGCGCCCTGCGCCGCCACCTCCAGCACCTGTTCGATGCGCGGCAGCGCCTCCGGCTCCACCACGCTCACGTGGCAGCAGTCGAATGCGACGCGCCCCTCCAGGCCGGACGCCAGCCGGCGCACGTTGAGGTCGCCCTTGAGCGTGCTGGCCAGGGTGATGAAGGTGATGTCGTCCTGGACGATCTTCAGGTGCGACGCGAGCTCGGACGGCTCCGACGGGATGCCGGAGCGCAGGTAGCGCAGCACCGCCGGATCCACCGCGGAGAACTGCTGGCGGCGCGCGAAGTCGAAGAACTCCGTGGGCTCGTCCGCGAACTCCAGCGGCTGGGAGCACACCGGGCACTGGTGCGGCGGGGCCCCGCCCTGCTCCAGCACCTTCGCCTCCTCCACCAGGCGCACCAGCCGCAGCCGGTCCTCCTTGCAGAAGCGGCACGTGTACGGCGCCAGCAGCGAGAGCACGCGCGCGACACCCGCGAAGCCCTCCACCATGTTGAGCTGATCCACCACCACCGGCGGCGCGTTGACGACGTACAGCCCCGACACGCCCTGCGGCGGGTGGCCGGCGAACTCAATCCACCGGCGCACGCCGAAGGAGCTGATGCGCTCCACCAGGCCCAGGTCCACCACCACCAGGCCCTGGAGGCCCTTGGAGGATGGCGAGAGCGGGAAGGTTTCGTCGATCACCCCGGCCACGCGCACGTGGGTCAGACTGCCCACGCGCAGGGAGGTGATGCTGGCATTGGAAGTTTGGCTCTCCACCCGCCTACCCTCGTTCCAGACTGAACAGCAGCGACTTGGGCTGCGCGGCCCGGCGGCGAGCGTCGCCCAGGTCCACGCCGCAGGCGAACTGCGTGCGCTTCCCCGGAGTCACCCGAACCGCCACTGCGTCGCTGTGCTCCAGGATGCGCCGCAGACCCAGGCCCGCGCCACCACCCGAAGCATCCACCTGCGCCTTCTCACCCCAAGCCTTCACGACCCGCACCAACGGTGACACCGACAGGCGGCCGAAGCGGTCCGTCGCCTCCAGCCACGCCCGGCCATCCGCCACCGCCCAGGACAAGAGGCAGCGATCCTCCTCCGCCACCGACTGCACCTGGCCGCGCCGATGGGCGTACTTCGGCTCGCCGCTTCCGTCCACTGGCGCGTCGAGCAGTGCGTTCACACCAATCTCATGGACGACATCCGCCACCCGGCTGGCCGCGCCCTTGGAGCCGCCGGCCTGGAGGACGGCCTCGGCCGCGCGCTCGCCCACGGCCGTCACCTCCGCCACGCTGCCCAGCCACTCCACGGACGTGGCGGCCTCCTGGGGGATCATGGGCTCGCCGCGGAGCAGCGCGCTGAGCAGCCGCGCCTCCCAGGCGGACGGCTGGCCGCCCTCGCGGGTGGCCAACAGCAGCGCCGGGGGACGGCGCTCCAGGAGCGCGGCGTGGGCGGGGGTGAACCGCCCGTCGAACAGCACCAGCCGCGGCGCCGCGTCGTCACCGCGCCCCAACAACAGGCCGTCCCGGGCCAGCACTCCGGAGGCCTTCTCCAGCGCCTCCGGCGTGAGCGTCGTGTCCGGCGTCAACTTCAGGGGAGCATCCTTCACGGCGGCGACGGTATCCAAACAGCGCTCTAGTAATGGAGTCGAACTTCGGTGAAGACGCCCAGCGGCGGTGCGGGGAAGCCGTGGGACTCCTCGTACTTCGCGTTGAAGAGGTTGGTTCCCAGCAGGGACACCGCCACGCGCTCGTGGACGTTGAAGCCCACACGCGCGGTCGCGGTGATGTAGCTGGGCAGCTTCACGCGGGTGGTGGTGCCGGCGTTCTCGTCCACCACGAAGCCCGGATCATACCGGGCGCCCACGAACAGGCCGTAGAGCTCCACGAAGGCGAACTTGCCGATGTTGGTGCGGCCGCGCAGGTAGACGCGGTGGCTGGGCGCGTAGTCCAGCGGGTAGCCGGACCCGCCGCCCACCGGCAGCGCCTGGGCGTCCAGGAACTGGTAGGCCACGTCGAAGGACGAGTTGATGGACGGCACCTGCGCCGCGGCTTCCGCCTCGAAGCCCGCCACGCGCGCGTCACCCAGGTTCTTGAACTGGGACGTGGAGCCGAAGAGGAGCTCCTGATTGATGAAGTTGCGGGCGCGGTTGTAGAAGCCCGTGCCCGTCAGGCGCACCCGGCGGTCCAGCGGCCAGAAGTCCACCGCCGCCTCCACCGTGTCCAGCGTCTCCGCGCGCAGGGCCGGGTTGCCCAGCAGCGTCGCGGCGTACATCTGCTGGTTGATGGCCAATTCCGCCAGCGTGGGCGCGCGGAAGGCGCGGCCGTAGTTGGTGCGCAGCGTGAGCAGCTCCGGGATGGCGTGGAACACGACGCTGGCGCGCGGGGACACCTGGTCCGTCTTCGCCTCCCAGACCTTGGAGGGGATCTGGTAGCTGTCGTAGCGGGCGCCCGCGCCCACCACCAGCCGCTCCGTGATGCGGTACTCGGCGTCCACGAAGCCGCCCAGGATGGTCTGCTTCGTGTCGTCCAGGGTCAGGCCGGGCAGGATGTTCTGGTTGTTCACCTGGTCGGCCTTCACGTCACCGCCGACGGTGACGGAGAGCTTGTCCAGGGAGAACAGCGCGCGCGCCTCACCGCCGATGCGGCTGCGCTTGCCCAGCGTGTCCTCCAGCGCGCCGGTGATTTCATTCTCCAGCGTCACGTTGCGGCGCTTGAAGAACGTGTAGGCCTGGGCGAACACGCGCACGTTGTCCGTCACCTGCTGATCCAGCTGCAGGGCGGCGTTGAGGTTCTGGACGTGCTCGTTGTCCTGCGCGGTGTAGTGGCAGCGGCCGCAGTTGCCCACGGTGGAGATGTTCTGACCGCCGGGCCGGCCGATGTTGCCGTCCGTGAAGTCCGCGTCCAGCGCGAGGGGGCCCACGCGAACCTTGCCGTTCACCTGGTGGACCAGCGAGTCCTCGTTGGTGTCCGTCTGGTTCAGCTGCGGGTTGTTGAAGAGCTGCGGGCCGTCCGAGCCGAAGCCGTAGTAGCCGAGCAGCGCCTCCACCGGGCCGCCGCGGCCGGCGACGTTGGTCTGCAGGCGCCAGGTCTTGTCCTGGCCCGCGAGGATGCGCGCGTCGGCGCCCACGTTCTGGCCCTTGGCGATGAGGTCCGAGGGCTGGCGCTCGATGATGTTGATGACGCCGCTGAAGGCGTTGGAGCCGTAGAGCGAGGAGCCCGGGCCGCGGATGACTTCCACCTGCTTCAGGTTGGTGAGCGGCGTCGTCTCATCCGCGTAGAACTGGCCCGTCCAGGGGTCCGTCAGCGGACGGCCGTCCTTGAGGAGTAGGAGGCGGTTGGACAGGTAGTTGGAGCCCAGGCCGCGCGCGCTCACCGCCGCCTTGCGCATGGAGCCCCGGCGGCACTCCATGCCGGGGAAGTACTGGATGGCCTCGCAGAGCGAGAACTGGCCGGTGCCCTCCAGCTCCTCCGCCGGAATCCAGGACACCGTGAGGGGCACGTCGGAGATGCGCTGGCTGCGCTTGGACGCCGTGGTGACGACGGCCTCGCTCAGCGCCCTGTTGATGTTCTGCTCCAGGTCGTCGCCACCGCCCAGGTCCGGGCCGTCCAGGCCGGAGAGGCTGGAGGGCGGCGGCAGCGCGCGGTCCGGGGTGGGCTCCGTGAAGGGCGCGCGGTCCGGGACGTTGTCCGCCGTGCGCGGCTGCGACGACGGCAGCACCGCGCCGGTGCCCAGCGCGGGCGCGGGCGGCGGGTTGGACGGGATGTCCGACGTCAGCGGCCCGTCATACGGCGACGGAGAGGACGAGGCGGGCGCGGCCACGGGCAGCGGATCCGCGACGGACGGACCCGGGCCGGCCATGGGGGCGGCAGGCGCCGCGGGAGGCGGCTCGGTGGCGAGCGCCGGCTCCTGCGGGGCGGGCTCCTCCCCCGGAACGGGCTCCACGTCCACGGGAGGCGGCGGCGGCGTCTTCGCGCCCCGGCGGGTCTTCGCCGTGCGCGGAGGCTTCGTCGTCGCCTTGGCGCCCGGCGTGGTGGCCGCGCGCTTGCGAGTGGCCTTGGTCCGCGTCTTGGGGGCGGGCTCCTGGGCCTCCTGGGCCTGGGCCGTCTCCACCGCGAAGAGGGACAGTGCGTAGACCACCAGGGTGAGGCACGCGCGCGCGCCCAGCCGACCGGCAAACCCCTTCACCGCGTTGGTGCGCGATCCACCGTACTCAGTCGAGTCCATCGTTCTCAATTCCACGAGGGGGAAGCAGGGATGTCCGCGGTCGTTGCGCCAGGAACCAGAGCCGATGTGACTGGCAATCGTTCTCAGGGACGAGTTTCCACCCCTGAACGATGGCGTTCCGCTCGACTTCTCAAATTACCGCAATAACTCGCCTTAGGCCAAGTCATGGCTGTCGATCCCGGTGAAACACGCGCACGGTGGCGGGGGCGCCGTGCGCGGATCAACTCACGCCGCAATCAGTCATCCGGCTGTTCGGCGGAGACGGCCAGGTCGTCCGTGAACGGCGGCAGGGCAGGACCCAGCGACTCGGATTGGACAAGCACGGGCGTCTCCACCCGCAGGTCGGGGGTGTCCGCGAGGACGGGCTGGCGGCGCGGGGGGCCCTGGGTGACGAGCTTGCGGAAGTCCTCGAACTCGCGGCCCTGGATGCGGGCGAAGGCGTCGAACGGGGCGACCGCACCCACGGAGGACAGGGACTGGGACAACGCGTCCCCCCCGCCCTTCAGGTCCACCAGCACGGCGCCCGGCACCCGGCTGCTCTTGAAGAGCACCCGCATGTCCCTGGGCACGTGCGCCACCGGCACGAGCGCGGCCTCCGCGCCCTTGGCCTCCAGCATCTTCACCGCCGACTCCACGTTGGGCACCGGCACCAGCTTGAAGTGCTTCTGGGCATCCAGGTCACCGCCCAGCACGACGTGGGAGACGAACTTGGGGTCCGAGGAGCCCGCGCCCTTGACCAGCGCCATGCGCTTGCCGGCGAGGTCCTTCACGGTGCCCTTCTGCAGGGAGATGATGGCCCAGCGCTGCTGCGTCTCACCGGAGCGCGGCGCGTACGCCACGGGCTGCGCCTTGGCTCCCAGCTGCACCGCGGCCCAGCCGTCCACCACGGCGAAGTCGATCTGCCCCTCCCCCACCGCCTTGGAGAAGTCCTCGTAGCGGCCGAAGCTCTTGGCGCCGACGGGGCGGCCCAGGCTGGCCTCCAGCTTCTGGGCGAGCGCCTCCGCGTACTGGAAGCGCTCCTGGCCGTCCGACAGCGTGGTGGCGAGGAACACGCCCAGCGTGGCCTTCTTCGGCGCGGCGGAAGCGGGGCTGGCGACGGAAACAGCGAACAGCACGGCGGCGAGCAGGAGGCTCCCCCGCGCGACAAGGGATGGCGTCTTCACGGCGTCTCCTCCGCGACCCCGGTGGCCGGCGAGACGCCCTGCGCGTCACCCAGTCCATAGAGGCCCTGCAGGCGGTCCTTCCATTCCCGCACCTGGGCGGCGCGGGTGCCCGCGCCGGAGGCCAGGTAGCGGCGCCAGGCGTCCACGGCCTCGGCGGGTTCATGCCGGCGCTCCTGCGCGTCGATGCCCAGGTTGAGCGACGCGATGGGCACGGCGGTCTCCAGGCGCTTCCACGTCGCGAGCGCCGAGGCGCTGTCGCCCTGGCGCCAGTCCACGCACGCCAGGTTGTGCTGCACCAGCGCGTCGTCCGGCGTCGCGGCGAGCGCCGCCTTCAGCGCCTTTTCCGACGCCTTCATGTTGCCGGAGGCGTACGCGAGCGCCGCCTCACGCCGCAGCAGCGCGCCGGTGAGGTTGCCCATCCACTTCGGCTGCCCGGGCATGGGCTTCTTCTGGGCGGTGGTGAGCAGCTTGCGCGAGGGCGCGACCTTGCCCTGGCGGTAGAGCACCCACGCGTCCGCGAGCGTGCGAGTGTTGGGCCATGCCCATTCCGGCGCGGGCGTGAGGGAGCGCTTGATGCCGGCGGTGGCCTCCGCGAACCTCCCCTCCTCCGCGCGCGTGAGCGCCCGGGCGAAGGCGGCCAGCTTCGCCAGGTCCGCGCGCTTGCCGGTGCCCAGGCGGTCCACCGCGTCCAGGTCCCGGTTCGCCGCGGCGGCGTCGCCCGTCTCCAGCTTCGCCAGGGCCCGGCGCACCAGCACGCGAGGCAGGTTCGCCTCCGCCACCTTCGCGGCCGTCTTGGAGGGCCCCGCGTCCGTCAGCCGCTGCACGGCGGCGTCCACCTGGCCCAGTTCCACCTCCGCGAGCGCGGCGCCCGCGGAAGCCTCCGCGCGCTGATCCGGCTCCTGCGTGGCCTCGCCGGACTGGGTGAACGCGGCGAGCGCTCCTTGCGCGTCGCCCCCGCCCAGCCGGGCGTAGCCCAGGAGCAGGTGCTCGCGCCAGGTCACGCCCGGCAGCGTCGCCGCGCCCTCCAGCACCTTGCGGGCCTCCGCGTACTGGCGGCTGTCCAGCAGCGCCGCGCCCAGCCGGCGGGCCATGGGCACGGAGCGGTCCAGGTCATACGCGCGGCGCAGGTCGCGCACGGCGTCCTCCAGGCGCTGGGTGCCGGCGCGATCCCGCGCGCGGTGGGCCAGGGCCCGGGCCAGCCACTGCTTCGCGCCGGGGTGGCCGGGCTCGGCCTGGAGCGCACTGCCGTAGTCCTCGATGGCCTGATCCCACTGGCCGGTGGCGAAGTGATCCGCGCCCAGCAGCATGTGGCCCAGCGCCTGGCGCGGCGCCATCTCCACCACGCGCCGGTGCACCTCCACCGCGCGCTGGTAGCGGCCGGCGCGGCGGTTGACGGAGCCCAGCGTCGCCCACAGCTCCAGGCTGCCGCCGCCCGACTTCACGGCGGACTCCAGGAACTGGATGGCCTCTTCGTGGCGCGCCTGCGCCTGGAGCGCCTTGCCCACGGCGATCTGTCCCATCAGCAGGCCGGGCTGAAGCTCCAGCACCTTGCGGAACTCGGCTTCCGCCTGCGCGGGCTGCTTCTGCGCGAGCCGCACGTCACCCAAGAGCAGGTGCGCGGCGGGCGTGGAGCCCAGCTTCATCAGCCCGGTGGCCTGGATGTCCGCGCGCGGCACGTCGCCCGCGGCGAGGTACAGGCGCGCGAGCCGCTCCTTCGGCTCCGCCACCTGCGGGTACTTCGTCACCAGCCGCTCCAGGAGCGCGCGGGACTCCGGCACCTTGCCTTCCATCTCCAGCACGGCCGCGAGGCCGATCTGCGCGGTCGCGGACTCCGCGCGGCCGGCCTGCGCCTTCTCGAACGAGGCGCGCGCGGCGACGGTGTCCCGGCGGATGAGGTGCGCCTTGCCGAGCAGCTCGTGGATCTGGAAGTCGTTGCCCGCGAGCTTCTCCGGGCGCAGCACCAGGTAGCGCTGCAGCCGCGTCACGGCGCGGTTCCCGTCCTGGACGTAGAGGTAGTAGCTGGCCAGGTAGTAATGGACGATGAGGTGGTCCGGCTGATCCGCCGCGGCCACCTGCTCCAGCACCGGCACGGCCTCCTGGAAGCGGCGCAGCTTGAAGTACGCGGTGCCCAGCGGGTACGCGAGCGACAGGTCCTGCGGGTTCTGCGCGAACACCGGGGCCAGGCGCGTGGCCGTGCGCTGGAAGTCCTGGAGCGCGTTGGCGGCGCTGCCCAGGTCCGCGGCGGCGTACACGGACTGCGGCTCCTGCGTGAGCGCCTGCTCGAAGAGCTGGAGCGCCTTGGTGAACTTCTCCTGGGCCTCCTTCTTGTCGCCCTTGGCGAGGGCGGCGTTGGCGGACACCAGGACCTGCTCGCCCTGCTCCGTCATGCGCTGCGCCTCGGTGGCGGGCGGCGGGCGGAACTGGGCGAGCGCCGCCGGTGGGCCAGCCAGGGTGGCCATCAGGGCGAGCGCGGTGGAGACGCGGCGCGGGGAGCGGATGAATGGGCGCATGCGGTTCGTCACGGCGAGGGGGCGGGGCTGAATTCGGCGACGATGACGGTGATGTCATCGCGCTGGGGCTGACCGGCGCTGTACGCGCGCACGTCCGCGAGGAGCGCGTCGCGAAGGGCGTCGGCGGGGAGGTGGGCGTGGGCCTGGAGCGCGGCGGCCAGCCGCTGCGTGCCATAGAGCCGGTTGGCACCGTCGCGAGCCTCGGTGAGGCCGTCCGTGTACCAGACGATGATGTCGCCGGGGCTCAGCTGCGCCTGGCGCGACGTGAACTGCGAGGCCACGTTCGCGCCCAGCAGCGGACCGCGCGCCGGCAGCGACGCCATCTGCCGCGTGTTCCGGTTGTAGATGGCCGCCGCCGGGTGGGCGCCCGCCGCGTAGTCGATGCTGCCGCTGTACACGTCGATGACCGCGAGCGCGCTGGACATCTGGTGCTCGCCGCGGCCCACGTTGGCCAGCGTCACGTTGAGCGCGGTGATCAGCATCTGCGCGTGCACCTGCGACGGCTCGCGCAGCGTCATCGCGGAGGCGAAGCCGCTGGTGGCGCTGGTGGCGACCAGCGACGTGGACAGACCGTGGCCCGTCACGTCTCCGATGCCGATGACGACGCGCCGGTCGTCCAGCGCGGCGCGGAACCACCAGTCACCGCCACACGCGTCCGCGGGCACCACCAGCCCGGCGAGCCGCAGCGGCCCCACCGTCACGGCCTCGCGGCCCGGCAAGAGCGTCTCCTGCACCGTGCGCGCGAGTGACACCTCGCGCTCCAGCTGCGCCTTGGCGCGCACGTCCTCCAGCAGCACCTTGATGCGCTCCGCCATGTGGTTGAACACCACGCCCAGCGTCGTCACCTCGCGGCCCGCGCCCGGCGCCGTGCCCGCGCGAGCGCCCAGGTCACCGGCGGCCAGCTGCATCACGCGGTGGGTGAGCACGCCCAGCGGCTTGGTGATGCGGCGGCTCTGGAAGGCGGCCAGCACACCGGCCAATACGACGAAGCCCAGGCCCAGCCCGACGATGCGCAGCGTGTTGGCGCGCACGGAGGCGCGGTTGTTCTCCTCCAGTTCGTGCAGCTGCTTCTGCAGGTCCTCCAGCGAGTAGCTGATGACCACCACGCCCTTGCCGGACTGCGAGCCGTAGTCGAGCGGCTCCTGGAACTCGAAGACGGGCTGGCCGTTGAAGAAGGCGCTGGCCCAGCGGCGCTCCGCGGTGCGGCCTCCGGAGGACTCGCCCAGCTTCGCGGCCGGGTCGCTGTCCGCGACGAGCTGCCCGTCCGCGTCGAACATCTGCACGCGCAGGATGTTGTGGTTGTCCGCGATGATGGAGCGCGCGACTTCCGTGAGGAACGCGTAGTTGTTGTCACGCAGGCTGGTGGCGGAAGTGAGCGCCAGCGTGTGGCTCACCGTCTGGCCCAGCTCGCGCGCCTGTGACTGGAGCCGCTGCGTGAAGCGGTCCGACGTCGCGGTGAGCTGCGCCTCCGTCGTCTTCGCGGACAGCGCGGCCAGCAGGCCCACAATCACGATGACCAGCGCGCCCGTGGTGAGCAGCAGCAGCTGATCCAACCGCAGCCCGCGGATGGCCGCCACGTTGGGCAGCTCTCCGGCTTCCATGGGCGCGATGACCGTGCTCGTGGGCTCCGCGGCCGGCAGCCCCAGCGCGCCGGTCAGCCGGGTCGCCGTGTTCTCCCCGCGCAGGGCGGTGAGCTCCCGGGAGTGCGTTCCGGTGTACTCCGGAGGAGGAGGCGGGGTGCCGGGCGCCGCATCGGACGCATCAGGTGATTCGGGTACGGGGTCAAGGCGCGTGTTCGTACGGGACAAAGGCACACCTGGGGGAGCCCGCGTCGGAGTACGCGGTCGGGGCGGGGCGGACTCTATCGCACTTCCTGATTGACGCGAGGAGTCCACCTGTCGGGCTATTCCCCCCGGCCGCCCCCTCACCCGCTCCCCCAACGGCCGTGCGATCCGCCCGGACCCGGAGCGTCCGAACACCCTCGGGAAGCAGCACGTCACGGGGGCATGGATGAGTTCCGCTCATTGCCGCGTCGCGCCACCCGGGGGCCGAAAGGCGATGGCGAACACCCGTGACATCAGGGTCCTTGAGTCGGGAGCCCGCGTTCGGAGTATAGGGGCGTCCCTTTCTTTTCCCTTCGAGGTCCTCCGCCCGTGTCACGGCCCCGGTTGATCAAAGAAAACTCCGCGCCGCTCTCCCTGCCCCGAGAGCAGCTCATCCGCATCCATGACCTGATGGTGAAGGCGCGCGTCCTGGAGGAGCGCCTGATCCAGATGTACAAACAGGGTCACGGCTACTTCTGGATCGGCGGTCCCGGTGAGGAGGCGTTCAACGTCCCCCTGGGTCTGCTGATGAAGGTCGGCGAGGGCCCGGCCTACGACTACCTGCACGCGCACTACCGCCAGTCCGCGACGCTGCTCGCCATGGGCGAGGAGCCCATCGGGGCGCTGCGGCAGATGAAGAACACGGCCACGGACCCCTACTCCGGCGGCCGCAACTTCGCGGGCCACTTCAGCCGGCGCTCGAAGAACATCGCGCCCGTCACCTCCCCCATCGAGGTGCAGTACGCCATCGCGCCGGGCACGGCCATGGCCCAGAAGCGCCACGGCGGCGACGGCATCACCATCGTCACCGGCGGCGACGCGGGCACGGCCGAGGGCGATTTCGCCAGCTGCCTCATCTGGAGCAGCCGCCCGGCGAACCCGCTGCCCATCCTGATCATCGTCACCAACAACAAGTGGGGCATCAGCACCACTTCGGACGGCCAGCACGGCGAGACGAACATCAGCGACCGCGCGCGCGCCTTCAACATCCAGGCGAAGACCATCAACGGCAATGATCCGGTGGAGTCCTACACGGAGCTCCAGGCCGCGATGGAGTACGTGCGCAAGGAGCGCAAGCCCTTCTTCATCGAGGCGCGCGTGTCGCGCCTGTACGGGCACTCGTCCGCGTCCGGCGCCAACTTCGTGAACGAGGAGCAGGACTGCCTGCGCCTGTTCGAGGCGCGGCTGGAGCAGGAGGGCGTCCTCAGCCGCGAGCAGATGGACGAGGCGCGCAACCGTTACTCGGAGGAGCTGGCCGCCGCGGCGCGCACCGTGCGTGACGAGCCGCAGCCCTCTGGCGACTCCATCTGGGAACACATCTACGCGGAGAAGAAATAACCATGGCGAACATGGCACAGGCCATCCGCATGGCCCTGCACTACGCGGAAGAGAACCTGGGCGTCACCGACATCTTCGGCGAGGACGTGGGCGCCCCGCTGGGCGGCGTCTTCACCTGCACGCAGGGCCTGAAGACGACGTGGAACAGCCCCCTGGACGAGCGCGGCATCATCGGCGCGGCCATGGGCCTGGCGATGGCGGGCCACCGCCCGGTCGCGGAGATCCAGTTCTGCGACTACATCTACAACACCATCGACCTGCTCAAGCTGGCGGGCAACACGCACTGGTCCACGAATGGTGACTGGGCGGTGCCCATGGTGGTGCGCACGCCCGTGGGCAGCGGCATCCGCGGGTCGCTGTACCACTCGCATTCCTTCGACGCGACGATGACGCACATCCCCGGCTGGAAGGTCGTCATGCCCTCCACGCCGCTGGACGCGTACGGCCTGCTCATCTCCGCGTGCCAGGACCCCAACCCCGTCATGTTCCTGGAGCCCAAGGCGCTGTTGCGCGTGAAGGGCGAGGAGCGCATCCCGGGCGAGCCCGAGGACGACCGCGCGCTGTCGAAGATGATCGACGCGCCCCTGGGTGACCGCTCGCAGTGGAAGCCCCAGTGGCCGCTGGTGGAGGCGTTCGCCATCCCCATCGGCAAGGGCAAGCTCGTGCGCGAGGGCACGCAGGCCACGGTCATCAGCTACGGCCGCACCATGCCCCTGTGCATCAAGGCCGCCGCGCAGCTGGCGGAGGAAGGCCTGAGCGTGGAGGTCATCGACCTGCGCTCGCTCTGGCCGTACGACTGGGAGATGATCAAGGCCTCCGTCCAGAAGACGGGCCGCGTGCTCTTCGTCAACGAGGACACCGAGGTCACGAACTTCGGCGAGCACCTGGTCCGGCGCACCGTGGAGGAGCTGTTCTACTCGCTGCTCGCGCCGCCCCGGCTGGTCGCCGGCAAGTTCGTCCCGGGCATCGGCCTGGCGGACGCGCTGGAGATGGCGTCCGTGCCGCAGCAGAACGACATCACCACCGCCCTGCGCAACCTCTGCCGCGAGCAGCCGTAAGCAGGCCCGGGTTTCCGCCCACACCGCAGAAAGACATCCGGGCCGCCGTTCCTCTTTGGAGGCCGGCGGCCCTGTCGTTAGAATCCCAACTTCCGTGTCCCAGCCCATCGTCCGCACCATGACCCCCGCCCCAGACGCCAACGCCTTCCGCATCCGCCGCGCGCGCCGTGGTGACGCCGAGGTCATGGCCCAGCTGCTGCGCGAGCTGGGTTACCCCCAGGGCACCGATCAGCAGACGGTGCACTGGGTCATCAGCCATCCGGAGATTGAGATCTTCGTCGCGGGAGACCCGCAGGACCGCGCGGTGGGCATGGTGTCCTTCTCCCACCGGCCGCAGCTGCGGCTGCGCGGGCGCGTGGCCACCGTGGACGAGCTGGTGGTGTCCGAGGGCTGGCGCCGCCGGGGCGTGGGCCGGGCGCTGCTCGCGCAGGTGGCGCAGCGGGGCAAGGTGCTGAGCGTGAAGCAGTTGCAGCTCATCGCCCCCATCAACGTCACCGACGAGACGCGCGCCTTCTACCGGGCGTGCGGCTACGTGGAAGGTGACTCCGGGGTGTTCCGCCACTCGGAGTACGAGCCCCAGAAGTAGCGGGAGGTGCCGCGAGGACCCGGCATCCTGGCCGGGCGCCTTCGCGGGGTGATGCGTTTCAGCGCTTGAAGCTCGCGATGACGCGGCGCAGGCGCTCGTGGTCCTCTTCGCTCACGTCGATGAAGCGCACGCCGATGGCCTCCGCCTCGTCGCGCACCCAGGCGACGACGCCGGTGAGGTGGAACTCCTCGCCGTCGATGACCATGGCCAGCCGCACCTGCGCGCCCACGTCGTAGGACTTGCGCGTGCGCAGGCACAGGCCACCCGCGGACACATTCAGGGAGTAGGCGCGCAGCGCCCTGGCCGCGTCCTCCATCTGCTCGAAGCGCACTTCGAACCGCGCCGCCACGCGCTCCTCGGCGCGGCGATTCATGTACGGGTCTGGTTCCACCGGACCATCCAACTTCGTGTTCATGCGCACCCTGACCCCCTCGGTTCTCGGACCGGAAGTGTCGGCTGGTTTCCAGGCCCGGTTCAAGGGCCCCCGGACAACGGAATGGCTCGTGTAAGTCCCTGGCTACTTCGACGCCAGGAGTTTCCGGATGAGTGCACGTCTCGTGTTGTTGGGTGGAGCCTTGATGCTGGGGCTGTGGGTGGCGGGCTGCGATGACGGCGAGACTGTCCGCCCGCCAACGGATGGGGGGACGACCCTGGATTCCGGGACCGACGCCGGTGATTCCGGGACTGTCGATGCTGGCGATGGCGGCGGCGGGAGCTCCGGCTTCGCGTGCAACGTGGCGAAGCAGGAGGGCTGCGCCGCGGGCCAGAGCTGTCTGTACACGGACCTGGCGGATGGCGGCACGGGCAGCCAGTGCTTCGCGGCCGCGTGCGACGTGGTCCGTCAGGACTGTCCGTCCGGACAGCGGTGCACGTACGTGGGCTCCGACGCCGGCACCACCGAGCGCCAGTGCGTCGCGCAAGGCACCGCCACGGAGGGCGCGCCGTGCACGCTGGCCGAGTCGCCTCCGGGCCAGACGTATGACACGTGCGCGGCGGGCCTGTACTGCAAGGACGAGTCGCAGGGCGACGGCGGCGTCGGCTTCTTCTGCCGCAAGCTGTGCCACGCGCCCTCCGACTGCGGCACCGGCGAGTGCAACACCGTGCTGCGGCTGTCCGGCACGCGCGAGCTGCCGCTGGTGTGCGGCCCCGCGTCCGCGAGCTGCGATGCGTTCGCGCAGGACTGCGAGAGCCCGCTGGGCTGCTACCCGGCCGCCAACGGTCCGGTGTGCGCGGGCCAGGGGTCGCTCGGGGAAGGCGCCGCGTGCGAGTTCAGCAACCAGTGTTCACGGGGCAGCACCTGCGTGATGGCCGAGGGCAGCGGCACGTGCCGGACGCTCTGCCGCACGCCCGCGGGCTCACCGGGGTGCGCGAACGGCGCGACCTGCCGGCCCATCAACAACAACGGCGACGTGGGGGCCTGCGTCCCGTAGGCAACGGATTGCCCACGGACGGAAGCTTCCACGCCCGGGGTGGCGAGCGCGCGGGTCCTCCAGGGGCCCGGCCCGCCACCGCGTGGGGGAAGTCCTGCGCCGTCCGTGCCCGGTGTGGGGATGTTCACGGCCCGCCGCGATTGGCGCGCGCCATGAATCCCCGGGTCGCCGCGCGGGCACATCGTGCACATTGTCTTGCGCCGGGAGGTCGTGGGCATGGGTCTGAGGAAGGCGCTGCGCTGGGGATGTTTCGGGGCCCTGTGCGTGCTGGTGGGGTGTGGAGGCATGGATGACGGCCGCGCTCCGGAGGAGGACTCCGGGCCGGGCCGCACGGACGCGGAGGTCAACGCGCCCGCCGCCACGGAGTCCGTGGAGGCCGCCCCCACGCTGACGCTGCATGACGGGCACCAGGTGCAGGCCACTCCGCCCGTGGCGCCCCTGCCCGCGAAGTTCCAGCCCGCCTTCCATCAGTCGCTGCGCGAGTCCGTCTCCGTGGGGAGCTTCACCACGTACCGGCTCAAGGTGCCCCTGGGGCGCGCGGGCAGCCGCGTGCGCGTCACCTTCCGCTCCGGCGACGGCAGCCTGACGCTTCAGCGGGCCACGGTGGCGAAGGCGGGGCCCAACGGCTCGCTGGACTCCGCGCCGGTGGCGCTCACCTTCGGCGGTCAGCCGGGCTTCACCACGGGCACGCGCACGCTGGTGACGTCGGATCCGGTCGCGTTCCCGGTGGGCTTCCGCGACGAGGTGGCCATCTCCTTCGAGGTGAAGGGCGCGCTGGGCAAGAGCCGCATCCAGGCGTTCCCGGACAGTTGGATGAAGGCCGGCGCCTACGCGACGACGCAGGGCGCGCTGGGCGGCCAGGCCTGGGAGTACGCCACGGGCGTGGCGACGGTGGACGTGGAGGGCGCGCCGGGCCGGGCCTTCGTCGCGATTGGTGACAGCATCACCGAGGGCTACACGGGCACGTGGAACGACACGCGCAACGCGTGGCCGTCCCGGGTGGAGAAGCAGCTCGGGGTGCCGGTGGTGAACTCGGGCGCGTCCGGGCAGGGCTTCTGGGACGCGAACCTCCAGTTGCCGCAGGAGGTGCTCTCCCTGCAGGGCGTCACCGACTGCGTCGTCCTGCTGGGCGTCAACGACCTGGCCGCGGAGGGCATGACGGTGCCGAAGCTGCAGCAGCGCATGACGCAGTTGCTGGATCAGCTCCAGCCCATGTGCAAGCTGTGGGTGAGCACGCTCCTGCCCAAGGAGAAGATGGGCGCGGACGGAGGGGACTTCGAGCTGATGAAGGCCCAGCGCCACGAGTTCAACGCGTGGCTGCGCTCCCTGACGCGCGCGCAGCTCATCGACCTGGAGGCCGTGACGCGGCAGCCGGGCAACGTGGACCTCTTCATCGACGGGCTGGAGGTGGACGGCATCCACCCGTCCGTGGAGGGTCACCGGGTGATGGCGGACGAGGTCGCGCGGACCCTCAAGGCGAAGGGCGGCCTGTAGCGCCTGCCCGGCTGGAAAGCGCACGGGGGGTTTGAATAGTTTCGGGGCGGCCGCGTCCAGGCCGTGTTCCCTGACCTTCCCTCCTCCCCGGAGCGTTCCCCATGCGCGCCCTTCTCGTCGTCGCCGCCCTCGCCCTGCCCTCCCTCGTCCACGCGTCCGCGCTGCGCTGTGACAACAAGCTCGTGTCGGAAGGGGCTTCGATGACGGACGCGCTGGCCAAGTGCGGCGAGCCCGTGACGAAGCAGAGCAAGACGGAGTACGTGACCCAGAAGGTCAAGGAAGGGTCGCGGGGCGAGACGCGCTACGGGGAGGCCTCCACGGAGGTCACCACCTCCACGACCGTGGAGGAGTGGACCTACAACTTCGGGCCCCACCGCCTCATGCAGGTGGCCATCTTCCGCGACGGCCGGCTGGTGGACGTTCGCAGCGGCTCCTACGGCTACTGAGGCCCCAGGTACCGCGTCAGCAACTGGCGCATGAACGCCGGCCGCTGACGCAGGGTCTCCCGCAGGTTCAGCAGGTGCACGCGCCAGTCCTCCACGGAGGCTGGCTGGCTCCAGCGAGCCACGTGGCCGGGCATCTCCAGCTCGAGCGCCTCCGCCGCCGCGTCCAGGGCCGCCGTCACCCGCTCCGCGGCGAAGGTGTGCTCGGTGTGCCAGAGGAAGCGCTCGACGAAGCGGGCCTTGAACTCCGGTGACTGGAGCAGTCCCCGCAGGAGCAGCGTGGACCAGGCCTCCACCTCCGACGCGTCATCCAGCACGCGCCCCAGGCTGTCCTGGTCCGGGCCGTACACCAGGGCGAGGTCCAGGTCGTACACGAGCCAGCGCCAACGCCCGTCGTGTCCCAGCGGCGCGTCCGGCTCGGGCTTCTTGGTGCGCAGCCGCCAGAACTTCACGTTGTTCCGCGGCCAGTCCATGTTGCCCAGGTAGAGCTGCGCGGCCTGGTAGTCGATGAAGTCCTCCACATCCATCCGCGCGCTCACCCAGGCGAGGTGCTCCGGCACCGCCAGGTCGTGCGTCGCCACGTAGTCGATGAGCTCCTGATAGGGCTGCTCGTCTCCCTCCTCCCCCACGTCCAGGATCCCGGAGCCCTCCAGGATGACGGCCTTCTTGCGGTCCACGCCGTAGTGCGACGCCAGGTAGTACTCGTCCAGGCGCTCGCGCAGCTCGTGCAGGCCCCAGTACTCGCCATTGAGGAACACGAGCGTGGGACGGCAGGCCTGGAGCGCGAGCCGCGTCTCGGCCAGCAGGCCCTGCAGCACGCAGTCGCGCAGCTTGGTGATGCCCTGGTCCTGTCCGGACGTGCGCACCAGCAGCCGCGTGAACTCCGTCACCGGAGAGCCGGGGAACACCGTCCCCGCGAACGTCTTCGGGCCGTAGTCCTCCTTCGCGTACAGCCGCAGGCTCTTCTGAGGCAGCACCGCGCTGCCCGTGCCGTGGATGCGCACGCCCGCGTCCTGGGCGAACACGCGCTGGCCGGAGGTCTCGAACCACTCCACGTGGACGGGGCGCTCCCACTCCTTGCCGTTCTGCATGTAGTTGGCCGCGAACGGATCATCCGGCCGGGCCTCGGCGGCGAGACCGGGGACGTAGATGCCCGTCACCGGGTCGAAGAAGTTCGCCGCGTCCGTGACGAGCGACAGCACCGGCAGCGAGTACGGCTCCCGGCCGATGATGAACGAGCGCGTGCGGACCGGGCCCACCGGCTCCGTGCCCTTGTACTGCCGGTAGCGCACCACCGAGACCTGGGGCGGCTCCTCCAGCGGCGAAACCCACCGCGAGCCTTCCGCCGCGTCGGGCACCGTCGTGGGGACGAAGGACCACCGCACCGGAGGCGTGGAGCGCGCGAGCAGCGCGATGGGGGCGAAGTAGCGCGGCGACTCGGGCGTGGGCATGGAGCCGTCCCGCGTGAAGTACGTCCGCAAGCCCCTGGCCGTGGGCAACGCCAGCAGCGTCTCCGGCTGATAGAGCCCGGGCCGCGCGTCGAACGTCAGGTGCTGGAAGTCGACGCGAGCGCGCGCCTCGGAGCCCAGCCTGTCGCGCGCCACCACCTCCAACGCCAGCGCGCGCTGACCCGGCCACCAGGGCAGGTTCCAGCGGCCACTGTCGAGGGTGGCATGGCCCAGGAAGCGCCCGTCCTCGTACACCTCCACCCGGGATGCGCCCGCGTCGCTCGCCACCGTGCCGAACAGCCGGTGCGTGTCCGGCTCGTGCCCGTCGATGGTGACGTGAAGCCCGGAGGGCGGTGGAAGCTCGGCCTCGTTCAGCCGCCGCTCGGGGGCGGGCTCACAGCCGGCCCCGGCGAGGACGAGGAGACCCAGGAACAAGGACGCGAGGTGACGGAGACGCATGGGGGTCTCCGTCCTGTACCAGACAATGCTTTGACCTCACACCACCTTATGACACAGCGCGGCGGGAGGCCCCATCCCTCAGGCGGGGGGCGCGGTGGCTTCGAGCAGGCCGTGCTTCTGGAGGAGCGCGGCCAGGGCGGGCGGCGCGAGCATCCAGTCCTCGCGCGTGGGCACCCAGCGCACGGGGGCTCCGGCGGCGGCGAGCCTCGCGTTCACCTCCGCGATCATCGGGGCGAAGGTGGGCTGCGGCACGTCCCAGCTGCCCACGCCCGCCTGGACCTCCACGGCCCCGGGCTCCACGCGCACCGCGGGCTGGCCCTGCACCGGTTGGATGGCGAACCCCGGCAGGTACGGCTGCATGGCGGCGGACAGGCGCTCCAGCAGCGTCGGGTCCTCGAAGGGGTGGGCGCCCTCCAGGTCGAAGAAGGTAGGCAGCTGCGCCTGGAGCTCGTCGCGCAGCGGGTCGTCCTTGCTGTCGCGCCAGGCGTGCTCGGCCAGGACGCGGGCCTCGTGGGGGATGCGGATCTCCCAGCGCTCCAGGAGCGCGAGCAGCTCCGCCACGCGCTCCACCTCCTCCCAGGGCGGCTCCACGCGCGTGAGCCAGGACACCTCCGACACCGTCTGTCCCCGGCGGAGGCCGGACACCCGGTCGCCCTTGCGCAGCTGGAAGGGCGGCGCCTGGGTGAACTCCGGATCCGGATAGAGGGCGGTGTGCAGCAACCCCGTGCCCTCTTCCGGGCGCACGCGCGCGAAGCCGTGCTTGGGGTTGATCTCCTCCACGACGAACGTCTCCTGGGCCATGGTCTCTTCTCTAACCGGTGTTCCGCATGCCCGCAGCGATGCCGTTGAGCGCCAGCAGGAGCGGCCGGTCGCACTCCGCGTCCCCGTCCCGCTTGCGCTTGAGCAGCTCCACCTGGAGGAAGGACATGGGGTCCACGTAGGGGTTGCGCAGCGCGATGCTCCGCTGAAGTTGCGGGTTGTTGTCCAAGAGCTTCGCCTCGCCCGTGAGCGACTTCACCGCGCGGCGCGTGCGGGAGTGCTCCTGCTGGATGCGCAGCCACAGGGGCCGCGTGGACGCGGGCGCCAGCTTCGCGTACCGCGCCGCGATGGCCATGTCCGTCTTGGCCAGCACCATGGTCACGTTGTCGATGACCGCGCGGAAGAAGGGCCAGTCCTTGTACATGCGCTGCAGGAGCGCCGCGCCCTCCGGCGTGGCCGCGTACGCCTCCAGCGCGCTGCCCACGCCGTACCAGGCCGGGAGGATGGCGCGCGTCTGCGTCCAGGCGAAGCTCCACGGAATGGCGCGCAGCGTGTCCAGCCCGCCCGCCTTGCGCTTGCTGGGGCGCGAGCCGATGGGCAGCGCCGAAATTTCCTCCACCGGCGTGCCCTTCATGAAGAACTCCACGAAGCCCGGGTCCTCCCAGACGAGCGCGCGGTACGCCTTGCGGCCGGACTCGGCCAGCGTGTCGAACGCGGCGCGGAAGGCGGACTCGTCCTCCGGGGACGGGCGCGGCTGCGCGTCCAGCGTGTGCAAGAGCACGCCGCCCACCACCAGCTCCAGCGTGCGCTGGGTGAGCTCCGGGCGCGCGTACTTGTGGTCCATCGCCTCGCCCTGTTCGGTGGCCTTGTAGGCGCCGGCCACCGTGCCCGGCGGCAGCGCGAGGATGGCCGTCTGGGCGGGGCCGCCGCCGCGGGCCACCGTCTCGCCTCGGCCGTGGAACAGGCGCAGGGGTACGTCGTTCTCGTCCGCCACCTGCGTGAGCGCCACCTGCGCGCGGTACAGCGCGGCGCTCGCGGCGAGCAGGCCCACCTCCTTGCCGGAGTCGCTGTAGCCGACCATCACCTCCTGCACCCCACGGCCCTTCAGGTGCTGGCGGTACTCCGGATGCGTGAAGAGCTGGCGCAGCACGTCCGGCCCGCCGTCCAGCGCGCCCAGCTGCTCGAAGAGCGGCGCCACGTCCACGGTGGCGCACTGGAGCTTCGCGTCCCAGAGCCCCGCGTGCTTCAGGCACTGGAAGGCCGCCAGGACGTCCTCCGCGGTGGAGGCCATGGAGAGGATGAGCGTGCGGCAGACGGACTCGCCGCCCTCGTCCTGGCCCTCGCGCAGCTTCGCCAGCACCTCCAACAGCCGCTTGCCGCCCTCGGTGGGGGCCGGTCCGCCGTTGAAGGACGCCGCCGCGCTCACCGCGTCCTCGGCGGGGGCCCGGATCTCCAGCTCGCCCAGGCCCAGGCCCAGCGCGCGCACGCGCTCGGACATGCGGCGCACCTCGCGCAGGCCCGCGTGCTCCGCGCGTGCCGCGAAGAGCGACCGCTCCAGCACCGCCAGGTCATCTCCCAGCGCCTCCGGTGAACGGTAGGCCCCGGCCGGCAGCGTGGACTCCCTCCCCTGCCGCCGCGCGAGCACGTGCTCCAGCGCCAGCGTCAGCCGCTCCTCCATGAAGCGCAGCTTGCGGCGCCACGGCTCGCCCAGCGTGCGAGGCCCCTGCTGCTTCGCCACGTCCGGCAGCGCCTTCGCGTCCTCCTCCAGCGAGCGCTCCAGCTCCTGCGTGGGGCGCGCGTGCCGCTCCGACTGCGACAGCATGCCGCCCAGCCGCTCCACGTCGCGCAGGAGCAGCCGCAGGCCCCGGGCGCGGTGCGCGCGCAGCGTGTCCGCGAACACCTCCGGCGTCACCAGCGGGTTGCCGTCCATGTCGCCGCCCACCCACGAGTGCACGCGCACGGGCGTGTCCAGCGCGCCCAGGGGCTCGCCATAGGCGCGCTCGAAGGCCCAGTCCAGCGCCTCCGGCAGCCGCGCCACCGGCTCCGACAGCATCTCCTCCACGTACCAGTGGACGTTCTTCACCTCGTCGCCCACGGTGGGGCGCTCGCGGCGCAATTCGTCCGTCTGCCACAGCGCGGTGATCTCCTCGCGCATGGCCGTGAGGTTCGCGGCGGACTCGCGCGGGGTGAGCGAGCACCGGTCGCGCTCCTCCAGCAGCATGGCCAGCCGATAGAGCTTCTCCAGCAGCGTGCGGCGCACCGCCTGGGTCGGGTGCGCGGTGAAGGTCAGCGTCACCTTCAGCGTCCCCAGCGTCTCCCGCACCTTGTCGGCGCTGACGCCCGCGGCCTTCAGCGCCAGCAGCGTCGACTCCAGCGACCCCTTCTGGGGCCGGGTGGCGGTGGGGCTCGCGTGGGCCCGCGCGCGGCGGATGCGGTGGTGCTGCTCCGCCAGGTTCACCAGCTGGAAGTAGACGGAGAAGGCGCGCAGCACCGGCTCCACCTGTTCCGACGGCAGCCGCCGCAACACCGCCGCCAGCTCCGCCGCCGCGGCGCGTCGTCCGGCCACGGGGCCGCGCCGACGCTGGATGGCCAGGTGGCGGACCTCCTCCTCCTTCTCGAACAGGGCCTGCCCCTCCTGTTCGACCAACACCTCACCCAACAGCCGGCCCAAGAGCCGGACATCCCGCCGCAGCGGGGGATCCACGGGACGTGAACGCGCCATAACGGACCGGAACCGTAGTCCTTTGGCCCCCCACCGCCCCTACCCATTCTCGAATTTTCGACCTCCAGCCGACGAATGACCCACTCCGTCCTTGCAGGAAAAATTCAACCACCCGGTCTTCCCAAAAGGACGTGCCTTCCACTAGAAAGTGGGCACTCCCGGACCCCGCCGGGATGTCTGACCTGACCCTGAAGGAGTGGCAATGCGGAAAAACCCGTCTTGGCTGGCCCTGGGCCTGCTCACGCTCGCGGCGCCGTCGGCGTACGCGGAGCGTGCGTGGTACGAGAAGCCGCAACCCGACGTCGCCGCGCCGTCCGCCTCACTGCGCAAGGCGGCTGTTGTGCAGGACATCACGGACGACCTGCCCCACCGTCTGGGTGAGCAGCAGAAGGAGCTGAAGGCCCAGGCGCTGAAGCAGCGCCTGGAGGGTCGCGGTCAGGCCGGCCGCGTGCAGAAGCTGGCCAACGGCAAGTTCGTGGAGCTGGAGCTGCAGCGCACGGACCGCATCTTCGTCATCCTGGTGGAGTACGGGACGCAGATCCACCCGGTGTTCGGCAACCCCACCACCAACCCGGGCGGCAACATCCCGGGCCCGCTGCACAACGAGATTCCGGCCCCGGACCGCTCGGTGGACAACACCACCATCTGGCAGCCGGACTACAACCGCGAGCACTTCGAGAAGCTCTACTTCGACACCACTCCGGGCGCGGACTCGGTGGCGAACTTCTACAAGGCCGCGTCCTCCGGCCGCTACACCGTGTCCGGCACGGTGTCCGAGTGGGTGAAGGTGCCGTACAACGCCGCCCGCTACGGCAACAACCTGTGCGGCAGCTCCAGCTGCTCCAACTCCGTGTGGCCGCTGATCAGCGACGCCATCAAGGCGTGGACCGCCTCCCAGCAGGCCGCCGGCAAGACGCCCGCGGAGATCAAGGCGTACCTGGACACGTTCGACACGTGGGACCGGTACGACTACGACGGCGACGGCAACTTCGACGAGCCGGACGGCTACATCGACCACTTCCAGATCGTCCACGCCGGCATGGGTGAGGAAGTCGGCGGCGGCGCGCAGGGCCCCAACGCCGTGTGGAGCCACCGCTGGTTCGCGTACAGCACGGGCCTGGGCCCGGATGGCGCCGGCCCCGCGTACAACCAGAACGGCGGCGCGCGCTTCGGCACCGGCATCGACAAGTGGGTGGGCGACTACACCATCCAGCCGGAGAACGGCGGCCTGGGTGTGTTCGCGCACGAGTACGGCCACGACCTGGGCCTGCCGGACCACTACGACACGACGAACGCGGCGGACAACGGGACGGGCTTCTGGACCATCATGTCGTCCGGCTCGTACCTGAACGACGGCACCACGGACATCGGCAGCCGGCCGGGTGACTTCTTCGCCTGGGACAAGCTGCAGCTGGGCTGGCTGGACTACGCCACCACGAACGCGGGCCTGTACTCGTACCACAACCTGGGCCCCGCGGAGTTCACGTCCGCGAACGCGAAGCAGGCGCTCGTGGTGAAGCTGCCCGGCAAGCCGGTGCTGCAGCCCACCACCACCCCCTACGAGGGCCAGGGCATGTGGCAGGGCGGCCAGGGCAACAACCTGGACCGCGTGCTGGAGAAGACGGTGAAGCTGCCGAACAAGAAGCCCATCACCTTCTCCTTCCAGACCTGGTTCGACATCGAGGAGGACTGGGACTACGCCTACGTCGCCGTCTCCGTGGACGGTGGCCCGTTCGTGAACCTGCCCAGCCCCGTGAGCCGCACCACGAACCCGTGGGGCAACAACCTGGGCAACGGCATCACCGGCGCGTCCGGCGGCTGGATTCCCCTGGAGTTCGACCTGTCCGCCTACGCGGGCAAGACCGTCACCGTGAAGCTCCGCTACAAGACGGACGGCGCGGAGTTCGGCAAGGGCTTCCTGGTGGACTTCGTGCAGCTGTGGGCGAAGAACACGTACCTCTTTGGTGACGACGGCGAGTGGGGCCACAAGTGGTGGGACAAGTCGACGTTCTTCGTGACGGACGGCACCAACACCCTCTACGACAACTACTACCTGGCCGAGTGGCGCCAGTTCCGCGGCTACGACGAGGGTCTGGCCACGGGTCCCTACAACTACGGCTTCAGCGCGGACGGGCTGTTCGACTGGGCGGAGCGCTACTCCTACAACCCCGGCCTGCTCGTCACCTACTGGGACACCTCCCAGCCGAACAACAACGTGTCGCAGCACCCGGGCTCGGGCCGCATCCTGCCCGTCGACGCGCGCCCGCAGCCGCTGCAGCGCAGCGACGGCCGCTACTGGTCCGGCCGCGTGCAGACGCACGACGCGACGTTCGGTCTGGACCCCAGCTTCCCGCTGTCGCTCAAGCCCAACGGCTTCCCGCGCAACGAGTACCCCTCGCAGCCCGCGGTGCCGGTGTTCAACGACACGAACGAGTTCTGGTACGCCACGCAGCCGTACGCCGGCGTGAAGGTCCCGAAGACGGGCACCATCATCGAGGTGCTGTCGACGAACGCGGACCAGACCGTGATGGAAGTCCAGGTGCGTCCGGTCGACTGAGTGTCTGACCGTCGTCACCGCTGAGCCGTGAAGGAAGGCCGGTCCCGCTTCGCCGCGGGGCCGGCCTTTCGCATTCGGGTTGAAGGAATCCGGACATCCAGCCCGCGGCCGAGGATGACGGCTGCGCGCGGGGCGCTACGGTGTCCGCCATGGCCGAGTGCCCCGTGGGCGGTCCCTCCTCCCCCTCCCCTCCTCCTGAACCGCCCTCCGACGTCGCGCGAGCCGTGGCGCTGGACCCCGCGGATCCGCTCAGCGTGCTCAACCAGGCCTTCCGCGACGCGTACGCCGCGCGCCGTGAGGCCGTGCTGTCCCGCATGGGCCCGGTCATCGCGCAGATCGACGACGTGCTCATCCTGCGCATGCGGGGCCAGCGCTTCGAGGCCCCCGCGCGCACGCGCCGCTACCACGAGTACAAGACCGTCACCCACGTGCCGCTCGCGCTCCACGTCCTGCTCGCCAGCAAGGAAGCGCTCGACTGGGAGACGCACACGCGGCTCACCACCCTGCGCGGCCTCATCACCGCCTCGCGCCGGAGCCTGAAGGGCCGGGACCTCCCGGCCGAGGCCCTGGCGCGGCAGAAACGCCTGCTCGACGCGTCGCTGGTGCTCGTGGACGAGGTGACGGCGGCGGGCGGGGTGACGCCGGCGCAGCTCTCCGCGTTCATCCACGCCCGGGTGCCGGACCTGCTGAAGAACGCCGAGGACGCGGCGAGGGACCAGATCGACACCATGCACGCCTCGGTCGAGGCGTGGAAACGCCAGATGACCGAGGAGGAGCGCGGCCAGTTGCGCGCCGTGGTGGCCGCCTCGCACATGTCGCGGCCCGGCAACGTGGCCGCGCAGTACTTCTCCATCACCCTGGGCGACACGTGGGAGGGGCGCTTCCACGAAGAGGATCAACAGCCCGGCAAGCGCGTGCTCTCCTCGGAGGCGACGTTCGACGAGCCGTCGGCGTTCGCGCTGCTCGCCACGCACGTGCTGGACGCGAACACGTCGCGCGGCATCTTCGGCGAGGAGACGCGCATGGCGAGGGACCTGCTCGCGGACGCGGCCGAGCGCATCCTCGCGGGCATGTTCCAGACGTCGCCCCAGCCGCCCGGCACGAGCGCGCCTTGAAGCCGCTCAGGGGCGCGTGAGCGGCAGCTCCACGGTGGCCGTCGCGCCCTCGCCCAGTTGGCTGTCCAGGGACACGCGCCCGCCCTCCGCCTCCACGATGGTGCGGGTGAGGTAGAGGCCCAGTCCCAGGCCGCCATAGTGGCGCTCGGACACGGCGCGGCCGTAGCGCTCGAAGAGGCGGGGCCGCTGCTCCGGCGAGATGCCAATGCCCCCGTCGCGCACCGTGATCCGCGCCAACGCCCCGTCCGCCACGAGCCGCACGGACACCGGCGTCCCGGCGCCGTACTTGAGGGCGTTGTCCAGCAGGTGATCCAACACCTGCGCCAGCCTTACCCGGTCGAAGCAGCCGCGCACCGACTCCGGGGCCTCCACCTGGAACTCGCAGTGCTCCAGGGCGAACCTCGGCGCGAACAGCGCGGCCACCTCGCGCACCACCTCCGCGACGTCCACCTCCTCGCGCTGCAGGCGGAAGGTGCCGGCGCTGATGCGCGACACGTCCAGCAGGTCGTTCATCAGCTCCGTGAGCCGGCGGACCTGGCGGTGCCCCGTCTCCACGTGGGCCTCGATGACCGGGGCGAGCGGCGAGTCCGGATGGGACTTCACCGCGCGCGACAGCGCCTGGAGCTTCAGGCTCAGCGGCGTCAGCGGCGTCTTCAGCTCGTGGCTCGCGACGGAGAGGAACTCGTCGCGCAGGCGGATGGCGTCGCGCGCGCCCTGGAGCAGCCGCGCGTTGTCCACCGCGAGCGCGGCCACGTTCGCCAGCTCCTGGGCGAAGCGCAGGTCCTCGTCGCCATACCGGCGGCCGGAGGTGGTGACCAGGAAGGTCAGCGCGCCCAGGATGTGGCCCCGGGCCAGCAGCGGCACCGTGAGCAGCGACCGGATGCCCACCGTGCGCATGGCCTCCAGGTGCTGGGAGTCCTGCGCCACGGCCTGCATCAGCGCGTCCGTGACCTCCGGCACCAGCGTGGCCTGTCCGGTGGCGAGCGCCACCGCGGGAGGATAGACGGGCCGCTCCCGTGGCACCGGCGGCAGCCGCTGCACGGCGGCCGCGAGCGAGCGCAAGGCCGGATCCGTCGTCACGACCTGGACGCGCTCGAAGTGCCCGTCCGCATGCAGCACGTCCACGATGCACCAGTCCGCGAGCGCCGACACCGACAGGTTCGCCAGCGATGCCAGCGTGGCGGTGGCATCCAACGACGACGCGAACAGCTCGCTGGCCCGCGCCAGGAACGCGGCGCGCTCCTCGCCCAGCACCTGCGCCTGGATGTCGATGCAGGTGCCCACCCACTCGCGCACGGCGCCGTCCGGCCCCAGCACGGGCACGCCCCGCGCGAGCATCCACACGTACGTGCCATCCACGCGGCGCAGCCGGTAGCGCGTGGAGAAGACCCGCGCCCCCGCCTTGGCCCGCTCCCACGCCGCCAGGGCGCCGGCCCGGTCATCCGGGTGCAGGGCGAGCAGCCACCCATGGTTGCGTATCTGCTCCGGCGTCTGGCCGGTGAAGGCCGTCCACGACGGAGAGACGGGCGTCAGCGCGTCCCTGGCGGGGTTCGTCGACCAGGTGACCTGCGCCGCGGTCTCCAGCAGCCGGCGCAGCCGCTCGGATTCCTGGCGCAGCGAGGCCACCTCCTCGCGCAAGGCGGCCTCGGCATCGCCGGAAGGCGTGGAGACGCGGCCCGGGTCCGTGAGGGGGGACGTCATCGCGGTGCCTCAGTACACGTTGTACTTGGCCCGGAGCGCCTCGTGCTCCTGCGCGTTGCGCGACGGGTGCAGGACCTTCTGCGCGTCATGCAGGTAGTACCAGTAGTCGCTCTTCACCGGCCGCAGCGCGGCGAGCAGCGAGTCCACCGTGGGCGCGCCAATGGGGCCCGGCGGCAGGCCCGCGCGGGTGCGCGAGTTCCACGGGTCCGAGTTGTCCCGCAGCCGCTTGAGGAACGCCTTGCGGTCGTTCCACTCCGCCAGCTCGTAGCGGCTGGTGGCGTCCACGCCCAGCGGGAAGCCCTTGTCCACGCGCTTCCAGAGGATGCCCGCGACGAGCGCGCGCTGGGACGGCACCGGCTCCTCGCGCTCCAGCATGGAGGCCATCACGACGATGTCGTGCAGCGACCGGCCGCTCTTGGCGATCTCGTCCTTGTGCTCGTCGTAGAAGCGCGCGCGGAAGGTGTCGATCTGCCGCTGGATGAACGCCTCCACCTTGAAGTTGTCCGCGATGATCCCGTACGTCTCCGGGTAGAGGTAGCCCTCCAGGCTGCGCGTGGGCAGCGGGAACGGCGCGGCGAAGCTGCTCGGGCGGCTGGCCGCGGCGATGTACTCGCCCGGCTTGATGAGCCCCTGGGCGGCGAGCACCTGGTCGGTGTCGCGCAGGCGCCAGCCTTCGATCATCGCGAAGGGCACGTCCTCCGGCAGCGGCTGGCCTTCCAGGGCGTTGGCCAATTCCGCCACGGAAGACGTAGGGCTGAGCATGAAGCGGCCCGCCTTCACGTTGAGGCTGCCCCGGCGCCACAGGTGGAAGCGCCACACGGTGGGGTCGTCCAGGAAGCCCTGGGCCTGGAGCTGCTGGCCCAGCGAGCGCGCGGACGCGCCCTTCTTCACGACGAACTCCTTGGGGGCCGGATCCGCCGCCGTGTGCGGCGCGGTGGTGGCGTTCTGGAAGTGCATGAACACGCCGCCTGCACCCGCGACCGCCAGGACGATGAGCACGAGGAGCGCGACCAAAATCTTCTTCATGGGGCGCCAACCTATCAAAGGCCCTGACGCTTCCAACGAGAACCACCGGGCTCCCGGCCGGGCAGGCGGACGCAAGCGCCCCCTTCTCAACACCCAGCGATGAAGGCGCCCCTTCCCCCGCGCCTCGTCTAGGATGACGGCCTTGTTCGTCGACCCCCGCCGGCTCGAAACCTTCCGCGTCGTCGCCTCGACCGGGCAGATCTCCGCCGCCTCCCGCCTGCTCCACCTGTCACAGCCCGCCGTCACCGCGCAGGTCCGGCAACTGGAGGCGGACTGCGGCCAGCCGCTGCTCGTGCGCACCGCGCGCGGAGTGCGGCTGAACGCGGCGGGGCGTGTGCTCTTCGACTATGCCCAGCGCATCCACGGCCTGCTGGATGAGGCGGCGCTTGCCATCGCGGCGGAGGAGACCCTCACCGGCGAGCTGGCGCTGGCGGCGAGCACCACCGTCGCCAATGCCATCGTGCCGGGCCTGCTGGCGTCCTTCCTGCGCACGCACCGCGAGCTCCAGGTCCGTCTGGAAGTGGGCAATACGCGCGAGGTGCTGGAGTGGCTGTCGGAGGGCCGGGTGCCGCTCGGGCTGGTGGAGGGCCACGCGCGGGCGCCCGGGATCCGGCTGGAGCGCTACCTGGATGACGAGCTGGTGCCGGTGGTCTCGGCGCAGGGGCCGGCGGAGTGGTCGCGGATCCGCACCATGGAGGCGCTGCGGGAGGTGCCGCTGCTGTGGCGGGAGCAGGGCTCCGGCACGCGAGCCGTGCTGGACCGGGCCCTGCGCAAGGCGGGCGTGCGCAAGGGGCCCCGGCGCGGAGACCTCCAGTTGGGTAGCACCGAGGCCATCAAACGGGCCGTGTCCCTGGGCATGGGCGTGGCGCTGTTGTCCCGCTGGAGCATCGACGGCGAGCTGTCCCTGGGCCGCTTCCAGGTGCTGCCCGTACCGGGGCTGCGAATCCCGCGAGCGTTCTCCTGGGCCCTGCCCGTCGATGAGCCGTCCGGAGCCGCGGGCCGCTTCCTGCGCCATGCCCGCGCCACGCCCCCGGTACTGCTGCCCTAAGCCCAAGGCTCACGCCGCCCAGCCTAGCCGCGCCAAGCCCGCGCTTCACCCCGATTGCCGCCCTGAGCCCGCGCCTCACGCCGCCCAGTCGTGCCATTCCCGCGCTTCACCCCGATTGCCGCCCTGAGCCCGCGCCTCACGCCGCCCAGCCGTGCCATTCCCGCGCCTCGCCCCGGTTGCAGTCCTGAGCCCAAGGCTCACGCCGCCCAGCCGCGCCATTCCCGCGCCTCGCCCCGGTTACAGTCCTGAGCCCAGGGCTCACGCCCAGTCCAGCCTCAGCGCGCCCAGGCACAGGCCCGCCATGAGCAGCCACAGCGCCACTGCCTGCGCGAGCGGACGGAGGCCCACGGCCCGCAGTGTTTCGCGCGTCAGCCCCGCCCCCAACAGGAACAGTGTCACCACGAGCAGCTGCCGGGCGACGGCCGCCACGCCCTGCCCCACCGGTTCGAGCGACGGGAACAGCGTCACGACCGCCGCCGCGCCCAGGAACCCGGCGATGAACCACGGCCGGCGCACCCGGCCCGTCACCGCGTGGCCTTCGCGCCTTCGCCATGCGGCCAGGCCCACCGTCAGCGGGAGGATCCACAGGGCGCGTGCCAGCTTCACGGGCGTGGCCACCGCCAGGGCCTCGGGGCCGTAGCGCAGCGCCGCGCCCACCACGGAGCTGGTGTCGTGGATGGCCATCGCGCACCACAGTCCGAACTGGTGCGGCGTCAGCCCCACCGCGTGACCCACCACGGGGAAGACGAACAGCGCTACGGCATTGAGCAGGAACACCGTGCCCAGCGCCACGGACGTCTCATGCTCCTGGGGCCGCAGCACCGGCACCACCGCCGCGATGGCGCTCCCGCCGCAGATGGCCGTGCCCACGCTGATGAGCAGGCCCGTCACCCGGGGCACGCCCAGCAGCCGGGCAAGCCCCACGCCCAGCGTCAGGCACAGCGCGATGCCCACCACCGTGTAGCCCAGGCCCTCACGCCCCGCCGTGAGCACTGTGCGCAGGTCCATGCCCGCGCCCAGCCCCACCACCGCCAGGGACAACAGCCGGGGCGTCAGCTTCCGCGTCGTCCCGGCGAACGGATTGCCCACCGTCAGGGCCACGCACAGCCCCGCGAGCAGGGCCACGCCGGTGGAGACGGCAGGCAGCAGACACAACGCCGTGCCGAGCGGCATCAGGACATGCGCGGCCGTCCAGGCCCGGGGACGGACAACGGGAAGCGTCGGAGGCGTTTCCATGCGCCAGGAGATGCGCCCGGCGGCCTCCGCGCACCAGATGTCAGAAGCGATATGCCATCAGCTTTCTGGATGGCTCACGGGGATGTGCAGCAGTAGCTCGTTGGGCGTGAGGATTTCGCAGCCCTCGCGGGTGACGAGCACGGTGTGCTCGAACTGGGCGGACAGGCTGCCGTCCGCGGTCACGACGGTCCACCCGTCCGGCATCATCCGGATGTCCGGGCGCCCCAGGTTCACCATGGGCTCGATGGTGATGACCATCCCCGACTTCAGCGTGATGCCCGTGCCCGCCTTGCCCACGTGCGGCACGTGGGGCTCTCCATGCATCTGCCGGCCGATGCCGTGGCCCCCGAACTCCTCCACGATGCTGCACCCCTCCGCCTTCGCCAGCGCCATCACCGCCGCGCCAATGTCCCCCAGCCGCGCGCCGTGCCGCACCACCGACACGCCCACGTCCCGGCACCGCCGCGCCACGTCCACGACGTGCCTCGCGTCCGAGGAGACCTCGCCAATCATGAACGTGGCGGACGTGTCGCCGTGGAAGCCATCCAGGTGCGTCGTCACGTCCACGTTGACGATGTCGCCGGACTTCAGCACCTCATCCGTGCGCGGGATGCCATGGCACACCACGTGGTTGCGGCTGGTGCACACCGTGGCCGGGAAGCCCTTGTAGCCCAGCTGACTGGGCGTCCCTCCCCGCCGCGCCGTGTCCTCGCGCACCCAAGCGTCGATGTCCGCCGTCGTCACGCCCGGCTGGAGCCGGGTGGACACGTGCGCCAACGTCCCCGCCGCCGCGCGGCCCGCGAGCCGCAGCCGCTCCACTTCACTGCCCTTGAAGAGAGGAATGCCCATGGCGGGCAAGGTGGCACCCGGCCGTCCGGAACGTCCAATGCTGTTCTGGCATCACGCGCCCCCCTCCACGGCGCCCCCGTCCCGCGCTAGCTTCCAGGCCGTGAGCATCACGCACCTCCAGTCCTTCGTCGCGGTGGCGGAAGAGGGTCACGTGGGCCGGGCCGCGCGCCGGCTGCACCTCACCCAGCCGCCGCTCAGCCGTCACATCCTCGCCCTGGAGGATGAGCTGGGCACGCCCCTCTTCGAGCGCGTCCCCCGGGGCATGCGCCTCCTGCCCACCGGCGAGGCCCTGCTCCAGCACGCGCGCCGCATCCTCGCGGAGGTGGAGGTCGCCACCCGCACCGTGCGCGAGGCGGCCGGGAGCACGAAGCCGCCCCCGGCCTGACCGCGACTACGACCAGGCGGCCATGCCGCCAATGCGGCGCAGCATCAGGATGGGGCCGTCGTCCATGCGCCGGCCGCGCAGATCAATCTCACAGTCGATGACCCAGTCCCCGTGGCCCTCCGGGTCCATGATGCGCTGCTGGGCCTCCCACTGGCGCGTGCCCGCCTCCTTGAGCTGCGTGTTCGCCGGCTTGCGCGCCTGGGGCGTGAGCACGACCAGCTTGTGCTCCTCGAAGTACGGCGCCATGGCCTGCTCCAGCTTCGGCGCGGTCCACTCGCCCAGGGCGTTGTCCAGCATGCCCAGCGCGTCCAGGTAGCGGCGCTGTCCCAGCGCGCGCAACAGCCGGTGCAGCTCCTCGCGCACGCGCGCGGCGAAGGCCTTGGGGTCCTCCGTGAGCTCCTTGGGCTTGAGGTCCACCACCGGCTTCACTTCGACGGGGGCCTCCGGGTTGCGCATCCGCTCCCACTCGTCCAGGAGGCTGGAGTCCACCTGGCGCAGCGTCGCGCGCAGGTGGTCGATGATGTCGTCCAGGTCCTCGTTGCGGAACTTCTCCGGCACCGTCTGCACCAGCGACTTGTAGACGTCACCCACGTAGCGCAGGAGCACGCCCTCGCTGCGCTGCAGGCCGTACTCGCGCACGTAGTCGTGGAAGGACATGAAGCGCTCGAACATGTCCCGGACAATGGACTTGGGCCGGATGTTCTCCTCGCCCACCCACGGGTGCTTCTTCGCGAAGGCGTTGAAGGTGCCGTAGACGAACTCGCGGTTCGGCTTGGGCCATTCCAGCTTCTCCAGCTCCTCCATGCGGTCGTCGTACTCCACGCCCCGCGCCTTCATCTCCTGGATCTTCTCCCCCTTGAGCTGGTGCAACTGCGCGTACAGCACCACCTCCGGGTTCTCCAGGATGGACTCCACCAGCGTGACGACGTCCAGCGCGTACGTGTCCAGCGTGGGGTCGAGCAGCTCCAGCGTCTCATGCAGGTACAGGGACAGCGTGTGGTTGAGGCTGAAGTCGCGCTGGAGGTCCTCGGACACCTCCACCGTCGCCGAGTGCTTCTCCCACTGCACCACCTTCACGATGCCCGCGTCGCGCAGCGTGCGGAAGTACATCGCCGCGTCCTTCAGGAGCTTCTTCTTCGTGTAGTCGGAGCTGTGCGAGCGCATCACTAACTGCACCAGCCGCCGGTAGCCGCCGCTGCCCTCCGTCTTGTCGCTCTGGAGCAGGTTGAGCAAGAGGCCGTGGCTCACGTCGAAGCGCGACTCCAGCGGCTCCGGCAGCCCGTTCTGGAGCCGCTCGAAGGTGCTCTTGTCGTATTGCACGAACCCCTTCTGCGGCGGCTTCGCCTTGGGCGACTTCTTCTTGCCCGCGGCCTCCTTCGCGGCCTGGCGGATGTTTTCAATCATGTACTCCGGGGCCTGCGCCACCACGCTGCCCTCGGTGTCGAAGCCCTTGCGGCCCGCGCGGCCGGCGATCTGCTTGAAGTCGCGCACGCTCAAGGTCGCCAGCTTCTCGCCGTTGAACTTGAACAGCTGCGTGAAGAGCACCGTGCGGATGGGGATGTTCACGCCCACGCCCAGCGTGTCCGTGCCGCTGATGACCTTGAGCAGGCCCTGCTGCGCCAGCTTCTCCACCAGCAGGCGGTACTTGGGCAGCAGGCCCGCGTGGTGCATGCCGATGCCGTGGCGCAGGAAGCGCTGGAAGTCCTTGCCGTAGGGCGTGTCGAAGGGGGCGTCCAGCAGCGCCTGGCGGATCTCCTCCTTCTCCTCCTTGGTGTTGAAGTCCACGGACATCAGATTTTGCGCCTGCTCGGCGGCGGCCCGCTGCGTGAAGTTCACCAGGTACACGGGGTACTTCCCGCGCGCGATGAGGTCCTGGATGGTCTCGTGCAGCGGCACCTCGCGGTAGTCGAAGTCCAGCGGCACGGGGCGCTCGGAGCTGCGCACCGTGGCCACCTCGCGGCCGGTGAGCTTCTCCAGGCTCTGCTCGATGACGTGCGTGTCGCCCAGCGTGGCGGACATCAGGAGGAACTGCGTCTTGGGCAGCGCCAGCAGCGGGATCTGCCAGGCCACCCCGCGCTCCTTGTCGGAGTAGTAGTGGAACTCGTCCATCACCACCGCGTCCACGCGCGCGGACGCGTCACGCAGCGCGAGGTTGGAGAGGATCTCCGCCGTGCAGCAGAGGATGGGCGCCTCGCGGTTGATGGACGCGTCGCCCGTCAGCATGCCCACGTTCTCCGGGCCGAAGGCCTTGGAGAGCGCGAAGAACTTCTCGTTCACCAGCGCCTTGATGGGGCACGTGTAGAACGACACCTTGCCCTCGGCCATGGCCTTGAAATGGAGCGCCATGGCCACCAGCGACTTGCCGGAGCCCGTGGGCGTCTTGAGGAACAGGTGCTTGTCGCTCAGGAGCTCCAGGATGGCCTCCTCCTGGGCGGAGTACAGGCTCAGGCCGTTCGTGGCCACGTAGCTCACGAAGCGGTTGAGGATCTCGTCGGCATCGAGAGGGGGCTCGCCGGGCTTCGGCAGCAGGGCGGCGAGCGGGGCGCGGGTGTCGGCGGAGGCACTCATCGGGCCCGACTCTAGGAGGTGACGCCCGGTCCCCGTGAAAAATCGCGCGTTCCCGGGCCGGCACCCGTCCCCGGAGAGGCCCCCTGCCTGCCCGGCCTGTGCACCCGGACACAGTGGCAACGGCTGGGACGCGCATGGCCGCGGGCGGCGGGCCTCCCCATCCTGCCCCCGCGACATTCACGGGGGGTTGGACATGCGGACAGCGAAATTCTGGATGGGGACACTGCTGGCGGGCGCACTGGCGCTGGGCTACGGCTGCGGAAGCGACGCGAACAAGGATCCGACGCCGCAGGACGCGCCACAGCAGCAGGTCCCGGACGCGGGCACCGACGCGGGCGTGGTGCTGACGCTCACCGACGCGCAGATCGCCCGCGTCCTGCAGGTGGCCAACGAGGGCGAGGTGATGCTGGGCCAGTACGCCGCGCCGCTCGCCACCGACCAGGCCGTGATCGACTTCAACAACCAGATGGTGACCGAGCACACGGCCGTGAAACAACGGCTGGACGCGCTGCTCGCGGCCGAAGGCATCACGCCCGAGGACTCCGCGCTGAGCCTCCAATTGCAGACCGAGATCCAGCAGCTGATGCTGATCCTCCAGGGACCGAACGCCCCGGCCGCGGGCCCCGCGCTCGACCTGGCGCTGATCAGCGCCCAGCTCAACGCGCATGCGCGCACCGCCTTCATCGGCGACAGCCTGCTCTCACCCCAGGCCACCAACGCGGCCCTTCAGCAGGAGCTGCTCAGCGAACGGCAGGCCGTGCAGATGCACATCAACGAAGCGTCGGACATCCAGTCGGACATCGTGATGCCTCCTCCCGCCACGCCGTAGCCGGAGCGCTTTCCGTTCCTGGATAAAAATACAGCTCGGGCTCTCAGAACCTGAGAGCCCGAGCGCCTTCGCACGACCCGTGGGGGAGGATTCGACCCAGGTGCTTTCCAATCGTGTCGGCCCGGTTTAGTAGGAATTTGGACCGCCGATGCAAAAGCCAACCGAACCGACCTCCGCGCAGAGCGAGCCGTTGACGACGGGACGGGTCCTGCGCTCCACGTATGAGATTGGCACCGTGCTGGGCAAGGGCGGCATGGGCGCGGTGTTCCTCGCGCGCCACCTGCGCCTGCCGGGCAAGCAGGTCGCCATCAAGGTGCTGCACGGCGCGGAGGAGCTGTCGGAAGAGGTGGCGGTGCGCTTCCGGCGCGAGGCGGAGATCGCCTCCCGGCTGGGGCACCCGAACATCGTGGAGGTGCTGGACTTCGACACCCTGGAGGACGGCACGCCCTTCATGGTGATGGAGTACCTGCGGGGTGAGGGCCTGTCGCGCCGGCTGCGCAAGCAGAAGCAGCTTCCCCTGGAGGAGGTCTTCTCCATCGCGCGGCAGATGGGCGCGGCGTTGCAGGCGGCGCACCGCGCGGGCGTGGTGCACCGCGACCTGAAGCCGGGCAACGTGTTCCTCGTGCCCACCGAAGCGGGCGGCGTCGTGGGCGAGCGCGTGAAGCTGCTCGACTTCGGCATCTCCAAGCTCGTGGACGCGCGCACGGTGATGACGCTGGACTCCGTGCTGATGGGCACGCCGCAGTACATGGCCCCCGAGCAGGCCATGGGCCACAACAGCAACGTGGACGCGCGCACGGACCTCTTCGCGTTCGGCTGCATCGTCTACGAGATGCTCGCCGGCCGGCCGCCCTACTCCGGCGACAACATCGCGGAGCTCATCTACCAGATCGTCCACCTGGAGCCCCCGCCGCTGCTGACGCTGGCGCCCGAGACGCCGCCGCACGTGGTGACGGCCATCTCCCGCGCGATGGCGAAGAAGCCGGAGGACCGCCACCCGGACGTGGGCGCGTTCATCCTGGAGCTGACGGGCAGCCCGCTCCAGACGCTCGCGGAAATGAAGCCGGAGCAGCGCTCGCGCGGCACTACGCCCACGGCCCCGCCGCCGTCGGTGCCGCGTCCGCCGGACCGCGAGGAGCACATCCCCACGGTGGGCATGCGCCCCCACGCCGGCCGCGACACGGCGTCCCTTCCTTCCGGCCCCCAGACGGCGTCCCTGGCCGCGCAGCCGCTGGCCCCCGCCCGCCCGAAGTGGCCGGTGGCCGTGGCCGTGGGGATGGCGGTCATCGTCGCGTTCGCGGTCGCCTTCTTCTGGAAGCGCCCGGACGTGACGCCGCCGCCCACCGTCGCCGGGGTGAATCCCCCGGCCCAGACTCAGCCCCAGCCCGCGGCGCCCGTCACCCCGCCGCCCGCCGCGGTCGTGGCGCCGCCGGAGGACGTGAAGAAGCCCGTGGAACCGGAGCCGCAGACAGTGGAGCCAGTGGAGCCGGAGGAGCCCAGGCAGCCCCCGACGGACTCGCCCACGGCGAACGCGAAGCCCAAGCCGCGCGGCGCCCCCGAGTCCATGCCGGACAGCGTGCGCGAGGACCTGGCGTCGGCGCAGAAGGCGCTGGACGCGTCGAACACGGCGGAAGCGCTGCGTCACATCCGGCGCAGCCAGCGCACGAAGATCACCGGCCTGTCGTTCTCGCTGCTCACCCGCGTGTACTGCCAGCAGCACGACCTGGCGAACGCGCGAGCGCAATGGACCCGTGTCCCGGCAACGGAACGTCCAAGGGTCCGACAATACTGTTCGCAGTACGATATCGACCTGTAGGGTCGTCCGGGCGCGCGGAAACTCCAGAGCGGGGGCGCGTCCGCAATCCAAGGAGTCGTCGTGAGAGTGCTACTGGCAGTGGGGGTCGTGGCGCTGTCCCTGGGGTGTTCCCGGGGCGTGCGACCTGACAGCCAGGTGGCGGGCACGAAGCCCGTCACCGGCAAGGTTTATTCCAACGAGGCTGGCGAGAAGGTCACCCTGATCGCGCTGGAGCCGGGTGACGCGCACAAGGCGCTGGTGGCCTTCGAGGGCACCAAGAGCGAGCTGGACGGCCAGGTGCTGGTCGCGTCGGTGAACAACGAGCGCGGCAAGACGCACTACTGGACGCCCTGGCGCGGCCGCACCCAGCGCTTCGTCTCCGTGGAGGACCGGGGCGGCTACGAGGACCTCATCTTCAGCGACGTGAACCACACGGGCTACACGCACCTGAAGCCGGACGCGGGGAAGACGGGCTCGCTGAAGGTGGAGAAGGTCTTCGAGCGCTACCAGGACCTGGAAGGCGACAAGAAGTACCAGGCGATGCTCGCGTTCGACCGCAAGTTCTGGGCGAACCAGGCGGAGGTGCAGCTCGCGGAGGCCCTGGCGGAGACGAACAAGGCGTGCGGCACCAAGCTGACGTCCACCGTTGCCTGGGACTCCATCACGGACGCGCAGATCAACGACATCTCCTTCGGCAGCTACTGCGTGGGCCCGCTGGAGTCGCTCCAGAAACTGTGCGCGCGCTCCGACGAGGCCAAGCGCGCCGTCCAGGAGAAGATCCAGACGGTGGAGTGCCGCATGGACGCGCAGCAGGCGCTGAAGCTGGAGTCGCGCAAGGTCATCTGGTCCGTGACGGAGCGGTACACGGTCCAGCCGGACGAGGCCACCACCTACTTCATCGACAACCTCTAGAACGAAAGCCCACCGACAATGACGCTTCGACACATGGTCATCGCCCTGGGGCTCGTCCTGGCCCCGCAAGCCGCGCTCGCGCTGGATCCGCCCTGGAAGAAGGAAGAGAAGCTGCGCGACCGCATGGTGCTGGAGTCCGCCAAGGTCTGCGCGGACGGCAAGGGCCACTACACGGTCATCATCCCCCGCTCGCCCGAGCACGACGGCGACCTGTACTACGGGGACGGCAAGACGTTCACGCAGGTGCCTCCCGTGGGCTACACCGACGCCCGGGAGGGCATGTTCTTCGAGCCGCGCTTCTTCAACCCGAAGGCCAACGACAGCTTCCGCGGCGTGGACTACCGGGTCGTGTCCTATCTGCGGCTCAGCGAGGACCTCAAGACGTGCACGCTCAGCTGCGGGGAGAAGAGCCTGCCCCAGCAGCCGGTGCCGGCGGCGGAGGCCAAGGAGCTCCTGCGCAAGGCCACCTACCAGCCCAGCCCGGTGAAGTTCCAGCCGTACGCCCTGCTGCGCGACGACAAGGGCGTGTACTACCTGGTGGAGCGCGGCATCGGCTCGGACAACAAGAGCTTCCGCATCTTCACGGGCCAGCGCGGCCAGGTGAAGCAGCAGAAGATGCTCAACGTGGTCACCGACTCGCAGGGAGAGATCTTCTCCACGCAGGGCGGCGACCTGCGCCTCGTGGTGGACCGCGAGGAGCCGTCGTTCTGGGTGGTGAAGAGCAAGCGCCAGAAGCTGCGCGCGGTGCCGGTGGGTGAGAACCTGCCGTTCATCTACAACGAGCTGGGCGTCTACACGGGCGCGCGGCTGGGCACTCCCTGCGACGACGTGTAGTCCCGTAACACCGGGGAGCCCCGGGCACGGTCAGCCGTTGAGCACCTTCACGGCCTTGACCATGTCCGGGGCCAGCTCCTCGTGTTCGAGGAGCGTGAACCCCAGCTTCTTGCTGACGGCCTGCATGCCGCGGTTGCGCGTGAGGATGTCCGCGACGATGCGGCGCAGGCCCCAGTCCTTCCCGATATCCACCAGCCGCCGCAGCAGCTCCGTGCCCAGGCCCAGCCGCTGCGCGGGGTCGCTGACGGTGATGGCGAACTCCGCGTCCTTCGTGCCGCGCAGGCGCGTGAGCCGGCCCACCGCGAGAATCTCTCCCCCGCCCTTCCCGTCCGGCGACGGCCGCTCCGCGACGAGCGCCATCTCCCGCGCGTAGTCGTTGAAGCAGATGCGCGCCAGGCGCTCATGGGCCACGCGCTGGCTGAGCTTCATCAGGCCCGCGTAGCGCATGAACACCGTCTGTTCGGAGAGGGCCTGGTGGAAGCGGCCCATGGCGGGCTCGTCCTCCGGGCGGATGGGGCGCACGAGCAGCTGCTCGCCGTTCTTCAGCGTGAGCACCTTCGCGTACTGGTGCGGGTACGGCTCGATGGCGAGCTTCGGCAGCGACGCGGCCTGGACCTCCGGAGGGTGCAGCACCACGCGCGCGTCCAGCGCGATGATGCGCTCGCCGGAGACGAGCAGCGGGTTGATGTCCAGCTCGCGGATGAGGGGCTGCTCCACCACCAGTTGGCTGAAGCGCACCATCAATCGCTCCAGCGCGCCCAGGTCCACGGGGGCCCGGCCGCGCACGCCCTTGAGCGCGTGGTGGATGCGCGTGCGCTCCATCATCCGCCGCGCCAGCGTGGTGGTGAGGGGCGGCAGGCCCAGGGCCCGGTCCTGCATCACCTCCACCAGCGTGCCGCCCGCGCCGAAGAGCAGCACCGGCCCGAACTGCGCGTCCAGGCTGCTGCCCAGGATCAGTTCGTAGCCGTCCAGCTTCGCCATGGGCTGCACGGTGACGCCCTGGAACGCGTCCTGGAGCCCCCGCTCCGCGAGCGCGTCGCGGATGGCGCGGTATGCATCCCGCACCTGTTGTTCGTCGCGCAGGTCCAACCGCACGCCGCCCACGTCCGTCTTGTGCGTCACCGTGAGCGAGTTCAGCTTGAGCACCACGGGGAAGCCCAGCGTGCGGGCCTTCTCCACCGCCTCGTCCTCCGTCGTGGCGAGCCACGTCTCCACGGTGGGGATGCCGTAGGCGGCCAAGAGGCGCTTGGACTCGTACTCGGACAGGAGCGTGCGGCCGGAGGCGCGGGCCTCGTCCACCAGGGCGCGCGCCACGTCGCGGCCTCCGCCGCCAGGCTCCTCCGCCAGCGTGGGCGTCTCATAGAGCCCGGCGATGTTGTCCGAGTAGCGCCACATGTAGTTGAAGACGCGGGCCGCGGTGTCCGGGTAGCCGAAGGTCGGGATGCCCGCGTCGTTGAGGATGCGCTCGCCGGCGGCGACTTCAGAGCCACCCATCCAGCTCGCGAGCACGGGCTTGCCGGGCAGCTTCGCGTAGCCCTTGAGGCGGTCCGCCGTCTTGGTGGGCTCCGTCATGTCCTGCGGGGTGAGGATGACGAGCAGGCCGTCGCTGTTGGGGTCCGCGCCCGTCGTCTCCAGGGCCTTCGCGTAGCGCTCCGCGTCCGCGTCTCCCAGGATGTCCACCGGGTTGGCGTGGCTCCATGGCGGCGGCAGGAAGCCGTCCAGTTGCTTCCGGGTGTCGTCGGACAGCACGGCCAGTTCGCCGCCGCCGGACACGAGCGCGTCCGTGGCGAGCACCGCGGGGCCGCCCGCGTTGGTGAGCAGCGTGAGCCTGCGGCCGGAGGGCCGGGGCTGGCGGGCCAGCACCTCCGCCATGTGGAAGAGGTCCTCGATGGAGTCCACGCGCAGCACGCCCGCGCGGCGGAAGGCGGCGGAGAGCACCTCGTCGCTGCCGGCGAGCGTGCCGGTGTGGGACGCGGCGGCCTGCGCGGCCTGCGCGGTGCGGCCGGCCTTGATGACGATGATGGGCTTGGTGAGCGCCACCTCGCGCGCGGCGGAGAGGAAGGCGCGCGCGTCGCCGATGGACTCCATGTACAGCAGGATGGAGCGCGTCATCGGATCATCCGCGAGGAAGTCGATGAGGTCTCCCCAGCCCACGTCCAGCATGGAGCCCACGGAGACGAAGGCGCTGAAGCCCACGGCCTCGCGCAGGCTCCAGTCGAGGATGGAGGTCAGCAGCGCGCCGGACTGGCTGATGAAGGCCACGTTGCCGGGGCGGGCCATGCCCTTGGCGAAGGTGGCGTTGAAGCCGCTCGTGGGGCGCATCACGCCCAGGCAGTTGGGGCCGATGATGCGCAGGTTCGCGGCCTGCGCGATCTTCAGCACCTCGTGCTCCAGCTTCGCGCCCTCCGGGCCCGTCTCCTTGAAGCCCGCGGAGATGATGATGGCGCCCTTGACGCCGACCTCCGCGCACTCGCGGATGATGGCCGGCACGGACTTCGCGGGCGTGACGATGACGGCCAGGTCCACGGCTTCCGGCAGCGCGCGCAGGGAGGGCCACGCCTTGATGCCGAGCACGTTGGGGCGCTGCGGGTTCACCGGGTAGACGGTGCCGCCGAACGGGCTGCTGATGAGGTTCCAGAGGACGGTGCGGCCCACGCTGCCAGGGCGCTCGCTCGCCCCCACCACCGCGACGCTGCGGGGGGAGAAGATGACCTCCAGCGGCTGGCGGGTCCGCTGGTGGAGCAGGTCGATGGAGGGGTCCGTCCGGGCCGGGGGCGTGGCGGGGCGTTGCTCGTCCATGGTGCGCTCGTCTTCCGTGGGGTGGCCGTACCGGAGCAATCTCCGGCAGGCCCCCATCGTGCACCAGTTGTCAGGGAGGGGACGGGGCAGCGGACGCTTCCCCCATCCCGTTCCTTATGCGAGCGAACGGGCGGACGCCGTCAGGACGCGCGCGCCTGCTCCACCACCGGCTTGAGCACGGTGCTGGCGAACTCCGCCAGCGTGGTGGGCGTGGTGGTCTCCTTCGAGCGCGGCTCGGCCGGGTCCATGCGCCCGTCCAGGATGGCGCCGTACATCTCCACGAAGGTGTCCACCGCGAAGGCCGGCATGCCCGCGCCCGCCATGCCGTTGCGCAGGTCCTCCAGCCCCACCCGCACGTACTTCACGGGCTGCCCCAGCACCTGGGTGAGGATGCTGGCGACCTCCGGATAGGTGACGTCCTTGGGGCCGTGGACGCCCACATAGCGGTGGCCCGTCCATGACGGCTCCAGCAGCACCTCGGCGGCCTTGGCCGCGATGTCCGCGGTGGCGACCATGGGGAAGGCCTTCGTCTCCGGGTTCGTGCTGAAGAGCGCGCCGGCCTTCGCCAGGCTCTGCACGTCGCGCAGCAGGTTCTCCATGAAGAAGCCCGCGCGCAGGCTGACGACGTTCGGCGCCGCCGCCTGGAAGGCCTCTTCAATGGGCTTCAGCACGGACACCGGCCCCGTGCCCGCTCCGCTCTGCGCGCCGACGCTGGAGAGGATCACCACGCGCTTCACGCCGTGCGCCTTCACGCGCTCCGCGGCCATCCGGCCGTTGGCCTTCGCCCAGTCCTGGAAGTCCGGGCGGATGGCGGGCGGCGACAGCCAGAACAGCGCCTCCGCGCCCACGAGCGCCGCGTCCAGCGTGGCCTGCTCGTCGATGGAGCCCTGCACCACCTTCGCGCCCAGCTTCACCAGGTCCGCCACCTTCTCCGGCGTGCGCGAGATGACGGTGACCTTCCTGCCCGCCTTCAGCAGCTTCTCCACGAGGGGACGACCGATGTTGCCGTTCGGGGTGTTGATGACGATGGACATGGGGTTGCCTCCGGACCGCGAGATGGAGCAACAGTGCCCCCGCGCGCCTCATGAGGCCACTGCATGCTATGCATGCCCCCATGCGCCGCGTTCATGAAACCCCAGCGCCCTCCCTCGCGGAGGTGGACCTCTCCGGCATCAACCTCAACCTGATGGTGGCGCTGGACGCGCTGCTGCACGAGGTGCACGTCACCCGCGCCGCCGCGCGCGTGGGCCTCACCCAGTCCGCGATGAGCCACGCGCTCGCGCAGTTGCGGGAGCTGCTGGGCGACGCGCTCCTCATCCGCGGCCGGGGCGGCATGGTGCTGACGCCGCGCGCGCAAGCGCTGGCCGCGCCGCTCAAGCGGGGGCTGGCGGAGCTGCGGCGGGCCCTGCGCGACGAGCCCGCGTTCGAGCCCGCCACCGCGACCCGCCGCTTCACCGTGGCCACGCGCGACTTCTTCGGGACGGTGCTGCTGCCGGGCGCGCTGGAGCTCCTGGGCCGCGAGGCCCCTGGCGTGGACCTGTCCGTGCTGCACGTGGACAGCAACACCTTCCCCAGCCACCTGGAGACGGGCGAGGTGGACCTGGCCATCATCGTCGCACCCGTGCCGTCCGTGCCGGGCCTGCGCCAGCAGAAGCTCTTCACCGAGGACTTCGTCTGCGTGGTGCGCAAGGACCACCCCACCGTGCGCCGCACGCTGGACGTGGACACCTACCTGAAGCTGTCCCACATCCTCATCAGCCCCAAGGGCGACGGCGTGGGCGCGGTGGACCTGGCCCTGGCCCAGCGCGGCCTGCCCCCGCGCCGCATCGCCGTGCGCGTGCCCTACTTCCTCATCGCGCCGCTGGCGGTGTCGCGCTCGGACCACGTCCTCACCGCGCCCCGCCGCCTCATCGCCGCGTTCAAGGACGCGTACGCGCTCCAGGTGTTCCCCCCGCCCATCCCCGTGCGCCCCTTCGACATCCTCCAGGTCTGGCACGAGCGCTTCGACGGAGACCCCGCGCATCAGTGGCTGCGCGGACTGGTGGCGCGGTCCGTCAACGCAGGGTCTGAAAACACCCGGAGTTCACGAAGGGTGCGGCGCGCGCCAGCTTCCTGACACTCTTGGGGCGCGACACTGAACGTCAGTACACAGGTGGGGGAGCATCGCATGGGGGGCATCGTGTAGGGTGCTCCCCATGAATCCTGAGAAGCTTGTCTTCGCCCAGACCGTCGAGGCGCTCTTCGTCCGCGCGTTGGAGAATCGCCTGACGCCCGCGTGCCGTGAGCACCTGAAGCGGGCTGGGCTGGACCTCGACAAGAAGCTGGAGCGCTCCTACTCGCTGGAGCAGTGGCGGGAGTTCCTGCGCATCGCGGCCGGGCACGTCTACGGCGGCGTGCCGGCGGAGGCCGCGTACTACTCGCTGGGCGAGCGCTTCATGGACGCCTACTTCGGGACGTTCTTTGGCCGTGCGCTCCTGGGCGTGGGCCGGCTGGCCGGTCCCCGGCGGATGCTGCTGCGGGCGGACCTGGGCTTTCGCGCCGGCAACAACTTCAGTGAAGTCAAAATCGTGGAGCGCGGCGCGACGTCGCTGGAGCTCTGGATGAACGACGTGCTGGCGGACCAGCCGACGTTCGCGGCGGGGCTCCTGGCGCGCGCGGTGGCGCTGTGCGGGGGCTGGCGGGTGGTGGCGCTGCCGGAGGAGTTCGACGGCACGGCGGCCACGTTCCACCTGCGCTGGAGCGAGGCCTCCGCGGAAGGGGCGCTCAGCGCCACTGAGGATGGGTCCGGAGGCGACGCTCGACCTCAGGCGTGAGGCTGCCTCCGTGCGGGGCCCGGGAGGACGAGCGCTCCCAGCGCGTAAGCCACCGGGTCCCCAGTGGGGCGGTCAGTGTTTCGTAGCGGGTCGAGGCCACGGTGGTCTCCCCCTTGGTGCCGGTGGAAGCGCCGGCGCCCACGTAGAACCCCGCGAGCAGCAGCGTGACGCGGGTGGGCGTGGCCGCGCTGTAGGTCATCAGCAGGGCGCCCTCCCCGTCCTCCCGGCAGTGCCGGCGCACCCGGGCGAGGACCGCTTCGGTCCACATGTCCGGGTTGGATGCGGGTGAGAACGGGTCGAAGAAGACGAGGTCCGCCAGGGGCAGCTCCGCGTCCAGGAAGGGCACCGCGTCCCCCAGCTTGAGGGTCCAGTGGATGCCGGGCTCGGACCACGTGCCGTGCTTCATCAGGCCTTCACAGGCTTCGCGGAATGGCTGGAGGAAGGGGAAGCCCTCCGCGTCCGCGAGCGCGAGCCGCAGCGGGGCCAGGTCCACCTCGAAGCTGACGATGTGCAGGTCGCGGGCGCGCTCCGGGACCAGCTCGCGGGCGCGGGTGAGCGCGGCGACGGCGTTGGTGGCGGCGCCCAGGCCCACGTCGTGGATGACGAGCGGCGGGCCGGGCTTTCGCAGGCGGTCCGCGAGGCCGGGCTGGTCGACGTAGAGGCGCAGGGCCTCCTGCCACGGGCCCACCGCGGGGTGCATGACCTCGCCATGGCCCAGGTGGCGCACGGCGCGGTGGCCGTTGCGCAGGGTGACGAGCTCGAAGTCGCCGTCGCGCGGATGGGAGGGCTCGGACATGGGGCTCCTGGCCTGGAGGGGACGTGTGGGAAAGGATGGGTGCCTAGCATGACGACTCCAGGGCAGGAACATCGGGGCGCGCTTCACGGGGAGGACGTCCGGCACGGGGAGGCTCCATTCGAGGGCGGCAGGGTGCGGCTGTCGCTGCGGGTGGAGGCGAAAACGCGCACGGTGCTGGCGGCGGCGTGGGACGCGCCCGTGAACGCGGGTCATCCGCTGGCGGCGTGCCTGGAGTCGCTGTGTCAGAACGCGGTGGGCATGGGGGTGGACGTGTTCCTGCGCTTCGACGACTTCCACCTGCGGGCGGGGTGTCCGGAGGGGTTGGAGGCGACGGAGGAGGCGGGGCTGGCGGTGCGGGTGTTCCGGCTGGCCTTCAGCCAGTTCCATCCCCGGGCCACGGGGCCCGCGTACCTGTCGAGCGGGCTGGTGCTGGCGAAGCTGCCCCGGGGCGTGCGTCCGGAGTGGGACGAGCCGGGGTTCTACTTCGCGCACTACTACCGCGAGGAGCTGTGGCCCTCGGCGGTGGAGGAGGCGCGCCGGGGCGGCGTGCTGGGGCCTCGGGCGGCGTGTGCGTACATCGACGCGCTGCTGGCGAAGGCGGATGACGCGGTGGAGCTGGACTGGCCCGTGGAGCAGGGCACGGCGACCTGGGACTGGCTGACGCGCGTGTGCCTGCCGGCGGTGACGGGGGGCGAGGAGCGGACGCGGCAGTTGCTGGAAGGCGGGTACGGGGGCGCGAGCGGCACGGGGAGCTTCCCCTTCGGGCACCTGGACGGTGGCGCCTGGCATCCCCCGGAGGGGCTGCCGGAGCCCGAGGACGTGGGGCACGCGGAGTTCATCCTCGGGGATCTGGAGCACCTGTTGCCGGAGCTGCCGAAGGACGGCGTGCTGCTGGCCGCGCCCCGGTGGATGGCGGTGGGACAGACACAGGACTCCCCTGCCCTGCGCCGCGCGGACATCTCCAGCGAGGAGGCCGGAGGCTTCGGCCTGTTCAACGCGGCGGCGCACGACGTGGGTGAAGACGATGATTGAGGGGCGGAGTCTGGGCTGGCTGGTGGCCCTGCTCTGTCTGTCGTGCGCTTCAGGGCCGACGCGGTACGCGCAGACGTCCGACTCCGCGACCAGCGGCTGCCTGCGCAATCCCACCTGCTACACACAGCCAGGGGACGAGGCACTCCTGCCGTGGGTGGACAAGGCCGCCAGGGCCGCGGCCTCAGCGGGAGCCACGATGAAGCTCCTGGAGGCGGCGGACGTGGCCCGCATCGAGCACCTGTTGGTGGAGTGCGCGAAGGAAGCGAACCACGCCATCAATGAACGTGAGTACGGCGAGGGGAAGTACCCGGACGACAAGGAGTGCTTGCGTGTGGTGGGCTACGACAAGCACGGTGATCCCATCCGACGACAAGCCGAGCTTGGGAGGATGAAGCACGACGTTGCCTTCGCATGCGTGCGGCGCGAAATCCTCCGGCTCTTCCCCAACAACGTATCGATCGAGCCGAGCTACGTGGTCCGCGCCAGCAAGGCAGGACAACCCTCTGACCTCATGAAGCCTGACATCGTCCTTCATGCCTCAGGTCGGCCGGATCAGGTCCAATGCGTCTTCGACTTCAAGTTTCCATGCCTCAAGGACCGAAAGAGCGACCCACTTTCGGTTCCAAATACAAGGGATCAGATGAATCGGTATGTAAACCTTGATGGACAATGCAATCCCGCCATCATCACACCTCAGTTCGGGATCATTCGTGAGTAGCTACACGCTCTCTGAACACTTCGCCACGACACTCCCCAGGGTCCAGCTCGTCCTGCGCGTCGTGTTCTACCTCCCGCATGACCACGGCCCACTTGCTCCATACGCGAGACAGTCTCTGGACCTGTTTCTCAACGCCATTGGGCATGCGCCTGAGAAGCTGACCACGGGCTATGACCCGGACATCAGTGAGGCGGCCTTCCCACTCACATCTGAGTTCTGGGAGGAGGCACGGCGCCATGTCGAGAGGTCTCGCTTTGAGCCCTTGGATGACATGGAGCAAGACTCCATCTGGTTCCGCACGCTGACCAAGCGGGGCTTCGACACGTGGATCCATCTCATCGGTGGAGAGTCGGACCCCAGTGGCTATGAATTCAGCTTCCGCTCCCGGCTGCCCTGGCGAAAACCTTCGCCCGAATACAGCGTTCTGAGCGTGAAGGTCCCCATGCAGTATCTGGAGGAGCAAGGGCCGGAGAAGGCACGTGAGCTGGCGCTGTCGCTGGCGGGGCTTCTTCCCTTCAGCACGGGCCATGCGGGACTGTCGCTCTCGTTCACCCGTGGGCGGTCGAAACTCCTTCCCCTCCTGAAGGATCAACTGGTCCAGCATCCCGGCTGGGATGTCCCACGGGAGAGTACGTGGGGCATGCGAGAAGGAGTGGATGGCATCCACTGGCTGAACTTCCTGGGCCCGCCCCTCCTCGAAACGGTCGGCGGCATCCAGGCGCTCCGCTCGCACCTGAGCCACCCGGAGACCTCCGTCCAGGAGCTCACCGGAGGCCGTGCCGTGATTGGCCTGGGCCCCGCGCCGCTCGCGGGGAATACGAAGTGGGGTGAGACACTGCCGGCGTATCGTGAGCTGGCCCGGTTCCTGGAGCCGTGGCTCCTGCCCTCCCCTCCCTTCAACAATTTCGAGGGCTACACCCAGGAGGAGGCCCGTCTCTGGTGGCGCCGCTTCCTGGAGGCCCCTCCCGAGAAGGTCCACGACCCACAGGACGGGTAACCGCGCCGGATTTTTTCACGCATTGCCCCAGCACCCGGCGCACTGATAATCCGCAACCCGGAGTGTTTACGTCGAGCGGCGGGCCGACGGTCGTGGTCGCGCCAGCCCTCGCGGATCGGGGTTTCATCGATGCGGTCACAACGCGCTGTCTGGAGCAGGCTCCTGTTGTTCGCCGCGAGCCTGACCCTTCTGTCCTGCGGCGGGAACGAGCGCCCGGCGGCACCCGCGGGCATCCGCGCCACGCACGCCCGTCTCGCGACGGCCCCTGCCTGGTACACCACCCCGTCCATGGCGACGGCGCGCGGCCAACACGCGGCCGTGCTGCTCCCCACCGGGAAGCTGCTCGTCGTCAACGGCGTCAACACGACCGGCTTCGTGGGCACGGCGGAGACCTACGACCCCGCCACCAACACCTGGGCCTCCGCGGGCACCACCGGCCTCACGGGCAATGTCACCCTGGCCGTGCTCCTGCCCACGGGCCGGGTGCTGGTGCTGACCGACGGCTCGCAGGGGGGACGCCTCTACGATCCCGTCGCCAACACCTGGTCCGCCACGGGCAACATGTCCTCGACCCGCTCCCTCCCCACGGCCACGTTGCTGGGCACGGGACAGGTCCTGATCGCGGGCGGCACCGGCGGTGGCGGCGTCCGGCTCAACACCGCGGAGCTCTACGACCCCGCGACCAACACCTTCACCGCCACGGGCGCCATGACCGTGGGACGCAACGCGCACGTGTCGACCCGGCTGCGCGATGGACGCGTGCTCGCGGTGAGCGGCTTCAGCGGCAGCGGCGAGGTGCCCGGCGCCGACCTCTACAATCCGGCCACCGGCACCTGGTCCGCCGCGGCCCCCCCGCTGGTTCCCCGGCACTACTCCTCCAGCACCCTGCTCCCCGACGGCCGCGTGCTCGTCGCGGGTGGCTTCGCCACGGGCGGCGTGACGGCCCAGTCGGAGCTCTACGACCCGGGAGCCAACACCTGGACCGCGACCGGCAGCCTCGCGTTCCCGCGCGCCGGCCATCAGTCCACGCTGCTGCCCGACGGACGCGTCCTCGTCACCGGCGGCGCCGTCAGCGGGTCGCCCGCGCAGGCCGAGGCCGAGATCTACGACCCCGCCACCGGCACCTGGACTTCCGGCGGCACGATGAACACCGGCCGGGAGAACCACACCGCGACGCTGCTGCCCGGCGGCAAGGTGTTCGTCGCAGGCGGGTTCTCCCTGAGCCCCACGACGTTCTACGCGGACACGGAGCTCTACGACCCCGCCCGGAGCCAGTGGTCCCCGGCCGGCAACCTGGCCACGCCCCGGTTGGATCCCGTGGTGGCGCTGCTGCCCAGCGGCGAGGTGCTCGTCGCGGGAGGCCGCGTGGGCGTCAACTCCTCGGCGGCGGTGGAAATCTATGACCGCGCGGCCAACACCTGGAGGCCCGGACCCGCGCTCGATGAAGCCCGCGAGCGCGCGACCGCGACCGTCCTCCGCTCCGGCCAGGTGCTGGTCGCCGGTGGACGCAGCGCGAGCTTCTCCACGTCGTCCGCCCAGCGCTACGACTCCACCACCGGGACCTGGCTCCCCACCGCCGACCTCCTGGGCACCCGGCACGCCCACACCGCCACGCTCCTTCCGGACGGGCGGGTGTTCGTGATGGGCGGCCAGCGCAACACCTCCGTGCTCGTCTCCGCGGAGCTCTACTCTCCCGACACCGACACCTGGAACGCGGCGGCTCCCGCCAGCATCCCGCGCGCCAGCCATGGCGCGGTCCTGCTCCACAACGGCAAGGTGCTCGTCGCCGGCGGCCATGACAACAGCGGCGCGGAGACGAACACGGCGGAACTCTATGACCCCGCCACGAACACCTGGGACTTCGCGGCGAGCCTCAACACCGCCCGCGACGAACTGACGCTGACGCTGCTCCCCTCGGGACAGGTGCTGGCGACGGGAGGGCTCACGGGGGGCGTGACGGAGCTCGCGTCCTCGGAGCTTTACGATCCCGCCACGGACACGTGGACCTCGGTGGGCCTGCTCTCGCAGCCGCGCTGGCTCCACACCGCCACGGTGCTGCCCTCCGGCAAGGTCCTGGTCTCGGGCGGCCTGACCACGGCGAGCGCGTTCGCGGACACGGCGGAGCTCTACGATCCCCAGCTGCGCTTCTGGACGACCGTCGCGGACCCGAACTCGCGCGGAGGGTTGATCTCCACCGCCCTGCCCTCGGGCGAGGTCCTCCTCGCGGGCGGCGTGGGCGCGATCACCGCGGAGCTGTTCAACGAGAACGGCGCCCAGCCCGCGTGGCGTCCCACGGTGACGAACCCGGTGACGCTCGTCGCCGCCTGCCCCACCGTCCTGGAGGGCCTGCTGTTCCGGGGCATCTCCGGCGGCGGCAGCGGCACCTACTCGGACTCCTCCACCGACTTCCCCCTGGTGCGCTTCCGCGCCGCGGAGGGCGGGCGGCTCTGGACGCTCCCCTCCAGCAACACCTCCGCCACGCGCGCGACGGTGACCGTCCCCGCGGACGTGCCGGTGGGCACCTACGGCCTGTCCGTCTTCGCCAACGCCATCTCCGGCGGGCGGATGGTGAACGTCGTCGCCAACCGTCCTCCGACGGCGGCGGACCAGACGGTCGTCGTTCCGAAGGACACGGTCACGGCCATCGCCCTGAACGGCACGGATCCGGACCCCGGCCAGGTGTTGAGCTGGACCACGGTCACCCAGCCGCAGCACGGCACGCTCGGCACCAGCGCGCAGGGGACCCTCGAGTACACCCCCAACCCCGGCTTCGTGGGCACGGACAGCTTCACCTACCGCGTCCGTGACTGCGCCGACGACAGCAACATCGCGACCGTGACCCTCGACGTGACGGAGGACGCGGTCCCCTCCACCCTCACCTGCCCCGCGGACGTCACCGTGGAGGCGACGGATCCGGACGGCGCGCTCGTGACCTACGACCCCGCGGTGCTGGAGCCGGCGGGAGGGCTCCCCGTGAGCTACTCGCAGCCGTCGGGCTCGCTGTTCCCGATTGGCACCACCCCGGTCACCGCGACCTCCACCGGCCTCACCTGCACGTTCCAGGTGACGGTGCGGGACACCACGGCGCCCACCCTCACCTGCCCCGCGGACATCACCGTGGCGCCGGGCACGACGGTGACGTTCGAGCCCACGGCCACGGACGCGGTGACGGCCAATCCGGTCGTGACGTCCTCGCCCGCGTCGGGCAGCGAGTTCCCCGCGGGTGCCACGCAGGTCACGGTCACCGCCACGGATGATGCGGGCAACACCGCGCAGTGCACGTTCCAGGTCCGGGTCCAGGCGCAGGTCGTGGAGATCGCTGGCGGTGGCTGCAACAGCACCGGCGCCAGCTCTTCCGCGCTGGCGCTCCTCGCCGCGTTGGCGGCCTGGGGCACGTCGCGTCGCCGTCAGAACCCGGCCCGGGGGAACTGAGACATGCGCTCCCTCTTTTCTCGAATGGACCTCCCCTTGCGTACGAAGGCTCAGAGCTGGGCGCTGGCCGCGCTGCTGGCCACCGCCGTCACCCCCGCCGCGTTCGGGCAGACCACCACGAGCCCGCTGAGGCCGCTGGACCTGGAGCGCTTGCGCTTCACGCCCGCGGCGACGGACTCGATGCTGGTGGACACCGGCCGCGTGCTCCCCGAGGGCGGCTACCGCCTGCTCCTCATGGTCAACTACGAGCGCGGCATCCTCCTGCTCCAGGGCAGTGACGGGCTGGAGCGCTCCATCCTCCACTACCGCACCGCGGGCTGGCTGGCCGGCGCGTGGTCGCCGGTGGACCGGTTGGAGTTCTCCGCGAAGCTGCCCGTCATCATCGCGCAGGGCGGCCATGGCGCGGAGCAGCTGGTGGGCGTGAGCGAGCCGGACTCGTTCGGCCTGGGCACGCCGGAGCTGGGCGTGCGCTACGAGCTCTTGCGGCGCGAGGAAGGCGCGCCGGTGTTCCTGGGCCTGGGTCTGGACATCGGCATTCCGGGCGGCACGGCGGACGCGTTCGGCCGTCAGGCGGGCTGGGCCGGGTTCCAGTTCGCGCCCCGCGTGTCGGTGAGCCGCGAGGTGGGCCCGGTGGTGCTGGGCGCCAACGCGGGCATCCGGATCCGCTCGAAGGAAATCGAGCCGGGCCGCGACGTGGGCACGGAGCTGGAGCAGGGCGTGGTGGTGGCCACGCGCGGCAAGGGGCTGCGCGCCGAAGTCGCGTTGCAGGCCGCCGAGTCGCTCGTGGAGTCGGACCTGGCGCTGGAGCTGCTGGGCGGCGTGCGGCTGCCGGTGGGCGCGGGCTTCGAGGCCTTCGCGATCGGCGGGCACGGCTTCACGGACATCCCGGGCACACCGTCGTTCCGGTTGGGCGCGGGCATCGCGTACGCGAACGAGCCGGAGCCCGTGGACCGCTGCCGCACCGGCCGCAGCCACACGCCGGAGCAGTGCCCCAACGAGGACGACGACGGCGACGGCGTGGCGAACAAGGACGACCGCTGCCCGCTGGAGGCCGGCTCCGTGGAGAACAACGGCTGCCCGGACAAGGACTCGGACGGCGACGGCGTGGTGGACCGAGAGGACCAGTGCCCGAACGAGGCCGGTCCTTCCTCCGAGCGCGGCTGCCCGGTGAAGGACTCGGATGGCGACGGCGTGCCCGACAAGGACGACGCCTGCCCGAACGAGGCCGGTCCCTCGTCCGAGCGCGGCTGCCCGGTGAAGGACACGGACGGCGACGGCGTGCCCGACAAGGACGACGCCTGCCCGAACGAGGCCGGTCCTTCGTCCGAGCGTGGCTGCCCGGTGAAGGAGCAGCCCAAGACCGAGGAGCCCAAGCCCCAGCCCGCGGAGACGACGTCGCCGCTGGCGCACATCGTCCAGTTCCCGGTGAACCAGTCGGAGTTCCAGGAGAACGAGCAGCAGCAGCTGGATGCCATCGTGGCCTACCTGAAGGCGAACCCGAAGCTGAACGTCCGGATTGAAGGCCACACGGACAACAGCGGCCCGGAGGAGGCCAACCGCACGCTGAGCCAGCAGCGCGCGAACCGCGTGCGCGCGTACCTCATCCAGAAGGGCATCGCGGGCTCGCGGCTGGAGGCGAAGGGCTTCGGCCCCGACCGTCCGCGCGTGTCCAACGAGACGCCGGAAGGCCGCAGCGCGAACCGCCGCGTGGAGTTCGTCCCCGTCACGGGGAGCTGACCGCGTCGACATGACGCCGCTTCGTGGACACCCACGAAGCGGCGCATGGAGGTTTCATTGAAACGGGCGTGGAGGTCTCCTCCGCGCCCGTTTTGCGTCAGGCCTCTTCAGGGTGCATGAAGCGGCGCAGGAAGGTTTCAGGCAACGGGCGCGGAGGTCTCCTCCGCGCCCGTTTTTGCGTCAGGCATCTTCGGGGTGCAGCTGCACCAGCGCGGGCAGCTCCGCCGCGCGGTCGCGCAGCCGCGCCTTGGGCCGGATGGCCACCGGCACACGGGAGGCCGCGAGCAGCTCCAGGTCGAACACGTTGTCACCGAACGCCGCGTAGAGCGGCCGGTCCGTCCGCAGCCGCAGGCTGTTCACCTTGCCGGGGCCGTAGGGCACGGGCTCGAAGACGGACGTCAGCAACCGTCCGCCCTCCTCCTTCGGCGTGCACGCCACCACGAAGTCGGCCGGGATGCCCACCTCGCGCACCGCGGCCTCCACCACCGCGCGCGGCGACGCGCTGACCACGTAGCAGTCCACGCCCTGCCCCCGCGCCCACTCCACCACGCGGCGGGCCTCCGGATGGACGCGCCCGGCCACGCCCCGCCGGGCCACCACGTCATGGGCGAAGCCGCGCACCTCCTCCGCGTGCCAGCCGGCGAAGACCCACGCCATCATCTCGTAGGTGTCCTTCTCCGGCAGGCGCCCGGCCTCGAACGCCTTGAACAGCGCGTGCGCCAGCGTCACCGCATCCGGGTGAGACTCCACGCCATGGCGGGCCCCCAGCCGCTCCAGCGCCACGCGGGCCTCGGGGCGCACACCGCCGTGCTCCAGCAGGGCCATGAACAGGTCATCCCCCACGTCCCCGCTCCACAGCGTGCCGTCGCCATCGAAGGCCAGCACGCCGTCCGGCGTCCGCTCCACCTCGCGACGGATGCGCTCCAGCGTCTCCTCGACCCGCTCAGTCCTCATGGCCGGCATCCTCGCTGGCCGCGCTGCCGGGTGTCACCCGGGTCCGCGCGGCCGGGACGCCGGCTGTTCACCATCCCGGAATGGATGAGTACCCTCCCGGGCATGGCACGAACGGAGAAAGAGAAGATGCTCGCGGGCGAGCTGTACAACGCCGTCGACCCGCGGCTGATGGCCGAGCGGGCCCGCGCCCGCAAGCTCCTGCGCTCCTACAACCAGTCCACCGAGGACGAGCTGCCGCTGCGGGAGAGCCTGCTCACCGAGCTTCTGGGCAAGGTGGGCGCCGGGACGTGGATCGAGCCGCCGTTCCGCTGCGACTATGGCGAGCACATCCGGCTGGGCGAGCGCGTCTTCATGAACTTCGACTGCGTCATCCTGGACTGCAATCCGGTGACGATTGGAGACGACGTGTCCTTCGGCCCCGGCGTGCACGTGTACGCGGCCACGCATCCGCTGGACGCGGATGAGCGCATCAAGGGCCCGGAGCTGGGCCGCCCCGTCACCATCGGTTCGAAGGTGTGGATTGGCGGCGGCGCCATCATCTGTCCGGGTGTCACCATTGGCGAGGGAACCACGATTGGCGCGGGCAGCGTGGTGACGCGGGACATTCCCCCGTATGTCTTCGCCGCTGGCAATCCCTGTCGCGTCATCCGGAACCTCCGGTAGCCCGGCTGTCATTGCGGCCCGGAATCGAGCAAGACTCGAGGCCATGAGCCCGATATCGCTTCTGCTGGCGAAGAAGACGCCCCTGATCTGGGAGCGCCCCGAGCCTGCCCACCCGCCCGGGGCGATCTCGCTGCGGCGGGAGGCCATCGCACGGGCGGCCATGAGCCTCGCCGACAAGAAGGGGCTCGGCGCCGTCTCCCTGCGCACCGTGGCGGCCAGGCTGAAGGTGGACCCGAAGCGGCTTCGCGAGCACGTGTTCTCGAAGGACGAGGTGCACGAGCTCATGTCCGACGCGTTCTACCGGGAGCTGGTCGCGGACAGCCTGTTCGCGGGAGACTGGCGCCAGATCCTGCGCGAAGTCGCCCACCAGTTCCGGCGGGCCGTGCACAAGCACCTGTGGTTCACCGACCTGACGGGCCCCCGGATCGCCATGGTTCCCCACGCGCTCGTGTACACAGAGGGAATGCTGGCCGCGTTGGTGGATGAGCCCGGGTTCGAGGACATCGACGTCGCCATGCGGACCCTGCAGCACGTCAGTGCCTACGCCGTGGGCGCCGTCCACGGCGAATCCGACGAGGTTCGCTACGAGCGCCGCTTCGGCAAGGCATGGATGGAGCTGCTGTTCACCATGGGGCCCTACTACCGGCGGATGCTCGAATCCGGCCGGTTCCCGCGGACCGTCCAGGGGGCCGAGGCCCCCATGGACATGTCCCTGGACGCGGTGTTCGACCAGGGGCTGGAGTTCATGCTCGACGGGATTGCCGCGAAGCTCCCTCACTGAAACAGAGGACTTCAGCCCACGGCCTGGTGGGTCTCGGTGACGCCCTTGTACCCGTAGAGGCCGCTGTCGTATGGGGTGATGGCGTCCTCGGCCTTCTTGGTGCAGGCCGCGGCGGTGGGGTCGAAGGCCTGGAACTGGCCCTTGTCGTCCTTGAACTCCACCCATGCATGGAGGCCCCGGTCCGTATTGCCGAAGACGACCTGCGCGTCCACGCCGGCCTGCTCGAAGCGCTGCTCGGCCTCGATGGCCATGTCCACGCAGACGCCGGACTTGGACGCGTCGAAGTTGCCGGCGTTCTTCATGGCGGCATCCCACGACTTGCCGCCCGTGTAGTCGTACTTCCAGGACGTGGCTTCCTTCGCGATGTCCTGGGCCACCGCATCCGCGCTCTTGCCGGAGGACGGGCCCTTCGCGCCCTGCGCCTGGGTGGGAGCGGGAGCCGGGGCCGGGGCCGGAGCGGGCTGGGGCTTCTGGGCCTGGGCCTTGGCCGGCTCGAAGCTGTCGCGCTGCCAGTTCTGCTGGAAGCGCTGGGAGCCACCGGTGGTGGGCTTCGGGCCCTGGGCCTTCGCGCCCTCGCCCTTCAGCAGGGCCTCCTTCGTCAGGCCCAGCTCCTTCAGCAGCTTGGCGAACTCCTGGGGCTGCTTCGCGGAGTCCACCGTCTTCACGTGCGAGCCGTCCGGGTTGACGACCTTCACCACGACGTTCCGCGGGGCCTGCGCGGCTTCGGGAGAAGGCTTCGCGCACGGGCTGGAGGAAGGACGCAGGGAGGAGATCGCCATGGGACAGGGCCTCGAAGGAACAGCGGGGATGCCTGTCCCTTGAGCACGGCGTGTGCCAGCGCACGTGCCTCACGGGGTGCACGCCAAACCCCTGTGTTTCCAGGCTGTCGTCCTCAGCGAAGGCCCGCGCCCCTGATGACAGCCGTGCGCCGGGTGATGTCCGGCGTCATCACCCCGCCGACTCGGAGGCGCCCTCGGGCTCCGGTTCCTCCGGCCCCTCCACGGTGCGCTCCAGCGTGCGAGCGAGCGCGGCCCGGGCCTCCGCCGCCGCCTCGAAGGGCTCATCGCTCCCGGCCCGCGCCGGAGGAGGCACCGTCGCGTCCAGCTCCTCCGGATGCAGGCGGAACCACTTCGCGACGAGCATCACCTCCTGGGCCTCCTGCGCGCGGAGGCCAATCGCCTCCGGCTCCGGCACGTCGAAGATGGCCCGCACGCGCGCGTCCAGCGCCGCCTGCTCCTCCGGCGTCCGGGGCGTGGGCACCTCCGCGCGGATCCGTCCCCGCCTGAGCACGTACGTGCGGTCCTCCCCGCCGTGCCCACGCGCCGTGTAGATCAGCGACAGCCGGCGCAGCGTGCGCCCCAGCTCGACAATCCACGCCTGCACGTTCTCCAGCCGCTCCGCGCGGTCGCGCAGCTCCGCCGCGTATTCGAACTGGAGCCGCCGCGCCGCCATCGCCATGCGCTCGCGAAGGATGACCAGCGGCCGGTCCGACTCACCGTTGAGGAACGCCCGAGCCAGCGCGACCCGAGCCAGGTACTCCGCCGTCGTGCACCCGCCCGCGCACGGCGACAGACACCGCGCCGTCTGCCCGCGCATGCACCGCGGGTCATCCTTCAGGGGGAAGAGCTGGATCTGATCCGCCAGCCGCATGGGCGTCTCGGACGGACAGTCGCGCAGCTCCAGCAGGTCGTTCACCGCGCGCACCACGTCCGCCATGGTGTGCCGGCCGTGGAAGGGCCCGAAGTACTCCGCGCTCCCGCCGCCGCCGGGCTGGCCCACCACGCGCAGCCGGGGCACGGCCTCGCGCGTGAGCTGGAGGAAGCAATGCGCGCGGTCGCGCTTGTGCTCCACGTTGTAGAGGGGCCGGTGGCTCTTGATGAGGCGGAACTCATGCAGGAGCGCCGCGAACTCGCTGGCCGTGTACTCCCACTCCACCTGGTGCGCCTGGGCGACGATCTCCCAGGCCTTCTCACCCTCGTCCGCGCGGAAGTACGACAGGAGCCGCGTGCGCACGCGCACGGACTTGCCCACGTAGAGCAGCTCCCCGGCGGGACCGAAGAACCGGTACACGCCGGGCCGGTTCTCCGCGCTCGCGCGGACGTGACTCAGGAGGGTGGCGACGCGCGGGTCCATGTGGCGGAAGGCGCCCGAAACCGGGGCACCGCAGGCTAACCCGCCACGTCCCTCCGCACCGCCGTTCGCGCACGGCCCGTCACAACCCGGCCGGAGGGCGGCCAGCGGGCCACGCGCCCGGACTTCAGCCCACGTCCTTCAGCGTCGCGGCGCTGGCCGCGGCCTCGTCCTTCAGGTCCTTGGGCGTGGCGATGGCGGACTTCAACTCGCGGTACGTCTGCGCATAGCCGTTGCGCAGGATGCCCTCGCGCACGCGCTCCATGAGCTTCTGGTAGTGCCGCACGTTGTGCACGGACAGGAAGCGCGAGCCCAGGTGGTGCTTGCCGCGCATCAGGTGCTGGAGGTAGCCGCGCGTGTACTTCTTGCACACGTAGCAGTCGCACTCGGGGTCGAGCGGCCCGTCATCCAACTGGTACACGGTGCGGGTGATGCGCACCAGGCCCTGGAACGTGTACGCGTAGCCCTGCTGCGCCATCTTGGTGGGGATGATGCAGTCGAACATGTCCACGCCGCGCAGCACCGCCTCCAGCAGGTCCGTGGGGGTGCCCACGCCCATCAGGTAGCGGGGCTTGTCCTGCGGCAGGGACGCGGTGGCGCGCTCGGTCATCGTGTCGCGCTCCACCTTCGTCTCGCCCACGGCCAGCCCGCCGATGGCGAAACCATCGAACGGCAGCTTCGTGAGGAACGCGGCGCTCTCGTCACGCAGGGCCGGGTGGACGCCGCCCTGGACGATGCCGAACAGCGCCTGGCCCGTGTTCTTCGACTCCTTCGCGGCGAGGCTGCGCACGGCCCAGCGGTGGGTGCGCTCCATGGCCTCGCGGGTGCCGGCCTCGTCCGTGCGCGAGTCGATGCACACGTCCAGCACCATCATGATCTCCGAGTTGATCGCCTGCTGCATGGCGATGCTGGACTCGGGGCTGAGGAGCCGGCGGCTGTTGTCGTAGAAGCTGCGGAAGTGCGCGCCCTTCTCCGTGATGAGCCGGTCCTCCGGCAGGGAGAAGATCTGAAAGCCGCCCGAGTCCGTGAGCACGGCGCCGTCCCAGCCCATGAAGGGGTGGATGCCGCCGAAGCGCTCGAACACCTCCGGACCGGGCCGGAGCATCAGGTGGTAGGTGTTGGCGAGGAGGACCTTGGCCCCCGTCTCCTTCACCTCCTCCATGGCGATATGGCGGAAGCCGGCGTGGGTGGCCACCGGCATGAACATCGGCGTGGGGAAGGACCCCTTGCGGGTGTGGAGGATGCCCGTACGGGCGCCGGTGGGGTCGGTGTTCAGGAGTTCGAAGCGGACGGCCATTGGACGGGCCTTATACCCAGCCCGCCCGTCCGGAGGCACCCGCTTCCTGGGGGACGCCCGCCTGGTCTCCTGGGGGCCGCCCCCCGCTGGGACGCCGGTTTCCCTACCTGCACCTGGGGACGGGGGGTGGGAAGCCGGCATTTCCGGGGCGTCCCAGCGGTTACATTGGGTCCTCCAGTTACCGATTCACCGCGCGTCTTGGGTCGCCGCGCCATTTCCGTTACAAGCCGCCGCCATGTTCAACGTCATCAACGTCTCCAAGGCCTATGGGCCCAAGAAGCTGTTCGAGGAGGTCAACGTCGCCTTCTCGCCGGGCCGCCGCTACGGCCTGACCGGTCCGAACGGGGCCGGCAAGTCCACGTTCATGAAGATCCTCGCGGGAGACGAGGAGCAGGACATGGGCGAGATCATCCGCCCCCGCAAGCTGGGCATCCTGCGCCAGGACCACTTCCGCTACGAGAACGACCGCGTCATCGACGTGGTGTTGATGGGCAACCGCCACCTGTGGGCGGCGATGGACGAGAAGAACAAGCTGCTCGCCAAGTCGGACATCACCGAGGAGGACGGCAACCGGCTGGGTGAGCTGGAAGGCGTCATCGCGGAAGAGGACGGCTACTCGGCGGAGAGCGACGCGGCCACGCTGCTGGCCGGTCTGGGCATCGAGGAATCCTTCCACGAAGGGCCCATGCGCCAGCTGACGGGCGGCCTGAAGCTGCGCGTGTTGCTCGCGCAGGCGCTGTTCGGCAAGCCGGAAGGGCTGCTGCTCGACGAGCCCACGAACAACCTGGATATCGACTCCATCCGCTGGCTGGAGAACTTCCTCCACGTGTACGAGGGCGTGCTGATCACCATCAGCCACGACCGGCACTTCCTGAACTCCATCTGCACGCACATCGCGGACATCGATTACGAGACCATCATCCAGTACACGGGTGGTTACGACGACATGGTCCGGCAGAAGTCGCAGCTGCGGACCCGGGTCGAGTCCGAGACGGCGGAGAAGAAGAAGAAGATCGCCCAGTTGCAGGACTTCGTGGCGCGCTTCCACGCGGGTACGCGCGCGTCGCAGGTGCAGAGCCGCATCAAGCAGATCGAGAAGCTGAAGACGGAGGACCTGAAGCGCTCGAACATCGCGCGGCCGTTCATCCGGTTCGACCAGAAGGTGGTGAGCGGGCGGCAGACGCTGATGTTCGAGGGGCTGAAGAAGTCCTTCGACGGGCAGCAGGTCATCAAGCCGTTCACGGACCTGGTCTGCAAGGGCGAGCGCATCTGCGTGATTGGCCGCAACGGCGTGGGCAAGTCGACGCTGGTGAAGATGCTGGCGGGCCAGATGGAGCCGGACGCGGGAACCATCACCTGGGGCCACCAGGCGACGGTGGGCTACCTGCCGCAGGACCACCACGGCGTCATCCACAAGGGCACGACGTGCTTCGGCTACCTCCGGGAGATCAGCGAGAAGCTGACGAACGAGGAGATTTCGGGCGTGTTGGGCCGGATGCTCTTCTCGGGTGAGGAGCGGATGAAGCCGACGGACACGCTCTCCGGTGGTGAGACGGTGCGCGTGCTGTTGTCCAAGCTGATGATCACGCAGGACAACGTGCTGATTTTGGACGAGCCGACGAACCACCTGGACCTGGAGTCCATCGCGGCGCTGGCGGAAGGCCTGGCCAAATTCGAAGGCACGGTCATCTGCGTGACCCACGACCAGGAGCTCATCTCCGAGGTCGCGACCCGCATCTGGAGCCTGGAGGCGGGCAAGGAAGTGCTCGACTTCAACGGCCCCTACTCCGAGTTCATGGAGAAGCACGCGGACGCGGCGCTCAAGCGCCGGTAGTCAGCACAGCTTTTCTGGCAGTGCCAAACGCCGCCCGTTTCCGGTCCTCCGGAAGCGAGGCGGCGTTTTCGTGCGGGTGTCCATCCCTCTCCCGGGTGATGTCACATCCTTGAGCGGATCGACAAGACTCACGCCAGGCCGTCAGCCCATGGTGGCCTGGGGGTGAGCGATGGTTCTGTCCATGATTTGGGGACTGTTGGCGTCGCTGTTCGCAGTCTTGTGGTTCCAATCCCGCTCTCGCGTTCGCGAGTTGCAGGAGCGGCTTAAACCCATCGTGGACATTGAAGCCGAGAAGAAACGAATCACCGAAGAGATCGCACAAACGCAACGGGCCGCCACGAAGGACCTTGAAGCGGAGCGCCATCGGGCAGCCCATGAACTGGCTGAGGCCCGTGGCGTCGCGACCAAGGAGCGCCTCGACGAACAAACGCGAGTGCACGCCCAGCTCGCCCGAGAAAAGGAGTCGTCCGCGAAGACCATCGCCGAGGAGAAGAAACAAGCGGCCGCAGAGTGTCACCGCATGCGGGAAGATGCGTCACGAGCAACCGTAGCCGCCGCACGGTCTGTGGCAGAAGCGGAAGAACAGCGTCAGAAGTTGCTCTCGGAACAACGAGAACTGAAGGCCACCATCGTTCGGCTGCGCGAAGAACTGCGCCCCTTGGATGAAGAAGCGATTCTCCTCTCCACTGGCTTCTACAAGTCGATTTACGCCTTCTCCTCCGTTGAGGAGTACGAGCGCCGCATGGTGGAGCTTCGCGAGAAGCAGAAATCCATGCTGCAGCATAAGCGGGCTGCGACGTGTTCCCTCGAATGGGAGGTCAATGGCAGCAAGGCCGAGGGCAGGAAGCAGACTGAGCGCACGTTGAAATTAATGCTCCGTGCCTTCAATGGCGAAGCCGATGCCTGTGTCGCGAAGGTGACTTACAAGAACATCAAAACCATGGAAGCCCGCATTGAGAAGGCAGCGAATGCGATCAATGCATTGACGAAGATTCAGCAATGCACCATCGCGAGCAAGTACGTCGACCTCAAGCTGGACGAACTGCGCCTGGCCTATGAATACGCCGAACGGGTTCAGCAGGATCGCAACGAGCAGAAGCGCATCCGGGAGCAGATGCGCGAGGAAGAAGCTGCTCAGCGGGAACTGGAGAAGGCAAAGCTGGAAGCGGAGCGCGAGGCCAAGCGGGACGCGGAAGCCCTGGAGAAGGCGAAGGCTGACTACGAGAAGGCCAAGGGCTCCGAGCAGCAAAAGCTTCTGGAGCGAATCGCGGAACTGGAGCGCCGTGTGGCGGAAGACCTGGAAAAGCAGCGCGCCATCTCCCAGGCACAACTCACACGTACGGGGCACGTCTACGTCATCTCCAATATTGGTTCCTTCGGAGAGGGTGTGTTCAAACTGGGAATGACCCGGCGGCTGGTGCCGCAGGACCGGATTGACGAACTGGGAGACGCCTCGGTGCCCTTCGAGTTCGACGTTCACGCCATCATCCGGACTTCGGACGCCCCTGCCCTCGAAGGCGCCCTGCACAAGGCCTTCGCGAACCGGCGCGTCAACCGCATCAACGAGCGCAAAGAGTTCTTCCGCGTCGGCCTGGACGAAATCGCGGAGGTGGTCCGCATGCACCACGGTGAGTTTGAGTTGACCCGGCTCGCAGAGGCCGCAGAGTACCGCAAGTCTCTTGCTCTGATGGAGGAGGAGAAAGGCAAGCCCACTCAAAAGTCCGCCGCGTAAGAGGGGCATATCTACCCCAGCATGACCGAGTAATCCCTCTTCCGAGTTCGTTAACGACCGCAACAACATGGTAGAATGGAACCATGGCGCCCCGTTACACCACTCGAATCCTGCATATTTCGGATATCCACTTCCGCTCCGCAGAAGGCTCCCTTCCTCAGGAGCGCATCAATCAAATCAAACGCGAAGAATGGAAACGTTACCGCGTCTTGGGTACAGCCTGGGAAAAGAACCTCAACGAAATCCTTACCGGCCATCCTCGTGTCGACCTGGTCTGCGTCACAGGAGACGTTGCAGACTGGGGGATAGCGCAAGAATACAAGCCAGCTACCGATTTCCTGTCAGTCCTTTTAAAGCGCCTGGAACTCGATTCAGACCGCCTATATGTAGTCCCAGGCAATCACGACATCCATAGAAAGACTGAAGAGGGTGCTTGGGACTCACTGCGGGACATAGCCGCAAGACTGAGCACCTCAGCATTCAGCAACTGGATGGCCGGCGGGCCAGCTCCATTCGGAGTGAATGCAGGTCTGCGTGACCTTGTTCTAAAAAGAAGTGATGCATATCGCGAATGGCTCGAAAAGCACTTGCGGCGCCCTGAGCTTCTTTCGTCCCAATCGGCGCATGGCCTCCTGGGCTACAAGAGCAGGATTCAATTACCAGGCCGACCTTTCCCTATTCACATCATTGGCCTAGACTCATCCTGGCTTGCCGGCGACGACAACGACGCAGGAAAGCTACGCCTCACTGAAGACCAAGTCGGGATTCTTGCCACGGACAGCGGCAGGCAATTGGATGGCTTTCGTCTTGCTCTTGTGCACCATCCGCTAACAGAACTTGCAGATGGAGTAGAAGTTCGGAGGCTGCTCGCTGAGCATACAGATTTACTGCTTCGCGGCCACCAACATGAGGCGCTCACCGAAACCTGGGCAGATCCGCAGCGTCGCCTATTGGAACTCGCTGCTGGATGCCTTTATGAAGGAACCGAAGGGCACCGGCATCCCAATGCGTTCCAGCTAATTGACGTGACAACCAACGAAGAGGGGCGACCTCTAGAGTACAGCATTCGCTTTAGAGGCTGGTCGCCTCGCGGGTATTGGTTTGATGATGCGTCTCTATACAGCGAGGCGAGAGAGGGGCGACTGACGATCAGGGTTGGAGCCCCCCTTGCGAATGAGTTTAATCAAGTCGATCATCGCCAACCGAACAGAAACGCTGAACGCCCAGAAAAAGACAGCCAAAACAGGCCAAGCCCTGACAAAGAAAACAGGGTGAGCCTCGGCGCCGCAAGCACTCCGCGCACTACTAAACGCGGGAACATCCTGGGCGAACTCACGGGCGAAGCGGATAAGACGATGCTAAGTGGAGCATTTTATGAGTCCTCCGTTTTCCTTGAGCTTATAGCGGGAAGTGACTACCGCTTCGTTGTTGGTAGGCGTGGCGCGGGGAAGAGCGCTCTATTCCAGAAAATCGCCGAGCGGCTCCGTCAAGAAACAAGAACGCACCTGCTCACAGAAAAGCCGCAAGAAGATACAGCTCGAGCACTGCAAGGGATGCTTAAGAAGGTAGCTGATAGTTATGCTGCTTCACGCCATATCACGCGTCTAACCTGGAAAGTTCAAATCCTCACTGCCGCCCTTGAAAAACTTCGCACCCATTACAAGGTTCGAAATTTGGGGGAGGCGGCATTCTTTGAGACCTATATGCGTGAACATTCCGCAATATTCTCCACCAAGGGAATGGAGCGCAGCCTGCAAGTGCTTGAGGCGGTTTTTCACGATAAAATGACGGCTGATGAGCTGCCACGGGCAGTTGCCAAGCACTTTCGCGTGGAAGAGCTCAAAACCAATGTCGGGAATGTACTGCAAGAACTTGGGCATCGAGTGATTTTCCTTTATGATGGACTTGATGAAGGATGGGTGCCCGAGCCCATTGAGACCGGAGTGCTTGGGGGGCTTGCCAAGGCATCCGCGGAACTTAGAGAGGCGGATTTGCCTATAAGCTGCACGCTCTTTGTTCGCGATAATATGCTACGGGCGCTGGCATACCTAGACAACGACTACACTCGAAACATTGAAGGAAGTACGCTTCGCCTTCAATGGGATGAAGAGTCTCTCTTTCGGCTTGTCGTAAAACGCTTGCGCACGGCGTTCGGGTGGGCTGGCGACGACATGAAGATGTGGAATCACTTTGCACAGCGCGGCCTGCAGGGCAAAGAAGGTTTCAGAACCTGCCTGAGAAGCACGTTGTACCGACCTCGAGACGTCATCGCTCTGCTCAATAGTGCATACCAAGTGGCATGGCAGGCAGGCAGAGAGAGCATCATTGAGTCGGATCTTGAGGCTACATCCGTGCTCATTTCGCGGGATCGTCTCAATGACCTCTTTAGGGAATACGATCGCGTTCTCCCTGGCCTCCAGGCCTTTGTGGGCTTGTTCGCGTCGAGGAAGTCGATAGACGAATATGGCAACATCCTCAAAATGCTGTCAGATGTGGCCGAGGGACCTTTGTCTGGGAACACAGGGAAAGAGTTTGCCCTGCTCGGCACTGGCGCTGAGATCTTCTCAGCCCTCTATAGTGTGGGTTTTCTCGGTGTAAAGGACGAGAGCGCCGAAGGATTTCGCTTCTGTCATGACGGCTCGAATGCGGACCTCCGGACGCTAGAGCCGACACGCGAAGTGGCAATACATCCGTGCTATTGGAAGGCTCTTGAGGTCATTCCAGCTGCGGCAGCCGAATCAGTTGTCATGAAGGTGGATGACTCAGATGACATCGCAAAACGACCGACCACCAAAAATGAACTGGTCGACAGGCGCACCAAGCTTCTGGGCGAAACTGTTTCTGAGTTGCACAAAATCAGGCCGGGCTGGGAGGACTCCGATAAGTTCGACCGATGGGCCCAACGTGCAGTTCAGCTGGTATTTGGGGAGCAGCTCGACAACGTCGAGCGGCGACCAAATCCACATGGACCGCAACGTCGAAACGTTATCGTTGCCACAATCAACACCAACAAGGGGTTTTGGGCGAGAGCGAGCCGAGACTACGGTGTTCGCCAATGTCTATGGATTGCTGAAAATAGCGAAGAGCTGCATAGTGGTGATTTTGAGCAGATTTGGAGCATGTTAGGCGGAGTGAACGGCCGACTAGCCTTTGTTGTAAGGCAAGGAAAAGAAAAAATCCTGTCGCGCGGCGAAAAGCGTCTAATAAGACTTGGATTAGATGAGAATGACAAGCTGGTTGTCGTTTTGTCGGCAGAGTTTCTAAAAAGAGCGCTTTCAAAAATGCGAAATGAGCTCAAACAGGAGTATGCCGAAGACAGAATGCACACCTTGCTCTCTCAGTTGGAGCGCGGTCAAATCTAAGGTGCGGCCACCCGCTCGCAAAGCTCGCGTCCTAGCTCAGACACTGCCTCTCCTTCGTTCGACTATCCTTGATGCTGAGTGGGACGGGCATTAGTGGGTATGATGCATGGCCATGTACCCGAGACGCCGTCTTCTGACCCGTGGGCAGTGGTTGTTCGATCTCAGACCGCATCGGCTCATCGTCTGCCACGGAGCCGACGGCGTGCACCGGGAGGTCAGTGGGGACGTTCCAAATCCTCCGTCCGCGCCCGTGGTGCTCGCAGCGCTCGATGAGGCCAAGGACGTCTGGGTGGGAGGCGGGGATCGGCGTGTCTTCTCTGTTGGGGCCGACGCGAGCGCTCCCGTCCAAATCTTTCCGCGGGAGTGCTTCGATCTCATCACCGATGGGGACCGGCTCATCGGAACGATGGTGGACGGCGCCCTCAAGCTGACCACCCTTTTTGCGACCGATGAGGCCGGGCAGCGATGGGAGCCCATGACCTTGCCCAAGCCAGTGACCGCCATGCACGGGTATGGGTATAGCGAGGGCCGTCCCCACCGACAGGTCCCTGATGGCGCGTTCCTCGACACGAGCCCCTTTGGCATCACCGTCGTGGAGAAGGGCCGGGGCTGCGTCTACGTGCTCCGCTCGGGGGCGGCTCAACCGGAGGGTGCGCTCCAGGTGGAGCCGGGCCATGAGCAGGACATCTGGCGGGCCCAGGCCACTCCCCATGGCGTGCTTCTCCTGCTCGTCATCAATTATCGGCAGACGGCGCTTCTCCACTTCGCGCTCGACGGCACCCTGCTCGGCTCCATCCCGGCTCAGGATGACGATGATGATGAGTCGGATGAGCTGACCTGGGGCGGTGCCGGGGTTTGCGTCCTCGACGCGGACCGGGCGCTCCTCTTCGTCCAGGACAAGGTCCTCCTGGTGTCCCTGCCCGGGCTTCAGGTGCTTGAGACGCTCGCGGGGGAGTGGCCCTCCTTCGTGTCCGTGACGCCCGCTGGGTCAAACCGGTGGTGGGTGGGGCCCGAGGACAGTGACGCGCTCTTCCTGCTCACCGCCGAGCCCGGACACCCCTTGCGTCTCCAGGCCTCGAACCGTCCGGTAAGCCCGGGCGCGCCGCTCATGCACGTGGGCTACAAGACGCCCACGCTCCACTGGACCGAACACGCCTTGGCGCCGCTGACTGTGTCCGCGCCTGTGATCGAGACGTGGCGGGCGGTGGTGCACAATGACGGGACCGCGTGTGAGGCGGTGCGGATCCGCGTGTCCGGAGTGCTCGTCGGTGCTCGCGTGATGGACGTGAGCGTGCGGTATCGCGGCCAGCCCCTCCCGATGGTGGAGGAGCACCGCGTGAACGTCGTGGGGGTTACCGGCGGCCTGGAGGCAGGGGCCACCGCGGAGCTGGAGGTGACCTTCAAGCCCCGCAGCGAGGGTTCAGGACCGCTGACCATCACTGTCGAGCCATGCTCCTGGCAGTCGAAGGGCAAAGAGTGGCAGTGGGACAAAGAGGAGTCTCGCGTCCTCTCGGTGACGGGCCATCCGGCATCCGCCCAGTTCCTGCTCACGGTGGAGTAGCGCGAACCTTCTCGGGCTCGGGCGCCGCGCCCATCTTCCAGAATAGGACGCCACCTCCGAGCAGGACCGCCAGGCCCACTGCCGCAGCGAGAATCCAGCGCCGCCCCAAGCCGGGCAGTGACTGGTGCTCCATGCCGTCCGCAACCGGGACGACGAAGGTCGGGTCATCGCTCGGCATGACCTGTTGGACGAGCTGGGCCACTTGATTCGGGGGCGCCGGTTCCTTCACCGAGCGGATGAAAGCCTCCAGGTCCTTCCGGAACGCGTGGCAATCCGGGTAGCGCTGCTCCCGATCCTTTGCGAGCGCCCGGGCGAGGATGGCTCGAAGGGCGTCGGGCAGGTCCGGGCGGTGCTGCTCGGCGGGCACGATGGGCTCTGACGTGACGGCCTGAAGCAGGCCCCAATCGGACGTGGACTCAAAGGGCCTGTGCGTGGTGAGCAGTTCGTAAAGCACCATACCGAGCGCGTAGACATCCGCTCGCCGGTCCACCGGAAGGCCCCGGACCTGCTCGGGCGGCATGTACCTGAGCCTGCTCAGGTTGGGGGTGAAGTGTCGGGGGGTCCATCGTTCCCGGAATTCATCGATGCCGAAGTCCACCAACTGGGTCGTCCCCTGGCGCGACAGGAGGATGTTGTACGGCATGACGCAGCGGTGGGTGACTTCCAGCGGCTGGTTCGTCTTGGGGTCGGTGAGCTCGTGGGCATAGGCGAGCCCCTCGCAGGCTTGCGAGATGATTCGCGCGCACAGGGACACCGGCAGGGTCATCCGCTGGGCCACCAGGTGATTGATCAACTGGCGCAGGCTGGGCCCATCGACGTGCTCCCGGGCGAGGAAGTACGTGCCGTCCACCTCACCGAAGTCCACGACCTTCACGAGGCGCGGGTGCGTGAGCCGGGCGGCGTCCCTCGCCGTGTCGAGGAACATCTCCGGGAAATCCACCTGCTCGGCCATGTCCGGCCGGAGGCACTGGAGCACCAGCGTCTTCTCGACGCCCTGCGGACCGGCGGCCTTGGCCAGGTAATCCTCGATGATGCCTTCGGTGAGCAGGCGGATGCGCTGGTATTTGCCGACTTGGGATGTCACGGGGCGTATGAATAGCAGACCATGACCCGCTACCGCTTCCTTGGGCTTCTGCTGGCGCTGCTGCCTTTCCACGTCGGCGCTGTCCCCATTCCAGCCGAGCAGCTGGTGGGCATCTGGGGCAGTGAGCGCGTCTTCGGACCGCAGGTTCGCGGAGAGCTGACACTGGTTCGCGATGGAACGACGTGGCGAGCACGCATCGCGGGCTTTGACGTCCCGGTCCGGGTCGAGGGCCGCAAGGTGTCCGTCGCATTTCCAGGTGGCGAACTCCGAGCGACGTTGGCGGAGAACGGGCAGAGCATCGCCGGCCACTGGATCCAGCCTCGCGTGCTCATGAGCGGCATGAAGTTCGCCTCTCCGGCGGAACTGCGCGCGCTTCAGCCGGGTGTCTGGCGTGGCAACGTGGCTCCGCTGGAGGACCGGTTCTCGCTGTACCTCGTCGTCCAGAAGCAGCCTGACGGCTCCGTGACAGCGTTCATTCGCAACCCGGAGCGGAACTTCGGCAACCGGATGATGTTCCGCGTGGAGCTTCAGGACCGCACGGTCCGGCTCACGTCCACCAAGGACAACACCCAGATCGAAGGCACGTTCGACGCGCAGTCCGGACGGCTGTCCCTCCCCTACCCTCCCTTCGACACGACGTTCGACTTCACCCGCCGGGACCGTTCGCAGGCCGTGGGTCTCTACTTCCGCACGCCTGCTCCCGGCCCCTACGCCTACCAAAAGCCCATCGAGGAGGAAGACGGCTGGACCACGGCCTCCCCCGCCGACGTCGGCATGGATGTCCAACCGCTCCAGCAGCTCGTGCAGCGCATCCTCGACCAGGACCCGAGCCCGGAGTCAGTGCCCGCCATCCAGGGCCTGCTCATCGCGCGTCACGGGAAGCTCATCGTCGAAGAATACTTCCAGGGCTTCGACAAGGAGCGTCCCCATGACCTGCGCTCCTCCTCCAAGTCCTACGCGTCCCTGCTGATTGGCATTGCCCTGGACCAGGGCGCCCCCTTCACCGTGGACACGCCCGTCGCCTCTCTCTTCCCTGAGTACAAGGGCAAGCTCTCCAACCTGGATGCGCGCAAGCGCAAGCTCACCGTCGCTCACCTGATGACCATGGCGACGGGCCTGGCTTGTGACGACGACGATCCGGATTCACCTGGCAACGAGGACCGGCTCGAGGACTCCGTACCGGATTGGTACAAGTACACGCTGGACCTCCCCATGGTCCGCGCCCCCGGCGGCGGGAAGGCCGTGTACTGCTCCGCGAACATCAACCTGCTCGGCGGCGTCCTTCGCAACACCACTCGCACCTGGATCCCCGAGTTCTTCACCCAGCACGTCGCCACGCCCCTCCAGATGCGCGGTTATCACCTGGACCTGATGCCCGACGGTGAGCAGTACCTCGGCGGCGGCATCTACATGCGCCCTCGCGATGCCCTGAAGCTCGGGCAGCTCTACCTCTCCGGAGGCACCTGGAACGGGAAGCGCGTGGTCAGCCAGCGCTGGGTGGAACGCTCCGTCGCGAAACAGGCGACGATGCCGGATGGACGGACCTATGGCTACACGTGGTGGCGCCATGAGCTTCGCGTCGGTGACCGGGTGTATTCACAGTACGAAGCCAGCGGGAACGGTGGCCAGCTCGTGATGGTCGTCCCGGAGCTGGACCTCGTCGTGCTGTTCACCGCGGGCAACTACAACCACGTCTCCCTCTGGCGGAAGTTCCGCGAGGAGCTCCTGCCCCAGTACATCATGGCCGCGGTGTCTACTCCCCCGCGGCCCTGACCCGCGCTCAATCGCGGTCCGGCGCTCCCAGCGGGAAGAGATGCCGATAGGGGCGTCCCCCGTCCACCGCCCGAGCGACGGACGGACGCGCGAGCAACCTCGCGCGATAGGCGCGCAGTTGGGGACACGACTCCGGAATCCGGTGCGTCCAGTCCGCGTAGAACAGCGACGGCGCCGCCGCACAGTCCGCCAGCGTGAAGTCGTTGCCCGCGGCCCAGGTCCGGCCCCCCAGCTGTCCTTCAATCCAGCCGTAGGCGCGCTCCAGCTTCTCCACCGCCAGCTTCATCCCATCCTGGCGCTTCACCGGGTCCCCTGTCAGCGCTCCGTCCACGGCGTGCTGGGCCGCGTTCATGATGTGCAGGTCGAAGAAGCGGTCGAGGAAGCGCACGTCCAGCGCGGCCAGCGGGTCCTCGGGCAGCAGGCGCACCTGCCCGGGATGCTTCAGCTGGAGGTACTCGATGATGATGCTCGTCTCGACGACCTGACGGTCACCGTCCACCAGCAGCGGGAACTTGCGCAGCGGCCAGCGGCGCAGCCATTCGGCTGAATGCTCCGGCGTCTCCGGGCTGATGCTTCGAAACTCGAAGGACGTGCCGTTCTCGTACAGCGCGATGAGCACCTTCTGCGTGTACGAGGAGAAATAGTGACCGTAGACCGCGAGCGACATCGTTGGACCTTTCCATCCGACTACTTGCATTTCACAACGGGTTGAACCGTATTTGGACCGCTTGCATACTGCAAGGAGTATGGCCATGCCGCAGACAGGGCGCTCCGGCTGCCCCATCAACCTGACGCTCGAACAACTTGGCGACCGCTGGAGCCTGATCGTCATCCGCGACGTCATGTTCGGGAACCGGCGCGGCTACGGTGACCTGCTCTCCCAGAGCGAAGAGGGCATCGCCTCCAACATCCTGGCGGACCGGCTCAAGCGCCTGACCGCGTCCGGACTGCTGTCGCGACGCCCGGACCCGAAGCACCGCCAGAAAGGCATCTACAGCCTCACGGAGGCGTCCATCCAACTGGTGCCCCTGCTCGCGCACATGGGGGCCTGGGGCCGCCGGCACACGCCGGTGAGCGAGGAGCTGTCCGTCCGCGCGGAGCTGCTGGAGAAGGGCGGCCCGCCCCTCTGGGACGCGTTCATGGCTGAGCTGCGCCACCTGCACCTGGACGCGCCGCGCCCTTCCCGCTCGGTGTTCCGGGAGCTTCAGGCCGCCTATGAGAAGGCCGTCGCACGCAAGGCTCGGGACGGACGGACCTGAAGCGGGTTAGCGTTCACCGCGCTCATGAAAGTCCTCGGCTGGTTGTTCGTCCTGCTGTGCGCGCTGTGGCTCCCCGCCTGCGGTCCCTACGACTGCACCCCGGAGAACTGCGCGGACGGCTGCTGCTCCGCGCTCAATGAGTGCATCCGCTACCGGAGCGACTCGGAATGTGGCCCCAATGGCGGCATGTGTGAGTCCTGCGGGGCAGGCAGTGTCTGCCGGCTGGACCAGCGCGCCTGCTACACGGGCGTGATGCGCACGTACATCCAGCCCCGGCGCGCCGTCATCGCGGACTTCGACCCGGACACGGGCGAGGACTGGGACTCCGATGGCTCCCCGCCGGACGTCGTCGTGGAGATGAACTGCCCCTCCGCGCCCGAGCGCTCCCGTACCCCCGAGGACGAGAGCTGGGACCCCGAATGGCGCTCCGGCGGCTGCCAGGTCATCACGTCCAACCTCCTGCGCTACCCGCTCGAAATCTCCATCTTCGACAACGACGACTTCACCTTCGATGACGAGTTCGGCGGCCTCTCCTACCAGGTCACCCACGCCGACCTGAACCTGGGCCGCATCGAGATATCCATCCCGCCCATCGTGAAGACGCTCGTGTTCGAGCTGAGCCACAACTACGCGCCGCAGTGAGCTGTAACCGCCCACGCCCCACCGGCGTAGTCCTGACCATGCGCGCCCACCTCCTGCCGCTCATGGTCCTGTTCACCGCCGCCTGTGGCCCCTCCTCCTCCGTGGACGAGGGCCTCGGCGTCGTCCAGGGCATCGACACGTCCGAGAAGGGCATCACGGACTTCGTCCGCTCGGGCCAGTACACCTCCTGGCTCGCGGAGCCCTCGGTCCATGACACGCGCGCGCCTCACGGCAGCAAGGTCCGCGTGTTCTTCAACGACGTCGTCGTGCAGTCGCTGCGCGAGGGCAACGCCACGCACCCCGTGGGCAGCATCCTGGTGAAGGAGCTCTTCGAGGATGACGGGAAGACACTCCGGGGCCACGCGCTGGACGTGAAGGTCGCGGAAGGCCCCGGCAAGGACACCTGGATCTTCTACGAGGGCTTCGGCCCCGACTACACGCGGAACTACTACGGCCGCGCCCACTCGACCTGTCACGGGTGCCACTCCGACGGGGTGGACTACGTCACGTCACCGCTGCCCTGAAAACGACGACGGGCGGCCCCCTTCCGAGGACCGCCCGCCGTTGAGCAGCATGCCTGCCTACCGCGCCGCGGACTTGCGGCGCATCAGGAACACGCCCAGGCCCACGCCCGCGGCCCACTTCGCTGCGGCGGCCAGCGGCGTCTTGCTCAGCGCCACCGGGCGGCTCTCGTATTGAGGCTGGGGCGGAACCGGACGGAAGTCCGTGGCGCCGGGGAGGTTCGCGCCCCGCTCCTCCGCCTCCGTCTTCGTCACGTTCGGTCCCGGCGCGTCCGGATCCCGCGCACCCGGCGCCTTCCCGTCCGGCGACTTGTGCTCGAGGATGCCGTTGATCTCCGCGCCCAGCAGCACGACCATGCAGGAGATCTGCATCCACAGCAGCATCACGATGACACCGCCGATGGCGCCGTAGTTCACGTCGTACGAGCCGAAGTTCGCCACGTACTTCGAGAACCCCCACGAGGCGATGACCCAGATGATCACGCTCACCACCGACCCCGGCGTGATGAACTTGAACTTCTGCTTCACGTCCGGCAGCACGTAGTACAGCACCGCCAGCAGCAGCATCATCAGGATGCCCGCCACCGGCATGCGCAGCCACAGCACGAGGCTGGTGAACGGCTCACCCAGCTTGTCCGCGATGGCTGGCGTGACGATGGCGACGGCGGCCGCCAGCACCACGGTGAGGGCCGTCCCCAGCGTCGTCAGCAGCGCGAGGCCACGCTTCTTCCAGAACGGGCGCTTCTCCGTCACGCCGTAGACCGTGTTGAGCGCGTCCATCAGCGCCACCACACCGCCGGAGGCCGCCCAGACGGCGCCCACGCCACCGATCGTCAGGAGCCCCACCGGATTGCTGCTCGCCAGCGCCTCCAGCCGCTCGCCCAGGATCTTCGTCACCTCCTGGGGCGCCACCTTCGACAGCTCCTGGATGAGCTGCTGCGCCTGGTGCGGATCAATCAGCACGCCGGCCAGTGACACGAGGAACAGCAGGAACGGGAACAACGCCATGATGGCGGAGAACGTCAACGCCCCCGCGACGTTGCCCACGTTGTCGCGCCCCCATTCGTCCTTGAGGGACTTGAAGAACTCCTTCCAACTCATTCCCCTGCCGGGCAGGACCATGCGTCTCCTCCTTCGAGGAGATTGGGCATTCCATCCCCCGGCTGGCTTCCTCCCCCAGGACGAGGCCCGCCCCCCTGCCTGCTCACCGCGCAGGGGGCGGGGAATGACAAGCCCCCTGCGCCACGCCTGCCCGGCCGCCTTCAGCGTCAGAAAACAGGCAGCACGGGCGCGTCCTTCAGCCGGGGCGCGCGCAGATCCTTCGCGGACAGGAGCGGCTGCTTCACCGGCCACGGGATGGCCAGGTCCGGATCATCCCAGATGACGCTCCGCTCGGTCTCCGGGGAGTAGAGCGCGGTGCACTTGTAGAAGAAGTCCGCCGAGTCGCTCACCACGCAGAACCCGTGCGCGAAGCCCGCCGGCACCCAGAGCTGGTGCTTGTTCTCGCCCGTCAGCTCCGCGGCCACCCACCGGCCGAACGTGGGCGACCCCTTGCGGATGTCCACCGCCACGTCCCACACCGCGCCCGCCAGGCACTGCACCAGCTTGCCCTGCGGGTTGGGCTCCTGGAAGTGCAGCCCGCGCAGCGTGCCCTTCACCGAGCGCGACAGGTTGTCCTGCACGAACGGACCGACCACGCCCGCGTCCGCGTAGCGCTTCGCGTGGAAGGACTCGAGGAAGAAGCCCCGGTCGTCGCCGAACACCTTCGGCTCGATGAGCAGGACGTCCGGAATCGCCAGCGGGGTGACCTTCACGACACCGCCCCCCGCTTCTCCACCAGGTCCAGCAGGTACTGGCCGTACTCGTTCTTGCGCATGGGCTCCGCCAACGCCGTCAGCCGCTGCTCGTCGATGTAGCCCATGCGGAAGGCGATCTCCTCCGGACAGGCCACCTTGAGGCCCTGACGGCGCTCGATGATCTCGATGTAGTTGGATGCCTGCATCAGCGACTCGTGCGTGCCGGTGTCCAGCCACGCATAGCCGCGTCCCATCAGCTCCACGTTGAGCTGGCCGCGGCGCAGGTACTCCGCGTTGACGTCGGTGATTTCGTACTCGCCGCGCTTGCCCGGCTTGAGGTTCGCCGCGATGTCGATGACCTGGTTGTCGTAGAAGTACAGGCCCGTGACGGCGTAGTGCGACTTGGGCTTCGCCGGCTTCTCCTCGATGCTGACGGCCTTGTGCTGGGCGTTGAGCTCCACCACGCCGTAGCGCTCCGGATCCTTCACGTAGTAGCCGAACACGGTGGCGCCCTGCGTGCGCTTCGACGCGCGCTGCGTGAGCTCCCCCATGCCGTGGCCGTAGAAGATGTTGTCACCCAGGATGAGCGACACCGGGTCCTTGCCCACGAAGTCCCGGCCGATGACGAACGCCTGCGCCAGGCCCTCCGGACGCGGCTGCTCGGCGTACTGGAGGCGGATGCCCCACTGCTCTCCGTCGCCCAGCAGCTCGCGAAAGCGCGGCAGGTCCTGCGGCGTGGAGATGACGAGGATCTCCCGGATGCCCGCCAGCATCAGCGTCGTCAGCGGGTAGTAGATCATCGGCTTGTCGTAGACGGGCAACAGCTGCTTGCTCACCACGCGCGTCAGCGGGTACAGGCGCGTGCCCGAACCCCCGGCCAGAATGATTCCCTTCATGCGTGCTCCCCTGTGTTCCACGGCGCTGCCGCGAAACGGATGCGCGCGGCCAGGTCGCCACGCGCGGATGCTCAACCGGCGCGGTGCGCCTTCCAGGCCGCGTGGAAGCGCGCCAGGGACTCCGCCAGCTCCAGCGGTTGGGCCTTCAGCTCCGTGCGCACCTTGTCCGTCTTGAGGCCGCTTCGCAGCGGCCGGGGGCTGGCCAGCTTCAGGTCCGCCATCCGCGTCGGGGTGATCAGCGACGCGTCGAAGCCGAACACCTCGCAGAGCGCCTTGCCGAAGCCGACCCGGTCGATGACCGTGCCACCACAGGTGTTCCACACGCCACCCAGCCGCCGCTCACCCAGCTCCACCAGCATGGCGGCCACGCTGTCCGCGAAGCTGGGGGACACGACCTGGTCCTCGAAGAGCTTCACCGGCTGGCCCTTCTCCAGGGCCCCCACCAGCCACGCTCCGAAGTTGGGACGCCCCGCCGCGGGCCAGCCGTACACCACCGCCGTGCGCGCGATGGCGCAGCCCGGCACGAAGACGCGCGCGGCCTGCTCGGCCATGTGCTTGGTCAGCGCGTACACGCCGCGCGGGTTGGGCAGCGCGTCCTCCGAATACGGCCCCGCGTCCCCGTCGAAGACGTAGTCCGTGGAGACGTGCACCAGGTGCGCGCCCGCGGCCTTCGCGGCCCGGGCCACCGCCGCCGTGGCGTGGACGTTCGCCGCGTAGGCCGCGTCCGGGTCCTTCTCACACGCGTCCACCTCCGTCATGGAGGCGGGGTGGATGATGGCCTCCGGACGGGCCTGGGCGATGGCCGCGGCCACGTCCTGCTCGCGCGTGAGGTCCACCTCCACGTAGCCGTGCGTGCCGCCCGTGCGCCGGGGACCACGCCCCAGGCCCACCACCTCGTGACCGCGCTCGGTCAGCTGCGCGCAGACGCGGCTGCCCACCAGGCCGTTGGCCCCCGTGACGAGAAAGCGCATGGTGCTAGCCCCGCCCCTGCAGACGGGCCTTGTACTGGGTGTCGAAGTACTGGCGGTAGGCGCCGCTGGTGACGCGCTCCCACCAGGCGCGGTTCTCCACGTACCAGGTCACCGTCTCCGCCAGCCCCTGCTCGAAGGTGTGCTTCGGCTGGTAGCCCAGCTCGGTGCGGATCTTCGTGGGGTCGATGGCGTAGCGGCGGTCATGGCCGGGCCGGTCCGCCACGTACTGGATGAGCGACTCGGGCTTTTTCAGGAGGCCCAGGATGCCCTTGACGATCTCGATGTTGCGGCGCTCGGAGCCGCCGCCGATGTTGTAGACCTCGCCCGCGCGGCCCTTCTCCAGCGCCACCAGCAGGCCCTGGCAGTGGTCGTCCACGTGGAGCCAGTCGCGCACGTTGGCGCCGTCGCCGTAGACGGGCAGCGGCTTGTCGTGCAGCGCGTTCACCACCATCAGCGGGATGAGCTTCTCCGGGAACTGGTAGCGGCCGTAGTTGTTCGAGCAGCGCGTCACCACCACGTCCATCTTGAACGTGTGGTGGTAGGCCAGCGCGATCAGGTCCGAGGACGTCTTGGAGGCCGAGTACGGGCTGGAGGGCTGCAGCGGAGAGGTCTCCGTGAAGGCGCCCGTGGGGCCCAGCGAGCCGTAGACCTCATCGGTGGAGACCATCAGGAAGCGCTTCACGCCCCGGGCGCGGCAGGCCTCCAGGAGCTGCTGGGTGCCCAGCACGTTGGTGTTGATGAACACCTCCGGGCCCAGGATGGAGCGGTCCACGTGGCTTTCGGCCGCCAGGTGCATCACCGCGTCGACGCCGTGCTGGACGATGAGGTGTTCCACCAGCTCCCGGTTGCCGATGTCGCCGCGCACGAAGACGTGCTTCGGGTCGCCTTCCAGGTCGGCGAGGGTCTCGAGGTTGCCCGCGTACGTGAGCTTGTCGAGGTTGATGATCTTCCAGTCGGGCCGCTCGCGGCGGAGGTACTTCACCAGGTTGGAACCGATGAAGCCGCAGCCACCTGTCACCAGGACGTTCATTGACACGCCACCACTCGGACTACGGGAGAAAGCGCCCTCCGTAGCGGAGGGACGGATCCCCGTCAAGGCAGGCGCGCGACCACTTGTGGCCGGTGCGGGCCAGGGGTAAATGCCATGGCCAACGTGAGCCTCTGGAACAGCAAGCGAGGGACCGCGTCCTCGAGCGCCGGAGCGGTCCACCAGCTCGTGCCTCGGCTGGCCTGGGGCGACGCCGTGGGCAACCAGGTGCGCTACCTGCGCGACCTCCTGCGCGGGTGGGGGTACGCGTCGGAGATCTACGCGGAGCAGTGGGACGAGGCGTGCCGCGACGATGTGCGCCCCGCCCTGGAATACGCCCGCGACGCGGGACGGGACACGGCGCTCCTCGTCCACCACAGCTTCGAGTCGCGGCTGGTGCCGCTGGTGGCCAAGGCGAAGGGGCGCAAGGCGCTGCTGTACCACAACGTCACGCCCGAGCGGTTCTTCGAGGGCACCGACCGCCACGTCGCCCGCGGCTGCATGCTGGCGCGCGAGGAGCTGCTCCAGCTGCGCGAGCACGTGACGCACGCCTGGGCCTACTCGCACTTCAGCGTGGAGGAGCTGTCCGCCGCGGGGTTCCCTGACGCGAGCGTCCTGCCCTTCGCGGTGGACTGGAACGCGTTCAACGTGCCGCCGGACGCGGCCCTGCGCGAGCAGGTGGCGGACGGCTGCGCCAATGTGCTCTTCGTGGGCCGCACCGTGCCCAGCAAGCGGCTGGAGGACGTGCTGCGCGTCTTCACCGCCTACCAGCGCCTGTACCAGCCCAAGAGCCGGCTGCTGGTGGCGGGGACGCTCTACAGCAGCGCGCCCTATGACGCGTCCGTGCTGGCGCTGCGCGAGCAGCTGGGCCCGGATCGCGTGGTGTTCCTGGGGCGGGTGGACGCCGCCCAGCTGTCCGCGTGCTTCGCCTCCGCCACCGCGTACCTGTCCATGAGCCGCCACGAGGGCTTCGGCGTGCCGCTGCTGGAGGCCATGTACCGGGGCGTGCCGGTGGTGGCCTACGGCGCCGCGGCGGTGCCGGAGACCATGGGCGGCGCGGGCCTCACCACCCTGTCGGATGACCCCTCGCAGGTGGCGGGGCTCCTGGCGGTACTGGAGCGCGACCCCGCCCTGCGCGCGCGGGTGGTGGAGGCGCAGCGCCAGCGCCTGGCGTCCCTGGACCAGCAGTCCGTGGCCCAGCGCGTGCGCGAGGCGCTCATGCCCTTCATCCAGGGGGACGCGCCCCCTGCCCGTCCGCCCGCCGGGCCCGCCGTCACCGTCGTGTGCCCGGGCTTCGACGCCGCGCCGGATGCGCCCATGTCCCGGCTGGCGCGCGCGGTGGTGGACCGGCTGCCGGACGCGAGCCTGTGGACGGTGCGCCGCCAGGTGCTGCCCCTGCGACTGGCTCCACTCGATGAGCGCGAGGGCGTGACGCGGGTGCGGCGCTTCACGCCGGACGAGCCCACCTTCGGCGTGGATGGGCCCAGCCCGCCGTCGTCGTCGCTGGAGACGGGCGTGCGGTGCGCCTCCGGGCCGTTGCTGTTCGCGGGCGCTGGTGAAGAGGTGGCCCGGCGCACGGTGTCGCGGCTCCCCGCGGACACGCGCGTCGCGGGCGTCTGGGAGCCGCGCCGCGCGCCGGACGCGGGCGTGCGGCAGGTCCTGGGAACAAGGCTGTGGGAGCTCACCCCGGGGCGCGACCTGACGTCACTGGCGGCGGAGCTGGCAAGAGAGCTGGACGTGGGAGGACGCCCGCATGCGCGCTGAGGACCTCATCACCGACGACCCCACCGTGAAGGCGGTGCTGGAGTCACTGGAGCGGCTGCCCACGCCCGAGCCCGAGAAGGTGGAGGCGCTGCGCCGGCGCCTCGCCGCCACCCAGGCCCCGGCCACCAGCGCCGCGTGGCCGCCGTTCCTGGAGGGCGCGCGGCTGAAGCGCGACGCGCGCTACGCGGATCCGCCTTCGTCCCACCGGCCCCTGGTAGGGCCCGCGCTGGTGATGGCCAAGCGCGCCTTCCGGCTGGCCTTCCAGCCCTTCATCAACGAGGCGCTCCGGCGGCAGGTGGAGTTCAACGAGGCCATCCTGGACGCGCTCATGCTCATCCACGAGCACCAGCGCGTGCAGGCGCGCACGCAGTCCCTGTGGCGCCAGGAGGTGGAGCGCCAGTTGGAGCAGCTGACGTCGCGCCTGCCTCCAGCCGCGCCGGAGCCCACGTCGGAGCCGTCGCCGGAGCCCGTTGGGGAGCCGCCACGCCGGGCACCCTCCCGGCGTCGTGGCCGGTAGCCCTCTTCAGGGCAGCGGCTTCTTCACCTCCAGGATCCACACCGCCTCCAGGCAGGAGGGATCCAGGAAGACCATCCGGATGTTGAAGGGCAGGCCCAGCTGATCTCGGGCCACGGTGAACAGCTCGAACATCTCGGTGAGCGTCCACACATGGAAGTGGATGTTGACGCGATCCCGGATGAAGGCCTCCGTCAGGTGGGCCAGCTCCTCGCCCTCCTTCCGGTCGATGATGCGCAGCCACTCGTCATAGTGGGCGCGCCGCGAGCCCTCCGGCCCCTTCAGGTAGTCCTCCACGACGTGCGCCGTGGGGGTGATGGCCCGGGGCAGGTCGAAGGTGAAGCGCTTGTCCGGGATGGCCATGAAGAGGATGCCTCCGGGCCGCAGGACCCGGATGAAGTTCTTCACCGTGCCAATGGGATTCTCGCAGTGCTCCAGGACGTGGTTGGCGATGACGAAGTCCTGGGACTCCGCCGCCACCGTGCCCAGCTCCTCGCCGTTGTCGATGATGTCCGGCGTGACGATGCGGTCGGCCACTTCCGGGAAACGGGAGCGCAGCACCTCGACGGGCGCCACGTCCACATAGCGGGCCCGCGCCCCGGCGGGCAGCTTCGTGGGATTGCACAGGGGGCCAATCTCCAGGCCCTCGCCGCGCAGGTAGTGGGCCGCGATGAGCTCCCGGGTGAGCGGCGGCGCCACGGGGGGCGGCGGCGCCGCGGGGACCGGCTCCACGGGCACTGGCGGTGGCGGCTCCACGGGGGCCGGAGGCATCCAACGCGAACGGAGTGACGCCAGCTGGTTCTCCGTGCGCGTCAGCCCCGTGTGGAGCTGGGAGCGCACGGCGGCCTTCATCGAGGGAGGAATCAGGGCCTTGAGCTGGGACAGACGCATGGGGTGCCTCCGGTGTTTTCAGCGTTGGGTGGCCGCGGCGCCGCCCTCCTTGCGGGGCGTGCTTCGCGCGGCGGGCGGAGTCACCAGGCCGGACAGGAGCGCACGCAGCTCCCGGGCCTGGGTGACGTAGTCGCGCACGGCGGCGCGCTGGGGGTTCTGGTACCGCGCCAGACGCTCCGGGTGAGCCATCAGCTCGCGCAGCACGCGGCGGTAGCCTTCGGCGTCCCCCATCTCCAGGACGTTGCCGTTGACGCCCTCCACGATGTCCTCGCTGACGCCGCCCGACGCCGTGGTGACCACCCACACGTTCCGGGCCAGGGCCTCGCGCACCGCCAGCCCGAAGCTCTCCTTCCACTGCGAAGGCATCAGCAGCACGTCCACTCCGTCGAAGAAGGTGTCCAGTCCGTCCTGATCATACGGAGGCACCACCTCCACCTGGCCCTTCACCTTCCATTCCTTCGCGTCGATGGAGGCCGACCCCATGCGCAGCTGGATGTCGGTCATCTTCAGGACCCAGTTGGACTCCGGCACGGACTCCAGGAGGTCCTTGAGCCAGAAGTACCCCTTGTGGACCGCGCGGCCGCCCAGGTAGGCGAAGCGCACCGGGGTGTTCGCGGGGCGAGCGGCGCGCTCGCGGTTGGGCATCAGCACGCCGTTCTTGTTCACGACGATGCGCTCCGGCGCGACGCCGTTGGCGATGTAGAGCTGGCGCTGGAACTCGCTGGGAGTCATCAGCAGGGCCGCGCCGTCCAGCACCTTGCGCAGGGCGAACGTGCGCGTGAAGGTGTAGCGCGAGTCCGGCACGCACTTGGAGCACACCCGCAGGTCGATGCCCTTCTGGTTGCAGTACGTCTTGTCCTCGCGGACCATGAACTGCCGCTCGCACAGCCACCACGCGTCATGCAGGGTGATGGTGTACGGGATTCCCTCCGCGACGCACGCCGTGGCGAGCGCGGAGCTCAAGAGCTGGATGGAGTGGAAGTGCACCACGTCCGGGCGCACCGCCTTGAGCACCTGGGTGAAGGTCTCCCCGATGCGCGGGTTCTGGTACTCCTGGGCGCGGTCGGTCTGGGGCGGCACCTGGGTGGCGATGACCGGCAGGCCCAGCGCCTCGTAGCGCACCACCGAATAGGCGGGCAGCGGCGAGCTCAGGATGCCGGTGAACACGGTGACGTCGCAGCCCTCCTCCTTCAGCCGGTGCGCCACCTGCTCCGCGACGATGGTGGCCCCGCCGAAGCTCAAGGGCGCGAAGAGGATGTTGGCCTCCAGCACCTTGAGGCGCGGAGGCGGCGCGGGCGGCAGGTGCTGGAGGATGGGCTGGAGCCGCTCCGTGGCCACCACCGCGGGGTGGTAGCGCGCCATCACGCTGCGGTGGGCCTCCTCGCCCATGCGCTTGCGCAGCGACGCGTCCTCCACCAGCGCGGAGAGCGCGGACTCCCACTCCTCACGCGTGGTGGCGATGAAGCCGTTGTTGCCGTGGTCGATGATCTCCCGGAACGGCCCGGCGCCAGAGCAGACCGCGGGCACGCGGAAGATGGACGCCTCGATGAACTTGATGTTGCTCTTGGCGTCGTTGAAGACCGTCTGCTCCAGCGGCGCGATGGAGATCTGCCAGGACGCGAGCGCGCGCAGGTAGTCGTCCGCGTCCAGGAACGGGATGCGGAAGACGCGGTCGGAGAAGCGCTGGAAGCCCTCTGGCAGCTCCAGGAAGCCGTGGATGGCCAGGCGCACGTTCGGATGGCGCTCCATCACCGCGAGGATGGCGTCCGCGGCGATGGTGAAGTCGGCGTCGTGCGTGCGCGTGCCGCTGCCGTAACCGATGGTGACCGTGTCCGCGTCCACCACGGGCGGGCGCACTTCCATCTCCCGGACCAGCTCCAGGATGCCTTCGTCCAGGCAGTTCTCGACGACGTAGACCTTGCCGGAGATGACCTTGGCCATCTCCCTCGCGATGGTGGGCGTGCTCGCGATGGCGTGCTCACACAGGCTGAGCGCCTTGCGGTAGAGCTTCGCGCCGTTGAGCAGCAGCTCGCGCTCGGCGGCGGGCAGCCGCTGCACGTTGGAGTTCAGCCGGTACTCCTCCTCATCGAAGATGAGGTCGTCGACGTCGAAGAAGTGCGGGATGCCCAGGCGCTTGGTCTCCGCGAGCAGCACCTCCACGTCAGGGAAGGCGGGCACGCGGTAGTAGATGACCAGGCCGTGGAACTGGAGTGCGGCCTTGCACTCCGCGTGGTCGGTCCAGCGCAGGACGGTGACGTCGTAGCCCAGCCGCTGGAACATCGCGACCTTCTGATCCACGCGGTAGCGCTTGCACTGGGGCAGCGACAGCTCCGCGATGATGAGGATGCGCCGGCCCTGGCTGGCCTGGGAGATCTGCGTCAGCGGCGCGGTCCACGGAGCCGGAGGCTCGGGCGGCGCGCTCGGGGCGGGGGCCGGGGCCGCGATCGCCGCGGTGGGGGCGACGGGGGCGGCCGGCGTGAGGGCGGCCCTGGCGGCGCGCAGCGCCTGGAGCGCGCTCTGCTTCGCGGGCAGCTTGATCAGCTTCGCGCCCACCTTGTGCAGCGTGCCCTTGCTCTTCTGGTAGAGGTGGCCGCGCTTCGTGCCAGGGGGCAGCACGCGCTCGCGCATGGCCCAGTAGCGGTTGATGGCCTTCCAGGCGAGGCTGCCGTTGATGTGCGCCAGCTCCGAGCCCTGGCGCGCCACGTGCGCATCCAGTTCGAAGATGCGGGCGTTCTTGCGGCCCAGCTCCTCCTGGAGCATCCGCTGGCTCAGGTCCAGCCGCGCGATCCGGCGTTCGGACTCGCGCAGGGTCTGCGCGGCGTCCAGCGCCTGCTCACGGGCGGCATCCAGCTCCTCCTGGAGCCGTTGCGCTTGAAGCGCCTGGTCCGCGACCTGCCGCTCCTTCTCACCGTAGGCGTTGAGCAGGTGCTGCTCGTGCAGTTGGAGCGTCAGGCGAGAGCCCAGCGTGGCGAAGGCCTGCCGCACGTGTTCGCGCTCCGCGTCCCGGGTGCTCGTCAGGGCCTTCATCCCCTCCGGCTGCTCCGGGCCCACGGCGAGCACGCCCAGACCGTAGCCGTGCTCGAACTCGAAGGAGGGATACTGGTTCCGGAGCTCCTCCCACAGCCGCCAGACACCGAAGCCGCGCTCGCGCGTATGGGTGTCGTGGAAGAGGACGACGCCGCGCGCGCTCAGCTTGGGGCGCCAGCGCTCGAAGTCCGCCTTCACCTGGGCGTATTCGTGACAGCCGTCGATGTGGAGCAGGTCGATGGAGCCGTCCGCGAAGTGGCTCACGGCCTCGTCGAAGGTCATCGCGTGCAGTTGGGAGAACCGGCTGTAGAGCGGGTCATGGTGCGCGCGCAGGTCCGCGAGCACGTCCGGTCCGTAGAAGCCCGCGTGCGGGTCGCCCTTCCACGTGTCCACCGCGTGGCAGCGCGTCTCCAGCTTCAGCGCGTCCACCGCCTGGCAGAACGCGGAGTAGGAGACGCCGGTGTGCGTTCCTAGCTCCACCAGCGTCGCGGGACGCAGCAGGTCCACCAGGAACATCGCGAAGGGGACGTGCTCCACCCAGGCGGAGGAAGCCAGCAACCGCAGGGGCTGCGTCAGGCAGAGGGGGTGTTCCAGGGGATTGAGCTGTGAATGCATGGTCGTGGCGTCCGGAAGGCCGACCCTCGCAGCAGGCAAGGCACGCCCCCCTCTCCTTGGCGGATGTCCTCCATGTCATCCCCCTCCGGGAGCGTCAAGGCTGGCAGGCCGCCCGCCCCCCTTGGGAGGAGGCGCGTTCGTTGTTCTTTTCTACGGTGTCTGGACGAAGTCGAGGCGCGGATGGCCGGAAGGGTCGACCCGTCCCGCGCGAGCCCATGTTTCACGCAGCCGGGCCGCATCGTGGGAAGCCGCGTGTGTGCCATTCCGCGAACGGGTGCGCACGAGTCGCGCGTGGGGTGCGTAGAGGACGCGCAGTCCGGCTTCGCCCGCGCGCAGGCACAGGTCCACGCCCCGGGCCTCGTCGGACGTGAAGGCCGCGTCCCAACCTCCAAGTGACGCCAGGACGTCGCGGCGGATCATCGCGCAGGCGCTGGAGACGGCGCGCACGTCGCGCGGCCAATGCGAGCCACCGAATGCGCCGAGTGTGGGATCGAGCATCCCCGCGAAGGGGCGCAGCACGCGGCCCTCGGCGTCGAAGCGCAGCCCTGCCTCCAGCACCTGCCCCGAGGGCGAGACGATGCGCGCGCCCACCACGCCGACGTCGCGGCGCAACGCCTGCGATGCGAGTTCCCGCAGCCATCCCGATCCGGTCGGGAGCGTACCGGCCTCCAGGACGAGGATGAGCTCGCCACGGGCCTCGCGGAGCAACTGGTTCGCCACGGCGCCCGGGGACGCGGCCGCGTCCACCTGGACGTGGATGACGTTGCTGGTGGAGGACGCGCCGGGAGACACGACGGGGATGCGGAGCTCCACGTCCAGGTCGTCCGTGAAGGCGAGGAGCGCCGCGAGCTCAGCCTCGCCAGGCGTTTCCGACAGCAGCACGGACACCCTTGGGCGGCCCACGAGCGGGTGGCGGATCCGGTACAGCCCGGGGGCGACGGTCTCCGCCGAGCCGCCCTCCCCCATGCGCGCCAGGTGCTCCGCCACGGCCCTGCGGCCCGCTTCGGAGGCGGCGGGCTTCGCGCTGGCGTCCGTGGCCGTGGAGCCGGGCAGTGTCCGCCAGTGATAGAGCACGCGGGGGATGTGCTCGAAGCGCTGCGTGCGCTCCATCAGGCGCAGGAGCAGGTCGTGATCCTGCGCTCCCTCGAAGCCCGTGCGGATGCCTCCCACGTCGCGCAGCAGCGATGCACGCACCACGAGGAAGTGGCACACGTAGTTCACCGCGCGCAGCAACTCCGGGGACAGCGCGGGCTTCAGGTAGGGCGCGAAGCGCAGGCCCTGCGCGTTCACCTTGTCCTCGTCCGAGTAGACGACGTCCGCGTCCGGCGCCTCTCCCAGCCGCAGCGCGACCTCGGCCAACGCGTGCGGCGCGAGCAGGTCGTCGTGGTCGAGGAAGCCCACGTACTCCCCGGTGGCCAGGGCCAGCGCGGCGTTGGTCGCGCGGGCGATGCCCTGGTTCGACGCCAGCCGCTCGAAGCGGATCCGCGCGTCCCCGGCAGCGGCCTCACGCAGCGTGTCCGCCACCGCCGCCGAGCGCGAGCCGTCATCCACGATGCACAGCTCCCAGTGCGGGTAGATCTGTGCGCGCACGGACGCGATGCATGCGCGGAGGACGTCCACGGGCGTCTCCCAGGCGGGAGTGATCAGGCTGATCCGCGGCTGGCATTCCAGCCGGGCCAATGCGGCGGTCGCGGCGCGGACCTCACGGTCCTCCTGCGCCAAGGCCTCGCGCGTGTACGTCTCGGGTGCGGGAAACAGCACGGCGGGACGGGCCGCGCCCAACAGGTGCCGCAGCAGGCGGACGGTCGCGTGATTGAAGGCGACCTGCCGCCGCCACAGCTCGCGCCACAGGGGCAGGCCCACTACGCTGGTCTCTTGCGACAGCACGTCGCAACGGGCCTCCAGGGAGTTCAATGCCTCGGCGGCGCCGTCGGTCCGAAGGGGCCACCCGGCCCTGGAGAGCAGGGCCACGACCGCGAGGTTCCAGGTCCGCTGCGCCTCCAGCCCCGGCACGGAGGGAAGCCACCGGCCCACCGCGCCCACGGGCCGCGGATCCGCGAGTCGCGTGAGCTCCTCGCGGGCCAGCTGCGACAGCGTCTGTTCCGGTTGCTGGATCAACGCCCACAGCCGCAGGTCGAAGCGCAGCTGGCGGTCCAGCATCCACCGCTGCAAGGGCGAAAGCCCCCGCGTCCCCCACCGTTTGGCGGACGTGATGACCGGGCCCCAACGTGCGCGGTGCGACCGCGGTACGTCGAAGCCCAGCACCTCGACGAAGTCATCGTGCGGCGGATGCGCTCGGACGCCGGGCTGTCCCGACGCAGCCTTCGCGGCGGAGGATGGCTTCCGGTCGGCAGCGTCCAACGACATGGCCTCCACGACGGAAGATGACTTCCGGTCGGCAGCGTCCAACGACATGGCCTCCTCGACGGAAGATGACTTCCGGTCGGCCGCGTCCAACGTCATGGCGTCCTCGACAGAGGATGGCTTCCGGTTCGCCGCGTCCAACGTCATGGCCGCCTCGACGAAGGATGGCTTCCGGTCGGCTGGGTCCAACGTCATGGCCTCCTCGACAGAGGATGGCTTCCGGTCGGCCGCATCCAACGTCATGGCCGCCTCGACGGAGGATTGCTTCTGGTCGGCTGGGTCCAACGTCATGGCCTCCTCGGCGGAGGATGGCTTCCGGTCGGCAGCGTCCAACGACATGGCCTCCTCGACGGAGGATTGCTTCCGGTCGGCAGCGTCCAACGTCATGGCCTCGCCGTCCGTCTCCCGCAGGTCCTCGCTGTCGGGGGTGCCCATCGGCTTAGCGTCCGCCGTCGGGTTTGAGCCGGTTCGCCAGGGCTCGGAGCGTGCCGTGGACCCAGGGGATGCCGTGGACTCGAGCGTTCAGCGCGTCCACCACCCGATGCCGGAACTCACGGGCCTGGAGCGTCTCCTCGCGGATCCTCGCCACGGTGTCCACCCAGGCATCCAGCGGACGCACCAGCCAGGTCCCCGGCGTCACGGCGACGGGCCTCGGCTCTTGCGGCCCGCGCACCTCGCACGAGGCGATGCCGCCCAGGAACACCGGAGGGAACAGCGCCCCCATCCGCGCGGGCAGGTCCGCGAGCCCCGACTCCATCGCCACCGGGAAGGGCCCGATGCGGCTCCGGTCGATGACCATTGCGTGGACGAGCTCCGGGTGGACCACCAGGTGTTCCACCTCCAACCGGTCGCCCAGCGGGAACGGCACCTTCGCGCGCACGTAGGGCGGAGTCCCCTCACCGGATGCCCACTCGGTGCGGAACGCCCGCGCCAACGCCCAGGCCTCGCGGCCCGTTTGGAGCGCGCGCACCAACTCCACGTAGTGGCGCGGGTACACCACGCACCGCGCATCCACGAACGCCAGATACTGTCCCCGGGCCTCGCGCACGGCCTCCGCGTACAGGGCTCCCGCGGGCGCTCGAACGGTGCGCGCCTGGAACGATCCCAACCTGCCGTAGCGCTCCAGCGCCGCCTCCGCGGCGGACAGGTCCACGCCCTCGGGCGCCGCGAGCAGCAGCTCCAACGGCTGCTGCTCCTGACAGGCCAACGCGAAGAGCGTCTCATCCAGCGCCGCGTCCCGCGTCCCCTGCTCCACCGTGACGACGACGCTGAGCAGCCCCGCCACCGGCGCGCGCACGGGCCCGTCCGGTACCGCGACGTAGAGCCCCTCCTCCACCTGCGTGGACGGCGACAACTGGACCAGCAGCGCCCGCAGCGCCTGCGCCGTGTCCTCCGCCAGCGCCGTGCCTCCGGACGCGTACGGCACCACCTCGCGGTGCGCCACGCGGTAGCCCGCCTCGGCCAGCCGCCGCAGCATCCGCTGTTCGGAGAGCCCCGCGCGCACCGGCGCCTCACCCGTCAGCGCGCCCAGCAGCGCCCGCGCCGAGCCCGCGTTGCGCAGGCTGAACACCAGCTCCGTCCCCGGCGCCTCGCGCCGCAGCGCTTCCAGCCCGTGTTCCAGCACCCGCTCGACCGCGTCGCCCTCCAGCACCACCAGCGCCGGCACAGGCCCCCTGCCCCGCTTCCACTCCGGCCCCGGCAGCTCCCGCACGGTGCCGCCCCGCGCACGCAGGGCCTCCGCCAGCGCTGGCGACGCGCCCACCAGGGTCACCGCCGCGCCCGCGCCCGCACGCGACAACACCAACTCCATCCACCGCGCGGACACGGCGGACGGGGGCGCCGCATCGGAAAGAGCGTTCACCAGCGCCTCCGAGCGAACTCCAGGTGGTGCCTGAAGTCCGCGATGCCCGCGAGCTTGCGCCCGGGCTTGACGATGTCGGGCGTCCGGAACGGCTCGCCGCCCAGCTGCGCGTACTCCCGCAGGCGGGCATTCATGAAGCCCGCATCCCCGTACTTCGCCCCGAGCAGGGCCGCGCTGCGGCGGACCATCCGCTCGCGCACCGGACTCTCCTCGCGGGTGACGGTGTAGTGGTGCACCAGCGCGGCGGGCGCCACCCGGATGGACAACCCGGACGCCCTCGCTCGCCACGACAGGTCCACGTCCTCGCAGTACATGAAGAAGCGCTCGTCGAAGCCTCCCACGCGCGCGTGCAGCTTCTTCGTCACCAGCAGCACGCAGCCGCTGCACCAGGGCGTCTCGCCCGTCGACGGATGGTACGGTTTGGGGTGCTCGTCCGGGAACAGCCGGGCCTCCACCAGCCCCGTGTCCTCCCGCTGATCCGCCTCACGCGCAAGCTCCCGCACGCAGTCCGGGTGCAGCAGCCCGTCCGGGTTCACGCAGACGTAGTACCGCGCCCGGCCCGAACCGAAGGCCTCCGCCATCATCCGGTTGTGCGCGGCCCCGAAGCCCAGGTTCCTCCCGGCGTGCCGGTAGTCCGCGTCCGCGTCCAACCGCATCACCCGCGCGCGCAGCGAGTCGTCCGGCGAGTTGTCCAGCCACACGACCCGGAACGCGGGCGCACCCGGAGCCTCGCGGTTCCACCGGAGCGACTCCCACAGCCGCTCCAGCTCCCGCTCCGGGTTCCGGTAAAGCACGATGCCCAGCCAGATGCCCGGCCTCCCCCCATTCGCCGAAGCAGGGCCGCTCACGATCCGACGTCTCGCACCGGCGCCACGCGAGCCGCGGCGCCCTCCACGATCCACCGGTGCGGAGGCCGCGTCACGCCGCCGTCTTGCACGTTGGAGCGCACCTCGAAGGCGCACGCCGCCTCGTGTTTCTCCCGCACCTGCCCCGCCCGGTCGCGCACCACCACCGTGAACGTGTAGCGCCCGGCGATGAGGCCCAGCCGGTCCACCACGAAGCGCACGGTCCCGCTGCCGGACGCCGCCGCGCAGAAGGGCACCTCCTCCGCGAACGTGTCCGTGGCGTGCACCAGCACCCCGTCCGCCCGGGTGAGCTCCAGCCCCAGGCCCAGCTCCGGCGCGGGCGTGCGCGCGGTGTACGCCACGCTCAGCTCCAGGCCCTCCTCGGTGTCCACGAACTCCACCGCCGCCCCGTCCCGGTTCCGCAGCCGCACCGCGTCCACGGTGAGCGGGGACGGCTCCGCCTGGGGCGCCGCCAGCGACGGCAGCGCACCGCCATCCGACGCCAGCGCGGGCGACTCCATGGACATGCCGCGCTCCTCCGCCAGCTCCACCGCGCGGCGGTAGCTGCGGATGACGTCCGCGGGCGGACCGAACTCGCGGATGCGCCCGGCGTCGATCCACGCGCCCAGGTCGCACCAGCGCTCCAGCGTCCCCAGGTCGTGGGTGACGATGACGATGGTCTTCCCGGCCCGTTTGAACTCCGTCATCTTCGCCAGGCTCTTCTTGCCGAAGTGCTCGTCACCGACGGCGAGGATCTCGTCGATGATGAGGATGTCCGGATCCACGTGCGTGGCCACGGAGAACGCCAGGCGCATGTACATGCCGCTGGAGTAGGTGCGCACCGGCTCGTCGATGAAGTCGCCCAGCTCGCTGAAGGCGATGATCTCCTCCATGCGCGCCTTCACCTCCGCGCGCGACATCCCCAGGATGATGCCGTTGATGAGGATGTTCTCCCGGCCGGAGAAGTCCGGGTGGAAGCCCGCGCCCAGGTCCAACAGCGCGCTGATGCGCCCGTTGATGTCGATGGTGCCCGTGGTCGGCGTGTAGATGCCGGAGATGAGCTTGAGCAGCGTGCTCTTGCCAGAGCCGTTGCGCCCGATGATGCCCACCGTCTTGCCGCGGGGCACCACCAGGTCGATGCCCCGGAGCGCTTCGATCATGGACTTGCCGTCCGTGTCGCGCTGGCCACGCAGGAGGCGGATGAGCTCCGACTTGATGGTGGTGTACTCGCGCCGGATGGTGCTCTTCCGGAAGCTCTTCACCACATTGCGGAGCACGATGGCGTCCGGAGACGCGATGGCGCTGGTCATATGAACTCCGCGAAGTCCTCGCGGCGGCGCTCGAAGATGCCCGCGGCGATCCACAGCAGCGCCAGGGAGATGCCCATCCACATCAGGAGCGGGCCGGGCTGCGGCAGCTGGTGGTCGTAGAAGATGGCCTGGTAGGACGTCACCATCACCGCCATGGGGTTGAGCAGCACGAGCGGCGACTGGGCCGCGTCCGGCAGCGAGTCCACCCGGTAGAACACCGGCGTGACGAAGAACCACATCGTCAGCAGGTTGGCGATGATCTGCTGCAGGTCCCGGAACGTCACGTTGAGCGCGGACACGATGTAGACCAGCGCCACCGTCATGCACAGCTGGGTGAGCAGCACCACCGGGAAGGCCACCACGTGCCAGGTGGGCACGTAGCCCAGGATCAACCCCAGCCCCACCATCAGCGGCAGGGACAGCACGTAGTTGCACAGGTTCGTCACCACCACCGTGGCCGGCAGCACCTGCGCGGGGAAGCGCACCTTGGTGAGCAGGTCGCGCCGGTCGCTGATGGCGCTGGCCCCGCCGCCCAGGGACGTGGCGAACCAGATCCACGGCAAGAGCCCCACGAAGACGAAGAACGTGTACGCGGGGATCTTCTGCCGCATGTAGACGGTGAAGAGCAGCGAGTAGACGCCCATCTGGAGCAGCGGGTTGAGGAACGTCCAGAAGAAGCCGAGCACCGAGTTCCGGTACCGCGCCTTCAGCTCGCGCTGGGTCAGGCTGAGCAGGAGGCCCCGGTACTGGTAGAGCTCACGGAGGTTGCGAAGCATGCGGCGCCATCCATACCTCATGCCCCCGGAAGGTGTCAGGCATGGGACTCCAGCCATCCACGCGAAAGCCCGTCTGGTCGCCAGGCCTCGCGCCCCCTCCGAGAGGCCATTTCGCAAAAGAAAAAGGCCCCCTGGTTTCCCAGAGGGCCTTTGATTGGAGCGGGAAAAGGGATTTGAACCCTCGACCCTCGCCTTGGCAAGGCGATGCTCTACCGCTGAGCTATTCCCGCATCAGGTACTGCGGTGCTGCGTGCTTCGTTTGGAGCGGGAAAAGGGATTTGAACCCTCGACCCTCGCCTTGGCAAGGCGATGCTCTACCGCTGAGCTATTCCCGCATCAGGTACCGCGTTGTTGCTTGCCACCCGCCGGTCGGTGCCGCGCCGGAGGTGGGGTGCGATATACAGAGGCCTCCCGAACACGTCAAACACTTTTCGCATCCGGATCCGTGCTGCCCCGGCGGGCGAGCATGTTGAGGAACGCGCGGAAGTAGACGACCGCGCTCCACACGGAGAACGCACCGGACAGGTACACCAGCACCTTGCCCACCTGGTTGTAGTCCACGGTGACGGTGCGGAAGCCCATGTCCAGCGGGTGCACGTAGTGGACGCACAGGGAGATGATCCCCACCAGTTGGAGGGACGTCTTCCACTTCCCCTCCTGCCCCGCGGCGATGACCATGCCTTCACTGGCGGCGATGGTGCGCAGGCCGGTGACGATGAACTCGCGGGCGAGCAGCACGATGACGACCCAGGCGGCGATGCGGCCCAGGCGCACCATCATCACCAGGGCGGCCATGGCGATGAGCTTGTCCGCCAGCGGATCCATGAACTTGCCCACCACGGTGATGAGGTTCCAGCGGCGGGCCAGATAGCCGTCAATCACGTCGGTGATGGCGGCCACGGCGAACACCAGGGCGGCCAGCAGCGAGTGCAGCGGATCCGCGTCGTACGTGAGCCAGACGAACACGGGGATGAGGAGGATGCGCCCCAGCGTCAGCATGTTGGGCAGGTTCCAGAACTCCTGCACCAGGATGCTGGGACGGCGGGACGCGCGGCGGCGGGCCCGCTCCTCGCGCTTGCGCTGCTTCCTGAGGGCTCGCTCGGTGGCCATGGGCGCGCGTTCTACCGGACCCCGAGTGCGATGAGGGCAAATCCTTCACCGCCCAGCTCCACCGCCGCCTTCAGTGTCTCCCCGCCAGCGGAGGTCACGAGCGGCACCACGCGGGGCGTGAGGTTGCCCACCCAGCCCACCAGGTGCGTGAGGGGCACCGTCGCCGGCTGGTCCATGGTTACCGGCACCGAGCGCAGCGGGCCCGTCAGGCTGAGCAGCACCCGCCCCTGCCCTCGCAGGTGCACCAGGTCCAGGTCCTGGGCCAGGTCCGACGGCACGCGGCCGTTCTCGAAGACGACGGGCTCCTCGAAGGCAAAGACGCACGCGTCGCGCAGGTAGACGGACTCGTCGTCCAGGGTGACCGCCACCCACTGCCGCCCGGACACGGGCTCCAGGTGCAGCGTCCCCTGCCCCCGGGCGCGAACCATGGCCTGGTCGCCCTCGCCAAAGGGCTTGTCCGTGGCCCGGCCCCGGAAGCGCTTCATCTCCGGCTCGAAGGTGACCTGGCCACGCACGGCGACCAGCCCCTCCAGGCGCGTGAGCAGCTCGCCTTCCACCGCGAGCGCCAGCGTGGACGCGCTCTGGGTGAAGGACTGGCCCGGCGCCGCGCCCGGCAGCGCCACCGAGGGCACCCACGCGGTGAGCACGGGAGGAGTCGCGCCCGTTCCGGCGTCCGTCGCGGAAGACGGCTCGGCGGCGCGGGTCAGCGGGATGGGCTCGGCGGGCCGGGCCACCGGAAGCGCCCCGGCGGGCCGGGTCGTGGCGGGCGGCTCGCTCGTGGCCAGCGCGGCGAAGGTCTCCGCGAAGGCGTCGCCGGGCTCCGACTCCAGGTCGGACGCGAGGACGGGCGGCTCCTCGGAGACCTCGATCTCCTCCGACACCGGCGTGGGCGGCAGCTCGTCGGCGACCTCGACGTCGGCCCCGGAGGTGTCCGCGTCCGTGGTGGCGGCGAGCTCCGCGTCCTCCTCGTAGGTGCTCGCGCCGGCGGCGAGGCTGGGGTCCTCGTCCTCCTGGACCTGGACCTGGACCTGGACCTGGACCTGGGCCGCGGCGCGCGAGGTGTACGCGTGTTCATCCGTGGGAGCGGGTGGGCCCTCATCCTCCGCGAAGCGCAGGTCGTCGTCCGGCGCCTTCGCGGCGGCCTGGGGCGGCGGCGCCGCGGCCGTGCGAGGACTCCGGGGCGCCTCATCCAGACCGAACTGGGCGCCCCAGTCACTCTCTCCAGAGGAGGACGCGGGCGCGGGCAGCGCGGCGGTCTCGTCCTCCTCGCGCGGACGGGCCGCGGGCGCGGGGGGCGCGGGCGGTCGGCTGTAGCCCTCCCCCGCGATGGCGCGCGACATCTTCTCCGCCATGGCGTCGCTGCCGGACAGCAGGAAATGCTCGCGCGCGCGGCCGTACTCGCCCATCTGGGCGAAGGTGAGGCCCAGGTAGTTGTGGGCCTTCTTGTGGTCCGGGGCCAGGTCGGTGGCCGTCTCGAACTCGCGCGCCGCGCGCTGGAGCGCGTTCGTCTTCAGGTAGACGAGCCCCAGGTTCACCCGCAGCGTGGGGTCCACCGGGTTGTCCCGCACGAGCATCTCGTACAGGTCCGCGGCGCGGTCGAAGAGGCCCAGCTTGAAATACGTCAGGCCCAGGAGGTTCTGGGCCTTCTCGTGGCGCGGCTGGAGCTGGTGCGCACGCTCCAGGAAGTCCTTCGCTTCGGTGACCTTGCCGGCGCCCAGCAGCTCGCTTCCGCGCTGGAGCTGCTGCAGGAACTCCTCGTCAGCGGGGCCCGGCGACTTCGTCCCCTTCGTGCGCGTCGTCATTCTCGGATGTGGGCTCACGGCTGCTGGCCTCGGCCTGGGCGAGCCGCTCGCGCTCCTTGTAGTGGTAGTAGAGCTGGAGGACCTTGCGCACGTATTCCTGCGTCTCGGCGTACGGCGGCACCTGGCCTCCGTACTTCTTCACCGCGTCCGGTCCAGCGTTGTACGCGGCGACCATCTTCACCATGTCGCCGTCGAACATGTTGGCCAGCACGCGCAGGTAGCGGACGCCGCCCTCGATGTTGTCCTTCGAGTCGAAGATGTCCTTCACGTACATGTCCGACGCGGTGCCCGGCATGAGCTGCATCAGCCCGCTGGCGCCCTTGTGGCTGAGCGCGTTCGGATTGAAGTTGCTCTCCGTGTGCATGATGGCGCGCACCAGCGCCGGCGGGATGCGGTAGCGCAGCGCCGCGTTGGTGATGTGCGGATCCAGCTCCGCGGGCGTCCGCGAGCGGCCGCGCACGGGCGCGGACTTGGCCGGCGCGGACGTGAAGGTCCCGGACAGCTTGCGGGCCTTGCGCGCGCCGCCGGGCGGCACGTTCGTGTAGACGATGGTGCCGTCCTTCTCCACGTAGCTGTAGATGCCGTCGGCGGCGGCCGGGGAGGCGGCGGTCAGCAGGACGACGAGGGCGGTCAGGACACGCATGGCGGCGGGCGAAACCTTAGACAACGCCCGGAAAGTCCTCAAGAAAACGCCTTGTTTCCAGCACTTACCGCCATTAAGGCTGTTGGCCATGCCCCATCGGTTTGATTTCCTGGTCATGGGCGGCGGCGTGGCCGGACTGTCGTTCGCCCTGCAGGCGGCCCGGCACGGCACGGTCGCCGTGCTCACCAAGCGCGAGCGCGGCGAGGGAAACACCGCCTACGCCCAGGGGGGCATCGCCGGCGTGCTGTCCCCCACGGACAGCTTCGACGCGCACATCGACGACACGCTCGTCGCGGGCGCGGGCCTGTGCCACCGCGACGCGGTGGAGGTGACGGTGCGGGAGGGGCCCGCGCGCCTCAAGGAACTGGTGGCGCTGGGCGCGGCCTTTGATCAACGCGGCGGCGAGTTCGACCTCACGCGCGAGGGCGGCCACTCCGCCCGCCGGATCATCCACGCGGGCGACATCACCGGCCGCGAGGTGCAGCGCGCGCTGCTGGCCGCGTGCGACGAGCAGCCCAACATCACCTTCTTCCAGAACACGGCCGCCATCGACCTCATCCTGGACCGGCGTCCGCACATGCCGGCCGGCAGCAGGTGCCTGGGCGCGTACGCGCTGATGGAGGACGGCTCCATCGAGCGCTTCCTCTCCAAGGTGACGGTGCTGGCCACGGGCGGCGCGGGCAAGGTGTATCTCTACACCTCCAACCCGGACGTCGCGACGGGCGACGGCGTGGCCATGGCGTACCGCGCGGGCGCGCGCGTGGCGAACATGGAGTTCTACCAGTTCCACCCCACGTGCCTCTTCCATCCAGAGGCCAAGAGCTTCCTGATCAGCGAGGCGCTGCGCGGCGAGGGCGGCAAGCTGCGGCTCAAGGGCGGCCAGACGTTCATGGACCGCTACCACCCCATGAAGGACCTGGCCCCGCGCGACGTGGTGGCGCGCGCCATCGACGCGGAGCTCAAGCGCACGGGCAACGACTGCGTCTACCTGGACATGACGCACCTGGGCCGCGCGTACCTCACCGAGCGCTTCCCCAACATCTACGCCACCTGCAAGACCTTCAACATCGACATGGCCGTGCAGCCCATCCCCGTGGTGCCCGCGGCCCACTACCAGTGCGGCGGCGTGGTGACGGACCTGCACGGGCGCACCAACATCCCGGGCCTCTACGCCATCGGCGAGGTGTCCTGCACCGGCCTGCACGGCGCCAACCGGCTCGCGTCCAACTCGCTGCTGGAGGGCCTGGTGTTCGGCCACCGCGCGGTGCAGGTGGCGTCGGAGGAGCTGGCGTCGCTGACGCTGCCGAAGGAGGACCCGCCGGCCTGGGACTCCGGCAGCGCGGTGGACTCCGACGAGAGCGTGGTCGTCACCCACAACTGGGATGAGATCCGCCGGCTGATGTGGAACTACGTGGGCATCGTCCGCACGGACAAGCGGCTGATGCGCGCGCGGCGGCGGCTGGAGCTCCTGCGCGAGGAGATCCGCGACTACTACTGGCGCTTCAAGGTCACCCGCGACGTCATCGAGCTGCGCAACATCGCGGAGGTGGCGCACCTCATCGTGGACTGCGCGAGCCGCCGCAAGGAGAGCCGGGGCCTGCACTACACCCTGGACTACCCGCACACGGACGAGCACCAGGGCACGCGCGACACCGTCCTCTCCCGGGAGCTGTGAGCACCCATGTCCCGTCCGCGCCGCATGCTGGATGACCTCCCCGGCCCCTCCGGGCTGGGAGACGACTCGCAGGAAGACGCGCAGCGCCCCCGGGATGGCGGCGGTCCCCCGCCGGGCCAGCCCCAGCGCGCGCAGCCCACGCCCTACATCAGCTTCGCCGTCATCGCGGGCGCGGTGGTGATGTTCGTCGTCAGCCGGTCCCTGGGCCGGCCGCTCGTCATCGACGGGACGAACTACGGCATCGTGGGGCCGCTCGCGCTCTATGGGCCGTGGGTCCAGGCGGGCGAGTACTGGCGCCTGTTGGGCATGGTGTTCGAGCACGGCGGCGCGATGCACCTGCTCTTCAACATGCTCGCCGTCTATTCGCTGGGCGCGTCGCTGGAGCGCGGCATCGGGAGCCTGAGGTTCCTGGGGCTGTCGCTCGTCACCGCGCTGGGCGGCTCCGCGTTCGCGCTCTTCTTCAACTTCGACACCGTGACGGTGGGCGCGTCCGGAATGATTCTCGGTTGGGGCGGCGCGATGCTGCCCATCCTCACCCAGCAGGGCCGCCGGGAGCACATGTTCTGGCTGGTGCAGGTGGCGGTCATCAGCCTGCTGCCCGGGGTGAGCTGGGCGGGGCACCTGGGCGGCTTCGTCTTCGGCCTGCCGTGCGGCATGGCCCTGCGCCTGGGCCCGAAGGTCTACGCGCGCGCCATCCCCGTCCTGCTGTTCATCGCCGCGGCGCTGGCCGTGGTCGCCGCCCATCCCGGGCGCCTTGGAGGCCTCTGACGATGGCTGAATCCCCCGTGCGCAGCGTCTGCGTCTTCTGTGGCTCGCGCTCCGGCGTGCGCGCCGAGTACCGCGAGGCGGCATCCCGGATGGGCGCCGCGCTGGCGAAGCGGGGCCTGACGCTCGTCTACGGCGGCGCCAGCGTGGGGTTGATGGGCGCGGTGGCGGACGCGGTCATCGCCAACGGCGGCAAGGCCGTGGGCGTGCTGCCCCACTTCATGGACGCGAAGGAGCTGGCCCACCCGCGGCTGACGGAGCTGCACCGGGTGGACTCCATGCACTCGCGCAAGGCGCTGATGGCCGAGCGCTCGGACGCCTTCGTCGCCCTGCCCGGCGGCTTCGGCACGCTGGATGAGCTCTTTGAAATCGTCACCTGGGCGCAGCTGGGCCTGCACAGGAAGCCCATGGGCCTGTTGGACGTGGACGGCTTCTTCCAGCCGCTGCTCGCGATGGCGAAGCAGATGGTGGAGGCGGGCTTCGTCCCGGAGACGCAGGGCACGCCCTTCGCGGTGAATGCCTCGCCGGACGCGCTCCTGGACCGCCTGCTCGCGGGGCCCACGATGCCGCTCACGTCGAAGTGGCTGAAGGACGGCCAGCAGACCTGAGGGCCGTCCTTCGCCGCGTTCAGCGCGCGTGGACCTTCAGCTCCGCGTTCCCCAGCGACGAGGCGACGCGGAGCATCACCTGCTCGGTGCCCTCCGGGATGACGGGCTGGCCGTTGGCGAAGGCCTTGGGGAAGCGCACGCGGTAGCCCACCCAGAAGAGGCTGGCGTAGGGGTAGTAGGCGCGCACGTTGAGGTCCGCCCGGCCCAGGCGGCGGATCTCCGTGGGCGTGATTTCCCCTGCCGGCGTCACCAGCGCGATCCGCCAGATGCTGTTGCGGTGGGCGAAGTCGTCGTAGCGGTAGTCGTTGACGTGCACCGCCAGGAAGAACTCGTGGAACTTCGCCGCGTCGGCCTGTTCCTCTTCCAGCAGCTGCTCCACCTTCGCCGCGGGCAGCGTCTGGAAGATGGCGCGGCGGTGGATGCGGGCCTCGCGGAAGGCGGGCGTCTGGAACGTGGCCCCCGCGAAGACGCGCGTGTCGAAGCCGTCGTAGATCTCCTTGCGGTCCGAGTACCGGTCCAGCACCGAGAGGTAGGCGGACTCCTGCTTCGGATCATCCAGCGTGGGCGCGGGCTCTCCGACGATAGGGGGCGTGGTGGAGCAGCCCCCCAGCGCGCCCAGCAGCACCGCGGCCACCAGCAGCCTTCTCACGGGATGAAGTCCTTGCGCGTGAACAGCGTGGTGAGGCGGTGGCCGGCGGCCTCCACGGCCTCGCGTCCGCCCTCCAGCCGGTCCACCAGCGCGAAGGCGCCCAGCACCGTCAGGCCCTCCAGCTTCGCGCGCTCAATCGCCTTGAGCGTGGACGCGCCCGTGGTGACGACGTCCTCCACGATGGCCACCGGGGCGCCGGGGCCCAGCGCGGACAGGCCCTCAATCCACTGGCCGGTGCCGTGGCCCTTGGGCTCCTTGCGCACGATGAACGCGTGCAGGGGCTTCGCGCCGCCCTCCAGGAAGCTGGTCAGGCTCACCGCCGACGCGAGCGGATCCGCGCCCAGCGTCAGACCGCCCGCGGCCACCGCGGACGGAGCGTCGCGCCGGATGGCCTCCAGCAGCAGCCGGCCGATGAGGTAGTGGCCCTCGGCGAGCAGCGCCGTGCGCTTGCAGTCGATGTAGAAGTCCGACTCCTTGCCGGAGGAGAGCACCACGCGCCTGCGCTCGAAGGAGCGCTGCGTGAGCACCTCCAGGAGCCGGGCGCGGTCACGTTCGAGCGTTTCCGCCATGGCCTACAGACCCTCCAGGTACGCCACCAGCTGCGCCGAGTAGCGCAGCTGCATCAGCAGCTCCGCCTTGCGCGATTCGTCCAGCGCGGCGAACACGTCCGCGAGCAGCGACAGGTCCTGGTTGAGGGCGCCCATGCGCTGCGCGACGTCCACCGCCAGCTCGTCCGCGTCGATTTCCTCCTCGACGCCCTCCGGAGCCAGCGTCTCCTCGGTGGCGAGCGCCTTCTCCAGCATGTCGCGCACCGGCGCGGTCAGCCGGCCTTCGGCCTCCAGCGACGTGCGCTTGGCCTCCAGCACGTCGTGCTCCACCGGCGAGGCGTGGATGGCCTCCGCCAGGGACAGCAGGAGCGCGTCCTCGTCGGACAGCTCCTCGTGCACGCGCACCTGGACCTGGTCGCGCTTGAGGAAGCGCAGCGCCGCCACGCGCCGGAAGCCGCAGATGAGCTGGTAGCGGTCCTCGCCGTGCGGGCGCACGTCCACCGGGAACAGCTGGCCCAGCCGCGCCAGGTCCGTCGCCAGCTCGGACACGTCGCCCTCGTCCCGCAGGCGGAAGGTGGTGTCCTCCTCCAATCGCTCCAGCGGCAGCACCATCGCCGTCACCTGTCCCATCACGCGCGGCTCGATGGCCTGCGCGTGGGGCTCCCCTTCCGAAGTCGCCGCGCCGTCGTTGGCGCCCTGTTCCGAACCGTCCCCGGAGCCCGTGGAGCCCGCGTCCTCCTGGCTCGCACGGCTCGCCACGTCCCAGATGCCGGCGCTCAGGAGCGCGTCGTCCGCGCCCGACACCGGACCGGAGCGCGGCTCCGCCAACACGTCCTTCGCCTCGCCGCCACCGTCGCTGCCCGTGCCGGAGGCGTCCTGGACGCTCTCGCCCGAGGCCAGCTCCACGTAGCGGCCGGGGCCTTGAGTGGCCTCCGCGTCCGCCGGAGCGCTGATGCCCTCGCCCTGCGCTGCCACGCCTGCTCCTTCCGGCCCGCCAGCGTGCGGAGCTGCTTCGCCCGGCGTCGCGGCGTCCCCGGCGGGGGCCTCTCCGCGGGGCGTGCTTCTGGCTCACCGGAGGCTCCGGCGGCCGTGCTGGCCTCGGTCGCGCTCGCGGCGGCCTGCCCACCCTCTCCGGGCAGGTCGGTCTGCGCCCCACCCGCTTCAGCCTGGGGGGCACCTTCCGGCGTCACGTCTCCACTCGCGCCCTCGCCATGCTTCGGCGCGGACGCGTCAGCCGCGCCCTCCTGCTGGGACGGCGTCGCGTTCTCCCCAGGTGTGCCCGGCATCCCTTCCTGTCCCTCGGCCCTGTGCTCGGCGTCCATGGTGGCACCCCCGGTTGTTCCACCCCCGCGCCGCCGGAAACGACGGCGCGGCGGGCGGGCTTTAACGGGACTTCTTCACCACGACCTTCTTCTTCGCGCCAGCACCCATCACGCGGGGAACGGGCGCGCCAGCACTGCTCGCCTGCTCAGTGGCTGCCGGACGCGGAGGCTCCGGAGCCCGGGTCGTGGTGGCGGCGGGCGGCGGGGGCGGCGGCAGCGGCTTGGCCGACGGACGGGCCACGACGGTGGCCGGCGCCGTCGTCGCGGCCGGAGTGCGCGCGGGAGGCGGGGGCGGCGGCGTCGGGGCGGCGCGCGGCGGAGCGGCCGGCGGCGTCGGAGGACGCGGCGGGGTGGCGCCCGGACGCACCGTGGGGCGCGTCACCGCCTGGGGGCGGGCCACCGCGGGGCGCTCGGACGGCAGCCGGCCCGGTTCCACGTCGCCCATGTCCACGCGGCCGCGGAAGCTGGCCCCGTCCACGATGATGACGCGAGGGGCGCGGATGTCGCCCACCATGCGGCCTTCGCGGGTGAGCTCCACGCTCTCCGTGGCGTTGATGTTGCCCACCACCACGCCGCTGACGATGGCGTTCTTCACCGCCACGTTGGCCTTCACCACGCCGGACGGCTCCACGATGAGGGTGCGGCTGAGGGTGAGCTCACCCTCGACGCGCCCGCGGACCGTGAGGTCCTCGTCACCCGTGAGCCGACCGCTGATGAGGATGGAGGGCCCCACCACGGTGTTGTCGACGGCGTTGCCTGCAAGATCCTTCGCGGTCGCCACGGATCAGCGCTCCTTCATGTCCATGTCGACGTTGCCCTTGAAGGAGGCACCGTCGGCGATGAGGATGCGCGGGGCCTTGATGTCGCCCACCACGCGGCAGTCCGTCTTCAGCTCGACCTTGTCGCTGGCGGCGATGTTGCCCGTCACGCGGCCGGCGATCTCCACGTTCTGCGTCTCGATGTCCGCCTCGACGACGCCCGAGCCCTCCACGTAGAGGCTCTCCTTGAGGGAGATCTTCCCCTTCACGGTGCCCTGGATGACCAGGTCCTCGTCACCGGAAATCTCCCCGTCGATGACGATGCTCGAGCCAATGATCGTATTCGCCATGAGTGTGTCCGCCTTCTCGAAGCTGTGCGCGTGGGGGGCCGTGGGTCGGTCCCCGGTGGATGCTAGATGTCGTCCGGCAACTTCACGTCCATCTCGATGGAGCCGTTGAACACGGCGCCATCCTCGATGATGACCCGAGGGGCCTTGATGTCGCCCGCGACCTTCGCCGAGGCGTTGATGGCCACGCGCGTGGAGGCGTCGATGTTGCCGCTCGCCTCGCCGTTGATGGTCAGTTCCTCGGCGCGGATGTCCGCCTGCACCTTGCCGGTGCCCTCGATGGTGAGGTGGTTCTTCAGGGCGATCTGCCCCTCCACACGCCCTTCGATGACCAGGTCCCCTCCGCCCGTGAGGTTGCCCCTGATGACGATGCCCTTGCCAATGATGCCCGTTTCACCCTGTGCCATGAGGTGATCCTCGCCAGCGCCTGCTCCAGTGGGAGCGGGGCGACCTGATTATGTCAGAGATGCGCGGAGATCCAGCCGGAGATGTCCTGGAACACCGTCGCGCGGTCCCGCTCGTTGAGCGGCTCGTGCCGCATGCCGGGGTACTCCTTGAACTTCTTGTCCGCCGTCCCCGCCGCCTCGAAGAAGGCCCGCGCCGCCGCCGGCAGCGCCACCCCGTCCTCCTGGCCGCACAGCACGAACAGCGGCACTTGAATCTTCGGCGCCAGCGAGAGCGTCTGCGCCTGGGCGGCCGTGGACTCCACGAACCAGCGGGGCGTGGCGAAGGGCACGTACAGCGGGTCCGCCCCGACTGCCTTCTGGATCTCCGGGTCGGTGCTGAGCATCTCCGGGGCCAGGCCGGAGGGGACCTTCATCCAGGGCACCACGGAGCCCACCATGCGCGCGGCGAGCACCTTCGCGGCCGGCGGGGTGATGGCCAGCTTGAGGTAGGGCGCGGAGAGGATGGCGCCGGAGAGGCCCTCCAGCCGCCCGGTCAGGGCGTGCGCGGCCATCAGGCCGCCGTGGCTGTGGGCCAGCAGGAAGATCTTCTCGTTGCCCGCGGCCTTGCGCACGCGCTGCCAGAAGCCGTCCAGGTCGTCGAGGAACTCGGTCCACTTCGCGGCGTAGGCGCGCCGGCCGTCCGCGCGGCCGTGGCCCCGGTAATCGAAGCCGTGCACGGCGAAGCCGTCCTGCACCAGCGCGTCGATGACGGGGCGGTAGCGGCCGATGTGGTCGCCGTAGCCGTGGACGATGGCGACGTGCGCGCGGGGGGCCGCGTCCGGCAGGTCGAGCGTCCAGAACAGCCGGGTGTTGTCCTTCCCGGTGAAGAAGCCTTCGTCGTGGCGGGCCATGAGCCCGGGACCTTAGCGGCCCTGCGCGGTCGAGGGTAGCGCCTTCAACTTGCGCTCCAGGGTGATGCGCTGGTCCGCGGGCTCGGCGGCCTCCGGCTCCAGTGTCAGCACCTCCAGCGCGCGCTTCCAGGTCCGGACGGCGTCCGGGGCGCGGCCCGCCTTGAGGTACGCGTCCCCCAGGTGTTCCAGGATCGCGGGGTCGTCCGGGGACAGCTCCACCGCGCGCTCCAGGACCTCCACGGCCTTCTTCGCGTCGCCGCGCTGGTAGAGCACCCACCCCAGCGAGTCCACGTAGGCCCCGTTGTCCGGCCGGAGCGCCAGCGCGCGGCGCACCAGCCGCTCCGCCTCGTCCAAGTCCCGGCCCCGCTGCGCCATCACGTAACCCAGGAAGTTCAGCGCGGAGGAATGGTCCGGCTTCAGCGCGATCACCGCCCGCATGCGAGACAGTGCCCCCGGCACGTCACCCTGGCGCTCCAGGAGGGTGGCCAGGGCGAACTGCAGGTCCTGGTTCCTCGGCGCCTTCGCGACGGCGTCCCTCAAGAGCGCGAGCGCCTCCGGAGCCCGGCCCTGGCGCTCCAGCAGGGTGGCCAGCGCGTCATACGCCAGCGCCCCACCCTCCCCCGCCAGCGCCTCGCGCAGCATGCCTTCCGCCTTCGCTACCTCCCCGCCGCGCTCCAGCGCCCGGGCGTAGCCGACGCGCACCTCCACGTCGTCGGGCGCCTCCGCCATGGCCGCGCGGTAGAGCGCCAGCGCGCGCGGGTGGTCTCCCGCCAGCGACAGGCAGCGGGCCTGGCGCACGCGGGCGTCCGGGAACACCTCCGAGTCCGGGGGCACGCTCGCGAAGTCCCGGGCGGCGATGGCGAAGCGGCGCGTCCTCTCCGCGACGAGGCCGGCGTAGTACGCGAGGCGGGGCTCGTCCGGCGCGTCCTTGCGCGCGGCGTCCAGGACCTCCTTCGCGGCGGCCGACTCTCCGGAGGCCAGGTAGCTGAAGGCCACGCGCACGGCCAGCTCCGGCGATGAGGAGAGCGACAGCAGCCGGTCGAAGTACGCGCGCGCCCGGGTCACCGACCCGCCCTTCAGCGCGGCACGGCCCGCGGACAGCAGCACCTCGCGGCTGTCCGGATCCGCCTCCAGCGCGCGGGCCAGCGCGTCCTCCGCCTCCTTCGGCCGGCCGGAGTCCTCGTAGAGCCGTGCCAGCGTGGACCACACCTCCACGTCGCCCGGATCGCGCTCGGAGGCCTTCACGAGCAGGCGCTCGGCGCGGTGCGCGTCGCCGCGCTCGGCCAGGACGAGCCCCAGCCTCCGGTAGCCGGAGGCCTCTCCGGGCAGCGCGTGGGCCAGCGACTCCACGACCTTCACGGCCTCGTCGGGGTCCTTCGCGTCCAGGTACAGCTGCGACAGGACGAGGTACGCCTCCGGCTCGCGGGGGCGCAGGGCCACCGCGCGGCGCAGGTGCTGCTTCGCGCGCGCCGTGCGGCCGGACTCCAGCAACACCCGGCCCAGGAGCACGTGGGCGGCGTAGTGCGTGGGGGCCTTCTCCACGGCCTTTCGCAGCTCGCGTTCGGCGCGCGAAAGGTCACCCAGGCGCGCGTACTCCTCGCCCAACTGGGTGAGCAGGGTCGGATTGCCGTCGTCGGTGGCGAGCGCCAGCCGCAGCTCGTCCACCGAGGCCCGGTGGTTGCCCTCCAGGTGCATCAGCCGCGCCTGGAGGTAGTGCGCGTAGCTGGCGGACGACGCGGACGGCTCGTCGTCGCGGCTGCTCGCGTCCATGGCCTCGCGCATCGCCTCGCGGTCGACGTGCGGGGCCGGGGCCTTCCTCGCGGGCGCGGCCCCCGAACCTCCGGCGGCCAGCGCGAGGCACATCACGGCGGCACGGCTGAGGAGCGGGAGCGGGCGCACGCGGGCTAGTGGACCTCGGGCGGGGGCGCCCCCAGCTTCTCCAGCAGCTTCTCCACCGGATCGCTGTCCTGGCTGACGTCCGCCAGGGCGGCCCGGTACTCGATGGAGGTCACCTGCTCCACGTCCGGCATCAGGCGGTTGATGACCGTGCGCGCCGCGTCCGCGTTGCACTCGGGCAGCACCACCGCGAAGACGCCCAGCCCCAGGTGGGCGATGGAGTCCGGGTGACGCACGCGCTTGCGCATCACCTCCGCCATGTTGGGCGGCATGGCCTCCAGCTCGCGGTCCGGACGCAGCACCGCCAGCGTGAGGGCGCGGTGGTAGCGCCGGCTGCGGGCCACCTCCTGCTCCAGGCGCAGGAGCAGGCCACGGCGGTCGAGCAGGCCCGTCACGGGGTCGCTGCCGGTGCGGCGCTGGAGCGAGTTCGTCTTGTCCTGCTCCTTCTCGCCCTGGCGCAGCTTGAGCGCGCGCTCGGTGCGGTTGAGCAACTCCACCGCGTTGAAGGGCTTGGCCATGTAGTCCACCGCGCCCAGGTTGAGCGCGCGGACCTTGTCGGCCACGCCCTGGTGGGCGGACAGAAGGATGACCGGGATGTGCGCCGTGTCCGACGAGGACTTGAGCGCCATGGCCGCGTCCAGGCCGTCCAGCTTGGGCAGGAACACGTCCATCACCACCAGGTCCGGACGGGACGCGCGCGCCTTCGCCAGGCCCTCCGCGCCGTCGCGCGCCACCTCCACGCGGTACTTCGAGCGCAGCACCTCCGACAGCACCGCCGCGATCTCCGGCTCGTCCTCCACCACCAGCACGCGCGGCTGCTCGGGGGCGGCGCCGGGCGCGGGCTGCGGCCGGGGGTTGCGCGCGGCCTCCTGCGCCAGGGGCAGCGTGAAGACGAAGGTGCAGCCGCCGTCGGCCGGGCTCTCCGCCCAGATTTCACCGCCGTGCAGCTCCACGAACTCCTTGCAGATGGCCAGCCCCAGCCCCGTGCCCTTGGGCCCGTGGCGGTAGCGGTCAAAGACGAGGTGCAGCTCGTCCGGCGGGATGCCCACGCCGTTGTCGCTCACCATCACCCGCACCGCGTCGCCGTCCGGCCGCGACAGCCGCTGCGTGCGCACCACCACCACGCCCGGGTCGCTGGCGTGCTGGATGGCATTGCTGATGAGGTTCTGCAGCACCTCGTGCAGCTTCACCTCGTCGCCAATCAGCATCAGGCTGTCGGGGCACTCGGAGCGCAGCGACACGGCCTTCTCCGCCGCCAGGATCTCCAGCTCCGCCACGGCGTCGCGGCACAGCTGCGCCACGTCCAGCACCCGGGGCTCGATGGAGAGGCGCGCGGCCTCGCCCTTGCCCTTCTCCAGCAGGGACTCGACCAGGGTGAGGATCTTCCGGCCCTGGCGGATCATCGCCTCCGCGGACTGCTTCTGCTGCGCCTCCAGCGGCCCTTCCAGCAGCAGCCGGCCGTGGCCCAGGAGCACCTGGAGCGGCGCGCGCAGGTCGTGGCTGCACACCGCGATGATCTCATCCTTGAGGCGGTTGAGCTCCTTCAGGCGGCGGTTCGCGTCGTTGAGCTCGCGGTAGCGCTCCACGTACGCCAGCTCCAGGTCCTCGCGCTTCTTCTTCACCGCCGTGTGCAGGCGCGCGTTGCGGATGGAGTTGGCGAGCACGCCCGCCACGGCCTCCGCGAACTCCTGTTCGTCGCGCCCGATGGACGCCTCGCCCTTGGACACGCGCAGGAAGAGCGCGCCCAACAGGTCGTCCTGGCAGATGAGCGGCTGCACCAGGATGGACTTCACGCCCTGCGGCAACAGCGACGTGCGCACCTCCGCCATCAGCGGGTCACGCTGCGCCTCTTCAATCAGGACGGGCTGGCGCGTCTCCAGCGCGCGGCGCAGCTCCGGGTAGCGCGCCACCTCGATGTCCAGTTGGACGAGGCTCGGATCCTCCTGCGTCGCGACGACCGTGGCCGTGCGCGCGTGGCTGCCCTCCACCAGCACCACGGAACAGCGGTCCGTGCCCGTCACCTGGCCGACCTTCTCCACCGCGATGCGGAGGATCTCCTCCAGCTCCAGCGAGCTGGTGGCCGCCTGGGTGATTTCGAGCAGCATCCCCATGCGCATCCGGATGCGCTCCTCGCGCTCCTTGAGCCGCCAGGCGCGCAGGGCGGACTCCAGCCGGGGCACCAGCTCATCCGCGCCGCGCACGAAGTCGTCCACCGCCAGCCGCTTGAAGGCCTCCGCCGAGCGCGCGCGGCCCTGATCCACCAGCACCGGCAGGCGCTGGAGCTTGTCCGTCTTGCGCACCGTCTCCAGCAGCTCCGCCGCCCGCTTGGCCGTCACGGCCAGGAGCACCACCTCCGGCTGGAGCTGGTCCACCATCTCCGCCAGCCCGGTCTCCCGTTCCGTGGAGGCGCACTGGTAGCCACTCGCCGTGAGCCGCTCCACCAGCGCGTCACCCGCGGCCTTCGCCGCGAGCACGAGCACCCGCCCCCGCTGCTCAGACGACAACATCTCGATCCTCACGGCGCGCCTCCGCCCCGCCCAGACAGGGAACGACGTCGCGGAAACCCGTTGGGTGCGAAAGGGGTCATGGTCGATTCCGGATCATGCCGTCTAACCCGTCCGCGGGCCAGCGGTTGAACGGGGCTCTCCTCAAGCGAGAGGGGTGGGAAAAGGCGCGCGACGTATACCCCGGACCGGTGTTCTTCCTCCGGAATCCCGCACGCACGTGACGGTCCGATGACCGGAAACCGCTCGCCTGGCCCTTGTAGCGGCGGAATCCCACGAAAACAGCCAGACTGTCACTTTCTTCCAGCACCACTCTTGGCGTTCGGCCGGAGGCAGTGCGGGCAGGCAGGCGCCCACCGGGGTTTTTCCAGGGGATCCCGCGATCAGGAATCCGGGTGAAGGCGCTGGGACGTGGCCCCGCCCGCTTCCCGAGGGAGCGCGGTAGAGTGCGAAACCATGCACTCCGTCCCTTCGCGCCCGTTCGCGCCGCGGGCCTTCCTGGCCTCGCTGACCCTCTGTGCTTCCGTGTTCGCCGCCTGTGGTGGCGAGAAGCCGGCCCCTACTCCGGACCCGCCGACGGTGACCCTCACCGTGCCGCAGCCCAACACGGCGGCCCCGTCGCTGACGGTGCGGGTCATCGTGTCCGGGTGTGACGCCGTGTCGCAGGTGGACATCTACGACCGGGACACGTTCCTGAAGACCGTGCCGTACACCAGCGGCTCCATGGACTTCGAGCTGGCCGCGAATGAAATCAAGTACACGCGCGGCCTCGCCGTGGGCCTGTCGCTCAACGCGCGGGCGACGTGCTCGGACGGCCGGACGAACGTGTCCCAGCCGCAGGCGGCCACGTTCCTGCCGGTGACGAAGGTCATCAAGGATCCGGACCCCAACGGCCAGGTGGTGACGGACTTCTTCATCGCCGAGGGCAGCGGCACGAACGTCGCCTTCATCGGGTGCGGCAACCCCACCACGGGCTCCGGCACGCTCTTCCGCGTGGACTCGGCGGGCGTGGTGCGCAACTCGGTGGAGATGGGCATCCCGTGCAGCTCCTCCACGGTCATCACCAGCATCAATGGCCAGAGCGGCAAGCGGTGGGTGTGGACGCCGGGCTCGGGCGCCGTGGCGGTGGACGCCAACTTCGCCATCACTGGCCGCACCGCGCCCACGTACAAGCTGCAGCAGCTGTCCGTGATGGCCAACGGCGACGCGCTGGTGAACGACCTGTACACGGTGTCGCGCCTCAAGCACACGGCGTCCGGCGGCTCCTTCCAGTGGACGTTCGAGAACGCGCCGCTGCAGCCCATCACCCCGCCCAAGGAGAAGGGCCAGCAGGTGCTGGTGGCCTACCCGACCGACGCGGGTGGCGGCGGGAACACGCTGCAGATTGAGATCGCCACCCTGGATGCCAACGCCACGAGCGCGGACCTCCAGCCGGTGAACACGCGCGTCATCTACAAGTACAACGGTCTCATCAGCGCGCCCCCGCCCGCGTCGTTCAGCGTGGACGGCTCCACGCTCTACATGTCGTTCGACTTCGCCAACAACCAGTCGCGCATCGAGGCCTGCTCCACGGAGGCCGCGGGCTGCGAGGGCACCGCGTACCGCTGGTCCAGCACCACCTTCCCGGTGCCCATCCGCTTCCTCTTGCCGTACTCGGCCGGTTCGCGGCTGGCGGCCATTGGCGACCAGCGCGTGTGGTTCCTGGACTCGGTGAACGGCATCGTCGCCAACAAGGGCGGCACGTCCGTGGACGCGTCCGGGCAGCTGCGCATCCTCCAGGTGCAGCTGGGCCAGCCGACGAGCCCGGAGTTCTACCTGCTCACCGGCCCGAACGTGGCGGGCGCCCTGCCCCAGGAGATCGTCGCGGTGGACTCCGCCGAAAAGGGCGAGCTGTTCCGCTACGAGGTCTCCAGCAGCCTGTCCTGCTCCGTGGATGACAGCGGGCGGCTGTGGATGCGCGTGGGCAACAACCTGGTCCAGGCCCTCACGCTGCCCGAGTACCGCGCCGTCAAGCCGTGACGGCGGGCCTCAGGGCCTGTCGGCGACGAGGAGCGCTTCCACGTTGCCGGCGGGCCCGGGCACGGGTGAGTCCATCACCCCGCGCACGCTGAGCCCGTGCTCGCGCACGAAGGCCGTCACGGTGTCGATGGCGTCCTGCCGCGCGGCCGGGTCGCGCACCACGCCGCCCTTGCCCACGCGCTCCGGGCCCACCTCGAACTGGGGCTTCACCAGGGCGATGAGCAGGCCGCCCGGTGAGAGGAACGGCAGCACCGACGGCAGCACCTGGGTGAGCGAGATGAAGCTCACGTCGATGACGACCACGCCCACCTTCTCCGGCAGGTCCTCGTCCGTGAGGTAGCGCGCGTTGACCCGCTCGCGGGAGCGCACGCGAGGGTCCACGCGCAGCTTCTCGTGCAGCTGTCCGTAGCCCACGTCGATGGCGTGCACCCGCACCGCGCCGTGTTGGAGCAGGCAGTCGGTGAAGCCGCCGGTGCTGGCGCCGATGTCCGCGCCCACGCGGCCCGTCACGTCCAGGCCGAAGCGGTCCATGGCGGCCTTCAGCTTGAGGCCGCCGCGCGACACGTACGGCAGCACCTCGCCCTTGAGGCGCAGCTCGGCCTCCACGGGGACGAGGGAGCCGGGCTTGTCCACGCGCTGGTCGGCCACCACCACCTGGCCGGCGAGGATGAGCGCCTGGGCCTTGGTGCGCGACTCGGCGAGCCCGCGCTCCACCACCAGCACGTCCAGGCGTTCCTTCTTCGGCTTCACCGGCTCTCCTCTCCCAGCAGCGCACGGCCCGCGCGCCGCAGGCCCGCCGCGTCCAGTCCCAGTTGCGTGCGCTGCACCCGCGCGTCTCCGTGCGGCAGGAAGACATCCGGCATGCCCAGGAGCGTCACCCGGGGGGACACGCCCGACGCGGCGTACAGCTCCAGCACCGCGCTACCCAGACCGCCCCGGACGGTGCCCTCCTCCGCCACCACCACATGCCCGCCCGCCGCGGCCTCCAGCAGCGCGGCCTCATCCAGCGGCCACGCCCGGCGCACGTCCAGCACGCACCAATCCGGCTCGGACCGCGCGGCCTCCAGCGCGGACAGGCCCAGCGGTCCGAGTGTCACCAACGTCAGCCGCGAACCGGCCACGCGCTTCAGCCAGCGCGCGCCCGGCAAGGGGAACGCGGCCGGCGTCCCCCGCGAGGCCGCGGAGCCCATCGCCCCTACCGCGCCAGCGCGCGTCGGTTGTCCCGGGACATCCGCCCCGCCCTGTGCCAATTCCGGCGGGAGGTCCGGCAACGTGCCTCGCGGGAAGCGCAGCACGGAGGGCCCAGGGGCCTGGAGCGCGGTGGCGAGCATCGGCCCCAGGTCCTCCCCCACCACTGGGGCCCATTGCGTGAGGCCCGGCAGCGGCCGGAGGAAGGACACGTCGTAGGCGCCCTGGTGCGTGGCGCCGTCCGCGCCCACGAGCCCTGCCCGGTCCACCGCGAAGACGACGGGCAGCCCCGGCAAGCACACGTCGTGGACCACCTGGTCGTACGCGCGCTGGAGGAAGGTGGAGTAGATGACGCAAACCGGCTTCGCGCCCGCCGCGGCCAGCCCCGCGCAGAACGTCACCGCGTGCTGCTCCGCGATGCCCACGTCGTGCACGCGGTCCGGGAAGCGCGCCTTCAAGCCGGTGAGCGCGCTGCCCTCCAACATCGCGGGTGTCACGGCCACCACGCGCGGGTCGCGCTCCAGCGCTTCGCCCAGGACCTGGGCGAAGGCCTCGCTGAACGTGGGCCGTCCTCCGCGCGAGCGCACCAGCTTGCCGTCGCGCCACTCGTACGGCCCCATCGCGTGGCCACGCGTCTGCTCGTCCGCCTCCGCGGGTGGAAAGCCGCGCCCCTTCTTCGTCAGCGCGTGCACCACCACCGGGCGCGACGATGCCTTCGCCTCGCGCAGGGCCCGCGTGAGCGCGCCCAGGTCGTGCCCGTCCACCGGGCCCAGGTAGGTGAAGCCCAGCGATTCGAAGAAGGCGCGGGCGTTGCGCGTGCGCAGGAGCGCGGGGATGGCGCCCACGTTCGCGCTGATGGACATCTGGTTGTCGTTGAGCACCACCACGAGCGGCAGCGGGCTGCCCCCCGCGTTGTTGAGCCCCTCGAAGCTCAGGCCCCCGGTGAGCGCGCCGTCGCCCACCACCGCCACCACGTGGCCCGTGTGGCCCAGTTGCCGCCGGCCGGAGAGCAGCCCCAGCGCCGCGGAGATGGCCGTGCACGCATGACCGGCCGCCAGCGCGTCGTGGTGGCTCTCGCGCGGGTCCAGGAACGGCGCGATGCCGTCCGCCTGCCGCAGCGTGTGCATCCGGTCGCGCCGGCCGGTGAGCAGCTTGTGCGCGTAGGCCTGGTGCCCCACGTCGAAGAGCAGCGCATCCTGCGGCGTGTGGAAGACACGGTGCAGGGCCACGATCAATTCGACCGCGCCCAGCGACGCGCCCAGGTGGCCGCCCACGCGACCGCACGTGGTGATGATGGCCTCGCGCAGCGCCTCGCACAGGCCGGGCAGCGCGTCCTCGGGGAGCGCGCGCACATCCGCGGGAGACGCGACACCGGACAGCACGTCCGCCATCAGGACTTCCGCTCCACCGAGTAGCGCGCCAGCGCCGCCAGCGGACCGTCCACGCCCTCCAGCGGGCGCACCGCGGCCTCCGCCCGGGCCACCAGCTCGTCGGCCATGCGGCGGGACTCGTCCAGCCCCACCACCGCCGGGAAGGTGAAGCGCCCCGCCTCCGCGTCCGCGCCCACCGGCTTGCCCATGGCCTCCGCGCTGGAGGTCACGTCCAGCACGTCGTCGGCGATCTGGAAGGCCAGGCCCACCGCCTCGCCGTACGTCACCGCGCTCGCCAGCGCCGCCGCGTCACCGCCGGCCGCCAGCACGCCCATCCGGCACGCCGCGAGGATGAGCGCGCCCGTCTTCATCCGGTGCAGCCGCAGCAGGTAGTCCAGCGCCGCGGCCCGGTCCGCCGCGATGTCCAACACCTGCCCGCCCACCATCCCGCTCGCGCCCGCCGCGCGCGCCAGCTCCGCGCACAGGATGCCGCGCACCGGCTCCGGCCCTCCGGCGAGCACGTGGAAGGCCTCCGTCAACAGCCCGTCCCCGGCCAGCAGCGCCAGCGGTTCGCCGTACACCTTGTGGTTCGTGGGCCGGCCCCGGCGCAGGTCGTCATTGTCCAGGCAGGGCAGGTCGTCGTGCACCAGCGAATAGGTGTGTACGTACTCCAGCGCGCACGCCGCATCCAACGCCACGTCGTTCTTGGTGCTCGCCTTCGACACCGCGTCCGCGAAGGCCAGGCACAGCACGGGGCGCAGGCGCTTGCCGCCCGCGAGCAGCGAGTAGCGCATGGCCTCCGCCAGCCGAGGCGGCGTGCCCGCGGGCCCCAGGCGGTCCGCGCGGTCGAGCAGGAGCGCCTCCACCCGCGCCTGGTGCGTGCGCATGAAGGGTTCCAGGTTGAATGCGGCCATCGGCGTCAGGGCTCCTTCGCCACGTCGGCGGGGATGAGTTGGCGGATGCGCTTGACGAGCGAATCCAGCTCCAGCGGCTTCACGAAGTAGTCGGCCGCGCCGACCTCCATGCCTCGCCGCTTGTCCTCCGGGTCTCCCCGCCCGCTGATGAAGATGATGGGGATGTCCCGGAACTGCTTGTTCTGCTTCACGGCCTGGCACAGCTCGAAGCCGTTGATCCAGGACATGTTCACGTCCAGGAGGATGGCGTGCGGCCGGTGCAGCTCCAGCGACGCGACGAGCCGCAGGCCATTGGCCGCGGACATCACCTCGAACCCCTCGGCCCCCAGGGCCTCGGCGAGCAGCTCGCGCGTGTCGCGGTCGTCATCGACAATCGTAATCTTCGGCTTCGACATGCCCGGCCTCCGCCCTTCCCCAGCTGATGCCTAGAACGGGACATCGTCCTCCGGTGGCGGACGCGCCTGAGCGGTCGTCCGGGGGGCGGCCTGGGGAGCGGGACGCGCCGCCACCGCGAGCGGCGCCACCACGTCCTGGCCGTCCTCGTCCACCAGCAGCTGCTCGATGCGCTGCTCGGCCTCCGTGAGCAGCTTCTCGCCCCGGCGGACGAGGCGGATGCCCTCCTCGAACGCCTTGAGGGACTCTTCCAACGACAGGTCGCCGCTTTCCAGCCGCGCCACCGTCTCTTCCAGGCGCGACACAACGTCCCCGTACTGCTCCGGAGCGGGCTCCACCTTGGGGTTCTTGTCCGACTTCGCCACGGCCATCCACCTCCCCGAGCGGGGCGCGGAATGTAGAGGGTGGCCCGCTAGCAGTCCACCGGGCCTTTCAGGCTGGTAACGGTCGCTTCGATTTCTTCACACCCACCCAGGGTTTTCGCCCCGTGGGCCGCCAGCTTGATGCCCAGCACGTCTCCCACCACCACGTCCGCCGTGGAGCGCACCACGACGCCGTCCCGCTGGCGGAACGTCACCGCGTAGCCTCGGGACATCACCTTCAGGGGGCTCAAGGCGTCCAGGCGGCCCCCCAACCGTCCGAAGTGCGTCTGCGCGGACGCCAGCATGCCCCGCTGCAGCTCCAGGAGCCGCGACCGCGCCTGGGCCACCTTCGCCCGCTCGGCCGCCACCCGCGCCGTGGGGGATTGCCGCTCCAGCCCCAGCCGAGAATCCGCCAGCGCGCCCCGCCGCCGGGACACGCCCGCGCGCGCCGCCTCCGACAGGCGCATGGCCAGCTTCAGCAGGTGCGCCCGCTGCTCCGACAGCCGCGTCTGGGGCCGCGCCCGCTGCAACCGCTCCTGCAAGCCGCGCAACGTCTCCCGGTCCTGACGCACGCGGGGGCGCAGCACGCGCATCATCGCCTCCACCTGTTCGGACAGGTGCAGACGCTGGTGGTTCACCTCGCGGCGCGGGTCGGGCAGCCGCGCGCGAAGCTCGCCCTGGCTCTGGCGCAGCTCCAGCACCCGGCGCTCCATGGCCCGGCGCAGGCGGCCGGACTGCGTGGCCAGCGTCAGCTCCAGGTCCGCGAGCACCGGCGCCAGCCGCTCCGCCGCCGCGCTGGGCGTGGGCGCGCGCAGGTCCGCGACGAAGTCGGAGATGGTGAAGTCGATCTCATGGCCGATGGCGGACACCACCGGCACCGGCGAGGCGAAGATGGCGCGCGCCACCCGCTCCTCGTTGAACGTCCAGAGGTCCTCCACGGAGCCTCCGCCGCGCGTCACGACGATGACGTCCACGTCGGTGCGCGCAAGCCGCTCGATGGCCCGCGCCACGTCCTCCGCGGAGCCCTCGCCCTGCACGCGCGCGTCCGCCAGCAGCACGCCCAGCCGGGGGTTGCGCGAGTGCAGCACGCGCAGGAAGTCCTGGAGCGCCGCGCCGGTGCGGCTCGTGACGACGCCGATGCGCCGGGGCAAAAACGGCACGGTCCGGGGGGGCCGCACGCGCCGGTCGCCGATGAGCCCCTCCGCCGCCAGCCGCTGCTTGAGCTGCTCGAACGCGAGCGCCAGCGCGCCCTCGCCCACCGGCTCCAGCCGGGACACGATGAGGCTGTAGCGGCCCTGCGGCTCGTACAGGTCGACGCTGCCCTCGGCCACCACCTCCATGCCGTCGCGCAGCGCGAAGCGGATCCGCGACGCCATGGACGCCCACACCTTCGCGTCGATGGAGGCGTCCGAGTCCTTGAGCGTGAAGTACCAGTGGCCGCGCGCGTTGGCGCCGCGGAAGCTGGACACCTCGCCGCGCACCATCACGCGCGGGAAGCGCGACTCCACCGTCTGCTTGATCTGCCGGGTGAGCTCGCCCACCGACAGCACCGTGCGCTCCGGGCGCGGCGGCGGCGTGACGGCGGCCGGGGGCGGCGCGGCGAGCTCGGCCACCGGCGCGGTCGGGGGAGCCGGGGGGGCCGGAGGCGGCTTGCCCGTGCTGGCGGCCTTCGCCGGCGCGGGACGCAAGGGGGGTAGCAGCGACGTGCCGAACAGGTCGCCCTGCCCCGGCTCGTCGGCCGGGGGCGGCTCCATCCCCTTGCGCTTCTTCATCGCGACAGCTTCTCGACCCAGCCCTGGGCCTTGCCGTGCAGCTCGTCGTCCGGCGGCGTCATCGCGACGACGTCGCGGAACTTGGGCAGCGCGTCCTCCGGGCTGGAGTCCTTGATGGAGTAGGCCTGCATGTACAGGTCCTTCGCCTTGCCCTTGAGGTCGTTGACGATGTTGGCGGCGCCCGCGTGGCTGGGGTCCGCCTGGAGCGCGCGGCGGGCGAACTCCATGGCGCGCGACCACTGGCCGGCGGCCTTCGCGCCCGCGGCGCTCTTGTAATAGATGTTGCCCGCGCGGGTGCCCGCGTTGCGCGCCATCTTGCTCGTGCGCCCGTCGGTGATGTCCTTGTCCAGCGCGAGCAGGCGGGTGAGCCCCTTGGCGTCCAGGTCCTCCAGCTTCTTGTAGAGGTTGCCGAACTCCGTCACCTGCGCCATCAGTTGCTTGCACTGGGCCGTCTTGGCCGCGCACGCGTTGAGGATGGCCACCGCGCCGGTGATGTCCGCGTCGCGGAAGCGGTCCACCGCGGGCTCCCACGGCTTGGGCGCCGCGGCCACGCGCACCGGATCCGGACGCGTCAGGTCCGCGATGACGCGCACGGCGTCGTCATTCACGAGCTTGCCGTCGCGGTGCTCGGGGAAGGTCGCGAGCACGTCGTCTGTGATGGCCTTGGCCTGCTGCACGCTCTCCAGCTGGCGGGAGTCCAGGAGCCGCTTGGCCTCCTTCGTGCGCGTGTCGGCGGCGTCCGCCAGGTTCTTGCGCGCCGTCTTCAGCTGCTCGTAGAGCTGGGTGTCGCTGGTCACCTTCTCGATGGACGCCTTCGCGTTCGCCAGCTCGCCCTTGTCCAGCGCCGCCTTGGCCGTGATCAGGTGGTTCTGGTTGGGAATCTCCCGCTCCGCGGCCTTCAGGTAGTCCGCCACGCCGGGGTAGTCCGGCGCCTGCGCGTGGAGTTCCTCCAGCTTCGCCTTGGCCTGCTGCCACTGGCCCTCGCGCACCAGGTTCTTGGCCTCCTGGAAGAGGCCGCCCAGTTGCTCGCGGTAGCTGCGCTGCTCCGCTTCGATGCGGCCCTGCTCTTCCGCCTGCGCACGCATGCGCGAGCGCGCGACGCCCAGGTCCGCGAAGAGCAGCACCAGCACGGCGGCGCCCGCGAGCTTGATCCGCATGCGCTTCTTCTGCATCTCCGGCGTGAGCTCCGCGGCGGCTGCGGCACGCGACGTCTGCGGGCGCGCGCGGCCTTCCCGGGCGGGACGCGCGGGCGCGGCCGAGGCACCGCGGCCCGCCGAGGACGGACGGGGCCGGGGGCTGGAGGGGGCCTGCACCTTGGCGGTGCTGTTGGCGGTGTCCTCGTAGCGCAGCTCCGAGTCGCCCAGCGTGATGACGTCGCCGTTGGCGAGCAGCGTCTCCTCGGCGATGGGCTCGCCGTTGACGATGGTCCCGTTGCCGGAGCCCATGTCACTGACCATCCAGCCGGCGGACTCCTTGCGCAGCGTCACGTGCTTGCGGGAGACGGACGTGTCCTGGATGCAGATGGGGTTGTCCGTGGAGCGGCCGACCGTGTACTCGAGCTCGGAGAGCGCGAACTCCTCGCCCTCCATGGGGCCGGCGACGACGACCAGCTTCGCGGGGCGGGCCGCGGCGGCACCGGCGGTCGACCGGCGGACCGGCGCGCGGGATCCGGTCCCGGCGGAGGGCGTGCCAGATGTAGGCCGTCGGCGGGCGGGGGGAGGTGCGTTCGACATGGGGTCACCGCGTCCTGCTGAGGGGGGCACGAGCCCTAAAGCTCGTGCTCATAGGCTCTTTCCAGCGCGAGATTGTGGCAGCGATGCTCGGCCGTAGGGAAGCGTCTCCGTACGTCTTCCAGGGTCGCGACCGCATCCCGTCGGCTGCGGAACTGAACCGCCCGCTGGAACTGCATCATCAGCTGGCTGCAGCGGTGGTCCAGCTCCGTTGAAATCTGGGCGATCCGCTCCCGGACGTCCTCGTAGAGCTCCGGCTTGTCGTCCAGCGCTTCCAGGGTGATCCACGCGGCGCGGTACTCCCGCCACGCCTTGAACAGGTTCTCCGCGCCCACGTCCTTGAGCTCGTAGAAGCGGGCCCCGGCCTTCGCGGCCTCCCGGGCGGAGGCGATCAGCTGGTCCGGCGGCGCCTCTGGCACCGGGATGATCTCCAGCCGCAGGTTCCAGATGCGCCACGGGTCGCGGCCGGGCGGGTTGAGGGCGTTGTCGAAGAGGAGCTGGTTGTTGGCGTTGCGCCGCAGGAGGCTGGGCGGGAGGATTTGCTCCAGCTCACGCTCGGCCGTCTGGGCAGTGTCCGGGGGAACCCAGCCCAGGGACACGCCGTTGAGGGACAGGTTGACCTCGTCCCGGGCGATGCTGCTCGCCTGGTAGTGCAGCACCGCCACGGCGCGCGTGGGGGACACGAAGCGGAAGTCGAAGAGCTTGTCGTCGGCGTGGACCCAGCGCACGCCCTCGCCCAGGCCGAAGGAGTCCGTCACCGGCTCCATGCCCAGTTGGAAGGGTTCGCGGCCCGGGAGCCGGATGGCCGTGGGGGCCGCGAGCGCCACGAGTAGCGTCACCACGCCCAGCACGGCCACGGCCGCCAGCGCCCCGAGGCCGATCCGCTTGGGCAGCGACTGACGCTGCCAGAAGAGGACGAACTGGCCCTGGAGGGACCTGGCCAGTTGACGCCGCCTGCGGGCCTTGTCGGCTGCGGACGAGGGCTCGACCTTCGCGACGACCGTCACCGGGCCGTTGGGCGGGGGCTGGACGAAGGAGTCCTCCAGGTCGGCCGGCACGGGCTGGGTGGCGTCACCCTCCACGTCCGGAGCGGGCACGCGGGCCAGCACCGGGGTTTCGCCCGGCAGCGGGCCGGGGTCCAGGGTCGGGGCAGGCGCGGCCCGGTCCCGGCCGACGAACGTCACCGGCTCCGGCGAAGGCGGCGGGACGGGCGGGCTCCAGGCCGGAGGAGGTGCCACGGGGCCGGGCTCGACCTGGCCCGTGAAGGTGCCCGAGGCCCGGGTCTCCTCGGGGGCCGAGGAGAGGTCATCGTCCTGGCCGACGAAGGTCGAGGGCTCGCTGGAGTCGACCGAGGGGGCGGCGAGCGCGACGCGGACCGGAGGGGCCACGAGCGGACTGACCGGGGTGATGGGCCGCAGGTCGAGGACGGTCCGCTCCTCGGGCTCCTCCATTACCGGAGGGAGCAGCGCGGGCGAGGCCTCCTGCGGCGGCGGTGCGTCTTCAACGGGTGGCGCTTCCGGGGTCGCCGGAATCGCCATCAGCGTGCGCTCCTCGGGTTCCTCCAGCTCCGGAACGGGCAGCGCCACGGGAGGCAGCGCCGCGGCGAACTCGGGCGAGTCCACCGTGGAGATCGCCATCAGCGTGCGCTCCTCGGGCTCGTCCAGCTCCGGAACGGGCAGCACGGGGGGCGGCGCGGCGAGTGCGTCCGCCGTGGGAATCGCCATCAGCGTGCGCTCCTCGGGCTCATCCGGCACCACGGGGGCCAGGTCCACGGGAGGCGGTATGACGGAAGGCCGTGCGGGAGGCGGCGGAGCGATGAGCCCCGGCGGCGACATCAACGGAAGGCCGAGCGCGGACGCCACGGCGCCCCGGGCCGCCGGAGCAGCGGACGACCCAAGGCCCAGCGAGGGCGAACCGACACCGGGAAGGTTCGCGACGGCGTTCCGCTTCGCGGCAGCCACTGGCTCGACGGGGGCTGGAGCGGAGGTCGCCGTCTGCGCAGGGATTCCGGCCGCGGGGAGCTCGATCGCGGTGGGGTGCGAAGGCTCGGAGGCGGCCCCCGGCGAGGACGATCGGCCCGGACCGGAGGCACCGACCGCGGCCAGTCCCGGCCCGGAGGCCCGGACGGAGGCGGAAGCGCCCGAAGCCTTGTTCGCGGCCGAGGCGCTCAGCACCGGAGGGCTCGCAGGAGCCTTGGCCGGAGCACCCGCGCCCGGAGCGGAGGCTCCCAACACTGGGGGGCCCGCAGGAGCCTTGGCCGGAGCACTTGGCGCGGAAGTCCCCAATACGGGAGGCGCGGCGGGAACCTTGCCCGAAGCGGCTGACGCCGAGGCCCCCAGTGCAGGCGGACTCGCGGGAACCTTGCCCGAAGCGGCCGACGCCGAAGCGCCCAATGCAGGCGGACTCGCGGGAACCTTGCCCGAAGCAGCCGACGCCGAAGCGCCCAATGCAGGCGGACTCGCGGGAACCTTGCCCGAAGCAGCCGACGCCGAAGCGCCCAGTGCAGGCGGACTCGCGGGAACCTTGCCCGAAGCGGCTGACGCCGAGGCCCCCAGTGCAGGCGGACTCGCGGGAACCTTGCCCGAAGCAGCAGATGCCGAGGCGCCCAGTGCAGGCGCAACTGCGGGAACCCTGCCCGAAGCGGCCGACGCCGAAGCGCCCAGCACAGGTGGCCCCGCGGAAGGATTGGGCGGAGTCGCCGCTCCCGGCGCGGGCCGGACCGGCGTCGCGGATGCCTGCGCGGCGGCGCCGACCGCCGGCAGATCCGGAGCGGAGGGCCGCTTCGGTGTGGCCGCCGGCACCGGCATCGCCCCACTCTTCGGGGCGGGCACGGCCATTCCCGGACGCGGCGGGGACGCCGGCCGGGCCATGGCCGGCATCGACTGCTGATAGCTCGTGGGCGCCGCTTCGATCTCCGCGAGCGACGCCTGCTCCACGCCCTGCGGCGACACCTGCGCGTGGGGCGGCGCGAGCACCCGCCGGATGGGCCGGGTGACGTCGTCGTCATCCTCCGGCGCCACCCACACGAAGGTGAACTCCACCGGCCCCACGGTGATGCGGTCGCCGTCGCGCAGCTGCTTCTCGCCGCCCAATGGCTGGCCGTTCAGCTGCGTGCCGTTCGCGCTGCCCACGTCCTCGGCGAAGTAACGCCCATTCCTCGCCGTGATGCGGGCATGACGCCGGGAGACACCGTGGTCATGCAGCACCAGGTCGTTCTCCGAGGTCCGGCCGATCTTCACTTCGGCCTGCTCGAAGGCGAGCTCCCGTCCAACCTGGAGCCCCTGGGTGATGGTGAGCAGGATGGGCAGAGGACTAGCCCCCGACGTTGCCGAACATGAACTGGAACACGATGGGCCCGAAGAGCACCATGAACACCGTCGGGAAGATGCAGGCGATGAGCGGGAAGAGCATCTTCACCGGCGCCTCACCCGCGAGCTTCTCCGCGCGCTGCGTGCGGTCGATGCGCATCTGCGTGGACTGGATGCGCAGCACCTTGCCCAGGCTCGTGCCCATCTTGTCCGCCTGGATCAGCGCCGTGACGAACGTCGTCAGCGACGGCAGGTCCACGCGCACGATCATGCTCTTGAGCGCCTCTTCACGCGTCTTGCCCATCTTGAGCTGCTTGAGCACCAGCTGCAGCTCCTCACGCAGCGGACCCTGGCGGCCCTTCTCCACCACCTTCGCCAGCGCGCCCGTGAAGTCCATGCCCGCTTCCACCGACAGCGTCAGCAGGTCCAGGTTGTACGGAAGCGCGCGGCTGATGGCCAGGTGACGGCGCTTCACCTGGTCGTTCAACCAGATGAGCGGATAGAACAGGCCCAGCAGCATCACCAGCAGCGACCAGGCCAGGTTCACGCCCAGGCCGTTGACGACGAACAGGCCGGCGAGCAGCGCGAGGAACGCACTCACCTCCTGCAGCGCCATGATGTCCTCGGGCTTGTACTGGGACGGCTCGCCCGCCTTGATCAGCTTGCGGCGCGTCTTGGACTCGTAGCCCGGCCACATGAAGCGCCGGTTCATCGCGCCCAGCTTGCGGATGGCGACGGAGCCCGCGCCCTTCATGCCGCCCGCGGACTCGTCGCGGACTTCCGTGAGGAAGCGCTCCAGGAGGTTGGAGTAGAGGCCGATGCCCAGGAACGCCACCGCGCCCGCGGTCAGCAGTGCCGAGCCGCCCATCAGCAGAAATGTCAGGACGTCCTGCACGGTGCGCCTCGTTTCAGATGTCGATGTTGACGATGCGCCGGATGATGAGGATGCCCATGATCTCCATGATGGCGATCAGGGTCACCAGGATGTAGCCGAAGATGTGGTTCATCATCGGCTCCATCAGGTCCGGACGCATGTAGTTGAGCACCATGCCCAGCACCGCCGGCATGGCCGCGACGATCCACCCTTGAAGCTTGCCCTGGGACGTCAGCGCGTCGATCTTGCCTTCCAGGCGGAAGCGCTCGCGGATCACCGTGGAGATGGTCTCGAACATCTCCGCCATGTTGCCGCCCAGCTGGCGCGCGATGTTGGTGGACACCACCACCAGCTCCAGGTCGTCGCTGCCCACGCGGCGGCCCATGTTCACGAGCGCCTCCTCCAGCGGCACGCCCAGCTTCACTTCCTTCACGAAGAGGCCGAACTCCTGCGACAGGGGCGGCATCGCCTCGCGCGCCACGTGCTCGATGGCCTGGGGGAACGTCAGACCCGCCTTGAACGCGTTGGCCATGGCCTGCAGCGCGTCCACCAGCTGCACGTTGAACTTCTTGATGCGGCGCTTGCGGTAGTGCTTCACGAGCAGCATCGGCAGGAAGAAGCCGAAGATGGTCGCGAGCACCGCCAGGATGGGGTTGAAGATGATGTAGCTGAGGATGCCCAGAAGGCACATGCAGGCGATGTTGAGGATCAACATCTGCCGCGCGTCGATGAAGAGGAACATGTCGCTCAAGTCGTTCATCGACTTGGCGACGTAGCGCTCCTGGTACTGCTCATACGCCTTCGACAGGACGCTGAAGATCACCAGGCTGAAGAAGAACACCGAGCCGGTGACGAGAAGGAGGACGATACCTGCGAGCATGGGCGCGAATCCCCGGGGGATGAGGGAGGGGTCGGCAGGGCCGCTTCAGCCTGGAAGCAAAGCGGCCCCGCGCGCGACGACTACGGAGCTCCGGCCGCGGCCTTCTCGCCGCTGCCACTGCCCTTGATGATCTGGATGATCTCCCGGCGCTTCTGCTCCAGCACGCGGGTGCGCTCACCGGAGAGCAGCGTGCTGATGGTCGCGCGGCCACGCTCCTCGATGAGGTCCACGTCGTCCTCGTTGCGCAAGGACAGCGTCAGCTGCCCCAGCTCCGCCGCCAGCACCAGGATCTCCGCCTCTTCCGGCAGCACCATCAGCGAGACGTTGGAGTACTCGCGCTGGTTCTCAGGGATGAGGTTGATGTTCGTGGTGCCGGTGATCTTGCCCGTGGCGACCACGATGATGTTCTGCAGCAGCGTCACCGCGACGCTCTCGTCCGTCTGCGGATCGCGGAACGTGCCGATGATGTCCACGTGGTCGTTGGGGCGGATCCAACCGCCCACGGACGTGGTGTTCTTCGCCTCGATGGTGATGGCGCGCGCCTTCTTCTGCACCTTCGTGGACAGGCGCTCGGCGGCCTTCGTCGTCTCGAACTGGCTCCAGAGGATGGGGTCGCCGGCCTGCAGCGCCACCAGCACCTTCTGGTTCACGATGTAGTTGGCGGAGTCCGGCTTCACCACCGACGAGGTGACGAACTGCTCCGGCACGGAGCGCTGGGAGATCATCTCGTACGTGATGACCGACCCCTCGGGCATGTCCTGGCCCGCCACCACCACGGGCACCAGGTTCCACCCGCGGCGCACATCCGATTCCTTCTTCTTGATGGCCGAGTAGGCCACGATGCCCGCGAGCAAACCGAGCACCAGTGCGACGACGAGCGGGGTCTTACCCTTCAACATGGTTCAAAGTCCTCCAGAACGGTGGGGCGCCGTCGTGGCGGCAGGACTGCTTTGGACGAGGGGGCAATGCCAGGGCGCGAACAGGGCAAGATGTTAGCCATGCCCCAGAGCAGGTGTCAAAACCACCTCTCGTGACAAAGCGGAATCCCAGGACCTCCAGCACTCACGGAGCCTGCCCGCCCAGGGGGGAGGACAGCTCGACGCAGTGGGTTGATCCGCGGCCTTCTGGCCCTCAGGGGAACGGCAGGTTCAGCACGAAGTAAAACGAGTCGTAATAGATCTGGTACGCCTCGAGGAACAGGTCGATGACGTTGGTCTGCCGGTCGTCCGTCCAGCGGATCTTCACCGTGGCGCCGATGACGAGCCCGACGATCAACACCCAGTTGATCATCGAGTACTCCACCATGGCCTGGCCACGGCGGGCCCGGCGCGGGGAGCGCGGCGGCGACTTCCGGGGGCTGTTCACGGGGGGAGCGTGCACGTCCGACGTCATGTCCCCATTATCCAGGACCCGGGCCCCGGACGCATCGGTCATGTGGACTGCCCCGCCCTCCCCTACTGCGCGGGCTGGGCGGGCGCGGCCTTCGCCGGAGCGGACGCCGGAGCCGCGGGAGGCGAGACCTGACGCAGGCGGCGCTGGGCCAGCTGCGCCGCGCTGGAGCCGGGGGCCTCCGTGATGATCTGCCCGCAGACGGCGGCGGCCTCCTGGGTCCGGCCCTGGACGGACTCCGACTCGCAGAGCCGTGAGAGCAGCGCCAGCCGCTCACTGCCAGTGGCTCCAGCCGCGAGCGCGGCGCGCAGCAGCCGTGCCTCCCGGGCGCGGTCCCCCTGGTTCGCGGCGGCCTGGGCCTGGGCGGACAGGTCGCGCGCCGTCATCGCCTCCTTGGAGGCGGACTTCTCCACGGGAGCGGGCTTCGCGGCCTCCGCGCGGGCGGACTCCGGCTTGGGCGTGGCGGTCGAAGGCTCCGGGGGCGGCGCACCGCGGACGGATCCGATGGAGCCCATGGCGGCTGGCGTCGTGGGCATGGCCTGGACCACGGGGGCGGAGGCCACGGAAGGAGGTGGCGGAGGCGCGTCCGCGGCGACGCTCTCGTCATCGTCCGTGCCGAGCCCACGGCCATAAGCCGACTCACCGAACCGCAGGGAGTCACCCTTCGTGCCCATGGCCTTGTCGCTGAGCTTGCCCGAGGAACGCCGCGGCGCGGGCTCGGCCTTCGCGAGGTAGCCGTCGTCGGCCTGCTCTTCCTTCGGAGGCGCCTCCATCGCGGGCGCTCCAGCCGACGCCTGCTCGAGCGCGGCGAACTCTTCCGCCTCGTCCCGGACGGCCTTGGACATCTTCTTCCTGGGAGCCTCGGCCTCCGCGCGGCGCTCCAGCAGCGCGCCACCGCCGCCCGCGTTCATCCAGTCCGACGGACGGGCTGCGGCGGCGTCCTTGCGCTTCGGCTTGGCCTCCACCTGGTTCTTGCTGAACTCCAGCTCGCGCGGCGCGGCGGCCAGCGCGTCCGAGGAGACCCCCTCGGGCACGTCCACTTCGAGGGTCTCGCTCGAAGGCGCGGGGGCCACGGCGCTCGGGGCGCGCTGATCCCTCGGCGGCGCTTCCTGCTTCGCCGCCTCCATCGCCAGAGCAGGCGCGGCCTTCCGCGACAGGTTCGGCGACAGGTCGAGGTTCTCGCTCACCGTCAACGTCAGCAGACCGAAGGTGCTCACCGTGGCCAGGCCCACCGCGGGCAACAGCCAGCGGCGCCAGCGCGAGGGCTTCGGCTCGGGCCCGGCGGAGGCGCGGCGCGCGGACTGCTGTGCGTACGCGAGCAGCGACTCCAGGCCCGCGTCCGGCGCGGGCTCCGACGACAGCTGCGCCATGGTGGTTCGCACGCCGCGGATGTCCGCCAGCGCCTTGGTGCAGCGCGCGCAACCCTGGACGTGCTGCTCCAGCGCCTGGGCCTCCGACGCGGGCAGCTCGCCGTAGGCGAAATCGAGGAGCCGGTCCTCGTGCGCGTGGGCATTCTGGGCATTCATCCCGCCACCGTCCTTCCATCCTCCGACAGGTCGCCGTCCACGCCCAGCTCACCCAGGCGGCGGCGCAGGCCCTCCAACGCGTAGCGCATGCGGCTCTTCACCGTGTTCTCGGACACGCCCGTCACCTCGGCGATCTCCTTGAACGGGATGCCGCTGTACTCGCGCAGCACGAACACCTCGCGCTGCTCCTCCGGCAGGGCCGACAGGGCCCGCTCCAGGAGCGGCCGGAGGCGGGCGTTGTGCGCGCCGCGCTCCGGGCTGGCCCCGGCATCCGGCAGCCCCTCGCCCAGCGGACGTCCCTCGTCGCCATCGGCACCCGCCGACGGGGCTTCCAGGGACGTCGCCTGGCGGTAGCTCTCTTTGCGCGTGCTGTCCACGCAGAGGTTCCTCGCGATGGTGTACAGCCAGGTCGTGAACCGGGCCTTGGGCTCGTATTCCCGGGCGCTGCGGACCACCTTGAGCCAGGTCTCCTGCAGCACGTCCTCCGCCCGCGCCCTATGGCCCACGAAGCGCAGGATGAAGTTGAACACCGGCGCGCGGTGCTTGCGCACCAACGCTTCGAACGCACGCGCGTTTCCCGCCTGGAAGGCGAGCATCAGCTGCTCGTCTGAGGTTTCGGGTGCCAAACTTCCCCCAGTGCCCATGAAGCCACGGGTGCCATCCCCTTCACCGCCCACGGCCTGTAACGGACAGCCGTGCGCGAAAGGTCTATTCCGGCCGTGGCCGCCGGTAAGTGGCGAGAATGACAGGGACCGCCACCCCTGTCACCAGAAGTGCCTGCGCCAGCAGCACCGCCGGTAACGGGCGCTGCACATGCACGTACAGCGAGCGGCCGAGCCCCACTCCCAACAGGATGCCCGTCAGCGTGCGCACCGCGTTGGACCCGGAAGCGGGCCGGAAGCGTCCCACCGCCCAGTCCACGAGCGCGGGCAGCGTGAGCCCCAGCACCACCGGCACGTCCCACTCCCACTGGAGCGGCGCCTTCAGCGCGAACAGCCCGACGAAGACGGCGGCGAGCACCGGATACGTGCCCAGGCATCGCGCGCACACGCGCACGCCCGCGAGCACGTACGTGCGGTTGTACTCATCCGGGTGATGATGGCTGAGCCAGAACACCGGCACCTCCTCCGGACGTGGAAACAGCGGACCCGTCCTGCACGTCGCGCGAATCCCCTTCGGCCAGGAAGCACGCCGCGGCGTGGCCTCCGCCCAGGGGATACAGCGGCGGTGATTCGCGGCGGCAGCGCTCCATCGCATGCGGGCAGCGCGGATGGAACGCGCAACCGGTCGGCGGCGACAGGGGCGAAGGCGGCTCTCCTGGCAGCAGCAGCCGCGCGCGGGGACGCTCCGGATCCGGCACGGGCACCGCGGACAGCAGCGCCTGCGTGTACGGATGGCGGGGCCCGGCGTACAGCGCCCGGGACGGCGCGACCTCCACGATGCGGCCCAGGTACATCACCGCCACACGCGTGGACACGTACTCAACAATCTTCAGGTCGTGCGCGATGAAGACGTAGGTGAGCCCGCGCTCGCGCTGCAGGTCCACCAGCAGGTTGACGATTTGCGCCTGGATGGAGACGTCCAGCGCGCTGATGGGCTCGTCCGCCACCACCAGCTCCGGACGCAACGCGATGGCACGTGCAATGCCGATGCGTTGACGCTGGCCGCCGGAGAACTCGTGCGGGTAGCGCTGGCGCGCCTCGCGGGGCAGCCCCATGGCGTCGAGCAGCGCCAGCACCTCGTCCTCGCGCGCCTTGCCCTTCGCCAGGCCGTGGATGGCGAAGGGCTCCGCGAGGATGTCCCCCACCGTCATGCGCGGGTTGAGCGACGCGTACGGGTCCTGGAAGACGAGCTGCATCTGCCTGCGCAGCGGCCGCAGTTCGCGCTGCGACAGGCCGGTGAGTTCGCGCCCGGCCACGCGGATGGAGCCGGAGGTCGGGTCGATGAGCCGCAGCACCGCGCGGCCCAGGGTGCTCTTGCCGCAGCCACTCTCCCCCACCAGGCCCAGCGTCTCGCCGCGGGCGACGTCGAAGGACACGTCGTCCACCGCGCGCACCGTGCCGCGCGTGCGGCCCAGCAGGCCGCTCTTCACGGGGAAGTGCACCTTCAGGTCGCGCACCTGGACCAGCGGTTCGCTCATGGCGCGGGCACCGGATGATGGCAGGCGGCGGACTGGCCTCCGCGCTTCGGCTCCAGCACGGGCGTGACGCGGGCACACAGCTCCGAGGCGCGGTCGCACCGGTCGCGGAACGCGCACCCGGACGGCAGCGCGGTGAGCGACGGCACCATGCCCGGAATGGCCTTCAGGCGCTGGCGTCCGCCCTCCCCCGCCGCGCCCGCGTCGTGCAGCGACGGGATGGAGCGCAAGAGGCCCGCCGTGTACGGGTGCGCGGGCCGGGCGAACAGCTCGCGCACCGGGGCCTGCTCGACGATGCGGCCCGCGTACATCACCACCACCGCGTCGCAGCTCCCCGCCACCACGCCCAGGTCGTGGGTGATGAGCATCACCGCCATGTTCCGCTCGGCCTGCAGGCGCTTGAGCAGCTCCAGAATCTGGGCCTGGATGGTGACGTCCAGCGCCGTGGTGGGCTCGTCCGCGATGAGCAGCGCCGGGTCGCACGCGAGCGCCATGGCGATCATCACGCGCTGGCGCATGCCGCCGGAGAGCTGGTGCGGGTACGCATCCACGCGCTCGCCGGGCGCCGGGATGCCCACCTGCCGGAGCATCTCCACCGCGCGCTCACGCGCCTGCGCCTTCGTGGCGCCCAGGTGCAGCCGGACGCCTTCGCCAATCTGCTCGCCCACGGTGAACACCGGATTGAGCGACGTCATGGGCTCCTGGAAGACCATGGCCACGTGCCGGCCGCGCACGCTCCGCATCTCCTTCTCCGGCAGGGCCAGCAGGTCCTCGCCCCGGAAGCGCACCTCGCCGCCCACCACGCGGCCGGGCGGCTGGGGAACGAGCCGCATCACCGACAGCGCCGTCAGGCTCTTGCCGCAGCCGCTCTCCCCCACCACCCCCAGCGTGCCGCCAGGAGGAACGGTGAAGGACACGCCGTCCACCGCGCGCACCGTGCCGCGCGGGAGCGACAACTGGGTGACGAGCCCCCGCACGTCCAGGAGCGGGGCCACGGCGCCGGCCGGAGCCTCGGGGGACGGCGCGGCTCCGGTCACTTCTGGGCCAGCTCCTCCAGGAACTCCGCCTCCTGGATGAGCCCCTTGCGGATGAGCAGGCGGATGAGGCTCGCGACCATGCGCGCGGGCTTCACCTTCTCCGTGTCCAGGCTGGCCTCTTCACCGCGCGAGATGCGGTCGATGTCGTCCAGCACCGCCAGGTCCTCCTCGGAGAAGTCCGGCTTGGGCGTGAGCGCCACGGACGGCTTCACGCCCTGCGCGGCGCCGCCGAAGAGCACCACCGGCACGCGCGGCTTGCTCGGATCCTCCGGCTCCGCGGAGGGCGGAGGCGGCGGCGGACGGGCCGCGGCGGGCGGAGGCGGCGGACGCGGGGCCTTGGGGACCTTGGGACGGGGCGTGGAGCCCAGGATGTCCTCCAGCACCTCCGCGCCGTCGGCGCCCGAGTCGTTGGGCGGCGGCGGCGGCAGGTCCCAGTCCAGCGTCGGCGGCGCGGGCGGACGCGGCGGCGTGGGCGCGCGCGCGGCGGCCGGAGGGGGCGGCGGCGACGGCAGGATGTCCGGCGAATCGTCCTCGTCCATGTCCATCGGTTCTGCCTCCACGATGTCCAGGGGCTCGCCCCGTCCGCGAGAGAGCGCCTGCTCCATATCGTCCGGCGCGGCGACGAACACCTTGAGCGGCTTGCGCAGTTGGAAGCGCAGCTCGTCCACCAGCATCAGGTTGCCCGGGTCCTCCACCGCGACGTGGATCTTCTCGCTGCGGCCGTCCTGCTCCGCCGCGAAGAGGAGCACCCGGTGCTCGGTCTGGAAGTCCATGGACACCAGCGAGGACACCGCATGCGGGATGTACTCGGGGATCTCCACGAACGGCAGCTCGTGCTGCGCCGCCAGCGCCCGCGCGATGTCCCGGCCCGTGCACAGGCCCATGGACACCAGCACCTCACCCAGCTTGCGGCCCTGGCCGCGCCGTCCGGACGCGAGGGCCTGCTTCACCTGCTCGTCCGTCACCACTCCGGCCTGGACGAGGAGCTCACCAATCTTCTTGCGCATGGCCGGGGGCTACCGCTTGACCTTGGCGAGGTATTCCTCGCGGGAGAAAACGCCCTTCTCGATGAGCAGCTCCACCATGGCCTTCAGCGCCGCGACCTCCTTGCGCTGGACCTCCTCCACGCTCTTGAGCAGCTCCGCGGGGCTGCCGGAGGCCGCGCGAGGCGCCTCTGGCGGGGGGGCCTGACGGGGCGGCGGAGCGGCGGCCGGCTTGGGGGACATGGCGACGGCGGCGGCCGGATCCAGGTCCTTGAGGTTCTTCACGACGGTGCGGCCCTGCGCGTCCACCACCTTGAAGTTGGTGTCCGCGTCCTCCAGCTCCGCCGTCTCCTCGTAGAGGCGCGCGAACGCCCGCGCCACGGAGGTGCGCCCGGCCACGTTGGCCACGATGCGGCACTTGGACAGGGCGCGCAGCTCGTCCAGGACGCGCACGTTGAGCGGATCCGACATGGCGACCACCAGCGTCTTGCCGTCGTCGCGCAGTTGCAGCGGCACCACGGAGAAGTCGCGCGCCGTCTGCGCCGGAATCTTGGCCTTCACGTGCGGCGGCACCATCTGCACGGAGTCCAGGTTCACCGCCGGCATGCCCAGCTGCTTCGACAAGGCGCGCACGAGGATGTCCTCGGAGACGAGGTTCATCCGGACGAGGATCTCGCCCAGCTTCCCGCCCCACTTGGCCTGCTCGGCGAGCGCCGCCTTGAGCTGGCTCTCCTGCAGGACGTTCGCCTTGATCAGCAGTTCTCCAAGCTTGATCTGTGCCATGTCGTGCGCGCCATAGTACCCGGTTTGCGCCGGGACGCTGCCTTTCGACGCCTGGAAGCTCAGGAACCCGGCGCGGGGGGCGGCTGAGACACCGGCCCCTCCGGCCGGACCTCCTGGCCCCTCGCGTCGACGTCCACCACCTTCGCCCCCTCGGGAGCGCCCATTTCATAGAGCGTCAGGTCCGGGCGGCCGTTGAGGCGGATGTCCGTGTACTTCAAGTCCAGCTTCGTGTCCGCCGAGGCGGCGATGAGGTGCACCTTGTCCGGGAAGAACTGGTCGCCCCGCTGCTGGAAGTCCTCGAACGCCAGGTCGTAGCCCGGCACGCCCCGGACCTCGCTCTTCACGATGCGCAGGTGCTTGGGGTCCACGCGCAGTGTCTGCGTGGCCGGGCCCCGCTGGAGCTTGAGCACGTACACCCGCTCCTTCTCGTCCAGCTCCAGGGTCATGGACTCCGGCGGCAGCAGGGGGACCTGGCCCAGCATCACCGCCACCAGCTCCTCGCTCGGCAGGACGACGGGCAGGAAGCGGGACACGTTCTCCGCGCTCGCCGGGCCCTGGAGGTACGTGTTCTCCCGCGCCTGGTAGATGCCGAAGCGCTCACCGTCGGAGACGAGCGAGGCCACCGGGCGGTTGAAGAAGTCGTACGTCTCCAGGTGGATGAGGGCCGGGCGGGTGATGGAGAGATAGGTGGAGAGCGTTCCGCTGCCCTGGGGTGAGTCCACGTGCAGCTTGGCGTCACCCTCCAGGTTCACGACCTTCGCCTGCCGCTCGCGCACGTGCTGGTAGAGCGTCTGGGCGTCCTCGATGCGGCCCTCCGGACCGAACTCGAGACGTTTGGGGCAGGCCGAACAGAGGAGGACCAGGAAGATTGCGGCGGCTGCGCGGTTCATATGTCCTAGTGTGAGCCAGGGCCGCCTGCCCGGTCATCCATCATGAGCCTGAACGATCTACTTCATTACCTTCGCCTGGGCGGCGTCACCCTCGCCCTCCTCCTGGGCGCCTCCGTGGTGGCCCTGGGCGTGGCCATCGAGCGGCTCATCGCCCTCTGGGGCGTGAGCGAGCGCTCCCGCAACCTGGGGGAGATCGTCCAGAAGCACCTCCTCCGGGGTGACATGGCCGCCGCCCGCACCGCCGCCGAGCGCTCCGACGCCGTGGCGGCCGACATCTTCCTCGCCGGGTTCGACCGCTGGGAGCGCTCCCGCTCCACGGGCGGCAACGGCATCGAGACCGCCGTGGAGCGCGAGCGCGCCCAGGTGGGGCTCAAGCTGCGGCGCAACCTGTGGCTGCTCGCCACCATCGGTTCGACGACGCCCTTCGTGGGCCTCTTCGGAACCGTGGCCGGCATCATGCGCTCCTTCAAGGACCTGGGCGTGGACGTGGAGGCCGGCGGCACCGGCGGCTCCGCGGCCGTGATGACGGGCATCTCCGAGGCGCTCGTCGCCACCGCCGTGGGCATCCTCGTCGCCGTGCAGGCGATGGTCTTCTACAACTATTTCCAGGCCCGGCTGTCCCGCGTGCTGGTGGAGCTGCGCCTGCTGGGCGACGAGTTCGCGGAGGTCCTCAAGGAGCGCTCCGCCGGTGGCCCGCTGCCGGAAGCCACGCCGCCCCCGCGCGAGAGCACCACGCCCCCGGCTTCGCGCCCGGATCCGCAGCCCGCCTCGTAAGGAGACACGCCCACCATGGCCATGGGAAAGACGCCCGGCTCGGGCGACGACGAGGTGGAGGGCGCGGGCTTCGCGGAGATCAACATCACGCCGCTGACGGACGTGATGCTCGTGCTGCTCATCATCTTCATGGTGACCAGCTCGGTCATCACCCAGCAGGGCCCGGGGGGCGGCGCGAAGGCGGGCCTCAAGGTGAACCTGCCCAAGGGCGGCGCCGCGGACGTCACCGCGAAGACCACCGACCTGTCCGTGGCGGTGCTGGCGGACGGCCGCTTCGTGCTCGCGGGCAACGTCGTCGCGGAAGCGGAGCTGAAGCAGGCCTTCGACACCGCGAAGAACCAGAACCCCGACACGGTGGTCATCGTGCAGGCGGACGAAGGCGTCCCCCACGGCACCGTGGTGCAGGTGATGGAGCTGGCGAAGAAGGCCGGCCTCGCGCAGCTCGCCATCGGCGTGCGCGAAGGCAACTAAGCAAAAGGCCCCCCGGCGCATGTGCCGGAGGGCCTTCTTCACTTCAGGACTTCAGGTGCCCTAGACGCCGCCGAACGCCGCGTCGGTGATGTCCATCGGAGACGTGTCCTCGGTGGCGATGAGGCGCGCGGCGTACTCCACGTTGGGCAGCACGTTGCGCGCGTACCACAGGGCGCTGAACTTCTTGCCCTCGTAGAACGCCTTGTCCGGGTGGTCGGCGGCCACGTTGGCGGCGGCCTTCTCCGCGATGACGGCCGCGTCCAACAGCAGCCAGCCCACGGCCACTTCCGACATCATGTTGAGGAAGCGGTTCGCGGACAGGGGGATCAGCGGGAAGCGGCCCGCGTCCTGCGACCAGCCGAACAGCGCCATCGCGCTGGACATCAGGCCTTCCTGCGCGCCGGCCAGCGTCTTCACGGCCTCGCCCAGCACCGGGTGCTCGCGGTGCGCTTCCACGAAGCTGCCCACGTCGCCCATGAACTGCTGGAAGTGCGCGCCGCCCGCCTGGCCCATCTTGCGGCCCACCAGGTCCATGGCCTGGATGTGGTTGGTGCCCTCGTAGATGGAGAAGATCTTCGAGTCGCGCGTGTACTGCTCCACCGGGTAGTCCTGGATGTAGCCGGCGCCGCCGTACACCTGGATGGCCTGCGCGCAGAGGCGGAAGGCCTGGTCGGAGCCGTAGGACTTCACCAGCGGCGTCAGCACCTCCACCTGACCCTTGTGGTAGGTGGCCGCGTCGTCGTCCTTGCCCGCCAGCTGCTTCGCCTTGTCCAGGTGCATGGCCAGCTTGATGACCAGCGCGCGGATGCCCTCCACGTGCGCCTTGATGTCCAGCAGCATGCGGCGCACGTCCGGGTGCTCGATGATGGAGGCGCGCGGCGCGGACGGGTCCTTCCACTTGGTGAAGTGGGAGCCCTGCTTGCGGTCCTTCGCGTAGTCGAGCGCGTTGTAGTACGCGGCCGACGCCAGGCTCACGCCCTGGATGCCCACGGCGATGCGCGCGCCGTTCATCATCTTGAACATCTGGCTCATGCCCACGTGCTCGACCGTGCCCACGAGCTCGCCCAGACAGCCGTCGTTCTCACCGAAGTTGAGGACACACGTGGCCGAGCCGTTGATGCCCATCTTGTGCTCGATGGACGCCACGGTGACGTCGTTGGACTGGCCGGAGGAGCCGTCCGCGTTGATGCGCAGCTTGGGGACGATGAACAGCGACAGGCCCTTGGTGCCCACCGGCGCGCCGTCAATGCGCGCGAGCACCAGGTGGATGATGTTCCCGGCCATGTCATGGTCGCCGCCGGAGATGAAGATCTTCGTGCCCTTGATGCTGTAGGTGCCGTCCGCGTTGCGCTTCGCGGTGGACTTGGCCGCGCCCACGTCGGAGCCGGCGTGCGGCTCGGTGAGGCACATGGTGCCGCCCCACGTGCCGTTGAGCATGCGCTCCACGAACTGCTTCTGCTGCGCGGGGGTGCCACACTCGGCGATGACCTCCGCCGCGCCGAACGCCAGGCCCGGGTACATGTTGAAGGCCGTGTTGGCGCCGGAGAGGATCTCCTCCACCGTCACCTGGAGCATCATCGGCGCGCCCTGGCCGCCGTGGTCGGGGCTCACCGCCACCGTCTTGAAGCCCTGCTCGTAGAGCTTGCCCCACGCGTCCTTGAAGCCCTTGGGCGTGAAGACCGAGCCGTTCTCCACCCGGCAGCCCTCACGGTCACCGACCGAGTTGAGGGGCCCCAGCACCTCGCGGGCGAAGCGGTACGTCTCCGTGAGGACCGCCTTCGCCTCGTCCGGTCCCAGGCGTCATAGGGGGCCGTGCCCGCCACCTGGCCGAAGCCGAACTGCTCGAACAGCGTGAAGAAGATCTCTCGAAGGTCGGTCTTGTAGGTGTTGATGCCGGCGGACATGGCCACTCCTGCGTAGGGGCTCGCTGCCTGCCTGCTTCCCGCAGGGCGGGAAAAAGTAAGGGTCAGCGGCCCATGTGACGCAGGAAGTGTGGCGTCGACTGATTTTTGAGTCAACCCAAGATGACACCCCGCGTTGACGAGCGGTCGAAGCCGCCCTTCTCGAACGCGGGATTTCGTCTTGGAACGCCTACTTCTTGGCCTTCTTCGCGGCCGGGAGGGACGCTGTCTTCGCGGCGGGCTTCTCCCGGGGAGCGGTCTTCTTGGACGAGGCGCCGGAGCGGGGCTCGTCCGACTCCTCGTCTTCGTCCTCGTCGTCCTCGTCCCGGTCGCGCTCCGGGGCGGCGGGCGCCGGGGCGCTGGAGGCGGCTTCCGGGGCGGCGGGCGCCGGGACGACCAAGCTCTCGCGGGGGACCTCCACCACGATGGGGGACTGGCCGGAGCGCTGCCGGTTCTCGTCCTCCAGCGAGTAGAAGAGCTGGATCTGCGAGCCGCCCTTCATGACGAGCTCGCCCTTCTGGTTCTCCGCCCAGAGGTCGATTTCCACGAAGTACCGGCCGCCGGAGCCGTGGCGGTCGCTCACGCGGCCCTTGCAGACCACGGTGTCGCCCGGCCACACCATCTTGATGAAGCGGACGTTGTAGCGCCGCAGCTGGCCGCCCCGGGCCCAGTCGCTGATGAGCTGGCCCAACATGCCCATGACGAGCATGCCGGGGGCGTAGACGGACGGCATGCCCACGCTCTTGGCGTAGAGCTCGTCCACGTGCACGGGGTTGTAGTCGCCGGAGGCGCCCGCGTAGCGCGACAGCTGGACGCGGTCCACCGGGGCCTTGGCCAGCGCCGGCAGCTCGTCACCGACGCGGATGGATTCGAAGTAGAGCTTGCGCGCGGGCATCAGGCGTTCTCCTTGGCGGCACGCACCACGAGGGTCCGGCGGGCGCGGAAGACGAGGTTGCCCTCTTCGTCCCGGCCTTCGTCCTCGATGACCGCGATGTCCATCTTGCCGGACATGCCCGGCCGCTCGAAGACGTCCGACACGCGGGTGGACACGTAGATGCGGTCCCCCGCGAAGATGGGCCGCTCGTAGTCGAAGCCCTGCTCGGCGTGCAGCAGGCTCTTGATGCCCACCCCCAGAAGCTCCCGGAGGTCCGCGGCGGAATGGAACGACGCGGGGAACGTGGGCGGCGCGACGATGGTGGGGTAGCCCGAGGCGCGGGCGTACTCCTCGTCGTAGTAGATGGGATTGTAGTCGCCGATAGCTTCGGCGAAGCGCCGGATGGCGCCCTTCTCCACCTCGTTGAGCGTCGGCGGCGAGGCGCGGCCAATCGCGTTCTTGTCCAGCATTTCCCTCTCCTGATGAGTCTTCAGCGTCCTGACGGAAGCTCGAGCACCGTCAGGAGCCCGGCCTCCGCGGCCGTCAAACGTGGCGCGGCATTCACCAGCGCGTTCGCGGTGGCCCGGTCGCCCGCCACTCCCCCCGGTATCTCCAGCACCAGCTTGGGATCCGCGTCGATCTCAATGCGATCCCGTGGGTTGTCCGCCCCTACCGCGATGGTCAGCTCCAGGCGGACCCGCTCCTGCCCCTCCTCCAAACCCACCACGGACTGGAACATGCCCGCGACGCGGCCTTTCTTCACGACAAATGCGCCGCCGGAGATCTCCTCCTCGGCGAAAACAGGAGTCACTTCCTCCTCGAAGTCGTCGCAGTCCAGCCCCAGCCCCAGCGCCGCCAGCGCCGCGGACTCCACCAGCCCCACGTGGCCCAGCTCCTCGCGGTCCACCAGGTCGAAGAACTCCTCCTCCGTCAGGCCCGCGCCCACCTTGCGCTGCAGGGCCTCACGGCGCGTGCGGGCGTCCACCACGCGGCTGGCGGTCACCTTGCGCACGGGGCCGCACACCTGACCAGCGGTGGCCACCAGGCGGTCCAGGACGAAGCCCGGGTTCACGCCCGTGCCCACGATGGCGACGCCCGCCTTCTGCGCCGCGCGCTCCAGCTTGTCCGCCAGCTCCGGGTACTTGAGGTGCGGGAACGCCAGCTCCTCGCAGGTGCTGGCCACCGGCAGGCCCAGTTTCAGCGCGTCCAGCAGCTGATCCATCACCTGGGAGAGCCGGGAGCTGGTGGCGTGCAGCACCACCACGCCCTTGCGGCGCCCCACGGCCTTCTCCAGCGAGTCCGACACCTTGAAGCGCGGGCCGGCCTGCCCCAGCACGTCGCCCAGGGGGCGACCCACCAGGGAGGGCTGCGAGTCCACCGCGCCGATCAGCTCCACTTCGGGGGACGACAGGGCTGCCCTGGCAATCTCCTGCCCGATGAACCCCAGCCCCATCACCACCACCGGCACCGGCCCATCTGGGGCTCTAGCCATCGGAGATTGCTCCCGAATTCCAAGGGGTTACAGCCATTTACGTTGGGTAGGCGGCCACCATAGAACACGGCTCGACGGGCAGGCAAGCAGGACGTGGAGTCCCGCGACCGCCTGTTTGAGGGAAACTTCAAGAATTCCGGTAGTTTGGCGGCACTGGAAAGCTTGGGGGGGCCTGTTTGCCCGCATGCGGACCGGCTATAAGAGTCTGAGAAAACCGCAGCCCACTCGCTCGGAGCGTATCAGCCCATGGCCCGAATCCTCGTGGTGGACGACGACGTGCTCATCCTCGCGGCGCTGTCCCGGATCCTCCACGCGGAGGGTTACGAGGTCGTGACACACAGCGACCCGGTGGTGGCGGCGCGGGAGCAGGGGTTCGACGTCGTCCTGACGGACTTCATGATGCCGTACCTCAACGGCATCGAGCTCTTGTCGGCGCTCCGGGAGAAGAACCCTCGCGCGGTGCGGCTGATGCTGACCGCTGCGGCGGACTTCAAGACGGCGTCGGAGGCGGTGAACCGGGGCGAGGTCTTCCGGCTGCTGGGCAAGCCGTGGGCGCTGAGCGAGCTGACCAGCAGCATCCGGCAGGCCTTCGAGCACCACCGGCTGGTGGCGGCCAACGAGCGGCTGACGCGCGAGGTCGCGGAGAAGAACGCGGAGCTGCTGGCCATCAACGAGGGCCTGGAGCGCCGGGTGATTGAACGCACCACGGGCCTTCTGGACGGGCTGATCAGCGCGCTGGACTACCGGGATACGGAGACGCAGTGGCACTCCAGGCGCGTGTCGCTGTACGCGCGGCGGCTGGCGCAGGAGATCGGCCTCACTGGACCCGCGCTGGACGTCGTGGAACAGGGCGCGCTGCTGCACGACATCGGGAAGATTGGCGTGCGCGACTCCATCTTGCTCAAGCCCGGGCCGCTCACGCCGGATGAGTGGGTGGAGATGAAGCTGCACCCGGAGTTCGGCTACCGGATGCTGGCGAAGATGCCGTACCTGCACGAGGCGGCGCTCATTGTCCTGCAGCACCAGGAGCGCTGGGACGGCAAGGGCTACCCGCTGGGGCTCAAGGGCGAGGAGATCGTCATCGGGGCGCGCATCTTCTGCCTCGTGGACACGCTGGACGCCATCACCTCCGACCGGCCCTATCGCAAGGGGCGTCCCATGAGCGTGGCGCGCGACGAGGTCCGCCGCTGCTCGGGTACACAGTTCGATCCGATGCTCGCGGAGGCGTTCTTGGGCCTGCCGGAGACGGAGTGGGCCCGCATCCGCCGCGAGGTGGAGGTGATGGAGGAGGCGGAGAGCCACCGCTGGACGGGCGCGAAGCTCGACGCGAACGGACAGCCCGTGCCCGCGCGCGCCGCCGGAGCCTGATTCACGGGGCGCGGGTGCCGACGATGACGTCGTCGATGATCGTGCCCTCCAGGAGCGCGTCCACCACGTCCATGCCTTGAGTCACTTCACCGAAGGCCGTGTAGCGGCCATCCAGGTGCGGCTGCGGTGAGTGCGTGAAGAAGAACTGGCTGCCGCCGGTGTCCTTGCCCGACAGCGCCATCCCCACCGTGCCCCGCGCATACGGCCGGCGCGTCATCTCGCAGCGGATGGAGTAGCCGGGGCCACCCTCCCCGTCTCCGCGCGGGTCTCCGCCCTGCGCGACGAAGTCCGGCACCACGCGGTGGAAGGTGATGCCCCGGAAGTAGCCCTGCTTCGCGAGCGCCACCAGGTTGCCGCCCGTGAGCGGCGCCTCCGGATCCAACAGGACGGTGATGTCGCCCTTGCGCGTGCGCAGCGTGAGCGTCGTGCCCGGGGGCGCGGCCGGCGGACGGTACGTCTCCGGAGGCAGCTCCACGCGGGCGGAACGGACCGGCGCGCCCGTGAGGGACGTGAGGGACTCGGCCGCGACCCGGCGCACGTTCGCGTGCGGATGCGCCAGCCATTCGCGCAGACGGGGTTCCGCGGCCTTTCCCTGCAACGCGACCAGCGCGCCGGCCACCGCCTCCGCCAGGTCCGGCTCCTTGGGGACGCGGTCGGCCAGGGCCTGCACCGCGGTCAGAGCCTCGGCGTCCTTCAGCTTGCCGGCGGCGGACGCGGCCAGCCCCGCCACCACCGCGTCCCCTCCTCCGATGAGCGCGCGGATGGGCGCCATCGCCTCGGACACGGGGCGTTCGGAGAGGGCGTCCAGCGCGGCACCGCGCACGATGGGGCTCACGTGATTCAGATAGGGCACCGCGAACGCGGCGCCGGTGGGCTGCCCCTTGAACTGCGCCACCTCGTGCAGGCCCAGCGCGAGCCAGCGGGCTTCGGGGACGCGGCCGTAGCCGCACTGGCGCACCTGCTCCAGCGTGCCCTGCTGCCGGTCCATGGCCGCCGCGAAACGGCAGTCCAGCCAGGCGAGGTCCGCGTGGGCTTCCTCGGACACGGCCGCGCGGTCTGCTTCCGCCAGCGCACTCCTCAGGCGCGCCAACACCGGCCGGCCCTGGAGCGGAAGTCCCTGCTGCGCCAGCGCCAGCAACGCGTGGCCCTCCGCCGCCTTCCCCTCCGCCACCCGCTTCGCCCGGTGCGCCTGGCCTTCCAGTGAGAGCAGCGGTGCACAGGGCGAGTTGGCCTCGCACTTCGCGGCGAGCTTCGCCATCGCACGCGCCGCCTCCGCCGACACGCGGGGCGTGGGGTCGCCCATCAACAGGTGCAGCCCCATCGTGTCCCTCGGGCTGCCCACGTCGCCCAGGCCCTTCCCGCAGAGGGCCCTCACGTCCGGATGCGCATTGGCCATGCAGGAGCGGAGCGCATCCGCGGCATCCGGCCGCTTCGACGCAGCCAGCAGGTATGCCCCGGCGAGGTTCACCTCGATTCGTACGCGGGACTTCAGCAGCTCGCGAATCGTCTCCAGCGGGATGTTCGCCACGGCCGCTGCTCCGGCCTTGCGCGCGGCCACGCCCAGCGCCGTCGCCGCGGCCTCGGACCAGGGGCCATTGGCTGGAGACAGGCGGGCCGTCAGCACCTCCACCGCGCCAGGCGTCGCCAGCTTGCCCAGGGCCTCCAGCAGCGTGATGCGCACCCAACCGTCGGCTTCCGAGGCCTCCGCTCGCACCAATGCCTCGGTGAGCGTCGCGCGTGCGTCGTCCGGCAGCGGCTCCCACGATTGAGCCAGCTCGCCCGCGGCGAAGGCGGCCTCGTCGCGCACGGCCTTGTCCGGCGCCGTCAGCCCGGAGAGGACTGTGTCCAAGGTCGCCACGTCCTGGATGCGCGCCAGGGCCCGGAAGGCACGCACGCGCACGGCCACTTCCGGCGCGGAGGTGGCGAGCCGCACCAGCTCACCGCCTCCCAGCGAGCGGCGGTCCTCCCAGTCCTGGATTTGGGTGATGACCTGGGAGGGCTCGACCGGGGGCGGAGGCACGTCGGGCGTCGGCACCGAGCGGACACAGGCGCTCACGAGGAGGAAACCGGCGGACACGGCGGCGGGCAGGCGGGCCATGTCCGAATGGGCTAGGTCAATTCCCCGCGAAAATCCAGGGGTTATGGCGCTGAACGGGTTTGACAGCCCCGCGCCGGGGCCGGGAAGATGTCGGGCCGTTTCCCCCCTCCCGGAGCACCGGCCCTGAACTGCCCAGGCTGCAATCGCAAGGTCGCGGAAGACACCGCCATCTGCCCCCACTGCGACCACATCATCGACGAGTCCTTCCTTGGGGGAACCGGGGATGAGGGGGACTCCGGCGGCGATGACGAGAGCACCGGCATCCGTCCTCCGCCGCGCTCGCGGCCCCCTCCGGCCCGCGCCGCTCCGGAGCCTCGCGCACGCCCCGCTCCGGCCCGCGCCAGGACGGGCGCCCGCCCCGCCGCGCCGCCGCCGAGCGACGACGCCACCAACGTGCGGAGCATGGACGACATCGCCCGGGAGAAGGCCCAGCGCGCCGCGCCTCCCGCCCGGGGAGGTGGCGCCGCCAAGGCCGCTCCCGCCCGAGCGCCGGCCCGCCGCGCCCCGGCTCCCGCGCCCGTCGAGGAGGAAGAGGACGACGGGGGCGACGCGGTGGCGGACCCCTGGTCCCGCGAGGCCCGGGAGCTGGAGTCGCCCCGCTCGCCCATCGACGATCCGGAGGTCCTGCTGGACGACGCGCGCTCGTTCCTGCGCGAGCTGCAGGGCGGCGACCGCATCGCGTTCTGGGGCGCGACGCTGGTGGTGCTCTCCTGCTTCATTCCGTGGAAGGAGACGGCGGAGGGCGGCGATTTCCTGGGCCTCATCAGCCTGGGGTTCGTGTCCTTCATCTTCGCCGTCGCGACCATGGTCTTCGTGGGCCTGCGGGCGCGTGAGGTGATGACCTGGGTGAACCCCATGCTGCCGTGGGGCGCGCAGATGGTCTGCAGCGTGGTGACGCTCATCTGGTCGCTGGTGTTCTTGAAGCTCTCCTCGGACACCACCCTGGTGCCGTCGCCCATGGGCAACGCGGAGATGATGAACTCGTCGCCGAGCATCGGCTGTTTCCTGGGCATCCTCGGCGGCGTCATCGCGGTGCTGGGCACCTTGATGGGCCTGAAGCGCCAGGAGTAGGCCCGAGGATTTCGCTGCCGCGCCGGACGTGAGGCGGGCTACCGTCGCCCGCCACCATGTCCGACGCCACGCCCCTCTCCCGCCTCCTCGACGCGCTGGGCTCGGCCGTCGTGGGCCAGCCCCGCGTGCTGGCCGACCTGGTGACGGCCTTCCTCGCGCGCGGCCACGTGCTGCTGGAGGGCGTGCCCGGGGTCGCCAAGACGCTCACCGCGCGCAGCATGGCAGGGGCGCTGGGCCTGTCCTTCTCCCGCGTGCAGTTCACCCCGGACCTGATGCCCGCGGACATCCTGGGCACCAACGTCTTCCAGCCGCAGTCGCAGACCTTCCGTCTGATGAAGGGCCCCGTCTTCACGGAGGTCCTGGTCGCGGATGAGATCAACCGCACGCCGCCCAAGACGCAGGCCGCGCTGCTGGAGGCCATGGAGGAGCGGCAGGTCACCATCGACGGCGTCACCCACGCGCTGCCGCCGCACTTCTTCGTCGTGGCCACGCAGAACCCGCTGGAGCTGGAGGGCACCTATCCCCTCCCCGAGGCGCAGCTGGACCGCTTCATCATGCGCGTGCGCGTGGGCTACCCGGATGGCGACGCGGAGACGTCCCTCCTGCGCGCCTTCCACCAGCGCGAGGGCCGCCCGCCCGGCGTGTCCCGCGTGCTGGACGCCGCGACGCTGACGGAGTTGCAGGACCGCGCCGCGCGCGTCGCGTGTGACGACTCCATCCTCCAGTACGTGGTGCAGCTCGTGCGCGACACCCGCGCCCATCCCCGCGTGCGGCTGGGCGCGAGCCCCCGCGCCGCGCAGGCCCTGCTCGCGGCGGCCAAGGCGCACGCGGCGCTCCGGGGCACCGACTTCGTCACCCCGGACGACGTGAAGGCCGTCACGCCCAGCGTCCTCAACCACCGCCTCCTGCTCAAGGCCGAGGCGGAGGTGGAGGGCGTCACCGCGGACGACGTGCTGAAGCAGATGCTCGAACGGGTGCGAGTGCCCCGGTGAGCCTCGGGCGCCCCGTCCCCAGCGGCCTCGCCGTGGCGCTGTTCGCCGGAGCGCTGGTGCCCGCCGCGCTCGCGGTGGCGAGCCCCGCCTTCGGGTGGCTGGCGCTCGCGGTGGACGTGGCCGTCCTGCTCCTGTGCGCGGTGGACTTCCTGCGCGCGCCCCATGCCCATGACGTCGAGGCGCGCCGCGAGGTGGAGCCCATCCTCTCCTCCGGCGTGGACAACACCGTGCGCTGGGAATTGCGTTCGCGCACGGACCAGACCGTGCGCGGGGAACTGCGCGACGAGCCGCCCCTGGACGTGGAGAGCCACGGCCACCGTCAGCCCTTCACGCTGGAGCCGAAAGACGCCACGCGCCTGACGTACCGCGTGCACCCTCCTTCCCGGGGCGATGCGCGCTTTGGCGACGTGAACCTGCGCCTGATGGGGCCCCTGGGCCTGTGCTCGCGGCAGGTGCGGCTGCCCGCGGGCCAGGACGTGAAGGTGTATCCGGACCTGCGCGCCCTGTCGCGGGAAGCGCTGACGCTGGCGCGCGCTTCGGAGGCCGTGTCCGCGCGCACGCTCTTGCGCAAGTCCGTGGAGGGGCGCGAGTTCGAGTCGCTGCGCGAGTACCGCCCTGGCGACGACTACCGGCACATCGACTGGAAGTCCTCCGCGCGCCACGGCCACACGCTGGTGCGCACGTGGCAGCCGGAGCGAAACCAGCCGGTGCTGCTGCTGCTGGACTGCGGCCGTCACATGGCGGGCCGGGTGCAGGGCCGCCGGAAGCTGGACCACGCGGTGGACGCGGCGCTGCGGTTGGCGCGCGTGAGCCTGGACGCGGGCGACGTGGTGGGCGTGCTCGCGTTCGCCAGCGACGTGCGCGCCTTCCTGCCCCCGCGCAAGGGCGCGGAGCACCTGCGCCTCATCACCGAGTCCCTCTACCGCACGGAGGCCGGCCTGGAGGAGAGCGACTACGGCCGCGCGTTCGACTTCGCCTTCGCCCGCCAGACGCGCCGCGCGCTGGTGGTGCTCTTCACGGACCTGGTGGATCCGGACGCGTCCTCGGCGCTGCTCACGCGCACGCTGGCACTGCGTCCCCGGCACCTGCCCGTCGTCGCGTCACTGCTGGACGAGGACCTGGAGGCCGCCGCCACGGACGTGCCCGGCGACGCGACGTCCGCCTATGCGCGGCAGGCCGCCTCCCGCATGGAGTCCGAGTACCGCCGCACCGCCACCACGCTGCGCGACGCGGGGGCGCTGGTGGTGCGCGCACCGGCACGCGGCTTCGGCGCTGCTGCACTCAACGTGTACCTGGACGTGAAGGCGCGCGGGCGGCTCTGAGCGCTCGCGATGCATTCGTCAAGCCCTTTGAAACATTCCACCGCTCGCGCGCGCATGCGTCGTTCCGCCGAACACCACGCTTGCCAATCGCGCGGAGGCCGAGTTTTCGGCCTCCGGGAGGACCCCCTTTACAGATGCCGATCGCTGCCCAGAATGGCGCGCCTCAACTGTTCGCGCGCACGCGCGCACGCTCCAAACCGGACGGGAGGCGGGACTTGGCGGAGGTCGCGAGGGGTTTGAAGCTGGAAGTGGAGGCGGACGCCGCGGCCATCGCGGCCCGTGCCGCGGAGGAGCTCGTGGAGGCGGGGCTGACGCCCTTCCACGAGCGGCTCCTCGCCGAGGAACTGCTCGCGCGCAGCGGTGACACGCAGCAGCGGCTGGCGAACGCGCTGGCCGAGGCGAAGGTGGACCTCAACCCCCATCAGGTCGAAGCCGCGATGTTCGCGCTGGACGCCCTGTCGCGCGGCGGCTGCATGCTCGCGGACGAGGTGGGCCTGGGGAAGACCATCGAGGCGGGCCTCGTCGTCGCCCAGCTCATGGCGGAGGGCAAGAACCGCATCCTCATCCTGGTCCCCGCGGTGCTGCGCGCGCAGTGGAACGCGGAGCTGCGCGAGAAGTTCGACCTGGACAGCGTCCTCGTCGACGGCCGCGACGTGAAGAAGCACAACAACTGCTTCGACCAGCCCTTCCCCGTCATCTGCTCGCACCCGTTCGCGGCGAACAAGTCCGCGCTCGTGTCGGAGATCCCCTGGGACCTGGTCATCATCGACGAGGCCCACCGCCTGCGGAACGCGCACCGGGCCAACAACAAGACGGGCCAGGCGCTGCGCGCGTCGCTGGCGGGCCGCCCCAAGCTGCTGCTCACCGCCACCCCGCTCCAGAACGACCTGATGGAGCTGTTCGGCCTGATGTCGCTGCTGGACGAGCAGATCCTGGGCCCGGAGCACGCCTTCCGCAGCCGCTACCGCGCCGACGAGGGCGGCGGCATGACGGAGGCCGCCGCCTGCGAGCTGAAGGAGCGGCTGGCCCCGGTGGTGCAGCGCACGCTGCGCCGGCAGGTGCGCGAGTACGTCCGCTACACCAACCGCCGCAGCATCGTGGAGGACTTCCACCCGTCCCCCCAGGAGCACGACCTCTACGAGAAGGTCAGCGAGTACCTGCAGCGCTCGGAGGCCGCGGCCATCGAGCCGGGCAAGAAGACGCTCCTGACGCTGTGCTACCGCAAGCTCTTGGCCTCCTCCACGTTCGCCATCGCGCCCACGCTGCGGCGGCTGTCGGAGAACCTGGAGAAGCGCCTGACGGCCGCGCGGCTGGGACAGCAGGCCCTGTCGCTCTTCGAGCCGGAAGAGGCCAAGCAGTTCGTGGAGGAAGGCGAGGAGTGGTCCGACGACCCCGCCAAGGCGCCCCAGGTCCGCACGCTGGAGCAGGAGGTCTGGGAGCTGCGCCAGTACGCGGACCTCGCGGACTCCATCCGCATCAACGCCAAGGGTGAGGCGCTCAAGCGCGCGCTGGACCGCACCTTCGCGGTGATGCGCACGCACTCCTGGCCGGAGAAGGCGCTCATCTTCACGGAGTCCAAGCGCACGCAGCAGTACCTCTTCAACCTGCTGTCGGAGCACGGCTACAAGGACAAGATCTCGCTCCTGTCCGGCGACGCCGGCGGCACGCCCGAGGAGCGCCGCGCGCTGGTGGAGGAGTTCCGCCACAAGACGCAGATCCTCATCTGCACGGAGGCCGGTGCCGAAGGCCTCAACCTCCAGTTCTGCAACCTGGTGGTGAACTACGACCTGCCGTGGAACCCGCAGCGCGTGGAGCAGAGAATCGGCCGGTGCCACCGCTACGGCCAGCAGCGCGACGTGCTGGTGGTGAACTTCCTCAACCGGCAGAACGCGGCGGACGCGCGCCTGTTCGAGCTGCTGGAGAAGAAGCTCAACCTCTTCGACGGCGTGTTCGGCGCGTCCGACGAGATCCTGGGCGCGCTGGAGAGCGGCGTCGACTTCGAGCGGCGCGTGCTGGACATCTACCAGTCCTGCCGCGACCCGAAGGACATCAACGTCGCCTTCGACAAGCTGCGCGAGGAGCTGGAGGGCAGCATCAACCAGCGCATGACGTCCATGCGCTCGGTGGTGCTGGAGCGCTTCGACGGCGACGTACGCCGCCGGTTGCGCGTGGCGGGAGACGCGGCCAAGGAGGTCGTGGCCAAGCGCCAGCAGGAGGCGAAGGCGCTCACCGGCTCCGTGCTGGGCAGCCGCACCTCCGGACGGCTCCAGGTGGCCAAGGCCGCCTACGCGGTGCGCGACCGCACCCAGGACACCGTCAGCTACCTGCAGCTGGACGCGGCGGGTCTTCCCTCCCGGCTGGCGCGGCTGGCCGGCAGCGAGGGCTGGTGGTTCGTCTACAAGTTCGAAACCACGGGCCTGAAGCCGGAGGAGAAGCTGGTCCACCTGGTCCTGGTGAAGGACCGGGACGGCGGCTTCCGCGCGCTGCCGCTGACGGACGGTGTCCACTTCACGAAGCTCGACGCCAAGGAAGAGAAGCGCCGGCAGCCCGCGCCGGTGTCGGTCCAGCTCATGCAAGAGCAGTCGCTCATGACCGCCAAGGATGAGCTGATTCGGGCCGCGGAACGGCGCAACGCGTTGGAGCTGGACAAGGCCAAGGAGCGCGCGGACCGCTACGTCGAGGACTGCCTGATGGAGTCGCGCGAGGTGGTGGAGTCCGCCCGCCAGGCGTGGTTCGACGCGCGCAAGGAAGTGGCCGGCATCGAGGACGTCGCGGAGCGCGCGAAGGCCCGGGCGCACTCGGACCGGATGGAGCGCGACTACCGCCGCAAGCTGGCGTCGCTGCGCAACGAGGAGGAGAAGCGCTACGCCTCCAAGGACCGGCAGATGGCGGAGCTGGCGAACAAGGCGCGCGTGACGGAGAAGCGCACCCTCATCGCCTCCGCGTACTTCTGGCTGTCTTGAGGAGCGCGAGCCCCGTCACAGGGGCTTGAGCCGCACCCAGGTCGCGCCCCAGCCTCCGTCCGACTCGGAGGCGGTCTGGAAGCTTTCGACCTCCGGCAGCGTGGGCAGCAGGGACTGCACGGTGCGCCTCAGCGCGCCGGTGCCCTTGCCGTGGATGATGCGCACGTCGAGCACGCCCTTCTGGCGGCAGGCCCAGAGGTACTCGGTGACGAGGTCCTTCACCTCGCGAGGCTGGAAGAGATGCAGGTCGAGGTTTCCATCGACCGGAATTTCTACCGCTTCCAGCTCGCCTCCGAGCTCATCTGGCGGCGGCTCCGGACCCTCCGGCGGCAGGGGTGGGAGTGGCTTTCGGCGTGACACCGTAGCGGGCCTCCTCCTGGCGCTGCTTCTCCTCGGCCGCCAGGCGCTGACGCTCGCGCGCCAGCCGGAACTGTTCCTTGAGGCTGGTGATCTCCCCCTTGAGCGAGGCGACGTCCTCCTTCACCGCTCGCGGGTGGCTTTCGCCAGGCAGGTCCACGTGATTGCCCGCACGCTTGCCCTCCGAGCCGGCTCCACCGGCGGAGGTCATCTGCATCAACAGCGCGGCCAGGGTCATCACCTTCATGCCCATTCACGTAAGCAAGCGCCGTGCTCGCGCGCAAGTCATGTTGCGTGGACGGCGCCTCTCTGGCCGCCCTCCTCCTTGTGTGACACGACGCGTTCGGCGAGCCGGACGGCGGACAGGGGGGCGCTCCCTTCCGCCTTGTTGTTGATGGTCACGAAGACGGGGCGGTCGCGCCGCACGGCGGCCATGCACACGCGGGCCAGCACGTCGCGGGTGCCCACGTCCTCGTCCACCAGCCGGTTGAAGGGCGCGTAGCGGGCGTAGGCCTCCTCGTAGCCCAGGTTCGGCGGCAGCATCCAGCGCACCACCACGGCGCGGACCTCGAAGGCGCGCGTGAGCCTGGCCTGCCGCGCGACGGGCGGCATGTGGGCCCACACCGCGAGCACCGGGCTCACGCCCGTGTCCGCGAGCGCCTGGGCGAAGCCCTCCGTGAGCAGCTCCTCGTTGCGCACCTCCACCGCGTACAGCGGCCCTTTGGGCAGCGCGGAGAAGAACGCGTGCAGCCGCTCCACGAAGCGGCCCGCGCCGCCCAACGCCGCGGGGTCCTGCGGCGGGAACTGGAAGACGAGCGGCCCGGCCTTGTCGCCCAACCCCTCCAGGAACGGCGCCACCACGTGGTCCACGGCGTAGGCCGCCTGGAGGAAGCGGTCGTTCACCTGCCCCCGGTGCGCGCCGTACCGCTCGTGCACGGGGAAGCGCGCCAGCGTGCAGGCCTCGTGCGCCTTCACCAGGAAGCGGAAGCCGTCCGGCACCTGCTGGGCGTACTCGGCGAAGGTGGTGGCCGGCACCGGCGCGTAGAACGTCCGGTCGATTCCCACCGTGCGCAGCACCGGATGGTGCGCGTAGGCGGCCAGGCCCTCGCGCGCCAGCTGGGTCGTGCTGGCTTCGTGGTCGTAGACGAGCCCGTTCCAACCCGGGAAGGTCCACGACGACGTGCCCAGGTAGACGCCCCGAGGGAGCTGTTCGCCCAGCATGCGCAGGCTGTCCGACGGCTCGGCGGGCCCCACCGGCTGGGTCCTGCGCCGCGACGACGCGGGTGGCTCCTCCGCCGCGCCGGTGAAGAGGTCGAACTGCGCGGGTCGTCGCGGTGCGCTCATGCGTGCAGCTCCTCTCCCACGGAGGGGACGGCGGGGAAGCCCTGGGAGTAATCCCCGGGCCCAGACGATGCAGCAGGTTGCCTCGATTCGAGGAGACGTTCCAGGTTTCCGGCACGCCCCCCAGGCGGACGACCACGGACGGACAGTCCTCTTCCCAGCACCACGGTATGTGATTGGACCTCTGTCCAAATGCAAACGCAGTCGCGTCGCGGTAAGCTGCTTAAACCGAGGAATTCAGCACTACCCGCGTAAAGGTTGAGCGGGATTGCAACGGCCGGGGGGCCTCATGGACTGGTCGTTGACCGCATCGCTGCTCGCGGAGCGGGACACGCGTCCCATCGTCGTGATGGACCGGCGCGGCCGTATCGAGCTGGCGAACGGCGCGTTCACGTCGCTGCTGGGCCGGCCCCGTGAGGAGTTGTTGGGGCGCCGCTGGACGGATGTCTGCACGCCCCGTGAGCACGGACGCGAGGTGGGACAGGCGCTGCGGGCCATCTTCACCAGCGCGGAGACCCGGCTGGAGACGGAGGTGCTCACGCGCGATGGCGAGCGGCTGTCGGTGGAACTGGACGTGGCCGCCGTGGGCCGCCCTCCCCTGCGGCTGGTGGCCATCATCACGCGCGCCTCCGCGCCCCGCTCCGTCCCCGAGCGCACCGCCGCGCCGGAGGCCGCCCGGATCCAGGGAGCCCCCCGGGACCTGAGCTACGAAATCTCCACCGAGCTGTCGTCGTTCGGCACGCTCAAGGCGGTGTGGACGTCCGGAGAGGCGCGGCAGGAGGAGATGGTGGGCCGGCATTGCTTCGGCGCCTTCGCGCACCGCGACGCACCCTGTCTGGATTGTCCGTTGACGGTGGCGGCGCCGGCCACCTGGCCGCACACCATCGTGCGGCAGTCCTCCGAGCACGCCGAGGGCTACGAGGTCGTCACCGCCACGCCCACCGGTGCCGGCACCGCGCGCGTCAGCGTGCACACCATCGGGGATGAGACCCTCAGCGGCCTCTTCGAGGCGAAGGTGCGGCGCATGGCCAGCGCCGCGCGGCTGTCCGAACGGGAAGGCGATGTGTTGCGATATCTCGCGCTCGGCCGCTCCCCCACCGACATCTCGACCGTGTTAGGAATTACCGAGCGCACTGTGAAATTCCACCAGGCCAACCTGCTCCGGAAGCTGGGAGCGGAGACGCGCTACGACCTGCTCCGCCTGTTCTTCTGACCAGGGCGCCTTCCCTCTGGGACAGCTTTCAGTCCGTTGACTTTGGAGGATGCTGGACCTTCGACTCCGGAGTCTTGTGGGTCGGGGGGGCCGTTGCCCATGGGCAGCGCCAGTCAATTCCGTCTCATCAAACACATACAGTCTGTTTGGACTTTTGTCCAAGGGCGTCCTGTCCGTGGGTGACACTCCGGGCTGGGACGACGTGATGCGGGAGTTCCTCCTCGAGTCCCGCGAGCACGTGCAGAGCATTGAATCGACGGTGCTGGAGCTGGAGGCGCAGCCGGGCTCGCAGCCGTTGCTGGCGCAGCTGTTCCGGGCCCTGCACACCGTGAAGGGCACCTGCGGCTTCCTGGGCTTCAGTCGCCTGGAGGCGCTGATGCACGCCGCCGAGGAGATGCTCGGCCTGGCGCGCGACCGGCGCCTGGTGCTGGACCGCGAGCGCGTGTCCACGCTGCTGGCGCTGGCGGACGCGGCGCGCGCGACGCTGGAGCACATCGAGGCGACGGGGCTGGAGCCCGCGGTGGACCACTCCGCGCTGCTCGCGCGCATGGCGGGCGCGGCGGCGGGCGTGGCGCCGCGGGAGGTGTCCGAGCCCCTGACGCCTCCGGGCGCCCTGCCCTGGCGCGGCGCCGCGACGGGGGTGGACTCCAAGCTGCGCGTGGACGTGGCGCTGCTGGACCGGTTGATGAACCTGATGGGCGAGCTGGTGCTGGCGCGCAACCGCATCCTCCAGTGCGCGGCCTCGCCCACGCCGGGCGCGGACCTGACGACCGCGTCGCAGCGGTTGGACGTCGTCACCACGCAGGTGCAGCAGGTGGTGATGAAGACGCGGCTCCAGTCCGTGGGCCAGGTGTGGAACCGCTTCCCCCGGCTGGTGCGGGAGCTGGCGCACGGGTGCGGCAAGCAGGTGAGGCTGCAGTTGCAGGGCGCGGACACGGAGCTGGACAAGACGCTGGTGGAGGCGCTGCATGATCCGCTCACCCACCTGTTGCGCAACGCCGTGGACCACGGCGTGGAGACGCCCGAGCAGCGCCGCGCCGCGGGCAAGCCGCCCGTGGGGTGCCTGACGCTGAGCGCGTCGCATGAGGGCGGGCTGGTGCACCTGGGCATGTCCGACGACGGCGCGGGCATCGACGTGCAGCGCGTGCGGCAGGTCGCGGTGCAGCGGGGCCTGCTCACGGCCGACCAGGCGGCGCGGATGCCGGACGCGGACGCGCTGATGCTCATCTTCATGCCGGGCTTCAGCACCGCGGAGCGCGTCACGTCGCTGTCCGGCCGGGGCGTGGGCATGGACGTGGTGCGCTCGCAGGTGGAGCACATTGGCGGCACCGTGGAGGTGCACAGCCGGCCCGGTCAGGGCACGACCTTCACCCTCAAGATTCCCCTCACGCTGGCCATCATCCCGGCGCTGCTCGTCACCTGCCGGGGAGACCGCTACGCGCTGCCGCAGGCCTCCCTGCGGGAGGTGGTGTTCCTGGAGCCGGCCCAGGCGCGCAAGGACATCACCCGCATCCAGGGCGCGTGCGTCCTGCGGCTGCGTGGGGAGCTGCTCCCGCTGGTGGTGCTCGGCGCCGAGCTGGGCGTGGGTCCCGCGATGCCGGACCTGGACGAGGGCGCCACCGTCGTCGTGCTGCAGGCCGGTGAGCGCACCTTCGGGCTGTGGGTGGACGCCATCCACGACACGGAGGAGATCGTCGTCAAGCCGCTGTGGAAGCACCTGAAGGGGCTGGCCTGCTACGCGGGGGCGACGGTGCTGGGCGACGGGCGCGTGGCGCTCATCCTGGACGCCATGGGCCTGGGCCGCCGCGTGGGCACCGTCGCCGAGGCGCAGGCCCAGGTCGTCATTCCGGAGGCCGCTCTGGAAGCACCGGCCCCGGAGGAGCCGCGCGAGCGCGTGCTGCTGTGCCGCACGGGCGCGGAGGGCCGCGTGGCCATTCCGCTGTCGCGCGTGGCCCGGCTGGAGGAGCTGCCCGCGTCGAGCGTGGAGCGGCTGAGCGGCGGCATGGAGATGGCGCGCTACCACGGGCAGTTGCTGCCGCTGGTGCGCGTGGCCTCCGTGCTGGAGGCGAGGCCCGGCGCGACGGAGCGGATGGCGCGGAACCTTCAAGTTGTCCTGGGCGAGTCGCTGTCCGTCGTCGTCGCCCAGCACGCGGACACGCGCGTGGGGCTGGTGGTGGACGCCATCCTCGACGTCGCGGAGGTGGAGCTCGCGCTCCAGCGGGAGACGCGCCGTCCGGGCGTGTTGGGCTCCATGGTGGTGCAGGCCCGGGCCACCGAGTTCCTGGACGTGGAGGGCACCGTGCGCGCCGTGCACCCGGAGCTGCTGACAGGCGGTGCGCCATGAGCGGCTTCCGCCAGCTGTGCTCGTTCCAGGTGGGCGACCACCTGTTCGGCCTGGACATCGAGCGCGTGCAGGAGATCCTCCTGCCGCCTCCGCTCACGCGCGTCCCCGGCGCGCCTCCGGAGGTCGCGGGACTGCTCAACCTGCGAGGGCAGATCGTCCCCGCCATCGACCTGCGCCGCCGCCTGGACCTGCCCGAGGGCAGCGCTCCCGCGGACGCGCCCCACGTCGTGCTGCGCGGCGATGACGGCGCGGTGAGCCTTCGCGTGGATGCCATTGGCGACATCCTCCCCTTCGAGCAATCGGACCTGGCGCCGCTGCCGGACAACCTGCGCGGGCCGCTGCGCTCGCTGCTGTTGGGGGTCCATGCGCTGCCGGACCGGCTGCTGCTCGTGTTGTCCGCGGACGCGGTGGTGGACGGGCTCTCGCCCGCGTCCAGCGCCGCCGCCGCCCCTTCCTTCCCCGTGCTTCCCCAGGAGTCCCGCTGATGGCCCGCCCGACCGCGCCCGCCGTGAAAACCACCCCTTTCCAGCGCCTGGGCGGCAAGGCCCCCCTGACGGCCGCCGTGCAGAAGCTCTACGCGCGGGTGATGACGGACGCGCTGCTCAAGCCCTACTTCCGCGGCGTGGACATGGTCCAGTTGCAGCGCCAGATCGTCGCGTTCCTCACCCGGTTCCTGGGTGGGCCAGGCATCTACAAGGGCCCGTCGATGCGCGATGTTCACGCGCGCATGCAGCTCAAGCCCCATCACCTCGGGCGCGTCGTTGAACACCTGGCCACCGTGCTGGATGAGCTGGACGTGCCGGGTCCTGTCGCCCGCGAGGTGCTGGCGGCCATGGGCTCGTCGAAGGACGACAGTGTGGTGAAGGCCTCCCCCCGGACCTCCGCCGTGAAGCGCGCTCCGGCGCGCGCCTCCCGCACGGAGGGACGCCGGGTCGCCGCGGCGTCCGCTCCCGCCGCCCGTTCCTCTCGCCGCCGCGCTCCCACGCCGCTCGGAGGGGCCCTGAGCGAGGCGGTGCTGGACGCGGCGCGGGTCAACCTGTTCGTGCTGGACGCGGACCTGGCCATCGTCTTCTCGAACGCGTCCTCCTCGGAGGCCATCGAGCGCATCAGCCAGACGGCCGCCTTCCGCGACGGCGCGGGGGACGCGGGCAGCGACTTCCTCGTCCACTTCGAGCATCAGCTGCGGCTGGAGGAGGAGCGGCTGAGCGACCCGTCGTCGCTGCCGCACGAGGCCCACTTCGCGGTGGGCTCCACGCTGCTCAAGGCGCGCATCGACGGCATCTCCGGCCGGGGCGGAGCGATCACCGGCTACGTGGTGACGTGGACGGACGTCACGGACCAGCAGCGCGCGGACACGGAATTGGCGCGCCTCAGGGCCATGCTGGAGAACGCGCCCACCTGCGTGATGGTGGCCGATCTGGACCTGAAGATCGTCTACCTGAACCCCGCCTCACGCCGGCTGTTGCAGCGCGTGGAGAAGCACCTGCCCGTCGCCGCGGACCGGGTGCTGGGCTCACACATCGACGTCTTCCACCGGGACGTGACGTACCAGCGGAAGATTTTGTCCAACGACAAGAACCTGCCGGTGCGCGCGAACATCCCCATTGGCCCGGAGACCGCGGACCTGCTGGTGACGGCGGTGTACGACGGCCAGGGCCGCTACCTGGGACCCATGGTGACGTGGGAGCTGATCACGGAGAAGCTCGCCGTGCAGCAGCGCGAGAAGGAGCTGGACGCCACCCTGCGCGGCGTCTTCCAGGAGGTGACGCAGCACTCGCAGACGCTCGCCGCGTCGTCGCAGGAGCTGTCCAGCGTCAGCCAGCAGATGGTGAGCAACGCGCAGGAGACCGCGGCGCAGGCCACGCAGGTGTCCGCCGGCGCCGAACAGGTCAGCCGCAACGTGCAGAGCGTCGCGTCCGGCATGGAGGAGGTCAACGCGAACATCCGCGAGGTGGCGCGCAACGCGAGCACCGCCGCCAAGGTGGCCGCGTCCGCGGTGAAGCTCGCGGACTCCACGTCCAGCGTCGTCGGCAAGCTGGGGACGAGCAGCCAGGAGATCGGCAAGGTCATCAAGGTCATCACCTCCATCGCGCAGCAGACGAACCTGCTGGCGCTCAACGCGACCATCGAGGCGGCGCGCGCCGGTGAGGCGGGCCGGGGCTTCGCGGTGGTGGCCAACGAGGTGAAGGAGCTGGCGCGCGAGACGGCCCGCGCCACGGAGGACATCGGCCAGAAGATCGGCACCATCCAGGGCGACACCGAGGAGGTGGTCAACGCCATCCTGGAGATCGGCGCCACCATCAGCCGCATCAACGAGCTGCAGACGTCCATCGCCTCCTCCGTGGAGGAGCAGACGGCGACCGCGGGGGAGATCCTCCGCAACGTGGGCGAGGCCGCCAAGGGCAGCCAGCAGATCTCCGAGAACATGGCCGCCGTGGCGGAGGCCGCGCGCAGCACCACCGAGGGCGCGGGCAGCACGCAGCGCTCGGCGGTGGAGCTGGCCCACATGGCGCAGTCGCTGCAACGGCTGGTCGTGCAGGTGGATGCCACCGACAAGCAGGCGCGGACGAAGTAGCGCGGACGGCACCAGGCCCACGGAGCCACGGCAGATGCGAACCGGATTGAAGCAGCGGTGGGAGCTGGGCCAGGTGGCCCGTGCCTCCACGCAGGCGCGGACGAAGTAGTGCGCACGGCATCAGGCCCACGGAGCCACGGCACATGCGAACAGGATTGAAGCGGTGGTGGGAGCTGGGCCAGGTGGCCCGTGCATCCATGCGGGTGTGGACGAAGTAGCGCGAGCGGAATCAGGACCAGGGAGCCACGGCACGTGCGAACCGGATTGAAACGGTGGTGGGAGCTGGGCCAGGTGGCCCGTGCCTCCACGCGCCTGCGGCGGAAGTCCCGGCCCCAGGACGCGGAGCACGCGCGGCATGAGCTGGCCCAGCGGCTGTTGGGCCTGCGTGGGCTGCCCCAGAAGGTGGGCCAGGTGCTCACGCTCGCGGAGCTGGGCGCGGCCACGCCGGGGTTCGGTTCGCTCGCGGAGGCGCCCTCCCCGCTCGAGCCGGAGGCCGCGCTGGAGGAGGTGTCGTGCCGGTTGGGCCGTCCCTGGCGGGAGGTGTTCCAAGCGCTGGACGGCGTGGGCATCGCCGCGTCACTGGGCCAGGTGCACCGGGGTGTGCTGCATGACGGGCGCGCCGTGGCCGTGAAGCTGCGGCACCCGGGCATCGCTGAAGCCGTGCGGGATGATCTGCGCGCGCTGGGGTGGCTGGCCGCGCCGCTGGGTGGCTGGCGCGGGAAGCTGGACCTGTCCGCCTACCGCCACGAGCTGGCCCGCATGCTCCAGGGCGAGCTGGACTATCACCACGAGGCCCAGGCCCTGTGGGACGCGAACACGCGCATGGCGGACGTGCCGGGCGTCGTCGTCCCCGTGCCCGTGGACGCGCACACGCGGGAAGACCTGCTGGTGATGACCTGGGTGGAGGGCGCGTCACTCGCGGATGGCTGGCGTTGGAGCGAAGCGGACCGGCGCGCGCTGTCCACGACGCTGGTGCGGCTGTTCCTCCACGGCTGCTTCACCTGGGGCGCGCTCCACGCGGATCCGCACCCGGGCAACTACCGCGTGTCGCGGGGACCGGACGGCAAGCCCGTGCTGGGCGTGCTCGACTTCGGCTGCGTGAAGCCGCTGCCGCCGGAGCTGTCCGTGGGGCTGGGGCGGTTGATTTCGCTCCTCAAGTGTCCGGGCACGCCGCCGAGCCCGGAGCAGCTCCTGTCCGCGTGGGTGATGCTGGGCTTCGCGCCTGAGCTGCTGGAGCCCATGGCGGAAGCGCTTCCCGCCGTCAGCCGCGTGCTGCTGGAGCCCTTCCTCATGGACCGGCCCTTCCACGCGCGAAGCTGGCGCCTGGGCGAGCGGCTCACGGAAGCGCTGGGGCCGCACCGCTGGAACTTCCGCGCCGCGGGGCCCGCGTCGCTCCTGTTCGTCCTGCGCGCGTTCCACGGGCTGGTGCGCCATCTGGACGTGCTGGATGCGCCCATCGCCTGGGGACCGCTCCTGGACGAGGCCCGCGCCCCGTCACTGCCGCCTCCACCGTCGATGCCGAAGACACGGGTGGAGGGCACCGCTCGCTACTTGAAGGTCCAGGTGACGGAAGCCGGGCGCACGCGCGTCGCGCTGACCTTCCGCGCGGACGTGACGGCGCATCTGGAGGACCTGCTGCCGGAGGATCTGCCCGGCAAGCTGGCGGCTCGGGGCGTGGATCCCGCGGCCATTGGTAGCGCGGCGGTCGCGGCGGGGCTGCGGCCTTCGGAGCTGTTCCACCTGGACGAGGGCCCCCGGCGTGTCCGGGTCTGGCTCGAATGACCTACGGACAAGGAGGTGACGGATGGTCACCATCGGCATGAATTACGAAGTGCGTGAGGGCAAGGCGGACGCCTTCGAGCGGAAGTTCGCGCTCGTGCTGGAGGCGATGCGCACGCTGCCGGCGCACGTGCACACGGAGCTGTTCAAGAGCGTGGGAGCGCCAGGGCGCTACCTCATCGTCTCCGAGTGGCACAGCCGTGATGGCTTCGACGCCTTCATCGCGTCCGAGGCCTTCCACCGCGTGACGGACTGGGGCGCCAGCGCCATCCTCGCGAGCCGGCCGCGCCACGAGGTGTATGGCGAGAGTGCCTCCGGTGCCCCCATGGGCCGCTGCCCGGTCGCGCACGCGGTGCGGTGAAGCGGGTGCGAATGAACGCCATCCGGGTCCTGGTGGTGGACGACGCGGCCGTCGTGCGGCGACAGGTGTCGCTGTTGCTGGGCGCGGCGCCGGGCCTGGAGGTCGTCGCCACCGCGCCCAATGGCCGCATCGCCCTGGCGAAGGTGGAGCAGCTCCAGCCGGACGTCGTGCTGCTGGACCTGGAGATGCCAGAGCTGGACGGGCTGGAGACGCTGAAGCTCCTGCGCCAGCGCGCCCCTGAGTTGCCCGTGGTGATGTTCAGCGCGCTCACCGAACGCGGAGGTGTGCTGACCCTGGAGGCGCTCGCGCTGGGGGCCCGCGACTACGTGACGAAGCCCACGTCCGCGGGCGGAATGAACATCACCGTGGAGGCCGTGCGGGATGAGCTGGTGCGCAAGCTCAAGGCGCTGAACGTGCGCGCGCCGTCCACCACGCCGTCACCGGTGACGCGCGAACCTCCGTCCCGGCCGCGAACGCCCGCGCGGGTGGAGGCCATCGTCGTCGGTGCATCCACGGGGGGCCCGGGCGCGCTGGTGCGCCTGGTGTCCGCGCTGCCCGCGGACCTGCCGGTGCCGGTGTTCATCGTGCAGCACATGCCGCCCCTCTTCACCCGGCTGCTCGCGGAGCGGTTGCAGGGCGTGACGCCGCTCACCGTGCGCGAGGCGGTGACGGGCGCCGCCGTGCAGGCGGGCGAGGTGTGGGTCGCGCCCGGCGACTTCCACCTGGCCGTGTGCCGGGACGCGACGGGCGTGCGGCTGCTCACGCACCAGGGGCCGGCGGAGAACGCGTGCCGTCCGGCGGTGGACCTGCTCTTCCGCTCCGCGGCGGAGGTGTACGGCGCGGGGGTGCTGGCGGCGGTGCTCACCGGCATGGGCCAGGACGGGCTGCGCGGCTGCCGGCGGGTGATTGAAGCAGGCGGACAAGTGGTGGTGCAGGACCAGGCCAGCTGCGTCGTCGGCAGCATGCCGGGCGCGGTGGAACAGGCGGGGCTCGCGGATGCCGTGGTGCCCCTGGACGCGCTGGCCCTGGAGCTGGCGCGGCGCGTGGATGCGCGCGGACGGAGGACCTGATCATGCCCCTGCTTCCCGACGACTTCGCCTACCTGCGGCAGCGCGTACTGAGCCGCTCCGGGCTCGTGCTGGAGCCCGACACGTCCGCGCTGGTGGAGACGCGGCTCACGCCCCTCATGCGCGAGGAGCGGCTGCCAGACCTCTCCGCCCTGGTCGCGCGGCTGCGCTCGCAGCCCGAGGGCAGTCCGCTGCACCAGCGGCTGGCGGAGGCGCTGGCCAACCACGAGACGGCCTTCTTCCGCGACGCGCCCGTCTTCGACGCCCTGCGCACCACGGTGCTGCCAGGCCTGCTGGCCAGGCGCGCCCGCTCGCGGACGCTGCGCATCTGGTGCGCGGCGTGCGCCTACGGCCAGGAGCCCTACAGCGTCGCGATGACGCTGGCCGAGTCCGGGCTGCTCATCACCGGGTGGACGGTGCGCATCCTCGCCACCGACTTCTCCACCCGCGCGCTCGTCCGTGCCCGCGAGGCCCGCTACGACGCGAAGGAGATCCACCGCGGCCTGACGCCCGAGCTGCGCCAGCGCTACTTCCACCAGGAGCGCGACGGGTGGCGGCTGAGCGAACAGGTGCGCAAGCCGGTGGAGTTCCGGCCGCTCAACCTGATGGACGACTTCCCGCAGGAAGCGCCCGTGGACCTCGTCTTCCTGCGCAACGTGATGATCTACTGGGACGCGCCCACCCGGCGCGCGGTGCTCGCCCGCGTGCGGCGGATGCTCCACGCGGACGGCTACCTGGTGCTGGGCGCCGCGGAGGCCTCGCCCCTGATGGAGGACGGCTTCACGCGGCACCTGATTGGACAGACGAGCTGGTACCGCCCCACGCCCGCGTCACCTGGCGTCGGCGCGCCCGTGGAGGACGCGCGGCGCTCGCCCCGCTCCGGCGCTACACCTTGAGGCGGATGGCGCCCGGGAGCAGCGTCATGGTGCAGGGCAGCCGGCCCGGCGTCTCGCCGTCCACGTCCAGGAACACGTCGCCCGTCAGCGGCTCCGCGTGGAGGGTGCGGCAGCGCAGCCGCCGCGTGCCCTTCCAGGTGACGTGGTCGCCGTTGTAGACGCCCTTGGACTTGAGGACGAAGTCGGACAGGCCGTAGTTGGACCAGATGGTGACGTCGAAGAGGCCGTCGTGCGTCACCGCCTCCGGCGCCACGAACATGCCGCTGCCGAAGTAGCGGCCGTTGGCCACGGCCACCGCGGTGACGCTCACCGTCTCCGGCTCGCCGCCGTCCACCGTGAGGCGCACCTGCTGCTCCTGGTACTTGATGAGGCCCTTCACGGTGCCCCACATGAAGCTCAGGTTGCCGCCCAGCGCCTTGCTGCCCTGGTTCACCTCGCGAGCCACCACCGCGCTCACGCCGAACGAGGCGATGTTGGCGAAGAAGCGCGTGGCCGGCTTGCCGTCGTTGTCGGTGAACTCCAGCCGGCCCACGTCGAAGGGCTCCGTCGTCTCCGTGCGCAGCCGCTCCAGCGCGGACGTCAGCTCCAGGTCCCAGCCGAAGGTGCGGCGGAAGTCGCCGCCGGTGCCTCGGGGCAACAGGCCCAGCGTGGCCCGGGGGTTGATGACCTGTCCGTCGCGGAAGAAGCCGTTGGTGACCTCGTTGAGGGTGCCGTCGCCGCCCACCGCGACGATGCACTCATAGCCGTCGTCGATGGCCTGCCGCGCCAGACGCGCCGCATCCATGCCGCCGCTGGTGAAGCCGTACCCGAAGTCACCGAGCACCTTGCCCACCTGCGCGGAGATCTCCACCCATCGCTTCCCCGTCTGCCCGTTGGCGCTGCGCGGGTTGACCACGAGGAACGTCTTCATTCAGTGCCTTCTCCCTGCTGCCAGAACGGCCTGTTTACGCAATTGTGAGCCCAGGCTCCACTCCGTGACCCACGGGAGGGCCTCCGTGCCCGGGGTGTTTGTCACCCGGCACCGTCCATGCTGGGCTCTCCGCCCCCTGTTTCCGCCCCGGACCCCGAGTGAAAGCCCCGTCCCCCACCGAGCAGCTCGCACCCCACCGGGAGGCCACGAGCGCCCTGGACTGGGCGCTGCCCGCGCTCCGGGCGGACCTGGCGGCGGCGGCGCGGCAGCCCTTCCGGGAGACCGGGGCTCAGGAGGACTTCCTGTATCGCCATGACGCACCGGCCCATGAAGCCCAGGGGGCAGCGCGGACGGAGCGCTTCGAACGGGCCCTGACCCGGGTGCGCCAGCTCGCGGACGCGGGCGAGCCGCTGACCTTCGCCCGGATGGTGGAGGTCCAGTCGGAGCTCCTGGGCGGGCCCACGGGCTTCCGCAACGGGGACGCCTTCGCGTGGGGTGGCGCGCACCGCTACGCGCACGAGCCCGGCCTGGAGGCGGCCTTCCGCGACAAGGTGGAAGCGGATGCGCGGGAGGCGCGTCACCCGGTGGCACATGCCACTCGGTTGTACCTGGACCTGTGCTTCTTCCACCCCTTCCCGGACGGCAACGCCCGCGCGGCGCGGCTGTGGCTGGAATACATGCTGCGCCGGGGCCGGCTGCCCACGCCTCCGCTGGCTCCAGTGGTGCTGTGGCCCAAGCGCCCGGGAGACACGGTGAACTACACGCGGCTGGCGAGGCTGCTGGCCCGGACCATCGCGGGGCCGGACGCCCCATGCCGCAACGAGGCTCCCGAATGAGCAATGACGCTTTCACGTGGCGCCGCATCCGCGACAGCCTGGATGTCTACTCAGCGCAATCGCTGGCGTCCCGGCTGCGGGAGGCGTTGGCTCCCCTGCGGACCGGAAGCATCCACACCAGCCGGCTCAAGCAGGCGAAGAACGCCGTGCAGGACCTGCTCCAGGCCGAACTGGGGCCCTGGTACGTCGAGAGCGGCCTGCCCCTGGGCAATGAAGTGCTGGGCGGCTATTGCTGGTGCCACTCGTTCTTCAACCAGAACCCGCCGCACCGGACGATGGATGTGGATGAGAACATCCAGTTCATGCTGGACGCGCTGGAGCGGATCCGTTCGTTTCTGTACGCGCTGGACGGCGTGTTTCAGGCCTCGCGCCGTCAGCTTGAGCTGGCGGCCGACGACAAGGCTCTCCGGGCGAAGGCGCTCGCGGAAGGGCTGGTGCGGACCGTGGACCTGACGGCGGAGACAACGTCCTGCGAGGAGACCTGGTACCAGGTCGCGCAGGACGCGATGACGTGGTGCATCGAGGCGATGGGACTGCCCTTGTCGGACGCCACGCAGGAGCAGTTGGACACGGCCTTCGTCTTCACGTCCTGGATCGCGCCTCCTCCGGACGCCCTCCGGGACGCGGCGGCGCGGGTGGCGGCGGTGGCCGTATGAGCAGGTCGGCCCTCGGGCACTGGCTGCGCATCCGCGACAGCCTGGAGGGGTATGATCCGGAGAAGCTCATCCGGATGCTGCGCGAGTACCTGACGCCGCGCGTGCCCCCGGGGACGCGCAAGCTCACGGACGAGCAGCACGACACGATGGCGAAACACATCCAGCGGATGCTCAACCAGAACCTGGGGGCCTGGTACACGGAGACGGGGCTGTATCTGGGCAATGAGAGCTTCGGCGGCTACTGCTGGTGCCACCGCTTCTTCCGGCAGAAGCCCACCCCGAACATGAGCGTGGAATACAACATCCAGCTCATGATCGACGCGCTGGAGCGGTCGCGCGGATGGCTGTTCAAGCTGGATGCCCACTTCCAGGCGCTGAAGCGGGATCTGCCCTCGGGCCCGGATGACAATGACATCCGGATGCTGGCCCTGGCGGATGGACTCGTCACCACAATGAGCCTCACCATGGACGCCACGGGCTGCGAGGAGGCCTGGTACACCTTCGCGGACCAGGCGCTGTCCTGGATGTTCGACGCCATCGAGCTGCGCCCGGGCTATCAGGCCGGGAAGCTGATGCGGAAGCTGTTCGCCTTCGAGTCCTGGCACTCGCCTTCCGAGTGGGAGCTGCGCTCTTCGGCGGAGAAGGTGGCGGCGGCCGTCGTGGAGGACGAGGGCCGCCGGCACACGCACTGACGCAAGCGCCCCGCCCTCAGTGGATGGGCTTCCCGCGCGTCATCCGGCGGGCCTGCTCGCCTGAGCCGCCCTTCACCTCGATGCGCTTGCCCTGCGGCAGCGCCTCCGGGAGCTTCAGGGAGACCTCCAGTACACCGTTCTCGAAGTTCGCCTGGACCGACTCCGTGTCGATGCCTTCTGGAAGCGGAATGGCGCGGCGGAACAGCCCCGTGCTGCGCTCCAGGCTCCAGACGCCTTCGGCTTCCTCTTCCTCCTCCAGCTCGAAGGAACGTTCGCCTTCGATGATGAGCAGGTCCGGCTGCAACTCGACGTGGATGTCCTCCTGCCTCATTCCCGGCAGGTCGGCCTTCACGATGAGGTTTCCGTTCCGCTCCAGCACGTCCACCTGCGGGGACCAGAGGCCCTCGTCCAGCACGTCGCGCCGAGCGGTGAGGCCCCGGCCTCCCACGCCGGTGAAGAGCTGGTCCATGTCCTCGAGCATCCGGCGCAGCAGCCCGAACGGGCTCAGGGGCGCGGTCTCCCTTCCGATGGCCGGTGCGGATGACTCGCGGCGGGAGATGCCAGCGCCCGTCCTGGGGCCCTGTCCCTGCGAGGTGGCGCCCGGCACGTCAGCCTGGGCGTTCTTCACTGCGGGCGAGGAGGAGGGCTCCCCCTGCGCGCCTGGGTTCCTGTTGTCGGTTGCCATGACGTCCTCCCCCGGTGGAGCCGGCTGGCGCCCGGCCGCCGGACCGCACCGGTCACTAAGCGGGGATGGGATCATCCCAACCCCAAACGTGGAGGCGCGTGGCGGGGCCATCAAGGGTCCGCGGCCCGCGGTCTGGCATTCGCGGGAGCCTCGCTACGCGAGCAGCGTGGCGTCCATCACGGTGAGGGCCACCCCACCGACGCGGGCGCGCTCGATATGGCCTGGCCGGCCGGTGACCTGGATGTCGATGCGGCCCGGCTTGCCGAGCGTGTCGCCCTGCTCGATGCGGCTCGACACCGTGCCGCCGTGCTCCGGGAGGCGAAGGCTCCCGTGCTCAGCGAGCCAGGCCGCGAGCGGTCCCGCGGCGGAGCCCGTCACGGGGTCCTCCAGGATGCCGAAGCCCGGGACGAAGTAGCGCGCCTGGGCCACGCTCCCCTCCTCCTTCGCCTCACGGGTGAAGAGGTAGACGCCTCGCAAGCCGTGCGGCATCAGCAGCGCGTTCATCGCCGCGCCTCGCGGCGTCAGCGACTCCAGGTCCGCGAGCCGCCGGAGGGGCACCACCAGCCGGTGGCCCTGGCGGATCACCGGCAGCGACGGGTCCACTTGTGAGGCCGTCCCGCCCAGCGTGGCCATCAGTGCGTCCAGGGCCACGGTGTTGGGCTGCACGGGCGGTGGAGGCGTGGCAATCCACACGCGCGTCCCCTGCGTACCCTGGGGCTCCAGCTCGATGTGGAACGTGCCACCGGGGCACTCCAGCGTGTACGTCCCCGGGCTTCGCAAGAGCCCCTTCTCCGCGAGCAGGTGGAAGGTGGCCACGGTGGCGTGGCCGCAGAAGGGAATCTCGTCCACGGGTGTGAAGTAGCGCAGGCGCACGGTGGCATCGCCGGGCCGGGACAGCAGGAACGCGGTCTCCGACGCGCTGACGGCCGCGGCGGTCCGCTGCATCGTGGGGACATCCAGCGCCGAGGCGTCGAGCACCACGCCCGCGCGGTTTCCTGCACCGGCGGTGCGGGTGAAGGCATCGATGATGTGAACCTGCATGGGCGGACTCCGGAGAGCAGAAGGGCCTGGGAAACAGCGCAGGCATGCTCCGCTCCACCGTTGGCGTCAAGCGCTGGACCGACACACCGGAGCCCCCACAACGGGGTTGAACAAGGGCGCCCGAGCAGGCACAGCAAGGAAGCATGAATCTCGTGAAGTCGGGTGGGTGGGTGGTGCTGGTGGTGTTGCTCCACGCGAGCGGCGCGGCGGCACAGATCGTCAACGTGCAGGCGCTCTTCGACGAGAAGGCGGAGCCGGGGCCGGCCGCGGCCATCGAGCTGGGCGGCGACTGGCGCACGGGCAGCACGGAGCTGTTCTCCGTGCGGGGCTCCCTGGTGGGCCAACTGCGCTCCGAGCGCGACGTCTGGTTGGCCGTCATCCGCGGTGAGTATTCGTTCGCCAGTGGCGAGCGCATCGTCAGCCAGGTGCTGGAGCACGTGCGCTACCGGCGCAAGTTCACGGACACGGTGTCGGGCGAGGTCTTCGCGCAGCACGAGTACAACGAGTTCCGCCGGCTCCAGTTCCGGGCCCTGCTGGGCGCGGGTCCGCGCTTCATCCTGCTCAACGAGGAACGCATGGGGCTCACCTTCGGGGTGGCGCTGATGCTGGAGCACGAACGGCTGCGCAAGGACGGCGAGGTGGACGCGGGAGACCGCTACACGGACCCGAGAGTCTCCAGCTACCTGTTGGGCCGGGTGAAGCTGATGGAGAACATCAACCTCGTGGAGACGGTCTACTTCCAGCCGCGAGTCACCCGCCCCTCCGACCTGCGGGTCCTCAACGAGACGATCTTCGCGGTGACGCCCAATCCCCGCGTCACGGTGGGCATCGGCTTCAACCTCACCTACGACAGCGCACCGCCCGCGACGGTGCCGCCCCTGGACACGCAACTGCGCACCACGGTGGGCGTGAAGTTTTGAGTGGATGGCAAGCAGCGCGTTGACGAATCGGGCGCGCGAACAAGGCGCGGGAGGACGCATCTCCTCCAGTATCAACGACTCACCCACTGCCACCGCGCGAGTCTTGTTCCTCGGACGCTGGCCCCCAAGGCCCCGCGCAGCAAGCCACCGCAGCGCCTCGTACGCCGTGTCCCGACAAGCGTCATAGAGACGCGTCAGCTTCGCTTTCCCCATCCCCATCCCCTCCTCGTCCCAGCATCGCCATCCAACCACAGGGGTCTGACATGAGCGTGAAGGCCCACTGTCCGCATCGCCCGCCGGGCCCGCGCAGCCTCGGGCCGCATGCGGCGAAAACCTGTCCGACTGTCGGACAGGTTTTGGGGAAACCAGCCTCGGGCGAGCACCTCCGTTCGTGTCCCCACCTTGGAGTTCACGCACGCATGATGTTGCGCACCTGCAGAACCAGCGCGGCCCCGGGCCGCATGCGGCGGAAACCTGTCCGACTGTCGGACAGGTTTTGAGGGAACCGGTCCCAGGCGGGTGAATCTGTCCGAGCCCACACCTGGAGTTCACGCACGCAGGACATTGCTCGACCGACGGACCAGCACAGCCTCGAGCCGCATGCGTCGAAAAGCTGTCCGACTGTCGGACAGCTTTTGGGCAAGCCGGGACCAGGCGGCCCCTCTCCCCGTGTCACGACCTTGCGCTCGCGCACGCATGACGTCGCTGCATGGGTGGACTGGTGTGGCCTCGGACTGCTTGCCACGAATCCTGTCCGACTGTCGGACAGGTTCTGAGCGTACCGGGCCCGGGCGAGCACCTCTGTTCGTGTTCCTACCTTGGCGTTCGCGCACTCATGGCGTCGCTCACATAGGGGCCAGCGCGGCCCCGGGCTGGATGCGTCGAAACCTGTCGGACAGGTTTTGAGCGGACCGGGCGAACGACTCTGTTCGTGTCATCACCCAGGCGTCGGCACTCACGGCGTCGCGCATGGGCGGGGTGAGCGCGGGCTTGGGCCTCTGGCGGCGGAAACCTGTCCGACTGTCGGACAGGTTTTGAGGGTACCGGGCCCGACCTGCCCTCCGCTCTTGCATCCAGTCGCGCCACATTGCTGCACCCTCAAAGGCACGCGGGGGCACGGACCTTGTTGGCGAATTCCTGGCGGCCCGCTTGAGGGTAGGCTCTAGCGATGGCGTCCCATTCCATCTCTGCTCCCGTCGTCCTTCTCGGAGGCGGCAAGATCGCTGAAGCGCTCATCCTGGGACTGTTGCGCTCCGGCCACGTGCGTCCTTCAGACCTTCGCGTCACGGTGCGCCGGTCCGAACGTGGAGAGGAACTGCGCTCCCGGCACGGCGTGCACGTCCTCATGGACAATGCGCAGGCGGTGCGGGGCGCGAGGGTGATCCTGCTGGCGGTGCGGCAGGCGCAACTGCGTGACCTGATGGCGGTCATCTCGCCGGCGCTGGAGCCAGGGCAGACCGTATTGTCGCTCTCCGCGGACGTGCGGCTCGCGCAGTTGGAAGCGGCGTTGCCCTCCTGCGTCTCTGTCATTCGTGCCCTACCCCATACGCCCGTACGCGTGGGAGCGGGCGTGACGCCCCTGACGGCCGGTCCCGGGCGACAGAGGCCGCGAGACAGGTCGCCGAATCCGTCTTCGCGGCGACGGGACGGCCGATGTGGATGACCGAGGAGGCGCTCACGGTCTGCACGGGCGTGTGCGGCACGGGCCCCGCGTATGTCTTCCGCTTCGTGGAGACCCTGGCCCAGGCCGCCATGGCGCACGGGATGGACGCGGGTGAAGCGGCGGCGCTCGCGAAGGAAACGCTCATTGGCGCGGCGAAGCTCCTGGCCGAACCCGGCGCCACCACGCCTCGCCTCATCACGGAGATAGCCACCCCGGGAGGCATCACCGAAGCGGGACTGATGGCGATGGACGCCCACGGTCTCCCTCGCGCCGTGGGCGAAGCGGTCTCCGTGGCCATCCAGCGCACCCGTGAGCGCGCGGACGCGAACGCCACGGCCTACAGCATGCCGAAGTGACGCTTGAGCCCCCGCTGTCCTCCCGGCGTGACGATGAGGCCGCGCGAGTCGGGCTGACGTTCCACCCACCCCAATGAGAACACCCGGGCGGCGAGCGCCGCGCCCAGTGCCCCCGCGAGGTGATCGCGCCGCTCGCTCCAGTCCAGGCACCGGTGGGCGAAGTGGCGCCGCTGCTCGCGCACGGGTGCCAGGTCGATGCCGAAATCCTGGAACCACGCCTCGCCGCTCGGCGTGAGCGCGAACGCGCGTTTGCGAAGAGAGAGGTGCCCGGCCCGCAGCAGCGCGTCGGTGATTCCCATGCCCAAACGGCCCGCCAGATGGTCGTAGCAGTAGCGCGCGGCCCGCAGGGGCTCCGGAGTCGCTGACGCACGGGGCGCTCGGACCGCCACGGTCATCAGCGCCTCCACCATCCGCGCCACGGTGGGCGTGGCGATCCGGAACACCTTGTTGCGCCCCTGCCGGGTGGCGCGGACCAACCGGGCCTGCTCCAACCGCTGCAGGTGCGCGGTCGCCGTCGCGGGGCTCACGCCGGTGCCGAACGCGAGCTCCTTCGCGACGAGCGCCCGTCCCTCCATCAGCAACTCCAGCATCCGGATCCGAGTGGCGTCCCCGACGGCCGTGGCCAGCGTCGTGAGGTCCGGACCTGCATCCATTATTCGCTCCATGGCGAACCATCTCTAGCACACGGAAACGCCAACGGCAGCAGGGGGCCTGGCCACGCGGACCGATGACACCACCCACCGACCCGTGACCAGCGTCGTGAGGTCCGGCCCTGCATTTATCGTTCGTTCCATGGCGAACCGTTTCCTGGCGCGCGGACACGCCAGCGGCAGCAGAGTGCCTGACCACGAGGACCGATGACACCGCCCACCGACCCGTATCAGGCCGTCACACATGCCGACCCATATCCCTACTACGCAGAGCTTCGAGCCCCGTGCGGACTGCACCGCGTTCCCGGCTTCGCGCCGTGGATCGCGGCGGATGCGGCCACCGTCCGCGCGGTGCTCACCAGCGAGCACTGCCGGGTCCGGCCACGGTCGGAGCCCGTGCCTCCGCACCTGGTGGGCACCGCCGCCGGGGCCCTCTTCGGACGGCTGGTGCGGATGAACGACGGTGGCCCCTACCCCGCCGTGAAGCAGACGCTCTCACGCGCGCTGCCGGAGGCGCTGCGGGAGGTCGAAGCGGAGAGCCGCCGCCAGGTGGCACGGCTGTTCGCGACGCCGTCGCTGAAACGACTGCCGGACGCCGCACTTCAGCTCCCCGTGTTCGTGCTGGGGTCGCTGCTGGGCTTCCCGGAAAACACGCTGGAAGCGAGCGTGCGAGACGTGGATGCCTATGTCCGTTCGGTCGCCGGTCCCCCTGATGGCAGCGAGAGCGCGGCACGGCTGAACGACCGCGTGGCCGCCTGTTTCCAGTCCACGACGAGGACCGCGCTCACGGCCCGGCTCATGGAATGCCACGGTTCGGGGGACCTGCGCATCCCCAACGCCGTGGGCCTGCTCACCCAGGCGTATGAAGCGACAGCCGGTCTTCTGGCCGCGACGCTGCGGGCCTTCGCTCGCATGCCCGAGCTGCGCGAACAACTCTCACAGGGTGCGTGCACGCTGGACGACGTAGTCCAGGAAGCGGCTCGCCACGATTCCCCGGTCCAGAACACACGACGCTTCACCCATGCCGCCGCGACTGTCGCGGGTCAGGCGCTGGAAGCCGATGAGACCATCGTCGTCGTGCTCGCCGCCGCGAATCGGGATCCGCTGGTGAATCCCCAGCCCGACGCCTTCCTGTCACGGCGCGCAGCGCGCCAGACCTTCACCTTCGGCCTGGGCTCGCATGCTTGTCCCGGGCACCTGCTCGCGACCGCGATGGCCACCGCGGCGGCGGAGCGCGTGCTCGCGAGCGGTCTGGACCTGTCCCCGCTGTCGGGCCCCGTCACCTGGCGTGCTTCCACCAACACCCGCGTCCTGGGAGGACTGGAATGATTGCTGTCATCTTCGAGGTCTGGGCACACGAGTCGCATCGGCAGCGGTACCTGGACCTCGCGGCGGAGCTGCGCCCCCTGCTGGCGGACATCGACGGCTTCATCTCCATCGAGCGGTTCCAGAGCCTCAGCGAACCGGGGAAGCTTTTGTCCCTGTCCTACTGGCGCGACGAGGCAGCGGTGGCGGAATGGCGGCGACTGGAGGCCCACCGTGACGCCCAGCGCGAAGGCCGGGGAGGCGTGTTCAGCGACTACCGCCTGCGGGTGGCGCACGTCGTGAGGGATTACGGTTTGAAGGACCGGGCGGCCGTGCCCGCTGACAGTCGCACCGTGCACGGCTGAAGCGGCTGGCGCACGGCGGCTGTCTTCCCGCCCGTCCCTCCCATGCGGGCCATGACTCCCCCACCTTCTGTGGGAGGTGAACGATGAAGCGAGGCCAATGGAGACGTTGCTGGGGACTGGCTGCCGCGCTGCTCGGGCTTCCCGCGGCGGGACAACTGGAGGGCCCTCCCGAGGAGGATGCGTCGCAATACTCCTGCTTCGAGGAGGCGCGCCAGGGCGGCTCGGTGACGGAGAGCATCGCGGCGCAGCTCTGCCAGGGTGCCCGTTCCGACGCCCCGGCGAAGTGCTTCCACCGGGTCCAGGAGGGAGGCTTCCTCGCCGACCCGCAGGCGCTCCAGCTCTGCCAGTACGCCACGCCCCCGGATGATCCCGCGTCCTGCTACCTCAAGGCGCGGAACTCCTCGTTCCTGGACGAGACACAGCTCCTGGAGCTCTGCCGCCCGCCCATCGCGCAGATGCTGAAGATGTGTCCCTACGGTCCATGAGGCCTCGGGCCCGCGGGCTCACCGGGCGCGGAGGAACGCCTTGACGCTCGGGGACTGGAGCTTCTGGGACTCGATGCACAGCCGGATGGACTCCAGGGCCCGGGCGAGCGCGCGCGGGCCGCCTTCGATCTTGTCCACGCGGGGCGTGAGGAGCGTCTCCACCTGCGCCAGGTGGATGTCATCGCAGAGGCTCCCCGTCTGGCCAATCAACCGGCCCAGCTCATCCGAGCGCAGGCGCTGGGTCAGCGCATCGAAGTGCGTCTGGTAGAAATTCCACGCCAGCGACTGCGACTCCGGCGACATCAACGCCATCCGGAGGATGACCTGCGAGTCGCGCACGTCGAACTCCGGCGACACCACGAGCCCCAGCGCCCGCCACAGCAGGTCCGGGTTCCGGAACCAGGCAAGCGACGTCAGCAGCCGGGAACGCTCGGTGCGGTCCTGTTCCTTCTTCGCCGCCTCCAGCAGCGCGTCGAAGAGCGCCGCATCACCGTGCGTCGCCGCTCGAGGCAGCGCGGCACCGAACGCCTCCGGATCCACCGACTTGCGGTCCGCCAGCCAGGCGCGCACCAGGGGCAGCGACTCCTTCACCAGCCGGGGGTCATCGCCCAGACCGCCCGCCAGCCGGAGGAAGAGGGAGCGTGAGTCCTTCACGGAGTCGTCCTCGCCCGGCTTCGGCACCCAGCCCAGGGCCCTCGCGCGCGCCGAGTAGAGCGAGGCCACCCACGCGCGGAAGCGCTGGCGCTCCTCGGGCGTGAGCTGATCCAGGCGCACGAGCTCCAGCAGCGAGGCGCCGCTCTGCACCACGAGCCGGTTCGTCGACTTCGCGGAGGCAGGCACCGCCTTCAGCGCCTCCCCCAGCGGCAGGTCGCCCCGATTCACCGCCGCATCCACGTCCGCCCAGAGCGCCACCTGCTCCGCCGGAGTGAAGGCAGCGGCCGGAGTCGCGAGCAGCTTCGTCAACTGCTCGCGGGTGTAGCCGCCGCGGTAGTAACCCGTGCCGCCCGCGTTGAGCAGCACCCACGCCGGGCACTGCTTCGTGGGCAACGCGACCTCCGCGGACGGGCCCTGCAACATCGAGCACACCCGCGACGACTGCGTGCCCGTGCCCACGCGAAGGCACACGGGCACCTGCCACTCCTGCCGCGAGTCCGCCTTGGAGCCCACGGGCAGGTACCGCTCCTGAGACAGCTTCACGGACGGAGCGCCGCCCGCCGGGCACGACAACTGCGCGGTGATCCGAGGCGCCCCGCTCCGCTCGATGAAGCCGCCAAAGGACCGAGCCACCTCCGGCCCCGCCGCCTGGGACAGGTCCGCGAGGAAGTCCTCCATCGTCGCGACCTTCCACGCGTGCTTGCGGACATAGCCGCGGAGGAAGTCGCGGAAGCGCTCCGGCCCCAGCCAGGCCTCGTACATGGCGATGACGGACGAGCCCTTGTCATACGTCGTCCCGTTGTCGAACGAGCCCACGATGTCGTCGTTGCTCTCCACGGGCTTGCGCACGGGCAGCGCCGCCGCCAGCTCATCCGACGCCAGCGCGGAACGCGTCGCGAACATGGCGCGCTCCTGCTGGTAGTCCCAGGACGGCTCCAGCCGGTCCACGGTCTGCCGGTCCAACCACGCGGTGAAGGACTCGTTGAGCCAGATGTCGTTCCACCAGGAGCAGGTGACGACGTCCCCGAACCAGTAGTGGCCCAGCTCATGGTTGGCGATGACCGCGTACGACTTGCGGCGGGCCAGCGTCTCCTCGCCGGGCGGAATGAGCGTGAGCGGCTGCCCGAGCGCGACGATGCCGGGGTGCTCCATGGTGCCCCAGTACCGGGGCACGACCGCCACATCGAGCTTCTCGTACGGATACGGCTGGTCGAAGAAGTCCTCCAGGCCCTTCACGATACGGGGCGTGATGCTCGCGGCGTAGCGGGTCTCCGCGCCACGGCCCTTGGGGACGACGAAGCGCAGCGGCACGTTCGTGCGCCCCACGGTGCCGGCCTCCACCACGTCGAAGGGCCCCACCATGAAGGCCACGAGGTAGCTGGGCATCGGCTTGCTCTCCGCGAAGGTGACGCGCTCCAGGCCGTCCGCCAGCGGCTCGCGCGACACGACGGGATGGTTGGCCAGCGCCACATGCCCCGCCTTCACGGTGAAGCGCAGACGCCACGGCACCTTGAAGGTCGGCTCGTCGAAGCACGGGAAGGCGCGGCGCGCGTCGATGGGCTCGAAGAACGTGTAGAGGTAGGGCTCACCGGCCTCATCCACCCCATAGATGCCCTGGCTGCGCTCGCGGTCCACCTTGCCGGTGAAGTCCAGCAGGAGCTGGACCTTGCCCACCGGCAGCTCCTCCGGCAGCAGCAATCCCAGACGTCCTTCCGGCGCGGTGACAGGCTTCGCGTCGAACGTGCGACTCCCCACGGTGACGCGAGCCCGCGTCACGTCCACGTCCTGCGCATGCAGCCACACCTGGCGCACGGGCTCGCGGACCTCCACGTCGATGGTGACGCTGCCCGGATACGTGTCTTCCGAGGGCACGAGCTTCAGGTCCAGCGCGTAGTGCACGGGCCGCACGGTGTCCGGCAATCGCAGCGCGGGAGGCAGGGCCTCCGGCCACGAAACGGCGGGCGGCGCGGAGGCAGTCGGTGCGGCCTCGGGCGCGTGGGCACAGCGGACGGTCAACACCACCAGGGCGAGGAGTGAGAGCAGTCGCATGGGGACGCAGCGTAGACCATGAGGATGTCTCCGGGTCCGTGAAACAGTGCTTTCAACCCTGGGAGTCGCTACGGTCCGGCTCCCCCCGCATCACCCTCAAGCCGAGGAAAAACATGTTTCATCGCGGCAGCGGTCTCCCCTCCCTCTTCGTATCCCTGCTCTTCGTCGTGGGCTTCGCGTCGCAGGCCAGCGCTGACACCTACCAGACCTACGTGACGCCCAAGGTCAATGGCTATCAGATTGGCACCTACCTCCCGAACCAGCCCACCGGGAACTTCAGCAGCGCCGCTGACACGGCCCGCCGCTTCTGTCAGGACCAGGGCCACACCGGCGCGCAGAGCTTCACCACCGCCATCCGCGGCTCCGCGTATACGTACATCGTGGGCACCAATGGCGTGGGCAACTGGGGCACCACCGGCAACTCCAACGTGACGATGATCGAAACCGTCACCTGCTTCACCTCCAATTCGGGCGTCACGTACACGACGCCCACGGTCAACGGCTACCAGGTGGGCACCATCCAGCCCAGCCAACCCACCGGCAACTACAGCACGCCCGCCGACACGGCCCGCCGCTTCTGCCAGGACCAGGGCCACACCGGCGCGCAGAGCTTCACCACCGCCATCCGTGGCTCCGCCTACTCGTTCATCGTGGGCACGAACGGCGTGGGCAACTGGGGCACCACCGGCAACTCCAACGTGACCATGCTGGAGACCATCACCTGCTTCGACGCGACGGAGGTCACGTACACGACGCCGAAGGTGAACGGCTACCAGATCGGCACCATCCAGCCCAACTACCCCACCGGCAACTTCAGCACCCCGGTGGCGACCGCCCGCCGCTTCTGCCAGGACCAGGGCCACGTCGACGTGAGCAGCTTCACCACCGCCATCCGCGGCTCCGCGTATACGTACATCGTGGGGACGAACGGCGTGGGCAACTGGGGCACCACCGGCAATTCCAACGTGACGATGATCGAAACCGTCACCTGCATCACGCAGTAACCGACAGTCCGGACCGGGGCTCCTCGCGGCCCCGGCCCACCGGATGTCTTCCAGATGCACGCGGCGGTGGAGTGGGTCAGGATGCGGCCCATGTCCAACCTCCAAGGCAAGACCCTCTTCATCACCGGCGCCAGCCGCGGCATCGGCAAGGCCATCGCGCTGCGCGCGGCCCGTGACGGCGCCAACATCGTCATCGCCGCGAAGACGACCGACCCGCACCCCAAGCTGCCCGGCACCATCTACTCGGCGGCGAAGGAGATTGAAGAGGCCGGTGGCAAGGCGCTCCCCTGCGTGGTGGACATCCGCGACGAGGCGCAAATCCACGCCGCCGTCGCCAAGGCCGTGGAGACCTTCGGCGGCATCGACATCCTGGTGAACAATGCCAGCGCCATCAGCCTCACCGGCACGCTGGACACGCCGCTCAAGCGCTTCGACCTGATGCACGGCATCAACACGCGCGGCACCTTCGCGTGCTCGCAGGCGTGCATCCCGTACCTCAAGAAGTCCTCCAACCCGCACATCCTCAACAACTCGCCGCCGCTCAACATGGAGCCGCGCTGGTTCGGCCCCCACGTGGCCTACACCATCGCGAAGTACGGCATGAGCCTGTGCGCGCTGGGCATGGCGGAGGAGCTCAAGGACGACGGCATCGCGGTCAACACGCTGTGGCCCCGCACCGTCATCGCCACCGCCGCCGTGCAGAACCTGCTGGGCGGCGACGACACCATCAAGGGCAGCCGCAAGCCGGAGATCATGGCGGACGCCGCCTACGCCATCCTCACCAAGCCCAGCCGCTCCTTCACCGGGAACTTCTGCATCGACGATGAAGTGCTGCGCGCCGCCGGCGTCACCGACCTGGACAAGTACCAGTCCGTCCCCGGCGCGGAGCTCCTGCCCGACTTCTTCCTCTAAGCTCGCAGCAGCCCCATGCCCCCGCGCAAGCTCCAGCGACACCTGGTCTGGCTCGAGTCCTTCACCGCCGCCGTGGAGGCCGGCAGCATCGACGCCGCCGCGGAGCACCTGGGCGTCGCCCGCTCCGTCGTGAGCGAGCACATCCGCGCCCTGGAGGAGGCGCTCGCGGATGGCGCCGCCCTGCTGGAGCGGGGGCCGGGCCGGCGCCTGCAACTGTCCGCGCGAGGAGAGCGCCTCTACGCGGGCACCCAGACGCCGCTCCACCAGTTGGACATGAAGCGGCTGATGGACCTGGCCCGCGTGGAGCCCACCCTGCGCCTGGGCCTCAACCCCACGCTGTCCATGTCGCTCCTGGGCGGCATCGCGCAGGATGCCGCCGCCGCCGACCTCAAGCTGGTGGTGGGCTTCGGCGGCTCGCACGAGCTCATGCGGCAGGTGCAGACGCGGCAGCAGGACCTGGCGCTCGACTTCACCCCGCTGCCCCCGCACGAGGGCGTGGACACCGAATCCCTGCTGCGCATGTCCTTCGTCGTCATCGCGGGCCCGGACTCCGCGCTCGCACGGACGCACGCCTCCCGCCGCACCGTGGACGTGAAGGACCTCCAGGATCAGCGCTTCGTGGACTGGCTGCGGGACGACCCCTACGGCGGCGCCAACAGCGCCCGCTTCGCCGCGCACGGCGTCTCCGTCACGGAGGTGGGCCGCGTGGAGAGCTTCCTCCACCTCTACGAGCTGCTGCGCGCCTACAAGGCCTGCACCATCGCCCCCGACGTGCGCCCCACCCAGCCGTTCCCCCCCGACCTCCACGTCTGGCCCCTGCGCGAACAGGAGCCCCAGGTCGTGGAGGTGGTGGCCGTCTGGCCCTCCGGAGGCCTCAGCCCCGCCGTCCAATCCATCCTTGACGGGCTGCGTCGCCGCCTGAACAAACGGCGATAATTCGACGAAGACGTCGAATTCTGCCGGATTTCCGTCTTGCAGTGCGGTGCGTATTCTTCAGGAGTCCTGTTTCTCTTGAAGGAGCCGCTCGCGATGACGCCCACGGAACGGACCATTGCCCGCCTTCCCGCCCACCTGCGCCGCTACGTGGTGGGCCAGGACTACGCGGCGTACACGCCCCGCGACCAGGCGGTGTGGCGGCACATCCTGGGCCAGCTGCGCGAGCACCTGAGCGACAAGGCGCATCCCGTCTACCTGGAGGGCCTGGAGGCCACGGGCATTGGCGCGGAGGCCATCCCCAGCCTGGACGAGATGAACGAGAAGCTGTCCAAGCTGGGCTGGGCCTGCGTGGCGGTGCGCGGCTTCATCCCGCCCGCCGTCTTCACGGAATTGCAGGCGCTGGGCGTGCTGGCCATCGCGGCGGACATCCGCACGCACGAGCACATCCAGTACACGCCCGCGCCGGACATCGTCCATGAGAGCGCGGGCCACGCGCCCATCATCGCCAACGCGCGCTATGCGCAGTACCTCAAGGCCGTGGGGCTGGTGGGCTTCAAGGCCATCGCCAGCGTGGAGGACCAGGCCGTCTTCGAGGCCATCCGCAACCTCTCCGTGGTGAAGGAGGACCCCACCGCGACGGAAGAGGAGATCGCCCACGCCCAGGCCCGCCTGGAGGCCGCCAACGCCAGCCACCGCTACATCAGCGAGAGCACCCGCGCGAGCCGCCTGTACTGGTGGACCGCGGAGTACGGGCTGATTGGCGACCTGAAGCACCCGCGCATCTACGGCGCGGGCCTGCTGTCCAGCATCGGCGAGGCCCGGCACTGCCTGACGTCCGCCGTGCACAAGCTGCCCCTGGGCGTGGCGTGCGCGGACACGGACTACGACATCACCCGCATGCAGCCGCAGCTCTTCGTGGCGCGCGACTTTGAACACCTCTTCGAGGTCCTGGCCGAGTTCGAGTCCACGCTCGCGTGGAAGCGCGGCGGGGACCATGGACTGAACGAGGCGCTGCGCGCGCGCACGGTCAACCACCTGGTGCTCGCGGACGGCCGCGAGGTGACGGGCAAGGTCGTGGAGTTGCTGCCCGCCGCGAAGGACGTGGCCCCGGGCCTGTCCACCGCGCTGGCCCGGCTGGAGGGCCCCATCCTCACGTCCGTGAACGGCCATGCCCTGGACAAGCCGTTCAGCGGCGCGGCGCTGGTGGCCTTTGGCCAGGGGACCCTGCCGGAGCGCGGGAGCTTCCAGCTCACGCTCGACAGCGGGCTGGTGCTGGAGGGCTTCGCGGTGGGCGGTGGCGAGGTGATTGGCCTGCGCGGCACGCTCGCTGGCCGCGAGCTGACGCTGCCGTCCATGGCGCGCCTGTACCTGACGGAGCGGCTGCCGTCCGTGGCGGGCGGCCCCGCCGACCCGGGCACCTGGGACGAGTGGTTCGGGGAGATGGACGCCTTCACCGCGGGCGACGGCGAGGCCCAGGCGCGCGAGCGCAAGGCGCAGGCCCTGCCCCCGTCGCTGGCGGCCCTCTACACGGAGGTGCGCCGCATCCGCGAGACGGGGCAGCTGGCCCCCGAGCGGCTGGAGCAGATCGCCCGCGCGTCCACGGACTTCCCCTCGGACTGGCTCCTGCGCGCGGAGGTCGCGGAGCTGCGCGGCGAGGTGCCCTCGCGGCGCGAGGCGGCGCACGCGTAGCGCCTGGCGCTTCGAATCCCAGACGGACGAAGTGCAACGGCCCGGTCGACCTCCTCACGAGGTCGCCGGGCCGAGCCACTTCCGGGGGGCTTTCTTCCAACGGGGACTACGCGTTGCGGCGCACCATGGCCACGTCGTAGTGGCGGTCCGTCACGTAGCCGTTCGCGGCCTTGCCGGGGCGGTACATGTTCCCGGTCTTGTCATCCACGTAGAAGCGGTTGTTCGGGTTCGTGTCCTTGCCCTTGCTGGCGTTGGTCGTGCCCGGGTCGTGGAACGTGTAGTAGGTGCGGCCCTTGTCGTCGACGCCGCGGCCCGTGATGGTCACGAAGTGGTCCGTGAGGCCGTCCGCGTTGTAGCTCGCGTCCTTGTGGCTGACGCCCACGACCACCGGCTTGCCGGCCTCCAGCTGCTTGTCGATGTAGTTGCGCCCCTCGGCGGCCTTCTTCGAGTCCACCTTCAGCGCGCCGACGCCGTTCTCGCTCGTGCCCACCTGGATGCGGCGGTCCGGGCCCAGCACCGTGGCCTTCGCGTCGCGAGCCATCGCCGTCGCGGCCTTGAAGCACGCCGTGTCGCTCGCGGTGTAGCCGTGGCCGTTCTCGAACTGGCTGTAGTACGGCACCTTCACGTGCACCGCCGGCTTGTCCTTGGCCCCGGCCACCTGCTGCGTGTCCGTGCGGTCCGCCTCCGTGGTGGGCCTGGACGTGTTCGTGCCCTGCGTCGTGGGCTTGCCTTCCGTACGGCCCGGCTTCGAGTCGCCGCTCACGGACGGGGGAACCACGCCCGTGTTGGTGTTGGCCGGCTTCGTCGTGGCGCCCGACTTCTCCTGCTTCAGCATCGCGAGCGCGTCCTTCGCCTCCGACTTGAAGCGGTTGGCCACGCCCTTCTGCACGTCCTTGGAGCTGCCGGAGAAGTGCACCAGGGTGCCGTTGCCGTTGGTGCGGCCACGCTCGGCGTAGATGTCCTTGATGAGCTGCTCGTCGCTCACCTTCGCGGGGTCGCGGCCGTTGAGCGCCTTCTTGAAGATGTCATCCGCCTTGCCCGGGCCGTGCTGCACGGAGGTGGACCAGGCCACGTCGCGCAGCGCCGCGGAGCGCTGATCCAGGTCGATGCCCGTCGCCTTCTTGATGTTGGCGGCGCCCACGTCGTAGTGCGTGGCCTTGATGTAGTCGTGCTGCGCCTTGTCGAAGCCCTTCGGGTCCTTGGCCGCCAGCTGCTTCCACGCGGCGGAGAACTCCGGGGTGCCCGGCTTGCTGCCCGACAGCGCCTTGTGGAACTCCGGGTTCGTCTTCTTCAGCGAGTTGACGAAGGACTGCGCGGAGCCGTTCGCGGAGGCGAACTGATAGGAGCCGTAGGACACGCCGCCCTTGTCGCCCTTGCCCGTGGACACGGTGCCGGGGCCGCGCGCCTCGTACTTGCGGCTCAGCCCGCCCAGCTCCGCGCTCGACGTGCTGGTGGAGGACCCTTCCGTGGCGGGCGTCGTCTTCTGCGTGCCGCCGGTGGCCTGCGTGAAGCTGTCACCCGAGGTCTTCGTCCCGGCGCTCGACTTCGTCGTGGCCTGGGTGTCGAAGCCGTCCTGCACCTTCAGCGTCTTGCCGGCCTGGATCTTGTTCGGATCCTTGATGTTGTTCGCCTTGGCCAGCGCGTCGACAGTCGTGTTGTAGCGCTTCGCGAGGCCGGTAAGCGTGTCACCCGACTTGATGCGGATATTGGAGACGGTCACGGAGAAGACCCCTCTATGTCTGGCCGCGAACAACGGCGCGCGGACGTGCTTGGATTGCCACGATTATCGAAAGGCAATGCGCTCAGTTTCGCATTCCCAGTCACAATCATGTGAAACCAGTGATTCCGGCAACTTCAGTTTCAACGGATCGATCCGCCGGGACTGAAGAAGCTGCCCAGGAGGCCCAATCGGATGTTCAGGATCCAACCGGAATTCAAAAGTGCGGCATTGCTGTTTGCCATTTGCGTCACAAGCGCGGTCCCGGAGGCCTCGGCTCAAGGGTCCGAGGGGCTCACGGGGGTCTACTCGAACAAGGGCGGGACGCTGGCCATCGTCGAGGGGAGCAACGAGACGCTCGTGCACTTCTCCGGCTCGTTCCCGCAGGGAGAGAGCGCGGGCACCTGCGATTGCGCCCTGGTCGTCCAGAAGAAGACAGCCACGAATTGGTCACTTCAGCAGGCAGGCGAGCAGGACGCCTGGACGCTGCGCGTCAACCCCAAGCAGTTCGTGCTGGAGTCCGGTCCGTCACCGTCCTGTTGCGGAGCGGGCTATCCGGGCAAGGACACCTTCGCCCGGAGCACGTCCAAGCCGCTGGGCATCTGCAAGGTGAAGGTGTCCAAGGCGGGCTTCCACGCGTCGGACGCAGCCAACACGCCTCGCAAGGCGTTCGTGGTGTCCGGCGACGCGGTGGAGGCCTACGTCGACCCGGTGGAGCCGGACTTCCTCGCCGCGCGCTTCCAGGGGCCCCAGAAGGCCACGGCGGGGCTGCTCAAGCGCGAGGACCTGGACTGCGCGGCGGAGTCCGCGCCCACGGCCACGAAGGCGCCGGTGGCCGCGGACAAGCTCCAGCCCTTCGCGGGGACATGGGTGGAGCTGACGCGCCAGGGCAAGGGCTTCGTGGTGCTCAAGCCCTGCTCGGCCGCGACGCGCAGCTTCACCGTCAAGCCCGCGACAGGCGAGGTGGAGGTGCAGTTGGGCCAGGAGGCCACGACGCTGAAGGTGACGTCCGTGGAGCCCGGCAAGGGCGCCGGGGCCTGGGTGCTGGGGCTCACGGCCGCGGACGGCAAGCCGGAGGCGCTCCAGTGGAAGACGGCCGACGCCGCGAAGGGCACCGTGTCCGTGAACAGCCCGGACCTCTTCTCCCAGAGCCACGACTACGTGCGCCAGGAGAAGAAGTCCGCCTTCCCTTCCAAGCAGGAGACGGGGTGCGACGAGTACGAGCGCTAACGCGCCCGTGAGCGCCGCCGGGCCCGCAGGCCCCCACCGAGCAGCAGCGCGACGAGCGCACCGGACAGGGGGCCCCCCGCGGCCTGGCAACCCCCGTCATCCGAGGGCTTGCGCGGATCATCGATGGGGTCCACGGGCCTGCCCGCGTCGACGGTTCCCGCGTCAGTGCCGGCATCGGGCGTCCCGGCGTCGGTCCCGGCATCCGTGCCCGCGTCCGTCGACTCAAGCGGCGCGCAGGACGCGGCCTGGCCGGTGGCCGCGATGCACAGCCTGCCGTAGCGCCCCAGGCCTTCCATCCGGCCGTCCACGATCGCCACCATCACGCGCGTGGCGTCCTCCGCGGCCACCCGGGCGCGCAGCGCGTCCGGTCCGTCCACGGTCACCACGCGCAGGACGGCGTCATCCGTGACGGCCGCGAGGACCAGGTGCACCGTGGCCGGGTCGATGCCCGGCTCGGGCTCGAACGAGGCGCCCACGAAGGACGCGCCACCGGGGACCTCGAAGATGCGCGAGGCCGCCGCCGCGACGCGCACGCGCTCGATCGTGGTGGGCAACTCCGCCGCCGTCGTCGTCACCGGCGCATAGCCCTCCCCTCGCGCGTAGCCGAACCCCGGCGCCGCGCGCGCACCGGTGCCCAGGTTCCAGGTGGCGAACAGGGCGAAGGCCGCGTCGAAGCTGGAGGCGAAGTCGCGGCGCAGACAGGTGTCCAGGAGCACCGGCCAGCGGGCCTCCGGCTGCCGCACGGACTCCTCCAGCAGCGCGACGAGCGCGTTGTCACCGTAGCGCTCACCCACGAACTGGAAGAAGAGCCCCGCCCCGTAGCTGAAGGTCACGCCCGGCCCCGAGGGATCCAACACCAGGGTGCTGTCCGGGGTGATCATGTAGCCGCGGGTGAAGCGCTCCAGGTCGTCGAGCGCGGGCTCGAAGCGCTCGGTGGCCCAGACGGCGGTTCCTTCGGAGGCGATGCCGCCCAGGCCGGGCCGGTAGGCGGCCTGCACCGCGTGGAAGAACTCGTGGCTGGCCAGGATCTCCACGGCCTCGGCGTCGGACGGGTAGTTGTAGCCCGTGAAGTCGTTCTCCTGGAGCATGAAGCCCGTGCAGCGCGTGACGCCATCCAGACAGGTCTCCTGCCGGAAGGCGCCGTCGCCAATCCCCGCGAAGTCCACCAGGTACACGTCGAAGCGGCCGTCGCCGCCGTCGTCTCCGGCTGGATTCGCGTCGTCGGGAGGCAGGCGGAAGCCCAGGTCCACGTAGAACGTCGCCACGCGTTCGTAGGTGCGCGCGACAAGCTCCACGAAGTCGGGCACGCCACTGCCATCCGCGTCCGCCGCGGGCACGGCGTGGGTGCCCTGGCGGGTGAAGTGGATGCGGAAGCGCCCGCCCGGCGACACGACGGACTCCACCGTGTCCTCGGGCTCATAGCGCGGCGCTTGAGCGGTCGGAGAGGTGGGCCGCCCGGACTCGGCGGCCAACCCCACCACGGCCTCCCGTTCATGCGGGAGGCCGCGCGGGGTTCCCGCGCCGGCAAGCAACAGAAGCAGCGTGGGAACCCCGGGGGTCATCACGGCAGCCAGGCCCACCGCAGGCGGATCGACCCCGAGCTGGCCGTCGAGCTCACCTTGCTCGTCGTCCTGCACTCCTCCTGAATCGCGGGCTCGTAGAAGCTCTTGACCTGCAGCTTCACGTGACGACCGTCCGCCAGCTGGACGAGGTAGACCTTGTTCGTCATCGCCACGCAGCCGGGGTACTCCCAGTACGAGAGGGTCTGGGTCGCCGGGCTCTGGATGCCGTACGGGTCCCCGGTGAACACGCAGGTGTCAGGGGTGTAGTAGTTCTCCGCCACGAACTGCGCGTCCGTGGGCACGCCCGTCACCGATTCGAACGTCGCTCCTTCCGGCGTCTGCGCCACCGTCACGCACGACGGGCCCGACACGCCGCTGTTGAAGCGGACGACGTACCGGCGCACCGCGACGTCCCACGCCGTCGAGCTCATCGCGGACTGGTCATCGATGTTGACCTTCTCCAGCCCCGTCGCCGTGAAGCGCGCGTAGGTGTACGACTCCGGCACGCTCGTGCCACCGCCACGGCCGTCCAGGAGCGTGAGGTGCTCGCCCTCCGTGGTGCCCTCTTCCACCACGCCGCCGGTGGCGATGTTGGTGCGGAGCCGGAGCTTGTCGATGCTCTGCTCCGTGCAGACCACGGCGTTGCGGCACAGCTCCGCGCCGCCGTCCGTGGGAGGAGTGCCCGCGTCGGTCTCCGTGCCCGCGTCCGTCTCGCCGCCCGTGCCCGCGTCCGTCTCCGTACCCGCGTCGGTGCCGGTGCCCGCGTCCGTCTCTCCGCCCGTCCCCGCGTCGGTCTCGGGCTCCTCGGGCGGAGTCAGGGTGCGCAGCTCGCACTTCTTGTCCGCGTTGCAGGTCCAGGCCTGGCCCGCGGGGGCCGCGCCCTCGTCGCGGCAGTCGAATGCGTCCACGCACTCGTCGCCGCTGCATCCCGGCGCCACCACGGCCAGCGTGAGGGCCGCCAGGGCCCCCATGCCGAACCACCGTGCACCGCTCTTCCGGACCACCCCTCCAGGGTTGCTCATCGTCGTCACCTTTCGCCGCGGGGACCCGCCGCCGTTCGATGAGGACGATCTCTATTCGATAACGATTCTCATTTTCAATATCGACATTCCAACTTCAGGCGGAAGTGTCGCCTGACGGTTTCGGGGCGTTGGTGGCGGACAGGCGGGGTTGTCCGCCGGGGCCCAGGAGCCCCTGCATGGCGTCGAAGAGGTTGAGGTTGGAGCCGCTGGGGAGGAAGACGACCTTGTCCAGGCCCCCCACGACCGCGGCCTGGGCCTGCGCGGCCACGGCCTTCACGAAGTTCTCCCCTCCCCCCAGGGACTCCACGCGCTGGCGGAACTGCGTGGCCTCCACCTCCGCGAGGCGCGACTGGCGCTCCACCTCCAGGTCGTTGAGGCGCTGCTGGCGCTCCAGGGCCACCTGGGTGGTGAGCCGCTCGCGCTCGGCCTCCGCCTCCGAGCGGATGCGCGAGGCGCGGGCGTCGGACTCGGCGCGAGCCAGGGCCTCTTCGCTCTCCACGCGGGCGCGCTCCAGTTGGGCCTCCGCCTCCACCTTGGCGCGGCTGAGCGTCTCCAGTTGGTGGTTGCGGTTCTGCAGCTCGATGAGGGACTGGCGCTCCGCCTCCGACTTGCGGTGACTGGCGATGTCCGCGAGCTGCTTCTCCTCCTCGCTGCGGATGCGCTTGAGCTCCGCGGCGGCCTGGGCCTCCTGCCGTGAGGCGTCCAGTTGGATCTGGATGTTGGTGTCGATGGCCTCGCGCAGCTTCAGGGCGGTCTTCTCATCGACAGGGGCGATGTCCTTGATGTCGATGTCGATGATGCGCAGCTGGTTCTCGGAGAAGAGACGGTCCTTGCGCGCGCGGCCCGCGTCATCCATGCCGAAGATGGCGCGGCGGATGAGCACGCTGGCGTTCTTGTGGAAGGTCTCGAACTCGTTCTCCGCGGCGACCTGGCGGATGCGCGACGCGAGGTTCTCACACACGTACCCGATGAAGTCGTTCACCCGGAAGATGGCCTTGTCCTTCTCTGGATCGCCCTGCACGTCGAACTGCCACTTGTAGGAAAGCTTGATGCGCAGCCGCGCGTGGTCGCGGGTGGCCACCTCGAAGAGGTCCGTGGCGAAGTCCGGCCCCAGCCGCAGCATCAGCACCTTGAGCTGACGCGGGCGCTTGGGCGTGCTGCCGGACAGGTCCAGCACGGTGACGTCCTCGTACGGACGCAGCATCACCTTCGCGGGGCCGAACTCCACGCGCGCGTGGTTGGTCTCGAAGTCGTTGATGAGGACCGCCGTGTTGTCCTCGATGCGCAGCACGATGGCGCGCGTGCGGTCGCCCTTCTCCGTCGCGATCATCGGGCGAGGCGGGCGGGCGTCCTTCGCCTCCGCGAGCGGCAGCGGTGGAGTGAGCCCCAGCAGGGCCTCCGCGTCCGGAGACAGGCGCTTCTCGTGCAGCTCCTGATGCGCCTCCGGCATGAACTGGCAAGGCCCCTGGACGAGCGACACCTTGCCCGAGCGCAGGTCGCGCACGTACAGGCCTTCCCCCTGCCCCAGTGACAGCGCGGCAATCTCCCGATGGATGAGGACCTTCTCGCTGGGCACATAGGTGCGAGGGCCCCGGACGATCCACGTATCACCGGCCTTGCGCGCGCGAGGCTCACCGCCCTCGTTCTCGGAGAGGTCGTCCAGCGCCTGGAGCTTCAGGCCCTGGAGCTCCGACAGGACGTGCTTGCGGCGCACGTCGCCTTCGAGCGCTTCGCCGGGTTCGAGGAAGAAGACATCCGGGCCGGAGACGACCTTGCGGCGGCCCTCCTGGACGCGGCCGGTGGCGCGGTCCACGGGGTTGAGGATGACGCAGTACTCGGTCTCCTTGAGGACGCGGGCCTTCTCCAGGGAGACGACGGTGACGGACTCGCCGGGCACGTAGCGGCCGGGGCCGCGCACCAGCCACTCGTCACCGGCCTCGCGGCGGCGGGGGGCATCCGGGACGTGGGTGTCCGTGAACGCGGTGAGCGCGCGAAGCCGCAGCGCTTCGGACACGCCCAGGACGTATTCCGGGACGATGTCGCCCTCCAGCTCTTCGCCGGGGTACAGCGGAAAGACCTTGGGGCCCACGCGGACCTCGCGGTCGCCCACCGCGACGCGGGCCTGGCCGAAGTCGTCCAGCGCCACCTGGCCGTCCACGCGCACCACGGGGTTGCGCACCACGCACCAGCTTCCGGCGCCCACCTCCACCATCCGCTCCTTCGCCACGAGCGTCAGGTGCGCCTCCAGCGTGAGCACGCGCGGGCCCACTTCCATGAGCACGACGCCGCGGTTGGCGTCCTCGATGTACGCGTACTCGCGGTTCTTCAGGGAGATGCGCTGGATGGCTTCGGTGCTGGGGGCGGACGGCATGGCACACCTGCTCGCGGGGGTGGGGTTCGGCCGCGAGACATTGCGAGCCCCATGCCGTCACCGCCCCGCCCTGGAACGGCCCTGCGCTGCTCCGGACTGGCGCGGACGCTCGCTCCATTCCGGCGCGCGGTGCTCCAGACCGGAGCGCATTTCAAACGACCAGCGCGCCGGGGTTTCTCCGTATTCGCAGCCAGACAGACATGCGGAGCGCCATGACGGCGCCCGCCCTGCCTTATTTGGAGAAACCCTCATGCTTCAGCGCGCCCGGCTCGCGTCGTCGTTCCTTGTTCTTGGACTCTTGGGAGGCGTGGGCTGTGGCCCCATGGAGGAGCCCCCCGCGCCCCAGGAGCAGGCGCCCGTTGCTCCGTCGCAGGACGAAGAGCGCACGGTCACCGCCATGGCCACGACCGCCCTCTCCTGGAGCGACTTCGGGAAGACGACGGTGACGTACGAGGCCCAGTGCGTGACCGGGGCCTACACCCACTCGTGCCTCTTCTGCGGAAGCAGTCCGTTGTACTCCGCGGAATACAATCTGAGCGAGTGCACGTCGGTCAGCGACACTGATCACACCTGCCAGACGTGCGACCGGGAGATCCGCGAGAAGGTGGCCTACGTCGAGCTGCCGGATGGCGACGTCATCCTCGCGGAGGTCGAGCACAACGTGGCGGGTCCTGACGTCATCGAGTTCCGGCTCAACTCCGGCTCCAGCGTGACGTGGTGGAAACAGGTCGCGCTCGTGGGCGGCGGTGATGACTGGCGCGTCTGGAACCAGGACGGCAGCTCCTGGTGCAACTGGCCCAATGCCTCCACGAACAACTGCGACACCAACTCGCAGTGGACGGACATCGTGACGGCTTCGGGCACACGCTTCATCTTCAGCAAGGCGAAGCTCCTCGGCATCCACACGGAGATGTATTCGCTGGGCGGCCTGGGCGACCATCTCACGGGTGGCGACCGCGTGACCTTCCGCTGGATTCGCGACTGAGCGACCTTGGATTGCGTCGCGGCGTCTGTTCGAATGTCTCCCGTGCGCGGGCCGGGATGCTCTGGCCCGAGGGCACTCACCCCGGAGGAAGCATGAAGGCATCGCGACTGAAGCAGACGATTCCTGGATTCGCGCTGATCATCGGCATCATGGCGGGCACGGCCCTGGCCATGGTTCCCGGCTCGAAGGCGGAGACGACCGAGAATCAGACGTCCGCCATCCAGATGATCTGTTCGGCCAGCTGCAAGCCGTGCTCGAGCCAGTATGACTGTGGCTCGCGTGAGGGTTCCTGCGGGGTCTGGCGCTGCACCAACCCGCAGTAGGCACCTGAAGGAAAGCGCCTCATCAGCCTCCGAGCCCCCTGGCTCGGAGGCTTTTCAATTGTCGCGAAGAGATGGCCATGCGTCTTCGAACCTGCGGCGCCCTGGTGCTTCTGTTCGTCTTCTCGGCCTGCGCCACGACGGAGCCGCGCCCCAGGACGTCAGCGGCTCGCGGCACGAGGGAAGCCAACCTCCAACGAGCGGCGGCACTGCCCTGGAGGGATGACGGACGGTGCGTTGTCCGAGAGGCGTCCCAGCCCTGGCCCGTGCTGGTGGAGCGGTGCCATCCGGCGCTCGACCATGACCGGGTCGAGTTCCACGACACCACGGGAAGATGCACGGTCGCCTCCGCTGCCGCCGTGACATTGGGAATGCGTATGAGCTCCGCCACCTCTACCCCGAGGAAGCAGGGGCCTCACGGGGGACGAAGGTCACGTCCCGAGATGCGGAAGGGAAGCGTTATCCCGGGATGGACGTGCTCGTTGGCGGTAGACGCTTCGATGCGTTGCAAGTGGGTGTCCGCAAACTGTGGGAGATCAAGACCCACCGATTTGACTCGTACAACGATTTCATCCGGGATAGGGAAATCGAGAAGGAACTGATTCAAATAGGCAAAGAGCGAAGAGTCGCGGAGGCCTGTGGATATGACTTCATCGTTGGAGTGAGCACCGAGGCGCACAAAGCGGCGCTTGAGGTGGTGGACCCCTCCCTCACTATCGTCGTCACAGGGTGTCAACGATGACTACACAAAAATAGACTCACGCTCATTGTCTACGCGCCTGCGCTCATGCCTAACGACAGTCGCCCAGTCGCCATCGTCAAGGGGATGGAAAAAGCGCTGCCCGGCTTACGACTGGAGTGGGAAATTGGCGAAGGCGGGCGCCCCATTGCGTTGCCACAGCGCGACGCATGGCTCGTAGCGAGTATTGAGGACGGAGGATTCCCTCTCATTTGCAACGGGGACGAGAGTTATCCCGTGACGGTCAATGGAAGGGACCGGTCCGGGCTCTTCAGTCCTGGCGGTCAGGACCAGTTTGAAGCTCATGCCAAGCCGCCACTGGACGAACCCGTGCTCGCGGCAGCGCCGGCTCTGCTTGAGGCCGTGGCGGAAGGGGCACGTTCGTTCTGGGGCCATGCGTCGCCATATGGTTACGGCTCGGAAGTCGCGCAGCAGTTCCGCCGCTCGCCTGACGCCGCCGAACTCTCGCCCCGCGGGCTTCCCATGCTCAACCTTCCCGAGAAGAGTCCGAGGCCGGAGACTCCCTCTTTCCTAGGATGGATGAACTACTGGTCCGCTGCCGCCGCGGAGGTCATCGGGTTCCCGGATCCTGCTCGCGATGCCGAACTGCTCACGCGGGCGCGTCGCACTCCGTCAGGCGGCTGGATCGTGCAGCTCACGGATACACCTCTCGATTATGAAAACCCCCTGCACTTGGAAGCGCTCAAGCGGACCTATGAGCGCTTCCCGGAGATCGGTGGGCGCGGTCGTCAGTAGGCCGCGCTCAGCGTGGCGCTGGTGCCGTACGCGGCCGTGACCAGGTCGTAGCCGTAGTCCGCGAAGATGCTGTGGGCGTAGCTGGTCGGGTGGAGCGAATCCCAGAACAGGTACGTGTCCGGGTCCACGTTCTTGCCCTTGCAAGTGCCAGTCACGTTCGTCAGACCATACGAGGACGGCGACGCGATGATGGCGTTGAACTTGGAGAAGGCATTCATCCCGATGAACTTCACCGTCGGGAAGTCCTGACGCAGCTTCGTCAGCGCCGCCGTCCAGCGCGTGTTGAACTCATTCGTGGGCGGCGAAAGCACGGTGCTCCCCAGGCCGAAGGGAATGGCCAGCGCCACGGGCGTCTTGTGCAGCGGCGGCATGTTCACCCAGAGGACGTACTTCGCGCCCGCGGCCACCAGCTTGCGGATCTGCCCGTCGATGTTGGACGCGGCCTTGGTGGCCGAGGCCTTGATGGCCGCGGAGTCGAACGGGTTCTCCTGCGCCTTGTGGTTGATGTCGTTGCCACCGCCCCACAGGACGTAGAGCGCCGTGGGGGACGCCACCGGGTTCGCCCTCAGATAGGCGTTCACCTGGTTCGTCATGTCCGCCGTCACCGAGCCGCCCTGGGCGTAGTTCGTCCCGCCCTCGTCGGAGGCCACGAGCGTCAGGCCGAGCTGCTCCGCGAGCTGCTCCACCCACGGTCCTGAAATCTGGCTGGAGGGGTTCGTGTTCGGCCCGCTGGTGGCGGTGCTGTACTTGCCGTTGTCACTCAGGCTGTCGCCAAAGGCGATGACGCTCGTCTGCGCACCCGCGTGCAACGGGAGAAGCACGGCCACGACGGCCGAGAACAACAAAGAGGCTGACTTCATGGTGGGAGACTCCGAGGGGGATGGAGACACACGACGCTACGCAGTGTGTCACCAGTCTCGGAGCTTTCCCACGTCTTTCAACTCTTCCGTGTTTTAATCCGGATGTTTCAGCCCCGGGCGGCGCGGGCGTCACGGCCCCGGGCGCGGGCGGCCTTGGAGAGCAGGTCGCTCCCCTTCTCCTCGCCCTTCATCCACGCCTTCAGCGCGGGCACCACCTGCTTGCTCCAGGCGCGGCCGGCGCGCACGGCCAGGAAGTCCTGCACCAGCGCGTCCACGATGGCGGAGAGCTGCTCGGTCAGCTCCAGACGCTCGGAGAGCTGATCATCCTCTTCCTCCGTCATGAGCGCGGGCAGCTTGGCGGCGCGGATGTCCAGGAACTCGGAATCCAGCGTGACTTCGTATTCGCGCTCGCCGTGCGAGATGCGCAGCCGCGCCTGGGACACCAGCAGGCCCCGGTCCAGCGAGTGGCGCACGTTCTCCGAATACGGCGCCAGCGTTCCCTTGGCGCTCATCTCCGTGACGTCGCCGGCCACGCCGCGCAGCACCACCTTGCCCAGGTAGAGCACCACCACGCCCGCGCCGTCGTGCTCCACCAGCGGGTCGCCCGACTCCGAGCGCCACAGCAGCCAGGTCATGAACTCGCGACCCAGGTAGGCCCGGCCGCGCAGCAGTTGTTCGCGCGCCTTGCCTTTTTCGACTTCGGCTTCGTCCTTCTCCTCCTCCGTGGCGACACCGTCCACGCCCACGTCGCCCCGGGCGAACGCCGCCTCTTCCCTCGCCTGCTCACGCCTCGCCATGGGCGTCCTCCACCGAAGCCGTCGCCGGCAGGTCCATGCCAATGAGCTCCGCCGTGGGGCCCAGGGCCTTCTCGTCGATGCCCGCGCGCTGCGCCATGGACGCGGGCGTGATGCCAATCACCTTCACCGCGAGGGCGCCTTCCAGCGCCACGCAGATTTCATCCACCGTCTTGCGCGACGCGGCCCAGACCTGCACCGTGTGCGTCTTCAGGTTCCACGTCACGTCCAGCACGCTGGTGCGCGGCACCGCGCGCTGACGCAGGAGCTGCTTGAGCTCCGCGCGCTGCTTGTTCTTCTCCGCGCGCGCGGGCGGCCGACCGTTCTCCTTGCCGAAGGCGGCGGACCACTTGTCCAGCTCCGACTTCATCATCGACGCGGGCACCTTCAGCGTGTCGATGCGGAAGGCGAACAGGGCGTACTCGCCATAGAAGAGGTTGCCGGTGGCGAACTCGGAGGACTCCGGGTTCTCCAGCTCGACAAAGCCCGCGGCGCGCTCTTCTTCAGAGCGGCGGTCGATGGGCTCGAACGCATGGGACTTGAGTCCCTTGGTCATCCAGCGCTTCACGTCGGACGGCGCATCCTTGGCCGGCTCGGTCCGGAAGCGCGAAAAGGTCACGGCACCACGTAGGACAGGCATGGGGCGCGGCAGGATGGGGGTCCTGTGACGCCGCGTCAAGGCACTCGGTGTGGCTGGACGTGAAGCGCCGGGAATAGCCCGCGCCGAAAGCCGTTTGCCCGGGCGCCGTCCAACCGTGCACTTCTTCCGCCCCACCCCGCTGGCGGGAATCCATGACACTCCCTGGCACGCGACATACGGTGGCCGCCGCCATGCGCCGCGCTCTCCTCCCCGCCAGCGTCGTTGCCCTCTTCCTGTCCGCCTGCACCCACACGGCCGCCACGCCGGACGGCGCCCCGCGCGACACCCTGCCCGGGGTGACTCACGCCCTGCTGGAGACGCTGGAGGCGGACGGCGCGCTCGCGGGCGCGTACGTGGTGGACGCGCGCACCGGAGAGCCCCTCTTCACCCACCGCGAGAACGTGCGGCTCTTGCCCGCGTCCACCATGAAGGTGGTGTCCACGTCCGCCGCGCTGTCCGCGCTGGGGGCGGACTTCCGCTTCACGACGCCGGTGTTCCTGGAGGGCTCGCAGGCGGGAGGCCTGTTCCTGGGCGACGTGGTGGCGCAGGCGTCCGGGGACCCGTCGCTGGGCTCGTGGCGCTTCCCGGAGACGGCGCTCGCGTGCGACCGCATCGCGGAGGCCTTCCAGGCGCGCGGCATCCACCAGTGGCGCGGCAACGTGCGCATCTCCGGCACGGACGGCCTGGACGGCGGCATGGGCCCGGGCTGGGCCTGGGATGACGCGGCCTATGCCTACAGCGCGGCGCCCACGCCCTTCGTCTTCCGCGAGAACGTGGTGGACCTGGCGCTGGCGCGCGCCCCCGGCGCCACCTGCGCGGACGCGCCCTCCGTCCAGTGGACCCCCACCTTCGCCACGCTGTCCGCGGTGGTGAACGTGGACGTCAACGCCGAGCGCGCGAACCTGGCCTGCGTGCGGGGCGGCGGCGGCGTGCGCTGCACGTGGCGCTCGCCCACGGGCGGCCCCTGCCCCCAGGCCGCCGCCGTGAAGCTGTCCGTGGACGCGCCGGAGGCGCTCTTCGCCGCGTGCGTGGACGACGCGCTGGCGCGGCATGGCATCACCCGGCTGCCGCTGTCCCTGGAGGCCCCCACCCCGCCCATGCCCCCCATGCCGTCACCGCTGGTGGAGCTGACCAGCCCGCCCCTGTCGGAGCTGGTGCGCGTGACGAACAAGGAGAGCCTCAACCTGTACGCGGAGCGGCTGGGCATGCGCTTCGCTCGCGAGCGCACCGGCCAGGAGGGCTATGCCGCGCTGCGCACGGCCCTGGTGGCGGAGCTGGCGCGCCGGGGCGTGCCCACCAAGGACCTGCGTCCGGTGGATGGCAGCGGCCTGTCCCGCTACAACCTGGCGTCCCCCCGGGGCATGGCGCGCGTGCTGCTCACCAGCCTCCAGGAGCCGTATGGCGCCGCGCTGGTGGACAGCCTGCCGGTGCTGGGCGTGGACGGGACGCTGGCGGGCCGCAAGACGAAGCCGTCCACCGCGGGCCGCATCCGCGCGAAGACGGGCACGCTCACGGGCCAGAAGTGCTTCGTGGGCGTGGCGGAGCGGCCCAATGACACGGAGCACCCGCGCGTCGTCTTCGCGCTGATGCTCGGCAACATGGACGAGGGCACGAAGCCCAACGCCAACGAGACCTTCGACACCTTCTCCACCGCCCTGGTGGAGCTGCCCCTGCGATGAGCGTCCCGCAGGGGAACACCCGCATGCGAGGTGAAACATGAAGTCCAGAATCGCAGTCACGACCGCCGCGCTGCTGTTGCCGCTCGTGTCCGGAGCCGCGGGGAAGGCTCCCGCGAAGCCCGCCGCCGCGGAGAAGAAGCCCGTGGAGACGACCTACCACGGCACCACCGTGGCGGACCCGTACCAGTGGATGGAGTCCGCGACGGATCCGAAGGTGCAGCAGTGGACCGACTCGCAGAACGCGTTCACGCGCGCGTACCTGGACAAGCTCCCGGGCCGCGAGCCCCTGCGCCAGCGCATCTCGGAGCTCTTGTCCTGGAAGTCGCCCTCCTACGGCGGCCTGGACGAACGGGGCGGCACGCTCCTGGGGCTGAAGTTCCAGCCGCCCAAGCAGCAGCCCACGCTCATCGTGGTGGGCTCGCTGGACGACACGTCGAAGGAGCGCGTGCTGGTGGACCCCACGGTCGTGGACACGTCCGGCAAGACGACCATCGACTGGTTCCAGCTGTCGCACGACGGCAAGAAGGTCGCCGTCTCCATGTCCAAGGGCGGCACGGAGAGCGGTGACGTCAGCGTCTGGGACGTGGCATCCGCGAAGGCGATGCCCAACGAGCTGGTCCCGCGCGTCAACGGCGGCACGGCGGGCGGCAGCCTCGCGTGGAACGCGCAGGGCACGGGCTTCTTCTACACGCGCTACCCGCGCGGCGAGGAGCGCCCGCCCGTGGACCGAGAGGTGTACCAGCAGGTGTACTTCCACACGCTGGGCACGCCCACGGAGAAGGACACGTACGCGCTGGGCAAGGACTTCCCGCGCATCGCGATGACGGACCTGGAGTCCAGCGACGACGGCCAGTACACCTTCGCGCGCGTGGCCAACGGCGACGGCGGCGAGTTCGACCTGTACCTGCACGGCTCCAAGGGCACCTGGACGCAGGTGGCGAAGTACGCGGACAAGGTGGTGTCGGCGCGCTTCGGCAGTGACGGCGCGGCGTACCTGCTCAGCCGCAAGGACGCGTCGCGCGGCAAGGTGCTGCGCCTGCCGCTGGCCACGCCCACGCTGGACAAGGCGACCGTGGTCGTCCCCGAGGGCAAGGCGACGGTGCAGGCCGTGGTACCCACGAAGAGCCGCCTGTACCTGCTGGAGCAGCTGGGCGGCCCCTCGCAGCTGCGCATGGTGGACCTGACGGGCAAGGAGCTGGGGCTGGTGCCCACGCTGCCGGTGTCGGCGGTGGGCGGCCTGGTCCGCCAGGGCGCGGACGACCTGCTGATCGTCAACGGGAGCTTCACCCAGCCGGCCGCGTGGTTCCGCTACTCGGCGGCGGACAACAAGCTCGCGAAGACGGCGCTGGCGCGCACGGCGCCCATCGACATGAGCGACGTGGAGGTGGTGCGCACGGAGGCCACGTCCAAGGACGGCACCAAGGTGCCGCTCACCATCCTGAAGAAGAAGGGCACGAAGCTGAACGGGAACAACCCCACGTGGCTCACCGGCTACGGCGGCTTCAACGTGTCCATCAACCCGGGCTACAGCCCGCTGACGGGCATGTGGCTGGAGCAGGGCGGCGTGTTCGCGGTGGCGAACCTGCGCGGCGGCTCGGAGTTCGGCGAGGAGTGGCACAAGGGCGGCTCGCTCACGAACAAGCAGAACGTGTTCGACGACTTCTACGCGTGCGCGAAGCTGCTCACGGACCAGAAGTACACGCAGCCCAAGAAGCTGGCCATCCAGGGTGGCAGCAACGGCGGCCTGCTGATGGGCGCGGCCCTGACGCAGCACCCGGAGCAGTACGGCGCGGTGGTGGCGCGCGTGGGCATCTACGACATGCTGCGCACGGAGCTGACGCCCAACGGCCAGTTCAACGTGACGGAGTACGGCTCGGTGAAGGACCCGGAGCAGTTCAAGGCGCTGTATGGCTATTCGCCGGTGCACCGCGTGAAGGACGGGACGAAGTACCCGTCCGTGCTCTTCACCTCCGGCGCCAATGACCCGCGCGTGGATCCGTTCCACTCGCGCAAGATGGTGGCCCGGATGCAGGCGGCCACGGCGTCCCCCAAGCCCATCCTGCTGCGCGCCAACGCGGAGACGGGCCACGGCATGGGCACGCCGCTGTCCGCGCGCATCGAGGAGGAGGTGGACGTCTACTCCTTCGTCTTCAACGAGCTGGGCATGACGTACAAGCCCAACGCGACGAAGAAGGTCGTCGCGCCCGCGCCGCAGTAGTCCTGCTTCTCCCCGCGCCCGTCTCCCAGGCCACCCTGGCCTGGAGACGGGCGTTTCTTCTTCTGGGTTTCGTGGCAGCCTGCCGCCCCATGAGCCCGCTCATCCCCTACTTCATCCTTTCGCCCATCGTCGCGGGCGGCCTGGCCTGGTGGACGCTCACCCGTCTTGGAAAGAAGCGGAACGCCCGCGCGAAGGGTTCGCTGGACGCGGTGGTGACGCGGCTGAAGGGGCAGAAGGTGCTGGGCGCGGTGGACCTCTTCGTCCAGGACGTGTCCTGGTCCGGGGAGACGGAGCTGTCGCCGCAGAACTGCCGCATCCGCGTGGTGATGGGCGGCCGGGACGCCGAGGCCATTCCCCCGCGCTTCGAGGTGGAGAGCGCGCCGGGTGCGCCCCGCCCGCCCGCGGACGTGCTCGCGGCGCTGCGCGTGCTGGATGCGCAGGCGACGGAAGCATTGAAGGGCGGAGGCTGGAGCTGGCAGCGCCCCACGGTGAGCTTCGAGCCGGCGGCGGGCCCTACGCCTTGAGCAGTTGCTCGCTCAGCGCCCAGAGCCGTTGGAAGTGGCCCAGGTGGTTGGTCGCGAACCGGGCCTCGTAGCCGCGCGCGTCCCGAACCCGTTCCCTGGGCGCCTGGAGTCCAGCGCAGTTGTTCAGGATGTGGAGCGGACGGCCTGTCTTGAATGGATGGCACATTGAAAGCCCCCAAGAAGGAGCCGCCGTCGCGCGGCGATGTGGAGCGGCCGGTGCGCGCGGACGCGCGGCGCAACCTGGATGCGCTGCTTGAAGCGGCCATGGCGGTCTTCGCGACTTCGGGCGTGGATGCGCCCGCGCGGGAGATCGCGGACAAGGCCGGAGTTGGCGTCGGCACGCTCTATCGGCATTTTCCGCAGCGCTCGGACCTGATCGTCGCGGTCGTCCGGAACGAGGTGGATGCCTGCGCGGATGCGGCACGGGTCATCGCGGCTGAACATGCGCCCGGGGAGGCGCTCGTGCGTTGGACGCAGCGCTACGTCGACCTCCTCGGCACCAAGCGAGGACTCGCGGCGGCGCTCCACTCTGGCGACCCTGCGTTCAAGTCCCTGCCAGACTACTTTCTCGAGCGGGTCCGGCCCGAGCTGCAAGCGCTGCTGGATGCCGCGACCCGCGCTGGGGAGATCCGCCCGGACGTGGATGCGACGGAGCTCCTGTTCGCGATCGCCAGACTCTGCGCACCCGACGCTCATGGTGGAGGCGCGGACCCGGCACGCCGCATGGCGGCCCTGCTCGTGGACGGGCTGCGCTATGGGGCTCCCTCGGCGGCGCCCCCACCCGTCAAGAAACGCCGCTAGTCCTCACCGTGTCGCGCGGCCCTGGACCGAGGGCGTTGCCTGCCGCACGTCCGGCGGGATTCGTGTGACGTGGCGAGGAGCGCGGTGCCAGCATGCGCCGCATGTCCTCGACCTTCCTCGACTCGCTCGAAACGCCCGCGCCCCTGGTGGACCTGGACCGCGTGGAGCGGAACCTCCAGCGCGTCGCGACCTATGCCCGCGAGCACGGCCTGCGCTGGCGCCCCCATACGAAGACGCACAAGACGGCGGAGCTGGGCGCGATGCAGGTCGCGGCGGGAGCCTCTGGCGTCACGGTGGCCACCGTCCTGGAAGCCGAGGTCATGGCCTCCGTGTCCGACGACGTGCTGCTCGCGTATCCGCCGGTGGGCACGCGCAAGCTGGCGCGGCTGATGGCCCTGCCCTCTCGCGTGCGGCTCACCGTGGCGCTCGACTCCCATGAGGTGCTGGAGGGGCTGGCGCGCGCGGCGCGGGACGTGGGGCGCACCGTGGGCGTGCTCGTGGAGGTGGACCTGGGCATGCGCCGCGTGGGACTGCGCACTCCGGATGACGCCGTGGCCCTGGCTCGCGCGGCGGCGTCGACGTCTGGAGTGGCCTTTCGCGGACTGACCTTCTACGCGGGCCACATCCGCGTCCCCCAGGCGGACCTGCCCGCCGTGATGCAGGCCCAGTCCGATGCGGTCGCCGCGTTCGTGGACGCGTTGAAGAGCGCGGGCCTGCCGCCGGAAGTGGTCAGCGGCGGCTCCACGCCGACGCTCTGGCAATCCCATACCGTGAAGGGCCTCACTGAGATCCGCCCCGGCCTCAACGCGCTCAATGACCGCAACGCCGCCGTCATCGGTGCCTGTGATTGGACGGAGTGCGCGTACTCCGTGCTGGCCACCGTGGTGAGCACCGCCGTGCCGGGCCAGGTGGTCATCGACGCGGGAGCCAAGGCGCTGGTGAAGGAGGAAGGGCTGGCGCCGGGCTATGGCGTCCTGCTGGACCGGCCGGAGGTCGTGGTGAAGAACCTGTCGGAGGAGCACGGCCTCCTGGACGTGTCCGGCACGACGTGGCGCCCGCGCATTGGCGAGCGGGTGCGCGTGGTGCCCAACCATGTCTGTGTTTCCGTCCCGCAGCATCCCCGGCTGCACGTCGTGCGGGGCGACACGCACGTGGGCACGTGGGAGGTCGCGGCGCGCGGCTGGTGAACCCTGTCTCTCAGCCGATGCGCCTCAGCTCCTGCGTCAGCAGCTCCTCCAGGTGCCGGATGTTCCGGTAGACGAGGCACCGGTAGCTGGACACGTCGAAGCGCAGTTCCTTCACGTCTCGCACCAGCATCAGGGTGGGCTTGCCGCGTCCCCAGGCATAGCCCACCTCCAGATAGACATTGGGATTCGCCAGCGACAGGTCCGCGATGACGACCTTCGCCGTGTCGATGCGGTCCCGGATGCGCTGGATGATGGGACCGTCGAAGACGGCCTGGTCCACCCGCTCGCACAGGAGCCCCGCCGCCTTCACGGGGTTCAGGATGCCGTAGTGGTAGGTGTCCTCCAGCTCCGGCGCGAAGGGCATGGCCACGAAGGCATGGGGCTTCTCGTGGGAGTTCGCGCCCGCGGACGCCATGGGCGGCGCCTGCACGAAGCGGGACGTCCGCCGGACGCGGAAGCCCGTGGCCCCCATCAGCGGCTCCACGCCCGGCGTGAGCCCCAGCCCCAGCGCCAACGCCTTGCGCAGCCGCTCCACGCGCTTGGGGTTCAGCTCCACCACCGTGATGCGCTCCAGGTCGCGGGGGCCACTGCCCCGCTGGAACGCGTCCACGAAGCCGCCCACCAGGGCCAGCACGGCCTCGTCCTCGTCCAGCCCGTAGTTGGGGCCGTGCACCGTGCACGCCAGGTGACGCACCTCGTGCCGGGGCTCCAGCAACTGGAGCGCGCGCACGGAGAACTGGCGGATCTCGTGGTAGCCGAACTGCCGCAGCCGCACCGTGCCCAGGAAGAGCACCAGCGGAGCCCCCAGGCTCCGGCGCGACTCGATGAAGCGGTGGTCCCCGGGGAGCAGGTCGAAGGTGTCCATGCCCACGCCCGCCCCCTCCAGCCGGCGCGCCACCGCGCCGTCCGCCCCATGGAAGCCCTGCGCGTACTTCAGCAGCACGGCATCCGCGGCCGTCTCTCCCACATCCCCCAGGTCCACCACGACGTCCAGCGTGTCTCCCATGGGCCCGGGACTGTAGGGCGTCCCGGTCCGCCCACGCCATCCCCGGCGTCCGTCCCGCCGCGTCAGGTGGGAGAAACACAGACGTCGCGAATGCCCGTCAATCCCTGCTCAATGAAGCCTCCTGGCCGCCTGGTTGTCTTTCAGGCCGCCTCCGCGCCGCCTGTGAAGCGCTTCACAGTTTCCGCCCGGGCGGGCCGGTAGCATTTGCGCACCATGTCCCTGTTCGCGCGCCTGCAGGCCCTGCTGTCCGCCCACCCGTCCGCTCCGGCTCCGGCCCCGGCCGCCGGTCAGACGTCCGCGCCCTCGACGGCGGCCGGCGCCCCGGCGGAGACGGAAGGTGCCGCCGAGCCGCAGCAGCCCGTCTGCACACGCTACCTGCCCGCGGGCCAGGTGGTGGTGCGCGAGGGCGACCCGGGACACTCGATGTTCGTGGTGCTGGAGGGGCGCGTCGCGGTGCTGCGCGGCGGTGAGACCGGCGGCAACACGGAGGTCGGCCGCCTGGGGGCCGGCGAGTTCTTCGGGGAGCTGGCGCTGCTCACCGGCACGCAGCGTACCGCCACCATCGTGACGGTGGAGGACGCCGTGCTGCTGGAGCTCACCCAGGCCGGCGTCCGGGAGCTGGGCAAGGACTACGGCGTGAAGGGCGAGCAGATGCAGGTCACCGCCCGGGAGCGCCTGCTCGCGGACGCGCTGCGCAGCAACCCGCTCATCGCCGCCCTGCCCCCGGAGGTGCAGCACGAGCTGGGAGACTCCTTCGTCCCCTGCACCGTCCCCGCCGGAGAGACGCTGCTCACCCGCGGCCAGCCGGGTGACGCGCTCTACGTCCTCATCCGGGGCCAGTGCGAGGTCTTCCACACGCACAGCGACGGCCGTCAGTCCGCCTACCCCAAGCTGGAGGAAGGCGCCCTGTTCGGGGAGATCTCCCTGCTGCGCAGCCGGCTGGCCACCGCCACCGTGCGCACCGTGACGCCCTGCACGCTGCTCAAGCTGGAGCGCGACGTGTTCAAGAAGGCCTTCCTGGGCCAGCCCGACCTGCGCGGCGCCCTGGTGCGCCTGGGCCTGGAGCGGCTCAAGCACACGATGGAAGTCATGGGCGAGGCGAAGTAGTCCGCCGTCCCGCGCCATCCGTCATTCTTCCCTCCGCGAGCGTCTGTTTTCACTCCGAGGGAACCCTCTCATCCCAGACATGCAACAGCGCGGTGAACGCAGTTGTCTGTCCAACACCGCACGACTGGTATTGAGAATGCACTGGCGCCGTCCCGGAGCAACCGGGAGGCGTCATGCAAGGCAGGGCTGTGCGTTGGGGCTTGAGAAGTCTGGGGTGGCTGTCCGCGTTGGTGCTGTGCACGCATTGCGGCGAAGCAGTGGAGCAAGAGCAGGAGCAGACAGGACCGGAGCCCGCGGCGAAGGAAACACCGCTGCAGGCAGGCTGTGTCTCCGAGACGATCTACGAGGCGTTCGGGAGCGCGCGGGAGGGTGACGCGTACGTGGACGCCGCCCGGCCGACCACGAACTTCGGCGAGGACCCGTTGCTGCTGGTGGATGGGTCGCCACAGCTGGCGTCCTACGTGAAGTTCTCCGTGACGAACGACGACGCGTCCTTCCCCATCGTCGGGGCGCGGCTGCGCCTGGGCATCGTGGATGGCAGCACGGATGGCCCCGCCGTCTACCGCACCAGCACCGGATGGAGCGAGGACACGCTCACCTGGAACACGCGGCCGGCGCCGCTGGGTGACCCGCTCGGAGACCTGGGCTCCGTGGAGAGCAACACCTGGGCGGAGTACGACGTGAGCGCGGCGGTGCGGAGCTCGGGTGAGTACGCCTTCGCGCTGCTCCCCACCGGTGGCAACGGCGTGGACTTCGACTCCAGCGAATCCCAGAACGTCGGTCCCCTCCTGGACCTCACGCGCGCCATCACCTACTGCTCCCGCCAGGGCAGCGGCGGCGCGCTGCAAGGCGTCTGGAAATACGGCGGACCGGGTGAGGAGAGCCCCTCGGCGGTGGCCGCCGCGCCGGATGGCGGCTGGGTCGTCTCGGGGCGCTTCTATACCTCCGGGGACTTCGGCGGCGGACCGGTGAATGCCCCCGCCGCGTATCTGGTGCTCGCGAAGTACGGCCCGGATGGTTCGCATCAGTGGTCGCGCAGCTACGTGCCCTTCACCACCGGCGTGCCGGACATCTCCGTGAAGGGGCTGACGGTGACGCCGCTCGGCAACGTCCTCATCGCGGGCTCCTACACGGGCAACCCGGACCTGGGAACGGGGCCCCTTCCTCAGACCCAAGGCAACATGCCGGGCATCTTCATCGCGAAGTACTCGCCCAATGGGACGCCGGTCTGGGCCAAGGGCTTCCTCGCCGGAAGTCCCCAGGTCCCGGCCCAGGCGCTCGCCATCGCCACGGATGCGTCCGGGAGCCTCATCGTCACGGGTTCATTCCAGGGACGGCTGGACCTGGGCGGCGGCGTGCTGGACTCCGGCGCGAGCGTCGTTGGCAGGGATGCGCTCTTCGTCGCGCGCTTCTCGTGGGAGGGGCAGCACCTGTGGTCTCGCGTCCATGGGGCTGGGAGCACAGGCTCCGCGGGACAGGCGCTCGCCACGGACAGCACCGGCGCGATCCTGCTCGCGGGCGTCGCGAGCCCTCACGCCACCAACACGCCGCTCGGTGTGCAGAGCCCCCGGACGCCCTTCGTGGCGAAGTACTCCCCCACCGGCTCGCTCCAGTGGTCCCGGGCCCTCAATGGCGCCCAGGGCACCATGCGCGGCGTCGTCGCGCGGCCGGGTGACGCGGTGGCGTTCACCGCCACCTTCACCGGCGGCTTCACCTTCGCGGGACAGAACTACAGCGCCAGCCTGGATGAGCCGTATGGCAGCCGCACGGACATCATCCTGGGCGCGCTGTCCGCGTACGGCGCGGATCAATGGGGCCGGCAATTGGGTGACCCCGCGACCGGGGACCGGGCCTGGCAGCTGGCGGTGGATGGCCAGGGCCGGCTGACGCTGCGGGGCGACCTCTCATCCCAGGTGGACCTGGGCGGAGGCCCCATCGGTCATCCGCGCTACGTGACGAACTTCGTGTCGCGCTACGCGGCGGACGGAGCGCACCTGTGGTCGCGAGGCATGGACCCGAAGCTCGGCCCCGTCATGGCGGTCAACAGCGCGGGCGAGACGCTGATCGCCAACCAGCTCTTCCGGGAGGGCACCGTGGAGGGAACGGTCCATACGTCCCAGGGCAACGGCGACCTGCTGCTGCTGAAGCTCGCGCCGTAGACCTCGTCCCGGATGAAGCCCTGGGGTCTACCGCAACGCCTTCCGGGCGCCGGTGGACCACAGGGCCCAGGCCATCAGCACGGGCTGGAAGAAGAGCCGGACCAGGCGCTTGCGGTCCGTGTCCAGGCCGAACGCGGAGATGCGTTTGTCGTACTGGTGCAGGTTGCCGGGGAAGACCGCCGCGAAGAATGCGGCCAATCCCAGCCCCAGGGGAATCCGGTGGCGCTTGTCGAAGAGCAGCGACAACCCGAGGCCGATTTCAACCACGCCGGAGAGCAGGACGACGAGGTCCTTGTCCATGGGAACCCAGTCCGGCACCTGTGCCTGGAAGGGCGCTCGCGCGAAGGAGAGATGGCCCGTGCCGGCGCCGACCATGAACGAGCCCAACACTCCGCGTCCCACGTTCTGCAAAGGCGTGGTCCTGGCTTCTTGAAGCATGGCCACCTCCGCTCCAGTTCAATTCCAATCGTTGAAAGGTGAGGTGCCGGAGTGGAGGGTGCAAGACAGGGGTGAGCCCGCCTTCACGCCAAGGGAACGAGCGAGTGAGCACATGGCTCACCTCCGTCGCGCGGCGTCCTCCAGGTAGGCGCGCACCACGGGCATGAGCGGCAAGCGCAGCGCGGTCTCCACTTCGATCCACCGGGCCCACACCACCTCGCGCTGGTCGAGCACCAGCCGGGGCTCGGTGTCGAGTTCCAGCTCGACGAAGTGACACAGGTCCCGCTTGAACTCGTCCGTGTGACGCAGATCGCATACGACGCGCAGGCTCGATGCCGGCACGTGCAGGCCCACCTCTTCGCGCAACTCCCGCGCGCCTGTCTCTTCCGGGGACTCGCCGCGATGCCGGCCGCCTCCCGGCAGGGAGAAGGCGTGCTTGTATGAGTTCTGCAACAACAGCACCTCACGCCCCCGCCACACCCCCACGAGCGTGCCCTCCGTGTGCGGACGGCGCACGAACCACCACGCGAGCGCGAGGTGATACGCGCCTCGATAGGCCACGCGCATGAAGGGATCGAACGGAGTGCTCATGCCGCGATGGTACCCGGCCACGGCCTCCGCACGGCGTGACCGGGGGAACCCGTGTTAGCGTGGAAGCCATGGGAAACGTAGGTCCAGTCGGCAACCGGAGTGTCTCGCTCCCCGTGTCCAACCCGGTGACGGAGGCCCGTCCGGCGGCTCCGGCCGCCCCCACGGCTCCCGCCGCGCCGGCACGGACGCCCCAGCAGGTGGCGCTCCAGCAGGATGGCTTCGATGGCCCCAGGGCTCCGGCTCCGGTGAACCTGACGGGCGCGGGCGGTCCGGCGCCAATGGGGCAGCGTGAGCGGGCGCTGGAGGTGGTGCGGCAGTCGCCCCCGGGTTCGGTGGGCGCGGCCATCCGTCCGCTGCTGTCCGGCGCGATGCAGGCGATGGGCGCGGTGGGATACGCGGCGGGTGCCGCCCCCAGCGCGGCGGCCCTGGCCGTGGAGGGCATGGCCACCTCGCCCATGGCGCCCCGCCTGCTCCAACAGATGCAGGAGCAGGCACGCTCGGGTCAGGCCGCCGGGCGCGAGGCAGCCGCGGGCCAGGTGGGCGACTTCTACGAGGCGAACCGCGAGCTGCTCAACCGGCCCGCGACGCCCTCCAACATCTGGGAGTTCGCGATGCGCGAGACCGCGTTCTTCCGGCAGCAGCCGCTGGGCGTGAGCATGGCGGCGTCGCTGATGAGCGGCGAGACGCGCGCCCACCTCATCACGGGCAGCGCGCTCCTGCAGCGCATCCTGCCGTAGCCATTCGTCGCGGCATGTTCAGCCGTGGAGCAGCTCCCCGGCCTCCAGCATCGCGACGAACTTCTCCAGCCGCCGCGCCCGTGTCTCCGGCTTCTTCGCGTCGTGGAGCCGGAAGAGGATGGCGTAGCGGTTGGCGCTCTTGAGCGTGGCGAAGAACGCCTTCGCCTTCGGGTTCTTCTCCAGCGCGAGCTTCAGGTCCTCCGGCACCTCGATGGTCTTCGCCCCCGCGTACGCCGCCTCCCAGCGGCCATCCGCGCGCGCGGACTCCACCTCGCGCAGGCCCGCGGGCTTCATGCGCCCGGAGGCGACCAGGGCCTCCACCTTGCCGCAGTTGATCTTCGACCACTTGCTGCGCGGCTTGCGCGGCGTGAAGCGCTGGAGCCAGTACTCCGAATCGAACGAGTCCTTCTGCCCGTCGATCCAGCCGTAGCAGAGCGCCACCTCCAGCGCCTGCGCGTAGGTCACGGACGGGATGCCGGACTCGAACTTGGCGAGCTTCACCCAGACGCCCGGCGAGTCGGCGTGATGCTTCTCCAGCCACTTCTCCCACGCCTTCTCCGACGCGAAGGGCACGACGGGGAGCTCCTGCTTCGCCTTCGCCTTCATGCGGTGCGACACCTTTCCCTGCCCCGCGCCTCGCGCCGGGTTCATGACACTCCCACTCTACCGGCGGAAGGCAGCCCGCGCGGAAGCGGTTATGAAACACGCCATGGCTGAAACCACGAACGCCCGTCCGCCGAACGCCGTGCCGCCCTCGCTCGCCCGCGTGGCCTTCCACGCCGTGGCGGCCGGGCTCACCCCGCTCATCCCCGTGCCCTTCCTGGACGACTACGCCCTGCGCCAGGTGCGGGAGCAGTCCGTGCGCGACCAGCTCAAGGAGAGGGGTCTGAAGGCGCCGGACAAGGCCGTGGCGGTGCTCGCCGGCTCGTATGACGCGCGCAGCCTGGGTGGACGGCTGGTGTCCTACCTCAAGGCCGTGGCGCTCTTCCCCGTGCGCAAGGTGTTCCGCAAGGTCTTCTTCGTCCTCTGGGTGAAGGACTGCGTGGACCTGACGAGCGTGTGCCTCCACCACGGCTACCTGCTGCACCATGCGCTGGAGCGAGGCGACCTGGACGCGGCCTCGCTCCAGGGGGACGCGCCCCAGAAGGTGCAGGCCGCCATCGTCGCCGCCTGCGCGGAGATGGACTCCCGCCCCATCAACCAGGCCCTGCGCCGCCTCTTCCGGAGCAGCCGCGTGCTGATGGCCGAGGCCACCCGCGCCTTCATGGATCCGAAGCGCGGCGGCGCCCGCGTGCCCGACCCGAAGGGCGAGAGCGCGGAGGTGAAGTCGCTCACCGACCGGCTCCTCCAGGAGCTGTGGGAGGAGCGCGGCTACTTCACCGCGCTGGAGGCCCACTACGACAAGCACCTCAAGAGCGGCCTTGCGCCCAGGGAGCCCCGGGCCGCGACGGGCACCTGAGGCCCGGCGTCAGGGCGCGGGCGCGGCGGCGGTCCCCAGCGGCGCGCGGATGCGGGCGGAGAAGTCGTCCCGCCCCTGCGCGGCCAGCGCCCGCGCGTTGATGTGGTAGCGCTGGCGGACCTGCTCCAGCGGCACGTCCGTGTCGATGATGCCCAGCTCGTACGCGAGCGCGTCCGAGAACGCCGGCATCAGCGTGCGGTGGTCATACGGCACGTTCTTCGTGGCCACCTTCTCGAAGTGGTGCACCAGGTTGGTGGTGCAGTTGCTGGTGAGCGTGTCGTAGAACTCCGGCCGCGCGTGCAGCCCGTTCATCCGCTGCACCATGTCCATGAAGAACGCGGTGATGCGCTCCTTGGACGCGTTCACCGGATACACATACACGTCGTCATGGCGGAAGTTGGAGCGCAGCTGCACCAGGTCCCGCTCGTCGCCCACGACGTAGGTGATTTCAAAGCGGCGGAACAGGCCGCCCAGCGCGGAGAACGTCTCGCCCTGCTCGCGCCGCACCTCCACGGAGAACACCACGTGGCGGCCGTCCTGGAAGCCGAAGCTCACCATCGTGTGCGCGGCGCCGTAGAAGCCGGAGAACGGCTCCACGATGAACGACGCCTCCGTGAGCGCGTCCGTGTCGTAGGTGGCCGTGTACCAGGCGGGGTCCCAGTCCGTGGTGCTGCGGTAGCGGAAGTCGCGCACGTCGTGCAGCGTGACCTTCGTCCCGGCCACCTCCGCCCACGGCGCCCGCGCCAGGTCCGGCGCCCAGTCCCGCGCGTTGGAGGGCTGGACCGTCCGCACCCACCCGTACACGGACAGGCAGCCCAGCAGCATCACCGCCACGCCCCAGCGCCGCGAACGCCACCGCCAGGCCGCCACCGCCAGGGCCAACAGGGCCCCCGCGACGAGGCCGCGGGCCACGTGCGGCCCCTCCGGCCCACTCCCCGTCAGGGCCAGGGCCAGCGAGGCCCAGACGCCCCCCACGAGGAGCACGAGCCCCGACACGGCGTTCTTCCAGATGCGCATGCGGCCGAGTATCCGCGCCCCACGCCGCTCGTGTCACGGACGCGGATTCCGGGTGCAGCCCCGGCGGGCGGCCGGGCGCGGATCCGCCCTCCCAGGAAGGGTCCGGATTTGTCGCAACCGCCTACCTTGACCGCTTTTCCCCGGGTGTGCGACGAAAGGGGGGTCCCCAGCTTCCAGGAGTCACACCCCGATGAGCGACGAGCGCGAAGACACGACGGTTTACAAGGTCGTCGTCAACCACGAAGAGCAGTACTCCATCTGGCCCGCGGACCGTGAGAACGCGCTGGGCTGGAAGGACGCCGGCAAGCAGGGCCTGAAGGCCGAGTGCCTGGAGTACATCAAGGAGGTCTGGACGGACATGCGCCCCCTGAGCCTCCGCAAGAAGATGGAAGAAGACGCGGCCCGCAACAAGAACTGAAGACCGCGTGCGCTTCCCACCGCGCCCTCCCCGCTTCAACGGGGAGGGTGGGCCGGCCCCGTTAGAGGTCCGGCGGAGGCCTGACGCCCAGGTGGCAGGCGCGCAGGGCAAGCTGGGTCCGGTTCTCCGCTCCCAGCTTGCGGTAGAGCTGCGTGACGTGTGACTTCACGGTGCGCTCGGCGATTTGAAGATGCGCGGCGATCTTCAGGTTGTCCGCCCCGCCCGCCACGTACTGAAGCACCTCGCGCTCGCGCTGCGTGAGCAGCAACAGGACGCTCGCCGTGGGTGACGTCACCGGCGGATGCTCGAAGTCGTTGCGCAGCAGTTGCACCGGGAAGAGGCGCTCGCCCCGCACCAGCGACTGCACCGCGGAGGACACCGCGTTCACGCCCAATCCCGCGCGGAAGAGGTATCCAGACGCCCCTTCGTCGAAGCATTGGGAGATGACCTCCGGCGTGCTCACCGCGGACAGAAGCAGCATGCGCACCTCCAGCCGGCGCTTGCGGGCTTCACGCAAGAGGTTGAGCCCCTCCGTCACGGAGCATCCGATGGCGGCTTCGCCGTCGCTCTCCACGTCGAGAATGGCCACCTGCGGTGGATCCGTGCCGAGCCCGTCCAGGAAGCCGCGCACGTCGCGCGTCACCGAAGTGGAATGACCCTCACCCCGAAGCCCGTCGGACAAGCCCTGCCAGGCCGCCCACGGTCCTTCGAGAATCGAAATACGAACTGCCGATTGATTCGCTGCCATGCGATGGCCCCCCAGCCGTCGTGGCGAATTGCTTTCAATGCTACCTGTCGACTTCAACCTGCCCCGGAGTCGGTGGAACCGCGGCGGAACTTCCGCCTGTGCTGAGCGTGCGAGAACCGCGCTTCAACTCCATCCGGGGGTCCTGTCACTGCTGCCCTGCGGACTGCGTCTGCGACTGCCGAACTGGCCCGTTCGGGCCGAACCTCCTTTTTCGTTTCAAGCAAATCCAGCCAACCGAGACCCTAACATCATCCAAGGCCTCTTGCGAACGGACCCGCGCAGGACTGTCAATTGCGCACGGAACGCATGGAAATCCAGGGCCTCGTCCGTCAGGTCGTGATCGCTGTCGCCCCCGGGACATACGTTCCGCGTCCACATTCGGATGTTTTCATGGGTGTTTCGTCCCATGCCCGGGTGAGCGCGCCGCATGCGCGCGGATGGCGCGCCTTGGATGGCAAAGGCGTATGCTGTGCGTCCCGCGCGCATGACTCCCTCCGCCCCCGCACCCCATGTCGACGTCGCCACGCCCGAGCGGGTGGCGCTGTCCCTGCCCGTGGCCGGCATCGGCTACCGCTGTCTCGCGTGGCTGGTGGACGCGAGCCTGCTGTTCTTCTTCTGGGTGGCGCTCTACTTCGTCATCACCCTGCTGGTGTCCGACGTGCTGGGCGCGTTCCAGGCGCTGTCGGGGCTCACGCAAACACTGCTCGCGGTGGGCCTCTTCGCCACGCAATGGCTGTACTGGACGCTGGCGGAGGTCTTCTTCCATGGACAGACACCCGGCAAGCGCGCGCTGCGCATCCGCGTGGTGCGCGAGGATGGCTCGCCGGTGGGCTTCTTCGAAAGCGCGGTGAGAAACCTCTGCCGTGCAGTGGACTTCCTGCCGGTGCTCTACGCCACCGGGTGCATCACCATGCTGCTGGACCCGCGCCACCGGCGGTTGGGAGACATGCTCGCCGGCACCGTGCTGGTGCGCGAGGAGGCCATCGACCTGGACAAATACACGCAGGCGCCCCCGGAGGACGCTCCGGCCGTGGACGCGGGCGTGCAGCGCCCCCTGAGCGCGGAGGACGTGGAGCTGGTGCTGGCGTTCCTTTCGCGTGCGCCCGGCCTGGAGCCGGAGGTGCGGCGGCGGCTGGGAGCGCGGCTGGTGGACCGCGTGGGCGCGTCCCTCACGGACGAGGAGCGCGCGCGGGTGCTCCAGTCGCCGGAGGCCACGGAGGCCTTCCTGCGCACGCGCGCGAAGGCGGTCCACTGACATGGCCGCGCCCCTGCCCACGTTCGTCACGCGGCGCCGGCCGGACTGGGACGCGCTCCAGTCGCTGCTCACGCGTCAGCGCGCGGGCCGCTTGAGCCTGGCGGAGCTGCGAAAGCTGGACACGCTGTACCGGCGCGCGGCCGCGGACCTGGCGCAGGCGCAGACGTTCTATCCAGGCACGGACGCGCACCGCTTCCTCAACCAGCTTTGCGCGCAGGCGTATGGCGCCATCTACCAGCCGCCGCGCGAGCGCTGGGCCTCCACGCGCGACTTCTTCCGGCGCGAGTTCCCCGCCACCCTGCGCCGCGAGGCGCGCTTCGTGGGCGTGAGCGCGGGCCTGCTGGTGATGGGGCTGCTGTTGGGCGCGCTGGTGGTGACGCTGGAGCCGCGCGGCGCGGAGCTGCTGGTGCCGGAGGGCGTGCGGCGCTACGTGGCGCAGGGGCGCATGTGGACGGATGACTTGTTGTCCGTGGCGCCGCCCAACGCCGTGGCGTCCGGCATCGCGACCAACAACCTCACCGTCACGCTGTTCGCGTTCGCGTCCGGCATCCTCCTGGGCATCGGGCCCATCTTCACGCTCGTGAACAACGGCGTGCTGATTGGAGCCGTGGGGGCGCTCTGCTACCGCGAGGGCATGACGGCGGGCTTCCTGGACTTCATCGCCGCGCACGGGCCCGTGGAGCTGTCCATCATCGTCATCGCGGGCGGCGCGGGGCTGATGGTGGGCCAGGCGCTCATCGACCCCGGCGAGCTGCCGCGAGCGCAGGCGCTCCAGGCGCGCGGACGTGAAGCCGTGAAGCTGGTGGTGGGCTGCGCGCCCTTCCTCGCCGGCATCGGCTTCGTGGAGGGCTTCATCTCCCCGGGCCACCTGTTCCCCACCTGGGCCAAGGTGGGGCTGGGCCTGTCGCTGGGAGTCCTCTTCTGGTTCTACCTGTTGCGCGCGGGCAGGACGGACGTGGGCGTGGCGCGCGTGGACGTGCCGGACGCCATGGCCTCCAGCCGCTTGCGCTGACGGTGCTTGAGGATGCGCTCGTAGGCGTCGTTGACCTCGCGCATCTGCTCCGCGGAGCCGCCCCGGTCCGGGTGCCGCTCCAGGGCCAGCGCGTGGAAGCGCGCGCGAATCACGTCCGGCGAATCCAGCGGCGACACGCCCAGCGTCTGGTACGGGCACTGCTCCTGGACGGCGGAGAGCCACTTGTCCAGCCGGTCCTTCACCTCCACGAAGCGCGCGTCCGCGTCCGCGGTGTCCTTCACCGGGTGCGTGCGCATCTTCGCGTCCGCGCGGAAGACCTCGCTGTAGGTGCTGGACACCCAGCGGTGGCATGAACCGCACCGGTAGTACTTCACCCGGGTTCCGGGCTGGAGCGTCATCATCACGCCGCAGTGGGTGCACTCCACCGTGACGTTCTCCAGTGTCTGCCAGCTCGCGACCGCCGCACTCATGGTGACTTCGACCTCCGTTCGCAACACGCCTGTAGCACCGGCAAACTCCCACAGCGGGCGATCCCGTCAAGAAAATGTCGCGAACGACCCGGGGGGTCCCCCTGGCGCGCTGCCGGGCTTCCCGGGTTTCGGGTAGAACGGGCCCATGCGACCGCTCCTCGCCGCCGCCCTGCTCCTGACCGCCGCCGCGCACGCCCAGGCCCCGTCGGCCCCCCCGGCCGCGGCGCCCAAGGCCGCCCCGAAGACCGAGAAGGCCTCCGCCGAGCGCGCGGCCCCTGCCCGATCCCCCGCGGAGACCGGGGCCGCCGACGCCTCCCTCCTGAAGGGCCTGCTGTGGGCGGCGGAGCCCGCGCCGGAGGAGATCCGCACGCTCGCCATCGAGGACCTGGCGCTCCTGGGCGACGCGCGCGCCCTGGACCCGCTGGCCGCGTTCATCTGGGACCCCAACCCGCGCATCCAGCAGGCCGCGTTGCGCGCGGTGGCGCTCTTCCAGCACCGGCGCGCGGAAGAGATTCTCGGCAACGTCGTGAGACACCCGCGCCTGCCGGACGCGCTGAAGATTCAGGCGCTGAGTGGTCTTCTGTATCAGCGCACCCCCACCGCCCGCCGGGTGGTGCAGGACGTGGCCGCGGACAGCCGCGTGGGCTACGCGGTGCAGAACGCCGCGCGCTCGGTCGCGTCGCAGTGGGAAGCCGCCCCGGCCGCCGCGCCCTGAAACACGCCTGCCTGTCTGCTCTCCAGGCCTGACGCCGCCCCAGGCCCTCCGGGCCGATTCCTGGAGTGCGCGCGTGTATGGGTTAGACTGGGGCGCATGAAGATCACCCCCCTCGACATCCGGCAGAAGCGCTTCGAGACGGTGATGCGCGGCTTCGCGCGTCCCGAAGTGGGCGCGTACCTGGAGCTGATCGCCGGCGAGTTCGAGGAGGTCGTGAAGGAGAACATCGCGCTCAAGGAGGAGCTGAAGCGCACGCAGGCGCGGCTCGAGCAGCATCAGGAGCGCGAGCGCACCCTCCAGGAGACGATGGTCACCGCCCAGCGCATCAGCGAGGACCTGAAGGACGCCGCGAAGAAGGAAGCGGAGATCATCATCGCGGACGCGGAGCACCAGGCGGAGAAGATCGTCCACGGCGCGCACCAGCGATTGGTGCAGGTGGTGGAGGACATCAACGAGCTCAAGCGCCAGCGCACCCAGTTCGAGTCGCAGGTGCGCTCCGTGGTGGAGGCCCACCGCAAGCTGCTGGAGACGTTCGCCGCGCCCACCTTCGCGGACCGCGACTACGCGCGCGTGGAGGACAACGTCGCGTTCCTGTCCCAGAAGAAGGCCACCTCCAACGACTAGCACCCGCGCATGCCCGCTCCCTGGCTCAAGGCCATGCAGACAGGGGTGGAGCTGACGGTGCTCGTCCAGCCGCGCGCGTCCCGCACCCAGGTGGTGGGCGAGCATGACGGCCAGCTGAAGATCCAGCTCGCCGCGCCGCCCGTGGATGGTGAAGCGAATGCGGCCCTGGTGGAATTCATCGCCAAAACGCTGGGCGTGCCGCGTCGCCAGGTGACACTCGTGGCGGGTGACACGTCGCGCCGTAAGCGATTGAGGGTGGAAGGGGTTGATGCGGCGGCGGCCGAGGCTGTTATCTCTGGTGGACCGTGAGGCCACGCATGCTCCGCCTGTTCGCCTTCCTGATGATGCTGCTGGCCTCGCCGGGCGTGTTCGCACAGGACGAAGGTCCGCGGGGCATCCACGCCACGGAGGCCGTCGTCACGGACACCGCGCTCGTGCCCCACGCACGCCCCGCCATCATCGCGGGCGAGCTGAAGACGCAGCGCTTCGTCATCCTGCACACCGCGAAGGCGGCGGGCGCGGCCCGGGCGCTGGCCGGGCAGATTGAAGGCGTGCGCGATGCCTTCGGCGCGATGCTCGGGCGCGACTGGCCGGGCACCACCGAAATCCGCCTGGGCGTGGGCCGCCAGGAGTTCGAGGCGCTGGCGCTCCCCGGTGGCAAGCCTCCGGGCTGGGCCGTGGCGCTCGCCTACCCCGGGCATCAGATCATCCTGCTGGACGCGCTCAGCCTGAGCGACACGGAGGGCCCCACCACGCTGCGGCACGAGCTGGCGCACGTGGCGCTGGGCCAGCTGGCGAAGGACTGGCCGCGCTGGTTCCAGGAGGGCGTGGCGCAGAACCTCACCGACGAGCGCTACTCCGTCGCCCACTACAGCGCCCTTTTCCGCGCGGTGACGCAGGAGCGCGTCTTCCACTTCGAGGACCTGTCCGACGAATGGCCGGACGTGCCCGCGGACGTGGAGATCGCCTACGCGCAGAGCGCCGCGTTCGTGGCCTTCCTCACCGGCAAGCACGGCTCTCACGCCATGGGCCTGCTGGTGGACGGCGTGCGCGCGGGTGAGCCCTTCGAGCAGGCCTTCGGCAAGGCCTTCCGCACGTCGCTGCTGTTGGAAGAGCAGGACTGGCGCGAGGGGCTCGCGGCCCGCTACGGCTGGCTGCCGCTCACCACCAGCTCCGCGCTGCTGTGGCTCACCGCCTCCATCCTGTGCGTGGCCGCCTTCGTGCGCCGCATGCGCCAGAAGGCCGAGCGGATGACGGAGCTGGCCGCGGAGGACGCCGCCGAGGACGCCGCGCTGCGCCTGCTCGCCGCCGCCCGCGCCGCGGGGCCCGTCCCCGTGGACGGCTCCGAGCCGCTGTCCCCTGCCCTCCCCTGGCCGGAGTGGCCCGGCGCCACCCCGCCCGTGGCCCCGCCCAATCCGTCCGCCCCCAGTCAGCCGGAAGCCCTGGAGGGCGCGCCGGAGCCCCTGGAGTCGGGCGCGGGCCATCCGGAAGGCGCGGACGGTCCAGACATGGACCTGGACGACGAGGAGCCGGAGTCCGCCAGCGGCGAGTACGAGCTGGACGGCGAGGCCCCGTCGGGCCGCCCGCCCAAGCCGACGCTCCACTGAGAGGCGCCGTGTGCCCAGGCAGGGAAGGAACTTCCCCTGCCCCCCGCCTTTCAACATCCGCCCCGTAGGATTTACGTCCTCCGGCCGCCCTTCAGGGCACCCCCATTGCCCAAGTGGGCGGATTCATTGGGAACCACCAACCGTCTGGCGTTGGCAAAGCCTTTGCTAAGTCTTCGTTCGCGATGCGGACGACAACGGACATGGCGGCGGAGCGGGGACGGAAGAAGGCCGGGGCGGCCCGGGTCTTCAGCAAGCAGCCGGAGCGCATCGCGGCCCTGTGGCGGCGGATGCGGCTGGCGTCGCACGAGGGCCAGGGCGTTCCGGGCCCCAGCCTGCTGGACGGACTGGTGGAGCCCTTCGTCCGGGAGCTGGGGCTGACGCTGGAGGGCGTGGAGTCCAGCCCCTGGAGCCGCACCCGCGCGGTGCTGCGCCTGGCGCCGGAGCGTGGCGCTCGGGCCCTGCACGACGAGTTCGCACTGCTGCGGCGGTGCCTGGTGGACGCCCTGGAGGTGCTGGGCGGCGGAGACGCGGAGCGCCAGCGCATCAACCGCGCGCTCGACGAGGCCGTGGACAGCGCGGTGGCGCTGCTCCAGCGGATGGCGGACCCGAAGGCGGATGGGCCCCGGGTGCCGTTCGGCGGTCTGGTGGTGGAGTACTTCGAGCGGCCGTCCCACGCGCGCCGGGCCCCCATGGGCCGCCGCGACGAGCGGTCCGCCATGCACTGAGTTTGACAAGGATTCGACGGCGCGCGGGAGGCGCCAGGGTTTGGTTGCAACGGTTTGCCGATCCGTCCGGCTTGACACTCCTCACTGAGGAAGGGTCCGGGGGCTGGCGGGAGGGAGCGCTGTCATGGATGGGGGTCCGTGACGCGCCTTGAGGGTGCGAGTTCCTGCTCGGGGGAGCGGTGAGCCGCACACAGTCGAACGCCGGAACGCGTGGATGGGGGTCCGCGCGCTCCGCCGGTCGGACGGATCGGCATGTTTTGTCGGGGGGATTGGGGATGGGGCAGCGGGAGGGCGCCTACGGGGGTGGGCGCTCTCCCGCATTTTTTTGTGCGCTCAGTGCGCGTCCGCCCAGCTCTTCCCCGCGCCCACGTCCACCTTGAGCGGCACCTTCAGCTCGGCGACGGAGGCCATGCTCTTCACGGCCAGGGCCTTCACGGCCTCCACCTCCGCGTCCGGCGCCTCGAAGAGCAGTTCGTCGTGCACCTGGAGGAGCACGCGCGTCTTCAGCTTCTGCTCCCGCAGCGCGGCGTCCACGGCCAGCATGGCCTTCTTCATCAGGTCCGCGGCGGTGCCCTGGATGGGCATGTTGATGGCGGCGCGCTCGGCGGCCTGGGCCACCGCGCGGTTCTTGGAGAGCAGGTCCCCCATCAGGCGGCGGCGGCCGTAGAGCGTCTCCACGTAGCCCACCTTGCGCGCCCGCTCCACGGTGTCCTCCAGGTACTGGCGGATGCCGGCGTAGCGGATGAAGAACCGCTCGATGACGTCGCGCGCGTTCTCCTGGGAGATGCCCAGGCGCGTGGACAGGCCGTGCGCGGACAGGCCGTACGCGATGCCGAAGTTCACCATCTTCGCCACGCGGCGCTGCTCGCGGTCCACGTCCTTGGGGTCCACGCCAAAGACTTCCGCCGCCGTGCGGCTGTGGATGTCCTCGTCGTTGCGGAACGCGTCGATGAGGACCGGGTCCTCCGCGATGTGCGCCAGGAGCCGCAGCTCAATCTGCGAGTAGTCCGCGCTCACCAACTGGTGCCCCGCGTCCGCCACGAAGGCGCGGCGGATCTCCCGCCCCAGCTCCGTGCGGACCGGGATGTTCTGCAGGTTCGGGTCGGACGAGGACAGCCGGCCGGTGGCGGTGGCCGCCTGGTGATACGTGGTGTGGATGCGCCCGTCCTTCGCCACCAGCGTGGGCAGCGTGTCCAGGTAGGTGCTCTTGAGCTTGGACAGGCCCCGGTACTCGATGAGCGCGCGCGCGAGCACGCTGTTGTGCTCCTCCGCCAGCTTCTCCAGCACCTCCTGGTCCGTGGACGGGCCCGTCTTGCCGCGCTTGAGGATGGGCAGCTTCTGCTCCTCGTAGAGCACCTGCGCCAGCTGCGGGTTGGAGCCCAGGTTGAAGACGTGGCCCGCGGCCTGGTGGCACTCGGCCTCCTTCGCCTTCACCTCCACGTCCACGCGTTCAGAGGTGCGGCCCAGCTCCGCCACGTCCAGCTTCACGCCCTCGCGCTCCATGCGCGCGAGCACGGGCAGGAGCGGCAGCTCCAGCGTGCGCGCCAGCTCCGACAGCCCGCCCAGCTCCAGCTCCTTCCACAGCTCCGGCGCCATCCTGCGCGCCGCGTCCGCGCGCACCGCGTACGCCGCGGCCACCTCGTCCGGCCCGTGGTCCGCCAGCGGCCGTCCCTTCTTGCCCTCCACCGACGCGGGCAGCGCGGGCAGCTCCGAGCGCAGCCGCTCCCGCGCCAGGTCCGCCAGCGCGTGCTCCCGGCGCGACGGGTTGAGCAGGTAGCTCAGGAGCTCCACGTCGTCGTGCGCGCCCTCCAGCGTCAGCCCTTCGTTGGCCAGCACCAGCGTGAGCGCCTTGAGGTCGTGGCCGCCCTTCTTCACCGCCGGGTCGGAGATCACGTCCTTCATCGTCGCGGTGAAGGCCGCCACCGGCACCTGCGTGGCGCCCAGCTGCTGGTGTCTCAGCGGCACGTAGCGCGTGGCGCCGTCCGGCAGCGCCACGCCCAGGCCCACCAGCGGCGCCGCGAAGGGCATGCCCTCGAAGGCGGGCACCAGCGTGAGGGCCCCGGCCGCCTTCGCCGCGTCCGCCAGCGCCTTCAGCTCCGCCTCGGTGGTGACCAGCGTGGTGGTGGTGGCGAGCGGCGCCACGTCCGGCCGGGCCGGAGCCTCCTCCGCGGGCAGGTCGCGCAGGAGCGCGAAGAACTCCAGCTCCGTGAACAGGTCCCGCGCGCGCGTGGCGTCCGGCGCGCGGCGGACCAGGTCGTCCAGCTTCACGCCCAGGGGCAGCCCGGTGTTGAACGTCACGAGCTGCTTGGCGCGCGTCAGGCTCTCGCGGTGGGACTCCAGCGCCGCGCGGATCTTCGGCTTCTTCACCTCTTCCACGCGCGCGAGCAACGTCTCCACGTCGCCGAACTGGTGGAGCAGCTCCACGGCCGTCTTGTCGCCCACGCCGGGCACCTTGGCGACGTTGTCCACCGCGTCGCCCACCAGGGCCAGGAAGTCGCGCACCTGCCTGGGCAGGATGCCCATCTTCTCCTGTACGTCCGCGATGCCGATGCGCTTGTTCTTCGCGGGGTCGAAGAGGGTGATGTCCTCGTCGACGATCTGCATGAAGTCCTTGTCGCTGGTGACGACCAGGACCTGGAAGCCCTCCGCCTTCGCCTGCATCGCGAGCGTGCCGATGACGTCGTCCGCCTCCCAGCCCTCCGCGTCCAGCGAGGGCAGGTTCAGCACGTCACCCACCTTGCGGATGAGCGGGAACTGGGGCGTCAGGTCCTCCGGTGGCGCCTTGCGGTTCGCCTTGTACGTGGGGTCGATCTTCTGACGCTCCACGCGGCCGGACTTGTCGAACGCCAACGCCACGTGCGTGGGCTTCAGCTCCTGCAGGGCCTTGAGCACCATGCGGGTGAAGCCCAGCACCGCGTTGGTGGGCACCCCCTTGCTCGTCGTGAGCGGGGGGATGGCGTGGTAGGCGCGGAAGATGAAGCCAGAGGCGTCGAAGAGCGCCAGGCGGCGCTCGGAGCGCGGGGGGCTGGTGTCGGCCATCCCCCGTCCCTAGCGCGCCTACCGCTGTCTGTCCACGAAGCCCCGCACCGGAGCGCCGCTCAGCGGCACTTCATCTCGGCCTTCTTCGCGGCCATCTGCTCGGCGATGCCGTCACCCGGCACGGCATAGTCCTCCACCGCCTGGAAGTCCGAGCAATTGCCCACGCTGTTCAACGCGTTCTGCGCCTGCGTGGAGCAGAAGGCCACCACGCGGTTCAGGTTCGTGTTGCCCTTGTAGAAGTCGAAACCCATCTTCCAGATGCGGCAGCCACGGCGGCGGTCCTCGCGGTCGGCGAAGTGCTTGCCGCGCTGGTAGGCGGAGGCCGCCAGGTCCTGGAACATGTTCTTCCGGTAGAAGGACAGGTGCGACTCCGCCAGCTCCGCCATGATGCGCTTGTCCGTCGCCAGCGCGTCCTTGAACGGCGCCACCGCGCGCTCGGGCTCGTCGTTGCTGAGCGAGCTCTCACCCGTCTTGAAGAGCTGATCCACGTTGGACACGTCGCGGATGAGGTCGTCCGCCAGCTGGTGGAACTGCGCCTGGTCCTCCTTCGAGCGCAGCTTCTGCAGCGTCGCCATCGCCTCGCTACCGCGGCCAGCCCAGTAGTCCATCATCGCCGCCTGGACGAGCTTCGGGGCATAGCGCTTGGCGAACATGGCGCGCACCTCGCTGGCCTGATCCACGCCCAGCCCGTCCTCCTGGAGGATGTCGGACACGGGGCACGTCCACGGCTGGGCGTTGCGGTCCACGCGGTTGCGGGCCACCAGGAACTTCACGAACATGGCGTCCTTGGGACGCCACTCGTTCTTGCGCAGGCCGCCCTCCAGGCGGAGCGTCTGACCGATGGGCGGCTCCAGGTCCTCCTTGCTCTGCTTCTGGCACCACACTTCCATGTACTGCTGGCAGCGCTGCACCGCGGGGACCCACTGCGAGTTGTTCAGGTAGCGCTTGCAGTCGTCCTTCGCGCGCTCCACGAACTGCTCGGCCGTCTCCTTCGCCTTGGAGCGGGCGCGGCGGAAGTACTCGCTCTCCTTCGGAATCTTGCGCAGGAGCTCCAGCGCGTCCTTCTCGCGGTTGAGCTCGATGGCCTTCTTCGCGGCCTCGAAGTTGTCGGAGGCCTCCTTCTCCAGCTTGATGCGCCGCACGAGGGTGTTCGCCTCGGCGTTGATGGGGTCCATGTCCAGCGCCTGCTCACACGCCTTCTCGGCGCGGCCCCAGTCGGGAGCCCCCATCTCGTTGGAGGAATAGGAGCGGCACTCGCTGAGGAACTCCTGCACCTGCTGCGCGGGATCCAGCGGCGCGGCCGGCCCCGTCTTCTGCGCCTTCTGGGGCGCGCCAATGGAGGTCTTCACCACCGCCGCCACCGCCAGCAGCGCCACCACGCCGCCCGCGACCACCAGCAGCTTGCGCTTCTTGTCCGCCTCGGGCGCGGCCCTGCCGCCACGACGGACCGGCGCGGCGCCCGGACGGCGCGAGGGCGTGTCGGAGGCCTCGTAGGTCATCTCCACCACGCCGAACTGGAGGACGTCCCCGGGCTGAAGGTCGACGAACTCCTCGCCCAGCAGCTCGCCGTTGAGCAGCGTGCCGTTGGCGCTGCCCAGGTCGCGCGCGAGCACCGCGGAGCCCTCGCGCTTCACCTCCGCGTGCTTCCGGCTCACGGAGTCGTCATCCAGGATGACCGCCGCCGGAGGCGCCCGGCCCACCAGCACCGTGCCGTTGATGGGATAGGACTTGCCCGCCCACGGGCCCGTCATGCCCTTGAGCATCGGACCGGAGCTCGCGCCCGCCGCCGCGGCAGCCGCCCCCGCACCCGCGGGCGTGGAGCGCGCGGGCCGCCTCGCCAGCGCGCCCTCGGGCTTCGCGGCCCCGTTCTGCGTGGCCTTGGCGCGGATGCTGGGCATGGCGCGCGTGCCCTTCACGGGCGCGTCCGCGAGCGTCGCCGGGTCGCCGGGAGGAGGCGTCGCCACGCGGCGGCCGCTGGTGCTCCGGGCAGCGCCCTTGAGCTTCAGCTCGTAGTCGCCCAGCAGCACCTGCGAGGCCGGCGTCAGCGCCGTGGGCCCCTCGATGCGCTCGCCGTCCACGAAGGTGCCGTTCTGGCTGCCCCCGTCCTCGACATAGACCGTGCCGCCCTCCACGTAGATGCGCGCGTGCTGCCGCGACACGCCACCTTCCGTGAGGACCAGGTCATTGCCTTGCTGGCGGCCGATCTTCAGCTCGCCCGCGATCTCGTGCTCGTGCTCAGTTCCGTCAGGGTGACGGACGACCAGGGTAGGCATGGGCGCGTCAGTCCTCGCGGAAGATGCTCATGTTCACGGGGATGCCCTTGCGCTGGAGCTCGTCGTAGAACTTCGGGACGAAGCCCGAAGCCACGAAGCGCCCACGCACCTTGTGGTCTTCCGTGAAGCCGTCCTGCTTGTAATAGAAGATGTCCTGGAGGGTCACGATGTCGACCTCCATGCCGGACACCTCCGTGACGAAGCAGATCTTGCGCGTCCCGTCGGAGAAGCGCGTCTGCTGCACGATGAGGTGCACGGCGCTGGCGATCTGCTCGCGGATGGCCTTCACCGGCAGCTCCATGCCGGACATGAGCACCATCGTCTCCAGCCGGGCAATCGCGTCGCGCGGCGTGTTCGCGTGCAGCGTGGTGAGCGAACCGTCGTGGCCGGTGTTCATGGCCTGGAGCATGTCCAGCGTCTCACCGGAGCGGCACTCGCCCACCACGATGCGGTCCGGCCGCATGCGCAGGCAGTTCTTCACCAGCTCGCGGATGGTGATGGCGCCCTTGCCTTCCAGGTTGGGCGGGCGGCTCTCCAGCTGTACCCAGTGGTCCTGCGGCAGCTGAAGCTCCGCCGCGTCCTCCACCGTGATGATGCGCTCCCCCTCCGGGATGAACGAGCTGATGATGTTCAGCGTCGTCGTCTTCCCGGAGCCCGTGCCGCCGGAGATGACGATGTTGCGCCGGGCCGTCACGCACATCTCCAGGAACTCGGCCATCTGCGCGGTGATGGTCTTGTACTTGATGAGGTCCTGGATCTTGAGCGCGTCCTTCTTGAACTTGCGGATGGTGATGCAGGGGCCCTTGAGCGCCAGCGGCGGGATGATGGCGTTCACGCGGCTGCCGTCCTTGAGGCGCGCGTCCACCAGCGGGCTGGATTCGTCGATGCGGCGGCCAATGGGCGCCACGATGCGCTCGATGACGCCGAGCACCGCCTGGTTGGAGGAGAAGATCTTCTCCGACAGGGTCAGCTTGCCCTTGCGCTCGATGTAGATCTGGTTGGCGTGGTTCACCATGATCTCGCTGATCTCTTCCGACGCGAGGAACGCCTCCAGGGGCCCCAGGCCCAGCGCCTCGTTGATGACGTCGGTGAGCAGCTCCTCCCGGTCCACGTCCCCGGGAAGCTCCTGGTCCGCCTCCATCTGGTCGATGATGTCCCGGATGGCCTTTTCGGTGCGGCGCCAGAGCTCCTCGTCCCCGAGCCGGTCCATGTCCATGCGGCGCAGGTCCAGGTACTCGATGAGCCGGTCGTGGATCTCCTTCTGGAGCCGCGAGTAGCGCTCCAGCCGGGGGTCCACCTTGCGCTTGTTCTTCGCCATGGCCGCGGCCATGGACGCGGGCATGCGGCTGGGAGCCGCGGGAGCGGGCGCGGGCTCCTCCTCCTCGTAGGGCTCCTCTTCTTCGTAGGCCTCTTCCTCGTAGGCCTCTTCGCCCTGCTCCTCGTCGTAGGCCTCTTCCGCGGGCTCTTCCTCCAGCGGCTCGACGTTGAGGATGTAGTCGCCGATGGAGACCTGGTCGGTGGGCTTGAGCACCATGGGACCGGCGATCTTCTTGCCGTTCACGAAGGTGCCGTTCGTGGACTTCATGTCCACGATGATGAAGCGCCCATCCTTTTCGACGATGCGGGAGTGGGTCTTGGAGACGTTCCCCTTGGCGAGCACGATGTCGTTGCCAGCAATCCGGCCGATCGTGATCTCGTTCTTGGGGTACTCCCGCTGCTCCGAACCGCCGCCCTTCTCCGTCAGCGTGATGAGAAACATGGGGCGGGATGCTACCAAGCCCTCCTACGACCTCAAAGACTCCTGCGACGCTCGCCCGCCTGCTGCCCGGAAACGAACGGGCCGGCGCCCTCCCCCTCTGAAGCGGGGACGGAGCCGGCCCGGATCCGACGCGGCGGCGAGGAAGGCCGTCAGTCGAAGATGTTGAAGTTCACCTCGGAGCGGGCCTGCTTGTAGCGGGTCTTCACGTCCTCGATGATGCTGCGGACCTTGTCCGAGTCCGGGTTCACGATGCGCGGGGTGACGAAGATCACCAGCTCGCGCTTGGTGGAGTCGAACGCGCGGTTCTTGAACAGCTCGCCCACGATGGGGATGTGACCCAGGCCGGGCAGCTTCGCGACGGCCTTCTGCTCGTCGTGGCTGAACACGCCGGACAGCACGATGGTCTCACCGTGGCGCACGGTGACGTTCGTCTTGACCTTGCGGGTGCGGAAGCCGGGGATGGCGGACGAACCACCGAAGGACACGGACACGGAGGTGTCGATTTCAGAGGCCTCGGCCTCCACTTCCGTCTGGATGTTGCCGTTGCGGTCCGCGGTGGGGCGGATGTTCAGGATGACGCCGTAGGGCTTGTACTCCACCGTGAACTGCGTGTTGGTGATGAGGGGGATGGGCACCTCGCCGCCGGCGAGGAACTCCGCCTTCTCACCGCTGGCGCACACCAGCTTGGGCTGCGCCAGCAGGCGGCCGTAACCGTCGTTGGCCTGGAAGCCGATGCTCAGGTCGGAGCCGCCAATCGCGCCCAGCGTGAGCGTGGAGACGGCGTCGCCGGAGGGCAGGAGCGCCTTGTTCAGGTTCGCGGTGGCGGACAGCGTGCCGGTGATGTCCGTGGGGTACTTGATGCCGTAGCGGTCGCGGCTGTTGCGGCGGATTTCGACGAACTGGACCTCGGAGAGGATCATCCGCTTGATGCCGACGACGAGCAGGTTCTCCACCTTCTCACCGATGGCCTTGGTGATCAGCTCCGCCTTCTGGAGGTCCTGCTGGCTCTCCACGGAGCCCTCCAGGAAGATGGTCGCGCCCACCACGTTGGCCTGCACGTTCTTCAGGCCCGCCTTCTGGAAGGCCGCGTTCAGGTTCTGCGCGACCAGCTTCTTGGCGTTGGGGGCGATCTTCACGAACGACTTCACGTTCGGGTACAGGCTCACCACCTGCTCGATGCGGTCCGCGTCCTGCGTGGTGTAGGCCTGACCGTCCAGGTAGATGCGGTCGCCCACCATGCGCACGGACACGCCTTCAATCTCACCGAGCAGGCGCTTGATCTCGGAGATGACCTCGTTGGGGTCCTGCTTGCGGACCGTCACCAGGTAGCTGATGCGCTGACCGGAGGACTTCCAGACGAGCAGCGTCGTCTTGCCTTCGGCGTTACCGGTGACGAGCAGCTGGCCGGTGCCGAGCGTCTTCACCTCGGCGATGGACGGATCACCCAGCGCGACGCGGCTGAGGCCGGGAATGGTGAGCACCTTCTGGGTCCCCACACCCAGGCTGACGGAGCTGCCCTCCTGGGCCTGGGCAGGGGCGCTGGCCACCACCGTGACGACGGCGCCGAGCGCCAGGGCTTGCGTGAAGCGAGTGAACATCGTGTGAATCCCCTTCTTGCGTGCGCGCGCCCGGCCTGACGGCGCGCTATCCCAGATGTTGTTGCTGCCACCACATGGCCCAGAAAGTCCCGAGCGCGATGGAGACGCCGTAGGGGATGTGTCGCGCGGGAGCGGGCGAGGTTTCCTCGCGCATCCATTTCATCCGCACCGCCCAGCGACGGGCCACCGCCGCCAGCGTGTCCCAGACGGCCCCCTGCCACAGCAGCGTGACGATGGCCTGCAGCGCGCCCGTGAGCGAGATGAAGGCCGCCGCGGCGAGCACCGTGGGAAAGCCCAGCACGCAGCCCACGCCCGCCATCAGCTTGACGTCACCCCACCCCATGCGCCCGCGCAGCGCACCCGGCACCAGCAGCAGCGCGAGTCCCGCGCCCGCCAGAAGCCCGCTCACCACCCCCGACTCCAGCCCGCCCACCCCTTCGGACACACCGCGCAGCACGAGCCCCAGCACGATGAGCGGATAGGTCACGGCGTTCGGGATGAGCCGGCGCAGCACGTCGGTCACCACCGCAATCACCAGGGCCACTCCCAGAATCGTCGACAGCGCGAGCTGAACAGGTGTCATTCGGCACCTGCTCCCATGGGGAGCAGGCGACCCCCATCAAACAATGGAGGCCCTGAGCCCGTCAATTCCTGAACAAGGCCATCGCACCGTGGGGCCCCGCGTCATGCCGGCTTCAGTGGATGACGAGGCGGATCTTCTCGCTGCAGATGAAGTACTCGTCCCCGTCCTCGACCTTGCGGCGCTTGATGCGCTGCTTGTTGAACCAGGTCCCGTTCGAGGAGCCGAGGTCTTCGATGTAGAAGTCGCCACCGTCGCGGGCGATGACGGCGTGCTCGCGCGACACCTTGCCGGAGTTGATGACGAAGTCGCAGTGCTTGCCGCGTCCGATGACGTAGCGGTCCTTGACGATCTTCTCCTGCTCGCCGGACTCCGTGACGAGGTAGAGCGCGGCGCCCTCCTCCTCGTCCGGCTCCTCCATGGCCTCTTCTTCCTCGGCCTCTTCCGGCGGCTCGTCCTGCATGTCGTCGAGCGGCGGCTCCTCCTGCTCCGGCAGGGGCTCCTCCTCGTCCTCGATCATGTCGTCCGCGGCGGGCGGAGGCGGCTCGTTCTTGCCCTTGATGAGCCGCTCCAGCTCGGCGGCCGTCTCCAGGACGCGCTCGGCGACCTCGCGGCGCACCGGATCATTGTCGAGACCGTTGGAGGACGGGCGCTCGTCGACGTTGCGCGCGGCGCCTCGCGGAGGCGGCGCGGGGGACAGCATCGGCGGAGCGCCCTTGGCCGCGGCGGCCGGGGGCGGAGCAGCGGCCGGACGCGCCGCCGCGGCGGGCGCGGGTGACGGCACCGCCGCCACCGCGGGCTCGCCCTTCGTCTTCACGTCGATGAAGCCGTTGAGGCGCGCGAACATGAACAGCGCCTGGTTGATGAGCGCGTCGCGATCCGAGCCCATCTGCTGGGCCATCTCTTCGTACGTCTCCCACAGGTGCTCGGCGATGCCGACCTTGCGTGCGGGACGGGAGTTCTGATCGATCATCGGTCTTGGCTCGGGAAATGCTGGACGTGGGGAACGATAGCAGAGCCGGCTGGGCGCGCCCAGTTACTGGAACGCCCGGAGATACGTGAGGTTGTCCAGGTTGTCGGTGATCGACTCCAGGGCCACCTGGAGCACGCCGTCCGCCGAGGGGTAGGCGACGAAGGCGAGGCTGGAGCCCTCCACGTCCGTGGCCACCACGGAAGCAGGCAGGGTGTAGACCGCCAGGCTGCTCGACGAGCTGGTGTCCACGCCGAAGATGTAGCGGCGGAAGCGCGGCAGCAGCGTCACCAGGTAGCGGTCCCCCGCGTTGAGGCGGCTGCCCGCGCCAATGGTCGGCGTCATCGTGAGCGTCAGCGGCGCGGGCACGTAGGTGGTGGGCGTCCTGGGCGGATCCAGGCCCAGGTCGAAGCCGTCCGGGTGGTAGTAGTAGTCCAGGAAGGTGGAGACCGTGTACGCCTCGTTGACGTCCAGCCGCTGCAGGTACGTGCTGCTGGTCTCCGCGCCCGCGTAGAGCACGAAGGGCTTCACGTTCGGGCCCGCGCGCACGGAGAACGACGGATACGACGCGCAGGGCTCCGCCGCGGCGACGACCGCCGGGTCGGACAGGTCCGGGTAGAGCCGCGTGAGGCCGTTGCCCTGGTCCTCCAGGCGCAGGATGGGGATGACCGCCGCGCAGACGCCCGCGTTGTTCGCCAGGATGATGGAGTCCCCGGGAATCACGCCCCGCGCCGTCGCCAGGGTCGTCTCGATGAGGAGCGGCGGGTCCTCCTGGGTCAGGTCGCGGGAGAGGCCGACCAGTCCGGGCAGCACGCCCTGGAAGACGAAGCGGTACGTCCCGTTGGGCACCGAGCCGTTGCAGAGGAACGCCGTGGCGTTGGTCGCATCCTGCACCTGGGGACAGCCGGGCTGGGTCACGGTGATGCCCTGGAACTGATCCGCGCGCAGCTGCTCGCTGCTGTCCAGCAGCTGCGCGGACACCGACGAGTTCAGCGGCTTGTTCGACGAGTCGCGGTCCAGGTTGAACGGGCGCCGCTCGTCCGCGCGGAACAGGGTGATCTTCCCGTCGGACGACGGCATGATGCCCAGGAGCGGAATGGCGGTGATGTAGGGCACGCTGTCCGCCAGCAGCTCACGGACCTCCAGGCCCGAGCGCAGCGTGAGGCCCGTGGGCAGGCCCGCGGACGTCCGCAGGGTCAGCATGGGCGCGCCGGTGATGTCGCGGGCGAGCACCGGGGTCGCGGACGGCGCGTTCACCGGATCCGCCCCGTTGTCGAGCGCGATGACGCCCTCGCAGTCGGACGAGTTGCACGTCAGCTCATCCAGCACCACGAACACGAAGCGGCCCGCGGGCCAGGGCTCGATGCAGGTCGTCGTCCCATCCTCCTGGGTCTTCACCACCGTGCCCGGCGGGCAGTCCCCGCTGTCGAGCTTGGGCTTCGGCACGCCGTAGCTGGGGTGCGTGGCCACGAGCCGCGCCGGGATGTCCACCAGGTCCGCGTAGTTGGGCACCGCGTAGGGCGCCGGACGCGGTCGCTTGTAGGGAATCTCCACGGAGGCCCCGTCCGCGACGACGCGCACGAGCCGGCTGGTGCCGGACACGTTGCGGATGGCGACCACCAGCGAATCCACCCGGTCCGCCCGCGCGGGCAGCGTGGTCATGGACATCACCGTGTCCGCCGGCTTGAGGCAGAAGACGGGCAGCGCGGGAGGCAGCGCGGCCGCGTCGAAGCCCTCCGGGCCGGGCAGGTCCTGGCGCATCACCACCCCGCCACCGAAGGGACCGCAGAGCTGCTCGGCGGCCTCCGGACGCGTCTGGAGCGCGTAATACAGGACGCTCGGCGCGCCCTCGGCCACCGGGGCGTGCGCGGTGAAGGCGGTGATGAGCTGGCCGGTCGCCAGGCGCGTCACCTCGTTGAGGCGCGCGCGGTCCGCGGCCACCACGGAGATGCCGCGGCCGCCAGAGCTGCGCGCGTAGATGTACGGGCCGGACACGTCATTGCCGTCGCCGTCGTAGCCCACGTCGCGGGTGAGCGAGTCCGGCCGCGCGATGACGGGGATGGCCAGAGGCTCCAGCGGGTTGGGCGCGGGGATGAACTCACGCGGCGTGCGCGTCAGGTCCAGCACGCGCAGCTCATCCCGGTCCTGCGAGGTGACGAAGACGAGCTGGTTGGAGAGCACCACGTCGTACGTGCCGGAAAGCCCGGCGGCGCCCGCGGTGGAGGTGGTGTCGGAGCAGGCGAGCGCGAGGCTCGCGCCGCTCAGCACCAGGGCAGCAAGAAAGCCGCGCTTCAAGGTCAGTTCTCCTGGCACACGCTGGTGCCCTGGTTCGGATCGCGCTGCTGCTGGATGCCCAGCTTCGCCACCACTCGCGCGTCCTGGGGACGCGCCAGGTCGGGGATGTCCACGATGGCCACCTGGCTGTCACCGAAGTTGGTCACGAACAGCCGCGCCGCGTTCGTCCCGGCGGGGTTGTCCACCGTCAGCCCGAAGGCCTGGGACGGGTTGCTGGTCTGGTTCTGGTTGTTGACGAGCGGCACCTGCGCCACGACCTGCCCGAGCGCCTCGTCGTAGAGGGACAGCGCGCTGTCGCCGGTGCTCGTCACCGCGATGATGTGGGTGTCCGCGTTGGACGAGCCCGGCGTCCGCGAGATGATCTGCATGTCGCTCACGCCGTCGGGCATGGGCACCGCGGAGACCACGCGGAAGAAGGGCTGCGTGGAGGTGCCGCCCGGCACCGCGTCATATTCGAAGTCGAGCGTGAGCAGCGTGTCCGGGCCGCGCGCCAGCATGTACAGCCGCTCGCGCACGAAGTTCGGACGCGCCGCCCGCTCCTCCGCCGTCACCGGACGGGGCACCACGCGCGCGGCGCGCGCCTCGCGGATGCGGTACTCCGCCTGCAGCGAGGGCTCCAGGATGGTGCCGGGGTCGTTCTTGTCCACCAGCCGCAGCACGAAGTTGCCGGCCACGGTGCCGCTGATGCCGGCCACGAAGTTGCGGCCCGTCACGTAGAGGAAGCCCGTGCCCACCGTCACCGAATCCGAGCCGCCGTAGAGGTAGCCCTCGGGAGACAGCGAGATGAAGCCCAGCGAGTCCCGCGTGGGGTTGTCCAGCTTCACCGTGGCCAGGTAGCTCTCGAAGTTGCTGCTGGACTTCGCGGGCGAGTCCGCCGCCTCCGAGTGCGTCACGTACAGGTTGCCGCTCGCCTCATCCACCGTCACGCCGATGGGCGACGGAGCGCGGGGCAGGCCCGCGCGGCCCTCGTCGCTGAGGGACGAGGGGATATCGTCGGTGAGCGACAGCGCGCCGTTGCGGCAGTCCACGCCGCCCTGCACGCAGGTGAGCACCGGAGCGCCGTTGGCCTCCAGGCTCACGTCCACCGCGTGCAGGTTGTTGCCCTCCGCGCGCGAGGGCACGAACAGGCGCGGCAGCCCCGTGGCCGGGTTCACCCACATGCCCAATTCACCCGCGAAGCTGCGGATCTGCACCAACGACTCGTCCGCGGAAGACAGGTCCTCGAAGGCGAGCGAGGCGTCCGGGAGCGCGCCACCCAGGTGGGGCACCGCGACGGTCTGCCCGTCCACCTGCGTGCTCAGCGTGTCCAGGTTCAGCGCCACCACCGAACCGGAGTCGTAGCAGTTGTCGAAGTTGGCGTTCGCGACGAACAGGTAGCCGTTGCTCGCCGACGGGCCGCCCGCCGCTGGAGGGCGCCAGAACGCCACCCCGCTGGGGTACACGAAGCGGGTGGACGGAGGCGGGTTCGGTTCGGATTCAATCGAACACGCCCCGAGGAGCAACAGCGCGGGGGTCAGGAAGTGGAGGCGCATCAGAGGGGGGCGGAGTGTAGGAACGCGGCCCTGCCCCGGGCAACTGAATAGGGCTACTGCTATTCCCGGCCGCCCTCCCGCCGACATCCGCCCCCATCCACGGGGCGTGCGCCGCTCCCCTGGTGGGGGAACGGGCACGCTCCGGGGCGGTGAAGCAGCGGCCAGGCGTCAGGCCGCGGCGGTCTCGGCCTGGATCTTGGAAAAGTCCGCCACCTGGTTGAACAGGGCGCCAATCTCCGTGAGGAACCGGATGCGGTTCTCCCGCAGGTCCTTGTCCTCGGCCATCACCATCACCTTGTCGAAGAAGGTGTCCACGGCGGGCTTCAGGCCGGTGATCTCCTTGAGCGCGCCGGCGAAGTCGTCCGCGCGCACGTGCTCGCCCACCTTGGTGCGCGCCTGGGTGAAGGCGGTGTGGAGGTTCTTCTCCGGCTCGTCGGTGAAGCGCTGCGGGTTGGTCTGCCCGCCGGCCACGTCCTTGCCCTGCTTCTCCACGATGTTGACCACGCGCTTGAACGCCGCCGCCAGCGGTTGGAAGTCCGAGTGGCCCACGAGCACGCTCAGGGCCTCCAGGCGCTTCTTCGCCGCCACCAGGTCGTCGAAGCCCACGGACAGCACCGCCTCCACGACGTCCGTGCGGTGCTGCTCGCCCCACAGCGCCTTGAGGCGGCCGCGGAAGAACTCCAGCACCTGCTCACGGGGAGCCGCCTCGCCCGGCTTGCGCTTCACGTTGGCCAGCTTGGGGGCCAAGAGGCGCAGCGCTTCATCCACCGCGGCGGACAGGCTGAAGCGGTAGCCGCGTCCCAGCACGATGCGGATGATGGACAGGCACGCGCGGCGCAGCGCGAACGGATCCGCCGCGCCGGACGGTGCCTTGCCGATGGCGAAGATGCCGCACAGCGAGTCCAGCCGGTCCGCCAGGCCGATGAGCGCGCCCGCGTCCTGCGACGGCAGCGCGTCCTCGGCGCCACGGGGCAGGTAGTGCTCGAAGATGGCCAGCGCGACCGCGTCGGGCTCGCCGCCCGCCTTCGCGTACTCGCGGCCCATCACGCCCTGGAGCTCCGGGAACTCACCCACCATGCCGGTGACGAGGTCCGCCTTGGACAGTGTGGCGGCGCGCTCCACCGTGGCCGCCTCCCCTGCCCTGCCCGTGGCCTGGGCCAGCCAGCCCGCCAGCGCGCGGAAGCGCTCCACCTTCTCCAGGTACGTGCCCAGCTGTCCCTGCCACACCACGCGGCCCAGCTTCTCCACGCGGTCGGCCAGCGGCGTGCGGCGGTCCTCGTCGAAGAAGAAGCGCCCGTCCGCGAGCCGCGCCGCCAGCACGCGCTGGTAGCCGCGCAGGGACAGTTGCTCGTCGCGCACCGGCGTGTTGGACACGGCGATGAAGCGCGGCAGCAGCTTCCCCTTCGCGTCCGTCAGCGAGAAGTAGCGCTGGTGGCTCTTCATCTCCTGCACCAGGACCTCCGGCGGCAGGTCCAGGTGGCGCTCCTCGAAGCTGCCCACCACGGGGCTCGGCAGCTCCACCAGGTTCGTCACCTGGTCCACCAGGCCCTCGTCCTCCAGCAGCCGGGCGCCCGCCGCAGCAGCAGCGGCGTTCACCTTGCGCAGCAGCTCCGCGCGGCGCTTCGCGATGTCCGCCACCACGTGCGCCTTCTCCAGCGCGGCCTCGTAGTCCGAGGGCGCCTTCAGCGTGATGGCGCCCGGCGCGAGGAAGCGGTGGCCGTAGGTCGTGCGGCCCGCCTTCACATCGCCCAGCACCACCGGCAGCTCCGTGTCGCCCAGGAGCGCCACCAGCCACTGCACCGGGCGCGCGAAGGCCGTGTCCACGTCACCCCAGCGCATGGACTTCTTGAAGCTGATGCCGTGCACCGCCGCGTGCAGCGCGTCCTGGAGGATGGCCTCCGCCGGACGGCCCTTCTCCTCCACGCGCGCGGAGAGGTACTCGCCCTTGGCCGTGGTGGTGCGCCCGAGCGCGTCCACGGACAGCTTGAGGCTCTCGGCGAACTTCTCCGCCGCCTTGGTGGGCTTGCCCTGCGCATCGAAGGCGGCCTTGGCGCTGGGTCCCAGCACCTCCTTCGTGATGTCCTCGCCCGCGTCCGCCACGTCGCGAACCTGGACGGCCAGCCGGCGCGGCGTACCGAACGTGCGCACCTCGCCGTGCTTCAGGCGGGCGTCGGCCATGCGCTCGGTGAGCACGCGCTTCAGGTCCTCCAGCGCGGGGATGATGAACGACGCCGGGATCTCCTCGGCACCGACCTCCAGGAGCAGATCACGCGCCACGGGCCACCTCCGCCTTCTCCTTCTTCTCCACCGGCTTGTTGAGCTGCACCGTCTTCCAGTAGTCGCTGGCGGGCTTGCCCTCCAGCACCGGCGGCTGCTCGCCCACGGTCCACGGCGTCTTCGTCAGCGGGTAGCCCAGCCGCTCGCGCATCTGCAGGTAGCCCTCCGCGCACAGGCGCGCGTTGTCACGCACGCGCTTGATGAAGTTGGCGCGCTCGGTGACGGAGATGGCGCCGCGCGCGTCCAACAGGTTGAACGTGTGCGAGCACTTCAGCGCGTAGTCGTACGCGGGGATTGGCAGGTGGCGCTCGATGAGCCGCTTGCACTCCTTCTCGTACGCGTCGAACAGCGTGAAGAGCATCTGCGGGTCGGACTCGTGGAGGGCGTACTTGCTCATCTCCACTTCGTTCGCGTGGAAGACCTCGCGGTACTTCACGCCCTTGACCCACTCGATGTCGTAGACGTTCTCCACGTTCTGCAGGTTCATCATCAGGCGCTCGAGCCCGTACGTCAGCTCCGCGGACACGGGGCGGCAGTCGAAGCCGCCGCACTGCTGGAAGTAGGTGAACTGCGTCACCTCCATCCCGTCGCACCACACCTCCCAGCCCAGGCCCCAGGCGCCCAGCGTGGGCGACTCCCAGTCGTCCTCGACGAAGCGGATGTCGTGCTCCAGCGGATCCATTCCCACCTTCCGCAGCGACTCCAGGTACAGCTCCTGGACGTTCTTGGGCGCGGGCTTGAGGATGACCTGGAACTGGTGGTGCTGGAACAGGCGGTTCGGGTTCTCACCGAAGCGGCCGTCGGCGGGACGCCGCGAGGGCTGCACGTACGCGACGTTCCAGGGCTCGGGACCGAGCGCGCGCAGGAACGTGTACGGGGCCATCGTGCCCGCGCCGACTTCCGTGTCGTACGACTGGGTGACGATGCATCCCTGGTCGGCCCAGTGCTTCTGGAGCGTGAGGATGAGGTCCTGGAAATACATGATGGCGAGTCCTTCTCGCAGTGCGTCGAAGGCGAAGGCGGAACGCGGCGGACCCTAGTGAGGGGGTCCAGGAGCGTCAAGGACGGCGGTCAGTCCGAGTAGGCCGGGAGGTCGGCCAGTCGAATCTGCAGCTTCGTCACCTCGCCGGGGCGGATGGGAGCGGACAACAGCTTGCTCGTACCGCCGGGATCCTGCGGGTCCACCACGCGCAGACGGTACGTCCCGATGGGCAGGGGGAACTTGTTCAACGGGGACGTGCCCAATTGCGTGGCGCCGTCGAACACGGCCGCGTTCTTCGGCACCGTGTAGAGCGTCAGCCAGCCCAGGCCCGCCTTCGCCGCGCCCTTGGCGGTGGTCGTGTCGAGCACCTCCGGGTTCTCCTCCTGCGAGACGGTGGTGACGGGCTCCGGGGGCCGCTCCGAGGGCTCGGGCTTCGCGGGCTCGGGCTTCGCGGGGCGCGGCTCCGCCTTCGCCACCACGGGCGCTTCCGTCGTGGCGGCCGGCTTCGTCTTGCGTCCCCCCTTGGCTGCGGGGGCCTTCTTCGTGTCGACGGGCGTCGCGTCCACCACCGGTTCAGGCGTGGGCGGCGGCTCCACCTGCGCCGGCTCGGGCTCGGGGGTGGTCTTCTGGACGAAGCCCGGCGGAGGACCGGAGGGCTTCGGCGGCCACTGTCCGTTCGCGGCGGGGTCCACGGGAGGCGGCGGATCCAGCTCCGCCTTCACCCACTGCTTCGCGGAGTCGAACGCCGGCATGAACACGCGGCGCACGGGTTCGAGCGTCGCCAAGTACGCCACGCCGCCCAGGAGGACGAGCAGGAACAACCGCATGCCCCAGCCGGAGCCCTCGCGCGCGGGCGGGGCCACGGGGGGCGCTTCTTCAACGGACGCCTCTTCCTCCACCTGCCGCGAGGGCCGCGCGGTGCCACGCACCGGACGGGCCTTGAAGCGCTGGGTCTGGAGCTCGCTGGGCGGATCCATCAGCCCGTCGGACGGGGCCGCGGCGCGGGCTTCGGCGGGCTCGGGCCTCGCGCTGGGACGGGCCCGCGAGGGCCGCACGGCGTCCGCGGGAGGACGGACCACCCGGGGAACGGGCGTCCCATCCGCCCCCGCGGGCCGCTGCGCTCGCGGCGTCACGGCGGGCGTGTTGACGCGAGAGGCGCGGGCCTCCACGGCCTCATTGGCGGGACGCGGGGTCGCGCGGGGCGCGGGCGTCGCGGACTCCGCGGCGGTGCGGCGGACGGGCGTGGGCTTGAAGGACGCCGCGACGTCCGGGGACGGGGCCTCCGCGTGCGGCGACTTCACCTGCGCGGTGGCCGCCGAGGCGGCCTGCTCACTGCCCTCCTCCGCCTGGAGCGCGCCGGCGGCCTCGCTGACGCGGGCGTCCTCGGCGCGGCTGGCCAGTTCCAGGAGCGTGCGCGTCTTCTGGCGCTTCTCCTCGAAGAGCTCGCCCATGACGGCGGTCATCTGGTCTTCGTCGAACAGCTCGGAGCCCAGCGTGGCCTCGATGGCGCGCGCCATCTCCCGGCAGGTGCCGAAGCGCTGGGTGGTATCGCGCGACAGCGCCTTGAGCACCACCGCTTCCAGGGCCTCCGGCACGGCCGCGTTGAGCGAGCGCGGCGCGGGGATGTCCCCGTCCACGATCTGCATCATCACGGCGGCTTCGCCGGGCGCGTTGAACAGGCGCTGTCCGGCGAGCAGCTCATGGAGCATCACGCCCGTGGAGAACTGGTCGCTGCGGCCATCCAGGTCCTTGTTGCGCACCTGCTCCGGGGACATGTACCCGCTGGTCCCCTTCACGGTGCCCACCTGCGTGCGGCCCAGCTTGCCGCGCGCCTTGGCGATGCCGAAGTCGATCACCTTCACGACGCCGTCGTAGGTGATCATCACGTTCTTCGGGGACACGTCGCGGTGCACCACCGCCACGGGGCGGCCCGACGGATCCATGAAGTGGTGGGCGTAGTGCAGGCCCAGGCACGTGTCGCGAATCACGCGCGCGCTGAAGCCCAGCGGCAGCGCGTACTTGCGCCGCTCCGCCATCTTCACCACCTGCTCCAGGTTCTGGCCGGGCAGGAACTCCATGGCGAGGTACAGCTCGCCGTCCTCCTCACCCAGGTCGAACACCTGTCCGATGTTCGCGTGCGAGAAGGCCGCGGTGATGCGCGCCTCGTCGAGGAACATCTTGACGAACTGGTCGTCCTTCTTGATGTCGGGGAGGATCTGCTTCACCGCCACGAACTTGCGGAAGCCACCGGGACCGGAGGTGTACGCGAGGAACAGCTCCGCCATCCCGCCCATCGAGAGTCGGGTGAGGATCTCGTACTTTCCTATGCGCCGCCCCCGGTCGGGATCGTCTCCGGCGACTCCCTGCGTACTCATGGCGGGGGCGGATGTTACCCGCCCAACCCTCCCAGGTCGATGATCGTCTTTCCAGACAGGCCGCTCCCCCGAGCCAGGAGCCCGGAGAAAGCGGCTTAGGCGCCGAAACGCCGCCGCCGCACGTCGAGCATCCAGGCCTCGAGCGCGGCCACGGCCGCCGGTTGTGGCTCCAGAGGCAACACGGAGGCCGCGTCCGCCGCGTCGAGCACCGTGAAGGCGCGCGTCACCTCCGCCTGCCACTGCGCGCTGAGCGCGTCGGTCAGCTCGATGCGCTCACCGCTCCGCTTGCGCTCCACCAGCGTGCGGGCTTCGCCAAAGCCATACGGCTCCAGCAGGACGGTGACGTCCGTCTCCACCTCGCCCGTGCGCAGCGCATGCGTTCCGGTGAGCGTCGTGCGCAGCACGTACAGCAACTTCTTCACGGAGCGGAATCCGCTCTTCTCCCACTCGCGGAGCTGCCCCTGCGCGAAGCCGCGGTAGTGCCGGTGGATGCGCCGCGACATCACGGCCCGAACCAGCGGACGCAGCGCCTCCAGCTCCGGCAGGGCCCGCACGGTGATGGCCCCCAGCACGCGCTCGATGTAGTTGCCGTTGCCCTGGAGGATGCCCAGCAGCACGGGCTGCAGCTCGTTGGACGAGTAGTCCACCTCCACGCCCTCCAGCACCTCCAGCCGCTCCGCCGGCACGTGCCGGGGCTGGAGGCCGAGGAGCGCGGCGGTGGGCGCGATGTGGATGGCCTTCAGGTCCAGGTCGCTGTCATGCGACGGGAAACCGTACGCATGCGCGCCGGACAGCGAGATGACCAGGTGCTCGCGCAGGAGGGACTCCGCGTCCAGCACGCGGTCCGCCATGCGCTCCTGATGTTCCGTCACCCTGCCCTTCATTCCGTCCCTCCTTCCAGCGCCGGGGCTTCCGGCGCGTCACGGCCCAGCGGTCCGGGCGTCTTCAAGACCCAGCGCCGCGCCACCTCGTCTCCCACGCGACGCAACAGCCGGTCCGCGCGGGCGTAGTCCGGATGCTCCGGCAGCCGGCTCTCGCGGTGCGCGGCCTCCAGCGCCGGAGCCATCGCCTCGGCGTCGCGCAGCACGTCCTCCAGGGGCACCTGTCCCCCCTTGATGTCGAGCAGCCGCGCCTTCAACGCCCCCGTCGCCTCGAAGGTGGGCACGCCGTCGCGCAGCCAGCCCGTCGCCAGCGCCACCAGCCGCAGCAGGTTGTACGCGTTCTTCGGCCGCAGCTCGCGAGCGGACGGAGGACGCTGGCCGCCGCCGCGCGCATACGCCGTGAGCGCCGCGAAGTCGTTGGACGCGAGCAGCCCCTGGTCCCAGAGCGAGCGGTAGAGCTGCTTGACGTACGTCTTCGCCGCGAGCACCGCGTCCTCGGCGGTGGGCGCGGCGCGGGGGGACACGGAGGCCAGGCGACGGGCCACCTCGTCCAGGTCCGGCGTGGGCTCCTCGCACAGCCACGCGAGGAGCAGGTCGCGGTGCTCGGCCAGCCGCTGGCTGCGGGTGAGCTTGTCGAGCTGGCTCATGGCATAGCGCCCGAAGCTGCCGAAGATGGCCTTGGAGACGAACGCCTCGCGCGCCTCCAGCACCCACGTGCCCAGCTCGTCCACCGCCGTCGCGCCGGGGACGAAGAGGGTCTCCAGCGTGTTCGGATCCGCGCGCAGCGCCTGCTCCACCGTCTTGCGGACCTCCCAGTACGTGGTGCTGCCATCCGCGCTCACCAGGTCCTGCGGCGGCTGTCCCAGCCCCAGCGTCCACGGAAGCGGCAGCGCGAACACCCCGCGCACGTCCACGTCGGAGCGCTCATCCGCGAGCCCCCAGGCGTGGCTGCCCACGCGCGTCTCCAGCACCACGCACGGCCGCAGCGCGCCCCAGGCCGCCTCGCGCCGCTGGGCGAACTGCACCTGTCCCGCGCGCCGGGGCACCAGCTCGTCGCGCGCGAACCACACCTCGCCCACGCCGACGATCTGCACGTCGAAGCCGCCGTCATGCGCGCGCACTACGCGGCCCACCACGCCCTGGGGGATGCGGCGGCCGCCGGACGCCACGCGCTCCACGCGGGTGGTGACCTCGGTGCCATGCGGCAGGGGCACCGACAGCCGGTCGATCTGCTCCAATCCCCGGACGCGCGCCGGAGCGGAGGAAGAAGTCTCGCGGGTGTCACTCATCGGTTCCTCCCGGATGGGATGGTGGGCCACGCAGGACGCAGCCAGGCACACGAGCCTGACCCGGCACGGCGTTTCCCGTCAGCGCGCGATGCGTCTCATGGCGGGTAGAGCGGGCAGCAGCCCCTCCACTTCGGAGGCCAGGGGGAGCGCCGACACCGCGCCCAGCTTCGTCACCACCCGCGCCCCCACGCCCGCCGCGAAGGTCATCAGCGCGACCAGTTCCTCGCGTGTCGCCTCCTCCAGCGAGCGCGCGTCGCCGTACCCGCGCACCAGGCCGCTCAACATGGCGGACACGAAGCCATCCCCCGCGCCCGTCGTGTCCACCACCGTCACCTGGGGCGCAGGCACGGAGAGGACCTCGCCGCGCCAGAGGAACACCGCGCCGCGAGGGCCCAGCGTCACCACGGGCAGCCGCACACCCTTCGCGGCCAGGACATGCAGGGCCGCCTCGGGCGAGTCCTCGCCGGTCGCGAAGTGGATCTCCTCCTCGGACAGCTTCACCACCGTGCACAACGGGAGCATGCGCCCCAGGAGGGCTCGCAGCTCCTCGGGCTGTGTCCACATGTGCAGCCGCAGGTTCGGGTCACAGCTCACCAGCATCCCGGCCTCACGGGCCAGGGTGAGCATGCGCACCATGGCCTCGCGCGCCTCCGGCAGGAGCAGGGAGTTGGAGCCGCAGTGCAGCGCCTTCGCGCGCCGTACGAAGGCGCCGTCCACGTCGGAGTCGTCCAGCAGGAACTCCGCGGACCGCGTCCGGAAGTACGTGAAGCTGCGCTCGCCCTGCGCGTCCAGCGAGACGAACAACAGGCCCGTGCGCGCGTGGTCCACCTGACGCAGGCGGCTCACGTCCACGCCGTCCGCCGCCAACCGGTCGCGCAGGAAGTGGCCGAACTCATCGGAGCCCACCACGCCCACCATCGCCGAGCGCAGGCCCAACCGCGCGAGCCCCACGGAGACGTTGGCCGGGGAGCCTCCCGGCGATGGCTTCCAGGCCTCCACGTCCCGCACGCGCGAGGCGCCGCCGGCCACGGGGAGGAAGTCCACCAACGTTTCGCCGACACACACCACGTCCAGCGGCCCGGCTTCGTGCATGACAGCTCCCCCTGGGGACCGCGCGCTGCCCGTCAGTCCAGGCCCACCTGCGCCATGAAGTCCACGCTCTTGAGCTTGCGGCCCACGTGGTGCGCGATGAAGACGTTGAGCAGGCCCCGAGCCCGCGCGCGAAGGTCCGCGGGCAGCGGCGTGCGTTGCCCCTCCTGGAGCGAGCGCAGCCCGGCCAGCAGCGCCACCGGCACCGGCACCGAGTCGCGCGCGCGTCCGCCACACGGCTCGCACACCGCGCCACCGTGCCCCTGGTCGAACCGGGGCCGCTCGCCGGGCAGACCGCCACACAGCGAGCAGGAGTCGAAGCGCGGCATCAAGCCCGCCTGCGCCAGCGCCGCCAGCTCGAACGCGAGCAGCGACGTGGGCCCGGCCTCCTTCGCGTCCAGCCGGTGCAGGTAGCCCTCCACCAGCTCGAACAGCTCCGGGTGCGGTTCGTGCTCGCGCGTGAGCTCGCGGCACAGCTCCACCGCGTACAGTGCCCGGGCGATGAGCGACAGGTCCTCGCGCGCGGCGTAGAAGCCCGCGACGATGTCCGCCGAATCGATCCGGACCGTGCTGCCGCGCGTCTCCACGAGCTGCACGCGCAGCCGCATGAACGGCTCCAGCGCCCCCGCGAACCGGCGCTTGCTCTTGCGCGCGCCCGCGGCGAACGCGGTCAGCTTGCCGTGCTCACGTGTGAGCAGCGTCACCAGCCGGTCGGACTCGCCATAGTCGACCGTGGACAGCACGAACGCGTCGTCGGCGTACCGCTCCATGATCCCTCTTCAACGCGCCGCGGGGGGCGGAAGCTTCCCGGACAGCACCAGGAACAGACCCGCGCCCAGGAGCAGGATCGCCAGCAGGACGGCCAGGATGACGTACGCCCGCTTGCGCCGTGCCTTCTCCAACTGCGCCGGCGAAGGCGCGGGCACCGCCCGGTCCACCTCCTCGTAACGAAGCGCCGCTTCCTCCGGCGACAGGCCGATGACCTGCGCGTACGCGCGGATGTAGTTCAGCACGAACACGCGCTCGGGCAGCCGCTCCACCTGCCCCGCCTCCAGCGCCGCGACGAGGCTGGGGGGAATCTTCGTCTCCCGGGAGACGTCCTCGCGCGACAGGCCGCGAAGCTCGCGCTGCTGGCTGAGGTATTTGCCGAAGTCGACGTGGTCCACGGTCTTTCGGGGCCCCCGCGGCTAGAGGTGGTCCAGCAGTGAGCGGCAGTCGTCCTTGAGCACCTGCTCGTTGGGCTGGGCCTTGGCCTCGCAGCCCGCGAACGCCTTCTTCGCCTCGTCCGCCCGCCCGAGCTTCGCCTGGCACACGCCTTCGCGGTGGTAGGCATCCGCCACTTCCGGGCACTTCTCACGGTAGTGCGCGAACTGCCGGCACGCCTCCTCCGTCTTGCCCGTCTCGTCGTAGATGATGCCCAGGTTCTTGTAGCCCAGGCAGAACTCCGGGTTGGTGGTGATGGCCGCCTTGATGTTCTGCAGCGCGTTCACCGTGTCGCCCTTCTTGTAGAGCGCCCAGCCCATGTTGTTCTGCGCGGAGAAGCCGTAGCGGTACTGCATGTCGTTGAGCGACGTTTCGTACAGCTTGATGGCGTCGTCGTAGCGCCCCTGGTCCAGGCGCAGGTTGCCCAGGTTGGTGCGCGCGTCGGAGAAGGACGGCCGCAGCTCCAGCGCCTTCTCGTAGTGGGACGACGCCTCGTCGAGCCGCCGGAAGGACAGGTGCAGCAGCAGGCCCACCGCGTTGTGGGCCTCCGGGTTGCTCGGGTTCTGCTCCAGCGCCTTCTGGTACTCCGCGAGCGCGTCCTGCACGTGGCCGTGCTGCTGGGCCTGCACGCCCAGGTCGTAGTGGATCTCCGAGCTCCGGCGCTCCTTCTCCGTGGGGACATGCGCGCAGCCCGCCGACGCGAGCGCGAACGCGAGGAAGCAGGAGGAAGTGATGCGGGACATGGGTGCCAATCCAGGGTGGAGGGTCAGAACGCGGCCAGGAAGCGGCCCAGGGTGGTGGCGACGTTGCGCTTCTCTTCAGCGCGGGCCTTCACGGCGGGCACGAGCGTGGGCTCCCGGAAGAACACGGGCAGCGTCTTCAGCCACTCGTCCTGCTGCGCGGGGGCCGCGGCACGCCAGTTCGCGTTGTCCATCATGAAGCCCAGCGACTCCACGAACGCGAGCGCGTCGTCCTCGTCCTCGCGCAGCTCATCCGCGGACTGGATGCGCCGGCCGGACACGTACACCGCGCAGTCCCCCGCCTCCACCAGGTACAGGTACACGAAGACGCCCGCGCCCTGCCCGCCGCGCAGCCCCACCACGAAGGCCTGCGCGGGCCCGGCCTGCTTGCCGGGAATGGCCACGTGCGGCGTGTTGAGGGACAGGTGCAGCGCGAGCACCTGGTCGCGGTTGGCGGGAAGGCCCCGGTAGCGCTCGTCGATGGTGAACACCGTCGTCTCCCTTCCCGCGCACACCCTAGCGGGTGGTGAGCGTGAACTCCTCGGTCGCGTCCTGCGCGTCCGCAGCCGTCTTCTGGAAGCGGATGAGGGGCGTGTCAATCATCACGTTGCCGCCGCCCTCGTTCCCCTCGCCGATGATCACCTTGAAGACGTTCCCGGGCGACGTGCTGCGGCGGCTGCCCGTGTTCTGCTTGCGGGCAATCAGCGTCACCGCGTTCGCGCCGGGACGCAACTGGCTGGTGATGTCCACCACCACCTGGTCCTCGTTGTTGCGCAAACGGCGCAGCCAGCGCGAGTTCACGTACACGTCGATGTCGAAGTCCGTCATGCCCGGCGTCGTCTGCTCCGTCACCAGCCAGTAGCGCTGGGTGATGCGCCCCGGCACGGTGGGGGCCGCGGTGGGAGCGGCTGGCGCGGGGGCCTGCGCGACGACGCCCGCGTCCAGGGGCGCGGCGGCGGGAGGCGTGGCGGTGGAAGGCGGCGTGGATGTGGGCGTCACGTTCGTCACGCGGGCGGCGTAGCCCGGCGCGTCGATGTGGACGTTGCCTTCCGCGTCGATGCGGACGGTGGCCTTCTCGAAGCGCGTGTTCGTCACCCCGTCGATCTTCACGCCGTTCAGGAAGACCGAGCCGGCCAGGGCCAGCATGGGGACGAGCAAGGCCGCGACGGTGAGGGCAATTCGGGCGGACGGACGGGGCATGGGGGGCATTCCTCCTCAGGAATCCTCAACAGTCCCGGGAGCTTGCGAACGACTTAGCGCACCCGGGGGAGCGGGACAAGGCGGGGACGGCCCTCCTTGGAGCGCTCCGCCGCCCCGAACATTCACCCGGGGGCCCGTCTTCCAGTCCGGCCGCGAAGGCCGTCAGGGCGCCGCGGTCTGCGTCTCGTCCGGCGTCGGTGGCGGCGGCTCGCGCTGCGCGAGCGCCCAGTCCCCGCCCAGGCCATGGCCCTCGCGGAAGCGGCGGAAGTCGCGCCGCACGGCCCGGGGGTAGCGGCGGAACTTCTCCAGCTCCCCGGCCTTCATGGCATCCCGGATGCGCGTGGGGCCCGCGTTGTAGGCCATCAGCGCCAGGTCCAGGTCGCCGCCGAAGCGGCCCTGCAGGTTGCGCAGGTAGCGGATGCCCAGGCGCACGCAGACGGCGGGATCCGCCACCACCTCCTCGCGCGACAGCTTCAGGCCTTCCTTCTCCGCCAGGAAGTGCAGCGTGCTGGGCTTGATCTGCATCAGGCCCCGGGCGCCCTTCTCGGAGACGGACTCCTCCTCGAAGTCGGACTCCACGTCGATGAGGGCCAGCACCAGCAGCGGGTCATACCCTGTGCGGCGCGACTCCTCGTCGATGGCCTGCCCCAGCCGCCGGCGCAGCGTGAGCCCCAGGTCCGGGGCACGCTTGGCCAGCACGGCGTCGATGAGGGCCGCCTCCTCGGAGATGACCTCCTGCGCCACCATCTCGGGGACCACGGACTGGGGGGCGGACTCCTCCAGGAGGGGCACCACCCGCGCGGACACCACGAGCGCCACACCCGCGAGCAGCGGGAGCCGGGAGCACCCGCTGCTCAGGGCATGCAGCCCCGCGAAGAACCGCGTTCCCAACGACCTGCCGCCGCCCGAGGCGGCGGTTCCACTCACTTGCGGTGCTCCAGGGCCTGGATGCGTTCGTTCAGACGCTCCAGGCGGGCACCGAAGGCTTGAAGCTCCTCGCGGCGCGGCAGCTTCAGGAGGGTCAGGGCCGTGCGGACCCGCTCCTCCACGTTGTGCTCCAGGTCCTTGCGGTGCCCCGTCAGCCGCTCCGCGAACTCACGGGCCTGACGCTTCACCTCGTCCTGGCTCCAGCCCGCGACGGACGCCACGCGCTGCACGGCGCGGGAAGCCTCCTCCTCCGCCGTGTTCACCGCCAGGAGCGCCTGGCTCCAGATCCGCTCGAATGCCTCCGCCACGGAGGTCTTCTCTCGGGGGGCCTCGGTGTTGTTGTCCATGAAGTCGCTCCGGGAGTTACCCCGGGCCCTTCCAATGGAAGGGACCCTGGGCATTCAAAGGGGTTTGCGACCTAAGCACACCCCATGGGTGATGAAAACGCTGCTCAGGCCCGCGGAGAAGACGCCGCGCCGCCTGAATTCTTGGTCGAAGCGTGGGCGCGCCGGGTGGGCTTCAGGAGCACATCCAGCTTCTTCGACAGCCGGCCCAGCTCCTGGGTGATCTGCTGCACCTGGGACTGGCTGGCAACTCCCACCACCTCCACGACCTTCGTCTGGAGCCCATCCAGCCGCTTGCGCAGCTCCACGCCCGCGGCGTCCACCTTCTTGCTCAGCTCCTGCACCCGAGGGTCGGCGCGCAGCTCACCGGCCTGCACCTTCGTCCAGATGGCCTGGACCTCCTTCGCCGCCACCTGGCTCCGCGTCTCCAGCGCACGGAAGGCCTTGTTCGCCTCCCCTTCCAGGCCCTGGAACCGCTTCTGCGCCTCGGAGAACCGCCCCTTCAGGTAGGCCTCCACGTTCTGCGTCACGCCCGTCTTCGCGTCAGCCTTCTCAGTCGTCGTCGCCATGTCGCGCTCCCCCCCGGGTGTTCCGGGTCTCATAACGTGATGCGTCAAGATAACGCACCGCGACATGGTGTCAAGCGAACAGGGAACCAAGTGTGCAAAACGAGAAAGCCGCCGCCCCGGTATGACACCAGGACGGCGGCTGACTCACGAAGCGTCAGGGACGCTTCGCGGAAGCACTAGGCGACGTCGGTGGACCGGGTGTCCGGCCGCGACGGCGGAGGGGCCAGCGGGCCGGTGTCGCCGTGGGTGGCGGCCAGGGCGGCCTCCATCTCGTTGACCTCGTCCGTGGGGCTCTCCACCTCGATGTCGAGGTGCTTGTAGTTCGGCAGGCCCGTGCCGGCGGGGATGAGCCGGCCCATGATGACGTTCTCCTTGAGGCCGCGCAGGTAGTCCACCTTGCCGTTGATGGCGGCCTCGGTGAGCACCTTCGTGGTCTCCTGGAACGACGCCGAGGAGATGAACGACTCGGTGGAGAGCGACGCCTTGGTGATGCCGAGCAGCAGGGGCTCGCCCACGGCCGGGCGCTTCCCTTCGGACATGACCTTCTCGTTCTCCTCCTCGAACACCCACTTCTCGACCTGCTCGTCGACCAGGAAGTTGGTGTCGCCCACGTCGGTGACGCGCACCCGGCGCAGCATCTGCCGGACGATCGTCTCGATGTGCTTGTCGTTGATCTTCACGCCCTGCAGTCGGTAGACCTCCTGCACTTCGTCCACCAGGTAGCGCGCGAGTTCCTTCTCGCCCAGCACCTTGAGGATGTCGTGCGGGTTGGCCGCGCCGTCCATCATCGCCTCGCCGGCCTTCACGCGGTCGCCGGAGTGGACGTTGATGCTCTTGCCCTTGGAGATCAGGTACTCCTTGGCCAGGTCCGCGCGCTGCTCGCCGCTCACCTCGGGGGTGATGATGAGCTTGCGCTTGCCCTTGGTGTCCTTGCCGAAGGACACCACGCCGTCGATCTCCGCGATCGCCGCCGCGTCCTTGGGCTTGCGCGCCTCGAAGAGCTCGGCCACGCGGGGCAGACCGCCCGTGATGTCCTTGGTCTTCGTGGTCTCGCGCGGCACCTTGGCGATGACCTCACCCGCGGAGATCTCATCCTGGTCGTTGACCGTGATGATCGCGCCCTGGGGCAGGAAGTAGCTCGCCTGGTTCTTGGAGGACGGCAGGTCCTTCACGTTGCCGGCCGCGTCGCGGATGGTGACGCGCGGACGCGCCTCCGGGTCCTTGGACTCGATGACCGTCTTGCGCGACAGGCCCGTCACCTCGTCGAGCGTCTCGGACATCGTCACGCCTTCGATGATGTCCTCGTAGCGCACGACACCGCCCACTTCCGTGAGCAGCGGGATGGCGAACGGGTCCCACTCGGCCACCAGCACGCCCGGCTCCAGCTTCTGGCCTTCCTTCACCAGGATGCGGGCGCCGTAGATGATCTGGTAGCGCTCGCGCTCGCGGCCCGACTCGTCGACGATGACGATCTCGCCGTTGCGGTTCATGGCCACCAGCGTGCCGTCCGCCTTCTGCACCGTGTTCAGGCCCGCGAACTTCACGGAACCCGCGTAGCGGTTCTCCAGGCTGGACTGCTCCGCGCGACGGGTCGCCGCGCCACCGATGTGGAAGGTGCGCATGGTCAGCTGCGTACCCGGCTCACCGATGGACTGCGCCGCGATGACGCCCACGGCCTCGCCCACGGACACCTTGCGGCCACGCGCCAGGTCACGGCCGTAGCACTCCACGCAGATGCCGCGCTTGGCCTGGCAGGTGAGCACCGAGCGGATCTTCACCTTGTCCAGACCGCTGTTCTCGATGCGGCGGACGCGCTCCTCGTCGATCTCCTCGTTGGCGCGCACCAGCACCTCACCCGTCACCGGGTCGAGGATGTCGTCCAGGGCCACGCGGCCCAGGATGCGCTCACCCAGCGGCTCGATGATCTCGCCGCCCTCGACCAGGGCGCCGATGAACAGACCATCCATGGTGCCGCAGTCGTACTCGTTGATGATGGCGTCCTGCGCCACGTCCACGAGACGGCGGGTGAGGTAACCGGAGTTGGCCGTCTTGAGCGCCGTGTCCGCCAGGCCCTTGCGGGCGCCGTGCGTGGAGATGAAGTACTGGAGCACGGAGAGGCCTTCACGGAAGTTGGCCGTGATGGGCGTCTCGATGATTTCGCCGGAGGGCTTCGCCATCAGGCCGCGCATACCCGCCAGCTGGCGGATCTGCTGGGCGCTGCCGCGGGCGCCGGAGTCGGCCATGATGTAGATGGGGTTGAACGACGGCTGCTTGCGCGTCACGCGCTTGCCGTCCACGTCCCCGGAAGCCTCGTCCTGGGAGATCTGCTGCATCATCTCCTGGGCGACCTTCTCGGTGATCTCCGCCCAGATATCGATGACCTTGTTGTAGCGCTCACCGTCGGTGATGAGGCCTTCCAGGTACTGGTTCTCGATCTCCGCCACTTCCTTGCGCGCGTAGTCCAGGAACTCCTGCTTCTTCGCAGGGATGATCATGTCCTTGAGCGCGATGGAGATACCGGCGCGGGTCGCGTGGAAGTAGCCCGCGCTGCGGACGCGGTCCGCCAGCAGCACCGTCTCCTTCTCGCCCGTGAGGCGGTAGCAGAGGTCGATGAGGTTACCGAGCGACTTCTTGTCGAGCACCTTGTTGATGGCGTCGAAGCCCACGCGGCGCGGAACGACCTCCCACAGCAGCACGCGGCCGACCGTGGTCTCCTTCCGCTTCCCGTCGATGCGGCACACCACCTTCGCCTGCAGGTGCACCTCGCCGTGGTCGTACGCGGCGCGCACCTCGTCCGGCGACGCGAACACGCGGCCTTCGCCGTTGGCGAACTCGCGGGCGCGCGTCATGTAGTAGATGCCGAGCACCATGTCCTGCGTCGGGACGATGATGGGCTTGCCGTTCGCGGGGCTGAGGATGTTGTTCGTCGACATCATCAGCACGCGCGCTTCCATCTGGGCCTCGATGGAGAGCGGCACGTGCACGGCCATCTGGTCGCCGTCGAAGTCCGCGTTGAACGCGGCGCACACCAGCGGGTGCAGCTGGATGGCCTTGCCCTCGATGAGGACGGGCTCGAAGGCCTGCATGCCCAGGCGGTGCAGCGTGGGGGCGCGGTTGAGGAGCACCGGGTGCTCGCGGATCACGTCCTCGAGGATGTCCCAGACCTCCGGACGCTCCTTCTCCACCATCTTCTTCGCGGACTTGATGGTGGTGACGTAGCCCTTCTCTTCAAGCTTGTTGTAGATGAACGGCTTGAAGAGCTCGAGCGCCATGATCTTCGGCAGGCCGCACTGGTGCAGGCGCAGCTCGGGGCCCACCACGATGACGGAGCGGCCCGAGTAGTCCACGCGCTTGCCGAGCAGGTTCTGGCGGAACCGGCCCTGCTTGCCCTTGAGCATGTCGGACAGCGACTTCAGCGGCCGCTTGTTCGGGCCGGTGATGGTCTTGCCGCGGCGGCCGTTGTCGAACAGCGCGTCCACGGCCTCCTGGAGCATCCGCTTCTCGTTGCGGATGATGATGTCCGGCGCGTTCAGCTCCTGCAGCCGCTTGAGGCGGTTGTTGCGGTTGATGACGCGGCGGTACAGGTCGTTGAGGTCGGAGGTCGCGAAGCGGCCGCCGTCCAGGGGCACCAGCGGACGCAGGTCGGGCGGGATGACCGGGATGACGTCCAGCATCATCCACTCCGGCTTGTTGCCGGACGAGCGGAACGCCTCAGCCACCTTCAGGCGCTTGGCGTACTTCTTCCGCTTCGCCTCGCTGGTGGTCTCGCGCATGTCCTTGCGCAGTTCCTCGGACAGCTTCTCCACGTCCAGGGACTTGAGCATCTCGCGGACGGCCTCGCCGCCCATGCCCGCGCTGAACGAGTCCTCACCGTGCTCCTGGAAGAGCCGGTGCATCTTCTCCTCGGAGATCAGCTCGCCCCTCTGGAGCGGCGTCGCCTTGGGGTCGATGACCATGTAGCTCTCGCAGTACAGCACCTTCTCCATCTCCTTGAGGGTGATGTCGAGCAGGTTGCCGATGCGGCTGGGCAGCGACTTGAGGAACCAGATGTGGGCCACGGGCGTGGCCAGCGTGATGTGTCCCAGGCGCTCACGGCGCACCTTGGACTGAATCACTTCCACGCCGCACTTCTCGCACACGACGCCACGGTGCTTCATGCGCTTGTACTTGCCGCAGTTGCACTCGTAGTCCTTCACCGGCCCGAAGATGCGGGCGCAGAACAGGCCGTCCCGCTCCGGCTTGAAGGTGCGGTAGTTGATCGTCTCCGGCTTCTTCACCTCGCCGTGCGACCACTGACGGATCTTGTCGGGCGACGCCAGCGCGATGCGGATGGCGTTGAACGACAGCGGGTCCTTCGGCTTCTCGAAGAAGTTGAAAATGTCCTTCACGTTGCCTCCGAAAACTTATGAGCGCTCAGGGCGCCAAACGTTTCGGGCCCCCGCCCTGCGCCCGGCCAGCCGCTCCCTCCACGAGGAAGCAGCCAGCCGGTCAGGCGGGCGCACCGGCTTCTTTGAAAAGGCCTAGGCCTCGGTCCCCGACTTCCGGTCCTCGCCGTCGCCGCCGCCCAGGAAGTCGCCGCCGAAGCTGCGCTGACGCTCCGGGGGCGCGCTCTCCAGCAGTTCCACGTCCAGGGCCAGCGACTGGAGCTCCTTGAGGAGGACGTTGAACGACTCGGGCAGGCCGGACTCCAGGACGTTGTCGCCCTTGACGATCGCCTCGTACATGCGCGTGCGGCCCACCACGTCGTCCGACTTGACCGTGAGGAACTCCTGCAGCGTGTACGCCGCGCCGTAGGCCTCCATCGCCCACACTTCCATCTCGCCCAGACGCTGACCGCCGAACTGGGCCTTGCCGCCCAGGGGCTGCTGCGTGACGAGCGAGTAGGGCCCGATGGAACGGGCGTGGATCTTCTCGTCCACCAGGTGGTGCAGCTTGAGCATGTACATCACGCCCACGGTGACGTTCTGGTCGAACGGCTCACCCGTGCGGCCGTCGAAGAGCACCATCTGACCGGAGCGCGGCAGCCGGCCCTCGTCGAAGAGGGCGTGCAGTTCCGTCTCACGAGCACCGTCGAACACCGGCGTCGCGACGTGGATGCCCTTCTTCAGGCGGCGGCAGAGGTCCTGGACCTCCTGCTCGGACAGGCCGTCCACGAAGTCGCCGAAGGCCTTGTCGTCGTAGACGGTCTTCAGCTGCTTCTTGAGCTGCTCGCCGCTGAAGTTCTCTTCGATGTAGCGCTGCAGCTGCTCGCCCACACCCTTCGCGGCCCAACCCAGGTGGACCTCGAGGATCTGCCCGATGTTCATGCGCGACGGAACGCCGAGCGGGTTGAGGACGATGTCCACCGGACGCCCGTCCTCCAGGTACGGCATGTCCTCCTCGGGGAGGACGCGGGACACGACGCCCTTGTTGCCGTGGCGGCCGGCCATCTTGTCGCCCACCGCCAGCTTGCGCTTGATGGCGACGTACACCTTCACCATCTTGATGACGCCCGGGGGGAGCTCGTCGCCCTTCTTGATGCGGGCGATCTTCTCGCCGAAGGCCAGCTTCACGGCCTCCTTCGTCTCCTCCAGGTTGCGCAGGATGTCGCGCAGGCGCGCGTCCAGCGGATCACCGACGGAGATCTCGCCCCAGTACTTGTACGGCACCGTGGCCAGCAGCTCGTCGTTGAGGATGTCCCCCTTCTTCAGGAGGATCTTCCCCTTGTCGTCCACGAGCTTGCCCTGGACCTCCTTGCCGCGGACCAGCCCACGGAGGCGGCTGTACGCGGAGTCCTGGAGGACCTTGATCTCGTCGTTCTGGTCCTTGAGGAGCTTCGCCTCCTCCATGGACTCGATCTGCTTGGCGCGCTCGTCCTTCTCCACGCCCTTGCGGCTGAACACCTTGGCGTTGATGACGGTGCCGACCACGCCCGGGGGCACGCGCAGGGAGCTGTCGCGCACGTCGCCGGCCTTCTCACCGAAGATGGCGCGCAGCAGCTTCTCTTCGGGGGAGAGCTGGGTCTCGCCCTTCGGGGTGATCTTGCCCACCAGCACGTCGCCGGGCTTCACCTCGGCGCCGATGCGGATGATGCCGCTCTCGTCCAGGTCCTTGAGGGCTTCCTCACCCACGTTCGGGATGTCGCGGGTGATCTCCTCCTTGCCCAGCTTGGTGTCGCGCGCGATGCACTCGAACTCCTCGATGTGGATGGACGTGAAGACGTCCTCCTTGAGGATGCGCTCGCTGAGCAGGATGGAGTCTTCGAAGTTGTAGCCCTGCCACGGCATGAACGCGACGACCACGTTCTGCCCCAGCGCCAGCTCACCGGTCTCGGTGGCCGGACCGTCCGCGATCACGTCGCCCTTCTTCACCCGGTCACCCTTGCGGATGATGGGCTTCTGGTTGAGGCACGTGTTCTGGTTGGAGCGCTGGTACTTGAGCAGGTTGTAGATGTCGACCTCGCTCGACACGTCGCTCAGGGCCGCGTTGGCGTCCGCCTTCACCACGATGCGGCTGGCGTCCACGGACTCCACGATGCCGTCACGGCGGGCCACGCACGTCACGCCCGAGTCTCGCGCGACGATGGCCTCGATGCCCGTGCCCACCAGCGGGGCCGCGGTGCGCAGCAGCGGCACGGCCTGGCGCTGCATGTTGGAGCCCATGAGCGCGCGGTTCGCGTCGTCGTTCTCCAGGAACGGGATGAGGGAGGCGGCCACCGACACCAGCTGGTTCGGGGACACGTCCATCAGGTCCACGTCCTCGGCCTTGACCTGGACGAACTCGCCGCTGCGGCGGCTCTGCACCAGCGCGTTGACGAACTTGCCCTTCTTGTCCGTCTCCGCGTTCGCCTGGGCGATGGTGTGCTTCTCCTCCTCGAGCGCCGAGTAGAAGGCCACGTCCCCCGTCACGCTGCCCGCGTCCACCTTGCGGTACGGCGTCTCCACGAAGCCGAACTCGTTGACGCGCGCGTAGGTCGACAGCGACGCGATGAGGCCGATGTTCGGGCCTTCCGGCGTCTCGATGGGGCAGATGCGGCCGTAGTGCGTCGGGTGCACGTCGCGGACCTCGAAGCCCGCGCGCTCACGCGTGAGACCGCCAGGCCCAAGGGCCGACAGACGGCGCTTGTGCGTGACTTCCGAGAGCGGGTTCGTCTGGTCCATGAACTGCGACAGCTGGCTGGACCCGAAGAACTCCTTGATCACCGCCGTCACCGGCTTGGCGTTGATCAGGTCGTGCGGCATGAGCGTCTCGATCTCCTGGAGGCTCATGCGCTCCTTGATCGCGCGCTCCATGCGGACGAGGCCGATGCGGTACTGGTTCTCCAGCAGCTCACCCACCGCGCGGACGCGGCGGTTGCCCAGGTGGTCGATGTCGTCGATCGTGCCCTTGCCGTTCTTCAGGTCGATCAGGTAGCGGATGACCTCCAGGATGTCGCGCTTGGTCAGGATCTGACCGTCGAGGGGCTCCTCGAGGCTGAACTTGAAGTTCAGCTTGAGGCGGCCGACCTTGGACAGGTCGTAGCGCTCCGGGTTGAAGAACAGGTTGCTGAACAGGTTCGTCGCCGTCTCCGGCGTCGGGGGATCACCCGGGCGCAGACGCCGGTAGATCTCCATGATGGCCTGCTCGGGCGACTCGATCTTGTCCAGCATCAACGTCTCACGCAGGTACGGACCCACGTTGAGGTTGTCGATGAAGAGGACCTTGAACTCCTTGATGTCGCGCTTGAGGAGCTCGTCCACCTTCTCCTGGGAGACCTCCTCGTTGCACTCGAGGATGACCTCACCGGTGTTCTCGTCCACCACGTCGTAGGCGGACACCTTGGTGAAGAGCTCGTCCGCGTCGATGGGCAGCTTGGTCATCTTCGCCGCTTCGAGCTTCTTGATGGCGGCGCGCGTGAACTTGCGGTTCTTCTTGACGATCAGCTCACCGGTCTTCGTCTTGATGTCGCGCGTGGCGCGCTGACCCGGCAGGAGCTCCAGCTCGACGGACTTCTCGAAGTCCGCGGCGCTCTGCAGGTAGATGGTCTCGGTGGCGTAGTAGTAGTTGAGGATTTCCTCGGTGGAACCCTTGAAGTCGAGCGGGTTCTTCTTCGCCGTGTCACCGACGGCGCCCAGGGCGCGGATGAGCACGGTGGCCGGCAGCTTGCGGCGCCGGTCGATGCGCACGTACAGCAGGTCCTTGTGGTCGAACTCGAAGTCGATCCACGAGCCGCGGTACGGGATGATGCGGGCGTTGTAGAGCAGCTTGCCCGACGAGTGGCTCTTGCCCTTGTCGTGGTCGAAGAACGCACCCGGGCTGCGGTGCAGCTGGCTCACCACGACGCGCTCGGTGCCGTTGATGATGAACGTACCGTTCTGGGTCATCAGCGGGATTTCGCCGAAGTAGACCTCCTGCTCCTTCACGTCGCGGATGGACTGGGCGCCGGTCTCCTCGTCCTTGTCCCAGACGACCAGGCGCACGACGACCTTGATGGGCGCCGAGTAGGTCATTCCACGCTGGTGGCACTCATCGACGTCGTACTTCGGCTTCTCCAGGTGATAGCTGACAAACTCCAGCGAGGAGGTCTCGTTGAAGTCCCGGATCGGGAAGACGGACTTGAAGACACCCTGAAGGCCAAGGTCCTCACGCTTCTCCGGGGCGATGTCGGCCTGGAGGAACTTCTCGTAGGATTGCTTCTGGATGTTGATGAGATTGGGAATGTCGATGATCTTCGCGATTTTCGCGAAGGTCTTCCGCACGCGGAAATTGTTCTGGATCTGCGTCGGCATTCGGTCTCCGGGGACGGCTGCTCGGGCGGGGCAAACTTCAGTAACGCGCGGCGGCGCCGGGAAATTTGGCAAATGTCAAATGGGCAAAGCCGGCGCCCCAGCATAGGGAGCGCCGGCCTGCTCATCCGATCAGGCGGCTACCCGGGATTTCCCGGAAGAACAGGGCAGCCCCTGTACAGAACTACTTGATCTCGACGGTGGCGCCAGCCGCGGTGAGCTGGTCCTTGATCTTCTTGGCGTCGTCCTTGTTGACGCCTTCCTTGACCGTCTTGGGCGCGCCCTCGACCAGGTCCTTGGCCTCCTTCAGGCCCAGGCCGGTGATCGCGCGGATCTCCTTGATGACGTTGATCTTGTTGGCGCCGGCGTTCGCCAGCACCACGTTGAACTCCGTCTTCTCCTCGACAGGAGCGGCGGCGGCGGCGGCGGGGCCCGCGGAAACCGCAACGGCGGCGGCGGACACGCCCCACTTGTTCTCCAGCAGCTTCACGAGCTCGCCCGCCTCGAGGACGGTGAGCTTCGAGAGTTCTTCAGCAATCGCGTTCAAATCGGCCATGGAACTGTTCCTTCTGGTTGACTAACGGCCGGCGACCCATTTGGGCGGCTCGGCCGAAGAGGTTGCGGTAGAAAAACTTCTCGGGACGATTACTGCCCCTGCGCCTTGTCCGCGTGCGCCTGGATGACGCGCGCGAGCTGCGACCCGGGGGCCGCGATGGTCCGGACCAGCTTGCCTGCAGGCTGGTTGAGCATGCCGAGCAACATCCCGCGCAGCTCATTGAGGCCCGGCAGCTTCGCCAGTGCCTTCACGCCGTTGGCGTCGACCTTGTTACCGGCGACGACGGCGCTACGGACCTTGATGGTCTCCATGTCCTTGATGAAATCCATCAGGATCTTCGCAGGAGCCACCTCGTCGTCGTAGCTGATGCACAGCGCCACGGGACCAGTGAAGTCATCAGAAATCGCGGAGACGGTCGTACCCTGAGCGGCACGGCGCGCCAGCGTGTTCTTGATGACCTTGTACTCGACCTTGCCCTCGCGGAACTTGCGACGCAGCTTGGTGACGGTCTCGACGTTCACCTTGGAGGACTCCACGAGCACCGCGGTCTTGGTCCGCGCAAACTTCTCGTGAAGCTCCTTGATCATCTCTTCCTTCTCGCTCTTCAGCACCTTGACTCACCTCCTTCATGGCCCGACTTGACGGTCGGGCGTGATGCCTGGGCCAAAGTGGCAGAGCGAGAGAGGAGCCTCCGAGAGGCACCACACCGCACCTCCAGTCTCGGCAGGGCTGACCTTGCGGTCGTTTGAACCAGGAGCGGATGGACGGCCCGACCGGTTGCCCGGTTCCCAACGGACGCGTCTTCCCCAATCCAGGTCCCTGCTGTCATGAACCAGGTCGGAACGCCGCGTCTCTCGACATGGCGCTCCAATTGCAAAAGCCGGGGGCCTATACCCCCGGCTTTCGCAAAGATCCAGCACTTTCTATCTGAGTGACGTTCTCCGGGCGATGGGACTGACGCTCCCCGTCAGGGAGCGCACCCTTCCCTGCCCGTCCTGACACCGCGATTAGCGGTGACGCGCCAGGATTTCCTGGGTGTCGAGCTTGATGCCCGGCCCCATGGTCGTCGAGATGGCGATGCCCTTCAGGTACACGCCCTTGGCGGTGGCCGGCTTGAGCTTCATCACCAGGTCCACCAGCGCGTTGAAGTTCGCCTCGAGCTTGTCCGCGGCGAAGGAGGCCTTGCCCATCTTGGCGTGGACGATGCCCGCCTTCTCAGCGCGGAAGTCCACCTTACCGCCCTTGGAGTCGCGGATGGCCTTGGCGACGTCCATGGTCACGGTGCCGACCTTCGGGTTCGGCATGAGGCCGCGGGGACCGAGCACCTTACCGAGGCGACCGACGATACCCATCATGTCGGGCGTCGCGATGACGGTGTCGAAGTCGAGGAAACCCTCCTCGATGCGCTTCTGGAGGTCCTCGGCGCCGACGATGTCCGCGCCGGCGTTGGCAGCCTCGGTGGCGCGCTCACCCTTGGCGAACACGGCCACGCGCACGGTGGCGCCGGTACCGTGCGGGAGCACCACGGCGCCACGGACCATCTGGTCCGCGTGCTTCGGGTCCACGCCGAGGTTGATGGCGACGTCGACCGTCTGGTCGTACTTCGTCGCGCGGGCATCGACCGTCTTCTTCAGCAGCGCGAAACCCTCGGCGACGGGGTATCGCTTGTTGCGGTCCACCAGCTCGTTGGACGCGCGGAACTTCTTTCCGGAGTTAGCCATTGCAAGAATCCTTGAGAGAGGGGGCGGGCTAGCCGACGACGTCGATGCCCATGGAGCGCGCGGTGCCAGCAATGGTGTTCATGCAGGCTTCGATGGACGCGGCGGTGGTGTCCTGGATCTTCTTGTTGGCGATCTCCTCGAGCTGCTTACGGGTGATCTGCCCCACCTTCTCCTTGCCCGGCTTCTTCGCGCCCGAACCCTTCTTCTTCTCCGTGTGGAGACCCGCGGCCTTCTTGATGAGGATGGCGGCGGGAGGGGTCTTCAGGATGAAGGTGAAGGAGCGGTCCTGATACACGGTGATGATCACCGGGATGATCAGACCCTCCTTGGCCTCCGCCTGCGTCTTGGCGTTGAACTGCTTGCAGAACTCCATGATGTTCACGCCCTGCTGACCGAGCGCGGGACCAATCGGCGGGGCGGGGTTCGCCTTGCCGGCGGGGATCTGCAACTTGACCTGACCTGTGACCTTCTTCATCGGCGGACTGCTGCCTTTCGAGAGGGTGGTTCCGACGGGCCGCCAGACGGGACGGCCCTCCCACCCGTTGATCCGCGCCCGTCACCCGGGCGCGGAAGACTTGTGAAACTAGCCGGTGGTCTTCTCCACCTGCATGAAGTCGAGCTCCACGGGGGTCGCACGGCCGAAGATGCTGACGAGCACGCGCACGCGGCCCTTCTCCGGGTTGACCTCTTCCACGGTGCCATTGAAGTTGGCGAACGGACCGTCGATGACGCGCACCGTGTCGCTGGTCTCGAACTGGACCTTGGGCTTGGCCTTGTGGGCGCCCTCGGTGACCTGCGCGGTGAGGCGCTCGACCTCGCGGTCCGACATGGGCCGGGGCTGCTCGTTCTGGCCGACGCCCGGGAACCCCGTCACCTTGGAGGTGTTCTTCACCAGGTGGACGGTGATGTCGTTGAGCTCCATCTGGACGAAGATGTAGCCCGGAAACAGCTTGCGGCGGGTGGTCTTCTTCTCGCCGTTCACCATCTCCACGACCTGCTCCATGGGGATGAGGATCTCACCAATCAGATCCTGGTCCTGCAGGCCCTTGAGGCGCACCTGCTCTTCCAGGTTCTTCTTCGCCTGGTTCTCGTAGTTCGAGTAGGTCTGGACCGTGAACCATTTCTTCGCCATTACAGCTTCCCCCACAGGGCAGGCAGCCACTCCACCATCAAGTTGTAGGCGACGGTGTCGATGCAGAAGAGCAGAACGGCCGCCACCAGCGAGGCGACGACCACGGCCATGGTCGATGCACGGGTCTCCGACCAGGTAGGCCAGGTGACCTTCATCAACTCGGACGCCACGTCGATGGAGAGGGCGTGCGTGCGGGGGTGGAAGTAGGCCGCCAGCACCACGGCCAGGCCGGCCGCGTAGCCCACCAGGGTCGACACGCGCCAGCCGAGGCCTTCGAAGAGCTCCGCGTCGCTCCAGCCGAACCGGCTCCACAGCAACCCGAAGACGTGCTCCAGGAAGAGGGCCAGGACGATGCCGGCGACGAGATAGAAGATGACCACGAGCCGCTTGGGGTCGATGCCCGAGCGGTTAGCCTGCTGGCTGGCCTCAGATGCCGTCGCCATGGTGCCTCACGAGGGACTGCGGAAGCGGGACTGCGAAAAGGCAGGGACCCCCGGCACCGCTCGGTACCGGGGGTCCCTGTACTGAAGCTGGCAGGCCAGGAGGGATTCGAACCCCCAACACGCGGATTTGGAGACCGCTGCTCTACCGTTGGAGCTACTGGCCTAAACCTTCATGGAACGAACGACCTAGACCTTGCCTTCCTTGTGGTCCGTGTGCTTGCGGCAGCGAGGGCAGAACTTGCTCAGCTCGAGCTTGTCCTGGCTCTTCCGCTTGTTCTTCGTGGTCGTGTAGTTCCGCTCTTTGCACGTGGTGCACTCGAGCGAGATGATGGAACGGTTACCCTTAGGCATGGTTCATTTCACCAGATGCGAGAAGGGAAGGCTACAAAAGCAGCCCTCCCCTCCGCAACTCAGTGCCCGTGAAAGCCGGTCGGCGGGAAGCCGACTAGGCGATGATCTCCGCAACGACGCCGGCGCCCACCGTACGGCCACCCTCGCGGACGGCGAACCGGAGCTCCTTCTCCATCGCGACCGGGGTGATGAGCTCCACCTCGATGGCGATGTTGTCGCCCGGCATGACCATCTCGACGTTGTCCGGCAGCTTCACCGTGCCCGTCACGTCCGTGGTGCGGAAGTAGAACTGCGGACGGTACCCCTTGAAGAACGGGGTGTGGCGGCCGCCCTCTTCCTTCGACAGCACGTAAATCTGCGCCTTGAACTTCGTGTGCGGCGTGATGCTGCCCGGCTTCGCCAGCACCTGGCCGCGCTCCATGTCCTCGCGCTTGAGGCCACGGACCAGCGCGCCGATGTTGTCGCCCGCGCGGCCCTCGTCCAGCAGCTTGCGGAACATCTCGACGCCCGTCACGACCGTCTTCTGCGTCGCGCGCAGGCCCACGACTTCAACTTCCTCGCCCACCTTGATGACGCCACGCTCGACGCGGCCCGTGGCCACCGTACCGCGGCCGGCGATGGAGAAGACGTCTTCCACCGGCATCAGGAAGGGCTTGTCCGTCGCGCGCTGCGGCGTCGGGATGTAGCTGTCCACCGCCTCCATCAGCTTCAGGATGGCCGGCTCGCCGATGTCGCTGGTGTCACCCTCCAGCGCCTTCACCGCGGAGCCGGGGACGATGGGGATGGTGTCCCCGGGGAACTCGTACTTCTTGAGCAGGTCGCGGACTTCCATCTCCACGAGCTCGCGCAGCTCCGGGTCGTCCAGCAGGTCCACCTTGTTCAGGAAGACCACGATGTAGGGAACGCCGACCTGGCGCGCCAGCAGGATGTGCTCACGCGTCTGGGGCATCGGGCCGTCCGCCGCCGAAACCACCAGGATGGCGCCGTCCATCTGCGCCGCGCCCGTGATCATGTTCTTCACGTAGTCGGCGTGCCCCGGGCAGTCGACGTGCGCGTAGTGACGATTCTTCGTCTTGTACTCCACGTGCGCCGTGGAGATGGTGATGCCGCGCTCGCGCTCTTCCGGCGCCTTGTCAATCTGGTCGTACGCCAGGAACGTGGCGCCACCGGTCTTCGCCAGCACCTTGGTGATGGCGGCGGTCAGCGACGTCTTGCCGTGGTCCACGTGCCCAATCGTTCCGATGTTCACGTGGGGCAGGCTGCGATCGAACTTTTCCTTGGACATGACACTCCTCGAAAAATGGAGCCCTGAACCAGGATTGAACTGGTGACCTCATCCTTACCAAGGATGCGCTCTGCCAACTGAGCTATCAGGGCTTGGCGATTCACTACAACGGTTGGAGCGGGAAATGGGATTCGAACCCACGACATTCAGCTTGGAAGGCTGACGCTCTACCAACTGAGCTATTCCCGCATTGCCGAGTGGAGAGAGGTGGATTCGAACCACCGTAGGCGTAGAGCCGGCAGATTTACAGTCTGCTCCCTTTGGCCGCTCGGGCATCTCTCCAGATATTCGCTTGTGGTGCTGCGTGCTGCTCCCTACACCATCTTGCTGCGTCTCGGGCCCTTTTCCGCGGCCCGTCCTACCTGGCCGGCGGCGGGATTTGAACCCGCGACCTACTGATTACAAATCAGTTGCTCTACCGACTGAGCTACACCGGCATCCATCCAGCAACTGCCCCGCCCTACCTCATCCCGAGCGGACCGTCAACCCCTCGGCAGCGACTTGAGAGGCGCGACCTTTTAGAAGCCCCCACTCTCCAAGTCAAGGAGATTGATCCGGGGTCGTTAGCGGGAAGGACGGCCCCGCTGACGGGCGACTTCGTATAGCAGAATCGCGGCGGAAACCGACGCATTCAATGAACCGACCTGACCGCCCATGGGAATCCGGAGGCGGAAGTCGCAGTGCTTGAGGACGCCTTCCCTCACGCCCGCCCCCTCGGCCCCCACCACCAGCGCCAGGGGCCCGTCCAGGCGGGCGCTCCACAGAGGCTCGGCGCCCTCCACGTCCGCGGCCGCGACCCAGAGGCCCGCTTCCTTCAGCTGCTCCAGGGCGCGGGAGATGTTGGTGACGCGCGCGATGGGGCAGTACTCGACGGCGCCCGCGGACGCCTTGGCCACCGTGCCCGTCACCTGTACGGCGCGGTCCTTGGCCAGGACGACGCCGTGGGCCCCGAGCGCGTGGGCCGAGCGGATGATGGCGCCCAGGTTGTGCGGGTCCTGGATGCCGTCGAGGACGACGACGAGCGCGGGCTGCTTCTTCGCCTTCGCCGCGTCCAGCACGTCCTCCAGTTCGACGTACTGGAAGCCGCGCAGTTCGGCGACGACGCCCTGGTGCACGCCGCCCTCGGCCATGGAGGTCAGCCGCTCGCGGCCGACCTTCTCCACCCGGACGCCCGCGTCACGCGCTCGGCTGAGCAGCTCGCCCGCGGCCTTGGCGCCGACCTGCCCGTCGACGATGAAGAGGCGCTCCACCGCGTCGGGGTGGGCGCGCAGGGCCTCCAGCACGGGGTTGACGCCATGGACGTAGCGCGGGGCTTCGTGGCCGCCGCGGTCACCGATAGAAGGCTTGGGGGAGCGCTCGCGCATGGGGGCTACTGGACCTCCACGGGCAGCGAGAAGGTCTTTTTCTGACGGGCGCAGATCTTCTCCGTGCAGATGAAGAAGGTCAGCGTCGCGTCCAGCGTGCCCTTGCCGGCGGACACCGCGGTGAAGGGGACCTCGAAGCGCGGATCCACGAACTGCTGGCCGTCCGCCTTCTTCGCCACCGACTGTTCGCGGGTCAGCGTCTTCTGGGCGGGCGTCAGCTGCTTGCCCGTCAGCTCCAGCTTCAGCGGGGCCTCGTCGGAGACGTGGGCGCCGGGCTTCGACTTGATGGCGAGCACGAAGGTGCCCTGCCCTCCCGCCTTCACCTGCGTCGACGTCCCCTCGGTGGTGACTTCGTAGAGGGTGGCGGGGTCCACGTCCTGGGCCAGCACCGGCGCGCCGACGAGCGTCAGCAGCAGGGGGGCCAGGGTCGGGAGGCGGCGGGTGCTGGGCATGGGTGTCTCCAGGAAGGCGGCGTTCGTATACCGGGGCTTCGGACGCGCGGGGAGCGCTTTCTCTTCTAACTCCGAGGCGCGTTCACCTTCACCGCGCCCTTGCGTCCCGGCGGCGGGGGCAGGGCCTGGGGCGTCTCCAGGGCCGCGGTCCAGACGGGAGCGGCGCCGGCGACGAGCGCCTCCGCCCGCTGGATGATGGGCGTGGCCAGGTCCAGGCCCGTCGCGGCCTCCATCTCCAGGAGCGCGGGCGAGCTGTTCACCTCGAAGACCTTGGGGTGCCCCTGGACATCCAGGATGTCCACCGCGGCCACCTCCAGGCCCACGAGCCGGGCGACCTTCTCCGCCGTGGCGCGATGGCCGGGAGACAGCGGCAGGGCTTCCAGGCGGGCGCCCCGGTTCAGCGTGTGCGAGAGGCGCCCGGGGCGCGGCTTGCGCAGCACGCAGGCGATGGCCTCACCGCCCACCACGAGCACGCGCACGTCCTGGCCGGTGCTCCGCACGTACTCCTGCATGACGAGGTTGTGTCCCAGGCCGAGCACCGCCTCGAGCGCGGCCTCCAACGACTGGAGGCTCTCGCAGACCATCACGCCGTGCTTCTCCTGGCCCTGGAGGAGCTTCACCAGCACGGGCACCCCGCCCACCAGGCCGACCATCTCCTTGAGGTGGGCCGCGTCCCGGGCCATCACCGTGGCGGGGATGTCGATGCCGTTCGCGGACAGGAGCTGGAGCGCGCGCATCTTGTTGCGCGACTGCGCGATGGCCTGGGCGTGGTTCACCAGGGGCACGCGCGCCAGACCGAACTGGTTCACCACCGCGAGCCCGTAGGTGCTGATGGACAGGGCGATGCGCGGGATGACGACGTCGGTGGGCGTGAGCTTCTTGCGGTCGTAGAAGAGGGTCGCCTGGCTGCCCCCGTCCAGATGCATCTGCACCCGGAGCGGGTTGAGCACGCGGACCCGGTGTCCCCTCGCGCGGCCAGCTTCGACGATCCGCCGCGTGGACGAGATGGAAGCGGAGCGCGAGAGGACAGTGATTTTCATGGCGGAGGCGACCGGCCCGGCGAGGACCCTATAATCCTCGCCTCCGCCCGCGTAAAGCCGCCTCCGCCTGCCTGCCAGCCTAGAGCTGGCGGATGGCGCGCACTTCGACGCTGACCGGGTCCTCCGGACGCGACGACTCCAGCTTCGCGCAGGCGCTGCCCGTGAACCGCACGCCGCCCTGCTCCAGCGACCAGGTGTCGGGGCCCGCCAGCGTGCGCTCGCCGTCGATGTAGACGACGATGAGCTTCTCGTCGGAGGGCAGCTGGCTCGGCTCGAGCGGAGTGAAGCACGGCTCGCCCGGCTGGATCGCCTCGCTGATGGCCTTCAGCGCGGACGCCAGTTCGTCGCGATTGCCCGCCTGGTAGAAGGAGCGGCCGCAAAAGCCGGTGCTGACGTCACAGGTGTCACCCGCTCCGCAGTCGACGCTGGCCTTGCATGTGCGCGCGAAGCCGCCCGCACGCGCCATCTCATTGAGGACGCCGGGGCCGGCACCCGCCGACGTCTCCGCGCCGAAGCCGATGACGATGGTGGAGATCTTGTTCGCCTTCAGCGCCGACACCGCAGTCACCGAGGCGGCCTTGTCCAGGCAGCCGCGCTGGAAGTACGGGCTTTGCGAGTCCGTGCAAAGCGACGCCGGTTCGACCGTGCAACCGCACTCCGCGCTGGTGCCATTGTTCTGGTTCTTGTCGTTGCAGTTGGGCAAACCGTCGGTCAGCAGGATGATGATCTGTTCGCGATCCTCGGCGTTGGCCCTCAACAGCGTGCTGGTGAACTGCAGGCTCGCGGACGTCGGCGTACCGCCTTGGGGCCGGCCCTCGCCACCGTTGGGGATGGCTTGCAACTTGGCGTTTACATCGTTCGCGTAAGCCTGGAGATCCTCATCCGAATCCAGAGACACCGGGATCTGGGCGCGGACGCTCCCGTCCTCCAGGCTGGCGGCAGGCGCGCACTGCTGGGTCACGGTCGGGTTCTGCTGCCCCGGTGCCAGGACGGGCGGCGCCGGGTAGGTCGTCAGGCCGAAGCGGACCAGTTTGCCGCTCTCCGCGAGGAACGGGCCCATGGCGCCCTGAAGCTCGGACCAGCGAGTGGGGCACTTCGACGTGTCGCAGGGGAACTTCTCACCACAGGTGAAGACAAAGCCATCCTGGGTCAGGTCACACACGCGAGAGCCGCCGACGACCAGATCCGGGTTGACCGGCTTCGTCATCGAGCCGGAGATGTCCACGAGGAGCATCACGTCCGGCTTGCTCTTGCGAGCGGTGATCACCGTCTCCTTCGTCGTCTGGGCGATCGCGAGCGGATCCACCGGCTCGAAGTCATAGGTCTGACAGCCGGCCATCACGGCAACACCGAGGGTGCCGGCCAGCAGTGCGCTCAGGGGGGTCGACTTTGCGCGCATAGGCTTTGAGGATTCCTTCCAGGGGGGAACAACGAACTGCGAATGCCCCAGCGTAACGCGTGGACGCCCACCGAGGCTACAGCGACGCGCGGCAGGCAGGCTCCATTCAGGTAATGCTGCCAAGTTGCAACGACAGGCGATCCGCGAGGGCGAGTCCGGTTCTCCTGTCGGACATCCGCCTCCTTCCGGAGGGTGGAGACCGGCTCGGGTGTCCGCTCAGAGCGTGAGGACGCGCGCGCCGTCCGTCAGCCTCCAGATGGAGGCCAGGCCCATGACCTCGTCCAGCGTGCCGTGCAGTTCCTGGGGCGACAGGCCACAGATGCGCACCGTGGTGTCGCAGGCCACGAGCTTCGCCCCCAGGGCGCGCGCCTCCTCCAGCATGCGGGCCGGAGTGGGGACATTGAGCCCTTCGGCCCGGGCCGCCTCGGTGCGCTCCCGCTCGCTGTGCGCCAGGCCGAAGCCGCCGCGGACCAGCTGGCGCAAGGCCTCGAAGGCGAAGACGAAGTAGACGTCGTCGCCCATCGCGGCGGCGGTGATGCCCATGGAGGCCGCCTGATAGGCGGGCTCGTACGTGGCGTGTTGGAGGAAGAAGAAGACGCGTCCGGCCATGGTGGACCGACCTTAGCGTTATCGAGTCCGGACCGGCAGCCGTCGTATAACGGGGCTCCCCTTCCCCACCGGGAGCCCCGCATGCCGAGCCAGCCGTCCCGCCCCCGCGGAGTTCGTCCCTCGCCGGTCCCGTCCCGTTCCGCCTCCTCGCGATGGGTGGCGCTGGCCGGTCTCGCCTTGCTCGCGGGCATGGGGCCCGTGTCCGAAGCGGCTCCCGTCCCCGCGAAGGCCCCGGCCGCGGCTTCCGCGTCCGCCGCCGTTCCCGCGCCGCTGCGCACGGAGGCCCTGGGGCTGCTCTCTCAACCGACCGTGGCGCCCGAGACGGCGTGGCGCAGGTTCGGGCCGGAGGTCGTGCCCGTGCTCGCGGCGCTGGCGGAGGACACGAGCGTCCCGGATGCGCAGCGGATGCGGGCCGTGACGGCGCTGGCCCGCGTGGAGTCGCCCGAGGCGGGACAGACGCTCCAGGCGATGCTGGAGGATCCACACCGGCCTTCGGATGTCCGCTCACAGGCCGCGGCCGCGCTGAGCCAGCGGCTGGGGTTCGAGGCCGTGAAGACATTGCAGGCCCGCTTGGAGGACCGCGACCTGCGGCTGCGTGAGGCCGTCGCCCAGGCGCTTGGACGGCTGGGCGGTCAGCGGGTGCGCGAGGTGCTGGAGGAGCGGCTTCCCCTGGAGGACGTTCCCCAGGTGCGTGAAGCGCTTCAACAGGGCCTCACGCTCGCGGAGCCCTGAGCGGGTCGCCGGGCATGGTGGGGGCGGCCACCCTGGTGGACTGCTCGGGGCTCGCGTCGGGCGGGACCTTCCGTTAGATGGGAGGCCATGCGCCCCACCGTCCTCCTTTTCGATATCGATGGCACCCTCGTCACCACTGGCGGTGCCGGCCGCCGTGCCATGGGCCTGGCCTTCGAACAGCTCCACCGGCGGCGCGACGCGTGCGACGGCTTCAGCATGTCCGGCATGACGGACCGGGCCATCGTCCGCAAGGGGCTGGGCATCATCGGCCAGCCCGACACCGAGGACACCATCAGCGCGGTCATCGACGCGTACGTCGCCCACCTGGGACTGGAGGTCCCCAAGGTCGATGCGCGCGAGTACCGGCTGCACCCGGGCATGCGTGAGGCCGTGATGGAGGCCCGCTCGCGGTCGGGCTTCGCGGTGGGCCTGGGCACCGGCAACGTGCGCGCGGGCGCCAAGGTGAAGCTGGACCGCGTGAACATCCACGACCAGTTCGCCTTCGGCGGGTTTGGCTGCGACTTCGAGGACCGCGTGGCGCTCATCCGTCACGGCGCGCAGGCCGGCGCGGCGCAACTGGGACAGCCGCTGGAGGTGTGCCGGGTGGTGATCATCGGTGACACGCCGAAGGACGTCGCGGCCGCCAAGGGCATTGGCGCGGAGACGATTGGCGTGGGCACGGGCAACTTCACGGCCCAGGCGCTGCTTGACGCCGGCGCCGAGTGGGCCTTCGCGGATTTCTCCGCCCCCGGAGCCATGGAGGCCCTGCTCGTCGGCCGGTGAAGGTGTGGTATCTCCGCCGCCCCTCCGAGGAGTCGTTCACGCATGTCGTCCACGCTCGAATCCTATGAGCTGATCCGCTTCGCCGAGGCCTTCGAGGCCCGACTCGCCACGGCGGAGGAGATGGTCGTCGGCAGGCCGGGGCTGGAGGCCGAGAAGCAGTGGCTGGCCTCCGCGCTGGAGCGCCTGCGCGAGGCCCGTGAGCCCGCGGGCGGCCTGCTGGAACAGGTGAAGGACCTGCCGGAGCTCGACGAGGCCCGCGAGGAGTTCTCGTTCGATCAGCAGGGCCGCTGGGTGGATGCGCTGGAGAAGCTGCACGCCGGCATCACCTTCACTGCGAGCAGCCGCGCCCCCGTCATCGAGGCCCTCTTCCCCCACCTCAAGTTCCCGCAGTTGCGCCGGGCTCCGCTGGAGCTGGTCAACGAGTACGCCACGTCGTACGAGCGGCGGCTCAAGAGCGCCTACGTCACCCGCATCTTCTCCCGCGACGACATGGCCATGGTCCGCCCCGTCGTGGATCAGGTCGCCGCGACGTTCGCCGCGTGGACCGCGAGCCTGTCCCCCACTCCCCTGCCCCCGGAACAGGAGGCGGCCCTGCGCGAGGCGCTGGTGTCGCTGGGCCGGCGCCTGGACGTGGCGCTGCGGCAGGGACGGCTGCTCGCCGAGGCCGCGCTCGTTCCCGTGCCCGGGGTCTTCGAGGCCGCGGGCCTCACCCTCAAGCCCCGGAAGCGCGCGGGCAAGTCGCTCGCGCTCTCCGCCGAGGACGGGGCTTCGGACCTCTTCGGTGAGGAGGGCGACGCCGGCCAGGAGGAGGCATTCGAGGGGAACGAGGAGGCTTCCGGGGAAGACGGGATGGAGGCGGCTCCCGACGAGACGGAGGCCCAGGCGCCCCTGGAGGAGACCGTGGCGGAGGCTGGCGACTCCGAGCCCCAGGCTTCGGAAGCTGGCTCCGAGGAGACCGCCGCTGCCGCCGAACCCGTCGCCCCGGAGGCTCCCGTCGCGCCGCGTCCCGCACGGCGGGGCCGGCCCCCTAAGAACGCCGCTCCGGCCGCCGAGCCCGCGCAGGCCGACGCTCCTGCTGACGCTCCGGCCGCGGGTGCTCCGGAGGCCGTGCGCCCCAAGCGACGCAAGAAGACCGACCCGTCCGAGGCTGGCACGCCTTGAGACCCGACGCGCGGTGAGTCCCCCGCCGTGAAGAGGAACCCGGACATGGCGGACGTCGCCCTTCCCATCGATCCCCTCCTGCCAGACATCGTCTCCACGCTCCGGAGCTCGCGGTCGCTCGTGCTGGAGGCGCCTCCTGGCGCGGGCAAGACGACCCGCGTTCCCCGTGCGCTGCTGGAGGCAGGGCTGGGCGCGGGCAAGGAGATCGTCGTCCTCCAGCCCCGGCGGCTGCCCACCCGGCTCGCCGCTCAGCGCGTGTCCGAGGAGATTGGCGAGCGCGTGGGCGAGACCGTCGGCTACCAGGTCCGCTTCGAGGACGTCCGCGGGCCCAAGACGCGCATGTCATTCGTCACCGAGGGCGTGCTCGGGCGCCGCCTGCTCACCGACCCCACCCTGCGCGACGTGGGCATCGTGGTGCTCGATGAGTTCCATGAGCGGCACCTGTCCGCGGACATCTCGCTCGCGCTCCTGCGGCGGCTGCAGGAGACGGCGCGCCCCGACCTCAAGCTCGTGGTGATGTCCGCGACCCTGGAGGCCGAGCCCGTCCGCGCGTACCTGGGCGGCGCCCCGTCCCTGCGCTCCGAGGGCCGCCGCTTCGACGTCAGCGTCGAATACCTCGCCGCCCCGGATGAGCGGCACCTGGATCAGCAGGTGCTCTCCGCGCTCAAGCGCCTGTTCACCCAGGGCGTCGACGGCGACGTGCTCGTCTTCCTTCCCGGTGCCGGGGAGATCCGCCGCGCCCGCGACACCTGCGCGGAGTTCGCCGAGCGCCACGACGCCGACGTGCTCCCTCTCCACGGCGACCTCTCTCCGGCGGAGCAGGACCGCGCCGTGCGCCGCAGCTCGCGCCGGAAGATCATCCTGTCCACCAACGTCGCGGAGACGTCCGTGACCATCGACGGTGTCGCGGTGGTCATCGACAGTGGGCTGGCTCGCGTGGCGTCCCACTCACCCTGGTCCGGGCTGCCACAGCTCAAGCTGGGCAAGGTGAGCCGGGCCTCCGCCGTGCAGCGCGCCGGCCGCGCGGGCCGCACCCGCGCCGGGCACTGTGTGCGCCTCTACACCCAGCACGACTTCGACGGCCGGCCTGATCAGGAGGCCCCGGAAATCCGCCGCACCGACCTGGCCGAAACGGTGCTCTCGCTGCGCGCGTCGGGCGTGAAGGACCTGACGGCGTTCCCGTTCTTCGAGCCGCCCCCTGCCCCGGCCCTGGAGGCCGCGGAGACCTTGCTGCGCCGGCTGGGCGCGGTGGACGCGAAGGGCAACGTGACGGACGTGGGTCAGCGGCTCCTGCGCTTCCCCGTCCACCCGCGCCAGGCGCGCGTCATCGTCGAGGGCGAGCGCCGGGGCGTGGGTGGGGATGCCGCCGTGCTCGCGGCCCTCATGGGTGAACGCGACATCCGCCGCGAGGCCCGCGCGAACCTGGGGGGCGGGGGCCGGGCGTCCGCGCTCGTCAGCGGGCCTTCCGACCTGCTGGAGCTCCTGGAGCGCTTCCGTGAGGCCGGTCGTTCGGGCTTCGCCTCTGGCCGCATGCAGTCGCTGTCACTGGACGCGGGCGCGGTGCAGTCCGTGGAGCGCGTGCAGAAGCAGCTGCGGCGCGCGGTGCGGGAACAGGGCTCGCGTCCCGGCCGCCCCGAGGACGTGGAGCAGGCGCTGATGCTCAGCGTGCTCGCGGGCTACCCGGACCGAGTGGCCCGCAGGCGGCGTCCCCGCTCTCCGGAGCTGCTCATGTTCGGCGGCGGCACCACCAGCCTGTCCGAGTTCAGCGTCGTCCAGGACGCGGACCTGATGGTCGCCGTGGACGCGGAGGAGCGCCCGGGCCGCGGCGCCGTCGTGCGGCTCGCCAGCACCGTGGAGGCCGAGTGGCTGCTGGACCTCTACCCGGAGGCGCTGGAGGAGGTGGACACCCTCCAGTGGAACGCGGACTCGCGCCGCGTGGAGCGCCTCACCCGGCTGGCCTACGGAAACCTGGTGCTGGAGGAGACGCGCACGCCCGCGCCACCGTCCGAGGAGGCCGCTCGCGTGCTGGCCGAGGCCGCGCTGGCCGCGGACCCGGAGCGCTTCGCGGAACCCGAGGCACTGGAGCAGTGGCGCACCCGCGTGGAGCTGCTGGGCAAGGCGTTCCCCGAGGCGGGCTTCCCCACCGTGGATGCGAGCTTCATGCGCGACGCGCTGGCGTCCCTGTGCGTGGGCGCGCGCAGCTTCTCCGACCTGGAGGGCGTGTCGCTGCTGGATGCGCTCTACGCGCGGCTCACCTCCGAGCAGCAGCGCCTGCTGGCGAACCACGCTCCCGAGCGCGTCACCCTGCCCGGCGGGCGCGGCGTGAAGGTGCACTACGAGCCCAACAAGCCACCCTGGGTGGAGTCACGGCTGCAGGACTTCTTCGGGATGGCGCAAGGGCCCAGCGTGGGCGCGGGCCGAGTGCCGCTGGTGCTGCACCTGCTGGCTCCCAACATGCGCGCCGTCCAGGTGACCACGGACCTGGCGGGCTTCTGGGAGCGTCACTACCCGGCGATCCGCAAGGAGCTGTGCCGCAAGTACCCCCGGCACTCGTGGCCCGAGGATCCGCGCCACGCCGAGCCGCCCGCGCCCCGTCCTCCGAGGCGCTGACGGAAGAAGCGGCGCGGGACTACAGCCGCTTGTGCATCTCCAGGTGGTCGATGCCGGCCTCGTCGAAGACGGCGCCGACGGGCTGGTAGCCGTGCTTCTTGTAGAAGTCGAGCGCGTAGAGCTGCGCGTGCAGCATGATGCCGTTCACGTTGCGGCGGCGCGCCTCCTCCTCCAGCGACGTGAGGAGCAGCGAGCCCACGCGGGCCTTGCGGTGCGCCTGAAGTACCGCCATGCGGCCAATCTGGCCCCACGTCCCGGTCTGCCCCGCGGGGGGCTCCGGCAGCTTCACCAGGCGGCCGGTGCCGATGGCGTGGCCGGCCTGGTAGGCGATGACGTGGTAGGCGTGGGCGTCCTCGGCGTCGCGCTCGATGCCCTCGGGCACGTGCTGCTCCTCGATGAACACCACCTCGCGAATGGCGAGGGCCTGCATGAGCTCCGCCTCGTCCTTGATGTGGGCGACGGTGACGGGTGCCGGGGAAGTCTCGGGAGGCGTCGGCATGGCTGAGGGCAAGGTACACAAAAGCCCGCGCCGCCAACAGGCGGAAAAAACCACCGCCCGCCGACCCGACATCCCCCCCGCGCGGTCGGTCCGTCCCCTGCCCCCTGACCGCGAAAGGGCTTGTCGCGAAAGCCCCGCCGCATCGGGTCAGCTGGTTGCGATTGCCCTCTCACGTCGGGCCCACGCGGGTTGCACTCCGCGCATGGGCGGACAGACGGGAGGAGGATCACCCCGGGGAGGGCATGGTAGGGTTCAGGCCGATGCGTACCCGTGCCCTCTTCGCCCTGTCCGTGGGCCTGCTGTCGACGCCCGCGCTCGCCCAGAAGGAGTTCTTTTTTGGAACGGGAGAGCCGCCCGTGTTCCGCGAAGCGGACATGGACAAGCGGTTCCTCCGCTCCCGCGTCAATCAGGCCCTGGTCCAGGGGACGAGCGACGCGAACTGCGCGCAGCTCGTGGGCGCGCTGCTCACCATCGTGGGCGAGTCCGCGCCGTACCTGCACAAGCGCGACGAGAACTTCTACCTGGACCCCGTGTTGATCCAGGCGCTAGGCACGCAGCTGTCCACGCCGCGCTTCCCGGCCAACATGTACCTGGTGTCGATGATGCGCCGGGTGCTCATCGACAAGCGGCTGCCGCCGGAGTGGATGCAGACGGCGGTGGCGCTCGCGCCGTACTACCCGCCGCTGGATTTGAGCAAGCTGCGCTTCATCGCGGATGGCGTGAAGCCCGTGGACAGCTTCTTCTTCACGCTGCCCGCGATGCTGGAGCGCTACGACGTGGAGGTCCTCAAGGCCAACACCACCGCGGCCAGCGTGGCGGACGCGAAGTTCCGCGACGACTACCTCGACAAGGAGGTGGCCTTCGCGGGGCTGGAGTTCATCGACGCGAAGCTGGAGAAGCCCAAGAAGAAGAGCAAGAAGGGCCCTCCGCCGGAGCCTCCCGCGCTGGTGGCCCGGCTCATGTTCTACCTGCCGGATCCGGGCAATGACGGCCTGCTGTCGGGGCTCACCTACGGCAAGCCCAAGGTGCGGCCCGCCATCACCATCACGGCGCGGCTGAAGGACGACCAGTACACACCGCTGACGCAGCTGCCGAAGGGCGCTCGCGTGCTCCTGCGCGGCCGCTTCTGGGAGTACCGCAAGCAGCTCAAGGAGCTGGAGGTGCGTGACGCGTACCTCTTCCAGGATCGCGACTGGGCCCAGAACCCCGCGCTCGCGGATCCGAACGCCGTGGCGGCCTGCCCGCTCGCGTTCAACGACCTGACGGGCACCGCGCCCCTGCAGCCGGGCGGCTTCGGCAGCAAGCGCTGAAGCGCGCCGTCCCGCGTTCCGCACGCCCATCCCGGAGGCGGCACCCCGCCGTGCCGCCTCCTTCGCGCGCCCTCCTCCCGGGAGCGCGCCCCGCCTGACTGGCACAGCCGCTGCTCATGCCCGCGCATCCCTTGCGCGCGAGGCATGACATGAAGGTCGAAGGTCAGGACGCCCCTTCCGGAAACGAGAAGGCCCCTCCAGAGAAGGACGCGTTCAAACAGGTCCTCCAGCGGACCTCCGGACGGCCCGAGGCCCCATCCCGTCCCGGAGCCCGCCGTGAACCCGGGGCTCCCGGGCCCCTTCCGAAGCCCGGCCTGCTCCGTACCGGTGGACAGGGTCCCGGGCCAGCGACGCGGGCCACTCCCGCGCTTCCTGGCGTCCGTGCGGCGGGGGCCATCCTCTCGACGACGCGCAGCGCGCTGGGAAGCCCGGAGACGCTCCATCAGGCCCGGCACGGCATGCACGTGGAGGCGCAGCGGCTGGGCTCGGTGCGCCAGGAGGCGCTCGTGGAAGGCGGGACGCAGGCCTCCCACCGTGCGACGGAGCTGCTGGCCCGCGAGGTGGAGCGCTCCTTCCGCGCGGAACCCCGTCCGGCGCCGGCGCCCCTCCCCTCGCCCACGCGGGATGACCGTTCCCTGGAAGGGCCGTCGCGCCTCACCGCGCCCGAAGGGGCTCGCGCGGCGAGCGGATCCACGGAGAGTGCGGCTTCGGCCAGCACTCCCGTCGAGCAGGTCGAGTCCACGCTGGCGCTCATCGAGAAGATCGAGGTCTTCGTGAAGTCACAGCGGCCGGCGCTGGGCCTCAGCCTGCGCGGCCCGCTGGAGGCGACCGTGGAGGTGGAGCGCACGGGGCCCCGGGAGGTGGCGCTGCGCATCCAGGGCCGCCACGGGCCCGTACCCACCGAGGACGTGGCGCGGCTGCGCGACGCGCTGGAGGCCCGGGGGCTGCGGCTCAGCGTCCTCCAGGCGGGGTGAGCATCCGACGATGCCCTTTCCCCGCCAATCTCCCGGAACGACGAAGGCCCTCACGCCAGGGGGCGCAAGGGCCTTCATCACGACGGGCGCGCTCGGGCGATTCGGCCCGCGGTTACTTCCCGGGCGCGGTGCTCAGGTCCGCGCGCTTGCCCTTCTTGTCCTTGTACTCCTCGGCTTCGGGCAGCGCGGCCTTCTTCTCCGCGATGTTGGGCCACTTGCCGGAGTAGTCCGCGTTGAGCTTCTTGTACTCCGACCACTCACCGGGCAGCTCGGTCTCGGGGAAGATCGCCTTGGTCGGGCAGACGGGCTCGCAAGCGCCGCAGTCGATGCACTCGTCCGGGTGGATCACGAGGAAGTTGGCACCCTCGTAGAAGCAGTTGACCGGGCACACCTCGACACAGTCGGTGTACTTGCACTTGATGCAAGGCTCGGCGACGACGTAGGCCATGTGGATGTCTCCTCTGTGCGGAATTCCGCGCGTCCGTGGCCGCGCACAGTAGATGGTTGCGGCCAGGGTTGGCACCCTGAATTTAGGGACCGACCCCGACTGCTTCCCCGGTCAGCCCAGCAAGCCCTGCGCCCGAAGGAGCTCGGCGACGAGGATGGCGCCCTTTGCGGCCCCCATCTTCGTGTTGTGGGAGACGAGCACGTACTTGAAGCCGTTCTCCAGCACACCGTCCTCGCGGATGCGCCCCACCGTGGTGGCCATGCCGCCGTGGGTGTCCCGGTCCATGCGGGGCTGGGGGCGGAACGGGTCGTCCAGCACTTCGATCCACCGGGGGGGAGCGGACGGCAGGTCCTTCGCCACCTGGGCGCCCTGCCACTCGCGCATCGCCTGGGCGACCTCCGCCACGGTGGCCTTCTTCCCGAGCGACACGAAGACGGACTCGGTGTGGCCCTCCAGGACGGCGACGCGGGTGCAGGTGCAGGAGACGCGCACGTCGTGCGGGGTGAGCGCCGCGCCCGCGGGGTTGAGCGCCCCGAGGATCTTCTTCGTCTCCACCTCGACCTTGTGCTCCTCCTTGGGGATGTAGGGCACGACGTTGTCGAGGATGTCCAGGCCGATGACGCCGGGCGAACGTCCGGCGCCGGACATGGCCTGGAGGCTGGTCATCAGCACGGCCTTCACGCCGAAGCGCTCGGCCAGGGGGGCCAGCGTCACGGCGAGGCCGGTGGTGGTGCAGTTGGGGATGGGGACGATGAAGCCCTTCCACCCGCGCTGCCGGCGCTGCTCGTTGATGAGCGGGGCGTGGGCGGCGTTCACAGGGGGGATGAGCAGGGGCACGTCCGCGTCGTAGCGGAAGGCGCTCGCGGCGGAGAACACCGGGATGTCCCGGGCCAGGCGCGGCTCGATTTCGCGGGCGACGTCCGCCTCCACGGCGGAGAAGGCGATGTCGTAGTCCTTCGCCTGGACGGCGTCGCCGCTGACCACGGTCATGCGGGCGATGGCCTCCGGCAGCGGCTCCGGGACGAACCAGGCCAGCATGCCGTTGGAGGCGCGCAGGGCGTCCGCGTACGTTTTTCCGGCGGAGCGGGGCGAAGCGGCGAGCCCGGTGAGCTCGATGAACGGGTGGTCCTTCAGGGCAGCGATGAACTGCTGACCCGCGAGTCCGGTGGCGCCAATGAGTACGGCGCGAAGCTTGGCCATCGTGGGGATTCTCCGGTGGGGGCGGCAGGGCGCTCCTTACACCGTTTCACGACGCGCTGCATCCGCCGCTCACCGGTGGGCGTGGGAGGGGGCGCGTGCGTGCCGTTCCGTGGGGTAGCCCCCCGTCACCCAGGCGTGGAGCCCGCCGGCGAGGCACACGGCGTTGCGCCCCCGCAGGCGCAACACGCGGCAGACGCGGCGGATGTCGGCGCAGTCCTGGGTGGTGCCGCACAGGACGATGAGCTCGTCGTCCGGCAGCATCGCCAGGTCCCGGGCAATCTCCGAGGCCGTCATGCGCAGCGCGCCGGGGATGTGGATCTCGAACCGCTCCCAGTCCATCGCGTCGCGGCAATCCAGGACGAGCACATCCTCGTCCCCCAGACGCATGAACAGCTCATCGCAAATGATGGTGGGCTCCACCGGGACCTCCCCAGGCGACTGGCTCCATCGAACATGAACCGGAGGGCTTTTTCCCCTCTTCCCGCCTGTCCGCCCGCCTGCTCCCTGGAGCCCGCCCGGGCTTCAGAGCCCCAGCTGCTTGGCGATGATTTCGTTCATCACCTCACTGGTGCCACCGCCAATGGGCCCCAGCCGCGCGTCGCGCCAGTGGCGCTGGATGTCGTACTCCATCATGTAGCCCGCGCCGCCGTGGAGCTGGAGGCACTCGTCGGCCACGCGGCAGCACGTCTCCGTGGCGACCTTCTTGGCCATGGAGGTCTGCGCGACGGCGTACTCGCCGGCCACGTGCAGGCGCAGCGCGTGGTAGGTGAGCTGCCGCGCGCATTCACGGGCGGTGTGCAGGTCCGCCAGCTTGTGGCGCACCACCTGGAAGCCGGCCAGCGTCTGATTGAAGGCGCGGCGCTGCTTCACGTGCTCGAGCACCGTCTCCAGCATGTCGTCCATGGCGCCCACCGCGCCCAGCGCGAGCGACAGGCGCTCCCACTGGAAGTTGCCCATGATCTGCGAGAAGCCCTGGTTCTCCACGCCCAGCAGGTTCTCCGCGGGCACGCGGCAGTCCTCGAAGAAGAGCTCCGCCGTGTCGGACGCGCGCCAGCCCACCTTCTGGAGCTTGCGCCCCACGCTGAAGCCCGGCGTGCCCCGCTCCACCACCAGCATGGACAGGCCCTTGTGGCCGCGCGACGGGTCGGTCTTCACCGCCAGCACCACGAAGTCCGCCCGCACGCCGTTGGTGATGTACGTCTTGGAGCCGTTGACGACGTAGTGGTCGCCGTCGCGGCGGGCGGTGGTGCGCAGCCCCGCCACGTCCGAGCCCGCATCCGGTTCGGTGATGCCCAGGGCGCCAATCTTCTCCCCCCGGATGGCGGGGGCCAGCCAGCGCTGCTTCTGGGCCTCCGTGCCGAACAGGTGCAGCGGGCCGGTGGCGATGGTGAACTGCCCGCCCAGCCCCGCGGCCACTCCGCCGGAGCCACAGCGGCCCAGCTCCTCCAGGAGCACCGCCTCGTACAGCTCCCCGGCCGCCGTGCCCCCGTAGGCCTCCGGGTACTTCAGGCCCAAAAAGCCCAGCTCGCCGAAGCGGGTGAAGAGCTCCCGGGGGAACTCCTCCCGGGCCTCCCACTCCGCCGCGAACGGGCGCAGCTCCTTGTCCACCACCGCCCGGACGGTGCGGCGGAAGGCCTCGTGCTCCTCCAGGTAGACGCCGTGACCATGCAGCATCGTGTGCTCCCTCGCTTGTCAGGGCCTGACACCCCGCGCCGTATGGTACCGGGACGAGAAGCGCGGCCGGATGGTGTTGCTTCCTTGACCGGCTCCTATCGGGCTGCGTATAAACCCGGCCCCAATCGCTGCGGCGCCATAGCCAAGTGGTAAGGCAAAGGTCTGCAAAACCTTCATTCCCCGGTTCGAATCCGGGTGGCGCCTCACAAGCAAAAGGCCCGATGCGGAAGTTTCCGCATCGGGCCTTCTGCTTTTCCGGGGGTGCCTTCCCGGAGGGGGCCTAGCAGCCCAGCTCCACCGCGCCGATGTCCGGGGCGGCGCCGCAGAAGGGCTGACCCTGGTCCAGGCCCTTGTCCTGGGCGGCCACGGACGGGGCGAAGGTGTCCGTCACCGTCACGTCACCGCCGGTGGAGGAGGTGTCCTGCGTGGCGGCCTTGAAGGCGTCCAGGGCCTGGAGCTGGCCGTTGGTCTTGAACTGCGCGCCGGCCGAGTAGAGGTTGTTGCTCATGTGGAGGCCGGGGGCCTGGCCGCCCATGTCCACGCTGACGGGCGCGTCCACGAGGTTGTTCTCCACGCGCAGCGACTCCGTGGGGCCGCCCGTGCCGTGGCCCAGGATGATGCCGGCCTTGGCGCGGGTGATGGTGTTGTTCACCACCACGGTGCCCTTGGAGTTCTCCAGGCGGATACCGGTGCCTTCGCCGCCGCCCGCGTCGGTGATGTCGTGCACGCGGTTGCGGCGCAGGACGACGGACTGGGGCACGGGGCCCTCGTGGTTGCCGCCCACGGAGATGCCCTTGGCGCCGTCATACACCTCGTTGTCCTCCACCAGGACGTTGTTGGCGGAGTAGTGGATGACGAGCACATCGCCCTTCGCCGTCTCCGACGGCCGGAACTGGTGCATCCGGTTGTTGCGGATGATGACGTCGTGGCACGTCTTGATGTCCACGGCGTTCTCCCGGTTGTTGAAGAAGTGGTTGTTCTCCACCAGCAGGCCCGTGGCGGGCGGCAGGTCGCTGAAGCCCTCCGGCCCCAGGCACTGCACGGAGTCACCGGACACGTCGTGGATGTCGTTGTTGCGCACCGTCACGTCGTAGGACGCGGGCTGCATCACGACGCCGTGCGAGTCCTTGTTGCCGGTGGTCCGCACAAAGTCGTGGATGTTGTTGTTCTCGATGGTGGCGCCCTTGGCGTTGTTGAACATGGTGATGCCCGCGCCGCCGGTGCCGTTGTGCAGATCCGAGTTGGCGAGCACCGTGCCCTGCACGTCGCCCTCGAAGGTGACGCCGAAGATGGGCTGTCCCTCCACGTCGATGTCGAACCCGTCGATGATCCAGTTCGCGCGGCGCACCTGCACCGCCGCGCCGGAGCCGCTGCCCGGGGTGAGCTTGGGACGGCCCTCGCCCTGGAGGGTGATCTTCGCCTCGGGCGTGCCGGCCTTCGTGTTGTCGCCCAGCACCACGCGCTCGGCGTAGGTGCCCGCGAGCACGCGGATGCGGTCGCCAGGGCCGGCCTTGCTCACCGCCATGGCGATGGTCTTCAGCGGCGCGGCCTCCGTGCCCTCGGCGCCGTCGTTGCCGTTGGGCGACACCACCCAGTCATGGGCGGGCGTGGTGGCGGGGGTCTCCTGCATCGCCTGGGCGCTGACGGCGGGCTGCGGACCGGGCTCCGCGAGGGGCGCGTGGTCCGCGTGCTCCGGCATCTGCGCGGCGGGCGTGTTCTCCACCGGCTGCACGCCGATGGGCGGCGCCTTGCCCGGAGTAGCGGGCGTCTTCTCGACCTTGCCCGAAGTGCCCGCGTTCGTCGCGGGCGTCTGGGTCCCCGTGCCGGCGTTCGACGAACCGCCGGTGCCTCCGCCAGAGCCACCGCCGCCCCCACAAGCAGTCGTCCCAAGCGCCAGGGTGCAGGCGGCCAGGGAGGCCACCAGGGTCTTTCGCATCTTCAATCCGTTGCCTCCAAGAATTCGCATGAGCAGGGGCAACGCGCGGTGCCGGGCGTTCTATTCACTGCCGGTCATCCAGGGCGAGACGCGCCGCAGCGGGAGGGAGAACCGTGACGCTCGGCCCCATGGCGGCTACGGTGCCGCCGCCGTGTCCAAAGCCGTCCTGCTCCTGACCGCCCTGATGCTCGCCTCCTGCGCCACGCCGGCGCCCTCACCTGCCCCGGGCACCCGGGGCCTGGGCGAGCCGGAGGTCTCCGTCCCCACGACGCCCCCTGACGCGGGCGTGACGCCCCCCACCCCGAGCGCCCTGGAGGATCCGCTCACGTCGGGCCTGCCCGGGCCGCAGGACCTGAAGCGCCTGGACTTCCGCAACGGCGAGCCACGCCTCCCCATCAAGCTGATGGAGGGGCGTGAGGTCGTGACGTTCTCACCGCGCGCGCGGATGCGGCTGCGCTTCGGCGGGCCCGGAGACAAGGTGCTGGACGCGCCCGCGGGCTCGCGCTGGACGGTGCGGGTGACGCAGGGCGAGCCGGCCCAGTGGAGCGCGCGGGTGCAGCTGGGCGAGTTCCGCTTCGCGGACAAGGCGGGGCTCGCGGAGGCGCAGGAGACGTGGCGCGCGCGGGGGCTCGCGGTGCGCACGCACACGCTGGGCTCCGTGTACGGCATCGCGGGGAAGGTCATCGACAACCGGCGCTACCTGCTGCTGGGGGAGGAGGCGCTGACGCCCGAGGCCGCGGCGAAACAGCAGACGGAGCTGCTGCGCCGCTACGGCCTGCGCACCACGCTCTTCGAGGAGGTCCGCAAGCCTTCGCGCGCCATCCTGGAGCTGAAGGACGAGAACGACGCCGTGGTGGGCCTGGCGCAGGACCGGCTGGACGCGGAGACGCCGGACGGCAGCGGCTTCGACGTGCGGCAGGTGGAGTACGGCGTGGGCTACGACTTCCACGCCTTCGAGGACCGCAGCTTCCGGGGCGCGCTCCAGTTCGCGGTGGACCGCGGCGGCAAGCTCGCGGTGGTGAACGTGGTGGGCCTGGAGGACCTGCTCAAGGGGCTGGTGCCGTCCGAAATCTTCGCGCGCGCACACCCGGAGGCGCTCAAGGCCCAGGCCGTCACCGCGCGCGGCGAGGTGCTCGCGAAGGTGGGCATCAAGCACCTGGCGGATCCGTACCTCCTCTGTTCGGAGCAGCACTGCGCGGTGTACCGGGGCCGCACCGGCGAGGCGGCCAGCACCACCGCCGCGGTGGAGGCCACCCGGGGCCAGGCCCTCTTCAGCCGGGACGGCCGGCTGGTGGACTCCGTCTACAGCGCCGTGTGCGGCGGCCACACCGAGGACAACGACGTGGTGTGGGGCGGCCCGCCGGACCCGAGCCTGCGCGGGCGGCCGGACCTACTGGAGCCCGCGCCGGACGTGCCCGGCCCATCCAACCTCAAGGCCTGGCTGGCGACATCGGACGTGCCCGCCGCGTGCAGGCTGTCCAGCTTCGCGCAGCCCACGAAGTTCCGGTGGGAGAAGCGCTTCACGCAAGGCCAGGTGGACGCGCTGACGGAGAAGCTGGGCGTGGGCGCCATCCAGGGGCTCGCCCTGTCCGAGCGCGGGGTGTCCGGGCGCGCCCGGCTGCTCACCGTGTCCGGCACGAAGGGCGCCACCCAGGTGCGCGGGGAGCTGAACATCCGGCGGCTCTTCGGGATGCTCAACAGCAGCATGGCCACCGTGGAAGCCGAGCGGGACGCCGAGGGCCGGCTCACCGGATGGCTGTTCCGGGGCGGCGGCTGGGGCCACGGCGTGGGCATGTGTCAGACAGGCGCCATCGGCCGGGCGGAAGCGGGCCAGACCTATCCGGAGATCCTGCGCTTCTACTTCAATGGGGCGGAGGTGGCCCCCATCTACTGAGGTCCAGGGAACAAATCGCGCGCACCCACGAGCGGTCTCGTGAATCTCTTTGATGTCCCGGGTGTTACGGGCCGCACGTTCGGGACTGTAGAAGCGGTCCGGAGGTTTATCATCAGGCCGTGGGCACGGGTTCCTCGACAGACTGGCGTCAGCGGCGCGCGCGCAAGCAGCGTGGGCCCTTGCGCTACCTGGTGGCGGGCATCCTGGCGCTCCTGGCCCAGGCCGCCTTCGTGGGCTTCGTGCTCCTGGTGTCGGCCGTGCAGGCGACCCTCCCTCACGAGAAGCGCCCCGCCCGGCCCACGTCCGTGGCGGTGAGGCCGCTCACGTCGGACCAGTGGGCGAAGAACCGGGGGACGGCGACTCCGCAGCAGACGAAGCCCCGCCCCACGGAGAAGCGCGAGCCGAAGGAAGAGAAGAAGCCGGACGAGACCAGGCCCCAGGGCCAGGTGGTGGACGTGGCGCCGGGGAATGATCAGCAGTCTCCGGACGCGAAGTACCTGGCCGAGCACAACAACACGGTGCAGAAGGAGACGCGCGCGCGCGACCAGACGGCCTTCTACCGCAACGCCATGCCCCAGCGGACCGCGCCCCAGAAGCAGGAGGGCGCGGCGCAGGACCAGGTGCAGCCTCCGCGCGTGTCCGGCAACAACGGCACGGGCGCGGATGACCGGGCCCAGTCCCAGGGCGGCAAGAAGCCCGTCTTCGAGATGCCGGAGACGCGCCGCAAGCAGGAGATCGCCATGAAGACGGACCCGCGCGAGCGCGGCCCGGGCATGGCGGTGAAGAACCAGTCGGAGAGCGACGCCACCGAGGGCAACGCGAAGCGCCTGCGCATCCAGCCCGGCGAGGGCGAGGACAGCGAGCAGGAGGGCTCCACGGGCCGCGTGGGCTCCCCGGGCCTGGCCACGCTGATGCCGTCGCAGGCGGCCATGGACAAGGTCGTGGGCGCGGCCCCCAACGACATGCTCCAGGACCAGGAGGAGGGGGACGGCACCTTCCTCAACACGCGCGAGTGGAAGTACGCCAGCTTCTTCAACCGCGTGAAGCAGAGCGTGGGCATGCACTGGAACCCCAACGAGCAGCTGCGCATGCGCGACCCGACGGGGAACATCTACTCCGGGCGCGACCGGCAGACGCTGCTGACCATCACCCTGGACGAGCGCGGCGCGGTGAAGGACATCCAGGTGGAGAAGAGCAGCGGCCTGGACTTCCTGGACATGGAGGCCGTGGCGTCCTTCAAGCGCGCGCAGCCCTTCCCCAACCCGCCGTCCGGCCTCCTGGGGCAGGACGCGACGGTGCGCTTCCAGTTCGGCTTCTTCCTGGAGATGGGCGGCGGCCCCCGGATGCGGCTGTTCCGACAGTAGGACCCACGCAGGCCTCGCGGTGGACGGCTCGGGGCACTACCCTGCCCCGCCGTGGAAGCCTCTCTCGTCGACCGTGGCGCCGCGCTCCAGGAGCGCAACCGGAAGGTCCGCTTCGTCCTGTTGGCCATCCTCGTGGCCAACTGGGTGGTGGCCTCGGCCAAGCTCGTCTTCGGCCTCATGGCCCACTCCGCGTCGGTGACGGCGGACGGGTTGCACTCGTTCATCGACGGCAGTTCCAACGTGCTGGGCCTGGTCGCCATGGGCGTCGCGTCACAGCCGGCGGACGCGGACCACCCCTACGGGCACGGCAAGTTCGAGGCGCTCGCGTCGCTGGGCATTGGCGCGATGATTGGCGTGGGCATGCTGGAGCTGGGGCGCATGGCATTCGACTCGCTCCTGCACGACAAGCACCCCACGGTGTCGGTGACGATGGCGGCGGTGATGGTCTTCACGCTCGTCATCAACCTCATCGTCACCCGCGTGGAGCGGCATTACGGGCAGAAGTACAAGAGCTCGCTCCTGCTCGCGGACGCGCAGCACACGCTGTCGGACGTGTTCGTGACCATCGCGGTGCTCGTCTCCATTGGGCTGGTGGCGCTGGGCTTCCCGCGCGCGGACGGACTGGTGGCGCTGGCCGTGATGGTCTTCGTGGCACGGGTGGCCTACGGCATCGTCCGGCAGGCGGTGGGCATCCTCTCCGACACCGCGCGCCTGGACCCGGCGCACGTGACCCAGCACACGCTGTCGGTGGCGGGCGTGCGCTCCTGCCGCGACGTGCGCAGCCGGGGCATGGAGGAGAGCGTCTACGTGGACCTGAAGATCGAGGTCGACCCGCAGCTCACCACCGCGCAGGCCCATGAAGTGGCCGACAAGGTGGAGGAGACGCTGCACGGCGCCTATCCGCAGGTGGTGGACGTGGTGGTCCACGTGGAGCCCTCGAAGGCCCGCTGAAAACACGAGGGCCGCCTTCCGATACCCTGGAAGACGGCCCCGGTGACGGCCTGCTGTCGAGGACGGCCTAGGCGACCTTCTGCGCGGGCGTGTCGTAGTCCTCGATGGGAGGGCACGAGCACACCAGCTTGCGGTCACCGAGCACGTTGTTCAGGCGCCCCACGGACGGCCAGAACTTGTTGTCGCGGACCCACGGCGTGGGGAACACGGCCTGCTCGCGGGTGTACGGGCGGTTCCACTCCGGCGCGGTGAGCGTGCGCGCGGTGTGCGGCGCGTTCTTCAGGACGTTGTTGTCCTTGGGCACACGGCCCTCCTCCACGTCGCGGATCTCCTGGCGGATGGCGATCATCGCGTCGCAGAAGCGGTCCAGCTCCGCCTTGGACTCGGACTCCGTGGGCTCGATCATCAGCGTGCCCGCCACCGGGAACGACACGGTGGGCGCGTGGAAGCCGTAGTCCATGAGGCGCTTGGCCACGTCCTCCACCTCCACGCCCGCGGTCTTCTTCAGCGGGCGCAGGTCCACGATGCACTCGTGGGCCACCCGGCCGCGCTTGCCCCGGTAGAGCACCGGGTAGTGCGGCTGGAGCCGCTCCGCGACGTAGTTGGCGTTGAGGATGGCCATCTTCGTGGCCTGCGTGAGGCCCTCGCCGCCCATCATCTGGATGTACATCCAGGAGATGAGCAGGATGCTCGCGCTGCCCCACGGCGCCGCGGAGATGGCGCCGATGGCGTCCGCCCCGCCCGTCTGGATGACCGGGTGTCCGGGGAGGAACTTCACCAGGTGGGACGCCACGCAGATGGGGCCCATGCCCGGGCCGCCACCGCCGTGCGGGATGCAGAACGTCTTGTGCAGGTTGATGTGGCAGACGTCCGCGCCCACCAGGCCCGGCGCGGTGAGGCCCACCTGCGCGTTGAGGTTGGCGCCGTCCATGTACACCTGGCCGCCGCGCTCGTGGATGGTGGAGCAGATCTCGCGGATCTCCTCCTCGAACACGCCGTGCGTGGAGGGGTACGTCACCATCAGCGCGGCCAGGTTGTCCTTGTGCTGGTCCGCCTTGGCGCGCAGGTCGTTGAGGTCGATGTTGCCGTTCTCGTCGCACCTGGTGACGACGACGCGGTAGCCCGCCATCACCGCGGAAGCCGGGTTGGTGCCGTGCGCGGAGGACGGGATGAGGCACACGTCGCGGTGCCCCTGCCCGCGCGCCTGGTGGTAGGCGCGGATGACGAGCAGGCCCGCGTACTCACCCTGGCTGCCCGCGTTGGGCTGCAGCGAGCACCCGGCGAAGCCCGTCACCTGCGACAGCGCGTGCTCCAGCTGCTCGAAGATGACCTTGTAGCCGGCCGCCTGCGAGGTGGGCGCGAACGGGTGCAGCTTGCTGAACTGGGGCCACGTCACCGGGATCATCTCCGCGGTGGCGTTGAGCTTCATGGTGCAGCTGCCCAGCGGAATCATGGAGTGCGTGAGGGACAGGTCCTTCGCCTCCAGCCGGCGCACGTACCGCAGCATCTCCGTCTCGGAGTGGTAGCGGTTGAAGACCGGGTGCGTGAGGTACGCGCTCGTGCGGCGCAGCTCGGGGGCGAGCGGGCTCTCCAGCCCTTCCGCGACCTCGTCCAGGTTCACCGGGGACGCGGACTTGTTCGCGCCCTGGATGAAGGCCGCGAGGATGTCCTCCACGTCCTTGGCGCGCGTCGTCTCGTCCAGCGCCAGGCCGAGCGTCTTCTCGTCGATGCGGCGGAAGTTCATCCGCGCGGACTCGGCGGCGGCCAGCACGCCGCGCACCTGCGCGGGCGTCAGCTCCACGCGCAGCGTGTCGAAGAACTGCTCGTGCTTCGGCTTGAAGCCCAGCTTCGCTAGGCCCCGCGACAGCACCACCGTGAGCCCGTGCACGCGCTCCGCGATGGCCTTGAGCCCCTCCGGCCCGTGGTAGACGGCGTACATGCCGGCCATCACGGCCAGGAGCACCTGCGCGGTGCAGATGTTGCTCGTGGCCTTCTCACGGCGGATGTGCTGCTCGCGCGTCTGCAGCGCCATGCGCAGCGCGGGCCGGCCCCCGGAGTCCTCGGACACGCCGATGAGGCGGCCCGGCATCACGCGGGTGTAGGCGTTCTTCGTGGCGAAGTAGGCGGCGTGCGGGCCGCCGTAGCCCAGCGGCACGCCGAAGCGCTGCGCGCTGCCCACCACCACGTCCGCGCCGAACTCGCCGGGCGCCGTGAGCAGCGTCAGGGCCAGCAGGTCCGCCGCGACGACGAGCAGGCCGCCCTCCGCGTGCACCTTCTCACCGAACGCGCGGTAGTCGTGCACCACGCCGTCCGTCGCCGGGTACTGCACCAGCGCGCCGAAGAACTTCTTCTGGGACAGGTCCACCGTGCGGTGGTCGCCCACGACGACCTCCACGCCCAGCGGGATGGCGCGCGTGCGCACCACGTCCACCGTCTGCGGGTGGCAGGCCTCGGAGACGAAGAACGCGGAGGCGGCGCTGTCGCCCTTGGCGTGGATCGCGAGCGCCATGGCCTCCGCCGCGGCGGTGCCTTCATCCAGCATGGAGGCGTTGGCCACCTCCATGCCCGTGAGGTCCGTCACCATCGTCTGGAAGTTGAGCAGCGCTTCCAACCGGCCCTGGGCGATCTCCGCCTGGTAGGGCGTGTACTGGGTGTACCAGCCCGGGTTCTGGAAGATGTTGCGCAGGATGACGTTGGGGACGTGGGTGTCGCTGTAGCCCATGCCGATGAAGGACCGGAACACCTGGTTCTTCGCGGCGATGGCCTCCAGCTGCGCCAGCACCTCGTTCTCACCCTTGCCCGCGGGCAGCCGCAGGGGCTCCGGGGAGCGGATGACCGGCGGCACGGTGGACTCGACGAAGGCGTCCAGCGAGTCCACGCCCAGCGTGGACAGCATCTGCTTCACTTCAGGGGTCTCCGGGCCGATGTGCCGGCCGGCGAAGGACTCCTGGTACTTCCAGTTGAGGGACATGGTCGAAGGGCTCGCGTGAGGTGCGGTAGGAAGTTCGGCGTCCAAGCGGGCTTGGCGCTCCATGGAGCGTCTCTAACAACCGGGGCGCCCGACTTCTTGCGCACGCGGAACGGCTACTGGTTCTTGAGGAGCTCCGCGTAGGCGGCGGCGTCCAGCAGGTTGCTCAGCTGCCCGGCGTCCGAGACCTCGATCTCCACCAGCCACCCGTCCCCGTACGGCTCGGTGTTGATGTCCTCGGGCGACTCCGCGAGGTCCCCGTTCACCTTCACCACCTTGCCGGAGACAGGTGCGAACAGCTCCGACACGGCCTTGACGGACTCGACGGTGCCGAACGAGTCGCCGGCCTTCACCTCGGCGCCCAGCTTGGGCAGCTCCACGTAGACGATGTCACCCAGCGTCTGCTGGGCGTGGTGGGTGATGCCCACCACCACGATCTTGCCCGAGACGCGGGCCCACTCGTGCTCCTGGGTGTACTTCAGGTCCTGCGGGACGTTGTCGGCCATGGGGGCTCAGCTCCTCACAACAGGTGTGGAAGGAAGGAAATCAGGACTTCTTGAGGAAGGGGGTCTTCACGACGACGGCGGGCACGGCGCGGCCGCGGATGTCCACGTCGAAGGTGGAGCCCTCGGCGGCGAGGTTCGTCGGCACGTAGGCCATGCCGATGGACTTCTTCACCGTGGGGCCCATGGTGCCGCTCGTCACCTCGCCCACGCGCTCGCCGTTCTTGAGGACGGGGTAGCCGTGGCGGGGGATGCCCTTGTCGGTGAGCTCGAAGCCCACGAGCTTGCGGGACACGCCCGCGGCCTTCTGCGCGACGAGCGCGTCCTTGCCGATGAAGCCGCCCGCCTTGTCCAGCTTGACGATCCACCCCAGGTCCGCCTCCAGGGCGGTGTGCGCATCGTCGATGTCGTTGCCGTACAGCGCGTACTTCATCTCCGTGCGCAGCGAGTCGCGCGCGCCCAGGCCGCAGGGCTTCACGCCGTCCTGCTGCCCGGCCTCCAGGAGCGCGTCCCAGAGCTTCACGGCGTCGCCGGAGGCGCAGTACAGCTCGAAGCCGTCCTCGCCGGTGTAGCCCGTGCGGGAGATGATGGACTTCACGCCAGCCACCTCCCCTTCGGTGAAGCGGTAGGTGCCCACCTGGGACAGGTCCGACTTCGTCAGCCGCTGCACCAGCCCCACGGCCTTGGGGCCCTGGATGGCGATCTGCGCGTAGTCGTCCCCGCGGTCCACCGGGGTGACGCCCTCCGCGCGCGCCTTCATCCAGGCGAAGTCCTTGTCGCGGTTGCTGGAGTTGACGCAGATGAGGATGCGCTCGGGGCTGAAGCGGTAGGCGACGACGTCGTCCACGAAACCGCCCAGGTCGTTGAGCAGGCCCGCGTAGACGGCCTGGCCGTCCTGGATGCGCGAAAGGTCGTTGGAGATGAGCCGGTTCACGGTCTCCAGCGCGCCGGGGCCGGTGAACTCGATTTCCCCCATGTGGGAGACGTCGAACAGGCCGACGGCGTTGCGCACGGCCTCGTGCTCGGCGATGACGGAGCTGTACTGGACCGGCATGTCCCAGCCGACGAAGTCGACCATGCGGGCCCCCAGCTTGCGGTGGGCCTCGTTGAGGGGCGTACGCCGGGTCATTGACTTCTCCATGGCAGGGGGTGGCGAAACGGCGCGGACTATAGCGGCGCACCTTCTCCGATCAAGGCCGACGCGGAAGGGACTAAACTCCTCCCGACATGAAGATTCGCAACTGCCTCAACCCCTCCAAGCCGAGCTTCTCCTTCGAGTTTTTTCCTCCCAAGACGGACGCGGGCGTGGCCTCGCTCCTGCGCACGGTGGAGGAGCTTGCGCCGCTGGAGCCGGGGTTCGTGTCGGTGACGTACGGGGCGGGCGGGAGCACGCGCGACCGGACGGTGGACCTGGTCACGCACATCAAGCAGAAGACGGGCATCGAGGCGATGGCGCACCTGACGTGCGTGGGACACACCCGCGACGAGCTTCGTGACGTGCTGCGCCGGCTCGACGCGGCAGGCATCGAGAACGTGCTCCTCCTGCGAGGGGACCCGCCGCAGGGGCAGACGACGTTCGAGCCGGTGCCCGGGGGCTTCCGCTACGCGGAGGAGCTGGTCCGATTCGTCCGAGAAGAGGATTTCAACTTCTGCCTGGGGGGTGCGTGCTATCCGGAGGGCCACGTGGAGACGGCGTCGCGCGAGGACGACCTCAAGCACCTGAAGGCCAAGGTGGATGCGGGGATGGACTTCGTGGTGACGCAGCTCTTCTTCGACAACGCCTTCTATTTCGACTTCGTGGAGCGGGCGCGGCGGATGGGCATCAACGTCCCCATCGTCCCCGGCATCATGCCCATCACCAACTACGAGCAGGTCCAGCGCTTCACGCGCATGTGCGGCGCGACGGTGCCCATGCGTCTGGCGTTGCAGATGGAGCGCGTGAAGGACCAGCCGGACGCCGTCGCGCAGCTGGGCGTGGCGCACGCAACGGTGCAGTGCATGGAGCTGCTCGCGCGCGGCGTGCCGGGCATCCACTTCTACACGCTGAACAAGTCTCCCGCGACGCGGATGATCGTGGGCGCGCTGAAGGGGCGGTCATGAGCGGTCCTGGACCTCAGCTGGCGCCGGGCGACCCGCGCATCAAGATCTTCCAGATCGTGCGCTTCCCGGCGTTCTTCCTGCTCATCGTCGGCGTGCTGCACGTCGCGTTCAGCCTGCTGGGTGGGGTGCTGGCGGCGCTGAAGGTGGCGTCGCCCTTCTCCACGCCGGGACAGGCGCCGGTGGTGCTGGAGTTCACGCTGGGCTTCTCGCTGGCCATCCTGGGCGGAATCCTCTGCGGGCTGCTGGCCATCTGGGGCGCGTGGAACGCGATGAACCTCAAGGGCTACGGCCTGGCGACGGTGGGCGCCATCTGCGCGATGTACACGCTGACGCCCGGCTGTTTCATCGGCGTGCCGGTGGCGGTGTGGATGCTCTTCACGCTGCGCCGGGACGGCGTGCGCGAGGCCTTCGCACCATGAACCCGCGCGCCGTCCGCACGGTGCGCTTCCTGCTCACGGGCCTGGGGAACGTGGGCGTGCCGCTGCTGGAGATCATCCAGTCGCGCGCGTCGCTCCTGATGGAGCGCTACCGGCTGGAGCTGTTGCCGGTGGGGCTGGCGGACTCGGGCGGCGCGGCGGTGTCGCCGCACGGGTTGGACATCGGGGCGGTGCTCGCGGTGAAGCGGGCGAGGCACTCGGTGGCATCGCTGCCGGTGGTGGGGCGGCCGGGGATGAGCGGGCGCGCGATGGTGCGCGAGGTGAAGGCGGACCTCCTGCTGGAGGCCACGCCCACGAGCTTCCAGGACGGGCAGCCCGGGTTGGACATCACGCGGGACGCGCTGATGCGGGGCATGGCGGCGGTGCTCGCGAGCAAGGGGCCGCTGGTGCTGGGGTTCCAGGAGCTGGCGGGCATGAGCGACCTGGAGTCGCCGGGCCGCCCTCCCCTGCGCTTCAGCGCGGCGGTGGGCGCGTCGATGCCGCTGGTGAACGTGGGCCGCCGGGACCTGGCGCTGGGGAAGCTGGGCCGGTTCGAGGGCGTGCTCAACAGCACCAGCCACCTGCTCCTGTGCCGCATGGCGGAGGGCCGGACGTACGAGGCCGCGCTGGCGGAGGCGCAGGCGCTGGGCATCGCGGAGACGGACCCGACGCTGGACGTGGACGGCTGGGACACGGCGGGCAAGCTGGTCATCCTGGCCAACGCGGTGATGCGCGTGCCCACGACGCTGAAGGACGTATCCGTGACGGGGATGCGCGGCGTGACGCGCGCGGAGCTGGACGCGGCGAAGGCGAAGGGCGGCCAGGTGCTGCTCCTGGCGCGCGGCGAGCCGGTGGGCGCAGAGCGGTGGGAATGGAGCGTGCGGCCCACCGCCGTGGACGCGGCCCATCCCCTGGCCCGGCTGGGCGCGATGGAGATGGGCGCGGTGTTCCGCAGTGATTTGCACGGCGTGAACACCGTCATCAACGGTGAGCAGGGCGCCCGGGGCACGGGCGCGGCGATGTTGAAGGACGTGCTGGAGATCTTCCCGGACTGAATGGAGCAACGGCCCCATGGGCAGCTACCGACAGAACATCCTCGAGCTGATGGAGCCGGTGTTGGGTGGGATTCCGCCTGTCGACCGGGCGCTTGATTTCGGCTCGGGCGAGGGCTGGTTCGCGCGTGCCGTCCAGGAGCGGGGATGGGCGCGCGAGGTGGTGGCCGTGGACGTGCAGCGGCGCGACAAGCAGATCGTCGAGCCGGTCCTCTACGATGGCCAGCGGCTCCCCTTCGAGGACCGCGCGTTCGCGCTGAGCTACAGCATCGATGTCGTGCACCACTCCCCGGATCCGGAGCGGACGCTGGTGGACGTGCTGCGCTGCACCCGGGACTATTTCCTGCTCAAGGACCACACCTTCCGCGGCCCCCTGGGCTACGCGACGTTGTGCGTCCTGGATGAGCTGGGAAACCGCCGTTTCGGCGTCCCCTCCCGTTACCGGTACCAGCGCGAGTGGTCCTGGATGCCCATCCTCGCCCGCGAGGGCTTCGCCCTCCAGACCTTCATCCACCCGGCGGTGTGTGAGCGGGGCCCGCTGCGGATCTTCAATCAGTTCCAGTTCATGGGGCTCTGGAAGCGCGTCAGCCCAGGGACTTGATGAGCCGCGCCAAGAGCGGCTCCACGAGCTCCTGGCCGCGCAGCTGTGAACGCCAGCGGTGGGGAATCCCGTTCAGGCCGAAGAGGAGTCCCGCGATGCCGCCCGCCACGCAGGCCGTGGTGTCCGTGTCGTGGCCCAGCCGGATGGCGGATTTGACGATCTCTTCGTAGGTCTTTCCGTTCGCCACGCAGGCGCGGGCGGAGCGCAGGCAATCCACGACGTAGCCGCCGCCCGTCCCTGGTGCGGGGTCGTCTGGGCGGATGTGGGCTTCCAGTTCCTCCCGCTGCGGGAAGCCTTCGACGTACAGGTCGCGGAAGGTGGCCACGGCCTCGGCCCAGGGGTCCGCGGCGCCTTGCAGGATGCGGCGGGCCCAAAGGCAGTACAGCGCGCAGCACACCTGGGCGCGCACATGGCCATGTGTCACGCGAGACTGGGCCATGGCATCCGAGACGAGCGCCGCGTCCTTGCCCTGGTGCCACAGGGCCAATGGCAACACACGCATCAGGGAGCCATTGCCATTGTCCATCGTGCCATTGGGGCCCGCGAGCATCGCCGGAGTGCCGTCGCGCAGACGTCGCAGCGCGGTGCTGGTCTGGATGCCCACGTCGAACACATCGCCGTCCACGGCGAGGTAACCCCAGTCCTGCCAGTTCACCAGCCGCCGGCCCAGGTCCTCGCAGTCGAGCCGCTTCTGGTGCGTCAGTGAATCCAGCAGACACAGCGCATGGGCACCGTCGTCCGACCAGGTGCCCGGGGGGACACGGTCGTGCGCGCGGTCGAATCCCACTGGCGGGTCGTATTCGATGGCCGCTGGAGAGGGAATCGCCTCCGGCCGATGAAACTCGTAGGGCACGCCCAGCGCATCACCGATGAGCAACCCATACAGCCCGCCCGCAATGCGCTCCTCGCGACTCACCATGTCCCAGCCTCCCGGGTCCAGACATAGTGTACCACGGACACCATCGCCGTGTCTTGGCGTTACTACTGAGGCGGAGTCGCGGGGATGGTGCGGGCCGAAGTGGGCTCGCCCAGGATCAACAGCAGCTCCGCGCGGCGGTTCTCGCCCCGGCCTGACTGGGTCCCATTGGAGCCCGCGGGCCGGCGAGCACCGAGGCCTCGGGCCTCCAAGCGGTGGGCCGGGACGCCCTTGCGCATGAGGTAGTCACGCACCGCCTCCGCGCGAGCCAGGGACAGGCGCTGGTTGGAGGCGGAGGAGCCTTCCGCGTCCGTGTGCCCTTCGATGACGACGCGCTCCACCTCCGGATGCTCCAGGAGCACCCGCGCCACCTGATCCAGCACGCGCGAGCGGCCCGGCAGCGTCGTCGCGCCGACCTCGAAGAAGACCTGGCCATGGAGGACAAGGCGCTCGCGAGTCAGCGTGACGAGCGGGTCGCCGGTCTCGGGGCAACCGCTGTACTCCCGGGTTCCCTGTTCGTGGACGCAGGCGTCCAGCGCGTCCACGACGCCGTCACCATCCGTGTCGGTCTCAAGCCCTGGCACGTCCCTGGACGGCTCTGGCGGAGTGGGCTCGGACGGTGGAGGTTCGGAAGGCGTGGGCTCGGGCTCGAGTTGGGGTTCGGCGGGAGCACGCGGCAGGCCCGTGACGAGCTCGTAGACGATGTCCTCCGGGGGCGGACGCGGCGGCTTGTCGAAGAGCAGCAGGGCCACTCCCGCGAGCACCCGGAAGCGGGGCATCCCGGGTTCCGAGCCCAGCCCCGCTCCGCCCATGACGAAGAACTCCCACGGTCGGACGGGTGCGTAGCGCAGGCCGCCCAGCAGCTCGCCGCTGACGCGTTGCTGCCTGAAGGAGTACGCCCCCAATGCGGACACCTCCGCGCGGAAGGCGTAGCCCATCGTCAGTCCCACACCGGCCCGCAGCTCGTTGCCCACGCCGTTGATGCGGTCCACGCTGGAGCCAGACACCGAGCGACGCAGGAGCACCCCCACTTCCATCGCAGGAGCCACGGCCCCCCACCGCTTGCCCATCATGACGCGGCCCTGTCCACGGACACCCCGGTCGCGGGCAAGCGCTCCCGAGCCACCCACTGGTAACCGCGTGTCCAGGTCGAGTGCCAGGTGGAAGGCCTCGGGAGCGGAGGTCCCCAGCAAGCCGAACCGGGCCGCGATTCTCGGCGCCCCCAGTCCACTGCGCGATGGCGAGGCGATGGACATCGAGGTGCTCAGGTCCGCGCCGCTCTGGTGGATGACTCCAGGAAGCTGGGCCTGAAGCTCCAGCCAGGGCAGCACACCAACGGCCATCGACACCAGGGCGGTGGTCCGGGACAGGACGAGCGAGGGCTCCAGCAAGCCGTTCGGGATCCTCAAGGAAGAGTGCTGGTAGTGCGCCATCAAGGAGAGGCGCAGCGCCCCGGGCGTCAGCAGTTCGCCACTCCCGAGCGCCAGCGGCCCCAGGCCCGGGTTGGGGTCCAGGCGCTCCAGCGAGAACGTGGGTAGAGCCGTGGCGTCCTGGGCACGCGCGGGGGTGGCGAGCAGCAGCCCCAGCACGGCCCCGCCCACTGCGTATCGGTGCAAGGCCGGACCCATGCGCGCATCTTCCGTCAGGTCCCGCCCGGGACGAAGGGGAATGGCGGTTGGACTCGCACCTGCTGCTCCCCTCCCCTTCATAGAAATACGCTCATGCAAAGGCAGTCGGTGCTGAAATCAGGATGCCTGTGATGCTTCATGCGGCGGGGGTTCTCAAAGCGCCAAGCCCGATATCCTGTCAATGCTGCGCGGACCCAAGGACGCAGGAGGGCACATGCGAGTAGCGATCATCGCCGGGCTGATGGCGGTCGGAGTGTTGGCGGGATGTGGAAGAGAGGACTTGAACCAAGACGGGCAAGACATCCAGGCGACGTATGAGTCTGCCCTGCCATCCGCATCGGAGTGCGAAGACATATGCGATCAACTGCGTTCCGCATGCCTCGACACCGCGGAGAACAGCGCACAGCGAATGGTGTGTCAGCGCGACTGGCTGGCATGCAACGAGGGCTGTGCTTCTTCCAACGCCGCGACGGCTGACCGCCCGGTGCGCGCAATGGCCCCTCCCGACCACTGCAATCCAGCCCTGGACCCACATTGGTGTCCCGTCCCGGCGAACAAGTACACCTGCTTCGACGGCGTCCAGATGGACGCGATGTGGACGCCGGATGGCTGGTGCCTCAACTCGGATGCGTGCAGGAGCCATGGCGGCCCGTGGGGCTGCCCGGAGGAGTGGTGACCACCCACTGGCTTTCAGCGTGGGGAGGATGCTCGCCGGTCGTGGACCGGAGGCCGCACCCGCGCCGGGGACTGAAACGACCGGGGCCCCGGAACGCGCCATGACACCGCCGCCCGGCCCCCAAAGTGCAATCATTGCACTCCGTCAATGGATGGCCTGCTGCAATTCATCCGCCAGGCCCCACCGGCTTCACGGTCCTTGCGCCACCGGAGAGCCTCTTCTCTCGTGAGCGGCAACGCGACGCAATCTCGCCCGGAGCGCTGGCCGACGGAAGCAGCCTCGACGCCGCGGCAAGGTGAGGCTCCGCACGGTCGCATTGCCTCGCGATGCCCCAGCGAATCCCCAAGGTCATGCGTGTCGGGTAATCGTCGGCGGCAAACCGGAGCGCCTGCGCTTCGATGGCGTCGAGATTCGAATCGGTTCCGGCCGCATGGCGGATGACGAGGAGCGCCACCTCGCGTGAGGTGCCCAGCAACCCGAACGCGAGCAGGAGCCCCCCGCCGCCCCACCGGACGGCTCCAGCAAGGGTGCGCCCCTGGGCGGGAGGCCCCCCTGTATCAGCAGGCCTCCGGGGCAGCAGCGTCCCCAGGAGGACCGCGGTAACGCATGACGCCGCGGGGGTGATGAGCACCGCGTCGATGGCGCCCAGCCACGTCGTGACCACGAGCAGGACCGCGGCGGCGCCCCCAGCCAGGGCTTCGTCCGTGCGTGGCGCGCGTAAAAGCGTGCTGCCAGCGAGAACGAACAGCCGGAGCGCGACGAGAACCAGCAGCGTGAAGGCAAACAGGCCTCGCTCGGACAGCACCGCGATCCAGTCGCTGCTGGGATAGCGGTTCGTGGGCTCGTAGCTCTTCTGGTGCACGGAAGGGTCATTCGCCGCCGCGAAGCGTGGATACTCGACCGGCCAGTTCCCGGGCCCAACGCCCAGGGGCCCGTAGGCCCGTGCCATGCGCAGTGACGTCTCGTACTGGATCAACCGCCCGAGGCCGCTCCCCGAGTCCGCCTCCACGAGCCCCCGGAGCGTGTCCCGATAGGGATGTGGCGAGTTCCAACGCAACTGGTTGGGCAGCAGGAGCGCTGACGTTCCACCCAGCACCCACACAAGCAGGACGGCGGCGCCGCGCCGACAAATGCTCCCATTGCCTGTGCGCGTCGCGACGAACAACACCAGTACCGAGGTGAGAACCACCACCCAGGTGGCCCCCAGCCACGCGCCTCTCGACCTGGCAATCACCACCACGAAACCCGAAGCGAAAGCGCTCGCGAGCGCGAGTCCCCTCCACCGCCGATGCTCACCCATCGCCAGACACGCCGTCGCTGGAAGTCCCAGCACCAGCAGGTGCGAAAGGGCGTTTCGATTCCCCAAAGGCCCACCGGGGACCCGGTGAGGGGCGGAGAGCCGAGGCGTAAGGCCGTTCGCCTCGAGTGTCGCGATGAGCGCGGCCAGCAGGAGCGTGGAAACGACCGTCGTCAGCAGCACCCCGCGTGCCCGTGAGGACAGCCCACGCGCGACGAGGAAGAAGAGCACTCCACTTGCCGACGTCCCCAAGGACGACCAGGCCAGTGACCGGTTCGTGGCGACCGTCAGTACCGAGGTGACACCCAGCCCGAGGAAGAGAAGCAGGGCCCCGTTTTCGGCGTCCAGCCAGCGCTCGCGCTCATGCACGACGTAGACAGCGCCCGCGAGAAAGGACGCGAAGATGACCATCGCGGTCTTGGGCTGGAAGAAATCAAGCGGGTCGGCAGGAGGCACCGGCCATGCCAACAACACGCTGCCGAACACCCCGGCCGCCAGCAGCGCGGTGGCAAGCCAGGCCGCGCCACACTCGACCTTCCAGCCCGCTTTCATCATTGCAGGGACGACTTGCTCGTGAACCCAAGGACGGAGGGCCACTTCAGCGCCAGCCGTGGCAGCGCGAACGGCATATCAACGGGACGCAGGAAGAGGATGAGCGCGCCAAACATCACCAGCGCGAAACCCAGCAGTCCATGAACCAGCGCGATTGCCGCGTGAAAGGAGATGCCAAGGACGAGCAGCACCGAACGGGCACGACGTGTCGCGAGGATGCCCGCGAAGAGCATCATCTCCAGCAAGAGCGAGCCCCACGTCATGAGGGTGATGACCCCGCCATGGGTGAGCAGGGGCATGACGAGTGTCCGGACAGGCTCCGCGAAGCCAAACCACGGATCTGTGAACCAGTAATACACGGCCGTCCCGTCGCGCCACTCAGCCACCTTCATCTTCGAGACACCCGCATGGAAGTAGATGCCCGCGACCTGGAGCCGGATGGCCCAAAGGCAGGTGAGCGCGACGAAGCGCGCGCTCAGGCCTGCCAGCGCCCTACCTGACGTCGACAGGGCAAGTTCATCCGGCGGAGGAGGATCCCAGTGCCAGCGCCGGGAATCCGTGAGCGTCACGGGAATGAGCAGGAACGAGAGGACCGTGGCCGCCTGGTCCCCCCCGTCAACCACCTTCGACGCCGTAAAGAAGCTCATCGCCACGTACCAGTGCAGAACCCCGGTCACCCGTGGGCGCCACCCGCTTGCGACAAGGGCGAGCACGATGATGGCAAGCCAGCGAGCCACCTCCAGGTAGGAGACTCCTCCGAAGCAGAAGATGCCAATGCGGGCAGGGCCTCCACAGCGGGACGCATTGAGCACATCCTCCGTCGCCAGGAAGAGGTCGGCGGGAGAGGTAAAAAGAAGCGTGCCCAGCATGCCCAGTGAGATACACGAGCGTGCGAGCCCCACGACATTGGAGTGCAGAGGCTGCTCAAGCGAGGACCGCACCCAGCCACCGAGCCGGGTCAGCACGAGACCTCCAGGGACACGACACGCAAGGGCATCGTCACGGGATTGGGGGACTGCGCCCAGGCCCACGGCACGAGCCGTTGCAGGACGATGGCGGTTGTCCCGCACATGGTCGGCTCTGGGAAGGTATTCTTCACGGCACGCCCGGGTGGAAGCTTCGCCAGGCATTCCTCGACGGATTCCTCACAGGGCAGCCACGCATCCTCGGGAAGGCTCTTCATCAGCCGTCCAATCTCCAGCAACTGCGCGCGTGACTTGCGGCGGAGCCCTCCGAGATTGGAGAGACGGCCATGGGGGGCCAGGAGGACCGACTCCCAGGTGGAACCGCGGCGCACGTATGCGGTTCTCTTCTCCTCTCGTGGATTGCGCGTGAAGAATGACCATCCCTGCGGTGCCCACACGAATGTATGCAAATGCTTCGCGTAGGGCAGGCGCACGGCGCTATAGGGAAGCGCGGGGTAGACCGAGTAACCGATGGCGACAATCCACGCGAGCCCCACCGCGATGGCAACCGCTCCCAGTCTTGCGTGAATGACTCCAGGGACAGGTGCTGATTCACTGGCAGCGGTGATGCGTCTGGAAGAGTCCATGATGACACGTTGGGGTTGGGCAGTGGACCTTCAGCGCCGGTGCGCGGGGCTGAGCCGCGCGCACCAGTGCCATGACATCGCTACAGGACCGCGAGTCGCGTGGCGATCTTGTTGATCATCTGGTCACGCGCGAGCTGTGCGCCTCTCCACGAATTCTCGTTACCGACCTCCGTATTATCGTAGGTGGTATTGCCACTAGCGATGTTGTCGGAGTCGATGTTTCCGGTCTCAGTATTGGTCAGGTAGGTATTGCCGGACTCGGTGTTCTCAAGCTCATCGTTGCCTGAGATGGTGTTCGCCTCCATGGTGTTGCCTGATTCCATGTTGCCGGCGATCGAGTTGCCATAGGCGGTGTTGCCGATCTCGCTATTGCCGGAGACCGTGTTCTCGTAGACGGTATTCTCGGATTCGGTGTTGTCGGTGGAGCCCACGGAGGTGAGCGCCCGCTTGGGGCTCACCTTCCGGACAAGCGCCGCGCTTTCGCGCAGGGTCCGCTCAATGCGCAGGTGGTTCCCACTCTGGACCTCGACCCCGAAACGATCGAAGAACGCCGGGTCGGCTTGACGCATGTTCGCCAAAAGCGTTGCCTTGGAGCGCTCCCGTGCAGCCTGCTGCTGTGGCGTCAGCCGGTTGGACTGGCGGACTCCCATCTCGGCGTACAACTCCGCGAAGACTCCCTCACGGAACGCGAGGTCGCCGAAGAGCTTCTCGCCGCTCTGCGCCTGCCACTTTCGCGCAGATGAGCTCCCGCCGTTGCCGCACGCAACCATCAACGACGCGAGCCCTACCATCGTCACAGCTCCTGCCAACCTCTTCAGAAGTGGAAGCCTATGCCGCTGCATATGAATGAACCTCATGTCTTGATGATTGGGGACCGACTGGGCTGAAAGGACTGCAAACCTAAAATCGTGCACCCTGAACATCCTGGAAGTCAAGGCATTTCCATGTAGAATTGATTTCCGCGCCATGCAGCTCTTGGAGTCCAAGCCCAAATGGACGCCGATCCTTGCCCTGCTACATTGCGCAGGAAGAACTCCTGAGAATGCGCAAGCGACCAGTCATTGCCCTGTTTTTGTTTTCCTTCTTCGTGCTGCCCGCCATGGGAATGGCAGGCTTATGGCTGGCAACCCCCGATGCATCTTCGCTGTCGCGGAACCACCCTGAACGCACCCAATACATGCTTCTGCGGGCACAAGAGCAGGGACTGCCCGACCACGCATTCTCCTTGCATTGGATTGCACTCGATGAGGTCTCTCCACTATTGATCTGCTCGGTCGTCAAGGCGGAGGACACGCGCTTCTTCCGGCATCAGGGAGTCGAGTGGGGCGAAACGCGCCGCCTTGCCTGGAAATGGCTCACGGGGAGCATCCCGCGTGGAGGCAGCACCATCAGCCAGCAACTTGCCCGGAACCTCTATCTGTCTCCAGATCGCAACGCGGTTCGTAAACTGCGCGAACTGTTCGCCGCCCATGAGCTTGAGCAGACATTGGACAAGCGCCGGATCCTGGAGCTCTATCTCAATACCGCCGAATGGGCAGAAGGGGTCTGGGGCATACGCAATGCCAGCTTGCACTTCTTCAGCAAGGAACCAAGTGCTCTGGACGCCTTTGAGTCCGCGTTTCTCGTGAGCCTGCTGCCGGCACCGCGTCAACCATTGCTCGGCTCAAATGTCTATCGAGCCTTCGTCGTCCAGTCGCGCGTACTGGCTCAACTCCGGGCCTCGGGCTTGCTGGACACGGACGAGTACCAGCGTGGGCAGACCCGGGTGAGGACGCTCTACAAACAGCTCCTTCGAGGACAGAAGGTAGAAGAGCTTCTCTCGGCGGGTCCTGAGGCGCGTGGAACACTCCCCCACTACCTGGAAGTGGATGAGGTGCTCCGTCAGGAATGTGGGCTTGAGCAGGAACGTGCCGCGGCGAAGAACACAGTGGCTCCGCCGAGCTTCGGCATGGAGTTCCCCTCCCTACCCCGCATGGGCAGGGAGGCTCCATCGACTGACTACTTCCCCGCGCGCTGAGCCGCTTCCAGCGTGTTCTTCATCAGCATCGCGATCGTCATCGGCCCCACGCCACCCGGCACTGGCGTGATGAACGAAGCCCGCTCCGCCGCAGCGGCGAACTCCACGTCCCCGACCAGCTTTCCATCCGCCTTGCGGTTCATGCCCACGTCAATCACCACCGCGCCGGGCTTGATCCACGCGCCCTTCACCAGCTCCGGCACGCCCACCGCCACCACCAGGATGTCCGCCTGCGCCACCTCCGCCGGCAGGTCGCTCTTGCGGTGGCACACCGTCACCGTCGCGTCCTTCTGGAGCAGCATCAGCGCCTGCGGCTTGCCCACGATGTTGCTGCGGCCCACCACCACCGCGCGCTTGCCCGCGGGATTGCACCCGACCTCTTCCAACAGCCGCATCACCCCATAGGGCGTGCACGCGCGCGTCGCCGGCCGTCCCAGGAGCAGGTTGCCCGCGTTCATCGGGTGGAAGCCGTCCGCGTCCTTCTCCGGCTTCACCGCCGCGATGATGGCGTCCGCGTCGATGTGCTTGGGCAACGGCAGCTGCACCAGGATGCCGTGCACGGCCGGGTCCTCGTTCAGCTTGTGCACCAGCGCCAGGAGCGCGTCCTGGGTGATGGTCTCGTCCGGGTGGTGCTCCCAGGAGTTGAAGCCCACCTCCTCGGCGGCCTTCTTCTTCCCCGTCACGTAGATCTTGGACGCCGGGTCCTCACCCACGCGCACCACTGCGAGCCCCGGGGTGATGCCGCGCTCCGCCTTCAGGCGCGCCACCTCCTCCTTGATCTCCGCCCGCACGCGCGCCGCCACTGCCTTGCCGTCAATCAACTGAGCCGTCATGAGACCCACCTTATGCAAGACTGGCCCGGCACAAGGGAGCGAAGCGAAGGCATGGGCGCGGGAAAAGTTCTCGGGGCGATGTTGGGTCTCATGGCCGGCCTCCTCATGGGCGGCCCCTGGGCCATCGTGCTCGCCCTCATAGTGGGCACGGCCCTGGGCCACTACTTCGACGAACAGCACGCCTCTCCCCCGGACTTCCCTGAAATCTTCAGCGACTTCCCCGCCACCTTCGAGCCGACTCCTGAACAAGCCCCCCTCACCCAGGGCCCTGGCGAGTTCCCCATCGTCCAGGCCCCCGACGAGGACCCGCTCGACCGCGACATCACCGCCCTCTTCGTCGACGTCGCCCGCGCCGACGGCGACATGCGCCGCGAGGAGGTCCGCGAGGTCCGCCGCTACTTCGAGGAGGTCCTCCGCGCCGACGCCCACACCGTCCAGGCCGTGCGCCGCTACCTCAAGGACTTCCTCTCCCACCCCGCCTCCCTGGACGCCCCCGCCGCCCTCGCCTCCTGCCTGGACTCCCTGCCTTCGGGCGAACGGCTCCGCCTGCTGGACGCGCTCTATGAGATGGCGCTCGCGGACGGCCCCCTCCAGCGCTCCGAACGCGAGGCCCTGAAGCGCATGGCCGAGGGCCTGGACGTCCCCGACGCCAAGGTCCAGGCCCTGGCCGAACAGCACCTGGGCGACGCCACCGCCCACTACCAGACGCTGGGCCTCCCCCCGGACGCCACCGACGCAGAGGTGAAGAGCGCCTACCGCAGGCTCGCCGCCCGCTTCCATCCGGACAAGGCCAGCCACCTCGCACCCAAGGCCGCCGAGCAGGCCGCACGCCGGTTCCAGACCGTCCGCGACGCCTACGAGGAAATCCGCAGGCTGCGCGGCCTGTAGCCCGGGTTAGAAGACAGGAATCCCATGAGCCAGCGTCCCCCCAAGAAGAAGGAAGCGGAGTTCCAGAACAATCCGTTCAAGTCCGCCATCAAGACGCTTCAGGATCAGCAGAAGCAGGAGAAGGAGGCCGCCGCCGCCGCGGAGGCCGCCGCGAAGAAGAAGGCCGCCGCGCCCAAGGCCACGAAGGCCCCCAAGGCCCGTCCGGAGGACGACGACGTGGGCCTCTTCTTCGCCGCCATGGACGGCGTGAAGCAGGTGACGAACCGCGGCCAGGCCCCACAGGTCAACCCGCGCCTGCCGGAGATCATCGACGACAACGCGGAGGCGCTCGCGCAGCTCTCCGACCTGGTCGCCGTGGACGGGCCGCTGTCCTTCACCGGCTCGGACGAGTCCTTCGAGGGCGCCTCGCCCGGCACCGACCCCAACCTGCTGCGTTCGCTGCGCCGGGGCGACTTCTCCGTGCAGGACCGGCTGGACCTTCACGGCAAGACGCAGCGCGAGGCCCAGGCCGCCGTGGAGCGCTTCCTGTCCGACAGCCGCCGCGCCAAGCGCCGCTGCGTGCTCATCGTCCACGGGCGCGGTTTGAATTCCAAGGATCAGATCCCGGTGCTCAAGGACGCGGTGAGGGACCTGCTGTCGCAGAAGCGACTGGAGCGCATGGTGCTGGCGTTCTGCACTGCCCGTCCGCAGGACGGCGGGGCTGGCGCCGTCTACGTGCTGCTGCGCCGATAGCTTTACGCGTGGCCGTGGCTGTGCATACATGCCGCCATGGTTCGCGACCTCATTGACCTTCACATCCACGTGGGTGGCGCGGTGGCTCCGCACATCCTGTGGTCCATCGCCCACCAGCAGGGCTTCAAGCTCCCCGTCAAGAACTACTTCGACTTCGTCGAGCTGATCACCTCCCGTCCGGGCAAGGTGGGCAGCCTCGACGACTACCTGAAGATCCTCCACACCTGGACGGAGAAGATCCAATCCTCTCCCAGCGCCATCGAGCGCTCCGTCTACGAGGTGATTGGCAAGGAGTACCGGGGCAGCCGCGTCACGCAGATTGAACTGCGCTTCAACCCGATGAAGCGCAACCTCTCCAGCGAGCTGGACCTGGACCACATCATCCACGCGGCGCTGCGGGGCATGGACCGCGCGACGCTGGAGTACGGCGTGAAGGTGGGCCTCATCTTCTGCCTGGCCCGCGAGTTCGACCACAAGCTCAACAGCATCATCGTGGAGAAGGCCATCAAGTACCGCTCGCGCGGCGTGTACGGCATCGACCTGGCCGGCACGGAGCGCGACGCGATGGAGCACAAGGCCTCGCTCTCCGAGTACGAGGACCTCTACGCCCGCGCGCGCAAGGCGGGCCTCAAGTGCACCGTGCACACCGGCGAGACGGCCGGCACGGGCGCCAACGGCCTGATGGCGGCGGTGGAGAAGCTCAAGCCCCACCGCATCGGCCACGGCATCCGCGCCGCTTACGACGAGTCCGCGATGAAGGTGCTCCGCGAGAACAACATCACGCTGGAGCTGTGCCCGACCTCCAACATCCACACCAAGGCGGTGGCGGACCTGCAGGAGCTCAAGCACATCATGCAGACGTTCTGGGATCGCAAGGTGAAGTTCACCATCAACACGGACGGCCCCTACCTGCTGGAGACGGACATGCGGCGGGAGATTGAGATCGTCGAGTCCAACGGCCTGCTGACGACGGAGCAGGTGGACCAGGCACTCGCGTGGGCGCGCGAGGCGTCCTTCATCCCGGCCTGACGCATGTACGGCCTGACTCGCGCATTGCTCTTCAGCCTGCCCCCGGAGCCCGCGCACCGGCTGGGCATGTCGGGGCTCGCGGCCCTGGGGAAGTGGAACGCCCGCTGCCGCGCGATGCGCGAGCACACGCTGGCCCGCGCGCCCATGGATTTGTCCGTGGAGCTGGCGGGGTTGAAGTTCGCCCACCCGGTGGCGCTCGCCGCCGGACTGGACAAGGACGCGGAGGCCGTGGACGGGCTGTTCGCCTGCGGCTTCTCCGCCGTGGAGATTGGCACCGTCACGCCGAAGCCCCAGCCGGGCAACCCGAAGCCGCGGCTGTTCCGCCTGCCGGAGCACCGCGCGGTCATCAACCGCATGGGCTTCAACAACCACGGCGCGGCCACCGCGGCGGAGCGCCTCAAGGCCCGCGAGTGGAAGCCCGGCCCGCTGGGCGTGAACATCGGCAAGAACAAGGACACGCCGCTGGAGCGCGCGGTGGACGACTACGTGGCGTGCGTGGACGCGCTCGCGCCGCTGGGGGATTACGTCGTCGTCAACGCGTCCTCGCCCAACACGCCAGGCCTGCGGAAGCTCCAGGAGCCGGAGGCGCTGTCCGCGCTGCTGCTCGCCGTGCGCGAGCGCATGGAGCAGGTGGCCCCGGGCACGCCGCTGTTCCTGAAGATCGCCCCGGACCTCACGCCCGAGGCCGTGGATGAGGTCGTGGACGTGGCGATGGCGCGCGGGCTCTCCGGCCTCATCGCCACCAACACCACCCTCACCCGCCCCTTCGAGCACAAGCACTCGAAGGAGGCCGGCGGCCTGTCCGGCGCCCCCGTGCGCGAGCTGTCCAACGCCGTCATCCGCCGCGCGTACCAGCGCGCCAAGGGCGCCCTGCCCCTCATCGGCGTGGGCGGGGTGTTCACGGCGCAGGACGTCTACGAGAAGCTGCGCGCGGGCGCGACCGTGGTGCAGGTCTACACGGGCTTCATCTACGAAGGCCCGGGCATGGTGGACCGCATCCTCCCGGAGCTGGGCGCCCTGCTGTCCCGGGACGGCTTCGCCTCCGTGCGCGACGTGATTGGCGTGGACGCCCGCGAAGGCACACCCGCGTAGCCTCCGTTGTCTTTCGAGCAGCCGCACTGACCCGCGGTGCAGCTCGCCATCTGTCCGCCCCGCAGCACCTTCCTCGCATCTGGGGGCTGGGGAGGCGGACATGCGGACGAGGTCGTGGTGGGTCGTTGCGGCGGCGATGAGCGTGATGGGGTGCGGTGCCGGACCGGAGGCAATGGACTCCGGCCCGACGCGCGAGATGGCGGCGGTCCAGGCGCGGATGGAAGCAGCGTGGGGCACTCGGGAGGTGAAGCAGGTGCTTCCTCCTGACCGGACTCCAGGCACGCGGCTGGACAAGGAGCCCCGTCCCGACCTGCTGACGGATGTCGCGGGCACGCTCTACTTCGTGGTGCAGGAGGAGGATCAGCGCATCGCGCTCTGGAAGAGCGACGGGACGACGGCCGGCACTGTCGTGGTGAAGGCATTTGCTCCGACGAATGCGCTGCTGGGCGGACTGCGAATCACCGGAATGACGCCGCTGGGCTCGCGGCTCTTCTTCCACCTGTTTGAACCGGAGCTGGGCTGGGAGCTCTGGACGAGCGATGGGACGCCTGAAGGCACCCGGCCCGTCGTGGACCTGAATCCGGGTCCGGCGGACTCGAACCTGTATGGCTTCACGGTGCTCAACGGCACGCTCTCCTTCTTCCGGCACGCGCCCTATGGCCAGGGCGGCACCCAGCTGTGGCGCTCGGATGGCACAGCGGCGGGCACGGTCCAGTTGCAGGACTTCGGCCGCTTCACCAGCACCTTCGGTGAGGTGCTCCCCGCCTCTGGCATCCGCGTGTTCTTCACCGAGGACTTCGAAGAGACCGTGCGGCTGTGGCGCACGGATGGCACCGCCGCCGGGACGTTCCAGGTGAAGGACTTCGGCATTCCAGGGCTGTACACGGGCACGGTCGTGTGGACCCAACGCGTGGGGGACGCGATGCTGTTCGTCCTCCGGGACGCGGAGAATGGCACCCGCCTGTGGCGGACGGATGGGACTGCTTCGGGCACCCGGATGCTGATGCGGTTGGATGCTTCCGCGGACGTGGGCATGGGCGTGCCCCAGGTCGTGGACGGCACCGTGGTGTTCACCCTCACCGACGCGGGCCCCAGCCTGGAGGTCTGGAAGACAGACGGCACGGAGGCCGGCACGCTGCGACTCGATGCGTTCGGCCGGGACGGCCAACTGGTGGGCGTCGCCGGAGACTCCGCCACGGTGCTTACCCGCACTGAAGACGGCCACTCGAAGCTCTGGCGGCTGCCAATGGCCGGTGGGCCCAAGGAGGGCGTCGCCGTCCTCTCCAATCCCTACGCCGACGACCCGAAGGCCGTGCCGGGCCTCCGCAACGCGGTGACGGTGGGCGGCCGCGTCTACTTCGCGCGGACGCTGGGGGCGACCGTCCAGACGCCTCGCGACGTGGACCTGTGGGTGACGGATGGCACCGCGGCGGGCACGCGATGGCTCTCCTCCGGCCTCACCCGGCCGGATGTGTTTCATTCGCCGCTCATCGGTCTGGATTCCGGTGCCCTGCTGTTCTCGGCGAAGGGCAATGTCTGGGTGACGGACGGGACGACGCAGGGCACCCGCGCGGTGGACTCCCTGACCGCGAACAAGACTCCGGCGGAGGCGGCTGCGTTCACCCGCGTGGGGGAACAGGTCTTCTTCCGTGCCCTGCCCGGCGCGCCTGGCTTCTCGCTGTGGGCCCTTCCGGCCACGGCCCCCTGAGAACGCCCCGCGTCATGCCCTCCAGGGCCGGGTCCATGTCCTTCCATTGTCTGGCCTTGAACGCTGACGCGCTGCATCTCAGATGCCTCTGAGGGATTCCTGGACTTCAAGGAAACTCCGAACGTGCTGGGTCCGATGATGGTTTCAGGAACTCCGTCCTGAGGTACCCCCATGAAGATTGGCCGCCCTGTTTCGAGCCTCCCGCTGCCCGAGCAGTCCTCCCCGCCGGTTGACGGCCGTGCGTCCGGACAGAGCACCTTCGCCGGCGGACGTGGCGCCTCCAGCAGCGCCCAGGGCTACCGGGGTCCGCCGGACCAGTTCCAGGGTGGCCCCTTCAAGGATCAGCCCGCCCTCTCGCTCCAGGACCGCCTCCATCGCGGCCCGGTGGGTGACGGCGGCGAGGCGCGGCCCTGTGCCTCTGGTTCCAGCGCGCGGGGCGGCGGTCACTCGGGTTCCGTCTCGTGCAGCTTCGTGCCCCCGGGGGGCGGGGCGGCGGACTCGGCCGAGTCGAAGCCGTCCACCCCCCTGGAGAAGTTCGCCGAGAAGCTCCGCGACCTGTTCGCGAAGCTGCTGGGCGGAGAAATCCCGGAGGGCTCCCGCCGTGGCCGGGTGGCGACGGGCGACAGCTCCCGGTCCTCGGGGTCCACGCACTCCGGCAGTGGCCAGGGCCGCATCGGGGTCGAAGAGGAACCCCAGCCCCAGGACGGCGTCTCGTCCCGGTCCAGCCGCGAACCCCGGGCCTGATCCTCCGTTCCCGGCGTGAGTGACGGTAGGCTTGCGCCGGAATGAACGACGTCCAGCGATTCGGGCCATACCGCGTCCTGCGGGACATAGGCGAAGGCGGCATGGGGCGCGTCTCGCTCGCGGAACGCGAGGGCTGGGAAGAGCCGGTCGTCCTCAAGCGCATCCACTCCGAGCACGCCGCCGACGTCCGCTTCCGCCGCCGCCTGCTGCGGGAGGCGGAGGTCGCCGCCGGCCTGCACCACCTCAACGTGGTGCGGGTGCTGGAGACGGGCGTCATCGACGACCAGGTCTATCTGTCCATGGAGTACGTCGCGGGCTCCAGCCTCGCGCACGTCCATGCGGCCAGCCGGCCGGAGCTGCTGCCGCTGGGCCCCATCCTGGATGCCATCGCCCAGGCCTGTGACGGGCTCGCGTACGTGCACCGCTTCGTCAACCCGGAGTCGGGCAAGTGGATGGAGCTCATCCACCGCGACGTGTCCCTGGACAACCTGCTGCTGTCCTACACCGGCACGGTGAAGATCGCGGACTTCGGCATCGTGAAGACGTCCGAAGGCACGCAGACGACGTCCGGCGTGGTGATGGGGAAGCTGGCGTACATGTCCCCGGAGCAGATCCGCGACGACGTCCTGGACGCGCGCGCGGACCTGTACTCGCTGGGCGTCTGTCTTTACGAGCTGCTCGCCGGACGCCGGCCGTTCCCCATCCAGCGTGGCCGTTCGGTGATGGAGTCGGTGCTGTATGACGCTCCGCCGCCGCTCACGCCGCAGCGTCCGGGGATTCCCGCGTCGCTGGTGTCGCTGGTGGAAGCCCTGCTCGCCAAGGACCGCCAGGGCAGACCCACGGAGGCCACCGCCGTGGCGAAGGAGCTCCGCGCGGAGCTGGCCCGGCTGGGCGAGTCCCCGCTCTTCCCATCCCGGCTGATGGAGCCCCCCACCGGCGTCCCGGCGAAGCCCCGGAGGCTCCGCCCGGCCCTGCCCGAGCCGCCCTCCCCCGCGCCCACGGAGGTGATGAAGCCGGAGGCGCTGCCCACCCTGCCCCTGGAGCCCGCGCCTCCACAACATTCGGAGGCACCAACCCAGGCGCTGAGGCCACAGCGCCCCGTGTCCCGGCCACCGGAGCCCGCTCCCGTGAAGGAGCAGGCCCGGCCCCCGGAGCCCGTGAAGCGGTTCCGGCCCTCCGAGGAGCCGCCACCGCCCTCACAGGCGCCGTGGATCAAGTGGGTGGCCGTGTCCGTGGCGGGAAGTCTGATCGCCGCGGCGGCCTGGTGGTGGAGCTGATCAGCAGCCGCAGGCCCCGCTGAAGGCGTACTGGTATTGATATTCCGTGTGCGTGTAGGTGCCGGACGCGTCGAAGCACACGCGATAGCTGGACTGCAGGTTGGACAGGCCCGGCTTGCCGCGCTGGTAGGGATAGCTGCCGTCGTCACACGGCGGAGGGAGGGTCTCGGGCCCGCCCCCACCCGCGAGGGAACGGGCATCACCCGCCACCAGATCGCCCTCGCAATACCAGTAGTAGCCACAGGAGCGGTTGTCCGTACAAATCTGCCCGCCCGTGTTGCTCCACTCGGACCAGGTCCCGCACGAGCCGAGCGCGGCCTCCGCCGTGGCGAGCGACGCCTCCTCGGCCGCGGCCTCCTCGGCCGTCATGGGCCCCCCACACGCAGTCAACGCCAGACCCGTGCAGACGCCTACGACGCGCAGCAATGAAAATCCAGACATGATGGGGACTCCTTGTCCGAGGGGGCACCGTCATGGCGCCCGGCCGTCAGACAAGAAGTCACATTAGACAATCCCGGCCTGCCAGACCAGCACAGGCCTTTCAACGACCCTCCGACAAGAGTCGTTCGTTCAAAAGGCGGCAAAGCCTATCGACCTTCAATCCATTGCTTCATCGCCCCAAGCTTGCGCCGCATCGATTTGCCGCCCTGCACAATGCCTTTCGTGACATTGTCCGTCAGCGTCAACAGCTGATGCAACTGCTGGCGTAGTTCCGGTATTGATATTCCGTGTGCGTGTAGTTGCCGGCCTCGTCGTAGCAAGCCCGGTACTGGAACTGGTAACGCATCTTGCCCGAGTTGACGTACGGGACGGCCACCTGGCCCGAGGGGCACACCGGCGGCCTCTGCTGGGGTCCATCATCGAGCGACGGAGCCTCGTCCGCCTTCAGCCTCGGCTCACAAACCCAGGTGGTCCCGCAGTCCGGGTTGGACAAACACCTCACCACGCCGGTGTCACTCCATCCAACCCAATCGCCACACGTGATCAGCGCGGCCTCCGATGTGGCCAGCGGCGTCTCCTCGGGAGTCATCGCTCCGCCGCACGCCGTCAATGCCAGCCCCGTGCACAGCAGCAACACGATTCCAGGCTTCATGGATGGCTCCTTGGTCCGAGGGGGACGCCGGCATGGCGCCCGGCCTTCCGACAAGGCCGCATGTTAGGCCAATCCGGATTTCCCAGACCACTCCATGCCTTCACTGCAATTCCATCAATAACGGCCAAATCCAATGATTGTGAGACTCAACGGCTGGCAATCCATTGCTTCACCTGCGCCAGCTCGCGCCGCATCATGGAGCCGCCCTGGGTGAAGCCTTCCTCAGCCTGCTTCGCGAGCGTCATCGCCCGTGCGTGCTCCGCCGGCTGGCTCCAGAGCGCCTGCGCGAGCGCGAAGTGCGTCATCGCCGCGTCCATCGGGTTCCAGCCCAGTGGCGCCAGCACCCGCTCCGACGTCTCCAGCAATTCACGCGCGCTGTCGCCCTGCCCCAGCAGGAAATACGCGAGCCCCAGCGCCGTGCGGCTGTGGATGGTCCGCGCATGGTCCGCGCCCAGCGCACGCGACTTGGACTCCAGCGCCGCGCGCAAGAGCGGCACCGCTTCCTTCGGACGGCCCTGCGCCACCATCAACCGCCCCACGTCCTCCTCCAGCGTCTCCACCGCGAACTCGTCCGGCGGCAGCACCTTGCGCTGGAGCGCCAGGCCTTCCTGGAAGTGCGCGAGCGCGTCCGCGTCCCGCTCCAGCCGCTCCTCCGCGCCCGCCAGTGCCTTCAGTGAATCGATGGCCTCGCGGCTCTCCGCGCCGAAGCCCTGACGCATGCCCTCCAGCGCCTGCCGGTGCAGCGCGAGCGCCCGGTCCGGCGCGCCCAGCGACTCCTGCACCAACGCGATGTCGTGGAGCAGCAGCAATGTCTGGGAATTGAGCGGCCCCAGCGTCTGCTGCCGCAGCGTATACGCGCGCTGCAACCACTCCAGCGCCTTCGGCAGGTTTCCCGCATCCTGCTCCGCGAAGCCCAGGTTGATGAGCGGGCCCACGAGCAGCGGATGCACCGGCCCCAGCCGCTCCTCGTAGATGGCGAGCGCCTTCTGGTACAGCGCGGTGCCCTCCGCCCTCTTGCCCTGGCGCAGCAGCACCATGCCCAGGTTGTTGTAGACCTTCGCGGTGTCCACGTGCATGGGCCCCAGGGTGCGCTCGCGCAGCGCCAGGGCCCGCGTGTAGTGCTCCGCCGCCGCGTCGAGCGCGGCCTCGTTCATCGCGAGGATGCCCTCGTGGTTGGCGAGCCGTCCCTCCAGGTCCGGCGCGGAGCCCAGCCGTTCAATGAGCGCGTGCGCCTGGGCGCTCCACAGGTGCGCCTCTGGGAACCACTCGGGGTCCCCACTCAGTCCGAGCACCAGCTCCGTGGCCACCTGGAGCGCCACTTCGTCATGCCGTCCCGCCGTGGCGGCGGCCATCGCCTCGTGCCACGTGGCCCGCGCGTCGCGCGACTGGCTCATGCGGTGGTGGGCCCAGCCCAGCACGTGGAGCGCCTCCGCCTCCACCGGCCGGTAGTGCGTCGCGTGCGCCGCCTCCACCGCCGCCCTGGCCACGGGCACCGCCTGCGAATAGCGGCCCGTGTCGAGCAGCGCCTGCGCGTGCGCCACGTCCTGGCGCACCGCCTCCACGCGGGCGCGCGCCGTCTGGTCCTCCGGAGGCGGTACCGCGGCGGACAGCGCCTCCACGTTCGCGCAGCCGGACACGCCGCGCAGTGAGTCCACGGCTTCCGCGCTGCGCTGCACCAGCGCCACGTCCGCGTGCGCCAGCTCCGTGCTCAGCGCGTCCACCGCGCGCAGGCGCCGGTCCAGGCACGACATGCGCAGCGCGAGGTGCGCCTCCGGCTGCTCTCCCGTCACGCGCGTGGCCTCGCAGGCCTGGCGGTGCATGCGGCTCCACTCCGACGCGTACGCGTCCAGCGCGCGCTCCACCCGGTCGAACGCACCGTCCGCGTCCGTCGCGCCGCTCTTCTCGAAGGCTCCGCCACCGCCGCCTTCTGCGCGGGGCCCCACACGCGGGAGAACAGCTTGGGCGCGCCGCTGCACGGCGTGGGACGCACCCACGCCACGCCCACGCCCAGGAAGAGCCCGGCCACCACCGCGATGGAGCGGCCCGCGAGCTTCTTGCGTCCCGCCTCCGGGTCGCGCTCCAGCGCCGCCAGCAGCGCCTCCATGGAGGCGAAGCGTTGCTCCGGCGCCACCGCCAGACCCTGCGCGAGCACGCGGTGCACCCAACCCGGAACGGACGGATGCGTGGGCGGCTCCAGCTCCACCCGGGGCAGCACCGTGCCCTGGGGTGCCCGCTGCGAATCCAGCAGGGTGACGGCCATGCGACGCAGCGTCCCCTCCTCGAAGGGACGCTGGCCGGTGAGCGCCTCGTAGACGGACACGCAATAGCTGAACTGATCCGCTCTCGCGTCCGGGCCCCGCCCCGCGTACTGCTCCGGCGCCATGTACGCGGGTGTCCCCACCAGCGCGCCCGTCGCCGTGAGGCGCGTGTCGAGCGGCCCCTCCAGCAACGCCGCAGGTGGCACCGCGGGCCCTGCCTCCGTGCCCACGCCCGCGTCGGACGCGATGCCGAAGTCCGTCACCCAGACGCCGCCATCTCGGCCCAGGAGCACGTTGTCCGGCTTGAAGTCACGGTGCACCAGCCCCGCCGCGTGCGCCGCCGCGAGCCCCTGCCCCATCGCCCTGCACACCGCCAGCACCTGTCGCTGGGGATGCGGCCCCTCGCGCAGCCACTGCCGCAGCGTGCCGCCCTCCACCCGCGCCATGGCGATGAACACCCGGCCCTCGTGCGTGCCCACGTCATGCACCGTGAGCACGTTCGGATGGGACAGGCGCGCCATGGCCTGGGCCTCGCGCACCAGCCGCAGCGCGCGGGCGTCCTCCTCCTCGTCCGGCAGACGCCGCTCGTGCAGCAGCTTGATGGCGACGGTGCGGCGCAGCTCCGGGTCGAAGGCCTCGAAGACCTCGCCCATGCCGCCCTTGCCCAGCCGCGCCAGCAACACGTAGCGGCCCACGCGCGTCGCGTGGAGCGGACACTCCGGCGCACTGGAGTCACCCGTCGGGTGGCCCGTGTTCGGCGCCTGGGAACCGGTGTCTTCAGTGGGCCGGGAGGTCTTCATCCCCCCAAGCCTACCCCGAACCCGCCTTTCCCCATTATCCGTGCCTGCCTACCTGCTCCGGGTTGCGACTGTGACACTGGCCAATGGCAGACATTGCACATCGGACGCGTGCGCGGGCACGGGCGGTTGGTTATAGCGGCGCCCATGCCCACCCTCCTCCTCAGCGCCAAGGACCTGCGCGGCCTCTACACCGTCGAGCTCGGCCTGGAAGCCGTCGAGCGTGCCTTCCTGGCCCATGGCCGCGGCGACGCGCTCATGCCCCCCAAGGTGTACCTGTCCCTGCCGAAGTACGACGGCGACTTCCGCGCCATGCCCGCGTTCCTCGACGGCGCGGCCGGCGTGAAGTGGGTCAACGCCCATCCGCAGAACCCGCGCAAGCACGGCCTGCCCACGGTGCGCGCCGTGTACGTGCTCAGTGATCCGGACACCGCGTCCCCGCTGGCCATCCTGGACGGCACCCTGCTCACCGCGTGGCGCACCGGCGCCGCTGGCGGCATCGCGTCCAAGTACCTGGCCAGGAAGCAGCCCCGCACGCTGGGGCTCGTGGGCTGCGGCGTGCAGGCGCGCGTCCTCATCGACGCGCACCGCGCCCTCTTCGGGGATCTGGAGCTGCTGCTCGCGGATGTGTCCGCCCAGGCCGCGGAGACGCTCCAGAAGGAGAAGGGCGGCCGCGTGGTGAGCCTCCAGGAGGCCTCCGGCGCGGACATCGTCTGCTCCGCCACCCCCGCGCGCGCCCCGGTGGTCCGCCGTGAATGGGTCCAGGCCGGCGCCCACATCAACGCCATGGGCGCGGATGCCCCCGGCAAGCAGGAGCTGGATCCGCGCCTGCTCGTCGAAGGGCGCGTCTTCATCGACGACGCGGATCAGGCGCTCCACTCCGGCGAGGTCAACGTCCCGCTGCACGACGGGCTCATCCAGGCCGGGCAGCTCGCGGGCACCCTGGGTGAGGTGGTCGCCGGCCGCAAGCCCGGCCGCACCGGCACCGAGGTCACCGTCTTCGACTCCACCGGCCTCGCCGTGCAGGACGTGGCCCTGGCCCGCGCACTCTACGACGTCGCCCTGGCGAAGGGCGTGGGTCAGCGCTTCGACCTGGTCGACGAAGGCTGAAACACGGCTGCCGGGCCGCGCCCTCGCGACGCGGCCCGGCGGTCCCCGTCAATCGCAGTCGGCGGACAGCGCGACCTCGCGCTGGGACTCGAGCTCTTCCAGCCGCTGCCGCAACGCGCGCTGGACCGACTGATAGGCCGTGCTCCCAAGCGTCAGCCTTCTGGGAGCGGGCGTCTTCCCGGCCACGTCGATGATGGCTCGCGCGGTCTTGTCGGCGTCCCCGTTGATCTCGAAGGTGCCGTTCTCAAGGGCGGCGCGCACCGCGCCCACCGGCGTCGAGTCATAGATGGCGAGCGGACGGGTCTTCCGCAGGTTGGCGCCGAAGTTCGTCCGCGTCGGTCCCGGCTCCACGATGGTGAAGTCGATGCCGAACGGCGCGACCTCCTGCGCGACCGACTCGACGTAGCCTTCGATGCCCCACTTCGACGCGTGGTAGGCGCTGAAGGCCGGGTACGCCATCTGCCCGCCCTCCGAGGAGACCTGGAGGATGCGGCCGCCGCCCTGCTCGCGCAGACGCGGGAGGAAGGCGCGAATCAGGTGGATGGAGCCGAGCAGGTTCGTGTCGAGCACCTGGCGAAGCTGCGCGTCCTCCGCTTCCTCCGCCGCGCCAAACACCCCGTAGCCCGCGTTGCTCACCACCACGTCAATCCGGCCCAGCTCGGTGAACGCCCTGCCAACGACGGCCAGGACGGCCGCCGCATCCGTGACGTCGAGCCGGGCGACCCAGAGCCGCTCGCCATGCTTCGCCTTCAGGTCGTCGAGCACCTCCGGCCGCCGGAGCGTCGCGGCCACGCGCTGGCCGCTCGCGAGGAGTTGCTCCGTGAGGATCCGGCCAATGCCCGAGGACGCGCCCGTGATGAACCAGGTTTTCATGCACACATGGGTAGCGCCTGGGATTGTTGAACGGAAGCGCGTGGTTCCGCATAGGTTCGTGAAGGTTCGCCATGAATGAGCCCCGCCCTGACGTCGCAGAGCTGACCTTCTTCACGACGGTCGCCAGCCTCCGCAGCTTCCGGAAGGCGGCGGACGAGCTCCGCGTCTCACCGTCAACCTTGAGCCATGCGGTCCGCAGGCTGGAAGAGCGCATGGGGGTCCGCCTGCTCAACCGCACGACGCGAAGCGTGGCCCCCACGGAGGCCGGAGAGGCCCTGCTGGAGAAGGCGCTTCCGCTGCTTCAGGGCCTCCGCGGCGCGCTGGCGGAGGTCTCGGAGGGACGCGGTTCGCCGCGCGGCTCGCTGCGGATCAACACGAACATCGTCGGCGCCCGGCTCCTGCTCCGGGACGTGGTGCCGGAGTTCCGGACGCGGTGCCCGAACGTCCATGTGGACCTGGTCATCGAAGGCCGCATCGTCGACATCGTGGCCGAGGGCTTCGACGCCGGGGTCAGGCTGAGAGAGGCCGTTCCCCGGGACATGGTCGCCGTGAGCTTCGGAGGGGATACCCGGTTCGTCGCGGTCGCGTCCCCGAAGTACCTGGAGCGCCACCCGCCACCCCGGACACCGCACGACCTCTTGAAGCACGAGTGCATCCGCCACCGCTTCAAGAGCGGGAAGCTCTACCGCTGGGAGTTCGAGCGCCGGGGACAGGCCCTCTCCGTCGACGTGAACGGGCCACTCACGCTCAACGACGACGACCTGATGGTGCAGGCCGCGGTGGACGGACACGGCATCGCGTTCGTCGCCGAGCCCTTCGCCCAGGGCGAGCTTCAAGCGGGAAGGCTGACCGTCGTGCTCGACGCATGGTCGCCGCGGGTCCCTGGGCTCGCCCTCTACTACCCGGGCCACCGGCAGGTGCCCCCGGCCCTGCGTGCGTTCGTCAGCGTGCTCAAGGAGTCACGGCCGAGCGGATGAGCCCCGGCGGATATCCCACCCGGTGCGTCCCGCGCGCGGGGACGACCCCGGAGGACACACGGGTGCGGCGCTGTGAGGCAAAAAAGAGAGCGCTCGCCGGCACCTTGGAGTTTTACCGGCGAGCGCCCCGGGCCGCGTGCCGACTGGCAGGGCCTCGTAAAGTCGCGGCGGATGTGGAAGCGGCCCTCGGGCCTGTCCACGCCACCTTCATGTTTCCTGCCGTCCGCCCCGCGTCCCGTGTTCCGGGCCCCGCGCTCGGCGTCCGTTTCCTTCAAAACCCCTGCGTACCAGCGGTGATTCCTGCACCCGTCTGATCCGCCACACCCAGGGTGAGCACGCTTGCCGCTTCCGGCAACGCCCGAGGCGCCATTACCACGCCTTGCCCATCAATCTCCACGAAAATCGAGCTATTCCCATCTATAACCTGCACACACGCAGGGCCCTGCGGGAAAGCCGCTCCCCTATTTCTACGAACGCGCCCGCCCTCAATTGCTGAGGACGGGCGTGGATTATCCGGATCGGTCTGACATTTCCCCGCCCCTGGGGGCAGGTTTCAGCCTGGAGGCAGTCCTGCCACCTGGCGGTACAGCGCGTCATGGCGGCGCACCATCTTCTCCAGGGTCAGCTCGCGGGCGACGAAGCCCCGGGCGGCCTTGCCCATCTTCCGGGCCTCCTGGGGGTTGGCCAGCAGCCGGCGGAAGGCCTGGGCCAGTTGGGCGGGCCGCTCCGGCTCCACCACCAGGCCCCGCTCGCCGTCCGAGATGAGGTCCGGATTGCCGCCCACCCGCGTCACCACCATGGGCAGCCCGGCCGCCATGCCCTCCATCACCGCGTTGGACATGCCCTCCGCCGTGGAGCACAGGACGCCGAAGGTGGCCTGGCCATAGACGGCCGGCACGTCCGTGCGGTGCCTGAGGAAGTGCACCCCGTCCGCCACCCCCAGCTCGTGCGCCATCTTCTCCAGCGCCGGCCGACGGGGCCCGTCCCCCACGAACCACGCGTTCAGCTTCGTCCCCTCATGACGCAGCATGGCAAGGGCGAGCAGCAGGTCCTCCTGCCGCTTCACGGGGTGGTTCATGTTGGCCACGTGGATGACCGTGGGCGCGCCGCGGGTGTCGGGCAGCGTGTCCTTGAGCCCCTCCGCGGCTCTCGCGTCGAAGCGCTGGAGGTCCAGGCCGTTGTGGATGACGGAGATGCGCGATTCGGGCAGCCCCTCCTCGTGGATGAGCAGCTGGCGGATGGCCTCCGCGTTGGCGATGACGTGATCCGCCATGCGCGTCATCTGCGCGTGCAGCAGGCGGCGGGCCTTGCCCTGCCAGTGGGACAGATCCAACCGGCCGACGATGACCTTCGCGCCCGCGAGCTTCGCGGCCGGCACCGCGATGATGCTGGAGTAGAAGTCGTGCACGTGCACCAGTTGCACGCGGTTCGCCTTGAGCCACCGGGACATCCGGTGGATCTGCATCAGCGTGTTGGGCTGCACGAGCGAGCCCTTGAGGGAGAACACCTCCGGCGCGTGCCCCAGCTTCCAGACCGCGCCCATCAGGGGCCCGGCGTCCTCCAACACCGACACCTGCAGTTGATAGCTGGAGGGCAGGCCTCGCAGCAGCTCCAGCACCTGGACCTCGGTGCCGCCAATGTGGAACGACCGGGTGAACTGCACCAGGCGGAGGGGCTCCTGCCCCAACCGCGCATCCTCACGCCGCATGCCCAGACCCCTCCCACGTGGCCACCGGCGAAGGGTTCATCGCCGGCCGCCTCCCCACCGCCAGGGCGCGCTCCCGTGCCTGCGCGATGCGGTGCGCGCTCGCGGCCAGGCCGAAGAGCACGTAGCAGTGCGCGGACAGGATGTAGCCCGAGAACAAATCACAGACGAGGTAGCCCGCCACCGACGCCAGGAGGGCGCGTGCCAGCCATCCCATCTCCGGGTCCGAGGACGCGGACGCCGCCCCGCCCACGGCGCCCCCCGAGAACACCAGGAAGCACAGGAGGCCAATCCACCCGAGCTCCCCGATGACGTCGAGGAAGATGTTGTGCGCCACATAGGCGCGGTGCGCCTCCGGCGGCGCGTACTCGAACCAGGCGTAGCGGAAGCCGCCCGCGCCCACGCCGAGCAGCGGCTTGTCCAGGCTCATGCGGCTGGCCACCTGCCACGCGTAGACGCGGCCCATGGCGGACGCGTCCTCGTGGAACGACGCCACCGTCTCGTTGCGCTGCCAGAAGCTCTTGGGCGCGAACACCGCCAGGCCCGCGACGAACACCGTGCCCAGCACGATGGCCTGCATGCGGCGCTTCTCACGGATGGCCCACATGGCCATCGCCAGGGACAGGCCGATGAAGCCGCCGCGCGAGTGCGACAACACGATGGCCACCACCGCCAGCACCGCGGACACCGCGCACAGCAGGCGGAACAGCCACGGGGTGCTCTTGCGCGCGAGGAACGCCACCGCGAGCGGCACCACCAGCACCATGTTCATGGCCATGTGGTTGGGGTCCGCGTACACGCCGACCCAGCGCGAACGGAAGCCCTCCACCATGTTCTCGCCGACGATGTACCAGTTGATGACGCCAATGGACGTCACGATGGCGCCCAGCACCATGGCGCCGCACACCACCGCCAGCCGCTTGGGCGTGGTGATGACGTTGACGAGCGTCAGGTAGATGGCCGTGAGCTTGAGCAGCTCCACGCCCTGGAAGCGCGTCACCTCCGGGTTCACGCTCCACGCCACCGAGCAGAACGCCAGCGACGAGAACGCCAGCAGCGCGATGCCCCGCGAGCCGTCGAAGAAGATGGGCTCCGCCTTGCCGATGCGGCGCATCACCATCAGGCCCGCGCCCAGCCCTGAAGTCAGCAGCGCGAGCCGCAGCGGCTCCAGCGCGGGGATCCACTCACCCGGCACTGCGTACATCACCGCCGCGAACCCCGCGAGCATGTAGAAAGCCAGTACGTCGCGACGCTGCCCCTCCGCGCCCGGTCCCATGTACGCCACCCCTTCGCTGTCGGTCGCTCGTCCCGTCACACGCGTGCCCCTGGCCCTCGTGGAATTCCGTTTGCCGTAGGCGAACCACGGTTCGCGAACAGCTAGCGGGCGAGGGGCAAAGCAGCGCGCGTGCCAGAGGATGGCAACGCGGGAGGCCTGTATCTTCGGGAGGTTGCGCGCCCGCCCGCGACCGCCGGGCCGGGCAAGGCTGAAAAAGCTACGGGACCGGGGCGCTCTCCATCGGTAGGACCGCGGAGGCGATCAGGTCCAGGCGCCCCTCGCGCAGCCACGCCGGCCCCAGCTCCGACAAAAGGCGCGCCAGCGTGACGTTCACCACCCGACGCAGCTCCTCACGCGCCGCTTCCGGTACCTCGGACGAGAGCGTCGCCACCGCGCGCTCCGCCGCGCTCGCGCGCAGGCGCGGCGCATCCGGAGTGCCTTCGAAGAGGCGCTGGCCCAGCTCCACCGTGCGCCCCAGTGGCACGGGCCGCACGTCCACGCGCTCCTCCAGCACGGCCATGCCCACCACGGCCGCCCACAGCCGCTCCACGCCCAGCACGTCCAGCGACACGCCGAAGCGCGCCAGCACGGTGTGCGCCGCGTCCTCGGTGCCGCCCAGGAGCGCGCCCAGCGCCGCCACCTGGCCCTCCGCGCGAGCGAGCAGTCCTTCCGAACCGGCCACCTCCCGCAGCGAACGGAACGGGACGGGCTCCGCGCCCGGGACGCGCAGCGCCCTGCGGGGACGCTTGCGGCGGAGGGCCTCCAGCGCGGCGGCCTCCTCCGGGAGCACCAGCGGCACGTCGTCCAGCTTCACGAAGGGCACCTTGAAGAGGCGGTCCGCGCGGTACTTGAGCTGGAGCGTCAGCGTGAAGCCCACCTGGAAGACGCGGCGCAGGGGCGTGTCGCGCAGCGCCTCCGGGGCCTTCGCGGGGTCGCCGCCCGTCAGGTGCTCCAGGCCCAGCGACAGGTAGTCGCGCACCCATTCGCCCACGCGGCGCACGTCGTCCAGGTCGCCCGGGTCGCCCAGCTCCGCGACGAGGACGGCGTTGGCCACCTCCCGCAGCTCGTCCTCCGCGTTCATGCGCTCCACGTCGGACAGGTCCCGGAAGGCGGCCTCCAGGTAGTCCACGTGGCCGCCGGTGGCGGTGAGCGCGGGCGTCCCCGGCCCGGTGGGGCGCGGCGGCACGTCCACGCGGCTGAAGAGCGCGAGCGCGTCCTCCAGCGACGGGAAGCCCAGGTCGGACAGGCGCGCGCGGCGGAACTGGAACGCGGTCTCCTCCAGCTCGGAGGGGATCTCCCAGCGCACGGCTTCGAAGAGGCGCACCGCTTCGAAGGGGTTCTCCGCGATGAGATCATTGAGGAGCGCGCGCATGGCGGACATCTCCACGCCCTCCACCTTCAGCTCCACCAGGTAGCGGCCTTCCGGGGTCTCCAGCGTCACGCCCTGCGGGTTGACGTCCGGGTTCTCCTCCAGGTCGTGGACGACGGTGAACTCCTTGAGGAGCGTCTCCACCACCTCCAGGTCCACCGCGTGCACCTTGCGCAGGAAGTCCTCCTGCTCGTCGCCGCGCGCGGCGCGCAGCCAGGTGAGGACGGCGTGCGGGTCCAGCTTGTCCTTCGCCCAGCCGCCCAGGTCCACGAAGGTGCGGAACTGCGCGGGCGACGCCAGCTGCACGAGCTCCGTCGTGTCCGCCAGCCCCACCTCCTGGATGGTGACGTAGAGGTCCTCCGCGGGCAGCGAGCGCACCAGCGCGGGCGTGTCCTCCGCGTCGAAGAGCGCCGCCACCCGCTGGCGCGGGGACAGGCGCATCAACCGCTGACGCTCCTCGCGAGGCGCGAGGGGCGAAACACCACCGTTCGTCTTGCCGTTCTGGGACACGGCGGGGGTGCTACCACAGCGAGCGCTGCCCCGGCAGCCTCAGACGCGGGTGGCCTTGCCGAAGGTGTCCAGCAGCGTGCCCCACACGTCCTCCACGCCCAGCTTCTCCGTGGAGGAGAACGGGATGACCGCCTCGCGGGGCAGTTCCAGCTGCTCCGCCAGCTTGTGCAGCCGGGGCTTGCGCTGCGCCTTCGTCAGCCGGTCCACCTTGGTGGCCACGACGAGGATGCGGCGGTTGTGCTCCTGGAGGTAGTCCAGCGTCTGCATGTCCTCCGGCGTGGGCCCCACCTCCGCGTCGATGATGCTCACCACGACCTCCAACCGGTGACGGTTCTTGAGGTAGGTGGTGATCATCTCCTGCCACTGGGCCTTGTCCGCCTTGCTCGCCTTGGCGAAGCCGTAGCCGGGCAGGTCCGCCAGGCGCACCGTGTGGCGCACGCCGTCGCGGTCCAGGTCCACGTCGAAGAAGTTGAGCGTGCGGGTGCGCCCCGGCGTGTTGGACACGCGCACCAGCTTCCGCCGGTTCGTCAGGGCGTTGATCATGGACGACTTGCCGACGTTGGAGCGGCCCACGAAGGCCACTTCCGCGGCGTGGTCCGTGGGCAGCCCCTTGAGCTCCACGGCGGTGGTGACGAAGCGGGAATCGAGGATCTTGATCAAGCGGAGGTCACTTACTTCTTCGCCGTGGCCGGAGCCGGCGTGGAGGGGGCCGCGTCCGCGCGGGTCTGCTTGCGGGCGCGTTCGGCGGACCAGTGGTCGATGGCCTTCAGCGCTTCCTTGAAGTCGAACGGGCGCAGGGACGGCGAGGACGCGTCATGGCAGGTGCGGCACTGCTTCTCCGACGGGTCCACCAACCCCACCAGCCGCGCCAACTCCGGGTCCTTCATCACATAGGACGGCGAGTAGTACTGCCCGCCGCCATGGCACGTCTCACAGGTGACGGCCGCCAGCTGCTGCTCGGCCTGGTCCGGCGCGTGGCAGGACAGACACCGCGCGTCCTTCTTCTGGCTGTCCGCCAGCGTCTCCGTCGCCCGGGCGTGCTTGGACTTCATCCACGCGTCGTACGCCTCCGGGTGGCAGCCCTTGCAGCTGTCGGGGCCCGTGAAGTCCGCGGCGCCGGCGAGGCCGCCGGAAACGGCGAGCAGGAGGGCGGAAAAGACCCGGAAGGCACGAGAAGACATGCCTTGAGCACGTAGCAGAGGCCCCTGGAGGGGGCAAGGCGTCTCGTTCGTGATTGAATAGCGGGTGGACAGGTGCGTGGCTTGAGGTAACGGACCTTGAGGCGCGCCTGCCTGATCCGCTAGGGAGGAGTCGAGATGCGGACCCCCGTGATTGCCGTCCTGTTCGCCGTTGCCGTCGCTGCCGTCTCCCTGCCTGCTTCCGCCAAGCCGTGGCAGGGCATCGAGCCCGGGACCTCCAAGAAGGAAGAGGTCCTGAAGAAGTTCGGGGAGCCTTCCCGGACCATGAGCCAGGACGGCAAGGAGATCCTGGCCTACTTCGCCAAGGAGGCCATCAAGGGCACCACCCAGGCCCAGTTCAAGGTGGACCCGGCCACCCAGTTGGTGGAGCGCATCGACGTGTTCCCCGGGCCCGTCATCGAGAAGGACACCATCGAGAACAGCTACGGCCCCGCGTGCCCGGCAGGCGCCATGCCCGCCACGCCCTGCTACCTGCGCAAGCTGACGGACGACTTCCGCACCTACTTCCTCTACGTGAAGCTGGGCGTGGCCATCTTCTTCAACGAGGACGGCAAGACGGTGCAGTCCTTCGTCTTCACCACGCCCAAGGCCGCGAAGTAGCCCGTGCACGTCTTCGGCCTGACGGGCGGCATCGCCTCCGGCAAGAGCACCGTGAGCCGGATGCTGCGGGAGATGGGCGCGCGCGTGCTGGACGCGGACGTGCTCGCCCGCGAGGTGGTGGAGCCCGGCACCCCCGGCCTGAGGCGCATCGATGAGCGCTTCCCCGGCGTGGTGGGCCCCGACGGCCGCCTGGACCGGGTGAAGCTGGGCGCGCACATCTTCGCGAACGCCGAGGAGCGGGCCGCCCTCAACGCCATCGTGCACCCGGAGGTGCGCGCCCTCTTCCTCCAGAAGCTCCAGGCGCTGGAGGCCGAAGGCGTCACCCACGCCGTCTACGACGTGCCGCTGCTCATCGAAACGGGGCTGCACACGGCGATGGAGGGCGTGGCCGTGGTGTGGGTGCCGCGCGAGGTGCAGAAGGCGCGGCTGATGACCCGCGACGGGCTCACCGCGGACCAGGCGGAGGCGCGGCTTGGGGCGCAGATGCCGCTGGACGACAAGCGCGCCCACGCGACGTGGGTCATCGACAACAGCGGAACACCGGAGGCCACCCGTCCCCAGGTGGAAGCGGTGTGGCGGGCGATGCTCGCGCAAGGCTGACGGGCGGTTATGCTGCGCCGCGCATGAGCGAGACGTCGAAGACGCGGCAGGCCCCTGGCACCTACTTCATCACCGGCTACCCGGGCTTCATCGGCAAGCGGCTGGTGGAGCACATCGCGCGGGAGGACCCCCAGGGGCACATCTACGCGCTGGTGCAGCCCAAGGCCTTCAAGGAGGCGCAGGCGCTCGCGGCGAAGGTGAAGGGCGCGCGCGTGGAGCTGCTCACCGGTGACGCGGTGGACATGCACCTGGGCCTGTCCGGCGAGGAGTACCAGCGCCTGTGCGACCGGGTGACGGACATCTTCCACCTGGCCGCCGTATCGCAACTGGGGGTCCCCAAGGAGACCGCGTGGCGCGTGAACGTGGACGGCACGCGCAACCTGCTGGAGCTGGCGCGCGACTGCGAGAACCTCTCCCGCTTCAGCCACTTCTCCACCTGCTACGTGTCCGGCGACCGCGTGGGCGTCATCGCCGAGGACGAGCTGGATCGGGGCCAGTCCTTCCGCAACGCCTACGAGGAGACGAAGTTCCAGGCGGAGCGGCTGGTGCAGCGCGCCTCCGCCACCCTCCCCGTCACCATCTTCCGTCCGTCCAGCGTGGTGGGCGACTCGCGCACGGGCGAAATCGACCGCTTCGAGGGCCCCTACTACCTGGGCATCCTGCTCGTCACGTCCCCCCTGGTGGTGCCGCTGCCCCTGCCGGGCAACGGCGTGGCGCCGCTCAACGTCGTGCCGGTGGATTTCGTGGTGGAGGCGGTGTGGCGCCTGTCGCGTGACGCGAGAGCGAAGGGGCGCACCTTCCACCTGGTGGACCCCAACCCCATGAGCGCGCGGCGCGTGTACGAGCTCATCGCGGAGAAGTCCCACAAGCGGCTGCCGCGCTTCAACCTGTCCGCGCGCGCCGCGGACGTGATGCTGCGGCTGCCCGTGCTGGAGAAGCTGGCCCGGCCCCAGCGTGCCGCCATCAGCTACGTGAACCACCTGGCCATCTACAACTGCCACAACACGCTGGAGCTGCTCGACGGCACCGGCGTGCGCTGCCCGCCGCTGTCCTCGTACCTGGATCAGCTCGTCGCCTACGTGCGCGAACAGTACAAGCAGCGCAAGGAGGGCGCGGAGGTCGAGGACCCGTTGGACCATGGTCCCCTGCCCTCTTCGGATGACGCCGCGCCGGCGCCGCGCTCGCGCCGCTGAGCAGGGTTTGGGCCCGCAGGCAAGGGGCGGCGCGGCACGTGTTTCACGCTCGCGTCCGCCTGGTTGCTACGGCTTATTCCAGACTGCCAATTGTTACTGGGTTGCTAACGCAAAGTTACGCGGGCCCCCCTCTTTTCAACGAAACAGTGTCCTGGTTAGCATGCGCTCCCACTGAATCCGGCGCGGTGAAGACAACCGCGCCCGGAAGAGTGGGTTGGAGAGCAGCGCTTGCCGGTGACCGTTGACAGTCGATTCGGATGGGCCGCCCCGGGTTCGGGTGTGGCGCCCCGGCTGTCCAGCCTGTCGCGGCGCTTCGCATCCGCCCTGAGCGCCTCGCGCGTCCCGTCTTTCCACGCTGAGAACTCCGCGCACGTCGTCAATGCGACCTGTGGCGTTGGGCAGCGTTTCCTATCGGGCTGTTGTCCACCCACGGTCCGCCATCCGTAGGGAGCGGCCCGCCACCCCCGGCGGACCTCTCCTCGTGCAGTCGTCGTCTCTCGCAGTCCCCTCGTCCGGCAGTACATCACCCCCAAGAAGGAAGGCGCATGCGTCTCAGGGAAAAGCTGTTGACCAGCCTGCTGCTGGTGCCCATCGCGGGTACCAGCGCGTGGGCCAAGGAGCGGTCGAACTACGACGCGTTCCTGGAGCAGCGGGACTCCCGCTCTCTCGCCGTGGATTCGAACACGGCGGTGTCCCGCGGGCTTCGCATCGAGCAGTCCGAGCAGCGGCTCGGCGTGCCTACGTTCGCCTGGGCGACGCAGGATGGCGCGCAGTCCAAGTCCGTGATCCGCTCCGGCATGACGGCGGAGAGCGCGGCGCGCGCGCACCTGCAGGCCGTGGCGGACAACTACCGCCTGACGCGTGACGATGTCGCGGGCGCCAACCTGCGCTCGCTGCACAACACCGGCAAGGGCGCCATCATCGCGACCTTCAACCAGTCGGTGGGTGGCATCCCCGTCTTCCGCAACGAGATCAAGGTCGTCATGGGCCAGGACCTGCGCCTGGTGGCCGTGAGCGGCTACCTGGCCCCGTCCGAGCTGGCGCTCTCCGCCCGCACCAAGGCGCGCGCCGGCTTCAACCTGGGCGCCGCGGACGCGGTGTCCGGCGCGTTCAAGGACCTGACGGGCTCCGGCACGCAGGCCACCTCGTTCATCAACGCGGGCACGAAGGGTGACTTCACCTTCTTCGAGCTGGTCCCCGCCGCGAAGTCCGCGCTGCCGCAGGACCTGGCCGTTCCGGCCCGCGCCCGGCAGGTGTACTTCATGCTGGCCGGCAACCTGGAGCCGGCCTGGTACGTGGAAGTGAACGCCGGCCCCAAGGCCGCGCGCTCCAGCCAGTACTTCGGCTACGTGGTCTCCGCGGCCACCGGCAAGGTGCTCTTCCGCAACGACCTGACCGCGGACGCCGGCGCGGCGTTCACGTACAAGGTCTGGGCGGACACGGCGGCCCCGTACATCCCGGAGGACGGTCCCCAGGGCAACGACGCGACCCCGCACCCCACGGGCACGCGCGACGGCTACCAGGCCCCGCTGAACCGCCCGGCGCACGACATCACCCTGGCCAACAGCCCCTACAGCAAGAACGACCCCTGGCTGCCGGCCAACGCCACGCAGACCACGGGTAACAACGTGGACGCGTACGCGGACCTGAACGCGCCGGACGGCTTCCAGCCCGGCACGAACGACAAGCGCGCGGAGACGACGAGCGAGAACACCTTCTCGTACGTCTACGACACGACCAAGGCCCCGGGCTCCAGCACCGAGCAGATCAAGGCCTCGGTGGTGAACCTGTTCTACGTGAACAACTTCCTGCACGACTGGTTCTACGACTCCGGCTTCGACGAGGCCTCGGCCAACGCCCAGTCGTTCAACTTCGGCCGTGGCGGCGTGGAGGGCGACCCCCTCCAGGCCCAGGCGCAGGACTACGGCGGCCGCAACAACGCGAACATGAGCACGCCGGCGGACGGTGCGTCCCCGCGCATGCAGATGTACGTGTTCGACGGCACGCCCGAGCTGTCCGTCACCGCGCCCGCGACGCTGACCGGCATCTACGAGGCCGGCTCCGCCAGCTACGGCAAGCAGGCGTACGACGTGACCGGTGAGATCCAGATCCCGGAGACCAACAAGGACGGCTGCGCCGCGTTCCCCGCGGGCACCTTCACCGGGAAGATCGCCCTCATCGACCGCGGCACGTGCAACTTCGTCGTGAAGTCGCTCAACGCGCAGAACGGCGGCGCCATCGCCACGGTCATCGCGAACAACGCCGCTGGCAGCACGATCACCATGGGCGGCAACAACGTGGATGACGCCAAGGTCACCACGCCGTCCCTGATGATCACCCTGGACGCGGCCAACGCGTGGAAGGCCGCGGCGGCGACCGGGCCGGTGTCCGTGAAGTTCCTGCGCACGCCGGACCAGGACCGGGACGGCACGCTCGACAACGGCATCATCGCGCACGAGTGGGGTCACTACATCAGCAACCGCCTCATCGGTAACGCCGCGGGCCTGAGCAACAACCAGGGCCGCTCGATGGGCGAGGGCTGGGGCGACTTCCACGCCATGCTGATGCAGGTGCGCGAGTCCGACCGGAACGTGGCGGGCAACAACAACTGGCAGGGCGTCTACAGCACCGCCGGTTACGTCACCAGTGGTGGCAAGAACCAGGGCTACTACTACGGCATCCGTCGCCTGCCCTACTCGACGGACATGAGCAAGAACGGCTACACGTTCCGGCACATCGCCAACTTCACGGCCCTGCCCAACGAGCTGGCGACGGCGTCCACCGCGAGCAACAGCGAGGTCCACAACAGCGGTGAGGTGTGGGCCACGGCGCTGTGGGAGTGCTACACGAGCCTGCTGAACGCGCACCCGTTCGCGGAAGCGCAGAACCGCATGAAGCAGTACCTGGTCGCGTCCTACAAGGCGACGCCGAACGCGCCGACCTTCACGGAAGCGCGTGACGCGGTGCTGGCCGTCGCGCTCGCGAGCGACCCGGCGGACTACCAGCGCTTCGTGGCGGCCTTCGCCAAGCGCGGCCTCGGCTTCGGCGCCAAGTCGCCGGACCGCGACGCGTTCGACCACATCGGCGTGACGGAGAGCTTCGCCGCGGGCGGCAACCTGGAGGTCACCAGCATCACGCTGGCCGACACCGCGGGCGGCTGCGACCAGGACGGCATCCTGGATATCGGCGAGCAGGGTGAGCTGAAGATCACCGTGCGCAACGTGGGCGGCAACGGGCTGAGCGCCTTCGCTGGCACCGTCAGCAGCACCAGCACCACGGCGACGCTGGAGTTCCCCAACGGCGGCGCGATCAACATCCCCGCCCTGTCGCGCGGTGCTTCCGCCACGGTCACCGTGCCCGTCAACGTCACCGCGGTGTCCGGTACGCCCGCGCGCGCCGGCATCAAGGTCGCCTTCGACTCCACGGAGATCCCGGCGGCGGCGAAGACGGCGACGTTCGACCCGCGCGTCAACTACGACAACGTCCCCACCACCAGCGACACGGAGACGTTCGAGTCCGGGCTGACCGGTTGGACGGTGTCGCAGAACCTGTCGTCCTCGGGCGACTGGACGCTGTCCGGCACGCCGGCCAACCGCTACGCGAATGGCAAGGATCCGGGCACGATCGCGGAGACGACCATCACCAGCCCCTGGCTGACGGTGGATGACGCGGCCGACTTCGTGATGAGCTACAACTACCGTCACTCCTTCGAGTTCGACTCCAACGCCTCCTACGACGGCGCGGTGCTCGAGTTCACGGTGGACGGCATCGACTGGATCGACCCGTGGGACCTGTACCCGGTGGTGGACGCGGATCCGGGCTACGTGGACTACATCGCCGCGGGCGGCGGCAACCCCCTGGAGGACCGCGCCGCGATGGCGCAGGTGAGCGCGGGCTTCCCGGCGTTCACGCAGGCGAGCATCAACTTCGGGACCTTCTTCCCCGACCTGGGCCTCAAGAACGTCCGCTTCCGCTTCCGCATCGGCGGTGACGTGGCGGTCGGTGGTTACGACCTGGACCTGGACAACGTGAAGTTCGAGGGCGCCACGGCGGTGTTCTCCGGCCAGGCGGATCAGCCGGCCTCCACGGGCGCGTGCAACGTGCCTCCGGTGGCCAACGCGGGTCCGTCTCGCGTGGGCACGGCGGCGGTCGCGGAGGGCGCGCTCGTCAACGGCGTCCTCAACCGCACCACCGTCACCCTGAATGGCACGGGCAGCTTCGATCCGGACGCCGCCGTGGGTGACGCGCTCACCTACAGCTGGACGCAGACCGGTGGCGCCACGCCTGTCTCCCTGACGGGTGCGGACACCGCGACGCCGAGCTTCGTGGCGGACGTGGACTACACGGACATCCTCTCCTTCCAGCTCGTCGTCACCGACGCGTCCGGCAAGGCGAGCGCCCCGAAGACGGTGGACATCCAGATCAACAACGTGAACCAGCCCCCGGTGGCCGCTGCCACCGCGCCGGCGACGGTGAACGAGGGTGACACGAACGTGACGCTGGACGCCTCCGGCTCCACGGACGCGGACGTGATCCACGCGAACACGCTGACGTACGCCTGGGTCCAGACGAGCCCCGCTTCGCCCAAGCCCACGCTGACCAACGCCACCAAGGCGAAGGCGACGTTCACGGCTCCGGAAGTGACGGCGGACACGCAGCTGAACTTCACGGTCACCGTGACGGACAGCAGCGGCGCGAAGTCCACCAAGGCCGTCGCCGTGACGGTGAAGAACGTGGACCGTGCTCCGGTGGCCAACGCCGGCGCGGACATCAACGCGGATGCGCGCTCCACGGTGACGCTGGCCGGCACGGGCACGGATCCGGACGGCACGGCGGTCACCTACCTGTGGGAGCAGACCGCGGGTGACGCGGTGACGCTGACGGATGCGGACAAGGCGACGGCGAGCTTCACGGCGCCGAACGTCAACGCCGCCACGGAGCTCACCTTCAAGCTCACGGTGTCCTCGGGCGGCCAGTCGGCGTCCGACCTGGTCAACGTGACGGTGCGCAAGGCCAACCGCCACCCGGTGGGCCAGGCTCCGGCCTCCGTCGACGCGGACGAGGGCAGCAACGTGGAGCTGGACGCCTCCGGCATCACGGATCCGGACGGTGACGCGCTCACCTTCGTCTGGACCCAGGTCGGTGGCACCACGGTGCAGACCACGGGCGCGGACTCCGCGAAGCTGAAGTTCACCGCGCCGCAGGTCCAGGCCGATACGTCCGTGGCCTTCAGCCTCACCGTGTCGGACTCCGACGGCGCCACCGTTGGCCCGTTCATCTACACGGTCAACGTGAAGCAGGTGAACCAGGCGCCGGTCGCCAAGGTCCGGGTCATCTCGGGCGTGCGTGGCGGTGAGCTGGTGAAGATCGACGCCGCGACGTCCACGGATCCGGACAACGAGACGCTGACCTACTCCTGGACCCAGACGGGTGGCCCGTCCGTGACGCTGACCGGCGCCAACTCCGCCGAGGCCAGCTTCACTCCGCCCGCGAAGAAGACGCTGGAGAACTACGCCTTCACCGTGACGGTGAAGGACGCGGCGGGTGCCTCCAGCACGGCGGAGATCAAGGTCTCCGTGCCGAAGGCCGACGACGACGGCGGCGGCTGCTCCTCCACGGGCGGCTCCGCTGGCGGCATGGCGCCGCTGATGGCGCTGTTCGCGGCGATGGCGCTCGCGCGCCGTCGCAAGGCTTAAAGCCGGCGCTTCACCCTGAAGCCCTGAAGTGACCGGGGGCGGTCCTCACGCAAAGTGGGGGCCGCCCCTTCTTCATTTGATGCGGTAGGCTCGCGCGCCTCATGGCACGCACGTTCCAGGTGGGAGACACCTTCACGCACGTCCGCCAGTGCGACCGGCTGCGGCCGGTGTATTACGCGGGCGCTTCCGGGGACTACAACCCCATCCACATCGACCCGGAGGTGGGCCGGCAGGCCGGCTTCAACGGCGTCATCCTCCAGGGGCTCTGCACGCTGGGCTGGGCGGTGGAGGCCGTGGCCGTCTTCGTGGGAGACCCGGGGCTGGTGCGCCGGGTGAAGGTGAGATTCTCCCGGCCGGTGCTGCCGGAGGACACCGTCACCTTCCAGGGCCGCGTCACCGCCATCGCGGAGGGCCGGCTCACCACCGAAGTCACCGCCACCAACCAGCGCGGCGAGCCCGTCCTCCGGGGCGCCGTCGTCGAAACCTCGCTCGGATAGCCATGGCCCTGGACCCCAAGTTCGTCGGCCGTGCGTACGGCCCCTTCACCTATGAGATTGGCCGGGAGAAGCTGCGCGAGTTCTCCCTCATCCTCGGCGGCTCCGTGCCCTCCGCGGGCACCTTCGGAGAGCCCCCCGCGCAGGTGAGCCCCCTGCTCTACTCGCAGGAGGCGGCCCAGGCGGGCCCGTACGGCGACGTCATCGCCTTCCCCAGCTTCGCGGTGGTGTTCGCCATCCGCCCCTTCAGCGCCGCCATCGCGGACCCCGAGCTGGGCGTGGACCGCGTGCGGCTGGTGCACGGGGAGCAGGAGCTGGAGTTCCTGGGCGTGATGCGCCCCGGGGACGTGCTCACCACCACGGGCTCCATCACGGAGCTGTACCGCAAGGCCGGGATGGACTTCCTCGTCGTCACCACGGAGACGCGCAACGGGAAGGGCGAGCCCGTGGTGCGCGGCGTGTGGACGGCCGTCATCCGCCCCGCGTGACGTCAACGCCGCGCGCGGCTACTCGCCGGGGGCGATGATGCCCTCGTCGAGCAGCTGCGCGAGGATGCGCGCGGTGTCCAGGCGCGACATGCCGGACAGCGCGAAGAGGTCGTCGAAGCTCACCGCGCCATCAATCTGCGCCAGCACGAAGCCCGCGCGGTGGTCCAGGTTGAGCCAGATGATGTCATCCGGCTGCAACCGCACGCGCGGCATGCGGTGCAAGTCCCCCAGCCGCGCCTCCAGCATGGACACCAGGATGCGCTCGCTGCGGTCTCTCAGCGCCTCCACCCGCGGGTTCTCCGGCGCCAGAGACTGGGCCCGGCGCAACAGCTCCACCGCGCCGGAGTGGTCATCCAGCGCCAGCAGGTCCTCCGCGCCGCGCAGCAGGCTCTCCACCTCCGAGCCCTCCGGCAGTCCGCCCACCGGCGTGAAGGTGTCCGGCAGCCCGAACTCCTGCGTGCGGTGCGCCTCCGCGATGAGGTCCAACGCGTCGCCGCGCACGCCCGTGCCCTCGGGCAGGCTCACGGATTCACGCAAGGGGGCCTCCACCGGGCCGGGCGCGGTGGGGCCGGCCCAGGCGCCCCAGTCCGCCTCCTGATCCGGGGCCGCCAGGTTCCACCCGGTGTCCCCACCGGGCTCCGCCGGGCCATCCCGCCCCAGGAGCCGGCGCGCGCGCGCGTTGGCCGGGTCCAGCTCCAGGGCCCGGGCGAACAGCTTCTCCGCGCCGGCCATGTCGCCACTCAGTCGCAGCAGCAACCCGGCTTCGACCAGCGCCTTGGCCCGGATCGCGTTCATGGGCTACCTCCCCGGCGTTCCGCGCGGGCCCGCCGAGCGCAAGAGCGGCAGGCTCTGGGCCAGGGCCTCGCAGGCCCGGGTGAGCACACCCACGTCGTCCGCGCCGCGCGCCTGACGCGCGGAATCCAGGGCGGCCTCCGCGCGCGCGACGACGTCCGGCGACAGGCCTCCGGCCCCGGGCATGAGCCGCACGCGGGAGAGCGCGTCCACCAGGTCGCGGGCGAGGATGTCCAGCTCCACGCGCTTGGCCTTCAGCTCCTCCGTGTTGCGCGCCGCCACCAGCCAGTCGCGCTGTTCGTCCATGATGCGGCGCAGCTCGTCCTCCGTCAGGCCGCTGGACGCGGTGACGGTGATGGACTGGCGCAGGCCCGTGTCGCGGTCGCGCGCGGACACGGACACGATGCCCTCCGCGTTGATGTCGAACGTCACTTCAATCTCCACCTGCCCGCGCGGCGCCTCGCGCAGGCCGGTGAGGAGGAACTCGCCCAAGAGCTCGTTGTGGTGCGCGAGCTCGTGCTCGCCCTGGAGCACCATGATCTTCACCGTGCGCTGGAAGTCCTTGGAGGTGGCGAACACCTCCGTGGCGGACGTGGGCACGGTGGTGTTGCGCGGAATCAGCCGCCGCACGTAGCCGCCCGCGATGGCCACGCCCATGCTCTGCGGCGTGACGTCCAGCAGCAGCAGCTCGCTCTCGTGGCCCACCAGCGCGTGCGCCTGGATGGCGGCGCCCAGGGCCACGACCTCCTCCGCGTGCACGCCCTTGCAGGGCTCGCGGCGGAAGTACTGGCGCACCTGCTCCACGATGCGGGGCATGCGCGACATGCCCCCCACGAGGATGACCTCTTTCAGGTCCGAGGGGCGCACCTTCGCCTCACCCAGCACTTCCGAGGTGATGCCCACCAGGCGCTCGCCCAGGTCCGCCGTGAGCTCCTCCAGCTTCTCGCGGGTGAGCGTGGACTGAAGATGCAGCGCGGCGCCTCCGCCCGGCGGCGTGCAGATGAAGGGCAGGTGCACCTGCGTCTCCTTCACCGACGACAGCTCCACCTTCGCCTTCTCCGCGGCGTCCTTCAGCCGCTGCAGCGCCATGCGGTCCTTGCGCAGGTCGATGCCGTGTTCCTTGGCGAAGCCGAACACCATCCACTCGATGATGCGGTGGTCCCAGTCCTCGCCGCCGAGGAAGGTATCGCCGCCGGTGGCCACGACGTCGAAGACGCCGTTGTTGATCTCCAGCACCGACACGTCGAAGGTGCCGCCACCCACGTCCAGCACGGCGACCTTGCCGTTCACCGTGCGGCCGAAGCCGTAGGCCAGCGCCGCCGCGGTGGGCTCGTTGATGATGCGCAGGACGTCCAGTCCCGCGATGCGGCCCGCGTCCTTGGTGGCCTGGCGCTGTCCGTCGTTGAAGTAGGCCGGCACGGTGATGACGGCCTGGGTGACGGGCCGGCCGAAGTGCGCCTCCGCGTCCGCCTTCAGCTCCGCCAGAATCATGGCGCTGACCTCCGGCACGGCGAGGTCCCGGCCCGCCAGCCGGATGCGCACGTCGTCGTGCGCGCCGCACACCACCTGGTACGTGAGCGCGCGCAGCGCGTCCTGCACCGGGTGCGAGGAGAACTTGCGGCCGATGAGGCGCTTGGCCGCGGACACCGTCTCCTGCGGGTTGGTGATGGCCTGCCGCTTGGCGATGCCTCCCACCAGCCGCTTGCCGTTCTTCGACACCGCCACCACGGACGGCGTGAGGGGCTGTCCGGTGCGGTTCTTGATGATGATGGGCTGACCGTCCTGCACCGTGGCGACGAGGCTGTTCGTCGTCCCCAGGTCGATGCCAATCAGCGGTTCGGGCTCAGCAGCCATGGGGACGCATGCACCTCATCACGTGAACGTCCAGCGCAGCTTCTTGAGGCCAGCGCGAGCGTCGGCGTTGTCGGGGTCCAGGCGCACGACCTCCTCGAAGTGGTGCTTGGCCTGCTTCTTCTGCCCCGCCACCAGGAGCACCTGAGCCAGCAGCAACTGGTAGTCCGCGCGCCCCGGCTTCAGCTCCACCGCGCGCTGCGCGAGCTTCAGCACCTCCTGCGCGTCCTGCGCCAGCTCCCGCCCCACGCGCGCCGCCTGGAAGGCCGCCTCCGGGTTGTCCCCGTTGAGAGACACGGCCAGCTTGTACGCGGCCTGCGCGCCAGCGAAGTCGCCGCGCATCTCCAGCTCCTGGCCGCGGTCCACCTCCGCCTGCGCGCGCGCCAGGTCGTGCTTGCGGCGCGCCTCCACCAGCAACTGCGCGACCTCGCGGTTCTTCGGGTCCAGGCCCAGCACGTGGTTGAAGTCCTGGTAGGCCCGCTCGAAGTCCCCGCGCGCGGTGGCCGCCTTGCCCCGGGCGATGAGCTCCGTGAGCTTGTGGCTGCGCGCCATGTACGGGTGGCGGGCGAAGCGGGCTTGGCGCTCGGCGCGGCGGGCCTCCGACTCCGCGTCCTCCGGGGGCGGCGCGGCGGGAGGCGGCACCGTGGCGAAGGACCCCGAGGGCGGGCGCGCACCCGAAGCGGCGGGGGGCGGCACCGCCGCGAAGCCGCTGCCGGACACCGTGCGCGGGGGCGCGGCGGCCGGAGGAGGCGTCGTCGGAACGCGAGCGGGCGGGGCCGGGGGCGGCGTCGCGGGGGCGCGCGGCGGCTCCTGGCGGCTGAGGGCGTTGTGGGCGTCCGTGAGGCGCTTGAAGATGCGCTCCAGCCGGGCGCGGAAACTGCCCAGGTTCTTGCCGAAGTAGCGGTCCGGGTGGAAGCGGCGGGAGGCGTTGTAATACGCCTGCTTCACCTCCTGGGGGCTGGCGCCCCGGGCCACGCCCAGCACCGCGTGGTGGTCCATCCCGTCCAGCGAGCGGTCCATCTGGATGATGTCGCGCTTCTGGTCGGGCTCCAGGTCCACCTCCTCCGCCATGGCGGCGTCCACCGCCGGGGCGGCGGGCGCGGCGCGCTGCACCACCCGTGCGGGCACGATGGCGCCCTTGGCCCGCAGCGCGAGCAGCACGGCGATGGTGCGCGCCTCGCCCAGCGAGGAGCGGGACAGCACGGCGTCGATGCGCTCGACGCGGCCCACCAGCGCCAGCACGGAGCCCTCTTCCGGGCTGAGCTGGAGACGGGCGGGGTCCAGGTGGGGCACCGTGGCGATGTGGTCGGTCCTGCCCCCCAGGCCGACGATGGGGTTGGGCGCGCTCAAGGTGTCAGTTCCGCGGGCTGGCGAATCCCCAAGTGTAGGTGTCCGGGAAGCAGGGCGTCAAACCTCCCGGGACCGTCAAACCGCTCCCCCTTCTACAGCGTGGAGAGGACACGCTGGAGGATGCCCAGCGCTTCGTCCAGTTCGTTCCGCGTGATGATGAGGGGCGGGGCGAACCGGAGCGTCACCTCCCCGGCGGAATTCACCAGAAGGCCGTTCTCGCGCAGCTTCGCGATGACGGGGGCGACCTCCCGGTCCAGCTCCACGCCCAGCAGCAGCCCCTGCCCGCGCACGGCCTTGATGCGGCCCTCCGGCAGCGCGGCCTGGAGCGCCCTGGCGCCGGCGAGGAAGTGCTCCCCCTTGGCCCGCACCTCCTCCAGGAAGCCGGGCTGGCGCATCAGGCGGATGACCACGTTGCCCGCGGCGGCGGACACCAGGTTGCCGCCGAAGGTGGAGCCGTGGGTGCCCGCGGAGAGGCTGCCGGCCAGCTCCTCGCGGCAGAGCATGGCGCCCATGGGCAGCCCGTTGCCCAGCGCCTTGGCGATGCTGATGGCGTCCGGCCGGATGCCGTGGTGCATGAAGCCGAAGGGCTGGCCGGTGCGGCCCATGCCCGTCTGGACCTCGTCCACGAGCAGCAGCAGGCCCTTCTCGTCACAGAGGGCGCGCAGGCCCTGGAAGAAGCCCGGGGGCGCCATGCGCACGCCGCCCTCGCCCTGGATGGGCTCCACCAGGATGGCGGCGGTGGACGGCCCCACGGCGTTGCGCACCCCCTCCAGGTCGCCGAACGGCAGGTGCCGGAAGCCCTGGGGCAGCGGCTCGAAGCCGGCGTGGTACTTCGGCTGGCCGGTGGCGGTGACGGTGGCCAGCGTGCGGCCGTGGAAGCCCTTCTCGAAGGAGAGGATCTCGAAGCGCTCCGGCGTGCCCCGGTCCTTCATCACCTTGCGGGTCAGCTTGATGAGGGCCTCGTTGGCCTCCGCGCCGGAGTTGCAGAAGAACGCGCGCGGCAGCCCCGCCCAGTCGGTGAGCTGCGCGGCCAGGTCGATCTGCGGCTGCGAGTAGAAGACGTTGGAGACGTGCCACAGCGTCTCCAGCTGCGCCTTCGCCGCCGCGACCACCTCCGGGTGGCAGTGGCCCAGCGCGCACACGGCGATGCCGCCGATGCAGTCCAGGTACGCCTTGCCATCCGCGTCCCACACCCGCGTGCCCTGCCCGCGGACGAGGGCAATGGGTTGCTGCTTGTAGTTCTGCAGCAGGTGCTGCTTCGCCTTCTGGATGAGGTGCTCGTTACCAGGGGCGGATGCGGGGGACGGCGTTTGCAAGGTGGGGTACCTCTCTCTTCCTGATGACGCGGTGGGACGACGCGCGGACCCTAGCGCGCTAGAGGATGTAGCGCGACAAGTCCTCGTCCTGGACGATGGGGGCCAGGCGCTCGCGCACGTAGGCGGCGTCCACCTGGAAGTCGCGTGGGCCCATTTCGCTGGCCGTGAACGACACCTCGTCCAGCAGGCGCTCCAGCACGGTGTGCAGCCGCCGGGCGCCGATGTTCTGCGTGCGCTCGTTGGCCTGCTGGGCGATGCGGGCGATCTCCGCCACCGCGTCGTCCGTGAAGGACAGGCGCACGCCTTCCGTGCCGAGCAGCGCGGTGTACTGGCGCATGAGCGAGTTCTTGGGCTCGCGAAGGATGCGCACCAGGTCGTCGCCGGACAGCGCCTCCAGCTCCACGCGGATGGGGAAGCGGCCCTGGAGCTCCGGGATGAGGTCCGCCGGCTTGGAGACGTGGAACGCGCCCGCGGCGATGAAGAGCATGTGGTCCGTCTTCACCTGGCCGTACTTGGTGTTGACGGCCGAGCCCTCCACGATGGGCAGGATGTCGCGCTGCACGCCCTCGCGCGAGACGTCCGGGACCCCGCCACCCTTGCCGCCCTCGCGGCTGGCGATCTTGTCGATCTCGTCGATGAAGACGATGCCGCTGGACTCGGCGCGCGCCACGGCCTCGCGCTGGACGCGGTCCGGATCCACCAGCTTCTGCGCCTCTTCCGCGCGCAGCACCTGGAGCGCCTCTGGCACGCGCAGCTTGCGCTTCCGGGTGTTCTTCATGCCCGGCATGTTCTTGAACAGGTCCTGGAGGTTGACACCGATCTCCTCCATGCCCTGGCCGCTGAAGTTGCGCATGAACGTGGGGGAGCTCTCGCTGGTCTCCACCTCCACGGTCTGATCATCCAGCGTGCCCGCGCGCAGCTGGGCGCGCAGCTTCTCCCGCTCGTTTTCGCCCAGCGGCGTGGGCGCGGGGGTGGGCGGAGGCGCGAAGCCGAAGGGCGGCGAGGACGTGGTGCGCGCCTGCCCGCCGTTCTTGATGAGCTCCATCAGCCGGTCCTCGGCCAGCTCCTCCGCGCGCGGCTTGACCTTCTCCGTCTCCTCCTCGCGGACCAGCGCGATGGCGGCCTCCACGAGGTCGCGGATCATCGACTCGACGTCGCGGCCCACGTAGCCCACTTCGGTGAACTTGCTGGCCTCCACCTTGACGAAAGGGGCCTGGGACAGCTTCGCCAGGCGGCGGGCGATCTCCGTCTTCCCCACGCCGGTGGGGCCGATCATGATGATGTTCTTCGGGTAGATCTCATCCCGCAGGTCGTCCGGCACCTGCTGGCGGCGCCACCGGTTGCGCAGCGCGATGGCGACGGCGCGCTTGGCGTCGTTCTGCCCGACGATGTAACGGTCCAGCTCGCTGACGACCTCGCGAGGCGTGAAGGCGGACAACTTGCGCGATTCGGCCACGGGGCGGTCCTCTCAGAGCTCTTCGTAGGAGACGTTGGCGTTGGTGTAGACGCAGATGTCCGCGGCGATGGCCATGGCCTGCGTGCAGATGTCGCGGGCGGACAGGTTGGAGTGCGCCTGGAGGGCGCGCGCGGCGGCCAGGGCGTAGTGGCCCCCGCTGCCCACGGCGGCGATGCCGTGGTCCGGTTCGATGACGTCGCCCGCGCCGGACAGGATGAAGGTCTTCTCCTTGTCCGCGACGATGAGCAGCGCTTCCAGGCGGCGGAGGAAGCGGTCGGTGCGCCAGTCCTTGCCCAGCTCCACGCAGGCGCGCGCCAGGTTCTTCTGGTGCTCCTTGAGCTTGCCCTCGAAGCGCTCGAAGAGGGTGAAGGCGTCCGCGGTGCTGCCCGCGAAGCCGGCGAGCACCTGGCCCTCGCCGAGCTTGCGCACCTTGCGCGCCGTGTTCTTCATGATGGTCTTGTCGAGGCTGACCTGGCCGTCGCCCGCGATGACGACCTTCCCTTCGCGGCGGACGCAGAGGATGGTGGTTCCGTGGAACATGACCGGGGGTTTAACAAGACCGCCCGGCCGCGACCCACAAAAACCGCGCGGCTGTCCGCTCCCTCACCCTGCGACAGGCGCTCAGGTCGCGGTCGCTTTCATCCAGCGGCCCACGAGCTTAACCAGAGCGGCCTTCTTCGCTTTCACCGTCTTCGCGTCCGGCAGCGCCACCACGCCCCGGTCCTTCGCCAGCCACTCCACCAGCCCGGAGTCGTCCTCGAAGACGAAGCCCTTCGCGTCCTTCACCTTCGCGCCCCGGTGGAGGATGACCTGGAAGATGCCCTTGGGGACCAGGCGGAACGTCACGCGGTCATCACCCGAGTGCACGAAGCTGGGGGCCTTCCACTTGATGCGCTCGGTGATGCTGTCGTCCGAGTCCAGGATGGCCATGCGCACGGCTTGAATCTCCGCCTTCAGCGGATGCTCGAGCTCCGCCATGAACCCGTCGACTTCGACGTTGCGCGTGGCCATCCCTGTCTCCTTTCCTACTTCGCGGGCGCCGGAGCGGGTGCGGCCGCGGGCGCGGTCCCCGAGGGAGCGGGCGCGCCCGGCAGCTCGGAGGGCACCAGCTTGGGCAGGAGCACGCGGCAGGCATCCTCGGACAGCCAGTGGTACGTGCACAGCCATTCCGTGACGGGCACGCGCACCTGCCAGCCCAGCACGAAGAGGATGAGCAGCGTGAGCCCCAGGCGGGCGCCCAGGGACATGCTCTCGGCCTCGTCGTCGTCCTGCGTGTGGCGCAGCGCCCCGCGCACCAGGTCCACGTGATCCACGCGCGCGTTGCTCGGCAGCTTGGGCTTGCGGGTGATGAGCGTCGCCACGCCGCGCGTGAGCATCAGCCGGTCGTTGAGCGCCCAGCCGGAGCCCTCCAGCAGCAGCGCCAGGTTGCGCCTGCGCAGCTTCAGCCACCCGAGCAGGCCCGCGGGGGCCATCACCACGATGAGCAGGATGGTTGCCGCGGTAATGACATCCACCAGCGTGAGGGACTTCACCTGCGTGAGGATGAACGCCAGCGAGGAGCCCAGCGCCGCGAACGCGATGCCGCCCGCCGCGAGCACGCCCGCGATGCCGCCGCCCGCCGGAGCCGCCGCGGGCGCAGCGGCAGCCGCCGGAGCCGGAGCCGCGGTGGGCGGAGGCGCGGTCACCGTCTGCTTGTAGCCGGACTCCAGCGACGCATCGAAGTCCTTCTCACTGGACGCGGCCAGCCCCTCCACCTTGCTGGTGATGAACGCGCCGATGCGCATGAACGGCATGGTCATCGACTCCCAGAGCGACACGGGCTGGCGGATGACCTGCGTGACGATGGCGTCGCTCTCCTTGCCGTCCACGTCGTAGAACACGCCGCGCTTGCCCACGACGAGCTCCGTGCTGCGGCCGGAGGTGACGGGCACCGCCACCTCGTAGGCTTCCGCCGCGTCGCGGGGCAGCACCTTCACGTAGAGGATGCAGGTGGTCCCCTGCCCCGTCAGCGCCGCGTGCGCCGCGCGGTCCGTCACCAGCACGGACAGCGTGTACTTGCGCCCCGCGAGGATGAGCGTGCCCCGCTCCATCAGCGCCCGCCGCTTGGGCAGGTACAGGTTGGGCATGCTGATGAAGTTGTTGGCGAACTGCAGCAGCCAGCGCTGGTACAGCACCAGCCGCTCCAGCTCCGCGATGACGTCCAGCGTGGGCTTGAGCGACAGGTCCTCGCGGCTCACCGACTCCAGCGCGTCCAGCTCCTCGTCCGACACCGCGCCCAGCGTGTCCGCCACCGCGTGCAGCGGGCTCGCGTCGCGCTTGGCCTGCCAGCCGAGGATGGCCTCCGCCTTCGCGGACAGCTCGCGCCAGGCCGTGTCCGTCAGCTTCACGCCGTCGCCCAACAGCGGCGTCGCCACCTCCTGGTGGAAGGCCTCCAGCTTCTCGTAGCCGGCGCCGCGGTACAGCCGCGCCCACACCAGCACGCCGGACGGATCCGGCGGCGCGATGGGCAGCTCGTTCGCGGCCTTGCCCATGGCGCCCAGGTCCCCCAGCGCGCCCTCCACCCGGTCCGCGCGCAGGCGCAGGCTGGCGGCGGCCTCCGGCTGCGCGGCCACCAGCCGGCACTGCACGAAGTAGCCGTCCAGGAGCGGCGCCACGTCGTGCACGCGCTTCGCCGGCTCCAGGCTCGCCGTGCCCCAGGTGAACACCGCGTCCTTGCCGCCCAGGTGCGCGAGCAGGGCCGTGCGCTCCTCGCGGAAGCGCTTCACCAGGCCCACGTCCACGCCCGCCAGGCCCGCGCGGTTCGTCACCTGCGGGAAGGCCGCGATGATGGACTGCGCCAGGGGCCGCAGCCGCTCCGGCAGCGACACCGGCGCGATGATGCCGTCGCCGTTCTTGCCCGCGTCGCGCAGCGCCTTGTCGCTGGTGCGCAGCTGCTCCAACGACAGCTTCGTGGTGTCCGGCGCGTTGAGCGTGCGCAGCACCAGCTCCGCCGCGCCCTTGAGGTTGGATGCCGTCTCGGAGAGCGCGGAGAGCTCCAGCACGTCACTGCCCGCGTCCGCGCCCTTGCGGTCCTGGAGCCGCGCCGCCGTCCAGTCCACCGCGGCGCGCAATTCCTCCACGCGGATGCGGCGGTTGCCGTCCGCGTCCATCAGCGCGAGGAAGCGCGGATCACACGCGATGCCCTCCATGGGGCAGGCGAGCGCCATCCACTGCGTCGCGGGGATCCTCACCGCCTCGGTGAGGGTGTTGAAGTCAGGGATGTCGACCTGGAGCGAGCCGCCGTAGCGGCGATAGACGAGCTGTGCCATGCGGCGTGCGAAGACAGCACACCCCGTCCGGGTGTGCACGTCTCAACATCACGCCGCGCCCGGAAAGGAAGGCCCGGATGGCCTCCCTTCCCGGGTCCCCCGCTACTGCGCGGTGGCGACGGCGCTGTACACGCCGGGGTTCTGCCCCTGGCCGATGATGTAGACGGCCCGGGTGTCATCCTTGCCCGCGAAGTACACGGGCACCTGCACGCCCTGGTCGAGCGTCTTGCGCGCCCCCGACTTCACGTCGTAGACGGCCACGTCGTAGGTGTCCGAGTCCATGCGCGCGTACGTCGCGAGCACGCGGGCCCCGTCCTCCGAAATCTTGTAGCTGAAGATGCCCTGCAGCCACGTCTTCGCCTCGGCCTGCTTCTCGTTCAGGTCCACGGCCTTGAAGTCGCACGCGCGGCCGTTGCGGATGCAGTTGGTGCGGAACACCACCGCGGCGTTGTTGGGCGCGAAGCCGTAGCCGAACACGCCCGGCTGAACCTTCTCCGCCTTCTCCTGGCCCAGCGCGTACAGCATCAGGTCCACGGAGAACACCGGCTTCAGGAAGCGCGACAGGAACGCCACGTAGCGGCTGTCCGAGCCCCACACGAAGTTGGGCACGCGGTCCCCCACGCGCTTGGGCGCGCCGTCCGGCAGCGACGCCACGGCCAGGCCTCCCGCGCGCGACGGCTGGTCGTACTTCTCCAGGAAGCCCACCGCCTTGGAGTCCGGCGCGAACGCCAGCTCCTCCACGGCCTCGCCCAGCTTGCGCCCCGCGCCTCCGGACGCCGGGCCCACGTACAGGTCGCCCAGCTGCTCCGGCTTGCCGTTCTCCGTGCGCGCCAGCCACTGGCCATCCGGAGAGAAGCTGAAGTTCTTCGAGCCCGTGGCCAGCTTCGTGCCCTTCAGCGCGGGCACGTCCGCGAGGTACAGGTCATACATCCCGCGCACGGCCTCGCTGCGCACCTGGTAGGCCACGTGCTTGCCGTCCGAGGACACCTGGTAGTCGCCCACCTGATCCGCCAGCTTGCGCGGCGCCTCCGTGGAGCCCACCGTCACCGCCGCCAGGCCGCCCGCGGCGGACAGCCGGCGCTTGAAGAACAGCGTCTTGCCGTCCGGGGTGAACTGCGCGGTGCTCACCTCGCCCGCCACGTCCTGGAACGGCCCCTGCGGCAGCTTGCCCAGCTTCAGCGTGCCCGCGTCCACGAAGGCCACGTGCACGCCGTCCGGGGACGGCAACAGGTAGCTCACCGCCGTGCCCAGCTTCACCGGCGCCGCGGCCATGTCCGCGAGCGCCAGCACGTTCAACTCACCGGACTGCGAAGCCGGGTTGTAGCCCGTCACGTACAACAGGTGCTTCGAGTCCTGGGTGAACAGCAGGCTGCCCGGCACGTTCGTCACGCCGTCGCCCAGCGCGCGCACGTTGCCGCCCGTCACCGGCACGACGTACAGCGAGCCCACCAGCATCTGCGGCGGGATGCCGTCCAGCCGGGGCTTCTGCCCATTGAGCAGGAACGAGGCGTACTGCCCGTCCGGCGACAGCCGCAGGTCCGCCGCGCGCCCCGGCACGAGCAACTGCCCCTGCCCGCCCACTACTGCGGTGCCCTTCGCCGCGCTGCGGACCGTGTCCCCCTGCGCGGCGCTGCGCTGGGAGGGCGCGGCATTGTCCTCGCTCTTCTTGCACCCTGACACCGCCAGCAGGGCCACCAGGCCCACCATCCCGGTTCGCTTCATGCGCTCGTCTGTCCTTCCGTCTGGGCGACAACGCCCGCGAGTGGCAGCCAGGCCGCCAGGTCCTGCTTCGCCCGCGCCGAGTAGGCCGCGCGCTTGTCCGCCTTCTTCATCCGCCCGGACAGCGGCGGGAACAGGCCGTAGATGACGTTGGTGGGCTGGTGCGGATGATCCGGCGGGTGCGCCTCCCCGGTGAGGTGCCGGTACAGCGACCCCAGCGCCGTCGTGGCCGGAGGCGGCACGAACGGTGTGCCCGTCAGCCGCGCGTGCACCGCCAGCGCCACCATGTAGCCGCACGCCGCGCTCTCCACGTAGCCCTCCACGCCCGTCACCTGTCCCGCGAAGAACACCCGCCGCTCCGTCTTCAACGACAGGTCCTCCGCCAGGAGGCGGGGCGAGTCGATGAACGTGTTGCGGTGGATCTGCCCCATCCGCAGGAACTCCGCATTCTGGAGGCCCGGGATGCACGTGCTGAAGATGCGCTTCTGTTCACCCCAGGTCAGACGCGTCTGGAAGCCCACCATGTTCCACGCCGTGCCCGCCCGGTCCTCCATGCGCAACTGCACCACCGCGTACGGGTCCTGCCCCGTGCGAGGGTCCTTCAGCCCCACGGGCTTCATGGGCCCGTAGGCCAGCGTGTCGTCGCCGCGCTCGGCCATCACCTCGATGGGCAGACACCCTTCGAAGTATTTCGGTTCCTCGAAGCTGTGCGGCACCACCTTCTGACCTGCCTTCACCTCGTGGACGAAGCGGTAGTACTCGTCCTTCGTCATGGGCAGGTTGAGGTAGTCGTCCCCGCCGCCCTTGCCGTAGCGGCTCTGGCGGAAGGCGATGTCCATGTCGATGGAGTCACCCGACAGGATGGGCGCGATGGAGTCGTAGAAGTAGAGCTTCGTGCCCACGTGGCGCTCCAGGTCCGCCGTGAGCGCCTCCGACGTCAGCGGCCCCGTGGCCACCACCACCACGCCCTCCTCCGGCAGCCGCTCCACCTCACCGCCCACCAGCTCCACGCCCGCGCCGGAAGTAAGCCGGGTGGTGATCTCGCGCGAGAAGCCCTCGCGCTCCACCGCCAGCGCGTCGCCCGCGGGCACGCGGTGCAGGTCCGCGCTGGACAGCACCAGCGACCCCAGCGCGCGCAGCTCCGCGTGCAAGAGGCCAATGGCGCTCTCCGGGTTGTCCGAGCGCAGCGAGTTGCTGCACACCAGCTCCGCGAGCGTGTCCGACTTGTGCGCCGGCGAGCGCTTCTGCGGCTTCATCTCCCGCAGCACCACCGGCACGCCGCGCCGCGCCAGCTGATACGCGCACTCCGTCCCCGCCAGGCCGCCGCCAATCACCGTCACCCGCTGCTGCTTCACGTCCGACATGCATGCCTCCGGGCCCCCTCGTACCGGGGCCCCAAAGGGCCCTGTTAGCAGAGAGGCCACGCCCTTTCACGTCCGCCCGCCTGCCCTGCGTCCCGCCATGCGTGCGGAATGGGAGGTGAGGTTTCCCCACCTGGGATCCAACCCTAGGTTTCTCGCGGTCTTCGCTCGGGACGGGAAGCGTTCGAGCGAGCGCCCTACAACCGCGAATTGGGGATGGGAGTGACGCAGCCATGAGCCGAGCCGACGACTTGTTGAAGATCCGGGGCCTGTTGCAGGAGCGTCGCAGGACGACCGAGACCGCGCAGGCGGGCGCCCGCCGTGAGCTGGCCGCCCTGAAGGATCAGGAGCGTGATCCCGAGTACGAGGAGCAGGCGCAAGCGGAGCTGGCGGACTACACGCTCAGCACGCTGATTGAAGCGCAGCGCCGGGAGATCATGCTCATCGACGCCGCGTTGAGCCGCATGGACAACGACGTGTTCGGTGAGTGCGTGGACTGCGGCAACGAAATCTCGCTGGACCGGCTGGAGGCCATGCCCTTCGCCATCCGCTGCGAGGAGGACGCCGCCGTGCACGAGCAGGAGACGCGGGAGGCCGCGCGCCACGTGGGCAGCCTGTCCCTCTAGCGAAACCGTTCCAGCGCTCCCCCGTGCGTCCATCCCGCGCGGGGGAGTCGTGTGTCCGGCGGCTAGTCCGCGTCGCGCTGGAGCACGATGAAGCGGTAGTTCTGCAGCTCGTTCTCGCCCGCCGTGTAGAGCACCGTGAGCAGCAGATCATACGGGACCATCTTGTCCGCGATGACCGACAGCTCGTGCGTGAAGGGCGCCGCCGGGTTGCGCGCCTCGATGTACCTCAGCTTCGCCACTTCCTTCTTCAGCTGCGCGTCCAGCCCCGCCACCAAGCGCCCCTGAAGCTGGGCCTCCGGGATGCGGCCGTCCTTCAGGCGCACCACCTCTTTGTCCCCCACGAGGATGTTCTTGGGGGTGATGGTGATGGCCACCGTGTCCTTGGGCGAGGCGCGCGTGGAGGAGACCGGCGGCCGCACGTCTTCCGACGCGGTGATGGCCGCGGAGGACGACGCGAAGGACTTCAGGAGGAACACCAGGATGATGGTCATCATGTCCATCATCGCGGTGATGTTGAGCTCCTTCACCTCGCTGGCGGCCTCGCGCTCCTTGCGCTTCTTGCGCGCGAGCGCCCGGCGGTAGCGCATGCGCGCGAGCTGGTCGGCTTCTTCGGCGGACAGGGGCGCGGTTTCGGCCATGGCTAGAGGACGCCCAGGGTGACGTCGGGGAAGAGCAGCTTGCGCTCGGCGACGGTGCCCGTCGTCTCACGCAGGGCGTCCATCGTCTGGATCAGCGACTCGTAGGGGATGTCCGGATCCGCCGCGACGATGACCTTCGTCTCCTGCGGGAAGGCGGCCTTGAGCTTCACCATCTGCGCGTTCAGCGCGGCGAAGTCCTGCGTGCCGTCCGCGCGCAGGGCCAACGTGGGGACCTTGTCCGCCGTGACGGGGATCTCCGTGCTGTTGCCCCGGATGAAGAGCCCGTCCTTGGCGATCAGCACGGACAGGTTCAGCTTGGGCGCGTCCGCGTCCCCGCCCGCCCCCGCGGTGGCGCCGTAGCTGGGCGCGTTCACGTTGAGCGCGCCAAAGGCGGTGAGGCCGGTGATCGACAGCAGCATGAAGATGATGAGGTTCATGAGGATGTCGAGGTACGGGACGATGTTCAGCTCGCCCGCCTCCTCCTCTTCCCTCGGCTTCAGCTTCCGGCGCGAGTAGTGGAACGCCATGGCGTGTCCGTGGCTCGTGCGGCGCGGTTACGACGCGGCGCGGACGTCGGAGTCCGAGGGGACGACTTCCAGCGAGCCCCGGCGCGACAGCAGGTTCTCCAGCTTCAGCGCGTTGAGCTCCACCAGCTCCACCATGTTCTTGGCGTAGTTGCTGAAGAACAGGTGCGACACGATGCAGAGCACCGCGATGGAGAGGCCGAAGCCCGTGTTGTACATGGCCTCCGAGATGCCGTTGGAGAGCAGCGCCTGCTTCTGCTCCGCCGGCACGTTGCCCAGCGCGCGGAAGGTGCCAATGAGGCCCACGATGGTGCCGACGAGGCCCACGAGCGTCGCGATGTTCGCGAGCGACCACAGCCACTGCACCCGGCGCGACACGTGCGGCGTGTACTCCGCCAGCGCCTCCTCCACCGCCTTGGCCACTTCCAGCTCACCCCGGTTCGCGTTGATCAGCCCCGCGCGGATGACGCGGGCCAGGGGCGAGCGCGGCGCCATGCCGCAGAACTTCACGGCGCGGTCCAGGTTGCCGCTGCGGACCATCTTGTGGACCTGCTCGATGAACGCCGTCGCGTTGAGGCGGTAGCGGTAGAGCAGCGTCACCGCGCGCTCGCCAATCACCGCCAGCGAGGCGGCCAGCCAGAACAGGTTCACGAACATGAACGGGCCGCCGGCCTTGAAGGCGCCGACGATGAAGTCCCCCAGGCCTCCCGAAGAGGCATGGCCCGCCGCGGCGGGTGCGGCCTCGGCCACCACCACACGCAGCAACTCATTCATGGAGGGAATCATCGCGGACCGCGTCCTTTCGCTGCCCCCGCGCGCACCCCTGCCGCGAAACGGGCAGGAGGCATGCTGGTGGGCCGGGAGCAATCCGGACTTCTAGGACTTCGCCCGCGAGGGTGTCAAGCCAGGGGGCCGGGCCTACCCCCCTGGAATGACTGGGCTTTCCCGTCAGGCTTCCACGGTGGGCGTGGGAGCAGGCGCGCCTTCCGCGGAAGCCCCCGGAATGGCGGGCTCCACCACCTCGCGGCGGTAGTCGCACTCCTTATTGGGGCAGGCGATGTAGGCGCCGTCCCGCTTGGAGAACTTCTGCAGGAGGTAGGGCGACGCGCACTGCGGGCACTGCTCCGCGAGCGGCCGGTCCCACGCGGCGAACTTGCACTCTGGATACCGGTTGCAGCCGAAGAAGATCTTCCCGCGGCCGCTGCGGCGCTCGGTGAGGTACCCCACCTTGCACTCCGGGCAGTTGACGCCAATGGAGATGGGCTTGGACGTCTTGCAGTCCGGGTAGCCCGAGCACGCCATGAAGCGCCCGAACCGGCCGCGCTTGATCACCATGGGCTTGCCGCACTTCTCGCACTTCTCGTCCGTGGTCTCCTCCTCCACGATGACGATCTTGCCCTCGGCGTCCCGCTTGAAGTCCTTGGTGTTCTTGCAGTCGGGGTAGTTCGAGCAGGCGAGGAAGTGGCCCATCTTCCCGAACTTGATGACGAACGGGTTGCCGCACTTCTCGCAGGCGATGTCGGTCTTGATCTCCTCGCGCTTGACGTCGCGCATCTCCGCTTCGGCCTTCTCCAGGGTCTCCTTGAAGGGGCCGTAGAAGTCGTGCAGCACCGTCTTCCAGGACGCGCCGCCGTCGGAGATCTGGTCCAGCTTCTCCTCCATGCTGGCCGTGAACGACACGTCCAGCTCATGGGGGAAGTGCTTCACCAGCAGCTCGTTGGTCATCTGCCCCAGGTCGGTGGGACGGAAGCGGCTCTCCAGCTTCTCCACGTACTTCTTGTCCTGGATGTTGGAGAGGATGGCCGCGTACGTGGACGGACGCCCGATGCCGCGCTCCTCCAGCTCCTTCACCAGCGTGGCCTCGCTGAAGCGCGGAGGGGGCTGGGTGAAGTGCTGCTCGTTGAGCAGCTTGTCCAGCGTGAGGACCTCGCCCTCGTTGAGCGGGGGCAGCTCGCCCACCACGTCCTCGGCGCCCTCTTCACCGGCGGCCTTGGCCTTCTCCGCCGCGGCCTCTTCCTCCGGCGTGAGGCCGGAGCCGTAGACGCCCAGGTAGCCGGGGAACTTCAGCGTGCTGCCGGACGCGCGGAAGGTGGCGCGGCCCGCGGTGATGTCCGCGCTGGTCTGATCATAGACGGCGGGCTTCATCTGGCACGCGACGAAGCGGTTCCAGATGAGCTCGTAGAGCCGGAACATGTCCAGCTCGTCCATGGCCTCGAAGAAGGCCTTCACGCGCTCGGGCGGGTACTCCAGGGACGTGGGCCGGATGGCCTCGTGCGCGTCCTGGGCGCTCTTGCGGCTCTTGTAGACCATGGGCTCCGGCGGCAGGTAGTCCGCGCCGTACTTCTGCCCGATGAACTCGCGCACCTGCGTCACGGCGTCGTCGGACAGGCGCGTGGAGTCCGTACGCATGTACGTGATGAGCGCCGTCTGGCCCTCCTCACCCAGCGGCACGCCTTCGTACAGCTTCTGCGCCAGCGTCATCGTCTTCTTGGCGGTGAAGTGCAGCCGGTTCGCCGCCTCCTGCTGGAGCTTGGAGGTGATGAAGGGCGCGGGCGCGTTGCGGCGGCGCTCCTTGCGGTCCACCTTCGTCACGGTGAAGGGGGCATCCTTCAGCTCCGCGACGAGCCCGTCCGTGGTGGCGCGGTCCTTGAGCTCCACCTTCTTGCCGTCCACGCGGGACAGCTTCGCCTTGAAGGGCGGCGGCCCCTGCGGGCCCTGCACCAGCGCGTCCAGCGTCCAGTACTCTTCCGGCTGGAAGGCCTTGATCTCCGCCTCGCGCTCGACGATCAGGCGCACCGCGACGGACTGCACGCGGCCGGCGGACAGGCCGCGGCGGATCTTCTTCCAGAGCAGCGGCGAGATTTGATAGCCGACGAGCCGGTCGAGGATGCGGCGGGTCTGCTGCGAGTCGTAGTTGTCCTGGTTGAGCTCACGCGGCTGCGCGATGGCGTCCTGCACGGCGCGCTTGGTGATCTCGTTGAACGTCACCCGGAGCGAGTCCGGGTGGCCCAGCTCCTCCTTGATGTGCCAGGCGATGGCCTCGCCCTCGCGGTCGGGGTCCGTCGCCAGGAAGACGCGGTCCACCGTCTTGGCCATCTTCTTCAGCTCGTTGAGGACCTTCTCCTTGCCCTTGATGACCGTGTACTCGGGCTTGAAGTCGTCCTCCACGTCGACGCCAATCTTGCTCTTGGGCAGGTCCTTCACGTGGCCCACGGAGGCCTTCACCGTGTAGCCGGAGCCCAGGTACTTCTTGATGGTCTTCGCCTTGGCGGGCGACTCCACGACCACCAGATAGTGTGGGCCCTTGCCACGGCGCTCGGGCACTTCTTCTTCGGCGTCCGCGTCCGCGTCCACGGTGGGGAGCTCGTCGGCGTCCGCGCCACGGCGGCGGGCCGCCGTCTTCTTCTTGGCGGTGACCTTCTTGGCAGCCGTCTTCTTCTTGGCGGCCTTCTTGGCCGCCGGCTTCTTCGCGGCCGCCTTCTTGGGCGTCTCCTCCGCCGCCGCCTCCGTCTGCGCCGCCTGTGTCTTCTTCCGCGTGGCCATGGCTCTCCTACCTCGAACTGCCTCTAGACCTTCTCGTACCGTTTACCCGGGTGCTGGACCACCAGCCCCGACAATTCCAACTCCACCAGGGCGCTCGTGAGCGCCGCGGGTGACAGCGGGCTCGCGGCGAGCACCTCGTCGAACGAACGGGGAACCCGGTCCAACAGCCCATAGGCCCCGCGCGCTTCCGCCGACAACGCCTCCCACCACCCACTGTCCCGCCCTGCGGGGACCGCACGGACCGGATGAACGCCCACGACCGCGCAAATCGATTCCGCGGACGTGCATGCCCGGGCCCGCCCGTCCGCCAGCAGGGCGTTGCAGCCCGCCGCGGCCGGCTGCCAGACGTCCCCGGGCAGCGCGAACACCGGCCGGCCCTGCACCCGCGCCGCCTCCGCCGTGTACAGCGCCCCGGAACCCTCCCCCGCCCGCATCACCAGCACCGCATCCGACGCGCCAGCGATGAGCCGGTTGCGCCGGGGGAAGGTCGTCGTGCTCGCCCGGACTCCGGGCGGCAGCTCGCTGAAGTACACCCCGCCCCGCTCGAGGAAGTGGGGCAGCAGCCGAGCCTGGGCGGGGTCCAACGCGTCCAGCGCGGAGCCCAGGAAGGCCCACGTCTCCCCACCCACATCCAGCGCGCCCCAGTGACAGGCCCGGTCCACGCCCTCCGCCGCGCCGGACACCACCCCCACCCCGGCCTCCGCCACCTTGCGGGCGAACGTGCGGGCGAACGGCAGGAAGCCTTGATCCGGGTGACGGCTGCCCACCATGGCCAGCCTGCGCCGGGGCGGCCCCGGGTTGCCCAGGAAGAAGAGCAGCGGAGGCGCGTCCTCCAGCCCCACCAGCCGGGCGGGATAGGCCGGTGAGCCCGCGAAGGCCACCTGGAGCCCCGTCCGCGCACAGGCCTCCTCCGTCCGGGACGCCAGGGCGTCCAGCGATGCGACGGTGGCCAGCCGCTGGCGGACGGTCGAGGGCACCGGCGCGTCCGCCACCCAGTCCCGCACGGGCGTGGACGCGAGCCGGGACAGCGCCCCACCGGCGAACGCGCGCACGGCGTCCAACGTCCGGGGCCCCAGGCCCGCAATGGCCCAGAGCGCCAGGGTGGCGCGCTGCTCGTCCCAGTGTAGGTGCGTGTCCGTGTTCGTGTCCGCCATGCCGTCCCCCGCCTGATTCCCACCTATATAGAGGTGGTCCCGGGAGGGGCGTGACACATAACACCGGTTCTTCGGGGGTCAAGCGACCCGCCCTTCCCGGGCGGCCGGAATGCAGCATTCCTGCCGATCGCCGCCCGCGTTCAGCGGCTGGCGGTGGGCGTTCCGTCCTTGCGCATGGTGGCGCGGTCGCCGGCGGAGATCTCCACCATGGAGCGGGTCACCAGGCAGTTGGAGGTGCGCTCACGCACTTCCGTGACCATGCACTGGGCCACGGCCTCCCAGGGGTAGGCGTTCTGGCCCTTGCCCGAGTCGCCCATCTTGTAGTCGCTGCGGCCGAGCACGTCCTTGCTGGGGTCGCCGCGGCGCTCGATGGTGAAGGTGTTGCCCACCTGCACGCCGTCCGCGGTGCCGCGGTCCACGACGACGAAGTTGTGCTCGCCCAGCAGCGTCTGGCCCGGCGTCATCGGCGTGAGCACGAAGCCGGGGATCTCCTTGCTGTTGGGCTTGGGGGCGACGCGCTCCGACAGCTTCTCGCTGGAGGGGCCCACCAGGTCGCCGCGGGCGATGGGGTCCCAGGTCTCCATGATGCGCGCCGTGACGACGTCGTTGTTGATGGCGACGACCTGCACCGTGCCCAAAAGCTCCGTGAGGTAGCCCGTGCGCGCGTTGGTCACCGGGTGCTTCACCTCTTCCACGGTGTGGAAGATGACGTAGCGGTCGCCAATCTTGGCGGACCCGCGCTTCTTGAAGCGCAGGTAGACCTTGTCCGGAGCGGAGAGCATCAGCGCCTCGGAGGTCGAGCCCTCGATGCGGCCCGCCTCGTCCAGCTCGCGCGTCGTCACGAAGCCCTTGGTCGTCACCGCGCTGGACTTGGACGGGTCGAAGCCGATCTTCCCGGTCACCGACACCAGGCTGCCGCCGCTCACGTCCGTGGGCGCCGCCACGTCGTCGGAGGGCAGGTCGCCGCCCTCCACGCGCGCGGGGACCTCCTCGCCGCCCGGGAAGAACTTCACGTTGTTGCCCGGGTAGATCCAGTGCGGGTTGGCGATCTGCGGGTTGTAGGACCAGACCTTGGGCCAGTACCAGGGGCTGCCCAGGTAGCGCTGGGACAGGTCCCACAGCGTGTCGCCCGTCTCCACGGTGTGGACCTGGCCGGGCGCGCTCTCACGGCCCTGCGGGGCGCCGGGCGGCAGCGTGACGGAGGTGGGGCGCTGCTCCACGTCGTCGGAGATGTCCTGCCCTTCCGTCTCGGAGGACGGCTGGGGTTCTTCCTCCTGCGCGTCCTGGGCGAAAGCCGTCCATGCCGGCGCGACGGTGAGGGGCACGAGCAGGGAGGCGAGGATCCGGGAGCGCATCGGACGACGTCCTTTCACAAAAGGTCTCAAGGCGAGAGCGCGGCGAGCCGCTGCTCCGCCTGCGTGGCGGCGGCCGTCCCCGGGAACTGGGTGACGACGCGGGTATAGAGGGCACGGGCATCCACGGCCTGGTTCAGCCGCACCCGGCACTCCGCGAGCCGGAGCATGCCGTCCTGGACGGCGTCCCCGGCGGGGTAGTTCTTGATGAGCTTCTCGAACGTCTTGGCCGCGCCGGCCGCGTCCTTGAGCCCCATCTGGCCCAGGCCGCTGAAGTACAGCGCGTTGTCGGCCCTGGGGTGGCGCGGGTTCTCCGCCGCGAAGCGCGTGAGCGTCTCCACGCCGCCTTCCACGTTGCCGGTGCGCAGCATGGCCACCGCGCGCTCGTATTCGGCGTCGAGGATGTCCAGATCCTTCTCCGGCGGCTCCATGCGGGCGGCCGTCGTGGAGCCCATCGCGCTGATGGCGCCCACGGAGCCGGTCCCGTTCGAGCCCTCCACCGGGGAGATGAACATCTCCATCTGGTCGGCGTCCGGCTCCATCACCGCCACCGCCGTGTTGATGCGCGGCGCGGGTTCCTTCTTCGGCTTGAGCCGGACCACCGTCAGCTCCGCCGGCGCCAGGCTCAGCGCCTCGCCCGCTTCCGGCGAGGCGGCCTCCGGCTTCGAGCTCGCGGTGGCCTTCGGGGATGCGGCGGGGGCCGGGGCGGCGGTGCGGGCGCGCGAAACGGCGTCGCGGTTCTCCAGCCGCTCCAGGCGCTCCAGCAGCGACGCCTGGGAGGCGCGCAGCGTGCGCACCTCCGCCTCCAGCCGGCCCACTTCCGACTGCGAGGCAGCGGTGGTGGCGCAGGCGGTCGGCGCGGACAGCGCGACGGCGGCAAACAGGCGGAAGAGGAAGGGACGCACCGGCACGAGCCTGGACGGAGGGAATTCCACGTCGAGGATAGGAAGGCCGGTCGGAGACCGTCAAGAAAACGACCCCGGCGGGCCTCCGCTAGAAGCGGTGCAGCACGTAGTTGAGGTGACGCCCGGTGCGCCCCGCGTCCCGGCGGTGGGAGAAGAACCGGTCCGGATCACACGCCGTACAGGCCTGTAGCACGTCCACGTGCGCCGGCTTCAGTCCCGCCTTCAAGAGGGACGCCTTCACCGCGCGTGGCAGGTCCAGGTGCGGCTTGTCCCCCGCGCGGACCACCTCCGGGCCGAAGCGCGCGCGGAAGCGGTCACCCAACTCCGGGGACACCTCGTAGCAGCAGGCCTGGATGCAGGGGCCCACCGCCGCCAGCAGGTCCTCCGGCCGGCTGCCCCGCGCCACCAGGGTCTCCACCGTGCGGGCGCTGATCTCCAGGTCCGTGCCCTTCCAGCCGGAGTGCACCGCCGCCACGCGCCGGGCGCGAGGATCCACGATCAGCACCGGCACGCAGTCCGCGGTGCCCACCGCCACCCAACTGCCCTCCCCTTCCGTCCACAGCGCGTCCGCCTCGCCCAGCGTCGGGCGCAGCACGTCGTCGGCTTCGCCGCGCGCCTCCAGCACCGTGTCGCCGTGCACCTGCGACACCCGGCACAGCGCGCCCACCTGCGCTCCCGCCGCCCGGGCCAGCCGGCGGTGGTTCTCCTCCACGCGGGGGCGCTCGTCGCCCACGGAGAAGCCCAGGTTCAGCGACGCGTAGGGCCCTTCGGACACCCCACCCGCGCGCGTGGCGAAGCCGTGCGGCACCGGCAGCAGCGCGGACGTGAGGAACTGGGGCGTGGACATGGCGGGAACTCCTCTTTTCGGCGGCGGCTTCGGGAGTACCGCCACCGTGTCACGGGTACAGCCCGTGAAAACAGGAACATGCCGGGGAACAACACCCCCGTTTCAATATTTCGACGCCAGTACGTTTGACAGGGCGTGTCATGCCCCTGACAATTTCACCCTCCGGCGCTCGCGGACAGAACGCGAGAGTCCGGAGCACACTGCGCCCCGCACATGGCCCTCGGTTCCGAGACGATTGGCAGGAAGCTCTTGTGGAGCATCGCGCTGCCCGGGTTGGTGGTGGCGCTGCTGGGCGTGGGGCACTTCTCGCGCGAGGCACGCCAGGCGGTGCGGGAAGGCACGCACCTGGAGGCGCTCGCGCTGGCGGAGGCGGTGGCCTCCACCTTTACGCTGCCGCAGACGCCGGGCGCGGCACCGCATGGCGCGGTGGCGGAGGTGCTGTCATCGGACACGCGGCTGTTCCGCTCCGTGGAGGACCTGCGGATCCTGACGCCTGATGGGCGCATCCGCTGGAGCCGGCGGCCGGCGGAGCAGGGCCACCCGCACCCGGAGGCCGCACGGCTGTCCGCGACGGGGCCGGAGACGGCGCGCTCCAGCGACCGCGGCACGGAGGTGGTGCGGCCCCTGGGCGGTCCGGAGTGCTCCGGCTGCCACACTGGCGAGGCCGCGCAGCGCATGGGCGTCCTGCAGGTGCGCATGGGCGAGCCCGCGCTGACCCGCCAGCTCCAGACGGTGTTCCAGGACGCGCTGGGCGCGATGGTGCTCTTCGTGGGCATCCTGGGGCTCGTCACCTGGCTGTCCCTGCGCTTCGTGCTCACCGCGCCGCTCAAGCGGCTGAGCGAGGCCATGGGCCGCGCGGCGGACGGCGACCTGCTGGTGCGCGCGGAGGCCCGGGGCACGGATGAGATTTCGCGGCTGGGCGCGGCCTTCAACCAGATGCTCGCGCGGCTCACCTCCATGAAGGTGGAGGAGATCGACACGCACCGCGACCTGCAACTGGTGAAGGAGAAGCTGGCGCTGAAGGACGAGCTGGAGGAGCGCCTGACGGAGCTGTCGCTGCTGTTCGACGTGGCCCGCTCGCTCAACACCACGCTGGAGCTGGACGAGCTCCTGTCGCGCATCACCCGCATGGTGGTGGAGCGGCTGCACATCCCGGACTTCTCCATCATGCTCCTCAACGAGGAGGGCCTGCTGGAGGTGAAGCACGCGTGGCCGCAGGGCCGGGGCCTGGAGGGCCACACCTTCGCCATGGGCGAGGGCGCGTGCGGCCGGGCCGCCCAGGCGCGCAAGGCCGTGTACCTGCCGGACCTCACGGACAGCACCAGCATCTTCGCGCGGCGCGGGCTGCGCGGCGGCTCGGAGCAGGGCTCGCTGCTGGCGGTGCCCATGGTGCACGCGGACACGCTGCTGGGCGTCATCAACTTCCAGCGCCCGGAGACGGCGAGCATCTCCGCGGAGGAGATCGAGCTCTTCACCGCGGTGGCCGACCAGGCCGCGACGGCGGTGACGAACGCGCGCCTGCACGCGGAGACGGTGAAGCTCACGCTGACGGACGCGCTCACGGGCGTGCCCAACCGCCGCCACCTCTTCCAGCGGCTGGACCTGGAGCTGGCGCGGGCCCAGCGCTTCGGCGTGCCGATGGCGCTGCTGATGGTGGACGTGGACCACTTCAAGCGGCTCAACGACCTGGCCGGGCACCGCGCCGGGGATGAGACGCTGCGCCGGGTCTCCGACGTGCTCCGGACGCGTGCGCGCAAGGTGGACACGCTGGGGCGCTACGGCGGCGAGGAGTTCGTGCTGCTCTTGCCTCAGGTGTCCAAGGCCACGGCGGTGGAGGTGGCGGAGACGCTGCGCCGCGCGGTGGCGGACTCCGTCACGCTCAGCCGTCCGGGGCTGCCCGGGGGCCACGTCACGGTGTCCATCGGCGTCTCGCACTTCCCCACGGACGCGACGGCGCAGGACACGCTGGTGGACTGCGCGGACTCGGCGCTCTATTGCAGCAAGCGCACGGGCCGCAACCGCGTGACGGCATTCGAGCCCGGCATGGAGGTCCACCCCGGCCGCGAGCGCAGCATCAGCACGCCGCCCACGGACGCGCCCTCCACGCCGCCCGCTCCCACGGGCATCGCGAAGGCCTGAAGGCGCCCTGTCCTGCTGCCTACCGCCGCACGAGCGTGCGGACCACGGGGAGCATCAGGTCCGCCCACTCCTCGTAGCCTTCCGCGGACGGGTGGAAGCCATCCGAGCAGAAGAAGTCCGGGCGCCGGGGGATCATCTCCCGGCTGGCGGTGTACAGGTCCACCAGGTGGAGCCCGTGCGCGCGGGCCACGGTGGCGATGGCGTCGTTGAACGGCTCGATGCGCCCTTCGTACAGCGCGCTGGGCACCATCTTCGCCACCGGCGCGAGCGCCATGTCCGCCAGGTTCACCACCACCATGGACGCGCCCGTCTGCTTCAGCCGCCGGGCGATGCGGTCCAGGTCGTCCTGGAACTCGGCCACCTCGGTGCCGCGCCAGATGTCGTTGGTGCCCACGCCCAAGCTGATGAGCGTGGGTTGCAACGCGACGACGCGCTTGAGGGCGTTGTTGACGATGTCGCGCACGCGCGCACCGCTCTGCCCCAGGTTGGTATGGCCCACGGGGAGGCCGTCCTTCCGGAGGCGGGAGGCGAGCCGGTCGGGATAGCCCCCGCCCTGCGACGCCCCCACCCCCACCGCCGTGCTGTCACCCAACGAGACGTAGTTGACGCTCATCGATACTCGTCCACCCCCGTGTTCAAGCCGTTGAACTGAAGTCCCCAGGCCCTGCCGTGCCCGCTCAGGGCACGGTCAGCGCGCGCAGCAGGCGTCCGCCGCCCGGGCCGGCCACGCGCAGGAGCAGCGTGCTGCCCTTGGGCGCGGCGCGGATGGCCGCGGCCAGCTCCTTCGCGCTCGCGATGGGCTTCTTGTTCGCCTCCACCACCAGCATGCCCGGCGTCAGCTGCGCGCGGTCCGCGGGCGAGCCCGGGACGATGTCGGTGATCAGCGCGCCGGCGCGCTCGGTGAAGCCCGCCTGGGACGCCGTGCGGGCATCCAGGTCCTGCAGGGACACGCCCACGCGGCGCGAGCTGTCCTGCTCGTCGTTGGCCGACGGCTTCTTCTTGGACAGGCCCTCCAGGTCCGGCCGGGTGCCCATGGTCACCTTGACGTCCTGCTTCTTGCCGTCGCGGTAGAGGGTCAGCGTGGCGACGCTGTTGGGCTTCTTGAGCGCCACGGTGCGGGTCAGCTCGCTGTCGGAGCGCACCGGCTTGCCGTCCACGGCCACCACCACGTCGTCCGGCTTCAAGCCGGCCTTCGCCGCCGGGGAGTCGGGGGTGATCTGCGTGAGGATGGCGCCCTCGCTCACCGACAGCTTCAGCGCCTGGCCCAGCTCGCGCGTCAGGGGCTGGATGCCCACGCCCAGCCAGCCGCGCGTGACGGCGCCCTCCTTCTCCAGTTGGGGCAGCAGCGCCTTGATGAGGTTGCTGGGCACGGAGAAGCCGATGCCCGTGCCGCCGCCGACGATGGCGGTGTTGATGCCCACCACCTCGCCCTTCATGTTGAAGAGCGGGCCGCCGGAGTTGCCGGGGTTGATGGCCGCGTCCGTCTGCAGGAAGTCGTCGTACACGCTGGCGCCGATCTCACGGGCGCGCGCGGACAGGATGCCCACGCTCACGCTGGAGGCCAGGCCGAACGGGTTGCCGATGGCCAGCACCCAGTCGCCCACGCGCACGGCGTCGGAGTCCCCCAGCTTCACGGAGGGGAGCTGATCCACCTTCTCCTTGATCTTCACCACGGCCACGTCGGTGAGCGGGTCGCGGCCCACCACCTCGCCCGTGAACGAACGGCCGTCGTCCAGGCGGATGGTGATGGTGACCGCGTCCTCGATGACGTGGTTGTTGGTGAGCACCAGGCCCTTGGGGTCGATGATGAAGCCGGACCCGGCGCCCTGGCGGATCTGCTCGCGCTCGCTGCGGCCACCGCGGCCCCGCCCGTTGCCTCCGAAGAAGCGGTCGAAGAGCGGGTTGTCCTCCATGCCCTCCGGCACCTCAGGGCGAGCCTGCACGTCCACGTTCACCACGGCGGACTTCACCGACTCCACCAGGGGCGCCAGCGAGGCCAGCGACTGGGCCTCACGCGTGGCGGGCTGGAGGTTGCCGGCCTGACCGGTGACCGCCTGCTGCGTCTTGGGCGCGGCCGGCTGGGGAGCGGGAGCCTGCGCGAGGGCGAGCGTGGGCGACGCCAACACCAGCACGGCGGCCACGAGCTTGCGACGGGACGAAGAGAGCGTGTGGGTCATGGATTTCCTCAACCTAAAGCGGAAACGAAGCCCCGCAACCGGAACGACCGTGTCCGGTGACGGAAGGTGAACCCCCGGCCCGGCCGCCTGTTCCCGGACCGCTCAACCGGGCCGGTAGACGCGGTAGTCCAGCTCGGGGAACAGGTTGTTGCGGCCCTCCACGTGGGACAGCCACGACTCGTCCACGGTTCCGGCGCGCACCTGGTCGTGCAGGCGCAGGAAGCGCTGGAGGTGCTCCTTCGTGCGGCGCACGGCGTAGTCCACCATGGTGCCGGTCTTCATGATGAAGGCCCAATCGGAGGACTGCGCGAGCAGCAGTTCGCGCGCGGCCTGGTTCAGCGCCCGGCGCTTGAGGGACGAGGCGTCCGGGAAGTCCCGGACCAGCTCCACCATCTGCCGCGCGGCATGGTTCAGGTGCCGGTAGATCCAGTCGTTTGTGCCATCCAGCCACATGTTCGCGTAGCCGCCCGCGCCCCAGGACGACAGGGGCGGCGTGGCCACCTGGTTCTCGGGGTGCTCGCGCAGGTCGTCCAGCGGGCTGATCAGCGTGAAGCGGCTGGGGTTGCGCGCGGCCTGGCGGATGAGGGCGTCGATGAAGTGGGGGCCCTCGAACCACCAGTGGCCGAAGAGCTCCGCGTCATAGGGCGCGACGACCACGGGCTTGCGGCCGCCCATGCGCGACGCGAGGTATTCGAACTGGCGCTCGCGGTTGAAGAGGAAGTTGCCCGCGTGGACCCAGGCGCGCTCGCGGGCGGCGGCCGGATTGTAGGGCTGCTTGTCGTTCGTCTTGCCGGTGATGCGGAAGTACTTGAAGCCGGTGTTCTTGCGGTCGCCGGTGGGCTGGATGAAGGGCCGGATGTAGTCCAGGTCCAGGTCCCAGCCGATGTCCCGGTAGAACTCGCGGTAGACGGGGTCGCCGGGGTAGCCGTGCTCGGTGCTCCAGACCTGCTGGCTGCTCTCCGGGTCGCGCGCGAAGGCGGCCACGCCGGGCTCGGTGAAGATGGGCGCGTAGGGGCCGTGCAGCGGGCGGGGCGTGGCGTCCGTGAGCGCGTGCGTGTCCACGAAGAAGTAGCGGATGCGCTCGGCGGAGAGGATGCGCTCCAGGCCCGGGTAGTAGCCGCACTCGGCCAGCCAGATGCCGGCGGGGTCGCGGCCGAAGTTCTGGCGGTAGTGGTTCGCGGCCACCGTCACCTGCGCGCGCACGGCCTCCGGCGTCTGCTGCATGAGCGGCAGGAAGCCGTGGGTCGCGTTGCAGGTGAGGATGTCCAGGTGGCCGGAGTCCTGGAGCCTGCGGAACGCGGCCACCAGGTCGCGCCGGTAGTGGTTGTGGTACGCGAGCCGCAGCGATTCGAAGTGGTCGCGGTGGAAGACGGCCAGCGGGTGGAAGGTGGGGTCGTCCCGGGTGCGGTGCACCTCGCGGGCGCCCAGCTCGCAGAGCGAATCCAGCCGCTTGGCGTAGCGCTCCCGCAGCAGGTCGTCGTTGAGCATCGACACGAGCGTGGGCGAGAGCGTCATCGTCACCCGGAAGGGGACGCGGTCCTCGACCAGCCTGTCGAACACCCGCAGCAGCGGCAGGTACGTCTCGGAGATGGCCTCGTAGAGCCAGTCCTCCTCGAGGAAGTCTTCGTATTCGGGATGGCGGACGAACGGCAGGTGCGCGTGAAGGACCAGCGCGAGGGAGCCCAGGCTCATAGGTCGGTCGGAGAAGCCGTGCGGGTTCACTTCCGTCCACGGCGCGAGGGCCGGGACTTGGAGGAGGACTTGGAGCCCGAGGGTTTGGGCTCCGATGGTTTCTGGGCCGCCTTCGCGGGCGCGGCGGGCGGGGGCTTCACGGCCTCCGTCTTCGCGGGCGGAGTGCTCGGAGCCTCGGCCTTGGCGGAGGCGGCGCTCGGGGCCGCGGGGCTTTCCACCGTCGCGGGCGAAGGGCTCACGGGCACGGAGGCCAGTGCGGCTCGTCGCGCGGCCTCGCGGGCCTTGTCGAGGGCACGCTGTTCGGACGCGGAGGGACCACGTGCCACGCTCAAGGCCCATGGGTCCTTGGGAGGCTCGGGCTCCGTGGGCCGCCACGAATCCGTGGAGGCCATTTCCTGCGTTGATGGAGCGGACAGGACCGAACCTGGAGCCTGCGCAGCAGGACGCGACGACGAGAGGTCCCGCGCTTCGAGCACGTCGCCCTGTGAGCGAGGCGTCTCTGGAGACCAGGCATCCGAGCCCCCGGCCGCACGCGATGCGCCGAGCTGATCCGAAGCGCGATCCACGAGCAGGTGGCGCTGATCCGAAGCACCTGTCGTCCGGGGCGCCGTCAGGTATTGCTGATCCGACGCGCCCGTGGCGCGATCCACGGACAGGTAGCGCTGATCCGAAGCGCCCGCCGCCCGAGGCACGGTCAGGTACTGCTGGTCCGAAGCACCCGTGGCGCGCTCCGCCGACAGATACCGCTGGTCCGAAGCCCCAGCCGCACGCGGCACCGTGAGGTACTGCTGATCCGATGCGCCCGTGGCGCGCTCCACGGGCAGATACCGCTGGTCCGACGCGCCTGCGGCACGAGGGACACTCAAGTACTGCTGGTCCGACGCACCCGCCGCGCGAGGCACGGTCAGATACCGCTGATCCGAAGCGCCCGCGGCACGAGGCACGCTCAGGTAGCGCTGGTCCGAAGTCCCCGGCGCAGGCTGCGCGCCTTGGGTCCCCTGCCCTCCCGCCACGTACCGCTGGTCCGAAGCGCCCGGTGCACGCGGCACCTCCAGATAGCGGTACTCCGAAACGCCACCCGGCAGCAGTGACTCACCGTACCGCTGATCCGAAGCGGCCGGCGCTCGCGGTACCTCCAGATACGGAGACGCCATGTCGTAGCGCTGATCCGAAGCACCCGGTGCACGCGGCACCTCCAGATACGGAGACGCCACGTCATAGCGCTGGTCCGAAGCGCCCGGAGCCAGCTCCACGGCCAGGTAGCGCTGATCCGACGCCCCGGGAGCGCGGGACGGGGCCAGCACCGCGCCCTCACCAAGCGTCGCCTCCCCTACGCGCGCATACTGCTGATCCGACGCCCCAGGCGCTCGCGGCACGCTCTCCAGATACGCCTCTTCCACGTAGCGCTGGTCCGACGCTCCCGGGACGCGCGGCGCATCGACATAAGCCTCGGTGCGCTCGCGGTGGACCTCCGGCACGTCCACCACCCCGGCGCTCCCGGGCAACTGCACCCGGCGCCAGGTGACGTACTCGCGCTCCTCCACCCGGGGAACACGCGCGGACGCCGCCACAGGGACGGCTTCGCGCGACCGGTCCACCACCGGCGGAGGCGGCATGCGCAGGAACCGGATGGACGTGTCCGCCGACGGCCCCGCGGGCGGCAACGTGGCCCGATTGGACGAATGTCCGATGCGGCGCGACCGGCCATCCGAACCGACGAAGTGCGCCTCCACCCGGTAGGTGCGCCCGGGCGTCATGCCCTGCAGATAGAAGCTGCGCGACTCCAGCGCGAAGTCCACCTCGCGCGACACGCCCTCGCCGTCGAACACCTTCATCACCGCGCGCGGCGCCGGCAGGTCGTCCAGCGCCCGGTTCCGGCTCGCGTCACTGAAGTCCCAGAAGACGAAGAGCGTGTGCGGATCCCTCGCGAGCAGCACCATCGCGTCGTCCTGGTAGTCCAGGGGCAGCATGGCCAGGTGCTCGTCGCGCTCGGGCGACGCGTCCGCCGGAGGAAGGCGCGGCGCGTGCTCCTCCAACAAGTGATGGCGGCGCGCCTCCTTCTCCCCCGCCATCTTCGTCACGAAGAACCCCTCGACCAGGGGCTCGGCGGCATGCGGCGGCTCGGGCGCGGGCGGCGCGGCGGCGGGCGGGTCCTCCTTGGGGGCGCTCGATGGGCGCGGCGTGGGCGCTTCCGGCGACAAGGACAGCGTGTCCTCTTCGTCCGGGTCGCGGCGCGCCTTCCCGCGGGCGGGGAACGTCACCACGCGCGCGGGCCGCGTCTTGGGGCCTCCGCTGGGCTCCGTGATGGGCTCCTCGGAAAGTTCTCGTGCCTGCGGCGCGGTGGCGCTCTCAGGCGAAGGCAGGGGCACGGACCCGGACGTCGGGCCCTTGGCGGAGCGGGAATCCGCCGGGCCGGAATCCAGGGCCCGCTCCTCCCCGCCTACGTCACCCGAGCCGCGCCGGGACGTCGCCAGCCCGGCCATGCGCGCGAGCCGCCCCAGGGCGGGAATGCGCTCGGCCAGCGAGGAGACCAGCTCCCGCCCGCGGGACGCGCCAGCTCCCTCCCGGAGGTATTTCCGGGCCAGCTGCCGCAGGTAGCTCACGGTGACGCCCTTCCGCTCATCCATGGACACCTCGCCTCGTTATGACGCGGCATACAGGGGGTCAACGCATCCGTCACGGGATGTGTTGTTCCGCCGACCCCCTTCTTCATCCGTCACACCCGATGACACCTCACCCCTGTCCAAGTATCCTGCGACCGCTTGAGTGACCTGCCCAGACTTCTCCTGTGCAGCTTCGACGTCATCCCCGGCCCGTCTGGCTCCTCACGCCGACTGACCGAGTATCTGAAGGCGTTGCCTGATCGCTTCTCCGTGGTGGTGCTGTCGGCGAAGACGCCCGACCACTCCCATATCGAGAAGTACCAGGGCGCCCGGCTGCTCCGCGTCCCGGTAGGCTCCGGGGACCTGGCGTCGCGCATCCAGTCTTTTGAACGGGCCGTGCGCCGCCAGCTCGAAAGCGAGGACTATGCCCTCGCCCACTTCACGGACCCCTTCGGCGGGTACGCGCTGTGCGAGCTGAAGGCGGACTACGGCTACCGCCTCATCTATGAGGCGCAGACGTTCCCGTCCCAGGAGCTGCGCTACACCCATCCCCAGACGGACGGCGACCGCCGCTTCCTGTCGAAGATCCGCCGCCAGGAGCTGTTCTGCCTGATGAACGCGGACCTCGTCGTCACCGGCTCGCAGACGACGCGCGCGTTCATCCAGGGGCTGGGCGCGGCGGAGGACCAGCTGCGGACGATTCGCGCGCCCGTGGACCTGAAGCCGTACGACCCGGAGGTGCTCGGCGCCCCGGACGGTTCGCCCCTGCGCATGATGTACCTGGGCAGCCACGTGGGCTGGCAGGGCCTGCCCACCCTCCTGCGCGCCACCGCGCTCGCGGCCCAGCAGGTGGACGTGCGCCTGACGCTGGTGGGCGCGCACCATCCGGACTGGAAGCCCCACCTGGAGGACCTGGTCAACGACCTGGGCATCAAGGAGAAGGTCGACTTCCAGCCGCCCGTCGCGCACGACGACCTGGTCAAGGTGCTGGCGCTGGCGGACGTGGGCGTGCTGCCGCTGGACGACTCGGAGCGCAACCGGCTCCAGGGCGGACCGCTGGCCAAGGTCTCCGAGTACCTGGCCGCCGGCCGGCCGGTCATCGCCGCGGACCTGCCCGTCACCCGCGAGCTGATTCCGAAGGACGCGGCCATCTTCTTCCCTCCGGGCGACGCCCGCGCCCTCTCCGAGCGCATCCTGGACCTGGCGCGCGACGTGCCCCGCCGCGTGGCGCTGGGCAAGGCCGGGCGCGCGTTCGCGGAGAAGGTGCTGGACGCCGGCCTCATCCGGGGCCAGTTGCTGGACCTCTACGACTCGCTGCTGGAGAAGCGCGGCCACGTTCCGGTCGAGGCCGCCAGCGAACCGCCCGACGTCACGATGACGGGCACGCCCACGAACCGGCTCGCGAGCCTGGGCATGCCGGAGGCGTCCCAGCCCGCGGCGCCCAAGCCGCCCGCGAAGCCCGCGGCCCAGGCCACGTCCGACGAAGCCGCCCCGCCCCCCGCGAAGGATGGCGCGGAGGACGCGCCCGTGGTGATGGGCATGGCCCTGGACGACGGGATGGACACCCGGCTCGTCAAGACCGAGCCGGACATGCGGCCGGACGAAGTGCCCATGGTCATGGGCCTGCCGCTGCGCGAGTCCGCCAAGGCCGCTCCGGCCCCCGAGAGCAAGGAGGCCACGCCGCCTGCGGAGCCCGCGGCCGCGCCCCAGACGCCCGGCGCCACCGCGAAGGACGAGGAGCCGGAACCGCTGGGAGGCCATGGCTCGGAGCCGGCGCCGCCCACGGAGATGGTGACGAGCCCCCTGGTGAAGGCCCTCGGCTTGAAGGATGCCGGTGGGGACGACGCCGGGGAGCCGGATGCGGAGGCCCGCGCCTCCGAGGATGCCTCCTCTGGAGCGACGGCGGTGGTGCGCCGGCCGGTGGAGGTCGCGGAAGACGACACCCGCACGCCGGCGCCCACGCCCGTCGTGCGCAGGCCGGCCGCCGAGGAAGAAGAACGCGCCCCTACGCCCGTCGTCCGCAGGCCGGCTTCCGAGGACGAGCCCCCCGCGCCCACGCCTGTCGTCCGCAGGCCGGCTTCAGAAGATGAGGCCCCCGCGCCCACGCCCGTCGTGCGCCGGCCCCTGCCGGAAGACGAACCTCCCGCGGCCACGCCCATCGTGCGCCGCCCCGCCTCCCTCTCCGAGGATGAGGAGCGGGCCCCCACGCCCGTCGTGCGCCGGACCGGCGTCATGCGCGATGAGGAGGAGGCCCCCGCGCCCACGCCCATCGTGCCCATGCGCTCGTTGCTGGCCGGGGCGCGCGGCACGAACGCCGGCCGTGCGCAGCGGTCGCAGGACACCGCTCCCTCTGAACCCCCGCGTCTCTTCCCCACCCCCTCTCCCATGGCCGACGCGGACAAACCGCCCATCCGTGGCGGCCTCGCCGCGGATCCAGGCCGGCCCGCCTCCCGCCCTCCGGTGCTCACGGAGTCCGACAAGCCGCCCATCCGGGGAGGCTCCGTCTCCGACGGGGACCGCCCGCCACAGCTGCCGCCCCGCGCCGCCGCGCCGCCGCCCGTTCCGCGCCAGGGACCGCCGCCCCGGCTGATCCCCACGCCGCCCGTGCTGAAGCCCTCCTCGGCCTCGGCCTCGGACGACGAGCCGGAGGAGATCGCCGCCGACGAGGCCCAGTCCCTGGACGACGACGCCGGGCACACGCCCGCCAACGCCAGCGCGGCGCTGGACGAGGCCGAGGAGATCGGCGCCGACGAGGTCCACGACGCGGACTCGCTCGACGTGGAGGCCGCGGACGCCGAGGACCCGGGTCCTCCGCCCGCGCCGCCCGACTCCACCCTCAACCCGTGGTTCGCCCAGTTGGCGCACGGGTACTGTCCCCCCGAGGGCGCCCGCTTTGCCCGGCACACCCCGCCCACCAACTTCCCCGGGCGGGATGTGGAAGCAGGCGTGTCCCCCGGGTCGGTTCCCCCTGTCGGCCAGGGAGCGGTTCGCGGCAAGAACTCGTGAGGCAGCCGACCGAGCACCGCTCGGAAACTTCCCAAGCCTTGCGCCCGCCCGATAGGATGTGGCGGTTTTCACTGCACTTTTTGCTGGGTGAAGGGCTTCATGGAGCGTCGCGTCCTCATCGTCGAAAGCCAGAACGACTTCGCACTCAGCATGGCCTCCGTGCTCAAGAGCGCGGGCTACAACACGGCCATGGCCACCACTGCGTCAGACGCGCAGCGGGAGCTGGAGAAGCGCCGACCCGACCTCGTCGTCGTGCGCGCGGAGCTGCCGGACCAGTCCGGCTTCGCCCTCTGTGGGCAGATCAAGAAGGGCAAGTGGGGCCAGAACCTCAAGGTCCTCCTGCTCTCCTCCGACTCCGGTGTGGAGGGTCTGAACAAACACCGTGAGACGCCGGCCGCCGCGGACGGCTACCTCGTCATCCCGTTCGAGATGGGCGAGCTGGCCTCCATGAGCGCCGGCATCGTGCCGCCCGGCTCCGACGAGTCCGACGCGGACCTGGACGCCGCGCTCTCCGGTGCCCCGCGCGAAGCCCCGCCGCCCATGCCCGGCGTGCGCACGGGCGCTCCGCCGAAGCTGCCCAAGCGCGAGCGCCGCAGCGCGATGACGGACGAGGACAAGTCCTTCATGGACCGGGCCTTCTCGTCCATCGCGGACCGCAAGGCGGAGCTGCTGGCGGAGTCGCGTCAGCTCAAGCGCCCGCCCCCGCGCCGCGAGCTGATGGGCACGCCCGAGGGCAAGATCCAGATCCTCCGGGACGAACTGAAGACGCGTGAAGCCCAGCTCGCGCGCCTGTCGGAGATTTGGAGCGTCCGCGAGCGCGAGCTGCTCTCCGTCGAGGACCGCCTCCACGAGAAGGACGTGGAGCTGCAGGGCCTGAAGATGCAGGTGGACGACCTGCTGCGCCGCTTCAACGACGCGCAGCAGTCCATCGTCCAGAAGGAGCGCGAGCACGGCGCCACCGTCGACGACCTGCTCCTCCAGAAGTTCTCCTCGGAGAAGGACCTCATCGAGGTCGTCGCCTCCAAGGAGAAGGACATCAACGTCCTGCGCAAGGAGGTCAACCTCCGCGACGAGGAGTTGGCCCGGCGCGGCGCGGACCTGGAGTCCTGGCGCAACGAGTTCGACAAGCTGGAGAAGCACCTCGGCGTCGTCACGCTGGAGTTCGAGGTCAAGGAGCAGAAGCTCCAGGACACCGTCCGCGCCAACGAGGCGGACATCCTCCAGCTGCGTGAGCGCGGCGACCAGTTCGAGTCCGAGCTGTCCCGCACCGTCAGCGAGCGCGACAACCGCTACGCCGAGCTGGGCGGGGAGATTCAAGCCCTCCAGGAGCGGCTGACCCAGACGGAGCAGGAGCGCGACGCCACCGTGCGCGGCCTGGAGGCCCGGGCCACCACGGCGGAGGAGCACGCCAGCCGTTCGGACGCGGAGATCGAGCGCCTCAACGCCGAGCGCGCCGCGCTGGAGCAGCGCCTCACGCAGCAGGTGGCGGACCTGGAGTCCGACATCTCGCGCGTCACCGGCGAGCGCGACCAGCTCCGGCTGGACAAGGACGCGCAGGAGCAGGACCTCACGCAGCGCCTGGAGGAGCGGGACGGGAAGATCTCCGCGCTCGACCGCGAGCTGCAGGAGACCATCGCCCGCAACGAGAACAGCGAGGCGGAGCTCAACGCCACCATCCAGCAGCACCGCGAGCGCATCGGTGAGCTGGAGGGCGAGGTCGAGGCCGTCAAGACGCACCTGGAGGACCGCGAGAACGAGCTGACCGCGGAGCTCCAGGCGCTGCAGCAGGCCAAGGACGCGCTGGAGCAGGACCTCACCAGCCAGTTGGAGGACCTGCGCGCGGCGAAGGACGCCCTGGAGGCGGACCTCAACGGCCAGATTCAAGCGCTCACCGAGCAGTTGGACGCGGCCCAGCGCCAGGGCGAACAGCTCTCCGCGCGCGTGGCCTCGCTCGAGGACACCGTCGCCCAGCGCGACGGCACCATCGAGGGCCTGCAGACCGACGTCTCCGACCGCGACGCCCGCATCGCCGAGCTGACCGGCAACCTGGAGGCCACGAGCCAGCAGCTCTCCGAGACGCAGAACACGCTCTCCAGCACGGAAGCCACCCTCGCGGAGACGCGCGGCGAGCTGGAAGCGACGAGCCAGCAGCTCTCCGAGACGCAGGGCACGCTCTCCAACACGGAGGCCACCCTCTCCGAGACGCGCGGCGAGCTGGAGGCCACGAGCCAGCAGCTCTCCGAGACGCAGACGCGCCTGGCGCAGACGGAGGAGACGCTCTCCACCACGCGCGGCGAGCTGGAGGCCACCAGCCAGACGCTGGCCACCACCGAGTCCACGCTCGCGCAGACGCAGGACACGCTGGCGCGCACGGAGGCCACCCTCTCCGAGACGCAAGCCACCCTCTCCAGCACCGAAGGCACGCTGGCGGAGACCCGCGGCGAGCTGGAGGCCACCAGCCAGACCCTGGCGGACACCCAGGCCAAGCTCGCGCAGACGGAGGAGACGCTCTCCACCACGCGCGGTGAGCTGGAGGCCACCAGCCAGACCCTGGCGGACACCCAGGCCACCCTCTCCAGCACGGAGGGCACGCTCGCGGAGACCCGTGGCGAGCTGGAGGCCACCAGCCAGACGCTGACGGACACGCAGGCGAAGCTCGCGCAGACGGAAGGGACGCTCGCGTCCACCCAGGGCGAGCTGGAGGCCACCAGCCAGACGCTGGCCACCACCGAGGCGACGCTCGCGCAGACGCAGGACACGCTGGCCCGCACGGAGGCCACGCTCTCCGACACGCAGAACACGCTCTCCAGCACGGAGGGCACGCTCGCGGAGACGCGCGGTGAGCTGGAGGCCACCAGCCAGACGCTCACGCAGACCCAGGAGACCCTGGAGTCGACGCGCGCCGACCTGGCGAAGGTCACCTCGCACCGCGATGAGCTGGACGCGGAGCTCAACGAGACGCGCGACATCCTCCAGGAGACCAACGGCCTCCTCGCCCGCACCACCGAGGAGCGCGACGCGCGCATCGCGGAGCTGGCGGCGCTCAACGCGGCGAAGGACGCGCTGGAGCAGGACCTCACCGGCCAGATTGGCCAGCTGCGCGCGGACCTGTCCGAAACGCAGGGGCTCTACGACGCGGAGCGCACCGCCCACGCGGCGCTCGCGGAGGAGACCACCGCGCGCATCAACGCCCTCACCGGCGAGCGCGACAACCTCACCGCGGAGCTGAACGCCACCTCGCAGCAACTGGCCGACACGCAGGGCCAGCTCGCCAGCACCCAGGACGCGCTGGCCCGCGAGGAGCAGGCCCACGCGCAGTCCCGCCAGGCCGCCGCCAGCGCCCAGGCGGAGCTCACGCGCCAGCTCACCGAGGCCCAGGCCAACGGCGAGGACCTGGCCGAGCAGCTCATCGTCACCAAGCACGAGCTGGGCACCCGCGTGTCGGAAGTCACGCAGCTGTCCTCCACGCTCGCGCAGACGCAGGACGCGCGGCACCACCTGGAGGACCGCCTCCAGACGCTCACCCACGAGTCGCAGCGCCGTGAGGAGCTCCTCCAGAACGAGGTCGACACCAAGGGCAAGGAGCTGTCGGACACGCTCCGCAAGCTCACGCACGTGACGCAGGAGAAGATGCGTCAGGCGGAGGTGCTCAACCGCGAGGTCACCACCCGCACGGAGCAGGTGAAGCAGCTGGAAGGCCAGTTGGAGCACCAGGCCTCCGAGGCGAAGAAGCAGGCGGACGCGCTCAACCAGCAGATCGCCAACGTCTCCAGCGAGCTGGACGGCGCGCGCAAGGCCATCGCGGACCGCGACGGGCAGCTCCAGCAGGCCGCGAACCAGCAGAAGAAGCTCACCAGCGAGCGCGACGGACTGGCCGGACAGCTCCAGCAGGCCCAGGCCCAGGCGCAGCAGCAGGCCCAGCAGGCCCAGGCCGCCGCCGCCGAGGCGAAGAAGCAGTCGGACAGCCTCGCCGCGAAGCTCGCCCAGGCGGAGCAGCGCATCGCCCAGCTCTCCCAGGAGGCCCAGAAGTTCGCCGCCGACACGGAGGCGAAGCTCAAGGACGCCCAGGCCCAGCTGCAGGCCCGCACCAAGAAGGCCCAGGACCTGGAGCTGGCGCTGGAGAACGCCCAGAGCACCCGCGCCCGCGCGGAGAAGGACCTCAACGCCCGCGTCGCCGCGGCGGAGACCAAGGCCAACGAGGCGGCCGCCAAGCTCGCCACCGCGCAGAAGGACCGCAAGGACCTGGAGGCCCGTCAGGCCAAGGAGCTGGAGGACCTCAACGCCAAGCAGAAGGCGGAGCTCGAGCGCCGCGAGGCCATCAAGGCCCAGGAGGTCGCCCGCCTCCAGACGTCCGTCCAGGAGAAGAGCAAGGCGCTCAAGGTCGCCGAGCTGGAGCTGGCCCGCTACAAGACGAAGGCCCCGGCTGCCGCCGCCCCCGCCGCGAAGGGCGCCAAGGCCACCGAGGAGGAGCACCTGGCCGCCACCGTCCAGGCGAACCCGGTCATCCCGGCCGCCGCCAAGCCCCCGGCCAAGGCCGCCGCCAAGCCCGCCGCGAAGAAGGCCGCCGCCGCGCCCACCCCCGTCCCCGTGGACGAGGAGGCCCCGGAGCGCACCATGGTGATGCAGCTGCCCACCGCCCCCGAAGCCGGTGAGGACGACTGGACGGCGCTCGTCGACGAGCTCGACAAGTAGCCTTCCCCTCCGCTGGAAACGACAAGGGCCCGCGCACTCCTTGGAGTGCCGGGCCCTTCGTCCATCTCAAGACTGTCCTACGCCGACCGGTTACAGCGCCGTGGCCGCCCTGGCCTCACGGATGAGGTCCCGGAAGTGCAGCGCGCCCACCACGTCCCGCACCACCGACACCGGCCGGCCCTCTTCCCGGGCCTGCGCCTGCGCCACCCGCCAGCGCTCCAGCAACGTCCGCGTCGCGATGTACGCCAGCACGAGAGGGAAGCCCCCCGGCATCACCACCACCAGCACCGCCATCGCCAGCTTCAGCCACGCCCACATGACCCGCGACCTCGTCGTCCTGAGATACGCCCGCATAGATGCACGGTGCATGCCCGCGGTGCGAAAATAATTACGCACTCTGATTCCGCAGGGTTACAGCTCCCAAGGCCCTCAAGAGTGCGGACGGCGCCCCCACAACCCTGGCATTTTTGCCGCAGTCGGCGGGAAACCGTCGGTTAAGTTGACGGGCGTGAGCCCCCCTCAACTGACTCCGGAGATTCGCTCGTTCACCAGCGTGGAGGACGCGGCGCGTCGCCTGGAGGCGGTGGGCTACCTGTCGTCCCCTGAAATCGCCACGGCGGTGTTCCTGGCGGACCGGATGGGCAAGCCCATCCTCGTGGAGGGCCCGGCCGGCGTGGGCAAGACGGAGCTGGCCAAGGCGCTGGCCCAGGCGCTGGACAGGACCTTCCTCCGGCTCCAGTGCTACGAGGGCCTGGACGAGGCCAAGGCCCTCTACGAGTGGGAGTACGCCAAGCAGCTGCTCTACACGCAGCTCCTCAAGGACAAGATTGGCGAGCTGACCCAGGGCACGTCCACGCTGGCGGAGGCCGCGGACCGGCTCGCGTCCGGCGACGCGGTGTTCTTCTCCGAGCGCTTCCTCCTCCCCCGCCCCATCCTCCAGGCCCAGCTTTCGGACACGCCCGCGCTGCTGCTGGTGGACGAAATCGACAAGGCGGATCCGGAGTTCGAGGCCTTCCTGCTGGAGGTCCTCTCTGACAACGCTGTCACGGTGCCGGAGCTGGGCACCATCCGCGCGAAGCATGTCCCGCGCGTCATCCTCACCAGCAACAACGCCCGGGAGCTGTCGGACGCGCTCAAGCGCCGCTGTCTGCACCTGCACATCGACTTCCCGGACCGCGAGCGCGAGCTGCGGATCGTCCGCTCGCGCCTGCCGGAGGTCCCCCAGGTGCTGGCCGAGCAGGTGGTGGAGGCCGTCGCCGCCATCCGCGCGCTGGACTTGAAGAAGGCCCCGTCCATCAGCGAGACGCTGGACTGGGCGCAGAGCCTGGCGCTGCTCAACGCGGAGGCGCTCAGCTCGGACGTCGTCGCCGCCACGCTCAACCTCGTCCTCAAATACGAGGGCGACATCGAGAAGGCCCGCGCCAACCTGCCGACCATCGCGCAGGCCTGACGCAAAGCGCCGCACACGGAGTGCAGATCGTTGGCGTTTCACGCTTTGCGTCCCCAGTGTGCCTGGGTACAAGTCCCTCAGCTGTCCCACCCCTAGCCCGAGAGGAACTTCCCGATGAGCTCGACCTCATCCACCGTGCTGCGCGCCGAACACATCTGGCTCGATGGGAAGCTGATGAAATGGGACGAGGGCAACGTGCACGTGATGACGCACGCCCTCCACTACGGCCTGGGCGTCTTCGAGGGCATCCGCGCCTACAAGACCCATGACGGCCGGCTCGCCGTGTTCCGGCTGCGCGAGCACATCCGCCGCATGATGGATTCCGCGCACATCATCATGCTGAAGATGCCCTACACCGAGGACGAACTGGTGGAGGCCACGCTGGAGCTCTTGCGCACGCAGAAGGCGCAGTTCGCCAACGGCGCGTACCTGCGCCCGGTCGCCTTCATGGGCGACGGCGCCATGGACCTGGGCGCGGTGAACCCCACCCGCGTGGGCATCACCGCCTGGGACTGGGGCGCGTACCTGGGCGACAAGGGCATCAAGGAGGGCATCCGCGCCAAGGTCAGCTCGTTCACGCGCAACCACGTCAACGTGAACATGGTGCGCGGGAAGATCACCGGCCAGTACGTGAACTCCATCCTCGCCAAGCGCGAGGCGGTGCTCGCCGGCTACGACGAGGCCATCCTCCTGGACATCAGCGGCTTCGTCGCGGAGGCCTCCGGGGAGAACATCTTCCTCGTGAACAAGAAGGGCATCATCAAGACGCCGCCCCTCTCCTCCCCCGTCCTGGACGGCATCACCCGCGACACGGTGCTCAAGCTGCTGCGCGACGCCGGCCACACCACCATCGAGGAGGTCACCGTCACCCGTGACGCCCTCTACATCTGCAACGAGGTCTTCTTCTCCGGCACCGCCGCGGAGATCACCCCCGTGCGCGAGGTGGACAACCGGCAGATTGGCGACGGCAAGCCCGGCCCCATCACGAAGTTCGTCCAGGACATGTACTTCCGCGTCGTGCGGGGCCAGGAAGCCCGCTATGCGGACTGGCTGACCTACGTTTGAGGACAGTCGGCGGACGTGAAGTCCCGGCGGACGGGGGAATCGGGTAGAACCCGTACCCGATGCCTCCCGCCGGCTACGCGTACGAAGACAATCCCTTCAAGCTGGAGAACCCGTCCGTCCTCGACATCGCTCCGGGTGAGCCGAAGTCGCTGGAGGACACGGGACTGAGGATGGGTCTGCTGTCGGACCTGGGCCTCAAGTTCCTCTACTACGCCGGCACCGGGACGGGCGTGGCCATCGCGGAGAGCATGTGCCTGCCCTGGTCCGGCGTGGTGGAGCACGTGGTGGACTTCCTCGCCGCGGAGAAGCTCGTGGACCTGCGCGGCGGCAAGGGCTTTGGCCGCGCGTCCGTGGAGTTCGCCCTCACGGAGAAGGGCCGCGAGTACGCGCGCGACGCCCTCACCCGCTCCACCTACGTGGGCCCCGCCCCCGTCCCGATTGAACAGTACAACGCCCTCATCAGCAGCCAGACGGAGGAGACGCCCGTCGTGGACCAGGAGGACCTGGTCGCCGCCCTGGGCCACCTCACCGTCTCCGCGGAGCTGATGGACAAGCTGGGCCCGGCCGTGAACTCCGGCCGCTCGCTCTTCCTCTACGGCCCGCCGGGCAACGGCAAGACGAGCCTGGCGGAGGCGATCTCGCACATGTTCGGCGGCGAGGTCTTCGTCCCGCACTGCCTCGAAATCGACAACCAGATCATCAAGGTCTTCGACCGCATCATCCACACGCCCGTGTCGCTGGAGGTGGGCCGCGACGCCAACGGCCGCCGGCAGACCTTCGAAATGGACAAGCGCTGGTCGCTCTGCCGGCGCCCCGCGGTGGTGGTGGGCGGCGAGCTGACGCTGGAGACCCTGGACCTCATCTACTCGGAGAGCACCCGCTTCTACGAGGCGCCGTTCCAGGTGAAGGCCAACGGGGGCATGCTCCTCATCGACGACTTCGGCCGCCAGAAGGTCCACCCCACGGACCTGCTCAACCGCTGGATCGTCCCCCTGGAGAAGCGGGTGGACTTCCTCACCCTGCACACCGGCAAGAAGTTCGAGATCCCCTTCGATCAGCTGCTCGTCTTCTCCACCAACCTGGACCCCAAGGAGCTGGTGGACGAGGCCTTCCTGCGGCGCATCAAGTACAAGATCGAGGTGGGCAACCCGGACGAGGAGTCCTACCGGGAGATCTTCCGCCGGGTCTGCGAGGCGGCCGGCATCCCCTACGTGGACCAGGCCATCACCTACCTGGTGGAGCACTACTACAAGCCGCGCAGCATGGAGATGCGCTCCTGCCACCCCCGCGACCTCGTGTCGCTCATCCGGGACGCCGCCCGATACCGGCAAATCCCGCCAGCCCTTTCAAAAGATCTGCTGGATCAGGTCTGCGAGGTGTTCCTGGTGAATCTGTAGTCAGGTTTTATTTGTTCCAACCGCGCGGAATTTCTAGACTCTCCGTGCCGTTGTACCTCCCGGCGCAGCCTCTGGGAACCAGCGCCCGGGGCGGGCCGGAGCGAGAAGGAGCCGCAGTCCGTGAAGGAACGCTACCAGGACATCGACGAGAAGAACGAGCAGCTGCGCGAGTACCTTGAGATCTACAAGGACAAGCAGCCTGCGCGTGAGTTCCTCGACCGTTTCGAGATGTCGTGGATCTACCACGACGCCGCGCTCGAAGGCGTCGTGTACACGCACCAGGAGCTGATGGCCGCGCTCTTCCCGGAGCGCACGGCGGCGGAAGCCTCCATGATCCCGGTGGTGCTGGAGATCCGCAACCACAAGGCGGTGGCGGACTACATCCGCGAGGAGGCCGCGGGCGCGAAGAAGCAGTCCGCGCTCACGCTCACCACCATCAAGCGGATGCACGACCTCTTCCTGGGCAACACGCCGGAAGCGCTGGCCGAGCGTGCGCGCATGGAGCGGCGCGAGCGCACGGAGAAGGAGCTGGCCAAGGAGCGCGACCGCGCGGGGCTGCGCAAGGACATGCCCCTGCACCGCACCTACTTCCACGACATCACCCAGCCCGCGAAGATCCAGGCCCGGCTGGAGAAGCTCGTGGACCACACCGCCAGCGCGGAGTTCCGCGAGTTCCACCCCATCAAGCAGGCGGCGGTGGTGCAGCACGAGTTCCTGCAGATCTTCCCCTTCACCGAGCACAGCGGGAAGGTGGGGCGCATGTGCAGCAACCTCATCCTGCTGCGCAACGGCTACATGCCCGCCGTCATCCACTCCATCGACCGGCAGCGCTACTACGAGTCCTTCCGCGCGCCCGTGGCCACGTTCCGCACGGTGCTGATGGACGCGATGGAGAACTCGTTGGACAACGGCGTGAAGTACTTCCGCGACCTCGGCCGCAAGTACAAGACCGTCGAGTAGCGGCCGAAGAGGGACGAAGTCGAAGCCGTGCGCATCGGGGCTCATGAATCCATCGCCGGAGGCGTGAGCCAGGCCTTCCAGCGAGCCGAAGCGCACGGCGCCCGCGCCCTGCAGATCTTCACGAAGAACGCGCGGGGCTGGAGCGCCCCCGCCCTGACGGACGCGGAGGCCCAGGCCTTCCGCGCCGAGGCCCGCCGCACGGGCCTGCCCGTCATCGCCCACGGCAGCTACCTGGTGAACCTGGCCGGTGAGGCGCCGGAGGCCCGCGAGAAGTCGCTCGCGTGCGTCGCCGAGGAACTCACTCGCTGTGAGCGCCTGGGCATCCCGCTGCTCATCCTCCACCCCGGCTCCCACCCGGACGAAGCGCGGGGCCTGCGCCTCATCGCCGAAGGGCTGGACGAGGTGCACCGTCGCTGTCCCGGCTACACCGCCCGCGTCTGCCTGGAGGTGACGGCGGGCCAGGGCAACGCGCTGGGCTGGCGCTTCGAGCACCTGGAGGAGCTGCTTTCCCGCGTCCAGGATGAAGCGCGATTGGCGGTGTGCCTGGACACGTGCCACCTCTTCGCGGCCGGGTATGACCTGCGGACGCCCAAGGGCTACGCGGCGGTGATGGACGAGTGCGACCGGCGCGTGGGCCTGCACCGGGTGCGCGCCTTCCATCTCAACGATTGCAAGAAAGACCTGGGTTGCCGGGTAGACCGGCATGAGGAACCGGGCAAGGGGGCGATCGGACTGACGGCCTTCCGCTGCCTCATGAAGGACGCGCGGTTCGTCGACACCATTGGGGTGTTGGAAACACCCTTTCCGGAACGTTATGGGGAGAACATCCGACTTCTCGAATCCCTGTGGCGGAGGAAGTAAAAGAAGAGTCCCCATGCCTGTCACCCCGTCCCTCCAAAGCCGCCGCGCCCAATTGCCTGCCGGGAGCGAGCTCACGGAGCCTCCGCCAGCGCGGTTGGCCAAGCTGCCCGCCACCGACAAGCTGGCCCGCCTGCTCCAGGTGGCCAAGGGTCACCGCCGGGCGCTCATCCTCACCCACGACAACCCGGACCCGGACTCCATGGCGGCGGCGGTGTCGCTCGCCCATCTGCTGGAGCGCAAGGCCGGCCTCGAGGCCCACGTGGGCTACGGCGGCATCATTGGCCGGGCGGAGAACGTCGCCTTCGTGCGCGTGCTCCGGCTGCCGGTGTCGCACGTGTCGCAGATCGACTTCAGCCAGTACGACCTCTTCGGGCTGGTGGACACGCAGCCGCCGGTGCGCAACCACTCGCTGCCGGCGCGCTACCGCGCGGACCTGGTGGTGGACCACCACCCGCTGCGCGAGGAGAGCCTCTTGGCCCCCTTCGCGGACGTGGGCGGCGACTTCGGCGCCACCTCCACCATGCTGGTGGAGTACCTGCGGGCCGCCCGGCTGGAGCCGTCCGTGGAGATCGCCACCGCGCTCTTCTACGGCATCAAGGCGGACACGCGGGACCTGGGCCGTGAGACGACCCAGACGGACGTGGACAGCTACCTGTGGCTGTTCCCCCGCTGTGACAAGCAGTTGTTGGGGCAGATCGAGCACCCGGAGCTGCCGGCGCGCTTCTTCCAGCTCTTCCACACGTCCATCGAGAAGGCGAAGGTCTACGGCACCGCCATCATCACCGACCTGGAGGAGGTCTACTCCCCGGACCTGGTGGCGGAGGTCGCCGAGCGGATGATGTACCTGGAAGGGATGAAGTGGTCCCTGGCCTACGGGACGTACCGCAACCAGCTCTTCCTGAGCCTGCGCGTGAAGGACCGGCGCATGAACGCGGGCCGCCTCATCCGCGAGCTGTGCGAGGACCTGGGCGGTTCGTCCGGCGGCCACGGCAGCATGGCCGGCGCGCGGCTGCCCCTGTCCGGCAGCGCGAACAAGCGCAAGGCGCTCAAGCGCGAGGTGGTGTCGCGCTTCCTCGAAGCCTTCGGTGTCTCCGAGGAGCGGCCGGTGTCGCTGCTGTCCGCGCAGGACACGTGATCTACTGGGACCACAACGCCGCCGCGCCGGTGCGCGCGGAGGTGGGCGCCCTGCTCGCCCGGGCCTTCACGCAAGGCGGCTTCGGCAACGCGTCCAGCGTGCACGGTGGCGGGCGCGAGGCCCGGGCCCGGCTGGACGCGGCGCGAGCGAAGGTGGCGCGCGTCCTGGGCTGCGAGCCGAAGGAGATCACCTTCACCGCGTCGGGCAGTGAGGCGGATGCGCTCGCGCTGGTGGGGGCATACGCGGCCCGTCCGGTGAAGGAGCGCCGCCGCGTGGTGTCCACCACGGTGGAGCACCCGTCGGCGCTGGGCGCGCTCGCGCTGTTGGAGAAGGACGGCGCCCAGGTGGTGCGGCTGTCCCCTGACGCCCACGGCCGGGTGCCGCTGGAGTCCGTGCTGGAGGCGCTCACGCCGGACACCGCGCTGTGCTCACTGATGTGGGCCAACAACGAGACGGGCGTGCTCCAGCCGGTGGCGGAGACCGCCCGCGCGTGCCGTCAGCGCGGCATCCTCTTCCACACGGACGCCGTGCAGGCCGCGGGCAAGGTGCCGCTCACCTTGCGCGAGGTGGACGCGGACCTGCTCTCCCTCTCCGCGCACAAGTTCGGGGGCCCCCAGGGCGTGGGCGTGCTCGTGGTGCGCAAGGGCGTGGACGTGCGGGCGCTGACGCCCGGGCACCAGGAGGGAGGCCGGCGCGGAGGCACGCAGAACGTGCCCTACGCCGAGGCCCTGGCCCTGGCCCTGGAGCTGGCCGCCGCGGAGCAGTCCACCACCGCCGCGCGGGTGGAGGCCCTGCGCGACACCTTCGAGCAGCAGGTGCTCCAGCGGCTCCCCGGCGTGACGGTGAACGGCGCCGGCGCGCCCCGCGTGCCCAACACCAGCAACCTGCGCTTCGACGGCGTGGAGGGCGAAGCGCTGCTTATGGCGCTGGATCTGGAGGACATCCGCGTGTCCTCCGGAGCGGCCTGCGCGTCCGGCACCCTGTCTCCGTCCCACGTGCTGCGCGCCATGGGTCTCTCTCCCACCGAGGCGCGCGGCAGCCTGCGCTTCAGCCTGGGCCCCAGCACCACCGGCGCGGAGGTCTCCCGCGTCGTGGACGCGCTCTGCGCCCACGTCCCCCTCGTGCGCGCGCTGGGCTGATCACCACTTCTGGTCTGGCAGGTTCTTCTCGCGGACCTCGGGGTCGGGCTGTCCGTAGCCGGGCATCCCCTCCTTGGCCTCGTCGGCCTTGGGCGGAAGCCGCTCGTCGCCGTGCCGCGTCTCGCGGGTGGGCTGCTCCTGCTCGGGCTGCTGCTGCTTTCGCTCGGTCGCCATGGATTCCTCCCGGTGCATGTTCGCGGGAGGAAAGGTCATCATCGGTAGCAGGCGCCGCAGCGGGCTCCACCGGCTGGGGGCCCGAGCGACAGGGCCCTGCCCGCCCGGCTACCCGTTGTCGTCGGAGGGGCCGTTGGGCGGCGAGCCCCGGTACGCGGGCATCTCGTCCGTGGTGCCGAACAGGCCGCGCACCACCGCCGCGATGGCCAGCGGCGTCCCCACGTTCTCGTCGAAGTGCGGCGACAGCGCCGCCGCGTACTCCTCCGCGGACGGGAAGCGGTCCTCGGGGTTCTCCGCGAACGCGCGCGCCAGCACGTCGTCCAGCGCCTGCGGGATGTCCGGACGCACGGAGCGCAGGAGCCTGTACTTGCGCGACAGGATGCCCGCGAAGACCTCTTCCGGCGTCGTGCCCACGAAGGGCCGGCCCAGCGTGAGCAGCTCGTAGAGCACCACGCTCGCGGCCCACAGGTCCGCCTCCGGCGTGACGGCGCCCTGGAGCGACTCCGGGGACAGATAGTACGGCTTGCCCAGCACCTCGCCGCCCTGGAGCTTGCCGTCCACCAGCACGCGCGACACGCCGAAGTCGCCCAGCTTGATCTCCCCCACGCGGGAGATGAACAGGTTGGACGGGGACACATCGCAGTGGACGATGCCCAGCGGCTTGCCGTCCGGGCCGGTGGCGGTGTGCGCGTACGCGAGCGCCTCCAGCAGCACCTTCGCCAGGTACACCGCGAAGTCGACGGGGAGCGGAATCCCGCGCGCCTTGCACCGGCGCAGGATGTGGCCCAGGTCGCGCCCGTCCACCAGGTCCATCACCAGGAAGGACACGTCGTCCAGCATCCCGGCGTCCAGCACCTTCACGATGTTCGGATGGTCCAGCTGGCGCGACAGCTGCGCCTCGCGGCGGAAGAGGTCCACCGACGCCGGGTCGCGGGTGAGCGCGGGCAGCAGCCGCTTGAGCGCGACCGTCCAGCCTTCATAGGGACCGGAGCGCACGCGCGCGCGGTACACCTCGGCCATGCCGCCCTTGCCCAGCAGCGATTGGATTTCGTAGTTGCCGAAGACGCGGATGGGCTTCGACACGGGAGTCGTCGCGTTCACGGGCTGGAGCTTCCAGCTCCTTGCGGATCACGGCCCTGGACCCGCGGCTTGCGACCCCGGGCCTGCTTCACCAGCGCCTCGTACAACGGTCCCTCATTGGCGAACTGCTGGAGCTCGCGCTCCACCAGCGTGTTGCCCTCCGGAGGAGACCAGCCTTCCTGCAGCGCCCGCTTCAGCGCGGCCTGGGCGAACGCCGACTCCTGCGCCGCCCGCTTCACGCACGCGGTCCAGAAGAAGGCCTCCGCCCGCGCCGCGCCACTGCCCAGGATGCGCGCCTGATCCAGGAACTTGAGCGCCTCCGGCTGCTGCTTGCGCAGGTGGTGCGACACGCCCATGCCCGTCAGCGCCCAGGCGTTGTTCTTCTCCTTCTCCTGGGACAGCACCAACTGGAACTGCTGCGACGCCCCAAAGGGATTGCTGAGCAGCAGCGACTGGCCCAGCTTGAGGGTGGCCGCCACATCCAGCGGCTCCAACCGGCGCTGCGCGGCGATCTGCGCGGCCCCACCGGACGGCGGAGCGGGCACGGGAGCCTGCGCCTGGCGCTGCTCGGGAGCCTGCGCCGTCGCGGGCGTCGGCGTCAGCGCGGCCCCCTGCTCCGTCGCCCGGAACACCAGCATCCGGTTCTTGGGCAGGGCCGGGGACTCGCAGCTGTCCTCCAGCTTCACCACGCCGCCCAGCGCCCGCTCCTCCACGTTGTAGACGAGCATCACCGGGAAGCTGCGGGACGGGGTGCAGGTGTCCCCCGTCTGACAGAGCGTGAGCTCGCCCAGGAAGACGTTGCCCTGGAAGTCTCCGACCAGGATCTGCTCGGCGACCGAGCGCTGGCAGGGCCCCCCGGCCGGCGCGATGCCCACCAGGTGTTCCCCGTCCGAGCGCAACTCGATAGGGCCGAAGGCATCTGCCTGGTAGGTACTGTTCATCTGCGGACCCGCCCAGGCGAATCCGGAGGTGAGGCAGGCTACCGCCGCGAGAGCCAATGTTGGGGTCGGGAGCGACATGTCGGGGACCCGGGCATCATAGAAGTCCACGGGGCGGCTTGTAAACGCGCGAGGACGGCTTGACCGCACGCTTCTCCATCCTTATCATTTTCCCAGAACGCCCTGGGATTTTCCCAGTAATTCTAAGGACTTGCAGCAAGATTTGAGCGGTAAAGGTCTGTTCCCTGCGGGGTGCGTGATGCCCAGCAGAAATTCGAACCGATACGTCCATTCCGGGGTCCGTTTCGGTCGCCATGTGCAAGCCCTCCCCCTTCACCGGGGATGAGGGAAGCCTGCGGTGACATGATTTCGGTCCCCACCTGGCTTCTAAGGGTTCAATGGACGCTGGACACACGGCTCGGCGGGGGACTCTTTCTTTGGAGCGGCGGCGGTGAGCGAGACGGCGGCGGATACGGTGGCGGCGGCGGCGGAGAAGAAGGTAACGCTTCGTGAGGAACTGACGGCGCGCCGCAAGGCGATGACCAACGACCTCATCGACGAGCGTGGCCTCAAGGTCCAGTCTCGATTCCTGGCGTCGCCCTATTACGAGAAGGCGCGGACGGTGGCGCTCTACGCCCCCATCCGGGGCGAAGTGCCCACCCGGGACATCCTCATCGCGGCGTTGCAGGACGAGAAGATCGTCTGCTACCCGCTGTCCCACGTGCACGGGCGCATCCTGGCCTTCCGGGCCATCAAGTCGGAGAGTGAACTGGAGCCGGGGCGCCTGGGCGTCCGTGAGCCCACGAACTCCTCGGACCTGATTCCGGTGGATCAGATCGACCTGTTCGTGGTGCCCGGCCTGGGCTTCAGCCCGGACGGCAAACGGTTGGGACGTGGCGGCGGCTATTACGACGCCACCCTCAAGGCGGCCAGCGCGCGCAGCCGCCGGGTGGGTCTGGCCTTCAACGACCAGATCGTCCAGGCGCTGCCCACGACGAGCGACGACGTGGACATGGACCAGATCGTCACGGAGAGCCAGACGCTGCGCGGCCTCTGCCGCAGCTTCGACTTCCTCGACACCTGAGCTGTAGGACAGGCGGGGTGACAGCCACGGGTGGGGCGGACATGGAAGTCCCGCCCTGCCCGTCGTCTTTTTTGGGCTAGTGTCCGCGGCGCCATGAACCCGGACGCACTGCGCAAGGCGACCCCCGAAGAACAGTTCGAAGAAGTCACTCGCGGCACCGTGGATTTGCACGTGCCGGAGGACCTGAAGAAGAAGCTCCAGCGCTCGTATGACAAGGGCAAGCCGCTCATCATCAAGGCGGGCTTCGACCCCAGCCGTCCCGACCTGCACCTGGGCCACACGCTGCTGCTCACGCGCATGCGGCGCTTCCAGGAGTTCGGCCACACGGTGGTGTTCCTCATCGGTGACTTCACCGCGCTCATCGGGGACCCGTCCGGCAAGAACGCGGCCCGGCCTCCGCTCACCCGCGAGCAGGTGAAGGTCAACTCGGAGACATACAAGCAGCAGGTCTTCAAGGTCCTGGACCCGGACAAGACGGTGGTGAAGTTCAACTCGGAGTGGCTCGACGCGCTGGGCACCGAGGGGATGATCCGCCTGGCCGCGCGCTACTCCGTGCAGCGCATGCTGGAGCGCGACGACTTCAAGAAGCGCTACCGGGAGAACACCTCCATCGCCATCCACGAGTTCCTCTACCCGCTCCTGCAGGGCTACGACTCCGTGGCGCTGAAGGCGGACGTGGAGCTGGGCGCGACGGATCAGCTCTTCAACCTGCTCGTCGGCCGTCAGCTGATGAAGGAAGAGGGCATGGAGCCGCAGGTCATCATGACCGGCCCCATCCTGGAGGGCCTGGACGCGAAGCTGGTGGACGGCGTCATCACCGGCTCCAAGATGTCCAAGAGCCTGGACAACTACGTGGGCATCGACGAGTCGGCGGACAACATCTTCGGCAAGTTGATGAGCATCACGGACGACCTGATGTGGCGGTACTACAAGCTGCTCTCCGCCATGCCGCTCAAGCAGGTGCTGGAGCTGGAGGAGCGGACGAAGTCCGGCGCGGCGCACCCCAAGGCCGCGAAGGTCGCCTTCGCGCAGGAGATGGCCGCGCGCTTCCAGGGTGAGGAGGCCGGCCGCAAGGCGGCGGAGGACTTCGAGAAGCGCTTCGCCAAGAAGGAGCTGTCCACGGAGGACCTGCCGCTCGTGGAGATTTCGCTCGCGGGCGCGGAGAAGCTGCTCGTCACGAAGCTGCTGCCGGAGACGAAGTTCGTCGCCTCCGCCACCGAGGCCCGCAAGATGATGGGCCAGGGCGGCGTGAAGGTGAACGGTGAGAAGGTCACCGACCCCAAGGCGGAGCTGGGGGCCGGCGAGTACACCGTGCAGGTGGGCAAGCTGAAGGTCGCGCGGGTGAAGCTGTCCTGAAGTTCCCTGGTGCCGCCCGGGCCTGATTTCAGGGCGCGGGCGGCTCCTTCGGCAGCGCGCCTTCGTACAGCGCGGCCGAGCGCCCCATCATGAAGCCGTGGGGCAACAGCTTCATCATCGTCGCGAGGAAGCGGTTGAGGACGCCGGGCACGGAGAGCTCGCGGCGGTGCACGAAGGCCTCCACGGCGGTGCGCGCGCAGGCCTCCGCGGACATGATGCCCACGTCGCCCGCCTTGAACTTCCGGTCCAGGCCGGACACCGACAGCATCTCCGTGGCGATGCCGCCGGGCGCGAAGACGGTGACGGACACGCCCGCCTTGCGCAGCTCGTAGGCCAGGCCCCGCCCGTAGCTGATGACGAACGACTTCGTGGCCGCGTAGGCCGTCTGGTACGGCAGCGGCGCGAAGCCCGCGGTGCTGGCGACGAGCATCAGCGCCCCTCCCCCGTCCCGCTTCGCGAAGTGCGCCCCGAAGAGCTGGGACATGCGCACCACGCTGGTGATGTTGGTGGCGAGCATCGCGTCGAAGGACTCGGGCTGCTGCTCCAGCGCGTGGCCGAAGTAGGTGACGCCCGCGTTGAGGATGACACCTTCGACGGTGCGGCCGGACGTGGCGGTCTCGAAGACGCGCGCGGCGTCGCCGGGCTTCGTGAGGTCCGCGGAGAGGGGCAGCACCTGCACGCCGTGCGCGGACTCCAGCTCCGCCTTGAGCGCGGTGAGCCGGTCCTCGCGGCGGGCGACGGCGATGATGTGGGCGCCGTGCTCCTTCGCGAGCAGGCGGGCCATCTCCAGCCCCAGGCCGGACGACGCGCCGGTAATGAGCACCCAGCGGCCTCGGAAATTCATCGGTTTCATATCGGGCGCGTTTATTTCGCGGCGCGGCGCCGGGCGCAACCGGGGAACAGCGGGCTTCGGGCGCCCCTGTTAGAGTCCGGCGCACCATGCGCCTCTCCGGGTCGCTCGCCTGCTTCTTCCTGGCCCTCTCCACCGCCCCCGCCGCTTTCGCGGGGAGCGGCGTCTTCGTCACCGACGACGCCGTGGACGCGGTGGACCAGCCCGAGTCCTCCAAGGTCGTCTTCTCCGTGCAGCCGGGCGTGTCCTATCCGCTCATGAAGAAGGGCGGCCCCGACCGCGCGTGGTGCAAGCTCCAGGGGCCCAAGGCGGAGGGCTGGGTGCTCTGCGATGGCACGCCCATGGATGCCGTCCAGAAGGCGCCGGATACGGACGCGCTCGTGCGCGCGGACCATGAGAACACGCGCCAGCAGCAGGCATCGCGAGGCGGTGGGGTGTCCCTCGCGGAGGCGAAGCCCGTCGGGAGCGGAGCCGGCGCGGGTGCTCCCGAGGCTGAGGCGGACGACGAGGAAGAGGTCACCGTGGCGGTGCGTGCCCCCGCGGGCCGCGCGTCGGCTCCGGGCGACGCGGCGGCGTGCGCGAGCACGTGTGATCAACCGCCCCTCTTCGCCAAGGCCCCGGCGCTGTCCGCGATGGACCGCGAGGTGCTGGACCTGTGCCCCGCGCGTCCCGACGCGAGCGTGAGCGCCGGGGACGTGCAGCGCTTCTTCGCGAAGCACTACGACGACGCGCGGATCCAGCGCGCGCTGTCCGCAGCGGGCCGTCCGGGCACGAAGCAGGCGAACATCGAGTGGCTCACCAGCCTGTGGGTGAGCACCGGCCCGCGCAACGCGTTCACGCACGTCTTCTGCGGAGACGACTGGCAGCGCGGCCCGATTGGCGGCCTCCACTTCCTGCCCCGCTACGCGCAGCTCGAGGCGGAGGGAAAGGTCTGCTACCAGGGCCCTGCCAGGGGCGAGGAAGCGGTGCGCGGCGAGCAGTACCTCATCCGCTTCAAGGGCCTGTCCCCGTGGTCCTGCGGCGTGAAGCGCACGGGCGGCTTCTCGACGTCGCAGGACGCGGTCTCCATCGCCGCCATCGGCACCCGGGCGTTCGCGCGCTGCTGTGCGCGGGGCGGGGCGAAGAAGGAGGGCGGCGTGTACTCGGCGCCGGACGTGGGGGGCGGCAACTGGCGCATCTGGTGCGGCACGCGCAACGGCACCTACGGCATCGCCACGCTGCACCCCACCGACGAAGCCGCCACCTGCGCGGAGTAGCGGCGGACCGGCGCCATGAAGGACGCCGGTCCCCTTCCCTGCTGAGCCCTACTGCGCCTTGTCCACGGTGAGCACTGTTCCCGTGGAGTAGGCGGTGAACTCCGGCGCGTACATGGACTGTACCGTCGCCGGGCCCACGCGGAAGGTGCCCGCCATGTTCGCGCGCAGCCGGTACTTGAAGTTGTACTCACCGGCCGGCAGCGACTCGAAGAAGAAGTTCGTCCCCGAGTCGCGCGTCTCCTCGTACCAGACGATGCCCAGGTCCCACTTGTGGCGGGACTGCGCGTTCTCCGGTTCCAGGCCCGCGGCGCGCGGGTCCCTCAGATGCACGTACTCCGCCGCGTGCTTCGTGCGCAGCGACAGCTGCACCTCCACCTCGTCACCGGGCCGCAGCCTCGCGCCGTCCGACAGCGGGCGCAGCAGCGTCTGGTTGCCTTCGCGGATGCGCACGAAGTAGCGGCGCGACACCTGGAAGAAGTCTCCGCGCTCCTCCTTGGGCAGCTGCTCCGTGGAGAAGTGCCACGTGGCGGACGCGATGACGAAGCCCGGCGTCGTCTTCTCCACCACCGTGGTCGCAGTGGCCGCGTTCACCTCCGGACCGGGGACGACGACCTGGTTCTTCTTCCCCGTGTACACGTCGGGCGAGAAGCTCATGGTCACCGCCTTGGAGCCCACCGTCACCTTCAGCTCCTCGCGCGCGGCCAGCGAGCCCTCCGCCTCCATGTAGTTGACGAGCGCGTAGAGCGCCTCCGCCGTGGCGCGCGTGGACTTCCAGTGGTTCACCTTCTTGTCCAGGAGCAGCCACTGCACCAGGTCCGCGCGGCGAGGGTCCTTCGGACGCAGCTCCGACAGCGTGCGCAGCGCGAAGGCGTGCGTCTCCGTGGAGTCGTTGTACCAGAGCCAGCTCCGGTCCTCCGGCTGCCAGTACGTGCCCAGGTCCTGCGACGTCTTCGCGGAGTCCATCACGCTGTCCCAGACCTTCTGCGCGTCCTTCGTGCGCTTCGACCGGTTCAGCGTGAGCGCCAGGTAGCCCTTCAGGTACGGCGAGTGCTCCTTCCAGTGCTTGAAGGAGAAGTCGAGCATGCGCTGCCGCTCGGCCGCCGTGAGCGCCTCGCCCGTGTAGCGCGCGTCCGGATACGCGGACGCCACGAAGTTGAGGAACGTGAGGAACTCCCAGCCGAGGTCCTTCTTCATCAGCCGGCTCGCGTAGTCGTCCCGGAAGTGCTTCGCCAGGTAGCCCCACGCGGGCTCCGTCATGCTGGGTGACACCTCGACCCCGTGCTCCATGGCGCGCGACAGGCCATGCAGGATGTAGAGCGTCATGTACGGCGACGACGGGCCGCCCGGCCACCAGGGGAAGCCACCGTCGGCGTTCTGCGCCTTGCGCAGCTTCTGCTGGGATGAAATGCGCTGGGCCTGGGCCACCTTCGGATCCAACACGCGCAGGAGCGCCTGGTCCGAGTCCGCGCCGCCCTTCGCCTCGTTGAGCCAGGGCGTCTCCTCCAGCGTCATCTTCCGGTTCGGGTCCACGTCGTCGAAGGTCTCGAAGCGCGTGCTGCGCTCGCTCAGGTCCTTGGCCACCTTCGCCACCGCCGGATACTTGTTGAAGAGGCTGGAGACGATGCCCGTGGACACGAAGCGGTTGAGCGTCTGCTCCGTGCACTCATAGGGGTAGTCCACCAGGTACGGCAGCGCCTGGAGCACGGAGTAGAAGAGCTGCGCGTCCACCGTCACGACGAGCTGCTCGTTCACCCGCGTGGGGTCATCCGACTTCTTCAGGTCGTCGAACGTCAGCGTCCGGCGGTCCGTGTTGTTCAGCATGGCGAAGCGCGACTGTGACAGGTGCATGCGGCCGGGCAGCACCGGCAGGGGCCGCAGCTCGCCGTCGCTGAACGCGCCCGTCTTCGCGACGACGCGGAAGGCCACCGGCCCCACCCGCGCGGGCGTCGTGATGGGGAAGCGCAGGTTCGTGCCCTTCCCCGCCGCCACCGTGAAGGCCTGTTGGGTCGTCTTCACGCCGAACTCCGCGAGCAGGCTCTTCTGCGTGTCCGGATCCACGATGTCGAACGTGAGCTGCCCCTGCTGCGTCTGGGTCCCCGCGTTGTTCACCACGACCTCCAGCTCCGCGCGGTCGCCCTCGCGCAGGAAGCGCGGCAGGTACGGGCGCACCATCAGCTCCTTCACGGTGCGGGTGGTGCGCTGCATGGAGCCACCGCGCAGGTCCCGCGTGAGCGCGTGCACCCAGACGTCCCACGCCGTCACCGAGTCCGGCACCGTGAACTCCAGCACCGCCGCGCCGTCCGGCCCGGTGAGCAGCTGCGGAATCCAGAACGCCGTCTCCGCGAAGTTCGAGCGCAGCGGCCCCTCCGGCCCCTCCCCCGGCTCCGGGGCGCCGGGAGCGCCCTTGATGATCTGGATGATCTCCCGCCGCTTCTGCTCCAGCACCCGGCCGACCTTTGGCGCGGATTCCGCGGCGGACGGCGCGGGCGACGGCGGCGGGGGCGGAGGCGGCGCACCGTCCGACTCCCGCTGGACGGCCCCGGGCTTCATGGCGCGCATGCGGTGGCCGCCGTAGTAGCTGCGGTAGCCAGGACCACCCAACCCATAACCGTCCCCGAACCTCAGCGTGTCTTCGCTGAGGTCCGGCGCGGAGGGCCCTTCCCGGACGAGCTCGTCGAAGAGCCAGTCCGCGCCGAAGACACCACCGGACGCCTTGAAGTCCACGTAGACGGTCTGCTGCGGATACAGCTGCGCCACCTGCGGCGGCGTGTGCGGCCCGAAGACGTTGAGCGACTGATCGTACATGTACGCGAGCAGCTCCGCGGCCCCGGCCTCCAGCTTCGCGCCCTTCGGCCCCTTCACCGTCACGCGGAAGGTCTCCTTCGCGCCGGGCCGCATCGTGTCGCGGAACGTGGCGAACTCCAGGTTGAGTTCCTTGTCATCGAAGGGCACGGCCACCGTCTGCTGGAAGCTCAGCGTCTGCCAGTCGCGCACCATCGAGAGCACCACCGTGAAGCCCCCGCGCAGGGACTCCGTCACCGGAAGCTCCACCACCGCGCGCCCCTGCCCCGCCGTCAGCTGGCGGTGCTCGACGCGATTGCGCCCCTGGTACACGTCCATCACCAGCGGCTGGCCCTCGAAGCCGGAGGCCACCATCAACCGGGCCACCTCGCCCACGCGCACGGAGGCGCGCTCCGCCGCCAGCACCGCGGGCAACCCCGCCGGGGCGTGCGCCCCCGCCACCACGAAGTCCCGTTGCGCGGTGGCCTTCTGGCCGAACGCATCCGTCGTCTCGTAGCGCAGGCGGTACGCCCCCGCGCGCAGCGCCGGAAGCTTCACGGTGGCGACACCGTCCGCGCCATGCGTCACGGCCGCCTGCGCCACCTCCGCGCCGTCGTCCCATCGTTGCAGCGTCTGCTCCACGTCATAGGCCGTGTCCCAGCGCGCCTTCTGCGAATCCCCCGGCGTGGGCGAGGTCTCCTTCGCCGACTGCGTGTCCGCGTCCAGGGACCTGGGCTTCTCCACCGGGGTCTCGGACGGCATCAGCGGGCGGCCCGGAGCCTTCAGGGCGACGAGCCGCCAGCGGCCGGGTCCGCCTGCGGCGCGCCATCCAGGTTCGAGCGGACGAGCCGCACCTCCGACGGGAAGTCCTCGCGAACGAAGCCCACGTCGGAGTCCACGCGGCCCTCCACCGACACGAAGCCCAGGCGGAAGGCACGGCTCGCGGAGCGCGTCTCGCCGCCCTCGTCCGTCAGGTCCGCCTCCACGCGGTAGCGCCACGACATGCCCTGCGCCTTCGCGAGCCGCTCGTCCGCTTCCGGGGTGAACGCCACGGAGAAACCGCCGTCCTCACCCACCGTGGCCGTCCCAGAGGCCACCAGGTCCGTGGTGGCCGGGATGCGCTCCCAGAACCACCAGCGCGGCAGCACCGGCTCGCGCGACACGCGCCACTTCACCGCGCCGCGCGTCACCGGCAGGCCGAAGTAGTAGCGGGCCTCGCCCTTGAACGTCGCGCGCCGGTTGAGCCGCAGCGGCTCCTGCGCGTCCTTCAGCGTCACCTCGAAGGTGGGCCGCTTGTACTCCTCCACGCGCACGCCCGCGTAGCCGCTGGGGCTCGTGCGCACCGTCCAATGGCCCAGGGCTCGCCCCGCGGGAAGGTCGAACTCGCCCGCAGCCGACCCGAACGTGTTGGTGCGAACCTCGCGCTTCGCCACCTCCTGTCCATTGGCATCCACGAGCGTCACCGTCACCGGAGACTCCGGCAGGACGCGGTAGCGCTTCGACGCCTCCTCCGGACGGTAGGCCACCACCTTCCACAGCAGCTTCTGCTGGGGACGGTAGACGGCGCGGTCCGTGTAGATGAGCGCCTGGTCCTGCGGGGTCCAGTCGTGAAGCGGGGACAGGTACACCGAGCCCGGGAGCACCATCAGGTTCTTGCCCCGGCCCAGCACCAGCTCCATGTCCTCGTAGCGGTCGGAGTTCTTGCCCGTGAGCAACAGGTCGCCGTTCGCGTCGGTGCGGCGGCTGACGATGTTGAAGCGGCGGGTGCCGTAGTCCGACTTCACCAGCCGCACCTCCACGTTCGGAGCGCTCGCCCCCGTGGCCCCGTCCACCACGTGGACCTCCACTTGATTGGGGGTCGCCTTGCGCACCGTCGCCGCCCAGGGCGACACGGACATCGGCAGGGAGAGGATGCGGCTGTTCTTCTTCGCGAAGTCCTCGCGCGTGGACAGGGCGATGATGTACGCGCCCGGCTTGAGCGCCGGCGGCGTCACGAACGTCTGGTGCCGCTGGAAGTCCGGCGTGGGCGGCAGCGCCGTGCTCCACGCGGCGTCCGGCTTGCGCGACGCCACCATGCGGAGCATCTCCGCGGTGGAGGGGTACAGCGACAGGTCCTCGCCGGGCTTCGCGAGCCGTGCCTCCACGTCCAGCGCGTACGCCCGGAAGTACACCGTGCCCACGTTGCGGTGGCCCACCAGGATGGAGCGCTTGCCCGGCCCGTCCACCTGCATCCCGGTCGCGAACAACTCCGGCGCCTCCAGCCTGCCCATCAGCGCCGCGCACTGCATGCCGCCCACCGACTTGGGCCACGCCTCCGCGCCCGCCTTCGCCAGGGCATGCGCGGTGATGGCGCGGCCCGCCTGCTCCTCCAGCTCCGCGAGCTGGTGCTGGCCCTTGGACCACCACGGCACGTCCCGGAAGCCCTTCAGGTGCGCGGCCAGGTGATCCCGGATGCGCCGCTTGTCCGCGGCCTCCTTGAACGACGTCGACAGCACCTCGTAGCGCCGCAGCCGCGCCTCCAGCGCCGCCTCACGCCGGCCCGCCGCCTGGTGCCACGCCTCCAGGTCCCCCAGCACCGCCGCCACCTTCATCAGCGGGTGCGCGGAGGGGTCCTTCAGCTCCACCTTCGGCGTGCCCTCCAGGAGCGCGCCCAGATCCAGCCGGTACACGCCCTGCTCCTGCTCCGGGCGCCACAGGTCCGTGTCCTCCAGCGAGTCCACCCACAGGTACGTCACCGCGTCGCGCACCGTGGAGCGGATGCCCTCCGGGTACGTGTTGGGCTGGAGGTACTCGGACAGCCCCTTCACGGGCTCGGTGCCGAACTTCTGCCGCGCCTCCCAGACGGCGGCGTACGTGCGCTGGATCTCCGCCGAAATCTGATCCTTCGTCCACGCCTTCAGGTCCACCGGCCCGGAGGACACCACCTGCTCGCGCTGGCCAATCTCGTAGCTGTACGCCTGCTGGTAGTTCGCGAGCACCGCCGCGTAGAACAACTGGAGCGTGGCCTGCTGCCGCAGCCCCTCCGGCCAGGGCTGTTCACGCAGGAAGCGCACCGTCGTCTCATAGCCATGCAGCCGCGTGCGCAGTTGCACCGTGCGCACCAGCGCGCGCGTCCACTCGTCGGCGTCACCCTGGGCCTTCGCCGCGGCGAGCCGGGCCTCGGCGCCCTGCGCGGCGGACTCGACCTTGTCGTCCTCGACGAGCGCGTCGATGGCCTTCCACGTCGGGGGCGCCTTCGCGGCAGGGGCCGCCACGGACATGGAGGACAACGACAAGGACAGCAGACACAGGACGACGGCGGCGGTACGCGGGCGCGGTGGAGAAGACATAGGGGCGGCACTCTAGACGCCGCCCGCGCCCGTGGCGTTCCCTTCGCTGTTTCAGGATGCGGAAGGCGCGGGGCCCCTGCGCCGCAGACCCACCACGTAGACCTCCATGCTGGCGCCGCGAGTCGCCTCGGGGCGGACGATCTTCACCTCCTCGAAGTGCTTGCGCACCTCGTCACGGAAGGCCTCGAAGTCGCCCCCCATGAAGACTTTGGCCACGAACGTGGCGCCGGGCCTGCCGCGCGCGGCGGCCACCTCCAGCGCCTTGCCCGCGAGCCGCAGGCTGCGCGCCTCGTCCGTGCCCTTGATGCCGGACGTCTTGGGCGCCATGTCGGAGATGACCGCGTCGTAGGGACCGTCGTACAGCGCGGCCAGCTTCGCGTCGAAGTCGTCCGCGAGCACGTCCAGCACCGCCGTCGTCACCCACTTCTGGCTGAACGGACGGATGGCCGCGATGTCCACGCCGATGACGCGCCCGTTCATCCCCACCGCGTCCGCCAGAATCTGGAGGAACCCGCCCGGCGCCGCGCCCAGATCCAGCACCGCCGCGCCCTTCTTCACGGACCCGGGGAAGCGCTTGAGGATCTCATCGACCTTGAACGCGGAACGCGCTCGCAGTCCCTCTTGCTTGGCTTTCTGGAAATAGTGGTCTTTAGGACGGTAGGGCTTGCCCATGTCAGAAGCCGTCCCTAGCATCCGCTACTGTCTTCGGAAAGCCGGAGCAGTCGCGGCCTGTTGGCTGGCCGCGCCCACGGACTTCACCGGAGGGTTGGTGGCATGGGCACCCGGAGCGTGACAGCGGCCTTGTGCATCTCCCTGCTCTTCGCGGGCGGGGCGGCGTTCTGCTACGCGCGCGCCGAGGCCCTCCAGGCGGAGGGCCGCTGGCTGATGGCCCGGGGCAGCGCCCAGGCCTCCGACTTCGCCCAGAAGCTGGACGGCACCTCCGTGGACGCCCAGCTGAAGACCTTCAAGGAACGCCGCGGCGTGATGGAGCAGGCCCACCGCTGGCAGCGGGGCATGCTGCTGGGCATCATGGCCGCCGTCCTGTCCGGCCTGTCCGCCTACGTCCTCTTCCTCCTCAAGCGGCTGGACGACCAGCTCCTGGACGCCACCGGCGAGCTGCGCCGGCCCCAGGAAGCCTCCTCCCTGCCCGCCCCGGCGTTCGCGCCCAGCGTCCAGCGTTAGGCCCGGACTCTGGCAGGATGTCCCCGTTACCGTCTGACGGGGAGGACCGCCATGCCAGGCTGCGCGCACTGCGGACACGCACTCGACATCATCGCGAATCAGGTCGGCCGGAGCGCCACGTGCCCCAGCTGTGAGGAGGACCTGCGCTCCTGCCGCAACTGCCGCCACTTCGACGAGTCCGTGGCCAAGGCCTGCAAGGAGCCCTTCGCGGAGGTCCCCCGCGACAAGGACGAGGCCAACTTCTGCGAGCTCTTCCAACTGGGCGAAGGCGGCCTGCACCAGAAGGCCTCACGCGACGCGATGCTCAGCGCCGCGGAGGCCCTCTTCGGCAGGAAGTAGCTAGAAGCCGTACAGCTTGGAGATGATCTCCTTCATCACCTCGGAGGTGCCGCCGCCGATGGTGATGAGCCGCACGTCCCGCCACATGCGCGCGATGGGCGTCTCCTCGATGTAGCCCATGCCGCCGAAGAACTGCTGGCAGTCGTAGGCCACGCGCTGGGCCAGGTCTCCGGCGAACAGCTTCGCCATGGAGATCTCCTTCACCGGGTTCTCCTTCCGGTCGTAGAGGTCCACCGCGTAGTAGTTGAGCCGCCGCGCCGCCTCCACCGCCGTCAGGTGCTCCACGAACTTGTGGCGCCACACCTGGAATTTGATCAGCGGCCGGCCGAACGCCTCGCGCTCGTTGCCGTACTGGAGGGCGTCCTCCAGCATCCGGTCCATGCCGCCCACCGTGGTGATGGCGCCCACCAGGCGCTCACCCTGGAAGTTGGTCATGATGTGGTAGAAGCCCGCGTTCTCCTCGCCCAGCACGTAGCGCGCGGGGATGCGGCAGTCCTCGAAGTAGAGGATGGCCGTGTCCGAGGACAGGTTTCCAATCTTGTCCAGCTTCTTGGAGATGCTGAACCCCTTCACGTCCGTGGGGAACGTCACCAGCGAGATGCCGCCGTAGCCCTGCTCACCCGTGCGCACCGCCAGCGTGATGAAGTCCGCGCGCGTGCCGTTGGTGATCCACATCTTGGAGCCGTTGATGACGTAGTCGTCGCCGTCCCGGCGCGCCGTCGTCTTGATGCTCGCCACGTCGGAGCCGCAGCCCGGCTCGCTCACGCCCAGCGCCGCGATGCGCTCGCCCTTGAGCGCGGGCTCCAGGAACTCGCGCTTCTGCTCGTCAGTGCCGATTTCATTGATGATGGGCGTGGCCATCTGGCTCTGCACCAGGAGCGCCATGTTCACGCCCGCGTTGCGGCTGCGCGACAGCTCCTCCGCGAACGCCGTCACGTACCAGTAGTCCAGGCCGCTGCCGCCGAACTTCGGGTCGTGGTTGATGCCCAGGAAGCCCAGCTCGCCGCACTTCTTGAACAGCTCGCGGGGAAAGATGCCCGCCCGGTCCCACTCCAGACCGTAGGGCGCCATCTCCTTCTCCACGAAGGCGCGAACCGACCTGCGAAACGCCTCGTGCTCCTCGGTGAACGGGTTGAGCATCGCGAGTCCTTAAGGGGTTGTCCCGCTGTGGGTTGATTCGCGAGTCAATAACAGGCCCCCGCCGTCAGCCACAAGCGACGCCCTGCGTCCCGAAGCCCCTCCGACGCCCGCCTTCCTGGTGACGCAGCGCGCCGGCACCGGTGTTGTGAAGAAGTCTGAAGGCCCGGGGAGCAGGCAGCCAACCCCGCGGGATGACTGGGGAGTGGATAGTCCGCACTCCGGAGTATCCTCTTGACAGATAATCGAGTGTCGGTAATTTCTAGCCCACAAAGAATTAGCCGGAGCAGGTGCCAGGGCGGGTGTCCCGCCGGCGAACCGGCAGGAGTTCGGACGCGTGAATCAGCGAATCTTGGCTGCCGTGGTGGCCGTGGCGGTGTCGACGGCGGGGTGCTCGAAGGCGGGCGCGGAGAAGGCGCAGCTTCCGACTCAGCAGGAAGGCTCCAACGCGCTGGGCGTCAAGGCCATCACTCCGGCCACGGAGCTGGAGCAGAACGTGACGCGCGTCACGGGCCAGGTCCGCTCCAAGCAGGAGGCCGTCCTGGGTCCCCAGGCGACGGGCACGCTCGCGAAGGTGAACGTCCGGGTGGGCGACAAGGTGAAGAAGGGCGACGTGCTGGCGCAGCTGGACACGTCCAACGTCTCCATCGCGGTGGACCAGGCGAAGGCGGCCAAGGACATGGCGGAGGCCGCGCTGCAGCTGGCCACCAGCAACCTGGAGCGCACGCGCAAGGTCGCCGAGTCCGGCGGCGTCGCGGCCAACGCGCTGGAGCAGGCGGAGATCGGCCAGAAGCAGGCCGCGGCCCAGGCGGCCCAGGCCGGCGCGGCGTACCGGCTGGCGGTGGAGAACCTGCGCGACCACAGCATCGTGGCGCCCTTCAACGGCATCATCACCGCGCGCACCAAGAACGTGGGTGACTCGGTGGCGATGACGCCCTCCACCCCGGTGTTCTCCATCGTGGACACGGACGGGCTGGAGATCCGGATGATGGTGCCGGAGTCCGTCATCGACAACGTGGCGCCGGGCATCGTCACGCCGGGCACGGTGAACCCCAGCGGCATGCGCTTCGAGGCGAAGGTCGCCAACGTGGGCGCCGTCATCGACGCGCAGAGCCGCACGGTGGAGGTGCTGGCGGACGTGACGGGCAAGACGGACCACCCGCTGCGCCCCGGCGCGCTGGTGGAGATGGACTTCTCCAAGGCCGCGGGTGACGCGGGCAACGGCCTGTTCCTGCCGGCGCAGGCCGTCAGCAGCAAGGGCCAGGATGGCTTCGTGTGGGTGGTGCAGGACGGCACCGTGCGCAAGCGCGACGTGCGCGTGCAGCGCGTGCTGCCCGGCTACGTGAAGGTGCTGCAGGGCCTGACGGCGGAGGAGCGCGTGCTCGCCGACGCCTCGCTGGACGTCAAGGAGGGGACCGCCGTGCGCGTCGCGCAGTAGCGGTCCCTGCCCTCCCCTCTTCTTCCCTGGGTATCTGAATGCTCAAGACCTTCATTTCACGGCCCATCTTCACCGCCATGCTGATGCTGGCGGTGGTGGTGTTCGGCCTGTTCGCCTATCCGAAGATCGGCGTGGATCAGTTCCCCGACGTCGACTTCCCCGTCGTCACCGTGACGACCGTGCTCCCGGGCGCGGACCCGGAGACGATGGAGAAGAACGTCTCCGACCCGCTGGAGGAGGCGCTCAACACGCTCAACGGCGTGGACGTGCTCAAGTCCATCAACCTGGAGAGCGTTTCGCAGATCGTCGTGCAGTTCAAACTGTCCACCAAGGTGGACATCGCGGCGCAGGACGTGCGCGACCGCGTCCAGGCCACGCTGAGCAAGCTGCCGGATGAGGTGGAGACGCCCGTCGTCGAGAAGTTCGACATCGGCGCCGCCCCCATCATCACACTGGCGCTCGCGGGCCCCATGCCCGTGGAGGAGCTGACGCGCATCGCGGACGACATCGTGAAGCCGGCGCTCCAGCGCAACCAGGGCGTGGGCAGCATCGACATCGTCGGTGGCCGTGAGCGGGAGATCCAGCTCGTGGTGGACCCGAACCGGCTGCGCGGCTTCGGTCTGGCCATCAGCGACGTCAGCCAGGCGCTCAAGGCCCAGAGCCTGGACGTCCCCGGCGGCCGCAGCATGGACAGCGGCCGTGAGCGCGTGGTGCGCCTGACGTCCGAAGCCAAGAGCGTGGAGGACATCCGCAACATCATCATCACCAGCTCCGGCGGCGCGCCGGTGCGCGTGCGCGACATCGCGGAGGTGGTGGACGGCCCCGCCGAGCAGCGCTCGGGCGCGAAGAGCGGCGAGCGCAGCGCGGTGGCGCTGGTGGTGCGCAAGCAGTCCGGCTCCAACACCGTGCAGGTGGCGGACCTGGTGCAGGAGTCGCTGGCGGACATCAACAAGACGCTGCCCGGCGGCATCAAGGTGGAGACCGTGACGGACAACGCGCGGTTCATCCGCTCGTCCATCCACGCGGTGCAGGAGGACCTCATCCTGGGCGGCGTGCTCGCCGTCCTCATCGTGCTGGTGTTCCTGCGCAACCTGCGCTCCACCATCGTGGCGGCCATCGCGCTGCCGGTGTCCGTGGTCGGTACGTTCGCGGTGATGGCGGCGCTGGGCTTCACCTTCAACATGATCACGATGCTCGCGCTGACCCTGTCCATCGGTCTGCTCATCGACGACGCCATCGTGGTCATCGAGAACATCGTCCGTCACATGGAAGAGGGCGCCACGCCCATGCAGGCCGCGCTGGAAGGCGCCGGACAGATTGCCCTCGCGGTGCTCGCGGTGACGCTGGCCATCGTGGCGGTGTTCATCCCGGTGGCCTTCATGGACGGCATGATCGGCAAGTTCTTCTACCAGTTCGGCGTCACGGTGGCGGTGGCCACGCTCATCTCCTACGTGGTGTCCATGACGCTCACGCCGATGCTCTCCTCGCGCCTCCTGCGTGAGCACGGGCACCCGACGGGCATCTCCGCCGCGGTGGAGAAGGTGCTGGTGGGCATGGAGAACGGCTACCGGAAGATCCTGGGCGGCATCCTGCGCCAGCGCGCCCTGACGATGATCGTCGCGGTGGTGGTGCTCTTCGCGACCTTCGGCCTGGCCCGCTTCCTCAAGTTCACGTTCATCCCGGAGCAGGACAACGGCAACATCAAGCTGACGGTGGAGCTGCCCATCGGCTCCACCATCCAGCAGACCCAGACGCAGCTGGACACGTTCGCGTCCCAGGTGCGCGCGCTGCCGGGCATCGACTCCACGTTCACCACCGCCGGTGGCGGCGTGCAGGAGGAGGTCCACAAGGGCGAGGTGCTCATCAACCTGAAGCCCGTGGGCGACCGCGCCTTCAAGCAGAGCGAGCTCAAGGCCTACCTGCGCCAGACCATCAAGGCGCCCCCGGGTGTCACGGTGGCCGTGCAGGACGTGGCCGCGGTGGCGGGCGCCGGTTCGCGCAGCCAGCAGGTGCAGTTCAACCTGCGCGGTGACAACTGGAAGGAGCTGACCGAGTCCGCGGAGAAGATGCGCCTGGAGATGCTCAAGAACCCGGGCCTCACCGACGTGGACATGACGTACCGCTCCGGCAAGCCGCAGTACGACGTGCAGGTGGACCGCGACCGCGCGGCCATGCTCGGCGTGCCGGCCGCGTCCCTGGGCCAGACGCTGCGCTCCTACCTGGGCCAGGACAAGGTGCTGGACTACCGCGAGGGCGGTGAGACGTACGAGGTGAAGCTGCGCCTGCCGCCGGAGACGCTGGCCTCCGCGGACGCGCTCGGCCAGTTGGCCGTGCGCGCCCCCACCGGGCAGTTGGTGGAGCTGCGCAACCTGGGCCGCATCGTCCCCGCGGAGGGCCCGGTGCAGATCGACCGTCAGTCGCAGCGGCGGCAGATCACCATGCTGGCGAACCTGAAGGAGGGCTACGCGCTCTCCGACGCCATCACCTACATGCAGGGCTACGCCTCCACGCAGCTGCCCAAGAGCGTCGTGGGCGAGCTGGAAGGCAACGCGAAGGAGCTGGGCAAGTCCGTGGCCGCGTTCGGCACGGCGCTGCTCCTGGGCATCATCCTCATCTACATGATCCTCGCGGCGCAGTTCGAAAGCCTCATCCACCCGTTCACGATCATGCTGTCGCTGCCCTTCGCCTTCATCGGAGCGATTGGCGGCCTGCTGATCACCGGCCAGTACATGTCCATGTTCGCCCTCATCGGCGTCATCATGCTCATGGGCCTGGTGGTGAAGAACGGCATCCTCCTGGTGGACTTCACGCTGCAGGTCCGTGAGAAGGGCCGCACGGCGCACGAGGCGCTCCTCGAGGCCGCTCCGGTGCGTCTGCGCCCGATCCTGATGACGACCATCGCGATGATCGCCGGCATGATCCCGGTGGCCATCGCCAAGGGCGACGGCGCGGAGACGCGCGCGCCCATGGCCATCACCATCATCGGCGGCCTCATCACCTCCACGTTCCTCACGCTGGGCGTGGTGCCGGTGGTGTACTCGCTGCTGGATCAGCTGGCCGCGCGCTTCAAGCGCACCAAGAAGAGCGACCCCGGCTTCGCGGGTGGCTCCGGCACGGCGCACGGTCCGTCCAACCAGGATCGTGAGCGGGAAGCCGCCGCGGCGGCCGCGGCCCGGGTGGAGACGGCCTGATGCGCCGCCCCACCTCCATCACCTCCCCCTCGGAGTCCGAAGTGCGCTCCGAGGGGAAGGACGAGGCCCCCGACGAGAAGGCCGTGATGGAGCGCCTGCTCCAGGAAGGGGACCAGTCCACGCCGGACTCGCGCCGCTTCATGGGGCTCATCCGGGAGCTGGCCCACTTCCGCTCCCTGAGGGACCCGCTGGCGAGCCTCTGCGACGACATGCGGCTGACCCCCACCCAGGTGCACGCGCTGGGGTGGCTGGGCATGGACGGCCCCATCCAGGTGGGCGTGCTGGCGCAGCGCATCGGCATCACCAAGAAGACCATCACCGGCGTGGTGGACCGCCTGGAGGACATGGGCATGGTGGAGCGCGGACGGGACGCGGAGGACCGCCGCGCCGTCACCGCGAAGCTCACCGACCGGGGATGTGAAATCTACAAGGTCATCCAGTTGATGACGGACGCGGGCATCCGGCGGTTGATGGGCCTGCTTCCCGAGGATGACCGCGAGGCGCTGTTCGGCATCATCGAGCGGATGCTCGCCCGGATGAAGGCCAGCGCCCCGCCGCGCTGAAGACGGCCCCCAGGTGCGTGGACGGGCGCGGGCTGCGACACTGCCCGCGCCCATGCTCCCCTCCTTCGTGGCCCTGCTCGGGCTTGGCCTGAGCGCCGCTCCCCCGCCCTCCCCTCCTTCCGCGTCCGCGGTGCTCCACGCGCAGTGCCGCGCGCACGCGGCGGATCCCTCCAGGCCCTGGGCGCTCGCGCACGGCATGGACCTGGATGGGAAGGCCTTCCGCGCGAAGGATGGCCGCGCGGCCGCGGACGCCATCGTCGCGGGGTTCCTGCGCCGCGACGCCCCCGACGCGGGAGGCACGGCCCGCTACTTCTTCGACGCCTTCACCCCGGACGGCACGCCCGTGGAGCCCCACCCGGCGCTCCAGGTGAAGACCTTCCTCCTCGCGGGCTACCCCCGCGCGCATGCGTTCCCCACGGCGTGGGGCAAGGTGACGCTGCGGGAGCTGGTGGGCTCGCTCCAGCACGACTTCCGCCCCGCGCTCGCCGCGTCTCCGGACGGAGCGTGGGCGCTGGACGCGCTGTCACATGTGCTGGAGCCCGGGGGCTCGTTCGTCAACGGCGCGGGGGAGACGGTGCGCATGGACGCGGTGATGGAGACCGCGCTCGCCACGCTGGAGTCCGCGAACGCGGAGCTGCTCCGGGGCATGAAGGCGGGCCTTGCCCAGGTGCCCAAGAACAAGCAGGGCATCTACGCGCACCCGTGTGGCGGGCTCCACTTCTTCCAGGCCGTCGCGGGCTGGGCGCGCTTCCCCGCCGTGCGCAAGGCCTGGGGTGCGCGGCTGGACACGCAGGTGGACGTGCTGGTGTACCGGCTGGGCTCGGAGGCGAAGCAGTACGAGGCCGCCCTCACCGCCGCGCCCGCGTACCGCGTCCCGGTGCTGGTGCAGATGGTGAAGTTCTACGGCCACTTCCTGGAGGCGCTGGGGCGCTACCGGGACGAGACGGGCTGGAAGCCCACGCCCGCGCAGGCCCAGGCGGTGGCGGCGGCGAAGGCCGCGCTGGAGCACGCCACGCTCAGGCTGGAGGCCACGGGCGCCTTCCGCGACACGGAGGCGCTGGCCAGGACGCAGCCCCAGCTCGCCCTGGACCTGGTGGGCGATGCGTGCCACGCGGCGCGCGGCTGGGACCTGTGGGCCTCCGCGAAGGCCCGTTGAACCCCAGGCTCAGGGCCCGTCCTGACGCTGGCCTCCCGGCTTGAGCCGCAGGAGCCCCGCGGAGAGCGCCGCCTTCCCGGAGGCCATCCACCGGCGGCCCCGCTGCCGCGCGACCATCACCGAGCCCAGCACCAGCCGCTGCGCGCGCATCTGGAGCAGGTCCGCGCGCAGCTCCATGGGCGTCACGGTGCGGATGCGGCCCTGCTCGTAGGCCTCGGTGATGGCGCGGCGCTGGAGCTTGCCGCTGCTCGTCTTCTGGAGCTGGCCGTAGCGGATGAAGAGGACGTCCTCTTGCGCGAGCGTCACGCCCACCGTCTCCAGCACCGACTGGCAGACCTGCTTGCGGCTGTGCTCCAGGCGCTCCAGCGCGGACGGGTGGTTCACCTCCGCCAGCACCACGAGGCGGCCCTTCACCTGGATGACGGCGGTGCGGCCCGGGCGGATGAAGCCCAGCCGCTCCACGGCCTGCTCGAAGTCCGCGGAGAAGAAGCTCTGGCCGTTCACCTTGATGCGGTCGTTGATCCGCCCGGTGATGAAGAGCTCGCCCTCCTTCTGGAAGCCCAGGTCACCCGTGGCGTAGAAGCCGTCCTCGCCGCGCAGGGGCCGGTCGTCCAGGAAGTACGACGGCGCCAGGCTGCCGCCGCGCAGCTCGATCTCCCCCAGCTCGCCCTCGCCGCACAGTCTGCCGTCCTCCGCGCGCAGCCGCACCTCGAACTCCGTCAGCGGGCGGCCCACGGAGATGGCGGGCTGGCCGTTGGGCGCGGTGATGACGCGCACCGTCTGGTGCGGCGGCACGCTCGCGACCATCAGCACCGTCTCCGCCATGCCGTAGCAGGGCATGAACACGTCGCGCCGCAGGCCGCACGGGGCGAGGATGTCCAGGAACTGCTCCAGGTTGGGGATGTTGATGGGCTCGCTGCCCAGGTAGATGCTCCGCACGCGCGACAGGTCCAGCCGCTTCAGGTCGTCCGCGTCCGCCGACTTGAGCGACTTCAGCGCGTAGTCGATGGCGAAGTTGGGGATGACGGAGCCCATCACCTTCTCGGTGGAGATGAGCTCCAGCCAGCCGAGGGGGTCCATCAGGAACGACGCGGGCTGGGACAACAGCAGGTCATTGCCCACCGTGATGCAGGTGAGCAGCCCGCCGATGAGCCCCATGTCGTGGTAGAGCGGCAGCCAGCTCGTCACCCGGTCCTCGGTCGTGCGGCCGTCGTGCCGGATGATCATCCGCAGGTTCGCGGCCAGGTTCTCCTGGGTGATGGGCACGCCCTTGGGGAACGACGTGGACCCCGACGAGAACTGCACGAACGCCAGCTCTCCGGGCGCCACCTCGCGCAGCTTCACACCGGGACGCTTCGCGCCCGCGGGCGGCAGCGGCAGTCGCTCCAGCGGCAGCTCCAGCCCGGACAGGCCAGGCACGTCCAGGATGAGCTGCGCGCCATAGCGCTCGCGAATGCGCGCGAGGAACTCCCGGTAGGGCCCCTTCGGCGTGCTCAGGATGTACGGCTTCACGGACAGGGGCACCGCGCCCAGCTCCATCAGTCCCAGGAAGGCGAAGATGACGGCCGAGGAGGTCTCGAAGGGCAGCACCACGCGCGTGCCCGGCGCCACGCCGCGCGCGCGGAAGTGCTCCGCCGCCCCGGCCACGCGGGAGGCGAACTCCCGGTAGGGAACGAACTCCGGCGGCCCGACGAAGTCGTCGTAGAGAAACAGGCCGCGCCGAGGATCCACCGACTCCAACCGCTGGATGATGTCGAGCATGCGAAAAGCCTCCCCTCCCTTGCGGGTCCTTCAGTGCGAGGGCGCCACCTGGCGCATCCACGCGAGCACGCGGGGCAGCACCTCCGCGCGGGCGCGCTCTCCGCGCACCACGTCGAAGTGGCCCGCGTCCCAGCTCAGCCCCTGCGCGCGCCCCAGGACGAACAGGTCCTTGTGGGCACTGCCCAGGTGGGCCACCAGCTTCTGCGCGCGCTGCGGTGACGCATGGAACACGTCCGCCGCGCCCACGCCCGCGAACACCGGCAGCGTCACGTTGCCGAGCGCGCTCCAGTAGTCCGTCGCGCCGTCCGCGCTGCGGAACGCCCCCGTGGGCGCCCAGTCCGTGAACTGCCGCATCACGCCCACCGGTTCGTCCCAGGGCCCCTGCTTCAGCGCCTTCGCCGGGAAGCGTCCCAACACGCCCGCCACCGCGGAGGAGAAGCCCAGCTGGAAGCGCTTCTTGAACCCGCCGTCGCTGTAGTCGTTCACCGCCGAGGACAGCGTGCACACGCCGGACAGCGACGCCTGGAGCGAGGGGTCCACCCCCAGGGCCGCCAGCACCGCGTAGCCCGCCATGCTGTGGGCCAGGACGAACAACGGTCCGGTGTGGCGCGCGCGCATGGCCCGCACCAGGTCCGGGATGTCGTGGCGCACGTAGGTGTCGAAGCTCCAGTCGTACGCGCGCTTCGCGGGCCAGCGGCTCTTGCCATGCCCGCGCAGGGAAGCGACGTACGCCACGCAGCCCGCGTCCACGAACGCGCGCGCGGCCCCGTCACCCTGTCCGCCCAGGAAGAAGCGGCCGTCGGAGAACAGCCCCGGCACGAAGAGGATGCCGGGCGCGGAGTCCGGCGTCGTGGACAGACGCGCCTCCACGACGTGCAGCGCGTGCTCCTGGGACGTGGGCACCCAGAACTCGCGCGACGCGAGCTCCTGCTTCGCGTTCGTGCTCATGGAAGCGGCTCCTCCACGGGGGCCACCGGCGCGCGCGCGGCGTCCAGGAACTGCTGTAGCGACGCGAGCGACCGGGCCCGCGCGTCCAGGAAGGCCACGCTCACCAGCGCCTCCACCGCCACCGGGCCGTCCGCAGACAGGAACACGCGCTGACGGAAGCGCGCGCGGTAGTTGAGGCCGTCCGGCTCCAGCTCGTCCGCCGCAGGCGACTCCAGCTCCGTGTGCACCACCACGTCGCCCGGGGGAATCTCCCGGCGGTAGTCCACCTCCACGCGCGACACCACGGCCACCACCGGCCCTCCGCGCGTCAGCCCCTGCCGCTCCAGCCAGGCCCAACGGCCGGCCTCCAGGTACTCCAGCGTGGTGGCGTTGTTCACGTGCCCCAGGATGTCCAGGTCATTGGGACGTACGCGCAGCGTGAGCGACGACTCTTCGAAGTGCACGGGGGATGTCCTTCGGCTGCCGGGGGGACGACAGCGACTTCAGGGGGACGGAGCGCGCGTCACGAGAACCACCGTCGAGACGAACCCTCCGCTATGCGACAGCGATACAGCGACCTGCAGGCCCTCGCGCGCCAGGTGCGCCGCGAGCGTGCCGTGGAACCGGAAGCGCGGCGCGTGCCGGGCGTCGTGGACGAGCTCGGCGTCCGTCCAGAACCAACCGGCGACCGCGGGCAGCGCCTTGAAGAGGGCCTCCTTCGCGCTGAAGCCCGCCGCCAGGCTCTGCTCCGGGTCCGCCGCGCGCTCGAAGTGGGCGAGCTCCGCGGCGGTGAAGAAGACGTCCGGCTCCCGCAGGGCCCGCGCGGCCTCCAGCTCCGAGATGGCCTGGAGGTCGTGGCCCAGGCCCATCAACACCCGACGAGGTCCATCCAGGTGTCCTCCAGCTCCTCGCGCGAGTTCACCGTGATGCCGGTGATGCGCTTGAGCGCGTGGAAGATGAGCTGCTCCTTCTTGCGCAGCGCGTCCGGGGCGTAGAAGCCCTCGCGGTGCTCCAGCTGATCCCACCAGTTGACGTGGGTGTCGCGCGCCTCCACGCGCTCGCGCTTGCTGCCGTGCACCTCGCCGCCGTCGCGCAGGAACAGGTGCGCCACCGCGAACGCCTCCTTCGCCTTGTACGCGCCGCTGTCCACCAGCGCCTTGGCGAAGGCGATGAAGTAGTTCATGTGCTGCACTTCGTCCGCCGCCACCTGCTTGAACAGCGCACGCAGGTCCGGGTCCTGGACCATCTGCGAGCACTGGCCGTAGTCCACCGCCGCCACCACCTCGGAGATGGAGAGGAGCGTGAGCGTGCGCAGCATGTCGTCGTCGGGGAAGACCTTGCGGAACTCGATGAAGGTGGCGTCGGTGATGGGCTCCAGCTTCAACACCGTGGACAGGCGGTTGAACGCCGTCTCGTGGTGCGCCTCCTCCTCGTTCCAGTAGCGGCTCCACGTGCCGCACGCCTGCATGATGGCCGCGACGGTGGGGTCCTTCTCCTGCCACCGGCGGCACTCCAGGTCCGCCAGCCGCTCCAGCCGGTCCGCGCCCGGCTTCGTGGTCAGCTCCGCCCGCCCCGCGTTCCACACCAGGTGCCGGTCGGCTTCACCCACGTGCGTGAAGTCCACCTGGGCGAGCATCTCCACCACGCTCCAGCGCCGCGACTCGTGCAGGCGCTGCTGCTCCCAGGTGATGTCCACCAACGACAGGCCCCGCTGGGTGAGGGCCTCGTACAGCTCCCCCTGGATGGCCGGGCGGCCTTCGTTCGGGAGGACCTTCTGGGGGACGGCGGTCGCTTCTTCGTGCTCGACGCTTCGCGCCAGGACACTCATGCCGATTTCCGCTCCGGGTTCGAGACTTCGCCCATGAACACCGCCAGGACCGTGGACACCGGAGTGTCCAGGGACAGGGCTGGCAGGCGCACCCGGAGTCCAAAATCCTTTCGCAATCCGTTGGAGGTGCGGGCAAAGGCTTCCATCAAGTCCACGCTGTTGGTCATGCGCTCGGAGCGCGTAATCAGCGCCGCGAGTGTGAGGTCTTCCGAGAACAACTCTTCTTCCGTGAGACCCACGTTTTCCGCGAACTTCCGTCGGATGTATGACTCGAGCTCCTGCGCGTCGGGCACGGGGGACCTTCCTTCCCAGGGCTTGAAAGTCGATTTCCCAGTCAGAAAACAGGAAAGACTAACTGTGACTCCAGTGCTGTCAATCAGCAACGGGTCACTTTGGATCCGCGCACGAACCCGCCCTCACGGGTTCGTTTCACGCGTCATTCATGCAATCAGGCGCGAGATTTCCTCAGCGGTGAAACCCGCGTCCTCCAGGATGACGCGCGTGTGCTGTCCCAGCGTGGGCGGTGGACGCAGTGCGACGTCGCCCATGCGCAGCGGCGTGAGCAGGTGCGTAACGCGGATGCCGCGCTGCGCATCATCCGTCTCCACGAAGAGGCCGCGCGCGCGCAGCTGCGGATCCGCGAGCACCTCGTCGCCTTCCGCCACCGGCTCCACGCAGAACTCCGCGCCGGAGAGCTGCTCCCGCCAGTGCGCCAGGGGCTGGCTCGCGAAGACGCGGGTGAGCTCCGCCTTCACGCGGGCGCCATCCGCGCCGCCCGAGTACGCGTCATCCAGCAGCTCCGGGCGGCCCAGCTTCGCGCAGAGCGCGCCGAAGAACTTGGGCTCCAGCGCGCCCACCGCGAGCCAGCGGTCGTCCGCGGTGCGGTACAGGCCATAGCTGGGGTAGCCGCCGTTGAGCGCCTCGCTTCCGCGCGCAAGCGGTGCGCCCTCCTTCCCCATGAAGAGGCGCGAGGCCAGGTGCAGGTGCAGGAACGCCAGCGCGCCGTCCGTCATGGACACGTCCACGAAGCGGCCCACGCCCGTGCGCTCGCGCTCGTGCAGCGCGGCCAGGATGCCCACCAGCGCGAAGAGGCTGCCTCCGCCGATGTCCGCCATCTGCACGCCCGGGAACGCGGGCGCGCCACCGGCCTCGCCGCCGTAGCCCAGCAGGCCCGCGCGGGCCACGTAGTTGAGGTCGTGCCCCGCCTTGAGCCGGTCCGGCCCCGTCTGGCCATAGCCGGAGATGGCGCAGTAGATGAGCCGCGGGTTCTTCTGGCGCAGCACCGCCTCGCCCACGCCCAGCTTGTCCATCACGCCGGGGCGGAAGCTCTCCACCAGCACGTCGTAGTGGGACACGAGGCGCAGGAGCGCGTCACGGCCTTCCGGCGTCTTGAGGTTCAGCGTGAGCGAGCGCTTGTTGCGGTGCAGGCCGTAGTAGAGCGCGCCCTCCCCTTCGCGGTGCGGCGGCATGTGGCGCGTGGCGTCCCCCACGTCCGGGTCCTCCACGGTGTCCACGGTGGCGCCCAGGTCGGCGAGCACCAGCGTCGCGTACGGGCCGGGCAACAGGCGTGACAGGTCCAACACCCGCAGGCCCGCGAGGGGGGAAGACGGCTCAGGCATGGAGGGGGGCTCCAGGGGGAGGTGGAGACATGCGGACGGCGCGTCCCCGCGAGGGTGACGCGCCGTCGGTACGACACGATACGCAGAGGCTCAGGCCAGCAGCTTCGCCAGCTTCATCGCGAGGCCCATGTCCATCGGCTTGAACTTGAGCTTGCCCTGCATGGCGGCCATCTGCGGGTTCAGCTTGCCCTCGCGGATCTTCACGAAGTCGTCGTTGCTGACGGAGACCGTCATCTTCGACGCGCCGTTGAGACCCTCGGACACCCAGCCCTCCGACTTGGTGGTGTCCAGCGTCCACTTGCCGCCGCCGTCGCCGGAGACGTCAAAGTGGATGATGGCGTTGATGTCCTTCGCCAGCTCCGGCTTCGCCTGAAGCTTCTCGGGAATCTGCCCCTCGATGATGTCCTTCGCGGTCGCCATGACTCGCTCCTTGTTATCAGCGTTGATTGGTGAATCAGGCCTGCGCGGACCGTAGTGGCGCCCCACCGTCGGGTCAAGCACCGCCAGGGTTGCCGCGCTCAGACCCGCGAAGTGTCCGCCGAGGGGTTGAGGGACTGTCGCACCATCGACAGCAGGTCGTTCAGTTCGAAGGGCTTGGCCAGGTGACCCATGGCGCCAATGTCCTTCGCCTTGCTGCCGACGTTGCGGTCCGCGCTGAGGACGATGATGGGGATGCCCGCGAAGTCCGGCTTCTGGCGCATGCGCTGGGCGAACTCCCAGCCGTCCATCACCGGCATCATCAGGTCCAGGAGGATGAGGTGCGGAGGGTCCGGCTCCAGGCGCTCCAGGGCTTCCTTGCCGTTGCGGGCACGGCGGATCTCGAAGCCCTCGGCCTCCAGGATCTCCGAGAGTGCCTCCAGGATGTCGGGATCATCGTCCACGACGAGCACCACGGGTGCATCAGCATGCTGTGCGTTGAGCGAGGTCAGAAGTGTCTCCTCGATGCCGCTTCCGGGGGTCGATCTTCCACCATCACTGGCCCCCCGGGTGCAAGAAATCAAGGGTCCTGAGGACGGAGCCGGAGCCCGTTGCAAAACCGACAGTCACTGCCCACCCTTCCGTTGATTCGAGGCACGGCCAGGGGAGGTCCGCGTGACGTGGATGGGGGAGACGCCTGGAGGCAACGAAACCGCGCCGGGGCTCGCGCTGCTGCCCCGCCAGGGGACACCTCGCCTGCTCGGCCCCCTGCTCCTGGACTACCTGGGGCTCGAGGCCCTGCCCCCCATGCCGGCCGCGACGGGCATCGACGGGCTGATGGCCGCCGCGGGCTTCCGGCGCAGGAACGGCGAGCGCAACCTGTGGGAGCGCCAGGACCGCGTCCTGCTGGTGGGCGAGGAGCCCCTGGAGGACGGCGGGCGCCTGGTGTGGGCGCTGCCGGTGCCCTGGAGCACGGAGCCGGCTTCACCGCAGGTGCCGCAGGCTTCACCGCCGGGCGAGCGCGTGGAGGACCGCGTGCGCTTCTTGTCGCTCGCGTCGCACGACCTGCGCGGGTCGCTGGCCAACATCCGCTCGTACGCGGCGCTGCTGCTCAACGGGCGCATCCCGCTGGAGCCCAAGGCGCAGCGCGGGCTGGAGACCATCCTGCGCAACGCGGACCGGGCGCTCTCCTTCGCCCAGGACTTCTTCGACTCCAGCCGCGCGGACCTGGGCGCGCTGGCGTGTGAGCGCGAGCGCCAGCAGTTGCTGCCCATCCTGGATGCCGCGGTGGAGCGCACGCGGGCCGCGGCGTCCGCCGCCAACGTGGAGCTGATGCTGGACTCGCTGCCGGAGCTGCCCGAGGTGACGGTGGACGCGGGCCGCATCCAGCACGCGGTGGAGGCCTTCGTGCACCACCTGCTCGCCCGCGCGCAGCCGGGTGAAGCGCTCCACGTGCGCGCCGAGCGCCTGGGGCATCAGGTGCGGGTGGAGGTGCGCCGCGAGGGCGCGGCCGTTCCGGAAGAGGACATCGACGCTGTCTTCCAGTGCGAGGCGCGGGCCTTCCGCGAGCGCAAGCTGGAGGATCCGCTGCGCGTCTTCCTGGCCCGGCAGGAGGTGGAGGCCCACGGCGGCCAGGTGGGCGCCCAGGCGGACCCGGGTGGCACCACCCTCTTCCTCACGTTGCCCTTATCGCTGCCAGAGGAACTCGGGCATCCAGCGGGCTGGCAGGCATGAGCCCCGGCCGCCGGAGTTGCTAGCGCGACCCACCTCCCACCGGTATGCTCCCCCGCGCATTTCGTGAGGAGCGAAGCCATGGGATTGAAGCTTCCTGAGATTCTTCTGATTTTCGCGGCGCTGCTGCTGCTGTTCGGCGGCTCGCGGTTGCCGCAGCTCGGCTCGTCCCTGGGCAGCGCGCTCCGCAACTTCAAGCGCGGCTTCTCCAGCGACGAGGAGAAGGACGACGCTTCCGACAAGAAGCCCGGCACGCTGTCCGCGTCCACCACCGTGGACAAGGACGTCGCCGCGAAGTCGCCCAGCTCCCACGCCTGAGCGCGGGTCCGTCCGGGTGGGCCCGGGAAGGCCCCGCCCCTGACGTCAAATCATCGCTGAACGTTCACCCGTGACGCCCGTACCGTGACCGCTCGTAAGCGGCCAGGGACGGGCGTCGGGCTTTGTGCGTCAGTCCATGACCTTCGCGCCTTCGTACATGGCGTCGATGGTCTTGATGTACTTCTGGCTGGCGACCTTGCGCTTCACCTTGAGGGTGGGCGTGAGCTCACCGGACTCCTGCGTGAAGTCGGCGTCCATGACGGCGATCTTCTTGATGCTGGAGTACGGGGGGATCTCCGCGTTCACCTTCTTGATGATCTCCTCGACGGCCGCCTTGATCTCCGGCCGCTGGGAGTTCTGCGCGTAGGTGCCCACCGCGATGCCCTTCTCCTCCAGCAGCTTCTTGGCCGGCTCCTCGGAGACGGTGATCAGCGCCACGAGGAACGGGCGCTTGTCGCCGTACACCATGGCCTGGCTGATGAGCGGGAAGGTCTTGAGCGTGTTCTCGATGTTCTGCGGCGCCACGTTCTTGCCGCCCGCCGTGACGATGATGTCCTTCTTGCGGTCGGTGATGCGCAGGTAGCTGTCGGAGTCCACCTCGCCGATGTCGCCGGTGTGGAACCAGCCGTCCGGATCCAGCACCTCCGCGGTGGCGGCGGGGTTCTTGTAGTAGCCCTTCATCACGCAGGGGCCACGCACCAGGATCTCACCGTCCGCGGCGATCTTGATCTCCGTGCCCGGGACCGGCGGGCCCACGGTGCCGATCTTGATCTTCTCCACGCGGTTGGCGTTGCACGGAGCGCTCGTCTCCGTGAGGCCGTAGCCCTCCAGCACCTTGAGCTCGAGCAGGTCGAAGAAGTAGGCGATCTTCCGGGACAGCGGCGCGCCGCCGGAGATGAAGATGCGCATGTTGCCGCCCAGCTTCTCGTCCAGGGTCTTGCGCACCTTGGAGAACACCAGCTTCTTGGCCAGGCTGAACTGGAGCGAGCTGTACTCGCGGCCCTGGCCCTTGGCCTCGGCGTACTCGTCGAACAGGCCGAAGGCCCACTTGAAGAGCTTGCCCTTCACGCCGGGCGCGGCGGAGCCGTTGGCCACGACGTTGTTGTAGACCTTCTCGAACACGCGCGGCACGGACGGCAGCACCGTGGGGCGCGTCTCCGCCAGGTTCGCGAGCAGCTTGTCCACCGACTCCGCGATGATCAGCCGGAAGCCCATGGACAGCCACGCGGCCTTCACCACCTGGGCGAACACGTGCGCCAGGGGCAGGAAGAGCATGACGGAGTCGTCCGGCTTCATCATGCCCATGGCCTGGGTGGCCTTCGCTTCGTAGGCCCAGTTGCCGTGGGTGAGGATGACGCCCTTCGGGTCGCCCGTGGTGCCGGACGTGTAGACGAGCATGTTGGTGTCGTCCAACTTCACCTGCGACACGCGCTCGGTGAACGCGGACTCGGCGGCGCCGGGGTGGCCCTTACCGGAGGCCACCAGGTCCGCGAGCGAGATCTCCTTGTCGCCGGAGACGGGCCCTTCGAAGACGACGATCTTCTGCAGCGAGGGGATGTCCCCCAGCTTGGAGCGCACGCGGGACAGGCGGCCCGCCTGCTTGGCGTCCTTCTCGTCGTTGTCGACGAGCAGCAGCTTCGTCTCCGAGTGGTTCAGGACGTAGCGGCACTCATCCGGCGTGTTGGAGCCATAGATGGGCACCGTGATGGCCTGGGCCGCGCTGATGGCCAGGTCCGCGATGATCCACTGCAGGCTCGTGTTGGCGAAGATGCCGACCCGGTCCCCGGGCTGCACGCCCTGGGCGATGAGGCCCGCCGCCTGCGCCTTCACGTCCTCCAGCACCTGCGCGAACGTGACGTCCTGCCAGCGCCCGTCCTTCTTGTGCGTCACGCCTACCTTGGAGGCGTTCTGGGCCCGCTGAACGAGCAACTGGACGAGGTTCTGCTCCTGCGTCCCGCCCGCCGCGGGAGCCGTCGTGACCTGACTCTCTGCCCTCACTTGAGCTCCTCCTGGATGTCGGCATCCACCTTCTTGGCCCACTGCTGCACTCGCTGCCCCTCAGCGGGGTTGTACGCGGTGCTTCCCTGCTTGACCTTCTCGATGGCCGCGCTCGCGTCCTTGGCCTTGCCGTCCTTCAGCAACGTCTCGGCCAGGTAGTAGTGCGCGCGCAGCGACTGCGGAAACTTGGCGATGGCCTTCTGGTAGTACTCGGCGGACTTGCCCAGGTCGCGCTTCGGCCAGGGCAATTCATAGAAGTAACGCCCCTTCACCAGCCAGGGTCCGCCGTACTCGTACGTGGCGTCGATCTTCAGCGCGGTGTCCAGGCGCTCGTTGAACTTGCCCTCCAGACCGTCGCCCAGCGCCTTCATGATGCCCACGGCCTGCGAGTAGGAGCCGATGCCGCAGGCGGCGAAGTAGTAGCCCTCTACGCGCGCCGGCTGGAGCTTCGCGGCCAGGTCACCGGCCTCCCAGGTCTGCTTGCCCAGGACCATCTTGAGCTTCTTCTCCGTGGCGCCGTCCGCCTGCCACTGGAGGATGCGCGCCTTGCGCCACGCCAGGTCGAAGTCCTCCGGCGCGGCCTTCAGCGCCTCGGACACCTGCTTGTCCAGCGCCTTCACGGACTCCGCGTCATTGCGCTTCGCGTACAACGCGTCGAGTTGTTCGAGCAGCGCGGGATCCGCGGCGTGTGCCGGGATGGCCCAAAGCACCCAAAGGGCAAGCAATTTCAAGCGCATCGAAAAGCCTTAGCACGCACGCTCGCCTACCATCAACCGAACGTACCAGACGCAGCGCGGCAAAAACGAAGACGGGACCGGCAAGGTGCGAACACCCCGCCAGGTCCCGTCAGCGATGCAACAGATGCTGCCTTCCTGCTTGCCGCTTCAGGCCGCGTCGGCCGAGGCGGTGTGCTCCTCGTTCTCGTTGAACGCGATGAGGTAGCGCTCCAGGAAGTTCTTCGTCTTCAGCTCCACCTGGCGCACGCGCTCGCGCGACACGCCCCAGCGCTGGCCCAGCTCCTCCAGCGTCAGCGGCTTGTCCTGCGTGAGGCGCTCCTGGAGGATGTCCCAGCCCAGGTCGCCAATGCGCTTGCGCACCTTGGTCAGCGCCTCCTGGATTTCGGTGTCCTGCTCGCGGGAGAGGAACGTCTCCTGCGGGGAGGGACCGCCGTCCTCCAGCCGGTCGAGGAAGGTCGTCTCGCCCTCCTCGTCGATGGTGGCGTCCAGCGAGAAGTCCACCATGCTGCCGCGCTCCGCCTCACCGCCGCGCACCTGGCTGCGGTTGTCCTTCAGGTAGCGGGTGATGTAGGCGCGGATCCACCACACGGCATAGGTGGCGAAGCGCACGTTCTTCTTCGGGTCGAAGTGCTCGATGGCCTTCATGAGGCCGACGTTGCCTTCCTGGATGAGGTCGTCCAGGCGGGCCCCGCGGTTGGCGAACTTCTTCGCCACGGCGACCACGAAAGCGAGGTTGGAGCTGGCGAGCGTCTGTCGGGCGCTCTCGTCACCCTTGCGGGCCTGGCGGGCCAGCTCGTACTCCTGCTCACGCGTGAGCTGCTGGTGCCCGCCCAGGTGACGCAGGTAATGCGAAAGGCCCTCTGCCGCGTACTTCGTCGAGTTGGCCATGATTTCCCGTCCTTCCGTTCGTAACTGCCGGACGCGATGAATCCCCCGACGAACCGCGTCCATCTGTCACTAGGACGCGCAACGGCGGAAAGGGTTTCTCATTCCTTCCAAGAAGGGCATTTCCCCCTCTTACCCTTGTCAAAAGCCCGTCACGTGCTCGCACTTCCGGGCCTTTGGAAGGGCACGACGCGACGGGTGGGACAGCACCTACGTTTCCGGTCACGAAGTCTTCAACGCTTGAGCGCGGGGAAGATTTTCTCGGGGTTGAGCAGACCTGATGGATCGAAAAAGGCCTTCAGGCGGCGCTGCAGGTCCAGCAATGCGGGCGCCTGCTCCAGCGCCAGATATTCCCGCTTCGCGTGCCCCACGCCGTGCTCACCGGTGATGGTGCCTCCCAGCTCCACGGTGAGCACCAGCATGCGGCGCAGCGCCTCGTCCACGAGGGGGCGCTGGCCGGGTCCTTCGTACAGGATGTTGGCGTGCAGGTTGCCGTCGCCCGCGTGGCCATACGTGGCCACGGTGAGCCCCAGCTCCGCACCCATCTTCTTCAGCCGCTCGATGATCTCGGGAATTTTCGAGCGGGGTACCACGATGTCCTCGGAAATCTTGGCGGGCTTGAGCGCACGCAGCGCCGGGGAAATCACCCGCCGTGCCGCCCAGAGCTTCTCGCGCTGACTGTCGTCCTGGGCCACCAGGGTCTGGGTGGCCCCGTGCTGATTGCAGATGTCCCCCAACAGTTGGAGCTCCGCGAGGACGCCTTCGGGGGTGTTGCCGTCGACCTCCGCGATGAGGGCGGCGCCCGCGTCCGGGGGGAACTGGAAGCTGCCCCGGTGCACGATGGCCTGGACGGCGACCTCGTCGATGAGCTCCAGGCAGCGCGGCAGGATGCCCGCGGCGAGCACTGCGGAGACGCCCTTCGCCGCGTCCAGCACGGAGGGGAACACCACCAGCGCGGTCATCACCTGACGCGGCAGCGGAATCAGCTGCACCGTGATTTCGGTGGCCACGCCGAGCGTGCCCTCGGAGCCCACGAAGAGCCCGACCAGGTCATAGCCGGCCACGCCCTTGATGGTGCGCCGGCCCACGCGCAGCACCTCGCCGTCCGGCATCACCCACTCCAGGCCGATGACGTAGTCGCGCGTGACGCCGTACTTCAGGGCGCGCGGGCCGCCGGCGTTCTCCGCCACGTTGCCGCCCAGCGTGCAGAACTCCCAGGAGTTCGGATCCGGTGGATAGAAGAGACCTTGGGCCTCCACGGCCTTCATCAGGTCGCCCGTCACCACGCCGGGCTCCACCACCGCGGTGAGGTCCTCCTTGGAGATGGAGCGGATTTTGTTCATGCGCTCCAGGCTGACCGCCATGCCGCCCCTGAGGGGCAGCGAGCCGCCGCTCTTGCCGCTGCGCGCGCCACAGGGGGTGAAGGGCACGCCGTGCGCCTGGCACGCCTTGAAGATGGCGGACACCTGCGCGGTGGTCTCCGGCAGCAGGACGGCGTCGGGCCGGTACACGCCGCTGTCGGACTCGTCGCGCGCGTAGGCATCCAGCGTGGCCTCGTCGCGCTTCACCTGGCCCTGGGCCAGCACGTCCGCCAGGGCCTCCAGCACCTTCGCCACGGGCTCGGGCGCCACCCGCTCGAAGGTCTGGGCGGCGGGGTTCATCGGCCCGCCCCCGTCCGGGCCCCCAGGCGGGCCCACAACTCGCGCCGCAGGGGGCCGTCGCGGCGCAGGCGTCCTTCATAGGCCTCCGCGTGGGTGACGGCGTCGCGCTGGTGGTCGGCGCGCAGCCGCAGACACGCCTGCTCCGCCTCCAGGATGCAGGCGGTGGCGGGGCTGTCGAGCACGCGGGCGAGCGAGCGCGCCACCTGCCGGGCCAGGTCCTCCTGGAGGATGAGCCGGTGCGCGAAGAGGTCCACCAGCGCGCCAATGCGCCCGAAGCCCACCACGCGCGAACCCGGCACGTAGGCCACGTGGGCGCGGCCGGTGAACGGCAGCAGGTGGTGCGGGCACATGGAGTGGAAGCGCAGGTCGGTCACGACGACCAGCTCGCCGGAGGAGTCCGCGGGCGCGGGGTAGGTCTTCCCGAGCGCCTCCTCGGGCGTGCGGCCGTAGCCGTCGAGGAAGCCGTTCGCCCACACGTCGGCCACGCGCGTGGGCGTGTCCACCAGGTTCACGTCCTGGAGGTCGAGCCCGGCGGCGGTGAGGAAGTCGCGGACCGCCCGGGCCATGCCGGCGGGGTCGGGGCGCACGGCGCGAGGGGCCGGGGCCTTGGCGGCGGGAGCGCGGCGACGGGAACGGGAGGAAGGCACGGGCGGCGGAACTCCTGGCGCGGTGGGGTGTGGCGGTGGTGGCGCGCCCAACCTAACCGATGCGGCCAGGAGCGACGTCCGGAATGAAAACAACGTTCCCTTGTCGTCGTGTTTCGGCCTCGCGCCAGATTGAATCGCCGCACCGCTCCATGCGTCCATGCCCGGGAGCACCGGGAGACGCAGGCACCCTGCCTGCCTTGACACTCCCGGGGGCCGACAGTAAGCCAGCCGGGACCCTCTGATGCTCTCGCGCGCCCACACCCTTGCCCGCCTCACCGCGATGCTGCTCGTCGCGCTCTGGGGTGCCCAGCCGCTGGGTCTGGCGCTGCACGTGGAGCAGCACGCGCACCGGTTCTGTCCGCAGCACCAGACGTTCGAAGAGGACGCGCGGCGCGCGAACCCCGCGCTGTCCCGGTTCACCGAGCGCGCCCCCGTCGTCTCCTCCGTTCCGCCCGCCGTGGCGGACGCGACGGGCCTCAACCATGAGACGTGCCCGCTGCTCACGGCCGCCCCGCAGGTGGATGCGCTCCCGGGCGCGGGCGTCACGTCCGCTTCGGCGTGCGTGGAGAGCAACCACCCGGCCACCGCGCCCCCCCGCTCCTTCGCGCCGCTCGCCGTCCTCGACACCGCGCCCAAGGCCTCGCCTCCGACGCACGCGTAGTCCCCGCGTGTCGTGTCGTGAAGCAGGTCATCAGGTCGACGGTCGTCGCGGGGCGCGCATGCGCATGCTCCACGGCCGGCCGGTTCCGAGGAGCAAACATCCGTGTCATCCCTTCCGCGCAGGAATCCCCGCGCCCTCGCCGTCGTGCTCGCCGCTCAGTTGTCCGCGAGCGCCGCGTGGGCCCAGCAGTCCCCACCCGCAGCCGAATCTCCACCCCCTTCCGAGGACGCTCCAGCGCTGAGCCCGGAGGAGATGGAGGAGATTGAAAAGGCGCTGGGCACCGACACGGCCACGCGCGCGCGTCCGTCCGGCGACACGTCCCCGGCGTCGCCCACCGCGACGAACGACTCCGGCGTGACGCCGCTCAAGCTGCCCAACGCCATTACCTCCGGCGGCACCAACTTCCTCAACCTGAGCTTCATCCTGGACATGGCCCTGGCGGCCTTCTCCAGCAAGGAGCCCCTGCAGGGCGGCGCTCACGACCCGACGAAGAACGGCTTCAACCTCCAGCAGCTGGAGCTGTCCATCGGCTCCGTGGTGGACCCGTACTTCCGCTTCGACAGCAACATCGTCTTCAGCCAGTTCGGCGTGGAGATTGAAGAGGCGTACGTCACCACGTTGGACCTGCCCGCCAACCTCCAGGTGCGCGCGGGCCAGTTCCTCACCCGCTTCGGCCGGATCAACGCCACGCACCCGCACGCGTGGGACTTCGTGGATCAGCCCTTCATCATGAGCCGCTACTTCGGCGCGGAGGGCAACCGCGGCCTGGGCGTGGAGGGCTCCTGGCTCACGCCGCTGCCCTGGTACGTGGAGGTGATTGGCAGCGCCACCGACGCCGCGGGCGAGGCCACCGCGCGCAGCTTCTTCGGCGCCTCCGCCGAGCGCGTGCTGTCACCGCTGGACTTCCAGCTCACCGGCGCGGTGAAGCAGTTCTTCCCGCTGTCGGACGACCTGTCGCTGCTCTGGGGCCTGTCCGCCGCGACGGGCCCCAACCCCACGGGCTACCGCAACTACACCAGCATCTACGGCACGGACGTGTACCTGAAGTTCCGGCCCATCACGTCACAGAGCTCGCAGCAGTTGGTGCTCCAGGCGGAGGTGCTCTACCGCCGCCGGCAGGTGCCGGAGGACGTGCTGTCCGACTGGGGCGGCTACGCGCAGACGGTGTGGCGCTTCTCCAACCGCTGGGCCACGGGCCTGCGCTACGAGTTCGGCTCGGCCGCGAAGACGCTGGAGGGCCGGGTGGCGAATGATCCGCTCGACCCCGAATGGATTTCAGACCGCCAGCGCATCACCGCGTCGGTGACGTTCTGGCCCACCGAGTTCTCCCGCCTGCGCCTGCAGGCCGCCACGGACCGCGTGGGCTGGCGCGAGTCGCCGGACTACTCGGCCTTCCTCGCCCTTGAAGTCGTGACCGGCGCCCACGGTGCCCATGCGTTCTGACACCTTCTTCTGGAGCCCTTCCATGCGTTCCCTTCGCCTGTTCGCGGCCCTGTTCGCCGCCGTCGTCAGCCTCACCGCCGTTCCCGCTCGCGCGGACCTGAAGGTCGTCGCCACCCTCCCGGACCTGGCCGCGCTGGCCAAGGCCGTGGGCGGAGACAAGGTGGAGGTCACCGCGCTCGCGCTGCCCACGCAGGACCCGCACTTCGTGGACGCCAAGCCGAACCTGGCGCTCGCGCTCAACCGCGCGGACCTGCTCATCGCCGCGGGCCTGGACCTGGAGATCGGCTGGCTGCCCACGCTCCAGTTGGGCGCGCGCAACAGCCGCATCCAGACGGGCAACACGGGCTACCTGGACGCGTCGCGGTTCGTGAGCCTCCAGGAGGTCCCCGCCGGGCAGGTGGACCGCAGCCAGGGCGACGTGCACCCCGGCGGCAACCCGCACTACCTCTATGATCCGCGGCAGGCCCTCAAGGTGGCCGCGGCCATCGAAGCGCGCATGTCGCAGCTGGATGGGAAGAACGCCGCTGCCTACAAGGCCAACCTCACGAAGTTCACGCAGGAGCTGCAGGCGGCGCAGGCGGGCTGGGAGAAGCGGCTCGCGGGCTTCAAGGGCGTGCCCGTCATCGCGTACCACCGCACGACGGCGTACCTGCAGGACTGGCTGGGCTTCAAGACCATCGCCTTCCTGGAGCCCAAGCCGGGCATCCCGCCGAACCCGTCCCACGTCGCGCAGGTGCTGGCGCAGGGCAAGGCCAACAAGGTGAAGCTGGTCCTCAAGGAGGACTACTACCCGGACAACATCGCGAAGCTCGTGGCGTCGAAGATTCCCGCCGCGCTCGTCACGCTGCCCGGCGGCACCGACTTCCGCTCCGGCCAGACGTACGTGCAGCGCCTGGAGCTGATGGTGGGCCGGCTGGAGCAGGGCCTCGCCGGGAAGGGGGAATGACGCCATGAAGCGCTTCTCTTCCCGCATCTCCTCCAACGCCTGGTTGCTCCCCGTCGCGCTCTTGTCCGGGTGCGCGTTCAACGAGGGCGAGGGCTTCGCGGTGCTGGAGCCCTCCGTCCAGGCCGCGTACACGCCGGTGTCCGGCCGTAACGCGGGTGACGGCTACCAGGCGCTCGCGTCCGACTTCCAGTTGCGCATGGACACCGGCGCGGTGAGCCTGGGCAGCATCGACCTGCTGGCCTCCTCCGGTGGAGGGGGTTCCACGACGTTCGACCCGTCCTCGCCGCCGCCGGGCTACTCGCTGTGCCACAACGGGCACTGCCACAGCGACTCCGGGGCGCTCGTGGACTACGAGGACATCCAGGCGGAGATGGGCGGCGGTGGCAGCACCACCGTCACCGTGGCCAACCTGCCGGTGGACGCGGAGCTGGACCTGCTGGCGCCCGCGGCCCGCGACCTCTCCTGCGAGCCCGCCTGCGAGCTGGGCAAGACGACGCTGTCCCGAGGGCGCTGGGCCGTCACGGGCCTGCGGATGACGGGCAGCGTGCGGGATGGCCGCGTGCCGGCGCGCTTCGCGGGCACCCTGCCCTTCCGCTTCACCGCGACGGTGACGGGCGCGGAGGCCACGCCGGTGGCGGTGCTCACCGGCGACCTGGACGTGCCGTCCGACCGTGAGAACGACCCGCGCGTGGCGCTGGGCCTGAAGCTGGAGCTGACGCCGGCCCTCTTCGACGCGGTGGACTGGTCCGCCGCGACGCCAGGCGCGGACGGCGTGGTGGACCTGGACGCGCCCGCGAACGCGGCGGTGCGCACCGCGCTGCTGGAGAAGGTGGCCGGCTTGAGCCCCACCGCGGAGGTGAGCCGTGGCGCACGGTGATCACGAGACGGAGCTGGACCGGGGCCACCGCGCCGCGGTGCCGGAGCCGGGCGAGCCGCTGCTCAAGTGCGAGCAGCTCGTCATCGGCTACGGGGGCAAGGACATCCTGCCGCCCATGGACCTGGTGGTGCGCCGCCATCAGTTCGTGGCGGTGGTGGGCCGCAACGGCTCCGGCAAGAGCACCTGGTTCAAGACGCTGCTGGGCCTGATTCCTCCGGTGTCCGGCCGCATCTCCCTGGGCGCGCCGCACATCCGCAGCGCGTACGTGCCGCAGATGTCCGCCATCGACTCGCTCTTGCCCGTGCACACGCGGGAGCTCACCAGTTGGGGACGGCTGTCCGGGTGGAACTTCCTGCGGCCCTTCCCCAACAAGACGGACCGGCAGAAGGTGGAGGCGGCGCTCGATACGGCGGGCGCGCGCGGCATCGCGAAGCGGCCCTTCCGCGACCTGTCCGGCGGCGAGAAGCAGCGCGCGCTGCTGGCGCGGGTCATCGCCACCGAGGCGGATGTCGTCCTGCTGGATGAGCCCACCGCCGCGATGGACGCGGTGGCGGAGAAGCAGACGATGCTGCGGCTGTGCGCGCTCGCGCATGACCGCGGCCTGGGCGTGGTGGTGGTGAGCCACGACCTGTCCGTCGCCGCCGAGCACGCCGACGTCATCCTCTTCGTGGACCGCGAGCACCGCTGCTTCGTCATGGGCGACGCGCGCACCGTGTTCTGCCACCCCGCCTTCCGCCGCCAGTACGGCGACGACTACTGCCACTCCGCGCCCCAGGGACCCCACCGTGGAAACAACCCTGCTTGAGCCCTCGAAGTGGGAACAGTTCCAGGCGGGCTGGGAGCTGTTCCGCGACCCCATCCTCTGCGCGCTCATCGCCGGGTGCGTGCTGGGCTTCCTCAGCGTCTACGTGGTGCTGCGGCGCATGGTGTTCGTCAGCGCGGCGGTGACGAACACCGCGGGCCTGGGCGTGGCGCTGGCCTTCTTCGCGGAGATCCACCTGGGCGTGCACGTGGATCCGCTGGTGGGCGCGGTGGTGCTGTCCGTCGCGGCCACGCTGCTCCTGATGATCGAGCCCGCGCGGCTGCGGCTGTCGCGGGAGAGCCTGCTGGGGTGCGCGTTCGCCTTCGCGGGCGGCGCGGCCATCCTGGTGGGCGACCGCATCGCGCAGGAGGCGCACGACATCCAGGGCATCCTCTTCGGCACCGCGGTCCTGGTGACGCCGGATCAGCTCCAGGCGGTGGCGGTGGCCGGCGCGGTGCTGATGGTGCTGCACCTGTGGTGGTTTCGGGGCATCGCCTTCGTGAGCTTCGACCGCATTGGCGCCACCGTGCAGGGGCTGCCGGTGAAGCTGCTGGACACGGTGTTGATGGTGTCCATCGGCATCATGGTGGGCGTGTGCGCGCGGGCCCTGGGCGCCCTGCCCGTCTTCGCGTTCTCCACGCTGTCGGCCATCGCCGCGCTGGTGCTGGACCTGCGGCTGCCGTGGACGTTCTTCACGGCGACCGTGCTGGGCGGCATCGCGGGCGCGGGCGGGTACCTGTTCGCGTACTTCTACGACTTCCCGGTGGGCGGTTCGCAGACCGTCCTGTCCGGGGTGCTGGTGCTGCTGATGATGCTGGTGCGCCTGATCCGCGTGCCCTTCACGCGCCGGGCGTGAGCGGTGGGCCGCCGTCGTCCCTGCGTCAGCGGACGGCGGCGGACACCTTCTTGAACTCGGGCGTGCCCGCGCGGCCCAGCATGTCGAACAGGGCCGACTCCACGGTGAGGATGCGCGCGCCCGCGTCGCGGCACAGCTCCAGCCCCACGCGGCGGTCCTCCTCCGAGCGCGACAGCACCGCGTCCGCGAGCAGGCACGGCTCCCGGCCGCTGTCCGCCAGGTCGCGCGCCGTCTGGAAGACGCAGATGTGCGTCTCCATGCCGGTGATCAGCACCTGCTTGCGGTCCCCCAGCACGGAGAGCACGTCCGGCGTGGCGGCGGAGAACTCCAGCTTCTCCAGCGGCTTGAACTCCCCCAGGCGCAGCTTGAGCAGCGAATGCGTGCGGCCCAGCCCCTGCGGGTACTGCTCCGTGACGATGACGGGCAGGCCCAGGGCCCGCGCGCCCTCCACGGCGGCGCCCGTGCGCGCGAGCATGCGGTCCAAAGCGTCGCGGTCCATCGCGGCGCACAGGCGCTCCTGGATGTCGACGACGAGCAGCGCGGCCTGCTCGGGCTTCAGGCGGAACGACGGCATGGGGCGGCTCCTTGGAGGATGCCCCCTAGTGACGCGAAGGCCGCGCCTGCGTCAAGCGCGGCGGCGTGCGCGCTCAGGCCCCGTGAACGGTCCAGGGCGCTTCTCCACCCCGAGGGACGGGCCCGGTGTCCACCGAGGCCACGTCCGGCACCCGGCGGAGCGCCGCACGGCCGCGGTGGCCCCGGGCCGCGAAGCCCCGTGCGCGTTGCAGGCCCGGCAGGTGCGGATCCGCGTCGCGCCACAGGTCCAGCACCACGGCGAAGTCGTGCTCCGCCTCGGACATGCACTCGCAGGCGACGTGGGCCTCCGCGACCAGGAGCATGCAATGGCCGCAGCCGGGCCGCTCCCCTGCCCGCTCCAGCGCCAGCTCCAACGCCTTCTCCTCGCGGCCAGAGCGCAGGCGGATGCGGGCCAGCGTCTCGCGGGGCGGCCGGCAGAAGAGCGCGGGGCCCACGGGACGCAGCCGGCGCTCCAGGCGCAGCGCCCGCGTGAGCGCGGCCTCCGCCCGGCCGGAGTCTCCCCGGCGCGCATCCAGCGTGCCCCGCAGCTCCTGCGCGGCGACCTCCACCGTGCGCGCCACATCGCGAGCGCACAGGGCACGGCCCTCGGAGCGCGGCGCTTCCGACAGGCTGTTCACCAGCGCATCCAGGGCGCCGCACGCGCGCTCCACGTCGCCCAGCCGTCCCGTCTCCAGGGCACAGACGCCCTTCGCGTACAGGCGCACGGCGTCGCGCAGGCCCGCCTCCGCGACGGTGGCGGCGTCTCCCAGCTCCATGGGGACCTCCGCCGCGGCGCGGCTGAAGCCGAAGCGCAGGTGCGCGGCGACGAGCGTGGTGGCGGCGAAGAGCACCGCCTGGGGCTGGCCTCCTGAAGCCTCCACGCGCTGCCGCAGCTTGCGCGCCCAGGCCTGCGCGCCCCGGTACTGCCCCACCTCCACGCAGCCCTCGCTGAGCAGGCGCAGGGCGGTGTCCGCGCTCGGCGCCACGTCCAGGGGCAACGACTCGCGCGCGAGGTACGCGTCGTCCGCCGTCACCGCCGACTCCAGGATGCGGTTCGCCTCCACCGCCTTGCCCACGCGCAAGAGCAGGCGTCCGGCGGCGAGCAGCGCGGGGCTTCCCGCGGGCACGAGCGACGGGAGCAGCTCCGCGCTCTCCAACGCCGTCTCCGGCCGGCTACTGGGCAGCCACGCCTGCACCCAGGCCACGTGCACGCCCGCGTGATTCGGATGCGTGCGCAGCAGGTCGCGCAGGAGCAGCTGCGCGTACGGCTGTCCCTGTCCGGGACGACCATCGGATTCGTACCCGTCCAGCAGGAAGCCCGCGAGCAGCAGGCGCGGCTCGGGCTCCTGGGGGAAACGGTCGATGAGGCACTCCATCTCCCGCACGAAGGCATGTCTGCCATTGGCGGGGCCCTTGTCCGCGAGGAGGCTGGCCGCGACGACCAGCCGCTGCTCCATGTCGGTGGTGCCCTCCGCCAGCGTCAGCGCCTTGCGGATGGCCTCCGCGCGGTCCGCGGTGAAGCGCTGCCCCACGCCCCGGGCGAGCGCGAGCCCCCACCACGCCATGCCGAGGGAGGGGTCCTGCCGCGCGGCCTCCGCGAAGGCGCGCCGGGCCTCCAGCGCCCAGCCCAGGTGCAACAGGCGCAGGCCCTGATCAAAGTACGCCTGCGCCAGGGGAACCTGCGTCGTCACCTGGAGGTGTGCGTCTCCCAATCCGTCCAGGAGCGGCGGCGTGGGAAGGGCTTCGTCCGGCAGGTCCTCCCACGCGACGTGGGAGTGGACCGACGGGGCATCGGCTCGGAACAGACGTGCCAGCATGGTGTCCTCCTCACGCTCCGGACATCGGAGCGGCATGGTGTTGCACGACGGCGTCGGTCGCGCGCACGCGCACGGCCAGCCGCCTCCAGGCGGTCGACAACTCCTCGGCGGGGATGGGAGACGCCTTGCGCCGCGCCGCCAGGCACTCGCGCCGCCAGGCCAGGCCCACGTCGCGGGCCACCCACGCCTCGTACTCCGCGAGCCAGTCCGCCAGCCGCGCGAGCCCCGCCCGCGCCGCCCTGCGCTCCTGCCCGGTGGCCACGTCGCGCCGGACGCCCACGTCCTCCACGCGGAAGGCCGTGCCGCGCGCCTCCTCCACCCACCGGGGCACGAAGCCGTCACGCGGCACGAAGATGGCTGCGCCGCACGACTCGCACAGCGCTCCGAAGCCCCACAGCGTGAGGCGCCCCCCGTCCAGGAGCCGTCCCTGGTACGCGCTCTGTCCCTCCACTCCCGGCGGACGCGCTTCACGCACCAGCCCGTGCCGCAGCAGCACGTTGCCGTCGGGGCAACGCACGTCCTGGCCCAGGCACCACATGGCCACGTCGAACAGACGGTCGCCGTCGCGGCGCACGTCGCAGGGAAGCAGGGAACCGGCACTGCCAGAAGAGACCTTGGACATGGGGCGCCTCTCGTTCCGCTACGAAGCGGCCTTCTTCACGGTGGGACCCACGCGCGCGGGCACGTCGCCGAAGAGCGCCTTCGCGTCCACGGCCGTGGCGCCCGCCTTGGTGAGCAGCGCGTTGACGGCACGCACCAGCTTGGAGCGCACGCGCGGAGACAGCGGCTTGTCCTCGCGCGCGGCGGTGAGCTGCTGCTCGCTCAGGCCCCGGCCGCTGCGCGGCTTGCCCAGGCCCAGCTCCGCATACGGCTTCTGCTGCTGCTCCTTGTCACGGCGGCGCGTGGCGCGCTTGCGCTTGAGGACGCGGTCCTCATCCGAGTGCGCTTCGAGCTGCTGGGAGCGGCGCAGCAACACCGCGGGGGAGATCTTCTGACTGTCGAGGAACTGCTGGAAGGTACCCATGGGGAACTCCTGAGACAGGGAAAGGATTGGTCAGTGGTCGTGGTCGTGCTCGCCCGACTCCTCGATGACGAGCGACACCGAGGACAGGGTCGAAGGCCCGAAGGTGAGCGTGTGCGTGCCCACGGTGAGCGGCACGACGTAGCGGCCCTTGATGTCCGTGCAGAGCGAGGAGCTGGTGGCGCTCTCCTCGATCTCCACCGTCGCGCCGCTGCCGTTGGTGACCGTCACCGGCACCGTGGCGCTCGTGTAGAGGACGTAGTCCGTGGCCTCGGAGACGGCGAAGGACACCGCGCCGCCCTTGCCGCCGGCGACGTCCACCAGTGCGATGTCGTAGCGCTTGTGGTCGTTGCTCACGGCCGGGCCCGCGCCGCTGGCGGCGGCGGTGACGGCGGTGGCAGGGCCCTCCTGCAGGTGCTCGCAGCCCTCCTCGTCGACGTGGGCCTCCTCTTCGTCGTCGCCACCGCAACCGGCGGCGAGGAGGGCGGTGGACAGCAGGAGGGCGGACAGAAGCTTCTTCTTCATGATGGGGACTCCAGGGACACGGGGATGGACTGCGGGAACTCCAGCCACACGGACCGCACGCGCACCGCCCCCCGGGGGGAGCGACGGCGAAGGACCGGACGGGGCTGGAAGGAGGGACCGCGGCACGAAGCGCGCACCGGTGCACGTGGCCGGAGGTTCCATGCGCGTGCGGCGGATCCGTTCAGCGAACGGGAACGCACACGGCCTGGGCTCCGGTGGCCACGGCACACCCCGGCCCACGAACACACGGGGGGCCAGGACGGCGGGCGACGGCGGCGGAGACTAGACGCGCGGCGGCGACGACTTGGGCGCGAGCCTCAACAGCGCGACGGGTGCCGCGTGGAAGCGGAACACCGCCAGCGCCGGGCTGGAGCGCGTGGAGACCGCGGCCATGACGGGCGCGGACTCGGCCGGAGGCAGTGCCTCGCGGCGGAAGAAGGCGTGGTGGCAGTGGGCCTCACCACCGTGGGGCGTGGCCTTCGACACCGGCGCCCGGGCCACGCGCGCGTCGTCGAAGGAGAGCTCCTCCTCCAACGGGCCGTCATGGGAAGACGCATCGCTCACGTGCATCACGTCCCCGTGCTCCAGGCACGTGGTGTGCTGCACGAGCGCGAAGTGGAGCACGCTGCCCACATACACCAGCACGCACACGAGCACCCACGGCAGCGCCAGCAGGCGCGGCAGGGAGCGACTCGTGCTGGGGTGGCGTCGGAGGCGGCTCACGTCCACTCGGTCTCGAAAAGCAACTCAGTTGTTTTTAAGCGACCTCCCCGCGCGGTGCAAGCCGGGACGCCCTGGCCCCGGCCCTGGCTCGGGTTGGAGGGCGAGGTGGCGGACACGGGAACACCCCAGGGACCCGCGGGTTGTGGACCCACGAGCCCCTGGGGTCGTAGGTTCCGCGCCGTGCACGAGCTCATGGATGTCCTGCGCAGGCAGGCACACTATTTCGGACCGGAGCTGGCGAAGACCGCCTACCAGCGCGGCCTCGCGGTGACGAAGCTGGATGGCAGCACCCAGCCCATCCCCATCACCGCCACGCCGGTCATCCTGGACGCCGAGGAGATCAAACGCCGCTCGCTGCTGTCCGCGAAGCTGGCCTCCGCCACGATGAAGATGACGCGTGCCGTCCTCGGCGGTCCGGACGCGGAGCTGCTCCTGGGCGCGCTGTCGCCGCTGGAGCGCCGCCTGGCGCTGGCCACCTGGGAGGCCAGCCGCAAGCTCGCCACCACGCGCGTGGACTACTTCGTGTCCGGCGGCCGGCCCTGGGCGCTGGAGGTGAACGCCACCATCCCGGCCATGCAGGGCTATTCGGACATCGCGGCGCGTACCTTCATCGAGGTGGTGGCGCGGCACCTGCGCTATCCGGAGAAGGCGATTCCCACGCTGCTCACGCTCAACGGCAACAACGCGCTGGCGCTCTACCGCGCCCTGCTGGACGGCTACGCGGCCGAGCGCCCCGGAAAGATGCCGGACACGGTGGCGCTGCTGTGCCGCAAGAACGACGCGCAGATTTCGGAGCTGCGCTGGCTGTGCGAGCGCTTCCGCGAGTTCGGCGCGGACGCGGACGTGGTGCATCCGGAGGACGTGTCCGGTGACGACGCCTTCACGGTGAACGGCAAGAAGTACGACCTGGTCTACCGCCACCTCTTCGTGCGCCGGCTGGAGCAGAACCCCGCCCCCTGGGTGGAGGACTTCCTCTCCGTCGTCCCGGGCAAGAAGGCCGTGTTCCTCAACCCGCCCGCCTCGCAGGTGGAGGTGAAGACGACCTTCGCGCTCCTGTCGCAGGCGGTGACGGACGCGTCGCTCGCCGAAGCCGCGGGCCTCACGCCGGAGGAGCTGGAGGCGGTGCGCGAGTCCGTGCCCTGGACGCGCCCCTTCCGCCACGGGACCGGCGTGGATCCGGACGGCGCGAAGGTGGACGACATCGTGGCCCGCGTGGCCCGGGAGCCCGCGCGCTTCGTGCTCAAGCGCGCGTGGGACTACGGCGGCAAGGCCGTCTTCCTCGGCCGCTCCGTGGGCACCGTGCCCTACGAGGAGCGCGTGAAGGGCGCCTACGGCGAATCCAAGACCTGGGAGCAGCTGTGCGAGCGCGCCGCCACGGACACGCAGGGCGGCGGCTTCGTGGTGCAGGAGGTGGTGGACACGCAGCCGGAGGAGCACCTGCTCTGCGGCACGAACCAGGTGCTGCCTACCTCCTTCTTCGTGGATTACTCGGCGTACGCGTCTGTTGGGCTCGCGAAGCAGCCCGCGTGGGGCGGGGTGTGCCGTGGGTCCATGTCGGAGATCGTCAACATCGTGGGCGGCGGTGGCGTGCTGCCCCTCATCACGACGGAAGTTGCTTCGAAGCTTTTGCTGGCCTGGAAGGCCCTTTAAGGCGTCCTCCAAGGGTCCTCGTTAGACAGAGGCCGGGACGAAGCGGTCCCCGGCCCGAAAGGAAACGGAACACATGGCGTGGGAATCTTCAGGTGGCTGGCAGGGCGGGCAGGCAGGCTCGGTGGACGACGTCCTGGTGCAGGAGTCGCAGCGCGCGTTCATGTCGCGTGTGCACGGCTGGATGTTCGCGGGCCTGGCGCTCACCGGCGTGATGGCGATGGTGACGCTGGCCAATGAGACGCTGCTCCGCATGGCGGTGCAGAACCGGATGGCCCTGTTCCTGGTGCAGCTGGGCGTGGTGTTCGGCCTGTCCATCCTGGCGCCCCGGCTGTCCGGCCCGGTGGCCGCGGTCATGTTCGCGGGCTACGCGGCGCTCACCGGCGTGACGATGTCGATCATCTTCCTCATCTACACGGCCAGCTCCATCGGCCAGGTGTTCTTCATCACCGCCGCGACCTACGGTGCGATGGCCGTCTACGGCACCGTCACGAAGAAGGACCTGAGCAGCTGGGGCACGTTCCTCTTCATGGGGCTCATCGGCATCGTCATCGCCGGCCTGGTGAACATGTTCGTCAAGAGCAGCGCCGTGTCGTTCGTGACGGCCTGCGCGGGCGTGCTCGTGTTCGCGGGCCTCACCGCCTACGACGTGCAGAAGCTGCGTGACTACCACGCGGGCACGGGCTTCAAGAGCGCGACCGCGGTGAGCATCGTGGGCGCGCTCACCCTCTACCTGGACTTCATCAACCTGTTCCTGTCGCTGCTGCGCCTGCTCGGCAACCGCCGCGACTAGTTCCAGGTTTCAACGCGGTTCCCCAAGGCGGGGCGCGAGGCGGGAGACCGCCTTCAGCGCTCCGCCTTCTTGTTGAAGGGCATCAGGAGCCGCTCCACGGGGCGGCCCTGCACCAGGTGCTCCTCCACGATGGTGGGAACGTCCTCCACCTTCACGCCGCCGTACCAGGTGCCCTCCGGGTAGACGACCACGGAGACGCCGAAGGCGCACGTGTCCACGCAGCCCGCCGCGTTGGCGCGCATGCTGCGCTTGAGACCGCGCTTGTCGAGCTCCTCCTTGAAGGCGGCCTTCACCTCCTCGCCTCCCTTGGTGGCGCAGCACCCCTTGGGGTGGCCGTCCGGGCGGCGGTTGGTGCAGACGAAGACGTGGCGTTCGAAGGGAGGCGGCATGGTTCGCCTCCTAACGCGGCCGAGCGTCGAAATCGACGGCGCCGTTCAGCAGGCGACCGTCCAGGTCCGCCCCACCCGGCCCTTTTGTCGCGGGGGCGTTGGAGCGCTCCTACGCTCGGCGCACGGACTGGCAGCAAACATCCATCAGTGATCACAAGCGCTTGGAGCGACGCCCTTCCGCTCCTGTCCGATTTCGCAGGGTCATGGCCATACATTGCCAGCCACAGCAGCCATTGCCACCCGGGCCGGGGTTATTAGATCAGCCTTGGACGCAGATCAGAGCACCTCGGACTGTCCACCAAATGATGTGTGTAAGAGGCGCTCTGACACTAGGTATAGGGGAGCAGGGGATGTTGACGGACCCCACCAGCGATCATATGGATCCGCCCCCTCGGTCGGTGGGCAGTCAGGCCGGGGCCCGGATTCCAGCGGTGGGCCCGCTGGCTTCTGCCCATCCCGGACCTTCCCAACGCTGCCGTCCCCGTGCCTGGAAGTGATCATCGGATCCCCTGGGATCTCGCGGCGTTGGCTATTTTGCAAATTTTGCATCAGCACTCTCAGTGAATCTGGAGGTGGGCGTCATGGAGAAGGAACTGAGTGGGAAGCCGGTGGTGGGTGGCAGGGAGTCGCGGCGCGGTGGCCGTGCGAAGGGCAAGGCGGCGACGGCCTCCACGGGGCTGACCGTGGAGCGCTTCTTCACGACGCCCGGGGTGGATCCGGCGGACGAGCTGGCGTGGGAGTACCGCAGCGCGAGCATCAAGGGCGAGGACGGCAAGGTCGTCTTCGATCAGAAGGACATCGAGGTCCCCAAGTCCTGGTCGATGCTGGCGACGAACGTCGTGGCGTCGAAGTACTTCCGGGGCACGCCCGGCACGCCCGAGCGTGAGAACAGCGTGCGCAAGCTGGTGGCGCGCGTGGTGGACACCCTCACCCGCTGGGGTGAGGACGGGCACTACTTCGCGTCGGCGGTGGACCGCGAGGCGTTCCACGCGGAGTTGACGCACCTGCTGTTGCGCCAGAAGGCGGCGTTCAACTCGCCCGTCTGGTTCAACGTGGGCGTGGAGGAGCACCCGCAGTGTTCGGCGTGCTTCATCAACAGCGTGGACGACAACATGGAGTCCATCCTGGGGCTCGCGCGGACGGAGGGCATGCTCTTCAAGTACGGCAGCGGCACGGGCTCCAACCTGTCCAGCATCCGCGGCAGCAAGGAGCTCTTGGCGGGCGGCGGCACGGCGTCCGGCCCGGTGTCGTTCATGCGCGGCTTCGACGCCTTCGCGGGCGTCATCAAGAGCGGCGGCAAGACGCGGCGCGCGGCGAAGATGGTCATCCTCAACGCCGAGCACCCGGACATCCTCGAGTTCATCCGCTGCAAGTCGAACGAGGAGAAGAAGGCCTGGGCGCTGATTGAGGCGGGCTACGACCCGTCCTTCAACGGCGAGGCCTACGGGTCGGTGTTCTTCCAGAACTCCAACAACTCCGTGCGCGTCACCGACGACTTCATGAAGGCGGTGGTGAACGACGGCCCGTGGCAGACGCGCGCGGTGCGCGACGGCCAGGTGATGGAGACCTACAAGGCCCGTGAGCTGTTCCGTGAGATCGCGGAGGCGGCGCACCTGTGCGGCGACCCGGGCCTCCAGTACGACACCACGGTGAACGCGTGGCACACGTGCTCCGGCACGGCGCGCATCAACGCGTCCAACCCCTGCTCCGAGTACATGTTCCTGGATGACTCGGCCTGCAACCTGGCGTCGCTGAACCTGATGCACTTCCGCACGCTGGAGGGTGGCTTCGACGTGGCCGCCTTCAAGCACGCGGTGGACGTGGTGCTGCTGGCGCAGGAGATCATCGTCGGCTTCAGCCGCTACCCCACCGAGCGCATCGCGAAGAACAGCCACGACTACCGCCCGCTGGGCCTGGGCTACGCGAACCTGGGCGCGCTCCTGATGGCGTCCGGCCTGCCGTATGACTCCCCTGCCGGCCGCAACCTGGCGGGGGCGATTACGTCGCTCATGTGCGGCGAGGCGTACGCGATGAGCGCGCGCATCGCGGAGAAGCAGGGCGCGTTCGCGGGCTACGGCAACAACGCGGAGCCCATGCTCGGCGTCATCCGCAAGCACCGCAAGGCGGCGTACCAGCTGCCCGTGGACGGCGTGAGCGCGGACCTGCACGCGGCGCAGAAGGAGTCGTGGGACGACGCGCTGGCGCGCGGCATGGAGCACGGCTACCGCAACAGCCAGGTGACGGTGCTGGCGCCCACGGGGACCATCGGCTTCATGATGGACTGCGACACCACCGGCATCGAGCCGGACATCGCGCTCATCAAGTACAAGAAGCTGGTGGGCGGCGGCATGCTGAAGATCGTCAACCAGACGGTGCCGCTCGCGCTGGAGAAGCTGGGCTACCCGCAGACGCAGGCGCAGGACATCATCGCGTACCTGGACAAGCACGACACCATCGAGGGCGCTCCGCACCTGAAGCCGGAGCACCTGGCGGTGTTCGACTGCGCGTTCAAGCCGTCCAAGGGCCAGCGCAGCATCCACTGGATGGGCCACATCGAGATGATGGCCGCGGCGCAGCCGTTCCTCTCCGGTGCCATCTCCAAGACGGTGAACCTGCCGAACGACGCCACGGTGGAGGACATCGAGAAGGCGTACATCGAGGCGTGGCGCAGCGGCCTGAAGGCCGTCGCGGTGTACCGTGACGGGTGCAAGCGCACGCAGCCGCTCAACACGTCGCAGGACAAGGCCCCGGAGGCGAAGCGCGCGGTGGCCGCCGAGCCCGCTCCCGCCGTGACGCCGGAGCCCAAGGCGCTGCGCCGCCGGCTGCCGGACGAGCGGCAGTCCATCACGCACAAGTTCTCCATCGGTGGCCACGAGGGCTACCTGACGGTGGGCATGTACGAGGACGGCAAGCCGGGTGAGCTCTTCGTCGTCATGGCGAAGGAGGGCTCGGTGGTGAGCGGCCTGATGGACAGCTTCGCGACCAGCGTGTCGCTGGCGCTCCAGTACGGCGTGCCGCTGCAGGTGCTGGCGGACAAGTTCTGCCACACGCGCTACGAGCCGAGCGGCTTCACGGGCAACCCGGCCATCCCCATCGCGAAGTCCATCACGGACTACATCTTCCGGTGGCTGTCGCTGAAGTTCCTGCCCACGGAGCCCTGCGCGGACGACGTGGAGGTGACGCCGGTGGAGGAGGCCCGTCCGGAGCCGATGACGCAGGCGGCGGTGCCGGCCCAGGTGGGGACGCTGCAGCTGTCCGCGATGAACTCGCGCAGCACGTACCTGAACCAGGCGGACGCCCCGCCCTGCCACCAGTGCGGCGCCATCACCGTGCGCAGCGGCGCCTGCTACAAGTGCACGAACTGCGGCACGACGACGGGCTGCAGCTGAGCGCGTCCGTGACGTGACGTGAGAAAGGGCTCCGGGGCTTCAGGCTCCGGAGCCCTTCGTGTTTCAGGGGGCGCGTCGTGTTTCAGGGGAAACGGTGGAGGCGGGTGCAGATCTCCACGGCCCGGTCCGCGATGCGGCCCAGCTCCTCCAGCATGGCGACTTCGAGAGGCGCGGGGCCGTGCTCGGCGACGAAGAAGGCCACGGGCTGGCCGCGCGAGTGCAGCGGGAAGACGAGCAGGTGGGACTCGGACTCGCCGCACAGCGCGGAGAAGATGGCCTCGTCCTGGGGGACCTGCGGGGCGCTGAAGACGCTGGGGCTGGGGCCGTTCAGTGCGGAGGTTAAGAGGGACGGCGTGTCCAGGTCCACCTTGAGCGCGGTGACCTCCGGACGGTCGCTGCCAGGGCCCCAGGCACGGCCCACGCGAGCGAGCCCGAAGCTGTCACCCAAGAGGAACGCCCGGCGGAAGCGGCCCGCGCTGTAGGCCAGCAGCACCTTGCCGACCATGCCCTGCGAGTCCGCGGTGTCGAGCGCGGAGAGGACCTGTTCGGCGGTGACGGCGGGACCGTCCGCCGGCGTGTCGGTGGACGCGCTGGCGGCGGCGAGCAGGGCCTGGGCGGGGTCCACCTGCGCGGCGGCCTGCGGCTGCCACGGCTGCTGCATGAACTCCCACGCGGAGGCCAGGGCCACGCCGTCCTCGGAGGCAACAGGCGCGGCGGCGGGGACGTCCAGGTCCACGACGCGGTCCGCCCAGGTGGTCTCCGCGTTGTGGCCCACGGCGCCCTCCCCTTCCCCGCCGCCCTGCCAGCCTACGAACTCCCACGTGGAGGCGAGCTGCATGGGCTCCTCGGAGGAGGTGGGCAGGTCGTCGAGCGCGATGGGCGTGCGGTCGCGGACGGGCGCCGGGGGCGCGGCCACGAGGCGCGGCTTCGGCAGGGCCACGGCCTCCTCTTCGTCCGAGGGGCTGGGGGCTTCCGAGGGAGAGACGAGCGCGACGTCGAACTCCGGGGGGACTTCGGCCCGGTGCTCCTCGGTGGGCGCGGAGTTCACTTCGTCGGCCTTCGGTGCGGCGGCGACCTGCCAGGACTCGGCGTCCGGAGACGTGGAGGGCTTCTGCGAGTCTCCCGCCAGGCTGAACTCAAGTGCGTCGGCTTCGGAGTCCTGTGGGGCGGAGGCGGCAATGACAGACGCGTCCGGAGCGTCAGGTGACGAGAGGCTCTGCTGCTTCGAGGCTTCGACGGCGACGGGCACATCCAACAGCCCGTCATCCTTCGGGGCGTCAGCGGCGGGCGCGGGTGCAGCCTTCGCGTCCGGCGCGGATGCGTCCGGCGCGGCGTCCCGGACGGGTTCCGCCTCGGGGATGGCCTGCGGCTCGTGCGGCCGGACGGATAGCACCTCATCCACACCGAGGACGTCCGTGGCTCCGGTGGCCTGCCTCTTGGCGGACAGCACCTCATCCACGCCGAGGATGTCCGTGGCTTCGGCGGCCTGCGCCTTGGCGGGCAGCACCTCTTCGACGTTGAGGACGTCCGTGGCTCTGGCAGCCTGCGCCTTGGCGGACAGCACCGATTCAACGTCGAGGGCGTCCGTGGCTCCGGCGGCTTGCGCCTTGGCGGACAGCCCCGCTTCAACGTCGAGGATGTCCGAGGCCTCAGCGGCTTGCGGCGCGTGCGGCACGGAGGACATCACGTCTTCGACATCAAGGATGTCCGTGGCTCCGGCGGCTTGCGGCGCGTGCGGCACGGCGGACATCACGTCTTCGATGTCGAGGATGTTCGTGGCATCGGCGGCTCGGGGCTCATGCGGCTTGGCGGACAGCACTTCTTCGACGTCGAGGACATCCGCGGCATCGGCCGCTGGAGCCTCTCGCGGCGCGGCGGACACCGCGTCTTCGACGTCGAGTTCATCCGCGGCTTCGGGGAGGGGTGACTCCGCGGACACGGCTTCCACATCTTCGAAGATGTCGTCGTCGGAGAGATCATCCCCGGTCAGGACCGCCGCGGCCTCGGGAGCGGCTGCGACAGGTGCGGCGTCGCTCGGCTTGGGACTCGGACTGGCGTCGGCGTCAACGAGAAGCTCGGCGTCCAGCACCAGATCGGACAGCGATGAACTCGGAGCGGGCCTGGAGGCGTCAGCCTTCGCGTCCACCGGTGCAACCGAGACGTCCGAAGTCACCTGCTTCGCGGGAGAGGACTCCGCGAATGCATCGCCCCACTCTCCTCCGAGGTCCGGCACCGGATCGCTGGCTGCCGGGACCTGTACGGAAGAGGCCGCCGTAATGGATTGAGTGACTCCAGATGGACGTCGAGCCGCTGGGGGCTGGGCGCCACCAGAAGCCAGGTCCATGACAGGGATTGAGGCGCCCGCGCTGTCCGGAGCGAGGCCCACGGCGCCACTCGCGTTCCCAGACAGGCCTGGAGAGGCAGGAGCAGCGCTCGGAGGGCCCGACTGTCCTTGAGCCGTCCCGGACGACAGGCTTCCGGCCGGCACATTCATCGCCCCTTGGGCCATCGAGGCCGGAGGCACGGCGACAGGGCCAGGAGCACCTGGACGAGACGGCGGAGCGCCAGCAGCAACCGCGGGCACGACTCCCGATGGAGGCCCCTGCCGCGGAGGCACACCCGGAGGAAGCGGCTGTCCACCCGCGACAGGCCGCCCCTGCACGGCGTTGGGAGGCACGGCGCCAGGAGGCCCCATCGGACGCGCACCCGGAGGAGTCCCGACACCGGGAACCCCAGGCGCGGTCGGAGGACGCTGTCCCGGAGGAACAGGCCCCGCGCCACCTGGCGTCATCATCACTGGCGCGTTCGTTCCCGGAGGAGGCCGAGGCGCCGCTCCCGGAGGCATGCCTGGAGCTCCCGGCGGAGGCCCTGCCCGGACCATGCCCGGAGGCATCGGTGCGCCAGGAGGCCCCACCGGTCGCGGCCCCGGAGCACCTGGAGCGGCGGGCCGCATGCCCGGAGGCGGAGTCTTCGGAACAGAGGGGATTCCCGTCGCGGAAGGCCGAACCGCCGGAGGCACGGGACCCGCCCGCCCGATCATCCCGGGAGGCTGCGCTCCCGGAGGAGGCGCCGCACGCGGAGGCATCCCGCCACCCGGCGGGACCGTCCCAGGCGCGACGCCCATCGGCGCCGCACCCGGAGGAACCGCTCCAGGTGGAACCACCCCGGGCGCCACTCCCATCGGCGCGGCACCCGGCGGAACCGCCCCAGGCGCGACTCCCATCGGAGCAGCTCCAGGCGGAGGTGCTCCCGGAGCCACCGGCCCGGGCGCGGGCATCCCAGGAACCACCGGCGGAAGCCCACCCTGCCGGGCCACCATCCCCGGAGGCTGTGCCACCAGCCGCGGCGGCGCGCCCGGAGGACTTCCACCCGGCCGAGCCGCCTCAATCACAGGCGGTGCCCGCATCGGCTCGCCCATCACGATGTCCGGCAGTTCCTCACCGACGATGGCCGCGTCGGAGATGTCCGCCTCGGCCTCCGGATCCTCCGAGTCATCACTGAGGAACTGTCCCGGCGCGAGCCCGCCGAACATCCCCGCGACCTCCGGCTCCGCGCGCACAGGCGCGGGCGGAGGCGGCACGGCCGGCGGCGGCACGACCACCGGCGGCGCCGCCATGACCACGGGCGCCACCGCCGCCATGGAAACCGAACGGCGCGCGGGCAGCGGAATGGCCGGCTTCAACGGGCGCGTCGGCCGGTCGATGTCGTAGCGCTTGCTCAGGTAGTGGAACAGCCGCAGCTCCGGCACCACGTACGGGACGATGCGCATGCCGGTGATGAACCCGAGCGCATCCGTGGTCTGCAGGTCCAGCGGGTTGGCCATCGCGACCTTCAGCCGCCGGCCCTCCACCGCGAGCGGGAACGCCTGGTGCTTCTCCGCCTGCTCCGCGGTGAGCAGCTTCAGCGTCGCGTCCGTGACGGCGTCGAAGTCCGCCTCCATCGCGACGGGCAACCGGGTCAGCTCCCCCAGCACCATGCCCACCGTCTCGATGTCCAGGAACCCCAGCTCCACGAGCCGGGAGCCCAGCCGGCCTCCGTGCACGAGCTGCGCGCTCATGCCCTGGTCCAGCTGCGCCTGCGTCAGGAGGCCCTTGCGGACCAGCGTCAATCCCAGCTTGTCGCCCATGTCGGCCCGCAGTCTAAACGGCTTCGCGGTGCCAATGAGAGGGTGCGCGAGAATACGACCTGCGCGCCCGTCGTGAACGCCTGCCTGCCTCGGACGCGGGTCCCAGGCCCCGGTGCGGGCGCACCCGGAGCCCCGGGTTGGGAGGAGAGACCCTACTCTGTGTAGAGCTCCGCGGAGCTGTGGGTGGCGCCGGAGTAGCCGCCCGCCACCAGCACCTTTCCCGTGGGCAGCAAGATCGCCAGGTGGCCCTCACGCTCGATGAGCATGTTGCCCGTGCGCGTCCAGGTGCCCAGGGCCGGGTCGAAGATCTCCGCGATGTTCGTGGGGTAGGAGTCGTTGGTGATGTAGGCGAACCCACCGGCCACTAGCACCCGGCCCGAGGGCAGCACCGTCGCGGTGTGGTTCACGCGGCCGATGGCCAGGTTCCCCGCGCTCGTCCACTGACCCGTGCCCGGATCGTAGAGCTCCGCCGTCGTCGTCCAGAGCGTGCTCGAGGGGCGGCCGTACCCGCTGGTGACCAGCACGCGGCCATCCGGGAGCGTCGTCTGCGTGTGACCGCGGCGGCTCACGGCCATGGACCCCGTGGACTTCCAGGTGCCAGGGGAAGGCGTGTACAGCTCCGCGGTCGCGAGATAGCTGCCCGTGGGGCTGTCCCCTCCCGTCACCAGCACCTCTCCCGAAGGCAGCAGCGACGCGGCGGAGAAGTGGCGCGGCACGGCGAGGCTTCCCGTCGCGAGCCACCGGTTGGTGGCGATGTCGTACAGCTCCGCGCTGGCGAGCTTCGTCCGGGTGCCGCCGGACCACAGCTCGCCGCCCAGCACCAGCACGCGGCCCGTGCCCAGCAAGAAGGCGTGGTGGGAATCGCGCGCGACGCCCATGCTGGCGGCGACGGTCCACGTCCCCGTCAACGGGTCGTACAACTCCGCGGAGGCCAGCGAGTCGCTGGTGCTGTTGGCCGCGACCTGCCCACCCGTGACGAGCACGCGGCCATCCGGCAGCAGCGTCGCGGTGTGCTCGGCGCGACGAATGAACAGGCTGCCGGTGGGCTGCCATGTGCCCGTGGCCGGGTCATGGAGCTCCGCAGAGGCCAGGCCTTCCCACGTGGCCGTCTTCGTGTCGTATCCCCCTACCACGAGCACCCGGCCGTCCTTCAGCACCGTGGTGGTGTGCCGCACCCGCGCGAACGCCATGGCCCCCGTGCTGCTCCAGCCCATGGGGCCGCAGTCCGGCAGGCCGGTGAGGGTGAACTGCGCGCCCGTGTCCAGGCCCAGGATGTTGCTCACCGAGACCCGGACGAGGGGCTGCGGATCGCCCCACGCGAGGCAGGCGGGAGGCGTCCACGGGACTTCGCTGGACGTGGTGCCGTGGGTGGGCGTGCCCACCTTGCCGACGGTGGCCGTCCACTTGAAGGTCAGCGGGCTGTTCTGCCCATCCCGCGCCATCACGCGAAACGTCATCGGGCCCGGCCCCACCACGGGCACGGTGGCCCCAGCGGGCGACGTGCTGACGATCTCCGGGCGGAAGTGCACGGCGCCGCAAGGTCCCACGCACAGGCCCAGGGTCCCCTGGGCCACCCCGCCCCGGCCGTCGCTGACGGTGACGGTGACGGGGCAGAGGGCGCCGGGGGGCCCCGAAGGAAAGCGAGACTCGCCGGGAATGAAGGTCGCGGTGGCGGACGTGGCGTTCGTCCACGATCCCGGGCACGCGGAGGTCCACTGAAAGAAGAGCGGGTCCCCGTCCAACTCGACGACGGACGCCGTCAACTCCGTGGGTTTGTTCACCTCCACCCGAGGATCCGCGAGCGTGATGTTCGTCACCTGAGGCCAGGTGTTGAGGCTCGCGCTGAGCACTGCGCTGCCCCGACCGGAAGTCACCGTGAACGAGAAGGACATCACCGAAGACGCACCGTATGAGTCCGTGACCTTCAGCGTCATGCGGAAAGCGCCCTCCGTCTCTGGAGCCGTCCAGGCCGTCGCGGACGTCGTCGGCGAGGAGAGCGTGCCGGCTTCGGCGCTCCAGCCATACATGAGCGTGTCGCCGGGGGTGTCGGTGACGTTGGCGGTGAACTGGACGGTGCCTCCCGGCGCGACGGTGCTGCTCGACGCGACGATGGAGTGGATGCTCGGCACGGCGTTGTCGAAGGGCGGCGGCTTCGTCACCGGCTGGAGGGTCAACGCCACCGCGACCGGCTGCTCTCCGCTGAGGGTGACGTCCTGGGCCTGCCCCTCGAACTGCTTCACGCCGGACGCGTCGAAGGCCTGCGCGGTGAAGAGGCGCTGAGAGCCCACCGGGATGGCGGCAAGGGTCCCGCTCCAGTTCCCGTCCCCACCCTTCGTCAGCGCGCCGGAGACGGCCGCCATGTCCGGCGCCGTCACGCGGACGGTCACCTGGGTGATGGCCTCCGCCCCCGCGGCGCCCTGCACCATCGCCACCAGCTGCGCGCTGCCCGTGGACGGCTCCGAGCCGCAGCCCGCGAGTGCCGCCCAGAGTCCCAGCAGCAGAAAGAGCCCCCGCCTCTTCCAGATGTCTTGCATGGCCCGGACGCTATCCGAGCAGGCGGGCAGCACCAATGGCCTGGCGATCAGTACGCGTTCTTCGACAGGAACCCACCCAGCGCGGTGCGCAGGAGGATCTTCAGGTCCATCAAGAGCGACCAGTTCTCGATGTAATAGAGGTCGTACTCGATGCGCTTCTGGATGGACGTCTGGCCGCGCAGGCCGTTGATCTGCGCCCAGCCGGTGATGCCCGCCTTCACCTTGTGGCGCAGGTGGTAGCGCGGAATCTGGCGCTTGAACTCCTCGATGAATACGGGCCGCTCCGGGCGCGGGCCCACGAGGCTCATGTCGCCCCGGAGCACGTTGAAGAACTGGGGCAGCTCATCCAGCGAGTACTTGCGCAGGAACGTGCCCACCGGCGTGCGGCGCGCATCCACGGCGCTGGCCATGGTGGCGCCCTGGGCCTCCGCGTCCACGCGCATGGTGCGGAACTTGAGGATGTGGAAGGTCCGCCCGTCCATGCCCATCCGCTCCTGGTGGTAGAGGATGGGCCCCTTGCTGGTGAGGCGCACCAGCACGGCGGTGAGCACCATCAGCGGCGCGCTCACCGCGATGGCCACCAGCGAGAAGAGCACGTCGAACACGCGCTTGGCCACGCGGCTCCAGCCGTCCATGGGGTCGCCCTGGAGGCTGATGATGGGCAGGCCGCCGAACTCCTCCAGGCCGCCATACAGGGTGATGTACTGGTACAGGTCCGGCACCACCTTGACGTCCACGGTGCGCAGCGCCAGCTGTTCCATCAGCGGCTTCACGCGCGCCTGGTCCTCCAGCGGCACGGCGATGATGACCTGATCCACCGGGTGGGCATCCAGGTAGGCCTCCACCTCGCCCACGTGGCCCACCACGCGCACGCCGCCCACCCACTGGCCGACCTTCTCTTCTTTCAGCGACAGCACGCCCGTCACGCGGAAGCCCAGCTCGCGGTGGCTCTCCACGGTCTCGATGGTGCGCAGCCCCAGCTCCTCTTCACCAATGACGAGGATGGACTTGAGGTTGAAGCCGCGCCGGCGCACCTCGCTGAGCAGGTGGCGCATGACCATGCGCGACAGCGCGATGAGCGTGAACGCGTAGACGACGAAGATGGCCAGCGTGAGGCGCGAGTAGCGCTCGCGGATGAAGTACGTCACCGCCACCAGGACGAGCGTCGCGGTGATGGTGGCCTTGAAGAGCTCGAACAGCTCCCCCATGTGCGAGCGCGCGCGGTTGGTCGCGTACAGCCGCGCCCGCTGGAACGTCATCGGGAAGATGACCAGCACCATCACCAGGGAGACGAAGGTCTCGGCCGGGGGCGGGATGCCCTCGGTGATGGGGAACACGCCGCTGAAGCGGGTGAAGTACGCGAGCACGAACGCCACCGCGAGCATCCCCGCGTCGGCGGCGACCTTGATGGACGTGTAGAAGCGCTGCAGGCGACCAAACACCGCGATGACTCCTGACGGGGGACGAGGACCGTCCGTCGGATGCAAGACACGCACCCTGAGCCCCGGGAGCCCTCAAGCGCCCGGGCCCCTCCCCCGGCGCGGCGTCCTATCACGGGTTTTCCCGTGAAACCAAGGGGTTGCACCGGAGGGCAACGGACACAATCCGACACGCCGGGCGGGCAGGCCTCGGGAAACTGGGGAGGGCGCGGACAGCGCTGTCACACCGCTGGGGAGGACGGGGACATGCCGAGCAGGGCGTCCACCTCCGCCTGGATGGCCTGCTGGAAGCGGGCGCGGCTGAAGCGCTCGGCCTGGGCGCGGGCGTCCTGTGGCCGGAAGGACGGCTCCCAGGCGTCGAACTGGCGCACGGCGGCGGCGAGGGACGCGGGGGTCTGCTCCGGGAAGAAGAGACCCGTCCTGGGAGTGACGGTCTCCAGGGCGCCGCCCTTGCCGAAGGCGATGACGGGGCGGCCGGTGGCCTGGGCCTCCAGGGGGGTGATGCCGAAGTCCTCCTCGGGGGTGAAGAGGAGCGCGCGGGCGTCGCGGTAGAGGGCGGGGAGCGCGCTGTCCGGCACGTTGCCGAGGAACCGGATGTGGGGCGGGAGCGGACCGGACGTGAGGCGCGAGGCTTCCTGTCCCGTGCCCACGACCCACAGCGGGGTGTCCAGGTTGCGGAAGGCCTCCAGGGCGACGTCCAGGCGCTTGTAGGGGGCGAAGGCGCCGAGCCACAGGAAGTAGCCGCCCTGCCCTCCTCCTTCGAGCGGCACCTGGGTGAAGCGTTCGAGTTCCACGGGGGGCGGGACGACGGAGGCATCGCGGTCCCAGAAGCGGCGGATCTTCCCGGCGATGTGCCGGGAGTTGGCGACGATGCGGTCCACGCGCTGGGTGGAGGTGCGGTCCCAGTGCTGGAGGTAGGGGCGCACGGCGAGGGCGGCGGCGCGCACGGGGAGGCGGGTGCGGCCGGGGCCGAAGTACTCGTCGAACAGGTCCCACATGTACCGCATGGGCGCGTGGACGTAGCTCAGGTGGGGCACTCCGGCAGGCGCGTGGATGCCCTTGGCGACGCAGTGGCTGGAGGACAGGACGAGGTCGTAGTCGCCAGTGATGCGCAGGGCTTCGATGGCGCGGGGGAACAGCGGCAGGAAGTGCCGGTAGCGCGAGTGGATGCCGGGGATGTGCTGGAGGAACGACGTGGTGATGCGCCGGTCCTCGATGCGCGGGGACTGGCTGCCCGGCTGGTGGATGAGGGTGTAGAGGTCCGCGGAGGGGAACAGTTCGCAGAGGGCGTCGAGGACGCGTTCTCCGCCGCGGTGGGTGACGAGCCAGTCGTGGACGAGGGCGACCTTCACGGCCAGGCCTTCTAGCACTGGCGCGGCGGTGCGGGGGCAAGCCAGCGTGTGGTAGGCCAGGGAGCGTGCCTTCTGTCCTGCTCGACTTGAGAATGGTGCGCGGTCAGCTCCACGGCATCGCGAGGTACGCGCTGGAGCTGGCGCGCCGGCTGCCCGCCCTGGCCCCGGACCTGGAGTTCTCCGCGCTGGTGCCCGCGAAGGGCCTTCCGGACGACCTGGGCGAGCTGACGCCGACGATTCCCCTGCACCGCTCCAGGGCCGGGTACCTGTCACCAACGGAGCAGCCGCTCCTGGCGTACGAGCTGACGAAGCTGAAGCCGGACCTGTTCCACGCGACGTCGTTCTCATTGCCCCTGTTCTGGCCGGGCAAGTTGGTGGCCACGTTGCACGACGCGAACCACCTGGCGCTGGCGGACCAATACACGCCGGTGCAGGCCATTTATTACAAGGCCGTGGTGGGCCCACGGGCGCGTTTGGCGACCGCGCTGATCACCGTGTCTGACTTCTCCCGGGAGGAGCTGGGGAAGTACCTGAAGATGTCGCCGTACCGGTTCCAGGTGATCCACAACGGAGTGGATGAGCGGTTCCAGCCGCCCACGGCGAGCGAAGCGAAGGCGTTCCGGGAGCGGCATGAGTTGCCGGAGCGGTACATCGCGGTGGTGGGCAACGCGAAGCCGTTCAAGAACCTGGCGATGCTGGGCAAGTTCGCGCCGGACCTACCGGTGCCCCTGGTGCTGCTCGCGGGCAAGGGCGCGGTGGCGCACGAAGTGGACCTGCACGAGAACGTCATCGACCTGGAGCAACTGCCTGAGTCGGAGATGCCGTTGTTCTACGGGGCCGCCACGGCGCTGCTTGTGCCGTCGAAGTACGAGGGCTTTGGATTGCCGGCGCTGGAAGCCATGGCGTCCGGGTGCCCTGTCATCGCGGCGGACACGACCGCCTTGCCGGAAGTCGTAGGGGACGCAGCGCTGCGAGTCTCTCCCGACGATGTGAATTCTTGGCATGAAACAACGCTTCGTGTGCTCAGGGACGAGAACCTGCGCCGGAGTCTGATGGAGCTGGGTCGAGAGCGAGCAGCCCGGTTCACCTGGGACCGATGCGCGCAACAGACCCTCGGCGTCTTCAAGCGAGCCCTTCAAGGAAGACAGCAGGTGCGGCCATGACACTGAGGCGCAAAGGGACGCGGCGCATTGTCGTCGAGGGGATGAACTTTCGCTGGACGGTGGCTCCGAACGATGAGCCTGGCCTCGGTATCGTCGTCGAGCGCGAGTCGGGAGGCGGCCAGCGCATGCTGACCTGGGTGGAGCATGGAACGATCATCGCACCGGGCCTCGTCAGGGATGCCATCCTCCACGCGCTCAAAGAAGGCTGGACCCCTGAGCTGCCAGGGGGCGAGCGGGTCTTCCGGCGCAAGTGATTATGTGAGAGGCGTTGCATGATTGACCCCGCGAGGTCACGCGTCACAGGTCTGTTGCTCGGCACCATTGTCTGTGCGCTGTTCTTGTTCGTTTCAAATGCGAGTGCCCAGGCGATCGGTTCGCCCCAGACCCCGGCTCCGAAAGCAGTGTCACTCACCGTGAGTGGCGGCGTGTCCCTGGGCACGTATGAGGCCGGGTTCCTCTACTACTCAGGGACGTCCTCCCAGGGCGAACGCGCCGTGGATCTGCGGCTCGTGACGGGCGCTTCCGCGGGAAGCCTCAACGCCTTGCTGGCGATCATGGCGACCTGTGGCGTGGATGCGTCCACGCCGGGCCAATCGCTGTTCTGGGACATCTGGGTTCCCATCGGATTCAACGACCTCTTCATCCCGACATCGACGACGCCGCTCGGTGTCTTTTCGCGGGAGGCACTGGAACGGCGTGCCTCCCATATCGAACAGGCCTGGAGCCGAGGCCTGGACCGCTCCTGTGACGTGGTGCTCGGCGTTTCGACGACGCGCCTGTCCCCTCGCGCCCTCCAGGCCGCGAACGGCCGGCTCGACCTGCCTCGGCTCGAAGAGAAGTTCGCCATCCGCATCCAGGGACGTGGGCCTGGACGCTCGCCCCGCGCGACCAACTACACGACCCGCGAGGGCCGACGCCTGGAGTTGCTGCTTGAGACGGACGAGCAGGGGGAGATTTCCTTCGCGAACCTGCGCGAACTCCTCCTCGCGTCCATGTCCTTCCCCATCGCGTTCCCGCCTCAGCCCCTGCGGACCTGCGCTCCGAAGGCCTCCGCGAAGACTGGGGTCTGTCTGCCTTCGGAGGCGAAGCGAGAACTCTTCATCGACGGCGGCGTCTTCGACAACACGCCACTGCGTCTGGCCGTGGGACTCGCCCGTGATGGCCTTCGCGAAACCGCGGACGGCAAGCTGGAGTGGCGTCCGATTCCTCAGCCCGACACGCGCACGACGCCTCCCGGTATCGCGTTTGCCTTCATCGACCCGGACGCGACGGAGTACCCCATCGCGCCTCCTTCTCAGGAGGGCACCAAGCCAGTGTCGCTGCCGGGAACACTCGCGGAAATCCTGGCGGCCTTCGTGGACACGGCGCGGTCCAAGGAACTGGCCATGCTGCTGGAGGAGGAGCCGGAGATTGCCAAGCGCCTCACCCTGCCCCGTCGGCACTTCCCCGCTGCCGGTGCGCCCCTCTTCGCGTTCCTGGGCTTCTTCGAAAGAAGCTTCCGTGTCTTTGATTTCTACCTCGGCATGTATGACGCCCGCCGGATGATGGATGACGCGTTCCGGGAAGGACGGACGCCGTCGGAGAAGCCCCGCGCGGCGGAGATGGATGGCATTGGAGGATGGCAGCCCTTCGCCTGCATGAGCGCCGTCTATGACTCCTTGCCGAGCGCGGAGCAGGCGTGTCAGGGCGAAGCGCTGGAAGACTTCCGGGCGCTGCTGCAGATGTCCCTGGACCAGCTCTACGACGCATGCAGCAAGTCCGCCGGCACCGTCCCCCCGGGCACCTGGCGCAACGCGCACTGTGACCGCGCCATCGCGGGCCAGCCAGCGCCCCATGTCCCGGGCCTCCAGCCCGACACGTGGCCAGACTGGAAGCAGAGCAAGGACGAGTCGGAGTTGGCGTATTCGATGCGGCTCCTGGGAGCCTATGGCTTCGGGTTCCGGGACCTGGGTGTCCCAAAGGGGCAAGGAGACCAGGCTGTCCTGCGCATTCGCCATGCACTGGGCAACGCGGCCATCCGGCTCGCAGCGGTGCAGCCCGCCGCCGACAAGCCCACGGTCCGCTTCGCAAGCAAGCTCGCGGTGGACAGCATCAGCTACGAGCCCCAGCGCTTGTCGCTGCACATCACGATGGGGCCCACGGAGAGCGAGCTGGGCTTGAGCGTCGGGGCCTCCGAGATGCCTCTCTCGTCCGGGCTCCGGTTCGCGGGTGCGCTCGGGTTCCGGGGACTTGAGGACGTCCTGTCCTCCGGCAGCAGCAGCGATCCCTTTGGCGTGGTCCTCGCGGGAGGACTGGAGTTCCAGCCTCGCTCGGAGCAGACCTTCCTCTCGCAAAGCCGCCTCGCGGTTCGCGCCGGATGGCTGTTCAGCGCGAACGACGACTACGGGACGAACGTCTGCAAGGACGGAGGCGCCAGCCATGTGACCGCGTGCTCACGGCCCGTGGTCCAGGCGCTCGTGGGCATCACCTTCCTGGAGTTCCTCCGGGCCCAGGTCGTTGGTGAGTGGTTCCCGGGAACCAACTCCCGCAAGACGCTGTGGTCCGTGGCCCCGGGCATTGGATTGGAGTTGGGGCTCTAAAAGCTCGCGGGTTCAGCAGTGCGCCGGGAGCGTCACGCTCACGCGGGCTTCGCGGCGAACCAGCAACAAGACCAGGATGAGCCCCGCGCCAGCCATCGCCGCCCCGGCCAGAGCCACGGCCGGATAGCCGAGGTTGAGGCCGATGACCGCCCCACCGAGGGCCGCGCCGAAGGCGTTGCCCAGGTTGAAGGCCCCGATGTTCATGGCCGAAGCCAGGTTCGGCGCATCGCTGGCGGCGGTCATCACCCGCATCTGCAGCGGTGGCACCAGGGCGAAGCTCGCCACGCCCCAGAGGAAGATCACCACGGCTGCGGGCGCCTGCCACGGCATGATCCCAGCGAAGACCACCAGCAGTGTGGCGAGTCCCGCCAGCGTGACAATCAAGGTCCGGTCCACCGACCTGTCGGCGAAGCGGCCCCCCAGCCAGTTGCCGACCGTCAGCCCCAGTCCATAGGTCACCAGCATCGCGGTGACGAAACCCGCCGAGGCCCGGGTCTGCTCCTTCAGAATCGGAGCGATGTAGGTGAAGACGGTGAACATGGCGCTGGAGCCGATCACCGTCAGGACCAGGGCGGCCAGGACAGGGCCGCGCCGGAGCACCGCCAATTCGGCCTGCATGGCCCCGCTGTCGGAAGAGCGCTCGACCTGGCCGTGCGCCAGGGTCAAGCGAAGCGCGACCATCGCCAGGGAGCCCAGACCCGCGATGCCCCAGAAGGAGGCGCGCCAGCCCAGGGTCTCGCCTGCCCAGGAGGCCAGGGGAACGCCGGTGATGTTGGCGACCGTCAGGCCCATGAACATGGCCGCGACAGCGCCCGCCCGCCTGTTGGGCGCGACCACGCTGGCCGCGACGATGGCGCCCACCCCAAAGAAGGCGCCGTGGTTGAACGACGTCACCACCCGGGCCGCCATCAAGGTCCAATACTCCGGCGCGAGCGCCGACAGCAGATTGCCCAGCGTGAAGATGCCCATCAGGCCGACCAGCAGGGTCCGGCGCGGCACCCGGCCGGTCGTCAAGGTCATCACCGGCGCGCCGACCAGGACTCCGAAGGCGTAGGCGCTGACCAACAGGCCCGCCGCCGGGATGGAGACGCCGAGGTCCGCGGCGATCACAGGCAGCATGCCCATGGGCGCGAACTCCGTGACCCCGATGCCGAAAGCGCCGACCGCCAGAGCAAGAAGAGGAGCATTGGGCTTCATCCGCGGGAACCTTTCTCTCCCCCGCGGCGACTGTGCGCGACGGGGTGCGTTGTTCTGTGCGCGCAAAGATGGCTGGGAGGTCGCGCGGGCGTTAGAGCCCTTGGAAGCCAAGGATTCTTGAGATGAACGCAAAGGTGCAGCCGGGCGGCGCGGATCGGGCGCATGAGATGGCCGTCTTCTCGGCCGTGGTGGCGACCGGCAGCTTTTCGGCGGCCGGGCGTGAGCTGGACCTGAGCCCGTCGGCTGTCAGCCGGACCCTCGACCGCATCGAGGCGCGTCTGGGAGTACGCCTGATGCTGCGCACGACCCGGGCCCTGACGCTGACGCCCGAAGGTCACGCCTATCTGCGCGCGGCGCGGCGCATCCTGGCGGAGTTGGACGATGCGGAGCAGGCCATCGCGGATCTGGGCGCGCCGCGCGGGCGACTGAGGGTGAGCGCCGCCCACTCGCATGGGCGCCTGTGCGTGGTGCCCCTGCTGGGCGACTTCACGGCGCGATACCCACACATCCTGGTGGACATCAACCTGTCAGACAGGTTGGTCGACATCGCAGCGGGTGAGGCGGACGTCGCCATCCGCTTCGGCCCGCTCGCGGACAGCGGCTTGACCGCGCGCAAGATTGGCGAGAAGCCGCGTGTGATCGTGGCTTCACCCGACTATCTGGCCCGGCACGGGACGCCAATGGTTCCAGAAGACCTGCACGACCATAACTGCCTGAACTTCAATTTTCGTCGGGCCGAAGCGGTCTGGCCCTTCGTGCGCGACGGGCACGAATACAGTCTGTCCGTGAAGGGCTGCATCGAAGCCAATAACGGAGAGACCCTGGGCCAGCTGGCCGCGGCCGGCGTGGGGGTGACGCGGGTCGGCGCATTCAGCGTCGCGGAAGAGCTCCGCTCGGGCCATCTGGTTCCTCTGCTGGAGCAATACAATCCAGGCGACGTGGAGAACATTCACGCCGTCTTCGTCGGCGGCGCCAACCTGCCCGCGCGCGTCAGGGTGTTCGTCGACTACCTGGCCGACACCTTGCGCTGAGTCCTCGGCCTGGAGCGTGGACTCTGACGAGGTCTCTCTGCGATCCGTGACGCGGGTCGAAAGTCACCTACATTCATGATCTCCATTCGCTCCATCGCGATCTCCTGTGTGGTCGTGCTCGGCTTCTTCGCCGCTTGCAGTGACGACTCCCCCACCCCCGACGGGACACCCGACGCCTCGGTGCCGGACGGCTCGGTGCCTGAGATGTGCACTGACGCTGGCACCACGCAGTGCGGCGACACCTGCGTCAGCACCGACAGTGACCCGGCTCACTGCGGAGGGTGCGACCAGGCCTGCACGAGCACCGAAGCCTGTGAAGCCGGCGCCTGCGTCGCGGTCTGCCGGATCGACGGCCAGCAGATCGCAGCCGGTACGGTGAATCCCTCGAACGCGTGCGAGCAATGTGTGCCCGAGATGTCCGCGACCACCTGGACACTGCTCGCGGACGGGACGACCTGCGGCGCGGGTCAGCTCTGCTCGGCGGGCGCATGCAGCCCACAGTGCCTCATCAACGGCACGTTCTACGACGAGGGCACGCCGAATCCGACGAATGCCTGTGAGGTCTGCACGCCCGCGACGTCAACGACAGCGTGGTCGCCGCGCGAGGCCATTCCCCTGCTGACCGGCGGTACCGATATCGTGGCACAGGGCTGGACGACGTATGCGCAGACGCCGAACACGCTCACGTACGGCGAGGACTACGTGCGCCTTGCGACGTCGACGAACAGCGGTGGCCGAACGAGCGGGCAGTTGCTCCTCGCGAAGACGAACGCACTCGACCCGACGCAGCCGTTCAAGCTCCGCGTGACGATGCAGGTCGAGTCGGTGAGCAGGCACAACCAGTTCGACAGCGGCGCGGCCATCCTGGGGAGCATCACCGGTTCGGTCGGCGACCCCGCGGATCGCGCGCAGATGCTCTACCTGGACAGCGCGGCGATTGGTTGGGCGGATGACACGCAGTCCTCGGCGTTCGCCGTGACCGATGGTGCGTACCACGTCTACGAGCTCGCGGTGGATGCCTCCAAGGTGGCGACGGTGAGCGTCGACGGCGTCGCGAAGCTCACGCGGAACAACTTCGTGACGAACGGGACCATCGCCATCGGCGATCAGACCAACGATGCGAACGTCGACGGCGTGGTTCGGATCAAGTCGGTCGAGAAGCTCTGCCAGTGACGCGCCCCTGTCCCCATTCATGGGAATGGGGACAGGGTCACGTGTGGGCCATGACCGGGAACCGGTGGGCCTCTGGTGAGAGCCGGAGGTTCCGCACGAACAGGTCGGCCTCCGTGTCCTCACCGGCCTCCTCGGCGCCGGGCCAGTACCGCTCCGGAGTGAAACCGAAGCGGATGGCCCGGATGGGCCGGTCAATCAACCGGGGGATCCAGGCCCGCAGGTCGAAGGGCTCCCGAGCGAAGACATCGTCGAGGTAGAGCGTCTCTCCCTCGACGCCCGCGAACACCCAGGCGTCCGAGTCCAGCTGACGCAAGGGCCTCGCGAAACCATTGGCCACGGGCCAGCTCGCCACCGTTGCATAGCCACGCGCGCCGAAGCGCTCCGTTGACGGAAGCCCCTCGCTGGAGAGCGCGGCAAGGCCCGCACGCACCTTCGCATCATCCAGGTTGAGCATGGGCGCGGGCGGACCTTCCGGCACGGCATCGTACGTGGCTGCGAACAGCGTCTGCCTTTGAGGCTGGAATCCGAAGCGCGGGTAGAACTGGCGCACGGTGGGATTGGCGAAGAGCAGCACCGGCGCATCCCCACATGCGTCCAGCGCGGCATTCATGACCACCCGTGCCAGTCCCCTCCCGCGATGCGACGGCAGGCAGCCCACGGCGCCCAGCTGGTAGCCAGTCACCTCGCGGCCCTCCAGCACCAGGCGCATCCGCATCACGGAGGTATTGGCCACAACGCGTCCGGTCTCCATCAGGGTGAACGCGCGATAATCGTCGTTCCACTCGCCCCATGCACGCCAACGACGGAAATCCGCGCGGCGGAATACCTGGGGCACGTAGTCACAGAAGAGTTCCTGCGACTTGACGTCGCGTGCTCCGACTTCGGTGACCGCAATGGGTTCCATCATGCGCCCCCAGTCAGCTTGAATGCTCAATCGGGTTCATGTCGGAGCGGCGTATTGAACTCGCACAGTCCCAGGCCCCAGATGAGCATGAACGACAGGTGCACGCTGGGGTGGAACGGCAGGTAGTGCACCAGGGCCAGGACGTGGAAGCCCACGAAGGACAGCAGGGCTCCCGTGGCCGGTATCGAACCCGCGCGGTGCCTTCGCACCAGGGCCCTCGCCAGCAGGAAGTGCATCGTCGCCAGCAGCACCAGCCCCACGAGCCCCGTCTCCGCCCAGGTCGTCAGCCAGATGTTGTGCGAGTCCGTGGCCAGCAGGTCCGTGATGCCCGTCTCCGCCTGCGTCGCCAGCGCCGCGGGTTTGTGATTGCCGAAGCCCACGCCCACCCAGGTGTGTTCCCGCACCAACCTCCAGCCCACGGACATCGCCAGCGAGCGCTCTCCGCTGCCGAAGAGGTTGTCCACCGCCTTGCCGAACCGCTCCCTCCACGCGGGCGTCAGCAGCACCAGGACCACCAGCGCTGCCGCGACGCCCAGCCCGGCCTTGCGCGCCGTCCCTCGCAGCAACAGCAGCAGCGCCAGCACGCACACGCCCAGCGCCGCTCCCAACGCCGCTCTCGCGAACGCGCCGTAGATGGACAGCAGCAGCCCCAGCACCATCACCCCGGCCAGCACCCGCCGCCGCGTCACCTTCGACCGGCCTATCACCGCCAGCGCCGGGCCCAGCACGGCAATCGCTCCGTGCGCGAACCGCAGCCGGTGGAAGAAGAAGCCTCCCGCCGCGTACCTCGGGTTCTCCTCCGTTCCGAAGTTCTCGTGCAGGCGCGACAGGTTCAGCTTCAGGAACTTCGGTGGCTCCCAGGGCCACTGCACCCGGTGCTGGTAGAAGCCCAGCGCCGCCGCCAGCAGCCAGCCTCCCGCGATGAGGCTCCCCAGCATCAGCCACGGCACTCCCAGCGTCCCGATGCACGCGACCGCCGCTCCCGCCACCGTGTCCAGCGCCTGGCCGTACCTCGCGCCTCTCGGCCACTTCGTCGCGGCTCCCGTCATCAGCGCCACCGCCGGGGACACCAGTTGCCAGGCGCACAGGGCGACGCTCGCCAGCACGAACGCCCTGACGTCCTTCTCCAGGCGTAGCCGCTTCGTCACCGCCAGCGCCAGGGCCAGCGCCGTGGCCAGGATGGCTCCGGCCTGGAGCACCGCCTCCGCCAGCACCAGCCCCACCGCGTAGAGCCCCAACACCGCGGCGACCGCCGTCTTCCAGCGCCCTGACTCGACCGTCTTCGTTTCCGTGCCCATGCCGTGCGCCTCGAACTCGCGAGGCCGGTGGACCCTATCCCACCTCGTGGGCCCCCGCCCTTCCCGACTGGGCCCGGAATCCCCGGGGATGGGCCCCGTCACTCCTTTTCACGCGCTTGACGTTGGCGCTCCGGACGGGCACGCGTTACCCAGGGGCCTTTCCCGGGTCCCCCTTCCGACATGCGCACCACCCATCGACCGTTCACCACCCTGGCTCTGGCGCTGTCCCTCTTCGTGGCCGCGCTGGAGATGACCGTCGTCTCCACCGCCATGCCCACGGTGGTCAGCGACCTGGGCGGCATCCAGCACTACGCGTGGGTCTTCACCGCGTACATGCTGTCCTCCACCATCACCGTCCCCATCTACGGGAAGCTCGCGGACCTCTACGGCCGCAAGCCCATCCTCCTCTTCGGCTCCACCCTGTTCCTGCTGTCGTCCCTGGCGTGCGGGTTCTCCACGTCGATGAACATGCTCATCGCGTTCCGCGTCCTCCAGGGCCTGGGCGCCGGTGCCATGCAGCCCATCGCGATCACCATCATCGGGGACATCTACACGCTGGAGCAGCGCGGGAAGGTCCAGGGCGCGTTCAGCGCCGTGTGGGGCATCGCCGGGCTCGCGGGGCCGCTCACCGGCGGCCTCATCGTGAAGTACCTCACGTGGCACTGGATCTTCTTCATCAACATCCCCATCGGCATCGCGTCCATGGTGCTGCTCGTCGCGTTCTTCCACGAGCAGCTCAAGCCCAAGGTGCGTGCCCGGCTCGACTACGCGGGCGCGGCGCTGCTGTCCTCGGGCGTCGTGGCGCTGCTGTTCGGCGTGCAGGGCTCCGGGCGGACACTGCTCGCCCTTCCCCTCGCCGCGGTGCTCCTCACCGCGTTCGTGTTCGTGGAGCTGCGCGCCGCCGAGCCCATCATCCCGATGAGCATCTTCAAGATTCCCACCATCGCCATCTCCAACGTGGCGGGCGCCCTCTTCTCCGCCGCCCAGTTCGGCGCGACCACCTACGTGCCCCTGTACGTGCAGGGCGTGCTCGGTGGCTCCGCCACGATGGCGGGCGGGATGATCACCCCCATGATCGTCGGCTGGCCGCTGGCGAGCCTCATCGGCGGCAGGCTCATGGTCCGCACAGGCTTCCGGCCGCTCATCGTCGGCGGGCTGGGGCTGGCCTCCATTGGCACCGTGCTGATGGCGCTGCTGCTCAAGCCCGGGGCTTCGATGCTGGTGCCGCAGATCGCCATGGGGTTGTTTGGCATTGGCCTGGGCTTCGCCGCCATGGCGACCATGGTGGCGGTCCAGACCACCGTGGGCTGGGAGCTGCGCGGCGTTGCCACCGCGAGCAGCATGTTCTTCCGCACCATCGGCGGGTCGCTGGGCGTGGGCGTGATGGGCGGCGTGCTGGTGAGTCAGCTCATGAAGGACCCCAACGTCCCCGTGAGCGCGGCCACGGAGCTGCTCGGCCCCGAGCACGGACGCGGGCTGGCTCCCGCCGTCCTGGAGACGCTCGGCAGCGCGCTGAACACCGGCCTGTCCATCAACTTCTGGATCATGTGCTCGGCGATGCTTGCCGCGTTCGCCGCGGGCCTGTTCTTCCCCAAGGTGAAGCGCGTCACCACGCCAGTGAACATGTCCGACGTCACCGCCTCCCACTGACATCCGGTGTGCTTCGAAGCCGCCGGACTCGCTGGAAGCCGGCGGCATGTCATGCGTCTGGCATTGCGCTGACGCTCAGCGGCCGGTCACTTCGCGCTGGCGCTCAGCGGCGTACAGGTCACGGTGGCGGGCACGGACCACAGCGCGCTCCCCCAGACGCCGGAGTACGCCCGGAAGTAGATGCTGTTGCCCACGCGCGTGAACTCCTCGGGCCTGTCGCCTCCCGGGCTAGAGGTGGTGACGCGCCCCGTGCCCGCGGGCGTGCCATTCGTCACCTGCGGCATGAGCCCCAGGTCGCCATCAAAGGAGCTGAAGAGCAGCGTGCCGGAGCCCGTGTCGAAGAGGGGCGAGCTGTACTCGTCGGCCGTGGTGAGCTCCCGGCTGAGCTGCCGCGTCCCTCCCGCCGTGCCGTCCGTCACCCACAGCCCGACCTCGCGAGGCGCGGGGCCCGGCGAGCTGATCGCCATGGACAGGTAGAGCTTGCCCCCTGCCTCCTGCGAGGACTGCACGTAGGGCGTGTTGTCCGGCTGGCCAGGATAGGGATTGGGCAGGGTCGTCACCGGGGTCTTCCCACCTCCGGAGAGCGACAGGCGGTTCAGCTTCAACCGCTCGCCATCGTCGGTGAGCGTGGACAGGTAGACGTAGGAGCCCAGCGAGCCCAGCAGCCACGCCTGCTTGCCGAAGGTGTCCAGGCGCACCGTGCCCGCCACCGTCCCATCCGTCCGCCACACCTCCGTCCCGGAGGAGTCGTCCAGCGTGAACAGTCCGGTGCCGCTCGCGAGGGTGCGCGTCGCCCTCACGAGGGGAACCCCCGCGTCCACGCGCTTGACGAGCCAGGTGCCCGCCGCCGTTCCGTCCGTGCGCCAGAGGCGCGTGCCCTGGGTCGCGTCCTGGAGGAAGAACTGCAGCGCGCCTCCCGCGCGCAGCGTGGAGTAGGCCAGGGAGGATCCCGAGCCGAAGTCCACCAGCCGGTACGTCCCCGCCGCCGTGCCGTCCGAGCGCCACAGCTCCACCGCGCTCCCCTCGCGCCGGAAAAAGGTCAACGCGCCACCCTGCGCGGTGAGGTTCGACAGGAGTGAGCCCGAAGCGCCCGGAGTGATGTCCTTGACGAGCCGGGTCCCCGCCGAGGTGCCGTCACTCACCCACAGCTCGGAGCCCACCGTCGGGTCGTTCATCGTGAAGAAGACCCGCGAGCCCACGGCCGTGAGGGAGGCGAAGTCCCGGTAGTTCAAGCCCGCGGAGGGGAACTCCTTCACCGGCACGGTGCCCACCGTGGTGCCGTCACTGCGCCACAGCGCCGCCGTGGCCTGGTAGGGATCCGAGGTGAAGTACAGCGTGCCCGCGACGTTCGTCAGCCACTCGGGAATGGGCCGGTACGGCGACGGCAATGGATCTCCCGGCGAAAGGAAGTCCTTCACCTTGGTGGCCGCCATGGCGGGGGTGCACGCCTGCGCCTGGACCTGCTGCTCCCGGGCCGTGGGCGGCTCCATGTCCTGTGCCGCCCCACAGCCCACGAACGACAAGCCCGCAAGAATCCACCCGAATCGCATACGCATGGCCCAACTCCTTGTCAGACGGAAAGCAAGGGACGGTGGGATGCGTGCCGATGGCTGCCAATGTGATTCGACGGTGACAGGACTTGCGGTAAACACGACGGCCGCGCGAAGGCCGAGGTGCTGTCGGGAAACCGACGCGCCCGACTTTTCGCATCACAGACATTGCATGACGTGGGCCAGCTGGGGTCCCATGCCCCCCGGGGGATGCGTACGGCCTACACCTCGGGAGATGAAAGATGGCGGGTCCGCTGAGTGACGAGGAGCTTGGAAAGATCGACGCCTACTGGCGCGCGGCGAACTACCTGTCCGTCGGGCAGATCTACCTCAAGGACAACCCGCTGCTGGAGCGGCCCCTCACCCGCGAGGACATCAAGCCGCGCCTGCTGGGCCACTTCGGCACGACGCCCGGCCTCAACTTCATCTACGTCCACCTGAACCGCATCATCCGGAACCACCGGGCCAACATGATGTATCTCATTGGCCCCGGCCACGGCGCGCCCGGCATCATCGCGAACACGTTCCTCGAAGGCTCCTACACGGAGCTGTATCCCAACATCGAGCGCAACCGCGACGGCATGAAGCGCCTGTTCCGCCAGTTCTCCTGGCCCTACGGCGTCCCCAGCCACGACGCGCCGGAGGTCCCCGGCTCCATCAGCGAAGGCGGTGAGCTGGGCTACGCGCTCCTCCATGCGTACGGCGCCGTGCTGGACAACCCGGACCTCATCGTCCCCTGCGTCGTTGGCGACGGTGAGGCGGAGACGGGCGCGCTCGCCGCGAGCTGGCACTCCAACAAGTTCATCAACCCCATCACCGACGGCGCGGTGCTGCCCATCCTGCACCTCAACGGGTACAAGATCGCCAACCCCACGGTGCTCGCCCGCATCGACCATGACGAGCTGGAGGCCCTCTTCAAGGGCTACGGCTACACGCCCTACTTCCTGGAGGGCGACGACCCCAAGGACATGCACCAGCGGATGGCGCAGGTGCTGGACACCCTCTACGCGGAGATCACCCGCATCCAGCGCCACGCCCGCGAGAAGAACGACCCCACCCGGCCGCGCTGGCCCATGCTCGTGCTGCGCACCCCCAAGGGGTGGACGGGCCCGAAGGTGGTGGATGGCAAGCCCGTGGAGGGCACGTGGCGCGCGCACCAGGTGCCGCTGGAGGAGGTACGCAACAACCCCGAGCACCTGAAGATCCTTGAAGAATGGCTCCACAGCTACCGGCCCCGGGAGCTGTTCGACGCGAATGGCACCTTCCGCGAGGAGCTGGCGGACATCGCGCCCAAGGGCCGGCTGCGCATGGGCGTCAACGTGCACTCGAACGGCGGCCAGTTGCTGGTGCCGCTCGTGCTGCCGGGCTTCCGCGACTACGCGGTCGACCCGGGCGCGCCCGGCTCCAAGCAGGTCAGCGCCACCCGGGTGCTGGGCGGTTACCTGCGGGACGTGATGCGCCACAACCTGCCGACGAAGAACTTCCGCATGTTCGCCCCGGACGAGAACGCGTCCAACCGGCTCCAGGACGTGTACGCCGTCAGCGGCAAGAGCTGGGACGCGAAGCAGGAGCCCACGGACGAGAACCTCTCCGTCGACGGCCGCGTGATGGAAGTCCTGAGCGAGCACCTCTGCCAGGGCTGGCTGGAGGGGTACCTGCTCACCGGACGCCACGGCTTCTTCTCCTGCTACGAGGCGTTCATCCACATCATCGATTCGATGTTCAACCAGCACGCCAAGTGGATCAAAAGCGCGAAGGAGTTGCCGTGGCGCAAGCCCATCGCGTCGCTGAACTACCTGCTCAGCTCGCACGTGTGGCGGCAGGATCACAATGGGTTCTCCCATCAGGACCCGGGCTTCATCGACCACGTGGCCAACAAGAAGGCGGACACGGTGCGCATCTACCTGCCGCCGGACGCGAACACGCTCTTGTCGGTGGCGGACCACTGTCTGCGCTCGAAGAACTACGTGAACCTCATCATCGCGGGGAAGCAGCTGTCTCCGGTGTGGTTGGACATGGAGAGCGCGGTGCGCCACTGCTCGGCGGGCATTGGCGCGTGGGACTGGGCGGGCAATGACGACGGCGACCCGGACGTGGTGATGGCCTGCGCGGGTGACGTGCCCACCATGGAGACGCTGGCCGCGGTGACGCTGCTGCGCGAGTGGGCCCCGGAGCTCAAGGTGCGCGTGGTCAACGTGGTGGACGTCTTCACGCTCGCTCCCGTGCATGTGCATCCGCACGGGCTCAACGAGGAGGACTTCAATCGCCTGTTCACCACGGACAAGCCCGTGGTGTTCGCGTTCCATGGCTACCCCACGCTCGTGCACAAGCTCACGTACAACCGGGCCAACCACGGCAACATCCACGTGCACGGGTTCAAGGAAGAGGGCACCACGACGACGCCGTTCGACATGACGGTGCTCAACGACATGGACCGCTTCACCCTGGCGCTGGATGCCATCCGGCACTCGAAGGCCGCGAGGCACCGGCTGGACGACGCGGAGCAGCGCTTCTCCGAGGTGCGCCAGCGGCACAAGCTCTACGTGTCGGAGCACGGCGAGGACATGCCCGAGGTGGCCGACTGGAAGTGGAGCGCGCGATGAGTGATTCGAACGCGGTGCTGGTCATCAACAGCGGCTCTTCGTCGCTGAAGTTCGGCCTCTATGTCGAACAGGGTGGACAGGAAGCAGTGCGGTTCAAGGGCAGCGCGACCCACATCGGCGCGGAGCAGGGCCGGCTGGTCGTGAAGGACGGCGCGGGGAAGCAGGTGCGCGCGGTGGAGATGCGGCATCCGTCGCAGGAGGACGCCCTCCGCGAGGCCGTGCGGCACCTGAAGGAGTTGGGCGGAGAGCAACCGCAGGCCATCGGACACCGCGTGGTGCACGGCGGTCCCCACCTGCGCCAGCACCAGGCCCTGACGCCGGAAGTGATGAGGACGCTGGAAGAGGCGACGCACTTCGCGCCGCTGCACATTCCCGCGGCGCTCCGGCTCATCCAGGCCGCGGAGCGGCAGTGCCCAGGCGTGCCGCAGTTCGTCTGCTTCGACACGGCCTTCCACGCGACGCTGCCGGAAGTCGCGTCGACGTTCCCCCTGCCCCGCTCCGTGAGGGACCAGGGCGTGCAGCGGTACGGCTTCCATGGCCTGTCGTATGAGTCCATCGTGGCGAGGCTGGAACCCCAGGTGCCCGCGCGCACCGTGGTGGCCCACCTGGGCAACGGCGCGAGCCTCGTGGCGCTGGAGCGCGGACGCTCCGTGGATACCTCCATGGGCTTCACACCGACGGGTGGAATTCCTAGTGGCACCCGCACGGGCGACCTGGATCCAGGCGTGCTGCTGTTCCTGATGCGCACGGGCGGAATGGACGCGGATGCACTGGAGAAACTGGTGAACCACGACGGCGGGCTCCGGGGCTTGTCGGAGGGGACGAGCGACATGCAGGCCCTCACGCGCGACGCGGCAGCGGGCAACGCGGCGGCTGCGCTGGCGGTGGACGTCTTCACGCGGAGCATCGCGAAGACGGTGGGTGCCTATGCGACGGTGCTCGGCGGACTGGACCTGCTCGTGTTCACGGGCGGCATCGGGGAGAACAGCGCGCAGGTCCGCGAGGGCGTATGCGCGAAGTTGGGCCACCTGGGTATCCAGTTGGACGCGCGGCGGAACGAAGCGAGCGAGGAAGTCATCACGACCGACGCGTCACCGTGTCCGGTGCGCGTGCTGCCAAGTGATGAGGAGGTTCAGATCGCCCGCCATACGCGCCGACTCCTTCGCGGTTGAAGCCCCCTGCCCCTCCGGGGCCGAATCCCACTCACCCTGCGGGGAAGTGGGAACCCCGCTGGTCCCTCGGTCGGTGGGCGGCGGCCTGCGCAAACCTGTCCGACTGTCGGACAGGTTTTGAGCGCTCCGGGCCGGAGCGGTGTCCCTGGGGGCTCAGACCTGCGGCGTCACGCTTCGGCGCGGGAGGTGCAGCAGGCCTTCGCGGCGCAGCCACAGGGCCGCCGCGACGAGGGTCAGCAGCGTCGTGGGCATCCAGGCCGCTACCGCGGGCGCCAGGCGCTCGGTGAGCACCAGCGTGCGGGACACCACCATCAGGCCCCACATCGCCACGGCGATGAGGAGGCCCTCCACCACCGCCGCCGTCAGATGTCCTCGCCGGTTCGTCCGCAACGCGAGGCCTACCGCGAGCAGCGCCGCGGGCAGCCCCGCCAGCGGGTACGCGAAGCGGTTGTGCCATGCGAGCTGAAAGGCCTTCGTCGCGAGCCCCACCTCCGCTCGTGCGACGATCTGCTCGCCCAGCTCTCCCAGGCGCATCTGCTCCGGACGGCCGGGCCGGATGCGGAACGTCGTCGCCCCCACGCCCAGCTCGTACTCCGCCGCCGGCTGCTGCGTCACGGACGTGCGTCCGTCCTCCGTGAACGTGCGCTCCACCACGTCCGTCAGCTCCCAGCGCGTGCCCTCCAACGAGCGCATCCGCCCCGCGTCCACGCGGCGGCGCAGCTTGAACTCCGGCGTCAGCGTGAAGATGGAAACGTTCTCGAAGCCCTCCTGCGGGTTGCCGCCTCGCAGGAAGAAGATGGAGTCCCCCCGCCGGAACCACTGCTTCGGCGTGTAATACATCCGCCAGTCGCCCCAGCGGTTGAAGCGCTGCGTGGTGATTTCATCCACGCGCCGGCCCGCTCGCGCGGCCACCGTCTCGTCGAACACCACCAGCCCCACGCACGCCACCAGCGCGCAGACACCCACCGGCAGGTATAGCGCCGCCGGCCCGAAGGTGAGCGCTCGCAGCGCCGTGACCTCGCCCTTCTTGCGCAGCGCGGACACCGTGGTGCCCGCCGCCAGGAGCAGCGCCGCCGGCCCCAACTGCTGCACCGTCACCAGCGCCTTGTAGCCGTAGAGCTTGAGCACGTCCCACACCCAGCCCTCGCCACCGTAGGCCTTCGCGCGGTCCACGAAGTCCACCACCAGGAACACCGCCACCACGCCCGCCAGGATGCCCAGCGTGTAGCGCACGTACGCGCCCACCACGTACCGGAAGAGGGTGCCCTTCATCGCACCGTTCCCGAACGCGTCACGCGGTACAGCGCGAACGCCCCCACCGCCATGAAGAGCACGTTCGCCAGCTGCCCCGCGACGAACACCGGCATCTGGCCCTTCTGCCCCATCTGCTCGAAGGCGCGGCTCAGGAGGTAGTAGAGGACGTAGCCGCCCAGCGTCAGTAGGTAGCCCCACGCGCGACCCGCCTGCCTGCGGCCAATCGCCAGCGGCGTGCCCAGGAGCGCGAACGCCACCGGCGCCACCGCGTTGCCCATCCGGCTGTGCAGCGCCATCAGGAAGGGCCGCGAGTCCTCGCGCCGCTCCTCCGCGTCCTTCGCCGCCGCCAGCAGCTCCGCCGGCGTCAGCTCCTCCTTCGGCGAGCGGAACCGGTTGCGCCGCGACAGCGACCCGCCCAGCCCCACGTTGATCTCCGCCTTCTCGAAGGCGACGACGCTCGCGTCCACCGAGGAGCGGTTGGCGCGGTGCACCTCACCCTCCTTCAACTCGATGCGCAGCGCCTCGCCCCGCTCGGACGTGCCCACGCTGCCCTTGTGCGCCAGCACCAGCAGCGGCGAGCTGGGGTCGCGGTCGTCGTGCAACAGCACGTTCGTCCACCCGCCGCCCTTGGGCGCCACCTTCTGCGCGTACAGCGTCAGGTCACTCAGGTCCTCGTAGAAGACGCCGGACTTCACGTCGCCCGCGACGTTCTTCTGGATGACCTCGCCCACCAGGTCCTTCACGCCCGTGAGGCCCCACGGCTCCACCGTGGACGTCAGCAGCACCATGAACGCGCTCAGCACGATGCCCACGCCCAGCGGCGCCGCCAGCAGTTGGATGGGACTGATGCCCAGGGCCTGCAGCGACGTGAGCTCGCGGTCCTCTCCCAGCCGCCCCAGGCCCAGCAGGATGGCCAGCAGGAACGCGATGGGCAGCGCCATCACCAGGAAGTGCGGCGCCAGGTACGCGATGAGCCGGCCCAGGTCGACCAGCGTCACCGCCGAGCCCAGCAGCACGTCCGTGCCGCGCAGGAACTGCATCACGAACAGCAGCAGGAACATGAACGCCACCCACACACCCAGGGGGACGAGCAGCTCCTTGAGCAGGTAGCGCGCCAGCAGCTTCACGGCCGCGCCCGCAGCCCCCGCGCGCCAATGTCCCGGCGGAAGTGCTTGCCCTCGAAGCGCACGGCGTCCGCCGACTCCAGGGCCCGCTCGCGCGCCGTCGCCAGGCTGTCGCCCCGGGCGCACACCGTCAGCACCCGGCCGCCCGCCGTCACCAGCGCGCCGTCCTGCTTCGCCACGCCCGCCAGGAACACGGGCGCGTTCGACGCCACCGCGTCCAGCCCTTCAATGCGGGCGCCCTTCTTCGGCGCCTCCGGGTAGCCCTCCGCCGCCAGCACCACGCCCACCGACGCGCCCGGGAACTGCTTCAGCGGCCGGGGCTCCAGTGTCCCCTTCGCGCACGCCTCCATCAGCGGCAGCAGGTCCTCGTCCACCTGCATCATCAGGACCTGCGTCTCCGGGTCGCCGAAGCGCGCGTTGAACTCCAGCACCTTCGGGCCGGACGCCGTGAGCATCAGCCCCGCGTACAGCACCCCACGCAGCGGCGTGCCGCGCTTCTTGAGCACCGCCAGCGTGGGCGCGATGACCTGCTCGCCCACCTTCGCCAGCTGCTCCGGGGTGAGGAACGGCGCCGGGCAGTACGCGCCCATGCCGCCGGTGTTGGGGCCCGTGTCGCCCTCGCCCACGCGCTTGTGGTCCTGCGATAGCGGCAGGAGCACGTAGCGCTCGCCGTCGCACAGGGCCATCAGCGAGACCTCCTCGCCCTCCAGCAGCTCCTCCAGCACCATCCGCTGGCCCGCCTGCCCCATCTGGGCCACGGCGCGCACCGCTTCGCGCGCGGCGTTCGCGTCTGGCGCGACGATGACGCCCTTGCCCGCGGCCAGGCCGTCCGCCTTCACCACGATGCGGCCTTGCGCCACGGCGTACGCCTCCGCCTCCGCCGCGTCCGTGAAGACGCGGAAGGCCGCGGTGGGCACGCCCGCCTCATCCATCACTTCCTTGGCGAAGGCCTTGGAGCCCTCGATGCGCGCGGCCGCCGCGACGGGGCCGAAGCACGGGATGTCCACCTGCGCCAGCGCGTCCGCGACGCCCGCGACGAGCGGCGCCTCCGGGCCCACCACCACCAGGTCCACGCGCTCGCGGCGCGCCAGCGACACCACCGCCTCCGGCGAGTCCGCCTGGAGCGGCACGTTGGTGCCCCACCGCGCCGTGCCCGGGTTGCCCGGGCCGACGAGGAGCCGCGACAGACGAGGACTCTGGGCCAGCTTCCACGCAAGCGCGTGCTCGCGGCCGCCCGACCCCAGCAACAGGACCTTCACGTCAACCTCGCTCGTCCAGTTTGAAGAGCAGCTTCTTCGCCGGGAAGTAGGACGGATCCAACCCCACCACCTTCTCCAGCACCGCGCGCGCCTCTTGCGGCTTCGACTTCATCAGCAGCTCGGCCAGCTTCGTCTGCGCGGACAGCATCTTCGGCGCCACGTCCAACGCGGACTGCAACGTGCGCATCGCCACCGCCACGTCCCCGTCCGCCGCCTGCGCGAGGCCCAGCGACAGGCGCGCCACCGGCAGGCCGCGCTCGACGCCCACCGCGCGCTCCGCCAGGTTCCTGGCTTGCGGCCCCCTCGTGTCCAGCGCGATGAGCGCCCGGTACGCCTGCGCACCGCCGCTGTTCGCGTTCACCTCCACCACGGACTGCAACAGCCGCTCCGCGGTCTGCCGGTCCCCCTGATGGAAGCGCACCAGGGCCTCGTAGAGCAGGGGCTGCACGTCCTCCGGACGGTCGCCCAGGGACTTCACCACGTTCTCCACGCCCACCAGCGTGTCGCCCGGCCGCAGCCAGAAGCGCGACAGCGCGGGCCGGGGCGCCAGCCGCAGCGGATCCCACTCGCGCGCCTCCAGCACCGGGTAGAACAGGCGGAAGACCTCGTCGCGCTTCTTCGCGCTCGCCGCCGCCACGCCCTCCAGGAGCTTCGCGTCCATGCGGCGGTCGTCCAGCCGCACCGCCTGCTGGAAGCGCTGCTGGGCTCCGGCCACGTCGCCTTCCAGGAGGTGCACGCGCCCTTCCAGCACCTTCTCCAGCGCCGCGTCCTCCAGCCGGCCCTGGAAGCCCTTCAGGTGCTCACGGGCCAGCGCCGCGTCCTTCTGCGCCAGCGCCACCATGAACCACTGCAGGTGGGCCTCCGGCATCGCCGGCACCACCTTCAGGGCCGCCGCGGCGGCGGTCGCCGCCCCGGCGTCATTGCCCGCCGTGCGCTCCGCCGCGGCCAGGTGGCTGAAGATCTCGGAGGCGTCGCGCGGGCCGTAGCGGGACGCGTTCTTCGTCAGGTCCTTCAGCGCGCGCACGGCTTCGCGCGCGTTGCCCTCCGCCTGGTAGCGCAGCACCGCCAGCGCCAGGGAGGCGCGCACGTCGCCCGCCTTCGCCTTCAGCCGGTCTTCGTACAGCTTGCGCGCGCGGGCGGTCTCCCCCACCTCCACGTAGATGCGGGCGGCGGCGTCCAGGCTGTTCCAGTCCTGCGGATCCAGCTCCATCCGCTGGCGCAACTGCTTGAGCGCCAGTCCGTACTGGCCGGCCTGCTCGTGCGCGAGCGCGCTGTAGTAGTCCACGCGCTGGAGGTTCGGCGCCAGCTTCCGCGCGGCGTCGAACTCCTGGTTCGCCAGCTCGCGCGACGTGGCCACGTGGGAGCGGCCCAGCACCAGGTGCGCCTCGGCCTTGTAGGCGTCCGCGGCCTTCGGCTGGGACAGCACCTCCGTCGCCAGCCGCGCCGCCTCTTCCAGGTTGCCGGCCTGACGCGAGCGCGCCAGCAGCAGGTTCGCGTGCGCGACGAGCAGCGCGGGCGTCTCTCCGGCCATGCCCGTCGCGGCCTCGATGAGCTCGCGCGCCTCCTGGAAGGAGTTGTCGTCCATGCCCGGACCGCGCCCGAGCGCCAGCGCCTGCACGTACCCGGCGATGGCGTCCGTGCTGCGGGGGTCGAGCAGCAAGGCCTGCTGGAAGGACTCCTCGGCCTCCGCGTAGGCGACGCGCTGGTCCAACTCGAGCTGCTTCTGGCCGGCGGCCAGGTGCTCCGCGCTGGTGCCCTCCAGCTCCAGGAACTGGAGCTTCCACCGGCCCACCGCGGCCAGCACCTCCTGGGGCACCGCGGCCGGAGCGGCGGGCTGCGCGTCCCGGACGCGCTGCTCCTGCTGGGGCTTGTGCACGAGGAAGTAGTAGCCCGCGCCACCGGCCCCGAGGACCGCCAGCGTCAGCAGGCCGAAGATGCCCGCACGGCTGCCGCCGCCGCTTCCGCCACGCTGCGCGCTGCGGACCGGCGCGGCCGTGATGTGCGACGTGCGCGCGGGCCTCACCGAGCTCACGCGCGAATCCGGCGCCAGCGCCGTGGCACCCTCGGACCGGGGTTCGTCCTCGGACGCGGCGCCATCCAGGCCGCCCATCATCGGCAGCTCCACCAGGCCGCCGTCGGACGGAGGCGGGGCCACCTCGGGTGCCACCACCACGGTGGACTCGCGGGGGAACGCGGCCTCGCGCTGCTTGCAGGCCTCGCAGATGCCCAGGGCCTGGTCGAAGGGGTCCGTCAGGTCCTTGCCGCACGAGCGGCAGTTCGTGTGCGTCTCCGGCTTCGGGAGGACCGGCGCGGGAGCGCGGGCGGACATGCGGCCCAGCGACACCGCTCCGGCGGGAGGCGAGGAGGGCCGCCCGGGCGCCTGCGGGGCTTCCGGCTCCAGGCCTCCGGGAGCCGGGCCCAGGAAGTCGAGCAGCGGGTCCGCCGCGGCGGACGCGGGCGCGGGCTTCGCGGGAGCCGACGGCGCCGGAGCCGCCATGCCAGGCGCGTCGGGCACCGGCGGGCCGGGCTTCGCGGCGGGCGCCGGCCTGGGCGAGGACGGGCCCAGGTTCGCGAACGGGTCCGAGGGAAGGCCCCCGGAGACCTGCGACGCGGGAGGCCCCAGGTCCGCGAACGGGTCCACGCTCCCCGGCGGTCCCAGCTCCGGCATCTCGCCAAAGTCCCCGAAGAGGTCCGACTTCGGAGGCGCCTTCGGCGCGGCCAGGGGCGCGGACGGTTTCGCCGCGGCGGCCGGATTGCTCCGGGGCTCGCGCGCGACCGGAGGCGCCGGTGCGGCCGCGGGCGGCTTCGGCTCAGCGGAAGGCACGGCCCCTTCAGCGGGAGCCGTCACGGACGCGGCCGAGGCCTCCCGCTTCACGAGCTGGAGGTGACGGCAGCGGGGACACTGAGCGCGGACACCCTTGGGCGTGATCAACCGATCGTCGATCGCGTAGGCCGCCGCGCATTTCTGGCAGACGATGCGCATGAAGTTAGTGGCGGAAGTGTCGCACTCCCGTCACCACCATGGCCATCCCATGTTCATCCGCGGCGGCAATCACCTCCGCGTCCCGGACGGACCCACCCGGCTGGATGACCGCCGTCGCCCCCGCCCGGGCCGCCTCGTCCAGCCCGTCCCGGAAGGGGAAGAAGGCATCCGAGGCCACGGCGCTGCCCTTGAGGGCCTCGCCACCCCGCGTCATCGCGATGCGCACGGAGTCCACCCGGTTCGTCTGCCCGCCGCCCTGGGCCAGGAGCTGCGCCGGCGCCGCGAAGACGATGGCGTTGCTCTTCACGTGCTTGCACACCTTCCAGGCGAAGCGCAGGGCCCGCTCCTCCTCCGGCGTGGGGGCGCGCTTGGACACGACCTTCCACTCCAGGGGCGGCTCCACCGCGTCCCGGTCCATGAGCAGCATGCCCCCGGACACGCTGCGCGCGTCCACCTGGGGCCGGGGCGCCGCCGTGGGGGACGCCAGCGCGGGGCCCGCCTCCAGCAGGCGCAGGTTCTTCTTCCCGGCCAGCACCTGGAGCGCCACCGCCGAGTACGACGGCGCGATGACCGCCTCCAGGAACGTCTCCGCCATGGCCCTCGCCGTGGCCTCGTCGACCTCCCGGTTGAAGGCGACGATGCCGCCGAAGGCGCTCACCTCGTCCACCGCGCGGGCGGTGCGGTAGGCCTTCTCCAGCGCGTCATCCACCGCCACGCCGCACGGGGTGTTGTGCTTGATGACCACCGCGCAGGGCTTCTCCGGGAACTCCAGGACGAGCCCCAGGGCCGCGTCCAGGTCCAGGATGTTGTTGTACGAGAGCTCCTTGCCCTGGAGCACCTTGGCGAAGGCGACGGACGGCTCCTTCGGCGCGGCGTATTCCTTGTAGAAGGCGCCGCGCTGGTGCGGGTTCTCCCCGTAGCGCAGGCCCTGCACCTTGCGGAACGCGAGCGACAGCTCTTCGGGGAAGGGCTCCTGGGCCTCGCCGGACAGCCACCCGGAGATGGACGCGTCGTAGGCCGCCGTGTGCGCGAACGCCTTGCGCATCAGCCGGCGCCGCGTCTCCAGGCCCACCGACTTCTGGCCCTCGATCTCCGCGAGCACCGGCGCGTAGTCGTCCGGGTCCACCACGATGGCCACGTGCTTGAAGTTCTTCGCGGACGCGCGGACCATCGCCGGCCCGCCGATGTCGATGTTCTCGATGACGTCGTCCTCGCCCGCGCCGGACGCCACCGTCTGGCGGAACGGGTAGAGGTTCACCACCACCAGCGAGATGGGCTCGATGTGGTTGGCCGCCATCTCCGCCTTGTCACTCGCAAGGTCGGGCCGGCCGAGGATGCCGCCGTGGATGCGGGGGTGGAGCGTCTTCACGCGGCCGCCGAGGATTTCGGGGCTCTGCGTGTGCTCGGACACCTGGGTGGCGGGGATGCCAGCGGCCTTCAGGGCCTCCAGGGTGCCGCCCGTGGAGAGCAGCCGGTAGCCCAGCCGCACCAGGCCCTGGGCAAAGGGGACCAGACCGCGCTTGTCGGAAACGCTCAGGAGAGCCAGCACGTGTGCGCCTCGCAATGGGTGGGGGTGGCGCGGGTCCTAGCAACCACCCCCTGGGGTGTCAACGCAACACGTCACCCCAGGCCCTGAAGCGAAACAGTGCCCTGCCCTCTAGGGCTTGCGAGCGGACACAGGAGGCTCGGCCTCCGTGGCCTCGCGCAGCTTCATCAGGCCGCGCGTCTCCACCTGGCGGATGCGCTCGCGGGTGAGGTTCATGATCTCCCCCACCTCCTCGAGCGTGATGCCACCCTTCTCCGCCACGTCCAGGGCGCAGGTGTGCTCCAGCTCGGTGATTTCCTTGTCCGGGAAGTTGAGCTTGATGGAGCCCGTCTCCGGGTTCACGTCCAGGTAGAGGTTGTGCTTGCAGGACACGAAGAGGCACGGGCGCGGGCCGTTGATGCAGTCCGCGCGGGTGCGCGGCCGCTGCTCGTCCACGAGCTTGAGGGTCTCCGCCTCTTCCGGGTCCAGCTGACCGGCGAGCCTGCGCCGGCGCAGGTCGCGCGCCATCTCCTTGCGCGACATCGTCTTGGAGCGCCGGCGTTCCGCGGGCTGCTCCTCCTCATTCCCCCCCTCGCCCTCCTGCAGCTGCTTCACTTCCGACATGTGTCGTCCTCCAGATGCGTGGAGTCTAGCCGGTTCAACAGGACCCTGGGGGGCATCCTATTGTGGCCGGAGCGTTTCGTCTTCACGCGCCGTGACGGCGCTGCCCAACCGGGCGACATCGCGGACCAGATCCTGCGCCCGTTGCCTGAGCGTTGCCAACTGGGCTTCGAGTGACCTCCTGCGTTCTCCTCCCAGGGGCCGTCCTCCCAGCTCCTCCTGGAACCCGTCCAGCACCTCCGACAGGTCCCTCTGGAGCTGGTCGATGTGGTTGCGGTGGAACACGAAGGAGCGGCGGATGTCCTCCAGGGTGTGTCCTTCGGCCATCATCTTCTTGATGACGTTGATGCGCCGCACCGCTTCCACCGGGTAGAGGCCCAGGCTGCCCTGGTGCTTCCCCTTGCGGCCCACACGGCGGCTGCGGGGGAGCAGACCGGCCTGGACGTACTTCCGGAACGTCGCCTCCGAGAGCCTCACGCCCCGGGGCCGGAAGATTTCCAGGATCGCGTTCGCGGGCAAGCCTCCCGCGTTTTCGCGCTCGATGCGCTCGAGTTCATCGGGCGCGAGCAGGTCCATCGATTCCATTGAATAGAGGCTACTGAATGGATGCCATAGGTGCCAGATTCGCGCGTCATTCGTCAAGGAAGACGAGCAGGCGGGCGGACGGACGTCGTCCGGCCGACGCTGCGCGCCGGCTGCCGGGGGCTTCAGGGGATGGAGGGAACGGGAGGGAGCGGGTTCAGCTCTGCTCGGTTCAGCGACTGCGGGACGCGCGGAACTCCTGCATCACGGTGCCGTCGGCGGGGACGATGACCGTGAACGTCTTCTTGCTGGTCGGGTGCTGGAAGGTCACGGAGTACGTGCCGGCCGGCACCTTGTAGGACGCGCGGCCCTGCACGTCCCCGAGCCGCTTCCCGCCCAGGAAGACGGTGGCGTAGGGGGTGGCCTTCACCTGGAGCGTGCCCATGGCCTTCGCCGCCTCCGCTGCGGGCGGCTCCGTGGCGAGGTCCGCCGTGGGCGCCGTGTTGGGGGCAGCCGGTTCGGTGGACGGGGGCGGCGGCGTCAGGGCGGCTTCGCGCCGCTGCCCTTCCAGCTCCGCGGCGACGCCTTCCGTGGAAGGCGCGCGGGTGGGTTCGGCTGGGGGCGGGTTCGCGGCGGGGGCCGTCGAGGTCGGAGGGGTCACTGCCGGGGCCGTGGCCTGCGCGGGCGGACTCCCCTGCCCCGCGTCCCGGGCACCGGTGTTCGAGCGCGCCACGGCGAGGACGCCCACGAGGCCCGCGAGTCCCAGCGCGGCGGCTCCAGCCCACAGGGCGCGCTTGCGGCCCGGCGCGACAGGGGGCCCCGGCTCGGTGGCGGAGACCGTATCGAGCTCCCGGTCATCGGCGCTTGAGAGGTCGTCCCCAACGAGCGCGCCCCTGCTCGCGGAAGCGGTGTCGGCCTTGCCGGAGGCACCGGCCCGGCGCGCGGAAGCGGTCTCCGGTCTACCGGGGGCACCGGCCCGGCGCGCGGAGGCGGTGTCGGGCTTGCCGGAGACACCGGCCCTGTGCGCGAAAGCTGTCTCGGCCTTGCCAGTGACACCGGCCCGGCGCGCGGAAGCGGATGACCGCGAGCCTCCATCCTCGGAACGGCGGCTCGCGGGCGCACCGTCGTCGTCGGCGGAGCCGGCCCAGGCCTCGGAATGGCTCGCGGACTCACCGGCGTCGTCGGCGGAGCCGGCCCGGTCCTCGGAATGGCTCGCGGACTCACCGTCGTCGTCGGCGGAGCCGGCCCGGTCCTCGGAACGGCTCGCGGACTCACTGACGCCCTCGGCGGAGACGGCCCAGGCCTCGGAACGGCCTGCGTGCGCACCGTCGTCCTCGGCGGAGCCGGCCCAGGCCTCGGAACGGCCTGCGTGCGCACCGTCGTCCTCGGCGGAGCCGGCCCAGGCCCTGGAGTTCTCGTCGCGCGGGGACGCACTCCTGGCGGCCGGAACCTCGCGGGACTCGCTGCGCCTGGCGAGCGGAGCTTCCCTTCCCATGGACTGCAACGGCATCTGCGGCGTGGGCTGCGGAGGACGGCCGTTCGGCGCCTGGTCGTCTCGCGACAACACTAGCGTCGTCCCGTGACGGTCCTCGTCCGGCGAGACGCCCCGCTTCGCTCCCGAGGCGTGCTCGCGCGACGGCATCACCGCCGTGGGTTCACGGGGCGGCGCTCCGGCGGCGGGCAGTGCTCCGTCCTGCAGCGCGGTGCGCTCCGGGAGCGCGGGCAGCGCCTGGTTGCTGGCCGCGAGGGGGAACAGCGGCCGGACGAACGCGCCCACGTCGGTGTCATCCACGGAGCGCGCGTGGTTCAACACGCACTGCGCCAGCGCGCGCTCCAGCTCCCCCGCCGTCTGGAAGCGCTTGGACAGGTCTCGCTCCAGCGCGCGGCAGATGGCGGCGTCCAGGTCCGGCGGCACGTCCGGGTTGAGGCGCGCGGGCGGCACGATGGTGCTCTCCTGCACCGCGCGCAGGACGGCGATCTCCGAATCCCCCTGGAACAGCCGCCCGCCGGTGAGCAACTCCCACAGCACCACGCCCAGCGCGAAGACGTCGGTGCGCACGTCCACGCTCTCGCCCCGGGCCTGCTCGGGCGACATGTACGCGAACTTGCCCTTCAGCACGCCGGGGTTCGTCAGCTTGTTGCCCGCCTTCGCGATGCCGAAGTCGGTGAGCTTCACCGCGCCGTCGTAGGACACGAGCACGTTGTGCGGCGTGACGTCCCGGTGCACCAGGTTCAACAGCTCGCCGTTCACCCGCAGGCGGTGGGCGTAGTGCAGCCCGCGCGCGACCTCCACGCCGATGTGCGCCACCAGCACGGGCGGCATCGGCGTCATCACCTCCTTGCTCCGCTTGCGCAGCTCCCACAGCGAGCAGCCGCGCACGTACTCCATCGCCAGGTAGTAGGTGTCCTCGTGCTTGTCGAAGTCGAAGATCTGCACCACGTTGGCGTGGTTGAGCCGCGAGGCCAGCCGCGCCTCCGCGATGAACATCTGCACGAAGTCCGGGTCGCTCGCGAGGAACGACCGCACGCGCTTGATCACGACCTCCTTCTCGAAGCCCTCCGGCCCGCGCGCGGTGCACAGGAAGATCTCCGCCATGCCCCCTTCGGCGAGCTTGCGGCGCACGACGTACTTGCCGACGTGGGTGCCTGCCTCGAGCGTCACGGAAGGGTCCAAGGCCGCGCCTACTCGAACTTGACCGTCACCACGTTGAGGTCGATGGGACGCACCTCGATGCGGCGGCTGACGGTGCGCTTCAGTTCGGGGTTGGTGAACTTGCAGTCATAGTGGCCCACCCGCAGCTCCACCGGCTGGAAGGGCGTCTCCCCCAGCTTGCGGCCGTTGCAGGACACCTCCGCCCAGGGCGTCACCACGAAACTCACCGACGCGGCCCGCTCCGCGGCGCGCGCGGCTTCACGCACCTCCGCCGCGGGCACCACCGTGGCCGCCGTGGCGACGGGGACCTTCACCACCGGCGCGGGAGCCTGGGCGCCCGGGGACTCCTGGGCCTGCTTCACTTCGGGGGTCACGGCGTCCGGCGCACGGGGAGCGGCCACGCCGGAGGGTCCGACGCCGGGCTCCGGTGCCGGGGGCGCCGACGCGGGCGGCTCCGTGCCGGGCTTTCCGGACGACGGCATCGGCACGAGCTTCAGCGGCCCCACGTCCAGCCGGCCGGACGGCGGGATGACGATCTGCGTGCGCAGCTCGCGGTAGCCTTCCTTGATCAGCACGACCCAGTAGCGGCCGGGCTTCACCGTCGGCAGCGTCAGCGGCGTGCGCTCCGGGAGCACCCGGTCCTCGAACACGACGCGCGCGCCAGCGGGCTCGGACTCCACGTGCACGCCGCTGGCCCCCGGCCCCAGGCTCCACACGAGGCCGACGCCCACCAGGATCGCGACGAGCACGATGGCGCCATACAGGAGCCCCCGGCGCTTCGGTGCCTCCACGGCGGACTGCTCGGTGAGCGTGCCGGTGCGGACCGGCGGCGGCATGGGCGCGCGGGACACGGAGCGCGGCGCCGTGGACGCGGTCATCTCCTCGATGGTCGCGTGCGGCGCGGGCACCGGGAGCCGGTGGCCGCGGTGTTCGCCGGACGGCGTGGGCCCACCTGGACGGGGGACTGGAATCTCGGAGCGCGGCACGGCGCGCATGTCCTGCGTGGGGCCCTCGTCCACGTCGGCGCGGGAGACCGAGCGCATGTCCAGGGTCGAGTCGTCCTCGTCCTCCTGGGTCAGCGTCCCCGTCAGGGAGCGCTGATCCAGCGTGGGACCGTCCTCCTCGATCTGGAACGCGCCGGAGATCTTCCCCTGCGTGTCCACCATCGCGAGCGTGGGGCCGTCCTCCTCGATCTGGAACGCACCGGAGATCTTCCCCTGCGTGTCCACCATCGCGAGCGTGGGACCGTCCTCCTCGATCTGGAACCCGCCGGAGAGCTTCCGCTGCGTGTCCACCATCGCGAGCGTGGGGCCGTCCTCGTCCTGCGTCACCGTCGGGAGGGAGGGCTCCTCCAGCCGCACCGGCCGGGTGCTCCGCGAGGGCGGCGACTCCAGGGCCCGCCGCGAGCCCGTCATGCCCCGGGCGGCGTCCGCATTGCGGACTTCCGAGCGGGGCTCCGGCCGGGCATCGACGCCGCGGGCATCCAGGCGCGGATCGGCGTTGCGAACTTCAGAACGCGGCTCCGGCCGGGCATCGACGGCGCGGGCGTCCCCTCGCGGGTCGACGTTGCGGACCTCCGAGCGGGGCTCCGGACGGGCGTCGACACCACGGGCCTCCGCGTTGCGCGCCTCCACCCGCGCCTCCGCGTTGCGGCCCTCCGGACGGGTGTCCGGGCCCCGGACCTCCGAGCGCGCCCCGTCTCCTTCCGCGTCATCGCGGCGCGCCTCCACCTTCCCGCTGGGACGGCTGGGCCGGTTCGGACGCAGCGTGGTGGTGGGCTCGTTCTCCGTGCGCGCGGGCGGTGTCGCGGGCCGCATCACCGAACGGCGCGGCGCGGGCGGCGGAGCCACTCCCGCCTCCTCGTCCGTCACCTGCACCTCGCCGGAGCGCGCCTCCTCCGTGAGCCGGTCCGCGTACAGCTCCCGCATGAACCCGGCCAGGTCCGCGGGCGTGCCACACGGCTGCGGCTGCGACGCGAGCCACCCCTCCAGCGCCCGTTGCAGCTCCTGCGCGTGCTGGTAGCGCGCCTCCGGATCCTTCGCGAGCGCCTTGAGCACGATGGCGTCCAGCTCCACCGGCACCCGGGGCGCCACCTGCGACGGCGCCGGGACGTTGCACTCCGCCACCGCCGACAGGGTCAGCATGTCGCTGTGGCGCTTGAAGAGGCGCCCCCCGGTCAAGAGCTCATGGAGCACCACGCCCAGCGCGAACACGTCCGAGCGCCGGTCCACGCGCTGCCCGGAGGCCTGCTCCGGCGACATGTACGAATACTTGCCCTTGAGCACCCCGGAGCGCGTGACGGTGGCCTGATCCGCCGCCTTCGCGATGCCGAAGTCCACCACCTTCACGCCACCGTCGAACGTCACCAGGATGTTCTGCGGCGACACGTCCCGGTGCACGATGCCCAGCGGGCGCCCCGCCGCGTCCGTCTTCTTGTGCGCGTAGTCCAGCCCCGCGCACGCCTCCAGCAGGATGCGGCACACCAGGGGCACGGGCAACGGACGCCCCGCCGTCTCCGAGCGCTTCCAGAGCCGGCGCGCGTCCACGCCATGGATGTACTCCATGGCGATGAAGAAGGTGTCCCCCTCCGCCCCCAGGTCGTAGATCTGCACCACGTTGGGGTGCGCGAGCCGGGCCGCGATCCGCGCCTCGTCCAGGAACATCCGGACGAACTCGTCGTTCTCCGACAGGTGCGGGAGGATCCGCTTCAACACCAGCAGCTTGTCCGGAGCATCCGAACCCGGCCGCCGCGCGAGGTAGATCTGCGCCATGCCGCCCGTGGCGAGGCGCTTCAGGAGCTGGTAGCTGCCGTAGGTTTCGATGGACACGGCCGGACGCGAGGAGGCGAACCCCAAGCGTAAGCGGCCGGGCCAGGGGAATCAAACATCGAATCCCCCTGGGCTTTTCCCGGTTCCACCGGGCGTGCGCCCTAGCGCCGGGCGGCCCGGACCTCGCGGGTCTCCCGCATCAGGGCCTCCAGCTCATCCAGGTGCCGCTTGAGCACCGGCATCAGCACCGGCGCCGTGTCCACCCGGTCGAACAGGTCCAGCACCCGGTCCACCTTGCGCTCGATCTCCTGCGCCCTCACGGGGCTGATGCGCTTGAGGAGCAGGTCCGCCCCCGCCTCCATCAGCACCCGTGCCACCGCGTTGCGGTCCGCCAGCGGCTCCTGCTTGCGCTGCCCCTCCCCGCGGATGACCCGCAGCCCCGGCGCACCGGCGCGCGGAGAGGACTTCATGGGCTCATCAGGGGTCCAGGTGTTCACAGCGCCTCCAGGGCAACAGCGTGCAGACGCTCCGCAGGGTACACACCGAGGGAGCGCCTCCAATTTTCTGGTCATCCGCACAGGCAGATGCAGTGCTGTAGCACCGGGGTCTGACACCCCCGTTCGGGGCCGGATGGCCGGCCCGTCACGGGGTCCACAACCACGGGGTTCCCACCGTTCAGTCGTTGGCGCAGGCGCGGCGGTAGGTGATGGCCACCTTGGAGCCTGGCGGCGGCACCACGCTGAACACCACGCTGTTGGTCGCCGCGTCGTAGGTCCAGCCGCTGGTGGTCGTGGTGCCGTTGACGGCCACCACCACCGTTCCCGCGTCGGGCTCCTCGCTCAGCGGGAAGCGGTCCTGCGCGCTGAACGCCTTGTTGGCCACCTGGCGGAGCAGCGGCGCGTAGTCCGCCGCGCAGACGTTGAGCACCTCGCCGCCCGTCTGCGCCGCCGCGTCCGCGTACCGGGTGCCGGTGCCGCCCGCCGTGGCGCAGGACGTCTTGGTGGGCGCGATGGCGAAGAACGTGGCCCGCTGCGGCTGGTTCTCACCCTTGCGCTGCTGCGCCCACTGCACGTACGTGGCGACCGCGTCCGGCGAGTGGTCGTCCTCGTCGCCCACGAACACCACCACCAGCGCCGCGGAGTCGCGCAGGAAGCCCGCGTTGCCGTCGTTGGCCAGCGGCGTGCGCGGATCATCCACGTTGTTCACCAGGGGAGACGTGAGCGCGCGGCGCATCGCCTCGAAGCCCTGCTCCACCTGGGCGCACTGGCCCACCTGCACGTTCTGCTGGAGCACCTGCGCCACGTTGGCCGTGTTCAGGGTGAGGATGCGCTGGCGGCTGTTGTCCGCCGGGAAGAAGCGGCCGGCCTCGCCACCCAGCGCGCCGCCCGGGCACGCGCCGGACACCGCGGAGATGCCCGTCGTCGTCACCGCCATGTTCACGTCCACCGCCTTGTTGCGCGCGGCGTCCACGAACGCGGGGATGGCGGACACGAGCTTCGGGTGCTCCTCGACCATGGACGCCGTGTTGTCCACGACGAACAGCACGTCCACCTTGCTCACGTCCTGCTGCACGAAGTTGTCCGTCTTGTCCGTCTTCTTCGACGACTCACCGATGAGCGGCACCATCAGCGGGATGGGCAGGTCGCTGGAGTCCACGAAGAGCGGCGACAGGTTCATGCCCGTCACCTGCGCCAGGTAGTCCACGCCCACCGTGAAGGACTCGCCCGGCTGAAGCTGGAACGCGGGCGGCGCCGGGTGATCCAACAGCTCGAACTCCGTGTCCGTCGTGCCCGGCCCGATGAAGACGTTGGAGATGGTGACGGGCGTGGTGCACGCGTTGAGGTAGTTCACCTCGCGCGGCGCCGGGCGGCAGTCCTTGCGGCCCAGGCCGAAGTCCAGGTACCAGGGCGAGGCCACCAGGCACGTCGCCTGCGAGTTCGCCATCAGCGGCACCTGCCGCACCGGCGTCACCGGGTTGTACTGCTCCACCTGGAGTTCGCCCGTCCAGTTGCCACCGGTGAACGGCGCCTGGAACGCCACCTGGAAGCTGAACCAGTCGCCCGGGTAGATGATGCCGCCGAAGAGCTCGCCGCCGGGCATCTTGAACACGCCGCCGCCGTCGTTGGCGATGCGGATGTTCTTCACGGGGCACAGGTCCGCACCCTTGTTCTCCAGCTTCACGCCCAGCACCGCGCCGCGGCCCGGCGGGATGGTGCCGAAGTCCACCAGCTCCGGCGTGACGGTCAGGTCACACGGCGCGTGCGCCTTCGCGCTGCCGAAGAAGTCCAACTGCACGGTGGCCGCGGAGAACGCGCTCGTGGTCATCACCAGCGCGCCGGACGCGCTGCCCTCGCGCATGGGCTCGTAGAAGACCTCCAGGTTCAGCTCGCCGTTGGCCGGCAGGGTGAACGGCAGCGCCACCGGCTTGTTGTTGAACTGGAGCTGGGCGCCCGTGGCGTCCGGCGTCCAGTCCAGCGTGTTGATGGTCAGCGGCCCCGCGTTGTCCGTGCCGCAGTTCTTCACGTTGACCACCACGCGAACCTTGGAGCCCAGCGGCTGCTCGCCGAAGTCGTGCATCATCGGCGACACGCACAGCTCGGACGCGCCGCCGAAGCCGCGCAGCGGCACGGGCAGCGTGGGGTGACGCTTGCTCACCACGGTGTAGACGGCACGGTCCGTGGCCGCGCCCATGTGGCCGGGGCTGTAGCGGATTTCAAAGGCGCGCACCTCCCCCGGCTGGAGCACCAGCGGAAGGCCCGTGTTGTTCTGGCTGAAGGACGCGTCCGTGCCATCCAGCATGAGCGACGTCACCGTCACCGGCTCCGTGCTGATGTTGCGCAGGCTGGAGGCCCGGATGGCGTCGCGGTCCACCGGCACCGCGCCGAAGTCCACCACCTCCGGCTCCGCCACCACCGCGCGCTCCAGCGACTCCGCCGTCACCGTCACCGGCACGTCCGCGCACCCGGTGCAGGGGGAGATGGCCAGGGCGATCTGCTTCTTGCCCACCCGCACCGGGTTGAAGGTGAGGGGCAACTCCACGCGCTCGCCCGGGTTCACCGTCAGCGGCGCCGCGACGAACTCGTCCTTGTCCGCGCCCACCAGCTTGGGCGTCACCACCACGGGCAGCTCCGTGGGGTTGTCCAGCGTCACGCCCAGCGTCTTGGTGGAGTCCGCCTCGATGCGGCCGAAGTCCAGCGCGCGCGGCGTCACCCGCGCCCACGCGTCCACGCCGGCGCCGTTGAGTGGAATGCGCATCAGCGGCTCGATGCGCGTGTCCGAGCGCACCACCAGCACCGCAGGCAGGCCGCCTTGCGCCATCGGCGCGAAGCGCACCTTCAGCGTGCACTCGCTGCCCGGCACCAGGCTGTGAGGCCCCTCGTGGGTGAACTCGGCCTTGTAGGCGCCTTCCGGCCCCTCCACCCAGGCCTCGTCCACCGTGATGCGCGCGCGGCCCACGTTGCGCAGCGTCACCGTGGATTCGCGAGCGTCGAAAACGGCCACCCGCGCGAAGTCGACGCCACCCGGCGTCGCCGTCAGCCGGCCGTCCGCGAGCGACGAGCGCTCCCGGTCCGCGCAGCCCGACAGCAGTCCCACCACCACCAAACCCAGCAGGCCCCAGCGCCCCGTCATGGCACCCACCCTTCCCTCCCGCCTCGCCCAAAAGCCTTGAAGCCGCGGTAGTGGCCACACCTTCCGGGTGTGGCCCTCGCGGATCAGGTGGCGAAGCTAGGCACCCACCCCGGGACTGCCAACCGCCTCACCGTGGGAAAAACAGGGGAACTGCCCTCCAGAACGTCCACTGGATGGCACCACCCGTGCCCACCACGGCGGAAGACTTCAGAATTTCGGAATCCGCAACGTCTTGCTGATCATGGCGCTGCCGCTGGCCACATAGAGCAGCGCCAGCGGGTGCAGCGTGAGTGGGCCCAGGTTCCACACCCCGCCCCACAGCGCGTCACCAATGCGGCCCTGCCAGGTGGCCGCCGCCAGCACCATCACCAGGAGCAGGCTGGTGGGGATGGGCGTGCCCTCGAAGTACTTCACCTTGCCGGTGCCGTCGGACAGCTCCGCGGACGTGACGTTGAAGCGCGCCAGGCGGCTGATGCCGCACGCGACGAAGTAGAGCAGCGCCGCCACGTCCAGGTTGCCGCGCAGGCCCACCGCGAACGCCAGCGCCGCGGGCGCCATGCCAAAGGAGATGACGTCCGCCAGCGAGTCCAGGTCCGCGCCCAGCGGCGACTTGCGGAAGCGCCACCGCGCGATGCGGCCGTCCGCCACGTCCATCACCAGCGCCACCGGCATCAGGCAGAACGCCACCCACAACCAGCGTGGGTTCCCCGTGGCCAGCGACTGCATGGCCGCCAGGATGGCCCCCGCGCCGGAGAAGCCGTTGCCGAGCGTGACGAAGTCCGCCAGCACGAAGGTGCGAATCATGGAGAAGTGGCGGCGCTGGCGGCGGCCGCGGGCGGCGACGAGGGCTCGGGCGTCATGGCTCACATGTAACACACACCGTCTTTCCGGCTTTCCCAAACCCACGACGCAATGCATCCGCCCGTGTCAGCGCGATGGAAAAGTCAAATCCCAGAAACATTGACCGTTGAATCGACACCTTCCTAGTCTCCGGGCCGCCATGCCCGAGCACATCCCCGATAATCTTCCTCCTCGCGGTGGGTTCCGTTCTGTCCGGACCCGCCGTCTTTCTTTCTCCCTTCTCGCGTCCCTGGCGCTCGCCGCGTTCAGCACCGGATGTGAGGACGATCCCAAGCCCGTCGACCCCGGCCCCGGCCCGACCACGCCGAAGTACACGGCGAAGATCAAGCGCACCTCCTACGGCATTCCGCACATCACCGCGGACAACTACGGCAGCCTGGGCTTCGGCCAGGGCTATGCCTTCGCGCAGGACCACGTCTGCACCCTGGCGGATCAGATCCTCAAGGTGCGCGGCGAGCGCGCGCGCTTCCTGGGCCAGGGCGCGGGCAACAAGCACGTGGGCAGTGACCTGGCGTACCTGGCCATGGACCTGATGGGGCGCGCGGAGGCGGCCTTCCCCACCCTGTCCCAGGAGATGCAGGACATGGTCACCGGCTACGCGGCCGGCTACAACAAGTACCTGGAGGACGTGCCCGCGGACGCCCGTCCCGCCGAGTGCGCGAACGCGGCCTGGGTGCGCCCCATCACCCCGGTGGACCTGCTGGCGTACAACACGGACCTGACGCTGCTGGCGGGCATCAACGCGCTGGCGCTCACCATCCCGTCCGCCACGCCCCCCGCCGTGGGCGCGCAGTCCGTGGACCCGAAGCAGGCGGCGCTGCGCCCGCAGCCGCCCACCCTGGAGCAGCTCAACAAGCTGAAGACGTCTGACTTCGGCAGCAACGGCTGGGCCATTGGCCGTGATCGCACGGACAACGGCAAGGGCATGGTGATGGCCAACCCGCACTTCCCCTGGGAAGGCGAGCTGCGCCTGTGGGAGAGCCAGCTGACCGTGCCGGGCCAGATGAACGTCTACGGCGTGGGCCTCATGGGCGTGCCGGCGGTGCTCATCGGCTTCAATGAGAACCTGGGCTGGACGCACACGTTCTCCTCCGGCCAGCGCGCGACCATCTACCAGCTGCAGCTCGTGCCCGGGAAGCCGACCGTCTACAAGTACGGCAACGAAGAGCGCCAGATGACCTCCAAGACCTTCACCATCCTGGTGAAGCTGTCGGAAGGGTCGCTGACGAACTACTCGCAGACCGTCTGGTTCAGCCACTACGGCCCGATGATCGCCTTCCCGGACTCGGCCGCCCCGGCGGGCTTCCCCCCCGGCGCGCTGGGCTGGAACAGCCAGACGGCGCTCACGCTGCGTGACGCGAACATCGACAACACCAAGTTCCTGGACCAGTTCCACGGCATGAACAAGGCCAAGAGCCTGGCCGAGTTCAAGACCGTCTACGCCACGGAGCAGGGCCTGCCCTGGGTGAACACCATGTTCGCCGACAAGGAAGGCAACACCTGGTACACGGACGCCACGCCCACGCCCAACCTCACGAAGGACGCGTACACGAAGTGGGCCGCCGAGGCGAACACGCCCGCCCTCAACGTCACCTACGGCATCTACCAGGCCCTGGGCTTCGTGGTGCTCAACGGCAGCGACCCCGCCAATGAGTGGCAGGTGGAGCCGGGCTCGCGCAGCCCCGGCCTGGTGCCCTTCTCGAAGGTGCCGCAGCTGGACCGCACGGACTTCGTCTTCAACGCGAACGACAGCTACTGGCTGGCCAACCCCGCCGCGCCGCTCACCGGCTTCTCCCCGCTGCACGGCTTCGCGAACGTGCCCCAGACGCCGCGCACGCGCATGAACGCCATGGTCCTCACGGAGACCAGCGCCACGGGCGCCTCCGGCGCGGACGGCAAGTTCAGCTTCGACGAGCTGAAGGCGGCCACGTTCAGCAACCGCAGCTCCCTGGAGGAGCTGCTGCGCGCGTCCGTCGTGGAGCGCTGCACGGGCAAGACGACGGTGACCTACAACGGCACCGCCGTGGACATCAGCCAGGCCTGCGCGCTGCTGGCCGGCTGGAATGGCCGCTACGACGTGGACCAGAAGGGCGCGTTCATCTTCCGCGAGTTCCTGGGCGCGTACACCGGCGCGCAGCTGGCGAACAAGGGCCCGCTGTTCGACGTGGCCTTCGACCCGGCCAACCCCATCGCCACGCCCAACACCCTGACGCCGGCCCCGGCCACGGGTGACGACCCGGTGCTCGTGAAGCTGGCGCAGGCCGTCTTCACCATCAACCGCTCCGGCAACGCGCTGGACAAGACGCTGGGCCAGGTGCAGTTCACCACCCGCACGGGCACCCCCATCCCCCTGCACGGCGGCATGAGCCGCGAGGGCGTCAGCAACGTGATGTCCTTCGGCGTCGCGCGCACCACGGTGTTCGAGTTCGCCCAGCCGCACACGGCCACGTACAACGCCACCACCCTGCTGGCGAAGGAGGGCTACCCCATCAACAACGGCAGCTCCTTCGTCATGGCGCTCCAGTTCACCGACGCGGGCCCCAACGCCAACGCCGTGCTGACCTACAGCCAGTCCGGCGACCCCAAGTCCGCGAACTACGCGGACCAGACCCAGCTGTACTCCCAGAAGCAGTGGCGCCCCATCCTCTTCACGGACGCGCAGATCAACGGCGACGCGAACCTGGTGGAGACCACCGTCTCTGACGGGTAACCGCTTCCGTCTGACGGCCTGAAGCCTCTGGAAGGCCCCGGGAGCCACCGTGCTCCCGGGGCCTTCTTGTTTTCATGGGGAATCGCCGTTGAAACTTGTCACACGGAACGGAATAGACAGACAGGGCCGTCGGCCCTGGCGTCTGGGTTCAGCATCCGTTAGCGAACACGCCAGAGGGCCTTCGAGGCGAACACACAGTCCGTGACGCCGTCAGGATTGCGAGGATGTGTCGTCCCGGCAATGTCAGCCTTCAGGGCTAGTTTCTTGACCGCGGCTGAAGAGCAGGATGTCCCCCAGGCCCAGGGAGAAAGCCCGGACGCGTACCGACCGGGACGGCCGCTGGGTCCGACACGAAGGAGTCGCGAACGCCATGGCACTTCCGGTCTACAAGACAGACGTCATCGACAAGGTGTTCTTCCTGCGCTGGGACGCTCCACCGACGCCGGAAGAGATTCAGGCGGTGTTCCAGAAGATGCAGGCCGCCTACCAGCAGCATCAGCAGCAGCCGCTGGTGCTGGTGACAATCGCGGGAGCGAAGTCCGCGGTCCCCAACAGCGAGCAGCGCCGGCACCTGTCCAACATGCTGTCGGACGCGCGGGCGCTGTTCTCGGAGATCCACGTCATCATCGAAGGCAACGAGCTGCAGCACAACCTCCAGCGCGTCATCGTGTCGGGGATGCTCATCGTCACGCGCACGTATGACGACCAGTTCATCCGCGTGCACAAGACGGCGGACGGCGCGGCGGGCTTCATCGCCCGGCGGCTGGGCGTGGATGGCACACAGGTGGTGAACGAAGCGCGGTCGCGCGGCGTGGTGATGTAGTCCCCGGGGGGATTCGGGGGCCCTTCAAAGGGCCCCCGGCCCCGGAGAGAGAAGCGTTTCGCGCGGGCGACCCTCAGCCCCTCGCGCCCTGCCCCACCGGGCGGCCGGACGGGTGGCGCCGACGGAGCCGCGCACGTAGCGGTGGTCGAAGAGGTCCACGTAGAGGTACTCGGGCCAGGACACCATCGCGCGAGCCCCCAGCATCACGCCCCGCATGATTTCACTCACCATCAGCCCCGCGGCGGTGGTGGCGCCAATCACGCACGTGGGCGCGTGCCCTTTGCCCTGGTAGCAGGCGTCCATGTACTCCTGGAGCATGTAGCTGCCCAGGTGCGGGATGATCTTCGGCAGGTCGATGCGGCCGTCCGGGAGGATGAAGAGTTCCTCGTAGAGCGGCGCGTCCGGCTGGAAGACGTGGAGCGCGGCGCCGAAGCCCAGCATCAGCCCGGTCATGATGGGGATGCCCTGCTCCCGGCACGTCTGGTGGAGCGACTCCTTGGCGCGGGCCCCCGCGATGTCGATGACCTCCACCACGTAGTCCACCGGCGGCAGGCCGCCTGTGCCCTTGAGCACGTCCGCCGCGTTGTCGTCGGTGATGCCCTCCTTCACCTTCTGCACGCGCAGGTCCGGGTGGATGTCCCGGCACATGCGCTCCACCACATCCACCTTGTGCTGGCCCAGGGTGCTTTCGAAGCAGCCAATCTGCCGGTTGATGTTGTGGCGCTCGTAGACGTCGAAGTCCGCGAGCGTCAGGCAGCCGAAGCCCAGGCGCGCCAGGTCCACCGCGCACTGGCCTCCGGCGCCGCCCACGCCGGCGACGAGCACGTGGGTGCTGGCGAGCTTGTCCATGGTCTGTGGGTGGAGGACGCCCAGGTTGCGCTGGAAACGGGGGTTCACGTTCGTCATGAGGAAGGCTCCCTACTTGCGCATGCAGACGTAGAAGTTCTCGCCGTAGTAGTCGTCGCCGTCGGCCACCAGCGCCTCGCTGAAGCCCACCTTCTCCAGCAGCTTCACGGCCTGGTCCGTGTCCAGGAAGGTGACCATCTCGTTGGGGTCCGTGGTGAGCTTCTGGGCGCAGGTGCGGTGGTGGTTCACCGCGCGCTGGAGCGTCTCCGTCCACCGGCCCTGCGCCTCCCATTCCCGGATGGAGTTCTTCAGCACCTTCTCCAGGTCGGGCCGGGGCCGCTTGTTGCTCGTCATGCACAGGACGCCGCCGGGCTTCAGGTGCGTCCAGGCCTCGCGCAGCACGGACTCCGGGTCCTTCACGTAGAAGAGGACGTTGTTCATCACCACCGCGTCCGCGGCCCCCTCCACCTCCAGGGGGAACTGCGCCACGTCTCCTGGCAGCAGCGTCCAGCGGGCGCGCACCGCCTCCGGCTCCTTCGCGCGGCGGCGCACCGCCAGGGCCAGCATGGCCTGGTTGTTGTCGAAGCCGACCACGCGCTGCCCGCGCCGCACCAGGGGCTCGCTCACGAGCCCCGTGCCACACCCCGCGTCGATGACGTAGGAGCGCTCCCGGGTGTCCCGGAGGATCTTCTCGCGCTGCCGCTGGTAGCACGGCAGCTCGGGGATCATCTGATCGTAGCTGTGCGCGAAGTCATTCCAGATGTTGTCGACGAAGACGGTCTCGGGCATGGGTCCTCCCCCTCCGAGGGGAGTCAGGGTGAGACCTGTTGTTGTCTCCCGTCCCCCCGCCCCAGGCGATTGCCCCGCCGTCTTCCCCTAACATCCAGGACTTGCCTGTTTCATATGTATGTGTTGGATTGAATGAACAAACACACCCTCGGGGGCCGGCGGGGGGTTCGTTCAGTCCAAGGGCACCCGCGGCATCCGTGGTCCGCATGTCTCAGCATTGAAGCACGCGGAGTCCTGCGTTTCTTCACTCGGGGGGTGCCGGGGTCGGCGTCCGGCGGCCTTCACCGGTGAAGCTTGCCCTGCGGGGCAGCACCAATGAAATCAATAACTTGGGCCCTGGCGCGGAAGGTGCTCTGGGAAGGCCTGCATCGGGCGGCGCCGGGTGCCGGAGCCTGGCGCGTGTCTGCGTGGGGGACCCTCAATGCGAGTCGAGGTCGGTATGCGTAGGACGTGGAGCCTGTGGGTGATGGTGGCGTTGTTCGTGGCGCTGCGCGCGAATTCGGGGGACGCGCACGCGTTGACGATTCAGGCGGATCCATGGACGCGGCCGTTGGTGGCGGCGGGCCTGGTGGCCTCCAGCACGAAGCGCGAGGTGCTGGGCGGTGGGCTGGCGCACTACAGCTGGAAGGTGCGGGTGGGGACGGGGAAGTACGACGCCATCACCGTGCACCGCGTGGTGCGTGAGGCCTACCCCTGGGTGCCGGCGCGCACCAGCCGCGCGGTGTTCATGGTGCACGGGGACCTGTGGGGCTTCGTGCCCGCGTTCCTCACCAACACCTGCGTGACGACGATGCCGGAGGACCGCTCGCTGGCGGCGTACCTGGCCAGCCAGGACGTGGACGTGTGGGGCCTGGACCTGCGGTGGGTGGCGGTGCCGGAGACGGAGACGGACTTCGGGTTCATGGCGGACTGGAACATCCAGTCGCACGTGAAGGACGTGGGCACGGGCCTGGCGCTGGCGGACGTGGTGCGGCGGATGGGCGGCAATGGCGGCGGCAACGACCGGATGTTCCTGCTGGGCTGGAGCCGGGGCGCGACCATCGGGTACGCGTACCTGGACGCGGAGTCGCAGCGTCCGCGCGCCCTGCGCCGGGTGGACGGCTTCGTGCCCATGGACATGGTGCTGCGCTACGGGCCGGACGCGGCCCAGCAACGCCAGTGGGCGTGCGACCGGTACATGGCGCTCCAGACGGCCCGCGACCAGGGCCGCACGGAAGGCGGCCTGCTGGGGCCCGCGCCGGGGATGCCGGTGAAGGAGATCGGGTTGCGGGCGGACCAGGATCCCAATGGTTTCCCTCCCGGCGCGCCGGAGGCGCTCAGTGGCGTGACCAACCGGAAGTTCGCCGTCATCGCCGCGGGGAAGACCGAGACCCTCTTCACGCCGTTCAACTTCCGGGGGTTGACGCCGGACTACCACCTGGCGGGAAGCGTTCCGGACATCACGGGCACGCCGGACAAGACGGCCTTCACGCCGGAGCCCACCCTCTTCGACTTCTTCCAACTGGCGGTGCCCTACCAGAGCCTCAACGAGGTGGTGGAGACGGAGAAGCAGCTGTGCGGCCTCAACGTCCCCTTCGATGACCACCTGAAGGACGTGAAGGTGCCGGTGCTGTACGTGGGCGCGGGGGGCGGCGTGGGCCGCTACGGCGAGTACTCCACGCGCCTTCTGGGCAGCACGGACGTCACCCACCTCATCGTGCGCAGCCGGCCGGAGGGGGAGCGCGCGCTGGACTTCGGCCACGCGGACCTGTTCCTCGCCCGGGACGCGCGCGTGCGCGTGTGGCAGCCCATCCTCCAGTGGATGCGCGCGCGCTGAAGGGCTACTCCGCCTTCCACAACCCGTGACGGCGGGCCCTTCGGCCCAACGTCACCGGGTCCATGCCCAGGGCCACGGCGGCGCGGCGCAGGACGCCGCCATGGCGCTCCAGGGCCTCGCGGATGAGGTCGCGCTCCACCTGCTGGAGCCGGGCCCTCAGCGAACCATCCCCGGTGGGGTCCGCCCGGGGCAGCGTGTTGCTGAGGAGCGCGGGCGGCAACAGGCGCCGGGTGAGCATCTCCCCGGGCCGCGACAGGAGCACCGCCCGCTCCACCACGTTGCGCAGCTCACGCACGTTGCCCGGCCAGCCGTAGCCGTGCAGCACCTCGTCCGCGTCCGGGGCCACGCCCGTGGCGGAGCGCTTGAGGGTGCGGTTGAACTGCTCCACGAAGGCGCGGGCCAGCTCCGGGATGTCCTCCGGGCGCTCGCGCAGCGGTGGGATGTCGATGGTGAAGCTGTTGAGCCGGTAGAAGAGGTCCGCGCGGAAGCGGCCGGCGCGCACCTCCTCGCCCAGGTCCCGGTTGCTCGCGGCCACCACGCGCACGTCCACGTGGCGCACCTGCGTGCCGCCCACCGGGCGGATGTCGCCCGTCTCCAGCACGCGGAGCAGCTTCGCCTGGAGGTTGGGCGTGGTGTTTTCAATCTCGTCCAGGAAGATGGTGCCGCCGTTGGCGAGCACGAAGAGGCCCGGGTGGTCCGACACCGCGCCGGTGAAGGCCCCCTTCACGTGGCCGAACAGCTCGCTCTCCAGCAGCGTCTCCGTGAGCGCGCCGCAGTCCTGGACCACGAGCGGCAGGTCCCCGCGGCCGGAGAGCCGGTGGAGGATGCGCGCCAGCACCTCCTTGCCGGTGCCCGTCTCGCCCTGCAGCAGCACCGCCACCCGGTGGGGCGCCACCAGGCGCACCATCTCCATCACCCGCTGCATGGGCGGGCTGCGAAAGCCCACGTCCTCGCCGTGGCGGCCCACGCCCACCACCGGCGTCTGGGCCAGCGCGCGCTCGCGCATGAGGTTGCGCTCCAGCTCCAGCGCCATGCGCCACTGCTCCGTGCGGAAGCCGTGCTCGCGCCCCGCCTGGAGCACCGCCTCGCGCATGGTGTCCGGGTCCGGCCACGCCCCCAGTGCCCGGTAGATGCGGCCGGTGTTGAAGAGCGCCACCAGCCGCTCCGGCGCCGCCGGGGCGCAGTAGACGATGCGCGAGGCCAGGTCGCTGGGCGGCCCCGCCCCCGTGGGGTCCACGTCCGCGCGCAGCTCCGCCAGGGACTCCACCAGCGCGAGCGCCCGCGACTCGTCCTGGCCGCACACCAGGAGCACCGCCATGTCGCCGCGCGTGAGCAGCGCGTGCACGTCCTCCGAGGTGGCGGCGAAGTGCGGCGTGGCCACGCCGTCCAGGGCCTGTCGCACCGCGCGCGACTCGTCGTCCGACGCGAAGGCCGCCACCACCTGCAGGTGGGACGTGGCCAGGTAGCGCGCCAGCTTCACGCCGTCCGCCGCGTCGAACGCTCCGAAGCTGATGCCCAGCGCCGCGACCGTGCCTCCGGCGCCCGCCGTGTCGTGGCGCCAGCGCACCGTGCCGTGCACCCGCACGTGAGCGCCCGTGTCCGGCAGCGAGAAGGCCATCTCCACCGGCTCGTTCTCGTGCGGGCCTTCGGAGGGCCGGCGCGGCGTGGCGATGAGCCCGATGCCCGTCTCGCTGATGTTCACGGACCAGCAGCCATGCAGCGCGGGCTGGGTCACCACCTTCACGTACAGCGGCTTGCGCTCGCTCCGGGGCACCTGCTCGGACGCGGAGCGCGACATGGGGTGCGTCACTCGACCGACCTCATGGCCGCCGCGCGGCGGGCTTCCTGGAAAAATACGGACATTGCGGACGAGGTTTCTGCCTGATTCTCCCGTCATCGCAAGTCGGCGGCAAAGGGGATGTCCCCCCGGCACGTCGCAAGTGGACACGGGTCCAAAACGCCCTGCCCGGAACGCGGCGCCCCCTCCCCCCACACCGCACCACAACCCGCGACGCGAAACATCCGTGCTCCGGCGGTGCGCATCCCACGCGACGGGCCGTATCGCCCCTTCCGGTGTGTTGAAGGATTTCAACCGGGCCGTCTGAAATTGATGTCTGTCTTTCAGCTCTGAACCTGCCCAGCATCCAAGCGGGTTCAGCGTCGCTTGTGTTCGAAATAGAACTTCGATATTCGGTTTATCACCTTGGAGTACGGCAGGCTTTTCCCCCGCTGCCGGATGGAGCACCGAACCCCACATCCCGTTGTCTTTCTCCTCCCGTCGACGCGGCCCTGTCGAACAGGTCCGGGAGCACGAGAGGGGATTGCCCCGCCGTAAAGCCAGACATTCCCCAGCCGTGCCCCGCCTCCTGTCGTTGGAGCATGGCCTTTCACTGCCTGTCCTTTCCCCCTGGGCCAACCCCTTGAAGAAAACCCTCCTCCTGGTTGAAACGTTGTTCGTCCTGGGCGCCGCTGGCTGTGGCGCTCCGGATGGTTCCCTTCCGGCGGAAGACCGCCAGCCGTCGGTCGAGACGTCCGGCGAGGACCTCACCACCACGGGCTGCACGCAGCTCACCCCCGCCAGCGTGAAGGCCAGCGGTGACGACGGCACCGGCAGCGTCGCGGCGAACACGCTGGATGATCAGCTCACCACCCGCTGGAGCAGCCTGGGCAAGGGCCAGTGGATTGACTACGACCTGGGCTCCACCAAGAGCGTGGGCGCGATGGCGGTGGCCTGGCACGAGGGCAACAAGCGCTCGAACACGTTCACCCTCTCCGTGTCGCCGGACGGCTACACCTATACGCAGGTGTACAGCGGCAAGAGCCTGGGGACGACCACCGCGGCGGAGACGTACAGCTTCACGCCGGTGAGCGCGCGCCGGGTGCGCGTCACGGTGCAGGGCAACACCCTCAACGACTGGGCCAGCATCGCGGAGGCGCGCCCCTGCGCCGGCACCACGACGACGCCCCCGCCCACCTCCCCCAGCGGCGTCGTGTGGCGGGGCGACTTCGAGTCCGGCGACCGCAGCCAGTGGGACGGCACGCAGATGATGTCCTCGGACCGGCTCCAGGTCGTCTCGTCGCCGCTGCGCGAGGGCGGCTTCGCGCTCAAGGCCACGGTGAAGCAGGGCGATGACCCCATCAACTCCAGCGGCAACCGCAATGAAATCTTCAAGCAGACGAAGGAGGCCTCGGGCTCCGAGTACTGGTACCGCTGGAGCACGCGCTTCGCGGCGGACTTCCCCAGCGTGAACACCTGGCAGCTCTTCACCCAGTGGCACCACGACGGCTGCTGCGGCTCTCCGCCGGTGGAGTTCTACGTCTACGGCGAGGAGATGCGGCTCAACATCGGCGGGTCCCCGGGCACCATCGTCTGGCGCACCCCCCTGGTGCGCAACACCTGGCACGACTTCATCTTCCACGTGAAGTGGTCGCCCAACTCCACCGTGGGCTTCGTGGAGCTGTACTACGACGGCAACCTGGTGCTGCCCAAGCGCTACATCGCGACGCAGTACTCCGGGCAGCTCAACTACCTGAAGATTGGCCTGTACCGGAACGACACCATCGCGCCGGTGGGCGTCGTCTACCACGACGGCTGGGTGATGGGCCGTTCGAAGGCGGACGTGCTGGATGCCAACTACCAGTTGAAGTGAGACACCGGCCGCGTGCCCCGGTAGGCGCCGGGGCACGCTCCGGGATAGGCTTTCACGAGCCCATCCCGAGGAGTCGTCTCATGCGCCTGTGCGCCGCGCTGACCGCCCTGTCCCTGCTGGCGTCCTGCACCACGACCTATGCCATTCCCAAGCCGGAGCTGACGCGGCTGGATGGCTTCCGGGACGACAACGCGGCGCTGATGCGGGAATTGGGCGACGTGATGCTCAACCGCGTCACGGAGCGCAAGCGCACGGTGCGGGACGTGGAGGGCCAGCCGCACCAGTTCACGTCCGAAACGCCGCTGGCGCTGGCGCGGGTCTCCGCCCAGGCGGACGTGGAGTTCCAGCGCTTCATCGAGGTGGGCGTGGACGGCGAGCGCTTCCGGGGCGTGCCGCTGGAGGGCTCCACCTCCAGCGCCCCCGCGCCCGCGACGGTGGTGTCCCTGTCGGAGGTGGACCACGCCCGGCTGCGCGAGTTCAGCCTGGGCAAGACGCTGCTCCTGACGGGCACCATCGGCGTCGTGTTGATGGGGTCGCTGGTCATGGTGAGCAAGCTCTTCAAGCCCACCACCGGCTCGGATGGCGACCGCCCGGGCGGCGTCATCGAGCTGGGTCCCGAGCCCCGGCTGTACCAGGGCCTGGCGTTCTGATTTCCCCCTAGCGCGCGTCCTTGCGCTGGCGCAAGAGCCCCTCCTGGGCCACGGAGGCCACGAGCCGCCCGTCGCGGGTGAAGACGTGCCCGCGCGCCAGGTCCCGGGCGTTGCCGGCCCAGGGGCTTTCAATGGTGTAGAGCAGCCAGTCGTTGACCTTCAGGTCGCCGTGGAACCACAGCGCGTGGTCCAGGCTGGCCATCTGGAAGCCCGGCTGGAGGAACGTCTGCGCGTGCGGCTGGAGCGCGGTGCCCAGGAGGTTGAAGTCGCTGGCGTACGCGAGCACGTAGCGGTGCACCTGGGGCTCGTCGGGCATGGCGCCGTCGGCGCGGAACCAGACGTGCTTCACGGGCGGCTCGGCGGTGGGCTCGAAGGGGTCCACGTACGTCACCGGGCGCATCTCGATGGGCTTGGCGGAGAGGAACTTCTCCCGGTGCCGCTCGGACATGCGGCCCGCGTGGCGCCCCAGGAGCTCCAGGTCCGTGGGCAGTGACTCCGGCGGCGGCACGTCCGGCATGGTGGCCTGGTGCGTGAAGCCCGGCTCCTCCCCCTGGAAGGACGCCATCAGCGTGAAGATGGGCTGCCCCTTCTGGATGGCCACCACGCGGCGGGTGGTGAAGCTGCCGCCGTCGCGCACGCGGTCCACGGTGTAGACGACGGGCAGGCTCGCGTCCCCGGGGCGCAGGAAGTAGCCGTGCAGCGAGTGCACCGTGCGCTGCTCCTCCACCGTCTGGCTGGCGGCGGACACGGACTGCCCCAGCACCTGCCCTCCGAAGAGCTGCCGGAAGCCCAGGTCCTGGCTGGCGCCACGGAACAGGTTCTCCTCGATGGGCTCCAGCTTCAGGAGCCCCAACAGCTCGTCCAGCACCCGGCTCATGTACGTCCTCCCGTTTTGACGCACCCCGTCCATATCCCAGCCCCGGGCCGGTGCGCGGACCAATGTAGAGTGCGGCGCCTTTCCGTCCCGGAGGAGCCCGTGGCCTCGCTTTCCCTGCCAGACGCCGTCCGGCGGCACCCGGCGGCCTGGGGCATGGTGGCCACGTTCGCCGCCAGCCTGCTCTTGCGCGGGCTGTACCTGGCGGGCGCGCCGGACCGGGACTGGCCCTTCTCCGTCTTCTTCGCGGGCGACGCGCGCTTCTTCCACACCGCCGCGCTGGACCTGGCGCGGGGCCGCGAAGCCCCGGCCGCCCTGCCCTACCACCCGCCCCTGTTCCCCGCGCTGCTGGGCCTCCTGTACCGGGTGCTGGGAGAGCCCCAGGGCAGCGCGCTTCCATACAAGCTGGCGCTCGCCTGTCTGGGGGCGGCCACGGTGGCCTTCTGTCAGGGCTTCTGGCGGCGCCTGCTGGGGACGCCGTGGAGCTTCGTCGCGGCGGGGCTGTACGCCACGAGCTTCGGGTGGCTGGTGCTCTCCACCACGTACAGCAATGAAACGCTGTCCGCGCTGTGGCTGTGTTTCACCTGCGCGCTGGCCCTGCGCATGGCCGGCGCGGTGCCGTCCTGGCCCGCGGTGCTGGGATTGGGCGCGGTGATGGGCTTTGGCACCCTCACCCGCGCGGAGCACCTGGGGCTGTGGCCCTTCCTCCTGGTGTATGCGTGGACGGCGCGCGAGCGGGCGCCCTGGAAGCCGTGGGCCCTGCGCTGGGGCGCGGCGATGGGCGTGTCCCTGCTGCTGCTCGTCCCGTCCGCGCTGCGCAACCTGGACACGATGCGCGCGTTGAACGCGCGGGCGCCGCACCTGGAGCCGCTGCCCGAGTGGGTGCCCGTCACCGTGTATGGGCCGCTCAACTTCGCCATGGCGAACCACGCCGCCGCCACCGGGGGCTTCACGCCCGCGCTGATCAACCAGGGCGGCAGCAACGGCCAGTTGGACCCGTCCCGCCCGGAGCACCGGCGCCTGCTGTTGCACGGCTACGCGGAGGGGCTGCGCTGGATGGCCGCCTCGCCCGGCGACGCGGCCCGGCTCTTCTGGACGAAGCTGGACCTGTGGCTGGACGGCCTGAGCCTGGGCGTCGGCGTGTCGGACGTGCCCGGAGGCCTCACTGGCGAGCGCGCCCCGGTGGACGTGTTCATCCCCGACGCCGCGTGGCTCAAGTGGCCGCTGGCGGCGCTGCTCCTCGCCGGGATGCTGCTGTCCCTCAAGCCCGCGCACGCGCCCTTCCGGCTGCTGTCGCTGGTGGTGCTGCACCGGGTGCTCGTGACGCTCGCCTTCTTCGGCTACGCGCGCGGCCTGCTCGTCGTCTTCCCCGCGCTCCTGCCGCTGCTGGTGCTGCCCCTGAAGGTCCTGGGCGAGCGCCACGCTGGCGTGTCCCGGAGGCTGCCCGCGCTCGCCGGGGCGCTGCTCTTGCTCGTGTGGGCGGAGGCCGCGCTCGTCGCCACGCAAGAGACGCCCCGCCGCTTCATGGCCAGCGGCACCACCGACGCCGTGAATGGCAAGCTCATCCAGGACGACCGCGTCCGGCTCTGGCCCCGACCCTGAGCGACTGAACACTTCAAGCCGTTGATTCCATTCCACTTTCTGAAATACAGCCCTAATCAGGAATAACCGCAATACCAACTTAAAAAGCGCATGACCTAAGCAGGAGGGCGCTCCGCCCCGGAGCCCGCCGGTCCCGTCCGGCGGCATCACCCGAGGAGACGTCATGCGCCCCCTGCGGTCCGCGTTGTGTTGTCTTGCCCTCCTGGTGTCATCCACGACGTACGCATTCCAACCCTCCCAGCCCGAGCAGCAGAGCGCGGCGGCGAAGAAGGCCTTCTTCAAGCCGGAGCTGTACCTGCCCATCCAGAACGTGCCGCTGGAGAAGGCGCGGTCGCTGATGCCGCGCGCGGGCGCTGACCGGTGGGCGGGGTTCGTCACCCGCTTTGGCGGCAACGTGCAGGTGTATCTGGATCCGCTGTCCGGCATGCCCACGGGCATCCAGGGCAGCTTCCCCCTCATCCCGGGTGACGGCTTCCGCAACAGCGTCACGCTGGAGTCCGTGCGCCAGGGGCTGGGCCGCTCCGTGGGCAGCGTGGACGAGTCCGTGGTGGGAGAGCTCGTCTTCAAGTTCATCGCGGACCACCAGGAAGCGATTGGCGTGGACCTGCTGCAGCTGGGCTCGCCGCGCGTGACGCAGGTGACGGACACGCTGTGGCAGGTGCACATCCCGCAGGTGGTGAACGGCATCACGGTGCGGCACGGCCGGCTGGCGGCCACCATCAGCCACGGAAACCTCATCCTCCTGGGCACGGAGGCGTGGGCCAACGTGGGCATCGACACGAAGCCCCGCTTCAGCGCGAACCAGGCGCTCGCCGCGGGCAGCACGTTCCTGGGCCAGACGCTAACGCCCACCAGCCTGTGGCAGCAGCCCACGCTGGAGGTGGCCCCCTACGCGCGCACGGGCGCGGCCTTTGGCCAGGGCTACGGGCACGCGCTGGTGTGGGCCTACGGCTTCTCCAACCCTGGAGAGCACGAGCGCTGGAAGGTGACGGTGGACGCCAACTCCGGCGAGGTGCTCGCCGTGGAGGATGACAACCACTACTTCGACGCGCAGGTGAAGGGCGGCGTGTACCCGTCCACCAACATCGGGACCTGCACGTCGAAGGAGACGTGCGGCACCATGCAGCCCAACACGCCCATGCCGTGGGCGAACACGGGCTTCGCGTCGCCCAACAACTTCACGGACGGCGCGGGCATCTACAACTACAGCGCCGGCACCCTCAACACGACGCTGTCCGGCAAGTACGTGAAGATCGCCGACAGCTGCGGCGCCATCAACGTGAGCTCCGCCACGGGCAGCCTGGACCTGGGCGGCGTGAACAACGACCACGACTGCACGGTGCCCGCGGGCACGTCCGCGGGCAACACGCCGGCGGCGCGCTCCAGCTTCTACGAGCTGAACAAGATCAAGGAGGTGGCCCGCGGCTGGCTGCCCAGCAACACCTGGCTGCAGGGCCAGCTCACGTCCAACGTGAACCTGAACAGCACCTGCAACGCCTTCTGGAACGGCAGCAGCGTGAACTTCTACAAGTCCGGCGGTGGCTGCCGGAACACCGGTGAGATTGGCGCGGTGTTCGACCACGAGTGGGGCCACGGCATGGACAACTTCGATGCCAACGGCTCGCTCTCCAACTCCAGCGAGGGCTACGCGGACATCGCGGGCATCCTGCGCCTGCAGACCTCCTGCGTGGGCTACGGCTTCTTCCAGACGACGAACACGGGCTGCGGCCTCACGCCGGACGGCACGGGCTACAACCAGCAGGAGGCCCAGGTCGCGGGCCAGTCCTGGTGCAACCTGCGCTGCTCGGGCGTGCGTGACGCGGACTGGGCGGCGAGCGCGCCGAACATCCCGGCCACCCCGCAGAACTTCACCTGCAAGATGTGCTCGTCCGGCTCCGGCCCGTGCAGCAAGCAGGTGCACTGCGCCGCGTCCCCCGTGCGCCAGGCGGCGTGGGACCTGGTGACGCGCGACCTCACCGCCGCGCCCTTCAACTACAACTCCAACGACGCGTTCCTCCTGGGCAACAAGCTCTTCTACCAGGGCTCCGGCAACATCGGCACGTGGCACGCCTGCAACTGCACCGCCGGCACGTCCGACGGCTGCGGCGCGACGAACGGCTACATGCAGTGGCTGGCCGCGGACGACGACAACGGCAACCTGGCGGACGGCACGCCGCACATGACGGCCATCTACGCCGCGTACAACCGCCACAACATCGCCTGCTCCACGCCCGCGCCCACCAACGGCGGCTGCGCGACGGCCCCCACTGCGGCCCCCGCCACCACGGCCACCCCGGGCGACAGCCAGGTGAGCCTGTCGTGGACGGCCTCCGCTGGCGCCAGCCAGTACTGGGTGATGAAGACGGAGGGCTTCGCGGGCTGTGACTTCGGCAAGGCGCGCGTGGCCACCGTCACCGGCACCAGCTACACGGACGCGGAGGTCGCCAACGGCCGCCAGTACTGCTACTCGGTCGTGCCCGCGAGCAGCAACGCGTGCTTCGGCCCGGCGTCCACCTGCACCTGCACCACGCCCACCTGCGCGGCGCCCGGCTCTCCCACGCTGTCCACCCCCGCCTCCGGCGCCACCGGCGTGGAGCTGCTCGCGGCGCTGGACTGGGCGGACGTGACGGGCGTGTCCGGCTACGAGGTCCAGGTGGCCACCGACAGCGCGTTCACCAACGTGGTGCGCAGCGCCAACTCGCTCGTGGCCAGCAACTGGAACGTGTCCCCGGGCCTGACGGCGAACACCGCCTACTACTGGCGCGTGCGGGCGCTCAACTCGTGCGGTGGCACCAGTTCCTGGAGCGCGACGCGCAGCTTCACCACGCGCGGCTGCGTCACCCTGGCGGCTCCGACCCTGACGTCTCCCGCCTCCGGCGCCACGGGCGTCGCCCTGACGCCGGCGCTGGACTGGTCCGACGTGACGAGCGCGGCCGGCTATGACGTGCAGGTGGCCACCGACAGCGCGTTCACCAACGTGGTGCGCAGCGCCACCGGCCTGTCCTCCAGCGCGTGGAACGTGACGCCGGGCCTGTCCAACCTCACGTCCTACTACTGGCGCGCGCGGGCCACCGACAGCTGCGGCGCGGGCGCGTACAGCACCGCCTTCAGCTTCACCACCACCAACGTGTGCACGCCCACCGTGGCCACGTACAACTCCACCCTGCGCACCCCGGCCTGCGGCTCCGTGTGCGGCTGCGACACCGGCCCCACGCTCGTCAATGGCCGCGGCACGATGTCCGGCGGCGTGGAACCCAACCAGCCCAACACCCTGGGCGCCACCTGCACGGACGGCTCCAGCGGCAGCTACCACGCGGATGAGAGCATCGACCGCATCGTGCTCAAGACGGTGGACCAGGGCACCATCACCCCGGGCAAGCAGCTCACCGTGGACGTGACGGTGTGGTGCTACGGCACCACGGACCAGCTGGACCTGTACTACACGACGAACACCACCACGCCCGCGTGGACGGCCGTCACCACCGCCCAGGCCTGCACCGCGGTGGGGCTGAAGACGTTCTCCATCCCCGTCACCGTGGGCGGCACCACCGGCAACCACGCCGTGCGCGCGCAGTTCCGCTTCGGCGGCAGCGCGTCCAGCGCGTGCGTCACCGGCAGCTACAACGACCACGACGACCTGGTCTTCAACGTCGCGTCCGCGGTGGCCGCCAACCCCACCGCCCCGTCCGCGAAGCAGGTGCGCGGCCGGGCCGTGACGGCGCGCTAGTCAAGACGCGCGCGGCCGTGAAGTGACAGGGGGGCTCCCGGTCCACGCCGGGGGCCCCCGTGCCTTTTCACGGCGTCACCACGTGTAGACGACGGACGGCGCGGACCGCTTCGCGGGCCCGTGGTGGACCATCTCGATGTTGTTGCCGTCCGGATCCAACACGAAGGCCGCGTAGTACCCCGGGTGGTAGGAGCGCTCCCCGGGGGCCCCGTTGTCACGGCCGCCCGCGGCCACCGCCGCCTGGTGGAAGCGGTGGACCATCTCCCGGTCCTTCGCCTGGAAGGCCAGGTGCACGCGCGCGGTGGGCTCGCGGTCGTTGCTGATGAAGAGCTCGTCCGCGGCGAAGTGCCGCTCGCTCTCGTTGAAGACCGGGATGCCCATCACCTCCAGCACCGCGCGGTAGAAGCGCTTGCTTGCCTCCAGGTCCCGGACCTGGAGGTGGACGTGGTCGAACATGCGGCCGTGGTGCAGTTCCATGGTCTGCCTCGCGTGATTGGCGTGTCGGGTGTCGTTCAACACCGCGCGGTCGCGCCACCATCAGAGCTGCAATTCACGTATGTCAAGACGGCTTCGCCCGGGAAGTCGTGAAAGCGGCAGCGACTTCCACAAAAGGGCGGGCGCGCGGCGGCATGACGACGCAGCTTCGTGCGATAGTCCGCGCCACTTCGCTGTTCTTGCCTTCAGGAGGGTGCCGCGATGTTCATCGAAATCATCGTCCTGCCCCGTGAAGAGCAGTCCCCGAAGCGGCGCGCGGCGAAGGCCGCCAAGGCCCCGTCACCGGAGAAGCGCGGCCGGGCGGAGCTGGCCCAGGTGTGGCGCGAGGAGGGCAAGGCCTTCCACGGCGCCGTGCTGGAGTTCATCAAGGCCCAGCACCTCTTGGGCGCGGTGAAGTGGATGAGCGAGCCGGGCCTGTTGCCCCAGGTGACGCTCGTCGCCTCGGACCGCGTCCTGGAGAAGCTCCAGGCGGAGCCCCGCTTCGCGGCCGGCCGCTCGCTGAGCATGAACCTGCAGACCTGAGCGCCGCCCGTCCCCCCGCGGCCTCCCCCCTCGCCTTTCCCATTTTCCAATCATCTGTCTGTGACACCCGCGTGAGCCCTTCCGCGGTGCGTCCAGGCGTGGCCCGCGTGCGTCATCGTTGGCGGAAAAACCTGTCACATCCTGTCTCACGCTGCTCTCCGCCTTGACGGCGGTGTCTTGAATTCCACAGGATGCGCACAACCCACGAAGTCTGGCCAAACGGCCCGGGCTTGAACGTGGGGGGTCCCCTTGGTCGTGCCTCCCGTCAGTGCGCCCCTCGCCTGGAATCGGAGCGGAACATGCGTTTGAAGAGAGTGGTCCCCGTGGTCGTGTCGCTGTGTTGCGCCACCGCTTCCGCCGAAGAGCCGCGTGACCGGGAGGTCTACATCACCATCGGTTCGGAGGCGGTGGGCACGGTGCGCTCGTCGTTCCGCGGCGGGAACGCGCCCACGCTGGTGCGCGAGGAGAACGGGGTGAGCGTGCTCAAGCTCACCGAGTCGCAGCTGAGCGACGTCTCCTCCATCATGCATGAGAAGTATCACCGCTGCGCGGGCTACATGGCGCACGACACGCAGGAGGCGGCGCTCGCGGCGCTCACGCCCGCGCAGCCGACGCAGTCGCTGGTGAGCTACACGCTGGACAACGCGGCGGTGGTCAACTCGCTCTTCACCGGCCTGCAGGAGGCCAGCATCAAGAGCACCATCACCCAGCTGTCCAGCTACACGAACCGCTACTACAACAACTCCTCCGGCGGCACGCAGGCGGCCAGCTGGCTCCAGGGCATCTGGGCAGGCTACGCCAACGGGCGCAGCGACGTGAGCGTGCAGCTGTACTCGCACTCGGGATGGACCCAGCCGTCCGTCATCGCCACCATCACCGGCACCGTCTTCCCGGACGAGGTGGTAGTGATTGGCGGCCACCTGGACTCCATCCAGCAGTACGCGTCCAGCCCCCCCACCGCGACCGCGCCGGGCGCGGATGACGACGCCTCCGGTGTCGCCACGCTGTCGGAGGTGTTCCGGGTGGCGATGGCGAAGGGCTACAAGCCGGCGCGCACGGTGAAGTTCATGGCGTACGCGGCGGAGGAGGTGGGCCTGTACGGCTCGCAGGCCATCGCGCAGGCGCACAAGTCCGCGGGCGCGAACGTGGTGGGCGTGCTCCAGCTGGACATGACCAACTACCGCGGCTCCTCGTGGGACCTGACGCTCGTCACGGACAACACCAACGCGGCGCAGAACGCGTTCCTGGGCAACCTCATCGACACGTACACGGGCTACACGCGCACCAACATCACGTGCGGCTACGGGTGCTCGGACCATGCGTCGTGGAACGCCCAGGGCTACCCGGCGTCCATGCCGTTCGAAGCCCAGATGAACAACGACAACCCCTACATCCACACGGCCAACGACACGCTGGCCAACAGCACGGACGGCACGAGCGGCAACAACGCCAACAACGCGCTGAAGTTCGCGCGCATTGGCGCCGCGTACCTGGCGGAGCTGGCCAAGGGCACCATCCCGGGCCTGCCCACGGACACCACGCCCCCCACCGTGGCGCTCACCGCCCCGGCGGACGGCGCGACGGTGAACGGCACCACCAACATCACCGCGACGGCGTCCGACAACGTGGGCGTCAGCAAGGTGGAGTTCCTGGTGAATGGCGTGGTGAAGGGCTCGGCCTTCTCCTCGCCGTACAGCTACGCGTGGGACAGCCGCACGGTGGCCAACGGCACCCACACGGTGGCGGCGAAGGCGTATGACAGCGTGGGCAACAACACCACCACGGCGGCGAGCTCGGTGCGGGTGGCCAACGTGTCCACGACCGGCACCTATGACGGCACGTACAAGACGGTGCGTTGCAGCGCGGCGGCGGCCACCTGCGACAGCGGCACGCTCTTCAACGGCCGCGGCACCCGGGGCCCGGAGTTGAACACGCCCAACACGCTGCGCGGCACCTGCAAGGACGGCAGCACCGGCACCTACAAGAGCGATGAGTCCCTGGAGGCACTCAAGGTGTCCACCGTGGACGGCTCCAACTTCGCCGCGGGCAAGCAGGTGAAGGTGGAGGCCACCGTCTGGGCCTACCTCAACCCCGGGTCGGACCGGTTGGACCTGTATTACACGGCCAACGCCACCGCGACGACGCCCGTCTGGACGCTGATCACGTCCGTGGTGCCGACGACCGCGAACCTGCACACCATCTCCGCCACGTACACGCTGCCCTCCGGCGCCAACCAGGCCGTGCGCGCGCAGTTCCGCTACGGCAGCGGCGCTCCGAGCAGCGCGTGCATCTCCGGCGAGTACAACGACCGCGACGACCTGATGTTCACCGTCCAGTAGGCGGCGGCTGACGTGAAGTGACACGGGAGGGGATCCGGGCGCGAGGCCCGGGTCCCCTTCGTGTTTCAGGCCGCCTTGAGCCCTTCGATGGGCAGCTCCACCACGAAGGTGGAGCCCAGGCCCGGCTGGCTGTCCACGGTGATGCGGCCGCCGTGCGCCTCCACCACCTGCCGGGCAATCCACAGCCCCAGGCCCAGGCCGCCGTAGTTGCGCCCGGGCACCGCGCGCTCGAAGCGCTCGAAGATGCGAGCGCGGTCCTCCTCGCTGATGCCAATGCCCTCGTCGCGCACGGTGAGGCGCGCGGTGCCGTCCTCGGCGGCCACGCGCACCGCGATGGGGCGGCCCTGGCCGTACTTCGCCGCGTTCGTCAGCAGGTGCGTCACCACCTGGTCGATGCGCAGCCGATCATACCGGCCCACCAGCGGCGTGCCCGCGTCCAGCGTCACCGTCACCCCCGTCCGCGCCATCTCCTCGCGCAGCCGGACCACCGCGTTGCCCACCACGGCGGTGAGGTCCACGTCGTTCAGGTCCAACGCGAGCCGGCCGGTGGTGAGCTGCGACACGTCCAGCAGCGTCTCCATCAGCGCGTGCAGCCGCTGCACCTGCCGGCCGGCGGACTCCAGCGGGCTCTTCGCGCGGCCCAGCGCGTCCTCGCCCAGGCTGCGCTCCAGCCGCTCCAGGTGCAGGCGGAAGGCGGCCAGCGGCGTCTTCAGCTCGTGGCTCGCCACCGCGAGGAAGTCGTCCCGGGCCTGGACGCTCTCGCGCAGTGACTGGGACAGCATCTCCTGGCGCAGGACCTCGCGGCGGGTGCGCGACAGCTCCAGCATGGAGCGCACGCGCGCGACCAGCTCCCGGGCGCTGAAGGGCTTCACCAGGTAGTCGTCCGCGCCCGCCTCCAGCCCCTCCACCGCGGCTTCTTCTCCGGCGCGGGCGGACAGCATCACCACGGGGACGGCGCGCGTGGAGGGCCGCTCGCGCAGGCCGCGCAAGAGCCCGAAGCCGCCCAGCCGGGGCATCATCACGTCCGTCAGCACCAGGTCCGGCGGGCTCGCGCGCGCGGCGGCCAGCGCGGCCTGCCCGTCCGCCGCCAGCGTCACGTCGAACGACGGCGACAGCACACGCTCCACGTACTCGCGCATGTCCGCGTTGTCGTCCACCACCAGCACGCGCGCCCTGGGGGCCTCCACGCCCGGGGGCTCCGCATCCGTCAGCGCTGGCACCGGCTCCAGCGCCCGGAGCACGGGCTCCGCGTCCGACCAGCGCTCGGCCTCCTGGAGGAAGGGGCGCGCGCCCAGGGCGGTGGAGTCCTGCTGACGCGCGGCCTGGATGCGGTCCGCGGGCAGGTGCGCGTGGCCCCGGGGGATGCGCACGGTGAAGGTGGTGCCCCTGCCCTCCTCGCTCTCCACGGTCACGTCGCCGCCGTGCAGCGCCACCAGCTCGCGCACCAGCGCCAGCCCGATGCCGGTGCCTTCGTGGGTGCGGCTTCGCGCGTTGCGCACGCGGTGGAAGCGCTCGAAGAGGTGGGGCAGCTCCTCCTGGGGGATGCCCGTGCCCGTGTCGGTGACGCGCAGGAGGACGTCGTGGCCCCGGTGCTCCTGCCGCACGATGATGCCGCCCTCGAAGGTGTACTTGAGGGCGTTGGAGAGCAGGTTGAAGACAACCTTCTCCCACATCTGCCGGTCCACGTAGACGGGCTCCGGCAGCTCCGCGCACTCCACGCTGAAGGACAGGCCGGTGCGCTCGATGGCGGAGCGGAAGTGGCCCGTGAGGTCCCGGGTGAAGGCGGCCAGGTCGGTGGGCTCGAAGCTGGAGTCGATGCGGCCCGCCTCCAGCCGGCTGAAGTCCAGCAGCGTGTTCACCAGCCGCAGCAGGCGGCCCGCGTTGCGGTGGACGAGCTCCAGGTCCTTGCGCGCGCTTTCCGTCACCGGCACCTGCGCGAGCACGTCCTCCAGCGGCCCCAGCATCAGCGTGAGCGGCGTGCGGAACTCGTGGGAGATGTTGTGGAAGAAGGCCGTCTTCGCCCGGTCCAGCTCCGCCAGCGCCTCCGCCCGCTGGCGCTCCTCCTCGTAGGCCCGCGCGTTGCGCAGCGACGCGGCCACCTGCGCGCTCAACAGCTCGCTGAAGGAGGCATGGCCCTCATCGAAGGCGCGGTTGGGGGACAGCGCCGTGACGAGCACCCCCAGCGGCGCGGCCGTGCCGGAGCCCGCGAGCGGCTGGAAGAGGAACGTGCCCACCGCGTCACCAAACGGCCCGCCCGTCAGGGCCAGGAGCGCCTCCAGCCCGTCGCGCAGCACCCGCTCTCCCGCGAGCGCGCGCAGGAACGGCGCCGCCATCCGGGAGCTGGCGTCCAGCGGCACGGTCTCCGGGCTCAGGGGACCGCCGCGCTCGATGCCCACGGCCCCGCACAGCGTCAGCGACCTGCCATCCTCTTCACGCAGGTAGAGCAGCGCGCACGGCACGTCCAGGGGATGGTCCGCCAGGGCGGTCACCACATCGCCGCAGGTCTTCGCCACGCTGCGCGTGTCCGCCGCCTGGGCGGACAGGTCGCGCAACAGCCGCGTGCGCCGCTCGCTCAGCACCCGGGGCGTCACCTCCGCGCACACCGCGAGCATGCCGCCGATGGCGCCCGTGTCGTCGTAGGCGGGCGCGTGGCTCACGTCGAAGTAGGACTCCTCGCGGTAGCCGCTGCGGTTGAGCAGCAGCCGGAGCGCGGGCACCCAACTGGCGACGCCCGTCGTCATCGCCTCGCGCACCAGCGGCTCCAGCGAGTCCCACGCCTCCGCGAGCGTGCCCCGGATGTCCGTGCCGAGCGCGGCCGGGTGCTTGTCGCCAATCACCAGCGAGTAGGCGTCGTTGTAGAACTGGGTGAGCTCCGGCCCCCACGTGAGGATCATGGGGTAGCGCGACCCGAGCAGCGTCTTCACGAGCATCTTGAGGCTCGTGGGCCAGGAGGCCACGGGCCCCACTGGTGACGCGGCCCAGTCGTGCGTGCGCACCAGCGCGTGCATCTGGCTGCCGCCGGTGAAGAGGGTCTCCGGCGTCTGCGGCGGAACATCCTGGCTCATCGCGGGCACTGCTCCTCACATCAGCGAGCCATTTCCCTATGCCGGCTCCCGGTGGCTTCCCACTGGAAATTTGCCCATCCGTTTGGAGTGGAGCACCTCCCGGGCGCCCGGCTGGCCGCCTGCCGCCATGAGGCGGGCGGGCTGTCCTCCGCCGGGTGCCGGTCCCACCTTGGAGGGGATGATGACTTCCCCCCAGGCCGAGTCCCGCGTACTGCGCGAGAAACATCCCACCGAGGGGGCGGAGCGAGGCCGGCTGTCGCCCCGCCGGGAGGCACTGCTCCAGGCGCGCATCAAGGACCTGTCCCTGCGGCTGGGGGGCACGCCCCTGGAGCGCTACATCGCGCAGCTCCACGCCGAGCTGGAGGCGAAGGGGATCTCCTTCAAGCCCCAGTGCTACCTGTCCGACGAGTGGGGCTGTCCGTCGGGGGTGCCCGTCATCGGCCTGCCCTTCTACCTGGCGGATCCGGACCTCCTGTCCATCGAAGCGGAGCTGGGCGGAAGCGCGGAGACGGAGGCCGAGATCCTGATGTACCTGCGCCACGAGGCGGGCCACGCGTTCAACTACGCCTACCGCCTCTACGACACGGACGAGTGGCGCCGCGTGTTCGGCGACTACGGCCGGCCGTACCAGGACGACTACAAGCCCCGGCCCTTCTCACGCCGGTACGTCTTCCACATCTCCGGCTGGTACGCGCAGAAGCACCCGGACGAGGACTTCGCGGAGACCTTCGCGGTGTGGCTCACGCCGGACAGCGACTGGGCGAAGCGCTACCAGGGCTGGGGCGCGCTCAAGAAGCTCCAGTACGTGGAGGACATCGCGAAGCGACTGGGCCGGACAACGCCGCCCGTGCAACTGGCCGAGCCCGACTTCACCACCGAGGAGATGGAGGGCACCGTCCAGGACCACTACCGCCAGCGCGAGCTGGACGAGAAGGTGGACGTGGAGCTGCGCAACGCCTTCGACCACGCGCTGGAGGACATCTTCTGGGGGCCGGGTGAGGCGCCGGTGAGCGCGTCGACGCTGGTGCAGGCGGAGCGTCAGCGGCTGCTCTCCACCGTGGGCCACTACGCGGGGGTGAGCCGGGGCGTGGTGCGCGCGCTCGTGGACCACCTGGCGGAGCGCACCGCCGCGCTGAACCTCACCCTGCACCCGGACGACAGCCGCGAGGCGGCGATGCAGCTGGCGTCGCTCGTCACCGTGCTGGCGATGAACTACCTGCACACCGACCGCTTCTTCGAGGACTGACCATGCCCGTGAAGTCCCTTCGCATCGCCATCCTCCACTACCAGGCCAAGGAGGATCCGCCCGACCCGGTGGTGAAGCAGGTGGGAGCAGCGCTGCGCGCGGCCGGCCATGACATCTCGGAGGTGCGCGTGGACGAGAGCGTCTCCGACCTGGTGCGCAAGGTCACCAGCACCCGCGCGGACCTGGTGTTCAACCTCTGCGAGACGTTCGCGGAGGACTACCGGCTGGAGGTCAACGTCGCGGCGGTGCTGGAGCTGGCGCGCATGCCCTTCACGGGCGCGGGCACCGCGGGCCTGCTGCTCGCGCAGGACAAGGTGCTCACCAAGCAACTGCTCCAGTTCCATGGCGTGCTCACGCCCCGCTTCGCCACCTTCGACGGCACGTCGTTCCAGACGAGCGGCGATTTGTCCTTCCCGCTGGTGGTGAAGCCCGCGCGCTCGGATGCCTCCATGGGCCTGGGCGTGGAGAAGGACATGGAGGGGCTGGCGAGGCGGGTGAAGAAGATCCGCCAGGAGTACGACGACGAGGCGCTGGCGGAGGAGTACATCGAGGGCCGCGAGCTGTACGTGGGCGTGGTGGGGGACGCGGCGAATCCAGAGGTCCTTCCGGTGGTGGAGCTGGACTTCGGCTCCCGGTGGAACCGCAAGCGGATGAAGATCGCCAATCGCGAGGTGAAGTTCGGCCCGGAGACGCCGGGCAGTCCGCACCTGGTGCTGCCCACGGACTTGTCGGACGAGCTGCGGGGCCGCATGGAGCGCGCGGCCGTCACGGCGTTCCGCGCGCTCAAGCTGCGCGACTACGCGCGCATCGACTTCCGCGTGTCCAGCCGCACCAACGACCCCTACCTGCTGGAGGTGAACCCCAACCCCTACCTGGAGACCCAGTGCGAGGTGGCCATGGGGGCGAAGGAGCGCGGCGTGAGCTACGACGCGCTCGTGCAGCGCATCGTGGACACCGCGGCCCGGCGCCACGGCCTGGGCGTGGGGCCCAGGGCCACGGCCGGTGCGCTCCCGAGGGAGCCGGCCCCCGCCCCGCACTGAGGCCGGGCCCGACGTCCCGCGCGCGAGTGACGCCCCCACGGCACCGGGCCCGGATTCCGGTGGCCCGGCCGGGGGCGTTGCTCTATGGGGGAGGCGTGCTCCACCGTCAGTTCCTGGACCATGCGAAGGCCGTGGCCCGCTTCGCGCCCGTGCGGCCCGCGGTGAAGGCGGGCCTCCGCGCCGCGCTCGCGTTCTTCGTCCCCACCGTCGTGGGCACCGCGCTGCACCTGCCCGCGACCCTGTGGCTGGCGATTGGCGGCTTCAACACGTCCTTCGTGGACAAGGGCGGCTCCTACCACGCCCGCTTCCGCGCCATGGGTGGCACGGCGCTGGCGGCGGCGGTGTCCGCGGTGCTGGGCGGCCTGGCGGGAATGCACCCGGCCCTGGCCATTCCCGCCACGCTGCTGTGGGTGACGGCGTGCAGCTTCGCGGGCGTGTACGGCGCGGCGTCGAACCTCACCGGCAACATCGCCGCCACCACCTTCGTCATCGCGCTGGGGCTGCCTGTCACAAGCGCCGTGAATGCGCTGGAGTCCGGCCTGGCGGTGCTGGGCGGCTCCGCGTGGGCCATGGTGCTGTCGCTGGTGCTCTGGCCCATCCGCCCCTACCGGCCCGCGCGCAAGGCGGTGGCGGCGTGCTTCGACGCGGTGGCGGACTACGCGGAAGGTCTGTCGCGCACGGTCCAGGGCGCGCGCGAGGACGCCTGGCAGGCGCTCATCCAGGAGCAGCACGGGCGCATCCGCGAGCTGCTGGAGCTGGCGCGCACCACGCTCGCGGCCACGCGCCAGGGCCGGGTGGAGCGCGGCCGGGGTGAGCGGCTGCTGGTGCTGCTGGAGTCCGTGGACGCGATGTTCATGGGGCTCATCGCCCTGGGCGAGCAGTTGGAGAGCCTGGGCCCGCCGGTGAGCGGCCCCGTGGGAGACCCGCGCGCGGCGGTGGCCGTGGCGCTCTTGGAGTGCGCCAACACGGCCAGGGACCTGGTGCGGCTGGTGGAACAGGAGGGCCGCAGCCGCAGGCCCCAGCCGGAGTGGGACGGACGCGCGCTGAAGGACGCGCTGGGAGACCTGGACGCGCGCGGGCTCGTCACGCGGCTGGAGCGGGCGCGGCTGTCGGACATCGCGCGGCTGCTCACGGAGCTGCGCGAGCGCGCGGACGTGGCGCTGGACACCGCGTGCCGGCTGCCCGGCCCCCTCACCCAGGCGCCGCCTCCCGCGCGCGAGCTGGCCGAGGAGTCGCACGCGTCCCTGTTGGATCCGGTGCGCGCGCACCTCACGCTGGACTCAGAGGTGCTGCGGCACGCGCTGCGCGCGGGACTCACCACCACGGCCGCGGTGTACGTGGCCAGCGTGTTCCGTCCGAACCACGGCTACTGGGTGACCATCACCGTGCTCACCATCATGCAGCCGTACACCGGGCCCACCTTCCTCAAGGCGCTCCAACGCGTGCTGGGGACGGTGGTGGGCGGCCTGCTGGCCATCGCCGTCGCGTCGTGGCTCCAGAACCCGCACGCGATGATGGGCCTGTTGTTCTGCACCGCGGCCCTGTGCGTGAGCCTCATCCCGCTCAACTACGGGCTGTACACCATCTTCGCCACGCTCACCTTCGTGCTGCTGGCGGAGATGGGCAGCGGGGACTGGACGCTGGCGCCGGTGCGCATCGTCAACACGCTCATCGGCGGCGCGCTGGCGCTCGCGGGCACCTTCTTCCTGTGGCAGCGCTCGGAGAACCAGCGCTTCCCGGCGCAGATGGCGGACGCGCTGAGAGCGGACCGCGAGTTCTTCGACGTGCTGGCCCGCGCGTGGAAGCAGGGCGGGCCACCGGACGCGGCGGCGCTGGCGGAGGCGCGCCGCAAGCTGGGGCTGGCCACCATCAACGCGGAGACGTCCTTCCAGCGCCTGCTCACCGAACCGCGCTGGCGCACGGAGGCGGTGGAGCCGCTGATGACGCTGCTCGCGTTCACCCGCCGCTTCGCGGCCGTCTGCACCCTGCTCGCGTCGCGGCGCTCCGTGCCCTCCACCCCGGCGGTGCAGGAGGCCCTGTCGCGCTTCGCGCACGCCATGGACGCGAGCATGGAGGACCTGGCGGAGGCGGTGCACCACGGCCGCCGCCCCAAGCCCCTGCCCGCCTTCGACGTGCTCATCGGCTGGAACACCCCCACCCCGGACGCGGCCGGCGCGGCGCTGGGCTCCGAGGCCCCCCTGCTCCAGTCCCAGTTGGAGCGGCTGACGCGCCAGCTCACCGTGCTCCACACCGCCGCCGTACGCCGCCTGGAGGCCTTCCCCACGGCCCAGACATCCACGATTAGCGAGCCTTAGCAGAACAACCTGAATAGACTGCGAGACTCCTCTTTGTGTCTGGAGTCCCCCATGTCCTCGTGGTTGTCCCGTGTCCCCCTGCAGGGCCTGCTGCTGGCCGCCTCCACCCTCCTGCCTCCCGTTGCGAGCGCGGCGAACGAGACCGTGCGGGTGTGGCTGACGACGACGTCCGGCAGCACGCTGGCGAAGAAGCTCAACGCGGAGGCGAACAAGGCGTTCGGCCCGGAGACGGGCAGCGCGACGGCCATCGACGTGAACGAGGGCGTGACGTACCAGACCCTCGACGGGTTCGGCGGCGCGCTCACGGATTCGTCCGCGTGGCTCATCTTCAACTCGCCGCAGCGCACGGCCATCATGAACGACCTGTTCAGCGTGGCCTCGGGCGCGGGCCAGAGCGCCATCCGCCTGCCCATGGGCGCGTCCGACTTCGCTCGCAACAACTACACCTACGACGACACCTGCTGCGACCTGAACGACTTCTCCGTGGGCCACGACACGGCGTACATCCTGCCGCTCTTGAAGCAGGCGCGCGCCATCAACCCGGAGGTGAAGGTCTTCGCGGTGCCTTGGAGCGCGCCCGCGTGGATGAAGTTCAACAACTCGCTCACCGGCGGCGGCTACCTGCGCAATGACCTGTACGGCACCTACGCGAACTACTTCGTTCGCTTCGTGCAGGCCTACCAGGTCAACGGCGTGCCCATCCACGCGCTGAGCCTCCAGAACGAGCCGCACAACGCCAACGGCGGCTACGCGACCATGCAGATGGAGTCCAACGACCAGTCCGTCTTCGCGGCGCAGCACCTGCGCCCCGCGCTCAACGCCGCGGGCTTCAACGGCGTGAAGGTGCTGGCGTGGGACCACAACTGGTACGACGGGACGGGCCCCGCGGGCTACCCGCATGAGGTGATGGCCTACAACGGCGGTCAGGCGCAGAGCGCCGTCGCGGGCGTGGCCTACCACTGCTACGAGAGCCCCGAGGGCAGCTACAGCGTCCAGTCCGCCTTCCACGACGCGTACCCCGCCAAGGAGGTGCACTTCACGGAGTGCACCGGCGGCTTCTGGGCCACCAACGCCGCGGCGAACCTGGAGTGGGCGTTGCAGAACAACCTCTTCGGGCCGCTGCGCCACTGGTCGCGCACGTCCTTCTACTGGAACCTGGCGTTGGACCCGAACCACGGGCCGCGCGTGGGCGGCTGCGCGGACTGCCGGGGCATGTTCACCGTGGACAACGCCGCGGGCACGTACACGCGCAACGAGGAGTACTACGCGTGGGCGCACCTGGCGAAGGTGGTGCGGCCGGGCGCGGTGCGCGTGGGCGCCACGTCGCTGGGCAACAACAACATCGAGACGCTCGCCTTCCGAAACCCGGACGGCTCGCGCGCGGTCATCGCGCTGAACTCGAATGACGGCGCCACGCTGTCCTTCAAGGTCCGCTGGAACGGCCAGGCCTTCGAGTACACGCTGCCGCCGCGCTCGGTGGCGTCCTTCCAGTGGGGCGGGACGTCCAGCCCGCAGGGGCCGTGGTACCGGCTTGTCAACAAGGCCACGGGCAAATGCGTGGACATCGTGGGCCCGTCCTCGGCGGACGGCACCGGGCTGCACCAGTGGACGTGCCACACCGGCTCGAGCCAGCAGTGGTCCCTGGTGGCCACGGACAGCGGCTACTCGCGGCTGGTGTCGCGCTACAGCGGCAAGGCGGTGGACGTGGCGGACGCAAGCCAGGCGGACGGCGCGCGCGTGCAGCAGTGGTCCTGGGCGGGCGGCGCCAACCAGCAGTTCAAGCCGGTGGCCACCACCGGGGGCTACACCCGCTTCGAGGCCCGCCACAGCGGCAAGGTGCTGGACGTGAGCAACTGCTGGAGCAGCGGCGACGGGGCCACCGTCCAGCAGTGGGTCTGGTCCAACAACGACTGCCAGCAGTTCCGCCTGGAAGCCATGCCCTGATCAGGGCACCGTCGCCAGGAAGCCCTCGAGCAGCGTGTTCACCTGCTCGGGGGCATCCAGTTGCACCCAGTGCCCCGTGCCCGTCACCAGCTTGGACGGCAGGCTCGGGACGAGCACGTGGTACGCGCCGGGGGTCTGGTTGAGCGGCGTGATGACGGACAGGGCCGGCCCCCGGTAGCGCTTCAGCGCGGTGACGGGGTCGAACTTGAGCAGCGCGCCCATGGCCGCCTTCACCGCTCCGCGCTGCGTGCGCCGCAGTTGCCCCAGCACCTGCTCACGCACCTGGGGCGTGGACGGATCCAGCAGCGTGCCCCAGTACTGCTCGATGACCTGCGTCCAGCCGTCGGTGTCGAGCGCGGCCATCATCCCTTCCGCGGCCTCCTTCGGAACCTGGCGGCCGTCGGATGCCGGATCCAACAGGAAGAGCCCCGCGACGCGCTCCGGGTGCGCCGCCGCGTACGCCACGCACACCGCGCCGCCCAGGCTGTGCCCCACCAGCACCACGCGGGACAGCCCCAGGCCGTCCACCACGGTGGCCACGTCCTGGGAGAAGTCCTCCACCGTGAAGTCCGCGTCTGACGTGAGCGTGGACCGGCCATGCCCCCGGAGGTCCAGCGCGACCGCGCGGCGTTGCTTGCGCACGTGCTCGAGCTGCGCCGCCCACTGCCGCGTGTCGCCACAGGCCGAGTGCACGAACACCACCGGTGTGCCCTGCCCCGTCCCGCCCTCGTCAACGAACAGCTCACCCGCCGTGCCCTTCATGTCCTCGTGCCTTTCCGGGCCGTCCATCCGGCCACGCGTCAACGCCAGGGATCCTGCGTCCGTCGGCCCGCCTGGGGGAAGGCGGACGGATCCAGCGGAGGATCCGTCCTGCGGGCAACACCCGGCGGGCCGCCCGGCGCACTCCCGCCAATCTTTTTCGATGCGAGTGGTTCCATTCGCCGCCCGCGCCCCCACTGTTCCCGCTGCACTGCCTGTGAACTCCTCCGACACCCAGAACGCCCAGACCGGCCGCACCGCCGTCACGGTCCTCAACGTCAATGACGACCCGGCAACGCTGTACCTGCTGAGCCTCACCCTGAAGCAGGGCGGCTACCAGGTGCTCGAGGCCCGGGGTGGACGCGAAGCGCTCCAGCTCGCACGGGGTCTGCCCGACCTGGTGCTGCTGGACGTGCACATGCCGGACATCGACGGCTACGAAGTGTGCCGCCGCCTGCGTGCGGACGAGGCCACGCACGACCTGCTCATCGCCCACCTGTCCTCCGTGTCCGTCAAACGCGAGGACCGCGTGCGGGGGCTCGCGCAGGGCGCGGACGCGTACTGGACGCGCCCGCTGGCGGAGGACGAGCTTCTCGCCAACATCGAAGCGCTCCTGCGCCTACAGGCCCGCGCCCGGGATGCCGTGCGTGCGCGCGACCGGTTCCTCCACGTCGCCGGCCACGAGCTGCGCACCCCCCTCACCGTGCTCCGCCTCAACCTGGAGCGCGCGGTGGAGATGGTGACGGCGGACGCGGACGGCCCCATGCAGAAGCGGCTCGCCCCCGCGGTGCGCCAGCTCACCCGGCTGCAGAGCCTGGTGGAGAGCCTGGCGGATGTGTCGCGCCTGTCCACGCAGGACGTGGCGCTCGTCGTGGACACGGTGGACTTCTCCCAGGTCGTGCGCGAACAGGTGGAGCGCTTCCAGGTCCCGGCCCACAGCGCGAACGTGGCCCTGACGGCGGAGCTGCCGGACGCGCCCGTCCTGCTCTTCGGAGACCGGCGCCTGCTGGAGCAGGCCGTGGGCCACCTGGTGTCCAACGCCATCAAGTTCGGCGAGGACCGGCCCGCGAAGGCGCGCCTGTCCACGCACGAGGGCCACGCGGTGCTCACCGTGGAGGACCACGGCGTGGGCATCGCGCCGGAGGACCACGCCCGCATCTTCCGCCGCTTCGAGCGCGTGCCCTCCGGCGGCCGCTTCGAAGGGCTGGGGCTGGGGCTCTTCCTGGCCCAGGAGATCGCCGCCGCGCACGACGGCACGTTGAGCGTGAAGAGCGCCCTGGGTCAGGGCGCGTGTTTCGAGTTGAGACTCCCCCTGCATCGCACCCAGCGCTACTGATGTCTCCAGAGGAGAAGGATTCGTGTCGAACACCGAAGACGCGGACGGGAGCAACCAGTCCGACGAAGGCAAGAGCCCGGCGAAGCGCCTCGTCACCAATGTGCCCCGGCTGGACTTCATCACCAAGGGCGGCCTCATCGTGGGCTCGTCCTACGCCATCATCGGGCCTCCGGGCTCCGGCAAGACGGTGCTGGCCAACCAGATCGCCTTCCAGCACGTGAAGAACGGCGGCAAGGCGCTCTACGTGACGCTGCTGTCGGAGTCGCACGGGCGCATGCTGGAGAACCTGTCGCAGATGACGTTCTTCGACGCCGACGTCATCCCGGACCGGCTCCAGTACCTGAGCGGCTACCGCGACCTGGAGCGCGACGGGCTCAAGGGCCTCCTGGAGCTCTTGCGCAAGAACGCCCAGGCCCACGGCACCACGCTGCTCATCATCGACGGCATGGACGCGGCGAAGGAGTTCGCCCGCTCGGACCTCTCCTTCAAGCGCTTCCTCCAGGACCTGCAGACCTTCAGCAGCATCCTGGGCTGCACCACGCTGCTGCTCGCTCCGCACCATGAAGGGGAGATCCACCCGGAGAACACCGCGGTGGACGGCATCTTCGAATTGTCGCTGTGGCTGCACGGCCCCCGCGCGGTGCGCGAGCTCATCGCCATCAAGTTCCGCGGCGGGCCGTCCCTCCTGGGCCGCCACGAGGTGGAGATCTCCAACCAGGGCATGGTCATCCACCCCCGCACGGAGGTGCAGTTCGCGCACCCCGCCGCGGAGGGGCGCGAGGACCGCATCCGCATGCCCTTCGGCATCCCCCGCCTGGACGAAGCGCTCCGGGGCGGCGTGCTGTCCGGCTCCACCACGCTGCTGTTGGGCGCGCCGGGCACGGGCAAGACGCTCCTGGGGTTGCACTTCCTCCTCCAGGGCGCGCGCGAGGGCCAGCCGGGCGTCTACTTCGGCTTCTTCGAGACGCCCCCCCGCCTCATCGAGAAGGCGGAGGGCACCGGCATGGGGGACCTCCAGAAGTACGTGGACGAGGGCCTCATCGAAATCCAGTGGCAGCCGCCGCTGGAGCACAACCTGGACTCGCTGGCGGAGAAGCTCCTGGAGCGCATCGAGGAGCGCAAGGTGGACCGCCTGCGCCTCTTCATCGACGGCGTGTCCGGCTTCCGCTCCGCGGCGGTGTACCCGGACCGCATGGGGCGCTTCTTCTCCGCGCTCACGCACCAGCTGCGGATGATGGACGTCACCACGCTGTACTCGGATGAGACGCCCCTGTTCAGCCCCGGCGTGGAAATGCCCCAGCCGGAGGCCGCGTCCACCGTGGAGAACGTCATCCTGGTGCGCTACGTGGAGCTGCGCTCGCAGCTCTACCGGCTGCTCTCCATCATGAAGATGCGGGAGAGCGCCTATGACAGCGCCATCCGCGAGTTCTCCATCTCCGAAAAGGGCATCCAGGTCGCGGAGACCTTCGAGAGCGCGGAGAGCATCCTCACCGGTCACGCGCGGATGTCCGGCGGAGCGGCCTCCCGTCCCGACAACGTGAAGGCCCCCCTGGGCGCGAGGAAGAAGCAGGGCCGCAAGGCGGCCGCGAAGAAGAAGCCGGCCGCGAAGAAGGCTCCGGCGGGCTCGTCCCGGCGGAGGCGTTCATGAAGACCGTGCTCGTCGTGGACGATGAGCTGGACATCGCCGAGGCCATCCAGGCCATCCTGGAAGAGGAACAGCTGCGCGTCGTCATCTGCGGCAACGGCCGCGAGGCAATGGCCAGGCTCAAGGAGGAGAAGCCCGACCTGGCCATCATCGACGTGATGATGCCGGTGATGAACGGCTACGAGACCATCGACGCCATCCGCAAGGACGGCACCCACCACTTCCCCATCCTCGTCATGAGCGCCATCCAGCCGCCCAAGGCCAAGATGGAGGAACAGCGGTGGGCCGGCTTCCTCAAGAAGCCCTTCTCCCTGAGAGATCTGGTGGACACCGTGGCCCGCCTGACGTCGTAGGCGTCTGTCTCACGATTTCAGCTCAAAGCACCCGCGGCGGGCAGGCAGCCGTCGCGGGTGCTTCCGGTTGAAATCGAAATATCGCGCGCGCACAGTGGGTCCACCTGACGCGACGCATCCATGCCCACTGAAGTCGAGACGACGCCCTCCCGTGAGCCGGGCCTGTTCCGCCTGACCTGGCCCATCTTCTTCGAAATCTTCCTCTTCATGCTGATGGGCACGGCGGACACGCTGATGCTCAGCGGTGTGTCGGACGCCGCCGTCTCCGCGGTGGGCGTCGTCAATCAGTACGTCTTCATCTGCATCCTGGTGATGGAGGTCGTGAGCCACGGCGCGTCCATCGTCGTGTCGCAGTATCTGGGCGCGAAGCGCGGCACGGAGGCGGCGCGCATCGCGGCGCAGGCCATCACGATGAACTTCCTCTTGGGCCTGGCGGTGAGCGGCGGGCTCTTGTTGTCCGCGGACGCCATCCTGGGGCGGATGAACCTGGAGCCCCAGACGCTGGCGTACGCGAGCACCTACTGGCACATCGCGGGCGGCTTCCTGTTCCTGCAGGCGCTCATCAACGTCTTCTCCAGCCTCATCCGCACGTACGGCTTCACGCGGCAGTCCATGTACGTGGCCCTGGGCATGAACGTGGTGCACGTGGTGGGCAACCAGGTGCTCATCTTCGGGCACTTCGGCATGCCGGCGCACGGCGTGGCGGGCGCGGCCATGTCCACCGTCTTCAGCCGCGCGATGGCGGTGGGCGTATTCGCGTGGATGCTCTGGCGGGTGATGGACGTGAAGATGAAGCCCGGGAACTTCGTGGCGCTCACGCGCGAGTACGTGCGCAAGATCCTCCGCGTGGGCGTGCCGTCCGCGGTGGAGCAGATGACGTACCACGCGTGCCAGACGGTGTTCCTGTACTACGTGACGTACCTGGGCCCGGTGGCGCTGGCGTCGCGGCAGTACGCCAACGCCATGTCCCAGTACGTGTTCCTGTGCAGCCTGGCCATCGGCATGGGCACGTCCATCCTCGTGGGACGGCTGGTCGGCGCGAAGCGCTCGCAGGACGCGTACGCGCGCGTGCTCAAGAGCCTCAAGTGGAGCATCGGCATCACGGTGGCGGTGGACGTGACGGCCATCCTCTTCCGCGAGCCGCTCATCCGCCTCTTCACGCAGGACGGAGACATCCTGCGGCTCACGTCACAGGTGCTCGTGCTGAGCCTGCTGTTGGAGACGGGCCGCTCGTTCAACCTAGTGCTGGTGAACGCGCTGCGCGCCGCGGGCGACGCCACCTTCCCGGTCATCATGGCGGTCCTCTCCATGGTCTGTATGAGCCTGCCCCTGGGCTACTACCTCGTGTTCCACCTGCACCTGGGGCTCGCGGGCGTGTGGCTCGCGGTGGCCGCGGATGAGTGGACGCGCGGCCTGGCCATGTGGCTGCGCTGGCGCAGCCGCGCCTGGGAGCGCCAGTCGCTGGTGTCCCCGGCGGAGGCGCCGGTGGTGATGGCGCACTGAGGGCTTGAAAGCGCGCCCGCCCTGCACGCCTGCACGGGGCGGCCGGGCGCGCTCCAGCTCCGGCCCCTTCCGCTGGCCCCGGCGCATCCCACTTTTGGTGGGCCGCGTTACAGACCCGTCCAGGAGGAGCCCATGCTCGCCGTCGTCTACAAAGAGAACAGCCAGGTGAAGGTGGAGGAGGTCGAGGATCCGAAGCTGGAATCCCCCACCGACTGCGTCATCCGCGTCACCTCCGCCGGCATCTGTGGAAGTGACCTGCACATGTACGAGGGCCGCACCGCGTCCAAGGCCGGACAGGTGTTCGGCCACGAGAACATGGGCGTCGTGGAGCAGGTGGGCCCCGGCGTCAGGAGCATCAAGAAGGGCGACCGCGTGGTGCTGCCCTTCAACATCGCGTGCGGCACCTGCTTCGACTGCGTGCGGGGCCGCACCGAGGCGTGCCTCGTCGCCAATCCGGAGGCGCCGCACGCGGGCTACGGCTACGCGGGCATGGGGCCGTACCGCGGTGGACAGGCGGAGCTGCTGCGGGTGCCCTGGGCGGACTTCAACTGCCTGAAGCTCCCCGGACAGCCGGGCGACGACCTGGAGGACGACTTCCTGCTCCTGTCGGACGTGTTCCCGACCGCGTACCACGGCACCGAGCTTGCGAACGTGCGGCCGGGCGCCACCGTGGCCGTCTTCGGCGCGGGGCCGGTGGGCCTGCTCGCGGGCTACTGCGCGCTCCTGCGCGGCGCCTCGGAGGTCTACGTGGTGGACAGCGTCCCGGAGCGCCTGGCCAAGGTGAAGGAGATGGGCGCCATCCCCATCGACTTCACGAAGGGCGACCCGGTGAAGCAGATCATGGACCTGCGCCGCGGCAACCCGCTCATCATGGGCGCGCTGCGCCCCGGTGAGGAGAAGGCCATGGGCGTGATGTGCGGCATCGACGCCGTGGGCTACCAGTCGCGCGACATCCAGAGCGCGGACTCGCACGGCGGCAAGGAGAAGCCCACCCAGGTGCTGGAGCAGCTGGTGGAGCTGGTGAACCCCACGGGCTCCATTGGCGTCGTGGGCGTCTACATCGCCCCGGACCCCGGCGCGCCGGACGAGAACGCGAAGCAGGGCATCTACCCGCTGCCGTGGGCCAAGGTGTTCGACAAGGGCATCACCGTGGGCACCGGCCAGACGCCGGTGAAGCGCTACAACCACTTCCTGCGCGACCTCATCATCGCGGGCCGCGCCAGGCCGAGCATGATCGTCAGCCACCGCCTGCCGCTGCAGGACGCGCCGGACGCGTACAAGAAGTTCGACGCCCGAAAGGACGGCTACACCAAGGTCATCCTCAAGCCCCAGCTGAGCCCCAAGGCCCGCGCTTGAGGGGCCTTGTCCCCAGGTCCAAGCCCCGGGGTGCGCACGCCCCGGGGCTTTGGCGGTATATGGTTTGATGGTGGTTGCCCTGGACAAACCCTCGACCGTGCTGGTGGTCGAAAGCTATGACGACCTGCGCGAGGCGCTGGTGGCCCTCCTCGTGCTGGAGGGCTACACGGTGCTGTCCGTGCCCTCGTCCACGCAGGCGCTGGACGTGCTGACTCGCATCCCGGACATGCCCTCGCTGGTGCTGCTCAGCCTGATGCTGCGCAACCCGGAGGACCTGCGCTTCCTCACCCGGCTGCGCAACCTGGGCCTGACGTCACGGCTGCCGGTGCTGGCGCTCACCGCGGACCCGGACCTCCAGGCGGCTCCACTCGGGACGGTGGCCCTGCTGGGCAAGCCCGTGCGCACGGAGGTGCTCCTGGCCGCCGTGGACCGCTACCGGACCCGGCACTGAGGGCCGACGTTGGGCGCCAATGTAGGCAGGGGAAACCCGGCAACTCCCGGCGGCAAGGGTCGATAATCCATCAACGTCCACCGTCTCGGTGGTTCGAGGGGGAGACCCGACATGTCCAGAATCGGTGAGTCGATTGGCGGCGCCATCGCGGCGCGAGTGCAGCAGGCGCTGACCCCGCAGGTCCGCCCCACCCCGCAGCCCCCGGCCGCGCCCGTGGCCCGGCGCCCCGCCGACACCTTCGAGTCCGCGCCCGCCGCCCGCCGGGGAGGCCCCGCCCTGGGGACGCCCGCGCCCGCGGCCACGCCCACCCCGGTGGGCACGTCCGGCACGGCGGTGCAGACGAACGGCGCCACGGTGGCGGACTACCAGGTGGGTCCTCCCCGGCGTCCGGACATCCACCACGACAACGGCTTCCTGCAGAACCCCAACGACCCCAACGACCCCACGCCCCTCCCCACGGAGAGCCCGGGGCTGAGCGACTACGCGGCGCGGGCCGAGTGGGAGTTGAAGCTCAACGCCGCGCGCGCCATCCAGGGCATCCCGGGCGTGCCGCACAACGACATCCCGGACGACCTGGACACGTACGACCACTTCCTGCACGGCAACGGGGCGGACCGGCACTTCGACTACGAGCGCTTCGTCAGCACGGACCCCGCCGGCCAGGCGGTGCTCACCAACTCCACGCGTGACACGCAGCAGGCGGCGGAGGCGACCTACAACCAGATGATCGCCCAGGACCCGTCGCTGGCGGGCAAGCCGGTGACGTTCCAGATCACCGGCTCGCAGATTGGCGTCGGCTCCAGCGAGCAGTTCCCCTACCCGGAGACGGAGAACTGGCAGAAGGCGATTGGCGGCCACTCCGTCTGGAACAGCGCGACCGTGACGGTCTACCCGCCGGAGACGCCGGGCGGGAAGCCCCGCTTCGAGATGGACATGACGCTCCACGCGGAGGACCGCTACAACTTCAACCCGGGCCAGGCGGACATCAACACCGGCACGCCGGACGCGGCCAACGGCCGGCTGGAGCAGACGGGACTGGGGCACCAGTACACCAACTACGGCACGCTCCAGCGGCACGTGACGTGGGACCAGGGGAGCCCCGAGAATGCGACGTCGCGTCCCATCGGTGGCCGTTAGGCGCACGCTGGCTACCACCCTGCTCGCGGGGTGTGTTTCGCTGGCCTGCGACAAGCCCTCAGGGGGGAATGCATCCATGACGACACAGACGGCCGCGCCTGCGGCGAAGACGGGGACGGACCTGGAGACGCTGGAGAAGACTGTGACGCTGCCGCGCCGCCCCCAGGCGGTGCAGTGGCGCCAGTCTCCGCGCGGCATCCCGGGCGGCCTGGGCCCCACGGACACGCAGTTCCTCGCGGTGCTGGAGTACCCGGCGGCGGAAGGACAGGCGCTCCAGGCGGCGCTGAAGCCCACGCGGCTGACGGTGAAGCTGGACGACGGCGGGTGGCTGCCGCAGGCCACGAAGGAGGCGCTGAAGGGCGCCACCGCCTACGACGCGGCGCCCTTCTTCAAGGGCTCGCTGCGCCAGGGCACCGTGTTCCAGCTGCCCCAGTCGAGCACCTTCGTGCTGGTGCTCTTCAGCAGCTAGCAGCCCACGAGCAGCAAGCAGCAGGGCCCGGCCGCGAACGCTCGCGTCCGGGCCCTTCGCTTTTCAGGCTACGGCGTGCCTTCGGGCCGGCCCGTCTTCTGGGGCGAGGCCCCCGTGTGGCGGACGTTGCGCTGCGCGCCGGACTTCCCGCCCGTGCGGCTGTCCGGGCTGTTGATGATGGCGCTCGCGAGCAGGAAGGCGTTGAGGCGCAGCTGCATGAAGTTGTGCTCCACCTTGGGCGGCTGCTGCACGCGCAGGGTGCGGTCCTCCCACTGCTGGTGCTTGGGCCACTCCGTCGCGGACGCGGGCGCACCGGTGCGGGCGAACTGGAGCAGCCAGCCGCTCACCTGGCGTGCGTACGCGCGGTCCTCGTCGGTGAGCACGTCCTGGTTGGGCGGGCAGCGGGCCACGGTGTCCAGGAACCACGGGATGTCCGCGCCGTGCGGGACGCCGTCGGGGTACTCCGGGCGCAGCTCGGTGGCGGTGTATTCGAAGTAGAAGCGCCACGCGTCGGAGACCTTGTTGTGCAGGTCCGCGACCTGCCGGGGGATGAGCGTGAAGACGATGTCGCGGCACACCTGCCGCGCCAGCTCCTCGTCCGGCGACACGCCCGGGTACAGCAGGCCGATGGGCACGTTGTTGTCCCGCAGCGCCTGGAGGATCTCCATGGGGTCGCGGCCCATGGCGTCCAGCACGCTCACGTCGTCACTGGTGCTGCCCAGGATGAGCGGCACGCGCGCCTGCTGCTGGGCCTTGAAGGTGGACAGGATGGACTGGGGCAGCACCGTGTCGCCGCACACGGCCACGGGCGCCAGCGAGTGCTCCGGCGCCTGCTGCCAGAAGGACTCCGCGGGCAGCGCGCGCATGCGCTCTGGCGTCGCGTCCGTCACCCCCATGTCGCGGATCAGCGCCTCGCCCTTGAGCCGCGCCTTCTCCAGCGGCATCTCGTCCAGGCCGTACACGCTCATCGCCACGCCCCGGTGGAACAGGGGCTTCGCGGCCTCCATGCAGAAGAGGGACAGCACGCTCTTGGCGCCCGCGGACTGGCCGATGAGGGTGACGTTGCCCGCGTCCCCGCCGAACTTCGCGATGTTGCGGTTCACCCACTGGAGCGCCGCGAGCTGATCCAACAGGCCGAAGTTGGCCGCGCCGCCGCCCGGCTCCTGCAGGAGCGCCGGGTGGGCCAGGAAGCCCAGGTGTCCCAGGCGGTAGTTGAGCGTGACGAAGACGGCGTCCCGGGACGCCAGGGGCACGCCGTCGTACGGAGGCAGGCCGCTCGCGCCAATCACATACGCGCCGCCGTGGATCCACACGATGACGGGCAGCTTCGCCTGGGGGTCCACGCGAGGCGTCCAGACGTTGACGTAGAGACAATCCTCGCCCATCGGGAACGGGTCACCGCCGCCGCCCGCGATGCAGCCGTCACGCGACTGGAGCGAGGATTTGCCGAACGTGGACGCCTGCCGGATGTGCTTCCAGGGCACGACCGGAGCGGGAGGACGCCACCGCAGCGCGCCCACGGGAGGCTGGGCGTAGGGGATGCCCTTGAAGGCATACACCCCTTCCTCGACGATGCCTTGGAGCTGTCCTTCGACGGTGCTGACGACAGGAGCCGACTGCTGGACCATGTTTGGAACCCCCCACGAAACCCGGCGCCAGGGCCGGGCCGGTGCGAAGTAGAGGTTCCGCCCATGCAAGTCAATGCATTGGCTCTCAAAGACAATCACCCGTCCGCCAGCCGACGCGGCCCCCGACTCCGGAGCATCAGGGCAATGCCATACCGAGTTCCCGCAGGACGCTCCGGGTGATGGCGGCGGAGTTCCCGTCGAAGTGGTGTCCACCCTTGAGCAGTACGGCGCGGGCGCCGGGCACGCCGGACAGCGTGGGGCAGAGGCTGTCGGACAACTCCTCGTCACCGTAGACACAGAGCACGGGCGTTCCCTTCAGGGCCTGCACGTCCGGGAGCACCGCGGCCGTGGGCCGGCCCTTGCCGCCGAAGATGTCCGTGACGTGCACCTCGAACTCCGCCTCCTTGCCGGGCCCGGCGTCCACCCCGAGCACCCGCGCGCCGTGCGAGGCCAGCGCCATGGACAGCTCCAGCGCCCGGCCCTTCTCCGCGGGCCCATCCGCGAGCAGGAGCACCACCGTGCCGGGCCTTCCCGGGGGCGTCACCACCGTGACGTGGCCCAAGCGGCCTCCGAGGCGCAGCGTCTCCACGCGCGGCGCGACCGTGGGCTGGGGCACGGGGACCGCCACGGGGCCTGGAGCGACGGAAGGCGCCGCGCACATGCGTGCCCCGGAGATGAGCGCCAGCACCAGCACGGCCCCCAGCAGGAACCACCTCGCGCGCCGCCTCATCTCGCCACCACCCCACCCAGCCCGCGCGACACCAGCGACGTCACACCCGCGAGCACGCCCGGCAGCGCGAGCCCGCCCGGCGAGGCCAGGTAGCGCGGCGCCCAGTCCGGACGGAACTTCTCCTTGTACTGGCGCAGCCCCTGGAAGTTGTAGAAGTGCTCGCCGTGCCGGAACAGGAGCGCGCCCAGCCGGTTCCACATGGGCGCGAGCGCGCGCGCCTCGAAGCCGCTGAAGGGCGCCATGCCCAGGTTGAAGCGCTGGAAGCCCTGCTGCCGGCCCCACAGCATCAGCGACGTGAAGAGGAAGTCCATGGCCCCGTGGGGACTGCCCGGCTGGTAGCGCATGAGGTCCACGCTCAGCTCCTCTTTGGTGTCCGGCGCCCACACATTGGCGAAGCCCATGAGCACGCCGCTCCTGCGCACCAGCGCCACCGGCCCCTGCTCCAGGTAGCGCGGCGAGAACCAGCCCAGGCTGAAGCCCTTCTCCCGCGTGTGCTTCTCCGCGAGCCACGCGTCGGAGAGGGTCCTCAGTTGGGGCAGCAGTTGGGGCACGGCCTCGCGCGGCTGGACCTCGAAGGTCCACGCCTCTCGCTCCATGCGGCGCAGGCCGTGGCGCAGGCCCCGGCGCTCCGGCCCCTCCAGCGTGAAGTCCTGGAGCGGCACGGTGGCCTCTTCTCCCAGCTTGAGCAGCGTGAGCCCCAGGTCCAGGTAGCGCGGCAGCGCGCCCGGCCCCACCTGGTAGAAGCACGCCCAGCCGTGGTGCCGGTCCGCCAGTTCGAGGAAGCGCCACGCCAGCTCCGTCGCCGCGTCCGGCGGCCCCACCGGGTCGCCCATGGACACCCACGCACGCCCCGACACGCCGTACATGAGGAACGCGGTGCCCGCATCGTTGAGCAGCAGGGACTTGTCCCCCACCAGCGCCAGCGAGGCCATGGACTCCGGTGAGCTCGCCACCAGGGGACGCACCCGTCGCAGCTCCTCTGCCGTCGGTGGGTGCGTGCGCGGCCCGGCCGGCCGAAGGAGCGCGGCCAGCCCCGCCACGACCGTCGCCCCCAGCACGCCCACGCTGGCGCGCAGGAAGCGCGGCGCGTTGCCAGCGAAGGCGAAGTGCCACCAGAGGTCATCGCGGTACTCGACGTGCCGGTAGGAGAAGAACCCCAGCCACACCGACGCGCCCACCACCGCCGCCGTGGCCAGGAACCACCCGGGGCTGAAGGCCTCCGCGAACAGCGACGTGTGCCGGTAGAACTGCTGATGGAACGGAGCCAGCGCCAGGGCCAGGACGAGCAGCAGCGTGGCCTCCTCGTAGTCCACGCCCTTCACCAGGGAGAACACCGCGCCCGCCACCAGCAGCACCTGCGTCAACACATAGGCCGCGTCCAGGCGCCGCTGGAGCCCGCGCGCGAGCAGGAGCAGCGACACGCCCGCCAGGCTGCCCAGCAGATGGGACACCTCCAGGAGCGGCAGCGGCACCAGCCCGCGGAGCAGCGCCAGGCGCTCGGCGACGGCTGGGGTCGCGCCGGAGAACAGCAGCACCGTGCCTGCCACGAACGCCCCCGCCGACGCGGCCCACGGCACCAGCGGCGCGAACGAGCTGTGCACCCCCTTCGCCAGCCGCGTGAGGTGGTGACGGCGCTGGAGCAGCTCATGCCCCGCGAGCAGCAGCGCCGCCACCGTGAAGGGCAGCAGGTAGTAGACGAAGCGGTACACGAGCAGCACGCCCACGACCCGCGGCGCGGGCACGTGGGGCGTGAGCGCGGAGAGCATCACCGTCTCGAAGACGCCCAGGCCCGCGGGCACCTGGCTGGCGATGCCCGCCAGTTGCGCCAGCGCGAACAGCGCGGTGAGCGACGGCAGCGACACGCTGCCCGGAGGCAAGAGCACCCACAGCACCGCCGCCGCCAGCATCCAGTCCCCGCATGACACCACCAACTGCGCCAGTGCACGCGCGGGCGTGGGCAGCGTCCACTCCAGGCCGCGGACACGCAGCGGCCCGCGCACGGTGGCGCACGCCACGAAGTAGCCCACGAGCAGCAAGCCCAGCGCGGCGCCCACCCCGTGCGCCACGGGCGTGGACAGGGACAGCACTCCGCCCCCGCCCTCCACGAGCAACGACACGCAGGTGACGGCGGCCAGCCCCAGCCAGAACGTGAGCGCGTTGAACGCGGACACCCGGGCGACATCCAGCGCGGTGAGCCCCCACGCGGAATACAGCCGGTAGCGCACCGACCCGCCGCTCAGGAACGACGCGCCCAGGTTGTGCCCGAAGGCGTAACCCACGAAGGACGTGAGCGCCACGCGCGGATAGGGAATCCGGTGCCCCGCGTGCCCCAGCGCCAGCACGTCGTACAGCGTGAGCGCCACGTAGTTTACGACCGTCACGGCCAGGGCCAGCAGGATGTGCCCCGCCGTCACGGCCGCGAGCCCCGCGCTCACGTCCTCGCGGCGGTAGTGCGACAGCTCGCGGTGCAGCACGTACGCCGCCACGCACAGCAGCAGCAGCGGCAGTGCCGTGGTGAGGACCCTCTGGATCTTCGACATGCACGCTCCCCCCGAGCGGGAGGACAGAGCATCCGGCGTGCCACGCTTCGCGAAGAGGAGCCGCGGGGGCGGACAAGGTCCTGTGCTGAAGTGACGCATGGGACCTGGGTACAGACGGACCAGGAGTGTTTCCTCGCACCGTCGGAGGCGGCGCCACGCCAGCCCCTCGCAAGCCTGGCCCCCTCGGGACCGGCGGGCCCTCCACGCCCGGCGGCCAGCGCGCTCCAGAGACGAAGCGAACCTCTGGAGTAGGGTTCCGCGACAGGACCGGCGTCACGCCGCCCCTGAGAACAATTCCATGTTTTACGAATCTGTCCGGTCCGCTCCGTCTGTGATGTGAACAGCGAGTGAAACGCAGCGGCTGGAGGGACGGCGGGGAGGCATGAGGGACCCATTTTACTTTTGACCCCCTCGCGCTGGAGCATGTGTCTCGAATGCGTCGCCCCCGTGTTTTCGTTCTCGACATGCAGCCCCGGCTCACTCACTTCCGCGGCCCCCGGAAGCCCCTCGCCTCGCGACTCGCGGCCGTGGGATCCGTGCTGCTGATGCTCCTCGCGTTCGCGCCCGTGGCGCGAGCGGCGGCGACGGCGGCGGCCCAGCCCGCGCTGGATGGGTGGCGCTATCGCTGGGGAGACTCGCCGCAGGGCTCCGACGGCGTCCCCGCGTGGGCGACGGAGCCGGAGGACGCGGAGGGCTGGCAGGCCGTCACCGCGCTCCAGGAGCCGCCGGACCGGGGGACGAACACGTTCCTCTGGCTGAGCATCCCCCTGCCCCAGGGCCCGTGGCTGGAGCCCGCCCTCTTCCTGGGCAACGTCACCAACGCCTTCGAGGTCTACGCCGGCGGCCAGCGCGTCTATTCCAGCGGGACAGTGGACCCCAACGGCCAGGAGCTGATGGAGAACATGGTCTGGCACCTGGTGCCCGTGCCGCCCGCTTCGCTGGGCCACCGGGTGCTGCTGCGCATCCAGGCCCATGGGCCCGCCATCGGCGTCACGCGCGCCGCGAAGGTGGGCTCGCACCCGGAGCTGCTCGCGGAGGTGACGCGCGTGGGCCTGGCGCCCTTCGTCATGGGGACGCTGCTGGTGGGCATTGGCGCGGTGGCGCTGGGCGCCGCCCTGCTGCGCCGCCAGTGGCGGATGCTCGCCGCCCTGACCGTGTTCTCCGCGGGCTCGGGCGCGCTGCTGCTCGGCTCCAGCGGCCTGTTCCCGGCGCTCTGGGGCAAGGCGGCCACCGGCAGCGTCCTCACGCTGCTGGGCTCGTACGCCATCCTGCCCGCCCTGGCGTGGTTCATCTCCGATACCGTGGGCACGGACAAGCTGCGCTGGTTCCGCCGGGGCGCGGCGGTCGTCACCGTGCCGGCCATCCTCCAGGCGATCATCGTGGTCATCGACCTGGGAAGCGCGTGGCGGCTGCTGTCCGCGTTCATCCTCTACTCGCTGCCCGGACTGCTGGTGTGCGTGGGGGTCGCGGTGGTGGAGGCCCTCAAGGGGAACAAGGACGCGCGCATCTTCGTCGCGGGCCTGGGGGTCCTCACCGTCGTGCTCCTGCTGAGCACCCTGCCGATGCTGGGCGTGATGGAGGCCACCGACAGCCAGGTGCACTGGGGCTTCTTCGCGCTGACGCTGTCGCTCGTGGCCATCGTGGGGCGGCGCTCCGCGGAGGTGGTGCGCTCGCTGGCGGAGTACACGCACCTGCTGGACGCGCGCCGCAAGGACGTGCGCCTGCTGGCCGAGGGCATGGGCCGTGGCGCGGACGAGCTGGCCGCCGTCGTGCAACAGCTGCACACCTCCAGCGAGGAGCAGACCGTGGGCATCAGCCGCCAGGCCGCCGCGCTGCGCGAGCTGGAGGCGACGGTGGAGGAGATCCGCCAGGGCTCGCACCTGACGGCGGACAAGGCGCGGGTGCTCGCCGCATCCGCGGAGAGCGCGGAGGCGGTGGGGCGCGAGGGTGGCGCCGCCCTGGAGCGCACGCTGACGGACCTGGCCGCCATCCGCACGGAGGTATCGGGGATGGCCTCGCGCATCCTCGCGCTCGACGAGCGCACGCGCGAGGTGTCCAGCATCGTCGATGACGTGAAGACGCTGGCGGACCAGTCCAACATGCTGGCCATCAACGCGGCCATCGAGGCGGTGCGCAACGGCGACAGCGGCAAGGGCTTTGGCGTGGTGGCCAAGGAGATGCGCCGGCTGGCGGACCAGTCCATCCGCGCCACCGAGCGCATCCGCGACGTGCTCGACGGCGTGAGCATGAGCATGCGCGAGGCCGCGCAGATGAGCGAACAGGGCGAGGCGCGCGTGCAGGTGAGCCTGGACGCGGTCCGCGGCTCCGGCGAGAAGCTGCAGAAGCTGACGAGCATCATCGGCGACACCACGGGCAGCGTGCGGCAGATCACCCAGGCGGTGGCGCAGCAGGACTCGGGCACGCATCAGATTGCCCAGGCCATCCAGGAGCTGTCCGGCCAGATGCAGCGCACGCTCCAGGCCGTGGAGGAGACGCGCACCGTCACGCACTCCGTGCAGACGCTGGCGGAGGTCATGTCGGGGGCCGCGAGCAAGGCGCTGCGCTCCGGCACGCTGGACGACCAGCAGAAGCCCGCGACGGCGTGAAGCCCGGGCCCGGCCCTGGGCTACACTTCCGGGCCATGGTGAACCTGACCGACCACTGCGGGCTGTCCCCCGAGCGGAGAGCCGCCCTGGAGCGGCAGCTCGCGCCGCTCACGCTGCTCCAGGACGTGGTCCGCTGGGGGTTCGCGAGCCAGCCGCCGCGCGACGTGGCGGCGGTGGTGGTCCAGGACGAGTTCACCCACGACGTGGTGCTGCCCTGGGAAGAGGAGCGCTACCTCGTCTTCGACACCACCTGACTGGGCGGAGTGACCTCGGTCTCCGTGTGGGACCACTGCCCTACCGCGGATGAACTGCTGGACGCGCGGCTGCGCGCTGGCTGGACGCCCACGCCGACGAGCACCGTCGACGGGGACGTCGTCCTGGGCCACGCCGCGTGCCGGATGCCGTCCAGGGCCGTGCGCTGACGTCCTGGCGACACTCGGCCGGGGCGATGCGTGGAGAACGCGACGTCCGGGGCGCGAAGGCGCGCGGGCGCTGACGAAGCCATGACGTGCGGGAAGTACGAGCACCGTCATGGAAGAGAGTGTGAAGCCCCGGTTGCGCGGCCTGTCCCACGTCATCGCGTTCGTGGCGGCGCTGGTGGGCTGCGTGTGGCTGGCGCGGCTGCCGGTGCAAGGCCTGCAGTACGCGGCGAACCTGGTGTTCGGCTGCAGCCTGGTGCTGATGTTCGGGGTGAGCGGGGGCTATCACTGGCCCACCTGGAGCGCGGCGACGTACCAGCGGATCCGCCGGTTCGACCACGCGGCCATCTTCATCCTCATCGCGGGGAGCTTCACGCCGCTGGCGACGCTGGACCCCATGGGGGGCCTGAGCCAGCGGCTGCTCTGGGTGATGTGGGGCGCGGCGCTGACGGGCGCCACGCTGACGCTCGCGGGCATCTCCGCGTCACGGGGCCTGCGCTCGGGGCTCTACGTGGCGCTGGGCTGCGTGGCGGCCCCGGTGTTCTGGAACCTGCCCGGGGTGATGGGCCAGGGCCGAGTGGGCTGGCTCTTCTTCGGAGCCATGCTCTACGCCGTGGGCGCGGTGGTGTACGCGCGCCGCTGGCCAGATCCCATCCCCCACGTCTTCGGCTACCACGAGGTGTTCCACGTCATGGTCGTCGCCGCGGCCGCCACGCACTACGTGGTGCTGCTGGACTTCGTGGGGCGGTAGCGCCGGCCGCGCCCATGGGCGCGGCCGACGCTCACGTCAGCACGGCCTCAGCAGCCGCACTTCACGCGGCGGTTGTCGACCAGGACGTTCCACTCCGTGCACGTCTGCCCCAGCGGGTTGGAGCACACACGGTACTTCTGGGTGGACTGGAAGGTGGCGCCCAGCGGGATGTTCTGACACGGCCCCTCCGTGCAGTCCCGCTGGTAGCAGGGGCTGAGGCCGTACTCGGGATCACAGGTGGTGGGGCCGCAATCCGTCGCGGTGGTCCACCCGGTGCAGGCGCCGTATCCGGCGGCCACGCACTGGTTGTAGTTGTCCGGCTGGCAGGCGTCCGCGAGCCCCGCCAGCATCTCAGCCTGGTCCCGCGAGGACGCGATGGCATCCGCGTTCTGTCCCTCGGACTGCGCGTCCACGGGACCACAGCCCGCCATCAATGCCATCGTCACCGCGCCAACCAGGAGCCTGAGCTTCAGCATGCATGTCACCTTGTCGTGTCTGGGAATGGGACCCGCCCCTGGCGGGACAGGCCTCGGAATCAACCTCCCATGACTGTCGTTGAACTGACAATGACAATCGCCAGACACGGCAATTGCTGTCTGGATGGAGAGAACCTGGCTGCATTGATCCAATGGCCTCACACCGCCGCGGGGACCCGCGTCGCTGGGGACCCGCGTACTGCCACGTAGACGGCGCATCGGCCGCCAATCCAGGTGCCGCGCTCCATGGCGGGATGGACCCTTCGCTCCAGGAGAGACCACCATGGCCACCCCCACGCTCACCACACAGTGCTGCATCGCGGGCGGAGGTCCGGCGGGAATGATGCTGGGGCTGCTGCTCGCCCGGGCCGGCGTGGAGGTGAAGGTGTTGGAGAAGCACGCGGACTTCCTCCGCGACTTCCGGGGCGACACCCTCCACCCGTCCACGCTGGAGCTGATGCACGAGATGGGCTGGCTGGACGAGCTGCTCGCCCTTCCCCACTCGAAGATGTTGGACCTGCGCTTCCAGGTCGGGGAACACGACGTCACCGTGGGGGACTTCCGCCACCTTCCCACGCACGCGCGCTACCTGGCCTTCATGCCGCAGTGGGACCTGCTCGACTTCATCGCGCGCAAGGCCGCGATGTACCCGACCTTCCAGCTGCTCCGCCGCACGGAGGTGACGGACCTCGTGCGCGACCAGGGCCAGGTCGTCGGGGTCCGCGCGCGGACGCCCGAGGGCCCGCTGGAGGTGCGCGCGTCGCTGGTGGTGGCGGCGGACGGCCGGAAGTCCACGCTGCGTCAGCAGTCCGGCCTGGAGGTCCAGAACCTGGGCGCCCCCATGGACGTGCTCTGGTTCCGCGTGACGCGCAGGCCCGACGACCCCAGCCCGCCCCTGGGCCACTTCGAGCGCGGACAGCTCTTGCTCCTCATCAACCGGGGCGACCAATGGCAGTGCGGCCGGGTCATCCCCAAGGGCGGCATCGCGTCCCTCCAGGCGCGCGGCCTGGAGTCCTTCCGGGCCGGGCTGGTGAAGCAGGTGCCGTTCCTCGCCGGCCGCGCCGGTGAAATCCAAAGCTGGGACGACGTGAAGCTGCTGACCGTGCGGGTGGATCGGCTGCGCACCTGGTACCAGCCCGGCCTGCTGTGTATTGGCGACGCGGCGCACGCGATGTCGCCCATTGGCGGCGTGGGCATCAACCTGGCGGTGCAGGACGCCGTGGCCACCGCCAACCTGCTCGCGGGCCCCCTGCTCGCCCGGCATGTCACGGTCGAGGACCTGCGCCGCGTCCAGCAGCGCCGTGAGCTCCCCACCCGCCTCACCCAGCGGGCACAGGTGCTCATCCAGAACCGGGTGGTGGACCCGGCGCTCCGGAAGCGCGCATTCATGAACGGCCGGTTGCCATTGAGCCTCCGTCTGGTGAAGCGCATCCCTGCCCTGCGGCGCATCCCCGCGCGCCTGATTGGCCTGGGCATCCGCCCCGAGCACATCCACACGCCGGCCGCTTCACCCCTTCACTGAGGACCGCGAGACCGCCAGTTCCTCCGCCCCGGCTCCAGGCACGGTTGTCCCAACGCATCGCGGCGCAAAGCTTCGCGGGAAGTGCCTGACGCCCGTGCATCACCCTCCTGCGCGTCAGGCCAGGAGGAACCATGGCGAGTTCACGAACGACGGCCCTGCGGGAAGTCCGCGCCCAGACAGCCGAGGCCCGGGAGGCGCTCCGCGCGGAGCAATGGAAGCTGACCGGCACGGTGGTGGCGGCGGGAACGATGATGTCCGTGGGGCTGAAGCGCCGCTCGCTCGGGGGCACGGTGGTGGCCCTGGCCGGAGGCGCCCTGCTCTACCGGGGCCTGCAATCCCAGCGGCGTGCGCTCGCCGCGGTCGCCCGGGCGGCCCGCCGCGCACTGATTGGCGAGGAGGCACGGCACGGACAGCTCATCGAGGTGGAGCACACGCTCATCGTGAGACGTCCGATAGGGGAGCTCTACCGCCTGTGGCGTGAACCCTCGACGCTGAGCCGCCTGATGGAGCACTTCGCGGAGGTCACGCCCACGGCCGGCGATGGCCGCCACTTCCGGATCCACGGGCCGCTGGGACGCGAGGTGAGCTGGGACTCGCGCCTCGTGGAGGAACGCGCGCCGGAGTTCCACAGCTGGGAGTCCACGGAGGACAGCCCCATGAAGTCGCGGGGCTGGGTGCGCTTCCGGGACGCTCCGGAGAGCGGGGGCACGGAGGTGACGTTGCACCTGGCCTTCCTGCCCCCGGGCGGCGCGCTGGCCGAGGCGCTGGCGCAGCGGATGCGCGGCATCCCCGCCACGCAGGTGACGAAGGTGCTGCGCCGCTTCAAGGCCCTGGCGGAGACCGGAGACATCTCCTCGGAGGACACGCCGAAGGGCTACGAGCTCATCAAGCAGAAGGTGAATGGCTACAGGCGAGCCGTGTTCACTTCTTGAGCCGCGGGCGCCCCGCCCTTCCCACAACTCAACACCCGCGCGAGGGGCGGCTCCGTCCGTCATCGCCGGACAGCGAGGGGCCTCCTAGAGGAAGGGAATGCCCCTCAACCTCCGTGCCTCCCTCTGCATGGGCGCCGCGCTCTTCTTGACGAACTGCGCGCACCGCTCCACCCCCGACACCTCCGCCGCGAAGGCACCCGCGCTGCCCGCGCCCGACCCCAGCTTCAAGGTGAAGCGGTACAGCACGGTCGTCGGCTGGCCGGAGGGCAAGCGCCCCACGGCCCCGGAGGGCTTCGAGGTGACGCGCTACGCGGACGGCCTGCGCAACCCGCGCTGGACCTACGTGCTGCCCAACGGCGACGTCCTGGTGGCCGAGGCCAGCTCCGAGTTCAAGAGCGAGGAGGACAAGGAGGAGTCCATCGAGTCCGGCAAGGTGCGCTCGCAGAACCTGGGCCACAGCGCCAACCGCATCACGCTGCTGCGCGACGCGGACCGCGACGGCGTGCCGGAGGTCCGCGAGGTGTTCCTGGAGGGCGTGAAGCAGCCGCTGGGCATGCTGCTGCTGGGCGACCGCTTCTACGTGGCCGGCACGGACGGCGTCTGGCGCTACCCGTACACGGCCGGCGAGACGTCGCTGAAGGCCTCCGGGGAGAAGCTCCTGGAGCTGCCGGCGGGCGGCTACAACAACCACTGGACGCGCAACCTGCTGGCCAACGCGGACGGCTCGAAGATCTACGTGTCCGTGGGCTCCGCGAGCAACGTGGCCGAGCACGGCCTGAAGGAGGAGGAGCGCCGCGCCAACATCCTGGAGATCAACCCGGACGGCACCGGCGAGCGCATCTACGCGAGCGGCCTGCGCAACCCCGTGGGCATGGGCTGGGTCCCGGGCACGCGCACGCTGTGGACGGCGGTGAACGAGCGCGACGACCTGGGCGAGGACCTGGTGCCGGACTACCTCACGCACGTGGAGGACGGCGGGTTCTACGGCTGGCCCTACGCGTACTTCGGCGCGAACGAGGACCCGCGCATGGCGGGACAGCGGCCGGACCTGGTGGCGAAGACGCTGGTGCCGGACGTGCCCCTGGGCTCCCACACGGCATCCCTGGGCCTGGCGTTCTACGAGGCCGGGGCGTTCCCGGAGAAGTACCGGGGCGGCGCGTTCATCGGGCAGCACGGCTCGTGGAACCGCGCGGAGCTGTCTGGCTACAAGGTCGTGTTCGTGCCGTTCAAGGACGGGAAGCCGTCCGGCCCTCCGGAGGACTTCCTCACGGGCTTCATCGCCGACAAGGACCAGGCCCGGGTGCATGGCCGGCCGGTGGGGGTCACGGTGCTGCCGGACGGCGCGTTGCTGGTCGCGGATGACGCCAGCAACACGCTGTGGAAGGTGACCGCGAAGCGCTGATGGGCAATGCCTAGCAGCTGGTGCAGACCGGCCGGATGACCTGCCACTGACCGCAGCCGTTGTCGCCGCAGCACGTCTGGTAGAGCGTGCCGCCGCGGCCGTAGGAACCATTCGGCCAGCTGCCATCACCGCCCACCTCGCGACACGCGCCGCAGGTCTCCGACCAGATGACCTGATCCGCCACGTATTCGCCCATGGCACAGTCGGGCGTCCTGCCGATGCCCTGCTCCACCTGCGCGGCCTCGGCGGCCGGCGGCGACGCGTCCTGTTCCGAGGCCGGGCCGCAGGCGGAGAGGAGGCCCACGGAGAAGGTCGCCAAAACCAAACCACGAACAATGTTTCGCATGCTGGAGTCTCCAGGTGACGGAGGCGAAATGCCTCGCGTCCCCGCAGTCCGGCAGAAAGCGATATCCTGCGCAACCGGGATGTTTGACTTTGACCTTGCTGTTCGTTTCCTACCCCGGTGCCTGCAATGACACGCTTTCGTCCGCTGACGGTGTTCCCTTTCCTGGCGCGGTGGAGTCTGTGTCTCGCCATGGTCACGACGGCTGGTGCCTGCCGCTCCGAGAGCAAGGCCGAAGCGCCTCCCGCCGCCGCGCCGGAGCCGCCTGCGGAGCTGCATGGCGTGGGGAGCGTCGAAGGCGTGAATGCCGCGTACGACCGCTCCCGTCAGCCCGCCCGGTTCATCACCGCGTTGGGGCTCTCTCCGGGGCAGCGGGTCGCGGACGTCGGTGCGGGGCTGGGGTACTTCACGCAGCGGCTCGCGGAGGCGGTGGGCCCCACGGGCCAGGTGGTGGCCACCGACATCAACGACGAAGCCCTCCAGCAGCTCCGCGCGCGGATGCTCGGACGCAAGAACATCGAGGTGCGCAAGGTGGCCCCGGACGCGCCGGGGCTCGAAGCGGGCGCGTATGACCTGATCCTCCTCTCGGAAGTGGATCACTTCTTCGGAGACCGCGTGGACTACCTCACCCGGCTGCGTCCCGCGCTCACGCCACAGGGACGCATCGCGGTGACGCACCTGAGGGCCATGCGTCCCCCGCTCGTCGCCGCCGCGCAGGCCGCGGGCTACACCCTCGTCTCCGAGTTCAACGACCTGCCGGACCACTACCTGCTCTTCCTGCGGCCCGCGGTGAGCCCCTGACGGCGGACCCAACCGTCCAGAACCCAGGCCTTCGCGCGCGCGAGCGTCCACTCCCCGGCAGTCCCTTCGCCCCTGTCCGCCGACAGGGCCCCCGCGCTCCGGTGAGCGCCCTACCCTTCGCGCCGCGCGAAAGCAGACGGACGCGGCACAAAGCCGCGCCGGGCATGGGGAGGCAGAACGCCATGGGTATCAGCAAGGGCAGTGCGCAGTGGAACGGCGGGTTCAAGGACGGCAAGGGCTCGATGAAGCCTGGCCATGCCGCGGAGGTCCCCTTCTCGCTCGGCACCCGCTTCGAGGGGCAGCAGGGCAGCAACCCGGAGGAGCTCATCGGCGCGGCGCTCTCCGGATGCTTCTCCATGGCCCTGTCGGTGGGGCTGGAGAAGGCGGGCCTGAAGCCCACGCGCATCCAGACGAACGCGGACGTGCACCTGGACAAGCAGGGTGACGGCTTCGCCATCACCACCATCGACCTCACCACCGAGGCCACCATCCCCGGCGCCAACGACGCCCAGTTCCAGAAGATCGCCGAGGAGACCAAGAAGGGCTGCCCCGTCTCCAAGGCGCTCGGAGGCGTGAACATCACGCTGAAGGCGAAGCTCGCGACCTGAAGAGGCCTCGCGCCGGCCCTCAGCCGCCGGCGCACGCGTCGCGGCAGTCCTGCCGGCACGCGACGACCTCGGGCGTGTTGCCCACGCAGGTCGTGTAGCACTGGCTCAGGCACGGCGTGAGCTCATGCTCCGCCGTGCCGGGCTCCTCCCCGGATGGGTCCAGCGCGTCCCCCGGAGCGTCCTCCCCGGGAGGAGTGTCCGCCAGAGGAGCGTCCCCGGGACCACAGGCCGTCAGGAACCATCCCACCGCGGCCAGCGCCATCATCCATTTCCGCTGCATGTGCCACCTCTTCGGCTGGACGCTGAAGGCTTCACTCTAGCCGCGAAAGCCGTGGAAGAATCCGCGCCCGTGGCCGATTCGCCCAACAGGAGGTCTTCTGCGCAGGTGGGTGAGACGGACGATGTCACGGACGCGGTTCGGCGCGCGACGAGGGGGGAGTCGTCCGCCTTCAGCGAGCTATACCGTCGCACCCGCCCCTTGGTGGCCCGGCTGGTCGCGGGTTTCGGCACATTGGATCCCGACGAGGCGGAGGACGTCCTCCAGGAGTCCTACGTCCGGGCGTTCCGGGGGTTGGCCCAGCTGAAGTCGGCGGGGGCCTTCACTCCATGGTTGTTGACCATCGCGCGCAACCGGGCGCGCACGCGGCTGGAGCGCCGCGGCCTGCTCCAGCGGATGGAGGAGGAACTGGCGGACCCGACGCCTGAGACGGTGCCCGCGATTCCGCCCACGCTCCAGGTGGAGCGGGACATCGAGGTGGTGCGGCAGCTCATCGCGGAGCTGCCCGAAGGCGAGGAGAAGAAGACCGTGCAGCTCTTCTACATCGAGGGTCAGCTCTCAGCGCGGGAGATCGCCGAGCAGCTCGGCGTGGGAAAGAGCACGGTCACCATGCGGCTGGAGCGGTTTCGCGGGCGCATCAAGCGCGAGCTCCTCCTGCGGGTGCTCGCCGGACGGTGGGAATGAAGCCATGAGACACCTGGATGCCACCGCGATGGCCGAGCTCGCCGGGCGCGACCCCGCCGCCGTCGCATGGTTCCGCGAGCACCTGGCCTCGCCCTGCGAGGTCTGTGAGACGTTCCTCGCCACCCACACGGACGCCCTCGACGGGCTGACGGACGCGCTGCTCCTGGCGCTCGCGCCCGAAAGGAAGCCCGAAGCGGAGGTCGTCCCGCTGCGCCCCGCGCCCCGCGTCCGCCGCTTCGCCCCGCCGCCTGGCCGGTACCTGGGATGGATGGCCGGCGCCATCGCGGCCTCCGTGCTGATGGTGGTGCTGGTGCCGCTGGTGAAGGGGCCCACGCGAGGCGCCAGCGAGTGGACCGGTGAGAAGGGCCCGGGGCGCATCTCCCTGGAGCTGGCCGTGGTCGCGCGGAGCACCGACGGGGCCCTGCGCCGGCTGGACTCCGGCGCGGACGTCACCAGCGACGAGGTGCTGCTCCTGCGCTACCACGCCACGGAGTCCGGCACCGCGCTGCTCTACCAGCAGCGGGAGCAGCAGGCGCCGGAGCTGCTTGGCCGCTTCCCCCTGACGGCGGGCACCCATGACCTGGAGGGCCCGGACGGCCTCGCGGGCGTGAGCCTGGACTCGGACGAGGGCCGGCTGTCGGTGGCGCTGGTGGCCTTCGCGCCCGGTGAGGCCGCCTCGGAGCAGGACGCACTCGCCGCGCTCGCCGCGGACGGCAGCCCGGATGCACGCCCGGGAACCGTGGTGAGGTTCGACGTGCGGGTCCAATCCGGTCAAACTCTGGCCCCGTGAGGCGCCTCCTTCCCCTGCTGCTCGTCCTCCTCTGCGCCTGCGCGGGCTCGTCCGCCACGGCCGGAGACAAGGGCGGGCTCGTGCCGCTGCGGCTCGACGCCGCGGACCTGTCACGCGCGTACACCCCCCGGCGGCTCGCGCTGCTCGTGGGCGTGTCCTCCTTCGATGATCCGCAGTGGCGCTCCCTGCGCTTCTCCTCCAAGGACGCCACGGACCTGGCGGCGGCGCTGAAGGACCCCGCGCGGGGCCACTTCGACCAGGTGCGCGTCCTCACGCGCCCGGAGGAGACGACCCGCGACGCCATCCTCGCGGCGCTGCGCCAGCTGCGGCGCGAAGCCACCCGGCCCGACGACGTGGTGATGGTGTACCTGTCCGCGCACGGCACGCTCGCGCGCGACGGCCGCGGGGAGCTCACGCGCTACCTCGTCACGCGCGACGCGTCCTACCGCGCCATCCCGCAGACGGCGCTCTCCATGGACGCGCTGAAGGCGGAGTTCGAGCAACTGCCCAGCCGCAGGCGGCTCCTGGTGCTCGCCACCTGCCACAGCGGCAGCGGCAAGTCGCTGCTGCCCCGCGAGCTGGAGGTGGAGCTCGCGGGCATCAAGTCCGGCTTCTACGCGCGCCCCCTGGAGGAGTCCTCCCGGGCCTCCATGGTGTTCGCCGCCAGCGACTGGGGCGAGACGGCGCGCGAGGACGAGGACCTGCGCAACGACATCTACACGTACTTCCTCATCGAGGGCCTGGGCGGCGCGGCGGACCGCAACGCGGACGGCGCCGTCACCGCCACGGAGGCGCACGACTACTCGCGCCGCCGCACCTTCACCTTCACGGAAGGACGCCAGCGGCCCTCCGCCGAAATCATGGAGGTGGGCGCGGATCCGGTCATCCTCGCCGGCCGCATCGACCGCACGGGCCAGCCGGAGCTCTTCTCCTACAACCCGCGCCTGGACGGCTTCCTGCTCAAGGTGGACGGCGAGCCGCGCATGGAGCTGCCGGGAGGCGCCGCGGTGGGCCCGGGCAAGCGCACGGTGGAGCTCACCAAGGGCGACGCCGTCCTCGTGCGGCGCGAGGTGGACGTGGCCCGGGGCGAGCGCCTGCCGCTGGAGCGCCTGCTGTCGGACGCCATCCCGCGCCGCGCGCTGTCGCTCGTGGGCGGGATGATGTCCTTCGCGGACGGCCGGAGCCGGCGCGAGCTGCTGCCCGCCGCGCCCCAGGTGGGTGTGGTGCTGCGGCTGGAGGACCTGCCCCTCCAGGACCTGGGCCTGATGCTGGACATGGGGCTGGGACATGGGCGCCAGAAGCTCCAGGTCGCCCCCGGGAGCGAGGTGCCCTTCGGCTACACCACACTCACGATGGGCGCGGCGGTGCCGTACCTGTGGCGCTGGGAGCGGCTGACGCTGTTCGCGGGCCCGCGTGTGGCCGCGCTGTACCTGGGCAGGTCTTTCGAGGTGGAGGCCTATTCGGGAGGCCAGCGCTACTTCACCGTCAGCCCCGGTGTGGTGGGCGGACTGGCTTGGCGCCTGGGAGAGCGGTTGGAGCTCACCGCCCAGGGCCACGGGATGCTGACGTACGTGGTGGTGGACGGGCAGGGACAGGCCGTGGGCTTCATCGGCGGAAACGCCGGCGTGGGGTACCGCTTCTGATGCGCCGCCAATGCCTGATCCTGACGCTGTCGTCGCTCGGCCTGGGCCTGGGCGCGTGCGGAAGCCTGGACAACGAGCCCTTCCGCGCGGGCACCGTGCGCGGCCGGCTCACGGAGTTCGACCCCGCCGTCGCGCTGGTGACCGTGCTGGGCGCGCCCGGCGTGCGCAGCGGCGTGGACGCGCAGGGCCGCTTCACGCTGGAGGACGTGCCCGCGGGCCCCGCGGAGCTCTTCGTCCTGGCCACCTCGGACAAGGCCGCGCGCGTGCCGCTCACCGTGCAGGGCGGCCAGTCCGTGAGCATCGCGGACGTCTCGCCGCGCGAGGGCGGCACCTTCTTCGTGAAGCTCCACTCCCGGGGCAACCGGAAGGTGTCCGAGGCGAGGGCCATCGTGGACGGCACCCCCATCCAGGCGTCCGGGCTCGATGACGACATCCCCCGGCACCTGGGGCCGCTGCCGGAAGGCTGCTACGGCCTCAGCATCTCCGCGCCCGGCTTCAGCTCCACGTCCGTGCAGGACTGCGTGGACGCGGGCAAGCAGACGGTGCTGAACGTGGAGCTCGTCCCCGACGGCTCCTCCGCCGAGGAGCGCTGCGCGTTGGCGGGCTGTGGCGGTGACGGCCGCTCCGCGATGGATGACCGCGGCGCGAAAAGCCCTGAAGACAGCCATTGAAATTCGTCGCCCCTTCGCGACGGCTTTCCGCTGTGAAGAGAGCTTTCCGCAAAGCCACACATATCCAGACCGTCCGTCGCCTCACACTTCGCGGCCCGTCTGGAGTTGTGGCCACCTCGCGAGCACCCGGGTCTTCCTGACAACGAGGCACTCCGCTCCCCAAGCGGCCCCCCACCGCCTCGATACACAGGAGGATGACCATGCGTATCCCGACCGTTCGCTCTTCCGCGGCATGGATGGTGTTGTGCGCGACGATGCTCTCCCTGGGCTGCGGAGGCCCCGCGGAGTCGGAGGATCCGTCGCTCGTCTCGGGTGGTGACAACCTGGGTGGCGCCGCCGGAGAGGCGCCCGCCACGGATGGCGGCACCGCGCCGGATGGCAACTCGGGCATCACGCTCTGCCACATCCCTCCCGGCAATCCCGCCAACGCCCACACCATCACGGTGGGCGTGGCCGCGGTGCCCGCGCACCTGCGCCACGGCGACACGGTGGGCCCCTGCGACGACGGAGGCGAGACGCCCACGGATGGCGGCACCAGCGAGCCCGACGCGGGCACGTCTGACGGCGGCTCGGGTGGCGGCATCGACGCCGGTCCCCAGTGCATCCCCGCGGGCGGCGAGTGCTCCACCGAGGGCGAGAACACCTGCTGCGATTCGATGTCGTGCCAGGAAGGCGGCTGCTGGCCGGACATCGGCTGAGCGAACGCCGTGGCCGGTCCGGACGCGGGAGGGTCTCCTCCCGCGTTCATCCCTGATTCCAACAAAGGCTGATCCATGAAGACCCTGCGACACCTGACGTCCACCCTGCTGATGGCCACGGGGCTCCTGTTCCTCGCGGCCTGCGGTAACGACACCGCCCGCGTCACCCTGAAGCTGACCGACGCTCCGGGCGACGGCATCGAGAAGGCCGTCGTCACCATCTCGAAGGTCTACCTGAAGGGCAGCGTGGACGGAGACGAGGACGGCAAGGGAGACGTGGTGCTCCTGAGCGAGCCCGTCACCACCGACCTGCTCACGCTGGCCAACGACACCGCGGACCTGGTGAAGGACGCGGAGGTTCCGGCGGGCACGTACAAGGAGCTGCGCTTCGTCATCACCGGCGGCTACATCCAGGTGAAGCAGGACGGCACCAGCCGCATCTTCGCCACCTCCGCCAACTACGAGGACCTGCCCGAGGGCGCCCAGGTGGACGGCGACCTGCACATGCCGAGCGCCAGCAGCTCCGGCCTCAAGGTGAAGTTCGACAAGGACGCGGACGTCACCATCACCAGCGATGACGACCAGAAGGTCATCCTGGTGGACTTCGACGTGGCGCAGAGCTTTGGCAAGGAGGCGGGCAACTCCGGCCGGTGGGTCATGCGTCCCATCATCAAGGGCGCGGACATGGAGTTCTCCGGCAACGTGGAGGTGACGCTGGAGGCCGGCAGCGTGTCGCTGCCCATGGGCCTGCCGCAGCTGGGCAGCTTCTCCGCGGTGCTCATCAACGCCGACGGCAGCCGCGAGACGCTGGCCTTCACCGCCAGCACGGGCACCACCTACGTGGCGGACTTCAAGTACCTCTTGCCCGGCACCTACCAGGTGGACCTGGTGGGACCGGAGGGCGTGTCCTTCACCACGGACATCTCCCGCCCGGCGACCGCGACGGTCAGCTCGGGCGCGGAGTCCGACGTGCACTTCGTGCTGACGTCCTTCGACGTCGAGTAGTCCCTTTCGGGGTTCAGGCCGCCTTCTCGCCCGACTGCGCCTGGGCGGCCTGGACCTCGAGGGCGATTTCGATCTTCTCGCCCACCAGCACGCCGCCCGCCTCCAGGGCCTGGTTCCACGTCAGGCCGAAGTCGCTGCGGTTGATGGACGTCTTGGCCTCGAAGGCGGCCTTGGTGTTGCCCCACGGGTCCTTGGCGATGCCCAACTGCTCGGCCTCCAGGACGACCTCGCGGCTGATGCCGCGGATGCTGAGCTGACCCGTCACCTTCAGGTGCTTGCCGGAGGGCTCCACCTTCGTGCTCTGGAAGGTGATGGCCGGGAACTTCTCCACGTCGAAGAAGTCCGGCGAGCGCAGGTGGTTGTCGCGCTGGTCCACGCCGGTGCTGATGCTCGCCGCCTCGATGGACACGGACACCGCCGACGCCGCCGGGTTCGCGTCATCCAGGGTGATGGTGCCGCCGAACTTCGTGAAGCTGCCGCGCACCTTCGCCACGACCATGTGGCGGACGCTGAAGTGGATGCCCGTGTGCGTGGTGTCGATGTTCCAGGTGGTGGTGGCCATGGTCGTCTTCCTTGTCGTGAGCGCCGCGTTGGCGGCGGTGTGTTTCAACGAGGCGTAAGGTAGCGGCCCCCCACGTTCCGGATTAGACGGGACGGACAGGAAGCACTGTTCCACGGCTGGAACAGTCCTCTTCCCGCACGAGGCAAGGGCCATGGACCTCAACGAACTCCTCGTCTTCGCCCGGGTGGTCCAGGCGGGCAGCTTCACGGCGGCGGCGAAGGCGCTGCGCATGCCCAAGTCCACCGTGAGCCGCAAGGTCTCCGAGCTGGAGGAGCGCGTCGGAGCACAGCTGCTCCAGCGCACCACGCGCACGCTGCACCTGACGGAGGTGGGCCGCGCGTACTACGCGCACTGTGAGCGCATCGTCGCGGAGGCCGAGGCCGCGGAGCTGGCGGTGACGCGCATGCAAGCGGGGCCCACCGGCCTGCTGCGCGTGACGACGCCCCTGTCCGTGCATTTCCTCGCGCCCCTGGTGGCGCGCTTCATGGAGCAGTACCCGGAGGTGCAGGTGGAGCTGCTCTGCACGGACCGCGCGGTGGACCTGATGGAGGAGGGCTTCGACCTGGCGGTGCGCGCCGGGAAGCTGCCGGACTCATCGCTGATGGCGCGGCGGCTGGGGGACATCGAGTGGCTCGTGGTGGCTTCGCCCGGCTATCTCCAGGCGCGGGGTGCACCGAAGACGCCGGCGGACCTGGCGAAGCATGACTGCCTCTTCTTCGGCAAGGCGGTGCAGGGGAACGTCTGGACGCTGCACGCGGGCGGGCGCTCCGTCGAAGTGAAGGTCTCCGGACGGCTGGTGGTGAACGAGCCGGACATGCTGCGCGCGGTGACGACCTTGGGCGCAGGGGTGGCGCTCATCCCGGGCCAGCAATGCATCGAGGACCTGGCGTCCGGGCGGCTCCAGCGCGTGCTGCCGGACTGGAGCTCCACGGGCGCGCCGGTGCATGCCGTCTACCCGCCCACGCGCCACCATGTGCCCAAGGTGATGGCCTTCGTGGAGGTGCTGCGCGAGCACTGGCCCCAGAACCCGGAAGCACTCAAGCGGGCGAAGCGCTGAGACAGTGCCGGCGTTTCGTTCCGCGGATGGAACGATGTGTCCCGAGGTTCGTGTCTGGCCAGGTGGCGTTCGCAAGCGCATGTTGTGTCTCGAAAGGAAGCACACACCATGATGAACGTTCGCCCTTCCGAAGCACGCGGTCACGCCAACCACGGCTGGCTGGATTCGCATCACACCTTCTCGTTCGCGAGCTACTTCGACCCCGACAACATGGGCTTCCGCGCCCTGCGCGTCATCAACGAGGACCGCGTGCAGGCCGGCGAGGGCTTCGACACGCACCCGCACCGGGACATGGAGATCATCACCTACCCGCTCAGCGGCGCCATCGCGCACCGGGACAGCACGGGAGGCCAGGGGCTCCTGCGAGCCGGTGAGGTCCAGCGCATGACGGCCGGCACGGGCGTGCTGCACAGCGAGATGAACGGCTCCAACGAGGACGTCCACTTCCTGCAGATCTGGATCATCCCGGAGAAGAAGGGCCTGAAGCCCGAGTATGAGCAGAAGTTCTTCCCGGAGAAGGACCGGCAGGGACGCTGGCGCGTGGTGGCCAGCCCCGACGCCCGCGACGGCAGCCTCACGGTGCACCAGGACGTGGTGCTCAACAGCACGCTGCTGAGCCCTGGAGAGAAGGCGGAGTACACGCTGCCCAAGGGGCGTCACGCCTGGGTGCAGATTGCTCGCGGCACGGGCACGCTCAACGGCGTGGCCCTGAAGGCCGGTGACGGAGTCGCCGTGTCCGACGAGTCGAGCCTCGTGCTCACCGCCTCCGAGCCGCTGGAGGCCCTGCTGTTCGACCTGGCCTGATGCGCCGGCCACGAAGAAGGCCCCCGGATCCCTGAGTGGATCCGGGGGCCTTGTCGTTTCCGGAGGTCTACGGCGTGAACGAAGTGGTGTTGGGAATGGGAGGGACGGTGACAGCCTGGCCGTACACCAGCGTGTTGCCCGTCACGGTGCCGGTGGCGTTGAGCTTCGTCGCGTCCAGCAGCGTCCCCCGGATGTTCTGCGCGTTGAACGTGCAGGGAGACGAAGACGAGCAGTCATAGGCGACGAGCTTCGCGCCGTTGCTGGAGTACACGGCGATGTCCTTGGCCGTGGTGGTGCCGGAGTGCATGAAGAAGTGGCCGTCGCGCGGCTGGTAGCTGCTCACGTTCTCGACGCGAGGGCCCGGCGTGACGGACTGCCACAGGCGGAAGTTGCGCTTGCACTCGGCGGCGACGGTGTTGCGGATGAGCATGTTGCGCACCTTGGTGTCGACGCAGCCATCCTCGCTGCCGCGGAAGTAGCTGTCCTCCAGGATGACGTCGCTGGCGGAGCTCTCCCCGTCGATGCCGTCCCCTTGCGTGTAGCCGGTCTGCATGCCGGTGACGTTCATCACCGTGGCCCGGCGAAGGGTGACGTTGTTCGTGGTGTCGTAGAGGGCGATGCCCACGGGGTAGTCACTCCCCTGCCCTCCAATCTGGTCCGGCTCCATGTCGATGTAGACATCTTCCACCAGCGACTGGTTCGTCCCGGACGCGAGGAAGATGCCCCCGCGAGTGAACTGGAGGATCATCGCGTCGCGGATGGTGAGGCCGGTGAAGGCGGTGGCGCTGGAGCGCTCCACGTCCACGCAGGTGGCCACGTTCTCCGCGCGGAACTGGCTGAGCGTGACGTGAGCCACGGACGTCGCGGCCTTGAAGCTGAAGCAAGTGCCCACGTGGCTGAACTCCAGGTTGTGGAACACGAGGTTGCTGGCCTTGACGGTGAAGGCCACGGGCCCTGTCTTCGCCCGAGTGGAAGCCTGGAAGGTGGACTGGAACACGGGCCGCCCTTCCACGCCCTTGATGGTGACGGGAGCGCCCAGTGCGCCGCCGTTGGACACGGTGGTGCCGGTGCCATAGGTGCCCCCGTGGATGCACACCGTTCCCCCGGGTCCCACCGCCTGGATGAATGCGTTGAGATTGGAGAGCGTGCCCGCCGTCTGCGCCGTCTGGCCGTCCTTGGAGCCCGCGCCAGCGACGGTGATGTGGCGGACGGAGGAGCCGGAGCACTCATCCGCGGTGGGCGTGGCGAACAGGCTGTTCGAGTACCCGGAGGTCGTATCGCTCGTGGAGCCCTTGATGCGCACGACGAACTCGTACTTCGTGCCGTTGGTGAGGCCGGTGACGGCGAGGGTCGTCGTCTGGATCCCCGCGCTCCGGTAGCTCCACGAACCGGAGCCCACACGGTAGCGGACCTGGTAGCCCTGGGTGCCTGCGGGGCCCGCAGTCCACTTCAGGGTCACCTGCCCATTGCCAGGGACGGCTTCAAGCAGTGTCGGGGCAGCCAGGGCGGCCTGGGAGACCTCGCCGGTCTCCTCCAGGTCCAGCGCCAGGTCCTCCTGCGGCCCACAGGCGAGGGCCAGCAGGAAGGAGCCGGTGAAACACAGCACACGGTGTCGAGCAAAGGCGAATTTCTTCATTTCCCCGTTTTATCAGGGTTCCCACTGGATACGGTAGGAGCAGGCGTGGCCGTCGAAGTCGAACGGATCCACGCGGAGGTTCCGGGCCCCGGCCTTGGCCAGGCCCGCCTCGATGATGCCGCGCAGGTAGCCGGGGTTCCCGTTGCACTCGGAGACGCGGAGGATGTGGTGCGCGCGTCCCTGGGTCTCCAGCTCGGTCCGCAGGTAGTTGTTCACGGTGGCGAAGCTCTCCTGGATGCGGACGACGACGCGCTCCGGTCCGAAGATGGGCCACATCGCGACGAGCGCCTTGCCGAGCAGCGTCTGCTCCACGCCCTGGATGAGCCCCGCGCCCAAGCGCCGGTAGGCCTCGTCCGTATCGACGTCTGGGTAGAGCGCCCGTGAGGTGATGCGCAGCGCCTCCGCGAAGACGACCCGGGGCGTGTTGCGGGGGATGGGAGCGTCCAGGTCCAGCCCGGCCTGCTTCAACTGGTTCTTCAACTCCGGCGTGAGCCGCCTGCCAATGGAGCGGAAGAGCCCTTCAATCGTGTGACGATAGACAACCTGTTCGGCCATGAATCCGTCCGGGGGTCGGATGTAATTGCGCGCAGCCCTAACGGCAGCTCGCGGCAATGTCATCACGAACGCGCGAGCGGTCGCCAGACACCACGTAACCTCAACAAAATCTGTCTATCTTTCCCAGACACCGCACCTAGGTCGCTGTTCTGGGTTTACCCGGCTCCAGCCTCAGCCGCCCCACCGGATGCGGTAGGAGCAGGCGTGGCCATCGAAGTCGAAGGGCTCCACGCGGAGGTTCTTCGCGCCGGCCTTGGCCAGGCCCGCTTCGATGAGGCCGCGCAGGTAGCCCGGGTTCCCGTTGCACTCATTCACGCGGATGATGTGGTGCCCGGGGCCTTGGGTGAGCAGCTCCGACCGCATGTAGTTGTTGACGGTGGCGAAGCTCTCCTGGATGCGGACGACGACACGCTCCGGCCCGAAGATGGGCCACATGGACACGAGCGACTTGCCGAGCACGGTCTGCTCCATCCCCTGGATGATGCCGATGCCCAGGCGCCGGTAGCCCTCGCCCACGTCGAGCTGCGGGTACAGGTACTCCACGGTGACGCGAAGGGCCTCGGCGAAGGTCTTCCGAGGGGTGTGGTGCGGAGCCTGAGCATCCAGGTCCAGGCCCACGTCCTTCAGCTTCGTCCGGAGGTCCTGAGTGAGCCGATCACCGATGGAGCGGAACACTCCCTCCACCGTGTGGCGATAGACGATCTCTTCTTCCACGAAACACCCCGGCCCAAACCCGGCGGTCCCATTCCGCCGTGTCGCAAAGAAGCGTACACCATCCCTCCGACAAATCCGAAGCCCCCCCGGGCTCAGACCCGGGTCTGAGATGTCCCACCGATGTTTCAAGGCTGGCAACGCTGTTTCGCAATGCATGTATTGCGTGATTTCAATGACTCAGCTGGGTCCGGGAGACCTCGGCAAACTCACTTGGTGAGATGAGGAAAGCTCCCTCTGGAGCAGGATGGCTACAAACACCTGCGCCTCATGCCCCAAACGCGTGTTGTCTGGTCTCACACTCTAAGCTCTACGACCCGCTTCGTAATTGAGTGTACGGCCTTCTTAAGGACTGGACGCTGCACATTGGCATGTTCATGGTTCGCAACATGTGTGTCGCGAGCGCGTGGCCCACATGCGCGGGTGCCCTGGCGTCCTGGAAGTCCATGGCTCTTCACGTGCCTGCGGGCGAGTGATTCGGCAACGAGAAGCTGGACATCGCTAGCAAGGACTCCGCAACGCGCCTAACAGTTCCAAGTCATCGAATGGCGGAGTTGGATGGCATCCGGCGCGCTGGGTACATCCAGGCCCTCAAGGCCTACCTGTCGCGTAGCTCCGCCACGCACCAGTCGCCTCATTGGCACGTCGCGCGCGCTCCTGATAGGGCGAGCAGTGGCGCCTGTCAGAGGAGGAAACCCCTCGCGCCGAGCCGCAAGCGAAGGAGAGCAGCGAGTCCCCAATGACGAGAAGCGCAATAGCACTGTCCAGGGGCTACTGCGCATGCCACCCTTGCGACGACCGGTGAACGTGCCCCTACTCATCGCGGCTGAGGAGGCTCTGGGAGGCAGAAAGGGCGCACTGAACGCAACCACAGAGAGGAAGATTGCGAGCGTCCTTCGCGACCTCGGATTCCGCAACCGCATTCAAAGCGTGACTACGGTACGGCGGCGGCGAGGGTCGCACCAGAGGCGCCATGCACTGTACCTAAAGAGAGAGGACCTGCTATCCTTGGCCCAGGCACAAGTCGATCGCAAACCACGAATCCTCAAGTTTCTCAAGCTCAAATGTCGCTTAATGGGTATCGTTCGCCTCCAGCGGACGCCCGCCGCACCTGCTTCAGTGGCTCTAACCATAACAGGAGGCCTGCATGGCCAACGAGCAGTGGATAATGAAGGCAGTTCGCAACGGAATAACTCCTATCCACGAAGCCAACACTTCGCGCTACGTCCACATAGCTTTAACAGACTGCCTCAACTGGCCCTTTGAGGCCATAACCCCTCAAGCGAGCAAGCGCGGCTACATCGACTACAAGCTAAAACACCCCAACGGCAACATACCCATTCACGTCGAAGTGAAGCCATTCCATAAAAAACTCAATAACTCCATGATCCGGAGATATCTCGTCCAACAGGGCCCTACTCGCGATGCATTCAGGGTCGGCATACTCACCAACCTTGCGCGTTGGCAAATTTTCCTTGCCGGCCCCAGAATAACCAAAACCACTGGACAAAAAATAACCCAAATCCTGGATGCTGACTTCTCATCTCTTGCCGGGATTAGATCCGTACTGAAACTTGTGGGATTCAACCAGTCTGAGAAGTTTCATGAAGTGCGTGCCGCGCTTGGGAAAAAGCCCGACATTGCCAGCTACATGCTTTGCAATGATCCGGCGGCCATCATGGCGGTCCGGGCGCAACTGAAGCGTATTCGAGACTCTACCGGCGAGGACTTCCGGATCCCGAACTACAAGAGCACTGTCAACTCGCTGCGTAAGCTCACCAAAAACAAGCTCCCTGTAAGCTTAACCTTCAACGTAAATACCTTCCAACAAGCAGCGTGCGCCCCCGTAGTAGCAAAGGCCATCAGAAACAGCTTGGCCGCCGACTTCGACTCCCGGATTCCAATCAGCACCATCAAATCGAATCTCAAAGAACTCTTCTAGTCACATCAACTGGACGGTGGCGAACCCTCTCCGAAGGCTCGGAGCGATACGCTGTCAAGGGAGACACCCTTCGCCACCTGTCCGTCTTGCAGTTGCGGAAATTTGCCCTCCGCCAGCGCGCGTGGTTATTCACCAAAGTTCGTCGGCGGCCTGAACGGCCCGTCGAGCTCCGGGACCCGGGCACCGCAGTCCACGCCCAAATGGAGCACTACCTTAGCACGGGCAAGGACGGGCTTGGCTGTCATGCTGAAACTGGCAAGCGCCGCCTCCCGACGCCAAGGCCGACTCTCTTCATCGAAGAGAGCTTCGGCCAGCCCTCCCATCTTCGCGGACGCCATCCCGCGGACCAGCTATATCGGCCTCATCAACCCGCGACGCCTCGCCGAGAGTATGCTGCGCGTCACAGACCACGAGGCGGCGAAGTCCATCGCCAGCTACGTCGCCAATCCCGAGCAACTCTCCTCTACCGTTCATGGTGTGGGCATTCAGTTGGTGGGCTACGGATGCTGTGCCGTCCTCGCCGTTTGGCGCTTCCCGGCACTGACGCAACTCACTGCTTGAGCACTTCTACTTTCAGACCCAAAGCGCGAAGCCTGATAAATCCGTTGTCGCCCCACTCAGCATCCAGCATGTGCGCGACGAATGGCACATGCATGTAGCAAAATTGGCACGCATCGCGATTACTAGAGTGCCTGTATTTCACCGCAGCCGCTACTGTGGCCAGCTTCGAGCCACGCATTGCCGCCTCCCGGCGCGCCGGGCGACCGTGGGCCAATGTCGCAGTCAACGGTTCATCACGGCTGGGCCCAGGACCAAGCGGCCCCCCGGTGTTCGTGGACACTCCCAGGGTCAATGGAAACCGCACCGCCTGAAAGGGCTAGCGGGTTTCACTGACATTGGCCTTCGACCCGCCGTGGCGTGACAGGAATTGACGGTATTTGGTAGACCCTCCCACCCGGGGGGCCATGGACAGACAGTCCTGCTTGCGCCCAACCATGGAGACGCCGAATGCGTACGCCGTCAGTCCTTGCAGCCGAGCACCATTCCGCGAAGTCCTTGTCCACGCAGCAGGGAAACCAGCTCAGCCATGAGCTCTGGTCGCTCGTCCAGCGAGGCCTCGTCTACCCTTCTCCCTACGCCGTGTTCGCCACGTTCTGGCGCACTCCGGACGGGACCGGCGAACCGCTGACCCGGGCGCTCCTCCAGACGCTGATGCGGGACGTGCGCGAGGAGATCCACACCCACTACGGAAGCGCCAACACCACGGCCATCGTCGGCGTGGGCTTCCGGCTCTGGCAGGAGTGGTGCGCCGAGGATGGGACGGACCTCCCCGAAGGCATGAAGCTGGCCTTCCCCGAGGAGTCCTCACCGGACTGGCGCTCCAACGTGTTCTCCCGCTCGAACGGGACGTTCGTCGACTCACAGGGCGACCTGTGGTTCCACATCAAGTCCGACGTGGAGTCCCACTGCGACGCGGTCTTCGAGTTCATCCGTGCGCGGCTGCAAGACCAGGCGCGCTGCGTGCGCTCCGGCCCCCATGACCACCAGAAGGCGGCCACCAAGTCCACGCGCCCCGACAAGCGCGGCGGCAAGGTGCTGGGCTGCCGCTTCTCGGAGAACCTCAACAACCCTTCCGACCCGGTCTCCATCCAGGAGCAGACCCTCGTCGGGTTCGAGGACCCCGCGCACCTGGGCGCATCCTTCGTGCTCGCGCAGCGCTTCGAGATCAACTGGGAGCACCTGCTGGACATGAGCCCCCAGCAGGTCGAGGACCTGGTGGGACGCACCACCGAGGACATCCTCATCCCCAGTCAGGACCAGCGCAGCCACATCAAGAGCGCCCGCGTGCAGGACGCCCAGGGCAACACGCTGCAGGTGCTCCGGCTGGGATTGCCCTTCGGGCAAGCGAACACGGTGCACAACACGGAGCTGCGCGCCAAGGGGGCCAGCCTCCGGGACGAGGCGGGCATCTACTTCGCGGGCTATGCCCGGAGCGTCCGCGCGCTCGAAGCCGTCATGAACCAGCAGATTGGCGATCAGCGCGGCTTCATGCGGGACCGACTGTTGTCCGAGGTCCGCTCCAACCTGGGTGGCTTCTATTACATCCCCAGCCAGGCGGACCTGGGGCTGGAGCCGGTGAAGCTCCAGAGCGCGGAGCAGCAGGACTGGAAGCGCTTCCCCGGCGTGGACTGGAGCCGCCTGGACCGGCACTTCGACGTGTCCTCTTCGAACGGGTACATGCATTACAACCACAAGAACTACCTGTTCCAGATGGCGACGATGTCTGGAGACAAGCGCCGGACGCACCAGCCTCCGTCCAACCGGGTGCTGCAATTGCTGTCGGATGCCTTCTCCCGCTGGCAGGACAACTGGTACGTCAACCGGTCGCAGCAGGAGCTGGAGCACCTGTGCGCCTACGTGGCGCGCCAGTACGGTCCCGCGAAGGCCCGGGAGGTGATGGGGCTCTCCGTCGTGGAGCGCATGGGCTGGGCCATCAAGGTCAGCCTGGGCCAGGTCTTCGCCAGCGATGCCTACGGCTTCCGGGGCCGCCGTCAGGACGCGCAGGGCAACTGGTACAACGGCGCGGACACCTATCGCATCCACCCGGTGGAGCTCATCGTCGGGGCCCTGCCCAACCTGGGGCTGGGTCAGGGGCGGTATGTCATTGATTACGCGCGCAAGGACGAGGAGCTGGGCAACTTCTTCGCGGGGCTGAGCTCCGCGTCGGGCGTGGGCCACCTGGTGCCGGGCTTCCAGCGCGCCCTGGACCGGGGCCTGGGCGGGCTGATGGCGGACGTCCAGGCCCGGCACGACGAGACCCAGGATGAGACCAAGCGCCAGTTCTACCGGGGCGTCGTGCTGTCCCTGGAGGGCGTGCGCGACAGCTGCCTGGCCTACGCGGCGCTCGCGGGCAAGATGGCCGCGGAGCTGCCCCTGGGGCAGCACGCCGAGCGCGACAACCTGCTGAAGATCCAGGAGCGGATGCAGCGGCTGGCAACGGAGCGCCCCCAGACGATGCTCGAGGCCACCCAGCTGCTCTTCACGCTGCACGCGGGCCTGCACCTGATTGGCGAGCCCACGGCGGTGGGCCGGCTGGATCAGATGCTCTTCCCCTTCTACGAGCGCGACGTGGCGGCGGGCGTGCTGGACGACGAGCAGGCGCAGGAGATCATCGACTGCTTCTGGGTGAAGCTGGGCGAGAAGGTCCTGCTCAACCGCCAGTTCGTGGAGGACCACCAGCCCTTCGGCAACCTGGCCATGGGCGGGATGAGCGGCAACTACCCGCAGGGCGCCGCGAACAACCAGTGGATCCAGCAGGTGACGGTGGGCGGGACGATCGCGGACGAGACGCCCGGAGAGGGCCGGCCCGCGTACAACCGCGTCACCCTCTTCTGCCTGCGCGCGGCCCGGCGGCTGCCGCTCAACGCGCCGTGCCTGTCATTGCGCGTGCGCAAGGACATCCCGCCCGAGTACCTGCACGAGGCGGCGCTGGCGATCCTCAGCGGCGGTGCGCACCCCATCCTCCTCAGCGACGAGAAGATCATCCCCGGGCTGCTGCACAGCGGTGACGGCGTGGGCCAGGGCACCCAGCCCACCGCGGCCACACCGGTGGCCGAGAAGGCCGGCAGCGCGTGGAACAGCGAGGTGGTGCTCCGGGCCGCGCGCGACTACGCCTGCGACGGCTGCTACGAGCCGCAGATCGTCGGGCAGAACTGGTTCACGCTGGGCGGCATGACGGCCCTGTCGCCGCTGGAGGCCGCGCTCAACCAGGGCAAGAGCTGGAGCACGGCGGGCCCCATGTACTTCCGGGGCCAGCGCGTGTCCTTCACGTCGCCTCCGCCCTCGGCCATCCAGTCCTTCGAGCAGCTCCAGGACCTGTTCTTCCAGCACCTGAGCTGGATGTACGCGAAGCAGGCGGACGGAATGGTGGGCGTCTTCGGATCCATGAGCGCCGTGTGCCCGTCGCCGTTGCTGTCCGTGTTCGTGGACGACTGCATCGACAAGGGGTTGGACCTCTACGGGGGCGGCGCCCGCTACAACATGGTGGCCCCGTGCATCACGGCCCTCTCCACGGTCATCAACTCGCTGTACGCCATCCGGAAGATGGTGTTCGAGCAGGACACGGCGGTGACGTCCCTGCCGGAACTGGTGGAGGCGCTGCTGTGCGACTGGGGCCACCAGATGAACGAGCCCTTCATCAGTACCTTCGCGGGCCCCGCGCGCATCGAGGCGAAGGCGCAGCGCTTCCGGGACCTGCGCCAGGTGGCGCTCGCCCAGCCGCGCTACGGCCGCGGCAACGAGGAGGTGGACCGCTTCGGCGACGCCTTCATCCAGCGCGTGGCGCGGACGGTGGTGCGCGTCTTCACGGAGCCCGCCGAGCCCACGGCCCAGAAGATGGTGGACCTCGCGAAGCGGTTCGGGACGCCGGAGAAGCCGTTCGGCGGGTTCCAGGTCCAGCCCGGCGCGGGCACCTTCGAGAACTACGTGGAGTTCGGCGCGACCTGCGGCGCCTCCGCGGATGGACGGCGGCTCGGGGAGACGCTGGCCTCGGACCTGAGCCCGTCGCCGAGCATCGCGGATCAGCCGTTGGATCATCAGGAGGAGGGCTTCGTGCGAGCGCTGTCCGGCTACACCGGCGCGGGAGCCGAGGGCTTCACGAGCGGAGCGCCCACGGACTTCAACATCCGCGAGGACTTCCCCGTGGGCTCCCTGGAGCGCGTGCTGCACGCGTTCGCCCAGGGCCAGGGCTCCAACATCCTGACCATCACCTGCGCCAACCCGGAGACCTTCGAGCGCGCGTCGAAGGACCCGGAGAAGTACGACGTGCTCCGGGTGCGCATGGGCGGCTGGTCGGAGTTCTTCGTCTCCATGTTCCCGGCCCACCAGGAACAGCACCAGCGCCGGCCGCTCAGCACGCCTGACGGGGAGCGCTGATCCGCGGACCGACAGGCGCCCCCGGTCGTCCGGCGGCGCCTGTCTCAGCCCCGTGCCAGGCGCGAGCGGTACAGCCGCGCGAGGAAGTCGTACAGGACGAGCTCGTGGGCTCGCGCGTCGTCCGGCAGCACGCGGTTGACGTGCATGTGCATCAGGCTCGTGGCCAGCGCCTCCACCGGGAGCGTGAGCCGGCCTTCGCGCTCGGCGGCCTGGAACTCGCGCCCCACGGTGGCGAGCCGCTCACTGCGTTGCTGGAGCACCGTGAGCCCTTCTCGCCACGGGCCCTCGGTGGCGGGCGTCGCGTCCAGCAGCGCCTCCAGCTTCGGGCGCTCGGCGCGGAAGCGCGCGCTCAGCTGCGTCTCCAGCACCTTGCCTGGCTTGAACTCGGCCGCGAAGCCATCCCGTGCCCGCTCGGCCACCCGGGCCTTCGCGGTCAGCGGCAGCCCCAGGTCCGTCAGCAGCAGGTCCAGCCCCTTCAGCACCAGCCGCCAGCGCAGGTCCGCGCCCGCATCGCCCTCGCACGTGCGCAGCAGGTCCAGCGTCGCGTCGCTGTCCACGGAGAAGAACGCCTCCGACAGCACGACGCCCACCGGCCCGCCGTAGCGCTCCACCTCGCGCTCGTAGGTGTCCAGTTGCAGCTTCCAGCCCGTGCCCTCGTCCAGCAGGTCCGCGCACGCCGAGCGCAGCACCGGCCACACCTGGGACTCCAGCCGCGCGGGATCGCCGTGGAAGCGCAACCGCAGATGGAAGTCCGGGTCGCCGTAGCGGATGAAGAACCAGCGGTCCACCGCCCCCGAGGCCAGCACCTGCCGCACGGTGTCGCCCAGCCCGCCGCGCAGCAGCCGGTCGGCCGTCGCCGTGCCCGTGTAGAGCTTGAGGTACAGCCACTCGGAGCCCGGGGGAAACCGCCGCTTCGCCTGCGCCGGCGGGGCGGGAGCCAGCTCGGGCTGCGGCGGCGCCATCGAGGACGGCTCGCGCACGAAGGGCACCACCACCTCGTGCACGTAGCGCCCATCGCCGCCCTCCACGCACAGCCCTTCCGGCCCGGGGTACAGCTCCTCCAGCACCGCGAGTGGGCGCTCCTTGACGGTGTGGACGAGCGTCTCCACGGACAGGACGTTGTCCAGGTCCACCGGGAGCTGGTTGTCCCCATCGCGCAGGCACACCCAGCGCGGCAGCCTCGCCTCCTGGCGGTAGCGCTGCACCGCATCGAACCGCGCGGCACCTTGCAGCTTCCCCCAGGTCTGGAGCAGCGGAGAGGTCAGGTTCCAGCAGGCCAGCGCCAGCACCGTCCGCCCGTATCGCACGCGCGGCAGGAAGGATGCGGCGTCCAGTGGGCCCCAGAGAAAGCGCATGCCCCGCTCGCCGCCCTCGTTCTGCATCATGCAGAGGAAGCGGTAGAGGCTCAGTCCGTAGCCGACGAAGTTGTGCGCGTTCGTCAGCCGGGGAATCACCTCCCGCCCCAGCCGCTCCGAGCGCAACACCAGCCGGTTTCCCTCCAGCGACAGGCGCAGGTCCGCGACGTCGATGCGGTCGTCCTCGGGCACGCCGGACTGTCCCAGGAAGACGAGATCATGGCGCCGCAGCGCGGGTCGGCAGACGACGTTGCCCATGCGGCCCTGGGGCAGGTGGACGATCTCCGCGAAGACGGCGTCCGGGCGCAGGGCCTCCTCGGCCCGCAGGTGCTCGCGCACGCGCGCCTCCAGGTCCGGGTCTCCATGGCAGAAGCGGCCCATGTACATGGCCCCCGCCACGTGGATGTTCTCGAAGAGGATGCGGAAGTCTCCGCGGTCCACCGCCTCCTCGGAGTCGGCGACGAGGGTGCTCACCACGCCAAAGGCATTCGCCAGCCGCCGGGGCGTCTCCGCCTCCATGGCCCGCAGGTCCTCGTCCGTCAGCACCAGCTCATGGGCATGCGCCGCACTCACCTCCTGGAGCCGGCGCAGCAGGTGCCGCGCCCGGGTGTCCAGGCCCGCAGGATCCGCGCCGCGAGGTGAGCGCAAGCCCAGGTTCTTCACGAGCGGGCCCGTGCCACCGCCAGGCCGGACATCGGCCACGAAGCCGATGCCCCGCTCCTCGTCCAGGGCCTCCAGCAACGGCACCGAGCGCCCCTCGTAGCGCGCCGCGAACCGTTCCCGGAAGCGCACCAGCGGGTCCTGCTCGCTGCGCTCGGGGGTGATGCGGCGCAGGACCTCCACGGCGCGCAGCAGCTCGGAGGCCACGCGCGACGGGAGCGAGAGGTCCGCGACCGGACGCACCGAGTCCACCTGGAACAGGCGCGGCAGCTCCACCGGAACCGGCAGCGCCTCCAGGGTGCGCGCCACGTGCCGGTATGACGCCGGGGACGCGCCCGGCGGGGCGGCATCCAGGTCGGCCAGGAGGGACTGGACGGCGGACAGCCGCTCCCGCACCGGCGCGAGCGCGGGGATGCCCTCGGCGCCCGCGAGGAGGAAGGGCACGGGCTCCGGTCCCGTCAGGTTCGGCGCCCACGTGGGCACCAGGAGCTGCGCCTCCACCAGGTCCACGGTGTAGAGCCGCGCGTCCTCCAGCGGAATCTCCGCGTCCAGCGCCACCAGCGCCTGGGCCAGCGCCTCCAGCGTCGCGCCCGCCCGGGCGTGCTCCAGCGTGGCGTCCAGGTAGGGCGTGGGCTCCACGGCCACCAGCCCGTAGCTGCGCTCCCGCCCGCGCTGCCGCATCTCCAGATAACGGAGCTCCGTGGGCGTGCGGTACAGGCTGGTGTTGGGCACGTAGCGCAGCGCGCGCATGACCTCGGGCTCGCGCCGCACGTGCTCCACCAGCGCGCAGACGTAGTCCATGTCCAGACGCGTGTGCTTGCGGACGGCGGAGCGCTCCGGCACGCGCAGCCGCGCCTTGCCGCTCAGGCTGCCCACGGAGTGCGCCGCGAACAGGCCGAAGGGCGTCGCGCGCCCGGCCATCCGGGACAGGTAGCGCACCAGGCCGCGCTCCACCTTCTGGCCCCACTCCGAGTCCGGAGACTCCAACCAGACGGGGATGCTCTCCTCGAGTCCAGGCGAGGCGAGGAAGAGGGCCTCCCGCACCACCGGCTCCTCCACCCACTTGCGCAGGCGCTCACGCAGCCGCGCGCGCTCTCCGCTGAGTGCGTCCGCGCGCTGGCCCTCCGGGAGCCGCCACGCGCTCAGGTCCAGGCCCCAGTCGACGAGCGTGTCGAAGGGAAGCAGCGGCGTGCGCAGGGCGAAGAAGCCGGAGGCGGCGTAGGTGGCGGACTTCGAGGGCGGGCGCGAGTGGTTCGTGGACATGGGCGGCTGGGGAGTGAGCGTCACCCAAGGAGAGGCGTCAGAGGATCAGGAGCAGCGAACGGACAAAAGGCCGGAAGGATGGCGCGTGCCACCCCTCCGGCCCTGGGCACGACCGACGACCGCGTGCGCTCAACGCCACGGTGTCGTCGCGGACAAGCAGGGCCTAGTTGGCCTGCTCCTGGGTGTAGTCGCAGCAGTTGTTCGACAGCCACACGATGGTACCGCCCACGACCTGGTCGAGCGCGCCCACCTGCGAGTCGTTCAGCTCGCGCAGCGTCTCCTTCTTCAGCGACAGCTTCAGCTTCAGCGACTGCTTCTGCGACTTGGTGTTGGACATGAAGCGCTCCTGGTGGGGGGTCAAACCACGGCCGGCCTCCGGAGTGTTCCGGGGGCATTCCTCCGTGGGAGGCCGACGATAAAGGGGCACCGCGCTGTTTGAAACATGCAGCGCGATGAATCGTCTTCAGCCGGCCTCGCGTTGAGTCCAGGGCTCTCAGAGAGAAGTTCCTGGCACTCCCAGCGCGTGCCACTCCTCGCGTGATGACGCCACGGGGTCATCACTGACGGACGGAGCTCAGTTCGCGTTGAGGTCAGTCTGATAGCAGCAGTTCGCCGACACGGGCGGCGGCGGCGGGCTCCCCGTACCGCCCACGACCTGGTCGAGCACGCCCAGCTGCGAATCGGCTACTTCGCGCAGCGTCTCCTTCTTCAGCGACAGCTTCAGCTTCAACGACTTGGGGTCGGCCACGAAGCGCTCCTGGTAGGGGGTAAGGCCACGGCCGGCCACCGGAGTGCTCCGGTGGCCCTCTTCCGTGGAAGGCCGACGATAGAGGGGCGCGCCACGGCTTGAGAAGACGTGCGCTCAATCTTCCTCGGCCGGGTCCGCGTTGAGTCCAAGGCTCTCGGAGAGAAGCGCGTAGCACTCCCGGCGCGTGGCGGCATCCGGGGCCTGATCCAGGAAGACGAGCTCCTGTGTGCCGTAACGATGGGCGAGAGCCTCAAGCTGCTCCCGGCACTGCCGCGGGTCTCCGATGACCGGGGTGACGTCGCCGTTCTTGATGCCGGAGGCACCCGCCCGCCGCCGCGCCTCCGCCTCCGTTGGCGCGCACAGGCCCGTCACCGCGAGGACGGCCTGGGGTTGGGGCTGCTCGGGCCGGGGGCGGAACTCGGAGCGGTAGACGTCGAGAACGCTGGGGTCGTCCCGGCTCGACACGTGCGCCAGCGAGTAGCCGAAACAGGTGCCGTGTCGCGCCGCCAGCTGTGCGGTGAAGGGCCGTGCCGCGCCCAACAGCCAGACGGGAGGCGCGCCCGGAGGATGGAATGCGAGGGGGGACTCGCCCCGGAGCAACTCCAGCAACTGCGCCACGCGGCGCGGGTACTCCTCGCTCACCTCCTCCATCGAACGCGTGTCGCAGCGCATGGCCGCCATGACGGACGGCTCGGCCCCTCCCGCGCCCACGCCCAGGTCGATGCGATCCGGGAAGAACGTCTCCATCAGCCGGAACGCCTTCGCCACCCGCATCGGGCTGTGCAACTTCAGCAGGATGCCCGCGACCCCCACGCGGATGCGCTCCGTGCTGCCAGCAATGAGCGCCGCCAGCATGTCCGGCGCGTGGTGGGCGGCGGTGAGCTCGTGGTGCTCGGCCAGCCAGTAGCGCGAGAAGCCCAGGGCCTCCGCGTGCTGGGCCAACTCCACCGATTCGTAGAGGGCCGCGCGGGGCGTGGCGCCCTGGCGCAGGGAGCAGAAGTCGAGGATGCCCAGCCGCATGGATCAGGCCTCCGTCTTCGCGGGCGGCCGCGGCTGGAGGGACATGAGGAGGCACTCGTCCCAGTCCGGCTCCTGGTCGGTGGCACCCGCCAGCAGCGCGAGCGCGATGCCCGCGGCGCCGAACTGGAGGTTGTCGTCGGGCCGCTTCGGGTCCTGCTGGAAGCAGTAGCCTCCGGGGCCCTGCCCGGGCTGGCGCAGCGCCAGGGTGTGCTCGAACCAGCGCACCGCGGCCTCCTCGAAGATCGGGCGCCCCGTCGCGTGGAAGAGGCGCGTGAACAGCAGCGCCGTGCCGGCCGTGCCGCAGCACAGGTTCGCGCTGCGCCTGGGCACGAAGGGCGGCCGCTCCAGTCCCTCCCGCGCCACGGCCTCCGCCCACGCGAGCGCACGGACCTGCCAGTCCGCGTGTCCCCACGCTCGCGCCGCCCACCACAGCACGGCGGTGATGCCGGGCGTACCCACGCACCAGCTGAAGCGTGCGTCCACGACGGGCGCGTCGCCGTGCAGGTAGTGGGGGAAGCCCGGGTGCTCCCCGGAGCCCGCGAGGTTCGCCATCCACGCGAAGCCGCCCTCGAGCAGAGCTCCCACGCGCTCGCGCGCGATGCCGTGCGCGTGGAGCGCGCCCAGGAGGGCCAGCGCGCCCGGCATGCCGTGCGCCACGCCCACCGTGTACACGCCCCGGGGGAACGCCCGGGGGTCGCCATAGAGGCGCAGGTAGTTTGGAGGCATGGGCCAGCGGAGCCCCTGCGCGGTGGGCTCGGCGGTCTCCTCCAGGAGCGTCACCATGCGCTCCAGCAGTTGGGGCGTGGACGGGGTGCGCGGGCGCTCCAGCGCGTACAGGCCCAAACCCGCTAGCCCGTCGCGGAGGTCGCAGGGGTGGGGCCAGGGGCGCAGCTCCAGTTCGCTGGCGATCGCCTCGTCCACCGGCCCGCACACCTCCTCCACGTCCAGGTCGGGGTGGCGCGCCGACAGACGGGCGGCCACCCAGCCCAGCCCGGCCAGACCTCCGTGAAGGCCGACCTTCGTCCGTTCGGCCCGGAGGAACCCTTCCGCGGAGAGCTGCAGGTGCTGCCCCACCTTGTCGAGCAGGTCGATGTCCAGCGCCCGGCCCGCGGACTCGAAGAAGAGGGCCAGCCCCGCGTCTCCCTTCGCGAGGTCCGGCGGTCTGCTCACGAGCGGCGCGCGGGCCAGGTCCTGGACGATGGCCTCGGCCGCCTCCAGGGCGCGGGCCCGCGTGGGGCCGGAGAGCACGGGCTTCCAGGCGTTGCTCATGGATGTCGATCCCGGTGGACGCCCAGGGCCCCGCTTGCGGAGGAGCCGAGCGAAAGCCGCGCATTCTTCCCAGCTTCGCGGGCCCGTACAACCCTGCCTCCCGCGCACCGCGTGCCCTGGGGAAGGTGTGCCGGGCGGAGCCGTGGGCTACAGTCCGCGAGGACGGCGCACCTTCAGGACGCAGGGTGGAGAAGCACGTGACGAGGAGCGGCAGGGCGTGGGCGTGGGTCGCGACGGGCGTGGTGCTCCTGGGCCCGTGCGGCGCGCTGGCGTCGTCCCCCGAAGAGGCGCGGGAGCCGGCACGGGTGCTGGCGGCGTCCCGGCCGCTGCTGGGGGTCGTGGTGGCCAGCCAGGTGCTGGACGTCGTCTCCGAGGTGGAAGGACGGCTGAGCGAGGTGAAGGCGCGCCTGGGAGACCGGGTGGAGGCGGGCCAGGTGCTGGCCACGCTGGATCCGGAGCCGCTGAAGCTGGAGCTGAGCGCGCGCCAGGCCAACGCCCGGGCCGCAGGGGCCGAGCATGCGCGGGCCACCCTCCTGCTCGCCCAGGCGAAGCAGAAGCTGCAGCGTGAGCAGCGCATCCGCGAGCACTCGGCCGCCGAGGCCCTGGAGGCGGCGGAGAGCGCCGTGGCGCTGGCGGAGGCCGACCTGACGCTGGCCCAGGCCCGCCTGTCGGAGGCGCAGACGCGGCTGGCCCAGGCCGAGCGCGACGTGGCCCAGGCGCGCATCCGCGCCCCCTTCGCCGGCATCATCACCGAGCAGTACCTCACGCCGAACATGCGCGTGGGCCGTGCCACGCCGCTCTTGCGAGTGGTGAGCGACGACCTGCGGCTGCGCTTCGCCGTCCCGGAGACGCTCGCCCCCTCCGTGCGCCCCGGCCTCCCCGTGCGGGTGCGCCTGGCCGCGGTGGACGTGGAGCTGGCGGGCACGGTGGAGCGGCTCGCCCCGGAGGTAGACCCGGCCTCGCGGCACCAGAAGGCGGAGGCCGTGCTCACCGTCCCGGCCGCACTGCGCGCCCGGCTCTCCAGCGGCCTGCTGGCGGAGGTGTTCCTCCAACCTCCCGCCGAGACGCGGACGAGCGGCACCCACCGCTGAAGGCGCCGGGCCGTCAGCGCCCGGGCCCGCGCTCCAGCACCAGCCGGCCCCACTCTCAACCTCCCACCGAGGCGCGAATGAGCGGCACCCATGGCTGAGGCACCAGTTCTTCAGCGCCCGGGCCCGCGCTCCAGCACCAGCCGGCCCCGCTCGAAGCGGGCCACGTCGCCGGGCGTCCAGTCCACCACCTCGGTGGTGGCGCCACGCCGCGCCAGATGCTCGCGCACCCGCGCGTTGCAGGCCGCCTCGGAGGGCTCGCCGTCGCCCCACCCCACATCGGTAATGGGGCGGCCCACGCCCTCGAAGCCATTGGCGTAGGGCAGGAAGTAGCGCGCCCCGGAGAGCGCGCACAGCTCCGCCACACCCTCGGGCCCAGCCGTGGAGCTGCGCAGCCGTCCGGCTTGGTGATCCGCGTAGAGCCCGCGCAGCCGCTCCCAGGGAAGCGTGGCCCAGTAGTGGCTCAGGTCCCCGAAGAAGGGGGCGAGGAACTCCCGCTGACATGCCAGCACCACGTCCACCGGCCCGTGCGCCTCGCGCGAGCGCGCCACCACCTCCGCCATGCGACCCGCCGGGTCGTCCCCGGCGTCCACCAGAACCAGGCACGAGAAGTCCCCGGTGTCGAAGCGGTAGCAGTTGCCCCAACTGCGCAGGCCCTCGGGGAGCGGCGGCCCGTCCGGCGCGGGCTGCTCGCCGTGGAAGGGCAGCACGTCCACCCGGAGGTCGCCCACGCGCCGGGACTCCCCCCACGCCGGAGTCTGGACGGCCTGCCCGCATGCCTCCAGCACCTGGGAGAAGTCCTGCGGGGTGAGCAGGTTGACGCGAGGCACGCGGGGCACGAGCACGGGGGTGTCCTGCCGCAGCAGGTGGGCCAGGAGCGACGGCACATGCCAGTGGTCCACGTGGCCGTGGGTGATGGCCACCGCGCCCAGGACCTCCGGAGCCAGGTTGCCCGGCACCGAGCCGATGTGCCGCAGCCGGCGCTGGAGGGGAATGGGGTCCACCAGCACCGACGTCGTCCGCGAGCACACGAGCAGGCTGGCATGCTCGCGGCGGTAGAGGCCCGGTCCGGACGGCTCCGGCCAGGGCGCCTCGGGTGGGGTGGCGCGAAAGAGCGTGGCCTCGAAGCTCTCCGCGTCGAAGGGCCACGCCTCGCGCACCTCGTCCACAGTGTCCGCGCGCGAGACCGCGCGCAGGAAGTCCGCGACGACAGGCACGGCCTCCGGCTCCAGCGGCGTGCTCCAGCGCGACTCGCCCTGCTGGAGCACCCACCACCAGGGGCCGGGCGCCGGGAACAGCACCCCGTCGTCCACCAGCGGCCCGCCGTCCTCCACGGCCCCGGGGCGCAGCAGGGGCCGCCCCAGCTTCGCGTTGGCGTCCTCCAGCAGGCGCCGCGAGGCGCTGGGCTCGAAGCCCCGCCGCAGCAGCCCCTGGAGCAGCTCCGTGAAGGGCAGCGCCCCCCCGTGCTCGGGCAGCGGGGTGAGGTCCACGACGACGTCCGGAGCGAAGCGCATGCCCTTCAGCCCACCGCTTTCCGAGGGCCCTCCTGGGCGGACACCAGCTCGAAGTACTCGCCCCGGCGCTCCATCAGCTCCGCGTGCGTGCCACGCTCCACCAGCCGGCCTCCGTTCATCACCAGGATGAGGTCCGCGTCGCGCACGGTGCTCAGCCGGTGGGCAATCACCACGCGGGTGCAGCGCAGCTCCGCGATGGCGTCCTGCACCGCGCGTTCCGTCTTCGCGTCCAGCGCGTTGGTGGCCTCGTCCAAGAGGAGGATGGCGGGGTTGCCCACCAGGGCGCGCGCCAACGCCATGCGCTGCCGCTGGCCTCCTGACAGCGACGAGCCCATCTCACTCAACACCGTCTCGTAGCCCATGGGCATGGCGGAGATGTCGTCGTGGACCTGGGCGCGCTTCGCCGCCGCCTGCACGGTCTCCAGCGGGAGCTGCGGGTCCGCGTAGGCGATGTTGCGGCGGATGTCCCCGCGGAACAGCGACGGGTTCTGAAGCACCACGCCCATCTGCCGGCGCAGCTCCTTCAGGTCCATCTCCGCCAGCGGCACGCCGTCGAAGCGGATGGATCCGGACGAGGGCAGGTACAGCCCCAGCAGCAGGTGCGCCAGGCTGGACTTGCCGGCCCCGGACGCGCCGACGATGGCCACGAACTGCCCCGGCTCAATGGTGACGGACACGTCCTGCACGACCTGCGGTGAGTGCACCCCGTAGCGGAACGACACGTTCTCCACCTGGATGCGGCCCTGGAGCGTGTGGGCGCGGTGGCGTGTCCCGGGCACCTGCTCGGGAGGGGCCTGCAGCACGTCGTCCACGCGGGTCAGGTAGCTGCGCACCAGTTGGAGCTGGAAGGCCGTCGTCACCAGGTTGGAGACGGGCAGCAGGAAGCCCGCCGCCAGGGCGTTGAGCGCCAGCATCTCCCCCATCGTGAGCTGGCCCTCCATGACGAGCAGGGCCCCGGTGCCCATCACCACCAGCGGAGACGCCATGCGCAGCGTGCTGGTGATGGACTCGGTGAGGGCCTCCAGCCGTCCGCGCTCCAGCGACACGTTGAGCACGTCCACGTAGAGGTTGGACCAGTGCTGCACGGCCTTGTCCTCCAGCCCCAGCGCCTTGAGCGTCTGGATGCCGGAGAACACCTCCACCTGGTAGTTCTGCGCGGACGCGCTGACCTCCAGGTTCTTCGCCATCAGCTCCCGCTGCCGGCGGCTGGCGAAGACGAAGACGAGCACCTGGAGCAGCGCCAGGCCGAACACCAACGCGCCCATCCGGGGACTGCCGGCCAGGAGCAGGCCCAGGTAGAGCAGCACCAGGCTGCCGTCCAGCAGCGTGGAGAGCGCGCCCGACGTCAGCATCTCCCGCACGGTGGCGTTGCTGTTCAGGCGGTTCATCAAGTCGCCCGCCGAGCGCAGTTGGAAGAAGGTGAAGGGCAGATGGACCAGGTGGTCCAGGAAGCCGAGCGTCAGCCGCGCGTCCAGGTGCGTGCGCAGCTGCAAGAGCAGGTGCGCGCGGACGAACGAGGACAGGAACTGGAAGACCACCAGCGCCGTCATGCCTGCGGCCAGCGTGGCCAGGAGCGGCGTGTCTCCGCTGGGCACCACCCGGTCCACCACCGCCCCAGTCAGCGAGGGCAAGGCGAGCGCGAAGAGCTGCAAGAGCAGCGACATCACCGCCACCCGCAGCAGCGCGGGACGCTCCTGGAGCAGCAGGTGCAGGTAGCGGCGCGACCCCTGGCGGGGCGCGGACGTTTCGAAGGTCTCCGAGGGCTCGAAGAGCAGCGCCACGCCGGTGAAGGCCTTGCGGAACTGCTCCAGCGGCACGCGGCGCCGGCCGAAGGACGGGTCCACCACGTCCACGCCCTGGCGCGCCAGCCGCTCGAAGACGACGAAGTGGCGGAACTCCCAGTGCAGCACCGCGCCGGGCGTCAGCAGCTGGAGCTGATCCATGTCCACCTGCACCGCGCGGCTCACCAGCCCGAAGCGGCGCCCCGTCTCCAGCAGCGTGCGAGCGCTGATGCCCCGGGTGGTGAGCCCCGTGGCGGCGTGCACTTCGTCCAGCCCCACGTGCCGGCCCCAGTAGCCCAGCACCATGGCCAGACACGCCGCGCCGCAGTCCGTGGACGCGAGCTGCGCCACGTAGGGAATGCGCCGGCGGCCCAGCCGGTCACCCAGGCGGCCCAGCGCGGGGAAGCGCTCGAAGAACGAAGGAGAGGGTTCAGCCACGGTGTTTCCCGAGCAGCTCCAGCACCGGCAACAGGGTCACCCAGCCATTGCGCGCGCGGACCCGCACCCAGGCCTGGCCGGGCATGCCGGTGAAGTAGGCGTAGGTGTCCTCGCTCGTGTTGAAGGTCTCGGAGGGCAGCTTCGCCTCCACCAGCACCAGCGGGCCATCCGTCACGGTGAGGGCGTCCTTGAGGCCGGGGCCCAAGAGGCGCCGCACCTCGGCCGGCCCCACCAGGTCATCGCTGACGGAGGCCACCTCCAGCATCTGGTAGGAATAGGGAAAGCCGGTGAGCTCCAGCCGCAGCGGCTGGCCCGGGCGCAGGAGCGGGCGGTACTGGCCGGGCAGGAGCGCCACCGCCCACGTCTCCGCGCCGTCGCGAGCCAGCGAGGCCACCACCTCGCCCGGCTGGAGGAACTGCTGCTCGCGCACGCGCACCTCGCCAACGCGGCCGTCGCACGGGGCCTTGAGCACGCGCTCGGACATGCGCGCCTCACTCAGCTCAAGCTGGGCGCGCAGGCCCGCCAGCGCCTGCCGAGTCCCCGGGTTTGCCGGCTCCAGGAGCCACGCGGCGAGCTGTGAGCGGAACTCCTGATCCACCCGCTCCCGCTCGGCGGTCTCGCCGCCCGCGTACAGCTCCACCAGCGGCTGGCCCGCGCGGACGCGCTCGCCACGGCGAACCAGCACCCGGCTGACGCGGCCGCCCTCCGTGGAGGTGACTTCTTCCAGTCCCTTGACGCGCACCAGCACCGGGCCGCGCGCGTAGTCGTTGATTTCGACGAGGGACAGACCCACACCGCCCACCACCACCAGCGCCACGAGGACCCACCACGTCGCGTGGATCCATCCCGGCATCAGGCGCAGCAGGTCGCCCCGGGCCTCAGGGCGGGCATGGTGCTCCAGGGCTTCTTGCCGGAAGACGTTGCGAGGTGAATCGCTCATGGCTGCTTCATCCGCCGCGGACGATACCGGCAGGCTCCGCTGCCATAAAGCAGCGGGCGGTGCGCATCGCCAGGAAGCCCGGGCCTGAAACGACAAAAGCCCCCGAGTCTTTCGACTCGGAGGCTCTTGTTCGGAGTGCCCAGGGCGGGATTCGAACCCGCACACCTTTCGGCGCCACCCCCTCAAGATGGTGTGTCTACCAGTTCCACCACCTGGGCGTTTCGGCGGGGTCGATGTACCGGACCCCGTGGATTCACGCAACAACCATTTCAACGGTCGCGTGAATCCGATGCTTCCTGACGACTACGGCGCGGGCGTCGGCGCGGGAGCCTGCTGGCCCTCCGCCGGCGGCGTCGCGGAACGCTCCTGCTCCACCGCTCCCGGAGCGGCAGGAGCCGGCGTCGTGGCGCCCGGGGTCGCCGGGGCCGTCTTCGCCGGGGGCGCCGCCACGGAACCACCCGCGGCCACCGAACCGCGCAGGCCCACGAAGGACAGGCCCAGCGAGGTCAGGAAGAACAAGCCGGCGCAGACGCCCGTCAGCTTGCTCAAGAAGGTCACCGCGCCGCGCCCACCGAAGGCGCTCGTCGCGGCGCCGCCACCGAGGGCGGAACCCATGCCGGCGTCCTTCCCCGGCTGCAGCAAGATGACGAAGATCATGAACACGCAGAGCAGGACGTGCACGATCGTGAAGAAGGTCAGCATGGGTGTTCCCAACGCTCCGTGAAAAGAGGGCGCAACCTACACAAAGTGGTCAACGGGTGACAACTTCTAACGGGAGCGACCGGCTTCAGCCCGCCGCCTTCACGATGGCCACGAAGTCCGCCGCCTTGAGGCTCGCTCCCCCCACGAGCGCCCCGTCCACGTCCGGCTGGCCCAGCAATTCCGCCGCGTTGTCCGGCTTCACGCTGCCGCCGTACTGGATGCGCACCCGCTCGGCCGTCCCCTCGTCGTACATCCGGGTCAGCAGGCCCCGGATGGCCGCGTGGACCTCCTGGGCCTGCGCCGTGGTCGCCGTCCGGCCCGTCCCGATCGCCCAGACCGGCTCGTAGGCCAGGACGAAGGTCGCCACGTCCGCCCCGGAGAAGCCCTCCAGCGCGCCGCGCACCTGGCGCTCCACCACCGTCAGCGTCTGGTTCGACTCGCGCTCGGCCAGCGTCTCGCCCACGCAGACGATGGGCGTCATCCCGGCGGCCTTCACCGCCTTGGCCCGCTTGTTCACCGTGGCGTCCGTCTCACCGAAGAACTGCCGGCGCTCCGAGTGCCCCACGATGACGTAGGCGCACCCCAGCTCCGCCAGCATCGGCGCGCTGATCTCGCCCGTGAAGGCGCCCGAGGATTCCCAGTGGCAGTTCTGCCCCGCCAGCTGGAGGGGCGCCCCCTCCAGCGCGACGTGCAGGGGCTGCAACGCCACGAACGGGGGCGCGATGGCCACCTCCACCTTGTCGCCCAAAGCCGCCACCGCGCCGCGAAGCTCCCGCACCAGCGCGAGCGCTTCCGGCACCGTCTTGTTCATCTTCCAGTTGCCAGCGACGATCTTCCGACGAGCCATCGTGGTGTCTCCCCCGGTGTGTACCGCGTGGGTGCCCTACTTCGTCTCCAGCGCCTTGATGCCCGGCAGCGGCTGACCTTCCAGGAACTCCAGCGACGCGCCGCCGCCCGTGGACACGTGGCTCATCTTGTCCGCGTAGCCCATCTGCTCCACCGCCGCCGCGCTGTCGCCGCCGCCAATCACCGTGACGGCGTCCTTGTTGATGGACATCGCCGCGGCCACCGAGCGCGTGCCTTCCGCGAACTTGTCGACCTCGAAGCGGCCCATGGGCCCGTTCCAGATGACCGTCTTCGCGTCGCGGATGCGCTGCGTGTACATCGCGCGCGTCTTGGGCCCGATGTCCAGGCCCATCATGTCCGCGGGCACCACCTGATCCGGCGTCTCCTGCACCGGGCCCTTGCCGTCCGGGTCCGCGCAGACGATGTGGTCGATGGGCAGCACCAGCGGCGTCTTCAGGCGCTTGGCCGTGTCCAGCAGCTTCGCCGCCAGCGCCAGCTTGTCGCCCTCCTCCACCCGGCTCTTGCCCACTTCGATGCCCTGCGCCTTCAGGAAGGTGTACGCCATGGCGCCGCCCACGAGCAGCGCGTCCACCTTGGGCAGCAGGCTCTCGATGACCTTGATCTTGTCGCTCACCTTGGAGCCGCCCAGGATGGCCACGAAGGGCTTCTGCGGGTTGCGCAGCACCTTGTCGCCCAGGTACTCGATCTCCTTGCGCATCAGGAAGCCGGCCGCCTTCTCCTTCACGAAGGGCACCATGCCGGCCGTGGACGCGTGCGCGCGGTGCGCCGTGCCGAACGCGTCGTTGACGTAGACGTCCGCCAGCGCCGCCAGCTCGCGCGCGAAGGCCTCGTCGTTCGCCTCCTCCTCCTTGTGGAAGCGCAGGTTCTCCAGGAGGAGCACCTGCCCCGCCTTCAGGTCGTTCACCTGCTTCTTCACGTTGTCACCCACGCAGTCGTCCGCGTGGATGACCTCGTGCTTGCCGCCCAGGAGCTCCGCCAGCTTCTCCGCGACGAGCACGGTGGACAGCTTGGGGTCCGCCCCCTTGGGCCGACCGAGGTGGGACGCCAGGATGACCTTGCCGCCCATCTCCAGCGCGCGCCGGATGGTGGGCAGCGCCTCACGGATGCGGGTGTCGTCGGTGACGCGGCGCCCCTCCAGCGGGACGTTGAAGTCCACGCGGATGAAGACGCGCTTGCCGGTCAACTGCAGGTCATCAATGTAGCGGATCATCTTGGGTGTCCCTTGTGCCTGTCTCGGTCAGCCTGGGGTGCCGGTGCGGGGAGGCTTTACGCCACGCCCTTGGACACGAGGAACTTCGCCGTGTCGACCATGCGGTTGGAGAAGCCCCACTCGTTGTCGTACCAGGCCATGACCTTGAGCATGTTGTCGCCCATCACGAAGCAGTTGGTCGCGTCGAAGATGGCCGAGTGCGGGTTGCCGTTGTAGTCCACCGACACCGTCTGCGCGTCGCTGAACTCCAGCACGCCCTTGAGCGCGCCGTTGGCGGCGGCCTTCATCGCGGCGATGACCTCTTCCGGGGTGACCTTCTTGGTGGTGTTCACCGTCAGGTCCACCAGGGACACGTTCGGGGTGGGGACGCGCACGGAGATGCCGTGCATCTTGCCCTTGAGCGACGGGATGACCTCACCGATGGCCTTCGCGGCGCCGGTGCTGGTGGGGATCATGGAGAGCGCGGCGGCGCGGGCGCGGCGCATGTCCTCGTGGGTGAGGTCCAGGATGCGCTGGTCGTTGGTGTAGCTGTGCACCGTCGTCATCAGGCCCTTCTCGATGCCGAAGTTGTCCACCAGCACCTTGGCGATGGGCGCCAGGCAGTTGGTGGTGCACGAGGCGTTGGACACGATGTGGTGCTTGGCCGGGTCGTAGTCGTTGTGGTTGATGCCGTACGCGATGGTCATGTCCGGGCCCTTGGCCGGCGCGGAGATGATGACCTTCTTGGCGCCCGCGGCCAGGTGCTTGGCGGCGGCGTCACGGGCCGTGAAGCGGCCGGTGCACTCCATCACCACGTCCACGTTCATGTTCTTCCAGGGCAGCGCGGAGGGGTCCTTCTCCGCGGTGACGGCGATCTCCTTGCCGTTCACGACGATGCCCTTGTCCGTGTGCGAAACCTCACCCGGCCACGTGCGGTGCACGGAGTCGTACTTGAACAGGTGGGCCAGCGCCGACGGCTTGTCGAGGTCGTTGATGGCGACGATCTCGAGGTCTTCCTTGCGGCTGAGCGCGGCGCGCAGGATGCAGCGACCGATACGACCGAAGCCGTTGATGGCGAGCTTGATGGCCATGGTGTTTTCCGTCTCCTTGAAGGAGTGGGCCTTCGCGGCCCACCGTCATGAATCTCGTAAAGAAGGCGGGCGACCGTAGGCAGGCGCCCCCGCCGAGTCAACGCTTCGCGTGGGTCGCTTTCGCGCGTGCACGCCGGAGCTGAACAATCACCCCGACCAACAGCCAGAGCCCGGAGGCCGTTCCCGCGCCCGCCCCGCATCCGCAGCCGCTGTCCCCCTTGGGGGAATAGTCGCTCGGGAGCACCGGGACGACCGTCGGATCCGGCGGCGGGGGCGGCGGGGGCGGCTGCACGACCGGATGCGGATCCACCTCCCGCACCGCCACGCAGGTCGACAGCGGCCGGGGGCTGACCGAGGGCGTCGCCTCCGCGTCGGGCAGGGCCGGCGCCTGGGTGACGATTCCTGAACGCACCAGGAACGCGCCCACCAGCCGCGAACGCTCACGATTGGACGCAAGGCCCTCGAACGGGAAGCCCAGCACCAGCACCTGGCCCGCGGGCGCCGTGCCCGCGGAGAGCACGCCCGCGCCCAGCGACGTGCCGGTGTAGCGCAGCACGTCCGCGCCGCCGCCCGTGGGCGCCAGCACGTCCGTCACCCCCACCGGATAGGCGCCGAGCGTCCCATCCGACAGCGGCGTGGCCGCCAGGTCCGCGAGGGGGCCACCCGCCGAGCCTTCCACCCGGGCCGCCGGCGCACCCGCCGCGATGGACGCCCGGAGGATGTCCGTGAGGAACAGCTTGTCGTCCGCGGTGCCCGCCGCGAGCGTGGACACCGTGCGGCCGCCCGACAGCATCAGGTGCCCGCCCCCGGTGACGAACGCGCGCAGGGCGTCCTGCTCCGCCCGCGTCAGGCCCGCGCCCCCCACCCCTCCGCGACCGGTGGACCAGTCCACCAGCCGGTAGCCCGTGGGCGACACCAGCCCCGCCGCCACCGCGTTGCCCGTCGCGCTGTCGAAGGCCACCGCCGACTGCGCGAACGCCGCGCCGTGCTGGCGCAGGTAGCTGCCGTCGTTCATCGCCTCCAGGTAGACGCGCAGCGGGGCCTCCAGGTCGTACGGCGTCTCCAGCTCCTCGCCGCACGCCACCGTCGCGTCCAACCGCTCGTAGGCGTTGACCAGCAGCGCCGGCGCGGTGTCCCCCACCCGTACGCCCACCGTGGCGGACGGGAAGGACTCGCCGCCCGCGTTCACCGCCGCGACGCGGAAGTAGCGCAGCGTGCCCGGCGACAGCGTGACGGTGGCCGACGTGTTCTGCACCTCCGTGCCCTCGTCCCAGCCGAAGCCGTCCGCGCTCTGGTAGAGCCGGTAGGCCGTGGGGGCATCCCGTCCCTCCTCCGACGCGACCTGCGGGGGCGCGGTCCACTTCACCTCCACCGCTCCGGGCGTCGCGTTGCGCGCCGCCACCGCTCCGGGCGTCTCCGGCGGCAGGTGCACCGCCGCGCTGTCGCGAGCCGCGAAGTATTTGATCAGCCCCTGCACGATGGCGCGCGCGGCCACGTGGCGGACGCGGGCCTCCTTGAGGTTCGCCGCATCCGTCGTGTTGTCGTGGTACGCCATCTCCAGCAGCACGCTGGGCATCTCCGGGTTGTGCGTGGGGTTCACCTCGCCCAGGTTCGCCGAGCGCAGGCTGCGCACCCGCCAGTTCGGATCCACCTCGCGCTTCAGGTCCGTTTCGATCTGCGACAGCAGCGCTCGCCCCAACACGTCACCGCCCGCCACGCCCGTGAAGTTGAGCGTGCCGTCCACCGGGTTCGGCCCGTAGACGTATGCCTCCGTGCCCCGGATCGTGCCGGACGTGCCCGCGTTGGTGTGCCACGCGACGTAGACGGCATCCTCGCCCTCCTCGTGCAGCCACGCGGCGAAGCGCGGCCGGGACGTCACGTCCGCGTTGCGCTCGTTGGACAGCGCGTTGGCCCCCGACGGCGCGTACACGCTGAACGGTGCCCCGCTGTACTGCACGTGGTAGCGCCCGCTCTCCTCGAAGCGCGGACGCAGGAGCGGCCCCTGCGCCGCGTCGCCCATGAGGCCCCGTCCACCGCCCAGCCGCACCGCGTCCACGGACAGCGTCGCGCCCGTGCCCTGCGCCGAGTCGTTCTCCAGCACCACCGCGCCGGACTCCGGGTGCGCTCCCGCCTTGAAGTAGAAGCGGCCCAGCAGCACCCACGTCCCGCCATGGCGCTGCTGGTTCACCCGGAAGTGGCTCTCGCCGCCCGCGTGCTTCACCACATAGTGCGCGTCCGTCGCGCGCGTGGGGTCGGAACCATAGGAGACGTAGACGTTGTAGGCCGCGTCCGCCGGCACGTCCGGCGTCCACGTCGCCTTCGCGGTGGAGGTGGCCGCCGTGTCCAGCGTGCGCGTGGTGCCCAGCGTGAAGGGCTCCACCCCGTTGCCCATGGGCACGGGCGGAGGCGCCCAGCCCTTCTGGGTGGAGGCGTGGAAGCGCGCGGCATCCCCGCTCTCCACATAGCCCGTGCCGCCGTTGTCCACGGTGGCGAGGAGCGGGTTCAGGTCCGTCTCACGCACGGACACCACCGTGGCGCCCGCCGCCATCAGCATGGGCTGGAGCTCCTGCGCCACCACCTCCGCGGAGATGAAGTCCTCCACCACGCCCCAGGTGTTGGGCCGCTGGGTCGCCCAGCGCTTCAGGCCGTTGTCGCGATAGAAGCCGTGGCCCGGGCTCAGGTAGATGACCTTGCCGGACAGCGCGCCCTCGCCCCGCCGCGTCTGCGGCACGCCCGCGGTCTTCACGTTGGACTTCGCGGCCCGCGTCTCACGGCGCACCACGGCGGGCGCGTCAGGAGCCAGGCGGCGCTGCTCATGCGGCCGGGGCGCCGGAGCTGGCAGGTATTGAACACCCGGCGGCTCCAGCCCCAGGTCGTCGCCTTCGAAGGCTTCGGGAGTGCCCTGCGCGTGAGCGAGGACGGAGGTGCAAAGCAGGGTCAGCGCCAGCGAGCGCGACCAGGACGGAAGGAACGTTCGCATCACGCGACCGACCTTACCCCTTCACTCCCCCGCTTCAATCGGACCTGTGGGTGCTAGCCTGCCCACCCCTTCACCTTCCGATGACCGTTCCTGTATCCCCCCGTCCCCAGTTTCCCTCCCGCCGCAGCAACGGCCTGTTCGCCTCGTTCGGACATGCGTGGGCAGGGCTCATCCACACCGTGGCCTGGCAGCGCAACATGCGCATCCACCTCATCTCCGGCGTGCTGGTGGGGCTGGTGGGCAGCGGCATCCCGCTGGGGCTCGCGGAGAAGGTCACGCTCATCTTCTGCGTGCTGCTCATCTTCTTCGCGGAGATCCTCAACAGCGCGCTGGAGCAGCTGGTGGATCTGGCCGTGCAGCAGTTCGACGAGAAGGCCCGGCTCACCAAGGACGCGGCGGCCGCGGGCGTGCTCGTGCTCGCGGGCGGCACGGTGGTCATCTTCGCCGCCATCCTGATCAACTACTGGGAGACCGTGCGCACCAGCACGGACGCCATCTTCCGGCAGGTCGCGCTGGGGCTGCCGCTGGCCGGCTGCGCCACGGTGCTCGTGCTGCCGCAGCCCAGGCCCGTCGGCGTGGACGTGCTCGCGTTCCTTCTGGCCATGGGGTTGCTCGCGTTGACGGCGCCCACGTCCGCGAGCCTCGTCTTCACCGCGCTCACCGCCGCGCTGCTCGTCATCGCCGCCGCGGCGGCCCGCGAGCGCCGCCGCCACCCCCAGCCTTGAGGGCTCGACAGCGCTCGACGGTTTCCCGTCACCTCGCGGGTGGGGCGCCCGGAACCAGTCCGGAGCCCGCTCACCCGCGGAGGGTTGATGCAGGGGATTCTAAGGGACTACGCGCGCTGCTGAAAGCCCGCCCCAGCGTCGGGGGCCGGCGTCGACTGGGCGGCGGCGACCGCCTTGTCGCCTTCCTTCAGGTCGGTCGTCACCAGCTCCAGCAGCTCCGTCGCGATGCCGATGACCTGGTGCGGCGTGTAACCGCTTGCGCGCAGCTGGTTGAAGAACGTGCGCGCGAGGATGCGGGTGCCCTTCTGGTCGGTGCTCACGGGAATTGCCTCCGGATTCGACGCCTTGTGTCAGGGCGCCGCGACTACGTGCGGGTCCGGTCTTCAACCTCCGTGCCAGCCGTTCTCTTCCGAACGGATTCTCCAGCAGTCCTCAGGGGTTGAAGCCCGGAAGTGGACGGCACGGAACGTGGAGTGTGCGAAGGGGGTTACGCACCCGGACGTCCGCCCTGCCTGGAACGGCGTTGGCGGGTGTATCGGCGGGTACGCACCCACCCCACGGGCCATCTTGTCTTTTCAAGTGCTTGCATTCCCTCCGGGGGGTGGAGCACATACGCGCCCCCATCGAGGAGTCAGAACACAATGGCGTACCGGGTGAACAACATCGGGCTGTGGCTGGACGAGCCGGAGGAGCTGCTCGGCCAGCGCGCCGCGGAGAAGCTGGGGGTCACCCGGAGCGACCTCGCCTCCGTGCGGGTGGTGCGCTCGGTGCTGGATGCGCGCAAGAAGGGCAGCCCGCGTTACATCTACACGCTGGAGGTAGAGCTGGCCCCGGGCCGCAAGGCGCCGCGACTGCCCCCGGACGTGAGCGAGGCGCCGCCGCCGCCGGAGCTGCCGCCGCGCGTGAAGGAGCCGGAGAAGCTCCCGCTCATCATCGGCACCGGACCCGCGGGGTTGTTCTGCGCGCTGGGCCTCTTGGAGCGCGGCGTGCGCAGCATCCTGCTGGAGCGCGGCAAGGAGGTGGTGACGCGCCGCAAGGACGTGGCGAAGCTCATGCGCGACGGGTCGCTCGACCGCGAGAGCAACATGAACTTCGGCGAGGGCGGCGCGGGCGCGTACACGGACGGCAAGCTGTCCACGCGCATCAACCACCCCATGGTGCGCAAGGTGATTGAGGCCTTCGCGAAGTACGGCGCGCCGGATCACATCCTCATCGAGGGCAAGCCGCACATCGGCTCCGACCTCTTGCCCGGCGCGGTGGCGAAGCTGCGCGACGAGCTCATCGCGGGCGGCTGCCAGGTGTACTTCGAGCAGCGCGTGGACGACCTGCTCTACCGCGACGGCCGCATCGCGGGCGTGAAGATGGCGGACGGGCGCACGCTGGAGAGCGACCGCGTCATCCTGGCGCCGGGCAACTCCGCTCGCGAATTGTACGAGCGCTTCGCCGCCGACGGCCGCGTGAGCGTGGAGGCCAAGCCCTTCGCGCTGGGCTTCCGCGCGGAGCACCCGCAGTCGCTGATCAACGGCATCCAGTACGGCTCCGCGGCGAAGCACTCCAAGCTGCCGCCCGCGGACTACAAGCTGGCGGAGAACCTGGACGTGGACGGCGAAGTGCGCGGCGTCTACTCGTTCTGCATGTGCCCCGGCGGCATCGTGGTGCCCACGCCCACCGAAGAGGGTCTGCAGTGCACCAACGGCATGAGCAACTCGCGGCGCAACGCGAAGTTCGCCAACGCGGGCATCGTCGTGTCCGTGTCCGTCGCGGACTTCGCGCGCGAGGGCTTCCACGGGCCGCTCGCGGGCCTGGAGTTCCAGCGGCACTGGGAGGGCGAGGCCTACAAGCTGGGCGGAGGCCGCTTCTTCGCGCCCGCGCAGACCATCCCGGACTACCTGGCCGGCCGCGTGAAGAAGGACCCGGGTGACACCAGCTACCGCCCGGGCCTGGCGCACACTGACCTGAACAAGCTCTTCCCGGAGCGGCTGACGCAGTCGCTCAAGGCGGCGCTGCGCACGTTCGACCGGAAGATGAAGGGCTTCATCAGCGACGAGGGGAAGCTCATCGGCATCGAGAGCCGGACGTCCTCGCCGGTGCGCATCACCCGGGGTGACGACCTGCAGTCCGTGTCCATGCGCGGCCTGTACCCGGTGGGCGAGGGCTGCGGCTACGCGGGCGGTATCGTGTCCTCCGCCATTGATGGACTGCGCGCCGCTGAGCAGATTGCGACAGAGCTGGCTTGAGGTCCCCGCCCCCTTCCGGGCAGGGTGGGCCGGGAGGGAGGAAGACCATGGCGTACCGCGTTCGCACTCCGGATGGTGAGCTGATGTTCCCCTCGCTGGGCGACATCGAGCGCGCCTATGTGCAGGGGCTGGTGGACCCGGACGACGAGGTGCGCGAGGACGGCGCGGAGAAGTGGCGCAAGGCGTCCTCGCTGCCCGTCCTGGCCCGGGCGAAGAAGCCCCATGGCCAGGAGACATCCAAGCGCGCCCAGACGCTCACGGTGGTGGGCGCGGTGGCGGCGGGGGTGCTCGCGCTCGTGCTGCTCTTCACCGGCACGAACTGGAATGTCCGGATGATGGGCATCGCGCTGGCCCTGGTGGTCAGCGGAATGCTCACCCGGGTGTCCTTCAAGGCCTACAAGCGGCCTCCGCCCGTCCTCTGACGACGCTCCCTCCCCTGCCCTCCAGGGCAGCGGCACGGCCCTCGCCGCCAGCAGGCCCCACACGGCCCATGTTTGGTGGAAGGCACCCCGCGGGGTGCCCTCCATCGCGCTGGAGGAGGACCGCACCTTGCTCAGCACCTACCTGTCCCGAGAAGCCGCTCGCAAGCTTCGCCATGGCGCCCCCTGGCTGCGCCGCGAGGACATCGTCTCCATGGAGGGCGAGCCGCAGCCCGGCACGCCCATGCAACTGAAGGACGAGGACGGGCATGTCCTGGGGCTGGGTGACGTGGACCTCCAGGCCTCGTACGCCGTGCGCCGCCTGGGCCTGCCGGACGAGTCCGTGGAGGGGCTCATCCCCCGCCACGTGCGCCACGCCTTCGAGCGGCGCGGCCGGCTGGTGGACGACCCGCGCTTCTGCCGCATCGTCAACGACGACGGGGACGGGCTGCCGGGCCTCATCGTGGACCGGTATGATCAGCACTTCGTCGTCCAGACGCTCACCCGCTCCATGGACGCGCGGCTGGACGAGATCACCCGCACGCTGGGAGAGGTGACGGGGGCGGCCTCGGTGCTCTTGCGCAACGACACACTCCGGCGCAAGGCGCTGGGCCTGCCCGCGCAGCGCCCGCACGTGATGTACGGCACGCCGCCGCGCTGGTGCCGCCTCCTGGAGATGGGCGCGCGCTTCACCGTGGACCTCACCTACGGCCGGGGCACGGGCTACGCGTACGACCACCGCGAGCTGCGCCGCTTCCTGGGCCGCACGGGCAATGGGGACCGGGTGCTGGACGTGGCGTGCAACGTGGGCGGCCTCTTCGTCCACGCGGGACGGCACGGGGCGAAGCACATCCTGGCCTTCGACGGCAACGCGGACGCGGCGGACCTGGCGCGGGAGAACGCGGAGGCCAACGGGCTGCTCGGCCGGGTGACGGTGGAACAGGGCGAGCCGCTGGCCGTGCTCCGGGCCCTCAAGGACACCTTCGACCTGGTGCTGCTCGACACGCTGGGGGTGGCGTCCGAGGAGGACTTCATCGAACAGGTGCGGCTGGCCCTGCGGCGCACCCGCCATGGGGGACGGCTGCTCGTGGTCGGATATCACCCACCACTGGCGCTGGGCTCGTTCACGGAGTGCGTGGCCACGGCCTGCGAGCAGGAGGCGCGCATCGCATTCCGGCTGGTACGGATGGGGTTGCCGCCGGACCACCCCGCGCCGGTCGGCTCCCCTGGGGCCGAGTACCTGGAGGCGGTGGCGCTCGAGGTGAGCTAGCCAAAGCCTGTGCTGATTCGCCCTCGACGGGCCCTCCTCGGTGTTAGTGTCCGCGCCGCGATGACAACCGAAAACGAGTCCCAGGCCGCGACCTCTTCCACCCCGGAGGCTTCCGTCGAGACCGTCCGCAAGGTGTACGCGGCGGACCTGCGCGAGAAGGACCGGGTCAACACCGTCTTCCGCGTCACCAAGAAGGAGAAGGTGAACGCGCGCAGCGGCAAGGTGTTCCTGTCGCTGTCCCTGGCCGACAAGAGCGGCACGGTGGACGCGCGCGTCTTCGACAAGGTGGACGCGCTGGAGCCCGCCTTCCAGAACGGTGACTTCGTCCTCGTGCAGGGCAGCGTCATCGTCTTCCACGGCCGCACCCAGGTCGTCGTGGAGGCCGTGGAGCGGCTGGATCCGGAGCCGCTCGACCCCAAGGAGTTCGAGCCGCCCCCCGCCCCGCCCGCCGAGGCGAAGGCCGCCGAGTCCAAGTCTGGCGAAGCGAAGTCCGGCGAAGCGAAGGCTGAGTCCAAGTCTGGCGAAGCGAAGTCCGGCGACGCGAAGCAAGCGGAAGGCAAGCCCGAGCGCCACGAGGGCGGCGGCGGTGGCCCGCGCGCGGTGGGGCAGATCCGCGAGCTCGTCACCGAGCGCGTCAACGACCCGTTCGTGAAGCAGCTGCTGCTCGCGTTCCTGGACGACGCGCAGGTGTCCGCGGCGCTGCCGGTGGCTCCGGCCGCCAAGGGCGTGCACCACGCGTGGCGCGGCGGGCTGGCCGAGCACGTCCTGTCGGTGATGCGCCTGACGCTGCGCGTGTCGGACCACTACCCCATGGCGGACCGCGACCTGCTGCTGGCCGGCGCGTTCCTGCACGACGTGATGAAGGGCGGCGACGCGTCCGACAAGGGCTTCGACACCTCCGACGAGGGCCGGCTGGTGGGCCACGCGGTGCTGGCCGCGCAGAAGATCCGCGAGAAGACCCTGGGCATCCCGGGCTTCCCGCCGCTGCTGGAGCAGCACCTCACGCACCTGGCGATCTCCCAGTCGGGGCCGTCCGGCGCCCCCGGTGCGAAGGTGCCGGTGACGCTGGAGGCGCAGATCGTCGACACGCTCAGCTCGCTCGACGCGCGCATCTCGTCGTGGGTGGAGGCCATGCAGCGCGATCCGAACGAGCGCTGGACGGACCACCTGCGCGCGTACGAGCGCTCCCTCTGGAAGGGCTTCGTGCCCACCGGCCGCGGCCGGGCTCCGGTGGAGGGCGGCCGCCGCAAGCACCGCGAGGAGAAGCGCAAGGCGCGCGCCGACAAGGGCCCGCCGTCCGCCGCTGGCGAGGGCACCGCCGCCCCCGCGTCCCAGGAGGCCCGTCCGGAGCGTCCGCCGCGGCCTCCTCGCGAGCCCCGCGCCGAGCGTCCGCCGCGCGAGGACCGTCCGCCCCGCGAGGACCGGGGTCCCCGCGAGGAGCGCCCTGCCCGTCCGCCGCGCGAGGACCGTCCGCCCCGCGACCCCAAGAGCCTGCCCGGCGAGCTGACCTTCAAGCCGTTCAGCGCGCTGGCGCCGGCCTCGAAGTCCGGTGGTGAGGGTGGTGGCTCCTCGGAGGGCTGAAGTCCATGGCGAAGCGGCTGGGAGAGCGGTTGATTGAGGCCGGCCTCGTGACGCCGGGGGCCGTGGAGCAGGGTCTGGAGCACCAGAAGATCACCGGCCACAAGCTGGGGGACTGTCTGGTGGAGCTGGGCCTGCTCCAGGAGGCCGCGCTGCTGCGGCTCTTGGCCAACGAGTTCCAGACCCGCTTCGTCACCGCGGACAAGCTGGCCAAGGTCCGCATCGACACGAAGGTGTTGGACAAGCTGCCGGTGCGGCTGGCGGAAGCGCAGAACGTGCTCCCGCTGGCCATCGACCCGGAGCGCAAGCTGCTCTCGGTGGTGGCCGCCGAGCCGCAGAACAAGTCGCTGCTCGACGAGATCGCGCTCGTCACCGGCATGTCGGAGGTCTACGCGTACATCGGCCTGCGCAGCGCCATCTCCGCGGCCATCCGCAAGCACTACTACGGCGACCCCACGGCGTTCACCACGCTGCTGGAGGGCCCCTCCGCGAACAACGGCCCGCGCCGTCCGGACACGCCCTCCAACACGCACGTGGGCGCGGAGCCCGGACGCGGCGGGAGCTCCGCCGGACGCAGCAGCGCCACCAGCCTGAGCATGCGGCTGGAGACGGACGCGCGGATGCGGCTGCAGCGCGGCGGCAGCGGCACCAACGTGGCGCGCGTCTCCACGCAGCGGCGCGAGCCGGGTGGCCCGCGCGGGCTCATCAGCGACACGGACTACGTGGAGACGCTGAGCCTGATGGTGGGCCTGCTGGAGCAGGACCGGCCCCGGCACCGGGGACACTCCGCGCAGCTGGCGCGGCAGGCGGGCATCGTCGGCCAGCGCATGGGCATGCCCCACAAGGAGCTGGCGGCGCTGTCCATCGCGGCGTACCTGCACGACCTGGGCAAGCCCCCGGAGCGGCACTACTCGCTGGCGAGCAACGCGGCCAATCCGGAGTGGAAGGCCCAGGCCAAGGCGTGCTGCCGCGCGCCCACGAAGCTCTTCGAGACGGTGCACCTGCCCGCGCAGGTGAACACCATCCTCGCGCAGCTGTACGAGGCCTGGGACGGCTCCGGCACGCCCCAGGGCGCCAAGGGCGAGGACATCACCCTGGGCGCGCGCATCCTGGCGGCGGTGGACAGCTTCCTGGAGCTCACCAAGAACCCGGGCAACGCGTTCGGCCGCGTCTTCACCAAGCAGCAGGCGCTGGAGCACCTGAAGAAGAACGCGGGCGTGCTCTACGACCCCGTGGTGGCGGACATCGTCGGGCAGCTGCAGAGCGGAGAGCTGCTGGTGCACCGGCTGGCCAGCGAGGGCCGCCAGGTGCTCATCGCGGAGCCGGACGAGGCCACGCGCGGCGAGCTGCTGGAGGCGGTGCTCAAGCAGGAGCTGGTGGCGCACGCGCTGTCCACGCTGGACGGCGCGCTGGACGGCCTGTCGCGGCAGGACTGCGACGTGCTGGTGGTGAGCCTGCGGCTGGGCCAGCAGGAGGTCATGGACCTGCTGGAGGCCGTGCGCTCCATGCCGGAGAGCGCGGGCCTGCCCATCGCCGTGGTGGGAGAGCCGGATGCCCAGGCGCGCGAGCGGCTGCTGATGGCGGGCGCGACGGCGGTGCTCTCCCCGAGCGACAAGGCGGAGGTCGCCCGCACGGTGCTGTCCCTCTTCCAGGACCGCGTGCAGCACAACGGCCCGGGCCGGGTGGTGCGCGGCAGCTTCGACGAGCTGCCCCCGAAGGAGCTGTTGCGCACGCTGGGTGGCGGCAAGAAGAGCGGGAAGCTCCAGCTGCGCAGCCACACGCTGGAGGGCTCGCTGCACCTGGAGCGCGGCCGCGTGGTGCACGCGGCGTTCGGCGGCCACGCGGGCGAACCCGCGCTGCAGGCCCTGCTGAAGCTGAAGCAGGCGGACTTCGTCTACGACCCGGACGCGCTGCTCCTGGACATGCCGCAGTTGGACCAGGACCTGGAGGCCCTGGCCAACGCGCTCACGCCAGCGTGAGGTTGAAGAGGCGGGCCGCGTTCGCCGTGGTGACGCGGGCCACCTCTTCCAGCGACACGCCCTTCAGCTCCGCGACCTTCTTCGCCGTCTCCAGCACGTGCGCGGGCTCGTTCTTGCGGCCGCGGTGGGGCACCGGCGCGAGGTAGGGGCTGTCCGTCTCCACCATCAGGCGCTCCAGCGGCGCGAAGCGCACCGCGTCCTGGAGGGCCTCCGTCTTCTTGTAGGTCACGACGCCGGACAGCGACAGGTAGAAGCCCCGGTCCAGGTACTTGCGCGCGGCGGCCGTGTCGCCGGTGAAGCAGTGGATGACGCCGCGGGTGACGTCCTCGGCGGCCAGGGCCTCGTCGCAGTCGTCATGCGCGTCGCGCACATGCACCACCAGCGGCTTGGCCAGGCGCTTCGCGAGCGCGCACTGCCGCCGGAAGACGGTGGCCTGAATCTCGCGCGGCGAGTGGTCGTAGTAGTAGTCCAGGCCGGCCTCGCCCACGGCGCGCAGCTCCGGACGGGCGCAGGTGCGCTCCAGCATCTCGAAGTCCGCTTCGGTTGCGCGGGCTGCCTCATGCGGGTGGATGCCGAGCGTGGGCGACAGGAAGTCCGGGTGCCGGGCGGCGACCTCCAGCGCGTGGCCCCAGTCACCGGGGCCGTGGAACTGCCCCACCAGCACCGCGTGCACCAGCCCCGCCGCGCGGGCGCGCTCCAGCACCGGCGCCACGTCCGCGTAGTCCTTCGGCTCCAGGTGGCAGTGCGCATCAACCAGTTTCATGGCTTCTCCTGAAACAGCTCTTCCAGCTCCGTCCGCGCCTCTTCCGAGGCGAAGGTGGGCACGGCGGCGCGCAGACGCTCCACGCCCTCCGCCACACCCAGCCGCCACACGCCGTCCGCCGCATCCAGCCGGTCGTCCTCCGGCGCGCTCCGGTCCTCCAGCACGGCGAGCAGCCAGGGCAGCGCCCGGGCATCCCCCAGCCGGCCCAGGCCACGCGCGGCGGCGCCCCGGCACGGGTCCTTCGCGTCCGCGAGGATGTCCTTCAAGCGCTCCAGCGCGCCCGGGACCTTCAACTCACCGCACAGCTCCACCGCGAGCGCCCGGTCCGCGCTCCACTTCTTGCGCGTGCGCTGCATCAGCCAGTCCGCGCCCTCCGGATCGCCCAGCTTCAGCAGCACGCCCGCGGCCTGCGTCTTGTCGAACGCGGGCAGCAGCCACTTGCCGAAGAGTCGCTTCACTGCTGGAAGCGCCCGCGTGTCCTCCAGCTCCGCCAGCGCGCCCAGCGCCCGGAAACGCAACGTGTCCACGTCCAGCGCGGCGACGAGCACGTCCAGGCCGGCGGGGTGCTTGAGGGCGGCGATGCCTCGCGCGGCCTCGAAGCGGACCTCGGGCGTGGGGTCCTCCAGCATGCCGGCCAGCGCTCCGCGCGCGTGCGGCAGCGCCAGGTCCGCGAGCCGTCCGGTGGCCTCCAGCCGCACGCGGGTGTCCTCGTCGCGCAAGCGCGGCAGGAGCATGTCCGGGAGCTGCTCCGGCGGCAGGATGACGGACGCCAGGCTCACGCCCGAGCGGCGCACCTCCGGCTGCGCATCCGCGAGCAGCCTCACGAGCACGTCGGTGAACTCCGCCGCGTGCGCGGGCTCCTCGGAAGCGAGTTGGAACAACAGGTCCGCCGCCTCTGCCCGGGTCGCCGGCCGCTTCTCGCGCTCCAGGGTCAACAGGGCGCGGTCCCGCTCGGCACGCCAGTCCGCCACGTCTCGTCACCTCTCTGGCGCTCGGGCCTTCCCATGCCCGGCGCGTCCTTGGAGTCCCGGTCGCTGTGCGACGTGTAGCCCCTGTTGGAACCCCACGCCCTTGAAACCACTCCGGCACCACCTCGCTTCGAAGCGGGTGGCCATTCCGAACGATGCCCTACCCTTCTCCCACCTGAACCGGGCGCGACCTCCCGCCTGCATTTCCAACCGCTGGCGAGGTCCCGTGTCGGCCCCGGCCAGGCACCACTCCCTGGCTCCGGCCACGTTCCGGTCCCGGCAGCAGCCAGGGGCTCCCTGGTCGCACGTGCGACCAACAGCGCAGGGAGCAAAGCCGCCCGCGTGCGCGCGCACGGCTGGCATTCCGGGAAGCGCAGCCGCCGCCCGGGATGCCACCGCCCGCGTTACTTCACGTCGGCGCCGGGCGGCACGTCGCCCGGATCCAGCAGGGACAGGTCCTTGCCGCCCGAGCCCGCCGTCAGCAGCATGCCGCGCGACTCGATGCCCTTGAGCTTGCGCGGCTTGAGGTTCGCCACCACCACCACGCGCCGGCCCGCCACCGCCTCCGGCGCGTACGCCTCCGCGATGCCGGACACGATGGTGCGCGGCGTGCCCTCACCCAGGTCCACGTCCAGCTTGAGCAGCTTGTCCGCGCCCTTCACCTTCTCCGCGGCCACGATGCGCCCCGCCTTCAGCACCACCTTGGCGAAGTCCGCGTACTCGATGTCGGCCGCGGGCGCGCCTTCCGCCGCCCCCGCGCCTGGGGACGCCTGCGTGGTGGGCGCCGCTTCGGGAGTCTTCGCTTCCACGGGCTTCTTCTCCGTCTTCTTGTCCTTGCCGCCTGCCTTCGCGGGCTCGGCGGCCGGCGTCCCCGCGGGGACCTTGATGATGGCGTTGACGCGCTCCTCCTCCAGCCGGGGCAAGAGCGGCTCCGGCGTGCCCAGCGGACGGCTGCGGTCGAGCAGCGGGTACTTCGCGCTGGCGAGCGCCTGGAACGTCAGCGGCTCCGCCCCCAGCTGCGCGAACAGCTTCTCCGACACGCGCGGCGTCACCGGCGCCAGGAGCGCGCCCAAGAGGTACGCCACGTCCGCCGCGTCCGACAGGTCCGCGCGCGCGGCCTCCGCGTCCTTCTTCACCAGCGCCCACGGCGCCGCCGTCTGCAGGAACGCGTTGGCCGTGGAGGCGATCTCCGTGATGACCCGGATGGCGTTGCGGTACTCCAGCTTCTCGAACGCCTCGCGAACCTCCGGCACGCGCGCCAGCGCGTCCTCCACCAGCTTGCGCCCCGCCCCTTCCGCGCGGCCCGGCGCGAGCTTCTTCTCCAGCGGCCCGGCCAGCAGCGACAGCGCGCGGTTGGCCAGGTTGCCCACGTTGTTGACGAGCTCGCCGTTCACCCGGAGGCGAAAGTCCTTCAGGTTGAGGTCCAGGTCCTCCACACCCGCGCCCAGGTTGGCCGCGTAGAAGTAGCGCAGGTAGCTGGGGTCCAGCAGGTCCAGGTAGTCGCGCGCGGCCACCATGGTGCCGCGGCTCTTGCTCATCTTCTCCCCGTTCACGGTCAGGTGCCCGTGCACCTTGATCTCGTTGGGGATGTGGAACCCCGCGACGTTCAGCACCGCGGGCCAGAACAGCGCGTGGAAGTAGACGATGTCCTTGCCGATGAAGTGGACGATGCGGGTGGGCGCGTCCTTGCCCCAGTACGCGAGCGCGTCCGGGAAGCGGCCCGACTCCTTCGCCCACTTCTCCGTCGTGGCGATGTACCCGATGGGCGCATCCAGCCAGACGTAGAAGAACTTGTCCGTCTCACCGGGAATCGCGAAGCCGAAGTACGGCCCGTCGCGGCTGATGTCCCAGTCCGCCAGGCCCTTCTCGAAAAAGCCCTGGAGCTGGGCGGCCAGGCCCGGGTGGATGAAGCCGGGGCGCTTGAGCACTTCCTGGAGGAAGTCCGCGTGCCGCGACAGCTTGAAGAACAGGTGGACGGAGTTGCGGCGGACCGGCGGCGTGCCACACAGCGCGCACTTCGGGTCGATGAGGTCCGTGGGGTTGTACGTCTTGCCGCACTTCTCGCAGGCGTCGCCGTACTGCTCCGTGGCCTTGCAGTTGGGACAGGTGCCCCGGATGAAGCGGTCCGGCAGGAAGCGCTTGTCCTTCTCGCAGTAGGTCTGCTCGATGTCGCGGCGGTCGATGTCGCCCGCGTCCTTCAAGCGCCCGTAGATGAGCTCCGCGTAGTGGCGGTTCTCCGGCGAGTTGGTGGAGTGGAAGTAGTCGAAGCGGATGTCGAAGTCGCGGAAGTCGCGCTGGTGCTCATCGTGGAAGCGCGCGACGAACTGCTCCGGCGGGATGCCCTGCTTCGCGGCGTTGATTTCGATGGGCGTGCCGTGCGTGTCGTCCGCGCAGAAATAGACGACGTCCTGGCCACACGAGCGCAGGAAGCGGACGTAGATGTCCGTCTGGATGTACTCGACGGCGTGGCCGAGGTGGACGGCGCCGTTCGCGTACGGAAGGGCGCTGGTGACGAGGATTCTCTCCGCCATGGACTCTCCTGAGGGCGGCGGACCATAGCCGCTCGGGGATACGAGGTCATCGCCAACATGCAGGCTGAGGGCTGCATGGCGCGAAGATGGATGTTATCGACCGGACGCCATGTGCACCGTCCTGATCCTCCGTAACGCCCACCCCGAGTGGCCGCTGGTCCTCGCAGCCAACCGGGATGAGTTCTACGCGCGCCCGGCCCACGGGCCGAAGGTCCTCTCCGAGTCCCCCCGCGTGGTGGGCGGCCAGGACGTGGAGCGGGGTGGCACGTGGATGGGGGTCACCCACGAGGGAGTCGTGGTCGCCCTGACCAACCAGCGCGGCGCCCGGACCCTGGGCCTGGCCCCCCGCTCCCGGGGCGAGGTGGTGCTGCGCGCCCTGCAGGCCGGGTCGGTGGAGGCCATCGAGCGCTACCTCGGCACCCTGCCCGCCCCGGAGTTCCTGCCCTTCAACCTGCTCTACGGGGACGCGCGCACCCTGCGGGTGGCCTACGCGCGCCCGGGCCACGAGCGCCTGCTGCACGAGGACGTCCCGGACGGCGTGCACGTGCTCCCCAACGACAACCTGGACAACCTGGCGCTCCCCAAGGTGCGGCGGGCACATGCGCTGGCGGAAGGCGTGGCGAAGCGTCCATGGCCGGAGCTGGTGACGGGGCTCCAGGCGGCCCTGGCCGACCATGCCCTGCCGCCCCGGGAGGCCGCGACGGGGCCGCTCTCCGAGGACGGCCTGCCCGCGGACTTCCTCCAGCAGTTGCAAGCCCTGTGCATCCACACGGAAGGCTACGGCACGCGCTCGTCCGCCATCGTCGCGCTCGGGCCCGGCCGCGTGGGACACTACCTGGCCACGGACATCGCACCCTGCCAGGGCGGCTGGCGGGACGTGACGGGCCTGCTCGCGGCGCCCTGAGCTGCCTGTCGTTTTTCAGTCCAGCCGCGCCCGCATCACCGCGTCGCGGCCCGCGTCGTAGGTGGCCTCGAAGGCCGGCCCCCGGCCGGTGAAGCGCTCCACCGGGGGCATGGCCACGTCCACGCGCACCTCCCGCACGTCGCAGCCCAGGTCGGAGCGGTAGAACGCCGGCTCACCGGTGACGTTGATGGCGATGAGCCGCGCGCCCGGGAACAACTGACACGCGTCATGGACGGGCGTCGCGGCGACGCGGTCCGCGCCCGGGTCGATGCGCTCCAGCGTCGCGTCCTTGAACAGGAGCGGGTTGGAGGCGCTCGCGGAGACGGCCTCCGACAGCGGGCCGCGCGTGACCGTCACCAGCCGGATGCCGCCCGCGAAGGGCTCCTGGTGGAAGGTGGCGAAGGGCACGGGGAGCTGCTCCACGCGCGCGCCCGCGTAGAAGCGATCCAGCACCTGGGTGAAGCGCTCATGGCTCAACGGAGGCACGGTCGCCGCGCCACCCGCCGCGCCCAGCGCGCCCGCCGCCACGGCCGGCCCCAGCGCGCCGCCCGACACCAGCACCGCGAGCAGGCCCACCGCGGCGCCCACCGCACCGCGTGTCGCGGCGATCTTCCGCGTCTCTTCTTCGTAGGCGGTGAAGAAGGAATGGTAGCGCTGGCGCAGGTTGGCGCCGGGATTGGACGCGTAGAGGCCGCCCACCACCGCGCCCATGCTGTTGCCCACCACGCAGTCGATGGGCACGCCCCGGGCCACCAGCGCATCCAGCGCGCCCACGTGCGCGAGCCCCTTGGTGCCTCCCACCGACAGCACCACGCAGGTGCGCGAAGCGCGCGTGTCCCGGTGGCACGACAGGGCCCCGGAAGCCACCACCACCGTCAGCAACACCAGCCCCAACCGCCGCATGCATCCTCCCGCGCGCGAAGCCGGGCCACCCTACCCCAAAACACGACCGCCCCCGGGACAGGAGCCCCGGAGGCGGAAGGTGACCTTCACGAGGCCCGGCGTGGACTCACGCCGGACCCGCGTTGGGGACTAGTACGTGCCCTTGAGGGACGTGCCGCTGTACGACGAGTAGCCGCGCAGCATGATGTACATCTTGCCCGACGCGGTCTTCGCCGCCGCGCTGCACGTCTCGTTGTTGCCCGACAGGTACGGACGGCAGTCGTAGGACGACGTCGTCGGCGCGGAGCCGAACTTGATGTACATGTCCGCGTCACCCGTGCCGCCGCTCAGGACGTAGCTGGACGACTTCCCGGCCGGCAGGTCGAGGCAGTACAGGGTCTCCGAGCCGGACGCGCCGGACAGGCCCGTCTTCGCCACACCGTTGGTCAGCGCGGTGCAGGTCGGGGGCGTGACCGTGCCACCCACGCCCACCGCTTCCCAGGCGGCCGTCACGGCAGCCTGCGTGGCGGCGTCATAGCCCAGGGCCACGGCGGCCTGGACGGTCCACGTCTTGGCCTGCGCGAACGTGGTGCTCGCCGTGAAGAGGTTGGTGTTGGCGTAGTACCAGATGCGAGCGGCCTTCTCGACGCCGATGCCCGGCACCGTGGGACCACCCGTGCGGCGCGGGTGCGTGCCACCCTTGGAGAGCAGCGCGAACGCCAGGTTCGGCACGCCGGAGCTGTAGTGCACGTCCGTGCTGGACGTCACGTTGGCCGCCCAGTCCTTGGACACGCCGTCCTTCGCCGGGTCGTCCATGTAGCGCAAGGCGTCGTTCGCCGTGCCCGGCGTCCACACGTCCTCGCCCACCATCCAGATGGCCGCGGCCGTGCTCCAGCCGTTCACGCGGCTCTCGCAGACGGCGCCGAACGTGTCGGACATCGCCTCGTTGAGGCCGCCGGACTGGCCGGAGTACGTGAGGTTGGACTCGTACTCCGTCACCGCGTGGGTCAGCTCGTGGACGGTGACGTCCGCGTCCTTGCCCAGCTCGATGGAGTTCACGCCGTCGCCGTCGCCGTACACCATCTGGGTGCCGTCCCAGTAGGCGTTCACGTAGTTGCGGCTGTAGTGCACCGTGCTGATGAGCGCCGTGCCCGCGTTGTTCAGCGAGTCGCGGTTGAACAGCACCTTGTAGCAGTCGTAGGTGTAGCCCAGCATGTCGTAGTTGGTGTCGACGTGCGAGTCACCGATGGCCGCCTGGCCCTCGCTGCGCTTGAGCGTGCCCGGGGTGCTGGTGCCGTTGTTCGCGCTGTACACCTTGCGGTTGAGCGCGGTGTGGATCTCCGGAACGCGCAGCAGCGTGGAGCCGTTGATGGCGTCCACATAGACGCGGTCGCGCAGCGGCATCAGGTTGCTGTCGCCCGTGACCTTCACCTCATAGGCGAGGTGCAGACGGCCGTCCTGCTCGGACTTCACGTACACCAGGCGCGCGCCCTCCGCGGCCAGGCCCGTGCCCTGCGTGTCGCGCAGCGCCGCCGTCTGGGCCGCCTCCGCGGCGACCAGCGGACGCGCGGACACCGCGCCGCCGGAGCGAGCGGAGCCGTTCGCGCCGAAGATGGCGCCCGAGCTGTCCACGTGAACAATCAGCTCCTCGCCCACCACCGGCAGACCGTTCAGCGTCTGCGCGTAGCGGATGTGCGAAACGCCCTGCTCGTCCACGTTGATGCGGCGGACCTGCAGGTCGTTCGCGTTCAGGCGGAACAGCGAGGCGATGGAGGGCAGCGACCCGGCGATGGCCGTGTGCACGTCCGCGGCGGCGAAGCCCGTCAGCGGGCGGTCCGCCTGGCCCAGGCGGCCCTGGATGGTGTGCGGCGTCCCATCCGCGTTGGTGCCGACAATCTGCGCGCCCGGAATCACGCTCAGCGCGTTCTGGACCTCGGCGACTTCATCCGGCTTCTGCTGATCCTTCTGCGTGTTGGAGTCCGTCTCACCGACGCCGCAAGCGACGAGGGGGAAGGCCAGCAGGGCTGAAACGAAACGGGTGCGAACCAAGGTACTGCCTCCTGCCCGGCGCAAAGGGGGTGGTCGCCGGGACAGCGCTCCTTTCAGCATTCTTCAGGCCAACTCATTAAGTCCGCGAAATGCCTCGCAGGACGGGAAGGCCTTGAAAGATGGCTGGCACATCAGTGCCCAGTTCATCTTCTGTAATGTGGAAGTATTCGTTACGCCTTTGGCACAAAGGCCCATTCTTGCTGGGCTTTTCGCCACTCCGGGGCCCCTGTCCTGAACCATGACAGTGCACACGGGGTGTGTCCTCTATTCAGACAATCCAAGTTTGACGGCTTTTTCTTGGTGCGCAAAGCATGGCCACGAATTCGCGCGGCGTGCGTCAGCGCCACACGCCGAGCAGCACCCGCGCGCGTCCGTCCATGGGGAGCGCGGCCTCTTCCACCGTGGTGAAGCCGGCGTCGCGGGCCACGTCGGCCAGGTGCCGCATCCACGGTTTGTAGGGCATCCCATTGTCGGAGCAGCAAGGGACGACGGCGAAGCCCAGCCCGTGGCGCGCGGCGTACTCGATGATGATCCGCGTGGCGCCGTCCGGGTGCATGCCCACGACGAGCTCCGCCTCGCAGGGCTCCTCCAATGTGAAGAGCCGCTGCGCGTACTTCACGGGCAGGTGCTTGTGGCGCAGGTCGAACGTGGTGACGGTGCGCCCGCGCTGGGTGAGGGACTCGTTCAGCTTCCCCATGCCTCCGGCGATGTCATAGACGCGCAGGGCCTGGGGAAAGCGCGTGACGAGCAGGTCCGCGAAGAGGTCGAAGCGTCGCTTGTCCGCCATGGCGGCTCCTTCAGCCCGGGCCCCTTCAGGCGCGGGTGCACACCGTCCATAACAACCGCTCGATGACGAGCTTCCCGCTGGCGGAGGACTTCAGGGCCAGGTCCGCGTCCGCGCACGCCACCAGGGCGTTGAGCAGCTCGCGGCGCTCGTAGCGGGCGGCGGCCTGCATGCCGAACGCGAGCGCCCACGCGTTGGGCGTCTTGCGCTTGGTGGCCTTCAGCTCCTGCTCCAGCTTCGGGAGGATTCGCGCCTCCACGTCGCGGCCGGTGCGCGGCGGCTGGCCGCCCGCGTACTTCTCCAGCCAGGCGTGGTTCTCCAGCAGCGAGCGGACGATGGACGCCACCGCGCCCAGCAACTGGAGCGCGTGCGTACCCTGCCCCATCGCGTCCTCGGCGTAGGAGAGCGCGTCGCGCAGCTCGCGCTTCTGGAGCGCCTCCGTCAGCTCGAAGAACTCCTCTTCACGCGCGTGGTGCACCAGCAGCGCCACGTGCTGCGCTTCGATGGTGGGCCCCTCCGCGTAGACGGCCAGCTTCTCCAGCTCCGACTGGAGCAGCCGGATGTTGCCGCCGATGCGCTCCTTCAGTCCCTCCAGCGCGCCCGGCCCCAGCTTCTTCTTGAAGGGGGCGAGGAACTCCTTCGAAATCTCGCTGAGGTCCAGGTCCTTGTGGCGCGCGGCCACCTTGCGCTCGAAGAGGCGGCCCTTGTCCTGCGCGAACTTGAGCAGCGGGCTGCGCGAGTCCACGTCCGTGGCCGCGAGCACCAGCGCATGCCCCGCCGGCACGCCCTTCTGGAGCAGCTCCAGCAGCGCGGACGCGTCCCCTTCGGGAGCGCTGATGCGCTCGTCACGGCAGAAGGCCGCGGCCTCCTGGAGGAAGGCGAGGTCCGCTTCCGCCAGGTCCACGTTGAGCTCTTCCTTCCACTGCTCCACCGAGGGCGCGCCGGGCACGCGCGGATCCAACTGGTCCACGCCCCAGCCCGCGCGGCCCGCGAGCGCCAGCAGCCGCCGCGCGCCCTCCTTGCGCTTGCCCGCCTTCCACGCGTCGCGCGCCTTGGCCAGCGCGTCGCCCTTGCCCTTCTTGGGCGCGAGGAACTCCGGGTCGCGCACCAGCACCACCTTGCGCCCGGGGAACAGCGGCAGCGTGGCCAGCTCCTGCGCCACCTCGCGCGGGGAGGCCGCGTCCAGCACCGCGAGGTTCAGCCCCATGGCGGCGTCCGGAACCAGCGTCTTCACCAGCTCGTCGGCGCCCTTCCTGACCAGGAACTCCTCGCCCCACAGGAGGTACAGCGGCCACACCTTGCCGCCCTTCACCTCCGCCAGCACCTCGTCCATGTCCGCGCTCACCGGCCCTCCACGCACAGTTCGATGAGCAGCCGCTCCAGCTGCAACCGGGGCGCGCCGTTGCGCGAACCGATGGCCGTGCGCGCTGACTCCAGCAGTGAATGCCGCCGGTGCAGCGCGGCCTCCGACGTGCGCTTCGCCGCGTCCTCCGCGAGCGCCGTCAGGTCGCGGTTCGCCAGCGCCTCCAGCGCCCCGGCCTTCGCGAGCGACACGTCCCGCGTCCACAGGATGAGCAGCTCCAGCGCGGTGTCCGCGTCCTCGCGCGAGCCGCCGTGCGCCTCCGCGAAGCGCAGGAGCGCCGGGATGTCATCGCCGCTCAGGGCCTCAAAGGCGGTGAGGACGTCCTTGCGCTCCTTCAGCGCCTTCACGTCCAGCGCGAGCGCGCGGCCCAGGCTGCCCGCGGACATCACCGCGGCCAGGGCGGCGGTGTCCGCGTCCAGCTTGCGCTCCTGCTGCACGTGCCGTGCGACCAGGTCCACCGGCAGCGGACCGAAGTACACCTTGCTGCACCGGCTGCGGATGGTGGGCAAGAGCCGGTCCATGGCGCTCGCCACCAGGATGAGGGTGGTCTCCGCGGGCGGCTCCTCCAGCGTCTTGAGGAACGCGTTCTGCGCCTGGACGTTCATCTGCTCCGCGCTGACCAGGATGGCCACCTTGCGCTTGGACTCCAGGCCGCGCAGCGCCAGGCGCTCCTGGAGCTGGCGGATCTGCTCCACGCGCAGCTCGCGGCTGGGCGTGCCGGTGAAGTCGGAGCGGCCCGCGAGTCCTCGCGACACGCGCTCGTCATCCGGCATCACCCAGGTGACGTCCGGGTGCAGCCCCTTGGCGATGCGCACGCAGCTGGCGCACTTGCCGCAGCCCACCTCCGGGGCCTCCGGGCACGTGAGGGCCTGGGCCAGCCCCACCGCGGCCAGCTCCTTGCCCACGCCTTCGGGCCCGGCGAACAGGTAGGCGTGATGCACCGAGCCAGACCGCAGGGCGGATTGGAGCGCGTCCATCGCGCGGGGCTGTCCCTGCACCGAGGCAAGCGTCATGGGGGGCGTGTATCCCCGCTCGGGGCCCACCCGTCAACCGCCACCTTGACCCGTGCGCGCGCCACCGGTCTGATTCGCCTTAGCGTGTTGAACTTCCTCGAAGGCTACCTTCCCCTGCTGGCGGGCTCCATCCTGACGGTCCTCCTGCTGGGCATCCAGCGGACCACCCAGGACCCGGACCTGCGCGACGACCTGCGCGGCGCGGTGCGGATGCTGGTCGCCTTCCTGGTGCTGCGGCTGGTGGCGCGCTTCCTGCCGGAGGCCTCCACGCCGGAGGGCCTGCGCAAGTTCGTGAACGTGGCCTGGATGCTCACGTTCGCCTACGGCGTCATCCGCGCCGGCGTGGCGTTCGCGCTGAAGCTGGTGCGGATGCGCTCGCCGGTGACGACGCCCAAGATCCTCCGCGACGTCATCGACTTCACGCTGTACGCGCTCGCCACCGTCCCCATCCTCCAGAGCCAGCTCAACCTGGACCTGGCGGGCCTGGTCGCGTCCACCGCGGTGCTGACGGTGGTCATCGGTCTGGCGCTCCAGGAGACGCTGGGCAACCTCTTCGCGGGCCTGTCATTGCAGCTGGACCGGCCCTTCGAGGTGGGCGACTTCATCCGCATTGGCGAGCACACCGGGCGGGTGGTGCACATCGGGTGGCGCTCCATCCGCATCGCCAACTTCCGGCGCGAGGTCATCACCCTGCCCAACAGCATGGTGGGCAAGGAGCACGTGAAGAACTTCACCCAGCACCGCGAGCCCGTGGGCATCGAGATGCAGGTGGGCGTGTCGCTGGACGCGCCGCCCAACCAGGTGAAGCAGGCGCTTTTGGACGTGGTCCGGGAGATTCCCCAGGTCCTGGTGCAGCCGCCGCCCATCGCGCGCACGGTGGCCTTCACCGACTCCAACGCGCAGTACATGGTGCGCGTGTTCCTCAATGACTTCGCGCTGTCGGACAGCGTGAAGGAGGAGCTGCACACGCGGCTGTGGTACCGGCTGCGCCGCGAGGGCCTGGAGTTGCCCCACGCCCAGCGCACGGTGACCCTGCGCCGCGAGACGAAGCACCGCCGCGGCGAGCTGGCGGACGACACCGTGCGCGACCTCTTGCGCCAGGTGGACCTCTTCGCGCCGCTGGGCCCGGAGGAGCTGGAGCAGTTGCGGTGCGAGGTGGTGGTGCGCCGCTTCGGCCGCAACGAGCGCATCATCCAGGAGGGCGACGAGGGCGGGACCTTCTACGTCGTGGCCTCCGGCGAGGTCAGCGTGCGCGCCGGCACACTCCAGTCCGAAATCACGCGGCTGGGGCCGGGCCAGTACATCGGGGAGATGTCCCTGCTCACCGGCGAGCCTCGCGCCGCCACGGTGGTGGCGCTCCAGGACTCCGTGCTGCTGGAGCTGGACCGGCCCACCTTCGCGCGCCTGTTCTCCGACTATCCCGGCCTCGCACGGCAGCTCTCCGCGCTCCTCGCCCAGCGCCGCACCCAGTTGCGCGCCGTGGCCCAGGCCTCCGGTGGAGGTCCGGACCACTCACCCGAGGCGGGCCGCATTCTTGGAAGGCTTCGCTCACTCTTCGGCCTCAAGCACGAATAGCGGCTTTCCCCCGGCTGAATCCGGGGCAAACACGACCCTGTGACACACGCTGCGTGGCGGCCTGGAAGGCATGCATCCAGGCGCGCCGCCATGGACTTTGACGCTCGGAGCCTGAAAGGTCTAAAGGTTCACACATGCAAGACATTCGTGGCTTCCCCGCGCGATTGGGCGCGCTGCTGCTTCCCGGCGCGCTGCTGATGGCCCTGCCCCAGAGCGCGGCGGCCACGGCCCAGGTAAAGCCAGACGCGACGGTCGCGAGCCTGGAGCGGCTGACGCACCGCCGCGTCTTCTTTGGCCACCAGTCGGTGGGCGGCAACATCCTGGACGGCGTGCGGGCCCTGCCGAACGCGCCGGGCTCCAAGACGCCCGCCATCGTGGAGGTGAAGGACGCGAACGCCACGATCGCGCCGGGCACGCTGGCGCACGCGCTCGTGGGCCAGAACGAGCAGCCGGAGACGAAGCTCGCGCACTTCGAGCAGCTGCTGGATGGCGGCGTCGCGAAGCAGGTGGACGTGGCGCTGGTGAAGTTCTGCTACATCGACTTCACCTCCAGCACGGACGCGAAGGCACTCTTCGAGAAGTACCGCGCCACGCTCGCGGGGCTGAAGTCGCGCCACCCGGGCGTCACCTTCGTGCACGTCACCGCGCCGCTGACGACGGTGCAGCGCGGGGCGAAGGCGTGGTTCAACGAGCTGCGCGGACGCGCGGTGTACGGCGTGGGGGAGAACGTGTCGCGCGAGGCGTTCAACGCGCTGATGCGACAGACCTACGGCGGCAAGGAGCCGCTGTTCGACCTGGCGGCGCTGGAGTCGACGCAGGCGGATGGCAGCCGTGAGACCTACGAGGTCAACGGCCGCGCGTATCCGGCGATGGTGCCGGCGTATTCGGATGACGGGGGGCACCTCAACGCGCAGGGACAGGCGCGCGTGGCCTCCGCGCTCGTCACGTTCCTGGCGGCCCTGCCGGAAGCCCCGGCCTCCGCGAAGGCCGGGCCCTGAGCCATGCGCGTTCCGTTGATGATGATGCTCGGCCTGGGGCCGACCGTCGCGCGTTTGAAGCTGCGCCGCTGTGAGGCGGTGGGCGCCACCCCGACCGTCTGGGGGCGCGTCTGGATTCACGGCGAGGGCGAAGTCCAGGTGGGGGACCGCGTGGTGTTCGACGCGCGGATGGCGCCCATCGAGCTGCACGCTCAGCGAGGGGGACGCATCGTGATTGAGGACGACGTGACCATCGAGGGAGGCAGCTCCATCGAAGCGCAGTCCTGCGTGACGGTGGGCGCGCGCAGCCGCTTGGGCATGTGGTGCAAGCTGATGGACAACATGTACCACCCGGTCCGGGGCAACCGGCACGAGCGGCCGCAGTCGGTGCCGCTGGTGGTGGAGGAAGGCGTCACGGTGGGCAGCCGCTCCATCCTGTTGCCGGGCGCGCACCTCCAGAAGGGCGCGAGCGTGGCCTCCGGCACGGTCATCTCCCGCCGCATCCCGCCGGGCGTGACGGTGGGTGGCTCTCCGGCCCGCGTGCTGCGGCGCGAGGTGGCGCGATGAAGCCTCCCCTCCCCTCCCGAACCCAGGCGCTCGAACTGGCGCGCGCGGGCCTCCAGATGGTGCGCACGGAGGTGTTTCCGCGCGCCGAGCGCATGGTGGCCGTGGCGCGGGCGCGCTGGCTGTTCCGCGACTTCCGCATGGGCCGCGACGTGGCGGCGTATGGCCCGGTGAGCGCACGCAACGACGGCCACGCGGAGCTGGGCGACAAGCTGACGTTCCTGGGCGGCATGTTGCCCACGTCGGTGGTCTGCTACGAGCACGCGCGGCTCTTGGTGGGCAACGAGACCCAGTTCAACTACGGCGCGTCGGTGGAGGCCTGGGAGTCGGTGCAGATTGGCGACCGGTGCATGTTCGCGTCGTTCGTGCGCGTGAGCGACCGGGACGGCCAGCGCATCGCTCCCATCATCATCGAGGACGACGTCTGGGTGGCCCACGGCGCCATCCTGCTACCGGGCGTGCGCATCGGAGCACGGTCGGTGGTGTCCGCCGGCAGCATCGTCTCCCAGGACGTGCCCCCGGATTCGCTCGCCATGGGCAACCCGGCGCGCAGCATGAGCCTGGACCTGGTGGCCCGCGACGCCACGGGCACCTGACAGCCCATTCACCTGCTCCGCCCGGCGCTCAGCAAAACGCGCCGGGCGCGTTCTTTTCCGCATCCCCTTCCACACCCCATTTTCGCTTCAACGACAGGACCCACTCATGAGCACGCGTGACACGCTTCGCACCTTCATCGTCGACACCTTCTTCGTGGATGACTTCGCGGACGACGACTCGTTCCTGCGCAAGGGCCTCATCGACTCCACGGGGATGATGGAGCTGGTGGCCTTCATCGAGACGGAGTTCCACATCAAGCTCGACGACAAGGAGCTGGTGCCGGAGAACCTGGACTCGCTGTCTCGCGTGGTGGCCTTCGTGGACCGCAAGCAGTCGCTGGCGAAGGCGAGCTGAGACGCCCATGTGCGGCATCGCGGGGTTCACCTTCCCGGCGGGTGACGCAACGCGCACGGCGCAGCACGCCGACCGCCTGCGCCGTATGACCGCCAGCATCAAGCACCGGGGGCCGGACGCGCAGCGGGCCCTGCTCCTGGACGGCGCCGCGCTGGGGCACGCGCGGCTGTCCATCGTCGACCTGGCCTCCGGTCACCAGCCGATGCGCGACGAGGCCACCGGCCTCACGGTCGTCTTCAACGGCGAAATCTTCAACCACGTGGAGCTGCGCGAGCAGTTGTCGGGGGCGTATGCCTTCCGCACGCGCTCGGACACGGAGGTCATCCTCGCGGCGTTCCTCACGTGGGGCATCGACTGCGTGCGCCGCTTCGAGGGCCAGTGGGCCTTCGCGCTGTGGGATCCGCGCGACCGCACGCTGTGGATGTCGCGCGACCGCGTGGGCATCTGCCCACTGTTCTACGCGCAGCTGCCGCAAGGGCACCTGGCGTTCGCGTCGGAGGCGAAGGCGCTCTTCGCTGGCGGCCTGGTGACGCCGGCGCTGGACGCGCGGGGACTCAAGCAGACGTTCCAGCTCTGGGCGCCGGTGGCGCCGCGCACGTCCTTCGAGGGCGTGTCGCTGCTGCCGCCCGCGCACGTGGCGAAGTGGCGTGATGGGACGCTGACGCTCCAGCGCTACTGGGACCTGGACTTCGGCGTGACGCCGGACGCGGCGGATGCGCCCCGGCTGCTGGAGGAGCTGGGCGCGGTGCTGGACCGGGCGGTGCGCCTGCGGCTGCGCGCGGACGTGCCGGTGGCGGCGTATCTGTCGGGTGGGTTGGACTCCAGCCTGCTGTGCGCGCTGGCGCAGGAGCAGTTGGGCGGGACGCTGCGGACCTTCTCCGTGGGCTTCGCGCACGCGCGGTTCGACGAGCGCACGCATCAGGCGACGGTGGCGGAGCAACTGCATACCGAGCACCGCGTGGTGGAGATGCGCGACGGGGACATTGGCGCGCTGGTGCCGGGCGTCATCTTCCACGCGGAGCAGGCGATGATGCGCTCCGCGCCCGCGCCGTTCCTGCGGCTGTCCGGGTGGGTGCGCGACCAGGGCATCAAGGTGGTGCTGACGGGTGAAGGGTCGGACGAGATGTTCCTCGGCTACGACCTCTTCAAGGAGACGCAGGTCCGTCAGTTCTGGGCGCGCCAGCCGGGATCGAAGTACAGGCCGCTGCTCCTGCGCCGGCTGTATCCGACGCTGTCGGTGAGCCAGCAGAACGTGGAGCTGCTGCGCGAGTTCTTCGGCACGGGGCTGGAGACGCCGGACGCGCTCGGATTCTCGCACCTGGTGCGGTGGGGCAACAGCGGCCGCATCCTGCGCTTCCTCGCGCCGGAGTTCGCCGCGAAGGTGGCGGACGAGGACCCGGTGGCGTCGGTGCTCGCGACGGTGCCGGACGCGGTGGCGAAGTGGCGGCCGTTGGCCAGGGCGCAGTACCTGGAGGCGCGGACGTTGCTGTCGGGCTACCTCCTGTCCGCGCAGGGCGACCGCATGCTGCTGGGCAATGCTGTCGAGGGGCGCTTCCCGTTCCTGGACACGGGCGTGATGGAATTCGCCGCGCGGGTGCCGGAGCGGCTGCGGCTGCGGGGGCTCGACGAAAAGCACCTGCTCAAGCGCTTCTCCAAGGGCCGGGTGCCGGCGTCCATCCTGGAGCGCAGCAAGTTCCCGTACCGCGCTCCCATCGCGGGAGCACTGGTGGGCCCGGATGCACCCGCCTGGGCGCGCGAACTGCTGGCCCCGGAGGCCGTGTCAGCGACGGGCGTCTTCGACGCGCGCAAGGTGGAGCGGCTGGTCGCGAAGCTGCGGGCGCCGAACTCGGCGGAGAGTGAAGCGGACACCATGGCCCTGTTCGCCGTGGCGTCCACGCAGTTGCTGGCGCACCACTTCCTGAAGCCGAAGCCCGTGCCCCAGGCGGATGTGGATGCCGTGCAGTTGGAGGCGGCGTGAGCGCGCCTTCAGGCACCGTGTCGGCTAACGCGCTCGCGCCATGCTCCGCGCCGCGCTTGGAGCTGCACGACGAGGCAGGACTCAGGAGCCTCGAAGACAGCGTAAACGCCGTGGCCTCATGGGCGTATGGGCGGCATTCGCCTGCGCAGTGGGAGGCCGCGTGAGCGCTCATGCGGACACCGCGCCGTCATGGGTTCGTGGCCATGCGGCCTCGACGCCGGAGGCTCCGGCGGTGGACTCGCCGTGGGCTCGGCTCAGCTATTCCCAGCTCGAAGCACGGATGCTCGCACTCGCGGGTCAGCTGCGGGCCTCCGGTGTTGAGTCTGGGGAGCGGGTCCTCATCGCCCTGCCCTTGGGCTGCGCTTCCGCCGTCGCGAGTCTCGCGGTGCAGGCCCTGGGTGCCTGTGTCGTGGAGCTGGACCGTGAGACGGGCGCGGACTCCCTGGCCAGCATCCTCACCCAGACGGGTGCCCGCCACGCGGTCATCTTCGGTCAGGACGCGCGGCGCTGGACGGGACTCTCCCAGCTCACCCACTTCTTCGTCGTGCATGGCTCCCGTCCTCCGGAGCGCATGCTCGGGTTGCTGAAGCCCGCTTCGTGCACGTGGTTGCAGGAGGACGGCGCGGTGGATCCGGACGTGCGCTCGGAGCCGCTGACCGCCCTGCCCTCGCTGCCTCCGGATGCCCCCGCGTCCATCGTCTACACGTCTGGCAGCACGGGCACGCCCCGTGGCGTCGTGCAGACGTTCGCCAACATCGCGGCGAACACGCGCTCCATCGTGGAGTACCTGGGCCTCACGCCGCGCGACCGCGCCATGCTCATCCTTCCCCTGCACTACTGCTACGGGAAGAGCGTGCTCCAAACGCACCTGCTCGCGGGCGGCTCCGTGTTCCTGGATCCGCGCTTCATGTACCCGCAGGTGGTGCTGGAGGCCATGGCCACCGAGTCCTGCACCGGCTTCGCGGGCGTGCCCCTCACCTTCGAGCTGCTGCGCCGTCAGGCCTCGCCGGACTCGCTCGCGAACCTCAAGCTGCGCTACCTCACCCAGGCCGGCGGCGGCATGTCCCCGGACACCGTGCGCTGGACACGCGAGGCCTTCCACCCGGCCGAGCTGTTCGTCATGTACGGCCAGACGGAGGCCACCGCGCGGCTCTCCTACCTGCCGCCCTCGCGCGCCACCGACAAGGCGGGCTCCATCGGCCAGGGCATCCCCGGCGTCACGCTGGCCGTGGTCGCGGACGACGGCACGCCCCTTCCCGACGGCGAAGTGGGCCAACTGGTTGCGAAGGGCGCCAACGTCACCCCCGGCTATCTCAACGCTCCGGACGACACCGCCGCCATCCTCCATGACGGCTGGCTGTGGACCGGCGACCTCGCGTGGCGCGACGCGGACGGCTTCTTCTTCCTCGTCGGCCGCGCGAAGGAGATCCTCAAGGTCGGCGGCCACCGGGTGAGCCCCGCGGAGATGGAGCACGTCCTCGCGCGCCACCCGGCCGTGCTGGAGGTCGCCGTGGTGGGCGTACCGGACGACCTGGGCGGCGAGGCTGCGTGCGCCGCAGTGGTCCTCCAGCCCGGCGCCAGCGCCCAGGAGGACGACCTCCGCCGCTTCTGCCGCGAGTCGCTCCCGGCCCACAAGGTGCCACGCCACGTGCTGTTCATTGACGCGCTCCCTCGCGGGCCCACCGGCAAGGTGCTCAAGGCCGACCTGCGCACGCGCGTGCTGTCTTCACTCTCTTCTCCTGAATCGAGGTCGCCGTGACGATGAAGTTCTCCAAGCAGGTGCTGGAACTGGACTGGGAGGCCAAGGCCGCGTCGCTGTCCGACGGGCTCAAGGAGGCCGTCCTCAAGAAGCTGCGCAAGCGCGGCCTGGTGGTCGCCGTCTCCGGCGGCATCGACTCCGCGTGCGTCGCCGCGCTGGCCGTGCGCGCGCTGGGGCCGGACCGCGTCTTCGGCCTGCTGCTGCCGGAGCGCGACTCCAGCGGCCTGTCCTCCAAGCTGGGCCGCGAGCTCTGCGAGAAGCTGGGCATCCAGTACACGCTGCACGACATCGCGCCCGTGCTGGAGGCCGCCGGGTGCTATTCGCAGCGCGACGCGGCGGTGCGCTCCGTGTTCCCCGCGTTCCAGCCGGACATGAAGTGGAAGATCGTCATGCACGGCGACCGGCTCAACACGGACGCCCTCAACGTCTTCTACGTGGTGGTGCAGGTGGACGGGCAGGAGCAGCGCTTCCGCCTCACGCCCCAGGCCTACGTCCAGATTGTCGCCGCCACCAACTTCAAGCAGCGCGTGCGCAAGATGATGGAGTACTTCCACGCGGACCGGCTCAACTTCGCCGCGTCCGGCACGCCCAACCGGCTGGAGTATGACCAGGGCTTCTTCGTGAAGCTGGGCGACGGCTCCGCGGACGTGAAGCCCATCGCCAGTCTCTATAAGACGCAGACGTACAAGCTCGCGCGGCACCTGGGCGTCATCGACGGCATCCTCAACCGCGAGCCCACCACGGACACGTTCAGCCTGGAGCAGTCGCAGGAGGACTTCTACTTCTCCGTGCACTACTCGCAGCTGGACCTCATCCTCTGGGCGAAGAACCACGGCATCACGCCCGAGGAGGTCTCCCCGGAGATGGGCCTCACTCCGCAGCAGATCCAGCGCGTCTACGACGACATCGACCAGAAGCGCCGCACCACCGCGTACCTCCACGCGCAGCCGCTGCTGCTCGAAGAGGTCAGCGAGCTGAAGCCCTTCAAGATCTCCTGAAGCCGCCTCACCCGCCTCCGGAACCGGAGGCCGCTTCGATGGTGTCCGCGGCCTCCACCCGGAGGCGCTCCTCCGGGGTGAACGAGTCGAACAAGAGCCGCTGCACCGCGGCCTGACGCCGGGCGGGGTCGGGCTCGCTCTGGCCCAGCGCCGCACGCTTCGCGCGGAAGTCCGCCAGCCGCTGCTTCCACTGCGCGCGCTCCGCGTCCAGCGCCTCCAACCGCTCGGTGGCCTCCGGCCCCACGGTGGACAGCCGGTGCTGATGCAGGTCCTCCGCCGTCGCTCCCGCCGCCAGCAGCTCCTGCTCCACGGCCTGCTGCCGCAACGGGCGCACGGCCTCCTCACGGCTGGCGCGCACGTCCGGAGGCAGCCGCTCCTCCAGGGCCGCCATGCGCTGCTCGCGCTCCTCCTTCGTGAGGGACGCGTCCTTCATCAGCTTGAGCCGCTCTACCGCGACGGCATCCACCGCCTCCTCCTGCCCGAAGAGGCCGTCCGCCACGCCCGGGCCCAGGTGCTCGCGGCGCAGCTTGCGCAGGGCCTCCAGGCGATCCGCCGTGTCGGGCATGGCCGCGGCGCCCTTCGACGCCAGCCCCCGGGCCGCGTCCAGATAGGCCAGGTAGTCGTCCAGCACCTGCACCGCTTCGTCCATCGCGGCGGCGGGCAGCTTCTTCGCGCGCAGGGCCGTGAGGATGCGCTCGCGGATGAGCGACGCGGGCTCCTCGCCCGTGGCGGACAGGTAGTAGTTGAAGAACCGGCGCAGGTCCGCGTTCGGCACCAGGTGCCCGGACGCGTCCACCAGCACCGCGCCATCCTCCTCCGTGTCCTGGAGCGAACCGGGCAGCGGCGGCAGCGGTGCGTTGGGGGCAGGGCTCGCCGCCACGGCGGCACCGGGCACTCCGGGAGACGTCACGCGTGACGGCACCCCCTGCGCGACGGGAACGGCGGACGGCGGTACAGCGGGTCCGGGCGCGTCCTCCGCCCGGACCTTCCACCACGAGAAGACGCCGGCACCCAGGAGGGCGCACAGCGCGACCACGAGAATGACGGCGCGGCTCTTCATGGCGGAGCGCTCCTTCAACGGGCTTACAGGCCCGCGGTCTTCAGGCGGTTCGCCTGGGTGCGGAACACGGACTTCGGGTCGGTGAAGAACGCGGTGAGGCCCAGCACCTGGTTCACCTCGTCCAGGTGGTTCATGTCGTAGTTGTCGCGGATGACCGTGCCGAAGTGCGAGCTGCAGCGGCCCACGAGGCCGTCGTTGGACTCGCTGTAGAAGAAGGAGGACAGCTTCAGGGCGTAGTCAGACGCGTCCAGGATGTTGGTGAAGGGGTCCGTGCCGGACCAGGAGTAGTAACGCTGGCCCTGGGCCCCCGTCGCCGCGCCGCTGCCGCAGGACGTGGTGGGGATGCCCGCGGGGAACTTCGCGGTGAACGCCGCGCCGCCCGACTTGCTCAGCGCCGCCAGCGCGCCAATCGCGTCCTGCGGCTGCGTGTGGCCGGACAGCAGGCCCAGCACCGTGCCCAGGCTGTTGGCGAAGTACGCCAGGACGCCCTCCGTGAACGAACCGTTCTTGAGGTTGTTGCGCAGGTAGTCCGCCAGGTCCGCGCCCTTGTGCGGCGAGCCCACCGTCGTCACGGACGCCACCAGGTCCGGCCGCACCGCCGCCACGTAGCGCACGTCCAGGCCGCCGTGGCTGTGGCCAATCAGGTTCACCTTCTTCGCGCCCGAACGCGCGAGCACGTCCTGCACCTGCGCCAGCAGCGCCTCGCCGCGCGCCTCGCTCGTGTTGAACTGCGGAACGTGCGTGATGTAGACCTTCGCGCCGCCCGACTTCAGCGTCGACTCGATGCCGTAGAAGTAGTCGAGCACCCCGAACAGCGAATCAAAACCCGCCATGCCGTGCGCCAGCACGATGGGGTACTTCGTCTGCGTGTACGTATCCGCGCGGGCAGGCTGCGCCCAGAAGGCAAGAACCGCGACAGTCAGAACGAGGGTCCGGACGGCGTTTCGCATACAGGCTCCTGATTGGGGAGGGCGGATCATCGAAGGGATTGACCCGCGAATCAGCCCATAGAGCGAGCCACTGATAAAAATCAAGCCAACCTCAGAATTAACCGAAAAGCATGTCAGCTCCGGGTCAAGCCAGACTTTAACGCCCCGCGTTGAACTGGCAGCATGCGGGCCCTTCCCGAGGAGCACGCGCTTGGACTCCGCCGCCTACCACGCCTTCACCACGGAACTGACGCGCAGGGCTGACGCGGACGGCCGCTTCCGGGGGCTCGTGGCGCTGGGCTCGATGGCGGCGCGCGACTACGCGCCGGATGACTTCAGCGACCATGACTTCTTCGTCGTCGCCTGGCCCGGACACGCTGAAACATTGAGACAGGAGCGCGGCTGGCTGCCCCGCGCGGAGGACGTGGCGCTGACGTTCCGTGAGACGGCGCACGGCCTCAAGGTCGTGTACCGCGACGGGCACCTGCTGGAGTTCGCGGTGTTCGACCTGGAGGAGCTGTCATTCGCGCGCGTCAACCGCTACCGCGTGCTGCTGGACAAGGGCGGCGTGACGGAGCGCATGGACGAGCGCGCGAGGGACACGACGGAGGAGCTCCAGCGCACGGCCCCGGACGACGCGTGGCTGTTCGGGCAATGGCTCACGCAGGTGCTGGTGGGCGTGGGACGCCACGCGCGCGGAGAAGGGCTCAGCGGGCGCTCGCGGCTCTACGATGCCGTGCGCCTGTTCTGCATGCTGCTCGCGCGCCACGTCCCCGCCCCTGCCGCTTCGCTGCTGGACGGGTTGGATCCGGTGCGGCGCGTGGAGCGCGTGTATCCGGAGACCGGCGGAGAGCTGGCGCGGGCATTGGAAGGCGATACGCCGGGCCTCGCGCGCATGCTCCTCTTGCTGGCCGAGCGCGAGCTGTCCCACGTGCCCGCGTACCCGCGCGAAGGTGTTGCCGCCGTGCGGGCGCGGCTCGAGGCGGTGCACCGGTAGGGGCGCGGCGGCTCAGGCCCGGGCGGCGTCCTGTTCCCGGGCGTTGTGCGCGATGACGAGCACCCGCTCGGGATTCGGCTGCCGGCGCGCCCAGTCCAGCAGCGCGGTGAAGGCATCCGGCGCGGGGGCGGCCGTGGCCAGGAGCATGCGCGGCTGGTGTTCGAAGAACAGGTCCTCCGCGCCCAGGTTCTGGGCCGCCCACGTGCGCCAGCCGGGCACCGCCTTCCCGGGCGCGGGCTGCAGGCCGGTGACGGTGAAGCCACCGGCCATGAAGATGCGCGTCAGGCCCACCAGCGTCGCGCCCGTGCCGAAGCCACACACCACGTGCCGCACCGAGGGGAAGCGCTCGCGCACCTGCGCGCGCAGGCCCGCCGCCCAGGCCTCCACGCACGCCACCATCGCCCGGTTGGTGAGCTGCCGGGGCCAGCTCCAGCCCTCGCGCTCCAGGGACTGGGCCTGGTGGAACATGTCCGCCATCGAGTCCACCTGGCGCACCTGCCCCTGGAAGCCGTGCGCGCGCAGGTACACCGCCCCCGCCGCGTCCGTCAGGGCCACCGTGGGCAGGCCCCGCTCGCGGCCCAGGACATCCAGCGCCAGCGCGCTCGACGCGCCGGACAGCTCCACCAGCCCTCGCGAGCCCGGCGGCATCGCGGCCAGGTAGCGCGCGAAGGTGAGGTACTTGAGGCTGCCGGACGGCTGCGACCCGCCCCAGAGCACCACCGGCCCGTCCGCCTGCGGACGCGAAAGGGAAAACACTCCACGCATGGCCGCCCCCTGGCGCGCACCCGCATTCGGCGCCCGACACGTGCCGGAGTCTTCCGAAGGGCCCCTCCCTCGGCCATTGCCCCCGGGACGGGGCGGATGTCCACCGGGGGACGGCGCAAGTCCCTGCAACCCCGTGGCGGGCGGTTATGCTCCGCGCCCATGTCTCAAGCCCCGCGCGTCCGCATCCTGCTGTCGGAGACGTACAACCCCTGGTTCAACCTCGCGACCGAGGACTGGATCTTCCGCGAGCTGGATCCGTCCACCCAGACGCTCTTCCTCTGGCGCAACGACAACACGGTCGTCATCGGCCGCAACCAGAACCCGTGGTCCGAGTGCAACCTCACGCGCATGGAGGAGGACAAGGTCTTCCTCGCGCGGCGCACCAGCGGCGGCGGCGCGGTGTTCCACGACCTGGGCAACACCTGCTTCACGTTCCTGTCCGCGAAGGAGGGCTACAACAAGACGGCCAACGTCACCATCCTGCTGGACGCGCTGTCGCGGCTGGGCGTGACGGCGCAGGCGTCCGGGCGCAACGACCTGGTGATTCCGCTGGAGGACGGCCCCCGGAAGATCAGCGGCAGCGCGTACCGCGAGACGAAGGACCGCGCCTTCCACCACGGCACGTTCCTCATCCACGCCAACCTGTCGCGGCTGGCCAACTACCTCACGCCGCACCCGAAGAAGCTGGAGTCCAAGGGCAGCGCGTCGGTGCGCTCGCGCGTGATGAACATCCGCGACCTCCAGCCAGAGGTCTCCCATGAGTCGCTGGCGAAGGCGATGATTGGCGCCTTCTGCGACTTCCACGGCGCCACCGCGGAGCCGGAGCTGCTGGAGCCCTCGTTCCTGGAGAGCCAGCCGTCGCTCAAGCGCACCTTCGAGCACTACGCGTCGTGGGACTGGCGCTTCGGCAACGCGCCCCGCTTCAGCCACCAGATGGTGGAGTACCTGTCGTGGGGCTTCTTCGAGGTCCACGTCGACGCGGAGAACGGACACGTCACCCGCGCGCAGGTCTTCTCGGATGCGCTCTACCCGGACCTCGTGCAGGACCTGCAGACCGCGCTCACCGGCAAGCCGCACAGCCGGGACGGGATGAAGCAGGCCGTCGCCGAGGTCCGCGCCCGTCACCCCTCGCAGGAGCGCGAGCTGACGGAGCTGGAGACGTGGCTGATGGGCCAGGTCGAGGTCTGACCCGGCCCATCCGCCGTCACGTCACTCAGCGATGACCACCGCCCCAGCCGCCATTGCCGCCGCCGTTGCCACCGCCGCGGCTGGAGCCGTGGGACCCACCGCCGCTGGAGCCGTGCGAGGAGGACCCACCGCCGCGGCCGGAGCTGCCGCCACCCCAGCCGCCGCCGTGGCTGCTGGAGGAGGACCCACCGCCGGTCTGCTGGACGCGAACGGAGCCGCCACCCCAACCGCCGCCGTTGCTGGACGAGGAGCGTCCCCCGCCACCCGATGACGGACGCCCGGGGTTGGAGGAGCCGCCACCCCAGCCGCCGGAGCCGCCGCCGCTGGACTGGTGCGCGCCGTTCCCCGACGACGGACGCCCGGGGTTGGAACCGCCACCCCAGCCGCCGCTGGACTGGTGCGAGCCACCGCTCGTGCCGTTCCCACCGGGGGGCGGATTGCGCGTGCCACCCCAGCCACCGCTGTTGCCATTGTTCGACGAGTGGACGCCGCTGCCCTGCGGACGGTAGGGCCCGGGACGGCTGTTGCCCCGGCCGCCGTTGGACGAGTAGCGCCCGGGCGACGCGTCATGCACGCGCGGGCTGTTGTACCGGTACGGCCCCGGGCGCGAGTAGTGGTAGCGACCCGGGCGGTAGCGGTCGTAACCGTAGCCGTAGTAGCGCCACGACACGCCCGGATACCGGTACCACGTGCGCAGGAACGGGTTCGGACGGCCGAAGGAGAACGAGATGTGCGCGTGGCGGTAGACCGGCACGACGACGCGCACCGAGCCGTTCCAGCCCCAGCCGCCACCCACGAACACCCAGGACGGGCCGCGGCGCACCCAGTGCGGCGACACGAACACCAGGCCCGGACGCGGCGGCTCCATCCACGTGCCGGAGACCCACTCGTAGCCGTTGGCGCCCCAGTACCAGTAGCCCGGCGCCCACGTGTAGCCCACGGACGGCGCGGGGGGCGGCGTCTCCACGCGCAGGGCCGGAGGCGCCTGGGTGGCCGTCACGTTCTCGCTGGCGACCTCCACGGGGATCTCCACCTCGGTGGAGCCCTCCTGGGCCCAGCCGCCGGACACCCAGCGCCAGACGTCGCCGTCCTGCGCCCAGTAGCCGTTGACGTACTGGTAGCCGGGCATGCGCTCCACCCAGCCGCCGGACTTGAACTGCCAGTTGTCGCCGTCCCAGTACCAGTGGCCGGACGTCCAGACCGCGCCGGCATAGGGCCGGGGAGTCGGTGACTCGGCGGGCAGGTCGGGGGGCGGAGAGGGCGCGATGGGCCCGGAATCATCCGCGTTGGACTCCTGGGCGTACGCGTCATCGCCCCAGTCATCCGCGGCGACCGGCGAGGTCTGCGCGAACGCTCCCTGGGTCGCCAGGCCGACAATCAAACCCATCCACCATCGAGAACCCATGACTCCGTCTCCGATCTCCAGACACCCCAGGGGACGCGGGCTTCCCCCACTTTATTCACCCTGGAGGCTCCAGGCCCGCAAACCTGTCGACACTGCTACAGTCCCGCGGGACGCGAATGCTGCGCCGACTCCTCCCCACATTGCTCGCCCTGGGTTGCGGACTGCTGGCCCTCGGATGGGGGCTGGTGAGCCTCCAGCGCATCTTCACCCAGGAGCGTGAGGACGCGCGCGCCCAGGTGCGCTCGCGGCGCATCGCCCTGGAGCAACTGGCGGCCGAGTCGCTGCGCACCGCGCTCGCGCAGATGATGAAGACCCACCTGCCGAAGCTCAACTCGGCCGTGGGCGACCCGCTGCTGCCCGCCGAGGGCTACTACCTGCTCTTTCGCGGCCACCAGTTCCTGCCGCGCGTGGACTGGCCCCGGGAGGGCGCGGACGTCCCGGCCCAGGCCAACTACACGATGCTGGCGCACGCGCTGGACGACGGTCAGGCCCCCTCGCCCTACCAAGAGCGGCTGTCCCGGCTGCGCGCGACGCAGGCCGCCCTGGCCTCCGGCAGCGAGGCGCGCAAGGACGCCGCGGTGGAGGCCCTGCTGCGCTACCACGCGGCGCACCCGCTGCCGCCGGATCAGGAGCTGCCCTTCACCCTCTTGATGGTGGAGTACCTGCAACGCGGCGAGGACACGCAGCCCCTCATCCGGGCGCTGGTGCGCGAAGGCCTTCCGGAGGAGCTGGGCGGCATGGCGCGGGACGCGGGCCTGCAACGCAACCTGCTGCGCGCCCGCTCCCAGCTCACGCAGCCGGACTTCAACTTCCTCCAGGCGCGCATCGTGGCGCTGAGCAGCGCCCTGTCGGAGCCGTCTGACGCCTTCGTGGCCCGCGTGCAGGAGGCCGGAGCGGGCGCGCTGGTGCTGCCGGAGCCGCTGGACGGCCCCACCCTGCTCGCCGAGCAGTGGTACGTGGAGCCCGCGGCCGAGCAGGTGCACGGGCTGGCCGTGGACATGGGCGCGCTCCTGTCGGAGCTGACGCAGGAGCTGCGCGGGCGCAACCTCATCCCCAAGGATGGCCAGGTGCGGCTGGGGCCCGGCGGCGTGGCGCGCCCCCTGAAGCACCCGGGGCTGGAGGTGGCGACTCCGGGCTGGGCCGCGGCGGAGGCGGACATCGAGGCGCGGTACGGCCTGAAGACGCTGCTCGTCGCGGCGTGCGGTGCGCTCGCGTCGGCCATCGCGGCGCTGGCGGTGGTGGCCCAGCAGCGCAAGTACCGCTTCGTGGAGCTCAAGAGCGACTTCGTCTCCACCGTGTCCCATGAGCTGCGCACGCCGCTCGCGTCCATCCGCCTGTTGGGAGAGACGCTGGAGCGCCGGCTGGGCAAGAGCCCGGAGGCCGGGGACTACCCCACCCGCATCGTGCGCGCGGCGGAGGGCCTGCACTTCCTGGTGGAGAACATCCTGTCCTTCAACCGCATCGACAAGGGGCGATGGGCGCTCAAGCCCGCGCGCGTGCGGTTGGAGGAGGCCGTGGGCAACCTGCGTGACGACCTGATGGACGCCGTCACCGTGCCGGTGGAGCTGAGCTCGGACGTGGGGGACGTGGAGCTGGACGCGGACGCGTCGCTCGTGCGGATGCTCTTCGCCAACCTGGGCCGCAACGCCTGCCTCTACAACCAACGAAGTCCGGTGGTCCTCACGGTGCGCGCCTATCCGCAGCCGGGCTTCGGGGCCACGGTGCTCTTCAGCGACAACGGGGTGGGCATTCCCCCGGAGGAATGGGAGCGCGTGTTCCAGGACTTCTACCGTCTGACAACGCCCGGGCCGGAGGTGCATGGAAGTGGCCTGGGGCTGGCGCTGTGCCGCAGAATCATGGGCCTGCACCAGGGCAGCATCCAGGTGGCCTCCTCCGGCCCCGAAGGCACGACCTTCGCCCTGACCTTTCCCGAGACGCGCCGATGACGACGCAGACGCCAACCCCCACCACCCGCCCGACCATCCTCATCGTCGAGGACGACGCCAACCTGCGCATGGGCCTGCGCGACAACCTGCGCGACGAGGGCTACGACGTGACGGACGCCCCGTCCGCGAAGGACGCGGCGCCGCACCTGGCGTCGCGCGCGTTCGACCTGCTCATCCTGGACGTGATGCTGCCGGGCGAGGACGGCTACAGCTTCTGCCGCCGCCTGCGCGCGGAGGGCGTGAAGAGCATGGTGCTGATGCTCACCGCGCGCTCGCTGGAGGACGACCTGGTGCGCGGCTTCGAGGCCGGCGCGCAGGACTACCTCACCAAGCCCTACCGGCTGCGCGAGCTGCTCGCGCGCGTGCAGGCGCTGGTGCGCCGGGCGGGCACGGCGCCGCCGCAGGTGGTGACCTTTGGCGCCTTCACGTTGGACCTGGGCCGCCGCGCGGTGCTGCGCGCGGACGGCAGTGAGGTGGACCTGACGCGCACGGAGTTCGACCTGCTGGCGTTTCTCCTGCGCCACCGCGACCGCGCCCTGCCCCGCGGCGAAATCCTGGACGCGGTGTGGGGCCGCGACGTGGTGGTGGATCCGCGCACGGTGGACAACTTCGTGTCGAACCTGAAGAAGAAGCTCGGGTGGACGAGCACGTCCGGCTTCACCATCCACACGCTGCGCGGCGTGGGCTACCGCATGGAGGTCCTGAGCGGCGGCCCGTCATGACGCAATCATGACCGACACATGGAGCCCCGTCGGCCTTTCTCCTGGCGGGACTTCGTACCTTGCATCTTGTGGGGACGGGACGCCTGGAGCGTCCGCCCCGAACAGGAGGCGGGTCAGATGTTTGAGTCGGTCATCGAACGGCGGGGAGTGCGCTCGGGACGGTTCGGCACGGGCGCGTGGGTGTCCATCGGCGTGCACGCGGGGCTCCTGGGTCTGGTGTTCTTCATCTCCGGCCGCGCGCCCGAGCTCGTCGAGAAGCCGCTGGGGGACCTCGTCTTCCGTCCGCCCACCATCCAGCTCGGCGTGAAGCAGGCCGCGCAGCCGGCACCGGCCACCACCGCACCGGCCCCGAAGCCGAAGCCCAAGCCGCGCACGGACCGCATCCCGCTGAATCCGAAGCCGCTGCCCGCGGATCCGCCGGCGGTGACGCCGGAGCCGACGACGATCGCGGACGCGGCGGCCACCACCGACGCGACGGGCACGGGCGAGACCGGCCCGGTGGGGGATCCGAACGGAGATCCGAACAGCACCAGCCCCATCGGCCTCCTCCCCGTGGCGGACCTCATCCCGACCGCGCCCACGGGCACGGACGTGCTGCCCTTCCAGGGCGGGATGACGCCTCCGAAGATGCTCAGTGGTTCGCAGTTCAGCTACACGGACGAGGCGCGGCGCGCGGGCGTGGAGGGGATGATCATCGCGAAGTGCGTCATCACCACGGAGGGCCGGGTGCGCGACTGCCGCATCATCAAGGGCCTGCCGTTCATGGATGACGCGGTGCTGGACGCGCTCTCCTCGCGTCAGTACCAACCGCTGACGTTCCAGGGCCGTCCGGTGAACGTGTCGTACACGTTCAACATCCGGCTGAAGATGCCCCGGTAGACAGGGGCAGGTGTCCGCCAGTGGAAGCGGCCGGCCGCCTGTCTCCCCTTCGGGTGGGGAAAAGAATCGCGGCGGGAGTGCGGGCCCGTTAGGAAACTCCCGTCGCGCCTGGCCATGTGCGCGATACCGGCACCGGAAGGAGCGGGTCTCCCCCGGCCCGCTCCCGGTGCCGGTCCTTTCACTCGATCAATGGCGGACACCTGGTACGACGCGGTGGTGGTGGGTGCGGGCTTCGGCGGCCTGGGCACGGCGCTGGAGTTGTGCCGCCGGGGCGCCCGGGTGGCGCTGTGCGAAGGGCTCAACTACCCGGGCGGTTGCGCGAGCACCTTCCGGCGCGGTGGCTACGCCTTCGAGTCCGGCGCCACGCTGTTCTCCGGCTTCGGTGAGCATCAGCTCTTCGGCCGGTGGATCCGCGAGCATGCGCTGGACGTGACGGTGGACTGGTTGGATCCCCTGGTGGAGCTGCGGACCCCGGGGATGCGGTTGCCGGTGCACCGGGACCGGGAGCGGCTCATCGCGGAGCTCTGTGCGTTGCCCGGCGCGCCCGTGCGGGGCGTGCGGCGCTTCTTCGAGTTGCAGGGACAGGTGGCCGGTGCGCTGTGGCCCTTGTTCGATGACCCGGACCTGTTGCCGCCGTTGAACCTGAAGACGGTGATGCGGCACGCGGGCCGTGCATGGTCCTACGCGCCGCTGGCACGGTGGCTGGGCCGCCCGTTGGGCGCGGTGCTCGCGCAGCACGGGCTGGAGGGCTTCACGCCGCTGCGCACGTACCTGGATGCGCTCTGTCAGATCACCGTGCAGTGCCCCGCGGCGGAGGCGGAGGCGCCTTTCGCGTTCGCGGCGATGGACTACTACTGGCGCGGCACGGGCCATGTGCGGGGCGGAATCGGCCGGCTGGCGACGGCGCTGACGAAGGCCATCACAGCGCGGGGCGGCGACGTGCTCATGGCGAACCGGGTGCGCGCGGTGACGCCGGTGGATGGCGGCTGGCGGGTGACGGCGCGCAGGGGTGAGCTGCTCGCGCGGCATGTGGTGGCCAACACGTTGCCGCAAGGGCTGCGCACGCTGATGGATGTTCCCGTGGGGAGGCTTCCCCGGGTGGATGCACTCGCGGAGCGCGTGGATGACGGCTGGGGCGCCGCGATGCTGTACCTCGTCGTGCAACCTCCCGAGGGTGACTCCGGCGGCGCGCATCACTTCGAGCTGGTGCGCGACGAGCAGGCCCCCTTCATCGAAGGCAACCACCTCTTCGCGTCCATCAGTGGAGCGGCGGATGAAGGCCGTGCACGGCCGGGCCAGCGCACGATGACGGTGTCCACCCATGTGTCGTTGAAGAAGCTCGCGGGCATGGCACCGGAGGAACAGGCTGCCTGGTTCACCGGGCTCCACGCGCGGATGCGCGAGAACCTGGATGCGCTGCTGCCGGAGTGGACAGCCAACGTCGTGCACGCCATGACGGGCTCGCCGCGCACGTTCCAACGCTTCACGCTGCGAGAGGCGGGCGCGGTGGGCGGAGTGCCCCGGCGCGCCGGATTGGACAATTACCGCATCCTGGGACCGTTCCAGGCGCAGCGCGGCGTGTGGTTGGTGGGGGACTCCGTGTTTCCGGGCCAGAGCACCCTCGCGACCGCCGTGGGTGGCGTGCGCACCGCGGCAAGCATCGCCGCGGTGCGCTGAAGCTTTGTCTGACGTAAACCGCGTATGGTTTGTGCCCCCTCACGGAGGACACATGCGCACGTTCCTGATTGGCGGTCTGTTGGCGTTGGCGGTGGGCTGTGGCGGTCCCATGGAGCAGGAGTCCGAGCCGAACCTGGCCACGCAGGAGGCGCCGTTGCCGGACTGTTCCAACGAGCCGAACGCGAACCTGTACCGGTACTACAGCGACGCCGCGCACACCCAGCTCATTGGTGAGTATGGTTGCTATTGCGGCGGGCTCTACTACTGGGGTGGCCGGTCGGTCTATTCGGAGTACATCCAGGAGTGCTGAGCCGTTGAACGCGGACCTAGGCCACTCCTGAAACCATGGGAGTGTTCGAGGTCCGCGTCTCCCCGAGGATGCGCGCCGACTCCACGGCGGCATCCTCCGGCCGGACGCTGGTGTCCGAGATTCCGGCGATGAGCCGGGTGCGGTCGTGGTCCACCGCGCCCGGCTTCGCCCAGGTGTCCGCGTCCGGAGCGGTGAGGTACGAGGAGAACGCGTGGTGCCCGGAGCCGGGGCGCTCGCCAATCACATGCACCAGGGCGCGCGGCCGCGGGTCCCCTTCCGCGCCGAACAGCAGGTGGCCCACCTGGTAGCCCGCGCGCACCCGGCCGTGCTTCACCACCAGCACCTCCGGCGCCACCCTCCAGCCATTCGCCTCCAGCTCCGCGCGCAGCCGCGTGAGGAACGGCGCCAGGTGGCCCTCGTCCATCAGCGACCGGGGATCCAGCCCGTCCGACACGACCACCTGCGCGTCGTACCGGCCCGCGTGCCGGTCGCGCAGCGCGCGCACCGTCGCCTCCGAGGCCTCATCCAGCGACTCGCCGGACGGCGGATGCAGGATGTAGTCGCGGCGGTCCAGGGAGCGCGTCTGGAGCCGCGCCGCGCCCGGGATGGACTCCACCGTCGCGTCGGACAGCGCCGACCAGAGCCCCACCTTGCCGTCGTCGTAGAGGCCGCGCACCTCCCGCTCCAGCGCGGGCTCATGCGTCCAGGGCGCATCGCCGTGCCCCACCGCCAGCGGCACGCCCCGGGCGCGCACCTCCGCCATCTTCGCTTCCGCCTCCGCCCGCAGCTCGGCGTCCGTCCGCGTGTCGCCCTTGGCCCGGCGGTAGTGCACGTAGACGTGGGCAGGGTCGCCGAAGTGCCTCGTGGGCCGGCCGTCGGCGTTGATGACGCCCAGGCGCTGGAAGAAGGCCCACATCCGGTCGTCCACCTTCAGGCCGTACCGCTCGCGCAGCCGCACGTGGTCCTGGAAGGACGTGGTGAGGTAGCTGAGCATCGGATCATTCCGCGTGGGCAGCGCCATCAGGTACGCGGACCGGCCTCCGCGAGCTGCTCCTGGCACCAGCCCAGGTCATCCAGCGTCACGTCCATGTGCAGCGTGGAGCACACGTCCAGGCCCAGCGTAAGGCCGTGCAGCTTGCCCATCACGATGTCTTCCAGGCAGCAGCGCACCAGCTGCTCGCGCGTGCGGAAGACCTCCGGGCCAATGAAGCCCGCCACGTCGTTGACGTGCACCCACGGCGCCGCGTCCCGCCCCGCGCCCGACTGCGCCAGGGCCACGCGGCGCTTCAGGGCTCGCGCGAAGCCGTACTTGCGCGACTCGTGGATGAGCATGTCCGTGCCGAAGTGGTGCCCGTTCGTCGCGTCCGCGCCCTGCCCCGTCTCGAAGTACAGGCCCCACTTGCCGGTGCGCGCCGCCGCGTGCGCCACCATCTTCTCGATCGTCACGTCGAAGGTGCGGTTGGCCGCCTCGTTCCCACCGAGGCTCTGGAACCAGATGCCCGTGGTGCCCGGCCGCTGCGCCTCCACCTGCGCCTGCACGTCGATGTGCGCGAGCACGCAGTGGGGCATCACCTCCTCCAGCCCGAACGTCACCAGCACGTCGTGCAGCGCGGACTCCACCGCCGCCACGGACGCCACGTCCGACGACACGGGGTTGGTCCCCAGCACCACGTCGCCCACCGCGAAGGCCCAGCCGTTGAAGACCTGCCAGCGGATGTCGTCCGGATGATCCGTGGGCGAGTTGGGCTGCAAGCGCGCGCCCAGGTAGCCCTTCGCGCCCACGCGGCTGCCCGGCAATGGATGGAAGATGCGCCCACCGACTGCCTTCAGCTCCGCGTCGCTCATCAGCTTCACGACGCACGCGATGACGTCACTGGGCAGTCCGTCCAGGATGTCATGCACCTGGGACTCCGGCGCGGTGAGCAGGAAGTTCTTGAGCTTTCCCAGCGTCCAGTCCGCCACGCTCTTCCAGCGCGCCGCGTCCCAGGCCTCCAGGTTGAAGACATACAGCCGGTCCTCGAACGGAGGATGCGCGTGCAGGTCGTCCAACCGCGTGCGCGACAGCAGGGTCCGCGCGTTGCGCCGCGAGTCCTCATCCGCCGCCGCGACACCGATGGCGTCGTCGCCTTCCTTGAACGCATTCGCCGCGCCCAGCACCTGCTGATACAGGCGCGCGTCGAAGCCGCCGCTCAGGCGTTGCACGTAATCCAATACATCTTCATGGGGGAGGACGTCGGGGATGCGGACGTTCATGGGGCCATCAGCTTTAACCGGCGGCCCCGCCGCGCCACCATCCCCCGAGGGCGCTGTCACCTGCGTGACGCCCGGACGCCTGCTCACCACGATGCTTGGTGTTGCAATCGTTAGCGCGCTGAAAGCTCACCCGCCGTTCTTGCCCGGCACACATCCCACCGGAGGCTTCCAGGTGAGCAACGCGTCCACCCGTGCGTCCTGGACCTGCGACACACCCTCCGGTGCGTCGATGCTGTTGACGCCGGGCTCACGCGTGAAGTCGAGCTCCCGGGCCGGGACGGGCAGTGCCGGGCAGCCCTCCTGCAACGTGGCCTCGGCCTCGTTCATGAGCACGTTCGCGTGGTCCTCGCCCGCGGCCCACGAATAGGGATACGTGAACTTTCCCGACAGGGGCTCCGCGCCTCCGGGAGGAAACCACTTCCAGCTCAGTCGCGTCTGTGCCGTGGAGCCACCGAAGCCCCCGCCGGAGACTCCGCCCAGGATGCCGTCATCGGTCGCGGGCCATTCAACGCGGAGGCCCTTCGGCACCGGGATGCGCACGGCCTCCACCTGCACCCGGTCATTCACCTCCGGCTCCAGCAACAGCATCCACAGCAGCTCGCGGAGCCGCTCCGGCGACACGCGTCCCACCTTCACACCGGACTGCCGCGCGGCATTCGTGGCGGCTCCGTCCACCCGGCCGTCGGACTTCAACGCCAGGTCGGAGCAACTGCTCGATCGGTACAGGGTCCCCGTCGCCAGGTGATAGGCGTCGAGCTGATCACAGAAACTGTAATGGCCTCGCCGGCCCCGGATGACCAGCCAGCCGTCCATCGGCGCGCGGATGCGGCCCAGCGGCAGCACCGTCTGGACGTTTCGCGCGTTCGGGTTGATCGCCAGACAGACTCGCCAGGCCTTGTAGCGGCTCCTTGAAGGCTGCCTCCGGGCGTCCTTCATGCAGTCCGGCGGAGGCGGCGGATCCTCGTCGAACGTGCCGGGGCGCCGGTTCTCCGGACGGAAGGCCTTCTCCGCCCGCTCTCGCCAGGCCTCGGTCTCCGCGCCGCACTCACCGGCGTTCAGGGGACACAGCAGGGATGCCAGCCGGTGCTTCGGTGACGACTCGCGCGCCAGCACGCCGCGAAGTTCCGGAGGAATGACGACGGTCTGCGCTCCGGCACGGCCCAGCTCCAGTTGGGACGTGAAGTACGCCTTGCCTCCGTCGCGCCACCACGCCTTCAACGCGAGCGCGGGCGCGACAGTCTCCTCGTCCCAGGTCAGCGGCTCCCGGCGCTCCTCCTCGCGGGCGATGCCGAAGCAGCGGTGGCTCAGCAGGAGCATGATTCCCGACCGCACCGCCTCGACCTCGCCATCCATGGGGAGCGCCTCCATCCGCGCATCGAACGCGGACAGCTCCTCCCGCGCCGCCTTCCAATCGGCGGAGTCCGGCGTACACGGGACGATGCGCTTCGCCTGCGGGGGCGCGGCCGCCAGCAGCCAACCCAGCCCGAACGACGCGATGAGGGACACGGACATGCCCGCCATGGCAGCCGCTCCCGGGCTCGGACGTCAAGTCGCGCGGTGGCGCACTACTCGTCGAGGAGGGCCGACCAGAAGCGCACCAGCTTCAGCGACTCCATCACGCTGGCCTTCCGGTCCATCTCCGCGTGGGTGATGAGCGGCGTGGGCAGCAGGTGCACGCGCGTGTGCGGCTCCAGCGTGCGCGCCAGCAGCGTGGATTCGATGGCGGGGATGACGGAGTCGTCCATCCCATGCAGCAGGTACACCGGAGCACTCGGCGCGGGAGAACGGTCCGGCGACAGGGACGGGTCTCCGGCGAAGTCCTTCACGAAGGGCAGCAACCGGGGCCCCAGCGCGGCCACGTCCCGCGTGTTCACCTGATGCAGCAGCGTGGCGGCGGGCTCCGGCAACGTGGCCTCCATCGCGCGCGCCTCCGCGAACGCGGCCTCCGCCTGCTTCGAGTCCACGAGCGTCAGGTGCGACGCGTGCATGAACTTCAGGACGCCGCTGCGCAGGGCCTCCACCTGCTCGGGCGGCACCAGCCGGTCCGCGACGTTCAGCAGGATGACCACCACGCCGTAGTCGTGCGGTGTGCGGTGCGTCCCGTCCGCCTGCACGCCCGTGCACAGGAAGGACAGCACGCGGGACAGGTCGCCGTGCCCTCCGAAGGACAGCACCGCGGCCACCTTGTCGCGCAGCGCGGGCCGGCCCGCCGCGACGACGGACAGGCCTCCGGAGAAGCTGATGCCGAAGAGGTCCACCTTCCCCTCCGGCGCCAGTGAGCCCGGCCCCAGCGCCCACAGCGCCGTCTCCTCGATGATGTCCGGCAGGCACGGCGTGATTTCGTAGCGCAGCAGGTCCGGCGGCTCCGGCGTGAGCACCGGATGTCCGCCCATGGCCAGGTCCTCCGCCAGACTCACCAGCCGGGGCTCGTCGATGCCCGCCGCGTGCACGCCCGACGTGAGCACGATGAGCCGGCCCCTGCGCCGGTCCGGACGGTAGAGCCGCGCGCGCACCGGCCCGTGGTGCGTGGGCACGCTCAGGTCCGCGACGCTGAAGGCCCCGGTGCCATAGCTGCTGGCCAGGGCCGTGGCCTGCGTGCCGTGCATCCCCGCCGCGCGCAGCACGAAGGACAGCCCTCGCAGCTCGGGCGGTAGCAGGAAGAAGGCCGCGACCAGCAGGGCCGTCAGCACGGCCCCCAGTGTCCAGCGCGTCCGGTGCTTCATTGCATCAGGGTTTCGACGAAGGTGCACAGCTGGTCGCGCTCGAAGGGCTTCTCCAGCAGCTCTCGCGCGCGGCGGCCCACGAACTCGCGGGCCTGCGGGTTCACCCCGCCCGTCATCAGGCCGGTGCGCGGCGCCAGCTCCGGCGCCAGCCGCTCCAGCTCCACCAGGAAGTCCATGCCGCTCATGCCCGGCATCATCAGGTCGCAGAGGATGGCGTCGAACTTCTCGCCGTGCGACAGGCGCTTCAGGGCCTCGCGCGCGTCCTGGATGACGTGCACCTCGTAGAGGTTGCGCAAGAGGCGGCTCACCGCGCTGCCCACCGCCGGCTCATCGTCGATGAGCAGCAGCCGGCGCAGGTCTCGCGTCGCGCGCACCGGCTGCGACGCGGGCTCTTCCGCCACGGCAGGGACGGCCTGCGAGGGCCGGGCCGCTTCGGGCGGCAGGGTGAGCGCCGGCAGCTCCACGCGGAAGAGGCTGCCCTGCCCCTCTTCGCTGGCCACCTCGATGTGGCCGCCCATCGCGTGCACCAGCGTGAGGCAGATGGACAGGCCCAGGCCCGTGCCGCCCTTGGGCGAGCGCGTGGTGAAGAACGGATCGAAGATGCGCTGGCGCACCTCCGCGGGCATGCCGTGCCCGTTGTCCTCCACCTCGATGAGAACATGGCCCTCGCGGCCCGGACGCACGCTCAGCTTGATCAGGTTCTCCTCCGGAGCCCTGTCGCCGAAGGCCTGGAGCGCGTTCGTCAGCAGGCCCGTGACGACCTGCGCCAGCCGGCCCTCGTTGCCATGCACCGCGGCCACCGGCTCCAGGTCGCACGCCATGCACGCGCGGTGCTGGAGGTCGTCGCGCATCAGCTTGACCGCGTTCTCCACCGCGCGCCGCACGTCCACCGGACCGTGCTGCTCCTCCTCCGTGCGCGAGAACGTCCGCAGGTCGCGCACGATGGAGCGCACCCGCCCCGCGCCCTCCAGCGCCTCGGCCACCACCTGCCGCAGCTCCTCCAACTGTTCGGGCGGAACTGGAAGCACCGGCTGCGCCACGCGCTCCCAGAGGTAGGCCAGATTGGAGGTCACATAGGAGAGCGGGTTGTTGATCTCATGCGCGACGCCCGCGGCCAGCGTGCCCACGGACGTCATCCGCTCCGCCAGCCGCCGCTGCGTCTCCAGGCGGGAGCGCTCGGTGACGTCGCGCACGAGCCCCACGAGGAAGCGCTCGCCGTTGGGCAGCATGTACGCGGCCCGCTGCGTGAGCACCTCGCGCGAGCGGCCCTTGGCGTCGGTGAAGGAGCCCTCGTCCTCCACGGTCTGCCCGGTGGTGAAGGCGCGCTCGTCCTGGCGCCATGACGCTTCGGCCTCGTGCGGCGGCACCTGCGCCGAGGAGACCGTGCCGCGCAGCGCTTCGGCGGGTTGATCCAGCAGGCGGCAGTAGGCGTTGTTGACCGCCACGAGCCGGTGCTCGCGGTCCTTGATGAACAGCGGCTCCGGCACCGCGTCCAGCGCGCCCTGGAACATGTCGCGGGCCCGTCGGAGCGCCTGCGCGTCCCCGTCCGAGGACCTGCGCCGCAGCGCCACGAGCCTCGCGCCCCAGCGCGTGCCGGGCGGCGCCACGCACTCGTCCGCGCCCGCGGCCACCAGCGCCTCCGCCTCCTCGCCCTCGCGCTTCGTCAGCACGACCAGCCAGGTCCGGGTCTGCAACCGGCGCGCATGCGCCCACTGGCAGCGCGCCTTCACGGCCTCCAGCGGACCGCCGTGATCCCACAGGACGAGGAGCCCTTCGGGCAGCGGCTCCGGCGGAGACTCCACGCGGATCACCCGACACGCGCGCCCTTCGGCCGTGGCGCAAAGATCGCGCTCCACGTCCTGGGCCACCGGGGCTGGAACCGCCACCAGCATTGCGTGCACCGCGTCGCTCCTCGCGCCCCGCGGGATCATTCCGCCCGCGTCGCTCGACCGCATTGCAGCCTTGACCGCGCCAACCCGTCAACGCGGGGCCGCGCGGACTGCCCGTAGCCCATTTCCGGGTCGGGTGGGACTCAGAATTGCAGTGAACCGCGCGCGATGACGCGGGGGCCTACCTTGCAGGAAGGTAGGAGCGAGCAGCGCTCGCAGTGCTGGGGCAGCGTCTTCGCCGGGCAGGCGCCACTCATTCCGTAGTGACACAAAGCAAAGTCGTAGCGGACCGGATCTTCTGGATCGAGTGCCCTCAAGGATGCCGTCACCTCCTCGGCGGTCCGCCAGGTGAGGTCCGTACGCTGCGTCAGGCCCAAGTGCAGGGCCATGCGTCCGATGTGCGTGTCCAATGGAACCAGCAGTGCAGATGTGGGCACCTGCTTCCAGATGCCGAAGTCCACCGCGTCCGGTCCGCGCACCATCCACCGCAGGTACAGGTTGAGGCGCTTCGCGGCGCCCGGGCCCAGCGGCGAGGGCAGCAGGTGGTGCAGTCCCCGCTCCGGCCCCATGGCCTTGCGGAGCGCGGCCATGGGCACGTCCCGCAGCGCGGCGGTGAAGGCCGCGAGCGCTCCATGCAGCGTGCCGCTCGCCTGGAAGCCGCGCACGAACAAGGCCTCCAGGCTGCCGTGCTCGCGCAGCGCGCGGCCCATGCCCAAGAGCAGCACCGCGAGGTCGGTGCCCACGTTGAAGCGGTACACGAAGCCCGTGAGCAGCGCCTTCGCGCCCTTCACGTCCAGCGCGCGCACGAAGGCCGCGGGGGACGGCCCCATCTGTTTCAGGAGCGCGTCCACCTTCGGGCGGAAGAGGTCCGCGCGCCCGTAGGCCAGCGCCGCCGCGAGCAGCGCGCTGACCTCCACGTCGCGTGGATCCGTGTAGCGGTGGGGGAACTCCACCGGGTCGAAACCGATACGCGCCGTCTGATCCATGGACGCCAGGAAGGCATCCAGGCGGGGGCGCAGGAGGTCGGCCGCCTGGGTGCTCAGTCCTGTATGGGCGACACGGCGCTTCTTCATCACGCGTCCAGTCCTAACGCGTGAGCTCGCGCACCGCGTGGCCCAGTTCCGGGAGGATGAGCGCGTCCAGCGCCAGCCGCACCGCCTGCGGCGAGCCCGGCAGCGCGAAGAGGATCATCCCCTGGTACGTGCCCGCCGTGGCGCGAGACATCATCGCGGGGCTGCCGATGCGCTGGAACGACAGCATCCGGAACAGCTCGCCGAAGCCGGGCAGCTCCTTCTCGAAGAGCGCGCGCAGCGTCTCCACCGTGCAGTCGCGCCGGCCAATGCCCGTGCCGCCCGTGAAGAGCACCGCGCGGGCCCCCGCCGCCTGCGCCTGCGCGAGCGCGCCCCGGATGGCCTCCGGATCATCCTTCACCACCGTGTGACCGGCGACGGTGTGCCCCGCGGCGGCCAGGCCCTCGCGCAGGTCCTTGCCGCTGCTGTCGTGCGCTTCGTCCCGGCTGTCCGAGCACGTCACCACGTACGCGCTGACGTGGACCGGCGCGCGCGACTTGTGCTCCGCCGCCACCGCGGATCCCTCGTGCGAGTGCCCGTGGTCGTGGCCGTGGTCATGACCGTGGTCGTGCGAGTGCCCGTGGCCATGGTCGTGGTCATGGTCGTGCGAGTGGCCGTGGCCGTGGTCGTGTGAATGGCCGTGGTGGTGGTGATGGCCGTGGCCATGACCGTGGTCATGGTCGTGATCGTGTCCGTCGTGTCCCATGGTGGACGCTCCTGAAGGCGGAAGGCTCAAACGTCGGGCAGGTCGACGACGAGCGTTCCGTCCTCGACCGTGAGCTGCACCGTCGGCTGGTCATCACAGACGCCGGGCGAAGTCGCGTTCTGCCCTGTGTCCATGTCGAAGCCGACCTCATGGCAGGGGCACACGACCATGTTGTCCTCGAGGCGTCCGCCCGACAGCAGACATCCGGCGTGGTTGCACCAGTCATCGAGGCCCTTGTAGCGGCCGTGGATCTTCGCGATGCAGACGTTGCGCTTGCCGATTTCGTAGCCCCGCATCTCCCTCTCGGCGAAGTCCGCGGGTCCCAGCTTGATCTTCGTCATTGCGTTCCTTTTCCCACAACCCGTCCGGGCCTGCACCCCCGTTCCCCCGGCATTAATTTCCCGACCGTGACTCCCGACGTGACACCCTCCACAGCCGTGCTCACCGACAAGGCGGCCGTTGCCCAGCTCCTCCGGGACATGTCCCTCCTGCTCCAGCTCCAGGGGCAGAGTGGCTTCCGCGTCCGCGCCTACGACATCGCCGCGGACCGCATCGCGAACCTGCCGCAGGACCTGGGCGCCATCGTCACCGAGGGTCGCCTGCAGGAGCTCCAGGGCATCGGCCCGGGGCTCGCCGAGAAGCTCACCGAGTTGGTGACGACCGGCCGCATGACGGCGTTCGAGGAGCTGAAGGCCCAGTTCCCCGCCGGCCTGTTGGAGCTGATGAAGCTGCCGGACGTGGGCCCGAAGAAGGTGGCCGCCCTGTGGAGCGAGCTCCAGGTGGGCAGCGTCGAGGACCTGGAGCGCGCCTGCAAGGACGGCCGCGTGCGGGAGCTCAAGGGCTTTGGCGCCAAGAGCGAGGCGAAGCTCCTGGACGGCATCGCCGTGTACCGGCGCGCGCGGGGCGAACGGAAGCTCTTGGGTGAAGCGCTCCCCATCGCGGAGGGCCTGCTGGAGCGGATCCGCCAGGCCCCGGGCGTGGTGCGCGCCAGCCTGGGCGGCAGCGTGCGCCGTCGCGCGGAGACCGTGTCCGACGTGGACCTCATCGCCTCCGCGAAGGAGGCGGGGCCGGTGCTGGACGCGCTCGCGAACGCGCCGGGCGTGGCGACAGTGATTGGCAAGGGCGAGAGCAAGTGCTCCGTGCGCATGGTGCAGGGCGACCTCCAGGTCGACCTGCGCGTGCTGCCGGACGAGGACTTCGCCACCGCGCTGCACCACTTCACTGGCTCCAAGGCGCACCACATCCGGCTGCGCAACCTGGGCCACGAGAAGGGCCTCAAGATTTCCGAGTGGGGCGTGCACCGCGAGGACGGCACCAAGGTCCCCGTCCCCGACGAGGCGACGCTGTACCGGCTCCTGGGCATGCAGGAGGTGCCGCCGGAGTTGCGCGAGGACAACGGCGAGGTGGAGGCGGCCAGGGCCGGGAAGCTGCCGGAGGACCTGGTGACGCTGGAGGACGTACAGGGCGCGGTGCACGCGCACAGCACCTGGTCCGACGGCCGCAACACGCTGGAGGAGATGGCGCGCGCGGCCCAGGCGCTGGGGCTCAAGTACCTCACCATCACCGAGCACAGCGAGGCGGCCATCCACGCGGGCGGCCTCAAGGTGGACGACCTCAAGCGGCAGTGGGAGGAGATCGACCGCGTGAACGCGGCGGTGCCCGGCGTGCGGCTGCTCAAGGGCATCGAGGTGGACATCCTGGAGTCGGGCGCGCTGGACTATGCGGACAGCGTGCTGGAGCAGTTGGAGGTCGTCATCGCGTCCATCCACGTGCGCCACTCCCTGGACGAGGACCAGATGACGCGCCGGGTGCTGGCCGCGCTGGACAATCCGCACCTGCACATCCTGGGACACCCCACCGGGCGCCTCATCCAGAGCCGCGAGCCGTACGCGCTGCGCATGGAGGAGGTGCTGGAGCGCGCCCGGGAGCGCGGCGTGGCGGTGGAGATCAACGGCAAGCCGGCGCGCCTGGACATCAAGTCCGAGTACGTGCGGCAGGCCGTGGGGCTCGGGGTGAAGCTGGTGGTGAGCTGCGACGCGCACCGCCAGGAGGACCTGAAGAACCTGGCCTACGCGGTGGCCACGGCGCGCCGGGGCTGGGCGCGCAAGCAGGACATCCTCAACACCCGGTCCGCGGAGAGCTTCCTCGCCGCCCTGCGGGAGCGCTGATAGGCTTCCGGGCGCGAAGATGTTCCGCCCGTTCCTGCTCGTCCCCGCCCTCCTCTGTCTCCTCCTGGCCCTGCCCTCGCGGGCCGGCGCGGAGGCCCGTCCGTCGCGCGCCGACCTCCAGCGCGTGCTGGAGCTGCACGCCCGCTCGTCCGTGCGCGTGCGCGGTCCCCAGAACGCGGGCCCCGGCATCATCGTGGGCGCGGATGGACAGGTGCTCACCGCCGTGTCGCTCGTGGGCCCCGACTCCGTCCAGGTGGTGCACGCGGGCAACGCCCTGACGGCGCGCGTGGTGCTCTCCAGCGCGGCGCTCCAGGTCGCGGTGGTGGCGGGTCCCCAGGGCACGTGGCCCGCGGTGCCGGTGCGGCTGGTGCCGGAGGGGCTCGCGGGCCGCTGGGTGGTGGGCGTGATGCCCGCGCGCAAGAAGGGCCAGCGAGACATGCCCAAGGCCGCGGTGGCGAAGGCCGCCCCCGCGCCGTTCTTCGACGTGGACCTGACGCTCGCGCCGGGCAGCCCGCTGTATGACGGAGACGGGCGGCTGGTGGGCGTCGTCGTCGAGCGCCGGGGCCGCGGGGCTCGCGCCCTGCCCCTGTCCGCGGTGAAGGCGGAGCTCGCCTCGGCGGACGCGCCATGAGCCGGCCTTCGGGGCCACCGTTCAAGTTGAGCGCGGTGCAGGAGGCGATGGGCCTCTGGGCGCTGGGCTTCCTGGGCATCATCGCGGCGTTCCTCATCGCCGGCGGCACCAGCGTGCCCAAGCTGGTGGCCACGGTGGGCTTCCTCTACCTGCCGCTCATCCCCATGCGCTGGCGCGACGAGGACTACCGCGACTACGGCCTCACCCTGCGCGCGTGGAAGCAGGACGTGAAGCTGTTCCTGGTGATGTGCGCCATCGTGGGGCCGCTGTTCTTCGCGGGCTTCGCCGCCTTCGTGCAGGTGGTGCCGCACCTGCCGCCCGGGCTCGCGCGCCACCTGACGCCCATCATCGGCGAGGGCCACTTCCAGCCGCGCCTGCCCCCGCGCTTCGGCGAGTGGGTGATTGATCAGCTCTTCGTCGTGGCCCTGCCGGAGGAGTTCTTCTACCGGGGCTACCTCCAGGCCCGCCTGCGCGACGCGTGGCCCCAGGGGCGCGTGGTGCTGGGCGCACGGCTGGGGCGCGCCTTCTGGGTGACGGCGCTCCTCTTCGCGCTGGGCCACCTGGCCATCTTCCAGACGTGGCGGCTGGCGGTGTTCTTCCCCGCCCTCCTCTTCGGCTGGATGCGCGAGCGCACCGGCACGCTCGTCGGCTGCTCGCTCTTCCACGCCGCCTGCAACCTCTACGTGCGCTTCCTGGAAGTGTCTTTCTTCGGCGGCCCGTAGCGGCCCTTTCAGGACGGCGGCAGGTGTTGGACCTGGAGGTCCTCGCCCACCGTCAGCGTCGTGCCCTGCGGCAGCTCCACCCAGCCCTGCGTGCGCGTCACGTGGCTGGCCACCACCACCGTGCGACGGCGGCGGTGCGCGCCCACCTCCGGATGCGTCTCCGGCGTCGCGGGAGTCACGCCGCAGTGGGCGCACTCCGCGCTGCCCTCCAGGCGCGTGTAGTAGAGCGGTGCCTCGCCGCGACGCGTGGCGACCAGCACGGCGCCATTGGTAGCCACCATGTTGAGCGGTGGCATGCGCCGCTGCCCCACCTGCACGAGCGCGGCCTCCACCTCCCGCACCGTGTCGCGCAGCACGCGGCCGGCGACCTCTGGCTCCAGGCGCGGATCATCCGTGCGGCCCAGCTCCCGCAGGCGCGTGAGGAACAGTGCGAAGAGGACCTCGCTGTCGGTGGGGCCGCGCACCAGCCGCTGGAGGTGCTCCGGCACGCGCGACAGCAGCGGGGCGCGCAGGGGCTCGAAGTCCGGCAGAGGGCCCTGGTGGGCGAACAACCAGTGGCGGGCCCGGAAGGGCTGGGTATTCTCCTCGGGCGACAGGCCGAGCGGCAGCCGGTTCGCGTGGAAGAGCACGGCCTCCGATTCGTGCGGCGGCCCCAGGTCGTCCAACGTGAGGTCGCGGTCTGGCGCCAGCCGGCGCAGGAGCACCTCCTCCTGGGCATAGGAGCCCACCCCCAGGGCGTTGGCGCGAGCATCCGGGCGGAGGACGACCTGCCCGGCCAGCCGGTGCAGCTCGCACCGCAGGAGGTTGGGATCCGACGACAGGGCGGCGAGGATGGCGGACATGGAGAGTTCCCCCCTTCACCCTTAGGGATAAGGTCCAAAGGACCCCAGTTCAGCGACGCGAACCCGCTCCCCTGCTCTGGCGCTAAGCCCTTGAAATGGCTGGCATTTGATCAGTCATTGAATTGACACCCTGGTGCGTGGAGCCTAACCTCCGGGCGCTTCCCGACCGCCCTCTCCCCAGAGGAGCCGGGGTGCAGGTCTTCACCGGAGACGGAATGGCGGACGACATCGCAATCGGCATCGACCTGGGCACGTCGTACTCATGCGTGTCGGTCGTCCATGAAGGCCAACCCACGGTCATCCCCAACGAGTGGGGCGAGACGACGCATGCCTCGTGCGTGTCCTTCCTGGAGGAAGGATCCGTGCTCGTCGGCAACGCGGCGAAGAAGAACATCATCACCAGCCCCGAGAACACGGTGTACTCGGCCAAGCGGCTCATCGGCCGGTACTACTTCTCCGACGAGGTGAAGAAGGCGCAGGCGGTGATGCCCTACCGCATCGTCGAGGGCGACAACAACTCGGTGCGCATCGGCGTGCGGGAGCGCAGCTATTCGCTGCCGGAGATCTCCGCGCTGGTGCTCAAGGAGATGAAGGCCGTCGCGGAGACGTACCTGGGCCGCGAGGTGACGAAGGCGGTCATCACCGTCCCCGCGTACTTCAACGACAACCAGCGTCAGGCGACGAAGGACGCGGGCCGCATCGCGGGGCTGGAGGTGCTGCGCATCCTCAACGAGCCCACGGCGGCGGCGCTGGCGTATGGCTTTGGCCGGGACGTCAACCAGCGCGTCGTCGTCTACGACCTGGGCGGCGGCACGTTCGACGTGTCCATCCTGGAGATCGGCAAGGACGTCTTCGAGGTGCTCGCCACGGCGGGTGACACGTACCTGGGCGGCGACGACTTCGACGACCGCATCATGACGTGGATGGCGGACGACTTCCTCAACCGCACGCGGCTGGACCTGCGGCAGAACAAGTACTGCCTGCAGATGCTGAAGGACGCGGCGGAGAAGGCGAAGATCGACGTGGGCCAGTACGGCACCGCGGACATCCTGTGCTCGGGCATCTGCCAGGACGCCAACGGCAACGTGATGGACCTGCGCAACACGCTCAACCAGGACCAGTTCAACCGGATGGTGATGGACCTGGTGCAGCGCACGTTCAAGGTCTGCGACGAGGCGCTCCAGAGCGCGCGGCTGACGGCGGCGGACATCGACGCGGTCATCCTGGTGGGCGGCCCACGCGGCTGCCCATCATCCGCAACTCGGTGAAGCACTACTTCCAGAAGGATCCGCTGGAGGGCATCAACCCGGATCAGGTCGTGGCCATGGGCGCCGCGCTCCAGTCGCACGCGCTGCTCGACAGCAAGACGGAGACGTTCCTGGTGGACGTCACGCCGCTGACGCTGCGGATTGGAACGGTGGGCGGGTACACGGAGAAGATCATCGACAAGAACACGCCGGTGCCCATCGACCGGTCGAAGACCTTCACCACCAGCCGCGACGGGCAGGAGAAGGTGAAGATCCGCGTGTACCAGGGTGAGTCCAACCGCGCCGAGGAGTGCGAGATGCTGGGCGAGTTCGAGTTCTCGGGCTTCCGCATCGGGTATCGCGGCGAGGTGAAGATCGAGGTGACGTTCGAGATCAACACGGACGGTCTGGTGAACGTGTCCGCGTGCGACGTGGAGACGGGCCAGAAGACGTCCACGACGATCACGTTGTCGTCCGGCATGACGGAGGCGGACATCCAGCAGTCGATCCAGTCGAACCGCAACACGCGGCTCGCCGGCCACAACAGCAGCGACCTGCCCGCCGTGGCCAACTAGGCACCGCCGATGTCCGAGCCTTCCGATCCGAACTCTGGCGCGCCGCCAGGGCCCGCCGCGCCCCCGGCCCCCGCGCGTCCGGCGACGCCCGCCCTGCCCCGGGTGACGGCCTCCGTGCCGCCGTCCGTCCCACCGGCGGCACCCCGGCCGCCCACGGCCCCGGCCGCCCGAGCCACGCCGCCCCCGGTCGCGCCGCCCCAGGCGCCAGCGACGGCTCGGCCCGCCTCGGGTCAGGTGCCTGCGGTGCCTCCGGCAGCAGGCGGTGTTCCGCCCGTGGCTCCGGCGACGGCACGGCCCGCGTCGGGACAGGTTCCTTCGGTGGCTCCGGCAACGGCACGGCCCGCGTCGGGTCAGGTTCCTTCGGTAGCTCCTGCTGCTCCAGCGGCGGCCCGGCCTGCGTCAGGACAGGTTCCTTCGGTAGCTCCTGCGGCTCCGGCGACGGCGCGGCCTGCTTCGGGCCAGGTTCCTTCGGTGGCTCCTGCGGCTCCGGCGACGGCGCGCCCTGCTTCGGGCCAGGTTCCTTCGGTAGCGCCTGCGGCTCCGGCGACGGCGCGCCCTGCTTCGGGCCAGGTTCCTTCAGTGGATCCCGCTGCTCCAGCGCCGGCACGACCCGCGTCGGGTCAGGTTCCTTCGGTGGCTCCTGCCGTGGTTGGTGTTCCGCCCGTGGCTCCGGCGACAGCTCAGCCCGCGTCGTCCAGCGGTGTGCCGTCCGTCCCTCCCGAGGGAGGAGCACCCACGACGGGGGCGCCTCCTAGGCCCACGCCCGCGGGCCTCGCGCCCATGGGTGCTGCTCCCCGTGGGACACCGCCGGGTATCGCCCCTGTGGGGACCCCTGCCGCGGCACGGCCCACGGTGTCGGGGGTTCCGTCCGTCGGAGTCGCGTCCATGCCTCCGGTGACGACCGCGCAGACCCGGCCCACCGTGACCGCGATGCCAGCTGTCGGCGCGGTGACCCCGCCCCAGGCTGCGGCAACGCCCGCCACGCCTCGCGCGACCGTGACCGCGATCCCGGCGGTGGGCGCGGTGACTCCGCCCCAGGCTCCGGCAGAGCCCGCCACGCCTCGCGTGACCGTGACCGCGATTCCGGCCGTGGGCGCGGTGCCCCCGCCCCAGGCTCCGGCCACGCCTCGCGCGACCGTGACCGCGATTCCAACAGTGGGCGCGGTGACTCCCGCCGGTGCTCGCCCGACCGCGACCGCGATTCCTGCCGTCGGTGCGGTGACTCCTCCGCAGGCTCCCGCCACTGCTCGACCGACCACCACGACGCCCGCAGTGGGCGCGGTGACTCCGCAGGCTCCCGCAACTGCTCGACCGACCACCACGACGCCGACCGTGGGCGCGGTGACTCCGCAGGCTCCCGCCGCCGCCCGGCCCACCACCACGACGCCCGCAGTGGGCGCGGTGACTCCGTCAGCTCCCGCCGCCGCCCGGCCCACCACCACGACACCGGCCGTGGGCGCGGTGACTCCGCAGGCTCCCGCCACGGCCCGGCCCACCGTCACGACGCCCGCGGTGGGCGCGGGGACGGCTCCCGCGCCGGCGCCTCGCATTGCTCCAGTCGTTCCGCCGACCGCGAGCGCTTCGCCCGCGATGCCTCCCGCCATGCCTCCGGCGGTGCCGAGCATCGCGTCCATGCCGACGCCGCCGCCCGTGGCTCGCGGTCCCGCGGCCGTGCCGACCATGCAGCCGCTGAGCCCGGTGATCCCGCCCGTGGCTCCCGCGGCCCGTCCGCCTTCGGTGCCCACCATCGCCCCCGCGGGTGCCCGGCCTCCGGGCCCTCCCACCGTGGGCCCGGTGACGCCTCCGCCCGTCGCGCCCAGACCTCCGGCCCCGCCCTCCATCTCCGCGACACCGCCGCCGGTGCTCGCCGTCGGGCAGGTCGTCCCGCCCATCGCTCCGGCGACTTCCGCGCCGCCGCGCCCCGGCAACCGCCCCACCACGTCCCTGCCCGCGCTCGCGCCCGCCGGTTCTCCCCGGCCTCCGACGCCGCCGCCCGTGGCTCCGCCGCGCCCTCCCGCCGCCAGCGCGCCTCCGCCGCCGCCCGCCGCCGCGGGAGGCCCGGCCCTCAGCCCGGAGCAGCTCGTGGACCTGGAGGCCCGCTGCGCGAAGCTCGACCAGATGGACTACTTCGAGGTGCTCGGCCTGGACCGCGCCGCGGCCCCCGGCGACATCAAGAAGGCGTTCTACAGAGAGAGCCGCGTCTACCACCCGGACCGCTTCTTCCAGCTGGAGTCCAAGGCCCTCAAGGACCAGGTGAACGAGCTCTACAAGCGCGTCACCGAGGCCTATTACGTCCTGCGCGACGACACCAAGCGCAAGAAGTACCTCACCGACATCGCCGGCCCGGACCGCGCGCAGAAGCTGCGCTTCACCGACGCCTCCGAGGCCGAGACGAAGGCCGCCGCGAAGAAGGAACAGGAAGAGCAGATCGGCACCCACCCCAAGGGCCGTCAGTTCTACACGCAGGCCCAGAAGGACCTGGAGTCCGGCAACCCGTCCGCCGCGGAGCGCAACCTCAAGATGGCGCTCACCTACGAGCCCTCCAACGCCCGCTACAAGGAAGCCCTCGCGGAAGCCCAGAAACAGTCCGCGGACAAGTCCAAGGGCGACTCCTCGTTCAAGATCCGCTAGCGGCCCCCAGGAGCCCTCCCCATGGTCATCGACCTCATCCTCCTGGGCATGGTGCTGTTCTTCGGCCTCCTCGGCGCCCTCTCCGGCGCCGCCCGGCAGGTGGCCAACTCCGTGGGGCTCGCGGCGGGCTACTTCGTCTCGCGCAAGCTCGCGCCCGTCATCGGCCCCAAGCTCGCCATCGCGCTGGGCTCACCGCTGCTCATCGGGACGCTCTTCGGCACGGTGCTGCTCTTCGTCGTCACGTGGCTCACCGTGCGCTACGCCCTGGGCGCGCTGCTGCTGCGCTTCCTCTCCGGCAAGGACCCCGACGAGCGCGGCCTGGACCGCACCCTGGGCTTCGTGCTCGGCGGTGGGAAGATGGCGGCCCTGTTCTGGGTCTGCCTGAGCGCGCTGACGTTCATGGAGCAGCACGTCGTCATCGCGGGCCAGCGCTGGGGCGTGGCTCCCAAGGGCTCCGTCGCCTTCGACCTGTCCCGCCGCTTCAACCTCTTCGAGCTGACCCAGTTCGCCCCGCTGGAGGATCTGGTCCAGGTGGCCCAGGCCACGCACGACCCGGCGAAGGCGAAGAAGCTCCAGGAGGATCCGGCCTACAAGGCGCTGCGCAAGGACCCGCGCTTCCAGGTCGCGCTGTCACACCGGGACCTGCAGGACGCGCTGGAGCGAGGCGACACGCGGGCGCTGCTCCGCAACGACGTGGTGCTCCAGCTCATCCAGGATCCGCAGGCGGCGGCACGGCTGGGCGCCGCCGCCCGGACCTCCGAGAAGCCCACGCCCGCTAAGCGTTGAGCTCCACGTCGTCCAGCGCCGCGAGCCGCGCCTTCACGAACTCCGCGTCCACCGTCACCTGACGGTGCTTGCGCTCCGGCGCCTCGAACATGATGTCCGACATCACGTGCTCCAGGATGGAGCGCAGGCCACGAGCCCCCAGCCCGCGCGCGATGGAGTAGCGCACCACCTCCCGCAGGCCGCTCTCCGGGAACTCCAGCTCGATCTCATCCAGCGCCAGCAGCTCCTTGAACTCGCGCGTGATGGCATCGGGCGGCTCGGTGAGCACGCGCAAGAGGTCGGGCTCGCCCAGCCGCTCCAGCTGCACCATCACCGGCATGCGGCCCAGGAACTCCGCCATCATCCCGAAGTCCACCAGCTGCTTCGTGGAGATGCGCTTCTCCTTGCGCTTCGCCCCGAGCGCGTCCGCGCCGAAGCCCATGGCCCGGCTGCCCTCGTCGCCATAGTCATGCAGGTCGCTGAACGTGCCCGCGCAGATGAAGAGGATGTCGCGCGTGTCCACCTGCACGAAGTCACTCTTGTTCCACGCCTGCGTGACGTTCATGGGCACGTGCACCTCGCGCCCCTCCAGGAGCTTCAAGAGCGACTGCTGCACGCCCTCGCCGCCGATGTCGCGGCTGCCCGCGCCGTTGCGCGCTCCTTGAGTGCGGCGGGCGATCTTGTCCACCTCGTCGATGAAGATGATGCCCCGCTGGGTGTCCTCCACGGAGTGGTTCGCCTTGAAGAGCAGGTCGGACACCATCACCTCCACGTCCTTCCCGTAGTAGCCCGCCTCCGTGTACTCGGTGGCGTCCACGGTGGTGAACGGGACGTGGAGGATCTCCGCCAGGTTTCGCGCGATGTGCGTCTTGCCGCTGCCCGTGGGACCAATCAGCAGGATGTTCGACTTCTTGATGAGGGACTGCCGGCGCATCCGCCGCGCCTGGATGCGCTTGAGGTGGTTGTGCGCGGCGATGGCCACCGCTCGCTTCGCGGCGTCCTGGCCGATGACGTAGCGATCCAACCGTTCGAAGATCTCCCGCGGGGTCAGTGGCGCTGCCTCTTCCCTGCGTGCGGACGACTCCATGTACCCTCCCCTTCTCTCCACTCGGCCTCCCTGCGCTGCCTAGGAGGAAGGGTAGGAATTGGATGCTGACCGGCCCACCAGGGCCAGAGCCCGGTAATGGGCCCCTGCCCGCCTGCCTGCCCTGGGAACAGGCGGCTATTGAATGGATGGGGCGTTTCCGATAGTCCGGCCCCCCTCCCGTGTTCATGGGAGTTTCCACACCCCGCCGCGCGCTCCACCGGAGGCACGAAACAACGATGGCCGCTCCCTCCCCTCAGCACCGCTGGACCCTGGCCGATGCCCACGAGCTGTACGGCATCCGCAACTGGGGCTCGCCCTACTTCGGCATCAACGACAAGGGCCACGTGTGCGTCCACCCGGACGGGCCCGCCGCTCCGAGCATGGACCTCAAGGAGCTGGTGGACGAGGTCCGCCGCCGGGGCATCGGCCTGCCGCTGCTCCTGCGCTTCACGGACGTGCTGCGCCACCGCGTGGTGCACCTGAACAACGCGTTCAAGAAGGCCATCGCGGATCAGGGCTACAAGGGCCTGTACCGGGGCGTGTACCCCATCAAGGTGAACCAGCACCGCTACGTGGTGGAGACCATCATCGAGGCGGGCAAGGAGCACACCTACGGCCTGGAGGCCGGCTCCAAGCCGGAGCTGCTCGCCGTCATGGCGCTGCTGGACAGCGAGGACGCGCTCGTCATCTGCAACGGCTACAAGGACGAGGAGTACATCGAGACGGCGCTCTTCTACTCGCGCCTGGGCCGCAACGTCATCCTGGTGGTGGAGAAGCCCAGCGAGCTGCCCCTCATCGCGGAGGTGGCGCGCCGCACCGGCATCACGCCGCGGCTGGGCATGCGCGTGAAGCTGTCCACGCGCGGCGCCGGCAAGTGGGAGGCGTCCGGAGGTGACCGCTCCAAGTTCGGCCTGTCCTCGTCGGAGCTGATGAACTGCATCAGCTTCATGAAGGACGCGGGCCTGCTCGCCTCCTTCGAGCTGCTTCACTTCCACCTGGGAAGCCAGATCTCCAACATCCGCAACGTGAAGAACGCGCTGCGCGAGGTGGGCTGCTTCTACGTGGAGGTGGCCCGCCAGGGCGCGCCCTTGAAGTACCTGGACGTGGGCGGCGGCCTGGGCGTGGACTACGACGGCTCCCAGACGAACTTCGCCTCCTCCATGAACTACACGACGGAGGAGTACGCCAACGACGTCGTCTTCGGCGTGATGGAGGCCTGCGACCGCGCGGGCGTGCCGCACCCCACGCTCGTCTCCGAGTCCGGCCGCGCCGTGGTGGCGCACCACGCGGTGCTGGTGGTGGACGTGCTGGGCACCAGCGAGTTCGACCCGTCCCAGACGCCCGACAAGGTGGATGAGAAGGCGCCCTCCGTGGTGCGCAACCTCTATTCGACGTTCCGCGAGGTGACGAACAAGAACGTCATCGAGGCCTTCCACGACGCGCAGGACGCCAAGGAGGAGAGCCTCCAGCTCTTCTCCCTGGGCCACCTGTCGCTGGAGCAGCGCGTGGCGGCGGAGAACCTCTACTGGGCCATCTGCCACAAGATCCTGCGCGTGGCGCGCGAGGCCGGGGAGATTCCGGAGGAGCTGGAGGCCCTGGAGAAGCAGCTGTCGGACACGTACTTCTGCAACTTCTCCGTGTTCCAGTCGCTGCCGGACTCGTGGGCCATTGATCAGCTCTTCCCGATGATGCCCATCCACCGTCTGGCGGAGAAGCCGACCCGGCGCGCGACGCTGGCGGACATCACCTGCGACTCGGACGGGAAGATCGAGCACTTCATCGACAAGCGCGAGGTGAAGGACGCGCTGGAGCTGCACGCGCTCAACAGCGACGACTACTACCTGGGCATCTTCCTGGTGGGCGCGTACCAGGAGATTTTGGGCGACCTGCACAACCTCTTCGGGGACACGCACACGGTGCAGGTGTCGCTGGCTCCGGGCGGCGGCTACCTCATCGACCACGTCGTCGCCGGGGACACCGTGACGGAAGTGCTCAACTACGTGAGCTACAACAAGGACGACCTCGTCGCGAAGCTGCGCAAGTTCACGGAGCTGGCGCTGCGCCAGGGGCGCATCACCCTGGACGAGTCGCGCAACCTGCTGCGCGTCTACGAGGACGGCCTGTCCGGCTACACGTACCTGGAGCGGGAGGTGGACGCGACGTTCACCTCCGCCAGCCAGCTGCGCCTCTTGCCCGGCCCCGAGAACGGCGGGACGCGCGCGCCCGTCTCGCCCTCGGGGACCTGAAGGCCCTGACGGCTCAAGCCTCCGTCGGGACCGGTGCCTGTTCGCCGGTCTCGACGGATGTGTCGCTGAACGCGGCATCCGTCGAGCGCAGCCGCAGCGTCTGGAGCGTCTCCAGCTGCCCGTCGGCGCGGTCGGCGAGGAAGGCGAAGTCGAACCGCGCCAGGCGCGGATCCTTCGCGGCCACGCGCTCCAGGCTCCTCCACAGGGACACCCGCCCGTGGGAGCCCACGCACAAGCCCTCCAGCTCCACCAGCCGGCTCAGCGGCGAGTAGCGCAGCCAGGAGCCATTGAGCTTCAGCCGCGACAGCTTCTCGGTGATCCACGCGCCGCCCACCTTCAGCGGATCCACGCGGACCTCCAGCGCGGACATCACGGTGAGCAGCGTGGCGCGGTCCTGCTCGATGAGCGGGATGAGCGTGGCCAGGTACTGGCCCACCGGGTTGCTGCGGTTCTCGCGCTCCGTCCGCTTCGCGAGATCCAGCCCCACGGTGGAGCCCAGCAGGTGGTCGTTGAGATAGATGCCCAGTCGCTTCACATTCATGCCGTGTGCCCCTCCCCCGAGGCATCAATGGACTTCACGAGGGTGGGCACGACGTCCGCTTGCCGCACGCGGCCATCGGAGCTCGGCGGAGGCTCGGAAGGCAGGCGGCCCGCCGAGCCCCTTCACGGCCGCTTCAGTCCGGGTAGCCGAACGACGCCGTCACCTTCACGTCCGGGTGGAGGCTGCGCGCCACGGGACACTCGTGGGCGATCTTCTCCAGCAGGGCGCGGTGCTCCGGCACCAGGCCGGACGGCATCAGGATGGACAGCACCAGCTCCCCGATCTTGCGCGGCGGCGGGGTCATCCGCTTCTCCACCGTCGCGCGCACCTCGCCCAGGGTGATGCCCTCCTTGCCGGCCACCAGGTGCATGGTCGTCACGACACAGGACGCCAGCGCCGTGGCCACCAGGTCCGTGGGGGAGAAGCTGCCGCCGGTGCCGCCGTTGTCCTTCGGCGCCTCCGTGGGCAGCGTCGCGCCGGACGGACCGTGCGTCACCTGCGTCTTCAGCTGGGGAGCACTCACCAGGGACATCACCACACCCGTCGCGGGCTGCTGACTCATCACCGTCTCCTTGGGACTTGAGGCCTGGGTTGGAAGGACTTCCGCTCTAACGCACGAAGCTGTCGTGGGCCTTGGCATCCTCTTCGGAGGAGGGCTCGGCGTCCTCGACGCTCCAGTCCAGCGTCTTCATCAGCGACTTGCTGCGCTTCTTGACGTCCGCGTCCAGGAACTTCACCGCGTCGTCCATCTTGTCCATCAGGCGCATGGGCTTGCGCTTGTTCTTGGGCTCGCTGAACAGCGCGTGCGTGAGCCACGGGAACACCGCCGTCACGTCGCAGTGCACGTACATGGAGCCCGTCTCCACCGCCTCCACGGACACCTTGCCCCAGGTGTGGCCCTCACCGGCCGGGCAGCTGGACAGCGCGCCGTTGTCCACCGGGTCCACGCAGAACTGCACGTCGATGTCGAAGCCCGACGTGGGGACGTTGAGAATCTGGTCCAGCAGCGGCTCGCCCTGGAGCGTGTAGTTCTTGGGCACGCCGCCGCCCAGGATCCAGATGGCCAGCTTCCCGCTGCCGTGGTGGCGGCAGTAGTGCTGCATGGCGGCCATGGAATAGACGTCGTCGTTGATGTCGAGCTCGAACTTGAACTCGTCACCCAGCAGGCGCTTCAGCTTCACGACGTTGAGGAAGATGGAGCCGTCCTGCACCGCGCCCACCCAGATGGGCACGCCGTGCTTGTAGCAGGTGGACAGCAGCGACGGCTGCTTCACGCCCAGCTGCTTCTCGATGCCGTAGATGGCCTTGCCCAGGAGGTAGTGGAACTCCGGGGTGGTCATCTTCCGCTGGAACTGCGGCTGGCGGAGGATGGCGGAGAAGAGGCGGTCGGTGTCGAGCAGCGCCTCCTCCCAGAAGCCCAGGTCGTAGATGCGGATGATGCGCGCCAGGCGGTACTGGAGGTCGCCCGCGTTGGGGTTCACCTCGCGGATGCCGTGGCCGATGATGCGGTGGGCGTCGTGGTAGAGGTTGGCGCCCGTGGTGGTGATGGCGGAGATGATGCCCTTCTCCACCAGCGGGATGATGCAGGACTGGTGCAGGCCCGCGGGCGTCATCGCGCCCGACAGCGTGAGGAAGATGGACGCGTCCTGCTGCACGGACTGCTGCATCAGCTCGAACGCGGTGCGCTCCTGGCGGCCCACGTACGCGCTGAACGCGTGCGCGAGCAGCTCCGCCGGCTTCTCCTTGCCGGTGATGGGGCGCGGATCCGCCTTGCGCGCGTTCGCGTAGGCGGCGCGAAGGGTGGACTTCTTCGGGGTCTGGGTCTTGGCCATGGCGCGGCGATCTAACACCGCCGGCCTGCCAAGGGGAGGCCCGGCTCCAGCCCCGCCCTCCCCCGGGGCCGCCACCGGACAGGAACAAACCGCCCGCCGTGCGGATTCACACAGGGCCCGCTCTTCAGGCCCCTTCCCATGGGGACATGGCGTAAGAGTGCCCGCCTCGCCGCCCTCCGGAGGGTCCCCCGCCGTGATTGACCTGCATTCGCATACCACCGCCAGTGACGGCCAGTACCCGCCCTCGGAGCTGGTGGCCCGGGCCGCCGCCGCGGGCGTCACCGTCCTGGCCGTGACGGACCACGACACGGTGGCGGGGCTCCAGGAGGCGAAGACGGCCGCCGCCGCTCATGGTGTCGAGCTGGTGCCCGGCATCGAGCTGTCCGCCTTCGTCTACGGCAAGGAGGCCCACATCCTGGGCCACTTCCTGCGCCCGGAGGACCCGGACCTGGCGCGCTTCGCGGACCGGCTGCGGGATGAGCGCACGCACCGCATGGAGGCCATGGTGGCCCGCCTGCGGGAGCTGGGCTTCCCGGTGCGCATGGAGCAGGTGCGCAAGGTGGCCGGGGACGCGCAGCTGGGGCGGCCCCACCTGGCACGGGTGCTGGTGGATCAGGGCTGGTGCATCGACGTGAAGGCCGCATTCGACCGGTTCCTGGGCACGGGCCGCGCGGCGTGGGTGGAGCGCTTCAAGCTGGACGGCGCGGAGGCCATCCGCCTCATCCGCAACGCGGGCGGCACCGCGACGCTCGCCCACCCCGGCTCCTCCAAGATGGAGCGCCCGGAGATCCAAGCGCTGGCGAAGGCGGGCCTCTCCGGCCTGGAGGTGCTGAGCGTGGACCACAACCCCACGGTGCGTCAGAAGTACCTGGCGCTCGCGGCGGAGTTCGACCTGGTGCCCACCTTCGGCAGCGACTTCCACGGCGAGGCGGTGGCACCCGACCACCGCCTGGGCGTCGCGGCCATGGCCCCGGAGCTGTTCCAGAAGCTGCGCGCCCGCGCGCCGTCGTCCCGGCCCGTCTGATCAGAGCCGGAGGCTCAGGACCGGGGCTGGGCCTTGAAGCGGCTCGTCACCGCGGTGAGGCCTTCCGCCACGGATTGCAGGTCCTGGGCGATGCGCGTGGTGCGGCCGGTGGCGTCCACGCCCTGCTTCACCAGGTCCGCCACGTTGCGCGCGCCCTGCACCGCCTGCTCGCTGGACTGACGCTGCTGGCGGGTGGCGATGGTGATCTGCCGCGCCGCCTCACTGGTGCCGCGCGCCAGCTCCACGATGCGCAGGAAGACGGCGGAGGCCTGCTCGGCCACCTCCACGCCCCGGTCGCTCGTCGCCATGCCCACGCGGGCCTTGGACGCGGCCTCCTCGCCGGAGTCCTGAACCTTCTCCACGATGCGGGCGATGTCGCGCGCGGACACAGACACGTTCTCCGCCAGCTTGCGCATCTCCGCGGCCACCAGCGAGAAGCCCCGGCCCACGTCGCCCGCCTTGGTGCCCTCCAGCGCCGCGTTGAGCGCCAGGAGGTCGCTTCGCTCCGCCACCTGGTTGATGACCTGGGCGATCTTGGAGACCTGCTGCAGGTCCTTGTTCAGCCCCACGATGGCGTCCGCCACGCCCTTGGACTCCGTGCGGATGTCGTTGATGCCGCCCACCACCTGCGCCACCACCGCCATGGCCTCCGCGACCGCGTCATGGGTGCGCCGCGCGCTGGACTCCACCACCTCCGTGGACGAGGAGATCTGCTCGGCGGTGCGGGAGAGTTCCTCGAACGTGGCGGCGATCTGCTGCGCGTACGCGGCCTGCTGGCTGATGACGTGCTCCTGATCCGCGGAGGCGCCCATGAGCCCGCGTGACGCGCTGGACAGCTGCTCGGTGCGCGTGACGAGCTCCATCACCGTGGAGCGCAGCGTGCCCAGCATCTCGTTGAAGGAGGTGGCCATCTGCCGCACCTCGCCGGCGGCGGACACGTCCAGCTCGCCCCGGAACACGTCGCCCCGGGCCACCTCGCGCGCCACCTGCGTGACGCGCGACACGGGGTCCGCGATGGCGCGGCTGATGATGACCGCCAGCCCCAGGCCCAGCACCGCGGCGCCCAGGTAGCCCATGAGCGAGTAGCCCTCCGTGGCCGCCAGCGCCGCCTTCACCTCGTGGGTGCCGAAGCCCGCGCGGTACACGCGGCCATCGCTCTCGCAGCGCACCACGACCTGATCCATGTCCCGCGCCACCGCGCACGTCCCCGGGTTGGGCTGCTTCGGCTCGGGGGTGCCGTCCGGAACCTGGCCACGCAGGGCGACCACGGTGCCGTCGGCTCGGGTCAGCTCCTGGAACGTCAGCGTGAAGCCGCCGGACTCCACCTGGTTGAAGAGCTCGTCGCGCCGCGCGCGGGCGTCCGGCGCGGTCTCCGGCAGCGCGAGCGCGGGGTGCCGCACCACCAGCGTCCCCAGCGTCACGGCCCTGCCGGCGAGCACCTCCAGGCCCGCCGCCTTCTGCCGCGCGGGGAAGTACACCCCGGTGAAGAACACCACCGCGAGGCACGGAAGCAGCACCGCGATCGCCACCTGCATCCGCAAGGTCAGCCGGCCCCACATGTCGACGACTCCCCTGGCGATGAGCGCGGAAAGGACAGCCCGTTGACGCTAGGCGTGGGCTCCCCACAGCGTCAAACCGGCCCCGGTCCAGGCCCGGGAGCGGAGGGTGCCCGCTGATCCACCGCCCGTCCGGGGGCAGGCGTCCGGGCGGCGGTGTTTCAGCCGTCATCTCAAGGGGTTGGCGGGCCCGGCCCGGGGGTGTTTCCCTTTGACACGACGCCAGCGGTGTCGTTAGGGTCCGCGCCCGATGACTACACCCCTCGCACCGTACCTGCCGCTGGCGGTGGTGCTCCTGCTGGCCGGCGTCCTCGGGATGATCATCCCCCAGGTCACCACCCGGCTGGGCCCCAAGCGCCCGAGCAGCACCAAGTCGGCCCCCTTCGAAGCAGGCTCCGAGTCGAGCGGTCCCGCTCGCCAGCGCTTCGCCGTGAAGTTCTACGTCATCGCGCTGCTCTTCATCGTGTTCGACGTGGAAGCGGTGTTCCTGTACCCCTGGGCGGTGAACTTCCAGGCGCTCGGCTGGTTCGGCTACGTGGAGATGCTGGTTTTCGCGTCGACCCTGGTCGTGGGCCTTATCTATGTCTGGAAGAAGGGCGCTCTCGACTGGGAGAGCTGAGACAACGCCATGGCTGACACCGACATCGCGCCGATCATGACCACCCGCCGGGACGAAGCCATGGGCTTCTTCCAGAAGCTGGTGTCCAAGGGCCTGGGCTGGGCCCGCAAGTACTCGCTGTTCACCTACCCGTACGCCACCGCGTGCTGCGGCATGGAGTACATGTCCGTGGCCGCCAGCCGCCACGACATCTCGCGCTTCGGCGCGGAGTTCCCGCGCTTCTCGCCGCGCCAGGCGGACCTGCTGATGGTGGTGGGCACCATCAACCTGAAGCAGGCCCCCATCCTCAAGCGCGTCTACGAGCAGATGACCGAGCCCAAGTGGGTCGTGTCGTTCGGCGTGTGCGCGTCCTCGGGCGGCTTCTACGACAACTACGCGGTGCTCCAGGGCATCGACCGCATCATCCCGGTGGACGTCTACATCCCCGGCTGCCCGCCGCGTCCGGAGCAGGTGCTGGACGGCCTGATGCTCCTCCAGGACAAGATCGGCAACCAGGTGCACCGGCTGCGTGACCCCGGCCAGCCCAACGAGACCGCGGAGCACCACGCCCGCATGCTCGCCGCCGGCAAGTAGTCACACCGCTCCCGCTGTCCCCCACGGGCCCCGCGCCGCCTCTCACGAAGAGGCAGGTGACGGGGCCCGAGGCGTTTCCGGGGCCTACCAGCGGTGGTACGCGGGGTGGCCTTCCTTCACCGCGACGAAGGTGCCCCGGCAGGTGGCCGTCACCTTGCCGTTCTCCCCGGTGAGGGTGCCCTCCACGACGACGCGGTCGCCTTCAATCGACACGGGCTTCGCGGACAGGTGCACGGGGCCCATGGGCGTGGGGCGCTTGAGCACGATGGTGTAGTCGGCGGTGACGGTGCACGGCGGGGTGGCCGCGCCCTGCGCCTTCATCAGGTGGTACGCCGCCGTCCAGTTGCAGTGGCAGTCCAGCAGCGCGCCGATGATGCCGCCGTTGAGCACGCCCGGGAACGCCTGGTGGTGCTCCTCCGGCGTCCAGTCCGCGACGACGAGGTCACCCTCCACGCGGCTGCGGATGCGCAGCCCCTTGGGGTTGGCCGGGCCACACCCGAAGCAGGCGTTGTGGGGGGCGTACGTTTCCTGGAGGCCGCGAGTCGTTTCGGTCGTCGACATGGCCGGCGACTCTACGTGAGGCGGCCTCCGGTGCGCGCTCCGTCGCGTCGTCCAGCCAGTCCGCCAGCGCTCGCGCGTCCGCCCCTTCACAGTCGCCCGTGCAGGTGCGGCGCACGGTGCCGTCCGCCTGCGGCCGGTCCACCACCCAACGCTGGCCGTCGAAGGCGCCGGTGTCCTTCTCGCGCAGCACCGCGGTGCCCGCGTCGTCGCCCATCTCCACCACCCCATCCGGACGCAGGCGGTACGCGTCGAAGGTGCGCGGCGCGCCGGGCCAGTGGCCCGGGTCGAACACCTCCGGAACCACGTGCGTGTAGCCCGTCTCCGCGTAGAGCGGCGTGAGCGGACGCCCCTCGCCGCGCAAGAGCGGCCCGAGCGACGCCCCGTCCGACTCCGGCAGCGCGGACAGGCCGGACAACTCCAGCAGCGTGGGGCCCACGTCCACCAGCCGCGCCAGCGCGTCCACCTGGGCCGGGCCCGCGCCACGGCCGCCGGGCAGCTTCACCGCGAGCAGGATGCGGTTCTCCTCGTCGCCCAGCCGGGCGCCGTGCACGGACGTCGCGCCCGCCAGGTCCGGCCGGTCCGCGTGGAAGCTCTCGCCGTGGTCGGACATCAGCACGATGAGCGCGTCGTCGTAGCGGCCGGAGGCCCGCAGCGCGTCCAGCAGCGTCCCCACCTGCGCGTCCGCCTGCGCGAGCAGCTCGTCGTAGAGCCCCTCCGCGCCCGCGCGGTTCCACGCCCCCTTCGCGCCCGGCGTCACCGGCGCGAAGTGCATGCGCAGCCGGCGCTCCAGCGGCTCGGAGGGGGACACGTAGCGGCGGTAGAACGGGTACACCGGGTCGCCCGGGAAGTGCGCCGCCGTGGCGTGGAAGGCGAAGAGCAGCGGCCCCTCCCCTGCTTCCGCCACGAGCCCGTCCGACAGCCGCCGGGCATAGCCCATGGGGTCATGGATGCCGGCCAGCGCGCGGTTGTCGATGAACTCGGGCACCCACGCGGCGCCGGCCGGGTTGTCCGCGAACAGGCCCAGCGCCCGGTAGCGCAGCTTCTCCAGTGCGAAGTTGATGGCCCCGCGCGGAGGCTGCCAGCGCGTGGCGAAGCCGGAGGCCGGTCCCTCGAAGTGGAAGCGCGAGCAGTCCGTGGCAAACACCGTGCGCCACCCCGCGTCCGCGAAGCGCTGCGCGAAGGTGGGCGCCAGCACGAGCCGCGCGTCGGGCGTCAGCGGGTAGCGCACGCCCGTGCGGTACGGCCAGCGCGCGGTGAGCAGCGAGCGCCACGCGGGCTCCGTCTGCGCCACCGGCGTGTAGGCCCGGGTGAAGAGCGTGGCGTCCTGGAGGAAGCGCTCCACCTGGGGCGCGACGCCATGTCCCGTCGCGCCCAGCCGGTCCGGCCGGAACGCGTCGATGCCGATGAGCACCACCAGCGGCTGCCGGACGGAAGGCCCCACACGGCGCACCGTCACCGCCACCGCCAGCACCCCGACGACGCCCGCCACCACCCTCCACGCGACGCGCTCCGCCCGGAGCGGCGCCGGACCGCCGGAGGCCACGAACCGCCGCAGCCCCCGTGCGCCGCGCCACGCCAGCACGGCCAGATGGACCGCCACCCACGCCCCAGCCGCCGCGCGCGCCTGCCACGGCTCGCCGTGATCCACCAGCCACGCCAGCACGGGCCGCACCGCCGGCAGGTCGTCAAACAGGGCGGGCCGCGCGAGCGCCCGGTCCCAGGCCCAGAACAGCAGAAGCGCCAACCAGTGCGGCACCATCAGCGCCAGCGACACCCACCCACCCCGCCGCGTCCAGGCGGAGGCCAGCACCGCCGCGGCGAGCCCCAGCAAGCCGCCCGCGACCGCGTACACGGAGGCCACGCGCAGGATGACGCCAGGCAACAGGGGCCGGACCGCCGCCGCCAACGCCGCGTAGGGACCGTCCAAGGGGATGTCCACGCCCACCACGCCTGCCTTGAGCAGCCAGACCGTCTCGGCGGCGAAGAGCATCAGCCCCAGCAGGGCGCCCAGGGCCAGGCGCCCCGAAACGGCACGGAGGAAGGAGGCGACGGACCGCACGGACATGCCCTCAGCCTCTACTCCGTCCCGGCGTGCTTGCGCCAACTCTGTGTTCTACAGGGCTTTCCGGGAGCACCTGACGTGCAAGGCACACACTGCCGGTGCAAGATGGCGCCCCGACTGTTCCTGGCCATCGCTTCCCTCGGCCCGGGGGGCCCTTCCCATGTCATCCAGCGCCATGCCCAGCGACAGCCTGCAGGAGTCCGTCCGGCGCGCGCTCGACGTGGAACGGCAGTCCAATGGACGGCACCTGGCCTGGGTCCGGCTGGGCGCGGTGGGCGTGTTGTTCTCCATGGCCGTGTACCTGGGCCGCGTGCGCGGGCTGCACGACTGGGACATCTACCTGGCGCCCTTCGCGCTGTACTTCGTCTGCACCACCATCGTGGCCGTGGCGGTGACGGCCTCCGCGCGCATCGCCCGCTGGGCGTCGCTGTCCGTCGCGTTCGTGGACGTGCCCGCCGTCTACTGGCTCCAGCACCTGGCGCTGCCGGTGTCCCCGTCCCCGGGCGGCGTGGCCGGCTTCACGCTGGGCATCTTCGCGGCGCTGGTGCTGCTGTCCGCGCTGAGCCTGCGGCGGCCCGTCACCCAGCTCGTCACCGTCATCGCCATCCTCGCGGAGGTGGAGCTCCAGCGGCAGGCCGCCATCGGCGGAGGCGCGCAGGTGGCCGGCGCGGTGATGCTGGCCATGACGGCCGCGGGGGCCTCCCGTCTCCTCCAACGCATCCGCTTCCTGTCCGCCGCGGTCACCCAGGAGGAGCTCCAGCGCGCCCGGCTGGGCCGCTACTTCTCCCCCGCCGTCGCCGAGCGCCTCCAGGACAGGGACTCTCCCGCCCCGGAGCTGCGCGAGGTGTCCGTCCTCTTCGCGGACGTGCGCGACTTCACCGCCCTGAGCGAACGGCTGCCCCCCGAGCAGGTGGTCACCATCCTCAACGAGTACTACGGCCGCATGGTGGAGGTGGTGTTCCGCCACGGCGGGACGCTCGACAAGTTCATCGGGGACGCACTGATGGTGTACTTCGGCGCCCCGCTGCCGGACGCCCAGCACGCCCGGAGCGCCACCCGCTGCGCGCTGGACATGGTGCGGGAGCTGGAGGCCGTCAACGCCGAGCGCGCCGCCCGGGGCGAGCCCGGCCTGCGCATGGGGGTGGGCGTGCACACGGGGCCGGTGGTCCTGGGCAACATCGGATCGCCGTTCCGGCGCCTGGAGTACACGGCCATTGGCGACACGGTGAACCTGGCCAACCGCATCGAGCGGCTGACCAAGGGCTTCGGGGTGCCGGTGCTCGTCTCCCAGGCGACCCGCGAGCGGGCGGGTGACGCCTTCCGCTGGGCCCCCGCTCCCACCGCGCTCGTCCCCGGCAAGAGCCAGCCGGTGGTGACCTTCATCCCCGAGCCCGCCGAAGGGGCGCCGGTGCTGGGTCCGGACGTGGCCGCCTGACGCCTGCCGCATGCCGTGCCCAGGCAGGCAGGGGGTGGATCGCGACGCCGGGCTACTGGACCGCCTAAGTGGCCTACACGGTTGAGGGTTTACGTTGACGCCTCACGCGAACGGTCCTTATAAAGCCGCGGTTTCCTCTGTCGTAGATCGAGGCCCCCCTTGAGCATTTTCGCGTTGGACCGGGTCGCCGCCCAGTTCCCCGAGGCGGTCGCGGAGCGCTATGTCGACCGCGCTGGTGGAGCCTGGGCCGTCATTCATGCCGAGTGGCTGCCGAAGGTCGCCACCTTCCTGAAGATGGACCCCGAGCTGGACTTCAAGCTGTTCGGCTCCGCGGACGCCGTGGATCGCCTGCACCTGGCGGAGAGTGATCCGCGCTTCGAGGTCGTCTACTTCCTCTATTCGCTCAAGCGGAAGGAGCACGTGCGCCTGAAGGTGCGCGTGACCGAGACCCGCCCGGAGCTGCCCTCCCTCACGCCGCTGTACCGCGGCGCCAACTGGTGGGAGCGGCTGGTGTTCGACTTCTACGGCATCCGCTTCACCGACCACCCGGACCTGCGCCGCATCCTCCTGTACGAGGAGTTCCAGGGTCACCCCCTGCGCAAGGACTACGCGCTGCGCGACCGCCAGCCGTTGATCCCCGAGCGCCCCATCAAGGACATCTTCCGCGGCCCCGGCACCAGCGGCATCGCCTGATCGAGACCTCACCATGGCCGACAGCCACAACACCGACTCGCAGAAGCCGCACAACCCCGACACCGATGGGTTCGCCCACGAGGAGTCGGAGCTGGAGTCTCATTTCCAGACGAAGAACATGGTCATCAACATGGGCCCCTCCCACCCGGCCACGCACGGCACCGTGCGGCTGAAGGTGGAGCTCGAAGGTGAGACCATCGTCAAGATCGACCCGGAGATCGGCTTCCTCCATCGCGGCTTCCAGAAGAGCTGCGAGAACGTCACCTGGACGCAGTGCCTGCCGTACACGGACCGGCTCAACTACCTGTCCGCGATGATGAACAACTTCGGGTTCCTCAACGCCGTGGAGAAGCTCATCGGCCTGGAGATCCCGGAGCGCGCCCAGTACATCCGCGTCATCGGCAGCGAGCTGCACCGGCTCACCGACCACCTGACGTGCGTGGGCGCCACCGGCCTGGAGATGGGCGGCTTCGCGCCGTTCCTCTACGGCATGGAGGCCCGCGAGCTCATCCAGGACCGCGTCACGGAGCTCACCGGCGCGCGCCTCACCACCAGCTTCGGCCGCGTGGGCGGCATGAACCGCGACCTGCCGGAAGGCTGGTCGGAGAAGGTTCGCAAGACGCTGGACCGCACCGAAGAGCTGCTCGTGGAGATGGACGGGCTGCTCACGCGCAACCGCATCTTCGTGGACCGCACCAAGGGCACCGGCATCATCACCGCCGAGGACGCCATCGACTTCGGGTGGACGGGCCCTGCCCTGCGCGCGTGCGGCGTGGATCACGACCTGCGCAAGGTGCAGCCGTACTGGGTCTACGACCGCTTCGACTTCGAGGTGGTGGTGGGCCAGCACGGCGACAACTACGACCGCTACCTCGTGCGCCTGGAGGAGATGCGGCAGTCCATCAAGATCATCCGCCAGGCCCTCGACACCATCCCCGCGGGCCCCATCATCGTGGACGACTGGCGCATCGCGCTGCCGCCCAAGCCTGAGGTCTACGGCACCATCGAAGGCGTGATGGCGCACTTCAAGCTGGTGATGGAGGGCATCCAGGTTCCCCCCGGCGAGGTCTACGACGCGACGGAAGCGTCCAACGGCGAGCTGGGCTGGTACCTGGTGAGCGACGGCCGCGGCCGTCCGTACAAGGTCCACGTGCGCGCCCCGGGCTTCCCGGTGTTGTCGGCGCTGCCGCACATCATCCAGGGCAAGATGCTCGCGGACCTCGTTCCCACCTTTGACACCATCAACATGATCGGCGGCGAGGTCGAGCAGTGAGCGACAACGACACGAAGAAGCCCACCGGTGACGCGCAGACGCCCCCCAAGGGCGCTCCCACCGACACGCCCGCGGCCAAGATTGGCCCGGAGCCGTCCAACCCGCCCGCCGGCGCGAAGCTGGACTCGCCGCCCGCGGCCGCCAGCGGTCCCACCGGGACGCCTCCGCCCAAGCCGGCGGCGCCTCCGGCCGGTGGCCCTCCGCCCAAGCCGCAGCCCAAGAACCCGGGCTTCGTGACGGCGGTCATCGACGGGCGCGAAGTCGTGGTGAAGCCGGGGACCAACATGATCGAGGCGGCCAAGTCGGTCGGCTCGGAGATCCCCTACTACTGCTACCACCCGCGCCTCTCCATCGCGGCCAACTGCCGCATCTGTCTGATTGAGGCGTCCAACGCGCCCAAGCTCGTCCCCGCCTGCCAGACGCCCATGGCCGAGGGTCAGGTCATCAAGACCACGACCCCCAAGGTCAAGGAGCAGCAGCGCGCGGTGATGGAGTTCCTGCTGCTGAACCACCCGGTCGACTGCTCCATCTGCGACCAGGCCGGTGAGTGCAAGCTGCAGGACTACTACATGAAGTACGACTACCGGCCCTCGCGCCTGGAGGGCACCAAGGCCCTCAAGCACAAGCGCAAGGTGCTGGGGCCCCGCGTCGTGCTGGACCAGGAGCGCTGCATCATCTGCACGCGCTGCGTCCGCTTCATGAATGAAATCCCGAAGGAGCCGCAGCTGGGCGTCTTCGGCCGTGGCAGCCACGAGCGCATCGACGTCTTCCCGGGCAACGAGCTGGACAGCAACTACTCGCTGAACACCGTGGACGTGTGCCCGGTGGGCGCGCTGCTCTCCCGCGACTTCCGCTTCAAGGCGCGCTCCTGGTTCCTGTCCGCCACGCCGTCCGTCTGCACGGGCTGCTCGCGCGGCTGCAACATCTCCGCGGACTGGATGTCCCAGGACACCTACCGCTACCGCCCGCGTGAGAACGAGGCCATCAACAAGAGCTGGATGTGCGACCAGGGCCGCCTGTCGTACAAGGACCTGAACGTGGGCCGCGTGCTGTCCGCACGCGTGGGCCGCGGCCTGCAGGCCCCCGGCACGGTGCAGCCGGTGCTCACGCGCAAGGACGCCGCCCTCGGCGCGGCCAAGGCGCTCAAGCCGCTCGCGGGCTCCAAGCAGCTCGCGGTGCTGGCCTCCCCGCTCGCGTCCAACGAGGACCTGCTCGCGGGCCTGACGTTCGCCAAGACGGTGCTGGGCGTGACGTCCGTGTTCGTCGGTGGCCGCCCGCAGGGCAAGGCGGACCACTACCTGATGACGGCGGACAAGAACCCCAACCGCCAGGGCCTGGCGCTCATCGCCAAGGGCCTGGGGCTGTCGCTCAAGGGCTTCGAGGAGCTCACCCCCGCCATCAAGGCCGGCCAGGTGAAGGCGCTCTACGCGGTGGGCACGGAGGTCCCGACGGACGCGGCCGCGTTCGCGGAGGTGCTCGCGTCGTTGGAGGTGTTCGTCGCCCAGGCGCAGAACGAGTCCCCGGTGACGGCGCAGGCCACGGTGCTGCTGCCCGCTTCGGCGCACATCGAGGACGAGGGCACGTTCACCCAGCAGGACGGCATCACCCAGCGCTTCCGCAAGGCGTACCCCTCCAAGGGGGACGCGGTGCCGCACTGGAAGTGGGCCACGGAGCTGACGCGCGAGCTGGGCGGCGAGGCCGCCGCTGCTTCCGCGCGCGACGTGTGGCGGGCGCTCTCGGGCCAGGTGTCCGAGTTCGCCGAGTTCAACTGGGACAAGGCCTCTCCGCCGGACCGGGAGAAGCCGGGCATCAATCCGCTGCCGTCGAGTGCCGACGGCCGTCCGCCGGGCTACCGTGAGTTCGGCGCGCCGCGCGTGAGGGGCATCTGACCATGAGCCGTATCCTGACCATGCTGTTCGCCATGGCCTTCATCATCTTCGCCGTCGCTGGCGGAGTGGCCTCGGCGTATCTGGTGGGCTACCTGGCGGAGGAGTACCTCTTCGAGGGTGCCAGCCGCCTGACGAACATCCTCTTCCTGATGCTCGTCTTCGTGATGATCACCGCGACGCTGCTGACGCTGGCGGAGCGCAAGTGGTCCGCGTTCATGCAGGACCGCGTGGGCCCCAACCGCGCGCGCCTGGCCATCCCCGGCCTGGGCAACCGCTCCCTGGGCGGCATCCCGCACATCATCACCGACGTGCTGAAGATGCTGACCAAGGAGGACTTCGTCCCCGGCACCGCCAACCGCTTCCTGTTCAACCTGGGCCCCATCCTCGCCTTCGCGCCGGTGTTCGCGCTGTTCGCGGTGGTGCCCGCCGGCCCGTCCGTGAACGTGTTCGGCAAGACGGTGGACATGGTCGTCGCCACGCCGGACTTCGGCATGCTGTACCTGCTCGCCATCGCGTCGCTCGCCGTCTACGGCACGTCGCTGGCCGGCTGGTCCTCCAACAACAAGTTCGCGCTGCTGGGCGGCGTGCGCGCCTCCGCGCAGATGATCTCCTACGAAGTGGCGCTGGGCCTGTCGCTCGTCGGCCTGTTCCTGGCGTTCTCCTCCGTGCAGCTGCCCGCGCTGGTGGGTGACGTGGGCAACGCGCTCGTGTCCGGCACCGGCCAGGCGAAGTACCTCTGGCGCACGGACGGCGGCTTCGACCTGGGCCTGCCGGCGTGGGGCGTCTTCATCCAGCCGCTGGGCTTCATCGGCTTCTTCGTGGCGTCCTTCGCGGAGACCAAGCGCGCCCCCTTCGACGCTCCGGAAGGCGAGTCCGAGATCATCGGCTACTTCGTGGAGTACTCCGGCATGAAGTTCGGCATGTTCATGATCTCCGAGTTCGTGGAGGTCGTGGTGCTGGCCGGCGTGACGGCGTCGCTCTTCTTCGGCGGGCATCACCTGCCCTTCGGCGGCGAGTGGCTGGCGGCGCAGCCCTTCATGCAGGAGCACGGCTGGGTGTACGGCACGCTCCTGGGCACGGTGTTCTGGATCAAGGTCATCCTGCTCATCTGGGTGCAGCTGGTGATCCGCTGGACCTTCCCGCGCTTCCGCTACGATCAGATCCAGAACCTGGGCTGGAAGATCCTCCTGCCCGTGGGCCTGGCCAACGTGTTCATCAGCGGCGCGCTGGTGCTGTGGGATCCGTCCCTCCGCGCGCTGGGCGTGGTGGACCTGCTGGAGATCGGCTTCTTTGTCGCCCTGACGATGACCACGGGGGCCAAGGCGGCGGGCGCGCACGACACGGCGCACGGCCATGGGCACGACGCGCACGGCCACGGACACGATGCGCATGGTCTGCCGGCGCACGCGGACCCCCACTCCCACTCCCCGGCGGGCGCGCACTAGCGCGGTCCGGAAGCGAGACAAGACACCATGGCGTTCAATGCTTCCCAGGACCCGCGCACGGACCTCCGCGAGCGGATGTACATCCCGGAGCTGCTGCGCGGTCTGGCCATCACGACCAAGCACTTCTTCCGCAACATGTTCGGCACGCGCGACACCAACCCCCAGGTGGTGGACCGCACGGGCACGAGCCTGATGACCACGGTGGAGTACCCGGAAGAGAAGCCCATCTACCCGGAGGGCTACCGCGGTCTGCACCGGCTGGTTCCGCGTGACGACGGCAAGCCGCGCTGCGTGGCCTGCTACATGTGCGCGACCATCTGCCCGGCGCAGTGCATCTACATCGAGGCGGGCGAGTACGAGACGGCGTCCTCCGACTCCGAGTCGGCGGTCATCGAGAAGTACCCCACCCAGTTCGTCATCGACGAGCTGCGCTGCATCGTGTGCGGCCTGTGCGTGGAGGCGTGCCCCAAGGACGCCATCCGCATGGACACGTACATGCACACGCCGTCCGAGTACAACCGGCAGAACTTCGTCTACGACATCCCGAAGCTGCTCAAGGGCCCGCCGGTGTCGCACCCGTCCGACCCGTGGAACAAGCGCGACAGCTCCTCGGAGCCGCACCACGTCCACAAGGAAGCGCACACGCGCATCGGCGAGGGACACGCGGACCACGGCCACGCCAAGCAGCTGGGCGCGGGCCACGGCCACGCCAAGGCGGGCGCAGGACACGCGGTGGTGACCCAGCAGGGTCCCATCCAGGTGACGAAGTTCATCAAGTAGTCCCGTGTTTCGCACCGCGGGGGGCGGGCCGTGCGCCGCCCTTCGCTCGCATCCCGGCCCGCTTCCTTCCCGCTGTCCTGGGAAGAGCGGGCCGAAGCCTTTTCTGGGGGCATGTGGTGATGCTGCACCTCTTCAATGCGCATGGTGCCGGCCTGGCACGGGGAGCCCCGCCGTGAAGCGCTACCGGATGTCGGTGTGCAAGGGCTCCAGCTGCCGCGCGGGCGGCTCGGACGCGGTGCACGTGGCGGCGCGCGAGGCGCTGGCGGAGAAGGGCCTGCAGTCCCGCTGCGAGCTGTACCGGGGCGGCTGCTACGGCTTCTGCCACATGGGGCCCAACGTGGTGGTGCGCGAGGACACGGGCCGCAAGCGCGACCCGCTGTCCCCCGAGGACTACCAGCTCATGGGGTGGCCTGGAGAGGTCTACTACTCCGGGATGACGGCGGAGAAGATGCGCCGCGTGGTGGCCGAGCACATCCAGGGCGATGAGCCGGTGCGCGAGCTGTTCGGCCAGCCGGACTCCGGCGACGACTGAGGTTCTGGAGGCGGGCCGTGCTTCGAGCATCCCCTTCTCCCCTGCTGCTGCCGGGCCTCGTGGGCCTGCTGGTGCTGGGGGCGTGTTCGCGGCCCGTGGCTCCCATCCCTCCGAAGGTGCTCGGCGCGCATGCGGACGCGGACAGTCCCCGCGTCGTGGGCGCGGCGCTCGTCAAGGACGGGGACTCCCGCGAGGAGCTGCTGGCGCGCCATCCCCGCGTCGAACCGGCTGCGGCGCTGAAGGCCACGCTGGCGGCCATCCTCGCGGACTCCGGGCAGCGCCTGCGCTGGAGCGCCGCGCCCGTGGAGGACCTGGCGTGTGACAACGGCGACGTGCGCTTCCGGATCCAGGTGCGGGTGCCGCCCGCGTGCACGGAGCGCACGTGCCCCGTGCTGGCCTTCTACACGACGGGCTGTCCCCGGCCGGGCTACCACTGGCGCCCGGAGTTCTTCCTCCGCGCGGGCTTCATCTACGCGGAGCCCGCGGTGCGAGGCACCCGATGCTCCGAGGACTGGGCCCGCGCGGACAACGGGCCCCTGCGCGTGGCGGCCGCGACGGACCTGGAGGCCGCCAGCCGCTGCCTGCGCCAGCGCTTCACGCGGGAGGGCGTGGTCCCCAAGGTGGGCATCCTCGGGTGGAGCTATGGAGGCAACCAGACGCTGGTGGGCATGACGCGCTTCGCGGGCAGCTACGACGCGGGCTTCGCCCTGGCCGCCAAGACGGACCTGGCCTCCTTCCTCTCCCAGACGACGCCGGAGCTGCGCGGCGCCCGGGCCGCGGAGTACGGCGATCCGGAGCGGGACGCAGCGCTGCTTCGCGCCATCTCGCCCATCACCTGGGTGGACCGCGTGGAGGCCCCCATCGCCTTGATGCTGGGCGCGAGGGATCCCAAGGTGTCGCTGTCGGACGCGGACGCCTTCGTGCGCAAGCTCCGGGCCCGGGGCCAGGACGCGTCGCTGATGATCATCCCCGAGCACGCGCACCTCACGGAGCGCCCGGAGGAGATCGCCTTCGAGCACGCGCACCTCCTCCAGTTCTTCACCACGCGCTTCGGCGTGCCCCTGAACGTCGACACGCGGCCCTGACGGGGCTGTCTAGCGCGAGTCCGTGCTGCGCCGGCCCCAGCGGATGACGCCGTCCCAGTCCGCGGGCGGCGGCGTCTGGATGAGGCGCTGGCAGCGCTCCACGTAGACGCGGGCCACCGGGTCGCCGTGCTCCACGCCGCAGCGGCGGAACAGCTCCTGGGCCACGATGAAGTCGCGCCCGTAGTAGGCCGTGAGGGCCTTCTCGTAGAGGGCGATGCCCGCCTGCTTCTCCGGGGAGAACTCGCCCCGGCGGCCCAGGAGCTCGTGCACGCGCACGGGCTGGGGACGGTCTCGCAGGAGCACCCGGTCCACCTCGCGGAAGACGTAGGCATCGCTGGCGAGCTGCGCGGTGGTCTGCCCCACCAGCACCTGGGTGCCGTACTGCTTGTTGGCCGCCTCCAGCCGTCCGGCCATGCTCACCGCGTCGCCCATGACGGTGTAGTGGGACTTGAGCTCGCTGCCCATGTCGCCCACCAGCAGGTCGCCCGTGTCGATGCCGGCGCGCACCGACAGCCGGTGGCCGAACTGCTTCTCCCAGAGGGGCTGCTTCTGCGCGAGCGCCGCGTGGAGCTTCAACGCCGCCTCGCAGGCCAGGTGCGCGTGGCGGTCCGTGCGCACGGGCGCGCCCCAGAAGGCCATCACCGAGTCGCCGATGTACTTGTCCACCTGCCCCGCCGTGGCGCGCACCACCGCGGTCATCTCCGTGAGGAAGGTGTTGAGCAGCGGCACCAGCTGCTCCGGCGGCAGCGCTTCGGACAGGCGCGTGAAGCCCTCGATGTCGCAGAGGTACACGGTCATCTGCCGGCGCTCCGGCTTCATCAGGCTCACGTCGCGCGCCACCAGCCGCGCCACGTCCGGGCTCACGTAGCGGCCCAGCGCGCTGTGCACGAACTCGCGCACGTCCTGTTCGGTGCGGAAGGCGTAGAGGGTCGTCACCAGGAACGCGAGCCCGCCGGACCACAGCGGCCCCGCGACGGCGATCCACACCTGGTCATGGACGAAGACGTAGCCCGCCGCGCCCACGTAGCCCGCCCCGGCCGCCACCGCCACGCAGACGAAGAGGAAGGCGCCGCCCACGGAGCGCAACAGCCAGCTGAACGACAGCGCCAGGAACGCGCCAATGAACGCGAGCCCCATGGTGGCGAGCATGTCCACCTTCGGCGGCGCGCGGGTGATGCCGTTCGACGCGAGGATGTTGGCGAGCGCCTGGCCCAGCACGGCGCCGTTGGCGATGCCCGGCCCGATGGGCGTCACCCGGCGCTCGGGCGCGTAGCTGCTGGTGTTGGTGAGGATGACGGCGCGGCCTTCCAGGTCGTGGTCGAAGCGGACAGGCCGCGCCTCCTGCGAGTCGAAGAGGTTGAGCAGCACGTTCCACGCGCGGATGGAGCGGGCCAGCGGGCCGCGCGCGCCGCGGGTGGCGGCCGGGGCTTCCCAGCGCAGCAGGCTGTAGCCGGCCGCGTCCATGGGCACGGAGTACTTGTCCCCGATGTAGAGGCGCCCGTCCGCGTACCGCAGCTTCTGCGTGCCCGCGAGCCGCATGGCGGCGGCCAGGGGCAGCGAGGGCAACACGTAGCGCTCGCCCCCGCGCGGGCTGTACGCGACCAGGTGGGGCACGCCGCGCACCACGCCGTCCGCGTCCGCGGGCAGCGTGGTGGCGCCGTAGCCGCTGGCCTGGCTGAGCAGCGGCGTCACCGGGTGCTGGAGCTGGCGCACCTCCAGGAGCTTCTCCGGATCCAGCCCCTGCACCTGCACGGAGGCCAGGGCGAGGAACAGGTCCGACGGGGCCACGCGGAAGGCGTCGTCCGCGGCGCGGCGCTCCTGGATGGCCGCGGTGGCGGCGCCCAGTTGCTCGCCCAGGCTTCGGCCCTCGCCCTCGTCCGCGACGCCGGCCCAGACCTCCAGGGCCTTGCCGGCGGGGATGAGGAACGCGGGGCGCTGGAGGGCAAGCACGGACTGGGCGCGGGTGCGGGCCTCGGTGACGCTGGGGTAGCTGCCCAGGCGAACCCTGTAGGGCCACAGGCGGCCGGTGGGAGGCAGCGTGCGGGTGCCCTCGGCGCCCCAGCGGAAGGCGAGCACGGAGTGGCCGGGGTCCTGGTCCAGCAGGGCGCGGAGCGCGTCGTCGTCCTGGGACAGGGCGCCCCGGCCCGAGCGCGTGGGGGTGACGCAGGCGCGGGGGCTGAGCTCCGGGTAGGCGAAGTCCAGCATCACCACGGAGGCGCCCTCCTCCACCAGGCGGTGCACCATGCCGCCCATGACCTGGCGCGGCCACGGGTACGCGGCGATGTCCGCGCGGGGGCCCTGCTGGGCTTCGGCGAGCGTGTCGTCGTCGATGGAGACGAGCACCACGCGATCGGAGCGCTCGGACACCTCTCCCAGCTGGCGGATGCGCCAGTCGTAGAAGACGCGCTCGCCGCCGTCGAGCCAACTCGAGAGCCCGTCGATGAAGCCGGAGGGCGACAGCCAGGGCGCGGGCGTGTCCTCCGGGCGTACGGGGCCCGTGACGCGCTGGGAGACGAGCAGGCCGAGCAGGCAGCCGAACAGGGCCGCCATGGCGAGCGAGAAGCCGAGCCGGTGGAGGAAGCGGCGGCCGGAGGAGTGGATGCGGAGGCGTTGCACGAGCGGCGTGCAGGATACTCCGATGGGGCCTCGCGCTCATGGGGAACACGCGCGGTATGGTTGGCCGCCGTCACCCGTGCCCCGTTCAAGAGAGTGCCCATGAAACGCCTGTTGCTGTCCGCCCTGGCCACCGTGTCCCTGCTGTCGCCGCTCGCCTGTGACCTGGAGAAGACGACCAACCAGCTCAAGGCGGACCACGTCATCGTGGGCACCCTGCTCGCGACGCCGCAGGTGGACGTGTCCGCGTCCGCCATGGCGGGTTACGACGCGGGGACCTTCGGCGGACCGGACGGCGGGGACGTGGTGAGCTTCCCCGGGCAGACGGCGGCGTTCGTGTTCTTCGGGACGAAGTCGGGGGAGAACTCGCAGCCGCAGGGGCTGAGCGGGGCCACCGTGACGCTGAACGCCGGGAGCTCGGCGGGCGTCCCGCTCAACGGCCAGGGCGGCGGCAGCTACGGCGTGACGAGCGACTCCACGGACGACCTGAAGTACGCGTCCGGCGCCACCTACTCGTTCTTCGCGGAGCAGAGCGGCACGAAGTACGAGGCGCGGGTGGAGGACGCGCCGACGAAGGAGGCCATCCCGGCCTTCCACCCGGCGGAGGGCTTCGTGCGCATCAACGCCAACACGGCGTTCGCGTTCGACCGGCCGGCGCCTCCGGCGAACCAGGACCGCACGCTGGGCTTCGTGACGGTGGTGCCGCTGGGTTCGAACGGGGAGAAGGGCCAGGCCACCTACTCGAACGTGCCCACGTCGCCGGTGGAGTTCCTCCAGCTGGCGGCGACCCCGGCGCTGTTCCGGGAGGCGCGCGTGACGATCCCCGCCACCGCGTTCCCGAACCCGAAGCAGACCTACATGGTCATCTTCCAGGCCGTGCGCATGGGCGGCCCGGAGTCCGACAACCTCTTCCTGGGCAGCGTCGTCCTCGCGGGCACCGCGGAAGTGGGCATCATGCGGACGAACTGACCGCGCCCTACCCGGCCTCGATGTCCAGGCCGATGCGCTCCTCCAGCTTGAGGCGCAGGAGGTGGCCCGCGAAGCGTTCCGACTCTTCGCGGGTGAGGATGCTGCGGAAGTCCGGACCGTCCGCGATCTCCACCTCCATCACGGCGCCACGCTGGAGCAGGCGGAAGAAGTCCTCCCCTCCCCCGGGCCTGGGCACGCGCAGGGGGATGAAGCCCTTGAGCGGCACGACGTCCGTGCTCGCGTCGAGGACGCGCAGCAGGCCCGGCGCGTCCGGGCGCACGGCGTCGGAGGCGACGGACTCCTCCGCGTAGAGCGGCGCGGGAGGAAGCGACAGGTCCTCGGTGGAGTCGTCGAAGAGGAAGCCGTAGCGGGACGGCATCCGCTGCGTGAGCAGGTAGCAGAGCAGGACGGCTTCATCCGGCTGCACGCGCGCGACGTGGAGGATGGAGCGCTCCGCCCCCACGCGGCGCAGGAGCAGCGTGAGGTGCGGCCGGCTGCGCTGGAGGTAGCGCTGGACGCGGTCCAGCAGCGTGGCGCGGACCTCCGTGAACGCGGCCTGGTAGCGGGCTTCGCTCTCCGCTTCGCGCTGGGAGACGGCATCGCGCGCCTTGGCGAGCCTGGCTTCCGCGTCGCGCAGGAAGTCGCTGGCGGCGCCCTGTGGCTGAAGTCCCGGAGTCGATGAACCCGCGTCCATGCCCGCGGCACGCACCGCGCCCAGCAGGAATGAACCCTGCTGCGTGAGCCGGGCCTGCTCCTCGCGGAACTGGATGAGGGAGGCCGCGTGCCCGCGCTTCAGCTCCTCCCAGGCTTCGTACGCGGACTCCAGCGTCTCCAGCGCGCGCAATTGTCCCAGCGCACCGTCGGGCCCGGAGGCCCACGGCGTGTCTGTGTTTCGCGCGGGGAGCGCCGGCATTTCATCCACGGGCGTGTCATGTCTCGGTGGCGGTTTCGCCCCGGGCGGCTTCGTACCCATCGCCTCGCATCCTAGCCGGAAACACGAAGGCCCCTCCCCGCGTTCAGCGGGAAGAGGCCTGTGTGCAAGTCATGCGACTCCCTGGAATCAGGTCGTCCGCTGGCCCGGCGGCACCGTGGAGCCAGCGCCCTGCTGGGTCTCCGTACCGCGCGCGTTGTTGATGGCCGTGGCGAGCTTGTCCTGGCCGCCCTGGATGCGCTGGCGCAGGTCACCCCGCAGCTGCTGACCCGGCTTGTCCGCGAGCAGCAGGCCGACGCCCACGCCCACCAGCACGCCCGCCGCGAAGATGCCCAGCGCCGGCAGCGCCGTCTCCGCCGTCGTGCGGCGCGTCTCCAGGCCGATGAGGTCCAGCACGTCGTCGCGGTCCAGCTTCTTCAAGTCCTTCAGGCTCAGCATGTCCGACTCCGGGGAAATGACTTCGGGGAAAGACGTGGGATGCTTCGAATGAATCCTAGACGCTGCCCGAGGGCGGCGTGCCCCGGCCCGTCTGATAGCCCTGGAAGGCGGACTCCGCCATGCCCAAGAGCTCATCCTTCACGAAGGGCAGCGCGGCCAGCCGCACGCCCAGCTTGAGGATGCGCCCGGTCAGCGGCGTGAAGAGGCCGCCGCCCAGCACGTAGCCCACGCCCACGGCGATGGCCAACGTGCCATAGGGGTTGCGCTCCACGCGCCCCTTCAGGTCCAGCGCCTGTCCCAGGTCCGCCACCGCGCTGCGCGCGTTGCCGATGAATTGCTGCGCGTCGGAGCCCAGCTGATCCACGCGCTGGCCGAAGCCCGCGTCCTCGCCGTGCGCCGTGCCGTTGCCCGTCGTGCCCGAGTAGTTCGTCATGTCCGTGCTCCCTTTCAGGCAACCGGTTAGCGGGACGCGATGCGGCCCACGATGAAGCCCACCGCGATGGCGCCCAGCAGGCAGGTGCCCGGGTTGGCCTTGATGAACCCGACGACCTGGTGGTTCAGGTCCACCAGGTTCTGCCGCGCCTCGTCCATGTTCGGCAGCTGGTCCTGAATTTGCCGCGCCCGGTCTGCCATCTGCTGCGGATTGATTTCCATGGAAGCCCTCTGCTGTGCGTTCGTTTTCCGATTGCGTCTTGAAGCTTCTGCATCCAGGCCCGCTGGCGCAGCCTCAGCGCCGCGAGCCCACCAGGTAACCGACGAGGAAGGCGGTCCCCACGCAGGCGTAGGGATGCTTGCGCACCCACTGGCGCCAGTCGGTGACCTCCGCCACCTCCACCTTGAGCGCGCTCACCGACGTGGCCAGGTCGGCCCGGGTGCGCTCGATTTCCTCGCGAAGCGCCGCGCTCGTGCGCGGCAGGTGTCCATTGCTAGCGGCCATCCCGCGGCTCCTTGAAAGCCCTTCCCGTCGTGTCCTTCAGCGTGTTCACCCCGGGCGCCGCGGCCACCCGCGGCTGCGCCGTGGTGAGCGTCGCCAGGCTGCGCGACAGCTCGCTCACGCTGTCATCCATCATCTGGCGCGACTTCATCCGCTTCACCGCGCGAAGGATGCCCAGGCCGCCGCCCACCAGGTTCACCGCGCCCACGATGGCCAGCGCCCCCGCCCACCCCGTCCACGGAGCAAGCACGGCCGCCAGCGCCCCGCAGACGAAGGCGTAACCCACCAGGAGGAAGGGCACGAACACGGCGATGCTCGCCACGTCCAGGCCCATGGCCTTCGCGTCCTCCGCCAGCTCCACGCGCGCCAGCTGGAGGTGCTGCGTCACCAACCGACTGAAGCCGTCCGCCATGCGCCCGACGAGCGCGGCGACGCCGCGATCCGTCTGTTCACTGCCCACGTGCATGCGCTCTCCGGCCGACGCTCACGTCCCTGTGCGCGTGGGCGCCAACCTAGGCACCCCACCTCCCCGCGACAACCACGGCGCGGGGAATTTGTCCGGCGTTCGCCAGCGTCGGCCACTCAACGCGAGAAACCACCGGACCCGCGTGGGAGCCTACCGCAAGCCCACACCCCTAGCCGATCAGCTGCACCGGCGGTGCGACAGGCGGCTGCACGGCGATGGGCGCCTCGAAGCGCATCACCAGCGGCAGATGGTCCGACGCCACCCGGCTCAGCGCCGAGCGGTGCGGCGTCACCGACACCGGCCGCACCCCCGAGTCCACGTAGATGCGGTCCAGGCGGAACAGGGGCAGCCGCGTGGGGTACGTGCGCGCGGCGGCGCCCAGTTCGAACGCGGCGTCGTGGATGGCCTCGCGCACGAGCGATGACACCGGCCCGTTGCCCCAGGAGTTGAAGTCCCCGCACACCACCATGGGGTCCTTGCGGGCCGCGTCGCGGAGCAGGTCGGCGGACAAGAGGAGCGCCTCCTGCCGCCGCCGCTCGCTCACGGACAGGCCCAGGTGGAGGCAGAAGACGTGCAGTTGCTGCCCCCCTCCCAGGTCCAGGTCGCACCGCAGCGCGCCCCGGGGCTCACGGCGCGGCACGCTCAGGTCGTAGTTCTTCGACTTGAGCACCGGCAGCCGGCTGAGGATGGCGTTGCCGTAGCGGCGGCCGTTGCGGACCACGTTGGGTCCGAAGGCCATGTGCAGCCCGAGCATCTCCGCGAGATGCTCGGGCTGGTCCTCCCGGGGCGTCTTGCCCCGGAAGTCCCCCACCTCCTGCAGGGCGATGATGTCCGCGTTCACCTCTCGGAGCACCGAGCCCACGCGCTCCAGGTCGAAAGCTCCGTCCACGCCGATGCCGGAGTGGATGTTGTAGGAGACCAGGGTCAGCTCCACGCGTCGTCCACCCTCCCCTTCTTGTTCAGGCCGGGATGATGCGGCGGGCCGCCAGGCGCACCGCCTCCAGGGGCAGCATCGCCAGCCGCTGCATGGCCGACGCCACGTCGCCCACGCCGGACTGGATGGCCTTGAGCTGCCGGCGCGCCTCGTCGATGAGGTCGGGCAGACGGCCCTGCTGCTGCATCGGCCGCTCCTGGGTGGGCGGCAGCGCGCCGATGGGCGCCGTGCTCCCGATGACGGGGGACGCGGCGGCCTTGCGCTGCTTCTTCGCGGCGCCGCTCACGCGCGACACCGGCCCGTGGGAGAACTTGGCGTCCGCCTCCGGACGGGCCAGCTCCTCCAGCTGAAGCTCCATCTTGCGCGCGGTGAGGATCTCCTCCGTCTGCGCGTGGCTCTTGCCGTAGTGGACGCCCTCGTGTTCGTCCACCGACACCCGCGACGACTGGGCGAGGTGCGCCTTGTCGCGCTGACGCAGGCTGCGCTTCTGCGGCGGCAGGGTCTTGGGAACCTGGAAGTGGTCGAAGCTGTAGGAGCGAGGCATGCGCGCTCTCCCTTTCGAAATTGATGTGCTGCGTTGATGTGGGAAAGCTAGGGAGCCCCTCGCCGTCCGTAACGCCTTGACACGGGGAGAACTGGCACGGCTGCCTGCCGCACGTCCGGCCAGGAACACCCGTTCGCCTCCGGGGGCACTCAAGTACCGGCAATGGCACATGTTTGGAGCCTGCCTCCAGGACGGGCGGCCAGACGTCCAACAGGAGGCATCCAGCCAGGCCCTTCCGGGCAGAGAAGCAGCCAGCCAACACGCGGGACGCCGCTCCGGGAAGGTTCCGCGCGCGCGTGGTGTAAAGAACGGCCCATGCCCGCCCGGAACCCGCCCGCCGTCCGCCTCCTCGTCCTCTCCCTGCTCGCCTCCGGGTCTCCGGCGCTCGCCGCCGCCACGCCTGGCGCCTCCTCCGCGGTGGTGACGGGCAGCGTGCCGGGCTCCACGGCCACGCCTGGCCTCCGCGCCCCGGGCGCGCCCACGCAGGGCGCGGTGCTCCAGGGAGAGCTGGCGCCGCTGAAGGTGGCGCCCACGAGCGGGCCACACCTGTCGCTCCAGCCCGCCAATCCCAAGCCGGGCGACCCGGTGCTGGTGACGGTGAGCGGCGCGTCCGCGCTGCCCACGGGCACCGTCGCGGGCCGGCCCCTGCGCTTCTTCGCGTGGAACAACGGCTACGCGGCCCTCACCAGCCTTCCGGTGGAGCAGACCGAGGGCACCGTGCCGGTGGACGTCACCGCCCCCGGCCGCGGCCTGCCGGTGCTGCTGTCCGGCGTGCTCAACGTGGGTGCGCCGGGCTTCCGCGAGCGCGAGCTGCGCGTGGCCAACAAGTACGTGAAGCCGCCCAAGGCGGTGAAGGCGCGCATGGAGGCGGACCGCAAGGCGTTCGCCGCGGCGTTCGCGCAGCCCTTCCAGACGCCGCTGTTCGGCCAGAACTTCGCCTGGCCGCGCGAGGCCACGGTGACGGCGCCCTTCGGCGACCGCCGCTCGTTCAACGGCAAGCTGCAGACGCAGCACTTCGGCGTGGACCTGGATGGCGCCACGGGCTCGCCGGTGGTCGCCGCCAACGACGGCACCGTGGTGATGTCGCGCGACAACTACGCGTCCGGCAACACCGTGCTCGTGCACCACGGCGCGGGGCTCTACACGGCCTACTTCCACCTGTCCCGCATCGACGTGAAGGAGGGTGCGCAGGTGAAGCAGGGCGACGCGCTGGACCTGGTGGGCAGCACCGGCCGCGTCACCGGACCGCACCTCCACTGGGGCGTGAAGGCGGATGACCGCTGGGTGGATGGCCAGACGCTGCTCAAGCTGGACTTCACCGGCGCCCCGGAAGCACCGGGCGTGGCCACCAACGCGCCCGGCCTGGCGAACCCGTAGTTTCAGCCGCGCTTGGGCGCCCGGGCCCTGGGCGCGGCCTTCGCCGGCTTCGGCGGTGCCGCGTCCTCCTGGGGCTCCTCGCCCTTCGGAAGCTCGTGCTTCACCGGCTCGTGCTTCACCGGTTCCGTCTTGGAGGACGCGCCGGCCAGCAGCACGCCGTGGAGGAACGAGTCGGCGATCTGCGCCTTCGCGCGCTCGAGCATCACCGTGTCGCGCGCGTCCGCCAGCCCCACGACGAAGGCGGTGAGCCCCATTTCAATGGAGCCGAAGAGCAGCGCGGACGCGAGCAGCGGATCCACGTCCGGGCGCAGTTCCCCCGCCTCCTTCGCGCGGGTGAACATCTGCGCGCTCAGGCGGATGACGTCCACGAAGGCCGTCTGCCGGTTGATGCGGGCTCCGGCCGGGGAACGGGCAATCTCGAGGATGAGCACCTTCACCGCGCGGGGGTCCACGCGGTAGGCCTCGAAGGCCACGTCCGCGATGCGGCGGACCTTCTCCACCAGCGGCCCCTCGCTCTCCGCGACGGCGCGCGCACGCGCGATGAAGCCGCTCCAGCCCGTCTCGAAGACGGTCTCCAGCAGCTCATCCTTGTTCTTGAAGTAGTGGTAGACGAGCCCGTACGCGACACCCGCCTCCTTGGCGACGTCCGCGATACGGCAGCCGTGGTAGCCCTTGCGGGCGAACACGTCGATGGCGGCCCGCAGGATGGTGCGGCGGCGCTCGCTCTCCCGCGTCCCGTTCTCCGGCGCCGTCTTCTGCTGGCCCACGCGTCCTCCCACGGCTGGTTGATTCAAGAATCAGCCAGCCACGCTACGGACGCGAGGCTCCGGGGTCAATCCTTACGTGGGGCCCTCCGCCGCGCCGGGGGGAAGGCGGGCGGAAGGGGCACGCACGGGGAAGGGCCCTCCCCGGGAGGGGACTCAGGCCGCCGAGCCGTTGAACATCACGCGGGCCACGCCGAGCAGGCGGTCCACGTCACGCGCGTTGAGGCCGCGCGCGCGGGCGAAGTCCGACAGGGGACGCAGCAGGTCCTCCGTCTGGGCGGGCGTCTGCTCGGTGCCCGTGAAGAGCTCGCCGAGGCTGACGCTGAGGGCGTTGGAAAGGGCCGCCAGTGTCTCCACGTGGGGCACGCGCTCGCCGCGTTCGATCATCGACAGGAAGGACACGCTGATCTGCGCTCGCTCCGCGAGCTCTTCCTGCGTCCATCGCTCCGGGCGCTGCGTGCGAAGCTCGCGAATGCGCTGGCCAATTCTTTTTCCGAGATCCGACACGAAGTACTTCTCCTCTAGGGGGGATGTTTCCGAGGTGAGTGCAACGCTCGCGTACGGCGGGTGATTCCTATCCACCCGACCCGAAGGATCCGAATCCGGCCACACTCAAATTCACACCGGCGAATTCCGGTGTTTGATTGCGCCGCAGGATCACCACCCCTTCGATTCGCCAGCAGTCACAGGCGGGCCCATACGACACGCCGAAGGTCTGCTGTGCAAGGGGCTGACTTTCCTGGGTAATCAGATCCTTATAAAGCGGTTGCACCAGTGCTTCGTATCGCAACCCGAGCCCAAATCCGAGCTTGATTCGCGTACCGACAGTGAGAGCCTGCGCCCGTTCGGTCGGAGAGGGGTCGAGTTGGTCGTTGTGGGACGGCAGGGGACGAGGTGCGTCTCCCACCAGCATGTCCACGCCCCGACGCGCGAAATCGGGTCCCTGTGCCAAAGGATCCAACCCACGATCAATTGACAATTGTTTCACGGCCAGCAGGTCGTCGTATCGCGCGTACAGCGCGTTGCCCTTGCCGTTGTCGATGGTGAAGTCGGCGGACAGCTGGGTGATGTCGAGCGTCGTGGGGTCCATGCGCACGAGCCCGCCCGCGGTGAGGACGCCGGCGCTGGCGGACAGGCGCGCGAAGGTGTCGCGCAGCACGCTGCCCTGCACGGTGTCCCGGCCCGCGACGGGCGAGATGCGCGACAAGTCGAAGCCCTGGCCGATTCTCAGGCGCAGCGGTTCGCGGGTGGTGGGCCCCTTGCGCACGCGCAGCGACTGGTCCACGGCGACCACGGCGTGGAGGAAGCCGCGCACGCTGCCGTCGGACTGGAGCGGCACCGCGGAGTCCCACTCGTCATAGACGAGCGGCACGGTGCCGGTGCCGCTGCCGTTGAGGGCGGTGAGGCCGTGTCCCCAGCCGCCGGGCACGTAGCGCAGGTTCACCGACGGGGACAGCGTGTGGCGGTAGAGCGTGTCCCCGTCCGCGAAGGTGCGCGCCAGCTGCGAGTCCAGCACCAGGTCCGCCAGCGCGTAGCCCCGCGCGGCGGTGCGGCCGGAGACCTCGCCCACGGACACGTCCTGGCGCAGCGCCACGGAAGGCGTCAGCCGGCCCCAGTTGCCCAGCCCGTAGGACGTGGACAGCCGCGGGGCCAGGGAGACGCGGTCGCGGCCCTCGCGCTCGGTGGGGTCCAGGCGGCCGTTGCCCTCCAGCCCGTCGGCCACCGGCGCGGCTTCAATCGGCGTGCCCTCGGGGCGCCAGGTGCCGCTGAGTGAGAAGAGCCCGTCGGAGCCGTCGTCCGCGAAGCCGCCGCTGCGCAGGGGCGCCAGCCGGCTGTACTCCACCTGCATCCCGCCCATCACCCGCCCGCCGAAGAGGGGGCGCTGCGGCAGGGCCAGCGTGATGCCCGGCAGCCGCTGGAACGTCGTGGGGCCATGGGGGTTGGTGGCTTCGCCCGTCAGCGAAGCGACCGCGGGGATGGGGTTTGGCTGGAAGAAGCGGTAGGCGTAGCGCAGGTCCTGGCGCAGCGACACGTCCAGGCCCAGGTAACGTTCGTCGCGGCGCTGGTACACCATGGCGGTGCTGCGCAGGTAGTTGGTGTTCTGCACCAGCAGGTCGGCGGTGAGGTCGCGCGTGTAGAAACCGTCCGACACGAAGTACGCGTCCACGCGGTCGTACCAGCCGTCACCCAGGTCCTGCGTGTGCTGCCAGGACGCCTCGCCGCGCAGGCCCCGTTTCTCGTCGACGATCTGCGGCGTGTAGAAGGGAGCATTCGGGTTGGTCCGGTCCACGACGCGGAGGAAGTCGGACCGGGTGGGATCCAACCGGGGCCGCAGGTCATAGAGGAAGCCCAGCGTGGCCCGCCCCCGCGTGCGGTCGCTGGGGACGTAGCGGAACTCGGTGAGCAGCCGGGGGCCCTTCACGCCGTTGGCGCGGAGCTCGCGGATGGGCGTCGAGTTGCCTTCCTCGTCCACCTCGAGGAACAGGGGGCTCGAGACCTCACCGCCGCCCGTGAAGATGCCTGGGGTGAACGTGAGGTCGTAGCTCTCCCCCAGGGTGATGAAGACGGGCTGCTCCAGCCCGAAGCCGTTGAGGCCGGAGTTGGACGGACGGGGGATGAGCAGACCGGAGCGGCGCTCGGCCAGGGGCAGGTACAGCCACGGCAGCGCGAACACCGGAACGGAGCGCACGTACACCACGGGCCAGGTGAGGATGGCGCGCTCGCCCATCTTCACGTTGGCCTCCTTCGCCTCCACGCGCCAACTGGGCTCGCCCGGGCCGCACTGGCACGGGGTGAAGGCCAGGCCGTCCACGGAGAACGCCGTCTCCCCGGTGCGGCGGATGCGCGTGCCGCTCATCAGGACGGGCGTCTCCCCCATCTTGCGCAGCTCGTCCGGCGTCTTGGCGGCCTGGAGCGCTTCGGGGGTGACGCCCTTCTTCTGCATGAAGAGGCCGCCCTTCACGTTGGCCTCGTTGGAGCGCAGGTCCACGCGCACGTCGTCCGCGATGGCGGCCATCAGGCCGCTGACGAACATCACGTTGCCGGTGGCGGTGGCCACCTGCGTGGCCTCGCTGTACGTCACCTCATCCGCGCGCAGCACGTTGGGGCCGCTGCGCAGCTCGCAGTGGCCCCGGGCGGTGAGGATGTCGTTCTCGAAGACGACGTAGTCGGCCGCCAGCTCCACGACCTCGCCGGTGGGCAGCTCCACCTGCGTGGCCAGCGGAATCTGGGCCGACACCCAGAGCGTCAGGACGACCGGGGCAAGGAAGGTCATTCGGGAGGCGTGGGCGGTGGGCGCCGTGCCGGCAACGGCGCCCGTCCCGTCCTACCGGCCCGGGCGCGGGAAGTCGAGGGTGATGAGGCCGCCTTCCTGGCGTGTCTCATAGCGAACCCCCTGCTTCAGCTGGATGACGACGCGCACCGTCTGGCCCGCGCCGGAGAACGCCTCCACCCGCGACACGGCCGACGGGAAGAAGTGCGTGTCCAGGGGCAGCGTGTTGTTGGACTCCACCACGCGCGTGTTCTCCAGCTCCAGCACCACCTGGTTGCCGGAGCCGTTCACCGTGTAGCGCACCGGCGCGTTGGTGCGCACGAAGACGCGCGAGCTGTCCGGCTGCTGCTGGAAGCCAATCTGCGTCATCGTCTTGCGGCGCGACGACACCTCGCCCCCACCGCTCTCGCGAGACTCGGCCGCGGCGCTGCCCTGGCTTACGCGGGCGCGCGACTCACGGGCCGCGATGGCCTGCTCGCGGCGCTCACGGGCCTCCGCCGCGCGCTGGCGCTTCGCCTCGGCGGCGGCCTCGCGGGCCGACTGCTGCTCCTCGCGGCGGGCCTGGGCGGCGGCCTGGCGCTCCTCGTCCTTCTGGCGCTTCGCCTCGGCGGCGGCCTGGGCGGCGGCGCGCTTCTGCTCCGCGGCCGTCCTCGCGGCGGCCTGGCGCTCCTCGGCGGCGGCCTGGGCGGCGGCGCGCTTCTGCTCCGCGGCCGTCTTCGCGGCGGCCTTCGCATCCTCTTCCTGCTGGCGCTTCTGGTCGGCGGCGGCCTGCGCGGTGGCGCGGCGCTCATCCTCGGCGCGCCTGGCCGCGGCCTGGGCCTCCGACTCCTGACGCTTGCGCTCCTCGGCGGCGGCCTGCTCGGACGCGCGGCGCTCCTCGTCCTGGCGCTTCGCGGCGGCCTGGGCCTCCTCCTGGCGCTTCTTCTCCGCGTCCGCGTCCGCCTTGGCGCGGGCGGCGGCCTCGGCGGCGGCCTTCTCCTGGGCCTCGCGATCCGCCCGGGCGGCGTCGGCGGCGGCCTTCACGGCCTTCTCCTGCGCCTCCCGGTCCGACGCGGCGGCGCGGGCCGCGTCCTGCGCGTTGGAGCCGGCCTGGGTCTGGGCCTGGGTGTTGGCCGCGGCGGTCCCCTGCGCGGGGGTGCCCTGCCCTTCCGTGGGCGTCGCCTGCGCGACGACCGCGCCGCCCCCGCTGCCCAGGACCTTCACCACCAGCTTGTTGCCGGAGGTCTGGATGTCCGTCTCCACCTCGCGCTCATAGCCGATGAGGATGCGCGCGATGGACGAGGACTCCGTGCCATAGGCCTGCGTGCGGATGCCCGTCACGGTGCCATTGCCCACCGGCAGCTCCTCCGGCACGTCCTTGAAGACGGCGCCGGACACGTCGATGACGAGCCGCGGGGGGTCCGTCATGGTGAAGCTGTTGAAGTCCGCCTTCTTGCTGCCGGAGATCTCCACCGTTCCGCCGCTGACGGTGACGGACGTGATGGTGTTGTAGTCCACCGGCTGCTGCGCCAGCGCCACCAGGGGCACCAGCCACAACCCGAGCAGCGACACCGCCAAGCCCTTCATCGACCACTCCCGTGACATGCGTCAGAAGACAGACGCGCGCGAAATTATCACGCACCCGGGAGGCACCAACTTTTCAGTCTGGCCGGAACGTCCGCGCTTCAACGCAAGCGCGGCAGGGCCGGCGAGCGCGTGCGGTGCGTGCGGGTGTATTCGATGAGGTTCTTGATGTCGTAGCAGATCTGCCGGATGTCGTGCCCCATGGTGAGCTCGACGTGGCTGTTGCCCTTCACCGGGCGCCACAGCAGGTACTCGCTCTTCGCGGCGCGGTAGACGCTGCGCGTGGACTCCACGGACGCCAGCGGATCCAGGTCCCCGAAGATGATGGCCATGGGGATTTCAATCTTCCCGAAGCCGCGCTTGAAGTCGTAGTCCGTGCGGTAGCAGACCATCTCGCCCCGGCGGATCCACCGGGCGAACTGCTCAATCACCTTGCGAGGCTCGCGCTCGCCGCCCTCGCGCAGCAGCCACCGGATGTCGTCGCGGCTGACGCGCTCGGTGTTGATGAGCCGGTTCAGCTTGCGCGTGAAGCGCTGATACAGCGCGGACTCGTCCGCTTGCGACAGCTGGCGCTCCACCCACTTGAGCACCACGTCCACCGGCACCGCGTTGAACACGAGCGGCTTGGACGCATCCGGCTCCAGGCGCTTCTGGAGCGCGGGGCTGAAGGCGCCCGCCCCCTTCGCCAGCAGCGAGCGGCCCAGCGAGGACGCGCGGCGGTTCAGGTTCAGCCCGCCCAGCGTCATGTCCACCGCGCCCGCGAGCAGCGGCGAGCCGTGCGCCAGCAGGCGCAACAGCGCGAAGCCGCGCCCCAGGTCCGCCGGCGACCCGATGGTGATGAGCCCCTCGAAGTCGTCGTGGATGCCGGCGTACCCGTAGCCCAGCATGCCGCCCATGGAGTGGCCGCAGTAGAAGATGCGCTCGCGCCGGGTGATGCGCTTGACGCCGGAGACGGCCGCCGGCAGGTCGTAGAGGAAGTAGCTGTCCAGGTCCCAGCCGTAGTCCAGGTCCTGCGGCAGCGGGCGCTTGAAGCGCTCCGCGCGCTCCTTCTGGAAGGCGATGGAGCTCTTGCCGTGCCCGCGCAGCTCCAGGATGTGGATGTCCACGCCGAAGAAGAGCAGGTTCTTGACGAACTGGCCGCTCGTCCACGTGTGCCGGTTCTGGGAGAAGCCGTGCACCAGGAGCAGCGGCTCACCGAACAGCGGCTGCGCGAACGCCTGTTTCACCGGCCGGTAGCGCGTGATGACGAGCGACCAGCCGTCCGCGGTCTCCACGACGTAGTTCGTCTTCGAGTACAGCGCCCGGAAGTCAACCTCGTCGACGGTGGGCATCGGAGGTCCCGGAAGCGCTGATCTCCAGTCCGGCAGGCGCATGTCGCAAAGTTACTGCTGCTACCGCATCGCGCCAAGGCTTCGGTCAACCCATCGCTTCACGGCGCCTACCAGGAACAGTGAGCCTGTAGCGAGCACGACGCCATCTGGACGACCCACTGCATCGGCCCTCGCTCCGGCAAGTGCCTCCTCCAGGGAGGCGTGCGCGACGACCCGTGAACACAAAACCCGTGCTTCAGCGATGTATCGCTCCGGAGCAAGCGAGCGCGGCGTGTCCAGCGGCGTGAGGTGCACGGAGGCCGCCAGCGGAAACAGGGCCTGCATCATCGGCCCCCGGTCCTTGTCCGCCACCACCCCGAAGACGAGGTGCAGCGGCCGTCCGGCGTAGAGGGTGCGCAGGGCCTCCAGCAGCACCGCCACGCCCGCCGGGTTGTGGGCTCCGTCCACCACCATCACCGGAGCCTGGGACACCTCCTCCAGCCGCCCCGGCCAGCGCGCGGTGGCCAGGCCCTGCCGCGCGGCCTCCGGCGTCACCGCCACGCCCCGGGCCTGGAGGGCCTCCAGGCAGGCCAGGGCGACCGCCGCGTTCTGGTGCTGATACGGCCCGCGCAGCGCGAGCGTGAGGCCGTCCAGCGACCACCCGGAGCCGCGATACGAGAGCGTCCCATCGGACCCGGGGACGATGCCGAAGTCGCGGCCCTCCACCTGGACGGGCACGGCGAGCTGCTCCGCGCGGCGCAGGAGCGCGTCCAGGGCCTCCGGCTCCTGCCGGGAAAGGACCACCGGAACGCCCGGCTTGAAGATGCCGGCCTTCTCCCCGGCGATCTCGCGGAGCGTGTGGCCCAGGTACTCCATGTGGTCGAAGGAGACGGGGGTGACGCAGGTGACGACGGGGTTCGCGGCGGTGGTGGCGTCCAGCCGGCCGCCCAGCCCCGTCTCCAGCACGGCCACGTCCACGTGCTCGCGGGAGAAGTGCCAGAGCGCGACCACGGTGCCGAACTCGAAGTACGTCATCGGGTCCGACAGCGCGGAGGGGTAGCGCTCCAGGACCTCCAGGATGCGCTGTCCGAAGACGTCATCCGGGATGTCCGCGCCAGCGACGCGGATCCGCTCGTTCACGCGCACCAGGTGCGGGGACGTGTAGAGCCCCACGCGGTGCCCGGCGGCCTCCAGCGCCCGCGCCACGAAGGCGCAGGTGCTGCCCTTGCCGTTGGTGCCGGCGACGTGCAGCGCCGGATAGTCGCGCTCGGGATGGTCGAGCGCGGCGAGCGCGTCCTTCACCCGCTCCAGCCCCAGCTTGATGCCGGAGGGGTTGAGCGCCTGGAAGAAGCGCAGGGCCTCTTCGGAAGTGCGGGGCGCGTCCATGGCTTGGAGGCCCGCCGCCCTACCCCAGCATGCCGAGGATCTGTCCCAGCTTCGCGCGCAGGTCCTTGCGGTGGACGATGGCGTCGATCATGCCGTGGTCCAGCAGGAACTCCGAGCGCTGGAAGCCCTCCGGCAGCTTCTGGCGGATGGTCTGTTCAATCACGCGCGGGCCGGCGAAGCCGATGAGGGCCTTGGGCTCCGCGAGGATGATGTCGCCCAGCCAGGAGAAGGACGCGGCCACGCCGCCCGTGGTGGGGTTGAGCATCACGGAGACGTACGGCTTGCCGCTGGTGCGGAAGCGGGCAATGGCCGCGGACGTCTTCGCCATCTGCATCAGGGAGAAGATGCCCTCCTGCATGCGCGCGCCGCCGGAGGCGGAGAACACCACCGCGGGGCACTTGAGCTCGAAGGCGCGCTCGAACACGCGCGTGACCTTCTCACCGACGACGGAGCCCATGGAGCCGCCCATGAACTCGAAGACGAAGCAGCCGATGGAGACGGGGTGGCCCTCGATGCGGCCCACGCCGGAGATGAACGCGTCGTTCTCCTCCAGGTTCTTGCGCGTGGACTTGATCCGGTCCTTGTACTTCTTGGTGTCGGTGAAGCCGAGCGGGTCCTGGGGCTCCAGCTCCTTGTCGAACTCCTCGAAGGAGTCCGGATCCAACGTGGCGGCGAGCCGCGCGCGGGCCGTCCAGGCGTGGTGGTGCTCGCAGTGCATGCACACCATCCAGTTCTTCTCGAGCTCCTGGCGGTAGATGATTTCGTCGCACTGCTCGCACTTGGCCCACAGGCCCTGCATGCGGGAGGGCTGGGGCTCGGCGGCGGGCTCGGAGTCAACGGCGATGCGGGGCTTCTTGGAGAACCAGGCCATGAGGCCCGGGGGTTAATCCGGCCGCCGCGGGCCGTCAATACCTCCGTACGGCGCGGCGCGGCACGAAGGCCCCTAGAACTGGAAGGTCTCCCCCAGCTCCAGGACGTTCACGGGCAGGGGGGCCAGTTCCTTCTTGAGCTGGGTCACGAAGGCGGGCTTCAGGTGGTAGAGCATCACCTGGGCGCCGTTGCGCTCGAACTTGCGCAGCTCCGAGCCCACGGTGGCGGGCGTCAGGTGGCCGGAGATGTCCGCCAGGGCCTGGAGGCTGTTGGGGAAGCTGGTCTCCAGCAGCAGCGCCTTCAGGTTCTTCGTGGCGTTGAGCGCCTTCCACAGCTTGTCCGTGGGGCCGGTGTCGCCGCTCATGGCCAGCGCGGACTTCCCGTCGCTGATGATGAAGGCGCACGACTCCACGGGGTGGCTCACCGGGACGCTCTTCACGGTGTAGGGGCCCACCTGGAAGGTGCTGCCGGCGCGGAAGGTCTTGATGGCCAGGACGGGCTTGTGGCGCGTGGGGATGCGCGTGAAGTCCGGCCACAGCGCGTTGTTGAACATGTTCTCGCGCAGCGCCTTGGCGCACTCGCGGGAGGCATGGATGGTGACGGGCTTGTCCCTGCGGCCGATGACCAGGTCGGCCAGCAGCGGCAGGTCCTTCACGTGGTCGAAGTGGCTGTGGCCGACGAGGATGTCGTCGACCTTGCAGAGCTGATCCAACGAGAGCGTGCCGGTGAGTGCGCCCGCGTCGAGCGCGAGCACGTCGTCCACGAGGAAGCAGGTGCTCCTGCACGTGGGAAGCTCGCCGCCGTGGCACCCGAGGACTTGCAGCTTCACGCTAGAGGTCTCCGAACTTCCACTTCATCTCGAGGTAGTTGAGGAAGTCATGCAGCCGGGCCGTGTCGTACACGGTCACCCGGTCACCGCTTCGCTCGATGAGGCCCGCGCGCTCCAGGCGCTCCAGCATGCTGCGCACGGCGGGCTCGCCCACGCCGATCTGCCGGGGCATCTCCCGGATGGCGAAGTCCACCTCCACGCCCTCCTCCAACGGACGGCCGCGCGTCTGGCAGGCCTGGAGGATCTGGTGGACGACGCGGCTGGCGGGGTCGCCGTGGAGCAGGTTTTCAATCTGGGCGTCCGCCTCGGAGAGGCGCTCGGCCAGCTTCTTGATCATCCGCACGGCGATCTCCGCGTTGCCGCGGATCATCGCCTCGAAGGTCTTGGGGTCGATGACGAGCAGCTTCGCGTCGTCATGCACCACGGCGGAGGCGTTCCGGGGCTTGTTGGAGATGATGGCCATCTCACCGAAGAATTCGCCCGGGCCCAATACGGCGAGCACCTTCTCCACGTCGCGCACGCGCTTGGAGATGGCGATCTTCCCGGACTGGATGACGAACATCTCCTTGCCGATCTCTCCCTCGCGGAAGAGCTCGGTGCCCTTGGGGAACTCCTTGCCAAAACGTTGAAAGAGGGTTTCCTCGGCGCCCATCTGGCCCGCGAGTCAATCAGCCCCCACCCCACCGGTCAAATATCCCAGACCGATATCGCCTCCGTGCCCGAGGGCGTGACGGCGCCGCAAACCCGACACGTCCCTTCCGAGGCCCGAGACAGGGGCCCCCGGGAGGGGTACAAGGCCGGCCCGTGGGAACGACCTACAAGCAGTCCGGAGTAGACATCGAGGCCGGCGACGCGTTCGTCGAGAAGATCAAGCCCCATGCCGCGCGCACCACGCGCCCAGAGGTCCTGGGCGGAGTGGGCGGGTTCGGCGGCCTGTTCGCACTGCCGCCCGGCAAGTACCAGGCGCCGGTGCTGGTGGCGGGCACGGACGGGGTGGGCACCAAGCTGAAGGTGGCCTTCCTGGCCGGGCGCCACGACACGGTGGGCATCGACCTGGTCGCCATGTCGGTGAACGACATCCTCACCTGTGGCGCGGAGCCGCTCTTCTTCCTGGACTACTTCGCCACGGGGAAGCTGGAGGTGGACGCCGCGGCGGAGGTGGTCAAGGGCATCGCCCTGGGCTGCGAGCAGGCGGGGTGCGCGCTCCTGGGCGGGGAGACGGCGGAGATGCCGGGCTTCTACGCGCGGGGCGAGTACGACGTCGCGGGCTTCTGCGTGGGCGTGGTGGAGCGCTCGGCCATCATCGACGGCAAGACGGTGAAGCCGGGGGACGCGCTCATCGGCCTGACGTCGTCGGGGCTGCACAGCAACGGCTACTCGCTGGCGCGCAAGGTGCTGCTGGACGACGCGAAGCTGCCCCTGGACATGACGCCGCCGGGGCTGGACCGGCCGCTGGGTGACGCGCTCTTGGAGCCCACGCGCATCTACGTGAAGGACGCGCTCGCGCTGTGCCAGGCCGTGAAGGTGAAGGGCATGGCGCACATCACGGGCAGCGGCATCCCGGGCAACCTGCCCCGCTGCCTCCCGGACGGGACGCGCGCGGTGCTGAGCGAGTCCACGTGGAAGAAGCCGGCCATCTTCGACCTCATCGCGAAGACGGGCGGCGTGGCGCGCGACGAGATGTTCAGCACGTTCAACATGGGCCTGGGCCTCATCGTCGTGGTGGCGAAGGAGGACGTGGCGAAGGCGCTGGAGGTGCTGCGCGCCCGGGGCGTGGAGGCCTCCGAGGTGGGCCGGGTGGAAGCGGGCCAGGGCGAGGCCACGGCGGTCATCGACCCATGAGCGCGCGGCGGGCGCGGCTGGGGGTGCTCGTCAGCGGCGGCGGGAGCAACCTGCAGGCGCTGCTCGACGCGGCCGGGCAGGCGGACTACCCGGCCGAGGTGGCGTGCGTGCTGTCCAACGTGCCCACGGCGTTCGCGCTGGAGCGCGCCCGGAAGGCGGGCGTGCGCGCGGAGGTGGTGGACCACAAGGGCTTCGGGTCGAAGGCGGACTTCGAGGCGGCGGTGCTCGGCGTGCTGGCCGACGCGGGCGTCGAGTGGGTGTGCCTGGCGGGCTTCATGCGGCTGGTGAGCGCGGACTTCCTGAAGCGCTTCCCGGGGCGCGTGCTGAACATCCACCCTTCCCTGCTGCCGGCGTTCCCGGGCCTGCATGCGCAGAGGCAGGCGCTGGAGCGCGGCGTGAAGGTGGCCGGGTGCACGGTGCACTACGTGGACGCGGGCACGGACACGGGCCCCATCATCGCGCAGGCGGCGGTGCCCGTGCTCCCGGAGGACGACGAGGCGAGCCTGAGCGCGCGCATCCTCGCGGAGGAGCACCGGCTGTATCCGCTGGCCGTAAGGCTGGCGGTGACGGGCGCGGTGACGTTGGACGGGACGCGCACGAAGGTGGACGCGCGGGTGACGGGAGACGGCACGGCGCTCCGCAGCCCGGGGGCCCCGAAGTGACGAAGGCCGTTGAGCCGTCGCCTTCCGCGACGTCCGCGGAGGCGGCTGCACCGCGGCATGCCGCGCCCGAAGTGCCGAACCCGGCCGAGCAGGCGCCCTCGAACGAACGCGAAGCGTCTGCCCGTGATGCGCGACGGGAGGCGCTGCGTGCGGCCCCCACGGTGATGGTCAGCGCGTGCCTGTTGGGCGAGGCGTGCCGCTACGACGGACGCTCGCAGCGTTCGGAGCGCGTGCTCGCGGCGCTGGAGGGCAAGGCCGTCATCCCCATCTGCCCGGAGGCAGCCGCGGGCATGGGCATTCCACGGCCTCCCGTGGACCTCGCGGGTGGCACCGGCGTGGACGTCTGGGCCGGCCGAGCACGGGCCCTCACGCGCGAGACTCGCGAGGACCGCACCGCCGCGTTCCAGGATGGCGCGCGTCAGGCCCTGGAGGCCGCTCGGCGCTTCGACGTCACGGTGGCGCTCCTGAAGGAAAAGAGCCCCTCGTGCGGCAGCCAGCGCGTCTACGAAATGGGCGTGCTGCGCCCGGGTGAAGGCATCACCACCGCGCTGCTGCGCGCGGATGGACGCACCGTCGTCAGCGACGAGGACCTGTAACCTCAGCCCAGCGCGGGCAGTTCCAACTCGTCACCTGGTCGAGGCGCGAAGCACGCCTCCACCTCCGCGTCGCGCACCTCCGCGAGCGTGGCCGGGCTCCAGCGCGGCTTCTGATCCTTGTCCACCAGCACCGCGCGGATCCCCTCCTGGAAGTCCGGCCGCTGCGTCAGCGCCTGGCTCAAGCGGTACTCCATGCGCGCCGTCGCGTCGTAGTCCTGGCCGCGCCCGATGCGCAGCTGCCGCAGCGTCACCCGCAGGCTCGTGGGCGACATGCGCAGCAACGTCGCGCGAGTCTCCTGCGCCCACGCCGTCCCCTCGCGCTCCAGCGCCGTGAGGATGTCCTCCACGCGGTCCCCCTTGAAACACCGGTCGATGACCTCCGCGCGCACCGCGAGCCCCGATGCACCGGTGTCCTGATGGAAGCCCTGCAGCACGCGCGCCGCCACTTCGCGCCCCGGTCCGCTCCAGTCCGCGGCCTCCAGCGCGCCCACCACGTCCTCCAGCCGCGAGGACTCCACCCGATGCGTCGCGTAGCCCAGCCACATCGCATCCGCTGCGTCACATCGCGCACCCGTGAGCCCCAGGTACGTCCCTGCCTCGCCCGGGAAGCGCGGGAGGAACCAGCCACCGCCCACGTCCGGGAAGATGCCGATGGCCGTCTCCGGCATCGCGAGCACCAGCTTCTCCGTCACGGCGCGGAAGGTCCCGTGCACGGACAGCCCCACCCCACCGCCCATGCAGATGCCATCCACCAACGCGATGAACGGCTTCGGGAAGTGGTGGATCCGATGGTTGAGCGCGTACTCCGCGCGGAAGAACTCGCGCGACAGCGACGCGTCCGACCGTGCGACCGAACCAGCCACCGCGCGCACGTCCCCTCCCGCACAGAAGGCCCGGCCGCCGGCTCCGCGGATCACCACCGCCTTCACGGACGGATCCGTCGCCCAGGCGTCCAGCCGGGGATGCAGTGCCCGGCACATCTCCAGGGAGAGCGCGTTGAGCGCCTTCGGTCGGTTGAGGGTGACCAGGCCCACGGCCCCCCGAGTCTCCAGCAGCACGTCCTCGCTCATGCCGTGGGGGATATCAGCCCGGAAGGGGCTCGCACGGGAGATTCAGGGGTGACATGGCGGAGGAAATCGGTATTGGGGAGAACATGACTCCCGCAGCCGCCCCCCTGCTCGCCGCCGTCTTCGACATGGATGGCACGCTCGTCGACAACATGGACTTCCACAACCGCGCCTGGGTGTCGCTCGCCCGGAAACTCGGTCTGGATGGCCTGACCGCGGAACATTTCCAGAACGAGTTCGCGGGAAAGAAGAACGAAGAGATCCTCCCCGCGCTGCTGGGCCGCACCCTCTCCGTCGCGGAGCTGAACGCGCTCGCCGAGGAGAAGGAGTCCCACTATCGCGCCATCTACCGGCCGTACCTGGCGCTGCACCGGGGCGCGGAGGGCTTCCTGCACCGCCTGCGCGAAGCGAACCTGCTCCTGGCCGTGGCCACCGCCGCGCCGCACGGAAACCGCGAGCTGGTGCTGGACGGGCTCTCCGTGCGTCCGCTCTTCGCCCATGTCGTCGGCGCCGAACAGGTGACGCGCGGCAAGCCCGCGCCGGACATCTTCCTCGCGGCGGCGAAGGCCCTGCAGGTGCCCCCCGAGTCGTGCCTCGCCTTCGAGGACGCCATCAACGGCGTGCTGTCCGCGCGCGCCGCCGGCATGGTCACCGTGGGCATCACCACCACCACGACCGCGGAGGCGCTGAAGAACGCGGGGGCCCACTACACCGCCCCGGACTTCGACACGCTGCCTCCGGAGCTGCTCGCGCGCCTCTTCACGTCCAGGGCCTGAGGGGGGCACATACGCCCCACCCCGGACCCGCCCCGGGGCGCCAAAAGGGCGCCAGACGCGGTGACGTTGTGTAGTGTTCGGCGGCCATGTCGACGTCCGCCGCCAAACTCAAGCTCCCCTCGGGCCCGTCCCGGCACGTGTACGACGTCATCGTGCTGGGCAGCCAGGTCGGAGGCGCGCTCGCCGCCGCGCTCCTGGCGAAGCGCAACCACCGCGTGTTGCTGGTGGAGCACGACGGCATGGGGCCCGGCTACGAGCACGACGGCTTCGTGCTGCCCTACGCCCCCTTCGTCGCGCCGCCCCTCAAGGCGATGCCCGCCGTGGACGAGGCCCTCAACGAGCTGGGCCTGTCCACCGCCATCGGCCGCGCGCTGCGCCCCCACGCGCCGGAGCTCCAGCTCGTGCTGCCCCGGAACCGGGTGGACCTGACCGCGGACGCCGCCCGCCGCCGCGCGGAGCTGACGCGCGAGTTCGGAGAGGCCGGCGAGGGCATCCAGGGCGCGCTCGCGGGCAGCGCCGCGCAGCACGAGGCCACCGACGCCTTCTTCAAGGCCGGCCCCCAGCTGCCGCCCGACGGCTTCTTCGAGGGCTGGAAGCTCAAGGGACAGATCAAGGAACACCCGGCCCTGGACGCCACGCCCCGGCTCGCGGGCGAGGATCCGGCGCTGTCGCTGGTGCGCGGCCTCCTGCCCTTCCTCGTCCACCTGGAGAAGGCCAGCGCGCCCCTGGCGCAGACGCGGGCCCTGTCCCAGGTGCTCACCGCGCCGTCCACGTACCCCGGCGGCATGGACGCCCTGCGCGACGTGCTCACCCGGCGGCTGACGGAGCTGGGCGGCGACGTGCTGGGCCGCGACAACCCGGCGGGCTTCATCGTCGAGGAGCTCGCGTTCGACGGCAGCAAGTTCTCCGGCGTGAAGCTGGTGCGCTCGGACACGCTCTACCGCGCGTCCTGCCTGGTGACGGCCACGGACTCCGGGGCGCTGCGCCGGCTGGTGACGGACAAGAAGCACAACCGCGGCCTGCTGGAGCACCTGGATCAGTCCAACATCAAGTCGCTGCTCTTCAGCGTGAACTGGGTGGTGCCGGAGGCGGCGCTCCCGCGCGGCATGGGCGAGCTGGTGCTGGTGGACACGCAGGACCCGGAGCTGGGCCCGCTGCTCGTGCAGCAGCACCCGGCGCGCACCTCCGCGGCCTCCGGCCACAAGGACGTGGAGGGCGTGCGCGTGGTGTGCGCGGGCGCCTTCGTCCCGGCCTCCGCGCGCGAGGAGGGCGAGGAGCACCTCCAGGCGCTGGCGAAGCGCATCGACGAGCACCTGGACCGGCTGATGCCCTTCACGAAGCAGCACCGCGCGCTGCGCTCGGTCCCCTACCTGGACGCCGGGGGGGTGCGCGGCAGCCGGCTCATGCCCCACCCGCTCTACAGCTTCGAAACGGAAGCCTTCCTGGGCGTCACGGGGTTGAAGCAGCGCACGCCCGCGAAGAACGTGATCCTGGCCGGCCGCGAGGTGCTGCCCGGCCTGGGCCTGGAGGGCGAGCTGCTCGCGGGGATGCGGGCCGCGAAGCTGGTGCAGGAGATGTTGAAGAAGAAGGATCCGCTCAAGGGATAGGCCCCGGGTCGGATCCGGCTGGATTTCCGGCCTGTTTCTGGTAGGGTCCGCCGCTCTTTTATGGGCTGCTGTCGAACGCCCCAGTTTTCAAGGAGTTAGCAGTCATGGCGTGGAAGTGCGACCTCTGTGGGAAGCGTCCGCTGGTGGGTAACAACGTCAGCCACGCGAACAACAAGACCAAGAAGCGGACCCTGCCGAACCTGCAGAAGGTGCGCGCGAACGTGAGCGGCAGCATCGAGCGCGTCCTGGCCTGCACCCGCTGCATCAAGGCGGGCAAGGTGACCAAGGCCGCCTGAAGTCCGGGAGCCTTCCGGTGGGCATGACGCGCGCTCGAAAGTCCGCGCTTCCGCCCACCGAACGGCTCCATCCCCGCGCGGATGACCTGGACCTCCTCCCTGTCGAGGCGGTCGTCCGACGGTTGCATCAAGAAGACCTGATCGCGCTCCGCGCGGTCCGTGAGGCGTTGCCGTCCATCGCGGCGGCGGCCCGGGCCGTGGCGGAAGCATTTCGTGCTGGCGGCCGGCTGCTCTACGTGGGCGCGGGAACCAGCGGTCGGCTCGGCGTGCTCGACGCGAGCGAATGTCCCCCCACCTTCGGTGTCCCGGCGACGTGGGTCCAGGCGGCCATCGCGGGCGGCCGGCGGGCCCTGACGCATGCCGTGGAGGGCGCCGAGGACGACGTCGCCGCGGGGGCCCGGGCGGTGCGGGCGTTCCGGGCCACGGCGCGGGACGTGGTGTGCGGCATCTCCGCGTCGGCCTCCACGCCCTATGTCCGGGGCGCGCTGGACGAGGCCCACGAGCGTGGGGCGCGCACGGTGCTGGTGTGCTGCAACCCGCCGGGGCCGGCCATGCGCGCGGACACGGTGGTGCTGGCGCGCACGGGGCCGGAGGTGGTGGCGGGCTCCACCCGGCTGAAGGCGGGCACGGCGACGAAACTGGTGCTCAACGCCATCACCACCGCGGCCTTCGTGTCGCTGGGGCACGTGTACCGGGGGCGCATGGTGGACGTGCGCCCCACGAACACGAAGCTGCGGGCCCGGGCGGCGCGGATGGTCGCGGAGCTGACGGACCTGCCCCCGGCGCGGGCGGAGGCGCTGCTCCAGGCTGCGGGACATCACGTGAAGCTGGCGCTGGCCATGCACTTCACGGGGCTTCCGGCGGCCCAGGCCCGGCGGCGGATGAAGGACGCGGGCCTGCGAGGGCTCGAACGCCCGGCGGTGGCACGAGCGGCTGTAGTCCAAAGGCCACGTCAGCGCGCCCGCCCCTGACGCACCAGGCGCCGCACGACTCGGAGACGAGCCTCCGGAATCCGACAGGGCGGACGTCACTCCCGGACACACGGGGTGCCCTCCGGGCCGGGGTCCGGCGGGCGTGGGAGCCGGCCTTTAGACTTGGGGCATGCGCCCCGCCACGCCACCCTCCCCCTCCCTGCCGCCCCGGCTGTGCGTGGGCGTGCTGTCCGGCACCAGCGTGGACGCGGCGGACGCGGCGCTGTGCCGGGTGGACGGCACCGGCGCGGACGTGAAGCTCCAACTGCTCGCGCATGTGTCGCAGCCCTTCACGCCGGACCTCGTCGCCCGGGTGCTGGGCCCGCAGGACGCCCGGAGCCTCTGCGCCCTCAACTTCGAATTGGGGGAGCGCTTCGCCGAAGCCGTGCTGGCCGTCATTGCGCGCGCGGGCGTGAAGCGCGAGGACGTCCACGTCATCGGCTCGCACGGCCAGACGATGGCCCACCTGCCCTCGGACCTGTCCGTCATCGCCTCCACGCTCCAGATTGGCGAAGCGGCCGTCATCGCCGAGCGCACCGGCCTGCCCGTCGTCAGCGACTTCCGCACCCGCGACATGGCGGTGGGCGGCCAGGGCGCGCCGCTCGTGCCTTACCTGGACTGGGCCGTCTTCCGGAACCGCGAACGGCCGGACGTCACGCGCGCGTTCCTCAACCTGGGCGGCATCGCCAACATCAGCGTCGTGGGCGAGCACGTGGACGACACGCTCGCGTTCGACACCGGGCCCGCGAACATGGTGCTGGACGGCCTGGCGCGCCGGGTGACGCAGGGACAGCTCGCGTGCGACCGGGACGGCAGCCTGTCCTCCCGGGGCCAGGTGATTCCCGCGCTCCTTGAGGAGCTGCTCGCGCATCCGTTCCTCGCGCGGCCTCCGCCTCGCAGCGCGGGCCGCGAGGGCTTCGGCGAGCCGCTGGTGGACCGGCTCTGGGCGGCGGCCCCGGAGCGGCCCCACGACCTGATGGCCACCGCGCGCGCCTTCACCGTGGAGGCCACCGCGCGCGCCTTCGACACCTGGGTGCGTCCCCGCTTTCCCCGGCTGGAGGCCGTGTATGTCTCCGGCGGCGGGACGCGGAATCCTGTGCTCATGGCGGATCTGAAGGCGCGGCTGGCCCCGGTGCCGCTGGAGCGGCTGGACGTGCTGGGATTCCCCGAGGAGGCGAAGGAGGCGGCCCTCTTCGCCCTGCTCGCGGCCGAGCACCGGGCCGGGACGCCCGCGAATGTTCGCCCCGCAACTGGCGCCGGGCGCCGAGTCGTTCTAGGTAAGCTGACACCGTGAGCAGCGTGAACCTGATGGCCCGCGAAGTGGCCGCGAAGATCGTCTTCTACGGCCCCGGCCTGTCGGGGAAGACGACGACCCTGCGAAAGGTCTACGAGACCGTTCGCCCGGCCCACCGCGGCGAGATGATGTCCATCGCCACCGAAGGCGACCGGACGCTCTTCTTCGACTTCCTGCCGGTGAAGGTGGAGCGCGTGGGCGACTGCTCCGTGCGCCTGGCCCTCTACACCGTGCCCGGGCAGGTCTTCTACAACGCCACCCGCAAGCTGGTGCTCCAGGGCGCGGACGGCGTGGTGTTCGTGGCGGACTCGCAGGCGGAGGCCATGGACGCCAACCGCGAGTCGCTGGCCAACCTGGAGGAGAACCTCCTGGAGAACGGCATCCGCCTGGACCGCTTCCCACTGGTGATGCAGTGGAACAAGCGGGACCTGGACAACATCCTCTCCGTGGAGGAGCTGCGCCGGGAACTCAACCCGCGCGGCGTCCCCGACTTCGAGACGGCCGCCGCCAATGGCCGGGGCGTGATGGACGCGCTCAAGACCATCACCCGGCTGGTCATCAAGGACCTGCGCGCCAAGCGCATCGTCCCGCCGCCCCGCCCCGCCCCGGGCGAAACAGCCCCCGCCGCGGACCTGGAGGCGCAGCTCTCGCAGCACCTGCACCACCGCCAGCCGCCGGCCGCGACGCCGCCCGCCACCAGCCCCACCGCCGCCACCATCGCGGCCACACCCGTGCCCCGCACGCTGACAGCGCCCGCCCCGCCGCGCGTGGAGCCCGCCGCCGTGGCCCCGGTGCCGGCCACGAGCACCAAGCTCCTGGGGCCCACGAGCGCGCTGGCGCCGGGGGACCTCTTCGACCACGCCCGGGCCGCGGAGGCCGCCTTCACCGCCGGGGACTACACCACCTGCGTCACCGCCTGCACCGACGCCGTCCGCCGCGCCATGGCGTTCGCGGGTGAGGGCTCCCTGGCCCAGCAGGCCTTCCTGCTGCACGTGGACGGTTCGGACCTGCTGCGCCTCCAGGGCCTGTCCACGGTGCCGCAGCTGCGCGTGGACGACGCGGCGTTCGCGCTCTACGTCCTCATGCAGGTCTTCGTGCGGCTCAACGCCGTGGGGCTTCCGACCGCCGGGTGATTCGCGCGGGGCACGGCTTTCCGGGCCGTGCCCCCACGGGCTTCAGCGCGGGAGCGTGAGCTCCAGGAGCCCCATGCGGTGCAGCTTCGCCAGCGTCTTGAGCGTCTCCAGCTCTCGCGCGGGGCTGGCCAGCACCAGCGTGGACACGTCCCATGTCCCGCTGATGAGCCCGGCGATCTGCCGCTCCTCCGGCTTGAGCATCACCATCGCCTGCGGGGACTGGATGAGCCGCGGCACCACCAGGGGCGGCAGGTCCGCGTAGAGCGCGGCCACGTGCTCGCGCTGCACCAGGCGCGCGAACTCGCGCACGCGCCGGTCCGCGGGGTCGCTGGCCAGCAGGGACGCGCACACGATGCCGGCCGCGTCGTACTGGCCCTCGCGCATCAGCACCGCGCCCTTCTCCAGCATCTCCGCCACCGGATCCGCTTCCACCTGCGGCGCGCCGTCCACCTCCACCAGCTTCGCGCGCAACAGCTCGTGCACCCGGCGCGTCACCGACGAGCGCGACACGCCCATGGACAGCCGCAGCCGCCCCAGGTTCTGCGGCGTCGTCGTCAGCGCCAGGATGATCCGGTGCATCAGGGGCTGGCTGGGGCTGGGCGGCGACAGCGCCTTCACGCTCAGCGCGTCGATGGGCAGCGCCTTGTCCACGTCCCCCTGCTCGTCCACCCAGCGCAGGGACTCGAAGAGCAGCTCGCGGATGCTCATGTCGGACGGCACCCAGTCCTCACCGGTGCGGTCCGCGTCCTCCGTCCAGTGGAAGGTGCCCTGCCCCGCGATGGTCAGGTCCGTCATCGCCGCGAACAGCTCCTCGCGGCCCAGGTCCCGCACCCACCGCGCCTGGACGCCGTGCGCGTCGAAGGCCGCGTCCACGTCCGGCGTGCGCGTCAGCTCGTCGAACGCGGCCAGCACGCGCGTGCCCGCCGCCAGCTTCGGCAGCGACAGCAGGCGGGCCACCCGGCCGCGCAGGCCTTCGCTCGCGGTGGCCCCCACCTGGCCGGACAGGAGGAACAACTTGCGCTCGCCTGCCTCCCACGACAGCTGGAGCGTCCCCGTCTTGCGGGAGCTGTCCAGCCATTGAAGGAACTCGGGGAGCGGGTAGCTGAAGAGGTCGCCGTGGATGGCCATGCGTGTCGGATTCGAGGATACAGTTCCAGGCCGTGCGCGTCGCGGTCCTGTTCATCGACGGGGTGGGCATCGGGCGGAAGGACCCCGCCGTGAACCCGCTCGCGGACCGGGACCACCTCCTGGCCTGGTTCCAGGATGCCCCCATCCCCGCCCTGCCCCACGGGGGCATGGGCCTTCCGGTGGACCCCACCTTCGGCGTGCCCGGCCGGCCCCAGTCCGCCTCCAACCAGACGGCCATCCTCACCGGGGACCCCGCCCCCGTCATCGTGGGCGGCCACGTGCTGGGCTACCCCAACACCGCCCTGAAGGACCTCCTCGCGGAGCGCTCCATCGTGCGGCGCCTCAAGGCCGCGGGCCGCACCGCCACCTTCGCCAATGCCTACCCCGCGCCGTACCTGGACGCGCTCGGCGTCCCCCGGCGCCCGTCCACGTCCCCGCCGGAGTTCACCCTGTCGGAGCGCCACGCGCGCAAGGTGCGCCCCTCGGCCGCGAAGCTCGCCTTCGCCGCGGGAGGCGAACTGCTGCGCACGCTGGACGACGCGCGGGCCGGCGACGGCCTCACCCATGACATCACCGGGGCCGCGGCGCGCGCGCACGGACTGGACGTGCCCCACCGCACGCCCGGCGAAGCCGCGGCCCTCTTCTGGCGCATCGCGGGCCAGGCGGACTTCACCTTCTTCGAGCACTACCTCGCCGACGAGGCCGGCCACGCCCAGGACTTCACGGCCGCCCGCCTGGCGCTCGACACCTTCGACGCCTTCCTGCGCGCCGTGGCGGCCACCCGGCCGGACGACGCGCGCGTGTTGGTGTGCAGTGACCACGGCAACGTGGAGGACCTGTCGGTTCGAGGACACACCGTGCACGCCGTACCCATGCTCTACTTCGGACCCTCCGCCCCGGAGGTAGCCTCGTTCTCCACCGTCGCGGACGTGGGACGCGCGGTGATCCGCTGGCTCGGGGCCAACTAGAAGGACGTACGGATGCGGGTGGGCGGTACCGGACGATGGAGCCTGTGGCCCGCCCTGCTCGCCTTGCTCGGGACGACGCTGCTCCTTTCCGCGTGCGCCGCCGCCCCGAAGGCCATCGACCCCGCCGCCACGCTGGCGCTGCCCGGCGGTGAGTTCCGCTTCGAGCACTCCGCGAAGGACACCGAGGCCGCGGACATGGTCCGCCGCGCGGTGGAGAACGCCTTCCCCCGCCTGGCCCGCTGGGGAACCTTCCAGGAGCCCGTCACCCTGGTCATCCACCCGAACCACGCCGCCCTGGAGCGCGCGGCCCGCCGCTCCGGCTACGACTTCCTGCGCGCCTGGGCCCGCTACGAGCAGGTGGAGGTCCAGAGCCCCCGCACCTGGACGCGCGCCGGCGCCACCCAGAAGCAGGTGGACGAGCTGCTGCTGCACGAGCTCACCCACAGCCTCATGTGGCAGGCGTCCGCATCCATGTCGGACTGGACGAAGAAGGGCATCCCCCTGTGGTTCAGCGAGGGCATGGCCTCGTACACCGCCGGCCAGGGCTACCGCGTCCCCAGCCTGGAGGACCTGGCCCGCTTCCTCCACCAGCACCCCCAGGCGGATCCGCTCGCGCGCGCCGAGTCGCTCTACGAGACCGAGAACGCCACCGTCTACGGCGCCGCCCACCACGCCTTCACCTTCCTCATGGAGCGCTACGGCGAAAGGCGCGTCCGCGGCGTCCTCACCGCCATGCGCGGCGGACAGGACTTCACGGGTGGCTTCCAGCAGGCCATCGGACTGCCCGTGGACGCCTTCCTCCGCGACTTCCGCCGCTACGTGTACCTGCGTGGCTTCAAGGGGGGCCGGCTGACCCCACCCCCGGCCCTTCCGCGCCCGGAAGTACGCGGAGTTCCTGGGAATCCCCAGCCTGTACCGTCATCCGCCCCACATTCGCCCACTTCCACGCCACCGGACACAACTCCGGAGGCCCCAAGCCCGACAAGTTGAGCAAGCCCGCTATGCGTGGGCCGCCGGAGGATTGCCCCGTGACTGATTCCAAAATCAACCGCCCGAAACTCTCCTCGACCCCCGCCACGGGTAACACCACCACCTCCGCCGCCACGCTGGCGGAGCGTCAGAAGGCCGCCGCCGCGAAGGCCGCCGCCGTGAAGCGCAACCAGTCCGGCTTCGAGTCCGCGCCCGCGGCAGGCGCTCGCACCCCGGTGGCCGGCACCGGCAACCTGGCCCGCTCCGCCAACGCGAGCGCGCTCTTGGGCGCCGCGCCCACGTCCGCGGTGAAGAACGGCGCGACGGTGGCGAACCCCACGACCCGCACCATCACCTTCACGTACGACGCGGACCCGCACGCGGCGCTCACCAACCCGAAGCTCAAGGGCAGCTGGGGCGCGGACGGCCGCTACGACGCGCAGTGGTCCTCCGGCGGCATCCCCATGAAGCCGCTGGGCAACGGCAAGTACGAGGCCACGGTGAAGGTGGCGGACGACGGCCTGGCCCACAACTGGGAGTGGGGCGTCAGCGTGGACGGCCCGTCTGGCAAGGACCAGTGGGCGGTGATGGGCGAGGGCAACCTCAAGCTGGATCTGTCCAAGGCCACCGCGTCCTACTCGCCCACGACGTACCACTCGATGGGTGCGCAGAAGTCCGGCCAGGACGTGAACTTCAAGTTCTGGGCGCCGGACGCGCGGGCCGTGCAGGTGAAGGTGACGGACAAGGAAGGCCGCGAGCAGCGCATCCCCATGACGCGCGACGAGGGCGGCAACTGGACCGCGCAGGCCAAGGGCGCGTGGGCGCAGATGGAGGGCAAGGCCTACGTCTACGAGGTGGTGGACTCCACGGGCGCCGTCAGCGACCGGCCGGACCCGTACGCGCGCCGCATGATGGGCGAGCAGCGCGGCCTGGACCGGCTGTACCTGGACCCCACGCGCGGCAAGGAGGTGGACCGCTACTTCCCCGGCGCCACCGGCCTGATGCGCTTCGACATCGACAGCGCGGAGGACGCGGACAGCGCGTTCCTCATCCTCAAGGACGGCGACGGCAACCCGCTCAACAAGCAGCAGCTCCAGGAGCGCCTGGGCAAGTTCGACGACACGCTCATCGACAAGCTGCACGGCGGGAAGCTCAACGACTTCTGGTCGCGCAACGTCACCGATGACGGCCGCATCAAGATGACCAACCAGGCCGGCGCGTGGACCGCGCTCGTCAACGACCCGGACAAGCTGGCCGGCCTGCGCTACGAGTTCCAGGTGTTCGACAAGGACGCGCAGGGCAAGCTGCACCTGCGCGACGACGTGAACAACGACGGCAAGCTGTCCGACGTGGAGCGCCGGGCGTCAGCGGAGAACGACCCCTGGAGCAACCTCATCACCAAGGGCAGCGGCGTGGACTTCCGCGGCTCCATCCTCACCGACCCCACGACGTTCCAGTTCAAGAACGACGACGTGCCGCGTGAGAAGGATCCGTCCAAGTGGGTGGTGTACCAGCTCCACGCGGGCAGCTTCCTGGGCGAGGCGGGCAACGCCAACCGCTCCACCATGGAGGACCTGATCAAGAAGCTGGATTACTTCAAGGAGCTGGGCGTCACCACGCTGGAGCTGCTGCCCACCAACGAGGTGGAGGGCGCGCGCAACTGGGGCTACCTGGGCGTCAACAGCCTGGCCACGGAGAGCTCCTTCGGCTTCGAGGACGAGAACGGCCAGTGGGTGGAGGGCGACGAGGCCCTCAAGCGCTTCATCGACGCGGCCCACGGCAAGGGCCTCAACGTGGTGTCGGACGTCGTCTACAACCACGTCTTCGGCGACCACAACGGCCTGTGGAACGTGGGCGGCCCCAGCAACCCCTACTTCAACTGGTCCAAGGAGCCCGGCCAGTTCGAGCAGCGCGACACGCCGTGGGGCGCCGTGCCCGCGTACAACACGCCGCAGGTGAAGCAGCTCTTCGTGGACCACGCCGTGCAGCAGATCGCCGAGCTGAAGTTCGACGGCCTGCGCTTCGATTTCACGGAGCCCATCAAGGGCACGGGCGGCAAGGACGGTTGGGAGATGCTCCGGGAGATCAACCGCCAGGTGCACTTCCTCAACCCCAACGCGTGGACCGTGGCGGAGCAGTTCGACTACGAGCCGGACATCTCGCGCCCGGCGAAGCCGGACGGCACGGGCGGCGGCTTCGACGCCCAGTGGTACACGGAGTTCCAGCACAAGCTGGTGCGCGACAACAGCAAGCCGGGCCTCATCCAGGCCGCCGCGCGCGGGATGAAGACGGACGTGGACGCGTTCGTGAACCTGATGACGAACCCGCGCGGCCTGGACGGCTGGAAGCACGCGCTGTCCATCATCAGCAACCACGACGAGGTGGGCAACGCGGAGCGCACCCTGGACACCGCCGAGGGCGCGAACCCCACCGACTTCCCGGACGACTGGGCGCGCGGCGCCGCCCGCTTCGCCGCCGGCATCGGCATGGCCGGCCCCGGCATCCCCATGTTCTTCCAGGGTGACGAGTTCGGCGCCCAGAACCCCTTCAAGTGGGGCAACCCGTCCACCTGGGACAGCGACTGGAGCTGGCAGGACCTCGGCAAGGGCGTGGACTTCGGCAAGGTGACGTTCAACGACACCACCAAGGCCACCTACGAGCGCCTCTTCAGCCTGTCCCCGGACGCGCGCGCGAAGGACAGCGCGTACAAGGCCTTCTCCGCGGACGACAAGAAGCTGTTCGCGGAAGTGGCCGCCCTGCCCGCCTCCGAGCGCAGGGACGCGATGATCGACATCACGCGCCGGCAGTCCTTCAGCTTCTACAAGGACTCCATCGGCCTGCGTAACAGCAGCGCCGCCTTCAGCGCCGCGGCCGAGGTGAAGCGCGTCTACACCCACAACGACGACAGCGTGATGGCCTTCACGCGCAAGTCGGGCAACGAGGAGTTCCTCGTGGTGGGCAGCCTCAACAAGAAGAACCTGGAGGGCTACTCGCTGCCCCTGCCCCCGGGCCAGTGGAAGGAAGTGCTGAACAGCGACGCCGCGGTGTACGGCGGCGGCAACTTCGGCAACTACGGCGCCACGCTGAACGGCGGGAACACCCCGGTGAACATCCCCGCCGGCGGCTACGTGGTGATGAAGAAGGTCGGCTAGTCCTTCTTCGCCTCCGGTCCGGCCGTCCCCTTCTGAGGGGCGGCCGGGCTGGGCAGAAGCGGAGGCCGGTCCTTGCCCTCCATGGTGCGCTGCAACTCCAGCTCCTGGAGCAGCACCGCGGGCGCCACGGTGGACACGGGCACGTTGCCGCTCTCCGCGCCGCAGAAGCCGTTGAACACACCCAACCGCTGGCCCGTGGCGAGGATGCGGTTCACGGACGACAGCGGCGTGCCCACGATTTCCACTCCGCGCACCAGCGTCTCCTCACCGGTCTTCACGTCCACGCGGAACACCATGCGCGGCACGCCCTTGAAGGCCTGGTAGCCGTAGCTGGACGTGTTGGTGTTGCCGCCGGTGATGTCGCGGATGATGAGCCCGTACGGCTTGCCCTGCCGCTTGGCCTCCGCGATGAGCATCTTCTTCAGCTCCGCGTCGCTCACCTGCTTCGTGCTGTCGACCATCAGGTTCGCCATGCGCGCCACCGGCTGGAGCGTGCCCTGGCCGCGCCCGTGACCGTTGGACCTGGGGAAGCCCTCCACCGGGTGACGGCTCATCAGGTAACCCTTGAGCACGCCCTTCTCCACCAGGCTCACCGGCTGCCCCTTCACGCCCTCTTCGTCATAGAGGTAGTAGCCGTTGAGCGGCTCGCCGTTCACCTCGCGCCGGGATGGATCATCCCGCAGCGACAGGAACGCCGGGAGGATCTGCTTCCCCTCCTGTCCCTTGAACGTCTTGCCGTCGGTGTCGCCGTCCTGCCGGTCTGCTTCCAGCCGGTGGCCCAGCGTCTCGTGGAAGAGCACGCCCGCGGCCTCCGGCGCCAGGATGGCCGGGCCCGCGTATGGGGTGATGGCCGGCGCCTGCCGCAGCGCGAGCAGCTCATCGATGACCTTCCGCGCCGCCGCGTGCACGCGCGCCTCGTCGGGCATCCCCGCCTCCGTGGGCAGGTAGAAGCTGCGCGAGTTGTCGAGCAGCTGTCCGTCCGGCGCGCGCGTCACCGCGGAGACGTGGAACGCGTACAGCGTCTCCTCCGTGATGAGGCGCGTGCCTTCGGACGACACGAACATCCGCGTGACCTTGTCGGCGGTGATGCGGACCTCTGAGTCGAACAGCTCCGGGTGCGCGTTGAAGCGCGCGGACACGTCGCGCGCCAGCCTGCGCCACTTCGGGCGATCAAACGGGAACGCCACCGGCGGCTGCACGTAGGTGGCCGGCGTCTCCTTGGAGAAGGACGCGGGGCGCTTGGGGTCCTCCACCGAGTAGACGTCCTCGCCCTTCTTCTTCAGGTACTGGAAGAGCGCGGCCTTGTACTTCTCGTCCGTGACGAGCCACAGCGCCGTGCGCAGCGCGAGCGGCGAGTCGTCCTGCGGCCCGTCCTTGCGCGCGGTGAAGCTGGAGCCCTTGCTGGTGCTGAAGCCGAAGTCGAGCGAGTCCGCCACGGAGCTGTCGTACTCGTAGCTGCCCACGCGTACGTCCACGCCCAGCTTGCGCTCGCGATAGTCGTCGTCCTGGAACAGCGCCCCGTAGCGCGCGATGATCAACCGCGACTCGTAGTCCTTCACGCCGTAGCTCAGGAAGTACGGCGCCTCATGGCCGTTCACCTTGAGCTGCTGCTGGTTGCGCTGGAGCTCCGCGCTCATCGCGTCCAACAACGGGGCGCGCGGGTCGGGAGCGGGAGATGCGCCCATCAGGAAGGACGCGGCCACGAACAGCGGGAACAGGGGACGGGAGGAGCCAGGCACGGCTACGCACTGTAGCCAGAAACGCGGCGAGGGCCCTCCCCTCACGCTCTTGCGTGAAGCGAGGACCCTCCTGCCCGCATGCCCTGTTGGCTACAGGCTTACGCCTTGACGATCTTCTCGCGGCCCTGGGTGACGTTCTTGGTCGCGTTGCGCGTGTCGACGACGATGTTCGAGCGCTGGACCAGCTCGTTGTAGTCGATGTGCGAGTGGTCCGTGAGGATCATCACCGCGTCGTACTGGTTGAGCGTCTCCGGGTCGAGCGGGACGGACTTCATCTCCATGTTGAAGCCGTGGCCCTTGTGCAGCTCCTTCACGAACGGGTCGTGGTAGGCGATCTCCGCGCCCTTCTCCTTGAGGAGCGTCATCACGCGCAGCGACGGGGACTCGCGGTGGTCGTCGATGTCCTTCTTGTACGCCGCGCCGATGCAGAGGACCTTCGCGCCGTTGAGCACCTTCTTGTTCTGGTTGAGCGCCTCCATCGTGCGCTGCACCACGTAGTAGGGCATCTGCCAGTTCACCTCACCGGCCAGCTCGATGAACTTGGTGTGGAACTCGAACTCGCGCGCCTTCCACGTCAGGTAGAACGGATCGATGGGGATGCAGTGCCCGCCCAGGCCGGGGCCCGGGTAGAACGGCTGGAAGCCGAAGGGCTTGGTGCTGGCGGCCTGGATGACCTCCCACACGTCCACGTTCATGCGGTCGCAGAGCATCTTCATCTCGTTGACCATGGCGATGTTCACGCAGCGGTAGATGTTCTCCAGCAGCTTGGCCAGCTCCGCCACGCGCGTGGACGACACCGGAACCACTTCCTTCAGCGCGCTGCCGTAGAGGGCGACCGCCACCTCGAGGCACGCGGGCGAGTAGCCGCCCACGACCTTCGGAATCGTCTTGGTGTTGAAGCCCTTGTTGCCCGGGTCCTCGCGCTCGGGGCTGAAGGCCAGGAAGAAGTCCACGCCCGCCTTGAGGCCGTTCTTCTCCAGCAGCGGCTTGAGGACTTCCTCGGTCGTGCCCGGGTAGGTGGTGGACTCCAGGATGAAGAGCTGGCCGGGGCGCACGTACGGCGCCAGGGCCTCGCCCGTCTGGATGATGAAGGTCATGTCCGGCTCACGCGACGCGGTCAGCGGCGTGGGCACGCAGATGACCACGCAGTCCAGCTCGCGGGCCTTGGCGAAGTCATTGGTCGCCTTGAGCTTGCCGGCGTTGGTGAGCTCCGCCAGCGGCGCGCTGGGGATGTGCTTGATGTAGCTCTCACCCTTGGCGATCTTGTCGATCTTGCGCTGGTCGACGTCCAGCCCCGTGACCGGGAAGCCCGCTTCCGCGAAGGCCATGCCCAGCGGAAGACCGACGTACCCGAGACCCACCACGCCCACCTTCGCTTCCCGATTCTGAATCCGACCCAGCAACGGGTTGCCAACCATCACGCGCATTGTCGTTACTCCCAGCAGTTGACGTGCGGCCTCGCCGGCTCACACGTCCCGACCCACACCAATCACCTGAAGACGAACACCCACCCCAACCATGCCGGAGGCGTCAGCTGCCTCCGGAACTCCACCGACACCGCCGGCACCACGCGCCCATACGCGGGCGAGTAGCGAGACGGCACGAGCAGGGTCTCCAACCCCTGCCCGAAGAGCACCCAACCCGCGGGTGCATCCGCCGGACCAATCTCCAGGGCCCGTGCATCGAAGGCCTCCGGGCCCTCCTGCACGCGCCCCGCCCGCGCCACCACATCCGCCGCGGGCTGGCACCACCGCGCCTGCGCATCCGGCAGGTGCAAACGTCCGACCACCTCATGACGGCCCGTTCCGACGAGCCGGTCCCCCACGGCCAGCGCGCGCACGTGCCGGTCGAGGAAGAAAGTCCTCTCAATCCCTACCGGGGCCGGCAGGTGGCGGTAGCCGTCGTGGCGCACCACCAATCGGTCATGCTTCGCGCCGGGCCGGAAGGCCACGACGCGAGCCCGGGCATCCTCCGGCAGCGCGAACAGCCGCGCCGGATCCAACGGGGCCTGCTCCGCCCCATCCACCTGAAGCGTGTTGTGCGCCGCGGTGCTCCGCATCGCGTTGCGCAGGGCCGGATCCCGCGTGTACGAGCCCGTGCCTGAATCGACGATGACGGGGCGGCCGGCGAGGTGAAGCTCGAAGGAAAGCTTGTCGTTGTGGCTGTGTCCTCCGACGCCCCGCTGCCCCTGTTTTCCGGCCGAGACGGTGAGCACGACACCCTCACCGCGCAAGATGTGGAAGCCACCTTCCGAAAAGCTTACCGACGCGGGCGCGGGAGCCACGGGCAGCGCGTTGAAGCGCACCCGGCCCGCGTCGCCCAGGAGCCACGCCGCCTCGTCCGGGAACACGCCGCCGCCCAGCCCCGCGTCATTGAAGAGCGCCGCGCCCAGCCCCGCGAGGTAGCTGTGATCGCCGTCCTCGCGCTCCTGGAACGGGAACACGCGGCCGCTGTCGTTGTCGCCAATCTGAGGCGCCAGGCCGGCTTCCGAAGACCAGGCACGGGCCGCGACGAACATCAATCGCAGACGGGATTCATACGCGGGCCCCAGCGACACGCCCGCGCCGCGAGCGACGAGGAAGGCCAGCGTGAAAAGCTCCACCGACAGGCGGTGGTAGGGAATGGAGCCCTCGAAGGACGTGCCCTCGGGGTGGACTTGCGCCTCCATCTGCGTGCGCAGGCCGTTGGCCGCGAGCGCCACCTGACGGGGCGCACCGGGCAGCTCCGGGAAGAGCAGCCCCACCACCGCGAGCCCCACGTAGTTGGAGACCAGGTGGTTGTTGGGCACCGCGCTGGTGTCCTCCAGGTGGACCTCCACCCAGGCGCAGTGCTCCGCGAGCGCGCCCAGCACGGGCACCAGGAACTCCGGACGGCGCACCTCCGGCGCGTCCGCGAACATCGCCAGCGCCTGCGCGAGGTTGGCCGCGCGCAGGGCAATCTCCATGGGGCAGGTCCAGTGGACGCCCATGCCCACGGGGTTCGCCTGTAGGAAGTCCAGCGTCTGCGAGACGAAGGCCGTGGCGAAGCGCGAGCGCTCGGCTTCGGTGTCCGCGACCCACGCGCCCTGGGCCAGCGCCAGCGCGCTGTCCAGCCGGGCCATCACCCACGGGTACTTCGGATCCATGCCCGTCACGTGCAGCGGCATGCGCTCCACGGGATCCACCGGATAGTGCCGGCCGCTCACCGGCTCCAGGGACCAGTCCACCGGCTTGCCTTCACCGAAGGCCACCTTCGTGCCGAAGACGTCCCACTCCTGACGGAGCGCCTGCGCGGCGCGCTCCAGCGTGCGCGCCTTCGCGCCCGGAAGCTTTTCAATGGCGGCGCGAGCGGACTCGCGCTGCGACAGCTCACACCAGGCCCGCGACGTGCGGTGATCCAGCGCGAGCGTCACCAGCTCCTCGGCGCGGGTGGCGCCGAAGGACTCCAGCAGCTGCGCCTCGTCCACCTGCTCCCGGCGACGGTACAGCGCCTGCCGGGCGACCTTCTGGACCCGGCGGACCGCGCTCTTCGCGAGCGCCCCAGGCGCCATCCGAGCCATCGTCGCGTAGTAATCGAGAGTACCCATCCGCCCCTTCCCGCCCAGCCTGACGTGGGCAGGTGATAGCAAGCGGCTGGCCAAAACCTTTTCCCAGCAAGAGCAAGGGTTTGGCGCGAGGGGCCTGCCCGAACGGCGGTAAAAATGTCCGCCCGTACCGATCACCGTGGGTAAAGGATTGCTGCCTGGTGCGGAACGGAAGTGCTCCCTGATGGAGCCGTTGCGCCTCTTGACGGGCATGGCCATTCCTTGGCGCGTGCGGGCTGGGGCTTGGATGGGGCGGCGCATCGAGGACGACCTCGATGCCAGGATGGAAACGACGCTGACGGCGGTGGCCGAGCAGGCGCTGCGCGGAGGAACGCGCGCGGGCCTGGAGGCTCTCCTCAAGGCGTCCTTGCGGCTGACCGGCGCGACCGGTGCGGCCCTCTATGAAGGACGCGTGTGCGTGATGAAGGTGGGGAATGTCCCCGCCCGTCGCGCGGATGCTTCGAAGAGGCCTTCCATATTGGAGCTATGGCCCGCGCCGCTGACGACGTCGCAGCGGAGCGTGGTGAAGCGCTTCAGCGCGTTCGCCCCGGCGCTGCTCGCGGCGCACGCGAGAGAGGTGGCCCAGGGCGCGCGGCAGGCCCGCTTGCTGGAAGCGAAGCGGCGCCTGGAGCGCACCGTGGCGGTGCAGGACAAGCGGCGCTCGCGCGCGGCGCACGACCTGCGCACGCCGCTGATGGTCATCAAGGGCTACGTGGACATGATGCTCAAGGGCACCGGCGGACCGCTGGGCCCGCAGGCGCAGCGCTACCTGGAGCGGATCGCCAAGGTCGCCGCGGATCAGAAGGAGCTCATCGACCGGCGCCTGTCGCCGCCGGTGCCGGGCCTGGACGACCTGCGCCCCGTGCTGACGCAGGCCTTCGCGCCCACGCGAGGCCGCGCCGTCCCCACGCTGACGCTGCCCGCGGAACGGACCGTGCCGGTGAGAGGCGCCCGGGCGGACTGGGAGCTGCTCGCCCGCACCCTGGCGAGGGGCACCGCTGGCGCCGTGGCGGTGGATGTCCACCTGGGTCCGGCCCAGGACGCCTCCCAGTGGCTGCTGCGCGTCCGGGCCTGCCCTGGCGCGGCCCTGACGGCGCGGACGCAGGGCATGCTCCAGCAGCTCGCGGAGCGCCTGGGAGGCACGCTGGCCGTGGCCGTGGAGCCCCGGCTGGAAGTCACCCTGGTGCTTCCGGGGGAGGACGCCTTTCCCGTCCCCGCCCACCGCTGAAAGCGCCTCGCGGCCGGAAAAACACGGACGCCCTGTCCCTCGCTCCAGGCGAAGGACGGGGCGTCGTCGTCTCCAGGCCCCCTGCCCTGCTTCAGGCCGCGGAGCTGGGCAGCAGCTGGCGCACGAGCTCCAGGAGCTTGCCGCGCTCCACCTCGCGCTTGACCAGGTAGCCATCCGCGCCCGCCTCCAGGCCGGCCGCGCGGTCCTCGTTGCTGTCCAGCGACGTGACCAGGATGATGGGCGTGCGCCGGAACATGGGGTGGCCCTTGATCCGCCGCGCCAGTCCCACGCCGTCCAGCCGGGGCATCTGCCAGTCGCTGACCACCAGGTGGCAGTGGACGCGCTCCAGCACCTGCCACGCCTCCTCGCCGTCCGACGCCGTCACCACCGGGTAGCCGGCGATCTCCAGCAGGGACTTCATCGCGAAGCGCGTGGTGAGCGAGTCGTCGCACACCAGGATGCGCGGCAGCTTGGACTCGCTGCTGGAGGTGCGCGTGTCCGGCTTGGCCGCGCGCAGGAGCTCCGGCGCGTTGAGCACCGGCACCACGCGGCCGTCGTCCAGCACCGCCGCGCCCGCCAGGTGCGTGACGTCCCGCAGGTGCTTGCCCAGGGAGCGGACCACCAGCTCCTGCTGCCCCACCACCTCGTCGATGGCGTACAGCACGCGGTCCTCGCCCAGGGACAGGAGCACCGCCGTCTGCCGCCGACCCGACTCCAGCGCGAGCGGCATGCGCGGCAGGCCGATGGCCTCCGAGAGCGACAGGAACGTGAGCTGCTCGCCGTCCAGCCGCGCCACCACGCGCCCCGCCACCGTGCCCACGTCGTCCGCGTCCAGCCGCAGCACGCGCTTCACGGTGTCGGAGGGGATCGCGGTGACGGTGGTGCCGGTGCGCACCAGCAGGCCCAGCGCCGCCGCCAGCGTCAGCGGCAGGTCCACGATGAAGCGCGTGCCCTTGCCGGGCGTGTACTCCACGTCCGCGCTGCCCTGAAGCCGCTGCGCGGTGGCCAGCACCACGTCCAGGCCCACGCCGCGGCCCGAGGTGGACGTCACCTCGTCGCGCGTGGAGAAGCCCGGCTGGAAGATGAGCCGCGCGGCCTGCGCGTCCGACAGCTTGTCCGCCGCCTCCTGGTTCATCAGGCCCCGGCGCACCGCCGTCGCGCGCACGCGCACCGGATCCAGGCCCGCGCCGTCATCCTCCACGATGACGCCGATGCGCGTGCCCCGCGCCTCCACCCGCACCACCAGCCGGCCCGTCTCCGGCTTGCCCGCCGCCTTGCGCACCGCGGGCATCTCCAGCCCGTGGTCGATGGCGTTGCGCACCAGGTGCACCAGCGGATCCTTCAGCGCGTCCACGATGCGCCGGTCGAGCCGCACGTCGGTGCCGCCCAGCTCCAGCGCGACCTCCTTGCCCAGCCGCGAAGCCGTCTCGCGCACCGTGCGCCGCAAGGGCTCCAGCACCTGCGAGGCCGGCACCATGCGCAGGTCGCGCAGGTCGTCGCGGATGACCTGCCCGATGAGCGCCTGCTGCTCACCGTCTCGGTGCGCTTCCTTCGCCTGCTCCAGGAGGCGCTTCTGCATCGTGCGCATCAGGCCCACGCCCGTGCGCAGCGGCTCCAACGCGGGCCCGCCACCGGACATGGCCAACTGCGACGCGGCGCGCTCCAGGTGCAACAGCACCTCGTGCGCCTGATCCGTCAGCGACCGGAAGCCCTCCGTGCGCCGGCCCTGCTGCGACCGCCCGGACACCAGGTGCTCCACCTGGAGCGCCAGCGAGTCCAGCGTCTTCACCGACACGCGCACCGCGCGGTCCACCGTCCCGGCGCGGCCCTCGGGAGCCGGCGTGCTCGCCTTCGCCGCGGGCTTCGCCGTGGGAGCCGCCAGGGCCGGCTTCGCGGGCTCGGGCTCCCGGACCGGGTCCGCGTCCTCCGCCACGCTCAGCGCCATGCGCAGGTCCACCAGCGCGCCCGCGACCTCGGACGCCGCCTGTCCCGCCGCGTCCCCGCCCTCCTCCATGCGCGTGAAGCCCAGCGCCGCGGCCTCCGCCAGGGACGCCACCGCGTCCGCCTGGACGGCCTCCGCGCTCTGGCGCAGGGCGTGTGCCTGGTCCACCGCCGCGCGCACCGCGCCCGCCCGGTCCTCCACCTTGGGGGACACCAGCGTGCTCAGCGCGTTCTCCAGCGCCACCAGCGCCTTCAGCCCGTCCTCGCCCAACGGGCCGTTGATGGCGGCGTCGTCGGAGCCAGGGGCGGCCGGCTCCTCGTGGCCCAGGGCCTTGAGCAGCGAGGCCACGCCGTCCACCACGGGCTGTTCACCCGCGTCGCCCCGGTTGAGGGCGTTCTCGATGGCGGACAGGCCCCGGAGCATCGCCTCCACGGCGCTCCGGGAGATGGGCTGATCCACGTCGACGTGGGACAGCCCGTCCTCGATGGCGTGGACAATGCGTTCGATGTCGTCCAGCCCCAGGCTCGCCGCGGAGCCCTTGAGGCTGTGCACCACGCGCTTGAGCGACGGCAGCAGGTCCGCGTCGCGGGCGCTGGCCGGCTGCTCCAGCCCCAGCACCTTCGACCCGATGGCCTGAATCTGCTCGCGCGTCTCCGCGGCGAACACCGGCCAGATGCTGCGCAGCAACTGCGGATCCATGAAACCCCAGTCCCCTCTAGCCGCGCCGTGCGGCCGCCGGGTTGCCCAGCTGTGTGAGGTCCAGCACCGTGAGCCGGTCCGACGTCAGGAACAGGAACGGCCCCGGCGGCGGCTGGGACAGCTCCGCGCGCGGCAACTCCAGCCGTCCGTCCACGACCTCCGCCGCCAGCCCGAACGCCTCGTCCTCCACTTCCACCACCACGACCTTGCTCAGGTCGGACATGCCCCCGCCCTCCAGCCCCAGCAACTGCCGCAGGTCCAGCACCGGCACGATGCGCGAGCGCGACAAGAGCGCCCCCAGCACGTGGCGCGGCGCCCCGGGCAGCGAGCACATCCCGCGCGACTCCAGCACGTGGTCCACGTAGTCGATCTTCACCGCGTAGCGCTCGCCGCCCACGTGGAAGGCGAGCACCGTGACGACCTCCTGGCGCGTCTCGTGGCGCGAGTTGGCCAGCGCCACCGCGCGCTGGTGCAGCACCTCGCGCCGCCTGTGGGCGCTCACCACCGTGGCGCCTTCAAGCAGCATCTGGGCCGCGTCGAGCGAGGCCTTCAGCTCGTCGAAGTCGATGGGCAGGAGCTTGCGGTCTTCGTTGGACATGGGCGGGCGTATCAGTACTTCGTGGCCGGCAGCTTGAGGATGTCCCGCACCTTGGAGCGCAGGTCGTCCACGGACACCGGCTTGTTGAGGAACGCGCTCGCGCCGACGAGCTTCCCCTTCTGGCGGCTCGCGTCGTCCTTCAGCGACGTGAGCAGCATGAAGGGCGTGTCGTGCAGCTTCGGGTCGCCCCGGATGGCCGCGCACAGCGCGAAGCCGTCCATCTCCGGCATCTGCACGTCGGAGATGATGAGGTCCGGCTTCTGCTCGCGCGCCCGCTTCAGCCCCACCGCGCCGTTGGGCGCGTCCAGGAAGTCCAGCCCCCACCCCATCAGGTAGACCTGCAGGAGGTTGGTGATGGTCTTCGTGTCCTCCACGATGAGCACCTTCGCCGCCTTGCGTGCCCCACCCGTCACGTTGCTGTTCATAGCTGGTACCTGCCTACAAGTTCAGAGAAGCGCTTCGACAAGATGGAGAGGTTGCCGGCCACCTGCTCGATGCGCCGGGTGCCCTCCACCGAATCACTCATGGCGGACGTCAGCTCGCCCATCGCCGTGGCGATCTGCTCCACGCCAATGGTCTGCTGCCGCGTGTTGCCCGCGATCTGCCGCGCCGCCCCGGACGACTCGCGGATGACCTCCGACAGGCCCAGGATGGTGGAGCCCGCGCCGCGCGCAAGCTCCATCGCCGCCTGGGCGCGCCTGCTGCCCTCGTCCGTCGTGGTGACGGCCACGCGGGTGCCCTTCTGCACCTCGCCCAGGAGCACGCGCACCTGCTCGGCCGCCATGCGGGACTGCTCCGCCAGCGTGCGCATCTCCGTGGCGACCACGGCGAAGCCGCGGCCGTGCTCGCCCGCCTTCGCCGCCTCGATGGAGGCGTTGAGGGCCAGGAGGTTGGACTGCTCCGCCACGTCCTTCACCTGCCCGATGATGTCGCTGATCTGCAGCGTGCGCTCGTTCAGGTCGGTGATGGACAGGGCAATGGCCTTCACCTGCTCGCCCAGCTTCTCCATGCCCTCCACGCTCTCCGTGACGACCTTCTGTCCCTGGGCGCTGAGCGACTCCGACTTCTGGGTCTGGGCAATCACGGCGTCCGCGTAGGACGTGGCCTGCTTGGAGGTCTGGGCGATCTCCGCCACCGTGGTGCTGGTCTCGTTGATGGCGGACGCCTGCTGGTGCGCCATCGCGGACTGCTGCGTGGACGTGGCCAGCACGCCCGCGGCCTCGTGCTCCAGGTCCGTGGCCGCGCCGCGCAGGTCGTGCAGCAGGTGCACCAGCGCGTCCGCCATGGTGGCGAAACTGCGCGCCAGCTCGCCAATCTCGTCCGTGCCGGTGGTGTCGATCTGCTGGCGCAGGTCCCCCGCGGCGATGCCCACCGCCGCGCGGGCCAGCCGCTCCAGCGGCACGATGAAGAGGCTGGCCATGCCGGCCGCGGCCAGCAGGCCCAGCACCAGCACCAGCAGGCCCAGGCCCGCGGTGCGCCAGGTGCTGGAGGACAGCGACTCAGCCAGCGCCTCGCGGTCCAGCGCCAGCTGCACGGTGCCCACGCGCTTGGGCGTGCCGCCCGGCGGGCCGAAGAGGATGGGCGCCGTCGTCTCCACCACGGGCAGCGTGCCGGCCGTCAGCAGTCGGTCCACCACCCCGTCGCCGTCCGCGGGCTCCACGGCGGCGGCGGTCGAGAACTGCTCGCCCGCGGAGCGCGCCAGCACCTTGCCGCTCGCGTCGCGGATCACGATGTACGCGATGTCCGGCACGCTCTTGAGGGCCGCGTCGGTGCCCAGTTGGAGCATCGCCGCGTCGTTCGCCGCCGCGGACGCGGCCACGCTGAACGCCATGCCAATGCCCACCGCGCGCGAGCGCTTGGTGAGCTCATCCAGCAGGCCGTCGCTCATCTGCATCCAGAACGCGAAGGTCAGGATGCCGACCAGCACGATGCCGAAGATGCCCGTGCCCCCGAGGATCTTCGTCCGCAGGCTGAGCCTGGTCGAATCCGCCCCTTGAGGCGACGCCACCTTCAAACCTTTCGCTTCCACGTTGTCCCCACCTCACGTGTACCGGCGCGCTCCATGGCTTCAGCGCGCGCCCTGCCAGCCCATCTGCGAAGGACGGGGGGCCAGCGCCTGCCGCAGGCCTCCCGCCGTCATCGTCGTCTCCACGCCTCGCAGCGGGTGCTCGTCATCCAATCCATCCAGCGCTCGCAGCGCGTTCTGCCGCGCGCGCTCCGCGTCCTCGCGCCGGTCCAGGCGGCTGTAGAGCGCCACCAGCGTCGCATGTCCCAGCGCCAGCTGCGGCTCCAGGTACAACGCCTTGCGCACCGCCTCCACCGCCGCGTCCAGGTCGTTGCGCGATTCGGCCACCATCGCCAGGAGCAGGTACGCCTCCGGGGACAGCGCCCGCGCCGCCTCGCGCGCCAGCGCCTCCGCCTCCTCGAACTGGCCCGCGTGCGCCGCTTCCAGCGCCCGCGTCAGCAGGCCCGCGTCCTGGGCCGCGCGAGCCGCCGGCGTGGCGGCCTGGGCGCGCGGAGTCTCCGGCGCGGGCGTCCGCGGGGTCGCGCGCGGCGAGTAGGCCGGCATGGGCGCGGGGGTGGGACGGAGGGGCTCCACCCGCAGGCTGCCCGGCGCCGGCGTGTGGCTACGGGGCTCCAGCCGCAGGCTGCCCGGCACCGGCGTCGTCCGGCCGAGCGCGGCGGCGGTGAAGGCCGAGGGCGCGTCACGACGCGGGGCCACGGTCGCGGACTCGCCCGAGGTCCACGGCTGCTCCAGGGGCATGCGCAGGACGGGCGTGCCATCCACGTCCAGCGTCTCCAGCCCCATCCCGTTGGTGAGCGGCACCTCCGCGGGCGACACGAAGAGCAGCCCGCCCGGCGCGAGCGCGCTCACCAGCCGGCTCAGCACCGCGCGCACCAGCTCCGGCGTGAAGTAGATGAGGACGTTGCGGCAGAAGATGGCGTGGAAGCCCAGGGACGGCACCGCGTCCGTGGCCAGGTTGTGGCGGCGGAAGTCCACCGTGCGCACGACCTCCGGGGAGACGGTGTGCTGCGTGTCGTTCCCCGACGCGGCCGGGTGCGGCACCAGGAAGCGCTTCTCCAGGTCCGGCTCGATGCGCCGCAGCGACCACGGGCTGTACACGCCGGCCTTCGCGCGCTGCAGGGCCCGGCCGGACACGTCCGTCGCCAGCACGCGGAAGCGCCCGCCATTGCCCAGCCCCGCGGCCATCAGCGCCATGGCGATGCTGTAGGGCTCCTCGCCGCTCGCGCAGCCCGCGCTCCAGACGTGGAACGGGCCGCCCTGGTGCGCCTTCGCCCGCGAGGCCAGCGCGCGCAGGTGCTCCGGGTGGCGGAAGAAGTAGGTCTCGCCGATGACGGCGTGCTCGATGAACGCCTCCACCGCCGTCGGCTCGCGGATGAGCAACTGACGCAGGAAGGCCGCCTCGGACAGGTTGCGCGTCAGCGCCGCGCGGGACAGCGCGGGCTCCAGCGAGCGACGCAGGCTGCTCGCGAGCGTCAGGCCGCAGGCGCCCTGGAGCACCTCCTCGACCTTCGCGAGCGTTGCGTCATCGAGAAGCCCTTCGCTCACAGCCCCTCCGTGCCGTTCAGCAGCGCGTTCGTGCGCAGCAGCGGGCGCAGGCCTTCCGGCGTGCGGCACAGCCCGGCCATCAGCCCGGTGCCGTCCCAGGGCAGCTTCTCCTCGCCGCCCTGCGAGCCGTCCACCAGCACCGGCGTCTCCACCAGGTCCTTCACCCGGTCCACCAGCAGCGCCACCATGCGGCCCGCGTCGATCACCACCAGCAGCGAGTCCAGGTCGGGCGTGCGCTTGACGCCCATCATGCGCGCCACGTCCACCACCACCGCCGGACTGCCGCGATAGACGAATGAACCGGACACGTGCACCGGCGCGCCGGGCAGCGGATCCAACGCCACCAACCGCACCACCTCCTGCACCTGCTTCGCGGGCACGAGCGCGGTCGTGCCGCCTGCCTCCACGGTCAGATAGAGGCCCGGCAGGCGGACCTCTCCCTGCAAGGAGACGAGCTCCTGGCGCAGCTGGTTCTGCTCCGCCTCCAGCGCGCTCAGGCGCTGTTGCACGGAGAGCCGGCGCGCCTGCGGAGGAACGGGGACTCTGGGGGTTTCGGCCATCTGAAGAACTCGGCCCACCGGATGGCGGGCAGGAAGAAAAACCGTAATCCGGGAGCCCTGCCCAACGCAATGCGGGCTTACCCGAAGGTCGCGACTCACATCCCCCCCTGCGACCGGGGTCGCGCTTGCCCCGACGTGGTGGATTCCGGACCCCCTTGGCGTGCGCCGCACCGGCGAGTTGTGCTTGGATACGGATGCGCTGCTTTTGCCGGAGAAACCATGTTGCACGCAGCTTCTAGGGGACACGAATGATCAAGAGCGATTCCCCGAGCCCTGAGGCCCCGGGAACGGATCCGCTCATCGGCCGGACGTTGAACGGCCGCTTCAGCATTCTGGAGCCCCTGGGCGTGGGTGGAATGGGCAAGGTGTACCGCGCCCTGCAAGCACCGCTGGAGCGGGTGGTCGCACTCAAGGTGCTGAACCCCAACTTCCCGAGCAGCCGCGACCCCGGCTTCCAGAAGCGCTTCCTGCGCGAGGCGTCCCTGACGTCGAAGCTGCGGCACCCGAACACCGTCACCGTCATCGACTACGGGCAGACGGACGACGGCATCTATTACATCGCGATGGAGTACCTGGAGGGTCGCACGCTCCAGCAGGTGCTCGGCCAGGCCGGTCCCCTTCCCTGGGCACGCGCGGTGTCGGTGGCGCAGCAGGTGTGCCGCTCGCTGCGTGAAGCGCACGCGCTGGGCATCGTCCACCGCGACCTGAAGCCCGCGAACATCATGATCCTCAACGAGGCGGATCAGGACCTGGTGAAGGTCCTCGACTTCGGCCTCGTGAAGTCCGTGGCGCCGCAGCAGGAGGGGCCGGTCAGCCCCGAAATCACCCAGAACGGCACGTTCCTGGGCTCGCCGCAGTACATGGCGCCGGAGCAGGCGCGCAATGTCGCGGACGCGCGCAGCGACGTGTACTCGCTGGGCATCATGCTGTTCCAGATGCTGATGGGCCGGCCGCCGTTCATCGCGCGCGATCACATCGAGCTCATCTTCGCCCACTACAAGGAGCCGCCCCCCACCTTCCAGTCCGTGCGCCCGGATCTCGCGGTGCCGCCGGAGATCGAGATGGTGGTGCGCCGCTGTCTGGAGAAGGACCCGGCGCGGCGCTTCCAGACGATGGATGAGCTGCTGGAGGGCCTGCGCGAGGCGCACATGGCCGCGGGCGGCAACAGCGGCGTGTTCCGCCGGCTGGGCGGCGCCACGACGACGGGCCCCTACCCCTCTCCGCCGACGACGGGCCCCTACGCGTCCCCGCTGTTCGCCAACGTGGGCAACGCGGAGCCCGCGGACGGTGGGCTCGCGGTGGACATCAGCGTGGAGGTGCCCGCGGACGTGCAGCGCGCCCGCCAGCGCACGCTCATGATGGGCGCGCTGGGTGGCGTGATGGTGGCGGGCCTGGTGGGCATCACGCTGTTCTTCCTGCGCGGCACAAGCCCGGAGGACAAGCCCGCGCAGCCGGCGGCCCAGGCCGCGGCCCCCACGACGCAGGCCCCGGTGGCGGAGGCCCCCACGGCGGCGCCCGCGCCGGGCAAGGTGCGCTTCCGGCTGATGAGCCAGCCGTCCGGCGCGCGCGTCTACTACAAGGGCAAGGAGAAGGGCGTGACGCCCTTCGTGATGGAATTGCCCCTGGGCAGCGAGGGCAGCATCACCGCGGAGCTGACCTTCGCGCTGGAGGGCTACCAGACGGAGACCATCATCACCGGCGGCTCCGGTGAGGTGGTGCTGTCCCAGAAGCTGACCAAGCGCCGGGGCGGCGGTGAGCGCCCGAGCCGCGTGGACCTGGCCAGCGCCTCCACCCCCGAGGACTTCGAGAACGTGGCCCCGGCGACGCCGGGTGGGCTCGCGGCGCCGGTGATGATGCAGGCCACGGCCCCGACCGCCCCCGCGGCGGTCCCGGCCGCGACGTCGGACAAGGCGCTGGGCGCGCTGGGCGCGTCCGCCGCGACGCCGGTCAGCGCCGCGGGCAGCCTGGCGGTGCCGTCGCTGACGACCGGCGCGCTCGCGCCCGTCAACCCGAACGCCGTCATCCCCTTCAACGACGCCATGGAGCGGCCGATGCTGCTCGAGGAGGGCCGGGACATCGCCTACACGCGCGAGGCGCTCGCCATCAAGGCGGAGGGGCTCGTGGCGGTCCGCTGCACCATCACCAACAAGGGGCGCGTGGAGAACTGCCGCATCCTGAAGATGGTGCAGCACATGGACAAGGCGGTGCTCGACTCGCTCCAGTCGCGCGTCTACAAGCCCATCCAGTACCAGGGCCGCCCGGCGAACGTGGACTACACGTTCACCATGCGGCTCGTCTCCCCGCGCCGCTAGGGGCCGGTGGAGGGCACGAGCGGCGGCGACGGAGGGACGGACGGGGTGGCGCCTCCAGGAGGCACGCCCCAGTCCACCACCGGCCAGCCTCGCCGCCGGGCCTCACGGCGCAGCCGGTGGTCCGGGTTCACCACCACCGGGCGCCCCACCACCTCCAGCACCGGCAGGTCCGAGTACGAGTCCGTGTAGAAGGCGCACGCGGACAGCGGAAAGCCCGCCTCCTTCGCCGCGGCCTCCGCGTAGAACCGCTTGCCCTCGCCGAAACACACGGCCCCCAGCGGGCGCCCGGTGTGCAGCCCCGCGGCGTCCACTTCGAAGCGGTTGCACAGCACGCCGTCCAGGCGCAGCTCGCGCGCCACCAGGTCGGACAGGTACCCCGAGGAGGACGTCAGGAGCACCAGCCGGTCCCCGGCCTCGCGGTGGGCCTCCAGCGCCACCAGGGCCCCGGGCCGGTACTGCCCGCGCACGGCCTCCGCGTAGAAGTCCGCGGAGCGCGCCTCCAGGGCCTTCGCGTCGGAGCCCATGAGCAGCGCCGTGGCGCGCAGGAGCACGTCCTGCATCGCCACAAAGCCCAGGTGATACCGGGCGAGCAGCAGGCTGGCGCGCAGGGCCTCCCAGCGGGAGATGTGGCCCAGCGCCAGCTCGCGGCGCACCCAGAGCGACGCGGAGTTGGCGGCGAGCAGCGTCCTGTCCAGGTCGAAGAAGGCGACGGCCACGGAACAGAGTCTAACCGCGCGCTCCGCCCGGGGCAGCGCCGGGGAGGCCAGCCCGGGGGGCCGCTGAACGCCTGCCCCTGCGCAGGAGCGCCATGCTCCAGAGCAGCACAGCGGCCACGCCAGGCCCTCCCGCGGAAGCGCCGCAGCCGGTGCCCTTCCCGTCCGCCACGAGCTTCAGGCCCGGGTCCTCCGGGATGCGGCACTGCGTGGGCGGCAGGCCGCGCGGATACGCCGAGCAGAAGCCGGCCGCGGAGCCCGCGTCGATGACGCGCTTGGAGGTCTCCCCCTGGTCGGCGGTGTTCTCCATGGTGGAGCCCGCGGAGAAGACATGGTCCAGCCCGACGACGTGGCCAATCTCATGCGTCATCGTGTTCTGCACGTCCGTGGCCACGCAGTCGGTGGACGAGATGCCCGAGCACGGCGGCCCGTTCACGGTGGTGAAGAGGAACGTGGGGCCGTAGTCCGTCTCCGCCGCGTTGAGCTCGATGTCCGAGTCCACCACGTGCCCGTCCTTGAAGCTGAACGACGACGTGGTGAGCCCGATGGTGGCGCCCCCGTGCGCCCAGCACTGGTAGATGTTGCCGCACGTCTCATCCTCCCAGCACTCGTCGTTGGGAGGGGCGACGTCCTGGCAGTTGCGCTCGCGGAAGGTGACGACGTTGTAGTTGTCGAAGGGGTGCTCCTCGTCGTAGCCAATCTCGACGGTGCGCGACCAGTCCTCGCCCCGGATGAAGCGGAAGTCGCTGCACGTCGCGGACAGCGCCCGCCACGAGTCGAAGGCCGCCTCCATGGCGGCGAACTCCGTGTCCCCGGGCGTGCGCGTGCTGCCGGCCGCGTCCAGGTGGTAGACGTAGTCACGCCCCGGCCACACCAGGCACAGCGGCCGGCCCGGCACGAGCGTGCGCTTGTAGTCCTGCTGCGCGCCCGCCGCTCCCGCGCACAGCAGCACTCCCAGGAGCAGCAGGCGACAGCTCACCGTCCACTCCTCCGGCGGCGCGCCAGCAGCGAGGCCGCGGCCAACAGCGGCAGCACCGCCAGCCCGCCGGCCGCCGCGGTGCAGCCGTCGCCATCCCCGTCGCCATCGCCACTCCCGTTGCCGTTGGAGTTCGTCACCGGGAAGCAAGGCTGGCTCGCGCTGCCCTTGGGGTACGCGGCGCACACAAAGCTGCGCGAACCGGAGTCGATGTTGCGCTTGGACGTCTCGCCCGGAGGGGCGCTGGGGTTCATGGTGGAGCCCGTCGCCAGCGTGTGGTCCAGGCCCACGAAGTGGCCCACCTCATGGGTGGCCGTGTTCTGCACGTCCGTGTCCACGCAGTCCGGCGTGGCCACGATGCCGCAGGGCCCGCCGTTGCCGGTGGTGAAGTTGAAGCGCGCGGCGTTGAAGGAGATGTCCGAGTCGTAGACGACGCCCGTGCGCTCGTCGTACGTGGTGAGCGTGATGGCGATGGTGCCGTCGCTGTCATCCCAGCAGTCATACGTGTTCGCGCACGTGTCCTGGGTGAAGCAGGCGTCGTTGGCGTCCACGACCTCGCGACAGGCGCGGCCCCGGAAGAGGATGAGGTTGATGTTGTCGCCTTCGCGGCTGTAGCCCACCGTGCGCGAGTTCACGCGCGAGCCCTCCGCCAGCGTCAGGTTGCCGCAGCTGGCGAAGATGTCCTGCCAGCTCTGGAACGAGCGGGTGATGGCGTCGAACTCCGTGTGGTTCGTCACCTTCGGATTGCCCACGGTGCTCTGCTGCCAGGTGACCTTGGACTGCGTCCAGTACAGGCACTGCGTGGTCTCATCCCCGGGGGACACGCGGCTGCGCACGTACGGCGCGGAGCTCTGTCCCATCACCGCCGCCAGCACCACGAACGACGCGAGCGCGCCCATCACTTCGCCCCCTTCTTCGCGGGCGCCGCCTGCTGCGCCTGCACCGCCGCGCGCACGGAGGCCTTCAGTTCCTCCAGCGTCACCGTCTTGGCGTTGGACTCCGTCTCCTGGCGCGTCTTCGGATCAATCAGCACCGCGTCCCCGGTGGACGCCGGCACCGCCATCGCGCCCGGTCCGGTGCGCTTCACCTGGTACTTGCCCTGCGCCATGCCGGACAGCTGGAACGCGGACGCGCCGCGCTTCTCCAGGAAGACGACGACCTCCTCGCCCTCGGAGAAGGACGCCAGGCCCCCCACCACCTGCCCGATGTCCCCCACCCGGCCTCCCGGCTGGGTGACGATCACCGTGCCGCCGGTCTGCCCCTTGAGGGCCTCCGTCACCTGGATCTCCACGTCGGTGACGATGCGGCGCTTGTCCCCGCTCCAGCGGCTCTGGACGCGCCGGACGACGCCCTGCACCACCGCGTCGGACGTCTGCGCCATCTGCGGCAGGTCCGTCCGCAGCATCGTGGTGGCCCCCACCGGCAGCCCTCCGAGCAGGGTGGCCAGCACCACCGTGCGAACCGCGTGTCGAATCGACATGGATAGTCTCCTTGGCCGCGCAGCCTAACCCCAAGCGGGCGGCTTGCGTTGACCCTCGTGCACCCGTCCTGCTATCGCGCGCCTGCTCATGGCTCCGTCAAAACCCCGCGTCCGCTTCGCTCCGTCACCTACTGGATACCTCCACATCGGAGGCGCCCGTACCGCGCTCTTCAACTACCTCTACGCGAAGCGCTACGGCGGAACCTTCATCCTGCGCATGGAAGATACGGACCAGGAGCGCTCCACGCCCGAGTCCGTCCAGGCCATCCTGGATGGCCTCAACTGGCTGGGCCTGGACTGGGACGAGGGCCCCGGCAAGGAGGACCCGAAGTACGGTCCCTACTTCCAGACCCAGCGCCTGGACACGTACCGCAAGCACGCGGACCAGCTCATCGCGGAAGGAAAGGCCTTCCGGTGCTACTGCACCCGCGAGGAGATTGCCCAGCGCCGCGAGGCCGTGGAGAAGGAGAAGGGCCAGGGGTCCTACAAGTACGAGGGCACCTGCCACGACCTGAAGGCCCCGCCCCCCGGCAAGAAGCTGGAGGACGCCGTCATCCGCTTCCGCATGCCCTCCGGCGAGGGCACCGTGTCGTTCAACGACAAGGTGCTGGGCACCATCACCAAGGCGTACTCGGACCTGGATGACTGGGTGATGATGCGGGCGGACGGCATCCCGCTCTACAACTACGGCTGCGTCATCGACGACCACCTGATGGACATCACCCTGGTGTCGCGCGGCCAGGAGCACGTCAACTCCACCTTCCCGCAGCTGATGCTCTACCAGGCGCTGGGGTGGACCCCGCCGGAGTTCGCGCACCTGCCGCTCATCCTGGGGCCGGACCGCGAGAAGCTCTCCAAGCGCAAGCATCCGGAAGCGGACGTGATGCTGCACAAGCGCACGGGCATCATGCCGGAGGCCCTGCTCAACTTCGTCATCCGCCTGGGCTGGAGCCACGGCAACGACGAGGTCATCAGCCGCGAGCAGATGGTGGAGTGGTTCGACTTCGACGGCGTGGGCAGCACCTCCGGCGTGTGGAACCCGGAGAAGCTCCAGTGGCTCAACCAGCAGTGGTTCAAGCTCTTGCCCCCGGCCGTGGTCGCGGAGCGGCTCATCCCCTTCCTGGAGGCCCGCGGCTTCCAGGCGAAGGGCGATGCTCGCCTGGAGCCGCTGGTGGTCGCGCTGCGCGAGCGCTCGCGCACCCTGGAGGAGATGGCGAACACCGCGTCCATCTACTTCAAGAGCGGCGTCACCCTGGATGAGAAGGCCGCCGCCAAGCACCTGAGCGGGGACTCGCTCAACCTGCTGCGCCAGGCCCGGGAGAAGCTGGCCGCGCTGCCCGCCTGGACGGTGGAGCCGCTGGACGGCGTGGTGAAGACGGTGAGCGAGGCCGCCCAGGTGGGCATGGGCAAGGTGGCCCAGCCCATCCGCGTGGCCATCACCGGCAACACCACCAGCCCCGGCATCGGGGAGACGCTGCTGCTCGTGGGGCGCGAGGAAGCCCTCAAGCGCATCGACGCGGCGCTCGCTCGCGCGACGTGAGATTGACGGTGGACGCGGGCATCGCCGGGCCCTATCTTGGCCGGCGATGACGCGACCGCTTGACAGCCTGAGACCGCATTTCTATAAGGCGCGCCCGCTCGGGGCGGTGCTGCTGGCCCTCTGGGCAACGGCTTCCGGCGCCGAGCTGGTGAACGGCGCGCAGATTCCGGATGGTGCCCAGAAGGTGGGCGAGAACAGGTACCGGGCTTCGCGAGACTTCGAAGCGACGCTCGACTACTACAAGAACGTCTACCCGACCTCGAGCTACCCGAGGCGGTCGATCGTCAACCAGCCGGGCGTCAAGGCTGTGCACATCTCCAACCCCTCCGGGAAGAACTTCGAGGGGCTGAATATTTACGAAGCGAACGAAGAGGTTCGCATCTACGTCGTCCCGCTGCAGGGGGCGGCGAAGCCGGCGAAGAAGAACGAAGGCAAGCCGGTCAGGAAAACGAAGTAGTTGAAGTCAGCAGCAGAAGTCGGTAGTAGAAGCGCCCGCAACAACGCAGCACGCAGCGCCTTGGGGAATCGTCTAACGGCAGGACAGCAGACTCTGACTCTGCTTATCTAGGTTCGAATCCTAGTTCCCCAGCTGAAAATCTCCGGTTGACGAAGCAAAACGGAGAATGTAGGAAGCAGCAGCAGAAACGAAGCGGTTGTAGGGAAGCAAGCCGGCCCTGTCGTCTAGTGGTTAGGACGGAGCCCTCTCACGGCTCAAACTCGGGTTCGAATCCCGGCAGGGTCACTCAGAAACGCCCACCTTCGGAAACGAAGGTGGGCGTTTCGCTTTGCGGGCCACGGGTGCTGCGCCCTGCCCTCTTCCGGCCACGCCTCCGGTGGTGCCGCGCCCGGGTTTCTGGACGCGGCCCGGAGGATTCAGCTCAGTTCGGCGTCGCGATGCTCTGGCGGAAGGTGTCCAGCGCGGCGGTGAGCCGCTGCTGGGCGCGCTGGATGCCCCGGCGCATCAGCAGCATGCGCACCTTCTCCGGCAGGACGCGGGCGGCGTTGGACTGGCCGTAGCCCACCAGGTCCATGCGCAGGGTGATGGCCTCCAAGAGGTCGCTCAGGTCGGCGTCCGCGCCGGCCAGGAGCACCACGTCCGGGGAGCGGCCCTGGAGGCGCTCCGCCAGCGTGTGCCACTGCGGGTCTCCCGTCTCCACCACCACCACGTCCGCGCTCTCCAGTTGGGGCGAGTACGGCGGCAGCTCCACCACCTCGAAGGACGCGTCGCGCAGCACCTTCACGGCCTCGGCGCTGCCCACCACCGCGACGTTGCCGGTGTGGCCCAGGCGCACCGCCTGCTCGTAGTTGCGCAGCTCCGTCTCCAGCGCTTCATGCGCCGGCTCCGGGGCGTCCCGGCCCGCGTCCAGCAGCGCCGCCGCCTGCCGGGCCATCTCCCGGGCACCGTCGCGCGTGCGCACGCGCTCCGAGCGGCGCTCCAGCGCGGCGCGCACCTTGGCGCGCAGCACGCGCAAATCATCGAAGGGCTTCACGATGTAGTCGCTGGCGCCGGCGGCGAACGCGGCGATGACGGACTCGGAGCTGGCGTAGGCGGTGATCATCACCGCCTCCAGCGCGGGCTGCATCCGCCGCGCTTCCGCGATCAGCTCCACCCCGCCCATGCCGGGCAGGTTCTTGTCCGTCACCAGCACGTCGAAGCGCTGGTCCTTCAAGAGGACGAGCGCCTCCTCCGCGCTGCCCACGGGGGAGACGATGAGGTCCGCCTCCCGCCCCAACAGGCGCACGCAGATGTCGAGCACCACCGGCTCGTCATCCACCAGCAGCACCTTCGAGGCGAGCGTCCCCCGCCCTTCCCCTTCACCTTCACCGGTCTCGAACGGGAGATCCATGAATTGGGAGGATCGCACAGCTCTCGTCCAACTTCGAGGGTGGGAAACAGGCGCGACCACTATGCTCTCCCGGTGAGCTTCGAAGACGCGCTGCGGGAGAACCGCGTGCCACCGCGGCTGGGCGACGTGCGGCTGTTCTACGACGGGGGCCGGCTGGTGGGGGAATCCCTGCCGCCGCCCTGGACGCTGCGGCTGTTGCCCACGCTCCTCGTGGCCCTGGCCGCCGTGTGCACGGGGGTGGGGCTGCTGCTCGTCCTGGACAAGGCCCGGACGCCGGGCACCGCGACCCTGCTGCTCGTGCTGGCGGGGGCCCTGGTGGGCGGCGCGCTGGTGGCGGAGGCGCGGCTGCGCAGGCGGCGCTTCGTGCTGCACTTCAAGACGGAGTCACTGCGGCTGGAGACGCTCGCGTGGGCCCCGGGCGCGGCGCGCACGGAGGTGTTCCCCTTCGACGACGTGCGCGCGGTGCACATCGTCCAGCCTCCGAAGGGCGGATACGCACTGGTGGTGGAGTACGGCCCGGAAACCGCGCCCCAACGCGCACTCCTCGTGCGGAACGTGCGGCCGCAGGAGAGCGACACCCTCTACCGGGTGTGGCGCCTCTTGCACAACGCGTTCGGGCTCAAGGGAGCGGGGCTCGCTTGAAGATGAGCTCGATTTCGGTGCCCTCGCCCGGCGTGGACGACAGGCGCAGCTGACCGCCGAACTGCATCACCAGCTCGCGGCAGATGGACAGGCCCAGCCCCGTGCCGATGCCCACGGGCTTCGTGGTGAACAGCGGCTGGAACACCTTCTCCTGAAGCGCCACGGGGATGCCGCAGCCGTTGTCCGACACGGTCAGCACCACGTCCTCGTCGCGCGCCGCCCACCGCACGTCGATGCGGCCCGGACGGCCCGTGCCCTCCATGGCCTGCGCCGCGTTGACGATGAGGTTGAGCAGCACCTGGCACAGCTTCACCGGCCCGAAGACGATGCGGATGGGCTCGCCGTTGCTGGTGAGCCGCGCCCGGTCGCGCACCTCCGCTCGCGCCAGCTTCACCGCGAAGGAGACGACCTCCGCCACGTCCGCGGTGGCCTCCATGTCCTCGCCGCGCGCCTGGGCGCGCAGGCCCAGCGCCACCCCGCGCAGGTGGGTGGCGCCCTCGGACAGGTCCTTGATGAGCGACGGCAGGTCCTCGATGGTGGAGGACACCTCCGCGTCCGGATCCGTGGCCAGGTGCCGCGACACGTACTGCACCACCCGCTCCATGTCGCGCTGGAGCGACGACACGTTCTGCGTGAGGTAGCCCACCGGGCCCATCAGCTCGTGCGCGATGCCCGCCGTCACCTGCCCCAGCGTGGCCAGACGCTCGGACTTCATCATCCGGCCTTCCACTTCGCGGATGCGCAGCTCCAGCCGGGCAATCTTGAGCGCGTCCTCCAGCGCCGCCAGCAGCTCCGCGCGGTCCCACGGCTTGACGAAGTAGCGCGTCACCTGGCCGCGGTTCACCGCGTCGATGACGGCCTGCATGTCCGCGTACGCCGTCACCAGCATGCGCCGGGCGTCCGGCGCGATGGTGCGGGCGCGCTCCAGCAGCTCCACGCCCGTCATCCCCGGCATGCGCTGGTCGGACAGCACCACGCCAATCTCCGCGCGCCGCTGCTCCAACAGCGCCAGGGCCTCCGTTGGGGGACGAGCACCGGAAGATGCGAAACCGCTGCCCGAAGTTGGCGTCGAACACCCTCAGGTTGAGGGCATCGTCGTCCACGTACAGCACGGCGGGCAGGTCCGAGGCGTTCATGGAGCTCCTCCAGACCATGGCTTCCTCATCCGGAAGACAGGCTGGTCGCGCCGAAGATAACGCGCACGTCCGACCGCGCGCCTGGGGGTACCTTGTACCCAGGCCGAAAGCGAACGGCGCGAAACAGCACTCCGCCCCTCAGACGGAGGGGTTTCCGAGCGCGAGGGCCACCGTGTCCACCGACGGGAAACGGCCCCGCGGCAGCGAGCCCAGGAGCGACACCACGTGGGAGGGCGCCTCGTTCTCGCGCGCGACCCAGACCAACTGCTCCGCGGTGAGCGGATACACCGCGCCGCGCAGCGCCTGCTGCAGCGAGTGCGCCAGGGACACCGCCGGAGTCAGGGGGGCCGGTGACGGCTCCACCTCCCGCAGTCCAAGTCCCAGGCGCTCGCGAGTCATGTCGTCGTTCATTGAGTGAGAAGTTAAGCAGCGAACCGCGCCGCCTGCCGACCTTTTTTCGCCGTCCGAAGGGAGTCAGGCAGGCGGGCGCTCTGCCCCTCCATCCCACCGGGTGGCCGCGCCAGCGCGGGCATCCCACCGTACCGCCACGGAAGTCCTACCCACGCCCCCGACTCCGGGGAGGAGTAACGCACCATGGCGAACAAGAAGAACGAGGACGTGAAGCCAGTGAAGCACGTGGAAGCGACGCGTCCGGAGCCGTGGCCCGGCATCCAGGGCCGCAGCCAGGAGCACGAGGAGGACCTGGAGACGGGCACGCGCCGCGCGGAACAGGCGGACGTGACGGAAGCCCAGCGCAAGCTGGAGAAGGACGTCGAGAAGGACGAGCCGACGCGGGAGTAGCCCCAAGCCCTGCTCCGCCCCCGTGTGTGTCACACGGGGGCGGAAGCCGGCGGACCGCTCGACCGCTAGAACAGCAGCCGCGAGGGGTGCTCCAGCAGCCCCTTCAGCTCGCGGAGGTACTCCGCGCCGGTGGCCCCGTCGATGACGCGGTGGTCACCCGACAGCGTCACCGTCATCATCTTGCGAATCGCCAGCTGGCCGTCACGCACCACGGCCTTCTCCGCCACGGCGCCCACCGCGATGATGGCGGACTGGGGCGGGTTGATGACGGCGATGAACTGGTCGATGCCGTACATGCCCAGGTTGCTCACCGTGAGCGAGCCGCCGTTGTACTCGGCCGGCTTCAGGGCGCGCTTGCGGGCGCGCTCCGCCATGTCGCGGGACTCGGCGGAGATGGCCTGCAGGCCCTTGAGGTCCGCGTCGCGGATGATGGGCGTGATCAGCCCGTCCTCGATGGCGACGGCGATGCCCACGTCCACGGTGCCGTAGTGCAGCACCTGGTCGCCCTGGAGCGACACGTTCATCTTCGGTGAACGCCGCAGCGCGATGGCCGCCGCCTTCACGATGATGTCGTTGACGGACACCTTGAGGTCCAGCGCCTTGGCCTCCTCGCGGATCTTCACCGCGGCGTCCATCTCCACCTCCACCGTGAGGTAGAAGTGCGGCACGCCGGGCTTCACTTCCGACATGCGCTGGCCAATGACCTTGCGCATGGAGGACATGGGCACCGACTGCGGCTCCGGACGCGTACCGAAGGCGCGAACCTCCGGCTGCGCGGCCTTCTTCGCCGCGGGCGCCTGAGCAGGAGCCTTCGCCAGGCCCTGGCCCAGCGCCTGCTCCACGTCGCGCTTCACCACGCGGCCCAGCGGGCCGGTGCCGCGCACCTGGCTGATGTCCAGCCCGCGCTCCTGGGCCATGCGCTTCGCCAGCGGGCTGGCGCGCAGCCGGCCGCCACCACCGGCTGCCGGAGCCTGGGGCTCGCGGCGCAGCGGAACGACCTGTCCCCCGGCGGGCGCGGACGGAGCCGCGGCGGCGGGAGCCTTGGGAGCGGCCGGAGCCTGGGGCGCGGCCGCCGGAGCGGAGGCCCCGGCCTTGGCACCCTTGGGCGTGAGGAACGCGATGGGCGCGCCGACCTTGGCCATGTCACCCGCCTGCACCGTGATGCGCGCGAGCGTGCCGTCGTCGTACGCCTCCACCTCGAGGTTGGACTTGTCCGTCTCCACCTCGGCGATGGCGTCCCCGGAGGAGACCTTGTCCCCCTCCTTCTTCAGCCACTTGACGATCTTCCCCTCCGTCATCGTCGGGGAGAGGCTGGGCATCAGGATGGCAATCCCCTCGCCCGCGCCGCTGGCGGCGGGAGCCGGGGCCTGCTCGGGAGGCTTCGGGGCGGCGGCGGGAGCGGCGGCCTTGGGGGCCTCCGTCTTCTGCGGCGCGGGGGCAGCAGCAGCCCCGCCCGTGGCCTTCTCACCCTTGGCGCCGAGGAAGCCGATGGGCGAACCCACCGTGGCGACCTCGCCCTCGGGCACGGCGATTTCAATGAGGTAGCCGTCGTCGAAGGCTTCCACCTCGAGGTTGGACTTGTCCGTCTCCACCTCGGCGATGGCGTCTCCGGAGGAGATCTTGTCTCCCACCTTCTTCAGCCATTTGACGATCTTCCCCTCCTTCATCGTCGGGGAAAGGCTGGGCATCTGGATGGGCGTCGCCATACGCGTTCAGGCTCCCTCGCGGTAGAGGACCTGCTTGATGGCGGCGATGATCTTGGTCGCGTCCGGCTGGGTCGCGTTCTCCAGGTTCGCCGCATAGGACATGTTCACATCCAACCCGGTGACGCGCACGACCGGCGCGTCCAGGTCGTCGAACGCCTTGGACTGGATGATGTCCACCACGGACGCGCCGACACCGGCCAGCACCCAGCCCTCTTCACAGATGACCGCGCGGTTCGTCTTGCGCACGCTCGCGAGGATGGCCTCCTCGTCCAGGGGGCGCAGGGTGCGCAGGTCCAGCACCTCCACGCTGATGCCTTCCTTCGCCAGGGCCTCCGCGGCCTCCATGCAGAAGTAGTACATCCGGCTCCAGGTGATCAGCGTGACGTCCGTGCCCTCACGCTTCACGTCCGCCTTGCCCAGCGGAACGACGTGCTCGCCTTCCGGCACCTCGCCCTTGATGGCGTAGAGGCGCTCGCCCTCGAACATGACCACCGGGTTCTCGTCCCGGATGGCGCTCTTGAGCATGCCCTTGGCGTCCGCCGGGGTCGCCGGGGCAATCACCTTCAGGCCGGGGAAGTGCGCGTAGTTGGCCTCCAGCGCCTGGCTGTGCTGGCTGGAGAGCCGGCCGCCCGCGCCGCCCGGGCCGCGGAACACGATGGGGCAGCGCAGCTGGCCGCCGCTCATGTGGCGCAGCTTGGCGGCGTTGTTGACGATCTGGTCCATCGCCAGGATGGCGAAGTTCCAGGTCATCATCTCCACCACCGGACGCAGGCCCACCGCCGCCGCGCCCACGGAGAGGCCCGTGAAGCCCAGCTCGCTGATGGGCGCGTCGATGATGCGCGCGCTGCCGAACTTGTCCAGCAGTCCCTGGGACACCTTGAACGCGCCGTTGTAGCGGCCCACTTCCTCGCCAATGAGGAACACATTGGCGTCGCGCTCCATCTCCTCGGCGAGCGCCTGGTTCAACGCTTCGCGATACATCAACTCGGGCATCGTCGGCTCCGAACTCGAATCTCGAAAGGGTAGTGGCTTGGGAGGACGTGAGCGCTAGCGGCTCAGGCCCGCCTTCTTGTCCGCCTGCTCGGCCTCGGCGCGGGGCTCCAGGTCCCAGGTCACCTTCAGCTCCTGGCCCGACGGGTACTTCGGCCAGTTGGTGACCTTCACACCCAGCACGCGCTCGCGCGGGCGCACGTCCTCCTCGCCCGGCTCCACGATGGTGTCGCGCCACAGCTCGTCCAGGCTGGGCTCGGGCGACTCGTCGGCGAACTTCACCGCCGCGTCCACCGCGCGCTTCTCCTCCTCCTCGATGGCCTCGAAGTCCGCGTCGGTGAGCTTGAAGCCCTGCTTCATCGCGAACTCGCGCAGCTTCGGGATGGGGTCGTTCTTGCGCTCGTCCTCCACCTCCTGCTTGGTGCGGTAGTTCGCCGGGTCCGCCATCGAGTGGCCGCGGAAGCGGTACGTGTTCGCCTCCATCAGCACGGGGCCCTTGCCCGCGCGGCAGTATTCGGCGGCGTCCTTCACCGCCTCGTACATCTTGAGGACGTCCATGCCGTCCACCGCCTCACCGCGCATGCCGTACGCGGAGGCGCGCTTGTGGATCTCCGGCACCGCGGACGTGCGCGCGATGGCCGTGCCCATGCCGTAGCGGTTGTTCTCGCAGATGTAGATGACCGGCAGCTTCCACTTCTGCGCCATGTTGAAGGTCTCGTGGAACGAGCCCTGGTTGGCGGCCGCGTCGCCGAAGAAGCACACCGTGACGCGGTCTTCATTGCGGTAGCGGCTGGCGAAGGCCATGCCCGCCGCGAGCGGGATCTGCCCGCCGACGATGCCGTAGCCGCCGTAGAAGTGGTGCTCGATGTCGAAGATGTGCATCGAGCCGCCCTTGCCCTTGCTGTAGCCGGAGCCCCGGCCGAACAGCTCCGCCATGACCATCCCGGCGTCGCTGCCACGCGCCAGCGGCTGGCCGTGGTCGCGGTAGGCGGACAGCATGTAGTCATCCGGGCGGATGGCCTCGTTGCAGCCCACCGCCACGGCCTCCTGGCCGATGTAGAGGTGGCAGAAGCCGGCGATCTTCCCCAGCGTGTACTGCTGGCCGGCCCGCTCCTCGAAGCGGCGCAGGAGGTACATCTTCCGGTACATCGTCAACAACAGGTCCTTCGAGTACGCGCTGGCCACCGCGGCATGCCTCCGTCTGGGCCGCCCCTGAAGACCCGAGGGGGAAGGGCGGCGAACGCCGTGCGCCTCTTAGCGCGCGGCCATGGGACTTCCAAAGCCTTTCAGAAACCGTCGTCCATCACGCCTTTCTTTCAGGCGCGGTGCGTCACGTCCTCCATGGAGAAATGCGGCACCGACACGATGCCATCCTTCAATTCCACGGCCCGTCCCGAGTGGTCCGTGGCCAGGTGGATGACCGTCGCCTCCGGGAAGCGGTGACGGTAGTCATTGGCGTGCGTGGGTTCATTGTCGAACGCGGCCACCACGGTGCCCATGCGGCCCAGGCGCGCGTGCGCCTCGCGCTTGAAGGCGTCGTCGTTCTCCGCGAGCGTGGGCTTCATGATGAGGTGCACGCGCCCGTCCGCGCCGGGGGGCGTCACCATCCCGCAGCGCTCAAGGCATGACACGGTGCCTTCACGCATCGCTTCATGACGGCCCGTCAGGTAGACGACCTGCGCGCCGGTGGCGGCCACCGCCTGCGTGAAGGCGGCCGCCCCTTCAATCGCCTCATCGGAGACGCAGTAGGCGCTCGTGAAGAAGCGCTCCTGCCAGAAGGCGCGCGCGTCCGCGTAGCGCTGCTCCACCTCCGCGTCCTCCATGCCGCACGCGCGCATGGCGGCGCGCATGTCCCAGCCGGTGTCCCAGTGGCGCGGCTCGCACGCGGAGAGCAGGTGCAGGGACCGGGCGTCACCGTACTCGCGCAGGATGCGCGCCTGGCGGGGCCGGTTGTCGAAGAGGGTGGAGTCCAGGTCGAACGCCAGGACCGCCTGGGGGCCGAGCGAGCGGGCCTTCTCCAGGATGCTCCGGAGTGCCTCGCGCCAGTCCGGCCGCACGCGCTGCTTGAGATCTTCAAATGCCATGGACGCCGGAAGATACATGCCCCCGGCGCGGGGCTGGCCATCAAATCACGCGCCCTGGCGCCACGCGGCCGGCTGGATGGGCACCGACCCCGCGGGCTCCGAGCCCTCCGCCAGGACCTCGGGGGCCCGGACGAAGTTCTGCATGCGCTGGATGCCGTTGCGGTCCAATACCAGGCGGACCAGCTGCGCGGATTCATGACGCACGCCGTCCTCCATCACCGTGAAGCGGAAGACCAGGTCCACCGGGTAGCGCTTCGCGCCCCGGATGTGGCCCACGGAGAAGTCCCCCAGGTCCACGTACTCCAGCGCGAACTCCGGCTCGTCCATGTCGCGCAGGAAGCGCCCCACGTTCAGCCGGAGGATGTCCGTGACGCCCGTGAGGCCACGCTCGGAGCGGGGCAACAGGCGCGCGTCCAGCACGATGCGCTTCTGGTAGCGGATCACTGCTTCCGACAGCTCGCCCTGGGACACGGTGAGGAAGTCGTCCTGCAGCCGCAGCGACGACACCGCCTGCGGCACCTTCACCGCCGCGCCGTAGTCCACGCGCTCCTCGCACGTGCCGATGGCGCGCGCGGTGACGGGGTCCACCAGGTCCGTGGTGCGGTCGTACAGGTGCGTGGCGGCCACGCGGCTGAACATGCGCCGCAGCCCTTCCTTGATGCGGTCCTTCATCATGTAGCCGACCACGGCCACCAGGAAGAAGTTGAGGCTCACCTGCGTGTAGCGGACCTGCGCCCAGAGCGCCACCGACGTGGCGAAGGCCATGGCCACGCCCGCCGCGATGGCGAACAGCACCTCCTCCCAGCCCTGCCGGCGCTGACGGCGGCGCGAGGACAGGAAGAGCACGTTCATGCAGAACTTCTTCAGGAAGCCCAGCCGCTGCATGTACTCCTCGTTGTCCCCCGTGGGGCTCAACACGGAGCGCAGCCGGTGCTCCTTGCGGTAGGACTCCTCGCGCAGCACCGCCTCCATCAGCCCCTTGCGCAAGGGCAGCCACGGCCCCGTGCGCGGCAGCGAGTCCATGTCCGCGACCGCGCGGCGGAAGAACTGCTCCACCAGCAGGCTCACGTACTCGTCCACCAGCCGCAGCGACGCGCGCGTCTTCTCCTGGAGCTTCGCCTCGCCGGTGGCGCGCAGCCACGCGCGGAAGCGCTCCAGCACCACGGGCACGGAGTCCCCCGCCTGCCGCACCACCGCCTCCAGGTCCACCCTCCCCGCCTCGCCGGTCTTCGCGTCACAGCGCGTCTCCACCGTGGTGGCGAACCGGCGCAGCGCGCCGCGCAGCACGCACGAGAAGAGCTTCGCCTGGTAGACGACGTCCGACTCCGGCGCCACGCCCGCGCGCTGCCACGCCTCCAGCTTCACCAGCGGCGAGCCCTCCGACGACAGGAGCTCTCCCAGCCCCATCACCGGCGTCTTGAAGCGCACGTAGTTGTGGATGTCCGCGTAGAAGTCCGCGCGCGGGTACGTCTCCGCGTCGATGTTCAGGCTCGACGGCAGGAAGAGGTAGGCCTCCACCAGATAGCGCGTCTCGTCCGCGCCCGTGGGCTGGTACTCGAGCTTGATCTCGAACTGCTTGCGGTCGTGGACGTCGAACCGGCTGTGGAGCGCTTCAGGGACCTGGGACACAAACTCCAGTCTATGTCACAGGTCTGTCACACGGGAGCCACCCTCACCAAAGGATGGAAAAGCGTCCGGGGCGGCACACCCGGACGCACTCCCGTGGAGCCTCAACCGTTGGTGCCCGTACGAGACGACGCGCCCGGCACGGCGCCTGGGACGACGTCACCCACCGGCAGCGGGGCCGCCTTGGGCTGGGGCTTCGCGTTCCACACCCGCGACGCCAGCACCAGGCCCACGATGGCCAGGGGCAGCATGGCCAGGGGCCACGGCTTCCAGTTGGCGGGGTCCTTCATGGCGTCGCCGGTGGGCAGGATGGCCCCGTAGACGAGCGCGTGGATGGCCGTGCCCGCGTACACCGCGCCGTCGATGATGCCCACCACGATGCCCGCGTTCTTCTTGCCGCCGAAGTCCATGGTGGCCGTGCCGGACAGCATGCCGTGCACGCCGATGACGCACAGGGACATGAACACCACGGACCAGCCGGCGCCCACCGTGCCCAGGAGGAACACCGCGCCGACCGCGCCCAGCAGCAGGCCCGCGTAGAGCACCGCGGACACGGGGCCGCGGCGCGAGTCGAAGATGCGGTCGCTGATGACGCCCGCGAACATGCCGCCCAGGATGCCGGCGACGCACGACAGCATGCCCCAGTTGGAGGCCACGAAGCCGCCGGACTCTCCCACCGCCTTGGCGTACTTGGGGAACCACTGCATCACCGCGTTGCGCAGGAAGCCGCTGCAGAACTCCACGCCCAGGATGATGAGGATGACGCGGTTGCTCAGCAGCTTGCCGAACAGCTGCGGCACGGAGAGCGCCGGGCCCGTCTCCCCGCTGGACGCGTCCGCCGTGTCGAAGTCCGGGTGGCCCGTCTGGGACGGCGTGTCGCGGATGACGAAGAAGTCCAGCACCAGGAAGCCCACGAGCAGCGCCGCGGGCACGAAGAACACCCACCACACCGGCGCCGCGTCCGCGATGAAGCGGCACCAGTCGAACGCGAAGTACAGGCCCAGCGAGATGAGGATGCCGAACACGCCGCCCAGCTGGCCGCGCTCACGCACGTGGAACCACGACGCGTTCACCTTGACGATGGAGACCGCGCCGAAGCTCTGGAAGTACATGTTCACGCTGTAGAGGAACGCGAGCCACGCGACGACGCCGCCCGGCGGGGCCCAGCCGTTCTTCAGCACCGCGTACACCAGGCCGCCCATGGCGATGTTCGCCGCCGCGCTGCCGCCCGCGGACAACAGGATGGTGAAGCGGCCGCCCAGCTTGTCCGTCAGCGGGCCGTTGAGGAGGAAGGCCGCGCCGTACGTCAGCGTCCCCCAGAAGAAGATGGTGGCGAAGTCCGCGTTGGACGTCTGCGCGCCCATGGCGCTGGTCGCCACGTTGACGTTGTAGCGCCCCATGTAGAGGAACGCGTACGTCAGGCCCAGCGGGAACCAGTTGAAGAAGCGGCGGCGGCGGAACGCATCGGTGTGCCCCAGCTCCACCTTCGGCAGCCGTGAGAGCACCAGGCCAATGGCCCCGAGCAGGATGACGATGGGGAGCAGCTGGGCCAGCCACGGGGGCAGCGACGACATGCGACGAACCTCGCCTGCTAAAAGGAAGCGGAACGGGGCAGCACCCTACCCCGTCCGTCCTCGACCCGGAAACAGCAAGCGGCTTTCAGGAAAGCCGGGCGAGCAGCCGCGTGAGGGACACCTCCGTCTTCGCGTCCGCGATGTCACCGCGGCGGCACGCGTCCAGCACCGCGCTCAATGGCCGCCACTGCAGGTGGATGCCCTCCTCCAATGGAGAGCCGTCTCCCTCCACCTCGCCCTGCGTCACGCCGGTGACGTCCACCGCGGCCGGGAAGACCTTCTCCGACAGGATGCCCGGCGCGAGGAAGAACGCGCCGCCCAGCAACTGGATGTCCTCCGGCCGCACCGTGTAGCCCGCCTCCTCCTTCACCTCCTCCGCCGCGCGGCGGCGAAGCCCCTCCTCCCCCTTGTCCGCGGGCTCCAGCAGGCCCGCGACAATCTCCTCCACGCGCAGATGGCTCACCGTGTCAGGCACGGTCATGGACGCGGTCTGCTCGCGGCGGAAGTACGCCGCGGGGCGCAGGTTCATGCGCGTCAGGACTTCCACGTTTCCATCCGACGCGCGGCGGTAGATGAGCACCGACACCGCGTCCAACCGGGGCCGGTCCACCACATCCACCCGGTACACCGGAGACGACGAGCCATCCGCGCGCCGGTTGCGGCAGCGCAGCCGACGCACTCGGAGGAAGCCTTCGTCACAACGCGCCGTGGCGGAGAAATCCTCGATGATCTCGATGTCAGTCACATTGGAACTGCTGGGACGCATGTCTGCCTGCTCTCCTGATGTCCTGGTAGGTGGAGGTGCCACGGTGGCGTTGCTTGCCCGTGCACCCTTGATCCCGTAGGTTGCGCCGTCCTCAAGTCGTCACTCCCTACGAATCACGGATCCGCCACGAATGTGTCGCGCACTGCTCGGCCTCTTCTGCGCCTGCGCCCTGGCCCTCGCCTCGTGCATGCCTGTGCTGGAAGGCCAGGATTACCACCTTGAAGGTCAGGAGGTGCGGCTTACCCTCCTCCATACCTCTGACATCCACTCGCGGCTCGTCCCGTACGACTTCACGCCGCTGAAGACGGACCAGGACCTGGAGCTCATTCCCGAGGCCGGTCCCTTTGGCGGTGCCACGCGCATCGCGTCCATCCTCAAGCGCGAGCGCGCCAAGGGCGACCGCATCCTGCACCTGGATTCCGGTGACTGCTTCCAGGGCGCGCCCATCTTCAACGTGAACACGGGCGAGGCGGAGTTCCGCTTCCTCTCCGAGTCCCGTCTGGACGCCGCCGTCGTGGGCAACCACGAGTTCGACGCGGGCGCCCTCAACTTCGTCCAGAAGGCGCGCAACTTCGCCAACTTCCCGCTGCTGGCCGCCAACTACTACTGGGACGACCCGAAGACGACCGGCACCAACGGCGCCTCCATGGTGACCAACCCCTACACCATCCGGACGGTGAAGGGCCTGCGGGTGGGCGTCATCGGCATGGCGAACATCTCCTCCCTCAACTCCATCGTGGAGGGCGGCAACAGCCTGCAGGTGACGCCGCTGGAGCAGAACGAGGCCGCGCGCTCCTACGTGGAGCTGCTGCGTCCGGTGACGGACCTGATTGTCATCGTCAGCCACCTGGGCCTCACCGAGGACCAGGATCTCATCCAGGGTTATGAGGCCTATTACGAGTACGGCCGCGCGAAGCCCTTCATCAACCGCGCGCACGACGCGTGGAAGGTGCTGGAGTGGTTCGGGCCGGAAGGCAACGACAAGTCGGTGGTGCGCGTGCACATCGCGGGCGTCAACGGCATGGACGTGGTCCTGGGCGGCCACCTGCACGTGGTGCTCAACCCGCCGCAGCTGGTGACGGACCCCTCCGGCCGCAAGGTCGTGCTGTCGCACTCGGGCGCGTTCGCCAAGTACGTGGGCCGCCTGGAGCTGGTCGTGAAGATGCCGAACCAGCTGGGCGAGGAGAACGGCGCCGAGGTCATCAGCCAGGACTACCACGCGTTCCCGGTGGACGGCCTCTGGTGCAACGAGGCGATGCGCAAGTACCGCTTCGACGACAACATCTTCTGGGACCCGGGCGAGTTCATCAACGCGCCGGGCGTGCGCGAGGCCATGGCGGAGTGCGGCCGTCAGGAGGACGCGCAGACGACGGACCTGCTCATCCCGTACCTGCTGGGCATGGACGTGAAGCTGCAGCTCACCTCCATCTTCTCCTACGCGCCCCTCGACGTGCAGCGGCGCAACAACTCCAACGGCGGTGACAGCCCGCTGGGCAACATCGCCGCGGACTCCATGCGCAAGCGCAACCGCGTGGAGGCGGAGATGGCGCTCACCAACTCCCTGGGCATCCGCGACAACCTCTACGCGGGCGTGGTGACGCAGGAGGCGATGTTCAACGTGTTCCCGTTCGAGAACACCATCAACATCATGTACCTGTCCGGCGTGGAGATGCAGGAGATGTTCGACTTCGTCACCGAGCGCTCCGCGGAGCGCGGGTGCGTGAGCCAGGCGCAGATCTCCGGCGCCCGCTTCACCATGGACTGCGCCCAGGTGCAGCTCAACGACCTGCGCATCTCGTGCACCCCGGCCACGGTGGCCACGGACTGCCCCCAGGACAACCGCGAGGGCCACGCGCCCTGGACCTGCCTGGAGGACACCGCCGGTTCGCGCTGCTGGGCGCACCCGGGCATCGACATCGAGATCAACGGCAAGCCGCTGGACACCAACGGCACCTACAAGGTCGCGGTGAACGACTACATCGCCAAGGGCGGCTCCGGCTTCACGGTGCTCAAGCGCAACACCACGCGCATCGAGACGGGCATCAGCCTGCGCGACTCGCTCATCGGCTACATGCAGGGCTTCTGCAACTGCGACGACCTGCTCAACGGCCGGGAGACGTCCAGCAACGGCACGCGCTGCGGCTCGCTGGTCAACGGCCAGTGGACGGTGGACGAGAAGACGCTGAACTCCTGCAAGGTGTCCAAGGCCTTCGAGGAAGGGCTCGACAAGACCGTGGGCAGCTGCTCGTGCCGCGACCTGCTCAAGGTGACCGACGATGCCCAGGAGCAGCCGGCGGCCATGGCCCGGTGCGGTCTGCCGGACACGACGAAGCAGGCGGCCCTGGAGCAGTGCGCGCTGCCGCAGGGGCCCTACACCGGCCGCTGCACCTGCCGCGACCTCCTGGTGGGTGGCAACCCCACCTGCGGCAACGTGACGAGCCAGCTGCGTTCCTTCTGTGAGAAGCCCACAGCCATGCCCATCGCGAGCGCCATCGAGGATGGCCGCATCGGGCGGAGGGTGAAGTGATGAAGAGACTCTTCCTGCTGTCCACGCTGGCCCTGGCGGCCGGCTGCTACACGAAGGAGTCCGAGGAGCCCACCGGACTCACGTCCTTCCGCGTGGAGGTGACGAGCATCACCACCGGCGGTTCCGCCGCCACGCTGCTGCCGGTGGTGAACGCCTGCGCGTCGAAGTACGGCAACGACCAGGCGGCGGTGCCGCTCGACGTGCGCGGCACCCCGGACTGCCCCTACACCCTGCCCCGTTCGGACGTGGACATCGGTCTGTCCATCACCGCGCTGGACGGCACCGGCGGGGAGATGACGTCCTTCAACGGGCCGGTGTCCTTCCGGGTCATCCCGGGCGACCTCACCGGTGAGTACGGCCAGCGCTGGACGCAGCTGACCAACGGCAAGGGCACCGGCACCGTGCGCGTGGCCCACCTGTACGGCGAGACGCACGTCTGGGTGCAGGACCAGGACCTGGAGCTCGTCTACGCGGACGGCGGCGTCGTGGGCGACCTGTCCCAGCTGCCCCAGGAGCCGGCCACGCGCACCCTCGCGACCGGCCTGTCCCAGGGCATCCGGTTCGAGGAGCCCGCCATCGCCACCATCAACCTGCCCGAGGGCGGCTCGGAGACGAGCGTCTTCATCAAGCAGTTCATGCGCGTGGGCCGCAACCCGGAGTCCGGCGAGCCGCTGACGCAGAACTGCGACCCGTCCGACCCCAACAACGGCAAGCCGATGATGCTGCTGGTGACGGGCACGGACTCCAGCGGCTTCTACGTCACGGACATGACGGCCTGCCGCGTGGCGGAGAAGAGCGTCACGGGCGCGAACGTCCAGACCGCGGAGCCGGACGGCTTCAACCCGGGCCGCTTCAACAGCATCTACATCTACAACTACTCCTTCCCGGAAGGACTGGACTCCGGCGACCTGCTCTGGACGCTGTCCGGCACGGTGGCGGAGTTCACCAACACCACGCAGATGAGCTTCCCCGCGTGGACGCTGCGGGAGAACGTGCGCCTGTTGCCGCAGGACCAGTGGAACAAGTACCTGGACCAGGTGCCGCCCGTGGAGATCAACGGCCGGCTGTGCGGCTACAGCGGCTCGCCGTACCTGGACGACATCCTGTGCGGCTACAGCTACAAGAACTACAAGATGGAGAGCCTGGAGTCCTCGCTGGTGAAGCTGCGCCGGGTGAAGTTCCCCAAGGTGTTCCGCAACTGCGACGCCAACGGCAACAACGACATGCCCATGTTCTGCCCGGTGGGCAGCAGCGCGTCGCGCACCTGGCAGAACTGCTTCGAGGAGCCGCCGGATGATCCGGACCTGCCGGAGCGCCAGTGCGTCATCGACTGCACGCTGGGCATCGGCGAGTACGCTGGCACCATCTGCGCGGAGAAGACGACGTACACGAACTTCGGTCAGTTCGTGGTGGAGATGAACGCCACCGGCCCCGCGTCCATGGGCATGGACGAGTCCGTCCCCAACCGCATCATGAACGTCAACGTGGGCACCACGGCCGTGCGGCCGGACAAGGCGCTGCCCCAGGGCTACCGGATGAACATCATCTGCACCCAGCCGGTGCACGCGCGCTTCGGCGCGGTGAGCGTGACGGCGGACCAGACGGACACGCTCATCCCGGCGAACACCCGCTACGAGTACACGCTGAAGGGCTCCGAGGTGACGGTCGCGCTGGTGCGCGACGCCGCCGCCACGGCCAACGCCGCGTGCAAGGTCGCGCCGGACACGCGCTCGCGCATCAGCCTGCAGATCAAGGACGCGGTGCCGGATCTGAACCCGGACTGCAACGAGAACGACGCCGACGCGGCGAAGGCGCTCCAGTGCAAGCAGCTGCGGGCGGCCACCTTCGACGTCGTGGGTCACCTGAAGCACGTGGGTCCGGCGCGTCCGCGCTGGAACGTCCTGCCGCGAGACCAGGACGACCTGTGCTGCTATCCCGGGCCCGGGATGGAGTGCCCGAAGCCCATCAAGCCGTGCCCGTAGTCGCCATTCACCTTTGAGCAGTCGCATTGAGCGCCCCGGTGAAGAGCCGGGGCGCAGGGAGGAGCGGTCTCCCCCGGACCGCTTCCTGGAGGGACATTGAAAACGTTGCAGACGCTGGCCCTGGCGGGCCTCACAACCCTTTCCGCGCCCGCTTGGGCCGGGGACTTCGTGGACACCCGTTTGTCGTTCGTCTTCGCGGACGACAACGTGCTGGCGGGCGCGGGAGAGACGACTCCCAACAGCCCCAACGCGCGCTTTGGCGCGGGTAACCAGAACACGCAGTTCTACGACAACTTCAACACCCGGTTCTCCGGCTTCGAGTCCCTGTCGAACGTCGTGCTCTACAAGCGCATGCCGGCGTTCTTCGAGGGCCTCACCACGGAGGCGGCCCTCACGCTGCTGGTGCTGGAGCGCCCGTCCGGCGGTGTCGACATCTTCGACAACTCCAGCTACGTGCGCCTGAACTACCAGCCGCCGGGCTGGGGTGAGAAGGAAGGCATCTCGCTCACCGGCTTCCCGGTGTCCGCGGACCGCTTCCGTCTGGGCTACGCGTACCGCATCTCCTGGGGCGGCAGCTCCATCTTCACCAACCGCGCCACCGCGACGGGTGTGCCGGGCGCCAAGTTCCAGGTGACGCGCGACCGCTGGTACGCGTACGTGGGCGGCAAGACGGCGCTGGTGCTCAACGACCTCATCCTGGAGCAGGAGACGCTCTACGGCGTGATGGCCGGCGCGGGCTGGGACATCCTGGAGACGCTGCGCGTGGAGGCCGGCGGCGGCTACTTCCAGAAGGGCATCGTCCCGGGCCTGGCGAACCAGTCCATCGAGGCGGGCGTCAACTCGGCCGGCGTGTCCGGTCAGGTCGTCTACCACGTGGGCGTGCCGGTGGGCACGAGCGTGGACTTCCGGCTCTACAAGAACGACCCGGAAATCTACCAGCGCTTCTTCGCGCCGGAGACGTACCCGGGTGGCCTGTCGTACTCCCTCTCGCTGGAGGGCAGCTACCTCACGCAGACCCTGCAGGACCCGGACAAGTTCGGCGCCACCAAGCCCCAGGGTGCCGTGGCGCTCGCCTTCCAGGGCCGCGCGAAGCTCAACCGCTTCCGCTTCAACGCGCTGGCGCTGGTGCGCAGCCTGTCCTTCATCCAGTTCGACGTGCCGGGCTTCCCCCCGTTCCAGGACTTCCCCACGGGCACGGTGCTGAAGCCGGAAGTCTTCGGCGCGGTGGGCGTGGACTACAACATCGAGCGGCTGCACCTGACGCCGGGCTTCATCATCGGCGCGCAGCAGCCGGCGTCCTTCCGCAGCCCGGTTCCGCTCGTGGGCGGCAGCAACCCGCCCCCCAGCCTCACCGGCACGCGCACGGTCGTGGTGCGTGACGCCAACCAGCTGAGCATCCTGCCCAGCACCTGCGGAGGCACCAGCGCCTGCGAGGCGGAGCTCATCTGGTCCGCCAAGGCCACCTTCCGGTGGGACCTGTCGGAGACGGTCGCGGCCGTGGGTGAGGTCTACTACACGTACGACACCAACCGGACCACGTTCGAGGACGACGTGACGGGCATCGCGCAGCCGAACTTCGAGAAGCCGCACGCGCTGGGCTTCAACACGCTGCTGCAGGCGCGCTTCTAACAGCCGCCCTGCCCGCTTCGGGCAGCTTCGCGGGGCCCGCCGTGCTTCACGGCGGGCCCTTCGTGTTTTCAGAAGGCGGACGTCATCCGCACCACCTCGTCGAAGGCGGTGAGGCCCTGCGCCAGCTTGCGCACGGCGGCCTCGCGCAGCGTGCGCATGCCCCCGCGCCGCGCCGCTTGCACCAGGTGCTCGTAGGGCGCCTCGCGGGCGATGAGCTCGCGCACCTCGCGGGTGGTGGAGACGATTTCGAAGACGCCGGTGCGGCCGGAGAAGCCGGTGCCGCGGCAGCGCACGCACCCGGCCCCCTTGGACAGCTTCACGCCGCCGGGCAACAGCGGCAGGGGCGCTTCCAGGGCCAACAGCTCGTCCGGCGTGAGCACCGCCTCCTCCGCGCAGTGCACGCAGACGCGGCGCAACAGGCGCTGGGCCATGACGCCCAGCAGGCTCTGCGCCAGGAGGAAGGCCGGCACGCCCAGGTCCTTCATGCGCGCCACCGCGCCCAGCGCGTCGTTGGTGTGCAGCGTGGAGAGCACCAGGTGGCCGGTGAGCGCGGCCTGGATGGCGTTCTCCGCCGTCTCCGCGTCGCGGATCTCGCCCACCATGATGACGTCCGGGTCCTGGCGCAGGATGTGGCGCAGCGCCCCCGCGAAATCCAGGCCCACCTTGGGCTGCACCTGCACCTGGTTGAAGGTGTCCCACACCATTTCGATGGGGTCTTCAATCGTGGTGACGTTGACGTCCGGCCCCGCCACCGCCTTGAGCGCGGAGTAGAGCGTCGTCGTCTTGCCGCTGCCCGTGGGGCCCGTCACCAGGATGAGGCCGTGGGGCTGATCAATCCATGACTCGAAGTGGCCCTTCTCATCCGGGTCGAAGCCCAGCTGGGCGATGTCCTGCACCAGCGTCTCCGGGTCGAAGATACGGATGACCACCTTCTCACCGAAGGCGGTGGGCAGCGTGGAGACGCGGAGCTCCACCTCGCGGCCGTCGCGCTCCGTCTTGATGCGGCCGTCCTGGGGGCGGCGCTTCTCGGAGATGTCGATGCGCGACAGCATCTTCACGCGCGACACGATGGGCGGGTGCACCTGCGCGGGCAGCGTGTAGACGGGGTGCAGCACGCCGTCGATGCGCAGGCGCACCACGGCGGTGGCGCGCTTGGGCTCGATGTGGATGTCCGACGCGCGGTTGTCGAAGGCGTAGCGCAGCAGGTAGTCCACCGCCTGCACCACCGGCCTGTCGGACGCCTCCAGCTCCTGCGTGCCGCTGAGCGACACCAGCTGCTCGAAGTTGGCGATCTGCGCGTTCGCGCCGCCAAAGTCGTCCGCGGCCTTGGCCAGCGTGTTCTTGAAGCCGTAGATGTCCGCGATGGAGCGCAGGATGTCCGTCTTCGCGGACAGCACGGGCTCCACCGGCTCGCCGGTGAGCCGGTGGAAGGACTCGAAGAGCTCGCGGTCGAAGGGGTTGGCCACCGCCACGCGCAGCCGCCCCTGTTCGGTGCGCTCCAGGGGCAGCAGCACGTGCTTCTGCGCGTAGGGCCGGGACACCGTGCGGGTGGCCAGCGCCATGTCCATCTTCAGCGGATCCAGCTTCCGGTAGGCCAGCCCCGCGGCGCGCGCGGCGGCCTCCGTGACGCGGTCCTCGTCCAGCACGCCCCGCCCCCCCGGCGCCGGAACCTGGAAGGCCGCGACCACCTCCACGGGCGACACGTCATAGCGGGCCGCGTCCTTGCCCGTGCCGCCCTGCGCCTTGAGGACGCGGGCACGCGCGGCGGGCTCGCGCGCCAGCACCTCCTGCGCCTGCTGTGGCGTCAGCAGGCGCTGGGCGACCAGGGCCTCCAGCACGAAGCCCAGGGTGAAGTCCGTGGCGCTGCGCGAGGGGCCGCTGCTTCCGGGGGGCGCCGCCTGGGTCACACGTTCCTCCTTCTGCGGGTGGCCAGGAGCAACACGCCGAGCCCCACGAGGAATGCCGCGGAGGTGGGGGCGCTCTGGCAGCCGCAGCCGCCGGGGTCGTTCGTCGTGCCATCCGTGCCGCCGTCCAGCGGCGGGGGCGGCGGCGTGCCACCGTCACTGCACAGGGTGCAGGTGCCGCCGTCCGTCTGCGCGTACGGGTCGTAGCACTGGCCGCCATTGCCGCAGTACAGGCCGTTGGGGCAGTCCTGGTTGGTGCGGCAGGGGGCGATGCAGGCGGTCCCCTCCTGGAACGGCACGCACTGGAGCGGCGAGGAGCAGGTGCCCGCGCCACAGTCGCGGAAGCAGTAGCGGTCCTCGCCGGTGCCGGCCGGGCGGCAGGTGTTGCCGGGGCTGCACGTGCAGGTGGCCACCGAGCACGGCTCCGAGCACACGCCCTGCGGGTTGCCATTGAGCTTCAGGCACTTCTGGTTGAAGCCGCACTCCGAATCCTGGAGGCACGGGTCGCCAACGCTGCGCGTGCCCGAGAACTGCTGCACGCAGGCGTGGTCGCACGAGCGGCAGGCGTAGTTGGAGCCGCAGTCGTTGTTGGTGGCGCAGTCGGCGACGCACACGTCGCCGCCGTTGTCAGGCAGCGTGTTGCAGGTATAGCCCTCGCGACAGTCGCCCTTGCCCGGGCGGCAGTTCTTCAGACAGCGCTTGCCCACGGAGCCCACGGACGTGCACGTGGAGCCGGTGGGGCAGTCCGCGTTGGCGACGCAGGACTCCGTGCAGTAGCCGTCCGTCCACGCCGGGAAGGCGGTGGTCTTGTCCGTGGCCGTGAGGCAGCGCGACTCGGGCGCGCCGCACGTGGAGGCGCTGGTGCAGGGGTTGCCCACCTTGGTGCCCGTGCCAATCGCCTCCGGCAGACAGGCGTACTGCGAGCCATTGATGACGGTGGACGCGCGGCACTGGTAGGGGGCCGGGCAGGCTCCGGGCGTGCCGGAGGGGCACGGCTTGGAGCAGATCTTCATCGAGTTGCCGCTGGTGGTGGACTGCGTGGTGACGCAGGTGAGGCCGGGGCCGCACGCGGCGGTGTCACACGGCGAGCCCACCGCGCCCGTCTGGGGATAGCGCTGGCAGAACGCGCCCCGGTCATAGGACGACAGGGTGCGCCGCTGCGTGCCCGCGTTCAGCGAGAAGTACATCACCGCGTCCGGGTACTCGTACGTGCTGCCCAGGCCCAGACAGTGGCCCACCTCGCGCATCACCGCCGTCTGGATGTCCACGAAGCCCGCGGGCGTGGGGGAGAACGTCGTGAACTTGTGGCTCACGGCGTCCAGGAAGATGTCGCACTGGTACACGTTGCCGCCGTGGCTCAGCGGCACCGCGGCGGCCACGTTGGCGCCGGCGTTGAGCACGTCCTTGTACTCGGTGCTGTTCGGGTCGGTGACCCAGATGGCGGCGACGCTGAAGCCGTCCAGCCGGTCGTTCACGTCCGGGATGGGGACGATGGTGGAGCGGCCCTTGTAGGTGAAGGCGGGCCAGGCGCAGTCCACGTCCTGCCAGGCCTGGAAGGCCTTCTTCACCGCGTCTTCCACCAGCGAGATGTCATTGCCCGCGGGCTGGTTGTTGCGCGCGTCCACGTAGTACGGGAACGGGTCCTGGCTGTTGTTGAGCACCCAGTGTTCCAGGAACTGGTAGCCCCCCTGGGCGTGCGCTGTCGTGGCCAGCGCCAGCAGTCCAAGGAGGAAGACACTCCGCTGCGTCCCACGCTTCATCACCCGCACCTCTTCACGTCACGTCCGCACGGGGCGCTCCGTCTGAGCGCCCGGACGTCACCGGGCGGACAGTCTACCCGTGAACGGCGCGAACGGTGGCATCCACCAGCGCTTCGGGCGTGGGGCGCTCGGCGACGGCGGCCACGGGGATGCCCAACTGCGTCAGCGCGGTCGCCGTGGTGGGGCCAATGGCCACCACCTTCGCGGAGGCCAGCGGCTCGCGGCCCACCCCCTCCACGAAGGCCTCCGCGGTGCGCGGCGAGGCGAAGAGCACCACCTGGGGCGGGGATGCGGCCAGCTCGGCCAGCGCCTCCGGTTCGACGGTGGCCGGAGCGCTGCGGTAGGCCGTCACGCGGGTGACACGCACGCCCAGGTCGCGCAGGCCGTCCTCCAGCTCGCGCCTCCCCTCCTCCGCCGCGGGCAGGAGCACGTCGTCCTCCGGCCCCAGCACGTCGCGCAGGGCGGTGAAGAGCGCCGCGCCGGTGCCCTCGTTGGGCTCGGCCTCCACCTTCAGGCCGTAGCCCTCCACGGCCCTGGCGGTGCGCGGCCCCACGGCGGCCAGCTTCACGCGGGACAGCCGGTCCAGCGTGCCGGCGAGCCGCAGGGCCTCCAGGAAGGCCTCCACGGCGGAGGGGCTGGCGAACACCACCCAGTGGTAGCGCTGCACGTGCTCGGCGGCGGACGCGAGCGGGCGCGGGTCCTCCGGCGGATGCAGCTCCAACAGCGGCAGGCTGAGGACCTCCGCGCCCTCGTCCTCCAGGAGGAAGCACAGCTCCTCGGCCCGCTCACGCGGGCGCGTCACCAAGATTCGGATGCCATCCAGTCGCGGGTCCACGGGCCGGCACTCTAGGCGCGGGGCGCGCCTTCGCGGCGGGCGAAATCGCGCAGGATGTCTCCCGCCCCGCGCGACAGCAGCTCGTCCGCGAGCGCCTCGCCCAGCCGCTCCGCTTCCGGTACGGGGCCCTTCACCTCGCCCCGCACCACCCGCGTACCGTCCGGCCGGCCCACCAGGCCGCGCAGGTACACCTGGCCGTCCTCCACCGTGGCGTGGCCGGCCAGGGGCACGGTGCAGCCGCCCTCCAGCTTCGCCAGGAAGGCGCGCTCGGCCCGCACGGCGTTGCGCGTGGCCATGTCCTCCAGGGGCGAAAGCAGCGCGCGCACGTCCGCGTCCGCCTCGCGGCACTGGATGGCCAGCACGCCCTGCCCCACCGCCGGCAGGCTCTCCGCCACCGGCACCACCTGGGTGATGTGGTGGTCCAATCCCAGGCGCTTGAGCCCCGCCGCCGCGAGCATGGCGCCCGCGAGCTGAAGGTCGCGCGTCTTCTGCAGGCGCGTCTGCACGTTGCCGCGCAAGGAGACGATCTCCAGGTCCGGCCGGCGCGCGCGAAGAATGCAGCTGCGCCTGAGCGATGACGTGCCCACCTTCGCGCCCGCGGGCAGCATCGCCAGCGTGTGCCCCTCCGGGCTGCAGAACGCGTCGCGCGGATCCTCTCGCGTCGGCACCGCCGCCAGGATGAGCCCCTCCGGGAACACCGACGTCATGTCCTTGAGGCTGTGCACCGCCACGTCCGCGCGGCCATCGAGCAGCGCCTGTTCAATCTCCTTCACGAACAGGCCCTTGCCGCCCACCTGGGACAGCGGCGCGGACAGGAAGCGGTCGCCCTCGGTGGTCATCTTCACCAGGGTGACCTCCAGGCCGGGGTTGCGCTCCTTGAGGAGCGAGGCCACGTGATTCGCCTGCCACAGCGCCAGCGGGCTCTCCCGCGTCGCGATGCGCACCGTCTTCATCGTCGGCTCCCGGTGGCCACCACGGTGTTGCGCGCCTCCTGCGGGGGCGCGGCGTTCTCCTCCGGAGCGATGGCGGCGGCCTCCGCCTCCGTCAGCCCGAACAGCTCCGCGGCGGCGCCCGCCAGCCGGTTGCCCTCACCCTGGGGCCCCACGGCGCGCAGGCGCGCGGTGGGCTCATGCAACAGCTTGTTCACGATGGCTCGCCCCATGGCCTCGATGCTCTTCTTCTGCTTGTCGGTGAGCCCGTCGCCCAGGCCCAAGAGCGTGCGCTCCACCTCCGCGCGGGCAATGGCCTCCGCGCGCTGACGCAGGCGCGCCAGCACCGGCATGCCGTCGCGCAGCGCGCGCTCCCGGGCGAAGCGCGCCACCTCCTGCGCCACCAGCCCGCCCGCCTTGTGCGCCTCTTCCGCGCGCGCGGCGGTGTTGTCCGCGACGAACTTCTGGATGTCGTCCACGTCGTACGCGTGCACCCAGTCCAGCGTTCCCACCGCCGGGTCGATGTCTCGCGGCACCGCCAGGTCCACCATGAACAGCGGCCGGCCCTTGCGCGCCTTGCCCAGCGCGCCCACGTTGTCGCGCGTGAAGATGGGCACCGGCGACGCGGTGCTCGTCACCACCACGTCCGCGCCCGCGAGCAGCGTGAAGAGCTCCTCGTAGGGCTTCGCCACCCCGCCCACCTCCGCCACCAGCGCCTCCGCGCGGGCGAGCGTGCGGTTGGTCACGATGAGCTTCCCGGCGCCCGCGTTCTTCAGGTGCCGCGCCGCCAGTTCACCCATCTCTCCCGCGCCCACCACCAGCACGGTCTTGTCCTTGAGCCCGTCGAACACCTTGCTCGCCAGCTGCACCGCCGCGGACGCCATGGACGTCGCCGCGCGGCCCACCGCCGTCTCCGTGCGCACGCGCTTGGCGCAGCCGAACGCCGCCGCGCACGCGCGCGTCAGCTCTCCGCGCACCGCGCCCGCGCCCTGGCCGCGCTCGAAGGCGTCCTTCACCTGCCCGAGAATTTGAGCCTCGCCCAGCACCATGGAGTCCAGGCTGGACGCCACGCGGAACAGGTGCACGAGCGCCGCCTCGCCCTGGTGCTCGTACAGGTGCTCCAGCGCCTCCGCGCCGCCCAGCGAGTGCAGCGTCTCCCGCGCGCGCTCCCGCGCCAGGTCCGCGCTGGGGGCCGCCAGGTACACCTCCACGCGGTTGCACGTGGACACCCAGAGCGCCTCCACGGGCGCCTGCGCCAGGCGCTGCAACACTTCCGTCTGCCGTGCTTCAGGCAATGCCAGCCGCTCACGGACGCCCAGGGGCGCGGTGCGGTGTGACACGCCGATACAGATGAATTCCATGGCTACGGCATCCCCGGGCCAGCGGCGGACAGGTCGTAGGACGACAGGAAGGAGACCAGCACCAGGCAGAAGCCGGCCATGGTGAGCAGCGCCACCCGCCGGCCACGCCAGCCGGCGAAGATGCGCGCGTTGACGAGCGCCGCGAAGACGCCCCATGCGACGAACGTGGCCACGTGCTTGGCCTCGAGCGCCCAGCTGAGCCCCCGCAGCGTGGTGGTGAACAGGGCGCCGGTCGCCAGCGTGAGCGACAGCGCGATGAAACCCCACACCACGAGCCGCCGGTTGAGCGTGTCCAGGAACTCCAGGGACGGCAGCCGGGAGAAGAGCAGCCCGAAGTGCTTGGCCTTCACCTCCCGCTCCATCAGCAGGTACATGACGCCCACTCCCGCCGCCACGCCGAAGGCCGTCATGCCCAGGAGCGCGATGGTCACATGGACCGGCAACAGCGGCTGGCGTACCGCGTCCGGAAGCGGCGTGGACCCGCCGTGCAGCAACATGCCGATGAGCAGCACCGCCACCGCCAGCGGCGTGAGGAACGCGCCGATGACGGGCTTGCGGTAGCGCACGTCCAGCGCCAGGAACAGCGCCAGCAGCAGGAAGGCGAAGGTGGACATGCCCTGCGCGGGCCCCACCAGGCGGCCTCCCTGCGCGCTCAGCATCTCGATGAGCGCAACGCAATGCATCAGCAGCCCGGTCCCCACCAGCACCCGGCCGGTGACGGCGAGCACCTGGGACTGGCGGACCAGGAAGGCGAGGTAGACGAGCGCGGCCAGGCCGTAGGCGTGGCAGGCGAGCGAGACGAGCGTATGGCTCATGGCGGCAGGCTCATAACCCCGGCCGAGGAGGCATTCAGTCCTGCCTCAGCCCATTTTACATTTTATTGAGAATGAAGGCCGCCAGCAGGTCGGTCTCCGAATTGGGCTTGCGCTCGGGAGCGGGTGCCCCCACCTCCGCCACATAACCCGGAACCACTTCGTACGCGGAGTCCCCGACCAGGATGGAGTCGGCCATCTGCTCAGCCCCCAGCCGGCCAAGCTGCTCCTCGGTCTTCACCCGGGAGACCAGCTGGTGCGTGTCCTCCCCGGACACCAGCTGCACCACATGGACGGCGGGCGTGAGCGGCCAGGCGCTCCCACCCTCGGCGGCGACCACCAGGCGGCCCTCGCGCAGGTCTGCTTTGTCCTCCAGCGCCCACTCCTCGAGCTGGGCCTGGGACAGGAAGAGCTTCGTCACGCTCCGCAGACTACACCACCCTCATTCCCGGCGGGCCTGGAAATGGGGTGCAACCTCCGGCCAGATGCGGCATCCGTTCCACCGGAAGCCGCCCGGCCTTCCCGCCCCCCCAGGCAACGCCGGGCGCGAAGCTCAGGACGTATCCTACTCAAGCAGTCGACATGAGGTGACGACATGGCTGGCGACGTGATCAACATCGGAGACTCGGACTTCCAGACGCAGGTCCTGGACTCGCAACAACCCGTGCTCGTGGACTTCTGGGCCACCTGGTGCGCGCCCTGCCGCGCCATCGCGCCCTCCGTCGAGGCGCTGTCCGGCCAGTACAAGGGCCAGGTGAAGTTCGCGAAGATGGACATCGACGCGAACCAGGACACGCCCCAGAAGTATGGCATCCGCTCCATCCCCACCCTGCTGCTCTTCAAGGGCGGCAAGGTCGTGGACCAGATTGTCGGCGCGGTGCCGAAGTCGCGCATCGAGGACGTGGTCCGGAAGAATCTCTGAGCCCGAGTGTTCCCGGCGACGGGCCGGCATTGACGGCCGTCTCCTTATCGTCCCCTCCCACCCCCGCGCCCTCTGGCCTTCACGCCAGGGTTCGCGCCCGGTGAGAGGGGACGTTGCTTATGGGCTCCCAACCAGACACCCGGGCGTGACAGGGCTGGCGGTTCGATATGTCTGTAGAAAGACAACTCACCGCAACGGTAAGGGCTTTCACGTACCGGGTGCAGCCCGCCCCCTGACGCAGACATTTCTCTGCTCTTGAGACAAACGCCCTCCCGGCACGACTGGACGATCCTCCCGTCATGTTTTGTTCAACAGACATTGAAATTACATTACGAGTCAAACACGACCCCAACATGTCTTGTTGACAGAGTTCGCCACAACAGACACAAGTCGCGAGTACACGCCTGTCTTGATTGGCGAGTTTCTACAGGAGTTTTCATGGCACGCCTTCGCAAAGAATTGACCTCGCAAGCACCGCTGACCCCTGCCCTGACGTCGTGGGCGGAGGCCCTGGGTGATGCCATCGGCCGCGGCATGCTGCGCGCGCTGAACACGGGAATGCCGGGCATGGGCGCCGTCGCGGCGTCGCCGGGCAATGGCGCGGTGATGGCGGGTCGCCGTCGCGGCCGTCCCCCCAAGACGGTGGCGGGCGGGCCGGTGCCCATGGACCGCCGCTGCACGGTGAGCGGTTGCACCCGCGAGCAGCGCTCCAAGGGTCTGTGTTCCGCGCACTACCAGGCCGAGCGCCGCAGGCAGATTGCCACCGGCAAGCCGGCCTGATGTCCCGTCCGGGGCCCTACTCGCCGCGCCAGGGGTCTCCGGGCGTGGTGGCCTTGAGCAGCTCCCAGGCCGCCATCACGTCGATGACCCGCTCCAGCTCATTGGGCAGGGAGCGGGCGCGCTGGGACTTGAGATAGTCCTCGGTGAAGGCCCTCAGGCGCATGCCCAGGAAGAGCCGGGCGAGCGCCACCTCCGTCTGACCTGAGAAGTCCAGGAAGCGCAGGGCGAACCCGCTGCGGCCCTGGTCCTCCGGGCCCCGCTCCTCCCGGACAATCTCCGCGCGAGCCTCCACGGGGGCGGCCCCCTCCTCCAGCGCGAAGCGCGCGCGCACCACCGTGCCCATGGGCAGGAAGAAGGTGCTCGCGAGGAAGGCGCCGCTGACGCTCACGTTCACGGACGTGAGCCCCGCGGAGAAGCGCCGCCCGCCCGCCTCGTCCTCCACCCAGAGGTCGAAGTGCGTGGCCAGCTGCGCGCGCGGGAAGTGCCGGTGCTCCGGCTCCCCCTGGTTCATCTCGATGCGGGGCGCCGCGCCGGGAACGGGCACGTTGCGGGACGTCCCCACCGGCGGAACGAACGGCCGGGGTGCCTGCGCTTCCTCCGGCCCGCGGACCGCCGTGCCGGCCTTCGCCGTCGTCACACCCTTCCTCTGCACCACCATCGGAAGCCTCCGCGGCCGTCAGAACATGTGACGGCGCATGCTGATGTTCACCAGCAGCCCGATGCACAACATCACCGACAGCATCGAGGAGCCGCCGTAGCTCATGAGGGGCAGCGTGATGCCCGTCACCGGCAACAGGCCAATGACCATGCCGATGTTTTCGAACACCTGCCAGAAAAGTGTGGCCACCACCCCCACCGCAACGAACGCTCCAAAACGGTCTCGTGCGCTGAATCCCACGCCCAGCCCGAGAATGAAGATGCCGCCGTAGAGCACGAGCAACAGGAGACAGGAGAAGAAGCCGTGCTCCTCGGCCCACACGGAGAAGATGAAATCCGTGTGCTGTTCCGGCAGGAAGCGCAGACCTGTCTGGGTTCCCTCACGCCAGCCCTTGCCGGTGAGGCCGCCGGAGCCCACGGCAATCTTGGATTGCGCGGCGTGATACCCGCTGCCGCGCAGGTCCGCCTCCGGGTCCAACCATCCGGAGATGCGCTGGCTCTGGTGTTTCTTCAGGTGGTGGCGCACGACGGTGGTGCGCGGCTCGGGCATCTCCCGGACGTAGTCGTTCCAGATGATGAGGCCGCCCACCAGCAGGCCCGCCACGATGGTGGCGGCCAGGTACCAGCGCACCTTGCCGAAGAGGATGACGGTGCCGGAGGACAGGAAGATCATCAGCGCCGTGCCCAGGTCCGGCTGCACCAGCACCAGCGTGAAGGGCACCATCACCACCAGCACCGGCTTCCACAGCCGGACGAGCCCGTAGGACGGCTGATTGGGCTGGAAGTCGTCGTGGTAGACCTTGGCCAGCATCAGCACGACGCCAATCTTCATGAACTCGGCGGGCTGCAGGCGGAACGGGCCAATGACGAACCAGCTCTCCGCGCCCTTCGCGGTGTGCCCCACCAGCCGCAACGCCAGCAGCGCCAGGATGTTGATCACGTAGATGGGGAAGGCCATCCGCTGGATCCAGCGGTAGTCCACCAGGCACACCATCAGCACCGCGCCCAGGCCCACGCCCAGGTAGAGCGCCTGGCTGGTCCACACCGGCGCCATGGGGGGCCGGGACGCGGACGCCAGGTTCCAGATGCCCAGCGCGCACACGCCCAGCACGCACACGATGAGCCCCCACGGCACGTGGGGCATCATCCGGCGCTCAATCCGCAGTTGCACTGTCGTCTCCGGTTTCCGAGGGCGGCTGGATGGGCTCTCCCGGCAGGTTCACCTTCGGCGGGGGCACCACGCGCGTGAGCGACGCTTCATCCAGGCTGGGCGCCGGCGGCAAGGACGGCGTGTAGGGCTGGTTGGCGCGGGGCGGCGGTGACGTGGCGTCCTGCGCCTTCAATTCGAAGTACTTCTTCATCACGGCCAGCGCCGTGGGCGCCGCGTCCACGCCGCCGTGGCCGCCGTGCTCGTTGAGCACCACCACGGCCAGCTCCGGCTTGTCCGCGGGCGCGAAGCCGGCGAACCACGCGTGGTCGCGCTCGAAGTAGCTCATCTGGTGCGTCTTCAGACGCACCGTGCCGATGCGCGCCACCTGCGCGGTGCCCGTCTTGGCCGCCACCAGGAAGTCCGCGGGCAGGCCCGACTTGAGCTTCGCGCGGTACGCGGTGCCGCCGGGCTCCTGCGCCACGGCCTCCAGGCCTTCGACAATGGCCTTCAGGTGCGCGGGGTTGATGTCCACCTTCGACACCACCTCCGGCTTGAACTCCTCCATCACCTGCCCGTCCAGGTTCTCCAGCCGCTGCACCATCTGCGGCTTGTAGAGCTTCCCGCCGTTGGCCACGGCCGCGTACACGAGGGCCAATTGCAGGGGCGTCACGTTGTCGTCGCCCTGCCCGATTGCGCTGTTGAGCGCCATGCCCTTGGTGTAGCCGCCCGGCGAGGCTTTGTCGTGGTACGCGCTGGACGGCATGATGCCCGGCACCTCCGCCACCACGCCGATGCCGGTGGGGCGGCCCAGGCCCAGCGACTTGCCCATCTCCGCGATGGGGTCCAGGCCGATGGTGTCCGCCACCTTGTAGAACCACGCGTCGCACGACGCCTTCATGGCGCCCCGGCCGTCCAGGGGCCCGTGGCCGCTGTCCTTGTGGCAGCGCCACACGCGCGCGCCCAGCCGGTAGCCGCCGGAGCAGTGCACCACCGTCTCCGGACGGAACGCGCCGGACTTGAAGGCCGCCAGCTGCGTCACGACCTTGAACGTGGAGCCCGGGCTGTAGTGCTCCGCGGCCACGCGGTTGATCATCGGGTGGAGCGGATCGCGCGCCAGCGTGGCCATCTGCGTCGGCGTCACGCGGCCCGTCAGGAGGTTGGGGTCGAAGCCGGGGCGGGACACCAGCGCCTTGATGAAGCCGGTGTTCACGTCGATGGCCACCACCGCGCCCGTCACGCCCGGGAACGCGCGCTCGGCCTCCTCCTGCAGGCGCATGTCGATGGAGAGCACCACGTTGCTGCCGGCCGTGGGAGGAACGACCGCGTTCTCCCCCAGCTTGTCGTTGAGCTCTTCAATCGTCTGGCCGCGCGCGTTCACCACTTCCTTGCGCACGCCGTCCTGTCCGCGCAGCTTGGACTCGAAGTAGCGCTCCAGGCCGCGCCGGCCGATGTAGTCGCCCAGCGCGTACTTCGCGCCGTCCCCGTTGAGGCGCTCCAGCTCCTCCTGGGTGATTTCATTCATGTAGCCCAGCACGTGCGACAGCACCGTGTCCGCGCGGTAGTTGCGGTGCGGCACGGGCACCACCTCCACGCCGTCCAGGATGTCTCGCCGGGCGTTGAGCCGGTCGTACTCGTCGCGCGTCAGGTCCACGCGCACCGGCACTGGCTGGAAGGGCGCGTTGCGGCGGCTCGCGCGGACCAGGTCTTCAATCTTCTTGCGCTGCTCGGGGTCCCACTGGAGCAGCTCGCCCAGGCGCGGAATCACCTGCTCGAAGCAGTCCGTGCAGAAGGCCGGCGTGACGAAGGCGTCGAACGACGGACGGCTGTCCACCAGGATGGTGCCGCGCGCGTCCTTGATGACGCCGCGGTCGGCGCGCAGGCGCACCTCCTTCACGAAGTTCGCCACGCTCTTGGCGGCGTACTCCTCATGACGGATGAGCTGGAGCCGGTACAGCTGGATGGCCAGCGCCACCAGGCCCAGCGACATGGCCAGGCCCAGCCACAGGAAGCGGCGCTTCAGGTCCCGGCCCGGCGTGGTGTTGCCAATGGTGGGAGGCGTCAACGGAGCAACCCCGCCGGGCGCTCCTGCGCCACCTCAAACCGCTTGAACAACGGGAAGAGCAACAGGGCCGCCACGCCCGTGAGCGCCAGCTGCACCGGCATGCCGGAGAGCAGCGGCGCCGTGGAGCCGTCCTTCACCGTGAGCCAGGTGAAGAACGTGGACAGGAGGCCGTGCCCCAGGTCCGCGCCCATGGCGAACAGCGCGAAGGCCACCGGGCCACGCACGTCCACGAACGACGCCACCAGCCGGCCCACCAGGAAGGTGAACACCGCGAGGAACGTGAACAGGCCCGTGGGCTGGCCGCTCATCAGGTCCAGCAGGTAGCCCACCGCGAAGGCGGAGCACGCCCCTTCCGTGAGGCTCGCCCGGAGCGCGAGGAAGGCCACCAGCACCACCGTGACGTCCACGCGGCCCAGCACCAGCCCCGCCTGCTGGACGAACACCGACTCCAGCGTGAGCAGCACCAGCGCCAGGATGACGGTCACCAGGAACTTCATTTCTGCGCGCCCTCCGTGGAGGCCCCGCCGGTGGCGGCCATTTCACTGTACGGACTGCCCACCACCAGGACCTCCTCCAGCCGGCTGGTGTCCACCGCGGGCGTGATGTCCGCGCCCTGGAACATGCCGTGCTCCTTCTTCTCCAGCTGCGTCACCCGCCCCACCACCAGCCCCGGAGGATAGATGCCGTCCGTGCCGGAGGTGATGATGAGGTCGCCGTTCTCCACATCTTCCGTGCGCAGCATGTTCTCCAGCGTCAGGGGGCCGTTGCCCGCGCCCGCCGCCGTGCCGCGCGCCCTGGAGCGCTGCACCCGCACCGCCACCCGGCTCTGCGGATCCGTCACCAGCGCCACGTCCGCGTAGCCGCCCGTGGACCGGATGACCTGCCCGACGATGCCGTCCGGCGTCACCACCGACATGCCGCGGAACACGCCGTCCTTCTCCCCGCTGCTGATCCGCACCGACAGGAGCTTCGCCACCGGATTGACGCCCACCACCCGCGCCGGAATCTCCGGCCCGGGCGCGGCCTCCGCGTACGCCAGCAGCTTGCGCAGCCGCCCGTTCTCCGAACGGGCCTCGCCCAGGGCCTGCACCGTCGCCCGCAGCTGGAGGTTCTCCAGTCGCAACGCGTCATTGTCCTGACGGACGCCACGCAGATCCAGGTAGTTGCGCACCGCGGCCACGGCGCCGTCGATGCCGGCGGTGAGCCCCTGCTGCACGGGGGCTGTGAGCGCGATGACGCCCCGGTCGACGAAGTTCGGGTCGCGGCCCCGCCGCCCGCCCAGCAGGAAGGCGCCGAGCGGGTACAAGAGGAGGGCGGCTACGAGGAGGAAGCGGCGGTACCGCTTGAGAAGAGACAACACGGACGGGGGCTTTCCCGGGGTGGGCGAAGGACGCGGATGGAAGGGGGAGAGGGTCGGGCTAAGCTGGCTGAATCGCTTGCATTTTCCGGTCTGTTGTCCTAGGCAGTCAAGGCCCGGATGAGGGGGTGTTGACACTCATGCATCCCCACCGGCCGGGCTACCAACAACACGGCGCCGCGAGACCTTCCGCAAGGTGATTCGCGGGCGCTTCCGACCGTGAAGTGACGACAATGGACGGTTTGAATCCCCGGAAGGTCTTCTCCCTCCTGTTCATCATCGGCATCGCCGTGGTGTTCACGCTCCAGTTCGGCCCTGGCAGCAACGGGTTCGCGGACACGGGCAGCCAGGCGCCCACCGCCGGCGCGGTGGCCACGGTGAACGGGAAGGAGATTCCTGTGCGCGACTTCAGCATGGCCTGGTCGCGGCAGATGAACTTCCTGCGCTCGCAGGGCAACCCCATCCCGGAGTCGGTGGCCCGCCAGTTCGGCCTGGACAAGCAGGTGCTCGACCGGCTGGTGAACGCGGAGCTGCTCGCCCAGTCGGCGGAGCGCCACGGCATCACCCCGTCGGATGAGGAGCTGCGCAAGCTCATCCACGAGAACACCGACTTCCACACCAAGGAAGGCGCGTTCGACTTCGCCCGCTACCAGCAGGTGCTGCGCGACTTCTACCGCCGCACGCCGCAGGAGTACGAGCAGGAGCTGCGCCGCCAGATGGCCGCCCAGAAGATGCTGGACGTGGTGCGCACGGGTGCCGTGGTGTCGGACGACGAGGTCCGCGCCCGCTACGAGAAGGAAGGCAACCAGGCGAAGCTGGTGTTCGCCCGCTTCCTGCCCACGATGTTCGCGGACAAGGTCCCCGCGCCCACGCCCGCGAAGCTCGCGGAGTTCCAGAAGACGCACGAGAAGGAGATTGCCGACTATTACGCGGCGAACAGCTTCGTCTACAACGTGCCGGAGCGGATCCGCGCCCGTCAGATCCTCGTGAAGGTGGCCCCGGACGCCACGCCCGAGCAGAAGGCCCAGGCGAAGGCGAAGGCGGAGGGCCTGCGCAAGGAGCTGGACGGCGGCAAGGACTTCGCCACGCTGGCCAGGGCGAGCAGCGACGATGACGCCACCAAGGCGAAGGGCGGCGAGCTGGGCTGGGTGGAGCGCACCACGTGGGACCCGGCGCTGGCCGACGCGGCGTTCGCGCTGAAGGCCGGGGAAGTCACGCAGCCGGTGGAGTCCGCGCTGGGCGTGCACCTGGTGAAGGTGGAGGAGAAGAAGGAGGCCCAGGCCAGGAAGCTGGAGGACGTGAAGGGCGAGATCGCCACCACGCTCTTCAAGCAGGAAGAGGCCAAGGGGCTGGCGAAGGCGGAGGCCGAGAAGGCCCTGGCCGCGGCGAAGGCCGGCAAGTCCCTGAAGGAGCAGTTCCCGGTCCCCGCCGGCCAGCAGCCCGCGCTGCTGCGCTTCGAGGCGGAGACGAAGCCGGAGGCCGTGGAGACGGACAGCTTCACCGCGCAGGGTGACTCCGTGCCGCACCTGGGTCCGGCGCCGGCCCTGGTGAAGGCCACCTTCGAGGCCAACGGCCCGGTGGTGCTGGGCGAGGTCTTCACCGTGGGCGAGGCGTACATCGTCGCGCAGGTGGTGGAGCGCGAGAAGCCGGACACCGCGGGCTTCGACAAGCGCAAGGAGGAGCTGCGCACCCAGGCCCGTCAGGCCAAGCAGATCGAGCTGACGGAGTCCTTCCTCAAGTCGCTGAAGAAGAGCGGCAACGTCGTCACCAACACCGAGGCCATCGACTCGGTGCTGGGCTCCGCGGGGTAGTCACCCGCCGGAGCGGGCGTAGGGGACCTCCATGGGGGTCCCCTCTCCCGAAGGGGCCTCGGCGACGGCGATGCCGTCCCGGCCCCGGCCCTTGGCCGCGTACATGGCGAAGTCCGCCGCGCGGATGAGGTCCGTGGAAGTGGTGGCGTGCTCCGGGAAGGAGGCCACCCCGACGCTCGCGGTGAGCGCCACGTCCAGCCCCTGCTCGCGCAGGAAGCGCTGGCCGCGGAACGCCTCGCAGATGCGCTGGGCGATGACCTGGGCCCCGGCCTTGTCCGTCTCAATCAACATCACCGCGAACTCGTCGCCGCCGTAGCGGAAGACGGCGTCCAGGTTGTGGCGGCCCAGGCTGATGAGCAGGTCCCCCACCTCCTTGAGCGTGGCGCTGCCCACCAGGTGCCCGTGCCGGTCGTTGATGGACTTGAAGTGGTCCAGGTCCAGGAACACGAGCGACAGCGGGTGGCGGAAGCGCGCCGAGCGCTTCACCTCCTGCTCCAGCTGCGCGCGCAGGTGCCGCGCGTTGAAGCAGCCGGTGTGCTCATCCGTGATGGTGAGCTCCTGGACGCGGCGGAAGTTGCGCGCGTTCTCGATGGCGATGGCCGCGTAGTCCGCGATGGCGGACAGGGCGGTGAGGTCGTCATGCGTGAAGCCGGGCTCGGTGGGGCCGTTGACCAGCTCGATGACGCCCAGCACGCGCTCGCGCGCCACCAGGGGCACGGCGAGCAGCGAGCGGGTGTGGAAGGCGGAGGCTTCGTCGAAGCGGGGCGCGAAGCTGGAGTCGCCGGCCACGTCGTGAACGAGCCGCGCGACGCCGGAGGAGAACACCGCCCCGGCGATGCCTTCACCGGGGTTGAGCTGGAGGCCCTTGAGCGCCTCGGCGCCCTCCCCTACCGCGATTTCGAAGTAGAGCTTTCCGCTGCGCTCGTCCTGGAGGATGAGCGACCAGTTGCGCGGCTTGAGCAGCGCGCTGACCTTCTGCATCACCAGCGCGAGCACTTCGCGCAGCTCCAGCGTGGAGGTCAGCGCCTTGGCCATCTCGTTGTAGGCGGCCAGTTGCTCCACTGTCCGCTTCATGGCCGACAGGAGGTCCGCGGGGTTCATCGAGGTGCCCTCTGGAGCGCAAGTCTGCTAAGGCCCGCGAGCGCGAAACATCCCGCACCCGCCCATGGATCCAACCGCTCGCTTCGTTCTCGCCTCCGCATCGCCCCGGCGCAAGGATTTATTGGCCCAGTTGGGCCTTCGCTTCACCGTGGCGGCGGCGGATATCGATGAAACGCCGATGGCCGGAGAAATTGCGTCGGACTACGTGCTCCGGCTGGCCGTGGAGAAGGCCCGCACGGTCGCCACCCGACACCCGGACGCATGGGTGCTGGCCGCGGACACCACCGTGGCCCTGGGGTCGGAGCTGCTCGGCAAACCCCGGGACGCCGAGGAGGCGCGGCGGATGATCGGCCGCCTGTCCGGCCGGGTCCATGAGGTCTTCACCGGCATCGCGGTGGCGGGCCGCGCCCAGGCTTCTCAGGTGGTGCGCACGCAGGTGACCTTTCGCAGCCTCTCGCCAGATGAGATTGCCTGGTACGCGGACACCGGCGAGCCCCTGGACAAGGCGGGCGCGTACGCCATCCAGGGCAAGGGCGGCTTCCTGGTGCAGGGCATCGAGGGCAGCCACTCCAACGTCGTGGGCCTGCCCCTGGGCGAGACGCTGGCGTTACTGAAGAGCGTGGGCATGCCGCTGCCCTGGACGGAGACTCAGCGATGAGCAGCGTGGCGGACAACCTGGCGCGGGTGCGCGAGCGCGTGGCGAAGGCCTGCGCGAGCGCGGGGCGGCCGGAGTCGTCGGTGACGCTGGTGGCCGTGTCCAAGCTCAAGCCCGCGGCGCTCATCCGCGAGGCGTATGCCGCGGGGCAGCGCGACTTCGGGGAGAACTACGCCCAGGAGCTGCGGGACAAGGCCGAGGAGCTCAAGGACCTGGACGGCCTGCGCTGGCACGCCATCGGCTCGCTGCAGACGAACAAGGTGAAGTACGTGGCCCGCGTCGCGCACGCCTTCCACGCGCTGGAGCGGCTGGACGTCGCCCGCGAGTTGTCCAAGCGTCGCGAGGGCACCCCTTCCCTGCCCTGCTACGTGGAGCTGAACCTGGGCGGCGAGGACACCAAGCACGGGCTCACCCCCGAAGCCTTGGGGGACTTCCTCGCCCAGGTGCGCGAGCTGCCGAACCTCCAGGTGGTGGGGCTGATGGCGCTGCCGCCGCCCACGGACGACGTGGCGCGGATGCGCGAGGGCTTCGCCCGGCTGCGCGAGCTGGCGCGCTCGCATGCGCTGACGGCCCTCTCCATGGGCACCACGCACGACTTCGAGCAGGCCATCATGGAAGGCGCCACCGTCGTTCGCGTGGGCACCGCCATCTTCGGCGAGCGCGCCTGAAGCCCGCTCACAGCTCCCGGAAGCGGACTTTCCCCTCCTGGTTGATGAGCGCCTTGTACTCGCAGCCGCAGTAGTTGCAGCGCACCTCGTCCCCGTCGGTGAACGTCTCGTCCACGGGGTTGTTGGCGTTGCAGCCGGGACAGTCGAACTCCTTCAACACGCGGCTGCCGCCGGCGCCCGAGTCCTTGGCGAAGTCGTCGTCGTCGAACTGGAAGTCGTTGGCCATGGCCCCTGACGCTAGCACCGGGCCGGGCGTCCCGGGGTGCCCTGCCGGGCATCCAGGCGGGCGTGCCGGACTGTCCGCCATTTGTCAGCGGGCCTTGCGGGCGTGTACCCCTGCGGGCCGTCATTTCCGTCCCCTGCCAGTCTTTCGCAGGCGCGTCCGGAGGGCGGCCGGACGGCTTTGAATGCTGTCCCACGGCCGTCCGTCCTGGAAATGTCCGGTGGCGGGGGCGGTTGAGCGGCACGGTTGGCTTGGGCGGGCCGGCCACCTAACTTGCAAGCAAGGGAGCACACCCGATGCGCGGTCTGTCCAGGTGGGGGTTCACGGCGGCGGTGGTGGGACTCATGGGGTCCACGCTGGCGCATGCCCAGGAGCCCACCGGTTCGGCGTTCGGCCCGGGTGAGCAGGCCCAGTACCGGGTGCGCTACCTGGGGCTGACGGCCGGCACGGCGACGGTGACGGTGGGCGCGCCCATGACGCAGTGGGGCCAGAGCGTGTGGCCCATCGTGTCCACGGCGAAGTCGGATGACCTGGTGGGCGTCTACCCCATCAAGAGCCGCTTCGTGTCGTACTGGGACGCGGGCACGCAACGGGTGACGGGGAGCGACCTGCACTCGGAGGAGAACCGCAAGCGCCGCCGCCAGCGCATCCAGTTGTCGGCGGACGGAGCGGGCGCGAAGGTCATCAAGCAGAAGGAGAGCGACCCGCCGCGCGAGTCCGAGCACACGCTGCCCGAGGGCACCATGGACGTGGCGGGCGCGACGTTCGCGCTGCGCGGCCAGGAGCTGGTGGTGGGCCGCTCCTACTCCTACCCGGTGTTCACCGGCAGCAAGCAGTTCACCATGAGCGCCACGGTGGAGGGCCGCGAGACGGTGACGACGCCCGCGGGGGCTCGGGACGCCTGGCGCGTGCGCGTGCACACCGACTTCGGCGGCAAGCTGGAATCCAAGCGCGACATGGTGGCGTACCTCAGCGCGGATGCGCATCAGGTGCCGGTGCGAATCGAAGCGGACTTCGCGCTGGGCACCGTCGTGGCGGAGCTGACGGACTACAAGCCGGGCCGCGTGGTGACGGTGGCCCGGGCGGACAACTCGGGCGACTGAAGAAGCGTCGTCCGCCAACCAGGGGAAGGCAGGGGGCATGGGCGTGGGTTGGGCATGGGCAGTGGCGGCGGCGCTTTCCGCCGCGCCGGGCGGCGTGCAGGTCGTGTCGCCGCTGGTGAAGGCGCGGCCGGACGCGACGCCGAAGGGCGCGAAGGAGGCCCGCCTCAGCGCGGCCCGGGGTGAATGCGAGGGCACGCAGCTGGTGCTCCCCCAGGGCGTGACGCGCGTGACGATGAAGCCCCTGGCCCTCACGGGGCCGGGCGCGCCGCTCACCGTGGACGCGTGGCGCGAGGCCTACCTCGACGTGAAGACGCCCTCCAACGGCGAGGGCAAGACGGGCTTGTGGCCCGACGCGCTGGTGCCCCTGTCCGCGCCCGCCAATCCCAGACATCCGACGGTCGTCTACGCGGAGGTCTGCGTCCCTGCGAAGCAGGCCCCGGGCACCTATACGGGGAGCCTGAGCGCGGCGGTGGATGGCAAGGAGCTACCGGCCGTTCCCTTCAGCGTGGAGGTGCAGCCGTTCGAAATCCCCGCGACGTCGTCCCTGCCCAACAGCTTCGGCATCTCGCTGTACAGCATCGCGAAGGGGCACGGCATCCCGGCGGAGTCCCCGCAGGCGAAGGCGCTGCTGCGCGAGTACGGCAAGACGCTGCTGGAGCACCGCGTGAGCGCGCACGGCATGGGCATGGACCCGCCGCCGGTGAAGTTCCAGGACGGCCGCGCGGTGCTGGACTGGACCGCGTACGACGCGGAGATGGCGCCCTTCCTGGACGGGAGCGTGCTGCCCTCCGGCGCGCGCTTCACCACCGTGGACGTGCGTGACAACCGCAAGGCCTCCACGGACGCGGAGAAGTCCGCGTACTACCGCGCGTTCCAGAAACACTTCGCGGACAAGGGCTGGAAGGCGCAGCTCTTCTTCTACGCCAAGGACGAACCCAAGCCCGCGGACTTCCCGCTGGTGAAGGCGCAGTCCAAGCGCGTGCGCGACGCGGGGGCGGACATCCCGGTGCTCGTCACCACCGCGCTGAACCCGGCGCTCCAGGGCTCGGTGGACATCCTCACGCCCATCATCAACTGCTTCTACCCGCGCGAGGGTCCGCAGACGTGCCACAACGTGGTCAACGCCCAGGCCGCTCGCACGAAGCTGAGCTCGCGCGCGAAGGTGTGGTGGTACCAGAGCTGTATGTCCCACGGCTGCACGGGCGGCCCGCCCGAGGACAAGTCGCTGGACAAGGCGTACAGCGACTGGGCGTCGTACATGGTGGACCACCCCGCCCCGCTCAACCGCGCCATGGGCCCGCTGGCCTTCGACAGCGGCGTGGACGGCGAGCTCTATTTCGACACCGTCTTCGCCTACAACACGAAGAAGGATGTCTGGTCGGACCTCTTCGAGTTCGGCGGCAACGGCGACGGCACCCTCTTCTACCCGGGCACGCCCGCGAAGCTGGGGGGCACCGAGCACCAACCCGTGGTGTCCCTGCGGCTGAAACACATCCGTGACGGCCTGGAGGACTACGAATACCTGCGCCTGCTCACCTCGCTGGGCGACGGTGCCTTCGCGAAGACGGCGGCGAAGCGGCTGGCGAAGTCCGGGTACGAAATCTCCCGGGACCCGGCGGAATGGGAAGCGGTGCGCAAGGAAGTGACCGAGCGCATCGTGAAGCGTCAATCGGCTGAACAAGCGAAGCGCTCCGGACGTCGGACTTCCGGGGGAACCCCGTAGTCACTCCCCCCTGGGAGGAAGCAGAATGAAACCCATGCGCACCCTCGTCGTGGCCTGCCTCGCCTTCAGCGCCCTTGGCGCCATCCCGGGACAGGCCCAGGAGGCCCAGCCCCGCCCCATCAACATCCTGAGCCCGTCCAGGCTCCCGACGGTGACGGAGCCCGGCGACCCGGCGAAGCCTGCGGCGAACGCGGAGAACACCGGCGACGCGTCCTCCACCGCGGCCCCCGACGAGCCCGTCGTCGCGGTGAAGCCGTGCGAGCAGGGCCTGCCCGTGCTGCGCTCGCCGCTGGCCTTCAAGCCGGGGGAGTTGCTCGAGTTCGACATGGACGCCATGGGCGCCAAGGCGGGCAAGCTCACCATGCGCGTGCAGCGCCCCGCCAACGGCTCGCTGCCGGTGCTGGTGGAGGCGCAGACGAACACGCTGTTCTCCAAGGTGCGCCGGGTGCGCGGCAGCGCGACCAGCTACCTGCACCCCAAGACGCTGCGCCCCTCGCGCTACACCGAGGAGGCCGTGGAGAACGAGCAGCGCCGCAAGGTGAACGTGGACTTCGGCGCGCAGGACAAGAGCGTCAAGGTGGACTACCAGATCGGGGACCGCCCCAAGGGCCACTTCGACTACGCCTACGACAAGGACGGCCTGGACGTCGCGGGCGCCATCTACCTCATCCGCCAACTGCCCCTGAAGAAGGATCTGCCGGTGTGCTTCGACGTGTACGGCATCCGCCGCATGTGGCGCATGACGGCCACCGTGGTGGAGCGCGAGCACGTGTCGCTGCCCCTGGGCGAGTTCGACGCCTGGCACCTGGCCGGCACCGCCGTGCGCCTGGACCGGCCGTCGCAGACGCGCGACGTGCACGTCTGGATCACCGACGACGACCGCCGCCTCCCGCTGGCCGCCGTGGGCGCCATCGACCTGGGCGCGGTGCGGCTGACGCTGTCCGGCGTGAAGCGCCCCGGTGAAAAACCCATGGAGGCGCAGGGCAAGGAAGATCTCAAGTGGTGACGCGGGGTTGAGCCCCCGCCCCAGGCCCGCCTCCCACCGGGAGCGCGGGCTTTTCATTGCCCTCGAATTGAGACTGATTTGCAAAGTCAAAAATCCGAGCGTAGGGTGCGCGCCGCTCGATGCGCCCCCATCTCCTGAATCCGCTCCTGAGTCTGCTGTGTGCCCCCCTGTTCCTGATTCCCTCCGCGGTCCGCGCCGACGAGGGCCGCATCGGTGAGGACGAGAAGGACCGCGTCCTGACCGTCGGCAGCAAGCCGAAGCTGGACGTGAGCGTGAACGCGTACGCGGACCTCCAGTTCGCGTACTTCAACTACGGCGAGAACCAGAACCGGGCGAACGGCTCGCAGAAGGACTCGCGGCTCGTGTTCGACACGACGCGCCTGGTGCTGGAGCTGGAGGCGGGGCTGCCGGAGTACGGGCTCGAGGCCGAGTTCGAGGTGGAGTTCGAGCACGGCGGCGCGGGCGCGGCGCTGGAGCTGGAGTACGAGGAGTTCGGCGAGTTCGACACCGACGTGGAGAAGGCCGGTGAGGCGCTCGTCGAGGAGCTGTACCTGACGAAGAAGCTGGGCCGGAACGTGGAGCTGTCCGTGGGCCGCTTCTACGTCGCGGTGGGCACGCTCTTCTCCGACTACCTGCCCACGTCCTATCTGGGCACCATCCGCTCCGAGGCGGAGACGCGCATCATCCCCAACACGTGGAACGACATGGGGATGCAGTTGCGCTGGGACATCCCCTGGGGCGTGCGGCTCACCGGGCAGGTGGTGAACGGGCTGGACTCCACGGGCTTCAATTCGAACACGTGGGTGGCCACGGGCCTGCAGCAGCGCTTCGAATTGGTGCGCGCGTCGGACCTGGCGGCGGTGCTGCGCGCGGACGTGCGGCGCTTCGACGGCTTCAACTTCGGCGTGTCCGCGTACTACGGCGGCACCACGCGCAACCGGCCCAAGCCGGACCTGGTGAAGCAGTGTGACGACGCGAACCCCAACGTGGTGGCGCCGTGCGGCTACGTGAGCGCGCCCCTGTTCGTCGCGGACGCGCACCTGTCGGTGAACCGCGACCGGTGGCGCGCGCACGCGATGGTGATGTTCGGCCACCTGGGCAACGCCGCGGCGGTGTCCGCGCGCAATGCGCGTCTGTCCAACCTGCTCAACGTGCTGCGCACGCCGGTGTCCGACAACGCCCTCTCCGCGTGGGGCGAGCTGGGCTACGACATCGCGCCCTGGCTGGGGCTGGACGGCAACCACCGGTTGGAGCCGTACGTCCGCTTCGACTACATGGATTCGCAGTTCAAGCCCCGCCCCGAGCTGTTCGACAACCCCCGCTTCGAGCGCACCGTCTACACGGTGGGCACCAACTACACGCTCGCGGGGCTCGCCGTGCTGAAGGTCGATTTCAGCCAGCGGCGCATGGGCAGCTCCGCCTTCCGTCCGGAGAACGCGCTCCGGATGTCGACGGGCTTTGTCTACTGATTCATCCCCCCCGGCTGTCCCGAACGCTGTCGCAAAGAAAGGCATTGAAGGTACACCCCATGTCTCGTTCCCTGAAACTCTCCCTGCTGGTGGGCGGCGCGCTCCTGATGGCCGCCTGTGGCGATGACGACGACACGAATCTGGAGTCGTTGGATCAAGAGCTCGTCGTGAACTTCGCGGACAACGTGGTGGTGCCCACGTACAACCTGCTCGCCACGCGCATGATTGAGCTGGACGCGGCGGCGCAGGCGCTGAAGAACGCACCCAGCGCGACGACGTTGAAGGCGGCGCAGGACGCGTGGTTCGCCGCGCGCGTGCCGTGGGAGCAGAGCGAGGCCTTCCTGTTCGGGCCGGTGGACAGCAACGGGTGGGATCCGGCGATGGACAGCTGGCCAGTGAACCGCACGGACCTGGACGCGGTGCTCGGCAACAACGACACGCTGTCGCAGCAGTACGTGAGCAACCTTCAGGAGACGCAGAAGGGCTACCACACGACGGAGTACCTGCTCTTCGGCGAGGGCCAGGTGAAGAAGCCGGAGGACTTCAACGCGCGCCAGTTCGAGTACCTGCTCGCGCTGACGGCGGAGCTGAAGACGGTGTCCGGCAACCTGGCGGCCTCGTGGACGACGGGCGTGAACGGTCAGGCGCCGTACCGCGACACGCTGGCGAAGGCGGGCGAGTCCGGCAACACGGCGTACCCCACGGTGGAGGCGGGCGCGCAGGAGATGCTGGGCGGCATCCTGACCATCCTGGACGAGGTGGCCAACGGGAAGATCGCCGACCCGTACGACGCGAAGGACGCGAACCTGGTGGAGAGCCAGTTCGCGCTCAACTCGCTGTCTGACTTCACCAACAACATGCGCAGCGTGGAGAACGTCTACCTGGGCCACCGCCCGGAGGCCGCGCAGAAGGCCCTGTCCATGTCGGACGTGGTGAAGGAGCGCGACGCGGCGCTGGACACGCGCGTGAAGGCGGAGCTCGCGGCGGCCATCGCGGCGCTGGGCAAGGTGCCGGAGCCGTTCCCGCTGTCCATCAAGGACCCGGCCTCCGCGGATGAAATCGAGGGTGCGCAGGCCGCCATCCGCAAGCTGCACGACACCTTCCAGGTGGACGTGAAGGCTGTCGTCCTTCCCTGATGTGGGCGCGGGGGAACGCGATGCGACAGGCGCTGGGACTCGGGCTGTTGTTGTGGCTCGCGGGCTGCGGCACGGAGGCCGAGGCCCCGGAGGCTTCGCCGCGCGCGGGGGGCGACACCACCATCGACGACCGCACGTCGCGGGCGTTCGCGCAGCCCGCCCCCAACCTCACCGCGGAGCATGAAGCGCTCCACCGCGAGGGCGACGCCGCCTTCGCAGCCGTCTTCGTGCCCGGCCCCGCCCCGGTGAACCCGGGGTTGGGGCCCGCGTACAACAACGCCTCCTGCAATGGCTGTCACCTGCGCAACGGGCGGGGCATGCCGGTGATGGGGGGCGGACCGACGCGCACGCAATTGCTGGTGCGCGTGAGCCTTCCGGAGGGCACGCCCGAGCACCCGAACGGCGCGGTGCCGGTGCCCGGGCTGGGGCTCCAGATTCAGGACCAGGCCGTCTACGGCGCGTCGCCGGAGGCCACCGTGACGCTCGCGTGGGAGGAGCGCGAGGGGAAGTACGCGGACGGGACGGCATATGGCCTGCGTTCACCGCGCATCACCATCGTGATGCCGGACGGGTCGTCTCCGCCCGCGGACATGCTCACGTCGCTGCGCCTGCCGCCGCCGGTGGTGGGCCTGGGGCTGCTGGAAGCGGTGGACCTGGCCACGCTGCGGGCGCTGGAGGACGCCACGGATGCGAACGGCGACGGAATCTCCGGGCGGATGAACACCGTGTGGGACGTGCAGGCGCTCGCGCTGGTGCCGGGGCGCTTCGGGTGGAAGGCGAACAGCCCCAACCTGCGGCAGCAGTCAGCGGAGGCCTACTTCAACGACATGGGGATTACGAATCCCCTCTTCCCGGACGCGGGCGGCGGTTTCGAGCTGCCCATGGACACGCTGGACGCGGCGGTGTTCTACGCGCAGTCGCTTGGGGTGCCGGCGCGCACGGCGCTGGACGACGCGGCGGTGAAGCGCGGCGAGGCGAAGTTCAAGGACCTGGGCTGCGTGACGTGCCACCGCGACACGCTGGAGACCGGGGAGCACCCGGTGGCGGAGCTGTCGCATCAGCGCATCCACCCGTACACGGACCTGCTGCTGCACGACCTGGGCGCGGACCTGGCGGACGGGCGGCCGGATGGGGACGCCACCGGCACCGAGTGGCGCACGGCGCCCCTGTGGGGCCTGGGGCTGACGCAGACGATCCTTCCGTACTCGGGCTACCTGCACGACGGGCGGGCCCGGACACTGGAAGAGGCCGTGCTGTGGCACGGCGGTGAGGCGGAGCGGGCGCGGGAGGGGTTCCGCAACCTGTCCGCCAGCGACCGGGGCGCGCTGGTGCGCTTCCTCCAGTCGCTGTAGCGAGCGGCCTTCAGCCGTTGCGAATCATCCCGGCGGCCTGCGACAGACGGCGGCGCAGCTGGGTCACCACCTCGTGCAGGTCCTCCAGGCGCTGGAGCACGTGCAGGTTGTCGCCCGCGTTCATTACGGCGACCGGCGTGAGCGTCTCGCGGTGGAGGGCCAGGAGCAGGTCGTAGAAGTGAGCCTGCACGTCGCCCAGGGCATCCAGACCCTCGCGGAGGTCGTCCTCCAGGAAGTCCAGGAGGACGGTGGCGTCCTCGCGAGCGGGCAGCGTCCGGGCCAGGCGCTCCACCGCCCCACGGACAGGGTCGGTACGGCGCAACATCGCGGGGGTGGCGAGGGCTGCGACGGGAGGGGACATGCCCAGGACGCTACAGGCCCGTAGCATCCGGTCAATTTTCCCACCCCCTGCCCGCCGGTGCGAAGGGCCCCCCGCCAGGGGAGCCCACCGCGAACCTGTCCGACTGTCGGACCGGGTTGAAGCGCATCGGCCCGGCAGGGGCGCATGTCGCGAACCTGTCCGACCGTCGGAGCAGCTTGAATCACGCCGGCTCGTCGGGGCGCCTGTCGCGAACCTGTCCGACTGTCGGACCAGCTTGAAGCGCATTGGCCCGGCAGGAGCACACCTGGCGAGCCTGTCCGGCGGTCGGACCGGTTTGAAGGACATCGGCCCGTCGGAGGCTCATGTCGCGAACCCGTCCGACTGCCGAACCGGTTTGAAGCGCATCGGCCCGGCGGGGCGCACCTCGCGAACCTGTTCGACTGCCGGACCAGATTGAAACGCGCCGGCCCGGCAGATGCGCCGCATCCCGGGCCGGGCCTGGCGCGGCGCTCTCTCAGCGCGCGGGCGGCGCGACACCACCTGCCGGAAGCCGCAAGGGCTACCGCATGGAACCGACGCTGGCGCGGCGCTTCCTCAGCCCGGGCGCGGCGGCACTGCCCGTCGGAGCCACCGCAGGAGATGCCGCTGGCGCGGCGCTTCCTCAGGCGCGGGCGCCGCGGTACTGCCCGTCGGAGCCACCGCTAGAATGCCGCTGGCGCGGCGCTTCCTCAGGCGCGGGCATCGCGGCACTGCCCGCCGGAGCCGCCGGGCCGCCACTGGAGATGCCGCGGGCGCGGCGGCGATTCCTCAACGCGCGGACGCCGCGGCACCACCTGCCGGAGCCGCCGGGGCCGCCGCTGGAGATGCCGCAGGCGCGGCGTTGGCCGGGGACGGGGTGGCCGGCAGCGCGGTGCTCGGCGCGGAGTTGAGCGGCGGAGGCGTCCCCAGGAGCGGCGCCGGCGTGCCGGTGTTGAGCGGCGCGGGCGTCCCCAGGATGGGCGACGCCGGGGTGCCGGAGGTCTGCGACAGCGGCGGCACCGTGGAGAGAATGCCCGGGCTCACCTGGCTCGTGCCCACGAAGTTGTTGAAGTCCGGCGCGGGCAGCTGCGGCGTGGTGAAGCCCCCCACGGACACACCCGCCACCGTCGGCGGCGTGGTGAACGTCCCCTGCCCCACCGTGTTCGCGGTGCCCGGCGACGCGCCCGACACCACCGCGGGCGGCTCGGCCGGCGCGGAGGGCGTGAACGAACCGCTGATCGTCGCAGGCCCCTCCGTGGGCAACGCGGGCGCCGAAGGCACGCTGACCGTCGTCGTCCCCGCCGCGCCCACGCCTGTGTTCGCCGCGCTGGGATTCACGCCCGCCGTGCCGCTGCCTCCCGTGCCCTGCGCGAAGCGAGGCGCGGACATGGGGGCCACCGCCGCCGGGAACGCCGTGGGCGACACCGGCGTCAGCGTCCCGAGCGCCACGGGCAACTCACCCGTCGTGGGCACCACCGCCACCGATGGCACCCGCGTCCCCTCCACGTCGATGGACACGTTGTCGAAGAGGAACTGGATGAACCCGCGCGGCTCCGCCTGCGGCGGCAGGTTCCACACCACCACCACCAGTTCCGCGTCCCCCGGCCGCGCCTCGCGCAACAGCCGCTTCGTGTCGTCATCCGCGTACGTGCCCGCGTCCAACGCCGCCGCGTGCACCAGCGCGGAGTCCGTCAGCAGCGTCCCGTTGCGCCACACGCTGCCAATGCCCCAGACGGCCATCGCCGCGTGCGCGCGCGTCGTGGCGCGCCAGCCAATGCCGGTTTCACCGTAGATGGGTGTGCCCATCAGCACCCCGCCCTCGATGAGATGCGGAGGCGGCTGAGGGAGCGGCCCGGCGGGCGCTGGAGACATCGCCTGCGCGGGCGGGAAGCCCGTCTGCGTCAATTCCACCCGGTAATCGGCGCCACCGAGGCGCAGGCTCGCTGAGAGTCGCGCCTTGTCGCCGAAGGTCGCGTTCGCCACGCCCACCCGGTCCTGCACGGAGAGCGACGCCTGCCCCGTGCCGCGCTCGGTCAGGTCACCAAACGGAAGCGTACCCTGGAAGTAGTAACCGTCCGGCTGCTCGGTCCTCGCGCTGGCCTCCCGGCCCTCGAACGTGACCCCTTCGCCCCCTGGCGCCGCCGCCAGGACACCGGACAGCAAGATGCTCGTGATTGGACCCGCCATCGACGCTGCCTCCCTTGAACTTGAAGGTAGGCAGCGGAGCGGGCCGTGGCACGCCCCGGGACTAAATCAGACCGCGGGCGCGGCGGATCTGCTCGACCGTCTTGTTGTACTCGATGTCGAAGGCGCTCGTGCCTTCCTGCAGGTGCTTCAGCCGCGAGCGGGCCTCCCGGTCGATCTCGTCGTCGACGTCCAGGTGCTTCTTCATGCCCTGGAACATCTTCTGACGCAGCACGTTGTCGGGGGAGTAGACCTCCTCGACGTTCCGGCTGATGAGGAGGAACTCAATCATCTGGTTGATGACGTACTCGATGCCCTCGTCCCCCATCTTGAAGCCGCGCACGTCCGCCATCTCGCGCTTCACCTGGTTGAACTTGGAGTAGTCATATCCCCGACGCTCCAGGGCCTCGCGCGTCGCCTGGTTCACACGCTCTTCGTTGGCGAGGTACTCGCGCATGATGGCGGAGAGATCCATCTCGGCGTCGGCCACGCGCATCGGCTCCACCTCGATGTCCCCGTCCTGCATGAGCTGCTGAATGGCCTCGCGCGAGATGATCGGGATCACCTTCGGATACAGCCTCATGTCGGTCCCTCGTCCTCTTCAAACGTGCTCGGATCTTCAACCGCTATAAATCAGCGCCGAGCATGGTCGCAATGAAAAACCCTAGGAACGTCGCGGGTTCCAGCGGCCAGTCCCCCCGGCGTCCGAAGCGGAACTTAATCATGCCGCACCGGGTGGCGACCCTCCATCCGCTTTTTCGTGCACGGGTTCGGAAGCGTCATCCAGGGACGCCTCGCGCACCGGGTCCTCGGTGTCGTCCTCGGGGTCGCCATGCAGGTCCGCGTGGACGCGCTCGGCCATCGCCGGGCCCACGACCTCGGTCAGCTCCTCGATGCTGGCCTCGCCCACCCGCTTGAGAGAACCGAAGTGGCGCAGCAACATCTTCCGCCGGCCTTCGCCCACGCCGGGAATGTCCTCCAGCGCCGAACGCAAGGAACTCTTGCGCATGGATTTGCCCTGGAAGGTGATGGCGAAGCGGTGGGCTTCGTCCCGCATGCGCGTGAGCATGAACATTTCCGCTGAATTCTGCGGCAGGACGATGGGGTCCTTGCGGCCCAGGACGAAGACGCGCTCGGGGCTCCTGGCGCTCTCCGCGTCCCGGTCGAAGACCTCCTGATCGCGGCTCTTGGCCAGGCCCACCACGTCCACGCCCTCCACGCCCAGGTCCTTCATGGCCGCGTGCGCGCTGGCGAGCTGGCCCTTGCCGCCGTCGATGACGAGCAGGTCCGGCAGGTCGTTGTCCTCCAGCCCGCGCTTGAGCCGGCGGGTGATGACCTCGTACATGCTGGCGAAGTCGTCCTGCTTCTCCACCGACTTGATCTTGTATTTGCGGTAGCGCGACTTGTCCGTCTCCCCGTCCGTCACGGCCACCTGGGACGCCACGATGGAGGAGCTCTGGAAGTGGGAGATGTCGTAGCACTCCATGCGACGCGGGAAGTTGCGCAGCCCCAGCTTGGACTGGAGCCGTGACAGGACCGTGTCGGTTTCGTCCTTGGTGCGCTTTCGCTCCACGAACGCCTGCTCCGCGTTCTTCACCGCCATGTTCACCAGCTCATGCTTCTCCCCGCGCTTGGGGATGAAGACGCGCACGCGCTCGCCCTTGCGCTCCGTGAGCAGGGCCTCCAGGCCCTCCGTGCCGTCGCCGGGCTCCAGGGGCAAGAGGACCTCCTCCGGCACGAAGCCGCCCTGGTCGTAGTAGAGGTTCACGAACGAGGCGAGCAGCTCGTCGTCCGGGAACTCCTGGCTGCCGAAGGGGAAGGCCTGGCCGCCGTTGAGCCGGCCCTGCCGCACGTGCAGCACGTAGAACAAGATGCGGTCGCCCTCGCGATACAGGGCGAACACGTCCTGGTCCTTGAAGTCCGTGGTGGCCACCTTCTGGCGCTCCAGGCTGCGCTCGATGGCGAGCAACTGGTCGCGCACCCGCGCGGCCTCCTCGAACTTCAGCTCCATGGAGGCGCGCTTCATCCGCAAGCGCAGCCCTTCGATGAGCTGCCCCGCCTTGCCCTCCAGGAACATGGCCACTTCATCCACGCTCTTGCGGTACTCCTCCGGGGGCACCGGATGGACGCACGGGGCCGGACACCGTCCGATTTGATACAGCAGGCACGGCCGCTTGCGGTTGGCGAGCACGTGGTCCGTGCAGGTGCGCAGGCGGAAGAAGCGGTTGATGAGGCGCAGCGTTTCGCGGATGGCGCCCGCGCTGGAGTACGGCCCGAAGTAGCGCGCGCCGTCCTTCTCGTACTTGCGCACCACCTCCAGCCGGGGGAACGGCTGGGTGCGGTCCAGGCGCAGGGAGATGAACTGCTTGTCGTCCTTGAGCAGGACGTTGAAGCGCGGCTTGTGCTTCTTGATCAGCTCGTTTTCAAGAAGGAGGGCCTCCTTCTCGTTGTGGACGAGCACCGTCTCCAGGTCGCCCAGCATCGTGTCCAACAGGGACACGAAGACGCGGGTGTCTCCGGAGCGGTTGAAGTAGCTGCGCACGCGGCTGCGCAGGTTGATGGCCTTGCCCACGTAGATGATGGTCCCGCGCTTGTCCTTCATCAGGTACACGCCGGGCTCGGTGGGCAGCGCGTCCAGCTTCTCCTGCAGCCGGATGTCCATGGCGGGGCCTCTCGCTAGCTCTTGCGTGACCGCGAACGGGCCGCGGGCTTCGCCGCCCCGGAGGAACCGGCAGACGAACCGCTGCCAGACGAGGACGGACGCCCGCGTCCGCGTCCCTTCTTCGGCGTGGTGCCGGGCTGATCCGCGGCCTTGGCCGGCGCGCGCAGGAGCGAACGCGAGGCGGGCTTGAGCCCCAGGTCCATGTCCTTGAGCAGCTGGACGCGGTCGCGGAACTCGGCGGCCTTCTCGAACTGCATCTCGTCCGCGGCCTTGAGCATGTCGGCGGTGAACTCCTCGATGAGGCGTTTGATCTCCTTGGGCTCCAGGAGGTCGTTCTCCCCTTCCGCCGCCATGGGCAAAGCGCCCGCACCCGCGTCGTAGTCCGGGATGTTCTCCGTGAAGTCGGAGATGTTGCTCTTCACCGTGCGCGGCGTGATGCCGTGTTCCTGGTTGTACGCGCGCTGGATGTCGCGGCGGCGCGTCGTCTCCTCCATGGCTCGCTTCATGGAGTCGGTCATCTGATCCGAATACATGATGACGCGCCCGTTCACGTTGCGCGCCGCGCGGCCAATGGTCTGGATGAGCGACACGTGGCTGCGCAGGAAGCCTTCCTTGTCCGCGTCCAGGATGGCCACGAGCGACACCTCGGGGATGTCCAGGCCTTCACGCAGCAGGTTGATGCCCACGAGCACGTCGAACTCGCCCCGGCGCAGGTCACGGATGATGGCCATGCGCTGGATGGCGTCGATGTCCGAGTGCAGGTAGCGGACCTTCACTCCCACGTCGCTGTAGTACTCGGTGAGGTCCTCCGCCATGCGCTTGGTGAGCGTCGTCACCAGCACGCGCTCGTTGCGCGACACGCGCACGCGGACCTCTTCCAGGAGGTCATCCACCTGGTTGCCCGCGGGGCGCGTCTCCACCTCGGGGTCGGTCAGGCCCGTGGGGCGGATGATCTGCTCCACCACCACGCCCTTGGACTTCTGCAGTTCGTACTCGGCGGGGGTCGCGGAGACGAAGACGGCCTGGGGGACCATCTCCTCGAACTCGCCGAACTTCAGCGGCCGGTTGTCCAACGCGCTGGGCATGCGGAAGCCGAAGTTGACCAGCGTCTCCTTGCGGGCGCGGTCGCCGCGGTACATGGCGCCAATCTGGGACACCGTCTGGTGGCTCTCGTCGATGAGCACCAGCAGGTCGCGCGGGAAGTAGTCGATGAGGCACGGGGCCGGCTCCCCCGGCGCGCGCCCGGTGAAGTGGCGCGAGTAGTTCTCGATGCCGTTGCAGTAGCCGACCTGTTCAATCATCTCCAGGTCGAACATGGTGCGCTGCTCCAGCCGCTGCGCCTCCAGGAGCTTGCCCTCCGCCTTGAACTTCTGGAGCTGTTCGGCCAGCTCCTCGCGGATGGTGCGCATGGCGTTCTGACGCGCGTCGGCGCCGGCGACGTAGTGGCTGGCGGGGAAGATGACGATCTTCTCCAACTGGCCCAGCGTCTGGCCGCGCAGCGGGTCGAACTCGGTGATGCGCTCCACCTCGTCGCCGAAGAAGCTGACGCGCACGGCGCGCTCTTCTTCGTACGCGGGGAACACCTCCACGGTGTCGCCGCGGGCGCGGAAGGTCCCGCGGTGGAAGTCCAGGTCATTGCGCTCGTACTGGGCTTCCACCAGCTTGCGCATGAAGCCGTCACGGCCCATGTCCTCGCCCACGGAGGCGCGGATGGCCAGGTCCACGTAGCTGCGCGCGGCGCCCAGGCCGTAGATGCAGGACACGCTGGCCACGATGATGACGTCGTTGCGGGTGCGCAGGCTGTGCGTCGCCGAGTGGCGCATCCGCTCGATGTTGTCGTTGATGGACGAGTCCTTCTCGATGAAGGTGTCCGTCGACGGGACGTAGGCCTCGGGCTGGTAGTAGTCGTAGTACGAGACGAAGTACTCGACGGCGTTGTTCGGGAAGAGCGCTTTGAACTCGCCGTACAGCTGCGCCGCCAGCGTCTTGTTGTGCGCGATGACCAGCGAGGGGCGCTTCACGTTGGCGATGAGGTTCGCCATCGTGAACGTCTTGCCCGAGCCGGTGACGCCCAGCAGGGTCTGGTAGCGGTCGCCGCGAAGCAGGCCCTCGGTCAGCTCCCCAATGGCCCTTGGCTGGTCGCCCTGCGGCTTGTGCTCACTGACGATTTCGAAGTCCGGCATAGAGGACAGATCTAACATCCCCGCTGCCTGTGTACTGAACCTTCGTGCACGTCCGTCCGACAAAGGACGGGGCGCCCCCCTACTTCGCGGCCGGGGCCTTCAGTGCCTCCAGGGACTTCAGGCGAGCAGCCTCGAATTCGTCCCCCTTGTTCCACACGGGCATCTCCGGGGCCTTCGCCACCTGGGCGCCCACCAGGAAGAACAGCCGCGTGTCCTCCACGGCGCCGGACAGGTCCCACTCCGGGCGGACCTCGTCGGAAGGCTGGTGGTAGTGCTTCGCCTCCCACTGGCCGCGCTGCTGCTTGCCCCAGCCCTCCGGCCGGCCGATGAAGTCCATGCCGCTGCCGAAATAGGCGGCGGGGATGCCCTGCCGCGCGAAGTTGAATTGATCCGAGCGGTAGAAGAACCCGCGGTCGGAGAGCTGATCCGCCTTCACCGTGCGGCCCTGGGTCTTCGCCATCGCGGTGACGAAGGTGTCCAGGGAGGACTTGCCCAGGCCGATGACGGTGATGTCCCGCGTGCGGCCCAGCACGTTGCCACCGTCCACGTTGATGTTCGCGGCGATGCGGCCCGGGGGCACGGGAGGATGCGCCGCGAGGTACGCGGAGCCGAGCAGGCCGTACTCCTCCGCGGCCACCGCGGCGAAGAGGATGGAGCGGCGCGGAGGCGTGGGCAGCGCGGTGAAGGCGCGGGCCACGGACAGCATCGAGGCCACGCCGGCCGCGTTGTCCAGCGCGCCGTTGTAGATGACGTCCTCGCCGGGCTTGCCGTCGTCCTTCTTGCCCAGGTGATCATGGTGCGCGCTGTAGAGCACCACTTCCTTCGCGAGCGTGGGATCGCTGCCGGGCAGGAGGCCCAGCACGTTGGCGGTGGGCCGGCGGCGCACTTCGTTGGTGAGGCCCAGGGACACCTTCACGCCCAGGGGCACCGGGCGGAAGTCGCGCTTCTGGGCGGCGGCGCGCAGCGCGTCCAGGTCCTGCCCCGCGAGCTTCATCACCTGCTTCGTGGCGTCCTCGGTCGTCCAGGCCTTCACCTGGAGGCGGGGCGCGTCGCCCGCGGGCAGTTCGAACTGCTCGCCGGTCCACGACGTGCGCACCACCTGCCACGGATAGCCCGCGCTGGGCGTGGTGTGGATGATGATGGCGCCCGCCGCGCCCGTCTTCGCCGCCTGCTCGTATTTGTAGTCCCAGCGGCCGTACCAGAGGCGCGCCTTGCCGCCGAAGAGGCGCGGGTCGTCCTCCGGATCATTGTTGAGGATGACCAGCGTCTTGCCCTTCAGGTCCGCGCCCTTGAAGTCGTCCCACTGGAACTCCGGCGCGACGATGCCGTAGCCCACGAAGACGAGCTCGGAAGCTTCCAGCTTCGCCTCGGGCGCCTGCACGCCAGAGACGGCGATGAAGTCCTCGCGCGGCTGGAGCTCCACGCGGCCCGCCTTCGCCTGGAAGGTCATGGTGCCGGGGCGGCTGTGGATGCCCATCAGGTCGAAGCGCTGGAGGTAGCCGCCGTCCCCGGCGCCCGGCTTGAGGCCCAGGCCCTCGAACTGCGTGGCGATGTACTCCTGCGCCAGCGCGTCGCCGCGCGTGCCGGGGCCTCGGCCCTCCAGCAGGTCGCTCGCGAGGAAGCGCACGTGCGCGCGCAGGAGGTCCGCCGTGATGGCCTGTTCGGCCGTCTTCTCCTGCGGCGTGACGGTGGGCGCGCCCGCCGCCAGGACGGGCACCGGGCCCAGGGAGCACAGCGAGACGAACAGCGCGGGGAGGAGCTTCATGAGCCCCGTGCGTAGCATGGCCGCACGGGGCCCCCCAGCGGGTTTTCAGGAGGCTGTCGCCGCCACCTTCCAGGAGGTGCCGGCAGGCGTGTCCATGATGTCCACGCCCAGGGCCTTGAGGGCGCCTCGCACCTGGTCCGCCCTGGCGAAGTCCTTCGCGGCGCGCGCGGCGGTCCGCTCGGAGAGCAGCCGCTCCACCTCCACCACGTCGATGCCGCGCTCACGCACCGCGCGGTCACGGCGGCGCAGCAGCCACGCGCCCGGGTCGTCCTCGAAGACCCCCAGGACGCGGGACGTCTCACGCACCTGCTCGCGCAGCGCCTGGAGCGTGCGGCCCACCAGCGGCTTGTCCTTCACGGGCGGCTTGTCGGTGAGCTCGTTCATGAAGCCGAAGAGCCCGGACAGGGCACCCAGCGCGCCCGCGGTGTTGAAGTCGTCGTCCATGGCGGACTCGAACTCCGTGAGGAAACGCGCGGGGTCGCCGTGCAGCGGGCCCTTGCCGAAGTCCTTGCCCGCCACGCGCTCGTCCACCTTGCGCAGCGTTTCGTAGAAGTACTCCATGCGCCCTTCGGCGTCCTGGAGCGCCTTCTCCCCGAAGTTGAGCGGGTGGCGGTAGTGCGTGGAGAGGAAGAAGAAGCGCAGGGCCTCCGCGTCCACCTTGGCGAGCGCGTCGCGCAGGCGCACCACGTTGCCCAGCGACTTGGACATCTTCGCGCCTTCCAGGTCGAGGAAGCCGCAGTGCATCCAGTACTTCGCCATCGTCTGGCCGGTGGCGGACTCGCTCTGGGCGATCTCGTTCTCGTGGTGGGGGAAGATGAGGTCCAACGCCCCGCCGTGGATGTCGAACGTGCGGCCCAGGAACTTCTCGCTCATCGCGGAGCACTCGATGTGCCAGCCCGGACGGCCCTTGCCCCACGGGCTGTCCCACGACGGCTCTCCGGGCTTCGCCGCCTTCCACAGCGCGAAGTCCAGAGACTGGCGCTTGAGGTCGCCGGGCTGCACGCGCTCGCCCTGGCACAGCTCGTCCAGGTTGCGCTTGGACAGCTTCGCGTAGTCCTCGTCCTTGTCGACGGCGAAGTACACGTCGCCCTTCGCCTCGTAGGCGTAGCCCTTGTCCACGAGCGTCTGGATGAGGGCGACGATCTCCGGGATGGTCTCGCTCACGCGCGGGGACACGTCCGGTTCGCGCAGGTGCAGCGCGCGGGCGTCCTCGCGGAAGGCCTCCACGAAGCGCGAGGCCAGGTCCACGGGCGCCTCACCCGTTTCGTGCGCGGCCTTGATGATCTTGTCGTCGACGTCCGTGAAGTTGCGCACGTACGTCACCTTGAAGCCCCGGTAGCGCAGGTAGCGGACCACCACGTCAAATGACGTGAAGGTACGCGCGTTCCCGATATGGATGTAACTGTAGACCGTGGGCCCACAGACGTAGACCTTCACTTCGCCGGGCACGAGCGGCTCCAGCGGCTCCTTCTGCATGGACATCGTGTTGAAGAGCCGGATGGATGGGGGGGCCACGGTGGAAGGTCCTCCTTTGGGAACAGGGCGGGCGCGGCACTTGCGCAACGCGATACACACTCTAGGATCCCGGGTCCCACACAGGCCAGCACTTGGCGTTGGAAGCGTCGGATAGGGAGAATCGCCGCATGGCTCCGCCGAATCCGAAGCGTCCGCCGCGCCCTCCCCGCCCTCCTGGGCAGCAGGCGTCGTCGGATGACCCGTCGGAGGAGCTCCCGTTCGACGACGACGAGGTGGCGCCCCTGCAGGCGGATGATCCACGCCCGCAGCGCGTGCCCCAGTATCCGGCGGGCCCCCGGAAGGCGAAGCGGCGAGGCCCGGGCGAGCGCAGCCGGTCCGACCGTGAGCTGTCGCCCCGGTATGACTGGGCGAAGGAGTACTCGGATCCGGGCCTGACGCCCGCGTTCGTCTACGTGGAGCGCGGGCCCGGGGCCGGGCAGCTCGTGCCCCTGCGCCAGGGTTCCATCACGCTGGGGCGGTCCTCCACGTCGGACCTGCGGCTACAGCACGCGTCCATCAGCCGGCGCCATGCGCAGCTGACCCGGCGGGGCAATGTGTTCATGGTGCGCGACCTGGGCAGCCAGAACGGCACCTTCGTCAACCGCCTGCGCATCAAGGGCGAGGTGGAGATCAAGCCCGGGGACGAGCTGAGCCTGGGCAACGCGACGCTGCGGCTGCGCGGTTCGGGGGCCGGGCCAACAATGAGCCGGACGGCGCTGGATCCATTGCTGCCTCGCGGGGCACAGCGCCGGCTGAACGGGGTCGCCGTGGCGGTGGTCGCGGCGGTCGTGGGCTCCGCGGTCGCGGCGTTGATCAGCGTGGTGGCCATGCGCATGGGGGACCGGGCTCCCGCGCGGGCTTCGGCGGAAGGTGCACCCGCCAAGGAACCTGGTGCTCCGGCGGCGCCCACGAAGGAGGTCCAGGAGACCGAGGCGGCGCCACCCGCGAAGGAGGCCACAGGTGTCGATGTGGAGGCCCACGCGACGGGCTCGACTCACGGGAGTCCGGGAGCGGCGAAGGTCATCAGCGCTTCGGACATCGCGCGAAAGGGGCAGTCGGGACAGGTGACTCCGAGTGCCTCGGACATCGCTCGCGGCCTGCATCCGACCACCGGGGCGACGACGAAGGACGCGGCTCCGAGCGCCTTGGAGGTCGCGAAGGGCACGGGGACCACGAAGGCGAGCGAACCCCATGCGGATGCGTCGGTCGTTGCCGTGTCCGGACGGAAGGCCGTGTCCTCAAGCGAGCCGGCAGGGCCTCCGGACGAGCGCCAGCGCGCTGACATCCTCGCTCGCTACGAGTCCGGTGACGTCTCCGGCGCGTTGGCCCAGGCGAAGCGAGCGAACCTCACGCCCCTGGTGCAGCAGCTCACCCGCTTCCAGACCGCCGAGGCCGCGGCCCGGACCGCGCTGGCGCAGCAGGACCGTCCCCGGGCGCTCGATGCGCTCAGCGCCGCCGTGCGGGCGGACGGGGAGCTGTCCCAGGGCTGGAGCCGCCAGGGCATCAGCCTCCGCCGCCAGCTCGCCGGGATGTACGTGCGCACGGGCCAGGAGGCCGTTCGCGCCCAGCGCTTCGACGAAGCCCGCGAGGCCTTCACCACGGCCCTCAAGTACGACGCCGACAACGCCGAGGCCCGCTCGCAGCTGGCGGCACTGCCTACCCAGGCGCCCTGATTGAGCGGTCCCGCCGAGCGCCACGGATGAGGGCCATTGCGCCTGGTCTCCTGACATCCCGGTCGCCCACCGCCCTCCTCGATGCGGTTCTGCAAGACCTGTCCAACTGTCGGACCGGTTTCCACCGCTCGGCCCGGGTGGAGGTCCCGGCCTCTGAGTTCCAAAACGTGTCCGACAGTCGGACAGGTTTCCACCGCTCGGCCCGGGTGGAGGTCCCGGCCTCTGAGTTCCAAAACGTGTCCGACAGTCGGACAGGTTTTCTTGGCTCGGCGGGGGCGGAGGCTCTTCCGGCCTCTGAGTTCCAAAACGTGTCCGACAGTCGGACAGGTTTCTTGGCCCGGCTGGGGCGGAGGCCCTCCGCCACGGGAGGGGCAAACTTGTCCGACAGTCCGACAGGTTTCTGCTGCCCGGGTGACGAGGCCGGCCTTGGCCGCGACGCTCCAAACTTGTCCGACAGTCGGACGGGTTTCCGCTGCCCGGTCGGAGGGACCGTCCTTGGCGATGACTCCCCGAACTTGTCCGACTGTCCGACAGGTTTGTGCGGCGCGGAGCGGCTGGGCGTCCGAGGAGGCTTGGCGCATGCCTGGCCCTGGAAACACGACGCCCCGGATTCCATCGAGGGAACCCGGGGCGCGAACGCGGCGGCTTGAGGCCGCGCGTCACGCGGAGACTCAGGCGAGGTTGAAGATCTTCTTCAGGTCGGACTCGACCTCTTCCTCGGAGCAGTCCTTGGCCAACGACAGCTCCTTGATCAGCAGCGAGCGCGCCGTGTCCAGCATCTTGCGCTCGCCGAACGACAGGTCCTTGTCGCCCTTGAGCAGGTACAGGTCGCGGAGCACCTCGGCGATTTCGAAGACGGAGCCCGTCTTGATCTTCTCCATGTACTCGCGGTACCGGCGGTTCCACGTGGTGGAGTCGACGGAGATGTCCTTCTCGCGGAGGATGGAATAGACCTGCTTGACGTCCTCCTCGCTGATGATCTCCCGGAGGCCGACCGACCCGACCTTGTTGATCGGGATCATGATCCGCATCCCGTTCTCCAGGATGCGCAGCACGTAGAACGACTGGCGCTGCCCGGCGACCTCGGTGTGCTCGATGCCCATCACCTCACCGACGCCCTGGCCCGGATAAACCGCCTTGTCACCAGTCTTGAAGCTGGTCTGCACTAACTGCCTCCTTGGAGAAAGCTTCGACCCCGGCCTTCACGCCCGCCACTACTACCACAAACCACATCCACGGGCAACGAAATCGCCTTGACCACCCGATGACAGCCGCACTACGGTGTCCGGTTTTGTGTGCGGTGTCGCTCGGTGTGTGAGCGCCGCGAGACGGACGGGGCGGTGGGTGGGGGTGGGTGTTGGTTCGTTATTCGTGGCGCGACCTGGGTGCGCGTCCGTTGTTCTTTCCAGCGCTGAGCCTCTTGCTCGGCGCCCTTTGGCCAACCGGAACAGAGAGCTTCGCCGGGGTATTTCTCCTCTGCGCGCTTTGTCTGGGTGGGTTGGGAATGGCGCTCGGCCCGTTGCCTGGAGCACACCTCGCGGTGCTCGGCGCGCTGGCCCTGACGGGCGCGGGGCTTTCCGCTCTGGAGGCTCGGGTCGACCTCCCTTCGTCCCTCAAGGAAGGCGGCAGCGCGGTCCTCGAAGGTGAGTTGGAGCGCGTGGAGCGCTTCGATGATGCCGTGAGGCTGCGGCTCGCGGTGGCCTGCGCGGGGCCGGTTCCGGAGCCTCCGGTGGCCGCTCGATTCCGCGTCAGCCTTTCCGGGCGGGGTGAAGGTCTGGAATTGCACCCCGGGCAGCGCGTGCGGGTGGAGGCGCGGCTCGTGCCAGATGCGCCTCCTTCGAATCCGGGCGAGCGGGACTTCTCGTCGGCGCGGCGGCGGCAGGGCGTGGCCTTCACGGGCGGCTTCGTTCCGGGGCGCGTGCTGGTGCTCTCCCCTGCCCCGTCGTGGCGGCTCGCGCTGGAGGACGTGCGCGGGCGGCTGACGACGGCGGTGCATGGAGTCGCGCCCTCCGCGGACGCGGCGGCCCTGTTCCTCACGCTGGCCGCCGGACAGCGCGCCGACCTGGACGCCTCGTGGGAGGACGCGTTCTCGCGGGCTGGGCTTGCCCATGTGCTCAGCGTCAGCGGACTCCACGTGGCGGCGCTCGCGTTGATGACGCTCGCGCTGCTCAGGCGGGGGCTCGTGCGGTTGGGTGGACGCTGGCGGACGCTGGAAGCGCGGCGGTGGGCGGCTCCGGCGGCGATCCCCTTCGTTTGGGCCTACGTCCTCTTCACAGGGAACCAGGCGCCTGCGGTGCGCTCGGCGGTGATGGCGTCGGCGGTGCTGGTGGGCCTGTCGCTATGGCGGCGCGCGGATGGGTTGAATGGCCTGTCGCTGGCGGCCCTGGTGCTCGTGGCCTGGGCGCCCTCGAGCGTCGTGGACCTTTCGCTCCGGCTGTCATTCCTCGCGGTGCTGGGGCTGGTGCTGCTGTCCCCAGCGCTGCGCGAGGCCCTGCCCCTGGACCGGCCGGCTCCTTCCGAGCCCCGGCTGCTGAAGCGGTGGGCTGCCCAGGCGCGGGAGACCGTGGCGCAGACGTTGTGCGCGAGCGGCGCGGCGACGCTCGTGGGGCTGCCCGTGGTGGCGGCGGCGTTCGGCCGGGTCAGCCTGGCGGGGCTCGTGTCCAACATCGTCGCCCTGCCCCTGTGCGGACTGCTCACCGGGCTCGCGGCGGGCGGCGCGGCCCTCTTCGTCGTGGCGCCGGTCGTGGCGACTCCTGTGCTGTGGGCAGGCTCCTGGGCGTCTGAATTTCTCCTCGTGCTGACGCGGGGCTTCGCGGCCGTGCCCTTCGCGGCGGTGGAGGTGCCGGGCCTGGGGCCGTGGCTCGGCGGGGCGTACGCGGTGGGGCTGGGCGTCTGGGCACTGGGTTCGGGGCGCTGGCGATGGCTGGGCCTGCTCGTTCCGGGGGCCGTGCTGGGCACACTGCTCTTGCCCGTGCTCGCTCCGGAGCCCGCGCTGCGGATCACCTTCCTCTCCGTGGGCCAGGGAGACGCGGTGGTGCTGCGCTCCCAGGGCCACCATGCGTTGGTGGATGCGGGCGGCGTTCCGGAGGGCGCGGATACCGGGGAGCGGTTCGTCCTGCCCTTCCTCAAGGCCGAGGGCGTGTCGCGGTTGGACCTCGCGGTGCTCTCCCATCCGCATCCGGACCATGCGCTCGGGCTCGTGTCGACGCTGGCCCAGGTGCCCACCGAACGTCTGTGGCTGTCCGCGGGGAGCGCGGACGGGCCTCTGTCCCGGCGGATCATCTCCGCCGCGAAGGGCGCCACGGTCGAGGAGGTGGAGGTGGGGCATCCCGCGTTTGTCCTGGGCGAGGCGACGCTGGAGGTGCTGGGGCCGCCCGTGGACCGGGAGCTGATGGAGGGCGCGAACGACCGGAGCGTGGTGCTGCGCGTGCGCCATGGCGACGTCACCGTGCTGCTGGCGGGCGATGTGGAGGCGGAGGGCGAGGCCGCGCTCGAGGAGGCCCTGGGCCCGGTGACGGTGTTGAAGGTTCCGCACCATGGCTCGCGCACGTCTTCCACCGCGCCGCTTCTGGAGCGCACCCGGCCGCGTCACGCGGTGTTCTGCGTGGGCCGGCGCAACCGCTACGGGTTCCCCCATCCGGAGGTGGAGGCCCGCTACAGGGCGCTGGGCACGGAGTGCTGGCGCACCGACCGCGACGGGGCCATCACCCTGGAGAGCGACGGTGAGGACGTCCGGCTGGTGTCCTTCCTGCCGCGCGCGGATTCCGCACCGCTCCCCGTTGCCGGGAGTGGGGAGCAGGCCCAGCTTGAGCGGTGATGATCTCCGACGACCTGGACCTCCGGCAGCTCACGACCCAACTCAAGGCCCGCCTGGGCCCTGGCGAGCCCGTGGGCTACCTGCGCGGCAAGTCCCTCATGCGCGACCTGCTGCTCGACATGCGGGAGAACCGGTTCTCCGAGCTGGAGGCCGAGGAGCTCGTCGACACGCTGGAGGCCCGGGGCTTCGTGCGCTTCCTGGGCGACCCGGCGGAGCGCTCCGTGGCGGATGCGCCGTGGGACATCTCGCCCCACGCCTGACGTGCCGGCCTACTGGAAGACGAGCCAACCGAAGCGCGGCAGCGCATGGAAGTCGCCGATGAAGAGCGGCGAGAAGGACTGGCCTTCCACCTGCCGGCGGTCGAGGTGCTCCAACCGGTAGAGGTTGAAGCGCCAGCGCTCACCCGGCTGGGGCGGAATGTGTGGCACCTCCGCGAGCCGGTTGAACGGGATGGCCATCTCCACCGTCCAGCCCTCGTCGCGGTCGGACGCGTCGTCCAGCGTGCCGCGCACCTTCACCGCCGTCTTCATGCCTGAGTCCCACGAGCGGTCCATGCCCTGGCGCCGCGCGGGGAAGTACGCGTCGAAGATGACGTTGTGGGGAGACACCTGCAGCTCGTTGTACGTGCGCCCGTCCGCGTTGGCGTCGAGGAACACCTCCACGACCTCCTGCTCGTAGATGGAGTCGTCGCGGTTGCGCATCGTGCCCCAGATGTCCGGGTCCTCCACGTCGAAGGCCACGTACAGGTTCGTGTCGTCGTAGACGAGTCGCGCCTGGGTGCGCAGCCGCACGGGCCGGCCATCGAAGCTGCCCGCCAGCGTCACGGCCTTCGCGCCCTTCCAGGCCTCGTCGTCCAGCGCGCCGTCAATCACAGGCGCCTTCTTCACGCGCGTGACGGTGTACTCCGGCAGCGCGGGAGGCTCGCCGCCCAGGAGCGGGCCGCGCATCCGGTTTTCACCCAGCTGCATGCGCGGATCATCCACCGTGAGTCGCCCGTCATCATTCCAGAAGCCCAACGCGAGCCGGACGGGCGTGGCGGGCATGGCGACGGTGTGCACGTCCTCCAGCACCCGGCCCACGGGCCAGGTCTCCAGCGGCGCGGCGCCGTCCTGGAACTCGTGATCCGCGTTGGCCAGCATCTGGCCGCTCTCCGGATCCACCACGTGCACGAAGAAGTGGAAGCCCTTGGGCGGCGGGCGCACGGCCTGGAAGTAGTGCGCGATGCGCACCGGCTGCCCCGCGGTGGGCTTCTCCGGCGTCACGCGCGCGCCCAGGTAGACGATGGCGCCTCCAGCGAAGGTGGCGCCGCTGCGGAAGGTGAGCGCCTCCGGGGCCGCGTCGAGCGTCCGCAGCGTCGTGGGCGCGGGCAGCTTGGGCGTACGGTGGGCAGGGCCCGCCTGTTCATCGCGGCAGGCGCCACCCATGAACAGGACGGAGGACAGCAACGGGACGAGGGCAAGGGAGCGCGGACGCATCGAAGGCGCGGAGTCTACCCTCCCCCGTCTTCCGGGAAGCGTTCTTCCTCGGGTGGGCAGCGCGCTTCCCGTGCCTGGGCAACCCGTCCGCAAGGGAGGGCGGCCGAGCCGGCGGGCCCCCGGGGCCCGGTTGGCATGGACGAAGGTACACCCCACTTTTCGGTCCAACACAGGGAGGGGACCACATGAGCAAGGGATTGTTGGCTGGCGCGGCGGCGGTGGCGGTGTTGGCGGCGGGTTCCGCACAGGCGGCGTCGACGGAGTTGCGCAGGTCGGCGGACATGCGCGGCCTGACGTTCCTCGTGGGCGGCGGTGTGGAGGGCTACACCAGTGGCCTGCGCGACCAGATTGATCCAGGCCTGGGCTACGGCGTCACGGTGGCCATCAAGCCGACCAACGTGCTGGGCCTGGAGCTGGCCTACACGGGCGCCATCAGCAACTTCAACGACAGCCGCGTGCTGGCGACGGACACCAGCGGACCGGACATCGTGCGCAACGGCGCGCAGGCGGCGGTGACGCTGGGCCTGTCGGCCACGCCGCTCCAGCCGTACGTCATGGGCGGCCTGGGCCTGAGCCGCTACAACGTGCGCTCCGCCGCCCTGGGCTTCCAGGACGACACGGTGGGCAGCGTGCCGGTGGGCGCGGGCCTGCGCCTGCACATCGGCAGCTTCACCGCGGACGCGCGCGTGAACTACAACTTCCTGTTCGACCAGGAGTTCGCGCTCACCGTGCCGCCGTCCGACGTGGACCTGGGCGGCGACGAGACGTTCAGCAGCGGCGGCCGCTACGTGGGCACCATCAACCTGGGCGCCACGTTCTAAATCGAAGCCATGGCCACCGCCGTCCCGGCCTCCGGACATGGGAGGCCGGGGCTGGATGGGGCCTGGGGGCAACCTCGCGAAAACGCGACGTCCGGTGGCAGGCGTGACGCTTGCTGCCGGGCGTCCGCATGCGTTTCGAATTCGAGCACCTGGGCACCCCCACCCCGTTCGAGCTGACCGAGGGCCACCACCTGCTGGGCGGTGGCCCCGACGACCATGTCCACCTGGAGGGCCTTCCTCCGGGGCTGTTGACCCTGCGCATCAAGTCCGGGCGGCTCATGGTGGAGGCGGTGCGCAGCTTCACCGTGAACGCGGTGCGCGTGCTGCCCGGCGTGTCGCGCCTGGTGGTGCCCGGCGAGGTGCTGGGCCTTCCGGACGGCATGTGCCTGCGCGTGCTCGCCGAGCCGAGCGCCCCCGGGCGCGAAGTGGGCACCGTCGCGGTGCTCAAGGGCCTGCTGACGGACGGGGACATCCCGCCCTCGCGCGCCGCTACCCTCACCTGCCTCACCGGACTGGACGTGGGCCGCTGTCACGCGCTCGCGGAGGCGTGCACGGACATTGGCCGGGGCGACGGCATGTCCCTGCGGCTGCGCGACCGGGCCGTGTCGCGGATGCACGCGCGGGTCCGCCGCGAGGACCCGGGGTTCGTGCTGGAGGACCTGGGGACGCCCAATGGCGTGTTCCTCAACGGCGTGCGGCTGGAGGCCCCCGCGCATCTGGCGGACGGGGACGTCGTGGAGTTGGGGCGCTCGCTGCTCCGCTTCCAGGCGGCGTTCGACGAGGCCTCAGGGGAGGCTCGACCCGTGCCCCGGCCGGTGGCCGTCGTGGAGGCGCACGCGGATGCAGGAACGCCGCGGCCTCCCGCGGGAGGGCCACGGCGCCTGGAGGGGTGGATCATCGCCGGGGCCGTCACGCTGGCCCTGGGTGCGCTGCTCGTCACCTCCCTGGTGGCGGCGACAGGCTGACGAAGCGCGCGCCCTACGCCGGCAGGGGCGAGAGGCCCGCGCGCTCCACCAGGAGCCGGGCCAGGTACCGATGGTGACGGAAGAAGCTGGTGAAGTGCACGAAGCCCTTGCTGCCCCGGATGGCGTAGACCGTCACCGGGCCGGGAAGGACGTCCAGCTTGCGGATGTCCGCGAACGAGAAGCGCCGCGTGCGCACCATGCCCCGGCAGGTGATGCCCCGGGAATCCACTTCAATGCGGGTGCGACCGTAGTAGGTGACGGCCACCCCGAAGAAGACGACGAAGAAGGCCGCGGACAGGAACGTCTGCAGCGGCACTCCGTCGAAGTGGAACAGCCAGGCGAAGATGCCCAGCCATAACAGGCCTGCCGCCGCCATCACGGCGGCGAGCACCCTGCGCGGGCGAAAGACCTGGTGCGGCTGCTTCCCCTCCACCGTCCGATCGCGTCCGTCCATGCCCTTCAAAATAGTGGGCCGGACAGTCCCTCGGACCATGCCCGTCTGCTCTCCAGGCAGACGGTCAGCGCAGGCGCTCGGCCTTCTGGCGGGACTCCTCTTTCAGCTCGGGCCGCACGTCGGCGGCGGTGGAGCGCGCGTAGCGCTCGTAGAGGTCGCGGGCCTCCAGGTTGCGGCCCAGCGCGCGGTACGCCTCCGCGAGCCCGTACAGCGGCGAGGCCGCGTCCGGCTCCAGCTTCAATGCGAACTGGTAGTCCGCCGCGGCCTCCGCGTAGCGCCTCAGCCCGATGTTCGCGCTGCCCCGAGCGATGTACGCCACGGTCAGGAGCGGCTCCTGCTGCAGGGCCTGCGTCAGCGTCTGGAGCGCGGGAGCGTAGGCGCGCTGGCTGATGTGCTGGACGCCCTGCTCGTAGGCGCGGCGCGCCTGGGCCCGAGTGGTGTCCGCCACCGGCCCCGAGCCGGGCGGCTGCCCAACGGCCTGAGGCGACGCTCCGAGCTCGCCCTGCTTCACGCGAGCGCGGGTGATGTTGTCCTGCGCGCTCTGACGGATGGCGGCGTCCTGGGTGAGACGCGACGCGGCCTCCCACTCCTCGATGGCGCGCGCGTAGTAGCCGAGCACCGCCAGCGCGTTGCCCAGCTTGAAGCGCGCCTCCACGTGATCCGGGGCCGCGTGCTCCGCGTCGAGGAAGGCGAAGGCCGCCTCGCGGTAGCGGCGCTCGCGCATCAGCGCGTCTCCGTCGCGGATCCGCGTGGCCGCCAGCACGGCCTGCGACGTGCGCTGGGGCTCCACGGCGCCGGGAGGCGTGTCGGTGGCCGGGCCCGGGGCGCGTGCGGCCGGGGCGGCGGACTTCGCCTCGGAGGCCGGGGGCTGTGCGCTGGGGCCCTGCGCCCAGGCCGGCACCGCCAACGTGCCGAGCCACACCACCGCCGAGACCCCGAGCTGGAACCTGCGCGTGCGAACCATGTCCCTCTCCCGTCCTGGCCCCCGGCGGGCCAGGACCACTGCGGCCTGCGTCCTTCCTAGCTGCGGAAGGGGTTCTGCAGGAGCACCGTCTCGCCGCGGTCGGCGCCCACGGAGACGCACACCACGGGCACGCCGCTGACCTCTTCCACGCGGCGCACGTAGCGCTTGGCGGCTTCCGGCAGCTCGTCGAAGGTGCGCACGCCGGCGATCTTCTCGTCCCAGCCGGGCAGCGTCTCGTAGATGGGCTTCACGCGCGCGAGGTCCTCGTAGTCACCGGGCAGCTCGGTGACGCGCTGGCCGTCCAGCTCGTACGCGTTGCAGATGCTGAGCGTCTTGATGCCGCTGAGCACGTCCAGCTTGGTGAGCGCCAGGCCCCACAGGCCGTTGACGCGCACCGCGTAGCGCAGCACCACGCCGTCCAGCCAGCCGCAGCGGCGCGGGCGGCCCGTGGTGGCGCCGAACTCGTCGCCCACCTTGCGCAGCCGGTCTCCCAGCTCGTCGCTGAGCTCCGTGGGGAACGGGCCTCCGCCGACGCGCGTGGTGTACGCCTTGCTGATGCCCATCACCTTGTCGATGGCCGTGGGCCCCAGGCCCGAGCCCACCGCGGCATTGCCCGCCACGCAGTTGGAGCTGGTGACGAACGGATAGGTGCCGTGGTCCACGTCCAGGAGCGTGCCCTGCGCGCCCTCGAAGAGGATGCGGGCGCCGCGGCGGACCTGCTCGGAGAGGAAGAGGGACACGTCGTGCACGTAGGGACGCAGGCGCTCGCCCAGGGCGGAGAACTCCGCCAGGATTTGCGGCGTCTCCAGGGTCGGCACGTCCACGCCCGCCTGGGCGCAGAGGTCCTTGAGCTCCTCCAGCGCGGCGGGGAGGCGCTCGTCGATGCGGCGGCGCAGGCGCTCCGGGTGGAGCAGGTCGCGCACGCGGATGCCCCGGCGGGCCACCTTGTCCTCGTACGCCGGACCGATGCCCCGCCCCGTGGTGCCGATGGCGCTGCCACCGCGCGCCTTCTCCCGGAAGCTGTCCAACAGCTTGTGCCACGGGAAGATGACGTGGGCGTTGTCGGAGATGAGCAGCTGGGCGTCATCCTTGAGGAAGCCGCGCGGCTTGAGCGCGTCGATCTCCCGGACGAGGACGGCGGGATCCACCACCACCCCGTTGCCAATGACACACGTCTTGCCCGGGTGAAGGATGCCGGACGGAATCAGGTGCAGGACGGTCTTCTGCCCACCCACCACCAGCGTGTGGCCCGCGTTGTTGCCGCCCTGGAAACGGACGACCACCTGGGCGTGCTCGGTGAGAAGGTCGACGACCTTGCCCTTCCCCTCATCTCCCCACTGCGCTCCGATGACGACGACGTTCGGCATGGTGCCCGCCGCTTAGCACGCGGGAGGGGCCGGGTGACAGTGTTCCGCGAAGCCGCAGTGAAGGGCCTGGCAGGCCGCCTTGTCCCACCCCGGCCGTGCCCGCGACATTTCGGCCTGGACAAGCGCTCGGACGCCCTCGGCCAGCCGGCGCACCGCCCCGGCGTCGGCGGATCCGGCCGGGAGGAATTCCGGCTCCGGGGACGCGTCTCCCAGGAAGGCCACGCCCACCCGCACCGGCACGCCGTCGCGCACCATGCGCGCGGACGCCAGGGCCAGGGCTGTCAGCTCATGGACGCACGCGGCCGTGCCCAGGGGGTGGCGGGCGCCCGGGCGCAGGAGCACCGCCACGGCCTCTCCGTCCGGCGACTCCCAGAGCAGATCCACGGCGCCCTCCACGCTGGCGCTGTCGTCCAGGTCCAGCACGAAGTCCAGCCCCCGGTGGATGGTGGACGCGGGCGCCACCGCGAGTTGGCGGGCGAACGTCGTGTCCAGGAAGCGCTCCACCGTGGCGAGCACCTCGCTCAGCTCATCCTCGTCCGGATCCCGGCCCGCGCCGCGCAGCAGGTTCTCCAGGTGCGCGCGGCGCTCGGAGGCCTCCGCGTCCGGTCCCGCGAGCGACAGGTCCACCTCGCGTAACAGTCGCGTCACGAGCTGGTCCGGACGCTCCACGGGCAGCCAGCCGTCAGGCTCCACGAAGAGGGGCGCGGCGCGCACGGGGGCCTCCCATGGTTCGGATCCGGCGGCGAGCCCCAGCCGGTGGAGCTGGTGGTAGCGGCGCGGGCAGGTGAGGAAGTCCTGGACCGCGCGCACGGAGGCGACCACAGGGGCATCGGTGAACAACGCGGCACCCGCGCCCGAGGCTTCGTCGGACATCCGCTCCAGCGCGGACTCCAGGCGGAGCCGCGCCTGTTCGAGCTGCTCCTCCGTGGGCGGCTCCGGATCCGCGGGCGGAGGCAGCTCTTCCACGTCCACGTCGTTGGCGAGCGCGCGCAGGTCCGGATCCACGTCCAGCCGGCGGTCCACGCGGTGCCACCAGGTGTCGGTGCCCGCGCGCTTCTCCTCGCCGCCGGACAGCACGAGCAGGTCCTTGGCGCGCGTGAGGGCCACGTAGAGCAGGCGCAGGTATTCGGCGTCCTCGCGGGCCTTCAGCTCGGCGCGCACGGCCTCGAAGCGTTCGGAGGTGAAGGTGTCCAGCGAGTCGGGCATCCACGGCCGCAGGGCCAGGCCGAAGGAGCGCTCGAAGTACGCCCGGGCGGACGTGGTGCGCCGGCGTCCGCCCATTCCAGGCACGATGACCACCGGCCACTCCAGGCCCTTGGCACGGTGGATGGTGAGCAGTTGCACGGCGCGCGGGTCGCCCTCGTCCAGCAGGTCCGCCTGGGCCTCGTTGGGGTCGGAGTCCGCCAACTGGCGCAGCTCGCGCGCGAAGGCCACGCAGCCTCCCGTGCCGCGCTCGTCCCGGCGCGCCGCCAGCGACAGGAGCTTCTCCACGTTGGCGCTCGCCTGCTCCGCGTAGGGCGAACCCGCGAGGGCTTCACGGTAGCCCGTCGCTTCCAGCGCGGCCTGCAAGAGGGCGTGCACGCCCAGCCGATCCCGCTCGCGCCGCAGCACGGGGATGAGCTCCAGGAAGCGCGCGAGCCTCGACTGCTCGCGCGCGGACATGGCGGCGCGGACCTCTTCATCCACCAGGCGCGGTGAGCCGAGCGACAGCGGCAGGTCCCCCGCGAGCCGGAACAGCGACGCGTCCGAAAGGCCCACCAGCGGCGAGCGCAGTACCGCGGCGAACGCCAGCGCGTCGTCCGCGTCCGCGAGCAGCGCCAGCAACGAGGCGAGGTCGCGCACCTCCTGGGCCCCGTAGAAACCGCGGCCTCGCAGCACCCGGTGCGGCACGCCGTGGCGGATCAACGCCTGCCGGTACTCCTCCAGGTGCGTGAAGGTCCGGAAGAGGATGGCCACGTCGCCGCCGCGCGCGGGACGCAGGCCCTTCTTGTCCTCGGCCATCACCGTCGGCGGGGCACCCGGCGCGAGCATCACCCGCAGCCTGCGGGCCACCGCGTCCGCTTCGTACTCGCGCAGCTCCGGGGCGGTGTCGGCCTCCGGCAGGGTGAGCCGCTCCACCACGGGCCCTTCGGCCAGATTCGGGCGCGTGGGGGACAGGTCGTCCGTCTCGGGTTCGTAGACGACTTCAAAGGGACGGGGCGTCGACTCCTTCGCCACGAGCAGCCCGGCGAACGCGCGGTTGAAGAAGGACAGGACGCCCGGCAGCGAACGGTAGTTGTTCTGGAGGAAGCCGCGCATGCCGCCCTCGGCTTCGATCTTGTCCGCGAGGACCTTGAACACGGACACGTCCGCGCCACGGAACTCGTAGATGGACTGCTTGCGGTCACCCACCGCGCACAGGAACGCGGGCTCCAGGGGCAGCGAGGCCACGAGGTCCGCGTCCGGCGCCAGCTCGCGCGGGCCGCCTTCGCGCTTCTCCGCCAGGAGCAGCACCAGCTCCAATTGCAGCCGGTTGGTGTCCTGGAACTCGTCCACGAGCAGCGCGCCCAGCCGCTCCTGCACCTGCTGGCGGAACTCCGGATGGTCGCGCAGGAGGTCGCGCGCCTTCACCAGCAACGAGGTGAAATCGAACACGTTGCGCCGGGTCAGCTCCGCGTCGTGCCGCTCCTCCACCTGGGTCAGGAGGTCGCGGAAGGTCGCCTCGAAGGGCGCCGTGCGCCACGCGGCGTAGGCATCCTCCAGCCGCCGCACGGAGCCGTCGCTCTTGCCCTTCACCCTCCAGAGCAGCTCCTTCAGGCACGCGCCCGCGCCCTTGCGCAGGTTGGCCAGGTTGCGCGGCTCCGACAGCAGCACGGACCGCAGCAGCGGGAAGTGGCCCGGCTGCATGAACGTGTCTGGCGTCATGGCCTTCAACGCGGGCTCGCACGCGTTCAAGAGCCCGCTCCATTCGCCCTTGGTGTCCTGGGCGCGGGCGTCCAGGCACAGGCGGCGGCAATCCTCGATGAGTGCCTCGAGCTGCGCCTTGTCCGCCACGCCGTCGCCCACGCGCGCCGTGGCGGCCTTGAGGCCCTCTTCGCGCAGCGTGCCGTAGACGTTCATCAGCGCGGCCACGAGCCCGTCGGAGAAGCCAGAGCCGGAGAAGCCCAGCTCCGCGCACAGCTCACGCACGCGCGCGTCGCCGCCCTCCAGCGCGTCCAGGACGACGCGTTCGGTGACGTCCTCCAGCAGGCCCGCGGCCTCCAGTTCGTCCAGCACCTCGAAGGCAGAGTCGATGCCCACCGCGGGCGGCGCGCGGCGCAGGAGCTGACCGCAGAGCGAGTGGAACGTGCCCACCGTCGCGGCGCCCAGCTCCTCGCGCACCTTGCGCCACTGGTCCTGCGTGGGGAACGGGCGCTCCAGCCTCGCGAGCGACGCGCGCAGCTCCTTCTCCGCGTCGTGCGGGACATCCCCCTGGGCCAGCGCGTCCAGGCGCTCGCGGACGCGCTTGCGCATTTCGGCGGCGGCCTTGTCCGTGAACGTGAGCATGCACAGCCGCGAAGGACGCAGCGGCTCCGCCTGCCGCGCTCCCGCGAACAGGTGCAGCGTCATCGTCACCAGGCTGTACGTCTTGCCCGCGCCGGCGCCCGCCATCAGGGCCAGGTTCTTCTCCAGCGCGAGCATGTGGGGCGCGGTGTCGCTCATCCGCTCCCCTCGTCCGAGATGCGGCGCTCGGTGATGCGGCACACGGCGCGGTAGCCGCACTTGCCGCAGTCATTGGGCCGCGCCGGGAAGTCGCCCTTGCGCAGCTGGCGCACCAGCGACTCCACCGCGTTGGGCAGGTTGAGGCCGGCGGCCTCCGCTACACGCTGGCGCACCTCCGGGTCGGTGGACAGCAGGTCCTCCAGCTCCGCGGCCGGCAGCACGGAGGACAGGTGGATGGCGTCGCCCGTGCGCAGTGAGAACCACGCCGCGTTCTTCGCGCCCACGTGGCCCGCGACGCGCGCGGCATAGAGGTACAGCGGGAGCTGGAAGTCCGAGCGCAGCAGGTTCTCCTTCAGCGTGCGTTTGTCCAGGCGGCCCGTCTTGTAATCGATGACGCCCACTTCCGGGCCGGCCGTGTCCAGCCGGTCGATCTGTCCTTCGAAGACGATGGCGTCCTCGGCCACCATCAGCTTCACGTCGCTCCAGCGCTTGTCCTCGGCCGCGGGGCCGAAGCGCAGCTCGAAGCCTTCGGGTACCAGCGGATCGAACGGCAGGCCACGTCGCGGATCCGCGAGGATGCGCCGGGCCATGGCCTGGGCCTTCTCACCCGCGAGCTTCCACAGCTCATGGTGGCCCACGTGATACAGCTCCGCGAAGTGCCGGCTGGCCTTCTTGACCGCCTTCTCCAGCACCTCTTCGGGGATGTCCTCCGGCGCCTGGCCCAGGAGCTTCTTCTCCTTGAGCGCCTGGAAGACCTCCTCCATCACGCGGTGCCAGAAGGTGCCTCGGCCCCGGGCGTCGAACTCCTCGTTGGCCACCACGGGCTCGGCCACCTTCAGGCCGTACGCGATGAAGCCCTGGAAGCCGCAGTTGCCGAACTTCGACAGGGCGCTCGCGGACAGCGGGCGCTCCAGGCCGAAGTGGAACGTGTCGCGCAGCTTCTGCTCCAGTTGGGGACCTTGCACGCCGCCGGTGAACTCGCCGGGCAGCTCATCCTCGCGGCCGAAGAAGCGCAGGCGCGCGGCCTCCATGTGGGCCAGCTCCCGTGCGCTGCGGAACCAGTCGTCCGTGCCGAAGCGCTCCTTGAGCACCTGTCCCGCGGGGTCCGGCTCCGTGACGCGCAACGAGGGGAACGTCAGGCCCGCCAGCGCCTCCAGCGCCACGGTGCGCCGCAGCTCAGACGGCGTGAGCACTTCGTCCAGCGGCAGCACCGGGGGCAGCGTGCGCGTGGACCACTTGTGGCCGGTGAGCCTGCGCACCTCCTCCAGGAACGCGGAGGGCACCTGCTCCTGTCCGCCCGCGGCCTTCACCGCGAACGACAGGCTCAACGAACCCTCCGCCGCCGCGAGCGCGCTGGCGAAGAGCAGCCGGTCCTCCGTGAGACGCCAGGGCGCCCGGTCGTCGAATTCGCCGCCGGTGAGGCGGAACACGTCCCGGGTCAGGTGCTGGTTGAGCGCCACGCGCTCCGCGTCTCCCAGCAGCGGCGACGGCGGGTCGCGCCCGGGGAGCCGTCCTTCGGTGAGCCCGGCGACGAAGAGGTGCCGGAAGGTGCGGCCGGGCACCTCCGCCAGGTCCAGCACCTCCACCGCGCCCGTGGACGGGCCACGCGCGGGCAGGTGCACGTCGCGCAGCGCGTCCGCCAGCCACCGGCCCAGCACGCGCCGGGTGATGCGGGGACCTCCGCCCACGGCGCGCAGCGAGCGCAGCAGCGCTTCCATCCGCTGGCGGAACGCCGCGAGCGCCGCGTCGTCGCGGGCCCTCGCGTCCTCGATGCGCGCGCCCAGGGTCCCGGCCTCGCGAGCCTCCAGGGGCCCCGAGGAGTCCAGCAGGCCCAGCCGCTCCACGACCTTCCACCACGCGGCGATCGATTCCGCGGCGGGGGCCTCCTGGGGAATGTGGCGGCATTCGTCGATGAGCCGCATCACGCGGTCGCGAAGCGCGCGCACGGCCATCACCTTGACCGCGTCCTCCTTGCGCTTGCCACCCTGCGCGGCCATCCGGCGCGCGAGCCCATCCAGGCGCACGTCGTAGGCGCCCTTCCCTCGCGTGGCACCCAGGCGGTCGTCACGCGCGGCGGCGAGCGCGAAGAGGGTCGCGGGCGCATCCGGTCCCCCGCGCGACAGCGAAGGCACGTAGCGGCTGGAGACGAGCTCCGCCACGCGCTCGGCCGGGAAGCCGTCCTCCATCAGCACCGGCAGCTCCAGCGCCAGCCGCACCGGCCCCGCGAGCGCGAGCGGTTCCCCCCACGGCAGGCGCACCGGCACGCCCAGGTCGCCCAGTGCCTCCGCGAGCCAGCCCGCCTCCGGTCCCAGGTCCCGGTACGCGATGGCGATGTCGCCCGGCGCGCTGCCCGAGTCGATGAGGCGGCGCACGTCGCGGGCCACGACGCGGGCCTCCTCGCGGGCGTTCGTCGCGTTCCACACGGACAGCCCGTCCACCGCGCCCTTGAGCACATCACGAGCGGCGCGAGGCGAGAACAGGTGCCGGCCGAGGTCCGTGAAGGGGCGGCCCTCGAACGTGACGTCCGCCTTGAAGAGGTCCACGTGGGGCATGGTCTCGCCCCGGTTCTCGAAGGCGCGGAACAGCGCCGCGAGCGCCGCGTCGGCCACCGGCGAGCCGCCCACTGGCGTCTCCACGCGCAGCGACACGCGCCGGGCCTCGCACGCCGCGGCGAGCCCCATCAGCAGCTCCAGCTTCGACGGGCGCACGTCGTAGACGCCGTGGAGCACCAGCCCCGTCACTCCATCCCAGCCCGAAGGCCACACGCCCCGGTCCAGCGCCTCGCGAGCGCCCCGGAGCACGTCCTCGCGGTCCGCGAGCCCCAGCTCCGCCATGCGCTGTTCGTACAGGTGATAGAGCCGGGCGAGGACCCGCGCGCGGGTGCGGCGCTCCGGGGGCAGCACCTCCGCGGCGTCCTGAAGTTCGCGAGGGGAGAGCCGGCCCGCCTTCAAGTCCAGCAGCACGTCCGCGGCGGCGCGGGCGAAGGCGGGCTCGCGCACATAATCACCGAACGGCGTGGAGCCCAGCGATGCGCCCAGGCCGGCCACCACGGCGCGGGCCGTCATCGCGGGACAGGGCCGCCGGTTGAGCTCGCGAGCCCCACCCAGAGCGTGGACGAAGTCGTCCCACGTGAGCAGATGGGTCCCCACGGCGATGCCCCGCGCACGCCGCTCCGCCCGCAGGGCAGCCTGGCGGCGCGCGGTATCGGGGAAGACGTGGAGTGTGCGACCAGGGCGGGACATGCGGGGCGAGGACTCTAGAACGGCCAGGGGCGCCGTTTTCATGCTCCTTTCTGAGCATTCCCACACCCTGGCCCGTTGTCCGCTCGCCTGCCGCCCTCGGAACCCGGGAAGTCCAAGGACGCGAGCATTTCCGCCCGACCCGTGACAACTCCGGTCAGGCTAGAGGCGACCAGGTCGAAGAACCTGTCCGACAGTCGGACAGGTTCTGGAAAGCCGCGGCAGGTGCCAAGCCGCGAAAACCCGTCGGACAGTCGGACAGGTCGGGAGCACCACTGCTGGCCGCACGGAGCCACGAAAACCTGTCCGACAGGCAGACCGGGCTGGCCAACCCTGGCCGGCGCAATGGCGCCACGAGAACCTGTACGACAGGCAGACCGGCTGGCCCATGAAGGCTGGCGCCACGGCGGTGGAAAACCTGTCGGACAGTCGGACCGGTCATGAGCGCTCCGCTAGAACCACGGCGCTGCGAAAACCTGTCGGACGGCCAAAGTCGGTCCGGCAGACCGTGGTTGGCGCCTGGCACCGCGAAAACCAGTCCTGTGCGACAGGTAAACCAGGGCTGGCGCCACTACGCTGCGAGAACCTGTCGGACAGTCGAACTGGTTCTGGAGCCCCAAGGTTGGAACACCTCCACTGTGGAATCTCGTCGGACAGCTGCTGGTACAGCGCCCACGCCACGCCGCAGCGAGCCCCTGTTGGACAATCGGGCAGAACCGAAACACCACCGCTGGAACCAAGGCACGGCGAGAACCTGTCGAACGGTCGGACTTGTTTTGGAGCACCGCAGTCGGCGCCATGCAGTGAAACCTGTCGGACTGGTATGGGACACACGGCTGGCGCCCCGTCCTTGTGAGAACCTGTAGGACAGTCGGACACGCTCTGGAACAGCGGCGCCCACGCCGGACCGTAGCGAGCCCCTGTTGGACAGTCGGGTTGGTTTGAGACACACGGCTGGCGCCCCGTCCCTGTGACACCTGTCGGCCAGTTGGACTGGTATGGGCCACACGGCTTGCGCCCCGCTCCTGTGGAAACCTGTCCGACAGTCGGGCAGGTTCTGGAACAACGGCGCTCACGCTAGGCATCAGCGAAAACCTGTTGGACAGCCGGGCGGGTCTGGACCGCCGCTGCTTGTGCCAGGCCGCGGCAAGAACTTGTCGGACAGTCGGGCAGGTTCTGGACGCTGCGCTTGGCATGGGTGCTGCTATGGAAACCGGTCCGACAAGCCGCCATGGACGTCAGGGCGTGAGTCTCCGCAGGCGCTTCAGCGCGCGGTGAGGAAGTCCTCCACCGCCAGAGAGAGCAGCGCGGGGGCTGAGACGTGGGCCACGTGGCCCTGTCCCGGCAGCATGCGGAGGGACGCGTGCGGGAGGACTTTCGTCAGGGCATGGGCAGGTTCCGCGAGGAGCACTTGGGGGCTCTTGTCGCCCAGGACCACGAGGGTGGCGGCATCCACGGTGCGGAAGCGCTCCACGCCTATCGGGAGGTCCGCCACCGCGCTGATTTCGCGCAGGAAGGTCTCCATCATGCCGAGCTGCTTCGCCCACTGCGGCGTCTGGCGGAAGGCATCGAGTTGCTCCGGGGAGAGCATCCGGAAGATGCGGTGTTGCGCGGCAACGAGCGCCGCGTCTGGGCCCTCGCGCTTCCAGGTCGTGCGGACGAACTCCACGGCTTCGCGTGCGATGCGCTGGGAGATGGGGAACGGCGGTTCGTAGAGCACCAGCCGCGCAGGCCGTCGTCGCGCCGCCGCCTCCAGCGCGAGGATGCCGCCCAACGAGTGGCCGAACAGGCAGGCCCCGGGCCCGGCCTCCTGCATCAGAGCGAGTACGTCCTCGACCTCGCGTTCCAGCGAATACGCCGCGCCATCCGCGCTGGCGCCGCGTCCGCGCCGCTCCAACACGAAGTTCGTGAAGCGAGGGGACAGCCGCGATGCGACGTCCCGCCAATCGTCCCACGTGCTGAGCGTGCCGCAGATCCAGACGAGCGCGGGTCCCTGCCCGTGCCGGAAGTACGACAGCGACGTACCATCCGCGGAGGTGAACCGGTGCTGGGTGAATGCTGCCGATTCCTTCTGGACCGTCCCGTTCGAAGTCTTGCGCGGACCGGTGCCAGCGCTGCTCGCGCAGCCAGCGAGCACCATGGCGGCACCCGCGCTCAACATTCCGCGACGGGAAACAGCAACATCGGCCAACACGCGGCGTTGAGCCCCTGAATCTCGAACAGCGGAACGAGGGCCTCCAGACGCTGGCGCCTCATTAGCAACCGCATGGTGCCGGACCTCGGGCTCCCACACGGCGCCACGAGTGCTTCCGGCTTCTGGCGCCTCATCCCCCAACGCGCGGTGTTGAGCCACGGGCTCCCGCACAGCCATGCGAGTGCGCCCTGAATCGGGGCTCTCGTCAACCAACGCGAACTGGTGGGCCTTGGGCGCCCGCACTGAGGTACGAATGCCTCCGGATTCTGGCTCCTCAGTTTCCAATGCGCGGTGCTGAGCCACGGGCTCTCGTACATGGATCCGAGTGCGACTGGAATCTGGCCTCTCGTCGGTCACCTCGTGATGCCGGGCCGTGGACTCTTGCGCGAGAGTACGCTCGTCCCCGAGATCAGCCTCGCGATGGCCGGAATACTGTAGCGGCACTACTCGGACGGACGAAGGTGGCGTGGGAAATGGCGGAGCCTTCCGTGGCGTGGACATGGCGCGTGTTTCCTTTCGCCAGCATTCATGCGGTGGAAAAGGCGTGCGCGAAATGACGCTGCCTGCCATTTCACTCCGGACACACAGGTCCTGAATCATCAACTCCTGGAGAAACGCATGGAGAGCCTCTCCGCCATCGGCGTCTTCGCTCGCGTCGCGGAAACCGGCAGCTTCGCCTCCGCGGCCCGCGCGCTGGGCATCACTCCATCCGCCGCGAGCAAGAGCGTGGCCCGCCTGGAGGAGCGATTAGGCACGCACCTCTTCCAGCGCACCACGCGGCGCATGCACCTCACCGAGCAGGGCGCCCGCTTCCACGAGCGCTGCGTGCGCGCTCTCACCGAGCTGCGCGACGCGGAGTCGGAGCTCGCCCACGCGGTGCGCACCCCACGGGGTCGAGTGCGCGTCTCCGTGCCGGAAATGCTCGCCCTGCGGCTCATCATCCCCAACCTCCAGCGCTTCCGCCGCGAGTACCCGCACCTGGAGCTGGACCTGGACGTCAACGACCACTTGGCCGACATCGTCGGGGATGGGCTGGACGCGGCGGTGCGCTGCGGCGAGCTCACCGACTCACGGCTCATGCGCCGCCGCCTGGGCCCCAAGCGCTTCATCCTCTGCGCCTCTCCTGCCTACCTCCAGACGCACGGCACGCCGCGCTCGCTCGACGCACTTCAGGAGCACGACTGCATCCGCTATCGCTTCGTGTCCACCGGCCGAGTGGAGTCCTGGGCCCTGCGTCAGTCCGCGGGCGTCCCCTCACCGCGCATTCCGGAGACCTTCGTCTTCAACAACAGCGAGGCCGTCACCCACGCGGCCCGGGCGGGCTTCGGCATCGCCCAGTTCGTGGAGCTGATGATCCGCCCGGAGCTGGAGGCCGGCACGCTGCGCCCCTTCCTGCGCGAGCACTCCCTGGAACGCGGCGCGCTGTGGCTGGTGTGGCCCCAGGCTCGGCGAACTCCGCCCAAGGTGAAGGCCCTGGGCGACTTCCTGGCGCGGCTCGTCGAAGAGGACGAGGCCGGGGCGAGCTGAGCCCCCATCACCCGGATTGCAGGAAAAGGGTGGAGCGCCTTTATGCTCCTCCGCCCTATGCCTGCTTCCTACCGGACCCTCGCCACCTTCTGCCTGCTCCTGCTCGCGCCGCTGTCCCCCGCCGCCGCGCAGGACGCCTCTGACGCACCGCGCGCGCTGCGTTTCAACTGGACCCGCGACGGCATCATCACCGGCACCGCGGGAGTGCTGTGGATCTCCAGCGAATCGGTGTTCAAGGACAACCTGGCCCCTGCGCAGTGCCGCTGGTGTGACCGCGCTCCGGACGGCACCGACCGGCTCAACCGCCTGGATCGCTGGGGCCGAGGCATCGCGGGCAGCACGGAAGCGTCCCGCAAGCGCGCGGACACCTGGAGCAACATCATCGGGTTCGCGGGCCTGCCGCTGGGCGTACTGGGTACCCAGTACGCCGTGGGACGTAGCAGTGGCGCCTCCACGGAGTTCTTCGCCCAGGACGCCACCATCATGGTGCAGAGCGCAGTCCTCGCCTCCGTCGCCAACCAGGCGGTGAAGTTCGCCGTGGGCCGCGAACGGCCCTTCGTCCATGTTCTCCCGGAAGAGGAAAAGGGCCTCACCGCGCACCCCAGCGACAACAACCTGTCCTTCTACAGTGGCCATACCAACCTGGCCTTCTCCCTCGCCGTGTCCGCTGGCACCGTCGCCGCGATGCGCGGCTACAAGCACCAGGCCGTCATCTGGGGCGTGGGCCTGCCGCTCGCCGCCTCCGTGGGCCTCTTGCGCATGGGCGCGGACAAGCACTACCTCTCCGACGTGCTCACCGGCGCCGTGCTGGGTACCGCGTTCGGCGTCGCCGTGCCCCTGCTCCTGCACGGCCGCGTGGATGACACCGCGCACGCCGCGACGCGGACGTCCTCGGTGTCACTCAACCCGATGGTCGGCACCCAGATGGTGGGCCTGTCCGGCGCGTTCTAACCCCACTCCATCAGAGGTGGATTTCGGAGGAGCCCGGTAGAGCCTCATGGACGACAGCGGCCATGAAGGGCCGTCGTCGCTCACGAAGCAGGTAGGCCTGGGGGATGGGCAATCAACCGCCTGAAGCTCATGGGCCAGCGGACCAGGGACGCCCACGGGTCCATGAAGCGCCTCGCCCACATTGTGAAACGCTCCACGAAGGCCTCAGCGAAAACCCGTGGGTGGAATCTCGATCTGCTGAAAGCCTCCTCTGGAGGCGCAGCGCCCAAACCTGCTCGACTGTCGGACCGGCCTTCCCAGGCCGCACCCATCACGTCCCGCCCTGCGAGTTCCCCATCGGCCCCAAAGGGGGCAAGCCCCGGGGCGTCTGAGGACAGCAACTGCTCGCTGCCCAGATCCACACGGGAGGCCTGAGCACCAAGGCCAGGTGCAATCCCAAGCGGCTTGGTGTCCTCGGCGATGGGCGCGAGGCAGCCCGGTTCGTTGATTGGCGGGAGCCCGCCGAAGCCAAGGTTCGCCCCGCTGTCGGTGCCATCCCCCTCAACGCAAGGAAGTGCCTCCAACACTTCGCTGTGTCCGGTGGTGCCGGAGACACGCGCATCAATGCATGGGCATGCCCCCAGCATCTCGTCTGGCGTGGTGGTTGACGCAGAGGCGCTGGCGCCACCGGCCTCGGCACAAGAGCGTGCCTCAAGAACATCCTCCGGGCCGCTGGCCGGTGCCGGCGTAGCGAGGAGGTCCTCCTGAGGGCAATGGGCTTCGGGAGACCCAGGTCCCTGGGGTGCAGAGGCGAAGGCATCCAGCAAACGCTTGTCGCAAGTATTCAGTAGCGCCGGCAGTTTGTGCTGAAGCTCCTGCACGTTGCGCTCCGACAGTGCCCCCATCGCGCAGGTGGCCCACTCACGCAGCGCCTCACCGCCCAGGAGCGGCAGCAGTTGGGCGGCACCTCCCAGAAATGCCCGCTGCAGGGATTGAACGAGGAGCACGTACCCGGGACGGTCCGCCACCCGCGCCGCCAGTCGCAGCAACTCGAACTCCAAATGAGCGCAGGCGGCTCCCGGCTCCCAGCGCCCCGCGTTCCACAGCTGGAAGCACAGGCTCCCCAGCCGGTCCAGGTCGAGGTCCGAGGCCTTCGCGCAGCAGTCGACCAGCAACTCCACCAACACCTGCCGCTTGAGGCTGAAGAAGCCCTCCAGCAGCCACCGGGCATTCGAAGAGCGCGCGTCATGCAGCGCTAACCCCAGGTTCTCCAGCGTCAGCGACTCATCCAGCGCCACCGCGCGAGTCCTGCGACCGGGGTGCTGCACCACCAGGCCCCGTGCCGCCAGTCGCCGCAGCGCCTCGCGGATGGTGCCCCGGCTCACCCCATAGCGCTGCGCCAGCTTCGCTTCAGGGCCGAATTGCCCGCTCGGGTGCAACCGCCCCAGCGCGATGTCGCGCTCGATTTGCGCCTCCACATAAGCCACGAGTCCGCCTCGTCCCATCCCCATTCCCCCTCCTCGTTTCAGCATCGCCATCCAACCAGAGGGGTCTGACATGGACTGGACATGCGGGCCGCCCGTCTACGTCGCTTGCCGGGGGCACGCCCCTGGGCCGCATGGAACGAAAACCTGTCCGACTGTCGGACAAGTTTTGAGGCAACCGGGCCCGGGCGGGCGCCCCTGTCCGTGCTCCACCTTGAAGTCCACGCGCATGACGTCACGACACTGTCGGTCCAGCGCGGCCTTGGGTCTCATGCTGCGGAGACTTGTTCGACTATCGGACTGGTTTTGAGGCAACCGCTCCCGGGTGGGCGCCTCTGTCCGTGGCCCCATTTTCGCGTCCGCGCATGCATGACGTCGTGCGTGCGCCGCAGTGCTCCGTGAGGCGCGCGTCTCTGGCTTCATGCTGCGTGAACTTGTCCGACAGGCAGACCAGGGTTCGAGAGAGGGCTCCCGTCGCGCACCACTGCTCGTGAACCTGGTCCTGGCACCTGCGAGTTCGCGCAGGTTGTGGTCCAACGCCGCGCTCCGTGAGGCTCTCTTTCTCAACTTCGCGCGGTGCGAATCCAACTGTCGGACAGGTTCCGAGGCGACCGGCCCCGGGCGAGCGCATCTCCTCTTGGCTCCACCCTGGTGTCCGCACTCCCATGACGTTGCGCTCCGCGAGGCGTGCGTCCTCGGTTTCCTGCGGTGTGAACCAGTTCGACTGTCGGACAGGTTTTGAGAAAACAGGGTTGGGGTGCTTCTGCTCGTGAACCTGATTGGATGAGCTTCCCCGGGTTTTGTGGACACCCGAGAAGAGGAGACCGAAGGATGTCCACGACGATGCAGAGACGAGCACGCAGGAAGTTCACGCCGGAGTTCAAAGCCCGGGCGGTGAAGTTGGCGCTGGAGGAGGGCAAGTCCCGTGCGCAGGTGGCCAAGGACCTGGACCTGACGCGCAGCGCACTGGAGGGTTGGGTGAAGCAGGCGCAGGTGGACGCGGGCCATAGGCCTGGCGGGGCGCTGACGACGAGTGAGAAGGAAGAGCTCGCCCAGTTGCGCCATGAAGTGCGCCAGCTGCGGGTGGAGCGTGAAATCCTAAAAAATGCGGCGGCCTTCTTCGCCAAGGAGAGCACGTGAAGTTCGCGTTCATCCAGGCGAAGAGGGCCAGCTACCCGGTGGCGCTCTTGTGCCGTGTGCTTCAGGTGTCCCGGGCGGGCTACTACGCCTGGGAGGGACGGGAAGCCTCCGCCCGTCAGAAGGCCAACGCGGCGCTGACAGAAGGAATCCGGCAGGTGCACCAGGACAGCCGCCACACCTACGGCAGCCCCCGCGTGCGGGCGGAGCTCCAGGCGCAGGGCCAGGAGGTGGGCCGACACCGGGTGGCCCGGCTGATGCGCGAAGCAGGGCTGCGGGCCTGCGGGCGCCGGCGATTCGTACGCACCACGGACTCCAGGCATGGCTTGCCCGTGGCACCCAATGCGCTGGCCCGAGCCTTCCACCCGCCCAAGGCAGACCGGGTCTGGGCGGCGGCCATCACCTACGTCCCCACGCGCGAAGGCTGGCTGTACCTGGCCGTCGTGCTCGACCTCTTCAGCCGGCGCGTCATTGGCTGGGCGATGGGTAGCAGCCTTGAGCGGCACCTGGTGCTCTCGGCTCTCGACATGGCGCTTGAGGGCCGCCGCCCGCCCGAGGGACTGCTGCACCACTCGGACCGGGGCAGCCAGTACGCCAGTGAGGACTACCAGCGAGCGCTGGCCGCCCACGGCCTCCGCTGCAGCATGAGCCGCAAGGGCAACTGCTGGGACAACGCCGTGGTGGAGAGCTTCTTCTCCACGCTGAAAACGGAAGCTGGTGCACCCTCGTGACTTCCCGACGCGCGAGGCGGCCCAGGCCGCCTTGTTCGAGTTCATCGAGGTGTTCTACAACCGCAAACGGCGGCACTCCTCGCTCGGCTACGTCAGCCCCGCCGAGTTCGAGAGGGCTGCCTCCCAGGTGCCGCTGGCTGCTTGACCCACCTGTCCACCAAACCCGGGCAAGCTCAGTTGCCGCTCGTCGCTGCGTTCCTCGAAGCGTGGGTCCTCGGCTGACTGCGGTGCGAATCCGGTTCGACTGTTGGACAGGCTTTGAGGCGGCCACACCTGGGCGGGCGGATCTGCTCGTGCCCCTGGTTGGCGACGTCGGTCACGTGTCAGGCCAGGGTGGCCTCGGGTTGCGGCGGGGAAAGCTGTCCGACTGTCAGACAGGCTTTGAGGCAACCGAGCCGCGAGCGTTCCCTGGCGTATGTGTATGTATTCCTTTGCTGTCCACCGCTTTGGGGTGCGCGGATTCGGGCCTCTTGCGCCACTAACTTGTCGGACTGTTGGACCAGATTTGCGGCAACCGGGCCCTGGCGGATGGCTTTGCTCGGGAACCGGCCTTGGTATCCGCGCGTGCGCAGCGGTTTCCATCCACCGCTGCTCCTCGACGTGCCATACGAGCCGGTCTGACTGTCGGACAGGTTCTGCGGGAGCGGGTCCCGGGTGGCCATTGCTGTTCGAAACGACCTTGGCGCCCTCGCATGCGGACGGGTGGCCGTCCCCTGCCTCGCTCCGTGGGGTGCGCGGCTTCGGAGTCCAGGCGGCGCGAACGTGTCGGACTGTCGGACTGGTTTTGCGGAAACCGGCCCGGGCGGGCTCATGTGTCCGTTCCCCAACTGGGGCTTGGCGCATGCGCGACTTCGCGGGCCATGGCCGCTCCGTGGGGTTCGTGTCCGCTCGGGGAACTTCAGGGCGCGGCCTGGGTTGATGAACTGCTGGCGACTCCGTGGTCACGCCCCTTCTTCGGGCGCGTACAAGGCGACACTTCGGTGCTTCGCGTCCCGGACCTGCCCTGCTGACATGGTAGTCAATCCGTTCACCTTCGTCGGACGGGTTCCTTCCGTGCGCTCCATCCTGTCTGTTTGCCTTCCGTGCGCCCCGGGGCAGTGTCCTTGAGTTCGCCTTGCGTGAAGGACGCTCCGCGCGTCGAGCGCTTCGGACCTGCGCTGCCTCCCTCCACGTTCACCGGCTTCGCCGTGGCGGCGCTCGCGGTGCTCGCCATCGCCCTGCTGTCCTACCGCACCCTCAAGACGCGCGCGGCCACTGGCCAGATGGTGACGCATACGCTCACCGTCGTGGCGAAGCTGGAGGAGGTGCTGTCCACCGTTAAGGACGCGGAGACCGGACAGCGCGGCTTCCTCCTGACGGGCGCGGAGAGCTACCTCAGCCCCTACACCCTCGCGAAGAAGACGCTGCCGGAGAAGCTCGCGGAGCTTCGCGGACTCATCGCCGACAGCGCCGTGCAGCAGCAGCGGTTGGACCGGCTGGAGGGCGCGGTCACCGAGAAGCTGACGGAGCTGCAAGAGACCGTGGACCTGCATCTGCGCGGTGACGGCCGGCAGGCCATCGCCGTGGTGAAGGAGGACCGTGGCTTCGCCGCCATGCGCACCATCCGCGACACCGTGGAGGAGATGGAGCTGGAGGAGCGCTCGCTGCTCACCAGCCGCTATGGAGAGTTCCAGACGTCCGCCAACCTGTCCCTCGCCGTCACCCTGAGCGGCTCCGCGCTGCTGTTCGCGCTTCTGTGCATCGCCGCCTACACCGCCGCTCGCGACTTCCGGGCCCGCGCCATCGAGTCGTGGCTCCAGACCGCGCAGACCGCGCTTGGCACTCGCATGCAAGGCGAACAACGCATGGACCGGCTGGGTGACAACATCCTGCGCGTCCTCGCGGACGCGCTCGACGCACAGGTGGGAGCGCTCTACGTCGCGGCTGCGACGCACCACTTCCGCCGTGTCGCGGGCCACGCGCTGCCTCCGGACCTGGAAGCCCGGCATGACACGCTGGCTCCTGGCGAAGGACTGGCCGGACAAGCCATCAAGGACGGCAGGGTCTTCCACCTGCGCGACGTCCCCGAAGGCTATCTGCCCATCTCCTCCGGACTCGCCCGGGGCCGTCCGCGCCAGGTGCTCATCGCACCCGCCCAGGTGGACGGACAGGTCAACGCGGTCGTGGAGCTGGGCTTCCTGCACCCGGTGCACCCTTCGGACCTGGAGCTGCTCCAGCGGGTGTCGGATGCCATTGGCATCGCGGTGCGCGCCTCGCTCGACCGCACCCGCCTGGAACAACTGCTGGAAGAGACGCAGCGCCAGGCCGAGGAGCTCCAGGCCCAGCAGGAGGAGCTGCGCGTCTCCAATGAAGAGATTGAAGAGCAGAGCAGCGTCCTCAAGGAGTCCCAGGCGCGGCTGCTGAACCAGCAGGTGGAACTGGAGCAGACCAACGCCCAACTGGAGTCCCAGGCGCGCCTCCTGGAGAACCAGCGCGACGACCTGGCCCTGGCGCAGGTCACCCTCTCCGAGAAGGCCGCGGAGCTGGAGCGCACCAACCGATACAAGAGCGAGTTCCTGGCCAACATGAGCCACGAGCTGCGCACACCGCTCAACAGCTCGCTCATCCTCGCGAAGCTGCTGGCGGACAACAAGGAGGGCAACCTCACCGCCGAACAGGTGAAGTTCGCGCAGACCATCGGCTCCGCGGGCAACGACCTGCTCGCCCTCATCAATGACATCCTGGACCTGTCGCGCATCGAAGCGGGCCGGGTGGACGTGCTGCTGGAGTCCGTGAGCCTCCAGCCCTTCGTGGAGAACCTGGACCGCACCTTCCATCCCGTGGCCGCGCAGAAGGGCCTGCGCTTCACCACCACCGTCGCTCCAGACGTGCCAGCCACGATGGAGACGGATCCCCGGCGGCTGGGACAGGTGCTCAAGAACCTGCTCGCCAATGCCTTCAAGTTCACGGAAGCCGGCGAGGTGACCCTCACCGTCGCCACGGAAGGCCCGGGGCACGTGACGTTCAGCGTGCGCGACTCCGGCATCGGCATTCCGAGTGAGCTCCAGGGGCTCATCTTCGAGGCCTTCCGGCAGGCCGACGGCAGCACCCACCGCAAGTACGGCGGCACCGGCCTCGGCCTGTCCATCTCGCGAGACCTGGCGCGGCTCCTGGGCGGTGACGTCACCGTGCGCAGCACGCCGGGCGAGGGCAGCACCTTCACCGTCACCCTCCCCTTCCGGCCGGGCCCCCCCGCGCCCGCGGTTCGCGAGCCGCCTCCCCCTGTCCCCGTCGCTCCCGTGACCACGCCCCGCCCCCAGCCCGCGCCTCCCTCCGGCCTAGAGGACGACCGCGAGCGGCTCACCTCCGGCTCGCGCGTGCTGCTGGTGGTGGAGGACGACGCCCGCTTCGCCCTCATCCTGCGCGACCTGGCTCGCGAGCTGGGCTTCCAGTGCATCCTGTCCTCCACCGCCACGGATGGCCTGGAAGCGGCGCTCGGCCATGCTCCCCATGCCATCATCCTGGACATGAACCTGCCGGATCACTCCGGCCTCACGGTGCTGGATCAGCTCAAGCGCAACCCGCGCACGCGCCATATCCCCGTGCATGTGCTGTCCGCGTCGGACCGGACGCGCGAGGCGCTGGAACTGGGCGCGGTGGGCTTCGCGCTCAAGCCCGTGCAGCGCGAGCAACTGCTGGATGTCTTCCGCGCGCTGGAGACGAAGTCCGCGCCGGGCACCCGCCGCGTGCTGGTGCTGGAGGACGACGCCCGCCAGCGCGAGAGCATCCAGAAGCTGCTCGAAACAGAGGACGTGGAGGTGGAGTGCGTCGCCACCGCGCACGACGCGCTCCAGCGGCTGCGCGAGCACACCTTCGACTGCATGGTGATGGACCTGCACCTGCCGGACCTGAGCGGCCAGGACTTCCTGGAGCGCATGGCCGCCGAGGAGGCCGTCTCCTTCCCGCCCGTCATCGTCTACACCGGCCACACGCTCAGCCGCGATGAAGAGCAGCAGCTGCGCCGCTTCTCCCGCTCCATCATCATCAAGGGCGTGCGCTCCCCGGAGCGGCTCCTGGACGAGGTGACGCTGTTCCTGCACCAGGTGGAGTCGCGCCTGCCGCCGGAGCACCAGCGCATGCTCCAGGCCGCGCGCGACCGCGAGTCCACGCTGGAGGGGCGCCGCATCCTCGTGGTGGAGGACGACGTGCGGAACATCTTCGCCCTCTCCAGCGTGCTGGAGCCCCGGGGCGCGAAGGTGGAGATCGCCCGCAACGGCAAGGAGGCCCTGGCCCTGTTGACGAAGAGCCTGGCCCAGCCGCGGCTCGCGGTGGACCTGGTGCTGATGGACATCATGATGCCGGAGATGGACGGCATCACCGCCACGCGCGAAATCCGCAAGCACGATGCCTGGCGCAAGCTGCCCATCATCGCGCTCACCGCGAAGGCCATGCGCGACGACCAGGAGAAGTGCCTCCAGGCCGGCGCCAACGACTACATCGCCAAGCCACTCGACGTGGAGAAGCTGCTGTCGCTCCTGCGCGTGTGGATGCCCAAGGGGTGAGGCCGAGCATGCTCGACGTGGCGACCAAGGAATTCGACATCGAGCTGCGGCTGCTGCTCGAGGCGCTCTACCTGAAGTACCACTACGACTTCCGCGGCTACGCGGAGTCCTCCCTCAAGCGCCGGCTGGCCCAGGCCGCCGAGCACCTCGGCTGCGCCACCCTGTCCCAGCTCCAGGACCGGATGCTGCACGAACCCGCGCTGTTCCCCGTGCTGCTGGACTACCTCACCGTGCAGGTGAGCGAGCTGTTCCGCGACCCGTCCTACTTCCGAAGCCTGCGCGAGCACGTGGTGCCGGTGCTGCGCACCTACCCGTCGCTCAAGGTGTGGGTCGCCGGGTGCAGCACGGGAGAAGAGGCGTGGTCCCTGGCCATCCTCCTGCGCGAGGAGGGGCTCCTGGAGCGCACGCTCATCTACGCCACGGACATCAACCCCACCGCGCTCCAGCGCGCGGAGGCCGGCGTGTACGCGGTGGACCGCATCGCGTCCTTCACGCAGAACCATCACCTGTCAGGCGCGCGCTCGTCGCTGTCCGACTACTACACCGCCGCGTATGGCGGCGCGGTGTTCGACCGGTCGCTCAAGGGGCACATCGTCTTCTCGGACCACAGCCTGGCCACCGACAGCGTCTTCGCGGAGGTGCAGCTCCTGTCGTGCCGCAATGTGCTCATCTACTTCAACCGCGAGCTGCAGGAGCGCGCGCTGGGATTGTTCGCGGAGTCGCTCTGTCACAAGGGGTTCCTGGGCCTGGGTGCGCGCGAGTCGCTGCGCTTCTCCTCGCACGAGGCCTCGTTCACCCCCGTCGTCCCCGAGGACCGGCTCTACCAGAAGCGCTAGGGAGGACCCGCCGCCATGCCCACTCCGCGCCCCGCTCCGCCCGCTGGCCGCGTCGACGCCATCGTCATCGGTGCGTCCGCGGGAGGGGTGGATGCCCTGACACACCTGCTGCCCGCGCTGCCCACGAACTTCCGGCCCGCGGTCCTCGTCGTCCTGCACCTGCCGCGCAGTCTCCCCAGCCTGCTGCCGGAGGTGTTCGCCGCCCGGTGCTCGCTGCCGGTGCACGAGGCGGGGGACAAGCAGCCGATCCAGCCGGGGACCCTCTACTTCGCGCCCCCCAACTACCACCTGCTCGTGGACCGGGACGCGAAGGGGCCATCGCTCGCGCTGTCCACGGACGCCCCCGTCCACTTCTCCCGCCCCGCCATCGACGTGCTCTTCGAGTCCGCCGCGGCCGTCTATGGCCCGCGCCTGGGCGGCGTCATCCTTTCGGGCGCCAACGCGGATGGAGCGCTGGGGCTCCAGGCGGTGAAACGCCGCGGAGGCGCCACCCTGGTGCAGGCGCCCCACACTGCTCGTTCACCCGCGATGCCCCAGGCGGCGATCGCGGCCGGGCCGGTGGATTTCGTGCTGCCTCTTGAACAGATGCCCGCCGTCTTCCGGGCATGGGGAGATGGCGGTGCTATCTGACCTGTCCGTCCTCAGCAAGGAGCCCCTGCCCGTGGCCTCCCGGGTGAAGTGCCTGCTCGTCGATGACCTGGAGGAGAACCTCCTGGCGCTCTCCGCCGTGCTGCGGCGTGACGACGTGGAGGTGCACTGCGCCCGCTCCGGTGCGGAGGCACTGGAGTTGCTGCTGCAACACGAGTTCGCGCTCGCGCTCGTGGACGTGCAGATGCCGGAGATGGACGGCTTCGAGCTGGCGGAGCTGATGCGCGGCTCCGAGCGCACCCGCGAAGTGCCCATCATCTTCGTCACCGCGGGCGGGGGCGACCCCTGGCGTACCTTCAAGGGCTACGAGGCCGGCGCGGTGGACTTCCTCTATAAGCCGCTGGAGGCCCACGCGCTGCGCGGCAAGGCGGAGGTCTTCTTCCAGATGCACCGCCAGAAGCAGCAGCTGGCGCAGCAACTGGACACGCTCGCGGAGACCCTGCGCCTCAACGAGATGTTCACCGCGGTGCTGGGCCACGACCTGAGAAATCCCCTCTCCGCCATCCTCACCGCGGCGGACCTGCTCCAGCGCCGTTCGGATGATGAGGCCGTGAAGAAGACGGCCACGCGGATGATGGCCGCCGGCAAGCGCATGGGCCGGATGATTGAAGACGTGCTGGACCTGGCGCGCGCACGGCTGGCCGGCGGGATCCCGCTGCGCCGCGGAGAGACGGACTTCGGGCAGCTGGTGCAGCGCATGGTGCAGGAGCACCAGACGGCGTGGCCGCGCCACCGCATCGAGGTGCGGCAGGACGGCGACCTCGTGGGGGACTGGGACGCGGACCGGCTGGCGCAGGTGGCCTCCAACCTCATCGGCAACGCGCTCCAACATGGCGACGCCACGGAGCCGGTGCGCATCCTCGTGGACGGCACGCGCGACGACGCGCTGCACTTCACCATCACCAACGTGGGCGTCATCCCCGCCCACCTGCTGCCCTTCCTCTTCGACCCGTTCCGCGGCGGCCAGCAGCGCCGGGGCCGGGGCGAGGGCCTGGGCCTGGGGCTCTACATCGTCCAGCAGATCATCCACGCGCATCAGGGCGGCGTGGAGGTGCTCTCCGGCACCGGGCCCTACACGGAGTTCCGCGTGGAGCTGCCGCGCAAGGGCGTGGAGATCATCAAGCTGTAGCGCCGTTGTCCGCGGGCACGCTGCCCGGCCCGTCCGACTCGTCCAGCGGCGGCAGCGTGTGCAGCCCCCAGCGCTGTCCCGCCTGCCAGGTGGCGACTCCGGAGACGCCCCAGCCGGCGCGCTGGGCCTCGCGGCCCTCGAACTCCAGCCAGAAGACGGAGGTGTCCGGCCGGGCCGCCTGGTCCAGGCATGCCACGCGCGACAGCGTGCGTCCGTGCGAATCCAGCGCCACGGCGAAGGGCTTGTGCGAGTGGCCACAGAGCACCCACTTCGGGTGCACCGTGTCCACGAGCTTGCGCGTCACCGGGTTGCCAATCCACGGCGAGGGCAGCGGGCGCGCGGGGGCCAGCCGTTCGTCGCGGGCCTTCTGCACGATGCCCCGGGGCCACTCGTGCACGAGCAACAGGTCCACGTCCCGCAGCGCGGCCACCTGCTCCACCTCCGGCGTGCGGAAGTAGCCCGCCTGCTTCGCCGTATCCAGCGACGTGGGCCGCTTCAGCGGCTGGTCGATGAAGCGCGGCGCGTGGATGCCGGACAGGTACGCCACGCGCAGGGGGCCCAGGGTGCGCAGGCCCGCGCGCCCCAGGTAGTGGACGTCCGGGGCCAGCTCGCCGCCCTCTGGCAGGTCGTGCAGGGCTTCGAAGTCCTCGTTGTTGCCGCCAATGAAGTACAGCGGCCGCTTCACGCGGCGGATGCCGTCCGCGTACTCGGCGAACTCGGCGGGCATGGAGCGCTTGGCGGCCTTGCGCCGGTGGTCGTCCGCGTGGCGGAAGGCCTCCACGTCCCCCACCGCCAGCACCAGGTCCACCTTGCGGCCGCGCGCCTGCTCCAGCGCATCCAGCCACGCCTCCACCCGGTGGAAGCGTCCATGGATGTCACCCAGCGCGGCGACGAGGAGGGAGTCCTGCGGCATGTCCTTCACTCAAGGCCTCCCGCCCCGCCCTGTCGAGTCATCCGCCCCGGTCACTTTCCAGTGACGGACGAATGGCCGCCCTGGGCTACGGGCAACCCAGCGGATAGGTGACCTCCACCACGGCACCCGGGAGCGGGGCGCGCAGCCGGTCGAAGATGACTGCGTTGGCCCGCGCGTCATAGGACCAGCCGTCCGTCACGGGCAGCCCGTCCACCCGGACGGAGATGGCGCCGGGGTCCTCCGGCAGCTCCGACAGGGGGAAGGCGCGGTTGGGCCCGAAGGCGCTCTCCGACAGCTTCTCCAGCGACGCGGCCCAGTTGGGCGTGCAGATGCTGTCCACCACGCCGTTGAGCTTCCGGGCCAGCTCCATGTACCGGCTGCCGGAGCTGCTGGAGGTGGTGCAGGTCGTCAGGTCCTCCGGGCCCACCACGGCGTTGAAGCTCACCTTGGACGGGTCGTTCCCCTTCAGGGCCAGGAGGTAGGTCTCGTAGAAGGCCACCGGCTGGGAGCTGAAGTCCTCCTCGTCCGACAGGACGATGACGGCCAGCTTCGCCTCTTCACGCAGGAAGCCGCCGTTGCCGTCGCTGGCCTGGGGCGTGCGCGGGTCGTCCAGATCGTAGAGCAGCGGATCCGACAGCGCGCGGTACGTCGCGTCCAGGCCCTGCTCGTTCCAGTGGCACACGCCCACGTGCGTGTTGGTGGCGAAGACGCCGGCCGCGTTGGGCGTCTCCGGCGTGATGATGCGCGGGCTGGAGCCGTCCACGGGGAACAGGCGCCCGTTCTCACCGCCCTGCGCGCCGCCGGGGCACTCGGACCAGCCGCCCGGGGACGGGTCCAGGCCGGTGGTGGTGACGCCGATGCGGTAGTCCACCTGCGCGGCGGTGGCCGCGGACAGGAAGGCCGCGAAGTTCTCACCCAGGCTCTGCTGCTCCTCCATCATGGAGCCCGAGTTGTCCACGACGAAGAGCACGTCCACGCGCGCCTCCGACTGCTGGACGAAGCGGTCCGTCTGGTCCGTCTTCGCCAGGCCCCGCCCCACGAGCCCCGCGTTGTAGATGGCGCCGTCCTTCAGCGTGAAGCGCACCGTCGCCGCGTCCTCGCCCTCCACCACGGGCGCGTACTTCGCGGTGAGCTTCACCCGCCCGCCCGCGGGAATGGTGGCGGGCAGCGCGCCGGACACGGCGAACTCCTGGCCCGGCTGCTCCAGCTTCATGCCCGTCACCTTCACGTCCCCCGGACAGTCGTTGTAGGCCATGAACTCGCGGGTGCGCGGGCCGCACGCCAGCCGGCTGATGCCGAAGTCCACCGTGGTGGGCTGCACGGAAAAGCACCCCTGCACGCCCCGGCCCACCAGGTTCACCAGCGGGTGGCCGCGCGTGGGGTGGCTCACCCAGCCCTCCGCGAGCCCCTGGAACTCGCCTTCAGCGGCGGGGCGGAAGCGCACGAGGAGCGTGGCCTTCTTGCCGGGCTCCAGCACGCTGTTGGCCACCGTCGTCGCGCGGAAGGCGGGGTCCGACCCCGACGCGAGCTGGAGCCCCGCCAGGAAGCACGCCTCCGTGCCGGTGTTGCGCAGCGTCACCCCCAGCGCCACCTCCGAGCCCACCGGCACCTGGCCGAAGTCCAGCACGGACGGCAGCGCGTACTCGCACGGCTTGAAGGCCTTGCCCTCGCCCGCCAGCGTCACGCCGTCCGTGGCGCTGGAGGTGCGCTGGGTGGAGGTGACGGCCAGCTGCCCACTGCTCGCGCTGCCCACGCCCGCGCGAGGGCTGAAGGTGATGCCCACCTTCAGCGAGCCCCCCGGCGCCACCGGCTGGCTGGAGGGCGGCTGCGCGAGCGTGAAGTAGCCGCCCGCCTGCGTGGTGAGGTGGAGCCCGGTGACGGTGGTCTCCTCGCGGCAGTGGTTGTTCACAGTGACGTCGCGCGTGGCCGTCATGCCGAAGGCCACCGGCCCGAAGTCCAGGTGCGCGGGCGTGACCTCCACGCACGACGCGCCGGCCTCGCCCGTCAGCGTCACCTTGGGGCCGGGAGAGGTCGTCTTCGGCTTGCGCACGGCGACCTCCACGCGGCCGTCACGCACCCGGCCCGCCACCACCGGCGAGAAGGCCACGCGCAGCTCCACCACCCCGCCCGGCGCCAGCACGTCGTTGGGGAGCGCGGGCGCGCTCACCACCTTGAACACGCCGGACGGGTCCTCCAGGAGCGACGCGCCCTTGTAGCTGAGCGGCTCGGAGCCCAGGTTGCGCACCGTGATGCGCTCCTCGGCGGTGGCGCCCACCGCCACCCGGCCGAAGTCCACGCGCAGCGGCGTCACCTCCAGCGCGCCGGCGACGCCCATCCCCGTGAGCCGCACCACCGCGGGCTCGCAGCCGTCGCACACGGCGACGTGCAGCTCCGCCTCCGCGTTGCCCAGCCGCACGGGGCTGAAGGCCACCGGCACCTTGCGCGTCTCATGCGGCGCCAGCGAGGACGGCAGCCCCGCTCCCGCGGAGAACTGGTCCTTGTCCGCGCCCTCCACCGACAGCACCAGCGGGCTCTCCACGTCGGAGGGGTTGCGCACCGTCACCTCGCGCATCTCCACCAGCCCCAGGTTCACGTTGCCGAAGTCGAGCGCGGACTCCGGCACCTCCACCAGCGCCTTCACGCCGCGCCCGCTGACGGGCACCTGCGTCGCCGCGCCGCCAGACGCGTCCGTGAACAGCTCCAGCTGCCCCTGCACCGCGCCCTCCACGTCGGGAGAGAAGCGCACTTCAATCTCGTGCTCCGCGCCGGCCGTCAGCGTGAAGGGCTCGAACGCTGGGACGCTCACGTTGGGCAGCGACGAGCGCGCGCCCTCCACGCGGTACGACGCGCGTCCCTGGTTCGCCAGCCGCAGCGTCATCGTCTTGGTGCGCCCCACGGCGGCGGGGCCGAACTCCAGGAGCTCCGGCCTCGCCGCGAAGCCTGTGCGTGCCTGCTGTGAAGTGGGTCGCTCACACGCCGTCGCCGCCGCCACCACCACCGCCAACACCAGCCATCGGAGTCCACGCATACAGAGTCCCCCATTTCCTACGCACGGCACCGGTGTCCCCCCACACAGCACTGCGCGTGGATCCGGTCGGCGTAGAAAGGTGCAACCCTGGTGCCTGGACGTCCCAACGAGGCGCCGTCACGCCGCCAACATGGCAAACGGGCGCCCACGCTGAGGAACGGCATTTAACGGGTAAAGCAGGAGATTCCACGTTTCGTGGAAGCGACTGCAAAAGCTTCACAAACGGTGGATGCCACACCGACCCCTCACCCTCGGGGGCCGTGCGACTTCCAGAGGGAGAGAGTGGCGCGCGCAGGACGGCCGGGTGCCCGTCTGGCTGTGGGGATGCGGGCGGCGCTTTCGCGTGTTTCCGCTGAACCTCTTCGGTTCTACGCCTTTGCGTGCACCGGAACACCCTTTCAGTGATAAAGCGCGCCCCCATGTCCGAGCCCGACGTCATTTCCATCCGCGGTGCCAGGGAGCACAACCTCAAGACCGTCTCCCTGGACATCCCGAAGAAGAAGCTCGTGGTGTTCACCGGCGTGTCGGGCTCCGGCAAGAGCTCGCTCGCGTTCGACACGCTCTACGCGGAGGGCCAGCGCCGCTACGTGGAGAGCCTGTCCTCCTACGCGCGCCAGTTCCTGGGGCAGATGGAGAAGCCCCGCTACGACACGCTGCGAGGCCTGTCGCCCACCATCTCCATCGAGCAGAAGGCGGCCAGCAACAACCCGCGCTCCACGGTGGGCACCGTCACGGAGGTGCACGACTACCTGCGCGTGCTCTACGCCTCCATCGGTGTGCAGCACTGCCCCAACTGCGGCCGCAAGGTGGGCAAGCAGAGCGCGCAGCAGATCGTCGATGAGATCATGAAGCTGCCCGCGGGCACCAAGCTCCAGGTGCTGGCGCCCATCGTCACCAACCGCAAGGGCGAGCACAAAGACCTGCTGGCGGAGGCGCAGAAGCGCGGCTTCTCCCGCGCCCGCGTGGACGGCAAGGTGCGCGAACTGGAGGAGCGCATCGAGCTGGACAAGAAGTCCAAGCACGACATCGCGCTCATCATCGACCGTCTGGTGTTGAAGCCGGACCTGCGCACGCGCCTGACGGACTCCGTGGAGACCGCGCTGCGCGAGGGCAAGGGCACCCTCATCATCACGGATGAGAAGGGAAATCTCGCGTCCGACCGCGTGATGAGCGAGCTGAACGCGTGCCCCGCGTGCGGCCTGTCCTTTGGCGACCTGACGCCCGCGTCGTTCTCCTTCAACAACCCGCTGGGCATGTGCACGGACTGCAACGGCCTGGGCACCCGGCCGGAGATGGACGCGGACCTGCTGGTGCCGGACCAGACGCGCAGCATCCGCGACGGCGCCATCGAGCCGTGGGCCAGCGGCATGAACCGCGGCGAGGGCTGGACGGCGGACTTCGTGGAGAGCCTGGCGTCCGCGTTCAAGATCGACCTGGACGTCCCGTACGCGAAGCTGACCAAGCGGGAGAAGGACGTCCTGATGAACGGCGCGAAGGGCAAGTCCTTCACCGTGCAGTGGGGCGACAACGGCCAGTACGACATGGAGTGGGAGGGCCTGCTCGCCCGCACCATGCGCAACTTCAAGACGACGACGTCGGAGGCGCGCAAGGCGGAGCTGCAGAAGTACTTCAGCGACAAGCCCTGCCCGTCCTGCAAGGGCGAGCGCCTGCGTCCGGAAAGCCGCGCGGTGAAGGTGCACACGCGCACGCTGGTGGACCTGAGCCGGATGACCATCACGGAGGCGCGGACGTTCCTGACGCAGATGGGCCTCTCCGCGCAGGAGGAGAAGATCGCCCAGGAGCTGCTCAAGGAGATCCGCAGCCGCCTGTCCTTCCTGGTGGACGTGGGCCTGGGCTACCTCACCCTGGACCGCACCGCGTCCACCCTGTCCGGCGGTGAGAGCCAGCGCATCCGGCTGGCGTCGCAGATGGGCAGCGAATTGACGGGCGTCATCTACATCCTGGATGAGCCCTCCATCGGCCTGCACCAGCGTGACAACGGCAAGCTGCTCACCACGCTCAAGCGCCTGAGGGACCTGGGCAACTCCGTCATCGTCGTGGAGCACGACGAGGAGACGATGGAGGAGGCGGACTACCTGGTGGACTTCGGCCCCGGCGCGGGCGAGCTGGGCGGGCAGGTGGTGTCCCAGGGCACGCCCAAGCAGGTGATGGCGGACGAGAAGAGCCTCACCGGCGCGTACCTGTCCGGTCGCCAGGAGATTGAAATCCCCGAGTCCCGCCGCCCGGTGAATCCGAAGCACCAGATCTCCATCCTGGGCGCGACGGAGAACAACCTGAAGAACGTGGACGCGGACATCCCGCTGGGCATCTTCACGGCGGTGACGGGTGTGTCCGGCGCGGGCAAGTCCACGCTGATCAACGAGATCCTCTACCCGGCCCTGGCGCGCGCGCTCTACGAGAGCCGCGAGCCCATGGGCAAGCACAAGTCCATCAAGGGCCTGGAGCACCTGGACAAGGTCATCGACATCGACCAGCGGCCCATTGGCCGCACGCCGCGCAGCAACCCGGCCACGTACACCAAGGTCTTCGACGCCATCCGCGAAGTGTTCGCGATGACGCCGGAGGCCCGCACGTTCGGCTACGGCCCGGGCCGCTTCAGCTTCAACATCAAGGGCGGTCGCTGCGAGGCGTGCGAGGGCGACGGCGTAAAGCTGGTGGAGATGCACTTCCTGGCGGACGTGTACGTCCCCTGCGAGGTCTGCAACGGCAAGCGCTTCAACGAGGCCACGCTGCGCGTGCGCTACAAGGGCAAGAACATCGCGGAGACGCTGGACCTGAGCGTCCGGGAGGCGGTGGACCACTTCGGCGCGCACAAGGACATCATGCGCGTGCTCACCACGCTCACCGACGTGGGCCTGGGCTACCTGCGGCTGGGCCAGCCCTCCCCCACCCTGTCCGGCGGCGAGGCGCAGCGCATCAAGCTCGCCCGTGAGCTGGCCCGGGTGGCCACCGGGCGCACGCTCTACATCCTGGATGAGCCCACCACGGGCCTGCACTTCGAGGACATCCGCAAGCTGCTCTCCGTGCTGAACCGGCTGGTGGAGGCGGGCAACAGCGTGCTCGTCATCGAGCACAACCTGGACGTCATCAAGAGCGCGGACTGGCTCATCGACCTGGGGCCGGAGGGCGGCTCGGGCGGCGGCAACATCCTGGCCACCGGGACGCCGGAGGACGTGGCCAAGGTGGAGGCCAGCCACACCGGGCGTTACCTCAAGCACGTGCTGGGCAAGGCGCGCCGGGCCCGCATTGGCAAGCGCGTGGACGCGGCCTGAGGGGCCCCGGTAGGGTGGGGGCATGGCCGAGACCTCGACCGCCCCCACCTCCCAGCGCTTCCCGCCCCAGATTCCCTACATCATCGGGAACGAGGCCTGTGAGCGCTTCAGCTTCTACGGGATGCGGAACATCCTCGTGGTGTTCTTCATCGACTACCTGCTGCGTACGCAGATGCCGGAGTCAGGGGCGCGGGAGGCCCACGCGAAGTACCTGATGCACCTGTTCATGGCGGGGGTGTACTTCTTCCCGCTCCTTGGCGGGTACCTGGCGGACCGCTTCTTCGGGAAGTTCCAGACCATCTTCGTGCTGAGCCTCGTGTACTGCGCGGGGCACGCGTGCCTGGCGCTCTTCGAGGACAACGCCACGGGCTTCTACACGGGCCTGACGCTCATCGCGATTGGCTCCGGCGGCATCAAGCCGTGCGTGTCCGCGATGGTGGGCGACCAGTTCACGGAGACGAACAAGCACCTGGTGAAGAAGGTCTTCGCCATCTTCTACTGGACCATCAACTTCGGTTCGTTCTTCGCGTCGCTGTTCATCCCGCTGCTCATGAAGAAGTACGGACCGGCGGTGGCCTTCGGCATTCCGGGCCTCCTGATGTTCCTGGCCACGGTCATCTTCTGGGCGGGCCGCAAGCACTACGTGCTGGTGCCGCCCACGGGCCCCAACCCGCACTCGTTCTTCAAGGTGCTGGCCAGCGCGTTCCGGGGCAAGGACGTGGCGGGCGGCACGTGGCTGGACAAGGCGAAGGCGGAGCACCCGGCGGAGGCGGTGGAGGGCGTGAAGGCGGTGTTCCGCGTGTCCGCGCTGATGCTGCCGTTCGTGCCCTTCTTCTGGATGCTGTTCGACCAGAAGGCGTCCACCTGGGTGGTGCAGGCGCGGTCCATGGACCCCAACGTGGGCGGGTTCGTGTTCCAGCCCAGCCAGATGCAGTTCGTCAACCCCATGCTGGTGATGCTGCTCATCCCCTTCCTGACGGCCGTGGTGTACCCGGCCTTCCAGCGGATGGGCTGGGAGCTGACGCCGCTCAGGCGCATGCCGCTGGGCCTCATCATCGGCGCGGCGTCGTTCGTCATCGCGGGGTTCTTCCAGGTGGCCATGGAGGGCGGGCAGACGCTGAACATCGCGTGGCAGCTCTTGCCGTACATCGTGCTGACGGTGGCGGAGATCCTCGTGTCCACCACGGGCCTGGAGTTCGCGTACACGCAGGCGCCCCGTGAGATGAAGGGCACCATCCAGAGCGTGTGGCTGGTGACGAACACGCTGGCGAACCTGGCGGTGGCCATCGCCGCGGCGCTCAACGTCTTCACGGGCTCCGCGCAGTTCTTCTTCTACGCGGCCCTGGCCGCCGTGGCCGGCGTGGGCATGGCGCTGGTGGCTCGCCGCTACGTGGTGCGCGACTACTACCAGTCGGACGCGCAGGCCCCCATGGACGGCCGCAACCCGGGCGTCGAGCCGAAGCCGGCCTGAGGCCCCCAACCCCCCGGCCCGTCGTCAGATGAAGGTGTGGTTGATCTTCTTGTACGACGGGTCGTCCGGGAGGACGCGGGGGAAGTCCTCGACGCGCAGGGCCACGAGCGCGTGCTCACCGCGATTGACGCTCTCGCGCCTCGAGTAGGCGTAGCGGGGGTCCGCGATCCAGCTGGACTTCGCGGGGCTGTAGATGTCCACGTAGTGCCCGTACAACGCGTCGCGGATGCGCCGGGTCGCGGCCTCGTCGCGGATGAAGGCGCTGAGCTCCCCGTCGTAGACCATGCTCCGGTAGGTGAAGTTGGCGGAGCCCACCACCGCGACCCGGTCATCGAACAGGGCCAGCTTGGAGTGGATGTAGATGGCGGTCTTGCCGTGGAACGGCGCGAGGAAGCGCACCCGCGCCCGGTCGAAGCACTCGACGCCCTTGTCGACGGGGGCGACGTCCTCGAACCCCTCGATTTTCAGAAGGGGCACGGTGGTGGAGCTGCCTCCCTTCGGCTGGAAGGTGAAGCTGTCGCTCTCCAGCCACTTGTTGCTGACCATGGAGGTGATGCTGCGCAGCGTGCTCCACGCGTTGAGGCTCTCGTTGACCTTCCAGACGGAGCAGTCCGCGCGCGCCACCCGCTTCCCCGCCACCGTGACGTGCGTGCAGGACGCCAGGGACAGCTTCGCGAAGGAGATGTAGTTCAGGTAGTCGAAGGGGAATGGGTTCTTCGCGTAGGGATAGGGCACCATCACGCAGAGCTTCGGGGGATGGGGCTTCTGGAGCCGGCTGCACAGCTCGGAGACGAGCGTCGGGTCACTGAAGGCGAAGCCCTCGAAGTAGATGGTGTCCTGGGCCCTGCGGATCTCCTCGACCAGCAGCGCCTGGATGTCCGTCGCGCGGCCCAGGTAGCTCTCTGAGTTCGTGGTGGCGATCTGCACCGAGACCTTCTGACTCGAATGGAGCTGATCGCCGCGCCGGGCGCGGGGGAGCCGGTCGAACTCCTCGGGGTCGGTGATGGGCGAGGTGGCCCGGCCGCTCGCACCGGCCAGGGTGCCCACCTCGTAGAAGCGCTTCTGGTACCGGCGCAGCCACTCCGCTTCGATGTCCAGGGCCACGGGGCCATTGATGCGCAGCGCGGTGTCATGAACGGTGTTGCCCAGGGGAGGATCGCCCATTCCTCCACCCTGCCTCCCGGCGTGGGCCTCGTTGTCCCAGTAGAAGTTCGCCAGGTTCAAGCCGCCGATGAGCGCGGTGAGCTTCCCCTCCACGCTGAACAGCGCGATCTTCTGGTGGACGGAGGACCCGTTCCAGCCGTTGTAGACCTCCATCAGGCAGCGGATCCGCCCGCCCTGCGTCGTGCCGTCGTAGCGCCCCAGCGCTGCGGCCGTCGACTCGTTCTCCTCGAGGATGCCGGCGCTCATGTTCTTGTCGAAGCGGACGTCCAGCCGGGCCGGGCACCACATGATGAGATCCACCGGGTGGCCCGCGTCCGCCACCTGCTTCAGCTTGGGCGCCAGCGTCGTCCCGCTGGGAAGCCGGAGGCCCTTGCTGATCTCCCAGTAGGCCAGACGCACGTAGGTCTCCGGCCCCGGGTCCGCCTCCGCGACCTCGTCGAGCAGCTCCTCCAGGGCGCCAAAGAAGTTCTCGCCATCGAGGACCAGCTCCACCGCGTTGCCTTCGCTGACCGCGCTCTTCATCGGGCACTCCCGCTCGGGATGAACTTCGCCCAGAGTAGCGAAAAAGACAGACGCCGGGTGGAAGCAGCCCGCGGTGCGCCGAAGCCGGCTCAGGGTCCCAGCTGCACTGTCGGATCCGCCGAGGGTGACGTGTGCGGTCCCCGGCGGGGCAGCTCCACCGTGAAGGTGGCCCCCTGCCCCGCCTCGCTCTCGACGCGCACCGTTCCCCCCAGCCGCTCCACCAGCTGGTTCACGATGTGGAGGCCCAGGCCCAGCCCGCCGTAGTGGCGCGACGACACCGCGCGCTCGAAGGCCCGGAAGATGCGCGCGTGCCGCTCCGCCGGGATGCCGATGCCCTGATCCCGGACCTCCAGGCGGGCCATCACGGCGTCCCCCTCCACCCGGACCTCGATGGGCCTCCCCTCGCCGTACTTGATGGCGTTCGAGAGCAGGTTGGTGACGATCTGATCCAACCGCGACCGGTCCCACAGGCCCGGCATCGCCAGGTCCGCGTGGACCAGGAGCCGGGTTCCGGACGTGGCCAGCTCCGGGACGAAGCGCGCCGCGACGTCCCGGACCAGCGCGGCCAGGTCCACCTCCTCGAACTCCAGCTCGAGCCTTCCCGCATGGATGCGGGAGACGTCCAGCAGGGTGTTGACGAGCTTCGCCATCCGCTTCGCCTGACGCTCGATGACCTCCAGGGAGTGCGTCACCGCATCCACCCGCGCGGTCCCGAGCGCGCCGGTCCGGGCCAGGCGCATCAGCCCCTGCACCGACAACTGGAGCGACGTGACCGGCGTCTTCAGCTCATGCGAGGCAATGGAGAGGAACTCATCCCGAAGGCCAATCGCCAGCTGGGCCTGCTGATAGAGGCGCGCGTTGTCCAGGGCCATCGCCGCGCGGCGGGCCAGCTCCTGCGCGAGCGCGAAATCCGCCGGGACATACCGGCCACCGCCCTCCATGCGGGCCAGCGTGATCGCGCCGAGCGCGTGCTCCCGCGCGAGCAGCGGCACCGAGATCCAGGACTGGAACTCGACGACCTCGGACAGGCCCTGCCCGTCCCGCACGCAGCCCAGTGACATGGAGGCGCACCCCTCCGGGCAGAACTCCGGCTCGCCCACGCGGAGCACCCTCCCCGGGCCATGCTCGGCATCCAGGTCGGGCAGCGCGCAGTGCATCCGCACGGGCACGGTGGCGCGCAACGCCTCCGAGCGGGCCTCGGTGACGCGCTGGAAGGAGTGCCCCCCGTCCAGCAGGTCCACCGCGCACCAGTCGGCGAACCGCTCGACGGTCAGCGCGGCCACGCTGCGCAGCGCGTCCTCGGGGGCGAGCGAGCCGGTGAGCAGCCCGGACGCCTCCGCCAGGAGCGCGGACCGCCCCTCCTGCTCCTCCGCGCGGGCGCGCGCCTGTTGCTCCCGCTGGAAGATCTGATCGCGCTCCTGTTCGGCCCGGCGGTGCTCGGTGATGTCGATGCCGGTGCCGATGACGTACTCGATCGAGCCCGACTCGCCACGCAGGACGTTGCTGGACCAGGTGATGAGGCGGCGCTCGCCCCCGCGGGTCAGCCAGTGGGTCTCGTACTGTTCGAACCCCAGCCCGGCCGCGAGCACGGCGAAGTTCTGCTCCACCCGCGCCGCTTCGTCCGGCGGCAAAAGCCGCGTCCAGAAGTGCGCGCCGCGCAGCTCCTCGAAGGAGTAGCCCGTCACCTCCTGGCAGGCCCGGTTGAAGCGGATGATCCGCCCCTGGGGATCCAGGACGATGACCAGCGCGCGCGCCGTGTCCAGGACCGCCGAGCTGAAGTCCCGCTCATGCTGGAGCGCGCGCTCGCTCTCCAGCGTCCTCGCGAAGAGCTGCCGGTGGACGAGCGCGGTGCGGAGCACGGCGCCGAGCCGCTCCACCATGCCCCGGTACTGCCGCGGCAGATGCGGCTCGCGGTCGAAGTACATCAGCAGCAGGCTGGAGGGGGCCCCCGCGTCGTCGATGGGCACCGACCACCGCACGAGCCCCGGCGAGTCCAGCTCCGGATAGGGCAGGTCGACCCAGAGGGGCGCTGGCAGCCCCGGGCGCGGCGGCAGCCCCGGAATCGGGAGCTGGCGGGAGGCCGAGGACAGGCCGCTCGCGCCCAGGAGCCCCACCTGTCCCCGCGCATCCGGCTGGAGCCAGAGGGCGACCGCGCACCCCAGCCGCTCCGCGACGCGGTCCAGGAAGTCGTCCGCGGGCTTGTAGGGATTGAGCAGGTCGAGCGCCGCGACGGTGAGCTCCTGGAGCACGCTCAAGAGCGCGAGCCGCTCCTCGGTGAGCTTGTGGTCCCCGTCCGCGCCGTGGTCCGCCATCCGCCACCTCACTCCCTCATGCAGGCAGGGCGACCACCACCGCTGTCTTGTTGTGGAACTGGGGGACCCCGCCTCCCATGGCCCCCACCTCGCCCAGGGTCAGGCAGCCCACGACCGGGACGCCCTCTCCCAGCGCGTCCTGGAAGCGTGAGAGCTCGTCCCGGACGCCCTCTCCCAGGACGAGGTACCGGGAGACGCAATCGAACACCACCGCGCCGCCCAGCGTGCCAGGGGTCGCCTCCCGGGCCAGGGTGGCGGCACCGGCCGCGGCGTCGAGCAGGTCCGTGCGCTTGCCCTCCATCACCCGGACCAGGGAGCCATCCGGGACCTCGGCGATGAAGCGCACGGAGCCGTCGGGTTCGACGGCCAGGGGGTCGCGGATCACGAACTCGCCATTGGCCTGGGGAATCCCCAGCGGGTGGGTCATCGCGAAGCGGGGAAAGCTTCGCGTGTCCAGGGCGTCGCCCCGGCTCTCGGCCGTGTGCCGGTAGACTTCGAAGGCGCGCTCGTAGTCGAGCTCCACGGCGGTGGAGCCCCGGGCCTTGGTCACCTGCGACGGCGGACCATACGGAGACCAGCCATGCTGGATGCCCACGCCGAGCGGCTCCAGGGCATCAAAGGCAATCACCACCACCTGGTCCTGGTAGGCGTGCCCCTTGGTGAACTGGGCTGTCTTCACGAACCGGACGTTGTTGCCCGCGCCGCCCCCCGCCCAACGGATGCCCGCGCCCGCCTCCTGTTGGGCCCCGCGCACGACCTCCGTCGAGTTGCCGCTCAGCGCGTCCGGCAGGACGAACAGCGTGCGCCGGAAGCCGGGCGGCTTGGGAGGCAGCTTGCTGACGGCCTCGGCCACCGCCGCGCGCCCGGCCGCCCTGGGGCTCACGCTGACCGGACCGCCCATGCCCACGCCGACGCGGAAGTCGTCGCCGTGGAAGAGCGCGATGACCAGGCCCTGGAGCAGGAGCTCCGTTCCCGCGAAGACGCCCGCCGCGCAGCACCCGGCCCAGGGGATGTCCCCCAACTGCTCGCCGACCGCGGACGCCAGCGCCGCCGCGTCGTACTGGTCCGTGCACAGCACGAGCGCGAACGTGGGGGCGTCCGCGCCTCGCAGCGCCTCCTGGCTCGCCTCCCGCGCGGCGGCGGTGCCATCCGCCGAGCGGCTCTTTCCAATCTGGATGCGCATGGGCTCTAGAGAATCGATACCCACGCGGGAGCGGGCGTGCAGGGCCCCCAAGCTCCCACGAAAAACGCCGGAGCACCCTGGGGGCGCTCCGGCGTCCGTGTCTCAGCAAGACTGCCCTACCCGGCTCAGGTGGCCGGGTGGACGGTGCCTTCCTGGTGCGCGGGGGTCGGCGCGGGCGTCACTTCGTCCGTGCCGTGCATCATCCGCTTCAGCATGGGGGCGAGGAACAGCAGGATGACGCCCGCCAGGCCCGCGCCGATGACGATGGTGAGGAACACGCTGAACTCGCCCATCTTCTCCGAGTAGCCGCCCAGCACGCCGGACAGCTTGTTGGCCACCGCGTTCGCCAGGAACCACACGCCCATCATCGCGGAGACGACGCGCTGGGGCGCCACCTTGCTCACCATGGACAGGCCCACCGGCGACAGGCACAGCTCGCCCATGGTGTGGAAGAGGTACGCCATGATGACCCACCACGCCGCCGCCTTGCCGTCCGCCGCGCTCTCCTTGGAGGCGCCCAGCATGAAGGCGAAGCCGACGGACAGGAAGATGAGCCCCAGGGACATCTTCACCGGGATGCTCAGGTCCTTGCCCTTCGCCGCCAGCGAGCTCCACACCGCCGCGAAGATGGGCGCCAGCGTCACGATGAAGACGGAGTTGAAGTTCTGGAACCAGGTGGTGGGCACCTCCCAGCCGAACATGGTCCGGTCCACCTTCTGGTCCGTGTAGAGGTTCATCAGGCCGCCCGCCTGCTCGAAGCCCGTCCAGAACGCGACCACGAACAGCGCGATGATGAAGATGACGATGATGCGGTCCCACTCCTGGCGGCTGAAGGCGTGGTGCTTGCCGTCCGGCGTCGTCGTCTGCGCCACGGTGGGGCGCGGCGCGGGCGCCAGGCCCACGTTGCCCAGGAATTTGCGCGAAAGCGCCATGAAGATGATCAGGCCCAGCGTCATGCCCACGCCGGCGGAGCCGAAGCCCCAGTGCCAGCCCACGCGCTCACCCAGCGTGCCGCAGATGAAGTTGCCCAGCACCGCGCCCAGGTTGATGCCCATGTAGAAGATGGTGAAGGCGCCGTCGCGGCGGCCGTCACCCGCGGGGTACAGCCCGCCCACCATGGTGGAGATGTTGGGCTTGAAGAAGCCGTTGCCGATGATGAGGAAGCCCAGGCCCGCGTAGAAGATGGAGATGCCGGGTAGCGCTAGCAGCAGGTGGCCAATCACCATCAACGCGCCGCCCAGCACCACCGCCTTGCGCTGGCCGATGAAGCGGTCCGCGATGTAGCCGCCCAGGATCGGCGTCAGGTACACGAGGCCCGTGTACGTGCCATAGAGGCCCAGCGCATCCGCCGTGGACCAGCCAAAGCCGCCCCGCACCTTGTCGGTGAGGAAGAGCACCAACAGGCCGCGCATGCCGTAATAGGACATGCGCTCCCACATCTCGGTGGCGAACAACAAATACAGGCCCGGGGGATGCCCCTTGCGGGCCTCGCCCGCGGCGACGGTGCTTTGCATGCCGTGAGTTCCTCGAACGGATTTCTGGGAGGGGGTACGAAAAGTCGCGCGACTGTAACAGGAGTCCCGCCCTCAGCGAGGACAGAGGACACCCCGCGTCCGTGGGAATTCCCGCCCCCTGCGCGAGCGGCCCTCCGGGCCCCCGCGCCCTGCCGCTTCGTGGCCGGGCGCGTCAGCCGAGCCGCCGCGGCCACCGGCCGCGACTCGCACCCGTGGTGGGGGTCTGGGCCAGGGGCTCCGCGTGCGCGGGGCGCAGGGGCAGCCGGACCTCCACCCGCGTGCCCTTCCCCATCTGGCTGGTGATGTGGATGCGGCCGCCGTGCTGCAGGACGATCCTGCGGCTGAGCGCCAGACCCAGGCCCGTGCCTTCACCCGCGGCGCGGGTGGAGAAGAAGGGCTGGAAGAGCCGCTCCAGGTCCTCCGGGCGGATGCCCACGCCGGTGTCCTCGATGGTGACGAGCGCCTCGTCGCCCTGCTGGGCGGTCTCCACCAGCACGCGGCCCGCTTCGCCCACCGCGCGCAGGGCGTTGTCCAGGAGGTTGAGCCACACCTGGTTGAGGGTGCCCGGGTCGCCCCAGATGGGCTCCGCGCACTGGTAGGCGCGCTCCACCACGACGGCCGACGGGATGCGCCAGCCCAGCACGTTGAGCGTGGAGTCGAGCGCCGTGTCCAGCCGCACCGCCACCGGCTTCTCCGCCGTGCGCACGAAGGACAGCAGCGACTCCGCCAGGTGGCGGATGCGCTGGCCGCACTCCTCCATCACCTCCAGCATCGCGGGGCCCAGGTCGGGGTCCCCGCCCATCTGCTTGCCCTGCATGACCTCCTTCAACGGGATGAGCGCGTTCATCAGCCCGTTGAGGGGGTTTCGCACCTCATGCGCGAAGCCGGAGGTGAGCAGGCCGATGGCCGCCAGCCGCTCGTTCTCCGCCGCGCGCACGGCCGCCTCGCGCAGGCGCAGTTGTGTCTCCACGCGCGCCAGCAATTCGCGGGGGCTGAAGGGCTTGCCCAGGTAGTCATTGGCGCCCGCGCCCAGGGCCTCCACCTTGGCGGAGACCTCCTGGCGCGCGGTGAGCAGGATGACGGGCATGTCCACCGTCTGCGCATGGGCGCGCAGCTGCACCAGGAGGTTGAGGCCGGACTGCACCGGCATCATCACGTCGGACACCACCAGGTCCGGCCGCTCCTCCAGCGCGCGGCGCACGCCCTCCTCCCCGTTGGTGGCCTCCAGCACCCGGTAGCTGGGCGCGAGGATGTCCGCGATGAAGGCGCGGATCTCCGCGTCGTCCTCCACCACCAGGATGCGGGGCGCCTTCGAGTCCGCGCGCGTGTGGTCCTGCGGCTCCGTGGGGCGTTGCGCCCCGGCGACGGTGGCGGCCAGCACGGTGGCGAAGCGGCCGGAGCTGCGGCGCTCGCGGCGCGTGGGCAGGTCCGTGGCGCGGCGTTCGCGCAGGTCCTCGCGCAGGTGCTGGGTGCCCTTGGGCAGCCGCACGCGGAAGCTGGAGCCCTGCCCCGGCGTGCTCGACACCTCGATGGCGCCCGAGTGCAAGGCCAGCGTCTCCTTCACCAGCGCCAGTCCGATGCCGCTGCCCCCGAAGCGCCGCGTGCCCGTCGTGTCCGCCTGGGCGAAGCGGTCGAAGATGACGGCCAGGTCCGCGGGCGCCATGCCCTGCCCGGTGTCCACCACCTCCACGTGCACGTCCGTGTCGTCCTCGCGCAGCCGCACCGCGATGGTGCCGCCAGCCGGGGTGAACTTGAGCGCGTTGGAGACCAGGTTGTGGAACACGCCTTCAATCCGCTCCGCGTCCACGTGCACCGGCGACACGGGGCCGCCCTCCAGCGTGAGGGTGAGCCCCTGCTTCTCCGCCACGGTGCGGAAGGGCAGCAGCTGCGAGGACAGGAACGCGTGCAGCTCCAGCGGCTGGTAGCGCAGCCGCACCTTGCCCGCCTCCAACTGCGCCAGGTTGAGCAGGTTGTCGATGAGCCTCAGGAGCCGCTGCGTGCTGCGGTCCAGCGTCACCAGGTGCTGCCGCACCACCGTGGGCAGCGACTCCGGTTCCTTCTGGAGCGCGTCCAACGACAGCAAGATGAGCGTGAGCGGCGTGCGCAGCTCATGGCTCACGTTGTCGAAGAACTCCGTCTTCAGCCGGTCCTGCTCCCGCTGCTTGACGAGCGCCGCCTCCAGCTTCTCGTTGGCCTCGGACAGCTCCCGCGTGCGCGCGACGACGCGGTCCTCCAACGCCACGTTGCTGCCGAACACCTCGTCGTAGCGCTGCTGCAACTCCCGCAGGGAGCCCATGTTCGCCTGGGCCTGCGCCGCGAGCAGCTCGTCCTTGCGTTTGATTTCGCGCCAGCGGTCCAACCAGCCGCCCAGCGCGAAGCCGCCCATGCCCAGCGACGCCACGGAGAAGAGCGCGTCCCCCCAGCCCAGGTGCGTGGCCAACAGCCCGCTCACCATGCCCAGGAGCAGGCCCAGGTAGTGGCCCCAGAGCGTGGGTGGATCCGTCCAGGTGAGGTGGTAGCGGCACGCGTGGCCGCCCAGCACCTGGCACTCCGTCTCCCGCACCTCCGCGGGCGCCAGGCCCCAGATGGTGGGGAAGGACGCGAACTGGCCCATGCGCAGCTCGCAGATGTTGCGGTTCTGCTCCGGGATGCTGCTGCGGTAGGACAGCTTGAGCCGCTTGTGCTCCAGCAGGTCCACCGTGAACGCCCCCACCCGGTTGTAGCTGGGGGAGAAGTCGATGGTCTGCTTGTAGCAGGCCTTGGGCGAGCCGAAGGCGCGCAGCATGTAGAAGACGAAGCCCAGCGCCTGCGGCGACGCGGTGAAGAGGCCCGCCTCGCGCATGAAGCGCGAGTCGCCGGAGTCCTCGCGCAGCGCCGCCGCCACGCGCTCCAGGAAGCGCAGCGACACGTAGTTGGTGGGCTGGCGCATGTAGTCCAGCCCCAGGCTGAACCCGTGTTCGCGCCACACCCGGGAAAGCCGCTCCGCGCCAAAGCGGTGCTCGAAGTAGAGCAGCAGCGTGGACGTGGCGCGGACGCTCACCTCGGGGGCGTTGTCCGCGGACACGTCCTGCACCTTCACCGCCGGCAGGCGTTGGGTCACGGCTTCGTTCCTTCGGTGACCAGCGTCACCGCGTACTTCAGTCCCTCCGGGTCCTCGAGCATGGCCAGGAAGTCGGCGCAGTGCGCCTGGTAGGCCTCGAGCCCGCCCAGCACGGCCGCGCCCACCGGCGCCAATGCCTCGAAGCGCGTCTTCCAGTCGCGCACGAGCCGCGCCTCCGCGGCGCCCGGGGAGAGATAGAAGGGCATCAGGTGGACCCGCACGTCCGTGAGCCCCGCGCGGCGGAACTCAGAATACAGCTTGCGGCCCACGTACAAATCGAACCCGCGCGCCGCCAGGGCCTCCACGATGCGCTGGGTGCCCACGCGCAGGTGCTCCGGGAAGGGCCAGTTCTGGAAGCCCAGTCCGTCGATGTCGGACACCACCACCCGCCCCCCGGGCCGCGTCACGCGGATGAGCTCCGCGAGCGCGACATGCCGGTCCGGCAGGTACTCGAAGACGTACTGGCTCCACGTGTAATCGAACGCGTCCGGAGGCAGGCCCGTGGTGCGCACGTCCGCCTGGAGGAACGTCAGGTTCGGGCGGTGGCCGTTGCGCGTCCGTGCCTCCGCGATGCGGCCCTCGTGCAGCTCCACGCCGGTGACGTGGCCGCCCTCTCCCACCTGCTCCGCCATCAGTTCGGCGATGCCGCCGGGGCCGCAGCCGGCGTCCAGCGCGCGGTCCCCCGGCTTGAGGCCCGTGCGGACGAGCACGTCGCGCGTGTCCTGGGACTGCTCCTGCTCCAGCAGGCGGCGGGACTCCTCGGCGGATTCCATGAGGTACATCAGCGCGCCTCCTGCTTCTGGACGAACGCCGCGGCCGGGACGGCGGCCCGGGGTCTCGGGCGCCGCATGGGCAACTGCCGCTCGAAGAGCGAGCGCCAGGCCTCGCACCAGCGGCGCACCATGGAGCGGTGGAAGGTCCACTCGGAGAAAAGGCCCTGGTCCGCGAAACCCCAGGCGGCCAGCACCGGCACGTCCAGCGGGTCCACCATGCCCAGCGCGGAAGCCCGGCCCCGCTCGCGCGCGTGCGCCATGCACCGCAGCGCCAGCGCCGCCACCGCGTCCGTCGCGCGAGGGTGCTTGCGGTCCGCCACCACCAGGTTGAAGCCGTTGGTGACTTCAATGAGGCTCAGGCCCGGCGTGGCCTCGTCCTGGAGCGCCAGCGCGAGCGGGCCGTCGTCCCCGTCCACCACGAACATCCGCCGTCCCCGGTGCAGGCCCACGGCCCGGAAGCGCGCGCCCAGCGTGGACTCGGGGCCGGAGTCCGCGCCCAGGTCCTCGCTGAGCAGGCGCACCATCTCCCCCCGGCGGCGCAGGTAGGACTCCAGCCACTGGCGGTCCTCCGGGCCCGCCTCGCGCACGGCCGGCAGCGCCCCCGCGTCCACGGTGGGCATCTGGGACAGGTCCGCGCGCAGGTAGTGGAACTGGCGCAGGTGGCACAGCCCCTGCCCTTCCAGCACGCGCGCCAGCCACGTGCCCAGCCGGTGCGGCCACCGGTTGTCGGTGCGCCACATGTAGCGGATGAACTCCACGTCCTCCATCGCCTCGCCCACCTCCACCGCGAGCGACGTGAGCTCGCTGGAGATCTGCTCGCTGCGCCGGAAGCCGGGCATCACGGCCAGGTGCTGCACCAGCCACGTGCCGGAGTACATGCGCAGGCCGTTGACGTGCCCCAGGAGCCGGTGCTCATCCGTGAAGACGAGCGAGCGGCCCAGCTCCCGCGAGCGGCCCAGCCGCTCGTGCGTCGCCTCCAGCACGGGCAGGACGCGGGACTCCTCGCCGAAGGGGTGGTCCGGGTGGAAGGTGTAGTGGGCGTCCTGCATCATCCGCCAGACGTCCGGGAAGCGGAACACCGCGCCGTCGCGGACCTGGGGGGCCCTGGCGTCCACGAACGCGTCCACGATGGCGTCGCGCACCGCGCGCGGCATGTCCAGGATGCGCACGCCGCAGCGGTAGGGCCGCAGGCGCTGATCATGCCGGGACTCGAAGGGGACGACGTCCACCGAGCGCACCTCCACGCGGCACGCCACCTCCGAGCCGTCCGGCAGCATCAGCGTGGTGTCCAGGCGCGAGCCCACCGGCAGCACCTCGCACGACGCGTCGATGGGGAAGGCGAACCCGCGCACGCCCAGGTCCAGCACCGCGCGGGTGATGCGCTGGCCGCTGAACGGCGAGGTGAAGTGCACGAGGAAGCGGTGCTGTGCGCTGGGGCGGAAGCGCGGCTGTCCGCGCCGGTTCTCCACCGCGAGCGAGCGGGGCATCCCCAGCGTCACGCCTTCCGGCCCCACGTGGAGCATGCTGGTGACGCCGCGGTAGCGCTGGCCGCCCATCTCGAAGGAGAGGTGGACCACCTCCCCCACGCTCGCGGGCAGCGCGGAGGACACCTGCCCGCGCAAAAGGCCCCGTTCGTCGGAGGCCTCCACGGTGGCGGACTCCAGTTGGAAGTGCGCCGTCTGGCTGTCCGCCGGATGCAGCCACACGGGCAATTCGCGCCTGAGCGCCTTGCGCAGCGCGGCCTGCACCGCCACCGCGTCCCGCAGCGTGCGCGGCGGGGCGGCGGAGGACTCGTCCTGCGCGATCCGCCAGGAGATGCCCACGCGCAGGAACGCGTGCGTCCCCTGCTGGACGGGGGAAGCATGGCGCACGTAGGCGCGGACCACGTGCAGCACGGGCCGGCCGTCGCGCAGCATGGTCAGCGAGTCCAGGGGCGTGCCCGGCAGGAAGGCCGCCAGCGACGCGTCCATGGGGACCTGGAGCGCTGCGCCGAAGTGGCCCAGGTCCTGGCACTCCGCGCTGAAGGCCTGGCCGCGCAGCAGGAAGTCCACGCGCATCCCGGCATCCAGCGACACGCGCGTGGAGGCGCGCAGTTGGAGGATGTCGCGCAGGCGCGTCTTCAGCTCACCTTCGGTGAGCGCGTCGTCCACCGTGCTGAAGACGTGCCCCTCCGCGGCCGTCTCCACCAATTCCTCCAGCCCGTGTTGATCCGACCGGGCGCAGACGAACACGCAGACGGCCTCCGGCGCCGCGCGGTCCACGTGGCGCAGGAAGCGGCGCGCGTTGTCCGCGGGCGCGATGATCAACGTGGGCGCGGTCGCCTCCATGCGCCGCGTGGCTTCCAGCTGTGAACCCACCACCGAGACCCGGTGCGCGTTCAACGCGGACTTCAGCGCGTTGCGACGCATCTCGTTGGGGTGGACAATGAGGACTTCGTGAGTAGTCGGCACGCTCATGGATTTCCCCCGACGCGCAAGAGCCACACCGGCGCTCGTGCATGGCGCCATTCCCGTCGACGCGGGGCTCGCACGCGCCCCGTCCCGCCATCCGCATGTCTTGAGTGTCCGAGCCAGGTGCTCTCTCTTGTTGCCAGCGGGCCCGCGCTGAGACGCCTTCCCGGTGAGCCGCCGGCGAACAACCACCGCGTACTTTACCTGCTCCTATGGATTAGGTGATGTACGCGGGGGTGAGAGGACTTTTCGGAATAGGTTAAAGACGCGCGGTCGCCTAGGACCCCTTGGTGGGTAGGGACGCACGCACGGGGCCTCATGAGCACGCTGGCCCCACGCCGCGAACGCCGTTACAGAATGCGCGGGCGACGAGGAGGCCCCCCATGGGCGAGACGGTGGATTACGAGGCGGGAATCCGGGAGCTGAAGCGCTCCATGAACGCGGTCATCCTGGCGCACTACTACCAGGAGAGCGAAGTGCAGGACGTGGCCGACTTCGTCGGTGACAGCCTGGCGCTGGCGCAGGCGGCGGCGCGGACGGAAGCCGACGTCATCGTTTTCTGCGGTGTGCACTTCATGGCGGAGACCGCCAAGATTCTGAATCCCAGCCGACAGGTGCTGCTTCCGGACCTCAAGGCCGGCTGCTCGCTGTCGGACCGGTGCCCGCCCGCGGCCTTCAAGGCGTTCAAGGACAAACACCCGGACGCCTTCGTGGTGTCGTACGTGAACAGCTCCGCCGCGGTGAAGGCGATGAGCGACGTCATCTGCACGTCGTCCAACGCCGTGCGCATCGTGAACCAGATTCCGAAGGACCGCCCCATCCTCTTCGCGCCGGATCAACACCTGGGCCGGCACGTGATGAAGGAGACGGGCCGCGACATGGTGCTGTGGCCGGGCAGCTGCATCGTCCACGAAATCTTCAGCGAGAAGAAGCTCGTGGGGCTGAAGGTGGAGCACCCGGACGCGGAGGTGGTGGCCCACCCGGAGTGCGAGCAGCAGGTGCTGCGGCACGCGGACTTCATCGGCTCCACCAAGGCCATCCTGGATTACGTGGTGAAGAGCCCGAAGAAGAAGTTCATCGTGGTGACGGAGGCCGGCATCCTCCACCAGATGAAGAAGTCGGCGCCGGACAAGACGTACATCCCGGCGCCGCCGGACAACGGGTGCGCGTGCAACGAGTGCCCGTACATGCGCCTCAACACGCTGGAGAAGCTCTACCGCTGCATGCGGGACAGGACGCCGGAGCTGGTGCTGCCGGCGGACCTGCAGCACGCGGCGCTCGCCCCCCTGCAGCGGATGCTGGAGTGGTCCGCCTGAGCGAAGCGGGGACGCGGGGACTGTCGCCCGCGTCCCACGTTTGGCAACTCGCGTCTTGCGGACGGCGGGCCCAAGTGCCATGGAAGGGACGTGGCCTTCCGATTTCTCGCACTTCCCGCCCACCGGCTGGTGGACTTCCCCAAGACCCTGCCGGACGACGAGCGCCTCGAGCCGGACCTGCCTCCGGTGCACGAGGCCGTGGAGCGCGCCCTCGCCGGCGCCGAGTTCCGCGACCTGAAAGCCCGCGACCGCCTGCGCGCCCTGCTGCAGGGGGACCGTCCCCCGGCCCTGGGCTCGCCGGGCAAGGGCTTTGGCCCCAGCGCCATCTTCGCCCAGCCGCCCCAGGACCTGCCGGCGCTGCTGCGCCTGGCGGATGAGCTGGAGCTGCTGGCCCGCCGCGAGGCTGGCGAGCGCGCGCTGGTGTGGAAGTGCGGCCAGTGCAGCGCCCGCTACGCGGTGCCGGTGGCCCTGGTGCGACAGGTGTCCATCCGCTGCGAGCGCTGCGGCAACCCGGTGCAGCTGTCCTCGCAGGAGAGCCTGGGCGAGGAGGCCCTCATCGACCCGTTCCAGGGCGCGGTGAACACCAGCCGGCACGAGCTGGCGGCCTTCTTCCGCGAGGCCATGGCGCGAGGCTGGCCGGTGCTCGTGGCCGAGGGCGGAACCCCGGCCCCGCGCGGGCGCTCCTCCAGCCCGACGGCCTGAGCCGCCTCACCGGTGTTCCCCACGGGGGCCCTTTCACGGGCCCCCTTTTCGTTTCAGATGAAGATGCCTGCGGAGGCGTCGTTGCGCGCCTCCTGGAGCTCCTGCGTGGCGGGGCGGCCGCGCAGCGCGTCCGTCACCTGGCGCGGCGCATGACGGCCCGAGCACTTGGAGCACTCGCACTTGCCGCGCTTGCAGGTGCAGTCCGCCTTGCTGCCGCAGGAGCACTTCGCCGTCAGCAGCTGATCCAGCTCCTCCAGCGGGCGCGGCGCGTCGTCCTTCTTCGCCTCCGGCGCGGGTGTCTGGGGCGCGGTGCCCTTGGACGCGGCGGCCTTCGCGTGGGCCTCGCAGGCGTGGGCGCTGGTGGGCAGCAGCCAGAGGCCTCCCAGCAGCAAACCCGCGGTCATCAACGTCGCGCTGCGTGCCATGTCCGCTCTCCTTGGCGAAGGCCCGGGGAAGGCTTGGGGGAGGCGTCCGCCGCTCCGGCCTATAGCGCAGGGCATTCCCCCTGCCAAGGCATTCGCACGCACCTTTGCCTACCCGTCAACGGAGCCCACGGAGCCCACGGTGCGCTCGCCCGGCGCGGGGGCGCGCGCGTACAGTCCGCGCCCTCCTGCCCGTGACGAACCGAACTGCCCGCATCGCCTTTGTCGCCGCGCTCGTCCTGGGGGCGCTCCCGCTCTGGGTGTCGCGCCTCTTGCCCATGGTGGACCTGCCGCAGCACCTGTACCTCATCTCGGTGCTGCACCGGCTGGACGACCCGACGACGCTCTACCCCACGCTGTTCGCGGCGCGGCACGAGCTGACGCCGTACCTGGGCTACTACTACCTCGTCAGCGCGCTCAACTGGCTGTTGCCGCTGGAATTGGCCAACCGCGTCTTCCTCACCGCGTACGTGGTGGGCATGCCGCTGGGCATGGCCTTCCTGTTGCGCGGGCTGGGCCGGCCGTCGTGGCCCGCGCTGCTCACGCTGCCGCTCGCGTACGGGGACAGCTTCGGCTGGGGCTTCATCAACTACCTGGCGGCCCTGCCGCTGACGCTCGTGTGCTGCGGCCTCTTCGTGCGGACGTTGACGGACGCGCAACGCCGGACGCGCTGGGGCGTGGGGCTGGCGGTGTGCCTGGTGGCGGTGCTGCTCTTCCACGTGCAGGCCTTCGGGTTCCTGGCGTTCGGACTGCCGTGGCTGCTCCTCACCACGCCGGTGCCGGAGGACGCGGCGGCGAAAGGCCTCGTGGCCCGGCTGCGGCCACGCGTGCCGGCACTGCTGGGCGTGGTGCCCGGTGTGACGCTGTTCCTGTCGTGGGTGGTGCTGAGATTCGGCAACCCGCCGGACATCCAGCCGGGCGCGCCGTGGAAGGCGTGGGGGCCCACGTTCTCGCCGCAGAACCTGGCGTGGAAGGGCTTCGAGCAGAACCGCGCGGAGTTCTTCCAGGTGCTCGCCAACACGTTCCATGACGGCTCGGACCGCTGGCCGCTGTACGCGGTGGGCGCGGTGGCGGTGGCGGGCTGGGTGCTGGGGCTCGTGGGGCCGGGGACGCGCCGCGAGGGCCCGGTGGCGCGCTGGCGGCTGTTGGGGCTGGGGGTGCTGGCCCTGGCGCTGTACTTCCTCCTGCCCTTCGACATCCGGGGCTACGTCTACTACCTCAACACGCGCTACGCGCATCTGGCCGCGGCGCTGCTGGTGGCGAGCATGCCGGCCGCGCGCGCGGAGTGGCGGCGGCCGCTGGGGCTCGCGGCGGCGGTGAGCGCGCTGCTCCTGGCCTTCGTGATGGGGCGAGGCTTCCAGCGCTTCTCCCAGGAGGCCCGGGAGCTGGAGGCCCTGTCCGACCTGGCCGCGAACCGGCCGAGGGTGATGGGGCTGGTGTTCGACCCGCGCTCCAGCGTGGTGCGCTTCCCCGTCTTCATCCACGCCGCGGCGGTGGTGGCGCGCGAGCGCGGCGGGGTGCCCAACTTCACCTTCGCCACCACGCCCCACTCGCCGCTGCGCTACCGGGGGGAGGTGCCGCCCACCTTCCCCTCCGAGTGGCGTCCGCAGGAGATGGACTACGCGACGCAGGGCCGCTGGTACGACCACTTCCTGGTGCGCGGGGCGCATCCGTCGCGCGTCTTTGGCGCGCGGCTCCAGTCGGAACTGGTCATCGTGGGACAGAGCGGGGGGAGCTGGCTGGTGCGGCGGCGGTAGGGCGTGAAGTAGAAACCCGGCGCATGAGCCCTGCCTCCACCGAGCCCCGTCCCCTGCTGGATGCGTTGCGCGCCGGCACGCCCCTGCCCGCCTTCCCGGAGGCGGACGTCGCCCAGGCCCGGAAGCTCACGGATGACGTGGGCGCCGCGACGCCCGCGGCCGTGGAGGCCCTGCCCGAGGCCCTGGCGGGCGCGGTGCTGGAGGCCGCCGTGCTGGCGGGCCAGGTGGCGCTGCCGGAGGCCCTGTCCGCTTCGTCGGTGAAGCCGCTGGCCAAGGCCGCGAAGAAGGCGCTCTACCGGCTGCGCTCGCGCGGCGTCACCCCGGCGGAAGCGCCCAGGGAGGCGGCCCCGGCGCCGGCCCCGGAGACGCTACCCACGCTGGTGACGGTGGTGTCGTCGGCGGGGCAGTACGGCCTGCTGCTCACGCGCGTGGTGCGCGGCGGCGCGGAGCTGCTCCAGGTCATCGCGTCGGATGAGCAGGGCGTGCTGGAGCTCACCCGCACCGAGCAGAGCCGCGGGGACATCCGCCGCATCCTCAAGCACGGGCTGAAGAACGGCTTCGGCATGGAGGTCTCCCGCGAGGAGGGAGCCCGGCTGCTCGCCGAGGCCGCGGCCCTCAACCTGCGCACCCGCACGCCCTTCCCGACAGACCTGGAGGCCGCGCTGCGCCACCACGGCGTACAGCCCCAGGAACCCGAGCCCCTCCCCGCCCCCGAGCCCGACGACGTGCGCCGCGCCCTGGAGGGCGATCAGCTCCACGCGACGCCGGAGATCGCCGAGTGGATGCCGCCCGAAGCGGAGATGCGCCGCCTGATGGAGCAGGTGCAGGCGCTGGCCTCGAGCCCGCTGGCGTTGAGCGGGCCCCAGCGCCAGCAACAGGTGCGGCAGAAGGTGTTGGACGCGGCCAGGGCCTTCTTCACCCCGGAGGTGCGCCAGCGCTACGCGCGCCGCCTGTGGCGCATGGCGGCCTTCTTCGACACGACCGCGCGGGCCCTCCAGGCGGACATCGCCCGGGGCGAGGCGCGGCGCCTCTTCCACGGGCTCGTCGAGCCCTTCTCGCTCTTCGCGGAGACGCTCTTCGCCAAGGTCGTGGTCCTGGCCGCGGCCGGTGCCCAGGCCCAGGCGGCGCAGGGCGCCCCGGCCCCCGAGGCGCCTCCCGCCGCCCCTACAGGCGAGCGGCGCAGCCCCGGCGGCCTCATCCTGCCCTGACGGAGACAGGCGCCGTCAGGTGGGCCCGCGTCCCGGAAACACCCGGGAGCGGGCCCGCTTGCTTCAGAGCTGCTCCGTGCGGGCGCACAACAGCAGGTCCAGGTTCTCCCGCTCCCAGGCGAGCGCCCGCTGGTAGTCGTGGAAGCGCTTCTCGTGCTCCATCAACTCCGGCGGGTGGATGCAGCGCCGGCCGTCCTCGCCCCGGCGGGCGCGGTAGACGTGGTGCAGCATCTCGTGGAAGACGATCCACTCCACGAAGTACCGGGGCACCAGCGGCTGATCCAACGCCGGGTGGATGCGGATGACCTTCGAGTCCGCCGAGTACGAGCCCATCTTGATGCTCTTGCGAGGCCCCTTCACCCGGGGCGCCGGCCCGTAGGTGATGGCCGCGTCGATGCGGCTCTGGAAGTAGCGCTCGTTGAGCCGCTCATAGATGCGGGCCAGGTCGTGGTAGCGCCCCACCGGGGACAGCCGCAGCCGCTTGCGCATCTGCGCCGGGGACAGCCGGCGGATGAAGATGCGGTTGCGCTCGATGTAGCGGTCCAGGAGCGCGCTGGCGTCCGGGTCCCCCTTGCGCACGAAGCTCGCGAGCGCCTGGAGCACGTCGTCCGGCGCCGCCAGGAACATGTGGTGCAGCCTCAGCCGCCACAGCGCCCGCTGGCGTTGGAACGTCAGCATCGTGTGGGTGTTGTCGTGGATCTCCACCGCCACCTTCCCCCGCAGCCGCGTGCGCAGCCGGCGCTCCAACACGCGCCGCCACACCTTCACCAGTCGGTTGGGCTCTGGGGCGACCGGGAGCTGCCGGGCCACCCTCCCCGCGGGGTAGGTCCTCTGTCGGTTGATGTTCTTCTGCTTCTTCGCGCGAGCCATAGAGGGGCCGGAGTCTACGGACCCCTCTGACATGTGTAAACGCGCCCGCTTGGTGGAAAGCCAAGGAATTCCAACGACTTAAGGGCACTCAAGCTTACCCGGTCCTACGTGTCCTCCGGGGGGTGCGGATGCCGCATACGCGTAAGTCGCCGTGCCAATTAGCGCCGCCTGCGGCATGGGACCCGGAGCGTCTGGAGTTCCCCGGTTACAGGTCGGACGTTGTAGGTCTCAATGCCCCGAGGTGCACGTCTTCCCGGGCAGGTGTACTGGACGCGAAGCGGGCCGGGAGCCAGGGCGACCACCTGGTTGATGGGCAGCTTTCCGCCCCCCGGCCGGCCGAGCACGGTGCGCACCGGGGCCTCGAAGCGGACCTCCACGGTGGCGGGGGGTGGGGGTTTGGCCGGGGCCGCCGTCTCCACGGCTGTCGGGGTCGCGGCTTCAGTGCCCGCCGCGGCCACCGCGATCCCTGCGTCCGGCGGGCTCGCGGCGGTGTCCGCGAGGGCGGGTTCAACAGGCTGCTGCCGCGCGGCGGTGTCCGCGAGCGTGGGTTCAGCGGGCTTCGTCGGCGCGGCTTCGGCCGGAACCGCGGCGGGTGGCGTGGGCGCCTTCACGGGGGCCGTTCCCTGGGGACCGGGCCGCGCCGGGCCTCCCGCCGGAGACCCCTTCATGGGCGCGGGCGGGGCCTGCGCTTCCGGACTGAAGAGGCCCATCATCCACGCGAGCCCCAGGCAGAGCACGGCCACGAGCACCACGCCCGCAGCCACCAGGATGGCGCGCGAGCGCCGGGGCGACCGGGAGGCGTCGAGCGTGTCGGGCCCCTCGTCGTCGTAGTCCTCGTCCTCGTCGACGGGCGCGCGCACGGCCGCCGGGGCGGCGGCCTTCGTGGCGCCTGGAACCCGATGGTGGACTCGTCATCGTCCGGGTCTCCGGTCGTGACGGGCGTCGGGTCCGTGAGGCTCACCCCGGAGGGTCCCGGGTCGGTGTTGAAGCGTTCGTCGTCCTCGGGCGAAGGACGCGGCGGCGGACGGATGTTGCGAGCCCCCGGGTTTCCAGGCGGCGCGGAGCGGTTCGCATCGCTGGACGCCGAGGCGCCCCGTCGCGGGCCCGGAGGCTGCGACACGCGTCCGTCGTCGCCCATACGGCGAGGGCCGGAGGGCAGCGGATCAGACCGGCCATCATCCCCCATGCGCCGGGGACCGGAGGACAAAGGCTCGGACCGGCCGTCATCGCCCATGCGCCGGGGACCGGAGGACAAAGGCTCGGAGCGGCCGTCGTCACCCGTGCGACGAGAACCGGAGGACAGCGGATCAGACCGGCCATCGTCGCCCATGCGCCGGGGGCCGGAGGACAGCGGCTCGGAGCGGCCGTCGTCACCCGTGCGGCGGGGACCGGAGGACAGCGGATCAGATCGGCCATCGTCGCCCATGCGCCGGGGGCCGGAGGACAGCGGCTCGGAGCGGCCGTCGTTGGCGGACGCCGTGCCCGGCCGGCGCGGGCCAGGGGGCGGCGTCGCGGCGCGGCCCTCCGGCGAGCGACGCGCCGTGGGCGCGAACGGATCATCCCCGGCACCTGCTCCGCGAGGCATGGCCACGCCAGTCGACGGACGCCTCGAACGGTCTCCCCCGCCCCGCTCTCCCGAGCCGGAGCGCGCGGTGGCCTCCGAAGGGCCGCGCCGCGCGGGTGCGGGCGTGGGCGCGACGGGCCGGGGACGGCGCGCGCGCAGCGGCACGGTGGAGTCGCCCTCGTCGTCCTCCTCCTGCGCCTCCTCCTCGTCCCAGGCCTCCGCCTCGAACACGGGCTCCAGGTGGCGGCGCGGCGCGGGAGCGCCGGGCATCGTCCCGACCGCGGTGGACTCGCCATCATCGTCGTCGTCGTCGTGGCCCGAGGGCAGGTCGCGCGGCCGCGCCATCTGCGTCTCCGGCTCCCCTTCTTCCGCGTCCCAGGCACGCAGCGCCGCGGACTCCGCTGTGGGCCTGCGCGCCGGAGGCCGGGACACCAGCCCCACGGGCGTCAGCGCCGAGGGCCCCCGGGGGGGCGACGCCGTCCCGCCCAACGGCAGCGTGCGTGCGCCCGTGTCCTCGTCGAGCGGAGACGTGCGCGACGACGTGTCCTCCACGTCCGACAGGGGCAGCGTGCGCGCCGCGGTGTCCTCCGCGTCGGCCAGGGGCAGCGTGCGCGCGGCGGTGTCCTCCGGCAGGTCCGGCACCGGAGGCGGCAGCGGCGTGCGCAGGGACGGCAGCGGCAGGGTGGCCTCGTGCCGGCCCGCGCGCTTCGCCGGGGGGATGTGGAGCACCGTGCGCTCCTCCTTCGCCCCCAGCAGCCGCGCGATGTACCCCACCACGTCCAGGCTCTGCTTGAGCACGCCGGACGCGAGGAACGCCTGCAGGTCGTCGCGGACTTCGGAAGCGCGCTGGTAGCGCAGGGTGCGGTCCTTCACCAGGCACCGCATCACGATGCGCGACAGCGCCTCCGGGTAGTCCGGGCGCACCAGGTGCGGCGGCGGCGGCTCCTCGTAGCGGATGGCGTAGAGGATGCCTTCCGTGGTGGGTCGGTGGAACGGCTGCTTGCCGGTGGTGATTTCGTAGAGCATCACCCCCAGCGCGTAGATGTCCGCCCGGTGGTCCAACCGCTCCTGGAGAATCTGCTCGGGAGAGAGGTAGAGGAACTTCCCCTTGATGACGCCCGGCTTGCTGCGCTCCATGAACGCGCCGGCCTTGGCGATGCCGAAGTCGACGAGCTTCACGCGCCCGTCGTAGGAGATCATCACGTTCTGCGGAGAGACGTCCCGGTGGATCAGCTCCAGCGGGCGCCCATCCACGCCGCGGCTGAAGTGCGCATGGTCCAGGCCCGCTGCGATGGCCGCGCAGATCTTCGCCGCGACGCCGTACGGCATGGACGCGCCGAACTTGAACTCCTCCGCGAGCACGCGGCGCAGGTCCACGCCCTCCACGTACTCCATGCAGATGAAGATGTTGTCGCCCTCGATCCCCAGTTCGTGCACCTGCACGATGTTGGGGTGATGGAGCTGGGCGGCGATGCGCGCCTCGTCCAGGAACATCTGGACGAACTCCGGCTCCTCGGAGAGGTACGGGAGGATCCGCTTGATGACCACCAGCGTGGGGTCCGGCGGCTTGTGCGCCAGGAACAGCTCCGCCATCCCGCCCAGCGCGAGGCGCTTGATGAGCAGGTATCTGCCGAACGGGGTGGCCGTCTGGGGCGAGCTCAAGGACGTGGAAGGTGCGGGCCGCGGGTGGAACTTTGAAGCGTGTCCGGAGCCTACCTGCATTCCCGCCCCGGGGGGAGCCGTCCGACCCGCCCGGCGCCGGACTCTAGGCAGGCCCGGCCGGGCACGCGAACTTTCAGGCCCCGGCCCCTGAAACACGACCGCCCCCCAGGGCACGAAGGCCCTGGGAGGCGGACGGGGAAAGCGTCAGGCGGAAGGCTACGGGAAGGCCGCGCCGTTCACCTGGCCCGGCAGGTCTTCGCAGCCCTGCGGGATGATGGTGTAGGTGTAGCGCTGGGTGGTGCCCGGCACGCCGCTGTCGGAGCTGTTGTTGCCGCAGCCGGTGATGTCGGAGCTGCCGTTCTCGCAGGGCGCGAAGGTGTAGGTGTCCCAGACGCCGGTGATGCCGTTGGGGAAGGTCACCGCGCCGCCATCCAGGGCCTCCTTCTGGAAGTCGCAGCCGGCGAACGTGCCGCCGTCGCTGAAGGTCCGGGAGCGGGTCTTGTCGTGGTAGACGAGGATGCCGCCGGTGACCTCGAAGCCGTAGTAGATGGTGCCCGCGTCCTCATTGTCCAGGCGCTGGAACTGCACGGGCTGCGGGTTGGTCAGCTCGAGCGGACCCGCCAGGTGCACGCGCGTGCCCAGGTAGGACGCGGTGTTCTGGGCCGCCGCGAGCGACGCCGTCAGGTCGTCCACCGTCACCTCGTTGACCGGGGGCAGGCCCGCCGTCCCCGCGTCGACGTTCTTGGGCGTGATGGCGAGCGGCACCGCCGGCGAGCGCTGGTTGGCCAGGTGGTGGCGGCGGCCGGTGAACGGCTCGTAGTTCGGCTCCGTGCCGAAGTAGCCCTCGATGTCCACGGTGTCGCCGATCTGCGGGTGATACGCGTCCGGCGTGTCCGTGTAGAACTTGTGGATGAAGAGGCCCTCCTTCGGGGCCGCCGGATCCGTCACCCAGAAGTACGAGCGCCACGAGCCGTTGCCCTGGTCGCTGAGCTTCTCGTAGTGGACGCCGGAGACGACCACGTTGCGCAGCGTCGCCTTGGTGCCGAACGACAGCTTGCGCGTCGCGGCGATCTGGTTGGCCGTGCCCGCGTCCGTGCCGGCATCCGTCCCCGCGTCGCTGCCCGCGTCGGTGTTCGTGCCCGCGTCAGAGCCCGCGTCGGTGCTGCAGACGCCCGTGCAGCCGGCGTCGGGGGTGGGAGTGGGGTTGTCGTCGTCACGACCGCCACAGCCGGCCGCGGTGGCCATCGCCGCGGCAGCCAGGAGGGCCGCAGCGCCCAGCTTCGTGCGCAGTTCCATTTGAAATTCTCCGGGAGGTGAAGGGCGCCGAGGTGGTTGAAGTCCGACGCCGGTCGGGCTGAGGATTCGGGCCCTTATACCGGTGGGTCAGTAGGGCCGGCAAGGAACGGACCGAGGCCCTGTCCGTGACATCGTCGTCAATTCAGGAATAGGTGGATCATGCTGCCGCGCGACACATTTCTTAATGGGCTGAAGCCCACGCTCCACATCGCGCACCGCGGCGGAGCGCTGCTCGCGCCGGAGAACACGCTGGAGGCCTTCCAGCGCGCCGTCCACACGCACCGCACGGACATGCTGGAACTGGACGTGCACCTGTCGCGCGATGGCGAGGTCATCGTCGCGCACGACGACACGCTGGAGCGCTGCACCGACGGGGAAGGTCCACTCGCGGCGCTGACGCTGGCGGAGCTGCGCAAGCTGGACGCGGGCCACCGCTTCACGCCGGACGAGGGCCGCACCTTCCCCTTCCGGGGCCAGGGCGTGCGCCTGCCCACGCTGCGCGAGGTGCTGCGCGCCTTCCCTGCCCTGCGCCTCAACGTGGAGCTCAAGCCGGACGTGCCGGGCGCGGAGGCCGTGCTCGCCCGCCTGCTGACCGAGGAGGTGGCCCTGGGCCGCGTCTGCCTGGGCAGCGAGCAGGACGTCATCGCGGAGCGGCTGTACGAAGAACTGCCCGACGCGTGCCACTTCTACCCGCGCGACGCGCTGGCCGCGTTCGTCCTGGCGCTCAAGGCGGGCGAGGCGCCGCCGGAGGACGCGCGCTTCAGCGTGCTCGACATGCCGCTGTACTTCGGCGAGGTGCGGCTGGTGGACGACGTGCTGCTCAAGGCCGCGGCCGACCGCGGCAAGTGGATCAACGTGTGGACGGTGGATGATCCGGCGGAGATGGACCGGCTGATCCAGGAGCGCATCGGCGGCATCATGACCGACCGGCCGGACCTGCTCCGCCAGCGAATGGACGCCTCTGGAAAGCCGGGTTAAGCCTTCGGGCTCCATGCCCCGCTCCACCGCCCGCGCGCGTCCGGCGACGTCCCGCACCGAGCCGCCCTCGACCAAGGCGCCGCCCCCGGCCGACGCCGAAACGAAGCCTGCTCGCAACACCCTCAAGCTCAAGGTGAAGGTGCCGCGCGCCAAGCGCTTCGTGGCGCTCGCGGGCAACATCGGCGCGGGCAAGACGACGGCCGCGAAGCTCATCAGCCAGGGCTTCGGCTTCGAGCTCTTCGACGAGCCCGTCATCGACAACCGCTTCCTGCGGGACTACTACGGCGACATGACGCGGTGGTCGTTCACGCTGCAGCTGGAGTTCCTCATCCGGCGCGTGGAGCACCACGAGCTCATCCACTCCGTCCGCAAGAGCTGCGTGCAGGACCGCACGCTCTACGAAGACCCGGAGATCTTCGCCAAGTACCTGCATGGCCTGGGGCACATGACGAACGCGGAGCTGGACCTGTACTACGAGTACTTCCAGCGGCTGTCGCGCCACATCGTGCGGCCGGACAAGGTCATCTGCTTCGACGTGCCGTCGGAGGAGGTGCTGCTCCAGCGCATCCGCACGCGCGGACGCGCGGAGGAGAAGGGTATCGGGCGGCCCTTCCTCAAGGGACTCAACGGCTACTACGCGGGCTTCCCCCAGGTGCTCCAGGAGAAGTACGGCGTGGAGTGCCTGGTGGTGGACGTCTCCAAGTCGGACATCCGCAAGGGCGTGGGCCGCGAGGAGTTCATGGACCGCGTCTCCGCATTCCTGGCCTGACGCGGCGCTGTTTCGTGGCACGCTCGGTCGCGCCATGCACGACCTCAGCCCCAAGAGCCCGCGCGACTCCGAAGTGGTGATGACGCAGCTCATCCTCCCTCCGGACGCCAACAACCTGAACGCCGCGTTCGGCGGGAAGGTGATGCAGTGGATCGACATCTGCGGCGCCGTGGCCGCCCAGCGCCACTGCCGTCAGGTCGTGGTGACGGCGTCCATGGACGACCTGCACTTCCACGCCCCCATCCGCGTGGGCTGGATTGCCCTCCTGCACGCGCGCGTGCTCGCGGCGTTCCGCACCTCCCTGGAGGTGGGCGTCACCGTGCACGCGGAGAACCCGCTCACCGGTGAGCGGCACCTCACCACCAGCGCGCTGCTGACGTTCGTGGCGCAGGGCCAGGACGGCAAGGGCGTGCCCGTGCCGCCGCTGCTCCTGGAGTCGGACGCGGAGCGCCAGGCCTTCCAGGAGGCGGAGGCCCGCCGCGCCCAGCGCCGCAACCGAGGCCAGGGCGAGCAGAACTGGATGAAGGTGATGAAGCCCGTGGCCGGCGCCTGAGCGCTGGACGCACGAAGGGCCGGGGGCACGCCTGCCTGGCGTCCCATCCCGGCCCTTCATCCCCCCTGAATCAGCGGACAGCCAATCAGGTGGTGAACGACGTCCCGCAGCCGCAGGACGACTTGGCGTTGGGGTTCTCGAACTTGAAGCCCGCGCCGGTGATGCTGGTGACGTAGTCGATGTGCGTGCCCGTGAGGTACTGGGCGCTCAGCGCGTCGGTGGCGATGGTGACGCCGTCCTGCTCCCACGTCTGGTCGCCGGCCTTCGTCTCCTTCACGAGGTTCAGGTCGTAGCCCAGGCCGCTGCAGCCGGAGGGCACCACGCGGATGGAGAAGAAGTAGCCCTGGAAGCCCTGGGCCTGGATGACCGTCTTCACCTGGGCGATGGCGGCGGCCGTCAGGACGACGGGCGCGGAAGGAGCGGGCTGGGAGGCCGGCGTGGAGCCGGTGACGGCGGTAGAAGTATCCATGTGCTTCAATCTCCTCGTAGACGGCGCCTCATAACGCCCTGGCGCCCGAAAAGCCAAGGGACCTGACGGGCCCCTTCCCGGCTCAACAGAAGATAACCCCCATGCCCATCCCTGAAATCACCCCCGCCGAGCTGGCCCGGCGCCTGGCCGGCCCTCCCGAGTCACGCCCCGTGCTGGTGGATGTGCGCTTCCCGCACGAGCACGAGTGGGTGGCCCTGCCCGGCTCGGTGCTGATGCCCCTGCCGGAGCTGGAGGACTTCCACGAGCAGTTGGAGTCCTTCCGGGGCCGCCCCGTGGTCGTCTACTGCCACCACGGGGTGCGCAGCCTGGACGGCGCCGCGTACCTCATCGACCGGGGCCTTCAGGCCGTGTCGCTCCAGGGCGGCATCGACCTGTACTCGCGCACCGTGGACCCTGCCCTGCCGCGCTACTAGAGCGCGGAGGCCAGGTCCAACGGCAGGTCCGTCGTCTCGTCGGCCTTGATGGTGGCCTCGAAGGCGACGGGCTCCTTGAGCTGCTTGCCGCGCAGCTCCAGGCGCTGCTTGCCCTCCATCAGCTTGAGCGTGGTGCCGGCGCTGCCCATCATCTGGTTGTTCCGGTACACCGTCAGGCCCGTGGTCATCCCCTTGGGGGTGATCTTCAGCTTGAGGGTGCCCTCCTTGAAGCTGCGCTCGAAGGTCTTCAGCTCGCCGGGCTGGCCGAACGCGAGCTCCTCCGAGTCCTCCAGGTAGATGCCCTGGGCGTCGTTCTCCAGGATGAGCGTGTCCTGCAGGTGGGCGCCCTGCACGCGCGTGAGCGGCGCGGTGCCCAGCATCGTCACCGGCTCCGGGCTGTTGCAGCGCTCCGTGTGCCGCACGGACACCTTCACCGGCTGGTTGGTGTTCACCGTGAGCCACACGCCCTGCGCGTCCGCGGCCTTGGACGTGAGCGCCAGCATGATGGGCTCGCGGAAGAGCACGCCCATCGCGAGCACGCCCACGACGAGGCCCACCGTCACCAGCGTGCGGACACTGCCGCCCCTGGCCCTCGGCGGCTCCGGGAGCGCGGGGGCGCTGGAGCGCGACGGACGGCGCTCGCCCGAGTCCTCGTCGTCCACCGGCGGGGCCACCGGGCGCGCGCGCGGGGCGTCCACGCGGCTGGAGGTGCGGCGGCGCGGCGGCTCCACCGCGGACTGGCTGGTGCTGGTGCGCCGTCGCGGGGGCGGCGGCGCGGGCGCGGGCTCCGTCTCCGGATCATCCTCCGGGGGCGGCAGGCGCGTGCGCTCGTCGTCCTCCAGCTCCATGCGGTGCACGCCGGAGCGCGACCGCATGGGCGCCTCCGACACCGGCACCGCGCGAGACGCCGTGCGCCGGGGCGGCGGGACGTCCTCCACGGACTGGCTGCGCAGGTCCGAGCGCGAGTTGGTGCGGGCGATCTGCGTCGCGTTCGGGTTGCTGGTGGACGTGCCGCGGCGGACGGCCGGCTCCGACACGCTGGAGCGGCGCCGGGGCTGCGGCTCCACGCCCGTGAGTGACGGCGCGTCGTACTCGTTCGGATCCTCCGCCAGCGCGGGCGACATGCCCGTGGCGCGGCGTGGCGCGGCGCCCGTGCGGGTGGCGTTGCCTCGCGAGCGCTCGCGCGAAGGCGACTCGCCCGGCGGGGCGTCCCAGCTCATGTCCGGGGGCGGCCGGGGCGGCGAGGTGTTGGAGTCCTCGCCCACGGGCACGAACTGGCCCTGCTTGAGCTCCTCGTTCAGGCGATCCGCGAAGAGCGTCTTCATCAGCTCCGAAATCTGTCCGGAGGTGACGAGCCAGCGCTCGTTGACGAGCAGCTCCTCCAACGCCGTCTGGAACTCGCGCGCGTTGTCGTAGCGGTCATCCGCGCTCTTGGCCAGGGCGCGCATCACCACGTGGTCCATGTCCCGGGGCACGTCGGCCACCTCGGACGGGGACGGGATGGCGCACTCCATGGCCGCCTGCAGCGTGGCCAGCTCCGAGTCCTTCTTGAGCGGCCGGTGCCCGGTGAGCATCTCGTACAGCACCAGGCCGATGGCGAAGATGTCCGCGCGCCGGTCCAGGTGCTTGCCCGCGGCCTGCTCGGGCGCCATGTACGCGAACTTGCCCTTGATGGCGCCGGACTTCGTCATCGACGCCTGATCCGCGGCCTTCGCGATGCCGAAGTCCACCAGCTTCACCGAACCATCGAAGCTGATCAGGATGTTCTGCGGGCTGATGTCGCGGTGCACCACGTTGAGCGGCTGGCCACGGTCATCCGTGCGGCTGTGCGCGTAATAGAGGCCCTCGCACGCGGACGCGACGATGCGGATGGCCAGCGGACGGGCGATCCACTGGTTCATCCCGCTGGCCTTGCGCATGACCCGGCCCAGGTCCTCGCCGTGGATGAACTCCATGGCGATGTAATAGGTGCCGTTGGCCTCGCCGAATTCGTAGACCTGCGCGATGTTCGGATGGTTGAAGCGCGCGGCGATCAGCGCCTCGTTCTTGAACATCTCCACGAACTCGCGGTCCTCCGCGAGGTGCGGGAGGATGCGCTTGACGACGAGTTCCTTCTGGAAGCCTTCGATGCCGGTCTGACGCGCAAGCCAGACTTCGGCCATGCCGCCCGTGGCGAGCTTCTTGAGGAGCTGGTATTTCCCGAATGCTTGAGGGTTCATCCCGGGGACTCCCCGGGGGGAGCGGGCTCAGTGAAGGGTGACAGGGCAGCGCATCTTAGGGGACAGCGGTCCATGAGGCAAAGCCGCAGGGACTCCTTGCTGGGGTGGGTCGTCATGACCTGCCTGCTGGCCCTGCATGCCGCCGCGGCCCCCGCGTCGGATCAGATCAAGGTCGAGCGCAAGGGAGAGCTGCTGTCCCTCTCCTGGCGGGACGCGGAGGACCAGCTCAGCGGCGTCCTCACCCCCGCCGTCCCGCGCCCCGGTGAGCCCCTGCGGCTGACCCTGTCGGTGGGAAACCTCCAGGGACCTCCCTTCCAGGGCGCCGTCACGGTCGCCTTCTCCCGGGAGGGCGTGCCGGGCCAGGTGACGCGCACGCTGACGCGCGACGCCGTGGGCTGGAGCACCGAGTTCGTCCCCGACGAGGCCGGCACGTGGGACGTGGACGTGCGCTTCCTCACCACCCGCCCCAAGGCGGCCCACGCGCGCTTCACCGTGAGCGAGCCTCCGGTTCCACCCATGGTCTGGCGCGTCCTGATGGCCATCGCCGGAGGGCTCCTGCTGGTGCGGGTGCTGTACGCCGTCACGCGGCGAGGCGTCACGCCGGAGCACCCCATCCCTCCCCTGCCCCAGGCGCCCCTGGAAGCCCCGCCGGAAGGTGGATCCGCCCCGCCGGCGGACCCGCCCGCTGATCGGTAACACCGCCCTTCTTACAGTCCGGCGTTACAGCCATGCGGGGCCCCGGGAGGGAAAAAGTCTTCCCAGGTTGGGTCCCGTCACGGCCACGTCACGGGGCATCCACCCCGCACGCCGCTTCCGGATGTCCGGCAGTGCACGTCCCTGCCCTGGGCACCGGGGTTGCACAGGGGAGCAGGCGTCGGGTCGTACGGCGTGGGGCATTACCGGGGCGGGGAGACATCGGGCATGGGCGGGACGGGGCTGGAGGAAAAGGGGTGGCGTCGCGGACTGCTCGTCGCGGTCCTCCTGGGCCTGCCGGCGGTCGCGAGCGCGGCGCCGGAACCGGACGAGGACGCGGCGGAGGGAGTGGACCGGCCGCTCGAGGTGTCCGGGGACGACGACGCGGACAGGTCGCGGGACGCGGCAGGTGACGCGCTGGAAGGCGCGGTGGCGCAGGCGATGCCCACGGGCTCGCAGGGGCCCGTCATGGGCTCCCCGGAGCAGGTGGCCGAGCCGAACGCGCCTGTGCCGGACGCGGCGGTGCCGGGCAAGAAGAAGAAGAAGGACACGGGCCCCAAGGCGGACACGCTGGGCGAGGCGCCGGACGAAGCGGACAAGGTGGACGACAAGGGCGGGCCGCAGCAGCGGATCCGCGTGTTCGGCCGCGTGTTCGCGCGTGGCGCCGCGGACGAGCGCCAGAAGTACGAGCGCGACCTGGGCATCGAGTCCGCGCGCGTGGGCGTGGCCGCGTCGCTGTCCAACCTGGAAGCGGAGGTGAGCGCGGATCTCGCCTCCAAGACGATTCTGAAGGACGCGTTCGTGCGGCTGGCGGACGACGGCAAGCGCCTGCGGCTGTACGCGGGCCGCTTCAAGTCGCCCTTCCTGCAGCGCTCGCAGGAGTCGGCGTGGCGGCTGCCCATCCAGGAGCGCGGCCTGGTGGAGGACTACCTCACGGAGACGAACGCCCTGGGCGGCCGGCGCCTGGGCGTGATGGGCGAGATGCGCCTCAAGGAGGCGTGGGGCCTGAAGTTCTCCGCGGGCCTCTTCGAGGGCGGCGAGGACGCGACCGGGAAGCGGCTGAGCGAGGACGGCTCCGCGCGGCTGAGCATCCGCCCGTTCAAGTTCCTCACGCTGGGCACGAGCACGTACCTGACGCAGGTGATTGACGGGACGAAGCAGTACGCGACGGCGGCGGACGCGGAGGTGAGCCTCTGGGGGCTGTCCGTGACGGGCGAGGCGGCGGTGGGCCGGCTGGCGTTGGGGCCGTTCCAGTCGCAGTCGGTGCTGGCCTACTGGACGGTGCCGGTGGGCCGCGAGGGGTGGGCGGTGCAACCGGTGGTGGGGGCGGAGGCGCTGCAATTGCAGGGTGGCATCCAGGCGGAGGGGCATTCGGTGACGGGGGGCTTCAACGTGTTGTTGGCGGATTCGTTCAAGGCGCAGGTCCAGGCGGAGCGTGCGCTCCGGCCGGGGGACGTGGCGCCCGCGCTCGAGCTGTCGGTGCAGCTCGCCACCCGCTTCCGTTGAGGAGACTCCTGGGATGATCTCGTTCGCTGAAGGCGAAGTGACGAAGCTGCGGCGTGAGTTCAAGCGCGTGCTGGAGGCCCCGGACGCCAAGGTGGTGTGCGCGAGGCTGTCGCAGGAGCTGGGGGGCTACCTGCCGCCGCCCACGCGCATCGTGTCGGTGTACTTCGACAAGCCGGGCCATCCGCTGGCCCAGCGCGCGGTGCTCACGCCGGACGACTGCCTCAAGGTGAGGACGAAGGAGTACTCGCCGGACGTGGGCGCGGCGGGCCGCGAGCGCGTGGTGCTGGAGGTGAAGCGCGAGCACCGCGGGCTCACCCAGAAGCGGCGCGTCTGGGTCCCGCGCGCGGAGCTGGGCCGGGCCATCAAGGGCGGCGTGAGCCTGTTGCCGCTCATCGCGGGGGGCAGCCTGTCGCCGGTGCTGGCGGTGACGTACCGGCGGCACGTGTACCAGGTGTCGCAGGAGTGGCGCGTGACGGTGGACCGGGACATCGGCTTCCACGCCGTGTCGCCGGAGCTGGCCCTGTCGCCGGTGGCGCTGACGGTGGAGCGGCTGGGGCTGCCCGTGTGGGAGGACTCGCGGGTGGTGGTGGAGGTGAAGCACCTCGGGGCGGCGCTGCCCGAGTGGCTGGCGGCCCTCAATCCGGGCGGCGCGTCGGCGTACAGCAAGTTCGCGGAGGGCATGGCGCGGGTGCATGCCTTCACATCAGGTGGCGTTGGGGTCGTAGGGGGTTAGGGCACCGTGTTCATCGATTTCGAAGGCATTGACGGCAGCGGCAAGACGACGCTGTCCAACCTGCTCGCGTCCCGGCTGAAGCGGCTGGGCTACAAGGTCGCGCACGCGCGCGAGGGAGGCGAACTGCAATCGCCCACCGCGCGGCGCATCCGCGACCTGACGCGCGACGCGCGGCTGTTGGAGATGGGCCCGCGCGCCGAGTTCTTCCTGAACCTGGCCCGCGACGCGCAGCAGTTGGAAGAAGTCATCGCGCCCGCGCTGAAGCGGGGCGAGGTGTGCATCACCGACCGCTACCTCTACTCGCAGCTGGCGCTGACGGGCGGCGGGCGGGGCCTGAAGGAGGAGCAGCTGATGCCCTCCTGCGAGCTGGCGTCGCAGGGGCTGTGGCCGGACCTGGTCATCCTGGTGGACGTGGACCCGGACCTCGCGCGGCTGCGCAAGCGGCTGGGCAAGGTGCAGAGCGGCAAGGTGAATGACGCGGACAGCCGCAAGGGCCTGGTCGGAGCGGGGCTGGCGGTGCGCGTGCGCGAGGCGTTCCTGGCGCAGGCCCGGAAGGATCCGACGCGGTGGATCATCCTGGAGAACAATGATCAGCCGCTGCGCGTGCTGGAGCAGCGCCTGGTAGAGGCCGTGGTCGCGCGGCTGGAGGGCCGCGAGCAGCCGGTGCAGAGGCTGGTCCCCGCCCCTCCCCCGCCGGCGCCGGGCGCGGTGTCGGTGGACGACGTGGAGGAGCGCTTCTTCCAGGCGGTGGACAGCCTGGAGGCGCGCGAGCCGCAGCTTGCGGCGTGGCTGCTCAACGGCATCCCGGGCCTGCCCGCGCACCAGCGCCGACTGGCGTACGCGGAGCGGCTGCCGGGGCTGGTGGCGCGCAGCCTGAATGGACTGGATGACGACACGGCGTGGACGCTGCGCGACGTGCTGTCGGCGAGTGTGCCGGTGGACGTGGCGGAGGGACTGGGGCTTGTGACGTCCCCGCGCTCACACGCGCTGCGGCAGCGGCTGTACGCGCAGGCGCCGGCGGCGGTGCTGGAGGGGCTCAAGCGCCAGGACTCGCCGGAGGCGTGGGCGCTGCGCGAGCGGGGCCTGAAAGACGGTCACCTGGGCGCGGTGCTGCTGGGCCTGGCCGGCGTGGACGGTGAGGAGTCCTGGGTGGTCCGCGAGGCGGGCATGCAGCGCAAGCTGTACTCGGAGGTTGCGCGCAGCCTGGGCGGGCTGGCTTCCGAGCGCGCGGAGGCGCTGCGCGAGGCGCTGATTCCGCACGACCGGCTGGCGGTGCTCAAGAGCACCACAGGGCTGGAGACGCCGGTGGCGGTGGGCCTGCGCGAGCAGTTGGAGAAGGGAGCGCTGAAGCTGGTGCTGCGTTCGCTGACCGGCGTGGACACGCCGCGGGCCTGGGCGATGCGTGAGCGGGGCGCGCAGTCCACCAAGGAGGCGCTGGACTCCGTGGACGGGATGGACTCGCCGGCCGCGTGGAAGCTGCGGGCCTCCGCGGCGCGCCGGTGGCCGGCGACGGTGGTGTCATCGATGCGCGGGCTGCCGCTGGTGGCGGAGACGCGGGCGCTGCTGGACCGCATCCTGGAGGAGCAGGCCGGGAAGCTGCCGGTGCTGCGCAACGCGTACGCGGTGGTGGCGCAGGCCCGCGCGCTGGAGCAGGCGCAGCGGCCGGCGCGGGCGCTGGCGGAGACGCTGAGCGTGAATGCCGGGCGGCAGGAGGCATGACGCCCATGGAGGGTCCGTTCGGAGCGTTGTTCCAGGACGTGGAGCAGGAGCTGCAGGCGCTGTCGATGGGGGCCATCCTCCCCCGGCTGGTGGCGGCGGCGCTGATTGGCGCGGTGTTGTCGTCGCGGCCGTGGCGGATGTTGACGGGCAAGCCGCTGCCGAAGGTGGAGATGGTGCAGGCGCAGATCCTCCTCTGCGCGGCGGCGGCGGTGATTACGGCGGTGATTGGCGACAGCGTGGCGAAGGCCTTCGGGCTGGTGGGCCTGGGCGGGTTCGTGCGGTTCCGCTCGGGGCTGAAGGACCCGCGGGATGCGGCCATCCTGTTCCTGGTGATCGGCCTGGGCATGGCCTGCGGCCACGGGAACCTGGTGCTGGCGTGCGTGGGCACGGGGTTCGTGGCGGTGCTGCTCTTCGTGCTGGACCTGTTCGAGAAGAAGGCCGTGGCGACGAAGGAGGCGAAGCAGCGGCTGGTGGTGTCCGCGCAGGCGGACGACCTGGTGCGAGCGGAGGCCACGCTGAGGGCGGCGCTGGGCGAGCGCAACGTGATGGTGAAGAGCTGCGCGATGGATTTCTCCGCGCGGCGCGTGGAGCTGGAAGTGGAGGAGCCGGAGCCTGGAAGCCTGGCGGCGGCGTTGGGACGGACGGAAGGGGCGCCCTTGCGGGGCCTGCGGTGGACGGCGGTGAGCGCGAAGGGCGCGCGGGAGGAGACGGTATGAAGTTCAGGAAGCTGGCGGTGCTGTTCGCGGCGTGCGGAGCCATCGCTGCCTGTGGTGGAGGCGGGGGCAGCCTGCCGACGGGGAATGATCCGGGCGCGCCCACGACGAACCCGGACGGCACGGTGGACCTGCCGGGCAACGCGGTGGACCCGGACAAGGGCGGCGGCACGAAGCCGGATCAGCAGGCGGAGATGACGACCCTGTGGCCGCTGACCACGGGCTCCACCTGGACCTACCGCATCACGGATGACGTGGAAGGCGTGTTCGACAAGGTGGTGACGGTGCAGGGTCCGGAGACGGTGCCGGGCACGACGATGACGGCCGTGAAGGTACACAGCCGCCAGGACCGCACGAAGTCGGGCACGGTCTACGAAGAGAACTCCTGGCAACTGGAGCTGACCAACGGCCTGGTGGTGCGCCTGCGCGAGGAGGACGTCACGGACGGTCTGGCCACGAAGGCAACGACCTGGTCCCCGGCGATGATGAAGTCCCTGGCGGCGACGCCGGCCTCCGTGCCCTGGGAGCACCAGGACAAGGTGCGCGAGCTGATCACCTACGCGGCGGGAGGAACCGAGGGGAAGGATCCGACCTACGTCTGGAAGGTGTTGGAGAAGGACGTCACGGTGACGACGCCCGCGGGCACCTTCACCAATGCCATCAAGGTCCAGCGCGACAAGTTGAACAAGAGCGGCGAGGTGAAGGAAGAGAAGCAGCGCCTGTACTGGCTGGTCCCCGGCGTGGGCAAGGTCCGCGAGGACGGGGAACGCCTGGAGGAACTGGTGTCCTACGACGTGAAGAAGCCGTAGGCCGCTGATTCATCTGGATGGGATTGAGGCCCGGGTTGGCGCGAGGGATGCGCTGGCCTGGGCTTTTGACTCTCAAAATCTCACCACTCAGGGTGGGCAAACCATTAAAACAAACCAAGCAAACCCCTCATAGCCAGAGCGACTCCATCCAACCACCCATAACCACTCACAACCACAACCCTCGCAAACTCACAACGAGGCCACAAGCCTATCGCTGCCACCACGACAAGGGCTTCTTCGTGACAGGATCGTAGGCATTAGAAAACATCCACGTCGCCCCCTCAACGCGCGAGATCGCCCCATCAAAATAGTCAGCCATTTTATCAAAACCAACAACAGCCGGAACTGTAAATATCACCACCGTCTCCCCACCTCCATCCAACCATCCCCCCAGCTCAGCAACCTCTTTCTCCATTCGATCTGTTTCTACCCCACGATTCATCCCTGTCGCAGGAAAGAAAAACCAAACACAAAAATTACCCCCCCTCCCAACAACCCTGAACCCCCCATCATCCACCAATTCAATTTCATCTCCGGCGGCCAATCCCTCAACCAAGCCAGGGGAATGAGTCAGCCGGAAAACCCCATCCCTCGCCTGCTCCACCGGCACTACCTCTTTCAATGGCCGACGACCAGGACCAACACGAACATTCAGTTTGACATTCATACGCAGACAATACCTCAACGCCCATAAGGAGCGCCACAACTTCCGCGCTCCGAGCAGGACATCCCAGGCGAAACTTCACCTCGATTATTTGCAGACAGATTACACGCCGCACCTTCAAGGCATGTATTAACCTCGTCCAGATTCCCTCCCTTCGAAGTGGGCACATTCCTATGCCCAAGATGCATGTCGTCCGGGTTCTTGGATTTGTGACCACATCGCCAGCATGGGTACTCTGACCCTCCAGGACCAGCCGCCGCATCCACCGCATCGAGTTCTCGGGCACGCGCGGCTTCCTGATCCGAGCCCCGCATCGAGGCCGTTGGCCCACCTCGACTAGCGGCCATCTCGGCAGCCGTAGCACCTTCGCCATCCTTCAACACAATACCTCCTCCCCCCCTAGGCTGCTCCCGAGCAGGCCTGATCGGCGGAGTTTCAACTAGCACTTCAGTTTTCCCATCTCCCTTCGCACGCCTGACTGCGACGCGCACTCTTGAGCCTGTTGCCCCCCCGCCAGGCGAAAACTTCAGATCTATATGCCCTTGCTGCATCCTCCAGTACTGCGAACTTTCTTGAAATGCCGCGACCTTCCTGCGCCAATCATTAGCAACTGAGCGAAGAGCACTTGCGTTCTCTAGCGCGGGCGGGGCGACCTCAAGCGCAAGTTGAAGCGCAGCTTCCACCCTGCTTGCTTCATTGCCCGCAACCGTCGTGCCCGTAACCAGCCGTTGAGTCGAATCCAGGAACGGGACCTGGGACGCGCCAATCTCAGCTCCTTTGACACTGAGCGGAGATGCGTTCGACTCCATGGGGATCAGCCGGAGAGAAATAGTACGATAAACGCCCCCAAAAGCCCCTCCCACGCCATCTTTTGGCGGGGTCCAATCGACGCGGCCTGCGCCATTAACTGTCTGCTGACCACCTCCCCATATCTGGAACCACCAAACGAAACCTTGATTGATCAGGTCATCCGGCGACGGAAGCTGAAGCTGCGGGCCAAACTGTCCCCCGAATTCGCCAGACTGGCGACCATCCGGATCCACGAAACGCGTCGGGTTTCCATTGGCATACAACCACGGCATCAAGCCCTGCGGCCTCCTAAGGTATGCCTCTGCACCCAACATGTCCTCAGAAAGAAAGCGGCCCGTCTCTGAGCTGTACCAGCGCTGTTGAGCGTACGTCAGTCCCGCTTCCGCATCCCACGCGTGGCCCGTATATCCGAGGCTGGCTTGTGTCGATGTGGGTGCAGTGTTGTCGCGATAGGCACCCCAGGCAGCATACCGGTGCTTGGAACCCTCACCTGTCGCCGAGTAGCGCCCCACCGCACTGCCCAAACCATCATGAGCAATCCGTTCGGCCCCCACCGCAATCGTCATGCCTCCGGCCTGCGTGTAGAGCAGCGCGGGCTGTCCAGCTAGGCGCTCCTCCACCAGCGCACCGCCAGCCCACTGATACACAGATGTCTGCGAGCCTGTTGTCCTAGATACGCGCAAGCCGTCCCAGCCGTACTGGTATTGCGACGTAACGCTGTCGCCCTCCCCTGCCACATCGGGCACCACCGTCACCTTCGTCAGGCGCCCTGCCGCATCCCAGCCGTAGTCCTTGCGGCTGACTCCCCGCTGCTCGGACGTCACACGGCCCACGGGGTCCGTCACGTACGTCGCCAGACGCTGCTGAGTCGGATCCGATTCCAGCTCATTGAGGATGTGTTCCAGGCCGCCACGGGGATCATGCGTGTAACTCCAGTGACGCTGGGCTACCGCATTTTCAAAACCATCCGGGGTCAGGCTGCCGGTGTAACCTGAGGCCGTTTCCTTCTCCTCCAGCCGCGTTCCATCCTGAGCCAGCTTGTACAGCACTGACCGGCCGTTCTCGTACTTCACACCTGTCAGCCGGTCCGCTCCGTCGTAGCCATACTCCGTCTGCTTCGGCGGTCCACCCGCGCCATCCCAGTAGTCTTCGTGTGTCCGGTTGCCTCGGGCGTCGTAGGTGTATTTGAAGAGACTCTTCACACCCGTTGCGACCCCTTCGTCATTACACACTGCGTCCGTGGTTGCGTTCCGAACCGCGCTCAGCCGGCCCCGGTCGTCGTAGCAGCGTCGCTCCGCGAGCCCTCCGCCAATGACAGATAGCAGCCGGCCGCCTCCAGCCTCCCACGCAAATGCCGTCTCCCCCGCTGGGCCCGTCGCCGTAGCCATCCGCCCGCGCGAGTCATACCCATACGTCACCGTCCCCGCGGAGGACGTCACCGTCCAATGCTGCCCAGACGCAGTGTAGGTAAAGTCCACTGCGTCCGAGCCGCGGCTTTGACGTTCCAGGAGACGCCGTGCGTTGTATTTATAGTCATTGACCAGTGGCGTCGTTCCCCGCGTCTCCTCCACGAGCCACGGCTGGTCCGCCGCCGTGTACGCCAGCGCCACCGCCGTCAACTGCGTGTTCGCGACGCTCGAGGGGCCTGGCTGGTAGGACGCCCGGGCCGGACGGCCTCGGCCGTCCATCAGGGTCACCACCGTGTCCTGATTCGCGTCCACCTGAGTGGAGACACCGTTGATCCACGTCGTCTGCCACAACGACGTTCCCCGCGTCCTCCGAACCTGACGCCCCAGGGCGTCGTAGCCGAAGGTTTGGGCCGCCGTGGGGCTTCCCGCGGGCGGCGTCACCGAGGTCAGCCGCAGGAGCCCGTCATACCCATACACAAACGAGCCCGAGTCCGGGTGTTGAGTTCCAAGCAACTCACCTCGCGCGCCTCGAGAGTAGGTCCACGTCTGGGCGTCAGGGGTCTCAGCTCCGTACGTCACCGTGAGGAACTGCCCATTCGCGTCGTACGTATAGCCCGTCTTCTCCCAGCTCTCGGACCGGCCGTACTTGACGAGCTCTTTCAGACCTCGGTCGTTGTAGAAGGTCTGCGTTTCCCTTCCGTCCGGATGCTCCTGCTTCGTCACGCGGCCCGCAAGGTCGTAGGTGTAGACCGTCGGCTCCGTGTCGAAGGTCTCGGTCTTCAACAGACCATTCACATACGCATAGGTCGTCGCCGGCAGTCCTGCCTTCTGCTGCTTCGTCAGTACACCCGTCGCGTCGTAATCCCAGACGTCCGTGAACCCGCCCTGCTTCAGGGACACCACGTTGCCCAGAGCGTCCACTTCTGTCTCGGACGTCCACGTGTCGGTCTTGCCGCCAGCGGTGTCCACGCTCGTCGTCGTCGCCTTGCGCTTCACCCAGGCCGTCGTCGTCTCGTACAGGTATGAGGCGCCGCCGCCCCCGGACCACGACTCCTCCTGCTCCAGCACACGGCCCCGGTCGTCCCGCGAGTCGTATTCCGTGGTCGCCGTCCAGTCCGTGCCTTCCTCCACCTTCCGAGACTTCTCCCACGGTCCCTCCCACGCGACCGTCAGCTCTCGGCTGGCATTGCCCCCTGCCACCGTCTCCTTCACCAGGCGGCCCCGCGCGTTGTGCCGCCGTGTCGTGACGATGTCCTTCTCCGCGCCGAGGACAGCCGTCTCCACCGTCTCGTGCGAGTCCGGCAGGTAGCCGTAGGTCCACTGCATCTCCGGCGTCGACCCGTAGGCCGCCACCGTGCGGGTCAGGGGCCGGCCCAGGCCGTCGTAGGTCTGCGTGCTCTGGTAACCCGGGTGCGGCCCCTTCTCCACCTCCACCCGGCCTTCGTTGTCGCGCTCGTAGGTCTTGGTGAAGTGCTCCGGGTCCTCCACCTTCAGCAGGTTGCCCGCGGCGTCATAGGTGCTGCGCGTCACCTCGTTCTCTGGCGACTGATGCAGGAACACGTCGCCGCGCTCCGTGTAACGGAACACGTCCACCGCCAGCCTTCCGTCCACTTGGCGCCGGGTCTCCAGCACCCGGCCCGCGGTGTCCATCAGCTGTGTCTGGCTTTCGGTGCGCTGCCCATCTCCCGTGTCGATGGTGCGCGACACCGTCACCAGGTGCTGCGCATCGTCGTACGTCCGTGTCTCCACGAGCGTCAGCGTCCGGGCATTGGACGTCCCCACGGTGCGCGTCGTGCGGGTCAGCCGGCCCAGCACGTCCGAGTACTCCATCTCCTCCACGAGCCCCAGCTCCGCATCCTCGACGCGCGTCGGCCGGCCGGCATGGTCATACAGGCGCACCTCGTGCACCGCGCCATCCGCCCGCTCGCTGTCCGTGTTCCGCGGCCGGCCCATCGCGTCCAGTTGCGACAACACCAACGCGTGGTTCCCGGCGCTGCCCAGCACCCGGCGCACGGGATTGCCCTGCGGATCCAGCGTCACGGATTCCGTGTCGCCATCCCCGTAGTCCCACGATACGGCGCGGCCCGCCTCGTCGTACTGGATCGTCGTCTGACGCTTCAGCGCATCCCAGATGATCAGGGGACGCCCTTCCGCGTCCAACTGGTATTCCGTCGACGTGAGGCCATCGACCTTGACGCGCTCCAGGCGGCCCGCGAGGTCGTATTCGTTGACGTGCACGTGGCCCGTCGCATCCGTGGTGCTGTGCAGCCGGCCATTGACATACGCGTAGGTCGTCGTCGCCATCCGCGCCGGGTCACCCACGCGCACGGACTCGCTCATCAACAGCCCATCCTCGTACGTCGTCACGCGCAGGTGGGCGGACGTCGTGCCACCGTTCTGGGTATCCGCCTGAGCCAGCGTCTCCGTCACCGTCAGGACCAGCTTGCCTTCCGGCGACTCCGTCTCCGTGTACGTGTACGTCCAGTTCTCCGTGGGCGTCCCGGAGCGCTCCAGGGTCAGCACCCGGCCCAGCCCGTCGTACGTCCACGCTTCGTAGGCGCCCGTCTCCGTCTCCTCGGAGCGCAGCACCCGGCCATAGGCGTCGAACGTCAGCGTCCGCGTCAGGGTGCCCAGCCCCGTGGCCCCCTCCAGCGACGTCACCGTCGTCTTCGCCTGTCCCAGACCATTGAAGTCCTGGTTGCTCACCGTCCGGCCCTGCGCATCCGTGAAGCTCTTGAGCAGGCCGTCCGGATCGTACTCCTGCGCCTGGAACACAGGCTTCGAGCCCTCAACGTTCGCCAACGTCAGCCCCAGCAGGTCGCCCGCCGCGTTGCGCGGACTGGAGATGGTCGCGGAGCCTCCCCCCACCTTCACTGTCGACGTCGTCGGCAGCCCGAAGCGCGGATCCAGGTCGTAGTGCACGAGCTTCCGGTCCGCACCTAGGCCCGCCACGGGCAGGCTGCCCTCCGGCCCCTTCGTCAACACCGCGTCCGTCAATTGCAGACTCGTGTTGGACGTCATGTTCATCACCCGCCCGGCGGGTGACTCCGTCCGGTCCACCACCACGGGCTGGCCCTTCGTATCGCTCGGCCACTGCTGCTTCGTCTGCGCCAGCGGTGTCTGGCTGCTGGACAGGTTGTTGGACGTGTTGAGTTGCAGTTGCACCTGCACCGCGTCCGGCCGCGTGACGGTGCGCTGGCCCTTGTCGCCGTAGGACATCGACAGCGTCCCGGCCATCCCGGTTTCCTGCACCGCCGACACGACCTCCTGCTTCGAGACGTGCGGGTGCGGCACCCCGGGCGACTGCCGGAAATACCGGGCCGCGTACTGCACCGGGCCCACCGCCTCCGCGGCGTCCCCGTGGATCCGGCGCGCCACCGACAACTCATTGAGCGCCGCGAAGCGCGCCGTGGCGCCCAACGTCTGGGGCACGGGCTCGTATTCGTAGGCGTAGATGAGGAACGGCACGCCCGGCGTGCGCACCACGCGCGTGAGGTTGCCCCCGCCATCTCGCGTGAACGTCGACGTGTAGCTGCCTCCCGCGCCTCCGGTCAGCGTCACCGACTTCAGCCACTGGAAGCCCTGGCTGCGCACCGCCAGCCGCAACAGCGGCGACACGCCCGGCGCCTGCAGGTCCACGGCTTCGTAGCCGAAGCCCAGTTGCACCTGGGCCGTTTCACCCTTCCGCGTCACGGACGACACCAGGTCCGACGACGGCAGGTAATCGAGCTTCGTCCAGCCCTTGTCCTCGTCCCGGGCGTGCGAGTCACCGAAGCGCGTGAGCAGCCAGCGGCGTTTGCCCTCGTCCGTGGCCCCCATCGCCCGCCGGTTGAATTCGAACGTCTCACCCCGGGGCGTCTTGAGGGTGACCTCGTCGCCTCCGGACATGTTCACCGGCGCCGTCACGGACAGCGTGAAGCCGTGCGTGTTGTCCGTCGTGCAGTCGCTTGCGTTGCCTCGCAGATCGGGCTGTCCCTCGGACGGGTTCTCGGGCGGCGTCTTGCAGCCCGGGAAGCTGTAGGCCTGGCCGTTCACCACCGCCACGTAGCGGCCGAAGCGCTCCTCGCGGACGTAGCCCTCGAAGTTGTGATGCCAGCCAATGCCCAGCGGCGCGTATTCGTTGTCCTGGTTGTTGTACGTCCGGGAGAATCCGAACGCCCCGCCCAGGAACGGCACGGAGAAGTCCTCGTGCGAGAAGGACAGGTGCCCGTCCGACGAGCTGATGCCGGACACCGACGACTGCCCCACCGCCCGTGCGTTCGCCGCGTTGTAGGTACCTTCCGGCTTGCCCAGCGCCGTCACCGTGCGCTCGCCCGCCGCGAGCGACGCCGCGGACTCCGTCACCAGGTACACCGGCCTGGCCCCCAGCTCGTTGCCCGGCATGCTCGACAGGTCCGAGGGCAGTGCGAGCTGGAAGCGCCGCGCCCCTGACGCGGAGGGCTGCGGCAACAACTGCAGCTGCTCGCGCACGCGGCCCCGCTTCGTGTCCGTCACCACGAGCTTCCCGTCCGGCCCGACCGCGAGCAGCGCCTCCTTGAGGAGGTCCCCCTTCGACGGCTCGCATTCCTTCGACGAGCACAGCTTCACCACACCAGCGCCAAGCTGGTCCGGCTCCACGAAGAAGGTGCTCATCGCCGGACGGCCCACCTGACGGCCAATGGCCGCCGTGCCATCCGCGGCATCCTTCATCACGGCGGCTTCCGCCAGGTGCTCCGTCGACGCCGCCAGCACGTCCTTGCGCGACGCGAGCCCGTACAGGTTGAAGCGGTAGAGGACGTTCTCCGCGTTCCCGCTGAGGTACAGCTCCAGGTAGAGGATGTCGCTCGCGCTGAGGACCTCCGCGAGGTACTCGCCGCCGCAGTTCGCCACGAGCGTGTGCGCCTGCGCGTTCACCTTCAGCGGGCAGTCGATGCCGAACGCATCACTGCCCAGGCGCACCCGGTAGTCCCCGCTGAGCGTGCCCGCACGCCCCGGGTCCGAGGGCGCCAGCAACTGGGCCAGGAAGTCGTACGCCAGGTCGCGCTCCGCCGCGGCCGGTTCGGTCCCCGGCGGCGGGTCCATCAGGTCGCGCGTGGTGCCGTCGCCCGTGGCCTCCAGCTTCGTCGGCTTCAAATCGAGGATGCGGAACTCGTGCTCACGCGCGACGTCGTACTGGTCGGAGAGCACGCCCTTCGCGTCGTAACGCTTGAAGACGTTCTTCAGCACGATGGCCTGCGCGGGCAGGCCTGGCGGGTTGGTCCCCAGCGGCAGCTGCTCCTCGAAGTGCGGCGGCTTCGCCACGTCCTCGGCACGGCTCACCCAGCCGTCGCCATCCTGATCGCGCTCGAGCAGCCGGCTGCCCACGACGTGCAGGTAGTAGTTCGCGGTCAGCAGGCTGTTGACGGTCTCCGTCTTGCCATCCGCGTTGAGCCGCCGCATCGCCGCGTCCACGTGCACCGTGTGCTGCCCCGGCGCCACCGAGAACGTCGTCACCGCGGGCTGCTCCACCGCGCTGCCCGTCACCCGGACGATCTGCCCCGCCAGCGGCGGCACGCCCGTCGGCACGTCCGCCAGCTCCTGGTCGTCCTGGAGGCATGAGGCGGCCTGGAGGGGCGAGGCCCCCTGCGGCAGCTCAGAGCAGTACATCTCCAGCGGCACGCCCGCGTCCGCGTCGTCGTCCGTCAACAGCCCCGGCGCGCACGAGCCGCCATCCGCGTGGAGGCCCCGCACGCAATCACCCTGGGCGACGCCTCCATCGGCCATTCCGGTCCCCGGCTCCGCCGCCAGTTGCCGCTGCCGGCGCACCCGCCACCGGGTCACCACCTGCACGTAGTCGTCGCGCGTCGTCCCGGCGCCGCCCGTGCGGATGAGGTGCTTCTTCGCCGCCTGCGCCACGCCGTCGTCCTGGGCGCGCCGCTGCACCCGGACGTCAATCTCCGGCGGGTACAGGTCCACGTCGCCCGGGATGCCCAGCTCCTGCTGCGTGCAATGGGAGATGGGGACGGTGTTCTCGCCCTCCTGGATCAGCAGCGGACCGTTCGCGTCCGCCGCGCACTTCCCGTCCACGCGGGCATTGCGGTTGATCTCCGGCACCGTCACCGTCGCCATGCCGGAGTAGCCCGTGGCGTGGTTGATGGCGAAGACCACCAGCCGGTCCCCCGCCGACAACCGCAGGAAGGCGCTGTTGCTGTCGGTGCACTCGTTCTTCAGGAACAGGCGCTCCTCGACCGTCTTCGGCCCTTCCGCCAGCAGTTGCTCGCACCGGGTCCGCGTGGCCCGGGAGACGTTGTTCGTCGGCCCCAGCCGCAGCCGGGAGTACCGCCCCTGGGGGGCACGCGGCGGATTCGCGGCATCCGGGCACTCCGCGACCGACGGCCGCGTCACCGCGTAGCGCGCCAGCGGGTGCTCCAGGTCTCCTTCGCGGAAGAAATGGACCTCCGTCGTGGCGACATCGGCCTCGGAGAGCTGACGCACCTCGCCCGTCCGCGGGTCGCGCTGCGTCTGCGACACGCCCGGGCAGACCGCCGGGAGCGACTGTCCGTTCTTCTGCTTGAAGGTGATGGCGCCGTGCAGCAGTCGCACGTCCACCAGCACGTCCGCGCGGGTCGTAGCGCCCGGATACAGCCAGAACATGGGCGAGCACGAGGAGAACGAGCTGTCCACGCTGTCAAAGCGCGTGTTGCCCTCCGCATCCAGCCGCGCCACGAACCGGGGCCCCAGCGGAATGTCCGCGCAGGCGATGCTCTGCGTGTTGGGCGCGGGCACCTGCACGAGCGTGCTGTACTTGCCGGACTCGCCCGTCATCGCGGCGGTGTCGACCGAGCTGGTGATGTCCACGCGAACGCCCTGGAAGCGCGCCGCGCCATGCAGCGGATCCTCCTCGCCCTCGGAGCTCACCTCCGAGCGCTGAAGGACCAGGGTCGCGCGCTTCGGCACGCCGCCATCCGCCGGCAGCGGCGTCAGCGTGGCCTTCAGTTCGATGGCCCGCGTGTCGAACCGCGTCGCTCCGGTCAGGACGAGCGTCGTCGTGCCGGGCGCCAGCGTCACCGACGTGGTGAGCGTCGCCTCGTTGGCGTGTTCGACCGTCCAGCTCTCGCCCGCGCCCGGCGCCAGCGGCGTGCCGTCCGGGGAAACGCCCGACAGGACCGCGGTGACCGTTTCGCCTCCCGGGGCCGAAAGGGCGCTGTTCGCCTCATGGCGGGCGACGAAGCCGATGCCCTGCGTGTACGGCAGGTCCACCTCCACGGGCTGGCCCAGCGTCTTTCCCTCGGGCGCCTTAAGCTCCAGGCGCGTCTCATCCTCGGCCGGCGCGCGCACCACGCCCCAGGCGTGGGCCGTGCCCCCCGGGAAGGAATCCATCGCGCTCAGGCCCAGCGGCACGATGCTCAGCAATCCCTGGGCATGCGCCGTCGACAGGATGTAGCTGGCCACCTCCTTCCAGAGCGAGGGCCGCTCCCGGCGCGGCAGGTTCAGCCCCAGACCGCCATCCGTCGCGCCGCCCGTCGTACCGCCGCCCGTCGTGCCACTCCCCGTCGTGCTCCCCGCCTGGGCCAGCGCGGCCTCCACCTGGGACTGCTGCGCGGGGGTGATCTCCATGTAGCCGAAGTATTCGAACGACGCGGAGGCCACCGGCCCGTCCGATTCGATGGCCGTCTCACTCACCACATGGGCGAAGCCCACGCGCTTGAGCGCCAGGCGCCGGTCGTCGAACGCGACGAGCACCACCATGCGCCCGGTCGCGAGCTTCGTCCGGTTGGGCAGGGTCAGCGTCACTGGCTTGAGGAACTGCACGCGCTCGGGGCCCAGCTGCCACAGGGCCGCGACTCCCGCGCGGTCCTCCATGGGCACGGGCCGGCCGTGCGGCGGCAGCTCCGTCACCGTGAGGATGCCCTCCGTCGAGCCTCCCGCGAAGGACAGGCCGCCAGCGGGGACGAGCATGCGCAGCGCGTCCTGCGCGCCGTTGAAGCTCAGGGTTCCACCGGTCGCGCCGCTCACCGGTTGCGCCGATGCACCATCCACCGGGAAGAGCATCAGCGGCCGGTCCTGCGTCTCCTGCTCGGCCGTCACGAAGAGCTGCCGGCGCACCGTGGGCAACGACCGGCCATCCGACGTGGCCCCGCCCTCGTAGCGCATCACCACCTGCTGACCACCGCTCACGCCGATCAACGCCCAGTTGCCATCCGGCCCCGTGCGCGTGGACCGCCCCGCCTGGCCTTCCACCTCCACCTTCACACCGGACAGGGGGAACTGCCGCTCGTCCAGAACCACGCCACGCACCACCGTCAGCGGACGGCGGACGGTGAACTCACTGGCGAACGCCGAGGACTGATCCGGTCCCTGGGCGGCCTTCGCCCCCTGGACGCGAACCTGGATCCGCTCCCCCGCCGGCAGGGCGTCCCGCGCGACGAAGGTCACCGTCTGGCCCCCGGGCGCCACCGAGTACCCGCCCTCCAGCTTCGAGCCCCGGGCGAGCACCTCGAAGTGGCTGGCGACCGTGGCCGCGTCCACGGGCTTGTTGAAGGACACGCTCACGAGCGAATCCGTCTCCACCCCCGGGGTCCCCGAAGCGGGCGAGACGCCCGTCACCGCCAGCGGCTCATGCTCCACGTCGCGGTAGCGGACGCCGACGCTCGCGGTGCCCGTCAGACCGTTGGCGTCCGTCGCGCGCACCCCGAGGGTGTTCGCCCCCAGGGCCAGCGTCACCTTCTGCGTGTAGATCTCCTCGGACTCCTTCGTGGCGGTGAGCGAGCCGATCTCCACCGTCAGGGGGGCCGTCCCACCGGTCACCCGCACGCGCACGTCGATCTCGTCCGACGTCGCCTCCGTGCCATCCGCCGGAGAGAGCACCGTCACCTGCGGCGGCACGCTGGCGATGTTCAGCACCTGCGTGCGCACGCGGCGGTTGCCCGCGAGGTCCTCCGCCACGATCTCAAACGCGTTCGCCCCCGCGTGCAGCGACACCGGCCACGCGAAGCTTCCGGCGATCACCGTCACCGGCGCGCCATCCACCGTCACCCGGGCCAGGTTCGTGTCACCGGCCGTTCCCTTCAGCACGAAGGGGCTCTGGGTCACCGTCGCCGGGTTGGTCGAAGGCTCCTGGATGGAGAGCGACGGCATGGTCCGGTCGACGGACACCTGACGCACCGCGGAGGCCATGCGGCCCCGCGAGTCCGTCACTTCGACGGTCACCGTCTGGGGGCCTTCCAACAGCCCCAGCGAGGCATTGAAGTACCGCCCCGTCACGGCCGCGGCGAAGCCGTTCACCGTGACCTGGAGGGGAAGCTCGCCCCCCTCCACCTGGCCTGACACCGCGAAGCGCGCGCCCCCCAGCACCGCGCCCTCGTCCGGCGACGTCACCACCAGCGTGGGAGCGGGCTGGGGCTCCGGGGCGCCCGCATCCAGTTCAAAGGGCAGGCCCGCGTCGCCCGGCGTCGTCCCGCCGTCCTGCGGCCCCTGCGCACCGCCATCCTGGGAGGGCTGCGTTCCCGCATCCTGTCCGGGGGGAACACCGGCGTCGCTCCCCGTGGACCGCCGGTGCAGCACGAGCGTGCGCTCCACGCTGGCGCCATCCGGCGCCGTGGCCCGGACGCGGACGGTCAGATCGCCCACCGGCACCGACAGCACATGGGCGAACGTTCCATCCTCGTGGACCACCACCAGCGCATCGTTCACCGTCACCACCGGCGTGTGGGCGGGGTTCGGAGAGGAAGCCTCGCCGCGGACCGTGACGCTGCTCGCGGTGAAGACGTAGCCATCCGGAGGATCCGTCACAACGAGCGTGGGCAGCGCCGAAAAGCGCGTCACCGAGCGCGAGATGGACCTGACGTTCCCCGCGGCATCCGTCGCGGTGATGGTCACCGTGTTGGCGCCGTTCGAGAGGGAGACCTGCGTGGAGAACGCGCCCTGCGCATCCGGCGTCACCGGCTGGCCGTTCACCGTCAACGTCACCGGGGTGGCGTCCTGCACCGTTCCCGAGACGGTGACCTCTTCCGTGCTGACGGTGGCGTCGTCCACCGGGCTGAGCACGTCAAGGATGGGTTCCAAGGAGTCCCGCACGAGATGCACCGTGAGCGTGGTGGTACTGCCCTTGTCGTCGTAGGCCACCACCTGCAGGACGTTGCTGTTCTCCGACAGCGGCACGGTGAGGCGGTGGTTTCCGTCCTCCCCGAGCACGAAGGACGTCTCCCCCAGCTTCACCGCCGTCACGGAACCGTTGTCCGTGGCATGGACGACCAGTTCGACCTGGCCTTGACTCGTCACGGAGTCCGCCAGCGGCGACACCAGGGTCAACACCGGGGGCGGGTTGATGGCGAAGCGGACCAGTTTGACCGTGTAGTGGTAGAGGGGGTCACGGACGAGGATGGACAGCGTGTAGTCGCCAGGTGCCGAGACCACGCCATTGGGGAACGACTCGTTGTTCAAGGTGACCTGGAACAGGTCCACGTGGGAGCTCGTGACCGCCACGGAGATGTTCACCGGTCCGGGGTACACCTGCCCGTCCGTCACGCCGGTGACGACGACGGTGGGAGGGTCGATCAGGACGGCGAAGCGGATCCGCTGATTGGCGACGCGGCCCTGGGCGTCCTCCGCCCTGACGCGCAGCTCGTAATCGCCGTGCAGGGAGACCTCGGTTCCACTCTGGAAGCTCGCTCCGTTCAAGGTCGCGCTGACGACCACGGGAGCGTCGCCTCCGGTCACGCTGAAGGTCGGCGTCACCGGGTCCTCGGTCACGAGCCCTTCGGTGACACCGCTGATCGCGATCACCGGGGATGCGCTGTCCAGCACCACGGGGATGCACTGACGGGCGGTGTTCCCGCAGCTGTCCGCGATCACCGTGGTGACGGCGTTGATGCCCTCTTCGAGGGGGACCGCGGTACGGAAACCGTCATGGCCGACGAGCGTCGCCGTCTGGCCATTGATGAGGACCCCCTTCGTGTCCACGCCGAACCTGCCGGAGAAGTACACCGGCGACGTCGTGAAGTATGACCCCGGTTCCGGCTCACTCAGCGTCAACAAGGGAGGCATGGCATCCGCGTCGAACAGCGCGGCTCGCGCGCTGCCACCGCTGCTTCCCTGCACCGTCACCTTCAGGGAGTTTCCCTGCTCCATCAGGGGGACGAGCGCGGCGAACGTCCGCCGCTCAGCGGCGGGAACGTTCGCGAGCATGTCCACGCCGTTGAGCAGGATTTCCGCCGTGGTGTCCTCGCCGGTGAGGTCCACCATCAGGATCGCCAGCGTATCCACGCCCTTTCGGCTGAACGAGGGCTCCTCCGCCGGAGGGCCGCCCACCTGCGCCACCACGTTCACCATCCCGCAGGGCAGGTTGGTCAGGGCCGCGACCGACGCGCGGACCTCACCACCGCCGGTGGCGGACACCTCCAGGAGATTGGGCGAAGACAGCACCACGCGGCGCACCGCGACGGGCGTGCCCGGAGCGAGCGTGAGCACGCCAGCGCCATTCAGCGAGACCTGCGCCGTCTGCACCGCGTTCTGGCCCTTGCCGTCGCCGTTCTGGACGACGACCAGCGCCTGCTCTCCCTCGGATCCGGGGATCTGCGCGCTGCCCTGCGCGCCCCCCGCGACCACCAGGGTGCCGCCCCGCCACGAGGAGTTCGTCGAGACCGGCTCCACCGCCGCGCAGGCCTGGACGAGCCCCGGGGCCAGCGGGGCCTGGGCTCGGGCGACGGCGCCCGAGGGCGCCGCCGGGGCCGCGGGCGTCTCCTGCTTCTTGCCGCACCCCACCACCACCGTCAGCGCCAGGGCTCCCCAGAGCCAGACGCCTCGCATCCCCCCGCTCATCGCGACTCCCCTTCGGCCCGCGTGGGCGCCCCGGCGGTGGACAGCCGCTCCGGGTAGCGCTTCACGGGGATGTCCTTGCGAAGCTGTTCCATCCGTTCCCGCACGGCGTCGTGACGGGCCTGCGCCGCGAGCACGCCTCGCACCTCCTCGAAGGAGGGCGTCACCGTGCGCGGAGCCTCCAGCGCCTTGGCCACATGCAGCCCGAACGCCGTGGCGAAGGGGGCGGAGGGCGCGCCGGGCTTCAGGTCCGCCACCGCGTCGAAGAAGCGTGAGTCCACCTGGCCCTCACGCATGGCGCCCAGGTCTCCGCCCCGGGCGCTGGTGGCCGGATCCTCCGACACTTCCCTGGCCACCTGGGCGAAGTCCTCGCCGCCCACCACGCGCGCATAGGCGTCGTTGATGCGCGCCTGGGCCGCCACGCGCTGCTGCTCGGTCGCCTGGGGCTGCACGTAGATCACGATGTGGGCCACGTGCACCTCGCGCCGGGTCAGGTCCTCCTTTCGTGCCGCGTAGCGCTGGCGCAGGGCCTCCTCGGTGGACGCCTTCGCGCCCACGGCCTCCGCGTAGGCACTGGCGAGCACCTCGCGGCGGGCCGCCTCCACCCGGGCCGCGATGGCCGGGTCCTCGAGCAGTCCGTCGCGCCGGGCGGCTTCGGCCAGCAGCGTGCGCTCCACCACCGCGTCCAGCGCCACCTCCGGCGTGCCGCCCTCCTGCTGCCGCAACGCGACGTCCGCGCGCGACACCGACGTGTCCCCCACCCGTGCAACTTCATCCCGCGACTTGCACGCCCCCAGCCCACACGCCGCCAGCACCAGCACTCCCCAGACCAGCCCCCGCTTCACTGTCCGCCTCCAGAAGACCCGCGGACTGAAGCGCCCACGCAGTCACCGCTACCGCAACTCCAGACATCCATCCGGTCAGCGGCCCCACCGCCGACCGGCGCCATCATGGCACGCCAGGCCCCACCGGATTCCCAGCTCCACCAGGAGTGGAGATCCGCTCCCGCCCCAATCATGACGGAGGCCAGCAGGGTCCCAGCGTCGGTCATCACCAGGGCCCCTGCGTGCTCGTCCCGCGGCACATGAGGCACGGGGGCATCCACGGACTCATCTGATTTCGCGGATGCCGGGATGGAAACGCCTGCGTCCCTGGGTTCACCTGACGGGCGCTTTGCTCCCTGACTGGCGGGAAGGGCACCACGTACGGAATCTTCACGGGACTCCCTGTGCTCCTCTCTCAACGAGGGAGGCTCAACGCAGCGGTACCCAGCGCCATCGGGCGCGCATGTTTCATCACCCGGGCAACTGAACCAGTCACGGGCCGGATCACAGATCCCCTTCGAGTTGAGCAGGCCAACGACATGCAAGGTCGTGTCCTGGGCTCCGCTGACCAGGATGAAGAAGGATTCATTCGAATTGACCCGGACCGAAACCCGGCTGGGGGTTCCACCATCCGAGAGCCCCTGGACCTGGGAGATTGCCACCAGCGAGGTACCGCCCGGGATTCCTCCCGCGGGGGTTCCGCCATCCAGCACGCCACCATCCGGCGCGCCGCCGTCGAGGATGCCGCCTTCCGACGCTTGCCGGGCGAACGACCCGCCATCCGGCGAGCCGGCAGCGGCTGAACAGACGCCATTGCTGCCGTATGGGGTCATGCCCAGGCCGCACGCCCATTTGCGCACTTCGACAGAAGCCGTAGGCGCATTGACGGTCACGAATGCCGCACTCGGCGGATAGATGCCAAAGACACGCTCTGGCAGCGGTGCGCCGCAAGACAGTTCCTCATCCCGTGTCGCCCCTACCAGCGCGACCGGGGTGTACTCGGCCGTGATGACCTGAGGCCCCTCGCAGCTTTCACCCGTGCCGCCCCCTTCCGTCCTGCCACCCGCGGAGCCACATCCCGGGTCCCTGGGCCAATCCTTGCCGTTGACGCCATCATCATCAATGCCGTTGGAGCACTCAGGCGTGACAGGGGGATCGTCTTCGTTGTCATCCGCCGGGGATTCACAGCCTGGATCTCGCGGGTAGTCCTCAATCTCGTCGCCGTCGTCGTTGTTCTCCCCATCACTGCACGCCGCCTCACGGCAGCGCAGTTCCCCTTCGGTCGGAAGGCAGTACGTGCCGACTTCGCACTGGAGCCAATCCGGGGCCTGCGCGCATTTGGCCCCCGACGCCAGGGTTCCCTGGATGGTGAACTCTGAATCCTCGGTTCCGCTCACGACCAGGAAGTAGGTGCCTTCCGTCAGGTCACCCCATGCCTCGTCAGACCAATCTCCACCAGCCCCGCAGCTGAGCTCCGACTTCGCGACGGCACACTGCGAGCGCAGTGCCACGCTGGCGTTGCTCGCCTTCGCGGTGACGTAGGCATTGCCAGGCACATGGAAGCCGTAGACGCGGTCAGGGCCAGGATTCGCGCAGGTCAGCGTGAAGTCGCTCGCCGCGTCCGACAGGGAAGCCATCATCACGGACGACGTGAGGGCCGCTGGCGCGACACAACTCTCACCGTCACCGGGCACCTCCGGGACCCTCCCGCGGAGCCACAGGCGGGGTCATTGGGGAAGTCCTCAAGCCCGTCATTGTCGTCGTCGCTGTCGTTCGAACAGGCAGGCAACGGAGACGGGTCGTCCTCGGAAGTACCCTCGGGGGACGCGCATCCCGGGTCGAACGGGAAGTCCACCTTTCCATCAGGCGCCGCTTCGTTGTCCTTGCCGTCCATGCAGGCCGGCAAATGGCAACGGTTCACGCCCTGCGCGTCAGGCTCGCAGGTGCCCGCGGCACAGACGAAGTCCGTGGACGCGGGATCGCACTTCGCATCCTGTCCCAGCCGCGCGCTGATGAGCTGGATGACGGAGGGTTCGTAGAAGTTGTAGGGACTGTTCACGAAGATCCGGGCTCCCGCGGGGACGTCTGCCACGGTCTTCGTGAACTGATCCACGCCGAAGCACTGGTTGGCGCTTGCCTCGCAATCGTCCACGACGAAGGCGTCGCTCTCGGTTCTAAAGGTGAGGCTCTTCAAAGGGCCATCGAATGGCAGCGAAACCCACGTGCCTGCGCTGTCGCCGCAACGCGAATAGGCATCCGAAGTGTAGGACCAGGACAGGTAGGTCTGCGAATCCCTGAGGGGGACAGGGAGCGAGCAGGACTGCCCCGAGCCCACCGGCACCACGTACACATTCCGGGAGACGCTTGTAACGAGTCCCGAGTAGTCCCTGGTCTCCAGCCGGAGCTCATGTGTCCCTTCGACAGGCGCGATGACCGACGCCGTCACGTATGAGTCGTAGTCACCATCGGACGAGGCGCCATTGATGCGCTTGAAGGGGGCGCCATCCAGGCTGAACTCGGCCCAGTCCACGCTCTCCCACTCATCCAGCACACGTCCCCGGACGGTCGTGGCCTGCCCGGCGAACAGGTAGCTCGTCTCCAGGGTCACCGTCGGAGGATTGTTGGCGCCCACGACGTAGGAGGTCGGCGGCGCGAAGCCCACCGCCCCCAATGCATCCACGGCCGTTGCGGTCAGGCTCATCGAGGACGGAATGTGCTCAACGTTCACGCAGACTTGAGTGCAATCCGTGCTCTCGCAGTCCGACTCGGACACAAGCACCGAGCCATTCAAACGAAGCTCCACGCTCGCAAGGTCGGTTGAGTCCTCCACGTCCATGCAGATTTCTTCTGGATAGCCTTCATGGAGCGATGAGCTGTTGCTCACCTTCACCGCCACGACAGGCGGCAGGTTGGGGAGCACCTGCATCGACAAGGACTGACGGTCTTCCCGACCGCCGAGGTCCCGGACCACCGCGGTGAGTTCCGCCTGGCCCAGCGCCGACTCAGGCACGAGGAAGGGTCTGCCGTAGGTCCAGCCCCACTGGCCATCGCTTGGGACGGGAACCCCATTCAGCAGCAGGGTTACCGACGCCAGGTCGTTGTCCGGATCGGAAACACCCACCCTGACATGGGCATAGTCTCCAGCGCGCACCGACGAAGGCGCCGTGAAGCTCGTGATCTCGGGCGAGATCCCGTCAGGCTTGACGGTGTACTCCACCGTGTCGCCGGAGGTGCGCCCCAGCGGGTCGCGGACGCGGAGGGTCAGCGACATCTTCTGCCCCAGACGCGACTGCGGAATGCGCAGCACGTGGCGCACGCTCAGCGGATTGTTGTTCGCCGTCAGGCGCTCGGCCGACGCGACGGCGACGCCGTCCACCAGCAACTCCAGGGTGTACGGCCCACCATTCCAGTAGAACGGAGCACTCTGGATGACGTTCTCGAACGGTAGCGCCCGGAGTTCCGTGGGCAGACCGACAGGCTTCGTCGTGAACATCGGGGACGGATTGATGGTCAACGTCATCTCGGCCGGTGGCGGTGAGCGGCCCGCACCGTCCACGAGCTCCGCGCGCAGCACCTGCGTCAGCTGGGTCTGCGTCACGGGCATCCGCACGGCGAATGTCACGTACGCGCTCTCCGCGTTCGTCACGGATTCCTCCAGGAGCTTGCCTCCCAGCGTCAGGCGGATGCGTGCTGGAGCAACCGCGCCCAGACCCACCACGTCCACCGTTCCGTACGAGCCGGACGTGTAGGTCGTCCCGTAGACGTTGCTGAAGCGGAGCGACAACGGAGTCTGCGGAACCGGTGCCGCTGCGACCCGGATGCGTACGGGCTCCGACAGCGCGAAGGTGCCGTTGGACGAACGCACTCGCACCTGGAGCGACACCTCCGACCCTGCGCTGCTGCCAACGGGAACCCATGGAATGGCCTGCGACATGACGTCATCCAGGGCGCCCACCGACTTGCCATCCACCAGCAGCTCGGCGGTGTTCAGACCGAAGCCGGAAGCCGAGGTCATCACCAGGTATTCCGCGCCCGCGGCCACTTCCGTCCCAGGGAGCGGCAACGCGATGCGGACCGATGGCGCGGCCCGCAGGGAGTCCACCGGGAAGCGGCGGACGCCCAGGTAGGCGTCCGCGACGATCAGATCCGAACCGACCACCACGGCATCGTCCGCGCGCCCGGCCGGCACTGTCTGCACGAGCCTCGGGGCATCCGGGTCCGTCAGGTCGAAGAGCTGCACGCCGCTGGCCGCTTCGCTCACGATGGCCAGGCGGCCATGGAGCCGGACGCGGGTCACGGCGCCCGCGGTGGGCACCGTCTTCCGAGACACGCCGCCCGCATCCGTCACCTTCCAGATCGTCAGGCCCGACGTGTTGCCCGTCACCAGCAGTGTGTCATCCAGCGCCAGGGCCTGGACGGGAAGCTCGGAGTGCGTCGCCCAGCGGCGCAGACCGCCCGAGCCGTCCACGCCCACCAGGGTCCAGCCCGCGGTCCCCAGCGCCACCGCCGCCTTTCGCTCATCGCCAGAGACATCCATCGCGTCAACGCCCAGGTCGAGCGACGCGGCGCCCGTGTCCGGAAGCATCGCGATGCTGGAGACCTTCCGGGCGTTGAGGCCCCATGCGCGTCCGGGTGACACGCTGAAGCGAGACAGCTGACCCAGCTGACCCAGCCCCGACGTCACGGTTTCGACGTTTCCATTGCCCCGGTCGTTGGCGCGATTGAGCGAATTTCCATAGTAGACATACGTGTAGCCCCCCGAGTGCTCGACCTGGGTTGCGTTGTTCCACCAGGGCAGGCTCTTGAGGGCCTCCAGCATTCCAGGCTTCGACAGCCCCAGTTGCCGGACACCCGCGCTGCCCGCCGCGACGAGGACGCCCTCGTGGAAGGCCGTCAGGCCCAGGGGGGCGGGGGTCGCGGTGAGGGTCGCGGACGGAGCGGTCTGCACGGACTCCTGCCGCTGCGGAAGGCGCCGCAACTCGACGCCCGAACCGCTCGCGGAGAGCATGACCTCACCCGAAACCTGCAGGTCGCGGGCTTCCATGGCCGAGGTGGTCAGCATGGCCACGGTCATGGGCTCGCGCACGTCGATGACCCTCAGGAAGCCGTCCTCGCACAGGACATAGGCCAGCCCGTCGACGACATGCAGCGCGCGCGGGGCCGCGCTGAGCGGGACGGAGAAGTCGCCTCCATCCCAGAACTCCCGGATGCGAAGGAACTTGTCCGTGGCGACAACGAGCCGGTTGCCATCCCGCTCCGCGGTGATGACTGCTTCCTCGGTTGGCACGAGGAAGGAGGCATCCGTGATGTTCGTAGGCCACCGGTTGAGCCGGAAGAGCATCTGGACGCGATTGTTGGCGAGGCGGTTCAGGTAGCCGTCCCGTCCACCCGCGAGCAGCGTCCCGGAGCCCCATCCATAGTAGGACGGTGTCACGACGGGCCGCGCGGGCTCGTCGAGGTCGATGTACTGCGGAAGCTCCGCGGGCAGCGTTCCCTTGTTGGCCCAAACCCACTTCCCGAACGAGAAGACCTGCGAGAAGGGGCGGTACAGATGACTCACGACCCGCGGAGCCGTGCCCGAGGACACATCCACGACGTCCAGGCCTGATTCACCCAAGGCCAGGAGCACCAGGTTGCCCCGGATGGCCATGGACAGGGGGCGGGCCGCGGAGGTGAAGCTTCCCAGGTGCGTGAGCGAAGGCACGGGCCCTCGCGTCAGTTGTCCCACCGCGAAGCCCGTGGCCGTGCGGACATAGACGCGGTCCTCGAGCACCTCGACCTGCTCGGCTCCCTCGAAGCCCTGCGCGAACAGCGTGCCCTGCTGGGGCGTGATGGGCGCCACGACCGTCCACACCGTCGGCGTCAGCGACGGTGAGAGTCCGGCGCGATCCGTGACAGTGACCTCCAGCTTCAGCTCCGCGCCCACGGGCGTCGACTCCGGAACGACATAGCGGAGCACGCCGCTCCCCGTGGCGACGGAGGTCCCGTTCAGCTTCAGGACCTGCTGGATGCGCACGACCCCCGCCGCGTCCTCCGCCTTCACCTTCGACAGCAGCGGACTGCCCGCGGCGATGCGGCCCGCGGTGGGCTCCACGTCCAGCTTCACGGTCGGAGGCGTGGTGTCATCCACTACGGTGAGTTGCAACGTGCGGGGCACGGACTCGCGACCGGAGGCATCCACGGCGACCGCTTCAACCACGACCGGGGTGCTGCCCGTCACCTGCGGCATCAACAGCGAGGCGACGTAGGGCTTCACCTTCACGCGCTGCTGATCCACGGGCAGGCCTGCGCCGAGCAGCCGGAAGCGGACCTCCGCGGCCGTGTCCGGAGTCGTCTCGGCGACCATCCGCACGAGAGTCCCCTCCACGATGGCGGACGGGGTTTCGAGCTCCAGTTTGCTGACCGCCGGTGCGGTCCCCGTGTCGTTGAGCACCCGGACGGAGCCCTGCTTCACGGGGCCTTGGCGGCCCTGGACGTCCACCGCCACGGCCGTGATGGTCACGTCTCCATCCTGCGTGACCTGCGGCGCCTTCAGCATTCCGGCCCACGCGGGCGCGCTGAAGACCACGGGCGTGCCTCCCGCGACCGAGACCTCCACCCGGTCCACCTGGTTCGGCGCCGCCGCTTCCGGGCGCACCAGGAACTCCGTTCCTTCCAGCACAGTCGTGGGCAGCCCCAGCGACAGGAGCACCGGTCCCGTGCCGGCGTCCACGAGCGTCACGGTCCCCGAGGCCTGGGCCTCGTTGCCCGCCAGGTCCCACACCCGCAGCGACACCTGGACCCCGCCCAGGGCGAGCGGCAGGTCCACCGACGTCGGCAGGGCATTGTCGAGCACCTGCACCACACGCCCACCCACGCTCAGCTCGGCGGTGAACGCATTCAACGCAATCACGCCGTCCGACCAGGTCGTCGTCAACGGCAGCCGGGCGCCCGCGGCCGCCGTGGAGGCCAGCGAAAGCGTCAGCACGGGCGCGGTGGAGCCTCGCTCCAGCGTGAGCCGGGACAGCGACGTCCCCTTCGCCGCGACAACGGTGTTGCCCGCTGCGATGACGCGTCCCTGGACCGCCGGATAGACGCCCGCGATCCGGGGCGCCGTCCGCGCGTCCAGCACCGTCAGCCCGGTGTCGGAGCCCGCCAGCAGCCACGGGCCCAGCGCCGCGACCGACGTCGCCGCGCCACCGAGCGTCTTCTCCCCCACCAGAGACAACGTGCTTCCAGAGAGCGCGAAGCAGCGTGCCGCCGCGCCCACCACGCAGGCCCGGCCAGCGCCCAGGGCCGTGACGGCCACCCCCGCCGTCTGCACCTGCGCGACCTGCTTCGGCGCGGGAGGCACCGTCAAGTCGACCGCGAACAGGCTCGCGTCCGCCAGCGCGTACAGCCAGTCACCCTGGATGGAGAGCGACGTCACGTTCCCCAACGGCAGGTGCGCGCGCGGAGTCCCCTTCGGATCAAACGACTCCAGGCCGTCGTCGCTTCCGACGACGAAGCCGCCCCGGTAGGCCCCCACCGACGTGGGCTCGCGGCGAAGCGCCACGTTGTTGCCCACCGTGGAGAGGTCCTCCGCCGACAGCAGCGCGAGGGTTCCCTTCCCCGCCGAGCGCAGCACGACCGCCAGACGGTCGCCGAGGACGGCGAGCCCCGAGGGAGTGCCTTCCAGCGACCGCCGCGACACCAACACGCCTGTCGCGCGGTTCCGGCGCTCCACCTCGGCGCCACCGCCGGCATCATCCCGGAGGACGAACAGGTCCGCGCCCTGGAACGCCAGGGCCGTCACGTTGGCGGTCCCCTCCAGGGTGGAGCGCACCGCCGGGCCCTGCGCGAACTCCGCCAGAGAACCCTCGACGCCCGCGTCCACCGTTCCGCCCAGGCCCACGGCCTGGACCGTCACGCGAACAGGAGCGCCTTCCGGCCCCAGGGGCAGGACGTTCCCCGCCGCCCCCGTCGCGACTCCCGCATCCGCCACGAAGAGCTGCTGCTCGACGGTGGCCCCCTGGGTGGCCGTGGCCAGCGCGGCCACGGAGGCGCCACCGGCGAAGACCGGTCCCTCCAACTCCACCGGCAGCGTCAACGTCGGCGCAGTGGCGTTGCTGTTCACGATCTGGAGCTGCTGGACCGACGTGGCCTCGAGGCCCGCGTTGTCCTTCACCCGGGCACGCACCATCGCCACGCCTCCCGCGGCATCCACGGGAGGAACCTTGAACGTGGCTTGCCAGGGCGACGCGACGAGGACGCGCTCCTGCGCATCCAGGGACAGCCGCACCTCCTTGACACCAGCGGGCGCGGCCACCGTGGCCGACACGGTCACATCGGTTCCCTCGGTGTAGGTCCAGCCGGGGTTCGGATTGGTGATGCTGATGAGCGGCGCGTCGGCGGGCTCCACCGTCACCGTCAGGGGCTGGGTCACCCCCTCGTTGCCCCGCTCATCCAGGGCGTGGGCCACGAACGTCACCTGCGTGGGTTGCGTCACCACCGGAGCGGTCCACCGCATCAACCAGTTGGGCCCCTGGAGGGTCTCCAGGTCCGCGCCGTCCTTCGTGATGCGGACGGACTTCACGGTGTTGGTGTCCGTGGCGCTGACGCGCATGTCCAGCGGCATGCCCGAAGGAACGCGGGTGTTGGCGCTCGGCGCCAGGAAGGCCACCACCGGCGCGGTGCTGTCCGGCGTCACCGTGAGCATCACGGGCGCGGCGCTGCCGACAAGCTGGGCATTGTCCTGGGCACGGGCCGTGAGCGCGTGCGTCTCCGGCCCCGAGCCCACCCGCGGTGCCTTCAGCGTGTACGTCAGCGGGCCCGTGGGGTTCAGGACGAGCTTCAGCGAAGCCTCGTCGAGCCGCAGCTCCAGGCTGCTCACGCTCGAGTTGTCCGTGGCGGTCACCGCCACGGCGAGCGAGGCACCCTCTTCCAGCGTCAACTGCGCGACCGCGGGCGCCGTGAAGGTGACCGTCGGCGGCAGGTCGTTCACCACCTGGATGGTGATGGGCGGCAGCTCCGTGACGTTGCCCGCCGCGTCCTGGGCCCACGCCACCAGCTGCGAGTTCCCCAACGGCGACGCGGGCCAGGTGTACGTGAACAGGCCGTTGCTCCCGCTCAGGTTCTGACCATTCACGGACAGCTTGCGGCCGGAGACCTGCCCCGAGTCGTCCGTCACGCGGACCTCGAAGGTCCACGGCGTCCCCGCGCTGAACCGGTCGCCTGTCACCACCGGGCGGCCCGAGTCCTTCGCGATGAGCTCCACCTGCGGCGGAACGCCATCCACGGTGCGGAAGGTCGCCGTGCCGCCCTGGGACAGGACGTTGCCCCCCAGGTCGGTGACGCCCTGCACGCTCAACTGGTACTGCGTCGTCTGCGCCAGGGGCTCGGCCGGCACCAGGGTGAGGCCCAGGCCATCCGGAGCCGCGGTCACCGTCGACGCGACCGGGAGCCCCGTGAGTACCCGGGTGAGCTTCGCCTGCGCGACGCTCGCGGAAGCGATGGGCTCGTTGAAGCGGACCGTGAACTGCGCCGCCACGGGCACGCTCTGTCCGCCCTGCGTCCCTGCCGGCGACCACGACACCACGGCCGGCGGCTTGAGATCCGCGCGGCTCACCAGCGACGCCAGCGACACGGACGCGCTTCCCGGCGACTCCAGCCGCAGCGGCACCAGCCCGGCAGGACCCGCTGCGACCTTCACGGTCAGCGACGTGCCCGTCAGGGAGACGATCTCCACGGGCGTCGTCCCCTCGAAGACGGAGATCCCGCGCGTGAACCGGCCGCCCGTGAACGTCACGGAGCCACCCTCGAGCGCCACCACCGTGGGCGCCACCGCGCTGACGAAGGGCTGGGCGACGTAGGTGAACGCACCATCCCAGCGCAGCCACGGCTGCCCCGCGGCCTCGAGCGCCACCGTCACCGGACCGGCGACGGTCGTGGCCGGAGTGATGACCTGCAACGCGGTCGCGGAACGGCCCGGTTCGGGGACGACGCTCGTGCCACCGAAGTGGACCTTCGACACGGCGGTCAGGTTGGAACCGGTGAGCAGGACGGACGTCCCGCCCGCCACGTCACCGTGGTCCGGGACCACCGACGCAAGGCCCATCTGGATTTCGTCCGCGCCGCCCACGATCGGGAAGCGCCAGGGCCCACGCAGGGTGCCCCCCACCACTCCCGAAGCAGCCAGCTGCGCCTCGGCCACGTACACGGTCCCCACGGTGAGGGACGGCACGGGCGTATAGCCACGCAGATACCCCACTTCGACGACCGTTCCATCCACGGGCCCCGAAGCGCTGTCGGGCTTGATCACCAGCGTGCTCGCCGAAGCCACGGCCTGGGGCAGGAAGGACGACAGCGTCATCGACACGGTGCCGCCCCGAGGCAGCTCGCCGCCCGGCATGGGGACCGTCGCCACCGTCACCGGGTACGGCAGGTGGAACGTCTTCATCGTGGAGCCGTTGGCCGCCACAGCGACGCCTCCCACCACCAGGGTGCGCGCGCCCGGCACCCCGGTCGTCGGGGCCCAGGTGCGCTCCTGGAATACGCCCGCGTCAGGCTGGGTGGTGTCCACCCACGACAAGCGCGTGCGGCCTCCCACCCACGCCCACGGGCCTGACAGCGCCACGGACAGCGCGTCGTTGCCCGGCGTCTGCGAGTTCCAATGGCCCACCCGCAGGGGCTCGTCGGGCGTCGTCGCGTCCACCAACTCGATGCCCGTTCCCAGGCCCAGGAGGACCTGGTTGCCCTCCACGGCCATCGACCACGCGGGCGCCGGAAGGTCCTCCAAGGAGCCCTTCAGGGAGAGCTGACCGTCCGAGAAGTCACGCAGCTCCAACCGCGACGTGTTCCCCTGGTCCACCAACAGGACCAGCGCGCCCTGGACCCGCTCCAGGGCCCGGAGCGTGCCACCGGACAGGGACGTCTGGGCGACCACGCGCAGCTCTCCGTCCACCCGGCCCAGCAGCGACACCTCGCTGCCGCCCGCGACCGCGACATAGGCCGCGTCGCGCGAGGCCACGATGGCCATGGGCACCACACCCTGGGGCGCCAGGTACACCCGCTCCTGTTCCTGGGGCATGCACTCGTCAAGCTCCGAGGTCGCGCAGGCCCCCAGCGCGTAGCGCACGAGCAGGCCCGGTCCCACGAGGAACGCCTCGTTCCCGCTCACGGTCAGGGCCGTGGCGTTGGGCACACCGGGGACGTCGTTCCCGTCGATCTCGTACAGCGTTTCGTTCGCGGCCAGTCCACGAACGACCAACTGGCCGCCTCGCGCCACCAGCAGCTTGTCCCCCACGCGCGCCATCGCATCGGCGCCGGGGGATGACGTTCCGGTTTCCTCCAACGTGAACGTGAACGGACCCGGCCAGACGGCGCTCAGCTCCGTGGTGTCCGGCCCCGGTGTCGCCACGCGCAGCGTGACGGAGCCGGTGACGTTGTCCGGCACGCGGACGCGCAGCTCGGTCGCCGACAGCAGCTCGACCACGGGCGCCAGCACCGTGCCGAAGTACACCCGGCTGCCTCCGAACAGCCCCTGCCCTGTCAGCGTGATGAACGTCTGGCTGTTGAACGGCGCGGACGTCGCCGACACCGCTGTCAGCACGGGCTCCGGGAGGTAGCGATAGGCGCCCAGCCTCATCACGGACAGGCCGCCCGGGTTGATGATCTCCACGGCCGCGGGTCCCGCCACGCCCGCGGGCACGGTCACCGCGACGCTGCGTCCGTCGGCGGCGACCACGACCCCCGTCGCGGAAGCGCCGCCGAACTTCACGGTGCAGCCCGCCACGAAGTGCTCACCCGTGAGCGTGACCTGATTGCCTCCCGCCTCCAGGCCATGCGCCGGGACCACGGAGTCGAGCTCCGGCAGCTCCGCCGACACCAGCGAAGCCGTCTTGAAGCGCACGTCCACGTCCGTGCCCAGCTCGCCGCCGGCCAGGTCCGCCAACGTGGCGCCGACGTGCAGCCGGTACTGCGCGGAAGGACTCAGCGGAGCATAGGGCTCCAGGACGACGTCCGAGCCACGCGTCGTCGCCTCCATGCGCCGCGCGACCTTGACCGCCTCGTCGCCGGTCCCCGTCATCCGCGACAACGTCACGCCCTGCGCCGTATTGAGGTCCGCGAGCGCCGTCACGTGCACCCGGGGCGCCGTGCCCACCGCCACCGTCTCGCCCTCGGAAGGCGTCGTTCCGACGACCTCCAGGTGGTCCAGCTCCACGACCGACAGCGAGCCCGCGAGCACGGGCGTTCCAGAGGGCGCCTGGGACAGCGGCAGCTCCACCGGCGAGCCCTGCACGTTCAAGAGCAGCGTGCCCACCAGCAGGTAGTCACCCGTGAAGGCCGCCGTCCGCGCGTCGCCCACCACCTGCATCCGCTCCAGGGCGACGGGCATGCCGCCCACCGGCACCGCGAAGCGCTGCACCTTGCCGCCACCCGCGGAGACGTACGCCACGCCGCCCGCCACCCAGGTCTGCTCGGCGGACATCCACGTGCGGCCCAGCGGATCCGTCAGCACCAGCACGCCGCCCGAGGCCGGATGCGGCGGATCCGCCATCTCCACCAACTGCACCTGCTTCGCCTTGCCCAGCGACGCGAACACCCGCGTGCCGCTCACGGTGAGGTGCCGCGCCGGCACGCTCAAGCCGAAGCCGTCACCGATCCTGGCCAGCGAGCCCTTCGACGCGTCCAGCACATGCAGCAGGGGCGCGGCCGTGTTGCCGTCCGCCACCACCAGGTTCGAGCCGAGGAGCACCATCGCGCGGGCGCCCCCCGTCAGCAGCCGCTGGCCCACGGGCAGCGGCGTGGCCGTCTCACCCAGCCGGTACATCGAAACGCCCGCCCCGTCCGCGACGAACAGCAGGTCGTCCTTCACCAGCACGTCGAAGGCCTCACCCGTCACGGGCAGCGAGGACAGGGGCTGCGGCGAAGCAGGCGTCGCCACGTTCCAGCGCATCACGCCCGCGGGACCCGCGGCCATGTAGAGCGTGGACCCCGCCTTCGCGAGCCGCCGGCCACCGCCCGTGGCGCTGAAGGTGACCGTGGTCTCCTCGCGCAGCGTGGGCAATTCGTTCAGCCGGGCCACGAGCAGTCCGCCCTGCGTCGTGGCCTTCGAGGCGTCGTAGACCACCGAGCCATCCACGTTGGTGATGGCCGTCTCTCCGCCCAGCGCGGCATAGGCGACGCCCCCCTCCACCAGGACGTGCGCCACGGGCAGTGAGGGCAACTGGGAGACCGCTCCCGCTCCATAGAGGAACGGCAGCCCCAGGGACGGGGGCTGATCCGACAGCCCCAGGGTCACATCCACCAGGCCGGAGGCATGCGGCGGCGCCTTCGCCTCCGCGCTCTCCATGGACGTCACGCGCACGTCGAACGACGCCGTTCCACCGAACGTCACGGTCATGCCCGGCGCGAAGCCATGGCCGGTGAGCTTGACCAGGACGCCGCCCTGCTGCGGCGACTGCGAGGGCGACAGGGCCACCAACTGGAGGGGATCCCGATAGAGGAACCCGCCCAGGCGCCGTGCCACCAGACCCGACGGTTCGTCCACCACCTCCACCATCGCGGGTCCAGCGACCGCGGCGATGGCCGGGGGCACGACGAGCTCCAGTTCCGTCGGGGACTTCCACGTCACCGCCGCGGCCTGACCGCCCACCCGCACCGTCGTGAGACCGTCCGCGCGGAAGCCGGAGCCCGTGAGCGTCACCACGGTGGTGACGTTCGTCCGCCCGGAGGCGGGCTCCAGAGCGCTGATGACTGGCTGGATCGCACCCGGGCCGGCGATGGTGAAGTACGCCTCCACGGGCGCCGCCAGCGAGCGCGTGTCGAAGCCCTTCACGTCGGTCGTGATCCGCACGCGGACCTGCGCTCCGAGCGGGAGGGGATGCGCTGGATCCGGAGTGAAGACCGCCGTCGAGCCGCGCGTGGCGAACACGACGTCGTACGTGCCGTACGCATAATCGCTCCAGCCCGTGCCTTCGTTCACGGCCACCTGGAACGTGGCGCTCGTGACCGTCTCCGCGTTGACCGGCAGGCTGAAGCGCGCCTGGATGGCCTGGCTCGTCGGCACGACGCTGCCAGGCGCGGGCGACAGCTCCACCGCCAGCAGCTCGGAGGGCGGCACTTCGATAACGGTGTTCCCCGACGAGGTGGAGGCGAACAGCGAGCCACCCACGAACGTCAGGCCCATGACCGGGCTGCCCAGGTCCGACGACTGGAGGATCCTGGGCGCGCTCTCAGTGGACAGGTCGAAGACGTAGAGCTTCGTCCCCACCGTCACGTAGGCGCGGCCCGCGCGCACGAGCAGGCGGCTGGCCACCAGTTGTTCGTAGGTGCGCTCACCGGAGAACACCGCCACGTGCCCCACCTGGGCACCGGTCCGGGTGTGGATGGAGAGGTTCAGGCCCGGGCCCTTCCCCGCCGCCACCGACGACGTGAGCGCGTAGAAGCGATCCGTCCCCAGCTCCAGCGCCAGCACGTCGGTGTTCAGCGACACGGTCTCCACGCCGGTCAGCCTGGGGCCCACGCCCTGGAACACCCGCACGCCGCCCCACGCGGCCGTGGGGTCCGTGACGCCCACGTAGATGCGCTCTCCTTCCACGCGGACGCTCGTCGCGAGCGAGCCCGTCGTGTCTCCGCCCGCCACCAGGAAGGGCTTCTCCGGCCGCGACACGTCCACCGCCTGGAGCCCCATTGAATCCATGGCCAGGAACGCCAGGGAGCCCGAGAGGTCCAGGCCACGCACCGGCGCCAGGGTGGACAGCCCGCCCAGCCGCAGCGGGTACTCCTCCACCTTCACGTCGAAGAGCTCCAACCCCCAGTACCCGGCGTTGGCCACGCCCACCGCGAGCTGGTCTCCCTTCAGGGAGATCTCCGAAGCCACGCGCGGCGGGAAGCCCGGCAGGTCCAGCGAGCTGCCGACCGGCATGTCATACGCGAAGAGCCCCACCTGCACCGGGGTCTCGTTCGGCCGGGCGATCCACACGGGGACCAGCGATGGGTGGTCCACCCTGGGCGAGACGAAGCGCAGCGAGGACAGGTCGCGCACGTCCACGTCCAGCTTCTGGGTCGTCTCCACATCCTGCCAGCGGGGAGTCACGAAGACGCGCGTCCCCGGCGCCAGGCCCGGGCCCGACAGGGACACCGACACGGTCGTTCCGCCCGCCACCGGCCCATGGTCCGGGGAGATGCTGATGCCAATCCCCTCCAGGGGCTGCAGGTACAGCACGGACGACGGCAGCACCGCGACCGGGCCACCCGCGTTGCGCACCTCCAGGTCGGCGGGGACCGCCACGGTGGCCGCCGGAGCGACCACTCGCAGCTCGGTGTCACTGTTGACGGTGAAGACCGCGGGCTTGCCACCCACGAGGACTTCGGACGTGCCGGTGAAGCGCTCGCCCACCACGGTCAGGGGCGTTCCTCCCGCCATGGAGGCGGAAGCGGGCGACACCGAGGCGATCCTCGGCGTCCGGCTCCCCGTGGCGGCCGTATGGAACGCGAGCTGGAACGGCATCAGCAACGCACCGCCGCGCTGATCCGTCACGGAGGTGTCCACCGACAGCTGGTAGTCGCGGTCCGGCAACAGGGCGTCTTCCGCCCGGACCGTCAGCACCGCGCCGTCGGCCTCCAGCGTCACGTCCACGGTGTCGCCGGGCGCGCCCCCCGCGCCGGGCAGGAGCAGCAGCCGGACGCTGCTGTCCGTGAAGGACGGCGCGGCCAGCGGCCGGTTGAAGCGCACCGTCAGCGCCACGTTCTCGGGCGGAACGAGCGACCGCCGCGCGGGCTCCATCCCCGTCACGTACAGGAACGGCACCGACAGCTCCGTCAGCGTCGGGCCTCCCGCCAGCAGCAGGCGGTCCTCCACCGCCACCACGTCCAGTGCCGGCTCCACGTTGCCGCCGCTCACGAGCCTCGGATTGAGCGGATCCGCCACGTCCACCAGCACCACGCCGCCCTCGGCCGCGGCGACGAAGAGCATGTCGCCCAGCAGGCGCAGGCGCTGCGGATGGCCCGGCCTGTTGGACATGTCCTCATTGAACGGCAGCGTCTTCTGAAGCGTCGGGCCCTGCGGATCCGACACGTCGAAGAACAGGAGCCCCTTGTCCGCCGCGGCGACGATGGCCACGTCGCCCACCACCACCACGTCCGTCAGGGCCGAGTCCGCGAGGATCGACTGGGACGTCGCCCCAGGACGGTCCGACGCGAAGACGTGCAGCCGGCCGTGCGGCGAGTAGCCCTCGAACGGGTTCGCATGATCGCCCGTGGCATGGCCAATGAGCGAGTTCTCCGGCGGCGGGGGCAGCGCGAACGGGCCTGAACCTGTCGCGCAGTTGAAGACACCCTCGTGCACGCCCGTGACCACGAAGGCGCGGCCTCCGGAGAAGGTGGCCCCGAAGACGTCCTCGTCCAGCGCCAGCTCACCGATGCGCAGCGGGTCGCTGGGGACGCGCGTGTCGTAGAGCACCATCTTGCCGTCGGTGCCATGGGCCTTCGGACGGCCGGGGCACTGCGACTTGGGATCGATGGTGAGGATGGTGCCCAGGAGCCACGCGCCCGTGGGCGTCGGCAGCACACGGGTGGCCAGCGGCGGCGTATCCGCGGTCCCCATGTCCAACGGCGCCTGGCCCAGCAGCGTCAACTTCAGGCTCTGCGTCGCATCCAGCACGACCAGGCCGCTCTGGCCATTGGCCACCAGCAGCTGGCCTCCACGGACCGCCACGTCCAGCGAGTCCGGCATCACCTCCACGTCCGGCGGATCCACCTTCCCCAGCAAGCCCATGCGCGTGGCGAAGAAGCGGTCCACGAGCGCGTCAGGCGGGTCGACGATCGCCACGCCCGACGCCAGGGGGCGGCCGGGCTTGGACGCGTCGAACACCAGCGCCCGGTACGACTCCGGGATGGAGCCCTCACCGGTGAGCGCGCCGGTGTACTTCTGCGGGAAGTTGTTGCCGTTGCCACTGGCGCCGGCCGCCGCGAACACCTGGAAGGGGTCCTCCGGGTTGGCGACGAGCGCGTGCGGCGCGGCCGAGACCACGCTCTCCTCGCCGGAGAACGCCAGGCCGTAGCCGACCTCGGACGTCGAGCGCACGCGCGACAGGCCGTCCGGCGACACCAGCGTCACATCCGCCGCGCCGAACGAGCCAGGCGGCGCCAACGCCGTCAGCTCCGTGAAGGACGTCACCGACACGGACGACGCGGGCAGGCCGCGCACCAGGACGCGCGTGGCGCCCAGCGCGTCCGCCCACGCGGGCAGGAAGCCGTTGCCCGACACCCGCACGGTGCTGTTGCCGCGCGGGTTCAGGAAGCGCGGCAGCGCTTGGCCCACCTGCAGCGGCGCCACGTACAGGTAGCCGCCCGCCCTGCGCGCGCCCAGGCCTGACAACTGCGTCAGCTCCACGTCGGCCAGCCCCACGGCCCCCGCGGGCACCGTCACCCGCAGGCGTGTGGGAGACCACTCCATCACCTGCGCGGAGACTCCGCCCACCATCACGGTCACGCCCGGCTCGAAGCCGCTGCCGAGCACCTCCACGCGGTTGCCTCCGGAGGTGGGCCCCACGCGGGGCACCACCTGGGAGATGACCGGAATGGCTCCCGCCTGGTCCGCCGTGCGGAACGACACGGAGAAGGGCGCGATGAGGGACGCGCTGCCGCCCGGGGTGTGGACCGCCTGCGACACGTGCAGCTTCAACGCCGCGCCCGCCGGGAGCGGCCCGGACGGACGGAACGTCAGCGTGCTGCGCAGCTCCGTGGATGAGCCGACCTCCAGGGGGAGGCCGGGCACGGGCACGCCATTGGCCGTGAGGGAGAAGGCCTGGATGGCCGAGTCCGCGTCCACGGCCGCGGAGAAGCTGACCAGCACGGACGGCAGGTCCGTGGGCACGACTTCGCCCTCCGCCACGCTCGCGCTGGCGACGGACAGCTCCGACGCGTCGCCAAAGTCCAGCGACCAGCCGAGCACGCCGCGATCACGCGCGCTCACCAGCCGGCCTCCAGCCGTCGCCACGGCCTGGGCGTCGCCGCCCTGGCTGCCGGTGACGTGGTAGAGCAGCTTCGGGTTCAGCAGGTCATTGAGGTCCACCACCGCCACGCCCGCGGCGCCCGCGGCCACGTAGGCCAGGCGCCCCGAGAGCCGGACGTCCCAGGCGAACCCGTGCACGTCCAGCGTGGCGAGCCGCTGCAACTCCGGCTGCGACACGTCCACCAACACCAGGCCGTCATCCCCCGCCGCCACCACCGCCACGTCCCCCAGCATCCGCATGCGCTGGATGGACAGCGGCACGGACAGCTCGGGGACCTTGGCGGGCGTCGCCTCCACGTTCCAGACCTGGAGCTGCCCCCCGCTCACCTTGAAGTCCGCGGCCCGCGTTCCCGTGCCCACCACGGCCTTGCTTCCCCAGGCCGCGATGGCCTGGGCTCCGGGGTTCGCGTCCGCGGTGTGCACCGGGAAGGTCTCCACGGAGATGTCGAACGAGCGCAACCCGCTGGCCGCCGCCGCCGCCATCAGGCGCTCGTCATGCACGTCCACGCCGAACACGCCGTGGAGCCCCACGGGCACCGTGCGCAGCAGCGACACCCCCGCCAACGGATTGCTCACGTTCACGACAGCGACCGAGCCCCCCACTGCGACGTCGTCGTCGTCCCTGCGGACGAGGCCGACGTAGAGCAGGTGCGGCCTGGACGCCGAGCCGGGCACGTACACGACGGACGTCGCTTCCCCGGGCAGCTCCAGATGGGCGGCGACGCGGTCGTCCCTGCCGTCCTTGTTGCTGTCCACCAGGCCGCCGCGCTGGTCGAACGGGATGCTGTCCCCCATCTCGCCTGCCACGATGTAGCGCCCCGCCAGGCTCACGACGTCCAGCGAGTGGTCTCCCACCGCGAAGGCCCAATCGCCCGTCACCGCGACATCACGCAACGCGCGGGAGAGCGGCACGGCGGAGCCCGTCGGCTGATCGAAGGTGAAGCCCTTGACCAGCGTGTCCTCGGTGAAGACATCCGGGCTCGTGGGTTCGGACTGACGGAGGGTCACATCCACCGGGCCACGGAGCCCGTCGGGCGTGAAGGCCTCCACGAGCCCCAGGCCCAGCACCCGCACGTTGTTGGCGAGCTTCGTCCCGAAGCGCACCTGCACCGTGCCGTTGGGTGAGAAGCCCTTGCCCGACAGGAGCACGCGCGTGCCACCCGAAGACGGGCCCCGAGCCGGCGCGACCGCCAGCAGGTCGAGCGGATCCACGTAGAGGTAGGCACCGATGAGCTCGACGTGCTGCCCGCCGGCTCGCCGGACGGTGAGGGTGGCGGCGCCCGCCGTTCCCTTGGGAGCCCTGACCTTGACGGAGGTCCCTCCAGGGTCGGTCTGGAGCACCGTCGCCGGTTTGCCGTTGAAGGAGACCTCCAGGTCACGGCTCGAACTGAAACCAATGCCGGTCAGGGTCACTTCCGTTTCGGCCCCGGCGGGGCCCTGACGCGGCGACACGCTGTGCACCTGGAGCAGGGGCTCGTCCTCGTGCGCGGCGGTGCTGAACTCCGCCACATAGCGCCCCGGCATGGGGGCGCCGTCCGTCCCGACAAGCCCGTCGATCCGCAGCTGGTACGTCCTGCCCGTCTGGAGGCCCGCCCCTACGGGGTAAACCGTCACGGTGGTCCCCGCGGACGCCACCTCCGTGGTCACCGGGCTGCCGTCGGCGGAGCCATCCATCAGCACCAGGCGGACCGTGGAGCCCGTGGCATTGGCCACCGGGCGGTTGAGCGTCACCGTCAGCGGCATCGTCACGAGCACGTCATCCGCGCCGTCCGCGGGGGTGCTGCCGGTCACCACCGGGAACGGCATGGCGACGACACTCACCGCGTCCTGGGCCACGGCCTGGCCCACGCGTCCCGCCGTTTCCTTCACCGTGGCCACGACCAGGCCACCGGCCACCGCCACGTCCGACAGCTTCGTCGCGGGATACAGGTCCACCGCGTTCACGGACTGGGGCCGCGAGGGCTCCGAGGCCAGGAGCACCTGGACCAGGGCGGACGGCCCGTAGGCGGACGCCACGCCCAGGTGCGGTCCCATCGCGGCGTTCGTGAACTTCATGCCGCGCACCAGCGGCACCACCGGTGACGCCTCACGGGGCCGCTTGGGCTGAGCCAGCGACAGCGTGCGCAGCGACTCCGAGACCACCCTCAGACCGTTGCGGCCGGACACGGCCGTGTCACTGGAGCCCCCGGTGAGCTCTCCCAACACCGGCAGGTCCTGCTTCAACAGGTCCACCACCAGCAGCCGCACGTCGGAGCCAACCTTCGCGGTGAGGACCGCATGGTGGCCGGACACCTGGACGTCCTCGATGGAGGGCGACCGCATCTGCCCACCGAAGAGGAACTGCGTCACCGTGCCCAGCAGCACCGGCCGGGCGGAGTCCTGCAGCGAGTACAGCGCCACGCCGCCAGACCCCGCCGCCATCAGCGCCAGGTCCCCGGCGATGGCCAGCCCCTTCGCCTCTCCGACCGACGGGAAGGTCGCCTTGAGCTTGGGCTGCCCGGGGTTGGCCGCGTCGAAGACGAGCAACGACGGGACGCCCTCGCCCGCGACGTCGACGTACTGGAGCGACGCCCCGTTCGCCACGACGTACGCGTACGAGCCCCGGACGGACAGGGCCACCGGTTGATACGGCGGAGGAATGCCGGCCAACCCCTTGAGGCTCGCGTGCGCCGGGTCGGACACGTCCACCAGCGACAGCGCGCCGTGGGTGCTCCTGTCCATCAGCTGGGCGACGTCCTGCGCGGACGCCATCACGTTCGTCGGAGACAGCACCCACGCGAAGCCGCCGGACAGCGCGACCTTGATGGGGGGCACCGACGGCAGCTCGTCGATGGGCCGCGGGTCGTCCTCCCCGAAGGGGATGTGCCGGCTCACGGAGGACGACACGCCCAGGTCCGTGTACAGGTAGGCCCCGGGCGCCACCACGCTCTTCGAATCCGCGTTCGTCACCACCACGTCCGCGGGACCGAACGCGCCCGGCGGGACCATCAGGGTGATGAGGCCCGGAGACACCACGCGGACCTGCGTGGCGGGCGCGCCGCCCACCTTGACGGTCGCGCCACGCTGGAAGCCCGCGCCGGTCAACTCCACCGTGTTGCCACCCGCGAGCGGACCGGTGGCGGGCGACACGAAGTCCACGTGCAGGACCTTGAGGTAGAGGAAGCCACCGAACAGCGACCCTTCCAGGCCGCTGGGGTTGACGACCGTCACCGTGGCCGCGCCCTCCTCGGCGCTGGGCGGAGTCCTGGCCGTCAGGGACAGGCCGCCCTGGGCGACGACGACGTCGGTCGCCTCCACGCCGGAGAAGAACACGCGCGCACCGGGCGCCAGGTTCGAGCCCGAAAGCGTGACGAGGGTCCCCCCCTCCTGCGCTCCTGAGGCAGGGGTGAGGAGCGCCACGGATGGCGGCTCCGCGTTCGCCGCGCGCGTCGTGAACCGCGTGCGGAAGGACGTGCCCAGGGGCCAGCCCTGGGTGGACGCCAGGTCCTTGTCCACCGTGAGGAAGTACTCCGTGGCCAGCGCCAGGCCCTGGGGCCCGCTGGGGCGGACGCGCAGCCGCCGGTCCGTGACGTCCACTGTGATGGGCACCACCGGGCCCAGCAGGGGGTCCCCCGAGCGCAGCACCACCGTGCCCGACTTCACGCTGGCCTCGTCAATCACCTCCGACAGGAAGACGTCGAGCTTCACGCCTGTCACCGCGTCGGAGGACACCGGCACCTGGCGTGCCCCGTCCTCCGGCGTGACGGACGTCACGACCATCCGCTGAAGCCCGAAGCGCACGAGCTCCTTGTCCATCACCGTCACCGCGCCGCTCGCGGCCCCCACCACCTGGGCGGCGCGCGGGAGGTTGGCGCGCACGAGCGTCGTCCCCGGCCCCTGCGCGGCGAAGGTGGACACCGACAGCATGCCCTTCACCGGCTTCGCGTCCTGGTCCGTCAGCGCGCTGGTGGCGAGCGCCAGGTTCCCGGAGGCGCTCACCGACTCGAGCCCCGTGGCCAGCAGGTCCGCGCGCCGCGGAGCGTGCGACAACAGCGAGACGAGCTTCGGCGCCTCCGGCCGCGAGAAGTCCACCTCGGCCAGGTATGCCCCTGCCCCTTCGCACGCCACGAAGGCGCGCGTGCCCACGGCCGAGACCGCGTTGGCGGCACCCGGCACCGCCACGAAGCTGTTCTCCGGCGACACCATGGGCAGCTTGGGATTGCGCAGGTCCAGGATGCGCAACCCGCCGCTCCCGGCGGCCACGAGCAGCAGGTTCCCGGACACGAAGACGCCCCGCGCGCCGCCCTCCCCCACCACGGGGACCGTGCGCACGCGCTGGGGCAGGGCCGGATCCGACAGCTCCACCACCACGACGCCCGCCGTGCCATTGGCGACGTAGGCCAGCCGGTCCTTCACCACCACGTCCCGGACGTCATTGCCCGGCAGGTCCACGCTGCCCACCACCTGCATCGACGTCAGCGACACCACCGACAGCAGCGGGGGGATGTACAGCCTGTCGGGCGTGGTGTGCGCGGGCGTCAGCACCAGCGCGTGGTTGCCCTGGAAGGCCACCGCCGTCGGCGCGGCCGTGAAGGGCACGTGCGACAGGCGCTGGATGGCGCCGGTGGAAAGCTGCGCGAGGACGAGCGCGTTCCCCTGGGCCACCTCCACGCTGCTGATTCCCTGGGCCCCCACGACCACCCGGTTCGTCGCATCCACCGCCAGGGGCCCCAGCCGTCCGGAGTTGAAGGGGCTCAGCCGCGCGGGCGAAGGCTGCAGGCCCAGCTCCACCTTGACGGTCTGGGAGGTGCCCACGTTGTCCGAGGGGTCCTTGGCGGTCGCGAAGAGGGGCACGTCCTGTCCAGCCTGGTCGTTCGGCGCCAGCACGTTGATCGCATGCAGCAGCCGTCCCGAGGGCCCGGGCTGCGCCTCGGACGTGGAGTCCTTGAGCTGGCCATCCCAGTGGAAGCCCACCGAGTTCACCTTGACGTTGTCCCGGGCCGCGGCCCTCAGGGTCACGAGGCTGCCGCCCGTCACCAGGTCGCCTTCGGGCGGATCCACGAACTCCACGTCGGGGGGGACGGTGTCGCTCACGGTGCCCACGTCCACCGGCGCGGACGTGGTCTCCTGCCCGGCCTTGTCCACCGCCACGGCGGTGATGGAGAAGCGCCGGTTGCGGCTGCCCACGGGGGCGATGAACGTCCCCGCGTAGACATCCGGTGCGCCCGGAATGCCCGCGGGAGTCCGGGCGACATCCACCCGCTTGCCGTCCACCAGGAAGATGACTTCCTTGATGCCGCTGTCCACGTCCTGCGCCATCGCCTCGATGCGGATGCGACCGCCGTCGAAGACGTTGGTTCCGGCGAGCGGCTTCTGGAGGGCCACCGTCGGCTTCTGGTCCTCCTTGACCAGTACGTCCAGCGGCGGCGACCAGGCCGAGCGTCCCGCCACGTCCAGCACGTAGGCGCGCATGCGCACCGTCTGGCCATTCAACGCCGCGGGCACCCGGTAGGTGAAGTCGTAGGGCCGCAGGTAGCGCCGGGCCAGCTCCGTGGAGTTGATCTCCTCCGGGCCCAGGTGCAGCGAGGCGTACGCGACGCCAAGGCTTTCGTTGGTCACCTTCGCGGAGAAGTCCGCGTCCAGCCCCACGACCATGTCGCTCGCGCCCTGGAGCGCCACCGCCAGCGGCTTGTCCTGCACCACGGCGACCTTCGCCTCGGCCGTGGCCGCCTTGCCCGAGGTATCCACCGCGCGGGCGACGAACGTCAGGGCCTCGCCCAGGTCCGCCTTCTTCACCCGGTAGGTGAAGCGGTACGGCGCCACCGGCATCGTGGCCAGGGGCACCGCCGGCTGGTCCTTGAGCGTGAAGACGACCGCGGAGACGCCGACGTTGTCGTCCGCCACCACCTCCAGGTCCAGGTTCATGCCCGCCACGATCTCCGAGTTGTTCGCCGGAGTGAGGAAGCTGATGGTGGGAGGCTGCTCATCCGCCTGGACGTTCAGCGTCACCACCGGGGCATTGGCCTCGTGCCCGAACGTGTCCTTCGCGCGGGCGCGCACGGTGAGCGGACGGTTGGCGGATCCGTAGGGCAGCGGGACCCGGAACGAGTACGGCTTCGTCGTCGCGGAGTAGCGCAGGGGGCCGTTCACCCCGCCCTCGATGACCGCCTCCACCCACGAGATGCCGACGTCGTCCTGCGCCGCGATGACGAGGGCGAAGTCGCGGCCCTCGGTGAGGGTGTCCCCACTGTGGGGCTGGGCCACCGCGACCGTGGGCGGGGCATCCTGGCCCACGGGCAGCACGACCACCTGGCTGAAGACACTGTGGCCATACGTGTCGATGGCCTGTGCCTGGAGCGAGAGCGTCTGGGCGCCCGACGGGACATGCACCTGGAAGGAGAACGGCGGCTGCGTCACCGCGGGCAGGTCGTTGTTGTTCACCCGCAGCTGCACGGATGCGATTCCGACGTCGTCCTCGGCGGCGACGGCCACCGGCACGACGCTTCCCTCCACGACGGTCCGGCCATCCGGCGGGGACACGATGGCCACCGACGGCTCGCGATCCCTCACCACCCGGAACGGCTGGATGTAGGTCGCCGTCTTGCCCGACAGGTCCCGGGCCTCCGCGGCCACGAAGTAGGCCATGTCCACGTCGCCCGACGAGGGCAGCGCGGGCGCCACCGCCTGCGCGGTGATGAGCGGGGCGTAGACGTCCACTTCCGACGAGGGGACCGCGTTCTCCAGCGGGAAGCCCCCGGCGGTGTGGAACGCCTGGAGCTCCGTGCGGCTGGGGCCCGCGAGCAGCTTCACCTGGCTCACGAAGACGTTGTCCCAGGCCATCGCGGACACGCGGAACGACGTCTTCTCCACCACCGCCTGGCTCAGGGTGGGGAGCAGCACCTGCACGGACGGCGGATTGCTGTCCGCCATCACCAGCGTGGCGCGGTCGACGACGGCGGCATGGCCTTCCTTGTCGGTGGCCACCACCCGCACGTCGACGTACGTCTGGGTGCGAGACGCATCCAGCGAGATGAACCCCGGCGGAAGCCTCACGCGGCCCCCGTAGGTCTTCAGCCGCGAGATGTCCCGGTATGGAGAGTCCTCATCACAGCCCGTCCATTCCTGGGTGACCTCCGGGCCCTCATCGCAGCCGAGCAGCTGCTGGTAGGCCTTGCGCACGCTTGTATTCACGGGGACCGGGAACCCGTTGAGGTACCCGTCCTGCAGGACGGCGATGGGCTTCCCCTGCGCCGCCTCGACCTTGAGGGCGGACTGGCCGTTGAGGAAGAACTCCACCTTCTCGACGCCGGTGTCATCCGCCGCCAGGGCCTCCACGAAGAGCTGGATGCTGCCCTCGATGAGGTTCGCGTTCCGCGCGGGAGAGGCGAGCGCCACCACCGGGGCCTGGGGCTTGCGGCCCTCCACCACGAGCCGCCCCACCCCCACCTTGCCGGCGGTGTCCGTCACCATGACGCTGAGCACGGACGGCGCGCCATCCCAGGACGCGGGCGGCGTGAACTCCACCTCGTGCGACACCTTCGCCTGGGCCGGATCCACCGTGAGCGTGCTGGAAGGAGCGTCGCCGAAGGCCGTCGTGATGCTCACGACGCCCACGTCATCCGCGGCTTCCAGGGACAGGGTGGCCTTGACGCCCTGCACGAGCCTCACGAGGCCGCTGCCCAGCTCCATCTCGGAGACCGACTCCACGGAGGACTCGAGCTTCACCCACTTCACCGTGGGCACCGTGTCCGCGCGCACATGCACGAAGGTCACGGGCGAAATGAAGGCATTGCCCGCACGGTCCCGCGCCACCACCGTCAACGCCACGGGCGCGCCCGTGGCCGTCGGCTGGAGCACCACTGTGCGCTGGACCGAAGCCGTGGGGCGCGTGAACGACTCGCGCGCCGCGCCGTCCACCAGCAGGTCCGCGGACTCCACCTCCACGTTGTCCTTGAAGGACAGCACCACGGAAGTGGGCACGCCCGCGACGGCCGACGCTCCGTTGGCGGGCTGGAGCACCGCCGCCACGGGAGCCTCCAGGTCCGGCTGCACGCGCACCGGGGACACCGCGCGAGCCCGGTGCCCCTGGGCATCGGTCGCGAACGCCGTCAGCACCGCCATGCTCGGCGCCCAACCCAGCGCGGGCTTCAGGAGCGTGACCGGTTGCAGCGCCCGGCCCGGCGCCGAACCGCTGACGCTCCAGCGCGCGACCGCGAGCCAGGTCCCGGCCACTTCCGCCCGCACCTGGACCGAGGCGCCTTCGTACACGAGCTGCGTGCGGCGGACGTCCACGGGAGCGGCCGGCTCGCTCCCGGCCATGAACTCCACGTCGATTTCATCCACCGTCATGAGGTTCGCGGGGAACCCCAGGTCCACCTCGTAGGACGGCGCCTTGAACTCGACCACGCGGTGTCCCGCGTTCAGCGACGCCAGGAAGGTCTTCACCTCCGCGGCGGCCTCCGCGCCCGCGTTCAACCGGTAGCGGTACCCCACGCGCGCCTTCAGGGACTGGCCTGCCGGCGGCGCGGTCACCTTCAACCTCGCGAGCCCGGCCTGACTCCCCAGCCCCGCCGCGGGGGGCACCACGCGTACGCGCCCGGACGCCACGTCCAACTGGGCCGTGCGCGCATCGCCCACGAACCACGTCACGTGCGAAGCCAGACCGGCACCGGTGGCGCCCGGCGCCGCCACGTCGAACGCCTCGGGGGCGCCCTCGACGGCGGTGGCTTCCGCCGTGGCGAGCACCGCGAAGCTGGACGCCACCGCCACGTCGTCCCGCAGCTCCACCTGGAGGCGCTCCGAACGCTCCTCCGTCAGGTCCGCGCCCGCCGCGGGAGCGAGCCACGTCACCGAAGGCGGGCCATCCGGCAGCAACACGCGGGTGAGGACCTGCTCCGTGGCCTTGCCCGACGCATCCACCGCGCGGGCGGAGAAGACCAGGGGCTGGGAGCCGGACGCGAGCTCCGGCAGCTTGATGGACACGGTGGCGGTGACGAAGGTGCCGGGCGTGAAGGCCGGCAGCGTCAGCGGCGTGTTGCCCAGGTGCGCCTCGAGCGACGTCACCTGTCCGTCGTCGCTGGCCTGCAACACCAGCTCCACGGTGGAGCCCGCGACGCACGTGGCGTCGTCCGGGGTGTTCTTCAGGGACATCGTCAGGCGGGGCGCTTCACGGTCCACCTTCTCCTGCACCTGGAGGGTCACCACCGTGTCGGCGTGGTTGCCGGCGGGGTCGTAGGCGCGCGCGGTGAGGGTGTGCGAGTTCTGGGGGGACAGCGCGGGCAGCGTCACGGTGCCCGCATACGTGCCCACGTACTCACGGCTCAGCAGCACGGTGCCCGGCCCCAGCGGATCCGGAGTCCGCACCTCGTCGAAGCGCTCCTCGACGTTCTGCAGGAGGACCGGCGGGGACAACGGGCTTCCATCCAGGAGGAGCGCCACGGAGGACACCCTCACGTCATCCCGCGTCTCCACGCGAAGCCCCAGCGAGCCTCCGGCCGTCACCGTCACGGTGTCGGTCGTGGGCGCCACCCGGCTCACGCGGGGCGGCTGGACGTCGTGCGCCACGGTCAGGGTGACCGTGCCCGCGTCCGAGTCCTGCTTCGCCGTATCCCGCGCGATGACCCCCACCGTGGCGGGCTGGCCCGCGTGGACGATGGGCGCGCGCACCACCACCGTCTGCGGCTGGCTGACGTCCCGCGCCGCTCCCGCCGTGGGCAACGTCCCCTGCGGGATGCCGCCAGAGACGCCCACCCAGCCGATGACGCCGTCGTCATCGCTGAGCGACACCGTCATCCGCACGTCCTCGCCTTCCTTATAGGGACTGCCCGGCGGTGGAGCGAGCACGGTCACGGTCGGAGGCGCGTCCTGGACCACGCGGACCGTCAGGGTCCGCTCCGCGGTGCGAGCCGGGGACCCCTTGTCCGTGGCCACCGCGCGCAACGTCACGTCCTGGTTCACGTCCGCCTGGGACAGCGGCACCGCGAAGGTGAAGACCTGGTAGAGCCCCTGCACGGCGCCCGAGGTGAGGTGGCCCACGAGGTTCGAGCCGCGATACAGGTCCACCGACGCCAGCCCGACGTTGTCGGACGCCACCACCTCCACGCTCAGCGAGGCCCTGGAGAAGACGCGCGCGCCCTCCGCGGGCGAACGGAAGCCCACGAGCGGGGCCTGGTCGTCCTCGACCAGCACGAGGTTCTGGGACACCGTTTCCGTATGGCCGGCGGAGTCCGTGGCCACCGCGCGGAGCACCTCCGTGCGAGCCACGCCCTTCAGGAGGAGTTCGTAGCGGTACGGCGCCGCCGTGAGGGTCGCGACCGATTCGTTCCCCAGGAAGAGCTCCACCTGGTTCACGGACACGTCGTCCGCCGCGTTGATGAGCACCTCCAGCCGCGTGCCCAGCGTCGCGGTGGCCCCGGCGAGCGGACGCACGAACGCGACCGTGGGTTTGCTGTCCGCATTGGACTGGAACCGGACCTCCGGGGCGATGCCCACGTTTCCGGAGACGTCCGTCGCATGCACCCGCAGGGTGTGATTGCCCACCGCGGAGATGGCGGTCTTGGGAATGATGAAGTGGGAGATGAACGACCCCACCGTGGTGCCGTTGCGCGCCGGGGCGGGGTCCGTGAAGACAGGCTTGTCCCCGGAGTCGAGGAAGAGCTCCACCTTCCGCACGCCGACGTCATCCTGGCCGGCCACGGTGACGAGCAGGTCCTGGCTCGTGACCACGGAGGCGTTCATCAGCGGCGTGACGATGGACACCGCCGGCGGCAGCAGGTCCGGAGACACGGTCACGTTGCGCGTCACCGCCGTCTCCATGCCGGTGGAGTCGCGCGCCACGGCCCGGATGACCAGCGTCTGGCCGACGGAGCCCTCGGGGACGAGCGCCTCCGCGGCGTAGGGAGGCTCGCTGGCCAGGCCCGCGAGCACGCCGTTCACGTACCAGCTCACCCGCATGGGCGGCGGCGAGTCATCCAGCACGTCGGCCGTGAGCAGCAGGCGGGAACCCGCGAGGATGGGGTCGGAGACGCCGGGGCTGACGATGTTGACCTGCGGCGGGCGGTCCGACTTCACATTCGCCGCGAAGGCCGCGCTGCGCGTGTTTCCGCCCACGTCGATGGCCTGCACCTCCACCTGTACGGTCTGGTCCAGCAGCGATGCGGGAGGCGTCCAGAGGAAGGAGAAGTCCGCGGAGCCGGACGGAGAGCCTTCGAAGGTGCTCTTCACGAGCCGCTGGGTGGCGACCACCGCCCCCCTCACGAGGAAGCGCACGTCCACGCCGAACGCCAGGGCGTCATCCGCCACCGCGCCGCTCACGGTGAAGGGGGCCCCCGCGGTGACGTCCACGGGGGACCGGGCAGGCGTCCTCAGGGTGACGAGCGGCGCGGAGTCCGCCGCGACGCGGACCGGCAGGGCCTGCGAGGGCACCGGAGCGCCAGCGCTGTCCACCGCTTCCGCGCGAAGGATGACGCCCGTCCCCGCCGCCGTCAGCGGGGGGATGAAGCTCACCTCCCAGAACGGCACCAGCAGCTGTTGCACTCCGCCCTTCTCGTTTTGAAACGAGCGGACCTCCACGCGGGGCGCGGAGGCCTGCCCCAGGGGAGCACCGTCCACGGAGAAGCGGACCGACTGGAAGTCGTTCGCCGTCAGTTCGCCGCTCTTCCAGTCGCCGCTCGTCACGCGGACCGTCTGGGGCAGACCGGCGATCAGCACCTGCCCCGCCGTGGGAGCGTCATAGACGAGGATGCGGCTGCTGGGAGCCGGGGCGGCCGTCACCGGGATGCGCAGCTCGGTGGAGGGGGTCACCTGGTTCGCGGTGTCCACCGCGCGGGCGCTCAGCACCAGGGTGGACCCGGCCGTGGAGGGCGCCTTGAGCTGGAGGGTGAACGGCGCGGAGGTGTCCGTCACCGTGGGCACGCCGTTGACGAGGAACTCCACCCGCGCCACGCCCACGTCGTCGGTGGCCACGGCCTTCACTTCCACCTCGCCGCCGGCCACCACGGACGCGGGCGCGCTCAGCTTCACCTCCGGGAACGCGTCCCGGGCATCCACCAGGAGGGAGACCTCTGGCTGATCCGGATGCTTGGCGAACACGAGCGACGGCTGGGCCTTGAGCGACGTGACCCGGCCTTCAGGCGACACCTGCAGCCGCGTCGGGTCCTCCACGCGCCACTGCGTCCCCAGCGCGGACGACGTGAGGTCCACCCACTGTTGATTGGACAGCCGGCCCCGTAGCTGCAGTTGCAGCGTCCCGCCCACCCGCTCGATGGAGGCGGCCGTCGCCGGCGGCGCGGGGATGAGCTCCAGGGACGCCAGGGTCGCGCTGGAGTCCACGATCACGGGAACGGCTTCCGTGGCCCCCGCGTAGTGCACGCGCACGGTGACCTGCCCGTTCGCACGCGCCACGACCTGGCCGTCTCGCGTGACCATGGCCACGGCCGGGTCGTCCGACTCATAGGTGGCGCCATTGAGCGCGCCGCTGACATCCACCTCGCCCGCGATGGCGAAGACCGCCGTCACCTTCAGGGGCACCCGCTGCCCGAAGCCCTCCGACAGCAGGAGCGGCTTCGGGCTGGCGCGCAGGGTCAGGAGCGGATCGAAGGCGGTCGAGTCCGTGAACTCCACCGTGGAGGTGTGCACCGTGCGGCCGAAGGCATCCATCAGCGACACATCCGCCACCACCACGCCATCCGGAGGAATGCGCCCCCCCTGGACCGGCACCGCGAACGCCACGTGGCCCGGAGTGGAAACGCGTGGGTAGGCGACCAGCCGGCGCCCCACCGCGAACGCATGCGACTCCACCTCCGCCAGGTCGCCCTTCACGGTGCGCAGGAGGGCCGAGGAGGCCCCCATCACGGTCAGCTCCGCGCGCGCCACGCTTCCCTGGAAGGCCACGTCCACCAGCAGTTGGCCCGTGTCCTGGGAAGCCCGGGCCCCCACCGCGTCTGGAGCAAAGGCCGGGGGTGGCAGGGTGGCGTCGAAGACGACCTGCACCGGAGAGACGGTCGTCCCCTGATCCGCCACGGGCGACGCGGTCACCTCCAGCCGGCCGTCCGCCGGGAACGGCTGCGACAGCGGGAGGAGCACGTGGAAGGGGACCGCGCCTGCCTGGTCGCGCGGGACCACCACGCGCGCCAGGTCCACGAAGACGCCCTTGGAGGCGGAGGTGCCCTTGATGCCCACGGCTACCTGCGACGCGGCGCCGTCGACGTCAAAGCCCAGTTCGACCGAACGGGCCCCCGGCTGGAATGAGCGCAGGGGATGGATGGACGACACCGAGGGCGCCGACTGTGCAAGGGCAAGGCCCGGCAGGGCGCAGCCCAGTGCGAGAATCAGCGCCAGCGCCCGCAGGCGCGGTGTGGAGAAACGCTCCATGGGTACTTCCCCCTCTCCCGCCGGCGCGTCAGGGACGCGCCGTGACCTCGACCTGCACGTCCGAACCACTCCGCAGCCGCGCGCGCAGCGCATCGAACACCTTGCGCTGACGCACTGGCGCCACCCGACCCTCGACCTCCGCTCGCACTTCCTCGAACGGCGGCGTCCGCGCGGGACGCCGTTCCAGCAGCTGCAGCACCGCGAACCCCTCCGCCGTCTCCACCACCGCGGAGACCTGCCCCGGTGTCTGGAGCGCGAACGCGGCATCCTCCAACCGGCGCTCCGGCAACTCCCCACGCGCGAACAGGCCCAGGTCGCCGCCCCGCGCGCGCTCGGGACCATCCCCGCTGGACTGCACCTGGGAGAGCGGCTCCTTCGCCTGGAGCCGCCGCGCGAACTGTTCCGCGCGGCCGCGAGCCCGGGCCCGGTCCGCCGCGTTGCCCGGGTTCTCGAAGCGGGCCAGCACGCGCCCCAGGTGGAGCCGCTCCGGCTGAGCGAACACATCCCGGTTCGCCTCGTACCAAGCGCGCAATTCCTGCTCACCCGGAGTCCCAGCCGCCTTCGTCTCCTCCGCCAGGAGCTCCTGCACGATGAGCCGCTCCTCCAGCTCGCGCACCTGCCGGGCGATCTCCTCCCGGCTGGAAAGCCCCCGGCGCTTCGCCTCCTCCACCAGCAAGCGCTTGTCCACGAGCGACCAGGCGAACTCCCGCTGACCGGCCTCGCTCACGAACTGCTCACGCAGCGCCGGAGGAAGCCGTCGTGCCTCCCGCTCCATCTCCTCCCGGGTGACGACGCCGCCGTCGAAACGCGCCACCAGCTCACGAGGAAGCGGCGCCCTGGACGCAGGGGACGCCGGAACACCGCCAGGTTGACCCTCGCAGGAGCACAGCACGAACAGCAGGACCACGCCTTGGAGGGCGCGCACAGGCGATTGCAAAGGATTCCTCTGAGGCGGTGAAGACTGGCGGAGTGTGCACGATCTGGCACTTGAGCAGCAATAGCAGCCGCCCCTGACGCGTTTGAACTTCGCGCGGAGGCTTTGTTACGGTTCGTCCCGACTCGCAGCCGGGCGTTGGGGCCCAGGCTCGCCGGAATTCCCGTCAGGATTTGCATTCCATGAATATCGCCAAAATCGCCGCGACGGCTACAACAGCCCTGTTGCTGCTGAACGCATGCAAGGGTTCAGAAACGTCCCAGGAGGGGAGCGCGAATGACCCAGTCGTGGCCCGGGTGGGTCCAGGCGCCATCACGGTGAGTGAATTCCGCGCCAGGATGGAGGAGCAGCCGCCCCTGATTCGTGCTCGCTATGGCTCGCTGGAGATGAAGAAGGAGTTCCTCGACAATCTGGTGCGTTTCGAGGTGCTGGCCCAGGAAGCCAGACGCCAGGGATTGGAAAAGGACCCTGAGTTCCAGGCCGCGGTGGAGAAGCTGCTGGTCCAACGGCTGGTCCAGAAGCAGGCCACGAGCGTGGTGCCGGCGCCTCCGACCGACGAGGAGGTCCGCAAGTATTATCAAGAGCACCTGGCGGAGTTCTCCCGGCCTGAGAAGGTGCGAGTCAGCCAGGTCTTCCTGGCCTCCGCGGAGGGCGATCCGAAGCGGGGGGCGGTGAAGGCGGAAGCCGACAAGCTGTTGGCGGACGTGCGCAAGCAGGAGGCGGGGCCGGTGAAGACCGCGTTCGGGGAGCAGGTCCGGAAGCGTTCGGACGACGCGGCATCGCGCGATGCGGGCGGGGATCTGGGGTTGCTGACGAGAGAGGAGTTGGCGGCGAGGTGGGGCCAGCCGGTAGCGGACGCGGCCTTTGGACTTCAGACCCTGAGCGAGGTGGGACTGGTGGCCTCCCCCCGCGGCATGCATCTGCTGAAGCTCGTGGCCCGTCAGCCGGGCTTCTCCCAGACAGTGGACCAGGTGAAGCCGCGCATCGAAAGCCGCCTCATGGCGGACAAGCGCGCGAAGTCCATGGATGACCTGGTGGCCGGGCTGATGAGCAAGACGAAGGTGGAGGTCGACGACAAGGTGCTTGGAAGTCTGTCTGTCGACAAGGACGGCCTGGGCGTCACGAAATCCGCGCCCTGACGAAGCAGGGGGCGTGGTCATGACGCGGCCACGCCCACCGCCCTCACGTCAAACGCGCTGATCGCGCGCGGCCGCCTCTGCTTCGGAATAGATGGACACTGCGCGTCCGAGCTCAAATCCAAACAGCCCACGCAGGAGCCGAACCACATCAATCTTGGAACCCCCCAGGCGAATCGCCGCGGCACCAATCTCGACCGGCGTCCGGCCCGAGTCGCGCATGGCAACAAAGTCCCCAGCCTCATCCGCGGCAATGAACCGCGCCTGATTTGAAGGCGGCAACTGAGCACCGGGCAGGTAATCCGCCAGGATTTCCGAAAAGCCCAACTCCCGAGCCGCCTGGCGCAATTCCTCCCAGAATTCGCCAGGAAGCGGCGCTCGCTCTGACTCGTAATGGTCTCCGAGACCGCCCAGGACCGAGATCAGGATCTCCTCCTCCTGCAGTTCCAGCCACCGCTCCACGTCGGACCGGGTGTAGTGCAGTCCGTCGATCATGAACGCCTCTTCCGGCAGAAGCCGTGAAGCGCGCTTGAGTCGGTCGATGGGAAGCGTAGCGCCCCCTTCCAACCACCACCGCCAGAGCTTCTCAAGGAACATGGGCGTCATCTCCAACTGAAACCATGGGCCGCCCGTGCCTACGGCGCGGAAACCTTCAGAACAAGTCCAGGTCTCGGTCCAAGCAGCAGCCGGTGAGCGTACAGAGTTCGAACCAACTCACTGCTCCTCGTGGCCTTTGGAAACATTTGCTGGTGGCCCCGAGCCAACCTGTCGATCTCACGCCTCCAGCTCAAAACGGCCGAAGACCTACTCATCTCTTGAATCCCTCTGGAAAAACGGCGCCGCGCGGATCCAGGGGCAAGACCTCCTGAGCCAGCTTCGTTCGGAGCGCGGCGATCTCCTCCACGTAGTGCGCCCGGTCGAAGACGAAGCGGAAGGACTCGGAGGCGACCTCGAACGTCCAGCATACGCTCGATTCGCCATGTTCCACGTCCACGCCCTCCCACCCACCGTCCTCCGCGACGCCGCAGGCGCACGTGAAGATCAAGTAGCGCCCAGAGCCGGTCGCGCTGCGCTCCAGTTCATCGAAGACCACCACGGCGTCGCTGAGCTGAGGGCGGGCTCGTAGCTCTTCACCGTCGATGCAGATCCCCACGAAGGCCACATCCGAAAAGCGGATGCCGTCCAACAGGACGCTCCGTCCGTCCGTCACGTGTTCAAGGGACAGCGTCAGGACATCCATCCACCCTCCGAGAAGACCCGGTTCACCACTCGAGGCCGCGATAGCTCCGACGGAACGTGTTCGCGAGGAACCGATGAACCTCGTGCTCGTCCCCATCAGGTTCCGCTGCGATGCGATGCCGGAGGGTCTCCATGGCACTGGAGCAGTCAAGAGACCCGGTCCACTGGCCCTCCACGAAGCGGAGCTCATGCACCACGCTGAACATCCAGATGGGCGACGAGACACGGCGCATGAGGGACTCTGCTCGGGATGCAAGCCCTGGAATGAAGTCACGCGCCACCACCAGTCCTCCGGTAAATGGGACGTGCCAGCCGAGCCCCGCGTAGACAGCCAGAAACGCGTCTTCCTTGAGGTGGGGCGGCTGACCTCGAAGAACCGTCCCCTTTCCATATTTGACCTTCAGCCGCTCCAGCGGCTTCAGGCCAATGCTGAATGACTCAAGCAAGAGCCGCTTCTCGTCGATCCGATAGACGCAGTCGAATCCCCGGTAGCACCCGGTCGAGACGCATTGGGGCACCAGCCCCTCTTGCCTCGGGTCAAACAAATCCGTTCCCTGAACGGACATCAGCGCAAAGGGGCGCTGCTCGAACAAGAGAACGTCTCGGCTCTGTGCTGTCACGGGACTGGCTTTCCAGACTCACGTCCATCAAGCCCCGCTCTCACCACGGACGACGTGACACCGTTCGCGCCCAGGAGCTTCCTCAACCACTCCATCTCCACGCGGGTCCCTTCCCTGACAACCCCGGGAGTCGGGTCTTCAAGCCGCCCACTTCGGCCAGGGACAGTCCCAGTTCCTCCCGCAGCAGCTTCAGCGCCAGCATCGCGTGAGCGCCCGACGCCTGGACGTCCAGCCCACGTTCCCTCTTCCCGGAGCAGGGCCTGACGAAACGACTCCGGCGGCATCCCGATGCCGTCCATCTCCAACTGGCCGCCGCAGTGCTCACACCGGTAGGCGGCCCAGTACCGGAGGCCGTCCAATGAGGACTGCCCGCCATACAGGTCGACCGCGCGGCCACAATCTCCACAGACGGTCTGCTCCACCCGCGTCGCCGACATCTGTCCTCCGGAGGGCTCGACCTGAGCCTATCCGACGAACAGTTCCTGGATCCTCCGTGGCGCTGCGTCTCCAGGCATTTCGGGTCCGCAACCACCGGGACGTGCGGTTCACCAGTCGATAGGAGGCCCGTCGCCATCCGCCTCCCGTATCCTGGCGATCAAAACGAAGGACGGGTCATCCGGTGAGGCGCGCCAGTCCTTCTTCAGTTGCCCCGAGTGGCTCCACCGCCGCTCCACCACACAGACGCCGTGGAGGTAGACACAGTGCTCAATCATCGTGCCGTCGGCGAGCCAGGCACGTGAGGTCCCGTGCCACCGGTTGCGCCAGAAGAACATCTCCTCCGCGAGCAATCCGGATTCGTGCCAACTGCGTTCGGGGACCTTGCCGCAAGCCATCGACGTAGAAGGTTTCCTCGATGGGGATGCCCGAGCTGGACTCTACGTAGACGGACCCTGTGAAGGGCGCGTCGTTGAGGAAGACCTGCTCGGCGTCCCACGTGAGGTCATCGTAGGTCTTGAGTCGCATCGGGCACGGTCGCGCCGACGCTCAGGCCCGCGCGGCGTCATCGTACGACACGCGCAAGCCGTCGTGCGTCACCGTGATGAACGGACGCCCCATCCAGCCGCAGTGCCTGCAGACCGCGTTCGGACCGGTCGCGGTGACCCGCACCGGCAGGTCCGACTCGCACACGGGGCACCCGGCTGGCAGGGTGTACTCTCGGGTCTGGGAGTGGACTTCGGTCATGGATTCAGGGGTAACGCAGCCTCCGGACGCCGCAAGGCGCCGCTCCGTTCCGCCTTCCCTGAAACATGCGACGCAGGCCTGTCCGTCTGCCTTTTTGCCTCACCGGGCGCCCGCTCTCCTGCCTACCCCCGTGCACCTGATTTCTGGATGATCGTTGAGCGATGAACGGTTGCGCCCCCGTCCCGAATGTCTCGGGCCGGAGGATTCATGGACCGGACGAAGTCTTTATCGCTCGCTGGCCTGGCTGCCCTTTTCGTGGGGGGCTTCGCCTCGTGTGACGCGCTCGCCCTGCCGCGTGATCCCTACCTTCAGAAGGTGGGCCCCGACACGGCCACCGTGGCGTTCCGGCTGTCGTCGAACTGCTCCAGCGCGCAGGTGCGCTACGGCGTGGGCAACACCAGCCAGACGGCGAAGTCCTCGGCCAGCGCGAAGATCCACGCCGTGGTCCTCACCGGCCTGTCTCCCGCCACCTCCTATACGTACTCCGTGGACGGCTGCGGTGAAACGACCCCGGCGAAGACGTTCACCACCGCCCCCGTGCCCGGCACGCGGCGCGTGCACTTCGCCGCGGTGGGCGACTTCGGCACCGGTGGCAGCGACCAGAAGAAGGTCGCCGCCTCCATGCTCACCAACAAGCCGGAGCTCTTCGTCGCCCTGGGTGACAATGCCTACGCGTCCGGCACCGAGTCCGAGTTCCAAACCAACCTCTTCACCCCCATGGCCGCCCTGCTGTCGCAGGTGCCCATGTTCGCCACGCCCGGCAATCACGAGTACGTGACCAACGAGGCCCAGCCCTACCTGGACAACCTCTACCTGCCCACCAACAACCCGGAGGGCTCGGAGCGCTACTACTCGTTCGACTGGGGGCACGTGCACTTCGTGTCCATCGACTCGAACTGCGCCGTGGGCCTGGCGTCCGCGTCCAAGTGCACGCTCGCCGCGCAGAAGGCGTTCGTGGAGAAGGACCTGGCCGCCACCACGCAGCCGTGGAAGGTCGTCTTCTTCCACCACCCGTCCTGGTCCAGCGGCGAGCACGGCTCGCAGCTCACCATGCGCCGCCAGTTCGGCCCCCTGTTCGAGAAGTACGGCGTGGACCTGGTCCTCACCGGCCATGACCATGACTACGAGCGCAGCAAGCCCATGCTCGGCGACGCCGAGGCCGGCAAGAGCGAGACGGGCATCCCCTACCTCGTCGTCGGTGGCGGCGGCGCCACGCTGCGCACGTTCGCCACGTCCCGCCCCTCCTGGAGCGTCATCCGCGACGACGCGGCCCACGGCTTCCTCGACGTGGACGTCGTCGAGGGCAACCTCACCGCGAAGCTCGTGAAGACGGACGGCGGCGTCCTGGACTCGTTCACCCTCTCCAAGACGCTGCCCGCGCAGCCTGAGCAGCCCCAGGGCACGCTGAACGTCGCCGTGGACAACGCCAGCGGTGCCGCGCCCCTCACGGCCTCGTTCACCGCGACGGCCTCCCAGTCCGGCGCCACCGTCACCTGGGACTTCGGCGACGGCGCCACGGCGGAAGGCCCCCAGGTCCAGCACGTCTTCGCCCGGGCCGGCACCTACACCGTGACGGCCACGGCCACCGTCCAGGGCGCCGCCCCGCTGACGGCCACCACCGTGGTCACCGTGACGTCCAACGGAACGACCGACCCCGGGACCGACCCCGGCACCGGCACGGGTGAGGACCCTGGCACCACGCCGTCCGACCCCGACCCCCGCCCCGAGGTTCCGGGCACGCCCACGACGCCGGGCGTCACGCCGGGGGATGACTCGAACGGAGGCGGTGGCTGCGCCGCCGGCCCGTCCGCCGCCCTGATTCCCGCCGCTGCGGCCCTCGTGGCCGGGCTCGTGCGCCGCCGGCGCCGGAACCGCTGAGCCCCCCGGAGGCGGACCGCGGAAACCTGTCCGACTGTCGGACAGGTTTTCGTCCCCGGCCGCCCCGGCCCGCGCCTGGGCAACCGCCCCAGCCAGGCCGCCCCCCGAGGTGGGCTGCTGTTCCGACCGCGTCGCTGAAACCTGTCCGACTGTCGGACAGGTTTTGGACGACCGGCGCCGCCCCCCGGGCCGCTGCCCGGCCGGGGCCCGCGAGCCGGTCCGACTGTCGGACAGGTTTTGGACCCATCCGGGCGGGCGGCGGGCCTCCCGGAGGCCCAGGCCCGGAAAAGCCTGAAGTGGTGCCCAGACGCCTCCGGCCGGCCCCTCCTGGGGCTTCCGGGGGCGTCTTTTGCGTTCCCTGCTTGTCAACGCTACCCGGGGAATGCAAAGGCCCCATGAGACATGGCCACGACTCGTAAGCCTGGACCTTCCCGCGGCGGCGCCCCCAAGTCCGGCGGGCCCCGTACGTCCCGCCCTGGCGCGCCGAAGAAGCGCAAGGACGCCGGTGGACGCGCTGACAAACCGAAGCTGAGCCGCGCCCAGCATGAACGCGCGCGCCCCAACCCCAACCGCCCCCTGCGCGAGGACCTGGTCCTCCAGGCGTGTCTGGAGGCCTACGGCGGCGTGCGCCGCGAGGGCCGCCTGTCCGACCGCGCCCTGGAGTTCGTGCTGCGCCGCAAGACGGCCCTGTACTCCACCGAGCGCCGCGCCGTGGCCGAGCGCGTCTACGCCCTCCTGCGCCGCCAGCGCACCGTGGACTTCCTCCTGGAGAAGTCGCACCGGAAGTTCGACGCGCTGGACGCCACGCGCCAGGACGTCATGCGGCTCGCCGCGTCCCGCATCCTCCACGGCGAGGACCCCACCTACGTCGCGCGCTCCAGCGGGCTCACCGGCCCGGACCTGTCCGTGCTCGACCGCCTGCCGGACGCCGCCGCGGACCTGGACGCCCTGCCGGAAGAGAAGCGCTTCCCCATCGCCGCGTCGCTGCCGGACTTCCTCGCGGGCCGCTTCCGCGCCGTCTTCGGCAAGGACGCCGCGCGCGCCGCCGAGGCCATGAACGAGCGCGCCCCGCTCATCGTCCGCGCCAACACGCTCAAGGGCGACCGTGCCCAGCTCCAGGAGCGCCTGGCCGCGGAGGACGTGGAGTCCACCAAGCCCACGAACCTGTCCCCCTTCGGACTGGTCATGGAGACGCGGCTCAACCTCTTCTCCCTCCAGGACTTCAAGGACGGGGGGTTCGAAATCCAGGACGAGGGCAGCCAGCTCTTGGGCATGCTCGTGGACGCGCCGCCCACCCGCGTGGTGGACGCGTGCGCGGGCGCTGGCGGCAAGACGCTGCAGCTGGCCGCGCAGATGAAGAACCGCGGCGACCTGCACGCGCTGGACGTGGACGAGGGCCGCATGGAGGACCTGCGCAAGCGCGCGCGCCGCGCCGGCGTGCACAACGTGCGCACGCAGCTCATCCCCCACGAGGGCCCGGACGCAGACGCCGCGCTCACGCCGCTCAAGGGCCAGGCGGACCGCGTGCTGGTGGACGCGCCGTGCAGCGGCACCGGCACCTTCCGCCGCAAGCCGGACGCGCGCTACCGCCTCACGCCGGAGGACCTGGAGATGCACGTGGGCCGGCAGAAGGCCCTGCTCGCGCGCTTCGCCATGCTGGTGAAGCCCGGCGGCAGGCTCATCTACGGCACGTGCAGCGTGCTGCGCGAGGAGAACGAGGACGTGGTCGAGGACTTCCTCTCCAAGCACCCCGACTTCAGCGTGCGCCCCGTGGCGGAGGTGCTGGGCGCGGAGCTGGGCGGGAAGCTCGGCCCCGGCCCGTACCTGCGTCTGGCTCCGCACACCCACGGCACGGACGGCTTCTTCGGCGCCGTGCTCGTCAAGGCGAAGTAACCCCGCCGTCCCCCTCCAGAAAGGCCCTCCGTCCATGCCGCTCGCCGTCCACTACCGCGTCGCCATGCCCCGTCCGCATGCGCACCTGTTCGAGGTGGAGGCGAGCTTCCCCGCCGGTCCCGACGTGCTGGACGCGGTGATGCCGGTGTGGACGCCGGGCAGCTACCTGGTGCGCGAGTACGCCCGCCAGGTGCAGGACGTCACCGCGCAGGGACCGGAGGGACAGCCCCTGCCGGTGCGCCGCGTGGACAAGCGCACCTGGCGCGTGGACGCGAAGGGGCAGGCTGTCACCCTGCGCTACCGCGTCTACGCGAACGAGCTGTCCGTGCGCACCAGCCACCTGGACGGCAGCCACGCCTACTTCAACGGCGCCACCGTGTTCCTCTACACGGAAGCCACGCGCGCCCTGCCCCACCACGTCACCGTGGACGCGCCGCAGGGCTGGCGCACGTTCTGCGCGCTGGACTCGGAAGGGGCCACCTTCCACGCGCCGGACTACGACACGCTCGTGGACAGCCCCTTCGAGGTGGGCCCGCACACGCCGCTCACCTTCACCGCCGCGGGCGTGCCTCACGAAGTGGTGGTGTGGGGCGACAGCGTGCCGGACCCGGAGCGGCTGTGCGCGGACATGCAGCGCATCTGCGAGGCCCAGGCGCGCATGTACGAAGGCCTGCCGCTCAAGCGATACCTGTTCCTCGTCTACCTCACCGACAAGGGCCGAGGCGGGCTGGAGCACCAGGCCTCCACCGCGCTGCTCTTCCCGCGCACGGGCCTGTCCTCGCACCGGGGCTGGGAGGACTTCCTCACGCTGGTGGCGCACGAGTACTTCCACCTGTGGAACATCAAGCGGGTGAAGCCGCGCGCGCTGGTGCCGTTCGACTACTCGCAGGAGAACTACACCTCGCTCTTGTGGGCCTTCGAGGGCGGCACCGCCTACTACGACAACCTCTTCGTGCGCCGCGCGGGCCTGATGTCCCCCACGCGCTACCTGGCCCGGCTGGGGGAGACCTTCTCCCTGCTGCACTCCACCCCGGGCCGCCGCGTGCAGACGCTCACGGAGGCGTCGCTCGTCAGCTGGGTGAAGCACTACCGCCCGGACGAGCACTCCACCAACAGCGCCATCTCCTACTACCTGAAGGGCGAGGTGGTGTGCGCGCTGCTGGACCTGGAGGTGCGCCGCGCCACCGGCGACGCGAAGTGCCTGGATGATGTCATGCGGCTCCTGTGGCAACGCCACGGCGACGGCTCCGGCGTCCCGGAGGACGGCGTGGAGCGGGCCGCGAGCGAGGTCGCGGGCGTGGACCTGACGCCCTTCTTCGACCGGGCGGTGCGCTCCACGGAGGACCTGGACTACGGCGTCTTCGCGCACGTGGGGCTGGAGGTGTCCTTCCGCGTGCGGGAGGCCCCCAACGACAAGGGCGGCACGCCGCCGCGCCTCAAGGGCGAGCCCAAGCCCAGGGGCTGGCTGGGCGTCACCGTGCGCGGCTCCTCGACGCTGTCCACCGTCCCGGAGGGCACGCCCGCGCTGGAGGCGGGCCTGTATCCGGAGGACGACGTGGTGGCGCTGGACGGCTGGCGCGTGGACGGCGCGGGGCTCATCGCCCGCTGCGAGGACAAGCGCCCCGGCGACACCGTGCGGGTGACGCTGTTCCGCCGCGACCGCCTGCTGGAGGTGCCGGTCGTCCTGGGCCAGAAGCCCGCGGACGCCGCGTGGCTCCAGCGCGTGGAGCGCCCCACGGACGCGCAGAAGGCCGCGTTCCAGGCGTGGCTGGGCGCCCCCTGGGACGAGACTCCCGGCCCGGCGTAGGCTTGGGGCCGCATGGCCCCTTCCCTCCCTGCCCCTCCCTCCTGCGCGGGACATCCGGACGCCGCCGCCGGCTGGCGCTGCGAGCACTGCGAGGCCCTGCTGTGCCCCGCGTGCGTGGAGACCCGGCGCATGGGCACGGTGGAGTACACCGTCTGCGTGCGGTGCGAGGGCACGGCGAACGTGCTCCTGCGCCACCGCTCCCAGCGCGCACTCCGGACGCGCCTGCTGGACGCGCTGCGCTTTCCCTTCACCGTCCCGGGCCTCCAGACGCTCCTGGCCGTCAGCCTGATGCTGGCCGTGCTGCGCGTGCTCGGGATGGGCATACGCATCCTCGTGGTGCTGCCCCTGGCGCTCGGGCTGGGCATCTTCTGGTCCACGTTCTTCGCGCTGGTGCGCGGCGCCGCGCGGGGCGACGCGGATCCCGAAGGCCCCGGCTTCACCAGCATCCTCCAGGACAACCTCGTGCCGGGCCTGCGCGGCCTGGGCGTCACCGTGGGCGTCCTCGCGCCCGCGCTCGCTCGCGCCTGGCACCTGCTGCCCTCCGCGTCCGGGTACGAGACCGTGGGGCGCGTGATGGTCCCTCAGCAGGCACTGGGGCAGCCCGTGGTGTGGGAGGACCCGCTCTTCTGGGGGCTCGCCGGACTGGGTTTCCTTTGGATGCCGTGGGCGCTGCTGCTGGCCACCACGTCGCACTCGGTGTTCGCCGCCCTGAATCCCCTGCGCACACTCAAGTGCCTGGGGACGGTGGGGCGCGACGCGGGGCTGGTGACGGGCGTGTTCGTGCTGCTGGCGCTCGCCCACGTGGGGATGCACGAGGCCGCGGGATGGGCGTCCTCGCTGCCCGTGCCCTTCGTCTCCACGTGGCTCGCGGAGGCACTCACCTGCCTGGTGCCCTTCGCCGCCGCGAACCTGCTGGGGCTCGTGCTGTACGTGCACGGGGACGCGCTGGGCTACCTGCCCGCGCGCGACTTCCTGGAGGCCACGCTGGGTGACACCGCGCCCCAGCGCGTGCCCGTGGCCCTGCGCGAGTCCCCGCTGCCCGAAGCCCCGGCGCCCGACGCCGCTGGAGTCGAGGCCCGGGTGGCCGAATTGGGCGCGGCGGTGGAGGCTCGCGACGTGGCGAAGGCGCTGGCGCTGTATGGCGCGCTGCACGTTCTGCCCCGCCTGAAGATTTTGCCTTCACACCATCTGTTCATTGGCCAGGCCGCGGCAGTGGAAGGAGATTTCCCACTGTCGGTCAAAGCGTTGGAAACCGCGGCGGACACGGCGCCGGATGACCCCACCGCGCCCCGCGCGCTGGTGCTGCTGGCGCGCGTGCAGGGGGAGAAGATGGGAAACACAGTGCGCGCGGAGGAGATCTACCGGTACATCGTGCATCGATATCCGGACACGGATGCCGCACGTTTTGCCCATGCGCGGCTGCCGCCCGCCGACTGAGCCACGCATTGCAGCACCCGTCCCCCGGTACCAGATTCCGTGCATGGGACGGGTTGGGGGCGTGGGGATGGGGAAGCAGTGGAAGCGGTATGGTTGGTTGGGGCTCCTCGCGAGCGTGCTGGTGACGGGCTGTGATGAAGCCCCCAGCGCGAACCGGCAGGAGGACACCTGCGCGGAGCCGATGTCGCTGCGCGTGGAGGTGATTTCGTCGGACGGCGCGTACATCCAGGGCGCCTCCGTGACGGCCACCAACCTGGAGAGCAACGTCAGCATCACCGGCGTGACGGATGACCGGGGCGTCACCACGGCCATCAACGAAACGCTCGCGCCCAGCCCCATCCGCGTGGTGGCCACGGCGGGCTCGCACGTGACGCACGCGGAGCGCGTGGAGTGGGCCTGTGACGAGTGCCACTGCACGCCTGTTCCCGACACGGTGACGCTCAAGCTCCAGGATTGAGCCGGAAGACCCGGCAGTGAGGCCGGGCGGGCGCGGAAAATCCACCGCGTCAGGCCGTGGGGTGGTTGTGCGAACCCACCTGCGCGCGGTACCACTTACGCCATGCGTCAAACCCGCATGCGCGCGTCCGCGTCGGTCCGGCTCTCCCACAGCCTCGCCGCACGCCCGTCTGGCCTGACGGCGTGCGAGCGGTCGTGTTGTCGCGGCACTGGTGTTCCCCCACTCCAGTAAGCCGTGCAACCGCGCTACCCGCCGGGTAGGCAATCCCGAAGGTCCCCCATGTCCGCAGAGAGTGTGCAGGCGCTGCTCGAATGCTCGGTCACCGAGCTGACCGGGCGGTTCGTCACCCAGGCGCAGCCCATCCCCCAGGGTCTTCTGGAAGCGCTGGAAGCCGACCCCCGTCAGGGTGCCCAGGCGCTCGCGCGCAAGCTGCGCTCGCGTCAGGAGAAGAACCGGGCGGAGGGGCAGCGGCTGCGGCACCTGCTCAAGTTCGAGACGGAGCTGTGGGAGCAGGGCCTCTTGAAGGTCGCGGGCGTGGACGAGGCGGGCATGGCGCCGCTCGCGGGCCCCGTCGTCGCGGCCGCGGCCATCCTGCCCCGGGGCTACAAGCTCAAGGGGCTGGACGACTCGAAGAAGATCCTGGACCCGGACAAGCGCGAGGCCCTGGCGGAGGCCCTCAAGCGCGACGTGGTGGCGTGGGCGGTGGGCCGGGCGGAGGTGGAGGAGATTGATCAGCTCAACATCTACCACGCGGGCCTTTTGGCCATGCGGCGCGCGGTGGAGGGGCTGGGGCTGACGCCGGACTACGTGCTGGTGGACGCGCGCACGATTCCCCAGTGCCCGGCTCCGCAGCGCGGCATCATCAAGGGGGACTCGCTGTCCCTGAGCATCGCGGCGGCGTCCGTGCTGGCGAAGACGACGCGCGACCGGCTGATGGCTCAGTTGGACGCGCAATATCCCGGCTACGGCCTGGCGGCGCACAAGGGCTACCCCACCGCGCAGCATGTGCAGGCCATCCAGGCCTTGGGCGTGCTGCCCATCCACCGCCGGAGCTTCGGTCCGGTGCGCGAGGCGCTCGGACTGGCGCAGCCCTCCGGGCCCGTCCCGATGCAATCCGAGCTGTTCGCCGCTACTCCTGCACCGATGGCGAAGCGATGAGCGCGGACAGGGACATCGACGGGTGGTTGGCGGAGCGGGGCGTCACGCTGATGGACGCGCGTGCGCGGGCGAGGGGCGTGCTGGAGGAGGCAGGCCTCACGCGGCCGGGCAAGGCGAGGATGAGCGAGCCCAAGCTCCTGCGTGCGGCCGAGGTGCTGGCCGAGCGCTTCTTCCAGGTGTGCGCGGATCCCGGCTGCATCCAGGTGGCGTCGGCGAGCGGCCGGGAGCCTTTGCGTGTCGAGCCCCGGAGCCACTGCGCACGGTGCGGTGGTTCCGCCAACCGGCGCGCGGAGGTGGCGTTCGTGGAGATGTGCCACCAGCGCGGTGTGCAGCGCGTGGTGGTGGTGGGCGGCTCGCCCGCGGTGCGTGAGGAGTTGGAGGCGAAGCTGAGCGGCCACATCTCCCTGCGCATGGTGGACGGGACGGAGCGCCGCACGGCGGACCGCGCGAAGAGCGACCTGGAGTGGGCGGACCTGGTGCTGGTGTGGGGCGCCACGGAGCTGCACCACAAGGTGTCCACCCACTACACGCACCTGGCGTCGTCCCATCACCGCAAGGTCGTGCACGTGGTGCGCCGGGGCGTGGCCGCGCTGCTGGACGAGGCGATGATCCATCTGCAGCGGGCGCGGTGAGCGACCGTCAGGCGCCGAGCAGCTTCGCCGCGCCTGACTTGCCTCGCTCGACGGCAATCGCCCCGGGCGAGTCCCCACGCTGATTCCCTGGCCGCGAGGGGTCCGCGCCCGCGGCCAGCAGCGCGCGAATCACCTCCTCGAACCCCGAATACGCAGCCGTCCCGAGCGCGGAGTACTGCAAGTACTTCGGGGATTGGTGATTGGAATTGGCTCCGCGTTTCAGGAGGAACCGCACCAGGGGAAGCTGCCCCTGGCTCGCCGCGAAGACGAGCGCATCGTCAACGGAAGCGATGGCTCCTGCACGGTCGGTGAGAAGCCGCACGATATCCGTGTGCCCTCTCCAGACGGCCCCCTCCACCGGGAGGCGTCTCTCGCGATTGAGCGTCGTCACGTCCGCCCCCCCCGCGAGCAGCATCTCGACCACGGCGGTGTGCCCACAGGAACACGCCTTGTGGAGCGCGGTGTTTCCATCGCCATCCGTCGCCGCGATGTCGGCTCCGCTCGCAAGCAGGAGGCGCACCGTCTCCGCCAGGTTGCCTTCGGTTTGCGAGCCTGCCGCACAGACCAGTGGCGTGCCGAGGAGCTTGGAGCCCTTGTTTGGATTGGCGCCGGCCTCCAGCAACGCGGCCACGATCTCCGATTGCCAGGCGGAACCCGCCGCCATGAGCGCGGTGTAGCCTTTCTCCGCCGAGTCCGGCGACGCGCCCTCGGAGAGGAGTCGCTGCACGTCCGTGAGCGAGCGCGAGCGCGCGGCATGCATGAGGGCGGGGTTCGACTTCGGAAGCTTTCGCGCCGACGCCTTCACTGACTTCCTGGCCGCCATGCGTTCTCCCGGAGCCCAACACCTTCGCAACGGTCACACCGTGAGTACGCACTGTCAATCCGGCGAAGCCCGTGCTGACGGTCCAGCGTGCCGGCAGGCAACCCATCCGCCTGCCCCACGCCATTGCGCTGCCTCCGGGCGATATGTACGTTCGTACGCATGATATGTACGTTCGTACGCATCGAATCCCGGAGGCGTGAGTGGTGACGCGTCGGCACGACCCCGAGCGCAGGGATCGCATCATCGACGCGACGCTGGAGGTCATCGCCGAGGGAGGCGTCGCGGGAACCTCGCACCGCCGCGTCGCCGAGCGCGCCGGGGTTCCGCTGGGCTCGATGACCTACCACTTCACGAGCATGGACGAGTTGCTGCGCGAGGCGTTCACCCGCTTCGCCACGCGCATGAGCGAGCGTTTCGCCAGGCGTCTGGAGGCCGCGTCCGACCTCGACTCGCTGGCCGAGACGGTCGTCCACCTCGTGCACGATGACCTCGCGAGCGGTACGGACGACCTCGTGCTCTCGCTCGAGCTCTACACGCTCGCGGCGCGCCAACCGGCCTTCCGGCAGATCACCCACGACTGGATGCGCCGCAGCCGCCAGGCACTCGAAAGACTCGTCGACGCCAGGACGGCGCACGAGCTCGACGCACTCATCGAGGGGCTGTCCATCCACATCAGCCTCGACCCCACCCCTCGCAGCCGCGGCGTCACTCGCGATGCCGTGCGCCGCATCCTTTCGCTCTGAACCTGGACCTTCATGCCCTCCTCCCCTCCACCCCAGGTGCCGCGCGAGCACCGGGCGGCCCGCGTCGCTGTCGCGGCGCTGTTCTTCACCAACGGCGCGATCTTCGCCAACCTCCTGCCGCGCTACCCACAGATCAAGGCCGACCTCGGGCTCAGCAACGCCGAGTACGGGCTCGCCGTCGCGGCGTTTCCCACCGGGGCCCTGATGGCCGGGCTCGCCGCCGGCGCCCTCATCCGCCGCTTCCGCTCATCGCGGATCGCCGTGGCGGGCACGTTGCTCACGAGCGCGGGAGTGCTGCTCGCGGGGCTTGCTCCATCCTGGGGTGCGCTCGCCGGGGCGCTCTTCTTCGCGGGCTGCCTGGACGCCATCACCGACGTGGCGCAGAACTCACACGGCCTGCGCGTGCAGCGGCTCTATGGCCGGTCCATCTTCAACTCGTTTCATGCCATCTGGAGCATCGGCGCGGTGAGCGGTGGGTTCACGGGCGGGCTCGCCGCGAGCCTGGGCGTGTCGCGTGGCGTGCACCTGGGCCTGTCCGCCCTGCTCTTCGCCGCCGTCGCGCTGACGGCGCTGCGCTTCACCCTCCCCGGCCCGGAGCCCGTCGAGCCCGGGGAGACTCCTGAAGGCGCCATCCCGGCGGGCGGTCTCTCCGCACGGCGTGCACCGACGGGCCGTGGCCGCCTCGGGATGATGATCGCCGCGCTCACGTTGATCGCCATCGGCGGGACCCTCGTCGAGGACGCCGGCATGACCTGGGCGGCCGTCTACCTCTCCGGCACGCTCGGAGCGGGCGTCGCCATCGCCTCGTTCGGTTTCATTGCCTTCGTCGGTTCGCAGTTCGTCGGGCGGCTGCTGGGCGATGGCCTCGTCGACAGGTTTGGCCAGCGCGCGGTCGTCAGGGCCGGCGGCGCGACCGCAGCGGCGGGCATGGGCGCGGCATTGCTGTTCCCGTCCGTGGCGGGCACCATCGTGGGTTACGCGCTCGCCGGCTTCGGCGTCGCGACGCTGGTGCCCGCCGCGATGCACGGCGCCGACGAGTTGCCCGGCCTGAAAGCCGGCACCGGCCTCACCCTGGTCACCTGGCTGATGCGTCTGGGGTACCTCGTGTCGCCTCCCATCGTCGGGCTCGTCGCCGACGCCATGGGCCTGCGCGTGGGGCTGCTGGTGGTGCCCCTGGCGGGAATGCTCGTGATGGGTCTTTCGGGGGTGTTGTCCTCCGCCCGCGTCACCCCTGGGGCCCAGCCCTCCGAGCAGCGCATCCAAGCTTGAACACGCTCCCTCCGAAGGACTGACGTGTTGAATCTTTCGGCCCCCGTCACGTAGATGGGGCCGTGCGGCATCAGGCCCGCACCTTTCCTCGGGGGACAAACGGATGAACAGCAAGTTCGGCACCGCGGTGTTGATGATGGTGGCATGCGCCTTCGGCCCGATGACGGCCGTCGCGCAGGAGTCCTCAAGCCATTTCGATGTCACCGGCAACGAAGAGACGGCGACCCACGCCTGTAAGCCGGGCAGCACGGTGGAGATCACCGGCAACGACAACACGGTGACGCTGACCGGTGAGTGCAAGAGCGTCACCGTGAACGGGAACGACAACAAGGTGAAGGTGGAGGCCACCGGTGCCATCTCCGTGACGGGGACCACCAACGCCGTCACCTGGAAGCGCGGCCTCGGCAAGTCGAAGCCGAAGGTCAGCCGCACCGGTGTGGACAACAAGATCACCCAGGAGAAGTAGCTGCCGGACCGCACCCGGCCCGGCGGCATCGGAATTAATCCCGTTTAACTCGCCGGCCGGTGCCCCGAACGCTTTCATCTCCCCATCCGCATGGCGCGGTGTCGCCGTGTAGAGGGGGAAGTGACACATGTTTTCTGATGGAATCCGCCGAGCCCTGGGGCCTGTGCTGCGCACCGTCGCGAACGCCGCCGTGGAGAAGACGGTCGCCCCGCCGCTCCAGCCCGCCGCCAAGGCCGTCGCGAACTTCGCCGTGTCCTCGTTCGAGCGAGGCACCGCGCCAAGGGTCGTGCTGAATCCGCCGCCCGTCATCCTGCAACGGCCAGCGGTCGACCTGACGCCGCCGAACGCGCAGGGAGATGGAACGCTGGGCGCGGGGGACTGGCTGAACGTCTCGGCGTCTGACGGCGTCTACCTGCGTCCGGGGCCGAGCGCGGAGTCAGACAAGGGCATCCTCTACGGGACGGGAACGAAGCTGAAGATCATCGCGCCGCCGGATGGCGGCCCCGCGGTCCAGGGGGATTTCGCCTACGTCCAGGATGCCCGCGGGCGACAGGGCTGGGTCCGCGCGGCGAACACCCGTGAGATGACCGCGGACGAGGTCAAGACCTATCGGGCGGCGCGCAACCAGTCGGACGCCGCGGACGCGTATCAGGACATCTACGTCAATCAGTTCGACGCCGAAACGCAGGTGGGGGACAAGGAGGGCAGGAACGCCAACTGTGGCCCCACCGCCACGCTCATGGCGTTTCTCAACGAGGGGCTCGAAATCCCCTCCATCCCCGGCATCGAGCACAACGGCACCGCCGGAGCGGACGTGCAGGCCGTACGCTACTGGGGCAATCGCGTGAGCGATCCCGACACCGACGGTGTGACGACCAACGACGCGGGAGAGACGGTGTACGCGCTGGGCTGGGAGAACTCCCAGTACACCGGCTTCGAGGATGTGAAGAACGCGGTGACGGCCGCGCGCGGCAGCTGGGCGAAGGTGGCCGCGAACTCGGAGGGCATCCAGAAGGCCATCGAGTCCGGCATGTCGGTGGTCATCTCCGGGACCTTCGTCGAGGCGGCCGCGGAGGGCTCCGAGAATGCCGACCCGGTGGTCAAGAGCGACACGTGGGCACAAGGCGGCGGCGCCACGGATCACCTGGTCGCCGTGGTGGGCATGACGCCGGAGGGCAACTTCATCGTGTGCGACCCGGCCGTCGAGGTCCGCACGCCCATCGAGGTCACGCCCGAGGAGTTGGACGCCTTCATGCGCGGCAACGCGGGCGCCATCGGCATCTACGACCCGACGCCCGGCCCCCGTTCAGGGGCGTAGGCACGCCCAACGGGGAGGAAAGCGGTACTCCTTCTCGGCACCAGATGCGCTCACATCCCTGAGCGTCAAAGGGCAGACCTGGAAGTTCGTCCTTCCAGGACCGAAGGGCGAAGCGCGGTGCGCGGCGTCTCCGCGGGTGTCGCCCAACGGGCTCTGGGCGGCCTGTCCTGCCGGGTCGAAGGGAGGAGCGCCCGAGTCCGACGCTGGCACCTCCCCCCGCCACGACCTCCTCCTGTTCGAACTCAAATCCCGGGCTCGATGAGGCGCGGAGGCCGCGACTGGACTGGCGCTCCTGCTTCCAGAAGCCCAGCAGCCGCACAGGCTCCATGGACTTTTCACTCCCAGGAATAACAGGATATACGGAAAACTGTTCCTCGTTGGAACCCGTTTCGAAGTGAGGGCATCCATGCGCGGCTCACAGGTCTTCGGTATCGCACTCGTCTCCAGCATTGCCTTCGCACCGCTCGCGGAGGCGAAGAGCGTCTCTTTCTCTGGCTATCAATGGGAGGTGCGCAGCGGTCAAGGTGGGCCGGGGCCCAATGCGTGGGATGATCGCAACGCCTGGGTGGATGCGAACGGCCACCTCCACCTGAAGATTGCCTGGCGCGATGGACGCTGGACGACGGCGGAGGTCTACATGCCGCAGCAGCGTCTGGGGTATGGCACCTACCAGTTCAAGGTGATTGGCCGGCCCGACCTCTTCGACGACAACGTGGTCCTGGGCCTGTTCAACTACACGCGTCCCGACGTGGACCCGGACGCCACGAATGAAATCGATATCGAGTTCGCGAAGTGGGGCGGCAGCCAGCCCCAGATGGGCAACTGGGCCGTGTACCCCGCGGTGACGGGCATCCCCTACTCCCATCAGGCCTACTCCATCAGCCTGGGGGGGACCTACTCCACCCACCGCTTCCAGTGGTCGTCGACGCAGGTCTTCTTCCAGGCGTTGCATGGCCACCAGGATGGCAATGCCAATCAGATGGCCAGCTGGCTCTTCAATCCGCCGGACTACGTCCAGCGCATTCCCCAGAACCCCCTGCCCGTCCATATGAACTTCTGGCTCTTCCAGGGACGTGCGCCCAAGAACGGGCAGGAGGCGGAGATCGTCATCGCGGAGTTCAAGTTCATCCCCGCCCCGTAGCCGTCAGCTCGCGGTGGAAAGAGGACGCATCCAGGCCCGTCTTGCTTGAAAATCTGGCTTAAATGGTTTTCGATCCATGAAGCCTTTTCACAAGGGGGAAACAGGATGAAGCGAGGTCTTCGCGGATGGGTTCTGGGATTGGCGGCGTGCTGGCTGGGCTGCGGTGCGAGCCAGGACGTCGTCGGCATGGAACAGGAGGCGACGCTCGAGGACTGCCGTCAGCTGGCGCCACCGGAGGGGACGGACCGGCTCGTGGCGGCGCGGCAGGTGACGTCGCAAGCCGTGACGTCCCAGGTCGTCCCCATCGTGCTCATTCCCGCTGGCAGCCAGGCCCTCAGCACCGTGGAGATGAACACGGTGCGGCAGGCGCTCTCCAACGTCCGGCGCTGGTATGAGCGGGAGCTGCCGAATCGCAACGTGAACTGGGCACCCATCCAGGTGATGCAGGGGGCCCAGTCCGCTTCGTACTACCTGACCAACAACAACGTGTGGAACGACATCCCGGGGGAGATTCAAGGCCAGTTCGGCTGGAACCCCTGGGCATACACAGGGGGAGCGCACCGGATCGCGCTGGTAATGGGCCGGGACCTGCTGGGCTGGGCCGGGGCCAATGGCTACACGGATGGACGCGGCCTGGCCATCGTGGGCCTGGAGTCGTTGCTGGAGCAGTCCAAGTGCGCGGGCAACTGGTGGTGTACCCAGGAGTTCTGGCACGGCACGGTGGCGCACGAACTGGGACACACCTTCACGCTCCCGCACGACACCGTGGCGGACTCCATCATGTCCTTCCACGACGCGTATACGACGCGGCACTTCACCGTGACCGCCGCGACCACGGTGGAGGCCAACCCTGCGACGCTGCCGAAGAAGCCGAACTGGGACTACTGCAGCATCGACTACGAGTGCGCCACGAAGCGCTGCGGCGGAAACTGGAGCGGGGACCGGCTCTGGTGCCTGCCGACCCCCGCGTATCCCAAGCAGGCGCAGAACATCCCGGCGACCTTCACCTGCCGCGAGCACTCGCAATGCCTCACGGGCATCTGCACCTTCTCCCCCGCCGCGGGAGCCAAGGTCTGCGCGTCGTCCGCATCGCCCAACTACGTCACTCCGTTCTTCCCGGACGTGCCGTAGCGCCGTCTGAAACGACGAGCCGCCTCACCCGGAGACGGGCGAGGCGGCTTCGGGTCAATGCGTGCCAAGGACGGCCCCACTTCGCAGGGCCGCGGCTCCACGGAGGAACCCGCGCACTCCTACTTCAAGTGGATCGCGCCAGCGAACTCATCGACAAGCGTATCATTCGTCGCCCTTGCCGAAATCTTGCACACGGTATTGGCAGCCGACGGCGAGGCCCACCTGTAGAGGTAGGAGCAATAAGAGCCGTAGCTGTAGCTATAACAATATGGCTCATCATCCAATGTAAAAGTCCCACCGCAGTCGTCACTCACTCCGATTTCGAGCCTGCCGTACTGGGTTGCTCGCTGGATATCGACAGTCAGCCGGTAGACTTGTCCTGGCACTCCATCCCTGAAGTTCGCCCCTGTGAGCCCGGCGTCGCGCGAAATATAGGACGAGTAACTGGAACTCCCGCTGGCGCTCAGCCCCAACGTGTAGATGCGCGGGCGCGAAACATACATAGCGCCAACATCGACAACTCCATCAAGAGCATTTCCAGACCGCACCCGCACGGGGATGGACGCATTGAAATCCACCCCCTTTGAAACCACGCTCACGGCAAGCGTGCAAGCTGCAGCCTGGCTGTTCATCCACGTCGTCGATGCACTGCCTGGCGCGGAGAACACTCCACTCGGGCAATCACTGGTCCACGAGTACGTCACAGGCATATTGTCGTAGTTGACCAGATCAACAGCCAGCGTCGTCGCCGTGCCAACCGGAAACTCAACGCTCGATGCCGTGACCGACTTCACGATGACATTGATGGTGGGGCGAGCCTCTTGAGCCGTCTGATCAACAATGACGACGGTCGCCGCGGTCGTGCTGCCGCCAACGACGGTCACCGTTGCCTCGCCAGTCGCGGCAAGGGTGTTGCTCTCTTCCAGATACCCGTTGACGGTGAGCGTGTACGTCCCAGCTGAAAGGACCAATTCTCCCTGGTACTGATGCGTGGCTTCATCAAGAACCAGGGTCTTCAAATGAGTCCCTGGCTGAGCCGTGACCTCGACTGAGCCCAGGGAAGCAAGCCCAAACGCTTGAACTCCGATCCGCGCCCGGCCCTCCAACTGCTGAGGCTCATTCGCGGGGCCGCACGCGGCAAGCACGGCGGACAATACCAGCATGAACACTCTCAGACGACACTGCATACAGTCCTCACACGACAAACGCGACGGAATGTCACGACCGCGCGATCTAACACAGACACTTCGCCTGGCTAATTTCGCGACAAAGCCTCCGCTCAAGACCCAGCCCGAGTCGTCACACACCCATTCGCGACATCGTCAGGACCACAGGAATCTGACCCAGGTGGGTTGATATTGATTGTGCCCCCCCTCTTTGGGTCTCAAAGATTGTCACGTCCAACAATTACAACTCCCTGCAAAATGTCCGGACAGAAGCGGCGCAGGAGCATGACGCACTCTCCCGAGGTCGAGGAATCCGAGGCGGATATCGTCGCTGCGCCCATTTCGGACTGGAACGCGGCTCAACTGCGCTGCCAGAAGGCGTCGGGAGCCATGCCCCGCGACTTGGAGAGGAGCTGTTCTCCCGAACAGCCCGGTCCGCACTTTCATCAGGTGCCGTGAAGGATGAACAATTCATTCCACGTCGATGCGTGACTATCCGTGCGAAGCTTGTTACCTTCGGCTCCAGCACAGGGGGAGGCTCATATGAGGCACATCATTTTCATGCTGTCGGCTTCAATGCTTGTCGCGTGCAACAAGACCACCGACTTTCAATTGCCGGCTCCGGATTCGGAACCTGGACCAACAAACCCGCTCCCGGCTGGTGATGTGACCCTGAAAAACAATTACGCCCAGGCCGTGATCGTGACTCTGCAGCGGACCGCGGAAGGCACCCAATGCTCCAATGGCAATGAAGCAGAGCGGATCACCTTGGAACCCAACCAAACCAAAACCATCGCGCTGAAGGCGAGCGAGAAGCTTTGCTACACAGTGGGCACCAACATGGCGAATCCAGTCTGGGTTGGAGCATGCGTCGCGAGGTCAGGACAGCGCATCGGCCTTGTACAGGACGTGCGTTGCTACCGCATGGGCCCGGAGAACCAGCAGTAGACACAACAATCCCTGCCCGGAATGCTCGTAACGGAAAGACCTGTACGGCCGGGCGCCGCACAGGTCCATGCCAGCAATGACTAGCGAGGCGCGGAGGGCGGCGTGTCCTCACCGAGCAGCAGCTGCCTCACGATGGGCACGGGCGGGTAGCCGTGGGAGACCACGGCGTCGTGGAAGCGCTGGAGGGTGAAGTCCTTGCCCCACTTCACCTTCGCGTCCTCGCGCAGCTCCATCAGCATCTTCTTGCCCAGCGCGTACACCAGGTACGTCGGGTCGGACGTGCCACGGCGGGCCTCGCGCTCCGCGTTGATGCGCGTCATGTAGGCCTCCTTCTCGAAGAGGCTCACGGACTGGTCGTACGTCATTCCTCGCGTGTGCAGGGACAGGCCCGCCACGTAGCGCGCCAACCGCTGGAGGTAGAGCGCCAGCTGGTTCAGCCGCAGCCGGTCCGCCTGCGGGCCCGTGCCGCCGTAGCCCTCGTCCAGCATCATCTGCTCCGTGTACAGGCCCCAGCCTTCGCTGAAGGAGCCGGAGCCCAGGAGCCGGCGCACCTTGGACTGGATGCGATTGGTCCAGAGGAACTGCACGTAGTGCCCCGGGTACGCCTCGTGGATGGAGACGAGCGGCAGCGCGTAGCGGTTGTAGAAGCTCATGTGCTGCTCGGCCTGCTCCGCGCTCCACGCCGGATCCGGCGGCGTCACGTAGTAGTAGGCCTCCGTCGCCTTCGTCTCGAACGGGCCGGGCGTGCTCATGCTCGCGAAGGACAGCGCGCGGCTGAACACCGGCGTCTCCGCCACCTTCGCGCGCACCTCGCTGGGCACGGTGATGATGCGGCGGTCGATGAGGAACTGGCGGATGTCCTCCAGCGTCGCCGTCGTGGTGGGCACCAGCTCCGCGCCGGTCGGGTGCTCCTTGCCCAGCTCGCGGTACACGTCCATGGGCGCCTTGCCCGGGGCAATCCGTCCCGCGACCTCGCGGAACTGGTCCTGCGTGCGCTTCATCTCCGCGCGCCCCCAGGCCAGCAATGAGTCGATGCTCTCCGTGACGCCCTCCTCGTACTGGAGCTTCTGGCGGTACGTCTCCTCGCCAATGGCGAAGTCCCCATTCGAGCGGGCCAGCAGGTCGTCCTTCAGGAAGCGGATGTAGCCATCAATGGCCTCCAGGCAGCGCGCCTGCGACTTCTTGAAGTCCTCCTGGAGCGCCGCGTCCCGCACCGGCGCGAAGGCCTGCGGCAGCGTCTGCGCGTAGAGCGAACGCGTGCCCTTCGCCTGCTCCAGGGCGATCTCCGTCCACAGCTTCGGCGGGTTCTTCAAGTTCGCCGGCGCCACCGCGAAGACCTCCGGCACCACCGCCATGCGCTTCACCGCCGAGCGCATCCGCTCCTCCAGCGGCGCGAAGTCGCGGTTGATGAGCTGGTACACGGCGTTGGACGCGAAGCCCAGGTAGGCGTTCGGGTTGCGCTCCCACGAGCGCACCGTCTCCAGGTCCAGGATGCGCGCGCGGAGGTGGTTCTCCAGGATGTCGTAGTCAGCCCGGTCACCGGGCGGCAGCGAAGCCCGGTCCACCGTCTTGGGCAGCGCCGCGAGCCGGTCCTTCAGGAACGCCAGGTGCGACGCCCGGTCCTCGGGGCGGAAGCCGCGCAGCTCGCCGTCATACGTGTGCACGCCCGCGGACGTGGCGGACATCGGCGAGCGGCGGAAGTGCTCCTCGAAGTACGCGTCCACGAAGCCTCGCAGCGCCACCTGCGCGGAGGACTCCGCGGGCGCGGTGGCCTGCGCTTCCGCCCGGACCTCGGGACGGGAGGTGCATCCAGGGGACAGCAGCAGCAACGCGGCGAGGACGCTCGGGGTTCGCAGTGCCTTCATGGAGCCTCTGGGGGAAAGGAGACGCGGGCAGCGTCGCCCAAGGCCCCTCCCCCGACAAGCGACTCAGAGCATTGACAGGGACCTGCCGAATTGACAGGTTCCTGCCAATGCCACCGCTGACCCCGAAAGCAGAGACCTTCAGCGCCCTGGTCCTGGAGGTGTTCCAGTTGAACGGGTTGCTGCTCCAGGCCGGAGACCGGCTGAGCGCTCCGGCGGGACTGACGAGCGCCCGCTGGCAGGTGCTGGGCGTCATCGACCATGGCCCCGCCACGGTCGCGGCCGTGGCGCGCACGATGGGGCTCGCGCGGCAGAGCGTGCAGCAGACGGCGGACGCGCTCGCGAGCGACGGGTTCGTGGAGTTCGTCGACAACCCGCACCACCAGCGGGCGAAGTGCGTTGCCCTGACGGCCGCCGGGCGCCGCGCGCTGCGCAAGGTCGAGCAGGCGCACGCCGCGTGGGCGGACCGGCTGGGCACGAGCCTGCCTCCGGCGCTGCTCACCGCGGCGCTCGAGGGCGTCCGTGAAGCGCGCCTGCGGCTCGAAGAGGACCTGACCCAAGCGGAGCGCCCCCATGACAGGTGACACCAGCATCCCCCTGCTCCCCTGCGTGGAGCTCGCATCGACGCTCGAGTTCTACGCGCTGCTCGGGTTCGAGGTGACGTACCAACAACGCGCACCCAATCCCTACGCGGCGACCCGGCGCGGAGGCGCCCAGCTCCACTTCTTCGGCCTGAAGGGATTGGATCCACTCAAGGCCTTCAGCAGTTGTCTGATCATCGTGGACGAAGTGGAGGAACTCCACGCGCGCTTCCTCGATGCGCTGCGGAAGGCCTATGGGCGGACTCCCGTCCGGGGGCTCCCGCGCATGACTCGCATGCGCAAGGGGCAGACGCGCTTCACCCTCACCGACCCCTCTGGCAATTCGCTCATGTTCATCCGGAGGGATGAACCGGAAGGCTATGGCGATGAGGGAGAAGCACCGGCCTCCCTCCTCGGCAAGGCGCTCAAGACGGCCCGGCGCCTGCGCGACTTCAAGGGCGATGACGCCGCCGCCGCGAAGGTGCTGGATGCCGCGCTGAAGAAGCCGGACGCCGGGACGGAGAAGGAACGGGAGCAAGCGCTCGCGGCCCGGGCGGAGCTGGCCGAGGCGTTGGGGGACACGCCTCGGCAGCGGTGAGGTTCAGAAGAAGAGCAGCTCGGGCTGGGGCGTCACCGTCTTCCTGAGCTGTCCCGGCGCCCCGTTCTGGGCCGCGCCGCTTCCAGACGTGGAGGTGGTCCCGTTGCCGCCCCCGCCCCCGGACGCGCCCCCGCCGCCCCCTGCCTGCGCCAGGGTCGTGGGAGTGCCTGAAACACCAGGCTGGCCCGCGGCACCGCTGGTGACATTGAGGCGATCCAGGTTCTCGATGCTGGGAACATTCGCGGAGAGGAAGTGGATGATACCGCCCCCTCCGCCGCCACCACCGCCGTACATCTGGCCTGTCACCGGATTGGAACCCTGCCAGCCATTGGCCCCGGGAGCTCCGTTGGCGGAGATCTTCCCGTTGCCCGCCACCGTGATGAGTCCACGCGAGATGAGGCTGACGACGCCACCTCCACCGCCACCCGCTCCCGCGACCGCGGTCCCCGGGTTCCTGGTGGGATTGAGGTTGATGCCAGGGCGACCGGCGACGTCGATGGTTCCCCGGATGATGATGTTGCCCCTGGCGGCGAGGATGAGCCTGGGTCCGCCCACCCCGCCAGACACGTTGTTGTCCGTCGTGGCGCTGTAGCCGTTGCCGCCGCCCTCCAGGTCGGCGCGGCTGAGAATCCCGGCGCGCCCCGAGACCAATCCCTTTCCGCCCTGGCTCCCGGAGGCGCCAGACATGGCGATGCCCTTGCGCGCGGGGTTGCCGGGCTCGATCTGGAATTCGGGGCTGACCCCGATGTGGCCTGACTCATTGATGATGATGTCGCCCGTGGCGCGAATCATCGTCCCGCTCGCGAAGGTGACCGACCCGTCGATGGTGACGTTGCGGAACATCAGGTTGGCCTCCTTCGGGAGGCTCGCGTACCCCCCGGAGAAGTCCACCGGCTGGCGATCGGCCGAAAAGATGAGGTCCCCCGCGGAGCCGTCGCCATAGAACGCGAGGGCTCCGGACTCGCCCTGCGGCCCCTGCGAACCTTGCTGGCCTTCCGGGTCCCGCGGCCCCTGCGCACCGTTGCAGAGGAACTTGTTGGAGGACGGATCCACCTCCTCCTCGTTCAGGGTCCCGTCGCGGTTACGGTCGACACCGGCCGTCAGGTGCATGCCGCCCGTCGCGCAATTGGGACCCGGCTGCTCGGGCACGGCGGAGATCAGCGTGCCCAATCCCTGGGGCCCCTGCGGACCTGGAGCCCCGGCTGCTCCTGGTGCGCCCTGTGCCCCCGGCTCCCCCTGCGCCCCTTGCGGCCCGGGTGCTCCCTGCGGACCCTGGGCGCCTTGCGGACCTTGAGCCCCTGGAGCCCCCGGAGCACCCGACTCACCCTGGGCACCTGGAGGACCCTCTGCCCCCGAGGTTCCCGCCGAGCCCTTACAGGCGGCGAGGCCCAGGACTCCGGTGGCGAGCAGCGCTCGCAGCCACTGCGTACGGACAACACCTGTCGAAAGAGATGCGCGCAATCCAAGCCCCCAGGGCACACACGGGTGTCCGGGGGATGCCCGGACCGCGTGAAACAACTGCCATGAACGTGCCACGCACGGTTACCCCACTCGCGGGCCGTGCGTCCATCCGTCCCGCGTTCCAGGTGAACGCGAGCGCTTCCGGACGCAACGCGGCGGCCACCCGGCCCCAGAGGCGCTCACGGATGGCGCGCCCTGCATCCGGCTCACGGCATGCCCGCTGCAACCCCAAAGGCAAGCACCTCCAGCCCCGCATGCGTGAAGAGGTCCCATGGCCGCCAATTACAAGAAGTTCTTCGCTGGCTCCCGAAACATTCCGAAAGGAATCTCGCTCGGTTATCCCGTCCCCGGGCCGCAGGAGGCCAGCGCGGATCAGATCGCCGGACAGGCCTTCTTCGCCACGCCGAACGACTGGAGCGCCATCCAGTCCTCCGCGTATGACTTCATCGTGATTGGCACCGGCCCCACCGGTGTGGCGTTCATCGAGCAGACGCTGAAGCACAACCCCAACGCGCGCATCCTGGTGCTGGAGCGGGGCGGCTTCTGGTTGCCCACGCACTACCAGATGCTCCCGCTCGCCTTCCAGGCCGCGACGGGCTCACCGCCCACCACCTACCCGTGGACGCGCACGACGCGGATGGCGACCACGGAGCTGGAGTTCTTCCAGGCCGGCTACATCCCCGTGCTGGGCGGACGCTCGACCTACTGGAGCGCCTGGTGCCCCGCCCCGACGCCCGACCTGATGCGCGACTGGCCCCAGGAGCTGATCGACGTCACGCTCCAGCCGGGCTTCTGGGACCGCGCCCGCGCGTTCCTGCACGTCACCCCGATGGACCGGGTCCACGACGGCGTCTACGGCAGCCTCCAGCATCAAATCGACGTGAACCTCCGGGAGAACTTCAAGCGCTACGTGCCCTCCGCGGAGAGCGCGTTCCCGGCGCCCATCGCCGTGGGAAATACCCCCTGGAAGGGCGTGAAGTTCTACAAGTACTCCACGGTCGGCACGCTGCTGGACCTACAGCAATCGCAGAAGGCGCTGGCGGCCCGGGGCAAGGGACAGCCCCTGACCATCGTCGACCACTGCGTCGTGGACCGGCTGGTGCATGACGGCCATGGAACGGTCACCGCGCTGGAGACGAGCCGAGGCCCGCTGGCGGTGAGCTCGGCGAAGGTCGTGCTGGCGATGGGGACCATCCCGCCCGCGACGCTGCTGATGAACTCCTTCAAGGAGGCCCTGCCGAACATCGGCAAGCGTTACACCGGCCACTTCATGTCTCACATCACGGCGCGCGTGAAGCGCTCGGCGTTCAACGACCTGTCCGCGCTGGAGATTGGCGCCACCTACCTGGACGGCAAGGCGCCCAATGGCTTGCAGTACCACGTGCAGACCAGCGCCTTCGCCTCCGCCAACCCGGAGGCGGACGAGAGCACCATCGCGCATGAGGCCCCGGACGCGGCGGCCGTCGCGTCGATGGCGCAGCTGAAGGGCTCCGAGGATTACGTCGTGTTCGTCTGCGCGACCCTGGGCGAGGTGAGCGAGAAGAACCCCGACAACTGGATCCGCATGAACGGCGGCACCGACCCCGCCACCAACATCACCCTCCAGCTCCAGCCCGGCGAGCAGGACCACCGGCTGTGGGACGTGCTCGACGAGGCGACGTATCAGGCCATCGACGTCATGGCCGGGCGCGCGGGCTGCGAGGGACCGGAGGTCGAGTACTGGGTCGACGACAACGCGAGCGGCGATGGTGGCCGTTGGCAGTCGGAGCGGCCGGACCGGAAGCAGATCCGCCTGAACATCATCGTGCACGAGGCCTCGCCGCTGTGGATGGGCAGGGACCCGGCGACGTCGGTGGTCGGTTTGGACTACCGGCCGCACGGCGTGCACAACGTCTACGTGACGGGCGGCGCGCTCTTCCCCACGTCGGGCTCGTGGAACCCCACGCTGACCATGTGCGGCCTGGCCCAGGACCTGGCGGACCGGCTGCGCGGCTGAGGCCTAGAGAAGCTCGCGAAGGACCTGGTTCAGGTGCTCGTCGAAGTCGAACGTGCATCCGGAGGTATCCGGGGCCTCATCCAGCAACCACGGCGCGAGGTCGAAATCGTCGTGGTAGGCCTTGAAGATGAGCATGCCCTCGTCGCGGCGCCATCCTGTGTCAAAGCTGTAGAAGTCATGCACGGACGAGCTGGCGATGTACTGGAAGGGAATGAGCCGCCTGCGCACCTCCAGCTCGCGCAAGGCGGCTTCCCGCTCGTCCTCCTCTTCGCCGAAGGAGTCCTCATCCACGAACTCCTGGTACCCCGCGTGCTGCTCCAGCACCTCGGCGGGGCTCAGCATCCGTGCCCGCTCGTGGCCCGCGTCATCTGTCGCGCGGAACAGGCCGTGCCGCGTGATGAACTGGAGATAGGACTTGGGAAGCAGCGGGCCCAGCGCATCTTCCAGAGGGCGCAATTCCTCCTCACTGACCGGAGTCAGACTCACGGCCCGGATGGGAAGCCCCTGCTCGCGAGCCAGTCGTTCCTTCAGGGTGTTGATGGCTTCGATCGCGCTCGGCATTCCCTGGACTCCTTCCCGGTTCAATGAGCCTGTGGCGTACCACGCGCGAGCGGTGTGAAGTAGCGCGGCTCGGCGGTGGGCCCGGCCGTGCCCTGCATCTTCTTGCCCGCGACGGCCATCACCGCGCCCAGGACGGTGAACATCAGGTGAAGCACGCCGAGCGGCTTGAGCACCATCTGTCCCGCTCGCGTCTGCCCCGCCTGCACACGGTCGACCTCGGGCTGACGCTCGTCCTGGATCTTCTGGAAGACCGCCGCGCCCAGCGGCCGGCCTTCACGAATGGCATCCAGCAGGTGGTTGGCGGCCACGAAGGTGTCCTTGATGGCCAGGTTCAGCCCCTGCCCTCCTGATGGCGACATCGTGTGCGCCGCGTCTCCCAGGAAGAGGACCCCTGGGGCATGCCACCGCTTCACCCGGTCCACGAGGATCCGCAGCACCTGCCACTCCGTGTGCTCGTCGAGCTTGCGCTCCACGTGGGGACGGAGCTTCTCCGGCACCGTGGGCAGCAGCCTCCGGCGCAGCTCCGGGAGGTCCTTGCGCAGCCCGTTGAGGTCGCCCGGCTCGCTGAAGGCGATGTGCAGCCGGTGCCGCGTGGACGGCTGGAAGACGACCACCCGCCCCTTGCCGAACATGTGCACCTGGAGCGACGTGGGCAGTACCTCCGGCGCATCAGCAAGGTCGAAGCGCAGCCAGAGCGCGTCGGCCGTCGACTCGAACTGCTCGGTCTCCAGGCCGCAGGACTTGCGCAGATGGCTGTTGCGCCCGTTGCACACGATGAAGAGGTCCCCGTCGACGCGCTCCTCCACGCCGTCGCGGCGGGTCCTCAGCGCCACCACGCGCCCCTCCTCCCGCACGGCGTCCATCACCGTGGTGCCGAAGTCCATGCGGTAGTGCGGATGACGCAGGCATTGCTCGTGGAGCAGCGCGAGCATTCCGGGCTGCGACACCACGGCCCCCACCTCCCGGGGACCCGGCACACGGACCGTGCGGCGCTCGCCCACGTACATGACCCGCTCGATGTCCGGCAGGGCGTGCCCCCGCTCGAGCAGCGCGGTGAAGAGCCCCGCGGACTTCAGGGCTTCGACGACCGGCGCCTGGAGGAGCTCGCCGCGGAACTCGCGTTCGAAGTCCGGATGGCGCTCCAGGACGCGGACCGGCACACCGTTCGTGACCAACTGATACGCGAGGACCATTCCGGCGGGGCCACCGCCCACGATGACAATGCGAGGAGGCTTCATGGCGGGCCTTCTACAGGACCCGAGCCTCCTCCGATGTCGTCCGTTCAGACATGTCGAGCGCGCTCAGGCCAGGCGGGCATGTGACACACATGTCGTGATTGTGACGCTGGAGCATGGCGCTCAGGCCCCGTGTCCCTCTGGGAGTGCGTGGCATTGCGATTGCTCTGCGTCGCGCCACCCGGCGTTCCCCGTACGCCCGGAACCTTCACGCCTGCCCGAGGAAGCCATGCGCCGAGCCCGTCCCTCCGTCTTCGAGCGAATCCCCACCACGACCCGCACCTGGGCGTCACGCGTGGTGCTGTTGTTGGCCTGTGTCAGCGTCGTGGCCACCTCGCGGGCCCAGTCCGACGACGTCGCGTCCCCGGTCTACACCGGCGCGCCCTTCCGCCTGACGGCGGAGACCTTCAAGGTCACGCGCACGCTGGTCGTCCGGACCTCCTCGAAGGAGAAGTCGTCGGATCCGATGGACGGAGAGCTGCACATCCAGGCCAAGGCGAAGTGGACGCCGGGAGACCCCATCCAGACGCCGCCTCCGTCGCTGGCGATCGGCTACCTCGAGGGGGAGCTCGTCTCCAGAAGCCAGAGCGGCATCCTGGAGCCCGACGTCGCCGTGACGGTGGAGAGCGTGACGTACCTCGGCGAGAACTGCCCGACGGATCAAGGCTGCGAGTGGACCCTGCAGGTCGTTTTCGACGTCCAGGGCAACTCGGACTCCGGCACGGTCGAGGCCCCCGGCACCGTCGACGTGGAGTGGACCGCCCAGGCCTTCGTGCACGTGCTGGATGACTCCAGTGTCCCCAAGGGCTTCACCGTGAGCATTTCCGAGCCGTGACGTTCGCTGGCGTCAAGGCGCGGCCTCTGGAGCCTTGATGAAGTCGATGAACGCCCGGAGCGGCGCGGGCACGAAGCGCCGCCCCGGGTAGTAGAGGAATGGCCCCGGAAAGGGCTGCCACCAGGGTTCGAGCACGGGCACCAGGGCGCCGCTGTCCAGATGCGGGCGCAGCCAGTCCTCGAAGAGGTGCACGATGCCGGTGCCCGCGATCGCCGCGTCGACAGCGAGGTCCGTCCCTCCGCCCGCACGCACGATGAGCGGTCCCGTGGGCTCGACCGTCACCACCTCGCCGTCCCGTTCGAACTCCCAGAGCGTCATCGCGCCGCTCGCGAAGCGCCCGCGCAGGCAGGCATGCCGCAGCAGGTCCCGGGGATGTTCTGGCCGCCCATGCCGCTCCAGGTACGCCGGGGACGCGGCGGTGGCGTGGCGCTGGACGCGCGGCCCGATGGGCACCGCGATCATGTCCTGCTCCAGCCGCTCGTCGTAGCGGATGCCCGCGTCACAGCCGGCCGCGATGACGTCCACGAAGCTGTCCTCGGTGATGACCTCCAGGTGGATGTCGGGGTACGCGGCGAGGAACGGCGGCACGATGCGCGGCAGCACCAGTCGTGACGCGCTGATGGGCACGTTGAGGCGCAGCACGCCCGCGGGCCGGCTGCGAAAGCCGTTCACCACGTCGAGCGCGGCCTCCATCTCCGTCAGCACGGGCGCCAGGCGCTCCAGCAGGCCTTCCCCGGCTTCAGTCGGGACAACACTGCGCGTCGTCCGGTTGAGCAGGCGGACGCCCAGCCGCTCCTCCAGCCGGCGGACCGCGTCGCTCAGCGAGGACGCGCTGCTCCCGCTCAGGCGCGCCCCCTCGCGGAAGCTGCGGGCCCTCGCCACCACCACGAAGGCGTTCAAATCACCCAGGTCGACCTTCACTGTTCGCCGCTCCGCACAACCTGTACGGGTCGTGCCCCGTTATGCAGAAAGTCCACGGTGGCTATTCATGCTGCATCTCAAAAGGAGATGGAGCATGCCCGGTATCGATTCATCCAGCACCTTCCCCCTCGGGGGCCGCCCCGTGAAGCGCCTCGGCTATGGGGCCATGCAGCTCGCGGGACCCGGCGTCTTCGGCCCGCCGAAGGACCCGGACGCCGCCCGGGCCGTGTTGCGCGAGGTCGTGGCCCGTGGGGTGGACCACATCGACACCAGCGACTTCTATGGCCCGCACGTCACCAATCAGCTCATCCGCGAGGCGCTGTCGCCCTACCCTGACGGCCTCGTCATCGTCACCAAGATTGGCGCCCGGCGCGGCAACGACGGCTCCTGGCTCCCCGCCTTCTCCAAGGAAGAGCTGACCCAGGCCGTGCACGACAACCTGCGCAACCTGGGGCTGGACGTGCTGGACGTGGTCAACCTGCGCATCATGTTCGACACGCACGGGCCCGCCGAAGGCTCCATTGAGGCGCCCCTCTCTGCCCTCGCCGAGCTCCAGCGCAAGGGATTGGTGCGCCACATCGGGCTGAGCAACGTCACGGCGACGCAGGTCGCGGAGGGACGGCGCATCGCGGACATCGTCTGCGTGCAGAACCACTACAACCTGGCGCACCGGGATGACGACGCGCTCATCGACTCGCTCGCGAAGGACAAGATCGCCTACGTGCCGTTCTTCCCGCTGGGTGGCTTCAGCCCGCTGCAGTCGTCCACGCTGTCCACCGTCGCGGCCCGCCTGAACGCGACGCCCATGCAGACCGCGCTGGCGTGGCTGCTGCACCGCTCGCCCAACATCCTCCTCATTCCCGGCACGTCGTCCGTCGCGCACCTGAAGGAGAACCTGGCCGCGGGCGAGCTCAAGTTGCCGGAGGACGCGCTCAAGGAGCTGGACTCCGTGGCGAGCGCCCAGCCCGCCTGAGCTCAGGAAGCGTCTCCACGTCCGTCGCGCAGCCGCGCCAGCAGCTCCGCGACGACGGGCCGCACGGGGGCCTGGGTGCGTTGCACGGCATGCACCCTGTTGGTCAGCGCGGGCTTGCCCCAGCTGACCACGCCCAGGCCCCGCCCCTTCGGGATGCAGAAGCCAGGGACAACGGCGACGCCGTGCCCCAGCGCCACCCACTCCAGCACCTCCTCCAGCTCCTCGAAGTGCGCGGTGCTGTACCAGTGGGGATGGCGCCGGCCGAAGTGGTGGCCCAGCCACCGGCCCACCACGTAGTCCCCCTCGTCGTAGGTCACCAGCGGCACGTCCTGGAAGTGCTCCTGCACGCGCAGGCGCCGCGCCCAGGTCCGCCCCGCGACGAGCACGAGCTGCTCCTCGTAGACCGGTGTCAGCGTGAGCCGGGGATGCACCGTGCTCCGGAAGGAGAAGCCCACGTCCACCTGGCCCTCCAGCACCTGTTGGAAGACCTCCTCCGCTGGCGGGTAGCGCAGCGTCAGCGTCCGGTGAAGTGACTTCGACTCCCGCAGCAGCGGGAAGAGCACGTAGCGGCCAAAGCCAGACACCGCGGCGATCTCCAGCGGGCGGTCCTCCTCGTCCCCCTGCAACACCGCATGCACGTCCCGGGCGAAGCCTCCGAGGAACCGGAAGAGCCGGTCCGCCAGGGGCGTGGGCACGAGCCTCGCGGACCGGCGCTCGAATAGCGGCGCGCCGAGCGTCTCCTCCAGCCGGCGCAGTTGATAGCTCACCGTGGGCTGGGTGCGGTGCAGGCGCGCCGCGGCCTCCGTCACGCCCCGGGATTCGTAGACGGTCACGAACGTGCGCAGGAAGGGGAGGTCTGGGAAGTCCATCGAGGCTTTCTATGGATTCGCCCCGCCACTATCAATTGGCGTCCCTGCGCGTGAACGCGCACCTTGACGGGCATGTCGAAGACCCTTCCGCTGGTGACGCTCGCGCTGCTCACGGCCTGTGCACGGACAGGCCCCTTCCCCTCTGCGCGCCTTCATGCCGGTCCCGAGCAGGCCGTGCAGGCGTACTTCCAGGCCTCCGACACCGGCTCCAGCCGGCTGCTGCGGTCCGCGTTCCATCCGGACGTGCGCATGCACTGGGTGGATGGGACGCTGCGGACCCGGACGCAACTGGAGTGGTGGCAGGCGCTGGATGCGGCCGCGAAAGCGCCTCAGCCCGCGGCCAGGCGCGGGATGACGGTGCTCGACCGGGAGGGTCCCTTCGCATTGATGGAGGCCGTCTCCCACTGGCCGGACCACACGTTCGATGACCTGCTGCTCGTGGTGGAGACACCGGTGGGCTGGCGCATCGTGGGCAAGGTGTTCCAGCGGCTCGCGCCGGGAGAGAGCGCGGCCGGGTCTGATTCCTCGCAGGAGGAGATTCGCGCGGTGCTGGACGCGAAGATCGAAGCGCACGCGCTCTACAGCCACGCGCTGCTGCACCAATCACATACACCGGACTGCCTCTACTACCGCGTGAACGTCGAAGGCGTGCCCTTCGCGTGGGGGACATTGTCGGAGGCCGCGGCCCGCTACGCGGCGAACGCGGAGGCGGGCATCCAGGACCGGGAGAGTCCCTGGAACATCCTGAAGGTGGAGGTCCGGGGGAACGTGGCCGCCGCGAAGCTGGAGGTCCGCGTGGGAGGCGTGCGTTTCATCGATCATCTGCTGCTGGTGCGAACCGGCGGGCAGTGGCGCATCTCCGCCGCGGCCTGGGGCAATCCCCTTCCGGCTCCGTGAGACGCCTCAGGACACCTGTGCCAACGCGGCGATGGCTTCAGCCAGTGCGCGGGTGAAGGGACGGTCGTCCTGACGTTGCCCCTCCAATGCTCGCAACACAGGGAGCAGCGATGGGTCTCCCAAGGCGCCTGCGGCTTCCACGAACTCCTGTCGGACGCGTGAGCGGCGGAGGGCCCTGCGCAGCGGCTCCAGCGTTCGCGAGTCCTTGCGCTGCGCGAGCAGGAGCACGGCTTCAGCCCGAAGCGCGGGGCTTGCGTCGTCCATGCGGCGCACGAGCGAGTCCCGGAGCGCGGGCGTATCGACCTCTGGAGAGAGGAGCCGCAGGTGGGCCATCGCCAGCCCCCGGACGCCCTCGTCCGTGTCATCCAGGGACGGCAGGAGCACGGACAGCGGCTCAGCACCGGGCGACTTCAGGAGGCTGATCAACGCGGTGCCACGGACCTTGGCGGAAGCATGGTCCCGGAAGGGGGCAATCGCCGACGGCCCCCTCGCGACCCCCAGGTGGCCCAGGCCCGCGATGAGCGAGGACAGGACCCGCGCGTCCTGTTCCTTGTGGAGCAGCGCCAGCATCGCGTCCGCGGCGAGTTCCCGCACGTCGGAGGGAAGCTTGAGCTGCGCCAGGATGTCCGCGCCCCGTGCTCGCTCCCCGGGGAGCCGCGAGCGCAGCAGCGCGCTGGCGGCGTTGAAGACGTCTTCCCCACCCCTGCGGTGCAGGGCATAAATGGCCTCCCACGCCTCGGAGCCCTCCGGCACGCCCCGCAGCGCCGTGGCCACCAGCGTCTCCACCGTCCGGTCATCCGGGTCTGGTTCGTGTCCCACGCGACGAGCGTAGCGCCAAAGCCCGCGGGGCGTGGCCGTCCTGGCGCACTCCAGGACAGCCAGCCTTGTCGACGTGGGTCATCTGTCTGCCAGGCTCTGTCCGGCCGCGAACGTTTGCATTCACCCAAAGTAAAAATACCCACCACGGAACAAACAGCGCGTTCGTTCAGCGGGGGCATGCCCTGGAACCAAGACATCACGCCGGGCCGGACGGCCCCGGGCATGCGTCTACCCGCGAAGGAGTCCAAGGAATGCGCAGCCATTCGACGAGCGTCATGAGCAGGCTTTGGTGTCTGTGTTTCGGGGTGCTGCTGAGCCTCACCGCGTACGGCACGGAGGTGGACTCGCCGGAAGCGGCACCGGGGCGGCGGGTTTCCGCGCTGGTCGCCCCGCCCCGGGTCGCGGCCGGCGTGTCGCATGCGCTGGTGGTCCGTCCGGACGGCACGGTCTGGGCCTCCGGCTGGAACATCCTGGGAGAGCTGGGCGACGGAACCACCGTCCAGCGAGGAACCCCGGTTCGCGTCCAGGGGCTCGCCAACGTCACCGCGGTCTCCGCGGGCCGGAACTTCTCCGTGGCGCTGCGCTCGGATGGCACGGTCTGGGCCTGGGGCGGCAACAACTACGGACGACTGGGCGACGGCACCACCACCCAGCGCTCCACGCCCGTGCAGGTGACCGGGCTCGCCAATGTGGTGTCCGTGGCGGCCGGTGACAACCATGTCCTCGCCGTGCGCTCCGACGGCACCGTCTGGAGCTGGGGCTACAACGGCCAGGGGCAGCTCGGAAGCGGCACCAACACGAACCGCTCCACGCCAGGCCTGGTCACCGGGCTGCCCGGTGTCGTCGCCGTGGCAGCAGGCTCCAGCCACAGCCTGGCCCTGTGCGCGGACGGCACGCTCCGGGCCTGGGGCAGGAACATCTATGGTCAACTGGGAGATGCCACCAACACGGACCGCACCCTGCCCGTCGCCGTCACCGGGCTCACCCAGGTCACGGCGTTCGCCGCGGGCGGCTACCACTCGCTCGCGGTGCGCGCGGATGGCACCGTCTGGGCGTGGGGCGGCAACGGCTACGGGGCGCTCGGGACCGGAAACTCCACGTCCTACAACCTGCCCGTGCGCCTCTCGAACCAGGAGCCGACCGTCTCCGTCTCGGCGGGCTTCAATCACTCGCTCGCGGTGCGCGCGGACGGCACCCTCTGGGCGTGGGGGCAGAACAGCTGGGGAGAGCTGGGGGATGACACCCAGACGCAGCGCAACACTCCCATCCGCGTGCCCGGCCTCTCCGGCGCCGTCGCCATCGCCGCGGGCAGTGGCTTCTCCCTGGCCGCGCTCGGTAACGGGACGCTGTGGGCGTGGGGCACCTCTGAAGCGGGCCAGCGCGGGGACGGGACGCTCGGGACGCGCGTCACGCCGAGCGCGGTGTCCGTCATTGGCAGCGTGTCAAAGGTGGCCGCTGGCAAGGCGCACGCCGTCGCGATCCGCTCGAATGGCACGCTCTGGGCCTGGGGCTTCAATCCCCAGGGCCAGTTGGGCATCGGCAACACGAGCAACCGCGCCGCGCCCACCCAGGTCCCCGGCCTGTCCTTCATGACGGGCGTGGCGGCGGGCCTCGAGCATTCCGTGGCGCTGCGCTCCGACGGCACCGTATGGACCTGGGGCAGCAATTCCTGGGGGCAGTTGGGCACCGGGAGCACCGCGGGCAGTCTGTTCCCGGGCCAGGTGACGGGCGTGGGCAGCGTCATCGCGGTGGCCGCTGGCGACTACCACACGCTCGCGCTTCGCGCCGACGGCACCGTGTGGAGCTGGGGCTACAACGGCCTGGGACAGTTGGGCGACGGCACGACCGTGGGCCGGCAGTCCCCGGTGCAGGTGGCGGGACTGAGCGGCGTGGTCGCGGTGGCGGCGGGCACGTTCCACAGCCTGGCCCTGCGCTCGGACGGCACGGTGCATGCGTGGGGGTCGAACTTCAGCGGCGAGCTGGGCGACGGCACCACCACCTCGCGGCCCCTGCCGGTGCAGGTGGCCGGGTTGAGCGGCGTCGTGTCCCTGGGCGCGGGCGGCACGTCCTCCTTCGCCTTCCGCACGGGCGGCACCCTCTGGGCATGGGGAGACAACGGATATGCGCAGTTGGGCGACGGCACCTACACGAACCACTCCGTGCCCTACCAGGTCACCCAGTGGAGCGGGGCGGGCGTCGTGGCGGCGGCGGCCTACCACGCCGTGGCGGCACGCACGGACGGCTCGCTCTGGGGTTGGGGCGCGAACATCTACGGCTGTCTGGGCAACCCGGCGGGGCTCGACAACCTGGTCGCCACGCCGTTACCGGTGGTGGGGCTGAGTGGTGCCACCGCCGTGGCCGCGGGTGAAACGTTCACGCTGGCCCTGCGCTCGGACGGCACGCTGTGGGGCTTCGGTTACAACTCGGCCGGGCAGCTCGGCAGCGGGTATCCGGTCAACGCCACCGTCCCCATCCGCTCCCTGCTGTATTGATGACACCGTGAAACACCCGGTCCGGAGCGCGGAAGGCTACCCGCGCTCCGGGTCAGACATCCGGATCGCGGAAGAAGGACGCCTGCTGGAAGCGCAGGCCCGCGAGGACCTGCTCGACCCGTGCTTCGGAGAGCGCCCCGATGCGCTCGCCGAGCCGTGACTTCTCCACCGAGGACACCTGCGACACGACCACGACGCTCTGCTTCGCCAGGCCGCCCTCCCCCACTTCGAGCAGCACGTTGCCGGGCTCGTTCGCCTTCCTGAGATTGGAGGTGAGCGCGCAGACGATGACGGTGTGGATGCGGGAGCGGTTGAAGACGTCGTCCTGGATGACGAGGTGCGGGTGGGCGATGGGCGGCACGGAGCCCCGGGCCTCGTCCGGCTCGCACCAGTACAGCTCCCCCCGGCGAATCGTCTTCGGCCCCGTGCTCATGCGCCGGGTTGTGCCATGCCGTGTCGAACGGGGGCAATCCTTCCCGAAGTCGCGCGTTGGTTGTAGGCAGGGAACGCAACCACGCCGCGAGGTCGAGCATATGAAGGCCGTGTTCCGGGATGGCGAAGGGCGCTTGCGCAATGGCTGGAAGGGCGCCGGCTTCATCGTGGTGTCCGCCGTCCTGGCCGGCATCCTGATGTGGCTCCAGACCCTGCTGCCCGCGGCAGTCCGGCCCTTCGTGCCGAACCCCTTCTTCGGCTTCCTGGGCGTGCTGCTCGTGAGCCTCGACTTCCTTTATCTCGAAAAGCAGCCCGTGACGTTGACGTCGCTCGGCATGTCGCCGGACCGGCGCGCGGGCCGTGACCTGGGCGTGGGGGTTCTGGGGGGCGTGGTCCTGGTGGGGCTCGTGGCCCTGCTCGGCTGGATGGCCGGTGGCTACCACCTGGAGCGCGCCGCGAACGTCCAGGGGACCGCGGTCGTGAAGCTGGCCTGGGTGATGCTGGGCGTGGGCCTCTTCGAGGAGGCGCTGTTCCACGGCTACCTCTTCCAGCGCGCCATCCGGGGCCTGGGCACGCGCTGGGCGCAGGGGGTCATCTCCCTCCTCTTCTGCCTGGCCCACCCCTTCACCCCGGAGATGGAGGTCCCCACGCGCGTCGTGGCGATGATCACCACCTTCATGGCGGGCTGGATGCTGGGCCTGTGCTACCTGCGCACGCGGCACCTGGCGCTGCCGGTCGGCGTGCACATGGGGTGGAACTGGTTCCTGGGCACGATGGGCTTCGGCATCAGCGGAAAAGAAGCCCACGGCTGGTGGACGCCTGTCTTCCAGGGCCGTCCGGAGTGGCTCACGGGCGGCGCCTATGGCCTGGAGGCGTCCATCTTCAGCGTCGTCATCCTGGGCGTGGCCATCGTGGCCCTGACGCGTTGGAAGGGTTCCGCAGCGCTGGAGCCGGAGGCACAACCCCGCCCCGACGAGGCTCCGGCGCTCACGCAGCCACGCTGACGGTCTCCTCGAAGCCACCGTCCCCGGTGACGGTGACGGTCTGGAGCCGGGGGAAGCGCTCCTTCACCCGCTCCAGCAGATCCGGCAGCGCATCCCGGGCCTGCGCATCCCGGTCGAACTGGAGGGTGATGGCCTCCAGGCTGTCCGAGCGCATCCGGTCCAGGTCATACACAGTCATGTCCCCGAACCGCATCCGCAGGGTACGCAGGCGGGGAAACAGCGCCACCAGACTGGCGTCGAGCGCGTACAGGACGACGTTCTCGGGGGTGTCGACGCGCGAGCGCCGCCGCCGCCAGGTGAAGGCCGGGCGGAGCTCGATGCGGGTCGTCTCGCTGCCGTTCCATCTGGGAGCGAAGTCATACTTCCGGAGGGCGTTGACGACGGCCTGTCCCACCGCGGCGTCCTTCTCTGGGACCTCTCCTTCGTCCAGCGAGCCGAACGCGATGTGGAGCGGGTTTCCCTTCAGCGCGTGGTCGATGTCCTGCCCGTGGAAGAAGGCCGCGCCCCACGGCTTCAAGCCGCGCTCCTCCCATGCGTGCGCGTCCTCCCGGACGTAGGTCCACCCTCCGCTCAGGGTATCGGTGGCGCCCATCCTCGTCACGATGCCGTCGCGCTTCAGGTCGTCGAAGGCGGCCTCCAGCCGGTCCGCTTCGATGACCTCCGGCCACTGCTTCTCCTCTTCGACGCGCGCATGGACCACCCGGGCGAACTGTTTCATCACCTCACGGCGGACGCGGTCGTCATCCAGGTGGTCCCAGGCTCCGCCTCCGGTGTAGTCCGGCACGCGGTCCAGGGAGTCGATGGCCTGGTTGAAGCCGGACATCAGGTTCGCCAGCGCATCCGGAATCAGCGGGGACTGCTCTTCGTCCATTGGTGGGAGCGGGAGTCGCGCGACCAGCTCACCCAACCGCCGGGCCAGTTCCTGTGCACGCGGCAGGAGCCCGAGCCTCTCCGCGAGCAACGGCATGGGTACGTCCCCGCGCGTCGTCGCCAGCACCCGGTACACGAAGCGCCAGTCGTCCTCGCCGATGAACGACTCGATTCCCACCTGCCAGTGGCCCTCGTCGTCCAACCAGAACACGGCGTCCTCGCCCGACCCCGCCATCACGCTCCGGCCAATGGCGGCGAGCTGCGTGTCCCATTCCTCCAGGGGATGGGGCTCACCGCGGTCCAGGGTCTTCAGGCGCCGCGCCAGCTCCTCCACCTTCGCGGTGAGCCCCTCCTTCGCCACGAGCTCAGGTCGCATCACGCCACCGCGCGAGTTCGCGACAACGCGTTCGAGGAGCTCACCCGTGTCCGGGTTGACGAGGTCGATGGACACGTGCACGCGTCCCCATCGATCCACATGGATGCCCACGTGCGGGACATCCTCCAGCACGTCATCCGTGATGGCACGCACCTGCTCGTACACCCATGTCTCTTCCATCCGGCAACGCTAGCGCATCCGGGAGCGAGGCCTCTTCGTGCGAGGTGTTGCCTCTGCTTCGGCCTGCGCGGCCAGGTACTCCGCGAACACGGTCTCGAAGGTCTTGGCGAACTCGCGGATGCGGGGGACCTTGCGCAGGTCCTTGTGCATCGTGAGGTAGAAGCGGAGCGACGGCAGCGGCGTCTCCAGCCGCACCCGGCGCAGCTCCAGATGTTGCGTCTCCGCGCCAATCCCAAGCATGACCAGCCCCATGCCCCCTTTCGCCGCGTGCAGCCGCGCCTCCATCGAGTTGGAGCGGAAGGGGAAACGGGACGCACCCCGCTGGATCAACCACTGCGCGGGGCCCTGCCCGCGAGGCGTCTCGTCCTCCACGACGAAGTTCTGCTCGCCGTAGTCGCCAGCGCCCAGGAAGCGTTTGGGGAGGGAGCGCGAGAGGTAGGCCTCGCTCGCGTAGAGGCCACTCACGACCTCCCCCAATGGCTTGTCAACGAGCACCGGAGAGGAGGACCGGCCACCCCGTACGCCGATGTCCGCCTCGCGCGAGGACAGGTCCACGAACCGGAGCTCCGAAATCACTTCAATCCGTGTCTCCGGATGCAGCCGCCGGAAGCGGGTCGCCGCCTCCGCCGCTCCCGTCAGGAAGCCGTCCGGGAGGGAGATGCGAATCCGGCCCGCGTAGGGAGAGCCTCCACCGCCATCACGCCGGTGCGCACGCAGGGACTGCTCGAAGCTCTCTGCCAGCGCGATGAGCTCCAGCGCTTCCTTCTCCAGCCACGCGCCCTGCGAGGTGCGGTGGACCAGCGCGCGCCCCAGGTCCTTCTCCAGCGCCCCGATGCGGCGCGCCACCGTGGACGTCGACAGGCCCAGCGTGAGCCCCGCCGCGAGGAAGCTGCCGCCTCGATGCACTTCGAGCAGGACGCGGAGGTCATCCCAGGCGGGCACTTTGTTTTCCATGAATGGAAAGCACTCTAGGTCGCCGGAAGCACGGGCGTCTTCGGCCGGGTCATCCGCGCGATGACCTTCGCGCTGAGCTCCCGGGAGAAGAACCGGTTGGCGAAGGCCGCGAGCCGGTTGCCAAGGCCATGCACCACCGACGAGCGCCCCGCGATGAATGCATCGAGTCCGACCTCCACCACGTCCTCCGGGCGCGCCTTCCTGCCGGGCGAGGCCCCCTCCCCTGAGCGCTCGAAGAACGGCGTGTCCGTGGCCCCAGGTGACAGGGCAAGGACGCGCACGCCGCGCTCGCGGTACTCTGCCCAGAGCGCCTCGCTGAAGGACAGGACGAAGGCCTTCGTCGCGCCGTAGACCGCCATGTATGGCGTCGGCTGGTACGCCGCCATGGAGGCCACGTGGATGACGCCTCCCTGCCGCCGCTCCAGCATGGGCAGGAAGACGTGCGTCAGCTCCACGAGCGCATGGACGTTGAGGTCGATCTGCTCCAACTGGTCCTTCAAGGGCAGCACGTCGAAGCCACCGTGGAGCCCGAACCCCGCGTTGCTCACCAGGACGTCCACCTCCAGCCCCTTCGCGCGCACCGCTTCGAGGAGCCGCTGGGGCGCGCCCGGAGCGGTCAGGTCCGCGGGAATCACATGCGCGTTGCCCAGCGCCGCCGCGAGCGCCTCCAGCTTCGCCTCGCTCCGGGCCACCAGCACCACCGTGGCGCCCCGCCGGGACAAGCGCCGCGCGAACTCCGCGCCGATGCCCATGGATGCACCCGTCACCAGCACCGTCTTGCCCGCGAAATCGAATCGTTTCATGGGGCAAGGATGGGCGCCGGCCACCCCCGCGACAACGGACAGCGGCGGGCACCTGCTTTCCAGAAATGGAAAGCGGCGCCTCCGCCCTACTCGCGCGACGGGAACGGCGGTCCCGGGCGCGGCGTGTACACGTTGGCGCTCACGGAGCGCGCCGCCGCGGTGATGCCAATCAGGCTCTCCGCGTGCCCCAGGAAGAAGTAGCCCGTCTCCGGCAGCCGGGACAGCAGGCCCTGGATGACGCGCGCCCGAGCCTCCGCGCCGAAGTAGATGAGCACGTTGCGGCAGAAGATGATGTCGAACGGCCCCACCGGCCAGGTGGCCGGCGCGTGCAGGTTCGCGCGGGCGAAGCGCATGAAGGACCGCAGCTCCGGGCCCGCCGTCATCATGCCCTCCTGGGTGCGCACGCCCTTGAGCATGTACTTGCGCAAGAGCAGCTGCGGAATGGTCCGGGAGCGCTCCAGGCTCCAGAGGCCCTCCTCCGCGCGCTTCACCGCCCAGGTGGACAGGTCCGTGGCGACGATCTCCAGGCTCCACCCGGAGCCCTTGGGGAACGCCTCCAGCAGCTCCATGGCCAGCGAGTACGGCTCCTCGCCCGTGGAGCATCCGGCGCTCCAGACGCGGATGCTCCGGGGCCGCCGGCCCTGCGCCGCCTGGGCCGCCCACTCCGGGAAGACGTGCTCGCGCAGCAGGTCGAAGTGCCGGGGCTCACGGAAGAACGACGTCTCGTGGGTGCAGAGGCTGTCGAGCATCCGCACCTTCTCCGCCTCGTTCCCCCGCGTGGTGACATACGCGTGGTACGCGGCGTACGACGTCAGCCCCAGCTCCCGCAGCCGCCGCGACAGCCGGTTCGCCACCAGCGCGTTCTTGGCGGACGACAGGTGGATGCCGGCCTCCGCCTCCACCAGGTGCTGGAACATCTCCAGCTCCGAGCGCGACAGCGCCGGAGGCAGCGCGGACGGCGGCCAGGGCTCGTCGCCGCTCATCGCCTCACCCGTTGCCCGAGGCTTCCGGCGCCGGGGCCGGTGCCGCCGGGGCCGCGGCCGCCGGAGCCGAGGCCTCGTCGGTGGCGGCCGTCAGCTTGAGCAGCTCCTCCAGCGACAGGAGCCGGTCCAGGTCCAGCAGCAGGATGAACGCGTCGTTGTGGCGGCCCATCCCGCGCAGGAACTCCAGCCGCACGCGCGTGCCGAAGGCCGGGGGCGGCTCGATGTCCGCGGGGCTGAGCTCCAGCACCTCGCGCACGGTGTCCGTCAGCAGGCCCAGCACCGTCTGCTGGCCGTCGAGCACCACCTCCACGATGACGAAGCAGGACCAGCGGGTGATGGGCCGGGGCGGCAGCCCGAACTTCACCGCCAGGTCCACGACGGGCACCACGCTGCCGCGCAGGTTGATGACGCCCTGCACGGCCGCGGGCATCCCCGGCACACGCGTGACGGAGCGGTGTTCGATGATCTCCCGCACTCGCAGGAGGCCCACGGCGTACTCCTCGCCCGCGAGCATGAAGCTCAGGTAGCTGGACCGGCCGCCGCCCGGTTCGGTGGACTCATTCATGGTGCGCGCGCCTCCCTAGAACCGCTGGAAGTCATGGGGAGCCGGCGCTTCCGCGCCGTTCTGGAGCCGGGCCAGCGCCCCATTCGTGGACGTGGCGAGCGGCCCCTGCGCGGCGGCCTGGAGGCCCCGGGCGGGCGACATCGGCTGCCGGGGAGCCTGCGGGCGCGGCATGGAGGGGGCGTTGTAGCTGAAGCCCTCCATCAGCCGGAAGAAGGTCATCATCTGAAGCAGCGACTCGGCCTGGGTGGCCATCTCCTCCGCGGTGGAGGACAGCTCCTCCGCGGCGGACGCGTTGCGCTGGGTGACCTGATCCACCTGCGTCATGGCGCGGTTCATCTGCGACACGCCGATGGACTGCTCGCGCGAGGCGTTGGCCACCTGCTGCACCAGCTCCGACGTGCGGCGGATGGCGGGCACCAGCTCCGTCAAGAGCTGCCCGCTGCGCTCGGCGACCTTCACGCTGGAGGTGGCCAGGCCGCCAATCTCCTTCGCGGCCTTCTGGCTGCGCTCCGCCAGCTTGCGCACCTCCGTGGCCACGACGGAGAAGCCCCGGCCGTGCTCACCCGCGCGCGCGGCCTCCACGGCGGCGTTCAGCGCGAGCAGGTTCGTCTGGTAGGCGATCTCCTCCACGATGGAGATGCGCTCCGCGATGGCGTTCATCGCCTCCACGGTCTCCTTCACCGCGCGGCCGCTCTCCTCCGCGTCCCGGGCGCCCTTGACGGCCGTCTGCTCCATCTCCCGGCTGTTCTCCGAGTTCTGGCGGATGCTCACGTTGAGCTGCTCCAGGCTGGCGGTGGTCTCCTCCACGGAGGCCGCCTGGGAGCTGGTGCCCTGCGACAGGCCCTGCGCGGCGGACGCCACCTGGAGGGACGCGGACGACAGCGAGCCCGCGGCGCCGCGCACCTCGCTGATGACGCCCGACAGCCGCTGGATCATCTCCCGCATGCTGCCCATCATCCGGCCCGTCTCGTCCGTGCCCCGGGCGACGATGTTCGCGGTGAGGTCACCCGCCGTCACCTGCGACGTCACCTGCACGGCCTCCGTCAGCGGCTGCACGATGCTGCGGGTGAGGAAGAAGGACAGCGCGGCGGCGAGCACCACGCCCAGGGCGCCCCCCATGATGATCAGGTTGTACAGGTCCACCACCATGGCCGCGGTGCGCTTGGTGCGCTCGCCCAGCAGGGCCGTCTCGTCGTCCGCCAGCTTGGTGAGCTGCATGCGGATGCGGTCCGCGGTCTGTTTGCCGCGCGCGGACTGCTCCACCGCGATGAGCTGCGCCAGGTCCCCACGGCCCGCGCTGACCTCGCGGCGCTGGGCGATGAGCGGCTCCAGGTGCTGGCCAATCCACTGCTGGAACAGGTCGCGGATCTCCTGCTGGCGCTCCTGCTGGCGGCGGTCGCTCTGGGTGAGCTGGCGGATGTTGTCCAGGCTCTGCGACAGGCTCAACCGGGCCATGTTGTAGGGCTCCAGGAACTTGTCGTCACCGGTGATGAGGAAGCCGCGCTGACCGGTCTCCAGGTCGGCCATGTCACCCTCGAGGGTGCGCACGGCGAGCAGCACCTTCTGGCTTTCGGTGTCGCCCTCGGCGGTGACGGAGACCTTGAGGATGGTCGTGTACACCACCACGACCAGCGCGAGGATGATGGCGACCATCGCGCTGAAGGCGAGCGTCAGCTTCGCCGTGATGCTCAGGTTGTTGAACATGATGACTCCGGTACAGAGACGGACCGCTACGGCGCCCGGGTGGCGTTCGCGGGAGAAGGGGTTTCCAGGGGGGTGGGAAGACTGAGCGCGGCTTCGGAGGCGTGGAGGATGGCCCTGCGCACCAGCGCGGGCGTGTCCAGCAGCAGCCCCACCCGGCCGTCGCCCAGGATGGTGGAGCCGGAGATGCCGGGGATGCCCTGGAAGAGGCGCCCCAGGGGCCGGATGACCCGCTGGCCCTCGCCCTGGAGCTCATCCACCGCCAGCCCGATGACGCCGTCCGGATGCTTGAGGACGACCACGTTCTCCCGGGCCGGTGTGCTCCCGCCCAGGGAGAAGACCTGGCGCAGCCGCAGGTACGGCAGCGGCTGCCCGCGCAGCGACAGCACGCCGGACGCCTCCGCCGTGCGCTCCTGGGCGGGGACCTCCATGCACTCCTGCACGCCTTCGATGGGGACCACGTACACCTGGTCCCCCACGCCCATGGCGAAGCCCTGGATGACGGCGAGCGTGAGGGGCAGCCGCAGCGTCAGCGTGGTGCCCTGCCCCTCCTGGCTCTGGATGGACACGGAGCCGCGCAGGGCTTCAATGTCCCGGCGCACCACGTCCATGCCCACGCCCCGGCCGGACAGCTCCGTCACCTCCGTCGCCGTGGAGAAGCCGGGCTCGAAGATGAGGCGCAACAATTCGTCGTCGCGCAGCCGCTCGGGCGCCGCCACCAGCCCCTTCTGCTTCGCGCGCTCGCGCACCCGTTCGCGCTGGATGCCCCGGCCGTCGTCGGACAGCTCCACCACGACGCTGCCGGCGTCATGGTAGGCCTTGAGCCGCAGGCGGCCCCGGGGGTCCTTGCCCGCGGCGCGCCGCTCGTCCGGCGTCTCGATGCCGTGGTCCAGCGCGTTGCGCAGCAGGTGGAGCAGCGGGTCGCGCAAGGCGTCCAGCACCGCGGTGTCCAGCGTGGCGTCCTCGCCCTCCAGCTCCAACTGGGCCAGCTTCTGCTGGGAGCGGGCCAGGTCGCGCACGGTGCGCAGGTGCTGACGGAACAGCGGTCCCACCGGGACCATCCGCACCTTCATCACCTCTTCCTGGAGCGCCTCGAAGAGCGGATCCATCTCCCGCTGCTGGGTGAGCGCGTCCTCCCAGCTGGCGCCGGTGTCCTCCGCGCGCGCCAGGAACTGCGCCATCCGCCCGCGCGCCACGGACAGCTCCGCGGTGAGCGTGACGATGCGGTCCAGGCGCTCCATGTCCATGCGCACGCGGGTGCGCGCCGTGCTCCGCGCCTCCGGCATGCGCGGCAGCGCGGCGGGAATCGGCAGCGCCTCCGTGGGAACCCCCGCGACGATGCCCTCGCGCAAACGGGAGAGGTGGGCCTGGTGCACCGCGCCCAGCGAGTCCACGCCCGCGAGCGACGCCTGGCACAGCTCGCGGAGGTGATCCACCGCGCCGAGCAGCAGCGACACCCGCGTCTCATCCAGCGCGAGGCGCCCGTCGAGCAGCGCCTGGAGCAGGTCCTCGACGCCGTGCGTGTAGTCCGTCACGGCCTGGAAGCCGAGCGACGCCGCCGCACCCTTGAGCGTGTGGGCTCCGCGCAGGATGCCCGGGAGCAACCCATCCGCCGGAGAGACCTCCAGCGCGATGAGGTTCTCTTCCATGGAGGAGACCAGCCCCTCCGCTTCGTCCGCGAAGACGGCCAGGACCTTCTGCCATTCCGCGGCGGTTTCTGACGGGATGTCCCCCGGGCCCGTCGTCACCTTGCGCCCCGGGGGCGAAGGGAGACCGGCACACGTAGAGGGATGGGTGGCGGGATTCTCAAGAACACGGACTGGCGCCCCCCTTCCTCGGGATGCAACGCATTGCCATGAAGGTGGGCCGTCCTTCACGACGAGGAATGTTTCGAGAAGTCAACAGTACCAAATCAATCAAATATGAACAACCTCGGCGGTGATTTCACGCAGGGTTTGTATCAGCAGGGAAGCGGGGCCCTCCCGAGGGACAAGACTTCCCAGGTCGGGTGCCGGCCACCGCTCCCCGAGCCGAATCTCACCTGTCTTGAGTTACATGTTTCAATCCCATCCACATCCAACACAGTGCGTCTCATCCGTTCGTACAAGACACCGCACTCGTGCTGCGGGGTGATGCGGACTCATTGGGGCATGCGCGACGCTCCCCTGAGTACCCGAAGCCCAGGCGGAGGAGCGGCATGCCCAGCGTCATCGTGGTGGGAGGAGGCGTCGCGGGACTGACGGTCGCGCACGAGTTGGTGGAGCGCGGCTTCGAGGTCCACGTCTACGACACGCGGACGACCTGGGGCGGAAAGGCGCGCTCGCAGCCGGTGGCGGGCACCGGGACCCAGGGCCGGCGCGACCTGCCAGGCGAGCATGGCTTCCGCTTCTACCCGCGCTTCTACCGCCACGTCATCGACATGATGCAGCGCACGCCCGCCGTTCCGGGCGCGGCCACGCCCACGGTGGAGCAGCACCTGAAGGCAACCACGGAGAGCGCCATCGCGCTCATCGACGAGGACACGTGGTACCGCTTCTCCCGCCGCAAGCTGGACAGGCCCTACGACGTCCTGGAGGCGCTGGAGCTGTTCTTCCAGAAGCTGGACTTCGACCAGGCCGACATCAGCCTCCACGGCCTGAAGATCCTCCAATTCCTCTCATCCAGCGAGGCCCGCCGGTTCGGCCAGTACGAGCGGATGTCCTGGTGGGACTTCGCGCAGGGGGACCTGTACTCGCCGAGGTTCCAGCGGCAGCTGCGGGCCGTGCCGCGCACGATGGTGGCCATGGATCCGCGGCGCGGGTCCGCGCGGACGATTGGCGCCATCTCCATGCAGCTCATCCTCGACTTCGCGCAGAGCGGGGTGAACAACGACCGGACGATGGGCGGCCCCACCAGCCAGATGTGGCTCGACCCCTGGATTGCCCACCTGCGCGGACTGGGCGTGCAGTTCCACGCGGGCACCCGCTGCACCGGGCTGGACGTGGCGGGCGGGCGCATCAGCGGCGTCCGCTTCGCCAACAGCGAGTCCCGCTCGGCCGACCACTACGTGCTCGCGGTGCCGCTGGAGGCGGCGCATGCGCTGATCACCCCGGAGCTGGCCGCGTTGGACCCCGCGCTGGCACGGCTGCGCGCGGCGGACGTGGAGCAACTGGTGTCCTGGATGGTGGGCATCCAGTTCTTCCTCTACGAGGACGTGCCGCTGGTCCGCGGCCACACCTTCTATCCGGACTCACCATGGGCGCTGACGTCCATCTCGCAGCCGCAGTTCTGGCGCGAGCTGGGGCTGTTCCGGCGCGTGTTCGGGGATGGGCAGGTGGGCGGGCTGTTGTCCATCGATGTCTCGGATTGGAACACGCCCGGCACGTTCGTTCCGAAGCGCGCGAAGGACTGCACGCCGGAGGAGATAAAGACGGAGGTCTGGGGACAGCTCAAGGCGGCGCTCAACGGGCTGGGCCCGGACGAGCAGGTGCTGACCGACGAGCTCTTGCACTCCTTCCACCTGGACGCGGACCTGGACTACGGGGGCGGGCTGCCGCCGCGCAACTCGTCCGGCCTGCTGGTCCATCCGCCCGGCTCCTGGGACGTGCGCCCGGAGGCCTCGAGCGCCATTCCCAATCTCTGCCTCGCGGGGGACTACGTCCGCACGCACACGGACCTGGCCTCCATGGAGGGGGCGTGCGAGGCGGGCCGGCGCGCGGCCAATGCCATCCTCGAACGGACGCAGTCCCAGTCCCAGCGCGCGCCCATCTGGCCCCTGGAGGAGCCGGCGTGGTTGGAGCCCTGGAAGCGCCTGGACGCGGCGCTGTATCAGCGCGGGCGGCCACACCTGTTCGAGCTGTTGGGCCTGCGCACCGCCGTCCAGGCCTCGGACGTGCTGCGCCGGTTCGCGGCGCTCACGGGCCTCACCGACGTGGATGACTGGTTGGATCAGTTCCGCGTCTCCAACGTGGTGGACGCGCTGCTGGAGCGGTTGGGCATCGACTGACTACTGGAGCGGTGGTTGCTCCGGCTCCTCGGCCCTGCCCATGCCGGCCCTGGCGTAGTCCTCCGCGCCGGTGAAGTCGACGACGCGGCAGGGCTCGTTGCCCACGACCCAGGCGTCATGGCCTGACGGAATGAAGGCGACGTCGCCCGGCTCCAGGTCCAGTTCCTGGCCGTCCTTCATCTGGACGTGCATCCGCCCGGACAGGACGCTGAGGGTGTGAACCACTTCGCAGGTCTCCGTGCCCGCGATGGGCTTCACGTGCTTCGACCATTGCCAGCCGGGCTCGAAGTAGCCCCGGCCAATGCTGAGCGCTCCCAGGTTCAGGATGCTGGCCTCCCCGTGCGACACGAAGGGCCGGCGCTCGTCCGCCTCGCCGGCCTTCTTGATGATGGCGCGTGCCATGGTGCAATCCCTCGCGGTGAATGGGTCCCAGGGGAAAGCTGGGGGCTCCGCGCGCCGGAGGAAAGGGTTCGAGCCCGGACTCGGGCGGTGCACCGGAGCACGGGGTTTGGCGCCCGTCCCCACCTCCGTACCTTCGTGCCTCGAACCGGTCCCGAGGGAATCAAGCCATGCGCCCAATGTCGCGCCTTGCCCTGTGGGCATGCCTGGTCATCGCGCAGGGATGCCGCTCGCATCACGAGCCGCCTCCCGCGCCGCCTCCCACGCCGCCCACGGCCACCGCCCGGCCGCTCCACCTGGCGAAGCCGGACGCCATCGAGTTCGAGTTCGGCCGGCCCCAGGCCACTGCCTGCAATTGCTTCAAGGCGGACGCCAGCGCCAAGGAAGGGGGCACGTGCGCCACGCCGCGCTTCGGCTCGTACCTGCTCGCGCTGACGTGGGCCCCCACCTTCTGCCGGACCCATCCGGACAAGGAGGAGTGCGAGCATCTGGAAGACCACTTCGGCGCCACGCACCTCACCATTCACGGGCTGTGGCCCCAGTTCACGGACGCGGAGGCGCAAGAGAACAACTGCACCTATCCGGCGTACTGCGGCGGGCTGTGCGAGTGCCAGGGTAGCAACGCCCCTTCGAAGTGCTTCCCCGACCCCGCCACGATTCCCCCGGCCATGGGCACCTACGGGCCGGGCTTCGTCACGGACAACTTCTTCCTCGCGAACCACGAGTGGCCCAAGCACGGCAGCTGCACGGGGATGGATGCCCGGAGCTACTTCCAGAGCAACATCGACGCGCTGCTGTCATTGCCGGGCACCGAGGGCACGCCGGCCGCCATCACGAACAACATCGGCGGGAGCGTGGCGCTGGACAACCTGCGCGCCGCGTTCGGACAGAGCGACAGCGTCGCCTTCGCGTGCGACCCGAAATGCAACCTGTTGGAGGTGGGCGTCTGCTTCGCGGTGGACGAGCAGCGGCGCCCCGCCGGGCGCATGACGTGCCCGAAGAGTGTCACCGGCGGCAACACCAACAGCTGCGTGGGCAATGGCTCACAGCCCCGCTGCCCCATGGTGAACATCCAGGCCGCGGTGCCCTTCGACAGCGGCGGGGGCGGTGGCGGCCCGTCCTCCACCTGCGGACAGCCGGGCCAGGGTCCCGCGTGCACGAATGATCAGCTCTGCCAGAACAACGGCTGGGTGCGCTGCGCGCGCTCCGGGTGCTGCACCACCGTGCCCAAGCGCTGAATCAGGCCACGGCCTGGAGGTCGGCGTCGCGCGGCACCTTCGCGGCGGCGGCGCGCACCACCTCCGGGCTCGCGCCGTCCTTGTGGGCGTTCTCGCTCAGGTGCCGGCGCCAGGCGCGCGCGCCGGGCAGGCCCTGGAAGAGGCCCAGCATGTGCCGGGTGATGGCGCCCAGCGGCGCCCCCTCGCTCATCTGTGCTTCGATGTACGGCAGCATCGCGTCCACGACCTCGTGCCGCGTGAGGGGCGCCTGCGTGCCGCCGAAGAAGCGCCGGTCCGCGTCCGCCAGCAGGTACGGGGACTCGTAGGGCGCGCGGCCCATCATCACGCCGTCCACATGGCCCAGCTGCTCCGCCGCCGCGTCCAGCGTCTTGATGCCGCCGTTGATGCTGATGTCCAGGTGCGGGTACTCGGCCTTGAGCCGGTGCACCAGGTCGTAGCGCAGGGGCGGCACGTCCCGGTTCTCCTTGGGGGACAGGCCCTGCAGCCACGCCTTGCGCGCGTGCACGATGAAGCGCGTGCAGCCCGCCGCGGAGACGCGCCGCACGAAGTCCTCCAGCGTGGGCCACTCCTCCATGTCGTCGATGGCGATGCGCGACTTCACCGTCACCGGGATGCGCACCGCCTCACGCATGGCGGCGACACCGCGCGCCACGAGGTCCGGCTCCGCCATGAGGCACGCGCCGAAGCGGCCGGACTGCACGCGGTCGCTGGGGCAGCCCACGTTGAGGTTGATTTCGTCGTAGCCCCACTCCTCGCCGATGCGCGCGGAGGCGGCCAGGTCCGCCGGCTCCGAGCCGCCCAACTGGAGGGCCACGGGGTGCTCGGCGGGCGTGAAGCCCAGCAGGCGGTCGCGCTTGCCGTGCAGAATCGCGCCCGTGGTCACCATCTCCGTGTAGAGCAGCGTGTGGCGGGAGATGAGCCGGAAGAAGTACCGGCAGTGCCGGTCCGTCCAGTCCATCATCGGCGCGACACACAGCGGCATGGGGTAGGCCAGGGCAGTCATCGCCCTACCCATATCCGGACTCCCGCCATCCGCCCAGGGTCTCCCGAGGCTCCCTCTGGAAGCAGGCGGTCGGCCGGGCCCCCAGCCCTATGCTCTTGGGCCATGTCCCCTGCCCCATCCTGGCTTCCCGCTGTCCGGAACAACGCGGAGTGGTGCGACGCCGTCTGCCGCGCCCATGGCCGCCCGGGCCGGTTCGAGGACGGCCTGTGGCTCAACCCCGCGCCGGTGCCGGCCTTCTATCCCAACGCCGTCACCCTGACAGAGGACCGCACGGAAGCGGCCCTCCACGCCCTGTCCCGCCTGGAGCTGCCGGGCCGCTGGGGCGTGAAGGACAGCTTCGCGACGCTCGACCTCGCCGCGCACGGCTTCGACCTGCTGTTCGAGGCCCGGTGGATCCACCTGGCGGCCACCACGCCTGTGCCGTCCGCGGCATCAGGCCTGGCGTGGCACCCGGTGCGGACACCGGAGGAGCTGGAAGCGTGGGAGGCCGCATGGAGCGGCGGGTCCCCGGGAGCGCGGGTGTTCCCGCCCGCGCTGCTCCAGGAGGAGGGCGTCGTCTTCCTCGGCGCGGGAGACGGGAAGCGCCTCCTGGCCGGAGGCATCGCCTCCTTCGCCGCGAAGGCGGTCGGACTGTCGAACACGTTCCGCGTCGAAGGCGCGCCCGCCGCGCTGGACGCGGAGCTGCTTGCGCGCGTCCGCGCCCATTTCCCGGGACAGCCCATCGTCGGCTACGAGCACGGCGAGGCGCTCGACGCGTGGCGGGCCCTGGGCTTCGAGTCCGGTGGGCCGCTGCGGGTGTGGCTCAGGCGGGAGGGCTGAGCACCACGCCCTGCTCCTCGAGCCACGCGTCCACCAGCCGCTGGCCGGCGTCCGTCAGCGTGAAGCCCAGCCCGGCCCACTGCTGGCCGTTGAGCATCACCACCTGGCCCAGCGCGCGGGCGAAGGCCACCTCCGGCGTCGCGTGCTTGAGCAGCGCGCCCGCGTAGTGGTGCAGGAAGAGGTCGAAGTTCTTCGCGAAGTCCGGGTGCCCGGGGAGCGAGTCGCTGCGCGTGTCCGCCGTCACGTCATACGCCTGGATGACCGCGCCAAAGCCCAGCACGTCCACCAGGAACGCCTGCATCCGGTCCTTGCCCCGCACCCGGCCGGGCAGCCACCGCTCAGGCCCCGCGGGCGTCTGGAAGGTCCACAGGCCGCGTTGACGCGTGGCGGCGAACGGCAGCCCCCCACCCTTGCGCTCCACCTGCACCGCCCGGCGCTGCACCCGCAGGGGCGACGTCTCCGAACGCGCGGGGAAGTAGACGATGACCGCCGGTGCGGAGCGGGCGCAGTTCATGGGAGACACGACTCCAGAGGGGGAACACCTGCACCGGAATTATCCGGCGCTGGCGCCCTGGAGTTGCTTCCCGGTCAACGCTTTTCAGGGGCCGCCCGGCACGGGCCCGGCGAGCGCCTCCACGGCCTCGGGGAGCGTGCCCCGCGCGAGCGCGGCGTGGAGGGTGTCCATCTGGGCCGTGACGACCGCGCGCGACACCTTGGCCCCCGCGCCGTCGCGCACCAGCAGCTCCAGCGTGGCCTGGGCCAAGAGCAGCGGCAGCGTGGTGAAGGCGAGCATGTCCCGGGGCGCCCCCGCCAGGTGCAGGGAGCGCACGTAGCGCGCCGCGGCGATCAGGTCCTGGCCCGCGAGCCGCTCCACGTCCGGGAGCTGCACGCCCTCCGGCAGCCACACGCGGCCCTCCTTCCGGTCCTGGCGCGCGTCCTTGAGGATGTTGACCAGTTGGAGCCCTTCACCGAACAGCGGCGCCAGCGAGCGCAGGTTCGGCGCGTACGGCGCGAGGCGCGGATCCAGGACGAACAGCTCCGTGAGCAGCTCACCCACCAGTCCCGCCACGATGTAGCAATAGTCACGCAGGGACTGGAGCGACCCGAGCTGCAACAGCCCGCCTTCGGACGCGCCGGACAGCACCTGCCCCATGCCCTGCACCGTCTTCAGCACGAAGTGGCGCAGGATGGCGCCGGCCTCCGGGCGCAGCGCGTCCAGGCTCGCCAGCAGCGAAGGCGTGCGCGCGAGCAGGTCCAGGTAGCCCGCGTTCTCGCTGGGACGGCGCGCCAGCCACTCGCGCGACAGCGTCCCGGCGTCCACGCCCGGCTTCTCCTGGAGCAGGGCCTCGAAGGCGGCCAGCGCCTCCCGCCGCTCGTCGCGCGTCCAGGGGGCGGCGTCCTCCAGCGTGTCGGCGACGCGCAGCAGCAGGTAGCCCAGGCCCACCTCGCGGCGCAGCGGCTCGTCGAGCAGCGGGATGGCGAGCGCGAACGTGCGGCTGGTCCGCACGAGGAAGTCCTCCAGCTCGTCATCCCGGAACGGGAGGGCCGTCACGGTGGGGGCGTCACTCAAGGAACCGTCCTCCAGGCACGGGCGCGCCTTTTCGCCCGCGCCCTCACTGCCACAAGCCATCCACCGACACACGCGAGAACGTGCAGGCCCGGCGCGCGGGGCCCGCTGCTGACACCCGGGTTCCCGGATTCCCGCGAACAGGGCCGGGCCCGCGCGCCGGGGAGGACACCGGCGCACGGCGCTTCAGTGGGAGGCCCCAGGGCGCCGCAGCGCCCATGGGGCTCGGCACAGCGGGCTCGGCCGGCGACCTCAGGGCGCGGGAGCAACCGTCGGCTTCGGGGCCGCGGGCTGCGCGGGAGCCACGGGCTGGGCCGGCGCCGGGGGAGCCGCGGCGGGGGCGGCGGGCTTCGGCTCCGGCTTCTCGTGCGACTGGAGCATCTTGCCGTTGTCCGCGGCGATGCGGCGGTACCACGCGTCCGGGTAGCGCGGGTGGCCCACCTTGCCCGTGTTGTCGCGCACGTTGCCGTCGATGTACTTCACGAGCAGCTGCTCACCCAGCTTGCGCCAGCGCGCGTGCACCTTGTCGCCCTGCTGCAGGGAGTACTCGGTGAGGTACTGGCGGGCCTGCTCCGGCGTCCGCTTGTAGAGCACCTGCGCGATGCTCTCGATGTTGGCCTGGTCCGCCAGGAACTGGCCCTCCAGGTCCCCCTGGGCCTTCTGCACGTCGACAATCATGTCGCTCCAGCGCCCGTAGGCCTGGTTCGACACCCAGTTGAAGACCCAGAAGGACGAGTCCCAGGAGAACTCGCCGCGGCTGGCCACGCCCTGCGCGAAGTTCTTCGGCACCTGCCGGATGCCCGCGTACATGGGCGTGTAGACGGTGGTGAAGGTGTCATCCACGCCGAACCAGAGCACCCCGCCAATGGCGTCCGGCAGCGTCGAGCGCATCTGCGCGACGAAGGAGAAGCCCGTCTGCTGCGTGGAGATGGCGCGCTCGTGCACGTAGCTCTTGCCGTCCACGTCCCACGTCATGGGGCGCCAGCGGTAGGGCACCGCGTAGGGCCCCGCGCCCACGTCCTTGGACATGTCCAGCGGCGTGCCCTCGAAGTGGTCGCGCATGAGCGCCATGGCGTCCTGCACGGACACCTTCTTGTCCGGCTTCACCCACAGGGGCAGCCGCTTCGTGGTGTCCGCGCCGTCCGCGTACTCCACGCCCAGCTTCAGGGACGGGGCCGCGCGGCGGAAGATGCTCCACACGCGCGATTCACTGAAGCGCTGCCCGCCGAAGTCCAGCGGGTGGTACGTGTCCGCGAAGCTGAAGTCCTTGTCCGCGCCCGTGTACCAGCCCTTCGCGCGCGCGAAGGAGATGACGTCCGGCGAGTACAGCGTGGTGGCGCTGTCGCTGAGCGGGAACTGGCGGATGCGCGACTGGTTGGCGTGCGCGGAGATGTAGCCGTCCGGCAGCTTGCGGGCCACCCACACCGCGCCCTTCTGCCCCTCGCCCTTGCCAATCATCTCCAGGAGCCACGCCTCCTTCGGGTCGGCGATGGAGAACGTCTCACCGGTGGAGGCGTAGCCGTACTCGGCGACCAGATCCGTCATCACCTGGATGGCCTCACGCGCCGTCTTCGCGCGCTCCAGCGCGATGTAGATGAGCGAGCCGTAGTCGATGATGCCCGCGGGCCCCTCCAGCTCCTTGCGGCCCGTGAAGGTGGACTCGCTGATGGACAGCTGGTGCTCGTTCATGTTGCCCACCACCGAGTAGGTGGCGGCCGGCTGCTTGATGCGGCCCAGGAACTTGCCGGTGTCCCACTCCATGACGTCGCGCATGGCGCCGGCCGCGTGGCGGCGGGCGGGCGTGTAGTACAGCTCGCCGTACAGCTCGTGCGCGTCCGCCGCGTAGGTGATGAACGTGGAGCCGTCCGTCGTGGCGCCCTTCGTCACCAGCATGCTGGTGCAGGCGTCCGCGACGACAGGGGCGACGAGCACCGCCGTCAGCGGCAGCGCGGTGAGGAGGGTCGAAGGGAATCGGTTCATGGCGGCGCAATCTAGCAGGACCGTCGCCCGCTGCCCGCCCGGACAGGTTGCCCTGCACTCAAGCGCCCGGGCCCCGGCAGCCCTGCCGCAGGACGCCATGCGAGAAGCCGATGGCCCCCGAGCGCCGCGCTACTTCCCGGCCCTGAGTTGGATGGCACCCGCTCCTGGGGGACGCTAGGGTTGCGTTTTCCTGCCCGGGGTTTTTCCAAGGTCTCCGGGCTCCCTTTGGAGGAAGGCGTGACGGAGATCGTGGTGGGTCTGGTGGTGTTCTTCGTCTTCACGGTCGTGCTGGGCCCTGCCCTGTGGAGCTCCCGCATCTGGTGGAGCAAGGCGGACCGCGCGCAGCTGAAGGACAAGTACGGCCGCCCCCTGAAGGACCCGAAGGACACCTAGGGGACGGCCGCTTGAAGTGACGGGCGGCTACTCGTCGTTCTGGCGCAGCGCGGCCAGCACGTTGAGGTCCTCCAGCGTGGTGGTGTCCTGCGAGGACTGCTTGCCCGCGGCCACGTCGCGCAGCAGCCGGCGCATGATCTTCCCGGAGCGCGTCTTGGGCAGCCCTTCCGCGAAGCGGATCTCATCCGGCCGCGCGATGGCGCCAATCTCCTTGCCCACGTGCACGGCCAGCTCCTTCTTGAGCGCGTCCGAGGGAGGGTTGCCCTGCTTGAGTGTCACGAAGGCCACGAGCGCCGTGCCCTTCAGGTCATCCGGGCGGCCCACCACGGCGGCCTCGGACACCTTCGGGTGCGCCACGAGCGCGCTCTCCACCTCCGCGGTGCCCAGGCGGTGGCCCGCCACGTTCACCACGTCGTCCACGCGCCCCATCAGCCACACGTAGCCGTCCGCGTCCGTGCGCGCGCCGTCGCCGGTGAAGTACATGCCGGGCAGCTCGCTGAAGTACGTGTTCACGTACCGCTCCGGGTCCCCGTACACGGTGCGCAGCATGGACGGCCAGGGCTTCGTCACGAAGAGCAGCCCGCCCTGCCCCTTGGGCACGCGCTTGCCGTCGCGGTCCAAGATCTCCGCGTGGATGCCGGGCAGCGGGAAGGTGGCGGAGCCGGGCTTGATGGGCGTGGCGCCGGGCAGCGGGGAGACCATGATGCTGCCCGTCTCCGTCTGCCACCACGTGTCCACGACGGGGCAGCGTCCCCCGCCGATGACCTCGCGGTACCACATCCACGCCTCGGGGTTGATGGGCTCGCCCACGCTGCCCAGCAGGCGCAGCGAGGACAGGTCGTGCTTCTTCACCGGCTCGTCGCCCAGGCGCATGAAGGCGCGGATGGCGGTGGGCGCGGTGTAGAGGATGGTGGCCTTGTAGCGCTCGATGATGTCCCAGAAGCGGTCCGGCCCCGGCTGCGTGGGCGCCCCCTCGTAGATGATGGTGGTGACGCCGTTCATCAGCGGGCCGTAGACGACGTACGAGTGGCCCGTCACCCAGCCCACGTCCGCGGTGCACCAGTAGACGTCGTCGTCGCGCAGGTCGAACACCCAGCGCGTGGTGAGCGACGCCATCACCGAGTAGCCGGCGGTGGTGTGCAGCACGCCCTTGGGCTTCCCGGTGGAGCCGGACGTGTAGAGGATGAACAGCGGGTGTTCACTCTCCACCCACTCCGGCTCGCAGACGTCCGACTGGCCCTTCACCAGCGCGTCCCACGCCAGGAACTTCGGACCTTCGGGCAGCTTGCCGTCACCGGTGCGGGTGAGGACGACGACCTTCTCGATGCTGGGGGCGTTGGGGAGCGCGGCCTCCACGTTCTTCATCAGCGGCACCACCGCGCCCTTGCGCCAGCCGCCGTCCGCGGTGAGCAGCACCTTGGCGCCCGCATCCTTCATGCGGTCCTGGAGCGCCTCCGCGGAGAAGCCACCGAACACCACCGAGTGCACCGCGCCCAGCCGCGCGCACGCCAGCATCGCGACGGCGGCCTCCGGCACCATGGGCAGGTAGATGCCCACGCGGTCGCCCTTCTTCACGCCCAGCGACTTGAGGCCGTTGGCCAGCCGGTTCACCTGCTGGGACAGCTCCCCGTAGGTGATGCTCCGGCGGTCGCCCGGCTCGCCCTCGAAGAGGATGGCGGGCTTGTCCTTCAGCTTCGGCAGGTGCCGGTCCAGACAGTTGTAGGCGAGGTTGGTCTTCCCCTCGACGAACCAGCGCGCGTGGGGCGGCTTCCAGTCCAGCACCGTCTGGAAGGGCTCCTTCCAGTAGAGCTCCTCGCGGGCGCGGTCGCCCCAGTACCTGTCCGGATCCTTCGCGGCTTCGTCCCACAGCCGCTGATAGTCCTGCATGCCGCGGATGTGGGCCCGCCGGGAGAAGTCCTCGGGCGGGGGGAAGACGCGGGACTCGGTCAGGACCGAGACGATTTCCTGCGGGTCAGCCATGGGCGTTCCTCCAGATGCAGCGTGGGAACAGCCCTCCTGTTGTAGGAAGCCCTCTTCGCTATCTCAAGGGTTCCCTTCGCAGCGGGTGTTCCCCTGAACGCCGTCGAAGCGGATCCACAGCTCGCAGGTGCAGCCGGTGTTGTTGTTGGCGTCGTAGGCCAGCCGCAGTTGCCCGCTGAACTGCGTGGCGCACTCGGTGGTCGCGTCCAGGTGCACGCGGACCTGGTCGAGCAGGCACTCATTCGTCCCGTCGACGGTGGTGCTGACGTTGGCCACGCTGCCGTCGGCGGTGAACGCCTCGCCGTCCTCCAGGACGTAGCCCAGGAGCTGCATGTTCTGCACGCCGAAGTCCGCGCGCACCACGCGTCCGGCGATTTGAAGGTTCAGCTGGAGGTTGCCCTGGAACCTCTCCAGGAGGCCGCAGTCGTCGCGCAGCGTCTCCGTGGGGATGAGCTCGTAGACGCCCTCGTTCTGGCTGTAGGGCAGGCAGCCGGCCAGGGTGGAGGCCACGAGGGCGGTGAGGCTGAGGCGTCGCAGGGTAGACACGGCACGCACCATCGCCCACGAGAGACATCCGGAACGGGCGCTCGCCTGGGGGCTTTGGGTAGAGTGCGACGCCATGCCTGAATACCGCAACCCCAAACCCACCGTGGACTGCATCATCGAATTGTCCGGCGAACGCATCGTGCTCATCCGCCGCGCGAACCCGCCGGTGGGCTGGGCCCTGCCGGGCGGCTTCGTGGACGAGGGCGAGCCGCTGGACAAGGCCGCCATCCGCGAGGCCAAGGAGGAGACGGGGCTGGACGTGGAGCTTACGGAGCAGTTCTTCAGCTATTCGGATCCGGCGCGGGATCCGCGCCTGCACACGATTTCGACGGTGTTCATCGCGAAGGCGACGGGCGAGCCGGTGGGCGCGGACGACGCGGCGGAGGCGAAGACGTTCGCCGTGGACGCGCTGCCCAAGGACCTGTGCTTCGACCACGGCACCATCCTGTCCGACTATCTGACGTACAAGCGCACCGGGAAGCGCCGCAAGCTGTAGGGACAGGCCTCCACGGATGCACTACCTCTTCGTCCTCCTGGCGCTCGGAGCGCTGCTCATCGTCCATGAGCTGGGGCACCTGGTGGCCGCGCGCCTGTTGGGCGTGCGGGTGCCGCGCTTCACCGTGGGCTTCGGGCCGCCGCTGCTGTCGTTCCGGCTGGGCGGGACGCAGTTCGTGCTGGGCGCGGTGCCGCTGGGCGCGTCCGCGAACCTGCAGGGGATGAACCCGCACCGCTCCGCGGAGGAGGACACGTCCGGGTTCGGCACGCTGGGGCCCTTCAAGCGGATGGCCATCATCCTCGCGGGGCCGCTGGCGAACTACGCGGTCGCGATGGGGCTCCTGTTCGCGCTGTATTCGTCCGGGACGCACGTGGTGGTGCCGCTGACGGTGGGCACGGTGCTGCCGGGCTCGGAGGCGGCGCGGGCGCAGCTGTTGCCCGGGGACCGGCTGGTGGGCGTGGACGGCAAGCCGCTGGAGAGCTGGTCGGACTTCGTCACCCGGGTGGCGGACGGCGTGGGCGGGCAGCTGGAGCTTTCGGTGGAGCGCCACGGCGAGCCGCGCAAGGTGACGGTGCGGCCCCGGGCGGATGAGCGCGGCGCGGGGCGCATTGGCGTGAGCCAGCAGTACGTGTTCCGCACGCACGCCCCTGGCGAGGCGTTCACCCAGTCGCTGGTGCACACCGGGCGCGTGGCGTCCGAGGCGCTGTCCACGGTGGTGGCGATGGTGCGCGGCCCGGAGGTCGCGGGCAAGGCCGGGCCGGGCGCGCTGATGCGCCAGGAGTCGTCCGACGTCGCGTCGTCCACCGCGTCCGGGGCGGATGCGCTGGTGCGCGCGTTCGTGGCGGCCTCCGTCGCGCTGGCGATGCTGACGCTGGTGCCGGTGCCGGGACTGGATGGCGGCCGGGTGCTGCTGCTCGCCATCGAGGCGGTGAGTGGGCGGCGCATTCCTCCGCGCGTGGAGACGGTGGCGCAGACGGCCGGGTTCCTCTTCCTGTCCATTGGCATCGTGGCCACCGCGGGCGCGGAGATCCGCCGCGCGCTGCCCTCGCGAGACGCGCCGCCCGGTGGAGTGAAGCCCCCCGTCGCCGCTCCCGCGCCCGCCGTGCCGGATGCGGGCGTCGTCGCGGTGGCGAGCCCCGCGCCGGTGGCGCCGAAGCCCGTGGCCGTGGCCCCCGCGGTTCCGGATGCAGGGGCGCCCGCGGCCGCTGTCGTTCCCCGGGTCCAGGACGCGGGCACGGCCTTGTCCGTCACCGCGCGGCCGGATGCAGGGGCGTCGGTGTCCGCCGTCGCGCCCCTGGATGCGGGGACGTCCGCGCAGCCGGCGCGCGTCGTGACGCCCTCGCCTCCTTGAGGCGTCCGCCCGCCTGCTCCACCGGCCTCCTGTCTGGGAGTGGAGCCTCTGTTGGATGGTTGGGGCTGCACGGCTGCAATCCACCTCGTTGATTGCACGGCCGCGTGTGGACCAATAGAAGCCCAAGTCTTCCTCCACTTCGCCCCGCTCTTCAGAGATCCGCATGTCCCAGTCCCCCTCCCCTGCCGTCCCCCTTTCCGAGGAGCGCCACGTCGCGGGCGGCGGTGAGATGGGGGAGCTGGTCCGCACGAAGGACTGGTCCCGCACGCCCCTGGGCCCGTCACGCGACTGGCCCGTGAGCTTGAAGACGATGGTGGGCGTCGTCCTCCACAACCGGTTCCCCATGCTCATGTGGTGGGGGCCGGAGATGATCCAGATCTACAACGACGCGTACCGGCCGGTGCTGGGCCACAAGCACCCCGGCTCGCTGGGCGCGCCCGGTGAGCAGATCTGGCGGGAGATCTGGGACGTCATCGGCCCCATGGCCCGGGGCGTGCTCAACGGCGGCCCCGCCACCTGGAGCGAGAACCTGGCGCTGTTCCTCAACAGCCGGGGCTTCGTCGAGGAGACGTTCCACACGTTCTCGTACAGCCCCATCCCCGACGAGCAGGGCGGCGTGGGCGGCGTGCTCGTCACCGTGCGGGAGACGACGCCGGAGGTGCAGCTGGACCGGCAGCTGCGCATGCTGCGCGACATGGCGGCCCGCTCCGCCGACGCGAAGTCTCCGGAACAGGCGTGCCTCACCAGCCTGGACGTGCTCGCGGGCAACGACCTGGACCTGCCGTTCTGCCTGCTCTACCTGCTGGACGCGAACGGCGACACCGCGCGGCTCGCGGGCAGCAGCCGGTTGCCCGCCCCGGTCCTGGAAGCGCTGCCCGCGCAGCAGTCCCTCTCCACGGAGTCCGGCACCGACTGGCCCTTCGCCGAGGCGATCCACACCGGCGAGGACGTCGTCGTGAAGGACCTGGGACAGCGCCTCCACGGCCTGCCCGGAGGCCGCTGGAACACGCCGCCGCCGCTCGCGGTGGTGCGCGCCCTGACGCGGCCCGGACAGTCGCGGCCGTCCGGCTTCCTCGTGGGCGGCGTCAGTCCCCGGCGCCTGCTCGACGCGAGCTATCACGCCTTCTTCCAGGCCACCGCCGAGCAGGTCGCCGCCTCGGTCGCCAACGCGCGTGCCTATCAGGAGGAGCGTCAGCGCGCGGAGGCGCTCGCCGCGCTGGACCGCGCGAAGACGGCCTTCTTCAGCAACATCAGCCACGAGCTGCGCACGCCGCTCACCCTGCTGCTGGGCCCCACCGAGGACGCGCTCGCCAGCCCCACGCGAACGCTCCAGGGCGACTCGCTGGAGACGGTGCACCGCAACGCCGTGCGCCTGCGCAAGCTGGTCAACACGCTCCTGGACTTCGCGCGCATCGAGGCCGGACGCGTGCGCGCCGCCTACGAGCCCACCGACCTGGCCGCACTCACCGCCGGGCTCGCCAGCGCCTTCCGCTCCGCCATCGAGCGCGCGGGCCTGGTGCTCGACGTGGACTGTCCTCCCCTGCCGGAGCCGGCGTGGGTGGACCACGAGATGTGGGAGAAGATCGTCCTCAATCTCGTCTCCAACGCGCTGAAGTTCACCTTCACCGGCACCATCACCGTGGCGCAGGCGCTGAAGGACGGCCACATCGAGCTGCGCGTCACCGACACCGGCACCGGCATCCCCGCGCACGAGTTGCCCCGCCTCTTCGAGCGCTTCCACCGCGTCCACGGCGCCCGCGCGCGCTCCCACGAAGGCTCCGGCATTGGACTGGCGCTGGTGCACGAGTTGGTGCGGCTGCACGGCGGCACCCTCACCGTCCAGAGCGAGCTGGACCGCGGCACCACCTTCACCGTGCGCATCCCCACGGGCTTCACGCACCTGCCGCCGGAGCACGTGACGTCCGCGAAGAGCCAGCGCGCGCTGCCCGCGGGCGCGGACCCCTACGTGCGCGACGCCATGGGCTGGCTGACGGACGTGCCGGCCCCACCGGCAGAGGACTCCGGGGCGTCCCCGGATCTCGAAGCGGCCTCGCTAGGGATGGAGGAGCGCGGGCGCGTGCTGCTCGCGGATGACAACGCGGACATGCGCGAGTACGTGGGCCGGCTGCTGGGTGCCCACTGGACGGTGGAGGCGGTGGCGGATGGCGAGGCCGCGCTCCAGGCCGCGCTCGCCCGGCCTCCGGACCTCATCCTGTCCGACGTGATGATGCCCGGGCTGGACGGCTTCGCGCTGATCCAGGCCCTGCGCGCCGACGAGCGCACCCGCACGGTGCCCGTCATCCTGCTGTCCGCCCGCGCCGGCGAGGAGGCCCAGGAGGAGGGGCTCAACGCGGGCGCGGATGACTACCTGGTGAAGCCCTTCTCCACGCGCGACCTGCTCGCGCGCGTCTCCGCCCAGCTCACCCGTTCCCGCCTGCGCAAGCTGGAGGCCGCGCACGGCGAGCGGCTGGCGCGCATCTTCCAGCACGCGCCCGTGGGCATCGCCATCCTGCGCGGGCCAGAGCACGTCTACGAGTTCGCCAACGAGAACTACCTCAAGCTCATCGCGCACCGGCACGTGACGGGCAAGAGCATCCGCGAAGCCCTGCCGGACCTGGCGCACCAGGGCGTCTACGAATTGCTGGATGGCGTCTACACCACGGGCGAGCCGCACATCGGCCGCTCCCTGCGCGTCGTCTTCAACGACGGCCCCAACCAATCCGCGCGCGAGGTGTTCTTCGACTTCGTCTACCAGCCCATGAGCGACGCGAAGGGCCAGGTGGACTCCATCATCGTGGTTGCCTTCGACGTGACGGAGCTGGCCACCGCGCGCCGCGAGGCCGAGTCCGCCAACCGCGCCAAGGACGAGTTCCTCGCGATGCTCGGCCATGAGCTGCGCAACCCCCTGGCCCCCATCCTCACCGCGCTCCAGTTGATGCGCCTGCGGGGTGAGACGGCGGCCGAGCGCGAGCGGACGCTCATCGAGCGGCAGGTGACGCACCTGGTGCGCATGGTGGACGACCTGTTGGACGTCAGCCGCGTCACCCGGGGCAAGGTCACCCTCAAGCGCGAGCGCATCACGCTCACCGACGTGGTGGCGAAGGCCATCGAGCAGATCAGCTCGATCATCGACCAGCGCCAGCACACGCTGGAGGTGGACCTGCCCGACCGCGGCATGGACCTGAACGGCGACCCCACACGCCTGGCGCAGGTGTTCGCCAACCTGCTCACCAACGCCGCCAAGTACACGGAGCCGGGCGGCTTCCTGGCCGTGACGGGCATGCGCGAAGGCCGGGAGCTGGTCGTCAGCGTGCGCGACACCGGCGTGGGCATCGCGCCGGAGATGCTGCCGCGCGTGTTCGACCTCTTCGTTCAGGAGCACCAGGCCCTGGACCGCTCCCAGGGCGGACTGGGGCTGGGGCTCGCCATCGCGCGAAGCCTGGTGACACTGCACGAAGGCGCCATCAGCGCGCACAGCCCGGGCCGGGGCCGCGGCAGCACCTTCACCGTGCGCCTGCCCGCGCTGGAGGCGGAGGCCCCCGCCGCGCTGCCCACGCCGCAGCCCGGCGCGCTCATCCCCCAGGAGCCCGTCTCCGTGAGCGCGCGCGTGCTCATCGTGGACGACAACCGGGACGCGGCGGACGTGCTCTCCGAGTCGCTGGAGTTCCTGGGCTGCACGACGCGCGTGGCCTACGACGGCCCCAGCGGCCTGGAGGCGGCGAAGGAGTTCCGCCCTGAAATCGCGCTCCTGGACATCGGCCTGCCGGTGATGGACGGCTACGAGCTGGCCCGGCTGCTGCGCCAGCAGGAGGAGCCGCGCCCCCTCAAGCTGGTGGCGGTGACGGGGTACGGCCAGGAGTCCGACCGCCAGCGCTCCAAGGCCGCTGGGTTCGACGCGCACCTGGTGAAGCCGCTGCACTTCGAGACGCTGGAGACGCTGCTCAAGGACCTGACGGGCGCCTGAGGAGCAGGCCGCCCGTCGTCCAGGGGACGTCCGGCCCACGAAGCAAAGGCCGGGCGGCCGCCAAGGCCTTATGCTCCGGCCCCACATGCCCACGCCTTCCGCGACCTCCGCCTCCGTGGCGGACGGTGGACTCTTCTGCGAGCTGTACTGGGGCACCTCCCTGGCGGAGGCCTGGAGCTATGGCCCCGAGCTGGGCCAGGTCCACGCCGCGCCCGACGAGACGGCCCCCCTGCCCCTCTACGGCTTCACGCTGCCGGAGGAGCCCTTCCTCCTGGCCGAGCGCACCCCGAAGGGCTGGCGCATCCACGTGCCGCCCTCCGCCCGCGTGGAGAAGAGCCTCAAGGGCAAGGACTTCCAGCCGGTGGGCCCGGAGGAGCTGACGGGCGCGCCGGGCCGCACGGCGGTGGAGCTGCACGAGGGCATGACGCTGCGCCTCGTGGAGGGCGAGCTGAATCTGCTGGTGCAGCCGTCGGTGGTGAAGGAGCGCGCGGGGCGCTTCCGCGTGCGGGACGTGGCCTGGATCATCACAGTGGCCATCCTCTTCCTGAGCGCGCCCGTCGCCTTCCTCGCCATGGGGCCGGATCCGGCGCGCATGGCCGCGAACAACGCGCGTGCGCTGCAGGCGGCCCACGAAAAGGAAGAGGCGCGGCGCAAGGAGCTGGGGCTGGACAAGCCGCTCAAGCCGCTGACGGAGGCCGAGCGCGCCACGCAGAAGCAGGACGGCGGCGCGCGCGTCACCGTCCCGGCGAGCTTCGGCGTGCGCTGACTCAGGGCCCCAGGCCGACCCAGACCTCGCCGTCCTCGAAGAACTCCTTCTTCCAGATGGGCACGTCCTGCTTGAGCCGCTCGATGGCGTACTCACAGCCCAGGAAGGCCTCCTTGCGGTGCGCGGAGGCCGCGGCGATGACGACGGCCAGCTCGCCCGGCACCAGGGTGCCCACGCGGTGCAGGATGGCCAGCCGCGTCCCCGGCCACGTCCGCGCCACCTCGTCGCCAATCTCCGCGAGCTTCGCCTCCGCCATGGGCGCGTAGGCCTCGTACTCCAGCCGCAGCACGCGCCGGCCCTTCGTCTGGTCGCGCACGGCGCCGGAGAACGTCACCAACCCGCCCGCCCCCTGGGACGCGACCGCGTCCACGACCTCCGAGAGCTGGAGCGGCCGTCCCACCACGGAGAAGAGGCTCGGCGCCCCACCGGCCACGGGCGGAATCAACGCCAGCTCCGCGTCCGGCGACACCGGCGAGTCCAGCGCCACGAACTGCTGCTGCACCGCCACGCGCAGGTGCGGCAGGAGCGGCGCCAGCGGCGGGTGCTTCGAGGCGAGCAGCGCGAGCACGTCCGAGACGCGCGCCCCGGGCGGGACATCCAGTGACTCGCGGGACAGGCCCGCGCGCTCGCGGGCCGCGGCGAAGTACAGCACGGTGACGGACATGACCTGCCTCCTGCTGGCGTGTCCCTAGCGCTCGCGCAGCACGACGCGGCCCTGGAGCCGCCCGCCGCCGTCCACCGGGGAGAAGTCGAGGAACCCGTACTCGAAGGGGGTGAGCTTCTCCAGGAGCGCCGTCACCAGGAGCTGGCTCGCCAGGAGCTCACCCGTCCCGAGCCCCTGCACCGAGCGAACCCCGGCGAGGTCCGCGCGCAGCTGCGCCATGTCCACCATCAGCGACAGGTGGCCCGGACCGAATGCCTCCGCGCCGAAGCGCGTGCGCAGCGTCCTGCCCACGTCCCCCGTCTCGCGGCCGGTGAGCACCTCGCCGGCCTCCAGCGTGGCGCGCTCCGGGGTGAGCGAGAGCGACACCGGCTGCTCCATGAGCCGCGTGCGGAAGCGCGTGGTGTTGCCCTGCGACTCCTTCTGGAAGACGAGCCCGTTGTCCTCCAGCTGCTTCTGGATGAGCTGCTGCACCGGCTGCACGGCCGTCAGGCCGCCTCCATCACCACCGTGCCCTTGGGCGCGGGGCGCCGGTCCCGGATGAAGCCCCGGAAGAAGGCCGCCGCGTCGAAGTAGACGAGCATCGCCACGTCCCCGCGCAGCGCCTTCAGGAGCGGCTCCGCGTCCAGCCCCTGCTTGCGCCAGCGCTCCAGCGTCCGCTGACGCCGGGGCGACTCCGGCGAGCCGAACACCAGCCGCGCCAGCTCCTCCGGAGGCACCGACAGCTGCGCCGCCGCCACCGGCCCCACCGCCGCGCGCCCGAGCAGCTGCGACGCCGGCCCCTTCGCGCCGCCCAACAGCGGCCGGGACGAGGACAGGAAGCCGTCCAGCTCCGCCTGGTCCGCCTGCACCGCGAGCGCGCCGAAGAAGCCGCGCACCGGCATGTCCTCCTTCTCCGCCTCCGACACCGGCGGCGAGGAGAAGAGGAACACGCTGCCGTCGCGCACCTTGCCGCGCAGCTCCGCGAGGAGCGCGTTCTCGGAGATGCCCGGCCCGGACAGTGCCTCCACCTTGCGGCGCACCTGCTCCACGTCCGGGGACTCCTGCACCGCCAGCGCCTTCACCGTCTCACCGGGCTCCGGCGCGTCCGGCGAATCCGGCACCGCGAGGTACACGTAGCCCCGGTCCGCGAAGAGCAGCATGGCGTTGCCGCCATCCACCGGCTCCACGCGCGCGCTGCCATCCTCGCGGGGCAGCACCCGGTGGCCGGCGTCCCGCAGCTCGCGCGCCACGGCCGCGAGCGCCGCCCGCGGATCCGTCACGCCCAAGAGCGCCACCACGCCGTCGAAGTCCGGCATGAGGAAGAAGCCGAAGCCCTCCTCGGGGTCCACCTCCGAGGGGCCGGGCCCCAGGCTGCGCAGGATGAGCGGCACGAGCGGCGTGTCCGCCAGCGTCTGGCGCACGTTGCCCTTGCCCACGAGCCGCCCGTAGAAGTCCACCAGCCCTTCCACGTTGCCGCGCAGGCGGGGCACCCACAGCACGGTCTGCGCGTCCCCGGGCACCGCGCGCAAGACCGGACGCGGCACCACGGTGAGCACCACCCGGGCCAGCTCCTTGTCCCCGTCCAGCGCCCGCACGGTGTAGCGGCCGGCGGTGGCCCACGCGTGGCGGACGCCCGGCACCGTCTGGGGCGGCGTGCCGTCCCCGAAGTCCCAGGTGATGGAGGGCGCCTTCGGGGAGGTGGAGCCGAAGGCCTCCGGCACTCCCGCCTCCAGCGTGCGCTCCGGCCCCAGGTCCGGCCTCAGCCCCCGGCAGCCGGAGGCCCCCAGGCCCACGGCGGCCACGAGGAGGAGGAAGGGAAGCGGGGATGGGCGCGCGCGCGGTCGGGAGGCCATGGGCCTTTCGGTTAGTAGTCCAACGCCAGCCCGAACATCCAGCGCCGGCTGCCCAGGTTCAGGCCCTTGCCGCCGAAGTTGTTCACATCCGCATGCGTGTACTCGGCGAAGAGGTACGAGTGGTTCACGCCCAGGTCCGAGTCGAAGTCGCGCGCGAAGCGCGGCTCCAGTACGTCCAGGAGGAACGACACGCCGGCGGTGCCCGCCCAGCCCCACTTGCCGCCGCTGGCCTTGCTGCCCTCCACCACCTCCGTGGCGCTGCCCTTGGTCATCCACCACGGCGAGTAGATGAGCCCCAGCTTGGCGTACGGCACCAGCGGGATGCCCCAGCGGAAGGCCGCGTAGTCGAACTTGTAGAAGCCGTTGAGCTGGATGGGCAGCACCTTCAGCGCCGCCTTGTCCGCCGCCGCCGAGCCGTCCTCCAGCTTCGCGTCCGCGTACTTCTCCGCGTAGCCCAGGCCCAGGCCCAGGCCCGCCGTACCGATGCCCTGGTAGAAGAAGCGCTGGAGCTCGCCCTCGATGAGCAGGAGCGACGCGTCACCGAAGGTGTCCTCGTACGGCGTCGCGCCGTTGAGGGCCTTCTCGGAGTCGATGCGCGGCTTGTAGCCGCCTCCGCGGAAGATGACCGCGCCCGTGCGCGGAGAGCGCGTGGGGATGGTCACCTCCTGCGCCACCGCCGGTACCGCCAAGAGAAGCGCCGCGACTCCCAGGCCCACAGCCGTGCTGCTCATGACACCTTCCTCCGAGACGACAACCAGATGCCCAGCGCGGCCAGCACCGCGCCACCCGCGATGCCACCGCCGGTCGCGGCACACCCGCCGCGCTCCTCGCCGCCAGCATCCACATACGCATCGAACAAACCATTGCTCTTCACGGGCGTCGCATCCACCGAGGCGGACGCGGTGCTCTCATTGCCCGCGGCGTCCCGGATGATGGCCTGGAGCCGGTACGTCACGCCATTCGTAAGACCGGTGACGACGACGTTCCCCTCGCCAGCCGCCTTGTCCACGCGCGTCACCGGCCCCGTGGTCCCCTCCAGCGCCAGCGCCCCCACCAGCCCCGCCCCGCCACCATCCGTACCCGCGTCCACGTCCGTGCCTGCGTCCACGTCCGTGCCGGCATCGTCCGTGCCCGCGTCGGCGTCCGTGCCGGCGTCACCCGTGCCCGTGCCCGCGTCCCCGGAGGCGACCATCGCCACCTCCACGATGACGGTGGAGTCCGCCTCCGCGCCGTCCACCTGCACCGACAGCGCCGAGTCCCGGGCAATGACCGCGGCGATGGTGGGCGTCGCGGGCGGCTGCGGGTCGTACTTCAGCACGAAGGTCGGGGTGCCCACGTTGGCGTAGGCCGTCTGGCACTCGGTGCCCAGATAGCCTCCCAACTGCCGCGCGGACGCACACAGGTTGAAGGAGATTTCAGAGGTCTGCGAGTCGCACGTCGTCGCGGAACCGCCGTCCGTGCCACCGCCACGCGCCGCGAGCACCTGCTGCACGCTGAAGTTCACGGTGCCGCTGGCCGTGGTGTCGCCCGAGCCGAGGCTCACCAGCTTCAGGTCCGTGGCGGCGGGCTCCGAGCCGCAGCTCCCCGTCGTCGCGTAGATGAAGAGCGAACCGCCGCAGATGTTGCCGGTGCGCGTCCAGGAGAACCGGCGCGCGTTGCCGCACTCACTCTTGGGCACCGTGACGGTGTTGTTGCCCGTGGTGGTGGTCGCGCTCGTGAACTGCACCGCGGGCCCCACCTGGGCCACGGCCGTGGACGCGAAGAGCAGGAGGCCAATGAAGGGAAGGCGCATGGATGGGCTGGAGGCTAGCAAGGGCGGGGCCACCCTCAAGCCCCGTCCGGACGGCCTGTTTCCCAAGGAAAACCCCGGGTTCGCGCGCCAAACAGGCAAGGTGCCCCCGGGGGCTTTGCCAAATTGTCAGGCGGGGCGTTCCGCCAGCTTGAGGCCCGCGTCCACCAGGTGGGCGGCGGCCCGGCCTGCGTTGTCCACGGACGCGAAGAGCGTCACCCACTCCGGGGCCTGGGGGAAGGCGCGCACCCGGCCCACGTGGACGGCCGGGTCGCTCATCACCAGCATGGGCATGGGGTAGATGCGCTCGCCGGGGGCATCCAGCACCTTGAGGGACGGGGACGTCTTCAGCGCGGCGCGCACCTGCTCCACGGGGCCCGGCTTCTTCAGCTGCACGTTCACGGTGAGGCCGTGGCCGTGGAAGGTGGGCACCTGCACGGCGGTGCCGGCCAGGACGGGCGTCTCGCCCAGGGCGGAGAACAGGCGCGCGGCCTCCAGCGTCCAGCCGCCCTCCTCCTCCGTCCACGGGCTGTTCACCATGAAGCCGCCCACCTGGGGCACCAGGTTGAAGCCCACGCGGTGCGGGAAGACCTGCGGCTCCGGCTCGCGGCCGGAGAGCAGGTCCGCGGTCTGCTTCTCCAGTTCGGAGATGCCACGCACGCCCGCGCTGGAGGCGCCCATCAGCGCCGTCACCTGCGCGCGCACCACGCCGAACGCGCGGCGCAGCGGCTCCACCAGGTGCACGGTGGCGCTGGTGACGATGCCCGGCAGGCTCACCACCCGGCCCTTGAAGCTGAAGCCCGGCCCCAGGGCCTCCGTGTTGAAGCCCGGCAGGATCAGCGGCACGTTGCCGTCGCTCCGGAAGGCGCTGCTTGCGTCCACCACCCACGCGCCCGCGGCCTGCGCGGCAGGGGCCAGCGTGCGGGAGGCCTCCGCGGGCGTGGCCAGCAGCACGACGTGGATGCCCCGGAAGGCGTCCGCGGAGGCCCGCTCCACCTCCAGCGTGTCCTCGCCGTACTCCACCTCCAGGCCCTTGGAGCGCTCCGAGCCGAACGCCTGCACCTGCTCCACCGGCACGTCGCGCGCGTACAGGTTCGCCAGCACCTCGCGGCCCACCACGCCCGTGGCGCCCACCACGGCAATCCGAAGGTTCTCTCTCATGACGGGCTCCTTTACGTCAGCGCCTCCGCCCGCGCGAGCACGACGACGCGCCCTTCGGACGGAGGCTTCAGTCTTCCTTCAGCCGGGCCGTGGGCGCGGGGCCCGGCAGCGGCGGGAACTTCGGGTTGCGCTCCGGTTCGGACGCGCGGACGTAGTGCGGCTCCAGGGCGAAGAGCGCCTGTTGCGAGTACGCCTCCGGCAGCCTCGCCAGCCGCCCCACCTCCACCGCGGACGGGAAGGCCGGGCCGGACAACAGCCGGTGCGGCGCGACGCCGTGCTTCTCCAGCGCCTGGCGGTAGTCCGCGAGCGCCGGGCCCAGGGCCACGGCCTCCGGTTGGGCGGCCATCCGCTGGGCGACCTCCTCCGGCGACATGGCCGTCTCCGGCTCCAGCGCCTCCACGGTGTGGCCCACGCGGCGGTAGGCGCCCAGGTAGAGGTCGTCCTTGCGCGCCACGGCGAGGCAGAACAGCGGCACGCCCTCTGGCCCCTCCAGCGCCACCGCCGCCAGCGACGACGCGCCGGCGACCTTCAGGCCCGTGGCGTACGCCAGCGCCTTCACCGTGGCCAGGCCGATTCTCAGGCCCGTGAAGGAGCCCGGGCCCAGGCCCACCGCCAGCCCCTCCAGGTCCTTGAGCTTCAGGCCGTGGCGCGAAAGCAGGTCCCCGACGACGCCGGGCAGCGCCTCGCTCTGCTTGTCCGGCGGAGGCACCACCACGTGCTCCACGGCGCGCACGGCGTCCCCCTGGCGTTCCACCAGGGCAAGCGACAGCGTCAGCGTGGAGGTGTCCAGCGCGAGCAACACAGGCGACATCCCTTCTTTCGTTTCAAGGCACTCAGGCCGGAACGGCCCAGAACTCCACCGGCACCCGCGACACGCGGTCGCTGCCGCACCGGTACAGCCGCACGCGCGCCAGGCCCTTGTCCAGCATGCCCAGCTGCTTCGCGGCGGCCTTCGACACGTCGATGATGCGTCCGTCCACGAAGGGGCCGCGGTCGTTGACGCGCACCTCCACCTCGCGGCCGTTCTCCATGTTCATCACCTTCACGCACGACCCGAAGCGCGCCGTGCGGTGCGCGGCGGTGAGGGCGTTCTGGTTGAACTTCTCTCCGCTGGCGGTGGGCCGGCCGTGGAGGCCGGGACCGTAGAAGGACGCGATGCCCTCACCCAGATAGTTGCGCGGCATCTTCTCCCGGCGCGTCACCTTCGCGCCCTCGTCACCGGAAGAGGTCTCCGGCGGCTGGGGCTTGGCCGCGCGCGACGCGCAGCCAGCAAAGAATCCCATCCCCAGCAGCAGGAGCGCGGTCCGTCCTCGCATCATCACCTCGTTAGCGGGTCACGTCGTTGGTCACGGCCAGCAGCATGAGCAGGATGAGCAGCGCCAGGCCCACCATGTTCGCCACCTCGCGCACGCGCACGGGGATGGGGCGGCGGCGGATGCCCTCCCACGCCGCGGACAACAGGTGGAAGCCGTCCAGCACCGGGATGGGCAAGAGGTTCATCACGCCCAGGTTGATGGAGATGATCGCCATCAGGTTGAGGAAGCTGTCCAGGCCCTGCTCGGCGCTCTTGGCGGCCAGCTGGTACATCATGATGGGGCCACCAATCGTGCTGGGCGACACCTTGCCCACGAACAGCCCGCCCAGCACCTGCACCATCTGCCCGACGATCTTCGGGACGATGAGCGCGGCTTCCTTGAAGGCGGCGGCGGGGCCCAGGTCGATGGTCACCTTCTCCACCGGCGGCAGGTCCGCGCTGCTGTAGCTCCACGGGCGCACGCCGAACACCAGCGGGGCGCTCGTCTGGCCGTAGTCGTCGCGCGTCTTGAGCGGCGCCTGCGCCAGCTTCTCCGTGCGCTCGCCCTTTTCACCGCGCCAGGTGAGCGTGAAGGGCTGGGCCTGCAGGCCGTTGAGCACCGTCGCCAGCTTGTTGAAGGACTTCAGCGGCGTGCCGTTGATGGCCACGATGCGGTCGCCCGGCACGATGCCCGCGCCTTCCGCCACGCTGCCGGAGGCCACGCTCGCCACGTAGAGGTCCACGGCCTCCGCGCCCAGCGCCGCGGCGCCCTCGCCCGGCTGACGCGGCAGGGACACCTTCACCACCTCCGGCAGCCGGCCGGTGACGGCGCCCACGCCCACGGGGGCCAGGCGCGCCACGCTCAGCTCCATGGGGGTGCCTTCCGGCACCTTGGCGACCTCGCGGTAGAGGGCGGCCTCGTCCTGCACGTGCACGCCGTTGACGGACAGCACGCGGTCGAAGCTCTTCAGGCCCGCGGTGGCCGCGGGGGACGTCGCCGGCACGCCCACCACCGGCGGCTGCGGGTAGGGGCTCACGCCAATCATCCCGCGCTCGACGGTGTCCACCGGGGACACCTCCGAGCTCTTCTCCGGCGTCACCTCCACCACCTGCTGCTTGCCGTCGCGCTCCAGGGTGATGGGGACGGGGCGGTTGAACTTGCCGACGAACGCGTCGCGCATGTCGTCGAAGGTGCGGACCGGCTCGCCCTCCACGGACAGGATGCGGTCACCGGGGCGCACGCCCGCGGCGGCGGCGGCCATGTCCGGCGACACCATGCCCACGCGCGTGGACAGCGTCTCCTGGGGGCCCAGGAAGACGAAGAAGTAGACGAAGATGGGGAACAGCAGGTTGAAGGCCGGGCCCGCCAGGACGATGAGGCCGCGCTTCCAGGGCGGCTGCGCCAGGAAGCCTCGCGCGGCCTCTTCCGGCGGCAGCTCCTCGTGCGGCAGGTCTCCAGCCATCTTCACGAAGCCGCCCAGGGGCAACAGCGCCACCTGGTACTCCGTCTCGCCCTTGGTGAAGCCGATGATCTTCGGTCCGAACCCGATGGAGAACTTGAGGACCTTCACTCCGCAGGCCTTGGCCACGAGGAAGTGGCCAAGCTCATGCACCGTCACGAGCACGCCCAGCAGGAGGATGAAGAACCCGAGGTTCTGGAGCATGGCGCGAAGAGTAATCGCGCCCCCCGGGACGGACAACGCACAACGCAAGCCGCAAGGCAGGCGGCCAGGCGCGAAATCAGGCACTTACGGCAGCAGGTGCCTCACGAACTGCACATAGACGAACACCAGCGGCGCGTTGAAGATGAGCGCGTCGATGCGATCCAGCACGCCGCCGTGTCCGGGAATGAGCTTTCCGGAGTCCTTCACGCCATAGGCGCGCTTGAGCATGGACTCGCAGAGGTCGCCCACGGGGCCCAGCAGTCCCCCCAGGATGCCCAGCACCACACAGTCCCACACGGTGAAGATGGGGAAGAAGCCGAGCTTGGCGACGAACATGCCCAGCACGGAGCCGACCATGCCGCCGAAGAAGCCCTCCCACGTCTTGTTCGGGCTCACCGCGGGGTAGAGCTTGTGCTTCCCCAGGAAGCGGCCGGCGAAGTACGCGAGCGTGTCGTTGGCCCAGGTGATGGTGAGCGCGCAGATGACCCACGCGTGCCCTTCCGGCAAGAGGCGCAGCGCGGACAGCGCGGTGAGGCCAATGGAGCCGTAGAGGAAGCCCGTGACGAGGTGCGCGGCCCGGGTGGGGGCCTCCGCGAGCACGCCCCGGAACAGGTTGTAGATCCACGCGAAGAAGAAGAAGACGGACGTCAGCCAGAAGGCCCCCTCGCCCGTGCGCGCGGCGTCCCGCAGCGGGAGCAGCGGCATCACGAAGGCGAAGGCCATGCCCACCCAGGCGGCGGCGCCCAGGCGCTTCTGGGTGATCAGGTAGTACTCACCGGCGCACACGGCCGCGGCTCCCGCCAGGAGGATGGCGCTGTAGTACCCGCCCAGGAACAGGAGCAGGAGCACCAGCGGCAGGAGGGTGACGCCTGTGACAACGCGGATGAGGAGGTTCTTGTTCTTCTCGTTCACGCCTTGGCCCGCTGGGGGGTGTCGTCCCGGTTGACCTGGGCGGACGTCAGCCCGAAGCGCCTCTCGCGGCCCTGGAACTGCGCCAGGCAGCGGAGGAACTCCTCGGTGCGGAAGTCGGGCCACAGGGCGTCGGTGAAGCACAGCTCGGCGTACGCCAGTTGCCAGAGCAGGAAGTTGGAGATGCGCTGCTCGCCGCTGGTGCGGACGATGAGGTCCACCGGCGGCAGCCCCGCGGTCCACAGCCGCGACTCCAGGTCGTCCGCGTCCAGGTGCGCGGGGTCCAGTTCGCCGCGGGCAGCGGCCTGGGCCAGGTCGCGCGCGGCGCGCAGCAGCTCCTCGCGGCCGCCATAGGAGAGCGCCAGGGTGAGCACCATGCCCGTGTTGTGGGCGGAGTCGGCCCTCAGGCGATCCAGGGGCTCGCGGACGTAGCGCGGCAGCTTGTCCACCTCACCGATGGCGTTGAGGCGGATGCCGTTGTCCAGGATTTCGGCGCGCTCGGACTCCAGGTACTCGCGCAAGAGGTCCATCAGGCCGGCGACCTCTTCCGGCGGGCGGGCCCAGTTCTGGGAGGAGAAGGCGTAGAGCGTGAGGGCCTGCACGCCCAGGCGGCGCGCGGTGCGGGTGACTTCCCGGACGCTCACGCTGCCCTCGCGGTGGCCCTCCAGCCGGGGCTGGCCGCGAAGCTCCGCCCAGCGGCCATTGCCGTCCATGATGATGCCCACGTGGCGCGGGAGTGGCCGGGCCTTGACCTGGACCTCAAGGGCGGTGGGCAACAGTGTGGGAGGGCGATCCATGAAGCCGCGCACCCTAGCGGCGGCGCCGCGTCGCGTCCACGGGCGCGTGGCCGCCCGGTCCCCCTCCACGGGTGGGCGGTCGTCTGGAGGGGTTGAACGGTTCATGAGGGGACACGAGCCCGGCTAGAGTGGTCTTCCATGAAAACTCCTCATGGGTGTCCCTCCTTCCGGGTGCTCGGCGGGCTGCTCGGGTTCTGGGTGTTCGGGGTGGGGCCGGCCTTCGGGCAGGCGGCGGGGACGGGAACGGCGGCGTCCCGGTCGGCGGGCACGTACTTCGACGCGGCGATGGCGGAGGCTGCCCGGCTCTATGAGGACCTGGAGTCCGAGCAGGCCCTGGCGGCGGTGACCCGGGCGCGGCGGCTGGCCCGTTCCGAAGAGGAGCGCGGCGCGGCGGCCATCTACGAGGGCGTCATCCTGGCGGACATGGGGCGGCGCGATGCCGCGCTGGCGTCGTTCCGGGCGGGGTTGCTGCTGGCACCGGAGGCGAAGCTGCCGGCGAAGGTGTCTCCCAAGGTGGAGGGGGACTTCGAGTCCGTGCGGAGCGCGGTGCGGCAGGAGCGCGCGGCGGTGGCGAAGCCGGCGGATGCGCCGGTGGTGGAGGCTCCGGCGGCGTTGAACCCGCCCCAGGTCGCGGCGGCGCCGGCTCCGGGCGTGGATTTGCAGGCGGATGCCCGCGAGCGCGGGATGCGCCGGGTGCCGACGGTGTCGTGGGTGCTGCTGGGCACGGGGGTGGTGGCGGGCGGTGTGGGGTCCATCATCGGGCTCCAGTCGCGAGGCAACGTGAGCTCCGCACGCGACGCGGACCTGTCCGCGGACGTGAGCGGGCACCTGGACGATGCGCGGGGGCAGGCGGTCGTGGCGAACGTGCTCTTCGGCACCGCGCTGGCGGCGGCCGCGGGCGCCGTCACCACGTACTTCCTGATGGGCGGGGCCACGGCCACGAACGGTGGCCGGTGACGCACCGCCACCCTTTCCCATGACGCCAGTTCCCCCATCCGGCTCGAGGAGCCACACATGACGCAGCAGCGGATCAACCTCTTCATGGAGACCGAGCCGTTCCGTAACGCAGGCGGCGTCGTCAACGGCCTCATCCTGGAGGACCTGCGGCGGCAGGGGCATGAAGTGACCGGCCACTTCAGGCACCGCCTGGACGGCAACGATATCTCGATGCCGCTGGCGACCGCGGACCGGCTGCGCCACATCCTCGCGCAGCCTCCCGCGGACCTCGCCATCTTCTGTGACCAGGGGCTGTTGATCCACCCGCCAGGTCCGCGCGTCGCCCGCCGCAGCGCGGTCGTCTTCCACGGACTCGTGGGCGGACAGTCCCTGTGGCTGGGCAATCCCGCAGTGGACCTCTATTGCGCCACCTCCGCGTATCTGCGCGAGGTGTTGATCAGCCTGCTGACGCTGCCCGACGTGCGCCGCCGCGTCTGCCTGGATCCGTCCGGCTTCGACAAGGTCGTGGACTTCCGCGCGGGCCTGCCCTGCGTCGCCAGCCCTACCGGTGACGCCCGCATGGAGGGCGCCTCGATTCCCGTCGAGGTGCAGGAAGCGCTGGACGCCGGAGACGTCCTGGGCCATGCGCTGCAGCCCCGCAAGCCGGACTGGTACGCGGTCCTCAGCATCCTCGTGCACCTGCACCTGCGGTCGCGCGAAGAGAACGGACCGCGATACCGGCTCATCGTCGACGCGGAGGACTTCGCCTTCATCGACTACTCGTTCACGCACGGCTTCCCGTTCGACGTGAGCGGTGCCCGGTCCATGCTGGACGGGATGGGCCTCAAGCTCACCGACCTGCTGCTCCCGATACGGCGTCTCAGCCAGGCCGAGCTCTTCCGCCTCTTCGAGCTCACGAAGTTCGGGCTCTCCTTCAACATCTACCCGGAGCCCTTCGGCTTCTATCCGCTGGAGTCCGTGTTCCGGGGCTGCCCCGTCTACACGAATGGCATTGGCAACAACCGCTTCAGCCTGCCGCCAGGCCATGGCATCCGCGTCTTCGACAACGTGGACATGGCCTTCGGCGATCCGTTCTCCTTCCGGGAGGTCGCGGACACCATCGTGGACGACCTGCGCTCGCGCGAGCGCGTCACGCGGGAGTGCGCGCAGGGCCGCGAATTCATCGCGCGGAACTTCGACCGGGACAGCTTCACGCGCACCTGGCGCAAGGCCCTGGCGCACCTGGACGCGCCCCGGCCAAGGCCCCAGCCTTTTGAATCGCTCCTCGTGAAGCAGGGCCCCACGGTCCGCCGCCTGGAGGAGCCCACGGGGCGCGTCGTCAGCGACTTCAGGCACCAGACGCTGGAGCCCCGGGCGCTGGCCATCCTCAAGGCCTCACTGGGGCGACCCATGGGTCAGGTGCTCGAGGACATGAACGAGGCGGATCAGGCGCTGCTGCAGGGCCTGTTCTCCCAGGGGGTGCTGACGCTTCGCCCCGAGGGCCACCTGTCGGGCCTGTGACCGGGAACGAGGACCCGTCACTCCGCCGCGAGGTTGAGCTTGAAGACGTTGTCCTGGCCCGCCTTCACTTCGAAAGAGCGGGTCACGTCCTTGCCCAGTTCCTTGTTCACGACGCGCACCTGATGCACGCCCTCCGTCGCCTCCACGGCGGCGAAGGGCGTCTGCCCCAGGGGCTTGCCGTCCAGGGACACCATGCCGAACGGACGGACGCGGAACTCCACCCTGCCCTTCGGGAGCTCGCGACGGACCGCGGGAGCGACGCGGCGGACCGGCGCCGCGGGCGTGCTCGTCGACACGGGCTTCACGGCGACCGCGGGGCGAGGAGTCGGCGCGGCCTCCGTCACGACGCCCGCATCGCGCGCCTCCACGGACTCCTCTGTCGAGGGCCTCACCTCCACCACGACGGCCGGAGTTCCGCTGTCCACAGCCTGGGATGCGGTGGCCGCCGGCTCCTCGGGGACAGGGGGCGTCACCTTCGGCTCCGGTGGCTTCACGAGCGGAGCCTCATTCTGGACCACCGGCGCGGACGCATTCCCGGGCGCGGGGTCGCCAAAACCCACGCTCACGAGCGCGATTCCGGCCAGGACCCCGAACACGCTCACGGCCACCACCCCACCCACCACCACGCCCGCCCGCTTCGCCCAACGGAAACCCGCCGCCTCCGCGGGCTTTCCAGGAGCCCCGGCCCCCAGCGACTCTCGTGCGGCGGAATCCTTCTGAACGCCCGAAGGCCGCGACGCTGAAGCCTCCGCCAGCAGGCTTCCCGCCGACGGTGTCGCCGGATCCGTCGCCGCGTCGAACCGGCTCGACGGCATGTCGTGCCCGGATGCGGTGACGGCGGGCGCCTCCATCGAGGAGCGCGAGGCCAACGGCTCCCACGCCGTGCCCACACGTCCAGGCATGGGCGTCGTCGTCGCCTCCACCGCGGGAGCCACGGGCGCCGTCACCCGCCCCTTCGCGGGCGTGGGTGCCACGGGCGTGGCCTCCACCCCTTCCATCACCTGCGCCACCAGCCGGGCAATCTGATACGCGCCCACCGGCTCGCCCAGCGACAGCACGAAGCGCTCCAGGTCCGCCTGGAACGCGCGGCAGTCCGGGTAGCGCTGCTCCCGGTCCTTCGCGAGCGCCTTCTCCAGGATGCGCTGCATCGACTCCGGCAGGTCCGGCCGGCGCTGCACCGCGGGCACGAAGGGCTCGAAGAGGATGGCCTGCATCATGCTCACGTCCGTCGTCGCCTCGAAGGGGCGCTTCCCGGTGAGCAGCTCGTAGAGCACGATGCCCAGCGCGTACACGTCCACGCGCCCATCCATGGGCCGGGCCTGCAGCTGCTCCGGCGGCATGTACGCGACCTTGCCCTTCACCACGCCCGTCGCCGTGCGGTGACTCTGCCCCGCCACCTTCGCGATGCCGAAGTCCACCACCTTCACCGCGCCCTGCCGCGACACCAGGACGTTCTCCGGACTGATGTCCCGGTGCACCAGCCCCAGCGGCGCGCCCGTCTCCGGGTCCGACAGCTCGTGCGCGAACGCCAGCCCCTCCGCCGCGGCGGCCACCATCTTCGCGCACACGCCCAGGGGCAGCGGCTGCTTCAGCTCCATGGAGCGCTTGACGAGCCTGCGCAGCGTGGGCCCGTCGATGTACTCCATCGCCAGGAAGTAGCTGCCGTCCACCTCACCGAAGTCGAAGATCTGCACCACGTTCGGGTGGTCCAGCCGGGCGGCCAGCTGCGCCTCGCCCAGGAACATCTCCACGAACGCTTCATCCTCCGCCAGGTGCGGCAGGATGCGCTTGAGCACCAGGGTCTTCTCGAAGCCCCGGGGCCCCGCAGCCTTCGCGAGGAACACCTCGGCCATCCCGCCCGAGGCGAGCTTCCGCACCAGCTGGTACTTCCCCAATTGCATGGACGGGAAGCTTTCCCATGGTTCACTGGAAAAGTGAAACCCTCCGCGCGAGCGAGCGTCCGGTGGCGGGAGCAAGCCACCAGGACGTTTGACCGTGACGCGACGTGGTCCGTAGGATCCGCGCTCCCATGCCTCCCAAGGCCATTGGTCCCTACCGCGTGCTGGAAACGCTCGGCAGTGGCGGGGCCGGGACCGTCTATCGGGCCCTGGACCGCCGCAGCAACGACGAGGTCGCGCTGAAGCTCCTGTCGACGGGTGGCCCGTCGCTGGACGACCGCGCGGCACGACGGCTTGCGCGCGAATTCGAGACGCTCGCGGACCTGGCCCACCCCAACGTGGTGAAGGTCTTCGAGGCCGGCGTCCACGCGGGCCAGCCGTACCTGGCCATGGAGCTCATCGAGGGGCTCACGCTGCGCCACTACCTGGACGTGAGCTTCAACGACCTGCACACGCCCACGCCCTCCAGCCGCTTCCCGCTCACCCTCCGCCGCACCGCGGACGACGACTTCGGCAGCGCGGACGGTCCGGACGACGACGCGGACGACGCCAGCGAGGACGACGGCACCTTCGACCTCAACGCCTTCGCGGAGGAGGCCCCCAGCGAGGACCTGGCCAGCTTCCATGGCGCCGGTGAGGACGACTCGGACTCGGACGGGATGCCCGTGGTGGATCCGCGCCGCGCCGGGCCGCGCGCGCCGCCGCCCCCCTCCCGCCCCGCCACGCCGAAGATGGCGGACCTCAACCGTCCGGAGCGCATGGGCAAGCTGAAGGACGCCATGCTCCAGGTGTGCGAGGCGCTCGCGTACATCCATGGCCACGGACTGGTGCACCGCGACCTGAAGCCTTCCAACATCATGGTGGACGACGACCGCCAGGTGCGGCTGATGGACTTCGGCCTGGCCAAGTTCCTCGCGGACGACGCGGGCATCACCGCGGACGGCAAGCTGGTGGGCACCTACCGGTACATGGCCCCGGAGCAGATTCTCGGGGAGCCGCTGGATGGGCGCTCGGACCTGTACAGCCTGGGCGTCATCCTGTACGAGCTGATGAGCGGGCGTCCGCCGTTCGACGCGAAAACGCCGCACGAGCTGTGGCGCCAGGTGCTGGAGACGGAACCTCCGCCGCTGCTCGCGCTCAACCTGCATGGCGACCCGCAGCTGGCGCGGGTGGCCCATCGCCTCATCCGCAAGGAGCCGGACGACCGGTTCCAGACGGCCGAGGAAGTGTACGAGGCCCTCTCCGAGTGACCACGACGACGACGCACACCCTCACCGTGGACGCCGCCAAGGCGGGCCAGCGGGTGGACCTGTTCGTGGGCGAGGCCCTGGGCCTGTCCCGCGCGCGCCTGAAGCGCCTCTTCGAAGAAGGCCAGGTGCGTGTGAATGGCCGCCCCGCCAAGAAGGGGCTCACCATCACCGCCGGCCAGCAGGTCGCCGTGACGGTGGAGGAGACCACCCGCGAGGCCGTGCCCGACACGGACTTCCCGCTCGTCGTCCTGCACGAGGACGACGCCCTGCTCTTCGTGGACAAGCCCGCGGGCCGCCCGTCACATCCCCTGCAGCCGGGTGAGACGGGCACGGTGGCCAACGCCCTGGTGGCGCGCTACCCGGAGGTCGCGCAGGCGTCTCAGGACCCGCGCGAGGGCGGCCTGTGCCACCGGCTGGACGTGGAGACGTCCGGGGTCCTCGCGGCGGCCCGCACGCGCGAGGCCTGGACCACCGTGCGCGAGGCCTTCAGCAATCGCGCGGTGGACAAGCGCTACCTCGCCCTGGTGACGGGCCCGCTGGCGGACGAGGGCGAGGTGGAGGTCCCGCTGCGCCACCACCCGCGCCACCCGGACCGCGTGGAGCCCGCTCCCTACGGCGCCGAGGACGCCCGCGAGGCGCTCTCCCACTTCCGGGTGCTGGCCCGCTCCGGGGACTACAGCCTGGTGGAGGTGAAGATCCTCACCGGCGTGCTGCACCAGGTGCGCGCGCATCTGGCTGGTGTGGGTGCGCCCATCGTGGGCGACGCGATCTATGGCGGCCGCGAGGCGCCGGAGCTGGGTCGGTTCTTCCTGCACGCCCGCTCGCTCACCGTGCCCCACCCGGTGACGAAAGAGCCCGTGAAGGTGGAGAGCCCGCTGCCGCCGGACCTGGTGGCGGAGCTTTCGCGCCACGGGCTGTCGTGGCCGGTGGCCGGTTAGTCGCCCATCACCTTGACGATGACGCGCTTGCGGCGCTGGCCGTCGAACTCGGCGTAGAAGACCTGCTGCCAGGGGCCCAGGTCGAGCTTGCCGGCGGTGACGGGAATCAGCACCTGATGGTGGACGAGCATGGACTTCAGGTGCGCGTCGCCGTTGTCCTCGCCGGTGCGGTGGTGGCGGTAGTCGGGGCCGTGGGGCGCCAGGTGCTGGAGCCAGTCCCAGATGTCCTCGTGGAGGCCGGGCTCGTCGTCGTTGACGAAGACGCCCGCGGTGATGTGCATGGCGGACACCAGCACCATGCCCTCCTGGATGCCGCTCTTCTTCACCAGGGAGGCCACGGTGTCCGTGAGGCGCACCAGCTCGCGCCGGGCCTTCGTCTCGAACCAGAGGTATTCGGTGAGGGTCTTCATGGCTCGCACTGTCAGAGGGGACCACTAGAGTGACTCACGCCATGCGAGCCATCCTCCACGTGGACATGGACGCCTTCTATGCGTCCGTCGAGCAGCGCGACAACCCGTCCCTCCGGGGCAAGCCGGTCATCGTTGGCGGGCATGCACAACGCGGCGTGGTGGTGGCCGCGTCCTACGAGGTGCGCCCCTTCGGCGTGCGCAGCGCCATGCCCATGGCGAGGGCGGTGAAGCAGGCGCCGCACGCCATCGTGGTGAAGCCGCGCTTCTCCGCCTACGCGGAGGCCAGCGAGCAGGTGTTCGCCATCTTCGAGCGGTACACGCCGCTGATTGAACCCCTGTCGCTGGACGAGGCGTTCCTGGACGTCACGGCGTCGGTGGGGCTCTTCGGCGCGGCGGCGGACATCGCGAAGCGGATCCGCAAGGAGATCGCCCACGAGCTGAACCTGCCGGCGTCCGCGGGCATCGCCACGGCGAAGTTCGTGGCGAAGATCGCCTCCGACCTGGCGAAGCCCAACGGTCAGCGCGAGGTGCGCCCGGAGGAGACGGTGGCCTTCCTGGCCGGGCTGCCGGTGTCGCGCCTGTGGGGTGTGGGGCCGAAGACGGAAGAGGCGATGAAGCGCGCGGGGCTCGTCACGATTGGGGACGTGGCGACGCGCGACGTGGGCTGGCTGGAGGAGCGCTTCGGCGCGTCGAGCGCGAAGCACCTGTGGGAGCTGTCGCACGGCATCGACGCGCGGGACGTGGTGCCGGACCGGGCGGCCAAGAGCGTGGGCGCGGAGGACACGTTCGACGAGGACCTGACGGGCCCGGAGGCGCTCAAGCCGCACGTGCACGCGCAGGCCCTGCGGGTGGCGCGGCGGCTGCGGAGAGCGTCGTTGAAGGGGCGCGTGGTGCAGCTCAAGCTGAAGTTCGCGGACTTCACGCTCATCACCCGGCGCGTCACGCTGCGAGAGGCGACGGACGACGGGCAGGTCATCTACCGCGCGGCGCTGGAGCTGCTGGAGCGCGCCCATGAGGGCAAGGCGCTGCGGCTCACCGGCGTGAGCGTGCAGTTGGACGAGGACGAGCCGCAGCTCGGGCTGTTCCCGGCGGCGGCGCCGAAGTCGTCGAAGTTGAACGAAGCGATGGACCGTATCGCGGCGCGCTTCGGCAGCAAGGCCATCACCATGGCGGACATCGCGGGGGCGGAGGCATCGGACGACGACCAGCACCGCTCCGAGAAGCCGGTGGACAAGCCGAAGCGGTAGCGCGTCCCTCGGAGGCGACAAGGGCCGGAGCATCCGCGAGCGCGCCAGCCGTTCCGCCGCACCATCGCGTTGGGAAGCGGCAGCGCCCGTCGCGCACGACAAGGGCCGAGGCTGAGAACGTGCCAGCCGTTTCGCTCCACCACCGCAGTGGAGAAGTGGCAGCACGTCTCTCGGGCACGACAAGAGGCGGGGCATCCGCGAGCGCGCCAGCCGTTTCGCCGCACCATCGCGGTGGGGAACCGGTGTCGCCTCATCGACACGAAAAGGGCCGGAGCACCTGAGCGCTCCAGCCCCTTCGCTGCATCTACGCTACGGGAGCGCTACCCCTCGCCCGCGTCGGAACCGGAGGAGGCCGGGCGTTCCGCTCCCGAACCGCCGCCCTCTCCGCTTCCGTTGCCGGTACGGCGGCGACGGCGGCGGCGGCGCTTGCGGCGGGGACCTTCCGCGTCCGCTCCATTGTTCGCTCCGGCGCGCGGCGGCGGCACCTCTCCGGCCTGCCACGCCTCCAGCGCCTCGCGGCCCTCGCCCGTGGCCTCCACCGTCATCGCGTAGACGGCCAGCGCCTCGTTGAAGAGCGGGTGGCGGCGGAAGGCGCCCGTCTTGCGGCGGCGCTCTCCGGACAGCGTGCGCTGCATCAGGAGCAGCATGCGGCAGCGCTCGGCGATGCGGCGCGGCAGGCGCGCGGACTCCACGAAGCCCGCCAGCAGGTCCTCGATGACGCGCGACACCGACGCGCGTCCCTCGTCCTGGGACTCCTCCACCGGCGGCTGCGCGCGGCTGATGGGCACCAGCAACGTGGCCAGCAGGATGGCGTCGTCCAACACCTCACCGGCGGACACGCGCTTATCCAGCGCCTGCGCGAAGGCGTAGAAGGTCTTCTCCCCTTCCTTGCCGTTCTCACGCAGGTACTCGTCCACCGGCGGCAGCAGGATCTTCAGCGCGTCCAGCGCCGCCAGCAGCTTCAGCGCCGGAGCGGACACGCCGCCTCGGATGAGCCGGAACGTCTCCTCCAGGAGGCGCGCGGGCGCGCAGCGCGGCAGGTCCTCCACCGCGCCTTCCATCGCCGCGTACGTGCGCGACTCGATGTCCAGGTCCAGCTTCGCCGCGAAGCGCACCGCGCGCAGGATGCGCACCGGGTCCTCGCGCATGCGGATCTCCGGGTCGCCAATCGTCCGGATGAAGCGCTCATCCAGGTCGCGCCGGCCGCGCACGTAGTCGATGACCCGGCCTTCGCTCGCGTCGTAGAACAGGCCGTTGATGGTGAAGTCGCGGCGGCGCGCGTCCTGCTGCGCGGTGCCGAAGACGTTGTCGTGGGTGATGAGGAGGTCCTCGCCACTCTGCCCCTCCTCCACCCCCGCGCCCGCCGCCGGCTCCAGCTCCGTCGGGTTCGCGCGGAAGGTGGACACCTCCACGATCTTCCCGCCCTTGAAGTAGACGTGCGCCAGCCGGAAGCGCCGGCCGATGAGCCGGCAGTTGCGGAAGATGGCGCGCACCTCGCCCGGGTGGGCGCTGGTGGCCACGTCGAAGTCCTTGGGCTTCTTGCCCAGCAGCAGGTCGCGCACGCAGCCGCCCACCAGGTACGCCTGGTGGCCGTGCTGGTGCAGCCGCAGCACCACCTTGAGCGCGTCCGGATCCATCTCGTCCGGATCGATCTCCGCGGGCTCTCCCGTGCGCGTGGTGGTGGGCGCCTGGAGCTCCGGCTCGTTCGCGGCGGGCTCCGGCTCCGGCTCCAGGATGACGGCCTCGGGCTCCTCGGCTTCGTCCCCCGCCTCCGCGGCGGCCTGCGCGTCCTCCGCCTCCGCGGCCTTCAGGGCCTCCGTGGCGGCCCGGATCTCGTCGCTGACCTCGGGGCCGGCGTCCTCGGTGTCGTCGTCATCGTCGAACCCGTCGTCCTCCGCCGCGTCCGCGGAGAAGGAGGGCTCGGAAGGGGCCGGGGTGGCCCGGGAAGGGGTTTCGTGTTCGCTGGGGTGCTCGGCGGAGTCCGCGGGCACCTGGGCCTCGGTGCGCTCGGTGCGCTCCTCGGAGCCCGTCAGGTCCAGGGGGGAAGACATGGAAAGTACCTCGTGCGCGGACCCGGATGCCGTGTCCGCTGCCGCCTCGAAGGAGGCCTCTCCGCGCGCGTCGTCTCCGGGCGCGGCTGGCAGCGTTCCGCCATGGGGCGGGGGATGGGTCGGGTCTCGCGTCATTCGCCTCGGAAGGGCAGCCGTCTAGCACGCATCCTCCCACCCATGGGGGTCGCGGCTAAGGACATTCTTCAGGGACGTCGGGGGTCCACCCGGGGCCCCCTGCCCGCCCGCCGTGCGCCCGCTGCCCGTGGGAGGCGCTTCCACTGGATAACACCGGGTCCAGGCCGAACCCCGGCCGCCACCGGCCCCTCAAGCTGGAGGGGCCGCAAGGCAGGCAGGCGGCCGAGCTTCAAGGCCCGGAGCCTCAGGTGGGCGGCTTCAGGGTGCGCCCCTTGTGGGTCCGGGGCAGCGCGTGGGAGATGAGCGACACGTAGTCCACCGCCTGCACGCGCGGCGGGGGCGGCTGCGTGCCCAGCGCGGCCAGGCGCTTGCTGAACGCGGCCAGGATGTCCGGCATGGGGCGCATGGCCTTGAGCAGCGCGTTGGGCCCCTCCATCGCCTGGGACAGCGCGATGGCCGCCTGCTGCAACGGCAACCCGCGCCTGAGCAGGTCCTGGAACGAGTTCGACAGCGTGATGATGTTGTGCCCCGCCGTCTGCACCATCTCCACGGCGATCTTCAGCACCTGCGGCGCCGTGAGGTGGCCGTCCGCCAGCAGCACCAGCGCCGCCTGGAAATAGTTGAAGATGGGCACCACGCGCGGGCCGTAGGGCGTGAAGTGCGCGGGCGGCGTCAGCTTGTCCAGGTGGATGAAGATGCGCCGCACCGGATCCGCGATGGGGATCTTCTTCCACGCCTCGTGCACCCGCGCGGCGTCGTCCGGGTACACCCCGCCCGCCTCCAGCACCTGGGACAGCACGCGCTCGTCCACCCGGCCCGCGATGAGGTCCGCGTAGAGCGAATAGATGAACGCGTCCGCCTCCGCGTCGTCGCCGAAGAGCACTTCTTCCGCTTCCACCGGCGCGTTGACGCGGCTCTCCAGGATGGCGGGCAGCTTGTAGCCCACCTGTCCGCGCAGGGCCCGGAAGCGTCCGCGCAGCAGGTTGCCCACGTTGTCCTTGAGGACGAACTCGTCCCACTGGATGCCGTCCAGCTTGAGCTTCTCCTCCAGCACCGCGCGCATCTGCTTGGGGCTGCCGGACACGATGCACAGCCGCGAGTCCCCCTGCTCCGCCAGCTCGCGGATGAGGGCGGACGCGCCCGGGATGGCGACCTTCTCATGGGCCTTCTGGAACGCCGTGCGGAACAGGTCGCGCAGCGATTCGAAGTCCGTCTGGAGGTACGTCTTGTCCAGGTCCCACCGGTAGATGCGGCGCGGGGGACGCGGGTCGATGCGGTCCGGCAGGCTCACTTCGCCAGGCCCTCCTGGATGGCGGTGCCCAGCTCGTTCGCCACCGCCTTCGCGGCCACCTTGCCCGCGTTCGCGATGGCGCGCGCCTTGGAGCGGCCGTGCGCCTTGATGAAGATGCGGTCGAACCCCAGGATGGGCGCGCCGCCGTACTGCTCCCAGTCCGTGATGTCCTTGAGCCGTTCAATCCCGGAGGACAGCATGGCCAGGCCCGCGCGCCAGCGCAGGCTCTCCTTGTAGGCGTACTGGGCCAGCTCCATCACCGTGTCGTGCACGCCCTCCAGCATCTTCAGGCACACGTTGCCCACGAAGCCGTCGGTGACAATCACGTCCACCGTGCCGCGCGGGATGTCGATGCCCTCCACGTTCCCCGTGAAGTTGAGCCCCGCCATCTGCGACAGCCGCTGGTGCGCCTCCACCACGCGCGGCGGGCCCTTCTGCGGCTCCACCCCATTCGACAACAGCGCCACCTTGGGCCGCTCGTTGCGGGAGATGATGCGCGCGTAGGCAGAGCCCATGACGGCGAACGCCACCAGGTCCTCCGCGGTGGCCTCCACCGTGGCGCCCACGTCGAGGATGAGGCTGAACGGGTCCTGCTTCGCGCCGCGCACGCCCCGCGTGGGGTACACCGTGGCCAGGGCCGCGCGGCGCACGCCGGGAATGAGCTGGAAGTGGCGCTTGCACGCGAGCACGCCCGCGCCCGTGTTGCCCGCGGAGACGAGCGCGTGCGCCTCCCCTTCCGCCACCAGCCGGGCGGCCACCGCCACGGAGGACTCGGGCTTGCGCGCCAGCGCCTCGCCGGGCTTCTCGTCCATGCCCACGAAGTCGCCCGCGTGGTGCACGGAGATGCGCTCCCCGTTGTGCTTGATGCCCGCCAGGGCCTCGTCAATGACTGGCCGGTCCCCCACGAGCAGCGCGTGGATGTGCGGAGACTCCAGCGAAAGCTGGGCAGCGCCTCGCACCACCTCCGCCGGGCCGTGATCGCTCCCCATCACGTCGAACGCGATGGTGATGTGCTGCGGCTTGCCCACCATGGTCTCCATCCTATGAGCTTTGCTCCGCGCCTGCTCCCGACATTCGCACCTGTGTCACCAGCGACAGTGCCAAAAGTCCACCCAGCGCCACCAGCACCGCCCCCGTCCCGTAGGGCGCCGCCGGGCCCAGTCGGGTGAAGAGCAGGCCGCCCAGCGCGGGCCCGATGATGCGGCCCAGGGACCCGGACGCCTGATACGCCCCCAGGACCGCCCCCTGCCGCTCCATGGGCGCGTGCAGGGACACCAGCGCGGACAGGCACGGCGTCACCAGCGCGGAGCCCACCGCCAACAGCCCCATCACCGGGAAGAGCCACCCGTACGACGGCGCCACGGGCAACAGGGCCAGCCCCGCCGCCGTCAGCCCGAACCCCACCACGGCCACCGGGGCCTCCCGCCCTCCCCTGCCCCCCGGGGCACCGTCCGCCCCTTGGCCCGGCGCGCCATGACCGGCCGCCACCAGCCGGCGCACCAGCCCGCCCTGCACCAGCGCGGACAGCACGCCCACCACCGCGAAGAGCGCCCCGGAGCGCAGGCTCGCCTCCTTCAGGATGGACGCGTCCGGATGCACCGCGTGAACCAGCCACCCGCCCTCCAGCGGCACCGGCCCGGAGGAGAGGAAGCGCGTCAGCAGGTAGACGGAGAAGGTGCCCTCCATCTGCGCGAAGGCCACCGTGTAGAGCAGCACCAGCACCACGCACCGGCCCACGACGGGCAGCGTCAACACGGCGGACACGCCCCGCATGCTGCGCGTCGTCGCGGACGGTGAGTCCGCCCTGCGCGTCTCCGGCAGGAAGAACCAGGTGTTGAGCAGGTTCAGCGCGGACAGTCCCGCCGCGAACAGGCCGATGGCCAGGTTGCCGCCCCACGCCCCCAGCACGCCGCCCAGCGCGGGCCCCAGCACGAAGCCCAGCCCGAACGCCGCGCCGATGATGCCCATGCCCCGCGCGCGCTCATGCGGCTTGGTGATGTCCGCCACCACCGCCTGCGCCGTGGACACGTTGCCGCCGGACACCCCGTCGATGACGCGGGACAGGAACAACAGGGGCAGCGTGTGCGCGAAGGCGAACAGCACGTAGCCCACCAGCGAGCCCACCTGGGAGACGAGCAGCACCGGCCGCCGGCCGAACCGGTCCGACAGCCGCCCCATGATGGGCGCCGCCACCAGCTGCATCAGCGAGTACACCGCGACGAGCAGCCCCACCGCGAAGGGGGAAGCGCCAAAGCGCACGCCGTACACGCCCAGCTGCGGAATCAGGATGCCGAACCCGATGAGGTCCAGGACGGCGATGCCGAACACCACCCGCAGCGACGCCTCCCGAGCCAACTTCGCACTCCCTCGTCCCCTCGAGGGACCGTTGGAAAAGACAAGACCGCCGGAGCGCGCAACGGGCGCTCCGGCGGCCGGGAAGAATCCCACTCTCAGCGTTGGGCGTCTACATCGCCTCGGCGGACTGGATTTGACGGTTGGCCGTGTCGCGCTCGATGCAGCCCTTGGTCATCGTGTACTGGTACGTGCCCAGCTCGTCACGCCAGTACTCGCCCTCGTAGGGCCAGTAGAGCTGATCGTCCGCCACCGCCACGGAGTACTTGTACTTCTTGACGATGGCCGTGCGGCCGCCCGCCTTGAGCTGCTCCTCCAGGAACTCCTTCTCCTTGGTGGTCGTCTCGAACTTGATGCGCAGGCCGTTGGCCAGGAGCAGCTTGAGCGCGCCCAGCTCCGACTCCAGCTTGCCCTTGGCCATGATGCCGGCCTTGGAGATGAGGCTGGTGCGCTGGACCTTGAGCTCCTCCAACAGCTGCTTGGTCAGCTCCGAGTACTTGAACGTGTCGCCCTTGTTGCCGAACAGGTCCATCTCACCCTCGAGCTCCAGGATGGAGTCGTTGGTCTTCTTCAGGTCCTGATCCGTGAGGGCCAGCCGCAGGATGCGCTCCAGGATGACGTCCGTGCCGTTCTTCTCCAGGCCGTCCTTGTTCTTCTTCTGCACGTCCGCGAGCACCGTGTAGTACTCGGAGGCCTCCATGTTCTTCTTCACGAGCCCGTCCAGCTCGTCGTGCACGGGCAGGTAGGTGCGCTCGAAGTCCTGGAGGATGAGGTTGGACTCCCGGTAGCGGCAGTTCTCGTAATAGATGACCGCCTTGAGGATGAGCGCCTCCGGGAAGTACTCCTCGCGGAAGAAGGGCGACGACAGGGTGATGAGGTTGCCCAGCGCCTGCTCGTACTGGCCGATGCGGTAGTTGGCCCAGGAGGACTCGAAGAGGGCCTCCAGCCACTGCGTGTTCCCGCGCTCCACCTTGTTCAGATAGAAGATGGAGAAGCGGTTCTGCTGCATGCCGTAGTGCGTACGGGCCAGCTGCATGAAGGCCAGCTCGCGCAGCGACTTGTCCAGCTTCGCCTGCTCGCCGGTGCGGCCCGCCATGGGACGGGTGAGGCGCACCACTTCCTTCATGGCCTCCACGGACGCCATGACGTCCGTGTTGCCGCGCTTGGCCGCCGCGTCCTTATGGGCCGTGCCGTTGCGGAAGTAGGCCAGGCCCTCCAGGTACTTCGCGCGCGGGTAGAACGCGTCCGTGCGCGGGATGGTCAGCGCCAGCCGCTTCACCTCTTCAAAGGACTTGTCCGCGTTCTCCGTCTGGCCCACCTGATCCAGCGCGCGGCCACGCACGAAGTGGTAGCGCGCCAGCAGGTAGCGGAACTCGTTCCGGAACTTCTCCGGGAACTCGTAGTTCGCGTACCGGGCGATCTCATCCAGGATGACCGTCTCGTTCTGCGTCTTGCGGCTGATGAAGAACAGCCACTCCAGGCTCGTCTTGAAGAACTTCGTGGACGGGCCCGCGGCGAGGATCTTGGAGAACTCGCCCAGCGACGAGTGGTACAGCCCCATGCGGTACAGGGACTTGGCGAGCACGTAGCGCGCTTCCACGTGCAGGCCCTGGAGCTTGGGGTCACCCAACAGCTCGTGGGCCGCCATCGCGGACTTCTCGTACTCGTCGTTCTTGAACAGGCTGATGGCCGCGTCCAGGCGCTGGCGGTCCGCCGTCTTGCCGGACACGTCCACCGCGTCGAACGTCATGGTGGGCGCGGGCGGCTTGTCGTTGTCACCCGTGAGGTCCAGGCCCAGGCCGGGGCTGCCCTGGGCGGCCGGCTTCGCGGCCGGCGTGGGCTTCGCGGCCGGCGCGGCGGGCATCGCCGTGGGCGCGGGCGTCGTCGTCACCGCGGCGGGAGGCGTGGCCGGGTTGCCCGCGGGCGCGGGCTCGGTGGTGGCGGTGGAGGACTCCTCGGAGGTGTCCTCGGCCGGGGCGGCCGCCTTGCCCTTGCCGCGCTTGGCGGAAGCCTTCTTCTTCGAGGAAGCCTTCGAAGAGGCCCCCTTCTTCTTCTTCTTCGACTGGCCCGCCAGATCCAGCCCTTCGAAGGACTGGGCCAGCGTGGGGGCCGTGTACGCGAGCGTGAGCCCGAGGACGGCGAGGCGGAGGAACCGGTGGGTGCGCATGAGTCTCAGGAACCGGAGGGGAAGAAGAAGGACAGGCCCAGCTCGAACAGGATCTGGTTGCGGAGGTAGTTGGGCGTGGGCTCCCGGCCCTTCTCCACGTAGATGATGTCGCGCAGCTCCGTGCGCAGCGTCATCCACCGGTTGAAGAAGAAGCGCAGGCCGACGCCCACGTTACCGCCGCCCGTGAGGTACGACTTGCTGCCCGCGACGGGCGAGCCGTCCGCCAGCGGCTCCGCCGGGCCCTTGTACTGGACGACGGACGCGCCCACGACGCCGTACATGTCGAAGTGGACGAACTTCTCCGCCAGGAGCGACAGCTTGCCGTAGATGGGCGCCCACTGGACGTCCACGCCGCCCATCAGCGTCATCTGGCCGGGCGCGTACCCGTCCAGCTCGCCCTTGGAGGGCGCGCGGCAGCCGCGGGTGTCACCGCCCTCGCCCGGCGTGAAGGTGCAGATCTGCGCGGAGCCCGCCACGGAGTTCAGCGCGTAGCCGCCGCGCAGGCCCACGCCCAGCGTCTCCATGGGGAAGTAGGTGACGGTGCCGCCGAAGATGTACTTCTTGTAGAACGCGTCGCGGATGGTGATGGACGCGGACGGGCTGACCTCGAAGCGGCCCTTCTTGAGGAACATGTGGCCGGACACCGGCCGGATGCGCTCGCGAAGGGGACCCAGGGCGTCCTTGTCCACCTCGGACACGTCGCCGGCCTCCTCCTCCTGGGAGGTGGTGGGCGGGTTGGAGTTCGCCGCGGTCTTCGGCGCAGGGGCCGCCGGGGCCGGAGCAGGCGTGGCCGGAGCCGGGGCCGCCGGAGCGGCGGCGGCCGGAGCGGGCGCGGGGGCCTGGTCGGCGCCAGCGAGCGCGGGCACGCCCGCGCACAGGGTCAGGAGCAGACGGAAGGCGGGCTTCATTCGGACTCCCTCCCCGTCGACTTGAGGGGCAGGAAGATGGAGATGCCCGCGTTGAGGGTCATGACGTTCTGGAGGGCGCCCTTGCTGCTGCCCAGGGGCTGGTCCACGTAGGAGGTGTTGATGAGGGCCACGTTGACGGCCAGGTAGTCCTTGGTGACGAAGCGCATGCCCAGGCCCAGGTCGAAGGCCGGGTTGAGGCCGCGGTCCGGCAGCGCGGAGGTCTCGGTCCTCACCACGCCCATGCCACCCAGCAGGTAGCCGTCGAAGTGGAGGATGGAGTTGAGGAAGGACACCTTTCCGTAGAGCGGCGCCCACTCCAGGTCGCCCATGGCCGACCAGTTCGGCACGGAGCTGTAGATCTTGGAGTTGAAGGTGCGCTTCGCCGTGCGGACGTCATCCGACGGGATGACCTGGATGAGCGAGCCACGCGCCGAGATGGCCAGCGTGTCCGACAGGTACCAGGCCGCGCGCAGCGAGCCGCCGAACTTCGAATAGAACGGGTCGTTCACGGAGAGGCTCACGAACGGTGAGATCTCCAGGCGGTTCTTCTTCAGATAGACCTTGCGCTGAACGCTCTTCACCCGGTCGTCCTGGGTGATGTCCGTGAGCGGCATCAGCGCCTCGACCGGGATGTCCTTCGCCGGGGCGGCGGCAGGCGGCGACGCGGGACGGGCTTCTTCGTCCGGCGGCGGCGCGGGGTTCTCTTCGGGTGGCTTGGCCTGGGAGTCCTCGGTCAGATCGAGGCCCATGCCTTGCTGGTTCTGGGCGGGGGCCAGCGCGGGCCACATCAGGCTCAGCGCAAGCAGCAGCGTGGGGCGGTTCAAGTCCGGGCGCTCCGTGGGGGGAGGGAACGTACTGCCACCGGAAGGCAGCATGACATCAGCCGCGCCATCCTATCGGTCGTATTCCCAACCATCAACCAGCAGAATGCGCCTGCCTCCTCTGTATTCCTCCCGTATCGCTTCACAATTCCACTGTGCTCATGTCCCGCGGGTCAGGGGTTGGCGCGAAGAAGCGGTGTGCTACCGTTCGCGGGTTCCGGGCGTCGCTCTTCCCCCCTTGGCGCGCCCTGTTTCCATCCTTCCTAGAGGTCTGAAAGATGTTCGTGCGAACCGCGCTCTTCCTGTCCGCCGCCCTGATGCTGGGAGGCTGCGACGTCACCACCGAGCTGGGCAAGCCGTGCCAACTGGTGCGCAGGGCCACGGACCAGGAGCGGGAGGAGCAGGGCCGCAAGTTCGTGGAGATCCAGGAGAAGGACATCGCCGTGGATCAGGACTTCATCTCCTTCGGCTCGCTGGACTGCGAGGACCTCATCTGCGTCCGTGACGACCAGAGCCCCCGCAGCGACAACCCGGAGGCGTTCGCCCTGGGCTACTGCAGCAAGGAGTGCGTGCAGGGCACCACGACGGGCTGCGAGATCACCCGCACCGTGGGCGACGTGGAGGAGGGTCTCAAGGAGCGCATGACGTGCCGGCCCCTGCTCCTGGACCAGGACACGCTGGACGCCATCAAGGTCGCCGACGAGGGCTTCTACCGGCGCACCTTCGGCGAGAACAACTCGCCCTACTTCTGCGCGGGCGCCGTCGCGGCGGCCCAGGGCAACTGAACGGCGCACTGAACAGTCGCCTCGCGCGAAAGGGTTAGACCTTTTCGCGCCCCCCGTTCGTAAAGGCAGGGCCCGCGTTTCAAACGCCTTTGGAGCCCTGCCATGAATCGTACGGTCCTGTTCCTCGCCCTGGCTGGTGGCCTTGCCCTCACCGCGCTGGTGCTGGGCATGCCCCGCGGGGGTGGCCTCCCGCCCACTCCGCACGTCGTCGTGACGCCGCCCCCGCCCGTCCCGCCGCCGGGGCCGCGCGCGTCCACGGGCAGCCTCCAGGTGACGAGCCGGCTGTCGCATCCGTACGTGCCGGTGGGCCCCTCGGAGACGTACGTGACGGTGGACCTCACCGGCGCGGAGGTGCCCGGCGCGAAGAGGAGCCCGGTGAACCTGGCGGTGGTCATCGACCGGTCCGGATCCATGAGCGGCTACAAGCTCCAGCAGGCGAAGCAGGCCGCGCGGCACCTGGTGACGCTGCTGCGCGACGAGGACCGGCTGGCCATCGTGCACTACGGCAGCGACGTGAAGAGCCTGCCGTCGCTGCCGGCCACCGCGGGCAACCGCGAGCGGATGCTCCAGTTCATCGACGGCATCTGGGATGACGGCGGCACCAACATCAGCGCGGGCCTGTCCGTGGGCCGCACGCAGCTGGCCTCCGCCATGGGCGGGACGGCCACGGTGAACCGCCTTATTTTGATGAGCGACGGCCAGCCCACCGAAGGCGTGTCCGACGAGGAGGGGCTGAAGAACGTGGTGCGGGAGATCCGCGCCTCCGGCATCACGGTGAGCTCCATTGGCGTGGGCACGGACTTCAACGAGGACCTGATGCAGGCCTTCGCGGAGTACGGCGCCGGCGCGTACGGCTTCCTGGAGGACGCGAGCAAGCTGTCCACCCTCTTTCAGCGCGACCTGCAGCAGGCCACCACCGCGGTGGCGCGCAACGTGGAGCTGTCCTTCGAGCTGCCCCCGGGCACGAGCTTGGGCGAGGTGCTGGGCTACCGCGCGCACCAGGCCGGCAACACCGTGCGCGTGGCGCTGCCGGACTTCTCCGCGGGCCAGGTGGAGCGCGTGGTGGCGCGGCTGCACGTGACGGGCACCGCGCCGGGCCAGTCCGTGCAGGTGGCGGGGCTGAAGGTCGCGTACACGGACCTGCTCGTGCAGAAGAACGTGGAGGACCAGTCCGTGCTGGCCGCGGTGGCCACCAACGTCCAGGAGGAGGTCGTCCAGCGCCAGGACAAGGAGGCCACGGTGTACGCGGCCCGGGTCCGCAGCGCGCAGAACCTCCAGAAGGCCGCGGAAGCGATGGCCCAGGGCAACAAGGCCGAGGCGAAGGGCTACCTCTCCCAGAACCAGGCCCTCTTCGAGGAGGCGGGCGCGGTGGCGGGCGCGGCGGCGGTGGCGGCGGATCAGGCCGAGCAGAGCCGCGCGATGCAGGAATACGACGACGCGGACTCCTATGAAGCCCAGAAGGCCGCCGTGAAGAACAGCAAGGTGAAGGCGCTCAAGAGCTTCGGGCGCATGGGCTCGACGTACTGAGTGTCGGGGACAGGGCGTGCGAGGGGGCATCGCCCGCCCCCCTGCCCGCCCGCCATCGCGACGTCACATCTTCGCGGTTGACCTCCGGAATCGCGTGGCCCTATCTCCGCGTTCTTCCAGGCTTCACCCCCTGGAAGCAGGGCGCACTGGAGGCGCGGACAAGCATGGCGGCGAGCGCGAGCACCCCGTGGGTCGGGGTCATCATGGGCGGCAAGAGCGACCTGGAGCACCTGCAACCGGCGATCGACATCCTCGCCGAGCTGCGCATCCCGCATGAGGTGCGCGTCGTGTCCGCGCACCGCACGCCGGACTGGATGATGGAGTACGCGTCCAGCGCGGAAGGCCGCGGCCTCTCCGTCATCATCGCCGCGGCGGGCGGCGCGGCGCACCTGCCCGGCATGGTGTCCAGCAAGACGCTCTTGCCGGTGCTGGGCGTGCCCATGCCCACCACGGTGCTCTCCGGCTTCGACGCGCTGCTCTCCATCGTGCAGATGCCCAAGGGCGTCCCGGTGGGCACGCAGGCCATTGGCAAGCCGGGGGCCGCCAACGCGGCGCTGCACGCGGCGGCCATCCTGGCGCTGAAGTACCCGGAGCTGCGCGAGCGGCTGGCCGCCTGGCGCAAGGCCCGCACGGACGAAGTGCTGGCGCAGCGCGAGGTGGCGGGATGAGCGGCCCCATGGTGCTTCCCGGAGGGACACTGGGCATCCTGGGCGGCGGACAGTTGGGGCGCATGATGGCGCTCGCGGCGCGCACGCTGGGCTACCAGGTGCAGGCGCTGGATCCGGATTCCGCGTGCCCTTCCCGCTCCGTGGTGGACCGCTGCCTCACCGCGTCCTTCACCGACACTGCGGCGGCCGAGGACCTGGCGCGCCAGTGCGACGTGGTGACGCTGGAGATTGAAAAGGTCTCGCTGTCCACGCTCAACGCGGTGGCCCGGCACGCGCCCATGCGCCCCGGCGCCTCCGTGCTGGAGGTGGTGCAGCACCGCGGCCGGCAGAAGGCGTGGCTCGCGAAGGGCGGCTTCCCGCTGGGCCCGTGGCGCGAGGCGAACTCGGAGGCGGAGCTGTCCCAGGCCATCACCGCGCTGGGCGGCAAGTGCTTCATCAAGTCCAGCGAGGGCGGCTACGACGGGCGCGGCCAGTACGAGGTGAAGGCGGCCTCCGAGGCGGGTGTCGCGTGGAAGGAGCTGGGCGAGCGCTCCGTGGTGGTGGAGGCCGCGCTGGACCTGAAGGCGGAGCTGTCCGTGCTGGTGGCGCGCGGGCCGGATGGGCAGCTCGCGGTGTATCCGCCCGCGTTCAACCACCACGAGGAGCGCATCCTCGCGTGGTCGCTGTTGCCGGGTCCGCTGCCCCAGGCCGTGCTGACGCAGGCGTCGCAGGTGGCGCGCGACATCACCGCGGGCCTGAAGGTGGAGGGGCTGTTGGTGGTGGAGATGTTCCTCCTGGGGGACGGGTCGCTGCTCGTCAACGAGGTGGCGCCCCGGCCGCACAACAGCTTCCACTCGACGGAGGTGGCGTGCCTCACGAGCCAGTTCGAGCAGGCCGTGCGCGCGGTGTGCAACCTGCCCCTGGGCTCCGTGGAGGTGGTGCGCCCCGCGGCCATCGTGAACCTGCTGGGCGACCTGTGGCTCCAGGAGGGCGGACCCAGGTTCGCTCAGGCACTGGCGCTGCCCGGCGTCCGGCTGCACCTGTACGGCAAGCGCGACGCGCGCAAGGGGCGCAAGATGGGCCATTTGTCCGCGGTGGGCTCCACGCCCGAGGACGCGCTCCAGCGCGTGAAGGCCGCCGCCACGGCCCTGGGGATGTAACGCCCATGAAGACGAACGCCGCCCGGCTCCTGGACTCGCTCGGCATCGCGTACAGCCTGCGCGACTACGACGTGGATCCGGACGACCTGTCCGCGGAGACGGTGGCCGCCAAGGTGGGCATGCCCGCGGAGCAGGTCTTCAAGACGCTGGTGGCCAAGGGCGACCGCACCGGCGTGTTGATGGCGGTGGTGCCGGGCAACGCGGAGCTGGACTTGAAGGCCCTGGCGCGGCTGTCCGGCGACCGCAAGGTGGACACCGTGCCCCTCAAGGAATTGCAGCCGCTCACCGGCTACATCCGGGGCGGCGTCACCGCGCTGGGGGGCAAGAAGGACTACCCCGTCTTCGTGGATGAGACGCTGGAGCTGTTCGACGAGGTCGCCGTGTCGGCCGGGGTGCGCGGGACGCAAATCGTCCTCGCCCCGGCGGACTACCTGCGCGTGACGAAGGGCAAGCCGGGACCCATTTCGCGTCCGAAGGCGTAGACCCTTTTCGCGAGCCGCGCGTTCGAAGGGACATTCCCGGCCCTTGGGGGCCGTTCCCGGGGTGTCCCGATGAATGCCGCCGTGTTGCAATTCCACCACCGCGAAGCCTTCGAGCACACCGTCACGCGCGCGCTGGCGGCAGGCGCCGGAGCGGGGCTGGCGCAGTGGGTCTCCTTGCGCGTGGGCATGCCGGTGCCGCTGACGTGGGTGGTGCCCGCGGCGGTGGTGCTGGCGTGCGCGCGGGGCGACCGGTGGGACCGGGGCCTGTTGAGTGGCCTGGGGTTGCTGCTCGTCGCGCTGCCCTATGGGCTGGGCCTGTCGCCCGCGTGGACCGTGGCCACGAGCGGCGCGGCCGCGGGCGCGCTGCTGGTGCGATCCCGCCTCAACGACCTGGGTGAGGAGGGACAGGTCGCGGATGTCCGCCCCACCCTCGTGCACTACGGCCTGGGCGCCGTGCTGGGCGCGGGGCTCACGCTGGCGGGCGGCGTGGTGGCGAACATCCTGTCGGTGCGGCTGGCGTCCGTGGCCACGCCCACGCTGCTGGCGGCGGCGGTGGTGGGCGGCATCGTGGGGCTCTTCGTGGGGCTGGGCGCCATCGCCGCGCACCTGGGGCTGACGGCGGATCCGGTGGAGGCGCGCGCGGAGGAGCTGCTGCCCCAGCTCTCCGGTGACTTCCACACGCTGTCCGAACGCGCGCTGTCCCTCTACCGGCAATGCGGTCAGTCCCTGGCGAAGCTTCCCCGGGAGCCCGCGCGCGAGGAGCTGGCCCGCACGCTGGCGCGGATTACCAAAGGCGCGGTGGAGCTGGCGTCAGAGTGGGCGGGCGTGGAGGCGCAGTTGGAGGAGCGCGCCGCCGCGGAGTTGCAGGCGGAGCGCGAGAGCCTGGAGCGCGGCGCTCGCGCGAGCACGGACCTGGTGGCGCGCCGGCAGCTGGAGGCCGCCGCGGCGTCGCTGGCGGAGGAGGTGGAGCGGCTGGGAGACATGCGTCAGCGGCGCGAGCGCATCCTCGCGAGGCTGCGCGCGGAGGTGGCCCTCCTGGAGCGTGCACGCGTGGCGCTGCTGTCCCTGCGCAGCGGTCAGGCCCAGCTGAAGGCGGCGGAGCTGGCCTCGCTGGCCCGCCGGTTCCGTGCCCTCTCGACCGCCCAGGGAGAGGAGGGCCAGGCGATGGACGCGGTCGCGGCCCAGGTCACGCTGACCCAGGTGGCGGCGGCGACCATGGTCCCGGTGACTCCGGTGGATCCGTCACCAGCAGAATCCGAGGGCGCCAAGGTGGCGGAAATCCAGCGGATTCAGGGGGAATAGGACCTGGGGAGGCTGACGGGGCCCTCCCGCCCCGGGCCCTGGGGGACTCCCGTGGCAAGCGTCCGTTTTGGATGTTGGCCCTGCCGAGTGGTCGGGGGGGACTGAAGCTTGCGCCAGAGCGCGGTACATTTCGGGGGCCATGAGCCTGCCCTCCCCCAGCAAGCCCGCACCACCACCGCCCTGGCTCTGGAACGGTGACGAGCCGAGGGTCGCCACCGTCTTCCAGCCCATCGTTGATCTGCTCAGCGGCGAGGTCCTCGGCCACGAGGTGCTGTCGCGAGGCCTGGGCCCGGTGGAGTCCCCCAACGAGCTGTTCAACCGCGCGCGGGTGGAGGGCTTCACCTACGAGTTGGAGCGCGCGTGCTGGACCGCGGCGGTGCGCCGCATCGCCACGCTGCCGGAGGCACAGCGGCGCGGGCCCTTCTTCTTCAACGTCAGTCCGGACGTGCTGAGCGACGAGCGCTTTGGCGGCGCGTCCACGCTGGAGCTGCTACGTCAGCACGGCCTGAGTCCCCAGCAGTTGGTGCTGGAGATCACCGAGCGCAGCACGTTCGAGGACACGGAGCAGCTGCGCATGCTCGCGCGGCGGTACGCGGAGCAGGGCTTCGGCATCGCGCTGGACGACTTCGGCGCGGGGCACTCGGGCCTGGTGACGCTGGTGCACAGCGCGCCGGACTTCATCAAGTTGGACCAGGCGCTGGTGCGGGACATCCACCTGCACACGTACCGGCAGCACCTGGTGAAGTCGCTGGTGGCGTTCGCGCAGCGCGTGGACGCGGTGCTCATCGCCGAGGGCGTGGAGACGTGGAACGAGCTGGCGGTCCTGCTGCGCCTGGGCATCCGGCACGCGCAGGGCTACCTGCTGGCGCGGCCCGTGAGCTCGCCGCAGCGGCCGGGAGCGGACTTCGCGGAGCGTTGCCGCGAGGCCATCCGCGCGCTGCACCACCGCGAGCACGAGGATGACGAGACGGTGGGCAGCATGATCATCCGCCCGCCGTGCGCGCCGGTGGCGGCGCAGGCGGTGGAGCTGGACCGGCTCTTCCGCCGCACGCCGGGCGAGGACCACGTCGTGTTGCTCGACGGCGAGCAGCCTCGGGCGGTGGTGACGCGGCGCAACTTCTACGCGCGCTTCGGAGGAACCGCCGCCACCACGGAGTCGGCGCTTCCGGACGAGCCGCGCGAGGCGCCGATGGTGGTGGAGGACGCGACGGCCATCACGGCGCTCGCGCGCATGGCGATGCGCCGTCCGCCCGAGACGGTCTACGACCCGGTGGTGGTGACGGACGCGAAGGGCCACTTCCTGGGCACGGTGACGATGAAGCAGCTCATCGCGCGGGCCTCGGACCTGGAGCAGCACGCGGCGACGGGCGCGCATCCGCTGACGGATCTGCCCGGCAGCCGGATGATTGAGCGGTGGATCCGCGCGGCGCTCCAGGGCAGCGCGTTCACGGTCATCTACGCGGACCTGGATCACTTCGAGGCGTACAACGACCGCTACGGATTCCTCCAGGGCGACCGGGTGATCCGCTACACGGCGAGCGTGTTGTCGGAGTGTCTGCACCTGCTGCCGGAGGGCTCGAACCTGGGCCACGTGGGCGGCGACGACTTCGTGCTGGTGTGTCCGGACGCGGTGGCGCCGGACGTGTTGCGCACGCTCTGCCAGCGCTTCGACGCGGAGAAGGTCCCGCTCTACGGTCCCGAGGACCTGCGGCGCGGCGGCTTCACGGCCAAGGACGCGGCAGGCAACACGGTGCCGGTGACGCTGAGCCTCGCGGCGGTGGACCACCAAGGGCTGTCCGCCAATCCCCACCCGGCGGAGCTGTCCGCCGTCGCCGCGTCCCTGCGAAAGCGAGTGAAGGCCGTCTCCGCGCAGACGCACACGAGCACGTTCCTCTTCCAGCCCGGCGCGGTGAAGTAGCCAGCCCGCACCGCAGCCGTCACGCCATCAGGCCCACGGGCATGCCCCGGTTTCCGGGACCCGTCAGCGGCGCACCACACGACCCTGTCCAACAGGTCGGGCAATCCAACCACGGCCCCCACCGCCCCCAGGGCGGAAAACCTGTCCGACTGTCCGACAAGTTTGGAGGCACCGTGGCGAGGGGGCCGTCCAGTCCATCCGAGTAGAAGAACCTGTCCGACAGGTTCAGCGGACCGAGGCCGCGAGCATCCGCGACATCCAGACGGAGCAACCTGTCCGACTGTCCGACAAGGCCGGGAGAACCGCGGATGGGGGCCCCCGCCATACAGGTTGCGAAAACCTGTCCGACTGTCCGACAGGTTGGGATGCCTCGTGCCGAAAGGGCCTTCGGGTCGATCCGCACAGCGAAAACCTGTCCGACTGTCCGACAGGTTTCGGCAAGCCATGGCCGGGTCCCGGTCCATCCGTTCGACCAACGTAGAGCTGTCCGACAGCCGGGAGCCCGGGCGCCATCTGGACGACGGAAGCCTGTCCGACAAGTTTGGAGGCCCGTGGTGAGCGAGGCCTTCCGGCTCATCCGCGCAGCAAGACTTGTCCGACTGTCCGACAGGTTGGGCGAACGGGGGCGGGCCTCGGCGCCACCCGCCGGTAGAAACCTGTCCGACTGTCCGACAGGTTTTGCCTTGTCCGGCGGAAGGGGCCCCCTGGGCTGGTTGAGGGACCTCAGCTGCTCGTCGCACCTGGATGCGGTGCGGCGGTTCGCCGGCCGGCTCCGATGCTTCGCGAGCGCCGTGCCCTACTCCCAGGTGAGGTGCAGCCGTCCGTCGGTGTAGAGGCGGCCCGTGGCCTCCAACTCGGTGGAGCCGTTCTCCACGGAGCGGTGCACGTTCTCGGGCGGCGCCAGCAGCGTGTCCCGTCCCAATGCGAACGCCTGTTCCCGCACCAGCGCCAGGTACGCCTTGTCGAGTTGGAGCGCCCGTTCCCTCGACGGCGTCACCAACCACGCGAGGTCGCGGTCCCCTCCCGGTGCAGCGCGCCGGACCGCTGGCAGGTCCAACACTCCGTTCGGGAAGAAGCGTGTGAGCAACTCTTCATTCGCACGGAACTCATCACCCCCCTGGACGCGCTCGAAGTACGTGGCCGTCTCCGGCGCGGCGTGTCCTGCCTGCGGCACGTCTGGCAGGCCCCGCAGGTCCTGGGTCCGCCAGCCGTCGCGCCCCGGCACCTTGCGCGGGAACGCGAAGGTCTGGTCCACCGTCACGCCCAGGTTCGTGTGGCAGCCCATGCAGTAGACGTGCTCCTCCAACGTCTGGAGCCGCAGCCGCCCCTTCGCGTCCTCGATGAAGCCCTGGAGGCGCCAGCCGAATTCGTTGATCAGCCCCAGCTCTGGCGTGCCTGGAAACGCGGGCAGCCGTCCGCGCACCTTCTTCTCCTGCTCCTCCGCGTAGAAGTTGCGCACGCGGTCGTCCGCCGGCTCTTCGTCCTTGCGCGAATAGCGCAGCTCCTTCATCCGCGTGGACAGCAGCGCGGGCGCATCCGGATCCACGTAGCGCACGGTGTGCAGGAACTCCGTGCCCTTCGGGTACGTGTACCTCCGCACCCGCACGTCCTTCGCGCTCCCCGCGTAATGCGCTGGCAACCCGCGCACGCGCTCCACGCTCGGGGACAGGACGCCGTCACCGTCCAGGTCCATGCCCCCCACGCGCTCGTCCACCGGCTCCACGCGGCGACTCGCGGCCATCACGTCCAGGAGGCTTGGGTCCACCGTCATCGCGGCCTCCAGCACCGCGAGGTTGAAGCGATACACCTCTCGTGACGGCTGCCCGTGCGCATCCTTCCGGAAGGCTTCTGGGAGCCGGACGTAGACATCGTCCGTGCTGCCGTTGGTGGGCCAGAACGTGCCCAGGAACGGCTTGTAGCGCACGGCCCGCCAGCCACTTCCGTCCCTCGCGAAACCCTCCGCGTCGAAGCCCCGCGTCAGGTCCAGGTCCGGGACCCAGCCCTTGTAGCCCCCCGCGCGCCCCAGGAGCGCGGCGCGCAGCGGCGTGTAGTTGTCCTCGCGGATGTACTCGAGCACCTCCGCATCACGGATGGACGCCATCGCGCGCGTCCGGTCCGTGAAGAGGTTCGTCCAGTGGTTCGTCAGCCCCACGTCGCTGAAGGCGTACTCCGCCTGGAGCGAGTCGTCCGCCATCACGTTGTTGCCGACGCCGCCCGTGTGACACGTCCAGCACGGGTTCGAGACCCCGGCCGTCTTCGTGTAACACATGGACGGAACCGGAGCCTCGCGGTTGGCCACATGGCTCCCCGCCGCCAGCGCCTGCGCGAGCGGATCAAACGGCGCCTCCACCTCAGCCGGCGTGCGCAACCGCCACACGCCCGCCGCCGCGGCGAAGGCCCCCAACGTCAGGACGATGAAGACGGGGCCTCGCACCCCATCGAGCACGGATGAACGCATGCGCCAGGCTCCGTCTTCGTGGGCTTACGGCCAGACGCTGAAGCTGTCCTCGCCCGGGTGCTGGACGCTGACGAACAGGCTGGTCATGTCCGCGTTGAACGCCGGGCCCGTGGCCTCCGCGTCGCTCGGCATCGAGAGCACCCGGAACGCCTTGCGGAAGTATGGGCTGTCACGGTGCGCGGGCGCCTGGTCCAGGTAGAAGATGCCGTCCGCGACCTTGTTGACGCCGAAGTTGCCGTCCGTGCCGAACCACACGCCGCCCTCGCGGTCGATGACCAGGTTGTCCGGCTTGGCCGCCGCGAACTCCGGCGCCGCGCTGGTGGCCGCCGCCTCGCCCTTCCACACGCGGAAGAAGTCGAACGTCTTCGAGCCCGCGGGCGCCGCCGGATCCGCCTCACGGATGGCGAAGATGGAGCCCACCTTGTCCACCGCGCGGTTGTCCTGCGCGCCGCGATCCTTCTTCACCCACGCGCCGTCCTTCAGCTCGGCGGTGGCCACCCGGCCCTGCGGGTCCAACGCCGTGGGGTCGCCGTGCTCCGTGAAGGCCACGTAGAGCAGCGGCGTGCCGCTGGGGTCCTTCGGGTTCCACTCCGTGTCCTCGGGGCGGTTGAGCTCCATCACGCCCACCTTGTTCGCCGCCGTCCACAGGAGCTTGCGCACTTGGTCCTCGTTGACGAAGCCGCCCATCGCGTTGTGGTTCACGTCGCGCAGCGCCGCGCCCACCTGGAGCGTCGGCTTGCCGAAGGCCTCGCCGTTCGGGGCCAGGTCCGTGCTGTCCAGGCCCAGTTGGATCCACCGGCCGTGGCCCGGCGCCACATCCGTGGGCACCACCCCGCCCACCAGCGTGTCGCCCGTCGCGTTGTCCAGACCCGCGAAGTGCGCCACGTAGAGCGTGCCCGCGTCCAGCAGCGCGCGGACCTGTGCCTTGGTCATCCCTGGCGTGTACTTGCCCTGCGACACGAACTTGAAGATGCGTCCGCCGCGCCGGTCGTCACCGCCGTAGATGACCACCGGCTGGTTCGCGAGCAGCTTCCAGTCCGCGTCCACCACGAAGGTGGCGTTCTCCCAGTGCGCGCGGCCCATCACGCCCAGCTTGCGGTGGCCCGCGCCCGGCTTCTCCGCGTCCTTGCCGTACCAGAGATCCGCCGGCTGGCCCGGGTCCACCTCCGTCAGGTAGCCGTAGCCGTCCTTCAAGTGCGTGGAGTTCCGGTCCCCGCTGCTGATCATGTCCCCATCCGCCGGAGCCGAGAAATCGGGAGCGAGCGGAGCCCCCGGCGCGAAGCCCGGCGCCGCTGCAATCCAGTCGTTCTTCCCCGTCCACAGCGCGGCCTCCGGATCGCCATAGACGCCCTGGACGTTCTCCTCGCCGACGATGACCGTGCCCCACGGCGTCTGGCCACCGGAGCAGTTGGAGTGCGTGCCCGGCACCACGCCCGCCGCCAGCGGCGCGCCTGAGTCGTCATGCTCCTCGCCGGAGAGCGCCACGCCCACCACCTTCGCCAGGGTGGCGCTGGAGGCGTCGTAGCGCACGTTGGCCGCGTTGCGGTCCACCGCCCAGCCGCCCGTCGCGGGGTCCTGCACCACGCGCATCCAGGTGCCGCCCACCTGCTTCTTCCATTCGCGGTTGTAGGAGACGAGCGCGTCCGCCTGCCACGACGTGCCGTCCAACACCGTGTTGGCGAGCGAGCCCGTGTTGCGCAGGAAGCGCGCGAAGTCCAGGTGCTGACCGATGGGCGCCGTGCCCACGCGCGGCTTCGTGCCGGAGATGTACTCGTGGTTGATCCACATCCAGCCGGCCGACGCCTGCCCGTGGTACTGCGGCGCGCGTCCGTCCCGCGACCAGCCGTCCCCGAAGAAGGCGATGTAGTCCACGTTCGCGCCGAAGCGCGCCCCGCCCTTCGCGAAGGCCAGCGGATCCATCCACTTGATGACCGTGGTCGGGTACAGCCCCGGCACCGAACGCACCGTGTCCGTGGACGCGGACGACAGCGGGAACACCAGCGGCGAGGGCAGCTTCCCCGTGACGACCTGCTCCACGCGCGCCTTCACGTACTCCGCCACGTTGGTCGCGCCCGTGCCCAGGTCCCCCCGGAACGTCACCGCGATGACGGACGACAGCGGCGTGCCGGACTCCACGCCCGGAGCGCGAGCCGTGGCGCCCGGCCCCGGCTGTCCCTGGGTGCCAGGGCCCGGAGAGCCCGGCTCCCCCGCCGGCCCCTGCGCTCCGTCCTGGCCATCCTGCCCATCCTGCCCCTTGGGGCCTTCCGCGCCCGAGGGACCCGGGTCTCCCTCGCAGCCCACCCACGTCGCGGTGCCAAGCAGGAGCATCGCGCCGGTGGCGCGGCCCAACAGACGAGAAGCCATGCGTGCATCCTCCAGAAGGTGGCGCGCGCTGCTTCGAGCCCGCGCGGCGCGCATCCTGCGGAGGTGACGTGGCGCTGCCTTGAGCAGCGCGTCACTTCTTCATCACGGGCGGGCCGGGCGCGCGACAAACGCGCATCACCGGCTCCCGTTGCGTCACGGCGTGATGGGGAGGGTGCTCACGCCCTCGAACTCCGCCGTGCCGCCGCGCACGATGCCGTTCTTCTGGCACCAGCCGCCCGGCACCTCCAGCACGTACTGGCTGGGGATGCCCACCGTGCGGTTCGTCAGCGTGCGCGGCTCCGCGTTCTCGATGATGCCCACGACGCGGCCCTCGGACGTGATGAACAGCATGTCCAGCGGGATGAGCGTGTTGCGCATCCAGAAGCCGCGCACCTCTTCATCCGGGAAGATGAAGAGCATGCCCTGCCCGGCCGGCAGCGACTTGCGCCACATGAGCCCGCGCGTGCGCGACTCGCCCGTGGCGGCGACCTCCACCTCCACGCGGTGCACACCACCGTAGGCATCCTTCAGCCGCACGTGCGCGCGCGGCAGGGTCGGCATCACGTAGTCCTCCGCCGACACGTCCTTGGACTTCGGACGCGCCGGAGCGGGCGCGGCGGTCTTCGGAGGCGCGGCGGGCGCTTCCTGACACGCGCCGCCCACGAAGGCCAGCGCCGCCACCACGAACGTGAGGCGCGCCTGCGTCCTCATGACGGGTGCTGGGGGTGCAGGGGCTTGTTGAGCAGCTTCTCGGTCAGCTCGGAGCCCAGGCTGTCCGACATGAGCCGCTCCACCAGCGTCTCGAAGTCCACGCGCTGGGACTCGCTGCTGTAGATGAAGCGGATGCCCATGCCGGGCTCCTCCGCGTCGGCCTTGGACCAGACGACTTCGCCCAACAACTCGAAGGGTGCCTCGCGGTGCGGCACCGTCAGCTTGAAGAGGAAGCGCGTGCCAATGGGCAGCGGCTTCTTCGTCTTGATGAACGTGCCGCCCTTGCTGATGTTCTTCGTGTAGTCAGCGAAGAACGAATTGAGCTTCTTGTAGTCGACCTTCAGCTCGATGGGCGCACGACCGTGGGTGCGCAGTTCGGATCCGCTCTTCTGTTCGGACATGCGGCCGGGGAGTATAGGGGACGCCATGCGGCAAGTCCTCCCCCGTGCCCGTGCACTGTTGGGCCGTCCAGCCGTCCTGGCCACCGTGCTGCTGCTCGGCGGTGGGGGGTCGGCCCTCGTCCTCCTCCCCCTCTTCGGGGTCCCGGGCTTCGAACTGGGCCTGGCCCTGTCCATCGCCGTGGGCCTGCTCGGAGGTGGGACAGGCATCGCCGCCGCCGCCCAGGAGCGCCGCATCCTCACGGGCGCCGGGGCCCTGCCCGCCCGGGTGGAAGCATCCGCCCTGCCCGGAACCGCCGTGGGCCGCGCCCTGGGCGCCAGCGCCGTCCTGAACCTGGGGGTGCTCATCCCCCCCTTCGTGTGCGCCCTGCTCTTCGCCCGGCTTCGCACCGCGTGCGACCCCTTCGAGCTGGCGGGCTTCTACCCCCTGCTGACCATCCCCTCCGCCCTGGTGGCCTCCGCGGCGGGCGTGCTCCTGGGCTTCGCGACGGCCCGGCCCCGGGGCGCGGCGGGCCTGTACGCCCTGCTCATTCTCGCCTCACTGGCGGTGACGGTGTGGCCCATCGTCTTCGGGCCCCAGGTGTTCGCCTTCAACCTCTTCCTGGGCCACCTGCCCGGCCCCCTCTATGACGAGGCCCTCCAGATGACGGCCGCGCTGGGCTGGTTCCGCCTGGAGACGCTGCTGTGGGTGGGCGTCTTCGCGGGGCTCGCCATCGCGCTCTTGGACGTGCGCACCGGCCGCCTGGCGCTGAAGGGCGCGCGCCTGGGGGGCCTGCTTGGGCTGGTGCTCCCCTGCGCCCTGGGCATCTTCTGGCTGGAGTCCCGCGCGCCACAACTGGGCCTGCGGATGAGCGACGCGTACCTCGCCGAGCAGTTGGGCGGCGTGCGGGAGACGGAGCACTTCGTCCTGCACTACCCGCGCGGCAAGGCACGCCAGGACGTGGACCGCATGGCCCGCGACCTGGAGTTCCGCTTCATGCAGACGTCGGGCTTCCTGGGCGTGGCCCCCACCGAGCGCGTGCGCGTGTGGCTCTACCGCTCCGAGGACGAGAAGCAGCGACTGGTGGGCGCCGGCCGCACCCAGTTCGCCAAGCCCTGGCGCACGGAGCTGCACATCCAGGACAAGCCCTTCCCCCACTCCACGCTGCACCATGAATTGGCGCACGTGATGGCGGGCCCCGCGGGCTCCGGCTTCTTCCGCGTCACCACCCGGCTGGGCGTGTGGCCGCTGATGGGCGTGATTGAAGGGCTCGCGGTGGCCGCGGACGACCCCGTCCAGGGCGAGCTCACCCTGCACCAGTGGGCCGCGGGCATGCGCCGGCAGGGGCTGGCCCCGGACATGCGCGACCTCATGGGGCCCAAGGGCTTCTACCAGTCCGCCCCCGCGCGCGCGTACACCGTGGCGGGTTCGTTCCTGCGCTACCTGGCGGACACCTACGGCGCGGAAAAGCTGCGCGCCGTCTACGCTCATGCGGACTTCAACGAGGCCTACGGCCGGCCCCTGGACGAGCTCGTCACCGAGTGGGAGCGCACCCTGGACGCGCTGCCCCTGGACGCGTCCGCGCTCGCGCGCGCCTTCGCCCGCTTCCGCACCGGCAGCCTCTTCACCCGCGCCTGCGCCCGCGAGGTGGCCCGCCTGTCGGACTCCGCCCGCGAGTCGCTCGCCAGCGACCCGCAGGACGCGCTCGAGCGCTACCAGCGCGCCGCGAAACTCCAGCCGGAGGAGCCGTCCTTCCAGTTGGGCCAGGCCGTGGCCCTGGACGCCCTGGAGCGCGGGCCCGACGCGGCGAAGGTGCTGGCCACGCTCGCGGAGCAGGTGAAGGACCGGCCCGCGCTCGCCGCGGAGGTGGCCCTGGCCCGTGCCGACGTGGCCCTCCACCAGGAGGACGTGGAGGGCTCACGCGCCTTCCTCCAGGCCGCGCTCGCGCTGGACCCGGGGCCGGAGCTCACGCGCACCGCCCAGGTGAAGCTGGCCGCGCTGGAGACGCCGTCGCGCCGAGCGCCCATCGAGGCGTACTTCCGCGCGCCCCAAGAGGAGCTGCGCCTCCTGCTCCTGGACCGCGCCATCCTCGCGGCACCGATGGACCCATGGCTGCACTACCTGCTGGGGCGGCGGCTGCACCAGGTGGGGGCCCCGGCGCTCGCGGGCGAGCAGCTCCAGCGCGCCCTGTCGGACACCACCCTCCCGGAGGCCATCCGCCGGGAGGCCGCGCGGCTGCGGATCGAGGCCGCCTACCTGGCGGGCGACTGCGGCGCCGTGCGGCATGAGGTGGGTGCACTGCCGGACTATGGGGCCGCCTTCCGTGCGGCGGCCTCCGAGTGGCAGGCCCGTTGTGACTTCGAGCAAACGGCCTATCGCGGGCCGCTGGTGCCGCGTCAGGCTTTCCGCTAGACGCGGGCCCCTGCGCAGAGACGATTCACGCATCGACGGAAAGGTGGATGGGGCATGCACTTCGAGAAGACGCAGTACATCCAGGGGACGGTGGACGAGGTGGAGCGTGCGCTCCTCGACGAGCGCTACTTCCCGTACCTCCTCCAGCACCACGGCGTGCTGTTGGAGCTGCAGCCCCAGGAGGTGCGTGTCGACGGTGACCGCGTGCACCGCAAGGTGCGCTACCGCCCCAAGCCCGTCATCTCCTCCGTGGGCCCCAAGAAGGTGTCGCCGGAGTGGTTCGCCTTCATCGAGACGTCCACCTACGACAAGCGCACCAAGCAGCTCACGTTCACCAACACGCCCACGTCCCACACCATCTCCAAGATGCTGGTGAACACGGGCGTGCTGAAGCTGCGCGACCTGGGCAATGGCCAGACGGAGCGCAAGATGGAGGGTGAGCTGGCGCTCAAGGTGCCCTTCCTGCTCAAGCCCGTGGCGATGATTGCCGAGCCGCTCATCAAGACGGAGGGTCTGAAGATCCTCGACGGCGAGCTGCCCGTGCTCAACCGCTTCATCGCTGAAGTCATCCGCGCCAAATAGTCAAAGCGCACGGAGGGCGGCGGGGCCTGGGAATGGGTTGACACAAATGCGGTTGAACCCATAAGGCCCCGCCATGCACAACCGCTTCCTCGCCCTCTGCGCCGTCTTCTTCCTGGCCGCATGCGCCCCGAAGCGCATCCCCGGCACGGAGCTGGAAGACACCGGTGAAACCCGCGCCATCCTCGCCGTGATGGAGAAGTACCGCGCCGCCCTGGAGGCCCGCGACGCGAAGGCCATCCAGGCGATGGTGTCCCCGAAGTTCCGCGACGACGCCGGCACCCCGGATGACCCGGCGGACGACCTCACCGCGGACAACCTCCAGGCCCACCTCCAGGCCCTCTTCCAGAAGCTGCAGAACCCCAAGGTGGACTTCAACGTCCGCCGCGTGGAGTTCCGCGAGGACGACGTCGCGCTCGCCATCTACTACTGGAACGCGTCCTGGCGCATGCCCGGCCTCAACGCCCGGCCCCAGTCGGACTCGGAGCTGGAGCAGATGGTGTTCCAGAAGGTCGACGGCGACTGGAAGATCCTCTCCGGCATCTAGCCGTCACACACCGACAAGCGCCCGCAGCCCGTCCGGGCCCATGCCGTCCAGGGCCCGCGCGCGGGCCAGGTAGGTGCGGAAGTCCTTGGGCGCGAGCTTGTCCGCGCCCAGCGGGGACAGGTGGTAGTCGCGGATGCGGCTGGTGGTGAAGCGCACCGCGCCGTAGAGGGCGTGGCCGTACAGCGCCCGCCTCTCCACGTCCGACAGCGGCCGCGCGTCCTGGTAGCCCCGCAGGAGCGCCTGGCACCGCTCGGGCTGGTAGGCCCCCTCGAAGCACCACGCGTTGAGGGTGATGGCCACGTCCAGCGCGTACGCGTCCACGCAGGCCATCTCGAAGTCGAAGAAGGCGCCCACGCGGTCGCCCAGCCACTTCACGTTGTCCAGGAAGAGGTCCGCGTGGATGACGCCCCGGGGCTCCAGGCCCTGGCGCTCGGCTTCCGCGCGCGCGAGGTAGCGCTCCAGCTCCTCCGCCACCGAGACGAGCTCCGGCTCCGGCCGATGGGACAGGCCGTTGAGCCAGCCCTTCACCAGGCCGGGGCCGTAGGGGTTCGCGCGCGTGCCTCCGAAGGACTGCGTCACGTTGTGCAGCTTGCCCAGCTCAAACCCCAGGCGCTCCAGCACCTCCGGCGTGAGGCGGTCGCGGGTGTACTCCTCTCCGGACAGCCACTTGAAGACGCTGATCCGTCCTCCCTGCAGCTCCAGGAAGGGCGTGGGCCCCGGCGGCACCAGCAGCACGGGCGCGGGGAAGTGCGCGCGGGAGAGGTGATCCAGCAGGGACGCCTCGAAGCGCAGGTCCTCCGGTGAGCGCACCGTCGTGTGGCGCACGAAGACGCGGCCTGAGTCCGTCTCCAGCCGGTGGTTGGTGTTGATGGAGCCCTGCGGAATCGGCGTGATGGAGCGCACCGCCCCCAGGCCCCAGACATCCGCCACGTGGGTGAAGGCCTCGGGGGGAAGTGTCGTGTAGACGGCCATGGCGTGCCTCCGGGGCGTGCCGCCCCCGCGTGCGTGCTGCCCCCACCCGTTGACACCCCAGGGGGCCGGACCTATCTGTCCATGCCCGTCCTACTTCGCATAACTGTCTGAAAATCTTCAATCTTTGCGCGTGAGGCCACCCCCATGGAAACGTCGGGCCGCGGTGACTGGAAGCGTCGCGAGGGACTGGGCAGCGCCCTGGCCCAGGTGGGTGTCGTCGCCGTGCTGCTGGCGGCCGGTGTCGCCTGGTACGTGCACCGGGGACAGGTGCGCCAGGAGGTGGACGCCCACCTGCGCACGGCGCGCTCCGCGGTGCTGAAGGGCAACCCCAGCGACCTGGCCATGGCGCAGCAGAACCTGGAGGCCCTCTTCGCGCTCGCGCCGGACTCGCGCGACGCGCGGGCGCTGGCCGCGGACCTCCAGGCGGAGCTGTGGCTCACCCACCACCAGCCCGGCGCGGAAGCGAAGGCGCGCGAGCAGCTGGAGCGCGCGGAGGCGCTGGGCTCGCGCTCCGGTGAGCGCTACGGCGCCCGGGCCCTGCTGCTCGTGGGCGCGGGACAGACGGCGGAGGCGAACAAGCTCTTGGAGGAGCTCAAGGCCCAGGGCGCCAACAGCCCCCGGCTGACGCTGGCCCAGGCGCGGCTGCTCCAGAAGGAGGGGCGCCTCTCGGAGGCCCGCCAGGCCTTCGCGCGCGCGGCGGAAGGGGCCTGGAAGGATCCACGCTTCTCCGCGGCTTATGGCGAAGCGCTGCTCGACGAGGGCATGTTCCCCCAGGCGGTGGAGGCCTTCGGACGCGCCACCACCGCGAACCCGGACCACCTGCTGTCGCGGGTGACGTCCACCCTGGCGCAGCTGTACGCGGGGCGGCCTCCGGACGGCGCGGCGGCGTTGATTGAAGAGGTGCGCTCGCGCGGCAGGGAGCTGACGCCCGCGCTCCAGGCCCGCGTGGCGGTGGCCCAGGCGGAGGTCGCCCTGGCGAAGGGCGCTCCCGACGAGGCGCTCACCCACGTGGACGCGGCGCTGAAGGCCTGGCCGGAGGACCACTACGCCCTCTTCACCCGAGGCCGTGCGCTCGCGGTGAAGCGCGCCCCGGAGGCCCGCCAGGCCTTCGAGGCGGCGGTGGCGAAGCGGCCCACCGCGCCGCTGCTGACGCTGGAGGGCGCGCGGCTGCTCCAGGCCCAGGGCGACGGTGAGGGCGCGCTGGCCATGCTGGACGCCTACGAGAAGACCTTCCACGCGGTGAAGACGCGGACGGCGGACGGCAAGGAGCTGCCCGCGCTGGACAAGGATGACCGGTACTGGCTCGCGCGCGGCGGCGTGATGGAGGCGGCCGGCCGTCAGGACGACGCGCTCGCGGCCTACGACAAGGCGCTCTCGGCGCGCGGCGTGGGGCTGGCGCGGGCGCAGTACGCCAAGGGCGCGCTGCTGCTCGCGCGCAAGGACTTCGACGGCGCGAAGTCGCTGCTCACCGCCGTGGCCCCGGAGACGGGCGCGGGCAGCATGCCGGAGGCGTACGCGGCGCTGGGCGAGCTGCTCTTCGCCCAGGGCGAGTTCGCCGCCGGGTGCCAGCAGCACTACTTCTCACTCGTGCGCGCCCGCGCCCAGGGCACGCCCGTGGAGCAACTGGCCACGCGCGCCAACGACATCAAGAAGCGCCTGGAGACCAGCGGCCAGCCCGCCATGGCCAAGGCCTGGCTCACGGAGGCAGGGCCGCTCTTCAGCGGCGCCAACGACGCTGGCGCGGTGACGCGCTAGAGCAGCTCCGAGGGGTCCAACCGGCGCTGCGTCGCCTTCACGACGCGCCACTCGCCATCGTCCTCCTTCTCGAAGGTGCCCTCGATGGCGTAGGCGTTGAGGACGCTTTCCCGGGCCAGGTTCTCCAGCTTGTCCGCCTCCGAGCGGCCGAAGATGAAGCGCGCCTGGAAGTCGCCCTGCGTGGGTGACACCTCGTGCACGTCGATGTCGGTGGTGAAGATGCGGACCCACTGGCCCCGCAGCACCTGCGCGGCCAGGATGCCGCGCACGTCCTGCTTGCTCCAGCCTTCCTTCGTCTTGAAGCGCTCGGACACGCCCTCCATCACCGCGCCCACGTCCTTGTCCTCCGCCGCGCTCGTCATCGCGATGATGCGCCGGGTGACGGCGTCCTTCACGCCCGGCTCCTCGCGCGGCCAGAAGAACAGCACCAGCGCCGCGGCGGCCACCGCCGCCATGCCGCTCACCACCCGGGTTCGAGTCAGCACCATCTCAGGCGGCCCCGGTCTCCGGCTCCAGCATCATGTCGTCCGCGTCGATGATCTCCAGCGGGCGCAGCGCCTCGCCAATCTGCTTCAGGCGGCGGTCGGACAGCTGCTCCAGGTACGTGCGGATGTTGGGGAAGGTCTTCACCAGCTCCTGGAAGGCCTCGCGCTTGAGCCACCCCGCCGCCGTCTTGCGCGTCACGGACACCGTGGCCGTGGCCCTCAGGCCCGTGAGGAGTGAAATCTCCCCCGCCACGTCGCCCTCGCGCAGCACGCCCAGCGTCACCATGCCGCCCGCCGGGTCCTCCTTCTGCACCGTCAGCTCGCCGGCCAGCACCAGGAAGAGGCCCTGGGAGTACTCGCCCTCCACCAGGACCTTCTCACCGGGCTGGAGCGCGCGGAAGGTGAAGCGCTGGAAGAACGCGCCCCGCTCCGACTCCGGCAGCTGCTGGAACAGGGGCGAGTTCGCCATCAGGTTGCGCATCATGCGCTGCTGCGCGAAGTCCGCCAGCAACTGCGGCACCGCCGGGTGGCTCTTGGCCACGGCGTTGAGGTGCTCGCGGCGGATTTCGAAGACCTCCGAGTCCGACACCGCCGTCACCGACGCGGTGGGCGGCGCGCCCGTGAGCAGCGCCAGCTCCCCGAAGATGGAGCCGCCGCCCAGGAACCCCAGCGTGCGGTCCTCGCCGTCCGTCTTGCGCGTCACCTCCGCCTTGCCGGCGACGATGACGTGCAGGTGGTCGTCCGGCTCGCCCTCGCGGCTGATGACCTCCTCCGGCTTGATGGTGCGCCACACCATGCGCCCCACCAGGTCGAAGAACGCGTCCCGGTCCAGGTCCGCGAACAGCGGCAGGGGCGGACGGCTCTGCGGATCCGCGGTGCCGCCGGTGTCCGGCGCGGCCAGCACTTCGATGGCGCGGTTGGACAGCTCCTCGCCGACAAGGCCCATCAGGTCCGTGTCCACCTTGCCGTCGTACAGGTGCTCCGGCGGCAGGGGCGGCGGCACCGCGGCGCGGCCCGGGGCGCTGCGCGCGGCGCGCGAGTGCACGCGGTAGAGCGTCTCCTTCAGGCGGCGCTCGTTCGGCGACAGCTCCAGGGCCAGCTTGCACGCGGCCATGGCGCTCAGGAGGTAGTCACGGCGAAGCAGCCCCTCCGCGCACGCGTGGTACGCGGTGACGGCGCGCTCACGCTCCCCCAGCTCCGCCAGACACCGGGACGCCAGCATGCGCGAGCGGTGGTCCGCGGGCACGCGGCGAACGGCCTCCGCGAAGACGGCGAGGGCGCGCTCGAACTGGCGCTCCTCGAACAGGTCCATGCCCAGCTCACGCAACGACGACTCGTTCATCCGGTGTCTCCAGACCGCGCACGACGACAGGTGTGACAGGAATCCATGAAAAGAGGCCGCCCCCCATGGCACGGGCGGCGGCCCCTGACGGAAGGCTTCGCGCTACGAACCGCCGGCCTTCTGCAGCTCGCTCAGCGCCATCTCCGCCTTGCGCTTCACGTCCGCGCCCTCCGCGGAGGCCTCGATGACGATCTTGAACTGCTCCGTCGCCAGGGCGGGGTCGCGGTCGCGCGAGATGTACGCCGACAGGTACAGCTCCTCCACCTTCTTCTGGAGCTCGTCCAGGCCGTCGCGGGCGCGCGAGTCACCCGGGTTGAGGCGCAGCGCCTCGCGGAAGCTGCGGCCCGCCAGCGGGTACTCCTTGCGCTTGAAGGCCGCCTGCCCCGCCGCCACCGACGCGGAGGCCAGTTCGTTGTCCAGCGTGTCGCCCAGCGAGCCCGCGAAGCCGATCTGCCGGTACACCTCCGCCGCGCGGCGCAGCGGCTTCACGGAGGCCTCCAGCGCGTTGTTCTCGTACTTCTTCTGGCCCTCCTCGAAGGCGGAGCGGAACTGGGGGATGAGCTTCTTCAGGTTGCGCGCGCGGGCCTGGATGTCCGCCTCGTTGCGGAACTTGTCCATCACCCGGTCCACCTCCAGCGACGCGCGCTGGAAGTCCCCGCCGTTGAAGCGGCGCTCCACGTCCTGGAAGGCCTCCGCCACGAACTCCGCGCGGCGCTGCTTGGCGTTCTCCGCGGCCACCGCCTGGCGGATGCCGGCCTGCCGCGCGGCCTGCTGCGCCTCCTTGGCCAGCTGGCTCTCCAGGTCCGCCAGCTTCTCCTCGTAGAGCGAGCGCGTGCCCTGCGGCAGCTCCGCGATGAGGGTGCGCGCGTCGTCCGGCCGGCGCTCGTTCAGCGCCGCCTCCACGAGGCTCAGCGTGTACGCCTGCTCCTTGGCGTCCAGCTCCTCCTCCAGCTTCTTGCGCACCTCGTCCGTGCGCGCCGTGCCCTGCGGCGTGCCGGTCAGCTTCTGGCGCGCCTCCGGGTAGCGGTTCTCCGCCATCAGGTCCCGGGTCGCCTGGAAGGCGTCCATGATGTCCTGGAGCTGCTGGGCCGCCTTGGCCACGCCGTCCACGTCGATGCCCACGCGCAGCTTCTCCGCCTCCTGGGCGAAGCGCACCGCGTCCGTGTACTCGCCGTCACGCACCTTGTCGCGCGCCCGCTGCATCAGCTCCTGGGCGCGCGCCTGGTTGGGGTCCACCACCGGCTTGGGCGGCGGCTTGTTCCCGCCGGACAGGGCCAAGCCGGCGATCAGCATCAGGAGGACCAGGCCACCCACCGCCGCGCCCACCTTCATCTTGAAGGTGGGCTTGAAGCCCTCGCGCGCCGACGAGCGCACCGGACGCGGACGGGGCACGCCCGTCTTGCGCGCCTTCTCGTCGCGCATCAGGTCCGCGAGCTTGTAGTTCGCGTTGGTCTTCTCATCCAGGCGGGGGTCCTTCTTCTCCTCCTTCTTTTCCTCCTTCTTCTCCTCCGCCTCGCCGGACTCGGCCTTGGCGCGCATCTCCTTGATGAGCTCGCCCTCGTCCACGAAGCGCAGGCGCGTCTTGCCCACGGAGATTTCGTCCCCGTGCTTCAGGATGCACTCGTCGACCTTCTGGTCGTTCACCTGGGTGCCGGAGATGCCGCCCAGGTCGCGCATCACCACGCCGCTCTCGCCGTAGACGAGCTCCAGGTGGCGCCGGGACACCGTCTGGTCCCCCAGGGCGAAGTCGCAGTCCTTGCTGCGCCCCACCACCATGCGCACGCCCTTGAAGCGCTTCTTGCGCCCCTTGTCCGGGCCGTCCAGCACCAGCATCAGCACCGGGGGGCCGGCGCGCGTCGTCTCGGAGTTGTCCTCCTCCTCGGCGGGCTCCTCCGCCTCCGGACGCACGTCTTCAATGGAGGCCACCCGCGTCTCGCCCGTGCGAGAGCGCACGGGCTCCGCGTCGCCGTACAGCTCCGGGTCCCCTCCCTCCTGGCTGTCGTCCTCGCCGGAGAGCGGCGCGGACCAGTCTTCATCCGGCACGGCGGAGACGCGGCGCGAGCCACCTCCCGCGGGAGCTTTGGGTCGGCGGTCCGCCGTCGCGCCCCCGGCCGAACGGCCGGTGCCCGAACGCGATGACGGTGATGGACGGCGAGGAGGCATGGTGGGTCCAGGTTGAAGCGGCGGACATCTTAGAGCGCCCACCGCACGGTGGGAATGCGCTCCCAGCGTTCCTTTCAGGGAAGACGGGCTCGATCCGGTTCGTTGGCCCGCACGGCGTCCCGTCTCCGATGTAGGTTTCCTCCATTCCCGCTTCCCCAAGAGCCACGAGCCCCTCCATGCCCCGAGCCCTCGCGTCCTCCCGGCGCGCCCGTCCCGCCCAGCTCGCCCCCCCAGCCGCGAGGCGGACGGCCGCCTCCCCGCTCCTGCCCCCCGGTCTGCTGGAACGTCTGCTGGCGGAAGCCATGGGCAAGGGCGCGGATTTCGCGGAGGTGTACGTGGAGCGCACGTCCACCACCGCCGTGGTGCTGGAGGAGCAGCGCATCCGCAGCGCGCAGGTGGGCCTGGTCCAGGGCGTGGGCGTGCGGGTCATCGCCGGGGCCAAGGTGGGCTACGCCTACTCCGACGACTGGGACGAGGCCGCGCTCGTGCGCGCCGCGCGCACCGCCGCGATGATTGCCCAGGGCGGAGGCTCCGAGCGCGCCTTCCCCGTCAAGCGCGTGCCGGTGCCCAGCCACTATCGGGTCGGTCAGCCGCTGGAGGACGTGGCGGTGGCGCGCAAGACGGCGCTCCTCACCCGCGCGGACACGGCGGCCCGCGCCTTCGACTCGCGCATCCAGCAGGTGAACGCGTCCTACGTGGATCAGACGCGCCGGATCGCCGTGGCCAACACCACCGGCCGCTTCAGCGAGGACACCCAGGACCAATCCCGCATGAGCGTGCACGTGGTGGCGCTGGGCAAGAACGGCGAGCGGAGAACCGGCATGTACGGCAGCGGCGGCCGGGTGTCCTTCAGCTACTGGGACGGCGTGACGCCGGAGTCCGTGGCGGAGGAGGCCGCGCGCCAGGCCATCGCCACGCTGGGCGCGGTGGACTGCGTGGCGGGGCCGCAGACGGTGGTGCTGGCGCCGGGCTGGAGCGGCATCCTCCTGCATGAGGCGGTGGGCCACGGCCTGGAGGCGGACTTCATCCGCAAGGGCACGTCGCTGTTCGCGGGCAAGCTGGGGGAGAAGGTGGCCTCCGACCTGGTGACCGTCATCGACGACGGCACGGTGTCCAGCGCGCGCGGCTCCATCAACATCGACGACGAGGGCGTCCCGGGCGAGCGCAAGGTCCTCATCGAGAACGGCGTCCTCAAGGGCTACCTCTATGATCAGCTCAACGCGAAGCTGATGAACCAGCGCTCCACGGGCAGTGGCCGGCGGGAGTCGTTCAAGAGCCTGCCCCTGCCGCGCATGACGAACACCTTCCTGGCGCCCGGGGACCACGCGCCGGAGGACATCCTCAAGGAGGTGAAGCGCGGGCTGTACTGCGCCACCTTCGGCGGAGGCCAGGTGGACATCAGCAACGGCAACTTCGTCTTCGAGGTCAGCGAGGCCTACCAGATTGAAGACGGGAAGCTGGGACGCCCGGTGAAGAACGCCATCCTGATTGGCGTGGGGCCGGAGGCGCTGAAGAACATCAGCCGCGTGGGCTGCGACCCGATGCCGGACCCCGGCATGGGCGTCTGCGTGAAGGACGGGCAGATGATGCCCGTGGGGGTGGGCCTGCCCACCGTGCGCATCGACAACGTCACCGTGGGCGGAACGAAGGTCGGCTGAGGACAACCGTGAACTACGAACAGCTCGCGAAGAAGGTCGTCCAGCGCGCCGTGAAGAAGGGCGCGAAGCAGGCGGAGGCGTACCTGGAGGTGGGCCGCCAGAGCAGCGTGCGCGTCCGCGAAGGGCAGATTGAAGACCTCACGGAGGCCACCAGCAAGGGCCTGGGCCTCCGGGTCATCGTGAAGGACCGGCTGGGCTTCGCGTACACGTCCGACTTCACGCCCGCGGGGCTGGAGCGCGTGGCGGACCTGGCCGTGCAGTTGGCGGAGGCCGCCGCGCCCAACAAGCTCAACGGCCTGCCCGGCGCGAAGGACCTGGGCAAGCGCGGCGACACAGGCATCCTCTTCGACCCCAAGGTCGCGAACCTCCCCGGGGACTGGAAGATCAACGCGGCCCTGGAAGCGGAGCGCGCGGGCCGGGCGCAGGACACGCGCGTCGTCACGTTCGACTCCGTGTCCGCGGGCGACTTCGTGGCGGAGGTGTACCTCGCGTCCAGCGAGGGCGCGTCCGGCGGCTACTCCGGCACGTACGTGTACCTGGTCGCGGTGCCGGTGGCGTCGCAGGACGGGCAGCTCCAGACGGGCTACTGGCTGGACTACAAGCGCTTCCTGGACGACCTGGAGTCCCCGGAGTCCATCGGCCGCGAGGCCACGAAGCGCGCCGTGCGCATGCTGGGCGCGAAGCCGGTGAAGACGCAGCAGGTGCCGGTGGTGTTCGACCCGCTGGTGGCCGCGAGCTTCGTGGGCAACCTGTCCCAGGCCGCCAACGGCAACGCCGTGTACCAGCAGTCCAGCGTGCTCGCGCCCCACCTGGGCAAGCGGCTCGCGGGCAAGCACGTCACGCTGGTGGATGACGGCCTCTTGCCCCGGGGCCTGGCCACCGCGCCCTTCGATGGCGAGGGCGTCCCCACCCGCCGCACGCCCATCCTGGATGAGGGCGTGCTGTCCGGCTTCCTCTACGACGCCTTCACCGCGCGCAAGGCGAAGGCGCGCACCACGGGCAACGCGTCGCGCGGCTACAGCGCGCTGCCGGGCATCGGCACCACCAACCTCTACCTGGAGAAGGGCACGAAGACGCCGGAGGAGCTGATCCGCGAGGTGCCCCAGGGCCTCTACGTCACCGCCCTGTTGGGCCACGGCGCGGATCCGGTGTCCGGGGACATGTCCTGCGGGGCCAACGGCCTTTGGATTGAGAACGGTGAGCTGACCCACCCGGTGCAGGAGGTGACGGTCGCGGGCCACCTCCTCCAGATGTTGAAGGACGTGGACGCGGTGGGCAGCGACCTCCAGTTCCGGGGCGGCAGCGTGGGCGCGCCCACTGTCCGCTTCCGACAGCTCACCGTGTCGGGCGCGTAGCCAGCGCCACGCGGTCGCCTACGCTCGCGGACCTCATTTCCACCGGCACGAGGTGAAGTCCGCATGGCCGCGAAGTCCGCCCGCAAGTCCGCCCCCGCGAAGTCGAAGTCGGCCACGCCGCGCAAGCCGCGGCGCAAGAAGGCCGAACCGAAGTCGCGGGGCCTGAGCGCGGCGGAAGTCGCGAGCGAGGCCGTGGCCTTCCCCGACGCCCTCCTCCAGGCCGTGCGCGAGGACGGAGGCGAGGTGCTGTCCGTCTACCGCGATCCGCTGGGCGGACACCCCGTCGTCTTCGCCGTGCTCCCCATCGACAAGGTGGAGCCCACTCCCTACCAGCGCGACCTGTCCGAGCCCCACGTCAAACGGCTCGCCACCGCCATGGAGCGCCTGGACCGCTTCCTGGACCCGGTCATCGCGGTGCGCATGGAGGGCCGCTACTGGACGCCCAACGGCAACCACCGCCTCAACGCCAGCAAGCTGCTGGGCGCGAAGTCCATCGTCGCGCTGCTGCTGCCGGACGAGGACGTGGCCTATCAAATCCTCGCCCTCAACACGGAGAAGGCCCACAACCTCAAGGAGCGCTCGCTGGAGGTCATCCGCATGGCGCGGGGCCTCGTCGGCGCGAACCGCCCGGGCAAGGAGTCCGCCTTCGCCCACCTCTTCGAGGAGCCCTCCTTCCTCACCATGGGCGCCGCCTACGAGAAGCGCCCCCGCTTCTCCGCGGGCGCCTACCACCCCTTCGTGAAGGTGGTGGACGGCTTCCAGGACGTGCCGCTGGAACAGGCCCTGGCCGTGCGCGACGCCCAGGCGGACACGCTGCTGGAGCTGGACGACGCGGTGGTCGCCATCGTCAACGCCCTCAAGGAGCGCGGCCTCCAGAGCCCGTACCTCAAGAACTTCGTCGTCGCCCGGCTCAACTTCCTGCGCTTCCGCAAGGACGGCCCGCCTCCCACCTTCGACTCCACCGTCAGCCGCATGCTGGCCAGCGCCCGGCGCTTCAACGTGGACAAGGTGAAACGCGAGGACATTGGCCGCATGGGTGGCGGCCCCATGGAGCCGGACGAGGAGCAGGCCTGAGAAGTCCAGGCCTGACGGGAATGGGGATTGCAGGGCCGTGTTGAGAGAGGCCCCGTACCCCCATGACATCTCCCACGGTCCTGGTCGTCGACGACGACCGCGCCAACCTCGATTCGGTCGCCCGCATCTTCCAGCGGGAAGGCTTCGCCACGTTGTCCGCCGCGCAGGGCACGGAGGCGCTGGAGCTGCTCCGGCGCCCGGAAGTCAGCGTCATGGTCACCGACCTGATGATGCCCGGCATGGACGGCCAGGAGCTGCTCAAGGCCAGCCGCGCCATCCGCCCGGACGTGGAGGTGGTGCTGATGACCGCCTACGGCACGGTGGAGACGGCCGTGGCCGCCATGAAGGACGGCGCCTACGACTTCATCACCAAGCCCCTCAAGCGCCACGCCCTGGTGAAGGCCGTGCAGAAGGCGCTGGAGAAGCAGGCGCTCGTCCAGGAGAACACCTCCCTCAAGGCGAAGCTCGCGGAGATCAACCCCGCGGGCGGGCGCGCCATGGTGGGCCAGTCCCCCGCCTTCCGCGCCATGCTGGACACCATCCGCCAGGCGGCGCCCTCCACCGCGACGGTGCTCCTGTTGGGCGAATCCGGCACCGGCAAGGAGCTGGCCGCGCGCGCGCTGCATGAGCACTCCGCCCGGGCGAAGCAGCCCTTCATCGCGGTCAACTGCGGCGCCATCCCGGAGAGCATCCTGGAGGCGGAACTCTTCGGCGTGGAGCGCGGCGCGTACACCGGCGCCGTCACCCGCCGCGAGGGCCGCTTCGAGCGCGCCAACGGCGGCACCCTCTTCCTGGACGAGGTGGGCGAGATGCCCCTCTCCGCGCAGGTGAAGCTCCTGCGCGTGCTCCAGGAGGGCGAGCTGGAGCGGCTGGGCGGCACGCAGACGGTGAAGGTGGACGTGCGGCTGGTCGCCGCCACCAACAAGGACCTGCAGAAGGAGGTCGCCGAGGGGCGCTTCCGCGAGGACCTCTACTACCGCCTGCACGTGGTGGAGATCCGCGTGCCCGCGCTCGCGTCGCGCCGCGAGGACATCCCGCTGCTGGCGGAGGCCTTCCTGCGCCGCTTCTCCGCGAAGAACGGCAAGGTGCTGCGCGGCTTCTCCCCGGACGCCCTGGGCGTGCTGGAGAACTACGCGTGGCCGGGCAACGTGCGTGAGTTGGAGCACGCCGTGGAGCGCGCCGTGGTGCTGGTCCGCACGGACGTGCTGGAGGCCAGCGACCTGCCGGAGTCCGTGCGCAAGGGCCCCCTTGGCTCCGCCGGCCAGCTGGTCATCCCCATCGGGACGCCCATGGAGGAGATCGAAAGGCGCGTCATCCACGAGACCCTGCGCCACACCCGCGGGGACAAGACGCTCGCCGCCCGCTTGCTGGGCATCGCCGCGCGCACCATCTACCGCAAGCTCGAGCGTGAGCAGGGCGGCCCGGACGCCCCCGCGGCCCCCCCCTCCCCCCCCACCGGCGCGGACTGACAGGCCGTCACACCGGCCCCCGCCTGCTTTTGACAATTTGTCCCGACGTCCTGTCCCGGCCGCTCCCCTGGCCGGGGCCCCGTCCTATTCCGAAATAATTTCAAGGACTTGGCCGTAAGAGCTGGGTTTGACGCCCGCCCAACGATGGCACCTGCCTTGCTCAAGGTCCCAGCTGGGGCTGGCTTTCTCCCGGAAGCGTGATGGAACTCTTCTTTCGCAAGTACTTCTGGAGCGTGAACCTGTTGTTCATCCTGCTCGTCGCCCTGCTGGCGGCGCGCACGGTGAACCTGTTCGTCGAATCCTCCATCTCCCCCGCGCCCGCGTCCGAGGCTCCCGCCCGCGTCGCGCAGCGCACCCACGCCGCGGACAGCGGCCTCGCCACCATCGACGCGGAGCGCCTGTCGCGGCTCACCGGCGTGAAGCTCCCCGCGGAAGAGGTCGCGGTGAAGGAGCCCACGGCGCCGGAGTTCGACGCCAACGCCCCGCCGGCCAAGAGCGGCCTGCGCGTGAAGCTGCTGGGCACGCTCGTCGCGGCCAACCCCGACTGGTCCTTCGCGTCCATCCAGGACATGAACACGCAGCGTTCGCAGACCTACATGATCGGCAACAACCTGATGGGCGCCACCGTCATGGAGATCGAACGCGAGCGCGTGATCATCAACAACAACGGCCGCCGCGAGTTCATCGACGGGCAGCCCGGTGACGGCGCCGTCGCCGCCTACACGCCTCCCCCCGCCACGCCCGCCGCCACGCCGACGAACAGCCTGGGCAACGGCATCAAGTCCACGGGTGAGAACGAGTACGAGGTCCCCAAGGCCGAGATCGACAAGACGTTGAGCAACCTCAACGACGTGGCGATGCAGGCGCGCATCGTGCCGGCCTTCAAGGACGGCCAGGCGGTGGGCTTCAAGCTGTTCTCCATCCGTCCGGACAGCATCTATTCGAAGATCGGCGTCCAGAACGGTGACGTCATCCGCCGCATCAACGGCTTCGACATGAACAGCCCTGAGAAGGCGCTGGAGATCTACTCGAAGCTGAAGGACTCCTCCCGCATCGAGATCGAGATCGAGCGCAACGGCGCGCCGATCCGCAAATCCTACAACGTCCGTTAAACACCCCCGTCAAAGCGCCCGCTCCTCCATGAAGACGACGCTCCCGTCCTGGATGCTCTGCCTGTGCCTCGCGCTCTCCGTTCCCGCGTGGGCCCAGCGCCGTCCTACACAGCCCGCCAACCCGACCCCCACTCGCGAGGCCCCGGGTGACCGTGACCGGACCATCACCCCGCAGAACGGCAGCGCCGCGCCCGCCGAGAACCAGGGCCCCCGCCAGGTGCCCACGTGCGAGCAGGCCCGTCGCAACGCGCGCTACGGCATCTACTTCGACAAGGTGGACATCGAGAAGCTCGTCCAGACCGTGTCGGACGCCACCTGCCGCACGTTCATCCTCCCGGAGAACGTGCGCGGGAAGATCTCCATCATCGGTCCGGAGAACGGCCGCGTGGAGGTGGACGCGGACTCCTTCTACTCCGCGTTCCTCGCCGCGCTCGACGCGAACGGCCTGGCCGTCTACCCGTACGGCCGCTTCCTGAAGATCGTCGACAAGCGCTCGGCGAAGCAGAACCCCATCCCGACCATCGTGGACGAGGACACCCCGTACACGACGAACGAGCAGATGGTCACCAAGCTGTTCAAGATCAAGTACGTGGAGGTGGAGCCGCTGCGCGGCGTCCTCCAGCAGCTCGTGTCCAAGGACGGCGACACCATCCCGTACCCGCCGGACACCATCATCGTCAACGACGTGGGCTCCAACATCCACCGCCTGGAGCGCCTCATCAACCAGTTGGACAGCCGCTCCTCCAGCGACGAGATGCGCATCATCCAGGTGCAGTACGCCACCGCGCAGGACGTGGCCAACACCATCCAGAAGCTCTTTGAAGCCAAGGCCGGCGCGGGCGGCCGCGGTGGCCAGCGCCCCGGCAACTTCACCCAGGGCCAGCCCGGCCAGCCTCCTCCGGGCGCCGAGGGCGTCTCCGGCACGGAGACGGGCGGCGCCGTGACGCTGTCGCAGATCATCCCGGACGAGCGCACCAACAAGCTCATCGTCGTGGCCAGCCCCGCCGCCTTCGGCCGCATCCAGGACCTGGTGCGGGAGATCGACATCCCGTCCGGCAGCGGCAACAAGATCAACGTCTACCCGCTGGAGAACGCCAACTCCGAGGAGCTGGCCAGCACGCTCCAGTCGCTCGCGCAGGGCACCGCCAACCGCCCCCAGCGCGGCCCCATCCCGGCCCAGCCGCAGGGCCTGCCGCGCGCGCCCGCCCAGGCCGCGGAGCTGTTCAGCGGCGAGGTGAAGATCTCCGCGGACAAGGGCACCAACTCGCTGGTCATCGTCGCCAGCCAGGCGGACTACAAGAACATCGTCCAGATCATCCAGCAGCTGGATCAGCCGCGCCGCCAGGTGTTCGTGGAGGCGGTGATCATGGAAGTGAACCTGGACCGCAACAGCGAGTTCGGCATCAACTTCCACCAGGGCTTCAGCCTCAAGACGGATGACGGCGCCATCCCCGGCATCCTCGGCACCAACTACTCCGGCGGCTCCATCCCGCCGTCCTTCTCGCTGGCGAACCTGGCCAGCATGGGCGGCTTCCTCGCCGGCATCCAGGGCCCCGTCCTGCCGGAGCTCAAGAACCTGGGCATCGACATCCCGGCCTTCGGCGTGGTGCTCAACGCCATGCAGCAGTCCTCCGACGTGAACGTGCTGTCCACGCCGCACCTGCTCACCAGCGACAACGAGGAGGCTGAAATCACGGTGGGCCAGAACGTGCCCTTCCAGTCCGGCTTCACCCCGTCCGCGCTGGGCAGCTCGCTCACGGGCACGGGCACCGGCACCAACGGCGTGCAGGCGTCGCTCCTGGGTTCGCTGGGCGGCCTGGGTTCGCTGTACGCGCCCATCACCCGCCAGAACGTGGAGCTCAAGCTCACCGTCAAGCCGCAGATCAACGAGAGCGACTACATCCGCCTGGTCATCACCGAGCAGACGGAGGAGATCGCCTCCACGGACCCCGTCCTGGGCCCCACCACGTCGAAGCGCAGCGCGAAGACGACGGTCATCGCCAAGGACATGGAGACCGTGGTGATTGGCGGCATCATGCAGGACCGCACGCTGGAGTCCGTCTCCAAGGTCCCGGTGCTGGGTGACATCCCCCTGCTGGGCCACCTGTTCCGCGACACCACGCGCCGCAAGACGAAGACGAACCTGCTGCTCTTCCTGACGCCCTACATCATCCGCGGCCAGGAGGACTTCCGCCGCATCTTCGAGCGCAAGATGAAGGAGCGGCAGCAGTTCGTGGAGCAGTTCTACGGCCAGGTCCCCGGCTACGACGTCGCGGTGGACTTCAGCCGCAAGCCTGGCCCCCTGTCGCGCATGAACCAGTCCGTCATCAAGGAAGAGCAGCGGGTGGAGAATGGCGGCAGCGGCACGCCCAACGAGCGGGTCATCCGCCCGAACGGCGCCCAGGCCCCCGGCGGCTCGCCCTCTCCGTCCCCCGCGCGGCCGAGCGGGGAAGCGCCTGCTCCGCAGGAAGGTACCGCACCCGCCCCCGAGGGCGACCAGGCGCCGCGAAATTTCGAGGCGCCTCCGGAGGGTTCGGAGAGATCAGTCCCCGCGCCACAGCCCGAGGTGATCGCGCCCAGCCCGGACGCGGACGCTGAGCGGCTGCGCATCCAGCCGGGAGACGGGGAGTAACAGCCATGGACCTGACCGCCGACACCACCACCTCTCAAGGCTCCACCGCGACGCCCGACGTGTCCGGCGGCCGCAACGACGCCACCCAGGTCGTGGGCCACGGACTGGCGTATCTCTGTGGCCGGCCGCTCGGGGAGATCCTCCGCGCGCTCGTTCCCGCTCTCACCCCGGAGAAGATCCAGGAGGCGCTCGCCACCCAGCAGGAGAAGGGCGGGCGGCTGGGTGAAGTCCTGGTGGGCATGAAGGCGGTCAGCGAGGAGGACGTCGCTCGCGCCCTGGGCCACCAGTTGGACCTGCCCTACCTCCAGCGCATCTTCGTGGAGGAGGTGGACGCGGAACTGGTCAAGCGCATCCCCATCAACTTCGCCCGCCAGACGCAGCTGCTCCCCATCTCCCAGGAGGGAGACGAGGTGGTGCTCGCGGTGGCGGATCCGCTGGACACCACCGCGTTGGACCACGCGCGCCTGCTCTTGGGTCAGGGCATCCAGCCGCGCATCGCGCTCGCCTCCACCATCGTGGACGCCATCAACAGCGTGTACGACCGCTCCGTCAACGAGGCGGAAGCGCTCGTGGACGAGATGGAGACCACGGAGGACCTGGACTCGCTGGCCCATGAGCTGGAGGAGCCCAAGGACCTCTTGGACGCGGACGACGAAGCGCCCGTCATCCGGCTGGTGAACTCCGTGCTCTTCCGCGCCGCCAAGGAGCGCGCGAGCGATATCCACATCGAGCCCATGGAGCGCGAGCTCCTGGTGCGCTTCCGCATCGACGGTGTGCTCCAGGAGGTCATCAAGCCGCCCAAGCGCTACCAGAACTCCATCATCGCGCGCGTGAAGGTGATGGGGCAGCTCAACATCGCGGAGAAGCGCCTGCCGCAGGACGGCCGCATCCGCATCAAGCTCGCGGGCCGCGACATCGACATCCGTCTGTCCACCACGCCCACGTCCTTCGGCGAGCGCATCGTCATGCGTCTGTTGGACAAGACGGCGACGCTGCTGGACCTGGGCGAGATCGGCATGAGCCCGCAGGTGCTGGGCAACATGGAGTCGGTCATCAAGCGCTCGCACGGCATCGTCCTGGTGACGGGCCCCACGGGCTCCGGCAAGACGACCACGCTCTACGGCGCGCTCTCCAAGATCAACACGCCGGACCTCAACATCCTCACCGTCGAGGACCCGGTCGAGTACCAGCTCAAGGGCATTGGCCAGATGGCCATCGCCCCGAAGATCGGCCTCACGTTCGCGCAGGGCCTGCGCTCCTTCCTCCGCCAGGACCCCGACGTCATCATGGTCGGTGAGATCCGCGACAAGGAGACGGCGGAGATCGCCATCCAGGCGTCCCTCACGGGCCACCTGGTGCTCTCCACGGTGCACACCAACGACGCGGCCGGCGCCGTGACGCGACTCGTGGACATGGGCGTGCAGCCCTTCCTCGTGGCGTCGTCGCTCACGGGCATCCTCGCCCAGCGCCTCGTGCGCCGGGTGTGCCCGGACTGCCGCCAGCAGTACACGCCCACGGACGCGGAGCTGAAGGAGCTGGGCTACACGGTCGCGGACTTCAAGGCGAAGTTCGGCACGGACCGCATCTACCGCGCGACGGGCTGCCCGTCCTGCAACCGCAACGGCTACCGCGGCCGCTCCGGCATCTACGAGTTCCTCTTCGTGGACGACGACGTGCGCCAGTTGGTGCTCAAGAACGTGGACGCGTCCACCATCAAGAAGTCCGCCCTGGCCAAGGGCATGACGACGCTCTTGGACGACGGCGTGCGGAAGATCGCCCTGGGCGAGACGACCATCGCCGAAGTGCTGAGCATCACGCAGGAGGACATCTAGGTCCGCCATGCCCGTCTTCGAATACAGAGGCCTTGATTCCCAGGGCAGGCAGAAGAAGGGCCTGCTGGAGGCGGACTCGCCCAAGACGCTGCGCTCCAAGCTGCGCGCGGACGGCATCTTCCTCACGGACGTGCTGGGCCAGGCGGAGGGCAGCCGCGCGGGCGTCGCCAAGGGCGCCAACGCGTCCCTGCTGGCGCGCGACGTGGACCTGCGCAAGCTGGGCCGCGGCCGCGTGTCCACGGAGGACGTCGCCATCCTCACCCGGCAGCTGGCCACGCTGCTGGGCGCGGGCGTCACCATCGTGGACTCGCTCAACGCGCTGGTGGACCAGGCGGAGAAGGAGCGCCTCAAGCGCGCCCTGTCGGACATCAAGCAGCGCGTGAACGAAGGCTCGTCCCTGGCGGACGCGTTCAGCCAGCACCCGAAGATCTTCCCCAGCATCTACATCAACATGGTGCGCGCGGGTGAGGCCTCCGGCGCGCTGGACCAGGTCCTCCTGCGCCTGGCGGACTTCACGGAGAACCAGGCCAAGCTGCAGCAGAAGATCATCGGCACGATGATCTACCCCGTCATCATGCTGGCGGTGGGCGGCGGCATCCTGGTGCTCCTGATGGTGTTCGTCGTCCCGAAGGTCACGAAGATCTTCGAGACGATGAAGGCCACCCTGCCCCTCAACACGCGCATCCTCATCGCCGCGTCCAACATCATGCAGGCGTGGTGGTTCATCATCGTGCCGGCCTTCATCGCCGGCGTGGTGATGTTCATGCGCTGGACCAAGAGCCCCAAGGGCAAGCCCAAGTGGGACCGCTTCGCGCTCAAGGCCCCCATCTTCGGCAGCCTCGTGCGCCTGCTGGCCATCTCCCGCTTCGCGCGCACGCTGGCCACGCTGCTCAAGAGCGGCGTGCCCATGCTGGCCGCGCTGGACATCGTCAAGGCGGTGATGACGAACTCGGTGCTCGCGGACGCGGTGGAGAACGCCCGCGAATCCATCCGCGAGGGCGAAAGCATCGCCAACCCGCTCAAGCGCTCCGGCCAGTTCCCGCCGCTCGTGTACCACATGGTCGCCATCGGTGAGAAATCAGGGCAGTTGGAGGACATGCTCCTGTCGGTGGCGGACTCCTATGAGACGCAGGTGAACGTGCGCATCGGCGCGCTCACCAGCCTCCTGGAGCCCATGCTCATCGTGGTGATGGGCGTGATGATTGCATTCGTCGCCCTCAGCATCCTGATGCCGATTCTGCAGGTGAACACGGCCATCCATTAGGAGCAGGGGCGCACGATGAACGACACGCTCGACCGGTGGATCCAGCGCGCCACGCTGATGGGCCTGTTGGCCCTGGCCGCCACGTTGGCGACGGTGGGGGCCTCCCTCTACGCCCACCGGGACCCGCCCGCGGCCTCCAGCCCGGGCACGAAGCCCTGACCCTTCTGACATCCCGACACACCCATGGCGCGGTGGCTTGCCAGAAAGTCACCCGAAGGTGAGTGAAGACATGCACACGACGAACGCGAAGAAGCAGCAGCGCCGCAAGAACCGCGGCATGACCCTCATCGAGATCATGGTGGTCATCACCATCCTCGGGCTCATCGCGGCGGCGGTGGGCGTGGCCGTCATTCCCAAGCTGGAAGAGGCCAAGCAGGACACGGCGCGCCTGGACATCCGCAACATCCAGAGCGCCATGAAGCTCTACTACACGAAGAAGGGCTCCTACCCGGACACCGCCACGGGCCTCAAGGCGCTGGTGGACACCAACAACCTGGAGCGCATGCCCATGGACCCCTGGGGCCGTGAGTACGTGTACATGAACGAGGGCGGCAAGCCGGTCATCACCAGCTACGGCGCCGACGGCAACCCGGGCGGCGAGGGCTCCGACGCCGACATCTCCTCCAAGGACCAGAACGCCAAGCAGTAACAGGCGTTTTCCTGAAGCAAAGCCGCGCCTCCCGCGTGTTGTCGTAGGAATGCCCGTGATGACTCCCGAGCACACTTCCTCACCGACGTCCGCGCGCGAGGCGCGCGCCGTTTCCAGCGGGCAGGCCCGCGCCCGTTCGCAGCGGACGGGCCGCCTGCTGCTCCTGGGCGTCTTCGTGGTCGCCTCCCTGCTTGCGTTCACGCTGGTGTGGGTGACCGAGGACAACACCCTCACCCCGACGCAGCGCCAGGCGCGCGAGCAGATCCGCCGGCTGGAGGGCTTCTTCAAGGCCTACCACCGGCTGATGGGCTCCTTCCCCACGCAGGCGGAGGGCTTCGCGCCGCTCATCGCCTCCAAGGTGCTGGACGGCACGCCGCTCGACCCGTGGGGCCACCCGTACGTCTACCGCATGGAGGGCAAGACGGGCGCCGTGCTGTCCCTGGGCTCCGACGGCAAGCCCGGCGGCACCGGCGACGCCGCGGACATCTTCTCAGGCGGCATCGTGGCACAGGAGGTGCAGCCTTGAAGCTGGCCATGTCCCCTGCTCCCGCCCGCCGCCGTCGCGCCCAGCGCGGCCTCACGCTGATTGAAATCTCCATCGCGCTGGCCATCGCGGCGGTGATGTTCGCCGCGGTGACCATTGGCATCGGCGCCATCACCGGCGCGAAGGCGAAGGGCAGCGCCACGGAGCTCGCGGGCGTCATCCGCTCGCTCTACGACTCGGCGGCGCTCAGCGGCCGGACGTGCCGGCTGGTGTTCGAGATCCCCGACCCGAAGCGCGAGGAGGCCACGAAGTACCACGCTGAATGCGCCGCGGGTGGCGTCACCACCTCGCGCGACCGGGACGCGGCGCTCCGCGATGAAGCGCGCGACCGTGAGCGCGCCCGGAAGGAAGGCAACAGCGGCGGGGACTCGCGCAAGAACTACACGCGCTCGGAGGGCTCGCAGCCGTCCGCGCAGGAGCTGATGGACGAGGAGAAGAACCGCATCGAGTCCCAGTCCACCTTCTCCGCGTACACGGCGGAGGAGATCTCCCCCAAGACGCTGCCGGCGGGCGTGGCGGTGTCGGTGTGGACGCGGCAGCAGCGGGAGCCGGTGGAGAGCGGCGTGGCCTATCTCTACTTCTTCCCGCAGGGCTACACGGAGAAGGCCATGGTCTTCCTGCGCCAGGGTGACAACGCCTGGACGCTGGACGTGTCACCCCTGACGGGCAAGGTGTTCATCGCATCCGAGGCCCTGGAGGTGCCCCGCTCATGACGACCCCAACGCGCAGGCGCGGGGGCTTCACCCTGCTGGAGACGATGGTGGCCATGGCCATCCTCAGCGTCGCGCTGATGGCCATCTTCGACCTCAACTCCGGGGCGGTGGCGAACCACGTCTACACCAAGCGGCTCACCGTGGCGGCGCTCCTGTCCCGCTCGAAGATGACGGACCTGGAGCAGAAGCTCTACGACGACGGCTTCGAACAGGACGACGACGAGCAGTCCGGCGACTTCTCCGACGAGGGCTGGCCCCAGTTCAAGTGGCGCGCCCGCATCATCGCGCCCAAGACGGACGGCGTGACGCCGGATCAGCTCATCGGCGCCATCTTCAACCTGCCCATGGGCGGCGGCGACTCCGGCGACCCGCTGGGCGGCCTGGCCGGCCTCTTCGGCGGCGGCGGCGGTAGCGACGGCAAGGGCAGCACGCCCCCCGGCGGCACCACCACGGCCAGCCCCCTGGGCGCGTCCGCCATGAGCATGGCGCAGCCCATGTTCACGCAGATGGTGGACCAGCTCACCAAGTCCGTCCGCGAGGTGCACCTCACGGTGTACTGGAGGGAGGGCACCCAGGTGGAGAGCGTGGACGTGGTGACGCACGTCGTGTCCCTGGGGCCCGGCGGCGACCGCAACGGCGGCTTCACGCCCAACGCGGGCAGCACTCCGGGCGCGGAGAACCAGTGGGTGAACCCGCGCACGGGCCAGGTGGTGGACAACCCCATCCCCGGCCCCAACGGGCAGATGCTGGACCCGAACACGCGCGAGCCGCTGGTCAACCGGAAGGCCCAGCTCGATCAGCTCAACCGGAACATGGGCGGCGGCACCGGGAACACCGGCATCAACCCGCGCGCGCCGGGCGGTGGCATCTTCGGCGGTCGCGGTGGCCTGCCCAACCTGCCGAGCCTGCCTCGCGGAGGGAGCATCCGATGAAGCGGCGCATGCGTGGCTTCACCCTCATGGAGGTCATGGTCGCGGTGGGCATCACCGCCCTCATGGGCACCGTCGTGGCCCTGGCCTTCCAGACGGGCATCAACGCCAAGGAGGTCGTGGAGGGCGAGGCGGAGCGCTACCGCATGGTGCGCGTGTCGCTCAACCGCATGGCGCGCGAGGTCGGCTCCGCGTTCGTGAGCGACCGCTATGATTTGCGCCGCTTCCGCGACCAGAACGACCGGCCCACCAACTTCATTGGCGAGCGCGACAAGCTGACCTTCACGACGTTCTCGCACCAGCGCCTGTACACGGACGTGAAGGAGTCCGACCAGGCGGTGGTGGAGTACTTCGTGGAGAACTCCTCCGAGCGCGGCGCCCGGCAGCGGCAGGACCTGAAGCGGCGGGTGAACCCCAACGTGGGGGACCGCATGGACCGGGGCGGCACCACGGACGTCCTCTTCGAGGGCGTCAAGAGCGTGGAGTTCGCCTACTGGGACTCGGACAAGAAGGAGTGGGACGACGAATGGGACACGCGGCGCACGGAGAAGAAGGACATCCTCCCCTCGCGCGTGCGCATCACCGTCATCGCCCTGGATGAGGCGGGCAAGGAGGCGCGCTACACCACGCAGGCGCGCATCCTGCTCAACACGACCCTGCCGAGGTTCAACTGATGGCCTTCCCCTACTTCCAGCAGGCGTCCCGCCGGCGCGGCAAGGCGCGGACGGCCGTCCCGCGGGCTCCGGAGCGGCAGCGCTCCCCCGCGGAGCGCAAGCACCGGAGATCGCGCGGCGTGGCGCTCATCATCGCGCTCGTGTCCATCACGCTGCTCACGGTGGTGGCCACGGAGTTCGCCTACAACAGCCGCGTGGACCTGCAGCTCGCCGCCAACCAGCGCGACGAAGTGCGCGCCTACTACATGGCCCGCTCGGGCATCTCCCTGGGGCGGCTGCTCCTGCGCTTCCAGAAGCAGGTGGACCAGACGCCCATCCCCAACCCCGCGAGCCTCCTGAGCGGCCTCATGGGCGGGGCACTGGGCGGCGGCACCGCCGGCGGCGCCGGCGCGAACGCGTTCCAGCCGCAGTCGCTCAACCTCCAGCTCTGGAAGCTGGCGCGGGTGGACTGCCACATGCTCAAGGGGCTGGTGAAGAGCGACGGCGCGGAAGGTGAGGACGGCCGCCCCGTGGAGACGGAGCCCGTGCAGGTGGACTCCAACTTCCAGATGGAGGGCGAGGACGGGGAGAGCGCGGCCACGCAGATGGCGGCGCAGGTGCAGCGCAGGTCCTTCGGCGGCTTCGAGGGCTGCTTCCTCGCGACCATCAGCGACGAGGAGGAGAAGCTCAACGTCATGCGCCTGAACACCGGCGGCGCGGAGGCGCAGGCCACCGCCCTGCGCATGGCGGACATGTTCGCGGACAAGCGCTTCGAGTTCCTCTGGCAGCAGGACGACGCCAACCACGTGCGCTCCACGCCGCAGGACACCGTCATCGCGCTGAAGGACTGGTCGGACGAGGACACCACGCAGTCCACCTTCAACCGCAACGACCCCACCAACCCCTTCGTCTCGGGCTTCGCGGACGAGGGTTCACCGTACAGCCGCTACGAACCGCGCTATGACGTCAAGAACGCGCGCTTCGACAGCCTGGATGAGCTGTACCGCGTGCATGGCGTCAACGACCGCTTCATGGCGGCCTTCCGCGACCGGCTCACGGTGTACCCGGACATCAACTCCAAGCCGAACATCAACACCGACGACCCCATCATGCTGGGGCTGGCCATCATGTCCGCGGCGGACCCCAACCGTCCGGACCCGCGCCTGACGGACCCGGTGTTCCTCAACGAGCTCATCAGCCGCATCCGCGCCGCGCGCATGTTCAACTTCTTCGGCATGTCGGTGGCGGACTTCCTGGGCGTGGTGGAGCAGGCGGGCATCGCGGTCAACCCGCTGATCAAGGGCAACGTCCAGCAGAACCGCTACCTGGGCGACAAGAGCAAGACGTTCACCATCAAGTCCGTGGGAGAAGCGGGCAGCGTCCAGAAGACGCTCACCGCGGTCATCCGCCTGGACGACGGGCTGGGCAAGCTCGTGTATTACAGAGAGGAATAGCATGGCCCGCATTCTTGGCCTGGACCTGGGCAGCCACTCCGTGAAGGGGGTGGTCCTCACCTCCGGGACGAAAAGCAACACCACCCAGGCCTACGCGGAGGTGCGCCGCGCGCAGGAAGGCGACCGCGCGGACACGCTGCGCGCCGCGGTGGAGGAGCTGCTCGGGAAGATGCCGCAGGGGCACGTGGACCAGGTCGTCATCGCCCTGCCCGGCCCGTCCCTCACCACGCACGCGGTGAGCCTGCCCTTCTCCGACAGCAAGCGCGTGGAGGCGACGCTGCCCTTCGAGGTCGGCAGCCAGCTGCCGTTCGACATCTCGGAGGTCGTCTACGACTACCAGGTGGTCGGCCAGAAGGACACCGGCGGCAAGGAGAAGGCCGCGGACCTGCTGGTGGGCGTGGTGAAGAAGGAGGAGCTCCAGTCGCTCCTGGCGCTGCTGGGCGGCCTCCAGGTGGACCCGCGCGTCATCACCCACCCGGCGCTCGCGTACCAGAACCTCTTCACCCAGCTGCCCGGGCTCTTCGAGGGCATGAGCGAAGGCGGCCCGGTGGCGGTGGTGGACATCGGCCACGAGCGCACGGCGGTGGCCATTGGCCAGCCGGGCAAGGGCGTGGAGTTCGCGCGCACCTTCGCGGGCGGCGGGCGCGACCTGACGCGCGCCCTGGCCACGGAGTTCCAGACGACGGTGCCGGAGGCCCACGCGTGGAAGGAAGCGCATGGCGCCATGGCCAGCGCCGCGCAGGGGCCGGACGCCGAGCGCGCCGCGAACGCCTTCGTGCGCGGCCTGCAGCCGGTGCTGCGCGAGCTGCGCCCGTCCTTCAAGGCCTTCGCCGCGCGCACCCGCCAGCAGGTCTCCGCGGTGGTGCTGTGCGGCGGCACCGCGCGGATGCCGGACCTGGCCGAGCAGCTGTCCAAGGACCTGAACCTGCCGGTGCGCGTGCTGGCGCTGCCGGTGGACGCGACGGAGAAGATTGGCCCCCGGGAGACGCCGTCCGCGGCGCAGGCGTACGCGCTGGCCATGCGCGGCAACGCGGCCGGGGCGAAGGCGCCGCGCTTCAACCTGCGCCGGGGTGAGTTCGCCTTCAAGGGCGGCTACGACTACGTGAAGGACCGGCTGGGCCTGCTGGCCTCCTTCGCGGTGACGCTGCTGCTGCTGCTCATCGCCTTCGGCGTCGTGCGCAACACGGTGCTGTCACGGCGCGAGGCGGAGGTGGACGCGGTGCTCTGCAAGACGACCCAGCGCATCCTGGGCACCTGCGAGACGAACTACGACCGCGCGCTGAACATGCTCAAGGGCGTGGAGAGCCCCGCCGCCGCGCTGCCCACGATGTCCGCGGTGAACCTGCTGGCGGAGGTCACCCAGCGCGTCCCGCCGGAGGTGCCGGTGAAGTTCGACCGCATCCAGGTGGACCTGGACCGCATCATGCTCCAGGGAGAGACGGACAGCTCCAAGCAGATCGACACGCTCTCCGCCGCCTTGAAGGGCCACCGCTGCTTCAAGGACGTGAAGGAGGGCAAGGTGGAGAAGACACGCGACGGTCAGAAGGTGACCTTCCGCCTGGACGTGCAGGTGCAGTGCCCCGGCGAGACGCCGGCGGGAGAGACGTGACATGGGAAAGCTCAAGGAACTCTTCGCGCCCCTCCAGACGTGGTTCGAGCGGCTCTCCGACCGCGAGCGCAAGCTCGTGGCGCTGGCCGGCTCCGCGGTGCTGGTGTTCGTGCTCTTCGTGACCCTCTTCAGCTTCGCCAACAGCGCGCAGGGCTACCGCCGGCGCACGCAGGACAAGCTGGCGAAGCTCCAGGAGGTGCAGGCGCTGGCGATCAGCTACGGCCAGGCGCAGGCGGACCGCCAGAACGTGGAGCAGCAGCTCACCCAGAGCAACGTGCGGCTGATCACCTACATTGAAGACAAGGCCACCGCCGCGGGCCTCACCGTCCCAAACATGACGCCCAAGGGCGACGTGGGCGTGGGGGACGGGAAGATCATCGAAAGCTCCGTGGAGCTGACCTTCACGGACGTGGACCTGCGCAAGCTGACGGACTTCCTGCGCACGGTGGAGACGGGCCCGGGCATCGTGAAGGTGAAGTACCTGCGCGTGGAGCCCCGGCCCGCCACGGACACCCTGACGGCGTGGACGACCGTCGCCACCTACCGGATGAAGCAATAGCCCATGGCCACTGAATCCAAGACCGCCCGCTGGAAGCTCGTCCTGGGCTACGCCGCCTTCGCGGTGGTGGCGTTCATCCTCTGCCTGCTCATCACCTTCCCGTACGACGCGGTCCGCTCGCGGCTGGTGACGGAGGCCGCGGCCCACGGACTGGCGGTGCGCATGGACAGCCTGCGTCCCGGCCTGTCCGGCGTCACCGCCACCAACGTGCGCCTGAGCAAGCCGCCCACGCCGCTGGGCGCGGAGTCCGTGGCGGCGCTCGCCCGGGGCGAGTCCGGCGGGCTGGGCCCGGACGAGCTGGGCCAGGCGCTCATCTTCGACAGCGTGGCGCTGCGCCCGTCCCTCTTCCCGCCGGGCCTGGTGGTGAAGATGAAGGGCATGGGCGGCACGGTGAACGTCCACGTGGGCGGCCTGAGCGGCACGTCGCTGAACGTGGACGTGGACGGCGTGCAGGCCGGCGGCGGCAACCTGCCGGCGTACACCGGCGTGGACATGGAGGGCACCCTCAACGCGAAGCTCGCGCTCACGGCGCCGGGCACCCTGATTCGCGGCCAGCCGGTGGACTGGTCCCAGGCCTCCGGCACGGTGGCGCTGGACACCCAGGGGCTCACCATCAAGGGCGGCAAGGCGGCCATCCCCATGGGCGGTGGCCCCGCCATGCCCATGGAGCTGCCGCGCGTGGCGCTGGGCGAGCTGAGGGGCGACCTCCAGTTCGACAAGGGCATGGGCACGGTGCGCGACCTGAACCTCAAGAGCGAGGACCTGGAGGGCTCCGGCACCGGCACGCTGAAGCTGGGCCGCCGGCTGGAGTACAGCGAGCTGGGGCTCGACGTGCGGCTGAAGTTCGAGCAGGCCTTCCAGCAGCGGCTGGGCCCCCTGGCGCTCGCGGTGAACATGCTGCCGCAGGACCGGGACAACCCGGGTTGGCGCGGCGGCCGGCTCACCGGCATGGTGAGCAGCCCCCGCTTCGGTCCCAAGCGGTAGGCCCCCGGTTGATGCCCGCGCACGCGCCGTGTAAAGCGCTGCGCGCGGCCCCGGGGTGTCCGGGCTTGGGAGAGAGTTCGTAATGCCGGAGCTGGTGTTCTTCCGTCGAGGCGAGGAAGTGCTGCGGGTGGCGGTGGACCGGGCGCGGGTGGTGCTCGGCCGGGGCGACTCCAGCGACGTGGCCATTCCGGATCCGGAGGTGAGCCGCCAGCAGGTGGCCCTCCTGTGGGACGGCCAGCAGTGCCGTGTGGAGGACCTCTCCGGCAAGGGCACGAAGGTCGCGGGCGCGCTGGTGGAGCGCGCGGACCTGCCGGACGGCGCGGACATCGAGCTGGGCCAGTGGCGCGCGGTGTTCCGTCAGCACGGCGCCAGCGACGACGCGGACGCGGCCACGGAGGCCGGCAGCGCCACCGCCGTGCAGGGCCGTGACTCGCAGCGCTGGCAGCCCGCGCAGTTGCGCGTGAAGCAGGCCAACACGGAGGCCGTGCACCGGCTCACCGGCGACAGCTTCACGGTGGGCAAGGACGCTGGCAACGACCTGGTGCTCCAGGACCGGTTCATCTCCGGCCGGCACCTCAAGGTGACTCGCCGCGACGGCGTCTTCCACGTCGTGGACCTGCGCTCCACCAACGGCACCTGGCTGGGGCCGGTGCGCCTCTTCGAGGCGGAGGTGACGCTGCCCACCACGCTGCGCGTGGGCGAGGCGGAGCTCATCCTGGAGACCGTGCCCGCGGCGAAGAAGGAGGCGCAGGCCTTCCACGGCATCCTCGGGAGCGACCCGTCCGTGCGGCAGCTCACGGACCTCATCCAGCGCGTGGCGCCGTCCACCGCGGCCGTCACCATCCTGGGCGAGTCCGGCACGGGCAAGGAGCTGGTGGCGAACGCGCTGCACGCGTGCTCGCCGCGCGCGAACCGGCCGCTCATCCCGGTCAACTGCGCCGCCATCTCCAAGGAGCTGATCGAGAGCGAGCTGTTCGGCCACGAGAAGGGCGCTTTCACCGGCTCCGTGGGCGCGCGCAAGGGCGCCTTCGAGGAGGCGGACGGCGGCACGCTGTTCCTGGACGAGATTGGCGAGCTGCCCCTGGACCTCCAGGCGAAGCTCTTGCGCGCGCTGGAGAGCGGCGAGATCAAGCGCGTGGGCGCGAGCCGCCCTTTGCACGTGGACGTGCGCGTGGTGGCCGCCACCAACCGGGACCTGCTGGCGGCGGCGCGCGAGGGCCGCTTCCGCGAGGACCTGTACTACCGCCTGTGCGTCGTGCCCCTGCACCTGCCGCCCCTGCGCAACCGCCGGGGGGACGTGGTGGCGCTGTCGGAGCACTTCGTGCGCGCGTTCGCCCCGCGTGGACAGACGGTGCGCTTCACGCCGGCCGCGTTGGAGCGGCTCCAGCAGCACGCGTGGCCGGGCAACATCCGCGAGCTGCGCAACGTGGTGCACCGCGCGCTCTTGCTGCGCAAGGGCCCGTCCATCGACGCGAGCGACCTGTCCTTCGATCAGGAGGTCAACCGCGAGACGGGCATCACCGTGCCGGAGCTGCCGCCGGGCATGACGCTGGAGCAGATGATGGAGAAGCTGGAGCGGCAGATCATCGAGACCGCGCTGCGCCGCTTCAACAACAACCGCGAGCGCGTGGCGCGGGAGCTGGGCCTCGCGCGCTCCACCCTCTTCAAGCGCCTGAAGGACTGGGGCCTGACGAAGCAGGACGAGCAGGAGTGATTCCGCGGGCGCTTCCGCCCTACCCGTGGTCTCCAGGGTGGGCGGAGTCGCCCCAGGCGGAGTGCGGCGCCGGGTGCGCCTGCGTGCGCAGGTACCAGGGCACGCTGACCACCACCAGGCGCCGCTCGCCGGACAACAGCAGCGCGCTGCGCAGCAGCTCCGAGCGGCGGCCGTAGAGCATGGCCCGGTACCAGCGCTTCTCCAGCAGCTCCGGCAGAACCATGGCCACGGTGCAGCCCGGCACCTCCTCGAGCAGCGCGTCCAGGTAGTCCCTCAGCGGCCACACCAGCGCGCGGTACGGCGACCCCACGTGCACGAGCGGCGGAGGCCTCCGCCCGGCCTCCTGGAGCGGCGCCTGGACGAAGCGCTGCCACTGCGAGTCCAGCGCCGCCTCGTCGGTGTCGCCACTGCAGATGTGCACCGCGCGCACATCGTCGCTCAGCGTCAGCGCGAAGCGCAGCGCCGTCTCCGACGCGTGGGACCAGCGGTCCACGGGCACCACCGCGACCATTGGCGACGGGGGCGTCAGGCGCACGGGCCGCTTCAACTCCGTCGCCTGCCGCGTGCGCGTGTACGCGGCGTGGACGCGGGAGAGCACCAGCAGGCCCACGGGCACCAGGACGAACGCGGCCCAGCCGCCGTGCACGAACTTGGACACGCCCACGATGCACAGCGTGAGCGCCGTCATCACCGCGCCCGCGCCGTTGAGGGCCCGGCGCCACCGCCAGCCCTCCTCCTCCCGGTGCCGGCCCCAGTGCACCACCATGCCCGCCTGCGACAGGGTGAAGGCCATCAGCGCGCCAATGGCGAACAGGGGAATCAGCCTGTCCGTGATGCCCTTGCACACGATGAGCAGCACGGCCGCGAGCCCGGACAGGGTGAGGATGCCTCGCGACAGGGCGAGCCTGCGGCCCCGGTGGGCGAAGCCCGGCGGCAGGTAGCGCTCGCGCGCCAGCACCTGGCAGACGAGCGGGAAGCCCGCGTAGCTGGTGTTCGCGGACAGCGCGAGCACGCAGAGGATGGCGGCCATGGCCACGTAGTAGAAGACGCCGCGCCCCATCACCGCGCCGATGAGCTGCGACAGCACCGTCTGGTAGTTCGCGCCGTCGGGGTCCGTGGCGCCCACGCCGTACGCCCGGCACAAGAGCGCGATGCCCAGGAGCATCGTCACCAGGATGCCCACGATGACGCCCAGCGTGGTGCGCGCGCGGCGGATGCACGGGTCCCGGAAGATGGGCACGGCGTTGCTGATGGCCTCCACGCCCGTCATCGCCGTGCACCCGCTGGCGAAGGCGCGAATCACCAGCCACGCGCCCAGGGACGCGGTGGGCACCGCCAGGGGCGGCGGCTGCTGCACGGGCGTGGCTTCCCCCATGGCCAGCTTGAAGAGGCCCACGGCCAGCACCACGCTCAACGACGTGATGAAGAACCAGGTGGGCACGACGAACACGGCGCCCGCCTCGCTGACGCCGCGCAGGTTCACCAGGGTGAGCAGCGCCAGGATGCCCAGGGTGATGGGCAGCGTGTGCGGCCGCAAGGCGGGGAACGCGGACACCAGCGCGCCCGTCCCCGCGGAGATGCCCACCGCCACGTTGAGCAGGTAGTCCAGCATCAGCGCCGTCGCCGCGAGCAGCCCCGCGCCCCGCCCCAGGTTCTGCTTCGCCACGGTGTACGCGCCGCCGCCGCTCGGGTACGCGGCGATGGTCTGCGCGTACGAGCTCGCGACGATCATCAAGAGCCCCACGATGGCGGCGGTGATGGGGAAGAGCAGCCACACGCCCGTGGCCCCCAGCGGGCGCAGCACGGTGAGCGCGGCCTCCGGGCCGTACGCGGCGGACGACAGCGCATCCAGCCCCAGGAGCGCCACGCCGGTGAGGACGCCCGTCTTCTCCTGCATCGCCTGGGCGCTGGTGAGCGGGCGGCCCAGGAGCAGGTCCATGATGCCGTTGCCCTGACGCCGCCGGGGCATGAACGGCCTCCTGCGTCCGTACTCGGCCAGCTGAGCCATATGGCGGCGTCCCCCTGGCCCGGAAGGTGCGCACCGGCTGTCCGGGCGAAAACACGGCCCCGGAGTCGCATGCCCTCCAGGGCCATAGACCCTTTCGCGGGCCCATTCGTTTCACGGGAAGACACAGGAGACCGTCCGCCATGGGCCCGCACGCCGCCGTCCTCCCCTTCCCCACCCTGGATGATTTGTACGCCCTGCACCGTCCTCGGGCGCTGGCCATTGCCCGGCGCATCGTGGGGGACACCGACGACGCGGAGGACGTGGTGCAGGACGTGTTCCTGCGCCTGTCGCGGCAGCCCCCGGGACTGGATGGACGCGCGACGTGGACGACCTGGCTGCACCGGGTGATGGTCAACAGCAGCATCAACTGGCTGCGCGCGCGCAGGCGCCGGGAGCGGCTGACGCACGCGCCCCAGGAGGCCGTGTCGCCGGAGGCCCACGCCATGGGCGCGCAGATGCAGCAGCACTTCCATGAAGCGCTGGAGGAGGTGAACCCCCAGCAGCGGCAGGTGCTCTACCTGCGCGAGGTGCGCGGCCTGGGCTCCGCTGAAATCGCCCGGCTCCTGCGCATCCCGGAAGGCACCGTGAAGAGCGCCCTGCACCGCGGCCGCCAGCGCGCCCTCACCGTGATGGAGGAGCGCGGCCAGCGGCCGTGAGGTTCGGGGGCGTTACTCCTCGCCCTTGCTGCCCACGAACTGGTCGCCCTTCTCCTTGAAGAGGAGGTTGAAGCTGGTGAGCGAGCCGTAGACGCGGGTGATGTAGCCCTGCATCTCCGCCTTCTCCGCGTCCGTGAGCTTGGGGTGGGCGTTGAGCTTCTGCTCCAGCACGCGGATGCGGTCGCGCACCATCGTCACCTTGTGGAACAGGTTGTCGATGGGCATGTCCTTCGCCTGAAGCTCCGGGTTGCCCGGCACCAGCCGCACCGTGCCGCCCTCCCACTTGCCCGCGAGCGGAGGATCGCTCAGGCCCGCCGCCTCCCGGAAGATGTCCATCAGCTCTTCGCGCGTCATGTTCAGCCCTTCCAGGTCCACCACTTCGTGCGGATCCGCGCGGTGGCGCACCACCACGGGCGCCACGCTCCGCACGGTGCGGGTTCGCGTGCTCGAAACCACGGGCGCCGGGGCCGCCGAGCCCCGGGGCGCGTACTTGTCACAGATGGGCGCGGAGGGTGGGAACAGGCCGCGCGAGGTGTACATGCGGCACGGCCCCACCCACCCACGGTGATCCACGGAGTGAGGGCTCCAGAGCTTGCAGTTGCCACACACCCGCTCATCCGGCCGGAAGGTGGGCAGCGCTGGAGTCCCGTCCCCCGCGTCCGACATGTCAGCGCGCCTCCTTGGCCACCGGCTTGCCCTTGCGGATGTTGAGCTCACGCAGGAGCGCGTCCGCGTCCTCGACCTGGTCGAGCTGCCACAGCAGGTAGCGCACGTCCACGTTGACGTTCCGGGCCACGTCCGGATTGTAGCCGAAGTCGTTCGCGACGTTCTCCCACACGCGGTCGAAGTTCACGCCGACGAGCTGCCCCTTGCCGTTCACCGTGGGGCTGCCGGAGTTGCCGCCCGTGGTGTCCGCGTCCGCCAGGAAGTCCACCGGCACGTCCTTCAGCCGGGGGTCCACCCACTGCCCGAACTTCTTCGCCGCCGCGGCCGCGCGCACCTTCTCCGGCGCGTTGAAGGGCTCCTCGCCGGTGTGCTTCTGGATCATCCCCGACAGCGTCGTCTGCGGCAGGTACAGCGCGCCGTCGCGCGGCGTGTAGCCCTGCACCTTGGCGAACGACACGCGCAGCGTGCTGTTGGCGTCCGGCGCAATCGGCTTGCCCGCCTGCGCCATCACCGCCTTGCGCCACGCCGGCCGCAGCCGCGAGGACGCGCCCTGACGGCGGTCGCGCGTGTCATCCAGCGCGGCCTGCTCCTTCGCCAGCTCCATGCCGAACGCCAGCAGGGGGTCACGGCGCGCGGCGAGCTGCCCCACGGACTCGTCCGCCATCTTCAGGCGCTCCGCCAGCGTGAGCACCTTGGTGCCCGCGTAGAGCGAGTCGATCTTCGCGGAGACGTCCTTCTGCGAGTACGTCTTGCCGAACGTGGCATCCACGGCCGCGATGCGCGCGTCCTGGGGCAGCGACTGTGCGCGCTTCACGAACGCGTGCAAGAGCGCCTTGTCCGCGGCGAGGAAGAGGTTCTTCTGCTCGCGCTCCAGGCGGTCCTTGATGCGCGGCAGCTCGCGGTCCATGTACTCCGGGCGGCGCTCCAGGTCCGGCTTCGCGCGCTCCATGGCCAGCCGGGACACGGACGTGGCCAGCGCGGGGCCCCGCGCCAGACGGCCGGACATGTTCAGCAGGAACTCGCGGTCGAAGGTCTTGTTGGACTCCTGCTGCTCCGCGAGCAGCGCCTCGCGGGCCTTCAGCGCCTCGCCCCACTTCGCGCTGTCCTTCTGCGCCCAGGCCACGGTGGCGGCTTCCGCGTCGCGCTGCTTCTCCACGATGTGGCCGCGCTTGAGGCCCGCCAGCTGGCCGCCCGCGTTCTTGTAGACGTTGTGCAGGCCCTTGAGCTGCGAGGCCACGGCGATCTTCCCGGCCGGGTCCTTCTCCCCTTCGGCCTCCAGGATGCGGATGGCCTCGCCCAGCACGTCGCGGATGCGCGGGTAGTAGCGCGCCTGGCGCTCCGCCATCTCGTCCGCGAGCAGCGTGCGGAAGGTGGTGCCCGGGTAGCCCAGCACCATCACGAAGTCGCCCGGCTTCACGCCTTCGGTGGACAGCGGGAAGAAGAACTCCGCCTTGTAGGGCACGTTCTTGTCGCTGAACGCCGCGGAGGCGCCGTCCGGCGCGGTGTACGCGCGGATGATGGCGAAGTCGCCGGTGTGGCGCGGCCACATCCAGTTGTCCTCCTCACCGCCGTACTCACCCACGGCGCGCGGCGGCGCGTAGACCAGGCGCACGTCCTGCAACTCCACCGCGTCCACCAGCGTGTAGTTCACGCCGCCATCGAAGGTGGCCACCTGACAGCGGGTGGCGGGGCGCTTCTCACACTCGGCCACCAGCTCCTTCTGCTTGCGGTCGATGGCCTTGTAGCGCGCGAGGTCGTCCGCGCCCTGCGGCACGGCGCCGTTGATCTCCGCCGTCACGTCCTTGAAGCCGCGCGGCACCTGCACGCGCGAGCCCTTGCCCGGGAGCTCCTCCGCCTGGCTCTTCGCGAGGAAGCCGTTGGTGATGAGGTCCTTCTGCGGGGAGCTGTGCTCCTGGATGATGGAGAAGGCGCAGTGGTGGTTGGTGATGATGAGGCCGGAGGCGGAGATGAACGACCCGGAGCAGCCGCCGGTGTTCACCGTGCCCGCGAGCAGGCCCGTGCCCCGCTTGGGGTCCCAGAGCTTGCTGGGCGGCAGCTGGAGGCCCTGGGCCTTGAGCCAGGCGGGGCTCAGTTCCAGCACCTGCTGAGGGGTCCACTTCCCTTCCCCGGCGAAGGCCGGGGCAGCCACGAGCGAGAGGAGAAGGAGCGTCTTCTTCATGGTGCCCCATCCCTACCCCGTCCGCCGCCCCGGCGCGACCGTTCCGGTGTCCGGGGCGCGCGTTTTCGCGGAAGATGGAACGCGCTTGGATGTTCCGGTGTCCAGGCAGGAGGGGACCAGCGATGCGGACCGCGAGCGGGGCGACACTGGATTTCGGAAGGCTGGCGCTGCTGCTCCTCCTGATGGGGGCATCCTGGTACTTCTGGTATTCGCCGGTCCTGTGGCCGGTGAAGGTGCTGGTGGTGATGATGCATGAGACGGGGCATGCGCTCGCCGCGCTGCTCGTGGGGGGCTCCGTGGACCGGGTCCACCTCCAGGTGAACGAGGGCGGAAGCTGCTTCTCCCGCCTGCCGCCCGGCGTCTTCAACCGCATCGTCGTGTCGTCGGCGGGGTACCTGGGCAGCGCGGTGGCGGGCGCGGGGCTGATGCTGGCCACCTTCCGCTTCCGGCTGGGCCGCGCGGTGATGGGCGCGGCGTCCGTGTGGCTGGCGGTGATGGGCTTCTTCTACGCGGGGGACCTCTTCACCCTGGCCTTCTGCCTGGGCATGGCGCTGGCCATGGGGCTGGGCGCGCGCTTCCTGCCCACGGGGCTGGTGGACGCGCTCAACCTGTTCCTCGCGGCCTTCACCGCGCTCTACGTCCTCTTCGACCTGAGGGACGACCTGTGGAACAGCGCGGTGCGCGCGCAGAGCGACGCGGCCATCCTCGCCAGCGAGACGTGGGTGCCGTCCATCGTCTGGGCGGCCCTGTGGACGCTCCTGTCGGTGGCCCTGCTGGGCGTGTCCGCGTACTGGGCCCTGCACGCGAAGCCGTCAGGCGGCGTGAAGATGCCGCCCATGGCCCGCGCGCGGCGGGTGTGAGCCGGCGGGCCCTGCCCTACTTGCGCGGTCGCATCCGGAAGGCCACGAACGACGCCATGTCCGGGAAGCCGAAGTACGGGTTCTTCTGACGGATGGCCTCCATCTGGGCCACCGGCACGTCCGCGTAGTCATGCCCGGGGTACAGCCGCGCGGTGTCCGGAACCTTCGCCAGCACCTGAGACAGCGAGCGGTACATGTCCTCCGGGTTGCCGCCCGGGAAGTCGCACCGGCCGCACCCGTTGATGAAGACCGTGTCCCCGGACACGAGCGCGTCCTCCGCCAGCAGGCAGTGCGACCCCGGCGTGTGCCCGGGCGTGTGCAGCGCATGGAACGTGCGCGCGCCCACCGGCACCGCGTCACCCGCCTTCAGGAGCTTGAGCGCGTCCCCACCCCGCTTGCGCAGGTCGCTGGAGAAGGCGGCCTCCTCCGCCTGCGCGTACACCGGGACGTCATGGCGGGACAGCAACTCATCCAGGCCGTTGATGTGGTCGCCGTGGCAGTGCGACACGAACGCGCCCACCACGCGCTTGCCGTCCCGAGCCACCGCCGCCTCGATGGCCGGCACGTCCCATGCCGGATCCACCACCACCACCTCAGGGCCGTCCTGGGGACCCACGAGGTAGACGAAGTTGTCCATCGGTCCGAGCTTGAGTTGGCGTACGTACGGCGTGGGCATGGTTGTCCTCCAGACGGCCACTCTACGCCCCAGGCTTGCCGGCCCGGGGCCAGTTCCCTTTGAATGCCACTTTTTGATGTCCCACGCCGTCAGGAGGTCTCCGTCCGTGAAGCGCCTGCCCACCCTGCTCGCCTGCTCGCTGCTGGTCAGCGCGAGCGCATCCGCCGCGGGGCGGACCGCCTCCACGTTCCGCTACAAGCCGTCTGCGGACGATGAGCGCCCCGTCATCGTGGATGCCACCATCGGGCCCCAGGGCAGCGACTTCGCCATGCGCCTGAAGTTCAACAAGGACCCGTTCGGCGAGGAGTGCAAGCAGCGCTGCGCCAACGTCACCTTGTTCCTGGACACCGACTCCAGCGTCCAGTCCGGCCTGCACCTGCCCACCAACAAGGCCCCGGAGAACGGCGCGGACCTGGCGATCGTCATCCAGGGCGTGCGGGAGTACAAGCGCCAGGACGCGCCCCCGGAGATGGCCCTGCGCGTGAAGATCCGCCAGCTGGGCTCGGACGCCACCAGCGCGGACGCGGGCGAGCTGCTCGCGGACCTCAACAACCGGCAGGACCCGGAGCGCATCCAGACGGACGGCACCACCGTCTACCTGCTGGTGGACGCCACCAGTGCCCTGCTGCCCTCCGCCCGCAAGGTACGCGTCATCTACCACCCGCCAGGGAGCAAGGCCCTCACCGCCACCATCAACGGGATGGCCGGCGGCAGCTCCGGCCGGGGCGTGCAGATCTTCAAGCGCGGCAGCGGCTGGGACCGCGCCCCTGACGCGGAGGGCAAGAAGCCCCGCGCCAACCCCAACGGCGACAACGGCTGATCCCAGCAGGCCGCCAGTCAGGCCCGGCCCCCACTCCCCTCGGAATTCCGAGGGGTTGGCGGTGGGTTTCAAGCAGGCACAGGACTGTACGGACGTGCAGAAGTTCCGGGCTGGAGCCGACGCAACCACCCGAATTCGTTCTCAATGTCAGAGGCCCATGGTAGTCCCGCCCATCTGACGTCGAGGGTCCGACCCGACTGGTAGTCGCAACGCGCACGGCGGCACGCCCGCGCGCCGCGTCACGCCCGGCCGGCCGGCCCGTGTGAAAAACATCTGGATTCCATGACCATGCTCGCAGAAGCCGATACGAAGTCGCGCAAGAAGCAGGGAGGCCCGGCCGGGGGCGGAGGAAAGGGAGGCGGCGGCGGGGCCGGCGCCGGTGGCGGGGACGGCCTGCCCGCGGGCCTGGCCGAGGAAGCGCGCCGCCGGTACCTCAACTACGCCCTGTCGGTCATCACCTCGCGCGCCCTGCCCGACGTGCGCGACGGCCTCAAGCCGGTGCAGCGCCGCATCCTCTACGGCATGTGGAACGACCTGAACCTGTCGTTCGACACGAAGTACCAGAAGTGCGCGCAGGTCGTCGGCGCCATCATGGGCCGCTACCACCCGCACGGCGACACGGCCATCTACGACGCGCTCGTGCGCATGGCGCAGGACTTCTCCCTGCGCTACCCGCTGGTGGACGGCCACGGCAACTTCGGCTCGCTGGACGGCGACTCCGCCGCCGCCTACCGCTACACCGAGTGCCGCCTGGAGAAGCTGGCCACGGAGCTGCTGGGTGAGCTGGACAGCAAGACCGTCCGCTTCCGCCCCAACTACGACGGCACCCGCGAAGAGCCCGTCGTCATCCCGGCGCGCGTGCCGCAGCTCTTGATGAACGGCACCACCGGCATCGCGGTGGGCATGGCCACCAACATCCCGCCCCACCACCTGGGCGAGCTGGTGGACGCGCTGCTGGCGCTCATCGGGAATCCGGAGCTGGAGACGAAGGACCTGCTCAAGTTCATCAAGGGTCCGGACTTCCCCACCGGCGGGCAGATCCTCAACGACAAGAAGGAGCTGCGCGAAATCTACGAGACGGGCCAGGGCTCCGTCCGGATCCGCGGCGAGTACAAGCTGGAGGAGCTCAAGCGCGGCGGTCAGATGATCGTCGTCACCTCCATCCCGTACACGGTGAACAAGTCCACGCTCGTCGCGAAGATTGGCGAGCTGGTGCGCGAGCGCAAGCTGCCGCTCATCACCGACGTGCGCGACGAGTCCACCACGGACGTGCGCATCGTGCTGGAGCTCAAGAAGGACGCCAACCCCGAGCTGGTGATGGCGTACCTCTACAAGCACACGCCCCTGCAGACGAACTTCGGCGTGAACCTGACGTGCCTCGTGCCGTCGGACAACCCGGACGTCGGCACGCCCAAGCGCTTGGACCTGAAGTCCATCCTCCGCTACTTCCTCGACTTCCGCCTGGAGATCGTCACCAAGCGGTTCGAGCACGAGCTGGCGGAGCTCAAGCGGCGCGTCCACATCCTCGAAGGGTTCGAGAAGGCCTACGACGCGCTGGATGAGATCATCCGGATCATCCGCCAGTCGGAGGGCAAGCAGGACGCCGCCCAGAAGCTGATGGCGCGCTTCAAGATGGACGAGATCCAGGTGGACGCCATCCTGGAGATGCGCCTCTACAAGCTGGCCCGCCTGGAGATCCTCATCGTCCAGAAGGAGCTCAAGGAGAAGCGCGCGGAGATCAAGCGCATCGAGGGCATCCTCAAGGACGTGAAGAAGCGCTGGGCCGTCATCCACGACGAGCTGTCCGGCCTCAAGGCCGCGTACACCGACAAGCGCCGCACGCGCATTGGCGGCGCGGGCGCGGAGGAGATGGAGTTCTCCGCGGACGCGTTCATCGCGGACGAGGACGCCCACGTCGTCATCACCCGCGACGGGTGGATCAAGCGCGTGCGCGAGGTGAAGGATCCGTCCACCACCCGCCTGCGTGAAGGCGACGCGGTGATGGCGGTGCTCGCCGGCAGCCTGAAGGCGAACCTGGTGCTGTTCAGCAACTTCGGCACCGCCTACGTCACCCGCTTCAACGACGTGCCGGCCTCCACCGGCTACGGCGACCCGGTGCAGAAGCTGTTCAAGTTCGACGACGGCGAGCGCGTGGTGGGCGCCCTGTCCCAGGATGCCCGCCTGCCCCAGCCGGAGAAGCTGGTGGCGGTGACGCGCCAGGACCTGGGCCTGCGCTTCCTGCTCCAGCCGCACACGGAGGTCTCCACCCGCGCCGGCCGCCGCTACGCGAAGACGGGCGAGGGCGACGAAATCATCGGCACGCAGCCGGTGGGCGACAAGGACCTGCTCGCCATCCTCACGGAGAAGACCAACGCCCTCGTCTGCAAGGTGGCGGAGGTGAACGAGCTGGCCGGTCCCGGCAAGGGCGTCCAGGTCATCAAGGTGGACGCGGGCGACAAGGTGGTGGACTTCCTCGCGGCGCCCGCCAGTCAGAAGGACGCCACGCTGGAGTTCGAGACGCAGAAGGGCCGCAAGCTGCACCTGTCACCGGCGAAGTTCAGCGTGACGGGCCGCGGCGGCAAGGGCCACGAGATGTCCAAGCGCGACACGGTGAAGGAGGTGGCGCGTCCCGTCACCTTCGTGCCGCTGCCGGAGAAGAAGGAGTAGCGGGAAGGCCATGGCGACCAAGAAGGAAACCTACACAGGCGCGGACATCCAGGTCCTGGAAGGCCTGGAGCCGGTGCGCAAGCGCCCGGCCATGTACATCGGTGGGACCGACAGCACGGGCTACCACCACCTGCTCTGGGAGATCGTCGACAACTCGGTGGACGAGGTCATCAACGGCTTCGCGTCCCTCATCGAAGTCACGCTCCACAAGGGCGCGAAGTCCATCACCGTCGTGGACAACGGGCGCGGCATCCCCGTGGACATGATGCCCAAGCACAAGAAGCCCGCCGTGGAGGTCATCCTCACGACGCTGCACGCGGGCGGCAAGTTCGAGCAGGGCAACTACATCCACTCGGGCGGTCTGCACGGCGTGGGCAGCTCCGTGGTGAACGCGCTCACCAGCAAGCTGCTCATCGAAATCAAGAAGGACGGCAAGCGCCACGTGCAGTCGTACGCGCGCGGCAAGGCCACCAGCCCCCTCAAGGTGGAGGGCCCCGCGCGCGGCACCGGCACGTCCATCACCTTCGAGCCGGACGCCGAAATCTTCGGTGAGAAGCAGAAGTTCGACGCGGCCCTGGTGCGCGAGCGCCTGGAGGCGAAGAGCTACCTGCACAAGGGGATGACCGTCGTCTGGAAGGACGAGACGGTCACCCCTGCCGTGACGGAGACGTTCAAGCACGACGGCGGCATCGCCGAGTACCTCACCAAGGTCGTGTCGGAGCGCCAGAAGCCCATCGTCCCCGCGGGCAGCACGCCGTTCTACTTCTCGCGCGACAACGAGGTCCGCCTGGAGGTGGCGCTGGCGTGGACGGAGGCCACGGACGAGCACATCCGCTCGTACGTCAACGGCATCCCCACGAACCTGGGCGGCACGCACGAGGCGGGCTTGAGGGCGGCCATCGTCAAGGCGATGCGCAACTACATCGAGACGCACGGCCTGACGCCCAAGGGCGTGTCGCTCACCGCGGAGGACATCCGCGAGGGCATCACCGCCATCCTCTCCGTGTACGTGGTGGAGCCCCAGTTCCAGGGGCAGACGAAGGGCCGCCTCAACAACCCGGAGACGACGGCGCAGGTGGACAGCGCCGTGCGCCCGGTGCTGGAGAAGTGGTTCAACGACAACAAGTCCATCGCGGAAGCGCTGCTGGCGCGCATCATCCTGGCCGCCCGCGCGCGTGAAGCCTCCCGCGCGGCCTCCGCCGCCATCAGCCGCAAGTCCGCGGTGAGCCACCGGCTCAACCTCCCCGGCAAGCTGGCGGACTGCTCGTCCACGGACCCCGCGTCCAGCGAGCTGTTCATCGTGGAAGGTGACTCCGCAGGCGGCTCCGCCAAGCAGGGCCGCGACCGGCGCACCCAGGCCATCCTCCCCCTGCGCGGCAAGGTGCTCAACGCGGAGCAGGCGTCCACCGACAAGGTGGCCACCAACAAGGAGCTCCAGGACATCGTCAGCGCGCTGGGCTGCGGCATCGGGTCCGACTTCGACATCACGAAGCTGAGATACGGCCGCGTCTTCCTGCTGATGGACGCGGACAGCGACGGCCACCACATCGCCACGCTGCTGCTCACGTTCTTCTACCGGCACCTGCGGCCCCTGATTGAGGCGGGCGCGGTGCACATCGCCCAGCCGCCGCTGTACCGGGTGGACATCGGCAAGGAGACGTACTGGGCCCTGGACGAGCCGGACCGCGACCGCATCATCCGCGAGAAGGCCAAGGGCAACGCCAAGCCCAACATCATGCGCTTCAAGGGTCTGGGCGAGATGACGGCCGAGGAGCTCAAGACGACCACGCTCGATGCGCGCAATCGCATCAGCCTGCGCGTCACCATCGACAACGCGCTGGAGACCGACCGCATCATCAACGACCTGATGGGGAAGGATGTCTCGGCGCGTTACAAGTTCATCACCGAGCAGGCCGGTGAAGTCCAGGAGCTGGACGTCTGAGAAAACGGGAGTCCCCGCACACCCGGGACGGGCGCTTTTCCGTCCCGGGTGGGGCATTGGTCTTCCGCCCCGCCGGTCGGCTAGCATCCGCCGAATCGTGAACACCACCCGCCTTGCCCTGACTGTCGCGCTCGCCTGTGTGCTGAGCGCTCCCGCCGCCGACGCCGCCACCAAGCGCAAGTCCGCCGCGAAGAAGAAGCGCCCCGCCGCCACCAAGAAGGTCCCCGCGCCCGTTCCCGAGGACACCTTCACGCCTCCGGAGGACGCGGTCCCCGCGTCGGACGCGCCGGTGGCACCCAAGGCGGCCACCCAGGCCCCGCTCGCGCCCGTCACCCCCGCCGCCCCGAAGAAGGTGGTGGATGCGCCGGCCCCGGCGGTGCGCCCGGCGCAGTCCAACGCGGTGGCCATCTTCGGCGTGGCCCGCCAGTCGGCCGCGACGGACGCCGCGGCGAAGCTGGAGGACACCATCACCCGGCGGCTGGGCAGCGCGGGCGACGTGCAGTTCGTGGACCTGGCGACCGCCTTCCCGCCCCCGGAGCCCCAGGGCAACCCCCGCGGCGACGCCCTCTTCGAAGAGGGCCGCGCGGCGTACGACAACCTGGATCCGGACGCCGCGGCGCAGAAGTTCAAGGCGGCCGCGGAGGCCTACGTGCAGCGCCCCGGCGACCTGCGCCCGGAGAAGCTGGGGGAGACGTACCTCTTCCACGGCGCGTCCCTGCTGCTCAACGGCGACGTGGCGGGCGCGAAGGCGTCCTTCACGAACGCGCTGCTCGCGGAGCCGTCGCTGAGCCCGGACGCGGGCCTCTTCGGCCAGGACGTGCAGCGGGTGTTCACCGAGGCGCAGAGCGAATTGAACGCGCAGCCCCAGGGCACGCTGGTGGTGAACACCCAGCCGCAGGGCGCGCGCGTGCTGGTGCGCGGCCGCGACGTGGGCACGACGCCGCTGGCGGGCGCGAAGCTGGCCCCGGGCCGCTACCCCGTGCAGGTGGTGCTGCCGGGCTACGCCCCGTTCGCGACGTACGTGGAGGTGAAGCCGTCCGCCCCCACCGAGGTGAAGACGAAGCTCGGCTCCGCGCCGGGCCTGTCCGCGCTGCGTGACGCGGCGACGAAGGCCGGCACGGAGGCCGCCTTCGACGCGGACGGCACGCCGCCGGAGGTGGGCGCCATCGCCGAGCGGCTCAACGCGCGCTACGTGGTGCTGGCCGCCACGTTCCAGGACAAGAAGGGCCGGCTGCACGGCGAGGTGCAGGCGTGGGACGTGCGCACCAAGAACCGCCTGCGCGGCGTGGAGGTGGACTTCGGCAAGCGCGACGGCAAGAACAGCGCGGACTTCGCCGCGGACCAGGTGCACACCTTCCTCACCGGCGCCGCCCTGCCCCAGGGCCGCGAGGATTCGAAGGAGCCGCTCGTGTCCAGCGACTCCGTGCTGCGCAAGCCCTGGTTCTGGGCCGCGGCGGCGGGCGTGGCGGCCGTGACGGCGGGCGTGGTGTACGTGGCCACCACGGACCGCGGCCCCGGCTTCAACCCGGTGAACGGTCTGCCCGGTGGAATTTCCTTCTAGCTTGGGCGTCAAGCGCACAGGACTCCTCATGAAAGCCCTTCCGCTCGCGCTCGTGCTGCTGCCCGCCCTGGCGCTGTCCGCCTCGTCCCAGCCGGGCCGCATCTCCGCGCTGCTCATCCCCATGGACCCGTCGTCGGAGTCCTCGGGGGTGCAGATGGAGAGCTACATGAACGACGCGCTCGGCAACTTCGCCAGCTACTCCGTGCGAAAGCCGCGCGACCTCTTCGGGCTGCCGGACGACCCGGCCGCTCAGGCGTCCTTCCAGCGCGCGAAGAAGGGCTACGAGGAGAGCGTCAAGGCCTTCGAGGCGAAGGAGTACGAGGACGCGGAGCGCAAGGTGCGCGCCACCCTCAAGGAGCTGGACGGCTCCGTCGCGGCGATGACGTCCTGCTTCCCGCTGTGCGACGCCATCGCGCTGCACGGCGCCATCCTCCAGCTTCGGGGCGACGTGGAGGAGGCGAAGCTGCTGCTCATCGACCTGATGGCGCTCAACCCCACGTTCGAATTGAACCCCAAGCGCTTCAGCCGGGAGTTCATCAGCCTGCGCGTGCAGGTGGCGACGAGCCGCCCCTCGCAGCTGCGCGGCAGCGCCACCTTCAAGTCCCGGCCCGCGGGCGCCCGCGTGTACGTGGACGGCGAGCCGGTGGGCTACACGCCGCTGACGCTGCCCACGCTGCCGGTGGGCAAGCACCTGGTGCGCATGGAGCGGCCGGGCTTCCGTCAGTTCGGGCAGATCGCGGAGGTGACGCCGGACGACGTGGACGTCGTCGCCTCGCTGGTACCCACGGCCACCTACAAGTCCTACGACGCGCAGTTGGACAAGGTGATTCCGGACGTGTCGCGCGGCAGCGACAAGCCGGCCAACGCCGTCGTCTCGCTGGGCAAGTCGCTGAGCCTGGACCGGGCGATGGTGGGCACCGTGCGCGTCATCCCGGAGCGGGGCACGGAACTCGCGGTGGGCCTCTTCGACGTGAAGAGCGGCAAGCGCCTGGGCTCGCGCAAGCTGGTGCTCCAGGGCGACGAGTACGGCCAGCTCAAGTCGGAGATGGAGCGGGTGGTCAACCAGCTCATCAACAGCGAGGGCGAACAGGCCGTCAAGAAGCGCGACCCGCTGGACAACCGCAGCGGCTCGGAGGACTGGGGTTCGGAGGACCGGGGTGGCAACTCCCGACAGTCCGTCAAGAAGCACTCCGGGGATGATCCGCTGGACGACGTGTCGGGTACCGAGGACTGGTGACACACGGCGCTTGTCCCGGGACGGCTCGCACCTAGAGTCCCGGGCCGTATGCGCCACCTGCCGCTGCTCGCCCTCCTCCCCAGCCTCGCGCTTGCCCAGACGGGCGCCGTTGACGGCTCCGCCGTCCCGCCCCGGGGCGTCACCCTGCCGCCCACCAACGCGGCGCTCATCGACGAAGCGCCCGCCCTGTCCCTCAACCCCGCCGGCCTGGGGTTCCAGGACGCGGGGCAGCTCTTCTACCTCCACGAGCGAAACCTCCAGTCCGACTCCGTGGGCGACGCCGTGTTCCTGGGCACGCGCCTGTTGGGCCTGGGCGCGGGCTTCTCCCTGGAGTGGATCCGCGGCGAGAACACGCCGGACTACCGCAAGACGTCCTTCGGCCTGTCGCTGGGGCCCCGCACGCTGCAACTGGGCGCCGCGCTGCACGACTTCAGCAGCTCGGATGACCAACGCATCAGCGGGCTGACGAGCTGGGACGTGGGCCTCACCGCGCGCCCCTTCCGCTTCCTGTCGCTGGCCGCGGTGGCCAAGGACCTGAACGCGCCGGAGCAGGACGGCCTCAAGCTGCCGCGCCGCTACAACTTCGGCCTGGGCCTGCGCCCGCTGGATGAGCGCTACACGCTGGGCGTGGACTGGATCTTCGCGGAGGGAGGTTTCCGGGAGGGCCAGGCCACGTACACGCTCCAGGCGGAGGTGGTGCGCGGCCTGAGGCTGGGCGGCGGCCTGTCCCACGGCTTCGTCAGCGGCATCCCCCTGACGCTCCAGTTCGCGGCCACGGTGGACCTGGGCCACGCGGGCCTGACGTACGCGGCGGGCGGCGCGGGCGAAGGCCTGGACCACGTGCTGCAGGTGCGCCTGTCCTCGGAGCGCTACCGCTCCGTGCACGGCGGCGGCGGCGTGGTCGCGCTACTGGATCTGGACGACATGCTCGCCGGCGGCGTGAGCCCCGCGCTGGCCCTCCTGGGCGTGAGCGAGGTGGATCCGTACCTGCGCCTGATGAAGTTCCTGGACCTGGCCACGCGCGACGAGCGGCTCAAGGGCGTGGTGGTGAAGATGGAGGGCCTGCCCGGCGTGGGCTGGGGCACGGCGGAGGAATTGCGCCAGTCGCTGCTCAAGCTGCGTGAGTCGGGCAAGAAGGTCGTGGTGGTGATGCTGTCCGGGGATGACCGCAGCTACCTGGTGGCGTCCGCGGCGGACAGCGTCTACGCGCTGACGGAGGCGTCGCTGCCCATCAACGGCCTGTCCGCCACGGTGACGTCGCTGGGCGGCACCATGGAGAAGCTGGGCGTGACGTGGGACGTGGCGCGCGTGGGTGAATACAAGACGGCCATGGAGCAGTTCACCCGCTCCGACATGAGCCCCGCGGAGCGCGAGACGCTGGACGCGTACCTGGACTCGCAGGTGACCCACTACGAGAAGGCCGTGGAGGCGGGACGCAAGCTGCCCCCGGAGCGGCTGCGCGCCGCGTGGGCCCAGGGCATCCTGTCCTCGAAGCGGGCGCAGGCGGCGGGCCTGCTGGACGGCGTGGTGTCCGCGACGGAATTGGACGCGCGCGTGGCGGAGTGGTTCCCGGGCATGCGCTTCCACCCGAGTTACTCGCCGCGCGACGAGCGCGAGGACCGCTGGGGCCTGCGCCGCCGCATCGCGGTGGTGCCGGTGCTGGGCGACATCACCGGGGGCCGCAGCCGCGAGGACCCGCTGGGCTTCGCGCAGCTGGCGGGCGCGGAGACGGTGGTGCGCGCGCTCCAGGAGGCCCAGGACGACCCGTCCGTGGTGGCCATCATCCTGCGCGTGGACTCCGGCGGCGGCGACGTGCTGGCGTCCGACCTGATGTACCGCGCGGTGCTGGAGGCGAAGAAGCACAAGCCCGTCATCGCCTCCATGGGCGACGCGGCGGCCTCCGGTGGCTACTACGCGGCGGTGGCCGCGGATGAGGTGCTGGCGGAGCCCACCACGCTGACGGGCAGCATCGGCGTCTTCTACCCGAAGCCCGCGCTGGAGGGCCTGGGCATGAAGCTGGGGGTGAACCAGGAGACGCTCAAGCGCGGCGACATGGCGGACCTGCTGGAGTGGTGGAAGCCGTGGACGCCCGAGCAGCAGGCCGCTGTGCAGACCTGGGTGGACGACGCCTACGACACGTTCATCACGGAGGTCGCCCGCAACCGGAAGATGGACAAGGCGAAGGTGGACGCCGTGGCGCGCGGCCGGGTGTGGAGCGGGAAGGACGCGCTCGCCCGGGGGCTGGTGGACGGGCTGGGCGGCATGCCGGAGGCCGTGGCTTCCGCACGCAAGCGCGCGAAGGTGGCCCCTTCGGAGGAGCTGGACCTGGACGTCATGGGCAACGCGCGAGGCTTCCTCTCCGGGCTGGGCGGCGAGCCCGGCGTGCACGCGCTGGCGGGGGTGCTGCTGCCCGCGCTGCCCGCGCGCCCGCCAGAGGCCCTGTCCGTGCTCGCCCGGGAGGTGGGGCTGGGTTCGCCCGAGCTCCTGCGCCCCGGCCTGAAGGCCATGATGCCCTTCCGCGTGCGCATCCGCTAAGAGGCGCTCCGGGACGGCCTCCTGCCTCCTGGGGAGGTCGCCCGGTGGACAGCCCACGCACACGGGCGGCGAAATTGCGGGCGCCCCATCCGGGCGCTCTGTTAGGGTGGTGAGTGCCTCCCGGCCGGCGCTAGGGCCGTCGGGGGGTTTCAGGAACCGGCGGTTTCGGCCTTCTCGCAGGCCCCGCGTCCGGCTTCCTGTCCCAAAACCTGCTTCCTGACGTCCCCGGCGGGCCCGCTCACGGCCGCCGCCCTCAAAGGGCCGTCACGCGTGGAGCCCCATGAGCGAGAATTCCGACAACCCCGAGACCCGCAACCCGCCGCCTCCGCCCGCGGCCGCCCGCCCTCCCCCGCCCCCCGAGGCGGACGACGACGGCGGTGACGACGAGGGCGACGAGGGCCCCGACGAGGGTGAGGCCTCCGCGGGTGGCGCTGCCCAGAACGGCGCCCCCGGAGCCCCCGGCCAGGGCGGCCGCCGCCGCCGTCGCCGCCGCCGCCGTCGTGGCGCGCAGGTGCACTTCACCCCGGAAGGCCAGGCCTACCGCATGACGGCGGGCCCGGACGGGCAGCAGGTGCAGGTCTTCCTGACGCCGCAGGAGCTGGAGCAGTACCGCCAGCGCCAGGCGCAGCAGCAACAGCAGCAGCCCCAGGGCGGCGGCCAGCCGCAGGGCCAGGAGAACCGCCCGCAGGACGGCGGTCCGCCGCCGCAGCGGCATGAGCACCCGCGTCACCCGCAGCAGCAGCGCGGCGGCCACGCCCAGGGCGCGCCGCAGCAGAACCTGGCGCCCGTGGAGGGCGTGCTGGACACGGAGGCCAAGGGCCCCAACGCGTTCCTGCGTCAGGTGAAGCGCAACCTGCTGGCGTCGCCGGACGACCCGGAGCTGCCGAAGAACCTGGTGCAGAAGCTGCGCCTGCGGCAGGGCCAGTACCTCACCGCGTTCGCGCAGATGCGCGGCCACAAGGGCGTCATCCAGAAGGTGGACACGGTGGACGGCCGCCCGCTGGACGGCGCGCCCCGGCTGCCCCACTTCGCGGACCTCACCTCCGTGGACCCCACCGAGCGGCTGAAGCTGGAGAACGGCCACAAGGAGATGGTCACGCGCGTGCTGGACCTCATCGCGCCCATCGGCAAGGGTCAGCGCGCGCTCATCGTCGCCCCGCCCAAGACGGGCAAGACGATCATGCTCCAGCGGATCGCCCAGGCCATCATCCAGAACCACCCGGAGTGCCACGTCATGGTGGTGCTCATCGACGAGCGCCCGGAAGAAGTGACGGACATGCGCCGGAGCATCAAGGCGGAGGTCATCGCCTCCAGCTCCGACCGGCCCACGGGCGACCACCTCAAGGTCGCGGAGCTCGCGCTGGAGCGCGCCCGCCGGCTGGTGGAATCCGGCAAGGACGTGGTCATCCTCCTGGACTCCATCACCCGCCTGGCGCGCGCCTACAACAAGGAGGTCGACAGCTCCGGCCGCACCATGACGGGCGGCGTGGACAGCCGCGCCCTGGAGCGCCCCAAGCGCATCTTCGGCGCCGCGCGCGCCACGGAAGAAGCGGGCTCGCTCACCATCATCGGCACGGCGCTCATCGACACCGGCAGCCGCATGGACGAGGTGATTTTCGAGGAGTTCAAGGGCACGGGTAACTCCGAGGTCACCCTGGACCGCCTGCTCGCGGAGAAGCGCGTCTTCCCGGCCATCAACATCGCCCAGTCCGGCACGCGCAAGGAGGAGAAGCTCTTCACCCTGCGCGAGTACGAGAAGGTGAAGAAGCTGCGGCAGATGCTCTTCTCCGTGAAGCCGGTGGAGGCCATGGAGGCGCTCGTCAAACGGCTCGGCCGGTACACCTACAACGACGAGTTCTTCGACGAGTTGTAGGCCCGTCCCGCCCGCGCGGGGGTGGTGTGGCGAGCCCTGGATTGCGTAAGGTGAGCGCATGATTCAGGGCTCGGGCCGCTGCCACTACCACCCGGACCGCGCGGACCTGGGCGTCTGCGTGGAGTGCCGGCGCGTCATCTGCCGCGAGTGCACCACGCAGTTCGAGGGCATCAACCGCTGCGCCAGCTGCCTCGAGAAGCGCCGCCAGGCGCTGGAGGGGCCGCCGCCCCGGCGCGAATGGAGCGTGGCGCACGTGGTGCTGGCGCTCGTGGGCGTCGTGCTCGTGTGGGGCGGCGTCCTGTTGGCGGCGCACGCGGTGAGCTGACGCGATGGCCGTCTCCGCATTGGAACTGCGCCCCCGGGGTCCGGTGGCCTTGATGGACGCGGCGCTGCGCCTGTGCGCGCGCGACGCGGGCGTGTGGGCGCTCACACTACCGGGTGGCGCGGCGGTGGTGGCCGCGCTGCTGCACCTGCTGGACGCCGTGGATCATGGCCGCTCCCCCACCCTGCCCGCGCTGTACGTGACGCTCGCGTGGTTCCTGCGGGGCGTGGGCCAGGGCGCGGCGTGCCACTACGTGCAGGAGCTGCTCTTGGGCGCGAAGGCGGAGCCGTCCGTGCGCCAGTCCCTGCGCGCGGCGCTGGAGAAGCTGCCCAGCCTGTTCATCGCCGTGGCGTACCTGGCGTTCTTCAACGTGCTGACGCTGACGTTCTCGCTGGGCATCGCGCTGTTCCTCCTCTCCGCGCAGGGCGTGGGCTACGCGGCGACGATGCAGGGCCGGGGCAGCCCGCTGAAGCTGTACGCGGTGGGCTCACGGCTCCTCGGCCCGTCGCGCGGGACGGCCACCGCGGTGCGCTGGCTGATGGGCGTGCAGGTGCTGGTGTTCCTCAACCTGCACGTGGGGCTCAACTTCCTGCTGTACCTCGGGCGGAAGCTGGTGGGCGTCGACCTGACGTTCGCGGAGCGGTTCGCGTCGTTGGACAACCCGCCGTGGCTCGTGTTCCTCGCCGCGACGACGTTCGCCCTCTTCGAGCCCCTGCGCGCGGCGACCGCCACGCTGCTGCTGGTGGACGGGCGCGTGCGGCAGGAGGGCCTGGACCTGCTGGCCGCCGTGCAGCAGCTCCCGGAGCGGAGCACGCAGCGCGGGGAGCTCGCCTCGAAGGGCGTGGCCGCGGCGTTGCTGCTGGCCACGGGCCTCCTCCTCGCGGCGCCCGCGCCGGTGGAAGCCGCGCCCGAGGAACGCAAGGCGCTGCGAGCCCGGCTGGAGAAGGTCGCGACGGAGTGCGAGCTGCCGGAGCAGGTGGAGGGCACTGCGCTCCGGGACTTCGATGCGCTGAACGCGCGGGAGACGGTCAAGCTCGAGCGCTTCGTGCGCCGCCTGGAGCAGCAGGCCTTCGACGACGAGGACTGCGAGGCGGCGGCGGTGACGCTGGAGCAAGGGCTCGCGCAGGTGACGGCCACCGCAGAGGCCCAGGCGCGCGCGGACGCCCGTGCGGCCACGGACCGGGCGCGGGCCATCCTCGCGCGGCCGGAGTTCCAGGAGCGTCCGGACAAGGCCCCGGCCGAACCGAAGGAGGAGGAGGTCCCGCCTCCGGAGTCGAGCTGGTGGCGCCGCTTCATCGACAAGCTGGGCGAGTGGCTCAGGGACTTCTTCAAGCGCAACAACCCGCGGCCCCAGTCGCGGGAGACGGCCCTGCCCGTGAGCGGCGGCGCGGCGGCCAACGTCCTCGTCGTGATGCTGGTCGCGCTGACGCTGGCGGTGCTGGGGGTGGTGGTCGTCAGCGTGCTGCGGCGCAAGCGCGCGAGCTCGGGCCCGGACCTGGAGGTGAGCACCGTGGACGCCGCGGCGCTCGCGGGCAATCCGGACCATGCGCTGTCGCGTCCGCCGGAAGGCTGGGCGCACCTGGCCGACGCGCTGGCCGCGAAGGGTGAGTACCGCGAGGCGGTGCGCAACCTGTACCTCGCGCTCCTGTCGCGCCTGCACCGCGACGGCGCCATCCACTACGACGAGACACTGTCCAACTGGGACTACTTGCGCGCGTTCCGGGGCCGCCCTGAAGTGAAGGCCCCGTTCCGCGAGCTGACGCGCCGCTTCGACTTCGCGTGGTACGGCAACGTGCCCGTGAGCGCGGACGGCTACACCGAGTTCCGCGCCATCACCGCCCCGCTGCTCGCCGCGCCGCCCGCGCAGGAGGCCGCCGGTGCGTGACCGTTTCCCGCTGCTCGTGCTGGGGAGCCTGCTGCTCGCAGGCGTGCTCGGGGCGTTCCTGGTGCGCGGCGCCCAGCGCGGCGGCTTCGCGGATCCATTGTCCACCTTCCGCGCGGAGCCGGACGGCGCGCGCGCCCTGTACCTGCTCGCACAGGAGAGCGGCCTGCCGGTGACGCGCAACATGGCGGACCTGCGCCTGCTCACCGGCAAGGAGGCGCTGGTGCTGCTCGCCGTGGAGGTCCAGGACTCGCACGAGGAGGATCCGGATCAGACCCGGCTCGCCTCGGATCCGGACGCGGGCGTGGACGACGAGGAGGCGCCGCACACGGGCTTCAACGCCCTGCGCGCGCAGCAACTGGACGACGAGGAGGTGGAGCGCGTGCTGTCCCATGTCCGCGCTGGCGCCTCGCTCGTGTACGTGCCCTGGGGCTCGCGGGAGAACGCGCTCCTGGATGAGCTGGGCGTGAAGCTGGACAAGGCGGACGTGACGCTGCCCATGCGCACGCTGGTGCCATCGCTGCCCACGCCGTACACGCTGGGTGTGGAGCGCGTGGAGGCGAAGGTCCAGGCCTATCTCCGGCTGCCGGAGGGCGCCGTCACGGTGCTGGAGGATGAACGCCTGGGCTTCCCGGTGGCGGCGGTGATTCAAGCGGGCCAGGGCCGGGTGCTGGTGGTGGGCGCCCCCGAGCTCGCGATGAACCCGGCGCTGACGAGGGCGGACAACGCGCAGTTCTGGCTGAGCGCGCTGGAGGCCATGGGCCCCGGCCCCTTCGCCTTCGACGAGTTCCACCACGGCTTCACCAACGAGCGCTCGCTCGTGGACTTCGCGCGCCGCTACGGCCTGCACTTCGCCGTCGCGCAGCTGCTCTTGGGCGTCGTGCTGTGGGCGGGCGCGCTGAAGCGCTTCGGCCGTCCGCTCCCTCCGCCCGAGTCCATGCGCGTGGGCGCCACGGACGCCCTCTTCGCCATGAGCCGCCTGTACCGCGAGGGCCAGCACCACGGCTTCGCGGCGGGGCTCATCTCGCGCGGCCTCACGCAGCAGCTGGCGCCGCTCGCGGGCCTGCCTTCGCACTCCACCGCCACCGCCGTCGCGGAGGGGCTGCGCACGCGCGGACGCCAGGACCTGGCGGACGGGCTGCTCGACGTGGCCCGCCAGTCCGAGACCGTCCAGACGGACGCCGACATGCAGGCCCTCGCCACTTCCGCCGCGCACGTGCGCGAGCGCATCCACCCCGCCGGCACCGGCCGGCCCCGCCCCGGAACCTCATGAACGCGCCCTTCTCCCCTCCTCCCTTCCCGGACACCGGCAACGCCGTGCGGTCCGCGAACGCCATCCGTGAGGGCGTCCTCGCGGAGGTGCGCAAGGCCGTGGTCGGACAGGACGAACCGCTGGAGCTGATGCTCTGCGGGCTCGTGGCCGGCGGACACATCCTCCTGGAGGGCGTGCCCGGCGTGGCCAAGACGCTGATGGCCAAGGCGCTGTCGCGCAGCGTGGGCGCGGACTTCAAGCGCATCCAGTTCACGCCGGACCTGATGCCCGCGGACATCCTGGGCACCAGCGTCTTCGACCTGAAGTCGCAGGCCTTCGTGCTCGCGCGTGGCCCCATCTTCACGGACCTGCTGCTGGCGGACGAAATCAACCGCGCCCCGGCGAAGACGCAGTCCGCGCTGCTGGAGGCCATGCAGGAGCGCGCCGTGTCGCTGGAGGGCAAGAACCTCCAGCTGTCGCCCATGTTCACGGTGTTCGCCACGCAGAACCCGGTGGAGTCGGAAGGCACGTACCCGCTCCCCGAGGCGCAGCTCGACCGCTTCCTCCTGAAGATCGACGTGGGCTACCCCGCGCCGGAGGAGGAGGAAGCCATCCTCGAGTCCGTGCACCGGGGCTTCGACGCGGGCGACCTGGCCCGCGCGGGCGTGAACGCGGCGGTGACGAAGGACGACCTGCTCCAGGCGCGCGCGGCGCTCAACACGGTGAACGTGGAGCCGCCGGTCCTCGCGTACATCCGCAAGCTGGTGGCGGCGACGCGCAGCTCGCCCAACATCCGTCTGGGCGCGGGGCCGCGCGCGGGCGTGCACCTGCTGCTCGCGTCGAAGGCATTGGCGGCGCTGCGGGGCCGCGACTTCGTGACGCCGGACGACGTGCGCTTCCTGGTGGGCCCGGTGCTGCGCCACCGCCTGCTCCTGTCGCCGGACGCGGAGCTGGATGGGGCCACGTCCGCGGACGTGCTGCGCGAGGTGGTCCAGGGCGTCGAGGTCCCCCGGTGATTCCCTCCGAGCGCCTGTGGGGGCTGCTTGCCCTGCTCGCGCTGCCCATGGCGCTTGCGGGCTTCTTCCCGGGTCTGGGCGGCGCGGTGCTGGCGCTGGACGCGCTGGCCGTGGCGCTGGCCGCGTTCGACTTCCTCCAGGTCCGCCGCGTGCGGCTGGAGGTGGAGCGCCTGCTGCCGGAGCGCCTCAACGTGGGCGTGGCCAATCGCGTCGAGCTGCGCCTGGTGCACCGGGGCGGAGGCACGGTGGAGGTGCGCGTGAAGGACGACGCGCCGCCATCGTTCACCACGGAGCCCTCGGAGGCCACGCTGCGCCTCACGCCGGACAGCCAGACGCAGTGGGTGTACCGGGCCACGCCCGCGAAGCGCGGCAAGTTCAGCTTCGGCGCCGTGCACGTGCGCGTGCGCGGCCCACTGGGGCTCGTCTCGCACGAGCGCACCTTCCCGGCCGAGCGCTCCGTGTCGGTGTACCCGGACCTGCGAGGAGCCCGGAGGCTGTTGTTGTCCGGCGCGGCGCTGGACCTGGTGAACCTGGGCCTGAGGCAACTACGGCGCGACGGCCAGGGCAGCGAGTTCGCGCGCCTGCGTGACTACGCCCAGGGCGACAGCGTGCGCGACGTGGACTGGAAGGCCACCGCACGCCGGGGCAAGCCGGTGACGCGGGTGTTGGAATCGGAGCGTTCGCAGGCGCTGATCATCTGCGTGGACGCGGGGCGCTCCATGGCGGCCCAGGTGGACGGCCTCACCAAGTTGGATCACGCGGTGAACGCGGCGCTGTTCCTCGCCTTCGTGGCCATCCGCAACGGGGACCGCGTGGGCCTGGCGCTCTTCGCGGACGGAGTGAAGGCCTACCTGCCGCCCGCGGCGGGCCGGGGCCAGTACCGCAAGCTGGTGGACACGCTCTACTCCGCGACGCCCAGCCTCACGTACGTGGACTACCTGGCGCTCTTCAAGGAGCTCAACGTGCGCCTCAACCGGCGCAGCCTGCTGTGCGTCTTCACGGACTTCCTGGACGAGGAGCAGGCCGGGACGCTGGTGGCCCCGCTGCACCGGCTGGCCCGCCGCCACGTCCCGCTGTGCCTGTCCGTGAAGGACACGGCGCTCCAGAAGCTGCTGCGCACGCCGCCGTCAGGTCCGGAGGAAGCCTTCCAGCACGCGGTGGCATCGGAGCTGCTCACGGACCGAGAGGTGCTCAAGGCACGCGTGAGCAGGGGCGGCGTGCAGATGCTCGACGTGGCGCCGGACGAACTGAGCCTCGCGGCGGTGAATCGGTATCTCGACATCAAGGCGCGCGGCGTCCTGTAGGAGCCCCCCATGGCCTTCCAGACAGCGGACTTCACGGCGGAGCCTGTCGACGACAACGACACGCACCTCCTGCAACCGCTCCTCGACCGCTGCGAGGACTACCACCAGCTCGCCTACGGCCGTCCCGCCCTCCCGGATCAGGCCCGGAACATCCCCAACGAGCGGCCCCCCAACCTCGCTCCCGGCCAGGGGCACGTCTTCGCGCTTCGCGACGCACGGGGTGGCCTCGCGGGGCTGCTCGAAGCCCTGCGTGACTTCCCGGCGCGGGGGGAGTGGTACATCGGCCTGATGCTCCTCGCGCCGGAGGCCCGGGGCCACGGCCGGGGCGAGGCCGTGCTCAACGCCTACGCGGACTACGTGCGCGCGAACGGCGGCCGGCTGCTGCGCGTGGCGGTGGTGGAGGACAACGAGGCCGCGCGCCGCTTCTGGACGCGCGTGGGCTTCCAGCCGGAGCAATGGGTGGGCCCCATCGAACAGGGCCTCAAATGGAACCGGGTCCTGAAGATGACCAAGGTCCTTGGCTAGGACTCGGCGCCCTCGCGCAGCCAGCCCACGAACCGCGTATCGGGCACGTCTCCCCGCACTCGGTGCAGGCCTCCGCTTGAACAGGGCATAGACGCGGAAGAAACGCTCCAGGCCCGCGCGCTCCGAGGGCGTCATCGGGTGCGTCCCACACACCACCTTCGGGTCGCCCTTCCCCGCGTCGATGAAGCCCAGCACGGCCACCACCGGCACGCGCACGCGCTGCCCCTGCGGCAGCCGAGGCCCCAGCACCACCGCGTCCAGCGGATCCCCGTCATCCGACAGCAGGCCCGGAATGGAGCCGTAGTTGTACGGGCACGGCAGCGGCGACACGAAGTCCACCGAGCCATCCGCGCGCCGCTTCACCATCGAGAAGCGCGGGCACTCAATCAGCACCTCCGGCTCGCGAGGCAGCGGAGGCACGGCCAGGTCCGGCCCGCTCATCCCGCCAGCTCCGCCGTCGCCCGCGCATCCCCACGCCGGCCGCGCATCCAGTCCGAGAGCAGGTACGCGTAGACGCCCGTCCCCACCGTGAGCGCGAAGCCGATCTTGAAGCCCACCGACAGCTTCGGCGGATGGATCTGCGACACGGTGCCCTCGATGAAGCCCGCGAGCACGAACAGCACCAGCGTGCCGAACAACAGCTTCACCGCCGTCACCGCCTCCTTGCGCAGCGCCTGCCCACGCGACAACCCACCCGGCGCCACCATGCCCCGCGCGATGACGAGCCCCGCCGCGCCCGCGATGCAGATGGCCGAAATCTCCGGGATGCCGTGCGGCAATATCCACGCCCAGAACCACCCGGCCATCCCCTTCGCCGCGTACACCTGCGCGAGCGCCCCCAGGAACAGGCCGTTGGTGAACAGCATCACCGCCGTGCCCAGCCCCAGCGTGATGCCCAGCGCGAACGCCAGGAACGCCACCTGGATGTTGTGCGTGAAGAGGAACGAGGAGAACTGGGCCTGCTCCTCCACGGTCATGCCCTTGCCCGCGGCCTCGTCCGCGGCGCGCTTCACGGGGTCCAGGCTCAGGTGCTGCTCGGGCACCAGGTAGTGCGCGGCGTCCGGATCCACCACCATGCCCACGTAGCCGAAGCCCGCGCCCGCCAGGAACAGCAGCACCGACACCACGTACATGCGCCACTCGTGGTGCAGGAGCGCCGGGAAGCCGCGCGCCACGAAGGCCCACACGTCCGCGAACCGGGGCCGGCTGCCCGGATACGTCAGCGCGTACGCGCGGCCCACCAGGTCGTTGAGGTACGCGCTCACGTCCGCGGATCCGCTGCGCGCGCGCACCCACAGCAGGTCGCTGGAGACAGCGCGGTACAGCTTCCCCAACGAGCGGGCCTCATCCAGGCTCAGCTTGCGCAGCCCCTCGCCCTCGGACTTGTCCAGCAGCGACTCCAGTTGCTGCCAGCGCGGACGCCGCGTCTCGATGAACTCCGCCATCTCCATGGGCCCACTCTAACCGAGCCCCGGCAACGGCGAGGCGCCGGCCGCCCTCCCCGTTTCGAGGGAGGACTCCGGCGCCCCGGTGCTTCAAAACCACGAAGCGCTACTTGATGAACTTCTCCAGCGGCTTCGCCTCGGTGGAGGCCTGGGCCTCCGTCCACTCGACGACCGGCGTCTGCCACGCCATGCCCGTCTCCGCCGGGTCGGTGTCCAGCTTCTCGAAGTCGAAGCCGTCACCGCCGAAGTACAGGTACTCCACCGTGGCGACCGTGTACTCCTTCTTCGGATCCAGCGCCTTGCCCTGGGCGTCCTTGAACTTGCCCTTGCCCGCCGCGGTGAAGCCGGCCACGAGCGCGTCCGGGTTCGCCAGCTGCTTGGCCAGGTCCTCGCCCTTGAGCTTCACGGTGAGCAGCGAGTTCTCGAACGGCATCGCGGAATACACGCTGCCCAGGGTCACGTCGCCCTTGGCCAGGCCATTGCGGATGCCGCCCTTGTTGAGGATGGCCCCGTCGGTGTTGAGCTGCGTGCGCACCGCGCCCGCCACCCACTTCGCCATCAGCGGCGAGTCCTGCGGGATGCCCGTCTTGGTGAAGCCGATCTTCCGGCCCAGCGCCTGGTCCACCTTCGTCTGCCACTCCGCGATGCGCTTCGCCGTCTCCGCGTCCGGCGTGCCGCCCGCGACCTCGACGACCTTAGTGTCCACGCCGGTCAGCTTCTGGCCCGCCGCCTTCGACGGGTCGAACTTCAGCTGCGCGCGCAGGTACGAATCAAAGCCGCGGCCCAGCGACGCGTAGGTGGTGTCACCTTCCGTCTTCACGCCCGGAGCGTCCGTGCCGCAGCGGCCACCGGCCACCAGGGACACCTTCCAGTCCGCGTGCTTCGCCAGCACCGGCTGCAGGTCCGTGGGGCACTGGTCCGCGACAATCACCACCACGTCCGCGCCCGCCTTGCGCGCCTCCGGAACGGCCGTGTTCAGCGCGTCCTCGTTGGGGGTGACCTCCAGGCCCTCCGCGCGGCCGGACATGGCCGTGCGGACCGTCTTCTGGGAGGTGAGGCCCACCACCGCAATCTTCAGGCCCCGACGCTCGTAGACCTGGAACGCGGGCATGGACAGGTCCTTGGCCAGCGTCGCGTCCGTCACCTTCAGGTTCGCCGCCAGGAAGGGGAAGCCCCCGGCCGTGCGGTTCTTCAGGAAGGAATCCTTGGCGTACGACAGCTCGTGGTTGCCCAGAGCGGAGGCCGCATAGCCCATGTGCCCCATCACTTCGGCCGTCGGAGCACCCAGGAAGAACGAGGAGATGGCCGGGCCCGTCCACAGGTCGCCCGTCGTCAGGGCGAGCGTGCCGGCATCCGGACAGGTCGCCTGGCCGTCCTTCAGCGGACCGGCACAGTGCTTTTCATCATTCACCCAGCGGCCCATCAGCTCCGCGGCGCCGCCCTTGCCCTCGACGGGCAACAGCTGGCCACGGGCACTGCCGGTGACGAGCACCGTCACCTCATTGGGCACGGCGGGCTTCGCGGGCTCGGCCGCGGGGGGCGGCGTGGCCGGAGCCGGCGGGGGGGTCTTTTCACAACCCGCGAGGGCTCCCAGGGCGAGGACCAGCGCGCCGGACGACAGCGTGAGCTGGCGGGAGGGACGACGGAAGGGACGCAGCGAGAGAGGGTTCGGGTTCACGGCCGGGCCTTTAGCACATCCCCGACGTGGTAGCGTGACGCAATGACGGGCATGAAAGGCAAGGATTTCAAGCCTTTACAGGAGGAGAAGGACGGCGGGTCTCCCAGCGGCCAAGGGGCTTCCCGGGGCCGGAACTTCGCCTCGGAGCTGTGGGGCGAGGTCCGGGGTGGCGCCGAGCACTTCCAGTCCACGAAGGGCCAGCTGCCCAAGGGGCGCATCCGCCAGTTCTTCTATGGGGTGGCCCTGCCCTTCCACATCGCCCGCGTCACGCTCGCGAGCCCGGGGGTCCGCGCCACCTACTTGAAGGTGACCGCGCTCCAGACCGCGTTCCTGCTGGCCATCGCCGCGGGCTGGGCGTTCCACGAGTTCGACGGGGCGAAGCCGAAGCGACCGGAGACGGCCGAGACCCGGGCCGCGCGCGAGCGGGCGCAGGCTCGCATCGAGGCGCGGGCGAAGGAGCTGGAGGCCGCGTTGAAGGCCCCGAAGGGCAAGGGCCAGCCGAAGGAGGATGCGGCGGCCGTGAAGGAGGCGCTGAACGCGCTCATCCACGAGGCCATCACCTCCGGCCAGAAGGGCGACCTCCCCGCGGATGAAGCCGCCGCTGCCGCCGGGGACGCGGTCGATGAGGCCGCGGATGCCGCCGAAGAGGCGGCGGAGGAGCGCCGGGCGGCCGCCGAGCAGGCCAGGGCCGCCGCGAGCGAGGGCGAACAGGCCACGGGCCCTGAAGAGGACACGAACGAAGAGGACGCTCAGGACGACTCGCTCTCCACCTTCATCCGGGCGGAGGTGGAGCAGGCCCTCCGGGACATTGCTGACGTCTCGGAGGAGGAGCGGAAGGGCCCACGCGTCCAGAAGGAGCCCCAGAAGGAGGGGTTCAACATCGACGCGCCCACGGTGCGCAACGGCATCTTCTTCCTGGGCAGCTGGGAGTTCTGGGCGCTCTTCTTCGGCTCGCTGAGCGCGGTGCAGTGGATCGTCGTCGCCCTGTCGCGCGACTACCACACGGTCATCTCCCGCGAGGCCAGCCTCGCCACTGGCGTGCCGCCCGAGGATCCTGAAATCACCCCGCACGTGCGCCTCAACGTCCCCTGGCTGCGCTCCAAGCTCCAGCGCCGCTGGAGGGCGTTCCTGCTGTTCGTGATGGGGATCCCCGCCATCCTCCTGCTCTGCATCCCGCTGTGCTGGTTCCCGAAATCGTTCACCATCCTCAGCGGCATCTGGGGCTTCTGGTGGCTCCTCGTCTTCACCGCCGCCAAGAGCGACCGCGCGTGGATGGCCCCCGTCACGCGTCCGCCCTGGTTCGTGCGCGTCTGGAGCACGCTGCCCGTCCTGCACGGATGGCCCCTGCGCAACTACGTGGCGCGCCTGGCCCACCGCGCGGAAGGCGTCGCCGCGCCCATCGCCGCGGTGGAGCGTCAGCCGTGGGTGTTCGCGGGGCTCGCCTTCACGCGGTTCGTGGGCAGCCTCCCGCCGTTCCGCTGCTTCACGCGGCCGTTCATCCCGGTGGCCTCGGCGCACCTCCTGGGACTGGATCCGGTGCAGCCGCCCGCGCTCAAGAGCGGTGAGGCGCCGCCCCCGCACGGCGCGGGGGACTGACTCACACGTCCGAGGGCGCGTTGCCCTCGGGCGGCAGGCCGCCAATGCCCTCCAGCGGCGAGTGGGGCTGCTGGGGGGCGCCCAGCTCCAGCCGCTGGCCCTCCTCACGGCGCGCGGGCAGGTCGATGACGCTCTGGAGCTGCTGGCTCACGGAGCGGAAGAAGCCGGTGAGCAGCTCCGGCCGGTCCGCGAGCAGGTCCAGGAAGTCGCGCCGGTCGATGACGAGCACGCGCGAGTCCACCGCGGCCACCATGTCCGTGGGCCGGGGCGCGCCGTCCAGCAGGCTCACCTCGCCAATGGCCTCCTTCGCCTGGAAGCGCAGCACGTGCTCGCCGTTGCGGAACGCGTCCACCGCGCCCTCGACGATGACGTAGAGCGCGTCGCCCGGGTCACCCTGGCTGTAGAGCCGCTGGCCCGCCTTGTAGGACGCCTCGCGCGCCACCTCCGCGATGGCGGCGATGTCGTCCACGTCGCTCTGCGAGAAGACGCTCACGCCCTCCAGGGCGAACATCCGTTGGACGATGGTATCGCTCATGTCACCCTCCTGCGGGAGCACGTCCAGGCCGTTCACCCGCGCCACGTGGCGGGCGCACGCGCGCAGCACCAGGTCCTCACTCTGCACGAGCCCCGCCAGCCGCCGCCACAGACGGCCCGGCGCTCCAGGCGGCAACTCGCGGTGGTGGGCCTCCACCTGCTCCATCACCAGCTCGCGCTCTTCCTGCGCGACCAGGTTCTCCAGCAGCTCCAGCGCATAGGCGCGGCGGCGCGAATCATTGCCTACCAGGTGCTGGTGGATGCGGCGCATGGCCTGCGGCGGGTGCAGAAGGCCCAACAGGAAGAACGACAGCTCCAGCGCCTGATCCAACCGGTCGCCCACCGCGCGGGTGAGCAGCGACTGGGGCCCCAGCGCGGCCTGCACGTCGCGGAAGGCGCCCACCAGTTGGCGGTACGTGTCGCGGCGGCGGCCCAGCGCCTCGTGGATGCGGTCCACGTCCACCGGGTGGTCTGGCTGCTCCTCACGCAGACGCGACAACTGCGCGCCGATGCGGAAGTGCAGCGCCGCGTCGTCGCGCACGTTGGAGAACAGGAGCGCGTTGAGCGCCGCGGACGAACCGATGCCGCGCAGCACGCGGGGCAGCTGCATCCGCATGGCCAGCGGCGCGGCCTTGTTGTTGAGCTGAAGCTCCAACAGCGGCGTCACCGCGTCGCCCAGTTGCACCAGCGACTCACGCGCGGCCGGACGCTCCTCGCGCCAGCCGAGGAACGGCAGGAGGCGCGGCGCCAGCTCCACGTAGCCGCCCTCCCCCACCGCCACCAGCGCCACGCGCCGCACGGAGATGTCCATGTCCTCCAGGTAGAGCGACAGCGGTCCCGCGAACCGGGGGTCCTTCAGCCGGCCCAACAGCCGCGCCACCTCGCGCCGCTCGGCCACGGGCGCGTGGTCGCCCTTCGCCAGCAACTCTCGCAGCGACTCCAGCGCTGCGGAGTTGCCCTGCGTGCGCATCAGCGCGCCAATCGCCGCGCAGCGCAGCCCCACGTCGGAGCTGGTGAGCAGCGGCGGCAGGAGCCGCTCCGCGCGCTCCGGGGACAGCCGCGCCAGGGCCCACACGGCCTGGTCGCGAGGGCGCCGGGGGCCCTCCTCCACCAGCCGCTCCAGCATGGGCGCCAGCTCGCGGGCATCGAAGGACAGGGCCAGCGTCACGCCGCGCTCCTGCACGCGCTCGTGGGGATGGGAGAGGAGCGCGGCCAGGTGCTGCCGCAGGGGCGCGGCCTCCGCCTGCTCCAGCATGTCCACCGCGCGCAGCACCCGCTCCGGCGTGGGCGCGCCGAGCGCCTCCACCAGCAGCTTCTGCGCCTCGCCGCCCAGCTCCACCTCTTCCTCTTCGTGGGCGCCCACCTGCTCGCCCAGCGCCGTGAGGTACGCGGGCTTCAGGCGCACGAGCAGCAGGCCCAGCGCGGCGCACAGCGCCACCACCGCCACCGCCATGGTGATGCCGTTGGCGCCCCGGCCCGCGCCGATGAGCAACAGGCCCGCGAGCACCACACCGCCCTTGCGCAGGAGGCCATCCACCGCGCTCCGCAGCCCCTCGCGCTGCTCGTCCGGCACCGCCGCGTAGAGCAACTGGATGCCCACCGGGAGGATGGAGTAGCTCACTGCCGTCTCCACCAGCCGCAGCAGGTGCACCGGCCACAACTGCCCGGTGGCCAGCGTGGCGCCCGCCAGCGGCGCGAGCACCATCGGCACCAGCGCCAGGTACATCAGCAGGCCCATGCGCTTGAGCAGCCGCTCCGCCACGAGCAGCTGGAACGCCACGCAGAACAGGCCAATCCAGAGCTGCAGCGAGCCGAACAGCGCCGCCAGCCCGTCCTCGCTCAGCGTGCCCTCCACGCGCAGGCGGAAGAGGTAGTCCACGAAGGACGACAGCACCGCGAACGCGATGCCCAGCGCCGCCAGCACCTGCGCGTAGGGGCTCTCCCCCAGGTAGCTCCACGCCGGGAACCACGCCTGCAGCGAGCGCGTGCGCGGGGGCGGCGCCGGCTCCGCCTTGTGCAGGTGGTGGAAGATGGCGCCCGCCGCCAGCAGGCTCACCGCGCCGCTCACCACCACGGCCGGCGTGCCCAGCCGCACCGCCAGCGCCTGCACCAGGAGACCGCCCGCGATGCCGCCGCCCATGCCAAAGCCATTGAGCACGGTGAAGGCCCGGCGCGCCTCGCGCGCGTCGAACGCGGACGCCATCCGGCCCCAGAAGCGGAACGACACGAACGTGCTGAAGCAGTCTGCGAACAGGTACAGCGCCAGCGCCGGCATGCGCTGCCCCGCAGACAGCGCCGCCGCCAGCCCCAGCGCCAGCACTCCGCCCACACCCGTGAGGATGCCCGGGGACTCCGTGGGCGCGTCCGGCCGGCCGCGCGGCAACAGCGTCAGCGACGCCGTCATCAACGCACCCAGGAGGTAGAGGTACGGCAGCGCCTGGGACTCGAAGCGCGACAGCACCAGCGCGTTCGCGGACGTCTTGAGCTGCGTCACTCCCGCGATGAGCGCGAACTGGAACGCACCCGCCGGCAGGACGCGGCGGTTCCAGGATGAGGTTTCAGAAGGGGCCACGGGCGCGGGGATGCGGACAGGATAACGTGGAGCCCGCTATTCACGAATACCACTCTTCAGGTCCCGCGAGCATCCGCCCTCTCGTCCGAGCTGGCTGCCCGCCTGCCCGGCGTCAGGGCCAGACTCCGGACTGGGAGTCCTTGCGCCCCCCACGGAAAAGGTCACTCCGTGGAGCCCCACGGAACGCGGGCCGCGTGGCGTACACTCCGGCGCCGTGACGCCCACCCCTGACACCCTGCTCGACGGCACCCACACGGTGCTGACCCCGGAGTACGTGGAGTTCCGCTTCACGCTGGCGGGGGTGTACTCGCGCTTCCTCGCGTGGCTGGTGGACGCGCTCATCGTCGGCTTCGTCTCGACGGTGGTGCTGCTGGTGTTCCAGGTGGCCATGGCCGCATTCCCGGGGTTCGCCAGCGCGCTGGGCATCGTCGTCTACTTCCTGGTGGACTGGGGCTACGGCATCACGCTGGAGACCGTGTGGGCCGGCCAGACGGTGGGCAAGCGCGTGATGTCGCTCCGGGTCATCCAGGAGAGCGGCGTGCGCATCGGCTTCTACCACGCGGCCCTGCGCAACCTGGCGCGCGTGGTGGACCGGCTGCCGCTGCTCTACCTCGTGGGCGGCTCGGTCGCGCTCGTGTCGCGCTCGCACCAGCGGCTGGGGGACCTCCTGGCCGGAACCATCGTCGTGCGCGAGCGGCGCCTCAAGGTGCCCTCCGCCATCGAGACGCGCGGCGAGGAGGGCCTCCTGGCGGATCCGCTGTTCGTCTCGCGCGTGAAGCGGCTGTCCACCGAGGAGCGGGAGCTGGTGCTGTCCGCCGCCCTGCGCCGCGAGGAGCTGCGGCTGGAGGCCCGGCTCACGCTGTTCTCCGCGCTGGGCGCCCGGCTCCAGGACTCGCTCGCCATGCAGAAGCCCGCCCACCTCTCGGATGAGAAGTGGACGCTGCTCGTCGCCGCCGCCCTGCTGCCCGCCCCGGCCACGCGCCCGGGGCGGCCCACGTCCGGACCTAGAAGTACGTCGCCAGGCCCACGGAGCCCGTCAGCGACGTCTGCGTATCCTCGTTGAGCGCGATGTAGAAGTTGTACTGCGCGCGCACGCCCAGGCTCACCGAGTCGCTGAGGAAGAAGTCCACGCCCGCGTTGGGCCCGATGCCCACGAAGTTGCTGATGCTCTCCTTGAAGACGATGAGGTAGCTCACGTCCGTGCCGATGTAGGGGCGGATGGTCTCCTCCAGCAGCAGGTACCGGATGCCCAGCGACGGGGCCAGGCCCACCACGCGCTTCTCCGGCGTGGAGAAGGTGTCCGTCGGGAACATCAGCTTCGACAGCGAGACGACCTCGAAGCCGTTCTCGATGTAGAGGCTGCCCTCCAGGCCGATGAACGGCGTCCCCGCGAGGCCCGCGGTGCGCTTGAAGTCCATGTAGCCCAGCGACAGGCCCAGACTCCGGTTGGAGAACTGCGCGTGAGCAGGAGCCGCGCCCAGCAGGGCAGCGAGCAAGCCGAAAGCACAAAGGTAGGTACGCATGGCGGGGCACTCTACAGCCGGCCTAACCCCTGGAAAACAGCGCTGATTCGGCGGCAGCACGGCGTTGCCTCGCGGGGGGCCGCTCTCCTACACTCGGCCGGCCATGCGTCTTCGCCTTTTCCTCACGCTGACCGCCGCCGCCTCCCTCACCACCACCGCCTGCCTCAGCACGCCGCCCCCGCACGAACGGGCGCTCATCAACAATGAGCTGTGCGCGCAGGAGATGGCCAACGGGGACCTGCAGAAGGCGGAGACCTACTGCAACCTGGGCCTGGAGTTCTCCCCCCAGTACGCGGACCTGTGGGCCAACAAGGGCCTCATCGCCATGTACTCGGGCAACAAGGGCAAGGCGAAGGAGTTCTTCATCAAGGCCCTGCGCTTCAACCAGGAGCACCTGCAGGCCTACCAGAACCTGGGCGTGCTCTACCTGGAGGAAGGCGCCTACGGAAAGGCCCACGACAACTTCAAGCGCGCCCTGCAGGTGAACCCGGACAACCTGGAGTCGCGTTACGACCTGGGCCTCACCTACATGAAGATGGGCAAGACGAAGGAGGCCAAGAAGGAGTTCGACACGCTGCTCGCGGTCAACCCCAACGTGGCCAACGCCCACCACAACCTCGGCATCATGGCCTATGAGGACAAGGACCTGGAGACCGCCTTCGAGCACATCTCCCAGGCCGCCCAGCTCACCCCGGACTCCGCGGAGGTGTGGCACGACCTGGGCACCGTGCTGATGGAGCAGAGCCGCTTCGCGGAGGCCCGCGAGGCCTTCGGCAACTGTGCCCGCCTGGATGAGAAGAACTCCAGCTGCCTCAACAACCTGGCCGTCGCCCAGCGCAAGGTGGCCCTCACCGACTCCGCCCTCAAGGAGCTGAAGGACACCCAGACTGCGGAGAACAGCGCCCCGGCCATGTACCTGCTCGCGCGCCAGTACCGCGAGAAGGGCCTGCTCACGGAGGAGGAGAACGCCTACCGCAAGTGCGTGAAGCTGGACGCCAAGTTCGCGCCCTGCCACTTCGGCCTCTTCCAGATCTTCTCCGAGGCCCACAAGCAGAACCACGCTCAGACGGCGTGCAAGAACTTCATGAAGTTTGGAACCTCCGAGGAATTCCCCACCGAGTACACGACGTGTGAGAGATTCCTGGCCAACGACTCGTTCTAGCCGTCCCTTCGGGTAGCGACACACGCGATGAGCGTCCGTCTGACCGTCACACAGCGCAGCGAGGCCGGAGGCGCCTCGGGCAAAGAGGTCGTCCTCGACGACTCCGTCATCACCCTGGGGCGGGACAAGACCTGCCAGGTGGTGCTCCCGCAGCAGGCGGTGTCGCGCAACCACGCGCGCATCATCCAGGAGGGCACGCTCTACTTCCTGGAGGACCTGGGCAGCGCCTACGGCACGAAGATCAACGGCAAGTCGCTCCCCAAGGGGGAGAAGGAGCTGCTGCGCAACGGCGACGTCATCGCCATCGCGCAGTACGACGTCCGCTTCGACAAGGTCGTCGAGATCGCGCCGGACGTCAGCGACAAGACGTCCTTCCTCGCGCGCGGCATCCTGAAGGACGCGATGCGCGGCCTCGCTGGCGGCGAGGAGCGCTTCCTGCGCTACATGAACGGCCCGCGCGAGGGCCAGCGCATCGAAATCTCCGAGGCCCAGGAGCACATCTTCGGCCGCGACGAGAAGGAAGCCGACGTCATCCTCAAGGACGACCTCGTTTCCCGCAAGCACGCCAAGGTGCGCCGCGACTGGTCCGGCACGCACGTGGAGGACCTGGGCAGCCGCAACGGTATCAAGGTCAACAAGAAGCGGGTCAACCGCAAGGCGCTCAAGGACGGCGACGAGCTGGAGATTGGCGCCACCCGCTTCGTCTACGTGGACCCCGCCGAGCCCCCCGACGAGCCCGCGGTGAGCCTCTCCTCGGAGAGTTCCGCCGTCGCTCCGGCCCCCTCGCCGCCGCGCCCCTCCCCGCCCAAGCGCGAGGAGCCGCCTCCGCCGGAGCCCGAACCGGAGCCGCAGCCCGAGCCCGAACCGTCGCCGCCGGAGGAGCAGTCCTCCTCCGAGGATGGGTCCGCGTCCTCCTCCGAGGAGCCGCAGCCCGACGGTGGCGAGGAGATGCCCGTGCCGGAGCCGGAGCCTGCCCCGGCGGCCGTGTCCGCGCTGGCGGACAAGAAGAAGCTCGTCCCGCTCATCGTCATGGGCGTGGTGGGGCTGAGCTTCCTCGTGCTGATGATCGCCGTGCTCGCGGGCGCCTGAGCCGCCCTCCTCTGCCTTCCCACGCAAACGAAAGGGCCCCCGCTTCGAAGAAGCGGAGGCCCCGGGTGCTTCACAGGCTTCCGGCCGCTACCGGCCGGAGGAGATGCGCGCCACCGGCTGGATGTTCAGGTCCGGGGACAGCTCCTGGTAGCTGAGGATGGAGAACGAGGGGTTGAACTCGTACTCCAGCAGCTTGCGCACGTAGCGGCGGATGTCCATCGCCGTGAGGATGACGGGGCGCTGGGCGCTGGGCGGCAGGTGGCCGCATTCCGAGCGCACCGCGCCGACGATCTCCTGGGCGATCTCCGGCTCCAGCGCCAGGTGCGCGCCCGCGGAGGTGCGCTTGATGGAGCTGCGGATGGCCTCCTCGATGTTCGGGTCGAGCAGGTACACCACCAGCGTGCCGGTGCCGCGCGCGTACTTGTGGGAGATGTAGCGGCGCAGCGACGCGCGGACATGCTCGGTGAGCATGACGTTGTCCGCCTCCACCTGGCCGTACTCGGACAGGACCTGGAGGATGCCGCGCAGGTCGCGGATGGAGATCTCCTCCTCCACCAGGCGCCCGAGGATGTCCGTCAGCTTGAGCACGTTGACGATCTTCGGGACCACTTCCTTGACGATGGCCGGGAACGCCTTCTCCAGCTGCTCCAGCATCGTCTGCGTCTCCTGCACGCCCACGAACTCGCGCGCGTTCTTCCGGAGCACGGCGGCGGTGTGCAGGATGATGTAGCCGGGCACGTCCCAGGTGGTGAGGCCCGCGGACTCGAGCATCTCCCGGAACTGCTCGGGCACCCACGCGGCCGGCTGGCGCGTCGCGGGGTTGATGGCCTCGAAGCCGGGGATGTTCATCAGCTTGAGGCGCTCCACCGTGTCGTTCACCAGGATGTGGCCCAGGGTGGCCTGGCCGGTGACGACGGGCACTTCGTTGATCTGAATCTGGTAGGCCCCGGGCGGCAGGCCGCCATTGCCGCGCGCGCGCACGCCGGGGAAGCGCACGCCCAGCTCCACGAAGAGGCCGTCGCGCATGAACGGGATGAGCTCGAAGAGGAACTTGCCGCCGTCCTGCCGCGAGTCCACGTAAGGGACCAGCGCGTCGGAGACCTCCAGCACGATGGGCGTGACGACGGGGATGAACAGCTCCGAGTCCGGGTTGAGCTGCTCCTTGGGCGGAGGCTCGGCGGACACGGGCGTGCCGAAGCTGGACTCCATCGCGGGGCCGGCCTCTTCGGCGGCCAGCGCCTCGTCGCGCTTGCGCATCATCGAGTAGGCGCCAAAGCCCGCGCCCGCGCCCAGCAGGAAGAAGGGAATCTTGGGGAGGCCGGGGATGAGGCCCAGGCCCACGAGCATGGCCGCCGCGATGGCGATGGCCTTCGGGAAGGCGGTGAGCTGCGAGCCCACGTCCTTGCCCAGGTGCGCGCCCTCTTCCTCGCCACCGACGCGCGTCACCAGGATACCGGCGCAGGTGGAGATGAGGATGGCGGGGATCATGCCCACCAGACCGTCACCGATGGTGAGCAGCGTGTACTTCTGCGCGGCGTCACCGGCGGCCATGCCCTTCTGCGTGACGCCGATGATGAGGCCGCCCACGATGTTGATGACCGTGATGATGATGGACGCGATGGCGTCGCCCTTCACGAACTTCATCGCGCCGTCCATGGCGCCGAAGAGCTGGCTCTCACGCTCCAGGTCGCGGCGCTTCTTCTTCATCTGGTCCTGATCAATCACGCCGGCGCGCAGGTCCGCGTCGATGGACATCTGCTTGCCGGGCATGGCGTCCAGGGTGAAGCGCGCGGCCACTTCCGCGACGCGCTCCGAGCCCTTGGAGATGACGATGAAGTTCACCACCACCAGGATGAGGAAGAGGATGGCGCCGACGACGAAGTTGCCCTGCACCACGAAGTTACCGAACGCCACCACCACTTCACCGGGGTCGCCGGTCAGCAGGATGAGTCGTGTGGTGGAGATGGTCAGCGACAGGCGGAACATCGTCGTGATCAGCAGGATCGTCGGGAACGACGACAGGTACAGCGCGCTGGGCACGTAGAGGGAGATGAGGAGCAGTACCACCGAGATGCTGATGTTCAGCGTCAGCAACACGTCCAGGACGAGCGTCGGCAGCGGGACGATCATCATCGCGACGATGGCCACGACGACCACCGCTAGGACGATGTCGGAGTACTTGTTCAGGAAGCTGTTCGGATCGGCGTTGGCCATCGGCGGGGCCATCCTAATCCGTGCGCGCCCCCGAGCCCAAGGGGGGGCCTTCCCTCACCTGTCCGGCGAGGGAGCCTGCGTGCGGCCTACGAGCGGTCCTCGGGGGCTTCGGATTCCGAAGCCTCGTCCGAGCTCTCCAGGGCCGCGGCGGCCAGCATGCGCGCACGACGGCTCAGGGGGTCCTTGTCCTCGGGGTCCAGCGACACGGCATGCTGGAAGTCGCGGGCCGCTTCCGTCGTCCGGCCCTGACGGAGGAAGGCCTCGCCCCGGTTGACGAAGGGGGTGATGTCGGTGGGGTCCAGCTCGATGGCGCGGTTGAAGCACGCCACGGCGGTGTCCAGGTCCTCCAGCGCCAGGTGGCAGGCGCCCAGAGCGGTCTGGAAGTAGGCCTCGCTCGAGTCCATGGCCGAGAGCTGCTCGAAGATGGCCAGCGACTCGTTGAAGTTCCCGTCCTGGAAGAGGTTGAAACCCTCCGTGGCCCGCTCGAGCATCTCCGGTCCGGACAGGGGCTTCTCGTTGTCGTTCGACACCGTGGCCTTGGATTCAGTCGTCATCGGCGCGTTCACCGGGGCGGGGTCAGCAGCGGCGGGGGAGTCTAGCCCGGGGGCCCCGCCAGTGCCAGACGGGGTCCCCTTCTGTGCGCGGGCCGACTTCACCCGGCTTCGTCGATCCGCTCCTGGACCTTCGCCATCACGTCGCTCAGCGACTTCTCGATGACGCTCTTGAAGATGTACTCGGCGCTGGTCTCCTTGTTGAAGGCCTTCTTCGCCTGCTCCTTGATCTGCTCAGGCGTGGCGTCCGGGTTGTTCTTGATGAACTCCGCGACCGACTTCTCCGCCTTGCCCAGCGCGCGGGTGCCGGCCTTCTCACCCAGGCTGCCCAGGTAGTCACCGAACTGGTTGGCGATGTCCTGGACGGCCTGCTCGGCGGAGGGCTTGTCGGCCTGGGCCGACTTCTGGCTCTGACCGGAGGCCTGGGCCTGGCCGGCGGCGCCCGCCTGCGGGGCGCTCTTCGCCTGGAGCGCCTGGAGGCTCTTGGCGAGATCATCTGTCGTGGCGCGGAGCAGGTTCTCCTGCTTCACGACAGCCTGCGAGCCGGTCGCCGGCTTGGCGGAGGTGGTCGTGAATCCGACGCGGGGAGCGGAACCGTTAATCGTGTTGGAGCCCATGATCCAAACCTCGTCTCTGAGTGCAGCGTTTCCAGGGTTATCGGCGTGAGCCTAGTGGAAGTTTCCGGATCCTTTCCAGCGGAGGACCCACGCGGACAGGCCCGGAAACGCCACCGGCCCCGGACCGATGCCCTGGAGGGCACCAGCACGGGGCCGGAGCGAAACCAACAACCTGCGAAGGACTACTTCAGGTTGTTCACGGCGGCCATCGCCATGTCGTCCATCTTCTTCATGAGGTTCGTGATGGTGCTCATGATCTGGGACTCGAGCTGCACCTGCTTCTGAGCCTGCAGAAAGCCCTTCTGCTCCTCGGGGGCGGCGTCGATCATCTTGTCCATCGCCGTGCCGGTGGTGCTCTTCGCGGTGTTAACAGCCTTGTTGAAGACGTCGATCGTGGCCATGAGAGTTCTCCTGGTGTGGCGGGATAGGTTCGTGCGGCACCAGCTACAAAAGGATTATCGCTAAGGGGGGGCGGGAGTTTCCTGGGGATTTTTCCGCGATCATTTTTTCCCCGGCACCGTCGCCCCACCCGGCCCGCCGCAGCCACCGGGGGCCGGAAATGCCACCGGCCCCGGACCGATGCCCTGGGGGGCATCAGCACGGGGCCGGAGCGGACCAACAACCTGCGAAGGACTACTTCAGGTTGTTCACGGCGGCCATCGCCATGTCGTCCATCTTCTTCATGAGGTTCGTGATGGTGCTCATGATCTGGGACTCGAGCTGCACCTGCTTCTGAGCCTGCAGAAAGCCCTTCTGCTCCTCGGGGGCGGCGTCGATCATCTTGTCCATCGCCGTGCCAGTGGTGCTCTTCGCGGTGTTAACAGCCTTGTTGAAGACGTCGATCGTGGCCATGAGAGTTCTCCTGGTACGGCGGGATGGGTTCGTGCGGCACCAGCTACAAAAGGATTATCGCTGAGGGGGGGCGGAAGTTTCCTGGGGATTTTTCCGCGATCATTTTTTCCCCGGCTCCCCGCCCCATCGCGTCACCCGCCCCGCTCGCGCCACCGGGGGCCGGAAATGCCACCGGCCCCGGACCGATGCCCTGGGGGGCATCAGCACGGGGCCGGAGCGGACCAACAACCTGCGAAGGACTACTTCAGGTTGTTCACGGCGGCCATCGCCATGTCGTCCATCTTCTTCATGAGGTTCGTGATGGTGCTCATGATCTGGGACTCGAGCTGCACCTGCTTCTGAGCCTGCAGAAAGCCCTTCTGCTCCTCGGGGGCGGCGTCGATCATCTTGTCCATCGCCGTGCCGGTGGTGCTCTTCGCGGTGTTAACAGCCTTGTTGAAGACGTCGATCGTGGCCATGAGAGTTCTCCTGGTGTGGCGAGATAGGTTCGTGCGGCACCAGCTACAAAAGGATTATCGCTGAGGGGGGACCGGAGTTTCCTCGGAATTTCCCGGGATCATTTTTTCCCGGCTCCCCTCCTCGAAACCCCGGGGCTCAGCCCTTCAGCTTGCCCAGGGTCGGGTTCTTCATCCACGCCTTGAAGGAGTCCAGCTGCTGCTGCGACTCGGCGCGGGGGTCCGCGGCCTTGGCGGTGCCGGGCAGCGAGTCCTCGCGGGTCAGCGCGATCTTGGGGCGGCTCGCGCTCTCGAAGCCATCCGACGTCTTGTGCCCACCCGCGGAGCGGGCAGGAGCCGCCGGGGCCGGCGCGGCGGCCGGGGGCGTCACGGCGAACTTGGCGCCCAGCTCCGGGTTCATCTCCATCACGGCGCTCTGGATGGTCATGCCGTAGGTGCTGATGCGGTACTGCAGGTACTCCACCACGTGCCCGAGGATGGCCGGGGGCGGCAGGATGGGGTCCTTCATGAAGCGGTTCAGCGAATCCGTGACGTCCTTGTACATCCCCTCATCCAGCGGCGTGCCGGGAGCCGACGCGGCCACCAGCTTGCGCATGTTGCGCACCACCTGGAGGAAGGTGCCCTGGGCCGTCTTGCCCTGGACGTCCAGCTCCGCCAGCAGCTTGTCGCGCTTCTCCTTCAGCTCCGGCGGCTCCGGGGGCAGCGGAAGCTGTGTCTTGGGGGGGGTGCTCATGAACCGCTCCATCGGTTGAGAGGTGAATGAATCCAGCCTAACAGAGATTACGGGGCTTCCAGCCGACGCGCCAGGATGCGGGTCCCACCCGATGGATCAGCGCCGGGTGAGCGCGGTGACCATGGCGCCGGCCTTGCGCACCACCGGATCATCCGCCGGAGGCATGGCCGCCGCACGGCGCAGGTCCTCCAGGGCCTGGGGCTTCTGTCCCATGGCCAACTTCACCTCCGCGCGGCCCACGTAGACGGACGGGTCCTGGGGGGCCAGCTTGGCCGCCACGTCGAACGCGGCGAGCGCGCCCTGCCCGTTCCCCGCGGCCATCTCCACCACCCCGAGCGCCTTGGCGAAGTACACGTCCGTGGGGTTGATGGCGTAGAGGCCCTGGAACAGCGTGCGCGCCTCCGCCACCCGGCCCTGGTAGAAGAAGAAGTAGGCCGTCTTGGCGATGGCGTACAGCTCGTCGTTGGAATAGCCGCGCACCTCGCGGAGCGTGGCCTTGCCCTCCGCCCAACGCTGCAGGAGCGCGGTGAGCTTCGCCTCGTCCTGCGGATCTTCCGGGTCCAGCGCCGCCATGGGTCAGTAGCCCTCGTCCTTCTGCTCTTCCCACATGCGGCGGATGATCTCCTGCGACTCCGCGCTCACCTGGTCCACCAGGCCCAGCATCGCGGACTCGCGCTGCAACAGGGCCTTGAGGCGCTCCAGGCGCTCCGGCGGCGCATTCACCTTGGACAGGCCGCGCTCCAGCATCCGGCGCTGCCCGTCGTCTCCCCGGCCCGCGACGCTGGCCAGGTGCGGCCGGTCGCTGAAGCCCTCCAGGTCCGCGTCGTGACCGCCCGGATGGGGCGGCAGGGGCAACCGGAGCTCTTCCGACGAGTGCGCCGGACCGATGAAGTCCAGGAGCGCCGCGGACGGCATCGAAGGGTTCTTGATGTTGCCCGCTTTGCGCAGCTTCTTCGCCCGGTCCAGCTGGGACGGGTCCACCAGCCGCTCGCGGACGCTGCGGGGACCTCCCCAGGGCCAAAGCGCGGTGCTGGGGGGCTGATTGTTGATTTTGGCCATGGCGGGCCGACTTCAATACAGGTGGGGCCCCCGCGTCCAGCCCCCTTCAGCGCCCGCCCGCCTGCTCCCGCTGCAGCGCGTAGACGAAGTTCAGCACCTCGGCGACGGCGTCGTAGAGCTCTTCCGGGACCTCCTGCCCCACGTCCACCCGGTACAGGGCGTGGGCCAGGGACACGTTGCGCATCACCGGGATGCCGTACTGCTTGGCGATCTCCCGGATCTTCTCCGCCTTGAGGCGCATCCCCTTCGCCACCACGCGAGGCGCGCCGTCCGCCTTGTTGTCGTACTTGATGGCGATGGCGATGTCCGCCTCTTCGTCGCTGGCCATGGCGTCCTCCTCAGGCGCGCGCAGGCGGCGCCGCGTTCTGCTGCTGCTTGAGCCCGTAGACGAAGTTCAGCACCTCGGCGACCGCGTCGTAGAGCTCCTCCGGGACTTCCTCGCCCACCTCCACACGCAACAGCGCGTGCGCCAGCGGGACGTTGCGCAGCAGGGGGACGTCCGCCTCGCGCGCCAGCGCCTTGATGCGCTCCGCCTTGGCGTCCATGCCCTTCACCAGCACGCGCGGCGCCCCGTCCTTGTTCTGATCGTACTGCAGCGCCACCGCGACGTGGTCCGGGTTGGTGACGATGACGCTCGCGTCCTTCACCGCCTCCATCTGGGCTCCCTCCATGATCTCATGGTGGAGCTCCTTGCGCTTGGCCTTGTGGTGCGGGTCGCCTTCGCTCTGCTTGTACTCCTTCTTCACTTCCTCCTTCGTCATCATCATGTCCTTCATGAACGACTTGCGCTGCCACCACACGTCGAACACGCCGAAGATGACGAAGAGCATGATGATGCGCACGCAGACCCGGTAGAGGATCTCCCCCATGATGGCCATGATGCCGACCGTGTCCTGGCGCACCGTTTCGATGACCAGGGGCATCGAGTCGCGCACCACGCCGGTGACGACGTAGGCGGCGACGGAAATCTTGATGAGGTTCTTGAGCAGTTCCACGAAGGACTTCTTCGAGAACATGTTCTTCAATCCCGCGATGGGGTTGAGCTTGTCGAACTTCGGGATGAGCGGGTCGATGGTGAAGAGCGACCCCACCTGGAGGAAGTCCATCAACCCGCCCAGCACCGCCGCGCCCGCCACGATGGGCACGGTGAGAAGCAAGAGCGTGCGCAGGCCCATGATGAGCAACTGCGTCGTCGCCAGGGCCAGGTCATCCGAGTGGGCGATGGCGTCGAAGCTGAAGCGGAAGAGCGTGGAAATCTCCCGCTCCACGGTGTCCCAGGTGCCCTTGACGATGCCCAGGCCCGCGACGAGCACGGCCACGCCCGTCAGGTCCTTGCTCTTCCAGGTCTGACCCTTCTTGCGCGCGTCGTCGAGCTTCTTATGCGACGGTTCTTCTGTTTTGTCGCCACTCTCGTCCGACATGGAGGAATCCCGGGAGGCTTGAAGCGGCTCAGGCCAGCATCTGGATGGCGTGCTGGAACATGCGGAGCATGTTGGCCAGCTCCTGCTGCATGCGCCCGATCACGACATGGATGGCGATGAACATGATCAACACGCCCACCAGCGGCTTGAGCGACATGGAGATGAAGAACACCTGGATCTGCGGCGCGACGCGGTTGATGGCGCCCAGGGCCAGGTCGGTGACGAACGCGGCCACCATTCCGGGGCCGGCCAGCGCCAGGCTGATCTTCAACAGGTCCGCGAAGGAGCGGATCATCAGGTCGAAGAAGGGCCACACGCCGCGGCTGAAGCGCGGGAAGCCCTCCAGCGGCACGACGGCGAGGCTGTCTCCGAGCGCCCGGATGATGATGTGGTGCCCGTCCAGCGACAGGAACAGCACCACGCACAGCTGCACCTTGAGGCTGGAGAAGAGCGACACCTGCGTGCCCAGCTGCGGCACGTAGAGCTGGGCGTTGTTGCTGCCGGACATGGTGTCCATCAGCGTGCCGGCCACGCGGGCCGCGTCGAACACCATGTTGATGATGTACGACAGCGCCACGCCGATGAAGATCTCCTTGAGCAACAGCCCGATGTACGGGAGCGCGCTCAGGGGAATCCGGTCCATGCTGTCCGCGACGGACGGGAAGAGCACCGCGGACACCATCAGGCCCAGGCCCAGCTTCATCTCCGAGGGGACGACCTCGCCGCCCAGGAACGGGCTGAAGATGAGGATGGGCATCACGCGGCACATGATGAGTGCCATCGTGAAGATGGTGACCGACAGGTTGACCCGAGCACCCAGCTCGGCCATGACTTCGCCGATGTTCATCTGCCGATGAGCGCCGGGAAGCGGTCGAAGACGTGGAAGGTGAAGCGCAAGAGCTGACCGCCAATCCACGGGCCCGTCATGGCGAGCACGCCGAAGACGAGGACGACCTTGGGCGCGAACGAGAGCGTCTGCTCCTGGATCTGCGTGGTGGCCTGGAACAGCGAGACGAGGAAGCCCACCAGGAGGCTCATGAGCACCGGCGGCGCGGAGACCACGAGCACCAGGAACAGCGCCTCCTGGGTGATGAACGTGAGCTGATTCATGGAAGTACGAGGCTCCTTACAGGTAGCCGATGACCAGGCCCTTGGCGATGAGGTACCAGCCGTCCACGAGCACGAACAACAAGAGCTTGAAGGGCATGGAGATGGTCGTGGGCGACAGCATGTGCATGCCCAGCGCCAGGAGGATGTTGGCGACCACCATGTCGATGACGATGAAGGGCACGAACAGGAGGAAGCCGATCTGGAAGGTCTCCTTCAATTCGGACACGACGAAGGCCGGGACGATGACCATGAAGTCGTTGGGGCCAATGTCCTTGCGGTCCTCCTCCTTCCGCATCTTCTTCGCCAGGCTGTAGAAGAGCGTGCGGTCCTTGTTGGTGACCTTCTTCATCAGGAACTCGCGCAGGGGTTCCTTGGACTTGTCCGCGGCCCCCAGCATCGTGCCCACCGTTTCGGAGGAGAAGACGGACGTCCCCCGGGACCAGATGTCGATGCCGCCCGCCCGGTACATCTCCTGGCCCACGGGGGCCATGATGTAGACGGTGAGGATGATGGCCAGGCCGGTGATGACCTGGGTGGGCGGAATCTGCTGGGTGCCCAGCGCCGAGCGGACGATGGAGAGCACCACCGAGATCTTCACGAAGCTGGTCACCATCATCAGCGCGAACGGGACCAGCGACATGGCCGCGAGCGCGAGGATGAGGATGAGCGGCCGGGAGGTGAAGGAGTCGGAGCTCACCGCCTCCTTGACCATCTCATCCGGCATTGAGTCGCCGCCCTTCTTCGCCGCGGACGCGACGAAGGGGGAAAGCGACACGAGGGCCGCGAAGAGCCAGGGCGGAGCGCGGAACAGCAGCGGGCGAGCAGGAGACGAACGGTTCACGTGACGGCCTTCAGACGCCCGGCGGCGGCGTGGTGCCACCGGTCCGGCGGGAGAGGAGCTTCTGGAGGAAAGGACTCAGGGACACCGGCGACGACGGCGGACGCGCGGCGCGGATGCGCTCCACGGCGTCGCGGTCCAGCTTCGAAACCAGTTGCACGCCACCCTCGCCACCACCCACCAGCAGGTACTCGTCCGCGGCCTTCAGGACGAAGAGCGTGCGCCGTTGATCCAACGGGATGCGCTCCATCACCGACACGACCGACGCCTTGCCCACGGGCACGCCCTGCAGGCCCATCAGCCGGCGCAGGCCCACGTTGAGCGTGAGGTAGATGGCCGCGAGCACCGCGCCCAGCAGGGCCACCGTGCGCACCACCACCCAGGCCAGGCTCTCCTGCGCTTCCGCGCCCTCGGCCTCGGCCTCGGGGACGCCCAGCTCGCGGTCCAGTTCGTCCGCGTGGCGCTTCGCGCGGGCCGCGCTGTCACCCGCGGCGGCCGGGGCTGTCACGGGAGCCAGTGTTGGAGCCTCCTCGGGGGCCGCGTCCTTCGCGGGCGCCAGGGCCTCCGGGGCCGGTGCCGCCACGGAGGCGTCCGGAGTGGAGGCCGCGGGCGCCTGCGCCAGGACGGCGGGCGACGCGAAGAGCAGCGCGGCGCCGAGCAACAGGCGCGAGGGGAAGAGACCGAGGACCGCCATGGATGGGCGCGAGCCTAGTGCACCCGAGTCAGGACCGCCACGGGCCCGGGCACGAGCACGCCCCCCTGCCCGCCTGCCTTGTGACGCACGGGCGCAAGCGCTTTCAGCTCAGGTGGATGATGCGCACCCCGAGCTGACCCTCCAGCTCCACGAGTTCGCCCCGGGCCACGACCTTGCCGTTCACCGACAGGTCCACCGGCTCACCCGCCCCACGACGCAGGTCGATGACCTGGCCTGTGCGCAGGCCCACCACCTGTTCGGCCGTGATGGGCACGCGCGCCAGCTCCACCGCCACCTGCAGGGGCAGGTCGCTGAGCAGATCGCTTCCGTCCTTGTCGTCCAATGCCGCCCCTTCGAGTTCCGGAGGAACGCCCAGCTCCGGGTTGGTGAAGTCCTCGTTCTCTTCCGAAGCGCCCCCGGGCTCCCCACCCTGCGGGTTGCCCGGCTCGCCGGGGATGATGTCCGTGATGCGCGCCCGGTAGCGGCCGTTCTCCACGGCCACGTCCGCCAGGAAGTGGCCGGTGCGCCCCAGGCCCAGCCGCAGCTGCGCCGTGCCGGGCTCACCCCGGTCCGGCCGCGCCGACAGCATGTCCAGGAGCAGCACGTCCTTGACGCGCAGGGACGCCAGGTCCTGGGCGGACAGCTCCGCCACGCCAATCTCCGCGCGCAGCCAGTCGCGCAGCGCGGACAGGCGCCGGCCGTTCGCCTTCATGTCCTGACGGCGGTGCTCGCGCCGCTGGGCGCTCTCCACCGCCGGTTCCGCCGCCTCCAGCACCGCCGAAGGCACCACCAGCCGCACGATGCCGCGGTGCGAGCCCAGCACCGCGTTCAGGTGCACCGCCAGCATCGGGCCGTCCTCGCCCAGCCGGGCGGAGACCTCATCCACGCCGCGCGCCACGCCATCCAGCCGGGGCCGGGGAACACCCGGCTGAAGCCCCGGCACCAGCTCCTTCAGGGCCTCCAGGACGACGTAGCCCATCACGCCCTCCTCGATGTCCGTCAGGGGGCGCAGGCCCACCGTCTCACCGGCGCCGCCCAGGAGCAGGTCCACCGCCGAGTGCGCCAGCGACAGCTCGATTTCGAGGATGGCCCGGCCCTTGAGCGCGCCTGGGGCCAGCACCGCCAGGAAGGACGGGTCCCCCAGGAAGCGGCGCAGCTCCGTCATGGGGCGCGCCTGGGCGGACTCCACCGACAGGCGCACATCCACGTCGAAGAGGGCCTTGAGGCGCGCGCAGACCGTCTCCAGCGTGCCGGCGTTGGGCGTCAGCCACCGCAGCCGCTCCGCCAGCTGGCCCTGCGTGCGCGACACCTTCTCCAGGTTCGTGAACGCGAACGGCCGCCACGGCGACACCGGAGCCGGGGCCGGCGTGGGAGCCGGCGCCTGCGCGGGCTTCGGGGGCGGTCCCAGCTTCCGGGTGTCGACCAACATGGTGCGCTCGAAGACTCCGGGCTCGTCGTCCGGCTCCAGGCTCATGTCTTGGCCTCGAACCTCAGATTTTCAAGCGCCAGTCCCCGGCCGCCCAGGGCGCTGCGCAGGCCGTCGCTCTGCTCTTCGAGCATCTTCAAGGTGTCGCGGTCGTTGCCGCTGAAGACGGCGGAAATCTTCCCGTTCTTCGCGCTGACCTTGATGGACAGGCCGTTGAGCACGTCGCCGCGCAGGTCGATCTGGAACTCCGCGTTGCCCGCGGCGTTGGTGCCCACGCGCACGCGCTCGACGATCTTCTGGGCGATTTCATTCGCCATGGCGCGCAGCCGCTCGGAGCCCGCGGTGTCCTTGGGCTTGGCCACCGGCACCGGCGCCATCAGCGCGGGGTTGAAGCGGAAGCCCGCGCCGGCCATCTGCGCGCCCTTGTCGTCCTTCTCCTTGCTGCCCCCGCCGCCCGCGCCCTTGCCGCCGCCGGCGTTGACGTCGATCTTCAGCTCGCCCTTCTCCTGGCTCAGCCGGCTGGCCTGACCTTCGGCCTTGTTCATGTCGCCTTCGCGGACGTCCGTGGAGCGCTTCTCCTCCACGACCTCCGACTTGCGGGCCTCGCCACCCTTGGACAGGCTCTGCGACTCGCTGTTGCGCTGGGACTGCTGGGCGCCCTGGGTGGACTCACCGGGCTTCGCGAAGGCGGTCTCCTTCTGGGCCAGCTTCTCGTCGAAGGTCTTGCCCTGCCCCTGCGCGAGCCGCGCCAGGACCTGCTTGCCCAGGGGCTGCTTCAGCTCCTGCGCCTGCTTGGGCTGGGCCTGCTCGGCCTGGCCCTGCTGGACCAGCTTGGAGAAGACGGATTCGCCCTGCAGGCGCTTCTGGGTCTTCGCCTCCGCGAGCTTGCGCTCCTGGATCATCCGCTCGGCCAAGCGCGCGGCATCGCGATCATCATCAACTCGGCTCATGGCGTCTCTCCAGACTCGGCGGAAGGCGGCGGGAGGTTACTTGCGCTGGCGGGCCAGGAACAAGGCGCTGCCGATCTCCTCCTGTTGCAGCTCCTCCCGATCCTGGCGTTCTTTCTTCACCTGCTTGACGAACTTCTCCTTGTTCTTCTCGATGGCCTTGAGCTCCTTGGCGGCCTCGGCCATCAGCATGCGGCGCTGCTCCACCAGGCGGGCCGCCGTCCGGACGACCTCCTTCTGGTGTTCAATCTGGAGGGCGACCTGGGCTTCGTCGTCCTTCAGACGCTCCTCGAAGCGGCCCATCATGTTCATGCCGTTGATGCCGGCGCCCTTGGCCATGATCTGCTGGAAGTACTCCTGGACCTTGGCCTTGCGCTCCTTGCGGCGGCGCTCCAGCTCCGCCTCCAGGCGCGCCTGCTCCTGCTCTTCCTTCGCCAGCGCCTTGACGGAGTCGGAGAAGGCCTGCTCGGCCTCCTCCTTCGCCTTCTCACGCATGTCCAGCAGTGACTGCAACCGGTACGGGGGCATGGTGGGGGCATCCTACCCAAAAACCGTCCGGTCCGTAGGTGCGCCGGGGGCGGCCCGGGTCAGTCCGCGAACAGGTTGATGAGCTGCTCCACGGTCTCCTCGTACGGGGAGTTGGAGTGGGTGTCCTGCTTGAGGAAGTCGATGATGGCGTCGTACTTCTCGATGGCGTAGTCCGTCCGGGGGTCCGCGCCGGCCTGGTACGCGCCCAGCAAGATGAGGTCGCGCTGCTTCTCGTAGGTGGCGAGCGTCTCGCGCAGCTTGCCGGCGGCCTTCTTGTGCTCCTTGCTGACGATGCCGCTCATCACACGGCTGAGGCTCTGGAGCACGTCCATGGCGGGCCACTGGTTTCGCGCGCCCAGCTCACGGTTGAGGATGAAGTGGCCGTCGAGAATACCTCGGACTTCGTCGGCGATGGGGTCCTCCATGTCACCGCCGGCCACGAGACAGGTGTAGATGGCGGTGCACTTGCCCTTCGCCGAGTTGCCCGTGCGCTCGAGGATGCGCGGCAGCATGGAGAAGACGCTGGGCGGGTAGCCCTGACGCGCCGGGGGCTCACCGATGGCGAGGCCGATGTCGCGCTGGGAGCGCGCCAGACGCGTCACCGTGTCGAGCATGAACAGCACGTTGCCGCCGCGCTCACGGAAGTACTCCGCGATGGCCGTGGCGACGTAGGCGGCGCGCAGACGCACGAGGGCGGGCTGGTCGGACGTGGCGCACACCAGCACGGCGCGCTTCATGCCCTCCTCGCCCATGGCGTCCTCGATGAACTCGCGAACCTCGCGACCACGCTCGCCGATGAGCGCCACGACGCTCAGGTCGGCTTGCGTGTTGCGGGCAATCTGGCCCATCAGCGTGGACTTGCCGACGCCGGAGCCGGCGAAGAGGCCCACGCGCTGGCCCTCGCCCACGGTGAGGAGCCCGTCGATGCAGCGCACACCCAGGGGCAGCGGCCGTTCGATGCGCTGGCGGGTGAAGGGGTCCGGGCAGTCGCGGTCCACGGGCCAGTCGACCAGGTTCTCCCCCTCCAGGGGCAGGCCGTCCATGGGCTCCCCGATGCCGTTGAGCACGCGGCCCAGGAGCCCGTCACCGCACTTGATGGTGAGGGGGCGCCCCGTGGGGATGCACTCGCTGTCCGGACCGATGCCGTACAGCTCGCCCAGGGGCATGAGCATCACCTCGTCGCCCACGAAGCCCACGACCTCCGACTTCATCAGGCCGCGCTGGCGGTTCTTGATGAGCACCAGCTCGCCGATGCGCACGTTGGGCACGCTCGCCTTGATGACGAGCCCCGTCAGCTCCGTGACGCGGCCGCGCACCCGGACGAGGGACGCTTCCTTGATGAGGTCGTAGTAGCGCGAGAGGTCGATGGCCATGGCGGATTCCGGGAGGGCTCGAGGGCGCGGCGTTGGCCGGGAGGCTCAGGGAGGGCCGCTCTTGCGACCGGTGTCCGGCTGCAGGAGGTTCTGGAGCATCTCCAGCTGCGTGGGTAGCTGCGCGTCCACCGTGCCGTACTCCGTCTGCACGATGCAGCCCACGGGAGCGACCTCCGGGTCCTCCTTGATGGCCAGGTCCACCGTGCGGCCGATGAGCTCCATCAGCTGCGGGCGCTTGGCGCGCAGCACCGTGGCCGTCTTCGGGTGCACGCGCAGGACCATGGCGCGCGCGTTGCGGAGGTTCTCGATGGCCGCGGCGCACATGTCCACCAGCAGCTCCGGCTCGCGCTCCAGGTCGCGGCCGAGGATCTTCTCCGCCATCCTCAGCGACAGCGCGATGATGTCCTGCTCCTGGGAGTTGAGCATCTCGCCGGCCTGCATCTTGGCGCGCAGGAGCAGCTCCGTCGCCTGGGCGATGCCCTCCTGACGGCCCAGCTCCTTCGCCTTGGCGAAGAGTTCCTCCTTCTCACGCTGGGCCTCAGCGAGGATGCGCTCACGCTCGCGCTGGGCCTCCTCGATGATGCCCTGCGCGCCCTGGCGTGCCTCGAAGACCTCGGCGTTCATCACGCCGCCGCGCGGCGGACGCAGCGCCGGTCGCTCGGACGTGGCGACGACCACCGACTCCGCCAACCCGTCCCCCTTGATTACCTTGCCGATCGCCATGGGCCGCTCCTTGAGGACCGGATGCTAGCGCGTTCCGCCGCGCGGTCCACGCCCTCCCGGGCCGCCCGCGTCATCCGGGCCCGGCCGGTCGGTGGGAGGGGGGCGCCGGCGGCCCACCTGCGTTCCCTCCGAGGACCGGGATGAGGATGGCTGGCTGGAGAGCACGCGCGGGGGACGCTCCGGCTCGCCCCCCGGTTCGGGACGCGCCGCGGGACGGCCTCCCGTGCGCGAGCGCAGCACGCGGGCCCCATCCGCGGCCTCCCCGGACGGATCCGGGCGCCGGGGGGCGCGCTCCTCCGCTTCGGCGGGAGGCCGCGCGGGGCGCTCGACCCGGACGGAGCGGCCCTCCGACGCCTCCGGCTCCGGCGGACGTGACGCACCGCGTGCCCCCAGCCGCGAGGGCGGCGGGCCAATGCGGGCGCCATCCGGATCCGGCCGGCCGGGACGCGCGGGCCGGGGGGCATCTGGATCACGGCGGCTGGGAAGGGCCCCGGTGGAGGCGCGGGGCGCGGGCCCCACCGACGAGCCCCGGTCCACCGGCATGCGGCGCATCTGGGAGCCGTTCGCATCCCCTTCCGGGGCGGCCATGGAGGCGCGGGGCGCGGGACCACGCTCGCGCTCCACCGGCATCCGGCGGATCTGCGACCCCCCCGCCTCACCTTCCGGCAGCGGCGCGCCCATGGAGGCGCGGGGCGCGGGGCCACGCTCGCGCTCCACCGGCATGCGGCGCATCTGGGAGCCGTTCGCATCCCCTTCCCTTGGCATGGAGGCACGGGGCGCGGGGCCCACCGACGAGCCCCGCTCCTCTCCTGGAGCCGGACGCGGACGTCCGGAGGGGGCCGCGCCCGGGCCCGCGTCACGACTGGACGCAGCACCCGCGCGACGTGCCGCGCGCTCGGCCATGAAGTCGCGCTTGGCGCCCGCCTCCTCGGACTCTCCGGCGGGGGGACTTCCCCGCAAGGCCTTGGGAGCCCGGAGCGCGGGAGGATGAGACGGATCCGCCGCGGTGGTGCGCAGGCCCTCGCGCGGCGCGGGGGCCGCGGGACGGGCTCCCGGCGCCGCGGGACGGGCTCCTGGCGCCGCGGGACGGGCTCCTGGCGCCGCGGGCGCGGGCTTCCGGGCCCCCGGCGGCGGAGGCAGCACAGCGGAGGGGCGCGGCGGCGGCGCGGTCAGCCGCACGGGGCGCTCGATGAGGCCGCGCACGGCCAGCCGCTCCAGGTCCATGACGATGTCGGTGCGTCCGCCATCGCCCCGGGCCGTCGGCCGCGAGCGCTCCTCGCGCACCCACTTCGCCACCAGGTGGCCGAACTCTCCGCGGTGCTTCTCCAGCATGCGCGCGGCGAACTCCGGGGACTGCGCCACGCACGCGCGCGCCAGCCGCTGCACGCCCGCGCTGCGGATGGCGCCCGCCAGCCGGCTGAAGCCGTCGTGCAGGTTGATCTGCGCGCGCGCGTCCTCTTCCGGGAGCTTGCGTGGCGCATTGGCCGCCACGGACTTGCTCGCGAGCTGGAGCAGGTCCGGGGGCAGCGACTCCATGAGGCCGTTCAGCTCCTCCTCGGGAAGTCCCGCCAGCGCCGGCCCCAACACGCGCGCGCCCAGCCGGTCACTCACCGTGAGCAGCTCGCGCGTCTGGAGGTTGAGCACGTCCGCGAACTTGAAGCCCGCGGACTGGCCCGCGACCTCGCGCGCCAGCGCCTCCTCCAGCTTCCAGCGGATGATGTCCAGGACCTGCGGCCGCACCTCGCGGGTCAGCTTCACGCGCGAGGCAGGCAGGTGGCCGCGCACGGCCTCCGCCATGTTGCCGGGCAGCGCGCGCAGGGTGACTTCCACCAGGGCGCCGCGCTCGCGCTGGAGCAGCGCCGCCAGCCGCTCCGGATCCGCGGTCCACAGCTGGCCGCGCCGGTCCTTCATCAGGCGCTTGAGCTCCTGCACCACCGCGGGCAGGCGCTTCTCGCGCGGAATCTGGAGGATCTCCTGCGCGCGGTGGCGCAAGAGCGCGCCCTCCTCGTCCGGCAGGTGCTCCAGCGCCGCCATGCTCTCCTGTCCCCCGAAGGTGACCGCGGTGAGCAGCATCATGGTCTGGCGCTTGCTGAGCGAGGTGAAGAAGGAATCCAACGGTCACCTCGCGGGCCCCCAGGTGGCCCGCTGAAGATAGAAGACGTGTCCCCGGCCTGGAGGACACGTCCCGCGGACCACCCCAGGAGGGCCGCGGGAAGCGACTGCAGCTCTAGCCCTCGCGACCGCCGCGCGCACGCGCGGGACGCGCCGCCGCGGCCGGGGCAGCGCCGCCAGAGCCACCGCGCATGAAGGTCCACGCGGTGAGGCCCATCATCGCCAGGATGAGCGCGAACGCGCCGCCGAGGATCATCTTGAAGGTGCTCGCGCTGGCGGCCGTCATGCGCACGCCGAGCACGTCCTGCAGGCGGTTGGTCTCCGTGGTCTCCGCCGTGGGGGCCATGGCCTCCGTCATCAGCACGGTGACGGCCTCCGGCTTGAGCTCCGACACGGAGCTGGCGACGAACTGCTTCACCGCCTCCACGGAGACAGGGGGCTTGCCGCCTTCCACCGTGCGGTACTTGATGAACACGGAGGCCGACGGCATCGGCTTGTTCTCCGGCTGCGACAGGTCGTTGTTCTCCGGCACCATCACGATGGCGCGCGCTTCCAGCACGCCGTCGATCTGGTTGAGCGCGTTGGAGACCTCACCCGCCATGGCCTTGAGGAGCATGGCGCGCTCCTCCGTGGCGGTGGGGACCATGCTGCCCTTGGCGAAGTGGGACAGACCCTTCTCCACCGGGCGCGGCAGCGAGTTGCGCTTCAGCAGTTCCGCGGCCTGCGCGGCGTCGCCCTTGGGGACGACGATGGTGAAGCGAACTTCGTTGCCGCCCTCCGCCTTCTCCTTCTTGGCGTTGATGCCGTTCTTGCTGAGCAGGACGTAGATTTCATTCGCATCCGCTTCCGTCAGCTCGTGCTGCAGCTCGATGGAGCAGCCGGTGAGGAACAGCAGGGCGAGGAGCGGGGCGGCGAAGACGGGCGTTCGGCGAGTCATGGGCGCGCTTAGCTTAACAGGGCCCTTGCAAAACGCGGAAGGGCGCCCCCTCCCGACCCTGGGAGGGACCGCCCTTCGCATGCCGCCATGGCCCGGCGGGGTGGGGACTTCAGACCTGCGTCTTGACGACGTCCTTCAGGCCGCTGGTGGCCTTCTCGACGACCTTCGACGTGAGGTCGAGCTCCTGCGAGTACTTGTACATGGACGCCTGGAGACCAAGCAGCTCGGCGTTGGACATGTTCTTGCCGGAGGAGGCCTCCTTGATCAGCTTGTCCATGCTGACCTGACCCTTCTCCAGACCGGAGACGAGGTCGGAAACCATGCCGCCCGACTTGGTCGTCTTGGAGGCCTCGGCCTTCGCGTCCACGGGCTCGGCGCCCTTGGCGGTGGCGGGCTGCTGGGCCGCGCCGCTCACCTTGTTCAGGTTGGCCTTCTCCGCCTTGTTGACGGTCTCCACCTGGCGGACGGTGTCCACCTTCTGGGTGGCCTGCGCGGCCTGGGCCTTGTTCACGTTCTGGGCGGCGTCCACCTGGCCGGCGCCCTGCGCCTTGTCAGCGAGAACTCCGTCGAACTTCGACGCGCCCGTCTTCTGCGTCTGCTGCTGCGCGCCCTGATCCTGCAGCTTTTGCTGCGCCACCTGTCCCGCGGAGATGCCGCTCATCGGAGCCGCCATGTGACACCCTCCTTGCATCCGTCGAGGGGGGAGGGAGTTCCTCCTCCTCGTTCAAGAGTTCCTTGAGCCGATCAATGGCCCGCGCATGAAGCCGCGACGCCCAGCTCTTCGACTGCCCGATCTCCGCTCCTGCCTCTTCCAGCGTGCGTCCCTGGAAGTAATAGCCCTGCAGGAGCTTGCGCTCTTTCTCCGGAAGCTTCTCGATGGCCGAGCGCACCCGGTTCTTCAACTGCTCCATCTCCAGGCGCTGATCCGCCGGGAGTGATTCATCCACGTAGCCCGCCGCCTCCGCCCCTTCCGCCCCCGCTGCAAAAACCGCCGCGAGGCCCGCCACGGCATCCGAGATGTCTCCAATATCATCGTCGAATGACGACCCGCGGTTGCTTGCGCCCTGCTCGCGGTCAGCCAGATTTCCCAAATACGCCGTCGCGCGCTCGCCCTGATAGGCGGTGCGGGCGTCCGCGCCCCGCAAGACGCCCATCTTCCTCAGGCCGTCGAAGATGGCGCCCTTGATGCGGTAGTGGGCAAAGGTGAGGAAGTTGGCGCCAACCTTGGGGTCGAAGCGCTCGGCGGCTTCCAACAGACCGATTTGCCCATAGGCCAGCAGTTCATCCAGTTCGAGCTGGGCATTGAACTGCTTGCGCACGGTGGCCGCGAGCGACCGCACGTACGGGCCGTACTTCTCCAGGATGACCTTCCTGTCTTCACCCAGAGGCAAGCGGCGCGCTCACTCGGCCTTGGACCACAGCCGCTCGAGAACCTGGTTCAGCCGGGGATCATCCTGCAGGGCCCCGGCGATGCGGCCCGTGAGGGCAGCGGACTTCATGTTCAACTTCTCCTGGAGCACCTCGGAGACGAGCGCCTTCGTCGCCTCCTCCTTGCTCTTGAAGCCCCCGTTCTTCAGCCGCTTGGCGATGGCGAGGGCCTGCGCCGCGATCGGATCCGTTGCCTGGGGGCCCTGGACGTTGCTGGAGCCTACCAGACCCGAGGGCCCGACGAGCGATTCCGTGCGGTCCACCTTGCCGCCAAAGGACGCGCCGGAGGCACCCGACGGACCGGACGCCCCCTTCACGCCGCCCGCGCGGCCCTTCCCACCCCCACGTCCGACTCCACCGACAGCCATCGACGTACCTCCTTCTTCCGCTTCCGCGACTACTTCTTCGGCGGAGGCAGGGCCCCCGCTTCCTTCGCCTGGATGAGCGCCTGGGCCAGCTTCGCGCCGTCGCTTTCGGGCTCCAGGTCGATGGCGGCCTTCAGCTCCTTGAGGGCCTCCGGCACCTTGCCCATGAACAGCAGGGCCTCACCGGCGTGTGCCCGGGGCAGCGACGACAGGGGCGCCAGGCGCTGGGCGACCCGGTAGGCCGCCAGGGCCTTGTCGTGCTTGCCCTGCGCGAACTCCACGGCGCCCAGGCCGATCTGCGGCACTTCGCTCTTGGGCATGAGCGCGGCGGCGCCGACGAAGACCTCCTTCGCCTTGTCGAAGTGACCCATGTCCAGCCACAGGTAGCCGGACTCCAGCAGGACCATGGCCGGCTGGCGTGCCAGGGGCACGAGGCTGTTGGCAATCTCCGAAGGGGTCTCCGCCATGGACGTCGCGCTTCCTTTCCTGTCGCCGGAAGCACGGAAGGCGGCCGTCGAGGGCCGCCTTCCTTGCACCGGTCAGATTCCGCTGTCCGTGAAGACTAGCGGATGTTGCCGATGGAGTTCTTGGTCGTATCGTGCCGCGACTTCATCACGTTGGAAACAGCCGTGAAGAGCTGCGACTCGTGCTGCATGGCCGACTGGAGGTTCAGCAGCTTGACGTTGTCGTCCATCATCGTCTTGAGGCTGCTGTTGTTGTTCAGCTGATCCGACACCTGGCCGCCCGAGGCGCCGCCGCCGACGCTGGTGCCCAGGCCGGTGGAGCCGCCCGTGGAGGGCAGGCCGGAGCCGCCGACGCCCGGCAGGTTGGTGGAGGGCACCGCGCCGGAGGCGGTGTTCATCACGCCCACGTACGGGCCGCCCTGCATGCCGGAGCCGGAGGCGCCGGAGAAGGTCTGCGCGGAGGAGACGGCGGCGGAGACGATGCCCGCGCCGGGAACGAAGCCCGCCACCGCGCCCACGCCCGCGCCCACGGCGCCGACGGTGCTGTTCAGGCCGTTCTGCACGCGCGCGCCAAAGCTCGTGTTCGGCGTCTGCCGAGCCGTGGTCATCTGGGTGTTCATGCGCAGGTTCGGGCCCATCATGCCGCTGTCGATCTTTGCCATTTCAGCCTCCGCGCTGGTGCCAGCGATTCGAAAAGGGGAGCCCCGGGATCATCCCTCGGCTCTTTCAATGATTATCGGGAGAGCCAGCCGCCGGTTGCCTGCTGGTGACGAGAAATCGTCCGGGCTCCCGAAAGCCCCGTTATTTCCGGCCCTTGGACTGCTTCGACTCGGCGACGAGCTTCTCGCGGACGTCCACGAGCATGCCGAGCAGCTCCTCGGACCGCGCGATCGCAGCCTGGGCCTTCTTGCCGATCTCCGCGCGGGGGCCCTTGAGCTCGGCGAGCCCCGCCTTGACGGGGGCGAAGAGCGCCTGGACGTCGCTGGCGGAGGCCTTCTCGATGAAGGTCTCGACGGCGGGATAGGACGGGACAGGCAGTTCCTGGGGCTGGGGCTGCGGCGCGGAGGGCCTGGCGGGCGGGGGCATCGAGGTCACGGTCTCCTGGCGGGGAGCAGGCCATGCGGCCAGCCTCCGCTCTTTCCCCAGCACGCTAGGTGAATCCGGAATCGGCTTCAAGCACCCCACCCGGCGGCCGGAGCGCAGGTTGTCGGTCCGGGTCCACGTCCCTCGGGCCGGGGACCGAACGGGCACGCACGCGGTCTTCCCCCTCCGGCCTGTCCCCGACTCCCACCACCCCTAGCTTTTTCCCAGCGGGGGGCTCCCGGAGGGTGCCGCCCCGTCCCACTCACACATCATCCGGGAGAGATTCCATGAAGAAGCTCATTGGGGTTTTCGCGTCCGTGGCGCTGCTGGGTTCGGGTGTGGCCTTTGCCCAGGACAGCACGACGCAGGGCTCTCAGCAGCCGTCGACGTCGTCCGGCAGCATGCAGGGCTCCTCCGGGAGCTCGGGCAGCTCGGACGCCATGGGCGGCTCGGGGTCGTCCGGGGCGCAGTCGATGGGCTCGTCGAGCATGACGGGCTCGAACGAGCTGACGGGCAAGGTCGTCAAGAGCGACAGCAAGAAGGTCTACATCAGCAGCACCAGCGGCGCGGTGGTGCCCCTGGAGGTCGACAAGAACACCCAGTTCACCGACCCGAGCATGAAGAACGCCAAGAGCCTGAAGGAGGGCCAGGAGATCCGCGCCAGCTTCCAGGTGAAGGACGAGAAGAACATGGCGACCAGCATCTCGCCGAGCTCGGGCACGGGCGGCTCGGGCTCCGACCCGATGGCGCCGGACTCGTCCATCAACGAGGACACGGGCGGCTCGGGCATGGATGACAAGAACCAGGACATGGGCAACGACTCCACGATGAACCCGGACACGGGCTCCAGCACGGGTTCCAGCAGCTCGCCGAAGACCTACTAGTCCAGCCACTCCCCTCCCCTGTTCCTCTCCCGCATGGGAGGAGAACCCCGGCTCGCGGCCCCCGTTCTTCCGGTGGGCCGCGCGTCTTTCCATGATGGGCGCTTCCCGCGCGGCGGAAGCAGGAGCGGCATGGACCACGAGGCGGATGTCGTCATCCTGGGGGCTGGCGCCGCGGGGCTCGCCGCGGCTGAACGATTGATGAGCAAGGGCCTGCGGGTCATTGTGCTGGAGGCGCGCGACCGCGTGGGCGGCCGCGTGGCGACGCTCCGGGACACGGTGGCGGACGTGCCCCTGGAGCTGGGCGCGGAGTTCGTCCATGGCAGGCCCGCCGGGCTGCTGGGGCGCATCCGCCGGGCGGGGCTGACGGTGAGCCCCTGCAACGACACGCATGCGCTCCTGTGGCGCGGGAAGCTGGGTGACGGAGAGGACGCCTTCGCGTTCCAGGAGCCCCTGATGTCCGCGAAGGGGCCAGACCGTCCCATCGCGGCGTGGGTGGCGGAGCAGGCGCGCATCCACCGGTGGCCGCCTGTCGCGTGCGCGATGGCGCGCTCGTATGTCCGGGGCTTCTACGCGGCGGATCCGGACATCGCGAGCACGCTCGCCATCTCGCGGATGGAGCGGACCGCGGATGAGTCCGGGGGCACGACGCCTTCACGCGTGCTGGAGGGGTATGACCGCGTGCCGCATGCGATGGCCGCGAAGCTGCTCGCGAAGCCGGACACGCTGTTCCTCAACGCCGTGGCCGAGGAGGTTCGCTGGAAACCGGGCTCGGTCCTCGTGCGGGCGCGGACCCGGCAGGGCACTCCACTCGGGACGTTCCGGGGTGCGCATGCGGTGGTGACGCTTCCCTTGGGCGTGTTGCAGGCGAAGCCGCCTGAGCCGGGGGCCGTGCGATTCGTGCCTCGCGTGAGGGAGCAGGAGCGGGCCTGGAGCCGGTTGGCGATGGGCTCCCTGGTGAAGGTCATCCTGCGCTTTCGCATGGCGTTCTGGCGGGAGCAGGAGGCCACCGCGCGCTTCGGCTTCTTCCACGCGCCCTCCTCCGCGTTCCCCACGTGGTGGACGCTGTCGCCCCACCGGCGCACGCGGCACCTGGTGGGCTGGAGTGGAGGCCCTGCCGCCGCGTCGCTGTCCCGTTCGAGCGAGAAGGTGGTGCTGGGTCGCGCGCTCCAGGGACTGTCACGGCTCTTCCATCTCTCCGTGCGGGAGCTGCACACGCGATTGGAAGCGTGGCACGTGCAGGACTGGCAGGCGGAGCCGTACACGCGTGGCGGCTACGCGGTCATCCCCTCTGGCGCGATGGATGCCGTCGAGGCGCTCGCGAGGCCCGTGGGCCGGACGCTCTTCTTCGCTGGTGAGGCCACGCACGTGGGCGGCGATGAGGGCACCGTGCATGGTGCGCTCGAGACGGGACGGCGCGCGGCGGACGAGTTGCTGGCCCGGCGCTCGAAGGCTTGAGCCCTTCCCGTCCTCCTGGCGGAGGAGCAGGCGGAGGGGCGCTGGCGGTGATGTGGAAGCGTTCGCGCGTGGACATCTTCAAAGCATGCGCCTCTGGATCGCCATCGTCGCGGGATTGAGCATGGGTCAGTCGTACGACCCGGAGCCGTTGCCTCCGGATGATCCGTCCGTGAGAGACCCGGCTGCGGCGGCCCTGCAGGATGCCTATGAGCAGGCCGCGGATGACCGGAACGGTGCGCGGCCTCCCCAGGGCTATGTCATCCAGGCCCCGACGGATCCGACCGAGGGCAGCTATTACTCGCTGACGCCCCTGATGTCCGATGGGAACCCGCCAGTCACTTCGGGCGAGGTCGCGATCGAGCAGTCCCAGACGTATGTGCCGCCGCCCGTCCCCACCGTCTTCGAGCAGCAGACTTCCACCGGTGAGTCGACGGAGACGGAGGCCGCGCAGCCTCAAACGGGTACGGGAGGCGCTGGGACCGCGGGGAGTTCGACGGAGCAGCCCACCACGGGTTCGGGAGCGGCCGGAACGACTGCGGGGCAGCCAGCCACGGGCACGGGTGCCGCGGGGACTGCGCCGGCCTTGGGCACGACCGAGGCGAATGCCCCTGGCTTCGGCGGCGCCTACGATATGGGCGCGACCTCCTCGGCGGCTCCGAGCAACGTCGCTCCGGGTGGCACGGGCGGGGCACCGCTGGATACGTCGAGCGTGACGGTGCAGGAACCGGGGACCGCGACGGGCGGCGCGGGTGCTGCCGGTACGACGGGAACCGCCGCGCCGACTGCTGCTCAGGAGGGCACGGGTACGGCCGGCACGACCGGAGCCCCCACGCAGCCTCCTACAACCGACGATACGGGGACGGCCGGTACGACCGGAGCCGCCACGCCGAGCACCGCTCCAGAGGGCACAGGTGCGACCGGTGCGGCGGGAACCGTCTCGCAGCCCCCTGCGACGGGCGGCGCGGGTACAGCCGGCACCACTGAAACCGGAACCACCACGCCGAGTACCGCTACGGGTGGCGCGGGTACGGTCGGCACGTCGCCCGCGACGGGTGGCTCGGGTACGACAGGAACTGGTGTGGGCACGACGGCGCCGGCTCAGACGCCTTCGGATCAGACGACGCAGGTGCCCCAGGGAGCACAGGGGCAGGCTCAGCCGGCGCAGCCGCTTCAGGGCTCGCAGGGACAGGCTCAGACGACGCAGGCGCCTCAGGCAGCGCAGGGCCAGGCACAGGCGGCGCAGGCCGCCGCGGCCAATGAGGAAGTGACGCGTTTGCGCCAGCGCATCGCGGACCTGGAGCAGGAGATGGAAGCCCGCGACACGCTCGCCACCGAGCGCACCCAATCCGTGCAGACCCAGGTGGATACGCATGAGCAGCGCGCCTACGAGGCCGAGCGCGCGCGGCAGCAGCGGCTGGCGCGGATCCAATCCGGGGGCCAGTGGATGCTCGCCGCGGATCAGGCGCTGGAACAGGGCGAGCTGGACGTGGACAACGCCCTCGACATCGCCGACGAGGACTTCTCCGTCGTGCGCCAGAGCGCCGCGGCCTTCGGTCAGGGTGGCGTCGTGGTCCAGGCCGAACGCATCCGCGCGCAGATCGCCTACGCCCGGGATGCCGCCAACCGGCGGGACATCTACGCCGCGCGCATCGCCCTTCAGAGCGCGGGCGAAGAGCTGCGGCTGGCGCGCGCCGCGAGCCTGGAGCGCTCGGGCACGGCCAACTCGCTGCTCAATCCGTGATGCGCGGAGTGCTGCTCACGGGCGCGCCCGCGGGCTTCGCGATGAGGTAGCCCTGCACGAAGTCCACTCCGTGCCGGCGCACCCAGGACAGCTCCTCGGCCGTCTCGATGCCCTCGGCCACCGTCTGGATGCCGAGCTGCCGGGCGATCTCCAGCAGCTTCTGTACGATGGACGCCTTGTAGGGGTCCGCGTGGACGCCCCGCACCAGCTCCATGTCCAGCTTCATGAACTCCGGCCGGAGCTGGTGGATGAGGTTCAGCGACGAATAGCCCGCGCCCAGGTCGTCCAGCGCCACCTTGAAGCCCGCCGCGCGGTAGAAGTCCACGATGGCGCGCAGGTGCGCCGCGTTCGCGGCCCGGTCGGATTCGATGATCTCGAAGACGACGTGCGACTCCGGGATGCCCGACTCGCGGATGGCCGCCGCCGTGGAGCGCAGGCAGTAGGCCGGATCGTAGATGGCCGTGGGCGTGAAGTTGATGAACAAGTGCGTGCGCAGCTGGTGCCGCACCGCCTCGCGGATGGCCGTGGTGCGCGCGGCCAGGTCCAACTGGAACAGCAGGTCCGCCTCGCGCGCCGTGTCGAACATCCGGTTCGGCGGCACCAGCGCCCCGTCCCGGTCCCGGCCTCGCAGGAGCGCCTCGTGCGCGAAGACGCGCGAGGTGTCCTGCGCGTGGACGATGGGCTGGAAGAACGTGGTGAGCCGCGACTCCGCCAGCATGTCCACCAGCCACCCGGACTGATGCAGCGTGGTGAGCCGCTGCAGTGAGTCCACGCGCGGGAAGTCCGCCATGCCGGGCTCGCTGTCGCCCTCGACGAAGAGGGCGCGCGTGCCCCGCACCTCCTCCGCCGTCAGCACGTTGGGCAGGCTCGCGGAGAGCTTCCGCAGGCCGCCCTCCTCCATCCCCACCACGACACACTGCGCGTCGGTGCGCAGCTGGAAGGTGCCCCCCGAATCACGCAGGTGGGCCACCAGCTTGCCCAGGCTGTGGCCCAATGGCGGCCACAGGAAGAGACGCCCCGGGGCATCCGGCGTCTCGGGCAGGGTCTGGCAGCGGCCGCATCCGTTCAACGGGGTCATGACACAGCCTTGGCGTCACGGGGTGTGGCGGAAGATGAGCAGTCCCCGCGTGGTGTCCCACCCATACACCAGCCCGTCCGCGACATGAACGCCCTGAAGGCCGTCGAAGTAGCTCTTGCCCCGGCCCGCGTCCGTCTCGTTCCAGGTGTTGAAGTACCCGGCGGCCTTCGGCGTCCCCAGCGTGGACACGTCGTACACCCGCAGGCCGTCCTGGTAGTTGGCCACGTAGAGCGTGGTGCCCGACAGCGTCATGCCGCCCAGCGTCGCCTCGGGCCGCAGCGGCAATTCGCCGCGCTGCACGATGGACCCCGGGCTCGTGGCATCCAGCGTGAGGATGGAGGAGCCCCACGCGTCCGAGCCCTGGTAGACGACCGTGGAATCCCCCAGCTTGCCCACCGCCAGGGCGCTGGTGGAGGGCCCGGCGAAGCGGCCCAGGAGCTTGGGCAACTTCGCCGTCGTCGCCAGGGGCGCGAGGTCCGTCACCGTCATGCCGTAGCTCCAGTTGCTCACGTACAGGCGGTTGTCCTGCACCGCCAGGGCGTAGGGGTACTCGCTCAGGTCGGCCGAGGCGCCCTCCACCGTGTAGCGCACCACGAGGGTCGGCGCGGACGGCTGGGTCACGTCCAGGATGACGATGTCCGCCCTGGGCAGGGGCGACGCCACGTAGAGCAGGTTGCCGTCCTTCGCCATGCTGTCCGCGCGCACCGACAGGTCCGCCAGCACCGTCTTGTCGCAGGTGGGGACCTCCGGCTTCGTGAGGTCGCAGATGCGGATGCCCGTCGAATAGGTGCCCAGATAGAGCGTCGTGCCGCTGATGAGCGTGCTGGTGTACGTCTCCGTGGGGAGCTTGTGCTCGGACACCAGCGTCGGGTGCGCGGGGTCCTTCACGTCGTAGACGAACATGCCCTCGTTGCCCGCGATGACGTAGGCGTAGCCGTTCGCGACCGCCACGCCGTTGGCGGCGCCTCGGGGCAGCACGCCCTGGCCCAGCAGCGCCACGCGGTCGGACTCGGCCTCGCCCTCGCGACGCGCGACGCGCTTCGCGGTGAAGGTGCCCTGGCTCACCGTCGAGCCGTTGCCGCACACGCGCACCACCCCCAGCACCTCGCCCGGCCCGGAGGCCTTGCAGCCGGCGAACGCGTAGCGCACCGTCGAGCCCTCCGTGCTGCCCGCGACGTCGGCGGCCAGGAAGAAGGTGTCCGCGGTGACTTGCTTCGTCGTCATCGGCAGGCCGACGAGGAGCGGATCGCCGGGCGAGAAACGGATGGATGAAGGGCCCGAGTAGCCGTCGTTCAGGTTGATGTTCGCATTCCAGACGCCTTCGGCCTGGACAACACTCAACGTCGACCTGTCACAACCGGTCAGGTCGATGGCTTCAAGCTGACACTCGGCCTTGTTGTCGGAACTGTCCTTGCCACAACCGAAGGCGAGGAGCGCGCTAGCGGCGACGAGAGAGAGACGATTCATTCCCTCCTCCATACCGGGCCATCCCGACCGCCGCCAAGTCCCCCGGCGTGAACAGAGGGAGAAGCACCGGGACGTCCACCGCAACGCAAAGAAACAAAAGGACCGCTTGTGCGTTTCCGGTGGGAGAGGGAGCCTTCCTCCAGGCCCCTGATAGCCTGTCTCCTCGCCGTACCGAGGTGCTTTTTGAACCCCCGTCCGCACGTGATCGCCGTGCTGCTGGCCCTGCTCCTGCCGGAGCTCGCGCTGGCCCAGGTCTTCGTCGTTCCCCGCCGCGCGGGGAAGACGCCCGTGAACAGCTACGAGTTCGAGTGGCGGCATGTCGACATCCTCGTGGACCCCGCCGCCACCGGTCTGGCGAAGCCCGCGGATCACACCGCGCATGAGAACCCGCCCGGAACCCAGGGCGGCGCCAATCCACAGGCCCCCACCACGTCTCCCCAGACGGGCGACCCGCAGTCCCCGCCGGGCGGGCCGGAGGTCACCCCTTCCGGCAACGTCCCGACGAACCGGCCGGGTGACTCCATGCCCAGGACGGACGGCGTCGCGCTCGACATGGGCGCGTCCGACGCCGGCATCCCGCCGACCGTCACGGGCCTTCCCGACGGCGGCATCCCGCCCCCGGGCGTGGTGGCGCTGGCGGACGGCGGCACCGTGGGCGACGCGGGCACGCTCGCGGGTGTCACCGGCGAGGACGGCGGCACGGTGTTCTCCGGCGCGCCGCTGATGCTGGGCAGCTCGGACGCCGGCTTCAAATACACCTACGCGAAGGACCTGGGCGCGAAGACGGGCGGCGTGCGCTTCTACTTCTACGAGCGTGAGCGCGAGGTGGCCGAGCGGGCCGCCCCCATCATCGAGGAGGCGTACCGGTACCTGGTGGATCAGTTCAAGTACGTCCCCACCGAGACGTTCCCGTACATCCTCTACAGCAGCTACGCGGAGTTCCTGCAGACGAACGTGTTCGCGGTCTCTGAAGGCACGCTGGGCGTCACCTCCACGGAGGACCTGAAGCTGTCCCTGCCGTACCTGGGTGACCACCACCTCTTCGAGGAGGTCAGCACGCACGAACTGGCGCACCAGTTCACCATCCAGAAGGTGCGCACCGTGGCCGAGCAGGCCAAGACGTTCGGTGATCCGCTGGGCGGCTATCCGCTGTGGTTCATCGAAGGTCTGGCGGAGTTCTACGCCAAGCGCGGCCTGGACCCCGAGGCGGAGATGATGGTGCGGGACCTGCTGGTGAACCCGGACCTGATGAAGGGCTACGCGTTCCTCGACTTCTTCTCCCCCGGGCCCTACGGCTACCTGTGGATCTACAAGGTCGGCCAGGCGCGCGTGGCGTTCCTCGAGGAGGAGTACGGCGCGGGCATCACGCAGCGGCTGCTGGAGGAGGCGCCTCGGCTGGTGGGCGGCTCGCGCGACTCACCGTCGCTCAAGTTCGAGGAGCTGCTGGAGCGGCTGACGGGGGATGACCCCAAGCGCATCTCCGCGCGGTTCGAGAACTGGCTCAAGCGCCGGTCGTTCAAGACGTACCTGGAGTCGTCGCAGACGGCGCCCGCGCTGGACTCGATTGGCGAGACGCCGGGAATCGTGACGGCGATGGCCAGCGGTCCGGACGGCAACGTGCTGGCGCTGCGCACCATCATCCCGGAGACGGGCGAGAGCCGGCTGTACATCACGGATCCGCGCACGCCGGGCAAGACGGTGAAGGTGGCGGGTGACGGCGTGCCGGGCGTGGAGTCCCTGCACCCGGTGTCCGGCCGCAACTTCGCGCTGACCAAGGACAAGCTCGCGTTCGTGGCGGAGCGCACCGGGCGCGACGTGCTGTACGTGCAGGACTACGTGCACAAATCCGAGAAGCGGGCCACGGACGTGCTGGTGCGGCGCTCGGCGGTGCGCACGGGCATCGGCACGGAGGTGGGCCTCAACGTGACGCTGGAGACGGGCGACCGGCATGCGTACCGCGTCGACAAGCAGGGCGTCCTGGCCATCTACTCACCGGCCTTCTCTCCGGACGGCCGCTACATCGCGTTCATCGGCATCAACGACACGGGCCTGCGCGACCTGTACCTGGTGGACACCACGCAGGGCGAGGACGCGAAGATCCGCAAGCTCACCGACGACGTCTTCGCGGAGCGCCAGGTCACCTGGGGCCCGTCCGGCATCATCTACACGTCCGACGCGACGTCGCACCGCAAGTACAACCTCTTCCGCATCAAGCCGGACGCGCCGGTGGGCCAGGCCGAGCGCCTCACCAGCGAGGACCGCGACGAGGCGGATCCGCTGGCGCTGCCGGACGGCCGTGTGTTCTTCGTGGCCTTCAACAAGAGCAGCTCCGACCTGCACGAGCGGCTGGCGGATGGCCGCATCGTGCGGCGCACCGACCTGACGACGGGCGTCTTCGAGCCGGGCCCCGGCCCGGACGGCGGCCTGTGGATGCTCTTCCACATGAGCGGCGAGCGGAAGCCGTCCCTCCTGCGTCCGCCGCGCATGCTGTCGCTGGAGAGCGCGAAGGAGCCGGCGGCGGATCCGCCCTCCCCCATGGCGCTCAAGCCGCTCACCGACGCGCAGGCCTACCGGCCCTTCACGCGGGAGAACATCGAGCTGGGGCCCATCTTCGGCTTCGCGGGCGCGGGCGGTGGCGGCTTCGTGGGCCAGGTGTTCGCGTCCGCCTCCGACCGGCTGCGCGACCACCAGATGGTCCTCACGCTGGCGGTGTACGGCTCCTTCGAGTTGACGGACGGCCTGCTGCTCTACGTCAACGACGAGAAGCGCACGACGTGGGGCGCCGGTCTGTTCCAGTCGCTGCGCTTCCGCGTGGACAAGACGTTCGACGACCTGCCGGCGGACCAGCGGCCGTTCTTCGTGTCGTCGGAGCGCTACTTCGGCGCGTTGGGCAGCCTGCGCTACCCGCTCAGCACCTTCTTCTACCTCCAGGGCGACCTGAGCATCGGCGGCACGAAGTACTTCCTGGATGACTACAGCGAGTTCTACCTGGCGTTCCCGGAGCGCAACGAGTCGAACACGGAGCTCCTGTCCGCGTGGCGCGCGGACAACCAGCACATCCGCTTCCAGACGGAGCTGAGCGGCCGCGTCGGCTACGACAGCATCAAGTACCACTACGCGACGGGCCCGCTGTCGGGCAGCTCCGTGCTGCTGGAGGCCACCGCTGGCGTGCAGCCCTTCGACGGGCAGGCGTACGGCAACCTGCGCCTGGACGCGGAGCGGTACTTCCCCATCTACGGCCGCACCAACTTCTTCGCGCGCCTGGGCGCGGGCACCACGGTGGGTGGCCGCTACGCGCGCTCCTACTACCTGTCCAGCTTCGACACCCTGCGCGGCGTGAACTTCGGCGACGAGCGGTGGCTGCTGGGCCAGCACTTCGTCTACTCCACGGTGGAGGCGCAGCTGCCCCTCAACGACATCATCCGGGTGGCCTTCCTGAGCGACCTGGAGGCCATCGCCGCGGTGGACATGGGCGGCGTGGGCGACGGCGCGAGGGACCTCTGGGACCACCGCGTGCTCAACGCCGTGGTCGGCTTCAACCTGTCGCTGGGGCCCCTGCTGTTGCGCCTGCACTTCGCGCGGCCGTTCGACATCAACGCCGCCGAGGGCAAGCCCGACGAGGGCTGGGTGACGAACTTCTCCATCGGCGTCGCCGGCCTCAACGGCTTCTTCGACACCAAGGGCGACCGCAGGCCCGGCTCGTCCACGCCGGGACCGGCGCTGATGCCCGCCCTGGGCGGCGGCTACACCACGCCCATGGTGCACTGAGGTCAGGACTGCGCGGCGACGAGGGCGGCGTTGGCGCGAGCCAGCGGCCCCCCGTCGTTGGGGATGCGCTCGAAGTCCCCGCGCAGGGCCTTGATGGCGAACTTCTCCAGGTCAATCTCCCGGCGGGTGCGCACGCCCAGCGCGCGCACCAGCACGGAGAGAGGCCCGAAGCCGGTGAGGCCGTGCTGGAGGAGCAGGGCCAGGGTGACGCCGCCGAGCACGCCCCAGCCCCGGCCGGATTTGCGCCCCAGCAGCAGGCCACCGAGCGCCAGCCCGGAGACGCCCACGACCAGGGTCCGGTGCACGTCCCACTCGTGCTCCAGCTTTTCGAGGTACCGGCTCATCTCCGAGCGGTCCCCCTGCTCCGCCATGTAGCGGACACACGACTCCACGTGGGCGTCGATGCGCCGGTTCATCGTGGAAGGCGCGTGGGCGCGCACGGCATCGGTCGAGGTCTGGTTCCAGGACTCCATCATCACTCCCTTGACGGACTCGGGCCGTCCTCCAGCCTGCTCCCAGGAAGCTAGGTCCTGCGGTTGCGTCCGTGCACAGCGCGGAGTGCCATGGCCGTTGCCCGGCTGCCCGCCCCTGGGGCGGTGACGCCTTCCACCCCCTGTCGTGGAGGGCAGGCAGGCGGGCCTGGGGTGGGCAGGCGAGCATTCCGGGGAGGGAAAGAGTTTTCCATCCGCTGGGCGATCCAGGGCCCATGCGTCGCCCCCATGGCGTTCCACGCAGGCGACAGCGGTTTCCCTCCGCCTCCCTGGCAGGGAGGCATGGGCCTTGCTCTGGGGTCGGGCGATGCGTCTACGACTCTTGATCAGCCTCTCGATGTTGCTGGCCGCCTGTGGCGCCGGAACATCGAATCCCGATGATGGACAACCCTCCGTGACCGACCCCGGCATCACGGACCCCGGCGATTCGGATGCCGGGGTTCCCGACGGGGGCTCCGAGGACTCGGGCACGCCGGACGCCGGGGCCTCCGACGGCGGCTCGGTGGACGCGGGCACCGACCCCGGGGATGGCGGGAGCGCGGATGCCGGCACGGATCCGCAGCCCGTTCCAGAGGTGGAGCGGCCCTACACGCTGCCGAAGCTCCAGACGACGGTGCCGGAGTACGCGCTGATCATGCCTCCGGAGGTGCTGGAGAAGTTCATGCGCGAGCCGTTGACCGAGGAACAGGACGCGACGTTCCAGGCGAACGGCAAGACGTTCCCGGTGAAGGTGCGGCTGCGCGGGGCCTCCGCGCGCTACTTCGACAAGAAGAGTTGGAACGTCAGCTTCGCGGACAAGGACAAGTTCGAGGGCCGCACGTCGCTCAACCTGGTCGCCGAGTACGCCGACGCGTCGATGATCGCCGAGAAGATCTCCTATGACCTGCTGGCGGCGATGCGGGTGCCGGCGTCGAAGGCGACGTTCGTGCGGCTCTCCGTGAATGGCCGCTACGAGGGCGTGTTCCTGGAGGTGGAGCAGGTCAACAAGGCCTTCGTCAAGGCGCGGCAGTTCCCGGACGACGACGCGACCATCTACCGCGCGGGCTGGAAGGACACGGAGTTCAAGACGTGGAAGGTGCCCTACCAGGGCGACTGGGTGAAGAAGACGAACGAGAGCGAGCCCGACGACGCGCTGTGGGAGGTGCTGGACGTCATCAACCACACGCCGGAGCCGCAGCTGGTGGCCGCGCTGGAGAAGAACCTGGAGATTGAGTCCTACGTGCGCTCCATGGTGTTGGACGCGCTGATGTCCAACAACTTCGTGGAGGACTCCGAGAGCTACTTCCTGCACGACGACATCACCGGGCGCTGGCGCTACGTGCCGTGGGACCTGAACAACGTCGATGCGCGCTGGTGGTACACGAACACGGTGGAGGACCAGTCCGCCTCCACGAGCAACATGAAGCACCCGCTGTTCAACTTCACGCTGCTGGATGGCTGGGTGGAGAAGATGTACCAGCAGCGCAAGCTGGAACAGGGCAGCTACCCGGGCTACCTGCCGACGTTCTCCAACATGGGCACGCGCGTGGTGCTCAACCCCGTGCTGCGCGCCCGGCTGGAGGCGCGGCTGGACAAGGCGATGGACGAGCTCTTCACGTCGAAGGTGATGGACCCGTACATCGACCAGCTCCATGCGTTGATCGACGCGTCCATGAAGACCGACCCGTACATGGACTACGCGAAGTTCAGCGCGGGCAAGGCGTACATGAAGCGCTTCGTGAAGTTCCGCCGCGAGTTCGTGATGGCGGAGGTGAAGCGGCTGAAGGCGGCGCAGTCCACGCTGGTGTTCGAGGCGTTCGACCCGCGCGAGGGATGGGTGGAGGTGGCCAACCACGGCACGCAGGCGGTGTCGCTCCAGGGCATGACGCTGACCACGAACCTGCGGGTGAGCCTGGCGGGCGGCGACTACGCGCCGACCATCGTGAAGGCCCCCATCGGCGCGGTGCTGGGCAACACGACGGTGGCGCCGGGGCAGACGGTGCGGCTCACGGCCGCCTCGCTGGGCATCACCTTCCCCGCCAAGGGCGAGGTGGGCCTGTTCAACGGCACGTCGGTGGTGGGCATGAAGGACGCGCTGTTCTACGGCGAGTTGCCAGCGGGCAAGCGCTACGTCCGGGGCGCGGAGGGCTGGGAGGTGCGCTGAGTCGACGCGCGGACATCGATTGCTGAGCAGGCGTGCGGGGCGGGCAGGGACGGGTTAGCACCCGGCCCATGCCCGCCTCTCGCGTTCTGGATGAGCTGTTGCCTCGCCGCTCCGGTCCCCTGCCCCGCGTGGCCGTCATTGGCGCGGGCATGTCGGGGCTGGCGCTCGCGCGGGTGCTGACGGGCGCGGGCTTCGGCGTACGGGTGCTGGACAAGGGGCGCGGGCCGGGAGGACGGCTGTCCACGCGGAGGAGCGCGGAGGGCGGCACGTTCGACCACGGGGCGCAGTACTTCACCGCGAGGGATCCGCTCTTCCGCGCGCTGGTGGAGGCGTGGGTGGCGGAGGGCGTCGCGGCGGAGTGGCGCGGGCGCATCGGGACGCTGACGCGTGGGGTGGTGACTCCGGCGAAGGAGTCCGTGCGTTACGTGGGTGTTCCGGGGATGAGCTCGGTGGCGAAGGCGCTGGCGGATGGGTTGGACGTGCGCACCGGGGTGCGGGTGGAGCGCGTGGTGCGCGAAGGCCAGGCGTGGCGGCTGACGTCGGAGACGGGAGAGGACCTGGGACTCGCGGAGGTGGTGGTGGCCGCGGTGCCCGCGCCGCAGGCGGTGCCGCTGCTGGCGGGGGCTCCCACGCTGGCGGCCCAGGCTGCGACCGCGCGGATGTCTCCGTGCTGGGCCGTGATGGCCCGGTTCGATGCGCCGGTGGCGGTAGAGTTGGATGGCGCGTTCGTGGAGGACTCGCCGCTGTCGTGGGTGGCGCGGGATACGAGCAAGCCGGGGCGGGCTCCCGGTGATCGCTGGGTGCTTCACGGGTCGCCGGAGTTCAGCGCGGCGCACCTGGAGGAGTCAGCGGAGGCGATGGCTCCGAAACTCGTGGAGGCGTTCGGCCAGGCCCTGGGCCGGGACGTGCGCGCGGTGGAGGCCGTGGCGCACCGGTGGCGCTTCGCGATGCCTTCACCGCCGCTGGAGGACACCTCCCTGTACGACGCGGCGCTGGGCCTGGGCGCCTGTGGCGACTGGTGCGCGGGCCCCCGGGTGGAGGGCGCGTTCCTCAGCGGCGTCGCGCTGGCGAAGCGGATCGCTGAACGCTGAAGCCTATTGCCGCTCGCGCACCACCAAGGTGCGGCGGGCGGTGAGGCTCGGTCGTCGGTGACGAGGATGTCGTGCGTGCCGACGCTCGGCTTCCACCACAGGCGCTCCGCGGCCTTCGCGGTTCCCAGGACGGCTCCGTCCACGAACCACGTCAACTCGCGGTCGTGCGCGGCCTCCGCCTCCAGGGGGATCTTCTGCTCCTCCGTGTTCATGCCCGGGATGAGCAGCGCCACCGTCCCTTCCGGTGGTGAGAGGATCGTCGGTGTGTCGCGCTCGCCTCCCGCGACGCAGCCGGGCGCCAGGGGCGGCGGCTCGGGCAACTGACGCTGCTGCTCCGCGAGCCACCGGCGCAGACTGGACGGCCAGGTCAGGTACACGCGCGACTCCGTCTTGCGCCCGTCCCTGCACCCCGGCCCCACCGCCAGCCCCGACGCCACGTCCACCTCCACGCGGTGGTGGTACGGACACGGTGTCGTCGGCACCGCCGTGCGCACCGCGTCCACCCGCTTGCGCTGCGTGCACGCGTCCGTGGGCAGGTGCCCCGAATACGCGCACACCTCCACGCTCACCAGGTCCTTTGGCGGCGCGGGGTCCTCCTCCTGCACCGCCGTGCCTCGCGGGCCGATGCCTTCCAGGATGTCGAACAGCAGCGGGGCCGCGTTCTCCGCGCCCACCAGGTGCACGCTCGACGCGTGGTCGAAGTTGCCCAGCCACACCACCGCCGTGTGCTTCGGACCAGAGCCCGCCGCCCATGCATCCCGGTTGCCGAAGCTCGTGCCCGTCTTCCAGTGCACCCGCGCCGGCAGCCCCGTGAGCCGCCGCCGCTCCGGGAAGTCCGGCCGATCCCTCAACGCCAACGCCTGCCGCGTCAGCCACGCCGCTCCCGGCGACACCAACGCCTGGGCCTTCTTCGGCGCCGTGTCCTGCTCCAGCACCCGCAGCGGACGCACCTGCCCATCCCCCGCCAGCGCCAGGTACACGCCCGTCAGTTCCAGCGGCGTCAACTCCAAGCCGCCCACCGCCGCGGACAGGCCGTAGTGCCCCGGCCGCGGATCCAGGCTGGTGACTCCCGCCTGCCGCAGTGAGCCCAGGAAGCCCTCCACGCCCAGCCGCTCCAACAGCCTCACGAACGGCAGGTTGAGCGACTGCGACAGCGCGGACTCCATCCGCACCAGTCCCAGGAATCGCCCGTCGAAGTTGCGCGGCTGGTAGCCGCCGTATGCCATCGGGATGTCCGGCACCAGCGTCTCCGGCCCCACCAGGCCCTGATCAATCCCCAGCGCGTACAAGAGCGGCTTGAGCGCCGACCCCGGAGAGCGCGCCGTGGCGAAGCCGATGATCTGCCCGCCGTGCTTTTCATCGAAGAAGTCGAAGTTCCCCACCAGCGCGCGCACCTCGCCCGTCTCCCGGTCCGCCACCACCGCCGCGCCGTTGTGGATGCCCTGCCGGTCCAACCGCCGGGCCGCTTCGCCCAGCGTGCGATCCACGAACCGCTGCGTGCCCGCGTCCAACGTCGTCGCCAGCCACGTCTCTCCAGGCCGCTGCGCCTTGAGCCACACCGCCGCGTGCGGCGCCTCCCTCGGAAACGGCGTGAGCACGTCCGGCACCGCCGTCGCCCGCACCTCCGCCAGCACCGCGTCGGACGCGACGCCCTCCACGACCAGCCCTCCGGACTCCAGGAGCCTCCGGGCGATGTCGTCCCGGGCCGAGCGCAGCCGCTCCCGGTTCTCCTGCGACGGGAAGCGCCGGTTCGGGTTCTGCGGCACCGCCAGCAGCGTGGCGATCTCCGCCGGGCTCAGGTGCTGCGCGGTGTGCCCGAAGTACGCGAGCGCCGCCGCCTCCACGCCCTCCACGTTGCGCCCGTAGGGCACGAACTGGAGATACGCCTCCAGCACCTCCTGCTTGGACAACCGCGCCTCCAACTGGGCGGCGCGGAACGACTCAATCACCTTCGAGGTGAACGTGCGGGGACGGGGCTCCAGCACGCGCACCAACTGCATCGTCAACGTGGACGCTCCCGACACCCGCCGCCCCCGGCTCAGGTTGAGCCCGAGGGCGCGCAGGGCCGCGAGCGGATCCACGCCCGGGTGCTGGAAGAACCGCTTGTCCTCCAGCGCCAGGAGGGCGCGGACATAGGCCCGGTCGACGCGGTCCTTCGGCGCGGGAATGCGCCACCGCTCGTCCGGGGCGAGGAAGACGTACGCGGGCGACCCGTCCCGGTACGCCATCACCACCGAGGGAGGCGCAGCCAACCGCTCCGGCAGCGGCACCCACCAGGCCGCCACGAGGCCCGTGCCCAACAGCACGAGCCCCGCGAGCGCCACCCCCGCCCACCTCTTCACGTTGAGACGCATGCGACGCATGGGGCCTAGAGCAGGTCGTCCTTCCAGGGCCCCGCCACCTGCACCGTGCCCGCGGCTTCACGGGCCCAGATGGAGGAGTCGTACATCGCCTCGGCCTCCGCGGACGGCAGGGTGAAGCTGCCGGCCGTCACCGCGCGCACCGCGTAGACGAGCTTCTTCGTCTCATGGGCCTGCAGCGTGCCGAACGCCTCCATGCGGTCATCGCGCACGTTCACGTAGTCGGCGGCCCAGAGCGAATCCGCGTCCACCCAGTCCACGCTGCCACCGCGCCCCAGGCGGGCGTTTTCAATCTCCCAGCCCGCCGGCAGGCGGTCCACCAGCGCGATGTTCTGCACGCGCTCGCCCCGGGTGTTGGTCACCTCCAGCTCCACGTAGATGAGGTCCGCCAGCTTCACCGGCTGGGCCTTCAGGTCCAGCGCGGTGCCATCCAACGAGCGCCAGGTGCGCTTGAGCGTCAGGCCCTCGCCACCCGCCTTCGCCTCGGGCGTGGTGCGCACGCCCTCGCTGTTGAGGATGAGGTAGACGTTGCCGCCGCCCTTCTCCTTCAGGTCGAGCGTCATGCTGGCGCGCTCGCTGGCGCGGGCCAGCGCCCACGTGCGGTCCGACACGCGCGCGTCCTTCTCCGCGACAGGCGCCACCGTCTTGCCCGCCACCGTGAGCGTGGGCGGCGAGAAGCTGGTCGCCGTGCCCTGCAGCCGCTTGCCCAGGCCGGTGATGCCCCAGACCAGCTCCTGCGTCGAGTAGTACGCCGACGTGCGCGTCGACAGCGCCGTCGCCACCATGCGCGCCAAGGGCTCCCCTTCCGGCGCGTCGCCGAAGAGGTCCTGGAAGGTGCTGAGCATCATCCCGCGACGGCGCCGGTCCGAATAGAACGACCAGCTGTTGCGACGGTCATCGGTGACGGTGGACACGTCCGGGCTGCGCAGCTCCTTCTCGTAGCGGCGGTCGCCGGACAGCCACAGCGCGGCCTTGAGCATGTACAGGTCCTCCTGGTCCTCGCCGCCGAGCGCCGCCTTCTTCGCCGCCGTCTCCAGCACGCTCACCATCGCCTGCGCCCGCGCCTTGCGCCCCTTGCCCGCCACCGCGAGCACGTAGTGCATGTACGCCTCCGCGTGCTGGCCGTAGTGGTCGTCCTGCCCCAGACGGCCCTCCTTCCGGGTCAGTTCGTCACCGATCCACGCGAGCGCGCTGTCCACGCGGTCGTCCGGCACCGGGTACTTCAGCTTGCGCGCGTCCAGCAGCATGTGCGTCGCGTACGCCGTGCCCCAGGCCACCGGCTCCGTCTGGCCCGGCCAGTACGCGAAGCCACCCGAGGGCGTCTGCATGGACAGCACCCGGTTGATGCCCGACTGCACCATGTCCTCCACCTTCGCCGTGGAGACCAGCGTCGGATCCACGCGCTCCACCAACTGGCTCACGAACAAGAGCGGGCGGGTGGAGGACGTCGTCTGCTCGATGCAGCCGTACGGGTAGCGCACCAGGTACGAGAGGTGCTGGAGCGACTTCGCGTAGGGATTGTTCGTCACCCAGACGTTGGTGCGCTCCGTGGTGGGCACCCAGCCGGCGAGCAGCGGCTTCAGGTCCGTGGTGCCCTGCGCCAGCTCCACCTGCTGGATCCTGCGCTCACGCGGACCCGCGGGAGACAGCGGCACGTCCAGTTGCTCCGTGGAAGTGTAGCCACCGCCCTCCACCTTCACCACCAGCCGCGCCGCGCCCACCGACTGCACCGCACGGCCCTGGAAGACGAAGGTGCGGGACTTTCCGTCCTCCAGCTTCGCGCGGCCCTCGCTCTTGCCCTTGAGTTCCAGCGGCGAGCCCAGGCCCTCCGGCATCGCGAGCCCCGGCACCGCCAGCGCCTCCGCGGACAGCGACACCTTCACGTCCTGCGCCTTGCCGGACAGGTTGGTGACGAAGACCGGGATTTGAATCTCATCGTTCTGGGTGAGGAAGCGCGGCAGCGTCGTCTGGAGCACCAGCGGGTCGCGCACCAGCACCTGCGCGCTGGCCCGGCCGATGCGCTTCGCTCCCGCCGTCACCACCATCACCCGCACCGCGCCCCGGTACTGCGGCAGCTTGAAGGGCACCTTCAGCTTGCCGTTGGCGGGCACCTCCACCACGCCGCTCCACAGGGCCACGGGCTTCACCGGCTGCACGCGGCCTTCCGCGCCGCCCTCGTCACCACCGGTGGAGCTGGAGTTGCCGCCCGGCGGCACCAGCAGCGCCCAGCCCACCGTCTCGTAGGTCTGGATGCCCAGCGCGCGCCGCGTGAAGATCTCCTTCAGCGGATCCGGGCTCTGGAAGCGCGTGAGGGACAGGATGCCCTCGTCCACCACCGCCACGGTGGCGAAGGTGGGCCCCTCCACGCCCTCCACCGCGACGTCCACGGAGAGGGTGTCGTTGCTCCTCACCTCCTTGGGCACCGTCAGCGAGACGGCCTGGGTGAAGTCCACCGGCTCCAGCGCGATGCTGCCCACGCCGAAGGCGCGGTCGGGCATGAACGCCTGGGCGGATTCCAGGTGCGGGTCCTTCACCAGGAACGCGCTCACGTACACGTTGGGCGCGTACTCGGACGGCGTGAACGACCAGGACACCTCGCCGGGCTCCACCTGCTTCCACGCGGTGGTGAGCACGCGGTCGGTCTCCACGGTGAAGAGGACGCGGCCCCGGTAGGGCGCCTTCAGCTTCACGGTGAGGGCCTCGCCCACCTTGCCCTTGGCGGGCAGCGAGATGTCCAGCGCCGTGGGCTTCAGGGGCCGCGGCGTCTGGTCCACGCGCGAGCCCTCGCCCCACCAGTAGTAACGGCCCTCGCCCTCGATGGCGAGGTCCGTCTGGGTGTTGCCCGCGCGAGCGCGCACGAGATAGCCCGCGCCATCGCGGCCCGGCAGCACCGTCGCGGTGAAGCGGCCGTTCTCCACCTTCGCCATCGCCTCGCCCTCACGCTGCGGGCGCAGGTAACGCTGGTAGCGCTCGTAGCCGGATTCCTCGTCGTAGTAGTAGCCGTAGTTCTCCTCGAGCAGCTGGTACTCCAGCTGCACCGTCTTCGGCGCCTTGTCCCCGGTGAAGGGCAGGCCGTTCCAGTCCACCACCACGCCGGTCAGCGTGAAGGGCGTGGACGCCTTCACCTTCTGCGTGTTGGCCTGGAGGCCCAGGTAGTACGCCTCCGGATGCACGGGCACGGTGGCCTCACCGATGGTGGAGCGGCCGCTGCCGGACTCGAAGACGCTGGCCACCGCGGACAGCCGCGCCGCGCCCTTCATGGGGCCGGACGCCGCCTGCGCCGGGCAGTTGAGGAGCGCCTGCCCCTTCGCGTCGAGCGTGCCCTTCACCTGCCCCAGCGTCACGGGCCGGGGCGCGTTGCCGTCCTGGCGCCAGACGCCGTAGGTGTACTGGGCGTTCTGCTTGGGCTTGAACGGCACGGACTCCAGCCGGCACGTCATCTCCACCGGGCTGCCCTCGGCGGATCCGCCGAAGAGGTACGCGGCCTCCACGCCCACCGGAATCTCCGTGCCCTGCACGTAGCCCGGCGCGCTGGCGCTGGCCGTCACCTTCATGCGCTCCGGGACGAACTCCTCCACGTTCACCGCGTAGGAGGCCAGGTCGCGGTCCGCCACCTTGAGGCGCACCCAGTAGTGACCCGTGTCCTGGAACGCCGCGAAGGCCTGGTCGAAGGCCACGAGCCCCGCCGCGTTCGTCTTCAGCGTCACCTTGCGGATTTCGCGCTCGCGCGGGTCGATGACGCGCACCTCCACCGGCATGCCCACCGGCGGCGCCAGGTTGTCCTGGCCGCGCAGCACCGCGGCCACGTGCGCGGTGTCACCGGGGCGGTACACGCCGCGGTCGGACCAGATGGAGGCGCGGTACGGCTGCTCGGCGCGGTAGGGCTCACCCTGCACGTCCGAGTTGGCGATCTCCGTCTTCAGCTCGTCGTACTTGAGGTACGTCAGCTCGTCGCCCTTGCGCGCCACCAGCGCGAACGGGGCGCTCTCATCCACACCGGGCGCGGGCACCTTGAGCTGGCAGCCCGCCTCGCCCTGCGTGGTGCAGCGGGCCACGGCCTGCCCGCTCTTCTTCACCAGCGACACCTCCACGCCGGACAGGGGCTCCGTGCTCTCCAGGCCCAGGGCCCAGACCCACACCTCGCCGGAGTCCTTGGAGCCCACGGCGGGACCGCCGCGCTTGGCCACGAGGCTCAGGTCGGTGAGCAGGATGCGGGCGGCGGCCTTGTAGTCGCCGCGCTCGGCCAGGATTTCGACCAGGCCGCGCGTGTTCGCGGGCACGAGCGACGCCACGTCGATGTACGTGGTGAGCAGCGCGTCCGGCGTGGACTTGAGCGGCACCGCCTTGCGCACCAGCACGTTGCTCGTCCGCTCGTCGGCGCTCTCCGAGTAGTCACTGCCCATCCAGAAGACGAGGTTCTCCGGCGGGATGTTGCGCACCGTGAGCGTCACCTCCTCCAGGTTGAGGTGCTGCAGGGGCAGGTTGCGCCACGCGCTGCGCGGCAGGTAGCGGCCGTTGGCGTTGAAGCGCACCTGGGACTGGCGCGCCGGCACGGAGAAGCCGCGCGACCAGGCGCCCATGAGCGTGCCGCCGCCCACGGACAGCGTGCCCTCCGCGATGGAGAGCGTGTGCGGGCCGCGCTTGAAGTCACCGAAGATGCGGAAGCCGCGCCGCGACGGGGCCACGGAGAACTTCACCTTCGGCTTGAAGCGGATGGCGTCCTGGGCCACCGCGTCGCTCAGCGAGCAGCCCTTGTTGTCGTCGTCGTAATAGTACGAGTCCCACTGCTCGTCGGTGGGGCTCGCCGGGGCGTCCGCCGCCACGTCGCGGCAGCTCACCTCGTAGAAGTAGCCGCTGGAGCCCTCCTGGAGGCTCACGTAGGTGATGTCCAGGCGCTTGCCGCCGTTCACCACGAAGCTGCCCGTGGTCGCGGGCGCCTGCTCCTTGGAGCCGGTCCCCGCGGACGTGAGGCCCTCGCGCAGGGAGAACTCCACCGTCGCGCCGGGCTTGAGCTTCGGGTGGGTGAGCGCCACGGACAGGGAGTTGCGCGTGTCCGCGCGGGTGCTCCACTTCACGTCGCTGATGGCGGCGTTCCCCACGCGGAAGCTCATGCGGGAGCGCACGGCGGCCAGGTCCACCGGGCCGGAGAAGTCCACGTGCGCTTCCACCAGCCCCTTCAGGGGGTCCATGCGCGTGGGGTAGACCTGGGAGAACTTGAAGGCGTAGGTCGAGAAGTTGTAGCGCCAGTCCCGGAACGACGCCGGCTGGACGATGCCCGCGTCGGTGTTCACCGCGTCCACGGACACGGTGTACGTCGTGCCGGCCGCGAAGCCCGTGGACGGCGTGAAGAGCAGCGACGAGGGGCCCGTCCACTTCAGGCTGCCCGCGACCTCCGGAGAGAACGTGACGCGGGTGCCGTCCACGCTCTCGTAGCGCGGGCGCACCGGCAGCGCGAACTCGATGACCACGCCCAGGGGCACGGAGTTCTCGCTGGCCAGCTCGTGGATGACGGGCGTGAGCTTCGCGGCCTGCACCGGCGCGGGCGTGGACGGGGACGGCGTGCCGGCGTCGGTCGCCATGGCGGTCGACGAATCGGCGGGCGGCGTCTTCGCGGGCTCTTGCTTGCAGCCGGCGGCGAGCGCGCCCACGAGCAACGCCGGCAGGAGCCAGCGGGCACGGAGCGTGCGCGCGGCCTTCGGCGGGACTGCGGACTGCGGGGACATGTTTCCTCCAGGGGGTGGCGGCGGAACCGATTTCATGCCGCGTGCCGCGCGTGGGGCCTTGGAGGCGCACGGGAAGTGCGGCCCGGCGACCACGTGCCGGCGCTCCCCCGTGCGCGTCCGCGGGCCCACAGGGTGTCCGGGCAGCCACACTCGCGGGTGGCCTGCTGGACGCGCGGGACGCGGGATTTCGCGGTGCAGACTGGCGGTGAGACACCTCGCCGGTCAATGGGGCCTCTGCCCGGCGGGACAAGCCCGCCGGTCAATGAGGCCTCTGCCCGGCGGGACAAGCCCGCCGGTCAACTGGGGTCCCTGCGACGTGCACCGGGGCGGTAGGGTGCGCCGCCATGGTGCTGCCCGTCCGATTCGTCCTCATGCGCCCGCGCAACGCGGAGAACCTGGGTGCCGCCGCCCGCGCCCTGAAGAACTGCGGCCTGTCCGACTGGGCCTGGGTGACGCCGGAGGTGGAGGACCTGGGCCCCGCCCACCGGCTCGCGGTGCACGCGGAGGATGTGCTGGGTGGGGTGAAGCGCCCGGACTCGCTGGACGCGGCGGTGTCCGACTGCGTCTGGGTGGTGGGGACCAGCTCCCGCAAGGTGGAGGGAAAGCGCCGCCTGTCGCCCAGGGCCGTGGGGGAGGAGCTGGTGGCGAGGGCGAAGCAGGGGCCGGTGGCGCTCGTCTTCGGGGATGAGCGCAGCGGCCTCACCAACGCGGAGGTGGAGCGCTGCCACGACCTGTCCGCGGTGCCCACCGCGCCGGAGCAGCCCTCCATCAACCTGGCGCAGGCGGTGCTGCTCTACGCCTACGAGGTCCGCATGGCGCACCTGGCGGACAGCGCGCCGCCGCCGGGTCCCCTGCCCCTGGCCGCCACGGACGCGGAGCTCTCACGGGTGGAGGCCACGCTGGAGGCGCTCCTGGGCGCGGGCGGATTCCTCGTGGACGCCCAGCCCGGGCGCACGGCGGTGCGGGACCTGGTCGCGCCGCTGCGCCGCTCCCGGCTCACGCGCAACGAGGCCCGGCTCTGGCTGGCCGCGCTGCACACCGTGCGCAAGCACTTCCCCGGCAGGGACGACCCCTGAGCAGGCAGGGGGACACCCGGCGCCGCGCGGCGGGATGCCCGCGCGTCGCTACCTTTCCTGGAACGTCCGAACCGCACGGAAAGGAGCACCGCGTGAACCACATGCCCTACGAATCGATGATCGTGGGAGGCACCGAGCCCGGCCCTGGCCGTCAGGCGCCCGCCCACGAAGAGGTCTTCGAGGAACCCGGCCGCACGCCCGGGACGGCGGAGGACGGAGGGCTGGAGGAGGAGTCCCACCGCATGGCGGACGGCGACGAGCCGGGCCCGACACCGGGCTCCGCCGAGGGGGATGACCCCGACGAACCGGTCCGGCACTAACTGAAGGAGCACGCCGCCGCCTCAAGCGCGGCTACAGTGCCGCGCCCATGCCTCGCAAGCCCGAACGGCCCCCCAAGTCCCCGCCCCGCCCCAACCGCTGGGAGGGCAAGGAGAAGCCGGACTGGCTCTCCCGCGCGCTCGCCCGCGCGGGCGCCATGCCCCAGGACGAGGCGGAGGCCGCCATCAAGGCGGGCCGCGTGACGGTCAACGGCCGCGTGGCGACCACGCCCCTGACGCCCGTGCCACCCGACGCCGTCATCAAGGTGGACGGCATGCCGGTGCGCAAGGGCGCGCCCACGCACGTGCTGGCCTTCCACAAGCCCGCGGGGGTGCTGACCTCCACCGCGCGCCAGCACCGCACGGGCACGGTGTTCGAGCTGCTCCTGCCCCAACTGCCCCTGGAGCTGAACCGCTTCACCTGGCACGCCGTGGGCCGGCTGGACGTGGACACCACGGGCCTCTTGCTCTTCACCAACGACGACAAGCTGGTGGCCCATGCCACGTCCCCGGAGACGAACCTGCCCAAGCGCTACGTGGCCACGGTGTTCAGCACCGCGGACGACGCGAAGGTGGAGCCGCTGCGCCAGGGGATGATGCTGGATGACGGCCCCGCCCGCCCCGCCGGGGTGCGCGTGCGCGACGAGCACACGGTGGAGGTGACGCTCACCGAAGGCCGCCACCACCAGGTGAAGCGCATGCTGGGCGCCGTGGGACTGCCCGCCCGCGCGCTTCACCGGGAGGCGGTGGGTGACATCACCCTGGACGACATCCCCGAGGGCGGCTTCCGGCTGCTCACCGAGGAAGAGGTCCGCGAGAAGCTGAATTACTCGGGCCGGGACTGACTTCCCGGTGCCCTGGCCCCCCGGCCTGGGGTTAGGGTGGGCCCATGGCGGACTTCGACCTGGTGGTCATCGGATCAGGCCCCGCGGGGGAATGGGGCGCGGTGCAGGCCTCTCTCGCGGGGAAGCGGGTGGCGGTGGTGGAGCGGGAGCCGGTGCTCGGGGGCACCGCGGCCAACACCGGCACCCTTCCCTCCAAGACGCTGCGCGAGACGGCGCTGCACCTGTCCGGATTCAAGGCGCGCGGGCTCTACAGCGTGGACGCGACGCTGCGCCACGAGGCCACCGTCTCCGACTTCCTCTTCCGCGAGCGCCGCGTGAAGCAGATGGAGCGCGAGCGCATCCACAAGAACCTCCAGCGCCATGGCGTAACGCTGTTCCAGGGCGCCGGCTCCTTCGTGGACGCGCACACCGTCGCAGTGAAGCGCGAGGGCGCGGAGGTCGCCCGGCTCTCCGCCGGCACCGTCCTCATCGCCACCGGCTCCACTCCGTACCGCCCGCCGATGTACCCCTTCGGCGACCCGCGCGTGCACGACTCGGATGAGATCCTCGACATCACCACCCTGCCCCGCACGCTGGTGGTGGTGGGCGGCGGCGTCATCGGCTGCGAGTACGCGTGCATGTTCGCCGCGCTGGGCATCCCGGTGACGCTGGTGGAGGTGAAGAACGACCTGCTCAACTTCCTGGACGCGGAGATTGGCCAACTGCTCCGCGACTGCATGGAGACGCTGGGCGTCCGCCTGCGCCTGGGCCAGACGGTGGAGTCCGCGCACGTGCCGGAGTCCCACTCGGAGCCCATCCGCCTGCAGCTGTCCACGGGCGAGGTGCTGGAGGCGGATCAGGTGCTGGTCGCCTCCGGCCGCACCGCGAACACCGCGGGCCTGGGCATCGAGGCGCTGGGCGTGAAGCAGGGCAAGCGCGGCCAGATCGAGGTGGGGCTCGCGTACCAGACGGCCGTGCCGCACATCTACGCGGTGGGGGACGTCATCGGCTTCCCCGCGCTGGCCTCCACGTCCATGGAGCAGGCCCGCATCGCGGTGGAGCACGCGTTCGGCCCGGGCAAGCGCACGCTCACGCCCATCCTGCCCTACGGCATCTACACCATCCCGGAGGTGTCCATGGCCGGCGACTCGGAGGAGTCGCTGCGCGCGCGGAGCATCCCCTACGTCGTCGGCCGCGCCACCTTCGACACCAACCCGCGCGGGCAGATCATCGGGGAGAAACAGGGCCTCCTGAAGCTGCTCTTCCACCGCGACGACATGAAGCTTTTGGGCGTGCACGTGCTGGGAGAGCAGGCCTCGGAGCTGGTGCACGTGGGGCTCACCGCGCTGCTCACCGGCGCCACCGCGCAGCTCTTCGTGGAGACCTGCTTCAACTACCCGACGCTGTCGGAGGCCTACAAGGCCGCCACCTACGACGCGTTGGATCAGGTCCGCGTGAGCAGCGCCTGATCCACCGCGGAGCCGCTAGCGCGAGTCCTTGAGGCTGCCCACCGTGAGGCCCGACTCGCGGGGGGCCACCCGGTTCACACCGTCCGAGGACACCCGGGCCAGCGGGGGCGCGGCGGCGGGCGCGGGGGCCTTCGAGGCCGCGACCCTGGGGGCCGCCCCCTTCGAACCGCCGCCCTGCCCCGGCGCGCCCTGGAGCAGCGAGCGGATCCGCTCCCAGCGCACCTTCTCCTCCGCCACCAGCCGCACCAGCTCCTCGCGGGCGGCCGCGTCCGGCAGGTCCGCCGCGGCCGCCGCCACCTTGTCCATGAAGGGCAGCAGGTATCCGAAGTCCCGGTCGAAATTGGGGGTCGCCATGGGGGGCACCTTAGCCGTGGTAGACGCGCGACGCGACGATGCGCCCGCCCTTCACCTCCAGCACCTCCGCCACCGGCATGGGCGCTTCATTGGGGGCGTGGCGCAGGTACTCCATGAACACCCGGTCCCCGTCCGCCGTGAGGGCCGTCTCCTCGTAGCGCAGGCCCGGCAGCCGGGCGATGGCGTCCCTCCACCACCGCTCCAGGGCCGGCCGGCCCACCAGGCGCCCGCCCGTGTCCGGATGCAGAACGCGAATCTTGGGCGAGGTGTGTGTTGCATCCTCCGCGTAGAGCGAAACCAGGGCGGTGACGTCGTGGGCGTTGAAGGCCTGGAGCCAGGCCCGGGCCAGGGAGAAGTTTTCGCTCGCGCTCATTGTTATGAGACCTCAGTCGGAACAGGGACGGCGGAAAGTAGGCGGATGTACGCCCCGCGTCATGCGGATTTGTCTGGTAACTGGGTCCTGTGGGAAGTAAGGGCCCCGCCTGCTCTGTTCCCTCAGGCAATTTTTTCAATCGAAGAAGGACCGGATCGTGGCCTCCAACGTACCCATCGAGAAGATTCGTAACATCGGTATCTCCGCCCACATCGACTCGGGCAAGACGACGCTGTCCGAGCGCATCCTGTTCTACACGGGCAAGATCCACGAGATCCACGAGGTCCGCGGCAAGGACGGCGTGGGCGCGGTCATGGACTCGATGGACCTGGAGCGTGAGAAGGGCATCACCATCCAGTCCGCCGCCACGTACGCGATGTGGGGCGACTTCAACATCAACCTGATCGACACCCCGGGACACGTGGACTTCACCATCGAGGTGGAGCGCGCGCTCCGCGTTCTCGATGGCGCCATCCTGGTGCTCTGCTCCGTGTCGGGCGTGCAGTCGCAGTCCATCACGGTGGACCGCCAGATGAAGCGCTACAAGGTTCCGCGCATCGCGTTCATCAACAAGATGGACCGCTCGGGCGCGAACTACGATCGCGTCGCCGCGCAGCTGAAGGAGAAGCTGGACCACCACGCGGTGAAGCTCCAGTACCCCATCGGCGCGGAGGACCGCTTCCAGGGCCTCATCGACCTGCTCTCGATGAAGGCGTTCTACTTCGACGGCGAGAACGGCGAGAACATTCGCGAGGAGGCCATTCCGGCGGACATGCTGGACGAGGCCAAGCTGCGCCGTGACGAGATGATCGAGGGCATCGCCAACGTCGACGACGAGCTGGGCGAGGCCTTCCTCATGGACCCGGGCTCCATCACCGAGGATCAGCTCCGCGCCGCCGTGCGCCGCGCCACCATCGCGCTGAAGATGACGCCGGTGATGTGCGGCTCCGCGTACAAGAACAAGGGCGTGCAGCTGCTCCTGAACGCGGTGTGCAGCTACCTGCCCAACCCCAAGGAAGCGACCAACGAGGCCCTCGACCAGAAGAACAACGAGGCCAAGGTCATCCTGGAGTCGGACCCGGCCAAGCCCTTCGTCGGCCTGGCGTTCAAGCTGGAAGACGGTCGCTACGGCCAGCTCACCTACATGCGCGTGTACCAGGGCAAGGTGAGCAAGGGCGACTTCATCATCAACCAGGTGAACCAGAAGAAGGTCAAGGTTCCGCGCATCGTCCGCATGCACGCGTCGGAAATGCACGACGTCAACGAGGCCACGGCCGGCGACATCGTCGCGCTGTTCGGCATCGAGTGCGCCTCCGGCGACACGTTCACCGACGGCACCGTGCAGTACACGATGACGTCCATGTTCGTGCCGGACGCGGTGATCTCGCTGGCGGTGACGCCGAAGAACCGCGACACGCTGGCGAACTTCTCCAAGGCGCTCAACCGCTTCCACAAGGAAGACCCCACCTTCCGCGTGCGCCGTGACGAAGAGTCCGCGCAGACCATCATCAGCGGCATGGGCGAGCTCCACCTGGAGATCTACATCGAGCGCATGAAGCGCGAGTACAACTGCGAGGTGGTCGCCGGTAAGCCGCAGGTGGCGTACCGCGAGACCATCTCCCAGAAGGGCGAGTTCGCGTACACGCACAAGAAGCAGACCGGTGGTTCGGGTCAGTTCGCGCGCGTGTGCGGCTACGTGGAGCCCCTGCCGGCGGACGCCGTGCAGCAGTACGAGTTCGTGGACGACATCGTCGGTGGCTCCATCCCGCGCGAGTTCATCCCCGCGTGCGACAAGGGCTTCCAGGAGGCCGTGAAGAAGGGCAGCCTCATCGGCTTCCCCGTGGTGGGCCTGCGCGTGGTCATCAACGACGGCGCGTTCCACGCGGTCGACTCGTCCGAAATGGCGTTCAAGACGGCCGCCATCATGGGCTTCCGCGAGGGCTACGCCGCCGCCAAGCCGGTCATCCTCGAGCCGATCATGAAGGTTGAAGTCACGGCTCCGGAAGACTTCCAGGGTTCCGTCGTCGGCCAGCTGAACCAGCGCCGCGGCACCATCCTGGAGACGGGCACGGCCGAGGGCTACGTCACGGCGGTGGCCGAAGTGCCGCTGAACACGATGTTCGGCTACTCCACGGACCTGCGCTCCGCCACCCAGGGCAAGGGCGAGTTCACGATGGAGTTCGCCAAGTACCTGCCCGTGCCCCGCAACGAGGCCGAGGCCCTGATGGCGCAGTACAAGGAGAAGCAGGCCGCGGAGCAGGCTGCCCGCAAGTAGTCCGGGTGCCCACGCCGCACTGGCTGTAGGAAGGGCGCTCCCCGCTTCAAGTGGGGGGCGCCCTTTCGCTTTTCCCCTCCCCCTTTTCGAAAGGTTCCTTTCCGTGACGCTGCTTCGCGCCGCCAACGTCCAGCTCGCCTTCGGCAGCCGCACCGTCTTCGAGGGCCTCACCTTCACCATCGAGGAGGGTGAGCGCGTGGGCCTCGTGGGCGTCAACGGCTCCGGCAAGTCGTCGCTGATGAAGATATTGGCCGGCGCGGCGAAGCCGGACCTGGGCGAATTGCAGCTGCGCCGGGGCGCGCGCGTCACCTACCTGCCCCAGGAGCCCGAGTTCCCCGAAGGCGCCACCGTGCAGAGCGAGCTCGCCGTGTCCCAGGCGCCGCTGAAGGAGGCGCTGGACGCGCACGCGGAGCTGTCCCGCAGGCTGGAGGCGGACCCCGCGCACGCCACCCCGAAGATGCTGGAGCAGCTGTCCGCGCTGAGCGACCGCATCGAGCAGGCGGGCGGCTGGGACACGGAGCACCACGCGAAGACGCTGCTGGACCGCCTGGGCGTGAAGGACTGGGACCGGCCGGTGGCGCAGCTGTCCGGAGGCCTGAGGAAGCGCGTGGCCATTGCCCGCGCGCTGCTCACGCGCCCGGACCTGCTGCTCCTGGACGAGCCCACCAACCACCTGGACGCGGACACCGTGGACTGGCTGGAGGATGAGCTGGACAAGCTGCCCGGGGCGCTCCTGCTCGTCACGCACGACCGCTACTTCCTGGATGACCTGGTGGATCGCATCGTGGAGATCCAGCCCGGCGGCGGCCTCATCTCCTACCCCGGCAACTACGCGGCCTACGTGGAGCAGAAGCTCGTGGCCCAGGAGAACGCGGAAGTCGCGGAGCACAAGCGCGGCCGCTGGATTGCCCAGGAGGTGGCGTGGCTGCGCAAAGGCCCGGAGGCACGGCGCACCAAGAGCAAGGCGCGCATCGAGCGGGCGCAGAAGCTGCTGGCGGAGAAGGGCTTCCAGCGTCCCAAGGTGGCGGACCTGAAGGTGGTGGCGGCGCCCCGGCTGGGCCACACCGTCATCGAGGCCGAAGGGCTGAAGAAGTCCTTCGGGGACCGCAAGGTGCTGGACGGCGTGGACTTCCGCCTCCAGCGCGGCGAGCGCGTGGGCTTCCTGGGCCCCAACGGCGTGGGCAAGACGACCTTCCTGCGCGTGCTCCTGGGGGAGATTCCCGCGGACAGCGGCAAGCTCGTCATCGGGAAGAACACCAAGGTCGCCTACTACGATCAGCAGCGCGCCCAGCTGGACCCAGAGCAGACGGTGTACGACGCGGCCTCCAACGGCGAGGACCACGTGGAGCTGGCGGACCGGAAGGTGGCCCTGCGCGACTACCTGGAGGACCTGCTCTTCCCGGTGCCCATGCAGCGCATGAAGGTGGGCGCGCTGTCCGGCGGCGAGCGCAACCGGCTCTTGCTGGCGCGGCTGTTCCTGGAGGGCGCCAACGTCCTGGTCCTGGACGAGCCCACCAACGACCTGGACATCGTCACCCTCAACATCCTGGAGCGGCTGCTCCTGGACTTCGCCGGCAGCACCCTGCTGGTGACGCACGACCGGTACTTCCTCGACAAGGTGGCCACCGCCATCCTCTCCTTCGACGGAGAGGGCAAGGTCACCCGCTACGAGGGCAACTACGACATGTACAAGCGGCTGCGCGAGCAGTCGCAGGCCGCCGCGCTCAAGGCAGCCGCCGCGCAGAAGAAGGACGAGCCGAAGAAGGACGAGGCCCGCGAGGAGCCCGCCCAGAAGCCCGCGCCGAAGAAGCCCGGGAAGCTCTCCTACAAGGACCAGCGCGAACTGGACGGCATGGAGGCCACCATCGAGGCCGCGGAGAAGCGCAAGGCGGAGCTGGAGGCGAAGCTGGCCGACCCCGCCGTCTACAGCCAGGGCTCCAAGGTGGCGGAGGTCAACCAGGCACTGGAGGCCACCACCGCCGAAGTGGACCGGCTCTATACGCGCTGGCAGGAATTGCAGGACCTGGCGGCCGGGACTGCCTGACGCGGCGATATTTGCGCGGGGCAACCATCAATCGGTGGCACCCGTGCATGATTTTCGCGGCGGGGGACTCTGGCTAGAGTCCGCGTCCCTCCGCCTCGGGAGTCGTCACGTGTTCCGTCCGGCCTCGGTCCTCGCCGCTGCCCTGCTGTCCGTCCCCTTCTCCGCTCACGCCCTGGAAAGCGGCCCCAAGAGTCCGCTGCCCATGTTCGACCTGCAACGCCTGCGCCTGGACCCGGCGGCGCTGGGGTCGCTGGTGGTGGGGACGGGCCGGACGCTGGAGTCCGGGCAACTGCGTGTGGCGTTGAACTACCACTACGAGCAGCTGCCCATGCATTTCCAGACGCGCTGGGAGCCCGGCGAAGGCACGGGGCTGGTCGAGAACAAGATGACCGCCCACCTGACAGTGGGCTTCGGCGTGCTGTCCTGGCTGGAGGTGGGCGGCGAGCTGCCCTTCGTCCTGACGCAGGGGGGCAAGCCCACGCTGGAGTACTTCGGGCCGAACACCGGCGGCATCGCCACGCCGTGGCTGACGGCCCGGGCGGCGCTGCTGCGCCAGTCGAAGGGCGCCCCCATCAACCTGTCGGTGGGGCTCACCGCGGGGCTGCCGGTGGGCAGCCGCGAGGCGCAGGCGCACGAGGACTACGCGTGGCAGCCGCGTCTGCAATTGGGCTACGTGGGCGAGGGCTTCCAGGTGGGCGGCGAGGCCGGTGTCTTCCTGCGCAAGCGCCAGGACCTGGGCCCCGTGTCCTACGACCCGAAAGACATCGTGGGCAATGAGCTGCGATTGGGCGCCACGGTGACGTCGCTGCACGGCGAGACGACGCGCGGCGAGGTGAGCGTGCTCACGGGCATCCCGCTGAACGGGGGCCGGGTGGGGGCGGAGCTGCTCATCGCCATCCGCCGCCATGCCCTGTCCAACCTGGACCTGTACGTGATGGGCGGCCCGGGCGTGGGCGCCGGGTTCGACACGCCCACCTTCCGCTTCGTCGCGGGCGCGTCCTTCGCCACCAGCAAGGTGGACTGAGCAGGCCCGTCCCCTACTTCGGCATGAAGCCGAAGGCCTTCACCACTTCGTCGGCATGAAGCCGAAGGCCTTCACCATCGCGATGACGATGCCCAGGAGGCTCTCGCCCGCGATGAAGCCGGAGCTGACGGGCAGCACCGCGTCCTCCGCGAGCTTCGGCTTCACGCGCCGGAGGAACGCCGCCAGCGTCGCGCCCACGAAGAGGCTGATGGAGCTGGAGCCGGGGATGACGATGGCCAGTCCCAGGCCGGACGCGGAGGGAATGAAGGCCTTCATCTTCGGCGGGGCCCAGCGCTCCAGCAGCACCAGCGCGATGCCCAGGAGCGCGCCGCACAGGGCGCCCATGCGCGCGGTGGGGTGCAGCGCGGCCAGCCCCGAGGCGAGCATCTTCGACACACCGGCCCACACCATGGACGCGGGCGCGGGGAACTGCTCCGTGCCCAGCACGTCCGCGGTGGGCACCAGCAGCTTGAAGATGGGCACCACAGCCATGGCGCCCGCGACCACGCCGAACAACTGCGCCACGAACTGCTGACGCGGCGACGCGCCCAACAGCCACCCGGACTTCAGGTCCGTGAGCAGGTCCGCCGAGTGCAGCCCCACGCCGCCCGTGGCGTTGGCGCTCATCACGTTGGCGGGGATGTTGCCCGGCGCCAGGCCACCGAAGATGAGCTGGGTGACGGGGCCCAGCGCCTTGGTGGGCGTGGTGTCCGTCTCTCCCGTCACGCGCGACGCGACGACGCCCATCACCACCGCCAGGGGCAGCGCGAGCACGCCGGCCCACCAGGGAATCTGGAACAGCCAGGCCATGAGGAAGACGGCCACGGGGCCCAGCAGCGCGAAGCCCAGCGGGAACCAGGCCGGCGGGCACTCGATGTCCGCCAGCGGATCCGCGCCCGCGCCCTCCTGGGGCTTCTTGCCGAACAGCGAGCCCAGCGCGGAGAAGGAGCGCACCACGCTCCTCCACTGGAAGGCAAAGGACAGCAGGCCGGAGGACACCAGCACCGCGGAGCCCGTCCACAGGGACCAGCCGTTGATGGCCTTGTACGTCACCTCCGGGATGACGCCCTGGGTGAACATGGCCGGCGCCAGGAAGCCGTAGTTGAGGATGGCGCCCAGGAGCATGGACCAGCCGGTGCGGAAGTTCACCAGCGCGCCCGCGCCGATGAGCAGCAGGCTGAAGTCGAAGGACAGGGACCACTTGCCCGCCTCGCGGCCCAGGATGGTGAACGGCAGGCTCACCTTCTCCGGCAGGTTCTTCAGCCAGGTGAAGCGCGCGTCGCGTACCAGCACCAGGAACGCGCCCACCAGCCCCGCCAGGCCCAGAAGCCGCGCCTTGTTGCGGGCGGTCTCACCGTGGCCGTGCAGCGCGCGGATGGTCTCCGCGGTGGCGGTGCCGGTGGGGAACGGCAGCGCTTCGATGTTGATGAGCTGGCGCTTGATGGGGATGGCGGCGAAGACGCCCAGCGCGGAGATGACGGCGAACCACAGCATCAGCCAGCCGGAGGACGGCAGCGTGCCGGTGAGCATCAGGAGCGCGGGCACCGCGGCCATGTTGCCGCCGCCCGTCATGTAGCCCGCCGCGGACGCCACGGAGCCCATGGCGTTGTTCTCCAGGTCGGTGAACTCGTTGCGCAGCAGGTTCAGCGAGCGCAGCGTGCCGAACACCGCGAAGGCCAGGATGCAGGCGGTGATGGTGACGCCCAGGCTCCAGCCCGTCTTGAGGACGACGTAGAGGTTGGACAGGCACATCACCGCGCCAATGAGCATGCCCGCGATGACGGCGCGCACGGTGAGCTGCCGCGCGCCGCCCTGGTAGACGTGCTCCCGCCAGTACAGCTCCGGGTCCATGGCCGCGGAGGCACCGGGCCGGTCGGGAACGGCGCCGGGGTCGGGCGCGGGAACGCGGAGCTGGCTGGGGTTCGGGACGGGAGGAACCATGGGGGGCGCAAGATAGTGCACGCCCCCCGGAGGCACGAAACGCTCCGTGCCCCACGGATGGAAAAGGCACTACCCGTGCGCGCCGCCCGGCCCGTGGACGTGGCCGTGGGCCAGCTCTTCCTGCGTCGCGTCACGCACTTCGCGCACGGTGACGTCGAAGTGGAGCGTCTTGCCGGCGAGCGGGTGGTTCAGGTCCACCACGACGTGGTCCGGGTTCACGGCGATGATGCGCAGGGGGACGTCGCCGTCCTCCGTCTGGGCCATCAGCGTGCCGCCCACCTGGGGCAGGTACGTGGTGGGCAGCATGGTGCGGGGGACGTTGCGCACGCCCTCCGGCTTGTGGACGCCGTAGCCCGTTTCCGGGGTCACCACCACCTGCTTGCTGTCCCCCACCCCCAGGCCTTCCAGCGCGCCCTCCAGGCCGGGGACGATCTGCTTGTGCCCATGCAGATAGGCGAGCGGCTGATTCGGGGCGCTCTGGTCGATGATCTGCCCGTCTCCCAGGTGGAGGCGGTAGTCGAGCGCGACGACGCGACCGTTTGCGACTTTCATGCGGCTCAAGCTCCTTGGATGCGTAGGACGGCGGATGGGACTTCGGTCAAAGGTGGAACCGGGGTGATGCCACGTCAGGCAGTAGGTGACTGCGCCGCCTCCTCGCCGACCGGCCGGTCGGGGGGCTCGCCGCGCGACACGTACACGGCGGCCGCCAGGTCTCCGGTGACGTTGAGCACGGTGCGGCACATGTCCAGGAAGCGGTCCACGCCGAGGATGAGGCCCAGGCCCTCCACGGGGATGTTGAACATGCCCAGGATCATCGCGATGACGGGGATGGAGCCCGCGGGCACGCCCGCGGTGCCAATGCCCGCCAGCACGCAGATGAACATGATGGTCGCCTGCTGCGTGAGCCCCAGCGGAACGCCATACACCTGCGCGAGGAAGAGCACGGTGACGCCCTCGAAGAGCGCGGTGCCGTTCTGGTTCATCGCGGAGCCGGCGGTGAGCACGAAGCGCGACACGTTGCGCGGCAGCTTGAGGTTCTCCTCCGCCACCTTGAGGGCGGTGGGCAGCGTGGCGCTGGAGGAGGACGTGGAGAAGGCGGTGACGATGGCCAGCCGGCAGGAGCGGAAGAACTCCACCGGGTTGCGTCCGCCCAGGAAGCGCACGGACAGCGAGTACATGACGAACATGTGGATGCCCAACGCCAGGAGCACCACGCCCACGTACGACGCCAGCTGTCCCAGGATGTGGAAGCCCAGGCGCGCCGTCATGGAGAACAGGAGCGCGCCCACGCCCACGGGGGCCAGTTTGAGCACCCCGTCGATGAGCTTCATCATCACGTCGTAGAGGCCCTGGACGACGTCCTTGAGCCGCTGCGCGGGCTCCCCCGGCGTGAGCGCCAGGCCCAGGCCGAAGATGAGCGAGAAGACGATGAGGCCAATCATGTCCCCGTCCGCCGCGGCCTTCAGCGGGTTGGTGGGCACCATGGACATGAAGAGCGCGCCCGCGGAGGTGTCCCCAGGGGGCGGCGCGGGCTTGATGGTCGTGCCCGTGCGGGCCAGGGCGCGGGCCTCGTCGCTCAGGCCGTCGCCGGGCCGCAGCGTGTTGACGAGCAACAGGCCGATGACCACGGAGATGACGGAGAAGACGACGGTGTAGCCCAGCGTGCGGGCGCCCAGGCGGCCCACCTGCTTCAGGTCCAGCTCCGCCACGCCCACCACGAGCGCGGAGAACAGGAGCGGCACGACGAGCATCAGGAGCAGGCGGATGAAGATCTGCCCCAGGGGGTTGGTGACGTGCTCGACGAGCCAGGTGAGCCAGTCCGCGCTCCCGAACACGGCGTTGCAGACGAGCCCGGCCGCCGCGCCGATGGAAATCCCGAGGAGCATCTTCTGATGGGGCTTCATGAGGGGGCGAAGCCTACCGGTGAAAGGGGGTGGCGCCCACCTCGCGTTCAGGAGAAAGCTTCCGCCCCATCGTGGAATCCCTCGTCCAGCTCACCGAGCCCGCCCTGCCCCTGCCCCTCTTCCAGCGGCTGTCCCGCCGCGTGGGGGACCTGAAGGGAGAGCGCCTGCGTCACACGTACCAGACGACGTTCTGGTACGCCTTCGGGCCCCCGGAGAACGTGGTGGAGGAGGTCATCCACACGCTGCGGCCCCGGGTGACGAAGGGCTGGAAGATTTCCGGCGTGGAGTGGTGGCTGTCGCGGATGCGGGCCACGGACGTGCGGGTGGACTTCCACCAGGACCGGGACGAGCGGCTGGCATTGGCCACGGGGAAGCTGGTGCACCCGGTGCGCTCGTCGGTGTTGTTCCTCAACCGGGTGCGGGGCGGCGCGCTGGCGGTGACGCGGGAGCCGCCGTGTGACGAGAACCCGTCGCTCGCGCCGGAGCGGCTGGAGGATCTGACGCTGGTGGCGCCGCGCCCCAACCGGCTGGTGGTGTTCGACGGGACGCTGACGCACGGGGTGCTGGACGCGAACAACCAGGTGCCTGACGGCAAGCTGCCGGGGCCTTCGCGCGAGCGGCGCACGCTGGTGATGAACTGGTGGGACCACCGTCCCACGGACGTGCCCCGGTGGAGCGAGACGCGCTTCTACCGGGCGCTGGCGAGCTGACGGGCGGTCTCGCGCAGGCGGTGGGTGACGCGCTCGGCCCACTCGGGTTCGACCTCCATGCAGGCGGGGCGGCGGCCCAGGCGCAGGGCGGCGGACGGCATGGAGCCGCTGCCCGCGAAGGGATCCAGCACCGTGTCACCGGGGCGGCTCCAGGTGCGGACCAGGGGCTCCAGCACGGAGAAGGGCTTGTGGTGCGGGTGGCCGCCCCACTGCGTGGCCTCGGCGTCATCGTCGTAGCCGCCGACGACGGCCCACACGGTGGGGGCGTCTCCGGGGGCGAGAGGCGGCGCGGGCGTGCGGGCGATGACGAGGGCGACCTCGTAGACGCGCAGGAGCTGCTCGTTGGCGTTCTTGTCGGTGGTGCGCTTGCCCCAGACGTATTCGCCGCGCAGGTGGGTGTAGCCCAGGCCGTGGGCGGCGGTGAGGATGGGCTCCTTGCCCAGCAGGTTGGTCCAGATGATGAGGGGCGCGTCCGGGGTGAGGTGCGCGGTGGCGCGGGTGAGCCAGGCCTCGGAGAAGACGCGGTAGTCGCGCACGGACTCGAAGCGGACGATGGGGTTGCGGTCGATCTTCTTGTTCGCGCGGGGGTCGCGCAGGTCTCCGCCCTTGCGGCGCCGGGTGAGCAGGCAATAGGGCGGGTCCGTGTGGAGCAGCGAGGCGCGGGTGTCGCCGAGGGCGGCCCGGTAGCCCTCGGGCTCGCGCGCGTCGGCGCGGACGCAGCGCAGGGATTCGGGCGTGAGGTCGGAGGTCATCGTGTGGAGCCGCACCCTACCCGGCATGAGGGCGGGGGTGCCGGGATTCTGGCACGCTCGGTGGGCATGAGGATTCGTCACACGGCGGCCCTGCTGGCCTGGCTGCTGCTCTGCGGGTGCCAGTCCGCGGGCGGCGGACAGACGCGGCGGGAGTACCAGCAGACGCTGGATTCAGGCACGAACGCGTGCCGGCACAACCCCGCGTACTGCGCGGCCATGCCCGCGAGTGTTCGAACCACGGCGCAAGCCGGTGCATCCGTGGCAGGGGCGCTGAAGGTCATGGATGCGGCGACCCAAAGCCGCCTGCATGAAATCCTGAAGAAGTGCGCGACCCTGGCGGACCAAGAGGTGAATCTGCGGTTGCTCGACGGCAAGACGCCTACAGCGCAGCAGTGCGAGGAGCAGGTCGGGACGGATGCGGCGGGCAAACCCATCACCCGGGCCATGCAGTTGGGCCGGGAGAAGCACGAGGTGGCCCTCCGCTGCGTTCAGGAGCACCTGTCCGTTGAGCGGCCCGGTGGATTCAGCCTGGAACAGCGCTACCGATACGACCAGGAGGCAAACTCCTTGGAACTGGTCACATCTGGAGAAGAGCAGACGATGCTCCGTTCAGGTCGAACAGCGCAGCTCCGTGGGACGCTCGTCCCCGACTTGGTCATTCATCTCGGAGACCCGCTTCACCCTGAAGCGAGCTACGACTTCAAGTTTCCCTGCCCTATTGGCAAGGAAGGTAGCTGGCGGAAGTACCCCAAAGGGCATCCCTGGGAGGACCGCCTCCAGGGCGAAATGTATGAAGAGGCCTTGGGCGTCGATGCCTTCCGCGTCTCACCCATCTTGGGAGTTTACTGATGCCCGGGATCCTGCCCTCTGTCGAAGTGGTCGCGGGCAATGGCTCTGTCATCATGAAGGCAGGGCTCAGCATCTGCTTCTACATGCGGCGCTCGCATCGAGAACTGGCCCCCCTGATTTCACAGGCATTGAGGACCTACCTCCATGCTGTCGGGCGCCAGGCACTGACGTGGTACCCCGACCATGAAGGCGAATGGCGCATCCTGGATGACTCCGCGCTCGAATCAATTCATCAGGAACTGCTGACGCATTCGGCCCCGTTCATCCACTTGCGGGACAGCTACGGAAGCCTCGTTGACCATCAATTCCTCTACCGAGGCGTTGACCTGGATTCACCGGAGAGCCGCCGCGCACCGGGACGGCATGCCTGCGCGGTCTCCTTCTGGCTTCCGGCCCATCGGCTCCAATCCCAGGGCCACGTTCCATTCCGAGAGCTGGCTCTTTCCCTGGCGAAGCCACTGCCCTTCAACTCCGGCCATGCAGGCCCCTCCTTCCATGCCTGGCTGGGCATGAAGGATTTGATGCAGCACATGTTTCAACTTGGACTTCGCTATCCAGGCATGGACGTGCCGGATGAACGCAACAATGCCTACTCAGTGGGAGAAAAGGTCCAGGGCGTCCATTGGATGAACTTCCTGGGCCCGCCGGTGCTCGAAGCGCTGGGGGGCGCTTCCGCGCTGGAGGCCCGCCTCCAGGCACCGGGGACTTCCGTGCTGGCTCTGGGGGAAGACCGTGCCGTTGTCACCCTGGGTGCCGAACCCGACGCGGGCGACACTGATGAAGGACGCATGCTGCCAGCACACCGGGAACTGGCGCGCATCCTGGAGCCCTGGTTCGCGGCTCGCGAGGTCTCACGCCGTGACCGAGCCAACGACGCCCTGCGTAGATGGGAGCGCCGGTTCCTGGACTGAGCCAGGCTTCAGGCTCAGGGGAAGTTGATGCCACTCCACTGCACCGTCCGGGCGCCATCTACATCCGTGACGCGCAATTGATAGCCCTCCAGTTCCGCGTTGTTGACATCGAACTCCAGGATCAAGGTCGCCTCAGACTCGGCCGTGATGGGTCCGGACTGAATGGGCGGAAAGGATTGCCACTCCTTTCCCTGCCGGTCCACCAGCACGGCCCTCCCGATGATCCATGGCTTCTTGTCGGCAGCCCTCAGCACCAACTGCACGGCCCTCCGCGGGCCTGACGTGAACACCGCACCTCTCTCCAACTGGAATGAGCACGGGCGCCTGCACTTGATGAGCCTCCAGTTATCATCGACCCCGATGCCAGGAAGCGACGTCGAGGCCATCAGGAGCCCCCGAAGTCCCATAGGCTCACGCACGCTTCCTCCTGAGGAAACGCGTTCCTGCCGCAAGCGCTCGATCTCCGCGCGAAGTTGCTGCACTTCCTGGCGGTACGACTCCGCGGAGCGCCCCCGTCGGTAGACTTCCACCTGCCGATCCACGGCACGTGAATCCACCACCAAGGTCAAAGACAACCTTGCGGGAAGCGCCGAGCCCGCATCCTTGAAGGGAACGGACAGTTTCAAGCTGTCCCCCCCCTGCAAATCATTGGACGGCACGAGCACGAGAACCGAACTGCCCGTACTCACCCGTGCGAACTGTGCTCGTGACTCCAGGCTCAGTTGGTCCTGCTGGATGTCGGTATCGAAGAGAAGCGTCGTGCTGATCCCAGGCCCAATGTGGATGGGGCGCTGCCCCACGCCGTCCGCTCCCACTTCCATCCGGAGCGTCCCCTCCACCGCATCGTTCCCGACGGGAGAAGCCGCCAATACATGGGTCGACCAGAGAAGAACCGGAAGCGCGACGAACAGACAGGAGGGCACGGTGGGGAGGGCTCCTCGAACCGGGGCAGCAGGAGCTCCCTTCTATCACGGGGCGTTACGCGTACCCGCTGTTCGCGGATGACTCGCCTCCACGAGTAGGCGTCGATGCGGCGAAGTGCCTACTTAATCTGCTCTTGGTACACGTTGAGGCGTTGGACCGCCCTCAGACCGAACAACTGGTTCGGCACCCACCTTGTCGTGGCGGTGTCCGGGGAGTAGCCCTCCATGTCCTTTGCGTGGCCGACTTGAACGGCCCTCTTGTCGAAGTACTCCATGCAAATGGGGAAGACCCTCCCGTCAGGTAGGGTGGCTTCCGTGAAGAGCAACCGGGTGACTTCCGGGTAGAACACCGCGCGACCCTTCACTTTTGTCCCTATCGGCAAGGCACCGCGCATCGCCGCCTCTTGATGGACGGTACCCAGGAGGGGGCCTTCACGGATCTCCGTCTCGAATCTCTGAGACTCCGCCAGCCAGAGGCCGTTCCACACAACATGGCCGGTCCTCAATTCCGCCATGGCCTCCTTGGCTCCCGCCGGGCACGGTTCGCTCCGATCCCTGGGGCTGTTGGCACTGCCGCCCGCGCACGACACGCCCACGCAAGCCGCCACGGCCGCTCCAGCGATCTTCCGGATGACACCGCCGTCCGCTCGCAGGGGCTTCACGGAGGTGGTCGCAACCTCGGTGGGCGCGGGCGGAGTCGGCTCCACCGCAGCGGAAACACCCGCATCCGGGGAAGACGCCACCGCAAGCACGGCGGCATCGGGAAGACTCGGGGTTGGTGTCACGGACGAACTTCCTTTCTCAGACACAGGCGCTACGGCAGGTGGAGGCCGGTCCGGCGTCAGTCGCGCCAGCCCGAAGATCAAGAAGCCCAGCAGGAGTGCTCCCAGGCCAAGCACCGCGCCGGAACGACGGCGCCGCTTCGGCTCGACGGCCTCAGCGGGTGAGGACGGTTCCGACGGCGCTGGCTCACGGGCTTGCGCTGTCAGCGCCGGAGAGCTCCCAGGGAACTGCGACAGCGACACGACGCCCCGGTCCAGCCCGGCCTCATCCGGATCCGCCGGGACGTCCAGCGAGACCTTCCAGTCCGCGTGGCGCTTGTCCTTCGCCGCGTCCCACAGCGCTTGCAGCAGCGTCTCCGTCCCCGAGTAGCGATCCTCGGGGCGCTTGGAGAGCAGCCGCATCGCGATGTCCGACAGGCTGGAGGGGACCTTGGGGTTGATGTCCTTCGGAGCGCGCGGCACCACTGCTTCGATGGCGGGCAGCAATCGCTCGTAGGGCAGGCGTGGGTCGAAGGCGTAGCCGTCCGTCAGGGACTCGTAGAGCAGCGCGCCCAGCGCGTAGAGGTCACCCGGGATGCCCGCATCGAAGTTCGCTCCAGATTTCCAGGAGCCTTCGCGCAGGAAGGTCACGCACTCGGGCGGTAGCAGATGCGGCGACGCGGGCGCGACACCCACGGTCAGCGTGGAGGCTCCCGGGATGCGCGCCGTGCCCAGGTCGATGAGGATGGGGCGCTCATCCAGACGGCGGATGAGCAGGTTGTCCGACTTGAGGTCGCGGTGATGTACGCCCCTGCGGTGGAGATCCGCCACCACCCGCACGACCTCCGTGTAGACGGTCAGCAGGTGCGCGGCGGAGGGCTTCACCCGCCAGCGCCACTCGTGGAACGTCTCGCCGTCCACGAAGTCGGTGACGTGGAAGAGGTAGCCGTCCGGTGGCTCCGGCCAGCGATCCACGGCGTGCACGCGCGGCAGGTTGGGATGCGGAGCGCACGCGAGCAGCGCCGCCACCTCCCGCGCGATCCGCCCGTTGACGTCCTCCTCATCGCTGGCGTGCTGGTTCGCCGGACGCAACGCGAGCTTCAGCGCGTAGACATGCCCGCCCCGCTCCACCTTGAACACCCGGCCGAAGCCACCCGCGCCAAGCGTCCCGACGATTCGCCAGGGGCCGACACTGTGGCCGACTTCAAGCTGGTCCGGGTGGAGCGGCGAGGTCATGACCCTGACTCAAGCCGTGACACAACCTGGGAGGTGGGGACGACCACCCGGGTTTTCAGGACCGGCGAGGGCGCCTTCCCTGCCATACCCCACCGCGGAGGTCGGATTCCCCGCAATCCGCGAGCGTGCCCGGCCGATGACGGCGCGGACCCACTTGGCGGAACCACCCAGGGAGCGGTGTTCAATGCGGACAACCTCCGGGGTTGACCCTATCTGGCCCTGCGGGGCTGTCACGTTTTTTCGTGACGCAGCAGGGGGGTCGACCCTGAACGGGCGTCCAACCCGCCAGGCAGCCTGGGTTTCGTGAAACAAGTTTCAGCCCGTCCAGATGCGACAGCAGGCCCTGTCTGGGATTGCGCGGGGGCCCGTCTTCCGGCCGGCTATTCGCCTTCGTCGGACGTGTCGTCCGCTTCCGCCAGCGCGCGGGCGGCATGTTCCCACTGGCCGCCCAACCGGGCCTCGGAAGCCAGGGCTTCGTCCCAGGAGGGACCATCCGGCAGCAGGCGCGATGCGTGCTTCAAGGCCAGGCGTTCCAGCGCGCGGGCTTCGCACAGGCGGCGCAGCTCAAGCGCATCGAGCCCGTTCGCGGCGAGGAAGGCCTCACGGCGCGAGGTACGAACGTTCCGCTCGTTCCACCACGCGACCTCCTCCGCGGCGATCTCGTCTTCCGTCGCGTCGAGCCCCAGCGAACGCGCCCAGCCCGCGAGCAACGCCCGCCGCAGGCCGGCCTCTGCCCATGCCTCCGCATCGGGCGCGCCGCGCAGCAGCTCCATCACGCGCCCGGAGTCCACGGCGCGCGGCCCCACGCGCGTCACGTCCTCCATCAAGCGCCGGCGCCGCACCAGCGACGAAGGATTGCGCCGCGCCCCAGGTTGCATCGGAGGTGCACGGCTCACGAACTCCGCGCCCGCGCGCACGCACTCGATGGCGTCCAGTCGCTTGAGATCCTCCACACCGCCCGCGAACCATGCGTCCCAGGCTTCACGCACGGACCGGGTCCACGCGGGCTCCACGGCCTCGCGGATCCGAGTCCAGGAGCGCTCCTGGTAGAAGATGCCCGCGGCCGCGTCCACCAGGGCCTGTGCTCCGGAGCGTCCCAGCACTCGGGCCTTCAGTGCCGTCTCTGCGGCGTGCCGCACGTTCACCAAAGGCACCGTGAGGGGGCGCCAACCGTGTTCGGCGTCCGCGTGCAGCAGCGCCACTTCCGAGTCGTCCACCGCCACGCCGTCGCGATACCAGCCGAAGATGCGTCCCACGCCGATCACGCCGTGTTCAGACAGCTCGGAGGCACGCAGCGCGCCCATGCTGCCGCCGCCGAAGACGGCCACTCCCGCCTCCAGCGCCGCGAGCAGTTCGTGATGCCACACGGACGGCTGCGCCTCGAAGACGCCGTCCACCAGGACCAGCGCGCGGGGCTTGAGCGACAGGGCCCGCCACACGTCCCCCTGGCGCGCGGGAGGCAACACCGTGCACGGCCCGATTCGCCGCGCCTCGGCCGCGAGCAACGATGGCCCCAGGAACACCACCAGGTCCTCCGGCCGCCTCTTCACGCGACTCCCATCAGGTGCAGGCCCCGCGTTGCGCCCGGCTGCCGGGGCACCTGGATCCATGGGCCTGGTCCCCTTGCGCTTCACGCGAGCCCCTTCACGTGCAGGCGCCATGGCCCCGGTATCGCCGCGCTTCGCATGAGCGCCATCACGTGCTGGCTTGCTCGCGGCATCCTGGACGGCCCCCGTCCCCTTCCCACCTGACCGCCGCTTCACAGGAGCTCCGAGACGCGCATGCCCGGTACCACGACCTTCCACACGTGCAGCCCGGGCACTGGTGCTTCCAGCACCACGCCTGCCACCTGCTTGAACCCCGCTCCGTCCAGCAGCGACAACACCGTGCGCACCTTCGCCGCCGCGGTCTTCGCACGCCGGTCCGCCACGTCCGGCATCGCGTCCACGGCCCGCCGGGGCCGCACCTCCGACAGCGCCTGGGCGAACCCCAGCGCCGCGTCGCGGTCCGCCGCCGCCACGTCCTCACGGGCTCCGTGGATGTCCGTCAGCCGCGATTGCGCGGCCTCCAGCAAGGCCTTCAGCAACGCCTCATCCCGGTCCATCGCGCACGCATAGCCGGCCGTGAGCGGCACCGGGCCCTCGTCCGCGTCCACCAGTATCGCCGCCGCCACGGGCAGCCCCACCCTTCCCTTTGTCCGGGTCGCGGGCGTCACATCGAAGAGGTACACCCGAAACCCCTGGGCCTTCAGCGCGTCACTCAGCGCGGCCGTGCGCGGTGCCCCGTCCTCCAAGGCCTCCGGCCGCAGCATCCGCCCCACCACCCCCTCCTCCGACCAGCCCTCCGGCAAGGCCCGCGACAACTGGTCGCGCTCCGTGGCCTCCAGCAGCGCGTGCAGCAGCGCCGGGTCCGACTCCGGATGCGCCCCGGAGCCATTCGTCGTCCACGCCACCGACACCGGCCCCAGCTCCACCGTTCCGGCAGGCGGGCAGTACACCCCCTGCGCCGGCACCCAGACCCGCTCGTCCCCGTCCAGCGTCCGCGCCTCGCACCACGCCAGCCGCACCGCCGGCCCCGCGAGCCTCGGCGCCACCACCGCGCCCGCCGACCCGAGCGACTCCACGCCCCAGACCGTGTCGCCCGCCCTCTCCAGCTCCGTCCGGGAGCCCCAGCGCAGCCGCTCCGGCCGCACCGTCTCCGCCGCCCACAGCTCCGCGGTCTCGAAGAGCGCGCCCCGGGCCGCGGCCTCGAACGTCAGCCCCTTGCCATTACACACCTGGAGCACGTGTCCACCCGGACGCACCGCGCAGGCGACCTCCACGCCGGTGCGGTCCAGGCCGGTGACCCGGGCGACCCGGGTCACTCCCAGACCTTGAGACAGGGCATCGAGAAAGGCGGGGGAGATGGATTCCATCAAGGCAGGCGACACGGAGGGGCACCTTAGCGGACACCCGGCGCGGCGCGGCATGGGATGACGGGGAAAACGTGGTAGGGGAGGGACAGCCCCCGCCGTCTCGGGATGGAGCGCGCATCGAATGATTGCCGTCGGAGAACTCGCACCGGACTTCGCAGCGACCGACTGCCATGGGCAGACCGTTCGATTGTCGGAGCTGCGAGGCCGGCGCGTCGTGCTCTTCTTCTTCCCCCGCGCCTTCACCGTGGGCTGCACCATCGAGAACCGCGCCTTCAGGGACAACCACGAGCGGATCCGCAGGCTGGGCGCTGAGCTCGTCGGCGTCTCCGTGGACACGCTCACCACCCAGTGCGACTTCGCTGAACAGGAAGGCATCCACTTCGCCCTCCTGGGAGACGATGAACGGCGGATCAGCCGCTCCTGGGGCGTGCTGTGGCCGGTCCTCAACATCGACCGGCGCGTCACCTTCATCGTCGGCGCGGACGGCGTCGTGGAACACGTCATCCACCATGAGGTGCGCGTCTACCGCCACCTGGATGACGTGCTGAAGTACCTCCAGGCCCACCCCACCCCGGGCGGCGACACCGCCTCCGCCTGAGGCCTTGCGCCCGCCCGCCTGCCCGGTAGCGGACGCCTCCCGCATGTCCCCGGAGGCGAAAAATGGGGCGGAAAATAACCTTCTGGCCCCTGGAGGGTTTGCGCCCCTGTGAGCGGACGGGTCCTAGGACTGGTGCGGCCCGGTGGGGCCGTGAGCGCTCTCTCGGATGAGGCCCTGTGCGGGGCCTTCCTCGCGGGGGACGCGACGGCGTTCGGCCAGCTCTTCGAACGGCACCGGGGCCTCGTCTTCTCACTGATGCGCCGCTACACCGTGAGCGCGGAGGACGCGGCGGACCTGACGCAGCAGGCGTTCCTCCGGGCCCTGGAAGCATCGCGGCGGGTGTTCGCGCGCTTCACGCCCACCACGCCCACGCCGTTCCGCTCGTGGCTGGTGCGGGTGGCGCTCAACCTGGCGAAGAACCACGCGCGCCAGGGGCTGCGGTGGCGGCCGGTGCTGGTGGAGTCGGTGACGGATGACGTGGCGGCGGACATGGGCGAGGGCGCGGACGCATCGCTGGAGCGCACCCAGCAGGGCCAACGGGTGCGCCAGGCGGTGCTCGCCCTGCCCCGCCGTCAGCGCGAGGTGCTGACGCTGCGGGTGGACGGCGGTCTGCCGTTCAAGGACATCGCGGAGACGCTGGGCATCACGGAGAACAACGCGAAGGTGCAGTTCCACCACGCGGTGAAACGACTGAAGGCCGACGTGGCCGGGGAGACGCAGTGATGGGTGCGTGCGTGGAATACGAGGAGCAGGCGAGCCTCCACGCCGCGGAGGCGCTGGAGGGCGAGGAGGCCGCGCGCTTCCAGGCCCACCTGGAGTCCTGCGCGGCCTGTCAGGCGGAGGTGGCCTCCGCTCGCGAGGTCCTGGGGCTGGTGGCGCTGCCGCCCCAGACGCCCATCGAGGTGCGCGCGCAGGAGGGTCTGGGTGCGAGGACCCTCGCGGCCTGGCGCCGGGAGCAGACGCGCCGGGGCATGGGCCGCCGGGCGCTGGGTTCGCTCGCGGCCGTCGCGGCGGTGGTGGCGCTGATGCTGGGACCGTCCGCGCTGGAGCGGCTCAAGGCGCCCCACCCGGTGACGGCGCCGGCCTCCGTGCAGTCCACGAGCGCCCGCGACGACGTGGACGCGGAGACGCTGGCCGCCTTCGAGGCGTGGGCCGGGCTGGATCCGCTGGAGGATGACGGCTCGGGGTACGGCTTGGATGAGGACCTGTCGTGGGATGACTCCGGCCTGGACGGGGACGGGGACTTCGACCTGGGAGAGACACTGTGAAGACGATGAAGCGGATGACCTGGGCGCTCGTGTTCGCGCTGCCGATGATGGCGCTGGCGCAGCCCGGGCCGAAGGATCCGGGCGCGCGTGACGCCGACCGCATGGCCCGGGCCGAACAGCGGCAGCGGCTGCGGCAGGTGCTGGAGCTGGCGGACACGCTGGAACTGGACAGCGCGCAGGCCCTGAAGATGGATGAGACGCTGCGCCGCTTCGAGGACCGGCGCCGTCCACTGCGGGAGCAGGTGCGGGACTCGGCGCGCATCCTCCACCTGGCGTCGCGGGGCGACAGCGCGGCGCTGGGTCAGGTGGACGCGGCGGCGCAGAAGGTCTTCGACGCGCGCGCGCAGATCGCCGCGCTGGACCGGGAGCTGTACCAGGCGCTCGCCAAGGACCTGACCCCGGAGAAGCGCGCGCGGCTGGCCGTGGTCATGGCCCGCTCCGAGGGCATGAAGGGGCTGAAGGCCAAGGGACCGAAGCAGACGCGCGGCGACTGAGGACGCCCCTCCCAACGGTCGGAGGCGGACGGGCGGGCACGGACGGTCCGCCCCGGGGGGCATCCCCAACGTCATGGCGTTGACCGTGTCCCGCCCCCCAAGGGACGCGCCCCTCCTCCTGGAGTCCGCCATGCGTCTGCTGTCCCGTGTTCTTCCCGTGCTCGTGGGCCTGGGGCTCGCGTCCTGCGCGGGCGTCGATGTCGGCACCAACTACGACCCCGCCGCCGTCCAGCGCATCAACGAGTTCCGCACCTACGCGTGGTTGACGCATCCCCAGCAGACGACGGACACGCGCATCAACAACCCCATCACCGACTCCCAGGTGACGGGCGCGGTGGACCGCGACCTCCAGGCCCGCGGCTACCAGAAGGTGGACGCGAGCGCGGACCCGGACTTCCTCATCGGATGGCAGGGCGCCATCGACACGCGGCTGTCCGCGGAGACGGTGGACAACTACTGGGGCTACCCGTGGGATCCGTTCTGGGGTTCGTACTACGGGCCCTCGGAGACGTATGTGCGCCAGTACGACGTGGGCACGCTCATCCTCGACGTGGTGGACGCGAAGGAGAAGAAGCTCGTCTGGCGCGGCACGGCCCAGGCGAACCTGGGCGACAGCCCGCAGGCCCAGGCCAAGGGCGACAAGATCAACGAAGGCGTGGAGAAGATGCTGAAGGAGTTCCCGCCCGAGCCGAAGGAGAAGAAGTAGGCGCTCTTTCAGCGCGCGCGCCGCCAGGCCCGCGTGAGCAGCAGGCCTCCCACGCCCAGCAGCACTGTCAGCAGCGTGAGCCAGAGGAACACGCGGTCCACCAGCGGACCCAGCCGGTCGAACGCGTGGTCCACCCAGCCACGCGCCAGGCCGTCCAGTTGCTGGAGCGTGGCCACGCGCTCGGCGTGCAGCGCGTCCACCACCGCCTGCCGCTCCCGCCCCACGTCCGCGAGCACCGCCTGCCGCTCGCTGGTGACGAACTCCTGGAGGCTCATGCGTTCGGCGTGCAACGCGTCCAGCGCCGCGCGGCGCTCGCGTTCGATGAGCGCGGGTGAGTTCGCGGCCACCGCGCCTACCCTGTCCAACAGGTCCACCGTGCGCCCCAGCTCCGTGAGCGCGGCCTGGACGGTGGGCGCGTGCAGGGCATCCGTCGCGACCAACTCCGCCTGCCAGCGTGCCTGCCGGGGCAGGCTGGTCGCGTAGAGGTCCACGCGCGCGGTGAGGTCTCGCGTGTCCTCGACGAGTCCGGCGGCCGTGGTCCGCAGGCCTCCCCCCGTCACATCCGTGAGGGAAGCCAGCAGGCCCGTGGTGGACTCGCGCGTGACGAGCGGCCCGGTCAGCGGATGCGCCGCGGCCCAGGCGTGCACCCGGTCGCGGGTCTGGGTCGCATCCTCGCGGCCGGTGACCTCCAGCCACTCGGCCTCCACTTCGGACTCCAGCGCCACCAGCGAGTCATGGGCGTGCGCCAGCAACTCCGGGGATGCGCCCTCGGTGTTGCGCGGCAGGTAGTCCTCGAGCTGGGCCAGCAGCGCCCAGGTGTCGATGAGCGCGGCCAACGGATCCGGTTGGAAGAGCGCGCTCTGCACGGCGGGCACCGCGTTGGCCTTGAAGCGCAGCATGGCCGAGGCCACTCGCGGTGAGCCGGAGCGCACGGCCAGGTCGTCCGCCATGGCTTCGATGAGTCCGGAGAAGCGCCGGGCCAGGTCCCGCACCCGCGTGCGCATCACCGCCACGGACAGGTCGGATCGGCCCACGCGCGTGGCCAGCTCCGAGCGCTGCGGCTCCACCGACGCGCATCCACCGCACAGCGCCGTGAGCAGCACCACGGTCACGACGCGTGCGGATGGGAGAACCAGGGACATGAGCCGGGCCCCAAGCTGCGCACGCCCTGCCCCACCGCCGAGCAGGGCCCGAGGGTGACGCCACCGTTCAGGGCCAGACGGACCCGAGGAACCCACACGGCGCGGGCGCATGGGCCTCGGCGCGACGCGCACGAGAGCAGCGAAGCACCAGGCCACTCGCGCGGGCCCGGCGGCGGAGCGCCAGCGGCGAGGCATCAGCGACGAGGCAAAGGCGCGCGCGGCGCCAGCGGCGCGCGCCCTGCCCCGGTGTCACTTCTCCGCGAGCGCCTTGTCGATGGCGGCCTTCAGCTCCGGGCTGTCGGGCGTGACGCTGCTGGGGAAGGCGGCCTTCACCTGGCCGTCCTTGCCCACCACGTACTTGTGGAAGTTCCACTTGGGCTCGCCGTGGTCCTTGGCGAGGAACGCGTAGACGGGGGACTGGCCCTCGCCCTTGGTCTTCACCTTCTCGAACATGGGGAAGGAGACCTTGAAGCGCAGCTCGCAGAACTTCGCGATCTGCTCGGAGGTGCCCGGCTCCTGGCCGCCGAAGTCGTTGGACGGGAAGCCCAGGACGACCACGCCCTTGTCCTTGTAGCTGTCGTAGAGCGCCTGGAGGCCCTTGTACTGCGGCGTGTAGCCGCACTCGGACGCGGTGTTCACGACGAGGGCGACCTTGCCCTGGAAGTCCGACAGCTTCTCGGGCTTGCCGTCGAGCCGGTTGGCGGAGAGCTGGTGGAAGGACATGGCTTTCTTCTCGGTCTTGTCCGCGGCGGTGGCCGCCGTGGAGAGGGAGAGCACCGTCGCGACGGTGCACAGCAGAGGAGTTCGCATGGCGGACGCAGGATGCCGGAAGGAGCGCATGGATTCACCGTCCCCGTGAGGCGACGCGCGCCTTGGGTTCTTCAGCGGAAAAAACCGACTTGAGCACACGTCCCGTGGGCGTCTTGAGCTTCGCCACCTCGCGCGGCGTGCCTTCGCCCACGATGCGGCCTCCGCCCTCGCCACCCTCCGGCCCCAGCTCCACCACGTGGTCCGCCGCGGCGATGACCGACGGGTGATGCTCGATGACGACCAGCGTGTCGCCCCGGTCCACCAGGCGGCCCATGAAGGTGATGAGCTTCTCCACGTCGCCCAAATGCAGGCCGGTGGTGGGCTCGTCCAGCACGTAGAGCGTGGGCTCGTGGCGGGAGGTGGCCGTCAGCTCCGCGGCCAGCTTGAGCCGCTGCGCCTCGCCGCCGGACAGGGTGTTGGAGCCCTGTCCCAGTTGCAGGTAGCCCACGCCCAGGTCCGCCAGGCACTCCAGCGGCGCGGCGACCTTGGGCAGCGCGCGGAAGACGTCCTTGGCCTCGTCCGCGGACAGGCGCAGCACGTCGCCCACGGTGAGCCCGTGGTAGCGCACCTCCAGCGTGGCGGCGTCGAAGCGCGCCCCGTTGCAGGCCTCGCACGGCGTGACGACGTCCGGCAGGAAGGACATCTCGTGGGAGATGGCGCCCTGCCCTTCGCACACCTTGCAGCGGCCACCGCTCGCCGTGTTGAAGGAGAAGCGCGCGGGCCCGAAGCCGCGGATCTTCGCCTCGGGCGTGGCCGCGAACACGCGCCGCAGCTCATCCCAGATGCCCAGGAACGTCGCCGGCACCGAGCGCGGCGTGCGCCCGATGGGCGACTGGTCCACCGACAGCACCCGCTTGATGGACTCCGTGCCCTTGAGCGCGTCGAACGCACCGGCCTTCGACGTGACGAGCCCCAGCTTGTCGCGCAGCGCCGGGTACAGCACCTGCCGGATGAGCGTGCTCTTGCCGGAGCCCGACACGCCGGAGACGACGTTGAGCCGCCCCACCGGCAGCCGCAGGTCCACGCGCTGGAGGTTGTTCGCGCGTGCCCCCTTCAGCTCCACCCAGGCCTTCGGCTCCCCCCGGCCGGACGGAGGCCGCACCTGCGCGGCCCGCAGCGCCTGCGCGGTGGGCGAGTCCGACTCCAGCACCACGTCCGGCGTGCCCTCCGCCAGGATGTGACCGCCGCCCCGGCCGCCCGTGGGCCCCAGGTCCAGCAGGTGGTCCGCGGCGCGGATGGTGTCCGAGTCATGCTCCACCACCAGCACCGTGGAGCCCGTCTCCACCAGCGCGCGCAGGTTGTCGAGCAGCCGGTGCGTGTCGCGCGGGTGCAGGCCGATGGTGGGCTCGTCCAGCACGTACATCGCACCGGTGAGGCCCGCGCCCAGCTGCGCGGACAGCCTCAAGCGCTGCATCTCGCCGCCGGACAGCGTGGCGGCGTTGCGGTCCAGGGACAGGTAGCCCAGGCCCACGCGCTCCAGGAACTCCAGGCGCCGCAGCATCTCCTGCCGCGCCGTCTCACCCAACAGCGCCCGGTCGCCCTTGAGCTTCCAGGTGCGCACGCGCGCGAGCGTGGCCGTCACCGACGCCTGCACCACCTCGTGGTAGCGCGCCCCCTCCAGCCGCACCGCGCGCGGCACCGGGGACAGGCGGGTGCCACCGCACGTGCGGCACGGGGCGGTCTCGCCCTCGGCCATCGCGGCGGCGCCGCCCTGCACGCCGGTGCCCTCGCACGACTCGCAGCGGCCCTGCTTCGTGTTGAAGGAGAACCAGCGCGGGTCCAGCTCCGGCACGGCGGTGCCGCACTTCGGGCACGTGCGCTCGCTGGACAGGAGCGTCTCCGCCTTGCCCGCGCGCAGCTTCACCGCGCCCTTGCCCCAGTTGAGCGACGCGTCGAACACCTCGCGCGGCAGCTTCGCGAGCTTGCCCTCGTACATCACGAGGTCGATGTCGTGCTCCTTCGTCTTCGCCAGGCGTGGCGGGTTGTCCGTGGACGCCAGCTCCCCGTCGACGATGGCCTGGGTGATGCCCGCGCGGGCCGCCGCGGTGAAGACGTCCAGGTACGTGCCCTTGCGTGCGCGCACCGCGGGCGCCAGCACCTGCCCGTCGCCTTTCGTCGCCAGCACCTGCGCGTAGAGCGCGGCCGGCGTGGTGGCGCCAATGGGCGTGTCGTCATGCGGGCAGTGCGGCTCGCCAATCTTCGCGTACATGAGCCGCAGGTAGTGGGCCACCTCCGTGACGGTGGCCACGGTGCTGGTGGACCCCGCGCGCGACGTGCGCTGCTCCAGCGCCACGGTGGGCGGGATGCTGCTGATGCGCTCCACGTCCGGGCGCGGCAGCGTGGGCAGGAACTGCCGCGCGTATGGCGTCAGCGTCTCCAGGAAGCGGCGCTGGCCCTCCGCGAAGACAACGTCGAACACCAGCGAGCTCTTGCCGGAGCCGCTGGGCCCCGTCACCACCGTCATCTTCCCCAGGGGAATCCGGCAGGACACGTCCTTGAGGTTGTGCTCGCGCGCGTGCTCCACCTCGATGGCGGGCGGCGCTTCCTTCCCGGGGCGGCGCAGCTTCACCGCCTTCGCCAGCGGCTTGCCCTCGCCCCGGAGCGCGGCGGCGGTGGCGCTGCCCTGCACCTTCGCCACGTCGGCGGGCGTGCCCTCCGCCACCAGGCGGCCACCGTCCCGGCCGCCCTTGGGCCCCAGGTCGATGATCCAGTCCGAGCCCTTCATCACCGACACGTCGTGGTCCACCACGAGCACGCTCGCGCCCCGGTCCACCAGCGCGTGCAGCGACGCCATCACGTGGCGCACGTCCTCCGCGTGGAGGCCCGCGCTCGGCTCGTCGATGAGGAACAGCGTGCCCTTCGCGTCGCTCGCCAGCGCGCGCGCCAGCTTCAGCCGCTGCGCCTCGCCACCGGACAGCGTGGACAGGGGCTGGCCCAGGGGCAGGTAGCCCAGGCCCAGCCGCTGCGCCGGTCCCAGGGTGCGCTTGAGCGCGGAGTCGTCACCGAAGTGCTGGAGCACCTCGTCCACCGTCATCTCCAGCACCTGCGCCACGCTGAAGCCCTGGTGGCGGACGGCGAGCACCTCCTCCTTGAAGCGCCGGCCCCGGCACACCGCGCACAAGAGGGCCACGTCCGCGAGGAACTGCATCTCCACCGTCTCGTAGCCTTCACCGGAGCAGGCCTCGCAGCGGCCCTTGTCCACGTTGAAGGAGAAATGCGCGGACGTCAGGCCCCGCGCCTCCGCGTCGGGCTCCGAGGCGAAGCGCTCGCGCAGCCGGTCCCACGCCTTGGTGTACGTCGCCGCGTTGCCTCGCGACGTGCGGCCCAGCGGGGACTGGTCCACGAAGGTGATGTCCTCCACCTGCGCCCCGCCCTCCACCGCCGCCACGGCGCCGGGGGCCTCCACGTCCTTCACGCCCAGCCCGCGCGCCAGGTGCCGGTAGAGCACCTCGTCCATCAGCGTGCTCTTGCCAGAGCCGCTGGGGCCGGTGATGGCGCACAGCACGCCCAGCGGCACGCGCACGGACACGTCCTTCAGGTTGTGCTCGCGCGCCTCGCGGATGACGATTTCGCCGGTGCGGGTGCGCGGCGTGCGCGGCGCCTCCGCGCCCCCGGACAGCATGCGGCCGGTGGGCAGGTCCTGCCGCCTGGCCAGCGCCTCCGGGGTGCCGTCGAAGCACAGCTTGCCGCCATTGCGTCCCGCGCCCGGGCCCAGCTCCAGCACGCGGTGCGCGGAGCGGATGATCAGCGGATCATGCTCGATGACCAGCGCGATGTTGCCCCGGTCCGCCAGCTCCGCGATGGCCTCCGTGAGCGGCGGCACGTCCCCCGGGTGCAGGCCCACGGTGGGCTCGTCCAGCACGAAGAGCGCGCCCGTCAGCGACGTGCCCAGCGCCGCGGTCAGCGACACGCGCTGCGCCTCGCCACCGGACAGCGTGCGCGCGGGCCGGTCCAGCGTGAGGTAGCCCAGGCCCACGCGCTGGAGATAGCGCAGGCGCGCGGCCAGCTCGCGCCGCGCCAGGTCGCCCTGCCCCGTGAGCGTCTTCAGCCCATCCAGCCGGGCCAGCGCGTCCGTCAGCTCCAGCCCGTGCCAGGCCGGAAGGTCGATGCCGCCCACGCGCCACGCGCGGGCCTGCTCGTTGAGGCGCGCGCCGTGACAGCTCTCGCAGAGCGTGTACGCGCGATACCGGGCCAGCAGCACGCGCACGTGCATCTTGTACGTGCGGCCCTCCATCCACCGGAACCACGCGCGCACGCCCGGGTACACGCGGCCGCCGTCGTAGTCGCCCTCGCCCTGGAGCACCGCCTCGCGCTGGGCGGCGGTGAGCTTCTCCCACGGCTTGTCGAAGGGGATGCCCTTCTGCTTGCAGTAGCGCTGGAGCATCTCCCGCTCCCAGCTCGTGGACTGGCCGGACCAGGGACGGATGGCCCCCTGCGCCAGACTCAGCGTCGGGTTGGGGATCACCTTCCCCCAGTCGATGCCGATGGTGCGCCCGAAGCCACGGCACGGCGCGCACGCGCCCACCGGGCTCTGGTAGCTGAAGAGGCCCGGCCTCGCGAGCTCGAACTCGCGCGCGCACTTGGGGCACACCAGGCCCCGGCGCAGCTTCTTCGGCGCGGTCTCCGGCAGGAAGAGCAGCGCCTCGCCATCCGCGCGCGCCCACGCGTCCTCCAGGGCCTGGGTGACGCGAGACAGGTTCGCGTCCGTCAGCTTCACGCGGTCCACCACCACCTGCGCCACGCCCGCGGGGTCGGTGGCCTCGCCCGGCTTGAGCGTCTCCAGCTCCTTCACCTCGCCCTGCACCATCAGCCGGTGGTAGCCGTCCTTCAGCAGGCGGGCCCGCGCGTCGATGAACGCGGCCGTGTCGGGGATGCGCACCGGGTACGTGAAGACGCCCTGCGCATCCGGGTGCTCGCGAAGGGCCGCCTTGGCCGCCACGCGCGCGTCGGTGCGCACCGCCTCCAGGCCACAGTCCGGACACACCGGCATCGCCTCGCGGGTGAAGAGCGCGGACAGGTATGGCTCCACGTCCGCCAGCGTGGCCACCGTGGAGCGCGAGCTCTTCACCGGCGCGCGCCGGTCCACCGCGACGCCCGCGGCCACCGGCTCCAGCGCGTCCATGGGCGGCCGCTCCAGCCGCTCGAGGAACTGCCGGGCGTACGGGCTGAAGCTCTCCACGAACCGGCGCTGACCTTCCGCGTAGAGCGTGTCCAGCGCGAGGCTCGATTTACCGCCTCCGGACACGCCGGTGACGCAGACGAACTCTCCTTCGGAGAGATCGACGGACAAATCCTTGAGGTTGTGGGTGCGGGCGCCGACGAGGTGGGTCTTGTGCATGCCGGCCGGAGGTTTAACGACCGGACACTCGCGCGCCAATCACAACATGACGGCCAACACCGCCCCGCCCGGGTGGGTTGGGTGGGGAGCGGGCAGGCTGATACAACGTGATGCGGCCGGTCACATCCAACGTGTCTTCGTGGGAATGCCGGCCGAACGGGGGTGGCCATGTCCGACGACGTCCAGGCACGCCGTGCGCGGGCCGAAGAGGCCCTGCGGCGCACGAGTGCCTCCCTGGTGTTGCTGGAGCTGGGCGGCCACACCGCCACGGGCTTCGTCATCTCCTCCGAAGGCCACGTCGTCACCAGCCTCCACGCGGTGGCCAGCGCGCGCGCCATCACCGCCGTGCTGCCAGACGGCCTGCGCTCCCCGGTGGTGCAGGTGGCGGCCGTGGACGAGCGCCGCGACCTGGCCCTCCTGTGCCTGTCCGTCCCGGAGCTGGTGCCCGCCCTGCCGCTGGGTCCGGCGACGCTTCCCTCGGAGGGCGAGGCCCTGCACGTGCTGCAAGCCCACGCGGACCGGCCGCCCGAACCGCGCCTCCTGGAGGTCCGCGCGGTGCAGGTGCTGGGTGAATGGCTCACCCTGCTGGAGCTGTCCCGCACGCTGCCCGAGGACGCGTCCGGCTCGCCGGTGCTGGACGCACAGGGGCAGGTGGTGGGCCTGGCCACCGCGGCGCTCGCCAACGGCCGCGCGCTGGGGCTGGTCATCCCGGTGCGCTACATCGCGCCGCTGCTCAAGACGCCCGGCCCGCCCCGTCCGCTGTCCGCGCTGGACGCGCCCCGGCAGCGCGCCACCCGCGTGCGCCAGGTGCCGCAGCATCCCGTGGGCCTGCTGGAGGGCTGCGCGACGCCGGCCGTGGAGTCCGTGGCCTCGCTGCTGGGCCAGGCCATCAACGTGGGCGCGCCCGCCTACAACCGGGGCGACGTGGAGGGTTGCTACCGGCTCTACGCGCACACCGCCGAACAGCTCATCGACGAGCGAGACGACTGCCCCGGCGTCCAGCGAGCGCTGCGCGACGGCCTCTTGCGCTGCGAGGGCCTGAAGGACCTGGAGGACCGGGCCTGGGCCCTGCGCGACACGTTCGACGGGTTGATGGACGTCATCGGCCGGTGGCGCCAGTCCCGCCCGGCGCTGCCCACCTCCGCCAGCAAGCGCCCCCCGCCGAAGACGTACCTCAACTAGCGGCGGGAGACGCGCGGGCCTCTTCAGGCCTCGTCCCAGCGGATCCGCAGCGAATAGGTGTGCTCGGCGCGCTCCAGCACGTCCACGCGCGGCAGCACCCGCGTGCGGCGCAGCACCTGCTCCATCACGCCCGCCACGAAGTCCGGCAGCGGATCCGCGTCCACCACCCGCGCCCGCCACTCCCGCGCGCGCACCGGCTCCAGCACCAGCTTCATGTCCTCACGGCCCGCGCGCAGGTACGTGGGCAGCCGCGCCAGGCACCGCTCCGCGCCCAGGAGCGGCGCCGCCGCGGCGAAGATGCGCCCCACCAGCGTCTGCGCGAAACCCTCCACGTAGTGCGTCCCCAGCACGCGGTTGGCGTCCTCGCTCGCGAGGCCCGGGCACGCATGCCGCCGCGCCACCGCCAGCGACGCGCGCCACACCTCCAGGGGAAGGCGCTCCTCCACCGTGTCCGGGTCGTAGCCCACGTCCCGCAGCGCCTGCGCGAACGGGCCCGAGGGCCGCAGCGAGTGCTCGAACAGCCCTTCGAAGTTCCGGCGCGGCACCCGCACCAGCAGCGGCGGCAGGCCTGGCGCCTCCCGCGTCTCCGGATGAATCCACGGCTCCATGTCTCGTAACCCCCCCAGGGTCCAGCCCCCGCACCATCCCGGCCGGGAAACCGTGTCTCAGTGTATCAGCCTCCACGCGCCCGGCCTGCCCGCCTGGTTGCCGCTGTTGTGGACTTTTCCAATCATTTCTTCCGCATTTCCCAACCCTGCCCGCGCTGATCCATGACGGCCCGCGTCGGGGATTTCATGAATTCGGGTCACAATGGACCCCTACTGAAAGCAAAAATTGTGTGTCAACCGTTGAATTCACCGGAAGTCCACTGGCGCTATCCCCTGATTTCTGGGCTGCCGCGTTAACTTCTTCAACCCATCGGAAACTCTCTGTGTTCGTCGTGCGAGAATTGTTCATCCCCCTTGCAGTGTGAGTGATCAATGACCATTCGCCGCACCGAAGGTTCGACGCCCGTTTCTCTCCGTCCCACCACCGATACCTCCGCGCCGGCGAAGGCGAAGAACGTCCTTCGCGTGAAAGACGGCTTCGAGTCCGTCTCCCGCACGGGCGCCGCCGCTGGCGCTCAGCCCACGGCCGCCGCCGCGACGACGGCGCAGGCCTCCACGACGGGGGCCGCTTCCGCTCAGGTCGGCCGCCTCGCCCTGGACAGCAAGGAGGCGCAGCAGGCCATCCAGACGTCCCTGAAGGCCCTCACCCCGCCGCTGACCGCGTCCAACCTGCTGGCCGCGAACAAGGCCGGCCCGACGCTCGCCCCCAAGAGCGTGGAGCGCGACGAGCTGGGCATGACCCACGTGCGCCTGGACCGCATGCACGAGGGCGTGAAGGTCTTCGGTGAGCAGCTGATCAGCCACCTGGGCGCGGACGGCAAGGTGTCCAGCGTCACCGGTGAGCAGAACCCCATCCCCGCGGGCCTGGGCAACCAGAAGGTCAAGCTGGCCCCGCAGCAGGCCATCGACATCGCGAAGAAGGAGCTGGGCGGCAAGGCCGACAAGCAGCCCTCTTCCGAGCGCGTCGTCTACCAGGACGCGGACGGCAAGTACCGCGCCGCCTACCAGGTGGAGGTGACGCAGATCGCCGGCCAGGAGAAGCCCAAGAAGCAGAACTACATCATCGACGCCAACACCGGCGCGGTGCTGGAGAGCTTCAACAAGATTGGCGGCTGGAGCAAGAAGGCCGCCGCGGCGCTGCAGGTCAACGGCACCAGCAGCCCGAACGTGGCCATCCCGGACAAGGGCCAGGTCCAGTCGAAGATCAACATCCCGGACGGCGTGACGGTGGACAAGCTGTCCGTCGACCTGAACATCAAGCACACCTGGAGCGGCGACCTGAAGGTCTCCGTGACCAGCCCCTCCGGCAAGACGGCCGTGCTGCAGGACCGCAAGGGCGGCTCGGTGGACGACATCGCCGGCTCCTTCGACCTCACGGAGGCCTTCAAGGGCGAGAGCGCCAAGGGCGAGTGGACCATCACGGTCGAGGACAAGGCCGCGCGTGACACGGGCACCCTGAACAACTGGAGCCTGAACATCACCGCGAAGGAGACCACGCCTCCGCCGACGGATCCGCAGAACCCGCCCACGGGCACCGCGGACGACGTGTCCATGTACAGCGGCCACGTGGACCTGAAGACCAAGAAGGAAGCGGACGGCACGTACTCGCTGGAGGACTCGACGCGCGGCAAGGGCGTGGTGACCTACGACGCGAACAACAAGACCACCGCGTCCGGCCAGACGAAGATCACCGACAACAACGACAAGTGGGGCGAGGCCACCGACCCGGCGCGCGCCAAGGCCGCCGTGGACGCGCACTACGGCGCGGCGACGACCTACGACTTCTACAAGGAGATCCTGGGCCGCGACTCCATCGACGGCGCGGGTGAGAAGCTCACCAGCTACGTGCACGTGCGCAACAACTACGTGAACGCGTTCTGGGACGGCGAGAAGATGAGCTACGGCGACGGCGACGGGAAGCAGTCCGGCCCGCTCACCACGCTGGACATCGCGGGCCACGAAATCACCCACGGCCTCACGGAGCGCACCGCGGGCCTCATCTACAGCGGCGAGTCCGGCGGCCTGAACGAGGCCTTCTCCGACATCATGGGCACGGGCGTGGAGTGGTTCGCCGCGCAGAAGAACCCCGAGGCCAAGTGGAACTGGACCGTGGGCGAGGCCGCCTGGACGCCGAACAACGGCAGCGATGAGGACGGCCTGCGCTACATGAACGACCCGACCAAGGACGGCTACTCGGTCGACAACTACAAGAACTACCCGAAGCAGACGGAGGTGCACGGCTCCAGCGGCATCGCCAACAACGCCTTCTACCTGCTCGTGGAGGGTGGCAAGAACCGCACCTCCGGCCTGGAGGTGAAGGGCGGCATCGGCATGGAGGACGGCCTGAAGATCTTCGGCCGCGCCCTCACCACGTACATGACGCCGAAGACGACGTTCGCCCAGGCCCGCGAGGCCACCATCAAGGCCGCCACCGACCTGCACGGCGCGGACTCCGTCCAGGTGCAGAAGGTGAAGGACGCCTGGACCGCGGTGGGCGTGAACTAGTCGTCCGCTGACTGAAGCTTCCTGAAACACCCGAGGCGGGTCCGGTCACTTACCACCGGGCCCGCCTCTTCCTTTTGCCGCTCAGGCGAAGAAGCGAGACAGCACCGCCACCATGCGGGCCACGTCGGACGCGGCGGCCAGCTCGCGGATGGAGTGCATGGACAGCATGGGGTTGCCCACGTCCACCGTGCGGATGCCCAGCTGCCCCGCGGTGATGGGGCCAATGGTGCTGCCGCAGCCCAGGTCCGTGCGGGTGACGAAGTGCTGCGGCGTGACGCCCGCCTCCTTGCACAGCGCCGCGAAGTACCCCCACGACTCGCCGTCCGTCGCGTAGGACTGGTTGACGTTGGTCTTGATGACCGGGCCGCCGCCCAGCTGCGGCTGGTGCTTGGGCTCGTGCATGGACGAATAGTTGGGGTGCACCGCGTGCGCCATGTCCGCGCTCACCATGAACGAGCGGCGGATGGCGCGGTGGAACGCGTCCGCTCTCCCATCCGAGTGCGCCTGGACGATGCGCTCCAGGAGGTCCTTGAGGAACGGCGACGCGGCGCCCTGCGCGCTGCGGCTGCCGCACTCCTCGTGGTCGTAGAGCACCACACCCACCGTGGCCTCGCGCGGGCCGGTGTCCTTCAAGAGCGCGGTGAGGCCGGTGTGGCAGCTGGCCAGGTTGTCCAGGCGGGGCGCGTGGAGGAACTCACCGTGCAGGCCGGAGCGCGTGGACGGCTGCAGGTCGTAGAGGCACAGGTCGTAGCCCAAGAGGTCGTCCGCGGCGGCCTTCACGCCCGAGCGGCCCAGCTCCTCCGCCAGCAGCCCCTTCAGCTCCGCGGGGCCCGCGCTCTCCAGGCCCAGCACCGGCACCATGTGCTCCTGGGGGTTCAGCTTCAGGCCGTCCGTGTTGACGCCGCGGTTCAGGTGGATGGCCAGGTTGGGCACGCGCAAGAGCGGCCGGCGGAAGTCCACCAGGTGGTGCTGGGGGCGGCCGTTGTGCAGCGTCACCACGCGGCCCGCGAGCGACAGGTCGCGGTCCGTCCACGTGTGCAGCAGCACCCCGCCGTAGATTTCGACGCCCAGCTGCTGGTAGCCGTGGCGGTTGACGGGCGCGTTGGGCTTGAGGCGCAGGTTGGGCGAGTCCGTGTGCGAGCCCACCAGCCGGAAGCCGGTGGTGTCCACGGGCTTCGTGCCCAGCTGGAAGGCGGCGATGCTCGTGTCGCCGCGGATGACGAAGACCTTGTCTCCAGGCTTGAGCGACCAGGACTCGCGCTCGTCCAGCTCGCGGAAGCCCGCGGCGGTGAGGCGGCGCGCCGTCTCGCGCACGGCGTGGTACGGCGTGGGCGACGCGTCGATGTACTGGAGGAGGTCGTTGGCCTGCGTGTCGATGTCAGTCGGGCTCATGGGCCCGGCACGCTAACGCCGTCCGGCCCCGGTGCCACGTCCGACTGTCACCGCCCGGACAGGCGGAGGGGCGCCCGCCGGCAGGACGGTGGAGGAAGGGCGCGTCCCGGGAGGGGCGTCCAGGAAGGTGCCCAGGAGCACCCAGCGGCGCGCCGCGTCCTCCTTGCCCGGCTTCGCGGCGAGCGGCGTCGTGTAGTGCCAGAAGGGCAGCCGGTACACGGTGACGCCGCCCACGGTGCTGACCTTCGTCAGCTCGGAGAAGTGCCCGTCCTTCGCGTACACGAGGTACTGGTGGTCCACGGCGGGCTGGGTGAGGCTCACGTGCATGTCCACGTAGCCGTCGCGCGCGTCCGCCTCCTCCGGGTGGTGGTCGTTGTGCGGGCCGGTGTAGTCGCCCGGGCCGTAGCAGAGCACCTGGATGCCCCAGCCCCGCTTGAGCGGCCGGCCGCTCACCGTCGCCGCGAAGGCCGCGAACGTGTCCGAGCGCAAAAGCGCCGTCAGCCCCACCGCCTCCGCCGCGCGCCACGAGCGCGAGCGCCGGCTCTCCAGGAGCGCGGTGCGCACGCGGACCGTCTTGGGCAGCGCCTCCGTGTAGTTCTCCACCATGCCGGAGATGGAGTCCTCCGGGATGGGGTCCTCCATGGTCACGAGCGTGTCACGCAGCGCGGCGTCCAGGATGTCGCGGGCCTCGGCCGCCTTCTTCACGTCGATGACGCCCTGCAGCGCGATGAAGGGGCGCGTGGGGTCCAGGAGCGCTCCGCACGTCTCGGAGTCTCGGCCTTCGAGAATGCGGCGGCCCTTCGGGGTGAGGAGGTCGGCGAACTGGGTGGGCAGGCGCGGGGACATGGCGCGCACCATACCGGGACGGGGGCGGAACGCACGTGCTGGGGAGGGCATGGCAAGGCAACTCCCCTGCTCTCCCGGCGATAATCCGGTACTCCGAAGTCCAGGGTAGAAGGCACAACCATGACCGAGATCCGCAACCGTTCCGCCGCTCCCTCCGTCGCTCCGGCCCGCACGCAGGCCCCGGCCGCGCAGCCCGCCCGGACCAACCAGGCCACCGCGGCGTCTCGCGCGGACGTGCTCAACCGCGCGGAGCTGGCGCGGGCCCGCGCGACGATGGCGCCGGTGCAGGCGACGCCGGGGTCGTGGCGTGGCGGTCCGAGCACGGAGGTGGGGCGCGCCATCCAGACCATGCGTCAGCGCCTGTCCGACGTGAACATCACCATCAAGGGTGACACGCCGCAGAGCCTGTTCGACCGGGCCATCCTGGACAACAAGCACGTCACCAACGAGCAGATCCTGGAGATGTCCCGGGTGACGCTGCCCCAGCTGGCCACGGACCCGGCGACGCGCGCGAAGGTGCTGGAGCGCGTGCCCAACGCGCGCGAGCTGCCGGTGCACCACTTCACCGTGGCGATGCTGTCCGCGGTGACGGGCATCGACCGCGCGGCGCTGTCGGAGGCCTGTCCGGACCTGGGCCTCACGGGCGCGCCGAACACGCCGCTGCTCTACGCCGCCAGCACCGAGCGCATGCAGCGCTCCACCGCCCTGCACGACTTCACGGACTACATGCGCGGCGCGGGAGTGAAGGGCATGAACAAGGCCGTCTGGGGTGTGGAGAACCGCGTCCTGTCCGCCATCGTCTCCGCGCTGGGCGGCGGGCGGTACTGAAACACCCGCGGCACCCCAGAGCCCGCGCGGAGGAGGAGGCATCAAGCCCCTCCCCCTCGCGGGCTTCTCTTTTCAGGCGTCAGTCCTCGCCCGCGCCGCCGGCCAGCCGCTGCCGCGCGACCTCCAGCCGCTTCGCGCGCACCTTGGAGGCCAGGTCGAGCAGACGCCGGTCGCGCTGCCACCGCTCGCGCATCTCCACGTCCACGCCCTCCCAGGCCACCTCGCAGCGCTCCAGCGCGCGGTGCATCTGCGCGAGCGCTCCGCCCAGCGCCACGTGCACGGCCGGGTCGCTGGGGTCCTCCAGCGCGAGCGCGTGGATCATCACCGCGATGGAGACCAGCTCCTCGCGCAGCGCCACCGGCCAGCCGCAGCGGCGGGCCACCTTCACCAGCCAGCCCAGCACCGCCAGGTTGACGTGGCAGTCCTCCACCGTGCGGAACGGCTTGAGGTAGCGGGTGTAGCCATCCCCGGGCAGCACGTCCTCCGGCGCCACCTCCACGCCGTCCAACCGCAGCGCCGCGTGTGGAACCTCCGGCACGAAGCCCAGCGGCGGCAGCGGCTCCACGGTCACCCCGGACGTGCTCGCGTCCAGCCGCACCATGCGCAGGCGGTTGCGCTCCTGGGCATCGCGGCCCTCGGAGGCGACCACCAGCAGCACCTCCGCGTGCGTGCCCAGCGTGACGTAGGTCTTCAGGCCATCGAGCGTCCAGCCCGCGCCCTTCGGCGTGAGCTTCGTCTCGATGGCGCCCGGGTGCCCGCCGCCGGTCTCCGTGGCGCAGAGCGCGGCGCGCCGGTCCGCCGGGAGCTGGGGGAAGAGCGAACGCAGCGCGGCCTGATAGCCGGAGGAGAACGCGAACCCCATCCGGTCCATCCGGAAACCGCTGGCGAGCGCCAGGTCCGCGGGCACCTGGAAGCGCGGCAGCACCGCGAGGTGCCGGCGCCACCAGGCCTCCACGGAGTCGAGCGCGGGAAAGTCAGGGGCCTCGGTGAGCAGGAAGCGCAGGACGTCTTTCACGCTTCCAGTCTAATGCCCGGCTCCGGAGCATGCGCGCTTCCGTTTGGTGCCGTCAGCTCGCGGCGCGGCGGCCCGGGGACTTCGAGCGCTGGGTGCCCCGCTTCTTCTTCGCGGCGGCCGGCGGCGCGGCCTTCGACTTCTTGGCGGACTTCGCCTTGGAGGTCGACTTGGACTTCGATGCCGCCTTGGACTTGGAGGTCGACTTGGCCTTCGACGGGGCCTTCTTGCGGCGCGCGGGGGCCTTCTTCTCCGGGGCGAGGATGGTGCCCCGGCAGGAGGGGGTGCCGCAGCGGCAGACGTAGAGCGACTCGGCCTCCGCGTCCATCTCCGGGGTGCGCTCGTACGCGTAGTCGTACGTCAGCTCCTCCCCCGGTTCGATGGCGCGCAGCGCGTAGATGTGGATGTGGCCCTTGTCGATGAGCGACTGGCAGTTGGGCTCGCACGAGTGGTTGATGTAGCGCGACTCGTTGTGGAGGGTCCCCGCGTCCAGCACCGTGTCGTCGTCCAGGTTGAAGAGGAACGTGTGGTGGCGCTCCATCGACTCGTCGTCGTAGCGGACGTCCGCCTCGGCCTGGGTGATGCGCTCACCGATGTACTCGATGATGCGCGCGCCCTTGCGGATGCGGCGGGTGGCGAAGGCGCCCGTGCCCTGGATGGGGGACTGGCGCAGCTCGAAGGGAATCGACGGGGTCGGCTGGAAGGCTGAAGAAGTCGTCATCGCGATTAGGGGCGCGGCTGGGGCGGGTGCGTGTTCAACCAGGACGCTGCCGTGAAGCGCGGTGTAGCGTGCCGCAGTCAAGCGCGCGAAGAAAGGCACTCGATGATGCGGTGGTGGATCGTGGTGGGCGCGGTGAACGCTTTCCTGGCCGTGGCCGCGGGCGCCTTCGGGGCGCATGCGCTGAAGGCCCGGCTCGCGCAGGACCTGCAGGTCATCTTCGAAACCGGGGCGCGCTACCACATGTACCACGCGCTCGCGCTGGTGGCGGTGGGGCTCCTGGGCACGGTGCGCCCCTCCGCGCTCCTGGAGTCCGCGGGCTGGGCGATGCTCGCGGGCATCGTCCTGTTCTCCGGCAGCCTGTACGCGCTGGCCCTGTCCGGCGTGCGGGTGCTGGGCGCCATCACGCCGCTGGGCGGCCTGGGCTTCCTCGCGGGCTGGGCGCTCTTCGCCGTGGCCGCGTGGCGCACCTCTCCGTGAAGTGGCGAACAGCCCGCGTCACTCCCTCAGCAGGGGCGGCATCGGGTAGATGAGGTCCAGGTCGCTGTGGTTGCGCAGGCCACAGGCCTCACGCTGCACAGTGAGGTTCCAGCGCAGCCGCTCCGCTTCCTTCCAGAGCGCGCGGTATGCCGCGTAGCGCTCCATGCGCGCCACGCCATGCAGGGCGCGCAGCTCCTTCTCCGCCTGGGCCACCAGGGCGAGGGCGCCCTCCAGCTTGTCGCCGGAGCGGCGCAACCCGGAGGCACGCTCGCGCTGGAGCTCCGCCTCGATGGGCAGCAGGGCGTTGACGTTCACCGGTCGAGCCATGGCTTCCCAATAATCACGAGCCCCAGCGCTCGCATTGGCGCTCCGGTCCATGCCGGGCAGGCGACCGGGCTTCAGGGAGGCGGTGTCGGCGCGGGTGCGTCCTTCGCGTCCGGAAGCACCGTGGCACCAGGGCGTCCCCACCGCCACGCCTCGCGGGCCCAGGCGAGCCCCGCGAGGAGCACCATCGCGTTGCGCGCGAGCAGCAGCAGCGTGAAGGAGGGCTGCCAGCCCGTGTTGTAGGTGCTGCCCGCGAAGAGCCCGCGCGTGATGGCGGCGGCCACCAGCAGCACGGCGGACGGCCACGCCCTTCCGGAGAGCAGCGCGAGCGCGGCGGCCCCGGTGAGCCAGATGAGATACTGCGGGCTCAGTACCGGATTGAGGATGACGAAGGCCACGAGCGGCACCAGCGCCAGCCGGGCCAGCTCCTCGACGTGAGCCAGAGGCCTGCGCCAGGCGGTGCGCACGGACACCGCCACGGCCAGCAGCAGGCCCGCGACCCACACCTGGCGGGTGACGGCGCGGACCATCTCGGCGTCCGCTCCGTGCAGCTCATAGGCGGCGGGGGCGTGGACCCACTGGACCTGGGCGAAGCCCAGCAGGTGCGCGGCCCAGAGCAGGCCCGCGCTGAAGGCCTCCACCTGGAGGCCCCGCTCGACATGGAAGGCCGCGAACCGCCACCACGGCCAGACGAAGCTCAGGGGCACCAGTGGCAGCACGCCCGCGATGAGGCCGGTGAGCAGGGCCCGCGTCGGCTTCGTGCCCCGGCGCCAGCACACGGCCAGGGCCAGCGGCACAAGCACGGCAGGGTACAGCTTGGTGACGGTACCCACCGCGAGCGCCGCGCCCGCCAGGCCTTCGCGCCGGCGCACCAGGGCCACCAGCGCGGCCAGCGCGAGCGCGGCGGGGATGAGGTCGTAGCGCTTGAGGTAGTGGATGCTCTGAAGCCAGCTGACGACGGAGTACGCCGCGAACGGCACCCACGCGCGCCAGGCCGTGCCCCACCGGCGCACGCCTTCGGACAGCAGCAACCATTTGACGAAGGCGTCGATGAGCGTGAGCTGGAGGCCGAACGCGAGGATGAAGCCGCGCAGGTCTCCGCCTGCCCACGTCGCGGGCACGAACCACAGGAGCGCGTAGGGCGGGTATTCGAAGCGGAAGTCGCGGTTGGGGACCGCGCCATCCAGGAACGCGCGGGCCGTCCGGAAGTACAGCGGCAGGTCGCCCTCGCGTGGGGAGAACGCGTAGAACGCCAGCGGCACCACGGCCGCCGCGAGCGCGAGCCAGTGTCTGGGCGTCAGCCGCGAGGGCGCGGACGATGTCGGTGCGGACACGAAGCGTGACTCTGCCCGCGAGGACCGGGCGCTGTCGCTGGGAAAGGCATCCGTCCCCTTCCCTGCCCTGCGCGCGTCCAGGCGCATGGGCGTGCGAGGCGGCACCCGACCCGCTAGGTTCCGGCCTGGACTGCCCACTCCATGAAGCTCCACCGCCCCACCAAGGACGAGCTGTTCGCCGCCACCGGCCGCACCATGCCGGACCTGCTGGCCCCGGACCTGCGGGTGCTCTTCTGCGGCATCAACCCCAGCCTCTACTCCGCGGTGGTGGGCGTGCACTTCGCGCGGCCGGGCAACCGCTTCTGGCCGTCACTGCACGCGGCGGGCTTCACCCCGCGCGTCCTGAAGCCCGCGGAGCAGGAGGAGCTGCTGACGCTGGGCCTGGGCATCACCAACGTGGTGGACCGGGCCACGGCGAGCGCGGACCAGCTGGACGCGGAGGAGTACGCGGAAGGCGCGAAGTCGCTGGCGCGCAAGGTGAAGCGCTACCGGCCGAAGTACCTCGCGGTGCTGGGGCTGGGCGCGTACCGCACCGCCTTCTCGCGGCCGAAGGCGAAGTTCGGTCCGCAAGAGGAGACGCTGGGCGACACGCGGCTGTGGGTGCTGCCCAATCCCAGCGGGCTCAACGCCAGCTACCAACTCCCGGACCTCGCGCGACTGTACGGCAAGCTGCGCCGCGCGGTGGAAGTCCGCTGATCATCCCGCAGGCCGAGGCCCCACCCTAGCGCTCGGCTCCCACCGAGGGTAGCCGCGGCCCTCGCACGCAGGCGGCGGCGGAGCCAAGGCCGCTCTACTTCGGCGGGCCTGTCCTCGCGACTGCTCGCGAGGTTGGCAGCCGCTGCCCTCGCACGCGGACAGCGGCGCAGCCGAGGCCGCTCTACTTCAGCAGGCCGGCCTCGCGGGCCACCTGCGAGGCCACGGGCAGCACCTTGTCGAAGGCGGCGGCGTTGCACGCGAGCAGGCCCCGGCGGTTCTGGAGCTCGGAGCCGTCGTACAGGTACGCGTTGCCCGCCAGGTCCGTGAGCACGCCGCCCGCGGAGCGGATGACGGCCTCCGGCGCGCAGTTGTCCCAGCGGTAGCTCTTGTCGCTCACGTGCACGTAGAGGTCGCAGTGGGCCTCCGCCAGCAGGCCGCACTTGAGCCCCACCGAACCGGACTCCCGCTCCTTCGTGATGCCCAGCCGCTGCACCACCGCGTCCGTCGTCTTCGAGCGGTGCGAGCGCGACACCACGAGCCGCAGCTGCGCCGGGTCCGCCACGTCCGACACGCGCAGCGCGCGGCGGCCCTGGGGGTCCTCCACGAAGCCCTGCTCGCCCACGATGCCGGAGTACAGGACGTCCCCCACCGCGCGGTAGACGACGCCCAACGCCGCCCGGCCCTCCACGGCGAGCCCGATGTGGATGGCGAACTCGCCGTTGCGGTTCACGAACTCCTGCGTGCCGTCGAGCGGATCCACGAACCAGCAACGGCTGAAGCGCTTCGCGTCGGAGACATCCTCCTTCTCCTCCGCCACCACGCCGTCCGCCGGGAAGGCCTTGCGCAGCTCGCCCACGATGAAGGCGTTGGCACGCTCGTCCGCCACCGTGACGGGCCCGGCGCCTCCGGCCTTGTCCGTGACCGAGAAGTCCGTGGCGTAGACCTGGAGGAGGATGTCACCAGCCTGGCGGGCGATGCGCCGGGCGACTTCGAGCTCGTGGGCGAGTGCGGGCATGGAGACCGGTGAGTCTACCGGGGCGAATTGCCCCCGTGGGGAAATCTGCCCCGCCTCGCGCGCCCCCTCCCTCCAGGGTGGAGGCCCTGGCCCGGGGGCTGCACTTCCCAGGGGGGATTCGCCTTCCCTGCCCCGGGCAGCGCGGCGGGAGGCAAGCAAGGACTCGAACGATGATGAAGTGGCTGATGGGGCTGGCCCTGCTGGGCATCGGCGTGGCGCTGGCGTTCGCGGGCGGCCGGATGGTGTACCGCTCGAAGGTGAGCAAGGACTGGCCCACCGTGCAGGGCACCGTGGTGAGCTCCCGCGTGGAGACGTTGCGCAGCAAGCGCGCGGTGAGCTTCCGCCCGGAGGTGAGCTACCGCTACGAGGTGAACGGCGTCCCGTACACCTCCGACACGGTGGCCTTCGACGGCCACGGCGCGGGCGCGCTCGCGGACGCGCAGGCGGTGTCGCGCCACTACGCGGCGGGCGCCCCGGTGACGCTGCACTACGAGCCGGAGGATCCGTCCGTGGCGTGCCTCCAGTGCGGCGACACGGGCTTCGTGAACTACGTGTTGACGCTGGGGGGCGCTGCGTTCGCCCTCGTGGCCGGCTGGGGCCTGGTGGAGATGGCCCGCTCCACCCTGCGCGACGGCAAGCGCGCCGTCCCCCAGATGCGCGCGAAGGCCCGCTAGACGACGCCGGCCGCCCTGTCGCGTGGCCCGCTGAGCACTTTTCTCCAGAAGGCTTCGACAGACGCGGCCCACGATGCGCAACCTGGAGCGGCCACCCGCTCCCTGGAGAACGCATGCCCGTCACCATCCGCCCCGCGAAGGATTCGGACGCGCCCGCGCTGGGCCGCATGGGCGCGGCGCTCGCGCGCCAGCACCACGGCTTCGACCCACAGCGCTTCATGGTCCCGGACGACGTGGAGTCCGGCTACCGGTGGTGGCTGGGCAAGGAGGCCCGCCGTCCGCAGGAGGCCGTGGTGCTCGTGGCCGAGCTGGACGGCGAGGTGGTGGGCTACTGCTACGGCCGGATGGAGGGCGTGGACTGGAACATGCTCCTCGACAGGTGCGGCGCCCTGCACGACATCTGGATGGACGAGAAGGCGCGCGGCACCGGCACCGGCCGGCTGCTCGCGGAGGCCATGGTCCAGCGGCTCACGGAGATGGGCGCGCCGCGCGTGGTGCTCCACACCGCCGCGAAGAACGAAGCCGCGCAACGGCTGTTCGCGCGGCTGGGCTGGCGTCCCACCATGGTGGAGATGACCCGCGAAGCGCCGCCCCGCTCATGACCTGGCTCACAGCCTTCCCGGCGGCATCCGGCCCTGCTGGAAGGCCTCCACCTGCGCGGGCGTGAAGGGCGCCTCATAGAGGACCCGGTCCTGCTGGCGTGAGCGGAACAGGTCCACGATGAGGTTCATCCGGTCCTTCACCGAGCCCCAGTCCCGCGCCGCGCTGCCCGCCGTGTCATCCGGCGTCCGGTCCAACTGCTTCAGCAGGGCGCACAGCTCCGGGTGCTCCAGCCGCATCAGGTCCGGCGGGAAGTCCGCCGCGGCGGAGAGCGCCGGAATGTCCTCGCCCAGCCGCAGCGTGCGGTCCGGCAGCTCCATGGTCATCAACTCGCGCGTCATCAGCTCGCGCCAGCAGCGCTCCAGCCGGTCCGCCAGCGGCGTGAAGACCGCGACCAGCCAGGGCTCCGGCATCCCGTGGCCACGCGCCCGCAGCAGCTCCCGCAGGTGGTCCAGGAACAGCTCCTTCAGCGGTGCCCCCAGCGCCCCGACGATGGGCTCCTGCAGGCGCACCTGCTCGTGGTAGCCCACCAGCGCGTTGGCCAGGAGCACGCGCTCCGCCCGGTCCTTGGTGCGCGTGAGGCCCAGGGCTTCGTGGTACGCGCGCACCGCGCGGATGAGCAGGTCCTGGCCTCCGGACTCCAGCGGCCCCGGCTTCAGCACGGCCACCACGCGCTCCAGCGCGGCGGCGCTCTTCGCGTCGGGGCCGGTGAAGTGCTCCAGCATCGCCGTGTAGAGCGGCCCCAGCTCCTGGAACACCAGCAGGTTGCCGTGCGCGATGTGCTTCGCCACCGCGCTCATCACCGGATCCATGGCGAGCGACAGCACGGTGGCCACGCCCGACGGCAGGCCCCAGGAGCCCAAGAGCCGGGCCTGCGTCACGCCCAGCCCGCGCATCACTCCTTCCGCGCGGGTGAGCATGTCCCGCTCCAGCACGGCCACCATCTCCTTGCGGATGAAGGTCCCGGCCGTCTTCGATGCCCAGGTGGAGAAGCCGCACCACGACTGATCCACCTCCCCCAGCACGCCCGCGAAGCACACCTTCAGCACGTGGTACGTGTGGGTGATGCGCAGGTTGCGCAGGGGCGCGTTCTGCATGCGGCCAATGGCCTCCACCTCCGCGAGCGTCGGCGGCGCATGGGGACGTGGCAGCGGTTGGAGCACCATGGCGGAACGAGCTCCGGCGATACAGGGGCGGCAGCGCCCTCTCCCAGCATGGAGCATCCACCCCAAGGCCCGCCATCCCCCACCAGGGAGGGTTCGAAAACGACGAAGCCCCGGGTGCTTCCACCCGGGGCTCCGTGAAGCTTCAGCGGCGTGGGACGGAGCGCCCTACTTCTTCTGCTCCTTCACCCACGAGTCCTTCAGCGTCACGGTGCGGTTGAACACGGGCGCGCCCGGCTTGGAGTCCACCGCGTCCGCGCAGAAGTAGCCCAGGCGCTCGAACTGGAAGCGGTCGCCCGGCTTCGCGTCCGCGAGCATCGGCTCCACGCGCGCGCCGGTGAGGGTCTCCAGGCTGTTCGGGTTGAGGAACTCCTTGAAGTCCCTGGCCTCGTCCCGGTCCGGCTGCTCCACGGAGAAGAGCCGGTCGAACAGCCGCACCTGCGCCACGGGCGCGTTGCCCGGCACCCAGTGCAGCGTGCCCTTCACCTTGCGGCCATCCGGCGAGTCGCCACCGCGCGTGGCCGGGTCGTAGGTGCAGCGCAGCTCCGTGATGTTGCCCGCCGCGTCCTTGATGACCTTCTCGCACTTGATGAAGTACGCGGAGCGCAGGCGCACCTCCTTGCCCGGCGCCAGGCGGAAGAAGCCCTTCTCCGGCACCTCCTGGAAGTCGTCCGCCTCGATGTAGAGCTCGCGCATGAACGGCACCTTGCGCGTGCCCATGTCCTCGCGCTTCGGGTGGTTCGCCGTCTCCAGCTCCTCCGTCTGGCCCTCCGGGTAGTTCTCCAGCACCACCTTCAGCGGACGCAAGACGGCCATGGCGCGCGGCGCCGTCTCGTTGAGGTCGTCCCGGATGGACAGCTCCAGCACGCCCATGTCGATGAGGCTGTCGGACTTGCTCACGCCGATGCGCTTGGCGAAGTCGCGCAGCGACGCGGGCGTGTAGCCCCGGCGCCGCAGGCCGCTGATGGTCAGCATGCGCGGATCATCCCAGCCGGAGACGCGCTTCTCCTGCACCAGCTGGAGCAGCTTGCGCTTGCTCATCACCGCGTAGGTGAGGTTCAGCCGCGCGAACTCGTACTGGTAGGGCCGGTCGCCCTTGATCAGCGCGTCGACGATCCAGTCGTACAGCACGCGCCGGTTCTCGAACTCCAGCGTACAGACGGAGTGCGTGATGCCCTCGATGGCGTCCGACAGGCAGTGCGCGAAGTCGTAGAGCGGGTAGATGCACCACTTGTCGCCCGTGCGGTGGTGGTGCGCGTGCCGGATGCGGTAGATGGGCGGGTCGCGCAGCACGGGGTTCGACGACGTCATGTCGATCTTCGCGCGCAGCGTGTGCTTGCCGTCCGGGAACTCGCCCGCCTTCATCCGGCGGAACAGGTCCAGGTTCTCCTCCACCGTGCGCGTGCGGTACGGGCTGTCCTTGCCCGGCGTGGTGAAGTTGCCGCGGTACTGGGAGATCTCCTCCGGCGACAGGCTGCACACGTAGGCCTGGCCCTGCGAAATCAGCTGCTCCGCGAAGGCGTAGAGCCGGTCGAAGTAGTCGGACGCGAAGAAGCGCCGGTCGTCCCAGTCGAACCCGAGCCAGCGCACGTCGCGCTGGATGGACTCCACGTAGTCCGTGTCCTCGGTGAGCGGGTTGGTGTCATCGAGGCGCAGGTTGCACTTGCCGCCATACTGCTGCGCCAGCCCGAAGTTCAGCACGATGGACTTGGCGTGGCCGATGTGGAGGTAGCCGTTGGGCTCGGGCGGGAAGCGGGTGTGCACGCGTCCGCCGTGCTTTCCCGTCCGCCGGTCTTCCTCAACGACTTCCTGGAGGAAGTTGAGGCCCTGCGTCTCGTTCGTCGTCGTCATGATGGTGCGAATCCTCTGGGAAGCTGAACCAGGGGAGCAAGGTTTTCCTGCCCCCTCGCGTCAGACCTCCGCCAGCAGGGACTCCCAGGCCTTGAGTGCCCGCTCAGCGGACAACTCGTCCGCCCGGTCCAGGGCCCGCTGGTGCAGCCCTTCTCGCCACCGGGCGTCCGTCACCACCCGGCCCAGGGCCTGGGCCATGGCGGCGTCGTCCCCCATGGGGACCAGCACCCCTGCCCGCCCCCCGGCCAGGGCCTCCGAGGGGCCGGAGGGGCAGTCCGTGCTGACGATGGGGCAGCCCAGCGCGAGCGCCTCCAGGAGCACCATGGGCAGCCCCTCGAAGCGCGAGGACAGGGCGAACGCCGTGGCCCGCCGCATCAGCGCGTGCGGGTTGTCCGCGTAGCCCGGCATGAACACGGAGGACTCCACGCCCAGCTCCGCGACCAGCGCCTTGAGCTCCGCCTCCTGGGAGCCCACCCCCAGGATGAGCAGGTTCGTGTCCGTCCCGGCCGCCTTCATCCGGGCGTGCGCGCGGATGAGCATGTCGAAGGACTTCTGCGGCTCCAGCCGTCCCACCGCGATGACCACCGGCTTCTGGAACACCGGCACCGCCCACGCGGGCAGGGGCGCGTCCGCTGCGGCGCGGATGCGGTCCGCGTCGACGAAGTTGGGGATGACCTCCAGCCGCTCGCGGTCCACGTTGACCAGCTCCGCGAACGCCTTCGCGGAGTCGTAGCCACACGCCACGATGCGGTCCATGCCCGGGTAGAGCACCTTCAGGCCCCAGAGCTGGCGCTTGGGCTGCTCGCGGTGGAAGGCGCCCCAGTCGAAGTGCACCATCCCCAACACGGGCTTGCCCAACAGGGCCCCCGCCATCCGCGCCAGCAGGGCCGCCCTGCCCTCCTGCCCGGAGACGATGATGTCCGCCTTGCGCGCCTCATGGAACAGCCGCCAGAACATCCGCGGCAGCTCCCAGCGGCGGTAGGCCTCCACGCCCACGCCCCAGGAGATGGGCACGTCCGCGGGGATGCGCCCGCGCGTGTCCGGCGGCGGTGGCCCATGGTGGAAGAACAGCGAGGGATCGAACCGCTCCCGGTCCAGGCCCGCCAGCACGTTGCACACGGAGCGCTCGATGCCCCCCGTCCCCATGAAGACGAGCGTGAACAACACGCGCCGCCGCCCAGAAGCCGGGACCGCCATCTCTTGCCGCGCCTGCAGTTCCAATGTCTGGGATTCCCGGTAAGAAACGATTTTTTGACCTCCCGCCCGGCGAACGCGTGTCCGGCGAGCCCACCCCTGGAGCCGAGGGTTGATCATTAGCCCACGCACCTTGCGATAGGTAGCGAAGGTCACCTGTCGCCGCCACCCAGCAGACAATTGCACGGCGTCCTTCCAGTGGATCTCCCGGGGGCGCCCACTCCATGTCGAGACAGCGGCCCGTACCGGCCCCCTGATACATCGTTGAAACACCCGCATGGCGCCCTGCCGGGCGAGTTCCAGCGTTGACGCGTCAGAGGGCGCCGGACGTGTCAAAGCGCGGGGCTCGCTGCTTGGGGACGCAACGAGCCCGGGGGCCTGCCAGGAACGGGATTCCGGGTATAGGCTCACAATCCATCCTCGTGAAAAGAACCATCCCCCTCCGTCCCGCCCGTTTCATCGCGCTCGCCCTCCTGGGCGTGCTCGCGGTGGCGGCCGTCATCGCGTATCGCAACGTCCGGACCGCGCGGGCGGTATTGCACCCCGCGCGCCAACCGTTGAAGCCGGTGGCGGAGGGCGCGCTCGCGGGGCGCACGGACGTGGTGCTGCGCACGCGGGACGGCCTGTCGCTGCGCGGCTGGTACCTGCCTTCGCGCAACCGCGCGGCGGTGGTGGTGATGCACGGCTTCGCGGAGAACCGCACGCAGATGCTCTTCGAGGCGGAGGTGCTCTCCCGCGCGGGCTACGGCGTGCTGCTCTTCGACTCGCGCGGCCACGGTGAGAGCGAGGGCGACCTGGTGACCTGGGGCGACCGCGAGCGCGAGGATCTGCGCGCGGCGGTGGACTTCGTCTCGCACCGCGACGACGTGGATGCCTCCCGCGTGGGCGTGCTGGGCTTCTCCATGGGTGGCACCACCGCGATGCTGGCGGCCCTGGAGGACGAGCGCCTCAAGGCGGTGGCCGCCGCGGGCGCGTACCCGTCACTGGAGGCGGACACGCGCTACAGCTACGGCAAGTGGGGGCCGCTGAGCGTCCAGCCGGTGCTCTGGACCCTGCGCCTGTCCGGCGTGGACGTGGACGCGGTGGACCCCATGAAGCGCCTGTGTGACCTGAAGGGCCGGCCGCTGTTGCTGATCAACGGCGACGTCGACGAGTACGCGCCTGCGTTCCTCCAGGACGCGCTCTTCCAGGCCGCGTGCGAGCCCAAGTCCTACTGGGTGGTGCCCGGCGCGCACCACGGCGAGTACGCGAAGAAGGCCCCGGAGGAGTACGCGCGCCACCTGCGCGACTTCTTCGACGCGGCGCTGATCAGCGGCTCCTGACCCCCGCGTCCGGGCCCACCAGCTCCGGCGCCTGCGCGTCCGCCGCGGCGTCTGGCGCATCAACTGCGGCACGCCACTCCGGAGGCGCGTCCAGCGCGGGCCGGCCCTCCAGCAGCTCATGCGGGCGGAAGCCGGCCTTGTAGCGAAGCGAGTCGCACGCCAGCACGCGGTAGCCCAGGTAGACGTAGGGGATGCCCCTCTCGCGCGCCAGCTCCACCTGGAACAACACGCTCGCCTTGCCCAGGGACAGCCGCGCGTAGGCCGGGTCGTAGAAGAAGTACACCGCGCTCCACGCGTGCGGCGTCTCGTCGCACAGGCCCAGGCCCACCAGCTTCGGGCCCGTGGGGTCGCTGTCGTCGTACCAGGCCACCTCGCGCGCGGACGGATGCGGAAAGGCGAACTGGAGCGAGTACTCGCGCGCCCCCAGTTCGGACGCCTCCCAGTCGCGGGAGGATTCGCGCTCCGCGTGCCACGCGCGGTACAGGGCCAGGCGCTCCTCGTCCACGCGCGGCGGGCCCACCTCCACGCGCAGGTGCGCGCACGCGGCGCGGGCCCGGCGCTGGCTGCGGTTGGGCGTGAAGCCCGCCACCGGCACGCGCAGGGACACGCACTCATGACACGACGCGCAGGCGGGCCGGAAGTACTGCGGGCCGAAGCGGCGCCACCCGCGCACGAGCAGGTGCTCGTACTCCTGCGCCGTCACGTTGCGCATCAGCAGCGTCTCCAGGGACGCCTCCCGCCCCGTCAGGTAGCTGCACGGGCGCGGATCTTCGATTTCGTGTGCCAGCAGGACGGCCATCGGTGTTCCCTTCCTGTCGGCCCCAGGCTCCGGCGTCAAGCCATGCCTGCCCGTCCGGCGACCCACCTCTCGTCGGAAACGACCCGTTCAGGTGGGCCGTTCCGTATCCAGAAGTGGCACAGCGACTGCAAGTCCCGGCCTGGAGCCGAACCGCTTGCGGAAGAGGATGAACGCACATGGCCCGCGAGGAACTGCATCCCGGATGGCTGCCGCTGGACCCCGAGGAGGCCGAGGGCCCCCTCTCGGATGACGCCTTCTCCGAGGAGGACGAGGCCTTCCACTCGGCCGCCGGCGCCGACGTCGTGGACGACCTGGACGCGTTCGATTTCGCCGTCGCCAGCTACTGAAAAACCCGTGGCCGGGCAGCCACGGTGTGGCAGGCCTGTCGCGATCCGACCGTGATTCTTTCCGGTCCGCCCCTCGCCGGGGCCGTAGAAACTTCCGAGAAACCGCGAGACCACCGCCCTGTGTTCGCCTCCCCGGACAGCAGGCGGGTAACACCGGACACAGGGGCCGGGGCGCAATGCCCCCGGGTGACAGATTGCCCCACGCGCGGCAGGCCCGGCTGGCTTCTCAGTCGTGGGGCGCCACCGGTATAAACCGGGGCCTATGTCATCAGTCGACGTCTCGGTGGTGATGCCCACGTACAAGCGCGAGAAGGACGTGGTGGAGGCCATCCACTCCGCGCTGCGTCAAGAAGGCGTCCAGGTGGAGGTCATCGTCCTGGACGACTCCGCGGAGGGCACGGCCCGGGACGCGGTGCAGGGCATTGGCGATGCCCGCGTGCGCTACTTCAAGCAGGAGGTGCCCTCCAAGGGGCGCCCCGCGCTGGTGCGCAACCACGGCGCCACGCTGGCCACGGGCCGCTACCTGCACTTCCTGGACGACGACGACATGCTCGCCGAAGGGGCGCTGAAGGCCATGGTGTCCGCGCTGGACGCGCGGCCGGACGCGGGCGTCGCGGTGGGCTGGGTGGTGCCCTTCAGCGAGGATCCGGAGTGGCTGGAGGACAAGAGCAGCTACTTCGAGCGCGTGGCGAAGGTGGGCGCCACCACGCCCAACAGCGCGTGGACGGTGGCGCACATCCTGTTCCTGGGCACGCTGTACGTGAACTCCGCGTGCATGGTGCGCCGCGAATACTTCCAGCCCCTGGGCGGGTTCGATCCGAACATCCCCGTCTACGAGGACGTGGACTTCTACATGCGCGGCATCCGCCGCTACGGCCACGTCTACGTGAACCGGCCCATCCTCAACTACCGGGTGGGCAAGCCGTCGCTGATGAACGATTTGGGCAAGACGGGCGCGAAGGTGGAGAAGTCCGTGGCGGAGTCCAACGCCATCATCCACAACAAGTACCGGCGCGAGCACGGCGAGCTGGAGTACCGGCTGCTGCAGATGGCCACGCGCGCGCTGAAGGGCCGCTTCGGCCTCACGCGCTACCTCCCCCTCAAGCTGCCGTAAGCGTTTCCTGAAAGGGCCTCTCCCCGTGAGCCTGCGTCGTCGTCTCGTTGGAACCGCCAAGCGCCAGTTGAAGCAGACCCTGGGGCCCGTCGTGCAGCGCGCGATGGCCCCCGCGCGCGCCTTCCTCCCCCCGGAGACCTGGGGCCTGGAGTCGCGCGGCGGCCAGGGCCTCTTCCTGGAGGGCGTGTCGCTGTCCCAGTTGGCCAATGAGTACGGCTCGCCGCTGCACGTGGTGCACCTGGCGGCGCTGCACCGCAACGCGGACGCGTTCCAGGCCGTGCCTCCGGGCGCGGCGGGCGGCTGCGAGGTGTACTACTCGTACAAGACCAACCCCGTGCCGGGCGTGCTGTCCGCGCTGCACGCGCGCGGCGTGGGCGCGGAGGTCATCTCCGCCTATGAGCTGTGGCTCGCGCTCAAGCTGGGCGTGGCGCCGGAGCGCATCGTCTACAACGGCCCGGTGAAGTCGGACGCGTCCATCCGCGAGTCCATCACCCGGGGCATCGGCCTGCTCGCCGCGAACCACCGCGAGGAGCTGGACGTCTTCTCCCGCCACGCGGCGGAAGTCGGCAAGCGCCCGCGCGTGGCCGTGCGGGTGACGACGATGTCGGGCTGGACGTCGCAGTTCGGCACGCCCATCGCGGGAGGCCAGGCGATGGCGGCGTACCGGCAGGCGATGGCCTCCGGCAACCTGGACGTGGTGGGCCTGCACGCGCACCGGGGCGAGCTCATCCGCACGGAGGCGGAGCTGGAGGGCTTCGTCGGCGCGGTGCTGGACTTCGCGGACGAGCTGCACCGCGAGCTGGGGTTGGACCTGGAGGTGCTGGACCTGGGCGGCAGCCTCTGCACGCCGACGGTGGAGCACATCGAGCAGCGGGACTGGCGGCTCAACCTCACCTTCCAGCGCGACCTGCCCGCGCCGGACCACGCGGCGGCGCTCTCCATCGAGCGGTACGTGGCGAAGGTGGTGGCCCAGGTGGAGGCGCACTACGCGAAGAAGGGCCGCAAGCGCCCGCGCATCTTCCTGGAGCCGGGCCGCGCGATGACGGGCAACACGCAGCTTTTGCTGGGCCGCGTGCACGCGCTCAAGGAGGGCGGCGAGCGGACGTGGGCGGTGCTCGACATGGGCATCAACCACGCCGAATGCGTGCGCAACGAGTACCACCAGCTCTTCCACGTCGAGCGGCCGGCCGCGCCGGCACACAAGGCGTACACGGTGGTGGGCCCCATCTGCACCCCGGCGGACACGCTGTACCACGCGGTGCGGCTGCCGGAGCTGAAGGTGGGCGACACGCTGGCCATCATGGACGCGGGCGCGTACTTCGTGCCCTTCGGCACGTCCTTCTCCTTCCCGCAGCCGGCCATCGTGGGCGTGGAGGGCGGGAAGGTGCGGCGGCTGCGCCGCGCGGAGACGCACGAGGACCTGATCACCTTCGATGACCTGGTGCCCTCGGCGTCTCGCGCCGCGGGGTGAGGCCCCCTAGCGGTTGAAGACCATCATCCGGAGGAAGGCCCGGGGGTGGCGCGCGGCACCGTAGGAGATGGTGGCCAGCTCCACCGCCGCGGGCATCATGTCGTCCCGGTCGATGAGCGGATCCACCGCCGTCTCCTTGTGGGTGTTGAACCACTGCCGCCACTGCCGGGCCTCGTCCGCCGGCAGCGCGCCGGACAGCCGCTGGAGGTTGAGCAGCATCTCCAGCGCGATGCGGTTGCAGAACACCGCGTCCTCGTGCGCGGCGCTGGCGTCGCGTGCATCCTCCACCGCGCGCTTGAGCGCATCCTTGTCCCCGGTGGCCGCGTGGTACGCGAGCAGCGGCAGGGGCAGCCCCCGCGCGATGTCGAAGCCCATCTGCCCGTAGAAGCGCGGGTTGAAGTCGATGAGCAGGTACGAGTCCTTCGTCTGGATGAACTCCACCTCGAAGACGCCGTGGTAGCCCAGCTTCTTGCACAGCCGGGTGAGGCCCGCGACGAGGTCCGGGCGCAGCGGCGCGGACTCGAAGCAGACGCCCACGCCCAGGCGGCGCGGACGCTGGAGGACCTTCATCGCGGCGCGGGCCTCGAAGAGCTCGCCGGACTCATCCACGAAGCCGGAGAGGCTGTAGATGCCCTCCGCGGCCTCCGGATGGAACTCCTGCACCATGGGGTTCACCACGGCCGGGTCGAACTTCACGAGCATGGGCGCGTAGGTGTCCCGCGCGAACTCGCGGTACTCGCGCGCCAGGTCGTCCGGGGAGGACACCGGCTGGCCCTTGCGGTGCGTGGCGTGGAGGATCTGCGTGGTGGGCTTGAGCAGCACCGGGAAGTTCGCCTCGCGGCGCACCGCTTCCAGGTCCTCCTCCGACTGCGGGAACCAGGTGCGCGGCAGGTGCAGCCCCACCTCCGTGCCCACTTCGTAGAGGCGGCGCTTGTTGAGCAGGCCGTACACCGCGTCCACGCCCGGGTCGTAGAGGTGGAAGAGGTCCTCCAGCTTGGAGCGGTGCGCGGCGATGAGCCACGCCAGCTCGTCGCTCGTCGGGTAGAGCACGTGCTTGACGGGCTCGCGCAGGCCGAAGTCCACCAGCCACTGGAGGAAGGCCTCCGGCTGGGACTCCGGCGGGCACTGCACGCGGCGGCTGACGAAGCGCGAATAGCTGGCCGGGTCCAGGCGGCCGGTGTCCGCCACCGTCACATCCACGCCGTGGCGGCCCAGACACCGGGCGGCGGCCAGGGTGCCGTAGAAGTTGGCGGAGAACAGCAACGCCGGGGGCCGGGCCGCGATGACGGCCGCGGGGGCCTCATCGGAGTAGGCGGCCTCTTCCATCTCATGCTCCAGTTTCGCGGGGTCGGCCTCGTGGCGCGGGCGCGCGGAGGAACGACGGGATTGACGGTGGGGACGCTGCGAGAGACGGCCCCCCCCGAGCGCGGAGGTCGACGGGCCGGCGGCGGACGAGGTGCTTGCCATCAGCCCCGCGGCGAGAAGCGTCAGAAGGTGCCTGGTCATGTCGAGCCGTCTGCTTCCAGCGATTCGGGGGGCCGCCGGAGTTCCAATTCCCGACAGACTACCTTTTTCGGCGACGCTTGGGACCGGCCCCGCACGATTGCACCCCCAAGGAGTGAGTGACCGGGCTCACCCCGGAGTGCCGCCGGGCGGGCTCCAGCGCAGACAACCCCGGGTCAGGAGCCACGCGTCGGTGGCGACCCCTGGGGTCATTCGTGCAAGGCGCACGGCGGACTCGGCGAAGGCGTCCGGAGGCGCGGTGTGGCCCTCCTCGCGCGCGGCCTTCCATGCCGCCTCCCATGCCTGGAAGAAGGCGTGCATGGGGTCGCCAGGGCGGACGCGGCGGCGCAGGTCGCGGGGCAGCCAGTCGCGCAGGAGCAGCGGCGCGAAGCCCCGGGAGAAGTCGGTGTGGAAGAGGAGGCCCTCGCGCGTGGGGACTTCCGTGCCCGGCGTCCGCCGCAGCAGGTGGGCCACCAGCACCGCGCCGTCCGTGTCGGAGGAGCCTTCCACCAGCAGCCCGCCGGGCAAGAGGTGCCGCGACATCGCGCGGTGGGCCTCCGGGATGCGCTCTGGCGGGCCCTGGCGCAGCAGGTTCATGGCGCGCACCAGGCGGGCGGGTTCGTCCGGTGACAGCGGGAGCGCGAAGCCGCCCTCGCGAAAGTGCGTGCGCGCATCCGCGTGGTCTCGCGCGGCGGCCGTGGCGCGCTCGGAATCCAGCTCAACGCCCACCACGGACAGCGCCGGGTTCAGCGCACGGAAGGCCGTGGCGCTCTCCAGCGTGGTCCACGGGTGCTCACCGAAGCCCACGTCCACGAAGACGGCGCGGGCCCACGGGCCGTCGTCACGCGTGAGCAGCGGGGCCTCGGACTGGCAGAGGTACGCGTCCAGCGCGCGCAGACGCCCGCGTGCGGTCCTCCCCCGGGTGCGGGTGTCCAGCTCCTGAGCCATGGACCCACTGTAGCGCGGGACGTCATTGGTGGGCCCGAGCCGTAACACGACATGTCACAACCCGTGTCACAAGCCTGGTGACCGTTGGGGATTCTCCCTCTGGAGCCGGGGGCGCGCGGCCGAGAAAGAGATTGGCATCACCGCTGCACAGGGGAGCCGCCGGTGCCGAGGTCCCGTGGCATCCGTGATCGCAGTCCCCTCGAAGGTGATTGGCCCCCGTTCCTCTCATGATCTCTTCCATCTTCAAGCGCACCTCCCTCCTGGCCGCCCTCCTCCTCTCCACCCCCGTCCTCGCTGGCGAGCCCGCGTCCGCGTCCGCCACCGCCTGCACCCAGCTCAAGGACGAACTGGTGAAGCGCGCGGAGGCGCAGGGCATCGCCCTCAACCACGAGCAGATCCGCACCCTCTCGTCGGACGAGGGCACCTTCGTCGCGACGAACATCGCGGGCTTCGAGAAGGTCCCCGACACGGAGTACGCGAAGGGCGTGGACGTGGCCTTCGTCTACATCGACTCGCCCGAGGCGGGCGTCCCGGCGGGCCACTACCGCGTGAACGTCCAGGCCAAGCCGGAGGACATCCGCGTCGGCAAGTACGAGGCCACCGCCACCCTCTTCGACATGGATGGCAAGGAGGTCGCGCAGCGGGCCACGCGCATCGAGACCTTCGCGACGCCGCTGAAGTCCGCGGCCTACGGCAACCAGCCGCTGCGCTTCGGCATCCAGCAGCAGACCATCAACGACTGGAACATCCAGCGCTTCCGCGGAACGGTCACCCTGATCATCGTGCGTCCGTGGGGCGTGCTGGTGCTCGACCTGTTCAACTCGTACACGGAAGTCTTCTACGGCTGGTAGGCCGCATCCCGCCGTCGGGAGCCCCATGGGTTCCCGGCGGTGCGGTTTTCGTCCCGCTCACGGCGCCCCTAGAGTGCGGGATTCGTGAGCCCTCCGTCCGCGACCTGTCCCCGCTGTGGCGCCCCCCGCGTGGCGGGGCCCGAGTGCCCGGCGTGCGGCGTCATCTACCTGCGCGCGGAGGCCCGCGCCGCCACCCAGCAGGCCGAGGCCCGCGACCGCGAGGCCCGCGAGGCGGCCCAGCGCGAGGCCGAGGACCAGCGCGCCGCCCTGCGAGAGGCGCTGGAAGCCCACACCGTCCCCACATTCGTGTCCCCCCTGGTGGCGGCCCGGCCCCCACCGGACCCGGCCACGGAAGGCAGCGCCTTCCTCGGCAACCCCGCCGACGATGAGGAACTGCTGGAGGCGCGGCTGCGGCTGGCGGCGTTGCCCGTCGCGCTCGGCATCGCCTGGCTCGCGGTGGGCTCCCCCTTCTTCCATTTCCTGTTCCGCATCTTCTTCACGATGCCGGTGCACGAGCTGGGGCACGCCGTCACGGCGTGGTTCTGCGGCTTCAGCGCCATTCCCACGCTGTGGGTGACCCAAGTGTCGGCCGAGCGCTCGACGTCCCTGAGCGTCATGCTGTCGGGGCTGCTGGGGGCGATCGTGTGGCAGGGCTGGAAGCACCGCCGGTGGACGTGGCTGGGCGTGGGCGCGGGGCTCCTCGCGGTGCACTGGACGGGCAGGTTCGGGGTCACCTCGGGCCAGGCCCGCGCCATCATCTCCTTCGGTGGCGACGCGGGCCTGATGGTGCTGGGCGCGCTGCTGATGGCCACGTTCTACGTGCCGCCGGGCCACTATCTCCACCGGCACCAGCTGCGTTGGGGCTTCCTCGTCATGGGCGCGGCGGCGTTCATGGATGGCTTCGAGCAGTGGTGGGCGGCGCGCACGAACGTGGACCGCATCCCCTTCGGCCGCATCGAGGGCGTGGGCCTGAGCGATCCCAGCACCCTGGTGGAGACCTACCACTGGACCGTCGGCAACGTCATCCGCGGGTACGTCGCGGTGGGCGTCGTCTGCCTCGCGGCCCTGGGCGTGCTCTACGTCGTCTCCCTCTGGCGGGTCCGCGACGTGCTGCGCGGCTGAGGCGCGGCCTCGCGCCAGTTCCCGAAGGGCCACTCGAAGCCCGGCGTGCTCAGCACCTCCGGCTTGCGCGTGCCCCGCCAGCGCAGGGCCTCGCCGGGCCGGAGCAGCAGCGCTTGCGGCCCCTGGCCCTGCGCCTTGCGCACCTCGGCCAGCCGCTCCGGATACGGATCCGCGTCCGGGTTCTCGTCCATGTTGCTCGCACCCTCGACGGGCTCGCCCGGATAGCCGGCGTAGCGCGGGCCCATGCCCTCGCGCCAGTACCAGGGAGCGCCGCCATCCGCGCAGGGCACCACGTAGCGCGCGCCCAGGAGCGCGCCGTAGCGCAGCGCCTCCTCCGGGCCCGCCATCAGGCGCTGCGGCGTGGTGAGCGCGTCGCGCGGCACGTTGACGAGGAACGCATCCAACGTCGTAAAGCCGAAGAAGATGGGCGGCAGCCGGAAGCCGCGCACGCCGCAGAAGAGCACGTCCACCGGCCCCTGCTGCTTGCGCACGCGGCGGCACACCGCGTCCATGTCCCCGCGCACGTCATGGCCCGCGTCCGCGAAGAAGGCGGCGGAGAAGTCCTTCGAGCGCACGAGCCACGTGTTGCCCTCGTTGTAGAGGTCCGGGTGGGGCCCCTCGCCGTCAGTGGGCTGCTCGCCGTGGAAGGGCAGCGCGTGCACCGTCACGTCACCCACCTGCCGCGTCTCGCCCCAGCGAAGGGGCTCCACGTGCGTGAAGCCCAGTTGCTTCAGCCGCAGCGCGCAGTCCGTGGAGAAGAGGCTCTCGCGCGCCACCGCCGGCACGAAGATGCGCGTGTCGCGAGGCAGGGGCAGCAGCGAACCCAGGTGGAAGTGGTCCCCGTGTGAATGGGTGATGACCACCGCGTCCACCCGGCCCAGGTCCGACGCCTGCAACGACCCATAGCCGGGCAGGTCCGCCTCGCCGGTGGGGCGGAAGTACGGGTCCACCAGCACGCGCCCTTCCCTGCCCGACACCAGCACCGTGTTGTGCCCCACGAAGAGGGCGCCCGGCCCCGGCACGTCCACCGGCCCCGTGTGGCGCACGAGCCAGCCGGCCTGCGACAGGTCTCCAAGCAGCTCGCCCAAGACGGGCACGGTGGCCAGCGCGCGCAGCTCCTCACGGGTCGCGCCGCGGGCGAGCGCCGCGAACAGGTCCGCCACCCCGGGCCAGTCCTTCGCGCGCACTGGCACGTCCAACCCCAGGGAGTCCTGGCGCAGGTGCAGCACGCGCGGGCGGTGGCGCAGCGGGTCCGGGAAGAGGACGTCCTCGCGCAGCACGCGCCGGCCCATGCGCCGCTTCGTGCCCTGGCAGAGCGCGGCGTAGCGGGGCGTGTCCTCCAGCCAGCGGATGAGCGCGTCCGCCTCGCGCAGCGCCCCCTCGCGGCCCAGCGCGGCGATGTGGCGCTTCAGCGGCACCTGCGCGCGGCGCACCGGGCGCGCGGTGGGCCCCTGGATGCTGCACCCCAGGTCCTCGTGATGGTCGGCCTCCGTGCGGGCGGAGGCGAGGACGGCCAGGCTGACGCCGCGGTGCAGGGTGAATCGCATCCGTGCGACGTCGCATGGCGCCCCGCCCTTCGCAAGGGCCTGCGCTTGCGACCGGCCGCCGGGCCGCCCGCGACCTCGCGGGTTGTGGGCGCCCCATGGAGGCCGGTACCCTTCCGCGCACCCATGGTCCACCCCGCCGAGCCGCTCCCGCCGGAGCCTTCCGTCCCCCTGTCCTCCGTGCCCGACGCCGTCGCGCCGCGCTTCCGCTTCCTGCCCGCGGTCGGCACGTGGAAGTACCACCTGCTGCTCGCGTCGGTGGCCATCTTCATCCTGGGCCCGCTGGGCGGCGTGGCCGCGTCGTACATGAACTTCAGCCTGGGCTTCTTCGTCGCCAGCCAGGTGCTGTCCGGCATCCTCGGCAGCGTCGTCACCTACGGCTACGGCGCGGAGGGCAAGCACGGCGCCAACTACATGCAGACGATGGCCGCGTCGGTGGCCTCGCTGTGCGCCATGTCCGTGCTCATCCAGTCCATGGTGTGGCTGGGCATGCCGCAGCCGCCCGCGTGGCAGTTGATGCTCTTCGTGGGCTGCGTGGGCATGTTCGGCGTGGGCGTGGGCATGCTCTACACGCCGCTGCTCGTGGACCGGCTCCAGTTGGACTACCCGTCCGGCTACGCGGTGGCCAACATCCTGCGCGCGCTCACGGACAAGCGCCTGCTCAAGGCCTCCATCGCGAAGCTGGGCGGCGGCACCGGCCTGGGCATCCTGGCCGCGTGGCTCACGGAGAAGGTGGCCGCGGTCGCCGCGCTGAGCGTGAGCAGCTCCACGGTGGGCGCCGGCATGGTGGTGGGCAGCCGCATCACCGTGCCCGCCATGCTCATGGGCCTCATCGGCTACGCCATCTCTCCGTACCTCCAGAGCATCGGGTGGCTGGGGCCGAATGACCCGTACCGGAAGATCGGCTTCCTCATCTCGCTGGCGATGATCTGCGGCGCGGCGCTGGTGGACCTGGCGCTGCTCGCGGTGCAGGCGGTGGACCGCATCCGGGGCCGCGCGCAGGCGCCCGCGGACAACGAGCCCGCGTGGAAGAAGGTCAACGTGCCCCGGCTCATCGCCTGGGTGGTGGGCTGGGGCGCGGCCGTCGTCGTGGTGGCCACGCAGGTGCTGAACCAGCCCCCGGGCTTCATCATCTTCGGGCTCGTGCTGTCGCTGCTCTTCGTGCTGATCAACGGCATCGCCTACGGCATCAGCGACAACAACCCCATCTCCAGCGCCTTCGTGGTGTCGGTGCTGCTGATGTCGCTGTTGGGCCTGAAGGATCCGCTGGTGGGGCTGATGGCGTCCTCCATCCTGCTCATCTCCACGTCGGTGGGCTGCGACATGCAGCAGGACCGCTCCACCGGGTGGCGCCTGGGCACCAACCGCGTGGTGCAGTTCCGCTACCAGGTGCTGGGCATCTTCATGGGCGCGGTGCTGTGCGTGGTGCTGGCGCGCGTGTTCATGGGTGCCTACCCCGTGCTGTCCGTCAACCAGTTGGACCATCCGGACGTGAAGGTGGCCCAGTGGAGCTCCGCGATGACCTACAAGTTCGTGGGCGCCATCCGCGACCTGGGCACGCTGTCGGCGCACAAGGTGACGGCGCTGCTCGTGGGCCTGTCCATCGGCTTCACGATGGAGGTCATCCGCAAGGTGGTGCGCCGCCGCCCCGCCTACCTGAGCTACGTGCAGGGCTCGCGCACGGGGTTCGGCGTGGGCTGGACCCTGGACTCGCTGGTGCTGGCCAGCCCCTACGCGCTCGCGTTCGGCGGCTTCATCGCGCTGCCCGCGGCCATCTGGTTCGGCATGGGCGGCATCCTCACGTCGCTCTTCAACACCGTGTCCAAGCGCTTCCGCAAGGAGCCCGCGCCGGGCGAGGCGGTGCTGCCGGAGGACATGAGCACCATGTCGCTGGTGGGCGGCGGCCTCATCGCGGGCGAGTCGCTCTTCTACCTCTTCGTCGGCCTCGCCGGCCTGCTGTCCCTGTTGGGCTGAAGCCCCCTGTCCCGGAGCACGGCTTGACTTTCCGTGCCTCCGGGAGCACTTCTTGTCCCGTGAACCTCGTCATCACCACCACCGCGACCACGACCACCACCGCTTCGGCGGGCGTGGGTGCGGTGCGCGTGTCGGTGTCCTGACGAGCGCACGGTTTCCCGCCCCGCCGAAGTCCGGCCGGGGCGACCGTGCAACCTCACACGCCCCGTGTCCGGCCCCGGCTGCTTCATCCCGACCGACACACGGAGACGACAATGCTCGACGAACACGACCACCGCGCGCTGGGCCAGCGCCTGGACCTCTTCCACCTGCAGGAGGAGGCCCCGGGCATGGTGTTCTGGCACCCGCGCGGACTGATGCTGTACCGGCTGCTGGAGGACCACGTCCGCCAGCGCATGCGCGAGGAGGGCTACCGCGAAGTCCGTACGCCGCAGCTGTGCTCCCAGCCGCTGTGGGAGCAGAGCGGCCACTGGGAGAACTTCCGCCAGAACATGTTCTGCATGCCGGAGGGCGACCGGCACCTGGCCCTGAAGCCGGTGAGCTGCCCGGGCCACATCCAGTTGGTGCAGCGCATGGCGCCCAGCCACCGCGACCTGCCCCTGCGCCTGGGGGAGTTCGGGCTGGTGCACCGCAGCGAGCCCAGCGGCGCGCTGCACGGGCTGTTCCGCCTGCGCCAGTTCACGCAGGACGACGGCCACATCTTCTGCGCGGCGGAGCAGGTGGAGGCGGAGGTCATCCGCTTCGTGCGCTCGCTCAAGGCGTTCTACGCGGGCTTCGGCTTCGACGACGTGCAGGTGGCCTTCTCCAGCCGTCCGGCGATGCGTGCCGGAGATGATGCGCTGTGGGACCAGGCGGAGGCGTGGCTCCAGTCCGCGGCGAAGCAGGCGGGCCTCCAGTACGTGGACCAGCCCGGCGAGGGCGCCTTCTACGGGCCCAAGCTGGAGTTCGTGCTGAAGGACCGGCTGGGCCGCGCGTGGCAGTGCGGGACGATCCAACTGGACCTGGTGCTGCCGGAGCGCTTCGACCTGCACTACGTCGGCGCGTCCGGAGAACGCCTGCGCCCGGTGATGCTTCACCGCGCGCTGTTCGGCAGCCTGGAGCGCTTCATCGGCGTGTTGCTGGAGCACCATGGCGGTGCGCTACCGGCGTGGCTCGCGCCCGAGCAGGTGGTGGTGGCCTCCGTGGGAGCGGGGGCCGCCGCGTACGCGGAGAGCCTGGCGGCGCGGCTGCGGCTGGCCGGCTGCCGCGCGCGAGCGGACGTGCGGGACGAGTCCCTGTCGAAGAAGGTCCTGGGCTCGCACGAGGACGGCGTGCCGTTCCTCGCGGTGGTGGGTGGCCGCGAGGTGGAGTCGAAGGGCGTCCGCCTGCGGCAGCGCGATGGCTCACAGCGCGACCTGCCCTGGGATGACGCCGTGGCGTGGCTGTCCGCCGCGTGCCAGCCAGCCGTGGCGGGCTGAGCGGCCGTCCATGAAGCACCGCCCGGTGCTCCCTTCCCGTACCCGGAGGGGGCGCCGGGCCTTCCGCGGGTTCAGGAGTAGAGGCTCAGGTATTCCAGCGGCTCGCCGGGCCGCAGCAGCGTGAGGGGCTCGGAGGCGACGTCGTCCAGGCTCAGGAGTCCCACCGCGTGGTTCTCCGCGTCCACGACCACCAGGCGGTTCAGGTGGTGCTGCTCCATCAGACGCTCGCCGGCCTCCAGCGGCGCGTCCTCCGGGCAGGTGACCGGGTCCCGCATCGCCTCGCGCACGGTGGTGACGTCGGGGTCATGTCCGTGGACGGTGGAGCACAGGGAGAGCTCGGAGTCGGTGAGCAGGCCCACCACCCGGCCGTGCTCCGTGACGGGCAGCGCCCCCAGGCTGGCGGTGTCCAGCCGTTCCGCGGCGGAGCTCAGGCATTCATCCGCGTCGATGGTCTTCACGTCCCTCTGCATCAACTCCGAAATCCGCATGGGCAGACCTCCTGATGACGCGCGCCCGCGTCCCGGAGCAGTACAACCGGCGCACGGACATCCAACCCATTGCCCTGAAGGCCCGCTGTTCCGTGAGGAGCAGAACCGAGCCGCCGGGCCTCTGCCCGCCCGCCTGGTATAGGGTGCGACGCGAAGGCCCGAGGTGCATCCAAGGCCGTGCTCCGGGCTCCAGGCCCGAAACGTGGAGGAGGACCCATGGCGGACAAGCTCATTCTTTCCAACGACGAGTGGCGCAAGCGCCTCACCCCCGAGGAGTTCCAGGTGCTGCGGCAGCACGGCACCGAGTACCCGGGGACGGGCTGTTTCCTCGGCACCAAGACGCCGGGCACCTATGTGTGCGCGGGCTGCAACAACCCGCTGTTCAAGGCCGGGACGAAGTTCGAGTCCGGCACCGGCTGGCCGTCCTTCACCCAGACGCTGTCGGAGGACTCCGTCACGGAGATCCGCGACGTGTCGCACGGGATGATTCGCACCGAGGTCCGCTGCGCGCGCTGCGACGGCCACCTGGGCCACGTGTTCCCGGACGGCCCGCCGCCCACGGGGCTGCGCTACTGCATGAACTCCGTGGCGATGAAGCACGTCCCGGAAGGCAGCCCCATCGAGCTGGTCAAGGCCTGAAGACGCGTCTCCCCTCCTCTGCGAGGATGGGAGACCATGCGACGACTTCCGGCCCTGCTCACCGCGCTTCTGCTGGGGGGCGTCTCCCAAGCGGCACCCCCCTCGAAGGCCGCATCGCCCCAGGTGACGTGGCTCTATCAGGACCGGCTGGCTTCGCCCTGGGAGGACCTGACGTGGGCCGGCGCGCACGCGATGGGCGCCACCGTGTCAGTGACGCTGGGGCCCTGGGAGGCGCTGTACTTCGGCCACCCGGGCTTCGACGTGGCACCGGAGGACACGCTGGTGCTGAAGGTGAACGGCGGGAAGGACGGCGCGAACGCGGCGGTGCGAGCGCGCGTCGTCATCGGCTCCGAGCAGCCCGTGGGCGTGCCGCTGGGCCCCACCTGCGAGGGCGGCGCCATCCCGGCCCGGAAGTGGACGACCTGCCGCGTGCCGCTGGCGAAGCTGCTGCCTGAAGGCCGCACGCGCATCACCGGCCTGTGGCTCCAGGAGGACAGCGGCAAGACACTGCCGCCGCTCTCCTTCGACGACATCGGCATCGAGCAGGGGCCCCGGACAGTCACCGTCACGCTGGAGACGCCCTCCGTCTTCCTGGCGCCGGGGGCCACGCACGCCTTCAGCGCCACCGTGACGAACAGCAAGGACACGGAGGTGACATGGAGCGTGGAGCCCGGCAACGAGCGGGGCACCATCAGCGCCGCGGGCGTCTACACCGCGCCTCGCAAGCCGGGCACGTACCGGGTGATGGCCCGGAGCAAGGCGGACCCGAGCCAGGTGGCCCAGGCCAGCGTGGTGGTGAGCGCCTCCACCGTCGCGAAGGGCCCACCGGGCCAGGGCGGCAAGTGGGTGTCGGGCTACTACACGGGCTGGAACGCGGATGACTACCCGCCGGAGAAGGTGGACTTCAGCGCGCTCACGCACATCCTCGTGGGCCGCGTCACGCCGAAGGCGGACGGCACGCTGAGCACGAAGTTCGACAACGACCGGGGGCCGGAGATTGCCCGCACGCTGTCGAAGCGCGCGCACGCGGCGGGCCGCAAGGCGATCATCATGGTGGGCGGCTCCGGCGAGCATGACGGCTGGGTGGGCGCCGCGTCCGACGCGAACCGCGCGAAGTTCGTCCGCTCGCTGCTCAAGGCGATGGACGACTTCGGCTACGACGGGCTGGACCTGGACTGGGAGCCCGTGGAGAAGGAGGACCGGCCCAAGCTGCTGGCCCTGGTGAAGGCCCTTCGCGAGGCGCGGCCGAAGATGCTCCTCACCTTCCCCCTCCACTGGATCAACACCAACTTCCCCACTGACGCCGACCCCTGGTTCGCGGAGCTGGCGACGCACCTCGACCAGATGAACCTGATGTCCTACGAGATGATTGGCGCGTGGGACGGCTGGAAGTCCTGGCACACGTCCGCGCTGAAGGGCGAACAGGGGCTGCATCCCACGTCCATCGCGTCCAGCCTGGACCTGTGGGTGAAGGCCGGCATCCCCAAGGCGAAGCTGGGCATCGGCATCCCCTTCTACGGGCTCGCGTGGCGCCACATCACCGGCCCGTATCAGCCGTTCACGAACTGGTCCGACTACGTGGGCGGGGACAACTCGTTCACCTACAAGAAGATCCTCCGCTACTCGAAGCAGGGGAAGTACCAGTGGGACGAGAAGGCCCAGGCCAGCTACGTGACGTTCGCTCCGGACAAGCTCGTGGAGGACGGCACGGTGACGTGGATCTCCTACGACAGCCCGCAGGCCATCGCCGCCAAGGGCGCCTTCGTGAAGCAGGAGGGCTACGGCGGCACCATCATCTGGACGCTCAACCAGGGGTGCACCGATCCGGAGACCGGTGCCAACCCCTTGCTGGACGCCGTGCGGGACGCCTTCCTGAAGTGACGCGAGGCCTGAGTCAGCCCAGGGTGACGCGGGCATTGCGGAACATGCGCATCCAGGGGCCGTCCTCGCCCCACTCCGCCGGGTGCCAGGAGTGCTGCACGGTGCGGTGCACGCGCTCCGGGTGCGGCATGGTGATGGTGAAGCGGCCGTCCTTCGTGGTGATGCCGGCGATGCCGTGCGGCGAGCCGTTGGGGTTGGCCGGGTACTTCGCCGCCACCTGGCCCCGGTTGTCCACCCAGCGCGTCGTCACCAGCCCGGAGGCGTTGAAGCGCGCGGCGGCGTCCGCGTTGGCGAACTCCGCCCGCCCCTCGCCGTGCGACACGACGATGAGCATCCGGCTGCCCTCCATGCCCTTGTAGAAGAGCGACGGCGACGGAGAAATCTCCACCGTGCCCAGGCGGGCCTCGAACTGCTCGGACGCGTTGCGCACGAAGCGCGGCCAGCCGTCCGCGCCGGGGATGAGCTCGCGCAGCTGCGCGAACATCTGGCAGCCGTTGCACGCGCCCAGGCCAAAGCTGTCCGGCCGCGCGAAGAACTCCGAGAAGGCGTCGCGCGTGCGCGGGTTGAAGAGGATGGACTTCGCCCACCCGCCGCCCGCGCCCAGCACGTCGCCGTAGCTGAAGCCGCCGCACGCCATCACGCCGTGGAAGTCCTTCAGCGACACGCGGCCCGACAACAGGTCGCTCATGTGCACGTCCACCGCGGCGAAGCCCGCGCGGGTGAACGCCGCCGCCATCTCCTGCTGGCTGTTGACGCCCTGCTCGCGCAGCACCGCCACGCGAGGCCGGGCCCCCTTGGCGATGTACGGCGCCGCCACGTCCACCTTCGGGTCGAACGTGAGCTTGGGCGACAGGCCCGGGTCACCCGCGTCGCACTTCGCGGCGTACTCCTCCTCCGCGCAGGTGGGGTTGTCGCGCAGCTTCTGGATTTCGTAGCTCACGCGCGACCAGGTGCGCTTGAGCGCCACCGTCTCCTCCGCGAGCAGCTCCCGGCCGCCGTGCCGCACGCGCACCACCTGCTGGGACGTGGGGCGCCCCAGTTCGTGGACGTGCGCGCCCAGGCCGTGGCGGGTGAGCACCTCCCGCACGCGAGCCACGTCGGACGCGCGCACCTGCACCACCGCGCCCAGCTCCTCGTTGAAGAGCGCCGCCACCGCGTCACCGCCCAGATTCGCCAGGTCCACGTCCAGGCCGCAGTGGCCCGCGAAGGCCATCTCCGCGAGCGTGGCCCAGAGGCCGCCGTCGGAGCGGTCGTGGTACGCGAGCAGCACGCCCGCTGCGTGCAGCTCCTGCACCGCCGCGAAGAAGCCCTTCAGCGCCTCCGCGTCATCCACGTCCGGGCACTCCGGGCCCACCTGCTGGTGCACCTGCGCCAGCACGGACGCGCCCAGGCGCTGCTTGCCCTTCGCCACGTCCAGCAGCAGCAGGCGCGTGTCCCCCGCCACGTCCACCGGCTGCGGCGTCAGCGTGACGCGCGCGTCCAGCACCGGCGCGAACGCGGTGATGATGAGCGACAGGGGCGCGGTGACAGCCTTCTTCTGCCCGTCCTCCTGCCACTGCGTGCGCATGGACATGGAGTCCTTGCCCACCGGGATGGCGATGCCCAGCGCGGGGCACAGCTCCATGCCCACCGCGTGCACGGCCGCGTAGAGGTTCGCGTCCTCGCCGGGGCTGCCCGCCGCCGCCATCCAGTTCGCGGACAGCTTCACGTCCGACAGCTTCCCGATGCGCGCCGCCGCCAGGTTGGTCAGCGCCTCGCCCACCGCCATGCGCGCGGAGGCCGCCGCGTCCACCAGCGCCACTGGCGTGCGCTCACCGAGCGCCATGGCCTCGCCCGTGTCGGACATCAGCGACGACAGCGTCACCGCGCAGTCCGCCACCGGCACCTGCCACGGGCCCACCATCTGGTCGCGCGCGGTGTGGCCGCCCACGGAGCGGTCGCCAATGGTGATGAGGAACGACTTGTCCGCCACCGTCGGATGCGACAGCACCGCGTGCGCCGAGGCCTTCAGGTCCGCCGGGATGCTCAGCGGCGCGTGCTTCAGCGGGCGCGACGCGAAGTCGCGGTGCATGCGCGGCGCCTTGCCGAAGAGGACGTCCATGGGCAGCGCGATGGGCGTGTCCCCCAGCTCGCGGTCCGTGAGCGTAAGCACCTGCTCCGCGGTGGCCTCGCCCAGCACGGCGAAGGGGGCGCGCTCGCGCTCGCACAGCGCGGCGAAGCGCGGCAGGTCCTCCGGCGCCACGCCCAGCACGTAGCGCTCCTGCGCCTCGTTGCACCAGATTTCGACCGGGGACATGCCCGGCTCGTCGTTGGGCACCTCGCGCAGCTCCAGCCGGCCGCCCAGGTCGTTGTCGTGCGCCAGCTCCGGCAGCGCGTTGGACAGGCCGCCCGCGCCCACGTCGTGGATGGAGCGCACGGGGTTCTTCTCGCCCAGCATCCAGCACTGGTCGATGACCTCCTGGCAGCGGCGCTCCATCTCCGCGTTGTCCCGCTGCACGGAGGCGAAATCCAGGTCCGCCGCGCTCGCGCCCTGCGCCATGGAGGACGCCGCGCCGCCGCCCAGGCCGATGAGCATCGCCGGGCCGCCCAGCACGATGAGCTTGTCACCCGCGCGCAGCGGGGCCTTCTTCACGTGGTCCGCGCGGATGTTGCCCAGGCCGCCCGCCAGCATGATGGGCTTGTGGTAGCCGCGCACCTCCACGCCCTCGGGCGTGGGCACGTGCTGCTCGAAGCTGCGGAAGTAGCCGGTGAGGTTGGGCCGGCCGAACTCGTTGTTGAACGCGGCGCCGCCCAGCGGGCCGTCCACCATGATGTCCAGCGCGGACACGATGCGGTCCGGCTTGCCGTAAGGCGCCTCCCACGGCCGCGCGTACTCCGGCAGGCGCAGGTGGCTGACGGAGAAGCCGGTGAGCCCCGCCTTGGGCTTCGCGCCGCGCCCGGTGGCGCCCTCGTCGCGGATTTCCCCGCCCGCGCCCGTGGCCGCGCCCGGGTACGGCGAGATGGCGGTGGGATGGTTGTGCGTCTCCACCTTCATCATGATGTGGGCCGGCTCGCGCACGGTGCCCCACTCGCGCGCCTCGCCCTGCGGGAAGAAGCGCTCCACCTCGAAGCCTTCGATGACAGCCGCGTTGTCCTTGTACGCGGACAGCACGCCGCCCGGGCTCTGGGCGTAGGTGTTCTTGATGGCCTGGAACAGCGAGCGCTCGCGCGGCTGGCCATCCACCGTCCACGACGCGTTGAAGATTTTGTGGCGGCAGTGCTCGCTGTTCGCCTGCGCGAACATCATCAACTCCACGTCGGTGGGGTTGCGCTTCAGCTCAGTGAAGCGCGCCACCAGGTAGTCGATCTCGTCCTCCGCCAGCGCCAGGCCCAGCTCGCCGTTGGCCCTCGCCAGCGCCGCGCGGCCTCCGCCCAGCACGTCCACGCGCGTGAGCGGCCGGGGCGAGTCCGTGCGGAACAGCACCTCCGCGTCCTCCAGCCGGGGCAGCACCGCCTGCGTCATCCGGTCGTGCAGCACCGCCTGCACGCCCTCCGCCTCGTTCGCGTCCAGCTCCCGGCCACCGGGGCCGGTGAGGAAGAACGCAATGCCTCGCTCCATGCGGCGCACCTGGGTGAGGCCGCAGTGGTGCGCGATGTCCGTCGCCTTGGAGGCCCAGGGCGACACCGTGCCCGGACGCGGCACCACCAGCAGCAGCGTGCCCGTGCGCTCGCGCTTCGCCGTGTGGGGGCCGTACTCCAAGAGGCGCCCCAGCCGCTCCGACGCGTCCTGCGTCAGCGGCGCGGACGCATCCACGAAGTGCACGAACTCCGAGTAGAGGGTGGCCACCGTCGGCACCCGCTCCCGGCAACGGGCGAGCAGCTTGGCGAGCCTGAATTCGGAGAGGGCCGGAGCCCCGCGCAGCGTGAGCATGAAGGTCCTTGCGAACGGGTGACGGGAGGTAACAGCGGGGCCGTCCTTATCACCGCGCCTCGCGTCACAACGTCCGGAGTTCGTGCCAGGACGCCCGCACAGCACCCAGGTGGGTGAACCACCGCCGACGTGGGCGCTCCTCCGTCCTGGGCCTCCCTCCCATCACTCCCAGTCATTCAGGAATTCACCTACCAGTCAGTACTCCGTGATTTGCTCGCCAGGCTTCAAAGACTCGTTTCGTCACACTGGGGGCATGTCATGACGCGAAAGAACCGCTGGCTCCTCGCCGGCCTGACGTTCACGCTGTCCGCATGTGGTGCGGGAGGCCCTGACGCGGAAGCGCCTGCCGTCCCTTCCGAAGCCCGACTGGGAGACCTGAAGTCGGCGCTGGGAGCCTTGCCCGGCGCGGAGGTGCGGGGGGTGCACGCGGATGGCGTGCCCCAGTTCATCCAGGGTGTGCTGGGGACGACGGGCCGGCCCCTCTCCGGTGCCAGCGCCTGGCAGGCGCACGCGCTCCTGGAGCCCACCCTGCTGCGCGTGCTGCCCGCCTTCCGGCTGACGGCGAAGGACCTGGTGCCCAAGCGCATCCACACGGACGAGTTGGGCAACACGCACCTGCGCTACACGCAGACCAAGGACGGGCTCCCGGTGGTGAACGAGGAGCTCATCGTCCACCTGGACGCGAAGGGTCAGGTGTACGCGGTGAACGGCACCGCGCGTGACGGCGAACCCCTGCCGGCCCCCGCTCGCATCGCTCCGGAGGCCGCGAGCGAGGCGGCGCTGGCCGCGTCCCCGCCGGGCAGTCGCGCGGAAGCCCCCCGCGAGGTCTTCGTCCGGCCGACCTCCGATGCATCCCTGGTCCGCGCCTTCGAGGTGGTGGTGTCCGGACAGGACGCGGACGGCATGCCCCTGCGCGACCGCGTCTACGTGAGCGCGGCGGACGGACAGGAGCTGCTGCGCGCACCGGAGATCCACGCCGCGCGCAACCGCAAGGTGTGTTCGGTGGGGGGCCCCAACAGCGGCACGTGCCGGATTGAAGGCCAGGTGGCCACCGGCGACACGGCCATCGACAAGACGTACGACCACATGGGGCTCTTCTACGACTGCTTCCAGGCGAACTTCGGCCGGGACTCGTACAACGGCGCGGGCGGCCAGTTGCTGGCGCAGGTGCACTACGGCACCAGCTACGCGAACGCATACTTCGACGGCGCGAAGCTGGTCTGCGGGGACGGCAGCCTGCCCGAGCTGGGGGTGCCGTGCGAGGACCCGGACATCGTCGTGCACGAGTTCGGGCACGGCGTCACGGAGACCACGTCCGACCTCATCTACACCGGCGAGTCCGGCGCGCTCACCGAGTCGCTGTCGGACATCTACGCCGCCACCTGCGGCAGCTGGGCCTCGGGCACCTGGAGCACCGCGACGTCCGTGTGGCACATCGCGGAGACGGCCTGGACCCCCGGCACGTCCGGAGATGCCCTGCGCTACATGAACGACCCCGCGGCGGATGGCTACTCCGTGGACTACGCCCCGGACCTGAACAGCGGCACGGAAGTGCACGCCGGCTCCGGCGTGGCCAACCTGGCGTTCAAGCTGATGGCCACCGGCGGCGTGCACCCGCGAGGCAAGACGACGGTGAACGTGCCGGCCATCGGCGTGGAGGCCGCGGCCCGCATCTTCTGGTACGCCAACATGAACCTCTTCACCCGCAGCACCAGCCTCTACGCGGCCAGGACGGCGACGCGGGTGGCGGCGCAGAGCCTGGGCTACAGCACCGCCGTCCAGGACGCGGTGGACGCGGCGTGGAGCGCGGTGGGCGTGGGCGTCACGACGACGCCCTCCTGCATCCCGCTGCCCAACAACACCACGGTGTCGCTCATCTCCGGCAACGCCTCGTCGCAGAAGTACTACTGCTTCGACGTGCCGGCGAACACGCCGTCCACGGTGACCATCTCCAGCGGCACCGGGGACGTGGACCTCTACACGCGCTTTGGCATGGCGCCCACCGCGCAGATCTACGATTGCCGCCCCTACCTGTCGGGCAACAACGAGACGTGCAACCTGGGGGCGCGGTCCATCGCCGGCCGGCAGTACATCCTGCTGCGGGGCTACACCGCCTACAGCGGCGTGAGCCTCTCCGTGGCCTGGTGACGCACCGGGCACTTCCCCTCACCGCGCACCGGCGGTGAGGGTCGGCGCGAGGGGGCTGGCCTCCTCCCGGGCCCTGGGCGAAGAATGCGCGCCCGGGGGCCTGTTCGGGTCCCGGCAAGGACGGAGGGCCATGAGGGACGAGCGCGTCATCTTCAGCAGCAGCGTGGACAGCCTGTACCGCAAGGTGCTGGCCCCCTCCCTGACGCCCGAGCTGGTGGACCGGCTGCGCGCGCGGGGAATGAACCTGCACGCCCCGCTGCTCGCCGCGTACCCCCTGGCCGTCTGGGTGGACTGCCTGGCGGACACGGCCCGCACGCTCCACCCCGACCAGCCGGTGGAGCACGGCCGGCGCCTGATGGGCCGGCGGATGGTGGAGGGCTACGCGCAGACGCTGGTGGGCGGCGCGGTCCTCACGCTGGCGCGCGTGGTGGGGCCCATGCGCTCGCTCGAGCGGATGCAGCACAACTTCCGCAGCGGCAACAACTACACGGAGACGCGGCTCACCGTGCTGGGCCCCTCCCAGGCGGACCTCTGGTTCAACGAACCGGAGGCCCTGGAGGGTTTCGTGGATGGCGTGCTGGAAGAAGGGATGTTGCGCGTGGGAGTCCAGGGCTTCACCCTGCACCGCACCCGCCACTCGCCTGATTCCGCCACCTATCACCTGGAGTGGGCCGACCGGTCCTCCTGACACCCCGCCTTCATGTCTTCCATCCTCTCGACGCTGCCCGCCCTCTACCAGGACCTCCTGCCGGCCTTCTTCCAGAAGGACGCACCCACGGAGACGAAGGCCACCTGCTCCAACTGCGCCATGAGCCGCGCGTCCGCGCAGGCCACGGTGGAGTCCGTGGACGGGGCGGAGCACCTGTTCCGGCCGGACACCAAGTGCTGCACATACCAGCCGCGGCTGCCCAACTACCTCGTGGGCGCGCTCCTGTCGGATGACTCGCCGCAGATGGCGGAGGGGCGCCGGCGCATCGAAGCGAAAATCGACAGCCGCATCGGCGTCACGCCGCAGTGGGTGAAGCCGCCCGCGAAGTTCAACCACCTGTACAAGAACGCGCACCAGTTCTTCGGCCGCGCGTCATCGCTGCGCTGCCCGTACTACGCGCTGGAGTCCGGCGGCTGCACCATCTGGGCTTACCGCGAGTCCGTCTGCTCCACGTTCTTCTGCAAGTACGTGGCGGACCGGGACGGTCAGCGCTTCTGGATGTCGCTCAAGACGTACCTGACGCTGGCGGAGTTCCAGCTGTCGCGCCACGCGCTGCTCCAGCTGATGCCGGAGTTCCTCCTGGACGGCCGCGACAAGGCGGAGGTGGCCACGGCCCCGCTGTCCGTGGAGGACCTGGACGACGTGGCGCCCCCGGCGAAGGTGTACGCCGCGCTCTGGAAGGGCTACGCCGGGATGGAGAAGGACTTCTACCGCGCCTGCTACGACGCCGTGCGCGCCGTGTCCCGGGACGGGCTGGAGCGGATGCTGGGCCTGGACGGCACCATCGAGCAGAAGGTGCTGGAGAAGCTGCACACCCAGGCCACCGCGCCCACGCTGCCGCGCGTGCTGCGCTTCAACCCGGACGCGACGGTGAAGTGGCTGCCGGACGGCAGCGTCGCGCTGGGCTCGTACAGCGAATACGACGCGGTGGCGCTGCCGGGGGAGGCCTACTCGCTGCTGGTGGAGTTCACCGGCCAGAAGCCCGTGGACGCCGTCCGCCAGCACCTGCGCGACCACAAGCAGGCGGACCTGGATCCGGACATCCTCCTGGAGCTGCACCGGCACCGCATCCTCATCGAGCCCTGAGCGGGCCGCGCTTCAGGGCTGGCCCGCGAAGGCGCCCACGTCGCGCAGCCAGCGGGCGATCTTCTGGGTGCGCTCCCACGCGGGCTCGGCGGCGACCAGGTGCTCCGCCAGCCACGCGCTGAAGGCCGGGTCCCCCGCGCGCAGCCACGCGGCGGACTCGGCCAGCTCATGGGCGGCGGCCTCCCACGCGCGGCGCACGGCGCTGGCCACGGCCATCAGCTCCGCGATGCAGCGGGTGAATACCTCCATGCCCACGGTGACCTCGTTGGCGCTGTCGCCGCAGGACAGGGCCAGCTCGCGCAGGCGGCCCAGGTCCTTGAGCAACCCCTGCTCCAGCGCCGCGGCGGTGCCCAGCCGGGCCTGGGCGGCGCGCTGGAGCAGCTCCACGTCCTCGCAGAGCTGGCGCCAGGCCGTGTCGTCCCCGGCGGGGAAGCCGCCCCGGCGGCGCAGGCGCACGCCCACGGCCTGCCACAGGTTGCAGAAGACGAGGACCTCCTCGACGCTGCGGCGCACGTGCGGCGGGATGTGGTCCAGGAAGTCCACCACGGACGCGCGGGCTTCGCGGATGAACGCGTCACCCCGGGGCGTGGCCTCCACCACGCCGCGTGCGAGCTGGAGCACGCGCCAGGCCCACTGCAGGGCGCGCTCGGAGGTGGTGAAGAGCACCTCCACGCCGGTGCCCAGGGCGCCCGCGGCGTAGCTGGTGTCGGCGGTCGTCGGGGAGGGAATGGAGGGAGCGCCCTCGGCGCGCACGTCGGGCGAGCGGGAAGCCGGTGTCCCCGCGTCCTCGCTGTCGGTGACGGCCCCGGGCCCGTTCGGCCCCGGCACCGTGTGCTCACGCCCCATGTGCCTCTGCGCCCTCTCTCGCCGGTGGAAGTCCCCTCCTTCCGAATATCGCACGCTCCCTGAAGCCTCCAGGGCTGGATGCGGAGACGTGCGATGCACCACAAGGCGCCCATCCCCACATCCTGGATGGGCACCTTGGGATGTCCGGCAATGCGCAACCCCTACCCTCAGTGCAGGGTCGGGTTGTGCTTCAGGCGGCTGAGCCGGTCATGCGTCTGCTTCTGGGCCGGGAGCAGTTGCTGACGCGCGAAGCTGCGCGCCTCGCCGTGGAGCTTGCTCACGTCACGGTTGTAGTCCGCCAGGCCGTGGTCCTCGCCCTGCTCCAGGGCGTCGATGGCGGCCTTCTCCCCCAGCAGGTCCGCTCCGCCCTGGACGATCTTCGCGAAGGCGCCCCAGAGGCCGGAGCTCTCCGCGGGGCTGCCGCCCAGCTTCTGGATGCGCTCCTTGAGCGCCTCGACGCGGGCCTCATGGTCATGGAGGCAGGCATCCACCTCCGTGCGGGCGATGTCGCTCTTCAAGTGCTTGCTCGCCTGCCGGTAGGTCTCCACGGCGGAGAGCTCACCGCGCAGGAAGGAGTTCAGCGTCTCGATGTCGGTGTTCGCCATGACGTCATCTCCTTGGTTCCGGTGAATGAAATCGACTGGCGAAAAGGTGGTGCGCCTCGCCGGCCCGGCAACGGGCGCTGGCCTCCCCGTCCACACGGCAGGCGTCCGGAGGGGCGCCGCCGGCACGGCGACCGTGGCAGACTCATGCGCGGCATGTGGAACTGGGTTCACCAACTCGCGGATTGGGCACGGGAGGACACGCCGTTCGCCGTCGTGACGGTGACGGAGTGCAAGGGCAGCACGCCCGCGCCCCCCGGCGCGAAGCTGCTGGTGCGCGCGGACGGTACCTTTCACGGCACCATTGGCGGCGGCCACCTGGAGCAGCTGGTCCTGGAAGACGCCCGCGCGTGTCTGGCCAAAGGCGAAGCGCGCACGTTCCGCTATCCGCTGGGCGCGAAGCTGGGGCAGTGCTGTGGAGGAGTCGTGGACGTCTTCGTCGAGCCCGTCAACCACGGGCCCCAGCTGTACCTCTTCGGCGCCGGCCACGTGGGACAGGCGCTGTGCCGCATCCTGGAGGGCACCCCCTTCCGCGTGCACCTGGTGGACGAGCGCGCCGAGTGGGTCCAGTCCCCGCTGGTGCCCTCGGGCGTGGTGCGTCACGAGGAGGCGTGGGATGACTTCGCGTCGCGCGCGGCCTGGGACGCGCAGCGCACCTATGTGGCGGTGATGACGCACCGCCACGACGTGGATCAGGACATCATCGCCTTCGCCATCCAGCAGCCGGCCCGCTACATCGGCCTCATCGGCAGTGACACGAAGTGGGCCCGCTTCCGGCAGCGGCTGGAGGCGAAGGGGATGCCCGCCCGGCAGGTGGGCCGCGTCCAGTGCCCCATGGGGCTGCCCACCGGCGGAAAGTCACCGCAAGAGGTGGCCGTGAGCATCGCGGCCGGGCTGCTCCAGCTCCACCATGGACTCGCCACGGGCCTGGCCCAGGAAGCAGGCGCTCAGCCAGCGCCCGCGCCCCTGCTATCCTCGGGGGAATGAGCACCCCCTTCGAGTTCCGGCTCAACGGACAGACCGTCCAGGTTGACGACGCGTCGCCCAACACCACCCTGCTGGATTACCTGCGTGCGCGAGGCCTGACGGGCACGAAGCAGGGCTGTGCCGAGGGCGACTGCGGCGCCTGCACCGTGGCCATGGTGGACCGGGACGTCAGCGGCCAGAAGACGCTGCGCGCGTTCAACAGCTGCATCGCGCTGTTGCCCATGGTGGCCGGGCGCGAGCTCGTCACCGTGGAGGGCGTGGGCAGCCGCGCCGCGCCCCACCCCGTGCAGCAGGCGATGGTGAAGCACTACGGCTCGCAGTGCGGCTTCTGCACGCCGGGCTTCGTCGTCTCCATGGTGGAGGCCTACTGTCGCAAGGACGCGGGCTCGCCGGAGGCCATCGCGGATCAGCTCTGCGGCAACATCTGCCGCTGTACCGGCTACCGCCCCATCCGCGACGCGATGGTGGACGCGCTCGCCACCCGCGACGCGAAGGGCGCGGGCCCGGGGCTCCCCGGTGTCTCGCTGGAGGGCGCGCCCTCCCCCACTCCGCCCCTGCGCTACGAGGCCCGTGACGGCCTGTTCCTGCGCCCCACGACGTGGGAGGACCTGCTCGCGCTGCGCGCCCTGCACCCGGAGGCGATGCTCGTGGCCGGCGCCACCGAGCTGGGCGTGGACATCACCAAGAAGTCCCGCCGCTACCCGTTCCTCATCTCCACGGAGGGCGTGGAGGCCCTGCGCGCCATCCGCCGCGAGGAGGACGGCTGGTACGTGGGCGGCGCCGCGTCGCTGGTGGACGTGGAGGACGCGCTGGGCCACGAGGTGCCGGAGCTGGCGAAGATGCTCAACGTCTTCGCCTCGCGGCAGATCCGCCACCGCGCCACGCTCGCGGGCAACCTGGTGACGGCCTCGCCCATCGGGGACACGGCGCCGGTGCTGCTCGCGCTGGATTCCCGGCTGGTGCTCGCGTCCGTGCGCGGCGAGCGGACGGTGGCGCTGTCGGACTTCTTCCTCGCCTACCGCAAGACGGCGCTCCAGCCGGACGAGGTGGTCCGCTTCGTCGTCATCCCCCACGCCCCGGCGAAGGAGAGCGGGCTCACGCGCCATTCGGACAGCTTCAAGGTGTCCAAGCGCCGCGAGCTGGACATCAGCATCGTCGCGGCGGGCTTCTGCATCGAGACGGACGCGCTGGGCCTCGTGCGCACCGCGCGGCTGGGCTACGGCGGCGTCGCGGCCACGCCCGCGCGCGCGAAGCAGACGGAAGGACTGCTCGTGGGGCACCCGTGGAACGCGGAGGCCGTGGCCCGCGTGCGCGCCACGCTGGAGCGCGAGTTCACCCCGCTCACGGACCTGCGCGGCAGCGCGGAGTACCGGCGCGGGCTGGTGGTGTCGCTGCTGGAGAAGTTCGCGTCCGGCGCGCGCAGCCCCGTGCTGGACGGCCGCCCCACCTTCGCCCCGGGCGCGCCCTCCGCCACCTCGGACGCGGGCCGCGAGCTGCGCCATGAGAGCGCCCTGGGCCACGTGACGGGCAGCGCGCAGTACGTGGACGACCTCGCGCAGCGCCGGCCCATGCTGACGGTGTGGCCGGTGCTGTCTCCGCACGCGCACGCGCGCATCCTCCGCCGCGACGCCAGCGCCGCGCTGAAGGTGCCCGGCGTGGTGAAGGTGCTGCTCGCGGAGGACATCCCGGGCATGAACGACACGGGTCCCATCCGCCACGACGAGCCGCTGCTCGCGAAGGACGAGGTGCTCTTCCACGCGCAGGTGGTGGCGCTCGTCGTCGGCGAGACGCCCGAGGCCTGCCGCGAGGGCGCCCGCCAGGTGGCGGTGGACTACGAGCCCCTGCCCGCGGTGCTCACGCTGGCCGAGGCCCTGAAGCAGCAGAGCTTCCACACCGACCCGCACATCATCCGCCGGGGTGACGTGGACAGCGCGCTCGCCTCCAGCCCGAACCGGCTGGCCGGTGAGCTGACGATGGGCGGCCAGGAGCACTTCTACCTGGAGACGCACGCGGCCTTCGCGGAGGTGGGCGAGGACGGCGACGTCACGGTGACGTCCTCCACGCAGCACCCGTCGGAGGTGCAGGCCATCATCTCGCACGTGCTGCACATTCCGCGCAGCCGCGTGGTGGTGAAGGCGCCGCGCATGGGTGGCGGCTTCGGCGGCAAGGAGACGCAAGGCAACGCGCCCGCGGCGCTGGTGGCGCTGGCGGCGGTGCACACGGGCCGGCCGGTGAAGTGGATGCTGGACCGCGACGTGGACATGGTCGTCACGGGCAAGCGCCACCCGTTCCACGCGGCCTGGGAGGTGGGCTTCGACGCCACGGGCCGGCTGCTCGCGCTCAAGGCGGACCTCACGTCCAACGGCGGCTGGTCCCTGGACCTGTCCGAGTCCATCACCGACCGCGCCCTCTTCCACCTGGACAACGGCTACTACGTGCCGTCGGTGCGCTACACCGGCCGCGTGGCGAAGACGCACCTGGTCTCCAACACGGCCTTCCGAGGCTTCGGCGGGCCGCAGGGCATGCTGGTGATGGAGGACATCCTGGCGCGCATCGCGAGCACCCTGGGCCTGGCCCCCGAGGCCGTGCGCCAGCGCAACCTCTACGACGGCGTGGGCGACACCAACACCACGCACTACGGCCAGGAGCTGGAGGACAACCGGCTGCCGAAGCTGTGGAGCGACCTGATGGAGTCGTCCGACTTCGTGAAGCGCCGCGCGGAGGTGGAGGCCTTCAACGCGTCCAGCCCGCGCATCAAGCGAGGCCTCGCCATCACGCCGATGAAGTTCGGCATCTCCTTCACCGCCACCTTCCTCAACCAGGCGGGTGCGCTGGTGCACGTGTACCGCGACGGCTCCGTGCTGCTGTCGCACGGCGGCACGGAGATGGGCCAGGGGCTGCACACCAAGATTCAGGGCGTGGCCATGCGTGAGCTGGGCCTGCCCGCGGAGCTGGTGCGCGTGGCGCAGACGGCCACGGACAAGGTGCCCAACACGTCCGCGACGGCGGCCTCCAGCGGCTCGGACCTCAACGGCGCTGCGGTGCGCGAGGCGTGCGTCCAGGTGCGCGAGCGGCTGGCCCCGGTGGCCGCGCGCATGCTGGTGCAGCTGCACGGGCAGGCGGTGTCGCCGGACGCGCTGGTGTTCGAGGACGGGCGCATCGCGGCGGCGTCGCGGCCGGACCAGGGGCTGCCCTTCGCGGCCGTGGTGGAGGAGGCCTACCGCGACCGCGTGGGCCTGTCCGTCACGGGCTACTACCGCACGCCGGGCATCGGCTACGACCGGGCGCTGGGCCGGGGCAAGCCGTTCCTCTACTTCGCCTACGGCGCGGCGGTGAGCGAGGTGGAGGTGGACGGCGACACGGGCATGAAGCGCGTGCTGCGCTCGGACCTGCTGGAGGACGTGGGGGATTCCCTCAACCCCGGCGTGGACCGGGGCCAGGTGGAGGGCGGCTTCGTGCAGGGCATGGGGTGGCTCACCGGCGAGGAGCTGAAGTGGGACGCGAACGGGCGGCTGCTCACGCACTCCGCCAGCACCTACGCGGTGCCCGCGTTCAGCGACGCCCCCATCGACCTGCGCGTGGCCCTGATGGAGCGGGCCGGACAGAAGGGCACCATCCACGGCAGCAAGGCCGTGGGCGAGCCGCCGCTGATGCTGGCCCTGTCCGTGCGGGAGGCGCTGCGCGACGCGGTGGCGGCCTTCGGAGCGCCGGGCGGCGACGTGGACCTGCCCTCGCCCGCCACGCACGAGGCGCTCTTCCTGGCCATCCAGCGGCGCAAGGCGCGGGGCGCGGGGCTCCCCGTTCCGGACGAAACGCGCGAGGTGGCCTGAGCTAGGCGGCGGGTGCGGCAACATGCCACGGCAAGCTTTCCCGGCCCGTGCGTTAGACGGGGGCACCTTCCAAGGATGATTGCCATGCGCTCCCTGCTCCGCTCCCGCCTCCTCCTCCCGCTGGCCCTCGTGGGCGCGCTCGGCTGTGGGGACGACGAACCCCAGACGCCCGAGTTGCTGACGGTGGACCTGCCCGTCGTCGCCCGCGTGGGCACGGAGGCCTTCGCGTGCGGCAAGACGTACACGAACGTCGGGACGACGGGGACGACGTACGAGCCCATGGACTTCCGCGTGTACGTGCACAACGTGCGGCTGGTGACGCGGGCCGGACAGGAGGTGCCCGTGACGCTGACGGAGGACGGCACGTGGCAGCACTCGGGCGTGGTGCTGCTGGACTTCGCGAACAAGGACGGGCTGTGCACGCAGGGCACGGCGGGGATGAACGCGTCCATCAAGGGCACGGCGCCCCAGGGGGACTACACGGGCCTGCGCTTCACGCTGGGCATCCCGGAGGAGCTCAACCACGGCGACCCCACGACGCTCGGCAAGCCGATGGATGACACGGGCCTGCACTGGAGCTGGCAGAGCGGCTTCATCTTCACGCGCATCGAGGGCCGCACGCAGGGCCTTCCCCAGCACGTCCTGCACCTGGGCAGCACGGCCTGCGCGCCGCCGCCCGAAGGCCAGACGCAGGGCACCGCGGGCTGCGCGAACAACAACCGTCCGGAGTTCCAGTTGGACGGCTTCGACGTGACGAAGAACAAGGTGGTGATGGACCTGGGCACGCTCTTCGCGGGCGCCAACCTGGACGCGAACGCGGCCAGCACGGCCGCGGGCTGCATGTCGTCCCCCACCGACGCGGACTGCGGTCCCCTCTTCCAGCCCCTAGGGCTGGGCTTCGGCGGCCAGGCGGCGAACCCGTCCGCGCAGACCTTCATCCGGGCCGAGTAGCAGGAAGGACGTCCGACGTGGCACGACGACAAGCACAGGCGTGGAAGGCGCTGGCGACGGTGGCGTTGCTGGCCGCGGGCTGCGCGGATCCCTCGGGGCCTTCCGAGGAGCCCGCTCCCTACGACTGGAAGCTGCCGGCGGGCTTCCCCACGCCGCGCGTGCCGGAGGACAACCCCATGTCGGAGGCGAAGGTCCAATTGGGCCGGCGCCTCTTCTACGACAAGCGCCTGTCGATGAACGGCACGCAGTCCTGCGGCTCGTGCCACGAGCAGGCCCGGGCCTTCACGGACGGGCGCGTGCACGCGGTGGGCAGCACGGGACAGGCGCACCGCCGCAACGGGCAGGGGCTGGCGAACGTGGCGTATGCGACCAGCCTCACCTGGGCCAACTCCGCGCTCACCACGCTGGAGGCCCAGGCGCTGGTGCCGCTGTTCGGAAGGGATCCGGTGGAGCTGGGCTTCGCGGATCAGCAGGAGGTGTTGCTGGAGCGGCTGCGCGCGGATCCGGACCTGACGGCCCGTTTCGCGGAGGCCTTCCCGAACGAGGCCACGCCGGTGTCGCTGGCCACGCTGACCCGGGCGCTGTCCGCGTTCGAGCGGTCGCTCATCTCCGGCACGTCCGCGTATGACCGCTATCTGTACGGCAAGGACGTGGACGCGCTGACTCCCGCGGCGAAGCGGGGCCTCCAGTTGTTCCTGTCCGAGCGCCTGGAGTGCGACCACTGCCACTCCGGCTTCAACTTCCAGGACGCGACCGTGCACGAGGCGACGGCGGAGCCGGTGCTGCCGTACCACAACACGGGGCTCTACAACGAGGACGGCCGGGGCGCGTATCCCGCCGGGGACACGGGCCTCTACGAAATCACGTTCCGTCCCGAGGACATGGGGCGCTTCAAGGCGCCATCGCTGCGCAACGTGGCCGTCACCGGGCCCTACATGCACGACGGCAGCGTGGAGACGCTCTCCGACGTGTTGGACCACTACGCGGCGGGAGGCCGGGCACGGGCGGCGAACGGCGGACAGCCGAGCCCTCTGCAGAGCGCCTTCGTGCGCGGCTTCGAGCTGACGCCCGAGGAGAAGGCGGACGTCATCGCGTTCCTGGAGTCGCTCACGGACACGGCGTTCCTGACCGACCCGCGCTTCGCGGACCCCGCCACCGTGCCGTGACAGGGCTTGCCCGGCCAAGGCCATACATCCAGCACGCCGCGAAATTTGAACCGTGGCACCGCAATACCATTGGCCTCGCATTGATTGCCATTGGCCGCATCACTAGCCTTTGCCTCCCCTTCATAGGAGAGGTGCCATGCGCCGTCTGCTTGCTGGAGTCTCCGCCGTCGCCGCACTGTCGCTGTCGTCCACTGCCTGGGCCGAGGCCGTGCGGCCCGCGCCCGAGGGCATTCAGTCACTGGGAGCGGGCGACGCGGTCGCGGCCTGCTACGTGGATACGTTCGCCTGGGACTACCTGTCGGCGGGCTCCTGCTTTGCCATGGGCAGCCCCTACACGACGACGGTTGTCTTTGGGATCCAGGGGATTGATCAATCCGGGAGCCGCTATGTCGTGCAGTTCCTGGATGGAACCTGCGAATCGACGGGCTACACCCTGGATGAGGGCAACATCTGCCTTCGCACCATCTCCCGCTACCAGACGCTGAGCCAGCGGGTGCAGGTCTACGACACGTGGACGGCGGAGTGGTCGGGCATCCTCACCGCGTATGCCACCTACGAGGGGCTCGACTGAGCCGCGGCCCGTGGGGGGAGCGTCATCGGCGATGAACGAGCCCTGGCGATTCCCCACGGGCCGATGGGCGGCGCTGGCCTGCCTCGCCCTGCTCCTCGCGGGCTGTGCGTCGGCGCCGTCGCGAGGAGGGACCTGGAGCTACGGCACTCCGGCGGCGCGCTCCGACTGGCGTCCGTGGGCGGGAGCGACTCGGAAGCCTCCCGCGCCCCCTCGGGAGGATAGGACGTGGGCCTGCGGCGGACGGGCCTTGCCTTCCGGCTGGCCTGAGCTGGAGCGCGGTGAGCAGCGCCTCGCGCCCTTCCTGGCCTGTGCCTCGCCCGCGGCCTTCGTGGCCATGCAGCGCGGCGTGGACATGGCCCGGCTGGTGGAGTCCCTGGATGATTGGGATGCCGTCCGGCTGGGGGCGCTGGGGCCGTTGGATGCGAAGGCCTCCGTCGTCCTTCAGAGCAAACGCGCGGCATTCCTCGTCAGCGCGGTCGAGAAGTACGGCCCTCCGCGCGCGGAGGTGTTCGCGCTCTTCATCCTGCACACCAGCTTCGATGACGAACTGAGTGAGCTGATCCAGCGCCTGGCCCGCGACAAGCAGCTTGGGGAGACGCTGGGTGGCATGCCCACCGTGCGCGAGGAGTTGCTGCGCCGGGGTCTTAAGGTCGCCGCGTATCCGGAGCGGGAAGAGCGGGCCGGTGACGTCCTGCGGGGATTGGGGCGCGCGGGGCGGGACGCGCTGTCCAGCACCGACGTGAGCGCGGGGGCTCGCTACGTGGAGTTCTCCGCGAAGCGTGCGCAATTACCGCCGCCCTATCAGGAAGCGCTCGACGCGGTGGAGCGGGCCCTGATGGCAGGGCACTTTTCCCCGGGCAACGTGGTGCGGGGCGGGTTTGATCACCTGACCTTCGGCGTCCCGATGGGCTTCTTCCATCTGGTCGCGGGAACGGCGCAGGGAGCGTCGTCGCTGGCGAAGGGACGATACGAGCAGGCCACGCGGGAACTGGCCCCCGCCGCGCTCATGGTGGCGCTGTACGCGGGAGGCAAAGGCGCAAGAGCCCTGCGAGGAGAACGGCCCGCCTTCGACGTGGAGGCGCTCAAGGCGGCGGTGGAGCGGCTGGAGGAACAGCTCGGAGTGAACGCCACCCGGGAGCTGCTGCGTCAGCTCCGGGCAAGCCGGGAGGGTGCCCACCTCGCCGCCGAGTGGGGAGAAGCCGGAGCGCTGGCGCTGTACGAGGCCCGAGGCAACCCGGCGAAGGCCCAGGCCCTGCTGGCGGAGGCAAGCCGCGAACGCCCGGGAGCCGCGCAGAAGAGTACCGGCGGTTCCGCCCTATCGAAGGACTTCGCGGGAGTGCCACCGGAGGTCCTGGAGGCCCGGCTCGCGCAGGTGGAGTGGGAGGCCACGGGTCCCCGCCTGTCCCGCGATGTGTCCTTCTTGAAGGAACATCCATCGGAGCGGGATGCACCCCGAGGAGCCGAAGGTCACCCGCTCTGGACCGAGTACGTGAGCTATCGCGAGGCAAGACTCGCGGAGCTGGAACAGGGCACGCCCGCCAAGGGTCCCCTCCGCTGGGAGGGCTACCTGGAGCTGCGCGGGCAGTTCATCCGCGGGCTGATGTTCGAACGAGACATGGTCGCCCGGCTCCGGGCGGATGCGGCACTCCCTCGGGCACAGCGCCGGTGGCTCAAGGATTTCGATCAGCCGCGAATTGAAACGCACGTGGGCATGACGAAAGCGGACCTGCGCTTCGCGGACGCGCTGATCATCGAAACGAAGCCACCGTCAGGGCAACCGCCGCGCATGGAGACCTTCAGCTTCAAGAGCCGCGACCTGCATCTCCTCAGTGAGTCAGCACTGACGGCCCAAATGAGAGCGGACGCGCGTGCGGCTCTTCGGTATTACGGCGAAACCGTGAACGTCCGCAGACCTGGACTGGAAGGACAGGTACGAATCCGCAAGGTACGCCTCATCTACGAAGGGGGCGTCCTCAAGCCTTGGCGAGTGATCGACATGAAGAGAACCCTGAGGGTCCTCCGGGACGAGTTCCCGGGTGTGGAGGTCCAAATCCAATGACGATGGATGGCATCCCCAGGCACCTGGCGGACGACTACCTGCGCATTTCGTTTGATGGAGCCTGTAACACCACCGGCATCCTTGAACGGGAACTCGCGCCGTTTCTTGAAGCACTTGAATCCGGCGCCAGCGAGTGGATGCCAGACATCGTCAAGGGGGTACGGCGCCGCAAGTACACACGCGAGGCAGTGGCCAAGGGACTGGCTGAAGCGCGCCAGGAAAGAAGTACGTCCGTGGGCCTTTACCGCACGACCGGTCCCGACCTCGACATGTCGCTCCGGCTTCGACTTCCGCCGCTACGACCCAGCCTGGATCTTTCTCTCGCGGTGGGGCCGCTCGACCTCTTCGCGCGGGAATCAAGTTGCAAGGGACTTGTGGAGATGGTCCGCGCATGGGCCATTCACTACCCCGTAACCCACGCTACATCCCACAGCGTGGCGGACAGGGAGTTGGCCGACTTCCCTAATTTCGGCCGAGACGATGAGACGACTTACCGGGATGGCTTCGACAAGATCTACGAAGTCTGCTGGCTCAACGTCTTCAGCGCGAAGCTCGTGGACACCGTCGGCCGCGAGCGCATGCGCTCCACTCCCGCCCACCGCGTCGAAGAACTCCCGGACGGATCCATCCTCCTCGTCACCTGGCCCACCGCCGCGGACTTCGCCACTGAGGCCGCCCGCGTCGCCCAGGCCCGCGCCTGGGTCCATCTCCGGCCGGACCTCAACTTCGACACGGTGATGGCCACCCTCCGCGAACGGAGCGCGACCCTCGCACCCGTCGAACCCCGCTTCGCTCCGGACATCGCCGCGCTGCTCCCGCGCCTCCTTGAATACGTATCCCTGGCCCAGCAACAGCGGCGCATCGCGGAGCTCAACGCCTACGTCCCACCAGAGCCGGACGAGTGGCTCCCGCTACACGCAGCCCTGCCTCCGGACGTGGCCGATCCGAAAGCCGCCCTCGACCAGTACGCATCCTTCGCGGAACGCCTCGTGGCGCTGCTCCACACGCCGGTGCCCTCCGTCCTCAAGGGCTCCCCCGAGTCCCTGACGGACATCGACCTCCACTTCTGGAAGGAGACCTTCCCGGACACCTTCGAGCGGCACAACGTCGATGCCATCGTGGTCCCCGCTGTCGGGGCCTACCTGGGCGAAGTACTGGTCAAACACCTGGGCGGACAGTGGCTTCCCCGCAAGCAGTGGATGGAAGCCCAGGTCCGCGTCGGTGACCGCGTGTGGCTGCCCTTCGCCCGCGCGCACCGCTACATGCGGTCCACGCAGGCGCTACTGGACCACTCCCTCACCCAGCTCTACCGCGTCGCGGAACGCCACGTCCGTTACTGAGCCGGCGGCTTGAGGTCGTCCGGCAACCGCTCCAGCGGCGGCCGCTCCAGCGCGCCCGGCCGCTCCACACCGGAGGCCGTACCCGCGTCCTCCACGATGGTGCCCCCATCGCTCTGCCCCGTGGGCGGCGAGGGCTTGTCCGAACAGCCAACGAGAACTCCGACACACAACACGAAGAGCCAGTGGCGCATGGTCGCTCCTAGTACTTCACCCAGATGACCGTGCCCGGATGGATCTGCGTGAGCGCGGTGACGCCGGGCTCCCTCTCGATGAGCGCCTGCGTGACGGGGTTGAAGCTGTACGCCTGCGTGCCGGACCACACGATGAGCGCGTCCTTGAACACCGTCAGGTCATGCACGTGCTCCTGCACCGTGTACTGGTTCCAACCCGGCAGCCGCGAAGGCAGCAGGTAGAGCGACGGCGCCGGGTTCTCGGAAGCCCCCGTGCCCGCGTCCCCGTCGTGGTGGTGCTCGCCTCCCGCCGTGCTCGTCCACTCCACCACCGTCAGCGCGCCGCCGGGCGTGCTGCACGTCTGCGTCGTGGGGAAGAACAGCGTGGTGAACGGCTTCGAGGGCAGCTTCATGCGCAGCCCCAGGTGGAAGAAGTGCGTGTCCGCCGCCTTCACGGCGCCCGTGGGCCGGGTCCACGTCACCGCCGTCACGTTGCCGTTGGCGTCCTTCTCCACCTCGGCCGTGCCGAACACGGAGTCCACCGGGCGCACACCCGTCACGCCCTCCGGAATCTGGACCCGCATCTTGTACGTGTCCGCGCCGTCGCAGCCGTGGCTCACCGTGATGTCCGCCTCGAAGGTCGCACCGGCATAGGGAGGCGTGGCCCCCGCCACCGCCGCGTGCGCGAAGGCGGACGAGGACAGCAGCGAACCCGCGACGACACACAACGGCCCCAGGGAAGACTTCATCGGGTGACTCCGGGAAGAAAGGAACATCCCGGATAGCAGCCTCCCGTGGCGCGGCCGCTGCGGTCATTTGTCGCAGCAGCCGGACCGGGCCGCCTCACGGCAGCGCGATGCGCCCCGGAGCGCCCTGGGCGCCCTGCTCGGTGTGACAGCTGTTGCAGTCCCCGTTGCCCTGCGGCGTGGCCATCACCCGCGACGCGCCATCCGGCCCCACCAGTCGCGCCCGGTACGGCATCGGGAAGGGCGGCTGGAGCGTCGCGGACATGAAGTTGCCCGAGGCGTTCGGCACCAGCGTGAGCCGGACCTGATCCTCCATGTCGAGGATCTCCACCTTCACCTTCGCCGGCTCCGCCAGCCGGGCATCACACCCGTCCGCCTCGTGGAGCGATGGGAACACCGTGCCCATGAAGAAGTACGCCACGGAGGGCGCCTGCCGCAGGTGACAGTTCCGGCAGGCATGGCCCGGCGCCATGGTGGCCCCGGTGCCGCCCGTCGCCTCGGTCCAGATGCTTCCACTCGCGCACGTCGTCGGCGCGGGCCCCCGGCTCCACGCCCGCGTCCACGTCCACGTCCAACACCACCGCCATCCCCGGCTCCGCGGAGCACCCCAACGCGCCACACAGGATCAGCGCCCTCCACGTCCACCGCGTCACGTCGCGACTCCATCCCGGCATGGCCTTCACGCTCCCGCGCGGCGTCTACCACGCACGCCATGTGCCCCCCGTGCGACAAGAGCGCGCAGGGACGTGTCGGACCCACCCCCTATCCTCCTCAAACACTCTCCTGACGAATCCAAGGAATCCTATTTTCGCTGGCAATTCACAGACACAGACAGGTTCGGGGCGATTCCGCCCTGGCAAGACGCTCGCGGGGAGGCGGACCCATACACTCCGCGTGTTCCCGTCGCATGATCCGATGTGTCACGTTTACACGGACACCGCGCGCACTATCCCGCGAACGGAGGAGGTCCCCGGGTTTCCGACCTTGGGGGTCATTTGAATGTCCCTCCATTCGCGCGATGAAGTGACCCACGGCTCAGACGCTCTCCGAATTCCGTCCTCATGAAATTCGCACCCTGCCCCGCTCCAGAATCACGCGCTTTCCGCCGTGCCCGAGGGACGGCGTGGCGCCAATGTGGGTGGGGGGGATTGCTCGCGCGCGCGTCAGGCGATACATGCGCGAAACAACGCCCCTTCACGGCGGGTGCTGATTGCGACTGAGCCCTTGAAACCCTGTCTTGCCGGGAGACAGCAGCCCCCCGGCCCCTGAATCCGCGTCTCCGTGCTCCCCGTGCACGGAACACCCCCGCCTCCCAGGAGTCGCGTCCATGTCTACCGGAATCACGCCCGGTTCTTCCCCGGTCCCCGACTTTGCGTTTTCCACTCTGGTTGAATTGCTTCGCGTCCGCGCAAGCACCCAGGGAGACCGCCGGGGCTTTACGTTCCTGCTGGACGGGGAAACGGACGAAGCGCACCTGACGTACGCGGAGCTGGATCAGAAGGCGCGCGCCATCGCGGCGGCGCTCCAGGCGCGCGGTGCCCAGGGCCAGCGGGCCCTGCTGCTGTACCCGCCCGGGCTGGACTACATCGCCGGGTTCTTCGGCTGCCTGTACGCGGGCGTGATCGCGGTCCCCATCTATCCGCCGGACCCCATGCGCCTGGCGCGCACGCTGCCGCGACTGCTGGCCATCAGCCAGGACGCGCAGGCCACCATCGCCCTCACCACCGACTTCATCTACGGCATGGGGGAGATGCTCTTCGAGCAGGCGCCAGAGCTGCGGGAGCTGCACTGGATCGCCACGGACACGCTGGACGCGGAGGTCGCCGAGGGGTGGAAGGACCCCGGCGTGGCCACGGACACGCGGGTGTTCCTCCAGTACACGTCCGGCTCCACGTCCTCGCCCAAGGGCGTGGTGCTGACGCACGGCAACCTGCTGCACAACTCGAAGCTGATCCACTCGTGCTTCGGTCACTCCGCGCAGAGCCAGGGCGTCATCTGGCTGCCGCCGTACCACGACATGGGCCTCATCGGCGGCATCCTGCAGCCCCTGTACGGCGGCTTCCCGGTGACGCTGTTCTCCCCGGTGGACTTCCTCAAGCGCCCCATGCGCTGGCTGGAGGCCATCTCCCGCTACAAGGCCACCACCAGCGGCGGTCCGAACTTCGCGTTCGATTTGTGCGTGCGCAAGAGCACGCCGGAGGAGCGCGCGAAGCTGGACCTGAGCCACTGGGACCTGGCCTTCAACGGCGCGGAGCCCATCATGCCGGACACGCTCCGGCGCTTCGCGGAGGCGTTCGGTCCGCAGGGCTTCCGCTCGGAGGCCATCTATCCCTGCTACGGCCTGGCGGAGGGCACGCTCATCGCCTCTGGCGGTGACAAGCGCGAGCTGCCGGTGCAGCGCACCGTGGACGGGGGTGCGCTGAAGGACAACCGCGTGGTGGCGAAGGAGGCGGCGAGCCCCGGTGCCCAGACGCTGGTGGGCTCCGGCCGCAACCTCACGGATCAGCGCCTGGTCATCGCGCATCCGGAGACGGGCGCGCCGCTGCCGGCGGGCCAGGTGGGCGAAATCCGCGTCGCCGGTCCGAGCATCGCGCAGGGCTACTGGGGCCGCGAGGAGCAGACGCGGACCACCTTCCAGCAGCCGCTGGCGGGCACGGGCGACCCGACGCCGTTCCTGCGCACGGGCGACCTGGGCTTCCTCTCGGACGGCGAGCTGTTCGTCACCGGCCGCCTGAAGGACCTGATCATCATCCGCGGGCGCAACCACTACCCGCAGGACATCGAGCGCACGGTGGAGTCCGCCCATCCCGCCATCCGCCCCGGCTGCACGGCGGCGTTCTCCATCGAGCAGGACGACGAGGAGCGCCTGGTCGTCGTGACCGAGGTGGACCGCCGCGCGGTGGAGCGCGATGGCGTGGACCTGGACGCGCTGGCGCAGGGCATCCGGCAGGCCGTCGCGGCCGGGCACGACCTTCAGGCCCAGGGCGTGGTGCTGCTGGGGCCGGGCGCCATCCCGAAGACGTCCAGCGGCAAGATCCAGCGCTTCGCCACCCGCGCGGAGTACGTCGCGGACACGCTGGAGGCGCTGCACAAGAGCGTCATCGCCGCGGCCGCCGCCCCGGCGCCCGAGGCCGTGAAGACCGCCACTCCGGAGGCCGCCGCCGCGCCCGCGCCCGTGGGCCCGGACACCAGCATGCTGCAGAAGATGCTGGCGGTGGTGCAGGACCCCACCGCGCGCCGGGCCATGGTGGCGGTGTTCCTCCAGGAGCAGGCCGCGCAGGTGCTGCGGCTGCCCACCGCGCAGGTGGACGCGCAGAAGCCGCTGCATGCCTACGGCGTGGACTCGCTGATGGCGGTGGACTTCAAGAGCGCGGTGGACGCGGGGCTGGGCATCGACCTGCCGCTGTCCGACGTGCTCCAGGGCGTGTCGCTGTCGAAGCTGGCGGAGGTCGTGGTGACGCTGATGTCGGCGCCCCCGTCCCAGCAGGCCTCGAACGCGGTGGCCGCTTCGTCCGCCACGGGTGACGCGCCCCTGTCCGGAGGACAGCAGGCGCTGTGGTTCATGCACCAGCTCGCGCCGGAGAGCGCCGCCTACCACGTGCCCGTCGCGGTGCGCGTGCGCGCGGGGCTGGACGCGAACGCGCTGAAGGGCGCCTTCGAGGCGCTGGTGGCCCGCCACCCTGCCCTGCGCACCACGTTCGTCATGGCGGCCACCGGCCCCGTGCAGCGCGTGCACGCGGAGTTGCCGCTGGACTTCACCACCACGGACGCGAAGGGCTGGAGCGACGCGCAGGTCGCGGAGCACCTGTCCGCCGAGGCCCGCCGCCCGTTCGACCTGGAGAAGGGTCCGCTGCTGCGCGTGAGGCTGGTGTCGCGGTCCGCGGAGGACCACGCGCTGCTCATCGCGATGCACCACATCGTCACCGACTTCTGGTCGCTGGCGGTGATGGCGGAGGAACTGGACGCGCTCTACCCGGCGCTCAAGCTGGGCAAGCGGCCCACGCTGGCGCAGCCCGCGCGCACCTACGCGGACTACGCGCGCTGGCAGGCGGAGATGCTCACCGGGGCTCGTGGCCAGGCGCTGGAGAAGTACTGGCGCGAGCAGCTGTCCGGCACGCTGCCCGTCCTGGACCTGCCCACGGACCACCCGCGTCCCCCGGCGCAGACCTTCAATGGCCGCGTCCACACCACCCGGCTGAGCGCGGACGTCGCGAGCGCGGTGAAGACGCTGGCGCGCGAGCACGGCGCCACGCCGAACATGGTGCTCCAGACGGCGTTCCAGGTGCTCCTGCACCGCTACACCGGCCAGCAGGACTTCACGCTGGGCGTGGTGAGCGCGGGCCGCGGACGCGCGGAGCTGGCGGGCATCACCGGCTACTTCGTCAACCCGCTGGTGGTGCGCACGCGGCCGTCCCCGTCGCTGTCCTTCACGGACTACCTGGCCCAGACGCGCCAGACGATGCTGGGCGCGCTGGAGCACCAGGACTACCCCTTCAGCGCGCTGGTGGACCGGCTGCAGCCGGTGCGTGACCAGAGCCGCTCGCCGCTGTTCCAGGTGATGTTCGTCTACCAGCGCGCCTCCAAGCTGGACGAGCGGGGCCTCACGCCCTTCGCCCTGGACATCCCGGGCGCGAAGTCCACCGTGGCGGGCCTGCCCATCGAGTCGCTGGTGCTGTCGCACGGCGGCGCGCAGTTCGACCTGACGCTCACCATGGGCGAGGCGGACGGCGAGCTGGTGGCCTCCTTCGAGTACAACACCGACCTCTTCGAGGCCGGCACCATCGAGCGCATGGCCGGGCACCTGGCCACGCTGCTGTCCGGCATCGCCGCGCAGCCGGGCCGCGCGCTCGCGGGGCTGCCGCTGCTCACGCAGGCCGAACAGCAGCAGCTCCTGGAGACCTGGAAGGGTCCGCGCGTGCCGCTCACGCAGGCGGACATGCTGCCCGCGCTCTTCGCGGCGCAGGTGGCTCGCACGCCGGACAACGTCGCGGTCCTCTTCAAGGACGCGCAGCTCACCTACCGGGAGCTGGACGCTCGCGCGGGCCAACTGGCCGCGTGGCTGCGCGGCGCGGGCGTGAAGCCGGGCGACATCGTGGGCATCTGCCTGGAGCGCTCGGTGGAGACGCTGGTGTCCGTGCTGGCGGTGATGGCCGCGGGCGCGGCGTACGTGCCCATCGACCCGGCCTACCCCTCCGAGCGCGTGGCCTTCATCCTGGGCGACACGCAGGCGCCGGTGCTCATCACCCAGTCCTGGCTCCAGCGCACGCTGCCCTCCGGCACGTCCGCGCGCACGCTGTTCGTGGACCAGCCGCTGGACGGAGAGCTGTCCTCCGCGCCCGCCGCGACGGTGGCGGCCGGGGACCTGGCGTGCCTCGTCTACACCTCCGGCTCCACCGGCCAGCCCAAGGGCGTGATGCTGGAGCACGGCGGCCTCGCGAACCTCGTCCGCTCGTTCGTGGAGTCCTACGCGCCTGGGGCAACGGACCGGATGCTGCCGCTCACATCGGTGGCCTCCGCCAGCTTCGTGGGCGAGATCCTCCCGCTGCTGTGCACGGGCGGCGCGCTGGTGCTGCCCACCGAGGATGAGATCCTCGACCAGGAGAAGCTCTTCCAGCTGATCACGCGCCACACCGTCACCATCGTGAGCACGGTGCCCGCGGTCATCGCGGGCCTCAACGCTCGCCTGGAGCAACTGCCTCCGCTCAAGCTGGTGCTCTCCGGCGGCGAGGCGCTGGTGGCCAGCGACGTGGAGAAGCTGCTCGCCACGGTGCCGGTGGTGAACGGCTACGGCCTCACGGAGACCACCGTGTGCTCCACCTACCACCGCATGGCGGTGGAGGACCTCCAGGGCCACGCGTGGGTGCCCATCGGCCGGCCCGTCATCAACACGGACGTGTACGTGCTGGACGCGGAGCGCAACCTGCTGCCCGTGGGCGTCGCCGGTGAGCTGTACGTGGGCGGCCTGGGCGTGGCGCGCGGCTACTGGAAGCGGCCGGAGCTGACCTCCGAGCGCTTCATCTCCGACCCCTTCCATGCCGGCGAGCGCCTGTACCGCACGGGCGACCGCGCGCGCTGGCTGCCGGACGGCGTGCTCACGTTCCTGTCCCGCGCGGATGATCAGGTGAAGATCCGCGGCTTCCGCATCGAACTGGGTGAGGTGGAGGCCGCCGTGCGCCGCCACCCGGCCGTGAAGGACGCGTTCCTCATGGCGCGCGAGGACTCGCCTGGCGACAAGCGCCTGGTGGCCTACGTGGTGCTGGGCGAGCCCGCGCCCACGCACTCGGACCTGAACACCTTCCTCGCGGAAGGGCTGCCGCCGTACATGCTGCCGTCCGCGTACGTGCCGCTGTCCGCGCTGCCCCTGTCGCCCAACGGCAAGGTGGACGCGAAGGCGCTGCCCGCGCCGGAAGGGGCGCGCCTCGCCTCCGGCGTCGCCTACGCCCAGCCGCAGAGCGCGGTGGAGCGCAGCGTGGCGGCCATCTGGGCGGCGGTGCTCAAGGTGGAGCGCGTCGGCCTCAACGACAACTTCTTCGAGCTGGGTGGCAACTCGCTGCTCATCGCGCAGGCCCACCGGCGGCTCAAGGAAGAGCTGGGCGCGGACCTCGCGCTGGTGGACATGTTCAAGTTCACCACGGTGAGCGCGCTGGCCCAGCACCTCGCGAACAAGGGCGAGGACTCGGGTGCGACCTCCCAGAAGATCAAGGACGAGGCGGAGCGCCGCCGGGCCGCCCAGGCGCGGCGTCAGCAGGCGCGCGGCCGCAAGTAACGAACGACTTTCAGACACACCCCCAGGTTTCGAAGGACGGCTCCATGAGCACTGACACCCCCGAAGTGGATGGCATCGCGGTCATCGGCCTGGGTGGCCGGCTTCCCGGCGCGAAGACCATCGCCGAGTTCTGGAAGAACCTCACCGGCGGCGTGGAGAGCATCACGTTCTTCACCGACGAGGAGCTCATCGCGGAGGGCGCGGACCCGGCCATGGTCCGCGCGCCCAACTACGTGAAGGCCCGCGGAACGCTGGGCGACACGGACCAGTTCGACGCGGCCTTCTTCGGGATGAACCCCCGCGAGGCCGCGCTGATGGACCCGCAGCACCGCGTCTTCCTGGAGTGCGCGTGGGAGGCCATGGAGAGCGCCGGCTACAGCCCGGAGCGCCAGCCCGGCCGCGTGGGCGTGTTCGGCGGCATGAGCATGAACACGTACCTGCTCTCCAACCTGTACTCGCACCTGGCGCACGTCGCGTCGGTGGAGAGCCTCCAGGCGTCCATCGGCAACGACAAGGACAGCCTCACGACCGAAGTGGCGTACCGCATGGACCTGAAGGGGCCGGCCGTCACGGTCCAGTCCTCGTCCTCCACGTCGCTCACGTGCATTCACTACGCCTGCCAGAGCCTCCTGTCGTTCGAGTGCGACATGGCGCTGGCCGGCGGCGTGTCCATCCACTTCCCGGAGAAGGCGGGCTACCTGTACCACGAGGGTGGCACCACGGCGCCGGACGGCCACTGCCACACCTTCGACGCGGAGGCCGCGGGCTTCGTCGCCGGCCACGGCGCGGCGGTGGTCGCGCTCAAGCGCCTGTCGGACGCGCTCAAGGACGGTGACACCGTCTACGCGGTGGTGCGCGGCTCGGCGGTGAACAACGACGGCTCGCAGAAGGTCAGCTACATGGCCCCGGCCGTCGCGGGCCAGGCGGAGGTCATCGCGCTGGCGCAGGCCGTCGCGGGCGTGGATCCGGACTCCATCGGCTACGTCGAAGCGCACGGCACGGCGACCAAGGTCGGTGACCCCATCGAGGTCGCGGCGCTCACGCAGGCCTTCCGCCAGGGCACGGACAAGAAGAACTTCTGCGCGCTGGGCTCGGTGAAGAGCAACATCGGCCACCTGGACTCGGCGGCGGGCGCGGTGGGCTTCATCAAGGCGGCCCTCACGCTGCACCACAAGGTGATTCCCCCCAGCCTCAACTTCAAGACGCCCAACCCGGCGTGCGACTTCCCCAACAGCCCGTTCTACGTGAACACGGAGCTGCGCGACTTCCCTCGCGGTGAGACGCCGCGCCGCGCGGGCGTCACGTCGCTGGGCATGGGCGGCACCAACGCGCACGCCATCCTGGAGGAGGCGCCGGAGCTGCCCGCCACCGACAAGGCCCGTCTGCCCGCGCAGGTGGTGCTGCTGTCCGCGCGCACGGAGAACTCGCTGGAGGTCGCCACGGACCGGCTGGCCGCGCACCTGCGCGAGAACCCGAACGTGGACCTGGCGGACGTGGCGTACACGCTCCAGGTGGGCCGCAAGCGCTTCGGCAAGCGCCGCGCGGTGGTGGCGCGCACCACGGCGGAACTGGCCTCCGCGCTGGCGGAGCGCACCCCGGGCCGCGTGTTCAGCGGCAGCGCGGAGAACAGCGGCCGTCCGGTGATGTTCATGTTCTCCGGGCAGGGCTCGCAGTACGTGGACATGGGCCGCGAGCTGTACGAGACGGAAAGCGCCTTCCGCGCCCAGGTGGACACCTGCGCGGAGAAGCTCAAGCCGCACCTGGGCCTGGACCTGCGCACGGTGCTCTACCCGGCCGCGGAGTCCCGCGAGCTGGCGTCGGAGCGCCTCAAGCAGACGGACCTCACCCAGCCCGCGCTCTTCGTCATCGAGTACGCGCTCGCGAAGCTCTGGGAGTCGTGGGGCGTGACGCCACACGCGATGGTGGGCCACAGCATCGGTGAGTACGTGGCGGCGTGCCTCGCGGGCGTGTTCAGCCTGGACGACGCGCTGGCGCTGGTGGCCGCGCGCGGCCGGCTGATGCAGTCGCTGCCCGCGGGCTCCATGCTCGCGGTGTCGCTGCCGGAAGAGCACGTCACGCCCATGCTGCCCGAGGGCCTGTCCGTGGCGGCGGTGAACAGCCCGGCCACGTGCGTGGTCGCCGGCCCCACGCCGCTCATCGACGCGTTCGTGGAGACGCTGAAGCTCCAGGGCCTGGCGTCCTCGCGGCTGCACACGTCGCACGCGTTCCACTCCGCGATGATGGACCCCATCCTGGACGCCTTCCGCGAGGCGGTGCGTAAGGTGGCCCGGAAGGCGCCGACGAAGCCGTACCTGTCCAACGTCACCGGCACCTGGGTGACGGCCGAGCAGGCCACGAGCCCCGACTACTGGGCGAAGCACCTGCGCGGCGCGGTGCGCTTCGCGGACGGCGTGGGCGAGCTGCTCAAGGAGTCCGACGCCATCCTGCTGGAGGTGGGCCCGGGCAACACGCTCGTCACGCTGGCGCGGCAGCACCCGGACAAGGGCGCGAAGCACGCGCTGATCAACTCGCTGCGCCACCCGAAGGAGCAGGTCGCGGACCTGGACCACGTGCTGGCCACGCTGGGCCGGCTGTGGCTGGAGGGCGTGGAGGCGGACTGGGACGCGTTCCGTGGCGGTGAGAAGCGCCGCCGCATCGCGCTGCCCACGTCCCCCTTCGAGCGCCAGCGCCACTGGGTGGACCCGCGCAAGGAGACCGCCGCCGACGGCGAGCGCGCCGAGTGGGCGTCCGCGGACCAGAAGCAGCCCGTGGCCCGCTGGTTCTACCTGCCGTCGTGGCAGCGCGCGCTGCCGTCGCCACAGGGCACCTGGAGCGAGAAGAAGGCCACCTGGTGGCTGCTGCTCCCGGACGACTCCAACGAGGGCCTGGGCGCGCGGCTCGCGCTCAAGCTGGGCGAGGCCGGCCAGGACGTGGTGCGCATCACCCCGGCCGCCGTCACCGCGAAGCACGACGAGCACCACTGGTCGCTCGCGCTGGGCGGCGAGGCCACGGTGCTGGAGGCGCTCACCGCGCAGGGCCGCGCTCCGGACCACGTGCTGCACCTGGGCACGCTGGGCCTGGACGACGCGCACGGCGAGGCGGACTTCGAGTCCGCGCTGGGCAAGGGCTTCCTGGGGCTGTTGTCCCTGGCGCAGGCCCTGGGCCGTCAGCCGGGCACGCGTCCCGTGTCGCTGGTCGCGGTGACGAACCGCATGCAGGCGCTGGGCGACGAGGCGCCCAACCCGGAGCTGGCCACGGTGCTGGGCCCGGTGCGCGTGATTCCCCAGGAGTACGGCCACCTGTCCGCGAAGGCCGTGGACGTGCGCCTGCCGCCCTCCGGCAGCTGGCAGGAGACGGCGCTGGTGGAGGCCCTGCTGTCCGAGGCCGCCACGCCGTCCAAGCTGGAGACCGTCATCGCGTACCGGGGCGGGGCCCGCTGGGTCCAGCACTTCGAGCACGTGCCGGCGGACGCGCCGCGCGCGGCCCAACTGCCGCTGCGCGACGGGGGCGTGTACCTGCTCATCGGCGGCTTCGGCACGCTGGGCTTCTCCCACGCGAAGTCGCTGGCGAAGCGCGCGAAGGCGAAGCTGGTGCTCGCGGGCCGCACGGCGCTGCCGGAGCGCTCGCAGTGGGACGCGCACCTGTCCGCGCATGGCGAGGACGACGCCGTCTCCCGCCGCATCCGTCAGGTGCGCGAGCTGGAGGCGCTGGGTGCCCACGTGCACACCCTCTCCGTGGACGCGGGCAACAAGGTCCAGGTGAAGGAGGCCGTGGACGCGGCGCTGACGCACTTCGGCGCGCTGCACGGCGTGGTGTTCGCGGCGGGTGACGTGGGCCAGGCGCTCTTCCGCGCCATCCCGGACACGCGCCCCGAGGACGTGCGCGACACCTTCCACGGCCGCGTGCGCGGGCTGTACGCGCTGGAGGAGGCGGTGCGCGGACGCGCGCTGGACTTCTGCGTGCTGTCGTCGTCGCTGGCGGCGGTGCTGGGCGGACTGGGCCTGGCGTCGTACTCGGCGGCCACGTCCTTCATGGACGCGTTCGCCACGAAGCAGGCGCAGACGTCGCCGGTGCCGTGGATGAGCGTGGGCTGGGACGCGTGGCAGTACGAGTCCCGCGCGGGCGGCGCGCAGAGCCCGTTCGGCGCGCTGGCCATCACGGCTTCGGAGGGCGAGGACGCCTTCGAGCAGCTCTTCCAGCTGGGCGCCATCTCCCACGTGGCCGTGTCCACGAGCAACCTGCGCGCCCGCGCGCGCAAGTGGGCCCAGCCGGCCGCCGCGCAGGAGAAGGCGGAGGCGAAGCAGGAGGCGGGTTCCTCCCTGGGCACCACGCCCCGGCCCGCGCTCCAGAACGCCTACGTGCCGCCCCGTGACGAGCTGGAGGAGAAGATCGCCCGCCTCTGGCAGACGACGCTGGGCATCGACCAGGTCGGCGTGCACGACAACTTCTTCGAGCTGGGTGGCAACTCGCTCGTCGGCGTGAAGCTGATTGCCCGCGTGCGCGAGCAGTTCGGCGTCGCGCTGCCGGCCGTCACCCTCTACGAAGGCCCCACCGTGGGGGCGCTGGCGAAGCTGCTCAAGGCCGCCAGCGGCAGCGAGGACACGGAAGCCGCGCCCGAGGAGACCGAGGCGCTCAGCCGCGGGGAGCGCCGCCGTGCGCGCCGCGCGAACCGCCGGGGCGACAGCGCCTCCGACGAGGAGTAGCCGTCCCCTCCCCCCACCTTTCGCCGCCCGAGCAACCCCATGTCCGCTGAATCGAACATCGACGCGCAGGCCATCGCCATTGTCGGCATGGCCGGACGTTTCCCCGGCGCTCCCGACCTGGACTCCTTCTGGAAGAACCTGCGCGATGGCGTGGAGTCCATCCAGCCCGTCCCCGACGCGGAGCTGGAGAAGCTGGGCGTGGACCCCGTCCTGCGCAAGGACCCGCGCCACGTGAAGGCCAGCGCCGCATTGGCCGGCATGGAGCTGTTCGACGCGGGCTTCTTCGGCTTCACACCCCGCGAGGCGGAGCTGATGGATCCGCAGCATCGCGTCTTCCTGGAGTGCGCGTGGGAGGCGCTGGAGAAGGCGGGCCACACGCCGGAGGGCTTCGACGGCTCCATCGGCGTGTTCGCGGGCGCGGCCACCAACACGTACCTGGTGTTCCACCTGGTCCCCAACTTCGACCAGTTGAGCGGCATGGACCAGGTGCAGGTGGACGTGAACAACGGTGGCGACTTCCTGGCCACCCGCGTCGCGTACAAGCTCAACCTGCGCGGCCCCAGCTACTCCATCACCAGCGCGTGCTCCACGTCGCTCGTGGCCACGCACGCGGCCTGCCAGAGCCTCTTGAATGAAGAGTGCGACCTGGCCCTGGCCGGTGGCGTGTCCGTGCACGTGAAGCACCCGGAGGGCTACCCCTTCGTGCCCGGCGGCATCGTGTCCCCGGACGGCCACTGCCGCGCGTTCGACGCGAAGGCGGAGGGCACGGTGTTCGGCAGCGGCGTGGGCGTGGTGGTGCTCAAGCGGCTGGCGGACGCCATCGAAGACGGCGACCACATCCACGCCATCATCAAGGGCAGCGCCATCAACAACGACGGCGCGCTGAAGGTGGGCTTCACCGCCCCCAGCGTGGAGGGCCAGGCCACCGTCATCACCGAGGCCCTGGGCGCGGCGGGCGTGGCGCCGGAGACCATCGGCTACCTGGAGGCGCACGGCACCGGCACGAAGATGGGCGACCCCATCGAGGTGCGCGCGCTCAACAAGGCGTTCAAGTTCCGCTCGGCGGCGGCGAAGGCGAACCCGCCCAGGATTCCGGTGGGCTCGCTCAAGAGCAACATCGGCCACCTGGCCAACGCGGCCGGCGTGTCCAGCCTCATCAAGGCGGTGATGACGCTGGAGAACCGGCAGATTCCGCCCAGCCTCCACGTGACGGAGGTGAACCCGGAGATTCCGTTCGCGGGCGGTCCGTTCTTCGTCAACACGAAGCTCGCCGACTGGCAGGCGAACCCCAAGCACCCGCGCCGCGCGGGCGTGAGTTCCTTCGGTGTGGGCGGCACCAACGCGCACGTCGTGCTGGAGGAGGCCCCGGCCCTTCCGCCGTCCGGCGCGTCCCGTCCGGCACAGTTGCTGGTGCTGTCCGCGAAGAGCGACGCGGCGCTGGACGCGGCGACGAAGAACCTGGCCGCGCACCTGAAGGCGCACCCCGCGCAGGCGCTGGCGGACGTGGCCTTCACGCTCCAGACGGGCCGTCAGGCCATGGCGAAGCGGCGCGTGCTGGTATGCCGCGACCGCGATGACGCGCTCGCCGCGCTGGAGGTGGAGAACAGCCCCCGCCAGTGGACGCACGCGCCGGACGTGCACGAGCGGCCGGTGGCCTTCCTGTTCCCCGGTCAGGGCTCGCAGTACGTGGGCATGGCGCGCGACCTGTACGCGTCCGAGCCGACCTTCAAGCGGCACCTGGATGCATGCGCGGACAAGCTGACGTCGCACCTGGGCCTGGACCTGCGCACGGTCCTCTTTCCGGAGGCCTCCAAGGCGGAAGCGGCGACGCAGGCGCTGACGCGCACGGAGCTGACGCAGCCCGCGCTCTTCGCCGTGGAGTACGCGCTGGCGAAGCTGTGGATGGCCTGGGGCGTGAAGCCCTCCGCGATGCTGGGACACAGCATCGGTGAGTACGTGGCCGCGTGCCTCGCGGGCGTGTTCACCCTGGACGACGCGCTGGCGCTGGTGGCCGCGCGCGGCAAGCTGATGCAGGGGCTGCCTTCCGGCGCCATGCTGTCCGCGAAGCTGGAGGAGTCCGCGCTCAAGCCGCTGCTGCCCGCGGACATCAGCGTGGCGGCGGTGAACGCGCCGGGCTTCACCGTGGTCGCGGGCCCCACCGACGCGGTGGACGCGCTCCAGGCGAAGCTGGAGGCGCAGGGCGTGGAGGTGTCGCGGCTGCACACGTCGCACGCGTTCCACTCCGCGATGATGGACCCCATCCTCGCGACCTTCACCGCGCGCGTGCGTCAGGTGAAGCTCAACGCGCCTGGCCTGCCCTTCCTGTCCAACGTGACGGGCACCTGGATTGAAGCGGCGCAGGCGACGGACCCGGGCTACTGGGCCACGCACCTGCGGCAGGCCGTGCGCTTCTCCGCGGGCCTCCAGGAGCTGTCCCGCAAGTGGCCGCAGGCGGCGCTGCTGGAGGTGGGCCCCGGCACGGTGCTCGCCACGCTGGCGAAGCAGCAGCCGGGCGCGGAAGCCCGCGTGATCATCTCCTCCACGCGCCACCCGCGTGAGCAAGCGCCGGACCTCCAGGTGCTCCTGGGCGCGCTGGGCCGGCTGTGGCTCAACGGCGTGACGGTGGACTGGAAGGGCTTCGCGGCCAACGAGCAGCGCCGCCGCGTGCCACTGCCCACCTACCCCTTCCAGCGCGAGCGCTACTGGATCGACGCGAAGCCGCTGGGCGGTGGCGCCCGCGCGGACGCGCCCGCGTCGCTGGCGAAGCGCCCGGACGTGGCGGACTGGTTCTACGCGCCGTCGTGGAAGCTGTCCCCGCTGCCCAAGGCGAAGGACGCGGCGGGCGCGGGCTGGCTGGTGCTCGCGGATGACACCGGCGTGGCGGAGGCCCTGGCGCCGAAGCTGAACGGCGACGTCTTCCGCGTCGTCCCCGGCGCGCGCTTCGAGCAGCGCCCGGACGGCACCTTCACGGTGGATCCGGCGCGCCGCGAGGACTACTGCGCCGTGCTGGAGGCGCTGAAGAAGCAGGGCCGCGCGTTCTCCAACGTGGTGCACCTGTGGAGCCTGTCGCGCGAGCCGGCGCCCCAGGAGAAGGCGCTGGACCTGGGCTTCCACAGTCAGCTGTTCCTCGCCCGCGCCCTGGGCGACACGGGCCACATCGAGCCGCTCACCTGGTCCGTGGTGACCAGCCGCTCCGCCCGCGTGGAGCAGGCGGACGCGCAGCTGCCGGAGCAGGCGCTGCTGGTGGGCCCCACGCGCGTGCTGCCGCAGGAGTACCCGAACCTCTCCTGCCGCTTCGTGGACGTGGTGCCCGGCGACGTGGGCGCGGTCGCGAACCGGTTGGCCGCGGAGCTGAATGCCGAACCGCGTGACGCGGTGGTGGCCCTGCGTGGCCGCCAGCGCTGGGTGCAGACCTTCGAGCCCGTGCGCCTGGAGGCGGCCGGCGCGGAGGTGCTGCGCGACGGCGGCGCGTACCTCATCACGGACGGCCTCACCGGCATCGGCCATGCGCTGGCGTCCGAGCTGGCCACGGTGCACCACGCGAAGCTGACGCTGGTGGAGACGCCGGACTTCCCCAGCCGCGGCCAGTGGACGGCATGGGTGGAGAAGCACGGCGTGCAGGACGCGGTGTCCCGCCGCATCCAGCGCGCGCTGGCCCTGGAGCGCACGGGCGTGGAGATGCTGGTGCTGCCCGCGTCCCTCACCGACGTGGAGTCCATGCGCGGCGTGGTGGACGCGGCGGTGGCGCGCTTCGGCCGCGTCGACGGCGTCATCCACGCGGCGGGCGGCATGCAGGGCGCCACGCTGGGCACCATCGCGGAGACGGGCCCGGACGAGTGCGCCTGGCACTTCCGCCCGCAGGTGCACGGCGTGCGCGTGCTGGAAGAGGTGCTCCCGAAGGAAGGCCCCGCGTTCTGCCTCCTCGTGTCCTCCCTGTCGTCCGTGCTGGGCGGCCTGGGCCAGGTGGCGCAGGCCTCCGCCAGCGCCTTCATGGACGCGTTCGCGGAAGCGCGCACGGAGGGCTTCGCCTACCCGTGGCTGAGCGTGGACTGGGACGCGTGGCAGTTCGCGGACGCGCAGGCCATGGCGGAGCTGTCCCCCACGCTGGCCCAGTTCGCCATCCAGCCCGCCGAAGGCCTGGAGGCGCTGCGCCGCGCGCTGTCGCACGGCGAGAGCGGCCGGCTCGCGGTCTCCACCGGTGACCTGGCCGCGCGCCGCCGTCAGGGCCCGCGTCCCGCGAAGACGGAGAAGGGCAAGAAGGACGCGGCGAAGGGCAACAAGCACGCGCGCCCCTCCATCCTCACGCCCTACGCCGCGCCTCGCACGGAGCTGGAGAAGACCGTCGCGGGCATCTGGGAGCAGGTGCTGGGCATCGACGGCATCGGCATCAACGACAACTTCTTCGAGCTGGGCGGCCACTCGCTCTTGGCCACGCAGCTGCGCAACCACATCCACGCGGTGCTGAAGGTGGACCTGTCGCTGCGCGGCCTCTTCGAGACGCCCACCGTCGCGGGCGTCGCCGGGCGCGTGGAGCAGGAGCTGGGCAAGCGCGCGGCCTCCACGGAGAAGCCCATCGCGGAGCGCCTGCGCACCGCGTTCCCCACCGAGCGCCCCGCCCTGCTCACCGAGTACCTGCGCCACCACATCTCGGAAGGCCTGCGCATCCCGCTGGACAAGCTGCCCGCCGACGGCAGCCTCAAGGGCTACGACCTGCACGCGCTGGGCGCGGAGCTGGAGTACGACCTGCGGCAGGACTTCAAGTTCCAGCTCTACCCCCACGAGGTGCAGGCGCACCCGTCCATCCCGGAGCTGTCCAAGTACCTGCTGGTGGAGATGGACCGACTCCAGGACCCGCAGCGCTTCGCGGAGAACAAGCCGCTGTCCGCGTACCCGCTGAAGCCCTACCGCGCCCAGACGTCCGGCGTGCAGCGCACCAACACGGCGAAGAAGAACCCGCCCATGGTGTTCGTGCACTCCAGCCCGCGCGCGGGCTCCACGCTGTTCCGCGTGATGCTCGCGGGACACCCGCGGCTGTTCTGCCCGCCGGAAGTGAACCTGCTCTTCTTCGAGGGCATGCGCGAGTGGCGCGAGAACATCGGCTTCGGCTCCGAGATGGAGTGGACCACGGGCGGCCTGCAGTGGGCGCTCATGGAGCTGGAGAAGCTGGACTCGCCCGCCGGCGCCGCGCTGGTGGACCGGCTGGTCGCGGAGGACGTGTCCGCGCAGGACGTCTACCGCCGCCTCCAGGAGAAGTCCTCGCCCCGGCTGCTCGTGGACAAGACGCCCACGTACGCCATGGACGTGGAGACGCTGGAGCGCGCGGAGCGGATGTTCGAGGGCAACAAGTACATCTACCTCTACCGCCACCCGCTCCCGGTGATGGAGTCCATCCTCCGGATGCGCTTCGACCGCCTCTTCGCCGCCGGCCTCTTCGGCGACGCGGACGTGGACCCCTACGTGGTGGCGGAGACGGTGTGGGCCCTGTCCAACCGGAACCTGCTCAACTTCTTCGACGGCATCGGGAAGGACCGCTGCCACTGGGTGCGCTACGAGGACCTGGTCGCGGACCCCACGAAGGTGATGACCGGCGTGGCCCACTTCCTGGGGCTCGAGTTCGACGAGCGCATGGTCCAGCCGTACGACGGCAAGAAGGACCGCATGATGGGCGGCCTGGGCGACCCGAACATCCTCCAGCACCAGGGCATCGAGAAGAAGATGGGCGAGTCCTGGAAGCGCATCAAGTGGCCCCGCCCCTTCGACGCCTCGACCCACGCGGTGATCGAGCGGCTGGGCTACTCCGTGGAGGGCGCCACGCCCACGCAGCCCCTGGTGGCCGCGCAGCCGGTGGCCACGCCCGCCGCGAAGCAGAAGGTCACGGCGGCCGAAGCGGAGAAGCTGCTGGAGAACATGGACCAACTGTCGGACGAACAGGTGGCGGAGCTGCTCGCGGTGCTGGAAGACGCGGGCGGCGGTGACGGTGGAAGCAGCAGCAGCGAGGACGCGGCCTGAACATGACGCCCGAAGAGAAGCGAGCACGCCTGGCCCAGCTCCTGAAGGACAAGTCGCGCCCAGCCTCGAAGCAGGCGCCCCTGTCCTTCGCGCAGGAGCGGATGTGGTTCCTGGACAAGTGGAGCCCCGGCAGCGCGGCCTTCCACATGCCCACCGCGGTGCGCCTGACAGGCACCGTGGACACGGACGCGCTGCGCCGCGCCCTGGCCCTGCTGGTGGAGCGGCACGACACGCTGCGGACCACCTTCCAGGAGCGTGAAGGCGGCGCCGCGCAGGTCATCGCCGCCACGGGCGAGGTGCCGCTGGAGGTGATGGACCTCCAGGGGCTGCCGGTGACGGAGCGCGAGGCCGAAGCCCAGCGGCGCGTGGTGACGCTCGCGCAGCAGCCGTTCAGCCTGGAGCAGGGCCCGCTCTTGCGCGCGGTGCTGATGCTCCTGGGCAACGGAGAGCAGGTGCTGCTGATTGATCAGCACCACATCGTCTCCGACGGCTGGTCCATGGGCGTGCTCGTGCACGAGCTGGCCGTGCTCTATCGAGCCTGCCTGGAGGGCCAGCCCTCGCCGCTCAAGCCCCTGCCCCTTCAGTACGCGGACTGGGCGGCGTGGCAGAAGGAGTGGCTCCAGGGCGCGGAGCTGGAGCGCCAGCTCACCTACTGGAAGAACCGCCTCAACCCCAACGCGCTGCTGGAGCTGCCGCAGGACAAGCCGCGTCCGGCGCTGATGAGCTCCAAGGGCGAGCGGCAGGTGATGCACCTGTCCCCCGCCCTCACCCAGGCGCTCAAGGCGCTGGGCCAGCGCGAGGGCCGCACGCTCTTCGTCACGCTCTTGTCCGCGTTCAACGTGCTCTTGTCCCGCTACACCGGGCAGGACGACATCGTGGTGGGCACGCCCATCGCGGGCCGTCCGCGCGCGGAGGTGGAGGGGCTCATCGGCCTGTTCGTGAACATGCTGGCGCTGCGCTCGGACCTGTCCGGCAAGCCCACGTTCAAGGAGCTGCTGAACCGCGTGCACGAGTCCACGCTGGATGCGTACGCGCACCAGGACATCCCCTTCGAGCGGCTGGTGGACGCGCTCAAGCCGGAGCGGCACCTCAGCCACTCGCCCATCTTCCAGGTGATGTTCGTCCTGCAGAACGCGCCCATGCCGGCCCTGGAGGCCCCGGGCGTGGTGATGGAGGCGAAGCCGGTGGACACCGGCACGACGAAGTACGACCTGTCGCTCCTGCTGGTGGACCTGCCGCAGGGCCTGCGCGTCACCGCCGAGTACAGCACCGACCTCTTCGAGCGCTCCACCGCGGAGCGCCTGCTGGGCCACTACCTGACGCTGCTCGAAGGCATCGTCGCGCAGCCGGACGTGCCCATCTCCCGCCTGCCGCTCCTGCCGGACGCCGAGCGCCAGCGCGTGATGCACGGCTGGAACGACACCGCCGTCACGCACCCGAAGGACGCGACGCTCACGTCGCTCATCGAGGCGCAGGTGGCGCGCACGCCGGACGCGGTCGCCCTGGAGTTCGAGGGCAGCCGCCTCACCTACCGCGAGCTGGATGCCCGCGCGAACCAACTGGCGCACGCGCTGCGCAAGCACGGCGTGGGACCGGAAGTCCGCGTGGGCCTGTGCGTGGAGCGCTCGCTGGAGATGGTGGTAGGCCTGCTGGGCACGCTGAAGGCGGGCGGCGCCTACGTGCCGCTGGATCCGGGCTACCCGCAGGAGCGCCTGGGCTGGATGCTGGAGGACGCGCGTCCGCCGGTGCTCCTGGTGCAGGAGCGGCTGCTGGCGCGATTGCCGGCGTCGGACGCGAAGGTGGTGAAGCTGGACACGGGCTGGGAGGAGATTGCCCGCGAACCCACCACCGCGCCCGCGCCCACGGCGACGCCGGACTCGCTGGCGTACATCATCTTCACGTCCGGCAGCACGGGCCGCCCCAAGGGCGCGATGAACGCGCATGGCCCGGTGGTGAACCGCCTGCTGTGGATGCAGTCCGCCTACCGGCTCACGTCCCAGGACGTGGTGCTCCAGAAGACGCCGTTCAGCTTCGACGTGTCCGTCTGGGAGTTCTTCTGGCCGCTGATGACGGGCGCGAAGCTGGTGGTCGCGAAGCCCGGCGGGCACCAGGATCCGGGATACCTCAAGGCGCTCATCTCCTCCGCGTCCGTCACCACGCTGCACTTCGTGCCGTCCATGCTCCAGGCCTTCCTGGACGAGCCGGGCGTGGCGGAGTGCACGTCGCTGAAGCGCGTGGTGTGCAGCGGTGAAGCGCTGCCCCTGGAGCTGAAGGAACTCTGCCTGCGCACGCTGCCCGGCGCGGGGCTGCACAACCTCTACGGCCCCACCGAGGCCGCGGTGGACGTGACGTTCCACGCGTGCAAGGCCAATGACGGCCGCCGCTCCGTGCCCATTGGCCGGCCGGTGGACAACACGCAAATCCGCATCCTGGACGCGGAGCTCCAGCCGGTGCCCCAGGGCGCCGCGGGCGAGCTGTACATCGGCGGCGTGCAGGTGGGGCGCGGCTATCTGGCCCGGCCCTCGCTGACGGCCGAGCGCTTCATCCCGGATCCGTACGCGACGGTGCCGGGCGCGCGCATGTACCGCACGGGCGACGTGGCGCGGTGGCTGCCGGACGGCGAGATCGAGTACCTGGGCCGCGCGGACTTCCAGGTGAAGATCCGCGGCCTGCGCATCGAGCTGGGCGAGATTGAATCCTCGCTGGAGAAGCACCCCACGGTGCGCCAGGCGGTGGTGCTCGCGCGCGAGGACCGGCCGGGCCAGAAGCGGCTGGTGGCCTACGTCACCGGCAAGGACGCGAAGCCGGAGGGCGCGGCGCTGCGCACGTACCTGCTGGAGCGGCTGCCCGAGTACATGGTGCCGTCCAACATCGTGGTGCTGGAGCGCATGCCACTCAGCCCCAACGGCAAGGCGGACCGCAAGGCACTGCCCGCGCCGGAGGCCGGTGGCGCGGATCCGTCGCGGCCCTTCGTGGCGCCGGGGACGGCCATCGAGCAGCAGATCGCCCAGGCCTGGAAGGACCTGCTCCACGTGGAGCGGGTGGGCCTGGACGACCCCTTCTTCGAACTGGGTGGCAACTCGCTGCTCGCGCTCCAGCTCCACCGCCGGTTGACGGCGGAGCTCGGCGTGACGCTGGCGCTCACGGACCTCTTCCAGTACCCCACCGTGCGGGCACTGGCGGCGCGGCTGTCGCGCCGGGAGGACACGCCCTCGGAGGACGCGGCGCAGGCGGGCCGCTCCCGTGCAGAGGCGCGACGCACGGTCAACCGCCGCGCGGGGGCCTCGCGCGGTCGGGTGGAAACGGATGGAGACGCGGATGAGTGACGCAGTGGGTGGTGGCGAGGAGCGCATCGCGATCGTCGGCCTGTCGGGCCGCTTCCCGGGTGCGCGGACGCTGGAGGGCTTCTGGGAGATGCTCCGGCGCGGCGGCGACGCGCGCCGCGTGCCCACGGACGCGGAGCTGGATGACGCGGGCGTTCCCCAGGCCCTGCGCGCCCATCCGCAGTGGGTGCGCTCCAGCTACGTGCTGGAGGGCGCCACGGAGTTCGACGCGGGCCTCTTCGGCTACAGCCCGCGCGAGGCGGAGCTGATGGACCCCCAGCAGCGCATCTTCATGGAGTGCGCGTGGGAGTCGCTGGACAACGCCGGCTACGACCCGGGCCGCTTCAAGGGCGCGGTGGCCGTCTACGCGAGCGTGAGCCTGAGCTCGTACCTGCTGCGCGCGCTGATGCGGCAGCCGGACCTGATGGACGCAGCCGGTTCGTTCGGCGTGATGCTGGCCAACGACAAGGACTACGTGGCCACGCGCGTGTCCCACCGGCTGGGCCTGCGCGGCCCCGCGGCGACCGTGCAGACGGCGTGCTCCAGCTCGCTGGTGGCGCTCCACCTAGCGTGCCAGAGCCTGCTGTCCGGCGAGAGCGACATGGCGCTCGCGGGCGGCTCGTCCGTGTCCTTCCCGCAGACGGCGGGCTACCTCTATCAGGAGGGGATGATCTTCTCGCCGGACGGCTACTGCCGCGCGTTCGACGCGAAGGCCAACGGCACGGTGCGCGGCGCGGGCGCGGCGGTGGTCGTGCTCAAGCGCCTGTCTGACGCGCTGAAGGACGGCGACACCATCCACGGCGTGCTCCTGGGCACGGCGGTGAACAACGACGGCGCGGGCAAGGTGGGCTTCACCGCGCCCAGCGTGGAGGGCCAGGCCGCGGTCATCGCGGAGGCGCTCGCCATCTCCGGCGTCACGCCGGACGACATCCAGTACGTGGAGGCCCACGCGACGGGCACCCCGCTGGGCGACCCGATTGAAGTGGCCGCGCTCAACCAGGCCTTCGGCGGCAAGGAGACGGGCCAGAAGCGCGTGGCGCTGGGCTCGCTCAAGGCGGCCATTGGCCACCTGGACGCGGCGGCCGGCATCGCGGGCGTGGTGAAGACGGTGCTCGCCATGGAGCACGGTGAGATTCCCGCGAGCCCCCACTTCGAGAAGCCCAACCCCGTCATCGACTTCGACGCGGGCCCCTTCTTCGTGCCATCGCAGCCCCGGCCGTGGACGTCCGCGAACGGACCTCGCCGCGCGGGCGTGAGCGCCTTCGGCATCGGCGGCACCAACACGCACGTCATCCTGGAGGAGGCCCCGAAGGCCGCCGCCCCCGCGCCGTCCAAGCGCGCGTGGCACGTGCTGCCCCTGTCCGCCCGCACGCCCGCGGCGCTGGACGCGGCGACGGAGCGGCTGGCCGCGCACCTGGACGCGAACCCCAACGTGGCCCTGGCGGACGTGGCCTACACGCTCCAGGTGGGCCGCCACGCGCACGAGCACCGGCGCGCGGTGGTGGTGAAGGACGTCGCGGACGCGAAGGCGGCGCTGCGGGACGCTCGGCGGTTGTTGGGCGGCTCCGGCACCAACACGCGCCGGCCGGTGGTGTTCCTCTTCTCCGGCCAGGGTTCGCAGTACGTGGACATGGGCCGGGGCCTCTACGAGCAGGAGCCCGCCTTCCGCGCGGAGGTGGATGCCTGCGCGGAGAAGCTGAAGGCCCACCTGGGCCTGGACCTGCGCACCGTGCTCTATCCGCCCGCGGACGGGCGCGAGAAGGCGACGGAGCAGCTCAAGCAGACGTCGCTCACGCAGCCCGCGCTGTTCGTCATCGAGTACGCGCTGGCGAAGCTGTGGGCGTCCTGGGGCGTGACGCCGCAGGCGATGGTGGGCCACAGCATCGGTGAGTACGTGGCCGCGTGCCTGTCGGGCGTGTTCAGCCTGGACGACGCGCTGGCGCTGGTGGCCACGCGCGGCCGGCTGATGCAGTCGCTGCCTTCGGGCTCCATGCTGTCCGTGCGGATGACGCCGGAGGCGCTGGCGCCGTTGATGGACGCGCGCATCTCCGTGGCGGCCGTGAACGCGCCGGGATTCACCGTCGTGGCGGGTCCCACCGACGCGGTGGACGCGCTCCAGGCGAAGCTGGAGGCCCAGAAGGTGGAGGTGTCGCGGCTGCACACGTCGCACGCGTTCCACTCCCACATGATGGACCCCATCGTGGAGGAGTTCCGCCAGGCGGTGGCGAAGGTCGCGCGCAAGGAGCCGAAGGACCTCTACCTGTCCAACGTCACCGGCACCTGGGTGACCCGCGAGGACGCGGTGAGCCCGGCGTACTGGGCGCGCCATCTGCGCGACGCCGTGCGCTTCCAGGACTCGGCGACGCTGTTGTTGAACGACCCGGAGCACGTCTTCCTGGAGGTCGGTCCCGGCAACGCGCTGGCCACGCTGGTGCGCCGCAACGCCCAGGAAGGCACCTTCCCGGCCATCCTCACGACGCTGCCCGCGCCGCGCGACGCCCAACAGGACGCGCTCACGCACGCAGCGGATGCGTTCGCGAAGCTGTGGCTCGCGGGCGCGAAGACGACCGCGGGCCGCGTCTACAAGGGCGAGTCCCGCCGCCGCATCCCCCTGCCCGCCTACCCCTTCCAGCGCGAGCGCTACGACCTGCTCAAGGGTCCGCCGCCCGCGATGCCTCGCGCCGCCGCCGCTCGGACCGCGACGGCGCAGGGCGTGGAGCTGACCGTCCCCGCGTGGCCGCGCACGCGCGCCTCGCCGCGGGTGCCGTCGCTCTCCGGCCAGCGTTGGCTGGTGCTGGAGGCGGACACGCCGGTGGCCGCGCGAGTGTCGGAGCGGCTGCGCCAGGCGGGCGCGGACGTGGTGTCGCTCGTCGCGGGACAGGGCGCGTCGGATCCGGTGACGAAGCGCTTCGCCGTGGATCCATCGTCCCCGGACGCGCTGGGCGAGCACCTGGAGCGCCTGAGCGGCGAGGACTGGACGCCCGCGCACATCGCGTACCTGTGGCCGCTGGTGAAGGAGCCGCGCGACCTGGAGTCGGGGCTCGCGGCGTCGTTCCACGGGCTGCTCGCGCTGGCGAAGGCCGTGGGCCCGGGCGCGGCGAAGACGGCCGTAACCCTGGACGTGGTGACCACCGGCGCCCAGGACGTCACGGGCGAGGAGCCGCTGCTGCCCTGGCAGGCGGCCGCGGTCGGTGCCAGGCGCGTGCTGCCGCAGGAGTACCCCGGCCTCACCGTGCGCGCCGTCGACGTCACCTGGCCCGCGCCGGAGGAGTCCGCGTCCGGCCCGTGGCTGGAGCGGCTGGTGACGGAGCTGGCCACTGGCAAGGACCCCGTGGTCGCGCTGCGCGGTCCGTACCGCCACGTCGAGGCATTCGAGCCCATCGACATCCCGACCTCCGCGAGCGCGGGCTCCTCGGATCCACACAGCACCCCGGCGCAGGGAGCGGCCACCAGCGCCGCATCCGGTGCCACTGCGCCAGGCTCGGCCACCAGCACCACGTCCGGGGCATCCGCGGCCACGACCGGCAGCTCGGCACAGGGCTCGTCCACGGCCGGTGCCTCCTCGCAGGCCGGCCTCAAGGACGGCGGGGTCTATGTCATCGTCGGCGGCCTGGGCCGCGTGGGCCTCGCGCTCGCGGAGCAGCTCACGCAGGCGGTGAAGCCGAAGCTCGTGCTGCTGTCGCGCCGCACGCTCCCCGCTCCCGGGGAATGGGACGCGTGGCGCGCGGGCCATGACGCGCAGGACGCGACGTCCAAGGCCATCGACCGCATGCGCGCGCTGGAGCGCTCTGGCGCACAGGTCCTGGCGCTTCGCGCGGACGCGGGCGTGCCCGGTCAGCTCGACAAGGCGATCCAGGTCGCGGAGGCGAAGTTCGGCCGCATCGACGGCGTCTTCTACGCGGCGGGCGACGGCGGCATGGCCACCCGCATCTCCGTGGCCGAGGCCACGCCGGAGGCCACCACCCCGCTGCTGTCCGGCCGCTTCGGAGGCCTCACGCAGTTGGCGGAGGCGCTGGCGTCGCGGCAGCCGGACTTCGTCGTGGTGCAGTCCTCCCTCACCGTGGTGCTGGGCGGCATGGCCGTCAGCGCGGTGGCGGCGGCGCACGCCGGCATGGACGCGGTGGCGGCACGTCAGGCCCGGCTGGGCGGCACCCGCTGGTACACCGTGGATTGGGACGTGTGGGGCGTGGGCGAGGGCTTCCGGCCCGACGCCGTCATCCCTCCCGCCGAGGGCTTCCGCCTCCTGCGCGCGCTGCTCACCCAGCCCACCGGTGGACGCTTCCTCGCGTCACTCGGGTCGCTGGAGGCGCGGCGTCAGGTGGCTCGCGACGGTGCCTCCACCTCCCGCGCGGGCGGAAGCGGCAGCGGCAAGCACCCGCGTCCTCCGCTGGCCAATGCCTTCGTCGCTCCGCGCGACGAGACCGAGGAGAAGGTCGCCGCGCTCTGGCAGGACCTGCTGGGCGTGGAGTCGGTGGGCATCACCGACAACTTCTTCGAGCTGGGCGGCCACTCGCTGCTGGGCGTGCAGCTGCTGTCGCGCATCCGCGAGGCCTTCCAGGTCGAGCTGTCCATGCGCGCCCTCTTCGAGTCCCCCACCGTGGAGGTGATGACGGTGGCCATCGTGGAGGCGAGCGCCAGTCAGCTCGACCCCGAAGCCCTGGAAGCCATGCTCGCGGAGCTGGAGCAGAGCTGAAATCCCCCCTTTGGAACGCCGGGCCCGCGCGCACTCCCGTAGTACGGTGCGCGGGCCCTTGACCCTCCTGCCCCCCAGGAGAAAGAGACGTGGAATGAGCCTCTCGCAACGCCTGACCATCACCCAGCCCATGCGGGTCTTCTGGATCACCTGGTTCGGCCAGCTCATCTCGATCCTCGGCTCCGGTCTCACGTCCTTCGGCGTGGGCGCGAAGGTGTTCCTCGACACGCGCTCCACCACGCAGTTCGCGCTGCTGTCCTTCTTCGCGCTGGCACCCATGGTGGTGCTGTCCCCCATCGCGGGGACGCTCATCGACCGCTGGGACCGCCGCCGCGCCATGCTGCTGGCGGACCTGGGCAACGGCTTCACCACGCTGCTCATCTTCAGCATGTTGCTGGCCAGCGAACGGGGGTTGTTCAAGCTGGAGACCTGGCACTTCTATCTGCCCGTCTCCCTGGGCGCGTGCTTCGGCGCCTTCCGCTGGCCGGCCTTCTTCGCCACGGTGACGCTCATCGTGCCCAAGCAGCACCTGGGCCGCGCCAACGCCATGGCGGAGGTGGCCAGCGGCGCCAGCCAGATCCTCTCCCCCATCATCGCGGGAGCGCTCATCGACAGCGTGGGCCTGAAGGGCGTGCTGACGGTGGACGTCTGCAGCTTCCTCATCGCCGTCACCACCCTGCTGATGGTCCGCTTCCCCAGGCCCATCGCCTCCGAGGCGGGCCAGCAGGGCAAGGGGTCGCTGCTCGCGGAGATGAAGCAGGGCTGGAGCTTCATCAGCGCGCGCAAGGGGCTTTTGTCCCTGATGGCCTTCACCGGCGTGGCCGTGCTGTGCATGGACCTGGTGGTGCTGCTCATCACCCCCCTGGTGCTCGCCTTCACGGACATCTCCACGCTGGGCCGCATCGCGTCCATCGCGGGCGTGGGCGCGCTCTTGGGCGGCATCGGCATGGGCGTGTGGGGCGGCGCCAAGAACCCGCTGTACGGCATCCTCGGCTTCCATGCGTTTTCGGGCGTGGTGCTCTTCATGGCCGCGCCGTCACCCAGCGTGCCGCTGGTCGCCACCGCCGCCGCGCTCTACCTGTTCACCATGCCGCCCGTGATGGCGGGCATCCAGTCCATCTGGCAGCGCAAGATTCCCGCCGACCTCCAGGGCCGCGCCGCCGCCGTGAAGCGGATGATCATCCTCTGCGTGTCGCCGCTCGCCAGCCTCATCGCGGGGCCGCTCGCGGATGACATCTTCGAGCCGGCCATGCGCGAGGGAGGCGCGCTCGCCAGCACCATGGGCCGCCTGCTGGGCGTGGGCCCGGGGCGCGGCATCGCCGTCATCTTCATCGTCCTGGGCCTGCTGACGCTCACGAACGTCGCGGCCGGGTGGCTCAACCCGCGCCTGCGCAACCTGGACAAGGAGCTGCCGGACGCGCTCCCGGACACGCCGCCCGCTCCCCCTGACGACACCGCCGCCCCCAACGCCCCCACTGCTGGAGCCTCCGCGTCATGAGCGCCGTCACCCAGATTCTGCGCATGCTGCGCATGTTGCCGTCCGCCATGGCCGTGGCCACGCCCGGCGTGGGTCCCTGGCTCGCCCGCCGCCGCTGGACGCGCGAGGAGGGCACGCTCACCCTGCCCGGCCTGCACGGCAAGGTGGAGGTGCTGCGCGACACGTGGGGCGTGCCGCACATCTTCGCCAACGACGAGCACGACCTCTTCTTCGCCCAGGGCTACGTGCATGGGCAGGACCGGCTGTGGCAACTGGAGATGGGACGCCGGCTGGTGGACGGCCGGCTCGCGACCCTGCTGGGTCCCATGGGCGTGGGCGCGGACAAGTTCCTGCTCACCATGGGCCTGCGCGATATGGCCGAGAAGTCCTGGGCGCAGGTGGACCCGGAGGCGCGCGCCATCCTGGAGGCCTACAGCGCGGGCATGAACGCGCGCATCGCCGCGGAGCCGCTGCCCTACGAGTTCACCGTGATGAACACGGCGCCCGCGCCGTGGACGCCCGTGGACTCGCTGGCGCGCGGCAACATGCTGGCGCTGATGCTGGGCGGCAACCACCGCATCGAGCTCTTCCGCGCGCGGCTGGTGGCGGCGGTGGGTGAGGAGGTGGCCAACGCGCTCCTGCCGCAGAACGCGCCGGAGACGCCCCTCATCGTCCCGAAGGAGGCGCGCCTGCCGGACCTGAAGAACGTGAAGGCGATGTCCGGCCTGGACAGCGTGGACGACGTGTTGGGCGACCCCAACATCGTCTCCGGCAGCAACAACTGGGTGGTGCACGGCCAGCGCACGAAGAGCGGCCAGCCGCTGCTCGCCAACGACGTGCACATCCCGCTGAGCATGCCGTCCACCTGGTACGAGAACGGCCTGCACGGCGGCCGCTTCCAGCACGTGGGCTTCTCCCTGCCCGGCGTGCCCATGCTGATTGTCGGCCACAATGGGAAGGTGGCCTGGGGCATGTCCAACCTGGGGCCGGACACCCAGGACTTCTACATCGAGAAGCTGGACGACCCGAAGGCGCCGAAGAAGTACCTCTACCAGGACGTCTGGCACGACCTGGACGTGCGCCGCGAGGAGATCCCCGTCAAGGGCGGCGCCCCGGTGGTGCTGGAGGTGAAGAGCACCCGGCACGGCCCGCTGATGAACGAGGTGATGGCGGAGGACCTGAAGAACAGCGAGCCCCTGGCGCTCAAGTGGGCGCACCGCGAATGCCAGCCGCTCATCAACGCCGTGCTGAAGCTCAACCTGGCGAACGACTGGGAGTCCTTCCGCGCCGCCATGAAGTGCTGGGAGGGGCCGGGCCAGAACTTCGTGTACGCGGACACGGCCGGCAACGTCGGCTACCAGGCCACGGGGAAGATTCCCGTCCGCCAGGGCCACCAGGGCCTCATCCCCATGCCGGGCTGGACGGGCGAATCCGAGTGGACGGGCTTCATCCCCTTCGAGGAGCTGCCCGCGTCCTTCAACCCGCCCGCCGGCTACGCGGCCACGGCGAACAACAAGATCACCTCCGACGACTACCCGCACCTCATCGCGCACAACTGGTTCCCGGGCTACCGCGCCAGGCGCATCACCGACCTGATCGAAGCGGGCACGCAGCACACCGTGGAGTCCATGCGGGACATCCAGGCGCAGACGTACTCGCTGCCCGCGGAGGCGCTGCGCCCCTACTTCCTGGCGGCGGCGCTCCCGGCGGACGACCTCCAGCGGCAGGCGGTGGAGGCGCTGAAGGCGTGGGACCTGCGCTTCGAGCCGGAGGCCGTGGGCGCCACGGTGTTCCAGGCCTGGTACATCGAGGTGCTGCGCAAGCTGCTCCAGCACAAGCTGGAGCCGTCGCTGGTGAAGGAATATCTGATGGGCCAGTACGAACGGCACGGCAGCCTGCACATGCCCTTCGTCATCGGCCTGATGTCCCAGCCGGACAGCGCCTGGTGGGATGACCCGAAGACGCCGGAGAAGGAGACGCGCGACGACATCCTCCGCTCGGCGCTGGGCGTGGCCATCGCGTGGCTCGCGAAGACCTACGGCCCGAAGCCGGAGGCCTGGGCCTGGGGCCAGGTGCACCAGCTCACGTACGCGCACCAGATGCTGGGCGGGCCCGCCATCCCCGGCCCCATCCGGCGCGTCTTCAACAGCCGCCCGGTGCCGGCCCGGGGCGACAACTACTCCGTGGACGGCGCCTCGTTCCTCTGGAGCCACCCGTTCAAGGTGGTCCACGGCACCGCGCTGCGGATGATTGTCGACCTGGGGGACCTGTCCCGCTCGGTGTCCATCCACTCGCCGGGGCAGTCGGAACACCTGTTCCACAAGCACCGCGACGACCTGATGGAGCTCAACCGCAAGGTGGAGTTCCACCCCATGCTCCACACGCGCCAGGCCGTGGAGCAGCACCGCGAGGCCACGCTGACGCTCACGCCCGCGGTGGCCCTGGTGGCCAAATAAAACAACCCGGACTTGAAGGCCGTCACTCCCCCCGGAGCGACAGGCCTTCAGGCCCGGGTTCCATTGCTGTTCAGGCTCCAGCGGGAGCCGGCACTCGTATTCGCGTCGAATTCCCCCTCAGAAACTCGACGCTTCCCCCTTCTATGTGCCAGCCCCTGCGGTCCCCCCCATTTCCCGCGCATGCCGCGGTGAGCTAAGAAGTCCCCCGACTCCCTGACTCACCGTGTTGCTGCTGCGCGGGCCCCCCTGCTTCCCGTGCTGCGATGAAGGAACAGTACCGGGACCCCCTGTTTCGATCTGTGAAGCGGCCCACAAGCCCGGTGTGAAGGCGTTCACACCCGCCGGACTTGTCCGCCGGACCTGGATGGGAGGCTTCCCTACCTGCATCCAGGGATTCCGGGCAGAATGGACCTCCCCTCATGTCCTACGCGCAGCTGCTGGCCGAAATCCCCATGTTCGAAAGCCTCGGCCGGGAGGACCTGGAGAACATGTCGTCGCTCCTCCAGCCCCGGCGCTTCGCGAGGGGGGAGGTCATCTTCCACCGAGGGGACGTGGGCACCGCGCTGTTCATCATCCGGCGCGGCCAGGTGGCCATCCGGCTCTCCTCCAGCGAGGGGCGTGAAATCACCCTGGCGCTGCTGGACCGGGGAGACGCGTTCGGAGAGTTGTCGCTGCTGGATGGCGAGATGCGCTCCACGGACGCGCTGGCGCGCGAGGAGTCGCATCTGCTGACGCTCCAGCGCGACGACTTCCGGCGCTACCTGGAGACGCGGCCGCAGGTGAGCCTGGCGCTCCTGGCGAACATGAGCCGGCTGGTGCGGCGCACGACGCAGCTCGTGTACGACTCGGCCTTCCTGGACGCGCGAAGCCGGCTGGTGCGGGTGCTGCTGGAGCTGGCGAAGACACAAGGGAAGCAGGCCCCCGAGGGGCTGGTCATCACGCCGAAGCTCACGCAGTCGGAGCTGGCCAACCTGTGCGGCGTCACCCGCGAGAGCGTCAACAAGTGGCTGCGCTACTACGTGCGCGAGGGGATGCTCAGCTTCGAGGGCGGGCAGATCGTCCTCCTCCAGCCGGAGCGGCTGGGACAGGACGCGGAGTAGCCGTCAGCCGCGCACGCGGAAGAGGGACAGCGGCTCCTCGCGCCCCTTCACCCTCACCGGGGGCAGCGGCTCCAGCGTGAAGGCGCCCGCGTCCAGGAGCGCCCGCGTGGCCTCGGTAATGAGCACCTCGCCCGGGCGCGCGACGCCGCACACGCGGGCCGCGACGTTGGTGGCGTCTCCCACGGTGGCGTATTGGAGGTAGCGCTCCGAGCCGATGTTGCCCGCGGCCACCGGACCGGAGTTGAGCCCGATGTGCACTTGAATCTCCGGCGCGCCCTCCGCCCGCCAGCGGGCGTTGAGGGCCGCCAGGGCCTGCTGCATCTCCAGGGCCGCGCGCACGGCCCGGTCCGCGTCATCCGGCCGGGCGAAGGGGGCGCCCCACACGGCCATCAGCGCGTCGCCGATGTACTTCTCCAGCGTGCCCTCGTGGCGGAAGACGACGTCCGCCATCACCGGGAAGTACGCGTTGAGCATGTCCACCACCTGCCGGGGCTTGAGGCGCGAGGACATGGCGGTGAAGCCGGTGATGTCGGAGAAGAGGATGGTGACGTTCGCCTCGCGCACCTCCAGCGGCACGCCCCTCAGCGCCTTCAGTTGGCGCACGACGTCCGGTGGGAAGAAGCGCTGGTAGGCGTTTCGCAGCACCGCCTCCTCCTCCAGCCGCCGCGCCAGGTGCGCGTGGTCCAGGGCGATGGCGGCCTGGTTGGCGAAGGCGGTGAGGAACTCCAGGTCCTCGTCGGTGAAGAGGCCGCCCTGCTTGAGACTGTCCAGGTACAGCACGCCCAGCACCGTGTCCCGCGTGCGCAGGGGCACGCACAGCGAGGCGCGGATGGACTGGCGGAAGACGGAGTCCGCGCCCACGAGCCGCGCGTCGTCCTGCGCGTCAGTGAAGAGCGCCGCCACGCCGCGCGAGTGCACGTAGTCCACGATGTGCTGGCTGTAGAAGCGCTCCGGCAGCGCCCCACCCTGCGCGCCCCGGGCCACGCGCGGCTCCAGCGTCCCCGTGTCGCGGTCCACCAGCAGCACCGCCGCCCGGTCCACCGCCCAGATTTGAAAGACGAGTTGGAGCACGCGCTCCAGGAGCCCGTCCACCGGCCCCGGGGAGGAGAGGATCTGGCCCACCTTGAGGAGCACCTGGAGCTTGTCGCGGGTGCGGTCCGGCGAGCGCGTGTCGAGCAGCGCCTCCATGGTGGGCCCGCCGGAGAAGCGCGTCTCCAGGGGCTGCGTGCGCAGCGGGACCCAGCCGTCCGGCAGCGGCGTGTCCAGGGACACCAGCCGGAACCACACCTCGCCGCAGCGGAAGGACTGGCCGTGGCCCAGCTCCTGGCGCGACACGCGGTGCGGCCCCACGAAGCTGCCGTTCTTGCTGTCCAGGTCCACCAGCACCACGCGCCCGCCCGCGCGCTCCAGCCTCGCGTGGCGCCGCGACAGGCTGGGGTGCGGCACGCGGATGCCGTTCTCCTCGGTGCGGCCGATGGTGGTGGTGCCCTCCGGGAGCATCACCACCCGTTCATCCACCTGGCCTGGATTGAGGACGACGCGCATGGGCTAGAGGGGCATCAGGTGGGCCCCTTGGCCGTGAACGCACCGGGCCGGGGCGGGGCCGAGGGCGCTTCCAGGACGGCGGGGGCCACCTGTTCGGAGGTGCGGTCCGCGGAGGACGCGGACTGGCTGCCGTGGCGGGCCACCACCTCGCGCACCGCGAGCGACGGGCCTCCATGCCCCGGCAGGAGGCGGTCCCCGGCGAGCCGGCAGTCGAAGGCGTCCTGGAGCCGTGCGGCCAGCGTCTCGCTCACCAGCACCTGGTCGCGCGCGGCCACGGTGGCGAGCCGGGCCGCGGTGTTCACCACGTCGCCCAGCACCGTGTGGTCCAGGCGTCCGCGCCCGGCCGCGCCCACGTTGCCGGACAGCACCGGCCCGGTGTCCACGCCCATGCACACGCCGTGGGCGTACGGAGACGCGTCACCGCCGCTCCAAGCCAGGCCCTGGAGCCGCTGCTTCACCGCGAGGCAGGCGTCCAGCGCGCGCGACACGTGGCCCTCGCCCTGGAAGACGGCCATCACCGCGTCGCCCAGGAACTTGTCCACCACGCCGCCGCGCGACTCCAGCTCCGGGAGGATGACCTCGAAGTTGGCGTTGAGCCGGCGCAGCGCGGACTCCGGCGGGTGCTTGCGGGTGACGGCGGTGAAGTCCGCGACGTCCAGGAAGGCCACCGTGGCGTCCACCTGCTCGCCCGCGAGCCCGCCCGGGCCGCGCACCAGGGGCAGCACCCGGTCCACGATGCCGCCGTGCACGAACATGCGCAGCAGCGCGTTCTCCTCCGTGGAGCGCACCGCGCGGCGCAGCTCGGCGACATGCCGCACCGTCTTGGCCAGCGTGGACTCCAGGTCGTCCAGGTCCACCGGCTTGACGAGGAAGTCGAACGCGCCCCGGTTCATCGCCGTGCGCAGGTTGGGCATGTCGCCGTACGCGGAGACGATGACCACCTTCACCAGCGGATCCACCTCCCCCACGCGCGACAGGAAGGTGAGCCCGTCCATGCGCGGCATGTTCAGGTCGCACAGCACCGCGTGCGTGTCCGGGTGCTGGCGCAGGGCCTCCAGCGCCTCCTCACCGTCGCGCGCGAAGACGAAGCGGTAGACGCCGTCGCGCACGTGCCGGCGGAAGCGCTGGCGCATGAGCAGCTCCACGTCCGGCTCGTCGTCCACCACCAGCACCGTGGCGGCCTGACCCGCGCGGCCCGCCTCCACCAGCGCGACGAAGGCGGCGGCCAGCTCGCGCGCGGAGGTGAAGCGCTGCGCGAGCGTCGGGTGCAGGGCGCGCTGGAAGAAGGCGTCACCGGCCGCGCCCAGCTCCGGCACCAGCTGCGAGACAGGCACCGCGGGCGGGTGGAAGGCGCCGCGCAGGAGCGCGCCCACGGACTCCGCGCCGTAGGGGAACTGGCCGGTGAGGGCGCGGTAGAGCACCACCGCGAGCGACCAGAGGTCCGCTCTCGCGTCCAGGTCCGGATCCGCGCGCAGCTGCTCCGGGCTCATGTAGCGCAGCGTGCCGGTGAGCCCCTCCGCCTGCGCGGGGGCGCCGCTGGGGCTGAGCGAGCGCGCGAGCCCGAAGTCGAGCACCTTCACCACCTCCTCGCCGTCCACGTGGGCGAGGAAGAGGTTGGCGGGCTTCAGGTCGCGGTGGACGAGCCCCGCCGCGTGCGCCGCCGCCAGCGCCCGGGCCACCGGCGTGACGAGCGCGGCCACGCGGGCCGGCGACAGGCGCCCCTGCTGGGTGAGGCGCGTCTCCAGGTCCTCGCCCTCCAGCAGCTCCATGACGATGTACGGCACGCCGCCATCCACACCGGAGTCATGCACCTGCACCACGTGCGGGTGGCGCAGCCGGGCCACGGCCTGGGCCTCCTGTTCGAAGTGGCGGTGCGCCTCCGGCGTGCGCGCCACGACGTCGGAGGCGATGAGCTTGAGGGCCACGTGCCGCTGGAGCTGCAGGTCGACCGCGCGCCAGATGGCGCCCATGCCACCGCCGCCAATCCTGCGCTCCAGCGCGTACCTGCCGCCCAACGGGCGCCCGGTCTCCATCGGCCCTGTGTCTCCGTTCCCGGGCACGGCCACAGGGCGCGTGCCTCGCGAAGCCGGGAATGATGGCACACTTGGCCCCTCCCCTGGCGTTCCCATTCGGTGCCATGCCTGGAGCCCCGGGGCACGGCTGCACGCCCGGTGTGGGAGGAGGAACGTCTCAGGTGCGGGTCAGCGCCTGGGCCAACCGGGGAAGGACCTCCCCCGCTTTCGCCTCCACGCGCACATCCGCGAGCCCGTCGCCCCGGCTCTCCCCGATGTTGAGGATGCCAATGGGCATGTGCCGCTCCGCCGCGCGGGTGACGAAGCGGTAGCCGGAGTAGACCGTCAGCGACGAGCCCACCACCAGCAGCGCGTCCCCCTCCTCCACCAGCGCGAACGCGTCCTGCACCAGCGGCGCCGCGACGTTGTCGCCGAAGAACACCACGTCCGGCTTCAGCGTCCCGCCACAGCGCGTGCACGCGGGGACGCGGAAGCCGTCCACGGCCTCCCGCGACAGCTCCGCGTCGCCATCCGGACGCAGCTCCACGACGGTGTGCGCGAAGTCCGGGTTGAGGCCCAGCATCCGAGCCTGGAGCGACGCGCGCGGCTCCTGCGCGCCACACGCCAGGCAGCGCACCCGGGACAGCGCGCCGTGCAGCTCCAGCACGCGCTCACTGCCCGCCGCGTGGTGCAGGCCGTCCACGTTCTGGGTGATGAGCCCGGGCACCACGCCCGCCTTCTCCAGCGTGGCCAACGCGAAGTGCGCGTCGTTGGGCCGGGCGGTGGTGAAGCGCGGCCAGCCCAGCAGGCTGCGCGCCCAGTAGCGCTGACGCACCTCCGGCTGGTGCAGGAACTCGCGGTGCTGGATGGGGTTGCGCACCTTGTGGCGCGTCTCCGGGCCGCGATAGTCGGGGATGCCGGACTCGGTGCTGATTCCGGCTCCGGTGAGCACCACGACGCGGCGTCCGCGCAGCAGCTTGGCCAGGGCGTCCACACCCGCTTCGGACGGGAGGGCGGCGACAGGGGAGTCCGTGAGGAGCGTCATTCCACCCTCCGTATAACGTGGCCCGTTCGCGCTCGCTCCCGGGCCTTGGGGCTTCCGACCCGGCGCCTACCGGACGAGCGCGTCCCGGGCGGGGTCCGCGGGCTTCGGCGTGGCCATGGCGGCCTTGATGTCCTTGCGCGCGGCGGGAGGCAGCCTGGCGATCCAGCGGTCCATCGCCTGGCGCAGCTCCGGCACGGAGGACTCTTCGTCGGGCAGCGCGGCGGCCTCCTGGCGGGCCTCGGCGACGAGTTGTACGGCGCGAGCCGGGTTCTGCTTCGCGTCCCACAGCGCGCGGCCCAGCATGTAGCGCGCGGCGGGGCGCTCCGCGGGACGGGGCCGGGCTCGCTCCCAACCGGCGACGGCCTTCTCCAGCGGGGCCAGCGCCTCGCGCGGACGGCCGAGCACCATGTACGTGCGCCCCAGGTCCACCAGCGCCCCCGTCCAACCGCCGTTCACGTCGTCCGGCAGGGACGTCTGGAGCGCGGCGGCGCGCTGGAAGTACGGCAGGGCCTGGTCCGGCTGGTTGCGGTAGCTGAGCGTCTGGCCCATGCCCCGGAGTACCAGCGCCAGCGTGGGGTGGTCCGGGCCCAGGCTCTTCTCCACCTGCTCGAGCGCCGTGGCGAAGCGCTGGGTGGCCTCCTCCAGCCGGCCCATGTGCACCAGCAGCGTGCCGATGTTGTTGACGATGATGGCCACCGTGGAGCTGTCGCGCCCCTCCGTCTTCTCCGCGATGTTCAGCGCGCGTTCGTAGAGGGGCAGCGCCTCCTCGCGCTTGCCCTGGTACTGGAGCGCCAGCGCCAGGCTGTTGAGCGCGTCCGCCACCTGCGGGTGGTCCTGGCCCAAGGAGCGCTCCAGCAGCGCCAGCGCGCCCCGGGCCAGCCGCTCCGACTGCACGAAGTCGCCCTGCTGCCAGCGCACACTGGCCTGCTCCAGGCGGATGCGCGCCACGTCCGGGTGCTCGGGCCCCAGCGCTCCGCGCACGGTGCCCAGGGCGCGCTCGTACAGGCTCAGGGCCTCCTCCGCGCGCCCCTGCGAGCGGCGCACGGTGCCCAGCTCCACGCGCACGTCCGCGACCTCCAGGGCTTCCGGGCCGAAGCGCTTCTCCAGGAAGGACAGCGCGCGGGTGAGCTGCTCGTGGGCCTCCGGGTAGCGGCCCTGGCGCGACAACAACCGGCCCAGGTTCATGGCGAGCGCGCCGGCCAGCTCCCTGCTACCGCCCAGCCGCTCCACCGCGGCGCTGGCGCGCTCCGCGGCCTGCTGTCCCTGGGCGTAATGGTCCAGCCGTTCGCCCGTCACGCGCACCGCCAGCGTCCAGGCCCGGGCGGCGGCGTCGTCGTTGCGGCCGGCCTCCGCGGTCCACGCGGCCTGGAGCACCGTGGCCTCCGCGCCCCGGTAGTCCCCGGCCCCGTCCTTCAGCTCCGCGAGCAGCAGCAGCGCGTCCGCCGCGCCGGACCAGTCCCCCGCCGCTCGCGCGGACTGGGCCACCGGCTCCACGCGCGCCACGCCCTGCGAATAGCGGCCGGCGGCGCGCAGCGCCCTCGCGTCCACGAGCGCCTGGAGCAGCGCGACCGTGCGGTCCCTGGCGGCGGGGTCGTCGGGTGAGGAGTGGCCGCGCGACGTCAGCGCCTCCACGTCCGAGCAGCCCGCCAGCGGCGTCAGCCCCTCCACCGCGCGGGGCGCCCGCTCCACCAGGTCCGGGTCCGCCTGCGTGAACAACTGCGTGAGCGCGGCCACGTCCGCGAGCCGCGCGTCCAGGCAGCGCATGCGCAGCGCCATCACCGCCTCGCTCTGCTCGTGGCGCACGCGGGTGGCCTCACAGGCCGCCGTGCGCGTCGTCACCCACGCGGCGGTGTACGCGTCCAGCCCCCGGCGCACGTGCCGGAAGGCGTCGTGCGCGAAGCGGCGCTGGGTGCCGACGAAGGCCGCCTCCACCGCCTGCTGCCGGGGAGCGTCCCACACGCCGTCCATGGCGCGCGCGGCGCCCTCGCAGCCCGTGGCATCGCGGCGGTTGAGGACGTGCGTGAGGCCCACCGCGGACAGCATGAGCAGCGACGCGCCCGCCACGCGCAGCCGCCGCGTCCGGCGCGCCGCCGGGTCCGACTCCAGCGCGGCGATGAGCGCCTCCATGGACGCGTGGCGGTCCTCGGGCTTCACCGACAGGCCCTTCACCACCACCTTGCGCAGCCACTGGGGCACGCCGGAGTGCCGGGGCACGCTCTTCACGCGCCCCGCGTGCACCGCCTGGGACAGCTCCTCCACCGTGGCGCCCGCGAAGGGGCGCTCGCCGTAGAGGCCTTCATAGAGCGCGGCGCAGAAGCCGAACTGATCGCTTCGCGCGTCGGTGCGCTCCTCCGGCGGGAACTGCTCCGGGGCCATGTACGCGGGCGTACCGCCCTCCATGGCGCGAGGGTGCGTGTGGGTCCCCGGCATCACCGGCGGAACCACCGCGCCGAACATGATGCGCGACAGGCCGAAGTCGGTGACGCGCACGCGGCCGTCCTGGCCCACGAGGATGTTCTCCGGCTTCACGTCGCCGTGCACGACGCCCACCGCGTGCGCGGCGGCCAGCCCCCGGGCCACGGCGAGGAAGACCTCCACCACCTGGCGCCACGGGTGCGGACCGTCGTGCTCCCACTTGCGCAGCGTGTGCGCGTCCACCAGCTCCATGGCCAGGAAGACCTGCCGGCCGAAGGTGCCCACGTCGAAGACGGAGACGACGTGCGGGTGGGAGACGCGGGCCATGGCCTGCGCCTCGCGCAGCACCTGCGTGCGTCCGGCCTCCGCGCCCAGCCCCAGCGCCTCCACCTGGAGGAGCTTGAGCGCGACGCGGCGGTCCAGCTCCGGGTCATAGGCGGCGTACACGACGCTCATCCCGCCCACGCCCAGCATCTCCAGGATGAGGTAGCGGCCCACCGCCGTGCCGCGCGCGAGCGGCGGCGTGGGCAGCCTCAGGCGCGGCTTCTTTCCGCGCCACGGGTCCACGGCCAGCGTCGCCAGCTGGCTGTCGAGGACCTCCTCCTCCGGAGCGGCGGGCCCGGAGGCGTCCGCGGGCGGTTGCACCTTCAGCGCCTCGGACACCATGCGCCGGCAGGAGGGACACGTGTCCAGGTGCTCGTCGACGAGCGCGGCCCTGTCGGAGGGCAGCGTCCCGAGCAGGAGGTCCATGAACGTGGATTCGTCCAGACAGGCGAGGGGCATGGGAGGCACGTGGAGGGCGGCAGCACATCAGGAGTCACGGCGGGCGTCGAGTCACCCCCGGGACGTTTCATGCGTTGAAGGGTTGCCTGCTCGGCGGGTGGGACGTCGGTTCGCGAACGCACGCGTTCCAATGTGTTGAGACAGGGGGCGCTTTCTGGGAAGTCTCCGAGGATGTGGCGGTTGCGACGTCTCGGATGGGCCGGGCTGATATCGCTGGCGCTGCACGCCCTCATCTTCGGGCTGTTGTGGGCGCTGGACCCTCATCCGTCGTCCAGCGGACGCACGGCCCGGATGCACGAGAGGGCCGTCGAGGTGGAGATCATCACCTCGCCCTCCGTCACCCCGGCGGCACCGGCGGTCCCACCGCCTCCGGTCCCGGAACCCGCCACGCCACCGTCCGGCATCGCGACGCGTGTGCCGCCGAAGAACGCCCCGCCTCCGGCACCGCCCCCCGTGGCGACGAAGTCCGCGCCGCCGCCCGGTGAACCGCGCGCGCCGACGGAGCCACCTCCAGCGACCGCGAAGCGCGAGCCCTCGGCGCCACCTCCCGTCGCGACTCGCGCCCCTGCGGAGCCACCTCCGCCTCCCGTCGCGACTCGCGCCCCCTCGGAGCCGCCTCCGCCTCCCGTCGCGACGCGCGAGCCCGCGCCTCCTGAAGACGCTCCGCGCGCTCCGGCGGACGACCTTCCACGCCTGGACATCGCGACCCGCGCGCCCGCTCCAGACGGGGACCGGCCCACGGTGGATGCTCCACGCGCGCCGACTCCGGGCTCGCTTCCCTCGAACCTGCTCCCCTCCCCCGGCTCGAGCACGGGGGTCATCATCACGACGCCGGAGAACTCCCGGGGAGGAGGCCGCACGTTGCGCCCCGGCGACCCGAGCCTGTCCGCCGAGTCCCTCGCCGCCCAGGAACACGCGCGCGTATCGGAGCGCGTGCAGGGCATCGTCGACGAACGCCGCGCGCGCGACCGCGTGGACACCGGCCGCATCCATCCCTACTTCGGCCAGCTGCGCGCGCAGTTGGAGAAGCAGATGGACGCCCCGCCCCTGTTCGACATGCCCAGCTTCCCCAAACAGCTCATGTACTCCTACGCGGAGAAGGCCCGGCAGTTCGGCGCCAGTGGCTCTCCCGGGAGCATGCCCGGGCCTCGCAAGCCTCCCAGGCCGGGCGAGCTCCTCGCGAAGCGCACCCGCGACGAACCCGGCTACAACCGCCTGCGCGGCCTCTCCCAGGCGGGCGAGGAGCTCCAGGACTTCGCCCACGGCGTCAGCACGATGAAGCTCACCGTCACGCTGGAGCTGCTCCAGGGTCCGGACGGCCTGCTGCGCGAGGTGAAGCTCATCAGCCGCAGCGGCAATCGCGCCTACGACGACTACGTGCTCCAGGCCGTCCCTCCCGCGCTGGGGAAGGCCGCCGCGCCGCCCCCGGACGCCATGGGCGTGCACACGGACGGCATCCGCAGCGTGTGGGCCGTGGAGGGCCGCGTCGTCTACGTGCGCAAGGTCAGCGAGATGAAGAAGGGCTCGGACAGCGTCTACCTCGCTGGCCTCGTCGCCGCGGGATTCCTCGCCGGCAACTTCGATGAGACCACCGGCGAGGTCTACGTCATCGACGTGCGCAACCCGCACTTCGAATGCCGCTCGCGCCTGCTGCGCGTCTACTGACTCAGGGCGTGAACGCCGCGGGCCACCGCACGCCTCCGCCCAGGGGCAGGAGCGCCTCCGCCACGTCGAGCAGCGCCCCGTCCGTCCAGCGCCGCCCCACGAGCTGCGCCCCCACCGGCAGGCCCGCCGACGTGCGCCCCAGCGGGAACACCACGACCGGGCTCCCCGTCGCGTTGAACAGGCAGGTGAACCCGCCAAAAGCCTCCAGGTATTCGCGAGGCGTGCCGTCCACCACCACCGGCGCTCCGAACGGCGTGTGCGGCGGCGCGGCCGTCATCGCCACCGGCACGAGCCACGCGTCCCAGCCGGACAGGAAGTCCTCCAGCAGGCCGATGTGCACGTCCCGCCGGCTGAGCGCCGTGCCGTAGCCCGCCATGTCCACGCGCGTGCCCTGCACGATGGCCTTCGCCAGCAGGTCGCGTTCGAAGGGAACGAACTGCTGCTGGTAGCCCTCGCGCACGGGCGGAGGCAGGGGCGCGCCCACCTCGCCGCCCTCCATCAGGCCCCACACCTCCACCAGGTCCGTGAAGTCCTGCCCCGGCGGCGCGGCCTGCTCCACCACGACGCCCTCCGCGCGAGCGGCGGCGATGAAGCGCTGGAACAGCTCCCGCGTCTCGCGGTCGGCCTGGAAGGGTCCCAGCGTGTCCGCCCACGCCAGCCGCAGGCCCTTCAAGGCCCGGGGCTTCGCGGCCCCCACCGGCGCGACGGGCGGCACCTCCGGGGCGCGAGGATCCGCGCCTTCGATGATGGACAGGATGAGCCGCACGTCCGCCACCGAGCGCGCCAACGGCCCCGCGCACGCCATGTGGCGCACGTGGCGCGGCCCGCCCGGCGGGTCCGGGATGTGACCGAAGGTGGAGACGCGGTGCTCCGTGGGCTTGAGGCCCACGATGCCGCAGTAGTGCGCCGGCTGCCGGATGGAGCCGCCAATGTCGCTGCCCACCTCGAAGGGGGTGAGCCCCGCCGCCACCGCCGCCGCCGCGCCACCGCTGGAGCCGCCCGGCGTGTGCCCCAGGTCATGCGGGTTGTTCGTCCGGCCCCAGAGCGGCCCGTCCGTCTGGAAGTCCCCCGCGAACGGAGGCAGGTTCGTCTTGCCGAAGAGGATGGCCCCCGCCGCCTTGAGCCGGGCCACCACGGTCGCGTCCTGCGCGGGCACGTACTCCGCGAAGGCCGGATGGGCGGACGTCGTGCGCAGGCCCCCGGTGCTGAACGCGTCCTTCACCGTGAAGGGCACGCCGTGCAGCGGGCCCCACAGCTCGCCCCGGGCGAGCGCCGCGTCCGCCTCTTCCGCCCGCTTCCGGGCCTGCACCTCGTCCCACGTCACCACGGCATTGAGCGCGGGGTTGTGCGCCCGGGCACGGGCGAGGAAGGCGTCCAGCACCTCCACCGCGCTGACGTGCCGCTCGCGCAGGGCGGCGGCCAGCTCCGTCGTCGTGAGGGCGGCGAGCGCGCGTGCGCCCCCGGCGGTTCCGGAGTCCTGAAGCGGGACCGATGAATTCATGTGCGAACACTCCCCCAGGGGCCGGCCCCCGCGGAGCGGCCCTCCCATGCCCCCGGTTCTACCAGCTCCTCAGCGCGCCCGGACCTGGGGAGCCGGGGACACGACGTAGGCGGCCCCGGAGGCATCCACCTTCACCTTCGGTGGACGCCGGGATTCCTCGAAGAAGCGGTAGCCCGGCTCCAGGCCGCGCCAGAAGGCCTTGCGCGTGTCGGTGACGCCGGAGAGGGCCTCCAGCGCCGCGAGCCCCGCCGCGTCCAGCCGGCGCGGGAAGAGGTGCACCGGCACGTCGCGGCCCATGCTCGCGCGGGCCTCGGACACCATCACGTACAGCTCCTCGATGGGGCCGTCCTCGATGGCCAGGCAGCCGATGCTCACGCAGTCGCCGTGGATGTAGATGTCGCCCCCGGGCTTCGCGGCGCCCTGCTTGCGGTCCAGGGCGTTCGGGTAGCTCACCCGCAGGGACAGGTGGTACGCGCTCTTCGGGTTGAAGAGGTCCACCGTGTAGAAGCCCTCCGGGACCTGCAGGTCGCCCTGGGCGCGCTTGGGGCCCACGTCGCCGGAGGCCGCGCAGATGGGAAAGGTGCGCACCTTCACCAGCGGCTGGCCGGGCCTGCCCGCCCAGACCTCCAGCTCCCGCTCGACCTTGAAGGCCCGCAGGTAGAGCTCCTCCGGAGGCCAGGACAGCCCCGCCGCCTTGAACGTCTGGACAAGACCGGCCGTCTGGCGCTTGCGGGCCGCCGCGACCCGGTCTTCCGCGTGGGCGGACAGGGAGGCCAACAGGACACCGCAGGCAAGCAGGACCTTCATGGGCGGAATGCTCCTTGACTGAAAACCGTTTGACGCCGGGCGGACGTCAATCCGGTCCCTGGGCAGGGGTGGGCGGCGAACAGGCTCATGGCACGGGGGCACCCCTGGCCCCCTGCTTCCCAAGCTGCTAGCAAGCGGTCCGTGGGCTTTCTGGATGACGTTCAGCGTAACGGCGATGGAAACCAGGGGCGGCCCGGTGTTCTCATCTCCAACGTGCATCATGGCGAGCAGGGGCCGCCGGTGTGCGCAGCGACGGATGCTCCCCGCCCCGTGCCGTTCCGGCCTTTTGCTTAAGAATGAATGACTCCCTCGAGACCCTCCTCGCCGACGGCATCATCGACGCCGTCATCGGCCAGCTGAAGACGGGGAAGGAGGCGGAGGTGTGGCTCGTCCAGCACGCCGGCCAGGTCGTCGCAGCGAAGCTGTACAAGGAGCGCCACGAGCGCAACTTCCGCAACAACGCCGGCTACAAGGAAGGCCGCGAGGTGCGCAACTCGCGCACGCGCCGCGCCATGGAGAAGGGCAGCCGCTTCGGGCAGGCCGCCGCGGAAGAGGCGTGGAAGAACGCGGAAGCGGACTCGCTCTACAAGCTGCACGCACAGGGCGTGCGCGTGCCCACGCCGGTGATGTTCTACGAGGGCATCCTCCTGATGGAGCTGGTGCTGGACGCGGAAGGCCAGCCCGCGCCCCGGCTCGTGGAGGCCCCGCCCCAGACCCCTGAGGAGGCCGAGGCGCTCTACCTGGACCTGCGGGCCCAGGTGATTCGCACCCTGTGCGCGGACCTCATTCACGGGGACCTGTCGCCCTACAACATCCTGATGAGCGGGAACGGCCCGACCATCATCGACTTTCCGCAGACGGTGGCGGCGGCGCGCAACAGCCAAGCGGAGTTCTACTTCCGCCGCGACCTGGACAACGTGCGCCAGTACCTGGCGGGCTTTTCGACCCGGCTGGCGGGCCGCGCGGGTGACACGGGCGAAATCTGGAACGCCTACGTGCGGCGCGAGCTGACGCCGGACTACGTGCCGTCGGGCACCTTCCGCGAGGCGCCGCGAGGTCAGCGAGGCGCGGGTCGCCAGGGCTTCCGGCAGGAGCGGTTCCTCCAGCAGGAGGACGCCCGGCGCAACGAGGTCCGTCCGGCTCCGGCGCCCGTGGTGGAGGTGGAGGAAGGGCTCAGCGCGGAGGAGGCGGAGCTGCGCGCGCTGGAAGCGCTGGTGCTGCGCCAGGGTGGCGGCGAGCGCGGGCGGCCCATCGTCACGGCGAGCCCGAGGGATGGGCGTCGGCGCGGTGGGTTTGGTGGCAAGCCGCCGCCGCGCAACGGCAACGCGCCGAGGCCCGCGAACGGTGGCCCCCAGCAGAACGCGGGAGCGCGTCCGCCGCAGGGTGGAGGCAACAACCGGCCCAACGGCAACAGCAACGGGCGTCCGCAGCAGGGCGGTCCGCGCAACGGCGCTCCGGCGCAGAGCGCCCCGGTGGCGCAGGGCGATGCCCGCCTGAACGGGCGTCCGCAGCAGGGCGGTCCGCGCAACGAACCGCGCCGGGATGGACGTCCGCCGCGCCAGCCCAACGGCGAGGCGAGCATGAACGGTCAGCCCGTGGGCGAGAACGCTCAGGCGCCGCAGCAGAACGGCCGGCCGCCCCGCACCAACGGTCAGGCGATGAGCGAAAACGGTCAGGCTCCGCAGCAGAACGGCCGGCCGCCCCGCATGAACGGGCAGACCCGCGGCGGTGAGGCGGGCGTGAACGGACAGGCCTACGGCGACGGTCAGTCGGCGCAGCAGAACGGTCGGCCGCCGCGTACGAACGGCCAAGCCTACGGCGAGAACGGTCAGTCGGCACAGCAGAACGGCCGGCCGCCGCGCACCAACGGACAGACCTACGGCGACGGTCAGTCGGCCCAGCAGAACGGCCGGCCGCCACGCACGAATGGCCAGGCCCATGGCGACGGTCAGTCGGCACAGCAGAACGGCCGGCCGCCGCGCACCAACGGACAGACCTACGGCGAGAACGGACAGTCGGCGCAGCAGAATGGCCGGCCCCCGCGCACGAACGGTCAGGCCTACGGCGACGGTCAGTCGGCGCAGCAGAATGGCCGGCCCCCGCGCACGAACGGCCAGGCCTACGGCGACGGTCAGTCGGCGCAGCAGAATGGCCGGCCGCCTCGCATGAACGGCCAGTCTCGTGGCGGTGAGTCGCGCCAGAACGGGCAGCCGTATGCAGGCGAGGCGGCCGTGAATGGCCAGCCGCACGACGGAGACGCGGGTGTGAACGGCCAGTCGCAACCTCAGAACGGCCGGCCTCCGCGCAACGAGTGGCGCGCGAATGGGCGTCCGCAGCAGAACGGCGGGCCTCGCCAGGACGGTCCGGGGGCGCAGGCGCGCATGAACGGCCGGCCTCCGCGCAACAACGGCTCCTTCCAGGACGGCGCCCCGCAGGAGAACGGCGAGCCACGCCAGAACGGCCGCGGCTCGGGTCCCCGCGAGGCGCGGGGCAACCTGCCCAACAACGGTCCCCGGATGCCCCGTCAGGGCCCGGAGCGCGGCGCGGGACGTTCGTCCCGGGGTTCCGCGCCCCAGGTGAGCTACGTGGCCCGCCCGCCCGCGGCCTCGTCCTCGAATCCCGAGACGGGCTCCTCCTAGCCTTCGGGCGGGGGGAGCGCCCTACCAGGCCTCCCCCGCCAGCGGCACACCGCGAAAACCTGTCGGACAGTCGGACAGGTCTTGATGCCCCCTGGACGGCCTCATCACCCGCCGTGGCCAGGAGCCCCGGCGTCAGCCGGACCGCGAAAACCTGTCCGACTGTCGGACAAGTTTGAAGGACGCGAGGTCTCCCCCAGCATCCGCCGTAAGCGGCGACTTCGTGCGACAGCCGGACCGCGAAAACCTGTCCGACAGTCGGACAGGTTTTGAACCGCGCCAGCCGGGAGGTGCCCGCCCTACTCCGCCTTCACCGGCGGCGTTTCGCGCGCCAGCTCATCGCGGAAGAACCGGCTGCCCTTCGCGAGCGTCTCCATGTACGGACGCACGTCCTCGCGGGCCTCCGGACTCAGCTTCGCGAACGGCGTCACGTGCACGTCCGGCACGTAGCGGAACGTCAGGTTGATGCGCCGCGTGCGGAAGTCCGGCAGCTCCGGCGGCATCACGTGGCCCGCGCGCGTGTCCACCCGCTGCACCCGGTGGAACGTCTGCTCCTTCCACTGCGCCCCACCAAAGAGCTGCAGCGCCCCGTCATCCAGCCACTGCTCCAGCACCACCGCGTCCCGCTCGCCGGGCCGCGTGGACGTGACGAACTGGATGAGCGCGCGCTCGCCCAGCGACAGTGACGCCACCGGGCCCGGCTCGAAGTCCTTGTGCTCGCCCACGCGCGCGGTGTCCACCCAGCGCCCGTCCTCCAACCGGCTGCCGTAGAAGTTCACCAGGCACGTGTTGAGGTGCCAGCCCTGCGGCATGTCCGGGCCCCGGAACATCCGCCGCGCCAGCGCCTCCACCTTCTCAATCTGCCGCTGCAGCACCGCCGGGAACGGCTCCGCCTTCACGCAGCGGTTGTGCACGCCCTTGGGAGGCCGGTAGTAGTCCAGGCACGCGAACTGCCAGTTGCCCAGCCAGTACACCGGCCGGAGCAACCGCCGCTGCTGCTGGCCCTCCGGCGGTGGGAAGTGCTTCGAGTAGCGCTCCTCCCACAGCGGGTGCAGCGTCCCCAGCCACGCCAATATCTCCGCGCGGTCCGCCGAGTTCAGGAAGCTCGCGTTGTAGTGATGGCCCGGCGTGCGCTGCGCGGCCTTGCGCGCCAGCGGGGAACCCGGGACCCTGCGGGGCGGCAAGGCCATGTGCTCAGGTCCTCACGCCTCGGAGGCGGCCACGTCCAACGCCAGTTCGATCATCTCGTCGAACGTCGTCTGACGGTCCTCCGGAGACAGGTGCTCGCCGGTGCGGATGTGGTCCGACACGGTGAGCAGCGACAGCGCCCGCGCGCCGAACTCCGCGGCCACGCCGTACAGGCCGGCGATCTCCATCTCCACCGCCAGGATGCCCATCTTCTCCAGCGTCGCGTTGAGCGCTTCCTGCGGGTGGTAGAACAGGTCGGACGTGAAGACGTTGCCCACGCGCACCGGCTTGTTGCGCTTCTCCGCCGCCTCCACCGCACGCCGGGCCAGCGTGAAGTCCGCCACCGCCGGGAAGTCGTGGCCCATGACCCGCATGCGGTTCACGTTGGAGTCCGTGCCCGCGCCCATCGCCACGATGACGTCGCGCAGCTTCACGTCCGTGCGCAGCGCGCCGCAGCTGCCCACGCGGATGAGCACCTTCGCGCCGTAGTTCCTCACCAGCTCCGTCGCGTAGATGGAGATGGACGGCACGCCCATGCCGTGCCCCATCACCGACAGCCGCTTGCCCCGGAAGGTGCCGGTGAAGCCCAGCATGTTGCGCACCGCCGTGACGGAGCGCGCGTTCTCCAGGAAGCGCTCGGAGATGTAGCGCGCCCGGAGGGGGTCGCCCGGCATGAGGATCACTTCAGCGAAGTCACCGGGAGACGCGGAGATGTGCGGAGTTGCCATGGAAGCAGAAGCCTTTCAGCGTCCGGTCGACAGACCGGAGGGAACACCCGTGGGAACGGCCACCGGCGTCGGTGCCGGCGCGGCGGGAGTGCACGGGTTGGGCAGCTTGCCCGAAGCCGCGGGCGCCGTGTTCACCAAAGCGGGGGCCTGCGCCGCGGGAGGCAGCCGGCGCGGCGGCAGCTGCACCGGCGGGGGGATGGGGCAGTGCGTGCACGGGCCCTTCAGCGGAATCACCAGCCGCCGGCCAATGCTCAGGAACGTGTTGCGCATCCGGTTGGCCTTCTTGATGGCCACCACGCTGGAGTTGTGACGCAACGCAATGCCACCCAGCGTGTCCCCGTTGCGGACCTTGTACATCATCAGGTTCTGGTCCGGCTGGAGCGCCAGGAGCGGCGCCACCCGGCGGCCCAGCTCCTGCGCGCGGCCGTTGAAGAAGCGCACGTGGAAGTGGTCGCGGTGCCGGCGCGCGTGCTTGATCAGCGAGTTGAAGCCCGCGTTGAACAGCGAATCCAGCCACACCTTGTCCTCGCCAATGGACAGCGCATAGTCGTACAGGACCTTCATCACGCGCTTGTCCACGAGGATCATCTGCACGTCGGTGTTCACCACCAGCGAGCGGACCAGCGCCCAGTTCATGGCCACGTCGATGTAGCGCTCCCGCTCGCGCTCACGCACCGGCTCCGCGGTCGGGTAGTAGAAGCCGAAGTCCACGTCGCGGCCGTTCTGGTGGCTCTTGTGCGGGCGCAGGTAGCCGCCGTCCTTGGTGGACAGGCGGTTGACGCGCAGCGTGGGCACGTTCGGGTACTGCGCGCGCACGGCGCGGATGGCGGCGGCCACGTAGTCCACCGTCTCCTGCGTGCCGTAGGCGATCTCCGGCGACACCACGATCCAATCCTTGTCATCCGGCACGCGCACGCTGTTGATCTGCCGGCCGCTCTCCACGAAGCCAATGGACATGGACCCCAGCGTGGCCGGGTCCTTCTTCCACGCCTCGGCGAGCGCCTCGTCGGACAGGTCCGCGGTGTACAGCGGCCCCGAGGGCGCGGCGGGCGCGAGCGGCGCCTGCATCTCGCCCTCCTCGCTCACGCCTTCATCGTCGGTGGCCGCGGTGGCCTCGTCGTCCTCTTCCTCCGCGTCCACGGGGCAGGGGTTCTCCCGCACGGCGGCGTCGGTGACGACGGCGGCGACCTCCGCCGGGGAGGGCATCGCGACAGGGGCGCCGGACGCGCTCACGGCGGGCGTGGCCTGGGTCTCGGCCGAGACCGGGGCCTGCGCGGGCGGCGTCGCGGCCGGCGTCTCCACGGGCGGCGTCGCGGTCTGGGCCTGGACCGGGGCCGGAGCCGGAGCGGGCGCGGGGACGGGAGTGACGACACGCGCGGCGCAGCCGGCGCAGAACAGGAGGATCAGAAGTGAGTAACGCACCGGGGGCGAGGATGACCCGAGACGCGGATGACTCCAAGCATCCGAACCGAAATTCACCGCCTGAGTGCCTGCCCGCTGGGCGTCGGTGAAAGCAGACCTTGCCTCAATTGACAGGAATGAAGTCCTTCACGTCTATTGTCATCTCCACCTGATTCATCTCCGGCAGTGCTCCCCAACCCATGATGCGAGTGTTTCGCCCGTCCGTGGCCACGGCGGTGCGCCCTCACGGCGTGCACGTGCCACGTGACGACTGGCATGCCACCGGGTCCATCCCCCGGCTGTTCACCCTTCCCGTTCCCTCCGCGAACGCGCTCGAACCACTCGCGCCCGCGGGGAGCATCGCGCTCCTGCTGACCGTGGCCGGGGATGCGCTTCACGCCCGGATGGCCGGGACGCTCGCGTCGCCGTCCGCTTCCGCGCGGCAGGTGCTCGACGCGCGCCGGAGGGAGGGGCGCGAGTCCTCCGCCCGGACACCGTTCCCCGCGCACGTCGCGGAGCTCCTCTACGCGGGCGAGCCCTGGATGACCGGGCTGGTGCTGGACGCGGACGCGGGCTTCACCTGGCGCGTGCAGGACTTTCCTGGCGCCGCGCTGGAGGCCGGGAGGTTCTCGCTGCGCACCCACTCCGCGGAGCCGGGCTTCGCGCTGGAGGCGAGCGTCCTGCTGACACCACCCGCGCTGAATGACATCGAGGCGCTCGCCCAGCAGGAGTTCCCGTCGTCCGCGCCCACCGCCCGGCAGCCGTGGCTGCGGCCGGCGGAGGGACGCTAGGCCATGCTCATCCGACTCATTCCCAAGCTGCTGCTGGGCTGGTTCGCGGTGTCGTTCGTCTGCCAGTTCCTGCCCATGCGCATCCAGGGCCTCCTGCGCGCCCTCGACGTGTTCGGGCTCATCCCCCGGTGGATGTTCTTCTCTCCGGCGTTCTCCTCGTCGGACTACCACCTGCTCTACCGCGAGGCGCTGTGTGACGGGACGCTCACGCAGTGGCGGGAGATTCCCCTCGCCGAGCGCCGTTCGCTCCTGGGCGCGGTCTGGAATCCGGAGCGGCGCCATCGCAAGGCGGTGGCCACCGCGGTGGCCAGGCTGGTGCAGCAGGCCCAGGCCCCGGCCCGGCGCAAGCCCCTGCCCCTGACCCAGGCGCATGGCTACGCCGCCATCCAGGCCCTCATCACGTCGCGCGGCGGCACGCCCCTGACGCGCGCGTTCCAGTTCGCCATCGCCGAATCCCACGGCTACGAGACCCGGACTCCGTCCCGCATGGTGCTCGTTTCGGAGCTGCACCCACGATGAGCCTCCTCACGACGACGCCCGAGCTGGCGCTGTACGCCGTCCGCGCGCTCATGGCGCTGGGCATCCTCATCACCACGGGCGAGTTGCTGGCCAACTGGCGTGACCACGCCGACAACGGCTTCTCCGGCTGGCCGCTGCTGCGCCAGTTGCTGGAGCAGTACAAGGGCGGCCCCCTCCTGAGGTTCGCCGTGTCGCTGGTGTCCCCGGGCCGCTTCCTGGCCTGGCTGGGCCTGCGGGCATTCTGCGCGGCGGCGCTGCTGGTGCCCACGCTGCCGGCGCCGCTGGTGCTCGCGGCGCTGGTGCTGCTCTTCGTCACGGACCTCCTCGTCTCCATGCGCCTCCAGTTCGGCAAGGACGCGTCGGACCGCATGGTGCGGCTGCTCAACGTGGCGCTGCTGCTGGTGGCGCTGGCGCCCGGCGACGCGCACGTGAGGGAAGCAGGGCTGGGCTTCATCGCGCTCCAGGGCTGTCTGGCCTACTTCACCACGGGCATCTGGAAGGCCCTGGGCCGGCAGTGGCGCGACGGGCAGGCCGTGTTCCTCGTCTTCAACACCCGCGCCCATGGTGCGCGCCCCGTGGCCGCGGTGCTGGCGCGCCAGCCGTGGCTCACGCGATTCTTGAGCTGGTCCGTCGTGGGCGTGGAGGCCCTGTTCCCGCTGGCGCTCGCGGGCGGGCCTGGCGTGGCGCTCGTCTTCATCGCCTGGGGCGTCGTGTTCCACGCGACGAACGCGCTGGTGATGGGCCTCAATCCCTTCTTCTTCGCGTTCGTCGCGACCTACCCCGCCATCCTCTTCTGCGCCGAGCGAGGCGTCCTGCTGTCCTGACTCAGGCCCCGGCCGCCGCGTCCTCCAGGCGCGCGGCGGCCCTGCGCGGAGACAGGATCTCGAAGGGCAGGCGCCGGCCGCCCCCCATGGACAGCACGCGCTGGTCCTTGCTCACCAGCCATGAGGCCCCCGCGCGGGCCGTCAGCTCCAGGAACTTCTGATCATCCCGGTCCCGGCACGGCGGCAGCTCCACCGGAGTCCCCTCCCCGTCCGCGACACGTACGAGCGCGCCGTAAGCGTCTCTCACCGTCCGCTGCGCGTCCGCCGTCAGCTTGAACGAGGGATAGGCGAGCACCAGCGCCAGCTCCTTCAGCGTGTGCCGGTCCGCCCACGCCGTCAGCGCGCCCGAACGCAGCGCCTGCGCCAGCGGCCGCGTGAAGACGTCATCAAAGACGAACACGTCCAGCACCACGTTGGTGTCCAACACCACGGAACGAATGGCAGTCGCAGCGGAAGGCGTCTTCACGGTGAAAGAACTTTCCGTCACCAACACCGCTGACACAACCCCGCCCCTTCACGCGTCAATCACAATACACGGCCTGTCCATGGCGGAAGCCAGGAATCATGGACAAAGATGGATCTCGCTGAACCCCTCCCCCTGGCCGGCCCCCTCCGGCGAAAGGTCTGTCCATGAAGCCCTCGTCCCGTTCGCTGTGTCTGACGTTGCTGAGCGCCGCTGCCCTGCTGGGCGGCTGTGGAGGCGAGGAGGCGCCCACGCCGCAGGGCGAGGGCGTCGTCGTGCCGCCGGTCCAGACGGAGGTCGCCGGCAATGGGCTGAGCGCGAGCGCCGCGTACTGCGACGACGTGACGACCTGGGATCCGGCCTGGGTGCAGTTCGAGAATGACGTGCTCACGCTCATCAACCAGCGCCGTGCGGCGGGCGCCACCTGTGGCGGCGTGGCGAAGCCGGCGGTGGCCGTGCTCACGACCAATGACAAGCTGCGCTGTGCGGCGCGCAAGCACTCCAAGGACATGGGCACGAACAACTTCTTCAGCCACACGGGCTCCAACGGCTCCACGCCGTGGCAGCGCATGGCCTCCGCGGGCTACAGCTACCGGACGGCGGCGGAGAACATCGCCGCGGGCTACGGCACCGCGCAGGCGGTGGTGGACGGCTGGATGGCCAGCACGGGCCATTGCAACAACATCATGAACGGGGCGCTGAAGCAGACGGGCATCGGCTACTACAACGCGCCGTCCAGCACGTACCGTGTGTACTGGACGCAGGACTTCGGCACGCCGTAGTTCCCGCGCAAGGGCGGAGGGCTATGCTCCGCGTCCCATGCCCTCCCCCTTCGCCGAGCACTTCCCCGCCCTGCGGTCCGGCTTCAGCTACCTGGACAACGCGGCGGGGGCGCAGGTGCCCACGCACTGCATCGACGCCATCCATCAATTCCTCTCGAATGGCAGCTGCAACGTGGGCCAGCCCTACCCCGCCTCCCGCGTGGCCACGGCGCTCAAGGCCCGGGCGCGCGAGGAGACGGCGGAGTTCCTGAACTGCCGGCCCGACGAGGTCATGCTCGGGCCCAGCGCCACCGCGCTCACCTTCCAGGTGGGCCGGGCCGTCTCACGCCTCTTCAAGCCGGGCGACGAGGTGGTCATCTCCGAGCTGGAGCACGAATCCAACGCGGCCCCGTGGCGCGCGCTGGAGGCGCAGGGCGTGAAGGTGACGACCTGGCGCGCGAGCTGGCCGGAGGGGCGGCTGGAGGCCTCCGAGCTGCGCGAGCTCGTCACGCCGCGCACGCGGCTGGTGGCGGTGTCGGCGGCGGCGAACTCCGTGGGCGCGACGCCGGACGTGGCCGCGGCGGCGGAGGTGGCGCACGGCGTGGGCGCGTGGCTGTTCGTGGACGCGGTTCACTCCAGTCCGCATCACCTGCCGGACGTGCGCGCGTGGGGCGCGGACTTCGTGGTGTTCTCTCCGTACAAGGTCTTCGGTCCGCACCTGGGCTCCCTGTTCGTGCGGCGCGAACTGCTCGCGGGGCTGCCAGCGGACAAGCTGTGGTTCATGCCGGATGACGGTCCGCAGAAGTTCGAACCGGGCACGGCGAACCACGAAGGCTGGGCCGGATGGTTGGGCTCGCTGCGCTACCTGCGTGACGTGCTGGGCGGTGGCCAGCCGGGACGTCCGGGATTGACGCGGGCCTTCCAGCGCATCGCGCAGCTGGAGCAGCCACTGCTGGAGGCCACGCTGGAACAACTGTCCCGGCATCCGCGCGTGCGGTTGTATGGGCCGAAGACGTCCGCCGGGCGCGTGGCCACGTTCTGTTTCAACGTGACCGGCCTGTCACCGCGCGCCGTGGCGGAGCACCTGGCCGAACAGGGCGTGGGCGTCGCGGCGGGGCACTACTACGCGACGATGGCGGCACAGGCCCTGGGGCTCATGCCTGACGGCGCGGTGAGCGCGTCGCTGCTCCACTACAACACAGCGGAGGACGTGGGCCGGCTGCTCGCGGCGCTGGATTCACTTCCCTGATGGCCCGGACGATCAACTCAGTGCGCTGGCTGGCGGTCCTCACGCTGCTCGCTGCGTGCGGCGGCTACTCGTATCTCCGGGATGGCTACGGAACGTACTTCGGGATCGAGGTCCGCGACGGCCGCGAGACTCCGTGGGTCCGCGGGCCGTGGCCTGTCATCGCCTCTTCCATCGAAGCAGATGCCATCATCGACCAATTATGCGCCCCGCTCATGGAGTTGCCCGCTGCTGCACCACCGCGAGGCGAATATGGCCAGGAGTACTGCGGGGTCATCTACTCCCATGAGGGTCGCTACTATGCATCCTGGCCCGCTGCGCTGGAGACGCGGCGTCCCAGCGCTGAGAACAGGGACTTCAAGGACTGCCGCGTGCCGAAAAGAGTAGTGGATGAGCGGGGGCGGACCGCAATCCTCGCGGACTACCACACCCACCCGTGGCGTTACTCTCCGCTTTCCATCCAAGACCGTTGGAAGTCTCGCCAACGGTACTCGTTCCGCGTGCAGATGGACGCCACATGCTCCGTGCAGATGTACATTCCGTACCTTGAGCAGGAACGCCCTGGCGAGGTCTACGCGAGAGAGGGGCGCCGCTGGGTGCTCATCGGGCGCGTCCTGGACAAAGTGAACGGCATCATTCAGCCCGTACCGGAGGGCTCCCGATGAAACGTGCGTCGCTCCTCGTTCTGTCGCTCGTTGCGTTGAGCGGGTGCGCCCTGTTTCAGCGCTCGACGCGCCCACCGCATGCGCCTCCCGAAGAGGCCCAGAAATTCGTCTTCCCGGCCGTCCCCTTTCAAGAGGGCCGGACAACGCTCCTCAGTGGGGACATCGCGACCGCCGTCCAACTCGCGATGGATGACTTTCTCCCCCTCGACCGCAAGCCCCCCAAGGAGGCAACGCCGGTCGAGTTGTGCCTCTTCCGTCGCGACATCTACCAGGTGTCGGTGGAGCAACTGCCGGACGACATTGTCCTGGTTGGCATCTATGCGCGCACCGAAGTCTGCGACCCGAACGACACAGGCACGGATTCCGGAGGGCTCTACGCCGTCGATGTGCGGCGCGGCCTCATCGTCGCTCAACAGCGTTAGCGATTCGCCCACCACAGCGCCCGCCGACCCATGAGGCGCGTGGGGGCCCCGTGGAAGAAGAGCGGACTGTCCCGGGAGACCGGGCCGGCTGCTCGCGGCGCTGGATTCACTGCCCTGACGCGCTCTTGTCACGGCCAGGGCGCAGCAGCGCCCATCCCGCCGCGATGATTTCGCAGACGCCGGCGATGACGATGCACCAGAGGGCGACGTTCATCACGCCGTCGTCCTCGCCCGACAGGAGCGGCTCGCTCAAGCCCATCCCCAGCACCACCGTCCCCAGGCCCGCGAGAAGCCCCAGGATGGGGGAGAAGCGGCGCTGACGGCCGGTGACGTTGAGGAAGAGCAGCACCCCTCCCGCGACGAACCCCACCACCACGACGGCGGCCCCCACGAAGAAGGCCGGTCCCGGACCGTCCACATCTTCCCGGGCCCAGGCATTGGTGGCGAACAGGACGCTGGCCATGAAGTACGTCGGCGCCTGCGCGCTCCAGCCCCGCCTCATTCTTGAGCCGTCCCGGGCGATGCGCTCCGCGAACGGCCGGCGCGTATCGCCATCACCGCCGCGGCGATCTCTCCAGCGCCGAGGAAGAACAGGCCCCCACCGAGGAGCCCCAGCCCCCGGTCGTCGGTGAACGTGTCGTTCATCCAGGAACCCAGCCTCAACGTCCCCAGGCCCAGGAGCAGGCCCAGGACGATGGAGGCCGTGCCGCGATGTCGGGTGAGATTGAAGAAGAGCGTGCCCGCGCCCACGACAAGGGCCAGCCCTCCCACCGCCAGGAGGGCGAACCCCAGGCCGAAGAGCGCTCCCAGGGCGTTCTCGGCGCCCTGGGCCCAGGCATTGGTGGCGAACAGGACGCTGGCCGTGCCAAGCGCCCACGGGAATCGTGGCTTCAACGCGGAGAGCAATCGCATCCACGAAACCCTACCACCTCACGCCTCCACGGGCGGAGGGGGCCGCTTCGCCGTCAGCGTCGCCCCCGCGGACGCGACGCTCACCAGCGCGACCGCCAGCCATTGCAGGGGCGTGAGCTGCTCGCGCAGGAACAACCAGCCCACCACCGTGGCCACTCCGGGCTCCAGGCTCATCAGGATGCCGAAGGTGCGGCTGGAGAGCTGTCCCAGCGCCAGCATCTCCAGCGTGTACGGCAGCGCGCTGGACAACAGCGCCACGCCCACGCCCGCGGCGAAGAGGCCCGGTGTCATCCGCTCCAGGTGGCCCTCGCGCAGCATGAAGGGCAGCACCGTCAGCATGGCCACCACCATGCCCGCCGCCACGCCCTGTCCCTCCGGCACGCGGCGCGACAGCCTTCCGCCCATCAGGATGTAGATTGCCCAGCACGCCCCCGCCGTCAGCGCCAGCACCACGCCCAGCGGATCCAACCCGCCGGGCGTCGCCGTCCACGGCGTGATCAACACGATGCCCGTCGCCGCGAAGAGCACCCAGAGGAAGTCCAACGCCTTGCGCGACCCCACCACCGCGAGCACGAAGGGCCCCACGAACTCCAGCGTCACCGCGAGCCCCAGCGGGATGCGCGCGATGGCCAGGTAGTACGTGAGGTTCATCACGCCCAGCGCCACGCCATACGGCACGACTGCCGCCCACTGCGACCGCGTGTAGCGCAACAACGGCGGGCGGAAGAACGCCAGCAGCATCACCGACGCCAACACCAACCGAAGGCCCGCGGCCCCCACCGCGCCCAGCGCCGGAAAGAGCCCCTTCGCGAGCGCGGCGCCCCCCTGCACGCTCACCACGGCGATGAGGACCGCGGGGATGGGGGGGAGGGCTGGGACACGGCGTCCGGCGACTTCGCTCATGGCGCGGCAATCTAGCCAGGGTGCCTCACGGATTCACGGCCGCACACCACGCCTCCGTTCACGGGAGTGCCGGGCGCGGAATGGGAAGGACGGGGCGGTCCGCCGCCACCACGGCAGCCGGCCAGGAGAGGTACTTGGAGCCCCTCGGAAACAGGCGGCGCGGGCTGCGCCTCCTACGCCGCTCGAGCCAGGGCGTTGGCGCAGAGCATCTCGCTCAGCGTCCACAGTCCGGCCGCGAGCTTCGGGTCCAACGTCTGCTTCCGCGGTTTCACTGGCCGTCGCTTCGAGACGTACTCGCCCTTGAGAGAGGCCGCATCCGCAGAGGTGGCGAGCCAGATGAGGGAGTCGGCCCCCTGCTCCGGCGTACTCGAGAAGGGCTTCGCGAGTGCGTAGCCGACATTCAGCAGAAGCCCCTGGTCCGAGCCAAAGCCGCCAAACCGTGTACGCACCATGCCCGGCTCGAAGCAGTTCGCCGTCGCTGTCGTGCCCTCCAGGCGCCGCTGGAGCTCCTTCGTGAAGAGGACGTTCGCGAGCTTCGAGGTCGCGTAGGCCCGTGGGCCCGAGCCCGCCAACGAGGTCGGCGTCTTCTCCAGGTCGAGCACCCCGCGCGCCTGCATGGAACTGGATGTCGAGACGACGCGCGCGCCTGGGGGTCTTCTGGATGAGGTCCAGCAGCGATGTCGTCAGCTGGAAGTACGCGAGGTGATTCAGCGTGAACGTCAGCTCGTACCCGTCAGGCCCCTTCACCGGTGCCTTGAAGGTCGCGCCCGCGTTGTTTCGGCCATCCGCGACAAGTCGCAGAGGAGGAAGTCGAGGTTCGGGTTGCCGCTCACGGCCTTCAGCTCCGCGAGCACCTGCGCGGTCTTCTCCTTGTTGCGGCCGACAAGGGCCAGCGTCGCTCCGCGTCTGGCGAAGTCCGTCGCCGCCGCCTTGCGATGCCGTCGGTCGCGCCGGTGATGAGGATCACTTTGCCTGCGAGGTCTTGCGCCATGGGAAACTCCAGGGTTTGCAGGGGCGACGCCCGCGATGGAAGACGCGGGCGAGCACCGCGAAGAGAAGGGAGACGACGAGCAGGCCGCCGAGGATGGGCCACGCGCCGGGCTGCATCCGCCCTGACGCGTCGAACATCTCGTTCCCGAGGTAGCTCACGAGGAGCAGCGGCGGCACGTAGCCGATCAACGAGCCCCAGAAGTGGGTCCAGAACCCCACCTTCGAGACGCCAAGGAACCCGTGGAGCGCCTGCGGCATCCAGAGCACCAATCGCAGCACCACGACGGTCTGGAAGGCGCGCTTCTCCAGTGCGTCGTCGTACTTGCGGAACCGCGCGGGAATGCGCGCGGAAACCCAGTCCTTCGCCACGAAGCGCGCGAACGAGAAGCCGACGACGCTCGCGGACATCGTCCCAATCATTGAAAGCGCGAAGGCGGTCTGCCACGGCCAGATCAACGGCGCCGCGACGATGAAGATCGTCCCCGGGACACCGAACGGCTGGAGCAGCGTGTACGCGACGATGAACGCGAGGTAGCCCCAGGCCCCCATCTCAACGAGCGTCTGGGCCAGGGCCTTCGGCTCGGAGAGCCACGCGAAGACGTCGAAGGACCAAGCGCCCGCGAGCACGAGGAGCACCAGCGCGATGACGCCGAACCTCGCGACTCGCAGCGAGCGAGTCGTCGCACTCATGCGCCGATCCTGTTGATGTCGGTGGATTCGAGGATGAAGCGATCGGCCTTTCCCTCGACAACCCGGAGCATCGCGCGGCCGAGGATTTCGGAGGTGGTGAAGATGGACGGGAAGACCCGGATGAAGAACGGAATGAGCGGGTTGAGGGGTTTCATCAGGACCACCCCGACCTGATAGGCCCGCGTGCGGCTCCGGATCCCAGGGCCCGCCCGGATGAAGGCGGGACGGACGGCGCCGGCATGCCGGAACGGCATGGACTTCAGCGCGCCCTCCACACGCTGCCGGACGCGCGCCCACATCGAGCGCCCGCCAGCGCCACCCGCGGAGCAGTAGCAGAACGAGAGTCCTGGGTTGATCCGGAGGAGCGCCCGCGCCCAGACGAGCGTCAGCTCCTCGGTCAATCGGGCGTAGGCCGCCTCGTCCAGCCCCACCGAGCTGACACCAATCGCCCAGATGCAGGCGTCGTAGCCCACGAGCTGGTCCTCGATGGCGGCGAACTCGAAGAGGTCAGGCAGCAGCAGCTCGCGCAGCTTCGGATGCTCCACGCCACACGGCTGTCGCCCGATGCTCAGCACGGATTCGACCTCGGAGGCATTGAGCGCTTCGCGCAGGGCGCCCGCTCCAACCATTCCGGTCGCACCGAAGATGATGACTTTCACTTCCGCCTCCCCTTCTCCTTCGCGGGAGGAGCGAAGCGCGCCGCGAGGAGCTCTGTTCGTTGCTCCAGCACCGCCGTCTTGGGCTCGTCCGCGAGGAGACCGTCGAGCGCGAGGAGGAAGACCTCGGCGCTCGCCTCATCGCCCAGGATGGAGGCCACGCACCGCAGCGCGACCTTGCGATGAAGCGCGTCGGTCTCGGGGTCGATCCGCTCGCAGGCCGCGAGGAACTCGCCCCCCATCGGCGTACCGGCCATCTCCGCCCAGGGCTCGATCACCATCACGCGGCAGACGTCGACCAAGCGCTCATGCGGCGTGCGGTCCGGCGCGTTCGCCGCCTGCGTCGCCAGGGGATGGCGCGACACCAGCCATTCCACGAAGACAGCCTTGAAGATGTCTTCCTTGTCCTTGAAGACCCGGTAGAGGAGCGTGCGCGAGAGGTGCGCCCGCTTGGCGATGTCCTCGAACGACGTCTTCGCGAAGCCGAAGTTGAGAAAGCACCACCGCGCGGCGAGCAGGATCTTCGCTCGGCGCGCGGCGGTCTCATCTTCCGTCATCGTCGTCACCATGCGGACACTGTGACAACGGACGCATTTTTTGTCAATTTGCCCCGTCAGGGCCGGGCTCGCTCCAGGCACCTGTCCGTAGCAGCGCACGGCGAGCGAGGAAGCGGGAGACATTCCACTCCGGCACCGTGTCCCGCTGGGCCAACCGCTCCCGGTGCTCCCTCAGCACGGTCTCCAGACGCCACTGATCCCCATTCTGGAGAGTGGTGGCCGCCTGGACCAGCCCGGGCACGGCGTCCGCGGACAGGTCGAAGAACATCTCGGTGTCCAGCGAACCGCCGGTGCGCGCGGACCGCTCCAGGTTGTGGCGGACGATGAAGGCCTCCGGGTTGAGGAAGTTGAGCACGAGCACCGAGCCCAGGGCCGTGGCGAAGGCGCCCACCGCGAAGCGCTCCGGCTTCCACCACAGCGTCACCGCGCGCCAGGCCAGCACCGCGCCCAGCGCCACCATGAAGACGTGCGTGTGCACGCGCAGCAGCGTGTAGCCGAACGCGTCCTCGTACAGCGACAGGCGCCGCATCGCGGAGGCGAGGATGATCAGCGTCAGCACCACCATCAACGACGTGCTCGCGCGGAAGAGGGCCTGCGCCACGCGCGTCTCGCGCCGCGTCCAGCGCGTCAGGGCCATCACCAGCGCCAGCGTCAGCGAGGCGACGACCACCAGTTCGAAGAAGCCGCGCCGCGCGTACTCCGCGAAGGTGTAGCCGGCCGCGGGCGACGACGCATCGCCGACGAACAGGTACGCCACCTGGAAGGCCGCGAAGACGAAGAACAGCGCGTTCACGGCGAAGATGAGCGTGAGCGCTTCAATCAACCCCAGGCGCGGCGTGGCCGACGCCACCTCCGCGTCCCCCAGCTCCTTCGTGGCGCGGCGGCGCAGCGCATGGCCCAGCACGCCCGCCGCGACGCTCGCGCCAAACACCACGCCGATGCCGCGCCCCACCAGCCGCTCCAGGTCCATGTCGAACGACAGCAGCCGCTCCACGGTGGAGGAGAAAATGCCGTCCGCGGATTGCAGCAGCACCCCGAACACCAACACCACCGGCAGTGCCAGCAGCAGGCCGCGCGACAGCGCCCCCAGCAGGCGCGAGTGGGTCTTGAGCCCGCGCACGTCCACGCTGTCCCGGACGAGCACCGGCGGGTAGAGCAGGCTCTGCGCGGCGGAGCCGAAGAAGACGAGGACGTAGTCAGCGAGCCCCAGCCGCTCCACCCGGCCCGCGGCCCAGAAGTGCGAGAGCAGCATCAGGAGCACGGCCGCGGTCATCACGTTGAGCGCCAGCAGCCAGGAGCTGTCCCGCACCGCCACGAAGACGCTGACCAGCCCCAGCGGCGCCAGCAGCCACGCATTGGGCCGGGCGCGCTGCCAGCCCTCACGTCCGCCCAGCCACGCGAGCGCGCCCACCAGGGCCGCTACCAACAGCGGGAAGCCCAGGCCCCAGCGAGCCCTTTCGAGCAGGACCTCCGCGAGCACGCCCAGGGCCAGCGACGCCGCCAGCGTCCGGCGCGGGGCGCGTACCCAGGGCAGCAGCGGCCGGTCCGGCGCCGTGACGGTGGGAGCAGGAGAGGGAGGAAGTGGGGACATGGGAACGGACGGGTTCATGGCGTCGGCACCTCGCGGGCGCGTCAGCGCCCGGAACGACGACAGGATGCACACGCCCGGCGGCACGGCTGGGGGCCTCGGGGGCGAGCGGTCGCGGAGCCACGCCGAACGGCGCCGGGCCTCCCGTGGCCGGTCGGCACGTCCCGGGCCTGGAGCGGCGGAGGCAGTCCCACGCGGGGTCCGCATCACCGCGACCTGGAGTCCGCGCCCGGGACGAAGCGGCGAGCCGCGCCGCGTCGGAGGACATGCAGGGCAGGTCCGGGCGGCGCCCGGGAGGACCGGATGTTAGGTTGCCGCCCCGATGTCACCCCCGCCGCGGCTCCCCTTCCGCTTCCGTCCCCGCTCGACCCTCGCCCTGTGGGGCCTGGTGCTCGCGTTCGCCGGCTGTGACGGCTCCTCTCAAGCCCTGCCGGTCCCCGACGCGGGAGCCTGCGTCCAGGGCAACTGCCCGCAGCCCGACAGCGGCTCGCCGGTGGATCCGTCCGGCCCCCGCGTGCGCATCGCGGCCTTCAACGTGCACCGCCTCTTCGACACGGTCTGCGACACGGGCTCCTGCGGCGGCACCAACTACGAGGAGCTGCCCACCGAGGCGGAGTTCGACGCGCAGGTGACCCAGCTTGGCCGGGGCATCACCGCGCTCAACGCGGACATCGTGCTGCTGGAAGAGGTCGAAACGCAGAACTCGCTGGATGGGCTGCTGAAGAAGGTCCCGCAGTTCCCCCATTCGAAGCTCGGGGAGACATACACCCGGGCATCGGTGGACGTGGCGGTCCTCTCCCGCCACACCATCACGGAGGTGCGCAGCCACCGCGACCAGTCACTGTTCAGGCCGGATGGTTCCGCCACCCGCTTCTCGCGAGACCTGCTCGAGGTCCACCTGGACGTGGACGGCAAGCGGGTCATCGTCTTCGCGGCGCACTTCCGCTCCAAGGTGGACGACGATCCAGGCCGCCGCGTGGCGGAGGCCAATGGCGCGCGGGAGATCCTCCTCGACTCGACGAGGGAGTTCCCGGACGCGCTGATCGTGCTCGGCGGAGACCTCAACGACATCCCCGGCTCGGATGCCATCAACGCGCTGGACCAGGCCCTGCTGCGCGTCGCCAGGGACCGGCCGGACAACGAGACCTGGACGTACTTCTATTCTGGTAGGGGCCAGGCCATCGACCACCTCTACCTCGCGCCCAGCGGGGGCGGCACCTATGTGCCGGGCTCCTTCCGCGTGGCCCGCGAGCCCACGGGCGGCTACGGCGGCTCCGACCACGGCGCGGTGTACGCGGACTTCGCGCTCAGCCCTCCCTGACGCGCGCGGGACGGCGGGCCCCGCACACTCCCCCGCCCTGTCAGCGCGGTGCCTGTGGACCACCGCACGCGGAAGGTCGTGGCTTTGACGCCGCAATGACAGCCAGGGAGGAAGCGTCCTCGGCGGCCGATTTCCAGCCCGGCCCCCCTCCCTACCTTCCTCGCCATGAACAGCAATCGCATGGCGCATGCGGCACGCCACCCTCGGGCGCCCTGGCATCCCGTCCCGGAGGGCAGGCCATGATTGAGGTGCGCACCTTCGAAGGTGACGCCTCCGAGGCGTCCTGGTTCCTCAACCGCGTCTGGCAATCCACCTACGGCAAGACGGCCCCGCTTCCCGTCTGGGACAAACGCTTCTGCGACTGGCGGCTGTTCCGGGACGGCCAGGTGCCGCGCGACTACATGCTGGCGGCGTACGAGGGGAAGACGCTCGTGGGCACCCTCTTCGCGGAGCCCGCGAAGCTGCGCCTGGGACGCATGGAAGTGGACGGCAGCTATGGACTGCGGGCCACCGTCACGAACTCCCATCGGGGCCAGGGCATTGGCGCGAAGCTCGCGCACGAGTTGCTCAAGCGGCACCAGGACCGGGCGGCGCGGCTCACCCTGGGCTTCACGACCACGGAGCCCCGCCCACCGGGCTTCTGGCGGCGCACGTGGAACACGCGCCTCTTCGGAGGCCTGGGGATGTGGATGTATGCCTTTGATGCGCAAGCGCTCGCCCGCTGGTCGTTCACGGACAACGAGCGGAGGCTGTTCACGCTGGCGCATCCCTTCCTGCGGCACCGCTTCCGCGAGGCGGACCGCCAGGACATCCGCCCCTACCAGCCCGTGGACCTGGGCCGCTGCACGGCGCTGGTCCACGACATGCTGCGCCCGGTGACGCTGGGCTACACGTACACGACCGAGCAACTGGCGGCCCAGCTCCAGTACCGCGACGTGCCCCGGACCTTCGTGCTGGAGCAGGACGGCGAGGTGCGCGGGCTGGTGAGCTCACACAGCCTGCTCATGACGGGCGTGGGAGAGCTCACCGCGGAGGTCGTGGACCTGATGGCCTTCCACGCCTCCGTGTCCACCGAGGACCGGCAGCGGCTGCTCCAGGTGGCCATGCAGGACATGGAGCGCCGGGGCGTGGCGTTCGCGGGCATGCTGCGCGGGCCCGGCACCACGGCCTGTCTGTTGTTGCGCTCGGGCTGGGTGCCGCTGCCCCGCCGCGCGCAGGTGACATGCCTGATGCCCACCTGCGACCTGGACCTGCCCGCGGACCCGTGCGTCTTCACGCACCTGCGCTGACGCGCGAGCCCTGGACCTTCCGGAACAGCCACACGGCGCCACTGGCCACGGTCCGCACACCCCTGCCCGCGCAGACGCACAGCGCGGGAATGACGAGCAGCAGGTACTGCGGCCACTTGGTGTTCCACAGCAACAGGAACACCAGGCCCACGACGGCGGCCACCGCCCACACGGGCCGCTCGCGCCACGTCCGGGGCAGGCCCAGCACCGCCAGCGCCAGCAGCGCCCGCGCGTTGAAGTGCGTGAGGTAGATGCCCGGGTCGGAGGCCGACAGCCACGTGTCCGTGAGGAACACCAGCGGCTGGTACCAGGGCAGCCCGGCGCGGCGCACGTGCTCGTTGTGGGAGTAGTTCCAGTGGAAGGTGATGGACTCCCACAGCGACGCGAACGGAGACGCCCACAGGGCCGGGTTCACCAGGATGAACACCGCCGCCGTGGACACGACGATGGCGGCCCACGGACGCCACCGCGTGCGCGCGCCCGCCACCAGGAAGGGCAGGAACGTGAGCCCGCCCACCAGTCCATACGGATACTTCCCCGCCGCCGCGAGCCCCAGCAGCGCGCCGGACACCGCCGTCCATCCCGGCGCGAAGCCCATTCGCCGGGCGCGCTCGAACGCGAGCAGCGCGAGCACCGCGAGCAGCCCCGGCACCGCCTCCAGGTACGCCTGCGACGTGTACTTCGTGTGGTACGGGTCCCACGCGAGCAGGAGCGCGCCCAACGGATCCACGAGGGCGACGAGCCCCACCTGGAGCACGCCAGCCACTGCGGACAGGCCTCGCGTCACGTTGAACGCGGGGCGCGCGGCGTCCGGGATGGGCCGGCCCATGGGGACGTCCCGCCAGTCCGGCTCCGGAGCGCCTGACACACGCACGGCTTCCGCGAAGAGCAGCTTCACCAGCGGCGGGTGCTCGAAGTTCTCCCGGAGCTGACCGATGTCGCCCCAGCGCCCTTCGTCCATCATCCCGGCATAGGTGAAGGCGATGGGCAGGTAGACCGCCTCGTCGAAGTCCTGGCCCAGCCGTTCTACCGCCCGGGAGCGCTGCCAGACGGCGACCACGATGGCGACGAGTGCGACGAAGAGAGCCAGCAGGCGCGTGCGGGACACGTGCGCACGGATATCACGAACATGCGGCCCGCCGAGCAGCCCAGGGCATGGCCCTGGTGACGCGCGGTCCGATGCCCCAGCTTTGGAGCATGAGAATCGCACGCATCCTGACCGTTGCCGCCCTGCTCGCGGGCGGATCCGCCGTGGCGAAGAAGAATGACACCGTGGAGCTGCGGACGCCCCGGACGACCGTGCGTGCGAACGTCGACGCGCAGGGTCTCCAGGGCCCGGACCTGAAGCTCCAGTTGTCGGACAACGCGTTGAAGGGCCAGGCCTTCCAGCGCCCCGTGGACCTGAAGCTGTCGGAACGGCGCATCGAGGGCACGGTGGGAGAGAAACCGGTGGAGCTCACCGTGACCGAGCGTCCGGACGTCGTGGAGATGATGGGCACCTTCGCGGGCGAGCCCTCGTCGCTGACGCTCGCTCCGGACGCGCTGACGGGGTCGGTGGGGCCCTGCGGCTACAACCTCATCATCGAGCGGGACCGCAAGCACTACCGGGGCACGCGCGCCTGCGGCGACCAGCGGGAGAACGACGTGTTCGTCTCCATCCCGAAGTCCCTGGAGAAGGAGCCCGCGGCCGGGCGCATGGCGGCGCTGAGCGTACTGCTCGCCCATCCTTGAGCACGGCGATGGTGCGCGGGACGCGGGTGTAGTGAAGTCCAAGCCGTGTCCACCCTTCCCTCCGGCGTCGCGCCCGAGCGCACCATCGGGCCGTTCCAACTGCTGGCCCTGGGCGTCAACGGCATCGTGGGCGTTGGCATCTTCTTCGCGCCCGCGGAGGTCGCGGCGCAGGCCCCTGGCCTGGGCGCGGTGTGGGCCTTCGCGCTGACGGGGCTGGCGCTGGTGCCGGTGGCGTTCGCGTTCGCGGTGCTCGGCCGGCGGTTCGACTCGGATGGAGGGCCCGTGGTGTTCGCGCGGGCGGCGTTCGGCGAGCGCGTGTCGTTCCTCGTCGGCTGGGTGGCCTACGTCAGTGCCTTCCTGAGCACGTCCGCGGTGATGGCGGGCCTGGCGCGAGCGGTGGCGCCGTCGGTGAGATTGGGCGGGCCCATGGGCGAGCGGCTGCTGGCCTCCGCGCTGGTGACGGGGCTGGCGGCGCTGGTGGCATCGGGCATCCGCGTGTCGGCGCGGACGTGGACGGCGCTCACGGTGCTCAAGCTCCTGCCGCTGGCGGCGCTGCTGGGCGCGTTCTTCTTCCTGCCGGACAGGGATGTGCCGCCACCGCTGCCCGCCACGGGAGCGTCCTGGCTGAAGGCGGGCCTGACGGTGATGTTCGCCTACCAGGGCTTCGAGATCGTCCCGGTCATCGCGGGACAGGTGCGCGCCTCCGAGCGCACGGTGCCCATGGCGACAGTGGGCTCGCTGCTCCTGGCGATGCTGCTGTACGTGGGGCTCGTCTGGGCGTGCGTCGCGGCGCTGCCGGACCTGGCGAGGGCGTCCGCCCCCCTGGCGCAGGCGGCGGGGGTGTGGGGCGGCGCGGGGCTGGAGCGGCTGGTGGGCGCGGGAACGAGCGTGTCCGCGCTGGGCATCTGCGTGGGGATGATGGTGACGACGCCGCGCTACCTGTCCGCGCTGGCCTCCGGGGAGCGTTCGCTGTTCGGGCTGGAGCGCATGTCGGCGTCGGGAGTGCCCATGCGGGCGCTGGCGGTGACGTGGGTGCTGGTGCTGGGGTTCGTGAACCTGGGGGACCTGTCGGAGCTCTTCGCGCTCTCCGCCATCGCGGTGCTGATGCAGTTCGGAGTCACGGCGGCGGCGCTCGCGGTGCTGTCACTGCGGCGCGAGCGGAACCTGCGGCCGGTCCACGCGCTCCTGGCGGTCCCCACGCTGGTGTTGGGGCTGACGCTGGTGGCCTTTGGCGCGAGCGTGCGGGAGGCGGCGGTGGCGTCGGTGGCGGTGCTCGCGGGAGTGGCGTTGATGCGCCTGTCGCGGCCGAGGGAGCCAGCGCCCGTCCGCCTGCCGTAGCGCCGTCGCACGTCAGGAGAGCGGGCAGGCCTTGGGACAACCCGGCACGTCGTGTTGCGAAGGAGGGACCGGGCCGGGAGACTCGCGAGGCGATGCTCGGGTATCAGGCGAATGCGCAGTGGCGGGACATGTCTGACTTCGTGGTGCACTTCACGAAGCCGGGGCCCCCGTACCACGACGCCTACCAGAACATGATGAGCATCCTGGGAGCGCGCACGCTCATCCCGGGCGCGGAGGGGTTTGGAATCGCGCGGCGGGAGGCGGTGGTGGCGGACCGGCACCGCTCGGTGTGCTTCAGCGAGATTCCGTTGGATCAGCTCGCGAGGCTGGTGCAGCGCCGGAGCCTGTACGGCATCGCCTTCCGCAAGAGCTTCATCCTGTCGCAGGGAGGAGGCCCCGTCTGGTACGTGCAGTACGGCTCACCCGCGCACCTGGCGATGAAGCACCAGTTGGACCAGGCCCTGGCGGCAAAGGATCCCCAGAAGGAGCCCGTGTGGGCGGTGACGCCCTTCGTGGACATCCAGGGCGACGCGCACAACGCGCCCTACAGCTACCGCTTCGACTGGGAGCGGGAGTGGCGCGTCCCGGGCCTCCTGCGCTTCACGGAGTACGACGTCGCGGCGCTCTTCCTCCCGGAAGAAGTGCACACCGTGGCGAGGGACTTCTTCGCCTGGGCCGTACGCGAGCGCGCGGACCCGGGCTACTTCTGCCCCGTGTTGGACCCGGGGTGGAAGGCCGAGCAGATCATGGAGGCGCTGGCGAAGCACACGGAGGCGCCGGTCGCGACGGAGCGCAAGAGCGCGCCGGGCGGATGACAGCGGAGCGCGTTTCGCGCCCTACCGCACCCGCTCGATGCGGTGCCGGCGGCCCTTGATGCGGCCCTCGCTCAGTCGCTGGAACGCGACCTTCACCACGCGCTTGGAGACGGCGACGAAGGCGTGATGGTCGTGGATCTCAATCTTGCCCACGTCCTCCGCCTTCAGGCCGCCCGCCTCGCCCGTCAGCGCGCCCAGGATGTCTCCGGGCCGCATCTTGTCCTTGCGCCCCGCGGAGATGGACAGCGTCTCCCAACCGGAGATGAGTGACACGCCCGGCACGTTCTCCGGCACCAGCGCGTCCACGTCCCCCTTCTCCAGCTTCACACCCGTCGTCGCCTCGATGTCCTCCACCTTGCGGCTGTCCGAGCGCGTCACCAGCGACAGCGCCAACCCGCGACGGCCCGCGCGCCCCGTACGGCCAATGCGATGTACGTACGCTTCCGGCTGCTGCGGCAGTTCGTAGTTCACCACCGCGTCCAGCGCCTCCACGTCGATGCCCCGGCCCGCTACGTCCGTCGCCACCAGCACGCGCGTGCTGTGGTTGCGGAACTTCGCCATCACCCGGTCCCGGTCGAACTGCTCCAGGTCACCCTGCAACCCGTCCGCGCTCACGCCCGCCTGCACCAGGGCTCGCGTCAGCTCCACCACCACCGCCTTGAAGTTGCAGAACACGATGGCGGAGGCCGGCTGGTGCTGGCGCAAGAGCCGCAGCAGCAACGCCTGCTTCTCTTCCGGCGTGCACGCGTAGCCCACCTGCTGGATGTCCGGCGCGGACTCTTCCTGCGCCAGCGACACCCGCACGGGGTCCTTCTGGAACGCGCGGCTCAGCTTCTCGATGTCGTCCGGGAACGTCGCGGAGAAGAGCACCGTCTGCCGCTTCGAGGGCGTCGCGCCGAGCACCCGCTCCATGTCCTCCCGGAAGCCCATGTCCAGCATCCGGTCCGCTTCATCCAGCACCACCGTGGCCAGGTGCCGCGTGTCCAGAACCTCGCGGTCCAGCAGGTCCATGATGCGCCCGGGCGTCCCCACGCCGATGTGCACGCCCTTCTCCAGCGCCTCCACCTGCGGCCGGATGGGCGACCCTCCCGCGAGCGCCAGCACCTGCACGCCCGGCATCCGCCTCGCCAGCCGGCGAATCTCCCCCGCCACTTGCGCGCACAGCTCGCGCGTGGGGCAGAGCACCAGCGCCTGGAGCCGCCGGTCTTGCGTGAGCTTCACCTTCTGCAGGATGGGCAGCGCGAACGCCGCCGTCTTCCCACTGCCCGTGCGCGCCTGGCCCACCAGGTCCTTTCCCTGCAACAGCACCGGGATGCTCTGTGCCTGGATGGGGGTGGCGGTCTTGAACTCCAGCTCCTCCAACACCTGGAGCAGCGGGGGCGACAGCGCGAGCGCGGAGAATTCCATCGGAGCCTCGGGGGGACGGAGGCACGGGGCGCCTCGGGAGATCGCGCCCTTCTAGCAGCCTTCCCACGCCGGACAAGCCCGGCGCCCCTACCCCGCCCAGCCCGCCACCTCGCTCGCCGTCGCCTGGGCCAGCTTCGCCGCGGCCGCCGGGTCCACGCGCGCGGTGACGAGCACCCCGATGACCGCCCCCAGAAGCAGCTCCACCCGGCGAGCCACCGTCTTGCGAGGCAGCACGCCCGTCTTGGCCGAGCCCTCCAGGGCCCGCGTCAGGTGGCCTCGCAGGAGCGCCCGGTAGTCCTCCACCGCCTGCTTCGCCTCCGCGTCATGCGGGCCCAGCTCCGTGGCCGTATTCACCAGCAGGCAGCCCCGCCGCGTCAGCGCCGGCGGCGCGGTGGCCATGGTCGCCGCGAGCGACTCGAAGTACTCCGTCACCTGCTCAAGGCCCGGCGCGTCCTTCGCGAAGACGCCCAGCCGGGGCCCGATGACCTCCTGGAGGTACAGCGCGATGGCGCGCGCGAACAGCCCGCGCTTGCTCTCGAACGTCTGGTACAGGCTGGAGCGGTTCAGCCCTGTCGCGGATTCCAGGTCCGACAGCGACGTCGCCTCGTAGCCGCGCGACCAGAACACGCCCAACGCCGCCCGCACCGCCTCTGTCTCGTCGAACGCACGCGTCCGCGCCACGTCACCCTCCTTGACAATTCTGAACTGACCGTTTCAATATGAATTCGGAACTGACTGGTTCAGAATATCCCAACCCCGGAGGGGGAGTCATCATGTCGCCACTGGCGCAGGTCTTCGCGGTTATCGCCGCGCTCATCCACGTGTTGTTCTTCGTGATGGAGAGCATCCTCTTCTCGCAGCCGAAGGTGTGGAAGCGCTTCGGGCTGAAGTCGCAGGCGGACGCGGACGTGATGAAGCCGATGGCGCTCAACCAGGGCTTCTACAACCTGTTCCTCGCCCTGGGCGTGCTGGTGGGCGTGGTGCTGGTACACAGGGGAGCGGTGGCGTCGGGCGTGGCGGCGGTGGTGTTCGGCTGCGCGTGCATGCTGCTGGCGGCGGTGGTGCTGGTGAGCAGCAACCGGAAGTTCCTCATGGCCAGCCTCGTCCAGGGCGGGCTGCCGGCGCTGGCCATCTCGCTGGTCGTCTTCTGAGGCGGCGCCCGCTCAGGGCGTGACGGTCTCGAAGACGTCGGCGTCCGGCAGGGTGAGGACGACCTGGCCCGCTTCGCCCAGCTTCTCGCGGGGGACGTCGCGGAAGCGCTGCACGAAGCTGGCGGACGGGCGCAGCGTGAGGGACTGGCCGGTGTCGCGGTTGCGGAACGTGGTCGCGACGTCCTCCGGAGTGGGAGTGGTCACCAGCGACAGGTTGAGCTTGCCCAGGCTGGCACCGGTGGCCGCCGCCGCGCCATCCGCGACGCAGGTGTACTGGACCTTCGCCGGGCTGTGATGGATGACCTCCAGCTTGAAGCTGCCCCGAGGCAGGCCCAGTTGCTGGAGCGCGTAATCGCCCATCCGGTAACCCGCGACCGCCCACGGCCCCGCGCCACCATGCACCAGCGCCACCCGCTCCAGAGCGCCCGGTTCAGCGGCCGGGGTCGCGGCGGGCTTCGCACCCGCGCAGCCCAGGGTGAGGCCCAGCGTGACGGAGAGCAGGAGGTGGCGGCGCAGGGACATGGATGGCTCCGGTGAAAGACAGACGGAGCCTTCTACTCGCAAGCGGCGATCCGTGGCGACACGCGACGCCAGCTCAAAGCGCGTAGCCGACCATCAGTGACGCGGAGGCCCTGGGCACCAGCGCCGTACCGGAGTCCCGCTTCGCCATCACGCCTCCGGCGGAGGCGCTCAGGAGCATCGACAGGCGGCTGCGCACGTCCAGACGCACGCCTCCGGTGACGAGCCCCAACGGCTCCAGCCCGAAGCGCGCATCTTCGTCCGGGATTCGCGATTGGAAGACGGCCAGTGCCCCGGCCTCCAGCGCTCCGCTGAACGTCCAGGCCCCGAGCTTCCAGTGCGGCCCCGCGCCCAGCCGCAGCTCCAGCTCCGTCTGCTGGAAGGCCACCCTGCTGCCCGTTCCGCGCCGCACCGCGAGCCCCAGGCCGGATGTGTCCACACCGGTGAACAGCCGACCTTCGCGCACCAGGCGCACGTCCAGGCCCGCGAGCGACGACAGGCCCGTCACGATGCCCGATGTCAGCGATGGCCCGACCGCGACCAGCAGCTCCGACCCCGCCCCACCCTTTCGCGCGAGCCGCATCCTCGCGGCCTGCTCCAGCGGCTCGCCGCCCACCGACACGGCTCCGTCGAGCGGCACCCTCACCGACCGCTCCAGGTATCCGTCCTCTGCTCGCAGCAACAGCCGGTATGCGCCGGGCGCCACGGCCAGCGTCGTGGGGCCTTCGCCCTTCTCCAGCTCCGCCACCAGCGCGCCACTCTGCGACGCCATGACGAGCCAGCGGCCCGGGGCCTTCACGTCGAGCGTCAGCCGGCCTCGCGCGCGCTGGGGCTCGGAGAGGATCAACTCTCCGCGCCCGCTCAGGTCCATGCGGAACGTGGGGCGCTGCATTCCTCCCGGGGAGACGAGCGTGGACTCCAGCGTCCTCGCGTAGGCGTAGCGGTAGGCCTCCTCCAGCGTGACGCGCCCATCTCGCGACGCATCGGCCGCTCCGCGCAATCCCACCGCCAGATGGTGCGTGAAGAAGGAGCCCTGCAACGCATCCGACTCCTGCGCGTACTCATCCGCGCCAGACGCGCTGATGACGACCCGGCCCTCCAGGTCCGAGGCTTCCATCGTGATGGGCGCGGCCACCGGCTTCAGTCCCTTCAAGCGCGTGGCGACTCCCGAGCGGCACGAGTCCAGGATGAGCAGCCCCACGCCCACCGGCGCGCCTTTGAGGAAGTCCACCAGCTCGCGCATCGGCAGCTCGGTGCCGCGCAGGTGCAGGCTGCCATCGCCCGCGTGCGACGACACGTAGAGCAGGAGCCAATCCCTCGGAGAGGCTTCCACGGCCAGCCGCGCCCGGAAGCGCGCCAGGGCTTCGCGCAACTTCGCGGCATCCGCGCCAAGCAACGTCGTCGTGCGCTCCGGCGAGGCTGTGCCCACTTCCTGGAGCACCTCACGCATCCGCTGCGCGTCCGTCTCCGCGAAGCGCAGGCGCTCCTCACTCGCCAGGCCCTGGTTCTCGCCCACGATCAAAGCCCAACGGCGCGGCGCTTCCTCCGCAGCGGCGCCCGGAAGCGGCCCCAGCACAATGATCAGCACCGCGAGCAGCCGTCCCCACACGCCCAGCGCCCAGCGGCGCGGCGCTTCCTCCGCAGCGGCGCCAGGAAGCGGCCCCAGCACAATGAACAGCACCGCGAGCAGCCGTCCCCACACGCCCAGCGCCCAACGGTGCGGCACTTCCTCCGCAGCGGCGCCCGGAAGCAGCCCCAGTACCGCGAGCAGCCGTCCCCACACGCCCAGCGCCCAACAGCGCGGAGCTTCCTCCGCGGTCCCTCGGCGCGCGTTTGGCACCGTGAACACCCGGATGCCCAGGCCCAGCGCGCGGCTCACGGCACGACCCTCAGCAGCGTGCGCGCCTGGGCCTTCCCGATGGTTTCCGGCGTCGCCACCTCCAATGGTCCCTGCCCCTTCGCCCGCGCCTCCGCGACGCGCGACATGAGCGCCTCGCGCGCCTGATCCACGTCCAGCGGCGCATCCGAGAAGAACGCATGCAACGCCACCGACCCCGGCGTCACCTCCAACGCAGGGGACAACCGGACCTCCGCCCCCGGCTCCACCGTGCCGCTTGTCTTGCCTTCCCTCGGCCAGAGCGGATCCACCGCGCCCGCTTCATCCACCGCGAGCACCAGCACGTTCCGGTACGGCCCCGTGCCCACCGCGAGCGTCACCTGCTCGCCGGGCCTCGCGTCCTGCACCGGCGCGCCCTGCACGGACAGCAGCCGCAGCGCCACCGTCCCCTTCAGCCGCACGCCGTCCTCCGCGCCCCGCGGCACGTAGACGACCATTGCGAGCCCCACCGCCAGCGCGGTCACCAGCGGCACGCCCCAGCTCCACCAGGGCTTCGCGGACCGGGCTCGCTTCTCCTCCAACCTCGCCAGCACCGCCTTCGCTCGGGGCTGTGCCAGGCTCGACGCTCGCGCCTGCCGCATCCGCTCGGCGATGCTCCCGCAGGCCGGGCAGGCGGCCACGTGCCGCTCCGCGTGCCCCGAGGCGTCCAGCCCCGACAACCACTCGTCGATCTCCAGCCGTGTCAGGTGCTCAGCCACGCTCCGCCTCCATCGCTTCCGGCAGCCGCCCCAGCTCCGCCGCCTTCTTCCGGATGGAGTCCAGGTCGCGGACGATGGTCTTCCGCGACACGTCCAGCATCCCGGCGATCTCCTCCTGGGTCAGCCCGTCGAAGAAGTGCAGCGTGGCCACCTCCAGCTCGCGCTCGCCCATCCGCCCCACGAGGTGGCGGATGAAGTCCGCGGCCTCCCACTGGGCAGGCGTGAGCGCCGCGGCCTCCGGCGCATCCAGGAGCACCGGCTCCCGCAGTTGGCGCGAGCGCAGCGCGTTGAGGCACAGGTTGGTGGTGACGCGGTACACGTACGTCATGGGACGGGCCTCCCGTCGGAACCGCGCGCCAGCCGTCAACATGCGCTCGAAGACCTCCTGGACGATGTCCCAGGCGTCGGCATCGCGGCCCAGCAGCGCGAGCGCGCGACGATGCACCACGGGCGCGAAGCGCTCGTAGAGCTCCCTGAGCTCCTCCGCACCGAGCCCGCTCGCCATCCGATGGGTCCGACCTTCCTTTTCGTCCTTGAGACACCCGGCCCCGGCGGCCTGGGACATCGCATCGCATCCGCGATGGGCTGTGGGATATTAGTCGCACCCCGGCGGCATGTCCCAGGCCGGCCGCACCGGGTGTCCCAACCGCCGTGAAACGACTCGTCCTCGCCACCCTCGTCGCGCTCCTGGGCGCCTGCTTCGACCCGCTCTACGAGGACCCTGACGAACTGGGCGAGGAGTCCTGGGCCGTCTGCTGCGTCCGCAACCAGGTGGACACCTGCCTCTGCGAGGACCTCAACGGCTGTGAGATTCGCTTCCAGGCATGCTCGGCCGGCACCTGCACGCCGTCGCTCCGGGACAGCTGCGAGTCCATTCACGGCAGCCTGGACGGCGGCCAGGTCTACGACGGAGGCGCCGGCGTCGACGCGGGCACCAGCACCGACGGCGGCGTCATCATCGAAGACGCGGGCACCACCACCGATGCCGGCACCAGCACCGATGCCGGCACCAGCACCGACGCGGGCACCAACACCGATGCCGGCACGGACGCGGGCACGCCGCCGGTGTCCTACGAGCCGTGCTGCGACCCACTCACCCACCGTGTCACCACCTGCCGCTGCGGGCCCACGGGCTGCGCCGGCGCATCCTTCACGCCCTGCGCGTCCGGCCGCTGCGCCCCCAACGGGGAGTCATGCGGATAAGGTCTCGCGCGGGATGAAGGGCACCTTCCATTCGCTGCGCGGCTACAACTACCGGACGTGGGCGGCCGGGGCGCTCGTCTCCAACGTGGGCACGTGGATGCAGCGCACCGCCCAGGACTGGCTCGTCCTCACCCAGCTCACCCACAACAACGCCACGGCCGTGGGCGTGGTCATGGCGCTCCAGTTCGCGCCGCCGCTGTTGTTCCTCCCGCTGACGGGCTTCGCGGCGGATCACTTCGACCGGCGCAAGCTCCTGTTCGCCACGCAGGCGGCCCTGGGCGCGCTGGCGCTGGGCCTGGGGCTGCTCACGCTCTCCGGACACATCCGGCTGTGGCACGTGGACGTGTTCGCGTTCCTCCTGGGATGCGTCACCGCGTTCGACGCCCCCGCGCGCCAGACGTTCGTATCGGAGCTGGTGGGCGAGGAGGACCTCGCCAACGCCGTCGCGCTCAACTCCACCTCGTTCCACGCCGCGCGCATGTTGGGCCCCGCCATCGCGGGGGTGCTCATCTCCGCCGTGGGCTCCGGGTGGATGTTCGTCCTCAACGCGGCCTCGTTCGGCGCCGTGCTCTTTTCACTGAGCATGCTTCGCGTGAGCGAGCTGCACGTGCGGGACCGGGCGCTCCGCACGCGCGGGGGTCTGACGGAGGGCTTCGTCTACGTCTGGAAGCGGCCCGACCTGGTGGCGGTGCTGACCATGTTCTTCCTCATCGGCACCTTCGGCCTCAACTTCCCCATCTTCATCTCCACCATGTCCGTGCGCGTCTTCGGAAAAGGCGCCAGTGGCTACGGGCTCCTCACGTCCATCATGGCCATCGGCTCGGTGACGGGCGCGCTGCTCTCCGCCCGGCGCGCGCAGCCGCGCATCGGCCTGCTGGTGACGGGGGCCGCGGTCTTCGGAGCGGGGCTCACGCTCGCGGCGCTGATGCCGGCCTACGCCCTCTTCGGCGTCATGCTCGTGGTCATCGGCGTGTCCGCGCAGACCTTCACCACCACCGCGAACAGCCTGGTGCAGTTGTCCACCGAGCCGTCCATGCGCGGGCGCGTGCTCGCCATCCTCCTGGCCATCGCGCTGGGCGGCACGCCCCTGGGCGCCCCCATCGTCGGGTGGGTCGCGGACACGTTCGGCCCCCGCCAGGCATTGGGCGTGGGCGCCGCGGCGGGCTTCGTCGCGGCGCTCATCGGCCTGCGCTACCACTCGAAGGCGGCGGCTACTTCTTCTCCAGGATGACGGCGTAGAACTCGATGCCCACGCCCTGCCGGTCCTCCTCGGTGATGTAGTCGTCCGGCAGCCCCAGGAACCGGCTCACGGTCTGCACGCCACCGGGCCCCGGCGTCCACGGCTTGCAGAGCTCCAGGTACTCCGGCAGGGAGAACAGCTCGAAGTTCTCCCCCATCTTCTGGAACATGCCCACGAACTGCTCCCACTGGGGCGTCGTCTTCGCGGGGTCCTTCGTCTCGAACGTGGTGAAGAGCCTGGAGCCCGGCGCGGCCCAGTCGTAGAGGTCGCGGAAGAACTTCCGGTTCTCCTCCGCCTTGAGGAACACGGTGATGCCATTGGCGCCCAGGGCCACCTTGCGCTCGCCGCCCAGGAAGTCGCGCACGTCCGGGCGCTCCAGGAAGGACTTCGCCTGGCGGATGTCGCACTCCAGGTAGCGCACGCGCGGGTCATTCCCCAAGAGCACGCGCGCCTGCGCCATCGTCAGCGGGTTGATGTCCGAATAGAGCACCTTCACGTCCGGCGGCAGCACGCCGTGCACGTGGTCGTTGGTGGGCAGGCCGGACGCGAAGTCCACCCAGTGCGTGAAGCCCTCGGCGGACAGCCGCTTCGCCGCGCCCTGGAGGCACGCGCGCAGCATCCGCACCCACTTCCGGGTGGAAGGCAGCAGCGAGAACATGTACTCCGCCGCCTGCCGGTCCGCCTCGAAGTTGTGGGTGCCGCCCAGCGTGTAGTCGTAGATGCGCGCCGCGTCGGGAACCTGCGGATTCACGCCCGGCACGCGGGCCAGCTCGTTCACATCCATGGTCGTCGCTCCATCCGGTTCCGGGCATTGTGCCGGTCCGCTCGCGCGGATGCACCCTTCCTACGGAGCGACGCCCGCGACCTGGCGCAGCAACTCCAGCGGCCCCAGCGCGGCGACCGCGTCGAACTGCTCGGGCGTGCGCACCAGCAGCGAACCCGCGAAGCCCAGCGCGTTGACGTTGACGCCCAGGTGCTCCGCCCTGGCGCGAGGCACCAGCAGCATCCAGTCCCGGGTGACGAGCAGGTTGTACGGCGCGCTCTCCGCCAGTCCCAGCGCGTCCCGCAGGAGCCGGTACGCCGCCAGCATCCGCTCGCCCTGCCCCGGCGCGCCCCACGGTCCCAGGCCCGCCAGCAGGTGCGCGAACGGCAGCGACTCCGCGGCCACCACGCGGCCCGGCCCCGGCAGCACGGGGAGGAGCGCCTCCACGGGCGCGCGCAGGCGGTCCGGCCCCAGCGGCGGCACCAGTTGCAGGTGCTTGTGGCGCTGGCTCGCGCCGGCCGTCTCGCCCGCGTTGTAGAAGGCCAGCCCGTCCAGCCCCTCCAGGCACGTGGAGAGCGCGTCGAAATCCGCGTGCGTCAGCAGCGCGTCCTGCGACTCGAAGGCCCGCGTCACCAACAGCAGGTGATGCTCCACGACGTTGAACTTGTTGAGCAGACACACGTGAGAAGGCGCCACGTCCCCCAGCACCAGGTCCGGCTCCGGGTTCGCGAACGGGTTGAAGGGCTCGGCGGTGGAAGGCGCCGGACGCTTGCGCTCCTTGAGCGCCACCCGTCCCAGCACGCGCACCTGGAACTCCGTGCTCGCGACCGGCACCGTGCGCGCTTCCGTGGCGATGGGCTGGAGCGCGCCGGTCTCCAGCGCGTGGCGGGTGACGTCCAGCGTGCGGGGCCACAGGGCGGCGGGCGTCAGCGGTGCGGCGTTCACGGGCGGGCTCCTGGCGCGAGACCTTGCAAGTCTGTGCCGTCCGCCAACCCGAGCGTCAACCCGCTCCCGGAAAGGAAGCGCTCCGGATGTCCGCCTCAGCGCGGAGGAGGCCGGAAGACGTACTGGTACACCTGCGGCTCGCTGCCGGGCGGGTACTGGGCGTCCATGAAGGCCACGTGCGCGCTGTGGGTGATGAGCACGTCCTGGAGGCTGTCGTAGAGCACCACCACGCCCGTGGCCTTCCCGGTGGGGTCCAGGTCCACGCGCACCTTGAGGTTGCCCTTGAGGTCCGGCTTCTCCATCAGGTGCTCCAGGTACAGCGCCACCAGCCCCAGCGACACCCGGTCGTAGATCTGCTCCACCGTGCCCTTCGCGGGCGAGGCGGGCAGGTGCAGCTTCTTCGTCAGCTGCGCGGCCTCCTCCGCCGCCTCGGGCACCGGCCGCTCCGGAGCGGCGAGCGCCGCGCGGTACGCCGCCATGGCTTCGAAGTAGCGCTCCAGCTTGAGCAGCAGCCGCGCCCGCCGCACCTGGATGTCCGAGCGCTCCGGGGCCAGCGCCACCGCCTGATCCAACCGGGCCTCGGTGCCAGCCACGTCCTGCTTCGCTTCCGCCAGCGTCGCCAGCCGCAGGAGCGGTTCGGGGTCCTTGGGCGTCGCCGCGGCCAGGCGCACCAGGGCTTTCGCCTCGTCCTCCGGACGGTCGAGCTCCACGGCGAGCTTCACCCACGTGGAGAGCACCGCGGGCTCCGCGCCCCCGAGTGTCGCGTAGCGCTCCAGCATCTTCACCGCTTGCGCCTTGTCGCCCGCGGCGAGCCACGCCTCCGCCTGCCGCCGGTGCGCCTCGCGGTCATGCGGCTGGAGCGCGACGAGCAACGCCCCGGCCTCCGCGCCCGCCTTCGCGTCCCCGGCCTCGCGCGCCAGCCGCGACAACACCTGGAGCGCCTCCGGCTGCTCGGGCCAGTCCTTCACCGAGCGCACCAGCAGCGCGCGCGCCTCCGCCGCGCTCGCGGGACGGCCCGCCAGCAGCAGCGCCAAGTCCGTGCGGAAGCGCGGGATGTCCAGCTTCGCCAGCGCCTCGCGCAGCCGGGCCTCCGCCTCCGCGGACTTGCCCTCCGCCTGGAGCCGCAGGCCGTCCGCCCAGAGCGCGGGAGCGAAGCCGGGCACCGTCTTGCGCGCGGTCTCCAGCGGCGCGGCCGCGTCCTTCAACATGCCCCAGCGCACGTAGACGAGCCCCATCCCCACGTGCGGCCACGGGTTCTCCGGGTACACGACCGCCAGCGCCTTGAACTCGGCGAAGCTCTCGTCCGAGGGAAGCGCGAGGAAGGCCCGGTACACCCGGGGCATGGGGTCCTTGGGCGCCTTCGCCTGCCGTGCGTCCAGCTCCGTGCGCAGCGTGCTGGGGCTGCCCTGGACCCGCGCCGTGTCCACCCGCTGAAGCATCGCCATGCCCTCCGCGGCGGGCGCGGGCACCGGCCGGGCGCCCAGGGCCGGGAGCGCGCACAGCACGGACAGGAGCAGGCACGTCAGGACACGGGACGTCATCAGGAGGTCAGCCAGGGGGGAGCCAGGGCGCCTGGACGCTACCAGATGGACGCGTCCCGCGAGGGCTGGGAGTGTTTACGCACCTTGCGTGAATTTCAGAGTTACACGCGATGTTTCACGGGGACCGGAACGGGCGGAATGGCCCTGGAGGACGACCGCGCTTTCGGGCGCTGGACGCCACCCGGGCGGTAGGTCTTGACCAGAACGGGCGGTGCTGGGCGGAATGGCCCCATGGCCACCGCCGAGAAACTCGTATTCCCGACCATCGTCGAAGGACTCTTCGTCCGGGGACTTTCCGGGAAGGTGCCCTTCGCCCTCAAGGAGCAGCTGCGCAAGGAGGGGCTGGACCTGGACCGCCCCCTGCAGCCGGCGTACTCGCTGGACACGTGGACGCGCTGCGTGGCGCTGACGGCGAAGACGCTCCACCCGGAGCAGCCGGACGAGGTGGCGTGGCGGATGCTCGGCGAGCGGATGATCGACGGCTACCGCGACACGATGGTGGGCCGGGCGCTGCTGGGCGTGCTGCGGCTCATCGGGCCCAAGCGGATGCTCATGCGCGCGCAGCACAGCTTCCGCAGCGGCAACAACTACACCGAGGTCGCCATCACCGAGCGCGGCGAGCGCGAGGCGGACCTGTGGCTCAACGAGCCCGGCCTGCTGCGCTACTTCAAGCAGGGCGTGATGCTGGCCACGGTGCGTGCCGCCAGCGGTCCGGCCACGCAGGTGGACGTGGTCCAGTTCGACGACGACAGCGTCACGTACCGCGTGTCCTGGGGCGCCCCGGGCTCCTGAGACAGCGGCGGTCCCCTTCCGCGGATCCGCGACCGCGGGCCCTCTTGCTCGCACCGTGCCCCATCTGCCAGCGTGAGGGTCTGCGCGCGGCGTCCGGGCCGTGAACGGCCGCGCGAAGAGGGGGATTCATCCAAATGCCGTCGAGCAAGCGCGCCAACCTGCCGCGCTGGAACGGTCATCAGCAGGGGTTCTTCGAAATCTGGTTCCTGGTGGTGCTCGACCCGGGCGGCGATCGCGCCTGGTGGTTGCGCTACACCCTCTTCACTCCCGCGCCGGGCAGCGGCGGCGAGGCTCGCGCCACCCTGTGGGCGGCGGCGTTCGACTGCGCGTCGAAGGACCGGCCCGCGGTGGCGCTCAAGGCCATCCATCCGGCCTCCGCGTTCACCGCGCTGCCCGACGGCGGCGTGCGCATCGCGGACTCGGAGCTGACGCCCGGCCACGTCCACGGCCAGGTGAAGAGCGGCGGGCACTCCATCGCGTGGGACCTGCGCTTCCAGGGCGGCCCCCCCGAGCCGGTGCGCCGCGAGCCGCGAGGCACCGGCCTGTTGCCCCTGCCCACGCACGTCGCCCACGTGCACGACGACGTCCTCTTCGAAGGCACGGTGACGGTGGATGGCGAGCGCATCGACGTGAAGGGCGCGCCCGGCCTGCAGAAGCACCTGTGGGGCCACCGGCGGCTGGAAGAGCTGACGTGGCTGTACTGCCCGCGCTTCGCCGAGGACCCGGACGCGCGGCTGGAGATCATGGCGGTGCGCGCGAAGCGCAAGCGGGGCCATCCCCAGCTGTCGCCCATCTACCTGCGCACGCGCGACGGCGAGCACACGTTCCATGAAGTGCCCCACGTGCTCTTGTCGCGTGTGACGTCGCCAACGTCCGGAGAGCTGTCCTTCCGCGCGGCTTCCGCCACCGTGGCCATGGAGGGGCGCGCGTGGTGTGACCCGCGCACGCTGGTGGGCTACGCGTACCGCGACCCCACGGGCTGGGACGTGCTGGTGGCCCAGAGCGACGTGGCCCGCTGCGAGGTGCAGCTCTTCTCCCGGCCCCACCCCTTCGCGGCGTGGAAGCCCACCACGAAGCTGACCTCCACCGTGGGCGCGCTGGAGTTCCACGGTCCAGAGCCGATGCCGGGCGTGCGCTACATCCCCTGGGACGGCACCGCGCTCGAAGCGGAAGACGCACCCGAAGAGGATGCGCCGGCCCTGGGGACGGGCTGACGCCGGGCCCTCCGCCCCCGGCTTCCGGGAGGGAGGGGCTGGTGGAACGGGGCCCGGGGTACCGCCCGGGCGGCGCTCAGGCCTTGAGGGGGAGGAGCCTCCTCCGCGTGTGGATGGGGACGGCCGTGGCCACCCTCTGGGGTGACGGCCCGCCGCTCCCCTGAAAACCCATGCGCTATCGACTGCGGAGACACCTCCGGTCGCTGCTCCGGGTGGAGCCCGGAAGACCGGCCCTGTGGGCGGGCATCCGGGCCGCCGTCGCCACCGCCCTGCCCCTGTGTCTGTCGTTCCTGACCACCGTGCCCCAGGCCGGATGGGCGGGCCTCACGGGGTTGCTGGTCACGCTCGCGGACAAGGGCGGCTCCTACCGCGTGCGGGCGCGCGTCATGGGCGTGGTGACGGTGCTGGGGGCGCTGGTCGGCCTGCTCGCCGCGCCCGCGGGCCACACGTACGTGATGGACGCCACGCTGCTGCTCGTGGGCGTCACCGCCGCGAACTTCGCGCGCTGCTACGGCGAGACCGCGGGCTCCGTGGGCGGGCAGTTGGCCGTCATCTTCGTCGTGTCGCTGGGCGCGCCCGCCGCCTCGCCGCGAGAGGCGGTGCTGCGAGGCGCGGCGCTGCTGCTGGGCGGCCTGTGGGCGATGGCGCTGTCACTGCTCTTGTGGCCGCTCAGGCCCTATCGCCCCGCGCGCCGGGCGGTGGCGCAGGTGTACGCGGGGCTGGCGCTCGCCGCCGAGGACCTGGAGCGGGCCACGCGGGATGGCGCCACGGCCGAGGCGTGGGCGGAGGGGCTGAAGCGCCACGCGCGGATCCGCCCGGACATCGAACGGGCGCGGGACGTGCTCGCGGCCACGCGGCGCGGGAGGCCGGACGAGTCCAGGCGCGGCGAGCACCTGCTGGTGCTGGTGGAACAGGTGGAGCCCATGCTGGCGCTGCTCAGCGCGTTGGCGGAGGCGATGCAGGTGGTGGGGCGCGACCCGCACCTGCACGCGACGCGCGAGCGGGTCATCAAGCTGTGCGAGGCCTTCGGCGCGATGGACCAATGGGTGTCGCGGGCGCTGCGGCAGGAGCGCAACGAGGGCATGCGCGAGCCGCCCCGGCTGGCGCTGCGGCCCCGTCGCCGGCAGCCCGCGAGGATGGCCGCGCCGCCGGTGCGACAGAGCTCGGAGGGGCCGCTGTCCACGCACGTCGCCACGCTGCTGGACCGGCTGCGCGAGCACGCGGGCGTGGCGCACGAGACGGCGTCGGGCCTGCTCTTCGGAGACCCGGTGTCGGCGCGAGGCCGGGGCACGGTGGGCGGCCCCAGGCAGACCCCGGGGTTCTCCCTGTGGCGGCCGATTCGCGACCACCTGCACCGGGACTCGGTGGTGCTGCGGCACGCGCTGCGCACGGGGATGGTGGCCACGGCGGCGCTGGGGCTGACGCGGGCGTTGCAGGTGGGCGACGCGCACTGGGTGAGCCTCGTGGTCATCTCCATCCTCCAGCCCTACGCGGGCAGCACGGAGGAGCGCGTGCTGCAGCGCACGCTGGGGACGCTCCTGGGCGCCAGTCTGGCGGCGCTCATCGCGACGCTGGTGCACACGCCGCCGATGATGATTGGCGTCATCAGCGTGCTGACGGCCATCTCCGTGGCGCTGCTGCCGCTGAACTTCGGCGCGTTCCAGGTCCTGCTCACGCCGGACTATCTCTTGATGGCCACGCTCAGCTCCGGCGACTGGACGGTGGCGTCACAGCGCTCGCTGGGCGTGCTCATCGCGGGGGCGCTGGCGCTGGTGGGCTCCTGGACGCTGTGGCCCAGTCCGGAGCGCCGCCGCTTTCCGGACGCGGCGGCCTCCGCCCTGCGCGCGGATGGGAAGTACCTGCAACAACTGGCCACGCACCGCAGCGGCACGGAGCCCGCGGTGAACGAGGAGCGCCGTCTCCTGGACCAGGCGCTGCTGGAGGCGGAGTCGTCCTTCCAGCGGTTGATGACCGAGTACCGCGGCCCGCCCGGGCACCTGGAGCCAGGCATGGCGCTGCTCACCTACGCGCGCAGGTTCGCGCTGGCGGTGACGGCGCTGGGCACGGGGCGCTTCGAGGGAAGGACGACGTCGGTCCTGCCGCAGCAACTGGCGCAGCGGGCCAGCGACAGCCTGGAGCTGCTCGCCCGCGCGTTGCAGGAGCGGCGCGAGCCTCCGCCCCTGCCGGCCCTGGCGCTGCCGCGCACGAGCGATGACCCCGTGCTGGGCGCGCTCCTGGAACGCGTGCCCCGGCAACTGGGCATCCTGCACGGCGCGGTGGCGCGGATCAGCGAGGACCCGTCGCTGCGCTGACGTCCTTGGGCGCGGCGCAGGCGGACTGGTAGTCCTGGAGCTTCCGCTGGAAACGCTCCCGTTCCTGCGCGGGCCATTCCTCGGGCAGCAGCTCCACGGCCTTCTGCTGTTCGGCCAGCGCGGCGGCGCACTGCTTCAGCCCGAACTGCGCGGCGGCGGCGGTCTCCAGCACATAGGGATTGTGGCTGCGTCGCAGGAAGGGACGCACCGCGCTCAGGGCCGGCGCGTACTGGCCTGACTGCACGAGCTGCCACGCGGCCTCGCTGGCGGCCCACCCACTCCTGGGCGCCAGGAAGAAGGCGCGGGCGACGGCCTGGGGATAGAGCGGATCCTCTGGAGCCTCTTTCGCGAGCTTCCTGGCGAGGTTGAGCCATGCCGAACGGCTCTCGGGATTCTGGCGGACCCGCAGCCGGGCCCAGTCCAGTTCTTGATGCCTGTTCAACGTGATCCCCTGCGGCACGAAGCGCACGTTGAAGGTGTATGGGACAGACACAGGGTGCCCCGAGAGGGTCACGGGACGGTATCGAGCCGACTGGAGCGCCGCGAGGTTCTGCTCGATGCCGGGAAGCCGGACCCCTTCCACGACCGTGCAGTCACGCACCTGGCCATCCGCGCCGATACGGCACTGGAAGACCATGAATGCGAACGCACCTTGCTTGAGCAACGGCTCGGGATACCTGAAGGCCGCCGGCGAGATCGGCTCCGGACGGGTGACCGCCCCGGACAAGAACGTGCAAGCTTCGGCGAGCTCCGCATCACACGCGGCCGAGATGTCCCGGAATGCGCTGAGGACGGCATCCTCTCCGGGGGTGCCACGCAGCGTCTTGACCGCCTCCGCGAAGACGAGAGGCGCCTGTGCTGGATCCAGTTTGAGCGGCGATCGCGGCGCGACCTCGTCCCCCAGCGCAAGGTCCCAGAGCCCCGTCGAAGGGAGGCCCCTCTTCGATTGGACGTCCTCCATCGCGGACATCAGATGGCCATGACTCGCGGGCAGGGTCGGGACGCCCGAATGGGCGCATCCGGTGAATCCAAGCAGCAGGGACAGGAACAGCCAGCTCCAACGCATGGGTCCGTACTCTAGACCATGAGGCAGTGCCGGACGAATGAGGCGTCCATGAGCAAACCGTGATGACGCGAGGCTGGGTCATTTGGGAATAGACCTCTTCCGAAACGCGCCTGGAGCCGCTGCCTTGAAAGACACCCCAAACGACTCGACCGCGGGAGGGCCCAGGCTCGCGGCGTGGGCCTCGTGGGTCCTGCTGCTCGTCGCCACGTCGGCCTGCGCGACCCATGCTCCCTCCCAACGGGATACCTCCTGGGCGTCGCACTTCACCGAAGCGGCCGAGCGCATCGAGGCCCGGGCCCGCGTGGTGGGCCTGACCCGGCTGCACGACGTGCGCGCGGAGCAGGCGGAGCTGCGTGCCTGGATGGAGGCGCTGTCGAAGGAGATGGCGCTGGGCGGCCCCGAGGCGCAGGGGCCCGGGCACTACGCGCTCGGGTGCGGGGCACGCGCGCTGGGCCGGGACGCCGAGGCACGGACGCACCTGGAGGCCGCCTGGAACGCGGGCTTCCGCGAACCTCACGTGGCGTGGGCCCGGGCCCAGACACTGAGCGAGCACTACCGCGTGCTTCGGCTGGCGGCGCTGGCCGCGCCGGACGCGGATGAGCGCAAGGTGCGGGCCGAGGACGCGGAGCGCCAGTACCGGGAGCCGGTGCTCACGCTGCTGCGACAGGCGGCGGGGGCGGAGGTCCCGTCGGCGGACTTCGGCGCGGCGCTCATCGCGTTCCACGAGGGCCGCCTGGACGCGGCGCTCGCGCTCCTGGAGTCCGTGGGCACACGGCATCCGTGGTTCGTGCAAGCGCGGCTGCTGCGCGCGGACGTGTTCCTGCTGCGCGCTGCCCACCGCTGGGGCAACGACGACAAGGTCCATGCCCGCGAGGACCTGATGGCGGGACGCCAGGCGCTCACGGAGGCCGCGACCACCGCGGAGAGCTTCGCTCCGGCCCACCTGGCGCGGGCGCGCTTCGAGACCGCCGCGATGAACCTCACCCGTCCCAACTTCGACGGCACCGTGCTGCTCTTGAGCGGCGGAGACCCGGGCCCGGCGAAGTGGGGCGTCGATGCGCTGGACCTCGCGGCCCGGGTGGTTCCCGGCAACGCCGATTTCACCTGCGAGAAGGCGCGATTCCTCAACAGGGTGGCGGAGCGCCTGGACCGCGATGAGCCCTTCCCGGGAGCCCTGCTCCAGGATGCCATCCAGGCCGCGAAACACGTCCTGGAGCTGGATCCGGCGAACACGTGTGGCCGCGCGGAGTGGAGCCGAGCCCGGGTCCAGCAGACGGAGGACGCCCTGCGCCGGAACACCGCGGGGAGCCCCCCACTCAACGACGCCCTGGTGTTGCTGGAGACCACGCCGCCGGCCGCACGGGATTTCGCCTACCACCTCCTGCGAGCCCGGCTCCTGCGCACCTGGATGGACACCCTCCTCCTGGTGGGGAGGATCAACGACGCGTCACCTGGCTGGGAGCGCCGGGAGCAGGCCATCGAAGCCTACCGGAGCGCGCTGGCGCTCGAGGCGCGCATCCCCACGTACTGGGTCCGGCTGGGGGAGCTGCTCCTGGCCAGGGGGATGGATCCGGCGACGAAGGACCCCCTCGCGGACCTCGCGCAGGCGGAAGCGGCCTGGGAGAAGTCCGTCAGGGTCAACACGAGAGCCCCCGAGGTGTGGCTCCTGGAGGCACGCATCCGCGTGGCGCAGGCCCAGCGGCACAGGGCCCGGGGGGAAGAGGCCGGACCGAACCTGGACAAGGCCGTGGCCTACCTCGACTCCGAGTACTTCCGGCAGAAGCGCAATCCCTACCTGCAGCATGAGCTGGGACGGCTCCTGCTGGAACAGGCGAGGGAGGCCTGGGAGCGCGGGGGAGATCCCAGCGCGCTGCTCGACAAGGCGGAGGCGGTCCAGGCGCAGGCGACGACGCTGGCGCCCTACCTGGACCTGGGACGGTTCGGGCAGGCGGAGGTCATCGTGACGCGAGCGGAGTACGCCTGGCGCCGGGGAGCGGATCCCACCGGGGAGGCCGCCCGGGCGGAAGCGCTCTACCTCCAGACGCATCCCTACTTCCAGGCGCAGAAAGATGAGCGATTCGCGGGCCTCCAGAAGACGGTCCACCTCCAGGCGCGCCACCTGCTGGAGCAGGGCCGTGATCCGGAGCCCCTCCTCGCGCGTCCGCAGGGTGAGGGCGACGGGACATCGTGGCTCGGCCGTGACCGCGTCGTGCATCATCGGGCCATCGGCGAGTCCTTCGGACTACGGGCCCGCCATTCGGCACGCACGAATCCGCGCAAGGCGGAGGAGCAGTTCAGCGGCGCGGAGCAGAACTACGCCGAGGCCCTCAAGCTGGAGCCCTCGAATCAGGAGCTCCGGTTGGAGGAGGGCCACCTGTTCCGGGAGTGGGCAGTCGCGCGCAAGGCGGCGAAGCAGGACCCAGGGCCACTCCTGTCGAAGGGACTCGCGCTGGCGGACGCGTTGCTCGCGGAGCGTCCGAACTGGCCCGAAGCCCTCTTGCTGCGCGCGGCGCTGCTGCGCACGAGTGACCCGGCGTCGCCCCAGGCCCGCGCGGACCGGGACGCCGCGCTGAAGGCCAATGCCAACCTCGCGCCCGGATGGAAGCGGCAGTTCCCGGACGACCCGCCACTCAAGCCCTGAGCGCGCGGCTGGACTGGCCCCGGGGGCAACCCGTGTCATCGCGAAGCTTCGTATCCTGCAATGGAATTCCTTCCGGAACGCACCTGGAGAGGTCTGCTTGAAAGACGCCTTGAACGCCGCGCCGCATGGAGGGTCCCGGAGCGCGGTGCTGGCCTTACAGGTCCTGCTGCTCGTCGCGGCCTCGGCCTGCGCGTCGACCCACCTCTCCCAGCAAGACACCGCCTGGGCGTCGCACTTCACCTTCGAGGCCGAGCGCATCGAGGCGCGGGCCCGCGCGGTGGACCTGGCCCGGGTGCACGACGCGCGCGCGGAGCAGGCGGAGCTGCGCGGCTGGATGATGACGCTGTCCAAGGAGATGGCCCTCGGAGGCGCCGGGGCCCAGGGGCCCGGACACGCCGCGCTCGGGCGTGGGGCGCTGGCCCTGGGCGACCTGGACGCGGCCATCGAGCACCTGGAGACCGCGTGGAGCGCGGGCTTCCGCGAGCCCTCCGTGGTGTGGGCCCGGGCCCGGGCGCTCAGCCAGCGCTACCGCGAGCAGCGCATCATGGCGTTGACCGAGCTGGACCTGGATGCGCGGAGGGTGCGCGAACAGGACATGGAACGTCAGTACCGCGAGCCGGTGCTCGCCCTGCTTCGACAGGCCTGGGAGAAGGAGGCCCCGTCGGCGGCCTACAGCGCGGCGCTCGTCGCCTTTCATGAGGGCCGGCTGGACGCGGCGGCGGCCCTGTTGGAGCCCCTGGCCGCCTCGCATCCCTGGTTCGTCGAGGCGCCACTGCTGCGCGCGGACGTGCTGCTGCTCCGCGCCGCCCAGCTGTGGGAGGAGGGCCAGAAGGACGCGGCCCGGGCGCGACTGGAGCACGGCCGCAAGTCCCTTGATGCCGCCAGGAGCACGGCGGAGAGCCAGATGCAGGCCCACCTGGCGCAGGTCCGGTTCGAATCCGCCGTCATCGCCCTCATCCGTACCGACCCGACCGGTACCATGCCCTCTTACGACCGCGAGGAGCGGGTCCCCGGCGTCATGTCCTTTGCCGGCCCCGAGGGCCAGGGTCCCGCGGGCCGTGCATTCAGCGCACTGGACGCGGCGTCCCGGATCAATCCCGCCGCCTCCGGCCCTGCCTGTGAGCGGCTGCGACTGCTCAATGCCCTGGTGGAGCATCCCCGGCGCCAGGAGGCCTTCGGCGGCTATCTGGCCCAGCACGCGAGCGAAATCGCCGACGTGATTCTGGCCCGGGATCCCACGAACCGCTGCGTTCAGGTGGAACGAATCCGGACCCAGGTGGCCAGAGCGGAGAGGGCAAGACAGGAACGCTACGGCTCGTATGTGCACAAGGAACTGGAGCTGTTGAAGGCCATTCCTCCATCCGAGCGGGACCTCGCATTCCACCTCCTGCACGTCCGGCTCCTGGAGCACTGGGTAGCGGTCGAAAACGAATGGGGTGGCCCCCGGGTCGGAGACCGGTATGGCGCGCACCGGGACCAGGCGCTCGACGTCTGGCGGACCCTCCTCGCGCTCGAACCCCGCGTCCCCGCGTACTGGGTCCGGTTCGGGGAGCTCCTCGTGGAGCGGGGCATGGACCCGATGACAGGGGACGGAGCCGCGGACCTGGACCAGGCGGAGCAGGCCTGGGCGCAGGCCAAGGCCCTCCACACGAAGGCGCCCGGGGTATGGCTGCTGGGAGCCCACGTCCAGATGGCGAAGGCGCTGCGCCACCGGGCCCGGGGCGAGGACGCGGGTAGCGCATGGAAGACCGCCGAGGCCCGCCTTCGCGATGGCCTCACCGCGCATCCGCGCGATTCGTCACTGCATCATGGTGTGGGGCAGGTCCTCCTGGAGCAGGCGAAGGAGCGCTGGGCACGCGGAGGCGATCCCACCGAATTGCTCGATGCAGCGGAGGCGGCGCAGGCGGAAGCCACGACGCTGGACTCCGGGCATGGCCCGGGGAAGCGGGCGCAGGCGGACATCCATGCGCTCAGGGCGGAGTACGCCGGGTGGCGAGGGGAGGATCCTTCCCCCGACGTGGACAGGGCTGAAGCCTTCTATCTCCAGGCCATGCCCGAGGGGCCCTCGAACGCGGAGGCCGTCATGGGCCTCATGCGGGTGCATCAAATCCAGGCGCGCTCCCTGCTGGAGCAGGGGCAGGATCCGCGGCCCGCCTACGAGCGCTCGGCGAAGACCATCGACATGCTCGACCGTCTTGCCTTGTCCAGGCGCTCCCAATACCTGCGAATCTCGGGCGACTACTCTCTCGTGATGGCCCGGTGGACCGCACGGACGGATCCACATGAGGCGCAGAGGCACTTCGACGCCGCGGAAGCGACCCTCACCAAGGCCCTGGAGAACGCACCTCGGAGTCAGGAGATCCGTCTGGTCCTGGGTGAGTTGAACCGGTACCGGGCGGTGGAGCGGAAGTCCGCCGGACAGAGCGCTGAGCCCTGGCTGGCAAAGGGGCTCGCGCTGGTGGACGCGTTGCTCAAGGAGCGTCCGAACTGGCCGGAAGCCCTGCTGCTGCGCGCGGCGCTCCTGCGCACGAAGGACCCGGGCTCCGCCCAGGTCCGCGCGGACCGGGATGCCGCGCTGAAGGCCAATGCCAACCTCGCGCCCAGATGGAAGCGGCAGTTCCCGGAGGACGGGCCGCTCAAGCCCTGAGCGCGGTGCTTCAGGGAGTCACCGGGGACGTGGCGCAGGCGGCTTGGTAGTCCCGGAGCCTCGCCTGGAAACGATCCTTCTCAGGCACGGGCCATTTCGCGGGCAGCAGCTCCACGGCCTTGTGCTGTTCCGCCAGCGCCTCGGTGCACTGCTTCAGCCCGAAGTGCGCGGCGGCGGCGGTCTCCAGCACGTACGGGTTGGGGTGGTCGCCCAGCACAATTGAGGAGCGGCGGAGGACGGGGCGCAGGGCCTTCAGTGCGTCGGCGTACTGGCCCGCCTGGACGCGCTGCCAGGCCATCTCCGTGGCAGTCCACCAGTATTCGGGCGCCAGCGCGTAGGCCCGGGCCAGCGCGCGAGAGTAATGCGGATGATCCGGCTCATGGATGGCGAGCTGCGCGGCCAGGTTGGTCCAGGCAGAGGTGCTCGTGGGGGACCACCCCACCCGCTTCCGGGCCCACTCCAGCTTCAACTCCGTGGACAGGTCCGCGCTTCGATTGCTGCCGTAAACGGGCTGAAAGCTGACGGTGAACGGACGGCTCATCGGATGCCCCGCCAGCCTCCACGGCGTGTACCGGTCCTCTGAGAGCTGCGCGATGAGGTGCTCCGCTTCATGCTCCGGCCCACTCTCGATGACCTGACAGTCGCGCACGCGGCCATCCACATCCAGCCGGCAGCCGAGGATGACCAGCGCGTACTGGGCGTGGGTGAACCGCGGCTCCCGCTTCATGGGGCGCACCTCCGCTGCCTTGAGGAGGACCGAAGGCTGCGCCTGCTCCTTCAAGAACACGCACGCCTTCTCGTAGTCGGCGTCGCATGCGGCTCGCAGCTCCCCGAAGGCGCGGCGAAGCTCCGCGTCGGAGGGATTGCCTTTCAGGACCTGGACGACCTCTTCGAAGACACGGGGCGCCTGGTCGGGCTCCAGCTCCACGAAAGGGGACTTCAAGGAAGCGAGCGCGTCGGTGGTGACGAACCCGAAGTTCGTGCCCTGGGCGACGCGGCGCTCGTAGGAGCGAGGGTCGTCCAGGTAGGCATCCATGGCCAGCGACAGATGACCGTGACTCGCCGTGGATGGGGGAAGACCGTAGTGGCCACAACCCGTTGAAAGGCACAGCAGGAAGAGGAACAGCAAACGCCAGGACATGGCGGCGCACTGTAGCGCAGTGCCTCAGGGAGCCGCGGGAGCCACCACGGATGTCGTGGCCGCGACCAGGTTCCCCGCGCCATCCTTCGCCAGGCCATACAGCTTGATGGCGCCCGTCACGACTGGCAGGCGCACCCGCCACGTACCGGGAGTGGTCCCCTTCCGGGACTCCAGCATCGTCACGCGGTCGCGCTCAGCTCGGGTCGCCGCGCCCCGGAAGTTGTAGGCGAAGGAGACCTCCACCGGCGTGGTGGACGTGACATCGAAGGCCACGTTCGCCCAGCCTTCCTCCAAGCCCCGGACCTCCAGGCGCACCAGCACGGGCAGCGCGGGCGACGGCTTCACGCCCGTGTACGCCTCCCGCACCGCGTGCCACGCCGGCCGCGTGGACGTGCCGGACAGCATTCCCAGCCAGAGTCCTCCGTGGTCCAGCGCCGCGCTGTAGTTGAAGACGAACAATCCCAGACACCGGCCCGCCTGGACGTGCGGAGCCAGCGCGTTGCGCCAGCCGTCCACGATGACGTCGTACTTCTCCCCGTCACCCGGCTCCTGCGGCACGCCGCGAGCGTCCTTGGGGGCTTCCCATTCCCCCTGCGCGCCAAACTCCGTGATGAACCACGGCTTGCGGCCACCGGCCTGCTTCACCGCGTCCGCCAGCGCATGGATGCCCCGGCCATAGACGTTCAAGCCATACGCATCCAGCGAGGGCACGTACTTCTCCCAGAACGGGATGCCCAGCGTCCAGGCATCCACGGACAGCACCGGGTGCGCGGGGTCCGCCTTCTTCACCGCGCGGACGACCTTCTCCAAGAAGCGCGCGTAGGCGACCTTCGACGGCTCATCCGGTGAATTGAGGATGACCTCGTTGCCCACGCCCCAAGCAAGCACGGCAGGGTGGTCCTTGAAGCGGAGCACCTGCGCGACCGTGGCCTGGAGCTGCGCCTCACGGCCCCTGGCGTCGCGCACGTAGTCAAAGGCGTCGTCATTCTCCATGCCCGGACGGCCCGGCCGCAGCCAAAGCCCCACGAGCACGCGCAGCCCATGCTTCTGCGCGGCATCGAGCAGCGCGGCCGTTTCATCCCCGGTGCCCCAGGTGCGCAGCGTGTTGACGCCCAGGGACTTGAGCTGCTCGCAATCCTTGTCGAAGTTCGCGGGCCCACCCGTGCCACTGAAGGTGACGCCCTTGGCCACATAAGGCTGGCCGTCCACCTTCAGCTGCCAGCCCTCCCCTGCCTTCAGGATGGAGGTGCGGGCCTCCGCGGCCCACGCGGGCAGGAGGAGCGCGACCAACAGCAGAACACCAACTGCAACGGGGCGGGCAGTGGCCATGGAGGCCGGAGTCTAGAATCAAAAATCCCTGTAGTCCCCCCGCGCCTCAATCAAGTGAACAGCATCGTGAATACTCATCCAGAGTCTCGGCCGCCTTTTCCGACATATCCATTGTCATATTCAAATGGCTCATTCGTGATGAACCGCGGCGCATTCAGGAGATCGTACCGTGAAGCTCGAAGGGAACGGATGGAGTGGTGACTTCGGCGGCTCCTGCCCGATGCAGGGCGACGGCGAGGTGGATGGCCGTCCGTTCTATTTCCGTGCGCGCTGGGACACATGGGAACTGGACATCACGGAGCCGGGCGGCGATCCGCTCGACATCAGTGACGCGGCCTTGCTGAGCGGTGAGGCATGGCACCACGAGGAGACCTGGCCGGGCGGGCCCTACGACGCGGGCTACATGGAGTTGGACGACGTACAGAGATGCATGGACCGCGCTGTCGCCCTCTACCGCGCCAGCCGGCCAGCCTCTCCGTAGGCCCGCATCCTCAGTCGCCTAACACCCGTCGTAGCCCCCCGGGGCACCGGGTGACTTGCGGTAGCACATGCGCACCTCGTTCTCGACATCCGTGCAGCTGGAGTCATAGACGCTCTCGCCCGAGGGCATGTCGATGAACGTTCCGCAGTCCCGGCTGGACTCCTTGATCTGGAGGATGCGAGGGAACGCGTCGCCCACCGGGGTGACCTTCACCTCGGTCGAGCCATGGACGAAGCCCATGTGGGTTCCCGACTCGATGGTGAAGATGGAGCGCAGCGAGCCCTCTTGCGCCTCCCAGTACGACAGCGTCTGGTATTCGTTGCGCGAGTCCGCGTCGGTCTTCTCGACCCGGAAGACCTGCCGTACCGGGTCGGTGAGGTTCTCGAAGGAGAACACGACGCGGAAGGCCTGGCTCTCCACCACGCCCGGCAGGAACTCCATCGGGATGGCGCAGAAGGTGTTCTTGCCGCTGAGCGGATGAAGGACCACTCCATCCAGCAGCTTCAGCCCATCGCACAGTTGCCCGCGCGCCTGGAGGACGAAGTCCTGCGCGTCCGCCGACAGGATGCGTGCCCGGAAGATGTCGAGCTGCGCGGACGCGGGGCCCTCCTCCTTCAGGCACTCCATTCGCTCCCACGCGGAGTCCAATTCCAGCGGGTGGAGGAGCTTCCGCAACCCGGCGGTCGTCTTCGCGGCGCGCACCTGCTTCTTCAACTCCTGGGGTTCCACCACGACGCGGAGCGCCGGTGGACATGCGTCCTGGGCGACCTTGCTGGGGGGCGTGGAGGACGGTGGCTCCTCGGCGGACGCCGGGGTCGTGCAGAGGACCGCCAAGAGCACGGCTGCCCGGAGGAGGCGAGGCATCGCGGATGGAGGGTGCATGGCCATGAGTCGCACCCGGGATCCTGACATGGGCTTGCAATGGCAGCCAGCCTGCCCGCCAGGCCCTCAGGACCGGTGGGGACGGCGTGCGGTTTCGTGCTACTCCGGCGCCGTGGACTTGCTTGTCACCGCACTCGAACCGGCGCCCCACGCGGACGAAGTGCCGGGGGCGTTCCCGAGCCCCTTCGACGCCGTGGGCCCGCACGCCCTCGCGCGCCGGGCCGCGGAGGCACTGCAAGCCACGCTTCGCGAGGGCTTCATCGCGCCCGGGCTGGCCAGCGATGTCCTCCAAGGGCCGGACGGCGGGAAGATGTTCGGCGTGCTCGTGGTGCGGCAGCCGGACGGAACGCTCGGCGTGCTGCGAGCCTTCTCCGCGATGCTCGCGGGACGCTGGGATGTTCCGGGCTTCGTGCCCCCCGTCTTCGACCGCGAGGCACGCGCCCGCGTGGAGCCCGTGGCCGACGCCACGGTGAAGGCCCTCCTGGCTCGCGCGGAGGCGTGGAGCACCTCCGAGGAACTGCGCCGCCTGCGCGAGGACGATGACGCCCGCCAGTCCCGTGAGGCCACGGAGCGCGAAGCCATGCGCCTGCGTCACGACGCCCGGCGCCGCCAGCGTCACGAACGCCGTGCAGCAATCCTGGCCATGCCCTCACGCACGGTTCCTCTGGGCGAAGAGCCACAGTCGCCACAAGCCTCGGTCCCAGCCGCGCTCGCGGAGGCCATTCGCCCCGAGGCATCACCTGCCGCGCTCACAGAGACCGAGCGTGCCCAGGCGCTTCACGCGCTCGATCAGGAGAGCCGGGGCGACAAAGCAGAGAAGCGCCGGTGGGACGCGGCCCAGGAAGAAGCCCGGCGCCTGCTCGCCCCTGCCCGTGCGAAGGCGGAGCGCCGCGTGCGCGCGCTGGACCGCCTGCGGCGCATCGTCTCGCGCGGCTTCATGAAGCAGTTCCACGACACCTACGCCATCACCAATGCCCGGGGAGAGACCCGCCCCCTGCGCTCGCTCTACGGCGGCGCGGAGCCCCCTTCCGGCGCCGGTGACTGCGCGGGCGTGAAGCTGCTCGCCCATGCCTTCGCGCACGGACTCCAGCCGGTGGCGCTCGCGGAGTTCTGGTGGGGCACGCCGCCCGCGTCCGGTGGCCGCATCCAGGGCGCCTTCTATCCAGCGTGCCGCGACAAGTGCGGTCCCCTGCTCCCATTCATGCTGGAAGGCCTGGAGGTCTCCGCGCCCCGCGTCTTCGTCCCGCCGCCCGCGCCCACGCCGGACCTCTCCATCCTCTTCGAGGACGCGTGGCTCGTCGTCATCGACAAACCCTGCGGCCTGCTGTCCGTGCCGGGCCGGGATGCCTCACTGTTGGACTCGGTGCTCACCCGCCTGCGCGCGCGATATCCCAACGCCACCGGACCGCTGCTCGCGCACCGGTTGGACCTGGACACGTCCGGGTTGCTCGTGGCCGCGCTGGACAGCCGCACGCACGCGTCCCTTCAACGCCAGTTCCTCCACCGCGACGTGGCCAAGCGCTACGTCGCGCTCATCGACGGGCCCGTGCACGGCGACGCGGGCACCATCACCCTGCCCCTGCGCGTGGATCTGGACGACCGTCCCCGGCAGATTGTCGACCCCCTCCACGGCAAGCCCGCGGTGACCGACTGGGAGGTCCTCCATCGCGCGGCGAGCCACACGCGCGTGGCCTTCCATCCGCGCACCGGCCGCACGCACCAACTCCGCGTCCACGCGGCCCATCCCCAGGGCCTGGGCGCGCCCATCGTGGGAGATCCGCTGTACGGACACGCGGGCCTGCGCCTGCACCTGCACGCCGAAACGCTGTCGTTCGTGCATCCGGCGACGGGGCAGCGCGTGTCCTTCACCCGCGCCGCCCCGTTCTGAAACGCGCACGTCAGTTGACGAGCAGCACCTTGCCCACGCCGCCCTGCTCCGCGACCTTCTGGGCCTCGCGCGCGTCGTCCAGCTTGAACGTCCGGCTGACGGGAATCACCAGGTCCCCCTTCGCCGCGCTCTGAGCAATCTGCTCCAGCCGGCGCGCATCTGGATGGGCCATGAAGCTGCGCACGACGAGCCCCTTCTCCTTCGCGCCCTTCGGCTCGCCCACCACGGTGCCCACGGTCCCGCCGTGCTTCACCTTGCCGAGCACCACGGCCACGGCCTCGCCGCCCACCGTGTCCGCCACCGCGTCCAGCGTGGGCAGCTTCGCGACGTCCTTCGGATCATCCAGCGCGACGACGCCATCCACGCCCAGCTTCCGGGCCTCCTCCACCTGCTTCTTCCGCACACCCGCCCAGATGCGCGCGCCCCGCGCCCGCGCCGCGAAGACCGCCGAGCGCCCCACCGCGCCCAGCGCGCCCGTGATGAGCACCGTGTCCCCCTGCGAGGGGCGCACGTGCTCCTCGATGAGCTGCGTGCCCGTCAACGTCACCAGCGGCAGCGCGGCGGCGTCCTTCAGGTCCAGGTTTTCGGGCACCTTCGCCCAGGCCTCCGTGGGCGCGACCACCGTCTCCGCGTAGCCCGCGGTCACCAGGCCCATCACGCGGTCGCCCGGCTCGAAGGCCTCCACGCCTGTGCCGACCTCCACGACCTCACCGGCCACGTCACGCCCGAGGATGGCCACCGGGAACTTCAGGTCCATCCGCCCCTTCATGTCCCCGCGGCGGATCTTCCAGTCCACCGGGTTGATGCTCGCGGCGGTGACGCGGACCTTCACCTCGCCCGGCCCCACCTTCGGCTCGGGCATCTCCTGCACCGCGAGCACATCCACGTCCCCATAGCCTTTGAGCACGACCGCTTTCATCCGGGCCTCCACGTCAACCGAGCGAGGGAAGAGACTTCCAACGTCGGCCCAACGGTAAGCACCGGTGAAGGGGCCGCCATCGTCGGCGACCGGTCGCCCCGCCTCCTGCTCCCCTGGACGGCGGCTGCCGGTCAGCGGGGCTGGAACTCCAGCGCCTCGCGCAGCACGGGGTACGTGTCGTCCGCGGCGGTGCTGCCCATGAACGTGTCCAGGTGGCCGTAGCCCGGCAGCATGCGGCGCTGGTACCAGCGCGCGCCGTTCGCCTCGCGCAGCCACTGGAAGGTGCGCTCCGTGGACGAAGGCAGGTACGTGCGGTTCTGCTCGCTGGAGACGAACGTGATGGGCCGCTGGAAGGGCTCCGGGTCCAGGTAGTCCGGCGGCCGGGCCTGCCCGTAGCGCCGCAGGTTCTCCGCGCGGCCGTAGTCGAACTTCACCGCGTGGCCGCCGCGCGCCATCTGTCCCAGGTGGCGGAACGTCAGCAGGTTGCACTTGCCGAACTGCTCCTCCAGCCGCGCGTGCGTCTCCGGGTTGAGGCGCGCGTGCCGGTACAGCCGGCCGTACATGAACGACAGCCGGTGGCACACCGGGCTGTCACACTCCATCCGCAGGAACCCGGACACCTTCGTGAAGGCCGCCTGGAACAACGGCGTGCGGGACGCGTCATCCGGCGTCAGCGAGTCCAGCCCCGCGTCCAGCAGCTCCGGCACCCGCAGGAGCGCCTTGAAGCGCGTGGAGGCCGGCGTGTGGTGGTGCAGCGCCACCTGCGACGCCACCACGGTGCGCACGTCCGGCAGGTGGCCCGCGGCCATGGACATGAAGAACGCCGCGGACCCCGCGCAGTGCACCACCGCCTGCACCGACTCCGCGCCGGTGATCTCGCGGATGCGCCGCACCGCCGCCGGCATGTCGTGGTCCGCCGCGTCGTCCAGCGTGAACTGGCGCAGGGGCAGTTGCACGCTGGCGCGCCAGTCCAACAGCCACGTGTCGTAGCCGTGGCGCACCAGGTACTGGACGAAGTTCTCCTTCAGCGTGGGCAGCATGAACATGCCGCTCCACACGCCCGCGCCGTGCACCAGCAGCACCGGCCCCTTCGTGCCACCCACGAAGCGAGTGAGCTTCAGGGGCACGCCGTCGCCCGCGAGGAAGTCGTACCGCTCCGCCATGGGCAGTCCCTGGAGCGTCACATCCTGGGACCGCGTCCGGGACATCGCCGCGCTGCTTCGGTAATCAAAAGCCATGGGCCACCGCCTCCGCGATGCGCTCGGCCACCGCGCTGATGGTCATCACCGGATGGAAACCGATGGACGTGGGGATGACGGAGCCATCCGCCACGTACAGTCCGGGGTAGTTGAACACTTCGCCCTCCGTCGACACGACGCCTCGGGCCGGCGACTCCGCCAGGTGCGCCCCGCCCAGCGAGTGCACCGTGAACGGCCGGCGGAACAGCTCCCAGGTGACGAGCGGCGCGAACGTCCCGCCGTACTGCGACGCCAGCTCCTGCATCGCGGACGTCATGCGATTCACCAGCGCCACGTTCTCGTTCGCGTAGTCCCACTCGATGTCCAGCCGGTCGCCCTTGAGCACCATGTGTCCATTGGCATTGTCCTGGCCGATGGCGAACAGGTTGCTCGTGCGCGCCGGATCCACGCCGGTGCCCAGCGGCTTGCTGAACAGCCCCTTGGCGAACGCGCCGTGCATGAGCGGCCACAGCTTCGGCCACAGCGGGCCTCCCACTCCGCCCAGCAGGCCCAACTGCGGCTGCCCCATCCCCGCGAGCACCGCCGTCGCCGGTCGGTTGAACGTGGCCGTCACCATGGTGAAGCGCGGCGCGGCGTCGAAGAAGCGCATCACCGTAGCCACGTCCGGCCCCTCCCACGGCAATATCTCCTCGCGGCTGCCGTGCAGCGAGCCCAGGAAGTCGCCGTTGCCGGAGTAGCCCCTGCCCAGCCAATCGCTCACCAGCGGCAGCGTGCGGGCCCGGTCGCGGCTGCGCAGCAGGATTTCCACCGTGCCCAGCGCCCCGGCGGACAGGACCACGCGGCTGCCCTCCACGGACGTCTTCTCCCCGGTGGCCAGGTCCTTGAAGTGCACCCGGTAGCCGCCCGCCACGCGCTGCACGTGGGACACGGACAGGCCCGGCCATACGGTGGCGCCCAGCTTCTCCGCTCGCGCCAGGTAGGTGAGGTCCAGGGTGTTCTTCGCGCCGTACTGGCAGCCGAACTCGCACTCCGCGCAGCGCTGACACGCCTTGCGGCCCGGAGCGGACGGCTCCGTCCAGGACACGGCCTCGTCCGGGTCGAAGGTCTGACGGCCCATGCGCTTCGCGGCCTGCTGGAACAGGTCGCGCTTCCTCAGCGGCTCGGACGCGGGGAACGGCTTCACGTCCAGTTCGTGCGCCACCTTGTCGTAGTAGGGGTCCAGCGCCTCGCGGCTGAAGCCCCGGGGCCAGCGCGGATGGTCGAAGACGATGGGGTCCGGCCGCACGTGGACGTTGGCGTAGACGAGCGACCCGCCGCCCACGCCGCTCGCCGTCACCGTGCCGATGCCGGACAGGAAGCGCACGTCGTAGAGCCCGCGCGCCTCCGGGCGGATGGGATGGCGCCAGAGCAGCTCATCCGCGCGCGTGACGTCCCGGGGGAACTGGCCCGGGTTGTAGCGGCGGCCCCGCTCCAGCACCGCCACGGACTTGCCCGCCTGCGCCAGCCGGAGCGCGGTGATGGAACCGCCGAAGCCGGAGCCCACCACCACCACGTCGTACTTCTTCGCCATGCCCACGATGCGTTCCCCCTCAGTCGAACTTCGCGCGGGCGAAGACGTCCCAGAGCGTGCCCATGAACATGCCGCCAAAGCGCCGCATCGCGTCCGCCTGCTTCAGCGGCGAGGACGTGCCCAGCACGGAGAACGTGGTGAGCTGCTGGAGGAAGTCCGGCAGGTGCAGTCGGATGATGCCGGTGGCGACGATGGGGCCCGTGCGCTCATGCCCCTTGCGCAGCACGGTGTAGAGCGTGGACGTGTCGCTCCACACGTCGAAGCCCGCGTCGTCGTTGACCTCCTTGTAGCCATCCAGGAGGTACGGCTGGCCGTCCACGCCGGTGAAGGGCAAGAGGTACAGCATGCGCCGCTCGTAGAAGCGCTCCGTGCCCACGAAGAGGTTGAAGACGCCGTTCTCCACCGGCGCCCCCCCGGGCGGCGTGAAGCCGCGCACATGCAGCGTGCCCTGCACGATGCCGCCGTGTGACTCCTGCGCGAGGAAGCGGTCCAGGTTGGGCAGCGTGATGGTGACGACGAACTCCGCCGTCTGCCCCGCGCGCTGCCCCGCCCGCGCCGCGCCGGCGAAGTCCTCCGGCGACGGGGGGTTCGGCTGGAGGAAGCCCTTCATCCGCTCCGTGAAGCGCAGGCCCACCACCGGCGTGGGGGACGCCACCGTGCCGCCGGGCGGAATCACCACCTCGCCCAGCGGATCCGTTCCCGGCACCACCGGCGAGGCCACCGTCTCCACCTCCGGCATCATCCGCATGCTGACGCGAGGCGGGTACGCGGGCGCGGACTTCACGGGCACGCGCTCCGGCGCCACCCAGTTCGGCGCGTCCTTCACCTGGCGGATGACCTGCTCCACGTTGCGCTCGGCCACCGCGGCGATGCTGGAGGACGGGTTGACGCCGACGCCCACCGGCAGCGCCGCGCCGTCCATGACGTACAGGCCGGGATAGCCGTGCACCTCGCCGTCGGGCGTGAGGACGCCGTACGCGGGCTCCTCCGCCATCGCGCAGCCGCCCAGGTTGTGCACGGACACCGGCAGGTGCAGCCGCTCCCAGAGCGGGTTGTAGGCGGCGCGCGTGCCCAGCGCCCGGGCCACGTCCTCGCAGAGCTGCTCCTGCGTGCGGTACAGCGGCAGGTTCGCGGGCACGTCCCACTGCACCTGGAGCTCGCGGGTGAGGGGCGACAGCGTCAGCCGGCCGTTGGACTTGTCCCGGCCCATGGCCAGGAACACGGCCTGGAAGCGGCCGCTCTCGTTCTCGATGGCGGCCATCTCCTTGGAGCGCGTGCGCAGCACCTTCACCAGTTCGCGCTGGAGCAGGTCCGCCGGGAGCGACATGGCGCGGTCCGGGTCCATGGCCATCATCAGCCCCGCCGCCTGCACCGGGTGCCCGCCCTCCTGGAAGAGGAACCAGGTCTTGTCCTTGCCCTGCCCTTCATCCACCACCATGGTGGTGGTGATGGTGGGACCCACCGCCGGGTCCCACGGCTCCTTCGTGTCGAAGGCGAAGGCGAGGAAGTCCCCGTTGGCCGAGTAGCGCGACCCCAGCCGCGCGCTCAGGTCCGGCAGCGTGCCGTGCACGTCGCGGTTGCGCAGCAGCAGCTCCGTGGAGTTCACCGCGCCCGCGCACAGGAAGACGCGGCGGGCGTCCACGGTGCGCTGCATGCCGGCGCTCGCGTGGTCGGTGAAGGTGACGCGGTAGCCCGGCGACAGGGGCTCGATGCGGGTCACTTCCGCCTGGGTGGTGACCTCCGCGCCCCGCTGCTCGGCGACCGCCAGGTAGTTGAGGTCCAGGGTGTTCTTCGCGCGGCGGTTGCAGCCGATGTCGCACTCGCCGCAGTAGCTGCAGCCCTCCTGGAGCACGCCGAACTTGTTGGGCATGGGCTCGCCCGCGGGGGCGAAGCGCACGGCGAGGTTCGGGTAGAAGAACTGCGCCTCGCGGCCTAGCTTCTTCGCCACCTCCTGCATCCGCTTCGTCTTGGGCGGCAGCCCGCGCGCGGAGGCAGTGATGGGCTGCACGTCCAGCATGTGCGCGACCAGGTCGTAGTACGGATCCAACGACTCCCGGCTGTAGCCCTCCGGCCACCCGGACGCGAACACGTCTGGCGGCGGGCGCAGGTGCACGTTGGCGTAGATGAGCGAGCCGCCGCCGTACCCCGCGGCCTGCACGACGCTCATCCCCTTGAGGAGCTTGATGTCGAAGAGCCCCTGGCGGTGCTGCCACAACCAGCCGTTGCGAGGGTCCTCGAAGTCGCGCGGGAAGCTGCCCTTCGGGTAGCGCAGGCCGCGTTCGAGCACGCGCACGGACAAACCCGCCTGCGCGAGCCGGCAGGCCGCCACCGCTCCGCCAAACCCGGTGCCGATGACCAGGGCGTCGTATGCCGGTGCCATGTTCCCCCTCCGGGTGCGGACCCTGGGGAGCAGGGATCCGGAAGCGACCCGGGAACGTCCAGGAAAGGACGGACCTGACTCTACAACGGGTCACCCCCGTTTCCTTGAGGCCGGCCCCCCTCCGTGGATCAGCATTTTTCGCTCTAGAGAACTGGATTCTCTGATCAGCGAGGATAGGTCGGCGGGCGAGCGGGCAGCGGGCTCGCTTGGACGCGCGACGTCATGGCCATGGCCCGGTACCATTGAGGGCAGACGGGCTCCCCCATGAACGCCGACGATTGCCAGAAGCGGGGTCACCGGAGGTGGTGACGGACGAGGAGATCCCAGCGACGCCATCGGTGGATCCGCTGGTCGGGTCGAAGATTGGCGAGTTCGTCATCCACGAGCGCGTGGGCGCGGGCGGGATGGGGGTCGTCTACCGGGCGGAGCACCCGCTGATTGGCAAGCACGCGGCCATCAAGGTGATGCGCGCGGAGCTGGTGTCCCCGGAGCAAGAGCAGCGGCTGCTGGTGGAGGCGCGGGCGGTGAACGCCATCCGGCATCCGGGCGTGCTGGACATCTTCAACTTCGGGACGCTGCCGGACTGCCGGCCGTACGTGGTGATGGAGCTGCTCCAGGGCCAGTCGCTCGCGGACCGGATGCGCGAGCAGGGCCGGATGGACGTGGGGACCACGGCCTGGGTGTTGGAGCAGGTCCTGGCCGCACTGGCCGCCGCGCACCGGGCGGGCGTGGTGCACCGCGACCTGAAGCCCGCGAACGTGTTCCTGATGGAGCAGCCGGACGCGGCGCCGCTGATCAAGCTGGTGGACTTCGGCATCGCCAAGGTGATGCAGGAGCACGACGCGCTGGCGCGGGCGGATGGCTCCACGCTGGGCACGCCGGACTTCATGGCCCCGGAGCAGGTCCGCGGAGGCGAGGTGGGCCCGGCCGCGGACCTGTACGCGCTGGGCGTGATGGCGTTCCACATGCTCACGGGCACCCGGCCGTTCCAGGGTGACAACGTGCAGGTGATGTTCGCGCACGTCGAGCAGGTTCCTCCCCGGGTGTCGTCACGGGTGGAGGGGATCCCGCCGGAGCTCGATGACCTGGTGGCGCAATTGATGGCGAAGGAGCCGGCGAAGCGGCCCGCGACCGCGACCGCCGTGCGGCTGAAGCTCCGGGCACTGGCGCGGCCGCCTGTGCCTTCCGTGAGCGCGGAGCCTCCACCGGCTGTAGCGGCAGTGCCCACGGCCATCGAGCCGAAGGGGCGCCGGAACGGAGTGTCCCTCGCGGTGGCGGCTGTCGCAGGGGTTGCACTGCTGGGAGTGGGTTACTGGTGGGGGTCGTCGGCGGAGCCAGCGCAAGTGATTGCGCCGCCGCGCCCCTCCGAGCAGGTGCTGGTGGACGCGAGGCCTGTTCCTCCAGTGGAGCCGCCGCCGGTCACGGCGACGCAGGCCCCTGTCGAGGCGCAGCCCGAAATCATCCCGGAAGAAGCGCCCACGGAGACGGAGACCGCGACCGCGACCCTGGCGAAGTCCACGAAGTTGCCACCGTTGCCGGCGGAGACTCCCTCCGAGAAGAAGATGGAGCAGCGGCAGGCAGGTCTGTTCAAGCTGCTGCTGGCGCGGGCGAAGGACGTGGATGCGGAGGGAGCGCTGCGCGGCAAGCTGCTCCAGCAGTACCGGGCCGCCGCGGACGCGAAGACGGACTCCGAGCGTGCGCGCATCCATGTCGCGCTGGATGACATCGAGAAGGAGCTGAACCAGCGCATCGCGCTGCATGACGCCCCTCCCGCGCCTGTCGCCGTCGCGCCCGCCGCCCCGGAGCCGCCCCGGGTCCCGGCGCTCGTGATCCCCAAGCTCCCTACCCTGCCCCAGGGCAATGCCTCCGAGCAGAAGCTGGCCCAGCGCATGGACAAGCTGGTGGCGGAGCTGCGCAAGCGCACGCAGAACCAGGACGTCGCGCCGGAGCTCACGAAGCAGCTGATGGACATCTACAAGTCCGCGGCGAGCGCCACGACCGCCACCGAGCGCATGACCGTGCATCAGGCCCTGGATGCATGGCAGGAGCGATTGACGACGCGCTTCCCTCGCTGATCATCGGGGAGGGCATCGTCGGGAGCGGACGAGAGGAAAACGACCGCCCCACTGGAAGTACGGGAAGTCCCGCGTCGACTGGCGGACGAGCGAACAACCGGCAAGCCTTCAGGGCACGCGACGGCGTCCCCTGGCTCACGGTACTGTCCTCGTAAACGGGCTTTCCATGAAGACGCGAAGAATTCCGGAGACGGGGGCACACCGGTCGCTGACGGAGCGTGAGGTGCCGGTGGCAATGGCATCCACGGCGCCGAAGGTGGATCCGCTGCTGGGGGCGCAGCTGGGTGAGTTCATCATCCAGGAGCGCATTGGCGCGGGTGGGATGGGGGTGGTGTACCGGGCGGAGCACCCCATCATTGGCAAGCAGGCCGCCATCAAGGTGTTGCGCGCGGAGTTGATGTCGCCGGAGCAGGCGCAGCGGTTGCTGGTGGAGGCGCGGTCGGTCAACGCCATCCGTCACCCGGGCATCCTGGACATCTTCAACTTCGGGTCATTGCCGGACGGGCGACCGTACGTGGTGATGGAGCTGCTCCAGGGCCAATCACTCGCGGCCGTGCTGCGCGCGCGAGGCCGGCTGGACGTGGGGACAGCGGTCTGGATGTTGGATCAAATCCTCTCGCCGCTGGGGGCAGCGCACCGGGCGGGGGTGGTGCACCGGGACCTGAAGCCGGCGAACGTGTTCATGGCGGAGCGGCCGGATACGGCGCCCATGCTCAAGCTGGTCGACTTCGGCATCGCCAAGGTGTTGCAGTCGCAAGAGGGACTGACGAACGCGGACGGCTCCGTGTTGGGGACGCCGGACTTCATGGCGCCCGAGCAGATCCGCGGCGGCACGGTGGGCCCTGCCACGGACCTGTACGCGCTGGGCGTGATGGCGTTCCAGATGCTCACCGGCGTGCGCCCCTTCCAGGGCGACAACGTGCAGGTGCTGTTCGCGCACATCGAACAGGCGCCGCAGCCGCCCTCGTCGAAGGTGGAGGGCCTTCCGCCGGAGCTCGACGCGCTGGTGCTCCAGTTGCTGGAGAAGGATCCGGCGAAGCGGCCTGCCTCCGCGGAGGAGGTGCGGCAGAGGTTGAAGTCGCTGTCCCTGGAGCGGCCTCCGGGCGCTCTGGGACCGTCCGTGTCCGTAGAGCCAAAGCGGGAGGAGCCCACGGCTCCGACGGCCCCCCGGCCGCCGGGGCTCGCGGTGATGCTCGCGGATCGCCGGAAGGTGGTACCGCTCGCGGTGGCGGCGGTCGCGGGGGTGGCGCTGCTGGGCACGGGGCTGTGGTGGACGACGCGGCCCGCGGAGGCGCCTCCCAAGGTGGAGCAGCGTCTGCCCATGCCGGAAGTGCCCGTGGTGAAGGCGCCGGTTCCGGTGGTGCCACCCGCGCCTCCCGCTCCGGTCGTGCAAGCCGAGCCCGAGCCCGAGCCGGAGGTGATGGAAGAAGAGGCGCCGGAGACAGAGGCGAAGACAGGACTGCCTTCGCTGCCGCTCACGACGGCGTCGGAGAAGAAGCTGGCGCGGCGGCTGTTCGGCTTGTTCAAGCAACAGCGGGAGCGGGCGAAGGACGTGGACGCGGAAGGCGAGCTGCGCGGCAAGCTGCTCCACCAATACCGGGCCGCCGCGGACGCAACGAAGGACTCCGAGCGCGCGCGGATCCACGTGGCGCTGGATGGCATCGAGAAGGAGCTGACGCAGCGCATCGCCTTGCATGACGCTCCGCCCGTGGTCGTCGTCCCGGAGATGCCCAAGATTCCGCCGCTGGTCCTGCCCAAGCTGCCCACCCTGCCCCGGACCAACGTGTCTGAGCAGCGATTGGCCCAGCGGTTGGACAGGCTGGTCGCGGAGCTGCGCAAACGCACGAAGGGCCAGGACGTCGCGCCGGACCTCACGAAGCAGGTGGTGGACATCTACAAGTCCGCAGCGAACGCCACGACCGCCACGGAGCGCATGGAGGTGAACCAGGCACTGGATGCGTGGCAGGAGCGATTGACGGCGCGCTTCCCTCGCTGATCATCGAGGGGACAGGAAGTCAGACAAGACCCCGTGGGTCACTCCATGGGTTGGGTCCGCGTCGCGAGTACCCCTAACGCGTAGAGATTTGAACCTGACAATGAGCCAGGGCAGTCTGCAAACACTGGCTCTCTCATGAAAATTTCGCTCCCCACCAGAGACGACAAGGGGAAGTCCGGGCGTAAAGCCCGGCCGAACGCCCCCATGGACTCACTCCTAGGCACCCGGCTGGGTGAGTTCACCATCGAGGAGTGCATTGGTGAGGGCGGCATGGGTGTGGTGTACCGGGCGGTACACCCCCTGATTGGGAAACAGGTGGCCATCAAGGTGCTTCGGTCGGAGCTGGACTCAGAGCACTTGGTGCACCGCCTGCTGACGGAAGCGCGTGCCGTCAACTCCATCAAGCACCCAGGCATCGTCGACATCTTCGGGTTCGGAAGCCTCCCGGACGAACGCCCCTACGTCACCATGGAGCTGCTTCAGGGGCGACCGCTCTCTGACTTTCTCCGGTCGAATCGCCCGATGGAGTTGGCAAGCGTGGTCTGGGTCATGGACCAGGCCCTGTCCGCGTTGGGTGCTGCGCATCGGGCAGGCGTCATTCATCGGGACCTGAAGCCCGCGAATATCTTCATCGTTACGGGTCCGACGACCCCACCCGCAGTCAAGCTGGTCGACTTCGGAATCGCCAAGTTGATGGAGTCCCGTGAGAACCCCATGACCTCCGAGGGCACCGTCCTCGGCACACCTGAGTTCATGGCGCCGGAGCAGATTCGTGGTGCCCGAATCGGTCCAACCTCGGACCTCTATGCGATGGGTGTCCTGTTGTTCCAGATGCTGACCGGCTCACGTCCATTCCGAGGTGATCCGGTCCAGGTGATGTTCGCGCATATGGAGCGGACCCCACCGGTGCCCTCCTCACGGGTCTCTGGAATCCCCTCGACCCTTGACGCGTTGGTTCTCAATCTCTTGGAGAAGAATCCCGCTTCGCGGCTTTCCTCCGCTGAGGCGGTGCGGGAACAACTCAGGCGCATCCCGCTGAGCACGGCACCTCACGCACCCTCAATCCCAACCAGCGCCCCAGACACAGAGGATACGCCGACCTCTGAGACGACCTTCACCTCTGAAGCGCTGAAGGCTCTCAAGGGAGGTTGGGAGTTGGCGGCCGCACCAGAATGGTGGGTTGCGCCGGTCCTTCTGGTGTTTTGCCTGGGAGCGACCGCGCTGAGGCTCCAACCCGCGAAAATAGAATCCGAAGACCCGGACTCCGTCTCACGCCAGGCCGGAACGCGATTCGAGATAGCACTCAAGCAAAACCGCACATCCACAGCGAAGCCTTTAGCGGCCCCCATAGCGGCTTTGGAAGGGCCCATCGTGGTTGAGGCAAAGTCCACGTCTGCGGTTGTCTCCGAAGTGGAAGACGCACCCACACAACGCGCAATTCGCGAGCGCGTCGCCCTGGCGAGGCCCAAGGCCCGGCCGCTCGTGCTGCCACCGCTCCCCACGCTGCCCCGGACCAACGTGTCTGAGCAGCGATTGGCGCAGCGGTTGGACAAGCTGGTCGCGGAGCTGCGCAAACGCACGAAGGGGCAGGACGTCGCTCCGGACCTCACGCGCAAGCTGGTCGGCCTCTACACGGAGGCCGCCAAGGCAGAGACCGCCACTGATCGCATGACAGTGAATCAGGCGCTGGATTCGTGGCAGGAGCAGCTGACAGCACGCTTCCCTCGCTGATCATTGCGGAGACAGGAAGTCAGACACGACCCCCTGGGTCATGCGGCCCCAAGGGGATCCTCCACATTGGCGAACGGATCAGTGGACGTTTGAAAGCATTGGGAGCGCATGGCTATGGTTCGCGAGCCAGCGCCCCCCATGAAAACCCCCTCCTCTCGTAGCGACGCCGGGCAACCCGTCCGGCCGGAGTCCCGGTCCAGCGCAACCACGGATCCCCTGCTGGGCATGCAGGTGGGCGAGTTCGTCATTCAGGAGCGCATTGGCTCGGGCGGCATGGGCGTCGTGTACCGCGCGGTGCACCCGCTGATTGGCAAACAGGCCGCCATCAAGGTCCTGCGGCTGGAGCTGGTGTCCGAGCAGTTGGTGCAGCGCCTGCTCGTGGAGGCCCGCGCGGTCAATGCCGTCCGGCATCCGGGCATCATCGACATCTTCGGATTCGGCAGCCTTCCGGATGAACGGCCCTACGTCACCATGGAGCTGCTTCAGGGGAGGCCTCTGTCGGACTTCGTCCGAGCGAAGCAGCCCATGGAACTCGAGAGCGTCGTCTGGGTCATGGACCAGATGCTGGCCGCGCTGGGGGCGGCGCACCGGGCGGGCGTCGTTCACCGGGACCTGAAGCCCGCGAATGTCTTCATCGCGGAATCACCGCAGACACCAGCCTCAGTGAAGCTGGTCGATTTCGGCATCGCGAAGCTTCTGGAGTCGGGTGACACCCCACTCACGGCCGACGGCACCGTCATTGGTACGCCTGAGTACATGGCGCCGGAGCAGATCCGCGGGGACAGCGACGTCAGCCCCGCGACGGACCTCTATGCGGTGGGCGTGATGATGTTCCAACTGCTCACCGGCGTGCGTCCGTTCCAGGGCGACTCCGTGCAGGTGATGTTCGCGCACGTGGAGGCGCGCTCTCCCGCGCCATCCTCGCGCGTACCTGGGCTTCCTCAGGAACTGGACTCGCTGGTCCTGCAGTTGCTGCAGAAGGATCCAGCGCGGCGGCCTTCCTCCGCCGAGGCCGTACGCGAGCGCTTGAAGCGCATTCCCCTGCGCTCGGCGCCCCGTGCCCCTTCGCTTCCGAAGTCCGACATCGTTTCCACGGCCACGCCTGCCGCTGGGAGCACCGTCACGGACACCACGACGCAGGAAGCACTTAAAGCCATCCGCCGGGGCCCCGGGCCTGGCTGGTTCCTGGTCGGAGCATTGCTGCTCCTGGGTACAGGAGCCGCGGTCATCCGGCTCCGAACGACGTCCCCGGCGGTGACCGTGGCGCCCGCGCTCGTTCCGCCCCACGTGGTTGAAACACCGCCATCGCCCAAGCTCGAGGTGAACGACCTGCCGGAGCAACAGGAGAGCACTCCCGCTCCTGCCTCAACGGATGCCACCAAGGCCCAGCAGGTCCTTGCGCAGGAGCCGACGCCTGCCTCCCCTGCGCCTACAAAGAGCTTGAAGGAAATGAAGGATGAGCATCTCGGGCAGATCAAGACGCTCGTCAGACGGATGAGAGCCCGAAACGGAGGTCATGATCTTCCAACAGAGGAAGAGACCTACCAACTGAAGCTCATGACTGGCATCGACGCGGCGAAGACACCCAAGGAGTTGGCGTTGAGAGAGAGGGAGCTTGCGGCATGGGAGCGCCACCTCAACCAGCTCTTCCCCCCGCCCTAACCCCGGTCCTCCTCGTCCGCCTCATCCAGCCCCTCCGGCGACTCCAACAACCGACGGGCGCGCTCCATCATCTCCACGACGATCTGCCCGGCGGGCTGCACGGTGTCGATGCGCGCCATGCTCGCGCCTCCCGCTGGGAGGCTCATCTCCTCCAGGTCTCCCTGGGTGTCCGGCGTGGGCAGGAAGGAGCTGAACTTCGGCATCACGTACTGCACGTCCAGCACGCCCGGGAACAGCCGCGTCGTGCCGATGGCGTCCGAATCCTTCGTCGCCGGCACGCTCGATTCGCGCCCGGCCCACTCGCGCACCACGCGGTTGCGGATCACCCGCATGCGCTTGCCCGGCCACTCCGGCCCGAACAACGTCGTCAACGCCGTGTCGCCCGCGTCTCCGTCCACCAGCCGCTGCTTGTAGAGCGGGTGCGCGTACGCCTCCACCGACGCCACCAGCCTCGTGCCCACCCAGACGCCGTCCGCGCCTTGATGCAGCGCTCGCGCGGCGCTGTATCCGTCCGCGATGCCTCCCGCCGCCAGCACCGGCACCGCTTCCGTCAGCTTCCGGAACTCCTTCAGCAGCACCAGCGTCGGCGTGCTGCCCAGGTTGCGCCCGCCCGCCTGCCGCCCCTGGGCAATGAGCCCCTGCACCCCGGCGTCCAGCGCCTGCCTCGCCAGCTCCACCGTGCCTGCCTGCACCCAGACCCGCGTCCCTGCGGCCTGGAGCGCCTGGATCCATTCGCGCGGCGGCATCGTCCAGTGGAACACCACCACCGGCACCTTCGCCGCGATGCACGTGTCCACGTGGTCCCGCGTCGTGAAGCCGTGCGGCTCCAGCTTGTCCACGATGAAGTCCACGCCGTAGGGGCGCTGCGTGCCCGCCTGGATGGCCTTCAGCCGCGCCTCCAGCACGCTCGGCGGCTCTGGCGCCCCGCCCAGCATTCCCAGGCCGCCCGCCTCCGACACCGCCACCACCAACGGCGGCAGGGACACGAACGCCATGCCCGCCCCGACGAAGGGATAGTGGATGCCCAGCTCCCGCGTCAGCCGCGTCCTCAGCGTGTTGCCCTCCAACACGAAGATGGGCTTCTGCTTCGGACGGGCCTCCAGGCCCGCGGCATCGGACTCGCCGTCCGCCAACGGCGCCTCGTCCTCGGAGGAAGCAGAGGGCTGGCCGGGTCGTCCGTCGTTCGCGCCGTTCATCGCGTCTCCCGAAAGGATGCTGACGTACCGAGCCTTCAAGATTAGCAGCGCCGCCCCCTGATTCAGCCGCGGCCGGGCGGGGCCGTGCTCACTGGCCAGCAGAGCGGCCTCACTCCTCCGGGATGAGGCCGCCGGGCCCCAGCCCCGCGTCCGTCAGTACCCGCCCCCGCCCCAGCCTCCGCGTCAGGGGCCGGTAGCGCTGCGCCACCAGCGTGCTCAACCGGAACGGCAGCTTCCGCTCCCGCTCCACCCGGCGGGCCTGCTCCACCAACGCCTCGCGCGTCAGCCGCAGCGGGCCTTCCAGCCCCACCAGGATGCGGTTGGTCGTGGTGGGCACCTCGAAGATGGACAGGCCGTGGAAGCTCACCTGGTAGGTGCGCACCATCGCGTCGTAGTGCGGGTTGCCCGCGGACTCCCAGATGTTGCTCGCTACCACCCCGCCCCGCGTCAGCCGCGAGCGCACCGCCCCCAGGAACTCGCGCGTGGCCAGGTGCCCGGGGATCTGATCCGCCCCGTACGCGTCCAGGAAGATGAGGTCATAGGGCGGCCCGTCCGCCTCGATGAAGGCCCGCCCGTCCGCCACGTGCGCGCGCAGGAGCGCGTCCTCCTGGAAGCCGCAGTACTCCTTCGCGGCGTCCACCACCGCCGCGTCGATTTCGACCACGTCGATGTGCGTGTCCGGCAGCACCGCGCGCAGGAACATGGGGATGGAGCCGCCCCCCAAGCCGATGGCGAGGATGTTCTCCGGCCGGGGCACGAACGCCAGCGCCACCATCGCCATGCGGGTGTACGGCAATTCCAGCCGCAGCGGTTCGCCGGGCCACACCACGCTCTGGCGCGCCCCCCCGTCGCCAAAGCGCAGCGAGCGGCGCCCTTGCGAGTCCTCGGTGACGATGACGGGCCCGGAGCCGTCATCGCGGTCATCATCCAACGCCAGGGCCCGGGCTCCCTACTTCGCGTCCGTCACCGGCAGCGGTCCGCTGTCCAACACCCGCTGCGCCGTCACCGCCGGCCCGTACCGCGGCGTCTGGATGGGCGTGCCCTGGGAGTCCTTCCCCTGGCTCAGCGGGATGGCGTCCGCGTCCGGCAGGTAGCCCACGCGCAGGGACACCTCGCGCACGTCGGACAGCTCGCGCGTCTCCTCCGGGCCCGTGGGGTACGGCAGCGCGGTGCGCAGGGGCAGCGGCACCACCGCGCGGCGGTTCGCCGTGGCGCCCGGCTCCACGCGGCTGACCGCGGGCACCTCCGGCGCTTCCACCGCCAGGTCTTCCGGCACCGGCAGCAACATCCGCGACAGCACGACCTTGCCGCCGGACAGGTCCACGTAGGCCCGCTCGGGCGCCAGCGTGAGGTGGCCGCTGAAGCCCACGTCCCACAGGCCGTCCGTGAGCAGCACGGCCTTCTGCGTCCGGTTGTGCACCGCGTAGGTGACGGCGAGCGTGTCCGCCTCACGCGCCACCGACTCCACCTTCAGCTCCACATCCGCCTGGGCCACGCGCTGTCCTCCGGGGTCCGCTGGGGGCGCGGGCCGCTCCGGCGCCCGCGCGCAGCCCACGAATATCGCCAGCGCCATGATGGCACCAGCGCGGCGGAAGGTCTTCATCCCCCGCATCCTAGTAGCGCGGGCGGGTCGGCAGGTTCAGGTCGTCACGCAGGACGTTCTCTCCGGGACGGCCGCCCTGCACCACGTCCGGCGTGGACGGGTCCTGGTCCAGGTCGATGGGCAGGCCCACCGCGGAGGTCTCCAGGTTGCGCGTGCCGTTCTTGGAGCCCAGCGCCAGCGTGCCGTTGTTCATGTCCGACGCGTGCACCAGCTCGTGGAACAGGCCCACCACCGGCGGGCGGTTCATCCACTCCTCGTCGCCCAGCGAGATGCGCGTGGTGTTGTAGTTCACCTGCGCGTCCGTGCCCTTGCCCGGCGTGCCGTCCGCGTTCATGAAGCCGTCGTTGAAGTTCGTGCCGCCCGCGCTGTTGCCGCTGGACGTTTCGCGGATGACCGTCTTCTTGCCGCTGGCGTCCAGCGTGCCCAGCAGCTCCTGGCCCGAAGGCAGCGAGCGCATCGCGTCCAGGTCCGACTGCACGCGCGCCTGGAACTCCGCGCTGCCCGTCACGGAGACGGAGGAGCCGCGCTGGTCCGCGTTCGTCATGTCGACGATCTCGCGCTCGCCCTCGGCCGCGTCGCAGGTGGCCTCGTTCTCCTCGACGTAGAGCTTGTCCGTGCCCTTGCCGCCGCGGACCGTGTCCTTGCCCTCGCCGCCCGCCACCGCGTCGTTGCCCGCGCCGCCCGACAGCGTGTCATCGCCGCGCCCGCCGATGACCTGATCGTCGCCCTCGCCGCCGAAGGCCCGGTCGTTGCCAGCGCCCGCGTCGATGTAGTCCCGGCCCTTGCCGCCCGACAGGGTGTCATTGCCGTCCAGGCCGTACATCACGTCGCGGCCCTCGCCGCCGTAGACGCGGTCGTCACCCGCGCCGCCCTCCAGGTAGTCGTCGCCGTCCAGGCCCTTCAGCGTGTCCGTGCCCTCGCCACCGATGACGGTGTCGTTGCCCGCGCCGCCGACGAGCGTGTCGTTGCCCGCGCCGCCCGTGAGCTTGTCGTCGCCCTCACCGCCATCCAGGGTGATGTCCTGCGTGACGCTCTTGTCCACCGTGATGGAGTCGTTGCCAGCGCCGCCGTTGATGATGACGCCCTGGGCCTGCTCGGCGGTGAGGTTCACCGTGTCGCTGCCGGACGTGATGGTGAGCCCGCCGTTCTTGTTCTGCGTCACCTTGGCGGTGTTGTTGCCCGCGCCCAGGTCCACCACCGTGCGCCCATCCGCGTTCGTGCTCACCTGCGGCGCGAGCGCCTTCGCCACGCCCTTGCCGATCTTGTCGAGCGCGGAACCGAGGCCCGACGCGATCCCGCCCAGGAAGCCGCCGCCATCCTTGTCCTTCTTCACCGCCGTCTCGGTGGTGCGGACCTCCGTCAGCGGGGGACGCGAGCCCGCGCGGGGCCCGGAGTCGAACCCGTCCGACATCCGCTGCGTGACGGCGGCCTTCACCGCGTTGGGCTTCACGGGCGCGGCGGGCGTCTTCGGCTGCGGGGTGCTGACAGGGGACGTCGTGCGCGAGCCGGGCTTGCCAATCGTGGTCATGTCGCTTCTCCCAGGTGACGGAGACACCTGGCCTGAGGGTCCCGGCGGCGGGTCGCCAGGGTCGGCCGAACGCCGACATTCCAGATTGTCGTGAACGTTTGCCGCCAGTTGCGTCGTCCAGCCCGAAACGACACAGCGCGGCACGGAAGCCCTTGGAATCGTTGTGTTTCTCAATTCCCGATTCGCGAGACGGTTTCACGTTTTTCGTGTATTACGGCTTCACCGCCCCCGCCCCATTCGCGGGGAAACGGGGGGTGGATGACGGGAGGGAGCACCGCATGAAGCTGAAGACGTTGCTGTCCGCCGGGGTGGCGTTGGCCGCCGCGGCGTGGGCCAGTCCGGGAGTGGCGGCCACGGCGAACGGCCCCATCTGCGACACGGCGGCCTACGTGAACTCGACCACGTATTACAGCTGCACGGGGAGCAGCCACACGGCGCTGGATATCGGGAACGGTACCTGCGGCGAGTGGAACCACCGCGGCATGCTGGTGGGCAACTACTACTATTACTACTACGGCGGCTGCGCGGGGGCCTGCTACGGCTCCACCTGCAACGGCGGCGCGGGCAACTACTACGTGGTGTCCGGCGGGAGCGGCTGGGACTTCCGCCAGCTGCACTTCTACGCCAACGTCAGCTCCGGCACGAAGACGTGCGACCGCTGCGCGCTGGGGCTCGTGGGCGGCACGGGCAACGCCACCGGCCCGCACGTGCACGCGGACAACCGGCAGTACGGCACGCGCAAGTCGGCCTGGTACACCAGCGTCGGCACCACGTGCGGCACCAACGCCTACTGCAACAACCGGCTGGGCGTTCCCACGCTGTAGCCCGTGTGGCTCCGGGCGGGGGCCGCGTGTGCCCCGCCCGGCTGTTTCCGGCGCGCGTGCGCCCTTCCTTCCCTCACTGTGTGAGCCCCCTTCGACATGACCTCCCGTCCCCTCTTCAAGGTCGCGCTCGCCGGCCTCGTCCTCCTCGTCGCCCTGGGCGTCGTGTGGTGGCGGGGCTCGGCTGGGAGCGCTGACGCCGGTCCTCCGCTGCCTGCGGCGGCGAGTCCTTCCATGCCCACGGCCGCCGCCGGCAACGCCGCCGCCGTGGAGCCTCCGCCCGCCGCGCACGCCGGACCGCGCGAGGAGATTCCCATGCCCGGGTGCTGGGACGGGCTGGCCGCGCTGGACAGGTCCGCGACGCTGGAGTCGCTGCACGCCGCCGTGGCCGCCGCCATCCAGGCGCGCGACACCGCGCTGGTGGCCTACCTCCAGGAGCGTTTGACGGAGCTCGTGGGCAACGACCCGGACCGCGCGCTGCAACTGGTGGCATGGGCGGTGGGCGCCGCGCCGCCGGAGCCGGCCATCTACCTGGAGGCCCTCAAGGCCGCGCCCGCCGTGCGCCACCCGCGCGTCACGGAGAAGCTGATGTCCGTGGCGGAGGACAAGTCGCTGGCCACGACGGACCGCGCCTCCGCGCTGGACGCGCTGGAGACGCAGCACCGCTTCACGCCGGAGACGCGCGGCCGGATCAAGGCCATCGCGATGGATGAGTCCGCGGACTCCGCCGCGTGGGTGGCCACGCGCACGATGGGCCGGGTGATGAAGGAGGACTACGAGCGCACGGGCACGTATGCGCCGTACTGGAAGGACCTGCTGGACATCGGCACCACGTCGGATGACACGGCGGTGCGGCTGCTCGCGCTGGAGATGCCTTCGTACTCCGACCCGCTGCTCGACCCGGACTCCATCGACGCGCTGGCGAAGGTGATGCGCACCGACAAGGAGCGCGACGTGCGCGAGATGGCCGCCTTCCGGCTCGCCGTCACCGAGGATCCGCAGAAGGCCCTGGCCGCGTACCGCGCCGCCTTCGACGGCGAGCAGGACCTGTGCGTGAGATGGGCCTTCCTGCGCTTCGCGGTGCGCGCGGCCGGCGCGGACGCCCTTCCCCTGGTGGAGGAGTTCGCGCGCAAGGACCCGCGCCTGCGGCAGGACTACCTGGACTTCAAGGCGCTGTACGCCACCGGCACGACGGACTTCGCGCGCATCTGGCTGGGCAAGAAGGAACACCACGACTGCGTGGTCGAGGAAGGAGCGCCGCACTGATGGGCTCGCGAATGCTTTGGCTGTCGCTGCTGCCCGGCCTGGCCCTGGCGCAGGCCACTCCGCCCCCCGTCCCCACCAAGACGGCCTGCACGGTGGAGGGCATGCTGGACGAGGTGCGCGTGGCCATGAAGACGGGCTCGCCCGCGTACCGCAAATACGCGCGGCTGCGCTTGAAGGAGGCCGCCATCGCCATGCCGCCGGAGGCCCTGGGCCGGGCGGTGAGCCAGGAGCGCGACCCCGCCGTGCTGGAGGCCGTGGGCGCGGCGCTGGCCACCAAGGCGAGCAACGCGCAGAAGCCGGAGCTGCTCCAGCCGCTGCTCTCCCGCGCGAGCCAGGACGCGGATCCCGGCCTGCGCGCCGCGGCGGTGCGCGCGCTCCAGGGCTCACCGTCGGTGGAGTTCATGGCGAAGAACGGCGGCGTCGTCACCTACGAGCAGCTCGTGCGTGACAGCGCGCCAGAGGTGCGCCAGGCGGTGGTGGAGAACCTGGTGACGGAGAGCGCGGGCATCTACTTCGGCCACAACCCGGAGATGGCGGAGGCGGCGGTGAAGGTCGCCGCGGCCACGGACGACCCGGCGCTGGCCCAACGCCTGCTGGGCGAGGTCTCCATGGAGGCCGCGAGCCCGGAGGTGGTGCGCAAGCTCACCCAGCAACTGCGCTCGGAGGACGCGGGCCTGCGCGCGGCGGCGGCGAAGGCGCTGGGCGGCGTGCCAGGCTCCGAGTCCGCGGGCGCGCGCCGCTCGCTCACGTCCCTGTACCGGAGCGACAGCGACCTCGCGGTGCGCAAGTCCGCGCTGGAGGGCCTGGCTCGGCTGGGCCAGTCCGGCGCCCGGCCGCTCCTGGAGTCCCTGCGCGGCGTGGACAAGCGGTTGGATCCGGAGATCGACGCGTGGCTGTCCGCGCTCCAGAAGAACCTCCAGGAGTGGCACCTCCTCCTGCGGGAGAAGCAGCGCCTGTCGCCCTGAGTGCGTCCCCGCGGACACGTTCGCGCCCGGCCCCGCTGAAAAGGTGGCCGGGCGGCGGGGAGTGCGACAGGTTGAGGGGGCCATGTCCGACAGCGGTTTCGGCTCGTCCACCCTCGTATTGGCGCTCGTTGGCAGCGCCGTCACCGTCCTCTCCACCAGCCTGGGCGCGGTGCCCGCGCTGGCCATGGGCGGCATCTCCCAGCGCACCAAGGACGTGCTGATGGGCTTCAGCGCGGGCGTGATGCTCGCGGCCACGGCCTTCTCGCTCGTCGTGCCCGCCATCCATCTGGCGGAGGAGCGCTCCACGTCGCGCTTCGTCCCCGCGCTGGTGGTGGGCGGCAGCATGCTGGTGGGGGGCCTGTTCCTGCACCTGTGCAACCGCTTCATCCCGCACGAGCACTTCATCAAGGGCCAGGAGGGCAACGCGGAGGCGGTGAACCTCAAGCGCATCTGGCTGTTCGTGCTGGCCATCGCGCTGCACAACTTCCCGGAGGGCCTGGCGGTGGGCACCGGCGTGGGCAGCCGCTCCATGACCATCGCCGCGCCCATCCTCGTGGGCATCGGGCTGCAGGACATCCCGGAGGGCTTCGTCGTCGCGCTGGCGCTGATGGGCGTGGCGTACAGCCGCAAGCAGGCGGTGCTGGTGGCGCTCTACACGGGGCTGGTGGAGGGCGTGGCCGCGCTGGTGGGCTTCTTCGCCACGTCGTTCGCGTCGGGCGTGCTGCCGTGGGCGCTCGCGTTCGCGGGCGGCTCCATGCTGTACGTCGTCAGCGACGAGATGATCCCCGAGAGCCACCGCCAGGAGTACGCGAAGGAGGCCACCGCCGGGCTGATGGTGGGCTTCGTGCTGATGATGTTCCTGGACGTGACGCTGAGCTGACGCTTTGCGTGCGCGCACCGCGTCTGTGTCCTGCCGGACACCTGCCTGCTCCGCCCCGTGTGGCCCGGACGTGGTAGTTTCGAGTGCATGTCTGTGTCGGATCGAACCCGCGTCGACGGGGCCCCCGGGGAGTCGAAGGACAAGGGCGCCCGCCCGGACGAAGAGGGCCAGGAGGCCGCGCTCCACGTGACGCTGCCGTATGAGCAGGCCCGCCGTCCGGGGGACCTGCCCACGGTGCGCCGCTTCCGCCTGTCCGTGGTGGAGGGCCCGGGCGCGGGCACGGTGTGGGAGTCCACGGCGGACACCTGCTCGGTGGGCTCGCATCCGCTCAACGACTTCGCGGTGGAGGACTCCACCGTGTCGCGCTTCCACTGCGAGGTGCGGATCGGGCTCAAGGGCCCGCAGGTGAAGGACCTGGACAGCCTCAACGGCGTCATCGTGGACGGCGTGCAGGTGGTGGAGGGCATCCTGCGCAGCGGCAGCCTCCTGCGGCTGGGCCGCGTGGTGCTGCGGTTCGACTTCAGCGCGGAGAGCAACCGGCTGCCCCTGTCGGAGTTCACGCGCTTCGGCACGCTGGTGGGCACGTCCGTGGCCATGCGCGGCTGCTTCGCGATGATGGAGCGGGCCTCCGCGCGCGACGTCACGGTGCTGCTGGAGGGCGAGACGGGCACGGGCAAGAGCCAGGCGGCGCTCGCCATCCACCAGGCCAGCCGTCGCAAGGACGCGGCCTTCCTCGTCGTGGACTGCGGCGCCATCCCCGCGCACATCCTGGAGAGCGAGCTGTTCGGCCACGAGAAGGGCTCCTTCACCGGCGCGGTGAGCCGGCGCGCGGGCGTCTTCGAGGAGGCCGATGGCGGCACCGTCTTCCTGGACGAGATTGGCGAGCTGCCCCCGGAGTTGCAGCCCAAGCTCTTGCGCGTGCTGGAGAACCGGGAGATCCGCCGGGTGGGCAGCAACACGTACCAGCCGGTGGACGTGCGGCTCATCGCGGCCACGCACCGCGACCTGCGCGCGGAGGTGAACGCGGGCCGCTTCCGCTCCGACCTGTTCTTCCGGCTCGCGGTGCTGCGAATCGCCATGCCGTCCCTGCGCCAGCGGCCGGAGGACCTGTCCATGCTGGTGTCGGGCATCCTGGAGTCGCTGGGCGCCGACCCTGAGCGCACGGGCGCGCTGCGCACGCCGGAGTTCCTGTCGCGCCTGCGGCACGCGGCGTGGCCGGGCAACGTGCGCGAGCTGCGCAACCACCTGGAGCGCTGCCTGGTGTTCGAGGACGCGCTGCCGCTGGCGGAGGAGGACTCGCGCCCGGAGGGCAGCCCGCTGGAGCTGGACCTGTCGCGGCCGTACGCGGAGCAGCGCCGGCGCGTGGTGGACGACTTCGAGCGGCGATACCTGCGGGCGCTCCTGGAGAAGCACCAGGGCAAGGTGGCCCAGGCCGCCGTCACCGCCGGCATGGACCGCGTGCACTTCTACCGGCTCTTGCGCCGGCACGGCATCAAGCCCTAGCGCCGGGAGGACAGCCGCCAGCGCTCCGGTGACTCCGTCACGGGGCTGGCGACGAAGTCCGCCTCCAGGCCCCGCAGCGCCGCGCCGGTGACGATGGGCGTGGCGTCTTCACCGGCGTCGCGCACCCAGCCGGGCAGGTGGAGCAGGCCTCCTTCCCCGCCCGCCGCGTCCCACGCGGAGGCCGTGCCCTCCGTCCAGCCGTGCGCGTCTTCCCGCGACGTCAGCCGGTCCACGTGCACGGTGACGTGCAGTCGCGCGGGGGGCGCGTTCGCTCCCGTCAACGCGAGCCCCACGTCCAGCACCCTCGCCCGCAGCTCCCGTTCACGGCGCACGTCGTCCGGGAGGCTGGCCACGGCGAGCAGGCACGCGCTGCCCATCACCCGCACCTCCAGCCCGGCCTCGCGCGCCAGGGTGCTCGCGCGCTCCAGGCTTGAGTCCAGGTCCTCCATGGCCGCGGCGTCCGGTTCTCCCGTCAGCCGGGCCTCCACGTACAGCCCCACCGCGCGCGGCACCTCCACCGGCGCCGCGCCTCCCAGCACCGCGCCCCGCAGGTCCTCCAGGAGCGCGTCCACGTCCGGGTGGCGGTCCTCGCGGGCCTTGCGCAGACACCGCAGCACCACCGCGTCCAGCGCGGCGGACACCGGCGCGTGCTCTCCGGGACGTGGCGGCGGCGCGTGCAGGTGCTGCTGCTCCACCTCGTGGCGCGTGGTGCCCTGGAAGGGCGGCATGCCGGTGAGCAGTTGGAAGAGCAGCACGCCCGCGGCGTACAGGTCCGTGCGCGCGTCCGGCACCTCGCCGCGGATCTGCTCCGGCGCCATGGACAGGGGCGTGCCCAGCACCACGCCGGTGTGCGTGAGCGACGAGCTGCCCGGCGCGCCCGGCACCAGCCCCTTCGCCACGCCGAAGTCCACCAGCTTCACGGCGGGGCCGCCGCGCCCCGGCGCGAGCCGCACCACGTTCTGCACCTTCAGGTCGCGGTGCACCACGCCCGCCGCGTGCGCCACCCGCAGCGCCGCGCCCACCTGCTCCATCACCTCCAGCACCTCGCGTGGAGACAGGGGGCCTCGCGTGGCCAGCTCCGCCGCCAGGTCCTGCCCCTCCAGCCACTCCATGGCGATGAAGGGCCGGCCGTCCGACAGCTCGCCGTATCCCAGCACCGTGACGATGTGCGGATGGCGCAGGCGCTGGAGCGTGGCCGCTTCACGCCGGAAGCGCCGCAGCGCCACCGCCGCCGCGGCCACCTGCGGGTGCAGCACCTTCAGCGCGGCGGGCACGCCGGACCGCGCGTGCCTCGCCCGGTACAGCGCGGACACGGGGCCTTGGACCTGGACGTGGTCCACGACCCACTCGCCCACGAGCGCGCCGGGCCGCAGCTCCTCGCCGTAGAGGGCCTCCTCGCCGCTGCCCGCCATGGGCTAGTACTTGCCCCGAGAGGTCTCATGGGGCGGCGGGGGCTCCGTCCAGCGCTTGCACAACTGGAGATGCTGATCATCCACCAGGTCGCATGCGCCGTTGAGGAAGACGGTGACGGGCTCCTCCCAGACCTGGTTGGACGTGTCCATGCAGGCCTCGAAGTCACCGTCGCCCGCGAGCAGCGAGCCGTCCTGCGTCTTGCACTGGTAGGGAACACCCGGGTCGGTGCTCCAGCACGGGCCCGTGACGGTGGCCGCGCAGTCCTCCTGCGTGCCCGGCAGCGCGCACACGCGATAGGTCGCGTACGCCCGGCCGTAGACCCAGCCCGGGTCGTAGCAGGAGTAGAGGTCCTTGAAGACGGGCTTCGACTGGCGGCCTCGCGGACGGTTGACGGTGTAGCGGTCCTTCGAGCCCGCCACCAACGTCACCGTCACGTTGATGTCGTCGCGCAGCGCGTCCCTGCCGAAGAGGTTGCCGTAGAAGGCGCCCTCGCGGACCCGGTATACGGCGCGCTCGGAGAGGGGGGCCTGCACGCCGGACGAGACGCCCACGGTCACCGTGCCCTCCGCGTCGCTGTCCCAGGGCGCGCTCATCACCGTGAAGTACCCACCCGACGCGGGGCAGGTAAAGGTCACGGAGGGGTCCGTGTCCGAGGAGGACGAGGGGTCCGTGGACTCCGGTGAGCAGCCCTGGCTGGACTCCACGTGCCGCGCGTCCGCCTTGTCGCAGCCCGCGATGCCCCGGCACACGCGCAGCATCATGCGCGTCTCGGAGCTGGAGCCCAGCGGCGTCCCGGACGGGCAGACCGCCGGGCCTCCCGCGCCCACGGAGATGGTCTGGCCCGCCGGGCACCACCCCACCGAGTGCATCTTCCAGCCGCAATCGCGCTCCGCGCCCACCGTCTGCTCGTCGCACGGCACGGCGCTGTTGATGGACGCGGTCGTGGACGGCACGTGCTCCAGCGGCACCGTCCACGCGTCCAGGGAGAAGGGCTCCGCCATGGACTGGGAAGGCTCGTGAATCTCCCCGCGCATGGACAGGTCCACGCGGTAGCCCAGGCCGTTGTTGCGCGACAGGAGGCACGCCGTCACGCGCCGGAGGCACGCGTCGCCCGGCGCCTGCGTGCGCCACCACGGACAGAGGCCCGCGGAGCCGGCCCATTCACCGCGCTGGGAGCCCGCGGGCTGGAAGGGATTGAGGTATTCGAGCGTCTCGCCCTCGCCCAACGCGCAGCTCACCAGATACGCCATGAAGCGCTGCGCGTAGGGGTCGCGGAGCTGGTTGTTGACGAGCGCGGTGCCCGCGCCGGGGACCATCTCATCAGGGTCGAAGAGGGACTCCAGCGAGTTCGTGGACAGGGCCGCGTTCGCGTCGTGGTTCGCGGCGATGGCGTTGAGCACCAGCTCGCGCGTCGTGAGCGAGTTGGCGATGCGGATGTCTGACTTGCTCGTGCCGAGCGACACGTCGGCATCGGCGCTGGCGTCTTCCGGGAGCGCGGGCTCGCAGCCGGTGAGGGCCAGCAACAGGAAACACCAGGGGACTCGGAGGACGGAGGAGGCCATCGCGCGAACACTCCTTGGGCAGGATTCGGAAATGGGAGGGAAGGAAACCCCAGGCGCGGCCTTCTTGTCTCCCTGTAGCGCGAAAGGTTACGGGAGCGGCACCGTGTAGCGATTCCCGTTACAGCGCTGAGGGTGCGAGCGCGGCACGCAATGCGTGGAAACGCGTAGCCCACAGCGGGGCTTCGGCCACGGCGGGGCCGGCGCGCTCAAGCCATGCACGGGCCTCGTCGATGGCGCCCGTGCGGCGTGCGCTGCCGATGGCCTGCAGGAGGATCTCTGCTTTCTCATCCGGTGAGGCCAGCGCGTCCGCTTCCGTGTGGAGCGCGGCCCAGTCCGTCGCGCGGAAGGCGCCGGTGGTCTGTTGATGGACCTGGAGCTCCACGAGCCGCCGCATGATGGCGGTGGGCGGCAGGGACTCCGGCGGACAGCGCTCCGAAATCCAGGCGAGCTGGCGGGCCGCCGCTGCCTCGTCTCCCGCAGCGGCCTGGATGCGGGCGATGAGCAGCGCGTCCACGGGCACGGGGTGTTCGCGGAAGAAGCGCACGCCCAACTCGTGCGCGCGCTGCGCGAGGGGGAGCGCTTCGTCCAGGCGGCCCTGCATGTAGAGGACCTCCGCCAGGTTGAAGGTGGACCAGCGCTCCATCTGCGCGTGGCCCAGCTCGCGGCCCAGGGCCATGGCGCGGCGCAGGTCCGCTTCCATGCGGGGCACGTCGCCCTGACGGAGCCACAGCAGGACGCGGTTGCTCAGCACGGCGGCCTTGTGCAGTCCGTCGCCCGCGGCCTCGCAGCGCTCCAGGGCTTCGTCGAAGCGTTCAGCGGCTTCTGGTGCGCGGTCCAGGAAGGTGAGCGCGGCGCCCAGCAGGGCCAGTGACACGACCAGCGTCTCGTGGTCCCGGGCCCGCTCGGAGCCCTCGGCGGTGGAGGTGAGCACGCGGGCCGCGGCGGCCCACTCGCCTTGCCGCACGTGCAGGCGGCCCCGGGCGAGGCCACAGCGGAGGGACAGGCGCGGCGCGTCCAGGGGCTCGATGGCGTCGAGCGCTTCGCGCGTGCAGGCGGCGGAGCCTTCCGAGTCCTCCATCCAGTCGCGCGCGGTGGCTTCCTCCAGGAGCAGGTCCACTTCGAGCGCGGCGTCGCCTCGGGTGCGGGCCAGGGCGCGCGCGGCGGAGAGGTCCGCGAGGCTTTCACGGAAGCGCTGGAGGCGGTGGCGGACCTTGCCCCGTCCCGCGAGCGCCTGGGCCCTGCGCGCGTCGTCGGACTCCGGGAGGAGCGCGAGCGCGCGCGTGTAGTGCTGCTCCGCTTCCACGGAGAGGTGACCGGAGCGGGCCTCCTCCGCCAGCACCAGGTAGTCGCGCGAGGCCTCCAGGTGGGCGCCGCAGACCGCGGCGTGGTGCGCACGGCGGCGGCGTTCGGCCACGTCGTCGCCCACGCTGGCCTTGAGCGCGGCGGCGTGCAGCGCGCGGCGGGGCGCGGGAGGCAGCAGGGCCTCCAGGGCTTCGCGCAGGAGCGGATGGCGGAAGGCGAAGCGGCCCGGGCCGGTGGGGCGCAGGAGGCCCGCGCGGGCCAGCCGTTGCAGGCCCGCGCCCGCGTCCAGCGCGGCGGCGCGCGACAGCTCCGGTCCAGTCGTCAGGTGGCGCAGGGCCGCGTCCACGCGTGCGACGTCCACCTCCGTGCCGAGCACCGCGCACAGCCGCGCGAGCACCCGGTGGGCTTCCGGAAGGCCCGCGAGCGCGCGTGGGGCCAGTCGTTCAAAGAGCGGCGTGACGGAGACGTCCAGCAGCGCGTCCGGCGCGACGTACCATCCGCCGCCCGGTGCGGAACGCAGGGCACCGGCGGCACGGAGCGCGCGAGCCAGTTCGACAAGGGACAGGGGCACGCCCTGCGCCAGTTGTTCCAGGCGCGCGAGCACGGGTTCGGGGATGTGCTCCGCCGGGCGCAGCAAATGGACAAGCACCGCGCGGCTGGCCTCCGGAGACAGTGGCGGCAGCGTACGGCGTGAGGAGTGGGCGCTGCGCTCGCCCAGGTGGGGACGCAAGCCCAGCAACGACGGACGGCCGGCGACGCAGATCCACAAGGGTGCTCGCGGTCCCGCGAGCGTGGCGCGCTCGAGCACATCCAGGCTCAGGGGATCCGCGAGGTGCGCATCATCCAGCAACAGCACGAGCGGGGCTTCACGGGCCTGCTCGACGAGCGCCTCGCCCAGGATGCGGGGCTCCGCGGAAGGACGGCCCACGACGGCGCGCAGGGCATCCAGGAGGGAGTTGGACAGCGACGCATCCGGCGGAGGCGCGCGCAGACGGACGACCCGGGCATGGCCCGCGGACTCCAACTGGAGCGCGAGCGCCTTCAGCAACCGTGACTTGCCATGCCCCACTTCGCCAGTGAGCACGCCCAGGCCCGGCGCAGAGGCCGACAGGCTCCGCGCCGCGTCCGCGACCAGTGCCTCCAGCAGCGCGTCGCGGCCCACGAACGGAGGAGGCTCGCCATCAGCACGTGCTCCGTCCTCGTCGTGGAGGCGCAGCCGGAAGACCGCTTCGGGCTCGCGCTCGGCGTCCAAGGTGCGTGCGCCCTCCGCGGCAGCATGCGGCACGGTGGCTTCACGTGCCCTGACCTTCTGCGCTGGGGCGTATTCGTCCTCCAGAGCCGCTGGCGAGGGCGTGGACTCCTGGTGTGCCCACTCACGCGTCGAGGCACGTCCGTCCTCTACAGCCGATTGCAAGGGAGTGGGCTCATCGCGCGTCCACTCACGCGTCGAGGCACGTCCGTCCTCTACAGCCGATTGCAAGGGAGTGGGCTCATCGCGCGTCCACTCACGCGTCGAGGCACGTCCGTCCTCGCCGGCCGCTTGCGAGGGTGTGGGCTCGCGGCGCGCCCATTCACGCGTTGCTGAACGGTCGTCCCCTTCGGCTGCTTGCGAGGGAATGGACTCGCGACTCGCGGACTCACCCGTCGCGACGAGTTCATCCTCTACGGCCGCTCGGGACGGAGTGGACTCGCGGCGCTGCAACTCGCGAGGCGCGGAGCGCTCGTCCGTTACAGCCGCTTGCGAGGGAGGGGGCTCGCGACTCACTCTCTCACGCGTCACGGCGCGCGCGTCATCTACGGCCGCTTGGGACGGAGTGGACTCGCGACTCTCGGACTCTCGCGCTGCGGGGCGAGCGTCGCCGTCGCTCCCCTGCGATGCCGTGGATCCGATGCTCTCGGACGGCTGTTGCTCCCGAGCCTCAGACTCACGAGCCCCCGGCCTGGCTTCGGTGTCGCCGGGCTTCGTGACGGGCTCGATCCAGCCGGGCTCCAGCCGCGCGACCGCCTCTGGCGTCACCCGCACTTCGCCTTGCGTGAGCGCCCTCCCCCACCACGTCTCCGGCCTCTCCAGCGCGGCACCCGCGACGCGCGGCAACGTGGTGCCCGGATGCACATACAGCACCGCGACGTGCAGCACCGCCGAGGCCTCTCCGGACTCCACCAGTCGCCGTGCCGCGAGCGCGCCCGCGCGCACGTTCGCCTCCGCGGACAATGACTCGCAGAAGACGAGCAGGTAGCCACCCGCCGCGACCCGCGCCAGCACTCCGCCGAATGGCTCCAGCGTGGCCGCCAACCCTTCCACCGACGCGGCCGTGCGCAACCCCAGCACCGCCACCGGACGCGCGCCCGCGAACGTCACCAGCGTCTGCGCCGGCCGCGCGTCCCTCGCCCCGACCACACCGGACAGCGAAGGCCCTTCCGCGCACGCGGCCTCGAACGCGGCCAGCAACTCCTCCGCGCTCGCGTACCGTTCCGCCGGCTCCTTGGCCAGACACCGCGCCACCACCGCGTCCAGCGCTCCCGGAACCTGCGCCCGCTCCGACACGCGCGGCGGACGCTGGCTCACGTGGCCTTCGCGCACCTCGTCCGGAGTGCCGTTGAACGGCGGCGTCCCCGTGAGCAACTCGAAGAGCAGGACGCCCAAGGCGTAGATGTCCGCCGCCGGCCCCGCCTCGCGCGCGTCCAGGCACTGCTCCGGCGCCATGTAGACCGTCGTGCCCGCGCGGTTCCCCGCCGCCTCCGCCGGTCCCGCGTCCATCCACCGCGCGAGCCCGAAGTCCAGGAGGCTCAGCGCGCCACCTTCACGCAGGAAGATGTTCTCCGGCTTGAGGTCCCGGTGCGCGACCCCCACCGCGTGCACGCGCGCGACCGCCGGACACAACCCCGTCAGCAACTCCCGCACCCGCGCCACGGACGCCGCGCCCGTCCCCGGCAGCGCCGCCATCCACGCCGCGAGCGTCTGCCCTCGCAACAGCTCCTGCACCAGGAAGGGCCTGCCCCCCACCCGCCCCTCTTCCAGCACTTCCGGCACCGTGGGAGGTCCGACGCGCCGGAGCGCCTCCGCCTCGTGGGCGAAGCGCGCATGGTGCGGCCCCAGCCCCACCTTGAGCGCCACCTCGCGGCCGTCCGACTCGCGCACCGCCGTGAAGACGTGGGCGAAGCCCCCCACCCCCAACAGGGCGGCACCGGACAGGCCGGGGACGTCGGGAATCGCCAGCGGCTCCAGGGGGAGACCGGACCCGGTGGCGACGCCATTCACGGGACACGCCGCGCCGGGAGCGAGGCGGCGGTGGCAGACCGGACAGCGCATGCGGATGCCCGAAGGCTACCAGAGCGCCCGCGCCAGCACGATGCCCACGCCCACCAGTCCCTCACCCGCGATGAGCCCGGCAGCCAGCGTCACACCCGGCCCGTCCGACGCGGGCCGCCACCGCCGGGCCAGCTCCCACCCCAGCCCGCCCAGGAAGAATCCCAGACAGGTGGAGGCAGGCAGCAGACACGCCAGCCCCACCCCGACCGCCGAGGGCGTCCAGCGCCGGAAGCGCTCCGGCAGCGCCTGCTCACCCAGCGTGAGGACGGCCGCCGCTCCCGCCGCCCAGGCCATGGCGATCCGCAGGTCCGCCGAGACGGCATCCAGCCCCGACGCCAGCACCCGCGCCACGCCCGCGGTCACCGTCGCGGCTGGCGCCGGGAAGCGCTCCGACCCGAGCACGGACGGCTCCGGCACCAGCAGGTAGAACAGCGGCACCACCACCAGCGCCCCCACGACACACCCCACCAGCTGCGCCAGGAACACGCGGCGCGGATTCGCACCCAAGAGGTGCCCCGCCTTCAGGTCCGTGAGCAGATCCGCGGACGAGGACGCCGCGTTGACCGTGATGCCCGCCGTCGCCAGGTTCGCGCGCACGTCTCCAGGCAGGAGCACGCCATACGTGAGCTGCGTCACCTGCCCCAGCGCGCCCACGGGGCTCACGTCCGTCTCGCCCGTGACACGGCAGGAGATGAGACACAGCACGAACGACAGCGCCACCGCGAGCAGCGCGTGCGGCACCGGCACGTCGAAGCCCACCCGCGCCAGCGCCACCGTCGCGGGCGTCAACACCAGCATCCCAGCTGCCCACCACCGCCCGGGAACCTGGAGCGCTTCAATGGGATGCGGCGACTGACGTGGCCCGCGAAGCCCTCGCAGCGCCCGGCCCCACACGCGGGCCTGGAGCGCGAACTGCAACAGCGACGCGGTGGTGAGCGCCGCCGCGCCCGGCCACAGCGCCCACGCGAGAAAGTCTCCATCCGGAGCCACCACGCCCGCCGCCATCAACCGGGGCGCGACGACGCCATGGACCACGAGCGCCCCAAGCCACATGGACGCGGTGACGCGCACGCCCAGCAGCGCGCCCCCACCCACCGGCATCAACCCCGTCTCCAGCGCGAACCCCAACCGCTCCAGCGACACGCCCCCCAGCGTCCCGGGAAACGCATACGCATAAGGCACGCGTCCGAAGCCATCCCGCGCGAGCGTCAGCACGCCCGCGATCAGCCCACCCACGCCCAGCATGCGCAGCCGGGGCCCCGCCGCCTCCCCTCCCGAATGCAGCGCGCGAGCCGTCGCCGCCGCCGCCGTCCCGGACGCGAACGGAAGCTGCTCCCGGTCCACCAACTGCCGCTTGAGCGGCACCGCGAACAGGACGCCCAGCGTGGACAAGATGAACGTCCACGCGAGCAACGTCACGCCGGGCAGGTGGTGCCCCGTCGTCAACAACCACGCCCCCTGCACCGACACGAGCGCGCCGCCCGTCGCGTACCCCGCGGACGACGCCACCGTCTGCGCGCATCCCAGCTCCAGCAGCGACAACGGGCTCCCGGCGACGCGAGGGCTCAAGCGCCGGAGCGCCCCATGCGTCGCGGACGCGAGCAGCGCGGCGGTGACAGCCACGCCGAACGCCACGCCCGTCTTCAGGCCCGCGTAGAGGTTGGTGGCACAGGTGAGCACGCCCAGTCCCGCGCCCAGCAATACCGCGCGCAGGGTGAGCTGGGGCAGCCGGTCGCCCTGATACACGTGCTTCAGCCAGTAGGTGTCCACCTCCGCCTGCGTCGTGCCGGGGATGCTCAGCAGCGTCAGCGAGGCGTCAGTGGGCGTGTCCCCAGTGGGGACGGCACGGGGGGCGGGGGCCGGCATGGGCCGCCCATCCTCTCCGTTCGTCCCCTCCCGCGCCACCCAGGCCCGAGGCTTCAGGCCTCGCGCGAACGCAGCAGGTAGAAGACGTAGCCGTAGCTGTCCCCGTGGCGGCGGTACAGGTTCACCTCCTGCTCCGCCGCCGCGATGACCTCGCGCAGCGCCGCGTCCGCGGTGGGGCGCAGTTGGTCGATGCGCTGGAGGAGCGGCGTGTAGTAGTCGTCCCACCACGCGGACGCGGGCAGCGTGAAGGTGTCCAGCACCGTGAAGCCCGCCGCCTCCGCGCTGGCGCGGTTCTGGGCGATGTTGCCCATGGCCGGGTACCCGGCGGACCAGAAGCGCACCGCCTCCGGAGGCCGGACGTCCGTGAGCCAGGTGCACTCGGTGACGGCCACCAGTCCCCCCGGCGCGAGCAACGGCCGCCACTGGCGCAGGTCCTGCTCGAAGCCCACCAGGTAGATGGCGCCCTCGGACCAGAGCAGGTCGACGGATGCAGGCGGCAACGACAGCGCGCGCATGTCCTCCTGGCGCGTGACGATGGCGTCCGACAGTCCCTGCTCGCGGGCCTCGCGCTCCAGCCGGTCCAGATAGGGCCGGTGCAGGTCCACGGCGGTGACGCGCGTGTTCAGCTCGCGCGCGAGCACCAGCGACTGCCGTCCGGTGCCCGAGCCCAGGTCCAGCACGCGCGGCGACGGAGGCACCGGGCCCAGGCGCCGCAGCGCTTCCCGGGTGCAGGCGTCGCTGCCGGGGCCCAGGCGGGGCAGCTCGTTGTAGAGGGTGAAGAAGGCGTTGACCGTCTGGCGCAGCTCGCCCGCGCTGCGCTTCACGTTGCCCTGGAGCAGCGGGACGCGCTTCCAGTGCTCCTCGATGCGCTGCTTGAAGAGCTCCGGCATGGGCAGGTCCGCGCGCAGCGTGGTCCACGCGTCGAGCGCGACCTCCACGGCGCCCTTCACCACCGGGAGGACGTCCTCGTCCGCCAGGCCCAGCTTGCGCGCCAGGCGCTCGAAGCTCTGGAGCGACACGTCCTCGAAGCGCTTGGACTTCGCCAGGTTCAGCGCGAGCTGGTCCTGCGGCATGTACTGGATGGTGGAGACGAAGTCGTACGCGGGCGACAGCGTGGGGCGCGTGCCGTCCGGGTAGTAGAGGGACCAGTTCTTGTGGTGCGCGTCGCCGTTGCCGCACGCGATGATGAACACCAGCCGCCGCAGGAACTCCTGGAGCGCCTCCAGGCCCGCGACCTTGAGCAGCACGTTGGCGATGGTCTCGTAGTTGTACTTCTTGTACTTCTCGTCGGAGTACAGCCCCAGCACCTGCGCCAGGTCCTCCATGTGCACGCGGCGGCCGGGGGACGGCCGGTCGAAGCGGCGGATGGCGTACGCCAGGTCCTCGCGCAGGGTGATGCCCTCCGGGAGGCCGTGCAGGTCGGAGACCGGGAGCAGTTGGAGCTCCGGCACGTCGATGCCGGTGGCGCGGGCCCAGGTCATCACGGACAGCTCGTTCTCCGGCACGCGGTCGTAGCGGTTGTCCGGGAGCTTGACGATCCAGTCTCCGCCCAGGCCGCCCATGGGCAGCGTCATGCCCCGGTCGCGCCGGAGCATGGAGAACTTGAGCTGCACGCCCGCGAGCGAGAAGCGCAGCGGCTCACCGTCCGACACGGGCTCCGCGGGGACGTCCACGAGCGGCGCGTCGTGGCCGGCGAGCTCGCCCGCGGGGCGGACGATGACGGCGCCGGAGAGGTCCGCGCCCAGGTGGGCGATGAAGAAGAACTCGCGCTGCCGGGCGATGTGCTGGCGCTCGGAGATGAGGTCGCGCAGCGGGCCTTCGGGCAGCAGGTTGGAGAAGAACGGCGGCAGCCGCATGCGGCTGGTGTGGCGGCGCGACAGGTCGTCCTCGAAGAACTGGCCCAGGACGGGGCGCGGGTAGCGCTGGCGGTAGTCCTCGGAGAGGCTGAACTCGATGCGCTCGTCCGCGAGCAGCGTGAGCGTGCCGACGTGCACGTCGCCAATGAGGACGTCGAGGATGCCCGTGGTGGACACGGGGAGCGTGGGGTCCATGTCAGTCCTCATCGTCGTCGATGATCATCGACTGGAGCGAAGGCCGGTCCGAGTCGTCCCAGCGCGTGCGGGCCTCCATGAACTGGCGCAGGACGGGCTCCAGCACCGCCTGGCGCAGCTGGAGGAACTCCAGTCCGTCATTGCGCCTCAGGGCGCCCAGGGCCTGCGTGGTGAGCCCGTGGCTCTGGAGGATGTCCTCCGCCAGGGGTGGCCAGGCTTCGAGCATCTGGACGGGCGGGCGCCCCGGAACGGGCGGGTGGAAGAGGAAGCCGAAGGTCCCGTCCATCACGCGCCGGACCATCCGGCGGTCCACGATTCCGGGCGTCATCCACCGCATGTCCCCCGGAGGGAGGATGGGCTGGAGTCCTTCGCCCGGCAGCTCCAGCAGCTCTCCAGGTTCCAGCACGGCCCCCGTCCGCAGGTCGCGTGGCTGGAGGGACAGCATCGCGATGCGCAGGACCAGCGGAGGCCCCACGGGGGTGCTGGGAATGATGGGCATCCCCGTCTCCATCCACCAACGGATGAGCGGCGGCGGGATCTGGCCCAGCAACGTCTGGAGGGACCGCTCCTCGTCGGAGCGGATGGCCGAGAAGACCTGGAGGGCCTCCGGGGGCTTCAGCTCCCAGCCGCCGAAGACGATGTGGCGCCAGATCCAGCGCGACAGCAGCTCCCGGGAACGCGGTGACGGCTCCGGATGGAGCTGGAAGAAGCGCGTCAGCAGGACCAGCGAGTTCTCCGGCGCGGGCAGGAGCTTGAGGTGCGGGATGAACGCATCGCGCTTGAGGAACACGATGGCATCGCGAAGGGCCCGGTCCGTGCGGCGGACAGACTCCGTGAGCTCGTCGTCCTGGTTGAGCTGTTCCTGGTAGCCGCGCGTGAAGTCCAGGCCGCGCACGGCCAGCACGGCGCGCAGCAGCAGCGACTCCGGGATGCTCCCGAAGCCCAGCTCCCGCAGCCCTTCGGTCACCGACTCCAGGCTGAGCGAGCGCGAGCCCACGTAAAGCGCGTTGAACACCTCTTCATCCGTGAGCGGACGGCCCGCGGTGTTGAGGCGCTTGAAGATGATGCGCAGGACCTTCTCGTCCGCGGTGTCCACGACGTACGCGGGCACCTGGTACTCGCGGATGGCCTTGCCCAGGCGGATGGCGGCGCGCAGGTGCTCCGGGTGTGCCTCACGGCCCGGATAGCGGTTGAGCCAGTGGAGCAGCGACTCGCTGTCCAGCACCTCGTTCATCGGCAGCCAGTGAGGTGGCGGCGTGCCGGCGTCCGGAGGCGCGTGCAGCTCCTCCGTCTCCAGGTCGAAGTAGAGGTGGAAGTCATCGCGCCCGGCCTCGTCGCCATAGGACGGATGCAGCAGCACGCCCGCGAGCGCCGTCACGCGCTGCTGTCCGTCCACGGCCCACAGGCCCTGGCTGGTGGAGGGCGCGTCGATGCGCACGGGGCCGAAGCTGACGTTGGCGGCGGGGGCATCCCGGCGCCAGAACAACAGGGTCCCGATGGGATAGCCCCGGTACACGCTGTCCAGCAGGTCGCGCACGTCCTCCGCGGTCCAACGCAGGGGGCGCTGGAAGTCGGGGATGCGCACCTCGCCGCGCCGCACGCGGTCGAGCAGGTCCTCGATGCTGAACGACTTCGTCTCCGGGCGCCGCGTCAGGGGAGCGGGCATCGCGAGCCTCCTCCCCCGAGTCTGTAACCCGAAGCTCCAGGGCCCGCCACCTACACCGTGGCGTCACGTCGCTTCGGCAGCAGCACCACCAGCCCCAGCGCGACCAGCCCTGTCACGGTGGACAGGACACGGCCGCCCTGCCCCACCGCGTTGACGTCCAGTTGCAGGTCCAGCAGCCCGTTCGCCAGATTCCATCCCCAGTGCAGCCCCACGGCGCCCCACAGCGAGCCCGTGCGGGCTACCGCCGCCGCGTACGCGAGCCCCGTGCAGAACAACATCAGCCACTCCAGCGGACCGTTGCCCAGCCGGTACACGTGCGTGAGCACGAACACGCCCGCGGACAGGACCACGTAGCCCACGCCCCGCCCCGCCACCGGCCATGCGCGGTACCAGAAGCCGCGCGAGACGATGTCCTCCGCCACCGACGGCACGAACGTGGACACGACCACCCCCAGCGCCGCCACCAGCAGCGCCGTGCCCATCAGCGGCTTCTCCAGGGGCTGCACGCGCATCACGCCCACCGCCACTCCCACCAGCACGGACAGCGGCTTGAGCACCAGCATCACCGCCAGCGCCCGCGCGAGCGCGGAGCCACGCCACTCCAACGCATACGCATGAAAGCCATTGCGGTAACCCAGCCACCGCCCCACGCCCCAGGCCACCGCGTGGAAGAGCAGCATCAGCGCCGCCGTCACCGCGAAGCTTCCCAGCAGCCGCCCGCCGATCCCCTCCGGCGCTTCGTAGCAGGCGTACAGCACGGCGAACGCGAGTGCACAGCGCAGCGCGACACGTGAAGGAGGAGCGGGGCTCATGACGGTGGCCGTCATAGCGCGGGAAACATCACCCCCGCACAACCAACCTCCGCGAGTCCTTCCGTAATGCACCGCGAGTCATCGCGACTCCCAACGAGGGGGAATCACCCATGCGCATCACCCATCACGCCCGGTTCATCCGGGCGCTCACGGCCGTGGCCTGCCTTGGCACCGCCTGCCGTCCGGAAGACGCCACCGAAACCACCACCCCGCCCGCGCCCGCGCCCCAGTCGCCCGCCAGCTCCGGCGTGCGCTCCGCATGGGTCCGCATTGGCCCCAAGGCCGAGGCCCGCGAGGTGAAGTACGCAGCCGTCGACGGCATGGCGCTCTTCGAGGGCGACATCATCCTGGGCACCGTGGAGGACGTGGAGCGCGAGTCGCCCAAGGTGAAGGCCCAGGCCGCCAACCGTGTCTCCGCGGAGAGCATCCAGGTCTCCGGCAGCAGCAAGCGCTGGCCCAATGGCGTCGTCCCGTACGTCCACGTCTACGGCTCGCTGGATGACAACTTCGTCGTCAACGACGCCATCCGGCACTGGCAGCGCCGCACGGGCCTGCGCTTCGTGCCCATCTCCGCCTCCACGCCCACCTCCGTCGACCACGTCTACTTCGTGAAGGGACAGGGCTGCTTTTCGTCCGTGGGACGCCAGGGCGGCCGGCAGTTCGTCACGCTGGAGGGCACGTGCAGCCTGGGCAACGTCATCCACGAGCTGGGCCATGCCATCGGCTTCTGGCACGAGCAGAGCCGGGAGGACCGCGACGCCTTCGTGGACATCCTCTGGGACAACATTGAGGACGGCATGGAGTACGCCTTCGAGCAGCACATCAGCAACGGCGACGACTTCGGCCCCTATGACTTCGGGTCCATCATGCACTACGGCCCCACGGCGTTCGGCAAGCCCGACCCCGTCACGGGCAAGGACATGGAGACCATCCGTACCAAGGGTGGCCAGGCCATTGGCCAGCGCATCGCCCTGAGCGCGGGCGACGTCGCCTCCGCCGCGTCCATGTACCCGGGCGAGACGAAGGGCAACTTCGAGGAGATCACCTCCACCGGCTACGTGAAGGGCTGGACCTTCGACACCGCGTCGCCGTCCGTCTCCACGGACGTGCACTTCTACATCGACGGGCCGGCGGGCTCCGGCGCGTTCGGCGGCTCCGCGGTCGCGAACGTCGCGCGCCCGGACGTCAACACCGCGCACGACGGCATCCTGGGCAACCACGGGTTCTACTTCCCCGTGCCGGCGTACTTCCGCGACGGCCAGAACCACACGATGCACGTCTACGGCATCGACACGCAGGGCATCCACAACCCGCTGCTCGCGGGCTCGCCGCGCACCTTCAACCTGCCGGGCGCCTTCGGCACGCTGGAGAACATCTCCTACGACGGCACGGTGACGGGCTGGGCGCTGGACCTGGACTCGCCGTCCGCGTCCATCACGGTCTACTACTCCATCGACGGCAACCCGGCGTCCGTGGCCAACGTGGTGGCGAACCTCTACCGCTCCGACGTGAAGAACGTCTACCCCATGGCGTCCGGCGCGAACGGCTTCTCCTTCCGCATCCCGGACCTCTACGTGGATGGCCAGGAGCACACGCTGCGCATCTACGCGTTGGATCAGCAGGGCCGCCACAGCCCGCTGCTCGTCAACGCGCCCAAGACATTCCGGCTGGCCATGCCCTCCGTCTACAAGGCGGGCGTCTTCGCGGGCACGGGCAGCGCGGATCAGCTCATCGCCATCGACGGGTCGGGCTATGGCCCGCGCGTGCTGGTCTCCGGCTACGTCAACGCCAATGCCTTCCCCAACTTCCACTACCAGGAGTCCTGGAGCGCGTCGGCCCTGCTCAACAACTGGCACAACCCCAGCGACATCAAGCTGACGGGTGACTTCCGCGGCCTGGGCTACGACCAGATGCTCTTCATCAACACCGACGGCTACGGCGGCCGGGTGATGGTTACCGACTACCGCGACGGCGCCGTCCCCTCGGAGGTGCGCTACCACGAGTCCTGGGGCCAGAGCGTGCTGCTCCACGGCTGGCACGACGTCGAGGACACGCAGCTCGTGGGCGACTTCCTCCACCGGGGGCATGACCAGGTGCTGTTCTTCAACCGCTCCGGCGTGGGGAGCCGCGTGATGATCGCCGACTTCAGCGACGGCGTGGCCCCGGCGGAAGACGGCTACCGCGAGGAGTGGAGCGGCCCGAACTCCTTCGAGGACTGCTCCGAGCCGGACGACCGCCTCTACGTGGGCGACTTCCAGAACCGCGGCTACGACCAGGTGCTCTGCCTCAACCGCTCCGGCACGGGCGCGCGGGTGAAGCTCCTCGACTTCAGCGCGGGCGTGGCGCCGGCGCAGGTGCGCTACGTGGAGGCCTCCGGTGCCTTCACCGTGCTCGACGGGCTGATGGACGCGGACGACAACCAGGCGGCCGGCGACTTCCGGGACCTGGGCTACGACCAGCTCCTGTTGGTGAACAACGGCACCACCGGCACGGCCATGCTCATCGCGGACTTCTTCGACGGCGTCGCCCCCGCCGAGGTGCGCTACAGCGAGGCGCAGGGCGTGAGCTACTACCCGACGCTGTTGGCCAACCGGATGCTGGTGGGGGATTTCCGCGGCCTGGGCCACGACCAGGTGCTCTACGGCTCCTGGGGCGACCCCACGTACTACACCACCATCCTGGACTTCTCCGACGGTATCGCCCCGCCGGAGCGGCTCTTCCAGAAGGTCGAGATGAACTGATGACTCGCGCCATCCTGCTGGTGACTGCGGTCACCAGCAGGATGCCCGCCGCGAGCATTCCCTCCCTGTGAAGTCCAGGGGTTGCGCGGTTCACCGGGTCGGCATGGGCGCTGCAATGAGGTCAGGCAACGTCGCAGCTCAGACCCCAGGTGATAACCATGATCGACCTCAAGGCCACGGCCCGCTCCTCCTCCCTGATGCGCCCCACCACCGCGGAGCCCGCGCTCGTCAGCCCGAAGGCCCAGCTCTCCGCGGGGCCTGTCGCGGACGCCTCCCGGAGCATGCCGGCGCGGGGCTTCGACCAGGTGGACTCGTTCCAGCCGGAGATCATCAACCGCAGGCAGCCGCGTGGGATGCCCGCGCTGGAGGGTGCGTCGGACATGCTCGGCGCCCCGGCCGCCTTCGCCCCTCGGGGACTTCCCCCGGAGCTCCAGGACCTCGGGCCGGCCACCTTCGCGCCCCGCGGACTGCCCCCGGAGCTCCAGGACCTGGCGCCGGCCCCTCTCGCGTACCGCGGACTCCCCCCGGAGCTGCGGGACCTGGGTTCGGCGCGGGCGCAGGTCCCGGTCCAGGCGCAGCCTCCGGAGCCGCAGCCCGCCAGCAACGGCGTCCCGAGCGCCAATGACAAGCGCCCGGCCGGCGACAACCGCACGGCGGCGCAGATCGTCGACGACTCGCCCGTGCTCAAGAACCTGGGCCGCCAGAAGGACATCAAGTTCGAGCAGCTCTGCAAGCAGACGGGCGTGGACCCCAAGCTCGACCTGAAGGACCCGAAGCAGAACGCGGACGGCGTCTACCGGCTGACCAAGGTGCTGGAGTTCATCGACAGCGCCAAGGCCTCCACGGGCGGGGACCGCTCGAACAAGGTCAAGGGTGGCATGGGTGACGGCAACATCGAGGGCATCACCAAGGACGGTGACGCGCGCCACGGCACGGAGGCCGGCATGCTCAAGGACTTCGCCGAGAAGGGCTACTCCTTCCTGGGCGAGCACCAGCTGCCGACCACCAAGGACACCCACGTGAAGGCGGACGGCAGCAACAAGGACAACTTCCAGTGGGCCATGGGCGAGGCGGGCAAGGCCCTCTGGTTCATTCCGGGAGTCAGCAACGTCCTGACGGGCATCGGTGACTCGGAGGGCGGCTTCAAGGGCGTCCTCGAGGGCGCCGCGAAGGGCTACGTCAACACCATCAAGGGCGCCGCGGAGGGCGTCATCGGCTCCATCACCAAGGGCCGCGCCAACCCGGCCGGGATGCTCTTCGGAGCCTATACGGGCGCGCTGGCCAACACCGAGGCCGCCCCGCAGCCGGTGAAGGACATCGCCAGCATGCTGTGAGCCTCGGCTAGGGCAGCGGCTCCGTCCGGTGCTTGCGCGCGGGGTTCTCCAACCCCACGCGGAACCACCGGTAGCCGTAGCCCTCCAGCGTGAGCACGTGGCGCTGGCCGTCCACGGGCTCGGAGTGGTCCTCGCTGAGCACGTTGAAGAGCGTGCACGCCTCCTCGCCGCCCGGGTCCAGCTTCACCGTGCAGGGCCGGGCGGACAGGTTGTGCAGCACCACCAGCGCGTTGCCCTTCCATTCGTACCGGATGGCCAGCACGCCCTTGTTGCCGGTGCGCAGCACCTTCCACGCGCCCCACCCCAGCTCCGGGCACTCCTTGCGCGCGCGGATGATGCGCTCGGTCCAGTTGAGCTGCGAGCCCGGGTCGCGCCGCTGCTGCGCCACGTTCACCTGCCGGAAGCCGAACGGCCCCTCCGACACCAGGGGCTTCACCGGCGCGTCCGCCAGCGTGAAGCCGCCGTGCGGCTCCGGGCTCCACTGCATGGGCGTGCGCACCGACTGCCGCTCCACGAGCGACAGGTTCTCCCCCATGCCCAGCTCGTCGCCGTACCAGAGCACCGGCGTCCCGGGCAGGGAGAACATCAGGCTGTACGCCACCTCGATGCGGCGGCGGTCCCCGTCCAGCATGGACGCGAACCGGCGGCGCAGGCCCCGGTCATACAGCTGCATGCCCTTGTCCGGCCCCAGCGCCTGGAACACCTCCAGCCGGTCCTCGTCCGGCAGGCGCCCCAGGTCCAGCTCGTCGTGGTTGCGCAGGAAGTTCGCCCACTGCGCCGTGTGCGGCAGCTTGGGGGACGACTTCAGGGCCTGCACCAGCGGCGTCACGTCCCCTCGCGTGAGGGACAGGTAGAAGTTCTGGTTCGCCAGGAAGTTGAACACCATCTGCATGCGGTCGTTGTCGCCAAAGAACTCCACCACCTCGTTCATGGTGACGTTGGCTTCCGCGAGCAGGATGGCGTCCCCCCTGCGCCAGGAGAGGAACTCGCGCATCTCCTCCAGCAGCTTGTAGGGGTTCTTCACGTCCGGGTTCTTCACGCCCTTCAGCTCGACGAGGAAGGGCACCGCGTCCACGCGGAAGCCGGACACGCCCAATTCCAGCCAGTACCCCATCACCTTGAGGATCTGCTCGCGCACCTCCGGGTTCGCCACGTTGAGGTCGGGCTGGAAGTCGAAGAAGCGGTGGAAGTACCAGAGGCGCGCCTCCTTGTCGTACGTCCACGTGGAGGGCTGCACGCCCGGGAAGACCATGCCCTTGTTGGCGTCCTTGGGCCGCTTCTTCGCCCACACGTAGTAGTCGCGGTAGCGGCTGTCCGGGTCCTTGCGCGCGGCCTGGAACCACGGGTGCTGATCCGACGTGTGGTTCACCACCAGGTCGATGATGACGCGGATGCCGTGCAGCTTCGCCTCGTGGGTGAAGGCCACGAAGTCGCCCAGGTCTCCCAGGCGCGGATCCACGCCGTAGTAGTCGCTGATGTCGTAGCCGTTGTCGCGGTTGGGCGTGGGCTGGAAGGGCAGGAGCCACAGGCAGGTGATGCCCAGGCCCGCCAGGTAGTCCAGCTTGCGGCGCAGGCCCGTGAAGTCCCCCACGCCGTCGCCGTTGCCGTCCATGAACGTCTCGACGTCGAGGCAGTAGACGACCGCGTTCTTGTACCAGAGGTCTTCAATCATCCTTTCCGTTTAGCCCTCCCCTCGCGGACGTGGCCGTTCGGATGGGAGCGTCGTGCGGAACCCCACACCTGGGGGCTAGCGGACTTCGTTCAGCCAACACTCGCGCGAAGACAGGCCTCGCCGTGGGAGCGCTCCCGCTCCAGGGTGGCGCCCGCATGCCCCTCATCGGCTTTCACGCGTCGCACGAACAGTTTCCGCCCAGCGAGCTTCTTCGCCTCTGCCAGAAGGCGGAAGGCGCGGGCTTCCAGGCCGCGCTCAACTCCGACCACTTCCACCCGTGGACGGAAGCGCAGGGGCAGAGCGGTTTCGCCTGGGCGTTCATGGGCGCGGCGCTCGCGTCCACGGGCCTGTCCTTCGGCTCCGTCACGGCGCCGGGCCAGCGCTACCACCCGGCCATCGTCGCGCAGGCGCTGGGCACCCTGAACGAGATGTATCCCGGCCGGGCGTGGATGGCTTTGGGCAGCGGCCAGTACCTCAACGAGGCCATCACCGGCACGGGCTGGCCCGCGAAGGACCTGCGCAACGCGCGCCTGAAGGAGTGCGTGGACATCATGCGCGCCCTCTTCCGGGGCGAGACGGTGACGCACCGGGGGCTGGTCACGGTGGAGGAGGCCAGGCTCTACACGCGCCCCAAGGACATGCCGCTGCTCATCGGCGCCGCCGTCACGCCGAAGACGGCGAAGTGGGTGGGGAGCTGGGCGGACGGGCTCATCACCACCGCGCGGCCCCCGGAGGAGCTGCGCAAGGTGGTGGATGCGTTCCGCGAAGGCGGCGGCGAGGGCAAGCCCCTGTTCCTCAAGGTGCAGTTGTCCTACGCGAAGGACGACGAGCTCGCGCGTGAAGGCGCGTACAACCAGTGGGCGTCGAACATCTTCGCCAACAGCGTGCTCACGGACCTGCGCACGCCCGCGCAGTTCCAGGAGGCCGCGAACGTGGTGCAGCCGCACGACCTGGACGGCCCGCTGCGCGTCTCCAGCAGCCTCCAGCAGCACGTGGACTGGATGGGCGAGGACCTGCGCCTGGGCTTCGACCGGCTGTACCTGCACAACGTCAACCGCGAGCAGGAAGGCTTCATCGAAGCCTTCGGTGAGAAGGTGATTCCGGCCCTCACGCGCTGAAGACGGCTGGGTATGCTCGGAAGCATGCCCACCGAAGTGCTGACCCCTCAGGCCCTCAACCGAGCAACGCTCGCGCGCCAGTTGCTGCTCACGCGCGAGAAGATGACCGTGCCGCGAGCCATCGAGCACCTGGTGGGGCTCCAGGCCCAGCTCGCGCGTCCGCCCTACCTGGCCCTCTGGTCGCGCCTCCAGGGCTTCCAGCGCGACGCGCTCACGAAGCTGGCGCTCAAGCGGGAGCTGGCGCGCGGCACGATGATGCGCGGCACGCTGCACCTGATGACCGCGAAGGACTACCTGCGCTACCGGGGGCTCTTCCAGCCCCTGCTCAACGCGGCCATGCGCTCCGTGCTGAAGGAGCGCGCCACCGCGCTGGACCTGCCCGCGCTGCTGGCCACGGCGAAGCCCTTCCTCCAGGAGAAGCCCCGCACCTTCGAGGAGGTGCGGGCGCACCTGCTGAAGCACCACGTGGACGGCGACGAGCGGGCCATGGGCTTCGCCGCGCGGATGATGCTGCCGCTCGTCCAGGTCCCCGAGGAGGGGCTGGAGTGGGGCTGGCCCGGCAGCTCCGGCTTCACGCTGGCGGAGTCCTGGCTGGGAGAGAAGCTCTCCACGGACGACGACGCCTCGCCGCTGGTGCTGCGCTACCTGGCCGCCTTCGGCCCGGCCACCGTGGCGGACATGCAGTCCTGGTCCGGCATCAAGCCGCTGAAGGACGCCTTCGAGAAGGTGCGCGGCAAGCTGGTGGAGTTCCGCGACGAGAAGAAGCGCGTCCTCTTCGACTTGCCCAAGGCCCCGCGCCCGCCGGAGGAGACGCCCGCGCCGGTGCGCTTCCTGCCGGACTTCGACAACCTCATCCTCTCCCACGCGGACCGCACCCGCGTCGTGCCGGAGGAGCACCGCGCGCTGCTGTCCACGAAGAACCTGCGCGTGCTCAACGTGTTCCTGGTGGACGGGCGCACCGCGGGCGTCTGGACCACCGAGCGCGCGAAGGGCACGGCGACGCTGGTCTGCAACGCCTTCGACCCGCTGAAGAAGCCCGTCCGCGACGCCCTGGTGCAGGAGGGAGAGGACCTCCTGCGCTTCAGCGACCCGGAGGCCACGAAGGTGGCGGTGCGGTTCGCGACGTGACGCGGACGCCCTACGCGAAGAGCTGGAGCAGGTCCTCACGGGTGATGGCGGCGGCGCCCGAGGCCTCGCTGAGCGCGGCTTCGAACAGGGCGCGCTTCTTCTCCTGGAGGCCCAAAATCTTCTCCTCCACCGTGCCCTGCGACACCAGCCGGTAGACCATCACCGGCCGCTCCTGCCCGATGCGGTGCGCCCGGTCCGCGGCCTGCGCCTCCACCGCCGGGTTCCACCACGGATCCATCAGGAACACGTGGTCCGCCGCCGTGAGGTTCAGGCCCGTGCCTCCGGCCTTCAGCGACATGAGCAGCACCGGCGCTCCGTCCTGGCCCTGGAAGCGCGACGTCACCTCGCCCCGGTTCGCCGTCGCTCCGTCCAGCCGCTCGAAGCCGATGCCCGCTTCCTTGAGCCCCGGCTCGATGAGGTCCAGCAGCGACGTCCACTGGGAGAAGACCAGCGCCTTGTGGCCCTCCGACACCGCCGTCTCCAGCGCGTCCACCAGCGTCTGCACCTTGGAGGACGTCTTCGCCACCTGACCCGGCACCAGCGCGGAGTGGCAGGCCGCCTGCCGCAACCGCAGCAGCGCCTCCAGCGCCTTGAGCACGCTGCCGCCTTCGTTGAGCAGCGCCACCACCTCCGCGCGCGTCGCGGCCATCACCGCGTCGTAGACGGAGCGCTCGCGCTCATCCAACTGCACGTGCATCACGGAGTCGGTGCGCGGCGGCAGCTCCGGCGCCACGTCCCGCTTGAGGCGGCGCAGGATGAACGGGCGGATGCGGCGGCGCAGGCCTTCCGCCGCTCCCGGCTTGCCGTCCGCGATGGGCTGCGCCGTCTTCTCCTCGAACTGGCGGCGGCCTCCCAAGAGGCCCGGGTTGGTGAAGTGCATCAGGCTCCACAGCTCGTCCAGGCGGTTCTCCAGCGGCGTGCCGCTGAGCGCGAGCCGCAGGTTCGCCTTGAGCCCGAACGCCGCGCGCGACACCTGGCTCTCCGGGTTCTTGATGGCCTGGGCCTCGTCCAGCACCACCGCCTCCCACGTGGGCGCGCCCAGCACCGCCGCGTCCAGGCGCAGCAGCGCGTACGTGGTGAGCGTGATGTCCGCGGTGGGGTCCAGCTTGCGGCCAGGGCCGTGGTACACGCAGACCTTCAACGACGGTCGGAAGCGCGCAAGCTCCGCCACCCAGTTGGGCAGCACGCTCGTGGGACACACCACCAGCGACTTCGGCCCCAGGATGCAGATGGTCTGGAGCGTCTTTCCCAGACCCATGTCGTCCGCGAGGATGCCGCCCAGCCCCGCGCCCTTGAGGAACGACAGCCAGCTCACGCCCTGCTGCTGGTACGCGCGCAGCGTGGCGTTGAGCTCCGCGGGCAGCACCGGCGGTGGCAGCTTCTCGAAGCCCTCCACCAGCGGGGCCAGCTTGTCCAACCCGGGGGGCGGCGGCTGGTCCAACGACTCGCACAGCTGCGTCAATTCCGGCAGCGCGTGGTTCGCGACACGGCCGTCCGCCTGACGCGCGGCCAGCAGGTCCGCGACGCGCTGCCCGTTCTTGTCCAGCCACGCGCGCGGCAGCGGCGCCCAGCCACCACCGTCCAGCGGCACCAGCCCCAGCCCCTCCGTCCACGCCCGCACCACCGCCGCCGCGTCCACCGTGCGCGCGCCGCCCTTGCCGCCCTCCACCTCGAACTCCAGCGTGAAGCGCACCTCCGGCACGCCCGCGCCGGACGCGCCGCCCTCCACGCGCAGGGACGGCTTGAGGCGCATGTCCGGACTGACGATGCCCGCCGCGTCGCCGCCCAGGTCGCCGCGGAACTTCCGCAGCTTGTCCGCGAAGCGCATCATCTCCGGCCCCTGCACCGTCAGCCGGCGCCCGGGCACCAGGTTCAGCTCGTCACGCAGCTGGTGGAGCAGCTTCTGCTCCGCGGCCTCGTCGCGCAGCGGCACCGCGCCGCGCAGGTACACCATGCGCCCGTTGTCGATGCGCACCGTCGGCGGCGCGCCGTACACCAGCGTGGGCAGCACCGACAGGCCCTGGGTGAGCTGGTTCAGCTCCAGCAGGATGCGCGGCTTCAGGTCGCGGTCCAGCGGCGGCAGGCGGCGGCTGCGCATGTCCACCGGCATGCGCCGCGCCAGCTCCGGGAGAATCTTCGCGGACAGCTCTCCCAGTTGCTCCGGCGAATACGTCCGCACCAGCGGCAGGTGCTGGAGCCACGCGCCCGTCATCGCCGTCTCGCCCAGGCGCACCAGGGACTCCGCCGTCAGCGCGACGCCGGGGCTCACCACCTCCGTGATGCGCGGGTCGCGCGTGATGGTGATGACCCACTGCTGGCCCTTGTCCTCCACCTTCGCGCGCGGGGGCAGCACCTCGCTGGACACCGCCACCGGCCGGCCGTCCAGGAGCACGTTGCGCGCGGGCTCCAGGGCCCTCAGGAGCGCGTCCAGCTTCTCCGCCAGCAGCGGCCCCCGGGTGCGCCGCTCCAGCAGGCGCTCCATCACCAGGTCCACCTGCTCCACCTGCAACGTGACGCCGGCCTGGGGCTTCGCCAGGCGCCCGGTGAGGTCCTCCAGCGGCTCCTCCGTGCCGTCCGCGTGCGCGAGGACGCGGTGCAGTTGCAGCCCGCCCTCCACGCGCGTGAAGCGGTACACCACGCGCGACCAGCGCTCCGACACCGCCTCCAGCGGCGCGTCCTGCTTCTCCGCCTTGTCCAGGGAGATGGCCGCCGCGACCACGTGCTCGCACGGGTCCACCGGGCTGGGGCAGTCGCACTCCCACGCCTCGTCGCCCGGATAGAGGACGACGGTGAAGGCCACGGCCCGGCCCGCCACCTTCACGCGCAGCTCGACCTCCGAGCCTGTGCGCGACTGGAGCGCCACCGCGCCGTCCCGCGCGAGGCTGACGCCCTTGGACCAGAGTCCCGGCTTGGCTTCTTTCCGGACGGCTTCGAGGAGCTGGGTGTTCTCGGACATGGCAGGCGGCTTCCCTACGCCCCGCCACGCCCCAGCGCAACGTCGGATGCGGTCCGGCTGACGGCCAGGCTACTCGTCGTCGTAGGACGGCTCGAAGAGGTACGTCAGCTTCACCATGAACTCGCGGCTGAACACCGGCAGGGGCGCGTGGCCGCCGTTGTAGGGCTGGGCCACCCGGAAGTCGCTGCCCAGCAGGTTGTAGACGCCCGCGCCAATCTCCAGGCCCTTCGTCCCCACGTTCTCCGCGCGCACGAAGAGGTTGAGCAGGAGCCGGGGCGACAGCGTCTGGACCTCCGACACGCCCTCCTCGTCCGGAGCCCCCACGGCGAAGCGCTGGCCCACCAGCACGGCGGTGGGGCTGACGGACAGCCACGGCAGCACCTTCGCCGTGCCCGTTAGCGTCACCTTGTGCGTGGGCAGGCCGGTGAAGGCATTGGGCTGGCCGGGCACCAGGTAGTCCTCCACGTCATTGCGCCCGCCCGGCCGGTAGAACGAATAGCCCGCCTGCGCGCGGCCCCAGGACCCGCGCAGCCGGTAGTCCAGCTCGATGCCCCGGCTGCCCAGGCGGCCCAGGTTGCGGTACGCCTCCGAGGCCGTGACCGGGTCGTACGAATAGATGATGGGGTCCGTCACGCCCACGTCGAAGGCGTTGGCGCTCAGGCTCTGGCCCTCGCCCAGGCGCAGCGTGGCCTCCAGCTCGTACACCGTGGTGCGCTCCGGCCGGACGTCGTCGCCCAGGGAGATGTTCTCGATGCCCGGCGCGCGGAAGGCGCGGCTGTACAGGGCCTTGCCGCTCACCGGCCCGAAGGACTTGAGCAACACCAGGCGCGGCACGAACGAGCTGCCGAACGCGCTGTGGTCCTCGAAGCGCGCGCCCGCCACCACCGTGGCGATGGGGTTGTCCGAGTACACCTCCATGAAGGCCGCGACGTTGCGGTAGGAGACGACGTCCTCGTCGCCGTTGAAGGGCTCCTGCTGGCCGAGGCCCGCCGGGCCGCGCAGCTGCCCCTGGTCGAACGCCAGGTCCACGCCGCCCGTCAACTGGAGGAAGTCGAACGCCGCCCAGCGCGCCAGGGCCCGGCCCCGCAGGCGCCGGTAGCGCTTGTCGTAGAAGAAGTCCGACGACTCGTCCGAGTCCCGGTAGGACTCGCCCAGCGTGAGGTTCAGCCGGGGGATGATTTCAATCCGGTCCGTGGGCCGGAAGCGGTCGCTCAATTCGGCGTGGAACGACTCGAAGTCGGTGCTCGCGGGCGTGGGCAGCACCTCGTCCACGGAGACCACCGACGTGGTGTCCTGGCGCTGGTACAGCACGCTCAACTGGAGGTCGCGGTAGCCCACGCCGGCCTGCACCACCGTGGGGTCCATCGCCGACGCGCCGTTCATGCTCGCGGAGTCGCCGTAGAAGTCGTCGAACACGGCGTCGCTGCGCTGCCCCTGCCCCAGCGACGCGGACGCGAACGCGCTCAGGCCCGGCACGCTCTCGAACACCTTGCGGCCGGACACCGTGAGGCTGCGCCGGCCCAGGCCGTCCGACAGTTGCCCGTACGTGCCCACCACCAGCGCGTCCGTGCTGCCCTGGATGCCGCGGGTGATGACGTTGATGACGGCCAGCTCCGCGTTGCCGCCGTAGATGACGGAGCCCGGGCCGCGCACGACCTCGATGCGCTCAATCAGCTCCACCGGGAACTCGTGGCCCAGTTGCATCGTGGAGTAGAGCTGCTCGTTCATCTCCTTGCCGTCGATGATGAGCAGCACCTTGCCTTCCTGGCCCCACAGGCCGCGGAAGCCCGGCCCCACCGTGCCGGACACGTCCACGCCGAAGAAGAAGCCCGGCACCTGCAACAGCACGTCCATCAGGTCGCGCGCGCCGGAGGCCTTGATTTCATCCGCGGTGATGGCCGTCACCACCGCCGGCGAGTCATGCAGCTTCGTGATGGCGAACGACGCCACCTGGCTGTGCACCTCCGGCTCTTCCTCCAATTGGGCCTCGCGCTGCTCCTGCGCGGAGGGCGTCTCCGGCGGCCCGGGGTCCAGGGTGGGCTCCGGCGCCGTCTGCGCGAAGCCCGTGCCCGCGCCCAGCAGCGCAAGCCATACACACACACGACGCCCGTGCCTGGTGAAACCCATACGAAACAACCTTCTCGAAGTGGGGGGAACTCTGGGACTGCGCTGACTGCGGGGGTAAGCCTTGTTTCACTTCACGCGCACGCGGGTGCTGCGGCCCGGCTCGACCTCCACCGTCATGCGCCGCTTCACCTCGCCATTCACGCGGACCTCCACCTTCGCGGGGCCGGAGGGCAGGGCCTGCGCGGAGATGGGCGGAAAGCCATACGGCCGGCCGTTGATCCACACCTCGCCGTAGAGGCCCGGCGACGTCACCTCCAGGTCGCCCCGCTGCGCCACGGCGGCCTTCGCCACGGAGGGCTCCGGCGGCTTCGTGGGCTCCGGGTCGCGCGGGGCCGCCGCGGGTCCATCCGCCGCCGGGGGCGAGGCCGGGACCACGGCCGCCACGGCCGGCTTCGGCGCGGACGGCGTCAGCTCCGCGGAGAGGTCGCGGTTGAGCGAGCGCACCGAGTCCGCGTCCACCTCCACCGTCTCCTCGTACAGGCGGCGGTCGCCCTGCGCGAGCACCACGCGGTGCGCGCCCGCGGACACCGGCAGCCGCGCCGGCGTCAGGTCCACCGCCCTGCCATCCACCATCACCACCAGCCCCGGCGGCGTGGACGTCACCAGCAGGAGCCCGCCCCTCGCCTCTTCCTGCGCGGCGGCCGGAGTGGCCTGCTGCTCACGGGCGGCCCGCGCGGCGGCGAGCTTCGCGGCGCGCGTGCGGGGCGGCGCGCGGGAGGGCGCCGGCTCACGCGACGTGGGCGCGTGCGCGGTCTTCGACTGCTCGCGCGAGCGCAGGTCGGTGGCGATGCCCAGCAGCCGCGTCAGGTCGCTGTCCTTGTCATCCGGACGCAGCTTGAGCGCCTCCGTGAACTGCGCGACCGCGCGCTCGTAGTCGCGGTCCTCCAGCGCGGCCAGCCCCGACGCGCGCAGCGCCCGGATGACGCCCGCGTTCGCGTCCTCCGACGGCGGGGGCGCGGAAGAAGACGGGCTGACGACGGGCGGGGGCGAGGGAAGCCGCGTGGCGACGGGCTCGGGCTGCGCGGCCTTGCGCGAGCGGACCATCAGGTACGCCCCGGCGTTCACGGCCACGGTGCCCAGCAGGATGACGGCGACCCAGGTCTTCTGATTCTTCACGTTCAAAGTCCCACTTCCCACGACGACACGGTGCGCCCGTCCTTCACGCGATGAACAGCCAGAACACCGCGCTGCCCACCAGCGCGACTCCGGCCGCCGCGGCCAGCGCCCAGGGGAACGCCCCCGCCGCGGCCGCCTGCTCCGGCGGCGGGATGACGCCCGTGGTGGAGCCCGTCCCGGTGCTCCGGGGCATCACGCCGGTGGGCACCAGCGCGCTGGGCTCGTGCAGGTCCACCGGGTACTCCGACGGCGCGAAGGGCGACGGGCCGGAGATGCCGGTGGGCATGCGCGTGGAGCCCATGCCCGAAGCGTCCGCGGACGCCCCCGGCGACGAGCCCGGCATGGACCCCGGCACCGACACCGCCGTGGACACACGGCCGGTGGCGTCCGGAGGAAAGAGCGTGGCCATCAGCGTCGCCAGCTCCCGGCCGCCGGACGTCCAGTGCTGCGCCGTGCGGTAGCGCTCCAGGTCGTCGTGCAGCTCGCGCGCCGTCTGGTAGCGCTGCGCGGGGTCCTTCGCCAGGCACTTGAGCAGGATGCGCTCCAGCTCCGGCGGGAAGCCCGGGGCCACGTGCGACGGCGGCGGCACGTCCCCCGCCGACGCGGCCATGATGGTGGCCTCCATCGAGTCGCGCTTGAACAGCCGGCGCCCGGTGGACGCCTCGTAGAGCACGATGCCCAGCGAATACAGGTCCGAGCGGTGGTCCAGCTCCCGGTTGGTGATCTGCTCCGGGGACATGTACGCGTACTTGCCCTTCACCACCCCGGCCACCGTGCGCTCCAGGTTCACGGAGCTCTTCACGATGCCGAAGTCCGCCAGCTTCACGATGCCGTCGCGCGACACCAGCACGTTGCCCGGCGTGATGTCCCGGTGCACCAGCTTCAGGGGCGTTCCGTCCGACAGCGTCTTCGCGTGCGCGTACGTGAGCGCGTCCGACATGGCCAGGCCCACGTCCACTGTCACCCGGGGCCCCAGCGGGATGTTCGCCGCCGCCGCGTGCCGCATGATGCGGTCCAACGACTGGCCCTGAATCCACTCCATCGCCAGGTAGTACTGACCGTCGATCTTCCCGAAGTCGAACACCTGCACGATGTTCGGGTGCGTGAGCAGCGCCGCGACCTTCGCCTCGTCCGCGAACATCCGCGCGAAGGGCTCCAGGTTCGCGTACTCCGGCAGGATGCGCTTGATGACGCACGCCTTGGAGAAGCCGTCCGGTCCGTCAATCGTCGCCAGGAACAGGTGCGCCATCCCGCCCGTGGCGAGCCGCTGCACCATCCGGTACTTCCCGAAGAGGATATCCACCCCGGGTGCGGCCGACGCAGGCGTCGCGGTATCAACCCTGTCCAAATTGTACTCCCGGGACGGAACTCGCAATTCCCGGAAGATACCTATGCCGAGACCTCCCCACAAGTTTCGCACAACGTGTCAACAGGTTTTACGGAGAATACACTTTAACAACGTGATGGATCGCTGACACACGGGGCGTCCGGCATATCCTCCGGGTCCTCAAGCGCATGGCGACCCTCCCCTCCGACGCTCCGTCCCCGCTGGCCGCTCCCCGTCCGCTGTCCGCCCGGGACATCCGCACCCTGGGCCTGGCGGCGCTGGGGGGCGCGCTGGAGTTCTATGACTTCATCATCTTCGTGTTCTTCACGGCGGTGATGGGGAAGCTGTTCTTCCCTCCGGAGACGGCGGACTGGCTGCGGCAGTTGCAGACGTTCGGCCTGTTCGCGGCGGGGTACCTGGCGCGTCCGCTGGGCGGCATCGTGATGGCGCACTTCGGGGACCGGACCGGGCGCAAGCGGATGTTCACGTTGAGCGTCTTCCTGATGTCGGTGCCCACGCTGTGCATGGGCCTGTTGCCCACGTTCGCCACGGCCGGGTACGTGGCGCCGCTGCTCCTGCTCACGCTGCGGCTGCTCCAGGGCGCGGCGGTGGGCGGCGAGGTGCCGGGCGCGTGGGTGTTCGTCTCCGAGCACGTGCCGGAGCGCCGCGTGGGTCTGGCATGCGGGACGCTCACCTCCGGGCTCACGCTGGGCATCCTGTTGGGCTCGCTGGTGGCCACCGCGGTCAACACCGCGTTCACGCCGGAGCAGGTGCTGGCGTACGGCTGGCGATTTCCCTTCGTGGTGGGCGGCGTGTTCGGCTTCTTCGCCGTGTTCCTGCGCCGCTGGCTCCAGGAGACGCCTGTCTTCGAGGAGATGCGCCAGCGAAAGGCGCTGGTGCGTGAGTTGCCGCTCAAGGCCGCGCTCCGGGGCCACGCGCCGGCCGTCGTCGTGTCCATGCTGTTCACCTGGGTGCTCACCGCGGGCATCGTGGTGGTCATCCTGATGACGCCCACGCTGATGCAGCAGCTGCACGGCATCCCGCCCGCGAAGGCGCTGGCGGCCAACAGCGTGGCCACGCTCACGCTCACGGTGGGCTGCATCTGCTACGGGCTGCTCGCGGACCGGCTGGGCCCCACGCGGGCCATGGCCATCGGCTCGGGGATGCTGCTCGTCGCCGCGCAATTGTTCTACCGGGGCGTGGCGGGCGCGCCGGAGCACCTGGTGCCGCTCTACGCGGGCGTGGGCTTCTGCGTGGGCGTGGCCGGCGTGGTGCCCGCGGTGATGGTGAAGGCCTTCCCTCCCGCGGTGCGCTTCTCCGGCCTGTCGTTCTCCTACAACGTGGCGTACGCGCTGTTCGGCGGCCTCACGCCGCTCGCCGTGACGCTGGCCCTCAAGCAGAGCCCGCTCGCGCCCGCGCACTATGTCTCCGCGGTGTGCGCCGTGGGGCTCGTGGTGTCGCTGCTGCTCTTCCGGGGCCTCGGGGCCCACACCCCGGCCCCGGGGGAGGACCCCGCGCCGTCACACTGAGTCCCCGGCCGTCGGGCTGCCCTCCGAGCAGAGGTGTTGACCCGCCGCCACTGCACGAAGGGTATGGGCTCGCGGGAGTGGCTCCGGCCGGAACTGTCGGTTATGCGGCAGCGACGCGGGGGGCACTTCGGGCGTGCCCTGTTCCCCATGCGCATCTTGACCCGGCGCGCGCTTTCGAGCGGCGGAAGCTCCGCGCGATGACCTCTCGCCGTGCGATGGACCCTGGAATGGCCAGCAGCGAGCCCGCCCTCTTCAAGAGCGGCATCCCCAGCTTCGACCTCCTCCTGGGAGGTGGCATCCCCTCACGACAGGCCATCATCGTCACCGGCACGCCCGGGTCGGGGAAGACGGTGCTGTGCAGCCAGATTGCCTTCTCGGCCGCGGCGCGCGGCATCCCCGTGGTGGTGGCCACCGTCACGTCGGAGCCCCACGACAAGCTGATGGGGGCGCTGTCCAGCTTCGACTTCTTCCAGCCGGAGCTGCTGGGCGAGAAGCTCTTCTTCATCAGCGCCTACTCGTCGCTCAAGAAGGGCGCGAAGGAGGCCCGGGACCTGCTGCTCCAGACGGTGCGGGAGCGCGGCGCGGGGATGCTCTTCATCGACGGGCTGCGCTCCATCCGCGACCTCTGGCAGGACGAGGCGCGGCTGCGCGAGTTCCTCTATGAGCTGGGCATCAGCCTGTCGGCCATCAACTGCATCGGCCTGTTCACCACGGAGTACCCGCTGGAGCGGCTGATGGCGCTGCCGGAGGCCACCACGGTGGATGGCATCGTGGCGTTGTCCATCCAGCCCCAGGGCTCGCGCCGGGTGCGCCGGGTGGAGGTGGTGAAGCTGCGCGGCCGGCCCCACCTGAGCGGTGAGCACACCCTGCTCATCCGCGAGGAGGGCGTGATGGCCATTCCGCGCCTGGAGTCCACGCCCCTGGATTTCCGGGACGAGCCCCCCACGCTGGCGCGCAAGAGCTTCGGGCTGCCGGAGCTGGACGCGCTGATGCACGGCGGGATCCCGGAGCTCAGCACCACGATGCTCGCGGGGAGCATGGGCATTGGCAAGACGCTGGTGGCCCTGCACTTCGCGGCGGACGCCGCGCACCGCGGGGAGAAGGCGCTCTTCGTGTCGTTCTTCGACGCGCCGTCCATGCTCACCGCGCGGGCCCGGCGCGTGGGCCTGGACGTGGACCCGGCCCTGCGCGAGGGGCGGCTGGTGATGCGGTACGTGCCGCCCATGGAGATAGAGGCGGACGTGCTCGTGCAGGACCTCCTGGCGCAGGTGGACGCGCTCGGCGTCAAGCGGCTGGTGCTGGACGGGCTCACCGAGTTGGAGCTGGCCATCCTGGATCCCTCGCGGCGGCGCACCTTCCTCGCGTCGCTGTCCATGCGGCTGCGCATGCGGGGCATCACCACGCTGTTCACCCGCGAGGTGTCGAAGGTCGTGGGCACGGAGCTGGACTTCAACGACGCGCCGGTCGCCAGCCTGGGAGAGAACGTGCTGCTCTTGCGCTACGTGGAGCTGCACGGCCGGGTGCACCGGCTCTTGTCCGTGCTCAAGATGCGGGACAGCGAGTACGTGGCCGACCTGCGCGAGTTCGTCATCACGGACGAGGGCGTGAAGGTGCTCGCGCCCATCCGTTCCGCCGCGGGCCTGCTGACCGGTCAGGCCCGTCCGCTGGGGACCACCATCGGAGGAGTGAGTGAATGAGCCTGGTGCTCATCGCGGAGGATGAAGAGGCACTCCTGGAGGTCTTCTCGGAGGTGGTGGAGGACCTGGGCCACCGGGTGATCCGCGCGCACAACGGCGAGGAGGCGCTGCTGCTGGCGCGCACGGAGACGCCGGACCTGGTGGTCAGCGACCACATGATGCCGCGCAAGACGGGCATGCAGCTTCTGCACGCCATGCGCGCGGAGCCCACCCTGTCGGACGTGCCCTTCCTCCTCCTGAGCGCGGCGCGTCCGCAGGGGCGTGAAGCCGCGCAGACGTTCCTCGCGAAGCCGGTGGACCTGTCCACCTTCGAGCAGGCGGTGAACCAGGCGCTCCAGCACCGCCTGGCGGCCCGTCAGGAAGCAGCCCCCGCCGCGCGCGAGGCACCCAACGCGCTGAGCCTGGCCCGCGAGGAGATGCTCAACTGGGTGGCGCACGAGCTGAAGACGCCGCTCAGCTCCGCGCGGCTCAACACGCAGCTGCTCCTGCGCAAGGTGCAGAAGCGCGGCATCGACGACGAGCGCCGCTCCGCGGAGGCCGTGTTGCGCCAGTTGGACCGGATGAACGGGCTGGTGACCTCCATCCTGGACGCCTCCCGGCTGGCGGACGGGAAGCTGGAGCTGAAGCTTCAGCCCACGGAGCTGACGCCCTTCCTCCAGGAGCTCGTCCAGGAGTGGCGCGAGCTGCAACCGGACTTCGACTTCTCCTTCCACGCCCTGGAGCCGGTGGAGTCCCTGATGCTGGATGCGGAGCGGCTGCGCCAGGTGCTCAACAACCTGGTGTCCAACGCGGTGAAGTACAGCGGCACGTCGCGCCACGTCGAGCTGGGCGTGACGCTCAACCCGGGCCTCGTCCTCATCCACGTGCGCGACTGGGGCGTGGGCATCCCCGCCAGCGCCCTGCCCCACGTCTTCGACCGCTTCCAGCGCGCGGACGAGGACCGCGGACGAGGCCACGGCCTGGGCCTCTTCATCGCCGCCGCGCTCGCGAAGCTGCACGGCGGCTCGCTCTCCGCCCGCTCCACCCTGGGTGAAGGCTCCACCTTCACCCTGCGCCTGCCCCGGCGGAACTGAAGCAGCACTGCATGTTTCCGCCGGAACTCCATCTAAACCAAACAGATTGGAAGTCCGCGAACACCCGGCGCTCTCGGTGAATTAGAAAGCGAGGTGTGTCCACGTCTCCTTCGTCCCGCCTGTCCTCGCTGCGCGCGTTGAAGCACCGCGACTTCGCCTTCCTGTGGAGTGGCGCGGCGCTGTCCAACATCGGCACGTGGATGGAGGTGCTGGCGCTGGGCGTGTACGTGACGAAGGTCACGGGCCGGGCGGAGTGGACGGGCGGCGTGGCGGCGCTGACGTGGCTGCCGTCCATCCTGCTGTCTCCGCTGGGAGGCGCGCTGGGAGACCGCTTCGACCGGCGGCGCGCGGTGGGGCTGGGGGCACTGGTGCAGATGGTGCTCGCGGGGACGCTGGCGGCGCTGGCCTTCACCGGCGGGCTGACGGTGCGCTGGGTGGCGGTCATCTCGTTCCTCAACGGCTGCGCGGTGACGCTGTTCATGCCCGCGTTCTCCGCGCTCATCGCGGTCTCGGTGCCGAAGGAGGACCTGCACAGCGCGCTCAGCCTCAACTCGGCCCAGGCCAACCTGGGGCGCATCTGTGGCCCGGCGCTGGCGGCGCTGCTCATCGCGCACGCGGACATCGGCTGGGTGCTGCTGCTCAACACGCTGTCCTTCGCCGCGGTGATGCTGTCGCTCCTGGGCGTGCGCGGGGCCCCGGCCGTGGCGAAGCCCGCGTCGCCGGAAGGGCTGTGGGCGGGCATCACGCGCGGCTTCCAGGTGGCGCGCGCGGATGAGGCGCTGCTCATGGCCATGGGCGGGACGCTGGCCATCGCGCTCTGCATCGCCCCGTTCACGGCGCTGGCGCCGGTGATGGCCATCCGGGTGTTCGGCCAGGACGCGGGCGCCACGTCGATGCTGGTGACGGCGCAGGGCGCGGGGGCGTTCCTGGCGGCGCTGAGCGCGGGCACGCTGGCGGACCGGCTGGGACGGGCGCGGCTCTTGGAGGTGAGCCTGGTGCTCATCGGTCCGGTGGCGGCGGCGTACTGGCTGGCCCCGTCGCTGGGGTTCGCGACGGTGGCGGTGCTGCTGCTGGGGTCGCTGTACATGCTGACGCTCACGGGGCTGGCCACGGTGTGCCAGGCGCGCGTGTCGGGCGAGCTCCAGGCGCGCATCGCCAGCCTCAACTCCATGCTGCTCTTCGTCGGCTTCACGGTGGGCGTGTGGTCGCAGGGCGCGCTCGCGGACCGGCTGGGTGTCCGGGCCGTCATGGGGGGCGCGGCGTTCGGGTTCCTCCTCTTCACCGTCCTCTTGCGCACGCTGCGCTCGCGCGGCTTCGCCGCCTACGAGACCTGACAGGGCCTTCACGATGACGACCTCCTCGCCGGTTGCCCCGGGCAAGAAGCGCATCCCGCTGCCGCTCGTTCCCAGGACAGAGGCGCTGCCGCTGTCCTTCATGCAGCAGCGCCTGTGGTTCCTGGCGCAGATGGAGGGCACGAGCGCCACGTACAACGTCTACTTCTTCGTGCGGCTCAAGGGCGCGCTGGACGCGGACGCGCTGGAGCGGGCCCTCCAGGGGGTCGTGGACCGGCACGAAGCCCTGCGCACCACGTTCGCCGCCGTGGACGGCCAGCCGGTGCAGCGCATCGCTGCCTCCATGACGCTGACGCTCCGCCGCAAGGACCTGACCGGGCGGGAGCAGGACCTGCGCGCGCACGCCGAAGCCGAGGCGCGCACGCCGTTCGACCTGGAGCACGGGCCGCTGGCGCGGGCCACGCTGGTGCGGCTGGCGCCGGAGGAGCACGCGCTGCTCTTCGTCACGCACCACATCGTCTGCGACGCGGTGTCGCTGGGGTGGATGGCGAATGAGCTGAGCGCGCTCTATGCCGCCGCCATCCGGAACGAGCCGCCCCGGCTGCCGGAGCTTCCGGCGCAGTACGCGGACTTCGCGCACTGGCAGCGCCAGACGCTCACCGGTGACGTCCTGGAGGCCGAGCGCGCGTGGTGGAAGGAGCGGCTTTCCGGCGCGCCTCCCGCGCTGGAGCTGCCCACGGACCGGCCGCGTCCGCCGCGTCAGACGTCCCGGGGCGCGGTGTACCGCCTGCCCATGCCCCAGGCCCTGGCCACGGGCATCCGCGAGCTCTCCCGCAAGGCGGCCGTCACGCCGTACATGACGCTGCTGGCGGCGTTCCAGGTGCTGCTGTCGCGCTACAGCGGACAGGAGGACCTGGTGGTGGGCACACCCGTGGCGGGGCGCGGGCGGCGGGAGGTGGAGCGGCTCATCGGCTTCTTCGCCAACACCCTGGCGCTGCGGCTGGACACGTCCGGCGACCCGGCGTTCCTCGCGCTGCTTGGCCGCGTGCGCGACGTGTGCCTGGGCGCGTACGCGCATCCGGACATGCCCTTCGAACAACTGGTGGACCTGCTGGTGCCGCAGCGAGACCCCAGCCGCTCCCCACTGTTCCAGGTGATGTTCGTGCACGTGAACTCGCCGTGGGCCGCGCTGAAGTGGCCCGGCCTCACCGTGACGGAGCTGGACTTCGAGCCCGGCGTCGCGCGCTTCGACATCACCCTCTTCCTCTACGACGACCCCAGCGGCCTGGAGGCGCGCTGGGAGTACAACGCGGACCTCTTCGAGGAGGCGACCATCGCGCGCATGGCGGCGCACTACGCGCGCCTGCTGGAGGGCGCCGTCGCGAATCCTGGGTCTCCGGTGTCCACGCTGCCGCTGCTGACCGCGCGCGAGCGGGAACGCGCGGTGATGGACTGGAACGACACCGGCGCGGACGTGGCGGTACACCCCGGCGTGCACGCCCTCTTCGAAGCCAGCGTGCGCCGGAGTCCGGACGCCATCGCGGTGCGCTTCGGGGAGGCGAGCCTCACGTACGCGGAGCTGGACCGGCGGGCCAACCGCGTCGCCCATGCGCTGCGCCAGCGCGGCGTGACGCCGGACACGGCGGTGGGGCTGTGCGTGGACCGCTCGCTGGAGCTGGCGGTGGGCGTGCTGGGCATCCTCAAGTCGGGCGCGGCCTACTGTCCGTTGGATCCGGCGTACCCACCGGAGCGGCTGGCGCTGATGCTGGAGACGTCGCGCGCGAAGGTGCTCGTCACGCGGCGCTCCCTGGCGTCGGGGCTGCCGGAGGGCGGCGCGGAGCAGCTGTTCCTGGAGGACGACCTGTCCACGCCGGACACCGCGCCCACGCCCGCGGGCGGACCGGACACGCTGGCCTACGTCATCTTCACGTCGGGCTCCACGGGCGTGCCCAAGGGCGTGGCGATGCCGCACCGCCCGCTCTTCAACCTCATCCAGTGGCAGGTGCGCCGCTCCACCGCGCCCCGGGGGCGCACGCTCCAGTTCTCCGCGCTGAGCTTCGACGTGTGCTTCCAGGAGATGCTGCCCACGTTCGCCGCGGGCGGGGAGCTGGTGCTCGTCTCGGAGGACACGCGGCGCGACGGCCGGGCCCTGCTCACGCTGATGCGCGACCAGGGCGTGGAGCGCATCTTCCTGCCGTTCGTCGCCTTGCAGCACCTGGCGGAGGTGGCGGACTCGGATGGCCTGCTGCCCACGTCGCTCAAGGAGATCAACACCGCGGGCGAGCAACTCCGGATGACGCCCGCGCTGCGGCGGCTGCTCCACGCGCTGGACGGGTGCGTGCTGGACAACCATTACGGCCCCACGGAGACACACGCGGCCTCGGCCCACGTGCTGAAGGGCAACCCGGACGCCTGGCCGGACCTGCCGCCCATTGGCCGCACCATCACCAACGCGCGCACATACCTGCTGGATGCGCGCTGGGAGCCGGTGCCCGTGGGCGTCGCGGGCGAGCTGTACATCGGCGGCGCGGGGCTGGCGCGCGGCTACCTGCACCGGCCGGACCTCACGGCGGAGCGCTTCATGCCGGATCCGCTGAGCCCGCATCCGGGCGCGCGGATGTACCGCACCGGTGACTTCGCGCGGTACCTGCCGGACGGCACGATGGAGTTCCTGGGCCGGCGCGATGCCCAGGTGAAGATCCGCGGCTATCGCATCGAGCTGCCGGAGGTCGAGGCGGCGGTGGCGAAGCTGCCGGGCGTGAAGGACGTCGCGGTCATCGCGCGGGAGGACGCGGCGCGGGGCAAGCACCTGGTGGCCTACGTGGTGACACAGGCCGGAGCGGACGTGGACGCGGGCGCGCTCAAGGCGGTGCTCCGCGACCGGCTGCCGGAGTACATGGTGCCCGCGGCCTTCGTGTTGCTGGACGCGTTCCCCCTCACCCCCAGCGGCAAGCTGGACCGGCGCGCACTGCCCGCTCCGGACGACGACGCGGACGCGGCCCAGGCCTTCGTGGCCCCCCGCACGCCCCTGGAGACGGAGGTCGCGGGAGTCTTCGCCGCGCTCCTGCGCCTGCCGCGCGTGGGCGCGCACGACCACTTCTTCGAACGGGGCGGCCACTCGCTCCTGGCGACCCAGGTCACCGCGCGGCTGCGCGACCGGCTCCAGGTGGAGCTGCCGGTGCGGGTCCTGTTCGAGCACCCCACCGTGGAGGAGCTGGCCGCCCACCTGGCCTCGCTGCGGCCGAAGGCGGACGGGGAAGCGCCGCCGCTCGCGCCGCGCCCGCGCGACGAAGTCCCGCCGCTGTCCTCCGCCCAGGCGCGCCTGTGGTTCCTCACCCGGATGGATCCGGACGGCTTCTCGTACAACCTGCCCTGGTTCACGCGCTGGAGCGGACCGCTGGATGACGGCGCGCTGGAGCAATCCCTCCAGGCGCTCGTGCGGCGTCACGAGGCGCTGCGCACCACCTTCGTGGAACACCAGGGCCAGCCGGTGCAGCGCATCGCCCCGGAACCGCGCCTGCCGCTGCGGCGCGAGCACGTGTCGTCGGAGGCCGAGCTCGTGCGACGCGCGGAGGCGGAGGTGCGCCTTCCCTTCGACCTGGCCCGGGGGCCGCTCGTGCGCGCGACGCTGGTGCGCGTGCGGGACGGGGAGCACGCCCTGCTCGTCACCTTCCACCACATCATCTGCGACGGCTGGTCGCTGGGCGTGTTGGAGCGAGAGCTGACGGCACTCTACCGCGAGGCCACCGGCGGCGGCGCGGCGGAGCTTCCGCCCCTGTCCCTCCAGCCCGCGGACTTCGCGCGCTGGCAACAACAGACGTGGGTGGGCGCGGAGGTGGAGACACGGCTCGGGTATTGGAAGGCCCGGCTCCAGGACGCACCGGCCTTCCTCGACCTGCCCACGGACCGGCCGCGTCCGGCGGTGCAGACCTTCGAGGGCGCGCACCTGTCCCTGAAGGCGTCGCCCGCGCTGTCGCGAGCCCTGGAGGCGCTGGCGCAGCAGGAAGGCGCCACCCCTTTCATGCTGCTGCTGGCGGGCTTCCACGCCCTGCTCGCCCGCTACAGCGGCCAGCATGACGTCGTCATCGGCGCGCCCCTCGCCGGCCGCGAGCATCAGGAGTTGGAGGGGCTGGTCGGCTTCTTCATCAACACGGTGCCGCTGCGCATCACCTCGTCCCGGGATGCGAGCTTCCGCGAGCTCGTGGGCCGCGTCCGCGACCTCACGCTGGAGGCCTTCGCCCACCAGGACATGCCCTTCGAACAGTTGGTGCGCTCGCTCCAGTCCGAACGCGACCCCAGCCGCGCGCCGCTGTTCCAGGTGATGTTCGTGCTCCAGAACGCCGGAGGCCCCGCCGCGCGCGCCCTGCCGGACGTGTCCGTGGCGCCGCTGGACGTGGAGACGGGGATGGCGAAGTTCGACCTCACCCTCTTCGCCCAGCCGTCCGCCGAAGGCCTGGACTTCGTCTGGGAGTACAACACCGCCCTCTTCGAGGAAGCGACCGTCGCGCGCATGGCCGAGCACTACACGCGCCTGCTCGCGGCCGCCGTCGCGCGGTTGGAAGAACCCGTGGGCAGGCTCCCGCTGCTCACCGACGAGGAGCGCCAGCGGCTGCTGTTCACCTGGAACGACACCCTCGCGGACTTTCCGCGCGAGGCGTCGCTCACCTCGCTCTTCGAGGAAGAGGCACGGGCAAGGCCCCAGGCCATCGCGGTGGAGTTCGAGGGCCGCCAGCTGACGTACGCGGAGCTGGACGCACGCGCGAACCAGCTCGCGCACCACCTGCGCGCGCTGGGTGTGGACGTGGGCACACCGGTGGGCCTGTGCACGGGCCGCTCGCTGGAGATGGTCGTGGCCACGCTGGCCATCCTCAAGGCGGGCGGCGCCTACGTCCCGTTGGATCCGGCCTACCCCACCGAGCGCCTGCTCTTCATGGCCCGGGACACGCGCCTGCCGGTGCTGCTGGCCCAGCCCGGGCAGGAGGAGAAGCTCGCGGGGCTGGACGCGCGCGTGGTGGCGCTGGAACCGTCCTGGGACGCGTTCTCGCGCGAGTCCACGCGGGCCCCGCGCGTCACCGTGCCCGCGGATGCGCTGGCGTATGTCATGTACACGTCCGGCAGCACCGGCCGGCCCAAGGGCGTGTGCATCCCGCACCGGGGCGTGGTGCGTCTGGTGAAGGGGACGACGTACGCGCGCTTCGGCCCGGAGGAGGTCCTCCTCCAACTGGCGCCCATCTCCTTCGACGCATCGACGCTGGAGCTGTGGGGCGCGCTCCTGCATGGCGCGAAGCTCGTGGTCTTCCCGGCGCACCCGCCCTCGCTGGAGGAGCTGACCGGGGTGCTGGAGCAGCAGGGCATCACCATGCTGTTCCTCACCACCGCCCTCTTCAACCAGATGGCGATGTTCCAGCCCCGGGCGCTCGCGCGCGTTCGGCAGGTGATGACGGGCGGCGAGGCCATGTCCTCGCTGGCCGCGCGACAGGTGCGCGAGGCGGGCCGGGACGTCATCAACGTCTACGGCCCCACGGAGAACACCACCTACTCCACCGCCCATTCTCTGGAGGGCATGGTGGACGACGGACGTCCCGTGCCCATCGGCCGGCCCATCACGAACACGCAAGCCTACGTGCTGGACACGCTGGGCGCGCCGGTGCCGGTGGGCGTGGCGGGTGAGCTGTACCTGGGCGGCGATGGCCTCGCGTGGGGCTATCTGAGCCAGCCCGCGCAGACCGCGGAGCGCTTCGTGCCGCACCCGTTCAGCACGACGCCGGGCGCGCGGCTGTACCGCACGGGCGACCGGGTGCGGTGGCGGCCAGACGGCGTCCTCGACTTCCTGGGCCGGACCGACTCGCAGGTGAAGGTGCGCGGCTTCCGCATCGAGCCAGGAGAGATCGAGGCCGCGCTCAAGGCCTCGCCGGGCGTGGAGGACGCGGGCGTCGTCGTGCGCGAGGACGTCCCTGGCGACAAGCGGCTCGTGGCCTACGTCACCGGCGCGCGCGTGGACACGGGCGACCTGCGCACCCAGATGGCCGCGCGGCTGCCCGCGCACATGGTGCCCTCCGCGTTCGTGAAGCTGGAGCGGCTGCCGCTGACCCCTTCGGGAAAGGTGGACCGCAAGGCCCTGCCCGCGCCGGGCACGCAGTCGGGCCCGGACGCCTACGTGGCGCCACGCGAGGGCTGGGAGACGCTGGTGGCGGAGCTGTGGGCGCCGCTGCTGGGCGTGCCCCGCGTGGGAGCGCACGACCACTTCTTCGAGCTGGGCGGACACTCGCTCCTCGCCACGCGGGTGGTGTCGCGGCTGCGTGACGTGCTCCAGCGGGACGTGCCCCTGCGCCTGCTGCTGGAGTCCCCCACGGTGTCCGGGTTCGCGGAGCGGCTGGAGGCCCTGCAGAAGGGAGACAGCGGCCCGCCGGTGCCGCCCATCGTCGCGGGATCGCGGGACAAGCCACGGCCCTTGTCCTTCGCGCAGCAGCGCCTGTGGTTCCTCGCGCGGTTGGATCCGCGGGGGAGCGCGTACAACGTGCCCTTCTTCTTCCACCTCGACGGCCCGCTGGACGTCGCGGCGCTGGAGGGCGCGCTGGATGCGCTCATCCAACGGCACGAAGCCCTGAGGACCACGTTCAGCGACGCCGAGGGCCACCCGGTGCAGCACGTCGCGGAGCACCGTCCGTTCACGCTCGACCTCGAGTCCCTGGACGGGGACGCGCTGCTGCGCTCACGCGCGGAGGCGGAGGTGAAGAAGCCCTTCGACCTGGAGCGCGGCCCGCTGGTGCGCGCCACGCTGGTGCGCACGGCGCCGGAGCGGCACACGCTGCTGCTCGCCATGCACCACATCGTGTGTGACTTCTGGTCCATCGACATCCTGGTGCGCGAGCTGAAGGCCCTCTACACGGCACGTCACCAGGGCGAAGCGCTGACCCTGCCGCCCCTGCCCGTGCAGTACGCGGACTTCGCCGGGTGGCAGCGCCAGGTGATGGCGGGAGAGACGCTGGAGGCCCAGCGCGCGTGGTGGAAGCAGCACCTGGAAGGCGCGCCGCCGACGCTGGAGCTGCCCACCGACCGGCCCCGGCCCTCGGTGCAGACCTATCAGGGCCTCCAGCTTCCGCGCCCGCTGCCCGCCTCCATTCCCGCCGCCGTGCAGTCCCTGGCGCGCGACGCGGGCGTCACGCCCTTCATGTTGCTGCTGGCGGGATTCCACGCGCTGCTCGCGCGACACAGCGGCCAGGACGACGTCGTCATCGGCACGCCCATCGCAGGGCGCGGCCAGCGAGAGGTGGAGAACCTCATCGGCTTCTTCACCAACACCCTGGCCCTGCGCGTGGATGCGTCCGGCGCGGAGAGCTTCCGCGCGCTGCTGGGCCGCGTGCGCGAGGCGTGCCTGGGCGCCTATGCCCACCAGGACATGCCGTTCGAACAGCTCGTGGACGCGCTGGTCCCCACGCGGGACCTGGGCCGCTCTCCACTGTTCCAGGTCATGTTCGTCTTCCAGAACGGTGGCGCGCCCTGGGAGCTGCCCGGCGTCCGCGTCAGCGCCCTGGCATTCGAGCCGGGCATGGCGAAGTTCGACCTCACCCTCTTCGTGCGTGAAACGCCGGAGGGCTGGTCCACCCTCTGGGAGTACAACACCGCCCTCTTCGACGAGGCCACGGTGGCGCGGTTCGCGGATCACTACACGCGGCTGCTCGAAGGCGCGCTCGCGGCTCCGGACGCGCCCCTGGGCACGCTGCCCCTGCTCGCGGACGCGGAGCGGCGACAGCTCGCGGCGTGGGCGAACAAACCCGCGGCCTTCCCCGCCGTGCCGGGCATCCACGCGTTCTTCGAGGCCACCGCCTCGCGGACACCTGACGCCATCGCGGTGCGCTTCGGGGACGAGTCACTCACCTACGGGGAGCTGGAGCGGAGAGCGAACCAGCTCGCGCACCACCTGCGCGGCCTGGGCGTGGGGACGGACGTCCGCGTGGGCATCCACCTGCGGCGCTCGCTGGAGTTGCCCGTGGCGGTGCTGGGCACGCTCAAGGCGGGAGGCGCGTACGTCCCCCTGGATCCGGCATATCCACCGGAGCGGCTCACCGCGATGCTCCAGGCCTCGGGCGCGGCGGTGCTGCTCACCACGCGCGAGCTGCGCGGCGTGCTGGAGACCGGCGCGGCGCGGGTGCTTGAGCTGGACGCACGGACGGAGGTCCTTGCCCGGGAACCCGGCACGCGGCCCGAAGCCCGGGGCACCGCGCAGTCGCTCGCCTACGTCATCTTCACCTCCGGCTCCACGGGGACGCCCAAGGGCATCGCGATGCACCACGAGGCGCTGGTGAACCTGCTGCACTGGCAACTGGGGGATTCGGTGGCGCCCGGGGCCCGTACGCTCCAGTTCTCCGCGCTGAGCTTCGACGTGTCCTTCCAGGAGCTCTTCGCGACCTGGGCCGCGGGCGGTGAGCTGGTGCTGCTCACCGACGAGGTCCGCCGCGACGCGAGCCAACTGCTGGCCCTGCTGGAGGGCGCGGGCATCGAGCGGTTCTTCATGCCCTTCGTCGCGCTCCAGAACCTGGCGGAGGTGGCCGAGCGTGAAGGCACCTTCCCCACGCGCGTCCGGGAGATCATGGTCGCGGGCGAGCAGCTGCGCATGACTCCGGCGATCCGCCGCTTCATGAAGCGCACGGGCGCGGTGCTGCACAACCACTACGGCCCATCCGAAGCCCACGCGGTGACGTCGCTGTCGCTGAACGGAGACCCCGACACCTGGCCTGCCCTGCCCTCCATTGGCCAGCCCCTGCTCAACGTGCCCGTGTACGTGCTGGACGCGAACCTCCAGCCGGTGCCCCGGGGCGTCACGGGCGAGCTGTACGTGGGCGGCGTCCAGGTCTGCCGTGGCTACCTGAACCAGCCCGGCCTCACCGCCGACCGCTTCATCCCGGATCCGCTCGGCGCCACGCCCGGAGGCCGGCTGTACCGCACGGGCGACTGGGCGCGGCATCTTCCGGACGGCACGCTGGAGTACCTGGGCCGGCGCGACGCGCAGCTCAAGGTGCGCGGCTTCCGCATCGAGCTGGGAGAGATTGAAGCAGCGCTGGCGCAGCACCCGTCCGTGCGCGACTGCGTCGTCGACGCGAGGGATGACGGAAGCGGCCAGAAGCGGCTGGTGGGCTGGGTGGTGGCCGCCGGAGGGAAGCCGCTCGATACCGGCGCGCTGCGGAGCTTCCTCCAGCAGCGGCTGCCGGAATACATGGTGCCCGCGCGCTGGGTGGCGATGGAGCGCTTCCCGCTGACGCCCTCGGGCAAGGTGAACCGCAAGGCGCTGCCCGCGCCGGAGGCAGGCCGCGAGCCAACGCGAACCGTGGTGGGCCCCCGCACACCCCTGGAGCTCCAGCTCGTGCGCATCTGGGAAGAGGTGCTGGGCGTGCATCCCATCGGCGTGCACGACAACTTCTTCGAGCTGGGCGGCCACTCGCTGCTGACGCTGCGCGTGCAGTCAGCCATCCACGCCCGGCTGGGCCGGACGCTGCCGGTGGCGGCGCTCTTCCAGAACGCCACCGTCGAGCACCTCGCGAGCACGCTCCGGGACGCCACGCCCTGGACACCGTTGGTCGCGCTCCAGAAGGGCAAGAAGGGCGTGCGTCCCTTCTTCTGCGTCCATGCCGTGGGCGGCAGCGTCGTGCCCTTCGCGGAGCTGGCAAGGGCGTTGGGACCGGAGCAGCCGTTCTACGGGCTCCAGGCCCGCGGCCTGGACGGTGAGGCACCGCCGTGTGGCTCCATCGTGGAGATGGCGGCCCTCTACGTGCGCGCGGTGCGCGAGGTCCAACCCCACGGCCCCTACCTGCTGGGCGGCTGGTCCCTGGGAGGCACCGTCGCCTGGGAGATGGCCCACCAGCTGCGTCGCGAAGGAGAGGCGGTGGCGCTGGTCGCGCTGCTCGACTCCTCCGCGAGCCTGCACTTCGGCAACCCGGACGACGTGGACGCGAAGGCGCGGCTGAGCGCGAACTTCCTGGAGGATCTGCTGCGCGCCTCCGGACAGCCGCTGCCGCCGAACGAAGGGCTCTCGCCGGGCCGGTGGATGGAGGTCCTGGAAGAAGCGAGCCGGCCCCTGTTCGCGGCGGAGCAGTCGCTGCACCAACTGCGCCACGCGTTCGACGTCCACCTGAACGCGGGCTGGGTCTACGTACCGCCGCCGGCCAGCGGCCCCTTCACGAGCTTCGAAGCGGAGGCCTCCCGCTGGGACCACGGCTGGGCCGCCTACGCGCCCGGCGGACTGGACCTGCACGTGGTGCCCGGAGACCACTACTCCTTCCTCAAGCCGCCGCATCTCCACGTGCTGGCCGCGAAGCTGCGCGAGGCCATCGCGAAGGCCGTGCCGGAGTGACGACGGGGCCGGCACGGCCCATCGCGGACTACAGCGCTTCCAGCCTGAACTGCTGGCAGTCGTTGTTGAACCAGGTCCACTGCTGGAGCGGCGTGCCGTCACCGCTGCCCTGCTGGCAGCCCGTCACGTCCAGCACCTTGCCGCTGTGGCGCGCCTCCAGCCGGAAGTAGCCGTTGCCCAGGTCCACCGGCTTGAACTGCTGGTTCGCCCCACCGCCGTAGGACCACTGCTGGAGCCCCGCGCCGTCCGCCGTGCTCACGTCCCGCACGTCCAGCGCCTTGCCGCTGTAGCGCGACACGAAGCGGTAGTAGCCGCTGTCCGTCGCCTCCATCGACCATTGCTGGCTGGTGCCCGTGTGGCAGGCCCACTGGTGGAGGGTGGCGCCGTCCGCCGTGCTGGGGCCGCTGATGTCCACGCACCGGCCGGAGGCCTTGTTCACCAGCCGGTACGCGCCCGTGCCGCCGCCCGTGCCCTGCGCCACGGAGTAGATGGCGTTGAGCAGCGACGTGCTCCCGGACGTGTCCTGGGACAGCTCCCAGATCATCACGCCGCCGTTCTGCTTCCCCAGCTGCGTCTTCGCCTGGATGGTCGCGATGCCGTTGTAATAGACGTCCCCCACGTTGTCCTTGTAGGGCGCCTGCGAATCGCGAGCGACGAGCTCCGAATAGCCCACGTAGCTCGACGGCGAGCGCCCGTAGAACGGCACGCCCAGCACCGCCTTCGAAGCCGGCAGACCGCGCCCCTTCCAGTAGTTCAGCGACTGGACCGCCAGGTCATACGTCGAATGCGGCTGCCCGCCGTCGTACGCCATGATGTTGAGGAAATCGACGTCGTTGAACACGGACGCCTGCACGCCGCCGCCCGTGTAGCCATTGGCCACCACCGCCGCCGTGAGCAGCTTGCCCCGGCTGTGCATGGCCGTGCCCAGCTCGCGCATCAGCGCCGCGTAGTTGTTCCCCGACGTGCCGGGGTCCGGGTACTCCCAGTCGATGTCCACGCCGTCCAGCCCGGCCGCGTTGACGAAGTTCACCACCGTATTCACGAACGCCGTGCGCGTGCTCGCGTTGGCCGCCATCTGCTCGAAGCCGCTGTCGTTGCCGTCGTTCCAACCACCGACGGCGATGAGCACCTTCACGCCCTGCGCATGCGCCTGCGTCACCAGCGAGCGCAGCCGCGCGTCAGAGCTGCTCACCCCCGTGAGCCCGCCGGACGCCGTGGGCAGCGCGAACGCGTAGTTGATGTGAGACAGCTTCGAGTACTGCAACGTGTTCACGTCCCCTGCCCACGTCGGCAGGTAGCCCACCACCCGCGTCGACAGCGCCGCGGCCTCCACCTTCCCCATCGGCTCCCCGGCGGCAGGGGCATCCTCCGGGCCCGAGCAGCCTCCCAATGATGCGAGAAACACGGCGCCCAGCGCCCACGTCCGGAACGGCGTCGAGGTACGAGACACAGCAGACTCCTGCGAAGGGGTTGAACGGGCTTGACCCGTAAAACCCACTAAGCAGTTTTGTCTGGAAGACTCAACGATTCACCCGCTCAGCAGCACCGGCCGCCACCGGCGCGGTAGCGGGCCTGGAGGCGGTCGTTGAAAAACTCCGCGTAGGTCATCACCGCTCTGTCCGGATGGTGACGGCGCATGTGGGCGACGTAGGTGTCGTAATCCGGCACGCCAATCATCGACCGCGCGGTGCGCACAGCCTGACGCCAGCCATGCAGGAGCGCCTGCGTGAGCGCGCGCCTCACGGCTTCACCGGGACGGTGGCGGCGGCCACGTAGGGCGTCTCGTGCGAGGTGGGCACCGGCGAGCTCCGGGCGCGGAGCGCGGCGCGCACGCCGAAGAGGATCGTCGCCACCACCACCACCATGAAGAACACGGTGAGGCCGGCATCCAGATAGTCATTGCGGATGATGGCCTCCATCTCCTCCACGGACTTCGCCGGGGCGATGAGGCGCCCTTCGGTCACCGCCTGGGAGAAGGCCCGCGCGTGGGCCACGAAGCTCACGCGCACGTCGCCGCCGAACACCTTCTGGAAGCCGGCGGTGAGCGTGCACAGCACCAGCCACGCGGCGGGGATGCCGGGCACCCAGACGTAGCGCTCGCGCTTCATCTTCACCAGCGCCACGCAGCCCAGCGTGAGCGCCACCGCGGCGAGCATCTGGTTGGCGATGCCGAACAGCGGCCACAGCGTGTTGATGCCGCCCAGCGGATCCACCACGCCCTGGTAGAGGAAGTAGCCCCAGGCGGCCACGCACAGCGCGGTGGCCAGCAGGTTCGCGCCCCAGGACTCCGTGCGCTTGAGCGGCGCGTACACCAGGCCCGCCAGCTCTTGAATCATGAAGCGCCCCACGCGCGTGCCGGCGTCCACGGTGGTGAGGATGAAGAGGGCCTCGAAGAGGATGGCGTAGTGGTACCAGAAGGCCATCATGCCCTTCCCGGACACCAGCCCGTGGAGGATCTGCGCCATGCCCACCGCCAGCGTGGGCGCTCCGCCCGCGCGGGACAGGATGGTCGTCTCACCGATGTCGCGCGCCGTCTGCTCCAGCACCTCCGGGGTGATGACGAAGCCCCACTGGCTGAGCGTCGCCGCCGCCTGCGTCGCTTCGGTGCCGATGAGCGCCGCGGGCGAGTTCATGGCGAAGTAGACGCCCGGCTCCAGCACCGACGCGGCGATGAGCGCCATGATGGCCACGAAGGCCTCCATCAGCATGGCGCCGTACCCCACGAGCCTCGCGTCACCCTCCGTGGCGAGCATCTTCGGCGTGGTGCCGGACGCGATGAGCGAGTGCCACCCGGACACAGCTCCGCACGCGATGGTGATGAAGAGGAACGGGAAGAGGCTGCCGGAGAACACCGGTCCGGAGCCGTCCACGAACCGCGTCACCGCCGGCATCTTCATGTGCGGTGCCGCCAGCACGATGCCCACCGCCAGCAGCAGCACGGTGCCAATCTTCAGGAAGGTGGACAGGTAGTCGCGCGGCGCAAGCAGCAGCCACACCGGAAGCACCGCCGCGCAGAACCCGTAACCGATGAGCAGCCACGCCAGCGTGCGGCTGTCGAAGGTGAACCAGGGCCCCCAGGTGGCGGACTCGGAGACCTGGCCGCCCAGCCAGATGCTGAGCATCAAGAGCACGAAGCCGACGATGGAGACTTCCAGCACCTTGCCGGGCCGCACGTAGCGCAGGTACAGGCCCATGGCCACGGCGATGGGGATGGTCATCGCCACGGTGAAGGTGCCCCAGGGGCTGTGCGTCAGCGCCTTCACCACGACCAGCGCCAGCACCGCGAGGATGATCATCATGATCATCAGCACGCCCACCATGGCCGTCACGCCGGCCGCGGGCCCCAGCTCCATGCGCACCATGTCGCCCAGCGACTTGCCGTCGCGGCGCACGGACAGGAACAGCGTCACGAAGTCCTGCACCGCGCCGGCCACCACCACGCCCGCCAGAATCCAGAGCGTGCCGGGCAGGTAGCCCATCTGCGCCGCCAGCACCGGGCCCACCAGCGGACCCGCGCCCGCGATGGCCGCGAAGTGGTGGCCGAACACGACCCACCGGTCCGTGGGCACGTAGTCCAGGCCGTCATTGCGGCGCTCGGCGGGGGTGGCGCGCGAGGGGTCCACCTGGAGCGCTTTTTCGGCAATGAAGCGGCCGTAGAAACGATATCCCAGCATGAAGACCGCGACCGAGGCGACCACCAGCCAGATGGCGCTGATGGACTCTCCCCGGTGCAGCGCCACCACGCCCAGACAGAAGGCCCCTGCCAGCGCCAGGGCCACCCATCCCAACTTCCGAGCGACTCCACCCATGATGTCTCCCATCAGCGGGCAGGCCACCCCCACCCCGCGCGGGGTTTATAGCGCACGCCCCGCATCCCCCCGGCCCGCGCACTCCAAGGTGTCGGGTGGTGGAGGAAGTTGGAGCGAAGCCGTTCTCCTCGTCCTCGCGGGCCTGCTCACCGCGTGCGCCACGCCGCACGCCGCATCGAAGGGCAGCGCCGCGGACGGGGACGGCGTGTGGCGCTCGCGCGGGTATGGATGGCTGCTCACGGTGACGCCGGAGGGCCTGCGGCTGCACCACGAGACGGCGGCGGGGTGCTATCCGGATCCGGCATCGCCGGCGGAGCTCACGGAGATGTTCGGTGTGCAGGAGCCGGGGCCCTCGGCGGACGTTCGGGACTTCCTCTCTGGACCGGGGGAGACGCGCTACCGCTTCGACCGCCTGCCTGCCCTGCCCGCCAGCTGCGACACGCCGCACGTGTGGAGCGCGCTGGAGATGTTCGACGTGTTCCGGGCGACCTTCGCGGAGCACTACGCCGCCTTCCCCCAGCGAGCCCCGGACTGGCTGTCCCGCCTGGACGCGCAGCGCTCGCGGGTGACACCGGCCATGGACGGCCGCGCGCTGTTCAACCTCTTCGCGGACGCGCTCCGTTCGCTCGACGATGCGCACGTGGAGCTGATGGCGGACGACGCGTCTTCGGAGACGTTGACGTACGAGCCCCATCCCACGGGCACGTTCCAGATGCTGGAGCTGGCGTCCCTGGCCATGGACCGTCCCGTCAGGGAGGTGCAGCGTGAATGGATGCGCGCGTACCGCGACGGCATCCTCCGGACGGTGCTGCGCGGCGAGGGACATCACGTCGCGAACCAGCGCGTCCTCTGGGGCTTCGCCTCGCCCCGCGTCGCCTACCTCAACCTGCTGACGATGGGCGGCTTCGTCGCCGGAGAAGAAGGAAGGACGCCCACGCTGGACCAGGAGCTGGCCGCGCTGGAGCCGGCGCTGGACGAAGCGCTGACAGCCTTCGCGGGTGCGGACGCGGTCATCCTGGACGTGAGCAACAACCGGGGTGGCTACGACGCCGTGGCCCGAGCCGTCGCGGAGCGCTTCACGGCCCGACCCGTGCGCGCGTATTCCAAGTGGGCGACGGGAGCGAAAGGCGTTCCGCCACAGGTGTTCACGCTCCAGCCCTCGTCGCGGCCGTCCTTCCACGGGCCCGTGTACGTGGTGACGAGCGACGTCACGGTGAGCGCGGGCGAAGTCCTCACGTTGGCCCTGCGCGCGCTTCCGAACGTCGTCCACGTGGGCACGGCCACGCGGGGCGCGTTCTCCGACATGCTCGTCAAGCCGCTGCCCAATGGGTGGACGGTGCACCTGTCAAACGAGCACTACGCCGACGCGCGGGGCCAGGACTACGAGGCCCGGGGCCTGCCGCCCCAACGCCCGCTGGAGGTCTTCAAGGGCGAGGACCTGTGGCACTCGCATGCGCTCGCGATCCGTGCGCTGGCGGATTCGCTGGTGCCTCCGGAGGCGAAGCCCTCGCCGTAGGAAGCAGGCAGCCTGTCGCGTCGTGCCAACCGGGCCGGGACGACCTACCTCTCATGCGGAAGTCCTCACCGCTGTTCCAAGAGGAGCACGCCCGATGCCGACCCGGTCTCCCACTCGCAAGAGCGTCACGCGCACGCGGCGCCTGAAGGATCCGAAGGGCGGCCTCACCGCCGCGGGCCGTGAGTGGTTCCACGAGAAGGAAGGCGCGAACCTCAAGCCCGGCGTGAAGGGCAAGGCGGACACGCCGGAGAAGATGCGCAGGAAGGGCAGCTTCCTGCGCCGCCACTTCGCGCACCCGCGCGGGCCCATGGTGGATGACAACGGCAAGCCCACGCGCCTCGCCCTGTCCGCCCGCGCCTGGGGCGAACCCGTGCCGAAGGACAACGCTGGAGCGAAGCGGCTCGCCACCAAGGGCACGAAGCTCCTGGAGCGCTACCACGCGGCGCAGGAGCGCGCGAAGCCCGCCGCCAAGCGCTCCGGCGCCAAGAAGACGCGGACCGCCGTGGCCGCCCGCCGTGCGACGGCGAAGAAGACCACGTCCCGGAAGCGCACGAAGAAGTCCTGAAGCCCCGCCATCACCTCACGGCCGGAGCGTACGAGGCGCGCCCGGCCGTGGAAGCGTGACGTAGTCCGACGGCTCGAAGTGCTCCACCCGGTGGCGGAAGGCCCCGGTGGTGCCGGGCCAGAGGGCGGAGTTGCGCCCCGTGGCATCCATGTACCAGCTCCGGCATCCGCCCTGGTTCCACACCGTGCGGGACAGCCGCGCCTCCAGCTCACGCACGAAGGCGTCCTGGGCGCGGGGATCCGGCTCCACCGCGGCCGCGCCCCGGGCCTCCAGGTAGCGCAGCGCGCCCAGCACGTGCTCCACCTGGGCCTCCATCATCAACAGCACGGAGGTGTGGCCCAGGGTGGTGTGCGGCCCTTGAAGCAGGAAGAGGTTGGGGAAGCCGCTCACGGTGGTGCCAAGGAAGGCGCGGGGACTGCCGGCCCACACCTGCGCGAGCGTCCGGCCGTCACGCCCCTGGATGTGGTGCCCCAGCGGCATGTCCGTCGCCTGGAACCCGGTGCCGAAGACAAGCGTGTCCACCGGGTGGACCGCGCCATCGCCGGTGACGACCGCGTCCTCGCGCACCTCGCGGATGGGCGCGGTGACGACCTCCACGTTCGGGCGGGTGAGGGCCGGCAGGTAGTCGTCGGAGACGAGGATGCGCTTGCACCCCATCGTGTAACGGGGCGTGAGCCGCTCGCGGAGCGACGGGTCCTTCACCGCCTTCAGCATGTGCCACCGCACCCACCGCTGCGCGAACCGGAAGATCCACGGGTGCTCGAAGCCCAGGGCCAGGCTGTCGCGCAGGAGGCGCAGCGCCTCGCGCAGGAGCCAGCGCGAGCCCGGCACCCACCGGTACAGGGCCTTGCGCAGGGCGCCGATGGGCTTGTCACCCCGAGGCAGCACCCACGCGGGCGTGCGCTGGAAGAGGACGAGCCGGCCGACCTCCGGCTGGATGGCCGGTACGATCTGCACCGCCGACGCGCCCGTGCCCACCACGCCCACCTTGCGCCCGGTCAGCGCGTAGCTGGCATCCCACCGCGCCGAATGCATCACCTTGCCCTGGAAGCGCTCCAGCCCGGGCAGGGGTGGAATCACGGGCTCGCTCAAGGTGCCCACCGCGACCACGAGCGTGTCCGCGGTGAGGACGCCGTGGGACGTCTCCAGCACCCAGCGCCGCGTCGCCACGTCCCACTTCGCGGAGAGGACCGCGTGCCCGAAGCGCAGGAAGGCTTCCAACTGGAACCGCCGCACACAGTCGCGCAGGTACCCCTGGATCTCCCAGCCTGGTGAGTAGACCCGTGACCAGCCGAGGTTCGGCGCGAAGGAGAACGAATACAGCAGCGACTGCACGTCACACGCGCAGCCGGGATAGACGTTGTCGCGCCAGACGCCGCCCACGTCACCTGCGCGCTCCAGGATGACGAAGTCGTCGATGCCTTCCTGCCTCAACCGGATGGCCATGCCCAGCCCGGCGAAACCCGCCCCCACGATGGCGACTCGCACGTGCCGCGGAAGACGGGAAGACACCGGACGGACCTCCTGGAAGCGGTGGGGCACGGAGCCCCTGACCTTCATGCTGTGCACATTCCACCCGGCCCGGCCCACCGGGTCGAGAGGTCTGCCCACGCCCCTGACAGGCAGCCCCTTCGGTCACGGGACATGAGAGGATTTCCCACCGTGGAAACGCCCCTGCCCTTCGCGCCCCGACTGCGTCCGGTCACGCCCGCGGATGACGCGTTCCTCTTCGCGCTCTACGTGAGCACGCGCGCACGCGAGCTGGCCGCCTGGGGCCTGCCGCCCGCGCAGGCGGAGCCGTTCCTGCGCATGCAGTACCAGGCCCAGGCCCGCCACTACGCGGCGACCCATCCCCAGGAAGGCCACGCCATCATCGAAGTGGAGGGAGCGCCCGTGGGCCGCCAGTGGCTCGTGCGCACGGCCGAGGAGCTGCTGCTCGTGGACGTGGCGCTGCTCCCCGAGCATCAAGGACGTGGCCTGGGCACGCAGTTGCTGAAGGCGATTCAAGCGGAGGCGGCGCTGTCACGCGTGCCCGCGCGGCTGCACGTCACGCGAGACAATCCGGCGCTGCGGCTCTACACCCGGCACGGCTTCACACCCACGCCGGGAAGCGACCCGGCGGCGCCGTACCTGGAGCTCCAGTGGCGGGCTTCAGGGAACGACTCAGGGACCGGCGTCGGCTGAGCCCGCCGGTCCCTTGAGGGCCCGCGCTCACAGGCCCAGCAGCGACTCCGGCTCCGGGGCGATGGTCTGGAGGAAGTAGCCCCCCATTCCCGAGGAGGCATTCGCGTTCGTCGCGGTGCCCGGGATGATGCCTCCCGAGTTGCCGCCGTTGCCGCCGCTGCCACCGCCGCCACCACCCGAGAGGACGGTCGTCGAAGGAGACACGGCCGCCGCGTTGGCCCCACCCAGGCCCCCCGCCACCTCCACGGCGCCGGTCACGGAGGCGGACACCGGGGAGATGAGGTGGACGATGCCACCGCCGCCACCACCGCCACCGCCTTCACCCGTACCACCGTTGCCGTTGAAGCCATCCGCGCCCCTGCCGCCCGGCACGCTGATGGTGCCCGCCATGTTGATGCTTCCCTTGGCCGCGATCAGCACGATGCCGCCGCCGCCGCCGCCCGTGCCCACGATGGACGCTCCGGCCGTCTGCGGGTTCGTGCCGTTCACGCCCTTCGCTTCGATGGCTCCACCCGAGGTGACACGGACGTTGGTGCGCGAGACGAGCAGCACCGCGCCGCCGCCCGCCCCGCCGTCGGCGTTCGGGCCCGCGTAGATGCGCGCTCCCGCTCCGCCCGACGCGGACTGGACCCGGCGGACCTGGGCGGCCTGGAAGAGGGCCAGGCCCGCGCCACCGTTGTAGGTGGACGCGCCCGTCCGGGCGATGCCCGCGGGGGCCTCGCCGCCCCCCAGGTCCTCCGCCGCGGGCAGCACTTCAATCTTCCCGCTCACGGTGATGTCCCCCGTGGCGCGCAGCACCGTGCCGCTGGGGACCTTGAGCGTTCCAGTGGCCGCGACGGTGATGGTGGTGAACTGGAGGTTGAAGCCCGACGGAAGCAGACTCACGCCCTGCGCGGTGGAGAGGTCCACGGTCTGGCCCGTGTTCACGTTGAAGGTCCCCGCGGAGCCATCGCCGTAGAGCCCCTGCGTGCCCGACGGACCTTGAGGGCCCTGGGCACCCGACGCGCCCGTCGGCCCAGCGGGCCCCGTCGCCCCGGTGGCTCCAGCGGGGCCCACGGCGCCCGTGGGTCCGGTCGGGCCAGCGGGGCCTGCGGGGCCCGTGTCGCCCTTCGCGCCCGCGGGACCCGTCGCGCCAGCAGGACCGACCGCGCCGGTCGCGCCCGTCGGGCCTGCCGCGCCCGTGTCGCCCTTCGCGCCCGCGGGGCCCGTCGCGCCAGCGGGGCCGGTCGCGCCGGTCGCGCCCGTGGCCCCCGTCGGACCTGCCGGGCCCGTGGCGCCCGTGTCTCCCTTCGCACCCGCCGGACCGGTGGCGCCCACCGCGCCCGTGTCTCCCTTCGCGCCCGTAGGGCCCGCCGGGCCCGTGTCGCCCTTCGCGCCAGCAGGGCCGGTCGCGCCGGTCGCACCGGTCGCGCCCGTATCGCCCTTCGCACCCTCCGGACCCACGGGCCCCGTGTCGCCCTTGGCTCCCGCCGGGCCCGTCGCGCCGGTGTCACCCTTCGCGCCGGTGGGGCCCGTGTCGCCCTTCGCGCCCGTGGGCCCCGTGGGACCCGCGGCGCCCTGCGGTCCCATCGGGCCTGTCAGACCGATGGGCCCCATGGGGCCTGTCGCGCCCGCCGGCCCCTGCACGCCTTGAAGCCCCTGGGGCCCCGGCGCGCCCTCCGCACCCGCCAGGCCCTGCGGCCCCTCGGGACCCATCAGGCCGGGTTCACCCGTGGCGCCCTTCTCACCCCGTGGGCCGGCCGGCCCCGCGGGCCCCGTCGCGCCCGCGGGCCCCGGAGGACCCTCCGGTCCCGCCGGGCCATCGCCCGCCGTCCCCTCCGTGCAGGCAGCCACCATCAGCGTCGCGCAGAGCGACAGCACGCGGAAACGCGAGAACGCCCCACGCAAGGGCACAACGGAATGAAGTGACATGGATCAGGTCCTCCCCAAGGACGGGCGCTGTGGCGACGTGCAGCGTAGGAATCCATGCTGCCACGGATTGTGAACACTCGCACACGATGGGTCGGACCCAATGGATGACGCGCCGCGCTCTATCCTCGTGGCGTCTGTCCATGGTCTGTTGATTCCCCTACAGCGACAGTCACAACAGGGGGCACCATGTCCGAGCCGTACCTCGGAGAGATCCGAATGTTTGGTGGGAACTTCGCGCCGAGGGGTTGGCTCCTCTGCAACGGCGCGCTGCTGTCCATCGCGCAGAACCAGGCGCTCTTCGCCATCCTGGGGACCACCTACGGCGGCGATGGGAGGACGACGTTCGCGCTGCCAGACATGCGCGGCCGCTTCCCCATGGCGCCCGGCCAGGGCCCCGGGCTCGCGCCGCACACGCTGGGCGAGGTGTCCGGCCAGCCGTCGGTGACGCTCATCTCAACGCAGATGCCCGCGCACACCCACCCGCTGATGGCCAGCATGCAGGAGGGCAACACGGAGAGCCCGGAGGGCGCGTACCTCGCGGCCTATCCCGCCGGCAGCACGCCCACGCCCTACTCCACGACGCCCAGCACGGTGATGGGCCCCCAGGCCGTGGGCATCGCCGGCGGCAACCAGCCCGTGCCCGTCCAGAACCCATACACCTGCGTGAACTTCATCATCGCGACGCAGGGCATCTTCCCCTCGCAAGGCTGAAGCCCCAGGACAGGAGGGCGCCGCGCCACGGACGCGGCCCTTCCCCGCGCTTCAGGCCCCCACCACCTCCGCCCGGGTGATGCGGTCCAGCCGGAAGTGGCGCCGCTCCCCGGATGCGAGGTCCACCGCGTCCAGCCGCGTCTCGTGCCGGTCCATCACCACGGACTCGATGCGCACCTCGCGCACCGTCTCCAGGAAGTTGCCGTCCACGTAGGTGATGCGCAGCGGCTGCCGCTCGAACCACGCGCGCTCCAGGGCCTCACGCACGGGCTTGCGCGTGGGCAGGGACGGCACACCCAGGAACGTCAGCTCGCGCAGCCTTTCCAGCAACTCCCGCTGCGCGGACGTGGACAGCGCGGAGCGCACCTTGTCGAGCGCCGACTCCAGCGTCCCCGTGAAGGGCAACAGCCGCATGCCGATGGCGAATCGTCCCAGCGCCACCACCAGCGCCGCCTCGCGCGCGGTGAAGTTCACCGGCGGCAGGCTGTAGCCCCGGTCCAGCGCGTAGCCGCCGCCCCGGCCCCGCTCCGCGCCCACCGGCAGCGCGGCGGCGCGCAACGCGTCCAGGTCCCGGTAGATGGTCCGCACCGTCACGCTGAAGCGCTCCGCCAGCACCTCCGCGGTGACGCCGGTGCGGCGGCCCCTCAGGTACTCGGCGAGGGCGAAGAGTCGCTCGGTGCGCTGCATGATGGTGAATCCTGACATACCGCTGTCAGCCGGGGGCCTCAAGCTGAGGCCAAGGCCCCCCGAGATGCGAAGCCCTTCCGACAGCGCCACGCCGCTCCTGTCCGCCCACCCTTGCGAAGCGGGCCCCCGCGCGCCTATGAGCGCCCGGAGCAGCGTCCGCGCGCCACGCCTTCCGTCCCTCGAGTCCCCGCCCATGGTCCCGCCGCCCCATCCGCTGGAGGACGAGTGGTTGTGGGGATGGGACCCCACGCCGGGCATCGTGTCCGTCTGGGCGGAGCCGGACGGGCGCGCCTTCATCTGGAAGCGTCAGCCGGGCACGCACGCGCGGCTGCGCGAGGACGCGAGGTACCGGCCCTGGGTGCTGCTCGCGTCGCTCCAGGACCTGGAGCACCTGGGGGACGCGCTCCGCCCGGAAGGCCTGCCGTGGGTTCCGGGCGCGGTGACATACCGGGAGCTGGAGGGGCCCGGCGCGCTGCGCTTCCTCGTCAGCGCGGATGACGGCCGGGCGCTGGCGTCCGCGGTGCTCAAGGGCGCATCGAACCGGTTGGATCAACGCGTGGGCCACCTGCGCGACCTGGGCCCGGCCGCGGCGCTGGTGCTGCCTCCGGAGGAGCAATACCTGGTGGCCACCGGCCGCACGTACTTCCGCGACCTGGTCTTCGACGACCTGCGAAGGCTCCAGTTCGACCTGGAGACCACCGGGTTGGATCCATCCCGCGACCGCATCTTCCTGGTGGCGCTGAGGGACCCGGACGGCCGCGCGGAGACACTGGAGGTGACGGCGGACGGCGACGCGGGCGAGGCGGACCTCCTGCGCCGGCTGGTCGCGCGCATCCGCGAGGCGGACCCCGACGTGGTGGAGAACCACAACCTGCACGGCTTCGACCTGCCCTTCCTGGACCAGCGCGCGAAGCGGCTGAATGTGCAGTTGGCGCTGGGCCGGGCGGGGCTGCCGGGCCTGCGCCACCGCCCCTCCGCGAGAGGCGCCGCGCTGAACCGGGGGCCCGGAGGCCGTGACGCGGACGCCATGCGCCGCGCGCGCTACACCGTACCCGGCCGCGAATTCATCGACACGCTGGACGCCGTGCGCCGCCACGACTTCGCCGCCCGCGACCTGCCCGGCCACGGGCTCAAGGCGGTGGCGCGGCACCTGGGCCTGTCCGGGCCCGACCGCGAGCTCATCCCCGGCGCGCGGATCCACGAGGTCTTCCTGAAGGACCCGGAGCGCGTGCGCCGCTACGCGCGCGAGGACGTGACGGAGGCCGCGGGGCTGGCGCACCTGCTGGGCGGCGCGGCGTTCGCGCTCGCGCGCATGGCCCCCCGGCGCTACGAGCGGCTGGCGGACGCGGGGCCGGCGACGGGCGTGTTGGATCCGCTGATGGTGCGCGCCTACGTGCGCTCGGGCGCGGCGCTGCCGGCGCACGAATCTGGCGACGGCACGTCCCACAGCGGCGCGGCGCTGCACCTCTTCGCCACCGGCGTCGCGCGCCACATCGTGAAGGCGGACGTGGCCAGCCTCTATCCGTCGCTGATGCGCCAGTACCGCATCGGGCCGAAGCGCGACCGGCTGAATGCGCTGCTCGCGCTGGTGGACCGGCTGGTGGATCAACGCCTGGACGCGAAGGGCAAGGCGAAGAAGGCCCCGCCCGGCTCCCCGGAGCGCCACACGCAGGAGGCGATTTCGGCGGCGATGAAGATCCTGATCAACTCCGCCTACGGCTACCTGGGCGCGGTGGGTCTCACCCGATTCTCGGACGTGCATGCCGCCAACGAGGTGACTCGGCGCGGACGCGAGCTGCTGGGCCTGATGTGCCGCGAGCTGGCCCAGCGGGGCGTGACGCTGCTGGAGGCCGACACGGACGGCGTCTACTTCGCGGTGCCGGAGACCTGGACGGAGGCCGACGAGCGGCGCGTGGTGTCGGAGGTCGCGGCCCTGCTGCCGCCGCGCGTGAAGCTCGAGTTCGACGGGCGCTACGCCGCCATGCTGTCGCACGAACCGAAGAACTACGCGCTCCAGCCCTACGCCGGGCCGCTGCTCCTGCGCGGCGTGGCCTTCCGCTCCAGCCGCGCGGAGCCCTATGGCGAGGACTTCCTGCGCCGCGCCCTCCAGCACCTCCTGGCCGGCGACGTGCGCGCCGTGCGCGACACCTACGTGGACGCGGTGATGGCGCTGAGGCGGCGCCAGGTGCCCACCTTCGAGGTCTCCGCGCAGGTGCGGCTGACCAAGTCCCCCTCGCAGTACCTGGCCACGCGCAAGCAGCGCCGGGAGCTGCCATACGAAGCGCTGCTCACCAACGGCCGCGAGCACTGGTCCCTGGGCGAGCGCGTGCGCATCTACCGCGCCACCGGCGGCCGCGCGGGCCTGCTCCCGGAGGCGCTCACCGAGGACGGCGAGATTGCCCCGCGCCCCGCACCGGGCGAGCCCGCGGGCGACGACGCGCGCGACTATGACGTCGAGTACTACGTGCGCCTGCTCAAGGACTCCTTCGCGGCCCGGCTCGCGCGAGGCCTGGCCCCGGAGGACTTCGCGACGGTGTTCGCGGACCCCGACCAGCCCTCCCTCTTCACCCCGTCCCTCGCGGACGCGCGGCCCGTGCTCACCGTCGTGAGGGAGCCCCGAGGCCCGGAGTTCGGGGAGGACGCGCAGGTGGTTGGAGCCCCGCCCTTCTCACCCTGACTGGAACCCTGCCGTGTCCCGGTTCCTCCGGGAGTCGGTGGGAGGCTTCTGCTACGGTGCGTCAACTTCGATGGCCTTCTCGTTGATGAAGCGTGTCCCGCCGCGCGCGCTGGGGGTTCCCGGCACCGTGGCCCTGCTGCTCCTGCTTCCCTGGCTCATCTATTGGAGCGCGGTCATCCACCGGTATGGCCTGCGTGACGACTACGCCATCCTGCGCGAGGCGCGCGAGGAGCCGGGAAAGATCCTCCGCGTCTGCGCGTCGCAGGGCCGCCCGCTCTACGGCTGGATGCTGGAGGTGTCCGCGAAGGCGGCCGGCGGCATCGACGGGCTGATGGGGCTGCGCCTCATGGGCGTGGCCGGACTGGGCGTGCTCGCGGCGGCGGTGTTCCTGCTGCTGCGCAAGGAGGGCTGGAGGCCGGGCTCCGCCGCGCTCCTGGCGGGGTTCCTCACGGTGACGCCGTCCGCGCAGGTCATCGCCAACTGGAGCATCTGCTGGCCGCAGGCCCTGGCGCTGATGCTGGGCCTGGGAGCGTTCGCCTTCGCCCGCCGCGCCATCGGTCCTCCGGGAGCGCAGGTCCCCGTCCGGTGGCCGTACGCGCTGGCCGCGGTGGGCACCATGGCCACCGCGACGCTCATCTATCAGGTGAGCGGCCTGTTCTCCGCGGTGCTCCTGGCGGCGTCGCTGGTGGCGCACCGCGACGTGTCGCTGAAGGACACCGCGCGCTGGATGCTCAAGCACCTGCTGGTGATGGGCGCGGGCCTGGCGCTCGCTTACGCCGTCACGCAGGTGCTGTTCAAGGCGGGCATCTTCCCGCCCTCGCCCCGGCTCAGCTTCGAGAAGCACTGGGTGGACAAGACCGTCTGGGCGCTCACGCACGTGTTCCCCAACGCGCTCGCGCTGTCCGCGCTCAACGAGGCGCCGGTGGGCGACATGGACGGCTACCGGGCCATGGTGGTGCTGACGCTGACGCTGCTGGGCGTGGGCATCGCGGTGGAGGGGCGCCGCTCGGGGCTTACGGGCGTGGGGCGCTGGCTGCTGGCGCTGGTGACGCTGTCGGGCGCGGCGTACTCGGTGAGCTTCCTCGCCGGGGAGCGGTGGCCCACGTACCGCACGCTCAACGCGCTCACGGGCGTCTGGGCCGTGTTCTTCGCCGCGTCGCTGGCGAACCTGGGCACCATCTGGCCCAAACACGGCCCGCGCATGGCCACGGCCCTGCTCACCGCGTTCGTGGCCTTCAGCGCCGTGCTCGCGCACGAGCAGTCCCTGGAGCTGTTCGCCCTGCCCCAGGGCCGGGAGCTGGCGGTGATGGAACAGGGCGCCAGCCTCGTCGTCCCGGACCGGAAGCCACGCGTCTTCGTCCTCACCGCGAAGCAGTCGGACTCCACCGCGCCCTTCCACTACCTGGACGAGTTCGGCTCCGTCTCCGTGGACGCGGAGTGGGTGGCCAAGGAGATGCTCAAGGCCCTGGTGAAGGAGCGCTTCCCCCGCGAGCGCGACGTGAGCGGCCTCTACCGCTTCGCCGCCGGCCCCGTCGCCCCGGAGCCGCGCAACTACGACATCCTCATCGACATGCGTCGCCAGCACGTGAGCGCTGTGAGCCCCATCCTCCAGAAGCCCCGCTAGCCCTCGCCACGCCTCAGGGGAACCCCTGAGGCGTGCGCTCGGCTCCCACCCGGATTTCCGGGGAGATTCACGCGGACGCGAGCAACCGGCGCGGACCGGTGCAGGATCGCTCCCACCGGCGGCGTGAATCCGGGTAATGAATCAGGGAGTGAGCACCACCGCTTCCGCTTCCGCATGTCCCGGGGGCAGCCCCGTCCCGCGTCGCGGAAGCGGGCCCGGCTTCCTCCTGGCGGCAGGAGATGCCCGCTGATGGGCGGTGACCGTCCGGTGCGGCACGACTGGGTGTATCTGGGCGCCGGCTGGGCGCAGGCCCTGCGCTCTCCCCTGGTCCCGGACGTCCTCGCGCAGGTGACGGCGTGGCGGGATCAAGGCCGGCCCTTCGCCGTCTCCCGGCAGGACCTGCCGGACCAGGAGGACGACCTGCGGCTGGGGCTCACCCTGCCCGACCGCCGCCACCTGTCGCTGCACGTGACGCTGTCCGCCGTGGAGCGCCACCTGCCGCCGCCCACGGTGCAGGAGGTGCGCGCCACGGCCCCCACGGCCTGGGGCCCCGCCCTGGACGACGTCATCGCCCTGGGCGCCGCGCTGGATCTGACGGTGGGCGTCTTCGGTTCCCTGGCCTGGCAGTACCGCTCGGGCGTGGCCTTCGTGCGGCCGCTGTCGGACGTGGACCTGCTGTTCGCCCCCGCGCGCTGGTCGGACGTGGAGCGGCTGCTGTTCGGACTGGAAGCCGTGTCCCGGCGCCACTCGGTGGTGCGCCTGGATGGCGAGGTGCTGCTGCCAGACGGCGGCGCCGTGTCCTGGCGCGAGCTCGCGCTGGCGCCCGAGCGCATCTGGGTCACCGGCCCCCGTGGCGCCAGCCCCCGCACGCTCCGCGAGCTGCGCGCCCTCTTCCCCTCCGAGTCCTGAAACACACGGAAGGAAGCACGCGGCGCGTGAATACGCGCGCCCCCAGCCACGTCACGCAGGCCACCGTCACAACCCGTTTCCACCGCCCATTTCGAATGACTCGCGGAGCGCTTCACACCCCGCGCGACACACGGGCGCGTCTTCACCCTGGACAAACCCGGAAGAACGTGAAGGCCGAGGCCCCGTTGCGTCTCTCATCAACAAGAACGTGGAGTTGCAACGGCCGAAGGGCAGGCGGGAAGACGGGCCTCCGGCGTCCGGCCTGCTCGGACCGGGCGCCCAATTGTCACCCTGTGAATGGTTTGGTAAAGGTTGTCTTTGGGGGCGATTGGGGCCTCTCCGTCACGATGGTGGGATTCTCCGTACAGCGCTGGGCCGCCTGGGCCCCCGGACTCGTCAATCCTGCTGCCTGGGAAACGTGGCTCGCGACCCCGCATCCGCTCCCCGCGGAAGGCACGCCCTCGCTCTCGGCGATGCCCGCGATGATGCGCCGCCGGGTGGATCGGCTGGGCCGCATCGCGCTGCAGGCCGCGTATGACGCGCACGTGGACGCGCCGGACGCGCCCGTCGTCTTCGCATCGCGTTATGGCGACCTGGGCCGCTCGGTGGAGCTGCTCACGCAGCTCGCGCGCTCGGAGCCGCTGTCGCCCACCTCCTTCAGCCTGTCGGTGCACAACGCCATCGGCGCGCTCTACTCCATCGCGCGCGGGGACACGTCCGCCTACGCCGCCATCGCCGCGGGCGAGGAGACGGTGGAGGCCGCCTTCACGGAGGCGTGTGGCCTGCTGTCCGACGGTGTCCCCCGGGTGATGGTCGTCGTCTACGACGAGCCCGTGCCCACGCCGTGGGAACACTTCTCCCGGGATGTGGCGTTTCCCCATGCATGGGCCTGCCTCCTCTCCGCCAGCACGGGCGCGGACGCCATCCACCTGGACTGCGCGGCCGGCACACCGGAGGCGCCCGCGGCGGCGGACTCCTCGGAGCTCCCGGCGGACCTGCGCGCCCTGCGCTTCCTCGTTTCCGGCGCCTCGCGGTGGGAGCACGCGGCGGGCGGCCGGTGTTGGCGGTGGGCACGCCATGCTTGAGAAGCTCGACCGGCCGTGGCGCATCTTCGCCACCGGGTTGTCCTTCGCCACCTTCGGGCTGGGCGGGCTGGCGCTGCGGCTGCTCTACTTCCCGCTGCTGGCGCTCTTCGTGCGCGACCCGGCGCGGCAGCAGCGGCTGGCGCGGCTCGCGGTGCACTACACGTTCCGCTTCTTCATCGGCTACATGCGCGCCCTGGGCGTGCTGCGCTACGAGCTGCAGGGCGTGGAGAAGCTGGCGCGCTCCGGGCTGCTCATCCTGGCCAACCACCCGTCGCTCATCGACGTGGTGTTCCTCATCTCCCTGGTCCCCAACGCGGACTGCGTGGTCAAGGCGAGCCTGGCCAACAACCCGTTCACGCGCGGCCCCATCCGGGCGACGCGCTACCTGTGCAACGACTCCGGGCCCGGGCTCATCCAGGACTGCATCGCGTCCGTGAAGGCCGGCAACAACCTCATCATCTTCCCGGAGGGCTCGCGCACGCCGCTCGACGGGAACATGCAGTTGCAGCGCGGCGCCGCCAACATCGCGGTGCGTGGCCCGTGTGACATCACGCCGGTCATCATCCACTGCGCGCCGCGGGGCCTCACCAAGGGCATGCCCTGGTGGAAGGTGCCGGAAAAGCCCATGCACTACGTCATCCGCGTGGAGGACGACATCCACGTGCCGGCCCAGGACGCGGAAGCGGGCGAGGCGGCCAGGGCCGCGCGCCAGCTCACCACCCGTTTGCACGACCATTTCTCCAGGGGGAACCAGGAACATGTTGGAGCTTGAGCAGGAAATAAAGCGGCTGGTCATCGACACGTTGAACCTCGAGGACGTCAAGCCGGACGACATCGATCCGGCCGCGCCGCTGTTCGTCGAGGGGCTGGGGCTGGACTCCATCGATGCCCTCGAGCTCGGCCTCGCGTTGCAGAAGTCCTATGGCGTCGTGCTGGCGAGCGACTCCAAGGAGAATCGCCGTCACTTCGCAAGTGTTCGGGCGCTCGCGGACTTCGTCAGCACCCACCGCACCCGTTCCTAGGCAGCCCCGTTCAAAACCAAAGCGAGGAGTCACCCCATGACCAAGCACGAGCTGTTCGAGCGCCTGAGCGCCATCCTCCAGGAAACCTTCGACATCGAGCCGTCCCGCATCGTCCCGGAGGCGCGTCTGCACGACGACCTCGACATCGACAGCATTGACGCCATCGACCTGCTGGTGCGCCTGAAGCCCGTGACGGGCCAGCGCGTTCCGCCGGAAGTCTTCCGCTCCGTGCGCACCATCCAGGACGTGGTGGACGCGCTGTACGGTCTGCTCGGCAGCGACTCCGCCGCGGCGTGAAGCGTCTGCGTCCGGTGCTGTTGGGGCTCCTGAGCCTCGCCTACCCGCCGCTCGTCTATCTGGGTCTGGGCCACTTCGAGCCCCGCTGGATGGCGCTGCCCCTGGCGGCCATGGCGGTGGTGCGCGCGGTGGCCACGCGGGAGAAGATGTGGCTCGCGGCCGCGGTGGGCGCGCTGGTGCTCGCGGGCTCCAGCATGCTGGGCAACAACGCCCTGCCCCTGAAGCTCTACCCGGTGCTGGTGAACGGGGTGCTCCTCGCCGTCTTCGCCACCAGCCTGGCCTATCCGCCCAGCGTGATTGAGCGGCTGGCGCGGCTTCGGGAGAAGGACCTGCCGCCGTCGGGCGTGGCCTACACGCGCCGGGTGACGCAGGTGTGGTGCGGTTTCTTCGTCTTCAACGGCGCGCTCGCGCTCACCACGGCGCTCTTCGCGAGCGACGCGACGTGGGCGCTCTACAACGGCCTCATCTCCTACGGACTCATGGGTCTCTTGTTCGCGGGCGAATGGGTGGTGCGGCAGCGGGTGCGCGCACGGCACGCCCATGGCTGAGCCGCTCGCGCTCGAAACCCTCCTCGTCCACGGCCGTCCCGCCGGGCACCCCGTGGCCCGAGGCGAGGACGGCGTGCGGGACTTCGGTGCGTTCCGCGCCCGGGTCGCCGGCTGGCGCGCGGCCTTCGCGGCGCACGGCGGCCAGCGCTACGCCCTCTTCACCGAGGACACCTTCGAGTTCGCCGCCGCGCTCCTGGGCGCCTGGCACGCGGGCGTCTGCGTCTACCTGCCCGCGGACGCGCGCCCCGCCACGCTGGACGCGCTGAAGGCCCACGTGGACGGCTTCGCGGGCCGGACCCCCAGGGACAGGGGCCGCTCGCGCCCGCGGTGAACGAGGACGGGACCGCCGCCGCGTTCCAGCCGCTGTCGCCCCAGCTCGCCGCGCTGGTCGTCTACACGTCGGGCTCCAGCGGAGAGCCCACCGCCATCCCCAAGCGCCTGTCGCAGCTGTCCAGCGAGGTGGCCACGCTGGGCCGGCTGTTCGACGAGGCCGTGGGAGACGTGCCGGTGCTGGCCACCGTGTCGCACCAGCACATCTACGGCCTGCTGTTCCGGGTGCTGTGGCCGCTGACGTCCGGCCGCCCTTTCGACGCGCACGCCCTGCCCTATCCGGAGGACATCCTGGCCGCGCTGCAAACCGGTCCCGGCCTGTTGGTGGCGAGCCCCGCGCACCTGAAGCGGCTGCCGGCGACGCTGGACTGGGCGGCCGTGCGCGGGAACCTGCGCGGGCTGTTCTCCTCCGGAGGACCGCTCACCCCGGAAGCGCTCCACGCCTGCCGCGACCTGCTGGGCCGGGCGCCGGTGGAGGTCTACGGCAGCTCTGAAACGGGCGGCGTCGCGTGGCGCCGGCGCGACACGGACGACACCGCGTCCTGGCGCACGATGCCGGGCGTGGAGGTCCGCGCGGACGAGGACGCGCTCAGTGTCCGCTCGCCCCACCTGGACCTGCCCCCGGGCGGGTGGTTCACCACGGAGGACCGCGCGCGGCCCGTGCCCGGCGGCTTCGAGCTGTTGGGGCGCCGCGACCGGCTGCTCAAGCTGGAGGAGAAGCGCGTGTCGCTCTCCGCCATGGAGCGCACGCTCGTGGCCGGGGGCCTCTTGCGCGAGGCGCGGGTGCTGCCCCTCACGGAAGGCCACCGCGTGATTCTGGCGGTGGTGGGGGTGCCGGACGCGGAAGGCTGGCGGCTCCAGGAGTCGGGGGGCAGGCGCTCCTTGAGCCAGGCGCTGCGCGAGAAGCTGGCCCCGCATTTCGAGTCCAGTGCCTTGCCGCGCCGGTTCCGGTATCTGGAGGCCATGCCGGTCAATTCCCAGGGCAAATCCACCGAGGCGGCGCTCGCCGCGCTCTTCGACCCGAAGCGTCCCCCGTTCCGCGTGCTGGAGCGCTCCGACGAGCGCGTGCTGCTGGCGGTGGAGGTCCCCGCGAACTCGCCCTACTTCGACGGGCACTTCCCGGGCTCGCCCATCCTGCCCGGCGTGGTGCAGGTGGAGTGGTCGCTGCTGCTGGGCCGCGAGCACTTCGCGCTGCCGCCGGACTTCCTTCGCATCGAGACGCTGAAGTTCCAGCAGGTCATTCCACCCGGCACGCTGCTGTCGTTGGAGCTCACCTGGGCGAAGGAGTCCGGGCGGCTGGGGTTCAAGTTGACGTCGGCCGCGGGCTCGCACGCCAGTGGCCGCATCGTGTTGGGGGGAGGGGCAGGATGAAGGTCTGCGCGGTGATTCCGGTCTACAACCACGGCGAGGCCGTGGGCGCGGTGGTGAAGGCGGTCCGAAGCCACGGGCTGCCCTGCGTGCTGGTGGATGACGGCAGCGAGCCCGGCTGCGCGGCGGTGCTGGACGGCCTGGCGCGCGAGGACAGCGAGCACGTGGAGGTGGTCCGCCTGCCCCAGAACGAGGGCAAGGGCGGCGCGATGATGGCGGGCCTGCGCGCGGCCCTCTCCCGGGGCTACAGCCACGCGCTTCAAATCGACGCGGACGGCCAGCACAACGCCAACGACATCCCGCGCTTCCTGGCGCTGGCGAAGGCGCAGCCGGACATACTCGTGTGCGGCACGCCCGTCTATGACGAGTCCGTGCCCAAGGGCCGGCTGTACGGCCGCTACGCCACGCACATCTGGGTGTGGATCAACACGCTGTCGTTCGCCATCCGCGATTCCATGTGCGGCTTCCGCGTGTATCCGCTCCAGCCCACCGTGGCGCTCATCGACTCGGTGAGGATTGGCAAGCGGATGGACTTCGACGTGGAGGTGCTGGTGCGCCTGTTCTGGCGCGGCATGCGCATCCTCAACCAGCCCACCCAGGTGCGCTACCCCACCGACGGCATCTCCCACTTCGACGTGCTCTGGGACAACGTGCGCATCTCCGGCATGCACGCCCGGCTCTTCTTCGGGATGTTGGGACGGCTGCCCGTGCTGCTCTGGCGAAAGGTGGCCAGATGAAGTCCCGCCACTGGGCGGAGATGGGAGAGACCACCTTCGTCGCCGGCATCTGGATCCTCTATTGGATCCACCGCCTGCTGGGCCGCTGGCCCTTCCGCGTCTGCCTGTACCCGGTGGTGCTGGTGAACTGGCTGCGGCGGCCGGCCCTGCGCCACGCGTCCCGTCAGTACCTGGAGCGGATGCAGACCGCCACGGGCGCGCTGGGGCGCACGCCCCACTGGCGCGACAGCGTGCGCCACGTGCTGATGTTCGCGGAGACCATGCTGGACAAGCTGCTCGCGGTGAGCGGGCGCTACCGCTTCGAGAGCGTCCGCACCGAAGGCCGCGAGGAGTTCTACGAGGTCGCGAAGTCCGGCAAGGGCGGCGTCATCGTCACCGCGCACATGGGCTGCCTGGAGCTGTGCCGCACCATGGCGGAGCGCCGGGGCGAGGTGAAGCTCAACATCCTGGTGCACACGCGGCACGCGGAGCAGTTCAACCGCCTGCTCAAGCGGCTCAACCCGGAGAACGACTTCCGGCTGATGGAAGTCACGGACATGGGCCCGGCCACCGCGGTCGCGCTGAACGAGCGCGTGGAGGCCGGCGAGTTCGTGGTCATCGCGGGCGACCGCATTCCGGTGAATGCCAGCCAGACCGTGCGCGTCGACTTCCTCGGCCACCCGGCGCCATTTCCGGTGGGCCCCTACGTGCTGGCGGCGCTGCTCAAGTGTCCGCTCTACCTGCTGGGCTGCATCCATGAGGGCGACAGCTACACCATCCACTTCGAGCGCCTCTTCGAGCGCGTCGTGCTGCCCCGGGGCAAGCGCGAGCAGGCGCTCACCGACTGCGCCCAGCATTACGCAGGCCGGGTGACAGCGCTCCTCCAGCGCGCGCCCTACGACTGGTTCAACTTCTTTCCCTTCTGGGATCAGGTGAATGTCTCCGCGAAGCCCCCAACTTTCTGACACCCCGGTCCGCTTCGACGGAACGCGGCTGACGCTCGAGGACGTGGGCGCCCTGTCGCGCCGCGAGCGCCCCGCGGAGCTGAGCACGGCCCCCGCCTTCCGCCAGCGCATCGCCAAGGGCGCCGCGTTCCTGGACCGGCTGCTGGCGGAGGACGGCGTCATCTACGGCGTCACCACCGGCTACGGCGACTCCGTCACGGTGTCCATCCCGCCCGCGCTCGTCGCAGAGCTGCCGCACCACCTCTACACGTACCACGGCATCGGCGCGGGCCGGTTCCTCACCCCGGAGGAGACGCGCGCGGTGCTGGCCACGCGGCTGGCGTCGCTGTCGCAGGGCTTCTCCGGCGTGGGCGTGCCGCTGCTCACCCAGTTGGAGCTGCTGCTCAAGCACGACGTGCTGCCGCTGATTCCCGCGGAGGGCTCCGTGGGCGCGTCCGGCGACCTGACGCCCCTGTCCTACGTGGCGGCGGTGCTGTGCGGCGAGCGCGACGTGTGGCACCGGGGTGAGCGCAAGCCCGCGGCGCAGGTGCTGAAGGAGCTGGGCATCGCGCCGCTCAAGCTGCGGCCGAAGGAAGGCCTGGCCATCATGAACGGCACCGCCGTGATGACGGCCCTGGCGTGTCTGGCGTGGGAGCGCGCGGAGTACCTGTCGCGGCTCGCCACGCGGCTCACCGCCTTCAACGTGCTGGCGAGCGCCGGCAACGCGCACCACTACGACGAGACGCTCTTCGCGGCGAAGCCCCACGCGGGCCAGCAGCGCGTCGCGGCCCGGCTGCGCGCGGACCTGGTGACGGACCGGCCGCCGCGCAACGAGCAGCGGCTCCAGGACCGGTACTCGCTCAGGTGCGCGCCGCACGTCATTGGCGTGCTGGAGGACGCGCTGCCGTACTTCCGCACGCTCATCGAGAACGAGCTGAACAGCGCCAACGACAACCCGCTCATCGACCCGGAGGGCGAGCGGGTGCTGCACGGCGGCCACTTCTACGGCGGCCACATCGCCTTCGCCATGGACGGGCTGAAGAACGCGGTGGCCAACGTGGCGGACCTGCTGGACCGGCAGCTCGCGCTGCTGGTGGATCCGCGCTTCAACCACGGGCTGCCCGCGAACCTCTCCGCGTCCACCGGCGCCCGCGCGGCCATCAACCACGGCCTCAAGGCGGCGCAGATCAGCGTCTCCGCGTGGACCGCGGAAGCGCTGAAGCAGACCATGCCCGCGTCCGTCTTCTCCCGCTCCACCGAGTGCCACAACCAGGACAAGGTGAGCATGGGCACCATCGCCGCGCGCGACTGCCTGCGGGTGCTGGAGCTGACGGAGCAGGTGGCCGCCGCCATGCTCATCGCCGCGCGCCAGGGCGTCACCCTGCGCCAGCGGCTGGACGCGGACGCGAAGCCCGGCCCCGCACTGGCCGCCATGCACGCGGACCTGGAAGCACGCATCCCCCTGCTGGTGGAGGACCGGGCGCTGGATGGCGAGCTTCAGGGCCTCATCACCGCCATCCGCCGCCGGGAGTGGAGGCTGCATGAAGCCTGACCTGAGCTGCGAGCTGGAGATCGACCCGGCGTTCCACGATCTCGACATGATGGAGATCGTCTGGCACGGCCACTACGTGAAGTACCTGGAGCTGGCGCGCGCCGTCATCCTGCGCAAGCACGACTACGACTGGCCGCAGATGCGCGAGTCCGGGTACGGCTGGCCCGTGGTGGAGATGAAGCTCAAGTACGTCTCTCCCATCCGCTACAAGCAGCGCATCATCGTGCGCGCCGAAATCACCGAGTGGGAGAACCGGCTGCGCTTCGACTACCTGCTGCGCGACGCGGACACCGGCCGCAAGGTGAACCAGGCCCACACCATCCAGGTCGCGGTGTCTTTGAAGACGGGCGAGATGGAATACGTCTGTCCGGAAGTCCTCTGGAAGAAGCTGGGAGTGTGGCCGGGATGAAGCCCTTCCTCGTGTTGATGCTGTCGCTCCTGTCCGTGAGCGCTTACGCCGCGGACCTGGTGAAGGACGTGCGCGCGCGCCTGGTGGACGCGCCGCTCGTGCGCGGTCAGTTCGAACAGAAGAAGACCGTGCAGGGCTTCAAGAAGCCGCTGGTGTCCAAGGGGGACTTCCTCCTCGCGCGCGACCAGGGCGTGCTGTGGAACACGCGCACGCCGTTCGCCTCCACGCTGACGCTCACGCGCAAGTCGCTGAGCGCGCAGCAGGCCACGGGCGGCGCGGCCTACCACATGGACTCCACCAAGGAGCCCGCGCTGGCGGCGGTGAACGAGCTGCTCTTCGCGCTCCTGTCCGGCGACGTCGCGGCGCTCCAGAAGCGCTTCAAGGTGGAGGGCGCGCTGGTGGGTGACAAGGGCTGGAAGCTGGAGCTGACGCCCACGGACGCGGGGCTCGCGCGCGTCTTCAAGCACATCCACCTGGAGGGTGACGGGTACGTGCGCCAGGTCCAACTGGACGAGACGCGCGGCGACAGCAGCGTCATCACCTTCGAGCAGCTCACGCAGGCGCCTCCTCCCGACGCCACGGAAGTGGAACGCCTTGGCAAATAAGCTGGCCATCCTGTGGGCGCTGGTGGTGCTCGCCGTGGGCGTGCACCAGGTCCAGTTCTGGCGCTCCGCGAGCCTGGACACGGACGTGCTCGCGCTCCTGCCGGAGGACGAGCAGGCGCCGGAGGTGGACGCCGCCACGCGCAAGCTCGCCGATGACGCGGGCCGGCAGGTGGTGCTGCTGGTGGGCGCCAACGACTGGCCGTCCGCGCAGAAGGCCGCGGACGAGGCCACGCGCGTGCTCACGGAGGCCTCGGACCTGCTGGAGCCGGCGGTGGTGAACACCTCCTCGCTGGAGCAGGCGGTGGAGTTCTACCGCCCCTATCGCGACCGGCTGCTCACGCCCGCGCAGCGCCAGTGGCTGACGCGCGCGACGCCGGAGGAACTGGGCGGCACGGCCTTGATGAAGCTGTACCAGCCCGCGGGCGCGAGGCTGACGGACTGGAACGCGGATCCGCTGGGCCTGTGGCAGGACTGGTGGCAGGCCCGCGCGGCGGAGACGTCCGCCCGGCCTCGTGACGGACGGATGTGGCTGTCCGGCGAGGGGCGCGAGTGGGTGCTCCTCATGTGGAAGAGCAAGGTGTCCGCCTTCGCGCTGGGGGACGGCTCGCGCGTCACCGCCACGGTGGAGCGGGCACGCTCGCGAGTCGAAGCGTCGGTCCCCGGCGGACGGCTGGTGGCCGCGGGCGTGCCGCTGTACGCGGAGGCGGCCGCCGCGCAGGCGAGCTGGGAGATGTCCACCATCGGCTTCGGGTCGCTGGCGGCGGTGCTCCTCCTGGTGTGGCTCACCTTCCGCTCGCTGCGGCCCATCCTCCTCGTGGGCGTGTCGCTCACGCTGGGCTGCGCGGTGGCGCTGACGGTCACCGCGCTCGTGTTCGACCGGGTGCACCTGCTCACGCTCGTCTTCGGCTCCAGCCTGGTGGGCGTGGCGGAGGACTACGGCTTCCACTACTTCGCCGCTCGCCAGGGCAAGGCCCCGTCGGAGCGCGGTCCGGTGATGCGCTCGCTGTTGCCCGGCATGGTGCTCGCGCTCGTCACCAGCGTGGTGGCGTACCTGGCGCTGGGGGTCGCGCCCTTCCCGGGCCTGCGGCAGATGGCGGTCTTCTCCGCCGCCGGCCTCACCGCCGCGTTCCTCACCGTGGTGTGCTGGTTCCCCTCGCTGGACACGGGCGCCCTGCCCGTCACCTCCTTCTCGGAGCGCTTCTCCGCGTCCATCACCCGCTGGCCGCGCGTCGCGTCCACCCCGGCCTGGTGGGCGTCCGGCGCGATCCTCACCGTGCTGGTCGCCGTGGGCCTCTGGAAGCTGGAGCCCCGGGACGACCTGCGCCAGTTGCAGGGCGCGCCCGCGAACCTCATCGCGGATCAGCGGGAGCTGGGGCGCCTGTTGGGGCTGCCCAGCCCGGCGCAGTTCTTCCTGGTGCAGGGCGACAGCGATGAGCAGGTGCTCGCGCGCGAGGCCGTGCTGAAGACGAAGCTGGACGCGCTGGTCTCGGAGAAGGTGTTCGCGGGCTACCGCGCCGTGTCCGACTGGCTCCCGTCCGAAGCGCAGCAGCGCGAGGACGCGGCCCTGAGCGCCCGCGCGGAAGGACAGGCGGTCGCCGCCGTCAGCGAATCCACGGGGGAGGCCCCCACGCGCGCCGCGTTCTCCCAGGAGCCGCTCACCCTCCAGCACTTTCTCTCCGGCCCCGCCGCGGCGGCCATCCGGCAGCAGTGGCTGGGGACACTGGGCCAGGCGCAATACAGCGTCCTCATGCTGCGCGGCCTCAACGACCCCAAGGTGCTGCCCCGCCTGGAAGAGGTGGCCCGGGGCCTGGAGGGCGTCCGCTGGGTGGACAAGACGGCGGAGATCTCAGGCCTGCTCAGCCGCTACCGCCGCATCATGGGCGGGCTCATCGTCGCGGGTTACATCGCGGTGCTGCTCACGCTGGTCGCCCGCTTCGGCCGCCAGGCGTGGCGCGCGTGGATTCCGTCCGTGCTGGGCACGCTGCTGACGCTCGCCATCTTCGGGTGGGTGGGCGCGCCGCTGCAGCTCTTCACCGTGCTCGGGCTGGTGCTGCTCCTGGGCATGGGCGTGGACTACGGCATCTTCCTCCTGGAGCACCCCGGTGACGGCTCCGCGTGGCTCGCGGTGGCGCTGGCCGGTGTGAGCACGCTCCTCTCCTTCGGGCTGCTGGGCCTGTCCGCCACGCCCGCGCTTCGTTCGTTCGGCCTCGCCATGCTTCTGGGCGAGGTCACCATCTGGATCCTCACCCCTTGTTTCCGACTTCCACCCGGGAAAGCCACACATTGAAAACTGAATCAGCGGACATCCTCATCATCGGCGCGGGCCCCGCGGGCTCCGTCGCGGCGGGCCTCCTTCGCAAGCAGGGCCGTGACGTCCTCGTGCTGGAGCGCGAGCAGTTCCCGCGCTTCTCCATTGGCGAGAGCCTGCTGCCGCAGAGCATGGAGTACATCCAGGAGGCCGGCTTCCTCCAGGACATCGTGGAGGCGGGCTTCCAGTACAAGAACGGCGCCGCGTTCGAGCGCGCCGGCCGGTACACGGACTTCGACTTCCGCGACAAGTTCAGCCCCGGCTGGGGCACCACCTACCAGGTGCAGCGCGCCCGCTTCGACCAACTCCTGGCCCAGGCCGCGGAGAAGAAGGGCGCCACCGTGCGCTTCCGCCACGAGGTGCTCTCCGTGGACTTCTCCAGCGGGCAGCCGGTGGTGACGGCGCGCTCCCCCGAAGGCGAGACGTACCAGGTGAAGGCGCGCTTCCTCCTGGACGCGAGCGGCTTCGGCCGCGTGCTGCCGCGCCTGTTGAACCTGGAGACCCCGTCCAACTTCCCCGTGCGCGGCGCCATCTTCACGCACGTGCAGGACAACGTTCCGCTCGGCACCTTCGACCGGAACAAGATCCGCGTCACGACGCATCCGGAGCACGTGCACGTCTGGTACTGGACCATCCCCTTCTCCGACGGCCGCTGCTCGCTGGGCGTGGTCGCGAAGAAGGAGTTCCTGGACCAGTACACCGGCACGGACACGGAGCGGCTCCAGGCCATCGTGAACGAGGCGCCGTCGCTGCGGACCCTCCTGAAGGACGCCGTCTGGGACACGCCCGCGCGCAAGCTCACCGGCTACGCGGCCAACGTGAAGTCGCTGTGGGGCCCGGGCTTCGCGCTCCTGGGCAACGCCGGCGAGTTCCTGGACCCCGTGTTCTCCTCGGGCGTCACCATCGCCTTCAAGTCCGCGAGCCTCGCGTCGGCCTGCATCGCCCGGGAGTTCGCGGGTGAGAAGGTGGACTGGGAGAATGACTACGCGAAGCCGCTCAAGGCGGGCGTGGACACCTTCCGCACCTTCGTGGAGTCCTGGTACGAGGGCGGCTTCCAGAACATCATCTTCCACCCGAACCCGTCGGACGACGTGCGCCGGATGATCTCCGCCATCCTCGCGGGCTACGCGTGGGACAAGAACAACCCCTACGTCGCGGACAGCAAGCGGCGCCTGACCGTCCTCGAGTCCCTGTGCGCGGCGTAATCACCGCCCTGCTCGTCACGGGGCTGGTGGCCTGCACCACCCCGCCCCGGCCCCGGCCCTCCGCCCCTGGAGAGCCGTTGCCGGAGCTGCGCCTGGCCCCCGCCGCCCTCGGGGCGTCCGTGAGCCTGGCGCAGCAGCTGGTCTTCGCGCACGAGCAGGACCCTGGAGGCCCCCGCTCCCTGGAGGCCCTCCTGGAGGTGGACCCGGCCCAGATGCAACTGGCCGGGCTGGCCATGGGGCACCGCATCCTCACCCTGCGCTGGGACGGCAGCCGCCTGGACGAGGAGCGGGACCCCCGCGTGCCCGCCCAGTTCAACTCCGCCCTGGTGCTGAGGGACGTGCAGCTCGTCTACTGGCCGGCCGACGCCGTGCGCGCCGCCCTGCCCGCTGGCTGGACGCTGGAGGATGGACCCACGCAGCGGACCCTGTCGAAGAACGGCAGGGAATGGGTGACGGTGCGCTACGATGGCACGCCGCGCTGGGAAGGGCGCACGCAGCTCATCAACCACTCCGAGCACTACCAGCTCACCATCGAATCGCACGTCGCGGACGAGTGACATCCCATGCCTCCTCCTGTCTTCCTCAACCAGTTGGGCCTCGTCTGCGCGTTGGGCTCCGGGAAGCAGGAGGTGGCCCGGGCGCTGTTCGCGGACACCGTCTCCGGCGTCGCTTCGCATGCCGGGTACGCGGACCGTCCGCTGCACCTGGGCGTCGTCACCGCTCCGCTCGCGGCGCAGGACGCCCTTCCCCCTTCGCAGCACAGCCGCAACAACGCGCTCCTGCTCACCGCGCTGGAGCAGGTGCGCCCCGAGATTGACGCCGCCATCGCCCGGTTCGGCCCCGCGCGCGTGGCGGTGGTGCTGGGCACCAGCACGTCTGGCGTCGGTGAGGGAGAGGCCGCCATCGCCGGCCACGTGGCCACGGGCGAGCTGCCCTCCCGCTTCCATCTACAGCAGCAGGAGCTGGGCTCCCCCGCGCTGGCGCTCGCGCACGTGCTGGGCACCCGCGGCCCCGCCTACGTCATCTCCACCGCGTGCTCCTCCAGCGCCAAGGCCCTGGCCAGCGCGGCGCGGATGCTGCGCGTGGGCGCCGTGGACGCGGTGCTGACGGGCGGCGTGGATTCGCTGTGCGGCTTCACCGTGGCGGGCTTCCGCTCGCTGGACTCCGTGAGCGAGGAGCGCTGCAACCCGATGAGCGCCCACCGCCACGGCATCAACATCGGCGAGGCGGCGGCGCTGTTCCTGATGACGCGCGAGCCGGGGCCGGTGCGCCTGTCCGGCTGGGGCGAGTCTTCCGACGCGCACCACATCTCCGCGCCGGAGCCCGGCGGCAAGGGCGCCATGGCCGCCATCCAGGAGGCCCTGAAGCGCGCGGGGCTTGCGCCAGGGCAGGTGGACTACGTGAACCTGCACGGCACCGCCACGCCGCAGAACGACGCCATGGAGAGCCGCGCGGTGCACACGCTCTTGGGGCCGGACGTGAAGGCCAGCTCCACCAAGCCGCTCACCGGCCACACGCTGGGGGCCGCGGGCGCGCTGGAGGCGGCCTTCGCGTACCTCACGCTGGTGGACAACCCTGAAGGGAAGCTGCCCGGGCACTTCTGGGACGGCGCCGTGGACTCGACGCTGCCCGCGCTGTCGCTGGTGAAGCCAGGGGAAGCGCTGGGGCGCCCGGTGAAGAGCGTGCTGAGCAATTCGTTCGCCTTCGGGGGCAGCAACGCCGCCCTCGTGCTGGAGCGCGCATGATGCGCATCGTGATTGATCAGCCCGTCGAGGAGCTGGTGCCCCATGAGGGCCGCATGCGGCTGCTCGACCGCGTCCTGGAGGGCGACGCGGACTCGCTGCTCGCGGAGGTCACCGTGCGCGAGGACAGCCTCTTCTACGCGGACGGCGTCGTGGGCGGCTGGGTGGGCATCGAGTACATGGCGCAGGCCGTGGCCGCGTGGGCCGGGTGGCATGCGCGCAAGCGCGGCGGCACGCCCCGGGTGGGCTTCCTCCTGGGCACCCGCAAGTTCGAGTGCAGCCGCCCCACCTTCAAGCTGGGCGAGACCCTGCGCATCGAGGTCCACCGCCAGTTCTCCGCGGACAACGGGCTGGGCCAGTTCGACTGCACCTTGCGCATCGGGACGGAGCAGGTGGCCACGGCGGCGCTGACGGTCTACGAGCCGCAGCCGGGGCAGGACCTGGGAAGGGGCAACACAGATGGGTGACAAGACGGTGCTGGTGACGGGCTCCAGCCGGGGCATCGGCCGCGCCATCGCGCTGCGCCTGGCCCGCGACGGCTACGACGTCGTGGTGCACTGCCGCAGCAAGCGCGAGGAGGCGGACGCGGTGGCCGCCCAGGTGCGCGAGGCCGGCCGCGAGTCGCGCGTGCTCCAGTTCGACGTGTCGGACCGCGCCGCCACGCAAGCCGCGCTGCTCGCGGACGTGGAGGCCCACGGCTGCTACTACGGCGTGGTGTGCAACGCGGGCATCGCTCGCGACAACGCCTTCCCCGCGATGACGGCGGAGGAGTGGGACGGCGTCATCCACACCAACCTGGACGCCTTCTACAACGTGCTCAACCCGCTCACGATGCCCATGGTGCGCCGCAGGAAGCCGGGCCGCATCGTCACGCTGTCGTCCGTGTCCGGGCTTATGGGCAACCGGGGCCAGGTGAACTACAGCGCCGCCAAGGCGGGCATCATCGGCGCGACGAAGGCGCTGGCGGTGGAGCTGGCCAAGCGCGACATCACCGTCAACTGCGTGGCGCCCGGCCTCATCGACACGGAGATGGTGCCTCCGGAGGTGCTGGAGGAGGCGCTGAAGATCATTCCCGCCCGCCGGATGGGGAAACCCGAGGAGGTCGCCGCCGCGGTGAGCTTCCTCATGGCGGAAGAAGCGGGCTACATCACGCGGCAGGTGATTTCGGTGAACGGGGGGATGATCGGATGAGGCGCGTAGTGGTCACCGGAGTCGGTGCGCTGAGCCCCCTGGGCCATGACTGGAAGACGGTCGAGGCGTCGCTGCGCGCGCGCCAGAACGCCGTCCAGGTGATGGAGCCCTGGAAGCAGTACGAAGGCCTGAACACGCGGCTGGGCGCGCCCGCCCTGCCCTTCGAGTTGCCCCCGTCCACGTACTCGCGCAAGACGACGCGCACCATGGGCCGCGTGGCGCTGATGGCGACGCGGGCCAGCGAGCTGGCGCTCCAGGACGCGGGCCTGTTGGGCAGCCCCCTGGTGAAGAGCGGGAAGATGGGCATCGCCTACGGCTCCTCCGCGGGGACGCCGGAGAACATGGGCGACTTCGGGAAGATGATCACCCACAAGACGACGGAGGGCATCACCGCGACGACGTACCTGCGGATGATGTCCCATACGGCGGCGGTGAACATCGGCGTCTTCTTCGGCGTCACCGGGCGCATCATCACCACCTCCAGCGCGTGCACCTCCGGCAGCCAGGGCATCGGCTACGCGTACGAAGCCATCAAGCTGGGCCGCCAGGTGGCGATGCTCGCGGGCGGCGCGGAGGAGCTGGACGCCACGGGCGCGGCGGTGTTCGACACCCTCTTCGCCACCAGCACGAAGCACAACGAAGCGCCGCACCAGTCTCCCCGCCCCTTCCACGCCGAGCGCGACGGACTGGTGCTGGGCGAGGGCGCGTGCACGCTGGTGCTGGAGGAGCTGGAGCACGCGAAGGCGCGCGGCGCCACCATCCACGCGGAGCTCCTGGGCTACGGCACCAACAGCGACGGCCGCCACGTGACGCAGCCCAACGCGGACACCATGGCGGAGGCCATGCGGCTGGCGCTGGAGGACGCGGGCGTGCCGGCGTCCGCCATCCCCTATGTCAACGCGCACGGCACGGCGACGGACACGGGCGACGTGGCGGAGAGCGCGGCGACGAAGTCCGTCTTCGGGGAGAAGGTCGCCATCTCCAGCCTCAAGAGCTACATGGGCCACACGCTGGGGGCCTGCGGCGCGCTGGAGGCGTGGATGACCATCCAGATGATGCGCTCGGACTGGTTCGCGCCCACGCTGCACCTGACGGCGGACTCCGTGGATCCGAAGTGCGCGCCGCTGGACTATGTCGTGGGTGAGGGACGTGCTTTGCAGACGGACCTGGTGATGAGCAACAACTTCGCCTTCGGCGGCATCAACACCTCGTTGATCTTCCGCCGCTGGCCTTGATGACTGGAGACACCGCGATGAAGAAAGCCCTCCTGTTGCTGGCCCTGACCGCCGCGAGCCCCGCCCTGGCGCGCGACACCGTGACGAAGGTGAAGCTGGCGGACGTGATGGCCCTGCCCGAGGCCAAGGAGAAGCTGGACGGCTCGGTGAAGTTCTTCCTGGACGGCGCGAAGACGCCCAAGGTGCTCAAGACGCTGGGCAGCGACACCACCAACAAGAAGACCAACGGCGTGGGCAAGTCGGACGACTACGCCTGCAAGTGGGCCGCCCTCTCCGCGCTCATCGCTTTGCAGGAGGGCGCGAAGAAGAACGGCGCCAACGCGGTGGTCAACATCGTCAGCTACTACAAGAAGGTGGAGTCCAAGAGCGCCACCGAGATCGAGTGCCACGCCGGCAGCTTCGTCACCGGCGTCGCGCTCAAGGGCGACTACGCCACCATCTCGAAGTAGCCCTGAAGGCTGCTTCCGCGCGGCGGCGCCTACCGCCGCGCGGGCACCTCGATGCGGCAGACGCTCCCGGGAGCCAGGTTCCGTGAGCGCATCCAGGCCTCCAGGTCGCGGTCGATTCGCGCCGAGGCCTCCGCGTCGAAGCGGCGGTTGTCCTGGAGCTTCCACCCCTGCGGGTAGTTGCCCGAGTAGCCGTTCACCGTGGGCACGCCGTGCTCGCCGGACGCCCACACGGCATCCAGCTGGTACTTCCACTCCTGGGCCTCACCGGACGTCGGCGCGTAGAAGAAGCTCGCGCAGCCCGGTGCGATGCGCGCGGCCACCGCCTCCACGTCCGCGCGGGCCTCGTGTCTGTCATATGCGGGGCTCGCGAGTCCCTGCTCCAGGAGGCACAGCGCGCCCAGGCCCACCGCCAGCGCCGCGCGTCCGGACTCCCACTGCCGCTGGAGGTACAGGGCCAGCCCCACGGCCGCGGGCACCAGCAGCCACATGCCGATGCGGGCCAGGGCCCGGATGGCCGCCGCGCCGGGCACGCCGTGGAAGACGAACCACCAGGGCGTGTGTCCACCGGTGTAGCGCGACGCGAGCAACACGGTGGCCACCGCCACGACGAGCAGCAGCCGCACCGCGGGCCGTGAGCGCGCCTGCCACAGGCCGATGCCCGCCAGCACCGGGGTGACGAAGCCGAAGCCCAGGCGGTGCTCCCACGCCACGGGCATGCGCTGGAACTTGGAGAAGCCGTTCGTCCACCCGTACAGCCAGCTGTCCTGGCCCACGAAGAACCAGCTCCAGAAGCGCGGCACCATGGGCGACACTTCCGAGAAGGCGCGCAGCCCCACCGTGCCAATGGCCTGACGCGAGTGCAGGACGAGCGGCGCGAGCAGCGCCAGCCCCACGACCCCGAAGCCCACGAGCGCCGGGAGGTGGCGGCGCAGCGCCGTCAGCAGCGGGCCGCGCGTGTCGCGGAAGGCGAGCCCGGCGATGAACGCCAGCAGCAGGAAGAAGAAGAGGAACCAGCCCCAGTAGAAGCCCGCGTAGAGCTGCGCCACGAACGCGCCCACCAGCAGCGCGGCCCAGGCAATCCCCCGCCGCCGATCCGTCTCTGGTCGCGTCAGCGCGATGACCGCGCCCACGGCGAGGAGCGCGAAGAACTGCCCTTCCAGCTGCGGGTGGTTGAGCTGGTTGATGCGCGGCGCGCCGGCCGTGAAGAGCACCGCGCCCACCACCGCCGGAAGGACGCGCAGGCCAAACCCGCGCCGCAAGAGCCACACCGCCGCGGCGTAGTTGAGCGCCGCCATGGTGAGCGACCACGCCTGCCATGACAGGTCCGCGCCCAGGCCCAGCGCGCGCCACACCCAGTAGAACGGCGCCACGCCCAGGAGCACGTCGGAGTACGCGGCGACGTTGGGCTCGGGGTGGAACATCGGCGGGTCCCAGAAGCGCGCGTGCGCCGGGTCGCCCGTCACGAAGCGCCAGCCGTGCTCCAGGACGTAGTGGTTGAAGCGCACGTCGCCCTCGTCGCCCTGCACCAGGCGGAGCCCGGACAGGATGGCGGGATGGTGCGACAGCAACAGGGCCAGCACGCCGCCAGCGAGGACGAGCAGGACGGCGCGGGTGCGTTCCGAGACGGCGGTTCCCATGGACGCCGGGAGCGTTAACACACCGGGCCCGCCCGCTGGAACGACGGAGGGCGCGAAGACAAGCACCCTCCCGTCCCCGTCACGCGGAAGCCTCAGCGCGTGGGCAGGTCCAACCAGGACGGCCCGCCGAGCGACAGCGTCGCGCCGGTGCTGTTGGCGTCCAGGTAGAGCGGGTCTTCCGTGTCCACGACGAGCGCCACCCGGTGCAGCACGGGGACGTCATACGCGGTGGCGGGGAACGCCAGGTCCAGGTCCAGCGGCACGCCCGGCGTCGCGTTCTTCCACGTGAGGGGCACGTGCGTGATGAGCCCACCGTAGTCGCCCAGCAGGTCGTACAGGTACGCGACCACGGTGCCCGACGAGGTGGAGGGCGTGATGCGCAGGCGCAGCGTGGCCGAGCCCCGGATGGCGATGCCGCTCGTGGTGAGGGACGACGTCCAGACGCCCGCGTTGAGGCGGTTGACGCCCGGCAGCCAGACCACGGGCGGAATGCCCGTCAATGCCTGGAGCCCGTTGGTGAGCAGCGCCACGCCCGCGTCGGCGTTCGTGTCGAAGCCGGACCAGACGGTGCGCGAGCCGCTGGAAGACGGCGTGCCACCCAGGGTGCCGGTGCCATCCAGGACGCGGATGGAGCCCAGCCCCAGGCGCTGCGTGCCCGTGGCCACCTGGGCCCAGGACGCATAGCCCTCCGTGTCGCCGTCATAGGTGCGCAGCACCACGGGCGCCTCGCGGGAGATGCCGGTGTCCACGCCCGCGACGTACTGGTCCATCCACCGCGTCACGCTGGTCCAGACGCCATTGGGCAAACCCAACAGGCCCGTGGCCTCCACGACGGCGTGGTCACCCGGCGCGAACTCCAGCCGCTTGGGGCCCGCGAGCTGGCCGTAGAACGACACGAGCTGGTTGGGCGGGAAGAGGCTGTCGCCGTACGCATTGGCCATCAGGATGGCCGGCTTGTTGGCGTTGATGCGCTGGATGTACGTGGCCGCCGAGCGCACGCGGCCCCAGGCCTTGATGGACTCGATGTTCCGGTTGGCGAAGTAGTCGTTGATGGTCGTGCTCAGCTCCGGGCTGGGACGGCCCAGCAGGGTCGCCGCGAGGTTCAGGAGCGCCACCGCCTGCGGACGCCGCGTCTCTCCGCCGAACAGCGACGCCACCAGGTCCGACCAGCCGGAGAGCGCCGCCACCGCCTTCACGCGCGAGTCGAAGCCGGAGGCGATGAGCGAGATGCCCGCGCCATATGAGACACCGGCGAGCCCGATGCGCGAGGGGTTCGCGGTCGTGTTGGCGAGCATCCAATCAATGACGCGCGACGTGTCCGCGATGTCCGCCGGTCCGGCGGTATCAATGCCACCGCCAGAGGCCCAGAAGCCGCGCGGCGTATAGGACAGCGCCACATAGCCCTTCTGCGCCAGCGCGTTGGCCTGGGCCAGGTACTCCAGGTCGTTGAGCCCCCAGCTCGAGATGAACACCACGGCCGGATGCGGCCCCGGTGTCGTGGGCGCGATGTAGTTGGCCTTCAGGACGGTGCCGTCGCTCCCGGGGATGTCGACGAACCGGATGCCGGTGGTCGGCAGCGCCAGCCCCGTGAACGGCAGCAGCAGGAACAACAAGACCACGGGCAATTTCAACGTCATCGAGACACCTCGGGGGCGGCGGGTAATTGACGCGCCGCCAATATGAGAGCCGCTGATTCCCGAGTCAATACACAGGCCGGGATAAGCAGGATCCCAAACCAAACGCGATGTTTGTTATCTCAAAACAGCTTCTGCCCCAGCACGTCGAAGGCCTCGATGACGGTCGCGGCGGCGGGACTGGCGGGGTACTCCCCGGCGAGCAGGGTCCAGAGCATCGTGTCCCGGAGTGCACCGTCGGGTGCGACGAGCCGCTGTCTCAACGTGCCTTCGTGAACGAAACCCAGCCTCCGGGCGACCGCCGCGCTGCGGACGTTACGGGGGTCGCAATGGATCTCCACCCGGCGCACGCCCTCCACCTCGAAGGCGACGCGGGTGAGCGCCCCGGCGATCTCCGTCGCCAGCCCCCGGCCCGTGTGACGCTCTGAAATCCAGTAGCCGATCTCCAGGGCACCCTCGCCCACCCGGGGATGCAGGCCCGTTCCCCCGAGGACCTCCGAGCCGTCGCGGCTGAACACGCCGTAGGCGAAGTCCTGTCCCAGGTCGAACATCCCGCGCATCCGGCGAAGCTGCCCGGCCTGCTGTGTGACGTTCATTGGATAGCGCTTGGCCCACTCCATCCATGGACGCAGGTGTTCGAGGTTGGATTCGATGGCATGCAGCGCCAGCGGAGCATCGGCCGGAGACCAGCAACGGAGCACGGCGCGCGCGGTCTGGACTGTGTACGCAGGACGAAACGCGGTGGGAGTCATACGTCCCTCGAATGGCTCGAACCCCTACCGGAGCCAGGCCCTGGAGCATCGCATGCAAGGTTTCAACGCGCTCACGTTGTTCGCCTGTGAGACATGCCGGCCGGCGGTGGAGTCGGGCATCTTCAACGAACATTTCTGGGGCCGGCTGGCCATCACCCTGCTGCCCTTCGGCGTCATCCTGTGCATCGTGGCGCCGCTGCACCGCCTGGGACGTGAGCGATGAACCGGGGGCCGCTGCTCTCCGCGGGCGTGATGCTGGGCGTGGGCCTGGGCGGCTTCGTCGACGGCATCCTCCTGCACCAGCTCCTGCAATGGCACAACATGCTCTCCAGCCACCTGCCGCCGGACACGCTGGTGAACGCCAAGGTGAACATGTTCTGGGATGGCCTCTTCCACGCCTTCACCTGGCTCATGACCTTCAGCGGCCTGGTGCTGCTCTGGCGCGCGGGCCTCCGCACGGACGTGCCGTGGTCCTCGCGCACCTTCGCGGGGTGCCTGCTGGGCGGCTGGGGCCTCTTCAACGTCGTCGAAGGACTCATCGACCACCAGTTCCTCGGCGTGCACCACGTGCGCACCGGCCCGTCCCAGACCGCGTGGGACGTGGGCTTCCTCCTCTTCGGTCTGGCCCTGCTGCTTTCGGGCGGCGCGCTCATCCGCGCGGGCCGCGAGGACGTCACGCCCCGGGGCGGCGTCGTTGGAGCGCGGTACCCGTAGGGCACCGCATCGCGCCATCGTCCCAGGGTTCAAATCCGGGACCGCGCGCCTGGAACGCAATGGCTGGGATGAAACCGCCGTTTGCGCTGTTGGTGACACGCCCGCGTGCGCCAGAGTGCGCCACCCCGTAACGGGCACATCCAGGAGCCTCCATGTCGTTCCGTTCCAGACCGCCGTTTGGCGCCGCGCGCATGACGCTCGGCGTCTGCGCGTCCGCGCTCATCACCGCGTGCGCCTCCACCTCGCCCGCGGAGAAGTCCCCGCCGCCGGCCCAGGCCGCCGCCACCCCGGCTCCGGCCGCCCCCGCCGCCCCCAAGCCGCACTTCGGGAGCTTCGGCGTCGACACGCCGGGCATGGACACCTCCGTCGCCCCCGGCGACGACTTCTACCGCTACGTCAACGGCAAGTGGGTGGACTCCACGGAGATTCCGCCGGACCGCTCCTCCTTCGGCATGTTCACGCGCCTGACCGAGGACGCCACGAAGCAGACGCGCGACATCCTGGAGGCCGCCGGCAAGTCGGACGCCCCGGCCGGCAGCGAGGAGCGCAAGCTGGGTGACTTCTACGCCAGCTTCATGGACGAGGCCGCCATCGAGGCGAAGGGGGCCACGCCGCTCAAGCCGGAGCTGGACCGCATCGCCGCCGTCGCCAACCGCAAGAGCCTGGCCGCGCTGCTGGGCACCACGCTGCGCAGCGACGTGGATCCGCTCAACACCGGGCAGGCCACCACGGGCCGCCTCCTGGGCCTCTGGGTGGCGGAGGACCTGAACGACCCCAGCCGCTACGCCGCCTATCTCCTCCAGGGCGGCCTGGGCCTGCCGGACCGCGACTTCTACCTGAAGGACACGCCGCGCTTCAAAGAGGTGCGTGAGAAGTATCAGCAGCACATCGCGGCCCAGCTGAAGAACGCCGGCATCCCCGACGCGGAGGCGAAGGCCCGCGCCATCTTCGGCCTGGAGATGAAGATCGCCCAGATCCACTGGTCCGCGCAGGACACGCAGGACGTGGAGAAGGTGAACAACCCCTGGAAGCAGACGGACTTCGCGAAGAAGGCGCCGGGCATGGACTGGGCCGCGTACTTCGCGAGCGCCGGCCTGGCGTCCCAGAAGGACTTCATCGTCTGGCAGCCGTCCGCCATCACCGGCATCGCGAAGCTGGTGGGCAGCGAGCCCCTCCAGACGTGGAAGGACTACCTGGCCTTCCACGCCATCATGGAGGGCACCCCGTACCTGTCGAAGGCCTTCGTGGACGCGGGCTTCGACTTCAGCGGGAAGACGCTCTCCGGCGCGCAGCAGCTGAGCGACCGCTGGAAGCGCGGCGTGAACTTCGCCAACCTCGCCATGGGCGAGGCCGTGGGCAAGCGCTACGTGGAGAAGCACTTCCCGCCCGCCGCCAAGGCCGAGGCGGACCAGATGGTGCGCAACATCCTGGCCGCGCTGGGCCGCCACATCGACGCGCTCGCGTGGATGTCCCCGGAGACCAAGGCCCGCGCCAAGGAGAAGCTGGGCACGGTGCAGGTGGGCATTGGCCACCCGGACACCTGGCGTGACTACTCCGGCCTGGAAATCGTCAAGGGAGACGCCTTCGGCAACGCGGAGCGCGCGGAGCTCTTCGAGCACCAGCGCAACCTGGCCAAGCTGGGCAAGCCCGTGGACCGCAAGGAGTGGTTCATGACGCCCCAGGAGGTCAACGCGCTCAACTCGCCGCAGCAGAACTCCATCATCTTCCCGGCCGCCATCCTCCAGCCTCCGTTCTTCGACCCGAACGCGGACCCGGCCGTGAACTACGGCGGCATCGGCTCCGTCATCGGGCACGAAATCGTCCACAGCTTCGACGACGTGGGCGCCCAGTTCGACGCGAAGGGCAAGCTGGCCAACTGGTGGACGCCCAAGGACCTGGAGCAGTTCAAGGCCGCGGGCAAGGCGCTGGCCGCGCAGTACAACGCGTACAAGCCCCTGCCGGACATGAACGTGAACGGCGAGCTGACGCTGGGTGAGAACATCGCCGACGTGGCGGGCGTCTCCATCGCCCATGACGCCTACGTGATGTCGCTGGAAGGCAAGCCCGCGGCCACGCTGGAGGGCTTCACGGGCGAGCAGCGCTTCTTCATGGGCTTCGCGCAGGTGTGGCGCAACAAGTTCCGCGAGCCGCTGCTGCGCCGGCTGCTCGTGACGGATGGCCACTCGCCCGGCATGTTCCGCGCGGCCACCGTGCGCAACCTGGACGCGTGGTACCCGGCGTTCGGCGTGAAGCCGGGCCAGGGCCTGTACCTGACGCCGGAGCAGCGCGTGAAGGTCTGGTAGTCCCGCTCCACCTGCACCGGGCGCACGAAGGCCGTGCGTCCGGTGCACTGGTGCCGGAAGCAGCGTGGGCGCACGGTGGGGGCATGACCACGACCCTTCATTCGCCCCCTGTCGCCTCGCTGCTCACCCACCTCTTCGCGGACGCGCGCAAGACGGACGCCGCCGTGCTCGCGCCCTTCAGCGCCCTTCCCGCGGAAGAACGCAGGGCCCGGCTGGACCGCGACCCGCGCGCCTTCTACGCCAGCGTCGCGGAGGCCTACCTGCCGGTCTCGGAGGAGCTGGGCCGCCTGCTCTACGCGCTCACCCGCGCGCGGCGTGCCCGCACGGTGGTGGAGTTCGGCACGTCCTTCGGCATCTCCACGGTGCACCTGGCGGCGGCGCTGCGGGACAACGGCGGCGGCAAGCTCATCACCACGGAGTACGAGGCCTCCAAGGTCCACCGGGCGAAGGAGCACCTCACCCAGGCGGGGCTCGTGGACCTGGTGGAGTTCCGCGTGGGCGACGCGCTGGAGACGCTGCGCGCGGACGTGCCGGACGGCATCGACCTGGTGCTCCTCGACGGCGCGAAGCCGCTCTACCTGCCCCTCCTGCGGCTGCTGGAGCCGAAGCTCGGGCCCGGCGCCATCCTGGTCGCGGACAACGTGAAGATGAGCCCGGAGTTCGCGGCGCACCTGTCGCGGCCGGAGCACGGCTACGTCACCATCCCCCTGCCCTGGGAGGACGACGACTGCCTCTTCGCCGTGCGCGCCGCGTAACGGCCCACGGATAGGATGGCCGAATGGCGGACCTGGACCTGAACCTGCTGGTGGCGCTCGACGCCCTCCTGCGCGAGGGCAGCGTGGCGCGCGCCGCGGACCGGCTGGGTCTGAGCGCGCCGGCCATGAGCCGCACGCTCACCCGCATCCGGACCGCGCTGGGAGACCCGGTTCTGGTGCGCGCGGGGCGCGGCCTGGTCCCCACGCCCCGGGCCCTGGCGCTCCAGGAGCAGGTGCGCGCCGTGGTGCGGGACGCCACCGCGCTGCTCGCGCCCGGCACGCCCACCGCGCCGGAGCAACTGACGCGCACGCTGACGCTGCGGGTGAACGACGGCGTCATTCCCCTGCTGGGCACCGCGCTCCACCAGCGGGCGCGCGCCGAGGCGCCCGGCCTGACGCTGCGCTTCGTGGCGGAGGGGCTGGAGGACGTGGAGTCCCTGCGCGACGGCGAGGTGGACCTGGACATCGGCGTGCAGGGTGCGCTGGGGCCGGAGATCCGCGTGCAGCGGCTGGGCGAGGAGTCCTTCATGTGCCTCGTGGGCCGTGCGTCACCGCTCGCCCGGGGACGGCTGACGCTGGAGCGCTTCGCCCGCGCCGAGCACATTGGCGTCTCGCGGAGGGGGAAGCTGCGCACGCCGCTGGACGACGTGCTGGAGCAGCACGGCCATTCGCGCCGGGTGACGGCGGTGGTGCCCAACATGCTCGCCGCGGCGGCGCTCGTCGCGGGGACGGACGCCGTCACGACGGTGAACGGCGCCTTCGCGCGCGCGGCGGCCCGGCTGATGCCCGTCAAGGCGCGCCCCGTGCCGCTGCCCCTGCCCCGCGTCACCGTGGCGCAGGCGTGGCATCCCCGCTTCGACCGGGACCCCGCTCACGTCTGGCTGCGGCGCACGGTGAAGGCGCTCTGCGACGCGCCCATGTTCGGCGCTACCCCGTGACGAGCGCGAGCGAGAAGCCGTCGTAGCCCTTGCTGCCCACCGTCTGCACGGCGGTGGCGCTCACCCGGGGCTCCGCGGCCACGGCCTCGTAGAAGCGGCGCATGCCCTGGATGTTCGCGTCCGTGCTGTCCGCGTCCACGATGCCGCCCTTGCGCACGACGTTGTCCGTGAGGATGACGCTGCCCTGGCGCGACAGCTTGAGCGCCCACGCGAAGTACTCCGCCGTGCGCACCTTGTCCGCGTCGATGAAGGTCAGGTCGAACGGCGCCTGGCCCTCCTTCTCCAGCTGGGCGAGCGTGTCCACCGCGTTGCCCAGCCGCACCTCCACCACGCCGGACAGGCCCGCGCGGGCGATGTTCTCCCGGGCCACCTCCGCGTGCTTCGGCACCGCCTCCAGCGTGATGATGCGCCCTTCCGGCGGCAGCGCCCGCGCCAGCCACAGCGTGCTGTAGCCGCCCAGGGTGCCCACCTCCAGGATGCGCTTCGCCCCGTGCATCCGGGCCAGCAGCATCAGCAGCTTGCCCTGGTTCGGCGCCACGTTGATGGCGGGCAGCCCCGCCTTCGCGCTCGCCTCCAGGGCCGCCTCCAGCGCGGCGTCCGGCGCCACCATGTGGTCGGTGATGTAGCGGTCGACCTGGGTCCACTGTTCCTGGCTCATGCGTCCTCCGTGGAAATGGACCTCTCCTAACGGCCTCGCCCCGCGGAAAAACCATTGGGGACGAAACTTAAAATACCGCGATGCGACAATGTAGGAGTCAGTAGGCCGCTCCTCATCCCCCCCGGAGGAACACCCATGGAAATCAAGAGCAAGTCGCCCGCCTCCATCGCCCCCACCGCCAACACGGCCACCTCGCGCGTCCAGGCGCCCAAGGCGAAGCCCCTGACGGTGCGTGACGGTTTCGACTCCCAGGGTGCGCGTCCCTCCAACTTCGTGGACCGCCCGACGGGCCGTCCCACGCCCCCGGGCGCCAGCGTGCCGGCGACGGCCTTCGCCTTCGGCGGCGGCAACGTCGCGGTGAAGCCGGGCGCGAACAAGATCGCCGACACGAAGCCGGTGGATCCGTCTCAGCCCAAGCCCAAGCTGACGGGTGAGCCGGTCATCGCGGTCATCGACGGCGGCGTGGACTACAAGCACACGGACCTGGACGACGCGATGTGGACGAACTCCGGTGAAGTGGCGGGGGACGGCATCGACAACGACAACAACGGCATCGCGGACGACATCCACGGCTTCAACGTGGGCACCGGCAAGGGCGACCCGTTCAAGGGCGAGGGCACGGACCACGGCACGCACGTGGCGGGCATCATCGCGGCCGAGGACAACGGCGAGGGCAACACCGGCATCGCCGCGGGCAAGGCGAAGATTCTCAGCGTGGGCGGCCTGTACGACGGCGCGGACCTGCTCACCAACTTCGAGCGCTCGGTGGACTACCTGGTGAAGATGAAGACCGAGCACGGCGTGAACATCCGCGCCGCCAACGCGAGCTTCGGTGACTCCTACCGCGACGCCGCGTCCCAGAAGCGCTGGGAGGCCGCCATCCAGAAGCTGGCGGACGCGGACATCCTGCTGCTCGCGGCCACGGCCAACGGCAACGGCAGCAACATGAACAACGTGCCGGACATGCCCGCCAACGTGGACCTGCCCAACGTCCTCACCGTGGCGTCCATGGACCGCAACAACGACAAGCTGGCCCGCTTCTCGTCGCACGGCGACAAGGTGGTGGACCTGGCCGCCGTGGGCGAGGACGTGCTCAGCACCGTGCCCGGCAACGACTGGGAGGAGATGAGCGGCACCTCCATGGCCACCCCCACCGTGGCCGCCACCGCCGCGCGCATGTTCGCGGAGAACCCGGACCTGACGGCCGTGCAGGTGCGCGACCTCATCCTCAAGACGGTGGAGCAGGACCCGGACCTCAAGGGCAAGGTCATCACCGGCGGCAAGCTGGACATCCAGGCCGCCATCGACGCCGCCAAGGCCACCCTGGAGCCGAAGCCGGAGACGCAGCCCGTCGCCACGCGCTGAAAAAGCCGCTTCCCCACCTCGCGGTCTTTCCTCCGGTCCCCTCGCCATCTCCATGGCGGGTGTGGGCCCGGAAGCCGTTCCAGGACCCGGGGGCTCGCGGCTACGGTGCACCCGTCCTTCCCTTTCGTGAGCCACCCATGCGCGCGCCGTCCGTGATGCGACTCGTCCTCTTGTCCGTGCCCCTCTTCTCCGCGCCCGCGTGGGCCATCGAGCGCTGCTCGTTCCAGGGCAAGCCCATCAACCTGGACAACGGCAACTCCACCGCGAACCTCACCGGCACGGTGCGCTGCGTGGACGAGGACACGAAGAAGGAGACGCACACCGTCTCGTTCAAGAACGGCAAGCAGGACGGCTGGGAGGTGCGCCGCTGGTCCGACGGCCGCGCCGTGGAGCAGGAGTACAAGGCCGGCAAGCGCCACGGCGGCTTCAAGCGCTACGAGGACGGCCGGCTGGTGGAGACCAGCCACTACGTGGACGACAACGAGCAGGGTGAGATGCAGCGCTACCACCCCAACGGCAAGGTGTCCCGGCGCGTGGACCGGCAGCCGGAGGACGCGAAGAGCACCTACGCGGACTACGACGAGACCGGGCGGCTGACCAAGGCGGGCTGCGGCCTCCAGTCATCCTGGGAGGCGGGCCTGAAGGACTGTGTCTGGAAGGGGCCCTCCCCGCTGGTGTTCTTCCATCCGAACGGCCAGAAGCGAGCCGTCATCCAGCTGAAGGACGGACGGCGCGAAGGCGTCACGGAGCTCTTCGACAAGGACGGGCAGCGCACCGCGACCCACGCGTACGCCGCGGGCGTGCTCGACGGCGTGAGCACGCGGTACTCCAACGGGAAGGCCCTCACCTCCACGACCTGGGCCAAGGGCGAGCGGGAGGGCGACGAGACGGAGTTCTTCAACGACGGCGGCAAGAAGCAGGTCGTCACCTGGAAGAACCGCCAGCAGGTGAAGCGCGTGGAGTACTTCCAGAACGGCGAGCGCAAGCACGAGCTCGTGGTGACCGGAGACCGCGCGGTGGAGTCCTTCTTCGAGGACGACGGCTCGCTGCGCGAGCGGCGCAATCTCATCAGGGGGGACTTCCACAACGGCTTCGACCCCGACGGCGTGACGGAGGCCTTCTTCCCGGACGGCGGCACGGAGCGCCGCGAGCAGTACGTGAAGGGCAAGGCGGAAGGCCGGCGCCAGGTGTGGGCGGAGAACGGCACCCTCATCGAGGACTCGCAGTGGACGAAGGACCGCGTCACCACGCGCAAGCGCTGGAACCCGGACGGCGGACTCGTGGAGGACGAGGCCTTCCACGAGGACGGCTCGCGCAAGAAGAAGTAGCAGGCGCGCGAGGGAGCGCCGTCTTGACGGAGGATGGCGGCAAGATTACTGCCGTCATCCATCATGACCCAGAAGACGGAGCAGAAGCAGAAGTCGCATGACGCCATCCTCGCGTCCGCCGCCGCGCTGCTCCTGGAGCGGGGCATCCAGGCCAGCTCCATCATGGACGTGATGAAGGGGGCCGGGCTCACCGTGGGCGGCTTCTACGGTCACTTCGACTCGAAGGAGCACCTGTTCACGGAGACCCTCCGGGCCACCGCTCGCACGACGTGGAACGCGCTCCTGCAGAAGGCGAAGGAGGACGCGCCGGAAGCGCCCGCGCTCAAGGTCCTGGTGCGCTACCTGTCGCGCAAGCACCGCGACGGCGTCACGCCCACCTGCCCGCTGCCCAGCATCACCTCGGAGGTGTCACGCGCGGGCGAGCCCTACCGGGGCGCGCTGGAGGCGGAGCTGCAGGAGTTCGTCCAGTCGTACGCGGACCTGCTGCCGGCCGGGGCGCGGCGCCGGGAGAAGGCGCTGGCCGCCATCGCGCTCATGTTCGGCGCGCTGTCCCTGTCGCGCGCCGTGCGGGGCACGAAGCTGGGCGACGAGTTCCTGGACGCGGCCAAGAAGCTGGGCGCGGAGCTGCTGACGAAAGAGGGGGCCTGAAGCTTTTCAGCCCCGGCCCCCTCCCCGCTTCATCAGGACATCATCAGTCGCGCTGGATGGCGCCCTTCGGGACCAGGATGACGACCTCCTTGCAGTCCGAATAGATGATGGAGTTCATGTCCTGGTAGTTGTGGGTCGTCTTGCCGCCGTTGCGCACGATGCCCATGTCGTTGCCCTTGGAGCCGCCGCTGTAGTCCCAGCCGTGGCGCGACTGGAAGATGATGGCGCCGTCCGGCACCTTCCCGTCCGCGACGAGCTTGCGGTACTGGTCCGCGGACACGACGTTCGCGGTGGCGTTGCCGTACGGGCTCTTGATGGCCTTCTGCTGCGCGCCCGGGAACGGGATGGACTCCCAGCCGTTGCGCAGCATCTGCGCCATGCCGCCGCGGGGGTTGTTCGGGTCGTTGCCCGTCGCCGCCGGCGTGTTCGGGATGCCCAGGCGGGTCATGTTGTCCAGCGTGGTGCGCACGCAGTAGCCCGTCTGGCCGTTGTTCAGGCGGGACGTGGCCAGCTTCTTCAGCGTGGCGTTGTTGGTGTCGATGCGGACGCCGTTGCCCAGCACCGCGCCGTTGTTGTTCGTGCCCTGGGTGTTGTTCGTGCCCTGGGTGTTGTTCGTGCCCTGCGTGTTGTTCGTGCCCTGGGTGGTGCCGGGGCGGCTGCCCTGCAGCGCCTTGAGCGTGTCGGGGCCGACCTGGCCCGCGTTGTTGCCCGCGCGCACGCCGTTCGCCCGCTGGAAGTCCTCCACGGCCTTCTTCGTCACGGGGCCGAACTTGCCGTCCGCCGGGACGCCCAGCATCTCCTGGAGCTGCTTCACGGCCGGGCCCTGCATGCCCTCGCGCAGGTTGTTGCCACGCACCTTCACCTGGTCCATCGAGGGCGCGGGGGTCCACGTCTTCGCCCCCGGCCGCTGCGGGGTGTTCGCGGGCTCGAAGGTGTCGGCGGTCTGCGACGGGCGCGTGGGGGTGTTGGTGTTCGTGTTGGTGGCGCCGGGCGTCGCGGCACCGCCGAAGTGCGGCGCCAGCGCCTGCGCGCGCGCCCACACGTCGTTGGAGTAGTCACCGCCCGTGGTGCCCACGTCCATGCCCGCCTGGGTGCGGACGTTGCCCGGGCCGGAGTTGTACGCGGCCACCGCGCCACGAAGCTGCTGCGCCTCGGACCAGTCCGGGTGCGCCTTCTTCATGTCGTTGACGTAGCCCTTGAGGATGCCCGCCGCCTGGTCGATGTGCTCGGCGCTGGTGGGGCCGCCCCGGGTCGTGTGGTAGCGGTGATCCACCTGCATCACGCCAAAGCCGTTGCCGCCATCGCCGTGGCCCGTGCGATCCAGCGCCGCGCCCGCGCGCGACTCACGGCTCGCGATGGCCGCCAGCAGCGCGGGGGGCAGGCCGTGCTTCGCCGCCGCCGCCTCGATGTTGCCCTTGTACTGCTTCAGGCGCGCCAGGTCCGTCTGCGCCATCTTCGTCGACGCGGCCACGCCCGGCTGCAGCCCGTCCTGCCGCGCCGTGCGCGCCGAGGCGCCCGTGGGCTGGTACTGGGACAGGATGGCGTTGGGGTTCGAGCTGTTGCGAACCGAGCTCGTCGTCACAGCCTGGGAACGATTCGAGAAGACAGAGTTCGTGCGCTGGGACGTGGTCGCGGAGATGCTCATTCGGGGATTCCTCGTTGGAGGCTGTGATTCCTGTCCCGATTATCCAGACCCCTCCCCGCGAGTTGCGTGAGATCTGGAAATAAAGATCTCGCAGTTTAATCCGCGCGGAATTTTCCACTCAAACCTGTCTGGATTGGATGATTTGTCACGGACGGGCAACAAAGACTCCCCGGGTCTGTCTGGCTTCATGGCCGCCGACCCAGGGCATTGGGTGGAAAAATCCAATCACACACCACGAACGCAAACGGGGCCTGTTCCCCTGAAGGAACAGACCCCGTGTGGCGCTACAGGCCTGTGACGCGGTGAATCAGATGAAGGGCACGCCCGGGATGTCGTCCGGGATGAGGTCGTCGAGGAAGTCCTTCACCCCGTTGAACACGTCGCCGGCCAGCTCGCCCACCTCGCCGGGCAGGTCCGCCAGCGTCTCCAGCGCTTCCTTGGCGCCCTCGATGCTCTTCTTCGCCAGGTCGCCCAGGTGGCCGACGGCGGCCTCCGCCAGCTGTCCGCCCACGCCGGCCAGGTCCTTGAGCGCGTCCACGCCCGCGTCACCCAGGTCCGCCACGGCGATGAGCAGCTCCTTGCCGCCCTCGGAGAGGTTGTCCTTCCAGGCCTTGGCGACGTTCTTGAAGGACTCCACGCCGTCCTTGAGCAGGTCGCGGGCGAAGTCCTTGGCCCACTCCAGGCGCCGGCCGCCGAAGTCGATCATGTCCTTGAGGGCGCCAGCCGCGGCGTCCGCCAGCTCGCCACCCTTGCGGGCCAGGTCGGACAGCGCGCCGCCCACCCACTCGCCGGCCTTGGTGAGCGCCTCGCCGGGGTTCTCCGCGATGTACTTGAGCGTCTCCACGGCCTTCTCGCCCGCGTTGGCCAGGCCCTTCACCAGGCCCTCCGCCAGCTCGGCGCCCTTGGCGCCCAGGTCCTTCACGGACTCCCAGGCCTTCTTCGCCAGCTCACCGCCCTTGGCCAGCGCGTCGCCAATGGCCTCCTTGGCCTTGGCCGCGGCCTCGCCCGGGTTGTTGGCCGTCCAGGCCAGCAGCTCCAGGCCCTTCTCGCCCAGCTCCTTGGCCTTGTTCACCGTGTTGGACACGAGCGTCGTCGCGCCGTCGATGAGCTCCTTGGCCTTCTCCTTCGCGGCGCCGGTGAGCTTGTCGTAGCCGGCCTTCAGGTCGTTCAGCGTGGAGACGGCCTGCTTGTAGAGCGCCTTGCCGGCGTCCGTGGCCAGGTCCAGGCCGGAGTTCACGACGCTCTTGATGCCGTCGAGCGCCTTCTTCGCGGCCTCGCCCGGGTTCTGGGCGATGTACTTGAGCGTCTCCAGGCCCTTCTCACCCAGCTTCTTCGCGCCGTCGATGACGTTGTCGAGGACCTGCTTGGCCTCCTTCGCCAGCTCGCCGCCCTTCTCAATGGCGGTGTTGAAGGCCTCCGTGGCCGCCTTCACCGCGGCCTCGCCGTACTTGGACGGGTTGCGCACCACGTCCGCCAGCTTGTGGATGACCTTCGCGGCGCCCTTGAGGCCCTCGCCGGCCAGCTCCGCCTGGGACACGCCCACGAACTCGGCGGCCTTCACCGCGCCCTTGGCGGCCTTCTCCACGCCCCACTGGATGAGCTGCGCGGTGCCTTCCGGACCGTAGTACGCGGTCATGTGGGCCAGGCCCGCGGGGCCCTGCGCCGCGGCGCCCGCCAGGTTCACGGCCTTCATCCAGTCCGGGGCCTCGTAGCCCTTGGGGTCGGCCTCGTACTTGGCCTTCTCCTGGGTGAAGCCGATGTCCATCGCCAGCTCGGCGGCGCCCAGCAGCACGCTGGCGCCCACGTCCACGGCCACGCCCACGCCGGTGAGGTCCAGCGCGATGCCCAGGGCGCCGTCCGCCGTGTTCAGCACCGCGGCGGTGTGCGCGAAGTAGCCCAGGTCGTTGTTCTTGCCGTGCAGCTCCAGCGATTCCTTCTCGAACTTCGCCGCGTCGATGGCGTTGGGCAGCGCGCCCGCCACCGGGACGACCTTCGCCAGGTTCTTGAAGACCTTGCCGGCCACGTCGGCGGTGATCTCCACGCCGATCTTGCCCAGCACCTTGTCCATCACCTTGAGGCCCTGGCCCACCAGCTTGCTGCCCGCCTTGTCCAGCAGCGGGCCCAGGGTCTTCACGGTGGTGTTGAGCGCCTCCGCGCCGAACTTGTCCGTGAGCTTGAGCAGCGACTTCACGGCGCCGGCGTCCATGTCCGTCACCAGCTTGGAGACGATCTTCGCCGCGTCGTCGTCCAGCTTGCCCGCGAGCTTCGCGAACTGCTCCGCGGTCTTCGGATCCGCCAGGACCTCGTTGAGGACCTTGTGCTCCATGCCGCCCAGGGCGCTCACCAGCTTCTTGCCGGCCGCGGCGTCCGCCTTGTTCAGCTGGCCCACCAGGTTGTCCAGGGCCTTGGGGTCGGTGATGCCCTTGAGCGCGGACTCCAGGGACTCCGGACCGCCCAGCTTGGTGGCGGCGGCCTCCAGCTTCTTCATCTGATCCGGCGTGAGCTTGGACGCGAGCTGCGGATCCAGGCCCTTCACCTTCACGTCGGCCATCCGCGCGCCCTGCTGGGCCACGTCCGTCGCGTTCTTCACGCCCGCGTTCTTGAGGACGTCCGCGAAGGCCTTGAGGTCCTTCTTGAGGTCGGGCACCTCCGCCAGCAATTGCGCGGCGGCCAGCGCCTTGTCCTGCGTGGACGCGTTGGGGTCCGCCAGGGTGATGGCGGCGCCCGCGGCGCGCAGCGACCCGTCCAGCTTGCGCAGGTCATTGGCGAGCGCGGGGAACTTGTCCCCGGCGAAGTCCTTGAGCGCCTTGCCCAGCTCCAGCGTGGCGGTGGCCTTGTCGGTGGCGGAGGCGTTGGGGTCCGTCCACTTGCCAATGGCGCCCACCAGCTTCTCCGCCGCGGGCAGCCCCTTGAGCGCGGTGTCCAGCACGCCCTTCAGGTCCTCCGGCGCGAACGTGTCGCCGGTGACCTTCGCCAGCGTGAGCGCGGCCTGCGCCTTGTCGACCTTGCTCGCCTTGGGGTCGGTCAGCTTGCCCAGCGAGGTGAGCGCGTCGGAGTTGGTGGCCAGCTTCGCCAGCTTGTCGTCCTTGAGGCCCAGGCGCTCCAGCGCGTTGGGGACGGTCTCCGGGAACTGCGAGGACAGCTCGCCCAGGGCGGTGGCCTTCTCGGAGAAGGAGCCGGTGCCCAGCTTGTTGAGCGAGTCGTAGGCCTTCTTCAGGTCCTCCTTGCTCTTGTCCTTCAGCTCCGGGAAGAGCTTGGGCAGGTCCTCCGGCTTGTCCGGCAGCGCCTCCGCGTGGGGCGGCTTCGGGTCCGCCGCCGGGGGCGCGCCGTTGACGTCGGCCCGCACCGGGACCGCGCCGTTGGCATTGCCCTGCACCGGGCCGTTGAGGGGACGCGCATGGCCGCCACTGATGCCCAGCGGCGTGGCGAACGGGTTGGTCGTCTCCCCCGTCAGCCGGTTCACCCCGTTGCGGTTGTTCTGCGCGCCGCCCGAGGAGAACCCGTCATTGAAGAGCTTCACCGTGGGCTGCTTCGTCTGCTGCGCGGCCTGCTGCTTCGCGGCCTGCTCGGCGGCGGCCTTCGCGGCGGCTTCGGCGGCGGCCTTCGCGGCGGCGGCGGCGGCGGCGCGGGCAGCGGCCTCGGCGGCGGCGCGGGCGGCGGCTTCGGCGGCGGCGCGAGCAGCGGCGGCGGCGGAACCATCAATGGGGGTGGTCATGGGCGGAACTCCTACCTTTTCGAGAATCGAGAAAGTCCCCGGGATTCTCTACATTTCGCGGTGAATGTTGCCTGACTCTCCGCAATCGCGTGAATCCCGGAGCGATGCAGGCCATACGTCGGTGTCGCTCGGCGGGTTACATGGATCGCGCTGACCCCACATGACGCAGGGAGGCATAGCGGGCGCTATGGAAATTCCAGGGGGGTGCCCCGTCCCTGTCCGGCCGCGTCATGCCCTCCAGGGCGATTCAGGCCCGGTCCTCGGAGCGGAGCATCCACTGGCCCAGGCCCACGCACCCGGCGGAGGTGAACAGGGTCAGCGCCCACGCGACGCCGAAGGGGGCGTCCAGGGTCATGAGCAGTGGCAGCGGCGACCACCCCGCGACGAAGGACGCCGGGGTGAGCCACAGCGCCCGGAGGCCGCGCGTGAGCCCCTGGATGAGGCCCAGGGCGAGCCCGGTGAGGGCGAAGCCCACGAACAGCGCCAGGGCGTAGGCCTTGTTGAACATCAGCATGTAGACGCCCAGCAGCGGGAAGACGTGCACGAGGCCCGGGAGCCAGACGAGGAAGGCGGTCAGCATCCAGCGGTGCGGCGACGGGGACCTGGTCATGGGCGTGAATCCAGCCCATGTCCGGCGTCCTGACCATGCCCCGCCAGCGGACACTGTCCGCCCGGGACGGCTAACGCACCAGGACGCGCTGGGTGCCCAGTCCGTCGATGAGGGCGATGATGTCGTTGGGCGCGCGCTCGAAGAGGCCGGGGGTGTAGTTGCGGGACGTGTCCGTCCAGATGGGGCTGGGGGCGGACCAGCTCTCGAAGTTGGTCGTGGTCAGCACGAAGCCCACGTGGCAGCTGCGTTGATCCACCGGGGCGCTGGAGAGGTCGGGCGGACCGGCCTTGTCCTCGTCGGTGCAGAACGCGACGCCCACGGGGCCGTTGCCCACGCGGATGGCATAGGGGACGTAGGCGTTGTAGCGGCGGCCGGAGGCAGGGTCGATGCGCGAGGCATACACCGTGCGGCGAAGCGAGTCGTCCCAGGTGCGGCCTCCGTCCCAGGACTGCACGGCGTTGATGACGTTGGCGCGGGCTCCGCCGGTGGGAAACGCCTCCACGCCTTCCACCACGGCCATGATGCGGTCTCCGGAGAGCTGAACCACCGTGGGCATGCCCTCACGGCTGAGCGCGCCGGCCCGCTTGTCGCGCGACACGGTCACGGTGCCGTACGCGTTCCAGGCGCCGGTGGTGCCCCGCCGTCCCTGCATGGCGATCCACTGGTGGCCGGGGAAGCCGCCCTGCGCGGCCAGCAGCTCGGAATCGTAATAGACCTGCAGGTCGCCGTTGCCGCGCTGGAAGAGGAACGGCGCGCCCACGAAGCGCGTCGTCGGCCCCACGACGGTGCTGTCGTAGACCCAGCTGTCGCCGTCGTTGTCGCTGCGGGTGATGGTGACGCGCCACTGGCCGCCGGCGTACTCGCGGAAGGCGCAGAAGAGGGTGTGCGTGCCGGGGATGGCGCGCATCGTGACGTCGCCGAACTCCACGTTCGGGTTGTTGGCGACGGAGCCGTGCAGCGCCCAGCTCGCGCCTCCGTTGGTGCTCGTCCACACGTCGATGCCGTGCCCCCAGCTGGCGCCACCAATGAGCACGCCATCCGCGCGGCGGGTGATGCCCCGGATGGGCCCGCCCCCACCCGGCATCAGCACCCGCCAGCCTCCCGCCGGAAGCTCGGACTCCACCCGGGCCACGGGCAGGGTGTCCTCAGCGTCATCCTCCGGCGCGCAGGCGCCAAGCGAAGCCACCAACGACATCCACATCATCAGACCGCGGCAGGGAGCATTCATGCCCGCGAGCCTGCACTCCATGGATTCCGAGCATCAAGCGCCAGAACCGTAAAACCCAAGGTCACGTCTACAGCTTGACCTGGCAGGCCTTGAGGTTCGTGTTGCTGACGCCGTTGCAGGCGAAGCTCTCGCGGCAGTCGGCCCCGGAGTCACAGACGGGCGAGCACATCAGCGTGTCGAACTGGCGCGTGCACAGCGTGTCGGACGGACAGCCTCCGCCCTCCCCTTCCGCGGTGCAGTCCTGCGCGCAGAAGGTGCCGGGGAAGTCGCTGCGGCAGGAGAGGCCGGAGTCACAGCCTTCGTCACCGCAGCTCTCCCCCACGCCGCCCGTGCTGTCTCCACAGGCCAGGAGGGGGAACACCGCCAGCAGGGGGAACAGCACTCGGGTCAATCGCATGCGAAGTCCTTCCAATCACATACAGGGCCGGCCCCCTGCCCGGCCCAGCATGCGCGCCCGCGGGCAATGCGTCCAGCGCCGCGTCTGCCTTCGCGTTGGCTCGTGAGCAGTGGGCTCAGAGCGGCTGGGTGCGCTGATTCAACCAGTCGCGCGCCGCGCCCTCGACGTGGGGCTGGAGCCGCTCGCGCACGGTGGCGTGATAGGCATTGAGCCAGTCCACCTCCTCGCGGGACAGCAGGGATGCGTCCACCAGCCGCGTGTCGATGGGGCAGAGGCTCAGCGTCTCGAAGCGCAGGAACTCACCGAACTCGGTCTTGCGGTCGGGCACGGCGGCGATGAGGTTCTCGATGCGGATGCCCCAGCGGCCCGGGCGGTAGAGGCCTGGCTCGTTGGAGGTGATCATCCCCGGCTCCATCGCCGTGGTGATGTCGTTGGACAGGACCTGGGAGAAGCCGTGCGGCCCCTCGTGGACGTTGAGGAAGAAGCCCACGCCGTGGCCCGTGCCGTGGCCGTAGTCCAGCCCCTCCGCCCACAGCGGCGCCCGGGCCAGCGCGTCCAGGTTCGGGGAGCGGGTTCCCCGGGGGAAGCGGGCGCGGGACAGGTTGATGTTCCCGCGCAGCACCAGCGTGAAGTCGCGCCGCTGCTCGGGCGTGGGCTCGCCCACGGGGACCACGCGGGTGATGTCCGTGGTGCCGGACGTGTACTGGCCGCCGGAGTCGATGAGCAGCAGGCCCTGCGGCTTCTGCCCCGGCAGGCACACCGTCGCGTGCGAGTCTTGCGTGGCCCGGTAGTGCGGCATGGCGGCGTTCGCGTTGTACGCCGCGATGGTGGAGAAGCTGAGGGAGACGAAGCCCGGACGCCGCGCCCGCTCCGCGGAGAGGCGCTCGTCCACGGTCAGCTCGGTGATGGGCTCGCGGCCCAGGGCGGACTCGAACCAGGCGAAGAACGCGCACAGCGCCGCGCCGTCCTGCTCCATCGCGTCGCGGAAGTGCGCGAGCTCCGCGTCCGTCTTGCGCGACTTGGCCACGGTGGACGGGTTGAGCCCCTCCACCACCGTCACCCCCTTGGGCACCGCCTGCCGCAGCCCGTGGGTGATGCGCCGCGGATCCACCAGGAGCCGCGTCCCGTCCGGCAACGCCCCCAGCGCGCGGGCCGCCTCGTCGTACGGGTGGAGGGTGATGCCGTCCGCCTCCAGCTCCGCGCGCAGCGCGTCCGGGACCTTCCCCTGCCCGATGAACAGCCGGGCCCCGCCGGGCTCCACCAGCAGGTGCGCGAGGAACAGCGGGAGGTGGTCCACGTCCGCGCCGCGCACGTTCATCAGCCACGCGACGTCATCCAGCGTGGAGATGAAGTGGTGTGTCGCTCCGAGCACTCCCATCTCCGCGCGCACGGCCCGCAGCTTGTCGGTCCGCGACACGGGCGACAGCGCGTGCGCGAACACGGGCGCGGCGGGCAGCGGCGGCCGGTCCGTCCACGCCTCCGCCACCACGTCCAGGTCCGTGCGCAGCACCAGCCCCGCCGCGGACAACTGCGAGGCCGCCGAGCGCGCCACGCCCAGCCCCAGCACCGCGCCATCCACCGCCACCGTCTGCCCCGGCGGCACGTTCGCGGCCAGCCAGTCCAGGTGTGACTGCCCGGGCGCGTTCGTCGTCCGCACCGTCGCGATGCCGCTGCCCTTCAACTGGGTGTCCGCCTGCTCCCAATAGCGGCTGTCCACCCAGAGGCCGGCGTACTCCGCCGTCACCACCAGCGTGGCCAGCGAGCCGGTGAAGCCAGACGCCCACTCCCGCCCCTTCCAGCGGGCCGGCACGTAGGTGGAGAGGTGCGGGTCGCTCGTCGGGACCCAGACCGCCGCCACACCGCGCTCCCGCATCACCTGCCGCACCCGCGCGATCCGCTCGCGCGCCGCGGCCCCCTGCGTCTGCTCAAGGCCCATGGCTTCCTCCGTCATTGCGCCGTGCGTCCTCATGCCGCAAACCGCGCGCCTTTTCGAGGCCCCTCGCGGGCAGGGGGCCTCCCCTCGGGTCAAGACCGCCGGGAATACGGCTGTCGCTCGGAAGACGCGGTGCAGCATCCCGTTGCGTCGCGAGTGGACGATGTGTTGTCCATTGACGGGAAAGCGCCGCGTGGGCCTGGGCCCATTGCATTCGGGTGCTTACCAAGCGGGTGGCCGCGGTGAGGAGCACGCGGCCGGTTCCACCCGTCTCCTGAAGCAGGCCTGGATTCCCACCGTGCGACGCGTACTCGCCATCCTTCCCTACGTTCCGCTGCCTTCGGATACGGGCGGCACCCTGCGCACGCTCGAGCTGGTGCGTGCCCTTGCCTCGCGCTTCACGCTGGATGTGTTCGCGGTGCACCGGGCGGGCAACGACGCCGAGGGTTTCAAGCGCTGGCTGGGAGAGCTGGGCGTGCCGGCCTCGCGGCTGCACCTGGTGGACCTGCCGCGCGTGGCGCCCGAGGAGACGCTGAACAGCACGCGGGCCTTCCTGCGGGGCACGCCGCTCACCTATGTCCGCTTCGCTCGGCAGAGCGTGCAGGACGCCTTGCGCCGGGTGCTGGCGGAGCGCGGCCCCTTCGACATCATCCACTTCGACCACCTGCACATGGCGCAGCTGTTGCCGCTGGCGCGGCGGCTCAACCCGTCCGCGCACATGGTCATCGACGAGCACAACGTGGAGAGCCAGCTGCTCGCGCGGATGGCACCGCTGAGCCCGCCGCCGATGCGGCCGTTCCTGCGCTGGCAGTTCAGCCGGGTGGAGCGGCTGGAGCGCGAGTGCGTGAGCCAGGCGGACACCGTGCTGGCGTGCTCGTCCGTGGACGCGGAGCAGCTGCGCGCCATGGGAGCGAAGCGGGTGCAGGTGGTGCCCAACGGCGTGAAGCTGCCGGACTTCGCGCCCCGGGAGAGCAAGGGTGACGACCTGGTCTTCGTGGGCTCCATGGACTGGTGGCCGAATGAAGACGCGGTGCTGCTGTTGGCGCGCGAGGTGTGGCCGCTGGTGTCGGCGGAGCTGTCGACGAGCAAGCTGATGGTGGTGGGCCGCAGTCCGCCCGCGTCCGTGCGAGCCCTGGAGAACGAGCGGCTGGTGGTGACGGGCTCGGTGCCGTCGGTGGCGCCGTACCTGGCACGGGCGTTGGCAACGGCCATTCCGCTGCGAGCGGGCAGCGGGACACGCCTGAAGGTGCTGGAGGCCGCGGCGGCGGGTGTGCCCGTGGTGGCCACGCGTCTGGCGGTGGAAGGCCTGCCGGTGGTGGAGGGACAGCATGTCCTCCTGGCCGAATCCCCCCAGGAGTTCGCCGCCGCGCTGCGCCGGCTGCGCAATGATCCGGACCTCTGCAGCCGGCTCGCGCAGAACGCCCGTCGCATGGCGGAGTCCTTCGCATGGGACGGCATCGGGGCCGGGCTGGGCGAGCTCTACCTGAACGCCGTGTCCGCGAGTGGCGAAGGGAAGAAGCCCGCCGGAGCTGAAGCCAACTGAGCCGCTGTGCAGCGTGCGGTGGGCAGCCACCGCACGTCCAGGCCCACGGCCCTGAGTGCCGCCAAGGGGCTCTCCCGCCGGGAACGCGCCGCGAAAACCTGTCCGACTGTCCGACAGGTTTCAGCGGCCACGGCCGGAGGGACCTCCGCCCACCTGACTCGTGGAACCCGGTTCGACTGTCCGACAGGTCTTGGGCGATCACAGCCGGAGGGACCTCCGCCCACCTGAGCCGAGGAACCCGGTCCGACTGCCCGACAGGTTTTGGGCGACCACCGCCGTTCGAGGGCTCGCCCGTCCGGGGCGCTCCGCAAAACCTGTCCGACTGTCCGACAGGTTTTCAGCGACCACCGTCGACGGATGCCCCTACCGTCGAAGCCGTGGCGACCTGTCCGATAGGTCCTGGGTGACCTCGGCTGGCGGGAGCCTCGGCCCATCCGGGTCGTGGAAACCTGCCCGACTGTCCGACAGGTTTGGGTCGCACCGGGCAGGAGAGGCTCCGCTGCGATGCCCTGGGGACCAGCGCTGATGCCCCGCTTGCCCTACCCGGCCGCGACCTGCTCTTCGCGCGGCTCCAGGGCGGGCAGGTAGAGGGATTCGATGTAGCGATTCGCCATCCGCTCCGGCGCGTGGTGGGCCACGACGTACTCACGCGCCGCCTGCGCCATCCGCTTGCGCCAGCCAGGTGCCGTGAGCAATCCCGCGAGCGCCGAGGCCAGTGTGCCCGCGTCTCCCGGTGGCACCACGAGCCCGCGCCCTGTCCCCAGCACGTGGGGCAGCTCTCCGACTCCGGACGCCACCAGCGGCCGTCCCAGTGCCATCGCTTCCAGCGCGACCAGCGGCATGCCTTCGCGCAGGGACGGCATCACCACCGCGTCCGCCGCCGCGTACACGCTGCGCACCTCCGAGCGGAATCCCAGGAAGCGCACCGGCAGACCTTGCGCCTGCGCTGCCAGCGACTCGCGCAGCGGACCATCGCCCACCAGCAGCAGCGTGGGCACCGTGGCGCCGGGCGTCCGGGCCAACCGGTGCATCGCGTCCATCAACACCTGGGGACCCTTCTCCACCGACAGGCGTCCGACCATCGCGATGACAGAACCCTCCGGCGCGAGCCCCAGTGCCTCGCGAGCCTGGAGCTGCTCCGCGTCCGTGCACGCGTCCGCGAGCGGCAGCGCGTTGGGGATGTAGACCACCGGCGAGCGGTGGACGTACCGGCGCAGGCGCGCGGTCAGCTCGCGCGACACCGCCGCCACCGCGCGGGTGCAGTTGCCCAGCACGCGCGCGAATCCCTCGTAGGCGATCAGCGCGGGCGTGGCGCCGGTGTCCCCATGGTACGTGGCCACCAGGGGCACTCCGGCGAGCGTGCTCGCGGCGGCCCCCAGCGTGAGCGACTTGTAGTCATGCGCGTGCAGCAGCCCCACGCCGCGCCTGCGGACCTCCGAGGCGAGCGTCGCCACGGCCATCGCGCTGAAGCGGCCGGGCACCTCCAGCGTCAGCGCGTCCAGCCCCTGCTCGCGCGCCGCGCCCGACAGCACGTCCACCCGCCCGGGTGGAACGAGGCTGCACACCTGCGCGCGCCACGGCGACGGCGTGGACGCGGCCAGCGACAGCAGCGCCCGCTCCGCGCCATACAGGCCGCAGGTGCTGCGCACATGGAGGATGGTGGCGTCCGGCACGCGTGAATCTCCCGTGCGGCTCACGCCTGGGCGCGAGCCGCGGCACCCCGGTAGAGCTTCGCGTACGTGTCCACCATCGTGGACAGCGAGTAGCGCTGCGCCTCGCGCTTCGCGGCCTCACCCAGGCTCGAGCGCAGCTCCGCGTCGTGGACCAGGCGCTTCACCGCGCCGCCGAGCGCATCCACATCCTCGGACTTCACCAGGAGCGCCGTCTGGCCATCGCGGTGCACCTCGCGGATGGCCGGAATCGCGTGCGACACCGTGGGCAGCCCCACCGCCATCGCCTCCAGCAGCGACAGCGAGCGGCCCTCGCGACGGGACGGCTGCACGTAGACGTCGAACGCGGGCAGAAGCTTGCTCGCCTCCAGTAGCGCGCCCGTGAAGTGCATCCGTCCGGCCAGCGGAGACGCGGCGGCACGCGCGCGCAGCGAGGCCTCCATCGGGCCGGGGCCAATCATCACCAGGTGCGTGTCCTTTTCGTCCGCGAAGTGGCGCAGGAAGGCGTCCACCAGCAGGTCCGGGCCCTTCTCCTCGGAGAGGCGGCCCAGGTAGCCCACCACTTTGGCGTCCTGGGGCAGGCCCAGGCGCTCACGCGCGGCCCGGCGGGCCTCCTCGCCCGTGGCCACCTCCAGCGGCACGCCGTTCTCGATGGTAACCACGTTGGAGAGCAGCTTCGGGCTCCAGCGCTCCAGGCTGGCGCGCACCTCGCTGCCGCACGCGACCAGGGACTGGGTGAACATGGCGGCGGCCATGGCCGCAGGGCGCAGCTTGCCCTGCGGCTCCACCGTCTGATGGAAGGTGCCCATCACCGGCGTGCGCGGGCGCAGCGTGCGGGTGGCGACGGCGTTGAGCCAGGGCCCCACGTCGTGGCCATGGACCACGTCCGCGCCAAAGGCATCCACCTCCTGGGCCAGCCGGCGGATGGCCGCGGGCGTCATGCCGGCGAGGCCTCCCAACCAGACCGTGGGGACGTTGGCGCGCTGGAGCAGCTCGCGCACCGGACCGTCCGGCCCCAGGGCCAGCACCACGGATTCGATGCCCCTCTCCCGGCCATGCTGGGACAGCCGGACCACCAGCTGTTCAAGCCCGCCCATCTCCAGGCCATACATCACGTGAGCCACGCGCGTAGGACGCGCCGTCGGGTGCATTTCGTTCGTCATGGACGCGGCCAAGCTAGGCACGCGCCCCAGCCCCACAACCCCCCGAGGGCGGCCCACGTCCCGGAGGATGTCCAACAGTGGAAGCTCCTTCGCGGAGCGTGAAGGCAGGTTGCCGCCGAGAGGAGGAACGGCCCGTTTGCCCGGGGCTTCCGTCCTACGGGAGACTCGTGTGCCTCGAACGCCTATAGGCCCCCGAGGGGCCCCACCGGAGCCCCTTCTTGGGAATCCCCGATCACGACTTCCAGCTGCTCACGACCTGCGGCGATGAATCCGAGGCCGCGCTCGTGCGGGCCCTGCTCCAGGCCGACAACATCCCGTGCATCGTCCAGGGTGAACAGCACCGCTCGATGCTCGGCGTGGCGGGGGCCTACATCGAGCTGCGGGTGCTCGTCCCGGCCAGGGAGCTCGATCATGCGCGGGAGCTGCTCAAGAGCGTGGCGCGGGGAGAACCTCCGGTGGGATTCGACTCCGAACCGGACACGGACTCCGAGGAGGCGCACTGCGCGCTGCACGCCCAGCGCGCCACGGGGACCTGCCAGCGGTGCGGCACCTTCCTGTGCGCCAGCTGCGACGGGGCGAGCGCCGGACTCTGCGAGGACTGCGCAGAGCGCAACGGCTCGGGCGCCGAGCTCCAGCGCGGTCGGAAGCGCAAGGTCGTCGCGTGGATGATCCTCCTCTTCCTGTTCGGCCCGCCCTTCCTCCTCATGCTGGCGAGCACCCTCAACGCCCTGCTGAACTGAACCCAGGAGGTGTCTGGCATTGGGCTCTCGTGTTCGCCTCTCCGCCCTGACCGTGGCCCTGGCCACCGCGTGCGCCTCCACGCCGCCCATGCCGGCTGTCACACCGGCGCGAACGGGCGCTCCCATCAACGGCCTGCGCTACCGCCTCTTCGTCTCCAGCAATGCCACGCCGGAGCATCCGCACCGGCTGGTGGTGTGGCTGCATCCAACGGGCACGGATGGCCTGACGCTGGTGGAGCCCCTGGCCGAGGCCTTCGCCGCTCGCGGCTACGCGCTGCTGACGTTCCCCCGTGAGCACGCGCAGGGCTGGAGCGGCGCGGACGCGAACCGGGTGATGCTCGGCACGCTGCCGGAGGTGGCTCGCTTTCCCGGCGTGGATGCTCAACGGCCCGTGCTGCTGGGCTTCAGCGCAGGCGCGCAGATGGCGCTCGAGCTGTGGGCCGCGCGCCCCGACGCCTTCCGCGCGCTGGTGCTGATCGCGGGCGCTCCCCGCCTGTCTCGCGGCGATGAACACAACCCGCCCCATGACTCCGCGCACGCGCGGGTGCCGCTCCTGTCACTCATCGGCGAGCGGGATGGCAGCGCTCCCCTCTGGCGGATGGCGCTCGAAACCTGGCGTGCCGCCGGGCTGAGGTTGGACTCGCGTGAGGTCCCCGGCCAGGGCCATACGTGGTTGCTGGTGCGACCTGAAGAACAAGCGGTGTTGTTTCAATTCCTGGCGGAATTGTCTCGGGGACCCTGACCTTTCGCTGTCAGCCACGCAAGAATTGTCAGCCACCCATGAAACACTTGAATTCCGCGTTGACGCCATGCGAAGCCACCGTCGCCTTATTCATATCAGGAGTCCGACGTGCTTCGACATGCATCACGCTGGGTGACGACAGTCGTGCTGGGTTTCACCTGGATTCAGACGGGCTGTGCCCCGGCGGAACCGCCCACCACGCAGACACCGGAGACCGCCACCGCCGAGCAGCCGCTGCTCACCGGTGAGCGGTCGCTCCTGGGCACCACCGCGCTCCCGGCCGTGACGGCCGCGGATGACAGCGCCGCGGTGGAGCTCGGCGTTCGCTTCCGCAGCGACGCTCCGGGACGCATCATGGGCGTGCGCTTCTACAAGGGCCCGGGCAACACGGGCACGCACACCGGCAGCCTGTGGACGGCGTCCGGGTCGCTGCTGGCCACCGCCACCTTCCAGAACGAGACGGCCTCCGGCTGGCAGGAGGTGCGCTTCGCCTCGCCGGTCACCATCGCCGCCGACACGAACTACGTCGTCTCGTATCACGCGCCCGCGGGACACTACGCCGTGACGAGCAACGGCTTCGCGTCCGCGCTGGATGCGCCGCCCCTGCACGCCGAGGCGACCAGCAACGGCCTCTACCGTTATGGAACCAGCGGCTTCCCCACCAGCTCGTTCAACGCGAGCAACTACTGGGTGGACGTGGCCTTCCAGCCCAACGACACCACGGCGCCGCGCGCGCCCACCAACCTCACCGCGGTGCCCAGCTCGTCCACCGCCATCGACCTGACCTGGTACGCGTCCGTGGACGGCACGGGGGAGACGCAGGGCAATGCCCGCTGGCACCTGGTGTACCGGAACAACGAGCTCATCGCGGAGCTGCCCGGCACCACCGTGCGCTACCGCGACACCGGCCTGACACCCTCCACCGGATACAACTACGCCGTGCGCGGCCGTGACGCCGCCGGCAACATCAGCGCGTCCTCCACGGTCATCACCGCCACCACGCTCCCCAACATGGCCTGCAATCCCTGCAGCCTGTGGAACAGCGTGACCGGCGACCCGCAGTACGAGAACGCCGACGCCACCCCCACGGAGGTCGGCGTGAAGTTCCGCACCGACGTGGCGGGCACGGTGACGAAGGTCCGCTACTACAAGGGCAGCACCGACACCGGCCCGCACGTGGGCCACCTGTGGAGCGCCACCGGCACGCTGCTGGCCACCACGGAGACGACGCCCGCGGAGACGGGCTTCGGCTGGCGCGAGCTGTCCTTCCCCACGCCGGTGAGCCTCGCCGCGAATACGACCTATGTCGTGTCGTACTTCGCCACCGGCGGGCGCTATGCCATCACCCCGTACTACTTCAGCACCGCGGGCGTGGACATGCCCCCGCTGCACGCGCCCTCCACCCTGGAGGCCAGCGGCAACGGCGTTCGCAACCTCAACGGCAGCGCGTTCCCCACGGAGGCGTGGCTCAACACCAACTTCTGGGTGGACGTGACGTTCGTCCCCTCGGAGCCCACCGGTCCCGCGACGGTGGACCTGGCCGTGACGCAGTCGTTCCCTGACGGCGCGGGCGCCAACGGTGACGTGCTCTTCTACGACATCACCGTGACGAACAATGGCCCGGCGACCGCCACCAACGTCGTGCTCGACGTACCGATCCCCGCGGGCCTGAGCTACTTCTTCTACTCGGCGAACGCGCCGCCGGTGAACGGCGGGCACTGCGGGTTCTTCAGCGACCTGCAGTGTGGCGCCCCCACCCTGGCGCCGGGCGCGAGCTTCACCATCCACGTGCAGGCCATCCCCCTCAGCGCCGGGACGTTCACCAGCCAGGCCACCATCTCGTCCTCGGAGACGGACTTCGTGCCGGGCAACAACACGCACGCGCTGGCCATCCCCGTGGGCCCGTCCACCAACCTCGTCACCTTCGACACCTTCCCCGGTCAGGACGAGACCTTCAACGGCCCGCACGGCCCCATCCACTTCGGCCTCGACCGTTGGTACATCGCGTCGCCCTGGGGCGGGTTCGACACGAAGAGCATCTCGTTCAACGGCGGCGGCCTCACCCAGGCCAACCTGTCCATCTTCGGCCAGCGTCGCATCCTGGGCCTGGATGCCTTCACCTGGGACAGCGGCGCCACGCTCACCCTGAAGTGCATCGACCTGCCCACCCTCACCTTCCCCCTGACGGCGGGACAGGTGACGCACGTGGTGCCCACCTGGACGCAGCCCTGCACGGTCTTCACGGTGATCACGTCCAACGGCTGGGACACGAACTTCGACAACCTGGAGCTGTCTCCGCGCCCCTGAGCGCGTGACGCATGGGAGGGCGGGTATGCTTCACGGATGCCCGCCGTTCCCCTGCTCCTGAGTGCAGCGACGTCCCTGCTCGCCACCACGTGGCTCCTCGCGGCGGCGCCGTTCTCCGTCGCGGTGGAGCCTTCGGGCTTCACCGTCCAGTCCGACGGCAAGGCGGTGACCATCACCCAGGTGGTGCCGGGGAGGCCGGCCGACCAGGCGAAGCTGACGCCCGGCACGCGCATCCTGCGCATCGAGTCACCGGAGCGGGCGTTCGCGCGGGGCCCCATCGAGAGGCTCGACCAGACGGACCTGCACGACGCGCTCATCGCCACCTGGGATGAACCGCTGCTGCTCTTCGTGGGGAACACGCGCGAGGACGGCCGCTACATCGCCCTCCAGCGCGATGATCCGCGTCCCGCCGAGGAGTTCCCTGGCTTCCCCCTGCCCCCGGAGAAGCGGGCCCGGCTGTCGCTCCTCCAGCAGCAGCTGCACGAAGCCCGGCGCCTGCGGGAGATGCACCGGACGCCGCGTGAGAAGCCGGGCCTCGAGCTCCGCCACCAGGGCGAGGCCTGGGTGAAGGGCGGCCAGCTGCGGTCCGTCGACGGAGGCGGCTTCAGCGGACTGTGGGTCCACCCGGAGCTCACCCTGGACGCGCGCTGTCCTGAACGGCTGGAGAAGGTGGTGCTGAGCGGTCCGGTCAAGGGATTGCCCCGGACGTTCCAGCCCGCCGAGGACTCCGAGTCGGCCGGGCAGGACTTCACCTTCGACCTGCCGCTGTGGTCCGTCCGGGACGTCACCCGGGCCTGCGCCTCCGGAAAGTCATCCCTCGCGGTGACGCTGCGCGCGGAGCTGTCGTGCAAGGACGAGCCCGCCCTCCAGCAATCCCTCCCGGTGAAGCTGTCCCTGAAGTGCGAGCAGACACCTCCGGACGAGGACTCGGGCGGCCTCCGGTTGCTGGGGCTTCGCGGCGCGCCGGACGAATACGTCACGGGGACGAAGGCCGCGCTGACGGTGGAGGCGTCGGGGCTCGACAGCGTCGTCCCCCCGGTGGCCTCGGTGACGTTCGTGGAGGTGGATGCGCGGGGCAAGGTGAAGAAGCGCTTCGCCACGGTGCCGGTGCCCGCGGGCGTGGCGGAGGTGACGGCGGAGCTGACGCTGGACACGTCCACCGCGCGCACCGTGCGGCTGTCCGTGGAGGCGCGCTTCGCCGACGGCAGCACCCGGGGCTCCGACACGCGCGAGGTGACCGTCGTCACCCCGGCGTTCGTGGAGGCGCGGCGCAAGGGCTACGAGGAGGGAAGCCGCCGGGGGCAGGCGCTGGACCAGCGCTTCACGCAGGAGGTTCCCACCCCTTGCGCGGACATCGCCGCCACCGTGGCCTGGCTCAGGGCCCAGCCCGAGGTCGAGTCCGCCCACGGCACCGGCCAGCACAACTTCGACTACCGGGTGAAGGGCTCCGGCATCACCCAGATTGTCAGCTGCCACGACCCTGACGCGCGGGACTAGGACGGCTTCTCGCCCGAGCAGGCGGCGGCCCGCGCGCGCAGCAGCGCCTGTTCCTTCGCGTTGCGCGTGAGCGACGCCGCCCGTTCGAACTCCGCCCGGGCCTCCTTGAGGCGCCCCAGCTTCTGGAGCAGGTCGCCGCGCACGCTCGGCAGCAGGTGGTAGTGCTTGAGCGACGGCTCGGCCACGAGCTGATCCACCAGCTCCAACCCCACCGCGGGGCCGAACGCCATCGACATCGCGACGGCACGGTTCAACTCCACCACCGGCGACGGCGTGAGCCTCGCGAGCACCGCGTAGAGCGCCGCGATGCGCGGCCAGTCCGTCTCCTCCGGCGTGCGCGCCCGGGCGTGGCACGCGGCGATGGAGGCCTGCAGCGTGTACGGCCCCGCGGGCCCGGCCTTCTCCGAGCGCTCCAGCGCCGCGAGCCCCCGGCGGATGAGCAGCTGATCCCACAGCGCGCGGTTCTGCTCCAGGAGCAGCACGGGCTCCCCCGAGGGCCCCACCCGCGCCCGGGACCGCGACGCTTGAATCTCCATCAGCGCCACCAGCCCGTGCACCTCCGGCTCGCCCGGCGCGAGCTCCGCGAGGATGCGCCCCAGGCGCAGCGCGTCCTGGCACAGCTCCGGCCGCATCCAGCCGTCGCCCGCCGTCGCGGCATAGCCCTCGTTGAAGATGAGGTAGACGACCTCCAGCACCGACGCGAGCCGCTCCGCCAGCTCCTCGCCGTGGGGGACCTCGAAGGGGACGCCCTTCTCCGCCAGCGTCCGCTTGGCCCGCACGATGCGCTGGGCCACCGTGGGCTCCGGCACCAGGAACGCGCGGGCGATCTCATCCGTCGTCAGGCCGCCCAACAGCCGCAGCGTGAGCGCCACCCGCGCCTCCGGGGACAGCACCGGGTGGCAGGAGGTGAAGATGAGGCGCAACAGGTCGTCGCCGACGTCGTCGTCCAGGGCCGCGTCCAGGTCTGGCACCTCCGCCTCCTCCAGCCCGTGTCCCAGCTCCTCGTGCTTTCGCGCGAGCAGCTTGTGACGGCGCATCTCGTCGATGGCGCGGCGCTTCGCGGTGGCCATGAGCCACGCGCCCGGGTTCTCCGGCACGCCCGACACCGGCCACTTCTCCAACGCCACGACCAGCGCCTCCTGCGCCAGCTCCTCCGCCTGCCCCACGTCGCGCACCATGCGCGCAAGCCCGGCGATGAGCCGGGCGGACTCGATTCTCCACACCGCGTGCACCGCGGCCTGCGCCTTGGACATCGTCACGGCGCGAACTCAATCAAATGCACGTCGAACGGGCGCCCCGGAAATCGACACGGGGTTCGATTTTCCGCGAAGACAGCACGGCCCCGGGCCTCCCTCGTCGGGAAGCCCGGGGCCGTCACCTCACGCCCGCGCCTCGGCCGCCAGGGCAGCGGCCGACTCCGGCACCGGCTCGTACGTCCCCAGGCGCATGCTCGCCACGGCGCGTCCCTGCGTGCGGCCGCGCAGCGCCGTCACGTAGCCGAACAGGCGCGCCATGGGCACACGCGCGGACACGCACCGCGCCGTCCCCTTCGCCTCCATCCCCAGCACCCGTCCCCGCCGCGACGCCAGGTCACCCAGCACGTCGCCCAGGAACTCCTCCGGCGTCACCACCTCCACCTCCATCACCGGCTCCAGCCCCTGCACGCCCACGCGCCGCGCGGCCTCCTGAAGCGCCAGCGAGCCCGCCACCATGAAGGCCTGCGGCGTGCTGTCCTTCACGTGCGTGTCCCCATCCACCAGCCGCACCTCCACGTCCACCAGCGGCACGCCCTCCCGCACGCCCTTCGCCATGGCGCCAGCCACGCCCTTTTCAATGGCGGGCACCAGCTCCCGGGGGATGGAGCCGCCCTTCGTGGCGTCCACGAAGACGAGCCCCGCCCCTCGCGGCGCCGGCCCCACGTCCAGCACCACGCGCGCGTACTGCCCCGGCCCGCCGGACTGGCGGATGTGGCGGTACTCCTGGCGCACCGCGCCCGCGAGCGTGTCGCGGTACGCCACCTTCGGCTGTCCCACGCGCGCCTCCACGCCGAACTCCGACCTCAACCGGTCCACGACCACCTCCAGGTGCAGCTCACCCATGCCGGACAGCAGCACCTGGCCGCTCTCCGGGTCCACGCCCAGGCGCAGCGACGGGTCCTCCGCCGCCAGCCGTTGCAGGCCCTCCTCCAACTTCGGCAGCTCCGCGGGGGAGCGCGCCTCCACGGCGAGCTGCACCACGGGCTCCATCACGTTCAACGCCTCCAGCACCACCGGCGCCTCCGGGTCGCACAGCGTGTCGCCCGTGCGGACGCCCTTGAGCCCCAGCGCCGCGCACAGGTCGCCCGCGTGCACCTCCGCCACCTCCTCGCGGCGGTTGGCGTGCATGAACATCAGGCGCCCCACCCGCTCCTTGCGCCCGCTGACGGGGTTGAGGAGCACGGTGCCCGCGCGCAGCGTGCCCGAGTACACCCGCAGGAACACGATGCCTCCCACGGCCTTGTCGCTCATCAACTTGAACGCCAGCGCGGTGGGCGGACCCGAGTCCGACACGGGACGGCTGACGCGCTCGCCGGTGACGGGCGCAAAGCCCTCCACGGCGGCCACGTCCGCGGGTGACGGCAGGTAGCTGACGACCGCATCCAAGAGCATCTGCACTCCCTTCTTCTTGAAGGCCGACCCGCACAGCACCGGCACCAGTGTCCGCGCGAGCGTGCCGGCGCGCAGCGCACGCTCCAGTTCCTCCGCGGTGATGTCCTCCACCCGCCCGTCCACGAACTTCTCCATCACGCCCGCGTCCAGGTCCGCGCAGACTTCAATGAGGCGCATGCGGTACGGCAGCACCGCCTCCATCAGCTCCGGAGGCACGGGCGCGCCGTCGTCAAAGCCGCCGTCGTCGCCCTGGAAGCGCACCAGCCGCATGCGCACCAGGTCCACGAGCCCCTGGAAGTCCGCACCGTCGCCCACGGGCCACTGCACGGCCACCGGGCGCACGCCCAGCCGGTCCACCATGGACTGCACGCTCAGGGCGAAGTCCGCGCCCACCTTGTCCATCTTGTTGATGAACGCGATGCGCGGGACGCCATAGCGGTCCGCCTGGCGCCACACCGTCTCCGACTGCGGCTCCACGCCCTGGCTGGCGTCGAACACCGCCACCGCGCCGTCCAGCACGCGCAGCGAGCGCTCCACCTCGATGGTGAAGTCCACGTGTCCCGGCGTGTCCAGGATGTTGATGCGGTGGGGCACGCCCGCCTCACGCCCGTGACGGGGCTGCCAGAAGGCCGTCGTCGCCGCGGAGGTGATGGTGATGCCGCGCTTCTTCTCCTGCTCCATCCAGTCCATCTCCGTGGAGCCCGTGTGCACCTCTCCCGTGGAGTGGATGCGGCCGGTGAAGAAGAGGACGCGCTCGGTGAGCGTCGTCTTGCCCGCGTCGATGTGGGCCATGATGCCGATGTTGCGATACCGCTCGATGCGCGTGGTGCGAGACATGGAAGACTCCCGTTCCCGTCCGGGCAGCAGGGCCCGCGGGTGTGTATTGGATTGAGACGCCGGTTGGCTGAGAGGAATGGACCGGTGGCTGTCTTCAGGCGCGCACGCGCACGCGGAGCCGGAGCGGCACGTCAGGCCGCCACGGGAAGGCGCGAGGACACACGAAGGCACCCCCAGGGAGGGGACGGGCGGAGACGGAGCTCACGGTGCACGGGCAACCAGCCACGCGCGCACCGGAGGCCTCCGGTCCGCCTGCTCAAATATCGAGCAGGACCTCGTGACGGGGGGCGAGGCGCACGTCCGCCGCCGGCGCGAAGGCGCTCAGGACAGGCAGGGCATGGACGTTGACGGGCCTCATGATGAGACAGGAGTAAGACAGACAAGCCCCGCTGTCAACCCGGCGGCCTCCCCCGGGGTCCAGGCCCGGAAATAAATCCCGAAAGAATATCCGCCCCGCCCGCCGTAGATGTGGCGGTTGGCGACAGAAGCCAACCCCTGGTTCCTCCGAGGGGGAAGAGATGTCCACGTTCTACAAGCGCCTGCTGACGGCCTCCATGGGTCTCGTCGGCTTGAATGGGTGTGTCTACGGCTTCATCTATGACTCCGCGACGGGCAGCGCCGTGGAGGGCGTGACGGTCTACGTCGCCTCCGGCACGTGCAGCGGCACGGGCTGCGGCACCGGGCTCGCGACCCAGACGACGGACTCGTCCGGCCTCTACGTCTTCGACGCCTACGGCAACCGCCACGGCGAGGACAACGTCCAGCTGATCACCGCGGCCTCCGGCGAGGAGGCGGTGCGGCTCGTCTACTCCCGCGCGGGCTACCGCTCCGTCACCGTCCACCACCGGCCCAAGTACACGACGATGACGCAGGACGGGAACGAGTATGAGGTCTCCGCCGTGCAGTCCGTGTACCTGTGCGCGCTCAACGCCGTGGACACCGACGGTGACGGCGTCTGCGACGCGGCGGAGAACCAGTACGGCACCAACCCCAACAACCCCGACACGGACGGCGACCGCCTCAGCGACTTCGCGGAGCTGTACGGCTACGGCGGCGTCGACCTGCGCTACTGGGGCGCGGATCCGCTCAAGAAGGACGTCTTCGTGGAGGTGGACTACTACGCGGACCGCAAGCCCACGCAGGGCGCGCTGGACCGGGTGACGGCGGCCTTCGCCAACGCGCCGGTGTCCAACCCCAACGGCACCACGGGCATCGCGCTGCACCTGGTGCTGGACTCGCAGATCGCCGCCGCGGACGTCATCTCCAACCTGGACACCGGTTGGGTGGGCGTCGACACCCTCAAGAGCAAGTACTTCAAGTCGCGCCGGGCGCCCTTCTTCCACTACGCCCTGTTCGCGAACACCTACGGCACGACGACCTCCAGCGGCCTGTCGCGCGGCATCCCCGCCCATGACCTCATCGTGACGCTGGGCGGCTGGTCCACGCCGGGCGGCACGGAGCTGCAGCAGGCCGGCACCCTCATGCATGAGCTGGGGCACAACATCGGCCTCCAGCACGGCGGCAATGACAGCGCCAACTACAAGCCCAACTACCTGAGCGTGATGAACTACGAGTACCAGACGTTCGGCCTGCGCATCGACGGCGTGGACAACGTGCTGGACTACTCGCGCGTCCGCGTCGCCTCCGTGAGTGAGACGTCCGTCAACGAGGTGTCCGCCTTCGCGCCCATCGCCCCCACCACGGAGGCGGACCTGGCCCGCATCGGCGTGCGCATCAACGGCGTGCAGCGCACGGGCACCGCGAGCGCGAACCTGGACATCAACGGCAGCGGCGCCATCCAGGCCGCGTCCTTCGCCTACAACTTCAACCGCGACACCGACAGCGTGGACCTCTTCCCGGCGTCGCAGCACGACTGGCTGGCCCTGGTGTACGACGGCGCCGGGCAGATTGGCGACGGCTGGCTGGGCACCACCCAGGGTCTGAGCCGCCAGCAGCCCTTCTTCGTCGTCCCGGAGAAGACGGACTCCTGCCTCACGGAGCAGATGCTCCTCAAGCGGTAGTCCCCCGCCGTCCCTCCTGGCGAGTCGTCCCCCGCCGGGTCCCTCTTCACGAGGGATCCGGCGGTCGTTTATCGGCCCCGGGCCCGCGTAGACTCCGGCGCATGTCGCATGTCGCACTCGTGGGCTACGGACGTTTTGGACGCGCGCTGGGAACGCTGCTGGAGGCGGTGGGCGTGGAGCACCGCGCCCTGGATCCGGTGGCGGACATCCCGGAGCCGCTCCGCGCGCACTCGGTGGGTGAGCTGCTGGAAGGGGCGGAGCTGGTGGTGGTGGCGGTGCCGGTGCCCCAGATGCGGGACGTGCTGCGCTCCCTGCGGCCCCACCTGAAACCGGAGCACCTGGTGCTGGACGTGGGCAGCGTGAAGGTGAAGCCCGTGGAGGCGCTGACGGAGGTGCTGGGCGCCCATGTGCCCTGGGTGGGGACGCATCCCCTCTTCGGCCCCTTGAGCCTGGCCATGGCCGAGCGCCCCATGCGCGTCGTGCTCTGCCCCAACCCGCTGCATCCGGAGGCCGCCCCGCGAGCCCGGCGCTTCTATGAAGGCCTGGGCTGCGAGGTGATTGAACAGACGCCGGAAGGCCATGACCAGGTGATGGCGCGCACGCATGCCCTCACCTTCTTCGTGGCCAAGGGCATGGTGGACTCCGGCGCGGCGGCGGACGTGCCCTTCGCGCCGGCCAGCTTCAAGGCGCTGTCGCGCACCATCGAGACCGTGCGCGCGGACGCCGGCCACCTCTTCAACGCCATCCAGCAGGAGAACCCCTTCGCCACCGAGGCGCGCGGGAGTCTCCTCACGGCGCTCCAGGGCATCCACCGCGACCTGGAGACAGCGCCCACGGTGGCGCAGGCCACCGAGTCGGCGGGCGTCGCCGTGCCCGGGCTGGAGCCGGAAGCCCCCGCGCCCCGCGAGCCGCGCGAGCACATCGATGCGCTCGACCGCGAGCTGGTGGAACTGCTCGCCCGCCGCGAGGAGCTGGCCCGCCGTCAGCGCCGGGCCCAGGAGGCCGGCAACGAGCCCGCTCGCACGGAGACACTGCTCGCCGTGCGCCGGGCGTGGGCCCGGGAGCTGGGCGTGGACGCGCAGGAGGTGGAGGCCGTCTTCCGCGTCGTGCTGGGCAGCAGCCTGCGATGACGCGGCGGCCTTCGCCCCCCATCCGGCCCCGCCCGAAGCAACGCGCCCAGCAGCGCGCGGAGCGCCGGAGCCATGCACGGAAGACCCAGGCCTGGCAGCGCGAGGCAGCGGCGATGAAGCGCATCCTCGACCATGAAGAACGGCACGGGGGCATCTATGCGCTGGTGGCTGGAGACATCCAGCATTGGTCGCGCATGCCCCACGACGGCGTGCTCGTGCGGGACTTCATGATGATGAGTGACGGCTTTGCCTGTCGCCTCATCTACTACCTGAAGCGCCATGGCCGGGCCTTCTCCACGCTGGAGGAGGCGGAGTTCGTGCTGTTCGGTGAGCAGGCCAGTGGCGTGCTGGACTGAGCCTCAGAGGTACTCGTCCAGCCAGTCGAACATGCGGTGGTTGGCCACGGCCTGCGCGCCCTCCTGGCAGTGCAGGAGCCCCGTATCCTCCGCGGTGAAGAGCATGTAGTCCTTCGGGCACTCCAGCGCGTCGAAGAGCAGCCGGGCCTGGCCTTGGGAGAAGGCCTCGGCGGTGCCGTCCATCACCAGCGTGCGGCAGCGGATGCGGTGGACGATGGGCTCGTTGTTGAACCGGCGCAGCTCGAAGAGCAGGGCCGACGGCGTGCTCACGCCGTGCTTGGACATCGAGTCCTTCATGTACCAGCGATACAGGAACACCTGCTCCATCAGCTGGCCCATGGCCGCGTCGAAGGCCTGGGGGTCGCTGTCCAGGAGCGGCATCAGCTCCGGGAAGTACATGTTGAACTGCTCGAAGGAGGAGTCGCCCCAGTTGAGGACGCCGGGGTTGGGGATGAGGATCTTGATGCGCCGCTCGAACGCGGCGGCGCGCGGCACCAGCGCCCCGCCCATGCTCCAGCCCAGGAGCGCGATGCGCCGTGAGTCCACGCCCGCGATGCACAGGGCGAAGTCCACCACCGGGCGGATGACGTTCTCCCAGTCGTGGCGGAAGGGCAACCCCTGCTCGCGGATGGCCATGCCCTGGCCGGGCGCGTGCACGATGAGGCAGTGGTAGCCCCGCGCGAGCGCCGCGTCGATGACGTACTTGGACTCCTCCGGCCACGCGTCGCGGCCCTGCTGGAAGATGAGCAGCGGCGCGATGCTCCGGGCGCCCGGCGCGCGGAAGAAGTAGCCGGGCAGCGTGGTGCCCTCGTACGGGATGCGCACGGGCGTGCCCGGAATCTTCAGCAGGTGGAGCGCCTTGTTGTAGGCGTCCACCGCCTTGCGCCCGGTGGCGACCACGCTCGGGTGGCCAGGCTCGGGGTGGTGGATGAGCGCGGCGCGGTAGTAGTTGGCGGCGCGCAGGTAGGCATTGCCCGCGCTGATGGAATGGCGGCGGGACAGGCTCACGTCACCCATGGCGCGGATGCGGTCGGCGGTGCCGACCCACTCGTTGGGCCAGCTCCAGTCATCCCCCGCGACGATGCGGCTCGCGGTGTCCAGCACCTCGCTGATGTCCGACTGCGCGCTGTACGTCCCGGCCAGGAAGTGCAGGAGCTGGCTCTCCATGATGGGGTCCGCCATCAGCCCCAGCTCCCACCAGGGCCGGGGCTCGTCAGCGGACGAGGCGGACGATGAGGTCGTGGACGGCCGTCCGGCCGCCGCCGCCGGAGCGCCCCGGAGGAGCGCGAGCCCCCCGGTCAGCCCCAGGCTGGCTTGGATGAGGGAGCGACGGTCCAGTGTGATGCCCATGGTCTCTGGCCTCCAGCGAAGTGCTGGCGGGTTGAACACCCCGGGCCTCCACTTCTGTCACTCACCGCGTCGCGACCAGGGCGAACACGCGGTGCGGCACGGCGTACGGCGCCTGGGGGAAACGCTCCGCGAGGAGCTTCGCGTGCGCGACGTCGAAGCGGGCGGCCTCTTCATCCGAAAGCACCGGGCCCACCTTGGCGCTGGCGCGCACCCGCCCCAGCCAGGCCTCGCGGGAGTAGTGGACGACGGTGTCGAAGGAGAAGGACTCCAGGCCGGTGAAGCCCGCGGTGGCGACGTCCTGGAACCAGCGCGGGTAGATGCCGGCGTCATGCCCGAATTCGACATAGGGCGCGACCTGGGAGGGATTGAAGGTGTCGATGAGGGTGTGGACGACCTGCACGACGTTGCCCGGCAAAGGCAGCCAGTCGAAGTGCGCGATGACCAGCCGTCCTCCCGGTGCCAGCACCCGGAAGGCCTCGCGGGCGGCGGCGGCGCGGTCGAACCAATGCCAGCACGTGCCGGCGGTGACGAGCCCGAAGGACTCCGGCGGAAGACCGGTCCGCTCCGCTGGCGCCACGCGGAAGTCGATGGACAGCCCCTCGTCGCTCGCGAGCTGGCGGGCCGAATCCAGCATGGACGTGGAGAGGTCCAACGCCGTGACGGCCCCTCCGCGCCTCGCCAGTCCCCGCGCGAGCGTGCCCGTGCCCGCGCCCAGGTCGAGCACGCGCTGGCCCGGATGAAAGATGCCTTCACGGATGAGCCGCTCGAAGAAGGCTTCCGGAAAGCCGGCGCGGTGCCGGGCGTAGTCCTCCGACGTGCGGCCAAAGTCCACCTGCATGGCATGTCCTCCAGGGTTCGGGGCTCCACGCGTCCCGGAGGAAAGACCCGTCGACAGCGGCCGCGCGCCGCGCCGACACTCTCCTTCCAGGAGGTGGATGGAGCATGGATAGACGCCGCGGTGGACGCTCTCAATCTCGATTCGACCATCGACCTGAGCGCGAGGAAGCCCTGGTGTCGGCGAGCGAGGCCGCGGCGCTGCTCGGCGTGAAGCTCGCGACGCTCTACACCTACGTGAGCCGCGGGCTGGTGCGGTGCGTGCCGGTGCAGGGAACGAAGGAGAACCGCTACGCCCGCGCGGACCTGGAGCGGCTGAAGGTCCGCCACGACGCGAGGGCGGGACACGCGGCGGTGGCGGCCGGAGCGCTGCGCTGGGGCGAGCCCGTCATCGACTCCGCCGTGTCCCGCGTGGAGGCCAAAGGCCTGGCCTACCGGGGCAGCCACTCCGCGGTGGAGCTGGCCACGAAGGGGCGCTCCTTCGAGGACGTGGCGGAGCTGCTCTGGTCCGGCGCGCTGCCCAAACACCGGGACACGACGTGGCCCACGCCGCGAGCCCCCTTCCCTCCTGCCGCGCTGGCGGCGCTCCTGCCCCAGGGCACGCCTCCCGCGAAGGTGCTGGCGACGCTGGTGTCGCTGCTGGGCGCGCGGGACGCGGTGCGCTTCGCGGCGCCACCGGCTCAAGAACTCGAGCGGGCCCGGGGCCTGCTGCGTCACCTGGCGGCGTGGGTGTGCGCGGCCCGGGCGCCGGAGCGCGTGGCCTCCGCCCTGAGGGAACGGACGGTGGCGGACTCGCTGGCGCACGCGTGGGACGCCCGCTCAGCGCACGCGCCGGAGGCGTTGAACCAGGCGCTGGTGCTCTGCGCGGACCATGAGCTGAACGTGTCGACGTTCGCCGCCCGCGTGACGGCATCCTCCGGCGCGGACCTGTACGCGTGCGTGGGCGCGGCGATGGCGGCGCTCTCCGGCGCGAAGCACGGCGGCGCGTGCGACCGCGTGGAGGCGCTCCTCGCGGAGGTGGGCCGGCCGGAGCGGGCGAAGGAGGTGGTGGACACGTACGTGCGACGGGGCGAGTCGGTGCCGGGCTTCGGCCACCGGCTGTATCCCCAGGGAGACCCGCGCACGCCTCCGCTCATCCTGGCCGCGCGGGAGCTGCGCCCGGATGCGAAGGCGGTGCGCGTGGGCTCCGCCCTGGTGGAGGTGATGCGCGACGCGGGACATCCCGCGCCTTCGATGGAGGTGGGGCTGGTGATGCTGGCGGAGGCGCTGGCGCTGCCGAAGGGCGCGGCGGCGACGGTGTTCGCGGTGGGGCGCTCGGCGGGCTGGGTGGCGCACGTGCTGGAGCAGCGGGAGCAGGGCCATCTGCTTCGCCCCAGGGCTCGCTACGTCGGCCCCTCTTCACCAGGGACGGATTGAATTCATCCGCCGGGATTCAGGGTGGACACGACGATGTTGGTGGACCCGATGCGATTCTTCAACCTTCGGAGCCACTGCATGAAGAAGACCGCCCTGCTGACCTGCCTGCTCGGATTGCTGGGAGCACTCCCGGCCAGCGCCGCTGAACTCAAGGACGTGTTCGGCAAGGAGGTCCCCATCGGGCAGGGCCGTCCCACGTTGGTGCTGTATGCCAACAAGGGCACCAAGGAAGAGCTGCGCCAGCGCGCCTCCCAGTTCATCTACGACGTGCGGGAGAAGAAGCCCATCGTCGTCATCCACGTGGACCTGCGTGACGTCCCGGGCCTCTTCAAGGGCATGGCGCGCGGGGAGATCCGCAAGAGCCACAACGAGTCGCTCGCCGCCATGAAGGACCTGTACCGCCAGAAGGGCGAGGCACCGCCCGCCGAGCTGGACTCGTCGCTCTACATGGTCGCGGACTCGAAGGGTGAACCCCACAAGTCCATGGGCCTGGAGAAGGGGTTCGACCGCGTGTTCGCCCAGGTGCTTGGCACCGCCGGCCAGGAGCTCGCGCGCGGGGCCTTCTCGGAAGGTGCCCGGAAGCTCAGCCAGGCGATGACCGCCGCGCCCGCCGTGGCGTCCCGCACGCCCTGAGTTCACGGGGCGTGCTCCCGAGGCTCTCGCCCCGCGCGTGGGTAGACGACAGGGATGAAAGGCTTTACCTTGCTGGCGCGCTAGTCCTCGCTCACCTGGAACCCAGGAACATGCCTGGGATTCAAATGATGGGCGGGGACGGCGTCCAAAGCCTCACATCCCCCGAGACACTCCCCCATGTTCAAGTTCAAGACGTGCAGCCTCGCCGTGGTGGCCCTTGCGTTCAGCGCCTGTGGCCCCGCCCCGGAAGCGACGGAGCCGGCCCCCGGCGGCGGCGACATCGCGCAGGTCCAGTCCCAGGTGACGAAGGCCATCCCCGGCACGACGTGCGTGGTCGAAGCGACGAAGCCCTATACGTATGACATCGGGGGTCCCATCAGCGCCCAGGCCTCCGCCTGGGATTGCGACCAGGACTACCCCATCATCTACATCTGCTCCATCGTGGAGCAGCGGTCGGTGAGCAGCACGGGCACGGTCACCTGGACGGCCATCCCGGGCAGCCGCAGCTGCTGGCCGGAGACGAACACGGACTTCGGTGGCCAGACGGCGAACGCCACGCCCTACGCGGCGGGCGTCTACCGTCAGCGTGCGCAGGCGGCCATCAAGCTGAACGCCACCACGTGGACCCCGGCGCAGCCGTCCACCTGCGCCACGCTCTCCAGCGACATCCCCTGCAAGTTCACCGAGGTGGTGTCCGGCAACGCGACGCTGTAACGCGCCACGTCGTGGCGTGAAGTACCACGGACCCCAGGTGCGGACCCGGGCGGGCGTTGGCTAGTCTGGCGCCTTCCCGTTCCACCTGGAGTCTTTCATGCACATCGAATCCTCTCGCAGCGCCCGTTCCCCGAAGGCCGTGTCGTTCCTCCGCATCCCGGTGCTGCTCGCCGTGGGCATGATGACGATGGGCAGCGGCATGGGGAACCCGGGCTGTGGCAGCAGCAGCGGCGGCGACGATTCGCCTTTCGTCTGTGAAGGCGGCTGCGCCATCTCCGGCACCTATACAGTCCAGTACACCGACACATCGCCCCCGGAAGACGGCTGCCGGAAGCTGGGATTCGACCTGCCCACGGGGCCGCTCGTGTTGTCGCTGAATGGCATCAACGTCACGGGCACGTTCGCGGGGTTGGAGCTGGAGGCCCACTACACGGGCGGGTCCTCGCGGGAGCTCGACCTGCTGGGCGCGCGGAAGGTCACGGAGACGACCGGATACAGCATCCGGATGAACTCGACGGTGGCCGCGCCCGCGCCCCAGTCCTCCTCCGACCGCTCCGTCATCGAGGGCACGTTCGAGCTGAACGCTGCCACCTCTGACGATGGCGGCACCGAGTGCAAGATCCTGCGGAACTTCACCGCGACCCGGTAGGGAGTCGTCCGGGTGGGGCCTTGGCCCCACTCGGGGTGCGGTAGGTTCGGGGCCATGCGTACTCCCCTCATGGCCTCGCTGTTGTTCCTGATGATGTCCGCGCCAGCCCGGGCCGCCGTGCCAGGGGGCTTCGTGGAGACGAACTACTCGTCCAATAGCCTGACGCCGGCCACCGGCATGGCGTGGGCTCCGGATGGTTCGGGGCGCCTGTTCGTCACGCTGAAGAACGGCGTCGTGCGCACGGTGGCCATGAAGGGCGGTGTCCTGGAGACGCAACCCGGCACCTCCACGCTGGTGACGCGCACGTTCGCCACGGAGCCCGCGGTCCACACCAACAGCGAGTGTGGCCTCATCGGCATCGCGTTCGACCCGAACTACGTGGTCAACCGGTACGTCTACTTCTTCGTCACCGTCTCCGCCTCCGAGCAGCGCATCGTCCGCTACACGGACGCCGACGGTACGGGCATCGCGCGCACGGAGGTCGTCACCCGGCTGCCCACCGCGGGCAACAACCACGACGGCGGCGGGCTGGGCTTCGGGCCGGACGGGAAGCTCTACTGGTCCATTGGCGACCTGGGCAACGGCTCCGGCGTGGACGCGGACCTGACGTCGCTGGCGGCCAAGGTGGGCCGCGCCAACCTGGACGGCACGCCCGCCAATGACAACCCGTTCAACGACGGCGTGGGCCCCAACAACGAATACATCTGGGCGCGCGGCCTGCGAAACCCGTTCACCTTCACGTTCCAGCCCACCACCGGACTCTTGTGGGTCAACGACGTGGGTGATGGCTACGAGCAGGTCCTCGTCGTGACCCGGCGCAGCCACGCCGGCTACAACGACTACGAGAACAACCAGCCCGTGGGGAACGACTCCATCACCCCCATCATCAAGTACAGCACCAACGGCGCTGACTCGCGCAGCATCACCGCCACGGGCGCGGTGCGCAGCGGGGGCATCACCACCTTCACCACCGCCACGCCGCACGGCTTCCGCAAGGGTGAGAAGCTCACGCTCGAAGGCGTGGGCGACACGAGCTTCAACGGCGAGTTCTACGTCGCCAGCGCCAACAACGCGCCCACCACGACCACCTTCACCGTGGCCCAGCCGGGCCTGCCGGACGCCACCAGTGGCGGGGGCACCGCGCTGACGCAGGCCCTGGGCGGCTCCATCACCGGCGGCACCTTCTACGACGCCACCCTCTTCCCACCGGAGTACCGCGGCAACTACTTCTTCGGCGACTTCAACAGCGCCCAGGTGACGCGCGCCACGCTGGCGGCGGACAACTCGGTGGCGACGGTGGACGAGTGGGGGACGGGCTTCTCCGCCAACGTGGACATGAGCGTGGGGCCGGACGGCGCGCTCTACACGCTGGGGTACACCAACGGCGTGGTGCGCCGGGTGACGCCCACGGCCACCGGCCAGAAGCTGGTCGTGTCCGGGCTCAACCTGCGCCTGATGGAGGGCGGACGCGCGGCCTTCACCGTGCGGCTGGCCGAGGCGCCCTCCGCGCCCGTGATGGTCAGCGTGGCGCGGGCCATGGGCGGCTCCGAGGACCTGCGCCTGTCAGGCGATGGCACCCTCACCTTCTCTCCCGAGAACTGGAGCGTGCCGCGGGTCGTGGTGCTCGAGGCGGTGGAGGACGCGGATACGGACGCGGACGTTGCCACCTTCACCGTGGCCTCGGAGGGCCTGACGACCGAGTCGGTGGTGGCCACCACCATCGACACCAACGCGACCCGGCTGGTGCTGTCCACCCCCCGGCTCACCGTGCCCGAGGGCGGCACCGCTACGTTCGACGTGTCCCTGTCCCAGCGCCCCTCTTCGAACATCACCGTCACCGTGGCGCAGACGCAGGGGGATCCGGACCTCACCGTGGCCTCCGCGTCCACGCTCGCGTTCACGACGTCCAACTGGAGCACGCCGCAGACCGTCACGCTCCGGGCCTCGCAGGACGCGGACAACGTGGATGGCACGGCCACCATCACGCTCGCCATGCCCGGTCTGGACGCACGCACGTTGGAGGCCGTGGAGGCGGATGATGAACCGCTCCAGCCCACCATCTCCTCCACTCCCGTCACCACCGCCGTGGTGGGCGTCGAGTACCGCTATGACGTGGAGGCGGTGGGCCGGCCACAGCCCACGTATTCGCTGGAGGGCTCGGTGCCGCAGGGCATGAGCATCGACGCGGCCACCGGCCTCATCACCTGGACGCCGTCGGCGGCGGGCTCCGTGGACGTGCTCGTGCGGGCGACCAACGGCGTGCCGCCGGACGCGGAGCAGTCCTTCACCCTCACCGCGACGGCGGAGCTGGGCGAGCCGGATGCAGGCACCGGGACTCCGGACGCGGGCACGTTCAGTCCGCTGCCCGAGGACGACTCCGGCTGCGGCTGCGGCGCGGCCCCGGTGGCCCCGCTCGCGTGGCTGGCGCTCGTCGCGCTGGCCACCCGGCGCAAGCGCTCGCGCGCGAGCTGAGGCCCCGCTGAAACCAACGCGGGAGGGCGCCCGGGGTGGACGCCCTCCCGCGCGGTATCACGGCTTGCTGAGGTGCCGCTCCAGCACCTGCGCCTGGGACAGCGGCACCAGGCTGGGTTCAATCTGGTAGACGTTGTTGATGTTGGGCCACGTGGTGCCCTCCCAGGTGCCCGTGGTCCACATCGTCGCGCCAATCCCCTGCGCGTCGAGGAACTCCAGGAGCAGCTCGCCGTCCGCGTTCCAGGCCGCGGCGTCATTGGGCCGGATGACGGAGTTGGGCCAGCCGAACTCGCCCACGAAGCCGCGCACGCCGTGGGCCGCGACCCAGTCCGTGAAGTTCTTCATGCGGGCCACGCCGCGCGCGCCCACGGAGGCGTAGCCTTCCGCCTGGGCCCAGGCGAGCTCCTGCGCGTGGGTGTTGTCGTAGCGCCCGCTCCGGTCGAAGTAGAAGTGCGCGTGGTACATGACGTTGTTCTTCGGGTCCGTCACCCAGGGCGCCGGGTGCTGCTCCGGCCACTCCTCCGCCGAGGCCCAGGAGTAGCCCTCCACCATGATGAGCTTGTCCTCGCCCAGGCCGCGCAGCGCGTCCACCGCGGCCTGCGAGTAGGACTCCCAGACCTGGGGCGGCGTCTGCTGACCTGACTGCGTGCCCTGCGCCACGTTGTCCACGTAGAAGACGAACGGCGCGCTGCCGTCGCTGGAGTCGACGATGAACTCCACGGAGAGCAGCTTGTTGTTCGCCCACGCCGTGTCCGGGGGCTTGAAGTACACGCGGGTGTCCACGCCCTTCGGCACGTCGATGGAGTCACCCACGCGGTACTGGTAGGCGCCGTCCACCAGCAGCAGCCGCGCCTTGACGGTGCCCGGCGTCGTGGTGGGGACGAAGACCTTCGCCTGCAAGGTGGCGCCGTTGGCCGCCGAGGCGCGCTTGACGGAGGCGGACAGCGTCGCGCCCAGCACCTTGCCGCTGCCGGCGCTGGCGGTGGTGACCATCTTCAGCGAGCCCTGGCCGTTGCGCACCTCCCGGCTCACGCTCGTGGTGGACGCGTCGCGCGGCCCCCAGCTCTCGGTGGAGGACTCGAAGCTGGCGAACGTCACGGGGTTGGAGAACGTGCCCTCCTGGTACGGCAGGTCATGCGGCTCGTTCATCAGGTCGTAGGCCCACAGCGCGGCGTACGCGGAAGGGTTGGCCCGGATGGCGGTGGCGATGCGGCGCCAGCCGTCCGCGTACTGCGCCTTCGTCGGCGCGCCCGTGGAGCCGAAGGGCCGCGACACGCCACCGGAGGTGAAGCGCGCGTAGTTGTGCATGTCCACGATGACGCCCAGGCCCGCGGCGTTGGCGTACTCCAGCGTGTCCAGGAGGTAGTTCTGGTACGTGGTGTTGAGCGCGCCGTTGAGCACCGGCTGGATGCGCTCCCACAGGAACGGGATGCGCACCACGTCCATGCCGCGCGACTTCAGCCGCTGCATGCCGGCCAGCGTGGGCTTGGGGTAGTGCGTGCCCAGGGTGCCCGGCAGCACGGTTCCAGCATTGCCCAGGTCCATGATGTTGATACCGCGGCGGTAGCTCTTCGCGGCCACGCCGTTCACGTGGAACGTGTACATGTCATGGACCTTGGCCACGTCCATGTAGACCGTCGTCCCGGCGGCGTTGGTCGCCTTGGTGGTCCAGAGGTACTCGCCCGTCGTCAGGTTCGCCGGGACGGTGAAGCGCGGCTCGTAGCGCTTCTTCTCGCCCGCGGTGAAGCTCTGCCCCGTCAGCGTCTGGGAATACACGACGGTGGAGGAGATGGCGCCGCCCGGCGTGTACGGGCGCACCTGGAACGTCACGGTGACGTTCGACACGGCCTCTGCGGACTGCGGGACGATGGTGAAGCCCACCGTCTGGCCTGACGCGGCCGTCTTGGGCGCGGTGTACGCCCCCGTGTTCACGAACGTGAGCGCGCTCGCGGAGAGCGGGAGCCCCGTCAGCAACAGGGGGATGGCGAGGAGGAGCTTCGAGGGCACTCCGTGAAACATCGGCTTCATTGCTGCTTCCTTGTCAGTGATGGCGCTGCGGCCCCCGGCTTCGCCCCAACCCGGCAGGAACCCTTGGAGTTCCTGCTTTCAAGCCCTTACAGGTTGATGACTGGGTGCGGCAAGGTTCGTGCACCCGTGTCCGGAAGCGGGATGCGGATTCCCAGCGCCGGTCAGCGCCTCCGTCATGTCGCCCGGGCGTGGCTGTCCGGGCTCCATGGCATGAGCCATGCTCAACGGCGTCCGTCATGGCTCCCCTCCTCCTCCAGGACCTCCTGCTCGCGCTGCGGCGGCTGCGTCGCAGCCCCACCTTCACCGTCGTGGCGGTGGCCACGCTGGCGCTGGGCATTGGCGCCAACGTCGCCATCTTCAGCGTGGTGCACGCGGTGCTGCTGCGGCCGTTGCCCCTGCGCGACGACGCACAGCTCGTGCGCCTGTTCAGCGTGGGCCGGCAGGGGCCGGGGCCGACGTCGCCGCCGGACCTGATGGACCTGCGCGAACAGGCGCGGACCTTCGAGGGGCTCGCCGGCGTGGCGCCCGTGCAGGTGACGCTCGGAGCGGACCGGACGGAGGCCTCGCCCATGAAGGTGCAGGCCGGGATGGTGACGGCCGGGTTCTTCCAGGTGCTGGGGCCTCGGGTGCAGTTGGGCCGTGCGATCCAGGCCGGGGATGACGCGCCGGGGGCGCCCCAGGTCGCGGTGCTGTCACATGCGCTCTGGCAGCGCCGCTTCGGCGGCAGCCCGGATGTGCTGGGGCGCACGGTGAACCTGGGCGGCCCCCTGCCGTGGACGGTGGTGGGCGTGATGGCGCCGGGCTTCGACTTCCCGTCGCGCGCGGAGCTGTGGACGCCGCTGGTCCAGGACGAGTCCATGACGAAGCCGGAGGCGCGAGGCGCGCACTGGCTGGAGGTGTATGGGCGGCTGGGGCCCGGCGTGAGCCTCGAGCGGGCGAGGGCCGACGCGGCGGCGGTCGCGCGGAGCCTGGCGGCGCGGTATCCGGCGACGAACGCGGAGATGGGCGCGAGCGTGGAGTCCTTGCGCGACGTGCTGGTGGGACAGGTGCGCCCCTCGTTGTTGTTGCTGCTGGGCGCGGTGGGGCTGGTGCTGCTCATCGCGTGCGCCAATCTCATGCACCTGCTGTTGGCGCGGGCCGCGTCGCGCGAGGCGGAGACCTCGGTGCGGCTCGCGCTGGGCGCCAGCCGGGGGCGCATCGCGCGGGAGTTGCTGGTGGAGAGCGCGCTCCTGTCGGTGCTGGGAGGCGGTGCGGGGCTGCTCGCGGCGATGTGGGCGCTGGATGCACTGGCGGCGTTCGGGCCCCGGGACATCCCGCGCATCAACGAGGTGTCGCTCGATGGCACCGTGCTGGCGTTCACGGCGGGCCTGTCGGTGTTCACCACGCTGCTCTTCGGGCTGGTGCCGGCATGGCAGACGTCGCGGGTGGAGCTGGCGCGCGTGCTGCGGACCGCGGGCGAGGGCGCGGGCGGCGCCGCGCATCACCACCGCACCCGCGCGGCGCTCATCGTGGCGGAGACGGCGCTGGCGGTGCTGCTGCTGGTGAGCGCGGGCCTGCTGCTGCGCAGCTTCGTGCACCTGCGCCGGGTCGACCCGGGCTTCCAGCCGGAGGGCGTGTTGACGGTGAAGCTGAGCCTGCCGCCCATCCGCTACGCCATGGGCGGCGCGGCGCCCGCGGCCTTCTACGACGGGCTGCTTGAGCGGCTGCGGGGTCTGCCCGGGGTGAGCGTGGCGGGCGCGGTGAACGCGGTTCCCATGGAGGGAAAGCGCTGGACGCTCGCGGTGCGAGACCCGCTGCGGCCGGTGGCACCGGGCACGGAGCCCTGGCAGGCCAGCATGCGCATCGTCACGCCGGGCGCGTTGGAGGCGCTGCGGGTGCCCGTGCTGAGCGGCCGGGGGCTGCTGCCAGAGGACCGTGGCGCGGGTGGGCGCGCGGTGTTGATCAACGCGGAGGCCGCGCGCCGCTTCTGGCCGGGAGAGGACCCGCTGGGCCGCACGCTGGACCTGGACATGGACCTGGGCAACGGCGCGTTCGGAGGCCGGGTGGTGGGGGTGGTGGCGAACCTGGCCACGGAGGGGCTGGCCGCGCCCGCCGCGCCGGAGGTGTACGTGCCCTATGAGCAGGCGCGGACGACGGACATGGTGCTGGTGCTCCGCACGACCGGAGAGCCCCTGGCGCTGGCCGGGGCGGTGCGGGCGGAGGTCCGGGGCCTGGACGCGAACCTCGCGGTGGGAAGCCTGCGGACGCTGGCGTCGGTGGTGGATGAAACGGTGGCGCCGCTGCGCTTCTATCTCCTGCTGGCGAGCCTCTTCGCGGGAGTGGCGCTGGTGCTGGCGGCGGTGGGGCTCTACGGAGTGGTGGCCTACGCGGTGGTGCAGCGCACGCGAGAGCTGGGCATCCGCATGGCATTGGGCGCGCGTGCGAACCAGCTGATGGGCATGGTGTTGAGCCACTACCTGCGGCTCACTGCGATGGGGCTGGTGCTGGGTCTGGCACTCGCATGGGGCGCCAGCCGCGCGCTGTCCCATCTGCTCAACGGCGTGGGGCCCACGGATCCGCTCACGTATGGCCTGGTGGTGGCGGTGCTCGGCGCCGTGGCCTTCCTCGCGGCGCTGTTGCCAGCACGAAGGGCCGCGCACGTGCCCCCCGCGGTCGTGCTCCGGGCGGACTGAGCTCCGCACAGGCATCCGGGCAACCCGCTATCCTGCGGAACAATGCTGCGGACCTGCACCTTCCTGTTCGTGCTGCTCATGGCCTGCGCAGGCCCCCGCCTCTACTACCTGCGCTCCGAACTCCCCATCCTGGAAGGGCGGTTCGACCTCGCGGTGGCCCCAGGTCCCTGGCAACACAGGGACATCCCTGTCGTCGTATCGGACGCAGGCGCGATTCCGGATGACCTGGTGCTGCCGACGCTCCGGGCGCTGATGAACCTTCCGGGTGCGATGGATGCCTGCGACCCGAACACCGGCGGTCCAAGACCGGATGCATCTGAATACTGCGTCGCCCTCTACAAGACGCCGCAGGACTGGCGTGTTTCATGGCCCATCCGCAACCTCATGAAGGAACACAGCTCGTGCCAGCCTCCCTTCGGTGGCGTCGACGATGAATCCTTTGGTCGGAACCTGCCCATCGTCGGCTTCGCGCACAATCACCCGTGCGCAACGAACATGAGCAGTGACGACCTGACCCGATTCCCAGCGGTGAAGATGGCGGACGGGCTGTGGACGATGGTGTCCTATGCCGCGAGCCCGGATGGCCAACTGGCGCGCGACTCGAGGAATCGGTTGATTCCCGCATGGGCCTGGCTCGCCACGGGACACAAGGACGAACCTCGCTTCTATAAGTGGAACCCAGCGGGAGAGGTCTTCCAATGGAATGAGGCCAAGGCGCTTTGGGAGTTCCAGGCGAATTGTCATCCACAAGAGGCTTCCGGCATGCGCAGCCCCCGCATGCTGCTGCCCCGCTGCTCACCCGAGTTGAAGTGGTAGAAGCGACCTGGAGCCTGTCCCCATGCTGAAGCTTCCTCATCACGTCCTTCTCATCACGCTCCTGCTGGATGGAGGCACGCCTCCTGCCTCTTCGGGCACTTCCGCGAAGGACGGGGGCAGCGCCGTGGCGATGGATGCCGGCGGAGGCACGACCGCCCGCGCGCCCATCATCGCGGAGGGGATTGAGTGGCCTGACGATCTGCGTCCCCTGGCAACGCTGGACGGACCTGCGGTTCTCGCCGCCCATGCGGCCTTGCAGCGGCTGCTGGCGGGCTTTCCCAAGGAGTATGCGAAAGACTGCTCTTATACCGCCAAGGCCATGGAGGTCTCCGTCGCCCAACACGGCGGGCTGTACTTCGTGGAGATCAAGCGAAACGTCGAGAAGTGTGGCTGGGCAGCACCGGGATTCAATCCCTCCGCGCACTGGTATGAGCTGTATGCCGTGTCGGCGGACGGGAAGGTCCTGGCGCGCTATCCCTATCATCCCTGAAGGCGCGTGTTGCCTGTGAGTGGGCTTCAGGGAACGAGGCGCTTGAAGAAGAGGACCGTGGGGTGCAGCTCACCGTCGGTGTGCCGCGCCCAGTCCGGAATCTCTCCGGCGCGCTGCCACTGGCAGTGCTGGTAGACGGCCTCCGCCTTCGAACCCGCCAGCGTGTCGAGCACCAGCAGCGTGCGCCCCGCGCCCCGCGCGTACGCTTCGACCTCCTGGAGCAGCCGCGACGCGAGCCCCTTCCCCCGGTCCCGCGAGTGCACGAGCAGCTTCTGCACCTCCGCGCGGTGCAGCCCGTTGGGACGCAGCGACGGCGCGAGCTGCACGGTGCCGTCGATGCGCCCGTCCACCTCCGCGACCCAGAGCAAAAGCCCCGGCCCCAGCGCCGCGAGCACGCCCCGCCAGTACTCCACCGCCGCGTCCCGCGTGAGCGGCGGCAGGAAGCCCACCGACGCGCCTCCGTCGACGGAGTCGATGAGCAGTTCGGCCAGCGCCTCCAGTTCCCCGGGGGTCGCCTGTTCGATTCTCCGAATGGAAATCATCCCCACCAGTCTAGCGGCTCACGGCTGGGGCGGCTTCGGGGGCTTCGGCGCGGGGGTGACGCGGGCGCCGGTGAAGCGCAGCAGCTCGTCCATGAGGACACGGCGGCCCCGCTCCGGCCGCTCCAGGTGCACGAAGTGCGTCGCGCCCGGGAGCACCACGGCCTTCACGCTGGCCGCGTGGTTCAGGTGCTCCTGGAGGCGCGTGACGTCCTCCGGCCGGCTCCAGAAGTCATTCTCCGCGCGCAGGATGAGCACCTTCCCCGTGATGGACGCTCCGTCCCACAGCTGCCGGCCCGTGGCCAGGTAGAAGCTGTCCTCCAGCGCCCCGGACGGCGCCCGGAAGGCGAACGGCGTGCGGGATGGCCCCAGCGGATCACTCGTGACCGCCTCGCGCTGGAACGACGCCGCCACCTCCGGGTCCCTCCACTTCACCCGCTCCTCTTCCGCCTCTGGCAACTGCCGGTCCCACACCGCCATCAGCGACGCGCCCGTGTTCCAGCGGTAGGCGCCAATGCCCTCCGCGTTGAAGTGTCCCGGCCGCTTCGGGTCCTCGAAGTCCGTGCCCCTGCCCAGCATCTTGTGCTCCGCGCTGCCCGCGTACAGCGCGTTGAGCATCACCAGGTGGCTGACGTTGTCCGGATGGAGGCTGGCGTACATGCCCGCCCAGTGGCCTCCCGTGGCCCAGCCCACCAGCCCCACGCGGCGCTGCCCCGTGCGCGCCTTCACCCAGCCCACCACCGCGTGCACGTCCTGCACGACCTCGTGCGAGCCCACCAGGGGCCGGCCCTTCGCGGGCGTGCTCATGGCCAAAGGCCGCGTGGAGCCGCCATAGCCGCGCGCATCCATGAGGTACACCGCATGCCCCGCGCGAGCGAGCTCCGCCGCGATGGAGCCGCCCTCGACGGGCAGGTCGAACGAGGCCCGCCCCGGCACCCGCGCACCATGCAGGAAGATGAGCGGCGGCAGGTTGGCCACCTGCATGCCCGCGTCCTTCACCTCGCGCACGGACACCTCGATGCCCTCCTCCGACGGCACCAGGAACTCCGCGCGCGTCACCTCCGCCCGCGCGCTGGACCCGGCCAACGCGCCCACCAGCACCAGCATCCGGATCACGGCCGCGCCTTCTCGATGCATGAGCACCCTGCCCTCCCGCTCCATGGACTGCGATCCTGCCAGGAGCCGCGCGCGAGCACACCCACGACATGCGCGGCGGGAGCACCTGCGTCAAGGGAGCACAGGCAGGCAAGTGTCCTTTTCGCGCGGGGAGGCGGGGGCCCGTCGCGAAACGGATGGCGCATCGCCCGCGCGTGTGGTGTCACCCTCCTGCCGGGCACACGCACCGCCCGCGCTGGAGGTCACCCACGCCATGCAGGACGTCGACATCAAGACCGCGGATGGAGTGATGGACGCGAAGCTGTTCCAGCCGGAGGGCTCGGGGCCGTGGCCCGCGGTCATCATGATTCCGGATGCCTTTGGCATCCGGCCCGTCTTCGAGGACATGGCCCGGCGCCTGTCGAAGTCCGGCTACGTCGTGCTGCTGCCCAACGTGTTCTACCGGGAAGCGCCCGCCTCGAAGCTGGACCTCAAGGGCACCTTCGCGGACGAGGCGTTCCGCAAGCGCATCTACGCCCTCATCGGCACGCTGACGACGGAGCGCCTGAAGCAGGACGCGGGCGCCCAGCTGGACTTCCTCTCCCGGCAGTCCTCCGTGAAGGGCCCGAAGGCGGGCGTGGCCGGCTACTGCTTCAGCGGCGGCATCGCCGTGCGCATGGGCGCGGACTTCCCGGACCGCATCGGCGCGGTGGCGTCCTCCCATGGCGGCCGCCTGGCCACGGATGCGCCCGACAGCCCCCACCGCCTGGTGAACCAGGTGAAGGGCGAGCTGTACTTCGGCCACGCGGACAACGACAACTCCATGCCCGCGGACGCCATCCGCACACTGGAGGCGGCGCTGAAGGACGCGGGCGTGAAGTACCGCTCGGAGCTCTACCCCGGCGCGCAGCACGGCTATTCGGTGCCAGGCACGCCCCAGTTCAACGCGGAGGTCGCGGAGACGCACTGGAAGAGGCTCGAGGACCTCTTCGGCCGCACGCTGAAGGCCTGAGCCGCAAGCCCGATGTCCACCGTCCGGCAACGGTTGCTCTCCATCTTCGGCGGCTCGGTGGGCAACCTCATCGAGTGGTACGACTTCTACGTCTACTCCGCGTTCTCGCTGTACTTCGCGCAGGCGTTCTTCCCGGACGCGGATCCGCTGGTGCGACAGCTCAACACCGCCGGGGTGTTCGCGCTGGGCTTCCTCATCCGGCCGGTGGGCGGCTGGATGATGGGGCTCTACGCGGACCTCCGGGGCCGAAGGTCCGCGCTGACGTTGTCCGTCACGCTGATGTGCCTGGGCTCGCTGGTCATCGCCGTGTGCCCCACGTACGCGAGCATTGGCGTGGCGGCGCCCGTGGTGCTGATGCTCGCGCGGCTGCTCCAGGGCCTCTCCCTGGGCGGTGAGTACGGCACCAGCGCCACCTACCTGAGCGAGGTGGCCACCTCCCGCCACCGGGGCTTCTACAGCTCCTTCCAGTACGTCACGCTCATCATGGGACAGCTGCTGGCCACGCTGACGCTGCTGGTGTTGCAGCGGCTGGTGTTGACGGGCCCGCAGCTGGAGGCCTGGGGCTGGCGCATCCCGTTTGGCATTGGCGCGGCGCTGGCCGTCTTCGGCTTCTACATGCGCCGCAACATGGTGGAGACGGAGGCCTTCACCCGCGAGGCCGCGAAGAAGTCCGAGCACCACCCCATGCGGGAGCTGTTGCGCCACCCGAAGGAGATCGCCGTCGTGGTGGGGCTCACCATGGGCGGGACGCTGGCCTTCTACACGTACACCGTCTACATGCAGAAGTTCCTGGTGAACTCCGTGGGGCTGACGCGGGACGAGGCCACGCTCATCTCCGCGGGCTCGCTGTTCCTCTACATGTTCCTCCAGCCGGTGCTGGGGTCCGTCTCCGACCGCGTGGGCCGCAGGCCGGTGCTGATGGGGTTCGGCGTGCTGGGCACGCTGTGCACGGTGCCGCTGCTCACGGCGCTGACGCGGACCAGGGACGCCTTCACCGCGTTCCTGCTGGTGCTCGCCGCGCTGGTCATCCTCTCCGGCTACACGTCCATCAACGCCGTGGTGAAGGCGGAGCTGTTCCCCGCGCGCATCCGCGCCCTGGGCGTGGGGCTGCCCTACGCGCTGACGGTGTCGCTCTTCGGAGGCACCGCGGAGTACGTGGGCACGCGCCTGAAGCTGGCCGGGCATGAGACGTGGTTCTTCTGGTACGTCACGGTCTGCATCTTCTGCTCGCTGCTCGTCTACACGGTGATGCCAGACACGCGGCGCCACAGCCGCATCGACGCCGCGTCCTGAAGCGCCGGGGGGAATGCCAGTCCCGGGCGGGACGTGCTAGACGCGCGCGCCCATGACGTCCCCACTCCTGACGCTTCCCCTGCTGCTGTGCCTGGGACAGGCCCCTGAAGCCACGCCCACCGAACCGCCCTTCCAGGCGCGGCTGTCCTTCCAGGGCCTCGACGAGGACATTGACGCCGAGGGCTCGGGCACCTCCTTCCACGCGGCGCTAGAAGGACATACGCCGGAGCTCGCGTCGGGCCTGCGCGCGGAGGCCACGCTGTCGTTCTTCCTCAACACGCCGGGCGCCTCGGGCCTTGGCTTGCAGGACTTCGGCAGCAACGTGCGGCTGCGCTACCGGCCCTCGGGTTGGGCGTCCGGCGAGGGGCTCGCCGTGGCGGTCCACCCCGTGAACACGTCGCGGCTGCACATGGGCTTCACCTGGCCGGTGACGTGGGAGCGGCAGGCCTTTCCCCGCCGCTCCGGAAGCGAGTCCGCGCTGGAGCTGCGCCTGTCCCGGCGGCAGTGGGACGCCTTCGTGGCGCTCAAGTCCGCCACCGTCGCGGATGACCTGCTGCTGGAGTCCTCACGCCGCTACGCCCTGCTCGCGGGCGGCTTCCTGGACGTCACGCCCGAGCTGCGACTGGCCCTCAAGGGCACCGTGCTCAATCGAGGGCAGATCCCCGGCGTCGCGAACCAGGGCGTCGAGCTGCACAACCCCGTGAAGGGGGCCTCCCTGGGCGCGGTCTGGCACCACGGCGCCCCCGTTGGGAACAACGTCGATCTGGCGCTGTACCAGGGCGACCCGACCTTCTTCGAACGCTTCTTCCTGCCGGAGACGTATCCGGGAGGCTTCGCCGCGTCGGTGTCGCTGGAGGGCAGCCTCTTGTCCCAGGGGCTCGTGGATTCAGAGGCCGGCGATCCCCAGCGGAGCACGCAGACGGGGGGCGCGGGAGCCCTGGAGGCGCGGGTGAAGCAGGGCTTCTGGCGCGCGCACGCGCTGGCCTATGTCCGCGCGCTCTCCTTCATCCAGGCCGACGTCCCCGGGTTCCCTCCGTACCAGGCCTTCCTGAGCGACGCGGAGACCCGCGCGGAGGTCTCCGGCACGCTGAGCAGTGATTACCACCTCCAGGACTGGGGGCTGACGCCCGGGCTGCTCGTGCGCGTCACCCGCCCCGCCTCCCTGCGGAATGCACCGGAGAGCCCTCTGTTCAGCGACAACACCGCCGTGTTCACGGGGCCCAACCTCATCAGCATCCTGCCCGCGGGCGAGGACCCAGGGCTGGTGGTGACGGTGAAGGCCACGGCGCGCTGGGACCTGGGAGCGATTGCCGGCGTGCTGGCGGAGGTCTCCTACACCCACGACCCGAACCGGACCCTCTTCGAGGATGACGAGATGGGGGTCTCCCGGCCCGTCCTCCAGCCCTCCAACGCGGTGGGCGTCAACGTGCTGCTCCAGGCGCGCTTCTGACGCTGGGAGTCAGGATGGGCGGATTGGCGTCCGCGCGCGGCCGGGTGCGAGGATGACGCTCCGCCCACCATGCACAACGCTTCCGTCCGTCCCCTCTCCGAGGCCTCCCCGGTCCCCGAGTCCACCGTCGTCCCGCTCGTCCAGCCCGCGGCACGGCTGATGGCCCACGCCGCGGCGTGGCTGATGCTGGTGGGCCTGCTCACCGGCGGCTACGTCTCCGCGGCGATGACGGGCAAGGTGCCAGCGGATCCCCAGATGGCGCTCGCCGCGCACCTGAACGCGCTGATGGGCACGTTCTTCCTCCTGGGCGTCGCGTGGACGCTGCCCATGCTGCGCTACGGCGCCGTGGGACAGCGGCGGCTGGCCTGGGCGGTCATCGTCGCCAACTGGGCCAACTGGGGCATCACCTGCGTGAAGGCGTGGCTGCGGGTGTCCGGCGTGGACCTCATCGGGCAGCCCGTGAACGACGCCGTATTCGGCGCGCTCACGGTGTCCGTGGTGTTGCCCGCGCTCGTCGCCGCGGGCGCATGGGTGTACGGCTTCCGCCGCGCCGGGGCGCGCTGACGTCAGAAGGCCGTGCGGGTGAGCGCGAAGTCGGAGCCCTTCCAGGCCGTCTTGAAGCGCTGCTGCACGGCGTTGGCCTCCTCCGTGCGCCCCTGCCCCTTCAACGACCCGGCGAGCCCGAAGAGGGCCCAGCCGTTGCCGGGGTTGCGGCGCAGGTCCTCCCGGTACACCGCCTCCGCGGCCCTGTACTGCTTCGCGTCCAGCAGCGCCGCGCCCTGGAAGTGGCGCACGGGGTAGTACCAGTCACTGGGCTCTGAATAGGCCAGCTGATCCGCGGCGCGCACCGCGTCCTCCCAGCGCGTCAGCGCGTCGGCGCAGCCCTGGCGCTCCGCGATGGACGCGTCGAGCACGCGGGCCGCCACGTCCAGCACGTCCTTCGCCGAATTGTTCCCGGCGGTCATCGTGTCGGGGACGTTGGCGGCCAGCTTCACCAACTCCGCGTGCTCCGCGCGGGCCTCCTCGAACTCCCCATTCGCCGCGAGCGCCAGCCCGTGCGCGTGCAGCCACAGCCCCGTCAGCACCGGGTACTTCGGATCCGGCCGGGGCTCCGTGAGCAGCGCGTCGTAGTGGCCGAAGCGCACCATCGCGAGCAGGGGCTCGGCGGCGAAGAAGTCCATGCCCGGCATCTCCTTCAGCATCTCCGGCGGCAGGACGTTCGCGGACTCGCGCGCGGCGCGGATGGACTCCCCCGCGCGTCCCTCCATGGAGGAGGAGAACGACAGGAAGCCCCAGTTGTGGGCCAGGTACATCGGGTAGTACCCGATGGGCTCCACCTGGCGCAGATAGTCATTGTCCGCCTGCACGGCGCGGCGGTTGCTCTCCGAGGCGTCCGCGTACCGGCCCACCCGCTGGTAGATGTGCGCCGGCATGTGCACCACGTGGCCCGCGCCGGGCATCAGCCCCGGCAGCCGGTCCGCGGAGGCCAGCGCGCGCTCGGGGTGCTCCGAGGCCTCGACGGCGTGGATGTAATAGTGATTGGCCCCCGGGTGCTTCGGCGCGCGCGCGAGCACCGACTCCAGCCGCGAGACAATCTCCTCCGTCCCCGGCTCCGGCTTGCCCTCCAGCGTCCACAGCTTCCACGGGTTCAAGTTCATCAGGGACTCGGCGAAGAGCACCTGCACGTCGTTGTCATCCGGGAAGCGCTTCGCCACGTCGCGCATGGCGTTGGCGTAGGACTGGGAGAAGGGCTTCATCTCCTCGGGTGTGCGGGGCTCCGGCCCGCCGTAGCGCCGGGACAGCGCGCCGATGAGCGCCTGCTCCGTGGGGGTCGCCGTGGGGGCGAGCGCCTGGGCCTTTTGCAGCGCCGTCCACGCGGTCGCCGCCCGGTCCGGCAGCATGGGCACGTTGTAGTTGGGCCCGAGCACCAGGGCGACGCCCCAGAAGCAACTGGCGCACGAGGGGTCCAGCTGCGCGGCGCGGGCGAACGAGCGCGCGGCCTCGTCGTGGTTGAAGGCATACGTGAGCCGCATGCCCTGGTCGAAGAAGGCCTGCGCTTCGGGCGACCGGGTCGTCACCTTCCGCTGGAAGTTCCCCAGGTTGTCGAAGAGCACCGCTCCTTCCGCGAGCGAAGTCAGGCTCGACATCGCGGAGGGCTCGCCATGCGCGCCGTGCGCGGCCGAGCTGGCATCCTGTGCTCCGGCGTACGTCCCCGGAAGAATCAAAGACGGGATGAGGATGAACAGGAGTCGCGCGCGCATGAGGTCCCCCCGGGCCTGCGGTCTTTTCAGGAACGGTGGGGGGACTTCGCGCGCGCGGCAATCCGCCGTGGGCAGGTGGGCGCGAGCGCCTACTTCTCCAGGTCGCCGACAATCCGCCCGAGCGGCGACGGCGTCCCCATGAACTTCTGGAACCGGCTGCGGTCATCCGAGCCCGCGTCGAAGTTCTCGAAGTTCTGCTGGTTGCTGTTCGCGCCGGGCCGGAAGCCCGAGTAGTCCTGGCGCGCGGGCAGCCCGTGCTCGGCGCGGATGCGGTTCTCCGTGGGGGCGTTGGGCATGCGCGGCGTGGGGCGCAGGCCGACGGTCTCGAACTCCTCCTGGAGCTGCAGGCGCGTCTCCACGGTGCTCTTCATCGCGTCCGAGTGGCTGGGGTAGCGCTTGAACACCTCCGCGTCCGCGTGCTTGCTGGCGGCCAGGGGGCTGACCTGCACGCCGTTGGCGGCGCGCCAGGCGTGCACGGACTCGTGGCCCAGGCTGTTGAAGCGCTGGCCCGGCTGGTTCTCGTTGTAGTTGATGCGGCTAGCCTGGCCCGCGCTGGCCTGGCCGTCGTACCGGTACGCCGGGCGCAGCGACTGGAGCGTGCCGTCGTGGCGCGGGCGGTGCGACATGGGCATGGCCGTCTCGTTGCGGCCGGAGTAGATGTCCGCCACCGTCAGCGGCTTCTGCGCGGTGCCCGTCGCGCCGGGGTTCACGTGCTGCGTGCGGCCGTTGAGCTCCGTCAGCATCTGGTTGCCCACGGGGCGGCTCATCAGCTTGTGCGTGGAGTTGCGCGCGTCCTGCGTGAAGTCCGCGAAGTCCGCGCCGGACTGACGGCTGTCACGGCGGGTCCGGATGCCCGACAGGTCCGGGTGCACCACGCCGTGGTCCGCCGGCTTGAGCTTGCTCTTGCCATCCTGAAGCTCTAGGGCCGTGGGCGCCTTCCGCGGCGTCACCGTCTCCAGCTTCGGGGGCGCGCTGGGGCTGCGCGTGCGGGAGCCGGAGGAGAGGGACGGCGCGGAGAAGGAGGAGGAGCGGAGCTTCATGGTGGGCCTCGGGATGCGAAGACGTCGTGTGCCCACCCCTAGAGCAACCGTCGTGCCGCCCCCTGAGCACACGTCCCTCACGTGATTCCAGTGGGTTGGCCCGCTCCTGGAGGCCCGGTCCTGATGTCCGCCGTCAGGGGCCTGGTGGCCGCTGTCACCAGGGGGCACGCGGTCCCAGCCCGGACAGCCATGTTAATTTGGTGCTCCCAGGAATCCCCATGCAGTGCCGCATGGCTTCACTGGGAGCAAAGAGCGCACCGCCATGTCGTCGTCCCGCCGAAGCCTGTCCTGGAGTGTCGCTGTCCTGCTGTCCTTCGCGGCCACCACGGCCTTCGCGGAGCCGTCCGCGCCGGCCCTGGAGATGGCCACGCAGGCGGTGTGCGCCGCCACCGACGACTCAGAGGCACTGACCTCTGAACCCACGCCCGAGGAGGCCGCGGGCCTGCTCTGCATCTCCGTCCGGTGTTCCTCCGTGGATGACTGCTGGAACGCGTGTCCCAACGCGCAGTCCGTGGCGTGTACGCGCAACGCCTGCTCCTACCAGCTCCCGGGTGGCGGCGGCGGCGGTGGCGGTCCGACGTGCCCGTCCACCCGCTGCATCGACGACTCGGATTGCGTCTGCGGCACGGCTCAGGGGTATTGCTTCAACCGCGCCTGCACCTACTAGAAGTTCACGGCGATGAGGGGGATGGAGGGGCGGGGCTGCCACTGCCGCGAGCGCAGGCCGTCGCGGCGGGCCCGCAGGTCCCGCAACTCCGCTTCCAGTTGGGTCTTCTCTTCGATGAGCGCGTCGCGCCGGGCCTTGTTCTCCCGCGCGAAGCGCGCGCCCCGGCTGAAGCCCGTGACGACCATCACCACGCCCACGATGCCGACGGCCGTGAAGGGCACGCCCAGGACCAGCTTCAGCGTCCGGTCCGAGCCTGAATCCAGCAGGCCGTCGATCATCACGGGCAGGCCAAACACCAGCGCCGCCGCGAGGATGAAGCCGAAGGTCGTCATGATCTTCGAGCTGCGCGGGCGGCCCAGGCGGATGCCGTCGATCTCCTCCTGGAGCAGGCCCACCCGCTGCGTCAGCTCCTGGATGCGCCCATCCAGGCTCCGGTCCGGAAAGGGGGTCGAGGGAGCAGGAATCTCCTGAACGCCGGGCTCCGGGGCCTGCGCCACCAGCAGCCGCGCGGAGTGCGCGGGCGTGTCCTCCGGCGTGAGCAGCGACAACGAAGGAGTCACGGGCGCGGACGCGAGCAGGACGGTGGCGAGCAGCGACAGCATGGAGCGCACTCCTTCCGGGGACGGATGGGTGCGCGACACTAGCACCCCGCCTCCCTGGCGGCCCCCCCGGCCCGGGTCCATCACCCTCCCAGCTTGCTGAGCACGAACGCGGCGAGGAAGCCCGCGACCGTGATGAGGCCGGTGAGGTCATGGGCTCCTTCCGTGGCCTCCGGCATCATCGTGTCCGCGAGCATGGCGAGGATGGCGCCCGCCGCCACCGCGGTGGTCCCCGCCACGACGCTGGGAGAGAACCCCCGGAAGACGACGTAGCCCAGCAGCGACGCCAGGCCGGAGATGACCGCGATGCCGCTCCACACGCCGAAGACGTAGCCCCTGGACCTTCCGGCCTGCCGCATCCCCGCCGCGGAGGAGAGGCCCTCCGGAACATTGGAGAGGAACACGGCGGCGACGGCCACCAGGCTCACCGCGCCTCCCGCGATGAGGCTCACGCCGATGACAATGGACTCCGGAATCCCGTCCAGCAGCGCTCCCACGGCGATGGCCGTCCCGCTGCCACCGTGCTGCTCCTCCGAGGGCTGCCTCCCGCTGGAACGCTTGCGGTGCTTCGCGCCCCTGCGCGCGAGCGCCAGGTTGGCGGCGCTGTAGACGGCGGCGCCAGAGACGAACCCCAGCGCGGTGGGGATGAAGCCTCCCTGGTGGAAGGCCTCGTCCATCAGGTCGAAGGAGAGCGCGGAGATGAGCACCCCCGCGCCAAACGCCATGATGCCGGCGATGAGGCGCGTGGGCAGGCGGGCGGCATAGCCCACCGCCGCGCCGACCAGCAGCGCGCTTCCCGCGAGCAACCCCCACAGCCCGGCCTGGAGCCAGAGCGGCATTCCCTAGCGCGCCCTGGACTTCTGACGCTTCACCTTGTTGGCTTGCTTGCCCAGCGCGGTGCGGGTGCTCTTGGGCAGCTTCTTGAGCGTGCCCTTCCGCTTCGCCGCGGTCGCGGCCTTCTTGATGTTCTTGCGCCCGGCGGCGCGCTGCTTGCTCGTGGCCATGGGGGCCTCCCTGCCCATGAAGGTCCGCGCCACCGCCTCCTCGCGCAATGCGCCCACCGCGTCCGCCCGCTTGGGTGGCTGGCTATAGTCCGGCGCCCGATGAAGAAAGCACGCGCCGCGAGCCTCACCCTCGATGACTTCCTCCCCTATCGCCTGTCGGTCGCGGACAACGTCGTGAGCCAGCGCATCGCCCGCGTGTACGCGGCCGAGGACGGCCTCTCCACGCAGGAGTGGCGGCTCATCGCCGTCCTGGGCGAGGACGGCGAACGCTCTCAACTGGAGCTCGTCCGGCGCACGCGCATGGAGAAGGTCCCGGTGAGCCGCGCCGCGCGCTCGCTGGAGGAGCGCGGATTGGTGCGGCGCGCCACGAGCCAGAGCGACGCCCGCTCGCGGCGCCTGACGCTGACCGCCTCGGGACGCAGGCTCTACCAGCGCATCGCCCCCGCCGCGCTCGAAGCGGAGGCGGAGGTGCTCGCGGAGCTGTCGGCCTCTGAACGCGAGGTGCTGCGCGCCCTGCTGGAGCGTGTGGAGCGCGCGGCCATCCGAGCCCTCAAGCCCGGCCCCTGAGCCTTGCCGGGTTGGTTACATCTGTTACTATTTCGGACGCCATGGAAAACGTCCGCCACCTGACAGGCTTTGGAAACGAGCACGCATCGGAGGCTGTCGCCGGTGCGCTTCCCGTGGGCCAGAACACGCCCCAGCGCGTCGCGTTCGGCCTCTACGCCGAGCAGCTCTCCGGCACCGCGTTCACCGCGCCGCGCGGCGTGAACCGGCGCACGTGGATGTACCGGCTGCGGCCCAGCGCGGGCCACCCGGCGTACCGGCCCGTGGAGGCCCGCACGCTGAAGAGCGGACCGTTCCGGGAGGTGCCTCCCTCGCCCAACCGGCTGCGCTGGAGCCCGGCGCCCATGCCCACCACGCCCACCACCTTCCTGGAGGGCCTCTTCACGCTGGGCGGCAACGGCTCCCCGTCCGAAGGCGCGGGCGCGGCGGTGCACCTCTACGCGGCGAACGCGTCCATGACGGACACGGCGTTCTTCAACGCGGACGGCGAGCTGCTCATCGTCCCCCAGTCCGGGACGCTGCGCATCGTCACGGAGCTGGGCGTGCTGGAGGTTCCGCCCGGCCACGTCGCGCTCATCCCGCGCGGCATGCGCATGCGGGTGGAGCTGCCCGGCGGCCCCGCGCGCGGCTACATCTGCGAGAACTACGGCGCGCAGTTCCGGCTCCCGGAGCTGGGGCCCATCGGCTCCAACGGCCTGGCGAACCCGCGCGACTTCGTGGCGCCGCACGCGGCCTATGAAGACGTGGAGCGCCCCACGCGCGTGGTGCAGAAGTTCCAGGGGAACCTCTGGGAGACGACGCTGGACCACTCGCCGTTCGACGTCGTGGCGTGGCACGGCAACTACGCGCCGTACACCTATGACCTGGCGCGCTTCAACACCATCAACACGGTGAGCTACGACCACCCGGATCCGTCCATCTTCACGGTGCTCACGTCGCCCAGTGACACGCCGGGAACGGCGAACTGCGACTTCGTTATCTTCCCGCCCCGGTGGATGGTCGCGGAGAACACCTTCCGGCCGCCCTGGTTCCACCGCAACGTGATGAGCGAGCTGATGGGCCTGGTCCACGGCGTCTACGACGCCAAGGCGGACGCGTTCCTCCCTGGCGGCGCGTCGCTCCACAACTGCATGAGCGCGCACGGCCCGGACCGCAAGACGTACGAGGCCGCCGTCGCCGCGGAGCTGACGCCGAAGAAGATCGACAACACGCTCGCCTTCATGTTCGAGACTCGCTGGGTCATCGCGCCCACGCGCCAGGCCATGGAGAGCTCCGTCCTCCAGAAGGACTACGACGCCTGCTGGGCGGACCTGCCCAAGGCGAAGCTGTCGTCCTCGGGAGGCGGTCAGCCGTGAAGCTCGCCTCTCTCGAAGCAGGACGGGACGGGCGGCTCGTCGTCGTGACGAAGGACCTGTCCCGGCAGGCGGATGCGTCCGCCATCGCCCCCACGCTCCAGGCCGCGCTGGATGACTGGGACCGCCACGCGCCGGCCCTGCGCGCGCTGTCGGAGCGGCTGGAGCGCGGAGAGGTTCCCGGAGCGCCCTTCGACCCCGTCCGGTGCGCGGCGCCCCTGCCCCGCGCCTACCAGTGGGCGGATGGCTCCGCGTACGTGAACCACGTGGAGCTGGTGCGCAGGGCGCGCGGCGCGGAGCTGCCGCCCTCGTTCTGGACCGACCCCTTGATGTACCAGGGCGGCTCGGATGGATTCCTCGGGCCCCGTCAGCCCATCCCGCTCGCCGACGAGGCGTGGGGCTGCGACATGGAGGGCGAGGTCGTGGTGGTGACGCGCGACGTGCCGCCAGGCGCCACGCGTGAGCAGGCCCTGGGCGCCGTCGTGCTGGTGGGGCTGGTCAACGACGTGTCCCTGCGCAACCTCATCCCGAACGAGCTGGCGAAGGGCTTCGGCTTCTTCCAGTCCAAGCCCGCGTCGGCGTTCTCTCCGGTGTTCGTCACGCCGGACGAGCTGGGCACCGCGTGGCGGGAGGGCAAGCTGCACCGCCGCCTGGAGGTCTTCCTCGACGGCGAGCCCTTCGGCCGCGCGGACGCGGGCGTGGACATGACGTTCGACTTCGGCACGCTGGTGGCCCACGCGGCGAAGACGCGCTCGCTGTGCGCGGGCAGCATCGTCGGCTCCGGCACGGTGTCCAACCGGGGCCCGGACGGCGGCCCCGGCAAGCCGGTGAAGGACGGCGGCGCGGGATACTCGTGCATCGCGGAGGTGCGCGTGGTGGAGACGCTCCGGGACGGCGCGCCGAAGACGCCGTTCCTGAAGCGCGGCAACCGGGTGCGCATCGAGATGCGGGATGACGCGGGCGCCAGCATCTTCGGCGCCATCGACCAAGCGGTCGGCGGGTAGGCGGGGAAGAAGGGGCCCCCTTTCCGTCAGGGCCCCTTGTTCCACCCGTCCGGCGCGCAGCAGGATTCACGCGCGCCTCCCATGCTCCTGACCCTTTCGACGACCCATTCGCCCGCGACGGACCTGGGCTACCTGCTGCACAAGAACCCGGAACGGCCCCAGTCCTTCGAGCTCCCCTTCGGACTGGCGCACGTCTTCTACCCGGAGGCCTCCGCCAGCCGCACCACGGCGGCGCTCCTCCTGGAGGTGGATCCCGTCGCCCTGGTTCGCGGCCGGCCGTCGTCCGGCGGCGGCCCGGGCGGTCCGCTGGAGCAGTACGTCAACGACCGGCCCTACGTCGCCTCGTCCTTCATGAGCGTGGCGCTGTCCCGCGTCTTCGGCACCGCGCTGTCCGGACGCAGCAAGGACCGGCCGGAGCTGGCCGGACAGCCCATCCCGCTCTCCGCCCGCCTGTCGGTGCTGCCCTGCCGGGGCGGAGAGGTCTTCCTGCGCCGCCTCTTCGAGCCGCTCGGCTACACCGTCACCGCGACCCGCCACGCGCTGGATGAGACGGTGCCCGCGTGGGGAGACAGCCGCTATTTCACCGTGACGCTGGAGGGGCAGGTGCGCCTGGGCGACCTGCTCTCGCACCTGTACGTCCTCATCCCGGTGCTCGACGACGACAAGCACTACTGGGTCGGCGACGAGGAGGTGGAGAAGCTCCTGCGCCACGGTGAGGGCTGGCTCGCCACGCACCCGGAGCGCGAACAGATTGCCCGCCGCTACCTGCGCCACCGCCACAGCCTGGCGCGCGAGGCCCTGGAGCGGCTCGCGGGCGACGAGGCCCCCGAGCCCGAGGAACGCCAGGAGGCGCGCAACGCCGAGGAGGCCGTGCTCGAGTCGCGCCTGAGCCTCAACGAGCAGCGGCTCCAGACGGTGATGACCGCCCTCCAGGAGCACGGCGCCGCGCGCGTGGTGGACCTGGGCTGCGGCGAGGGCAAGCTCATCAAGGCCCTCCTGAAGGACCGCCGCTTTACGGAGATTGTGGGCATGGACGTATCCCACCGCACGCTGGAGGTGGCCCACGACCGGCTCGGCATCGAACGGATGCCGGACCTGCAACGCCAGCGCGTGAAGCTGCTGCACGGCTCGCTGCTGTACCGCGACACGCGGCTCGCGGGCTTCGACGCCGCCACCGTCATTGAAGTCATCGAACACCTGGACATGCCGCGCCTCGCGGCCTTCGAGCGCGTGCTCTTCGAGTACACGCGGCCGGGCCTCATCCTGCTCACCACCCCCAACGCCGAGTACAACGTGCGCTTCACCTCGCTCCCCGCCGGTACCTTCCGCCACCGCGACCACCGCTTCGAGTGGACCCGCGCCGAGTTCGAGGCGTGGGCGGCAGGCATGTGCGAGCGCTACGGCTACACCGTGAGCTTCCGGCCGGTGGGAGAGAACGACGCGGAGGTCGGCGCGCCGACGCAGATGGCGGTGTTCACGCGATGAACATCCACATTCCAGAGCTGTCGCTCGTGGTGCTCATCGGTCCCTCCGGGTCGGGGAAGTCGACCTTCGCGCGCCGGCACTTCAAGCCCACGGAGGTGCTCTCCTCGGACACCTACCGGGGTTTCGTGTCCGACGACGAGAACAACCAGGAGGCGACGAAGGACGCCTTCGAGACGCTGCGCTACGTCGCGGCGAAGCGGCTGGCGCGGGGCCTGCTCACCGTGGTGGACGCCACCAACGTGCAGCCGGAGTCCCGCAAGGCCTTCGTGGAGCTGGCGCGCGAGTACCACGTGCTGCCCGTGGCGCTGGTGCTGGACGTGCCGGAGCGCACCTGCATCGAGCGCAACCAGCAGCGGCCGGACCGCGCCGCCAGCTTCCGCTTCGTGAAGAACCAGGTCTCGCAGATGCACCGCTCCATGCGAGGCCTGGAGCGCGAGGGCTTCCGCCACCTCCACGTCCTCAAGCCGGACGTCATCGAACGCGTGGTGCTGGAGCGACAGCCGCTCTGGTGCAACCTCAAGCACGAGCGCGGGCCGTTCGACATCATCGGCGACATCCACGGCTGCCGGGAGGAGCTGGAGGCGCTGCTCGCGAAGCTGGGCTACCAGGTGCGTCCGCGCGCGGACGGCACGCCGGGCTTCGACGTGCGCCCGCCGGAAGGCCGCAAGGCCATCTTCCTGGGCGACCTGGTGGACCGGGGCCCGGACATCCCGGGCGTGCTGCGGCTGGTGATGGACATGGTGGAGGCCGGCACCGCGCTGTGCGTGCCGGGCAACCACGAGATGAAGCTGCTGCGCAAGCTGCGCGGCGGCAAGGTCAACGTGTCCCACGGCATGGCCCAGACGCTGGAGCAGTTGGAGAAGGAACCGCCGGAGTTCCACCAGCGCGTGGCGAAGTTCATCGACGACCGGGTGTCCCACTACGTGCTGGACGACGGGCGCCTGGTGGTGGCGCACGCCGGCCTGAAGGAGAGCATGCAGGGCCGGGGCTCCGGCCGCGTGCGCACCTTCGCGCTCTACGGCGAGACGACGGGCGAGACGGACGAGTACGGCTTCCCGGTGCGCTTCAACTGGGCGGCGGAGTACCGGGGCCGCGCGGCGGTGGTGTACGGCCACCAGGCCGTGCTGGAGGCCGAGTGGGTCAACAACACGCTGTGCGTGGACACCGGCTGCGTCTACGGCGGCCGGCTCACCGCCCTGCGCTACCCGGAGAAGGAGCTGGTCTCCGTGCCCGCGCAGCGCGTGTACTGCGAGCCGGTGAAGCCCCTGGCCGCCCCGGCCCCATCCGGCCTGAGCGCGCAGCAGCAGGCGGATGACGTGCTGGACCTGGAGGACGTGCGGGGCAAGCGCATCATCTCCACGCGGCTGGCCGCGCACGTCACCTTGCGCGAGGAGAACACCACCGCCGCGCTGGAGGCGATGAGCCGCTTCGCCATCGACCCGCGCTGGCTCATCTACCTGCCGCCCACCATGTCGCCGTCGGAGACGAGCACCCTGCCCGGCTTCCTGGAGCATCCCCAGCAGGCGTTCGACTACTACCGCAAGGAGGGCGTGGCCCAGGTCGTCTGCGAGGAGAAGCACATGGGCTCGCGCGCCGTCGTCGTCATCGCGCGCGACGCGGACGCGGCCCGCCGCCGCTTCGGTGTCACCTCCGGCGAGACGGGCGTCTGCTACACGCGCACCGGCCGGCGCTTCTTCACCGACGAAGCCCTGGAGGCCGCGTTCCTCGCGCGCTTCCGGGCGGCGCTGGACGCGTCTGGCTTCTGGGAGGAGCTGAAGACGGACTGGGCCTGCCTGGACTGCGAGCTGATGCCCTGGTCGCTCAAGGCCCAGGAGCTGCTGCGCGACCCGTACGCCGCCGTGGGCGCGGCCTCCCGCGCCGCGCTGACGGACGTGGTGTCCGTGCTGGGGCAGGCCACCGCCCGGGGCCTGCCGCTGGGCGAGCTGTCCTCGCGCTTCACGGACAAGGCCACCCAGGTGCAACGCTACGTGGAGGCGTACCGGCGCTACTGCTGGCCGGTGACGTCCATGGACGACGTGCGCCTGGCGCCCTTTCACCTGCTGGCCACGGAGGGCGCGACCCACGTGGACAAGGACCATGTCTGGCACATGGAGACGCTGGCGCGCGTGTGCCGCGCGGACCCGTCGTTCCTCGTGGCCACGCCCTACCGCGTGGTGGCGGTGGAGGACGCGGACGCGGTGGCTGGCGGCGTGCGGTGGTGGGAGGAGCTCACCGCGCGCGGCGGCGAGGGCATGGTGGTGAAGCCCTTCGCCTTCGCGGTGCGGGGACGCAAGGGCGTGGTGCAGCCCGCCATCAAGTCCCGGGGTCCGGAGTACCTGCGCATCATCTACGGCCCGGAGTACACCGCGCCCGCGAACCTGGACCGGCTGCGCCAGCGCGGCCTGGGCACCAAGCGTTCCCTCGCGCTGCGCGAGTTCGCGCTGGGCGTGGAGGGACTGGAGCGCTTCACGAAGAAGGAGTCCCTGCGCCGCGTGCACGAGTGCGTCTTCGGCGTGCTCGCCCTGGAGAGCGAGCCCGTCGACCCGCGCCTCTGACTCAGTAGTTGAACTGGAGCTGGAGGCGCGTCACGTGCCCCTGCTCCTGTTCATACGGGTAGCGCGACGAGGTGCGGTCCGCGATGACGTAGGCGGCCGTCAGCTCCAGGGCCTTCCAGATCTGCCACTCCGCGCCCAGCTCCAGCTCGCGCACGTCGTAGCGGGGGGCGTTGGTCTCGAACTTCTTGCCGCCCTTGTAGAGCGTGCCGCGCACGTAGGGGATGAGCGACACGCCCCCCACCCCGTCCAGCTTGTACATGAGCTGCGCGTAGCCGCCCTGAAGGTTGCGGCTGTCGATGAGCAGCGCCTCGTCCGGGAACGAGCCCTGCGACGGCCCGCGCCCGAAGTTGTACTCCGCCTGGAAGCCCAGCGGCTGCGGGTAGATGGTCAGGCTGACGATGCCGCGGGCATCCACCATGTTCGGACCGCGCGCGAGCGCATAGGCCGCGTCATCGCGCGGAGTCGCGGTGGTGTTGAAGCGGCCGTAGTAGCCGCCGACACCGGCCTCCACGTACTGGGAGCCGAAGAGGAAGGGATAGCTGACGCGCGCGACGGCGTGGGGGCTGTTGTTGCGCTCGGCGCGGTTGGCCGTCTGGCCGTTGTAGACGCCCAGGCCCACCACGCCGTAGTCGCCGGAGCCCTTGAGGCCGCTGTCGACGAGGTACTTGAAGCGCTCGCGGATGTGCGAGGGCGCCCAGTAGAAGAACACGCCCAGGTCGCGCTCGTCCTTCAGCGCGCTGTTGATGGCGTCGTTGCGGTCCAGCGCCAGGCGGTTCTGGCTGGACTGGAGGTTCTCGAAGCCGAAGGGCACCTTCGACTGGCCCACGCGGAAGCGGAACTCCTTCTTCGCGTCCACGAAGATGTCCGCGTACCAGTCCCGCATGATGGCGACGTTGTACTGGTCACCGATGACGGAGGCGAAGTCCGGCTGCAGGTAGATGGACACGTGCGGGTGCACGTCCCCGAAGATGACGAGCCGCGCGCGGCGGATGCCGAAGCCGGTGTCCTTGCCCAGGAAGCGGTCACCCTGCTCGTTGATGAGCGCGTCGTTCACCCGGAAGCTGGGCAGCCGGTTGTAGCGGATCTGCGTGTAGCCCCGGAGGCGGATGGTCTCGTACCAGGGCTTGGTCTTCTCCTTTTCCTTCTCCTTCTCCTCCGCAGGAGGCGGCAGGGCGGCGGGAGGCACGACCTCGCCCTTGGGAGCGGACTCGGGCGGGGTCTCCTGGGCCTGGGCCAGGGCGGAGGTGGAGAAGAGGAGCGCGGTACCAGCCAGCAGGGCCTGAAGGACGGAGCGGTGGGACGAGGCGAAGGACATGGGTGCGTGGGAGCCGGCGGGGAACAGGGAAGGACCCGCCGATCCCGATGTGGCGCTCCCGTTACCGAATGGCGCCGCCTTCCGCCACGCACCGCCCCCTGTTGTTGCCACACCGTTACCGGCGCCCCCGTCCTGTCACACGAACGAGCGAACCGCGTCACACGTTCGTGACATGGCCCTGACACCGCGCCAGCATCCGGCATCCCGCGCACGCATCGCAGTAGAAGGACCGGTGCCCCCATGAACCACCCGCTTCCGTTGGATCACGCAAGACTCGTCGCGCTGCGGCCCGCCCCCTCCACCCTCCCGCCGGATGTGGCCCCCCCGTGGCCGCCGCCAGCCCTGAGCGTGAGACCGCAGCCGCTGTATGCCCCCCATCAGGCACGGGACCTTCTGAGAGGCAGCCTGATCAGCGCGGGGATCGGGGTCTTCTTCTTCATCGTGGGCGTCCCCGTCCTCGGAGTGTCCATGTGTCTCATGGGGCTGGGGTTCGCGCTCTATGCCGGGCACCTCAAGCTCCCCGTCAATGTGAGGGAGTGGCGACAGCTCCAGGCCGTCCAGGACCAGCACCTGAGCCGTGCCCGGCTGGCCTGGGCGCGCGTGGAGAACGCGGCCATCCTGGGCTCGGTGCAACGGAACGGCGTGGTCAAGGCCCATGTGCTGGAGTTGGACGTCATCCCCTGGCACGAGGCGGACCCCACCGCACGGGTCTCCCTGCGGGTGACGGTCGCCGCGGGCACCGCCGGGCATGTCGTGCCCGGTGCATACCTGGGGGTCCTGTCCGATCCCCAGGAGCCATGGGCCATCCCCCAGTGCGTGCTCACCCTGGACGGCGCCCAGCTTCCCCTTTGAGCCCCCCTCCCGGGCGAGTCTTTCCGAGGGGTTGGACCGGAATCAGCAGGCCCCAGGCAACCTGGCGTCACGCATCCGCGACAATCCCCTTCGGGCGGCATCCATCCGCTCCCCGGCATCCGTCCGCCGGACCCGCACCGGGTGTCTCCGTCACCTGGGAGAAGCGACATGACCACGATTGGCAAGCCCGGCTCGCGCACGACGTCCCCTGTCAGCACCCCGCAGCCGAAGACGCCCGCCGCGCCCGTGAAGCCCAATGCGGTGAAGGCCGCCGTCGCGCAGCGGATGTCGGACGGCTTCGACTCCGGGCCCCGCACGGGTTCGCGTCCCCCGCTGACGAAGGCGCGCGCCCCCGAGACGGAGGTGAAGAAGGACAAGGACGGCGGCGGCTTCCTGGGCGGTATCGCGTCGGGGCTTGGTTCGGCGCTCGACAAGATTGGCAAGGGCGTGGCGAAGGCGCTCGCGCCGCAGGTGAGCACGAACGCGGACGGGCGCACGGTGGTGGACCTGGGCGCGGGCAACAACACCGCGACGGTGTCGCAGAACAAGGACGGCGGGCTGACCATCAAGTCCGGCAGCGACACGGTGACGCTGACCGCGGAGCAGGCCAAGGGCGCCATCATCAACGGCGGTGAAGGCAACGACTCCATCACCGTGGACGAGAGCGTCACGCAGGACCTCACCCTGGACGGCGGCGCGGGTGACGACAAGCTCACCGGCGGCAAGGGCAACGACACGCTCATCGGCGGCAAGGGCAACGACACCGTCATCGGTGGCGAGGGCAAGGACACGCTGCAGGGCCTGGACGGTGACGACTACCTGGAGGGCGGCGCCGGGGACGACCGCATCCTGGGCGGCGAGGGCCGCGACGTGCTCTACGGCCTGGACGGCAACGACTCCGTGTCCGGCGGCAACGGCCGGGACTACATCGACGGCGGCGCGGGCGATGACCGTGCCTCCGGCGGCGCGGGCGACGACCAGGTCATCGGCGGGCGCGGCAATGACACGCTGTCGGGCGGCTCGGGCAACGACGCGGTGGCGGGCGGCGAGGGCAAGGACACGGTCCGCGGCGGCACGGGCACGGACAAGCTCTACGTCGAGGAGAACGAGACCACCGCCGACGCGACCGGGAGCGAGCGCGAGATCGTCGACATGACGAACGCCGACCAGCGCGGCCGCTCGGTGACGGTGTCGGGCAGCGCGGAGTTCCAGGCGCGCGTGCAGTCGGACCTGGACGCGATGCGCTCGCTGCCCTCGGGCCAGGAGCTGCTGCGCACGCTGGATGACAGCGGCCACACCACGACCATCAAGCAGACGACCCAGGGCAACTCCGCGGCCGCGCAGAACAAGGACGACGCCTGGTTCAACGCGGACGGCACGCCGGGCAAGGGCACCAACGGCACGGTGAACTACAACACCACGCGCATCTCGCTGGGCAGCGAGGACTGGCAGAACCGTCCGCCCGTCGTCGGCCTGTTCCACGAGCTGGTGCACGCCTCGGACTACGCCAACGGCACGCTGGCGGTCGGTGAGAAGGACGGCGTGAACAACCGCGAGACGTCCGCGGTGGGCCTGCCCATCGACCTGGACCAGGACCCGTCCACGCCGGACGTGGTGCAGGGCGGCCGCCCCGGGGAGAACGTCCTCCGCGACGACCTGAACCTGCCCACGCGTCCGCACTACTAGGACTCAAGGGGCGCGCTGCTCCCGCTCGGCCTTCTGGATGAGCGCCAGCAGGGAGCGCAGGTGTGGCTCCGTCACCGGCTCCACCAGCCGGACCGAGTGCTTCCTCCCGCCGTCATCCTCGATGGTGACGGCGTAGCTCGTCCGGTCCGCGCCCGCCGAGGGACCGCCGCCCACGGTGGCCGGCTGTTCGAAGAAGCGGGCCTCCCGCACCTCCCGCTGGAGCGCCTCCGCCGTGGCGGGAGGCAGGGCCGCCAGGTCCACGGTGCGGGGCCTGGCGAGGCCCGGGAAGAAGGCGACGCCTCCCTCCCGTTTGAGCTCGATTCGCATCCCGTCGGCTCCAGGGGCTAGTGCTTGCGCTGCACCGGCTGCTGCGCGGCCTGCTTCGGCACCTGCGGCGTCCAGGCCGGCGCGCCCGCGCGCTCCTTGGAGACCTTGATGCCCACCTGGTTCCACGCGTCGCGCACGATCTGCTCCTCGTCGCCGCTGCCGTAGAGCCGGACGGCCGCCGTCACGGTGAGCCGGGCGAAGGAGAGGAACGAGGCGTTGGGCTTCAGGCGGGAGTCGCGCAGCGTCTCCAGCCAGATGAGGCCGGCCTTCTCCCACGCGTAGCCCTTCAGGTTGATGGCCGCGATGCAGAAGGCCTTGTTGGGGATGCCGGAGTTGATGTGCACCCCGCCGTTGTCCTCCCACGTGTTCACGAAGTCCTTCATCACGGCGGGCTGCGGATCCTTGCCCAGCACGGGGTCGTCGAACGCGGTGCCGGGGTCCTTCATGGAGCGCAGGGCCTTGCCCTGGACCTTGTCCGTGAGGAGCCCCGCGCCGATGAGCCAGTCGGCCTGGTCCGCCGTCTGGTTCAACAGGCGCTGCTTCACGAGCGAGCCGAAGCAGTCCGACAGGTGCTCGTTGAGCGCGCCCGCCTGGGAGAAGTAGGCAAGAGGGCCCTCGTGCTCCGTCACGCCATGGGCCAGCTCGTGCCCCATGATGTCCACCGCGATGGTGAAGCGGTTGAACAGGTCCCCGTCGCCGTCGCCGAACACCATGCGCTCGCCGTCCCAGAAGGCGTTGTCGTAGCCACTGCCATAGTGGACGTGGCCGTTCAGCGGCATGCCGTTGCCGTCAATGGAGTTGCGCCCGTAGACGTCCCAGTAGAGGTCGTAGGTCGCGCCCAGGCCGACATAGGCTTCGTCGACCGCCGCGTCGTTGGCGTCGTCCGCCCCCTCCTTGCGGGCCACCGTCCCCGGAAGGGCCTCGGTGTTCTTCACGTTGTAGATGGTGCGCAGCTTCTGGCTCTCCACGACCAGGGGGCCGGGAATCATCCGCTTCGCGGCCTGGGGCGCGCCGCTGCTCGACAGGCGGATGGCGCGCAGGGTGTTGTCGATGGAGAGCGTCCGCAGGGCCTGCGCGCGCTGCTGCGGGGAGCCGTTCTGCGCAATCTGCCGGCTGACGTACGGCGGCAGGATGCAGTGGTGGGAATGCCAGATTCGGGTGTTGCAACACATCACCAGTCTCCTTCTGAAGGGGGTACCAGAAGACGATGGTGATGACGCAAGGCCGTGCTCGGGACACGGCGCGGCGGGGGCTCCCCGGTCGCCCGGGAGCCCCTGCGGCGTCACGCGCTCAGGCCTGCTCGCGTGGCGCCGCGGTGATCCTCGCCAGCGCGTCACGCAGCCGGTCGGGCATGGCCACGGCCCTTCGCGTCCGCCGGTCCACGAAGACGTGCACGAAGTGGCCGTGCGCCGCCGCCTGCTCGTCGCCCTCCTTGAAGATGGCGATGCCGTAGGTGACCGAGCGGTTTCCCAGCCTGTCCACGCGCAGGCCCGCGCGCAGGCGGTCCGGATACGCGAGCGGGGCGCGGTAGGCGCACTTCGACTCCACCACCAGCCCGATGACCTCGCCCGTGTGGATGTCCAGGCCGCCCTCGTGGATGAGGTAGTGGTTCGCGACCGTGTCGAAGTAGCTGTAGTAGGTGACGTTGTTGATGTGGCCGTACACGTCGTTGTCCATCCACCGCGTGGTGATGGGCAGGAAGAAGCGGTAGCGGTCGGCCGTCTCTGCGTCGGACACGGGAGAAGCCCTCCAGGTTCGGGTTACCAGTAGCGCAGCGCCTGACGGAACAGTTGCGTGAGGACGGGCCGGGTCATCTCCCGGGGCGCGTTCTGGAGCAGGCGCTGCTGCGGGAAGGCGCCCTCCGTGAGCGCGTCCACGTCCTCCACCGTATAGCCCACCCCCGAGAGGCCGTTGGGCACGCCCACCGCGCGCATGAGCTGGACCACGCGGCCCGCCAGGACCTCGCCCGCGTCCCCGCTGTCCGCGCCGCGCACGTCCGCGCCCAGGAAGCCCGCGGCCTCCAGGTGGCGCTCGGGGTTCGCGGACGCCGTGTAGCGGAACACCGCCGGCGCGTTGACGATGACGGCCAGGCCGTGCGGCACCAGCGGTTCCTCCTGGGGGTAGCCGGAGGGACGGAAGTCGCGCACGCGCCCCGCCACCGCGTAGGCCATGCCATGCGGCGCGTGCACGCCCGCGTTCCCGAACGCGATGCCCGCGAGCGTGGCCGCCCACATGAGCTGCTCGCGCGCCTCCGTGTCCCCGGCGTCCTTCACGCCCCGCTCCAGGTACAGGCCCATCAGCCGCAAGGCCTCGCGGCAGCCCAGGTCGCTCCAGGGGTTGGCGCCCTGGCTCATGGGCCGGAGGCTGGGACGCGCCGGGGCGGGCCGGTGGACGAAGGGCCGCGCCGTATAGGACTCCAGCGCGTGGGACAGCACGTCCAGCCCGCTGGCCGCGACCACCTCACCGGGCAGGGTCGCGGTGCAGTCCGGGTCGATGAGGGCCTCCGTGGGCCGCAGCGCCGGTGACGCGATGCCCGTCTTCGCGGACAGCGACAGCAGGTCGAAGATGGTGATGCCCGTCACCTCACTGCCCGTCCCGGACGTGGTGGGGCACGCGATGTGCGGCTTGAGGGGCCCGGGCACCGCTCTGCCCTCCCCCACCGGCGCGTTCACGTAGGCCAGGAAGTCCGCCGGGTGCGTGGCGTAGAGGTTCGCCGCCTTGCAGGTGTCGATGACCGAGCCGCCGCCCAGCGACACGTAGCCATCCGGCCGGGCCTCGGAGGCGAAGCGGGCCGCCTCCTGGAAGGACGCGTCCGTGGGCTCTACGTGCACGTCCGTGAAGACGACGACGTCCAACCCCGCCGCGAGCAGCGACTGGCGCACCTTCTCGAAGTGCGGCAGCCGCGCCACGCGAGCATCGGAGAACAGCGCCACCCGCTTCATCCCGAGCGCCCGCGCCCGGTCGCCCACCTCGGAGAGACAGCCCGGCCCGAAGGTGATGCGGGAGGTGTCCACCGTGAAGGCGCTGTCGCAGCCTTCCTTCACGGCGGGGTAGTGACAGCAGCCCATGCGCGCTCCTTCCGGACGTGTCCCGCCCCAATCTACAGGGCGGGACCGGAATGGGAGTCCGCGCGGAAGGGCCGGTGTCAGGGTTTGTGCAGGACGGCCGTGTCGCCCACCATCCACAGCTCCGACGAGGACGGCGCCCACACGGCCCGCAGGACGCGGCGGGTGCCGGTGGTCTCCGCGGTCCACTTGCCGCCGTCGAAGCGCAGCAGCGTGCCGTTGTCACCCACCGCCCAGACCTCGGTGGCGGAGCGTCCCATCAGCCCGTTGAGCTGGGACGTGGTGCCGCTGGCCATGGGGAGCCAGAGCGAGCCGTTGTAGCGCAGCAGCGTGCCGTCCGCGCCCGCGGCCCAGACGTCGGTGGGACCGCTGCCCCACACGGCCTTCAGGCCCTTGTTGGTGCCGGAGCTCATCGCGCTCCAGGCGGCGCCATCCCAGCGCAGGATGGTGCCGGCGTCGCCCACCGCGATGGCCAGCGAGGGCCCCTGCACCCAGACGGCCTGGAGCGCCTCCTTGCTCTCCGCGGGCTTGCGCGTCCAGGCGGTGCCGTCGAAGTGGATGGCCTGGCCGGACTCGCCCACCGTCCAGATGTCCGCTGCGGACGAGCCGTGGATGGCATTCAGGGCCAGCGAGCTCTCCGACTGGTACTGCGTGATGAAGCGGGCCCCGTCGAACCGGTAGACGCGGTCATGGAACGAGGACGTCACCCAGACGTCGGCCGGCGAGGCCGCGTAGACGCCCGACACGCTGTCGGCGGAGGAGAAGTCCAGCTGCGGCTCGATCCATCCGCCGCCGTTCCAGTGCAGCACGCGGCCCGGGGAACCCACGGCCCAGACGTCCGACGGCCCCGTGCCATGGATGGCCCGCGCCACGCTCAAGGTGCGCAGCGGCGCCTGGGAGGTCCACGCCTGCCCGCTCCACTTCTGCACCTGCCCACCCGAACCGAAGGACCAGACGTTGTCAGGCCCGCTGCCGGCGATGGGCCCCACGGCGTCCTCGTCCGTGTCCGTCCACTTCGTGCCGTTGTAGACGTAGCCGAAGTCCTCGCCTCCCGACAGCACCAGCGAGGGCGACGCGGCGTACACGTAGAAGAGCTGATCCGACGAGCGCAGGGACTGCTCGATGCCCGCGGGCGTGGTGCGGAACACCTGGCCGAAGTCGTCGCAGAAGATGCAGGGGTCATCCGAGGCGACCGTCCAGACGTCGTTCGGGCCGGTGCCCGTCACCTCGTGGAAGTCGATGTCCGTGGTGCCCGCGTCGATGCCGGAGACCGCGTTGCCGTCATACCGGCGCAGCGTCCCGGACTGCCCCACCATCCAGACGTCCGCGGGCCCGCTGCCCCACACGCCGTTGAGGTCCTTCGTCGTGGCCGCGTCCACGCCCAGGAAGCCGCTGCCCTGGTCGCGCCGCACGGTGCCGCCCGCGCCCACGGCCCAGATGTTCCCCGGCCCGGAGGCCCACACGGAGTTCAGGTCGCGCGTCGTGCCGGAGCTCACGGCGGAGAAGGCACTGCCCGTCGTGGAGTGAAGCACGGTGCCACCCGCGCCCACCGTCCACACGTCCGTCGCGGAGAGGGCGTGCACGTCGCGCAGGGTGTTCAGCGTCCCGCTGCCCACGCGCGTCCAGCGCGTTCCATCCCAGTGCTGGATGAAGCCGTCCTCGCCCACGGCCCAGCCGTCATTGGCCGCGCTGAAGTGCGCGCCCTTGAAGCTGTAGCCATGGGGCAGCGGATACTCCCAGCACCAGCCGTCGCTGCACTCGCGCGCCTCCGCGGGGATGCCGCAGGTCTGCGCCACGCCGCGCCCACCGCACACCTCCGGCGCCGCGCAGGTGCCGCAGGAGACGGTGCCACCACAGTTATCCGGTTCGGTCCCGCACTCGTTCCCGGGGCTGCACGCCGTCTTGATGTCGGGGCAGCCGCAGACGTTGTCCTCGCCGCCACCGCCACAGGTGGAGGGCGCCCCGCAGGTGCCGCAGTTGAGCGTGCCGCCACAGCCGTCCGCCGAATCGCCGCAGTTGAAGCCCTGCGACTCGCACGTCCTGGGCACGCAGTCATCATCATCGTCCCCACAGCCGGCTGCGAAGGACGTTACGAACAGGGCCACGAGCAGGCGCGAAGTCCGCACCGCACCTACCGCGAAGAAGTCGTCACGGGACATGGGCATCTCCAGACCGGACGCGGGGCCGACCCCCCGCGAAACCACGTGAAACCACGTGAAACGTGGCTCCGGTGCGGAAGTAAGGTTGCAAACAGCGGTCCGTTTGGATCGTCCGCCCGTACAAGCCCCCACTTTCGCGGCTGCGTCATGCTCGACGTGCGGCGTCAATCAATCCAATGTCGTGCGTGACCTCGCGAGTGCCGCTCCGGCCACGGCGAGCACGAAAAGTCCCAACGCGAGCAGGTCGTTCCCCATGTCCGCGAGCACCTGATCCTTGAGCAGCGCGCCCCGGACGATGCGCAGGAAGTGGGTGACGGGGATGATTTCGCCCAGCACCCGCGCCCACGGCGGCAGCCCCAGGAAGGGGAAGGCGAAGCCGGAGAGGAAGATGGACGGCAGCATGTAGAACATGGACATCTGCATCGCCTGCAACTGGCTGCGCGCCACGGTGGAGATGAGGTAGCCCAGGGACAGGTTGCCCACGATGAACAGCACGATGCCGCACACCAGGGCCAGCCATCCCGCGGGCGTGCGCGCCATGGGCACCGAGAACAATCCGCGCGCCATGCCCAGGACGACGACGGTCTGCACCAGCCCCACGACGACGTAGGGCGTGAGCTTGCCCACCATGATCTCCGCCGGGGTGGCTGGCGTGGACAGGAGCGTCTCCATGGTGCCCCGCTCGCGCTCACGGGTGACGGCCATGGCGGTCATCATCACCAGCGTCATGGACAGGATGATGCCCAGGAGGCCCGGCACGATGTGGAACGGCGAGCGGCTCTCCGGGTTGTAGCGCCGGTGCACCACCACCTCGAAGGCGGGCGCGGTGGACCGGGGCTGCCCCAGTCCGATGCGCTCATTGCGCAGCGCCTCCGCGGGCAGCACGCTCACCGCGGCGAGCGCGCCCGCGGCGGCCTGCGGGTCGGACGCGTCCGCCTCCGCCAGAATTTGAGCGCGCTCCCCCTTGAGCACTCGCCGGGTGAAGTCCGGAGGGATGGTGATGCCGAGCATCACCTGTCCCCGGCGGATGAGCTGATCCAACTCCTCGTCGGAGCGCGGCAGGTAGCGCACGTCCACGTAGCCGGTGCGCTCCAGCGCGGCCACGACGGAGTTCGCCAGGGTGCTGGTGTCGTGGGACAGCACCGCGGCGGGCAGGTGCCGGGGGTCCATGTTGATGGCGTAGCCGAAGATGAGCAGCTGCATCACCGGCATGAGGAGGATCATCGCGTACGTGATGCGGTCGCGCCGCAGCTGCGTGAACTCCTTGAGCAGCACGGCCAGGATGCGCGGAAACGAGCCCGTCATGACGAGTACCGTTCGTCGCGCTCGCGACCCATGAGCTGGATGAAGACGTCCTCCAGGGAGGGCGTCACCTCGCTCCACCGGTAGGGCTCCTTGCGCCAGGGGCCGAGCGCTGCCTCCAGGGCTTCGCGCTTCAGCCCGCTGACGTGCACGGCGGCGCCGAACGCGGAGGCGCTGAGCACGCCGTCCGCCTGGGCCAGCAGGTGCGCCGCGCGGTCGATGCCCGGCCCCTCGCCCAGGAACGTCACCAGCCCGGAGTCGCGGATGAGCGCGTCCGCCGTGCCCCGCGCGATGAGGCGCCCATAGAGGATGTAGCCAATGTCGTGGCAGCGCTCCGCCTCGTCCATGTAGTGCGTGGACACCAGCACCGTGAGCCCGCCCGCGGCGAGCGTGTGGATTTCGTCCCAGAACTCACGGCGGGCCTTGGGGTCCACGCCCGCGGTGGGCTCGTCCAGGAGCAGCAGGCGGGGCTCGTGCAGCGTCGCGGCGGCCAGGGCCAGCCGCTGCTTCCAGCCGCCGGAGAGCGCGCCCGCGAGCTGATTGCGACGGTCGAAGAGGCCCAGCCGGTGGAGCGTGTCCTCCACCCGCTCGCGCCGCTGGTCCAGGCCGTGGACGCGCGCGACGAACGCCAGGTTCTCCTCCAGCGTCATGTCCTCGTAGAGGGAGAACTTCTGCGTCATGTAGCCCGTCTGGCGCTTGATGGCGTCGCCCCGGGCGCGGAAGTCCAGGCCCAGCACGGTGCCCTCGCCGCTGTCGGGCGTGAGCAGTCCACACAGGAGGCGCAGCGTCGTCGTCTTGCCGGAGCCGTTGGGGCCCAGGAAGCCGGTGATGCGTCCGGCGTCCACGGCGATGGAGACGTCCCGCACGACGTGCCGGTCGCCAAAGGACTTGTTGAGCCCGCGCACGTCGATGGCCCGCTCGTTCATCGGTCCGCCTCCACGGGTGCCTGCTTCAGCGGTGTCACGTCGATGGGCTGCCCGGGCAACAGGCGCGTGGGCGCGGAGGGCACCGCCTCCAGCAGGAACACCAGCTTCTGCCGCGTCTCCAGGCTGTAGATGATGGGCGGCGTGTACTCCGGCCGGGAGGCGACGAAGTCCACGCGCGCGGTCATCCCGGTGTCGCAGCCGTCGCAGGCGATGGCCACGTCGGTGCCCGGCGGGAAGGACGCCACCCTCCCCTGCGGCACGTAGAAGCGCACCTTCAGCTTCGCGTCCGGGATGATGCTGACGACGGGGGCGTTGGGCATGGCCCACTCGCCCTGCTGGAAGAGGACGTCCTCCACGCGGCCCACCACGGGGGACACGGGCGCCAGCTCCACGACCTGTTGCTCCGCGGCGGTGACGCCCGCGCGTCCGCTGGCGAGCTGGGCGCGGACGACCTCCAACTGCGCGCCCGCCGCCGCCACGTCCGTGCGGGCCGCGTCGCGCTGGGCATGGGCGCGCGTCGCCGTGGCGCGCAGCAGGTCCAGTTGCTGGGGCGTCACCGCGCCCTCGATGGCCTTCTGGACGGCGACGAGCCGGGCAAGCTCCGCGTCCGCGCGGTCCGCCTCCGCCTGCGCCGCGGCGAGCGAGGCACGCGCGCGGGCCACATCCGACTGGCGCGCGAGCAACTGCGCTTCGATCTGCCCCACCTGCGCCCGCGCCTGGTCGGCCCGCGCCGTCAGCGACGTGGGCTCCATGCGGAACAGCGGCGTGCCCACCTCCACGCGCTGTCCGCGCACCACCGCCACGGACGCCACCATGCCGGCCACCGGCGAGGACAGATAGACGTTGTCGCTGACGACGTAGCCGGTGAAGCGCGGCGGCGGTTCCGGGGCCGGCCGCCGCAGCCACAGGATGCCGCTGATGATGACGGCGACCAGCACCGCCCCCGCGACGATGCCCCGCTTCGAGTGTTTCCTCTTCCTGCCCGGTCCCGACACCCGTGCCTCCTGGCGCGGCCTCGCCGCGATTGGAGCGCCCCCCGAGCGCGGCGGGGCCACGCTACGCCTGCCCGGCCTGGGGGTCCGCGTCTGGCTCACGGGCAGGTCCTGAACCCGTGTCCTGGCGTCACCTTGAGCACTGGACGTGCCAGCACTGAACGCCAGGGGAGCCCCCGGGGGCAGGCCCTTCCCTGTTCGGATTTCCGACGCCGGGCGCCGGGTCCCCGAACTCGAAGGGGGCCTGGAGGACGGGGCTCCAGGGCACACGGGCTGGGGCATCCGCCTTGCTTGGGCATAGGGTAGCGCCCACGGTCCAGGAGGACGCGCCTTGCATTCCCCAACCCAGCCCACGGCCGCCGGAATCGAGCAGGTTCAACGCGAGGCGTTCTCGCGGATGTTCCGGCAGGTGACGCGGGTGCTGACGTTCCTGAGTCCCCTGCCGGTGGTGATGGGGTCGCTGGGGCTCATCGGCGACACGGCCGCGTGGCGCCGTGGGTGCGTGGCGCTCGCGTTGGGGTTCGTGCTGGCGGGGCTGGGGGTCGTCGCGACGTGGCGGCGTCAGCCCGTGGTGTCCCATGAGTCGGGCAGGATGTTGCCGCTGGTGGCGTTCCCCCTGTTCACGGTGGTGAACCTGGCGCTGGGAGGACTGGAGAGCCCGCTCATTCCGCTGGTGCTGCCGGTGTCGCTGGCCACGGCCATCCTCTTCCCGCCCGCGCGGGCCCGCAGGTGGGCGGGCTACCTGCTCGCGCTGGTGGGCGTGCAGGCGGCGGTGACGCTGACGGGCAAGGTGGAGGACCTGGTGCCCCCGCTCTTCGGTGGAGGCCCGCGCGCGGGGCACAACAACGCGCTGCTCCTGACGATGCTCGCGGTGACGGGGTTCCTCGTCCTGTGGACGAACTTCGTCGGCACGAACCTGCGGCGCACGTTCCGAGGCATGGTGCGCACGGCGCTGGATGCGCGGGATGAAGCCCTGAAGGCCCATGAGGAGCGCGTGCGCTCGCTCACCACGCTGTCGGGAGAGATTGCGCACGAGTTGAAGAACCCGCTGGCGAGCGTGAAGGGCCTGGCCGCGATGATCGCCCGCGAGGTGGAGGGCCGGCCCGCGGAGCGGCTCGCGGTGCTGCGCCGGGAGGTGGACCGGATGCAGGAGATCCTCGAAGGATTCCTCAACTTCTCCCGCCCGTTGCTCCCCCTCAATGAAGCGCACGTGCCGCTGGATGGCCTGTGCCGGCAGGTGGCGGAGCTGCACGAGGGCATGGCGGGAGAACGGGGCGTGGGGCTGCGGGTCGCGGAGGGGCCCCCGGTGGAGGCGTGGTGCGACGCGCGCAAGGTGCGGCAGGTGTTGATCGACGTGGTGCAGAACGCGCTGGATGCCGCGCCTCGGGGAACCACCGTGGAGCTCCAGGCCTGGAGGACGCCAGAAGGTGACGGCCGTGTGGAGGTGCGCGACCGGGGTCCCGGGCTCGCGGCGGAGGTGCGCGAGCGAGTCTTCGAGCCGGGCATCACCACGAAGCCTCACGGCTCCGGCCTGGGCCTGGCCCTCTCGCGAGCGCTGATGCGCCAGCACGGCGGAGAGTTGAGCCTGCGCGCCCGAGAGGGCGGAGGCTGCGTGGCGGAGTTGAGCCTCCCCGCCGCGCCTCGGCCAGTCGAAGCGCCGCGAACGGAGGCCCTGTCATGAAGGCCCGAGTGCTGGTGGAGGAGCTGAGCTTTCTGACCGTGCATCAGTCAGTCGAAGCGCCGCGAACGGAGGCCCTGTCATGAAGGCCCGAGTTCTGGTTGCGGATGACGACGCGGGCGTGCGCTACACGCTGCGCGGCTTGCTGGAGGATGACGGGCTCACCGTGGAGGAAGCCGTGGACGGCGAGGCCGCGCTCGCGCGCCTGGACCAGGAACCGCCTGTGGACCTGGTGCTCAGCGACCTGCGCATGCCGCGCTTGGATGGCATGGAGCTGCTCCGCCGCGTCGCCGCGCGGCCGAATGCTCCCCGCGTCATCCTCATCACCGCGCACGGTTCGGAACGCCACGCCGTGGAGGCCATGAAGCTGGGCGCGCTGGATTACTTCCGCAAACCCTTCGACGTGGACGACGTGCTGGCCGTGGTGCGCCGGGCGCTCGGGATGGTCCGCCTGGAGGCGGAGAACGAGCGGCTGTCCGGCGAGGTGAACCTGCTGCGCTCGCTGGTCTTCGTGTCACCGTCGATGGCGCGGCTGGCCCTGCTCATCCAGCGCGTGGGGCCTCGCGACGTCACCGTGCTGATCACAGGCGAGAGCGGCACCGGCAAGGAGCGCGTCGCCGAGGCCCTGGTGCGCGCCTCTCCGCGCGCGGACAAGCCCTATGTGCGCTTCAACTGCGCCGCCCTCACGCCGGAGCTCGCGGAGGCGGAGCTCTTCGGCCATTCGAAGGGCGCGTTCACCGGCGCCGTGAGGGCCCGGCCCGGCCTCTTTCGCGAAGCCTCGGGTGGCACCCTGCTCCTGGACGAAGTGGGAGAACTCGCCCTACCCCTCCAGGCCAAGCTCCTGCGCGTCCTGCAGGAGGGCGAAGTGCGCCCCGTGGGCGAGGACCGCCCCTTCCCGGTGGATGTCCGCGTCCTGGCCGCCACCCACCGCGACCTGCCCCAGCGCGTGGCGGAGGGCCGCTTCCGCGAGGACCTCTACTACCGCCTCAAGGTCGTGACGCTCCAGGTGCCCCCGCTGCGAAGCCGCCCGGAGGACATCGCCGCGCTCGCGAGGCACTTCCTCGCCCGCCACACCGAGCGCTTCCACATGCCGCCTGTGGCCCTGACGCCCGCCCTCCTGGAGCGCCTCACGGCCCATCCCTGGCCCGGCAACGTGCGCGAGCTGGAGAACACCCTGGAGAGCGCCGTGGTGCTGTCCGCCGACGGGACCCTGGACCTGGAGCTGTTGCCCGGGGGCGCCAGCGCACCCACGCCCCAAGCACCGTCCAACACCGGCACCACCCTGCGCGAGAAGCTGGATGCGCACGAGCGCGAGCTCATCCTCGCGGCGCTCGCGGCGTCCAAGGGCCAGCGCACGGAGGCCGCGAAGGCGCTGGGCATCGGCCGCGCCACGCTGCACGACAAGCTCCGCAAGCATGGCCTGCTGGACGCGGACGAAGAGACGGAGCGTTGAAGGCTCACGGCTCGGGCGGTACAGGCTCCGGCGCCGTCTTCACCTCACAGGTGTAGATACCGGAGAGGGCTCCCGGTGTCCGGGGATGGCAGGCGAGGACAGGCAACGGCGGGGCGCCCGCGGGAAAGGGGAAGCGGCCCTCGGCCAACTCACACACGGGCGCGGAGGGATTGAACCAATCGCATGCCCTGGCCGGCAGGCGCTCCATCGGAAGCCACTCCGACTTCCGGCTCCGACGCTCGTCGCAAACCTCCTGTGGCTCGCCAGGGTCGACACAGTGGAAGGCAGAAGACCGTGGCGTCCTCGGACGGAGCTCCAATCGTTTGCACCAGCGGAGCTGGACCCGCCGTTCGCAAGCCATCCGCACTCCGGACGACCCGGGGACTTCGGTCAACTCGAACGCGCGGCCCTCCCCCGACACCCCGAACATCAACAACTGCGCCACGGAATCGGCCGTGAAGAACGGTTGGCCCCTCTTCCACAGCGCCTCCGCTTCCGAATGAGCAACAGGCGTGGCGGGAGGCCTCTCCGGAGGAGTCACCAGACGACCGCCCACCGCCTCGATGTCACACGCCTTGCAACTCGCGGTCTCACGCTGGAGCGCCACGGGCACCGGCGGAAGGACGCCCTTGCGAAGCCAGGTCAGCTCGCTGTCATCCCCTTGCACGGGCCGGCTTCGCGAGCACATCCAGACCTCCTCCGGGCGGGTGTCGCCGGCATAGAGCAACCACGTCTGGCCTGGAGGCAGGTTCAGGATGCAGTCTCCTGACCAACCATAGGGGAGCCTCAAGACATCACCTGCCTTGACGCTTCCCTTGAACACCTCCAGGACGTCGACGATGGCGAAGCCTTCGGACCGGTCCTTCGAATCACGGACCCGACCCAGGTAGATGAATCCGGCCTGGTCCCGCGCCTCCGTCAGCGTGCTGACAAGTCCCTGCGTGGGAAAGAGACATGAACAGGCCCACCCGGTCGCCGGCATCGCCAGCCATCCCACCAGCACCGCGAGCCACCACGCGTCCCTGACCATGGGAGGCAGTCTAGCCACACATTGACCTGAGAGGCCGGAATGACAGTGAATACGCAAGCAGTGTGACGCGGGGAGGAGCGGCGCATGGAGCTCGACAGGTCCGACCATGAGTGCCTGGCCCGTTGGGCCGCGGACTGCGCCGAGCGAGTCCTCCCCTTCTTCGAGCAGAGGTTCCCGGAGGACCACCGCCCCCGTCGTGCCATCGAGACAGCACGCGCGTGGCAACGGGGAGAACTGCTGATCACCGACGTACACGCGGCCGCCATCGCCGCGCACGCCGCTGCCTCGGATGCCACCACGCACGCCGCCGCATGCGCCGCGGCCCGCGCCGCTGGACACGCCGCCGCCACCGCCCACGTCGCGAGCCACGCGTCACAGGCCGCCACCTTCGCGGCCACCGCCGCCGCCCATGGCGTGGCCGAAATCACCGACGCCGCTGAAGCCACCGCCCGGGAACGCGCCTGGCAGCGACAACGGCTGCCGGAACACCTCCACGCCGTGGCGTTTCCTGCCCGGAACAATCGCTGAACGCACTGCGCGTGCGCGACGCATCCCGGCCATGCCGCCCACCCGGCATTGGCACCGCCGTGTCATTTGACAAAACCTGCAAAATCAGATTTCCATTTTTATCATGAACTTCAGAAAGCCAGTGTTGTGTACGGCGGTGCTCGCCTCCGTCGCCTGTGGCGGCGAGGCCTTCGAGGGTGAAACGGTCGCGGCGGAGGACCTGGCCACCACGCGGCAGGCGGCCTTCTCCGGCGTGAACGGGACGGTGTGCGAGGAGAGCCCGTACAACTGCAAGCTGCGGCCCTCCGGCGGCAACCGCGTGCAGACCAACGACCCGGACGATGACGACTCCTGGGGCATCACCACGGGCGTGCCCATCCGCGACGGCAACGGCACCGTGGTGGGCACGTCCACGCGGACGCGCTCCCTCTTCAACTACGGCCAGACGCGCACGTTCGCCGGCGAGCTGCACGCCTTCGCGACGTCGACGTCCAACTCCAGCTCCGGCTGGCTGCCCATGTCCGCCATCCTGGGCCTCACCTCCTTCCAGGAGAAGGTCGGCCACGTCTCCGCGCTGAGCTCCGGGCTGAGCAAGATGGCGTGCTACGCCGTGCGCAACTGGCACGACCCGGCGCTCGAGGTGAAGAAGGTGGTCTACGACACGACGTCGTCCAACGAGCGCGCGGGGGACTACCTGCCGCTCGTGCGGGCCAACGGCCTGCGCTCGGCGAACCTCACCTTCAACGTGCCGGGCTTCGGCCTGGGCGGCGTCGCGGTGGACCACTTCCCCGCGGGCACGAAGTTCCAGCGCCTGGACGTGCCGACGAACTCGGGCGCCCCCTCCATCGACATCCCGCTCTGGGTGCTGGACAGCGCGGGGCGCTACCGCCAGCAGTCCGGCACCATGAAGTTCATCTACGGCTACGTCATCGCCGCCACCGGCACCCGCCGCAACGGCTGGATGGCCTATGACGCGCTCGAGGTCAGCTCCGGCTGTCCTTGAGCCTGATGAAACACCGGGGCCCGGAATCCCTCCCGGGCCCCGCGCCGTGAGACATCCCCCACTCCCCCGAGCCCCCGTGAACCTCCCCTCGCGCCGCCTCCTGGCCGTGCTGGCATTGCTTCCCTTCACCGCTGGCGCAGCGCCGCTCTACGTGAGCCCCAGTGGCTCCGACTCGAACGCAGGCACCTCCGCCTCCGCGCCGCTGAAGACAATCCAGGCGGCCCTGGACAAGGCCACCGCGGGCACCGTCATCAACCTGGCGGCCGGCACCTACCGCGAGCGGCCCACGACGAAGCGCGCGGGCACCGCGACCGCCCCCATCACGCTCAAGGGGCCGGAGACCGGCAAGGTCCGCTCCGGACGCTACAAGGCGGTGCTGTTTGGCACGGGGCGCATCTTCAACATCGACCACAGCCATTACGTGCTGGAGGGCTTCACCATCGACGGGCAGGAGAAGCTGCTCAACGCGACCTGGCCCACGGCGCTGTCGGGCACGCGGAGCTTCAAGGACGCCAACCAAAGCCTCGTCGCGGACGGGCGGCTCATCTACATCGGCTCGGCGGAGACGTCCCGGGACATCACGGGCGTGGTGATTCGCGACATGTATCTCAACGGCGCGGGCGGCGAGTGCATCCGCATGCGCAGCAACGCGCACCACAACGAGGTCGCCAACTCGGTCATCCAGTGGTGCGGGATGTACGGCAAGGGCGACGACGAGGACGGCTACAAGTACCACAACGGCGAAGGCGTCTACATCGGCACCAGCCCCAAGTCGATCGACCAGCCGATGTATGCGAATGACACCAGCTCGTTCAACAACATCCACGACAACACCATCCACACGTTCGGGTCGGAGTGCCTCAACGTGAAGGAGAACGCGCACGACAACACGTTCTCCCGCAACGACTGCCGCAACAACGATGAGCCGCTGGAGTTCCTGGGCAGCCTCATCGAGCTGCGCGGCCACCACAACGTGCTGGACGCAAACGTCATCGCTGGCAGCCGCAGCTACGCGCTCAAGATGAAGTCCGACTCGGGCGCCTACGACAAGGGCGGCAACTCCGCCACGAACAACACCTTCCAGCAGGCCACGGGCGCCTTCATCCGCAACGACAACAGCGCGCCGCAGGAGACCTTCTGCGGCAACACGTTCGACACCTCCGCGCCCACCGTGACGGGCACCTCCGTGGGCACGCCCACCGCGCCGTGCGCGAGCACGGACACCACGCCGCCGACAACGCCCACCGGGCTGACCGCGACCGCGACCTCCAGCAGCGCGGTGGACCTGGCCTGGAACGCGAGCACGGACAACGTGGGCGTCACCTCCTACAAGGTGTTTCGTGGAAGCACGACGGTGTGCACGGTGTCCTCGCGCGCGTGCAGCGAGAGCGGCCTGAGCCCCGCCACGACGTACAGCTACACCGTGCGCGCCTACGACGCGGCGGGCAATGCCTCGGGCGCGAGCAGCGCGGTGAGCGTCACCACGCCTCCGGGCACTGGCACGACGTTGCTGACGGACACCTTCGAGTCGTACCCGGCCTTCCCGGCGGGCGGCTGGGCCAACGCGAGCGGCAACGGCAGTTGGGCCATCGTCACCGACGGGACGAAGGCGGCGCGCCAGCAGTCCTCGTCGTCCGCGACGTACATCGTCACGGGCGGTCAGGCCAGCTGGGCGAACTACTCCCATTCCGCCCGGGTGAAGACCGGCTCCACGGCCATCCGCAACGGACTGGTGGCCCGCTACGTGGATGGGAACAACTTCTACTTCCTGGTCCTCCACAACGGGAACCTGGTGCTGAACAAGAAGGTCGCCGGTTCGACGACGACCTTACAGACCGTGCCGTTCACCGCGAGCACCTCCACGTTCTACACGCTGACCCTCACCGTCAGCGGCACGTCCTTGAAGGGCTATGTGGACGGAGTGCTCCGCGTGCAGGGAACGGACACGAGCCTGACCGCGGGCAAGGTGGGCTTCTACGCGACGGGCGTGGCGACCTACGACGACGTGACCGTCACGCCCTGAGCACCCCTAGCGGGAATACGCCTCCAGCCATGCGACGCCCCGGCGCAGCAGCCGCCGGGCGTCGAAGAGATGCGACACGGCCCGGGCAACGCTTCCGGAGCGGCCGATTCCCTCCGCGAGGCATTGCTCTCCAATGCGCGTGAAGGGGTCCACGCTGGACGCGCGCAGGGCGTCCGTCACGGGCTCGCTGGTATCGAACTCCTCGAAGTCCACCCAGCGCCGCTCGCCGTCGACCTGGAGCGGCCGCTGGTAGCGGACCACTCGCTTGCCAGGGAGGTCCGCCAGGTGCTCCGCGTGATGGAGGATCGTGAGCGTCTCCAACGGCGCCCCCAGCATCAGGACCTTGCCCTCCGCCTCCACCAGCCGGGCCAGCGGCGAGCCGGGGCCATAGCCATACTGGAAGGCGTGGTCCGCGCAGAGCCACTCCGCCCGAGGCCCGATGGCGACCATGCCCGCGTCCGGATGGTCGCTGCGGACCGCGCCGGGCCAGGTCCTGAGCGTCTCCGCGAGGATGCCGTGGTCTCGGGCGGCCCGCGCGGTGCGCTTGTCGAAGGTGGGGATCTCGTCGCGCAGGCGCGCGTCCTCGAAGTCCTCCGGCTCCACCCCCATCTCCCAGTCCAGATAGGCCATGAGCGTGCCCCGGCGGCCCACCGCGTCTTGCAGCGCCCGCACCACGGTGTTCACCCCGCCCAGCACGGGCCCCAGGCTCCGGAGACCGGCATGGACCATCACCAGGTCCCCCTCCTCCAGGCCCAACCGCCGCAGGTCCTCCTTCAATCCAGTCAGGGTCGCGGGGGTCCTCGTCATGGGCTCCATCCTTCCTGTCGCAGGGCTCTGGAGGATAGCAACCACCCCGCCCCGTGGTGCGCTGTAGGTCTGTGCGTCTCCACGCAGTCGCCTGCCACCGGGAGACGGACTGGGGGCCAAGAGAGGGTGTGAGCAGCCTCCCCGCTCGGGGGCGGACAGCCTCCGGCGAGGGGGAGGCAGCATGGGAAGAATTCGAAACGGGATCGTGACGTGGCCCCTGGCGCTGCTGCTCCTCGCGGCCACCACCGCGAAGGCCAGCACCCAGGAGCCGGAAACCTTCGAGACCCGCGCGGTCCGGTGCGGCGAGGTCCTGACGCGGAACACGCGGCTCACCCGCGACCTCGTCTGCGCGGGCACGCCCATTCCCGCCCTGCGGATCGCCGCGCCGGGCGTCGTGCTCGACCTGGGAGGCCACACCGTGCGCCGGGCCGGGAGCGGGCCGGGTGACACGGTGGGCATCGCGGCCGAAAGCGACAGCACGGTGCGCAACGGCACCATCCAAGGCTTCAACTGGGGCTACGCGTACGACGCCACCGTGCACGTGCACCGGGTCGCGCTCGTCGACAACTGGATCGCCATCTTCCACATGAACGGCAGTGGAGGGCTCCTGCTCACGGACTCGAGCCTGAGCGGGAACCGGCTGGGCTTCGGCAGCGAGTTCGACGCGACGTCCGGCCCCATCGACATCCGCGGGTCCCGGTTCACCGGGAACGGGCTCGGGTTGTACGTGGACTTTCACGACACCCGCATCACCGGCTCGACCTTCACGGCGAACGAGACCGCCCTGTTCTGCTACTCCGGCAACGTCCTCATCCGGTCGAGCACGTTCACACAGAACGCCTCCGTGGCGGAATTGACGTGGAGCAGCAGCCGCTTCGACAACTGCTACGAGCTGGTGTTCGAAAACTCCATCCTCGCGAACAACACCGCGTTCGGCACACCGGAGAGCCCGAACTGGGAGGCCTTTGACTTCCAGATGCGCAACACGTGGGTGTTGAACAATGGCGAGGGACTGCGCCTGGCGGCCCAGACGCTCGACGTCCGCGGCAACCTCTGGTGGGACAACGAGGGAGGGCTGACGCTGTCCAACCTGCCGGACTTCGACCCCGTCCCGCAGGAAGGCCCGGTGCGCGGCAACCGCTTCATGTCGAATCGCGGGGACGGCCTGCGCGTCCTCCCGGGCAGCACGCCCACCCTCTCCAACAATGTCTGCCAGAACAACACGGGCTGGGGCATCCACGCGCCCACGGCCATTGACGGAGGAGGCAACGCAGCGCGCGGCAACGGCGCGGGCGGCTGCGTGGGGGTCGTCTGCGCCCCGTAAGGCCTTGAACGGGTCTCCGGGGACCGCGAGGTTTTCCCGGAGACGCCTGCCCATTGTCCTGCATTGAAAGACAGCGCTATCCTGGCGGGGCAGCACCCATTCCCCCAAAGACCAGGAGAAGCGAATGCGCGTGGCAATCATTGCCGGACTGATGGCCGTTGGACTGCTTGCGGGCTGCGGCGGCGCCGAGGAGATGGAGCCCATGAGCCCCGAGGAGGCCAACCGCGTGGTCGAGATGGCGGTCCCCAGCGCCTGTACCGACGCGTGCGACCAGAAGTATTACCAGTGTTACTTTGGCGGCGGCGACCCCTACTACTGCAACAGCTACCGCGCCTACTGCATCTCGCAGTGCCCGTGATGGCGTGAGCTGAAACGCTGGCGGCGTGCCCGAACCGGGGCACGCCGCGCGAGCGGATGTCACGGCGAGGGTTGCGCCGTCACGCGGTCCTTTGAAGCCACCAACTCCTCGCGCCGCAACAACAGACGCGCGTTCGTGTTGGGCAGGATGCGCACCTGGAAGCGCCGCTGGGCCGCGTCGTCGGCCGTGAAGACGTTCCGGTCGCTCACGAGCAGCAGCGCGGTGGGCACCACGTACCGCGACGAGCGGTTGCCGTAGTAGTGCACCAGCACGTGGTACGGCCCCGGCGCCGCCTTCCGAGCGTGGTACAGCTCCGGCCCCAGGCCGTCCGTGATGTCCCAGTACAGCTGCCCGCCCAGCGACGTCTGCTTGTGCTGGTAGAAGCACTTCTCCCCGTCCGGCTCGATGACCCACAGGTCGATGTCCGTGCTGTCCGAGTTCCAGTGCGTGGTGAGCTGGTAGTCGATGGGCCGGGCCTCCGCGAACATCCCCGCACCACCGGGACCCGCAGCCCGGCACGGCGCACCTTGAGCACGGAGGCCACCTCCGCGAGCCGGGGCTGCCGCTCCAGCCCCGCCAGCATCCGGGCGTAGTGGAAGCCCGCCACCGTCCGCAGCTCCTCGATGTGCCGCTTCCAGGGACGCGCCAGGACGATCTCGTAGTTCCGGGCGGCCTCCGAATAGCGCCCGGCCGCGTCCAGCGCGAGCGCCTCCTCCAGGAAGGCCTGTCCCTCGAAGGGACGGCTGAGGCGCACGTGCTCGAAGAGCTCCGCCGCCGCCGGGTACTGCCCCAGCGCCAGCAGGCCGTACCCCACCAGCCGCAGCGCCTCCGCGTCGCGAGGCCGCAGCTCCACGGGCGAAGACAGCGCACGCACCGCGCCCCAGGTGTCCCCGGAGAAGGCACGCCTGCGCGCCACGGCCTCGTAGATCATCACGTCGTCGCGGTTCTCCCGCCGCGCCTTGCGATAGGCCAGCTCGGCCTGGAGCCGCTCGTCACCGCCCGCGTAGGGCGCGTCCTTCAGCGGCTGGCGCCGCAGGAGCGCGGGCAGGCCCTTCTGTTCGGCGAGCCGGGCCACCACCGCGCGGCCTTCGGCGGGCACGTCGTCCAGCGCGATGCCCAGGAGCTTGTCGCGGCGCTGGTCCTCTTCCCTGCGCCGCAGCGACTCCAGGTTCGCCAGGTCCACCTGCTCGTCGCGGACGGCGTAGCGCGTGTAGTCGCCCTCGGACTCCAGCACGAGCATGGACGCGCGGGCGTTGGCCAGCCGGTAGTGCTGGCTGAGCGCCACCACCATCCGGTCCAATCGCTCGTCATCCAGGGACACCAGCTGGGACACGAAGAGCTCCGCCCAGGCCCGGGGCGCGAACGCGCTGTTCACGTCCGCCGGCAGGGGGATGCGCAGCGTGCGCTCGGGCCCGGTGCCGGCCTGGGTCACCACCTCCAGCGCCGCGTCGCCCTTGCCCGGCAGCCGCCCCGCCACCTGGAGCTCCTGCCCGGGGAAGACGAGCCGGGGCCGGCCCGCCACCACCAGGTCCTTCACGTCCGCGCCCACCACCGACACGCGGGACAGCACCACGGACGCCGCGCGGTGCGCCTTCGCCGCGGCATCCACCTCCGCCGCGGACAGGACGGTCACGACACGCCCGCCGCTGGAGCGGGCCAGCGCGTCGAAGAGCTCCGTGTTCACCGCCGCCTCGCCGAAGCGGTACGTCACCCAGCGCAGGGACTCCACGGACGGGTGCCGGGAGAGGAGCGCGTCCACGCGGCTCTGCCCCCACGTGATGTTGCCGTCGGAGAGGAGGAAGGCCGTCACCCGCTCCCCGGCGGCGGAGGGCTTGAGCCACTCACGCCCGGCCCGGTCCAGTTCGTCCAGCGCGCCGTCCACATGCGACGCGCCCTCCAGGAAGACGCGCTCCAGCTCCGCGAAGCTGGCCTGGCGGTTCGCCGCGTCGTTCGGGCGGAAGCCCGGCCCGTGCAGCCAGCGCGGACGCACGTCGAAGAGGAGCACCGCGTACTCCTTCAACGTCGCGTCCTTCTCCAGGAGGGCGCGCAGCGTGGCCGCCTGGATGGCCCAGGCGTTGCCGTCCTCGGCGGACAGCGACGTATCCACCACCAGCACCGCGCGGCCCGTGGGAGGCCCCTCCGCGCCAGAGGTGAGCTGCTCCGGCAGCCGCACCCGCGCGTGGAAGGCGCGGCCCGGAAGGCCCGCGTCGTCCGAGCCCACCAGCACGTCCGCGTCCTTCTCCCGAGGCGCCAGGGCCACGCTCAGCGCGCCGTCACCGCTGAGCGTGGGAATGTCGTGGACCCAGAACGCATCCAGCTTGCTGCGCCTCAACACCTCCCCCTCCGGCTCCACGAGGATCTGCTTGAAGTGGTTGGGGTCCACGTGAACGCGGGCGGAGACGCGCAGGTCCTTGCCCGCGCCCGGAGGCAGCGGCCACGTGTAGCGCAGGCGGGTTCCGTCGAAGAGGAGCGTCTGCTCATACGCGATGACGACGCGCTTGAGGGACTTCGGCGGCAGGGGGAAGACGCGGGCGCTGAAGGTGGACGCGCCCGACCATTCGAGCAGCGCGGGGTCCACGTCGCGGCGCACGACGTCCTCGTACACCTCACGCGCGCGCTTCTGCTCCACGACGCGGGCCTCCTGGATGTCACCCCAGGAGCGCTTCGAGCCACGGACCGAGGGCGGCGCGGCGGCCGCGAGCCGCTCCGGCTCCGCCGGCCCATCCCCCAGCGGAGGCAGCAGGTCCGGAGACTGGAACAGCGAGGGCGTGTCCACCGCCACCGCCCCCGAGTACAGCGCGAAGCCCGCCACCGTCGCGCCGCCCGGGAGCGGATAATAGAACGTGCCTTCGAGGCTGCGGCCGGAGTCGTTCTCGAAGAGGTGATCGACCACGGTCCGCGCGCGGGAGCCCTGGATGTACGTGACGACGCGCACGGCGCGGGCCTTGAGGGGCTGGTAGCGGCCGTCATCCCCCATCACCAGCACCTTGGCGGCGCGAGGCGCGGCCTCCACGCGGGGCAGCACGGGCTTCGGGGCTTCTTCGGCCTTGGCGGCCTGCTTCTTCGCGGGCATCCGTCCAACGCCAGCGCCGGAGCCGAAGCCTCCAGCGCCGCTGCCCCTGAGGCCCAGGGTCATCTCCAAGGCCTGATTGCGGCGCGCCTCTGAAAGCGGGGGGCCACCCGAGGGGGCCGGCGCTCCGAGCTGGCCTGCGACAACACCTCCGATGACACCCCCGGCCACCCCGCCCTCCACCCCGTCCGCTTCCGGCTCGGCGGGCGCCTGCGCGGCGGGCATGGCCGCGAGCCGTGCACGGTCCGCGCGAGCATCCCTCTGGCGGCGCTCCATCTCCTCACCCATCGTGGCGTCCAGCAGCTCCGCCTCCCCCAGCCCCGGAGCCTCGCTGGCGCGCGGGCTCGACGGAGCAGGTGCGGCCACGCGCGCAGGGTCTTCCGGTGGACGGGCGGCGGCTCGCGAGAGCGCCGCGACCTCCTCTTCGGACAGCACCTTTGGATCCGCCACGGAGTCGCGCAGCGCCGCGAGATCCACCTCACCCGTGTCCGGTTGCCCCGCGACGCTGCTGGGGGCCACCAGCCCCGCCTGGATGAAGGGCGCGGATGGTTCAGCCGGGGCGGCGGCCTTGGGAGGAGGAACGTCCGCGTCCCGTTTGCATCCCGAGGCGAGGACCCCCATCAGCAACACGACAGCGGAAGCACGATAAAAGCGCATGATTGAACGCTAACCCATCCGCGAATGGCAGGCTCATGCCCGCCAAGACATGGACAACCCATGACACCGCCATGACGCGATAGGTTCCCAAGAAAAAGGGGACGCCCATGGACTGGTCGGCGGCGCAGTACACGCGATTCGAGGACGAACGGAACCGCCCCATCCGGGACCTGCTCGCGAGGGTCCCCACGGCCGACGTGAAGCGCGCGGCGGACATCGGCTGCGGCCCCGGCAACTCCACGGAGCTGCTGCGCGCCCGCTTCCCCGAGGCCGCCGTCACCGGAATGGACAGCTCCCCGGACATGCTCACCGCGGCGCGCAAGCGCCTGCCGGACGTGCGGTTCGACCTGGGAGACATCGCGACCTGGAGCGACCCGGGCCCCTACGACGTCATCCTGGCGAACGCGGTGCTGCAGTGGGTGCCGGACCACGCCACGCGGTTCCCCGCGCTCCTCCACAAGCTGACGCCGGGTGGAAGCCTCGCGGTGCAGATGCCGGACAACCTGGACGAGCCATCCCACCGGCTGATGCGGGAGATCGCCAGCGCGGGTCCCTGGGCGGACACGCTGAAGGGAGCCGCGAGCGCCCGGACGGAGCGCCACGATGCCGACTGGTACTTCCGCGTGCTGCGCGACGCCGGAGCCACGGTGGACGTCTGGCGCACCACCTACTTCCACCCGCTGACCGGAGGCGCCGGCGCGGTGGTGGAGTGGTTCAAGGGTTCAGGGCTCCGGCCCTTCCTCGAACCGCTCGACGCGGGGGAGAAGACAGACTTCCTCGGCCGATACCAGGAAGGGATCGCCCGGGCCTACCCGGCGCAGCCCGACGGGACGGTCCTGCTGCCCTTCCCCCGGCTGTTCATCGTCGCGACGCGCTAGCAAGTCCGGAGGCGATGCTTCCCAGCGTCGCGACAGCGGCTTCGATGCGCGGCGTCCAGGGCTGGCCACAGCTCAGCCGGATGAAGTTCCGGTAGGAGTCCGGCCGCGCGGAGAAGATGGACCCCGGCGCGATGCTGATGCCCGTCTCCAGCGCCCGCGCGTTGAGCGCGTGGGCATCCACCGAAGGTGGCAACTGAACCCAGAGCAGCAATCCTCCCGAGGGGAGGGCCACGCGCGTGCCCGACGGAAAGTGCTCGGCGACGGCGCGGGCCACGTGCTCCACCTGGGACGCGAGGTTGCGGCGCAGGGCGCGCAGGTGTCTGTCATAGCCGCCGTTCTCCAGGAAGCGCGCGACCGCCTCCTGGGTCAGCAGCGGTGACGCCACCGTGTGCGCGAACTTGAGCAACTCCACGCGCTCCCGGAAGCGGCCCGGCGCCACGTAGCCCACGCGGAAGCCCGGGGCGATCGTCTTGGAGAACGAGCCACACAGCAGCACCTGTCCGCGCGTATCGAAAGACTTGCAGGGGCGGGGCCGCTCCGGGCCGAAGTGCAGGTCGCCGTAGATGTCGTCTTCGATGAGCGGCACGTCGTGCGCGGTCACCAGCTCCACCAGCCGGCGCCGGTTCGCCTCCGGCATGCAGCTACCGACTGGATTGCTGAAGCTGGGGACCACCAGCACCGCGGCCACGCGCCGCCGCTCCAGCGCGGCCTCCAGCGCATCCAGCTCCATGCCATGGCGGGGGTGGCAGGGAATCTCCAGGGCCTTGAGGCCCAGCGACTCGATGGCGAGCAGCGTGCCGTAGTAGGCGGGAGACTCGATGGCGATGGTGTCGCCCTTGCGCGCGGCCGCGACGAGGCACAGGTGCACCGCTTCGGAGGCTCCGCTGGTGGTGACGAAGTCATCGGCCCCCAGCGCGCAGCCCCACTCCAGCGAGCGTTTCGCCAACTGCTGTCGCAGCAGCTTCGAACCGGGTGGCACGTCGTACATCACGCCCTCGGCCTGCCGCTCCCGCGCGAGCAATCCCAGCTCCCGGGACAGGCGCCGGGTGGGCAGCAGCTCCGGCGCAGGCCACGCGGTGCCAAGTTGCACGACGCGCGGTTCGCGTGACGCGCGATACAGATGTGTCACCAGGTCGCTGACGGTGACCGGCGTCGCGGAAGCGGGCGGCCGGGACACCGGAGGCTCGGCGAGGCGGAGCCGCTCGCGCTCGCGCACGTAGTGGCCGGACTGGGGCCGCGTCTCGATGAGCCCCTGGGATTCCAGGTGCAGGTAGGCCTGGAGCACGGTGGAGACGCTCACCCGCTCACGGGCGCTCAGTTGCCGCACGGAGGGCAGCCGCTCACCCGGGCGGAGCGTGCCCGCGGCGATGGCGTCCTTCAGCCGCTCCGCCACGCTCTCGTAGAGCTTCAGGGATTGCGCACGTGCGCCCATGGAGGGTCCTCCTTCAGTCCTCAACGGATAGCGCCCCGCGCTCCCACTGCCCAGGTACAGCTTCACGGCGCCGGGACCAGTACAGTTATCAGTGCCGGAACTGTACTGGTCACAATTCACATTTCCTGCATCTGTTCTGGTCCAGCCTCCGGACGCATGGTGGGTCCATCACGGAGGACCGAGATGGTGGACCCTTTCACGTTGCTGAATCCCCCCTGGCTGCGCTCGCTGGCCATGCGCCTGCGCGGAGGCCCGGCATCCGAGGCCTGCCAGGAACGGGTGAGCCTGCCGGGAGGCAGCCTGTGGAGCAGGCGCCTGCGCGGCGCTTCCCGGTGGCTCGCCTGCGAAGAGGGACAGGTCTGGCTCACGCTCGAAGGCGACCCGCACGACCACGTGCTCGGCGCGGGCGACACGTTGGAGGTTCACGCGGGGCACGTGGTGGTGCAGGCCCTGCGTGCTTCGCGCTTCAACCTGTCCGACTGCCGGACAGGTTCGGCGCGGGCCGCGCCCGAGCCCTGGGTTGACAGCACCCGCGGGCTCGACTACCTCCATCGCTGATGCTCGTTCGCGCCGCCACGTTCAGGACCTGTTGTCACGGCATGTGTTGCCGTGTCGCGGCCGGTCCGTCCGTTCGCATGCGCTGAGCCTCCCTCCGCGCATCCGCGCCCTGTCGGTCTGGCCTGTTCCCGTCATCCGGGGACGGGCCTTTTCATTTTCTCCCCACCCTTCCCCTTCCCATCCGGCGCCCGCGCTCCCGTGAGCGTGAGCGCCCCAGGAGCTCCCGATGTCGCACCGTCGTGACACAAGCCCACGCGCCCTGCCCGGAGCCGCGCGTGATTGAGCTGCGAGGCGTGGGCAAGGTGTTCGGTCAGGGCGAGCGGCAGGTGACCGCCCTGCACGACGTGTCGCTGCACGTGGCGCCGGGAGAGGTGTTCGGTGTGCTGGGGCGCAGCGGCGCCGGCAAGTCCACGCTCCTGCGCTGCGCCAACCTCCTGGAGCGGCCCACGCGCGGCGAGGTGCGGGTGGCGGGGCAGGACCTGCTGTCGCTGAGCCCCCGGGAGCTGCGGCGGGCCCGCCAGGGCATCGGGATGATCTTCCAGCACTTCAACCTCTTCGCCTCGCGCACGGTGGAGGACAACGTCGCCTATCCCCTGGAGGTGATGGGCCTGCCGCGCGATGCCATCCGCGCGCGCGTGGCGGAGCTGCTGTCCCTGGTGGGCTTGAGCGACAAGGCGCGGGCGTACCCCGCGCAGCTGTCAGGAGGGCAGAAGCAGCGGGTGGGCATCGCCCGGGCCCTGGCGCCCCGTCCGCGCGTCCTGCTGTCGGATGAGGCCACGTCCGCGTTGGATCCGGAGACGACCCGCTCGGTGCTCGGCCTGCTGAAGGACCTCCAGCAGCAGCTCGGGCTGACGCTGCTGCTCATCACCCACCAACTGGAGGTGGTGAAGGCGCTGTGCGGTTCAGTGGCCGTGCTGGAGGGCGGAAGGCTCGTCGAACAGGGCCGCGTGCAGGAGCTGCTCGCGCGTCCGGAGTCGCGGCTGCGAGCGCTGTGCTTTCCGCCCCTTTCTGCCCACGCTGGAGGCCAGCGCCTGGAGCTGTCGCTGACGGATGCCCATTCCCGGAGTCCATTGCTCAGCACCCTGGCCCGCCGCTTCGACGTGGACGTGCTGCTGCTGGAGGGCGCGGTGGAGCGCGTGGGCGAGTCACGCGTGGGGCGGCTGCTCGTGGAGCTGCAGGGCGCGCCGGGAGCGGTGGCGGAAGCCCGGACCTTCCTGCGCGACCAGGGTCTGACCTCCGCGGAGGCCTCCCATGGGTGACCTGCCAAGAGCGCTGGGTGTGGCCACCCTGGAGACGCTCTACATGACGTCGGTGGCGTCGGTGCTGGTGGCGCTCGCCGGCCTGCCGCTGGGCGTGCTGCTGGTGGTGACGGACCGGGGCGGGCTCTGGCCGGTGCCCGCGCTGAACCGGACGCTGGGAATGCTCGTGAACGTGGGGCGCTCCATTCCGTTCATCATCCTGATGGTGGCCATCGTCCCGCTCACCCGCCTGGTGGTGGGGACCACCATTGGAACGACGGCGGCCATCGTGCCCCTGGTGGTGGCGGCCATTCCCTTCATGGGCCGCGTGGTGGAACAGGCGCTGCGGGAGGTGGACGCCGGCCGCGTCGAAGCAGCCGTGGCGATGGGCTCCACGCCCCTGCGCATCATCCTCCGCGTGCTGCTTCCGGAATCCCTGCCATCGCTCGTGCGGGGCACGGCGCTCGTCGTCATCAGCCTGCTTGGCTACAGCGCCATGGCGGGCGCGGTCGGCGGCGGCGGCCTGGGCGACCTGGCGGTGAAGTACGGCTACATGCGCTTCCGCGTCGACGTCATGTGGGGCTGCCTCGCGGTGCTGCTGGTGCTCGTGCAGCTCCTGCAGTGGCTGGGAGAGCGCCTGGCCTCCCGCTTCGACCACTCCCTCCCTCCTTCGAACCACCCCTGAATCCCATGCGCACCTCCTTCCGAGTCCTGTCCGCATCCCTCTTGCTCCTCGCGACGTCATTGCTGGGAGCGTGCAAGCCAGCGGCTTCCGGGGCCCGTCCCCTAAAGGTCGGCGTCAATCCCGTCCCCCACGGAGAAATCCTCCGCGTCGCCGCGAAGGTCGCGGAGCGCGAGGGCGTGCGGGTGGAGGTGGTGGAGTTCACCGACTACATCCAACCGAACCTCGCGCTGGCGGACGGTCAGCTCGACGCCAATTACTTCCAGCACGAGCCCTACCTGGAGCGCTTCGCCGGGGAGCGCCACCTCGCGCTGAAGAGCGTGGGCGCGGTGCACCTGGAGCCGCTGGCCCTCTACTCCCTCCGGTTCCGTCAGCTCGCGGAGCTGCCCGTGGGCGCGAAGCTCAGCCTGCCGGCGGACCCCAGCAATGCCGCGCGGGCCCTGCACCTGCTCGCGAAGCAGGGGCTGCTGACCCTGCGTGAAGGCGCGGGAGCGGACGCCACGCTCCAGGACGTGGTGGGCAATCCACGCAAGCTGGACCTGAAGGAGATCGACGCCGAGCAGCAGCCCCGCACGCTGGAGGACGTGGACGGCGCCGTCATCAACGGGAACTACTTCCTGGAGGCCCAGAAGCAACTGCACCTGGACGCCCATGTCCTGGCCCGGGAGTCCGCGACGCGCAACCCGCACGCGAACGTGCTCGCGGTCCGGACGGGCGATGAAGCCCGCCCGGAGATCCGCGCACTGGTGAAGGCCCTCCAGTCGGACGACGTGCGCCGCTACATCGACGCCACCTACGGCGGCGCCGTCATCCCCGCCTTCTGAGCTCAATTCGCAAGGACACGGGGTGTGCCCCCTGGCCCCGGTACAATGGCCGGACTGCATTTCCACTGCTCGCATAGGCTCCGCGGAACACCCGACCCGTTCATCAAGGACGACCCATGCGCTTGAAACTCCTTCCCGTCATCGGATTGCTCTTCCTTCCTGCCTGTGACTCCAAGTCGGAACAGACGGAGGGCGTGGGGTCCTTGCAGGGCGACACGGCCTTCCCGGTGACCTGGTCCGGCGAGCTCCTGCCGCGCAGCCCCGACGGCGGGACCTCTTTCTCGATTGCCGTGCTGGCCGAAAGCGACTTCTCCGGGCTCTGCACGACCTCCGCGGACGCCGGCTATGTGCTTCCGCCGTCCCGCTTCGTGTCGGTCTGGGTCCTCGGTCCCCCTGCGACAGGGACCTTCGAGGTCGGCAGCGATACCGGTCCCGGGTTCGTCCAGGTTCAGCAGAGTCTCACGGACGGAGGAACGGAGACCCTCGCGGTGGCCACCAGCGGGAGCATCCACCTGACGACCGCCACGACGGACCGGCTCGTTGGAAGCTTCGATGTCCAGGTCCGGGAAAAGTCCGACGGAACGACGACGAGTCTGTCGGGGACCTTCGACGCCCCCTTCTGCGCGAACCGGAAGTGATTCCTCCGAGCGGGCCCTGAATCAAACGATATCCAGGCCGTACTGCGCGGCGGTCAGGTACTGGAGCATGACGAAGTAGACGCTGGAGGAGGCCTTGTGCCCCGAGGCCCCTCGAAATGATTTGATCATCTCGTTGCGCAGGTCCCGCAGCTGCGTCTTGTTCTTCGAGCGGTTGTCCGTGAAGGGATTGCTCAGCTCCGACACCAGGCCGCACGCATCGGCGAAGGCATCGAACGACGCCCCGTCCATGTCCTCCACGACCGCGTAGTCGTCCTTCTTCTTTCCACTGCCCTTGACCACGTCCGCCCAGAGCCGCGCGCGCACTCGCGCCCGCTCTTCCGAGACACTGGTGATGAGCGCGATCTTCAGGTGCGCCGCGAGCGCCTCCGCGGCCCAGTCCCCACCGGGCCGCACCGACGAGCCCCAGGCGCCGACGGGGTTGAAGTCGAACGTGGGCCAGAAGCCCGGGTCCGCGGGCAGGCCCATGTGGCTCTCCTTCCGGATGAGCCCGACGAGCCCCCTGCGTACCTCTTCGGGCTCATGCGCGTCCGGGAAGGCCAGCGTGCAGTCCTTGAGGGGGATCTCCACGCCCAGGTGACACGGCGACGTGAGCGGATGGGTCGTGACGCCCACGATGGAGTTCACGGTCGTCACCGCGGAGGTCTTCACCTTCTTGCTGTTGTGGACGGCGTCGTACGGCGAGAAGTAGTGGAACACCTGCGCGGGCCCGCCGATGTGCAGCTCCAGCTTCTCCTTCGACTTCTCCCCCAGCACCACGGGCGGAGCGGAGATGGCGTAGCAGCAGACGCTCACCCGGTTCTTGATCTTCGCGTAGACCTTCTCCAGGAGCTCGCCGCCCGCCAGGTCCAGGTAGGCGCACTGCGCGAGCGCGCCGCCCAGGCTGTGGCCGGTGAAGACAATCTCCCGGGGAACACGGCCGTGCATCGCCTCCAGGCAGGCCGCCGCCAGGGACTCCTGGCAGCTCGCGTAGGCGTACCAGAAGCCAGCGGAGAGCTTCGCGTTGCTGAACCGGCCGACCTTCACCTCCTTCAGGTGATTCATGTCGGTGATCCAGTCCGGGCTGCCCACGCTGTTGACCAGCGCCTGCCCCAACGCGCGTCCGCCGCTTCCGCTCCGGCTGCCGCGAAAGACGACCGTCAGCCGCTCGAGCTCGGGGTCGTAGATGGCGGCGCCCATCCAGCTGGGCCAGCCCGCCGTGGGATGCGTCTGTGTCATCCCCGTCTTGCCCTGGAAGTAGCAGCACCGCTTCGAACCTGTCGCCTGGGAGTGCTCCAGGCCCAGCAGCGTCTTCTCCCCGAAGAAGTCCTCGACCTTGATGGGGATGTCCTCCCCTTCCAGGTCCACGCCCTTCGAGAAGGAGATGGAGCGGTCCAGCGGCCGGGGCTGGAAGAGGATGTATGGCGCGTCTCCCGTGCCGCCCCGGTACACGACCCCGTTCGTGGGGTTCGGCGGAGTCTTCAGGTCGTATTCGATGGGGTCGAATTTGTGGATGTCCGCTTCGCTGCCGAGCAGCTTGTGCACCTGCGCCAGGACACGGTCCCTCGCGCCCTGCCACATCCCGGCCCCGTGGGACTCGTAGAACGGGTCCATCGGGTAGACACAGCCCTGGGCGTACGCCTTGTAGGCGAAGCGGCAGTACTCCAGCATGTCCAGCGCCGTCTCGGCATTGGGATGGGGCATGGGGTGACTCCTGGGGCGCAGCAGCGGACGCCGAGGATCAAACCGGCGCTGGCGACAGGGAGTCAATGGAGCGGGGCTGACTCACACGGGCCAGTTGCTCCAGCAGCGCGGTACCCACCGCGTCAGGCGCTTCCAGTTGAGGAAAGTGACCCACGTCCTCCAGCTCCAGCACCCGCGCCCGGGGCAGCGCCTGCTTCCACCGCGACAGGTGCTCCGGCTTCACGACCTTGTCCGCCTTGCCCCAGACGACCAGCGCCGGAATGTCCGCGAGCCGTCCCAGGTCCCTGCCCCTGTTCATCCATCCACGGGCCTTCGTGGGAGATGGAGCGCGCGAAGCCCCACGTGCCCATCCGTGACGCCCGGTCCGGGAACTGAGACATGAAGGACTGATGCAGCTCCCGTGTCAGCTTCGTTCGGCGGCCCCAGGACATCTTCACCAGCATCCGCGCGGAGAAGTTCCAGGACAGATACAGCCACCGCATCAGCGCATTGTCGACATTGGGGCCCTTCAGGTCCCACAGCCAGCTCTGCACCACGGTGAGGCTCAGCACCCGCTCCGGCGCCGCGATGGCGAGCGGCAGCGCGATGGGGCCTCCGAAGTCATGCACCACCAGGTGGAAGGGCCCCAGCGACATCTGGTCGAACCACGCGCGCAGGTTCTCCACGTGCCAGGGCAGTGAATAGGTGCGCCAGTCCCCGGGCCTTTCGCTGTCACCGAACCCCAGGTGCTCCGGCATGAGCACGCGGTACGACGGCGAGAGCCGCCGGGCCACGTCCCGCCATTCACGCGAGGACGATGGCGTTCCATGCACCAGCACCACCGGCGTGCCCTGCCCCTCCTCATGCCACGCCATCTCACCGCCTGGGACCTTCAGCCGCTTCATGGAGTGTCTGCCTTTCGCTTGCGTGAGGGAGTCGCGGGCCACCTCCGGGCCGCGGCCTGAATCACCGCGGCCGCGGGGTAGCCGCCTTCGTGCTGCACGTATTGCTGGGAGATGCCTTCCACCATGGCGAAGAGCACCCGCGCTTCGATGTCAGGCTCGGGCACGCCGCGCGCCGCCAGTGCCTCTTTCAGCCGCTGGTGCGTGGCCCCCAGGAAGTGCTCCAGCGGCAGCTTCAGCCGCGCCAGCACCTCCGGCTGGTGACGCAGCCCCTGGCTCAGCCGCCAGAGGTCCCGGTGCGCGTCCAGCATCTCCACGGCGGACGTGAGCAGGGCCGTGACGAACCCCCGCGCGCTGAGCTCGCGGTCCGCCGCCTCCAGTGTGTGCGCGACGTCCAGCATCGACGACTGCATCAGCGCGGAGAGCACCGCTTCCTTCGATTCGAAGTGCGAATAGAGCAGCCCCACGGCGATGTCCGCCTCCTGCGCGAGCGCGCGGACGCTGGTCCCGTCGAAGCCGTGCCGGGAGAAGAGCCGCACCGCGGCCTGGAGCACGCGCTCCCGCGTCTTCTCCCGGAGGACCGCATTGGCGTCAGCCGTACGAGGCATGCCCCGCATCATTGAGTGAACGTTCGCTCAATGTAAAGGGCTTCGACCAGGTGTGTCGTGGTAGCGTCCCTGGCCGATGACTGGACTCAGCGACGTCGCGGTGCCCGTCTCCAAGCCCCAGCCCGGGCGGGATTCACCGCTCTCCGACCCTGGGGGAGACATCCTCGAAATCCTCCTGGGCTACATCCCCGTGCTGATGGCGCTGTTCCAGTTCGCCCCGTTGCTGGCGGGCAGGCGGATGGGCCTGAGGGAGGTCTTGCTGACGGCGGTCCTGGTCCCGGTGGGGAGTTATTTCATTGCCTGGGGACGGCTTCGCCGCCAGCGCCGGGCACGCCGGCGCGCGGAGGTCGAGGCCTCCATCCCGGCCACGGACCGCATCCACGACCGCGTTCTTCCGGCGATCTCCCGCGCGCTGTCGGGCGACATCCTCCCGGCCGTGCCGCTGGGCTTCGTCGACCTGCTCCGTCAACCCGGTCAGGGGAACGCGCCCGAACGCTGGGAGCGCCTCCGCTTCCTCCACGACGGCGTCCCGCTGCTGGCCTACGAGACCTCCTGGTCCTCGAGCAAGGAGATCCCCATGGAGGAGAGAAGCCGGGGACTGCACGGCCTCCACTACTGGCGCGTGCGCGCCCAGGTCCCGGAGACCGTCATCTTCGCGCTCTACGCCAGGAGGTTCGAGTTCTCCCCGCGCCTGCATCCCGTGGAGCGCCCGGGCCCGCGGTCCTTCGATGAGCTCTTCGTGCTGGACGACAGGTCGGGGTGGCTCGGAGCCCACCTGACGGAGCCGCTCCGCGCCGTGCTGCTCCGGCGCCCGGGGTTCTATCTCCGCTGCCATCGCGGCCGTCTGGAGTGTCTCTGGCCTCGCGACGCCGGCCCGGACACGTACTCTCGCTTCGACGACGCCGCGCACCTCGTCGCGACACTGGCCCGGGCGCTTCACGCCCGGAGCCTCGAGCCGCGCACGTCCTGAGTCGCCGTCAATCCCGCTCATGCTCCATCGAGAGTGGCCGCCGGTCCGGCTCGACGAACCGGCCGCGCGCCTCCGCTCCGAAGAGGACCTCGCGGGAGTAGTAGTCCTCCAGGAGGTCCTTGCGCAGGAACCGGGGGTTGTCGTGGATGAACGCGGTGAAGTCGCGGCCGGGGCTTGCCGCTGCCCGCGCGCTGACGAGCCGGACCCACGCGACCGTCATGGTCTCGTGGTACTTCTCCGGCACTCCAAGCCGGCCGGTCAGCGCCCGCAGGCCCGCGCGGGTGAGCTCGACGGCCGCCTCACGCCCCGCCCTGAGCGTGTAGAGGTAGACCACCCGCACATGGTCGAGATGGGCGAAATCGCTCAGCTCTCCCCGTGAGAATCGTTCGAGAAAAACGTCGTCATCCATGGCCATGCCTCCCTCATCTACTACGAAAACGTAATACACTTTCGTAGTAGATGAAAGCTTCAGGAAAGGCCAGAGAGCCGCTTCATCAGCGTGGTGTGCCCCCGGACGGCCTCACGGCCAGCTTCCGCGAGCTTCGCGTCGACCTTGGTGAAGGCCGCCTCCGCCGCCTTGCACTGAGCAGCGCCGGAGGCAGTCATGGAGACCAGCAGGGAGCGCCCGTCCTCGGGGTTGCGGGAGCGCCGCACATAGCCGTGCTTCTCCAGCCGCGACACCAGGCTGGTCGCCGTGGACGCCCCGATGTGCAGCGTGGACATGACGCCGGTCATCGTCATGGCGCCAGAGGCCAGCACGGACAGCAGGACCGCCTCACCGGCGCTGAGCCCGGTGGCTTCGAGCTCCGCCTCCAGCAGCCGGGCCGCCTTGTGTCCGCCGACCAGCAGCCCCGCGGTCAATCCCACCATCGACTTCGATGCAGCCACCGTTCGTCCACCTCCGTTTAGCCGACAGTGTGTCAGTTCGCGCTCCCGTGCGGGGCCCCACGGGATTGACCGCTTTTTCATGAAAATATAATTTCACTGTTTGTGCGAGGGCTTCCGTCCCGGTGCCCGCACGTTCCCTGAGAGGCCGAATGAAACTGAAACTGACCCAGGCGGTGAGCGCCATCTCCCTTCTGGCCGCGGCGTGCGGCGGCCCGATGCCGGAGGGCCCGGAGTCCGACAGCGAGCAGATCGGTCAGACGGCGCAGATGATCCGCCGCGAGCGGGCCATCCCCAACGAGTACATCGTGGTCCTGCGCGACGCGACGCAGGCGGTCCGGCAGCAGGGAGCCGCGAACATCGCCCAGGAGCTGACGTCCCTCGGCGGCGGCCGGGTGCTGCGGACCTATGAGCACTCCATCCAGGGCTTCCTGGCGAACATGACCGAGGCCGAGGCCCGCCGCCTCCTGTCCGACCCGCGCGTGGCCTACGTGCAGGAGAACGGCCTCATCCACGTGTCCGCGACGCAGACCAACGCGACCTGGGGCATCGACCGCATCGACCAGCGGGACCTGCCGCGCAACAGCTCCTACACGTACAACGTCGACGGCACCGGCGTGCACGCGTACGTCATCGACACCGGCATCCGGCAGACCCACACGGAGTTCACCGGCCGCATCGGCAACGGCTACGACTTCATCGACAACGACAGCGACCCGTCCGACTGCCACGGCCACGGCACGCACGTGTCCGGCACGGTGGGCGGCACCACCTGGGGCGTGGCGAAGAAGGTCACCCTGCACGGCGTGCGCGTGCTGGACTGCACGGGCTACGGCAACGACGCGCAGGTGATTGGCGGTATCGACTGGGTGGCGGCCAACCACGTCAAGCCCGCGGTCGCCAACATGAGCCTGGGCGATGTGGGCATCCAGGCCATCGACGACGCGACGGAGCGGTTGATCGCCGCGGGCGTCACCACGGTGGTCGCCGCCGGCAATGACAGCGCCAACGCCTGCAACTACTCGCCGGCCCGCACGCCCAACGCCATCACCGTGGGCTCCACCACCAGCAGCGACGCCCGCTCGTCGTTCTCCAACTACGGGACGTGCGTGGACATCTTCGCGCCGGGCTCGAGCATCACCTCCGCGTCGAACTCCGGCAACTCGTCCAGCACGTCCATGAGCGGCACGTCCATGGCGTCGCCGCACGTGGCCGGCGCCGCGGCGCTCTACCTGAGCGCCAACCCCACCGCGACGCCCGCGCAGGTGCGCGACGCGCTGGTGAACAACTCCACGCCGAACAAGGTCACCAGCCCGGGGACCGGCTCTCCCAACAAGCTGCTGTACACGCTCTTCATCACCGGCGGCGGCGGCAGCGACACCACCCCGCCCACGACGTCCATCACCTCGCCCGCGGGCGGCGCCACGCTGAGCGGCACCGCGAGCCTGAGCGCCAGCGCCACCGACAACGTGGGCGTGTCGCGCGTGGAGTTCTTCGCGGGCACCACGCTCTTGGGCACGGCGACGGCCGCTCCGTACAGCATCTCCTGGAACACGACGGCGGTGGCCAACGGCACCTACGCGCTGACCACGAAGGCGTATGACGCGGCGAACAACGTGGGCACGTCCTCCACGGTGTCGGTGACGGTGAACAACGGCACGGGCAGCTGCTCCATCACCGAACAGCTCCTCGTCAACGAGGGCTTCGAGAGCGGCAACACGGGTTGGACGACGTCGTCCGGCGTCATCGACGGCAGCACGTCCGGCAGCGCGCCGCGCACGGGCACGTACAAGGCCTACATGAACGGCTACGGCACCACGCGCACCGAGTTCGCGTACCAGGACGTCACCATCCCCTCCACGGCGTGCAGCGCCACGTTCACCTTCTGGGCGCGCATCACCACGGCGGAGACGACGACCTCGACGGCCTACGACAAGCTGGCCGTCCAGGTTCGCAACAGCGCGGGCACGGTGCTGGCCACGCTGGCCACGTACAGCAACCTGGACAAGGGCACGGCCTACGTCCAGCGGACGTTCAACCTGGCCGCGTACAAGGGCCAGACCGTCCGCATCTACTTCAACGGCACGGAGGACTCGTCGCTGCAGACGAGCTTCTTCATCGATGACACGGCGCTGACCGTCGTCCGGTAGTCCGCCAGCTTGAAGTGGAGGTACAGAGGCCCAGCAACCCCACCGGGTTGCTGGGCTTCTGCTTCCGGTCATCATGCCGCCAGCCCTGGAGTCACACCCCCTCGCGCGCTCCGGCGTGGCCACCGGCCTGTCCTGTCTGGCCTGCTTCCGCACGCTCCAGCTCGCGCCCGCGTCCGCTGGATGCACTCCTCCATCAGCCGTCCCAGCTCCGCCTGGGGCAACACTCCGTTGCGCGCCAGGAAGGCCTCGTCGACTCCCGGGATGTTGGGGAGCTCGGGCGTGGTTTGTGTCTCCAGCGCCTCCAATGCCTGACGCAGCGCCTGCCGCGCCTTGCCGCCGCCCCGCTCCAGGGCGAAGGCGATGACATCCCAGGCCAGCTCCGCGTGGCGGCCCTCGTCCTCGGCGATGACCGCCAGGGTCTCCCGCACGACCGGGTCGCTGGCCCGCCTCGATGCTTCAGCGGCGACGCTGGCGGCCAGCCCTTCCCCCAGGCATCCATCCAGCAACGACCCGCGCACCAGCCGCGCCCATTCGTCGCCTTCGACTGGAGCGGGACGCGGGAGACGTTCCTGGCTCAGCTCCGGAATCATCCCCGCGCTCCACGGCAGCCCCGAGTAGGCCCGGGCGAGCGCGAAACACCGCCGGGCATGACGGACTTCATCCAGGGCCGCCAGGTGACACGCCTCCAGCAACTCCGAGGGCGCGCCCAGGGCGGAGAGCTTGAGCGACAGCTTCGCGAAGGCGGGAACCGACGCGTGCTCCATGCCCGCGGAGTACAGCCACGCCTCCCCCAGCACGCTCCGCTGCCAGGGCGTGAGCCCTTCGAGTGCAGGAGCGGCGTCGTCCGCCCAGCCTTCTCCCAGGGCGCGACGGGCCACGCGAGCGCGCCCCTTGAGGCGCAGCACGCGCCCCTTCGAGTAGTGCATGTGATTGATTGCACTGTAGGCCCAGTACACGAGCCCCATCGTCACGGCGCCCAGGAGGGTCAGGACGCCGCCACGGGACCCGGCGCCCTTCAGCATGACGACGATGCCCGCCACGACGAGCACGGGCCCCGCGAGGACGATGAGCCACACAACCAGCACGATGAGATCGACCATGAACCCCCTATGAGAGCAACACATGTGCCAGCGCATGCAACCGTCCCGGGTGGGAAGGCCCCCCGTCCCGGTGTGCAGGAGGCCGCGCACCTGTGCATCCCGCTGCACGGTGGTGAAGTCGCCCTGGCTCACAACGAGCAGCACCTGTACGTCATGGTTCGAAGCCGCGGTCGATGAACGCGCCTGTCGAGCGCTTCGCCCTGGACCTCGAGCCGCGAAGCGCTTCCCCACGGGCACGGTGTAGAACGGGGGCGACATGCCCATCCGCCCGTTGTCCTTCGCCCTTCTCGCGCTGTCTGTCTCACTCAGCGCCTCCGCCCAGTCGCCCACCTCCCCGCTGGGTCCCATCTCTCCCACCACCGGCCTGGTGCTCCGGGACGACGTGGTGCGCGCGCTCATCCATGAGAGCTCTGGCGACCGCATCCATGACGGCGTGCAGCGGCTGTCCCTCATCGCCCGGGACAGCGTGGAGGGCTACACGGAGGCGGCCGCCTGGACGAAGGCCGCCGCCGAGGCCGCGGGGCTTCAGGACGTCCAGCTGGAGGCGATGAAGGACGGTCCCCAGTGGCGGGCCACGCGCGGCGAGCTGTGGGTGGCGGGTCCCCACCGGTACCGGGTGACGTCCTACGCCGACCTGCCCATGTCCCTGGCGATGGGCAGCGGCAGCTTCGAGGGCAAGGGCCTGGAGCTGGTCGACGTGGGCATGGGCACCCAGGACGCCGACTACGCAGGCAAGGACGTGAAGGGCAAGGTGGTGCTCAGCCAGGGCCACCTCTCGGCCACGCTGCGCCACGCGGTGGTGAAGTACGGCGCCGTGGGCGTGGTGTCTTCCTATTCGACGCCGCCCTGGAACGCGCCTCACCGCATGGACGGCGACTTCCCGGATCAGGTGGGCTGGGCCGCCGTGCCACGGAGCCTCATCCCGCAGGGCATGCGGACGCCCTTCCTGTTCATGGTGTCGAACCGGCAGGGGACCGAGCTGCGCACCCAGCTGCGGGAGGGACCGGTGAAGGTGGACGTGAGCGTCGCCACGCAGGCCCCCACGGGGCACCTCAGCATCGTCAGCGGCGTCATCCCCGGGACGATGGCGGGAGAGGAGGTCGTCCTCACCGCCCACCTGGACCACTACAAGCCCGGCGCGGATGACAACGCCTCCGGCTCCGCCACGCTGCTGGAGCTGGTGCGCACGTACACCACGCTCATCCGCCAGGGCGTGCTGCCCCGGCCGGTGCGCACCCTGCGCGTGCTGTGGCTGCCGGAGTTCGAGGGCACCCGCGAGTGGTTCTCCCATCACGGCGCGGATCCGGTGCGACGGGTGGCGCAGTTCAACTTCGACATGCTCGGCGCCAGCCTGACGCGCGCCCACTCACGCTTCCAGGTCTCCTACACGCCGGACTGGAATGGCAGCTTCGTGAACGCCGTGTCCGAGTCCACGGTGGCCTTCATGAACCGCTTCAACGGGGTGACCTACCCGGTGAGGAAGGACTTCCGCATCGGGTCGGTCACCGGCTCGCGCGACCCGATGGACGCGCACATGGACCGCTACAGCCGCGGTTCGGATCACCAGCTCTTCAACGACCACGGCATCCCCGGCGTCGCCATCTCCACATGGCCCGATGACGGCTACCACACCAGCGGCGACCGGCCGGAGAACGTGGACCCCACCCAGTTGCACCGCGCCGCGTTCGCGGGACTGGCCACCATCACCGTCGCCGCGTGGGCCGAAGGCGCGGGCGCCCTGGAGCTTTCGCGCCTGGTGGCGGTGCACGGCGCGAAGCGCGTGGCCGAGGACGAGTTCCGGGCCCGCCGCGAGCTGGCCGCGACGCCCGCCGCGCAGGTGCCCGGCTTCGCCCGTCTGGCCCGCGCCGGGGTGCGCGCGGGCTACCAGCGCGAACGCGACGCCCTGCGCTCCTGCCTGGCCCTGGGCGCGCCCGCCGAGCCGGTGAAGGCGCTGGTCCAGGCCCTGGAGAGCGCCGAGTCCCAGGCCCTGAAGCGCCTGGAAGCGGACGCGAAGGCGCGCGGGGTGTCCCTGAAGGAGCCCTCCCCTGGCGAAGCCGAGCGCAAGGCGCGGGCCTTCATTCCGCGTCGCGTGAAGGGCCAGGAGCTCGCGTCGTTCGACGAGCTGGAGCGCAACGCGCCCGCCGAATCCAAGGCCCGGGTGGACACGGTGAAGGCCGCCATGAACGCCGCGGCCACGGCGCTGCGCGAACAGGGGGAGAGCGAGCTGCGCTTCTACCAACTGGCGGATGCGCTCGCGAGCTACGCCGACGGCAAGCGCTCCGTCGCGGACATCCGCGACGCGGCCCATGCCGAGTACGGGTATGTCTTTCCCGTGGAGGCCCTGCTCGAGCTGTTCGGGCTGCTGGAGCAGGGCGGCGTCATGACGCGGGGACGCTAAAGACCGGGCCAGGGGCCCGGGTTCAGCGCGTGAACCAGTTCTGGGCGTTCGTCGAGTTGCACGCCCAGATCTGGATCCGGGTGCCCGGCGTCGTGTCGGCGTTGAAGACGTCCAGGCAGAGGTTGGCCCCCAGCGCGCTCTGGAACGTGGAGCCCACCCGGGTCCACCGCTGGGCGGCCGTCCCGTTGCATCCCCAGATCTGCACGCGGGTACCCTGCGCGGAATTTCCGCCCTCGACGTCCAGACACAGGTTGGGCGCCAGGTTGCTTCGCAGTTCTCCCTGCGCGGTCAGGGTCCACTGCTGCGCGGCGGTTCCGTTGCACTCCCAGAGCTGGGTGGGCGTTCCCTGAGCGGAGCTGCCTCCGGTCACATCCAGGCAGCGGTTCGAGGCCACGCCACTGACCAGGCTGGGAGCAGCCGCCGCCGGGTACAGCGTGGACAGCGCGGTGAGGTCGCTGGCGGTGAACTCGCCCGACTCGACCGAGCGGAAGCAGGAGTTCATGAGCGAGCCACCCACGGTCGCCGTGGTCGGCGTGCCCGGGATGTGGATCGCGCCGATGCCGGCGTCACCCTCGTCGCCGCCACTGCCGCAGCTGATGCCGCGGTTGTAGTAGTCCGAGTGTCGGAAGCCGATGGTATGTCCAATCTCATGCGTGATGACGTGCTCGATGACGTCGACGCCGTACTGACTGAGCAGACCTCCAATGATGATCTGCCCATACGGATTCCCGTTCGCCGGGAACCCGGCCGAACCGCCATTCAGGCTCGGGTTGATGACCGCGCTGATGGTGAAGCTGCAGCCGGTGCTCGGCGCGCGCGCCATGGCGAACGGGAGCGCGAGCTCGTCGTAGTTCTGGATGGCGAGATCCAGCGCCGTGCTGAACGCACCGGTGAACGCCGGGCCGTCGATACAGATCTTCGTCAGGGACGGGCTGACGAGGTTGTTCGTGCGGTACTGCTCCTCGGTGGTGGAGTCCGCCGCGATCATCTCGCGCGAGGCGGCCAGGGACACCTCGGCATCCCGCCCGACGTAGACCTTCCCGTCGACGACCATGATGTCGTTGGAGGGGAAGCCGGCCTGGACCAGATTGCCGACGATCTCCTGCGTCTCGTCGGGCGGCTCACCACACCCGAGACCCAACGCAATGCATCCTGCCGCGAGCACGACCCTTCTTGAAAACATGGACGTTCCTTCGTGAGGGTTGTCCCCACTCTAGGCAAATGACAATCCTCTACAAGGAATAACTGCAAAACGAGATAAACACCAAACAGTCAGTCCGCCCAGTACCGTAGAGCTGGGCTATGTTTCAGTTCGCATCCCCGCACCCCAACCCCGCCTCCAGGTCCGCCCCATGCTCCGCCCGCGACTCGCAGCTTTTGCCCTGCTCCCGCTCGTCTCCGCCTGCTCCGAACCTGAGTGCACGGACACCGCGGACTGTGCATCCCGGGGCCCCGCCATCGTCTGCGTTGAAGAACGCTGCGTTCAGGCATCCGCGCCAGACGCGGGAACAGGGGACGCGGGCACGGGTGACTCGGGCATGGACGCCAGCACTCCCGACGCGGGCACCGGGGACGCGGGCTCCGGCGACGCGGGCTCTCCGGACGCTGGCGGCTCGGATGCGGGCACCCTGGATGGCGGTGGGCCCCCGCCGGAGGCCTCGCTTCGCATCACCGAGATCAACCCCGACGCTCCGCAGGACCTCATCGAGCTGGTGGCCGTCACCGGCGGAACGCTGACCGGCATCTCCCTCCAGGAGCTGACCAACTCCGAGTTCGCCTTCACCTTCCCCCAGGGCTACACGGTGGAGACGGGCGCCGTGCTGGTGCTGCACCTCGGCGGGACCTGCACCGACACTCCCGGCAACCCGGCCTCCTGTGGACAGACCCAGCCCTTCAGCGCCAGTGCCTGGGACTTCAGCATGGCGGGCACGCTGAGCTACTCCGGCAAGGTGTTCGAGCTGCTGTCGTCGACGGGCGCGCCTGTCGATGGCGTTCCCTTCGTCCGGGCCTCTGGGGAGATGCCCTTGAGCATCGTCGCCGCCGTCCAGCGCCTGCAAGCCGACCGCGTCTGGGATGCCACCCCCTGCATCCACGACATGACCACCGGGCTCGCGAAGGACCGCTACTGCCGCAACATCGCCGCGGACTGGTCCGGCCTCAACAACGAGAGCTCCAGCGTCATGCGCATCAATGGCACCGCGCCGCTGACGACGCCGGGACTCAAGACCCAATGGAGTGGCCCGCTTCCTACGCGGTGGGGCACCTATTGATGCCCTGGCGTGTCGGGCTCAGCCTTCCGACGCCATCCTCAACCCGGCTGGAGGAGGGGCGTGCAGCCGCACGCGCTCTGCCGTGAGCGGATGCGTGAACACGAGCGTCTCCGCGTGGAGCAGGTAGCCGCCGTCTCCGGGCAGGCCGGGGTCCCGCTCGCGGGGAAGACCTCCCGAGACGAACATCGGATCTCCCGTGAGCGGGTGGCCGATGGACGCCAGGTGGATGCGGATCTGCTCGGGGCGGCCCGTGTGGATGCGCACCTCGAAGAGGGTCTGCCCGTCACGCCGCTCCAGGACCTCCGCGCGGCTGTGTGACGGCTTGCCGTTCTCGGTTGCCCCGTGCACCGACCCCAGCAGGGGGTGAGGCACCAGCCCGATGGGCGTGTGGATGTCATAGGACGCCTGCGCCGCGACCCCATCCGAGAGCGCCCGGTAGCGCTTCTCCACGTCGCCCTCGCGCCAGTCGCGCAGGAGCTTCGCGGCGGCTTCATGCGTGCGGGAGAAGAGCACCAGCCCGGAGGTCGCCCGCCCCAGCCGGTGCATCGCGGAGGCCTCCGGCCAGCGCAGCCGCACGAACGAGAGCAGCGTGTTCTTGAGGAAGCCGCCGGAGGGCAGCGTCGGCAGCCCGCTCGGCTTGATGACCGCGAGCAGCGAAGCATCCTCGTACACCAGCTCGAAGCTGTCGGGCGTCCGAGGTTCCCGCCAGGGCGGCCGGTGCCAGCAGAGCTCCTGGTGGGCCCGCAGCACCTCGTCGCCGGTCGCGATGACGCCGTCCAGCCGCACCTCGCCGCGCACGAAGCGCGCACGCCATTCCTCCTCGGTGGAGTGCCGGTACGTGCCCGACAGCCAGGCGAGCGCGGTGCGCCCCACGGAGGCGCCGCCAATCCGCTCGCGGTACACATAGCCGTCATTCAGGCCGGCGGAGTCATCAGGGGGAAACATCACCCGTGTACTCTACGTCAGAGAGCGAAGCGTCACGCCCGTGCTCATTCCCCAAGGAGGACCGATGTCGCCGCGTCATCCCGCGCCGTGGTTGTTGCTGGTGGCCCTTGTCACAGCCTGCGCATCGTCCCCGCCGGTGGAACAGCGACGGCAGCCGCCTCCCAGGATCCTCTTCGAGTCCCCCCTCGCGTTGATGCTCGAGCACTATCAGGAGCTGGGGCTGAGCACCGACCAGCTGATCAAGATCGGCCAGCGGGACGAAGCGCTGGCCGTGACCAACAGGCCCCTGCGTGAAGAGCTGCGGGCCATCTGGACGCCTCCGATGGGGGGCAATGCGCCGCCAGGAGCCATGCCTGTCAGGGTTGGCCCCGCGGGCCGGGGAGGCCGGCCTCCGTACAGGCCTCCGGCCCAACCTCCCGCCCCCTTGAACGATGAGCAACTGAAGCGGCAACAGCTCCTGCTCCAGGCGATGGAGGACAACGAGGCGGCGGCGTACCGCGAGGTCGAAGCGCTCCTGGAGGAGCCGCAGAAGGAGAAGGCGCGAGCGCTGGTCGACAAGCAGCGTGAGGAGCGGGCTCGCGCACGTGAGTCGATGCACAAGCCCCCCGACGCCCCACCCGCGGAGTAGGCCTGGAGGGCCTTTGGCGGATGGCGTTTCACCACGCGTGATTTCCCTTCCACGCGCCAGGGGGAATGGGGTGTCCGCGACTCATACCGGAAACACCCGGTGATACATGAAAAGGCGGAGACGTTTGAAGCAGCCGGAGTTCGCGGGCTAGCCTGGGAGGGCCGTCAAAAAGGAGGCGGCCCAACATGATGACCCCTGACATGATCATCCGCGCCTGGAAGGACCCGTCGTTCCGCGAGAGCCTCACCGCCGAGCAGCGCGCCCAGCTGCCCGCGAACCCCTCTGGCGCGACGCTGAACGAGCTGAGCGAGACCGAGCTGATGGACGTCGTCGGCGGCCGGATTGACATCGGTTTCACCGCCACCAACTCCTGTGAGTACATCTGCACCAACCTCACGTTCTCCCTGTGCTGATGGACGGCGTGTGACGGGCGGCTCCCACGGGGAGTCGTCCCGTTCCACCCGAGGCGCGAGGGCTCCGGTCCTCGCGCCTGTCTTTTTCCAGGTCCAGACGGACGTGCGGGACGCGCATGCGAGAGGGCTCGAAGATGGGTGCGTGGGAGCGGGCTGCCTTCCTCCATGAGCGGGAGGCCGCGGAAGAGAACCCTTCCGCCCCCTCGCTCCAACAGGCCGAGTCGCGCCTTCAAGCGTGGCGGCGCAGCACGCTGGGAGACGAGGCGTCCTTCGACGAGCGGCTCCGCGGCGTGGGGCTGGACGCGGCGTCCTTCGTGCGCAGGCTCGCGGGAAGCACGCCGCGGCCGGAAGCGCTGACGTGGCTGCCGCTCCTGGAAGAGGTCCTGTCGGATCGCGCGGCCGACGTCGCCCTCCCCTCTGCCGTGGATGCGGGCCCGCGGATGCGTGTGCCGGCACTGACGCGCCGGTTCCTTCAACTGGGATTGCGACGGCTGCGGGCGGGCGTTGATGCGCTGGCCGCCCGGACCGGCCTGGCCGCCGACGCGCTGCTGGATGCGCGCGCTGAAGCCTGGCTCGTGGACGCGCTGGAGCAGCGGCTGATGCAGACCGCGACCCGGTCGCTGGTGCTGGAGCTCAACGTGGCCCGGCTGCGCGGAGAGCTGCGGGGCGAGACGCCCCAGGCGCGCTTCGAGCACTTCGCCCTGCACCACCTGGAGGCCCCGGGCCGGCTCGCCGCGTTCCTGGAGGAGTACCCGGTGCTGGCGCGGCTCCTGGTGACGTCGCTGGAGCGCTGGATCCAGACGGGCCTGGAGCTGCTGACGCATCTGGCGGAGGACCGGGAGGCCCTGGTGGCCAGGCTCGGCGCGGGGGTGGATCCGGGGCCGCTCGTGGAGGCGCGCACCGGCGCGGGGGATCCGCACCGCGAGGGCCGCAGCGTGGCGCTGCTGACCTTCCGCTCGGGTCTGCGGGTCGTCTACAAGCCACGGTCGCTGGAGGTCGAAGCGCGCTACCAGGACCTGCTGGAGCAATTGGAGCGCTGGGGCCTGCGCCATCCGCACCGCCGGCTGAAGGTGCTGACGCGCGAGACCCATGGCTGGGTGGAGCACGTCGAGACCGGCGGGTGCGACGACCGCGACGCCGTGGCGCGCTTCTACTGGCGGCAGGGCAGCCACCTGGCGCTGCTGTATCTGCTGCGCGGAGTGGACCTCCACTCCGGCAACCTCCTCGCCGCCGGGGAGTTCCCCGTCCTGGTCGACCTGGAGGGGCTCTTCCACCAGCTCCCCGCCCCTCGCGCCGACGACACGGCGGTGTCCCGCGCCGCGCGCTTCCTGGAGCGCTCCGTGATCAGCAGCGGCCTGCTGCCCACGCTCATGTTCGGCAGGGAGGGCCGGGCCGGCGTGGAGCTGAGCGGCCTGGGCGGCGAGGCCGGCCAGCTCTTCCCCCACGCCGCGCCCGCGCTGGAGGACCGCGCCCGGGACACCCTGCACGTCGTCCGCAAGCAGCCGTCCACCGCGGCGGCCCACAACCGCCCGCTGCTGGAGGGCCGGCCGGTGGACGTCACCGCGTTCGGGACGAGCATCGAGGAGGGCTTCCAGGAGACGTACGGGCTGCTGCTCCAGCATCGCGAGGAGGTGGCGCGGATGCTCGAAGGGTTCCGGGACGTGGAGGTGCGCCACATCGCCCGGGCGACGATGCGCTACGGCTTCCTCCTCCAGGAGGGCCTGCACCCGGACTTCCTGCGCGACGCGCTCGACCGGGACCAGCTGCTCGACAAGCTGTGGGCGGAGGTCCGCGTGCGTCCCGCGCTGGCGCGGCTGACGCCCTCCGAGCACGAGGACCTCCGGCTGGGAGACGTGCCTGTCTTCACCGCGCGACCCGGTTCCCGCCACCTCTGGGACAGCCGGGGGCGCTGCCTCCCGGATCACCTGCCGCGCGCCGGCCTGGAGGGCTCGCTCCAGTTGCTGGAGAACCTGGGTCCCGAGGACTGCGCCGACCAGATGGCGCTGATCCGCCAGTCGCTGGTGACGCTCGAGCGCGAGCGCGAGACCGTGGCGCCGTCGGGGACCGCCGCCGGGGATGCCCTGCCCCCGCCCGCCACGCCCGAGGCGTGCCTGGCCGGCGCGGTGCAACTGGGCGAGCTGCTGGCGGCCCGCGCCATCCATGGAGCCCACGACGTCGGCTGGATTGGCGTGGGCCTCCAGGACCTGGAGCACCGGCGCTGGGGGCTCTCTCCCCTGCGCACGGACCTCTTCGACGGCGTGGGGGGCGTGGCGCTCTTCCTCGGCTACCTGGCGGCGGTGACGGGCCGGGAGGACTTCGCGGTGCTGGCGCGCAGGGCGGCGGTGCCGGTGCGCGAGCAGTGGCGCGCACCCGAGTCCCAGGACCCCTCCGGCGCGGGAGCGTTCTCGGGACGCGCGGCGAACGTCTACGTCCTCGGCCACCTCGCCGTCGCGCTGGACGACACAGGGCTGCTGGATGAAGTCCACGCGGGCCTGGGTTCGCTGGAGGCGAAGATCGACGCGGACACGGCGCTGGACCTGGTCGCGGGCGTCGCGGGGGCCGCGCTGGTGCTGATGCGGCTCCACCAGCAGACCGGCAGCACGGAGGCGCTCCGGTTGGCGCGCAAGTGTGGTGAGCGGATGCTCCAGACGGCGAGCGACACCGGGCATGGTGGACGCGCCTGGGTGGTGCCCGCGGCCGGGCGCGCGCTCACGGGCCTGGCCCACGGCGCGTCCGGCTTCGTCTGGGCGCTGCTGGAACTGGCCACGCTCACCGGCGACGAGCGCTACCGGGAGGCCGCGCGTCAGGGATTGGCCTTCGAGCGGGCCCTGTTCGTCCCGGAGCGCGGCAACTGGAAGGACTTGCGCACGTCGAAGGAAGGCGAGCCGCTGGTGCCCGGCGGCTTCATGACGGCCTGGTGCAACGGGGCCGCGGGCGGCGTCCTGGCCCGGCTGCTGTCGCTGCGCCACCTGGAGGATGCGCGGCTGCGTGACGAGGTTGCCGCGGGGCTCGCCACCGTGCAGCGCGAAGGCTTCGGCGGCAGCCATTGCCTGTGCCACGGGGACGTGGGCAACCTGGAGGTGCTGCATCTGGCGGGAGAGGTGCTGGGAGACGCGGCCTGGAAGGAGGCCGCGCGCTCACGGGCCGCGCGGGTGCTGGCACAGGGCCAGGACGGAGCGTGGCGCTGCGGCCTGCCGAAGTTCACCGAGGCGCCAGGACTGATGCTGGGACTGGCCGGAATCGGGATGGGGCTTCTGCGTCTGGCCGCGCCCGACTTCGTGCCGTCCGTGCTGGCCCTCCAGGCTCCGAGCCCCCTGCCCCCTCGGCAGGTCATGTTCTCGCTTCTCCCGAGGTGACATCCTCCAGCGCCTGGGACGTGAAACACGGAGCGGGTGGGTTTCCGCCCACGACAAGGACGGCACATGGTCTGGCAGGTGGACGTAGACCCCAAGACCGGCACGGCCCGGATCCAATACGATCTGGAATGGCTGCTCGCGGTCATGACCGTGTCCGCCACCTCCATGGTGCCGTTCACGTTCTTCTCCGTGGGGAAGGCGAAGGGCCGAAGCTTTCCATCCCGGTCCTACCCGCGCTCCGCCACACCGGGGTTCATCCTGGGCCCGAAGCTCCCGGTGGATACCTCCGCTCGCGCGGGTGGCCGCCACCATGTCGACGGGGCTCGCGTGTTCGAGCTCTGCGACCTCTTCGCGCCAGGGACCCGGGACCTCCCGATTCCGCTCAGCGACATCGCCATCCAGTCCAAGCGGGCGGTCTGCGTGGAGACCATCCGGGCCTGCAAGGGCAAGAAGCTCCTGAACTTCCAGCTCAGCGGCGGCAGTCCGCACGTGGACAGCCGGAGCCCGGACTGGCGGATCCACGGCTACCCCATGCTCTGCATCATCGGAGGGCCGAGCAAGGTCTTCCCGAAGGACCAGGGAGAGTGGCGGGCGGTCCAGTGTGTCTTTGGCGCGGTGTTGACCCAGCAGATTCGCGCCCGGGGGATTGGCATCGAGGTCGTCTCACGGGAAGGGTTCGGCTCGGTGTTCCCGACGCTCGCGGACCTCCCGGACGGCATCCGGCTGGACCCGGGGCTGCTGCCGCCTGACACGGGAGCGGCGGCCATCGCCGCGGCGCTCGCGGTCACCGACCAGTTCATCACCGAGATGCGGAAGCAGAAGGTGCCCGACTCCATTGGCACCTTGAATGGCTACACCTCCGCGGCCCTGGAAGCCGTCGACCGCCTGATGTCCGTATTGCATGACCACGCCCTGACGACGCCCCGGGCCGACGGCAGTACGTATGCGACGGCCGTCGCGAGGTACACCGGCCGCCCTGCGGAATGCGCGCTGCCCGCGCTCAAGGCCACCATCCCCTACGTGCTCCCCGACGTGCTGCCCATCGCCAGGGGTCCCAGGAAGAAGCGCCGTCCCGAGCCCGAGGACTCCGGCTACGGGTCGGAGTCCGACTACGAGGACGACGACGCACCGGCGCCGAAGAAGAAGAGCGGCAAGAGCGACGGTGACGAGGAGGTCGCGACCCCCGAAGGCTTCACCGTGAAGAAGATCTCCGTGCTCTCCGGCATGGCCGCGCTCCGGATGGCCAGCTTCTACGGGATGCATTATTCCAAGGGGTTGTTCAACGCCAAGGGGAGCATGAAGGACAGCGGACTGACGGGCACGCAATTGCTCAATGCCTGGGCTCCGTACTTCGAGCTCGACCATGATTCGATCTACCAGACCATTGCCGTGAAGAATGGCGTCCGGATGCTCGTCATGGACGGCGCGCCGAATCCCATCAACATCCCCAGCGATGCCCTTCCGAATCAGAAGCAACTGGGCGCCGTCATCATCGACACGACCAACAACACCTCCAGCGAGAAGGCGGAGTATCTGGCCTTCTTCCAGACGCTGCTGGCGAGCGCCCCCGACACCAAGAAGCCCGGGGGATTGCTGTTCATGGTCGAAAGCGCCAGCAAGCATCCGACGGGCGGAGACCTGGTTCACGGGGTCATGCGCATCTGTGGGACCCGCGTGTCGGTCAGGGCCTTCTTCACCAACTTCCTCAAGAACCACCTGGAGATCATGAGCAGCACCACCAGCGCCTATGGTCTGACGGTGCTGGACGACAATGAGACGCTCGCGCGGCGAGCGATGCTCGCGAACCGGCTGGTGATGCGGAACGGGGATCTCTTCAGGACAGGCGGCACCGCCAGCCCCGGGGGCTCCGAGCTCGGCGGTTCCCAGTTGGGCGGCTCCAAACCCGGTGGGGCCGAGGATGCGCCGGTGGTACCGCGTCCCATCACGGACCTCCCGCTGCTGGCCATCCGGAACATGGGCAAGGTGCGGCGGGTCGCGCTCCGTCCCCTGGTGGCGCCCGCGCCTGTCGATGGCTCGAAGAAGAAGGGGGTCTCGTCAGCCAGCGCCGAAGCGCGGGAGGAGCCGAGCAAGGAGCAGGATGTCGATTCGCTGAAGAAGCAATTCGCGGCGCTGGGGTCGTTCGAGGCCCCGTCGCAAGAGGCTCCGGACCTCCAGGCGCCCGGGTACTATTACGAGGAGGACGACATCTACAACCTCCAGCGGTACCTGCTCAGGGACCGGGCGGATGTCGCGGTCCTGCCAGGGGTCAGCAGGCCGCAGTGGTTGCAGATGGACCGCGCCGCGTACACCACCGGCGTGCACCCGGCGATCACCACGAATACGCGCATCATCATCCAGCCGCTCAACCGGGGCGGCAATCACTGGGCCCTGCTCTACTTCACGCTGGGCGCGCCCGACCCGCTCGGGGGCCGCCAGGTGAGGCTGCTCTATCTGGACCCGCTTCACCCCGACGATGTCCCCGTGGAAGACCTCCGTCTTCTGCAGTTGCCCTTCCCCGGAATCGAAATCGAGCACTGCGCCATCCAATATCAGGATGACAACGATGGGCCGCGGATGAGGGGACAGGACAGCTGCGGCGCCTGGGGCGTCCAGCTGGCGGTGCACCTGGCGAGCAACGGCCATGTCCTGCCCCCTGTCAGCGGGAACCGCAGGGCCGCCGCGCTACAGCTGCGACAGGCTCACAACACAGACATCGCGGCGGCCCGGGCCCTGGGCCTGCCGGTTGCGCCCGTGGACCGCAGGCTGCACGTGGAGGCACCGCGAGGAGGCCCCGTCTTGAGGCGCCGCGCCAGCTTCGGGAGCCTGCCGGGCCTGCCGTCGTCGGACCTCCAGGGCGTCAAGAAGAAGCCCCCCAGCTCCGAGTACTGAGGGGCTCTCCTGGCCTGAGTGAGCCTCAGAGGCAACGCGTGCAATAGAAGTAGTCGGTATACACGGGATAGGCGCTTTCCACGCCCCAGCAGGTGGCATTGCAGGACGCATCCAGCTCGCACTGCCCGAGCAACCCATCGTCTCGCATGGGATAGGAATCCCAGTAGGTGGTGAGCCGGGGGACGTAATACGTGGTGCAGGCGCTCGCCTTCACGGAGCCACCGGACTCGGAGGCCACCGCGGGTCGCGGTGCTTCGTTGCCGGCGCCATCCAGGCCGGAATCACCACCGCACGCCACCAGACCCGACGCCAGGAACGCAGCCACTGCCAGGAGACGCTTCATGGGGTCCTCACCTCGTGAAAGGAGTTCTGGATGAGTCTCGCACGGCCGTTCATCCCGACTCCAGACGGAGGTCCATGATCGACAGTGATAAGGAGGACAACACCAGAAGCACATCCACCGTCTCGGACGACAACAGTCCCCGGGGCAGGAGTGGCGGCCGGGCGACAAGCGCATCGGTCCCGGAGACAGGGCCCGCCACGCCCCGGAGAGCGGTATGGGGGGCGAACGCATGGCTCGCTTCGTGGCGTGGAGGAAAGACATGGGACAAGCGAGACAAGGGTCCCCGCGCCTCGCCACGGCCCTGCTGGCGCTGGGAGTGGCCACGTCAGGCTGCCCGCCCCAGAGTCCCTGGGGGCTCCCCGTTCCCGAATGCACGGGAACAGAGGGCGCCGCCCGCGAAGACGCTGCGCTTGAGCAGGAACAGGATCCGCGCGGCTACGTCGAGGAGGACGGGCTGCCGGTGCTCCACCTCTACGTGGCGGACTCACTGCCGGATGACGACGACTACCAGGCGGCGCGCGTCTTCTATCGCGGACGCTGCTACACCGCCCAGGCCCGATATCGCGGGGCGATGTCCCGGGACTTCCCCAAGCGCAGCTTCACGCTCGACTTCCGCGGCGGGCAGACCTTCGACGAGCCCCTGCTCGCGGCTGGCTTCTCCGGCAGGCGCAAGGTGGTATTGATCAGCCCCTTCAATGACAATTCATACCTCCGCGCGAGGCTGGGCTTCACCTTGTGGAGCCTCATGTCTCCCGACCACCTCCAGGTGAAGACCTTCAGCGCGGTCGTCTACCTGAACGGGCACTATCACGGGCTCTACACGGTGGCGGACCATGTCGACCGCCACTCGCTCTCCGCGCAGGGAATGGATGTCCAGGGCGAACTCTTCAAGGCCGTGGGCTCCGACGCCAACTTCTCCCGGCGGGATGCGTCCGGCAGGCCCAAGGCCTCGCTGCATCTGGGCTACGAGAAGAAGGAGGGCGAGCCCGAGGAGGGAGATGGGGCCTATGCCAGCATCGAGCAGTTCACCGCCTTCGTGGCGGACACCCGTGCGGAGCGATTCCGCGCGGAGCGCGGCGCCTGGATGCAGGTGGAGGACTACGAGGACTGGTGGATCCTGGCCCACCTGGCGGCCTTGTCTGACTCCGTGACGAAGAATGCCTACCATTTCCGAGCGCAAGGGCAGGCGCGGCGCTGGCGCTACATCCCCTGGGACCTGGATGCGAGCTTCGGGCAGAACTGGAACACCACGCGCCAGGCCCCGGACGTGATGGCCTCCTTCACGGAGGAAAACCACCTGTTCGCCCGGATGTTGGAGGACCCCGCCCTCCGCGGACCTCTCAGAGAGCGCCTCCACACACTGCTCCACACCTCACTCCACCGCGACGTCGTCCATGGGCTCATCGACACCTATGCCGCCGAGGTCGACCGCGCGGCACGCAAGGATGAAGCCCACTGGGGCGAGGCCTATCGCCACTTCCCGCGATGGAACCAGCGCACGGACATCCTCGGCTTCGAGGGCGAGGTGAAGTACATCCACGACTGGGTGGATGCCCATTGGGAGTTCCTGGAAGAGGAGCTCCGCTAAAGACGCTCCGCGCTTACAGCGCCAGAAGCACGTCCACCTGCGCCTGGAGTGTCCGAGCCTCTTCGTGCTTGCCGAGCCGGGTGTAGAGCGCCACCGCGTCGCGACGCTCCTGGATTTCACGCTGCACGAGGGCCCCCACCGTCTCCGGCGACAACAGCAACCGGGGCACCTCTCCACTTCCGAGTCCTCCCGCGCTGCCGGCGATGTCGCCAACGACCGTGGCGGGAGCAACGCTCATGTCGGGTGCCTCGGCGTTGTCGATGGCGGCGAGTGTCTCCCGAAGCACCGCCGAGGCGGGCGCGTTCCGAGTACGCAGGGCCTCTTTCATCGCGGCCCGCAGCGTTGCCTTCCATTCATCCACGGTCTTCATGTGGCGACGGTAGCTGCCGCTGCAATCCAACGCATCCCTTTTTCTTTGCCAGCCCCGTGACTCAGCCCTTTCTACATGAAACCCGCGTGGACCTGAAGTTCCAAATAAATGAGCGCCATCCAGTCAATTTCAAAGCTTGTCATGCTTATAGTCGCGCCCTCTTCACGAGGGAGGTGCGGGGATGCCGGCTTATGCGCTTGGGTTTCAGGAGGTCGACCGGACCCGAATCATGGAGGTCGGAGGGAAAGGCGCGAGCCTGGGGGAGCTTTCCAGGATGGAAGGAGTCCACGTCCCGGATGGCTTCTGCGTCTCGACCGAAGCCTTCAAGCGGATCCTGGGCGAAGCGCCAACGACTGGCGAATGGCTTGAACGGCTGTCGCGTCTGAAGGCGGAAGACCGGGGCAGCATCCGGGAGGTGAGCGCGGCGCTCCGAGCGGTCATCGAAGGGATCGCCATCCCTGAAGACGTGCAGGAAGCCATCACCCTCTTCCTCTCCAGGCTGGGTGAGCGGGCGCCCTATGCCGTCCGGTCCAGCGCGACGGCGGAGGACCTGCCGACGGCGTCCTTCGCGGGCCAGCAGGACACGTATCTGAACGTCATCGGGAAGCCGGAGATCCTGACGCACATCCGCCGGTGCTGGGCATCGCTCTTCACGGAGCGGGCGGTCGCCTATCGCATCCAACACGGCTTCGACCACCGCAAGGTCCACATGGCGGTCGTGGTGCAGAAGATGGTCGCCCCACAGGCGGCCGGAACCCTGTTCACGGCCGACCCGGTGACGTCGAACCGGAAGGTGTCCTCCATCGAGGCGACCTTCGGCCTCGGGGAGGCCCTGGTCTCCGGCCTGGTGAACGCCGATGGCTACAAGGTGCGGAACGGGCAGATCACCGAGAAGACCATCGCCACCACCGAGCGGCAGACCAGCCCCGTGCTGACGGATGCGCAGATCGTGCGGCTCGAACGCCTGGGGCGACGAATCGAAGCGCACTTCGGGCATCCCCAGGACATCGAGTGGTGCCTGCTCGACGACACGTTCTACCTCGTCCAGAGCCGGCCCATCACGACCCTGTACCCCATCCCGGACGTGGGAGACGGCGGCAACCACATCTTCGTCTCCGTCGGCCACCAGCAGATGATGACCGACCCCATGAAGCCCCTGGGGCTGTCCTTGTGGCAGCTGACCGCTGCTCGTCCCATGTACGCGGCGGGTGGGAGGTTGTTCGTCGATTGCATGAAGGAGCTGGCGTCACCGGCGAGCCGGGAGGCCATGCTGGATGTCCTGGGCCGCTCCGAGCCGATCATCCGGGACGCCCTCGAGACCCTCATCGCACGGGGCGATTTCATCCAACCCCTGCCCTCCCCGGAGCCTGCTCAAGGCAAGCCTGGGACACCCCCGCCTGCCTTTGACGACCCGGCGGTCGTCGCTGACTTGATTGCCCAGAGCCAGGCGGCGATCGAAACGCTGAAGCAGAACATCCAGACGAAATCCGGAATGGAGCTGCTGGATTTCATCCTGGAAGACTTCCAGACCCTGAGGCGGAGCTTGTTCGAGCCTCGGAGCTTTGGCGCGCTCATGTCAGGAATGAACGCCGCGTCCTGGCTCAACGAGAAGATGCAGGCCTGGCTGGGCGAGAAGAGCGCCGCGGACACGCTGTCCCAGTCCGTGCCGAACAACATCACCTCGGAGATGGGGCTGGCGCTCCTGGATGTCGCGGACGCGATCCGGCCGCATCCGGAGGTGGTCGAGTACCTGCGAAACGCCCGGGATGAAGGCTTCCTGGAAGGCCTGGCCGGGGTGGAGGGTGGACAGGCGGCCCACGACGCCATCTCCGCGTATCTCGACAGGTTTGGCATGCGTTGTGTCGGGGAGATTGATGTGACGCGGCCACGTTGGCGCGAAAGCCCCACGACGCTCGTCCCCTTGATCCTTGGCAACATCAAGGCCTTCGAACCCGGGGCGAGCAACCGGAAGTTCGAACAGGGGCGGCAGGAGGCCTTGAAGAAGGAACAGGAGCTCCTGGCGCGGCTGCGGCAACTGCCGGAAGGAGACGAGAAGGCTGGAGAAACAGAACGGATGATCCGCCGGCTCCGGAACTTCATCGGCTACCGCGAGTATCCGAAGTACAGCATCGTCAATCGCTACTTCGTCTACAGGCAGGCCCTGCTGAAGGAGGCCGAGCGGCTCGTGCAAGCCCGTGTGCTCCAGGAAAAGGAAGACATCGACTCCCTCTCCTTCCAGGAGCTCCGCGAGGTCGTGCGCACGAACCATGTGGATGGCCAGCTCATCCGCCAGCGAAAGGACGAGCACGAGCGGAACCGGAAGCTGACGCCGCCGCGGGTCATCACCTCCGATGGAGAGATCGTCACGGGTGCGTACAAGCGAGCCGGCCTCCCCGCAGGAGCCATCGCCGGGCTGGCGGTCTCCTCGGGCGTGGTGGAGGGACGGGCGCGCGTCCTCCTGGACATGGCCGACGCGGAGATGGAGGAGGGAGACATCCTGGTCACGCCCTTCACGGACCCCAGTTGGACACCCCTGTTCGTGTCCATCAAGGGCTTGGTGACCGAAGTGGGAGGGCTGATGACCCACGGTGCGGTCATCGCCCGGGAGTATGGCCTGCCGGCCGTCGTCGGCGTGGAGAACGCGACCCGGCGGATTCAAGACGGGCAGCGCATCCGCGTGCATGGCACGGAGGGCTACGTCGAGGTCCTGTCATGAGCCAACGCTGGCAATCATTTCCCTGCGCAAAAGGGCCTGTTGCGGTGAAGTCCCCCTCTTCTCAGGTGTCAGCCAGACGAGAAGCTCACACTCGCGCGATATCTCAAGGGGGGGAACATGAAGACAACGTCGATTAGCGAACTGGGGCGGCGGTGTGCTGGATATGTGCTTGGGTTGTCGCTTGCCGTGGTGGCGCTGCCTGGAGCGGCCATCGCCCAGGCGCCGGGCTCGATTCCCAATGCGTACCCCCAGAGGAACCTGGTCTCCGACGGCAGCGTGGCCTCGGAGCATCCGGATGCCCGTCTGATCAACGCCTGGGGGCTTGCCTTCAACCCGTTCGGCCCCGCCTGGGTCGCCGACAACGGGACGGGGGTGTCAACGCTCTATGACGGCGACGGGAACGCGCAGCCGCTCGTGGTCACCATCCCGGTGCCCACGGGAGCCACGTCGCCGTCGAGCCCCACGGGCGCCGTCTACAACGGCTCCGAGGGCTTCGTCGTCACCGCGGGAACGGCCAGCGGGGCGGCTCGCTTCATCTTCGTGACGGAGGAGGGCGTCGTGGCCGGCTGGTCTCCGCTGGCGGACCCGGCCAATGCCATCCTCAAGGTGGACAACTCCGGCAGCAACGCGTTCTACAAGGGCGTCGCCCTGGCGAACAATGGCACCGCCTCCTATCTCTACGCGACCGACTTCCACAACGGCAAGGTGGATGTCTTTGACAGCAATTTCACGCCCGCCACGCTGAGCGGGAACTTCACGGACCCGAACCTGCCTGCCGGCTTCGCGCCGTTTGGCATCCAGAACATCCACGGCGACCTCTACGTGAGCTATGCGCAGCAGGACGAGGAGCGCGAGGACGACGTGCACGGCCCCGGTCTGGGCTACGTCAATGTCTTCGATTCGAATGGGAAGCTGATCCGCCGGCTCATCTCCGGCGGCAGCCTGAACGCGCCGTGGGGCATGGCCGTGGCGCCGGCCAGCTTCGGGCGGCTCGCCGGGCGCCTGCTGGTGGGCAACTTCGGCGACGGCACCATCAACGCCTTCCGGGGCCGGCGGATGAGAGCCAGGTGATGTCCCGGAAGCCCGCATCCCGGAGGGCGGCCTCATAACGGATGGGCTCGTGACGTCGCCCAGCGCATTGAAGAAGGTGAACTCCTCGACGGACTTGCGGTACGGCGCTTCCGCGGTGGCCTCGCTCAGCTTCGCCAGCAGATCGCATTGGTTGTTCGTTGGAAATGACAGGGTCGTGGTGTACCGGTGCGCTTGTGACTGGCCAGGAAATTTGCGGGACTGCAAAAATAGACTCTCACGGGACCTCCGGAGCAACCTCTATCCAGAGTGCTCTCCTCCGCCTACCATTCGCCAGGCAATCCCCATCCAGGAGACAGCACACAATGCGCAAGGCAATCATCGCGGGACTGATGGCAGCAGGAATGCTGGCGGGCTGTGGCGGCACGTCCGACGGAGAGGTGTACATGTCGTGTGCCAACGGCACCACGTGCACCGGTCCCGCCGACACGTGCGAGGCGCAGTGCGCCTCCTCCAGCGCGGACACGAAGAATGCCTCCTGGATCACCATCTACTGCTGCGACGGCAGCGAATGCCGCAGCCCCACCGGGCCTGCCGTTTGCTTCGATTACTGCGCGACCCGCGACGGCGTCTGCTGACGCCGGGTTGACGCCTCTTGTTCCAACACAGCGGCCCGCCCCGAACGCTCGGGGCGGGCCGCTGTGCTTCATCCATGTCGGTTTTTACACGTTTGACGCGGACATCACGATAGACCAGCATTCACGAGAAACATCCCTACTGTGTCGGAGGTTTCGTCCAGGAGGAGTCCACGTGAAGAAGCTGCTGATGGGTTTGTTGTGTGCGCCCTTCGTCGTGCTGGCGAGCGAGGTTTCGACCCCGGCCCCCGCCGGGTCACGCGAGCCGCAGGAGGCGGCCTCGTTGGTCAATCCCGGTGCCATCGTCGCCATCACCCACAACATCGCGGGAGAGCTCGCCTACGGGGGCGGCACGGGCGCCATCGACCTGGTGAACGCCTTGATGGGCGGCGCCAATCAACCCGACGTGGTCGCCCTCCAGGAGGTCTGCCAGACGCAGGCAAGCGCGTTCTGGAACACCAACTACCCCCGGGGCTATTGGGCCGCGTTCTACCCCACCAAGTACAAGGCGGCCTGTGGAGGTGTCGGCGGGGCGCTCAACCACGGGAACCTGATCGCCGTGCGGACGGAGTACGGCCCCTCCGTGCAATACAACCTCGACCTCCCCGGGGGCCTGGGCCACAGCATGATCTGCATGGACTTCACCAAGCAGAGCCGGGTCTTCCGGGCGTGCAGCACCCACCTCATCGCCGGTTCGGGTCCGGATGACGCCACCCGGCTTGCTCAAGCCAATACCATCCGCGGCTGGGCGACCAGTTGGATGAACTCGGGCTACCGGGTCATCGTCGGTGGAGACTTCAACTCGGCGCCCAGCTCGGCGGTCATCCAGACGTTGAACCACCTGGGCAATGGCGACCCGTTCATCGACGCGGACTTCAAGACGCCCCGCGAGACCAAGCGCCAGTACAGCGCGGCCTGCAACCAGCCGTGGAACTCGAAGCTCGACTACATGTTCTTCTCGTTCAACTGGACGGGGAGGAACTACGTCAGTGCCACCCTGCGCGGCGACACGTGCTCCGACCACCGCGCGCTCATGGGGACGGCCCAGGTGACGAACTGAGCCGGGTTCACCTGGGCCGTCTGCCTCGGGGGCTCTCGCCGGCGTATCGCCGGTACACGCGTCGGAAGGCAGCCGCGTCGGCGTAGCCCACCCGGGCGGCGACGTCATCGACCGAGTCCCGGGTCGTCTCCAAGAGGTGGGTGGCATGCGCCACGCGGACCCGCTGCACGAACTCGAGCGGCGTCATGCCCATGCCTGCCTGGACCCGCCGCGCGAGCGTGCGCGGAGACGTGGCGGCGGCGCGGGCGAGCTCCTCCAGCGACAACTGCCGGCCGAGGTTCGCGGCGATGAACCGTTCGACCGAGCGCAGCGCCGGGTCCGAGACGCGCAGGTGCTCCATCACCATGTAGCGGGACTGCGAAACACGCTCGTCGAGCACGAGGTAGCGGGCCACCAGGTGCGCCAGTGACGGGCTCGCGACGCGCGCGACGATGGCCAGCATCAAGTCGGCGTGCGCGAAGGCAGAACCCGCGGTGAGGACATCGTCACTCTCGATGACCATCCGGTCCGCGCGGACGGTGACCTGGGGGAAGCGGCGCACGAACGCGGGCACCAGCCACCAGGTCGTCGTCGCGTCCCGTCCATCGAGGAGCCCCGCCGCCGCCAGGACGAAGGTCGCCGAGCACGATGCCGCGACCCTCGCCCCCTTCGCCGCCGCTCGCGCGAGCAGCTCCATGCCGCGTGCGGTGTCGGCGCGAGAGAGCAACTGTTCTACGGCGCGCTCGCTGGCCGCGGAGAGTCCGGGCACCAGCAGCACATCCCCCGGCTTCACGCTTCGCAGGCTGAGCGCGCCGTCCACGCAGACGGGGCGTCCCGTGCCGGAGCGGACCGGGCGGCCGTCCAGAGACACCACGCGTTGACGCAATGGATTCGCGCGTGGAACTCCTGGGACGAGACCGGACTCCAGCAGGCGCGTGGCGGTGTTGATCACGTCGAGGCCGACACCCAGCGGCCCCTCGGCCACGCCATCCAGCACGACATGCCAAATCATACCTGGCAAGAGTAGACCGAAAGCTGTCAATGCCGCCACTGGCTCGCTGAGGTGGGTTTCCCGCATCGTCCGGGCATGACTCCTCCCGCCCCCGAGCCCACCGCCGACGATCCCCTGGATGACTTCGAGCGACGCGACATCACGCTCCAGTCGACCCCGCGCGCCGTCTACGTCGCCGGAACAGGCCCCGCGGTCATCGTCATGGCCGAGATGCCTGGCATCAGCCCTCACGTCGCGCGCTTCGCACGCTGGGTCCGGGATGCCGGCTTCACGGTCTACATGCCGTCATTGTTCGGACGGGATGGGGCCTATCCACAGGCGGAGGCGGGGCTCGCCGTGATGAAGCGGGCCTGCGTGAGCGCGGAGTTCCGCGCGTTCGCGGCGAATGCGTCGAGCCCGGTGACGCAGTGGCTGCGTGCGCTCGCGAGCCTCGCGCACCAGGAATGTGGAGGCCCCGGTGTCGGCGCAATCGGCATGTGCTTCACCGGCAACTTCGCGCTCAGCATGATGCTCGAGCCCGCGGTGCTGGCGCCCGTCCTGTGCCAGCCCTCGCTGCCGCTCGACGCCCCAGGAGCGATTCAAATCGCCCCCGAGGAGGCCGCGGCCGTGAAGGAGCGGCTGGAGCGTGAAGACCTGACGGTGCTCGCGTACCGCTTCGACGGGGATCGCTTCTGCACGGCGCAGCGCTTCGCCGCGTACGCCGAAGCGCTGGGGGCTCGCTTCCAGCCCCGGGTGCTGCCGTCGTCGGCAGCGAACCCCAGTCCCCCACCCTTCTTCGAGCGGATCGTCGGAGGTGCGCACAGCGTGGTGACCGCGCACCTCATCGACGCGGCTGGCGAGCCGACCCTCGCGGCACGAGATGAGATCCTGTCCTTCTTCGCGCGGAGGCTTCGCCAGCAGGCGGCTTCTTGAAGGCTATGCCTCGGTGGCCTGGGGGATCGGCGACGTCTCGACGACCAGGTTCGAGTTCACCGCCAGGGTTCCGCCCATCTGCAAGGTGATGAACTCCGTCCGGCGCCACCAGCCGTTCGCGGGGTCGTACGTGCTGCCCTTGAGGTCGGCGTCATACCAACGCTCGGCCGTGGTTCTGTAGGTCGTGTTCGGAGGGAGCAGCCCCATCTGCACCCAGAGCGTCGCCTGGGCGATGCTGTAGGGAGGCACATTGAAGACCTGCGAGACCGAGAGCGCCGTGGTTTGCGTCTTGGTCAGCGTCGAACTGTCCGTGCGAGAGTAGGAGAAGCTGAGCTTGAGCGTCCACTCCTGGGTCACCTCCCCCACCCCGATGCCCGCCTTGGCCGAGAGCGAATACCCCAACTCCATGCCCGCCGTGTACTGGTTGGTGACCGTCACCGAGGTCGTCTGCTCGGTCGTGTTGGTCAGGGTGATGGTTTGTGGTTGCACCTCGGGGCTGTCGTTCGTCGCGGTCATGTGCGTCGACAGGCTCTTCCCGCTGCTGTTCGGGACCGTGACGATGACCGGGGCGATGATTTCCTGCTTCGGGATGAGATTGTTCCAGGAGAAGCTGGAGATGGCGTCGTTGAAACCCACCAGCTTGAAGCTGCTCAACTGCGAGAAGCTGCCCCAGGCCTTGATGTTCTCGTAGCTCACCCCCGACCCGTCGGAATTGGCGAACAACGAGACCGTCTGGGCGTCATAAAGGGATGGCCAACGCGCGGAGCTCGCGCTGTCGTGGATGTACCAGCCAGACAGCGAGTGGACCTGTCTCGCGTTCCACTCCGACAGGAACAGGACCGTGCGGTTCCCCTTGAAGTCGGCATCCTGGTAGAGCTCGACAGCGCCGAGGTTCAGATCGGGCGTGTGCCAGAACCACGCCGAAATGCAGTCATTCATGTTGACCTGCGAGAGCGCCACGGCCTCGGTCTTGCCCGTCCCCACGAGGTCGACAACCCGGCCGCAGCCCTTGAGATTGTAGACGTTGCCGTCCGCCGGCGGGACGAAGTTGTCCATCATCGTGACGACGGTCCCTACCGGAAGATTGAACGCAATCCAGGTCGCCCGGTCCTGAATGTTCGTCCCGGAGATGGATTGGCGCTTGTCCTTCGTGTAGTCATTGACGTTGAAGGCGTAGGACGCACTCGACCAGCTCGCGTCCTGGAAGAGCCTGACGGTGTTGGTGGGCTGATTGGGAGGCGTAGGACCCGGAGCGGGAAGCTTCGAAATCTCTGGCATACGGATATTCCTTTCATGCGTTTGCGGCAGCGCAAGAAAGACCACACCGCTCACGCGTCTATCCATCGCCCGACAGTACGGTTGTCCTTGGCGACGAAACGCAGCAGGTAATCAATGACAGGAATATCCAGACTACAGCCACAAGGAAAAACGCCAGCACGAACAGATTAAAGACATCTCAGCATGTCTTTTTGTCACCCTCATCGCGGGCCCCCACAACCTGCGGGACCTGCGCGATTTGAGTCCTCTGGCAGCGGATTCGAGGCCCTCCTGGCTCGTCACCCCTCGACGATGAACGTGGTGGAGTCCACGCCGGTGTTGCCGGTGACGGGGTCGTACGCGGTCACCGTGACTTCGTATGCGCCCTGCTGCTGTACGGAGAGCTCCGCCTCGTAGGTGCTGGTCTTCCCGGCGTACTTCAGGGGCACCTGGGTGAGCGGCTTTCCATTGTGCTTCACCGTGGCCTGCAACTCATACCGACTGGAGTCCCAGAGCCCCTTGGGCTCGGTCGGGCAGCCACACATGAGGGTGAGGTTGGCGCGAAGAGGAACGGTGAGCTTCTTGTCCTTCGTGAGCTTGATGAACTCGTGAGCGGACGGCATCAGCACATCCACCACGAAGCCGGGCAGCTCCAGGATGATGCCATCGCCCTCGAGGTGCTTGCCGGGCAGCAGCCAGAGTTGGGTCGTGCTGGTCGCGAGCGCCTGCCGCTGCGCCAGCGGCCCGGACACCTCCACCGTCACCAGCCGCGGCTCGGCGATGTCCAGGGTGGCCGTGAACTTCGCGGAGGACTCATCCGCGAGCAACGCGCCCCGCGCCTGTGGCTGCTTCATCAGGGTCTGGGTGTTGCCTGTGGAGCCGGCGGTGACGCCGCTGGCCAGCACCTGGCCGGTCTGCCCGTCCCGGAGCACCACGCGCACGCCCCCCATGGACGTCCCGATGAACTTGCCGTCCCGGGCGCGAGCCCTCACGACCAGCCGGGTTTCCGCTGCAACGGCCGTCATGGAGAACAACACCAGGACACAGAGAATAAGGTTTCGCATGACTCGCTCCGTACCAGAAGGGAAGGTCTGAAGCGACGGGGCGTACGTGTCTCGGCTTGAACCTCGCGATGCGCTTGGAGGATGGGCCTCGACATGCCGCCGTTATGCTGCACCCCGGATTTTCATGGGGCGTCGTCCCCGGAGGAGCGCAGCTCATGCATTGGAGGAAGTCCCTTCTCACGCTGGCCATGGCGGGTGTCCTGGCCGCCTGCCATGACGGGAACAGTGGAAGCGACGGCGGACCCAGCCTCCGCCGCCGGCGGATGCGGGTGAGGACGCTGGGGTGGAGGATGGCGGGGTGGACGCGGGAGTGGATGCGGGCGTTGCGTACACCGCGACCGTCGACACCGCCGCGGCTCGAGCCGACAGCCGCCTGGCCTGCTTCAAGGGCAACGGTGAACCCGCGTGCGGCCTTCGCCTGTACCAGGTCATGGTCGAAGCCTTCGTCGATGCCGACAGCACCGCGGATTACAACACCGGTTACGGCACCAGCCATCACAAGGGGGATTTGCAGGGCGTCATCAACAGCCTCGACGCCATCAAGTCCACGGGCGTCAACGCACTCTGGCTGACCCCCATCTTCACGAGCGCTCCCGTGAGCGGCCAGGACGACTGGGCCAACCGCCTGGATGCCACGGGCTATTTCGCGTCGGACTACTTCAACGTCGACCCCAAGTTCGGCATCAACGCCAGACTCCAGGAACTGGTCGACAGCGCCCATGCCCGGGGAATGTATGTCTTCCTGGATGGCGTGTTCGGCCACTACAAGGTCAATGCCAGTGATTACCCCTCGCCGCAGGGCCGCAAGCTCTCCACCACGGGACAGCAGGGCGGCACCGGACGCTCGGCGGTCTATCCGGATGACCTCGAGTTCTTCAAGGAGGTCGCCGCGCACTGGGTGACCACCTACAAGATCGACGGCTGGCGTTTGGATCAGGCCGCCCAGGTCCCCGTGCAGTACTGGGACGACCTGCGGAACACCGTCGCCCAGGCCGCGGCGGACGTGAGCTACACGAACGCGGCGGGCCAGTCCGTCCATCCGCTGGGGTACATGGTGGCGGAGATCTGGAGCGGGCCGGCGGACATCGCCAGCAACGGCTATGGCCCCGCCGCGAGCCCCGCGCTGCTGTCCGCGTTCGACTTCCCGGTGCGATACAGCCTGGTGCAGACGCTGGCCGTCGAGGAATCCGGCACGGGGAACCGAGGGGCGAACAACCTCCAGGCGGGATATCAGAACCAGTTGGCCTATCCGGCCCACGCCATGCCGAACCTGATGCTGACCAACCACGACCTGGTCCGCTTCGGCGATCTCCTCCAGCGAGGAGGCCTGGCGCAACCCGAGGACAGCGCCTGGTGGGCGCGGCACAAGGCCGCCTTCAGCTTCATGGCCGGGTACAGCGGCCCCATCACCCTCTACTACGGTGACGAGGTCGGACAGGAGCTGCCGGGCTTCGCGGCCAAGGAGGACAACGCGACCTGTGCCATCCGGGGACTCTGCGACGACCATGTCTCCCGGACCTCCGCCATCGTGGATGGGATTCCGACCACGGTGGGGGCGCCCGCCACGGTGCTCTCGCCCGCGCAGGCGGACCTGAAGCACTACGTTGCGTCGCTGTGGGCGCTGCGCGATACCCATCCGGCGCTGGCGAATGGCAGCCGGACGCACATCTACTCGGACGACAATGTCTACATCGACCGCAAGGACACGGGCAGCGACCACGTCCTGTATGTGTTGAACGCGAAGGCGACTCCCGCGGTCATCACTGTTGCTGGGACGGCCATTGGCAGCGCGGGAGCGCTCGTCGGGCTGATGGGCGGCGAGGACGTGGCCCTCGTGGACGGGCACCATGACATCGCGCTGAGGCCGTTCGAGGGCCGGTTCTTCGTCATCGCTTCGCCGACGGCGGAAGGCCCGCAGACAGGCCCGGGCGGCGGGCTCTCTGGACAGGGACCGCTGGCGCGTTGCGACGCTCCGACGGTCGACGGGCTCGGGCCGCTCGGCAAGGAGCTGTTCATCCGGGGCAGCTATGTCGGCGGGGACAACTTCGGTGCGACGCCCGCCAACCGCCGGTTCGCCTACAAGGGCGACAACATCTACCAGGTGGTGGTCAACGAGCCGGACGTCACCGCGTATACCTTCAAGTTCGCCAGCGCGGACTGGTCGACGGAGCTCGCGGTGTTGGGTGGGAACCCGGTGGTGATTGCCTCGGAGCAGCCCATGGCGCTCGCCGCGGGCCCTGGCAAGGAGTCCTCGCTCGCGATTCCGGAAGCCGGCAATTACGTCTTCAGCTTCCGCATCAATGCCAGCAACAACGGCGGCGAGCTGATGGTGAGCAAGTGCCCCTGATGCGCTGAGCGCCCAAAGAAAGAGCCTGGCAACCCATATTGGATTGCCAGGCTCTTTCACTTCATCACCGACGTCTTGTACTCCAGCGCCAGCAGCGCCTTTCTTTGCTCCGGATCCAGCCGTTCAATGGCATAGCGCAGGGTGTCCCGCTGCATCCCGGAGATGTTCTCCTGGATGAACGCCACCACCGCCTCCCGGTGGTGGTCCGCCGCCACCTTCAGCAGCCACCCCACGCTCTTCTGCACATACGGTTCTGGATCCAAAAGCAATCGGTGTGCGTTTCCGAGAATCACCTCGCGGGGCAGCATGTATGTGGATGATCGAATCCCGCGGCTCACGAACTTCACGAGCGCGACGTTCGCCGCCCTCCGACACCAGGGGGAACGGGATCCGGTCCAGTGCTGGATCCGGGTGAGCGCGGGCGTCCGGGTGAGGAAGAACGGGTACATCACCGTCAGACACAGGTCGTCGCACTGGGCCCAGTTCCAGACGGAGTGCTCCAACCAGTACCGGAAGCGGTCCAGCAGCGACTCGTTGAACGAGCGCCCCACCGCCTTGCGGATCATGGCGAACCCCAGCAGCACCTCCTCGTGGTGGGTCGCATGGGCAAGCAACTCCTCGGTCACCGCCAGACGGTCCTCGGGCGAAAGGCCCCGCTCCTTGCTGAACGCATCGGCGATGCGCCGCACCTCCGCGTTGGGGACCCCAAGGGCTCGAATGTCCGTGGGGAAGTAGCGGCGCGTCGCCTCGGCGAGACGAGGGTCACTCCGCGCCTTCAGGGTGCGTCGAAGCTCTTCGGTCCAGGCATGGGTCGCGCTCATCGGCCGCCATCCTGCACCAGTAGCGCGTGGGCACGGACTGCTAGGATGCCGCACCATGAGTGCGAAAACTGCTTCGAAGTCAGGCGGGGCCAGGATCCTCCTCCTTCTCGGCGTCATGGTGCTGGCGATGGGCGGTGGCATCTTCGCGGCGTTGAAGCTGCTCGGCGGCGGCGCGAGCAAGACCGACGTCGGAGGCCTGGAGGCGCTTGCTTCGGTGCAGGCCCAACTACGCCCGGTCGATGCGTGTCGCATCGAATACAACCAGTGGAGCAGGTCCCATCACCGGCAGATGCACCGGCGAAACGTCTTCATCACGTCCTGCGGTGCGTCTATCTGGAGCGCGAAGGTGGTGCTCCCCGAGGGGTGGTCGCATGACGCGCTCTCGTTCAAGGCGGAGCGCTCATCGGTGAAGGACGACTGGTCCATCCTGGTGGACACGCAAGCGGTGCCCTTCCCCGTCCTCGTCGCGGGGCTGGGAGAGCTCGCGCCCATCGTCGCGCGTGACGCCTCCGAGGCCCTGGCGAAGAGCCGGGCCGCCGAAGCGGAGGGCAATGCGAAGTATGAAGAGCACCAGCGCCAGCAGGAGCAGCAGCGGCGGCAGAACCAGGAGAGCTATCCCTCGCGGTGACGCGCGGGGGTCCTGGAAACCAGCCACGCTACTCCGCGAGCGGCAATAACGCGTCGATGAGCGGATCCTCGACGAAATGGATGGGTTCGTAGAAGGACTCGGACCTCAGTCCCGGCCACGCACCCATCCACTGGTAGGGGCTCAGCCAGACCGACCCCTTCGCATGATCCACCCGCAGCGCGCCCATCAGGCCTCGCTTGCCCTGCATCACGTTCACGCGCACCACGCGCAGGCTGCCACTGGAGACCCTGCCCAGGAGCGCACCGGATACAGCTCGCGCGGTCACGTCGTGTCCGGACGGCTCCAGCTGCATGACGGGGTCCTTGCAGTAGGTCGAACCGCGAGCATCCACCTTCAAGACCAGGAAGAGGACTCCGAACATGCCGAAAAAGAGGCTGGACAGGAACAGCCCGCTCCCGAAGGCCCCGAAGCTGAACCCTGGCCAGCCTTGCAAGAATCCGAACCCCACCGAGCACACCAGGATCATCGAACCGAAGATCTTCAAGAACGTCAGCCAGAAGCGGGCTTGGTTCAGCCGCCACAGGGTGAAGGTCTCCAGTGAGCGGCCCGTACCGAGCTCCACCCGTTCCGAGCGGCGCTCGCGTGTCGAGTTCATGCCGTCACGATACAGGCCGAGCGATGAAAAGCCTCGGCCCCCGGACGGCTGCCCGGCTACGGCGTGGTGAACGCGGCGCTGAACGTGGACGCGCTGGAGCCGGGCAGCCGCTCCAGGCTGATGGAGGGCGCACGCCAGGGCTCGAAGCCCGGCGAGCCATCCGCCGTCACGCGCAGGAAGTACGTGGAGGCGGGCTCCAGCGCGTCGGGCGGCAGGCGCAGGTACGTCCTGTCGCCGGGCACGTAGAAGCGCTTCGCGGGCGGCGTGACGAAGCTGTCGGTGAGCCTGGTGAGCGTCACACTGTAGGCCTTGGGCGTGCCCAGGACTGGCGGCTTCCAGCTCACCACCGGCTGGGTGGTGCCGACCGAACGCGACACATAGGCATCCACGCCGTCGATGCGCACCTCACGCGGCGGTGAGATCTTCGGCACGATGGGCCCCGCGATGAAGTGCTCCAACCGGTCGACGACGGTGATGGAGCCCGTGGGGTAGTGCCCCCTGGACCCCACGACGACCGGGGCCCCCGCGCGGAACGTATAGGTCGCGTAGCCCAGCACGCCCCAGGAGGCGGGATAGGGATTGCCGAAGGCCATCCGGCGGGTGATGACGCCGTCCTCGCCGCGCGGCAGGGTCAGGTTGAGCAGCTCTCCCTGGTAGCCCACCCAGCCATCCGCCAGGCCGTGCGGCACGGGCAGCACCTGGAGGATGGGCAGGCTGAGCGTCGAGTCCGGGTTCACGTCCGCGCGCCAGCGGGTGAACTCAGACAGACGCCACTCCATGGAGAACTCGCTCCGGGGCGTGGGCTGCAGGCTGCTCGTCAGCGACAGGGGCGTGGTGCCATCCGGCGTGAACGCGAAGGACGGCAGGTGCTGGCTGCTCGTCACCGTGGTGTAGGCCATGGGCGCGCCGCTCGGCAGCGTCCCCGACGGCACGGCGTTGAGCTGGTTGACGTACACCCGGTCGCCCTTCGCCGGGTCCAGGACGGGCAGCGGGTAGCCGGTGAAGCCCGTCAGGAAGGCGTCCGGGTCTTGATGGGACGTGGTGCCGGTCGAGGGCCACGCCGAGAAGTCGAGCGACGCGGCCAGGTCCACGTCGCCGCTGACCACCTGGAGGACCGTGCCCGGCGAGCTGATGGACTCATAGTCCTGCCAGGGGTCCATCTGGGACAGGTCCGCCGTCACGGGCGTGTAGGTGACCGGCGAATAGACGGCGTCCGGACGCCCCACGCGGTTGACGCCCAGGTCGAAGCGCCGCTCCCGGGTCAGGTAGTAGAGATGGTTGGAGCGGACGAAGAACTCCCCGTCCGGGATGTTCTCGAAGCGCATGCCACCCGGCACGGGCGTGCCCGAGCGCCGGTCGAAGCCCACCCCGCTCGGGTCGGGCACGAGGAGCTCCAGGTCGCGGGTGGACAGGTCCTGGGGAACCACCGTCACGCCGGTGCTCGCATGGAATCGGGAGTCGGCTGTCACCAGCACGGCGGTGTCGGGTACGCCCGCGTCCGGCTCCACCGGCCCCGCGTCAGGTTCGCCACAGCCCGGCAGCAGGTCCTCGTCGGCGACCGTCGCGGTGCCCTCGCGGGGGTCGCTCCACACGACGTCCGGACCCTTCACCTCATCCGAGGGAGGCCCTGCTTCCGCGCAGCCCAGCCAGGCCGCGCAGGAGGGAACGAGCAACAACGACAGACGGCGCAATGACATGACGGTCCCGGGAGGCATGCAATGGATTGACGGCCGGGCCGCAGCCCAGACCCGGCGCCCCCCTATACGCAGTGGGAGTTTTTCCCTGGCTCATTGAATTTCCCGGGATTATCCAGCGCGCCATCCCCTGGAGGAACCGCCCCCACCGGACCGCGTGGGGGCGGGCACGCGATGACCGGTCCACCGTCAGTTGCCGCGGTAGGTGGTGTTGAGGATGCCGATGCCCGCGGCTTCCACGTACAGGCTGACGGACGTGCCCTGGGTGGCGGCCTGGGTGGCGCGCTCGAACAGGCCCAGGCGCTCGGCCTCGCTGTATTCGTAGCCGCCGGCCGAGGCGCCCGAGCCCAGGTAGTAGTAATGCCCGACGAAGCTCCCTGTGCAGTTCGCCCCGGTGTTCACCTGCACGACCACGTAGCCCTGGCCGTAGGTGAGGTTGGGTTGCCGGCTGTACGTCGCCGCGCAGACGTAGCCATTCACGGTGATGGGGGCCGCCAGGGCCGTGCTGGCGAATCCGACCGACATCATCACCGCCGCAACAACGATGGACGCTCGCTTCATGGTGTTTGTCCCCTCATGCCGTTGGCTGACGCCTCCGCGCCCAGGATGGGCGTGGGGCTCCGGAAAAGCGTTTCTGCATTTCCGCTCGAAGCAACGTGCGGGACGGGATTTCCCCCTCACCTTTTTTTTCGCGTCGAAGTGAGCGAGAGCCGCTTCCGTGGACAGGACCTGGCCCTCGCCAGTACGACAAAGGGCAGGTGCATGTCTCCCGAGACCGCTCCGCGTTACACGCCAGGACTCAAGGCCGTCCCGTGCGGTCCAGGATGATCACGAGCACAGCGGCCAGGTCGCGATGCCAGCATCCGTCCTGGAGGACACAGGCGCGGGTGCACTTGCCCATACGCTTCGCGGCGAGCGGTCAGCCATCAGCCCCCCCAATGAAGAAGGGCGCTTCACTCGCCGAGCGACTGGCTGCCGGACCGAGCTGGATGTCTCGACGTGCTGGAGGTTCTGTGGAAAGGTGCCCGCGCTTCATCAAGGGTGCGGCGATGGACGCCGCAGGATTGAGGATGGTCGGGCCGCCATCCCGGCCGGCGAGTGAGCCGGCGGGGATAGCGTATGTCGACGAACTCCGCACCGGGGCAAGGCCCTCTTTCGTCACCACCTCCCGAGGCTTGGGAACCATTCCTGCGAATTGCTCGGCTCGCCGGGCGTCCCCTGGATCGCTTCCTTCACATCGAAGCGGCGAGCGGAATCCTTCTACTCATCGCGGCCGCGGTCGCGCTCGTCTGGGCCAATTCGCCCTGGGCCGAGGGCTACGTCCACTTCTGGCATACCCCTGTCGGCGTGAGGCTCGGCGGCTTCACCTTCGAGCGCAGCCTTGAGTGGGTCGTCAACGATGGCTTGATGGCGATCTTCTTCTTCGTCGTGGGCATGGAGATTCGCCGCGAGGTGCACCAGGGCGAGCTCTCCGAGTGGCGCCGCGCCGCATTGCCCGCGGTGGCAGCGCTGGGCGGGATGGTCGCGCCCGCTGGGCTCTACCTCCTGCTCACGACTTCCCCCGAGGCGCGTGCGGGCTGGGGCGTGCCCATGGCCACGGACATCGCCTTCGCAGTCGGTATCCTCACGTTACTGGGCAAACGCGTCCCCGCGGCGCTCCGGGTACTCCTGCTCGCGCTCGCCGTCATTGATGACCTGGGCGCAATCATCGTCATCGCCCTCTTCTACTCCTCAGGCGTAGCGATGTCGGGATTGGGTGTTGCCGTGCTCGGGTTGGGTGGCATCTTCTTGATGCAACGCTTTGGCGTCCGGTCGCGGGTGGCCTATGTCGTTCCGGCGTTCGTCACCTGGGCGGGCGTTTACGCGGCTGGCATCCACCCAACGATTGCAGGCGTCATCGTCGGGCTCATCACTCCCGTACGCGCCTGGTTGGGCCCGAGCGGCTTCGTCGAGGACACCCGAAGCACGCTGGACGAGATATCACGAGGCGAGCCGAGCACGCTCTCTTCACACGAACTCGCCAGTTCCCTCCAGCGCGTCAGTGCGGCACGCCGCGAGGCCATGTCGCCGTCGGAGAGCCTGATTCAAGCACTTCACCCCTACGTCGCGTTCGGCATCATGCCTCTCTTCGCCTTGGCGAACGCGGGTGTCACCGTTTCCAGCGGGGCACCGGGCGGAGGCGCATGGGGTGTAGCCGTAGCCGTCGCGGTAGGCCTCGTCGTGGGCAAGCCCTTGGGAGTCTGCCTCGCCTGTGGACTGGCTCTGCGCCTGGGGTTGGGGACGCTTCCGCGAGGCATGAAACCAAGGGACCTGGTCGTCCTCGGCGTCGTCGCGGGCATCGGGTTCACCATGTCCCTGTTCATCGCGCAGCTCGCCTTCAGCGCGCCCGAGGTCCTCGCGGCGGCCAAGCTGGGTGTACTGTCGGCGAGCGGCATCGCAGCGGTCCTCGGTCTCGTCCTTGGCCGGCTGCTGCTGCCCGCAGCCGGAAGGCCGGGAGCCGCCACGACCGCGGACGAGGCGGAGAAATCGACGGACTTGTAGAGCCGTACGCTCGGGGCGCACGGCGAGATTCAGACGGCCATCTGAGGTCCAGGGTGGCCGAGAATTTCGCGGAGGACTCATCCGCGAGCGGCGCGCCCCGCACCTGGGGCTGCTTCATCAGCGTCTGGGTGTTCCCTGTCGAGCCAGCGGTGACGCCGCGGGTCAGCACCTGACCGGTCTGCCCATCCCGGACCACGACTCGACGTCCCCCATGGACGTCCCGATGAACTTGCCATCCCGCGCGCGAGCCCTCACGACCAGCCGGGTCGCCGAAGCGGAGGGCAACGCGAAGTACGAAGAGCAGCAGCGCCAGCAGGAGCAGCAGCGGCGGCAGAACCAGGGAAGCTACCCTTCGCGGTGACGCGCGTCGGTCCCGGTGCGGGAGTCGCCAGCCCGACCGCCCGACAGGACGATGGCCATGCGGCCCCCGAGTGTTGCCCGGAGCGGCGTCCTCGCGAGGACAGCGCCACTCCGGTGACTCCGAGGGGCTACGGCGCGAGGGCGTTCGCATCGAACGTCTTGCCCAGGAAGACCTGGGTGCCCAGCGGGCGGCTTCCCACCAGGTCGACCTTCCCGTCGTGGTCCACGTCTCCGATGAAGCGTGGGAAGGCGGCCTGCCAGCTTCCGCCGGTGACGGTGAAGTTCTTCAGGACCCGCTGCGCCGGGAGGAACGTCGTGCCGGTGGAGAACGAGACCCAGACGTAGTCATGGCCGAACCCGATGATGTCCGCGCGGCCATCCGCGTTGAGGTCGCCCAGGTACCGCGGGTAATCCGCCGTGGCCCAGCCTCCCACGCTGGGGTCCGCTCCGTAGTCGGCGAGCCAGAGGGCCGGCGGCGCGAAGGAGGCGGTGGTCGCGGTGGAGGTGGACAGCGCCACGATGACGCCCCACTCCGAGAAGCCCACGATGTCCGCCTTGCCGTCGCCATTCACGTCGGCGACCCGGCGGGGGTGGCGCACTCCGTCCCAGCCGCCCTGCGCGGCGGAGCTGCCGAACGCGGCCAGGGCCAGCACGGGGGCCGCGAACTGCGTGCTCGCGGTGCACAGGGCTCCCGTGCACTGCGACAGCGAGACCACGGTGCCACTGCCGCTGAAGCCGATGATGTCGTCGGTGCCGTCGCCGTTGACGTCCGCGAGCATGCGCGGCGCGGCCAGGGCGCTCGGCCAGTTCGGGCTGGCGTGGTGGAAGCCGGCGAAGCTGAATGCGCCCGGCGTGAAGCTGAAGCCCGTGGAGTAGGAGAGCGAGACACCGTTCTCGCCGAAGCCGACGATGTCGGCCCGGCCGTCTCCGTTGACGTCGCCAACGGAGCGGGGGTGCAGGGTGCCGCTCCAGCCCGCGCTGGTCCCGAAGTCCGCCAGCCAGACCTGGGCCACCTGGAAGGTCCGCTGCGAGGCGTTCGCCGCGGCCACGCGCACGCCGTTGCTGTGGAAGTAGATGAGCTCGTCGCCTGCGACCCCATCCACGTCCGCCAACTGGCGCAGAACCTCCCCGGGGGGCTCATCACCCAGGGTCCAGAACTGGTCGGTCCAGCGCCTCGGGCCATACACGCTGGCCACGCCCACCTTGTCGAACGCGCTCAGGGTCTCGGACATATTGCTGTTGCAGGCATTCATGGACTGCATGAGTGAGTCTCGGTCGTAGCGGGTGTACGCCTGACCGAGGTTCACGTTCGCGCTGCACGGGGCCTGGGCGTCGTCGCGGTGCTGCTCGTGGTTGAAGCCCAGCACGTGCCCGAGTTCGTGAGAGGCGAGATATTGCAGGCGGCTGAGCCGGCCCGAGAAGTGGGTCCCGGGCAGGTCGATGTAGCCCGACCTGCCCTGCGATGGCAGGCGAAAGGCTGCCGCCATCCCCACGCTCACAATGCCTCCTCCGCTATCCGTGGGCGCGCTCGGTATCAACTCGAGGCGGACGTACTTCGTGGTGCCCGTGGTGGGGCACCCCTCGGTCCAGGTGAATCGGACCTGGGATTCGAACTCCCAGGTGCGCGCGAGGGACTCCTTCATGAGCTGCTTGTCCACGTCGTAGCCGGGGGTCAGCCAGCAGACCGGGATGACCGGGTCCGTGAGAGACCAGAGCTGGACTCCATTCTCGGAGTAGAGCGCATCCGACTTCACGGAGAGGTCCGGCTCCCGCACGGGCGCCTGGACCTCTCCACCACATCCATTGATGACAACTCCAGACACCGCGAGCCACAGGGCACGTCGAAGCACCGACACGAAGGTTCTCCCCAAGGGGTTGGAATGGGAGACGGCAACCCCTTTCGAGTGGGGCGGGAGCCTACTGCTTGCCAATCCGCGCGGCGATTCGTCAGAGGAGCGCGATAGCCCGTCAGTTGCCGCGGTAGGTGGTGTTGAGGATGCCGATGCCCGCGGCTTCGACGTACAGGGAGACGGATGTGCCCTGGGTGGCAGCCTGGGTGGCGCGCTCGAACAGGCCCAGGCGCTCGGCCTCGCTGTATTCGTAGCCGCCGGCCGAGGCGCCCGAGCCCAGGTAGTAGTAATGCCCGACGAAGCTCCCTGTGCAGTTCGCCCCGGTGTTCACCTGCACGACCACGTAGCCCTGGCCGTAGGTGAGGTTGGGTTGCCGGCTGTACGTCGCCGCGCAGACGTAGCCATTCACGGTGATGGGGGCCGCCAGGGCCGTGCTGGCGAATCCAACCGACATCATCACCGCCGCAATAACGATGGACGCTCGCTTCATTGTGTTTGTCCCCTCATGCCGTTGGCTGAGTCCTCCGCGCCCAGGATGGGCGTGGGGCTCCGGAAATGCGTTTCTGCATTTCCGCTCGAAGCAACGTGCGGGACGGTTTTTCCCCCTCACCTCTTTTTCGCGTCGAAGTGCGGGAGAGGCGGACACCCTCTACTCAGGGGTGTCGCCGGCAATCTGCTCCACGTTGGTGATCACCAGGGTCTTCTTGAAGAAGTCCACCACGTATCTGGCGCTCCAGCCCTCCACGCGCACAACGGTGGGAATCTGTGGGCGAGGCACGACTGGATCCACCAGACGCGGTACGGGATAGCCGCGCACGGCTGCATCCACCTTCACGGCTTGCTCCAGGCGTTCGCGAACAGCCTCTGGCAGCGCATCCAGCTTCGCCCGGACGGAAGCGCCACAGGTGACGGGGCAGAGGTCGTCGTACGGCGTCACGTTGCTCACGGTGGCTCCCGGGCAAAAGAAAAAGCCTGGCAACCCGTACTGGATTGCCAGGCTTCACTGTGGAGGCGGAGGGAATCGAACCCTCGTCCGAAAGCCGTCGGCTCTTCGACCCTACGTGCGTAGTCCGCGATTTGCTACGTCACCAGGGCTCCCACGGACGGGATACCTGATGCCGGTCCTGGAAAGATCTCGTCACCTCGGGCCCAGGCACCCTTGGCGACCAGTCCGCATTATGACGGCCCATCCCTACCCCACGGACCGAGAGCAGGGGGACCGCGCACTAGAGACTGCTAGTTAGGCAGCCAGCGCGAGCTCAACGTTGTCGTTGGCTTTTGTGTTGTTGTCGGAAGTTTTACGAGCACCCAACAAGCTCGGCACGCGTCTCGAACGTCATTGCCCCCGTCGAAGCCAGGTCGCCCCCGGTTCGATGTACGTCATGCGGCCCCATCTGCTCCGCACTCGTCCTACATTAACCGCTGAACGCCCTCCGTCAATCCTCCTGAAGCCTTGGCGGACGCTCCCGCATCATCTCCTCCCCTGCCTGCCCCCCAGGCAGCCCCCTCTTCCGGAGTCACATCCATGCAGGCGTATGAGCTCCATACCCCCACCGGCTCCTCCAGTTGGACCCTCGTGGAGACGCCCCAGCCCCAACCGGGCCCCGGCCAGGCGCTCGTCCGCATCCACGCTGTCTCCCTCAACTACCGCGACCTCATCATCGCCCGCGGCACCTACCCCGGCCTCAAGCTCCCCCTCATCCCCTGCTCCGACGGCGCCGGCGAGGTCGTCGCCGTGGGCTCCGGCGTCACCCGCGTGAAGCCCGGCGACCGCGTCGCCCCCACCTTCTTCCAGGTCTGGACCGACGGCGAGCGCACCCCGGAGAAGGTCGCCCACGCGCTCGGCGGCGGCGTCCCCGGCGTGCTCGCGGAGTACGTCTGCCTGGACGCCGAAGGGCTGGTGCTCCTGCCGGACTGGCTCTCCTACGAGGAGGGCGCCACCCTCCCCTGCGCCGCCGTCACCGCCTGGAACGCGCTCGTCCCCCAGGGCGGCCTCAAGCGCGGACAGACCGTGCTCGCGCAGGGCACCGGCGGCGTGTCCATCTTCGCCCTCCAGTTCGCCCACTTCTTCGGGGCCCGCGTCCTCATCACCTCCAGCCAGGACGACAAGCTCCAGCGCGCGAAACAACTGGGCGCGCAGGGGCTCATCAACTACCGCCAGACGCCGGACTGGGAGGAGGAGGTGCTCACCCTTACCGGCAACCAGGGCGTGGACCATGTGCTGGAGGTCGGCGGCGCGGGCACGCTGCCCCGCTCCATCACCGCCGCCAGGGAGGGCGGCCACATCGCGCTCATCGGGCTGCTCACCGGTGCTCCCGGCAAGCCGGACACCACGGCCACCGGCGCCAAACGCCTGCGCGTCGTCAGCACCTACGTGGGCAGCCGCGAGATGTTCGAGGACATGCTCAAGGCCATGACGCAGGAGAAGATCCGGCCCGTCATCGACCGCGTCTTCCCCTTCGCCCAGGCCCGCGAGGCGCTCCAGTACATGGAGTCCGGCGGCCACTTCGGGAAGATCGTCATCACCCTGTGAGGCATGGCTCTGGCGCGCAGGTGACAGGCGCTGTCAGAAAGCCGCCCACCCCGGGCCTACCTCCGGCGTAACGTCCCGCGCGTCCCCAGCACCGAAAGGGTCCGCGCATGCGCCGCCTGTTGCCCCTCCTGCTGCTGCTCCTGATGCCGGTGCTCCCGGCGTCCGCGCAGCAGCCTCCAGACGCCTCCCGCTTCTTCCCCTACACGCTGAACACCACGCGCCTGCCCAACGGGCTCACCGTGGTGCGCGTGCCGTTCAACTCGCCCGGCATCGTCGCGTACGTCACCGCCGTGCGCGTGGGCTCGCGCAACGAGGTGGAGCCCGGCCGCACCGGCTTCGCCCACTTCTTCGAACACATGATGTTCAAGGGGACGAAGGCGAACCCGGAGGGCCAGCGCGAGCGCATCCTCGGTGGCTTCGGCTTCGACGACAACGCGTTCACCACCGACGACATCACCGTGTACCAGGTGTACGGCCCCACCGCCGGCCTGGCGAAGCTCATCGAGTTGGAGGCCGACCGCTTCCAGAACCTGGAGTACTCCGAGCCGGCCTTCCAGACGGAGGCGCTCGCGGTCCTGGGCGAGTACCACAAGAACGCCGCGGGCCCGGACCTCAAGCTGGAAGAGGCGCTGGCCAAGACGGCCTTCACGCGCCACACGTACCAGCACACGACGCTGGGCTTCTACGAGGACATCAAGGCCATGCCCCAGGCGTACGCGTACAGCCGCTCGTTCTTCGAGCGCTGGTACACGCCCGCCAACACCACCCTCTTCATCGTCGGTGACTTCAACGACGCGCAGGTCGTCGCGCAGGTGACCAAGGCCTACGGCGGATGGCAGCGCCAGCCCACCAGCGTCATCATCCCCACCGAGCCCGCGCAGACGAAGCAGCGCACCGTCCACGTCGACTGGCCGCAGCCCACGCAGCCGCGCCACGTGCTCGCGTGGCACACGCCCGCCGCTCGCGCGGACACGCCCGACGCCGCCATCCAGACCATCCTCGCCGAGTACCTCGTGGGCGACACCAGCCCCGCGTACAAGGAGCTGGTGCTGGAGAAGCAGTATGTGGAGTCGCTGAACGTCTACACGACGCCCCACCGCGACCCGTACCTCTTCCCCATCGACGCCACCCTGCAGGACGAGAAGTTCCGCGCCGACGTGGACGCCGTGCTGCGCCGCGAGGTGACGGCCGTGGCTGGCGCCCCGGTGGACGGCGCGCGCCTGAAGGCCATCCAGGACCACCTGCGCTACGGCCTGCTGATGGACCTGGAGACGCCGCGCGACGTGGCCATCGACCTGGCCCTCTACGCGGGCGTGATGGGCCGCCCCGACGCGCTCGCCAGCTATCTGAAGCAACTGGGCAGCGTGACGCCCCAGCAGATCACCCTGTTCGCGAGGAAGTACCTCGAGGACAAGAACCTCACCGTCCTCACCCTCACCCCCAAGGCCGTCGCCGCCGGAGGGACGCCGTGATGATGACCCGCGCTACCGTGTCGCTCGTCCTGGCCGCCGCGCTGTCGCTCGCCGCCTGCGCCCACCACAAGCCCCCCGAGGAACCGCCTCCGGCGCCGACCCCCACGCCGCCGCCTCCCGAGCCGGGCTCCGTGCCCGCGGTGCCGCTGAACGAGCCGCCGCCGATGCACCTCGTGGTGCAGGCCCGGGGGGACACGCCCATCGTCAGCCTGCGGCTCGTCTTCCACACGGGCTCCATCGACGACCCGAAGGGCAAGGAGGGCCTCACCGCCCTCACCGCGAAGCTGATGGCGGAGGGCGGCACGCAGCGGCTCACCGCCGCGCAGCTCCTGGAAGCGCTCTACCCCATGGCCGCCGAGCTCAAGGTCGTCACCGACAAGGAGATGACCACCCTCTCCGGCCGCGTCCACCAGGACTTCCTGCCTTCGTTCCTGCTGCTCTTCACGGACACGCTGCTCCAGCCGCGCTTCGACCCCGCGGAGTTCGAGCGCCTGCGCGCCAACGCGCTCAATGCCGTGCGCAACGGCCTGCGCAGCGAGGACGACGAGACGCTCGGCAAGGTGGGCCTGGACGCGCTCCTCTACGCGGGGCACCCGTACGCCCACTACACCGGCGGCACCGTGCAGGGGCTCCAGTCCATCACGCTGGACGACGTGAAGGCGCACGCGCGCCGCGTCTTCACGCAGGACCGGCTTGTGATTGGGCTCGCGGGCCCGGTGGACGCGAACCTCCAGCAGACGATGACGTCGCGCCTGAGCGCGCTGCCCGCCAAGGGCGCGCCGCGGGTGGAGCTGCCCACCGTGAAGTCCTCCGCGGGGCGCACGCTCATCCTCCAGAAGCCCACGCTCTCCACCGCCGTGAGCATGGGCTTCGTCACGCCAATGCGCCGGGGTGACCCGGACTTCTTCCCGGTGGCGTTCGCGCTGTCGAACCTGGGCGAGCACCGCCAGTTCATCGGCGTGCTCTTCAACGAGCTTCGCGAGCAGCGAGGCCTCAACTACGGCGACTACGCCTACGCCGAGCACTTCATCGAGGACCGGGGCAACGGCACCTTCAACCGCACCAACCTGGTGCGCACCCAGCAGGACGTGTCCATCTGGCTGCGCCCCGTGGTGCCCGCCAACGCCGTGTTCGCCACGCGCGGCGCGGTGTTCTTCCTGGAGCGCATGTCGAAGGAGCCGCTCACCCCGGAGCGCTTCAACCTGGTGCGCGGCTTCCTCCAGGGCTACACGCGCCTGTGGGAGCAGACCGACCAGCGGCGGCTGGGCTACGCCATCGACTCGCTCTACTACGGCACGCCCCACTTCCTGGACGCCTACCGCTCCGCGCTGACGACGATGACGCCGGAGTCCGTGCAGGCCGCCGTGAAGCGGCAGCTCTCTCCGGAGAAGCTGGCGCTCGTGTACGTCACGGAGGACGCGCAGGGGCTGGCGGAGAAGCTGAAGTCCGGCGCGCCTTCGCCCATCACCTACGCGTCACCCAAGCCGCCGGAGCTGCTCAAGCTGGATGAGCTCATCATCCAGCAGAAGCTGCCGGTGCGTCCGGACGCCGTCCAGATCGTCCCGGCCGCGGAGTTCATGGAGCGCTGACGTCCGCGCCCCTTCCGGCGCTCAGGGGCTTTCCGGCAATGCCGTCCACACGCCGCGGAAGCGCTTGAGCGCCGGATCCTTCTGGCGCTTGCACTCCACACCGTCCACCTGCACGGTGCCGTCGTCGCTGAGCAGCAGGATGTCCTCGGACGTGTCGGGCGTGAAGAACGCCTCCGGGTTCACGCCGGACAGGTCCACCGACGTCACCGGCACCGGCGCGTCGTCCCCGCCCTTCCAGGTGAACAGGCGCGACTTCGCCTCGGAGGCGGTGGCCCCCGCCATGAGGAGGTAGCGCCCCCGCCACGACGACAGCGAGCGGATGCCCAGCCCGCCCAGGTCCAGCAAGCGGGGCTCCCCGAAGCGCGCGGACGCGCCATCGCGCACCACCGCCTCCGGGTTCAGGAGCGGCACCACCAGCGCCTTGCCTTGCGTCAGCGGGCTCCGGAAGCCAATCAGCATCCCGGGCGCGTCCAGCATCGCCGTCATGCCTTCGATGTTGAGGCCCCCCTGCTCCTTCGGCGGCAGCGGCTCCGCCTGCGCGAGCCCGTACGGCGCGAGCCGGGCGTCCGCGAGCAGGTCCTCCAACAGCTGCGTGTACGGCTGTCCGACGAGCTGCACGTGCTCGGGGTCTTCCACGCCGGTGGCGAAGAAGCGCAGGCGCGCGGGCTGCTTCTTGCCGGCGCTGTTGCGGCCGTGCGACGTGAGCCAGAAGGCCAGGTTGCCCAGCCGCGAGCCCGCTTCGATGTCGGTCTCCGGCGGCTTCTTCTTCACCGGCAACTCGAGCGACGGCGACAGGTCCACCGTGCGCAGCGGACGTCCGCCCTTCCGCGCATCGTAGACGCGCAGGATGTTGTCCTCGTCGTCCGCCACCACGAACAGGCCGTGGCCCAGCTCCACCGCGCCGGACGCGTCACAGCTGCCTTCGAAGACGACCGTGTTCGCGGGCGCGGCGGGCAACGCGTCGCGCCGCACGTTCGCCTCACGGGTGCCACAGCCCGCCACCAGGACACATCCCCACAGGAGCCACCGTTTCATGGCCCTTCTTCTCGCTGCTCACAGAGCATCACGCGCGACGGGAAACCGGAGGCCCCTCGCGAAATGTGTCGTAAGCAACAAGACACGCGGCGGATCCGAAGGGCTCGGGGTTTGTAGAAATGGCATGAGGCTGTAGCTCACGCACATCGGGGGTGGGTTTTCTTCCGGCGGGGGGAGGTGGGTGCTAAGAGCCTCAGGATGCAATGCCCCGACTCCCACCCTTCATGGAGCCGGTCCGCGTGCGGCGCGGCCCTGCGACTCGCGGTCCTGGGCCTGCTGCTCACCACGGCAGCGGCCCACGCCCAGCCTGACCCCTTCTCCCGAGGCTTCGACGCCGTCCCGGTGAAACCGACGGCCGCGCAGTCCAGCGGCATCGGCCTGGAAGGCGCCACCGTGGAACCGGTGGGCAGCTACCGGGGCGCGCTGCTCTTCGACTTCAACTGGCGCATCCTCGCGCTCAAGCTGGGTGACGAGAAGCTGGGGAACCTGCTGCCGTACCGGCTGGACGCGCACCTGCTGTTCTCCTACCAGTTGCTGGAGCGGTTGGAGCTGGGCGTGGACCTGCCCGTCACGCTCATCCAGGGCGACAACTTCTCGCTCCTGGGTGACGCGCTGAACCAGCCGGACTTCCCCGGCGCCGCGGGCGTCAGCGGCACCACGCTGGGAGACATCCGCGTGCTGCCGCGCGTGAGCCTCCTGAACCCGGACCGCTTCCCCCTGGGGCTCGCGCTCGTCACGGAGGTGCGGCTGCCCACCGGCAGCGCGCAGAGCTTCACGGGTGAGCGTGGCGTGGTGTTCGCCCCGCGCCTGGCCCTGGAGAAGCGGCTGGGGCCCGTGCGCGTCGTGGGCAACGCGGGCGTGCTGGTGCGCCCCGCGGCGCAGTACCTCAACCTGCGCGTGGACGACGAGCTGACGCTGGGCGCGGGCGGCATCGTGGACCTGCCGGACATCAGCCGGCTGCGCGAGGTGAAGGCCACCGCGGAAATGCACCTGCGCACGCCGCTGGCGCGCCCCTTCAACTTCGACCAGGCGGACTCGCTCAAGTCGCCGTGGGAGCTGCTGGTGGGCGCCCGCGCCAAGGTGTGGGGCGACTGGGGCGTGGAGCTGGACGTGGGCCGCGGCCTCAACGTCACCACCGGCTACGGCCGTGAGGCCCTGCGGGTCATGCTGGCGCTGCGCTACGACAAGACCTTCAAGGACGAGGGCCCGGACTCCGACGGCGACGGCGTGCCCGACGTGCGCGACCGCTGCCCCACGCAGCCCGAGGACAAGGACGACTTCGAGGACTTCGACGGCTGCCCGGATCCGGACAACGACGGCGACGGCGTGGCGGACGGCGACGACATGTGCCCCAGCAAGCCCGGCCCGAAGGAGAGCAAGGGCTGCCCGGTGGAGCCGGACAAGGACACCGACGGCGACGGCGTGATGGACCCGCTGGACAAGTGCGTCACGGTGCCCGGCCTGAAGGACTTCGACGGCTGCCCGGACACGGACTTCGACGAGATTCCGGACGGAGAGGACGACTGCCCCGACGTGGCCGGCCCGCCGGAGAACAACGGCTGCCCGTACGACGCTCCGCCCTACGTGGTGGTGGAGTCGGACCGCATCCGCATCAAGGGCAACATCCTCTTCGAGACCGGATCCGCGGTCATCCAGAAGCAGTCGTACCCGCTGCTCGACGAGGTGGCGACGGTGCTCGCCAAGAACCCGACGCTGGGCCCCGTGCAGATTGAAGGGCACACGGACAACAAGGGTTCGCGCGCGCTCAACATGGACCTGTCCAACCGCCGCGCGAAGTCGGTGCTCGAGTACCTGACGAAGAAGGGCATCGACCGCAAGCGCCTCACGTCGCAGGGCTTCGGGTTCGACCGGCCCATCGCCACCAACGACACGGCGCTCGGCCGTGCGAAGAACCGGCGCGTGGACTTCAAGCTGGTGAAGTCGGAGCTCGAGACCGGCCCGAAGGAGACCATCGTCCCCCACGGCCAGCCGCCGCCGCCCGGCACCGAGCCGGTGCCCGGACCGGGTGCGCCTCCCGCGACGCCCGCGCCTGGAGCGGGCACGCCGCCCGGCAAGAAGTAGCGCGCTTCGTTGGGACGGCCCGGCTCACGGGCCGTCCCGCGTGTCCTCAGGCGTCCGGGTTGCCGTCGATGCCCAGGGCCTCTTTGGCGAAGCGGGCCATGCGCTCGACGAGCTTCTTGTTGCTGTCCAGGACGCTCTGCCCCGCGCGGTTCGTCACGGCCTCCAGCCGCTCGCCGCAGCGCAGGTCCAGGCAGAGGTTCGTGCCCACCCTGCGCTTCGAGTTGGCATCCGTGGTGAGCAGCCCCACGTCCGCCCCGGTGGAGGTGTGGCACCACTCGCACATATGGGGCGACGCCGGGTCCCCCTGCTGGTCGCGCCGGAAGGCGATGCCCGTGGGCCGCTTGCTGCCAGGGGCGGTGAACACCAGGAAGACGCGCACGCCGTAGGGGTCGACCCACGCCAGGTAGTCCCGGACGAAGAGCGGGAACCGGGTGTCCTTCGGCAGCTCGACGAACTTGCGGTCCCGGGGGCGGAACGCGTCCAGGAACTCTTTCTCGGTCTCGATGAGGAACATGGGTGGCTGGATAATCTAGCGCGCCCTCCAGTTCCTGGCCGCACACCCCCTGCCCTGGCGGCCTGTCAGGGCGGCAGGCACTCGAACCTACGCATCCGCGCCGGGCGCATACCCCAACGCTTCGCTCGCGAAGCGCGCCATGCGTTCAATCAACTGCGCGTTGTCGTCCAGGAGGTTGCGACCGGAGCGGTCCGCCTGCGCCTCCAGCCGCTCACCGCAGCGCAGGTCCAGGCAGAGGTTCACCCCCACCCGGCGCTTTGAATCCACATCCGTGGTGAGCAGGCCGATCTCCGCGTCGGTGGACGTCCGGCACCAGTCACACATCTTGGGCGCCAGGGCCGGGTCTCCCTGCTGATCCCTGCGGAAGGCGATGCCCGTGGGCCGCGTGCTCCCCGGCGCGACGAACACGAGGAAGACGCGCACCCCGTACGGATCCACCCACGAAAAATAGTCGCGCACGAAGAGCGGGAGCCGGGTGCCCTTGGGCAATTCGACGTGCTTGCGATCCCTGGAGCGGAAGGCTCGCAGCAACTCTTTCTCTGACTCGATTCGGAACATGGCGTGCTCTGACGGACTGCCTTCAAGAACATCCTGAACGTGCTTCAGCCTGGTTTTGGCCAACCCCCGCGGACACTGGGTTGGAATCGCCACCGTCTCCAGCTTGGCGGGCCACTCGCGTTCCGAGGACCCCCATGCACATTTCCCTACGGATCCTGCCGACCCTGCTGGTCATCGGGCTTGGAGTCATGGCCTGTGGTGATGATGGCGCCTCCACCTCCAACCAACCGCCCACCGTGAGCGACACCATCTCCGCGCCCACGGCCCTGGTCGCGGGAGCGACGGGCACCCTGACCATCACCGCGAGCGACCCTGACGGAGACCCGCTGACCTACACGTGGACGCAGGTGGACCCCGTCCCCCAGGGCACCTGGGTGGGCGGCCCCCACGGCGAGAGCGCGCAGTGGTACTCGCCCGTCGTGGGTGCGGAGACCGCGTTCACCTTCCACGTGAGCGTCTCCGATGGCGTGAACCCGCCCGTGGTGCGGACCGTCACCCTGCCCGTGTCGGTGCCCCGCTATGCCGCGGACGTCCAGTCGCTGTGGAACTCCGGTCAGTGCACGAACTGCCACGGCAAGGCCGGCAACCTGAGCCTGGCGCCGATGAGCAGCCACGCGAGCCTGGTCAACGTCACCGCCAGGGCCTGCGGCACCCTCCAGCGCGTCGTGCCCGGTGATCCGGACAACTCGGCGCTGGTGCGGAAGATGGAGGGCACGGCGTGCGGAGACCGCATGCCCACGGGCAAGCCGGAGTACTTCGATCAGCACCCGGGCCTGAACATCCTGGTCCGCTCGTGGATCCTCGCGGGCGCGGCCAACGACTGACGCACCGCGGGCTCGCGCCCGTTCCAGCCGGGGCATAGGCTCGCGGTCGTGGCCGCGAACCCGCCCCTGCTGGACGACATGGTCCTCTTCGCGGAGGTGGTGGCGACGGCCAGCATCACCTCCGCGGCGGAGCGCCTGGGCCTGCGCAAGTCCACGGTGAGCCGCCGACTGGCCGCCCTGGAGGAGCGCCTGGGCATCCGGCTGCTCGAACGAAACACGCGCAGGCTTCGCCTCACGGAAGGTGGCCGCGAGTACCACGCGCACTGCGCGCGGCTCGTCGCCGAGGCCCGCGAGGTGAACGCGGCGGTGAGCGAGTCGCGCGGCACGCCCCAGGGCACGCTGCGCATCGCCACGCTGTCGCTCCTGGGCGAGCTGCTCACGCCCGTCATCGCGGAGCTGCTCCTGCACCAGCCCCGGCTGCGCGTGGAGGTGTCGCTCGCGCAGACGCACGTGGACCTCATCGCGGAGGAGTACGACCTGGCGCTGCGCACCGGGCCGCTCGCGGACTCGTCGCTGATGGCGCGCAGGCTCGGGCGTCTGCGCACGGGCTACTACGCCAGCCCGCACTACCTCAGCCGCCACGGCACGCCCCGGACGCCCGAGGCGCTGACGGCGCACGAGTGCATCCTGCTGGCCGAGTCCGGCACCGACGAGGTGTGGTTCTTCGGAGAAGGCCGGAGCGCGCGCACCGTGCCGGTGACGGGCCGGCTGCGCGTGCCAAGCGAGCGCGCGGGCCAGGCGGCGGCGCGCGCGGGGCTGGGCATCGTGCGGCTCGCGGCGTCGCTGGTGGCGGACGACGTGCGCGCGGGGCTGCTCGTCCCCGTGCTGGAAGCGGACACGCCCCCGGGCCTGCCCATCTTCGCCGTCTATCCGAGCAGCCGGCAGCTGCCCCTCAAGGTGCGCGCCTTCCTGAAGCTCCTGTCCACGCGCGGCGCCGCGCTCCCGTGGGAGGAGGAATAGGGGGCTCCTGGCGGAACAATGCGTCCCGCCAGGGGCGCTCGTCCGCGTTCCCGCCCGCGATTACATCCCGTGTGCACGAGGCGCGGATGCCCATGGGGGCCGCGCCCTTTCAAACAGGACGGGGCACATGGCTGGAAACGTCATCGAGCTGGGAGACGCGGAGTTCCAACGCGAGGTGCTGGAGTCGGCGGAGCCGGTGCTGGTGGACTTCACCGCCACCTGGTGCCCGCCGTGCCGGGTCATCGCGCCGGTCATCGACTCGCTGGCCGCCGAGTACAAGGGCCGGATGAAGATGGCCAAGCTCAACGTGGACGACCATCCGCGGACGCCCGAGCAGTACGGCATCCGCGCCATGCCCACCCTGCTGTTCTTCAAGGGCGGGAAGGTGGTGAAGCAGGTGGTGGGCGCCGTGCCCAGGGCGAAGCTGGAGGAGGCCGTGCGTCAGGTGCTCTGACGCTCGAGGCCCAAGGCCTAGCGCTTGAGCGCGCGCTCGATGCGGCGGCGCAGGCCGTCCTCGGACAGCATGCCGCGCTGCGCGTCGATGACCTTGCCGTCCTTGTCCAGGAAGTAGAGCGTGGGCAGCGCGTTCACCTGGAACGCGCGCGCCACGTTGTCATCCGCGTAGACGACGTACGGCCGCAGCTCCGGCTGGAAGCGCTGGAGGAAGTAGTCCACCTCCTGCGACGCCGTGGAGCCCTCGTCCCGGCTGGCCGCCACGAAGACGAGCCCCTGGGACTCGTACTCCTTGGCCAGCTTCACCAGGGACGGCATCTCCTCACGGCACGGCGGACACCACGTGGCCCAGAAGTCGAGCATCACCACGCTCCCCTTCAGGTCCGACAGCGCGAGCGAGCCGCCCTCGTGCTTCGTCAGCTGGAAGGCCGGCGGCGACGCCCCGTCCGGCACCAGCCGCGCCCGCTGCGCCTCGCGCACGCCCAGGAACGCCAGCGCCGCCAGCCCCAGCACCGCCACCACCGACAGCGCGGTCTTGGCCTTGTCCCCGCGCGCGCCCGGCGGCGGCGTCTCTTGCGTCCCAGCCTGCTGTGTCATCCGCGTTCCTTCCGTGTCAGGCGGCCGTGCACCCGCGTCAGGGCCCAGCGCACCCCGGCCCGGACCCGCGGCCGGCGCACCACCCACGCCGCCAGCGGAGGGCCCCAATAATAGTACCCGTCGATGAACCCCTGGCCGAGCCGGCTCTTCCGCAGAACGTCATCGCGGAACGCGCGGAAGGCCACCAGCTCCGGCGCGCCCTCGCCAAAGGCCGCCGTCACCACGAAGCAGGACGAGGCGGGGCTCACCCACATCAGCTTGCCGTTGGTGAGGTTCACCACGACCTTCAGCTCCCGCTGCTCCGTGTAGAGGAAGGCCAGCAGGTCGCGCCGCGCGGCCGGGAACTCCTGTCCGCCCGCCTCCTCGAAGTCGATGCGCGTGGTGACGGTGCTGCCCACCTCATCCACCGTGAAGCGGTAGCGCTTGGAGCTGCGCCGGTGCTCCACCTCCAGCCCCTTCAATTCACCGAAGTAGGCCAGGAAGGGCACGCGGCACGCCGGGCAGACGAAGCGGTGGTAGGCGTGTGTCGGGACGAAGGCGTAGTCCCCCATGCGCTTGCAGCCCGTGTTGGGGCACACCAGCTTCACGGTGGCCTGGGGCGCGTTGCGCGGGTCGTAGCGCGACAGGCCCGAGCCCTTGTCGAACACCGGCGGCGGCCGGGACGGCTGGCCCACCATCTGGCGCGTGGGGTGCGCGGCGCGCTCCAGTTCCTGGGCCTTGCGCCACGCCAGCTCCGCCGCCTCCAGCCGGCCGTCCGCGGTGTGCACCAGCGCCTCCGCGTGCGCGCGCAGGGCGGCCACCAGCCGGTCCACCAGCGGCGACACCGCCGGCTCACGCGCCACCGCGAAGGCCTCCGCCAGCACCCGCTCCATCTCTGGCAGCAGCGCCTGGGCCGCCTTGCGAGACGGGTCCTCCGCCCGCCGGTACACCGGGGGCTCGGGCAGTTTCGCGAACAACGCCGAGGCCTGGGCCCGCACGCGCTCCAGCGCCGCGTCCCCCCGCCCCACGTCCAATCCCGCCGCCCGCGTCTGGGCGGCCCTGATGAGTTCTTCGGGCTGCAAGCGCACGGACCTTAAGGGCCCCCAGGCCCCCTGTCAGCGACTGTGGAGCGACAGGTCAGGAAACTCGCCATGTGCCCCGGGCCGATGTAAGACGACGTAGGAGGATGTGAATCATGGGCGTGTTGAAGTTCCTGGTCTGGACGACCTGCGCGGTGGGTCTGGGCGTCTTCCTGGCGCGGGGCAACGTGGGCGGCCGGTCCCCGCTGGACCACATGGAGCGCACCTGGAAGCGCTCGGTGAACCCCTCCACCCTGGACAAGGTGAAGGGCGGCGTGGAGGACGCGGTGGAGAGCGCGAAGGGCGCCGTGTCCCAGAAGTCCGCGAACGCGGCGGGCCCGCGCGAGCGCATCACCGCCGAGGACCGCGCGGCCATCAACGACATCATCGCCAAGAAGAAGTAGGCGCCGAAGTAGGCGACGCCTCCCCGCGGGGCCGGTTGCTGATCGCCGCCCTCCCCCTTCCGCCCTCTCCACCCCGTGCCTAGGTTGCGCCGGGGCATTGGGTTGGACGGTGGTGGGAAGGCGGGGCCCATGGGTTGGACGCGGTTCGGGAGTGGCTTGAAGTGGGCAGTGCTGGCGTGCGCGCTGGGGACAGCGGGCAGCGCCGGGGCCCGCACGCCCGGGAAGTTGTGGCTGGAGTCGCAGAACCGCGCCGTCTCCCGGCAGCACTCCAACATCAGTGAAGTGGCTCGCAAGGCGATGCCGGCCGTGGTGTCCATCACCACGCGCCAGGACCTCGCGGAGGTGGCTCCGGGCGAGGAGCCCCAGCGCGGCATCGGCTCCGGGTTCATCATCCATCCGGACGGCTACATCCTCACCAGCGCGCACGTGGTGGACGGGACCTCGGAGGTCACCATCTCCATCCGCAGCGCCAACGGCTACGTGGAGGAGTTCCCCGCCACGGTGGTGGGCGAGGACGAGCGCACGGACTGCGCGCTCCTCAAGGTGGACGCCCCCCGGAAGCTGCCGGTGCTGAAGCTCGCGTCCGCGTCCCACGTGGGCATCGCGGACTGGGTGGTCGTCATCGGCAACCCGTTCGGGCTGGCGCACTCCGTGACGGTGGGCGTGGTGAGCTACGTGGGCCGCACGGACGTGACGCCCAACGGCCGCGACGGCGACTTCGACTACCTGCAGATGGACGCCTCCATCAACCCGGGCAACTCCGGCGGGCCGGTGTTGGATCTGCACGGCGACGTGGTGGCGGTGGCCAACGCCGTCAACGTGTCCGGCCAGGGCATCGGGTTCGCCATCCCCATCGACATCGCGAAGACGGTGATTCCGCAGCTCAAGGCCCACGGGCGCATGCGCCGCGGGTGGATGGGCATCAGCGTGCAGGACTTCTCCCCGGAGGTGGCGCAGGCGTTCAACCTGAACCCGCGCGGCCGGGGCGTGGTGGTGACGGACGTGGTGGAGGACGGCCCCGCGGCCCGCGCGGGCCTGCGCACCGGGGACGTCATCCTGAACATGGACCGGCTGTCCGTGGAGCGGGCGCACACGCTGCGCTGGCAGGTGGCCGCGCGCGGCGTGGGCCAGCGCATCCGGCTCCACCTGCGCCGGCTGGGCCGCCCCATGACGCTGAAGGTGAAGCTGGAGGACCTGCCCCTGGTGGAGGCGCCGCCGTCCACGCTGGCCTCGGGTGGCACGCCGGGCGAGCGCGCCGCCGGGGCCCGCTCCGTGCTGGAGGAGCTGCTCTCCCCCGTGCCGCGCACCCAGTCCGGCCGGTCCGGAGGCATTCCCAAGGCGGATGAGGGCCTGGCTGCCCCCTGACGGATGGGGCCTTCAGGGCCCTGGCGGGTCTCCAGGCTCCTTGCGTTCCGCGAAACCCGGCGATACACCGTCCGCCTTCACATCGTGGCGGATCCACCCACAGGTGGCGTCACGGGTCTTCAAGCATCGTTTCGCAGGAGAATCCGTACCATGGCCGAGGCCACCCAGACGACGAAGCTCACCCATTGGCCGCGCACCGCCAAGGGCGGCGGCAAGAAGGCGTGCACCGTGGAGGGCTGCAAGCGCCCCTACCGTGCCAAGAGCTACTGCTTCTTCCACTTCAAGAAGTGGCGCCAGGGCGAGCTGCCCCACACGCGCTACCGCGTGTGCTCCAAGCCGGAGTGCCGCGCCAAGGTCGGCCCCAAGGCCGGTCTGTGCGAGAAGCACTACGCCGAGACCTACAAGAAGGACGCGGCGGCCTAAGTCGCCCCCGGCTGTTCGCGTGGCGCCGGCCCCCCGCCTCAACCGCGGGAGGTCCCCGGCGCCACCGCGCGGCCCAGGTGTTTGAAGGCGTTGAGCCAAAGCTCCGCCTCACGCTGGGTCAACCGCGCACGCATCAACGTCCGCTCCAGCTCATGCAGCACGTGCTCCGGCGCCTGCGGGTTGAGGAAGTCCGCCGCCAGCATCGCCGCGCGCATGCGCCCGCTCAGCGCGTTGAGCGTCCCCAGCCGCGCGCCAGCCTCCTCTTCCTGATGCAGCGCGGGCTCTTCCGAGGTGAGCCCCTGCCGGTGGCAGAGGTACAGCAGCACCGCGGAGGACTGGGCCAGGTTCATGGACGGCTGCACGTCCGACGTGGGGATGACGAGCAGATCCTGGCAGTGGGTGAGGTCCTCGTCGGACAGCCCGCGCTGCTCGCCGCCGAACAGGAGCGCCACCCTGCCCCGAGTGCTCTCCTCCGCCAGCCGCCGCGCCGCGTCCTCCGGCGTCAGCGGGGTGCGCTTCTCCACCTGGGTGCGCGACGTGGTGCCCACCACGTACACGCAGTCCTCCAGGGCCTCCTGGAGGGTGGGAGTGACGCGCATGCCCGAAAGGATGTGGCCGCCCTTCACGGCCATCTTCTCCGCCAGGCTGAAGTCCTGGACCACGGGTTCCGAGAGGACGAGACGTTCGAAACCGAAGTTCGCCATGACCCGGCAGACCGCACCGAGGTTGTCGGGTGAACGGGTCTGATGAAGGACGACAGTCAGCTCCGCACCTGGACGCATGCACCGGAGTTTAGCTGGTGGTGCGTCAGCGTGATCGGTATATTCCCGTTGATGCGTCGCTGGGTCCCTGGCCTGCTCCTGTCGCTGTCCCTGCTCACCACCGCGTGCGACGGGACGGGTGCGCCCGTGCGCTCCTCGCTCACGGCGCGGCAGGCGCTGAGCAGCTCGCCAGAGGTGGTGGAGTTCGAGTCCCCGGCCGTCCGCCTGGAGCTCTTCCGGGACATCGCCCGCCAGTCGGAGCAGCAGGCCGGGCAGTCCGCGCAGGGCGTGGCGCTCTTCCCCATCATCCAGGGCAATGAGTTCGTCGCGGCGCCGGGCTTCGAGCCTCGCGCGGACCTGCTCCAGCCGCCGGACGCGGGCAGCGGCCTCCAGTTCGTGTTCGACGCGCGGACGGGCGACCGTTGGCCGGAGGACCGTCGGGAGAGCCTCCAGGGCCTGTCGGAGCGCGAGGCCGCGGAGCTGGTGGCGCGCACGCTCTTGGCGCTCTGGGGCATCCAGCCGGAGGGCGCGGTGCGGGTGGACCGTGCGGCGGGCGCGCCGTACGCGGTCGCCTACGTGGACGGCATCCTGCGGATCAACCCGGCGTTCCTCTATCTGGCAACGGCCTACGGTCCTGCTTCCATGACGGCGGGCCTCCAGTAGAGTCGCGCGCCTCATGAGCTGGCCCCGCTGACGCCGCCCCTTTCAGGCGGCCAGTGGCCGGGGCCGCGAGGCGCCTCCGACGTGAACACCTCCGCCCTCCACGCGCAACTCACCCACACGCTTCGCCAGACGGACCTGCCGTCGCTCGGCACGCCCTACAAGGGCAAGGTTCGCGACACGTACCGCAAGGGCGACACGCTCATCCTCGTGACGAGCGACCGCCTCTCCGCGTTCGACCACGTGCTCACCACCATCCCCTTCAAGGGCGAGGTGCTCAACCGCCTGGCGGCCTTCTGGTTCGACCGCACGAAGCACATCGTCCCCAACCACGTGCTGGACGTGCCGGACGCGAACGTCACCGTGGCGCGCGCCTGCCAGCCCTTCTCCGTGGAGGTGGTGGTGCGCGGCTACCTCACGGGCAGCCTGTGGCGCGACTACGAGAAGGGCACGCACACCGCCTACGGGGTGCCCTTCGCGGAAGGGCTGCGCAAGGACAGCGCGTTCGAAGCGCCCATCCTCACGCCCTCCACCAAGGCCGAGTACGGCAAGCACGACGAGCCCATCTCCGAGGCGGAGATCCTCTCGCGCGGGCTGGCCACGCCGCGCGACTGGGCCCGCATCACGGAGGCCGCCCGGGGCCTGTTCCTGGAGGGCCAGAAGTGGGCGCGCACGCGCGGCCTCATCCTGGTGGATACGAAGTACGAGTTCGGAAAGGTGGGCGACGAGCTCTTCGTCATCGACGAGATGCACACCCCGGACTCCAGCCGCTACTGGGTGGCGGACGAGTACGAGGCGCGCTTCGCCAAGGGCGAGGACCAGAAGATGTTGGACAAGGAGAACATCCGCCAGTGGCTCATCCGCGAGCGGAACTTCTCCGGCCACGGCGCGCTGCCCGCCATCCCGGACGACGTGCGCGTGGACCTGGCCACCAAGTACGTGGCCGCCTACGAGCGCATCACCGGCACGTCCCTGGCGCTGACGCCCGGCGACGTGCACTCGCGCATCGAAGGGCACCTGCGGGCGAAGGGCTACCTCTAGTCCCCTCGCCCGCCGCGCGGCGCTTCAGCTGGCGCGGCCGAAGACGCGCTGGAACACCGCGTCCATCTGGCGCGTGTGGTAGCCCGGGGAGAAGCAGTCGGAGACCTCCTCGGGCGTCATCATCTTGAGCAGGTCCGCGTCCTTGAGCAGGGCCTGCCGGAAGTCCACGCCCTCCTCGAACATCTTCATCGCGTTGCGCTGGACGACGACGTACGCGGCCTGCCGGTCCATGCCCTTGCGCGCGAGCTCCAGCAACAGCCGCTGCGAGTTCACCACGCCGCCCAGCAGGTCCAGGTTCTTCTTCATCTGCTCCGGGTAGACGCGCATGTTCTCCACCAGGCCCGCGAAGCGGTGGAGCATGAAGTCCAGCAGGATGGTGGCGTCCGGACCGATCACGCGCTCGACAGAGGAGTGCGAGATGTCCCGCTCGTGCCACAGCGCCACGTCCTCCATGGCGCTCACCGCGTAGCCGCGCAACAAGCGCGCGAGGCCCGTGAGGTTCTCCGACAGGATGGGGTTGCGCTTGTGCGGCATGGCGCTGCTGCCCTTCTGCCCCGGCGTGAAGGGCTCCTCCGCCTCGCGCACCTCCGTGCGCTGGAGGTGGCGGATCTCCACGGCGAACTTCTCCAGGCTCGCGCCGACGAGCGCGATGGCGGTGAAGAACTCTGCGTGCCGGTCGCGCTGCACCACCTGGCTGGAGGCGGGCGCGGGCTTGAGGCCCAGCTTCTGGCAGACGTGCTCCTCCACCGACGGCGGCAGGTGCGCGAACGTGCCCACCGCGCCGGAGATCTTCCCCACCGCGATGGTGTCACGCGCGTGCTCGAGGCGCGTGCGGCCCCGGCGCAGCTCGTCGTACCAGATGGCCAGCTTGTGCCCGAAGGTGATGGGCTCCGCGTGGATGCCGTGGCTGCGGCCCATCTGCAGCGTGTGTTTGTGCTCGAAGGCGCGCTTCTCCACCGCGGCCATCACGCGGTCCATGCCCTTCAAGAGCAGGTCCAGGGAGTCGCGCAGGGTGAGGCCCAGCGACGTGTCCAGCACGTCCGAGGACGTCATGCCCAGGTGCAGCCAGCGGGCGCTGGGGCCCACGCGCTCCTCCACGAAGGTGAGGAAGGCGATGACGTCGTGCTTGGTGGTGCGCTCAATCTCCTCGATGCGCGCGGCGTCCGCTTCGGTGAAGTCACCGGCGCGGGCGAGGCAGTCCGCCAGCGCCTCCTTGGGGGCGAGGCCTTGCGCGACCATGCCCTCCAGCGCGGCGAGCTCCACGTCGCGCCAGCGGCGGTAGCGGGCGACGTCGGACCAGAGGGAGGCCATTTCGGGACGGCTGTAGCGTGGAATCACTCGTAGACCTTCACGGCAAAGTCCCGGCGCGCCGCGAACCGGAGCACTTCCAGCGCGACGTCACAGGACGGACCTGACTTCTTCGCGGCGGTGAGGTTGAACGAGAGGTCCAGGCCTTCGGGCCGCGCCACCGCCAGCGCGCCGGGGTCGACCTTCTCGAGGATGATGCGATTCGCCAGCCTTCCTGCCTGCTGACCGAGCCCCACCGGGACCGGAGCGAGGGCCAGCGTCGCGCCCTCCTTCACCTGGCTGGCCGTGAGCGCCACCAGCGGCACCTTGTGGGAGGCACTGAAGGCGATGAGCGCCTGGACGACGGAGGCGTTGCCCACGGTCTTGTCCGCAACCATCAAGAGGCCGTCGACCTTCCCCGCCGCGCCCTCCAGCACCTCGCCCACGCGCTCCTGCGCCTCCACGGCCAGCGGGATGATGGTGAGCCCCAGGGCAGCGCCAGCGGAGCGGGCCTGCGCCACCGCGCCCGCCGAGGAGCGCGGGTCATGCAGGATGCCCACGCGCTTGGCGCCAGGAGCCACGGCCTTGAGCGCGGCCAACTCCGGTCCGAAGTCGCTGGTGAGCGCGATGCCGGTGACGTTGGACGCCTCCAGGCCGTACTTCTCGTGGTACGGCACCATGGCGAAGAGCACGGGGATGTCTTCGCCCAGGGAGCGGCGCGCGGCGTTGGCGGCCAGCGGCCCCAGGGCGAGCACCAGCGCGGGCTTCTGGGCGGCCAGCGCCTTGAAGACACGCGCGGCCTCCGTGGGGCTCTCTTCCAGCGTCAGCTCGGTAACGTCCGCGCGGGCCTCGGACGTGAAGCCAGCGAGGAAGGAGGCGTACGGCGCCAGGCTCGAGGACTTCACGGCCACCACGCGGGGCCGTGCGGGAGCGCGCGAGGACGCCTGCGCGAGGGCGACGACGGGCAGGAGGAGCGTAAGGAGCGCGAGCCTCCGGAGCGTCGTCCTCACGGCGCGTTCTGGCAGCAGCGGAAGCCCACGTCCGTGGCCTTCAGCGACGGAGCCCCCCGGCGGCGCGCGGAGCACCGGGCGGTGTCTCCGGCCATGGCGAAGGAGCCGCCCTTGATGAGCATCTCCGCGGAGTCGGGGACGTTGGAGGAGGTCCACTCGGCGACGTTGCCGGACAGGTCCGTCACGCCGTAGGCGGAGTGGCAGGACGGGAAGGCTCCGGAGTTCGCCAGGGTGCGTGCCGCGTTCGCATCCGTCGTGCCGGTGTTGCAGGCCGACTGGGCCTGCTCGTCGCCGGAGGAGAAGCGCGCGTTGCCCGGGCCCTTGCAGGCCTTCTCCCACTCCTCCTCCGAGCACAGCCGCTTGCCGAGGTCTTCACAGGCGGCCTTCGCGTCGAGCCACGTCGCGTTGACGCGGGGCTTCCGGCCAGACTGGTTGGGGAACTCGTATTCGTCGACGCAGAACGACTCCACCATGACGCTGGCCATGGGCATTTCATCGGTGGAGCCGGCGGCCTGCAGGTCCTCCGGGGACGAGCCCTTCTTGAAGCTGCCGCCGCTCACCAGGCGCATGCCGGCCGGACAGGAGCCCGTGGCCAGGATGCCGTCTCCCGCCGCGGCGGTCCCGGGCGTGATGGTCGCGAGGCCGTTCTTCGTGGCCTGGGCCTGGCGCAGGCGCAGGTAGAGGTAGCCACCGCCCGCGCCCAGCACGACGCCGGCCACCGCGAGGATGATCATCCACACCATGGAGCTGGGGCCGGAGCGGGCCGGCTTCGCCTGCGTGGCCCGCGTCGTGGGGAGCGTGTGCAGACCGGAGGCCGTGGGCGGCAGCCGGCGCGCCGAAGAACGGACACCCGACACTTCCGGAGGGGGTTCGCCCTTGCGCGAGCGGCCGCCGGTGGAGTTCTCGCCGTGAACGCCAGAAGCGCGGACCGCGCCCTGGGCCGCCGAAGCGCGTGGAGCGCGGGGGCCCGACGGCTCCGCGCCGCGCGAGCTCACCGACGACACCGCGCCGGAGGCCCGCGGGTTGCGGCCACCACGGCTGGAGGAACGGGACTCCGAGGGCTCGTCGTCGTCGGAACTCCGACCCGTGGCGGCTGCATCCGCGTTGCGATGGTTGGGACGGCTGTCGGTGGATGCCTCCGCGCCGCGACCCGAGCGGCCGCCCGACGAGGCCTCACCGCGACCGGAGCGCTCGTCGCTCATGGCGGCTTCGCCGCGACCGTTGGAGCGAGCGTCACTGGACGTTTCGCCTCGCCCGCCAGAGCGACTATCGCTCAATGCCGCTTCGCCGCGACCGTTGGAGCGCCCGTCGCCAGCGGAGGCCTCGCCACGGCCATTGGAGCGCGCATCGCTCGATGCCGCTTCGCCGCGACCGTTAGAACGTGCGTCGCTAGAAGCAGCCTCGCCACGGCCGTTGGAGCGCGCGTCGCTCAATGCTGCTTCGCCACGGCCATTGGAGCGAAGGTCGCCCGACGAGGCCTCACCGCGACCCGAGCGTCCATCGCCGGACGAGGCTTCACCGCGAGCAGAGCGACCATCGCTGGACGCTTCACCACGGCCGTTGGAGCGTCCGTCGCCAGCCGCTTCAGCACGGCCGTTGGAGCGGAGGTCGCCCGAGGAGGCTTCACCTCGGCCAGAGCGTCCATCGCTGGACGCTTCACCGCGACTGTTGGCGCGAGGGTCGCCCGAGGAGGCTTCACCTCGAGCGGAGCGCCCGTCGCCAGACGCTTCACCACGGCCACTCGAGCGCAGGTCGCCCGATGAGGCTTCACCGCGACCGGAGGACTCACCGCCTCCACGGGCCGCGCCCTCCGCGGAGCGGGCGCCACGAGGATCCGCCGGGAAGGACGGCTCCTCCGCCTTCGCGAAGATGCGCATCACCGGCTCGGCGGCCTTGGCCGGTGCCGCGCGCGGTTCATCCGCCGGACGCGAGGCCGCACGAGCCTCCTGCTGCGCCGCCGCGTCGGGGGCCTGTGCCGCCTCCGCGCCCTTGCGGCCCGCCGGCGCCACCGCGCGCATCTCCTGCATCGTCGCCGCGTCGGACACGGAGCGCGCTTCGGGGCCCGTGATGTAGTCCAGCGCCTTCGCGTTCGACCCCAGGATGGCCGCCAGCGTCGCCGCGTCCAGCGGCTGCGTCGCGTCCGGGGGCGGATCGTCCTCCACCGCCGGGAGGGGCGCGGCCGGCGTGGGCGCGAGCGCCACCGGCAGCATGCCCGTGGGCACCGGCGGCAGTGGCTTGTTCGCCGCGCGCGCGGCCACCGCGGCCGGCGGCAGTGCGCCCGTCGCGGGCACCGCGCGCTGCCTCGACGCCGCTGCCGGATGCCGCTGCACCAGCGCCGCGAACTCCGCGTGCAGCTCACCGCCCGACTTCGGACGGGCCAGCGGGTTCACGTTGAGCGCGCGCCGGTAGAGGGACTCGAACGCGGGCGGCAGGTCCGGGTGTCGCACCGACACCTCCGGAACTCCGCCGTCCTCCGGCAGGAGGCCCGTCACCATCTCCCCCATCAACACGCCCAGCGAGTACACGTCCATGCGCGTGTCCAGCTCCGCGCCATTCACGTACTCGGGAGCGATGTACGCCGCCGCCCGGTGCCCCTTCTGCGCCTGCACGAAGGGCAGGTGCGGCACCGCGAGCCCCAGCCCGTAGTCCGACACCTTCAACATGTCCGGCAGGACGAAGACGTTCTCCGGCTTCACGTCCGAGTGCGGCCCGAAGCGGTGCGCCCCGTCCAGCGCCGCCGCCATCTGCGCCAGCAGCGGCTCCACTTCCTTCAGCGAGAACAACTGCCCCTTCGCCGCGCGCTGCTCCATCATCCGGCGCAGCGACAGCCCTTCCAGCAACTGCATGGTGAAGAAGGGCCGGTCCCCGTCCACGCCCTCCTCGTACACGCGCACCAGGTTGGGGTGGTTGAGCTTCTTGCCCACCCGCATGGACAGCGCGAACTGCGTGCGCTCCTCGGGCTGCTGCACCAGCCGGGGCTGGATGACCTTCAGCGCCACCTCCACGTCGATGGCCTGGTCCTGAGCGCGGAAGACGAAGCCCAGAGGCCCCGCCCCTACGACTTCCTGGATGGCGTAGCGGTCCGCGACGACGTCGCCCGGCTTGTACGGCGCACCTTCCGCGCCTCGCTTGCGCGCCGCCCCCGCAGCCTGACGCGCGGCCGCGTCGAACTTCTGGCCACACGTGGCGCAGGTTTCACTCGTATCGGGGACATGGCTGCCGCAGCGGTAGCAGAGCAAAGCAGTGAAACTCCGGAACGGGGCCGCGGGGGGGCGGCCTCCCCGGCGGACGGCCGGGGGGCTCCATTCTGCCCGCTCCGGAGCCGTTGAGGAACGACGTTGCGCGCCGGGCCTAGCGGCCCGTGGACCCGAAACCTCCGTCCCCCCGGGAAGTCACCTCCAGCACCGCCACCTCGCGCAGGGCCGTGGCCGTCACCGGGGCCACCACCAACTGGGCGACCCGGTCCCCCCGACGCAGGGTGAAGGGGGTGTTGGACAGGTTGACGAGCAGCACCTGGACCTCCCCCCGGTAGTCCGCGTCCACCGTCCCGGGGGAATTGAGGCACGTCACCCCGTGCCGGAGCGCCAGCCCCGAGCGGGGCCGCACCTGGCCCTCGAAGCCCGGGGGGAGCGCGAAGGCCAGCCCCGTGGGGACCGCCATCCGCTCCAGGGGTTGGAGCACCCACTCACCGTCGATGTCCGCCCGAAGGTCCAGCCCGGCGGCCAGCTCCGTCTCGTAGCGCGGCAGGGGCAGCGGGTCCGGATGCGAGCGCACCCGGCGCACGGGGACGGTCAGCGTGGGGTCCATGCCCCCCGCCGTAACACGCACCCCGGCCCCCCTCTACTTCCTGGCGCCAACGTCACGGGTCGTGTGACCCGCGCACTCACAGCTCGGTCGCGCCGTCCGCCATGCGCAGCGCGGAGCGGAACCCGAACGGGTCCACGGGCCGGGCGGCCAGCTCCAGTTGGTAGTGCAGGTGCGGCCCGGTGGACCGGCCGGTGCTGCCCGACAGCGCGATGGCCTGCCCCTTCTCCACCCGCGTGCCCGCCTTCACCAGCAGCTCCGAGTTGTGACAGTACGCCGTCGTCACGCCCCGCCCGTGGTCCAGCACCAGCACGCGGCCGTTGACGGAGTCCTCGCTCGCGCGGCGCACCACGCCCGCGGCCACCGCCGTCACCGTGGTGCCTGTGCGCACCGCCAGGTCCACCCCCGTGTGCATCCGGCGCGTGCGCAGCGTGGGATGGACGCGGATGCCGAAGGGGCTCGTCACCGGAGCGCTCTCCGACACCGGCCACCCGAGCATCAACGCGGTGGACAGCGCCAGCGCCTGCGCCGCGCCCACGGAGGAGCCCTCGAAGCCCGGGGGCAGCTGCTTCGCCAGGCGCTCCAGGCTGAGCGCCCCACCCTCCGCGTCCACCCGCTCCAGCGCGAAGCGCGCGGGAACCCGCCCGGCGAACACCGCCGTCACCCGAGCCTCCTCCGACGGGAAGTCCTTCGCGAGCGCGTCCAGCATCCGCCGCGTGGCCGCCGGTCCCTTCACTGGATCCACCAGCGTCTCCGGAGCGATGCCCAGCTCACGGGCCAGCGCGAGCGACGGCTCACGGGCCTTCGGCTCCAGGGCCTTCAGCGCCGAGTGCGTCCCCCACGCCAGCGCCTCCGCGCTCGTGGGCACACGAGCAAGCAGCGCGGCGGGCAGCGCGTCCGGCACGGGCACCGCCGTCCCGCTCACGCCGTCGTAGTACGCGAGCAGCGGCCGGGCCGTGGTGCGCGTATGGAAGGCCCAGGCGCCCGCGCGCCGCAGGAGCGCCCCCGCGGGCGTGTGGTGGTACGCGCACCACACGCACAGGAGCGCGAAGGTGAAGTCCAGCAGTCCCCGTGCGCGTCGAGCGAACATGCGTCAGGGCCTCAGCGCAGGAAGGACAGCACCGGTGCCGCGTCCCAGGCCGCCGCGAGGCCCAGTGGCGCCACCACGAGGCACCCCACGAGCCCGCGAGTCCACGCCCGCCGGGGCCCCACCGCTTCACACGCCGCGTCCGCGTGTTGGAGGTTGCGCAGCACCGCGCGCCAGCCCAGCGACACGCTCACTCCGCACAGCGCCGCCACCGCCAGCCCCCGGGCCGCCCAGTCCGAGGCCACGTCGCCGAACAGGGGCCGCCACGACAGGTACACCGTGCCCTGGACGAGCCGCGCCACCGTGCACGCGCCCGCGAGCACCACGCCCGCGGTGGCCAGTGGCCGCACCCACCGCATCGGAGTGGGCCGCCGCAGACAGCGCCGCAGCAGCGCCTTCCACGAGGAGGACTCCGAAGCGGACGCCGTCACCGGACGCCAGGGCTCCACGGGGCGAGCAGCCTCGGTCTCGCGATAGCCGAGCGCCGGCAGCGCCAGGAGCAGATCCGCCGCCAGCTCCCAGGCCAGAGCCAGGCCCCGAGCCAGCCGGGTGCGCGTCTCCAGCGAAACCCAATCCACCATCGACGCGAAGGCGGGGAACTGGCCCACCCACGCATCGAACGCGGAGTCCAACCGGTCCACCGCGGTGAGCAGCCGGTCATCCAGCGTGTCCGCCGCCGCGTGCACGCCCACCGCGACCAGCGCGAGCAGGCCCAGCGGCATGAACGCCCAGCGGAACGCCCCCAGGAACCGGGACAGGTCCGCGAGGAAGCTGCTCGTAGGCTCCGAGGAGCTGGATGGGTGGACCGGCATGCAGCGCCTCCGAGGCGGTCCCCCATCAACGCGGGAGGCCTTCCGAGGGTTTTAAGCTTCCAGCCCTCCAGGACGAAAACCCCGCGCTGGGCCCGAAGCCCTCGTGGCGCGGCAGCACAACCCTCGGCGGCGGCGCCATCACCTCGCGCCCGCGCGGGAACGAACGCCCGCAGCCGCCCGGACCTCCAAGCTGTCCTCTGCCCCTGCGCAGGTTCAAAAACCTGTCCGACAGTCGGACAGGTTCGAGCGGTGCGCCGCCGCCGGGCGAAGCCCCCTACCCCGCAACGACAACGCCCCGCCCCTTCGCGCCCGGAGGCGGGAGGAGACGGGGCGCTTTGGGGTCGCGGCCTTCCTCACGGAGGGCCGCTACGCTTGGGCCGGACTCAGGCCTTCGCGTCCGGCGTCGGGGCGGCCGGGGCGGCGGCCGCGGGGGGCGTGCCCTGCGCGTTGGCGCGCTCGGCCATGGCCTCCTTGCGCGACAGGCGGATCTTGCCCGTCTTGTCGATGCTGACGACCTTCACCAGCACCTCGTCGCCCTCGCTCAGCACGTCCGACACGCTCTTCACGCGCTTGTCGGACAGCTCGGAGATGTGGATGAGGCCGTCGGTGCCCGGGAACAGCTCCACGAAGGCGCCGAACTCGGCGATCTTCCGGACGGTGCCGGTGTAGATCTTCCCGATCTCCGCCTCGCGCGTGAGCGCCTGGATCATCGCGATGGCCGCCTTCACCGCCTCGCCGTTCGCGCTGGCGATGTCCACGCGGCCGGTGTCCTCGATGTTAATCGCGGCACCCGTGCGGGCGATGATGTCCTTGATCACCTTGCCGCCCGGCCCGATGACGTTCTTGATGAACTCCGGACGGATCTGGATGGTCGTGATGCGCGGCGCGAACTGGCTGATCTCCTTGCGCGGAGCGCTCAGCGTCTTCGCCATCTCCGCCAGGATGTGCTCGCGGCCCTGACGCGCCTGCTCCAGCGCGCGGCTCATGATCTCCGTGGTGAGGCCGGTGATCTTGATGTCCATCTGGATGGACGTGATGCCCTTGGACGTGCCGCAGACCTTGAAGTCCATGTCGCCCAGGTGATCCTCGTCACCCAGGATGTCGGACAGGATGGCGATCTTCTCGCCCTCCTTCACCAGGCCCATGGCGATGCCGGCCACCGGCGCCTTGATGGGCACGCCCGCGTCCATCAGCGCCAGCGTGCCACCGCACACGGACGCCATGGAGGACGAGCCGTTGGACTCGAGGATCTCCGACACCAGACGCACCGTGTACGGGAACGAGTCGCTGGCCGGAATCATGTTGCGCAGCGCGCGCTCCGCCAGGGCGCCGTGACCGACCTCGCGACGGCCGGGGCCGCGCAGGGGCTTGGTCTCGTTCACGCTGAACGGCGGGAAGTTGTAGTGCAGCATGAACCGCTTGAAGGCCTGGCCGCTGAGCAGCTCCAGCCGCTGCTCGTCCTCGCTGGTGCCCAGCGTGACGACCACGAGCGCCTGCGTCTCGCCGCGCGTGAACACCGCGCTGCCGTGCGTGCGGGGCAGCACGCCGACTTCGTTGGTGATGGAGCGCACCACGTTGTGCGGACGGTCACCGATGCGGCCACCGTTCACGGTGAGCTCACGCATGTGGTCGTACTTCAGGTCCTCGATGACCTGCTTGGCGTGCTTCTCCACCTGCGGGGTGAAGCCCTCGCCCAGCTTCTCCTTGAGCGCCGCGATGGCGGCCTTCTTCGCCTTGGAGAGCGCCTCGTAGCGCGCGCCCTTCTCCTTGATGGCGTAGCCGGCCTTCACGCCCTCCAGCGCCAGCTCACGCACCTGGTTGCGCAGCCCCTCGTCGATGGTGGCGGGCTTCTCGTAGGAGCGGACCTGCTTCTTCAGCTCCGTGCGCAGCTGGTCCTGCAGGTCCAGCGCGGGCTGGGCGTTCTGACGGCCGAACTCCAGCGCCGCCACCATGTCCGCCTCGCTGACCTCCTCCGCGCCACCCTCCACCATCACGATGGCCTCGCGGCTCACCGCCATGACGAGGTCCAGGTCGCTCTGCTCGCGCTGCTTCGCGGTGGGGTTGGCCACGAACTGGCCGCCCACGCGGCCCACGCGGATGCCCGCGATGGGGCCGTTGAACGGGATGTCGGACACCCACAGCGCCGCGGAGGCGCCGGTGATGCCGTGGATGTCACCCTCGTTCTCCGGGTCCGCGGAGATGACGGACGCGATGACCTGCGTCTCGTAGGCGTAGCCTTCCGGGAACAGCGGACGGCAGGAGCGGTCCACCAGACGGGAGGCCAGCGTCTCCTTCTCCGTCAGACGGCCCTCGCGCTTGAAGTAGCTGCCCGGGATGCGGCCCGCCGAGTACAGCTTCTCCTGGTACTCCACCGTGAGGGGCAGGAAGTCGACGTCCTTCTTCTCCCGCGCGCTCACCGCGGTGACGAGCAGCATGGTGTCGCCGTAGCGGACCACCACGGAACCGTCGGCCTGCTTGGCCAGGCGGCCCGTCTCGATGCTCAGCTCGTTCTCACCAATCTTGACGCTCTTCTTCAACATGTCGTGTGGCCTTCCGTGCCTGCTTCGCGTGCGAGGACCCTTGCCAGCCACGGCCCGCCCACGCGTGTGGCGCGGATGCCGCCCGGAAGGGGCCCTCTGGGATTGAGCGATCGCCAGGGCCTGAAGCAGGCACATGCCAGACGAACGCTGCCTGTACTGCGGAAACGGGCTCCGTTGCGGAGCGCCGGAGGGATGGACCGGACCTCTTGATCCCTGATCACACCCGCCCACCCATGACTCCGGGTCGGCCGGTCTGAACGGAAACCAAAAGAGCCCGCCTCCACCAACTCCCTCGCCCAACTCCTTCGCCCACGTCCGCGTTTCTGTGGAAACCGGTACCGCGTGAAACGTGCTGCCCAAATGCGCGGGGCGCTGGTGGTGTGCCAGCGCCCCGGGGACTACTCGAGGACTACTTGCGGATGCCGAGGCCCTCGATGAGCTTCTTGTAGCGGGCCACGTCCTTGGACTTGAGGTAGTCCAGCATGCGGCGGCGCTGACCGACCAGCTTCAGCAGACCGCGGCGGGAGTGGTGGTCCTTCTTGTGGGTCTTGAAGTGCTCGGTGAGCATGTTGATGCGCTCGGACAGCAGCGCCACCTGCACCTCGGGCGAGCCGGTGTCGGACTCGTGGGTGCGGAACTTCGTGACCAGCTCGCTCTTGCGTTCCTGATGCAACGACATGGGCTTCTTCCTGAATCCCGCTCCGGGGTGACTGCTCGTGCCGCCTGGGTCCGCGGAGGGGTACAGACCCGGCCACATGGTCCTTCTAACGAGCGGGCCGCTTATAAGCTTCACCCCCTGGGGGGTCAACCTTCGCCGCCCGTCCGTCCGCCCTTCGGGGGTCGTGACAGTGCGAAGACGTACAACCGGCAGCCGCCCGGCATTCCGCCTCCGCCCGGGGAGAGCTCCCGGGCCGAGGCCTCGTCCATGGCCACGTGCAGGTACTGCCCCCCCGCCTCGCCCCCGTCACCCGCCAACAGCTGGCGTGTCCGGGGGTACAGGCGCAGGAGCGCCTCCACCACGTCGCCAATGCCCGCCGCCGCGGGCACGCCCAGGGACAGCTCGCGCCGCCCGTCGAAGGCGCCGCGAAGGCCCGGGGCCACGCTCACGGTGATGTCATGGGTGCGGGTGGCCACTCAGTTGAACACCCGCTGGTAGCGCAGCCGCCCGCCCACCACCTCCGCCATGGCGAGCAGCGCGTCATCCGGGCCCAGCACCCGCACCCGGCCGGGCACGGGGGCGACCTCCACGGGGACGCCGTGCAACACCCGCCGGGCCTCGTCCGCGGTCACCCGGACCGCCGGCAGGTCCGTCAGCGCGTCCGCCAGCGACACCAGCCGCCCGGCCACCGCCTCGCGGGACAGGGACGCCAGGTCCCCCAGGGGCAGCGCCCGCGCCAGGGTGAATGGGCCGCTCATGGTGCGCCGCAGGGCCTCCAGATGCGCCCCGCAGCCCAGCGCGCGGCCCAGGTCGTACGCCAGCGTGCGCACGTAGAAGCCCTTGGTGCAGCGCACGGACAGGGTCAGCCGGTCCGCGGAGAAGTCACGCAGCACCAGCTCATGCACGGTGACGGTGCGGCTGGCCCGCTCCACCTCTTCCCCGGCGCGCGCCAGCTCGTAGAGCCGCTTCCCGGCGACCTTCACCGCCGAGTACATGGGCGGCACCTGGTCGAAGGTGCCCCGGAACCGGGCGAGCACCGTCTCCAGGAGCGCGGCCGTCAGCGGGGGCACCGGGGCCTCCGCCGTGGGCTTGCCCTGGGCGTCCTGGGTGTCCGTCTCCACGCCCAGCCGCACCACGGCGTCGTAGGCCTTGTCACCCTCCGTGATGATGCCGGCGACCTTGGTGGCCTCGCCCAGGCACACCGGCAGCACGCCGGTGGCCATGGGGTCCAGCGTGCCCGTGTGGCCCGCCTTCTTCACCTTCAGCAGGCCACGCACCTGACGGACCACGTCGAAGGACGTGGGGCCCAGGGGCTTGTCGATGACGAGAACGCCGTCCATGAAGCGGGGCCTACCAGCCTTCCTTGCCGCGCACCTCGCGCAGGAGCCGGTCGATCTTATCGCCCTCGCCGACCGAAGCGTCGAAGGCGAAGAAGATTTCCGGCGACACGCGCAGGTTGACGGCGGACGTCACCTCGCGGCGCACGAAGCCCTTGGCCGCGTCCAGGCCCTTCTGCGTGTCCGCCTTCTCCTGGTCCGTGCCCAGCATCGAATAGAAGACCTTCGCCACCCGCAGGTCCGGCGACACCTTCACGCCGGTGATGGTGATGAAGCCGATGCGCGGGTCGCGCAACTCCCCCCGCGTCAGCAGGGCGCCGATGGCCGCCTGGATTTCCTGTCCCACGCGCTCGGGTCGTGCATGCGTCGTCATTTCTTCTCCCAGTCTCGCGGGTTGCGCAGCGCCCGGGCCTTGGCCCGCGCGTCGTCCAGATTCAGCGGTCCACCGTCACCCGTGGGCCGGGGAGCTCCAGGCCCGGGGCCCGCGCCCTCGTGCCGCTGCTCCCACGAACCCAGCCCCTCCGCCTCCGCCAGCGAGCGGTCGCTGCGCAGGAAGCGGGCAATCGCCGCCTCCGAGTGCGCATGCGCGTCCTCGGGAGACAGGTGGGCATCCTCGTCCTCCGGCTCCGGCACCTTCGCCGGGGCGCGGAAGCCCGTGGGTCTCTTGTCGGAGTAGAGCGTGTCCCCGAAGGCCAGGATCTCCGTCTCCCGGGCCATCAGCGGAGCGACGTACATCTCTTCGATGAAGTGGATGATCTTCTCCAACTGCTCATCCACGTGCCCGCGCTCGTTGCCCACCACGGCCAGGGCCACCGACGCCTTCTGCCAGAGGTCCTGGTCGTCCACCTCCGCGACGGCCACGTTGAAGCGGGCCTTCACCCGGTCCGTCACCCGGCGGAGCACCTGCCGCTTGGACTTCAGCGAGGCGCTCTCCGGAATCTGGAGGGTGAGGCGTGCGACTCCCACGAACATAGAGGTCCCCCAGGCCAACGGCCGCCGGGCGCGTCATCCACGCCCGGGCGCCGTCGCGTCGTCCATCCCCCGGGAAAGGTGGGGCCTTCCCCGGGGTCCGTCGAGTGTGCCTCTCCAGACGGCGAGAGGCTGCGGCCTCTCCGGGATTACGAGAGGCTCTGCCGGGTCTCCTCGATCTCGTAGGCCTCGATGATGTCGCCGGCCTTGAGGTCGTTGAAGTTCTCGATGCCGATACCGCACTCGAAGCCCTGGGCGACTTCCTTCACGTCGTCCTTGAAGCGGCGCAGCGACGCCATCTTCCCGGAGAAGAGCTGCTTGTTCTCGCGCATGAGGCGCACGAACGAGCCGCGCTTCATCACGCCGTCCAGGACGGCCGCACCGGCGATGGTGCCCAGCTTCGGAACGTTGAAGGTGTTGCGCACCTCCGCACGGCCCAGCTTGCGCTCGGTGCGGATGGGCTCCAGGAGGCCCTCCATCTCCGTGCGAACCCCGTCGATGAGCTCGTAGATGATGGAGTAGCTCTGCAGCGTCACCTGCTGCGCCTTGGCCGCGGCCTCCGCGCCCGACTCCGGCTTCACGTTGAAGCCCAGCACGACGCCCTTGGAAGCGGCGGCGCGCATGACGTCGGTCTCCGTGATGGCGCCCACGCCCGCGTCGATGATGACCACCCGCACCTTGTGCGTGGTGAGCTTGTCGACCGCCTGGCGCACGGCCTCCGCCGAGCCCTGCACGTCCGCCTTGATGATGACGCGCAGCTCCTTGGGCCCGCCGCCCGCCTTCGTCTTGGCGAAGAGCTGGTCCAGGGACTCGCGGCTGACCTTGCTGAGCTCCGTCTGCCGCTCCTTCATGGCGCGGTGGTCGGCGATCTGCTTGGCCGCCTTCTCGTCGGAGACGACGTTGATGGCGTCACCCGCGGTGGGCACGCCGGACAGACCGACGACCTCCGCGCAGTAGCCCGGCTTCACTTCCTTCACCTGCTCGCCGCGGCTGTTGTTCATGGCGCGGACGCGGCCGTAGTGCGTACCGGTGACGATGGCGTCGCCCAGCTTGAGCGTGCCCTCCTGCACCAGCACCGTGGCCACGGGACCGCGGCCACGCTCCAGCTTCGCTTCCACGATGGCGCCCACGGACGGACGCGCCGGGTTGGCGGTCAGCTCGAGGACTTCCGCCTGCAGGGCCAGGTTCTCCAGGAGGAGATCCAGGTTCATCTTCGTCTTCGCGGAGACGGGCACCATGATGGTGTCACCGCCCCACTCTTCCGGCACCAGCTCGTGGCCCGCGAGGTCCTTCTTCACGCGGTCGGGGTTGGCGCCCGGGACGTCCATCTTGTTGATGGCGACGACGATGGGCACTTCCGCCTGCTTCGCGTGCTTGATGGCCTCGATGGTCTGGGGCATCACGCCATCGTCCGCGGCCACCACCAGCACCACGATGTCCGTCACGTTGGCGCCACGGGCGCGCATGGACGTGAAGGCCTCGTGGCCCGGGGTGTCCAGGAACGTGACGTCGCCGCGCGCGGTGGACACGCTGTACGCGCCGATGTGCTGGGTGATGCCGCCCGCCTCGCCCGCGGCCACGCTGGCCTGGCGGATGGCGTCCAGGAGGCTCGTCTTGCCGTGGTCGACGTGGCCCATGATGGTGACCACCGGCGGACGGGGACGCTCGTCCTCGGCCTTGGCGGCGACCTCCGGCAGGTAGTCCTCCACCTCGAAGCCGACGCGCTCGACCTTCCAGTGGTAGTCGCTGGCGATGAGCTCCGCGGTGTCGGCGTCCAGGATCTGGTTCGCCGTGGCCATCTTCTGCATGCCCATCAGCTTCTTGATGAGCTCCGCGGTGCGGATACCCATGCGCTGGCCCAGGTCGGAGACGCTGATGCCTTCCTGCAGCTTGATGACCTTCTTCTCCTCGGCCATCTGGGTGATCTGCGTCTTGGCGCCCTTCTTCGTGGGCTTGCGCTTCTTGCCGCGGACGGGGATCTGGATGCGGCCCCAGACCATGTCCGACAGCTCCTGCTTGGACACGCTGGTGGTCTCAGGACCCGTGCGCTTGCGCTGGCCACGCTCCTTGTTCTTGGAGACGTCCACCAGCTCGCGGCCGCGGCCCAGGTGATCCGGGACGACCTTGTACTCGCGCTTCTCCGTGCCGAGCGCCGTGCGGCCCGGGGCCATGGGGTACTGCTTGGCCTGGGTCGTGGTGGGCGTGACGCGGCGGACCTGGATGAGCGGGCGCGAAATCACCACGGCCTGGGTGGCCGTGGGGCGCGCCTGGGCGCCCGGCGTGGGCGCGACCTGGGCGTGCGGGACGCCGCCGACCATGATGGTCGGGCCGCTCGGCTGCACCGGAGCGCCGGTGCCAGCGGCCGTGGGCGGCGAGGACGGACGCACCGGCCCCGTCTGGCCCGGACGCGCCTGGACGGGCGCACCCGGACGGTTCATGGGCGGCCCACCCGGACGGCCCTGCATGGGCGCGCCAGGACGGCTGCCCGGCCCACCTGGACCACCCGGACGGCTGCCGGGACCACCCGGACCACCCGGACGGCTGCCCGGCGGCCCACCAGGGCGCCCGCCCGTGGAACCCGGACGCTGCACGTAACCGGGACCTCGGGAGATGACCGTCGCGGACGTCGACGTGGAAGAAGGCGTCCGTGCGGTGGGCGGGACCGGCGAGCGCGTAGGGGGGTTGGGCAAGCGGGGACTCTCCTGCGTAGGACTGCGCGGTGTCGCCGTGGCCGGGGTCGGCTCGGCGGCCCGGGGCGTCTCCACCACGGCCGCGGGAGGCGGAGTGGACGGCGGCGTCACGGGCGGGGTGGCGGTTGCGGCAACAGGCGGGGTGGCCGGGGCCTCGGGCGCCTGCGGCGCCTCCGGGGCAGCGGCGATGGAGGCGACGGTCGCCTCCGGAGGCGTGGCCGTCACGGCCGGGGCTTCCGGCGCGCGGGCCACGGGGGCCGACTCCACGGCGGCGGGCGGCGGCTCCACGGCGGCGGGCGCCTGCGGCGGCTCCGGCTCCATGGGAGCGGCGGCCTGCGGCTCCTGCGCGGGCTCCGGCTCGTAGGCGGGTTCAGCCGCCTGCGAGTAGGCGTCCTGGCTCTCCGGGGCGGACGCGCCCGCGGGAGGGCCGACCTTGCGGCGCACCACGAAGCCCTTGGCGGCGACGGGCGGAACGGCCTGCTTCGGCTTGCGCTTGTCCAGGATCTTCTGGACCGCGGCGGTGGCCTGGTCATCGTCCAGGGAGGACGAGTGGCTCTTGACGTCGTAACCCAGCCCGGCGAGCTCGGTCACGACCTCCTTGTTGTCGAGCTCAATCCCGTGGCTCTTGAGCTCCTTGGCGATTTCGTGAACGCGCTTCTTCGACATACCTTGATTGGCCTTCTGCTCCGCCGACGACGAGGCCGAGCACCCTAGTCCAAAGCCGAAATTGTGTGCGAGTGGTGACTAACAGCCACCTCTCCCCGCAACCTCTCCACCCACCCGCCCTCACTCCCAAGCCTGTCCGAGTGCTGACGGGTCGACCTGCCCCGCCTTGCCCCGGAAGGCCCTGCCCAGCGCCTTACGCTTGAGCGCTGCCGTCAGACAACCGGCACCGCACAGGTACGCCCCCCGCCCTGGCAGCCTCCGCCGCCTGTCCGCCACCACGCCGCCCTGGGGACCTACCACGAACCGGGTGAGTTCCGCCTGTGCCTTGCGAGAACCACACCCGACGCAGGTCCGGACCGGACCTGACGCCGTGATTTCCGTGGGATGTGTCCCGGACCGTTTGGTTGCGCGGCGCATCCGCCTACCCCCTGTCGTTACGGTGCCTTGGCCGCTTCCACGCCCTCCGACCCGCCTGCCGATGCCATCGCACCCCGCTCCGCGTTCAGCTCCGCGCGCAGCTTGGCTTCCTCCACCAGGTAATTCTCCGCCGCGCTCTTCAGCTGGCGGGCCTTCTTGATGCCCACGCCCGGCACGTCGCCCAGGCGGGTGAGGTCCTTCTCGTTCGCGATGTCCTCCACCGTGCGGTAGCCGGCGAGGATGAGCTGCTCGATGGTCTTCTCACCAACGCCGCGCACGCGCGCCATGCGCTCCGGCTGGGACAGCTCGTCCGGGTGGCGGCGGGCCTCGGCCAGGCGGGCCTGCTCGCGCTCGTAGTCCATGCGCGACAGCTCCTGCTGGTCCTCCACCATGCGCTTCTTGGCCTCTTCCTGCATGGCCGCGATGCGAGTGGGGTCGATGCCGGGGATCTGCGCCAGCATCTCCGCGTTGGCGTCCGCCACGTCGCGCGCCTGACGGAAGCCGTGCGCGTAGAGCGTCTCCACCAGCATCTCGTTGACGCCCGGCAGGGCCCCCAGCGAGCGGCTGGCGAACTCGCGCATCTCCCGCACGCGGCTCTCGCTGTTGATGTCCAGCTTCCAACCGGTCAGCTGGGCGGCCAGGCGCACGTTCTGCCCGCGCCGGCCGATGGCCAGGGACAGCTGGTCGTCCGGGACGATGAGCTCCATGGCGTGGTTGGCCTCGTCGATGATGACGCGGCTGACCTCTGCGGGGGCCAGGGCCGAGCACACGAAGCGCGCCGGGTCCTCGTCGTAGGGGACGATGTCGATCTTCTCGCCGCGCAGCTCCTGCACCACCGCCTGCACGCGGCTGCCCTTCATGCCCACGCACGCGCCCACGGGGTCCACGTCCGAGTCGCGGCTGGACACGGCGATCTTCGCGCGGCCACCGGGCTCACGGGCCGCCGCCTCGATGACGACGATGCCCTCGGCGATTTCCGGCACCTCCATCTCGAAGAGCTTGGTGAGCAGGTTCACGGACGCGCGCGACAGGACGATCTGCGGGCCCTTGGACTCACGGAGCACGTCCAGCACGTACGCCTGGACGCGGTCGCCCGGGCGGTAGGTCTCACGCGGGACCTGCTCGCGGACCGGCAGCACGGCCTCCGCGCGGCCCAGGTCCACCACGATGTTGCCGCGCTCGAACCGGCGGGCGATGCCGGTGACGATCTCGTTCTTGCGGTCCTTGTACTCGTTGAAGACGTTCTCGCGCTCGGCGTCGCGGGTGCGCTGCAGGATGACCTGCTTGGCCGTCTGCGCGGCGATGCGGCCGAAGCCGCGGCGGAAGGTCTTCAGGCGGAGGATGTCGCCGTACTGGTCGTCCTGGGCCTTGGCCTCGGCGGCGTCCTCGTCCCGGTAGAAGATCTGGAAGACGAGCTCGTCGCCGGGCTCCACTTCCATGCCCTTCTTGTGGGCCTCATCCATGGTGATCTGATTGACCGCCTGGACGGGGTCGGTGATCTCCGCGACCACGGTGATGGCCTGGAAGAGCTCCACGACGCCCTTCTCCGGGTCGTACTTGGCCTCCAGGTTGCGGTCCTGGCCAAAGTGCTTCTTGGCCGCGGTGTTCATCGCGTCCTCGAGGGTGGCAATGAGCACGGCCCGTTCGATGCCCTTGTCCTTGGCGACCTGATCCAGGACGAGGTTGAGGTTGACGGCCGGGTTGGCGGGCGTGGGCATGGCTGTGTCTTCTCCGAAAATGGGTCCACGGGCGGCCCTGGCGCGAACAGGGTCCCCTGTATGTCGGCTTCTAGAACTCGAACTCCAGATGGGCCTTGGCGATGTCCTTGAAGGGGATGATGAAGGCACCGCCCCCTTCCACGTCCACGGAGATGGCGTCGGCCGCCACTCCGGTGAGCGTGCCGCTGAAGTTCTTCCGCGGCGGGTCACCCAGCGGGCCGAAGGTCTTCACCTTGACCTTCTGTCCCTTCACCCGTTCGAAGTGCGCCGGCTTCTTCAAGGGCCGGTTCACTCCCGGGCTGGAGACCTCCAGGTTGTATTCCTGGGGGATGAAGTCCTCCACGTCGAGCACCGGATCCACGGCGCGCGACACCTGGGAGCACTCGTCCAGTCCCACCCGGCCACCGGGCTTGTCGATGAACAGCCGCAACACCCAGCCCTCGCGCTCGCGGACGTACTCCACGTCCAGGAGCTCCAGGCCTTCGTTCGCCACGATGGGGTCCAGCAGCGCCGCTGCCTTCTCCTCCACCGTCTGTTTGATGTTCTTCGACTCCATGGCCAGGAAACCGGTCTCCAAAAACGCAAAAAGCGGGCACGGCGGCCCACTTTTCGAAGTGATGCGTCGAAAAATGTCGGGGCGTCCGTAACACACGCCCCCTCGGGGTGTAAAGGAAGGACACACCCCGAGGCACCGGGTCAAACGCCCCCCGGGATTGAAGGATTCCCAGGGGTTCCGAGTGACGCCGGTGGCGTTATAACGCCGCCATGCACCTCATCGCCGCCGCACAGATGGTGTCCACCGCTGACAAGGCCCACAACCTGGATGTGGCCACGCGCCTCGTGCGCCAGGCCGCCTCCCTGGGTGCCCACCTGGTGGGACTGCCGGAGAACTTCTCCTGGATGGGCCCGGAGCCCGAGCGCCCCTCCGCCGCGGAAGGGCTGGACGGTCCGACCCTGAGCCGGATGGCGGAGCTGGCCCGGGGGACGAAGACGACGCTGCTGGCCGGCTCCATCCTGGAGGAGGGGGCGCCCGGCGGCCGGCTCTACAACACCAGCGTCCTGTTCGGCCCGGACGGCGCCCGGCTGGCCGTCTACCGGAAGATGCACCTGTTCGACGTGGATGTGGGGGACGGTGCCACCTACCAGGAGTCCGCGGCGGTGGCGCCGGGGACGGAGGTGGTGGCGGCGGACACGGTGGTGGGACGGCTGGGCATGAGCGTCTGCTACGACCTGCGCTTCCCGGAGCTGTACCGGCGGCTGTCGAAGGACGGGGCGACGCTGCTCGCGGTGCCGGCGGCCTTCACGATGATGACCGGCAAGGACCACTGGGAGGTGCTGCTGCGCGCCCGGGCCATTGAAAACCAGGCGTACGTGCTGGCGCCGGCCCAGGGCGGGCGGCACTCCGCGCAGCGGCTGACGTACGGCCACGCGATGGTGGTGGACCCGTGGGGGCTGGTGACGGCGCGGACCTCCGAGGGCGAGGGCCTGGCCATCGCGCCGGTGGACCCGGAGCTCCAGGCACGCATCCGGCGGAATTTGCCGTGCCTGGCGCACAGGCGGCTGGACTAGGCGGGCAAGAGTGAACGGGAGGGGGCGGGAGGCCCTTTTCGCGCGGCGTTTGCGGGTAGAGTGGCTTTCAGGAAGACCCCTCTGGTGAACGGACGACGCTGGCCTCCCCTGCTTTTCGCGGTCGCACTCATGGCCCTTCCTCCCGGCTGCACCGCCGATGAGAAGCCCCGGGGGCCCACCGAGGCGCCCCTGCCCCCGCCTGTTCCGCGCGCGCACCTGCGGGAGCTGACGGGGGACGTGCAGATCAAACGCGCGGTGGCGGATGAATGGAGCCCCGCGCGCGACGAGCTGCCCCTCTACGAGAACGACAAGGTCCGCACCGAGGCCGGGGCCAGCGCCCAGGTCGTGTTCGCGAATGGCAGCACGCTGCACCTGGGAGGCGATTCCCTGGTGGGCATCGCGGAGAGCAAGTTGCGAACGGACGTCACCGTCCTGCGGGGACGGGTGGACGCCACCTTGGAGAAGCCGGCCACCCAGTCGCTGTCCGTCACCACCCCATCCGCCACGGTTCGAGCGGGCAGGAAGATTGAATTCCAATGAAGGCCGCCCTCTGGCTCAGCGCGTGGATGGGGCTGTCCGTGGTGCCGTCAACCGCTCCGACGTCCGTGGGGCGCGAGCCCGCGGACGGCGCGTCTCTTCCCGGAGGTGCTCCGGCGTCGGCGCCCCGGAAGGCACCCGGGACGGAGCCGCAGACGGCGCTCAAGGCGCTGGAGATGTCGCGCGCGGCGGTGAAGGCCGCGCCGGACGATGCGCGCCGCCGTGAGGCCGAGTCCCGCCTGAAGGAAGCGGAGGCGCACTTCCAGGCCGCGCGGTACGCGGATGCGCTGCACAAGGCGGACGAGGCGTGGGCGCTGCTCAACCCGCCCCAGCCGTCCAACTTCACGGTCGAGGTGGACCACGACGGCGGCACCACCACCGTCACCCACCGGCAGGGGCCTCCCGTCACCGTGGAGGCGCAGCACGCCACCCGCGTGCTGGCGAAGGGCGAGTCCGTGCGCGTGCAGCAGGGCACCGTGCTGCCGGAGCCGCCCGGCGCGCCGCAACTGGCGCAGCCCGCGGACAAGGCCCGCTTCACGCTGAAGCCGGCGGACGGAGGGCTTCTGGGGCCGGTGACGCTGGCGTGGACTTCCGTCGCGGGCGCCACGCGCTACGAGGTGGAGGTCGTCGCTGAAGGTGTGGAGGGCAAAGCCACTCCGGCGCCGGTGCGCATGGTGCTGGCCGCGCGGCAATGGACGTTGCCGGCGCTGCCCGCGGGCCGTTATCGCTGGACGGTGACGGCGGTGAGTCCGGAGCAGGGGCGGTCCCTGCCTTCCCAGACACGGCGTTTCGAGCTGGCCGCGGAATCGCTCGAACTCAACGTCAAGGTGAAGGACGGGTGGCAGAAGTAGCCGCCTGACCCGAGCGAGGAGCCCCCGCCGTGCGACTTTTCAAAGCCATCCTCCTCCTGATGCTGGTGGTCAGCATCATCCCCACGCTGATGGTGGGCTGGTTGTCGGTGTCCCATACGCGCGAGCTGCTCATCCGCGATGCGCAGGAGCTGGCGCAGGAGCGCGTGAAGCAGCTGCGGCTCAAGGCGGAGAGCTTCCTGGAGGACCCCACGGAGCGCGTGGTGGGGCTGTCCAGCGTGCCGGGGGGATTCTTCACCCTGCCGCGCGACACGCAGCGGCTGTACATCACGGCGGTGCTCAACCAGAGCCCGGAGGTGCTGGCGCTCACCGTGTTCGGCGCGGACCGGCAGCGGCTTCCCGGGCTGCAGGCCTTCGCCGTGCACGACATGGCGCCCAGTGGGGTGGCGGAGCACGAGGAGCGCGCGCGGGCCCTCCTGGACGAGGGGCTCACCGGGGTTCGCTACTCGGACGTGGTGGCGTCCCACGGTGGCGGCGGTGGCGGACCGGTGGTGACGCTGGCCTTCCCCGTGGGCGACCCGGTGCAGGGCTACATGGCCGCGGACATCACGCTCGCGGGCCTGCGGCAGATGCTGGCCCAGGAGCGCGTGGGCAGCACGGGGTTCGCGTACCTGGCGGACCGGCATGGCCGCTTGATTACCGGCGGCGGCGACCTGGGCGCGGTGGGTGACGACGTGTCGAAGCGGCTGCCCCTGGCGCACCTGCTCAAGCAGCGCGAGGGCACGCCCGACACGGAGCTGTTCCACGTGGGCAACTTCGGCGAGGGGCGCGACGCGGTGGTGTCCGCGTACTCGGTGCTGCCGGAGGCGGGCTGGGCCATCGTGTCCGAACAGCCGGTGGAGCACGCGTACCGCCAGGTGGAGACCATGGAGCGGCGCATCCTGCTGGACCTGGGCGGCGCCATCCTGGTGGCGCTGGTGCTGGCGGCCATCTTCTCCCGCAACCTCACGCAGCCCTTGAAGACCTTCATCGCGACGTCGCTGGAGCTGGCGCGCGGCAAGTTCGGCGTGGAGGTGCACCTGAAGCAGAAGAACGAGCTGGGGGAGCTGGCCCAGACGTTCAACTACATGAGCAAGCAGCTCATGGCGTACGACATGGAGACGCGCGGCCTCTACGAGAGCCTGGAGAAGGGCTACCTGGAGACCATCGTCGCGCTGGCCAACTCCATCGACTCCAAGGACGCATACACGCGCGGCCACAGCCAGCGGGTGGGCGACGTGGCGGTGGAGATTGGCAAGGAGCTGAAGCTCACGGAGCGCGAGCTGCGGCAGCTGCAATACGGCGGCATCCTCCACGACATCGGGAAGATTGGCATCCCGGAGAACATCCTCTGCAAGCAGTCCCGGCTCACCGACCAGGAGATGTCCCTGATGCGGGAGCACCCCGCCATCGGTGACGCCATCATCGGGCCGGTGACGTTCCTGGGTTCGGTGCGCGCGTGCGTGCGCCACCACCACGAGCGCTGGGACGGCACGGGCTACCCGGACAAGTTGAAGGGCGAGGCCATCCCGCTGCTCGCGCGCATCGTGGCGTGCGCGGACACGTTCGATGCGTGCACCTCCACGCGCCCCTACCAGAAGGCCATGCCGCTGGAGAAGGCGATGGAGATCCTGGACAACCTGAGCGGCGCGCAGCTGGACCCCAAGGTGGTGCTGGCGCTGCGCGCGGTGCTGGCCCAGCGGGGCGTGCGGCTGGAGGGCCACCGGCAGCCCGTCAAGCTGGCTTCCTGAAGCCCTGGCTCCCCGGGCCCTTTCGCTTTCGCGGCAGGCCCCCCACTCCGCCGGAAGGATGGTAGGGAGGGGCTGCTGCTCCAAAGCCTTGGAAGGTGGATTCGGTGAGCAATTTCTGGGATCGCATCAAGCCCGCGCCCAAGCCCGTCAGCGCGACGGATGCGAAGCTGTCCGCGGACGGTGAGTCACTGACGCTGACGTGGGATGACGGCGTGACGACGACCGCCACCGCGCAGGTGCTGCGCCAGCAGTGCCCGTGCGCCGCGTGCGTGGACGAGTGGACGGCGAAGCGCACGCTGGACCCCTCGCAGGTGCCCGCGAACCTGCGTGTGCTGCAGATGCAGCCGGTGGGCAACTACGCGCTCGCGTTCGTCTTCAGCGACCAGCACACCACGGGCATCTACCCGTGGAAGCACCTGCGCGAAATCACCCAGTCGCAGGGGTGAGGCGCCCCACCGCGTCCCTCCGGAGGTCCCCGTGACGTCGCGCTATCGGCTGCTGCAACCGCTGGCCACCGGAGGCATGGCGGAGCTGTTCCTGGGAGTGGCGAAGGGCGCGGAGGGCTTCGAGCGCACCGTGGCCATCAAGCGCGTGCTGCCGCACCTGGCGCGCGAGCCGGACATCTCCCGGATGTTCGTCTCCGAGGCGCGGCTGGCCATGCTGCTGCAACACCAGAACATCGTCACCGTGCACGACGTGGGGGAGAGCGCGGAAGGGCTCTTCCTGGTGATGGAGCTGGTGGACGGCTGGGACCTGGGCGCGCTGATGCGGGCGGTGACCCGGCAGGGGCTGCGGATTCCTCCGCACCTGGCGGTGTTCATCGTGAGCCAGGCGCAGGCGGGATTGCAGCACGCGTACCGCCGCCAGCACGACGGCCAACCGGTGGTGACGGCGCACCGGGATGTGTCTCCGTCCAACCTGCTGGTGTCGCGCGAAGGTGAAGTGAAGGTCACGGACTTCGGCATCGCGCGGCTGGCGGGCCTGTCGCGCACGGAGCCCGGGGCGTTCAAGGGCAAGGTGCCCTATGCGGCGCCGGAGGTCATCCGGGGCGAGCCGGCCACGGCGCTGAGCGACCAGTTCTCGCTGGGCATCATCCTGGCGGAGCTGCTCGCGGGGCAACACCCGTTCGGGTCGGCGGCGGCGGAGCCGATGGCGGTGGCGTACTCCATCCTCAACCGCGCGCCCGCGTCGCTGCCGGACGTGCCGGCGTCGCTGGCCACGCTGGTGCTGCGCATGCTGTCGCGCGAACCGGCGGCCCGCTTCCCGGAGCCGGAGGATGTGTCGGAGGCGCTGGCGCGGTGGCTCGCGCAGACAGGTGAGCCCGCGTCGTCGCATGCGCTGGCGACGTTCCTGCGTGGCATCCGGCTGCCCATGTCCGTGGGAGAGGTGGCGCGGACCGCGCTCGCGGAGGCTCCGGCTTCGACGTCGGCGTCGTTCGCGATGTCCACCGTGCCTCGTGAGGGCGTGGACACGGGGCGCATCCCTTCCGCGTCTGGTGCGCGTTCCGCCACGGTGGCTTACGGCGGTGGCAACGCGGGTTCGCCTGCGTGGAAGGCGCCTCCGGCGGCCGTCCCCGTGGGGGCGGAGGAAGAGGAGCCGTGGAGCCCGACGGTCGGAGGTGTCTCGCTGTCCGCGGACGGCGCCGTGGTCCACACCTGTGCCCTCTGCGGTACGGCGCTGGAGTCCCCTGACTCCCCCTGTGAGTCCTGCACACGGGGGCCTTCCACGAGCTGGGGCGGTGCTTCCGCGATGACCTCCGACGCTGCTTCCCCGCGTGCTTCCGCAAGCGAGTCCGCGTGGCCTGGATCCGAGTCCGAGGCCCCAGGAGGCTCTGGGTCGGCGGCCTCTGGACCTGCTCGGGCTCCGGCGAGTGGGCCCTCTTCGGGCTCTGCATCACGGCCGCAGGCGAATGCGGCGGCCGCTCGTGCCCGGGCGCAGGCGCCCTCCCCCGCTGTCCCGGATGCGCCCGCGCTGGCTACTCAGTCCATCTCGGACGTGGATGAATCGGCGCGGATGAACCGGCCCAGCATCCGTCAGGCGGCTCAGGGTGACCTGGAGCTGGAGGAGCGCGCGCCCCGGGCGGAGAGCTCGCCTTCGGAGTTCGAGCCCGTGGTGCCTTCCCGCTCCCGCAGGCGGTGGGGACCGGCGGTGGCGCTGCTCGGCATCGCGGCGGTGCTCGCGGCGGGCGCGCTGTTCGTCTGGCCCCGCTACGAGCTCCAGGTGCTGCGCGCGTTGGGACTCCCTTCGGCGGTCCTGTCCATCCACAGCGAGCCCTCCGGCGCCACCGTCCTGGTGGACGGCGTGGAGGTCGGCGTGACGCCGCTGGTGATGGACAACACCTACCCCGCGCGCTCCGTCCCCGTGCAGCTCAAGCTCAAGGGCTACCGCGTCTGGACGGGGTCCTTCATGGGCGGCAAGAAGTCGGACGTGACGGCGGAGCTCAAGCGCTGACGCTCCGCCTCTACGCCCGTCCTACTTCACCAGCCGCAGGTGGCCACGGCGCGGCGGCTGCGGCTCGTCCGGGGGGCCTCCCTCGGGCGGCGGCGGAGGCGCCACCTCCGGACGCGACTCCGGCTCGTCGGAGTGCTCGGACTGGACCTCACGCAGGAAGGCGCGGGGCCTCTCCGCGGCCACGGGCACTGGCGCGGGCTGCGGCGGACGCGCGACGGAGGCCGACGCCACCGGGGGCTGCTGGAGCAGCTCCGGCGGCATCTCCTCCGGGTACATCCAGAACTCCTTCGTCACGTGGCTGGCGATGGCGAACAGCGCCGACCAGGGCACCGCCACCGTGAAGCGCGAACCGGAGAAGCTCAGCGTGGAGCGCACGCCCCACTCGCCCACCGTGAGGTCGGGCGGCTCGAAACGGTAGGAGAGGTTGAGGCGCAGGTGCGCTTCGCCTCGGAGGCTGGCGGGGACGAGCACACCGGGGCGGCGCGCGTCCAGGTGGATCATCACCATGCCCTGGTCGAGCGCGGCCAGCAGCCGCTCCTTCTTGTCGGAAACCTTCTTGTCCATTCCAGCGTGTCCGGCAGGGGAATTGCGGGAGCGCCCTCAACGACGGCGCACTTCCCGGTCCATCTCCCGCTTCGTCTCCCGTTCCTTGATGTCGTGGCGGCGATCTTCGTGCGTCTTGCCGCGGCACAGGCCCAGCTCCACCTTGGCCCGCCCCTTCCTGAAGTACAGCACGAGCGGGATGATGGAGTAACCGCGCTCGCGAACCTTCGCCGTCCACCGGTCGATCTCCGCCCGGTGCATCAACAGCTTCCGGCCCCGGGTGGGAAGGTGGTCGAAGACACTGGCCGCCTTGTAGGAGCCGATGTGGGCGTTGAGCAGGAACAGCTCCGTGCCCTTCTGGAGCGCGTAGGCGTCCGACAGGTTGGCCGTTCCTTCACGCAACGACTTCACCTCGCTCCCCGTGAGCTCCAGCCCGGCCTCTATCTTCTCATCCACCGTGTAGTCGAAGCGCGCACGCCGGTTCTCGGCAATGAGCTTCACCCCCGGCTCCGCACCCACACCCTTCGACTTTCCAGCGGCCATAACGTGTCCCGGGTCTCCTAACCGGCCAGCGGCATGTTGTCGATGAGCCGCGTGGTGCCAGAGAAGGCCGCCACCAGCATGCGCGCCGTCTGCCCGGGCGCCACCGTGTCCAGGGGGGAGAGCGTCCCGGCGTCCCGAACCTCCACGTAGTCCTCGCGCAGGTCCGCCGCCTGCAATTCACGGCGGGCGGCCTCCACCAGCGCCCGCGCGTCCCGGGTGCCGGAGGCGAGCAGGGCCTGGGCCGCCCGCATGCCCCTGGACAGGGCGAGCGCCCGCTGGCGTTCATCCGCCGACAGGTAGGCATTGCGGCTGCTCATGGCCAGCCCGTCCGCCTCGCGGATGGTGGGCATGCCCACGATGTCCGCGCCCAGGTGCAGGTCGCGGTTGAGCGCCTTGATGACCTGGAGCTGCTGGTAGTCCTTCTCACCGAAGAGAGCCACGGACGGCCGGAACAGCGCCAACAGCTGCGTGACGATGGTGGCGACGCCCCGGAAGTGGCCGGGACGCCGCTCACCGCACAGCCCCTGGCTGACCTCCGTCACCTCCACGTAGGTCTGGTAGCCCGGGGGGTACATCGCCGCGGGCTCGGGCGCGAACACGGCGGTGACGCCCGCGCTCGCGCACTTGGCCAGGTCCCCCTCGAAGTCGCGCGGGTAGCGCGCCAGGTCCTCGCGGGGACCGAACTGCGTGGGGTTCACGAAGATGGAGGCAGCCACCACGTCCGCGCGCCGGCCGCCCTCCCTCATGAGCGAGACGTGGCCCTCATGCAGGAAGCCCATGGTGGGAACGAGCGCCAGGGACTTTCCCTCCTTCTGGAGGGACGCGACCCAGGCCTTCACTTCCGGAACGGTGCGCAGGACGTGGGGTGCCATGGCTTAGACCGGGGCTCCGTAGATGCCGCCGACCTTCTCCGCGGGCTCGCCAGCGCCTTCCGCGTCGGCGGCCACCGGCGTGGGCGTCACCAGCCGGATGCCCTTGGTGGCCTTGAAGCTGTGCTCCTCGTCCGGGAAGGTGCCCGCGCGCACTTCGGAGAAGTACGTGTTCGCGGCCTCGGTGATGTTCCCGTGCAGGTTGGCGAAGCGCTTCACGAACTTCGGCTTGAAGTCCGGGTTCATGCCCAGCAGGTCGTAGCAGACCAGCACCTGGCCATCACAGTGCTTGCCCGCGCCGATGCCGATGGTCGGAATCTTGAGGCTCTGGGTGATGGTGCGCGCCAGCTCCAGCGGCACGCCCTCCAGCACCAGCGCGTAGGCGCCGGCGGCCTCCAGCGCGAGCGCGTCATCCAGCATGCGGCGCGCGGCGTCCTCGTCGCGGCCCTGCACCACGTAGCCGCCCATCTTGTGCACCGACTGCGGCGTCAGGCCCAGGTGGCCCATGACGGGGATGCTGGCGCGGACGATGGCGCGCACGGTGTCGGCGAACTCGGCGCCGCCCTCCAGCTTCACGCTGCCCACGTTGCCTTCGGACACGAGCCGCCCGGCGTTGCGCACCGCCTCCTGCGGCGACACCTGGTAGCTCATGAACGGCAGGTCGCCCACCACGTGCGCCCGCTTCGCGCCGCGGCTCACCGCCGCACAGTGGTAGACCATCTGGTCCATGGTGACGGGCAGCGTGGACTCCTGGCCCTGGATGACCATGCCCAGCGAGTCACCGACCAGGAGCACGTCCGCGCCGCCCTCGTCGAGGATGCGCGCGAACGTCGCGTCGTAGGCGGTGACCATGCAGATCTTCTGACCGGACTGCTTCAGGCGCTTCAGCGTGTGGATGGTGACCTTGTCCTTCACGGTTCACCTCCTGTGGGCAAGACGGGTGGGACAGCCGCGTGGAACGTCAGGCCCCTCGCCGTCCCCAGGGGGATCGCCGGAGGCCAGGGTTCCACGGGGATGCACTCTAACGCCCTCGGGGCCGCATGGGGGTTTAACCCACCACGCCAGGCAGCCAGGCGGGCGGCGGCCGTCAGCCCCGGCGGGACTTCGGGGTGTAGTGCTGCACGCCGGACTTCGCGTTCGCGATGGTCTTCAGCAGGTCCTCGCGGTCGTCCTCGTTGTGCACGAAGTCGATGTCCGACGTGTTCACCACCAGGAGCGGCGTGTCCTGGTAGTGCGCGAAGAAGTCGTTGTACGCGTGCGTGAGCGACTCCAGGTAGCCCGCGTCGAACTTGCGCTCGAACTCACGGCCGCGCTTCTTGATGCGATGCAGCAGCACGTCCAGCTGGGCCTGGAGGTAGATGACCAGGTCGGGCTGCGGGACGCGGGGCCCCAGCGCCTCGAAGACGCGGTCGTAGAGGGCCAGCTCGTCCGAGGCCAGCGTGAGGTTGGCGAAGATGCGGTCCTTCGCGAACAGGTAGTCGCTCACGGTGACGGAGCGGAACAGGTCCTGCTGGAAGAGCTCCTGCTGCTGGCGGAAGCGCGAGAGCAGGAAGAACACCTGCGTCTGGAACGCGAACTTCTGCCGGTCCGCGTAGAAGCTGGAGAGGAAGGGATTCTCCTCCACCACTTCCAGAATGCGGCGGCTGCCCAGTCGCTCCGTGAGGAGGTTGGTGAGGCTCGTCTTGCCCACGCCGATGGGGCCTTCGACGACGATGTAGCGGTGGTCCATCGGCCCGAGGCCTCCGCCCCCGGAATGCCACGCATGAGACACATGCGCGCGCGGGGGGCGGATAACACAACCATGCCCCCGTGCATCCGGCAATTTTCGCCGGGTCACCCCACCCTTGCGCCCTCCGAGGTCATCCCCTACGGTGCCCGCGAACACGGACTGCGGGAGCGACGGGCCACAGATGCGCGGCAGGCAGCGGGTGAAGACGGTGGTGGATCTGGCGGAAACGACGCAAGCGGCGCCCGCCGCCCGTCCGGCCACGGCCCCTCCCGCACCTCCGGTGGAGGTGGATCCACTCTATGGAGTGGCCCTGCTGAAGACGGCCTTCGAGCTGAAGCGCCGGCCGGAGGGCTCCGTGGAAGAGGTCCTCAGCGGCGTGCTCGCGCGCCTGCGCATCGACGAGGACGAGTTCCGCGCGTACCTCGCCCAGCAGGGTGGGCTCCTGGCCGCGCTGGGCCAGAAGCGCTGAACGTCCCCGACTCGTCTCCTACTCGTCTTCCGGTGCGTCCGGGGGCGGAGGCGCCATGGCCGTCACGGGCCCCAGGGCGCGCTCGATGGCGGCGAACTCCTCCGGGGAGAGCGTCTCCGCGCGGCGGCCCGGGTCGATGCCCGCCGTCTGGAGCGCGGCGAGCAGCACATCCGGCGGCGCCAGGCCCTTGTCGGACTTGAGCGAGTTGATCAGCGTCTTGCGGCGCTGCGCGAAGCCGGCCTTCACCAGCCGCGTGAAGCGGGCCTCGTCCACCAGCGGCGCGCGGGGCTGCTTGAGCCGGGTGAGGCGCAGCACGGCGGAGTCCACCTTCGGGGGCGGATGGAAGCGCCACGCCTCCAGCGTGAGGACGTTCTCCACGTCGAAGTGCAGGCCGAGCAGCACCGTGAGCAGGCCATAGTCGCGGTTGCCGGGCTCCGCGGCCAGCCGCACCACCACTTCCTTCTGGAGCGTGAAGACGGCGCGCGAGATGTGGGCGCGCTGCGCGAGCACCTGGAAGAGGATGGGGCTGGTGAGGTGGTACGGCAGGTTGCCCACGAGCGCGATTTCGTCCGCGCCGGCCACCTGGGCGAAGTCCACCGTGGCGGCGTTGCCGGGCACCACACGCACGCCGGGGATGGCCTCCTTCTCCAGCACGGCCACCATGTCGCGGTCGCGCTCCACGGCGGTGACGCGCGCGCCGGTGGCGGCGAGGAAGCGCGTGAGGTGGCCCAGGTCCGGGCCCAGCTCCACCACGGCTTCGCCCTCGCGTGGCGCGAGCGCGTCCGAAATCTCCTGGAGCGCGTCCGGGTCCCCGAGGAAGTTCTGTCCCCAGCTGTGCTTGGCCCGCAGGCCGTGGCGCTTGAGGATGTCGCGCGGAGAATCCACTGTCAGGCCCCTACTCCATGCGCCAGGCGGGGTCGGCCGCGAGGCGGAAATCACCGCGCAAGCCGCGGCGCCACGCTTCATACCCCGCGACGGCGATCATCGCGCCATTGTCCGTGCACAACCGCACCGGCGGCAGGAACATGCGCAGGCCCCGCTCCTCCGCGCGCTGCTTGCACAGCGCCCGGAGCCGCGAGTTCGCCGCCACGCCGCCGCACAGCACCAGCTGCTTGTGCCCGAGCTTCTTCGCCGCGGCGACGAGCTTCTTCGACAGCACGTCCGCCACCGCCTCCTGGAACGACGCGCACAGGTCGTGGAGGGCCTGCCCTTGCGGCACGCCGTGCTTCTGGACGTGGTGGAGCACCGACGTCTTCAGGCCGGAGAAGGACACGTCCAGGTTGTCGCCGGGCAGCGCGCGCGGGAAGCGGATGGCCTCCGGGTCGCCCTTCTGCGCCAGTTGATCAATGGGCTGCCCGCCCGGGTATGGCAGGCCGAGGATGCGCGCCGTCTTGTCGTAGGCCTCGCCCGCGGCGTCATCGCGCGTGCGGCCGACGAGGCGGTAGTTCCCGTAGTCGCGGACCTCGTAGAGGCTGGTGTGCCCGCCGGAGACGACGAGCCCCAGGAAGGGCGGCGCGGGCGCGTCCTCCAGCAGGCGGATGGCGAGCAGGTGCCCTTCCAGGTGGTTGGCGCCCACGAAGGGCTTGCCGGTGGCGAGGCTCAAGCCCTTGGCCACCTGGAGCCCCACGAGCAGCGCGCCGATGAGGCCGGGGCCGGACGTGACGGCGATGAGGTCGATGTCGTCCAGCGTCTTGTCCGCGCGGGTGAGGGCCTCGTGGACGACGGGCATCACCTGGACGATGTGGTTGCGGCTCGCCAGCTCCGGCACGACGCCGCCCCAGCGGCGGTGGATGTCCACCTGCGTGGAGACGACGTCCGACAGGGCGCGCCGCCCGTCCTCCACGACGGCGGCGGCGGTTTCATCGCACGAGGTTTCAAGTCCCAGGACGAGCACGACGACTCCGACAACAAGGGCGGGCAGGAGGCGGGCAGGCCGCCGCCCCTGCTCACTTCATCCCATTGAGCAGGGCACGCACCTCGTTCGCCGAGCTTCCCGTCGGTTCGAGGAACAGATACTTCTTATAGGCGTCGGCTGCTCGGGTTTCATCGCCGGAGAACTGCAACGAGCTGCCCAGCCAGAACCAGGCCTTCGCGTTCTTGGGCTCCGCCTTGACGACGTCCTGGAGCAGCCTGGCCGCTTCGCGGTAGCCGGACTCATTGGTGCTGCTGTTCGCCAACGCCATGGCCAGGCCCGACTTCGCCTCGATGGAGTCGTTGTCCAACGCGAGCGCCTTGCGGTACGCGCCGATCGCCGTCTTGAAGCCCTTGCGGGCCATCGCCGCGCGGCCGTCCTTGATGAAGTCCGCGTAGGTGGCCTTGGGCGCGGCCTCCGGAGGCGTCGTGGGCGGCGGCGTGACGACTGCGACCGCGACACCCGCGTCGGGAACGGCGGCGGGCTCGGGCGTGGCCGTCTTCACCGGCGTGCCCGCGTCCTCCGGGGCGGCGACGGTCTTCGCCGGGGGCGCGCCCGCGTCGGTCGGCGCGTCCACGGTCTTCGTGGGCGGCGGCGTGACGGCCGGCGGAGGCGTCGTCTCCGGCGGCTTGGGCGCGTCCTCGGGCTTCGTGGGCTGCGTCACCTTGGGCGCGTCGGGCTTGGGCGTTTCGGCGCTGCCCGAGCCCTTGGAGATGACCACCGCGGCCACGGCCGCGACCAGGAGCAGGCCGCCCGCGACGTAGAGGCCCGTGCGCTTGGGCTTCATCGCGGCGATCAGCGCCGCGTCGTCCTCGTCGTGCGAGGGCTTGGAGGCGGCGGGCTTCGTGCTGCTCGTGGGCGCGGTGCTGGCCGGAGGGGGCGCGACAGGGGCCGCGGTGGGCGTCTCGGGAACCGGGGCGCTCGCCGTGGACGGCTGCACGGGCGTGGCGGGCTCGGGCTCCGTGAAGTACGCCTCGGAGGCGGGCACGTCCTGCGCGGCGGTGTCCACCGGCTCCATGGCGGCCGGCTGCGCGTCGAAGGGCGTCGTCGCGGGGAACTCGACGTTGAGCGCCACGGGGGCGACCTGCGGCGGCACGATGCCGTGGCCCGGATACGGCGGCAGCGCGAGCTGCGGCGGCGCGGGCTCCTCCACCGGCACCTCTTCGTGGAACGGCTCCGTGCCGCTCACCAGCGTCACCTCGGATGAGGGCGGGGCCGGCGTGGGCGGCGGCACCGGCGCCAGCGGGCTGGGCGCGATGGCCGCGCCACCGAAGATGGGCGGACGCGAGGGCTGCGGCTCCACGGCCGCCTGCGCGGGCTGCGCGGCGAACGGGCTGGGCGCGGACGGAGCGCGGGCCGCGGACGACCAGGGCGAGCCCGGGCCCCAGGTGCTGGAGGCGCTCAGGCCCTCCGTGTCCACGCGGCTCCAGTCGAGCAGCAGGCTGCGCCGCGCATGATCCACCGCGCGGTGCGCCGGAGGCGGCTCCACGAGGAACGCCGAGCCCTCCTGCGACAGCGGCGGCACCGCGGGCTCCGCGGCATCCTGGCCGAACGGGGGCGGAGCGCCCTCGCCGTGACGCACGCGCGGCGGGAAGATGACCACCTGCGCGGGCTGCGGGGAGACCGGCGCGGGCGCCCTCTCCGCCACGGGCGTGACCTCCTCCACGGGCTCGGGCTGCGCGGGCTCGGGCTCCGGCTCGGAGACCGGTGCTTCCGCCACGGGCGCCGCATCCACCGGGGGCGGCTCCACGGGGGCCGGCGCGTCGTGGGACGCGGACTCCTGGGGCGCGGGCTCCTGCGCGGGCGCGACGTCCACGGGGATGGGCGGCGCGGCGTTCAGCCACTGCTCGATGCCCGGCTTGCTGCTCTGCACGGGCTCCAGCGGCGCGTTGCCCAGCTCGCGGATCAGCCCTTCGAAGTACAGCTTGCTGATGATGCCCAGCGCGGCCAGGTCCTCGAAGTCCGAGTCCTCCACCACGCGCGACAGCGCGCGCTTGCCGTCGAACAGGCGCAACAGGCCGTTCACCTCGTCGGGGATCTCCGACAGGCGGTCCGCCAGCTGGTGGTAGTCAATTTCGAAGACCGTCTCCAGCGGCGGGAGCTGCTCGAGCATCCGGCCCCACTCGTCCAGCCGGCGCATGCCCTCCATGAGGAGGCCCTGCGTGGAGACCTCGATGCGCTCGGTGCGGTCCAACGTGGTGAACTGCACGTCGAACTGGCCTTCGAACGTGTTGAGCAGGCGGTAGAAGGCGTTCTCGCCCTTGAGCCTGCCCAGCTCCGCGTCGATGACGCGGCCTTCCTTGAAGTAGACGACGCCGGTGCGCTCGCCCTGGATGGAGATGACGCCCGTCTTGCGGCCGATTTCAAACGTCTGGACCAGGTCCACGACGCCCATGTCGGCGAGGCTTCCCGCGAAGCCGCCCTTGGTCGTCTCGCGCTTCTCGATGCGTTCCTTCTCGGCCTTCTGAAGGATCATCTTCACGCGGGTGACGATCTCTTTGATGTAGATGGGCTTCGTCAGGTAGTCGTCGCCCCCGAGCTCCAGGCCGCGCACCTTGAACTCGACCGACTTCTGGTTCGTCAGGAAGACGAAGGGGATGAACTTGAAGCGCTCGTCGGACTTGAGCGTCTTGCAGAGCTCGAAGCCGTCCATCTCCGGCATCTTGGTGTCCGCGAGCACGAGGTCCGGCGGGCTGATCTGGACCTTCTCCAGCGCATCCTTGCCGTGGATCGCAGTCGTGACGGAGAAGCCGGCCTTCTTCAGGCTGACCTCCATCACGCGCAGACTCTTCGCGTCACCATCGACGAGGAGCAGGTGCTGCTTGGCCACGTGGCATGCCTTTCAAGACGGGCGGGACGGCGGATCCGACGGACGCGCCCCGTGGGGGCAAGCATCGGGTCCGGCTTTCAGGTGTGTCAATGGGCGGGACTGTCCGGAAAACGGGCCGGCTCCCTCCCTGGGGGACAGGCGAGTCAGCGGAAGAGACCCTTCTTGGGTGGGTTCTTCTTGCGCATGTCGATGAGTCGCAGCTCCTGGTTCGCCTCCAGGTGCTTGGGATTCGCACGGACGGCTTCCCGGAAGTGCTTCTCCGCGCGGTCCATGTCCCCCTCCACGCGGGCGATGACGCCCAGCTGGTAGTGGGCGCGATCACAGTTCGGGTCGGTGCGCACCGCATCCGCCATCCACTGTTTCGCGCGGGGCATGTCGGCCTTGCGGTTGGGGTCCATGTAGACGGACCAGGCGCGCGCCGCGAGGTACAGGGGCTTGGGGTCCAGGCCGTACGCGCGCTCGTAGTGCTCGCTGGCGGCGACGAAGTCGCGCTTGCGGAAGAAGACCTCGCCCATGCGGAACAAGTCGTCCGCGTTGGTGTCCGCGCGGGCCGTGGCGGGGCTGCCCGGGCGGGCGGCGCTGGGGGCCGGGGGCTTCGGAGCGGCCTGTGCGCCCTGCTGGGCCAGCTGGTAGTTCTTGCGCCGGGTGTCGTCGTGGAGGACTTCGTAGGCCTCGCGGATGGACTCGAAGACGGCGGTGATCTTCGGCGCCAGGTGCGGCAGCGACGGGGGCAGCCGGTCCGGGTGGAAGACCTTGGCGAGGCTCAGGAAGGCGGCCTTCACCTGGTCGCGGGAGGCGTCCTGCGGAACCCCAAGTGTGACGAAGTGGTCCTTCTTCGTCTGGATGTCGGCGTAGCGCTGTTCAATCTGCTGCGCGAGCCGGCCCTCGTCGGGCTTGGGGGGCTCTGGCGGCGCGGCGACGGCGGCGGGCGGTGGCGCGGCGCCTTCGGGCGTGGCCGGGGTGCTCGCGGCGGCGGGGGCAACGGGGCGGGCGCCGAGCGTGCCCATGTTCTCCATGGCGCGGCGCAGGAGGCGCTGGCGCCGGAGCTTGGAGGCTTCGTCGGGGTTGGAGGGGTCTTCGGCCGCCACGTCGTCCTCGTCAAAATCCCAGTCGTCCAGATCCCCGGACAACTCATCCCCAGTCTGGCCAGAAGCCCCCGCGTTGTCACCGGGGAACGCGGTGGAGCGGGGAGAAGGCAGCGGCTCGAATGTCGCTTCGACGATGGCCTCGACGAGGAATTCGTTGGCGTCGCCCGCCGAGCGGACATCCGAGCGGATGAGGGCTTCCAGGTGGGCGTCCACCTGCTGGAGGGCGGCCTCGAAGGAGGCGGTGAGGTTCTGGGCGGGGTCGTTGGACTCGTCGAAGGAGACGATGCGCCACAGGTCGTCCTCGCTGGCGCGGGCGGGACGCACGGGCGGTGTGGAGGACGCGGGGAACTTGGGGGGCTGGACGGCCCAGAGGTCCGGCTGAGGGGGGGCCTCGGCGGGGACGACGGGGGCGGCCGGAGCGGGGGCGCGGGTGTCCGGGAGGGGGGCGCCGGCGGGGACGATGTCGCCCCAGCTCTCCGGCTCCACCTCCAGCAGGGGGAGGTCGGGTTCCGGCGGGGGCGCGACGGGGAAGCGCGAGGACTCCTCGGTGAGCCAGGGGTCCAGGGGCACGGAGGCGGAGCGGCGCAGGGCCTCGGCCATGTCCTGGAGCAGGGCGGCCTGGGCGCGCTTGCGGGCCTCGGTGAGGGCCGCGGTGTTGTCGCTGGCGGGGAGCTCCAGGGCGTCGCGGGGGGACGCGGGAATGGAGTCGGCCCAGTTCGCTGGAGCGGCGGGTTCAGGCTCCGCGGTGAGGATGATGTCCTCGGGCCCGAGCGTGAGCGGTTCAGGCTCCGTGGACGCGGCGGCAACGGGGACGAGGACCGGGGGCGGCGTGGCAGGCGCGGCCGGGCGGGTGCGCCGGGGGAGTGAGGGCGGATGGGCGGGCTTGCCCTGTTCGGACAGGCGCTGGGCCTCGGCGGCACGGGCCTCTTCGGCGAGGCGGGCCTCTTCGGCGGCGCGGGTCTGCTCCGCGAGGCGTGCGGCCTCGGCGGCACGGGCCTCTTCGGCGAGGCGGTGGAGTTCGGCCTGCCGGGCTTCCTCTTCGGCACGAAGACGGGCTTCCTCCGCCAGGCGCAGTGCTTCGGCTTCGGCGCGAACGCGAGCCTCTTCGGCGAGGCGTGCTTCTTCTGCCAGCCGAGCCTCTTCCGCGAGACGTGCCTCTTCGGCGAGGCGGGCCTCTTCTTCCGCACGCAGGCGCGCCTCTTCGGCTAGCCGAGCTTCCTCTGCGAGTCGGGCTTCCTCGATCGCGCGAAGACGGGCCTCTTCCGCGAGCCGAGCCTCTTCGGCAAGGCGGGCCTCTTCTTCAGCACGAAGCCGGGCCTCCTCCGCGAGCCGAGCCTCCTCTTCCGCTCGAAGGCGGGCCTCTTCGGCCAGCCGAGCCTCTTCAGCGAGGCGGGCCTCCTCTGCCAACCGTGCCTCTTCGGCGAGGCGGGCCTCCTCCGCGAGGCGGGCCTCCTCCTCCGCACGCAGACGGGCTTCTTCCGCGAGGCGAGCTTCCTCAGCCTGTCGTGCCTCTTCGGCGAGTCGTGCCTCTTCCTCTGCGCGAAGACGGGCCTCTTCGGCCAGTCGAGCCTCTTCGGCGAGCCGCGCTTCTTCCGCGAGTCGTGCCTCTTCCTCCGCACGCAGGCGCGCTTCTTCGGCCAGCCGTGCTTCCTCAGCGAGTCGAGCCTCCTCAAGCGCGCGAAGACGAGCCTCCTCCGCCAGCCGGGCCTCTTCCGCGAGGCGAGCCTCCTCCTCTGCGCGAAGGCGGGCCTCTTCCGCCAGCCGAGCCTCTTCGGCCAGTCGAGCCTCTTCGGCGAGCCGCGCTTCTTCGGCAAGGCGCTCAGCTTCAATGCGCGCCAGTTCAGCAAGCCGGGCCTCTTCAGCGACTCGCGCTTCCTCTTCGGCCCGAAGGCGAGCCTCTTCCGCGAGACGCGCCTCTTCAGCGAGACGAGCCTCTTCGATCGCGCGAAGGCGTGCTTCTTCCGCCAGTCGGGCCTCTTCCTCTGCACGGAGTCGGGCTTCCTCCGCGAGACGCGCCTCTTCTTCCGCACGAAGCCGAGTTTCCTCCGCGAGGCGTGCTTCTTCTGCGAGTCGAGCCTCCTCCTCCGCACGAAGCCGGGCCTCTTCGGCCAGTCGTGCTTCTTCCGCGAGGCGAGCCTCTTCGGCCAGTCGTGCTTCTTCCGCGAGGCGAGCCTCTTCAGCCAGCCGAGCCTCTTCAGCGAGTCTCGCCGCTTCGGCTACTCGCGCTTCCTCCTCGGCACGAAGGCGGGCCTCCTCCGCGAGACGTGCCTCTTCGGCCAGTCGTGCCTCTTCAGCGAGACGGGCCTCCTCGGCAAGACGCGCCTCTTCTTCGGCACGAAGGCGAGCCTCTTCTTCGGCACGAAGGCGAGCCTCCTCCGCGAGACGAGCTTCCTCAGCGAGGCGAGCCTCTTCAGCGAGTCGAGCCTCTTCAGCCAGCCGCGCCTCTTCAGCGAGTCGAGCCTCTTCAGCAAGCCGGGCCTCTTCAGCCAGTCGAGCCTCTTCCGCGAGCCGGGCTTCTTCTTCCGCGCGAAGGCGAGCCTCTTCGGCAAGACGCGCCTCTTCAGCGAGGCGAGCCTCTTCAGCGAGTCGAGCCTCTTCAGCGAGTCGAGCCTCTTCCGCGAGACGGGCCTCTTCAGCTAGTCGGGCCTCTTCAGCGAGTCGAGCCTCTTCCTCTGCACGAAGACGAGCCTCTTCGGCAAGACGCGCCTCTTCCGCGAGACGGGCCTCTTCAGCCAGCCGCGCCTCTTCAGCGAGTCGAGCCTCTTCAGCCAGCCGCGCCTCTTCAGCGAGTCGAGCCTCTTCAGCGAGTCGAGCCTCTTCAGCGAGTCGAGCCTCTTCAGCCAGCCGTGCTTCTTCCGCGAGTCGAGCCTCCTCGATCGCGCGAAGACGGGCTTCCTCCGCGAGACGAGCCTCTTCCTCCGCACGAAGGCGAGCCTCTTCGGCAAGGCGGGCCTCCTCCGCCAGGCGCGCTTCCTCCTCCGCGCGAAGACGTGCCTCCTCCGCAAGCCGCTCCTCTTCGATAGCTCGAAGTCGAGCCTCTTCCGCGAGCCGGGCCTCCTCTTCCGCACGCAGCCGAGCCTCTTCAGCGAGCCGGGCCTCCTCGGCCAAGCGAGCCTCTTCGGCGAGTCGCTCGGCTTCGATACGTGCGAGTTCAGCGAGCCGGGCCTCCTCGGCGAGTCGGGCCTCTTCCGCAAGGCGCGCCTCCTCCTCCGCGCGAAGGCGAGCCTCCTCCGAGAGCCGAGCTTCTTCCTCCGCACGAAGTCGCGCCTCTTCCGCGAGTCGAGCCTCTTCCTCCGCACGAAGTCGCGCCTCTTCCGCGAGTCGAGCCTCTTCCTCGGCGCGGAGTCGGGCCTCTTCAGCGAGCCGAGCCTCCTCGGCGAGCCGGGCCTCTTCTTCGGCGCGAAGCCGAGCCTCTTCCGCGAGGCGGGCCTCTTCAGCGAGCCGAGCCTCCTCGGCAAGACGCGCTTCGTCCTCGGCGCGAAGGCGAGCTTCTTCGGCAAGACGTGCTTCTTCCGCGAGGCGGGCCTCTTCAGCGAGCCGAGCCTCCTCGATCGCTCGGAGCCGAGCCTCCTCCTCGAGACGAGCCTCCTCGGCCAGCCGCTCCGCCTCGATGCGCGCCAGCTCCGCGAGACGAGCCTCTTCGGCGAGTCGCTCCGCTTCGATGCGAGCAAGCTCCGCCAACCGCGCCTCTTCGGCGAGTCGCTCCGCCTCAATGCGCGCCAGCTCCGCGAGACGAGCCTCCTCGGCAAGACGCTCCGCCTCAATGCGCGCTAGCTCTGCGAGACGTGCCTCTTCAGCGAGCCGAGCCTCCTCGGCAAGACGCGCCTCTTCTTCGGCACGAAGTCGAGCCTCTTCAGCGAGACGAGCCTCTTCAGCGAGACGAGCCTCTTCAGCGAGACGAGCCTCTTCAGCGAGACGAGCCTCTTCAGCGAGACGAGCCTCTTCAGCAAGCCGGGCCTCTTCAGCGAGTCGGGCCTCTTCAGCGAGTCGGGCCTCTTCTTCAGCGCGAAGGCGAGCCTCTTCGGCAAGACGAGCCTCTTCCGCGAGACGCTCAGCTTCAATGCGCGCCAGTTCCGCGAGCCGTGCCTCTTCCGCGAGTCGCTCCGCTTCAATGCGCGTCAGCTCCGCGAGCCGAGCCTCTTCAGCAAGCCGCTCAGCTTCAATGCGCGCCAGTTCAGCAAGGCGGGCCTCCTCCGCGAGCCGCTCGGCTTCAATACGCGCCAGCTCCGCGAGCCGAGCCTCTTCCGCCAGCCGAGCCTCTTCCGCCAGCCGCTCCGCCTCCAGCCGCGCCAGCTCCGCGAGCCGGGCCTCTTCCGCCAGGCGTGCTTCCTCGATCGCCCGGAGACGGGCCTCCTCCGCCAGCCGGGCCTCTTCGGCCAGCCGGGCCTCTTCGGCCAGCCGGGCCTCTTCCGCCAACCGCTCCGCCTCGATGCGCGCCAGCTCCGCGAGCCGAGCCTCCTCCGCCAGCCGAGCCTCCTCCGCCAGTCGCTCCGCCTCCAGCCGCGCCAGCTCCGCGAGCCTTGCCTCTTCCGCGAGCCGCTCCGCCTCCTCGCGCCGGCGCGCCTCCTCGATGGCCCAGGCCTCCTCCTCCGCCTGCCGCAGCTCCTCCTCGCGCCGCAGCCGCTCGCGCTCCTCCCACTCCTCCACCGACAGGGCCTCGATGCGGCCCTCGCGCTCCAGCACCCGCAGCAGCGCCTGCTGTGCCCCCGTCAGCGTCTCCGGCCTCCGGAACGCGCCCAGCGTCTCCAGCAGGCTCCGCTCCGACGCATCCGTCAGCCACGGCTCGCAGGCCGCCACTTCCGGGCAGCGGTAGACCCTCGCGGGCACGGGCTCACTGGGCGTTGGTTCCAGCGCCGCGCGCACCACCCGCACCCCCGCGATGGGCGCGAAATCCCCCGCCGCCTCCACCGCCTCCGCCTCGAAGTCCGCGCGCTCCGCGAGCTCGCTCAGCCTCCGCACCTGCGCCAGCACCTGCTGCTCGTGCACCACCGCGGGCTGGAGCCCGCTGTCCTCCAGCAGCTCCTCGTCCGGCGCCGCCGCCCCACCCCGCGCCCACAGCGCGTCCAGGGCGTCCACGCCCAACAACCCGTTCTGGAAGAGCGCCTGCGCCGGTGTCTGGTAGCCGAAGCCCAGCTTCGCGCCCACCAGGTCGCCCTCGCGCAGCCACAGCGCGGACTCGCGTCCACCGGCGTGCAGCGTCAGCCGGCCGGTGGCTCGGGACTTGTGGGCGGCATACAGCGCTTCGGCGACCTGCGAGGCGGACATTCGGCCACGGAGTGTAGCCCGTCCTGCTCGCCCCTCAATTCGACGGCGGCGCCTGCCTGGCCGCTGTCCCCAGCTGCACCTGACGCAGCGCCTCGTAGGCGCCAATCCCCACCGACGTCGAAAGATTCAAGCTCCGGCGCTCCGGAAGCATGGGGATGGTCACCGGCGTCCCCGTCCCCCCCTCCATCACCTCCGGCAACAGCCCCGTCACCTCCGAGCCGAACACCAGGTGGTCCCCCGGCTCGAAGCGCGCCGCGTACAGCGACGTCTCCGCCCGGGCGGAGAACAGCCACCGCCGGGCCTGGGGGTACTCCGCCACGTAGGCGTCGTAGGTCGGGTAGAGCTTCAGGAACACCTTGTCCCAGTAGTCCAGCCCCGCCCGCTTCAGGTTCCGGTCGTCGATGGAGAACCCCAGGGGCTCCACCAGGATGAGCCGGCAGCCCGTCACCGCGCACAGGCGGGCCACGTTGCCGGTGTTGGGCGGAATCTGCGGGGAGACGAGGACCAGGTGCAGCGGGGACGCCAGGGGCTCAAGCATGGGATAGAACACCGGACATGCACTGGAGGGTGACCAACGAAACGCGGCAGCGGCTGCTCGCGGACCGCGCGGAACGCGCCGAGTCCTTCGTGCAGCGCTTCCAGGGGCTCATGGGCCGCGCCTCGCTGCCCATGGGGGGCGGGATGCACATCGAGCCCTGCAACTCCATCCACACCTTCTTCATGCGCATCCCCATCGACGTCGCCTTCCTGGACGCGGAAGGGCGCATCGTCAAGCAACTGTCCGCCATGCCGCCCTGGCGCACCTCGTCCATCTACTTCAAGGCCCGCTCCGTCCTGGAGCTGCCCGCCGGGGTCCTTTCGGCCAGCGGCACCCAGGAGGGCGACCGCCTGGTCTTCACCCCGGGAGAGGCCCCGGGCGCCTGAGGGGGACCCAGGGGTCCGAGCCTCCCCACCCGCACCCGCAGGGGGGAATGCTGGGACAGAGGAGAGGTTTTTGACCCCTTTTGGAGCGCTTTGTTAACGTCGCGCCCCGATTTTCACGCCTGTCCCCCGGAAGAGTCCCTTCGCATGCGCATCGAGGTCGCCGGCAGCACCCACGTCGGGATGAAGCGGAACCACAACGAGGACAACTACCTCGTGCTCACCGAGGAGAACCTCGTGTGCGTGGCGGACGGCATGGGAGGCCATTCGTCCGGAGAGATCGCCAGCCGCATCGCGGTGGATGAGCTGGGTGAGTTCTTCCGCCTTACGTCCAAGGACCAGGACGCCACCTGGCCCTTCAAGATGGACAAGCAGCGCAACTACGACGAGAACCGCCTGGCCACCGGCATCAAGCTGGCGAACGCGCGCATCTTCGAGCGCGCCACGACGGACTCCAAGTACAAGGGCATGGGCACCACCATCGTGTCCGTGCACTTCGCGGAGAACGGCGTCTACGTGGGCCACGTGGGCGACAGCCGCGTGTACTTCTTCCGCGGCGGCATCCTCCAGCAGGTGACGGAGGACCACTCGCTGCTCAACGACTACCTCAAGGCGAAGAAGCTCACGCCGGAGGAGATTGAGAACTTCCCCCACAAGAACGTCATCGTCCGCGCGCTGGGGATGAAGGAGCAGGTGCAGGTGGACGTCACCCGCGTGGATCCGCTGGAGAACGACGTCTTCCTGCTGTGCTCGGACGGCCTGAGCGGCATGATCACCGACGCGCAGATGCAGGACATCCTGTCGCGCACGCCGGAGCTGGAGAAGGCCTGCGGCCAGCTCATCGACCTGGCCAACGCGGCGGGCGGCAACGACAACGTCACCTGCGTGCTGGCGCGCTGGCACGCCGCCTGAGGCACCCGTCCCATCCGGACGCGTGAAGGCCCGTGCTCCCCGAAGGAGCGCGGGCCTTCGTCTTGAGGAATCCCCATGTCCTGGCACCTGCTGACCGGCCTGCTGCTGATGGCGGCCCCGCCTGACTTCTCCCTCCCCCTGGGAGGCCCGGGCGAGAACGCCCCCGCGTCAGTCGCGACGCTCGTCTCGGATGGACAGCAGCTGGTGCTGGACGTGGACGTGGTGGACACGACGCCGTCGGCCGCGACGGACGACGTGCACTCGGACCACGTGGAGGTGTGGTTCGGGCTGGAGGCGCCCGACGCGCTGATGCCTTCCCGCGTCGTCACCACGTCCCCCAAGGGGAAGCTCTTCACGGTGAGCGGCAAGGACGACCCGAAGGCGCTCGAGGCCATCATCCGCGGTGAGGTGCCGGCGGACAAAGGCTGCGAGGAGGATCAGCGGGCCGTGCGCGAGCAGCTGGGCACGGCGCCCAAGCGGACGCGGGTGCTGCTGGGGCTCGCGCACCTGGGCTTCTTTCCGGACGGCCGGCCCCCCGTGCTCTACGACGTGGAGCGCTACCCGGGCCTGTCCCCGGCCCTGGGCGAAGGCGACGTGCGCTACGAAGCGCTGCGGACGGCCACGGGCTACCACGTGCGCGCGGTGCTCCAGCCCGGGGCGCTGCTGTTCGTCCCGAAGGACGGCGTGCGCACGTTGCGCGTCCGGGTGGACGCCATCGACGCGGGCGCCGAGGGCACGAAGGAGACGCTGCGCTCCACGCACCCTGCCCCGAAGTGGGGCGACGCGCAGACGCTGCGGACCGTGAAGCTCGCGAAGCCGCTCACGATGAAGCTGGTGGAGGGCCTTCCGGAGCTGGGGCAGCCCCTGCCCAAGGCGCCCGGCGCGAAGCAGGCGTTTGATGCGCTGCCGCCCTACTTCCTGCGCACGGGGGAGACGTGGACCGGCGTGCGGGTGCTCAGCGAGGCCCCCTGGAGCAACATGGTGCGGACCTGCTCCGAGTCGCTCGATGACGTCACCGGATACCGTCCTCAAGCCAGCGTCTTCGGTCCGCCCACCCCGTTCGTGGGCGGTGGCACCGCGAGCATCCCGTTGCGGACCCCGGGCGCCCCGCCGACGACGCTGTACCTCTCCCGGGCTCCGGGCGACCTGCGCGCCGTGATGTCCAGCACGGTGGTGGAGACGTTCCGGTTCAAGGACGGCACGCCGGGACTCGTGGAGCGGAGCGATGACCCCATGTATGGCCGCTACACGGACGGCCCCTGCGGCGGCGCGACCGTCGTCACGGTGCGGCTCGTGCGCCTGGAGAAGCAGGGGCCGAAGCGGACCGTCCTGCTGACCTGGGACGACTGCGGCAGCCCCATCCTGGATGGAGCCGGGCACGTCGTGGCGCAATACCCGGAGAGCGCCGACGAGGACACCACCCCGAAGCTCCACTGGGCCACGCCGGGTCAGAAGCTGCGCGTGACGTTCGGCTCCCTCCTCACGCTCGAAGCCACCTGGAGACCTGATGGCTCCGGCGTGAAGGTCCTCAGCGCCCCGTGAGCGGCGCGGGCACCCGGTGCGGGCCCCACGCGAGCACTTCAGTCAGCGCCTCACCCGGGGACACCTGCGTCTCCTCGAACACGGCGCAGCGCTCCAGCCGCGCGCCCTGCCCCACCCGCGCTCCCGGGCCCACCGACACGCCCGGGCCCACGGTGGCGCCTGCGTCCACCACCGCGCCCGCGCCCACGTACGCGGGCCCGCGCACCGTCCCCGCGACGCGGGCCTCCGGGTGCACCCAGGCTCCGTCCGCCCCGGCCTTCAGCCCGTGCAGCGGCGAGTCCTTCCCCAGCGCCTGCAACGGCACGCGCCCTTCGAGCACGTCCCGCACCGTGGCCAGGTAGCGCGACGGCATGCCCAGGTCGGACCAGTACGCGTCCACCGCGTGGCCCCGCACCTGGAGCCCCGCCTGCATCACCCGCACGTAGACCTCGCGGTTGATGTCCTCGGGGCCTTCCGCCGTCATGAAGTCGAACACGCTGGGGGACATCACGTGCACGCCCGTGAAGTGCCACGGGCGCAGGCCGTCGCCTCCCGGGCCGTACCCCGCGATGCGGCGCACCTGCCCGCCCGCGTCCGCCTCCACCGCCGCGTACTTCTCCCCTTCCGGCATGGGCAGGAGCACCATCGTCGCCACCGCGCCGGACTCACGGTGCGCCACGACCACGGGCTTCAGGTCCACCGGGAAGAGGATGTCCCCGTTGAACACGAGGAAGTCCTCGCCGGAGAGGAAGTCTCGCAGGCCGCGGATGCCTCCGCCCGTGCCCTGGATGACGGGCTCGTGCACCACGTGCAGCGGCAGCCCCGCGCGCTCGCACTCCGCGCGGGCCACCGCCGCCATCGTGTCCGGCAGGTGGTGCGTGTTGATGCCCACCTCCGTCACCCCCGCGGCCTTCAACACCGCCAGGTGGTAGCGCAAGAGCGGCTGGCCAAGAAACGGCATGGCCGGCTTGGGCCAGCGCTCCGTGAGCGGGCGCAGGCGCGTGCCCAGGCCCGCGCAGAGGACCATCGCTTTCATGGCTTCAGGCCGCCAGCTCGGGCACGTACTTCGCGATGAGCTTCTGCAGCCCCGCCAGCTCCGGCCGGCGCGCGAACGCGGCCTTCACGTAGCGCAGCGACGCGGGGATGGAGACGAGGAAGCCCGGGTTGCCCTTCACGCGGTTGATGAACTCGAAGCGGCCCGCGTCCTTCAGCTTGCGCTGGATGGTGAGCAGGTCGAAGAACGCCTTGAACTCCTTCGCGTCGATCTTCTCCCCGCTCTCCTGCTCGAACGTGGCGATGTAGCGGTCCAGCATCGTGTCCACGAAGTCGCGGTCCAGCTCCACGTAGCTGTCGCGCAGCAGCGCCACCAGGTCGTACTGGCGCGGGCCCTGGAGCGCGTCCTGGAAGTCGATGACGACGAGCTCGCCCTCCTTCACCATGATGTTGCGGCTCTGGTAGTCGCGGTGCGTGAAGCCTCGCGGCGCGGCGGCGAGCGTCTTCGCGATGTCCCGGAACGTGGCGTCCAGTTGGGCGCGCTCCTCGGCCGTGGGCTGCTTGCCGCTCCAGGCCTCCAGGCCCCACTCGCGGAAGTGGTGCAGCTCCCAGTCGTAGAGGTCCTCGTCGAAGGCGCGCGTGAAGGCCAGGCAGTCCGGGTCGCGCTGCTTCTCCGCCTGCACGCGCAGCTTCGCCAGCAGGTCCACCGCGCGCGTGTAGAGCGCCTGATTGTGGCGGCCGCCCTCCAGCGCGGACTCGAAGGTGATGTCGCTCAGGTCCTCCAGCACCATGATGCCCGCGGGCTCGTCGTAGCGGAGGATGCGCGGCACGCGCACGCCCAGCTTCTCCAGGTAGCGGTGCACGTTGATGAAGGGCAGCTCCTTCGGGGGCTCGCCCTTGGTGGCCTCCTCGCTCTTCTTCGTCGCGTCCGGCGGCATCACCATCAGCACCCAGCTCTCCGGGGCGCTGCCGACGCGGTAGTAGGAGCGGTTGCTCGCGTCGCCCTTCAACTTCTTGATGGGGGCATCGGGGACGGGACGGCCAATGGCCTGTCCCACCTGGTCGCGAAGGGCGGCCTCAAGTTCCATGGGGGGCGGGTGCTCCGGAGGGGGAAGGGAAAGACGCCCGCGAGTATCGGAGGCACGGCGCGGCGGGTCAAAGCCCGCGTGGAGCACTCGCCCGGCGGCCGCCTGCCCTGTCGCCTACGCGACGAGGAGCCCCGGGGCAACACCCACACGGTCGCGGCATCCTGCGTCAGGAAGGGGCCCGCCTTCGGGCATGTTCCCCCTGACAGGGCGGAGCACATATAAGGCCCCGACCCTCACTTTTTTCGGGAAGCCACGCACGATGGACATCCAACAGAACATCCTCACCGCCATTGGCCACACGCCGCTGGTGAAGCTCAACAAGCTCGTCGGTCCGAACGACGCCACCGTGCTCGTGAAGTGCGAGTTCATGAACCCCGGCGCGTCCATCAAGGACCGCATGGCGCTCTACATCATCGAAAAGGCCGAGCGGGAGGGGAAGCTCAAGCCCGGCGGCACCATCGTGGAGAACACGTCCGGCAACACCGGCATGGGCGTGGCGCTGGCCGCGGCGGTGAAGGGCTACAAGTGCATCTTCACCATGCCGGACAAGATGTCCCTGGAGAAGATCAACCGCCTGAAGGCCATGGGCGCCCAGGTCGTCGTCACGCCGACGAACGTTCCGGCCGAAGACCCGCGCAGCTACTACGAGACGTCCAAGCGGCTGGCCAAGGAGACGCCGGGCGCGTTCATGCTGAACCAGTACCACAACCCGGACAACATCGAGGCGCACTACCACACGACGGGTCCGGAGATCTTCCAGCAGACCGAAGGCAAGTTCGACTACTTCGTGTCCGGCCTGGGCACCGGCGGCACCATGAGCGGCGCCGGCAAGTACCTCAAGGAGAAGATCCCCGGCCTGAAGAACATCGGCGTGGATCCGGAGGGCTCCGTCTACGAGGGCTACTTCAAGACGGGCAAGCTCACCGAGCCGCACGTCTACAAGGTCGAGGGCATTGGCGAGGACATGCTCTGCGGCGCCATGGACTTCAAGGTCGTGGACGACGTGCGCCAGGTGGATGACCGCATGTGCTTCAACGCCGCGCGCCGGCTGGCTCGCGAGGAGGGCATCTTCGCGGGTGGCTCGTCCGGCGCGGCCGTGCACGTGGCGGTGCAGCTGGCGAAGGAAGTGGGCAAGGGCAAGACCATCGTGGTCGTCCTGCCGGACTCCGGCAGCAGCTACATCAGCAAGTTCCACTCCGACGAGTGGATGCGCGACAACGGCTTCATGCAGGAGAAGGGCGCCGGCACGGTGCGCGACATCATCGGCGCGAAGCCCCGCGACCTGAAGACGGCCAAGCGCGGTGACCGCGTGGACCGCGTGGTGGAGACCATGCGCAGCCACGGCATCAGCCAGATGCCCGTGGTGTCCGACGACGGCCGCGCCGTGGGCATGGTGCACGAGTACGACCTGCTCAACGCCCTGGTCGCCAACAAGGTGAAGTTCCAGGACGCCATCGACCCCATCGTCGCCCCGCTCCAGGGCGCCGTGTCCGCCGAGGCCAGCATCGACCGGCTGCGTGAAATCTTCGCGCGCGACAACGTGGCCGTGGTGAAGGACGGCGAGACCGTCGTCGCCATCGTCACGAAGATCGACCTCATCGACTACCTGCACCGCACCGCCGCTTAAGGCCGCGGGCGCGAGCGCCTGAAACACCGCGGGCCCGGAAGGAGGAGGACATCCTCCCTTCGGGCCCGTCGTGTTTCCAGAGCGGTACTGCGTGTCGCTTCAGAGCCCTTCGGGGTCCGGCTTCGTCAGGTCCAGGGCCACCATGTGGTAGCCCGGCCCCACGTGCATGAAGCCGAAGCGCTCCGCGCGGTTCTTGATGGCGTCCAGCTGCGAGTAGCCCAGGAGCAGCTTGAAGCCCTGCCTGCGGGCCTCGTCGCGGACGGCGGCGACGATGGCGTTGACCGCTTCGTTGCGGTCCTCCTTGGTCAGCCCGGGCGCGGCAATGATGCCTTCAATCAACGCCACCGAGCTGTCCGTGCGGTACAGGAAGCCCGCCGCCTTGTCCGGCACCACGAAGCCGTACTCCGGCAGCGCGTCCGGCGTCATCGTCTCATCCCACGGCTTGCGCCACAGGTTGAGCAGCTCGTGGTGGACCTTGGGGTCGAAGCGGACGGGCTTCATGGACTAGGAGAGGAACGTGGACATCTTCTGGGCGGCGAGCTCGGTCGCGTTGTTCATGCCCAGGTTGGTGAGCGGGTTGCTCTTGGTGGCCTTGAACAGGTCGCCCACGATGTCGGTGACCTTGCTCTTGCCCTTCGCCAGGTTCAGCGCGCCGGACAGCAGGCTGTTGCCGCCCGCGCCGTCCATCAGGCCGGAGCCCGCGAAGGTCCCCAGCGCGTTCTTGAGCACGCCGCCGCCCGGGATGAGGTCGGTGGCCGCGCCCAGCAGCGCCTGGAGGGGGTTCTTGCCCTGCATCAGGCCGCTGGCGAAACCCATCGCCGCGCCGAGCAGCGGGTTCACCGCCGACACGAACGGCTTGACGATGTCCATCACCTTGCCGAGAGCCTTGCCGATGCCGCCCATGGTCTGATCCTTTTCGGGGAGGACCGCGCGGGCCCTCGAAGTGAGACTGACAGTGGGATTCTCGGAGGGACGCCGGAGAAGTTTCCGGTTCCCGGATTATCCGAGTGACCCACCCCAAAGCCCTGGGATTCCAGGGCCTTGGCGGGACGGCTCAGCCCCGGATGGGGCCCTTCTTGGCCTCCGCCGGATCCACGGCGGCCCCGGGCTTGGGCGCCACGGTCTGGCCGGGCTTGCTGGCGGAGCCCAGCGCGGCGCTGTAGCGCTGCTCGTGGCTCTTGTCGCTGCTGAAGCCGTCGCGCTGCTGGGCGGGGCTGATGACGATCTCCCCGTCGATGATCTTCTGCAGGTGGGTGCCGATCTCCTCCACCGTGGGGATCTTCGGGTCGCGCGCCTTGAGCTCCTCGTCCGGGATGATCTCCAGCTGGGGCGGCTTGTCCGGGTGGATGGCGTAATCGAGGATCTTCTCCACGTACTGCGCGACGGGGATCTTCAGCATCTCCGCCTGCTGCTGGACGTCGGCGTCCGCCAGCAGCTCCGCGCGCACCACTTCCACGGGACGCTTCAGCCGGCTGGGCGCCGGAGGAGGAACGACCTCATTGGTGTTGGACATGGGCTTCTCCTTTGGGGCGTATTGGTAACCCAGGTCAGCCCAGGAACTCAAAATGGCCGCCACGATTCTCGAAGCCCGCTGTGTCGCGTCCTTCACCGTCCGGGTCCGCTTCAGTGACGGAATGGAGGGCGAGGCCAGCCTGGAGCCCTGCCTCTTCGACTGGGACCTCTCGCGCGTCCCCGACCTCACCGCGGACATGCGCGAGTGGCTGCGAGTGCCGGAGAACTTCGCGACGGTCCGCCTGGACGCGGACGTGGGCACGCTCGCGTGGGGAGACGCGCGGCCGTTCCACCCGTCCATCGTGTACTGGCGCGTGGAGCGCTACCGGGTGCCCGTGACGGTGCGGACGAAGGACGGGACGGTGCTCGCGGAGCTGCTGCTCGGCGGCCGGCGCGAGGTCTGGCGGCCGGGGCTCACCGTGGGGAGCGCCCCCGACAATACCGTCGTCGTGGACCGGCCCGGCGTGGCGCCCCACCACGTGAAGGTGACCGTGGGCGGTGGCCACCACCCCTGCTACGTCGTGACGGTGGTGGAGGGCACCACGACCGCCGGGGGCACCACGTCTTCAACGCCCGGCGAGACGTGGCGCGTCCCCATGCGGCAGTCCCTGCTGCTGGAGCTGGGGGACTGCATCGTGCAGGTGGAATGAAGCGTCAGGGCGCCGGCGGGCGGCGGGCGAAGAGGGCGTTGGCCACCTCCGTCATCACCACCTCGCCGTGCTGGTTCACGACCTCCAGGCGCAGCTTGAGCGCGCCGCGGTCCGGCTTGCTCGCGGAGGGCCTCGCCTCCAGCGTCTCGATGCGGATCCGCAGCGCGTCACCGGGGCGCACCGGCTTCTTCCAGCGCAGCTCGTCCAGGCCGGGCGAGCCCATGCCGGCGGCCTGGCCCAGCAGGCCCTCCACCATCAGCTTGTGGCAGATGGCGGCGGTGTGCCACCCGCTGGCGATGATGCCGCCGTAGATGCTCTTGCCGGCGGCGTCCTCGTCGATGTGGAAGGGCTGCGGGTCGAACTGGCGCGCGAACGCGATGATCTCCTCGCGCGTCACCACGTACGGCCCCCGCTCCATGATTTCGCCGACGGGGAAGTCCTCGAAGTAGCGCATGGTGTCCCTTCTGTGGGTGCCGGGCCCGCCGGCGGTTCATTCCGCCCTTCCCTACCCTCCGGCGGGCCTCGCGGCTACTGCGGAAGCGGCTCTTCGGGGTCGGCCACGGACTCCGGCGTGTCCGCGGGCGGCACGGGGCCTCGCCGCACCGGCTCCGCGCGGTCGTCCGTGGGACCCGGCGGCGTGTCGTGCGACTCCTCCGCCGCGGCCTCCTCCGCCTCCAGCGCGCTGGCCTGGACGCCGCGGACCGAAGCCTTGGCCAGCGTCTTCTTGAGGGTCAGCGTGTCGCGCACGGTGTTGCTGGAGGTGATCAACCGCGCGGTGAGCGTGCCGCCGTCCACCGTCACGTCCAGGAAGCCGTAGGCCTGGTTGTCGCGCAGCGCGGTCCACGCGGGCTGGCTGGAGGGGAAGGGACGCAGCGTGGCGCCGCCGCTGCCCACCACGAGGTACGGGATGCCGCGCTGGGTGCTGGAGGCCACGTTGTCGCCGTACATGGGCTTGCTGCGCTCGTAGTCGTGGTCATGGCCGGTGAGCACCAGGTCCACGCCGTACTTCTCGAACAGCGGGCCGAACTGGCGGCGCATGGTGAGCTGCGAGCCGTGCTCACCGCTGGACCACGATGGATGGTGGAAGAAGGCCACCGTCCACGGGCGCGTGTTCGCGGCCAGGTCCGACTCCGCCCACGCCTTCTGCGCCGCGAGCGTGCACCGGTCCGCGGACGCCAGGCCCACCGCGCAGTTGGAGTCCAGGGAGATGAAGTGCACCGGACCCCAGTCGAAGGAGTAGTAGCGCTCGGTGCCCTGCGGGTTGTTGGCCGGCAGGTACATGTTGTCCAGGTAGGGCTGCGCCTGGTTCGTCACGTACTCGTGGTTGCCGGGCGTGGCGAACATGGGCACCTCGCGCAGCAGGCCCGCCATGGGCTTGAAGAGGTGCTCCTGGAACTCCGCGTCCGTGCCGTCCGGGTACGCGTTGTCCCCCAGGGCCAGCAGCAGCTCCGAGCGCCACTGCGGCGTGTTCATCACCGCCATCACCTTCGCCTGCATGCTGCCGCCGGTGCCGAAGTCGCCCATCGCGGTGAAGTGCGCCTTCGTGGCGGAGGACGTCGTGGACGTCTGGAACCCGCGCAGGCCCGTCTTGCTGCCGCAGGCCTCCACCACGTAGCCGTAGGTGCGGCCCGCGGACAGGTTGGACAGCTTCACCGCGTGGCGCGTGCCGGTCACGCCCGCGCTGACGGAGGACGTGAGGTTCGAGCCCTCGCCGTAGCGCACCGTGGGGTTGCAGCTGCTGGCGGTGCGGAAGGCCACGATGGCGGACGTCTGCTTCACGCTCTGCAGGTACGGCAGGCGCGGCAGCGCGGCACCGGAATCAGAGGAGGACGGCGGCGCGCTGGCCGCGCACGCGCGGGCCTCCGCGATGGAGTTCCAGTCGTTCACCGTGTTGCCATTGACGGTGATGCGCACGTAGCGCGCGCTGCGCGAGGAGAACGCCACCGTCTGCGCGGACGTGTTGAGCGCGCTGTCACCCGCGTACGCCTGGGTGAAGGTGCTGCCATCCGTGGAGGTGGAGACGACGAAGTGGTTCTGGCGCTCGTTGCCCCGGTGCCACGCGATGGTGGTGCCCGTGAGCGTCTGCGCCGAGCCCAGGTCCATCTGGAGCCAGACGCCCGTCCCCTGCGCGCTCCAGCGCGTGCCCAGGTCGTCGTCTTGCGTGTTGGCGGGGACGTTGCCGTCGTCACCGCTCGCCGTCACCGTCCTGGTGACGAGCTGATTGCAGTTGGACGCGGAGAGCGACTCCGGCAGCGCGGCCGGAGGAACGTCGGAGTCGGTGGGAGCGGGCGGTGACTCGCAGCCAGCAGCGAGCCACGCGCCCAGGAGGCAGGTGGGGCCAAGCAGTCGGTTACGCATCGCGCCGGAAACGTTGTGTACCAACCAACATTCCCCCTGCCCCGGAGGGCAGGCCTGGCAGGCAGGAGCGCGAGCGAGCGGCTGGGGACTACTTCACGCGGTCGAGCGCGTTCGCGAGGTCGTCGATGAGGTCCTGCGCGTCCTCGATGCCGACGGACAGGCGGATGAAGCCGTCCGCGATGCCCAGCTTCTCCCGCGTCTCCCGGGGGATGGAGGCGTGGGTCATGATGGCCGGGTGCTCGATGAGGGACTCGACGCCGCCCAGGGACTCGGCGCAGGCGAAGACCTTCACCGTCTTGAGGAAGGTGCGCGCCGCCTCCAGGCCGCCGTGGATGTCGAACGTCAGCATGCCGCCGAAGCCGGTCATCTGCTGCTTCGCGAGCGCGTGCTGCGGGTGCGTCTCCAGGCCCGGGTAGGTGACCTTCTTCACCTGCTTGTGCGTGGACAGGTACTGGGCCACCTTCATCGCGTTCTGCGCGTGGCGGTCCATGCGCACGTGCAGCGTCTTCACGCCGCGCAGCACGAGGAAGCTGTCGAAGGCGCCGGACACGCCGCCCACCGCGTTCTGCAGGAAGTACATCCGCTCCGCGATGTCGTCGCGGCTGGTGCAGACGAAGCCGCCCACCACGTCGCTGTGGCCGTTGAGGTACTTCGTCGTGGAGTGCGCCACGACGTCGAAGCCCAGGTTGAGGGGCTTCTGGAAGTACGGCGTCATGAACGTGTTGTCCGCGACGGAGAGGATGCCGCGCTTCTTGGCGACCTCGGCGATGCGCGCCAGGTCGATGAGCTTGAGCATCGGGTTCGTCGGCGTCTCCACCCAGACCATCTTGGTCTTCGGGGTGATGGCCGCCTCGAAGTTCTCCGGCTTGGAGAGGTCCACGAAGGAGAAGTTCAGGCCGGAGCGCTTGAACACCTTGTCGAAGATGCGGAAGGTGCCGCCGTACACGTCGTCGGAGACGATGACGTGGTCACCGGCCTCCAGCATGTGCATCAGCATGTCCGTGCCGGCGAGGCCGGACGCGAACGCGGCGCCGTACTTCGCGCCTTCCAGCGCGGCCAGGCAGTCCTGCAGCGCCTTGCGCGTGGGGTTCTGCGTGCGGCTGTACTCGTAGCCCTTGTGCTCCCCCGGCCCGTCCTGGACGTAGGTGGAGGTCAGGTACACGGGCGTCATGATGGCGCCGGTGGTGGGATCCGGCTCCTGGCCGGCGTGGATGGCGAGCGTGTCGAAGCGCATGGCTTCGCGAACTAACACAGTCCCACCGGCCGTGCAGCGCTCCCGGGGCTCTACTCGAACTGGCCGTGCCGGCCCGCACCCTTCGCGAAGCGCGTAGCCCCGGGGATGGACTCCGACTGGAGCACCTTCACCCCGCCCTCGAACTCCTGGCGCATCGCGTCTTCGAAGGCCAGGTCACCCTGGGCGTAGGCGGAGGCCCGGTCCGCGTTCATGCAGGCCTGGGGGAAGGCGGCGATTTGAGCGGCCAGCGCCTCCGCGGCGCTCCGGGCCTCGCCCTTCGGCACCACGCGGTTGACCAGGCCCATGCCCAGCGCCTCACCCGACGACACGGGGCGGCCGGTGAGGATGAGGTCCAGCGCGCGCGACAGGCCAATCAGCCGGGGCAGGCGCACGGTGCCCCCGTCGATGAGGGGCACACCCCAGCGGCGGCAGAAGACGCCCAGCACCGCGTCCTCCTCCGCCACGCGCAGGTCGCACCACAGCGCCAGCTCCAGGCCACCCGCCACCGCGTGGCCACTGATGGCCGCCACGACGGGCTTGGACAGGCGCATGCGCGAAGGCCCCATGGGCCCGTCCCCGTCCGGCTCCAGCCGCGGCAGGCGCCCTTCCGACACGGCCTTCAGGTCCGCGCCCGCGCAGAAGGTGCCCGCGTCGCCGTACAGCACGCCCACCTTCGCGTCGGGGTCCGCGTCGAAGGACCGGAAGGCGTCCGCCAGCTCCCGGGCCGTGTCCGCGTCCACCGCGTTGCGGACCTCCGGCCGGTGGAGGATGACGGTGGTGACGAGGCCGTTCTTCTCGACGCGCACGCTCATGGGGGCTGGTTTTCCCCCGCCCCCGGGGCGGCCTGCAATATGAGGGGAGCCATGTCGGACGAAGGCAACCAGGAGACGCAGGGCGCGGGCATGTTCGAGAACCGCCTGCGCAAGAACGCGAAGCGCCTGCGCAAGTGGGCCCGCGCGCAGGGGCTCACCGCCTTCCGCGTCTATGACCGGGACATCCCCGAGTACCCCTACGCCGTGGACCTCTACGGAGACCACGCCCACGTCGTGGAGTTCCCCCGCCGCAAGGCCCGCGCGAAGGGAGTCTCCGAGGACGCGGAGCGCGACGAGGTGCTCGCCGCCGTCACCGCCGTGCTGGGCGTGCCGCCCGAGCGCACGTCCGTGAAGACGCACACGCCCCAGCCCTGGGGCCGCTCGCAGTACCAACGCGTGGGCCAGGGCAGCGAACGGCTGGTGGTGGAGGAGCAGGGCCTCAAGTTCTGGGTGAACCTGGGCGACTACCTGGACACCGGCCTCTTCATGGACCACCGCAACACCCGCGCCCGCGTGCGCTCGGAGGCCAGGGGGAAGCAGTTCCTCAACCTCTTCGCGTACACCGGCGCGTTCACCGTGTACGCGGCGGCGGGTGGCGCGGCGGGCAGCGTGAGCGTGGACCTGTCCAACACGTACCTGGACTGGGCGGAGGACAACCTGGTCCTCAACGGCCTGGCGGACCCGCGCCACGTGCTCATCCGCGCGGACGCGAAGGCGTGGCTGGAGGACCAGGCGAAGCACGGGGATGAGCGGTTCGATCTCATCGTCTGCGACCCGCCGTCGTTCTCCACGTCGAAGAAGATGTCGGGCACCTTCGACGTGCAGCGCGACCACGTGCGGATGCTGGAACACCTCCGGGCGCTCATGGCCCCCGGAGGCGTCCTCTACTTCTCCACCAACTTCCTGGGCTTCGAACTGAAGGACTCCGCGACCCGGGGCATGGCGCAGGTGGAGGAGCTCACCCCCCGCTCCATCCCCGAGGACTTCCACCGCAAGGAGATCCACCGATGCTGGCGCATGGTGGCCCCCTCGCGGTGAGTTTCAGCCGCTGACGGCTACAGCCAGCAGACGTTGTCCTGGCAGCGCTCGCCGGACGGGCACTCGCAGTTGGCCTGGCAGACCTTGCCGGAGCCGTGGTTCACCGGCTTGCACTGGCCGCTGGTGCAGACCTGGCCCGCCGGGCACTCGCAGTTGGCGCGGCACACGGTGCCGGACGTCCCCGCGTCGTACGACGGCTGCGTCGGGGGCAGCTTGCACTTGCCGCTGGTGCAGACCTCACCGGACGGGCACTCGCAGTTCACCGTGCAGGAGATGTTGCTGCCCGAGCCCGCGTCCGGCACCGGCTGCTTGCAGTAGCCGCCGTTGCACACCTGGCCGGAGGGGCAGTCGCAGTTGGCGAGGCACGCCTGGCCCGGGTCCGGCTGCGGCGACTTGCACTGGCCGCTGGTGCAGACCTGGCCCGCCGGGCACTCGCAGTTGGCCTTGCACTCGCCGCCGGTCGGGATGGGCAGGCAGTAGCCCACCTCGCACTTGGTGTCCGCCGAGCACTCCGTCGTGGAGGAGCACGGGGCGCGGCACTGGCCGTTCACGCAGTCGCGGCCCGTGGGGCACTGGGCCTCCGTGGTGCACGCGTTCGGGTCCGTCTGCGGCTTGTGGCACAGGCCCTGGATGCACACGCCGCCCGGGCCGCACTTGTCGTCGTCGTCGCACTGCTGACGGCACTGGCCGTTGATGCAGTAGTGGTCCGTGCCGCAGTCAGAATTGACCCGGCAGACCGGGGCGCCACCGTCCGTGGTGCCCGCGTCCGGCTTGGTGCCGCCGTCCGTGCCCGCGTCCGGCTTGGTGCCACCGTCCGTGGTGCCCGCGTCCGGCTTCGTGCCGGCGTCCGGCTTGGTGCCGCCGTCCGTGGTGCCCGCGTCCGGCTTCGTGCCGGAGGAGGTGCAGAAGTTGTCCTTGCAGCGGGCGCCCGCGCCACAGTCCGAGTCGCGGTAGCACGACTGGGCGCACCAGCCGTTGATACACATCTGCGTGCCGGGACACTCGCTGGAGAAGACGCAGTTCTGGGAGTCGGAGGTCAGGTCCCAGCAGCTACCGGAGTGACAGTACTGGTTCGAGCCGCAGTCGGACGTGGTGGAGCAGCCGTAGCTGTAATCGTAATCGTCGTCGGGCCAGTAACCGTCGCCATTCGTCTCGAGGATACAACCCGACAACAGGCTTAACAGCGTAAGGAACGGCACGACCAATGTGCCGCGAAGCGTGATGTTCCTCATGAGTGGGGGCTCCAAACGAATGGGATGGGGGTCCGGACCGGCCGCCGGGGGGGTCTCCATCCGATTTCGAGAGCCTTCGACGCAAGAGGCGGCCAGATTGATCAAATCTTTTTGATCTTTTTTTGTCGGTCCGGAGACCTAGGGGCACGGAGGCAGTGTGCTCGTCTGGACCACCGCTACAGACTGGAGGGCGTTCCTGGAAAAGGGTGACGTCCTTCATCGTCGCCCTGAAGGAGAGGCCCGGGTGTTCAGCCGAGGAGCGCGCACGTGGACGGCCACGGTCCCGCCGGAGTCCGGCGTGGACGCGGTGGACGCGCGTGGGCCGGCTTCCGCGGACGAGGCCGCCTGCGGCTCCTGGTCCAGCGGGTCCAGCAGGGGGACCTGACCGCCTTCGAGCAGCTCTACGAGGCCACGAAGCTGGACGCGGCGCGGACCTTGCGCCACCTGGTGGGTAACCGCGTGGAGGTGGATGACCTCCTTCAGGAGACGTACCTGCGGCTGCTGACGGCGGTGAAGGGCTTCCGGGGGGAGTCCCGCTTCAAGACGTTCCTCTACCGGGTGTGCGCCAACGTGGCGCTCAGCCATCTGAGGTGGAAGCGGCGCCGGCCGGAGGACCCCTTCGCGGAGCCGCCGGAGATGGTGGCGACGGGGGAGGACCCGGAGCGCGCCGCGGAGCGTCGTCAGGCGGCCCGGTTGGTGGAGGCGGCGCTGGAGAAGCTCAAGCCCAAGAAGCGCATCGTCTTCGTCTACGCCGAGCTGTGCGGCATGAGCCCGGACGAGATCGCCGTCGCCGTGGGAAGCTCTCCCAACACCGTGCGCAGCCGCCTGCACCACGCGAGATTGGAGTTCACCGAGGCCATGCAGCGTCTGGTCGCCGAACGGCCGGTGGGAGGTTCCCATGGCCGGTCATGAGACACAGGCCCTGTGGGCGCTGGCCGCCGGGGAGCTGGATGCCACCGGCAAGGCCCGCGTGGAGGCACACCTGGCGGAGTGCGCCGCGTGCTCGGTGGAGTGGAAGCGCGTGGTGGAGGCCCGGGCGCTGTTGCACACGGCGCGCTCGGTGGAGCCGTCCGTGCGGTGGGAGGAGACGGGGGCGAAGCTGAAGGCGGCCGCGGCGAAGCGGATGGCGGTGCCCGAGCGGCGGTTCCTGTCGCCGTGGGCGATGACGCTCGCGGGGGCCTGCGCTGTCGCGCTGGTGGTGTGGTTGGGTGGGGCGCGGTGGAGGACTGCGACGCAGGGGCCGGACTCCACGGTCGCGACGAACCAGGGCGCTGGAGCTTCTGGCGAGCGGACCGCGCCCACGGCCCCCACGAAGGAAGCGGCATCCCCTTCGGCTCCCGGGAAGCAGGAGGCGGTCGCGGCGCTTTCGGAGGCTGCATCCACCACGGAGGCGGAGCGCGTCACCGGCGCGGTGGTGCGCGAGGCCACGGGTGTGGAGCATGCGCTGGCGGCCGGGATGCGGCTGCGCTCGGGCATGGCGGTGCGGACGCCTCCGAAGGCGTCGGCCGTGCTGCGGCTTCCGGATGAGAGCCGCGTGCGTCTGTCGGCGGGCTCGGACGTGGTGTTCGCCCGCGCGGAGTCGAACGCCGTGCACCTGACCGTCCAGCAGGGACGGCTGTCCGTGAATGCCTCGCATGCGCGGCGCGACGCGTTCCTCGTGGAGTCCGCGGGCCTGCGGGTGTCCGTCGTGGGGACGGTGTTCTCGGTGGAGCGCACGGCGGCCGGGGCCGCGGTGGCGGTGCTCGAGGGGCGCGTGCGCGTGGACGCGGAGGGACAGCCTCCGCGCTTCGTGGACGCGGGCGAGCGCGTGGAGCTCGCGGGCACGGGTGAAGCGTTGAAGCCTCGCGCGCTCTCCGCTGGAGATAGGCAGGCGTTCCGGGACCTGCGAGCCGCGGAGCCTTCCGCTGCCGTCGCGAGCGTCGTGCCCGCGAAGAACGGACCGTCGCGTGTCGAAGAGAGCCCGTCCGTCGCCAACCGTGACACGCCCGCGGCTGGCACCCCGTCCGTGAAGAACAAGGCTGCGCAGTCGCAGGCCGTTGCCCAGAAGGCGCCCAACGCGCCGGCTCCTGGCACCTCGCCCGTGACGAACAACGCCGAGCAGTCGCAGGCCGTCGCGCAGAAGACGCCCAACGCCCCGGCTTCCGGTACCTCGCCCGTGACGAACAACGCCGAGCAGTCGCAGGCCGTTGCCCAGAAGGCGCCTGAGGCTCCCGTTCCCGGCGCGCCGTCTGAGGCCGTCGCGCAGCAGACGCCCGAGGCGCCTCGCACCGTCGTTGCCCAGGCTCCTTCGGTGCCCGCTCAGGGGGAGGCCCTGGCCCAGGCGCAGGTTCCCAACACGGAGATTCCGCGGGCCGTGCCTTCACGCGAGCCCACCCCGTCCGATGACTTCGCGCCCTACCCTGGCGCTTCGGCGGGTTCGCTCGCGTCCTCCGCGCCGGTGCCGGGCACCGTGCAGGCTCCCTCCGTGGCTCCGGCCACGCCCTCGGAGCCGCGCAAGCGCAAGACGCTGGGCGGGCTCGTTCCGGGCGGACTGCTGTCGGACGACTCCGATGAGCGCTTCCTCGGCTACGCCAAGGTCCAGACCGCCGGCACCACGTGCGGGCAGTTCCTCGTGGGCCTGAGCGAGATCGCCGCCGCCAGCCCTCGCACGAGCCACCGGGAACAGGCCCGCATCCTGCGCGGCCGATGCTTCAACAAGCAGCACCTGCCCGCGGACGCGGAGGACGAGTTCCGCCAGTACCTCCGCGAGTTCCCCAACGGCCACTACGCCACCGAGGCCCGCATCGCCCTGGGCATGTCTCCCGAGCCCGAGCCCGGCGCCTCTCCGAAGGCCCCCGCGCCCATGCCCCCTCCCGTGACACCGCGCTGGAACGGCTCGCCCCAGCGCGTGCCCGTCAGCCCCGGGGTTCCTCGTCGCTGGTGAACTCCGCGTCCACCTCGCCCCCTTCGCTCCGGGGGCGGCGGAAGGCAGTGGGCCCTTCTTCCGAAGGCTCCACCTTCGCGGCCGTCTCCTGCGGGTCGAAGCGCCGCGCGTCCTGGAACGGATCCTCGCCCGGAATGGGCCCGACCTGCGTGAAGCGCACCGTGCCCGACCGCAGCGTCTGCTCCAGCGAGCGCCGCACCCGCGCCGTCACCACGCGGCGCACCGGCGGCACCATCAGCAAGAGCCCCATCACGTCCGAGATGAACCCCGGCGCGATGAGCAGCGCGCCCCCCACCATCACCAGCACGCCGTTGAGCAGGCCCTCCTCGGGCACGCCACCACCGGCCATGGCCTCGCGCCAGTTGCGGAACACCTTCTCACCCTGCCTCCGGGCAATGAGGCTCCCCAAGACGGCGGAGACCGCCAGCAGCCCGAGCGTGGACCCCAACCCGATGTGGTGCCCCAGGGTGATCAGCAGGTACAGCTCCGCCAGGGGCAACAGGATGCAGACGATGACGAGGGCCTTGAGCACGCTGGCACGTTAACGCCAGATTCACTCCAGCGCTCATTGTCGGCCGGACTCGCCGTGCACCCACCCTCCAGGGTCTCCGGCGCCCCCCGGCTCACTCCCCGTTGAGCTTCTCCATCAGGAAGCTCATCACGAAGTAGAGGATGGCGAAGCCGCCCACCGCGAAGAGCACCAGCCGCGACGACAGCGACATGGGCTCGGACGCCAGGCCCCGTCTGTTCACGCGCTCGGCCCGGTCCATCGCCTCCGCCAGGCCGGGGGTGATCTCCATGGGCTTCGCGGTGCGCCGGTAGTGCTCCGTGCGCAGGTACTGCTCGACCACCCGCTCCGTGGAGGAGCCCGTGAGGACCTCCCCCAGCTGCGGGTCGAACAGCCGGAGCTGGGCCTTGTGGGCCAGTCCGGCGGCCTCCGTCAGGGCCTCGCGGATGAGCTCCTCACCGTCCACCAGGGGCACGCGCAGCTCCGCGCCCACCACCCGCTTGCCGTCGCGCAGGGGCAGCACCTCCACGGTGCCTGGCCCCAGGTCCCACTCGCGCACGCCGTCCGGGCGGCCGGTCCCCGGGCGTGCCGCCAGCAGGGCGTCCACCCGTGCCATGTCGAAGGGGGCGCCTGGGGTTCGCGCCTGAAGGACCAACTCGTAACTCACGCGGGTTGCGAGTATACGCCGCGCGGTCGCTCCCGCCTCTTTCCCTCCGAGACGCCTCGATGAAGCCCTCCTCTCCCCCCCGCACCGGCCGGCCCGGCTCCCCTCCCCCCGGACGCGGCGGCAAGCCCGGCCAGCGCCCGGAGAAGCACGGCCAGCGTCCAGAGAAGCCCCGCCCGGACCGCACGTCGCCGGAGCTGGGCCCGGACGGCACGCCCCAGGTGATGCTCCTGCGCCGCGGCTCCGACCGCTGGCTCGCGGGCCCGCCGTGGATCTACCGCGCGGACCTCAACGGCGACCCCGGCCTCCAGGGCGGTGAAGTGGTGCGCGTGGTGGACGGCCGCGGCTGGTTCCTGGGCAAGGCCTTCTATTCGAAGCTCTCCAAGATCTCCCTGCGCTGGCTCACCAACGACGACGTCCCGGTGGACGCGGACTTCTTCCGCCAGCGCCTCCAGTCCGCGGAAAGCCTGCGCAAGCTCGCGCTGCCCGGCGAGACGACGTACCGGCTGGTGCACGGCGAGGCGGACGGCTTGCCCGGGCTCGTGGTGGACCGCTACGGCGACTACCTCAGCGTGCAGTTCCTGGTCCCCGCCATGGAGCAGCGCAAGGCGCTCATCGCGGACCTGCTGGAGGAGCAGTTCCACCCCAAGGGCATCGTCAACCGCTCCGACGTGAGCGTGCGCCACCTGGAGGGCCTCCTCCCGGAGAAGGGCCTCTTGCGCGGCGCGCTGCCGCCGGGCCCCGTGCCCTTCGACGAGGGGCTGGTGCGCATGCGCGCGGACCTCCTGGAGGGGCAGAAGACGGGCGCGTTCCTGGACCAGCGCGAGAACCACGTGATGGCGGCGCAGTACGCCTTCGGCGAGGCCCTGGACTGCTTCAGCTACGTGGGCGGGTTCGCGCTCCAGCTGGCCACGCGCGCGAAGCACGTCACGGCGGTGGAGATTTCGGAGTCCGCCTCCGCGCAGCTGCGCGACAACGCCCAATCCAACAAGCTCTCCAACCTGGAGGTCGTGACGGCCAACGCGTTCGACTTCCTGCGCGACGCGGTGGACGAGGGCAAGCGCTACGACACCATCGTGATTGATCCGCCCTCCTTCGCGAAGAACAAGGACGCCATCCCGGCGGCGGTGCGCGGCTACAAGGAGCTCAACCTGCGCGCCTTCCAGCTCCTGCGCCCCGGCGGCATCCTGGTGACCGCGAGCTGCACGTACCACGTGGATGAGCAGGCCTTCGAGGAGATGCTCGCCTCCGCGGCGGCGGACGCGAAGCGCCGGGTGCAGATCATCGAGCGCCGGGGCGCCGGCCGCGACCACCCCGTCCTCCTCAACCTGCGCGAGACGCGCTACCTCAAATGTTTCGTGCTGCGCATGCTGTGAGATAGGGTAGGACCCATCCAAGGGGTCCATCCAGCGGACCCCGACGTGCGGGAACGGTTCAGTCATGGCACGCCGGGATTGGGACGACGCAGACGACGAGACCCCCGCGTCCGGTACGCGGGCGTTGGAGCGCGCCCTCCAGGAGACGCGCACCGTCTACCGCCAGGCGGACGCGGCGTATGCCCCGTATTCGTGCCCGGCGAGCGGTGAGTGCTGCCAGTTGGCCGTCACGAAGCGCCAGCCCTGGCTGTGGCTCCCGGAGTGGGAGCTGCTCAAGCGCAGCAAGCCCCTTCCGCCCCCCCGCGCCGACGGCGCCTGCCCCTACCTGGACGCCGCGGGCCTGCGCTGCACCGTGTACGCGGACCGGCCGTTCGGGTGCCGCACGTTCTTCTGTCAGCGCATCCAGGGCCCCGCCCGGCAGCCGTCGGACGAGGTGTCCAAGCTCCTCCTGCGGTTGGAGCGGATTTCACAACGCGTGATGCCGTCACTGCAGGGGCCACGTCCCCTCCTGGAATGGTATGCGGGGGTCAGTACCGCCCCGGCCCGGGAGGAACGATGAAGTCCATGCTGCAGACGCGGTGGCGGAGCGCCCACCGGAGTTCCCGCGTGTCCGCGCGGTCCAAGCCCGTAGGTGCCCGAGCATGATCCCCCCCCGTTGGCTGCTTGCGCCCCAGGAGTTCAAGGGCACCTTGAGCGCGGCCGAGGCCGCGGACGCCATGGCGGAGGGGCTGCGGCAGGCCTCGCTGGACGTGGTGCTGGACGTGGCGCCGCTCGCGGACGGAGGTCCGGGCACGCTGGACGCGCTGCTCGCGGGCACGCCGAGCGCCGAGCGCCGCAGGCTCACCGTGCGCGGCCCCATGGGCACGCCGGTGGAGGCCAGCTGGGCGCGGCTGGATGACGGCCGCACGGCGGTGGTGGAGATGGCGCAGGCCTCCGGGCTCGCGCTGGTGCCGCCGGAGCAGCGGGACGCGCGGGCCGCGTGCACGCACGGCACGGGGCAGCTTTTGCGCGCGGCGCTGGACTCGGGCTGCGAGCGGCTCATCGTCGGGCTGGGCGGCAGCGCCACCACGGACGGCGGCAAGGGCGCGCTGGAGGCGCTGGGCTTCCGCTTCCTGGACGCGGATGGGGCGCCGCTGCCGCCGGGAGGCGCGAGCCTCGCCCGGCTCTCGCGCGTGGACGCGAGCGGCAAGCACCCGCGCCTGGAGCAGGTGGAGCTGCTCATCGCCACGGACGTGACGACGCCGCTCTTGGGCGCGGACGGCTCCGCGCGCCTCTTCGGTCCGCAGAAGGGCGCGGACCCGGCGATGGTGGAGGAGCTGGAGACGGCGCTGGCCACGTTCTGCCGCATCGTGGACGAGGAGGCCGCGAACCTCCCCGGCGCGGGCGCGGCGGGAGGCCTGGGCTACGGGCTCGCGGCGCTCGGCGGCGGGAAGCTCACGTCCGGGTATGACCTGGTGGCGCGGGCGCTGGGGATGGAGCGGCGCGTGCTGCTCGCGGACCTGGTGCTCACGGGCGAGGGCCGCTTCGACCGGCAGACGTCCATGGGCAAGGGCCCCGTGGCGCTCGCGAGGCTGGCGCGCGCGCAGGGCACGCACGTGGTGCTCTTCGCGGGCGTCGTGCAGCGGGACAACGGACCGGAGCTGTCCCTCTTCCGCGAGGTGGTGGAGCTGAACGGACAGGCCCGCCCCGGCGCCACCGCCAGGGAGACGCTGCGCGACGCCACCGCGAAGTGGGCGCTCGCGCACCTGGGCCGGTAGCGACGGCCCTGCCCTACTCCAGCGGATCCGTCGTGCGCACCACGCGCATCCCGGCGGCCTTGAACGCCGCCAGCGCGTCTTTCGCCACGCGCGGGAAGTCCAGCGCCGCGGGCAGCGGCTCCAGCGGAGGCGCGGGCACGGGGCTCATCGCGTCCTCCAGGATGTAGATGTTCTTGAGCTTCGACTTGTCCGTGCGCTCCAGGGACTGCTGCAGGTCGCGCAGCGTGGACAGCACGCAGTGCGAGCTGGCCTGCCCGAAGACGTAGACGCGGTCGAATGACATCAGGTGCTCCATCAGCCGCGCGTTGAACTCACCCACGCGCTGGCCCTTCACCTCCGTCACCTCCGGCGCCATCACGGAGTAGTTCTCCGTCAGCGGGTGCTCGCCCTTCAATTCGAAGTGCGTGGGCGTGTCCCGCACCAGCGCGTGGAAGAGGCTCGCCTCGTACATCGCGGGCACCAGCGCGTGGCTCTGCCCGCCCAGCAGCGCGTGGTACGGCCAGATGGTCAGCACGTACCGGCCGCTCGCCTCCAGCCCCTCGCAGTACGCCAGGCTCTCCTCCGGATGGCGCGTCGCCCGCCAGCGGCCCTCCCGCACGTCCTTCGCGGTGATGACCGTCATGGGCGCGGGCGGACGGCCTTCCGCGTCCCTCCACCACGCCGGATGGAAGATTTGAAAGGCCCGGTGCGTGTCCAGCGAGAACACCAGCCCCGTGAGCCGCTCTAGGTTCGCGTATAGCCAGCGCAGCGTGCGCTGCGTGTCCTCCACCGCGCCCGGGACGAAGAGGCTCGCGCCCGGCGTGCAGAAGGCCACCTGCGCGTCGATGCCGAACGCCGCGATGCGGACCTTGTCCTCGCGGGCCGGACGCACGCGGTGCTCGGCGGCGTAGCGGTGGGCCTCTTGAGAGACCTCCGCCACGCGCTCCAGATAGAGCTGGCCGACACGTGCGTCGTCGTGGAACCGGGGAAGCGGCAGCGGCATGACGTGCTCTCCAGGTGCCGCCTTGGCCCCTGGCGTCAGCGGCCCTGCGGGAAGTGGCGCCGGGTGATGGACTCCACCAGCGCCTGCGTGGTGGCAGTGTACCCGATGCGCTGCTCCTCGGGCGTCAGGCCTTCGGTCCCCACCAGCGACGGCATGGACGGGGCCGACTCCATCAGCGGGAAGTAGCCCTGGGGCGTCGCCTCCCCCGCCTGCCCCACCAGCCCCAGCGGGCCCGTGCCCGTACGGCGGCGGAAGAGGACGGGCGTGCCCGGCACGCTCTGCTTGCCCTCCGCCAGCTCGTTGCCGAACTTCATCACCGGCGTCGCGCCCGAGCACGACAGCTTGTAGATGGCCGCCACCCGGTCGCGCGTCAGCGCATGGGACATGGTGCGCGCGACGATGTGGCCGCCGTAGCCGTAGAACTGCGTCGTCGGCTCCCAGCCCACCTGCTTGCGCAGCTCCTCGAACTCGCGCGTCATCTGCGCGTCCAGGCCGTCCTCCAGGATGATGACCGGCTTGATGCCCAGGTCTCGCGCGCGCGTCACCGCGTAGAGGTACTGGAGCTTCTTGTTCCCGGAGTCGAACCGGATGGAGTCCCCACCCTGCGGATCCTCCGAGATGAGCTTGAACGCCGCGGGGATGCCCGACGTCAGCGTGTCGAAGGTGTCCAGCAGGTAGCTGGAGCGCTGCGGCCGGCGCTCGTGCATCGCGCGGTAGGCCGCGTCGTCGGAGCCGTAGCGCTGCACGTGCTCGTGGCCCATGGTGCCCACGGGAATCATGTTCAGCACCCGGGCGCCCTCCACGTTGCTCGTGCGCTGCACGCCCGCCTCCTGGCACGCGCGCAGGGCCAGCTCGTGCTGCTCCAGACAGGTCGCCGCGCGCAGGCCCACCTCGAAGATGCGCGAGGGGTCCTCGACGATGTCCACCAGCTCCTTCACCTGCGCGCGCACCCGGCGCACATAGCCTTCCGGATCCACCTGGATGGACACGGCCCGCACGCCCACCTGGTCCAGCGTCTCCAGGGCGATGCGCTTCTCCTCCTCGCACGTCACCGTGGCCAGCGTCCGGGCCAGGGCCTCGCGGTCCTGCAGCGCCTGCGTGGCCACCTGGACGCGGTAGTTGAGCTGCAACAGCATCGGCTCCAGCCACGACACCAGCGCGGAGGGGCCCGTGAGGGTCAGGATGGGCTCGCGCGGCAGGAACAGCGCGCCGCGCGGAATGGCGCGCACGGACAGCTGCGCCTTGCGCAGGATGGCGGCCTTGAAGCCCACGCCCATCTCGTAGTCGTGGCGGGCGAGGAACGCGTAGTCGTCCGGGTTCGGCTCCGGCAGGAGGTCCTTCACCCAGGCCGCCAGGTCCAGCGGCATGACCTGGGGACCGCCCTTGCGGTGCGAGTAGTAGAACGTTTCCTTCCGCAGGGGCCAGCCGGCCTCCGCCATGCTGAACTTGTAGCCATCCGTGGCGAGCAGGGACTGGGGCATCGGGCAGCGACTCCTTATCGTTGACCCCGAGACTATGCGTGCCCCCCATCCCGTACCTAGGACCAAGGGCTCCGACGTCTGCGGGAAACCACGGGTGACCCGCTACCCGTCATTCCGTCAGCAACCGACACATTGGGGAATACGCTGGATGCGACAGGTGCGGTTAAGCTGTCGCGACCCACAACGAAGCCAGGTGCCCATGCCCGCAGAGAACGAGACGCAGAAGGTCGAAGCGGTACTGCGCGAACATGCGATGAGCTACCCCGGCGCCCACGAGGACTTTCCCTGGGGCCACCGCGCGATGAAGGTCAATGACAAGACCTTCCTCTTCATGACCATCGACGGCGAGAAGCTGAACCTCTCCGCCAAGCTGCCCGACTCGAAGGACGCCGCGCTCACGCTGCCCTTCACCGAGCCCACCGAGTACGGCCTGGGCAAGAGCGGCTGGGTGACCGCCCACTTCGACGAGGCCTCGCAGGTGCCGGTGCCCGTCATCAAGGCGTGGATCGACGAGAGCTACCGCGCCATCGCGCCGAAGAAGCTCGTGGACCAGCTCCCCGCCCGGGGCACCGCCGTCCCCGGCCCCGCCTCGAAGCCGGCCAAGGCCGCCTCAGGCAAGAAGCCCTCCGCGCGCCAGGCCGTGGCCCCGGCGAAGAAGGCCGCGAAGAAGGTCGTGGGCAAGGTGAAGGCCGTGGCCAAGAAGGCCGCCGCGCGCGTGAAGACCGTGGCGAAGAAGGCCAGCAAGAAAGTGGCGAAGACGGCCTCCGCCGCCAAGGCCAAGACGGCGCGCAAGCCCGCCGCTCCGGCCCGGGGCAAGCGCGCCGCCACCTCCGCGCCCAAGCGCGCCCGCCGCTCTTGAAGGCACAAGGCCCGCTACACGCGCGAAAGGAAGCGGGGCCCTCGCCGGGCCCTGCCCTTGCCGCGCGCGGCGGGACTCCCAGGAAGCGGCTACTTCCCGCTCCGGTTGCCACGGCCCGTGGGGCCCTTGGCGGCGGACTTCGCCACGGACGTCTTGCGGCTCGCGGCAGGCGCTGACTTCTTCGCCGGCTTCGCCTCCGGCTCCACGAAGAGCTTGTCGTAGTCGCGCATGCTGCGGCGGATGACCTCCATGGCCTCCTGCCGGTCGTAGACCTCGGCGATCTCCACGCTGCGCTTTCCCTCGCCCGGGATCTGCTTGTAGGTGAGGAAGTAGTGCTTCAGGCGGTCCAGCAGCGGGCGCGGCAGCTGCGCGATGTACTGGAGCTCGCCGTACACGAGGTCCGACTCCAGCACCGCGATGATCTTGTCGTCGGCTTCGTCGCCGTCGATCATCCGGAAGCCGCCCACGGGCACCGCGTGCACCAGCAGGTTGCCGTTGGAGACGACCTTCTCCGTCAGCACGCAGATGTCGATGGGGTCCCCGTCGCCGCGGATGTCCTTCACGCCGGTGCGCTCCGCGCAGCGCTTCGCCACCTGCTCGCCGCAGTACGTGCGCGGGATGAAGCCGTAGAGCGTGGGGCACTGGCTGCTGAAGCGCTGGGGCCGGTCCAGCATCAGGATGCCGGACTCCTTGTCCATCTCGTACTTCACGGCGTCCGTGGGGACGATCTCGATGTACGCGGTGACGACTTCAGGGGCCTCCGGCCCGGGCGAGATGCCATGCCAGGGATGGGCCTGCGACGTGGTCTGGGTGCTCTTCTTCATGGAATGTCTCCCGAGCGCTGGCGCGCCTCGGCGTACAGCCCGGCCACCGCTTCTTCCAGGCGGCGGGTAAGGGTATCCCGGTCATCCAACGTCAGCCCTTCGGTGGGCACCGGCTTGCCCACCACCAACGCCACCCGCTGACCCCACTGGATGGCCCGCCCGCCCTTGGGGAGGATGAGCCGCGTGCCGGCGACGGCCATGGGGACGACGGGGACCTGCGCCTGGATGGCCAGCGTGGCGGCGCCCTTCTTGAACGGCCGAAGCTCGCCGTCCGGGCTGCGGGTGCCCTCGGCGTAGAACAGCACGCTGACGCGCTCGCGCAGCGCCGTCACGGCCTCCTGGAGCCGGTCCCGGTCATCCGCGCCGCCGGTGCGCTGCACGGGGATGTTGCCCGCGACGCGCATGGCCCGGCCGAACACGGGCACCTTGAAGAGCTCCGCCTTGGCGACGTAGCGCGTGTGCTTGTCGATGTGCGCGAAGTTCACCAGCGCGTCGAAGTGCGACTGGTGGTTGCTCACGAAGACGACGTTGCCGTCCTGGGGGATGTTCTCCAGGCCGAAGGCTTCGTGCCGCACGCCCGCGGACGCCAACCCGGAGAGTGCCCACGCGCGCAGCACCTTGTCCGCCGCCGGGTGCTGATTGAGTTCCGACAGCACCGTGATGGTCGCGGACGCCACGCCCGTGAGGCCCACCGTGGCCGTGCCAGCGAACACCGTCTGGAGCACCTTGAGCATCAGACGAACCCGTGCGCGGGGAACAGGAGGACGTCCTCGATGCGCTGGACCCCGAGCAGCAGCATCAGGATGCGGTCGAGCCCCACGGCGATGCCCGCGGACGGCGGCATGCGGCCCACCGCCTCCAGGAAGCGCTCGTCCAGGGGATACACGGCGCGGCCCAGCTTGCGGCGCAGCTCCTGCTCTTCCACCAGCCGCGCGCGCTGCTCCACCGCGTCCGTCAATTCAGAGAAGCCGTTCGCCAGCTCCAGCCCCTTCGCGTACAGCTCCACCCGCTCCGCCACGCGGCCGTCGCCGGGCTTCAGCCGGGACAGGGCCGCCATGGACGCGGGGTACTCGATGAGGAAGGTGGGCCGTTCGTGGCCCAGGCCCCGCTCCACCCGCTCCAGGAAGAGGTGGAAGAAGACGTCGTCGAAGGACGTGGAGCTCCCGGTGTGCACGCCCACCGCGTCCGCGGCCCGCTTGAGCGACGCACCATCCGAGTGCACGTGGATGTCCACGCCCGTGGCGCGAAAGACCGCGTCCCGCACCGTCACGCGCTCATAGGGCGTGCGCGTGAAGAAGGAGGGGTCCGCGCCGGGCTCCCCCTCCTTCGCGTCCGCCGCCGCCCGGCCCGCCGCCACCAGCGCGCCCTCCAGGTCGTCCATGATGGCGTGGTAGTCCGCGTGCGGCCGGTAGAACTCCAGCAGCGTGAACTCCGGGTTGTGCGTCTGGGATACCTCGCCGTTCCGGAACACCTTGCAGATCTGGAACAGCGGACCCGCGCCCTGCGCGAGCAGCCGCTTCATCGCGTACTCGGGGCTGGTGTGCAGGTAGAGCGTGCGCGCCTTGCCCAGGTCCGTCTCCGGGACGAAGGGCGTCTCGAAGGCGGAGATGTACGGCTCCATGCCGGGCGTGGGCACGAGCAGCGGCGTCTCCACTTCCAGGTATCCCTGGCTTGCGAAGAACTGTCGCAGGGCGGAGTAGAGGCCCTGGCGTCCTCGGGCCGCTCGCCATGGGTTTACGTTGGGCATCGGCAGGTCGGAAGTAACATGGGCGGCCCATGTCCCCAAGGATTCCGTCCCTCCTCGCCGCCGCCGTGTGTCTGCTGAGCGCCTGTCACAAGGCGCCGCCCCCGGCCGTGGTCCCCCCTCCCAGCGAGGAAGAACTGCTGACCGGCGAGGTGAACGCCCTGTCCTCGGAGGCCGCGCTCCTCCTGGAGGAGCAGCACCGGCTCGTCTGGGACTTCTGGACCGAAGGCAAGGCGGTGGACATCGCCGCCACCTACAGCGGCAAGCAGGCGCTCTTCAGCCTGGAGAACCTGCGGCGCATCGACCGGTTGCGGCACCTGACCAAGGACCCGCGCGAATTGCGCGCCCTCACCGCGCTCCACGGCCACTTCGCCGGTGAGTTCCTGTCGCGCGAGCTGGCCGAGCACAACGACGCGTCCGCCAACCTGGAGGCGTCCCTCAAGCTGAACGTGGACGGGCGCGAGGTGCGCTACCACGACCTGGAGCGGCTGCTCGCCAACGAGAAGAGCGCCCTCAAGCGCAAGGCGCTCTACGCCGCGGCCACGCCCGCGCTCACCCGCCTCAACCAGACGCTGCTGCGCCGCGAGTCGCGCACCCGCGAGCTGGTGCGGCAGATGGGCTTCGAGTCCTACGAGGCCTTCGGCAGCGAGCTCAGGCAGGCGGACCTGGAGCGGCTGGCGCAGTTGGCGGAGGAGGTCCTCCAGGCCACGCAGGAGCCGTACCGGCTGGTGATGGAGCGGCTCTCCCAGCGCGAGCTGGGGCTGTCCTTCGCGCAAATCACCCGCGCGGACATCCCGCGCCTGTTCCGCTCGCGCGAGGTGGAGGACGCGTTCCCCAAGGGCGAGTCGCTGGCGAAGGCGCAGGCCACGGTGGCGGGGATGGGCATCGACCTGAACGCGCTGCCCAACGTGAAGGTGGACGCGCGCGACCTGCCGCAGAAGAACCCGCGCCCGCTGGCGCTGTCGGTGAAGGTGCCGTCCGACGTGCGGCTGTCCTTCAAGCCGGGCACGGGCGTGCTGCACCAGGGCCGCGTGCTGCATGAGGTGGGGCACCTGCTGCACACGGCCTTCACGCAGGAGGCCCGCTTCGAGCTGGCGCGGCTGGGCAACCCCACCGTGGGCGAGGCGTACTCCGCGCTCTTCGAGGACCTGCTGGAGGACCCGGTGTGGCTGGAGGAGAACGCGGGCGTGCTGGGGGACGCGGACAAGCGCGCCCAGTACCTGGCGACCTCCAGCGCGCACAAGCTGTACCTCATCCGCCACGCCGCGGGCCGGCTGCTCTACCAACTGGAGCTGCACCGCCGCACGGACGTGGATCCGCGCGAGCTGTACCGCGCGCTGATGGCGCGCACCGGCGCCATGCCCATGACCGAGGACGACGTGGAGCGCTACCTCGTGGACCAGGAGGACTTCTACCAGTCCGCCGACAGCTTCCGGGCGTGGTTCCTCGCGGGGCAGCTCCAGGGGCAGTTGAAGGCGCGCTTCGGTCCGGCGTGGTGGCACGCGCCGGAGGCGGGCGCGTTCCTCAAGGAGCTCTGGGCCCGGGGCACCGCGCCCTCCGCGCGCGAGCTGACGCAGGCCATTGGTGAGAACGGGCTCGCGCCGGACGTGCTGCTCCTGCGGCTGAGCACCACGCTCCAGGTGCCCATGAAGCTGGACCTGCGCCGGTTGGACGACACGCCCGCGCCGCCGCCCGCGCCCCCGGCGAAGGCGCCGGCCTCGACGGTGCCCCAGATGCCCCGGGCCGACGCCACGCCGCTGGCCTCGTAGGCACCCGCGGCCCCTTCCCGTCCCCACCTCTTGCACGTAGGGTCCCAAGCCATGGTGTCCGTGAAACAGCTCCGCCCCTTCGCGGGCGCCTCGCTGGAGTCCTTCCGGTCCGCGTCCGGCGCTATCGCCCTCATCCAGCAGCCCGTGGACGCCGCCTTCAAGGCCGTGGTGGCCCCGGGCATGGTGGGCCTGCGCACGGTGGGGATGGCGCACCGCTCGCGCATGGAGGAGCGGCTGCTCGCGATGCTGCGCGACTTCGACAACCTGGAGGTCCACTTCCTCCAGCCGAACCAGGACGGCGAGGAGTTCACCGTGGGCCGCACCGACGCGTGCGACCTGATGGTGCCGGAGCCCTCCGTCTCCCAGCACCACGCCACGCTGCGCTGGAACGCGGGCTCCGGGGACTTCTCCGTGCGCGACGCCCAGTCCATGAACGGCACCTTCATCAACGGCGCGCCCCTGGGCTTCAAGGCCCAGGTGATGCTCCACGACGGCGCCACGCTGGCCTTCGGTGACGTGCAGTTCCTCTACCTGCGCGCGGAGACGCTGCACGAACAGCTGCGCCTCGCCGTGCCGGGCACGCCCGCCCCCTGAAGAAGCGCGAAGGCCCCGCCTCCCATGGGGAGACAGGGCCCTCGTTCAAGTCAGCGCGGACAGCGGCGGGACTACAGCAGCTTCATCAGCTCCGCGCGCTTGGCGGCGTACTCCTCGTCGGAGAGCACGCCCGCGTCCTTCAGCTCCTTGATCTCCTTGAGCCGCTGCGCCGGGCTGCGCGTGTCCGCGGGAGCGGCCGCCTGCGCGGGCTCCGCGGGGCGCTGCTGCTGCTGGTTCTGCTGGTTGGCGAACATCTGCGCCATGCCGAATCCCATGCCCATGCCCATGCCCTGCATGGCGCCGTCGGATCCGCCACCGCCCTTGGCCATGCCCTCGGACGCGCCGAGCATCGCCTGGCCCTGCGCGTACTGCTGGAAGCCGCCCGCCAGCCGCGAGTACGCCACGTCCTTGGACAGCTTCTTCAGGGTGACTTCGTCCTCGGGCTTGATGCTGACGACGAAGTTGCCCATGCGGACGATGGTGAGGCCGTAGGTGTCCACGTGCGGCTTGAGGCCGGCGAGGATCTCCTGCTCCATCTCCTCCACGTAGGCGCCGCTCGTCACGTCCAAGAGCGGCCACTTCTTCTTCACCAGCAGCTCGGCGGTGCGGTCGCGCGTCACCTTGAGCACCTGGCCCTTGAACCAGCCCAGGAACTCCTCGTTGGTGGCGCGGCCCATGCCCACCAGGCCCACCACGAGCTTCTCCGGCTCCGTCACGCGGATGGAGAAGTCGCCGTACACCATGGTGCCGATGCCCAGGCCCGTCTCCGGGTCGCGCACGTCGCCAATGGGGCCGCCGAACTTCACGCCCGTGTGCTCACGGTTGGAGACGAAGAAGATCTCCGCCATGAACATGTTGCCGCCGGTGAAGCTCTCCAGCAGGCGCGACAGGAACGGGATGTTGTTCGTGTCCAGCGTGTGGCGGCCGGGCCCCAGCTTCCCCTCCACCTTGCCGTCCTTGACGAACAGCGCCACCTCGTCCGCGTCCACGGTGAGCTGCGTCTTCATCCGGACGTTCTTCTCCGGATACTTGTAGACGATCTCACCCTTCGCGCTGTCCGCGCGGGCGATGAAATTCCGCTGCGCCTCGCCCTTGATGCTGTCGAAGATCCCCATGTCTGTTTCAGCGCCTCCGTGGCCGCGTGTAACCCCAACCCCTAAATGCGGGGCCGCCGGCGCGAAAGCGCCACCGCGCTTCCCCCGGCATCCTGCCCCGAACATAACAGCTTCACGGGCGCCTGCCCGTCCGGCCGGCCCCCTGGCAGTCCACTCTCCAACCCGCCAGTGACTCAACCCCAGCGGCTGACCAGACGTTCCCGGTCCAGGAACCGGATGCTGGCCGCCAGCAGGATGAAGTCCAGCACCAGCACCACCGCGCCCTGGATGGCGTAATAGCCCATGCCCGCCTTGAGCACGCCGGCCACCTGGCCCCCCACCAGCCCCACCAGCGGCAGCACCACCAGCGCGGACAACTGCTGCGCCATGCGCGCCTCGCTCACCCGGGCGGAGATGAGCACCGCGACGCCGTTGCCGAAGAAGGCGAAGAGCGGCGCGAGCACGAACACGCCGAAGCCCCACAGCGCGTTGGGCATCAGCGGCGCGCCAACGAGCGGCCACGCCACCCAGTCCACGCCCACGCAGAACAGCGCGAAGGCGGCCCAGGTCAGCACCACCGCGGGCACCAGCGCGGCCAGGCACTTGCCCGCCACCAGCTCCGCCGCGGACACGGGCGACGCGAGCAGCGGCTCCAGCGTGCGGCGCTCCTTCTCCCCCGCCACGCTCTGGGACGCGATGAGGATGGGGATGAAGACGGGCATCACCAGGAACATGCCGAACCAGTCGGTGAGCGACTTGTCGATGAGGAAGCGCGCCGCGCTCGCGCCCAGGGGCAGCGTGGGGTCGTAGAAGAGCGCCACCGTGCGCAGGTCCGCGTGGTCCGGCTGCCGCACGTACGTCCACACCACGCCGATGGGCACCGTCACCATCACCATGGGCAGCACCGCCATGGACACGAGCAGGCCCACGTTCTTGCGCAGGTCCAGCGAGTCCTTCCAGAACACCGCCAACGCACGTCGCGGCCGGAAGGCCATGCTCACGTCCCCTCTTCCCGCAGCAGGTCCAGGTACACCTCTTCCAACGGCCGCTGCGCGGGCACCACGCTGTGCACGCGAGCCCCCGCGCCCACCAGGCACGCCACCACGTCCGGCGCCCGCGCCTCATCCGCCAGCATCACCCGCAGGCGCCCGCCCTCCACCAGCACGTTGGGCTTGAAGGGCAGCGCCGCCAGCGCGGGGACGAAGCCTTGCGCGTGGCCCTCCACGCGCACGTCCAGCGACTGCCCCGCGCGGCGCATCTCGCGCACCGGGCCCAGCGCCAGCAGGCGGCGGCGCACCACGGCCACGCGCTCGCACAGCCGCTCCACCTCCGCCAGGTTGTGCGAGCACAGCACGATGGTGCGCCCCTCCGAGGCCAGCTCCGCCACCGCGTCGCGCACGGTGCGCGCGGACTCCGGGTCCAGGCCGCTGGTGGGCTCGTCCAGGAAGATGACGCGCGGGTCGTGCACCAGCGTGCGCACGATGGCCAGCTTCTGGCGCATGCCCTTGCTGAAGCCGCCGCACGGGTCGTCCTCGCGGCCGCCCAGCCCGAAGCGCTCCAGGTAGTGCTTCGCCCGGGGCCACGCGACGGACTCGTCCATCTCATGCAGCTTCATGAAGAAGCGCAGGTTCTCCCGCGCGGTGAGCCGGTCGTAGAGCCCGGGCTGTTCGGTGAGCAGCCCCACCACCTTGCGCAGCGACTCGCCGTCGTGCGTGACGGAGTGGCCCCACACCTCCGCGTCGCCGCTGGAGGGCCTGAGCAGCCCCGTCAGCATGCGCACCGTCGTCGTCTTGCCCGCGCCGTTGGGGCCCAAGAGGCCGAACACCTCGCCGGGCCGCACGTCGAAGGTGAGGTCCTCCACGGCGGTGCGCTCGCCGAAGCGCTTCGCCAATCCGCGCACGCGCAGGCCCCCCTTCACGGGGGGCTCCGCGAGCGGAGGCGGGACGAGGATGCTCACTCGATGGTCACCAGGACGAACTTGTTGTTGATGTCCCGGTCGATGAGGGTGACGTTCTTGTCGGAGCCCACCGCGTTGCGCAGCAGGTTCACGCGGTTGTGCTCCACCAGCGCCCACTCGCGGCCGGGCCGCGACGCGTACTGGCGCATGCGCGTGTTGGCGTCGTTGGCGCGGAACTGCTCCACCGTGTTGCGCGAGTAGAACGTCTCACCGCGCCAGTTCATCATGTACGCGGCGATGGGCTCGCCCGGCTTGCGCTGCTCGTAGTAGCGCCAGAACAGGTCGCGCTGCGTCCAGTGGTGGGACAGGTCCACCCAGTGGCCCCAGTTGAACCAGAGCGCGAACGCCGCGGCCAGGCCCCAGAAGGTGCTGAAGAGCAGCACGCGCGAGCGCTGCAGCGCGGCCACCGCCGCCAGCACGCCGGCCACGCCGAACGCGAAGCCCATGCCCACCTTCACGTTGATGGTGCCGGACAGGGCCTTGAACAGCGCGTCCGTCGCGGGCGGCCCCTTGAAGCCGCGCACCGCCAGCGCCACGCCCAGGAGCGCCAGGCCGAAGCCCACCGCCTGGAGCACCGTGCGCCCCGGCGCCTCCTCTGGCCGCGATGCCTGCCAGAAGAGGAAGCCCGCGAGCGCCACCAGTGCCACGCCCCACAGCCCCATGGCGGACACCTGCCCCTGCGAAGCCACCGCGGCCAGCGTGGTCCCGCCGGTGAGCAAGAGGCCCAGCGCCACCGCGCGCGCGGCGGCCGGGCGCTCCAGCTTCGCCTTGGAGGAGAACGCGTCGAAGGCCAGGTACACGCCGAAGGCCAGCAGCACCAGCGTCACCAGGTCGCCCATCCACAGCGGGCGCGAGGAGAAGAACGCGATGGGCTTGGTGACCAGGTCCTGCGGATAGGGCCGGTCGTAGTTGTAGACGAACAGGTCGGTGAAGTCCTTGGGGTTCTCCGCCAGGTCCTTGCCCACCAGGATGAAGAGCACCAGGCCGAAGATGAGGCTCACCGCGTGCTCGTTGATGCCGTCCCGCCACAGCCGGTCCACGAACAGCGCGATGAGGATGGACAGGCCCGGCAGGATGGGGAACACGTAGTGGTGGAACTTCGTGGCGCTGGAGGCCAGCAGGTAGAACGCGAACGCCACCCACAGCACGGCGATGAGCGCCAGGTGGTCCGCCTTGTCGCGCGAGCGCAGCTTGAGCCGCGACACGACCGCGAACGCGCCGGGCACCAGCGCCACCCACGGGAAGATGGCGAAGCCGCCCTGTTCGATGAAGTAGGTGAACGACCCGCCCGGCGTGGTGGTGTGCACGCCCGCGGTGAGGCGGTTCAGGTGGTCGTGGATGAAGAAGCGGTACCAGAACAGCTTGCCCTCGTCGTCCACGCCGTCGAAGAGCACCAGCGTCAGGTACCAGGGCACCGCCACCGCCGCGAACACCAGGATGCCCGTGCCCAGCTTCATCCGGTACATCTGCGCCCACAGCACGGGCATGGCCCGCGTGCCCGCGCGCACCTGGGCGCGGACCTCGCCGCTGGTGAGCCAGCGCAGGTGCGCCTCCAGGCTCTCGCGGCTCCACGGGATGACGCCCGCCACCGCGTACAGCACCAGGATGACCGCGGGCAGGCCCACGCCCAAGAGGCCCTTGGCCAGCGTGGCCAGGCCCGCGAAGACGTAGAACGCGTACCACCAGCCGGCGCGGTGCTTCGTGGTGTCATCCAACTGGCCGATGATCGCGCACGCCATGGCGCACACGAAGGTGGTGACGAAGGGCGTGTCGGTGACGGTCTGCCGGGTGAGCAGGAAGTACAGCGGCATGGTGGCCAGCACGAAGCCCGTGGCCAGGCCCGCGCGCATGTTCACGGTGCGCGCCACCGCCAGCGACAGCAGCGCCACGGCGGTGATGCTCAGGAGGGCGAAGGGCATGCGCATGCCCCACTCCGTGTAGAGCCCCATGGCGCCGTCGCCGCGCAGCGCGCCGACGATGTTCATCCCCAGCGCCTGCATCCACATGGTGAGCGGCGGCTTGGAGAAGAACCACGCGTTCTCCCAGAAGGGATAGACGTAGTCGCCGCGCTGGATCATCTCCCGGCCCACTTCGCCGTAGTGCGTCTCCCAGGGGTCCCACAGGCCGACCGCGCCCAGGTAGGGCACGAAGAGCAGCGCCGCGAAGCCCGCGGTCGCGAGCACGACGCGCGCGCTGAAGGACAGGGACAGCCACCGCCGCCCCCATGAAGACGTCAGGGTGTCATCACCGAGGATGGCCTGGGTGAAGGTGGAATCCCCCTGCGAGTTCTTTTCGCCGTCGCTTGCCACGCGCGCGTGCTCCTTCGTCGTCCGGGACGGGCCCACCGTGCACCACATGGGGCCGGGGGGCTTATACCCCCGCCACCCCCGCCGGTCGACCGACCTGGAAGGGGGTGCGTCGTTCTCGCGCCAGCGCACGCGCTTCCGCGTGCACAGTGGCTGTGCAGGCGCCTGCACAGCCGCACGGGCAAGTCCGCGAAAGGCCGTCCTCCGGCCAGGGGCACGGCCCTTGTAAAGGGCCCCCATCACGAAGCCTGACCGCGTGGCCGGAACGCGCCAGGCCGCTCAACCTCGATGAGGAGTCGTGATGCTGGTTTCAGCGGTGACCCTGGGATGTGCCCTGCTGCTGGGGCAGGTGGAGGTACCGGAGCCGTGGGACTTCCAGATGGCCGTCCCGGACGCGTCGTCTCCCCAGCAGCCCTCCACCGGGCAGGCGCGGTGCCTCGCCCTGCCGCCCACGCCCGCCGTGCCTTCCGGCGCGTGGCGCGCCCGCTGCGATGACGAGAAGAAGGAGTGCCTGGTGTCGCCCGCCCATGAGCTGGACACGGAGGGCCACGAGAAGGACCAGCCGCTACAGCGGGTGGACCGGTGCGTCACGAACCTGATGCCCAGCGAGACGGCGCGCCAGTACCGCCTGGTGCCCGCCATCGCGGAGGCGCCACCGGGCTGGTACCGCGATGAGCGCGGGCGGGTGCTCCAGTACAACTTCGACCTGCACCGGCGCGTCTACGTGGGCGGGACCTGGGCGCCGCGCTGGCTGCCGCGGACGGATCGCCTGGACCAACGCGTGCGGGTGGACTTCGGCGTGGATCTGGAGTGGCCGGGGGACTCGGGCCGGCTGCACCGGATGACGCTCCTGGACACGGAGCTGTACCTGGGCGACGCGGACTCCTACGAGGCCACGCTCCTGCGCTACGACTTCCGCAGCCAGAACGACGCGCCGCTCTTCCGGGTGACGACCTTCTACGGCCAGCCCCGGCGCTTCGACGTCTACGCCAACCTGGGCTTCTGGATGGAGCTGCTCCACGGCGAACAGGTGCGCCGCGAGGACGCGCACGCGGACTTCCTCTCCCTGGCCGCGACGCACGTGACGCTGGACCTGTGGCACTCGAGCGACCTCGTGTCCTACGTGCGCGTGCGGACCGGGCCCGCCGTGGAGCGCGACCGGACGAACGGCTTCTTCACGCTCGTTCCCGCGGCGGCGCTGGAGGGGGACTTCACGCTGGACCGGGACGGCTTCCACCACGTGCGCTTCGGCGCGGAGGCCCAGAAGGTGCTCTTCGCGGAAGCGGTGGAAGGCCGCCCCCTGCGTCCGGAGCGGCTGCGGCTGCGCGCGGGCTACGAGTTCATCGCCCTGGCCATCAACGACCAGCCCGTGAGCGTGACGTTGGATGGGCGCGGGACATGGCGCGACGACGTGGCGAACGCGCCCGCCGGCTGGGAGTGGTCCGCGCAGGCAGGCCTGCGCTTCTCCATGTGGGCCCCGGCCAGAAGGACCGCGCCGAAGTCCGCTCCTGGAAAGGGCTAGGTCCGGGATGGTGGCGCTCGCGCTGGCATTGCTCCTGGGCACCGCGCCCGGCCTGTCCTGTCAGGGCCAGACGGCGGCCGGAGAGACGTTCCCCACCTGCTTCGACCCCGGCACCGGCTGGGTGCTGGGCACCGCGCTGCGCGTACAGGACGACACGGAGGCCCTCGCCCTGCGCACGGGGTTCCTCGTCCGATGGGTGCGCTCGAGCGGCAGCAAGGCGGACTCGCTGTGGATCGATTCGCACCGGCTGCTCATGACGGAAGTGTGGGGCGGCGAGCGGAAGGGGCTGACCTTCACCGCGTACGACGGACTGTTGCGCAGGCACGTGGAGGAAGGCTCCCTGCTCGTCACCATCGGCCGGCCCCGGAACATCCCCTTCCCGTTCGACGTGGCCCTCGCCGTGCGCGCGACGCACCTGGAGCGGCGCGTCTGGGAGGGCCCGGGGTGGACGCTGGAGACGGGCCGCGTGGGACTGCTGTTGGATCCGCTCCGCACGAACACGCAGTGGGGCTGGCTGGCCGTGGGCCCCGCCGCGAGCCATGCGCTGCGGCACGCACCGGAGGGCACGCGGAACGAGGTGTCCCCCTTCACGTCCCTGCTGCTCGACGCGGGATGGGAGACGCGGGATGGCAGGTGGGCCCTGCGCGCGACGGGGCTCGCCGGCTGGAGCTTCGACTTCGACGGCGGCGCCCACTTCCGGGCGCGGGGCGAGGTCGCGCTGGAGCACGTGCTCCTCGCGGTCAACGACGCGCCGGTGTTCGCGCGGCTCACGGCCACGGGCGTGCGCAACGACGCGGGCCTCTACCGGCGCGACGAGGGGATGCTGGGCGTGGGGCTCGCGGTCCGCCCGTTCGGCGAGCGCTGAAGTCCCACGTCACCGCTTCTGGGGAGACGCTCCCGGCGCCTCGACCGCCGCCTTCAAGGCGCCCTCGGCCGCGCGCAGGCGCGCATCCCGGGGGTCCACGCGGCGGGCCTCTTCCAGGCGCAGCAGGGCCTCGGCCGTGTCCCCCCGCGCCAGCGCGCAGCGCACGCCCGCCTCCAGCGCGCCCGTGTCGGACGGTCCATACACCCGCGCCTCCGCCGCCGAGTGACAGCCCGCCTCCACCTGCCCCGACTCGAAATACGCGCGGGCCAGCTCCACGCGCGTGTCCACCTGCGTCGGCGCCAGCCGCACCGCCGACGCCAGGGGCTCCACCGCATCCGCCGGCATGCCCCACCGCCGCAGGGCATGGCCCAGCTCCCGCAGCGGCCCCGCCACGCCCGGCACCAGCAGCGCCCGGGCCCGGGCGACCCGCAGGCTCGCGGGCTCCTCGAAGCGCACGTCCGCCGTCATCCGCTCCACCACCCGCGCGTACGCCGGATAGGCCTGGGGCCAGGTGAAGACGAGCCGGTACACCCACTCTCCACGCGGCACGAACCACGCCACCAGGTGCGTCCGCCCGCCCACCCCGTCCAGCTCCGCGCGGATCCGCTGCGCGGGACGGCCTCCCAACGACGCGGGCTCCACTGCGCCCACGGACACGGTGCGCCCCTCCGGCCCCGTCCGCCCCGGCACCAGCGACGCGTCCAGGAAGTGCTGGGCCTGCGCCGAGCCGTCCCCGGGCTCACCCGCCTCGATGGCCTCCGCCGTGAGCGTGGCCCGTCCCAGGCCCTTCAGCCCGTTGGAGAAGGCCCTCCGCTCCTGGCCGTCCTCCTCGCGGCGCCAGCCGTCCGGCAGCAGCACCGACACCCCGAAGCCGTCGTCATGCTCCACCCGCCACCTGGACCGCTCCGTCACCACCACCGCCGCGCCCAGCCCCGCGAGCCCCACCAGCGCCACCGCCCGGAAGGCCCCCGCCCCCCACGCCCGCGAGCGCAAGAGGACGCCCACGAGCAACCCCGCCATCAGCCCGCCCATGTGCCCCGCGTTGTCCACGCCCACGCTCGTCCAGCCGAGCCACAGGAAGACGAGCACCGTGGGCAGCGCGTTCTCCCCGGAGAACCACCCCATCCGCGCGCCCTTGGCCCCGGTCCGGGCGCGCCGCCCCAGCACCAGCAGCGTCCCCACGCACCCGAACACCCACCCGGACGCGCCCACGCTCACCGTCGGTGACCACCAGAGCGAGCCCGCCATCGTCGCCAGCCCCGACACGATGAGCAGCGCCACGTAGTCCCACCACCGGCACGAGCGCTCCACCGCCGTGCCCACCCCCGCGAACACCAGCAGGTTGAGGCACAGGTGCAGGGCGTCCCGGTGCAGCAGGTTGGCCGTCAGCAGCCGCCAGCCCTGCCCCGCGTCCGTCACCAGGGGGCCGGACTTCGCCCCCCAGTGGATGAGCGCATCCACTCCGGGTGGGCCTCCGGACGCCACCCAGGTGTACAGAATGGCCTGCGCCGCGATCAGCGCTATCGTGAGCCCAGGTACCCTGCCCTCCCCACCCTTTCCGGCCAATCGACCGATGGACAACAGTGCCTTCCTGACCCTGGGATGGGCGAAAAACCCTGTTGTTCTCGGGGGATACATGGCTTGTCTCGGTGAAGGGCATTCTGCTATAGCTGTACTCGGACCGGACCCGTGCTGAAGCTCATCATCGAAGACGACGAGGGGCGCAAGACCGTTGTTCCCTTCGTGCGCGACGAAATCACCATTGGCCGTCAGGAGGGGAACACCATCCGCCTGACCGAGCGAAACGTGTCACGTCGACACGCCCGGCTCGTGCGCCTCAATGGCCACGTCGTGCTCGAAGACCTGGGGAGCTACAACGGCACCCGGATCAACGGCGAGCGCGTCGCAGGCCAGCTCCCTCTCAAGGAGGGCGACCTCATCCAGATCGGCGACTACGATCTGGCATTGCAGGTCGAGGGCGCGGCCAACGCTGGCGCCCCCACTGGCGCCATCACCGCCAAGGTGCCCGCCTCCCGCCGGCCGGAGCCGGAGCCCGAGGAGGAGGAGGACGACGACGAGGTCGCCAGCGGTCCCCGTCCCCGCGACACCATGGTGGACGGCGAGGACGAGGCGGACGATCACGACTCCGACGACGAGCACGACCACACGCCCGTCTCCGCGGATGCGCGCCGCAACGCCACGTCCATCATCCGCATGGACCAGATGGAGGCGGACCGGCCCCGGCGCGTGGAGCGCGTGCCCGAGGACGAGCAGCCCCGGCTGGTGGTGCTCGGCCCCGCCGAGTTCAAGGGCCAGGAGTTCGACTGCAACCGCACGGAGCTGCGGATTGGCCGCACGTCGGAGAACGACGTGGCCCTGGACCACCGCTCGCTGTCCCGCACGCACGCGAAGGTCGTGCGCGAGGAGACCGGCGAGTGGCGCGTCATCGACATGCAGTCGGCCAACGGGATGACGGTCAACGGGGAGAGCTACGCGCAGGCGACGCTCGCCCACGGTGACATCATCGAGATGGGCCACGTGAAGCTGCGCTTCGTGGGCCCCGGGTCGCTGGAAGAGGACATCGCGGCGCAGGGCCGCGGCGGCTCCAAGAAGATGTGGGTGGCCGCGGTCATCGCGTTCCTGTCCATTGGCGCGGGCGCGGCGATCTTCGTGGTGAAGGGCCAGGACCTGCTGCCCAAGCCCCCGAACGACACGCCGCCCGTGGTCGTCGCGGATCCGCAGCAGCCGCCCCCGGAAGCGCCGCCGCAGACGAAGCCTCCGGAGACGAAGCCCCCGGAGACCGTGGCCGCGAACCCGCCCGCGAAGGTCACTGACGCGCCGAAGACTCCGGAGTCGGTGAAGCCGCCTCCGGCACCTCCGGAGCCGCCGGCCCAGAAGGTGACCGAAGAGGACTTCGCCACCGCGCTCAAGCGAGCCGACTTCGAGGTCGCGGCCGCCATCCTGAGGAGCCTGGGAGAGACGGCCCGAGGCCCGCAGGCCGTCAAGGCGCAGGCAGCGCGTGAGCGCCAGCTGGCCCAGGAGACGGAGGCCGACAAGAACCTCAAGGCCGCCCTGGAGGCCCTGGACGCCAACAAGCTCAAGGAGGCGACCGCCAGCTTCAACAAGGTCCCCTCGGAGACGCTCTTCACCTCCCGCTACGAGGAAGTGAAGCAGCGGCTCGAGGCCCAGGCGCCGCCGCCGGCGCCGGCGCCGGACACCGAAGCCGCCAGCGCCGCCACCCTGACGGCCGCGGACGTGACGGCCGACAGCCTGAAGACCATGAAGCCGGCGGACGTCGCCAAGAACATCGAGCCCATCAAGGCCAAGGTGCTCACCCTGGCCAAGTCGGACCCCAACGGAGCCCTGTCGCTCGCCCAGGACTGCGCGGCGCGCGCCCCCAAGGTTCCCGAGTGCCACCTGATGCTGGGCGTGGTGCACGCCACGCTCAAGAACTACAAAGCGAGCGAGCAGGACTACAAGACGTTCCTCACGCTCACACCCGAGGGCTATCCCAAGCGCGAGCTGGTGATCAAAGCCCTGAGCAAGGTCCAGGCAGAGTCCCAGGCTCAATAACCCCCCGCCGCCAACCCTGGCGCGTAGCTCCCCCCCGCAGCACTTCCCTCAACCCTGCAGCGAGGAGACGCTGTGCAGATTCGCATCCTGGTAGTTGATGACGAGCAGGACAACTGCGACTACCTCAAGCTCGTGCTGACCCGTGAAGGCTACGAGGTCGTCACCACCACGGACCCCACCCAGACGGTGGACATCCTCCGTGGCTCCGACTTCCATCTCGTCATCCTCGACATGATGATGCCGCAGATGTCCGGCACCGAGGTGCTGGAGCTGATCCGCAAGTACGACACGGACATCGCGGTCATCGTCGCCACGGCCTATCCCACCGTGGACACGGCCGTCGCGTCGCTCAAGGCGCAGGCGTCCGACTACGTGAAGAAGCCCATGGAGCCGGAGCAGTTCACGGCCGCCGTGCGCAACGCGCTGCAGAAGAAGGGCCTGTCCCAGGACCCGGAAGCGGACCTGCACCGCGCCATCGGCCGCACCATCCGCGACGCGCGCAAGACGCAGGAGCTCACGCTCAAGCAGCTGGCCCGCCGCACCGGCCTGTCCGTGTCCCTGCTGTCCCAGATTGAACGCGCGGAGTCCTCCGCGTCCATCTCGTCGCTCTACAAGATCGCCTCCGCGCTGCAGCTGCGCATGGGCGAGCTGTTCGGCGACACCTAGCGGCCGCTGAACCGGGGCGCGCGCTTCTCCAGGAAGGCCGCGCGCCCCTCCTTCGCGTCCTCGCTGCCAAACGCCTCGCCGCGCACCTGACGCAGGTGCGCGACGTCCTCCGGGGACAACCCGGAGCGCGCCAGCAGCCCGAACGCCTCCTTCATCCCCGACACCGCCCTGGGCGCCCCCGCGGCCAGCGTCGCGCACAGCGCCAGCGCGCGCGCTTCCGCGTCCTCGGGGCACTCATCCAGCAGGCCCCACGCGAGCGCCTCCGCCGCCGGCAACCGCCGCGCGGTGAGGAACAGCTGCTTGGCGCGCGACAGGCCCACCAGCCGCACCGCCCGCGCCAGCCCCTCCGGCGAGTACACGATGCCCAGCCGGGCCGGAGGCATGAGGAAGAACGCGTCGGCGGCGCCCACTCGGAAGTCGCAGGAGGCCGCCAGGTCGAAGCCCGCGCCCACCGCGCCGCCCTGCACCAGCGCCACCGACGGCGCCGGGTGCTGCTCCAGCTTCAGCAGGCACGCCACCAGCGGGTCATCCGGCAGCCGCCCGTCCGCGCCTGGCGGCCCCAGGTGCGTCAAGTCGTAGCCCGCGCAGAAGTGCCCGCCCTGGCCGCGCACCAGCAGCGCGCGCACGTGGGCGGCCGGCTCCAGCGCCGCATCCATCCGGGCCAGCAACGCGTCATTCAGCGCGTTGCGGCGCGACGGGTTGGAGACGGTGAGCACCCGGACACCGCCCTCGCGATCCTCCACCTCCAGCGTGGGCTCCATCCGGTGAGGCCCGTGGCTACTCGAGCACCACGAGGACGTCGCCCTCGTTGACCGGCTGCGCCTCCTTGCAGCGGATCTCCTTCACCGTGCCGCCCTCTTCGGCCTCCACGGGCATCTCCATCTTCATGGACTCGAGGATGACGAGCGTGGTGCCGGCATCCACCTTGTCGCCGACCTTCACCTCGATCTTCCACACCGTGCCCGTGATGTGCGCCGCAACGTCCGCCATGAACCGTCCCTCCTCGGGTGGGAAAACTTTTAAGGCTTCGCGTGATGATCCAGGAAGTGCGTGTCCAGCTCGCCGGCGCTGAAGGCAGGGTCCTTCAGGATGCGAAGGTGGAGCGGGATGTTCGTCTTGATGCCTTCGATGCGGAAGGACTCCAGGGCCTTCACCGCGCGGGCAATGGCCTCGTCGCGCGTCGCACCGCTGATGATGAGCTTGGCGATCATCGGGTCGTAGTTCGGCGTCACCACGTCCCCTTCCGCGTAGCCGGAGTCCAGGCGCACGCCTTCGCCCGTGGGCGGCTGGAACACCTTCAGCGGGCCGGGGGACGGGAAGTACTTCACCGGGTCCTCCGCGTAGATGCGGAACTCCAGCGCCGCGCCCTTGCGCTTCACGTCCTCCTGCTGGACGGTGAGCTTCTCGCCCGCGGCGATGCGCAGCTGCCAGCCGATGAGGTCCAGGCCCGTGGTCAGCTCCGTCACCGGGTGCTCCACCTGGAGCCGGGCGTTCATCTCGATGAAGTACACCTGCCCGTCGGAGTACAGGAACTCCACCGTGCCCGCGTTGGCGTAACCGAAGGCCTTCGCCGCCTTGACGGCCGCCGTGAAGAGCGTGTCCGCCAGGCCTGGGTTGCGTCCGTTGGCGAACAACACCGACGGGACCTCCTCCACCACCTTCTGGTGCCGGCGCTGGATGGAGCACTCGCGCTCCAGGCCGTGGATGAGGTGGCCGTGGGTGTCGCCCAGGATCTGCACTTCGATGTGACGGGGCGCCGGGAAGTAGCGCTCCAGGTACACGCCCTCGCGGCCGAAGGCGGCCTTCGCGCGGTCCGTGCACTGGCGGTAGACCTTCTCCAGCTCCGCGGGGTTGTTCGCCGCCGCCATGCCGATGCCGCCACCGCCGCTGGCGGCCTTGCACAGCACCGGGTAGCCGATGCGCTCCGCGGCCTCCAGGGCGCTCTGCACGTCCGGCAGCACACCGTCGCTGCCGGGCACCACCGGCACGCCCGCGGCGGACACCAGCTTGCGCGCCTGGCTCTTGTCCTTCATCCGCGCCATGGCCTCCGGCGGCGGCCCCACGAAGGTCAGGCCCGCGTCCGCGCACGCCTGGGCGAACTCGCCGTTCTCCGACAGGAAGCCGTAGCCCGGGTGCACCGCCTGGGCGCCCGTCTTCTTCGCGGCCTCCAGGATGGCGGGGATGCTCAGGTAGCTGTCCTTCGCGGGCGCGGGGCCGATTCTCACGGCCTCGTCCGCCTCCTTCACGAAGGGCAGGTTCACGTCCGCATCCGAGTGCACCGCCACCGTCTTCACGCCCATGCCCCGGGCCACCGCCCCGATGCGACGCGCGATTTCACCCCGGTTGGCGATGAGCAGCTTCTGGAACATGGCAGGCACCCTGGCTTTGCGAAGGGCGGCCAAACTAACCCCCACCCCCTTGACTGACAAGCGTCCGGGCAGTCGCGCAACAGGTCCGTACAGTCCCGTAAATTTGCGGGCTTGCGAGGGCCTGGCGTACCTTGCCCGACGTGAATCCCCCGTCGACAGGAACGCACAGCGTCGTGGACCTGCATGGTGCCCGTCGCGCCCGCCGTCTGGACTTGTACCGGAACCGGCTCAACCAGCGGCAGCAGGACACCCGCGCCAATCTGGTGACGCTCTACGAGGGCGGCACCCTCTTCACGCCCGACGGCACGCAGCAGGGCCGCTCGCTGCTCAAGGCCCTGCAGCTCTTGCAGCGCGCCGGCACCCGCCTGGAGGAACTGTCCGGCGACGGACTGCTGCCCGCCCCCAGCGCGTCGGAGCGCATCGACGCGCTCTACGACGAGGTGGACGGGCTGTTCACCAAATGCGACCGCCTCACCGGCAGGGGCACGGCGAGCGTCGCCCGCCTCCCCCGCTAGCGTCCCCGCCGCTGCCTGACTACGGCAGCTCCGTCTGGCCCTGGCGGCGCAGGAACGTGGGGATGTCGAACTGATCCTCGTCCAGGGGCAGCGCCGCGTCCTTCACCACGGCCGTGCGCGCGCTCTGCATGGACGACTTGGGCGTCTCCACCGAGGACATGGTCGGACGGGGCGCGCTCTTCGCGGGCACCAGGCTGGCCACCTCCTCACGCGTCGAGGACAGCACGGACGGCGGCGTGGAGGGACGGCCCACCAGCGGCACCTGCACCACCTGCGCGATGGGGCGCACCTTGGGCGCGTCCCGGTGCACGAAGCCGGTGGCGATGATGGTGATTTTCACCTCGTCCTGGATCTGCTCGTCGATGAGCGACCCGAAGATGATCTCCGCCTCGCCGTCCGCCGCGTCGTGCACCAGCGTCAGCGCCTCGTTGACCTCCTGCAGGGTCATGTCGCGGCCGCCGGTGATGTTGATGAGCAGGCCGGTGGCGCCGTCGATGGAGACGTCCTCCAGCAGCGGGCTGGAGATGGCCTGCTGCATGGCGGTGATGGCGCGGCGGTCGCCACACGCGTGGCCGGTGCCCATGAGCGCCAGGCCCTTGTCGCTCATGATGGTCTTCACATCCGCGAAGTCCACGTTGATGTAGCCGTGGTACTGGATGAGGTCGCTGATGCCCTGCACGGCGTTGAGCAGGACTTCATCCGCGCGCTTGAAGGTCTCCAGCAGCGGCATGGGCTCGTTGGAGAGCGACAGCAGGCGCTGGTTGGGGATGGTGATGAGCGTGTCCACCGCGGCCTTGAGCTCCACGATGCCCTGCTCGGCCTGCTTGCGGCGCTTGTTGCCTTCGAACAGGAAGGGCTTGGTGACGACGCCCACCGTGAGGCAGCCCAGGCTCTTGGCGATGTCCGCGATGATGGGCGCGGCGCCCGTGCCGGTGCCACCGCCCATGCCCGCGGTGACGAAGACCATGTCGGCGCCTTCCAGCACCGCGGCGATCTGATCGCGCGACTCCAGGGCGGCCTCGCGGCCCATCTCCGGGTTGGCGCCGGCGCCCAGGCCCTTGGTGAGCGCCTGGCCCAGCTGCAGCCGGGTGGGCGCCTTGCTCGCGGCGAGCGCCTGGACATCGGTGTTGGCGGCGATGAAGTCGACGCGATCCAGCTTCGACAGAATCATCGTGTTGACCGCGTTGCAGCCCGCCCCGCCCGCGCCCACGACACGAATCTTCGCGGCCTGCTTGTTCTGCTCGAACTGGTCCATGTCGTCCTCGTGGCGGAAGCACCGCGGCGCCGTCCGCGGAAACACCCACCCTCGACAATCATCAGGAAGTCGGGCGCTTTGGCAAGTATTCCGCTACCAGCCTGTAGCGCCCTGCTGCGCGCCCGAGTCCTGACGCCCACTTACGCGAATGGCATCAGCGGCCATGCGGACATCGCGCGGATGTAAACACCCTCTTGACTCGCGTCCGCTGACTCGCCGTGACCCGTTGTGCGCACCTTCCGCGCACGCGTGACCTGACAGGACGGGGCAGGCATGACGAAAAGGCCCGGCTCCCTCGGGGGGAACCGGGCCTTCCGTGTTTCATCGCCTGGCGCGGGTGCTACGGGGCGGGCTTCTCCACTTCCACCTTGCCCATCCGCGTGATGTTGAACTCCACGCGGCGGTTGTTCTCACGGCCCGCGGCCGTCTTGTTGGTGTCCACGGGCTTCGTCTCGCCGAAGCCCTCGGACTCCAGGCGCTCCGCGGCGATGCCCTCGTTGACGAGGAACGTCTTCACGCTGGCGGCGCGGCGCTTGGACAGGTCCAGGTTGGAGGCGTCGTTGCCCTGGCTGTCCGTGTGGCCCTCGACGCGCAGCAGCTCCACCTGCGGGTTGGCGCGCAGCACCGCGGCCACCTGCTTCAGGATGGGGAACGAGCGCGGCAGGATGACGTCCTTGTTCGTGGCGAAGTAGACCTTCTCCAGGATGAGGATGCGCTCGCCCTCGACGAGCACCTTGACCTTGCCCTTGTCCGGGCAGCCGTCCTCGTCATCCACGCCGTTGATGGTCTCCGGCTCCAGCGGGCACTTGTCCGCCGTGTCCAGGATGCCGTCCTTGTCGTTGTCCGGATCCGGGCAGCCGTCCTCGTCCTGGAAGCCGTCCTTGTCCTCGGGCGCGTTGGGGCACTTGTCGTCCGGGTCCATCAGGCCGTCGCCGTCGGAGTCGACCGGCGGCGGAGGCGGCGCGGGCTTCGTGTCCGGGCAGCCGTCGGCGTCCTCGAAGCCGTTCACCGTCTCCGGCTCGTTGGGGCACTGGTCGGCCGTGTCCAGGATGCCGTCGCCGTCGTTGTCCGGGTCCGCGCAGCCGTCCTGGTCCTGGAAGCCGTCGAAGTCCTCCGGGCCCTCCGGGCACACCGGGCGGGGCTGCTCGGCGGCGCGCTCCGGGGCGGTGTAGGCCACGGACGCGAGCACGCGGAAGGTGGGCGTGCCGTAGCCGTGCGTGAGGCCCGGGCCCGCGCCCACCTGCGCGGACAGACCGGTCGGCGCGCGGTACTTCAGGGCCGCGAGCAGCTCCAGGGGACGCTCCTCCTCGTTCTGCTGCTTGAAGCCCATGGCGCCCACCAGCGACGCCTGGGCCGCCAGCGGCAGGTCACCCAGCGGAACCTCCGCGCCCACCCCGTACGCCAGCGCGCTGCCGACGTTCAGGTTGCGCAGCTGCTCCGACTTGCGGATGTCCACGCCCACGTTGGCGAGGATGCGGAAGCGCTTGCCGTACTCCGCCACCACGCGCGGGTTGACGGACACGCCGGACCCGCCGAGGAAGTCCGACGCCCCCCCCGTGGGCAGCGAGATGGGCAGCACCACGGACACGCCGTAGTCATCACCGTCCAGCAGCCGCGCCTTCGGGATGAGGCGCAGGTCGCCGATGCCGCCCCCGCTCACCCCGTTGGCGAAGGAGGAGTCCACGGCCGGCGAGTTCTCCGAGCCCTGGAGGGTGATGGGCAGCACCACGCCGATTTCGAACCGGTCGAAGAGGCCGACGGCGCCCATCAGGTCGAAGCCCACCTGGCTCTTCACCAGGGAGGTGACGTACGTGTCCGAGCGGGGGTCGAAGAAGTTGAGCGGCTTGTCGGCGTAGTTGACCGACAGCCCCACGTTCCACCCCAGGTGCCGCTGCACCTTCGCGCCGTGCACCGCGAGCACATCCGCGACGCCCGGGCCCGGCTTGTACTGCTGCACGTCGATGGCCTGCGACACGGCGGTGGCCTGCGCGTGGGCGGTGCCGCCCGCGAACAGGGCCGTGACGAACACCGCCAGCGCCCCACCCGCGCGCGCCAGGAGGTCCCCGGCGCGGCGGAAGCGGCGGCCCACCAGGGGCAGCGCCAGCAGCATCAGCGCGAAGGGCGCCAGCGAACCGGAGCCGCCCGTGCTGCAGCCGTGGCCCACCACCAGGAAGTCATCGTTGGCGTCGAGCGGATCGGAGCCGCCCTTCACCTCCGTGCCGTCGTCGATGCCGCCCTGGTCGGTGTCCTTCATGTTCGGATCCGTCTCCGTGGCGTCACGGCGGCCGTCGTGGTTGCGGTCCTCCTCGCCGTCCTTCAGGCCGTCGCCGTCCGTGTCCGGGTTCTTCGGGTCCGTCTTCGTCGACGGGTCCGCGTCCGGCTTGAAGTTCGGGGACGACGTGTCGGTGCCCGGGGGAGCGGTCTCCACCGTGACACCCATCTCCGTGCCGTCGTTGATGCCGTCGTTGTCGCTGTCCGGGTCGAGCGCGTCGATGGTGCCGTCGCCGTCCGTGTCGGTCAGTCCGTCGATGCCGTCCGGCACGCCGTCGTCGTCGGAGTCGGAGTCGAACGGATCCGTCCCCTTCTCCAGCTCCGTGGCGTTGTCGATGCCGTCACCGTCCGCGTCCTGATCGTCCGCCGGGTTGAGCGGGTCGGACTCCTGCACATCCACGCGACCGTTGTGGTTGCGGTCCTCGATGCCGTCGAGCACGCCGCCCTTGTCGGTGTCGGGGTCGAGCGGGTTCGTCTTGGTGTCGGGGTCCTGATCCGCGACGAACTTCGTCGGGTCGGTGTCCGTGCCCTGGGGCTGCGTGAGGCCCAGCTCCAGGCCGTCCGTCAGGCCGTCACCATCCGTGTCGATCTTGTTCGGGTCGGTCTCGGTCGGGTCCACCTTGCCGTCGTGGTTGGCGTCCTCGTTGCCGTCGGTGAGACCGTCGTCATCCGAGTCGTCGTCCAGCGGGTTGGTCGTCGTCGACGGGTCCTTGTCCGCCACGAACTTCTCCGAGTCGGTGTCGTCGCCCTGGGGCTCGGTGAGGCCCAGCTCCACGCCGTCGGTCAGGCCGTCGCCGTCCGTGTCGATGCTCTTCGGGTCGGTCTCGTCGGCGTCGACGACGCCGTCGTGGTCCTTGTCCTCGTTGCCGTCGGTGATGCCGTCGTCATCCGAGTCGTCGTCGAGCGGATCCGTGCCGCCCACCTTGACCTCGATGCCGTCGGGGATGCCGTCACCGTCGGTGTCCGGGTTGTTCGGGTCGGTGCCCTGGGTGACCTCCTCGTCGTCCGTCAGGCCGTCGCCGTCCGTGTCCACCGGATTTCCCAGGTCGATGATGAAGGTGGTGGTCGCGGTCGTGCTGTTGGTGCCCGCGCCGTTCGTGGACACCGCGGTGACGGTGTACGTGCCGTCCGCCAGCGGGCCGGGCAGCGCCTGGCTCCAGTTGCCGGAGGCGTTCACCGCGATGGGGCCGTAGCTCGTGCCCTGGAACGTCACCGTCACGGACGTGGCGTTCGCGGACGTGCCCGTCACCGTCACGTTGGGGACCACCACCGTGGAGCCGTTGGCCGGCGCGGTGATGGCCACCGTCGGGGCGGCCGTGTTCACCGTGAAGGTGGAGGTCGCGGTGTTGCTGGTGTTGCCCACCGCGTCCACCGCCACCGCAGTCACCGTGAAGGTGCCGTTGGCCAGCGGGCCGGGCAGCGCCTGGCTCCAGTTGCCGGAAGCATCCACGGGGATGGGGCCGTAGTTCGTGCCCTGGAAGGACACGGTCACGCTCGTCGCACCGCCCGCGGTCGTACCGGTGACCGTGACGTTGGCGCCCACCGTGGAGCCGTTGGCCGGCGTGGTGATGGCCACCGTCGGGCCGGTCACGTCCACCGTGAAGGTGGAAGAGTCGGGCGTGCTCTCGTTGCCGGCCGCGTCCGTGGCCACCGCGGTCACGGTGTACGTGCCATCCGTCAGCGGACCGGGCAGCGCCTGGCTCCAGTTGCCAGAGGCATCCACGGCGATGGGGCCGTAGTCATTGCCCTCGAAGGTGAGCGTCACGGAGGTGGCACCCACGGAGGTGCCGGTGACGGTCACCGTGCCGGAGGCCACGGTCGAGCCGTCCACCGGCGCGGTGATTTCGACCTCCGGATCCGTCAGGTCCACCGTGAAGGTGATGTCGTCCGGCGTGCTCACATTGCCCGCCGCGTCCGTGGCCGTGGCGGTCACGGTGATGGAGCCTTCCGGCAGGGTCACCGGCAGCGGGTAGCTCCAGTTGCCAGCGCCATCCACGGGGATGGGGCCGTAGTTGGTGCCACCGTAGTTCAGCGTCACGGACGTCGCGCCCGTGGACGTGCCGGTCACCGTCACGTTGGGGGTGTTCACCGTCGAGCCGTCCGCCGGGGTGCTGATGGCGACGGTCGGCGCGGTCAGGTCCACCGTGAAGGTGGAGGTCGCGGTCGCGCTGTTGGTGCCCGCGCCGTTCGTGGACACCGCGGTCACGGTGTACGTGTCCTCGGCCAGGGGGCCGGGCAGCGCGTAGCTCCAGGTGCCGTCACCATTCACGGTGATGGGGCCGTAGCTGGCGCCATCGAAGGTGAGCGTCACGGAGGTCGCGTTGGTCGTCGTGCCGGTGACGGTCACCGTGGCGGTGTTCACCGAGGTGTTGTTGGCCGGCGTGGTGATGGCGACCGTGGGGACGGTCAGGTCCACCGTGAAGGTGGAGGTCGCGGGCGTGCTGGTGTTGCCCGCCGCATCCGTGGACACCGCAACCAAGGTGTGGGAGCCCGGAGGAACGGCCAAGGGCAGCGGGTAGCTCCAGTTGCCCGAGCCATCCACGGGGATGGGGCCGTAGTCCGTGCCGTCGTAGGTCAGCGTCACGGACGTCGCGCCCGTGGCCGTACCGGTGACGGTCACCGTGCTGGTGCCAATGACGGAACCGTCGGCCGGCGAGCTGATGGCCACCGTCGGCGCGGTCAGGTCCACCGTGAAGGTGGAGCTGTCCGGCGTGCTGGTGTTGCCCGCCTCATCCGTGGCCGTCGCGGTCACGGTGTACGTGTCCTCGGCCAGGGGGCCGGGCAGCGCGTAGCTCCAGGTGCCGTCACCATTCACGGTGACGGGGCCGTAGCTCGCGCCGTCGAACTCGAGCGTCACGAACGAGGCGCCCACGGACGTGCCCGTCACCGTCACGTTCGGGGTGTTGATGGTGGAGCCGTCCGCCGGGGTGCTGATGGCCACCGTCGGAGGCGTCTGGTCCACCGTGAAGGTGGAGGTCGCGGTCGCGCTGTTGGTGCCCTGGGCGTTCGTGGACACGGCGGTCACCGTGTACGTGCCGTCCGCCAGCGGACCGGGCAGCGCCACGGTCCAGTTACCGCCGGTCAGGGTGGCGGGGTAGTTCGTGCCATTGAACGTGACCGTCACGCTGGTCGCGTTCGCGGCCGTGCCCGTCACCGTCACATTCGGGTTGGTCACCGTGGAGCCGTTGGCCGGGGTGCTGATGGCCACGGTCGGCGCCGCCACGGCCACCGTGAAGGTGGACGAAGCCTGGGTGCTGTTGTTCGTGCCGTCCGTGGACACCGCCGTGACGGTGTACGTGCCGTTGGCCAGCGGGCCCGGCAGCGTCTGGCTCCAGTTGCCGCCCGACACCGTGATGGGGCCGTAGTTGGTGCCCTGGAAGGTCACGGTCACGCTGGTCGCGTTCGCGGCCGTACCCGTCACCGTCACGTTCGGATTCGTCACCGTGGAGCCGTTGGCCGGCGTGGTGATGGCCACCGTCGGCAGCGCCACCGTGAAGGTGGAGGACGCCTGGGTGCTGTTCGTGCCCTGAGCGTTCGTGGACACCGCGGTCACGGTGTACGTGCCGTTGGCGAGCGGACCCGGCAGCGCCTGGCTCCAGTTGCCCGCGCCGTTCACCGTGATGGGGCCGTAGTTCGTGCCTTGGAAGGTGACCGTCACCGTGGTCGCGTTCGTGGAGGTACCCGACACCGTCACGTTGGGGTTCGCCACCGTCGAGCCATTGGCCGGCGTGGTGATGGCCACCGTGGGCGCCGCCACCGACACCGTGAAGGTGGAGGAGGCCTGCGTGCTGTTGGTCGTACCGTTCGTGGACACCGCGGTCACGGTGTACGTGCCGTTGGCCAGCGGGCCCGGCAGCGCCACGGACCACGAGCCACCGCTCACGGTGGCGGGATAGTTCGTGCCCTGGAAGGAGACAGTCACGTTGGTCGCGTTGGCGGCCGTGCCCGTCACCGTCACGTTCGGGTTGCTGGTCGTGGAGCCGTTGGCCGGCGTGGTGATGGCCACCGTCGGGCCCGCCACCGTGAAGGTGGAGGAGGCCACCGTGCTGTTGGAGGTGCCGTTCGAGGACACCGCGTTCACCGTGTACGTGCCGTTGGCCAGCGGGCCGGGCAGCGCCACGGTCCAGCTGCCGCCGCTCAGGGTGGCCGGGTAGTTCGTGCCCTGGAACGTCACGGTCACGCTGGTGGCGTTGCCCGCGGTACCGGTCACCGTCACGTTCGGGTTCGTCACCGTGGAGCCGTTGGCCGGCGTGGTAATCGCCACCGTGGGACCTGCCACCGTGAACGTGGAGGTCGCCGTGGTGCTGTTGGTCGTGCCGTTCGAGGACACCGCCGTGACGCTATACGTGCCGTTGGCGAGCGGACCCGGCAGGGCCACCGTCCAGCTATTGCCGGTCAGCGTGGCCGGGTAGTTGGTGCCCTGGAAGGTCACGGTCACGCTGGTCGCGTTCGCGGCCGTACCGGTCACCGTCACGTTCGGGTTCGTCACCGTGGAGCCGTTGGCCGGCGCGGTGATGGCCACCGTCGGAGTGTTCGACACCACCGTCCAGGTGTAGGTGGCCGGCGTGGGATCCACATTGCCAGCGCTATCTACCGCGCGAACCTGCAGCGTGTACGTGCCCGGGCTCAGGTTCGAGTACGTCTGGGGCGTAGGGCACGCAGTGAACGTGCCGCTGCCCAGATCACACTGGAAGGTGGCGTCCGCCTTCGTGGCAGTGAAGGTGAAGGTTGCGGTGGTGCTCGTCGTTGTCGACCCCGAGCCCGTGCCCGGGCCGCTAGTGATGGTCGTGTCCGGGGGCGTGGCGTTGACGGTGAAGGTATTGGTGTTGCTCTTGGAACTCGCAACCCCTTGAAGCTCCGTGTACGCGTACACGGCATGGCTCGCGTTCGTCAGCGCAGTGGGCTGCGGGAAGCTCCAGTTGCCCGCCGCATCGGACGTGGTCCGGCCGATTTCGACACCATCCACGATGACGACGACAAGCTGGTTGCCGCCGCCCGGCGTGGTTCCCGTGTACGTCGGTCTGTTGCCCGTGGTGGAACCATTGGGCGGAGTCGTAACGATGGGGGCATTCGGATTTGTCGGAACGAACGGCCCCGGCAAGATCGTAATGACGCCGGGGTTGCCCGGAATCGCACCGTAGGTGGGCCCGAACGAAGAAGCGCCCAGGAGCTGCGTCCCCGCTTCACCCCTGGAGACAGTCGCGGTGCAGGCTCCAGAGCCGCTCTGGAACAAGATGCGTCCGCCGCCACCGCCACCGCCAGGGCCGTGCTCGTTGAAGTTGGCGACGCCACCTCGGCCACCGTTCGCCGACACCGAACCGGTGCCACACGACAGGTTCCCCGAGACGCGCAGGTACAACAGACCACCCGCGCCACCGCCGCCTGCCGCGTCATTGCCATTGACAAGGTCGCCTTCCGCGTTCGTGCCAACCGTCGTATCGACGCCCTGCGCGCCATTGGCCGAAATCGTTCCCGCCCCTGCAATCGACGCAGCACGGATGAAGACGATTCCGCCGCCCGCTCCACCGCCACCACCGGATCCGTCGTTGCTATGCCCGGCGCCGCCGCCGCCACCAAAGAGCAGGTGGTCGACGGCACTGAAAGCCATCTGCACACCGCCCAGACCACCCACGTCGCGCGATGCGGCCGCTCCATTGTCGTCGCCGCTCCAGGTCCGGCCGCCGCGTCCACCCGCCCCTGCGGCACCGCCGCCGCCACCGCCCGAGTTGTGACAGATGCCACCGCCACCCGCGTTCGCGACATTCCCGTAACCCGTTGTGTTCGCAGGCGGGAAGCCCGCGATGCTGAAGTTCGCGGGGACGACGCCCTCACCCTTGGACGTTCCACCTGGATAGGGTTCATTGTGCCGAGTGCACCCATCTCCGTTGCCATTGCGGTAGAGGCCGCCGCGAAAGCCCGCCCCATTGGCGGAAATGGCTCCGGCGTTGTTCACCGCCCCCTGGGACAGGAACACGAGGAGCCCGCCTGTCTGACCATCCCAGGGCTTGGCAATGACACTCGCACCATTGTTGATGGTGACGGATGAGTATTCGGGCACGCGGATGACCTGCGCTGACAGGTTTGCCGTCGTTCCCACCGTGAAGTCTCTGGTCAGCGTGGTTCCCGCGGTGAAAGTCAGGCGAGTGGCCGTCAGCGTAAGCACTCGCGCGAACTGCCAGCGCCCTACTTGGGCCGACGTAAGATCGAGGAACGCCGTGGTGGGAATGGTCACACCCGACAAGCCGGTGTGCTGGAACACCATCACCAGGTCGCCCGCGGCGAAGCCCGTCGTGTCCGTGACGTTCACGAACGTCTGGCCCGCGGGCGCGGTCGCCGTCAGTCGCGTGTACGTGTTGACGACCGTGCCGGCCGTGTTGACCGTCAGCGCGCCATTGTGGCCGTTGCCCAGGCCGAAGGTGTCGGGTTCCGCGTACGCGGGCGACGCCAACAGCACGGCACACAGCAGGGCCAACAGGCCCGCGGCCGAGCGGCGAAGTCCCGTGAGGGGCGTCAGCAACCGCGAAGTCTTTTGTGGAGTCATAGGTTCAGAGGCTCACCGGGAACACGGAGGAATCCGGTCCGGGAGCCACGGGGGCTCCCCTAAGCAAGCCGGAAGCCATCCTCTGTCGAATTCCCGATCCGTCCAAATCCTGGAAGTTGCACGGCTGGCCGCCCGTGCCTAGGGCGAGAGTCCGAAAGACGGATCCGGATTCCGGAATCTGGAAAACACTCCGCGTTCCAGACAGACGCGTCAGCGTCCCCCTCTGACACGTCAATCCAGTCTCCGGACACGCGCCTCCAGAAACGCGAAAGGGCCCCCGAAGGGGCCCCTTGGCTCAGCGCGTTACGGGCGCCGGAAACCGGCCTAGAAGATCTCTTCCAGCCACTCGCGCATCCGGCCCTTCACCTTCTTGTAGACGTTGCCGTCCTCGCGGATGCGGAACATGCGGCGGTCCATGTGCTTGGCGCCGTAGACCACCAGGCCCACGCCCGTGGCGTACATGGGGCTCTTCACCACGTCCACCAGGCCGCCAATGCCGCGCGGCATGCCCCGGCGCACCGGCAGGCCCAGCACCTCTTCCGCCAGCTCCGGCATGCCCGCGAGCAGCGTGGAGCCGCCCGTGATGACGATGCCGGACGCGAGCAGGTCCTCGTAGCCGCACTTCTGGATCTCGCGGTGGACGAGCTGGAAGATCTCCTCCACGCGCGGCTCCAGGATCTCCGAGAGGATCTGCCGGCCCAGGACGCGCGGCTGACGGCCGCCCACGCTGGGCACTTCAATCGTCTCGTCCTTGTTGATCATGGACGCGAGCGCGCAGCCGTACTTCTGCTTGATGCGCTCGGCCTCGTGCGCGGGGGTGCGCAGGCCGATGGCGATGTCGCTCGTCAGGTTGTTGCCGCCCAGGGCGATGACGGCCGTGTGGACGATGGAGCCGCCGGAGAAGATGGCGATGTCCGTGGTGCCGCCGCCGATGTCGACGAGGCACACGCCCAGTTCCTTCTCGTCCTCGCTGAGCACCGCCTCGGCGGAGGCCAGCGGCTGGAGCACGATGTCGGAGACGTTCAGGCCCGTGCGGTTGGCGCACTTGACGATGTTCTGCGCGCTGGAGACGGCGCCCGTGACGATGTGCACCTTGGCCTCCAGGCGCACGCCGGCCATGCCCAGGGGCTCCTTGATGCCGCCCTGGTCGTCGATGATGAACTCCTGCGGCAGGACGTGGATGACCTCCCGGTCCAGCGGGATGGCCACCGCCTTCGCCGCGTCGATGACGCGCGCGATGTCCGCGTCGCGGACCTCCTTGTCCTTCACCGCGACGATGCCCTGGGAGTTGAAGCCCTTGATGTGGCCGCCGGCGATCCCCGTGTACACGTGGGAGATCTCCGCCCCAGCCATCAGCTCGGCTTCCTCCACGGCGCGCCGGATGGAGGACACCGTGGCCTCGATGTTGACCACGACGCCCTTGCGCAACCCCTTCGACGGATGCGTACCGATACCGATGATGTCGATACCGCTATCGGTCAGCTCGCCGACGATGGCGCAGATCTTCGTCGTGCCGATGTCGAGGCCGACGATGATCTCCCCCGACTTCTGCTTCGCCATGACTCCTCCCAGGCTCCCTCACTTTCGTGAAGGAAGCATCCTCACTGCGTCGAGTCCCCGCTCCGCACGGAGTCGGACCCACTCGAAAGCCTCACCGCCACCCAACCCGGTCGGGCACGGTTATCCAGGCGAATGATCGCGGCTGCAAGCCCCCTTGTGCTGAGCTCGCGTCGAACGCGCGCCAGCCGCTGGAGCTTGACTTCCGTATCGCCAGCACCGAGGCGCACCTCCTGCCCCGTCGCCGTCACCAGCGCAAGCCCGGTGTTCTCCAGGCGCACCTCGGACAGCCGGTCGGATCGCCCCGGCGACAGCCGCGCATAAGCACGGGTTACATCCAGCGCCTCGCGGAACTTCGAACGCACCGCGTCCGGGTCCGCCACGTACGCATCGCGCTCCACGCCGGTGACGAGCGGCAAATCCAGCCCGTCCCCCGGGGTGACGCGCTTGAAGGGCTCGCCCTCCTCGTCCAGGACGTAGAGGTCGCCCAGCACCGCCAGCGCCGCGGGTGCGTGCTCCGTCACCTCCACGGACACCCCGCGCGGAAACCGCCGCGTCACCTCCACCGTGCGCACCCAGGGGTGCTGCCCCATGGCCCGCGCCAGCGCGGCCGGGTCCAGCGTCCACAGGTTCTGCCCCGCCGTGAGGCCGGACAGCTTCAGCAGCTCCGGGCGCGACGCGCGCTCCAGGCCGGAGAAGTTCACCGACTCCAGCGCGAAGCGCGGCGACACCACCGCCCAGGCGCGCAGCTCGATGCCGCCCCAGATGAGCCCCGCCGTCGCCACCGCCAGCCCCAGCGCCTTCGCCACCGACGGCCCGTGCGAACGGACCGCGCCCTTCACCGCGTCATTGCGCGGTGCGGCGTCCAGGCGGCGGCGGTTCTTGGATTTTCCGAAGGCCATGACTAGGGAGGCGCATGCTGCGTGCGGACGTCGAACCACGCCAGTTTTTGGCTACAGGCACGTCGCTGTAGCGGCACGGGGGGACACGCCGGCCTCACAAGAGGCCGGAACTCCAGGAAAGAACGCGCAGCGGCTCAGGCCTTGAGTGAAGCGCCCTGGAGCAGCCGCTCACAGAGGGCCGGGAAGTCGATGCCCCGCCCCGCCGCGATTTTGGGCAGGAGGCTGGAGGCCGTCATTCCGGGCAGCGTGTTGATTTCCAGCAGGAACACGTCGCCACTCTCCGTGACGATGACGTCCGAGCGCGAGCCGCCGGAACACCCCAGCGCCTTGTGGGCACCCAGGGAGACCTCGTTGACGCGCGCGTACAGGTCCGGGGGCAGCGGCGCGGGGAAGAGATACTGAGTACCGCTGCCGGCCTTGTACTTGGCTTCGTAGTCGTAGAACTCGCGGGCAGCCTTCACTTCGATGACGCCCAGGGCCTCGTTGTCCAGCACGCCGCCCTGCACTTCCCGGCCCTTGATGAACTGCTCCACCAGGAGCGTGCCCGCGTACTTCGCCGCGTCCTGGACGGCGGCGGTGTACTCCTCGCGCGTCTTGCAGATGTGGACGCCCACGCTGCTGCCCTCGCGGCTGGGCTTCACCACCACCGGGAAGGGGAACGGCAGCCGGTCCGCCTCCGCGAGCGCCGCCTCCGCCGTGGTGAAGGCGCGGTAGGGGGGCGTGGGGATGCCGCGCGCGACGAAGATCTCCTTCGCGTACACCTTGTCCATGCCCACGGCGGACGCCATCACGCCGCTGCCGGTGTAGGGGATGAACATGGCCTCCAGGAGGCCCTGGATGCAGCCGTCCTCGCCGAAGCGGCCGTGCAGCGCGAGCCACGCTACGTCCACCTTCTCCGCGATGAGGCGCGCGGGCAGGTCCTTGCCCACGTCGATTTCCACCACGTCGTAGCCCAGCCCCTTGAGGGCACCCGACACCGCGGCGCCCGTGCGCAGGGAGACCTCGCGCTCGCTGGAGAGGCCGCCATACAGCACGCCGACGCGCTTGGCCTTCAACTCAGCGGGGGTGAAGCCTCGGGGACCAGTGGTCATGGCAGGAAGACTCCGACGAATTTGACTTCGGGGTGCATGACGACGCCGGAGGCTTCCTTCACCCGCTCTTGCATCAGGGTGATGAGGCCCCGCACGTCGCGAGCGGCCGCGCCGCCCAGGTTGACGATCCAGTTCGCGTGCAGGGTGGACACCTGCGCGCGCCCCAGGGTGTGCCCCTTCAGGCCCACGAGTTCAATGAGCCGCCCGGCGTGGTCGCCCGGCGGGTTGGTGAACACGCTGCCGAAGTTGGGCTGACTCAAGGGCTGCGTGCGCTTGCGGTAGCCCAGGTCCGCGTCCATGGCCGCCTTGCTGGCCACGACATCGCCCTTGGGAAGATGGAAGCGCACGCGGGTGACGATACCTCCGGCGGGCAGCGTGGCGTGACGGTAGGTGTGAGGCACCTGCGCTTTCGTCAGCCACCCCACTCCGTCCGCGGTGGCGACCTCGATGGCCTCCACCACGCGGAAGCACTCGCCGTTCTTGGTGCCGGCGTTCATGGTGACCGCGCCGCCCAGGGTGCCGGGAATGCCCGCGAGGAACTCCGCGCCCACCAGGCCCTGCGCGCGCATCACGTTGACGAGCCGGGCAATGGCCGCGCCCGTGCCCAGCGTCACCCGGCCGTCGTCCGGGCCCACGTCCAGCGCCTCCGGGAACAAATCCGGGGGCAGCTTCACGGTGAGCCCCGGCACGCCGCCGTCGCCCACCAGCGTGTTGGCCCCGCCGCCCAGCACCGTCACCGGGATGCCCTCGTCGCGGGCCAGGCGCAGCAGGTCCACCAGCGCGTCCGGCGAGCGCGGACGCACCAGCGCCTCCGCCGGTCCGCCCACGCGCACGCTGATGAGCGGCGCCAGGGGCTCGCCCGGCTTGACGTCCAGGCCCGGCAGCCGCGCCACGCGCGCCGCCAGCGGTGTCACCTCGCCCGGCTGCATCCCCTACCCGCCCTTCGCCGCGCCCATCAGGTTCAGCAAATCCGGGCCCACCTGGGTGATGTCGCCCGCGCCCAGGGTCAGCACCAGGTCGCCTTCGCGCACGCGCTCGTGGAGCGCCTTCGCCACGTCCGCGCGTTTCTCCACGAACGTCACGTCGCGGTGGCCGTGCGCGCGGATGGCCTCCGCCAGCGCGTCGCCGGTGGCGCCCGGAATGGGCTCCTCGCCCGCCGCGTAGACGCTGGTGACGAAGAGCACGTCCGCGTCGTTGAACGCGGTGGCGAACTCCTTCATCAGGTCGTGCGTGCGCGTGTAGCGGTGCGGCTGGAAGGCGGCCACCACCCGGCGGCCGAAGGCGCGGCGCGCGCCGGACAGCGTGGCCATGACCTCCGTGGGGTGGTGCCCGTAGTCGTCCACCACGGTGATGCCGCCCACCTCGCCGCGCACGGTAAAGCGGCGCTGCACGCCGCCGAACTCCGCCAGCGCGGAGCGCACCGTCTCCAGCGGGATGTCCATCTCCTCCGCGATGGCCACCACCGCCAGCGCGTTGAAGGCGTTGTGCGCGCCCACCATGCGCACGCGGAACTCGCCCAGGTCCTCGTCGCGGCGGAAGGCGCGGAAGGTGGTGGTGAAGCCGTCCAGCGCGATGCCCTCCAGCCGGTAGTCCGCCATGTGCGAGCTGCCGTAGGTGACGAAGCGCTTCTCGATGCGCGGCAGCAGCGCCTGGACGTTGGGGTTGTCCAGGCACAGCACGTTGAGGCCGTAGAAGGGGACGCGGTTGCAGAACTCCACGAAGGCGGACTGGAGCGTCTCCAGGTCGCCGTAGTGGTCCATGTGCTCCGGGTCGATGTTGGTGACGACCGCGATGGACGGGTGCAGCTTGAGGAAGCTGCCGTCGGACTCGTCCGCCTCCACCACCATCAGCTCGCTCTTGCCCAGCTTGGCGTTGGAGTCGAGCACGTTCACCTTGCCGCCCACCACCGCCGTGGGGTCCAGGTCCGCCGCGGACAGCACCGTGGCCACCATGGACGTCGTGGTCGTCTTGCCGTGGCTGCCGGCGACGGCGACCGCGTACTTCAGGCGCATCAGCTCCGCGAGCATCTCCGCGCGAGGGATGACGGGAATCTTGCGCTGGCGCGCCGTCACCACCTCCGGGTTGTCCTTGCGCACCGCGGAGGAGATGACCACCACGTCCGCGTGCACCAGGTTGGACGCCTTGTGGCCCTCGTAGAGCGTGGCGCCCAGCTTGGCCAGGCGGCGGGTGATGTCGCTCTCGCGCAGGTCGGAGCCGGACACGCGGTAGCCCAGGTTGAGCAGCACCTCCGCGATGCCGCTCATGCCGATGCCGCCCACGCCCACGAAGTGCACGTGCGCCGCGTGACGCGTCTTGAAGAGGCTGCCGGGCTTGTTGCTGACGGTCTTGCTGCTCATGCCTTGCTCCCGGGTGCCTTCTTCACGTCCTTCTGTCCGCGGTCGCGTCCGCCCGGGCCCCAGGCCTGGGTGGTCAGGTCCACGCACACGTCCGCCAGCTCCTTCGCGGCGGCGGGGCGGCCCAGGATGCCCGCCTTCTTCGCCATCTGCTTGAGCTTCGCCGGGTCCGTCATCAGGCCGCGCAGCTCTTGCGCCAGCTTCTGCCCGGTGAGCTCCGACTCGCGGAACATGAGGGCCGCGCCCGCGTCCACCAGCGCGCGGGCGTTGACCTCCTGGTGGTTGTCCGTGGCGTGCGGGAAGGGCACCAGGATGCTGGCCTTCTTGCACACCGTCAGCTCCGCCAGCGACGTCGCGCCCGCGCGGCAGATGACCAGGTCCGCCTTCGCGTAGGCGGAGGACATGTCGTCGATGAACTCCACCACCTGGGCCACGTCCGCGAAGCCCTTGTCCGCGTAGCCCTTCTTCACGTTCTCCAGGTCCAGCTTCCCCGTCTGGTGGACGATGGAGATCTGCTCCTTCAGGTCGCCCAGCGAGTCCAGCGCCTCCAGCACGCGGTTGTTGAGGCCGCGCGCGCCCAGGCTGCCGCCGAAGATGAGGACGGAGAACTTCTCGTGCGCGGAGCTGCTGCGCAGGTAGTTGTCCATCAGCTTCTTGCGGATGGGGTTGCCAATCATCTGCACCTTGGCTTCGGGGAAGAACGCGCGCGCTTCCTCGAAGGCGGTGAAGACGACCTTCACGATGCGGCCCAGCACCTTGTTGGTGAGGCCCGGCAGCGCGTTCTGCTCCTGGATGGCGGTGGGGATGCCCATCATCCACGCGGCCAGCACCACCGGCCCGCTCGCGTAGCCGCCCACGCCCACCACCACGTCCGGCTTCTGGCGCGACAGGATGCGGAACGACGCGAGGAACGCCATGGGCAGCGCGATGAGGCCCTTGAGGAGCCCGAGCAGGCCCTTGCCCTTGAGCCCCTGCACCTTCACCAGCTCCAGCGGGTAGCCCTCCTTGGGCACCACGCGCGCCTCCAGGCCCTTCTCCGTGCCCACGAACACCACTTCGTTGGCGGGGTGGCGGGTGACGACCTCCTCCGCCAGCGCGATGCCTGGGAACAGATGGCCGCCGGTGCCGCCGCCCGCGATGAGCACCTTCACGCCGTCACCTCCCGCAGGTCCGTGGTGCCCGTGCGCACCGGCCGCGTCGCGCCCTGCGTGTTCGCGCTGAGCGACAGGAGCACGCCCGCCGAGCCCATCAGCACCACCAGCGACGTGCCACCGTACGACACGAACGGCAGCGTCAGGCCCTTCGTGGGCAAGAGGCCCATGGCCACGCACATGTTCACCGTGGCCTGGAACGCGATGATGGAGCTGATGCCCAGGCCCAGGTACGTGCCGAAGGTCTCCCCCGCCGCCAGGGCCGCGCGGATGCCGCGCCACAGGACGATGGCGTACAGCAACACCAGGAGCCCCACGCCGATGAGGCCCAGCTCCTCACCGAGGATGGAGAAGATGAAGTCCGTGTGCGCCTCCGGCAGGAAGAACAGCTTCTGCCGGCCGTCCCCCAGCCCCAGGCCGGTGATGCCTCCCGAGCCGATGGACATCAGCGACTCCGCCACCTGGTAGCCCACGTCGTGCCGGTGGGCCCACGGGTCCAGGAACGCGAGGATGCGCTTCATGCGGTAGGGGCTGGTCGCGATGGCGACGAAGGCCAGCGGCAGCGCGAGCAGCACGGAACCCACCAGGTACGACAGCTTCGTGCCCGCCGCGAACAGCAGCACGAAGAGCATGAACACCAGCAGCACGCTGCTGCCGAAGTCCGGCTGGAGCATGCACAGGAGCACCAGGATGCCGCACAGGGCCAGGTGCGGCAGGAAGCCGATGGAGAACGTGGCCACCTTCTCCCGCTTCTTCGCCAGCGAATAGGACAGGTAGACGAGCCACGCGAACTTGGCGATTTCGGCCGGCTGGAGGCTGAAGCCCGGCAGGCGGATCCACCGCCGCGCGCCGCCCGCCGTGGTGCCGATGCCGGGGATGGCCACGGCGATGAGCAGCACGATGGCGACGAGCAAGAGCGGGTACGCCAGCCGCGCCAGCTTGCGCCACCCCAGCTTCATGGCCACCGCCATGGCCACGAGCCCCAGGCCCGCGGCGGACAGCTGGCGCTTGAGGAAGTAGAGGCTGTCGCCCAGCTTGTCCTGCGCGAGCACGGCGCTGGCCGAGTACGTCATCACCAGGCCCAGCGCCACGAGCGCCAGCACCGCGCACAACAGAATCGGATCGAACCGCACGGGGGCGGCCGGAGGAGAGGTCTTCATCACGGTCAGAGCGCCCCGACGAGGCGCTTGAACGTGTCGCCCCGGTCCTCGAAGTTCTTGAACTGATCGTACGACGCGCACGCCGGGGACAGGAGGACCGTGTCCCCCGCCCTCGCCACCTCGCGCGCCTTCGCCACCGCCTGGGCCAGATTTCCGCACGCGTGCACCGGCGCGTCGTTCGCGTACGCCCGCGCCAGCGCGTCCGCGTCCTGGCCAATGGTGAGCACGCCCTTCACCTTGCCCTGCCCCGCCTCCACCATGGGCGCGTACGGCGCGCCCTTGCCCTTGCCGCCCGCGATGAGCCACACGTCACCGGCGAACGCCTTGAGCGCCACCAGCACGGAGTCCACGTTGGTGGCCTTGGAGTCGTTCACCCACTCCACGCCGTCCAGCACGCGCACGCTCTCCAGCCGGTGCGCCAGGCCCGGGTAGCTGTCCAGGTCCGCCTGCACTGCGTCCTTCTCCACGCCGCCCAGCCGCGCCAGCAGCGCCGCCGCCATCGCGTTCTGCGCGTTGTGCGCGCCCCGGAGCGAGCGGTTGGTGAGCGTGTAGGACTCGCCCGCGAACTCCAGCTCGAAGCCGCCGGGCCGGGCGATGGCCAGCCCCGCCAGCTTCGGCGCGTCCACCACCGGGCGGCCCGTCATGGAGAAGCCGTACACGGGAGCGCGCGCGGAGGTGGCCAGCCCCATCACCGCCGCGTCGTCCGCGTTCACCACGGCGAAGTCGCTGCCGGCGTCCTGGTTCATGAAGATGCGCGCCTTGGCCGAGCCGTAGTCGGCGTGGTTGGCGTAGCGGTCCAGGTGGTCCGGCGTGAGGTTGAGGATGGCCGCGCCCGTGGGCTTGAGCTGGTGGATGCCCTCCAGCTGGAAGCTGGACAGCTCCACCACCAGCGCGTCCCAGTCCCCGGGGGACATGGCGGCCTCGGCCAGCGGGCGCCCCAGGTTGCCGCCCACGAAGGTGCGCAGGCCCGCCTTCGCGTACAGCTCGCCGGTGAGCGCCGTGGTGGTGCTCTTGCCGTTGGTGCCGGTGATGCCCAGGAAGCGCGTGCCCGTGAGGAAGCGGCCCGCGAGCTCGATCTCGCCCCAGACGGGGACGCCGGAAGTACGCGCGGCCTCCAGCTCCGGCAGGGACAGGGGCACGCCTGGGCTCACCACCACCAGGTCCTGGCGGGTGAGCAGTCCCGGGGGCGTGGCGCCGGTGACGAGCGTCACGCCCTTCGCGTGCAGCTCCTTCGCGACGTCACCGAGCGCGTCCTCGGAGCGCGCGTCCAGCGCCGTCACCTTCGCGCCGTGCTGGACCAAAAGCCGCAGCGCCGCGACGCCGCTCTTGGCCAGCCCGAACACCGCGACATTCCGACCGGACAGCGAGGAATTCATGGGGCGGGCCGACCTCGATGGGGCAAAGCGACTAGCGCAGTTTCAGGGACAGCAGGGCCACGCCACCACAGAGGATGGCGACAATCCAGAAACGCACGATGATCTTCGGCTCGGCCAGTCCCTTGAGCTCGAAGTGATGGTGCACGGGCGCCATCTTGAAGACGCGCTTGCCCGTCATCTTGAAGGACGCCACCTGGATCATCACGGAGAGCGCCTCCGCGAAGAAGATGCCGTGGATGATGGCGGAGACGACCTCGTTCTTGGAGAACACGGCCAGCCCGCCCAGCGCGCCGCCCAGGGCCAGCGAGCCGATGTCGCCCATGAAGACGGACGCCGGGTAGGTGTTGAACCAGAGGAAGGAGATGCCCGCGCCCACGATGCTCGCGCAGAAGACGGCCAGCTCCGCGCCGCCCGGCACCTGGAGGATGCCCAGGTAGCGGTACAGCGGCGTGGCCGTGAGGCGCGTGACACCGTTCACCGTCTCCGTGTCCGCGATGTGCAGCGTGGTGCCCGCCACGTAGCAGAGCACGCAGAAGGTCACCGCCGACACGATGGTGGGGACGATGGCCAGGCCGTCCAGGCCGTCCGTGAGGTTCACCGCGTTGGACGTGCCCACGATGACGATCCACGCGAACACGACGTAGAACCAGCCCAGGTCCGGGTTGAACCAATGGGACGGCACGAACGGCAGCGTCAGCCGCGTGTCGATGAGCAGCTGGGGCCCGAAGGAGCCGTCCGGCTTCGTCCACGTGCACATCAGGCCGAAGATGGCGACGAGGAAGAAGAGCGTCTGGAGCGCCATCTTCTTGCGCCCGGCCAGGCCCTTGGAGTTGCGCTTGGACAGCTTGAGCCAGTCGTCCAGGAAGCCGATGAAGCCGTAGCCGAAGGTGAGGAGGATCATCACCCAGACGCCGCGGGACTTCAGGTCCGCGAACAGGAGCGTGCCCGCCGCGATGCAGATGAGGATGAGCGCGCCACCCATGGTGGGCGTGCCCTTCTTCTTCTGGTGGCTGTCCGGGGTGTCCTCGCGCACGTTGCTCTGCCCGTGCTGCTTCAGGCGCAGCCGCGCGATGAGGCGCGGGCCGATGAGCATCCCCAGGAGCAGGGCGAAGACGCCCGCGGCGATGATGCGGAAGGTCGGGTAGCGCAGGAAGTTGAGGACGCGCCCGGCCTCGGTGTTCTGGATGAGCTCGTACAGAAGGTACAGCACTAGTGACTCCCTCCGGGGGGGGCCGCGCCCGTCAGGGCCGCCACCACGCGCTCCAATCGCATGCCGCGACTGGCCTTCACCAGCACCACGTCACCGGGCGAGAGCCGGGGCGTCAACCACGCCACCAATGGCTCCACTTCGGTGAAATGGGCGGCGGAATCTCCCATGTCCGCGCTGCCCAGACCGCCCGAGGACCGGGGGCCGAAGAACGCGACCAGCTTCGCGTGCCGCGCGACGAGCTCACCCAGCCGGGCATGCTCCTCCGCCTCGCCCGCGCCCAACTCCAGCATGTCGCCCAGCACCGCCACCGCCCGGCCACCTTCGGGCACCAGCGTGCCCAGCGTGACGAGCGCGGCCTCCATGGAGGCCGGGTTGGCGTTGTAGCAGTCGTCTACCACCGTGATGCCGTTCTTGCCATCCACGATGTTGAGCCGGCGCGCGTACGGCCGCGCGGACTCCAGGCCCTTCACGCACTCCTCGGGGGAGTAGCCCAGGGCCAGCGCCGTCGCGAACGCCGCCGTCGCGTTCTGCGCGTTGTGCGGCCCCACGAAGTGCAGGCGCACCGGCCAGTCCTTCCCCTGGTAGCGCACGGTGGCCACCATGCCGTCGCGGCCCAGCGTGTGGACCGCGGTGAGGCGCACGTCCGCCCCTTCCGCCCGGCCGAACGTCAGCTGCTTCGCGCCGCTGCGCGCGGCCTGGCGCACGATGAGCGCGTCGTCGAGGTTGATGACCGCGGTGGCCTGGGGCAGCAGCTCGCGGAACATCTCGCCTTCCGCCTCCGCCACGCCCTCCAGGCTGCCCAGCCCCTCCAGGTGCTCCGGCTGGACGACGGTGATGACCCCGGCGTCCGGCTGCACCTTGCGGGTGAGCCTTTCGATTTCGCCCGGCTGGTTCATCCCCACTTCGATGACGGCCGCCACGTGGGACGGCTCCAGCCGGAAGAGCGTGAGCGGTACGCCCACCTCGTTGTTGAAGTTGCCCTCCGTCTTCAGCGCGGGGCCCCGCGTGGCCAGGATGGCGCCCACCATCTCCTTGGTGGTCGTCTTCCCGTTGGAGCCCCCCACTGCCGCCACCGGGATGCGGAAGCGGCGGCGGTGCAGCGCGCCCAGGCCGCCGAGCGCGGCCAGGGTGTCCTCCACCTCGTACAGGGCGAAGCCCGGGGGCAGGGCCGGCAGCGCCCTCCCCCGCTTCACCACCGCCCCGGCCGCTCCCTGGCGCTGGGCACCGTCCACGAAGTCGTGGGCGTCGAAGCGCTCGCCCTGCAGCGCCACGAAGAGGCACCCGGGGGTGAGCGACCGCGTGTCGGTGCAGACCGCGGGGAAGCCCGCTTCCACGGGCTCCCCGCGCCGGGTCGCACCCGTCGCCTGCACCACCTCGTCATCGGAGAATCGAGCGGCCATGGAGGGGGGGTGTGGCCTTGAGGAGGTTCAGCTCGGGATGCGGTTGGCCAGCGCGCGCGCGGCGACCTCGCGGTCGTCGAACTTGAGCTTCTCGGTGCCCACCGTCTGGTAGGTCTCGTGGCCCTTGCCGGCGATGAGGACGACGTCGTCGTCCTTGGCCAGGTTGATGACCTGCTCGATGGCGGCGCGGCGGTCCGCGTCCACCAGGTAGCCCTTCTCCCCGTTCTTCGCCTTGCCCTCGGAGATGCGGCGCAGGCCGCCCTTCTCCAGGCCCGGCGTGACCTCGGAGATGATGGCCTCCGGGTCCTCCGTGCGCGGGTTGTCGCTGGTCACCATCACCAGGTCCGCGCCTTCCGCGGCCACCGTGCCCATCAGCGGGCGCTTGCCCTTGTCGCGGTCGCCGCCGCAGCCGAAGACGACGATGACGCGGCCCTTGGCCAGCGCGCGCGCCGCTTCAATGGAGCGCTTGAGCGCGTCATCCGTGTGCGCGTAGTCCACCAGCACCGCCGGAGCCGGGCCGCCGCGGTGGTTCTCCGCGCGGTCCATGCGGCCGGCCACGCCCGTGACGAGCTCGATGCCGCTCTTCACGTCCGAGCGGCTGATGCCCGCGCCCAGCGCGATGCCGGCGGCGAGCATGATGTTCTCCAGGTTGTGGGGCCCCAGCAGCTTGCTCTTCACCTTGATGTCGCCCGCGGGCGTCTTCAGGGTGGCCTCGATGCCCTTGAGCGAGTAGCTGGCGTCCGCGGCGGAGATTTCACCCGCGCCCGTGCGGCTGAACTTCCACGCCATGCGCTTCTGGTTGCGCAGCTCCGTGTAGATGCGGCTGGCGAAGGTGTCGTCGCCATTCACCACGGCGGTGCCGGAGGCGCCCAGGTTCTCCAGGAAGAGCTTGCGCTTCACCTGGAAGTACTCCTCCAGGTCCTTGTGGTAGTCCAGGTGGTCGCGCGACAGGTTGCTGAAGCCCGCGGCCTTGAAGGTGAGCCCGTGCACGCGCTCCTGCGCGAGCGCGTGGCTGGAGACCTCCATCACCACCGTCTCCACGCCCGCGTCCACCATCTCGCGGAAGATGCGGTGCAGCTCCAGCGGGTCCGGCGTGGTGTTGGCCAGCTCCGTCGTCTTGCCACCGAACTTGTAGCCCAGCGTGCCGATGACGCCCGGCGCCGGAGAGCCGGTGTACATGGCGGCGGTCGCGAGGATGGCCTCCAGCAGGTACGTGGTGGTCGTCTTCCCGTTGGTGCCGGTGACGCCCAGGAGCGTCAGCTTGTCCGCGGGACGGCCGTGGAAGTTGGCCGCGATGAGGGCCAGCGCCTTGCGCGCGCTGCTCACCTTGAAGAACGGCACCTGCGAGGACTGCCCCTGCTTCTCCGACACGACGGCGACAGCGCCGCGCGACACGGCCTCACCGATGAACTGGGCCCCGTCTTCCTTCAGGCCCGGCACGGCGATGAAGAGATCCCCCGGCTTCACGCGCCGCGAATCCTGCGTCACTCCCGTGACGTCGACCGCGGAACGGCCGCCCGAGGTCTGCTCGGCTCCACACCCTGCGAGGACATCCGTCAGCTTCATCTCTTCCCCTTCACACGCATTGCTTGCGGGGCCTGGAAAGGACACGGCCTCATTGCCGCGTCGCCAGTTCCAGCGTCACCCGGGCCCCCTTCTCCACCAGCGCACCGGCGGGGGGGGTCTGAGATACGACTCGTCCACTTCCTTGCAGCTGTGGCTCCAACGCCGCGGCGAGCAGCTTCACCACGGCCTCGCGTCCCGCCTGTCCCTGGACGTCCGGCACACGCACCGTGCCGGGCTCCGGGGTCTCGGTCACCGCATCCTCCAGGCCGGCCCGGACGGGCACGGCCTTCGCCAGCGCCTTCGGTGCCGGAGGGGGCACCACGGGCGCGGCGGCCGCGGCCACCTCGGCGGGTGCCACCGTCCGGGACGGAGGCACGGCCAGGTGGGCCATGGCGGCGGTAGCGATTTCCTTGAAGGCAGGGGCAGCCACGTTCCCCCCGTATACGTCTGTCTTGGGTTCGTCCACCACCACGAGAATCACGGCGCGCGGGGCCTCGGCTGGCACCATGCCCGCGAACGACGCGATGCGTTTGTCGGAATACCCCCGTGCCACGGGGTCCGCCTTCTGCGCCGTGCCCGTCTTTCCGGCCACGCGGTAGTCGTCCATGGCGGCCTTGGGCGCGGTCCCTCCCTTGACCACCACGCTCTCGAGCATGCCCACGACCTGGCGCGCCACCCTCTGGGAAACGACCCGGCGAAGCTCCGTGGGCTGGTTCTCCAGCAGCACCACGCCGTCCGGGTCCACCACCTTGGAGACCAGGTACGGGCGCATCAGCACGCCGTCATTGGCCAGCGCGCCGTAGGCCGCCGTCAGCTGGACGGCGGTGGAGGTCATGCCCTGGCCGAAGGATTGGGTGGCCAGGGAGATGTCCGATTTCGGAAACGGGATGACGCCGCGGCTCTCGCCGGTGAGCGCCAGGCCGGTGCGCTCCGCGAAGCCGAAGGCGTGGTAGGCGGCGACGAACTTCTCGCGGCCCAGGGCCTCGGCGACCTTCGCTGCGCAGATGTTGGAGGACACCTGGAGGATGCCCTGCGCGTTGAGCCAGCCGTGCGGGTGGGTGTCCCGGATGGTGTGCCGGCCGATGCGCATGGCGCCGTTCTCACAGAAGAACAGCTGGTCCGGGGTGATGGCCTTCTGCTCGAGCGCGGCGGCCACCACGAAGGCCTTCATCGTGGAGCCGGGCTCGAAGGCGTCCAGCGCGGCGCGGTTGCGGATGGCGTTCTTCACGCCGTCTTCCGGCGTGTTGGGGTTGAAGCGCGGGTTGTTGGCCAGCGCCAGGATCTCCCCGGTGCGAGGGTCCAGCACCACCGCCATGCCCGCCGTCGCCTTGGCGTCCTCCACGGCCTTGGCCAGCGCCTTCTCCGCCACGTACTGGAGGTGGCGGTCCAGCGTGAGCGTCACGGTGGCGCCCTGGCGCTCCAGCGGATCCATGGCGCCCTGGACCATCAGCTTGCGGCCCTTGGCGTCCCGGAAGCCGGAGGTGCGCGAGTTCTGCCCGGACAGCTCGTCCTCGAAGGCCAGCTCCAGGCCCTCCAGGTCGTGCCCGTCGGTGCCCACCATGCCCACGATGTGCGCGCCCAGCTCGCGCTGGGGATAGAAGCGCTTGGGCTCCTTGGTGAAGCCCAGGCCCGGCAGGCCCAGCGCCTTCACCGCCTCCACCTCCTGGGGCTTCGCCTGGCGCTTCACCCACGCGAAGCGCTTGGCGCGGGACAGGCGCGCGACCAGGTCGCGGCTGTCCATGTGCACGGCGCGGGCGAGCTGACGGGCCGCCTGCGGCACGTCGGGGAGCATGGACGGGTCCACCCAGATGGAGTCCACCTCCACGCTCTGCGCGAGCGGCGTGCCGCGACGGTCGTAGATGTCACCGCGCCGGGCCGGGATGTCGATCTGCCGGACGTACTGGTCCTGCGCCAGGCCGCGCAGCTTCTCCTGCTGGAAGACCTGGAGGTAGACCGCGCGGCCGAACGCCGTGCCCAAGAGCGCGAGGAACAGCCCGAACAGGAGCTGGACCCGCAGCCTGAGCCCCTTCGTGTTCGACTCCGGAATCCGCGCGCTCTTGAGGTCCCTCACCGCCCGCTCCCCCGCTCCGCCACGCGGACGGCCGGGGCCGCCGAACGGGCCTGCGCGGTGCTGGAGCCCTTCACGTGCTCGTCGGCGATGGACACCACCGCGCCGCCCTTGGGCATGGCCATGCCCAGCTGCTCACGGGCCACGCGCTCCAGCCGGGCCGGCGCCTTGAGCGTGGCCAGCTCCAGCTTGAGCCGGTCATTCTCCCGGGTGAGCGAGCGGCTCTCGCCCTCCGCGTTGGACAGGCGGTAGCCCATGTCCACCACGAGCACGCGGCTCGTGACGTGGAGGATGCCCACGCCAGCGAACAGGGTGAAGAGCATGACGGCGGGCAACAGGTGCATCAGCACGCCGGCCACGGACACGGAGGGACGCGAGAGGGCCTTGCTCATCGGATTTTCTCCACCGCGCGCAGGTGCGCGCTGCGAGAGCGGGGGTTGGCCTCGACTTCCGCTTCGGAAGCCGCGACGGCCTTCTTGGACACGAGGGCGAAGTCACCCTGGCTGTTGCACACGCACACCGGGAAGCCCGGCGGACAGGTGCACCCGCCCACCAGGGCGCGGAAGGCTTCCTTCACCTTCCGGTCCTCCAGGGAGTGGAAGGAGATGACCGCGGCGCGGCCCCCCACCTTGAGGAGCGAGGGCAGCGCGGCGAGCAGCGCGTCCAGCGCCTCCAGCTCCCCGTTCACCGCCATGCGCAGCGCCTGGAAGGTGCGGGTGGCCACATGGATGCGGTCCGGCCACGCCTTGCGGGGCACGGCGCGCTTCACCACCTCCGCGGCCTCCAGCGTGCGCTGGGGCAGCGCCTTCTTCAGCTCCCGCGCGATGGGCCGCGCGAAGGGCTCTTCCCCGTAGTCCTTGAGCAGCTTCGCCAGGTCGCGCTCGTCCGTTTCGGCGATGAGCTCCGCGGCGGTGATGCCGCTGTCGCCCATGCGCATGTCCAGCGGGCCGTCCTTCATGAAGGAGAAGCCGCGCTCGGCCACGTCCAACTGGGGCGAGGACACGCCCAGGTCCACCAGCACGCCGTCCACGGGCAGGAGGTCGTGCGCCACGCGGGGCAGGTCCGCGAAGTTGCCCTGCCGGACCTGGAAGCGGGCGTTGCCGCCCATGCGGGCGGTGGCCGCGGCGAGCGCCACCGGATCCCGGTCCACGCCCACCACCGTCGCGCCCCGGGCGAGCAGCGCCTGGGTGTGGCCGCCGCCGCCGAGCGTGCCGTCGAGGATGACCTTGCCCTCCGCCGGGTTCAGCAGCTCCACCGTCTCGTGGAGCAGGACGGTCTGGTGCTGGAAGTCCACGGGAGGGGGCCTTGGGGTGCGGGTCAGACGAAGGGAGCGCGCGCGAGCTGGAAGGCGGCCCGGGCATCGTTCATGTGCGGGTACAGCTCGAAGGCGTCGTGGGCGCCGGCCGCGCGGAAGATGGCGGCCAGGTACGGCGACAGCCCGGACAGCTTCACGTCCCCACCGGCGCGGCGGAACGCGTCCGTGCGGGCCATCAGCGGGCGCACGCCGCGGTAGTTCAGGTGCGACACGTCCGCGAAGTCCAGGACGACCTGACGGGTGCCCCGGTGCAGCCGGTGCATCAGGTCCTCGCACAGCTTGAGCAGGTCCGCCTCCTCCAGCTCGCCCTCCAGCATCAGCGTCTCCACGCGCTCGGACGCCGCCACCACCGCCCTGTTCCGACGAACCTCCTGCACCTGGTCCATGCGCCTGCCCACCCTTCTCTTTGCGAAACCTGAAGCTGTCGACTTCCTGGCTACGGCTGGCGCAGCTCGCCCAGCACCCGCAACACGTCCGGGGAGGTGGCTTCCTGGCGCGCGTCCTCCTGCGCCTTCGCCCAACCTTCCTGGCTCCAAAGCTCAATCACCTTCACCATCCCCGCCCACACCACGTCCTTCTCCAACTTCGCGTACGCCCTGAGCGACGGCGGAATCAGCAACCGTCCCAGCTTGTCCAGCGGGCACTCCTGCGCGCTGGCCACGTACAGCCGCATCAACGTCTTGACCCCCGGCTCCATGGGGTTGCGCCGGGCGAGCGCGGTCTCCAACGCCTCCCACTCCCGCACCGGGTAGGCGTGGAGGCAGGGGTCCAGGGCCGTGGTGACGATGAGCCGCTCGTCGTAGGCGCCCACCAACGTCTCCCGCAGCTTGGCCGGGAGGCTGGTGCGCCCCTTCGCGTCGATCTGGTGCTCATAGACGCCTCGGAACACGCGGGACGATCCACCTTTTCAGCCCGACACGGGACGGACCACCACTCCTTCCCACTTCTTACCCCTCTACGGCGGGCATACATACGCGCCCCCCCCAGGGGGGTCAAGAAAGCGCGCAACAGGCTGGAACACGGCGCGCCCGGCGCCGGACATCCGCCAGGGCACACGCCGGAGGGCCTACCTTTGGGGGTGGGGTAAACTTGAGTTCTTTTGCTCCCAGGCTGAGACTGACGGGCGCGTGAACACGAACGTTCGACTGAAGGTGGCCTACAAGACGCCGCAGTCGCTGGTCGGCGAGTACACCCGCAGCGTGGGTCAGGGCGGCGTCACCCTGGAGACGCGCAGGGCCCTGCCGCTGGGCACCCGCTTCACCTTCGAGCTGCACGCGGGCGGCATGCCGCGGCCGGTGGAGGTGCTGGGCGAGGTCGTCAAGGTGGAGCCGCGCCCCGGCGAGCGCTTCATGCTCACCGTGCGCTACGACGGCGCGGAGGATCGCAGCGCGCTGGACGCGGTGCTCCAGTTCATCTTCGCCCAGGAGGAGCAGAACGGCCTGCGCCGCTTCCCGCGCATGCCGCTGCACCTGCGCGCGCGGGAGGCCGACCCCCGGGCGCCGTTCTTCTACGTGCGCGACATCTCCCGGGGCGGCGTGGGCCTGGAGGTGGACGCCCCCGCCCTGCCCCGCGAGGTGCAGGTGGGCACGCCCTTCTTCATGGAGATGGACATGACGGAGGGGCCGCTGCTGCTCCACGGCGAGGTGGCGTGGACGTCATCCGTGCCGCGCAAGGGCGTGGCGCAGGCGGTGACGCCGGGCTTCGGCGCGACGTTCGGCCGGCTGCGGCCGGACATGCTCCAGCGGCTGGAGGACCTGATGGCGCTGGAGCACCTGCCGCCCGCGCCCTGGCGGGCCCGGGTCAGCTTCGGCCTGGATGCCGTGTCGCGGATGCCCTGACGCTGCTCGCAGGGCACCCGCGTTTCAGCCGTTACAGCGGGTTGTACGGATAGCCGCCGGCCTCCTCCAGGCCCGTGACGATGGTCTCCCGCAGCTCCGCCGGGTCGTACGCCGTGAAGGCGTCCAGCGCGGACAGGCGCTTGAGCTCCAGCGTGAGCGCGTCACCCTTGAGCGTGGCGCAGAGCGCGCGGCGGGTGCGCTCGAAGGCGCGGGCGGTGGACTCCATCGCGTACAGCCGCACCAGCGCCACGCGCACCGGGTCCAGCACGCCGCCGGTGGCGGCCTGACGGGTGCGCGTCACCATGGAGTCCAGCGCGTACGCGTCCATCACCACGTCCGCCAGCGCGGCCATGACCTCCTGGTGCTTGTCCAGCTCCGTGCCGAAGCTCTCCGCGGCCAGGCGCATGCCGTGGATGGCCAGGTGCTTGGCGCACTCCGCGGCGATCTCCTCGTTGGCCAGCGCGTCCTGGCGGCCCGCGCGGGGACGCTCGCCGCGGCCCAGCTCCTCCGCCACGGAGCGCGCCTGCGCGAACAGCGGCAGGTCGCCCTTCACGGCGCGCTTGAGCAGGATGCCGGTGATGAGCATCCGGTTGATCTCGTTGGTGCCCTCGAAGATGCGGTTGATGCGCGCGTCGCGGTAGGCGCGCTCCACCGGGTACTCCTCGATGTAGCCGGCGCCGCCGTGCACCTGCACCGCGTCGTCCACCAGGAAGCCGATGGCCTCCGAGCCGAAGACCTTCATGATGGAGGCCTCGGTGGCGAACTCCTCCATCGCGGCGATGACGTGCGCGTCGTAGTCCGCGTCCGAGCGCTCCTTGGACGCGAGGCGCCCGTCCACCAGGCCCGCCGTGCGGTACGTCATGCTCTCCACCGCGTAGACGAGCGTGGCCATGCGCGCGAGCTTCTCGCGGATGAGCGGGAACGTGGCGATGGGCGCCTTGAACTGCTTGCGCTCCTGCGCGAACTTCAGCGCGCTCTGGAGCTGGAGCTTCATGCTGCCAATGACGCCCGCGCCCAGCTTCAGGCGGCCGTAGTTGAGGATGTTGAAGGCGATGCGGTGGCCCTTGCCCAGCTCGCCCAGCAGGTTCTCCACGGGGACGAGCGCGTCCTCGAAGTAGAGCGGGCACGTGGACGAGCCGCGGATGCCCATCTTGTGCTCCTCCGGGCCCACGGTGAGGCCCGGGGTGTCCTTCTCCACGATGAAGCCGGTGAACTTGTCGCCGTCCACCTGCGCGAAGACGACGAACACGTCCGCGAAGGCCGCGTTGGTGATGTAGAGCTTGGAGCCGTTGAGGACGTAGTGCTTGCCGTCCTGGGACTTCACCGCCTTCGTCTTCGCCCCGCGCGCGTCGCTGCCGCTGCCCTGCTCCGTCAGCGCGTACGCCGCCACCCACTCACCCGTGGCCAGCTTCGGCAGGTACTTCGCCTTCTGCGCCTCGTTGCCGAACCACACGATGGGCAGCGACCCGATGCCGGTGTGCGCGCTGGACGTCACCGACCAGGAGCCCAACAGGCTCATGGCCTCCGCGAGCAGGAGCGACGTCGTCTTGTCCAGGCCCGTGCCGCCGTACGTCTCCGCGATGTCCACGCTCAAGAGGCCCAGGTCGCCCGCGCGGCGCAGCAGGTCGCGCAGGAGCGCGTTGTCCTTGCCCTCGATGCGCGTGGCCTGGGGCAGCACCTGCTCCCGGCAGAACTGGAGCGCCGTCTTGAAGAAGAGCCGCTGCTCCTCGGAGAACCCCTCCGGCGTGAGGATGCGGGTGGAGCCCACCTCCTGGAAGAGGAAGGTGCCCCCGGCGAGAACATCCTGGGGACGGGAAGCGGGCTCGGTTGCGGCGACCATCGACGACCTCCGGGGAGGGAGCATTGCCCTCCGAAGCCTTCAGGAAAAAGGCGCGCGGCACATTAGGGCGCGCGGACCGCCACGGGTAGTAGCGGCGAGGACCCACCACCTCAATGCAACGTGGGACTCCACCCGGGGTGCGTGCCCGCCCGCCAGGCGGGAGGCTTCGTGGCCCCTGGCCTAGGGTGAACCCGCGTCCGATGCGGACCGGGGCGTGGGGTACACGAGGCAGAGCGTGTCGAAGAGCCCCTCCTCCGGCGCGACGTACGTGCCGCCGAGCGCCCGCGCGGCCTGCATCACCTCCGTGCCGAACGACGGAACGAGGCACAGGTCGTCCGACGTGGTGAAGCGCGTCTTCAGCCGCGCCAGCTCCCGCCGCAGCGTCGCGATGTCCTGGCGCCCGCCGCGCACCGGAACGGACGGACCATTGCGGTCCGGCCCCGGCAGCTTGCCCACGCTGGTGCTCAACTCGAAGCCGTCAGCGCGCTGGATGATGCGCAGCTTGCCGGGCGCCACCTCGTCCAGCCACGCCCGGAAGCCCTGCTCGTCGCGCAGCACCAACCGGTAGGCCACCGGCGCGTCCGGGTGCCGGAGCCACACCTCCGCCGCCTGCGCGCGCAAGACGGCCAGCGCGTCCGACACCTGCGCGAGGAACGTGTCCGCGTCCTCCACGGCGACGAGCACGTCCCTGCCCCGCACCCGCTCCGCGAGCCTGGCCGCGTCCGGGATCCGGGCCGGAGTGAAGGTCTCCGCGCCCAGGCGCACCTGCTCTCCCGACAGCTCCAGCCGGAGGACGTCATCCGGAAGCGGCTCGCCCCAGGCGGGCGCGGACACGGGCGCGATGGTCGCATCCGCCCAACTGCCCGCGTCCCTGGGAGCAGGTGGAGCAGAGCCCGGGTCCACGCTGGGTCCTGGCGATGGAGATACTGTGCGTGCCGGTTCGATAGGCGGGGACTCCCGGCAGCCACCCCATGTGAGGCTGCTCCATACCAGGAGGAAGAATGCAGGGTTACGGGAACAGGCTGGCGAGCGTAGCGGAATATTCCACCCGGAGCGTCTGAATGGCCTCATGATAGCTTCTCGCGGTTTTTGCGAAGGACTCCCCTCCACCGGAGCCGATTCGAACGTGCCGCCGCCCTCCGCCGGCTTCCAGTTCGGCAAGTACAAGCTGCTCGAGCGCATCGCGACGGGCGGCATGGCGGAGATCTACCGCGCCCGGATGACGGCGGTGGCGGGCGTGACGAAGCCGGTGGTCATCAAGAAGATCCTCCCGGGCTACGCGGACGACAGCGCGTTCGTGTCCATGTTCATCAACGAGGCGCGCATCGCGCTGGGGCTGTCGCACGGCAACATCGCGCAGATCTTCGACTTCGGCGAGGTGGAGGGCGAGTACTTCCTCGCGATGGAGTGGGTGGACGGCCATCCGCTCTCGCGAGTGATGCGCCGGGCGCGGGAGAAGGGGCTGCCCGCGCTGCCGCCGCCGCTGGCGGTGCTGGTGGCCATCGACATGCTGCGGGGGCTGGCGTACGCGCACACGCGGCTGGATGACAACGGCCGCCCGCTGCACATCGTCCACCGGGACGTGAGCCCGCAGAACGTGCTCCTCTCCTTCGAGGGGCAGGTGAAGCTGGTGGACTTCGGCATCGCGCGTGCGCGGCTCGCCGGACGCTCCGACACGAAGGCCGACCCCGCGAAGGGCAAGTACGTCTACTTCGCGCCGGAGCAGGCGCGCGGCGAGGCGCTGGACGCGCGCACGGACGTGTTCGCCGCGGGCACGGTCCTCTACGAGATGCTCTGCGGGCGGCGCCCCTTCGAGGGCTCGCTCCAGGACGTGCTGCGGAAGATCTCGCAGGGCGACTTCCCCCGCCCGCGCGAGTGGATGCCAAACATCCCGGCCGCGCTGGAGCGCATCCTGCTCACCGCGATGGCCACGAGCCCGGAGCAGCGCTACCCCACGGCGCAGGCCTTCGCGGAGGCGCTGGCGCGCCAGCTCCACGTCACCGCGCCGGACGTGTCCGCCAGTGACCTGGGCCACTTCATGGGCTACCTCTTCGAGCCGGAGCTCGTGGAGGCCGGCCGCCCGGTGCAGCTGCCGCGCGAGTTCATCGCCCGCGTGGGCCGCTGGAGCGGCGTCGTCGAACCGCCGCCCATCCCCACGCCGCCGGAGGTGCCCCGCCACGTCTCCGAGCCCGGGGGTGAGCCCCGCGAGCCGCGAGGCGATCTGACGACACAGCCCCTGCCCCCGCAGGCGATGCCTCCGGAGCCGCGGCCCGCGTGGCACCGCTCCCTGCGCGGCTGGGCGGTGCGGGGCGCGCCGGTGGTGGTGGCGGCGCTCGTGGCCACGTGGCTGGGCCTGGTCATGGGCGGCTCCAACACGTTCGCGGTGGAGCTCAGCTCCTCGCCCCCGGGCGCCACCATCCGCGTGGACGGCCGGACGCTGAGGGAGACGACACCCACGCTCATCACCCAGCTTCCGTCGGACCGCGACCATGTGTTGGAGGTGCTGCTGCCGGGCATGGTGCCCTTCAGCCAGCGCGTGCACGCCGAGCGCGGCACCACGCTGGCGGTCCACGCGCGGCTCGCGCCGAAGCAAGCGGCCGCGGCGCGCGCCCTGCCCCGCGCGGGCCCGGACGACACGGCCGCGGCCATTGCCCGATATTCCTCCGGAGGCCCGTTCGCGCTCAGCGCGGTCGCGCATGCCCTGCTCGTGCCTCCGTCCCAGGCGGCGCGCATGCGGTTGGATCCGTCCCGCACCTACGGCCTGCGCGTGGAGGGCCGCGTGTCCGTGGGTGGCCCGCTGCCGGTGGCCCAGGCCGTGTACTTCCTGGAGGGCGGCACGGCGCTGGCCGCGCGCGACAGCTTCGGCCTGGTGGGCGCGGACGAGGTCCTGGTGCGCGACGCTTCCGTCCTCTACGTGTTCCTCTGGGACGACCGCCCGGACGACAACCGCGGCGCGCTCCAGGTGCACGTGCGCGAAGAGTCGAGCGGCGCCATCACCACCCTGCTCCTGGACGCGCGCCGGCACGCCGTCTCGCTGTCCCCCCACGACGGCTTCACGCTCCGGGAGCTGGATCCGTCCACCACCTACCGCGTCGTGGTGCGCTCGGCCGGGGAGCCGGCGCGCACGCGCGGCTTCGGCGGCGGCGAGGTGAACGGCGTGCTCGCGCTGCATGGCGCGGGGCCGTCTCCGGCCGTGGCCCCGGGCACGCTGGAGGTGCTGGAGGTCAACCAGCCCACGGTGATGCGCGGCGCGAGCTGGCTGCGGCTCGCGTTCCCGGATGACGACGTCCACGACAACTCCGGCGGCCTCACGCTGGAGGTGACACCGGTGGCGCCGCTGCACCAGTAGCGCGCGCGACGGGCCGCTACAGGACACCGCCAGCCTGTAGCCGAAAAATTGATCATCCGGACGCCGCCCCTACCCTGGGCCGCCACGGAGGACGCTCATGAAGAAGCTCTTGGCGGTGCTGGGCCTGGGGATCGCGGTGATGGCGACGGTGGGACTTTCCACCCGCGTGGACGCGCGGCCCGGAAGCACGGCGGACGAGGGGCCGACCGACGCCCAAATCGACGCGGTCCTGGACTCGCAGGCGCACGAGGTCATGGCCAAGCTGTTGGAAGCGCAGCGCAATGCCAACCGGATGACAACGCTTCCCCGGTAATCTCGTGGCATCCGGCGGGGCACGGTGCTACGACCGGCGCTCGCTTCGGTGCTCATCCCACCCGCCCACGAGGGGGCCATGCCAGAAGGGTCCGCTGCACTCCAGCTCCAGGTTGGAGACCGGGTCGTCTACCCCAACCAGGGGGTCTGCCGCGTCGCCGCCATCGACGTGAAGGAGGTGGCGGGCCAGAGCCTCACCTTCGTCACCATGCGCCGGGAGGAAGACGGCGCGGTCGTGATGGTGCCGCAAGGGAAGATCCTCTCCATCGGCGTGCGCAAGGTGGCCAGTCCGGCCGACGTGGAGGAGATCTACGCGTTCCTCCGCTCGGACAGCGACAAGGCCGACCTGGATTGGAAGCAGCGCGCGCGCACCAACCTGGACCGCATGACCCAGGGCGGCATCCTGGGGCTGGCGGAGGTCGTCAAGGGCCTCCAGGTCCTCAGTGAGCTGCGGCCGCTGCCCACCAAGGAGCGCGAGCTCTACGACAACGCCCGGCACCTGCTGGTCTCGGAGGTCGCCGCCGCGCTGGGCACCGCCGAGGCCAACGCCGAGGACTCCATCGACATCGTCCTCTTCCCGCCCGGGAAGGAGCGTCCCAAGCGCACCGCCGCGGAGTTCGCGCGGCCCGGTGGCGACGAGGACGACATGGACCTGGACGGCGACCTCATGGGTCTGGAGGGCGGAGAGCTGGACCTGCCCTCGGACGAGGAGCCGCAGTCCGAGTCCGACGAGGAGTCCTCCGAGGAGGAGGGCGGCGAGGAGGAAGGCGGCGAGGAGGCGTCCGAGGACGCTCCCAAGAAGCGCGGCCGTCCGCCCAAGGCCAAGCCGGCGGAGGGCGCCGAGCCCGCCGCCCCGAAGAAGCGCGGCCGTCCGCCCAAGCCGAAGCCGGAGGTGGCGGAGGGTGCGGAAGCCCCCGCCCCGAAGAAGCGCGGCCGTCCGCCCAAGGCGAAGCCGCCCGAAGGCGCCGCGCCCGCGGAGCCCGCCGCGCCCAAGAAGCGTGGCCGTCCTCCCAAGGCGAAGCCGCCCGAGGACGAGTGAACCCCACGGCCCTCCCGGCCGCCCGCGTCGCGCATTCAAGCGCGTGCCTGGCACCGCGAGGGCCTTCCCGCCGAGGTGACGCCCCGTGATTCGCGTCGTGACGCTGGACCCCTTCGACGACAAGCAGCTCGCCAAGTTCAACCGCACGCTCTACACGGCCTTCGGCGTGGGCAGCGAGCACAGCGGCTCCGCTGAAATCCCCGCGGGCATGTCCGAGCCCCTGGACGCGGAGAAGCTGCTCGATGAGGTGAAGGGCATCCGGGCCTACAAGGACGACAAGGTGCTGCTGCTCACCTCGCGCAAGCTGAAGGACCGCGACCTGCCCAGCGGCAAGGCGCCCACGTCGGGCTTCGCGCGCTACGGCAAGGACCGGGCAATCCTCTCCATCGCGCCGTTCAAGGACCTGGAGAAGGACTTCAAGCCCATCGCGCGGCACGCGCTGCACCAGCTGGGCACGCTCTGGGAGCTGCACCACTGCCTGGATCCGCGCTGCTCGATGTACCCGCCCTGGACGCCGTCCTTCAATCAGGGCGACCACATCTTCTGCACCTTCTGCCGCGAAAAGAGCGAGCAGAAGATCCGTCTTGCCAAGTCCTAAGGCCCTGCGCGCCCTGCCCCTGGCGGAGCTGGGGGCCCTGTTGCTCGTCGCGCTCCTGTGCCTCGTCTTCCAGCTGAGGCTTCCGGGCCGGCTGCCCACGGACGCGGACGAGCGCGCCGTGGCGGACGTGCTGGCCCGCGACGCGCGCCCCGGGGACGCGGTGCTGCTGTTCCCCTGGTGGACCGAGCGCGCCCGCCTCTTCGTGCCGCCCTCCGTGCCCGTGTACGGGTGGCTGGAGTCGGACCGCGCGGACCTGAGCGCGCACCCGCGCATCTGGGTGCTGGGCCAGCCGGAGCTGCCCCGCTCCGACGTGGGCGCGTTCGACGCGGTCTTCCAACCCGGCCGCCAGGCGCTGGGCCCCGAGTCGCGCATGGGCCCGCTGTCGCTGCGCCTCTATGAGAACGGCCGCTACCGCCCGCGCCACTGGGTGGCGAGCGAGTCCGCGAGCGCGGCGCGCGTGTACCTGGAGCAGCCGGACGGCTCGCGCAAGGACTGCCCCTTCGACGGACGCGTGCACCGCTGCCCCGGCCCACCGCACCTGTACGTGGCGCCGGAGTGGCACGAGATCTTCTACGAGCCCCGGCACTGCCTGTGGATGCACGCACCTGGAGGCGCGCAGCGGCTGGTGGCGGAGTTCTCCAACGTGCCTTCCGGCATGGGCCTGCGGCTTGAGGGCGGCATCATCTTCGAGTTCGCGCACCCCAAGGACCCGCGCCTCTCCACGGCGTACCTGGGCGTGGATGACGCGGCCACGGGCGAGCGGCTGCTGGACGTGCCCATTCCCCCGGGCCGCGAGGGCGTGCAGAAGGCGGAGGTGCTGCTGCCGCCCGGGCCGCCGCGCACGGTGAAGGTCTGGGTGCGGGCGGACAACGCGGAGTCGCGGCAGGTGTGCCTGGACGTGATGGCGCTGGAGCCCGCGGTGGGGGTGAAGCCATGACGCTCCAGATGACGGGACGCCCCGCCACGCGCGAGGAGAAGCTCACGGCCCTGGCGCTGTGGGTGCTGGCGTTCGTGGCGCTGTGGAGCACGGAAGCCGCCGTGGGCTTCACTCGCGACGAGAGCGTCTACTTCGCCGCGGCGGAGGGCTATTCGCAGTGGTTCCGGCTGCTCTTCCGCTCGCCCGCGCAGGCCTTCACGGACAGCGCCATCGTGCGGTTGTGGGACTACAACCACGAACACCCGGCGCTGATGAAGACGCTGTTCGGGCTGAGCCATCTGCTCTTCCACGACACGCTGGGCGTGATGCGCGACGCGACGGCCTACCGGCTGCCCGCGTTCGCGATGGCGGCGCTGGTGCCCGCGCTGTGCTTCCTCCTGGGCAGCGCGCTGTACGGCCGCACCGCGGGGTGGTTCGCCGCCCTCTCCTTCCTGTTGGTGCCGCGCCAGTACTTCAACGCGGAGCTGGCGTGCTTCGACATGCCGGTGGCCGCGATGTGGCTGCTCGTCGTGTACTGCTTCTGGCGCGCGCTGGAGAGCACCCGCTGGGGCGTCGCGTGCGGCGTGGCGTTCGGCCTGGCCATCGCCACGAAGCACAACGCGCTCTTCATGCCGTTCGTGCTGTCGCCGTTCGCGCTGTGGCGCGCGTGGCAGGCGAGCGAAGGCAATTCCGAGGCCCGCGTGCGGCTCTTCCGCTTCGTGGGGCTCTTCGTCGCCGTGGCGGTGCTGTACGGCCTGCTGGTGGTGTTCCTGGGAGGGCCCGCGGCGTTCCAGAAGAAGTTCCTGCTGCTCAGCCCGCACACGCTGTTCTTCGTGGGGCTCGCGGTGGGCTGCTGGGTGCTGCTGAGGGACCTGCGCCGCGTGAGCCTGCCGGTGACGCAGGCGCTGGTGCCGCTGGCGGCCATGGCGGTGCTGGGCCCCGTCATCTTCTACCTGCACTGGCCCTACCTCTGGCACGCGCCGGTGGACCGCACGGCCTGGTACCTGGCCTTCCACGCGACGCACAACCACTACGCCTGGTTCTACCTGGGCACGCTGATGCGCGGGCCGCCCTTCCCTCTCAGCTACGTGGTGGTGAAGACAGCGCTGACGGTGCCCACCAGCCTCTTCGCGCCCATGGTGACGGGCTTCGTGGCGCTCGTGGGCCGCGCGCTCTTGAGCCTGAGTGAACGCACGCGCGAATGGGTGCGGATGCCCACCGCGTCGGAGGCGCTGGTGGGCGTCAACGCGGTGACGTCCATCCTCATCATCAGCCACCCGCAGGTGCCGCACTTCGGCGGCGTGAAGCACTGGTTCCCGTCCATGCCCTTCCTGGGCATCCTCGCGGGCGCGGCGGTGGCGCGCGGGTGCTTCGCGCTGTGGGAGGTGCTGAAGGCGCGGCGTCCGTCGGTGTCACCGCTGGTGGTGACGGTGCCGGTGTTCGCGCTGCTCATGGCGCCCGCCCTGCTGGGGCTGGTGCGGGTGTTCCCGTACGGCACGGCGGCGTACTCGGAGCTGGCGGGCGGGCTGCCGGGCGCGGCGACGCTGGGGATGCAGCGGCAGTTCTGGTCCAGCCACGTCACCGGCGTGCTGCCGTGGATCAACGAACACGCGAAGCCGGGCGCGCGCATCTACCTGCACGAGGTCAACGGCTTCTCGTTCCGCGACTACCAGCGCAACGGCATGCTGCGTCCGGACGTGCGGGCGGTGAACAGCCCGTTCGACGCGGACATCGTCGCGTACCAGTACCACCAGGAGTTCCGCGAGCACGAGTTCCTCACGTGGCAGGCCTTCGGCACGCGCACGCCCGTCACCGGGCTGTACCTGGACGAAACGCCGCAGGTCATCGTCTACCAACGCCCGGAGTAGGTCCGGGCCCGGATGACGCAGGAAGCCATGTGCACGACCGTGCACTTGGCGGCCTCGCGAGCGTCCACGAAAAGCCGACAGGACGGGAAGGCGTGGCGCCAGGGTAGGCTCATGGTGTCGGCCATTCCACCTTCCCGGGGAGGAACACATGACGCGCTGGACGGGCTTGTTGACGGTGATGGTGTTGGGCGCGGGCTTCGTGGGTTGCGACGACGCGAAACCGCCAGCAAAGGTGACGCGCGCGCAGGTGAAGCGCACGGGACCCGCGACGATGGAGATCATCCCCGTCGAAGGACAGCTCCCCTACTGCATGCTCTTCACGATGTCCGAGAAGGGCGTCATCCGGCAGCTCACGCTGACGCGTGAGAACCGCTCCATCCGCTGCGACCCGGGCCGCCCCGTCGCGAACACCAGCTTCCGCGTGCCGGTGCAGGAGGGGAAGGTGCGCGTCTACATCTTCTTCTCCGACGAGCGCGTGCCCGCGGGCTCCGTGGCGCAGCAGCTCTACGACCTCCGCGACCGCGAGCGCGTCACCGCGATGGACCTGCGGCTGCCAGGGCGCGTCTTCGTGGAGACGCTGGACTTCACGCCGGAGACGGGCGAGCCGGAAGCCACGGGCGGCGTCGTGGGCGCGGGTGGCGTGGTGACGTCCGACGGAGGCACGGCCGCGGACGCCGGCACCCGGCAGTTGACCGTGGAGCCCCTGGCCAACTGACCGCCAGACGCGAAGAGGCCCGAGGGTGGATGTCCGCCCCCGGGCCTCCGTGCTGCTTCACGCTGTGACACCGTGGCCGCCTAGTTCAGCCAGCCACCGCCGTAACGGCTGCGCTCCAGCTTCGCCAGGCGCTCCCGCTCCTGCCGTTCCCGCTCCAGCCGCGCCTGCCGTTCGCGCTCCTGCCGCTCGCGCTCCAACCGGGCCTGCCGCTCCCGCTCCTGCCGCTCGCGCTCCAGCCGGGCCTGCCGCTCCCGCTCCTGCCGTTCCCGCTCCAGCCGCGCCTGCCGCTCCCGCTCCTGCCGCTCCCGCTCCAGCCGCGCCTGACGCTCGCGCTCCTGCCGTTCCCGCTCCTGCCGCTCGCGCTCCATGCGGGCCTGGTCCTGGCGGCTCACGAGGGGGCTGGCGGCGTGGAAGTCCGCCGCCATCACCGGGGAGCTCGCGACGAGCGCCACAGCCACCACCATCTTCTTGAGCATCGCCTTCATGACCTGCCTCCGTGAGCCGCGTTGTGCTGCGTTCTGTCCCTACTGACGGGGGAGGCCCTGCCTGATTCAACAGCGCCATCGGAAGATGGCCCTGTTGAAACACTCTGAAATGAAGCCGGGGTGAAGCCGCTTCGCACGCGGACAGGAAGGGTAGGCTCGCGGCGTCGGCATTCCACCTTCCCTGGGAAGAACACGTGACGCGCTGGACGGGCTGGTTGACGGTGATGGTGCTGGGCGCGGGCTTCGTGGGCTGCGACGACGCGAAGCCACCCGCGAAGGTGGTGCGTGCCCTGGTGAAGCGCACAGGCTTGGCGACGATGGAGATCATCCCCGTCGAGGGACAGCTCCCCTACTGCCTGCTCTTCACGACGTCCGAGAAGGGCGTCATCCGGCAACTCACGCTCACGCGCGAGAACCGCTCCATCCGCTGCGAGGCGAACCGGCCCATCGCCAACACCCACTTCCGCGTGCCGGTGCAGGAGGGGAAGGTGCGCGTCTACGTCTTCTTCTCCGACGAGCCCGTGCAGGCGAACTGGGTGGCACGGCAGCTCTATGAGTTGCGCGACCGCGAGCGCATCACCGCCATGGACCTGCGGCTGCCGGGGCGCATCTTCGTGGAGACGCTGGAGTTCACACCGGAGACAGGCAGCGGCGTGGATGCGGGGACCCGCGCGATGGCCGCGGACTCCGGCGCCCGCTGACCCCAGACGCGAAGAAGCCCGAGGGTGATCATCCGCCCCCGGGCCTCCGTGCTGCTTCAGGCTGTGCCACCATCGCTGCTTAGTTCACCCAGCCGCCCCGATAGTGCGAGTCGCGCCGCGCCAACCGCTCCCGCTCCTGACGCTCGCGCTCCATCCGCGCCCGCTCCCGCTCCCTGCGCTCACGCTCGATGCGGGCCTGACGCTCCCGCTCCTGACGCTCGCGCTCGATGCGGGCCTGGCGCTCGCGCTCCCGACGCTCACGCTCGATGCGGGCCTGACGCTCACGCTCCTGACGCTCGCGTTCGATGCGGGCCTGACGCTCGCGCTCCATCCGCGCCCGCTCCATCCGTTCCCGCTCCAGCCGCGCCAGGCGCTCGCGCTCGTGCCGTTCGCGCTCCATGCGAGCCTGGTCCTGACGGCTCACGAGGGGGGAGGCGCCGTGGAAGTCCGCCGCCATCACCGGGGAGCTCGCGACCAGCGCCACAGCCACCACCATCTTCTTGAGCATCGCCTTCATGACCTGCCTCCGTGAACCGCGTTGTGCTGCGTTCTGAACCTTCTGACGGAGGAGTCACTGCTTGATTCACGCGCGCCAAAGGCACGGGGCCCCTCCCGTTTCCCTCGGAAGAGGCCCCGCTGAAACACTCTGAAATCAAGTTGGAGTGAAGCCGCTTTTCAGTACGCCTCGCGGGCCATGGCCAAGAGGTCCGCTTCCGTCACGGCGCGCGGATTGCCCTGGTGGGACGCGTCCTGGAAGGCCTTCTGCGCGATGTGCTCCAGGTCCTTCTCCTGCACGCCCGCGTCGCGCAGCCGCGTCGGAATCCCCACGGCCGCCGCCAGCTTGCGCACGCGGTCGATGGCGTTGGCCGCGAGCACCTCTTCACGCGCGTTGGTCGTGTCCCCCAGCGCCGTGGCGATGCGCGCCAGCCGCGCCGTGCAGGACGCGCGGTTGAACTCCATCACCGCGGGCAGGACGATGGCGTTCGCCAGCCCGTGCGGCACGTTGGAGATGGGCGTGAGCGCGTGCGCCAGCGCGTGGCTCGCGCCCAGGCCCTTCTGGAAGGCCATGGCGCCCTCCATCGCGGCCACCATCATGTCCGTGCGCGCCGCCAGGTCGCGGCCCTCCTTCACCGCCGTCACCAGCGAGCGCCCCACGCGCATCACGCCGTCGATGGCCACTGCGTCCGCGAGCGGATGGAAGCCATTGGCGACATACGCCTCGATGCAGTGGGTGAGCGCGTCCATGCCCGTGGCCGCCGTGACGGACGGGGGCAGGCCCAGCGTCAGCTCCGGGTCGATGACCGCCGCCTTCGGCAGCAGGTGCGGGCTGAAGATGACCGTCTTGCGGCCCGTATCCGCCAGCGTCACCACGCCCGAGCGCCCGACTTCAGAGCCCGTGCCCGCCGTCGTCGGGATGGCGATGAGCGGGGGCATGTCGTCGCGCACGTACTGGTCGCCGCCCTTCGCGTCGTCGTAGCGGCTGAGTGGCGGCTCGTGCGTGGTGAGCAACTGCACCAGCTTGCCCGCGTCCAGGGCGCTGCCACCGCCCAGGGCGACGATGCCGTCCGCCTTGTGCGCGCGGTACGCCTCCAGGCCCGCGAACACGTCCTTCTCCGTGGGGTTGGGCTCCACGCGGTCGAACACCGCGCACTCCATGCCCGCGGCCTTGAGCACGTCCGTCACGCGCGTGGCGAGCCCCGCCTTCACCACGCCCGCGTCCGTCACCAGCAGCGGGCGCTTCATGTTCAACCGAGCCGCGTGCGCGGGCAGCTTCTGGAGCGCGCCCGCGCCGAACACGATGCGCGTGGGCCAGGCCATCTCCGTGACGCGCGGCTCGGAGGGAATGTCGAAAGGTTTCATGAACGGTGCTCCTTCAAATCAGATGAGTTCCAGGTAGCGCTCCAGCTCCCAGGAGGTGACCGCCCGCTCGTACTGGCGCACCTCCCATTCGCGGGTGCGCACGAAATGGTCCACGAAGCCGTCGCCCAGGATCTCGCGGGCGCGCTCGCTGTTCTTGAGCAGCGCCACCGCGTCCTTCAGGTTGCGGGGCAGCGGCTTGGTGTTCTTCGCCTCGTAGGCGTTGGACAGCACGGGCGCGGGCGGCTCGATTTCGTTCTCGATGCCCCACAGGCCCGCGGCCAGGCTCACCGCCATGCCGATGTACGCGTTCATGTCCGCGCCCAGCTGGCGGTACTCGATGCGCATGGACTTGGCGCTGTCGCCGATGACGCGGATGGCGCAGGTGCGGTTCTCCAGGCCCCACGTCGCGGTGGTGGGCGCCCAGGTGTTCTCCACGCTGCGCTTGTAGCTGTTGATGGTGGGCCAGTAGAGCGCCGTCAACTCCGGCATCAGCGCCACCTGCCCGCCGATGTAGTGCCGCATCAGCTTGCTCATCCCGTGCTTCTGCGACGGGTCGTGGAAGAGGTTCTCCTCGTCCTTCAGGTTCCACAGCGACTGATGCACGTGGCCGGAGCAGCCCGGCAGCTTCGGGTCCACCTTCGCCATGAAGCACGCGGACACGCCGTGCTTCGCGCAGATCTCCTTCACCACCGTCTTGAAGAGCGCCGCGCGGTCCGCCGCCAGCTCCAGCGTGTCGTAGCGGATGGCCGCCTCGAAGACGCCGGGACCTGTCTCCGTGTGGAAGCCCTCGATGTTGAGCCCGTACGCGTTGCACCCGTCGATGAGCGCGTGCACCAGCGGCGCGTTCATGGACGTGCGCAGCCACGAGTAGCCGAACATGCCCGGCGTCAGCGGCGTGAGGTCCTTGAAGCCCTTCTCATGCAGGCTCTGCGGGCCCTCCTTGAAGAGGAAGAACTCGTACTCCGCGCCGAACTTGGGCAGGAAGCCCAGCTTGCGCGCGCGCTGGCCCATCTTCTGGAGCAGTTGGCGCGGGCTCGCCTCGAAGGGCGTGCCGTCCGGGTTCACGAAGTCCAGCAGGAACGCCGCGGTGTCCGGCTCCCACGGGATGATGCGCGCGGTGGACAGGTCCACCTTCGCGGGCGTGTCCGGGTAGCCCGTGTGCCAGCCCGTCACCTTCGTGTTGTCCAGCAGCTCGTCGCCCAGGTCCCAGCCGAAGACGACGTCGCAGAAGCCCAGGCCGCTCTTCGCGGCGCTGTAGAACTTCTCCAGCGAGACGTACTTGCCGCGGAAGACGCCATCCACGTCGATGGCGCCCAGCTTCACCTTGCGGACGCCCTTCTCGTCCATCCACCGGCGCAGGGAGTCCATGTCCCCCTGCTGTCCGGCCACCGCTCGCGGCCCTCCCTCGCTCCGCTCCTTCGCGCGGGCCCGGCGGGCCATCGCCGGATGGGTGAGCACCTTGGCCTTGGGACGCGACGCCATGCGGACCTTCCTTTTCTTCGTCATGCGGCGGTGAAGCGGTGGAATGGAATGGAGCGCGCGGGGTGCGTCACGGAGACGGCAGCTTCGTCCACACGGCCTTGGTCTGGAGGTAACCATCCAGCGCGTGGTGGCCCAGGTCCTTGCCCCAACCGGATTCCTTGTAGCCACCGAAGGGCGCCGCGTCGTCGAACTCGTTGAAGCAGTTGATCCACACCACGCCGCTCTTCACCTGCTTCGCCAGCGCGTGGGCCTTCGCGACGTCGCCCGTCCAGATGGACGCGGCCAGGCCGTACTGCGTGCTGTTCGCCATCGCGATGGCCTCCGCGTCGTCGCGGAAGCGCAGGCAGCTGAGCACCGGGCCGAAGATCTCCTCCTGGGCGATCTTCATGTCCGGCTTCACGTCGCCGAAGATGGTGGGCTTCACGAAGCAGCCCTTGGCCTTGAAGCCCTCCGTGTCGCGGCCACCGCCCGCGAGCAGCTTCGCGCCCTGCTGCTTGCCGCTCTCGATGTAGCCCAGCACCACGTCCATCTGCTTCTGGCTCACCAGCGCGCCCATCTCCGTGGTCGCGTCCAGCGGGTCGCCCACCTTCATCGTGCGCGCCTTCTCCACGAGCTTCGTGACGAAGGCCTCGTAGGCATCCTGGTGCACCAGCACGCGGCTGCCCGCGTTGCAGGTCTCCCCCTTGTTGCCGAAGATGCCCCAGAAGCACGCGTCCACCGCGCGGTCGAAGTCCGCGTCCGGGAAGATGATCTGCGGGCTCTTGCCGCCCAGCTCCAGCGTCAGCTTCTTCAGGTTGCTCGCGGCGGAGGCCTGGAGCAGCCGGCGCGCGGTGCGGCCGGAGCCTGTGAAGGAGATCTTGTCCACGTCCGGGTGCCGGGCGATGGCTTCGCCCGCGGGGTCACCCAGGCCGGTGATGACGTTGATGACGCCGGGCGGGAAGCCCGCCTCCAGCGCCAGCGCGCCCAGCTTCAGCGCGGTGAGCGGCGTGTACTCGGAGGGCTTCACCACCACCGTGCAGCCGGCGGCCAGCGCGGGCCCCAGCTTCCAGCCCAGCATGCACGTGGGGTAGTTCCACGGCACGATGGCGCCCACCACGCCTACCGGCTCCTTCAGCGCGTAGGTGTGGAAGGGGCCGTCCACGGGCAGCACCTCGCCCGTGATGGTGCTGGCCATGTCCGCGAAGTTCGCGAGCGTCGCGGCGGCCGGCGCCACGTCACCTCGGATGGCGTCCTTGAAGGTCTTGCCGTTGTTCAGCGACTCGACGAGCGCGAACTCCTCGCGGCGCTCGTAGAGCAGGTCCGCCAGCTTGCGGATGAGCTTGCCGCGCTCGCGGCCGGTCATCTTCCCCCACGGCCCGGATTCGAAGGCGCGGCGCGCGGCCTTCACCGCGCGGTCCACGTCCGCGGCGGTGCCCGCGGGCACGTCGGCGATCTTCTGGCCGGTGGCGGGATTCACCACCGCGAAGGTGCCGCCTTCAATCGGGTCCACCTGCTGCCCGTCGATGACGAGCTTGAGCACGGGGAGCTTGGGAGTAAGCGAACGAGCGTCGGTCATGACGAGGCCTCGGGTGAGCACGGCGCGCGAGCGACCTGGAAGTGGCGGGCACCGGACACGGACGGCTGGACACGGTAGGAATGGGGACATGACGCGGCAAGCTGCCCCCATGAAGAACGTCCTCCTGCTGAAAGCCGGCGACGCGGCGACCTCCGTCCAGCTCTCCGTGGGCGACTACGAGCGGTGGTTTCTGCAAACCATCGGACTGTCCGGTCAGCGCTTCGACATCCTCCCGGTGCACAAGGGCGCGCCCCTACCGAAGGACGCGAAGGGCTACGACGCGGTGATGATGACGGGCTCACCCCTGTCGGTGACGCAGCGCGAGCCGTGGATGGAGCGCGCGGGCGCCTTCATGGTGGAGGCGGGCGAGCAGGGCATCCCCGTGCTCGGCGTGTGCTTTGGCCAACAACTGCTCGCGGAGGCCTACGGCGGCAAGGTGACGCGCAACCCCAACGGCCGCGAGACGGGCACCGTGGAGGTGACGCTCTCACCCGAGGGCCGCGCGGATCCGCTGTTCACCGGCCTGCCGGAGCGCTTCGCCGTGCAGCAGACCCACGAGGACATCGTCTCCCGACTGCCGGAAGGAGCGACGGTGCTCGCGGGCAACGCCAACACCGCGAACCAGGCGCTCGCGTTCCGGCGCAACGTGCGCGGCGTGCAGTTCCACCCGGAGATGCCCACGGACGCCATGCGCGCGGTCATCCTCGCCCGCGAGGACAAGCTGGACGCGCTCGCGCGGGAGAAGGGCGTCCCCGAGGGCGAGTACGTCCCCCGGCTGTTGTCCGGCATCACCCCGACGCCGCACGCGCACCGGGTGCTGATGAATTTTCTCCAACACTTCACCTGACCGGCCGGGCGCTGATCCAGGCCGTGGGAAGACCCGCTCCCTAGCTTGCTCCGTGTTCCAGGACGGGGGCTGGGGATGAATCCGTTCGTGCTGCAGTACCGGAAGCTGAAGTGCCAGCTGAAGTACCTGGCCAGCTACGTGGATCTGGATCCACGCGGCAACCAGGTCGTGCGCCGCACGGACTTCAAGCACTGCCAGAAGCCGGTGCTCCTGTTGCACGGCTTCTTCAGCACGCGCCGCGTCCTGGAGGTGCTGGAGCACCGCCTGCGCCGCGAGGGCTACTGCGTCTGGTCCATCCACCTGGGTGGCACCATGGACCGCTTCAACACGCACCGCATCGACGAGCTGGCGCGCAAGGTCCAGGGCAAGGTGGACCGGCTCTACGAGCGCCACCCGGGCATGGGGCCGCTCACCATCATCGGCCACTCCAAGGGCGGCCTCATCGGCACGTACTACGTGAAGCGGCTCGGGGGCGACACGCGCGTCAGGAGCCTCATCACCCTGGGCACGCCGCACAAGGGCACGCGCATGGCCTACCTGGGCTGCGCGACGCTGGGCTGGTTCAGCCGCAGCATGTGGCAGCTCACGCCGACCTCGCGCTTCATCAAGGAACTGAGCGTGGGCGCCTTCCCGCGCCACGTGCGGCTCGTGTCCATCTATTCGCGGCATGACGTCATCGCGCGCTTCCCGTCCTCCGTGCTGGACGTGGACGGCCAACCCAACGTCTTCAACGTGGAGCTGTCCGGCGTGGTGCCCCACGGCGAGCTGCTCACGCGCCGGGCCGTGTGGGAGGTCATCCAGCGCGAGCTGGCCCTGGGCTATGTTGACGGCCCCGTGGCCACACCCGTCGCCGCGCTTCCATCCCCTCCCCTTCCGGTGGCCCTGCCCACCGCCGCCGCCGCCAGCCCCTGACACATGCCCTCGCGCTGGGACCACCTCTTCGACCTCAAGCCCGTCACCCTCGTGGACCACCTGCTGGAAGAGGTGGCGCGGCTGCTCGCCAAGGACCTGGAGTCCTGGCCTCCACCGGTCCAGGACCTGGACCCCGCGACCCTGGGCGAGTTCGCCCCGCTGTTCCAGGAGGCCACCCGGCGCCCCGCCCCGGCCGTCTACGCGGAGGCCTTGAGGCTGGCGAAGTGGGACCTGGCCCGCGAGTTCGACGCCTTCGACGACTACGTGCGCAACAAGCGCTACCTGGAGCGGGACCTGGCCCCCGAGGACCGCGTCCCGCTGCTCTTCCTCACCCGCTGGCTCACCGAGCAGATGCTGGGCCTGGGAGAGGCCACCCAGGGCCGCATCAAGCGCCCCATGATGCGCGACTGCCTGGACCGCGTGGAGGCCCGGCTGGGCGACCGGTCCCGGCTGCCCCAGGCCTGAAGCCCCCGGCCGCCCGCCTGCCTTCATCCGAGGGGTTCCAGACCCTTGGGGGGCATAGGAGCCCGGACCCGCCGGAACCTTTCCGACGGGAGCTTGTCAGAGGGAGGCCGCTGCCTTAAGCCCGGGTGCATGTCGCCGCCCGTGGAAGCCACCGCCCCCGACGAACGCCGCAAGCGCCTGTTCCTCCTCGCGGGGTTGTGGGTGGCCCTCGCGGTGACGCTCTTCGCCCTGCGCTCGGTGGTGATGCCCTTCGCGGGTGCGGCGCTCATCGCGTACCTGGTGCAGCCGCTGGTGGCGCGCATCACCCGGCTGAAGGTGGCCGGCCGCTACGTGCCGCGCTGGGTGGCCATCCTGGCCATCTACGCGGGGTTCTTCCTCGCCGTGTATCTCTTCTTCGTCGCGCTGGTGCCGCAGCTCTACCGCGAGGTGGCGCGCATCAGCCGCGAGATGGCCGGCTTCGCCAGCGCGCTCACGCCGGAGCACGTGCAGGGGCTCGCGCAGCGCGCGGAGGAGTGGCTCAACACGTACGGCATCCCCGTGGCCCTGTCGGACCGGGCCATGGAGGGCGCGGCGGGCGCGTCCGGCGGCTTCAGCCTGGCGCTGGACCTGGAGCAGATGCTCACGGACGCGGTGGCGCGCGTGACATCGCTCGCGAAGGAGAACCTGGCGGACATCGTCAACGTGTCGCGCCGCATCGTCACGGAGGTGCTCACCGGCGTCTTCATGCTGTTCTTCATCCTGATGGTCGCCGCGTTCTTCTCCATCGACGCGCAGGCCATCCGCCGCTACTTCGGCACGCTCATCCCCGCGGAGTTCCTGCCGGACGCGAAGACGCTGGTGGCGCGCATCGACAAGTCGCTGTCCGGCGTGGTGCGCGGCCAGGTCACCATCTGCCTGGTGAACGGCGGCCTCACGCTGCTGGGCCTGCTCCTGTTCGGCGTGAAGTTCGCCTTCCTGCTGGCCACCATCGCCACGCTCTTCAGCCTCATCCCCATCTTCGGCACCATCATCAGCTCGGTGCCCATCGTCCTCATCGCGCTGGCGGACGGCTTCCAGAAGGGCGTCGCGCTCCTGCTGTGGATCATCGGCATCCACGCGCTGGAGGCGTACTTCCTCAACCCGAAGATCATGGGTGAGGCCGCGCGCATCCACCCCGTGGTGGTGGCCTTCTCCCTCATCGCGGGAGAGAAGCTCTTCGGCCTCTGGGGCGCGCTGTTCGCGGTGCCGGTGGCCTCCATCGCGGTGGCCTGCTTCGACTACGCGCGCCTCAAGGCGCAGCCGCCCCCGCTGGTGGCCGCGACGGCCCAGCAGCCGGTCGCCTCCACGGACGCCGCCCCCGCCGCCTGAACTTCTCCAGCGTGGCGGGAAGCCCGTTCCCCCCAAGCGTCCACCGTTGGAAAACCGGGGGCCGGGTCCTACTTTCCCCCCTGGCCATCCCGGGGGTGAGTGACTAATTCCTTGCACGCCTCCGCCTCTGAGGACGTGTGATGCCCCCCAGCCCCTCACCGGCCCCGGACTACCGGAGCCTGTTCGAAGCCGCGCCCAACCCGTACCTGGTGCTGACGCCGGAGTTCGTCATCATCGCGGTGACGGATTCGTACCTGCGCGCCACGCGGACGCGGCGCGAGGACATCCTGGGCCGCCACATCTTCGACGTCTTCCCGGACAACCCGCAGGACCCGCAGGCCAGCGGGGTGACCAACCTGCGCGCGTCGCTGGAGCGCGCGGTGAAGACGCGCACCCCGGACGCGATGGCCGTCCAGAAGTACGACATCCCCCGGCCCGAGGAGGCCGGCGGCGGGTTCGAGCTGCGCTACTGGAGCCCGCTGAACACCCCGGTGTTCGGCGAGGACGGCGCGGTCCGCTACGTCATCCACCGCGTGGAGGACGTCACCGACTTCATCCGCCTGAAGCACCTGGACGAGGAGCAGAGCCGCCAGCACGCCGAGCTGCGCGCCCGCGCGGATGAGATGGAGGGCGAAATCTTCCGGCGCGCCCAGCAGATCCAGGAGACCAACCAGCAGCTGCGCGTGGCGAACGAGCAACTGGGAGAGCTGGACCGGCTCAAGTCGGAGTTCTTCGCCAACGTCAGCCATGAGTTCCGCACGCCGCTGACGCTGATGCTGGGCCCCACGGAGGACCTGCTCGCCGGGCGCGCGGGCCCGCTGTCGGACGAGGTCCGCAAGGAGATGGAGCGGGTGCACCGCAACGCCGGGCGCCTGCTCAAGCTGGTGAACGCGCTCCTGGACCTGTCGAAGCTGGAGGCGGGCCCCAAGGAGGAGCGCTTCGCGCCCACGGACCTGGCCGCGCTGACGAAGGACGCGGCGTCCAGCTTCCGCTCCGCCATGGAGCGCGCGGGCCTCAAGCTCACGGTGGACTGCCCTCCTTTGTCCCAGCCCGTCTACGTGGCGCCGGACCTGTGGGAGCAGATCGTCCTCAACCTGGTCTCCAACGCGTTCAAGTTCACGCTCCAGGGCGGCGTCACGCTGCGCCTGCGCGAGCACGGGCAGCGGGTGAGGCTGGAGGTGGAGGACACCGGCTCGGGCATCCCCGCGCACGAATTGCCCCGCCTCTTCGAGCGCTTCCACCGCGTGCCGGGCTCGCCGTCGCGCACGATGGAGGGCAGCGGCATCGGGCTCGCGCTGGTGCAGGAGTTCGCCAGGCTGCACGGCGGCGCCGTATCCGCGCGCAGCACCGAGGGCGAGGGCAGCGTCTTCACCGTGGAGCTGCCGCTGGGGCATGCACACCTGCCTCGGGAGCGCATCCGCACCACCGCCCGGCCGCGCTCCGCGGCGCGCGAGGCCACGTCCGCCTACGTCGAGGAGGCGCTGCTGTGGGGCAGCGCGAAGCCCAAGGACCGCACGCAGTCCTCGCACCATCAGCACCCGGCCTCCGCGGACGGCCACGCGGTGGCCCCGGCGCCTCGCGCGCGCATCCTGCTGGTGGACGACAACCGGGACATGCGCGACTACATCCAGCGCGTGCTCTCCCCGGAGTACGAGGTGGAGGTGGCCACGGACGGCCAGAAGGGCCTGGAGGCCGCGCTGGCCCGGCCGCCGGACCTGGTGCTGTCGGACGTGATGATGCCGAAGCTGGACGGCATGGGCCTCCTGAGGGCCCTGCGCGCCGCGCCCACCACGCGCGAGCTGCCCATCCTGCTGTTGTCCGCGAAGGCCGGCGAAGAGGCCACGGTGCAGGGCCTGGCGTCCGGCGCGGACGACTACCTGGTGAAGCCCTTCTCCGCGGGCGAGCTGCTCGCGCGCATCGCGTCCAACCTGAAGCTCGCGAGGATGCGCGGAGAGATGGCCGACGAGCGCGCCCGCGCGGAAGGGCTGGCCGAAGCGCTGCGCGCCCGGGACGACTTCCTCTCCGTGGCGGCGCACGAGCTGCGCACGCCGCTGGCGGCCTTCCAGCTGCACCTGGAGCTGGTGGAGCGCGGCCTGGGCCGGGACGCGCCCCCCAAGGCGCTGGAGCGGCTGAAGCAGGCCCGGTCCTTCATCCGGCGGCTGGCGATGCTCGTGGACGTGCTGATGGACGTGTCGCAGATCACCAGCGGCCGCCTGAAGCTCACCCGCACGGACGTGGACCTGGGCGACCTGCTGGTGGAGGTGACGCGCTTCGCGGAGGAAGAGGCGCGCCGTGACGGCACGCCGCTCACCGTGGACGTGAAGGGCCCGGTGATGGGCACCTTCGACCCATCACGCATCTCGCAGGTGGTGCACAACCTGGTCGCCAACGCGCTGAAGTTCGGCCGGGGCCGTCCGGTGGACGTGACGCTGCAGCCGGATGGCGAGGTGGTGCGGCTGTGCGTGGTGGACCACGGCATCGGCATCAAGCCGGAGGACCGCGAGCGCATCTTCGAGCGCTTCGAGCGCGCCGTGTCCACGCACCACTACGGCGGCCTGGGCCTGGGGCTCTGGGTGTCGCGTCAGGTGGTGGAGGCGCACCAGGGCCGCATCGACGTGGAGGACACGCCGGGCGGCGGCACCACCTTCCGCGTGACGCTGCCCCTGAGGGACCCGCTGGCGGACGTGGCCAACGGACTGGCCAGCTAGAAGCGAGAGGGAGATGCCGCCCGCTACTGGCAGGCGGCGGCGCAGCGCGCGTTGCGGCACGTGGGGATGCACCGGCCGCAGTCCACGCTGTTCGGAGTGCACGTCCCGTCGCACCGCACGTTGCTGCAGTCCGGCCCCACGTCGCGGTGGGTGATGGCGGTGCCCTCACCACAGCACGCGTTCGCGACGCAGTCCGAGTCGTCGTAGCAGACCTGGCTGGAGAGCACCGGCGGGGTGTCCTCAATCGGCAGGTCCTCCACCCCCAGGTCGCAGCCCGCCAACAGCCCCAGGGTGAGGCCCGCGACCGCGCGGGCGACAAGAAGAGGCAGGCGGGCACGACGCATGGGGGCTCCTTGGGCCGGAAGGGAACTACCGGTTCATCGAGCCCAGGAACTCCGCGTTCGCCGCCGTCGGACGCATGTGCTTGAGCACGAACTCCATCGCGTCGATGGGGGTGAACGGGTGGAGCACCTGGCGCAACGCCGTAATGCGCACCAGGTCCGCCGGAGACAAGAGGAGCTCCTCCTTGCGGGTGCCGGATTTGTTGATGTCGAGCGTTGGGAAGATGCGCTTCTCCATCAACTTCCGGTCCAGGACGATTTCGGAGTTACCCGTGCCCTTGAACTCCTCGAAAATCACCTCGTCCATGCGGCTGCCGGTATCGATGAGCGCCGTGCCGATGATGGTGAGGCTGCCGCCCTCCTCGATGTTGCGGGCCGCGCCGAAGAAGCGCTTGGGCTTGTGGAGCGCGTTGGCGTCCACGCCGCCGGAGAGGATCTTGCCGGACGCGGGCACCACCGTGTTGTAGGCGCGCGCCAGACGGGTGATGGAGTCCAGCAGGATGCAGACGTCGTACTTCTGCTCGACCAGGCGCTTGGCCTTGTCGATGACCATCTCCGCCACCTGCACGTGGCGCGTGGCGGGCTCGTCGAAGGTGGAGGACACCACCTCGCCGCGCACGCTGCGCTCCATGTCCGTCACTTCCTCCGGGCGCTCGTCCACGAGCAGCACGATGAGGTAGACGTCCGGGTGGTTGCGGCTGATGGCGTGCGCGATGTTCTGCAGGAGCACCGTCTTGCCGGCCTTCGGAGGCGCCACGATGAGGCAGCGCTGGCCCAGGCCGATGGGGCAGAACATGTCGATGATGCGCGTGGTCATCTCCGACGACTCGTGCTCCAGCTTGAGCTTGCGCGTCGGATAGAGCGGCGTGAGGTTGTCGAACAGGATGCGCTCGCGCGCCGCGTCCGACATGGGGTCCGCGAAGTTGACCTTGTCCACCTTCTGCAGCGCGAAGAAGCGCTCGCCCTCGCGGGGCTGGCGGATGGGGCCCGTCACCGTGTCGCCGGGCCGCAGGTTGAAGCGGCGCACCTGCGACGGCGACACATAGATGTCGTCCGGGGACGGCTGGTAGTCGCTGTCCGCGCTGCGCAGGAAGCCGAAGCCGTCGCTCAAAAGCTCCAGCACGCCTTCCGCGTGGACCTCGAAGCGCTTGTCGGCGATGCCGCCCAGCAGCGCGAAGATGAGGTCCTGCTTCTTCAGCCCCTGGTAGCCCTCGATGCCCGTGTCGTGGGCCATCTTCGCCAGGTCGACAATCTTCATCCGCTTCAGGTCATTGAGCTTGATGACCTGCATCGGGGTGCCGTCGCGCTCGACCTCCGTGATGGCGGGGGATTCGGCGGACTCCGGCGGGGCGGCCGGAGCGGCCTCCTCGGCGGGCGCCTCCTCCTCCGTGCCGCGCAGCTCCTGGAGCTCGTCGTCGCGCACGGGACGGGAGATGGGCGTGAGCACCGGGCGGGGCGCTTCCGCGGCGACCTCGGGGGCCTCGGCCTCCTCGGCGGGAGCCTCTTCACGACGAGCCGGCGCGCGGCGCGACCGGGGAGCCGGCTTCTCCGCCTCCTTCGCCGCCGCGCGCTTGCGCCGGGGCTTCTCCTCGGTGAACTCCGGCTCGACTACCTTCTCTCGGGGGGAACGGGCTTTGGCCATGACGGTCTGCGAACGGACGTAGGGGGAATCGCCCGAAGGCTCGGGCAGGCTGTACGCGGGACGGCGATCCGTCCGCGCGGCGCTCGGAAGCACCTTCCAGGGGGCAGCACCACCCAAGTCCTGGGAACGGACCGGAGGGCGCGTGGGCCTGTGGTTGGGAAGAGACGGCGCCGGGGGAACCCCTGCGCCAGGAACCGCGCTGGAAACTATTGACCGCCTCCAGAGCTGTCAAGGCATCCGTGCCTGGCTCTGTCCCGTTTTTCAGGGGGTTGCACTGGAGGGCGGGGGTATTGCGAACAGGGAATCCGCTATGTAGCTGAAATTCGGGCCTAAAGGGGCAACGGATGCGCTCCCTTGCCGTGAACACGCGTCCCCGGGTCCCCCTTCCCGAGCGCGTGCGGCGGCCCTGTCAGGTGGTGCCGGTAGAGTGCCCTTCCTCCAACGCGGGGCGTGCGCAACTGGCCGCGCCCCTGAATTGGGGTAAGGACACACCCCGTGGACACCTTCCCGAAAGCCGAAGCCCGCGCCCGAGCGCTCCGTCAGGAGCTGGCCCACCACAACCACCGCTACTACGTGCTGGACGCGCCGGAAATCAGCGACGCCCAATACGACACGCTGATGCGTGAGCTCCAGGGGCTGGAGGAGAAGTACCCCCAGTTGGCGACGCCGGACTCGCCCACCCAGCGCGTGGGCGGCGCGGCGGTGGAGGACTTCGGGCAGGTGGTGCACACCACGCAGATGCTGTCGCTGGCGAACATCTTCGATGACGCCGGGCTCACGGAGTTCGACGACCGCATCCGCAAGCAGACCGGCCTCACGCAGGTGGGCTACGTGTGCGAGCCCAAGCTGGACGGCCTGGCCATCTCCCTGAGGTTCGAGGACGGCCGCTTCGTGCAGGGCGCCACGCGCGGCGACGGCACCACCGGCGAGGACGTCACGGGCAACCTGCGCACCATCAAGAGCCTGCCTTTGGAGCTGTTCCCCCAGGACGGCGTGAAGGTGCCCAGGCGGCTGGAGGTGCGCGGCGAGGTCTTCATCCGCAAGGAGGACTTCCGCAAGCTCAACGAGAAGCGCGAAGAGGCGGGCGAGTCGCTCTTCGCCAACCCGCGCAACGCCGCCGCGGGCAGCCTGCGCCAGCTGGACCCCAAGGAGACCGCCGCCCGGCCCCTGTCCGTCTATCTGTATGAGTGCGTGCCCGGCGACGGCGTGCCCGCCTTCAAGACGCACACAGAGAAGCTGGAGTACTTGAAGACGCTGGGCCTGCCCATCAACCGCTACGCGCACGCGGACGGGGCGGACGGCGTGCGCCAGCGCTACGACGAGTCCCTCAAGGGCCGCCACGCCCTGCCCTTCGAAGTCGACGGCATGGTGGTGAAGGTGGACGACGAGGACCTGCGCCGCCGCCTGGGCCAGGTGTCCAAGAGCCCGCGCTGGGCGGTGGCCTACAAGTTCCCGCCGGAGGAGGAGTCCACCACGGTGGAGGACATCGGCATCCAGGTGGGCCGCACGGGCGCGCTCACGCCGGTGGCGCACCTGAAGCCGGTGAAGGTGGGCGGCGTGATGGTGTCTCGCGCCACGCTGCACAACGAGGACGAGTTGCGCCGCAAGAACGTGCGCAAGGGCGACACCGTCTTCGTGCGCCGCGCGGGCGACGTGATTCCGGAGATCGTCTCCGTGGTGCTGTCCAAGCGCCCGGAGGACTCCCAGCCCTTCACCTTCCCCACCCACTGCCCGGTGTGCCACGCGGTGGCGGCCAAGGACGAGGACGGCGCCATCATCCGCTGCACGGGCGCGTCCTGCCCCGCGCAACTGGTGGAGAAGGTGCGCCACTTCGCCAGCCGCCTCGCCCTGGACATCGAAGGCCTGGGGGACAAGCTGGCCACGCAGCTGGTGACGTCCGGCCAGGTGAAGACGTTCGCGGACCTGTTCGCGCTCACCCGGGACTCGCTGCTCAAGCTGGAGCGCATGGGAGAGAAGAGCGCGGACAACCTGCTGGCCTCCATCGAGGGCAGCAAGAACACCACCCAGCGCCGCTTCCTGTATTCGCTGGGCATCCGCCACGTGGGGGACTCCACGGCGCGCGCCCTGGCGGAGGCCTTCCCGGACGTGAAGTCGCTCTTCACGGCCAGCCTGGAGGACATCAGCCGGGTGAAGGACGTGGGCCCGGTGATGGCGCAGGTCATCCACACCTTCTTCCAGGAGCCCCAGAACCAGGCCGCCATCCAGGCCCTGCTGGACGCGGGCGTCCACCCGGCCCCCCCGGCGGTCGCCACGGGCGGCCCCTTCGTGGGCAAGACGGTGGTGCTCACCGGCACCATGGAGCGGCTTGCGCGCGAGCAGGCCAAGGAGGAAATCGAACGGCGCGGCGGTAAGGTCTCCGGAAGTGTCTCGCGCAAGACCGATTTCGTCGTGGCCGGAGAGGACGCGGGTACCAAGCTGAAGAAGGCGCAGGAATTGGGCGTAAGAATCCTGGATGAGCAGGCGTTCCTGAAGCTGCTAGAAGGGGACGCCAGAGCATGAGGCCAGAGGCATGAGCACGCAGCGCCGGGCGACCCTGCGCATCCAGGGCACGGTCCAGGGCGTCTCCTACCGGGAGAGCGCCCGCCAGGAGGCGCTGCGTCTTGGCCTGTCCGGCTGGGTGCGCAACCGGAGCGACGGCTCCGTGGAGGCCACGGTGGAAGGCGAACCGGGCGCGCTGGAAGACTTCATCCGCTGGTGTCACACGGGTCCCCGCATGGCGCGCGTCACGGACGTGGCGCGCACGGACGGGCAGGCCTCTGGCGAATTCCGCACCTTCACCGTGGAGCGCACATCATGACGCCCTACGCGCTGGCTTCCCTGCCGGCCATGCTGGGCATCCGGTCCGGCACCAAGGTTTCCGTCATCAACCCCCCGCGGGGCTTCGTGCAGAAGCTCAACCCGCTGCCGGACGGGGTGGAGTTCCTCGTCACGGCCCAGACGGGGCTGGACGTCATCCTCTTCTTCACCTCCGACGCCACGGAGCTGGTGCAGCGGCTGCCCGCGCTGTCGCGCGCCACCACCCTCAACGGCGGCATCTGGGTCTGCTGGCCCGCCGGCGAGGGCGTGAAGACGCGCCTGTCCGAGGACTTCGTGCGCCAGGCGGCGCTCGATATCGGCCTCGTGGACAACAAGATCTGCATCATCGACGAGACCTGGACGGGCCTCAGGCTGGTGCGGCGTCCGAGAGGGAAGCTGGACAAGCCGGAGGGGCGCAAGCAGGCCCCTGCCCAGGCCTGAACGTCCGTTTCCGAGCGTCCGGGGACCCGCCGGGCGGGCCCGCCCTCCATCTGCCCGACAGTGGATGAACGGGCGCATCGGGCCTTTACACACCTGGAGGGGCGTGGAAAACTCTCCGTGTTTCTGGGCGGTTGTGTGACGCCCCGCGTTGGCGGGACATCACGCCCAGGCAGGAATTTCGACGGGTTGCGCTTCCGGTTTCCTTCGGATGCCCCTGCTGCTCCGGGGCCCCCAGACGCCCCCCCAAGGTGGCCCACATGACGGGCACCGACCGGGTGTGGAAGAGGGGGCGGACGGCACGGGCGTGGTGGAAGCCTCGAGCGCGTGAAGAGAAGCAGCCCCGCCCGGTACGGTGCCGGTCGCAATGCGGGGCGACATGACTCGGAGGAGCAGGCGGCGATGTCCTCGGCCCCCACCCAGGCGATGCGTTCTCCCTCCGGGACTTCCGGAAGGCGTGCACACGCCGGAGGCCCCCTGGCCGCCTCTCCCTTCGCAGCGCGCTCGGAGGTGTGGCGTCTCGCCGCCTCCCGTCCGGTGAGGTCCCCCCTACCGTGCGCGCCTCCAGGATTCATCCATGAGCAGTGTGCTCGTCATCAATGCCGCGGGTCGGGAGACCCGGGTGGCGCTCGTCGAGGGCGGCCATATCGCGGAGTTCTACCTCGAGCGTAAGAAGGACAAGGGCGTCGTCGGAAACATCTACAAGGGTCGCGTCGTCCGGGTCCTCCCGGGCATGCAGGCGGCCTTCGTGGACATCGGGTTGGAGAAGGCCGCCTTCCTGTACGTCAGCGACGTCGTCTACGACCCGGACTTCGCCCGCGCGCAGTTCGAGCTGACCGAGGGCGAGCACGAGGACGCCCCGGAGGTCCCCACCGAATCGGAAGCCGACGCCGTGGAGTTCGCGGCCGCCAGCGTCCCGGACGCCACGCACGCCCTGCCCGCCGGCACGGAGGCCCCCGCGGCCGTCCCGGAGCCGGTGCTGGCGCACGACGGCGCGCTGGCGCTGGACGTCCAGGCCCAGGCCACCCCGGCCGTGGAGCCCGCCCCGGAGGCCTCGCCCGAGTCCGTGAAGCCGGCTCCGGAGGCCACCCCGGCCCCGGTGGAGGCCCAGGCGGCTCCCGAGCCGGTCGCGGCTCCCGTGGCCGTCATCGCGGAGACCCCGGCCGAGGGCGCCCTGCGGGAGGAGGCCCCGGTCGAGGTGTCCACCGCCGCCGTGGCGGTGCCGCTGACGGAGAACGGCACGCCTCCGGTGGAGGCCCCCGCGGTGGTGCAGGAGACGCCCGCGGAGAGCGCCACCGTCGCAGCCATCGCCGGGTCCGGCGTGGCGCCCGCGACGGAGGGCGGCGCCGCCGAGCCGCCGCCGCACGCGGCCGCCCTGGGTGAGCTCATCCCCTCCCCCGCCGCCGACGCCCGTCCCGCCGAGGTCTCCGGCGAGCGCCGCACGCCGCGTGAGGCGCGCGAGGCCCGCGAGCCGCGCAACCGGGAGGGCCGTGAGAAGGACAAGGACAAGCGCCGCCAGGAGCAGCCCCGCCGCGAGAAGCGCGACGAGGAGAAGGAGAAGCCCAAGCAGCGCAAGACGGACAAGATTGAAGACCTGCTGAAGGTGGGCCAGGAGGTGGTGGTCCAGATTTCCAAGGACCCCATCGGCACGAAGGGCGCGCGGCTCACCTCGCACATCTCCATCCCCGGCCGTCACCTGGTGTTCATGCCCACGGTGGACCACGTGGGCATCAGCCGCCGCATCTCCAACGAGAAGGAGCGCCGCCGGCTGCGCGAAATCGTGGACCGGCTGCGTCCGCCCGGCACGGGCTTCATCGTGCGCACGGTGGCGGAGAACGTTCCCCAGGAGAAGCTGGAGAGCGACATCCGGTTCCTCATCGAGGTGTGGAACCAGGTGGTGCGCCGCAACGAGAAGCGCGGCGGACCGGGCCTGCTGCACCCGGACCTGGACCTCATCCTGCGCGCCACGCGCGACCTGTTCGCCCACGACGTGGAGAAGCTCGTCGTGGACGACGCGGAGGAGTACGAGCGCATCCAGGGCTTCGTCACCGCGCAGGACCCGGCCCTGCGCGACCGCGTGGTGCTGCACGAGACGGACGAGCCCGTCTTCGACGCCTACGGGATTGAACAGGAGCTGCAGCGCGCCACCCAGCGCAAGGTGTGGCTGAAGAGCGGCGGCTACCTGATCATCGACCAGGCGGAGGCGCTCACCGCCATCGACGTCAACTCGGGACGCTACGTCGGCAAGAAGAGCCTCGAGGAGACCATCACCAAGATCAACGTCGAGGCGGCCAAGGAGATCGTCTACCAGCTCCGGCTGCGCAACATCGGCGGCATCATCATCTGCGACTTCATCGACATGGAGAAGGCGCAGAACCGCGACAAGGTCTTCAAGTCGCTGCAGGAGGCGCTGGGCCGGGACAAGGCCAAGACGAACGTGCTGCGCATCTCCGAGCTGGGCCTGGTGGAGATGACGCGCAAGCGCGTGCGCGAGTCCATTGGCCGCGTGCTGCACGAGGACTGCCCGTACTGCGACGGCAAGGGCTTCGTGAAGACGGCGACCACGGTCGCGTACGAAATCTTCCGCGAAATCCGCCGCGAGGCGCCGGGCTACAAGGACTCCACGCTCGTCATCAACTGCAACGCGGAGGTCGCGCGGCTCCTGCAGGGTGAGGAGCGCAACGAGCTGCGGCACCTGATGGACCGCTACAACAAGTCCATCCAGGTGAAGGCGCAGCAGAACTACCACCGCGAGCAGTACGACATCTACGGCCGGTCGGCCACCGGCCCCGAGCACAAGGTGGCCTCGTCGCCGGGCTCCGGTGACGGCGAGCTGGCGATGCAGCAGCGCCGCCCGGATAGCAATTACGGCGGCGGCCGGCAGGACCCGGGCCGCCGCGGCGGTGGCCGGGACCGAGACCGTGAGCGCGGCGGCGGTGAGAACCGCGGCGGCGGCGAGAGCCGCGGTGGTGGCGAGCGCGGCGGGGAACGCGGAGGCGAGCGCGGCGGCGGTGACCGTCGCGAGGGCCGCCGTCCCGAGCGCGGCGAGCGCGGCGGTGACCGCAACCGGGACCGTGAGCGTCGCGGCGGTGGCGAGGGCCGTGGCGGTGAGCGCGGCGAGCGTGGCGGCGGTGAGAGCCGTGGCGGTGAGCGGTCCGAGCGCGGAGGCGGCTCCGGCGGTGGCCACAACGGCGGCAATGGTGGCGGCACGCCTCCCGCAGCGTCCGGCGGGGGCTCGTCCGAGCCGTCCGGCGGAAGCAGCGAAGGCTGAGCACTCGAGCGACACCGGGCCCTTGAGCCCGGTCCCTGAATGACCGCGAAGGCCCGGTGGGTACAACCCGCCGGGCCTTCTGCATTGGCGCTGGAGCACGGCCTCCCGCATGGTGGACAGCCAGGCGGCCAAGGTCCGTGCATGTACGGACAACGTCCGCTCTGGCGGGGTGGGAGGGCTGGTTCAGCGGGGCGGGGTTTGGCTACGGTGGCACTTCCACGCCGGGGGTGTCGTCGAGTCCCTGGCCCATTTGAATCGCCTGGGATGAACCGCTCGCCTCCGCGCCTTCGCACGCACCTGGACTCCCGCGACCTGGCCTCCCCGGGCGGGAAGCGCACCGGGAGGGAGCCGTGAAGCTCCGGAAGCTGTCCTGGGGCGTGCGGCGGTCGCTGGTGCGTGCGCGGGCCTGGGCGCTCCAGATGGCGGCCCGCATGTGGGCGCCTTTCGGGGCCACGTCAGCGGGCCGCTTCGCGGCGGACATCTTCTTCGCGGGGCGCACCGTGGCGCGCGGCTTCATGGGCGAGAACCTGCGCCTGCGCGCCGCCGCGCTCACGTACATCAGCATGTTCTCGCTGGTGCCGCTGCTGACGGTGGGCATCGTGCTCTTGCGCACGCTCCACCAGGAGCAGTTCCAGCGGAAGCTGCGCTTCGTCATCTCCGAGGTGCTGGCACCGGGGGTCAGCGAGGAGTCCGCCGCCCTGCTCGACCGGTTCCTGCACCCGGGCAACTCCATCGCGGTGGGCAGCGTGGGCTTCCTCGCGGTGCTGCTGTCGGCGGGCTCGCTGCTGCGCCACATCGACGGCGCGGTGAACGAGTTGTGGGGCATCCGTCGCCAGCGCCCGTGGCTCACGCGGCTGGCCATCTACGCGGGCCTGCTGCTCTTGGGCCCCATCTTCATGGCCATCTCCTTCTCCGGCACCGGCCGGGTCCGCGTGCTCTTGCAGACCTACGCGCCCTCCGCGCCGTTCTTCATCGGGGTAGGCACCACGCTCATCGCCATGGGCAGCCTGACGCTGCTGTACCTGTGGACGCCGTATGCCCACGTGCGCGTGCGCTCGGCGCTGGCGGGCGGACTGGTGTCGGGCCTGGGGTGGATGCTGGCGAAGCAGGTGTACGCCGAGTTCGCCGCGCGCAGCTTCCTCTACAACCCCCTCTACGCGTCGCTGGGCGCCCTGCCCCTGTTCCTCGCCTGGGTGTACGTGAGCTGGCTGGTGATGCTGTTCGGCGCCCGGCTGTCGTACGCGGTGGAGCACGTCTCCTTCCGCGACTCGCTCTTCGCCTTCGGCAGCCACCCGCGCGCGCACGAGTTGGTGGGCGCGCGCGTCGCCCAGGACGTCACCCTGTGCTGGGTGGATGGCGCCACCCCGCCCCTGCCCCGGGAGCTGGCCACGCGGCTGCGCGTGCCGGAGTCACTGGTGCACGAGGTGGTGGACCGCATGGTGGAAGCCCGCCTGCTGGAGCGGGGACGGCGGGGCGGCCTGCGCCCCACGAGGGACCCCGCGGACATCACGCTCGCGGACACCACGCTCGCCGTGCACGGGGTGATGATCACCGGCGGCCCCGAGACCTGGACGGGCCCCAAGGCCCCGGGCTTCGAACAGTTCGAGCCCCTGTTCCAGGCGGCCGACTGTGCCGGGGTCGATCTGCTGCGCCGCACCCGGTGGCTGGACCTGGTGACGCCGCTGCGCCCGGGGCTGCTCGCCCCGCCCGCCCCCGAGGCCCCCAAGGCAGCGGCCAGCGGCGGAAATCCGTAACGTTTTTAGAGGTTTGGAAGCCCACCCGGCTTGCAAGGAGGAGGTGTTCTGTTATGTATTCGGGACTCGACCACGGGCCAGAGAGCCCTGTCACCAAGGGGTCACGGGGTTTGCGGGAGCGTCCGATGCTCAAGTCCGATCTGATCAACATCCTCGTTGCCAAACGAGGCGTGACCCAGAAGCAGGCGGAGGCGACCATCGAGACGATCTTCGAGTCGATGAAGGACGCCCTCTGCCGCGGGGAGAACATCGAGATTCGCGGGCTGGGCGCCTTCCACGTGAAGAACTACCAGGGCTACCAGGGCCGCAACCCGAAGACGGGCGTGGTCATCCCGGTGAAGCCCAAGCGCGGCCTGCTCTTCCGCACGGGCAAGGAGCTGCGCGACCGGGTCAACCGCCCCGCGCCGCTGCAGACCCAGTCGGACCTGCCGCCCTCCTCCGAGTTCAAGGGCAGCAACGGCACCGGCACCCTCTAGGCTTCACCGCCCCACGGCGACCGGCGCCAGCCGGCCGATGGGGCGAATCTGCAGGTCCCCGTCCAGCTCGCCGTAGGTGAGCACCGCCACGTCCGGGAACGGGCCCTCGCACAGCTTGCGCAGCGGACGGCGGATGTCCGGGGCCGTGAGCAGCACCGCCCGGCCCCCGTTGGCGATGACCCGCACCCCTTCCAGTATCTCCATGATGCGCTCCGGCTCGGGCGCGGGCCCTCGGGGACCGCTGGCGCGCAGCACCTCCTCCACTTCGGGATCCACGAGGTACGCGTACAGCGGGCCCGTGGGCGCGAACTGGTGGCTCAGGTAGCGGTGCAGGGCCTGACGGCAGCGCTCGGCCAGGGCCATGGCGTCGCCTTCGGTGGTGGGCGCCACGAGCGCCTCCAGGATGGCGCGCAGGTCGCGGATGCTCACCTGCTCCTGCACGAGCCGCCGCAGCACGTCCACCAGCAGCGGCAGCGGCACCTTCTGCAGCGCCTCCTTCACCAGCACGGGCGACTGAGCCTCCAGCCCCTCCAGCAGCCCCTGCACCTCCTGAAGGCCCAGCAGCGCGGCGGCGCGCAGGCGCAGCACGGCCCGCAGGTGGTCCGCGATGAGCTCCGAGGGCTTGCGCATCGGCACCTGGGCCAGCTCCAGCCGGGAGCGGGCCCCCTCCCCCACGCGGCTGATGGGCCGCCCGCTGGCGGGCTCCACCGCCGCCTCCGCCTGGACCTCCAGGAAGGCCAGCTCACCGGGAGGAACGAGCGCGTACAGGGCGCCGGGCTGCACCACGCCGCCACCGGCGGGCACTTCATCCAGGAGGATGCGGTACTCCCCCGGCCCCAGGTAGGCGGCGTGGGTCCGCACCCGGATGCCGGGGATGCGCACGCCCAATTCGAAGAACAGCTCGTCGCGCACGGCGTTCAGCACGGTGTGCACGAAGGCGCCGCCGTCTGCCTCCGCGAGCGGCGTCAGCTGCGCGGACAGGTCCAGTGTGAGCGGTGTCACTCCAACAGGTGCCTTCGCGCTCTCCGGCGGCTTGCCCGCGGCTCCAGCGGGCACTGCGGCCTCCTGGGAGGCGCCATCCTTCGACGCTGGCTTCTCCGGCGCCTGCCCCTTGCGCCGCACCGCATACCCGAGCCCGCCGAGGCCCGCGGCCAGCGCGAGGAAGGTCAGGTGCGGCATGCCCGGCATCAAGGCCAGCGCGACGCACAGGCCCGCCACGGTGGTCAGCGTGCGGAAGTCACCGAAGAACTGGGAGCCAATCTCCGCCCCGAGCGAGTCCTCCTCTTTTTCCGACGCCACCCGCGTGACGACGAGGCCCGCGGCCACCGCGATGCACAGCGAGGGTACCTGGGACACGAGCCCGTCACCGATGGCGATGAGGGCGAAGGTGGCGGCGGCCTCGGAGAAGGACTGGCCGTTCTGCAACACGCCGATGAGGGTGCCGCCCAGCAGGTTCACCGCGACGATGACCAGGCCCGCGATGACGTCGCCCTTCACGAACTTCATCGCGCCGTCCATGGCGCCGAACATCTGGGACTCGCGCTCCAGGTCGCGCCGCCTGCGCCGGGCCTGGGTCTGGTCGATGGCGCCCGCGCGCAGGTCCGCGTCGATGGACATCTGCTTGCCGGGCATGGCGTCCAGGGTGAAGCGGGCGGACACCTCCGCGACCCGCTCGGCGCCCTTCGTCACCACCAGCAACTGCACCAGCGTGAGGATGGCGAACACCACCGCGCCGACCACGTAGTCGCCTCGCACCACGAACTCGCCGAAGGCCTGGATGACTTCGCCCGCGTGGCCCTCGGAGAGCGCCAGCCGTGTGGACGACACGTTGAGCGACAGCCGGAACAGCGTGGTGAAGAGCAGCAACGTGGGGAACGACGTCACCCGCAGCGCGTCCCTCGCGTTCAACGCCGCGACCAGCAGCGCCACCGCCGCGGCCAGGTTCACCGCGAGCCCCATGTCGAGGAGCCACGCAGGCAGCGGAATGATGAGCGCCCCCAGCACCGCCGCCATCGCCACCGCGAGCACGACGTCCGAGGACTGACGGGCCTTCAGCAAGACCTTCAGGAATGGGGGCATCACGTCTGTCTCCGTGGACGGTCGTCCGTCTCGCGAAGCTCCATCGCTGTCCGCAACACGACGGCCGCCGCCTGGTACAGCTCCTCGGGGATGGACTCCCCAACGTCGAAGTGGATGAGGCTGCGGGCCAGCGGCACGTCCCGGACCACGGGGATGCCCTGCCGGCGCGCCTCCTCCTTGAGCGCGAGCGCGTCCTGTTCGCGGCCCTTGGCCACGAGATAGGGCGCGTCGCATTCGCCCGCGTCGTAGCGGAGCGCGACCGCGATGTGCGTGGGGTTGACGATCACGGCGGTGGCCTTTTGCACTCCACGTGCCGGACCGCCCTGCGCCAGTTGGCGATGCAGGGCGCGCCGCTGTCCCTTGTGACGTGGGTCGCCCTCGCTCTCCTTGTGCTCTCGTTTGACCTCTTCGCGGGTCATCATCAGCTCGTGACGGTGCCTGCGACGGGCGAGCGCGTAGTCCACGGCACCGCACCCCAGCACCACCCACGCCAGTCGCGTCACCAGCGCCGCCAGCCGGCCGAGCAGGAACTCCATTCCCCGGGTTCCATCGAGCCACGCGGTCCGCAAGGCGTCCGGACCGACGGACTCCACCTCGTTCCAGATGATGAGGCCCAGCAGCGCGGCCACGAGCAGCGCCTTGCCCAGCTCAAGCATCGGCCGGACGCTGAAGAGACGCTTGAGGCCCGCCGCGGGATTGATGCGCTCGAGCTTCGGCGCGGCGTGGCGAGCGTCCAACTCGAAGCCCACGGTGGCCACGGAGACCGCCAGCGAGGCCGCGAGCGCTCCGCCCAAGGCAGGGCCGCACAACCGCGCGGCGACCCAGGCCCCCTCCTCCCAGGCGCCAGCGGCGGTCTGTTCCAGCATCAACCGCGCGGTCCAGTCCTTCAGCCGGGCAAAGCCATCGGGCGCGAACGCGATGAAGCCCAGCAACCCGCCCAGCGTCGTCGCGCTGGAGGTCAACATCCGGCTGCGCGGAAGCTGGCCCTTGCGCCTGGCCTCTCGCAGCCGTTTCGCGGTGGGCTGCTCCGTCTTCTCGCCACTCATCGGGAGACCTCACCCAGCAGCGCCAGCGCGCCCTCTGTCGAGGCCACGCCCGCGAGCAGGCGCTCACACAGCAGGCCCACGCCCAGCCACAGCAGCGCTCCGCCTCCGAGGATGCGCAGCGGAGCCCCCAGCTCCTGGAGGTTCACCTGGGCCGCGGCCCTCGATGCCATGCCCAGGAAGCAGTCCACCGCGAGCGATGCAGCCGCCACTGGAGCGCCCACCGCGAGCCCCGTGGCCATGGCGCCGCCCACCATCACCACCACGTGCAGGGCCGAAGCCTCCGTGGGCACGAAGGCCCCCAGTTGGACCACTCCGAAGCCGCGCAGCAGGGCGGAGAGCACCACGGGGAACAGCGCGCCCGACACCACCCTCGCCACCAGCAGGTGGTACAGCGCGTCTCCCGTGGCCGACTCGCGGCTCCCCGCTTGCGGCAGGCTCGCCTCCGCGGAGGTTCCCCGGAACAGGTCGATGAACCGGCCGCCCATCCTCGCCGCGTCGAAGGGCAGCGCGGCCACGAGCCCCACGGAGACGCCGTAGGCCAGCTCACGCACCACGAGCGCCGCCATCACCACCGGCGTCTCCACCGTGCCGCTGAACTCCACGCCTGCTTCGACGTGCAGGAAGAGCGAGAGCGCGAGCACCAGGCCGAGCCGGACCGTCGTTGGCGCGGCCTGGCCTCCCAGCAATGGACAGAGCAACGCGATGGGCACGAGCCTCGCCGCGCACAGCGCCACCGCGACCACGTGCGGACCCAGGGCGAGGAGCTGTTCGCCCAACGCCTCGGGATTCACAGCGCCACCTCCGCGATGAGCATGAGGAGCTGTTGGGTGAAGCGCGTGAGCTGTCCGGCGATCCACGGCCCCGCGAGCACCAGGGACAGCACCGCCGCGCACAGCTTGGGCACCACCGACAGCGTGCTCTCCTGCAACTGGGTCGTTGCCTGGAAGAGGCTCATCAGGAAACCCACCAGCAGGCTCGCGCCAATGGGCGGCAGCGAGGCGAGCACCATCAACAGCAGGGCTTCACGGCCCAGGGTGAGCAGGACGTCCTGGGTCATGGCGTCACCGGTAGCCGAGGATGAGTCCCCGCGCGAGCAGGGCCCAGCCGTCCACGGCGACGAAGAGGAGGATCTTGAAGGGCAGGCTCACCTGACCCGGCGACAACGTCTGCATCCCCAACGCGAGCAACACGTTGGCGATGACCATGTCGAGCACCAGGAAGGGAAGGAAGACGATGAAGCCAATCTGGAAGGCTTCCTTCAGCTCGGTGATGACGAAAGCCGGAATGACGACGAACAAATCCGTCTCCTGCACCTGCTCGGATTCCTCCGGAGGCCGCAGCTCGCGGGCCAGGTCCACGAAGCGGGCCCGTTCCTCCGGACCGCCGTGCTTCATGAGGAACGCGCGCAGGGGCTCGGTCACCTGCTTCGCGGCGGAGAGGATCTGCGCTCCGGAATGCACCTCGTCGTACGCCGCCTGTCCCGCGTCGTACATGCGCTCCATCACCGGCGCCATGATGTGCCCGGTCAGCACCACCGCGAGCCCCGTGAGCACCAGCGTCGGCGGTGCCTGCTGCGTGCCCATCGCCGAGCGGGCCAGGGAGAGGACCACGGCAATCTTCGAGAAGCTCGTCAGCATCAACACCGCGAACGGCAGCAGCGACAGGAGCGCGAGCATCCCCATCATCGCCAGCGGACTGCCGGCATAGGAGGCCTGCGACAGGGACTGCTCCGCGGCGAACGCGCTCGCGGGCAGGAGCACGCCGCATCCCAATCCGAGGGCCTTCATCCCCCACCCCGCTTCCGGAGCGCGCCGCACGCCGTCTTCGTCTGCCGAGCACGGGGGAAGAGCACCGTCGGTTCCAGCTCCAGGTCGAAGCGGGACTTCATCGCCATGGCACGGGTCTCATGGATCTCCGCGAAGGTGTCGCCGTAGGCCACGAGGTACCGCCGTCCATCCGCCTCCACGAGCGCGAGACCACAGCGCTGGGAAAGCCCCGTCCGCGAGACGATGCTCAGGGGCTCCGGAGCGGCTGCGTCGGCACTCCCGGCCACGCCTCCCTTGCGGAGCAACACCCAGCCCAGACCGGCCAGCGCCATCGCGCCAATGACCAGGCGCGAGGTGCCCACCAGCGACAGTCCCCCCAGGGGCGCGAGCGTCGCCAGTCCCACGAGCAGGGCCAATGCGAAGAGCAGCCTGCCGCGTGGCGAGAACGAGGACAGCAGCGTGTTCACGGGTGCGCTCACGGCAGCAACGCCAGGATGCGGGCGCCCACTTCGCCTTCAATCTCCACCAACTCCGCGCGCGCGACCACGCGGTCACCCACGCGCAGCAGCACCGGGCTGCTCGCGTTCACGTGCAGGGGCAGCAACGTGCCCGGCTTCAGCGCCGCCAGCTCCGCCAGGGGCAACATCAACCGCGTCAGCTCGATCTCCACATCCACCGGGAGCGGCGGCATCGCCTCGCTCCGCTTGTTCGTCGCCACCATGTCCGACTCCTGTCGGGCCGCGCGCGAGTGCACGCTCCCTGTCGAAAAGCCTTCCGCGAGAAACTCGCCCCGGAGCGCGAAGCCCCGGGTGATCAGCTGTCCCTGGCCCTCCACCCGGCCGTCCCGGAGACGCACGCCCTCGAAGAGCACGACGTCTCCCGCGGCCAGCGCATCCACCGCCGAGGCCTGCAATGGACTGCGTCCCATGAGGCAGCGCGCGGGGACCGATGCCGCCAGCACCTGGGACGCGGCCGCGCCTGCCGACTCTATGGGCAGCTCTTGAAACGCGGTCTGCACGGTACGGGCGGGCAGGAGCACCCGGCCTCCCACCGTCGATCCCTCCACCGTTGCCGTCAGCAGCACCGCCACATAGGGCTGCCGTGCATCGACTCGCGTCAGCACGTCACCGCGCCGCATCGACACCGCGGACAAGCGGGGGCCCAGACTTCGTACCCACTCGCCCTGCCCGCGCATCGCGGCCAGGACGGACAGCAGCAGGTACACCAGCGTGGACTCTTCCAGCCGGGTCAGCTCCGCCACGGGAGCCGACCGCAGTCCCGTCCCCGCCAGCCTCGCCAGCGCCGCGAAGACCAGCGGCACCTCCAGCTCCACGATGGCGGTGCCCCCGACCGCCGACAGCTCCACCAGCGCGAACACCATTCCCACCGCCAGCTCGCGCTCCGGCTGGACCGCCGCCGGCACCAGGTGCCCCTCCACCGTGACCGCCGCTCCCAGGTCCCGCGACAGCGCCGCGCCCACGTCGCGCAGGAGCTCCGCGCCCCAACGCCCCACCTGGGGCCGCTGTCCCAACACCAGGTGAGCACGCGTCAGCCGGCGCGCTCCCGGGCGGAACGGTCGCGTGGGCTTCTTCGCGACGCTGGGGGACCTGACTGGATTCGTTTGCATCCGGAGCTCCGGGACGGCGATGGGACACACGTCCCCTGTGCACGGCCATGGCCAGGGGACCGGCTCGTGGAATCAGGGTGTTGGCTGGAGGCGGAGGTCCGTCTTCGGGATGGCCCTCCACACCCGAGGACGCTCAGCGCAGCGCTTCGCGGATGCGCCGCTCCGCCAGGGCGGTCAGGGCCGGAGCGGCATCCGCTCGCGATTCGGCCCCCTCCCACTGGGGAAACCGGCTGCGGTGGTACGGCGGAAGGCCACGAAATGCTTCCTGGCGCAGGGCTTCGGGAGCCGTCTCCAGGAAGAGGGCCAACCGGGTCTCGCCGTCCGCCCGCTCTCCGAACTCCACCGCCACCTTGGCCTGGCGCTGGGCGGAGGGCATGGCGGCGAAGCGCTCCAGGTGGCGCAGCGCCCTGCCCGCTTCAGCATCCACCAGCCCTCCCAACAGCTCCGCGGCGCGCTCTCGCGCCAGCACGCAGACGACCAGCGCGATGCGTTCCAACGGCAGGGACAACGCGGGCAGCGTGACCTCCGCCACCGCGGCGGCCCGCGGTGCTTCCTTCCTCGAGGGCAGGAGCTTCCGGGCCTTGCGCAGCACCCGCCCCACGCGTGTGACGTCCATGGTGTGCTCAGGCCAGCTTGCGCGTGGAGCCCGGGGTCACCACCGGCCGCGCGGGCGTGGGCGGCGCAGGCGGCGCCACGGGGGGCTGCTCCGCCAGGGCCCGGTAGTGCTTCCAGCGCAGCGTTGCCCAGACGAGCGCTCCGGACAGGCCCGTCACCAGCACGCCCAGCAGGGCGAGCACCACGCGCAGCCGCAGCGGGACAGGGCCTCCCTTCGGAGACGGCGCCTCCACGTGCGTCGTCACCTCGTCCACCAGCAGCGAGACCGCCTCCGGTGACAGCCCCTCCACTCCTCCCGCGATGAGCTCACGCAGCGTGTCCGCCGACTTGCGCACGCGCGTCGCGCCGCCGGGCGCCGTGCGCAGCATGGCCGAAGCCTTCGAAGGCGTGGGAGCCTGGCCCGGCCTCGGCGGCGGTGGGACCACCAGGTGCACGCGCGCCAGCAGCACGCCGTCCACCGTCTGGAGCGTCTTCTCCAGCTCCCGCTCCATTCCCCGGACGCGGCAGACCTGTTCCTCCAGTGGCGAGCGCACGAGCCCGCTTCCGCCAAACACGTCGCAGCCTGTCTCCGCCGCGAGCCGGGGCAGCCCCAGCTCCGCCAGGATGCGCACCGCGTCCGAGGACTGCGCGTCCGTCACCTCGATGGCCCACGTGGGTTTCTTGCCCGACTCGGGCACCTTGCGCGCGTCGAGCCCCCGCTCGACGAGCACCGTCTGCAGCTCATTGGCCTGACGTTCGTCGAGGCCGTGCTGGATGCGCTCCCGGCACGCCGAAGCACCCAGGAGCAGGAGGAAACAGAGACAACGAAGGGGAGCGGAACGCATGGAAGAAAGGACTCCTCACACCTGGGTCTGGAGGACCTGCTTGACGCCGCCGGTGGCCTTCTCGACGACCTTGCCGGCGAGATCGAGCTCCTGACTGGCGCGGTAGACGTGGGCCTGGAGCGCGAGCAACTCCGAGGGACTGAACGTGCGGCCGGACTCGGCGAGCTTCAGGATGTGGTCCAGCCGCTGCTGCGCCTGCCCCACGCGGTCCAACACCTCCACCGCCTGCTGACCGCGCGCCGCCTGGACCGAATCCACGCGGACCCCCGGCTTCACCTCCGCGCAGCCCGCCTTCGCCCCCTCCACGCCGTCCGCCCGCGACGTGCCGGCGGTGGCCTCGGTGGGCGTGCGCACCGGCTTCGGCGGCCCCTCCGTCGTCACCGGCACGGGGCGCGATGGGGGCGTGCGCACGCCCTCCAGCACCTTGCCGAACGTCTCCCTGCCGGACTCCACCGCGGGCGAAGGGCCCGCGCCGCCCACGGCTCCCAACTTGTCGATGGCCATCGCGAACGCGCCTCAGCGGATGTTGTTGATGGCGGCCTTCGCCGAGTCGTGGCGGACCTTCATGATGTTGGAGATGGCGTTGTGCTCGCGGCTCTCCTTCTGCATCTCGTTCTGGAGCGACAGGTAGGCCACGTTGAACTTCTGGCCGTCCGCGGCCATCAGCTTCTGCGCCTCCAGCAGGTCCCACGCGTCCCCCTGCCCCGTCGCCGCGCTCCCCGTCGAAGCCGTCGTCCCCACCGCGCTCGCGCGCGCCGACATCGCGGAGGCGCCTCCCGCCGCCGGCACCGACGACACCGCTTCGGCCGGCACCGCCGCGGACACCGTGCCGCTCAGCGTGGACACCACCGCGCTGGAGATGGGGCCTGACGGCAACATGCCGCCCACGAGCCCCGCGCCCGTGCGCACCACCTCGCGCGCCGCTCGCGCCAGCGTGGGGCCGAACTCCGTCTTCGGCGTCTGACGCGCGATGGACGGGGCGATGCTCAACGAAGGGATGCGACGGTCTTCCAAGGGGTGCCTCCGGCAGGGATTCGCCGGGGCTGCCTTCCACCATCCGTGCCAGGGGCCAACCCCTTGAAACGACAGGAGCCTTCCGCGTCAGACGTCTCCCGTGCGCGAGCGCTACGTCCACCGCGCGGGACGGCGGAGGAAAACCCGAAAACTTGCCACCTCGCCAACCTGCATCAGAGTTGTCGCGTCCTGTCGCACCCGAAGGTGAGCCCCCGATGATGAACCCCTCCAATGGTCCCCGTCCGAACGAGCGCGAGCGCTACCACCCGCGCGTCGAAGCCCGGCTCCAGGTGAAGGTGCTCCTGTCGGGCCGCACCGTGACGGCGCAGGCGCGCGACATCTCCATGAACGGCCTGTTCCTCCAGGTCCACCCGGCGGACTCGCAGCGCGCGCTCACCATCGCCCTGCCGCTGCCGGGCGACCGGGAGCTCGTCACCATGTGCACCATCCGCCGCCGGGAAGTGGACGGCGTGGCGCTGGAGTTCGGCGAGCTGGACTGGGACGACCTCATCGCCCTGGCCCGCTTCCTCCACCCGCACCTGCCGTAAGGGCCTTCCGGTGGAGCGTCAGTCCGCGGCCGAGCGGGCCGCGCGCAGCCGCTCCACCAGGTCCATCAGCTCCGCGCCGCGGAAGGGCTTGTGGATGTAGCCGTCCGCGCCCGCCTGCGTCGCGCTCTCCACGTCCGCCTTCTTCGCCTTCGCGGTGAGCATGTAGAGCGGCACCTTCGCCGTGGCCGGGTCGCTCTTCAGGATGCGGCACACGGAGACGCCGTCCAGCTGCGGCAGCACCACGTCCATCAGGATGAGGTGGAAGTCGCGGTCGCGGGCCAGCTTCAGGCCCTCGATGCCATTGGCCGCGCAGACCACGTCCACCGCGCCGTCGCTCAACATGGAGCGAACCAGCTCGCGGATGACGGGCTCGTCCTCGACGAGCAGGATGTGGAAGGGCGCTTGCGCGTTGCCAGCCATGATTCCTCGGGGCCCCTCGTAGGCCATTGCCCTGGCGACGTCCAGCGAAGCGACGCCTCCCGGTAGCCCCTCTGTACGAAAGCGGTCCCCTGTCGGTTTTCCCCGACGGCGGGGTCGCTCCGGCCCCGCCTAGATTTCGGCGACGCCGTCGCGCTCGGCCCAGCCCTCCAGGCCGTTGGGCAGGCGGATGCGGACGTACTTCCCCGTCTCATCCAGGAGCTGCACCTTCAGGCCGGCGTGCACCTCGAAGAGCGAGCGTCCCTCCGAGCGAGGCAGCTCCCGCGCCACCAGCGTGGGCGCCAGCACCACGGCCTCGTGCACGTTCTGGTGCACCCAGATGTGCGCACCCAGGAGCAGCGCCGCCGGCACCGCCGCCGTGAGGCAGAGGCCCGCCACCACCGCCACCGCCGTGCGCCGCATCGAAGGGAAGGCGCGCCGGAAGAGCAGCAGCGCGAAGCCCACCAGCCACGCGACGAAGAAGACCCAGGCCACGGCCGCGCCGTCCGTCGCGGCGGCCAGCCGGGGGAGGAAGGCCTCGTCGGCGGTGGCGCCCACGACCTTGTCTACCTGCCGCGCCCTGGCCAGGGCCAGGTTGGCCTCCAGGTCCTCTGCGCGTCCGCCCTGCTTCCGGGCCTGCTCCAGCGCCAGCACCGCGCGGCCCAGGTCGCCCCGGGCCAGGTGCGTGGTGCCCAGGTTGTAGAGCACGTCCGGTCCGCCGAAGCCGTGGGCGATGAGCTTCTCGTACTGGGCCTGCGCGGTGGCGTAGTCCTCGCGGCCATACGCGTCGTTGGCCTGCTGGAAGACGGCCTCCGCTTCCTCGGCGGTGTAGTAGCCCTGCGTCGCCGCGTCGCTCATCACGCCCAGCCTTCCATCACCGCCGCCGCGGTCGCCAGCACCTTGCGCCGCTCACCCGGCTCCACCCCGCCGCCGTAGCGGCCCAGGTCGCACGCCTCCAGCACGAAGAGCACGCGCGCGCGCCGCTCCGCGTCCACGCCCGCCGCCGCCAGCTTCTCCCCGAGCGCCTCGCGCGTCAGCCCGCCCACGGGGAAGCCCAGCTGGGCCTCCAGGAAGCCCACCATCGCCCGCTCCACCTCCACGTAGAACGCGCCCGAGTCCGAGCCCGCCTTGAGCTTCTCCGCCTCCGCCAGCCGCTTGCGCGCGGCCTTCGCCTGCTGACGGCCCCGGTCCGCCTCGGAGCGCGTGGCCAGCTTGCCGCGCATGCCTCCCACGAACGCCACGCCCGCCAGCAGGCCCAGCGGCGCCAGCACGCCCGCGATGAAGAAGGGCCGCATCCACACGGGCTGCGACGGCCCCACGAACCGGGCCCGGGCGCGCACCGGACGCAGGCCTCCGGTGGCGAGCACGTTCTTCTGCTCATTGGCCGCGTCCGCCACCTGCGCGGGCGTCATCGTCGACGGCAGCGAGGACACTCCGCCCGCTCCCGCCTCCACGGTGATGGTCACGGGGTCCGTGCGCGCCGTCTCGTACTGGCGCCGCGACGGGTCGAAGTACGGGAAGCGCAGCTCCGGGAGCGTGAAGGTGCCCGTGCGCTGCGGCATCACCAGGTACTCCACCACGCGGCGGCCTTGGATGCGGTTGCGGTTGGGCGTGAGCCGGTCCGTCGTCGTGGGCTCGTAGATTTTCAGCGCGGCCGGGCCGGTGAGCTTCGGCGGGGTGACGTTCTTCACGTTGCCCTGCCCCTCCAGGATGACCTTCACCGTGATGGGCTGCCCCAGTTCCACGCGCGTCTGCGACACGTCCAGCGACATGCGCCACGAGCCCACGTTCGCGTTGGACATGTTCGGCGGCGCGCCGTTCGGCAGCGGCCGCACCTTCACCTTCAGGCCATTGGAAACGCGGTGCACGCGGTGGCCCGCGAAGAGGAAGCCCGTGGTGATGTCCGCCTCCGCCGGGGTGATGAGCAGCGTGCCGGACTTCACCGGGAAGAGCGCGCGGCGGCGCAGCAGGTAGGCGCGGTACGGGATGCCGTCCACCACCTTCTGCTCGCCCGTGAGCTGCGTGGGGCTCTCCACCTCTTCGGTCCAGAAGCCCTCCAGCTTGGGCATCGTCACCGCGTCCACGCTGGACAGGTCCACGCGCGAGTAGATGTAGAGCGACAGCGTGGCCTGCTCGCCCACGTAGAGGTCGTCGCGGTCCAGGCTGGCGCGCAGGAACAGGTCCGAGTCCCCGCGCGGAATCACCGGCTCGTCGTCCCGCAGGTCCGAGTCGTCGTCCCCGAACGGATCCGGCATGTTGCGGAAGTTGCGGAACGGATCCGGCAACGGCGGCCGGCCGCCCTGCTGCGCCTGGGGCGAGCCCCCCACGCGGCCTTCGCGCACGGTCAACTGCACGGCGTCCGTGCGGTATGTGCGGCCTCCCGCGGTGAGCGTGGCGGGCGGAAGGGTGAGCTTGCCCGCGCGCAGCGGGCGCATCAGCAGTTCGTGGCGGGTGATGTCCTGGATGACGGCGGGGCCGCCACCGGACAGCGAGATGGAGCGCTGGCTGCCGCGCGACGAGGAGAGCACCTCGAAGTCGTTGGACTCGGGCAGGCGCACCTGGGCGTTGGACGGCGCGTCCACCACCACCACGGTGAGCTTGAAGGTGTCCTCGGTGCCCACCTCGGTGCGGTCCACCGTCTGGTAGAACTCGATGTCCGCCGCCCACGCCGGCGCCGTGGCCAGGAGGGCGAGTACGGCGAGCAGCGCCGTGCGCCCGCTACCAGTCCTTCTCATTGGGCTTCCTCTGCTTCTTCTTCTGCTGGAAACGCCAGAGCTGGAGATTCTTCTCGTTCTGCTTCATCGCATCCAGCAGGCGCTCGGCCTCCTGCCGGTCGACGTCACCCGGCGAACTTCCGCCATCGCGCGGGTTGGACTCCGTCTCCTCCTCGCCCTCGCTGCCGCCGTCCGCGCCGCCATCGCGCGAGTCGCCTTCGCCCTCGTCCTGGCCCCCATCGCCCTGGCCACCGTCACCGCCGCCGTCGGTGGGACCGCCATCGCCGCCGCCGTCCTGACCGCCATCCGAACCACCATCACCGGGCCCGGCATCGCCGCCGCCACCATCCGCGCCGCCGTCCTGACCGCCATCCTGCCCACCGCCGTCCTGGCCTCCGTCGGCCCCACCGTCCTGGCCGCCATCCGCGCCACCATCCGCGCCGCCGTCCTGGCCGCCATCCTGCGGCGTGCCACCGTCACCCTTCTGGCCGCCGTCCTCGCCCGCGTCCGGACGCCCACCGTCGTTGCCGCCGTCCTGGCCTCCGTCGGTGCCGCCATCCGGACCGTTCTGGGGCGGAGGCAGGTCGCGCAGCACCACCTCGTAGTTGTGCCGGGCCTGCGGATCCGTGGGATCCAGCGTGAGCGCCTTGCGGTAGGACTTGAGCGCCTCCGAACGGTCACCCGCCGTGGCCGCGAGGTTGCCCAGGTTGTACCAGCTCTTCTGCGCCAGGTCGGGCTGGCGCGAAGACTCCGCCACCTGCTTGAACGCCTCGCGCGCTTCCGCCGAGCGGCCCAGCTTCGCCAGCGCGTCCGCGCGGTTGAACTCCACCGTCGGATCATTGGGCCGCTCCTTCTTCGCGGCCTCGAAGTCCTTCAGCGCGTCCTCGTAGCGTCCGGCCGCGTAGGCCTCGCGCCCGCGCTGCACCAGCGGGTGGTCCTTCTCCAGCGGCCCCACCGCCCACGCGGGCCCCGGCAGCGCCAGCAGCCCCGCCAGGCCCACAGCCATCGCTCGCGCCGCGCGCCGCCGCATCGGTTGCGTGCTCATGCGGCCCTCCGGCGCGAAGGGATGAGCGCCATGCCCAACACCAGCAGCACCAGGCCGGGGACGGCGAACCACTGGAAGCGCTCGTCGTAGCGGACCGTCACGCGGCTCTCCAGCTCGCTCTTCTGCAACTGGTCGATGCGCTCCACCACCTGTCCCATCGCCACGCCGTTGGGCTGGTAGAAGAAGGCGCCGCCCGTCGCGTCCGCGATGGCCGTGAGGCCCGCTCGGTCCAGGCGCGTGATGACCGTGTCGCCGTTGGAGTCCTTCTTGTAGTCCACGAACTCACCGCGCCGGTCGTAGACGGGGATGGGCTCACCGGAGTCCGACCCCACGCCCACCGCGAGCACCTGGACGCGCGCGTCCTTGAGCGCCTCCGTGGCCTCGCGCACGTCGCCGGTGAGGTCCTCGCCGTCCGACAGCAGCACCACCACGCGCTCCTTGGAGCCCCGGTCCGCGTTGTCCAGCACCTGCTTGGCCAGCCGCAGCGCCGCGCCCACGTTCGTGCCGCCCTGGGGCATCGCGTCCGGATCCACCGCGCGCAGGAACAGCTTCACCGCCGAGTAGTCCGACGTGAGCGGCGACTGCACGAACGCATCGCCCGCGAACACCACCAGGCCCGCGCGGTCGCCCTTCAATTCATCCAGCAGCGTGTTGAGCTCCAGCCGCGCGCGGTCCAACCGGCTGGGCTGCACGTCCCTGGCGAGCATGGACTTGGACGCATCCAGCGCCACCACCACGTCGATGCCCCGGCGCTTCGTCAGCTCGCTCTTCGTGCCGCACTGGGGCTGCGCGAGCGCGAGCCCGAACAGCATCAGCCCCAGCCCGTACAGGCCGCCCTGCACCGCCGGCCGCCACACGGACACGCCGGGCGCGAGCGTCGCCACGTGGCGCTCCGCGATGAGCGCCGACAGCCGCGTCCTGCGGCCCAGCGCCTTGAGCAGCGCGAGCAGCCCCAAGAGCAGGCCCACCGCGAACAGCCCCAGGAACAGCGGCTGCGCCAGGCCCACCTGGTAACCCAGGAGCGTGAAGCGCCAGGCGTCCAACGTGGGCATCATGGGAACACCCGCAGGACGGTGGCGCGCAGCAGCAGCTCCAGCGCGGCGAGCCCGAAGGCCACCAGCAGGAACGGGTGGAAGTTCTCCTTGTACGTGGCGCTGGCGCCGCCCTCCATCAGCTTCGAGCGCTCCAGCGCGTCCAGCACCTTCTGCAGACCCTGCTTGAGGCCCTCCGGGTCGGTGGCGCGGTAGTACTCGCCGCCGGTGCGGTCCGCGATGTCCTGCATCAGCTCCGGGTTGATGGGGATCTCCGTCTCGCGCCACACGGTGTTGCCGAACAGGTCCGTGCCCTGCGGGAAGGGCACCTTGCCGCCCTTGCCCACCAGGATGGTGTAGATGGGGATGTGGAGCGACGCGGCCATGTTCGCCGCGTCCAACGGCGAGATCTTGCCGGCGTTGTTGTCACCGTCCGTGATCAGCACCACCACACGGCTCTTCGCGTCCGAGTCACGCAGGCGGTTGAGCGACGTGGCGATGGCGTCACCGATGGCCGTGCCGTCCTCCAGCACGCGGGTGCGCAGCTGCTTGAGCACCTCCTTCAACACGCCGTAGTCCAGCGTCAGCGGGGACTGCGTGTACGCGGCGCCGGAGAACACCACCAGGCCCAGGCGGTCGTTCACGCGGCCGGAGATGAACTCGGTCAGCACTTCCTTGGCCACGTTGAGGCGGTTCTGCGGACGGAAGTCACCGGCCTCCATGGACGTGGACAGGTCCAGCGCCACCACGATGTCGATGCCCTCCACCGACAGGTCGCGCACGCGCGAGTCGCGCGACTGCGGCCGGGCGATGGCTACCACCGCCGCCACCACCGCCGCGACGCGCAGGAGGGGGAGCAGCGGCAGGAGGTACGTGCGGAAGCCCCGGCCGCCCTTGGCGAAGACGTGCGCGGCGGAGAAGCGCAGCGTGGCGCGGCGCTTGCGCTCCCAGAACGCGAGCGCCAGGAGCAGCGGCGCCAACAGCAGGGCCCAGAGCGCCTCCGGGTTATTGAACGCGAGGTCCGGGGGCAGCATCGGGCTTGGGGGGAGCGGGAGGAACGTACGTTTTGGCGAGCAGGTCGTAGCCGAAGGCCAGCGCCTGATTGCAGGACTCGGGGGAGGCGTCGGCGCGGGCGTACTTCACCATGTCCGACTCGGAGACAAAGCGCATCAGCGCGTCCTCCGGCAGGCCCGGCGTGGGCAGCCTGCGCAGGGACGCCATCAGTTCGGACGACGTGCACTCCAGGGCCTCGAAGCCGTAGCGCTCGCCCAGGTAGCCGCGCACGATTTCGGAGAGGCGAAAGTAGAAGTCCTTCACGTGGCCGCGGCCGGGCAGGTCCTCGCGCTTGAGCGCGTCCAGGGACTGGCGCACGCGCACGTCCAGCGGCAGCACGGGGACGACCTTCTCGCGCTTCGGCCGGCGCTGCCACCAGCGCACCAACGCCCAGACCGCGGTGGCCACCGCCAGCGCCACCGCCAGCGCGTAGAGCAGCGTCCAGGAGCGGATGGGCACCTCCTGCGGAGGCTGGTAGTCGAACAGCTCAGCGCCCTGCCCCTGCGCGTCCGGCGGCAGCGTGGAGGTCACCTCCACCGTCTTGCCCTTGAGCACGAAGCGGCGCGGCCCCTCCGGCGTCGCCACGTCGAAGGCGAGGTCCGGCAACTGCACGTCGCCCAGGTCGAACGCGGAGAAGCGCAGGCCAAACGTCGTGGTCGCGTCGTTCGCGTTGTCCTGGCGCTGGCGCGTCTGCTGGAGCAGCTCCACCGAGCTCTCACCCGTGGGCGCCACCAGTTCGTAGCGCTGGTCCTTCGGGTGCGTGAGCGTCACCTGGTAGGTGAAGGGCTCGCCGATGTGCACCGTCTCCGGATCCACCCGCGCGGACGCGCCCGTGGGCGCCACCGTCTCCAGCGCGACGGGGACCTTGGGCGCGGGCGCCTGGGCCCAGACGGACGGCGCGCTGACGAGGAGGACGGCCGCGAGGACGAGCGCGTGTCTCATGCCGCCATCCTCCGGGCCCGCGCGCGGAAGAAGTTCGCCAGCGCCTTGCCGTGATCATCCCCGGCGCGCAGCTCCACGTGGTCCAGCTCCAGCTTCTTGAACAGCTTGCGGCGCTCGTCGCGCTGGGCCTGCATGGCGCGCATGAACTTGCCGCGCACGGCGGTGGAGCTGGTGTCCACCACGAAGCGCTCGCCCGTCTCCGGGTCCTCCATCTCCACCAGGCCGTGGGCGGGGAAGCGCTGCTCCAGCGGATCCTCGATGACCACCGGCACCAGGTCGTGGCGGCGGCCGACGAGGCGCAGCGGCTTCTCGTAGCCCGTGGCCATGAAGTCCGACACGAGGAACGTCACGGCCTTCCGCTTGGACACCTGCGTCAGGTACGTGAGCCCCGCGGACAGGTCCGTGCCGTGGCCCTTGGGCTTGAAGGTGAGGATGTCGCTCACGAGCCGCAGCACATGCATGCGGCCCTTGCGCGGCGGGACGACCTTCTCCACCCGGTCCGAGAAGAGGATGAGCCCCACGCGGTCGTTGTTCGCGATGGCGCTGAAGGCAATCTGCGCGGCCACCTCCGCGGCGACCTCCGCCTTGGTGCGGTCCTTGGAGCCGAACTCGTTGGAGGCGGACACGTCCACCAGGAGCATCACCGTGAGCTCGCGCTCCTCGGTGAAGACCTTGATGAAGGCCTCGTTCATGCGCGCGGTGACGTTCCAGTCGATGAAGCGGATCTCGTCGCCGGGCTGGTACTGGCGCACCTCGGAGAAGGCCATGCCGCGGCCCTTGAACACCGAGTGGTACTGGCCGGCCAGCATGTCGGAGACCACCTTGCGGGTGCGGATCTCCAGCTTGCGGATGCGGCGGATGAGGTCCTTGGGCAGCACGGGCGCGCTCTTACCGGGGGCCTGTCAGGGGACTTCCACGCGGTCGAAGACGCGCTGGATGATCTTCTCCTGGGTGAGCTCCTCGGCTTCCGCCTCGTAGGTCATCGCGATGCGGTGGCGGAGCACGTCGAAGGCGATGGCCTTCACGTCCTCCGGGGTGACGAAGCCGCGGTGGCGCAGGAACGCGTGCGCGCGGGCCGCCTGCGCGAGCGCGATGGTGGCGCGCGGCGAGGCGCCGAACTGGATGTAGTCCGCCAGGTCCTTGAGGCCGTAGCGCGCGGGCTCGCGCGTGGCGAACACCACGTTGAGGATGTACTCCTTCACCTTCTCGTCCATGTAGATGGCGTGGACGAGCTCGCGCGCGCGCACCAGGTGCTCCAGCGCGATGACCCGCTGGGCCTTGGGCGACGAGCCGCCGGCCATGCGGTCCATGATGACCTTCTCCTCATCACGGGTCGGGTAGCCCACCTTCACCTTGAGCATGAAGCGGTCCACCTGCGCTTCGGGGAGGGGGTAGGTGCCCTCCTGCTCGATGGGGTTCTGGGTGGCCAGCACGAGGAAGGGCGAGGGCAGGCCGAAGGTCTGGTCGCCGATGGTGACCTGGCGCTCGGCCATGGCCTCCAGGAGGGCGGACTGGACCTTGGCGGGGGCGCGGTTGATTTCGTCCGCGAGGACGATGTTCGCGAAGATGGGCCCCTTGCGGACGGTGAACGCGGCCGTCTGCTGGTTGTAGATCATGGTGCCGACGAGGTCCGCCGGCAGCAGGTCGGGCGTGAACTGCACGCGCATGAAGGTGGCGCTGAGCGAGTCCGCCACGGTGCGCACGGTCAGCGTCTTGGCGAGTCCGGGCACGCCCTCCAGGAGGACGTGGCCGTTGCACAAGAGGCCGATGAGGATGCGTTCGAGCATGTACCGCTGCCCGACGATGACCTTGCCGGTCTCCTGGTTGAGGACCTCGACGAAGCTGCTTTCCTGCTGCACGCGTTCGGTGAGCGCGCGAATGTCGGTGTTCATGTCCCCTCTGTCGGCCTGGGCGGCGGGCAGCCTAGGGTTCCCGGGCGTCCGGCTCAACACCGCTGTGGGCCAGACATTCCGTCAAGCGGCCCCGTGCCGTAAAGGGTCATCCGCCCATGTCCCGCCCGCCCCCGCCCCGCCGCTCTCCCCTCCCCCCTCGCTGGGACGCCGCCGGCCGCCCCGGAGCCCCGGGCGCCACGCCCCCCGTCGGCCCGGTGGAGACGGGGCTCCTGGCCCAGTTGGCCCCGGCCGTGGTGCCCCAGGTGCACTGGCTGCCCGGGGGCGGCGCGGTGCGGATCCTCGAAGGGGGCCCCTCCGAGGACGCCCATTCCACGGTCGTCTTCCTCCACGGACGTGGGAACGCGGCGACCCACTGGTTCCCGTACCTGACGGTGCTGGCCCGGCATCACCGGGTGCTGGCCCTGGACCTGCCCGGTTTCGGTCAGTCCACCCCGGCCGACGTGCACGTGGGGTCCGCGGAGGACGCGGTGCGCTTCTTCACGGCGCCGGTGGAGGAGGCGCTGGGGATGCTCACGCGGGGGCCGGTGTCGGTGGTCGGCCACTCGCTGGGCGGGCTGGTGGCGCTGGAGCTCGCGCTGCGCGGCGCGGTGCCTGTGGAGCGGCTGGTGCTGGTGGACGCGATGGGGCTGGGTCCGGAGATGCCGCGCGCCTCACGCCTGTTCTTCCGCGCGGGGCCGGAGCGGCTGGCGCGCAACCTGGGCCCCTGGGCGATGGCGCGGATGCTGCCGCCGCCTCCCACGCCGCTGGGAGAGAAGCTGGGACAGCTGGGCTACGAATTGTTGAGCGTGCCCGGCGGCAGGCCCGAAGCCGCGCACGCCTTCAACGCGCTGGTGCCGCTGACGGGGCCGCTGTTCCACCGCCGCGAACGACTGGGCGAGGTGAAGCTCCCCGTGCTGCTCGTCTGGGGTGAGCGCGATGAGACGCTGCCCGTCGCCCTGGCGGACGAGGCCGCACGGCGGCTGCCCCAGGCCCGGGTGCTGCGCGTGGAGTGTGGCCACAGTCCCCAGCTGGAACACCCGGAGCGCGTGCTCCCGGAAATGAAAGCCTTTCTCGGAGGACAATGACAATCACTTGTCAGCCCTTCCTGGGGCCCCCGGTCATGGGGTATTGATTGATGTCACGGTGCTCGGGCCGCGCGAGCGCTTTGGGGGATGAGGGGCATCCGCATGAATCGGAAATGGAAGTCTTTCCAGCGCGTGGCGCTGCTGGGCGTGGTGTTGGCACTGAGTGCCTGCGGCAAGGACGAAGTCCAGGACCCGGGCTTGCAGCCGGGGGCGCAGGGAGAGGTGGAGTTCACGACGCTCACCGAGCCCATCCGCCTGAAACTCGCCGTCAAAGCCGGCCAGCTCTACCGCTTCGTCTGCAAGCCCGCCACCCTGACGGGGTGTCAGCTTCAATTGCGAGACGCGACGTCGCTGGAGCCCCTGGGAGAGGCCCGGTCCACCAACGTCAACGAGAAGTGGGGGATCACCCTCTTCTGGACGGCGTCCGCGAACGGGCCCGTCGTGATGGATCTCCAGGCCGCGGGCGGGGGAGGAAGTAGCATGGCAGGACAGTTCAGCTACCAGTTCACGGAGGCCGCGGATGATGCGGGCAGCTCCTTGGACGAGGCTGTCAAACAGCCGGTCACGCAGACAGAGACAAGTTTCGAGGGCTTCCTGGAGACCTCCGGCGACGTGGATGCCTGGCGGTTCTCCGTGCCCGCGAATCACAACTTGCGCGCCAGATGCCGGGCGGCGGAGGCCGGCAGCCACCCGGACATGGAGCTCTTCCTGCCGGATGGGACGTCCCTCGGTACGTACAACTACGGCGCGTACCCCTTCGACGACCTCCCCTACATCGCCGTCAAGAACGTGGGAGGGGGAGACATCCTCTTGCGCGTCCAGGCCAATGCGCGGCAGCCCTCGACCTTCTCCCACCGGTATGAGTGCACGGTCAGCGATGCAGGCCCGGATGACCATGGGGACGTCGCGGCGGAGGCCACCGTCGTGACGGTGCCCGCGCAGGTGGACGTCGCCTTCGGCGCCAGGAATGACGTCGACATGCTGGCCACGGACCTCATCGAGGGCCACGTGTATCTCCTGAAGGACGCCACCGCCGGCATCCCCAGCGGCAAGGCCAGCGTCTACTGTGGCACCACGGTGACGGATGCCCAGGGCACGCAGCAGGGCCCGAAGCTCGTGACGTACGGGGACGGGGCCCGGTTCACGGCGCCCACGAGCGGCCGGTATTTCCTCGCGCTCGAGCGCACCTTCAGCGATGGGTATTGGGGGAACTGGGGCTCGCCTACGAGCCACCGCTTCGAAATCACCGACGTCACCGAGGCCACGCCGTAGCACCGACTGTGTCTGGAGGGGCTGGAGGCCAGTGTCCCAGCCCCTCCGTCAAACAGGCTACAGTCGCCGGCCGTGCCGAAAGACTTCCTCGACTTGGAGGCGACGCCGGAGCGGCTGCACGCGCTGGCGGACGCCGGAATCCTGGGCCCGGACGCGTACGGGCGCGCGCTGCACCTGGCGGTCGCCTCACCGACCCGGCCCGCGTGGCGCGCGTTTTTGTCCACGACGCTGATGGCCCTGGGCTCGCTGCTGGTGCTGGCGGGCGTGGTGTACTTCTTCGCCTTCAACTGGGCGGAGCTCGGGCGCTTCTCGAAGCTGGGCCTCATCTGCCTGGGCATGACCGGAGCGGCGGTGGGCGCGTGGCGGCTGGGCGACCGGCCCGCGGGCCAGTTCGCGCTGCTCGCGGCCGCGGTGCTGGTGGGTCCGCTGCTCGCCGTGTACGGGCAGGCGTATCAGACGGGCGCGGATCCATATGAGCTGTTCATCGGCTGGGGCGTGCTCATCCTGCCCTGGGTGGCGCTGGCGCGCTTCACGCCGCTGTGGATGCTCCAGCTCGTGCTCGTCAACACGGGCGTCATCCTCTTCTGGGGCCAGCGCATGACGCGCGTCGAATTCTATGAGGCGCGGCTCGCGCTGGTGCTGGGGCTGCTCAACGGGTTCGCCTGGGCGACGTACGAGCACTTCGCCAACCAGAAGGTCTCCTGGCTCCAGGGGCGGTGGATGCCCCGCGTGTTGTCCCTCATGACGCTGACGCCGCTGGTGACCCTGGGCATCCTGTTCATCGTGAGCAATCACGACCGCTCGCTCGAAACTGGCGTGTCCCTGCCGCTGGTGCTGGGGGCGCTGGTCGCCATCTACGCCCTGCACCGGCACCTGCATGGGGAGCTGTTCCTGCTCACCGTGGGCGCGCTGAGTGCCATCACGCTCGTCACCACGGCGGTGGGCTGGTTCCTCATGGAGGTCACGCACGCGGAGGAGCTGACCCTCTTCATCCTGCCCCTGGTGCTCATTGGCGAGGTGGGCCTGGCGGTGTACTGGCTGCGCCACGAATCGCAGGCCACGGGCGTTTCGGAGGAGACCTGATCATGGCCCTGCGACCGACCATTCAAGACGTACTGACGGGGCTCAAGGCCGAGGGCCACGTGGACGCGGAGGTGGACGCGCGCGCCCGCACCGCCCTGGAGGTCCGGCATAAGAAGCTGGGGGCCTCGCCCTGGTTCGTGAAGGCGCTGGCCGGTGGAGGCGCGTGGCTGTCCGCCGCCTTCCTGCTCAGCTTCTTCGCCTGCGTGGGCCTCTGGAAGGAGGAGCTGGCGCTCACCGGCCTGGGCCTCGCGCTGACGGTGGCGTCGGTGTTCCTGCGCCGGGCCACCCACGGGCCCTTCATGGAGCAGCTCGCCCTGGCCCTGTGCATGGCGGGCGTGGGTTCATTCCTCGTGGGGCTGGCGCAGCTGGACCAGAACACCGTCACCATCGCGTTCGCGGGGGCGGTGGTGTCGCTCGCGCTGCTCGCCGTGTTCCCGGACCTCATCCTCTACTTCCTGGCGACCGTGGGGGTCTGCGTGTCCGTGGGGGTGCTGGCCGTCGAGGCCGTGGGGGGCGCGGGCGCGGACGCGTGGATGCTCGTGGGCACGGCGGCGCTCGCCGGCCTGCTGCTGCACGAGCCCCGGCTGCGGCGCGGACACCTGGGCGCCCGCGTGGGGCCCATCGCCTTCGCGCTCGCGTGCGCCGCGCCCGGGTGGCTCTTGTTCCGCAGCTTCGAGAGTTCGCAGGAGGGCTTCCACTACGTCTTCCGCTTCGAGAGCGCGTTCGTCCCCAGCGCGTACATGGCCATCGCGCTGGCGCTCCTCGTGGTGTGGACGGGTTGGCAGGTGCTGCGCGAGCTGGGGCTGGCGCATGAGCAGCGCATCTGGATTCCCGCGGTCTGCGCGCTCGTGCTGCTCACGGTGATGACGCTGAACACGCCGGGCGTGCTGGTGGCGGTGCTGATGCTGACGCTCGGCTTCCACCGCCGCAGCCGCGTGATGCTCGGGCTGGCGGTGGCGTTCCTGCTGACGTTCGGCGCGTACTACTACTACGACCTGCACATCACCCTTTGGGCCAAGGCGCTCGCGCTCACGGGCAGCGGCCTGGTGCTGCTGGGCGTGCGGCAGTTCTTCCTGCGGCTTCCCCCCGCCGCGCTCACGGAGGCCCGATGAAACGCGGCGCCGTCATCTTCGGAGGGCTCGCGCTGGTGTTCGCCGCGCTCGCCTTCCTCGTCGTGCAGAAGGAGACCGTGCTCGCGCGGGGGCAGCCCGTGCTGCTGCGGCTGGCTCCGGTGGATCCGCGCTCACTCATCCAGGGCGACTACATGGTGCTCGACTACGCCATCAACCAGGGCTGGCGCGAGGGCCGCGAGCAGCCCCAGGAGGACGGCAACGTGGTGCTGCGCCTGGACGAGCACAACGTGGGCGAGTTCGTGCGCTACGAGATGCCGGGCACCGAGCTGGCGCCCGGCGAGGTGCGCCTGCGCTTCCGCATCCGCAACTCGCAGATGCGCCTGGGCGCGGAGGCCTTCTTCTTCCAGGAGGGCCACGCGGAGCGCTACGCGAACGCGCGCTACGGCGAGCTGCGGGTGATGGACAACGGCACCAGCGTGCTCGTGGGCCTGCGCGACGAGAACTACCAGCCGCTGGGCAGCGCCATCCGCTAGAAGGCGCGCCCTTCGCCTCAGTCCGAGTCCTCGTTCTCCAGCAGGTCGGAGAACGGGGAGCCCCCCTCGCCCAGCGCCTTGTAGAGGCCGTCCACCTTCTCCAGCTCGCGCTTGAGCGCCTTGTGGTGGTTGCGGTTCTTCACCAGGCTCTCGCGGCCCAGCAGGCGGAAGGCCTCGTCGCGGCCCACCTGACGGATGGCCGTGCCCAGCACCAGCCCGCGGAAGCCGTCCGCGAAGTCCAGGTCCAGCGGGCTGCCGCGCCTGCGGGCCTCACCGACGAAGGCCTGAGCCGCGGCCCGCAGCGCCTCCGGCAACGGACGGGCCCCGGGGGACTGCTCGTAGCCCAGCGCCTCGGCCACGTGCTTCTCCTGCAGCACGAGGTCGACCGTGCCATTACCTGCCTGCCCCACCATCGCCAGCGAGTACGCACGCCGCACGATGTTGTCGAGCTGCCGCAGGTTGCCCGGCCACGAGCTGGTGGTCAGCAGCACCTCCGCCTCCGGCGCCAGCCGCGCGGAGCCCTCGGGCAGCCGCTCGCGGTGGCGGCGATTCACCATGTACCGCGCCCAGAGGGGAATCTCGTCCTGCCGGTCCTGCAGGGGCGGCATGCGCACCGGCAGCACGTTCACGCGGTAGTACAGGTCCTCGCGGAAGCGGCCGGCGCGCACCTGCGCGTGCAGGTCCGCGTTGGTGCCGATGATGAAGCGCACGTCCGCGAGCTTCTCGCCGGTGCCCTCGCCCAGCGGCCGGTAGCTGCGCGACTCCAAGAGGTGCAGCAGGCCCGCCTGCGCCTTCAGCGACAGCTTGTCGATTTCGTCGATGAACAGCGTGCCGCCGTCCGAGCGCGCCACCACGCCCGGCGCGTCGCGCACCGCGCCGGTGAAGGCGCCCTTCTTCCAGCCGAAGAGCTCCGCCATCTGGAGGTCCTCCGGCACCGTCACCAGGTCCAGCGTCTCGAAGGGCTTGCCCCGGCGGCCGGAGCGCTCATGGCACCAACGCGCCAGGCGCGACTTGCCCGCGCCCGTGGCCCCGCTCACGAGGATGGTCTCGTCCTGGAGCGCGAAGGTGCGGAGGATGGGCAACAGCTCCGCCATGGAGCGGCCCACCACGGGGAGGAACTCGTCCACCTCCGGCGTGGCCACCGGCCGCTGTGGCAGCGCGGTGAGGTACGGCGCGGCGATGTCCGTGAGCAGTTGGAGCAGGTCTCCGGCGTCGCGCCAGACGAACTCCTGCCCCATGGCGGCCAGACAGTCCGCCTCCAGCGAAATCATGCCCTCCATGCCTGCGGGCGTGCGCAGGGGAAGCACGCACACGTGCGTCGCGTGGCGGCCCAGGAAGCGCTGCTTGCTCTCGTTGCTGTGGAAGCCCGCGAGGCCCGGGTCGCCCGTCACCGGCGCGTCCGGCGCGTGCGGCTGCACCGTGCCGATGTTCACGTCGATGGACACCGCGCACCGGTGCTCCACCACCGCGCGCCAGGCCGTGGCGGAGGTGAAGAAGGGCGTCCCGACGCCCGCGTCCGTCACCTCGCGCGCGCCCACGTCCAGCGCCGCCAGTCGGCGATACGCCTCACCGGGACGCAGGTGGACGATGCCGCGCAGGACCCGGGCCCGGCCCGCATAGCGGCTGGCCGCCACCGCGCCTTCCGCCACCGCCAGCATCCGACGCAACGTCGCCGCCGCCGCGGTCTCGAAGTCCCTGGAATCCCGAAGCGCAGCCATGAGCTGCGCCAACTCGTCTTGCATCCACTCGCCTCCCGTGCGGAAGCCGCGCCACCGCCGACCGGCGAAGCCGTCCAAAAAGCAGACGCGGACTCTATCGGAGATGACGGGGAGGTGCGGATTCAGATGGAGAGCGCGGAAGGAGCGGCCCCTCCTTCCGCGCTCCGGGTGCATCTGGATGCGGTACACGCCGTTGCCGGCGTATGGGCGGGACGCATTGCGGATGTCGTGCCAAGCATGGGATCCCAATGATTTCGCGGGGTCAGGGTGCACACGTCATCCAGTCTGCGTCCCAATGGAACGCAGACGCGTCCGTGCAGGACGCAAAACCCCTGACGTTTGAGCTCCAATGCCTGTCAGGCCACGCCTCCCGAACAGGCAGGCAGCCGGGTCATTCCATACCAGACAGGGAGAAGTGGGGCAGGTTCCAGCCGCGCCAGACGCTGACCATGCGCAGCGCGAAGCAGGTGGCGCCGCCCACCAGGGCCATGGTGCGCGAAGGCCGTCCCAGCCGCTGGCCCACCACCATGACGAGCGCCCCGGCGAGCGCCGCCACGGCGTAGATGTCCGCGCGCAGCACGGTGGGCACGTGGTTGAGGAAGAGGTCGCGCAGGGTGCCGCCGCCGGAGCCGGTGATGGCGGCCATGAGCACGGCCATCAGCGGACGCAGGCCGTAGTCCAGCGCCTTGCGGGCTCCGGCGATGGCGAACAGGGACAGCCCCGCGGCGTCCAGCGTGACGAGCAGCAGGGGCGGCACGTACGTCACGAAGCGGTGGAGCAGGAGCACCGTCGCGCCGCCCGCGAAGGCGACCAGCGCGTAGCGCTCGTCCCGGATGGAGTTGGGCGGCGTCGCGCCGATGAGCAGGTCGCGGAGGATGCCGCCGCCCAGCGCGGTGGTGAACGACAGGACCATGATGCCCAGCGGATCCAACCCGCCGGCGATGGCCGCGATGGCGCCCTCCACCGCGAAGACGTAGGTGCCGGCGAAGTCGAGCCCCAGGAGCAGCCGCGCCTCGCGGCCGTCGATGCGCGCCTCTGTCCCCGCCGCCACGGTGGGTTCCATGGCGGCGACGCTAGCACCCGTCAGGCCTTGGAGGCGGTGTCCGGCTTCAGCACGAAGACGCGGTCCAGGCGCGGGCTGCCGCGCCCCACGGGCGAGTCCAGGTCGTAGTCGAAGTCGAACGTGGCCGCGACGCGCAGGCCGGACTTGCGGAACAGGCGCTTCACCTGGGCCTCGTCGTACGTGCGGAAGTACCACGTCGTCTCGATGAGCCAGTCCTTGCCCGGGCCGGTGACGCGCAGGCGGTTGCGCATGGGCGAGCGGCGCAGGCGCTGCTCCGGCAGGCCCTCGTGCGTGTTGCACACGACCTTGTCCTTGCCCACCTGCCCCACCCAGCGCTCGTGCTCAGGACCGGAGCGCGCGTAGTCCGTGAGGTGGAAGCCCAGCACGTAGATGCCGTCCGGTTTGAGCAGGCGGCGGGTGCCGGTGAGGTGCTCCACCGCGGCGTTCTCGCTGTCCAGGTAGCGGAAGGTGGAGACCAGCGTGTGGGCCAGGTCCACGCGCCCCTCCAGCGCCGGGTCGAAGAAGTCCTCCATGCGCGCCTGGGACAGCTTCACGCGGCGGCGCTCCGCGAGGGACAGGCGCTTGCGCGCGTGCGCGAGCATGGCCTCCGACAGGTCGTAGCCCGCGACCTTCAGGCCCCGGCTCGCGGCCTCCGCCACCAGCCGGCCCGCGCCGCACGCGGGCTCCAGCCACTGGTTGCCGCCCGTGCCGAAGCGCCGGCTCAGCTCCTGGAGGAAGTCCGCCTCGCGCACGGTGTCCGTGCCGAAGATGGCCTCGTAGTACTCCGGATGCTCGTACCAGTCCTTGCGTCGTTCCATGGTGCCGTCAGTGCTCCGTGTGCCCCAGGACGCGCGCGAGCACGAACATCACCAGCAACCCGGCTGCCAACGCCACCAGGTTGCGCCCGGGCTTGTCCCGGCCGTGCTTGTTCACGTGCGGCAGCAGGTCCGACACGGCGATGTAGAGGAAGGTGCCGGCGGAGAAGGCCAGGGCCTTGGGCGCCAGCGACTGGAAGCTCAGCACCGCGTCGAAGCCGAAGTAGAGCACCGCGCCCACCGGCACCATCAGGCCGTACAGCGCGGTGTACGCCAGGATGGTGCCGCGCTTCTTGCCCTCCGCCTGGAGGATGGACGCGAGCGACAGCGACGAGGGAATCTTGTGCGCGGTGATGGCCAGGAGCGCCATGGCGCCCACGCCCTCCTTCACCGAGGAGCCCAGCGCGATGCCGTCGAAGAGCGTGTGCGTGGACAGGCCCAGGAACGCGCTGAAGCCCAGCGCGTGGCCGTGCACGTGCTCCGCGCAGTCCGGCGGTTCCTCGCAGGCGTGGGCCAGGAGGTAGCGCTCCAGCACCAGCACGAAGAGGAAGCCCATGGGCACGAGCGCGAAGGCCCACCAGCCGCCGCCCTCGTAGGCCTCCGGGAGCATGTGGAAGAAGGCCGCGCCGAACATCACGCCCGCCGCGAAGGCCAGGAATGTCACGAGCCGCGTGGAGCGGTCATTGAAGATGACCACGCCCGCGCCGGCCAGCGCGCTCACCACGACGATGAAGGAATACAGGATGACTTCGGCCACGACCGGCGACATGGGGCGCGCACCCTACTCCCAAAACGACGCCGTCAGTAGCTTCGCACCACCAGCACCTCCACCCGCCCCGGCTTCACCTCCACCAGGTGTGTGGTGGGCCGGCCCGGTGCATCCACCTGGACGGTGTGTTTTCCCGGAGGAAGCCGGAAGCGCGCCACCTGGAACTCCGCCGGCAGTGAGAGCCAGGAGCGCAGGTCGGCCTGGTTGCCCGCGTTGAGCACCAGGAAGGCGAGCACCCCCAGCTCCTTGCTCTTCGTCAGCGCGCCCACGCCCGCGGCCACGCCCGCCTTCGCCACCGCGCCCGCCAACTGCTTCGCCAGCATGCGGCCGATGCGGTCGTTCAAATGCACCTGGGCCACGCGCGACAGCGACGTCACCGTCACCGCCTGCTCCGCCCGGCCCTCCACCGACACGCGCACCGGCGGTGTACCGCCGCGGTCCCGGTACACGGGCACCTCGATCAGGTCCCCGGAGTCACCGTAGTCGCGCGACGCCCGCTCCTTCTGCGGCGACAGGCCCGCCTCCACCACCACGACGAGCTGCCCGTCACCGGGGCCCACCGGGTCGTGCGCAAGGTCCGGGAACTTCTGGGAGAGCATCTCGTAGGCGTCGTCGCGGCCCGTCTTCTTCGCCAGCCGCAACAGCGGCTCCACCAGCCCGCCCAGCCGGGGCTCCAGCTCGTACGCCTTCATGTAGTCGATGAAGGCCGAGTCCCACTCATGCTGGTCCTCGTACAGCACGCCGCCCAGGTAGCGCGCGATGGCGAGCTGTTCGTACGGCTTCTTCTCCTCGGTGATCATCTTCTCGATGCGCTCGTTGACGCGGCGGACCTCCACGAGCGCGTCCTCGTCCCGGCCCAGCTCCGCGTAGTTGAGCGCCTGGAGGACGGAGATCATCAGCTTCTCGAAGTCCTCCCCGCGGTAGGCGCGGCGCCGCTCGTTGCTGAGCAGGATGCCGGCCTCTTCGCTCACGGAGGTGATGTCCAGCTGCGAGCTCAGGTCATCCGCCTGGGCCAGCACCTTCGTGCTCTCCTCCCACTGCCCCGCGGCGTGCAGCACCATGCCCTTGTCCAGGAGGAGCAGGAGCTGGTCGCGCTCGGGGGCCTCCTTCTGCTCGCCGTCCAGCTCACGCAGGGCGCGCGGATAGTCGGACGCCTGGTACGCGGAGCGCGCGGAGGCCGTGCGCGCCACGTAGTCGCTGGCGCAGCCGGTCCCCAGGACAGAGCAGGCCAGGACGAACAGCAGGCCCCAACGCGCCGCCGCCGGGGAAGCGGCGGGGACGCGCGGGGCCTGGGCGGCGATGTCGGGGAGGTTGGACACGGCGGACGGCTACCAGCTCACGCCCTGCTTCTCGAACTTCTTGCGGATCTGCTTCTCGTCCGTCCACGCAATCGTGCCGGTGCGGACGTCGTTCAGCTTCGCCGTCATCTTGTAATAGACGAGCTTGTCGCGGCCGACCTCCTGGATGATGGACGCGAGGTCGCCCGTCATCAGGAAGTCCACCGACGCCTGCTGGCCCGGGGCCTTGGCGGCGTTCGGGTTCACGTAGCCGGACTGCTGGTACTCGTACTCCTCCGCGATGTCCTGGCGCGCCTGCTGGTCCACCAGCGCGAAGCGGCCCGTCTGCGCGAGCGCCGTCTGGATCTTGTCCCCCAGCGAGCGCATGTCGATGTGCTCACTGGTGCTGTTGCGCAGCTTGCCCACGAGGACGATGGGCAGGGCCGCGCCCTGCGGCGGAGGCTGAGCGAAGCGCGGGGAGCTGGCGAGCGACTCGGCCATCTTCTTCGCGATGAGCTGCAGGTCGTTCTCGTTGAAGCGGTCGCCCAGCATCTCGATGGTGTTGGGGTCCTCGTAGGTGCCGCGCGTGAAGGCGCGGGGGCCTCCACAGCCGGCGAGCGACACGGCGACGAGGGCGGACAGCAACAGGCGGCGGGTGTTCATGGTCGGGTCGACTCCTAGTTCCATTCGCATTCGAAGCGGCTGCCTTCGAAGTTCCACTTGTAGGCAAGCACCGCGTCGCGGCGGTAGCCGGCCGTCAGCCGGCAGAGGCTCTGCAAGGACGCGCGCGGATAGTCGAAGGTGTACGTCTGCGCCTTCGCGCGCTCCTGCGGGGTGAGCTGCGAGGGGTGCGTGAGCGTGGGGCTGGCGCTGGCCGCCACCATCACGCGGTGCGCGCCATACGTCTTGAGCGGCACGTGGCCCGCGAGCTGGATGCGGCGCACCGTGCGGGCCACCATGATGTCGCTGCGGTCCACCATGGTCTCGTGGCTGTTGCGGCGCTGCAGCAGCTCCGGGAGGTTCGCGGAGAACACGCGGGTGATGTCCCCGTCATCCACGAAGAAGTAGAGGAACGCCTCGCGCGCGGTGCGGCTCTCCCCGGTGAAGTCCAGCGTCACCAGGATGTCCAGCTGCCGGTTGGGCGCCAGGCCGTGGCGCGACACCGCCGCCAGCACCGTCTTGTCCACGCCCGCCTTCTTCAGGCGGATGAGGCCGTCCGCGCTCGCGTCGCAGGCGCAGCGGCGCTCTTCAATCATCTTCACCAGCTGCGCGGGCTCGAAGCCGGCCTGCGACAGCTTGGTCAGCTCCTCGTCGGTGAGCGGGAGCTGATCCGACCGCTCATAGATGCGCGGCAGCGCGTTCGGGTCCCACTGGATGATGTTGTAGGTCTGCACGTCCCCGGACGGGAACGGCAGTGCCACGGACGGCGAGGCGGCGCGAGGCGCCTGGGCCGTGGTCAACGCGACAGCGGCGGCGAGCAGTTGAGCGATCATGGCGTTTCCGTCAGAACCGGTATCCGACGTTCATGAACAACCGGTTCGTGACTCCTCCTCCCCCGATGGGAATGTCCGGCGAGTAGTGAAGGCCCATGAGCACGCGGTCGCGGCGGTCCAGGAAGAGCTCCGCGCCCACCTGCGGCGACAGGGCGAAGCGAAGGCCCTCGCCCTCCGGGATGACGATGGCGCCCGCCTTGAGGCCCAGGGTGAAGGCCACCGGCCAGCCCCAGCTGCGGAAGGTGGGGCCCACGTTGCCGATGAAGCGCCCACCGTCGAAGACATACGCACCGCTGACATCCAGGCGGTACCAGTCATCTCCCCAGAGGGACACCGTGGCGCCCACGAACAGCGGCGGGCCTTCCGGCGCGCCCGCGGGGTTCTCCTGGGAGTTGATGGCCGCGCCCCAGTCGAACTGGAGGGACACGCCCCGGCGGTTGTCGCCGTAGCCTCCCGTGCCGTACTCCGACTCCTCGGGCCCGTCGGTGCGGCCCCGCTCCTGGGCGCTCGCGGTGAGCGGCGCGGCGACAGCCAGGAGCGCCAGGGCTCCGCACAAGGTGACAGGACGCTTCATCTGTTGGACTCCCCAGCTTGGGTGCGAGTGCTCTTACGCGCGTCTTACGTCGCGTGGGCCGACATATTCATCGCGCGGCGAGCGTCCGTGCAAGCGCCCGTTTTCCCTGGGGCTCTCACGGCCGCTCTTCTTCAGGACCGGGGCTCCGGAGCGCCCTGGATGGCGTCCTCCTGGTCGTCCCGGGACGGCGGAGGCTGCGCGGGGCGGGACTCGCTGCGCACCATGGGCAGCCAGTGGGGCTTGGAGCGCAGGAAGACGACCAGCCGCTCGCGCACGAGGAAGCGCAGGTCGCCCAGCTTGCTGGAGTTCGCCGCGCTCACCAGCGCACGCACGGTGAGGGTCTTGTCCATCACGTCGAAGACGACCAGCGTCTTCACCCGCCCATCCCACAGGTCCTTCGCCTCGTTGGCGAGGATGCGGTCCAGCTCCGCGCGCAGCGCGTCGATGTCCGCCATGTAGTCCACCTGGAGGATGACGGTGCCCATCATCTCCGGGGACCCCTTGCTCCAGTTCTGGAACGGCTTGTCCAGGAACTGGTTGATGGGGATGACCATGCGCCGCTGGTCCCAGATGCGCAGCACGACGTACGTGAGGGTGATCTCCTCCACCGTGCCGAACTCGCCCTCCACCAGCACGTTGTCGCCAATGCTGACGGGCTGGGTGATGGACAGCTGGATGCCCGCGAGCAGCGACGCCAGCGACTTCTGCGCGGCGAGACCAACGGCGAGGCCGGCGATACCGGCGGAGGCCAGCAGCGATACGCCCACGTTGCGCACCACCTCGAACTGCATGAGCAGCAGCGCGGCGGCGATGACGTAGGTGGCGACCTCGAAGACGGCGCGCAGCACGGCCAACTGCGTGCGCAGCGAGCGCGCGCGGCGGTGGGGGCTGGTCTCGGAGGTGACGCGGCTCTGGACGTAGGCCTCCGACACTCGGAGGAAGCGCAGGATGAACCACGCCACCGCGACGATGGTGAGCGAGTAGCTCACCCGGTCGCTCAGCAGCTTCAGCTTGGGAGGCAGGAGCAGGAACGACGTCCCCAGCGCCAGGAGGATGGCGAAGAAGGGCAGCCGCAGGGGCCCCCGGCCCGCGCCGACAATCTGGTCGTCCCAGGCGATGCGCGTCCAGCGCGCCACCCGCAGCCCGGCGGCCAGCAGGAGCTTCTCCAGGAGATAGGAGAGGATCCACGCGCTCAGGAGCGTCACCACGAGCCCCAGCCACTGCCACGGCTCCAGCCCCAGCACCGTGCGCTCGAAGAAGAAGGCCGGGAGCGTTTCAGTGAGCAGCGGGCCGTACTCCTCGAAGAGCGGGTCCACCATCTTCACGGTGGGCTCCGACACCACCCAGATGAAGGTGTTGTCCGCGCTCATGCGCTGCAGCCGGATGGGCACGCTCTCGCCCTTGAGCGGGATGGCCCCCAGCGACACGAAGCGTGAGGTGGCGGACTCGCCCTCGGGCGTCTTCGGCAGGACGGACGTGTCCACCGACAGCTCGCGGTCCAGGACGAACTTCAGCTTCCGCGCCAGCTGGGCGCCCTGAGCGGGCTGCTCGGTGGCCGGGAGGTGGTCCAGGTAGAGGTAGTGGGCGGCGCGGGCGTAGTCCCCGCGATGCACCGCGTCCAGGAAGCCCTGCGCCGTGGCGCGCGGCGACGTGCGGTCCAGGTCCTGGGGGACCTGCCCCAGGCCATTGTTGAGGGCCAGGACGGGGAGGCCACCGAGGACGCACCCCAGGAGAAGGAGGGCCACCAGGACCCGGGAGGCATGGCGCATCATGGGCGCCTCCATACTCCGTGTGCGGCCGGTTGTGCGGGAAAGACGGTGGGTGTTTCCGAGCCCGCCCGGCCGCTGGGACGCCCGGGGTCGAGAACAGAAAACCCGGGCTGGAACGCGACACGGGAAAGCATTGGTGCGCCGCTGGGTGGTGGGCTAGAACCGACCCCCAAGGAAGGTCGCCGTGTCCGAAGAGAAGCGAAGAATCCTCCTCATTGACGACAGCGAGATCACCCTCGCCATGGAGAAGGCCGTCCTGGAGGCGCGGGGCTATGAGGTCGTGGCCACCTCCACGCTCATGGAGTTTGAGAAAACGCTTCAGAGCTGGCGGCCGGACCTCATCCTCACGGACATCCACATGCCCGAGGCGAAGGGCACGGACATCTGCCGCACGCTGAAGAACGAGTACAACACGCAGGACATCCCCATCGTGTTGTTCTCCAGCCTGCCGGACGACGAGCTGTCGAAGCTGGCCGAGCAGGTGGGCGCGGACGGCTCGCTCTCCAAGGTGAACGGCCTGGAGGCGATGGGCGAGAAGATCGACGAACTGGTGCAGAGCATCCTCTGGTGATGACGATGCGCGCGGCCGTCCTCGCGGTGCTCGTGAGCGCGCTCCTCACCGGTTGCAGACGCCAGGAGCCGCGTGCCCCGGAGAGCGCCCCCGGGAAGCAGCAACAGCAGGCCTCCCCCACTCCCGCCGCGCATCCGGGCGCCGTGCTGTTCATCTCCGCGGACACGCGTGGCTACCTGGGCCCGTGCGGCTGCAGCGAGAACATGCGTGGCGGCATCGGCCGGGCGGCGTTCCAGGTCCAGCAGGCGCGCCAGGGCGGCCAGCCCGTGCTCTACATCGACGGAGGCAACAGCCTCTTCGGGGAGACGCACCTCACGGCGGACCAGGTGCCGCAGGAGGAGCGCAAGGCGAAGGCGCTCGCGGACGCGTTCCGCACCATGGGCATCGCCGCGCGAGCCACGGGCGAATTGGACGACACGCGAGGCGCGGCGTTCCGCCAGGGCCTGGGCCTGCCGGAGATTCCGGCCGGTGGCGTGAAGGTGCTGGACGCGGGGACTCGCAAGGTCGGCGTGGTGGCCGCGGCGTCCGGCGAAGCGCTGGTGAAGGCCAGCCAGCAGGCGCGCGAGCAGGGCGCGGACTTCGTGGTGGGCCTGTTGGACCAGCCGCTGGAGGCCGCGCAGGCCGCCGCCGCGTTGCCGGGCCTCGCAGCGAACCTGGTGGTCGCCACGCACAGCGCCGGTGAGTTCTCCGCGGAGGAGAACCGGCTGGTGCGCTCCGACGTGCCGGTGGTGGCGGTGCAGAGCAAGGGGCGTTCGCTGCTGCGCGTGGACCTGACGTACGCGCCAACGAAGGGGCCCTTCACGCCGCAGCGCTCGCAGGGCGACGTGGAGCGGGAGGTGACGGCGCTGGAGCAGCGCATCGCGCTCCTGGACAAGGAGATCGCCCTGCCCGGCATCGACCCCAAGCTCAAGGCGCTGAAGCAGGGCAAGCGCGACGAGCTCGCCGCGCGCAAGCAGGGCTTCCTCACCGCGCCACCCGCGCCCGCCACGGACGTCAACGGCTTCGCGCTGCGCTTCCTGCCGCTGGAGTCGAACCTGCCCAGCGCACAGGACACGCAGGCGCTGGTGAAGGCGTACGACGCGGACGTGGGCCAGCTGAACCTGGAATGGGCGAAGGCGCACGGCCAGGACTGCCCGCCGCCTCCGAAGGGCCAGGCCGGCTTCGTCGGCAGCGCGGTGTGCGCGGACTGCCATCCGGACGCGACCGGCGTGTGGGAACGCACGAAGCACCACCACGCGTGGGAGACGCTGGAGGAGGTGGGCAAGCAGCACCACCTCAACTGCGTGGGCTGCCACGTCACCGGCTGGCAGAAGCCCGGCGGCGTGTGCCGGCTGGACAAGGTGGCGGGCCGCGAGGACGTGGGCTGCGAGAGCTGCCACGGCCCGGGCTCCAAGCACGTCGACGCGCCGAGCCCGGCCACCATCGTGGGCAAGCCGGGAGAGGCCGTGTGCGTCACCTGCCACAACACGGAGAACTCGCCGCACTTCGACTTCGCCACCTACCTGCCTCGCATCCTCGGTCCCGGCCATGGCGGAACGGGAAAGAGCGGGCAGGCAGGCGAGCCGCCGGCGAAATAGGGTCGCTCGCTCCCACGGTGGGTCCTTCCCGAGGGCGTACCGAGCGACTTGTTGTTTGACTGTCAAGAAAGCTGGCGAATACTGCGGGCTTCGCCTGCTTCTGGGCGACCTCGCCTGGCGTTCCCATGCCGCTTCCTCTGCTCCTGCTTGCCCTGGCCTCGGTTCCCTCCTCGCAGGGCGTGGCGCCGTCCCCGGTGCCGCCGCCCGGCGTGCATGCGGTGACCTCCTCGCAGGCTCCCACGCTGACGGCGGACGGCACCCTGGCCACGCCCCCCTCTCCCATGGAGGAAGGCGAGGAGACGGAGGAGGTGGAGAACGAGTCCGCCGAGTTGGAGGAGCTGCGCGCGCTGGAGGGCGCGACGCTGGACCCGGAGGCGAAGCCGAACGCGGAGATGATGCAGTCGCTGCGGCGGCTGGGGCTGACCAACCCGTTGCGGCTGCGAATGCTGGACGCGCTGGAGGAGCCCACCTTCCGCGAGGACGACACCGCCCCGCCGCTGGCGCGCATCACCGACCTGGCGAACTTCGATATTTCGCAGGTGAAGGACCGCTACGACATCCCGGTGGACATGCAGCCGCGGGTGGCCGAGTACATCCAGTTCTTCCAGGGCCCCGGCCGCAAGTGGTTCCGCAAGTGGATGGCGCGCTCCACGCGCTACCTGCCGGTGATGCAGCCGATTCTGGAGGCGAAGGGCCTGCCCCGGGACACGGTGTACCTGGCGATGATTGAAAGCGGCTTCTCCGCGAACGCGTACTCGTGGGCGCACGCGGCCGGGCCGTGGCAGTTCATCTCCAGCACGGGCAAGCAGTACGGCCTCAAGCAGGACTTCTGGGTGGACGAGCGGCGCGACCCCATCAAGGCCACGCACGCGGCGGCGTCGTACCTGAAGGACCTCTACGGGGAGCTGGGCCACTGGTACCTGGCGTGGGCCGGCTACAACACGGGCTCGTACCGGGTGCGCAAGATGGTGGAGCGCTACGGGACGAACGACTTCTGGGTGCTGGCGGAGGAGCGCGGGCTGGCGAAGGAGACGAAGCACTACGTGCCCAAGCTCATCGCCGCGGCGCTGGTGGCGAAGAACCCCACCGCGTTCGGCTTCTCCGAGGAGGAGTTCCAGTACGAGTCCACGCTGGAGTACGACGAGGTGAAGCTCACGGACGCGACCGACCTGGACGTGGTGGCGCGCGCCGCCGGGGTCAGCGTGGCGGACGTGCAGGAGCTGAACCCGGAGCTCAAGCGCTGGTGCACGCCTCCGGCGACGGCCGCGAAGCCGTACACGCTGAAGCTGCCGCGCGGCACCACGACGCTCTTCGCGGAGAACCTGGCGAAGCTGTCGCCCGCGGACCGGCTGACGTTCCGGGTGCACACGGTGAAGAAGGGCGACACGCTGTCGCAGATTGCCCAGAAGTACGGCACGGCGCCGGAGGCCATCCTCCAGATGAACCGGCTGAAGAGCGCGCGGGTGCTGAAGGTGCGCGCGGAGCTGGTGATTCCGGTGCCGGCGAGCGGCCGGGGTGGCAGCGGTGACGCGGGGGTCGGCGGCGCGCTGGCGGCGAAGGTGGCGCAGGCGCGGCGCAGCGGCGTGGTGGCGACGCGGCCGGAGGACGAGGTTCCGGCGGGAACGCCCCGTGGCCCCGTGGCGGCGGGCCCCGTGAAGACGGAGAAGGTGAACGGCAAGACGCGCATCACCTACGGCGTGCAGGAGGGCGACAGCCTGTGGCTCATCGCCAACCGCTTCCAGGTGTCGGTGGACGACCTGAAGAAGTGGAACAACCTGCCCAAGCGCAACCGCACGCTGTCCTTGGGCACGCTGCTCGCGGTGTGGCCGCCGGAGTCCAAGGGCGCGGCGCCGGCGAAGGTGGAGGAGCGCGGCGGCACCATCGTGGTGGCGAACGCGGTGGCGGGCCAGGCGCCCGTGGGCCCCAAGGGCAAGGTGCACACGCTGGCCGAGGGCGAGACGCTCTGGTCGGTGTCGCAGCGCTACAACGTGTCCGTCGAGGACATCATGAAGTGGAACCACATCAAGGACCACCGCACGGTCCCCACCGGCAAGCTGCTGTCGCTGAGCGCGCCGTGACGGTGTGATGCGGCGGCCGGGACCTTGCAGTCCCCGGCGTCATGCTCGCATCCGCACTGCTTCGAGAGTCACCGCTTCTTCCCTCTGAGACACCTGGCGCGCGCGAAACCGCGCCGGTCTTGTCCGTCCTGCCCCGTGGAGTCGAACGTCCGGGGGCCAGGACGGGGTCCGAAGGAAACTCGCTGACGCGTTTCAGCGGGCCGGTTCCGACCGTGGGCCTGGGCGTCATGGAGCCTCCGGTCGACTTCGCGGGCACGGCGATTCCATCGGCAGGCGTCCTGGAGCATCCGCGCTTCGCCGGGTCGCCTCAGCTCACGGACGTGGCGTCCGGCGTGACGGTGCTGGGCACGGGCTCGAAGGGCGACGGGCTTCGCGCGGTGCAGGGCGCGCTCATGGACATGGGGTTCGCGCTGTACGGCGGCGCGGACGGACGCTACGGCCCGGACACGGCGCGCGCGCTCCGCAACTTCCAGGTGCACGCGGGCCTGCGCTCCAGTGGCGTGCTCGACGCCGTCACCCTGCGGGCCCTGGAGGCGCTCGCTCCGGCTCCGGGCTCACGGGGACAGTCTCGCGCCCTGCCCTCTTCGTTCTACGCGGGTCAGCCCGTGCGCGTGGTCATCGCGCTGCGCGAGCACCGCTCGTTCCTCTTCGACCCGGAGGGGAAGCTCGTGGACATCTTCCCCAACGCGGTGGGCACCGCCGCCACGCCCACGCACCCGGGCCTCAAGGTCGTCCGGGCGAAGTTGGATCAGGTGGCCACCGAGGACGCGGGCGCGCGGCTGTGGAACGACCGGCACGTGTTCGGCGCGCGGCTGCTGGACCTGTCCTGGGCGGATGGACAGCGCAGCGGCGAGGAGCTGCATGGCACCAGCGCCCCCGCCCTGCTCGGGGGCGACGTGTCCCACGGCTGCATCCGTCACGCGAACGAGGACATCCTCGTCCTGCATGACGCGCTCGCCGTGGGCGACCGCATCGCGGTGGTGGAGACGCTCCAGGACCCGCACCTGGGCGTCCCCGTCACCGTGGGTTAGGGACTCACTGCTCTTCCAGGAGCATCTTCAGCTCCCGCACGCGCTTGCTGATGTAGTCGCGGTCCAGCTTGCGGAAGTTCTCCGGCAAGAGCGCCCGGCTGGTGCACTCCTGCACCGCCACCAGGTTCTGCATCTCGATCTCCAGCGGGTAGCTGGGCGGCACGAAGTCCGCCAGCACCGCGGCCAGGTCGTCCTTCGTCACCTGGTCGCGCCCCTCCGCCAGCGCGCGGAACTTCGAGCGCACCATCACCGCCTCGATGTCCGCGCCGCTGAAGGCGCGCACGCCGCCGGGGATGAGCGCGGCAAAGGACTCCACGCCCTCCACCGACACGCCGGTCTTCTTGCTCATCGCCTGGAACAGCTCGTTCCGCTCCTCGTCCGTCTGCGGATAGAAGAGCGCGAGGTGCTCCTCCGCGCGGCCCTGGCGCTTCAGGTCGATGGGCAGCAGGTCCGGGCGCGCCGTCAGCAGGAACCAGACGATCTTGCCGCGGTACTGCGTGTTGCCCATGAAGGACGCGATGGAGCCGAAGATGCGGCTGCTCGTCCCGGAGTCCCCGCCGGAGTCGCGGTTGCCGAGGAAGGTGTCCGCCTCGTCGACCATCACCGCCACCGGCCACAGGGCCTTCAGCAGGTTGAAGATCTTCTCCAGGTTCGATTCCGTCACGCCCTGCCACTGGCTGCGGAAGTTCAGGAACTTCACCACCGGGATGCCAATCTCCCCGGCGAAGCAGCTCACCATGAACGTCTTGCCCGTGCCCACCGGTCCGCTGACCAGGTAGCCCATGGGCATGACCTCGATGCGGCCCTTCTTCAGCGCGGACGCCGCCTGACGCAGCATCTGCTTGGCGGGCGCGTGCCCCGCCACCGCATCCAGCGTGTGCGCGGGCTCGATGAACTCCAAGAGGCCGTGGCACTCCGCCTGGATGAGCTCCTTCTTCTTCTCCTTGAGCAGCTCCGGAGTGATGCGCACCTCCCGCTCCAGCGCCTCCGTGAGCACGCGGTCCAGGTTGATGCGCGACAGGCCGGCCGTCATCTTCGCCAGGCCCGCGAGCGGCACCTCCGACACGGACTGGAGCTTCTTGCCCTCCAGCTTGGAGCGCACGTACTCCAGGCGCTCCTCCTCCGTGGGCAGCGGCAGTTCAATCGGCGCTACGTACGGGTTGCGGCTGATGCGCGGCGACACGTCCGACAGGTTCTCCGCCAGGAGCACCACGGACACGTCGCCGGCCAGGAACTGCGGGTCGTGCGCCCACTTGTCCAGCGTGGCCACCACGAAGCGGTCCTCCGCGGACAGGTGGCTCATCTCCCCGCCCGGCACGAGCGTCTCCGCGTAGTCGATGATGAGCGCCATCGAGCGGCCCTCGCTCAGGCGCATGCGCAGGAAGTTCTCCAGAATCTGGAGCGCCCGGCCCGGGTCGCGCGGCAGGACCTTGGAGAAGTCCGTGCCGTACATGGCGTCGTAGCCTGTCATGGCCCGCGCCAGGTCCTTCTGCGTCTCCGGCGTCGCGGAGCGGATGCCCGACGAGCGGTCGTAGAAGAGGACGTGGTCGCGCCCGCCGAACAGCTCCTCCGACAGGAACGTCTTGAGCGTCCCGAAGCCGCGCCCGCCGTCCTCCAGCTGCAGCGGCTGCAGGTCGCGCACGGCCCCGTACAGCAGGAAGGTGCTGACCGTCTTCGTGTAGTACTTGCGCGCCAGCTGCTGCGCCCACCGGGGCAGATCCGCCAGCGGATCCGCCTTGTTCACCTTACGCACCTTCGTCACGGACATCCCTCCGGCGCCGCTCCCCCCAGGGACATCCGGGGGGAGGACCCCCAGACTACCTCTTAAGCGTCAGGACCGCGGTGCCGCTAATCGCGGCAGCGCGCCTGCCTCTTCAAGGTTGCTTCCACCTTGAGCGTGGAACCCGCCGGGGACGGCGTACCCACGGATACGTCCTCGTCCGCGTGGCATTTCGCCTTCAGCGTGAGCTCGCGCGTGCCCCACGGCACCCGGATGGTCGCCGGGGTGACGGCGCCCAGGTCCTTGTTGCCCTGGTAGATGGCCGCGCCCTCGGGCGTGGACTCGACCCGGATCTCCAGGGGCGCGCGCTCCAGGTTCGCCACCACGTCCAGGCTATTGTTGTTCACGGCCATCTTCTTCACGAAGGGCACGTAGCCGGCGGCGGTGACCTCGACCAGCGGGGTGTCGCTGCTGAGCGAGAAGTCATTGAGCACCGACTCCCGGGAACCGGGCTTCCGGGCGACCTGGCTGTCGATCTTCACCTCGGCGTCATCCGGCTGGGTCTTGAAGATGACGACCACCGAGCGCGCCTGCCGCTTGAGGGCCACCGGCACCTGCGTGGCGTTGGTGCCCTCGGCCACCATGACGGACTGGTTGAAGGCCTCGTAGCCGTCCGCGGTCACCACCACCAGCACGTTGCCCACGGCCATGGGCTTGAGGACGAAGCCGTTGGAGGGGAACTTCTCCGGAGGCCCCGCGTTGATGGACACCATCGCGCGGTCCTTCGCCTCCTGCGTCTTGAGCTCCACCATCACGTAGCCCTGCGCGGGCTTGCTCGGGGAGAAGACCAGGGCCACGCCCACCAGCATGAACAACGAGGCCAGACCCACGGCGCCGTAGAGCAGCCGCTTGTCCAGGCCCTTCAAGCCCATGCCCCGGGCGGGAGCCTCCGACTCGGGCGCGTTCTTCTGGCGGGCTTCCTTCGCGGGCGGACGCGGCGCGTTCCCATTGTTGAGGACGGGGGGCGCGGGCGGACGCGGCGCCGGTTCCGGCAGCGGGTCCGGCCGGTGGAGGCGCTGCGGCGGCCCCTCATTGCCCCGGTTCGGCGTCGGCCGGGGCGCGGGCGCGTCGTTGGCCATCAGCGTGGGGACGTTGGTCAGCGACGGACGCGGCGGCGCGGCGGTCAGCACCGGCGCGCTGTTCTGCGACAGGCGCGGCGGCCCCGGAGGCGTCGGCGGCAGCGACGAGGGCGGCGGGATGACGGCGGTGCGGCCCGACACGTCCTCCTCCCCGTCGTCCGGCGGCGCGGCCGGGGTCTCCAGCGGCGTGACGGCGCGGCCAATGGCGGCGCCCGGCTGGGTGGTGGGCTCCGGCGAGTCGTTGAAGACGGCGTCGCGGTCCACCATCTGCGTCGCCAGCTCCTCGTCCTCCTTGGGCGAGGGCGCGGCGGGCGCGGCGGTCAGCTTGGGCAGCGCCGCGAGCGTGGGCGAGCGGCGCGCGCCCTGCGCGGCGCCACCGGAGCTGGAGGCGCGCGGCGGCGGCGCGGAGACGGGCTCCACGGCGGGCGTGGAGGGCGCCACCGCCGGGATGTTGGTCATGCTCTGCGTGGGCACCGGGGACGGGCCGCTGAAGCCCGCCTCGATGGCCGCGAGCATGCCGTCCGGCGCGCGGATGTCCGCGTACTCGGCCAGGCGCTGCTTCTCGCGTTCCACCTCTTCGGCGAACGTGGACTTCATGTACTGCATGAGGTCCTTGCGGCCGAAGATGGAGTCGTTCGTCAGCAGGAAGCGCTGGAGGTCGTCGCCCAGCTCGCTGGCGTACTGGTAGCGCTCCTCCACGTCCTTCGCGAGCGACTTGAGGACGATGCGCTCCAGCGCCTCCGGGATGCGCCGGTTGTACGTGGACGGCGACGGCACCTCCGCCTTGCGCACCTTCTCCAGCACGGAGAAGTCGCTGTCGCCCACGAAGAGGCGCTCGCCGGTGAGCATCTCGTAGAGGCAGACGCCAATGGCGAACACGTCCGAGCGGCGGTCCAGCGGCAGGCCGCGGATCTGCTCCGGGCTCATGTAGCCGAACTTGCCCTTGAGGATGCCGGCCTGCGTCTTGGTCGCCTTGCCCGCCGCCTTCGCGATGCCGAAGTCGATGACCTTGACCTCGCCCTCGAAGGACACGAGCACGTTCTGCGGCGAGATGTCGCGGTGGACGATGTTGAGGTCGCGCCCCATCCCGTCCTTCTTGCGGTGGGCGTAGTCCAGGCCCTCGCACATCTTCGCCACGCAGAAGGCGACCAGCGGCACGGGCGCGGGCTCACCCTTCTTCCGGCAGCGGTCGAAGATGGCCCGCATGTCCTTGCCGGGGATGTACTCCATCGAAATGAAGTAGCTGCTGGCGATCTGCCCCAGCTCGTAGATCTGCGCGATGTTGGCGTGGGTCAGCTGGACGCTGATCTTCGCCTCATCGATGAACATCGAGATGAATTCTTCATCCTCGGCGATGTTCGGCAGGATGCGCTTGATGGCGACGAGCCGCTCGAAGCCGCTGGCGCCGAACTGTTTGCCGCGCCAGACCTCCGCCATGCCGCCGATGTTGACGCGGTCCAGGAGGAGATACTTCCCGAACGGGATGGGTTGCCGCTTCGGTTGAGAGGTCGTCACTTTGAGTGGGGGTCGAGTCCTTGCAGGGAGCCTATCGATCGCGGCTCCAAAGGGTCAACCGCGCGCGCGGACCTATTTCCGCCCGCTTGCCCTGCAAGCAGCCCCAGCGCAGCTGAACTTATGGCGACGGCGACGCCGCGGCGCCCCCATCCACGGTGGGGATCTCCAGGTCGATGCCCGGAATGCCCTCGTTCTCCTCCTCGGGTTCCGCGGGGAGCGGGGCACGCACGATGGCGACGCGCGGCTCTCCTCGGTGGGAGAGCACGGCGGGCGCACCAAAGCGCACCTCGGCGGGCAGCCCCACCAGCGTCACCCAGGCCTGCTTGCCATCCCGGGCCACGCAGTAGAGCAGCGTGCCGGCCCGGGTGCCGGGCGCGTCACGGACCGGGCCCTCGCACTCCGTGCGCACCTGGAGTGTATAGGCCGGCACCGACGTGCCGCGCTCCAGGTACGGCGGCGGGCCCAGCGCGTCCACCAGGGGCTGTAGCACCTGGGAGCGCGAGGGCACGGCGTCCACCGTGGCCAGCTTCTGGGCCTCGCCCTGGAAGCGCTGCAGCGCCACCGAGGCCATCTCCGGCGAGTCCAGCGGCGTGCGGCCCTCCGCCAGCACCAGGTCCAGGAAGAGCGCCACCACGAGCAGGATGGGCAGGAGCCGGTAGCCCTTGAAGCCCTCGGGCTGCTTTCGCAGCGCTCCCGCGACGAAGACGGCCAGCCCCGCGACCGCGAGCCCCAGCACGACGCTGGCGCGCACGGTGGACGGCGGCGTCAGGAGCGCGGAGACCGCTTCAGTCCGGGCGCGCAGGCCATCCGAGAGGTCGCCCCCGTAGATCCACCCGAGCGCCCCCAGGCACAGGACGTTGGTCAGGAGCGTCTTGCGCGAAGGGCCGCTCATCCCGCCAGCGTCCTCGCCGGATCCGTGGCGGCGGCGCGGCGGCTGGGGAAGTAGGCCCCGGCGAGCGCGGCCACGAGCCCCAGGAGCACGCCACCCAGCACCACGGTCACGGGGAAGGAGAAGAAGCTCTCCGGCTTGAAGGGGAAGTTGGGCAGGTAGCCCTTCGCGAGCCGGTCCACGATGAAGGCCAGCACCAGCGCCGCCGCCGTGCCCGCGGCGCCGCCCAGCACGCCCACCACGCCGGCCTCCGCCAGCACGATGGCGCGCACGTCCGCGCGCGAGGCGCCCACCGCCTGCATCACGCCAATCTCCTTGGCCCGAGCGCGCACGGACGAGGACATGGCGTGGGCGATGTTCACCGCCGCCAGCACGCAGATGAGGATGGAGAGCAGCGCCAGCGCGGACGTGGTGAGCGCCACCGCCGCGCCCGCGTTCTCCGCCAGCCGGCGCTCCTGATCATCGATTTCGAAGCCCATCCCCTTCACCGCCTCCACCAGCTCCGGGACGCGGGAGGGGTCCGCCGCCACCAGCGTGACGCCGGAGTAGCTGTCCGCGTCCGCGCCGGAAGCGCGGTTGATGCGCACCGCCGTGTCCAGCGGGATGGTGATGCCCGCGAGCATGGCCCGGTCGGACGCGCCCACCACCTGCGCCTGCTGCGTGGTGCTGGGCCCGCCGGACGTGGCCGCCACGTAGGAGCGGTTGAACTCCACCGGGAAGCCGAAGCCGATGAGCATCTCCGCGGACAATTGCGGCAGCTTGCGCGCGGGCGCGAACGTCTTGTTGTACAGCTCCAGCAGGCGCGTGGAGATGAGCGCGGGGATGGCCTTGCCCTCCCCCGGGTCCTTGAAGTCCTTCGCCTCCGGCAGCCCCACGTCCTTCTGCACCAGGCCGGGGTCCACGCCCACCGCGAGCACCTCCATGCCCATGCGCAGGCGCGAGCCGAAGAACACGCCGTCGTAGCGCGTCACCGCCGGCACGCGGACGTTCATCTTCCGGTACGTCGTCTCCACGCCGGGCAGCGCGGCCAGGCGCTCCACCGCGGCCGCGTCCAGCTTGCCGCCGCCCAAGAGGCCCAGCGACACCGCCGGGGGCACCACGTCCACCAGCCGCGAGTCCGTGGGGAAGATGCGCTCGCGGATGACGCGCCCCACACCCAGGCCCAGGCCCACGAAGAACACCAGCGCGCCCACGCCCATGGCCACGCCGAAGGCGGAGAAGAACGCGCCCTTGCGCTCGCGCGCGAGGGACAACCTCACCAGTCGCGACAGTGCGTCGAACCTCACGGGGCACCTCGCGAGGCCAGGGCCGCCGACGTGGGGGTTTCCTCCACCAGCCGCGCGTCCTTGAGCCGCAGCACCCGCCGCGCCACCGCGCTCATGCGCTCCTCGTGGGTGACGGTCAGCACCGTGAGCCCTTCCTTGTGCAGCTCCTGGAAGAGCTGGATGACGCCCGCGCCGGTGGCCGCGTCCAGGTTGCCCGTGGGCTCGTCGCACAAGAGCAGCTTCGGGCCGCCGAAGAGGGCCCGGGCGATGGCCACGCGCTGGCGCTCGCCGCCGGACAGCCGCACCGGCGCGCGGTCCTGCTTGGCGCCCAGGCCCACGCGCTCCAGCAACTGGCTCGCGCGCTTGCGCCCATCCGGCGTGACGGGACCGAAGTGCGAGGGCAGCAGCACGTTCTCCAGCGCGGACAGGTTGGGGATGAGGTGGAAGGACTGGAAGACGAAGCCCACGTGCGTGTTGCGGAAGCGCGCCAGCTCCTTGTCCTTGAGGCCGGTGAGCTTCACGCCGCCCACCTCCACCTGCCCCTGGTAGTGCACGTCCAGGCCGCCCAGCAGGTGCAGCAGCGTGGACTTGCCGCTGCCGGACGCGCCCACCACCGCGACGAAGTCCCCGGCCTCCACGTCCAGCGACACGCCGTCGAGGACGCGCACGCGCGAGCCCTCGCCGTCCTCGTACTCCTTCACGACATCGCGCGCGTGGATCAAGGCGTGGCCGGGGTGGTCGTGGTGGTGGCGGGCGCGGGCGTCAGCCGAAGGGAGATTTCGGCCTGGAGCGCCTTGTCCTTGCGCGACAGGGCCATCGTCACCGCGCGCAGGTCGTCCGTGGCGTCCAGCCAGCGCACCGTGGTGGCCTTGATGGCGAAGCCGCCAATGCCCCACGCGGCGGACGGCAGCGCCTTCACCGCGTCCGCCAGCCGGCGCAGGTCCAGGAGCACCACCAGCGCGGCGTCTTTGCCCACGGACTTCAGGTCCTCGGACACGGGGCCCGTGCCGGCCGGCTGCGCGAGCGAGGCCAGGGTGGACTCCAGGCGCGCCCTGGGCGCCGCGAGCAACAGCTTGCCGTCCTTGGACAGCGCGAAGTGCGCGCCTTCACCCGCGCGGTACGACGTGAGGTACGCCTTCTGGCCGTTCACGTCCGTGGGCTCCACCTTGGCGCCGAAGCCGCCCGCGAAGCCGGGCACCTTGTCCAGCGTGGCCTGCCCCTTGGCCACGTCCTTCACCTCCGCGAGCGCCACCAGGTTGACGAAGCGGAAGGGGTTGGTGCGCCGCAGGTCCAGGTCCGGCATGCCCGAGGACAGGTTGACGTTGGGCGCCAGCGACAGCGCGAGCACCATGCCCGGCTTGAGGTTGTCCAGCACCTCCGTCTTCACGTTGAAGCCCGCGTTCTGCACCGCGCGCGTCACCTGCGCGCCGGCCAGGTACGGCCACACGCCGTCCAACTGCGCCGGGTCGCCGCGGAAGCGCGCCACGAAGAAGCTGTCCTGCGGCAGCCAGCCCGCGAGCGACTCACCGCCCTTGGGCTCCAGCGCCGCGAGCGACGCCTGCGTGTCCGGCCACGGTGCGTCCGCGCGCAGCGTCACCGCGCGGTCCTCGATGTGGCCCGTAAAGGTGATGCCCTGCACGCTGCCCGCGGGCAGAAGGCCCATGCCGCCCGGCAGCCACACGTGGAAGTCGCGGTCGCCGGAGAGCCGCTTGAGGGACGCCTCCAGCACCGGCTCCTTCGAAAGCGACTGCTCCTCCGGCAGCGCCGCCAGCTCCGACAGCCGCGACACGGCGGCGCCCGCGGACAGGAGCACCAGGTCGTGCTTGAGGAAGAGCATGCCCAGCATGGGCGTGGTGGAGCCCGGGCGGTTGAACGTGACGAGCCGTCCGGCGTCCACCTTCTCGTCCTTCTCCTCCGTCGCGCCCAGGCGCGTGCGGGCGAAGGTGGCGAAGGTCGTCTTCAGCTTGTCCGCGTCCTTCACGCCCAGGACGGACACCGCCTGCGTGCCGCCGAGGAACGCCGCGCCCGCGCCGCGCTTCGGGTCGATGCCCGCGTCCTCCAGCGCCTTCCTGCTGCGCAGGTCCACGCCCACCTGCCGCATCACCGCGGACACGTAGCGCTCCGCGGAGGGGAAGTTCTGCAGCTGCGCGACGAACGAGGCCACCTTGAGGTTCTGGAAGCGCGCGAGCTTCTCGCCCAGCGTGCCCAGGTCGTCGATGACGACGGCCGCCTGCGCGGTGCGCGGCAGGTAGCGCGACACGCCCCGGGGCGAATCCGCGGGCCCGGCCGCCTCCTTCCCGCAGCGCGAGCAGCCGGCGAACACGACCAACAGCAGGAGCAACGGAAGGAATCCAACGCGGCGGAGCATGGGCGTCAGGACAGGATGCCTGCGGCGGAGAGTCAATCTATTCGTGCGCCGTCACAGGCCCCCGCCGGTGCCGCAAGGTGCCACGGTGAACAGGTGCCCGTCCGGGCCCGTGCCTGGACTACCGCACTCGGGTGCCGCCATGCGGCAGGGGCGCGGAGGTCTCCTCGGTGAAGTCGAGGAAGCGCTCCATCTGGCGCACCGTCTCGTCCGTGGCCTCCGTCTCCGCGGAGAGCACGTCCAGCTGCCGGTTGACGCTCTCCGGGTCGCGGATGGCGATGGACTGCTCGTGCGTCAGGCGCATCAAGTCCTCGATGCCGGCCAGCTGGTGGCTCACCACCTCGCGGCTCTCGCCCGCCTGCTCGAAGCGCATCAGGCGCTTGCGCAAAATCTCCACGCGCTTGCCCTTCACGTCCTTGAGGCGCGGGTTGGCTTCGCCCGCGACCTCCGCCTCCAGCGCCGCCACCTCGGAGGTGAGGTGCTCCCGGTCGGACCCGTTGAGATAGGTGCGGTACTGGTTGAGCGCGGAGATGAGCCGCAGGAAGGACGTGAGCAGCGCGTCCAGCTTGGGCTCGCTGTCCGCCACCAGCACGCGCCCGCCGGGCAGCTTGCGGTAGTTGGCCAGGATCTTCTCCTTCAGCCCCACCAGCTGCTGGTAGTGGTCGCGCTGCGACGGGGCCAGGTCCGCGAGCAGCGCGTCCACCGCCGCGCGCGCGGCCTCCGGGTTGTCCGGCTGCTGGGCCCGCACGGCGCGCTGGAAGCGCTTCATGGACGACAGGACGGCCAGGTAGACGCCCTCCACGCCCAGCGCCACCATCATGGGCAGCGGCTCCTGCGTCACGGCGCTGGACATGGCCGCCGTCGTCAGGCCCACCAGGTTGGCCGGCAGGAGGAACGCGGCCTTGATGTAGTTCGGTGTCTTCGCCACGTCCGACTCCCCTTCCCTCTTCCGGCCCGCTTCAGGGCCCCCGCGCCTCGGAGACGTACTTCAGCGCGCCCAAATCCCGCGTGTCCTCCGCCGGTGGGGGCGCATTCCCGCGCTTGAGCTTCTGGAAGAGCGCCGCGGCGCTCTGGAAGAGCTCGTCATAGGTAACCGGCGCCTCGCCGGAAAGTCCGAAGAAGGCCCGATTGTCCGCCAGTGTCGCGGGCGGAGCGCTGCGGATGGCCTCCGTGGGGTCGCCCAGGTAGGGCGCCACCTCGCCCAGCAGCCGCGCCCCGGCGGCAGGGTCCTTGAGCACGCCCTGCCCCGCGTCCAACAGCCCCCGCAGCACCCGCCGCACCGCGTCCGGGTAGCGCGCCGCGAAGTCGCCCCGGGCCACCAGTACCGTGGCCAGCAGGTGCGGGGCGTCCGCCGTGGTGGCCAGCACCTTGCCGCCCCGGTCCCGCGCCGCCAGCTCCACGTCGCCCCAGAGCCCCACCACCACGTCCGCCCGCCCCTCCCGGAGCGCCCGGCCGGCATCCAGCGTGGAGGGCAGGTCCACCCAGCGAACGTCGGAAGTGCGAAGCCCCGCCCGCGCCAGCACCCACAGGGCGAAGTAGTGCGACGAGCCGCCCGGATACACGCCCACCCGCTTGCCGCGCAGGCTGGCCAGGTCCGGCACGCCCACCGCCGCCATGGCCTCCTGGCCCCGGCTGCGCCCCACGAGCAGCACCGTGCGAGGCGCCGCGTCCCTCAGGGTCGGCGCCCACGACGCGAGCCGGTCCACCGACAGGGCCGCCATGTCCACGCCGCCGTTCTCCGCGCCCACGGACAGGGCCTGCTTCAGCTCCTCCTCGCGGGCGAAGAGCACCGCGCGGGCGTCCAGGGCGTAGGCCGTCTTGAGCAGCCCCTGCGCGGCGCCCGGGGGCGTGGCGGGGTTGTCCAGGGTGGTGGCGCCACCGGTGGCCACGAGCAGCGCGGAGGCGGAGCCACGCGGGGTGAAGCCGATGAGCACGGGCCGGAGCGGCACCGACGCCACGTCCGCCACCGGAGCCGCGACGCCCGCCGGGAAGTCGCCCGGGGACAGCCGCACCGCTTCACGGGTGGAGGGGAAGAAGCGCGCCTGCAGGCGGTCGAGATAACCCGCCCGCGAGGCGAACACGTACCCCGCGCCCAGGACACAGAGCGCGAGGAAGAGAAAGAGGCCGGGTCCGCGGTGAAGCTTCATCCGTGTGCGCCGGCCCCTTTCATGGGGAGGAGACCTACTTGATCTCCACCTTCTTGCCGATGGTCTTTTCCGGACCCGCGCCCACGTCCGACACCGGCGCGGGGCTGTCCAGCAGGCCCATCTCCATCTTCATCTGCTTCACGAGCTCGTTGGCCTGGAGCTTCTCGGCCTCTTCCTCGATGAGCGCGCCCTGGTGGTCCACCGTGTCGAGCGCCATCTGCATGCGCGCCTCGTTGATGGCCGTCTTCTCCTGCACCTTGCGCAGCATCTCGTCGTGCGTGGAGTCCACGCCCGCGACGGTGAAGGACTCCATCGTGTCCGCGACCTTCGCCTGCCACTTGGCGCGGCGCGCGTCCCGGATGGCGTTCATCGCCTCGTGGGTCTTCTTGTCCTTCTCACGCATGAACGCCTTCTTGACGTTCAGCGCCTTCTCGTAGGCCTGCTTGGCGATCTCCAGCTGCTGCTCGTTGCGGCCGAGCGCCTCCCGCTCCGCCTGCAGCTTGGTCGCGTAGGTGCCGGCCAGGTCGTCACGGCCCGCCTGGATGGCGGCCTTCACCTTGGCGGTCAGCTCCCGCACGTCCTGCTGGTACTTCTGGTTCTCCTTCTCCAGCAGGGTCACATTCGCCCGGACCATGGCGATGGACTCATTCATCTTGGGGACCTGATCATTCAGGTCACGGATGTTCTGCTCGAGAATCAGCTCCGGATCCTCAATGGAGGAGACGAAGAAGCCCGCGAAGCTCCGCATCGCTCTTTTGAATCGCTGCCACATGTCGGCTCTCACCTCCGCCTGTGCGTAATCCCAGTCACCTTACACGAACTCCGCCGCCCACAAGCATCCAGCCGCAAGGCGCGTGTCACCGTGACTACGCCCGCCCGGAGCGGATGATTGCCCCCAGGACAGCCGCCGCCCGGCCACCGCCCGCCAGCCCGGCCGGGTCCAGGGCCACCGGCCGGCCACCGCCAGCCACTCCCTGTCCCTTAAAGGGCCTACCCGGGGTCGCGAAAGACGCCGCGGCCATGAACTTGCCGGGTGGGGAGGAAGCGGGGAAAACAAGTGTGTCGCATGGACCCAACCCCTCCCGTTGCCTTTGAAGACGAGCTCGCGCGGGTGGTGGCCGCCCAGCGCCGGCGCGTCCTCGGCGCGGGTGCGGCGGTCCGGCTGGTGGGCACGGTGGTGTTCTTCGCCGTCAGCCTGGGGCTGTGGCTGACGGGCGCCCGGGACTGGGCCCACTACCCGCCCCTGCTGCTCTGCTACGGCGGCGTGGTGGCGCTGCTGTTCGCGCTGCGCTCCAGGCCCCTGACGAAGCAGTTGGGTGTCGTGCAGTCGCTGGTGGACGTGGGGCTGGTGTTCGGCCTCCAGCAGTTGGCCCTGCCGGTGTCGCCCTTCCCCGCGGGCGTGGCGGGCTTCAGCCTGGGGCTGTTCGCGCTGGTGGTGGCGCTGTCCGGCCTGGAGCTGATGCCCTGGCTCGTCTACGGCACGGCGGGCCTGGCGTCGCTGTCCCAGGCCGTCCTCATGCACCAGGCGGGCGTGGGCCCGGGCGCCATGGCCGTGGCGGCGGTGACGCTGGTGCTGGTGGCGGCGGTGAGCCACTACGGCACCGGGCGGCTGCGGCACCTGGCCATGGACCTGTCGCACGCGGAGGTGTCCCGGCAGTTGGAGGCCCGCCGCACCCACGACGTGGAGGACGCCCACCGCACCATCGAGCGGATGCTGGCGGAGGCCCACGCGCGCAACGCCCAGCTGGAGGCGCTCCAGGCCCACCAGGAGCAGCTGATGCAGTTCCTGGTGCACGACCTGCGCTCGCCCTTGTCCGCCGTGACGCTGTCGCTGTCGTGGATGGAGCAGGAGCTGCCCATCGGCACGCCGATGGTGGAGTCCGTGCGCACGGGCCTGGCCGTCACCGCGCGCCTGGACCGGATGATCTCCGACCTGCTGGACGTGCCCCGGCTGGAGCAGGGCCGGCTGTCCCCGCGCAAGCAGCCCTTCCCGGTGGCGCCCCTCTTCGACGAGGTGCGCCGCTCGCTGGATGGCGCGGCCCGGCTGCGGAAGATCAAGCTGGAGCTGTCGTGTCCGCCGGGCTTCCAGTTGGTGGGCGACGCGGGCCTGCTCATCCGCGTGGTGGAGAACCTGGCCACCAACGCGCTCCGCTACGCCCCGTCCGGCGGGCGCGTGCGCCTGGAGGCGGGTGAGGCGGAGGGCTTCCAGTGGCTGGCGGTGCGCAACGACGGCATCGCCATTCCGCCGGAGGCGCGCGAGTCCCTCTTCGACAAGTACATGCAGGGCCACCGCGAGAAGGAGGGCCGCCGGGGCTACGGCCTGGGGCTGTACTTCTCCCGGCTGGCGGCGGAGGCCCACGGCGGGCGGCTGGCGGTGGAGGACGCGGAGGGCTGGGCCACGTCCTTCGTGCTGCGCCTGCCCCGCGTGAAGCCGGCCTCGCAGCCGTCCGTGGACCCGTCGGCCGCCCAGCAGCGCCGCTAGGACGCCTTCAGCTTCGCGCGGGCGAAGAGCTTCGTCGCCTGCGTGCGGGCGTTGGCCAGCACCGCGTTCGCGTCCAGCGTGGTCAGCTCGCCCTCGCGCAGCACCAGCTTGCCGTCGATGAGCACGTGCGACACGTCCGTGGAGCGCGCCGAGTACACCAGCGGCCCGGTGACGTCATCCGGCAGCGGGCAGAAGTGGAAGCCGCGCGTGTCCACCACGGTGAGGTCCGCGCGCTTGCCGGCCTCCACGGAGCCCACCTCGTCCTCCAGGCCCAGGGCGCGCGCGCCGTGCAGCGTGGCCATCTCCAGGACGTGCATGGGCGTCATCGCCACCGGGCCCACGCGCGGGTTGTGCAGCACGGACGCGAGCCGCATCTCGTGGAACAAATCCAACGTGTTGTTGCACGGGGCGCCGTCCGCCCCCAGCGACACCGGGATGCCGTCCTTCAAGAGCTCCGGGATGCGCGCGTAGCCCGACGCGAGCTTCAGGTTGGAGCCCGGGCAGTGGCACACCACCGTGCCGGACTCACGCAAGAGGCGCTGCTCCTCGCCCTCCACCCACACGCAGTGGGCCAGCGTGACCTGGGGGCCCGTGAGCCCCAGCCCGTGGAAGAAGGCGATGTTGTCCTGGCCCGTCACCTGGCGGACCACGTCCGTCTCCGTGCGGTTCTCGCTGGCGTGCGAGTGGATGCGCACGCCCTTCTCCCGCGACAGCCGGCCCACCTCGCGCAAGAGCTCCGGCGAGCAGGACAGGGCGAAGCGCGGCGCGAACGCGTAGCGCAGGCGGTTGTCGTGCGTGCCGTGCCAGCGCTCCATCAGCGCCAGGCTCTCCGACAGGGAGTCCGCCGTCGTCTCACGCAGGCCGGCGGGCACCTCCGCGCCGGAGTCCATCATCGCCTTGCCGCCGACGAGCCGGAAGCCGCTGTCGCGCGCGGACTCGAAGACAGAGTCGTAGTGGTGCACGGTGCCCATGTCGAGCGCCGCCGTGGAGCCGGAGCGGATGAGCTCCGCGAAGGTGAGGTCCGCGCTGGCGCGCAGGGACGCCGCGTCGTGCGCCGCCTCCATGGGCCAGATGCGCTCCTTCAGCCAGTCCAGCAGCTCACGCTTGTCCGCGTGGCCGCGGAACAGCGTCTGGCAGGCGTGCAGGTGGCCGTGGATGAGGCCGGGCATCACCACCTGCCCGGTGAGGTCCAGGACGCGGCGGGCGCCCTTCACCTTCAGGCCCCGGCCCACCTTGGCGATGCGCCCGTCCTGCACGAGCACGTCCGCGCGAGGCAGCACCTCGCGGTCGCGGTTCATGGTGACGACGGTGGCGCCAGTGAGAAGCAAGTCCACGTGAGGGGAGTCCTAGAGGAAGGAACGGGTGAAGGCGTGCGGAAGCAGCTCGCTGAGCGGGTAGCGCGCCTCCTGCCCGTTGAGGGTGCGGCTTCGCACCGGAAGGTCAGGCCCGGCGAACTCCGCCATCACCTGGCGGCACATGCCGCACGGGGGACAGGGCTCCGGGGTGTCCACGACGACGGCCACGGCCACCGGCTTCTCGCGGCCCTGCGCCACGCCCGCGACGAACGCGTTGCGCTCCGCGCAGACGGTGAGGCCATAGGTGGCGTTCTCTACGTTGCAGCCGGCCACGATGGAGCCGTCCGCGTACAGCACGGCGGCCCCCACGGGGAACTTCGAGTACGGCACGTGCGCGCGCTGGCGCACCCGAAGGGCCTCCTCGAACAGCCGCTCCCAGGGAATCTCCTCCGCCATGCCGCCCTCCTTCGCGGGACGAAGGGCCCTGGATGGGCCACCGTCCCGCCTGAAACCCGGAGCCTGCCTTCAGGCCCCGCCCTTGAGCTGGTCGTCCAGGTGCCGGGCGATGGCCAGCTCCAGCTCCACCGGCAGGTCCACGAACTTCACCCGCACCACCAGGCCCGCCGCGCCAGGCTTGGGGGCCAGCACCTTGCCCCTCACCACGGCCTCTTCGGGGGCCGAGGGCAGCGTGAAGCGCACCATCACGTCCTTGCCCTCTTCCAGGGCCTCGCCCACCCAGCCCACGCCGCCCAGGGACAGGTCCCCCGCGCGCTCCAGGAAGCCATCCGCCCCATCCCAGCCGACCTTCAGGCGCATGGGGACACGCGGCGAGTCACGCCGGTCCTCTCCCGTCCTGGAGTCCTGGTTCTCGTTCTGCTCGGACATCGCCGTCGTCTCCCTGCCGCTGCTGCTCTCGTATCCGACCCGGGTCGCGTTCCACCACCGCCCCGGGTCCAGGTCGGCGCATCATACGCGGGCCCGTCCGCTCCGTTGCTCCTGAAAATGCATCCCCTCGGGACGATCAGGCTCCCACTCAAGCTCCGGCGGCGCAGAACTGCTCGTAATCGATGAGCTCCACCTTCGCTCCCGGCGCGCACACCGGGCACTCCGGGTCCCGGCGCAGCTTGAGCTCCTGGAAGCGCGTGCCCAGCGCGTCGAAGGTGACGAGCCGCCCCACCAGGGACTCCCCCACCCCGAGCAGCAGCTTCAGGGCCTCCGTGGCCTGGAGCATCCCGATGAGCCCGGGCAGCACGCCCAGCACTCCGGCTTCCGCGCACGAAGGCGCCAGCTCCGGCGGGGGCGGCGAGGGGTACAGGCAGCGGTAGCAGGGCCCCTGGCCGGGCAGGAAGGTCGTCACCTGCCCCTCGAAGCGGAACACGGAGCCGTGGATGTTGGGCTTGCCCATCAGCACGCACGCGTCGTTGAGCAGGTAGCGCGTGGGGAAGTTGTCCCCGCCGTCCAGCACCAGGTCGAAGTCCGCGAGGATGCGCTCCACGTTGGCGGTGGTGAGCCGCTCCTGGAACGGCACCACCTTCACGTCCGGGTTGAGGGCCTCCAGGGCGGCCTTCGCGCTCTGGACCTTGGGCTGCCCCCGGCGCTCCAGGGTGTGCAGCACCTGGCGCTGGAGGTTGCTCAGGTCCACCACGTCCGCGTCCACCACGCCCAGCGTGCCCACGCCCGCCGCCGCCAGGTACAGCGCCGCCGGTGAGCCCAGCCCGCCCGCGCCCAGCAGCAGCACCTTGGACTTGAGCAGCTTCGCCTGCCCCTCCTCCCCCACCTCCGGGAGGATGAGGTGGCGGCGGTAGCGCTCCTTCTGCTCGGCGGAGAGGACGACGGGCTTCTCCACCGGAAGGGCCGCGTCGCTCCAGCGGTTGTAGCCGCCCGCGAGCGAGGACACGCGCGTGTAGCCCATCTCCCGCAGCGTGCGGGCCGCGAGCGCGCTCCGGGTGCCGCCCGCGCAGTAGAGGACCAGCTCCTCGTCGCGGTCCGCCTTCTCCTCGATGCGCAGCTCCAGGTACCCGCGCGGGATGTGCACCGCGCCGGGGAGCCGCCCGCCGGCGTATTCGTCGGCCTCGCGCACGTCCACGAGCTTCACCTTCGAGCCCGAGCCCAGCAGCGCGTGGACGTGCTCGTGGGAGACCTCGCGGATCTCCTTCTTCACTTCCGACAGCAGGTCGCGGAACGTGGGGGCCATGGGGCTTTGGGTAACTACTCCAGCCGCTCCAGCACCAGCGGGCGGGCCGCGGGCGCCCGGTCGCCGAACCGGTAGGCCGCGAGCAGGCGCGCCTTCACGTCCTCCACGGGGCCAGCGTCGTTGTAGTGCACCTGCACCAGGGGCTCGCCCTGCTTCACCGCGTCGCCCACCTTCTTGAGCAGCGTGAAGCCCACGGCCGGGTCGATGCGGCTGTCCACCCGCTGCCGGCCCGCGCCCAGCGCCACCGCCGCCAGCCCCACGCCCTCCGTGTGGATGCCGGTGACGAAGCCGTCCTTCGGCGCCACCACGTCCGTCGTGGCCTTCGCCGTGGGCAGCAGCGAGTAGTCGTCGATGGAGCGCGGGTCGCCGCCCTGCGACTGGACGATCTCCTTGAGCTTCTTGATGGCGCTGCCGTCCTCCACGGAGCGGCGCAGCATCCCGCGCGCCTCCTCCACGGTGGCGGCCTTCTTGCCCAGCACCAGCATCTCCGCCGTCAGGGCGTAGGTGATCTCGGTGTAGTCGTCGGGCGCTTCACCGCGGAGCATGTCCACGGCCTCGCGGACCTCCAGGGCGTTGCCTACCTGGCGGCCCAGGGGCTGATCCATGTCCGTGAGCAGGGCCACGACCTTGCGGTTCATCTCCGCGCCCAGGCCAATCATGGTGCGGGCCAGCACGCGCGCGTCGTCCGCCGTCTTCATGAAGGCGCCGCTGCCCACCTTCACGTCGAGCACCAGCGCGTCGATGCCCTCCGCCAGCTTCTTGCTCATGATGGACGACGCGATGAGCGGGATGCAGTCCACCGTCGCCGTCACGTCGCGCAGCGCGTAGAGCTTCTTGTCGGCCGGGGCCACCTGGGCCGTCTGGCCGATGAGGCAGCACCCCACCTCGCGCACCAGCCGGCGGTAGTCCGCGGTGGACAGGTTCACGTTGAAGCCGGGGATGGACTCCAGCTTGTCCAGGGTGCCGCCGGTGTGGCCCAGGCCCCGGCCCGAAATCATGGGCACGGGCACGCCGCAGGCCGCCGCCAGGGGGGCGAGGCTCAGGGACACCTTGTCGCCCACGCCGCCGGTGGAGTGCTTGTCCACCTTGATGGCCGGCGTGTCGGAGAGGTCCAGGACCTCACCGGAGTGGAGCATGGCGCGGGCCCACGCCCCCAGCTCCTGGGAGTCCAGCCCCTTGAAGAAGATGGCCATGCACATGGCGGCCATCTGGTAGTCGGCCACGGTGCCGGCGGTGTACGCCTGGATGAACGCCTGGATGTCGGACGGGTCCAGCTTGCCGCCATCGCGCTTGGCCTTGATGAGCTCGTAGGGTTGCACGGGGCAAGGCCATAGCAGAAGGAAAGCCCTGGCCGCATCTGGTAGATAGCCAGCCCCATGATGCTCCGTCGACTCCACGTGCTCGCCCTGGCCGCGCTCCTGTGCGCCTGTTCCAAGAAGTCCGAGGACGCCCCCAAGGCCCCCTCCCAGACTTCCACCGCCACGAAGCCCTCCGAGGGAAAACCCGTGGTCGTGGGGCTTGTCATCGACGTGGGCGGCCGGGGTGACCACTCGTTCAACGACGCGTCCCTGCGCGGCCTGGAGCTGTGGGCCGCCGGCAAGAAGTACGAGGGCGGCAAGTACGTGGACGCCCCCGCTGGCGAAGTGCGTCAGTCCATCTCCTCCGACCTCGCGGCGCTCGCACCGGAAGTGAAGCCCCTGCCGATCCAGCCGCTGGTGCTCCAGAGCAAGGCGCAGGAGGACTACGCCCCCAACCTCCAGCTGCTCGTGGAACAGGGCGCGAAGCTGACCATCGGCAACGGGTACCTGCTGGCCAACGCGGTGCGCGACGTGGCGACCGAAAACCCGGAGGCCAGGTTCCTGCTCATCGACAGCCAGCTCCTGGACGCGCAGGGCAAGCCCAAGTCGCTGCCCAACGTGCGCACGGTGCTCTTCAAGGAGCAGGAGGGCAGCTTCCTGGTGGGCGCGCTGGCGGGGCTCGTCACGAAGACGAACAAGGTGGGCTTCGTGGGCGGCATTGAAGTGCCCCTCATCAAGCGCTTCGACGTGGGCTACCGCGCGGGCGTGCGCACCACGAACGCGAAGGCGGCGGACGCGCTGATGGCCGTGTACACGGGCAGCTTCAACAGCGTGTCCGCGGGCAAGGAAGTGGCGCAGGACCTCATCGCCAAGGGCGCGGACGTCATCTTCCACGCGGCGGGCACGGACGGCCTGGGCGTCATCCAGGCGGTGAAGGAGGCGCGCGCGGCGGGCAAGACGGTGTTCGCCATCGGCGTGGATTCGGATCAGTCGCACCTGGCGCCGGACGCCATCCTCACGTCCATGGTGAAGCACAGCGACCTGGCCGTGTATCAGGCGGCGAAGGACCTGGTGGACGGCAAGCTCACGGCGGGTGAGCAGGTGCTGGGCCTCAAGGAGAACGGCGTGGGCATGGCGGACGTGCGCGTGGAGTTCCCGGGCAAGGCGGAGGCGCTCCAGAAGGTGGAGACGCTGCGGCAGCAGGTGCTGGCCGGGAAGATTGTCGTTCCGGGCACGCCGGCGGAGCTGTCCTCCTTCCAGGTCGCGCAGCCCTGATCTCCCTCCAGCACATCGCGAAGCGCTTCGGGTCGTGCGTGTCCCTGGAGGACGCGTCGCTGGACATCGTCCCGGGGGAACTGCTCGCCGTGGTGGGCGAGAACGGCGCGGGCAAGTCCAGCCTGATGAACGTGCTCTACGGGCTCTACCACCCGGACGCGGGCACGTTCCTGATGGACGGCAAGCCGGTGCGGTTCAAGAGCCCGCGCGACGCCATCGCGAAGGGCATCGGCATGGTGCACCAGCACTTCATGTTGGTGCCCACGCTGACGGTGGCAGAGAACGTGGTGCTGGGCCGCGAGCCCACGAAGCGCGGCCTGCTGGACCTGGACCGCGCCTGTGAAGAGGTGGCGGCCACGGCGAAGCGCTTCGGCTTCCAGTTGGACCCACGGGCCCGCGTGGACACGCTCACGGTGGGCTCGCAGCAGAAGGTCGAGATCGTCAAGGCGCTACACCGGGGCGCGCAGGTGCTCATCCTGGACGAGCCCACCGCCGTGCTCACGCCGCAGGAATCCGACGAGCTGTCGCAGGTGATGCGCGGGCTGGTGGCGCAGGGCCGCACGGTGGTGCTGATCAGCCACAAGCTGAAGGAGGTGCTGGGCGTCGCGGACCGCGTGGCGGTGATGCGCCGGGGCCGCACCGTGGCGGAGGTGCGCGCCAGCGAGACCACCGTCTCCGCGCTGGCCGCGCTGATGGTGGGTGAAGGTTCGAAGGGCGCCGCGATGACCGGCGTGCCCGCGACGGCCGTCGCGACCACCGCCCTGTCGGGCACCGGCACCACTGGAGCGACGGAGACGCGGCCTGTCGCGCCCGTTGAAGCGGACACGACTTCGACGGGCCCGGTCGTGCTCGAAGCGAAGGACCTGCGGGCCACGGGCGACAATGGCCGTCCGGCGCTCCAGGGCGTGAGCCTCACCGTGCGCGCGGGCGAAATCGTCGGCATCGCGGGTGTCGACGGCAACGGACAGCGCGAGCTGGCCGAAGTGCTCACCGGCCTGCGCAAGCTGGATGGCGGCGAGGGCACGCTGCTCGGCGGTCCGCTCGCGGGGCTGAGCCCGGCGCTGGCGAAGGCGCGCGGCGTGGGCCACGTCCCCGAGGACCGCCTGGCTCGCGCGGTGGTGAAGGCGATGACGGTGGAGGAGAACGTGGCCCTGGGCCGGCACCGTCAGCCGCCATTCGCTCGCGGGCCGTGGGTGGACTTCAAGGGCCGCCGCGAGCGCACGAACCAGCTGCTGACCGGCTACGACGTGCGCCCGAACGACCCGGTGGTGGCGCTCCAGGCGCTGTCCGGCGGCAACCAGCAGAAGGTCGTGGTGGCGCGCGAGCTGGACGCGGATCCGAAGCTGCTCGTCGTCGTGCAGCCCACGCGCGGGCTGGACATCGGCGCGGTGGCGCAGGTGCATGAACGCCTTCGCGACGCGAAGGCGCGGGGTGCGGGAGTGGTGATGGTGTCGCTGGACCTGGAAGAGGTACTGGCCCTGTCCGACCGCGTCTACGTCCTCTACGAGGGCCGCGTGACGGGGCACTTCCCGCGCAAGGACCTGGACGAGCGCGAGCTGGGCCGCCGCATGCTGGGCGCGGAGGCAAGCCATGGGTGAGCGGACGCGGCAGGTGCTGCCGTCGGTGCTCTCCGTGCTGCTGGCGCTCACGGTGTGCTGGCTGCTCATCGCCATCACGCGCGACGCGGACACCGCCACGCGCGCCTATCTCCAGATGCTCTGGGGCGGCGTGGGCAACTGGCCCGCGTTCCTGGACGGCGGCAGCACCACGGCCGTGGTGCGCCCGCTGGGCGAGGCCGCGATGAAGGCCGCGCTGCTCACCCTCACCGGCCTGTCCGTGGCGGTGGCCTTCAAGGTGGGCCTGTTCAACATCGGCGCGCAGGGACAGATGATCTGGGGCGCGCTGGCCGCGGCGCTCGTGGGCGCGCACGTGTCGCTGCCCGGACTGCTCCACGTCCCGCTGGCCCTCCTCGCCGCGGCGGTGGCGGGCGCGGCGTGGGCGAGCATCGCGGGCGTGCTGAAGCTCAAGCGCGGCGTGCACGAAGTGATTTCCACCATCATGCTCAACTGGGTGGCGGTGAGCCTGGTGGACAACTGGCTCGTCATCGGCCCGCTGCGCGCCGTGGCGGAGGGCGCGTCGTCCATCACCGGCACCGCCGAGATCCTCCCCTCCGCGCAGCTGCCCCGGCTGTTGGGTGACACCTCGCGCCTCAACCTGGGCTTTCCGCTGGCGATCGCCGCGGCGCTGGGCGTCTGGATGTGGCTGACCCGCACGCGCTCCGGCTACGAGACGCGCGCGGTGGGCCTCACCCCGGAAGCGGCCCGGGCGGCGGGCATCCCCACCCTATGGCGCGCGGGCGGGGCCATGGCGCTCGCGGGCGCGATGGCGGGCCTGGCGGGCGCGGTGCTGGTGCTGGGCACGGAGGGCCGCTATCCGGGCTCGCTGGGCGCCCCATACGGCTTCGACGGCATCGCCATCGCGCTCATCGGCAACAACCACCCGCTGGGCGCGGCGCTGGCGGCGGCCGTCTTCGGCGTGCTGCGCGCGGGCGGCACGCGCATGCAGTTGCTCGGCGTGCACAAGAGCTTCCCGGAGCTCATCCAGGGCTTCGCGCTGCTCTTCGTCGCGGGCCGCATGGTGTGGCTCGCCGTGCTGGCGCGGCGACAGAAGCGAGTGCAGGCCCAGCCCCAGGGGCCGGCCCAGGCCGGAGTGGAGGTGCCCCGTGTTTGAGGTGCTCCACTCGCTCCTCTTCTCCACCCTGGACGCGGCCCCCGCCCTGGTGTTCGCCGCGCTGGGCGCCATGCTCTCCGAGCGCGCCGGCGTGGTGAGCGTGGGCGTGGAAGGCATGATGCGCACCGGCGCCTTCTGCGCGGCCGTGGCGGCGCTCGTGATGCCCACGCCGCTCGCGGTGGGGGTGGGCATGGCCGCGGGCGCGGGCATCGCCGCGGTGCATGGCTTCCTCAGCATCCGCTGGCGGTCGGATCAGGTCGTCTCCGGCATGGCCCTCAACCTGGTGGCCATGGCTGGCGGCACCTACCTGCTGGAGTCATTCTTCGGCCCCAACGGCACGCCCTCCATCACCCAGTTGTCGCGCTGGAACATCCCGGGCCTGTCCCAGGTCCCGCTGCTGGGCGCGCTGTCCGGCCACGCGGCGCCCACGTACCTGGCGCTCACCCTGCCCTTCCTCTTCCACCTGCTGCTGTCGCGCACGCCGCTGGGCCTGCGCCTGCGCGCCGTGGGTGACAAGCCGCACGCGGTGGCCACGCTGGGCCTGTCCGTGCCCGCCCTGCGCTGGGGCGCGGTGCTGGGCGGCGGGATGATGGCGGGCCTGGGCGGCGCGGTGCTGTCCACCACCGTCCTGGACCGCTTCGAACAGCACACGCCCTCCGGCCTGGGCTTCATGGCCCTGGCCGCCATGGTCTTCGGCCGGTGGACGCCGCTGGGTGCCTTCGCCGCGGCGCTCTTCTTCGCCGCCGGCAACGCGCTGCGGATCGGCCTCGCCTCCAGCGCTCCCTGGCTCCTCGACCTGGTTCCCCAGGGCTTCCTGCTCGCCCTGCCCTACCTGTTGACCCTCCTCGTCCTCGCCCTCCAGGGCCAGCGGGGCCACGCCCCCGGCGCGCTGGGGATTCCGTTCGAGCAGGAATCCCGCTGACCATTTTGAGAGGGAACGGGTAATTCAGGACCCGGGTCGGAAGTCACTTTTGGTCAGGTTCGACCTGCCAAATCTGAAGCGGCCACCTGTCCTGATGCGTCTGGTCATTCTCCGGCGATCCGCCAACCCCCTGACCTTATTGGATCACGCTTTTCGGTCTTTCCAGTGTGGGCTGATCTGCCGTTGGGTGGACGTCCGGCATGCCGCTGGCATGGGAGTGCGACCATGTCGGATTGCGGAACGGACACCGAGCAGGCGCAGCATGTAGGCCTGAGCGATTCCGGGACGCGGTCCCCCGGCTTCGGGACAGCGCCCTCGGGCGTTGGCCGATCCGGTTTCCAGGGTGGGGTGGCATGAACATGCAGACGACGGCAACAGGCTCGACGTCACCCCAGCGCCCGCGGGTCATCGCGGTCGACGTGGAATCCGGCGGCGTGGAGCGGGTGCGCTCCATCCTGACGCCCGCGGGCTACGACGTGCTGCCCGCGAGCGGGACGACCGCGGCGCTGGAGGCGGTGTCGCGCCACTCCGCGGACCTGGTGCTGCTGGACGTGGAGCGGACCCGCACGGTGGGCCTGGCCGCGTACCGGCGCCTTCGCGAGGAGCTCTCCCCGCCGCAGTTCCCCATCCTCATGCTCACGCCTTCCGCGGACCGCCAGACGCGCCGCGAGGTGCTGGAGGCAGGTGTGGACGACTTGCTGACGACTGAACCGCTGGACCCGCTGGAGCTGAAGGTGCGCGTCCACACCCTGCTGGAGCTCAAGGCGCACCGCGAGCATGGCGGCGTCCAGGAAGTGCTCCAGGACCCGCGCACGCGCTGGGTGCGCATGGAGCGCCTGGCGCGCGTGGGCACGCTGGCCGCGGACCTGGCCACGCAGATGGACCAGTTGGGCGTAGGCCTGCAGCGGGCGCTGGAGCACGTTCGCGCCCGCGCCGCCCAGGGGCTGCCGCCGGACACGGAGGAGCTGCTCAAGCTGGGCGTGGCGGGCGAGCAGATGCGCCTGCACGGCCAGCACCTGCTTTCCCTGGGCCCCTCCGGCCCCAAGGACATCCAGCGCTTCGACCTGCGGGAGGTGGTGCCGGAGGTGGTGTCCCGCCTGCGTGCCTCCGGGCGCCTGGGCCGCGCGGACGTGCGCGCGGTGCTGCCGGAGGACCCCATCGCCGTCGTGTTCAACCGCCGTCAGGTGGAGCAGGTGGTGGCGGAGCTGGTCTGCAACGCGGTGGACGCCGTGGAGGACGTGCAGGACCGGCCGCGCGTGGTGCAGGTGGGCGTGGAGCTGCCGGACATGTTCGGGGAGTTCGGTCCGCAGATCTTCGTGAAGGACACCGGCATCGGCATCTTCGAGGACGAGCTGCAGGCCATCTTCTCGCCGTACTACACGACCAAGGCCCCGGAGAAGAGCGTGGGCCTGGGCCTCACGGTGGCGCGCACCCTGGTGGAGAGCATGGGCGGCAAGCTCACCGTGAAGAGCCGCGTCAACCTGGGCAGCACCTTCACGGTGGAGCTGCCCGAGCAGACGTCGTCCTGGTAGCCGCCTGAAGGCCACCACACGGGCGGGGAATCACGTCCCCGCCCGCGTGACGCCGGCTAGAAGCGGTAGGCCACGCCCGCCAGCGCTTCCATCGTGAAGTAGCTGTCGTCGAAGCGCGGGACGATGGAGGGCCCCAGCCGCAGGTTGAAGTTCACGTTGAGGTTGTTGTTCACGAAGTACTCCAGGCCGCCTCCGAAGAGGATGGGGATGACCGGCCCGATGCCCTCGCCGATGTAGACGTTGAACGGCACGTCGATGCCGGCGTTGATCATCAGCGCGCTACCCACGGGGATGCCCACCACGAACGCCACCGGCAGCGACATGCCGAAGAGCGTGTTCCCCCGGGGGAAGTAGATGAACGGACCCGGCTGGAACGTGATGGCGAAGGCCACCTTGTCCGTCTTGGCGATCATCACGCGCAGCCAGCCCTGGAGCTTGAGGCCCGCGTCGGACGCGTCCACCAGGCCCTCGCGGCCCCAGTTGAAGCTGAACTTGCCGCCGATATCCACGTTGTCCGAGCCACCGTGGAGCAGGCCCAGCGACAGGCCCGGGAAGCCGATCTGCGCGCTGAACATGTTGCGGCCCGAGCCGACGGTGTCCGCCGCCAGCAGGGACCAGCCCTGACCGCGAGCCATCGCGGTGCCGGGGACGGCCAGGAGCACGGCCAGGAGGAAACCAGGAATAAGGCGCTTCACGAGGTTCCTTTCAGCGAAGGGCCGCGGCACGGGAGCCACGACCCGGTGGGTAGTTGAAGGGTGATTCAGGACTCAGGACTGAGGACTCAGGCCGGCTGGCCTCGATCACGGGCCAGCGCCAGGAAGGTGTCGATGAGGGCGGCCAGCTTCGCTTCGGCGCGCTGGCGGGCCTGGGGGAGCGGCTCGCCGGGGGCGGGCGTCTCCTTGTGCTCGAAGTAGTATTTGATCTTCGGCTCGGTGCCGGAGGGGCGCAGGGTGACACGGCCGCCGCCCTCCAGCGCGAAGGCGACGACGTTGGACGGAGGCAGGCCGCCCTCGCCCTTCTGGTAGTCGCGCACGGCCGTCACTGGAAACCCGCCGATGTTCGCGGGCGGCGACGCGCGGAAGGCCTGCATGATGGCGCGGATGGTCTGCGCGCCGGCCGCGCCCGGGAGCGTCACGTTGCGCTGGGCGCCCACGTGCAGGCCGAAGCGGCGCTGAATCTCTTCCAGATAGCCCAGCACCGTCACGCCGCGCGCCTCGCACCACGCGGCCATGTCCGCGACCACCAGCGCCGCGCCCACGCCGTCCTTGTCGCGCGTGGCGGTGCCCACGGTGTAGCCGAGCGCCTCCTCGTAGCCGAAGACGAACTGGGTGCCTTCCTTCGCCGTGCGCTCCAGCGCGCGGTTGGCGATCCACTTGAAGCCGGTGAGGACCTCGTCGTACGCGGCGTCCAGCCCGCGCGCGATTTCGCCCAGCTGCGTGGAGGACACGATGGTGGTGACGACGTGCGGGCGCGCGCGCTTCGTCCCCTGCGTGAGGACGTAGTGGCCCAGGAGCACGCCGACTTCATTGCCGGTGAGCAGGCGCAGCTTCCCGGAGGCATCCCGCGCCATCACCGCCAGCCGGTCCGCGTCCGGGTCGTTGGCGAGCACCAGGTCCGCCTTCACGCGCTCCGCCGTGGCGAGCGACAGGTCCATGGCGCCCGGCTCTTCGGGATTGGGGAAGCGCACGGTGGGGAAGCGTCCGTCGGGCTGCTGCTGCTCGGCCACCGGCGTCACGCGCGGGAAGCCCGCCTCCTTGAGCGCGAGCGCCGCCCACGCGCCACCCACGCCGTGCATGGCGGTGTAGACGATGGACAGCGTGTCGCTGCCCTTGCGGTACAGGCGCAGGTCCAGGATGGCGCGCAGGTACGCGGTGCCCACGTCCTCCGGCAGGTCGCGCCACAGCCCCTTCGCGCGGCCTTGCGCGGGCGTGAGCAGGGGCACCTCGTTGGCGGGCTCCACCTTCGCGATAGCGTCCGCGATGCCCACGTCCTGCGGCGGGACGATTTGCGCGCCGTTGCCCCAGTAGACCTTGTAGCCGTTGTACTCGGGCGGGTTGTGGCTGGCGGTCACCATCACCGCGGCGGCGGCGTTGAGGTGCAGCACGGCGAACGCGGTGACGGGCGTGGGCACCGGCTCCGGGAAGACGTGCGCGGGGATGCCCTCCGCGACGAACACGGCGGCGGTGTCCTCCGCCAGCTCCTTGCTCAAGCGGCGCGCGTCACGGCCCACCACCACGCCGCGCGTGGTGACGTCCGGCACCGTGGCCTTGAGGTAGCGCGCCAGGCCCGCGGTGGTGCGGCGCACGACGGCGCGGTTCATGCGGTTGGGGCCGGCGCCCAGCACGCCGCGCAGGCCGGCGGTGCCGAACTCCAGGTCCTGCGCGAAGCGGTCCGCCAGGTCCGCCCAGTCCTGCTTCGCGAGCACATTGGCCAGCTCCGCCTGGGTCTCCGGATCCGGATCCGCCTTGCGCCAGGCCTCCGCCCGCTCCCTGAGTCCGGTCGTGTCCATCGCGCGTTGCCTCGTGGTTGAAGAAGGGGCTTCTCTAGCCCTTGTAGTCGGTGAGGTGCTTGCGGCGCACCGGCCCCTTGGGGCCGTCCTTGTTGTTCTGGCACGCGACGCAGAACTCCGCGTAGGGCATCGCCTTCAAGCGCCCCAGGGGAATCTCGTCGCCGCACTCCTCGCACTCGCCGAAGGAGTCCGGGTCCTCGCGCAGCTTGCCCAGGGCCTTCACCACGCGCGCCAGCGTGCCGTCGGTGTTGCGGTTCCGGCTGGAGGCGATGGTCTGCATCATCTCGTTGAGGGGCTGCTCGTCCTCGTCGCCGCCCACGCGCGCCTCGTCGGTGCGGTTGGGCTCGATGCGCAGGGGGGCCTTGCCGGTCAGCTCCGCGTGGAGCGCGAGCAACTGCTGGAGGAAGTCCTCTCGCTGCTTCGGGGTCACGGTGCGCGGCTCCGGAGAAGGTTCAGTACTGCGTGGTGGAGATCTGCCCGGTGACGATGGCCACGGACGCGGAGGCGCCCAGGCGGTTGGCGCCCGCGCGGAGGAGCTTCACGGCGTCCTCGGCGGACCTCACGCCGCCGGAGGCCTTCACGCCCACGTCGTCGCCCACCACCGCGCGCATCAGCTCGATGTCCTTCACCGTGGCGCCGCCGGGCCCGAAGCCGGTGGACGTCTTCACGAACGCGGCGCCCGCGGCCTTGGACAGCGCGCACGCGACGACCTTCTCCTCGTCCGTGAGGTGGCCCGTCTCCAGGATGACCTTCACGGGGATGGGGTGGCTGGCCTGCACCACCTCGGCGATGTCCTGGTGCACGCGCTGGTAGTCGTGCGCCTTGAGCGCGCCCAGGTTGAGCACCATGTCGATTTCCCGCGCGCCCGCGCGGATGGCCTCGCGCGCCTCGAAGGCCTTCGCGGACGACAGCGCGGCGCCCAGCGGGAAGCCCACCACGGCGATGGGCACGGAGTTCGAACCGGCCAGCACGCGCGCGGCGGTGGCCACGTGGCAGCTGTTCACGCACACGGTGGCGAAGCCGTACTGACGGGCCTCCTCGGCCACGCGCACGATGTCCTCCGTGCGCGCCTCCGGCTTGAGCAGCGTGTGGTCGATGTACGGGGCCAGGTCCGAGGCCTTCACCAGGGTGGCCGGGTCCACACGCGCGGTGGCCGTCTTGGCGCTGGGCGGGCGCGGGAGCTCCGGGTTCAGGACGGCGGCGGGCGCGGGCGGCACCGCCTCCTGCTGGGCCTTCCAGGCGTGCAGACGATGACGGGCCTGGTCGACCAGCTCTTCCAGGACGGTGAAGAACGCTTCGGCGTCGGACGGCATGCCGCGCCCCTTAGCCCACTAAAGGCCCTCGGGGAAGCGCTCGCGGGGGGAGGCGGCGCCCGGTCAACGCACGGGGTGCCGCGAATGGGAGCGGGGCTGTAGAGTTCCAACCCGTGAAGGTCTTCGCGCGGCTGCTCGCACTCCTTGTCCTCCTCCTCGCGGCGGTGCCGGGTCATGCCGCGGCCCCCGCTCCCACGGCCCTCCCCTCCCCCGCCCCGGGCCGGCTCTCGGTCTACTTCCTGGACGTGGGCCAGGGGGACGCGGCGCTCATCGTTTCGCCCACGGGCAAGACGGTGCTCATCGACGGAGGGCCTCCGGAGGCCGGAAACCGGCTGGCGGCGCGGCTGCGCGAGCTGGTGAAGGGGCCGCTGGACCTGGTCATCCTCACCCACCCGCACCTGGACCACCTGGGCGGGCTGCGCGCGGCGCTGAAGGCGGTGGGCGCCCGGCGCTTCATGGACCCTGGCTTCGACCACCCGAGCGAGGCGTACCGCGACCTCTTGGACTTCGTGGGCCGCGAGGTGGGCCAGGTGATGAGCCCGGAGCCCAACCCCAACGCGCCCCAGACGCTGCTCACGGTGGGCCTGGGTGAAGGCGTGGCGCTCACCGTGCTCTGGCCGCGCGTGCCCCAGGAGTCGTTCCTCGCGAACACGCGCTCGGACGCGAACGCGAACTCCATCGTCACCAAGCTCACCTACGGGAAGACATCGTTCCTCTTCACGGGGGACTCGGAGCCGCCCACGGAGGAGGTGCTGCTGCAGAAGCCCGTGGACCTCACCGCCACGGTGCTGAAGGTGGCGCACCACGGCGGCAAGCACTCCTCCACCGCGGCCTTCCTGGAGCGCGTGAAGCCGCAGGCGGCGGTCATCTCCTGCGGCGCGGGCAATGACTACGGCCACCCGAGCCCGGAGGTCCTGGGCCGCCTGGGTGACGTGCGCGCCCGCACCTTCCGCACCGACCAGGACGGCGAGGTGCTGGCGGTGAGCGACGGCACGACCGTGACGCTGCGCTCGACGAAGGGCGGCGCCAGCGCCACCAGCCTGTCCGGCACGCAGCAGGCAGGAGGCCCGGTGGCGCTCGGCCCCATCGAACCCACGCCGCACGGACGCGCGGGCCGCGCCACGGGGAAGGAACCAGAGCCCACGGCGCCCACGGGCACGTCCGAAGCCACGGGCGAGCGCTACGTGTCGCTCAAGGGTAGCAAGGTGTTCCACCGCGAGAGCTGCAAGACCCTGAAGCGTTCAAAGAATGAGCGCACCGTCTACTCAAGCCGCGCCGACGCCCTGCGTGAGCGCCGCCCCGCCGAGGATTGTCATCCATGAAGGCCCGCATCGCGCTGGGGGTGGGGCTGCTGCTCGCCTCCCTGGCCTGTCAGCAGCAGCCGTCCGCGCCGCCCGCGCAGAAGCCCCCGGAGAAGTCGCGCTACTTCGGCGGCGCGCCGGACGGGAAGCTCCACGTGTACTTCTTCGACGTGGGCGCGGGGGATGCCGCGCTCATCGTCACGCCGAAGGGCAACACGGTGCTGGTGGACTCCGGGCCCGCGTCCGCCGAGTCGCACCTGGTGAACCGCCTGCCGGAGCTGCTGCGCCGCGAGCTGGACTTGGTGGTCCTCACCCAGCCGGATCCGAAGCACCACGGCGCGCTGGAAGCGGTGCTCAAGCGCGTGGGCGCGCGGCGGTTGATGGAGCCGCAGCTGCCGGACACGTCCAAGACCTACGACGCGCTGCTCACGGCGGTGGGCTCGCGCGGGGTGGGGATCTTCTCGCCCGCGCCGCCGTCGTCCGCGCCCAAGGAGCTGGTCCGGCTGACGCTGGAGGACGGAGTGAACCTCACGGTGCTCTGGCCCCGGGCGCCCGCGGAGCCGCTCCTGAACGGGGCTCCGGACGCGGAGGGGCGCAACGCGGCGAACTCCATCGTGCTGCGCCTGACGTACGCCGACACGTCGGTCGTCTTCGCGGGCGGCGCGCGCGCGGAGACGGAGGCGCGGCTGCTGGAGCGCGGGCTCCTGTCCTCCGCCACGCTGCTGAAGGTCGCCTCGCCCGGCGTGGAGGGGGCGAACTCGCAGGCGTACCTGGAGGAGGTGCGGCCCCAGGCGGCGGTGATCAGCGGGGATGACAGCCTGGGCAAGAGCCCGAAGGTGAAGGAGCTCCTCACGCGGCTGCGTGGCGTGGACGCCCGGGCCTTCCGCACGGACGTGAACGGCGAGGTGCACGCGGTGAGCGACGGCAAGCAGTTCGAGCTGTCGCTCCAGCGTCCGACCCCGGGCGAGCCCGGCGGCACGCGGCGCGTCTTCCCGGGGGTGGATCCGCGCCCGGCGCTGGTGCGGACGGCGAAGCCCGCGCCCGTGGTGAAGCCGGCCGTCACCGAGCCGCCGCCCGCGCGCGTCGTCGAGGCACCGCGAGACAGCAAGGCTCGCGTCAACAACGTGACGGACGTGGATGACCTGCCCGTCGCGCGCAAGGGCACACGGATGGAGGAGGCGCCACCGAAGGCGGTGCGCTCATCCTCCAGCGCGTCCATGACGGGCGGCTACATGGCGAGCAAGAACAAGCGCATCTTCCACAAGTCCACCTGCCGGAGCGTGAGGCTCATCAAGGACGAGAACCTGCTCACGTGGAGCACGCGTGACGCAGCGCTGAAGTCGGGCCGCGAGCCCGCGGGAGACTGTCACCCGTGACGAAGAAGAAGGCGAAGCCCCGGTCCAGGGCCACGGTGGACCGCATCGAGGACGACGTCGCAGTGCTGGTGGTGGACGGCCAGCAGGTGACCCGCGCGCTGGACACCCTGCCCGCTGGCGTGCGCGAAGGCGACGTCGTGGACCTGGAGACAGGGACGGTGGACGCCGAAGCCACCGAGTCCCTCCGCGCCGAAGTCCGCGCCGCGAGGGAACAGGCGATGCGAGGCAAGAAGCCGCCCGCGGGCGACTTCGACCTCTGACCCCAAGCATCCTGCTCGACGTGCCGGGTCCCCGGCCGGAGCAGGACGTGGCGGGAGGGCCTGCCCACCGCGTCGCGCGGAAAGCAGGCCCACCTCACACGGGGACTACGGCGTGGTGCCTTCCGCCGGAGCCGTGGCCTCACCATTCGCGGCGCCCTGCGGAGGCGTCGTGGGTTCGGCGGCGGCAGGAGGAGGCGCCACGGGTGCAACGGCGCCCGGGGCGGGAGTGGCCTGACGCGGAGCCGGCGCGGGCGGAGGCGCCTTGCCGGTCACCTTGTTGACCATGTCCGCGAGCGCGGGAGGCAGCATGCCCGCCGCGGACAGGCCGAACAGCGCCACCGCCGGCAGGACGATGAGCAGCAGCAGCACCAGCGCCACCACCTTCAGCGGGCTGCCACGGCGGGCCGGCACCACCGGACGCTTGCGCGCGGCCTTCGAGTCCTGCGCCTGGCGCGCGTCCTCTTCCTCCTCCTCGTCGTTGCGAGGATCCTCGCGCGTCTCGTCCTGGCCAGGGTCCTCCTCGTCCGAGCCGTCGCCCCGGTTGCCGGGCAGGTCCAGGTCGGAGAACAGCTCGTTGAGGGGCGCGCCGCTCGCGGCAGGGGCCTCCTCCACGGGCGGGGCCGCCGCGCGGCGCGGGGCGGGCGTGGGCACCGGGGCGGGAGCCGCGCGTTTGTCGCCGTAGAGCGTGCCCTCGTCCTCGTCGCCGTCGCGATCGAAGTCGCCGTTGTTGTCGTCCTCGGACGGGACGGGCTCGTTCTCCGCGTAGAAGGGCTGCTGGGGCTCCGGCTCGCGGCGGGCGGGGGCGGCGCGCGCGGGCGGCGGCGCGGCGACCGCGGGCGGCGGCTCCGGGGGCGGCGGCGGCGGCTCCGGCGCCGCGGCGGGCGCGAGCAGCGCGGCCAGCTCCGGGATGTCCGAACCGCGCTTCCAGTCCGGCATGCCCTGGCGCCAGAAGAAGCTGCGCGCGCTGATGGTGCCCGCGGCCATCCACTCGGCCACGGCGGGCTCGTCCAGTGGACCCTCCTGCTTGTTGCGCACCATCACGAACCACGGAGCCCCGGCCGTCTGGCGGGGAGGCGCGGTGCGGGTAGGCTCATCGTCCCAAGGGGTCTGGGGGGCCGACGCAGGAGGTTTGGCCAGGGGCGCAGGGGCTGCCGCGGCGGCCACCGGTGCGGGAGCGGGCGCAGGCGCGGGCGCGGCGGCGCCACCTCCCGCCAGCGAACGCTCCTGGGCCCGGATGCGCTCCACGTCGGCGAGCGACACCACGCGGGTGCTCTCCTCCTCGGCGGGCCCTTCCACGGTGATGACGTTCTGGCAGTTCTTGCAACGGACCTTGACCGTCTTGCCGCGGACCTTCTCGTCCGCAATGGAGTACCGCTTCTGGCAATTGTCGCAGGTGAAGTTCAAAGGGGGCGTCCGGCTCTCGGGGGAAACCGGCGGGGATGCTACCGCCAGAAATCTCCCGCGCAAACACACGGTTGACTCTGTTCTTCGGCCCAACTATTCAGCCGCCCTCTGTTTCACTCCAGGCTCTACGAGGGTGGCGCATGCCGGCGAAGGATCTCGGGACCAAGCACACGTGCTTCAAGTGCGGGACGAAGTTCTACGACATGAAGAAGCCGGACCCCATCTGCCCCAAGTGCGGGGCGGATCAGCGGGAGAACGTGGTCGCCAAGCCCGCCGAGGGCCGGCGTGGCCGCCTGGCCGCCGCTCCGAAGGTCATCGAGCCCGAGCCCGAGGAGACGCCCGCGTCCGAGGAGGACGAGGAGAACCTCGACTCCTTCGGCGATGACGAGGACGCCGAGGCCGGCGCCGAGCCCGCCGACGACGACGACATCTAGGGTCGCCCTGTCGGTCGCATCATCCGGGGTCCCCCGAGCTGCTCGGGCGGGCCCCGTTGCCGTTTGCGTGCCCCGAGGCCTTCACAGGACCTCAAATCAAACGGCGCACCCGGAGCCGGGGCCCCTTCCCCAAGGGGCCCACGCTGCTCCGGGCGTCACGGCTCAGGTGCCGCTCAGGCGTTCGTGCGAGGACACCAGCGACAGCTCGGTGAGCGCGCTCTGGATCTTCTCGTAGAGGTTGGGCCCCATCTCCTGCATGCCCGCCGGCCGGGTGCCCTTGCGGCGCGCCCCCATGGGCAGGCGCTCTGCCTCCACGGAAACCGTGGGTTGCTTCCTGGTCTGATGCATCGCGACTCCCCCTCAGGCGGAAGTGTTGGCTTCCGAGAAAGCAATTTTGCCACCAAGACAGAAGTCTGAACAAGGGGCGTGCTTCTCGGCACTTATACGGAACCCCCGGCCCGCGATTTCGTTGCACCGCGGCCGGACGCGACAACCGTGTCAGGGGCGCCCTATTTCCCCGAGCCAGCCTGACGCAGTGCTTCCACACCCCAGGTCTGATCGATCTGGACGGTCTCCCCCGCGCGGACGGTGACGGTCCGGGACGCTTCGGGCAGCCGGTCGTGCCAGAAGACAACCGTGTGGGTCCCTTCCGGGACGCGCATCCGGAAGCGGCCGTCCGGGGCGGTGGTGGTGAAGTACGGGTGGTCGAAGGTGCGGACCACCGCGCGCATCCAGGGGTGCACGTCGCAGCGGACCTGGACGGTGCCCGGTTCGGCGGGCAGGGGGCGGCGCAGGGTCATGCCCTCCAGGGGCATGGCGACGTTGAAGACGGAACGGTTCGTCCCGGACTGGGCGCGCACGTTGTGCACCAGCGGGTCGGAGTTGCGCAGCAGCAGCTCGCCGCCGGCCTTCGCCGCGAGCGCGGGCGGTTCGTAGTGGCACTGCTTCTGGTCCAGCACGGGCTGCGGCGCGGGCGTCTCCGGCTCGACGAGCTTCGCGCCCTCCTGGAGCGAGACGACGGCGTGGGCCAGGGCGCCCTCCCCGCCCACCACCAGCGAGCGATCCTCCGCCTGGTCGCCGCACACGCTGGCGACGGTGGCGGTGGTCGGCGCGCTGGGGGCCTGGGGAGGCGTCCCGGTGAGCACCACCCGCCCCTCGATTTCGCCCCACTTCACGGGCCCTGTGGGGCGCGGCGCGGCGGCGGCGGGAGGGGGCGTGGCCGAGGGAGCCGGCGGGGGCGGGGATTCGCGGCAGGCCGCGGCGGCGAGGAGGAGCGCGGGGGCCAGGAGGGGGCGGAGGCGGAGGCTGGACACGTGCCCGGTCTAACGGGTGCGTGAAGCGGATTCAAACGCTCAAGGGGCAGGCGGAGAACACGGGATGGAGGCCTCCCCAATTACGCGTTGGAACCCCAGCACCCTTGTTGGTACAAGAGCCGAGCCGCGCGTCGGTGCGGCCGTGTGGGAGGCAGCAACTTGCGGGAGAAACTGAAGGCCTTGGCGGAGCTGCAGAAGGTGGACCTCGAGGTCGCCTCGCTCCGGAAGGCGGCGGACGTGCACCCCCGTCAGATTTCCGAGCTGGAGCGGGAGCTGGGGGTCGCGCGCAATGGCATCGAGGCCGAGCGGACACGCGTCGCCGACCTCGAGAAGCAGAAGGCCCTGCTCGAGCAGAACATCACGGACGAGAAGGACAAGGTGAAGAAGTGGGAAGCGCGCCTGTCCGACCAGCGCTCCACCCGTGAGTACTCGGCGCTCGCTCGCGAAATCGACATCGCGAAGAAGGGCATCCTCACCCAGTCCGAGGCGCTCACGGAGAAGGTGAAGGAGCTGGGCCAGGCTCGCGAGGCCATCAAGGGCAAGGAGGCGGACTACGCCACCAAGCAGCAGGGCCTGTCGGGCCGGATGACGGAGCTTCGCGGGAAGCTGGGCGAGTCCGAGTCCCAGGTGAAGGCACTGGAGGGGCGCCGCGCGGAAGTCGCCGCGAACGTGGATGCCACCCTGCTCCGCCGCTACGAGGTCATCCGCAAGAAGAAGCTGCCCGCGATGGTGGGCGTGGTGGCCGGCACCTGCCAGGGCTGCAACATGAACCTGCCCCCGCAGATGTACAACATGCTGCGGACCTCGCTGGGCACGGACGTGTGCCCCTCGTGCAACCGCATCATCTTCGCCGTCGAAGCGCTGCAGGAGCCGAAGGAAGCCGCCGAGAAGTAGTGGCGGCGCGTCACCTTCGGTCCCCTCCCCATGCCGACCCCTTCGCTCGTCGACGTCCTCCGTCACATCGCCCGTGAGGAGCCGCTGACGGCGACGGTGCGCGCCTTTCGCGGGCTCACCCGCGAGCACCTGGGCCAACTGCTGGACGAAGCCGCCGAGCAACTGGGCGGCGGTCCGCGCGAGGCCGAGGCTCCCGCTTCAGAGCCCACGTCCGAGTCCACGACGTCCGGCATCGAGGTCGTGACGCCCGCGGCGGGTGGGGCGCTGAACCGCGTGCGCGTCTATTCGGACGGAGCGGCGCGAGGCAACCCGGGCCCCGCCGGCGCGGGAGCGGTGGTGACGAACACCGAGGGCGCGGTGGTGGCGCGCCTGGGCAAGTTCCTGGGGCACCAGACGAACAACTACGCCGAGTACATGGGCCTGCTCATCGGCCTGCAGCACGCGAAGAGCCTGGGCGCCCGCGAGGTGGAGGTCTTCGCGGACAGCGAGCTGCTCATCCGTCAGCTGGGTGGGAAGTACCAGGTGAAGAGCCCCACGCTGAAGCCCCTGTTTCAGGAAGCACAGAAGCTCTTGGCCACCTTCGGCAAGGTGAAGCTCGCCCACGTCCCCCGCGCGCAGAACGCGGAGGCGGACGAGATGAGCAACCGCGCCATCGACGAGCGGATGTAGTTCGCCTCAGGGCACCGAGTCCCCCGCCACCGCTCCGGACGGCTTGGGGCGGGTCCAGCGCTCGAGCGCGGTGGTGACGGGCCCGGGCAGCAGGGCCTCCTTCTTCGCGCGTGCGTAGGCGGCCCGGGAGTCCTGGCCCCGTGCATCCAGCTGGCGCGCGAGGACCAGACGGAGCGCGGCGCGCTCTTCCCAGTCCAGCGTCAGGGATTCCACCGGCAGCTTGCCGCTCAGCACGTCCTGGAGCTCGCCATAGGCCACGTTGGCGCGGCTCGCTTCGAGCACCTTCACCGCGAGCGCTGGGTCCCCCTGTCTTTCGAACTCCGCCGCCAGCAGCAGGCCCGCCTCGACGCCGATGTAGCGGAAGCTCAAGAAGTCGAGTGGGGCCACGGCCCGCGCGGCGAACTCGGGCTCCTCGGCGAGCGCCATCAACACCCGCGTCGCGATGGCGAGCGGATGCTTCTGGGGCGCGGCTTGCAGCTTCGCGGCGTCCACGTGCTGCCCGAGCGAAGCCGCGAGCCACTCGCCCACCAGCCCCTCCGGCTCGTTCTTCTGCGCTGCCTCGACGAGTTGCCGCATCACCGCGTTCGCAGTGCCGTCCTGCGCGGCGTGCCCGAGCAGCTTCGCGTAGACCCGTACATCCGTCAGCTCCAGTGCCTCCTGGTCCGCGTCCTGGACCAGGTGCTCCGACAGCTTGCGCGCCGCCTCCTTGCGGCGTCCCAGTGCCACCAACGTGTCGGCGTGCCCACTCTGGTAGTCCCGGTACTCGGGGTCACCCTGCTCCATTGCCTCTAGCAGCGGCAGCGCCTCCGCCCAGCGCTGCTGACGCTGGTGACGCGTCGCCAGCGTCCGGCGGGGGAGCGGATCCTCGGGATGGTCGCGCACCAGCTTCTCCAGCCGCTCCGTGGCCCCGGGCTCGGGCTCGACGCGAGAGAGGGACACGGCGTTGATCACGGAGCCGGGCTCGCGCTCCAGCGCGGCCTGGTACCAGGCACGGGCCTCATCCTGACGCCCCGCGCGACGCATGTCGTAGATCCACAACCGGTTGGAATCCACGTCGTCAGGATGCGCGTCGCGTTGCGCCCGCGACATGGCGAGCGATGCGAGGAGCCCTTCCTCGCGCGCGAGCATCATCCTCGCGGAGACGGCCGCGTTCTCCGCGTCCGGGGTCTCCGGTAGGGCCTTCCAGAGCCCTTCCGCCAGGCGGGCCGCATCCGCCGTGCGGTGGAGGGCCATCAGCCAGCCGAAGCTCGTCCTCCAGCCGCCTTTCGCCTGCCCTAGATGGCTGCGCGTGGTGGACCTGCCCTCCTCCTTGCGCATCGAGAGCCGCTCGGGCGGTGGGGTGAGCACGTAGTCGATGCGCCCCACGTGCTGGAAGGTGGTGCCCGCCAGGGCCCGGGGTGTCACCTCCTCGGTGTTGGTCTGGTTTCGCGTATAGGTGACAGCCGCCCTGTAGAGCGGCGCGACGCCCAGCACGTTGTAGACGAAGAGGCCGCTCTCGTCGGTCACGAACACCGTCTCGTGCGTCAGCGAGCCCTTCTCGCCCTGGATGTCCACGTCCAGTTCGCCAATGGGCATCCGCCGCTTCGCGTGCGCCTCCGCCGCGAGCGTGAAGCGCTCCTGGCCCGCGATGACGGTGACCGGCGTTTCCAGCGCGTTGACGAAGAGCACCTCCGCATCGGCGTTGAGGGACCGGGTCGCCACCACGATGCCGAGCGCGCAGACACCGATGCCGCCCAGCAACAACCAGCCCCGGCGGGGAGAAGTCGAAGGAGCACTCACGGCCGGGCCTCCTGGACAAGCGATGAAGCAGTCAGCAACAGCGGGCGGCGGTCGCCCGCGCCGGGCAGGTGCCAGCGATCCACCCACCCATGAAAGAGGACCTCGGAGGCGCGCGGATCCGCGGCGTCCGCCACGAGCTCCAACGGCGGCACCGGCACGTCCAGGCCTTCGTGCTTCACCGACCAGACCCGCTGGGACGGCGAGCCCGTCTGGACCGCTTCCTTCACGTGCAGGATGAGCAGAGGCGGGCCATCCACGGGCAGCCCCCGTCCTCCGTCCACCACGAGGACACCCCGCCCCAGCGCTTCATCCACCGTCCGCTGCCAGGCGCCCACGAGCAGATCCGAATGGTCCGAAGTCCCAGCGGTCGCCGCCCACTGCACGGTGACGCGGCGGCTGTGATTGCGCGAGACAGCATCGAGCAGGCTCGTGAAGAACGCGCGGGACGGCGCCGCGGCGCTCCCTGGATCCAACCGCGCCTCCATCCGCGCGCGCGCCTTGTCCAACTCCGCGTCCACCCGGGCCTGGAGTTTCGGGGCGAAGCGGGGGTCGGGTTGCTCGCGGAGGTACTCGAGCATGGAGGCCATGTCTCCCTGGGACGCGACGCGCGTCCAGGCGTGTGCCGCCGCGGTCTGCCGCTGCGGCCACACGGCCCCGGCCACCAGCAGCACGCCCACGCCCGCGGCGGCGAAGACGCCGGGCCAGGGAGAGCGCACGTTCTCCGCTCGCACGTGGCCCTTCTTGTCCGCGCGCGCCAGCAGCGCCGGAGGCAGGTGCTCCACCCCACTCTCCGCGTCCAGCATGCCCCGGCCCAGCAACTCCAATACACGGCGGCGGCGGGCAATCAGCTCCTGCGCCAGCGCCTCCGCCTTCTCCCTGCCGTTCACCGGCAGCGTCATGCGCTTGTCGTTGAAGCGCATCTCGATGGCCGTGAACTGGTAGGCGCCGTTGACGTGGCGGTTCACCAACTGCAGGTCCTGTAGGTGCACGAGCGGCCATACGGTGATGCGGTCGATGGCCACCTGGATGAGGTGCAGGGGGTGGATGGTGTTGAAGCGCCCATAGGGGCTCGCCATCACCCGCAGGAGCCTGCGCGCCAGGGCCCAGGTGGCACTGGAGAAGACGGCCGCGAAGAGCGCGCACCAGACCCAATCCGAGACATCGCGCTCGGAGATGCCGAAGGAGATGAAGGCCAGGAGGAAGGCCGTGGCGGCGGCGGCGGCCAGCGTGAGGATGGCTGGCATCACCCAGGTCATCACGGCGCGCCAGCCATCAGCCCGCTCGGCCTCTTCGTGCAGCCATTCGCGGGTGACGGGCGGCAGCGCGTCCACGTCCAGGACGACGCGCGTCGGATACGCGACCTCGGTGGCGCTCTCCGGGTTGAAGCGGCGGCCGAACGCGAGCAACTGGTTCGCGCCCTTGGACTTCTGCTGGGCGAAGAGATGCGCGGCGGCCGAGGAGAGCTGGCCTCCAGTCCAGCGGCGCAGCTCGGGGTCGGCGTTCTCCGGCAGCTCGGCGTCGAGCCGCTCCAGCTCCTTCTCGGCGTTGGCCTCCTGGCCGAACTCCAGCATCGTCGCGATGCGCCGCACCTTGAGGGCGAGCACGTCCATCCGCGAGATGCCGGGCAGCGACTGCGCCTGCTCGAGCACCTTGAGCGCATCCGCCACCTGCCCCATCGCCTCAAGGCAGTCCGCCAGCGCCACGCGCGGGCTGACTTCCGACGGGCCATGCTTGCCCGCGCGCCAGAAGGCATCCGCGGCTTCCTTCATCTGCTCCAGGCGGAGCAACGCCCAGCCCCGTTGCAGGTGCCCCTGCCAGTGCTCCGGTGCCCGCGCGAGCAGGGCGTCGAACTCCGCCAATGCCTCCTTGGCGTCCCCTTCGTAGAGGAAGTGGCGGCCCAGCAGGATGCGCGCGTCGTGGAAGTCCGGCTGCTCGTTGAGCGCCTCGGTGAGGAGCCTCCGGCCAGCGACCTTGTCACCTGCCTCGAACAGGTTGATGGCCTCCTGGATGGCGGCGTTCTTCGTCGCCTCCGGGCCGTCCGCCTGTTGCGCGGCGCTGGCGTCGAAGGCCTGGCGTGCCTCGGGGTCGGAGAGCAGTTCGTATGCTTCGCGCAGGCGTCGGAACTCCTCCGGATGCGTCTCCGGCGGGTTCTGCCGGACGCGTTCGAAGTACGCCTTCTTGATGGCGCGGGCGTCCGCGTCCTGCGCGACACCCAGCACTTCATAGGGGTTCTGGCGGGGCTCGTTGTTCACCGTCGCTCCAGTCCTGGCGTGTTCACGGCCGCGTTCACGAGCCGCCACGCCTCATCCAAGCTGTCCACCGCGATCAATCGCAGGCGTCCGGAGACTTCCGGCGGCAGCGCCGCCACGTCGTCCAGGTTGCGGCGCGGGTGCAGCACCACGCGCATGCCTTCGAGGTACGCGGCCACCAACTTCTCGTGCACGCCGCCCACGCGCCGCACTTCACCGTTCAGCGTCAGTTCGCCCGTCACCGCCAGCCGCGCGGGCAACAGGCGCTGCGTGTACGCGGAGAGGCCCGCCAGCGCGAGCGCGAGCCCGGACGACAGGCCGTCCTTGCCGACCTCCGTGTCGGTGTAGTGCAGGTGCAGGTCGTAACGGGTCGTGAGCGTCCCCAGGCTCAGCGCGGGAGCACGGGCACGCACCACGCTGAAGGCCACATCTGCGGCCTCCTGGCCTTCGGGCCCCACGTGGCCACTGCACCGCAGCACGCCGCGCCCGGGCACCGCGATCGCCTCCAGCGGCGAGACATGCCCGCCTCCCGGATGCCAACCGAGCACGCCCACGCGTCCAATCAAGGGCACGTCACGCGCGAGCTGACGGCGACGATGGGCGACTTCCGCCTCGCGGCCTATCGCGACCAGGGACTCTCCGTTCGCGGACGCGCGGACATAGAACTCTCGCGCTTCGTCCAGCGCCCCGGCTTCGAGCCGCAGGTCTCCCATTCGCAGCGCCGCGGCGCCAGGTGCCCCCGGCATGTCGACCACGGCGCGACGGGCCTCTTCGACCTGGGCGGCGGGCCGGCCCTCCACCCACAGCAACTCCGCGCGAAGCATGGCCGCGGCGGCGCTGGTCCGGGTCGCCGCGGGTGCGATGACGAGCTGCCGCTTCACCTCCGCGAGCGAGCCCCGGGAGAACGCTTCGACGGCTGCGTCGAGCTTCGCCTCGGAGAGCGCGGCGCGCGCCGTGGGCAGCTTGAGCGCCTGGATGGCTTGCTCCAACGGCGGCGCGTCCAGCATGGCGGCGGACGCCGGAAGCCCGAGCGCCGTGCGAGCCCCGAGCAATGACTCCGCGAGGCGAGGATCCTCCGGTGCGAGGAGACGGGCCCGCCTGAGCGCAGGCATGGCTTCGACAGGCCGGTTCGTGCGCTCGCACAGACGGATGATGGCGCGCCAGGCCTCCAGCTCTCCAGGCGCGGCTTCGGTGGCTTCGAGCGCGTGCACGAGGGCGTCGTCCGGCCGCTCCTCCTCCAGGAATGAGACCAACTCCACGCGCAGGGATGCATCGCGAGGAGCTTCTCGAACGGCCGTCTCCAGCAGTGTCCTCGCCTCCGTCCGCTTGCCGTCGCGCGACAAGGCTCCACACAAGAGACGGCGCGCGGGCCCACCTCCGCCCAGGGCCAATGCCTTGCGTGCATGCTCCGCGGCACCGCGAAAGTCACGCTCCTGGAAGAGCGCTTCGGCCAATGCCAACCGCGCCGAGGGCTCGGCCGGACGCAGCACCACCGCGCGCTTGAGGTCACTCAGGAACATGCGTGCTCCGGCGGATGCATCGGGGTCAGCCCCCGTGGCCTTACCCGGCATCCCCCGTTCAGCCCGATGCGCGCCTGGAACCACATCGTGGGCCTGCTCAGTTCAAGGGACGCATGGAGTCGCTTCGCGTACCGGCATAGGGACCGCGCCAGGTGCTCGTGGAATGGCGGGTGAGCCTTGGCCATGAACTCGCGCGCGCTGTTGGAGCGTCGCACCACCCGGCGCTGGAGTTCGGTCCGCAGCACGCGCTCTCAACCCAGGTCGAACAGCAGGTCGGTCAGCTCGGCGTCCAGACGGGCAGCGGCTCTCCGGTCGCCCTTCGCGCGGGCCTCGCGCAAGGCATTGCACAGCGCTTCCAGCCGGGGACGCACGTTCGCTGGCGCGGTCGCGATCCGTTCGGTCGCCGCGTTCAACAGCGCATCCGCGTCGGCTTCCGATGACGCAGCCGCGGCCACGGGCACGGGCGTCGCCGGCACAGGAGCCGCGCCCCATTCTCTCGCCAGCCGCTCCTTCGCCTCCAGCCGCTGCTCCGGCCCCAGGCGCTGCGAGCGCTTGTCCACCACCAGCGTGGCCTCCTTGCCCGTGGAGACCACCCGCGTCGTCACGTCGAGGATGCCGTTGATGTCGTACGTGAACGTGACCGCGACCTTCTCCGCCCCCGCGCGCCCGGGCGGCACGCCCTCCACCGTGTACGCGTCCAGCAGCAGGTTGTCCTTCACCAGCCGCGCTTCCCCCTGGAACACGCGGATCTCCACCGCGCGCTGCCCGTCCGCCGTCGTCGCGAAGGTCTCCGTGCGCGACACCGGCACCGTCGTGTTGCGCGGGATGAGCGGCGAAAAGACTCCGCCCACCCGTTCGCGCCCCACCGACGCCTGCACCTCCACGCCCAGCGTGAAGGGACACACGTCGGTGATCATGATGCCGTGCGCGGCGCTCACCGCGCCCGTCTTCAGCCCGGCCTGGAGCGCGGCGCCCAATGCCACCGCCTCGTCGGGGTGCACGCCGTCGCGCGGCTCGCGCCCGAAGTATTCGGCGACCAACCGGCGCACCAACGGCACGCGCGAGCTGCCGCCCACCAGCACCACCTCCGCGATGGACTTCTTCGCGAGCTTCGCGTCCTTCAGCGCGCTCTCCATCGGCTCGAGCGTGGAGCGCACCAGGTCAGTGATCAGCGCCTCGAACCTCGCGCGCGTGACCTCCACCTCCAGCGACGCGGGCGTGCCACCCCGGCCCGGCGCGAGGAACGGCACGATGACCGGCGTGGCCTCCACGGACGTGAGCGCGATCTTCGCGGCCTCCGCCGCGGCCTTGAGCCGCACCTGCGCCGCCAGGTTCCCGGCCAGCGACACACCATGGGAGCGCTCGAACTCCGCGCCCAGCCACGCGGCCAGCGCCTGGTCGAAGTCGCTGCCTCCCAGTTGGTTGTTGCCCGCGGAGGCCTTCACGTCCAGCACGCCCTGGAACATCTCCAGCACCGACACGTCGAACGTGCCGCCGCCCAGGTCGTACACCAGCACGTACTGCTCGGCGTCCAGGTGGTTCACGCCGTACGCGAGCGCCGCAGCGGTGGGCTCGTTGAGCAGCCGCTCCACCTTGAGCCCCGCCAGCTCTCCCGCGTCCTTCGTCGCCTGCCGCTGCGCATCGCTGAAGTAGGCGGGCACCGTGACCACGGCCTCCGTCACCGCGCCACCCAGCGCCCGCTCCGCGTCCTCGCGCAGTGCACGCAGGATGAGCGCGGAAATCTCCGTGGGGCTGTAGCGCCGGTCCCCGAGCGTCACCGGCAGGTCGCGGCCCATGCGCCGCTTCACCTCCGCGATGGTGCGCTCCGGATGCACGAGCAACTGCGCTCGCGCGGACTCGCCCACGTGGAGACGGCCCTCCGCGTCCAGTCCCACCACCGACGGCGTGAGGCGCTGCCCCAACCGGTTGGTCAGGAGGTTGGGACGGCCCGCGCTGTCGAGCGCGGCCACCAGGGAGTGCGTGGTGCCTAGATCGATGCCAACGACGTGACTCATGCGAGGTGAACCCAAGGCCTTTCGGCGAACAGCGGACTAGGACTCCGGCGGCGTCCACGGCTGCGCGGGCGCGGCGACGGGGGCGGCCTCCGGAGCGGCGTACAGGTTGCGCAGCTGCGACAGGCCCTCCACGCTGATCCCCGCCTCCTGGGCGATCTCCAGCGCGCGCTCCGGCGACGCGTGGGTCACCCACCGCCACTTGTACGAAGCAATCAGCCCGCCGATGCAGGCCAGGCCCAGTAGGCCCAGCATGATGGCATTCGCCGACTCGAGATTCGTGAAGGCCAGGAAGCCGGTGAACAGTGAAATCCCCCCCGCGATGATGAACAGCAGGCGCGCCCACGCCACGAGCACGGACTTGCCGCTCATGGAGATGGCCGATCCCCGCCAGCCATTGCCCTCCTCGGCGACGACGAGCCAACCCTCCAGCGGGATGAGCGGCACGAAGTTGATGTGGCCGAACTTCGTCGCCACGTAGCCGACGCCCGGAATCTCATCGACCTTGCCGTAGAGCCTCGAACCGAAAATGACCATGTGCGTCCCCCTCGAAACCGTCGCGCGGCGCCGCGAAGGCACCCCTGGCGCGTGAGCGCGAATCCTGCGGCACCCGGGCGAACGCGCGCAATCCCCCGCCCCGGGTAGGACAGCGCCTCACGACCCCGTGGGCCAGCGTCCTCCAGAACATACGGACCCAGAGGGAAGAACTGGCTCCACGACACCCCGAGTGCGCTCAGGGCCGGTGCACGCAGCGGAACCCCACTCCCGTCAGTCCATTCTTTGGATAGGCGAGGCCCCGGTGGGCGGACCGGAACAGGGATGGGATGTGATTGAGCCAGGAGCCTCCCCGATGGACCGGCTTCTCCGGAACGCCGGAGGCTTCGAGAGGCGCGTCCTCGCCCAACCGCTCCTGATAGCCGGTGGCGGTCCACTGCCACACGTTCCCGGTCATGTCGCAGAGCCCCCAGGCATTGCATCGCGGTCCGCCATGCACCACCGGAGCCGTGCCGCCAAGGCAACCCCGCGCCCCGCACGACACCGAGCCGACCACGTGCTCCGCGTCGAACGACTCGCCCCACCAGAAGGTGGAGACCGTCGAGGCACGCACGGCGTATTCCCACTCCGCCTCCGTGGGCAGCGCACCACCCACGAGCTCGCAGTAGGCCCGCGCGGCGCGCCAGTCCACGCAGTTCGCGGGATGATCCGTGCGCTCGGAGTCCAGGTTGCAGCGGCCGAGCCATTCACTCGGGGTCTCCGCATCGGTCCACCAGCGCGCTTGCGGATCCTTCGCGCGCACCTGCTCACGTCGCGCCGCGAAGGCCCGCACCGTCACGGGCGTCACGTCCATCTGGAAGCGCTCGAACGCGACCTCCGTCCGAGGCCCTTCGTCCACGTCCCTCCCCGGCTCTCCCGCCGGTGAGCCCATCTCGAAGCGCCCGGCCGGCAGCCACACCGACGCAGGCGGGGGCACGGGCTCCACGCGGGAGACGCGCGGAGCCGTGCCCTCGTTCGCGGTGCCACAGCCCGCCGTGAACACGAGGAGGGCGAGAACCGAACAGCCCCGGAAGGAAGTCGAAGTCATCCGGGGATTATCGCTCCACGCCCTCCATCAGGGACATGATGAAGGCGCTGTACGCATCCCTCATCGGCAGCTCGTAGTCCACCTTGAGGCGGCGGCGCTCGGCGAGGACCGTCGCCCCCGTCCTCGGGTCGCGGGCCTCCTTCGTGTACGTCTCCCGGTAGAGCCCCGTCCCGCGCTTCTGCCAGCTCGGCACGTCGTTGAAGTTCACGCCCCGCTGGAAGAGCAGCTCGTTCTTCTCCGCCACCGACAGGCGCTTGAGCATGGCCGTGGCCTCCGCCACGTTCTTCCCTTCGCGGCGCAGGCTCCAGTAGCAGTGCGCGTTCAGCGCGTTCCTCACCGCGTCCTCGCTGCGCCAGCGGAAGTAGTCGCGCACGAGCTCCGCGTTCGGCAGCTCGCAGATGCGGCAGTCGAACACGGCCAGGTCCCCCAGGAGTAGCGAGAACTTCGCGCTCGCCTCGCCCGCGAGGAGGGAGTTGAGCTTGCGCGTCTTGCGTCCGAAGGTGTCCTCGTCCGGGTGGAAGAGCAGCGAGATTTCGTCGCTCTGCGTGTAGCCGTAGACGACCCGGAAGCCGCAGTCCACCAGGTGGGCGGTCGTCGCGACCATCAGGTCCCGGAAGCGCACGTCGAAGGGGCTCTCGAAGGCGTGCACCTCCTTCGTGAGCCGCGTGAAGCCGCGCCCGTCGATGCGCGCCACCATGTACACGCCGGGCAGCACGCAGAGGTCGTGCGCGGTCTCGAACACGCGCATCTTCTCGTCCAGCTCATCGAACTTCACGTTGCCACTCCTCCACGGTGAAACCGTCCGGCCCCAGCCGGACGAAGAAAAGCGCGTCGAAGCCCTCCTCGGGGTTGGGGACCTGCAATCGCTTGTAGGTCCCGAGCACGCCCACCAGCGGCACCCGCTGCTCCACCGGGCGCTGATCATTCCGCAGGAGCGCGTCCGCGACCTTCGACTGGAAGTAGAGCCCCACCACGCGGAAGCCGAACTGCTTCGCGGCCGCGATGTAGCGGGAGCGCTCCGCCACCGTGGGGTTGGTGTTGTCCACCACGAAGGGCTGCTTCGCTTCCAGGCACGCGCGAAGCAGCACCTTCTCCCGGTGCCGCGTCTTGAGCATGTCCAGGCTCAGGCGGACGTGCGTGGTGAAGAAGCGCTCCCGGTAGAAGCTGCTCTTCCCTGCCCCCTGGATACCCGTGAAGATGACCGCTTCCATGCCGCCCCACCCCTCTCGCGAAGGCGGACGCACGACACCGCCCCATCCTGAAGGTGGACCCGCCCGGGCTGGCTGTTGTATCCCCCGGAGTGCCGGAGCGGTCCGGGTGAACGCCGGCCATCGCAGGCATGGATGGCGGGAGGAAAGTCCGGGCTCCAGAGGGCAGGGTGCTGGCTAACGGCCAGTCGAGGCGACTCGCAGGACAGTGCCACAGAAAACAGACCGCCCGTTCCCGCGAGGGGGCGGGTAAGGGTGAAACGGTGCGGTAAGAGCGCACCGCGTCCGGGGTGACTCGGACGGCACGGTAAACCCCACCTGGAGCAAGAGCCAATAGGAGCGCGTCCCCGAAAGGGGACAGGGATGGCCCGTCCCATGCGTTCGGGTTGCTCGCTGACGAGGCCCCTGGGCAACCAGGGCCCTAGATGAATGTTCGCCGCCCATCCCGAAAGGGGTGGGGACAGAACCCGGCTTACAGGGCCGCTCCGGTTTTTTTCCCTGTTACTTGCCCACGGGGACCTGCGCCAACAGCAGGCGCCCCCGGCCGTCGTTGCGCACCGCCTCCGGGTTGGTGATGGGCAGACGGCTGTCGTTGCGCGGCTCCCAGAGCCCCATCCACACGTTGATGGCGCGCGGCGACGCGCCCTGCGGCAGGGCGATGACGAACTCGTCCTTCACCGTCTCCCCCACCTTCCACTGCGTCGTGGGGTACAGGCCGCCCGCGGGCTTGTGGTCCACGTTGAGGCGCTCCATGCGCCCGTCCGCGTCCTCCAGGTGCACGAAGACGAGGTAGTCCTCCTCAATCGGCTGGAGCACCTTGAAGAAGACGGTGACGCGAGCCTGGTCCCCCGCGGGGATGCGGCCCGGCTGCACGGACGCGCCCACCACCTCCACCTTGCCGCCCAGGTTGGCGCCGCTGCGGATGGACAGCGGGGGGACCTGGGTGACGGTGGCCGCGCGGCGCTCCTGGTCGCTGGCCCCGCCGGGGGCCTCCACGATGCAGGCGCTGGAAGTCCCCAAGAGGACGGAGGCGGTCAACAGGACGTTCAGGGGCGGAAGGCGCATGACGGAGGGCCGTTCTACCCGGCCACGGGCGCTGCATCCAACTGCGCGTTGGTGTATGCGGAGCGGCGATGAAGACCCTTAGCCCCCTCGACGCACTCCTGGCGCAGGTGCCCCCCGCCCCCTCCCCCGCCCCCACTCCCGGCGGCGGGACGACGCAGCCGGGCACGGGCACCCCGCCGGACACGGGCCTCTCCGGCGGCGAGATTGTCGGCATTGGCGGCGCGGCCGTCTTCGTCGTCCTGGCGCTCGTCGCGGCGCGAAAGCTCTTCGGCAAGAAGCGCGTGCCGGAAGCCCCCGGGAAGCCAGAGGCGGAGGCGCCCCAACTGCCCGCGGAGCGCCCCGAGCTGCGCGTGGAGCTGCCGCCCAACGAGGCGGAGCTCGCCCGGCGCCGCGACCTGGATGACGCCCACGCGCGCATGGATGAGCTGCGCCGTGAGCGCGAGACGGCCTCGTTCGCCGCCCACGCCGCGAAGGACCCGGCGGAGAAGGCCCGGCTGGAGGCCCAGGTCCGCGCCCTCAAGGAGCGCGAGGAGGAGGCCAAGCGCGTCGAGTACCGCGCCAAGAAGGCGCTCGACGACGAGACGCGCGAGCGCCGCAAGCGGGAGCAGGTCGAAGCGGTGCGCCTGCGCGACGAGGCCATCGCCCAGGAGGCGGCCCGGGCGGAGGCCGCCCGTCAGGCCGAAGAGGCCGCCGCGCGCGCCAAGGTGGAGGCGGAGGGCGGCCGCACGCTGGCGCAGGGGCTGGACCGCACGAAGAACCAGGGCTTCATGGCGCGCCTCAACGGCCTGTTCGGCGGCCAGCGCACCATGGACGACTCCGTCCTGTCGGAGCTGGAGGAGATTTTGTTCACCGCCGACATCGGCGTGCGCACCGCGGACCACCTGGTGGAGGTCGCGCGCGACAAGCTCAAGCGCGCGGAGCTGAAGGACCCGGAGCGCATCAAGGGCGCCATCCGCGACGAGGTGGCGCGCATGGTGGACCTGCCCGTGCCGCCTTCGCTGACGGGCGGTGGCCCGCCGCACGTGGTGATGGTGGTGGGCGTGAATGGCGCCGGGAAGACGACGACCATCGGCAAGCTGGCCGCGCAGCTCACGGGCCAGGGCAAGAAGGTGGTGCTCGCCGCGGGTGACACCTTCCGCGCCGCCGCCACGGAGCAGTTGGACGTGTGGGCCGAGCGCGCGGGCGCCCAGTTGGTGAAGGGCCCGGAGAACGGCGACCCGAGCGCCGTCATCTTCGAGGCGGTGAAGAAGGCCCAGGCCGAAGGCGCGGACGTCATCATCGCGGACACCGCGGGCCGGCTGCACACCAAGGCCCCGCTCATGGAGGAGCTCAAGAAGGTCAAGCGCGTGATGGACAAGGCGCTGCCCGGCGCGCCCCATGAGGTGCTGCTCGTCCTGGACTCCACCAACGGGCAGAACGCCATCCAGCAGGCCAAGCAGTTCCACGAGGCCGTGGGCGTCAGCGCCATCGCGCTCACCAAGCTGGACGGCACCGCCAAGGGCGGCGTCATCATCGGCATCTGCGACGAATTGAAGCTGCCCGTGGTCTGGGTGGGCGTGGGCGAGAAGATCGCCGACCTGCGCCGCTTCGAGCCGCGCGAGTTCGTGCAAGCGCTGTTCGACTGAAAGGGCCCTACTGCCCCATCAACTGGGGCAGCAGCTGCTCCAGCAGCTCCTGCGTCTGGGCGTCCAGCTTCACGCCGCCCATGCCCATGTCGCCGCCCATGGCCTCCATCAGCCCCTGGAGGTCCGCCGCGCCCAGGTCCTCGTCGCCGTGGGCCTCCTCCCACCAGCGCGTGCGCAGCTGCGTCAGCGCCTTCGCGTTCGCGGGGCTCGCCTTCGCCAGCTCCTGGGTGAAGCACGCCTTGCACGCCCACTTGAAGCGGTACGTGTCCACGTAGGCGCGCAGGGCCTTGAGGAAGGCGCTGTCCCCCACCAGCTTGCGCGACGCGTGGTGGAGCAGCGGCGCCTTGCCGTACACGAGCGCGCCGTACTCCAGCTCGCCGCCGTCGAAGTCGCCCGTGGGCCGGTCCGCGCGGCCGTCGCTGCCGCCCGTCAGCCGGAAGAACTGGTAGGGCATCACCAGGGCCTCGTTGCGCAGGGACTCGGCGGCCTCCGGGCCGTGGGCCCATTCCATGTAGAGGAGCGCCGCGTACTGGGCCAGGGACTCGTCCACCACCGGGTCGTGGATGGGGTCCGAGCCCACGAGCCCCGCGAAGTACTGGTGCGCCACCTCGTGCGCCACGGTGAACTCCAGCGTGCGCTCCAGGGACGCCCCCACCTGAGAGCTCACCTGCGCCAGCATCCCCGCGCCGCCCTGCGCGTCCAGCAGCTCCTGGAAGGCCTCCATGCCGGGCATGCCCACCAGCATGGACAAGGGGTCCTGCTTCGCGCGGTAGAGCGACGTGCCCACCGTCACCAGCCCCGGGAACTCCATGCCGCCCGCGCCGCCGCTCAAGGGCGCCTGCACCACGCGGAAGTGGGTGTAGGGCAGCGGGCCCAGCCGCTTCTCGAACTCCGTCAGGGCCTGTGACGCGTACTTGAGCACGCGCTTGCCCACCGCCGCGTCCCGCGCCGCGAAGTGGCTCTCCACCGTGACGCCGTTCACCGTGGCGGTGGCGGACTGGTAGCCGCGCGTCACCAGCACCGGGAAGTCGCGCACCGCCGCCGCCGCGAAGCTGTAGCGCACGCGGCCGTCGCGCTCGGGCACCGCGCCCATGGGCGTCCCGGTGGAGTGCGCCGCCCAGCCCGACGGCACCGTGAGCGTGGCCAGCACGTGCGCGGGCTCGTACAGCGCCAGGTCTCCCGTGCCCTGCGGACCGGCCCACGGCTGGCCCCGGTCATCCACCGGCGGCACCTGCGGCACCACGCCCACCAGACTCACCACGTCCGCCGTGGCGGAGAAGGCCCCGTGGTCATCCGGGCCGCCCTTCGCACCGCCGCCCAGGAGCCCGCCCGCGCCCATCAGCGACTCCGCGCCCGGCGCGGCTTTCGGCACCGTGCCCTTGAGCGCGACCTCCAGCGACACCGTGCCGCCCGGAGGCACCGGCGGCTCCACCGTGATGCGCTGCAACGTGGGCTCCGGCCCCAGCTCCAGCGCCACGGCCTTCCCGTTGAGCTTCGCGCCGGAGAGCGTCACCTGGCGGGAGCGGGTGTTGGGCGTCAGCCGCAGGTACAGCTCCGTCACCGGCTTGGGGCCCCTGGCCACCAGCTCCACCTGCACCTTGCCCCAGACGCGCCGCTCCTTCGGCTCCACCTCCAGTTGCACGCGGTAGAGCGGCACGGACTCCAGCGGCCCCAGCGCCCGCGCGGCCCGGTCCCGCTCCTCCGGCTTCAGATGCTGGAGGCACAGCTGCACCTCTGGCGCCACGCTGCCCGCGCCCGGAATGGCGGGAGCTGCGGGGGCGGGAGGTGTCGCGGCGGCCACGGGGCCCGCGACCAACGCACACAGCAGCCGCCATCCAGGGAGGGTCCGCATGGGGGGCATGCTAATTGACCCCGTCCAGGGCCGCTCGCTACAAGCCTCCGGGTGCGCCACTCGCGAACGTTGACCCTCTCCGCCGCCGCGCTGAGCCTCCTGGCCTGCGCGAAGCAGGTTCCCCCGTCCACCGCCGCCGCGCCGCCCGAAGCGCGCTCGGTCCAGTTGCTGAGCGCCACGCCGGAGCGTGAGACGGCGAGCCTGGAGCAGCGGCGCGAGGACGTGGAGGTGGACACCCGCGAGGGCGAGCGCACGCCGCGCGTCGTCGCCACCGGCGAGACGCCGCAGCTGCTGCTGGACGGCGCCAAGGCCCGCCTCTGCGGGGACGCGGCCTGCACGCAGGGCTTCGCCGTGGACAACTTCCTCCTGCTGGAGGTGCTGGACACGAAGGGGAAGGTGTCGCGCCGCGCCGCCGTGGGCTTCACGGACAGCGTCTTCGTCGGCAACGAGCAGGTGGACAACGTGGGCCGGCGCGCCTTCAGCTTCGAGCCCAACGAGGTGGACCTCAGCGCCCTGCTGCCGGAGTCCGAGCCCTTCCGCCTCCGCGTCACCGCGCTGGACTACTGGGGCGTGGGCCGCGTGACGAACGTCTTCCTGCGGCTGGAGCCCGGCGCGGGCCGCGCCGAGGACGACCTGCGGGGCCACTGAAGCGGCCCCAGTGCCATCGCCACCGGGGCGGACGCGGACGTCCGCCCCGCGCGTCGTTCAGAAGCGCACGCCGTTCGCGGGCATCGCCGGGCGCAGGCCCGAGAACCCGATTTCGCCGTCACACACTCCCTGGCACACGTCGTTCGGGGTGAGCTCCGCGGGGCCACGGGTCATCGCGTAGGCACCGGCGCCCGCCGCGGCGGCCACCACGCCCACGCCCACCCAGACGTACCACTTCTGGTACCAGGACTTGCTGGTGCTCTCCTTCACCTCCGGCGGCTGCTCGGCGCCCAGCGCCAGGCCCGGCTGGTCCACCGGCGACTCCGCGGGCTTCGACGGCTGCAGCGTCGTCGAGCGCGGCACATCCTCCGCCTGCGCCACCGCCGTCGGCGTGTCAGACGAGGGACGCAGCCGCCCCTCCACGACGTAGAGCTGGCCGGCGCGCACGGTGATGTTCTTCACGTCCTTGAGCCCCGGCGCGCGGAACTCGATTTCGTGCGGCCCCTGCGCCAGGGGGTGGTTGTCGACGGGGGTGGGGCCCACGCGGTTGCCGTCCACGAACACCACCGTGCGGGGCGCGTCCGCGCGCAGGGTGGCGAAGCCCGTGGCGGCCTCCAGCGAGATGATCAGCTCCGTCGTCAGGCCCGGCGCCAGCGTCACCTGCTGGTTGAAGTCCGAATAGTTCTGACGGCGGGCGGCGACGGTGTGCTCACCCGGCGTCAGCTCCAGCGGCGTCTGCGGGTTCACCTCCTGGCCGTCCACCGTCACCTTCGCGCCGCGCGCGTTGCTGCCCAGCTTGAGCGCGAGCGTGGCCTTCGCGGGGGCCGCGTCCTCGACGGTGGCCGTGGCGGCGTTCTTGCCCGCCTTGCCCTTGCGCTTCGCCGTCGGCTTCGGCGGCGTCTTGCGCTTGGCCGTCGGCTTCGGCGGCTTCGCGGTCTTGGGCTTGGTGCCCTTGGGCTTCGTGGGCTTCGACTCCGAAGGGCCCAGGAGATCATCGATGTCCTGGGCGAATGCCGCGGACGGCAGCGCCAGGGTGGCGACAAGCGACAGGATGGCGAAGCGGCGAAGACTCATCTTGGACCGAAGGTTAGAGAGTCATCCCAGGGGAAGCAAACACCGTCCCACCCGGCCGTCCGTTGGGAGAATATCCGCGCCCCATGCACCGCGCCCTCGTCACCCTCCCCCTTGGCCTCTGTGTCCTCTCGCTCGCGGCCTGTCCGGGCAAGGCCCCACCCCGGGTGGAGACCGCCACGGCCTCCGTGCCGCCTCCCATCCACGTGCCGCCCGGCTGCGAGAAGGACCTGTCTGGCGACTACCACCACGCGCAAAACCCGGCCTTCCGCTACCTGGGTCAGGACGACGGCCGCACCCTCTCACTCGCGGTGGTGCGAGCGTGGGCGGACGGCGGCATGGAGTCCCCGGACGCGGGCTCCGTGGGCATCGTCCTCCACCGCACGCCGGAGGGCTTCGTGGGCGAGACGCGCGCCACCGGCTTCAGCGCCTCCGGGACGCCCTGCCCCGTCGCCTTCCCCACGGAGGCCGTGGCCTGCACCGACGCCGGCCTCACGCTGAGGGCCGCGTCCAGCACCGCCATTGACGAAGGCTGCCGTCCCGCCACCTCCGGCCCCGCCCCGGTGCGCCAGGAGCAGGTGCTGCTGCGCGGCGTGCCCGACGCGGGCATGTAGGACCCGGAGAAAAGCACCGCGCCGCCCTCCCCCGCCTGGGGACCCAGGAGGGAAGCGGCGGCGCGAGGTGGACCGCGAAGCTTGCGAAAGGCTCAGGCCGCCTGGCGTGGCTGCTCCTCGGAGGACGCCACGGCGGGGGTGGCGTCCGGCGCCTTCGCCCGGCCCGCCAGGCCCTGCAGCAGGCTGGACACGCCCACGTAGAGGAAGCCCGCCAGGAACAGGATGATGAAGGGCACCGACGTGTAGATGCGCGAGTCGATGGCGAACCACAGCGCGCCGGTGAAGTACGCGGCGAAGAGCAGCTCCACCACCGGCATCAGCGTCTTGCTGCCCCGGTAGCTCTTCTTCACGGCCTTGACGCTCTTGCCCTCGGCGCCCGTCTTCGGCGTGCGCGCGAAGCCCGACTGCTGGTTGAGCAGCGCCTCGCCCACGGCCTTCGCGTTGTTGATGGCCAGGCCGATGCCCAGGCTCATCAGGAAGGGCAGGTACTTGAAGCGCTCCCAGCCCTTCACGCCGCGCTCACGCTGGGCGGCCACGTAGAAGACGCAGACGCTGGCCGTCGCGGTGATGAAGAACGGCAGGTCCAGGAACAGCGTGCCGTACAGGCCGTGCTGGAAGCGCACCACCATGCTGATGGGCATCAGCACGGACAGCAGCACCATCAGCAGGTAGGCCATGTTGTTGGTGAGGTGGAAGAAGGCCTCGCGCTTCACCAGCAGCGGCAGGTCGCTCTTGAGGATGGTGGGCAAGAGCTTCTTCGCCGTCTGGATGGAGCCCTTGGCCCAGCGGTGCTGCTGGCTCTTGAAGGCGTTCATGTCCACCGGCACCTCCGCGGGGGAGATGACCTCCGGGAGGAAGATGAACTGCCAGCCCTTGAGCTGCGCGCGGTAGGACAGGTCCAGGTCCTCCGTGAGCGTGTCGTGCTGCCAGCCGCCCGCGTCGCCAATGGTCGTGCGGCGCCAGATGCCCGCGGTGCCGTTGAAGTTGAAGAAGCAGCCGGCGCGGTTGCGCGCGGTGTGCTCGATGATGAAGTGCCCGTCCAGGAAGATGCTCTGCGCCTGCGTGAGGATGCTGAACTCACGGTTCAGGTGGCCCCAGCGCACCTGCACCATGCCCACCTTCGCGTCCGCGAAGAAGGGCACCGTGCGCATCAGGAAGTCGGGGCTGGGGACGAAGTCCGCGTCGAACACCGCCACGTACTCGCCCGAGGCCAGCTTGAGGCCGTTCTCCAGCGCGCCCGCCTTGAAGCCCTGGCGGTTGACGCGGTGGATGTAGACGATGTCGTGGCCCTTCTGCCGGTGGCGCTCCACGCACGCGCGCGCGATGGCGCACGTCTCGTCCGTGGAGTCGTCCAGCACTTGAATCTCCAGCAGCTCGCGCGGGTAGTCGATGCGGCACACCGACTCCACCAGGCGCTCCACCACGTACATCTCGTTGAAGATGGGCAGCTGGATGGTTACACGAGGCAGCGCCTTCAGCGTGCCGTTGGGCGTCGGCAGCTTGAACTTGTGGCGGTAATACAAAAACGCCATGCGGTAGCGGTGGGAGCCGTAGACTCCCAGCACGCTCAGCAAGCTGAAGTAGACTGCCAGGAAGATGATCTCGACGGTGGTCATCGGTGACGCTCAGCCCCTCCCGCTGGCACTGGCGCCAGCGGTCCTACCAGACGTGGCGGCATGCCGACCGACCGCTCACGCTGACCGCCGCCTGTGGGTCTGCTGAGCCCCGCCCCGTATGTGCCCGAAAAGACAGGGCTTTGACCTTCCGGCTACTGATCGCCGGCGGACAATAGGGAGCCACCCGGGTCGTGTCAAACTATTCCCCGGATTCGAGAGGCTTTGAACGGCGGCTTTGACGCAGGTTGTCACCCCCTTCTTCCCTGCGTCGGGGCGATGCCGGGACGACGTCCCAGGTGCTTCGAGCGCCAGAGGACCTAGCGCGCGACGCGCAGGGGCACGGGCGCGGCGGGCGTGAGGCTGGGGCCTTCCGCGACGTGCGACTCGTCGCGGGTGGCGCGGTCCAGCACGCCCTGCACCAGCGCGGGGAAGTCCAGGCCCGCGCGGGCGGCGATCTTCGGCAGGAGGCTGGTGGGGGTGAAGCCCGGCAGCGTGTTCACCTCCAGCACCACGTCGTTCTCCGTGTCGGAGCACATCAGGTCCACGCGGCCGTAGCCCCGGCAGCCCAGGGCCCGGTAGGCGGCCAGCGCGAGCGACTCCACGTTGACGCGGCGGGTGTCGGACAGGCGGGGCGGCAGGAAGTACTGGGCGCCGCCGCCCTTGTACTTGGCCTCGTAGTCGAAGCCCTCGCGCGGGTAGGACACCTCGCAGCTGCCCAGCACGCTGTCGCCGAGGATGCCCACCGTCACCTCCTGGCCCTGGACGAAGCGCTCCACCAGGGCCTCGCCGCCGAAGCGGCACGCCTGGACCACCGCGGGCACCAGCGCCCCGGCGTCGTGCACCACGGACAGGCCCACGGACGAGCCGCCCTTGGCGGGCTTCACCACGCAGGGGAAGCCGCTGTCGCCGTGCAGCTCCAGCGCGCGCTCCGCGTCCTCGCGGGCCACCCGGTAGCCCCGGGGCGAGGCCAGGTTGTGGAGCTGGAAGAGCTTCTTCGCCATGGGCTTGTCCATGGCCAGCGCGGAGGCCAGCACGCCGGAGCCGGTGTACGGAATCTCCAGCAGCTCCAAGAGGCCCTGCACGCGGCCGTCCTCGCCCATGCGGCCGTGCAGCGCGAGGAAGGCCACGTCGATGTCCGCCGCGCGCAGCGCCCGGTCCAGGCCCGGGCCCGCGAAGACGCGGGTGACGGTGTGCCCCAGGGTCTCCAGGGCCGCCACCACGGCCTCCCCCGTCTTGAGCGAAATCTCCCGCTCCTCGCCCCACCCGCCCATCAGCACTCCCACGCGCTTGCCCATGTCGATGATGCCTCCTTGGGCCCGCGTCAGAGCACGGATGATGCCACGCACCGGAAGTGCTCCCTCCGCGCGGACGTCACGTTCAAGTGGCTGGAATGACGGGGGTTTCGCGCTGTCGCCGGGCGGCAGGCAGCCGTGTCCGGGGGGACACGGCGCGGCCCGCTGGCCACGTGCGGGAGTGTTTACAGGGCGCCGCGCCCAGGCTCCGTGCCCCCTGGAGACAGGGACGCACAAGGCGCGGCGGCCAACGGCATCAGGGCCCCGTCACCGGCACCGTGACGGGCGACCGGTGACGTGAGGGCCTTGGCGCGGGGGGACTTCAGCCCCCGTCGCCGACGCCGCCATCCGACAGGAGCCCGCCGTCCGTGAGGCCGGCGTCCGTGTCGCCACCGGCGTCGGTGGTCCCGGCGTCAGTGGTGCCGGCGTCGGACGTGCCGGCGTCGGTGGGGGTGCCGTCCTCGGAGGTGCAGACCTCGTTGCGGCAGACGTAGCCCTCCAGGCACTGGCCGCGGTCGCAGGGCTGCCCTTCAGGGTCGAAGCTGACGAGCAGGCTGCAGGCGGACAGGCCCATGACGAGGGCCGAGGGAACGATGAGCGATGAAAGGCGGCGCATGGCTAGTAGTTCCGGAGATCGTCTTCGTCGAGCTTGGGGCGCTTCTTCTCTTCCTCGCGCTTGCGCCGGGCCTCTTCCTCCGCCTTGCGCTTCGCCTCTTCGTCCGCCTTGCGCTTCGCCTCCTCGTCCCTCTTGCGCTGGGCCTCCTCCTCCTTCTTGCGCTGCTCCTCCTCGCGCTTGAGGCGGGCCTCCTCCTCGCGCTGGCGCCGGGCCTCGGCCTCGCGCTCCTTGCGCGTCATCTTCTTCGCGGGCGGCGCGGGCGGCGGCGTCGGGGGCGGCTCGAAGACAGGGGGCGGGGGCGCCTTCTCCGGCGCCGGCTCGGTGGCGGGCGTGGGCGTGGCGTTCGCCTTGGGGGCCGGCTCCGTCTTGGCGGCGGGCGGAGGCGGCATGGGCAGCGCCTCATCCAGGGGCTTCGACTCACGGGCCGGCGCGGCCTTCTGCGCCGGAGGGCTCGCGGGGGTGCTGGACGACGAGCCCCCACCCTTCTTGTAGAACGCCAGGTAGCTGCCGGCGCCCGCGGAGACGAGGCCCGCCAGCACGCCGATGTCCGCCACCAGCGCGTACGTCTTGCCGGTGCTCTTCAGGTCCTCCGCGCGCGTGCTGCCCTGCGGCGCGGTCTTGAACGCGTCCGCCTTGGAGGAGGACTCCAGGCCGAAGTAGATGCCGCCCGCCAGGAGCGCCACGCCCGTGGCCAGCAGCACGTAGCCCGCGGTCTTGCGGCTCACGCCTCCGCCGCTGGCGAAGTGCTTCACCGGCTTGCCGTCGACGCGCGCCGCGTCCTGGGCGACGAGCCCCGTCAAGAGCGCCTCCGAGCCCGTGGCCATCGCGTCGCCGCGCGGCACCTGGCCCAGCGCGTACGCCACGTTGTGGCCGTCCGCCACGTCCATGCGCAGGCCGGTGACGGTCAGGGGCGCGTTGCCCGGACCGCCGCGCACCAGCAGCGCCAGCACCTGCGGCACGCCCGCGAGCACGCCCAGCTCCTGCAGCGCTTGGTCGCGCTCTTCATCATCGGGGTTCTTCGCGATGCGCTCCACGAGCGCCGCGTAGCGCTGCTGCACGGGCAGCTTCGTGAGCGAGAAGGAGGCCTCGCCCTCGCGAGCGCGCCCCTCCGTCACGGTGTAGCCCGGCGCCAGCAGCGTCACGTAGTGGTCCGCGCGCGTCAGGCCCGTGAGCGCCAGCGGGGACACGCCCCGGTAGGTGCCGTCCACGAACACCTGCGCGGCGGGCTGCGTGGTCACGTGCAGCGTGGCCTGCGCGCCGTCCAGCTGCGCCTTGCGCTCCTTCTCCACGAAGGCGACCTGCTCGGGCGGGAAGAAGTTGGGGTTGAAGGTGGCGCGCGGATCCACCGCGAGCACGCCGCGCATCTCCAGCTCCGCGGCCTTGTTCTCCCCGTTGGCCACCTGCGTCGCGGCCTTCATCACCCGCGCGCGGCTGAGCAGCGGGAACGCGCGCGACAGGTCCGCCTGCTCGTAGGACTTCACCGCTTTGTCGAAGCTCTGGAGCGCCTTCACGGTGTCCAGTTCGTCGTAGGCCTTGGCGCCGTCCTTGAACGCGGCGTTGCCCTCCACCGCCTTCGCCTGGCGCGCGGCCGCGCCCTGGGCGTCCAGCGCGTCCGTCAGCCGCACCAGCTCCAGCCGGCCGGAGCGGGCCACGGCCTGCTCCGCCCAGTGCGTCAGCGCCAGCGCCTCACCCTCCAGCGAGGCATCCACGGGAATGGCCACCACCGCCACGCGGGGGCCCGCCGCCGCCGGCAGCGTTCGCGGCATCAGCCGCAGCGGTACGTGTTGCTGCTGCGCGGCCGCGGGGCCCATGGCCAGCATTCCCACCAGCCAGCCACTGAGCGTCGCGTGCAGCGCGCGATTGAAAGGACGTCGCATCCGGTCTCCCTCGTTGCTGTGCGCATTACACGCACTGCGCGGCGGAACGCCAGCATCGAAAGGGGGTTTCAGCGACCCGCGGTGCTCCCGGAGGCCCGGGACGCGGGCCCTGGCGCCAACCCATGGAGATAGTTGAGCGCAACCTTCAGCTGTGGATCCGCGAGCTTCGCCGTCACCGCCCAATCCTTCAGGTTCGCGGGCAGGGTCCGGGGCTGGGCCGTGACCTCCGACGTCGCCTGGGACGGCTCCGCCTTGAAGTGGCCCCGCAGGTCCTTCTCCCGCGGCGCGTCACCCCCCGCCTTCCCGGAGGTGTCCTCCGGCACCAGGAAGTCCGGGGTGATGCCCTTCTCCTGGATGCTGCGGCCCTTGGGCGTGTAGTAGCGCGCGATGGTGAGCTTCAGGCCGGAGCCGTCCTCCAGCTCGATGATGGTCTGCACGCTGCCCTTGCCGAAGGTCTGCGTGCCCATGATGACCGCGCGGCCGTGGTCCTGGAGCGCGCCCGCGACAATTTCCGAAGCGGAGGCGCTGCCCGCGTTGACCAGCACCACCAGCGGGTAGTCCTTCTCCGTGTCGCGGTCGCGGCTCTTCTCCTCGGAGGCGTTGCGCCCGTCGCGCCCGCGCGTGGACACGATGGGCAGGTTGCCCGGCAGGAAGCGGTCGCTCATGGCCACGGCCTGGTCCAACAGGCCGCCGGGGTTGTTGCGCAGGTCCAGCACCAGGCCGTCCAGCTCCTTGCCGCCGTTGAGCGCGCGCAGCCGGTCCAGCTCCTTCTTCAGCGACAGGTCCGTGCGGTCCTGGAAGTTCTTCACCTTCACGTGACCGATGCCGCCGTAGAGCGCGCTCTCCACGGACACGATGCGGATGTGGTCGCGCAGGATGGCCAGCTCCCGGGGCGCGTTGAAGCCCGCGCGCATGAGCGTGAGCAGCACGCGGCCCCCCGCCGGCCCGCGCATCTTCTGGAGCGCGCGGCCCAGGTCCATGCCCTGGGTGCTCTCCCCGTCGATGGCGAGCAGCTCGTCCCCGGCCTTGATGCCCGCGCGCGCCGCGGGCGTGTCGTCGATGGGCGCCACCACCACCAGCCGGTCGCCCTTGCGCGCGATCTCGATGCCCAGGCCGCCGAACTCACCGGACGTGTCGATCTTCATCTCCCGGAAGACCTCCGGGGGCATGAAGACGGTGTGCGGATCCAGCGTGTCGAGCATCCCCTGGATGGCGCCCTGGATGAGCGTCCTGCGGTCCACGCTCTCCACGTAGTTGTTCTCCACGTAGGAGAGGACGCGCGCGAACAGCTCCAGCTGGCGGTACGCGGATTCCTCCCGGCCGGCCGCGTCCCCTGGCTTCTGCGCGAGCGCGGGAGCGCCCCACAACAGGAGCGCGGCGAGTCCCATGCGCCACGGCTTCGGGAAACGGGTCACGGGAGCGCGTCCTCGGGGGTCGGGTGGAAGGAACCGTCGCAAGGCCCCCGAGTCTACACCCGGCCCGCCGGACGATTCCCGCCCTTAGAGGCGGGCCCGGTCCGCGAAGCCCACCAGGTGGGACACGAACGCGTCCGGCCGCTCCATCTGCGGCACGTGGCCGAAGCCCTCCACCACGTGCACCTCCGCCTGGGCGGGCAGGTGCTGCCGGTACCAGGCGAGGATTTCCGGGGGCAGGAGCCGCTCGCTGCCGCCCCAGAGGAAGAGCACCGGCATCTTCAAGTCCCGCACCGCCTGGGGCGCGATGCTCGCCTGCGTCGCGAGCGCGTCCGCCGCCAGCGCCTGCACCGTGGGCGTCGTGTAGAGCCTGCGCAGCGCCGGCGCGAGCAGCAGCGCGCCCAGGGGCGGCTGATGGAAGAGCTTGCGCGTGAGGGCGCGCACATCCGCGCTCGACTTCACCGCGAAGTGCCCCAGGAGCGCCGCCAGCGCCTGCGGCGTCAGCTCCGCGCCCGCGGGGGCCACCAGCGCCAGCGCCTTCACCCAGGCCGAATGCTCGGAGGCCAGGTTGACGGCCATGGCCCCGCCCAGCGAGTTGCCCACCACGAGGGCGGGCGTCTTCACCACCTCCTCGAAGTAGGCGCGCAGCACGTCGAACTGGCTTTGCACGCAGGTGGGACCGCCGCAGTACTCGCTGGAGAAGCCGTGGCCCGGCAGGTCCGGCGCGAGCACGCGGGAGAAGCGCTTCGCCAGCCCGAAGAACGTGCGGCCGAAGCCGTTGGCGGAGCCGCCCAGCCCGTGCACCAGCACCACCGGAGGCCCCTTGCCCTGCCCCTCCAGCGCGTAGTGGTGCACCGCCTGCCCACCCACGTTCACCGTCTCCGACTCCACACCCCGCGCCACCAGCACGCGGCGCATCGCTTCCTGCATCCCACCCATCAGGTCCATACGAGGGCCTCCTTCGTCCACCGACGACCACCGGGTTCTAACGCCCCTGCATCTTGGACGCAGCGCATCAAAACAGACAGTGTCACGGCGTCCCGGCGGCCGCGGTGGCGGGGGCCAGCCAGGGGGCGGGGTCGACTGCCTGCCCGGCGCGGCGGACCTCGAAGTACAGGTAGGCGCCCTTGAGGGAGCCGGTGTCTCCCACCTCCCCCACCACGTCGCCCGGAGCCACGCGCGTGCCCACGGCGACGGCGATGGTGGAGAGGTGGGCGACCAGGGTGTGGAAGTCGTCGCCGTGGTCGACGATGAGCAGGTTGCCGTAGCCGCGCAGCCAGCCCGCGTAGACGACGGTGCCCTCGGCCACCGCGTGCACGGGGGTGCCCGCCGGGGCGCGGATGTCCACGCCCTTCTGCACGGTGACGGTGTTGAAGCGCGGGTTCACCACGCGGCCGAAGCCCACCTCCACGATGCCTGCCACGGGCCGGGGCAGCTTGCCCTTCAGGGCGCCGAAGCCGCTGGTCGCGGGGGCCTCGTGCAGGTCCGCCAGCATGCGGGTGAGCTCCGCGTCCGCGCCTTCCAGCTCGCGCACGGCGCGCTTCGCCAGCTCCGCTTCGCCGGCCAGCTTCCCCACCACCTCCTCCAGCGCCTCTTGCTGGGCCTGGGCCTGCTTCGACTGTTGCTGGAGGAAGGCCACGCGCTGCGACAGCGAGGTGTGCAGCCGCTTCAGCTCCAGCGTCGCCTGCCGCTGGAGGGTGGCCACGTGCTGCACGGTGCGCAGCAGCTCCAGGTCGCCCGCCATGCTGGCCTCCAGCGCGCGGGCGCGCCACATGAGCGCGGCGAAGTCGTCCGCGGACAGGAGCACCTCCAGCGGGCGGCGGCGCTGGAGCCGGTACAGGGTGCGCAGGCGCGGAGACAGCCGGCGCAACTGGGCGCGCAGGGCCTCGCGCAGCACGGCCTCTTCACGCTCGGCGAGCACGACGCGGCGGCGGAAGAGGTTCAGGTCGCCCTCCAGCGCGCGCACGCGGCGGCGGGAGAAGGCGGCCATGTCCTCCATCAGCTCCATGCCCTCCAGCACGGAGAGCTTCTTCGCCTCCACCAGGGCCAGCGTCGCGCGCTGCGCGGCCAGCTTCTCGCGGATGGCCGCGCGCTCCGCCTCCTCGTCCTGCTGGGCGAACGCGGCGGTAGCGCCCAGGAGGGCCATGAGCCAGACAAGCCGCCTCATACGCGCAGGAAGCGCCCCACCGCGACGAAGCTGCCGCCCAGGCCCAGCGCGCAGCCGGCCGCGAGCAGCTCCAGCGCGGTGCGCGTCTCCACCCACGGCGCGGCCACGCCCGGCCCCAGGAGGAACGCGAAGAGCGAGCCCAGCGTGGGCCCCAGCAGCCGCCCGAAGAGCCACAGCCCTCCCACCGCCACCAGCGCGCCCAACAGCCCCTGCAACAGGCCCTCCAGGAGGAACGGCGCCTTCACGAAGCGGTCGGTGGCGCCCACCAGCTTCTGGATCTCAATCTCCTCGCGCCGCGAGTAGATGGCCAGCTGGAGCGTGGCCGCGACGATGACGATGGTCGTCCCCAGCACCACCACCAGCGCCACCAGCGCCCCGAAGCTCAGCGCACGGGCGATGGCGGACAGCCGCTCCACCGCGGCCTCGCCGTAGTCCACGCCGGTGACGCCGGGCAGCGCGCGCAGCTCCTTCGCCAGGGCCGCCAGCGCCGCGGGGGAACGGCGCGCCTCCGGCACGCGCAGCTCCAGCGTCGCGGGCAGCGGGTTCTCCGGCAGCTCCGACAGCGCCTCGCCCAGGTCGCCCAGCTCCTGCTTGAGCCGCTTCAGCGCCGCTTCCGGCGGCACCACCGTCACCTCGCCGTGACTCAGCTCCACCACGCGCGTGTGGACGCCGTGCACCTCGTCCTCGCCCAGCTGCGGCGCCAGGTAGAGCGTCACCTCCACCTCGCCGCCCAGGGACGCGAGCAGGTTGTCCACCACGTGCGACGCGCCCCGCGCCAGCCCCGCCGCGAACAGCGCGATGGCGATGGTGGACACGGCGATGAAGTGCACGAAGGGCGCGTGCTTCAGCCCTCCGGCCGCCGAGCGCCAGAAGTAGGCCGCCTTCGACAGCACGCTCATACCAGCATCCGCCGCGCCGCCTTGACGCCGTCCTCGTCGGAGACGATGAGCCCGCGCTCCAGGCGCACCGTGCGCTTCTGGTAGCGCGACAGGAGCGTGGCGTCGTGCGTGGCCACCATCACCGTGGTGCCCCGGATGTTGATGTCCGTGAGCAGGTCCATGATTTCGACCGTGAGCGCCGGGTCCAGGTTGCCCGTGGGCTCGTCCGCCAGGAGGATGGTGGGGTCGTTCACCAGCGCGCGCGCGATCACCACGCGCTGCTGCTCTCCACCCGACAGCCTGAGGGGCAGCGAGTTCGCCTTGTGCTCCAGCCCCACCAGCTTGAGCATCCGGTGCACCTTCTCGCGCGCCTCGGGACGGGGCACGCCCAGCACGTCCAGCGTGAAGCCCACGTTGTCCGCGACGCTGCGGTGGGGCAGCAGCTTGAAGTCCTGGAACACCACGCCGATGTTGCGCCGCAGGTACGGCACCGCCGACTCGCGGATGCGCGCGATGTTCTTGCCGCCCACCAATATCTGCCCCTTGGTGGCCTTCTCCCCGCAGAAGATGAGCTTGAGCAGCGTCGTCTTCCCGGCGCCGGACGGGCCGGTGAGGAAGACGAACTCGCCCTTCTCCACGTTCAGGTTGATGTCCTGCAACACCGGCGGATCGCCGGGATACGCCTTGTAGACGTGGAAGAACTGGATCATGACCGGAGAAGCGCGAGGCCTCCGGTCAGACTACCACGCCCCTGGAGCCCGCCCAGGAACGGGCCGGGCGCCGGACTACGAGGGGTCGCCCTCGCTCGCCAGGTAGCTGAGGATGACCTCGTCCAGGCTCTTCTCGGAGATGAGGTCCTCTCCGAAGAGCGTCTCCACGCCCACCTCGTTGATGCGCGGCTTCTCCTTGAGGGCGCGCGCGGCGGCCACTTCCGGAGGCAGCTGTGAGGCGGGGGCCGCGGCGGGCGGCGGAGGCGGCGTGGGGGGACGCGGCTGCGCGGGGGCTTGCGGCGGCAGCTTCGGCTGCGCGGCGACCTCCGCGTCCGTCGCGAGCTGGCCCGGCTGGTACGAACGGACCGTGGACTCGTAGTTGTCGTACACGCCATTGATGAGGTTGCGCAGCATCTCCTTGTGCTGCTCCTCCATCAACTCGCGCACGACCTCCGCCAGGTTCTCCGCGTTGAGGATGTCCGCGTAGGACGTCTTCTTGGACGCGAGGATGTTCCCGCCCACGAACAGGTGGGTGATGATGTGGGGGTTGTTGACGCCCGAGTCCTCGGTCTGGACGTGGTAGACCTTCCCCTTGTGCTTGATGTTGTGATTGAAGCCGGTGACGGCTTTTTCGAAGGTTTTCGCCATTGCCGAGGTCGGGCACCGTAGCAGCGGGGTCCAGGCTTCACAAGGTAAGCGTCACGCGTCCCGCACCTCTTTTACGCGTGCCTGCCCGCTTCCCAGGGTGTGCGTCCGCCACCTCCCGCGACGCTCGGTGTACGGATCCGCACGGGTCCACCAGCCTGCCGGGCATGGGGGCCTCTGTTGAAAAGCTGAAATGGCCTGGGGTACGTAAACCGTTCTGACGATCGCGCCGTCAGCCCCTCCCTCCCTGCCGCGGCCGGAACGACCAACGATGAAGAAGCCGGACACCATCGCGGACAAGGTCCGCCTGCAGGATGCCCAGGCGCTCGCGCAGGGCTACTCGCCCGCCATCCGCGCCATGGAGATCGCCTCCATCATCGCGTTCGTGGGCCTGGAGAGCGCGCTCGTCTACAAGCTCTGGAACACCCACCACACCGGGCCGTGGATGCTGACCCTGGCGGTGGTGCTGGGCTACCTGGCCGCGGACTTCGTGTCCGGCTTCGTCCACTGGATGGGCGACACGTGGGGCTCCACGGAGATGCCCATCCTGGGCAAGGCGTTCATCCGCCCCTTCCGCGAGCACCACGTGGACGAGAAGGCCATCACCCGCCACGACTTCGTGGAGACCAACGGCAACAACTGCCTCGTGTCGCTGCCGGTGGCGGCGCTCGCGGTGGCCATTCCGCTCGCGGACCCGGGCTGGGTGTTCCTGGCCGCGTTCCTGGGCGCGATGATCTTCTGGGTGATGGCGACCAACCAGTTCCACAAGTGGTCGCACCTGGATGAGCCGCCCGCGATCATCGGCTTCCTGCAGCGCGTGCACCTCATCCTGCCGCCGGACCACCACCGCATCCACCACACCAAGCCCTTCAACCAGTACTACTGCATCACCGTGGGCTGGATGAACCGGCCGCTGCGGATGATCCACTTCTTCCCGCTGATGGAGCGGCTCATCACCTGGGCCACCGGCCAGCTGCCGCGCCAGGACGACATCGGCACGGAGGCCGCCCAGGCGCTCGTCGCCGTGGACGACGCCCAGGAGGTGCCCGTCATCCAGGCCGCCAAGGAGCTGCTCAAGTCCTCCGCCGAGGAGCCCACGGCGAGCGTCTCCACGCCCCCCGTGAGCTGAGAGCAGCACCCCGGGCGGCAGGGCCGCCTAGAAGCGCAGGTCCACCTGCTCCGCGGAAGGGATGGGGCGCCCCAGGAAGCGGGCCCCCACCTCCACGAAGCGCTCCGGCACGTCGGTGACGAAGAAGGCGTGCTCCGGCGCGCTTCCGGGCCCGGGAGCCGGCGCGAGCAGCCCCTTCTCCTCCAGCAGCCGTGCCACCGCCTCCGCCGTGGCCTCCGCCGAGTCCACCAGCGACACGTGCGGCCCCACGACCTCGGCGATGACGCCCTTGAGCAGCGGGTAGTGGGTGCAGCCCAGCACCAGCGTGTCCACCCCGTCGCGGGCGAAGCCGGCCAGGTACTCGCGGGCCACGAGCAGCGGCACGTCGCCGTTCGTCCACCCCTCCTCCGCCAGGGGCACGAAGAGCGGGCACGCCATCGCCTTCACGGAGACCTTCGGGTTGCCCGCCTCCAGCGCCCGCTGGTACGCGCCGGAGCGCACGGTGCCCGGCGTCCCGATGACGCCCACCCCGCCGCCCCGGGTGCGCTGGAGCGCCGTGCGGGCCCCGGGTTCAATCACGCCCAGCACCGGCACCGGCAGCGCGGCCTGGAGGGCGGGCAGCGCCGCGGCGGAGGCGGTGTTGCACGCCACCACCAAGAGCTTGATGCCGCGCTCCAGGAGGAACTCCGCGTTCTTCAGCGAGTAGCGCGTCACCACCTCGCCGGACTTGGTGCCATAGGGCACCCGCGCCGTGTCCCCCAGGTAGAGCGTACGCTCGTGGGGGAGCCGCGCCATGAGCGCCTTGAGGACGGTGAGCCCTCCGATGCCGGAGTCGAACACGCCGATGGGACCGTGGCTGTCTTGCCGCATGGGGTGAGTCCCTATCACGTTTGATGCCAACGCCTCCCGCACCGCCCGCGTGTCCCCCTGAACGCACGAAGGGCCGGAAGCCTGGAAGGCCTCCGACCCTTTCATGACGCCCGTTCCGGGTGGGCTTTAGCGACTACTGCACGCGGTCGAGCGGAGCGATGGGGGCATCCGCCGCGCCCGGGAAGTCGTGGGCGTAGACCCGCAGGCTCAGCATGTCCGCCCCCCGGGGAGAGATGTAGCGCCGGCCCCCCGTGCCGTTCGCCTGCAGGGACACGAAGTACTCACCGGGGCGCAGGAACTCGAAGATGGCCGGGGACTCGTTGCAGGTGAACCACTGGCCCTCCTCGCCGTAGACCCACTCGTTGGTGTGCACGTCCTGGAAGTTGATGCCCACCTCGCTCACGCCCGCCTGGTTGCAGCTCAGCCGCGTGGCGCCTTCATAGAGCTGCCAGCCCACTGCGGCGCCGCCAATGACCCAGGTGTTCGCCGTGATGGAGGCCGGGATGCCCGCCTGCGACGTGAAGCCGCCACCGTAGTAGTAGCGGGGCCGCTCGTACGCGTCGACGCCGACGATCTCCAGGTAGTGCTGCCCGGGGGCGATCTCCGGCGTCTCCACCGAGTTGCCCTGGCTGCCCTGGTTGCAGTTGAAGCGCGCCCACGCGCCGTCATCCACCCGGGCATCCACGTACGCGACCCCCGCCTGGGCGCAGGAGGGGTAGTACGAGCCGGCCTCCGTCGGGAACAGCCAGTTCACATAGGCGTAGGACGTGGCGCCCGTGTTGCCCGTGTTGAAGTTGATGGACACGGCCACGTTGCCGTCCACGGAGAACGTGCCGCGGTACGAGTAGACCGCCACGCCGTCATAGTCCACCGCCTGCGCCGTGAACGAGTACGTGCCGGGCGCGAAGTCGTGCAGGACGATGCCGTCGAAGCCGTTCGCCGAGCAGGGATACTTGCCGTCACCCTCGAGGATCTCGCCGTCGATGTAGATGTCCACACCGTCGATGTTCCGCATCTGGCCGCAGGTGGCGCCGTCGAAGCTCCACGACATCCGGACGTCGCCGGGGTAGCGCGGGTGGTTGCTTTCAACGACGCAGCCAGTGAGGCCAGAGGAGAGGCAGAGGAATGCGGCGAGCGTTCTCGCGTTCATGATGGGCATCCGTGGTTCGGGATGGTTGAGGTCGTCGGCCCGGAACAACCCTCCAGACGACCAACCCCGGGAATTATTCAGTGCCGTCCAAAGCAACCGGGCGTTGTCGGCGGGTTTGACCCACCCGAGGACGGAATGTTACGCGCTGGACCCCATGATACCCCACCTGCCCCTGGCCTTTGGCGCCATGAACTACGTGGAGATCATCCGCGACGCGTCGTTCATCGAGCTCGCGGTGCTCCTCCTCCTCATGGCCGTCTCGGTCGCCTCCTGGGCCCTCATCGCCATGAAGGCCACCCAGCTGTCGCGTGCGCGCGCCCAGTCACTTACCTTTCTAGACACGTTCTGGAAGGCGTCCCGGCTGGAGGCCATCTACCAGTCCGCCCAGAAGCTGGAGGGCTCGCCGCTGTCGAAGGTGTTCTGCGCGGGCTACGAGGAGCTGAGCAAGCTGGCGCAGACGGGCGCCCAGGACGGCGGCGCCGAGGCCGCGATGAGCGCCAAGCTGGGCGGCATCGAGAACGTGGAGCGCGCGCTCAACCGCGCGGCCACGGCGCAGATCACGGAGCTGGAGAACCGCGTGTCCTTCCTGGGCACGGTGGGCGCCGCGTCGCCGTTCGTGGGGCTGTTCGGCACGGTGATTGGCATCCTGGGCGCGTTCAACAACATCGCGGAGCAGGGCAACGCCACGCTGGCCACGGTGGCCGCGCCGGTGGGCAACGCGCTCTTCGCCACGGCGGCGGGGCTGTTCGCGGCCATCCCGGCGGTGGTCGCGTACAACTCGTTCGTCAGCCGCATCAAGGTGTTCGACACGGAGATGTCCAACTTCTCCGCGGACTTCCTCAACATCATCAAGCGGCACTTCTTCCGCTAGGGGACCCGTCACATGGGCATGGGCGGAGGCAAGGGCGGTGGTGGCCGCACCACCATGAGCGAGATCAACGTCACGCCCATGGTGGACGTGATGCTGGTGCTGCTCATCATCTTCATGGTGACGGCGCCCCTCATCCAGCAGGGCGTGAAGGTGAACCTCCCGGAGACCAAGGCGGCCCCGGTGGAGGCGACGGAGAAGAAGGTCGTCCTCTCCATCGACGCGGGCCGCAAGGTCTACATCGGGGACGCGGAGGTGGCGCTGGAGGAGCTGGAGACGAAGCTCGCCGCCAACGCCAAGGCGCAGGCGGACAAGGAAGTGTATCTCCACGCGGACCGGGACGTGCCGTACGGCGTGGTGGTGGAGGTGATGGCCGCGGCGCAGCGCGCGGGCATCTCCAACGTGGGGATGATCACGGAACCCGCCACGGGCTCCAAGGCGTCCAACTCCGGCAAGGCGCCCTCCAAGGGCAAGCCCAAGGAGGCGAAGCGCTAGCCCATGAGCTCCGCGGTTTCCCACAGCCTGCTGGTGTCACGGCCCACGCGGCTGTCGCGCTTCCTCGTCGTCTCCGTGGTCGGTCACGTGGCGGTGGTCGCGGCGGCGCTGCTCTACGCGAACTTCACGTCCGCGCCGAAGGTGGACCTGGACCAGAAGCCCATCAACGCGTCGCTGGTGCGGCTGGGCAAGCCGCGCGACCCCAAGCTGTTGCCGCGCAAGGAAGTGGCGCAGCCGCCGCCCAAGGAGGTCGTGGCCAAGCCCACGCCCACGCCTCCCGCGGACACGCCCGCGCCCTCCCCGGCCGCCGTGGCGGTGCCCGGCGTGAAGCCCGCCCCGGCCCCCGCGCCCCAGAAGGGGGAGGCTTCCGCGGAGGACCGGCGCAAGAAGCTCTTCGGCGCGTTCGACAAGTCCGCGAAGCCCACGGAGCCGGAGGAGCTGGAGGGCGCCGAGGACGGCGACCCGGACGGTGACTCCGCGGTGGCGGAGGGCGAGCGGTACTACGGCCTCCTGAAGTCCCAGGTGCGCCGTCACTACAACGTGGCGGACACCATTCCCGACGCGGAGCGCCTGTACCTCAAGGCGCAGGTGGCCATGAAGCTGGGCCGCGCGGGCGAAGTGCTGGACGTGAGCCTGGCCAAGGCCAGCGGCAACGAGCTGTTCGACGCGGCGGTGGTGGCCGCCGTGCGCAAGGCATCACCCTTCTCTCCTCCCCCCGATGCGCTTCGCGACGCGCTCCAGAAGAACGGCGTCGTCCTGGTGTTCAGCCCATGAAAGCCCTCCTGCTGTCGCTCCTCCTCGTCCCCGCGCTGGCGCTGGCGCAGGCGCCCGTCATCGAAATCTCCGGCGCGAACTTCCGCCCGCTGCCGCTCGCGGCCCCCGCGCCCGTGTTGCAGGAGGGCGCGGACAAGAAGTCCGCGCAGTCCTTCGACACCGCCTTCACGTACGACCTCACCGCCTCCGGCATCTTCCAGGTGCTGGACCGCAACAGCTTCACCGCGGACGCCAAGGAGGGCATGACGGCGGGCAGCATCAACTTCAGCCGCTGGGCGGACGTGGGCGCGGAGTCGCTGGTGAAGGTGTCGCTCGCGCAGGACGGCGGCGCGCTGCGCGGCGAGCTGCGCCTGTTCAGCGTGGCCACGGGCAAGGAGGAGCTGAAGGTGGCCAAGGACGCCCCGGCCGGTGAGCCCCGGCAGCTGGCGCACACGCTAGCGGACGCGCTCTACCGGCACTTCACCCGCGAGCCGAGCCCCTTCCTGTCGCGCATCACCTACGTGCGCAAGGCGGGCGCCAACCGCGACGTGTACGTGGCGGACTGGGACGGAATGAACGCGCAGGCGCTCACCAGGGGCGGCACGCACATCCTCCCCACGCTCAGCCCCTCCGGCCAGGTGGCCTTCACGTCGTACCGGAAGAACCGGCCGGACATCTACGTGCAGACCCCTGGCGGCGAGGCGAAGCCGCTGGTGACCGAGGGCCAGATGGCCACGGGCGTCGCGTACTCGCCGGACGGCAAGCGCATCGCCTACGCGCTGGCGGAGGGTGAGAGCGCTCAAATCTACGTCGCCTCGGCGGACGGCTCCGGCGCGAAGGCCATCACGGACACGCCCTACGGGCTCAACACCAGCCCCACCTGGTCGCCGGACGGCAAGCGCATCGCGTTCGTGTCCAACCGGGGCGGCAGCCCGCAGGTGTACGTGATGAACGCGGACGGCTCCGGCGTGAAGCGGCTCACCTTCCAGGGCAACTACAACCAGACGCCGGACTGGTCGCCGCGCGGGGACCTCATCGCCTTCACCGCTCGCGACGAGCGCAACGCGTTCGACCTCTTCACCGTCAACGTGGACACAGGCAAGGTGACGCGCCTCACGCAGGACCAGGGCAACAACGAGGAGCCCACCTTCTCCCCCAACGGCCGGCTCATCATGTTCAGCACCAACCGCAACGGCGCCGCGCACCTGTGGGTGATGACCGCCGAAGGTAACAACCAGGTGCCGCTGCCCATGGAGAAGGGCTCCTGGCTGACCCCGGACTGGGGCAACGCTCCGGCGGCGAAGTAGTCCGTCACGGCGGGTGACGTTGACAGGGGGGACGCGCCGGGGTGCATTGCGCGCCTCATGAGCGCTCCCCTCCCCGCCCACAAGACCCACTGGGGGTTGGACCCCCAGGTCGTCTTCCTCAACCACGGCTCGTTCGGCGCCTGCCCCAAGCCGGTGCTCCAGCACCAGTCGGAGCTGCGGGCCCGGCTGGAAGCGGAGCCCGTGCGCTTCCTCGCCCGTGAGCTGGAGCCGCTGCTCAACGAGGCGCGCGCGGTGCTCGGGGCGTTCGTGGGCGCGGACCCGGACGACCTGGCGTTCGTGCCCAACGCCACCACGGGCGTGAACACCGTGCTGCGCAACCTGCGCTTCCAGCCCGGCGACGAGCTGCTCGTCACCGACAACGAATACAACGCGTCCAAGAACGCGCTGGACGTGGCCGCCGCCGAGAAGGGCGTGAAGGTGGTGGTGGCGAAGCTGCCCTGGCCGGTGACCTCGCCGGAGTCCGTGGTGGACGCGGTGATGGCGCAGGTGACGCCGCGCACGCGGCTCGTCCTCGTGGACCACATCACCAGCCAGACGGCGCTGGTGATGCCGCTGGCGGACCTGGTGCGCAAGCTGCGGGAGAAGGGCGTGGAGACGCTGGTGGACGGCGCGCACGGGCCGGGCATGGTGCCGCTGGCGCTCCAGGAGCTGGGCGCGGCGTACTACACGGGCAACTGCCACAAGTGGCTGTGCGCGCCCAAGGGCGCCGCGTTCCTGTACGTGCGCCGCGACCTGCAGCGGGACTTCAAGCCCATGGTGGTGAGCCATGGGCACAACTCGCCGCGCACGGACCGCTCGCGCTTCCGGCTGGAGTTCGACTGGGTGGGCACGGTCGACCCCACGCCCTTCCTGTGCATCCCCACCGTGATCCGCTTCATGGCGGGCCTGGTTCCGGGCGGGTGGCCGGAGGTGATGGAGACCAACCGGAACATGGCCCTGGCCGCCCGGCGGAGGCTGGACGCGAAGCTGGGCAACGCGACGCCGCTGTGCCCGGAGTCCATGGTGGGCAGCATGGCGTGCGTGGCCCTGCCGGACGGCTTCCCGGAGCGCCCCGAGCCGCCGCTCTACGTGGACCCGCTCCATGTGCGCCTGTTCGAGGAGCACCACATCGAAATCCCCGTCACGGCCTGGCCCCGGGCGCCCAGGCGGCACCTGCGGCTGTCCGCGCAGCTGTACAACACCCCGGCGGACTACGAGGCCCTGGTGCGTGCTTTGGAAGCGCTGCTGCGTTGAGTAGTGTTCGCGGAATGCCTCGCTTCGCATCCATCGATATCGGGACCAACTCCGTGCTGCTGCTGGTGGCGGACCGCCAGCCGGACGGCCGCTTCCAGGCCGTGGTGGAGCGCGCCGAAATCACCCGCCTGGGCCGGGGCGTGGACACCCACCGCGTGCTGTCCCCCGAAGGCATGGAGGCCACGCTCTCCGTGCTGGTGGCCTTCGCCAACGAGGCCCGTGAGCTGGGCGCGGAAGCCATCGCCGTGTCCGCCACCAGCGCCGCGCGCGACGCGAAGAACGGCGCGGACTTCATCGCCCAGGCCAAGGCCCGCGCGGACGTGACGGTGGAGATCATCCCCGGGGAGATGGAGGCGCAGCTGTCCTTCGCCGCGGTGGCGCAGGACTTCTCGAGCGAGGCCGCGGGGCCGCTGCTGGTGGTGGACATCGGCGGTGGGTCCACGGAGTTCATCTACGGCAGCGACGCCGGCACGGTGGCCTTCCGCCACAGCTTCGACGTGGGCGCCGTGCGGCTCACGGAGCGCTACGTGCGCACCGACCCGCTGTCCCCCGACGAGCGCGGCGCCATCGAGGCGCACCTGCGCGACACCTTCTCCGCCCTGCCCCCGCCGCCCCCCGGCGCGATGCTGGTGGGCGTGGCCGGCACGGTGACGACGCTGTACGCCGTGCAGCACCAGATGGCGACCTACGACGCGGAGGCGGTCCATGGCGGCACGCTGTCCCGGGGCGAGCTGGACGCGCTCACGGACCGGCTGTGCGCCATGCCCCTGGACGCGCGGCGGACGCTGCCCGGCCTCCAGCCCAAGCGCGCGGACGTCATCCCCGCGGGCGCCCTCATCCTGCGTGAAGCGGTGAAGGCGCTGGGCCTGGATGCGTGCCGCGTGAGCGACCGCGGCCTGCGCTGGGGCCTCCTGGCACACCGCTTCGGCTCCGGCTCCTCCCGCTCATGAACGCCTCCTCCCCCGTCGCTCCGTCCAGCTCGCACGCCACGCAGTCCGTGCGCGCGGGCTACGCGCTGTTCATCCTCACGCTGATCAACCTGGTCAACTACCTCGACCGGTACATCATCGCCGTCGCGCTGCCGGAGATTCAGAAGGACTTCGGCATCAACGACGCGCAGTCCGGCCTGCTGGGCACCGTCTTCATCGTCGTGTTCATGCTGGCGTCGCCCCTGGGCGGCTTCCTGGGGGACCGCATCCCCCGCCGGCTCCTGGTCGCGGGCGGCGTCATCCTGTGGAGCCTGGCCACGGGGGCCAGCGGCCTGGCGTCCAGCTTCACGGCGCTGCTCCTGGCGCGCGCGGTGATTGGCATTGGCGAGGCGGGCTATGGCGCGGTGGCGCCGTCCATCATCTCCGACCTGTATCCGCGCGAGCAGCGCACGCGGATGCTGTCGTACTTCTACATCGCCATTCCGGTGGGCTCCGCCATGGGCTACGGCCTGGGCGGGTGGCTGACGCAGACGTATTCGTGGCACGCGGCGTTCTTCGCGGGCGGCGTGCCGGGGCTCGTGCTGGGCACCATGGCCTTCTTCATGCCGGAGCCGCAGCGCGGCGCCATGGACGGGCCGGACGCGGCGGTGAAGCTGCCGTTCATGGAGGGCCTCAAGGGGCTGGGCCGCAACATGGCCTTCTGGGCCACGACGGCGGGCTACACGCTGATGACGTTCTCCATTGGCGGCCTGGCGTTCTGGATGCCCACGTACCTGGTGCGTGAGCGGCACCTGTGGCTGGAGCACCCGGGCCGCGTGGGCCTGGTGTTCGGCGCCATCACGGCGGTGGCGGGCCTCACCGGCACCGTGGCCGGTGGCTGGCTGGGCGACAAGATGGACCGCAAGCGCGCGGGTGGCGGACTGTGGCTGTCCGGCATCGGCCTGCTGCTCGCGGCGCCGTGCATGTACCTGGCGGTGAACCTGAAGGACACGACGCTGACGTTCGCGGCCATTGGCGTGGCGCAGTTCCTCATCTTCCTCAACAGCGGCCCCATCAACGCGGCCATCGTCAACTGCGTGCCGCCCGCGTTCCGCGCCTTCGCCATGGGCCTCAACGTGCTGTGCATCCACATGCTGGGTGACGCCATCTCGCCCACGCTCATCGGGCAGATCGCCGACATGGCCAGCCTCCACACGGCCATCGCCATCAACGCGGTGCCGGTGCTGCTGGGCGGCCTGGCGCTCCTCGTGGGCGCGAGGCTGTTCCGGGACGCCGTGCCCCGCGCGCAGCAGGGCTGAAACCTCCGGGCCCGGAATGCATCCGAGCCCCATTCGGTTCAGGCGAGCAGGTTCACTGCTCGCCCGGGAAGGAAGCGGAGGCGCTCGTGTCCGTCGTGCATTCGCATTCGCAGCCGGTGCACGTCTGGGATACGCCGTCGAGCACCCTGGTCGTCGCCTGCGGACATGCCCAGCAGGCGCCCTCCCCCTACGCCGCCTCGCATCCGCAGGCCGTGCTCGCGCTCTACACGGGGGGCCGGGCCGTCATCGACCAGCGCACCCGGCTGACGGTGTCCGCGGGCGACGTGATGCTCATCCCCGCGGGTGAGAAGCACCGCACGGTGGCGGCCGAGCGGGCGGAGGTCTGGGGGCTCGGGTTCCATCCGTCCGCCTTCACGCACACGGAAGTGGGTCCGCTGCTCGCGCCCTTCGAGCGCGTGCGCCAGGGCGCCTCCGCCGTCGTGCCGATTCCGTCCGGGCGCCAGGAGCACCTGGTGCGGCTGTTGTCGGAGTTGCACGCGGAGACGCGTGCACCGCATCGCGCGCTGGGGGAGCAGGTGACGCGCAGCCTCTTCTCGCTGGTGCTCGCGGAGGTGGGCCGCTCCAGCACGTGGACGCCCGTGGAGTCGCGGGCGTCGCTCGCGGGGGACGCGCTCACGTTCATTGAACGGCACTGCCTGGAGCCCATCTCGCTGCGCGAGGTGGCCGCCGCCGTGGGCCGCTCACCCGCGCACGTCACCACCGCGCTGAAGCAGGCCACGGGCCGCAGCGTGGTGGAGTGGATCATCTCCGGCCGGATGGCGGAGGCGCGGCGGCGGCTGATGTCCACGGACGAGCGCGTGGACATCATCGCGGAGCGCGTGGGCTACGCGGACCCCACGCACTTCATCCGCCTGTTCCGGCGCGCGGAGGGGCTCACGCCCGCCGCGTGGCGCAAGCAGCACCGCGCCCCGTCCGCGCACTGACGGGCTTCAGTGCCCCTTCTGTCGTGACGGTGCGGGCTTCCCCGTCACCTCCGTGTAGCGGCGGTCCGCGTCCTCCAGGATGAGGGCGTGGTTCATCATCGCCGCGGCGATGGTGCCCGCGCTGGCCGCCGCGATGGCCGCCTGCATTGGCGTGGTCATGTCGCCCACCGCGACGACGCCGGGCACGGACGTCTCGCCCGTAGGGCCCACCTTCACGTAGCCCAGGTCATCCAGCTCGAGCCCCAGCCGCGTCACCAACTCATGCTGCTTCTGCGGCGGCGCGGAGAACATCACGCTCCGGGCGATGCGCGTCCCGTCCTCCAGCTCCACCTCCGCCAGGCGCCCGTTCTTCCCGTGCAGCGCGCGGATCTTCCGCTCCTCCAGCGGGATGCCCAGGGCCTGGAGTCGCTCCCGCTGCTCGGGCGGCACGTCGAAGGCACCGTGGGTGAAGACGATGAGGTCCTTCGACCAGTTCTGGATGATGGGGGCGCCGTCCAGGTACTGCGGGTTCTTCGCCAGCATGGCGAACGGTTGGTCCTGGACCTCCCAGCCGTGACAGTAGGGACACTGGAAGATGCTGGGCCCCCACAGCTCCTTGTAGCCGGGGATGTCCATCATGACGTCAACCACGCCCATCGCCAGCAGGAGGCGCCGGGCGTCCACGGACGTGCCGTCACCCAGCGCCACGCGGAAGCCGCCCTCGTGCTTCTCCACGGAGCCCACGCGCGTGTCGCGCACCTCCACGTTGGGATAGGCCTTCAGCTGCTCGCGGCTGATGCGCCGGAACTCCGGAGGCGGGATGCCGTCGCGCGAACCGAAGCCGTGCATGTGCTCCGCCGCCGCGTTGCGCGGCGGGCCCGCGTCACAGAGCAGCACCTTCTTGCGCCCGCGCCCCAGATACAGCGCGGCGTTGAGCCCACCCGGGCCGCCTCCCACGATGACCACGTCGTATGCCGCCATTGCCCTGCTCCTCGTGTTGATTCCCTTGGAGAAGGAACCTAACGACCGGGTCAGGGCCCACAGGAGGGCGGGGCTTTCGACGGCATCGGCGGATCTTCCGGTCCGCCCGCTACCGGGCGACGGACGCGTCGAGCTTCGGCCGGTACTCCTCCGCCAGCCGCTCCACCTCGCCCGCCAGCCGCTCCCCTTCCGCGAGCAGCCGGGCCTTCAGGCGCTTGCGGTTGCCCAGCGTGAAGAACAGCTCCAGGTCATGCCGGGTGGCGTCCCAGCGCTCCGCGAACGACAGCGTGAACAGCGCCAGCGGCGGGATGCCCACGAAGGTCCCCAGCCCCCACGCCCACCCGCCCCACACCGCCGCGACCGCCGTCAGGCCCCACCACCACACGATGGACACCACCGCCGCGGTGAGGAACTTCACCGTGGCCTGGATGTCCAGCTCCGCCCTCCGCGCCGCCATCCGGGGCAGCGGATACGGAAGCGCGAACACCGCCAGCCCCAGCGCGAACAGCGGCAGCCCGAACACGAGCCGCGCCAGCGTCTTCACCGCGAACGGCACCACGTTGCCCGGGCGGTACTCCACGGACAGCTCCTCCGGCCGAGTGGCCTGCACCAGCGACATCCGGTGGCCGAACGAGGACAGGTGCTGATGCAGGCGCGCGTAGCGCTCCGGCTCCTGCGTCCGGAACAGCCGCACGCCGCGCGCCCACAAACGCAGGCGCTCCGCGTCCAGCGCGCCGCCCTGGCGGAAGGCGTAGAGCTGCTCCGCCACCTGCACCACCGGCAGGTCCGCCCACTGCTCCAGGTTCAGCGTCACCGAGCGCAGGCCCTCCGCCACCCGCTCCGTCAGCGCGCGCACCGCGTCCTGCTCCGACGCCGCGTCCTTCGGCAGGAAGGCCGTCACGTCGATGGGCGCTCCCTGGTCGATGAGCACCTCGCTGCGAAAGACGTTCTTCTCCGCGTAGGTGAGCCCCACCGGGACGATGCGCACCGGGGCGCCCTCGCGCGCGGCGTTGAGCGCGATGCGCGCCGCCCCCGTCTTCAGCTCCGCCAGCTCCGGCTCCGAGTGGCTCTTGCCCTCCGGGAAGATGGTGATGGCCCGCCCCTGCACGAGCGCGCCCTTCGCCGCCTCCAGCGTGCCCTCGTTGCGCCCCATCTGCGTCGGGTCGTCCTGCTTGCGATACACCGGCAGCGCGTCCAGCCCCTTCAACAGCCAGCCGATGACGGGCAGCTTGAACAGCGGCGCCTTGGCCATGAACGTCACCTGGCGCCGCGTGAGGATGAACACCAACGCCGGGTCGATGAGCCCGTTCGGATGGTTGCCCACGAAGAGCACCGGCCCGGAGGGCGCCTCACCCGGGGCATTCACCTTCACCCGGTAGAAGAGCCGCAGCGCCAGCGCCACCACCGCCCGCACACACGCGTAGAACACACCGCGACTGTATACCGGCGACCCACCTGGGGCCCGCCCGCGCTCCGGACACTGTCACCGTCAGGGGCGGGAAAGACCCGCTTCCCCGACAGTCCAACGGATTCAGCCACTACAGAACAATCCGATATGGCGGCGATCCACGGGAACGCTCCCCCGACACCCCCCTTTTGCGCGGCCCCTGAAAAAGCCGCGACACCTCTGGGGAGAGCACCACATGAAGCGTCTGCTGTCGCTGGGCTGGGCCGCCGCCACCGCCGCCGTCCTGGGGTGTGGCGCGAGCACCTCGCAGGACGAGGGCTCGAAGGTGGAAGGGACACCCGCCATCACGTCGTCCTCGCGGTCCATCGTCACCGCCACGGCGGCGACGCCCAGCGCCTGCAACGCGCTCTATGCGTCCAGCGCGGTGCAGGGGGCGCTCTCCCAGGCGGTGGTGGACCCGGCGCTGCACACGGACGGTTCGGTGCGCACGCTCATCCTGTCCTTCAACACCGCGAACGCGGCGGGCGGCGTGCTCAACCTGGACGCCGTGCTGGGCGGTCTCACACGCACGCTGGGCGGGGTGACGCAGGGGCTGGGCCTGGGCAACGTCCTGGCGCTCAAGTCGCTGCCCATGGTGGCGCTGAAGGTCCCGGTGACGCCGAAGCTCGTCGCCACCCTGCTCCAGGAGCTCCAGCCGCTGGGCCTGCTCTCCATCTACGAGGACAAGCCGCTCCAGTACTTCCTGGACACCAGCGTGCCGTACATCGACGCGGACACCGCGCGCACCGCGTATGAGACGACGGGCGCGGGCATCGGCGTGGGCGTCATCGACTCCGGCCTGGACGGCACGCACGGCGACTTCCCCAACGTGGCGCGCAACGTGAAGGTCGTGGCCTCTCCGCTGGACGTGGGCATTGGCGGCGCGCTGTACGTGGACACGCCCAACAGCGACCTGACCAGCGGCCACGGCACGCACTGCGCCAGCATCATCGCGGGCTCGGGCGCGCGCTCCGGTGGCAGGCACCAGGGCGTGGCCCCCGGCGCGAAGCTGGTGGGCGTGGGCACCGGCGACGCGATGAGCATCCTGTTCGCGCTGGAAGGCTTCGACTTCCTCATGGACCCGGACGTCCGTGAGACGCACAACGTGCGCGTCATCTCCAACTCGTGGGGCACCAGCGGCAGCCACTTCGCGCCGCTCGACCCCATCGCCATCGCGACGAAGCGCGCCTACGACCTGGGCATGGTGGTGGTGTTCGCGGCGGGCAACGAGGGCTCCGACCCCGACACGCTCAACCCCTACAGCGCCTCGCCGTGCGCCATCTCCGTCGCGGCCGGCACGTCGCGCGACACCACGGCGGCCACCAACCCGCTGCTCAGCCAGGACCGGCCGGGCGAGCTGGCGTCCTTCTCCAGCCGGGGCATCCCGGGCGACGCGTTCCACCACCCGGACATCACGCTGCCGGGCGTGAACATCGTGGCGGCGCGCGCGCTCACCGCCACCATCATGCAGCCGTACCTGGGGCTGGACCTGCTGCACCCGGAGCTGTTCTACGCGGCCAGCTCCGGCACCTCCATGGCCGCGCCGCACATGGCCGGCGTCGCCGCGCTGCTGTTGGAGGTGAACCCCGCGCTCGACATGGACGGCGTGCTCGCGGCGGTGCAGGCCACCGCGCGCCCCATGTACACGACGGATGCGGCGGGCAACACGCGCCAGCTGGAGACGTGGGAGGTGGGCGCGGGCTACGCGGACGTGTACGCGGCGACGAAGCTCGTGAATGACGCCGTGGGCGTCCGCTACACCACGCAGACCACCGCCCTGCCCTCCTGGACGGGCACGGTGAAGACGAGCATCAACCTCCCGGTGTTGGACCTGTCCCTCAGGGCCGCGCAGCACGAGCACACGCTCACCGTGCCCACGGGCGCCAACGCCCTGCGCATCAAGACGGACTGGGGCAACCCGGCCTACGACCTGGACCTGTACGTCTATGGCCCCAACGGAGAGCTCGTCGCGACCAGCGCCGAGGGCACCTCCACCGGTGAGGCCGTCACCCTTTCGAACCCACCCGCCGGCACCTGGCGCGTTCAGCTCAAGGGCTTCCTGAACGTGTCCACGCAGTACACCGGCACCGCGGAAGTGGACCGCCGTGTTCCGCGTCCGTAGTCACTCACGGACCCCACAAGGCACGACAGTCCCCGCCCCTCTCCCGTGCTCGCACGGGAGGGGGGTTGTTCGTTTGTTGGGAAGTGCTTCGAGACCGCTCAGCGCGGCTTGAGCGTGACCTGCGTGTCCGCGACGGTGTGGCCCTGCGCGTCCGTGAAGCGCGCGCGCACCGGCAGGGGGCCCGTCAGCCATCCGCCCTGCACGGGCGTGCTGAAGGGCAGCGTGACGTCCACGCCCGCGGCGACCTCCGGGGCCGGGCCCTCGCTCGGGAAGAAGCGCAACGGCTCGCCTTCGGAGGGCAGCCCCTCCAGCGACAAGCGCACGCGCTCCGGCGCGGTGTAGCTGAACTGCACCGCGTTGCCCTCCGCGCACGTCAGCGTCCCACCCGGGCGGCCTCCGCCAGCACCGTGCCCTGGGGAGAGATGCAGAAGGCGCGCACGCCCCACGCCCCTTCGCCCGGAGCGGACGAGCGCGCCTGCCACTCCGGCACGCCCTGCTGCCCGGAGTGCTCCATCGACCGCTCCATCGACGGCGCCACGACGACCAGCGCCACGGTCGCGGCGGCGGCGCTCAGCGCCAGGGGCATGAAGAGCGGGGACGCGAACCACCTCCTGCGCTCGGGCGAAATCACCGCGCGCGCGGGAGCGGGCTGAAGCCTGGCGAACAGCGCCTGCTCCAGGAGCGCGCTCCGGGCCTGCGGCAGCGCCCGCTGCTCCAGCACCGACTCCACGCGCGACAGCCGCGTGTAGGTCTCCTGACACTCGGGACAGGTGGCCAGGTGCGCGCGCAGGCGCTCGAAGCCGTCCGCGTCCAGGCCGTCGCGGCCCTTCTCGAAGAGCGCGGCCATCGCCTGCTTCGCCCGGCGGTCGTCACATCCACTCATCGCGCACTCCGCCGCTTGAAGAAGCTCCAGCCCTGCGTCTCCAGGTCCTCGAGGTACCCCTTCGACTGGAGGAACCCCAGCAACCGGGACTTCAACCCGAACTCGCGCCGCCGCACCTGGATGCGCGTGAGCCCCAGCGCCGTGGCGGCCTCCTCCTGGGGAAGGCCTTCACCGAAGCGCAGCTCGAACAGCCGATGCTCCTCGCGCGACAGGCCGCCCTTGAACGCCGCGAGCAGCGCCTCCACCTCGCGGTCCTCCAACAGCTCGTCCAGCCCGCCCTCCTCGGAGGAGGACTCGGTGAGCCCCTCGAAGGCCTCGTCGCGGCCCACCATCTCGCGCTCGCGCGACTGCTCCAGCAACACGTTGCGCGCGATGCCCATCAGGAAGTGGGCATAGGGGCGCGTGCCGTTGTAGGCGGCGCGCGTGCGCGGCTCGAAGGCGCGGGCGAAGGTCTCCAACAGCGTGTTCTCCAGCTCCATCGCGTTCCTCAGACGGGTGAAGGCTCCCCGCCATGCGGCCGCCTTGAGCAGGCGAGCGAGCGGCTCCGCGTGCGCGCGATACACCTCCGCCAGCACCTCCGGGGTGCCTTCGCGAAAACGGCGCAACGTGTCGTCATCCCACTCCATCCCTCAAGGGCTTACCGCGACCGTCGCGGTCCCGTCATCCGCATGTTGTCGCGAGCGCCGTCCGGTGGATTGTCGGTTGCGGCCCGTGGCATTCTTTCGCACAGCGCGTTGCGTAAACCCTTGATGCCTATGCCCTCTCACAGGCCCCTGGTCCTGGGTGCTCTCCTCCTCCTGGCCGGAACCGCCGCGAGCGCCGCGCCGGAGCAGGTGCATTACGCCCTCATCGTGGCCAGCAACACGGGGACCGAACCGTCCCAGGCGCCCCTGCGCTACGCGGACGACGACGGCGCCCGGTACTACGAGCTGTTCGCGCCCCGCTCGCGTGAGGTGGTGCTGCTGAGCGTGCTGGACGCGGAGACCCAGGCCCTGCACCCGGGGCTCGCCGCGAAGACGCGCCCGCCCACGCACCCCGCGCTGGCGTCCGCGCTCGCCCGCCTGAACGCCCGCATGGCGGAGGACCGGGCGAAGGGCGCCGTGCCGGTGCTGACCTTCGTGTTCGTGGGCCATGGCAAGCGCGGCGCCGCGGGCGAAGGTGCCGTGAGCCTGCTGGACGGGCGGCTGACGCGCACGGAGCTGTACGAGCGCGTGGTCGCGCCGAGCAAGGCGTCCTTCCTCCAGATCATCGTGGACGCGTGCGATTCGTACTTCTTCGTGCACTCACGCGGCGCGCTGCCGGTGGGCCCCGCGTACGTGGACGCGGTGAAGGGGCTTTTGGGCAACCGCGAGCTGGAGCGTTTCCCGCAGGTGGGCGTGGTGCTGTCCACGTCCTCGGAGCAGGAGAGCCAGGAGTGGAGCGCCATCCGCTCCGGCGTCTTCAGCCACATGGTGCGCTCGGCGCTGTCGGGCGCGGGGGACGTCAACGGGGACGGCAAGGTGGACTACGCGGAGCTGCGGGCCTTCGTGGCCGCCGCCAGCCAGGGTACGAACGACGTGCGGGGCCAGCCGAACGTGTTCATCCAGCCGCCCGCGCTCAATCGCGCGTTCGCGCTGACGGACCTGGGGGACGCCGCGTCGCTGGGCTACCTGATGGTGCCCACGGGCCTGGCGGGCCGGCTGTGGGTGGAGGACTCGCGCGGCATCCGGGTGGTGGAGCTGCACAAGGAGCGCGAGCGTCCGCTGGTGGTGGCCCTGCCCATGGGCCGCGGCTACTACCTGCGGGGCAGCGGGAGGGAGGCGCCGTTCGCCATCAGCCGCGCGTCGGAGGTGGTGGACGCGGGCGGCCTGCCCTGGCACGACGCCAGCGTGGCGGCCCGGGGCGCGGTGCAGGACGCGATGCGCGACAAGCTCTTCTCCGTGCCCTTCGGGCCGCGCTTCTACCGGGGCTACATGGCGAGCCTCGGCATCACGCCGTCGTCGGAAGAGGCCGACGCCGCGCTGGTGCCCTGAGCCCGCCATGAGCCTGCCCGCATCCCTGCTGTTGATGGTGCTGCGCATGTCGGCGCCCTGTGACGCGAACACGCGCGTGGTGCTCATGCCCTTCGAGAGGCTGGCCCTGCCGTCCACGGACGCGCGCGAGTTGGAGGACGCCACGCGGCGCGCGGTGGCCGCGTTGCCGGACACGTGCCTGGAGTCGCGCGAGGACACGATGGCTCGGCTGCGCGGGTCGGGCGCGGCGCTGGCGGCGTGTGGCGACGCGGCGTGCCGGAGCGCTCAGGCCTCGGCGCTGGGCGTGCGCAGGATGGTGCGGGGCGTGGCGCTGGGCGTGGGAGGCAAGCGCAGCGTGGCGCTCACGGTGACGGACGCGAAAGGCCCGGAGACGCGAGCGCAGTTCGAGGCCCCGGCCACGATGCCGGGCGAAGCCGACGCGCGCGCGAGGCAGGCGCTCCAGCAGGTGTGGTCGCCGCTGGTGACGACGCAGGCGACGAAGAAGTCCCAGGGCTCGCGCGTGCTGCCCAAGGTGTTGTGGGGCGCGGGCGGCGCGGCGATCCTCGCGGGCGTGGGCTTTGGACTCGCCGCGCGCAATACGGAGTCCAAGGTGTCGAAGAACGGCGGCGAGTGCGCCACGGCCGGCCAGTCCTTCGCGGACTGCTTCGAGTCCCGGCTCGCAGCGGGCCGCCGTCAGGCGCGGACCTCCAACGTGCTGCTGGGCGTGGGCGCGCTGCTCGGTGTCGGGGGAACGCTGACCTTCATCTGGGAGCTGCCGTGAGAAACCTGCTCGCCGCGCTGACGGGTGCCGTCGTCCTCTCGATGGGGGCGTGCACGTTCGCGCCGGACCTGTCGCGCTTCGCCGCGTGCGATACGGCGGGTGGCTGCCCCACCGGCACGTCGTGCCTCACGTCGGAGAACCGCTGTCTGCCGGCCTGCGGTGAAGGCGGCCCCTGCGACGACGACCACGAGCCCGTGGAGTCCCCGGACGCGGGCACGGACGCGGGCATGGACGTGGACGCGGGCACGAACGTGGATGCCGGAACCGAGGATGCCGGCGTGGCGGACGCGGGGGAAACGGACGCGGGGCCTTCCGCGCTCGCGCTGGAGCCCCTCCTGACGGACGCGGTCGAGTCCACTCCCTATTCGGGCCAGCTCCAGGCCCGGGGCGGCACCCCGCCGTACACGTTCAACTCCACCGGCTCGCTCCCCGCGGGCCTCCTGCTCGACAACGAAGGCCGGCTCACCGGCGCGCCCAAGAAGGCGGGGGACCAGGTCCTCCCGGTGGAGGTGACCGACCAGAGCACTCCGACGAAGCGCGCCAGCGGCAGCCTGACCCTGCACGTCCGTCCGCTGCTGCGGGTCGCGGGGCCGGAGCCGCTGGCGAACGCCGTCAACAATCGCGCCTATACCGAGCGCGTCTCCGCCACTGGAGGCAAGGGGCCGTACACCTTCGCCCTCGCGCCGGAGCAGTCGCTGCCGGCGGGGCTGACGCTCGCGGCGAACGGCCTCATCACCGGCACCACGACCCAGGCCGGGAAGACGACGTTCGCGGTGGTCGCGACGGACAGCGACACCCCACCCCAGTCCGTCACCGGCACGCTCTCCATCACCCTCGTGAGCGCCCCCGGCACCGTCACCCTGCTGTCGAAGGCCGTGCCCACGGGCCGCGTGGGCTCCGACTACAGCTACACCGTGCGCACCAGCGGCACGGGCAACTGGAGCGTGACGGGCGGAGCGCTTCCGCCGGGCATCCTCCTGGACCCGAAGGAAGGCATCCTCTACGGCAAGCCCATGAGCACGGGCGACTTCACCTTCAAGCTCACCGTCGCGGACCTGCTGTTCTCCGACGAGTGGTCCTACGCCCTGCACGTCGACTGACGCGGAGGCCTCACGGGTAGCGGTCCACCACCTGGATGACGCCGGTGTTGTCCTGCACCACGGAGAAGCCCTTCATCGGGCTGGGATACGCGATGAGCCCCTCGCCGTCCTTGTCCCAGCGCGTGTCCAGCAGCACGCCGCAGAAGGGCACGGACGTGGCGCCGCTCTCCGGGGTGAAGATGCGGTCGTACCGGCCGAACACGCGGTGCTTCGTCACATAGAGCCGCCCGCCGATGCGCGCTCCCGGCAGCTTCGCCTCCCCTTCCGCCTGCGGCAGCGCGATGACGAAGCTGTAGTTGTACCGGGCCGGCCCCGGGTGGTCCTGGATGCTGTCCACGATGACGGGGATGCGGTCCCCCACCTTCAGCCCCAGCCGCTCCATCTGGAGCTGCGCGCCGCGAGGACACGTGCCCTCCGGCGGCATCCACGCGGGGCGCGGCGCCTTCGCCGCCGTGTCCGGCCCGTGCTGACACGCGAGTGCGAACACGCCCAGCAGGGCCAGGCCCCCAACCACTCCACGGCGCGCACGGTGGGTCCGCATGGACGAAGGCCTCCGGTCAGAACGTCCCGATGCTGAAGTGGAACTGCGTGGGCGCCTCGTTGAGCGCTTCGTCGCGGTCCAGGTTGAAGCCCACGTCGAAGGCCAGCGGGCCCACGGGCGTCACGTAGCGCAGGCCCACGCCCGCCGCGTAGCGCAGCACGCCCGGGTCGAACAGCGTGCGGTCCTGCCACAGGTTGCCCGCCTCGAAGAAGAGCCCCAGGTCCACCGCGGCGATGGCCGGCACGCGCAGCTCCGCCTTGGCCAGCGTGAAGAGCTCACCGCCCTGGCTCGCGGGCACCTGTCCGGCGAGCACCGCCTTCAAATCATCCGGGCAGCCCGCGGGGGAAATCACGGCGCGGCACGCGGCCAGCCGCTGGTGCAGGCCCTCGCGCACGTCCTGCGGCAGCACGCCGTCCTCGCGGAAGCCGCGGAGGCTGGAGGAGCCGCCCAGGTAGAACAGCTTGGACCCGATGTTCTGCGCCCCCGTCGTCAGCGGCACGATGGTGCCCGCGCGCGCGCTCACCGCCACGCTCGCGCGGCGGCCCAGCGGGGCGTACGCGCTCACGCTGCCGGACAGCTTCACGCCGTCGATGGGGAACTCCGGCACGCGGTTGCCCGCGACGTCCGTGGGGTGGACGCTGATGCCGCGCATGAACTCCACGCTGGTGCTCAGCACCATGCCGCGCCGGGGGTTCGCCGGGTCGTCGCGGAAGTCCAACGTCATGGACGGGCGCAGCGAGTGCAGCGCGAAGTCGCCGTACGGGTAGCGCAGGCGCTCCTGGTCCGCGCGGTTGATGAGTTCCAGCACGCCCCCGCGCGAGCGCAGCCGGTTGTTCTCCAGTTCGTACTGGAGCGACACGTTCACCCACGACGCCAGCGCCCAGTCCAGGCCCATCACCGCGGCGAACCGCGTGGACAGGTACGACGGCCGGTGCACGCGCTCGCCAATCAGGTCCAGGCGAGCGCCAATCTCCTGCGGCGCCAGGAAGGACAGCCGGGGCTGGGACAGCGCCAGGTTGCCGCGCCCGCCCAGGCCGCTGAAGCCATCCAGGTCGGAGTCACACGCCTCGCCGGACAGCTCTCCGGTGGAGCACCCGGCCGGGAGCCGCGAGGACGACAGCGCCTCCGCGCTCGCGCCCGCGTAGTTCACCTTGCCGCGCGCCAGCAGGTTCAGGCCCCGGCCATCCAGGTTGCGCCATGCCGTGTCCAGCGTGATGCGAGGACCGTCCACCAGGAAGTAGCCGCCGGACACCTCGCCGTCGATGCGCGGGCGCTCCTGCACCGTCACCAGCACGTCCTTGGAGGCCTCGCGGCGGTTGGGGTCCGCCAGGGACACCTCCGCCTGGCGGAACAGCCCCAGCCGCGACAGCCGGCGCTGCGCCTCCGCCAGCGCCTCCACGGACAGCGGCTGTCCGGGCTTCAAGTCCAGCTGCGCCAGCACCACGTCCGGCTCCGAGCGCGTCAGCCCCTGGAGCAGCACCTGCCCCACGCGCACGCGAGGCCCCGGGTCCACGCGGTAGGTCACCTGCGCGGAGGTGCCGCTCTCCTCCACCGACACGGAGTTGCTGACGTGCGCGAAGAGGTAGCCCTCGCGGCCCAGTCCCCGCTCCAGCGCGGCCTGCGCCTGGTCCACCCTCTCGAAGCTCAGCGGCGTGCCCACGGGCAAGAGCAGGTTCACCCAGACGGGGTCCACCTCCAGCGGGATGCCCAGGAAGATGGGCGCGCGGATCAACGCCCGGGGCCCCTCCTCCACGTCGAAGTCCGCCTCCGCCTTGTGCTGGCGCACGTCCACCGTGAGGCCCCGGAAGGTCACCTGCGCGGACGCGAAGCCCTGCTCGCGGTAGGCCGTCGTCATCGCGTCCGCGGCCTCCAGCCACGCGTCCTCCACGTAGACCGTGGACGGGTCCGGAGGGGACACCACGCTCTTGTCGTAGCGCCGCTCGCGACCTTCCGTCTCCAGCGGGTCCTCGCGCATGGGCAGGTCCAGCTCCGGCCACGTCTCCAGCGCCGCCACCTGGTTGGTGAGCATGGAGCGCAGCAACTCGGAGGACAGCGCCGCGTTGCCGTGGAAGCGCACGTCCGCCACGCGCAGCGGAGCGCCCTCCTCCACCTGGAAGCCCAGCACCGCCGCGTCGCCGTCCGGCCGGATGACCTCCAGCGCCCGCACGCGCGCGTCGTGGAAGCCGCGCCGCCGGTAGAACGCCTCCAGCCGCCGCGCGAGCCGCGCCGCCACGGTCTCGTCCATCGCCTCCTCGCCGTCGTAGGCCACCACGCGCGCCAGCAGCGAGTCCGGGAAGCGGCGGTTGCCCGCGAAGCGCAGGTGGAACGCGGGCCCCGCGGACACCGGCACCGCCACGGACGCCTCGCTGTCCTCCACGACGACCACCGGCGTGCCCACCCAGGTCCGCCAGTGCTGGCCCTCGCGCAGGAGCACGCGCAGCCGCTCCAGGCCCCCGTCCAGCTTCGCCCGGTCGAAGACCTCACCGGGCTTCATCCCCAGCGCCTCCACCAGGCGCGGCAGCGGCAGCGCGGGGCTGCCGGAGAAGGTCACCTGCCGCACGCGGGTGGGCTTGCCCTCCACCACCACCAGCGTCACCGCCACGCCGCCCGCGGGCACGGGCCGCTCCTCCACCTGGATGTCGACGGCGTCGTAGCCCTTGCGCTGGTAGGCCTCGCGCACCGCGTCCGCCGCGGTGTCCAGCTCCTCCGGATCCAACGGCCCGCCCTGGAGCAGCCCGCTCGCCTCCAGCAGCTCTCCGGACGTGAGGACCTGGTTGCCCCGCACCGCCACGTGCGACAAGAGCGGCAGCGGCGTGAGCTGGAACACCAGCCGCACGCCGCCCGGCACCTCCTGCGTGAGCGCCACCACGTCCGCGAAGCGGCCCGTGGCGAACAGCTGCTCCACCGACTTGCGCACCGCGCCCGGCGTCAGCGCCTGTCCCTTGCGCAGGGTGACCAGGCCCGACAGCCCGTCCGGGGCCATGCCCTCCGGCAGGTGCAGCTCCACGGCCACCACTTCCGGCGCGTCATCGTCGCGGCCCGCGGGCGCGGCGAAGGCGGGCAGCGCGCACACGAGGAGCAGCACCGCGGCCAGCGCGGCTACTCGACCTCCCAGCCCAGCTTCAGCTCGAGCCCGAGGTTTCCGAACGACGCCTGGCTGTTCTCGTTGTCCCACTGGGCCTGTGCGGAAAGACGGTCGTCGAAGCGGTACTCAGCGCGTGCCCGGGTGCCTCGGCCACTCACTGGCTGGGTCATCCCGATTTTAAGCTGCTCGGAAAGGAACTTCGACTCCAGTTGTGCGGTCGGCTCCGCCTGCCGGGTGGCGTCGTTGTAGGTGGTGGAGATCTGCAGGGACAAATCCCTGAGAACGGGGTTGCTGGGCAGGAACCGGCGCACCTGCCGGTCCAGTCCCGACACGTTGAAGAGGGCCTCCGCCGCCAGACCGTAGCTCGCCGACGCGGCCGTGTCCTTGTCCGCGCTCGTCACACCCAGTGTCAGCAGCGACAGGATGTCACCCTCCGTGAGCACCGGCTCCGAGGACAGCACGACCAGCGGGTTGGCCGGCCGGCCGAACGCGTGCAGCTTCACCACGAACTCGCGCACGGACGTCTGCGCCTGCACCTCGAACACCGGGTCGATGCCGGACGCGTCGCGGAACTCCAGTTGCCCCTGGTCGATGGTGAAGAGGTTGTTGCGGAAGAACGCCTGGCTGCCTTCCGCCGCCTCCACGCGGCCCAGGAGCCCCGGCTTCACGTCCGTGCCGGTCAGCCGCACGTCGCCCAACAGCCGCGCCTTCGCCAGGTTGTTGTCCACGCGCACGTCACCGAAGTGCACGTTGACGTCCCAGGTGAAGAAGGGGTCCCTCGCGCGCTCGCCCCCGCCGCCCACGGCGAGGTTCGGCTTCTTCTGCATCGTCTTGAGCAGCGCTTCGATGTCGAGCGGCTTCTGGTAGCGCAGCTTGATGATGTCCAGCCCACCCGTGACGGTGGGCCCCGTGGGAGGACCCACCACCTGCAAGAGGCCGGACACGGTGAGCGGCAGGTCCTCCGTCATCCGGTACGGCACGGCGTCCAGTTGCAGCGTCAGCGCCAGCCGCTTGGGCACGAAGCGCTCCAGCCGGATGTCCCCGCGCGCGGACACCTGGCCTTCGTTGACCTGGGCCTGCAGGTGCTCCAGCAGCACGCGCTGGCCCGTCATCTCCAGGCGGCCGGACATGCCGCGCACGGTGAGCGGCAGGTCGCGCATGGACAGCCGCACGTCGGACAGCTCCGCGGTGCCCACCACGGACGGCGCGTCCAGGGAACCCGTCGCCTCCGCGTCCACGCGCAGTTGGCCGCCCACGCGCTCCATGCCGGGCAACAGCGGCTCCAGCAGCCGCACGTCCATGCGCCCCTCGCGCAGGCTCATGTTCATGGCGCGCCGGCTCATCCAGCCGCCCAGTGTGACGTCCACCGACGCGCCGCTGAAGCGGAAGGGCTGCACGTCCAGCCGGCCGTTGAGGTACGTCAGCACGATGGGGCCCTGGTTGCGGCCGCGCAGGTCGCCCCGCGCGAGCGACAGCTCCCGCACCGTGGCCCCCACCGAGTAGCCCTCCGGTTGCAGCAGCGGGCCCTGCACCGTCACGCGCCCCGCGAGCATGCCGGTGACGCCCGCCAGCGCCGGTGTCTGCGGCAGCAGCGGCTTGATTTCAGGCAGCAGCAGGTCGACGGTGGAGTCGAAGAGGTAGGGCTCCTTCACCGTCATGTTCAGGTAGCCCTGCGCGTCGCGGAAGGGGCGCCCGGTGATGCGCAGCTGCTTGCCCTCCTGGTGCAGCGCGAGGTCCATGGCGCCCAGGTCGCGAGACGCGAAGGTGATGCGCGGGCCCTTCAGCGTGGCCTGGATGTCGGGCTTGTCCGCCGAGCCCGCCACGGTGCCCGCGAGCGCGAGCGTGCCCTGGATGCCCATCTCCTCCGCGGTCTCCTGCCCCACGGCCTCCGCGAGCGACAGGTTCTCTCCGCCGAAGCGGTAGTCCAGCGCGCCCCCGGTGAAGCCGAAGGAGCCCTCCACCCAGGTGCGCCCCAGCCGGCCGTCCAGCACGGTGCGCTCCAGCACCATCTCCTTGCCGTCCACGAAGCGCAGCCGCGCGGAGCCCGCGCCCAGCCGGCGGCCCAGGTACGTGGTGTCGCGCAGGTCGAAGGCCACCAGCCCCTCCAGCTTCTCCAGGGGACTGTCGATTTCCACGCGGCCCGAGGCCGCCCCGGCGAACTGGCCCTGCACCACGGCGATGGACGGGCTCAGGCCCGCCACCAGGTCCACCAGGTCCTCCGTGCGGCCGCCCTGCGGCACCGTCACATCCAGGCGCAGGTGCAGCAGGCGCGCGAAGGTGAGCGCCGCCTTGCCGAAGTACTGCGTGCGCCCCTTCTGGCCGGTGAGCGACGGGAAGGACAACAGGCCATTCGAGTACGACAGCTTCGCCTGCGTCACGCCCAGGCCGAAGCCCCAGAAGGTGAAGTCGCGCAGGGACAGGCTCGCGTCCACCTTCACGTCCGAGTACGGCCCCACGATGGAGTAGTTCGCGGAGCCCTTCCCGGACCATGACAGCTCCGCGATGTGGCCGAAGTCCGACAGCTCCAGCTCGCCGTTGCCCTGGATGTCCAGGCCGCGCGCGCTGTCGAAGTAGAGCGTCACGTCGCCGTGCACGCGCGAGCGGCCGGACTCCACCGTGAGGCGGCTGAAGGACACGCGGTCCCCCATCAGCTTCACGGCCGTCTGCGCGCGGCCCCGCTCGAAGGTGAGCAGCGTCTTGCCGGCGCTGACCGGCGCGTCGAACGCGCGCGTGGCCAGCACGAAGCGGCCGCTGCGCAAATCCAACGGTCCGGACAGGGATGGCCGGGGCAGCAGCGTCCCGGTGAGGTGCGCGTTCGCCGTCGCGGGGAAGTCCACCCAGGAGCCCGCCACGCCCGCGCGCTCCAGGATGCGCCCGAAGGACGCGTCCTCCGTCTGGAGCGTCACGTCCACGGGCAACTCCGGCGTGAGCTTCAACGCGCCGGACAGCTTCACCTTGCCGGAGCCCAGCGGGGCCTCCAGCGACTCCACGCGCACGCTGTCCCCCGCGTACGACAGGCGCGCGTTGAGGCTCACCGGGCCGTACTGCTCATAGGCCAGGTTGCTCGCGGACAGGTCCGCGCCCACCGCGAGCGCGGACGGCTTCCCGGTGACGGACAAGCGCGTCCACAAATGCCCCGTGGCCGGACGCGGCAGCAGCTTCGCCTGCGACAGCGTGCGCAGCGGCAGGAACACCTGCGCGTCCAGCGCGAGCACCGGATGGCACAGCGTCTCCACGCGGCCGGACACCGTGGCGGTGATGTCGTCGAGCGTCACCTCCGCGCGCTCCACGTCCAGCAGGCCTTCGTCGGGGTCCAGCGAGCCGGTGAAGCCCAGCTGCCCCAGCGTCAGCTCGCCGCCGCCCGCGCCCAGGCGCACCAGGCCCCGCCGCGCGCCCACCTCCAGCTCCATCACGCCCCAGTGCTCCACCCAGCCCACGGCCAGGTTCTCCACCTCCACGCCCCGCCCGTCCGGCAGCGCGAGGCGCACCTCCGCGCCGGTGATGTCCACGCGCCCCACGCCCACGCGGGTCAGCGGCGTGAGCGGGCACGTGCCGTCGGAGGAAGGCGGGCTCGACGAGGGCCGGGACAAGTCCAGCGCCACGCGCGGATGGTGCACGCGCACGTGGCCCAGCACGAAGCGGCGGGACAGGGGCGACAGGAAGCCCAGGCCCACCTCCGCCGTGTCCGCGGCGAACAGCGGCGTGTCCCTGCCCGGCGCGAACACCGACACGCCGTGCAGCACCACGCGCGAGCCCAGCGGATCCAACTCGCACCGGCCGATGCCCACGCCCACGCCCAGCAGGTCCGGCAGGTTCCTGCGCGCCAGCGTGCAGGCGGCGTCCCAGGTGAACGGCTGACGCAACAGCAGGATGCTCCCCGACACCACGAGGAGCACCAACAAGAGCGCCTTGCGCGCTGCGCTGTTGCGGCTGGGGAGGGACAAGCCGCTAGAGCTTACCGAGTCCCTCGAGGTAGCGGTCGATCTCCGCCAGGTCGATTTTGGTGTTCGCCGTCCGGGGCAGCGAGGTGGCGGGCGCGCTCGCCCGCTCGCTTGCCTGGGAAGCAGCCGAGCCACCCTGGAGCCCCAGGTTGTTGCCGATGCGGTGCACCAGCTCCGCGCTGATGGTCTCCGAGCGCGCGAGGAACGCCTCGAAGAGGGCGTTGTCGCACAAGGTGTTGATGACGCGCGGGGTGCCGCCAGAGTGCTCGTGCACGGCGAGCAGCGCCTCCGGCGTGAAGGGCATGCGCGGGCAGCCGGCGAGCCGCAGCCGGTGCTTCACGTACGCCTCCGTGGACTCCGCCGTGAAGGGCTCCAGCTTGTAGCGGAGCGCCACGCGCTGGGCGAGCGGCGGGTCCAGCTTCAGGTTCTTCTCGATCTCCGGCAGGCCGAAGAAGACGAAGGAGATGAGCTTGCGCTCCGGCACTTCCAGGTTCAGCAGCCCCCGGAACTCCTCCATGAGCTCGCGCGTCTCCAGCATCTGCGCCTCGTCGATGAGGACGACGGCCTTCTTGCCGGACTCGTAGATTTGCAGCAGGCGCTGGTAGAGCTGCGACAGGAGCGCCAGCTTCTCCTGCGCGGGGTTCTCCACGCCCAGTTGGAGCGCGATGCGGCGCAGGAGCCACTGGGCGGTGATGCCCGAGTGGATGATGACGAGCAGCGCGGCCTCGTACTCGGACTCCGGAAGCGAGTCGAGCATGCGCCGGGCGAGCGTCGTCTTGCCCGCGCCGATGTCGCCAATGAGGATGGACAGGCCCTTCATGTAGCCCACGGCGTGCATCAGCCGCGTGAGGGCCTGCGAGTGCTGCGCGGAGTTGTAATAGAAGCGGCTCACCGGAGCGTTGGAGAACGGCTCCTGGGTGAGTTCGAAGAAATCGAGGTAGGTCGTCATCGCTCGCCGGGCCTCGTGGGGGACGCGCTACACGTACCCTACTTTACGAGCCTTCGGCACGCCCGCGGCGGGAACCGGCGTCGCCGGGCCCTTTCCGGCGCGAGGCAGCGGGTCCTCCTCCGGTGCGGTCATGGCCGACAGCCGCGTCACCTGGGACCCCACGTCGCGGTACTTCGCGTCCATGGCGGCCACCCGCTGGAAGTGGAAGAGCGCCTTGCCCTGCTCGTTGAGCGCGTCGTAGGCGCTCGCCAGCTCGAAGCCCAGCGCCTTGGCCACCTCGCCCGTCGCGAGCACGTTGGAGAGGCCTTCCTTGAAGACCGCCACGGACTCTTCGGGCTTGCCGCGCAGCGTGTGCAGCATGCCAATCATGGTCAGGCAGTCCAGCTCGCGCGGAGTGCCCACGCAGCCCTGGCGGGCCACGTCGAACTCGTGGACGGCGTCGTCCAGCAGGCCCATCTCCTTGTAGGCGATGCCCAGGTCGTAGTGCGTGTCCACGTCCTCGGGCTTCACCACCTTGGCCAGGCCCTTCTTGAACTCGGCGAAGACCTCGTCCACCGAGTACTGGAAGTCCTCGTCCGCCGGGGGCACCGCCGCCAGCGACTCACCGCCCAGGTCGTCCAGCTCACCGGCCAGCTGCGCCGCCAGGTCGAACGCGTCGCCACCACCGGCGCCGTCGTCGTGCGCCGCCTCCGCCTCCGTCACCGGCTGCACGGAGGGCACGTGCACGGGCTCGGAAGGAGCATCGTCCTCGGGGGCCGCGCCACCGCCGGCCTCCATCTCCTCCAGCCGCGCCATCAGCTCGCCGGCGCGCACGTGGCCGGGGAACGCGATGGCCACCGTCTCCAGGATTTCGCGCGCCTCTTCCAGCAGGCCCTGGTCGAGGAAGAACGACGCCTCGTCGCACTCCTCGGAGGCAGGCTCCTCCTCGGGCTCCGCTTCCGGCTCGGGCTCGGGTTCCGGAGCATCCGCCAGGGCCTCGGGCTCCGGCTCCGGCGTCTCCTCGACCGCGTCGGTCTGGGGCTCGTCGTAGGAGAGCCCCTCCATCGACGGGAGCACCATGTGCGCGGCGGTGGGCTCGTCTTCCTCCTCGTCGCCCAGCGACATGCCCTCCGCGTACGCGGGCTCTTCCACCGGCGCGGCGAAGCTCTCGTCCAGGTCCGCGTCGTCCAGCGCGGACGCATCCAGGGGCGCGAGCCCCACGCGCGTGGGCGCGTCGTCGTCCTCGCCCAGCGACATGCCGGGTTCGACCAGGGCCTCGTCGTCGTCGCCGCTGTCGCTCAGCGTCGGCAGCTGGCGCGTGTCCGGCGCGGCTTCTTCCAGCAGCGCGCGCGACGGGGACAGGATGCGCGTGGGAGGCGCTTCCTCCTCGTCGCCCAGCGACATTCCGCCCGGCTCGTCCGCGAGCACCATGGGCTCGTCGCCCGCGTCCGCCGCGTACGCCAGCGCGTCGTCGTCCTGGGCGACCAGAGGCTCGTCGTCGGAAGCATCCGGACCGCCCAGGCCCGGCTCGTCCGCGAGCACCAGCGAGTCCTCGTCGGACCCCATCACCAGGTCGTCCTGCGGAGGCAGGTCGTAGACGGTGTTCTCGGCGGAGCTGATGGGCTCGCCCATCACCGCTTCCTCGCCGCTCAACGTGGTCTCCGCGACCTCGTCGTCGACGATCTCGTCCGAGTCCGCCCCGTGGCTCAGCGCCGCGAGCGCGAGCTCGTCACCCGAGGGCTGCGCGAGCGCGTCCTCCGGCGGATCCGCGACGAGGATTTCGTCCTCGTTGGAGTCCACCAGGATGGCGTCCTCCTCCAGCGACTCCACGCCCGGCGTCGCCGCGGGCGCCACGAAGCCCCCTTCCGCGCGGAGCACGGACAGGAAGGCGGGCACCTCGGGATGCGCCGGATTCTCCTGGAGGATGGTCGCCAGGTACGGCTGCGCGCGCTGCACGTCCGCGCGGCGCGTGCACAGGCGCAGCACGTTGAGCAACTGCTCGGACGCCTGCGCGCCGTTATTGGCCGCCACGTAGATGTGGTACGCCTTTTCGTGCGCGTCCAGGTTCTCCGGATCCACGGAGAAGACCTTGCGCAGGTGCTCCAGCGCTTTGTCGTGGAGCCCGTACTTCACGTAGACGTCCGTCTCCGTCAGCAGCTTGGCCAGCTGCTCGCGGCTCATCCCCGCGGGCGCCGGCGGTGCCACGGCCGCGGGAGGCGCTGCGGGCGCGGGACGGGACGGGGGCGCGGCGGCGGGAGCGGGCGCGCTCCATGCGGGCGCGGCCGGCTCCTCGTGGTGATGCACGGCTGCGGGCGCGGGCTCCGGCTCCGGTTCGGCGACGGGTCCCGGCGCGCGAGCAGATCCGGATCCTGCGGATCCAGCAGCTCGATCTGCGTCCACACGCCGTCGGATTCAGCCGTGCGGCCGCGCTCCTGGTGGATCTTCGCGAGCTCCTTGTAGACGGACACCGTCTTGGAGACCTGGCCCAGCCCCTGGAACGCCTGGGCCAAGAGCGTCAGCGTCTCCACGTCGCGGCCATCCGCCTTGAAGCACACCTGGAGCTTGGCGAGCGCGCGCTTCTGGTCGCCGCGCTGCAGGTACGACGCGGCCAGCTCCTTCGCGAGCGGGAGGTTGTCCGGCTCCAGCGCGGAGAGGCGCTCCGCGACGCGAAGCCAGTCATCCGCCCGGGCGTTGCGCTTGAGGTACTCCGCGGCGCGCTTGAACTCCTGCGCCGCTTCCTTCGTCATGTTCTCGCGCGCGTACAGCTCCGCGAGCTTGATCTTCGACGCCACGTTCTCGGGGTCGAGATCCACCATCTTCTTCAGCGTGTCGAGGCTCGACTTGGTGTCGCCCGCCTTGTCGTAGTGGTTGGCGACGATCTGGAAGTACGCCATCGCCTCCGACATCAAGCCCAGCTGCTGGTGCAGCTCCGCCAGCTTGAGGTTCACCTCCAGCAGGTTCGGGTTGAGCTTGAGGACCTGCTTGTAGAGGGCGACGGCCTTGAGGAAGAAGCCGTCCGAGGAGTAGCTCTCCGCGACCTTGGTGAAGAAGTGCGCCGCCTGCGCGTTGTCGTTCTTCTTCTGGTACAGCTCCCCCATCTTCTGGAGGACCCGGATGTCCTTCGGGTCGACCTCCAGGACCTTCTGATACTCCTTGATGGCTTTGTCGTACGCGCCCTTCGCGACCAGCTTCGCGGCGGCTTCGATGATCTTGTTCTTGTCCATCGAGCGTGCGCTTCCGGCAGGCAGAAACCCCGAGGAACTTCGCGGGTTTCAGTCCTTCTCTGGGGGGGAGCTTCGGAGGCTAACGGAATCCTCCGATGCGGGTCAAGAAACAGCCTGCCCTCCCCCAGGGCTGGATCACCCGCCTGGACGCTCGCACGCCCGGCGGGTTTTCCATGCCTTCACGGCAAAGCGCTACGGCGTCTCTTCCACGGCCTTCTTGAGTCGGCGCGAACCCGTCTCGCTCGCCAGCAGGCGCTCCACGAAGCGGGTGTCGTAGTTGCCCTCCTGGAAGGACTCCTCCGCCAGTGCGGCCCGGTGGAACGGGATGTTCGTGCGGATGCCCTCCACGACGTACTCGGAGAGCGCGCGCTGCATGCGGCGGATGGCCGTCTCGCGGTCCTCCGCGTGGACGATCAGCTTGGACAGCAGGCTGTCGTAGTGCGGCAGCACCGTGTAGTTCTCGTACGCGGCGGAGTCCACGCGCACGCCGTAGCCGCCCGGCACGCTGTAACCGGTGATCTTCCCCGGCCACGGCGCGAAGGTGACGGGGTCCTCCGCGTTCACGCGGCACTCGATGGCGTGCCCGCGGATCTGCACGTCCTCCTGCTTGAAGCGCAGGGGGTGCCCGTAGGCCATGCGGATCTGCTCACGGACCAGGTCCACGCCCATGACCAGCTCCGTCACGGGGTGCTCCACCTGGATGCGCGTGTTCATCTCCATGAAGTAGAACTCGCCGCGCTCGTCGAGCAGGTACTCGATGGTGCCCACGTTGTTGTAACGGATCTTCTTCATCGCCGCGACGGACACCTCGCCCATGCGCTGGCGCAGCTCCGGCGTGAGCGCGGGCGACGGGGCCTCCTCGATGAGCTTCTGGTGCCGCCGCTGCACGGAGCACTCACGCTCGTTGAGGTGGATGACGTTCCCGTGCTCGTCCGCGACGATCTGGATCTCGATGTGGCGCGGCTTCTCCACGTACCGCTCGATGTAGAGGTCGCCGTTGTTGAAGCTGGCCAGGGCCTCCGCCTGCGCGGTGGAGAACGCCTGCGCGAGCACACCCGGCTCACGGACGATCTTCATGCCCTTGCCGCCGCCGCCCGCCGCCGCCTTCAGGATGACCGGGAAGCCGATCTCCTTCGCGAAGGCCTCCGCCTCGCGCGGATCCTTCACCACGCCGGGGCTGCCCGGGAGCAGCGGCAGGCCGGCCTCGCGGGCCGCGGCGCGCGCGCGCACCTTGTTGCCCATCAGCCGCAGCATCTCCGGGCGCGGGCCAATGAAGCGGATCTTGCAGTTCTCGCAGACCTCCGCGAACTCGGCGTTCTCCGACAGGAAGCCGTAGCCCGGGTGGATGGCGTCCGCGCGCGTGATTTCAGCCGCGGAGAGCAGCTGCGGCACGTTGAGGTAGCTCTCCTTGGACGGAGGCGGCCCGATGCAGACGGCCTCGTCCGCGAAGCGCACGTGCAGCGCGTTGGCGTCGGCGGTGGAGTGCACCGCCACGGTGGCGATGCCCAGCTCACGGCATGCGCGGATGACCCGCAGGGCAATCTCCCCGCGGTTGGCGACCAGTACCTTCTTGAACACGGCCGTGCTCCTAACGCGAGGGCCTGGGGCGCGTCCCGCCCGGAAGGGCCGGACGCGCCTGACGGGTCAGCAGACTCAGGCCGGCTCGATGCGGAACAGCGCCTGGCCGAACTCCACCGGGCGACCGTTCTCCACGAGGACCTCGGCGATGCGGCCGGAGACCTCGGACTCGATTTCGTTCATCAACTTCATCGCTTCCACGATGCAGAGCACCTGGCCCTTGCGCACCACCGTGCCCACGTCCACGAACGGGGGCTGATCCGGCGCGGGGGTCCGGTAGAACGTCCCCACGAAGGGGCTCGTCACCAGGTGGCCCGGCTTCTCCGCGGGCTTCTCCGGAGCCGCCGCGGCGGCCGGAGCCGCGGGCGCGGCGACAGGGGGCGCCGCACGGGGCGCGGCGGGGGCGGCGTACTCCACCGGCGGCGACACCGTCACCCCGGGGCCGGACGGCGCCGTGTGGTGGACGATGGTCGTCTCCGGCGCGTGACCGCGGCGGATGTAGAGCTTCTCCGGGCCCTTCGTCCACACCAGCCGGGTGACGTCGGAGGCCTCCAGGATTTCGACGATCTGCCGGAGGGCCTCCACGTCCAGCGACGTGGTGCCCGAATCCCGCCCGGAGGCCGCGCCAGAGGACTCAGCCGGCCGGGTTGCCTTGCGCTTCGTTGCCATTCAGACCCCTCCCGGGTCGCCAGGTGCAGGGAAGCTACTCTCAGCCCGCGGTGGACACGCGGGTGAGGTACTTGCCACCTTCACGCGTGTCGATCTTCAGCACGTCGCCCTCGTTGATGAACAGGGGCACGTTGACGGTGAAGCCGGTCTCCAGCGTGGCGGGCTTCAGGGCGCCGGACACGGTGTCGCCGCGCACGCCCGGGTCGCACTTGGTGACCTTGAGGTCCACGGAGTTCGGCACCGACACGTTGATGGCCTTGCCGTTCCAGAAGAGGATCTCGACGTCGAGGTTCTCCTTCAGGAAGTTGACGGCCTCCCCGAGGCCTTCCTTGGAGAGGAAGGTCTGCTCGAAGTTCCGCTTGTCCATGAAGTAGTAGTCGCCGTCCTGGACGTACAGGTACTGCATGTCCTTGGACTCGATGTCCGGGGTGCCCACCTTGTCGCCGGACTTCAGCGTGGGCTCCAGGACGCGGCCGTCCAGCAGGCTGCGGATCTTCGTACGCGTGAAGGAGGAGCCCTTTCCAGGCTTGACGTGCTGGAAGTACTCGATGACGTACGGCTTGTCCTCCCACAAGATCTTCAAACCATTGCGGAATTCGGACGTGTCGACAAACCCGGCCATGGGACCGACTCCTTCATACAGACGTAAAGGCGAAAGTCCGGGGTGTCTAGCCCATGCCCTGGTTCCTGCAAAGAGGAAAGCGGAGGCACGCTGCGTCGCCGGGCAGGCTCGACAAGCTCCTGCCCGAGCGGACGTGCGTGTCTACAACTCCGCCTTCACCTGCGGCGCGGTGACGCGCAGGACATAGCGCCCCTTGCCGAAATTCCCGTCCGCGCGCAGGGCCAGCACCAGGAAGTATTCCGGTGTCAGCAGGCGCATCACGGTGAGGACCTTCTCACTGTTGACGGACACCTCGGTGACGGTGCCCGTCTTCAGGGATTCGGCCGCGTTCTTCAACTGCGTGAGCAGGTTGGCGTACTCCACCCAGGTGCCGGACACGTCCAGCTCCGTGGCTTCGTCCTTCTGGAACGTCTCCACGGAGATGCCGTCGAAGCCCATCACGCTGCACGCGAGGGCTCCGTCCACCTGGTTCACCACCGCTTCAAGGTGCGTGCGGAAGGACATCTAGGCCCCGCCGTCCGCGCCCGTCGTCGGCCCGGGCTGGCACGAGGGATAGATACCGTCCTGACCGACACCCGAGCTGCACGGCCCCAGGGGAACCGTGGGATCCTCGTCCTCGCCGCAGGTCGGAAGCGTGACGGCCGTATTGGCGACGTCGATGCCGTAGACGATCTCGTTCGACTCGACCTTCTTGCCGCCCGCCGCGAACTTGCCCGTGAACTGCAGGGTGACCCGCACCGTGGCCGTGGTGTTCCCGGACAGGCCGGTCCGCAGGGCGTTCGCGGCCTCGGCGGTCATCAGGTTGACCACCAGCCGGTTCTCGTCCGACCCGGGGTTGAGGGCCGCCGCGTAGGGCACCTCTCCGTCGGGGATGTTGATGCTGGGCGTCGAGGAGTAGGACAGCTTCAGCGTGTCCAAGAACACGGTGGCGGACCCGCCGACGTCGCCCTCCGGCTCCAGCGGAACGCCGTTCACGTCGATGGGCGTGGTCGTGTAGTTCGACTTGACGACGAGCCCCAGGACGTAGCCGCCACGGTAGGCCAGGTTGAGCGAACCGTTCGCGATACCGACATCACCGGCACCGAAGCTGCAGTTCTCGTCCGGCTGGATGGTCTGGAGGATCTGGACGACGGGGGTGCTTTCAGAGCACGAGCAGAGCCCGAGCGACAGGGCCGCCGCGATGAAGAAAGGCTTCATTGGAATGTCTCTCCCAATCAGGGCGCGGTGCCGTTAGAGGCTCTGCGCGATGGTCTGCCGGTTGAGGATGCGGGGCGTGATGAAGATGAGCAGCTCCTGCCGGTCGTCCGTCTCGAATGTCGTCTTGAAGAAGAAGCCGAGCACGGGGATCTTGGCCAGGAAGGGCACCGAGTCGGTCCGCGTGCTGCCCCGGCGCACGTAGATGCCGCCGATGACCGTCGTCTCGCCGTCCTTCACCAGGACCTGGGTGTTGGCCTCCTTGCGCTGGATGGAGGGCTGGCCGTTGGCGCCGGTGTTGGACGGGTCAGGCTGGTTGTTCTGAGCCTGGATGGACATGAGGATGCTGCCGTCCTGGGTGATGTGCGGCGTGACTTCCAGCGACAGGCGCGCTTCCACGAAGGTCGTGTTCACGCCGCCCGCCGACGTCTGGCTGAACGGGATGGACAGACCCTGGCTGATGCGGGCCGTGTTGTTGTCCAGCGTGGTGACCTTGGGCGACGAGATGGTCTTCACGGTGCCCTCCGTCTCCGCCGCGGACAGGCGCAGGTTGAGCTGCACGGCGCCGCCCGCGGAGCCGAAGGCGAAGCCCATGGCGCCACCGAGGCCTTCACCCACCGCCGCCGGCAGGTTCACCGCGAAGTTGGGCTGGGCCGGAACGCCCGCCGCCGTGCCAGCGATGCCGCCCGTGACGCCGACGGTGCTGGGGAAGATGAGGCCGGTCGGGTTGCCGGACGCCGCCGACAGACGCGTCTGGCCGCCCCACTGCACGCCCAGGTCACGGCTGAAGGTGGTGCTCGCCTCCACGATGCGGCTCTCGATGAGGACCTGCGGCGTCTGCGTGTCCAGGCTGCGCACCAGGGCGCGCGCCTTCTCCGTGTTGGAGCGGATGTCCTTGATGATGAGCACGTTGGTGCGCGTGTCCACCGTCACCGAGCCACGGTCGCTGAGCACGTCCTTCACGCGCGACGACATGTCCGCGGCCACCGCGTAGTTCACCGGCACCAGGCTGACCAGCAGGTCCTCCTGCTGCTGCAGCGACTTCTTGCGCTCCTGGCGCAGCCGCGCCTCCTCTTCCAGGGTCTTCAGCGGCGCGATGCGGATGATGTTGCCCACCTGCTCCTGGCCCAGCTGCTTGGTGCGCAGGATGAGGTCCAGCGCCTGGTCCCAGGGCACGTTGCGCAGGCGGATGGTCACGCGGCCCGACACGTCGTCGGCGACGACGATGTTGCGCTTGGAGATCTCCGCGATGACGCGCAGCAGGTTCTGGATGTCGATGTCCTTGAACTCGAAGGACACGCGCTTGCCACGGTAGCGCGCCTGCTGGGGCGCGCCCTCCGCCGCGTACGCCGGGGCCTCCGCCGTGAAGCCGGCGGTGCGCTGGGTGACGGCCACCTCCTCCGTCTTCACGCCCTGCACGTCCAGCCGCCAGCTCAGGCTGTTGGCGCCCTGGGTGACGTTCTCCTCGATGGCGCCGTCCGCGGCGACCACCAGGCGCACCTTGCGGCCCTCACCCGGCACGCTGAAGGCGCTGATCATCTTCACCGGCGTGTCCAGCGCGCTGGTGTCCAGGCTGCGCTCCAGCTTCTTGGGCAGACGCGCGTTCTCCAGCGTCAGCACCGCGCTGCGCGGATCCGGACGGTCCACCTTCCACGCCGTCGCGCCGGACAGCTTCAGCTGCACGCGGCCGCCCGAGGGGCTCTCGTCGAAGGACAGGTCCTTGACCTCCACCACCGCCGGCTGCGGCGCGGCCTGCGCCACCGCGGGCTGCGGCTTCGCGGTCTCCTGCACGGGCAGGGGCTGCGGGCGCAGGGGCTCCGTCTCCGCCACCGCGTCGCGGGACGAGGCGGGCTTGGACTTGCGCGCCACCGCGCCTCCCAGCACCACCTCCAGGCCACGCTCGGCGCGGTCCACGCGGTAGGCGGGCATGTCTCCCTTGGCCACGAGCACCAGGCGCACCTTGTCCTCGTGGGCGCCCACGCGCACGTCCTTGAGCAGGTTGCCCTTCACCTTGGGCGCCTTCGCGCTCAGGCCCACGCCGTACACGTCCACGGCCAGGCGCGGCGGGTCCACCAGCTCCAGGACCTCGTAGCGGGCGATGTCGCCGTCGGCGGCGACGCGCAGCGACTCGCCGTCCAGCGACAGCCGGGTGATGCGCTGGGCCGGGTGGGCCACCTCGCGCTCATCCGCCTCCGTGGCGACGACGTTCTCACGGCCCGGCGCCTGGGACGAGGCGGCCTTGGAGGACGTCCCCTCCTCCGGCACCACCGCCACCATCGCCTCCACCACCGGCGCGGGCGCGGGCTTCACCGGCGCGGCGGCGACCGCCTGCGCGGGCTCGGCCTTCACCGGCGCGGGCGCGGCCGGCTTCGCTTCGACCGGAGCCTGGGCGGTCGCGGCGGCGGGGGCCACCGGCGAGCCGTCCACGGAGATGACCACGCGGTTGCCTTCCGCGCGGACGTCGTACTGGGAGGCCTGGTCGAGCGCCACCAGCACGCGGCCCACGCTGGCGCGCGAGTCGGAGAACTGGGCGGCCACCACGCCGGACACCGGACCGGTGCCGTCATGGTGCCCCTTGATGCCGGTGGCATCCGCGGACGACAGGTCCACCACCAGCCGCTCCGGCCCACTGAGCCGGAAGACGGTGAAGGTGGGCGGCCGGGTCCCGGTCACCACGACCTGGGCACCGGCTCCCGTCCGGGACACCTGCAGGTCCCTCAGCGTATTGAGATCCGCGCCGTACACCTTGGCGCTTGCCAGGACGACCGCCCATGCGGCCGCCATGATCCACTTGCCCCTCGTCACAGCGCTCTGCTCGAGCATGCGTCCCCTCAACAAGTTGGAAGCGGGCGACGACTGCCCGCGGGCGCGCCGTGGGGCGCTACTCCCAGTTCTTGCCCGTCATCAGGTTGTAGGCGGGGTCCTTCACGCCATCCGCCTTGAGCTGGAGACTCACCGGATTGCTGATGAGCTCGCCCTTGGCTCCCGTGAAGACCTCGGTGACGGTGACCGAGTCCCGGAGAATCTGTGTGACCTTGCCGCCCTGGCGCCCCACGCGGGTGTTGCGCCGGACGATGTGGCCGCGACCCAGGGGGTCCTCGACCATCGCCAGCGGGCTGGCGTCCCCGGTGACGACCGCCACCAGCTTGAGCTGGTCGAGGTCGAACACGCACAGGGGCTCGTTGCAGGCCCGTTCCGGTGCGTCACGCGCCACCGGACCAAGCTCCTCCAGCGGACTGCGGAACGGATCCCGCTTTCCCACCGGGCTGTAGGTGTAGACGAACGTTGGCGCCGCCGACGCCTCGGTCTTCTCCGCCACGGGGGCCGGCGCGGGGGCGGCGGCCTTGGGAGGAGCAGGTGGTGGGGCCTTGGGCGTGTCCTCACAAGCGGACAGGGTCAGCGCCATCACCGCAACGGTCATCGTGGACTTGAACGTCTTCATCCGCGTCATCCCTTGTCGCCCTTGTTGCCGGGCGGATCAAGTTTCTAGTTGCTCTTCTTCTTGTCGGTGCCCTTCGCGGGGACCTCGCGGCCTTCGTGTCGACGAACCGGAAGGTCGTCGCCAGGAAGCTGCTCTGCAGAACGACCTTCTCGTTCTTCAGGGTCGCGCTATCGAGCTTGATGTTGTTGACGTTCACGATGCGGCGCATGTTCGCCATCTCCTGCAGGAACATGGCGATCTCGTGGTAGTTGCCGCTCACCGTCATCTTGATGGGGATGCGCGCGAAGAACTCGCTGCCCTCGACGTACTCCTTGCCGGGCTCCACGCGGGCGATCTCCAGGCCGGACTTCTTGCCGATGTCGTTGATCTGCGCGAGCAGCTCTTCCATGTCGCGCCGCTCCGGCAGCTCCGTGAGGGCCTCCGCCAGCTTCTGCTCGAGCACGTCCATCTCACGGCGGCGCTCGTTGAGGTTCTGGGCGATCTCGCTCTTCTCCGCGAGCTCCAGGTCGAGCTTCCGGCGCTCCGCCGCGCGGCGGGCGATGTTCTCTTCCGTGGGCTGGATGAAGGAGAAGAAGTTGCCCACGGTCAACAAGACGACGACGGCCGCGAGCCCGCCGAACTTCGCCGCGGGGGGGGCCTTCGCCAGCTGATCCAGGTATTTTTCCATGACAGGGGTCCTTCGCCGCCAATCAGATGGCGTAGTTGGCGGTGAGGGTGAGCTTGAAGTCGACGTACGTCGCCGCGCCGGCCGTGGTGGGCTTGCTCTGCACGGCGTTGGTCAGTTCGACGTTGCCGAAGAAGGGCTTGATCTCGGTCGCGGAGAACTCCTCCACGCTGGCGGTCTCCGTGTTGAAGAGCTCCACGCGGGACGTCTTGCTGGCGGTGCGGCCCTGATCCACCAGGCGCCCCATGCCCTTGGGCGTCCACACCATGCTGCCCAGACCGCGCATCAGCTCCGCGACCTCGTCGTGGCTGACGGCCGAGCCGTCGATGGTGACCCGGTTGGAGGCCTCCACGAAGTTCCTGAGCCAGACCTTCTTGGGAATGGCCGAGGACAGCGCGTCCAGCATGCGCACCGGCCCGTTGCGGCCCTTGCGCAGCGTGTCCAGCACCGCGAGCTTCTTCTCCACTTCCGTCTTGCGGGCGTTGATGTTGGTCACCTCGCCGATGACCTTCTCCAGCTCCGCGATCTTCGCGCGCGTCTGGGTGATGCCCTGGTTGGCCCGCTGCAGCTCGCCGTCGCGGTCCGCGTACCAGAAGTAATTACCCACCACCGCGGCGATCAGCACCGCGGCGTAGAGGGCCAGGATCTGCCGGCCCATCTCGCGCTTCTTCACCGCCCGGACGGGCAGCAGGTTGATTCGGATCATCATGTGCGTGAGTTCCTAGTTGGCCAGAGCGGGATCAGCCCAGCTTGTCGCCCGGGCGCCGGAGCGCCAGTCCCACTGCCACCGCGGCCATGGGCGCCACGTCCATGATGAACGCGGGGTCGAACTTGCGGTTGTCCACTTCGATCTTCCGGAACGGGTTGAGGATCTCCACCGGCACGCCGGTTCGCGCCTCGATGGTCTTGAACAGGGCGGGGATCTTCGCGGTGCCGCCGGACAGGTAGACCTTGGTGAAGTTCGAGTCCGCGGCGGTGCCCGCGTAGAAGTCCAGCGAGCGCTGGATTTCGCCGGCCACCTGCTCCGCCACGCTGGAGAGCACGCGCTCCACGTCCTGGGGCACCACGGCGTCCGCGTCCGCGCGGTTGCCGCCGATCTTCAGCGCCTCCGCCTCCTCGTAGGAGACGTTGAGCTGCTTCTGGATCTCTTCGGTGAACTGGTTGCCGCCGATGGTCACGTCACGGGTGAAGACGGTGACGCCGTTGGCGATGATGTTGATGTTCACCACGGAGGCGCCGGCGTTGATGAGGACGACGGTCTCCTTGTCCGGCAGCTCGTAGTTCGTGGAGAACATGTTCTGGACGGCGAACGCGTCCACGTCCACCACCACCGGGACCAGTCCCGCCTCGGAGACCACGGTGGTGTAGTCGTTGATCATGTCCTTCTTGGCGGCGACGAGCAGCACGTCCATCTGGCCGGTGGCGTCGTTGCCGCCGCCGTCCAGGATCTGCGTGTCGATGTTCACGTCCTTCACGTCGAAGGGGATGTACTGCTCCGCCTCCCACTGGATGCTCTCCTCGAGCTCTTCCTGGCTCATGCGGGGCATCTGGATCTTCTTGATGATGACCGAGTGGCCGGACACGCCGATGGCGACGTCCTTGCCCTTGACCTTCAGCTCGGACATCAGCTCCTGGACGGCCTGCACGATGGCCGTGGAGTTCATCAACGCGCCATCCACGATGGCCTCGGGAGGCAGCGGCTTCATTCCGAAGCTCTGGAGCGCGTAGCCGACTTCACCGCGCTTGCGCTGCTCCTTGAGCATGATCATCTTGATCGACGTCGACCCGATATCCAGCCCGAGTGCCAGTTTGCCCTTCGCCATGCGTAACTCCATCGGAGAGGGCGCCAGCGTAGCACCGGCTTGATACCCCTCCTAAAAAGTGCTTGGCGCCCGGCCGCCCTGCGGACGGGGGAGCGCCGTGAAAGCCAGCCACGACCGCGCCCCCTGGCCCACCATCGCGGAGGCCCGATTTTCCGGCCCCGGCCGCGTTCCGTCAAATGGCGCTGGAGGATTCCTCCAAGGTCGCCAGCCGGGCGTCTCCCCTGCCCTCAGGTCCGGGAGCCCTCCGCGTCCGGATCGATGCCGTACTCCTTGATCTTGTAGAGGAGCGCCCGGTGGCTGATGTCCAACACCTCCGCCGCCCGGGTGCGGTTGCCCTTCGTGCGCCGCAGCGCCGCCCGGATGTAGGACTCCTCCAGTTCCCGGATGGCGCGCTTGAGCGACAGGTCGCTCCCGGCCTGTAGCGGCGCCGCCGTCCCGGCCGGAGCGGGTGCGGAAGCCGCCCACAGCTTTTCCGGCAGGCTGCCGGGCGCGACGTGGGTGCCCTCCGCGAGCAGCACCGCGCGCTCCATGGCGTTCTCCAGCTCGCGCACATTGCCCGGCCAGGCGTAGGCCGTCATCAGGGCCTCCGCCTCCGGGGTGAAGCCCTCCACCGGAGGCTCGCGGTTGAGGTCGCGGTTGAAGCGCTGGAGGAAGGCGCGGGCCAAAAGCGGGATGTCCTCGCGGCGCTCGCGCAGGGGCGGCAGGGTGAGGTTCACGACGTTGAGGCGGTAGTAGAGGTCCTCGCGGAAGTCGCCCTGGGTCACCAGCTTGCCCAGGTCGCGCAGCGTGGCGGCCACCACGCGCACGTCCACGCGCTCCACGCGGCTTTCGCCCACCGGGCGGATCTCCCCCTCCTGCAGCACGCGCAGCAGCTTCACCTGCGCGCCCAGGGGCAGCTCGCCCACCTCGTCGAGGAAGAGCGTGCCGCCGTCAGCCTCCGCGAACAGGCCCCGGCGGGCGGTGCGCGCGTCGGTGAAGGCGCCCTTCGCGTGGCCGAACAGCTCGCTCTCCAGCAGGCCGTGGGGGATGGCGCCGCAGTTGACGGCGACGAAGGGCATGGCGGCGCGGCGGCTCTTTCCGTGCAGCTCGCGCGCGATGAGCTCCTTGCCCGTGCCGCTCTCCCCGGAGATGAGCACCGTGGTGTCCACGGGCGCCACGCGCGCCACCTGCTTGAGCACCGCCTGGAGCGCGGCGCTGTGCCCCAGGATGTGGCTACCGGAGGCGCCGGGGAGCCGGGCCTCGTGCAGCCGGCGGTTCTCGCGGACCAGCCGCTCGCGCTCCTCCGCCTTGCGCAGGACGAGGACGATCTCCTCCGGCTTGAAGGGCTTCTGGACGTAGTCGTAGGCGCCCGCCTGCACCGCCTCCAGCGCCTGCTCCTGGGAGCCGTACGCGCTCATCACCACCACGGTGAGGCCGGGCTGCTCCGCGAGCGCCGCCCGGAGCACCGACAGCCCGTCGCGCTTGGGCATGCGCACGTCCGTCACCAGGACGTCGTAGGCGCGCGAGTTCAGCTCGCGCAGGGCCTCGTCCCCGTCGGCGACGGCGCGCACGTCGTAGCCCTTGTCGGTGAGCACCAGGGTGAGGATGTGGCGGATGGACGGCTCGTCGTCGGCGACGAGGACGGTGCGGAAGAGGGGCATGGGGGATGCCCATCATATGCCGTCCGGCCCCGCCGTCAGGCCGCTGGCAGCGACAGCCGGAAGCACGCGCCGCCGCCCGCCCCGTCGCGCGCGTCCAGCCGGCCGCCCATGCCCTGGGCCAGGTTCAGGGACACCGCGAGTCCCAGGCCGGTGCCCTGCCGGCCCTTAGTGGTGAAGAACGGCTCGAAGAGGTGCGCACGCACCTCCGGTGACAGGCCCGGGCCGCTGTCCTCCACCTCCACCAGGACGAGCGCGTCCTCACGCCGGGTGGAGATGCGCACACGGCCCTCTCCCCCCATGGCCTGGGCGGCGTTGAGCAGCAGGTTGATGAGGATCTGCGACAGGGGGCCCGGATCCGCGCGCGCCAGCAGGCCGGGCGTCGCGTCCAGCGTGACCTCCACCCGGTCCAGCTCCGGACCGGCGCGCACCAGGCGCACGCACGTCTCCACCACCTGCCCCACGTCCACCGGCCCGGGCTGGGTGCTGGCCGGACGGCCCAGGTCCAAAAGCCCCCGCACGATGCGGTCGATGCGCAGGACCTCGTGGTCGATGCGCTCCAGGAAGTCCTTCAGCTCCGGCCCCTGCGCCCTGGAGCGCGCCAGGGAGAGGTAGCCCAGGATGCCCGCCAGCGGATTGCCCACCTCGTGCGCCACGCCCGCGGCCAGCTTTCCCACCGTGGCCAGCCGCTCGGAGGCGACGAGCTCCGTCTGCGCCCTCGCGAGCCGGGCGTTGGCTTCTCGCAGCGCCTCCAACTGCGCGCGGGTGAGGGCCTGCTCCTGGCGCAGCGCCTCCGCCATGCGCCGCAGCTCGCGCTGGATGCGCGACAGGAACGGCCCGCCCTGCTCGGGGAGCGGCACATCCAGTTGCAGCCGGCCCAGCTGCTCCACGGACTTCTCCATGGCTCGCAGCGGGCGGCCCACCGCCAGGTCCAGCACGCCATAGGCCAGCAGCGTCAGCACCAGCAGGTCCAGCCCCAGCGCCAGCGGCAGGAAGGCGCGGATCCGCGTCAGGCCCTCCATGTCCAGCGACCCCGGCAGCGCCAGCCGCCGCGCCGTATCCAGCAGACGGATGAGCACCGGCTGCAGGGTCAGCCACGACAGGCCCGTGGACAGCGAGCCCAGGAGGAACGCCACGCTGGCGATGCGCCACTTCATCCCCGCACCGGCGAGGAGTTCCTCACCGCGTCCCCCCGAGCATCAGCGCCACGTCCAGGGGCAGCACGCGCGCGAGCCACGGCCCCAGCAGCATCACCTCCAGGCCCGCCAGCGCCAGCCACGGGCCGAAGGGGATGTTGGTGGGCCCGGGGACCCACTCCTCCTCCTCACCCGCTTCATCCAGCGGCGCGTCCGGGATGGGCTGGAACAGCAGGCAGTAGGGGACGAGCACCACCCGCTTCCACAGGGGCAGGCCGGGCTTCGTGAAGTCCCACGTCATCGTGGGCTCGGGCTCCTCCTCCACCTTCGGAGCCTCCCCTGGAGTTTCCGCGGCCGGGGTGAGGGACATGTCCGCCTGCGGATCCTGAGGGGGCGGAGGCGTGGCTTCCGCCTCCTGCGCGCCGCGTGGGCCCGCCCGTCCCGTGAGGACCAGGAGCGCCACACCCACGATGGAGCCCTGCAGCGACGAGAAGAAGAGGATGCCCAGCAGGGCCTTCCAGCCCAGGAACGCGCCCAATAGCGCGACGAGGAACTTGTCTCCGCCGCCCAGCGCCTCGCGCTTGAACGCGCGCCAGCCCACGTACTCCATCAGCCGGAAGGAGAGGAAGCCCACCACCGCGCCCAGCACCGCCTGTCCCACCGCGCCTTCACCCTGGGGAATGGCCAGCAGCACGCCGGCGGTGATGCCCGGCAGCGTCAGCGAGAACGGGAGGATCCAATGTTCCAGGTCGATGAAGGTGAGCGGCACCAGCAGGAACACCAGCACCAGCGCGGGCACCAGCTCATAGGTCCAGTCGAAGCGCTTGAGGCACGCGAGGAACAACAGCCCCGTGAGCAGCTCCACCAGGACGTAGCGCGGGGAGATGGGCATGCCGCAGCCCCGGCACTTCCCGCGCAGCCCCAGCCACGACAGCACGGGGATGTTCTCGTACCAGGCGAGCACGTGCCCACACTTCGGGCAACGCGAGCCGGGCCGCACGATGCTCAGCCCCTCCGGCACGCGCGCGATGACGACATTGAGGAAGGAGCCGATGCACAGGCCGAGGATGAACAGGAAGAGGATGAAGAGGGGCTCGGCCCAGCCCGGCGCGTAGGTGAACGTCACGGAGCCGGAATCCTACCCGCCGCTTCCGGAGCTGGCGACTGCGCGATGGGGGACGAAAACCGTCAGCGTCAGTGACAAAAATTGGCAGCTCCGCGGGTGATCCATCCCCTGCCCGGCTCGCCTGCCCTGGGAATCTCAGGAGTTGGGAGGATTGTTCGGCGTGGCACTCTTCGTGCTAAGAGTTCCCACGTCGTTCAACCCCCCTCTGCCCACTGCGGAGTCCCCAATCATGATGAACCGTCTCTTCCGGAAGAAGGGTGGCTTCACCCTCATCGAGCTGATGATCGTGGTCGCCATCATCGGCATCCTGGCCGCCATCGCCATCCCGAACTTCATCCGCTTCCAGGCGAAGTCCAAGCAGTCCGAGGCGAAGACCAACCTGAAGGCCCTGTACACCTCCCAGAAGGCGTACTTCGGCGAGAAGGACAAGTACATCACGGACTTCAAGAAGCTGGGCTTCACGCCTGAGGCCGGCAACCGCTACAGCTACGGTCTGGCGGCCTGCAACGCCAACCAGACGGTGGCGGCCCGCGAGTACACGACCGGCTGCATCGGCCAGGACGACGCCCGCTTCCCGAACCCGCCCACGGGCACCCAGGCCATCGGCGCTGGCGTGACGCCGGACGAGGACTCCTGCCCCACCTGCGATTTCAACGCGACGGCCATCGGTAACGTCGACAACGACGAGAACGCCGACACGTGGGGCATCACGTCCTCCGCGACCACCGTCACCCTGGACGGCGTCTGCGGCAACGACCAGGACGCCATCACCGGTGGCGAGCCGGGCAACGCGTACAACGACGTCAGCTGCCCGTGATGTCCCTGGTCTCCGTCTGAACGAGGAGGCATGATTCACCACGCGGGGCCTCCGGGAGGAATCCGGAGGTCCCGTTTGTCTTTTCCGGAGCCCATGCGCAAGCTGCCTGCCCTGCTGTTGCCCATCGCCCTGCTCTGCCTGGTGTTGCTGGCGGCCCCCCCGGCCCCGCCCCCCCGAGTGGACGACCGGCCGCTCCTGCCACGCGCTGGACTGCTGCGCGCCATCTTCCGGGGACAGCTGGGGCTGGTGACGGACTACTTCTGGATCCTCACCATCAACCGCATTGGCAGGTCCAAGGCCCCCTCGGACTACCGCGACGTCTATGCCTACGCGGACCTGGCGACGGACCTGGATCCCAAGTTCGCGACGGTCTACTGGTTCGCGGGGACCACCATCCCGGTGCACCTGGGGCGCGAGAAGTACGCCAACGTGGAGGAGTCCACGCGGCTGTTGCGCAAGGGGACCCGGAACGTGCCGGAGAACTCGCGCACGTGGTTCCAGCTCGCCTACAACCTGATGTTCTTCCACCGCGAGTACAAGGAAGCGGCGGACATCATCACGCAGCTGTCGCACCGGTACGACGCGCCCGCCTGGTACTCGGCGCTGGCCACGCGCCTGTATGCCCAGGCCGGTGACTTCGACACGGGCCTGTCGCTGGCCGTGATGATGCGCGACGGCGCCGAGGACGAAGAGACGCGCCAGACCTACGACCGCCGCGTCCGGGAGATCCTCCAGGAGCGGGTGCTCCAGCAGCTGGACGCGGAGGTGGAGCGCTACCGCCAGCGGCACGGACGTGCTCCCGCGAGCGTGGAGGCCCTGGTGGAGGACGGCGGGCTGACCCGGCTGCCAGAGGATCCGCTGGAGGGCCGCTTCTTCATTGGCGACGGCGGACGGGTGTACTCCACCGCGTCGGAGTTCCGCCTGCAGGTCATCTACGACGAGCGCACCGAAGACGGAAAACGCATCCGCCCCAATGCTCATCCGGAGGGCACGGCTCCCAATGCAGACACCACACCCTGAAGCCCTTCCCATCCAGGCCCAGGGGCTGTCCAAGACGTACAAGGTCGGCTTCTGGATGAACCGCACCGTGCGGGCGCTCCAGGGCCTGGAACTCCAGGTGGGCCCCGGACAGATCTACGGTCTGCTCGGCCCCAACGGCGCGGGCAAGTCCACCACCATCAAGATCCTGATGAACCTGGTGCGCCCCAGCGGCGGCACCGCGCGCTTGTATGGGCAGCCGGTGGACCACGCGGCCACGCGGCGGCTGGTGGGCTTCCTGCCGGAGAACCCCGCGCCCTACGAGTACCTCACCGGACGGGAGTTCGTGACGCTGGCGGGGCATCTGTCCGGCCTGAGCGGCCAGGACCTGGACCGGCGGGTGACGGAGGTGCTGGGCGCGGTGGAGATGGCGGGCGCGGAGAAGCTGCAGATCCGCCGCTACTCCAAGGGCATGGTGCAGCGCGTGGCGCTGGCGCAGGCGCTGGTGGGCCGGCCCAAGCTGCTCATCCTGGACGAGCCGACGAGCGGTCTGGATCCGCTGGGCCGCCGGCAGATGCGCGACCTCATCCTCGCCGAGCGGGACCGCGGCACGACGGTGCTGTTCTGCAGCCACATCATCCCAGACGTGGAGGCCCTGTGTGACCGCCTGGCGGTGCTGGTGGGCGGCCGGCGCGTGCGCGAAGGCAGCGTGCAGGAGCTGGTGTCCGCGCAGGTGCCCACCGTGGAGATGGTGGTGGAGAACCTGCCCCTGGAGAAGGTGAAGGAGCTGGGGGTGGTGCTGGAGTCCGCGCAGGCGCTGGACGGGCGCGTGCTGTTGCAGGTGGCGGACGCGGACAGTCAGCGGCTGCTGGGCGGGGTGTTGAGCGCGGGCGGGCGGGTGAACCGCATCCAGCCGGCGCGGTTCTCGTTGGAGCAGCTGTTCATGGACGCACTGAAGAACTCGGGCCGCACGACGAGCGTGGGCGGGGAGATCAACACGTGAGCGCGTTCACCGCGATGATGTGGAACGGCTTTCGCGAGGCGCGCCGCAACCGCGTGACGGTGGTGGTGGCCGTGTTCGCGGCCATCGTCCTGCTGTCCTCCACGCTGGTGACGGAGGTGACGGTCACCACGTTCGACCGCGTGCTGACCGACTTCGGCCTGGGGATGATGAGTCTCATCCTGGCCTTCCTCGCCATCTTCCTGTCGTGTGGCCTGCTGAGCCGGGAGATTGAAAAGCGCACCATCTTCCTCATGGTGAGCAAGCCGGTGTCGCGCACCCAGTTCCTGCTGGCGCGCCTGGCGGGCACCATGCTGACGCTGGGCGTGATGCTGGTGGCGATGACGCTCATCTTCCTGAGCCAGCTGGTGCTGTTCCGCACGCCCATCCACTCCACGCACCTGGTGGCGGCCGGAGCGCTGTGGGTGGAGCTGCTGGTGCTCAGCAGCGCGGGCATCCTCTTCTCCAGCTTCAGCGGGCCCGCGGTGTCCTCCATCTGCACGACGGGCGTGTACTTCGCCGGGCACCTGGCGGGGGACCTGTATGAAATCACCAGCTACTCGGAGAGCCAGTTCATCCGGTGGCTGGGCCGCATCGCGTATTACATGCTGCCCAACCTGGAGCGGATGAACTTCAAGCCCCACGCCACGTACGAGCTGCCGGTCAGCGCGACCAGCCTGCTGTCCGCGGTGGGCTACGGGGCGGCGTGGGCCGCGGTCTTCACCGCGCTGGCCATGTTCATCTTCGAGCGGCGCGACTTCCGCTGAGGCCTCAAGGCCCGGGCTGCGCGGTGGGCGGCGCGGACCGGGCCGCCGCCAGCGCCCGGCGCGCGGCCTCCAGGTCCGGCTTGAGGCGGAGCGCCTCCGTGAGGGAGGACTCGGCCTCGCGGGCCCGGCCCAGTTGCAACAGGGTGCGGCCCAGCTCCAGGTGCGAGTCCACGCGGCCGGGCTCCAGCCGGACGGCCTCCTGGAAGCTCGCCACCGCCGCCTCCAGCCGCCTGGCCCGGCGCAGCGTCAGGCCCAGGTTGTGGCGCGGGGTCGCGCTCCCGGGCTTGAGCCGGATGGCCGCCTCCAACTGGCGCACGGCCGCCTCGTAGTGTCCCGTCATCGCATAGGCGACGGCCAGGTCGCTGTGCACGCGGTAGTTGCCGGGGAGCGCCGCCGCGGCGGTCTCCAGGTGGGGCACGGCCTCGGGCGCGCGCCGCACGTGCAGGTACGCGGCCCCCAACCAGGCATGGGCCGACGGCCGCTCGGGGAGCTGCGCCACCGTCGTCTCCCACAGCGACACCTCGTCGTGCCAGACGGGGATGCGCAGCACCGTCAGCAGGGCGAAGGCCGCGAGCACCCCACCGGAAGCGAGCGTCAGCGCGCGAGCGCCCGCGGGCCAGCGCTCGAGCACGGCCCGGAGCCCCACCGCCACGAGCAGCACGAAGCCCACCGAGGGCAGGTAGAGGTAGCGCTCCGCGTAGGCCTCCACGCCGCGCGCCTGGAGGGCCAGGACGGGCAGCAGGGGAACGGCGAGCCAGACCGCGCCCGTCACCGTCGCGCCCTGGCGCCCGCGCAGCGCCCATCCCAGCAGCACCAGGAAGCCCACGACGCACAGCCCGCCCAGGAGCACCGCGGGCTCCCACGGTGAGCGCACCCACGACGCGGGAGGCGCCGCCACCAGCGGGTGCGGCCAGAGGAGCTTGCCCCCCAGTTGCGTCACCAGCGCCAGCGCGTCCGCCAGGCTCGCGCCGCCATTCGACAGCCGGCGCGGATCCGTGGGCGCGGCCAGTCCCAGCGCGCTCAGCCGGAGGGCGGCGTACACCGCCAGCGCCACGGCCAGGGGGCCATGACGGCGCAGCCGCTCCCGGAATCCCACCGGTGCCGTGCCCGTGCCCCACTCGAGGGCCACGAGCAGCACCGGCAGCACGATGGCCGTCTCCTTGAGGAGCAGTCCCCCCAACCACGCCAGCGCGGCCAGCCACGCGCGCGGGGACGACACGGGGCCCGGCACGAGCAGCCGCACCGTGAGCAGCAGCGCGAGGCAGGCGGCCAGGTCCATCCAGCCGCTCACCCACACCACTGCCTCCGTATGCACCGGATGCAGGGCGAAGAGGAGCGCCCCCGCGAGGGCCGCCCACCCGGACGCGTCCTCACGCCCCTCGCCGCGCAGGCAGGTCTGGAGCAGCCTCCACACCAGGACGGACGCGCCCGCGTGCGCGAGGATGAGCAGCAGGTGGTAGCCCCACGGCGCGGTGCCGAAGGCCGCCCGCAGCAGCCAGAACGTCACGTGCGCGAGCGGCCGGTAGTAGCCCGAGCCCAGCCCCTCGTCCGCGGCGTCGTCGACGAAGCCGAAGAGGGAATGGCTGAACGCGGCGCGAAGCCCGTCCACGGAGCGCAGCCAGGGGTTCTCCAGGAGCAGGGGAACGTCGTCGTAGACGAAGCCGTTCGCGAGCGCCGGGGCGTGGACGAGCAGCGCCGCGAGGACCACCCAGAGGACCTGGAGGGAGGCGCGCGGAGGCGGACCGTGGAAGGGAGTGGAGGCCATGGGTCGCAGGGCGTGGACCCTACCACCGCGACCCACGCCGCTCCCGCTCCTGGCCGCGGGGCCGGTGGGTCATCCTCCGGGCACCCGCGCCCCACGCCTGCTGGCCTGCCAGGTTCGTGTCCCCTCGGTGTTTCGGGGCATCGGGTATCGTGCCCACCGCCTCCGTGGGAGCCCCCTTCGTGACCCCTTCCGTGCCTTCCGCCCCTCCCCTCTCCCACGTCGCCGGGCCGCCGCGCCAGGGCCTCCAGGCCGTGGCCGTGGTGCTCGCGGCGCTCGCCGTGTACGCGCCGGCGCTGACGGGCGGGCTGGTCTACGACGACTACGTGCTCGTGGAGGCCAACCCGTGGATCCGCTCGGCGGCGACGCTCGGGGACGTCTTCACCCAGCAGCTCTTCGGCTTCGTTCCCGGCGCCTCCGCGAGCGCCGCGTTCTACCGGCCGCTGACCCACGTGTTGCTCCTGGCCGTGCACGGCGTGGCGGGCACCTCGCCCTGGGCGTACCACCTGGTGCCCGTCGTGCTGCACACGGTCGCGTCGCTGCTCGTCTGGGTCCTGGCCCGGCGCGTGCTGGATGGACAGCGTCCAGGGGCCGGCCTGGTCGCGGGGCTGCTCTTCGCCGTCCACCCGGTGCACGTGGAAGCGGTGGCGTGGGTGAGCGCGGTCATGGACGTGGCCGCCACGACGGCGGGCCTGGGCATGCTGGCGTGTCTGGCCCTCCGGCCGCTGCGTCCCGGACGCGCGGTGGCGGGGGCGGGCCTGTGGCTCGTGGCGCTCCTCTTCAAGGAGGTGTCCGTCGTGCTGCCCGGCATGCTGCTCGCCTGGGAGCTGATGGACCGCGCCCCGCCTTCCGCCGAGCGCAGGCGCGAGTGGGCCTGGCGCTACGGACCGCTGGTGCTCGCCGGCGCCGTCTATCTGGCGCTGCGGCTGCACGCCGTGGGTTTCTCCACGGTGAACTCGGGGTGGGCCTCGGTGCCGCCCGGGCTCGCGCTGTTCAACGCGCTGCCGCTGCTCGCGGAACATGCGCGGCTGCTCGTGATGCCCTCGGGCCTGAGCGTGCTGCATCCCTTCGAGCCTGTCACCTCGCTCGCGGCGGTCCGGGCATGGGTGGGCCTCGGGGTCGCGCTGGGCCTGGTGGTGGGGCTGGTGCTGCTGCGGCGGCGGGCTCCGGGCGCCTGGCTGGGCCTGGCGTGGCTGGTGCTGCCGCTGCTGCCCGCGCTGCACCTTCGCGCGCTCGGGGAGAGCGCGGTCTCCGAGCGCTACGACTACCTGCCGTCGGTCGGATTCTGCCTGGGCGTCGCCGCGGCCTGGGGCGCGTGGAACGCCCGGGCGCGCCGCGAGACCGCGTCCTCATGGGCCCTCGTGCCCACGGCCGTCGCGGGCGTGGTGCTGCTGGCGGCCACCGCGCGCGCGGCGACCCAGGTGGGCGTCTGGCAGGACGAGGTGAGCCTGTGGGCGAATGCCGTGGAGGTCAGCCCCGAGGCGCCCACGCCGCACTACCAGTTGGGGGATGCCCTGCTGCGCGAGGGACGCGTGGACGAGGCCCTGCCCGCGCTGGAGCACGCGGTGAGGATGCGGCCCACCCATCCTCCCACCGTGAATGCCCTGGCCCAGGCCCTGCTCAAGGCGGGGCAACCCGCCCGGGCCCGGGAGCTGCTGGAGGCCGCGCTCGTCGGGATGCCGGAACAATCCGGCCTCCATTACCGGCTGGGCGAGGCCCTGCACGCGCTGCGGGACGACGCCGCGGCCACGCGGGCCTTCCAGGAGTCGGTCCGGCTCGCGCCCTCGAGCGCCGAGGCCCGGGTCGCCCTGGGGGAGTCGCTGCTGCGCACGGGACGCGCACAGGAGGCCCTGGCCCCGCTGGAGGAGGCCCGGAGGTTGACGCCGGAGGCCCCCGCGGTGCTCGAAGCGCTGGCCCGCGTCCACCGCGCCCTGGGGCACGAGGCGCAGGCGCGCGAGCACGAGGCGGCGGCGGCCCGCGCCGGAGGCTCCGCTCCCTGAGCAGGGAGCCTGTGCCCGCGCCTCACATGCCGCTCCCGGTGGCCCGGCGGCCCGTGCGATGGTGGGACCGCCCGCGCCGGCTCCCACCCGTCACGAGGGACGGACCGGACCGCCGTGCGAAGGGCCCATTCGCCATGCGCATCCTCGAGGTCTCCAACTTCATGCCGCCCCACCCCGGCGGCATCGAAATCATGGTGGAAACGCTGTTCCAGGGGTTGCGCGAGCGGGGCCACGACGTGCGGTGGATCGCCGGCGCCACGCCCGAGCCGCCCGGTGTCTCCGACGCGCGCGTGCGGGTGGCCGCGTGGAACTGGCTGGAGCGCAACCTCCACGTGCCCATGCCGGTGTGGGCTCCGGCGGGATGGCGGCAACTGGACGCGCTCGTGCGCGAGGTGGACGTGGTGCACGCGCACGACTGCCTCTACCTGTCCTCCGCGATGACGGCCGCGCTCTGCCGGCGCCACCGAAAGCCGCTGCTCATCACCCAGCACGTGGGCGAGGTCCCCTACGGCGGCGTGCTGGACACCGTGCAGGACGTGGCCTACCGGACGCTCGGGCGCGCGGTGCTGATGTCCGCCACCGAGGTGGTGACGTACAGCCCCCACGTGCAGGCCTACTTCTCCCGCGTGGGCCTGAAGCGCCCCCTGCACCTGATTCCCCTGGGGTTCTCACCGCGCTTCCAGCCGCTCCCGCCGGACGCACGCCGCAAGGCCCGCGCCGATTTCGGCCTCTCCGAGTCGGCGCCCCTCGTCCTCTTCGCCGCGCGCCTGGTGCCGAAGAAGGGGGTGTCGCTGGTGGCCGAGGTGCAGCGGAGGCTGGGACCGGAGGGCATCCGGCTGGTGGTGGCCGGGGACGGTCCGCTCGCCTCGGAGCTCGAGGGGCTGCCGGGGACCGATCACCTGCGCCAGGTGGACCACGCGCGCATGCACGAGCTCTACGCGTGCGCGGACGTGCTGCTGCTGCCCTCGCGGGGCGAGGGCCTGCCCCTGACGCTCCAGGAGGGCATGCTCACGGGGCTGCCCGCCGTGGTCTCCACGGATCCCTCCTTCACCGCCAACGTCGCGGACGCGCCCGGTGTGCGGCGGGTGGAGGGCGCGGACGCGCTGGCGGCGGCCGTGCGCGAGCTGCTGGCCTCCCCTCCTCCACGCGAGGAGGTCGCGCGCTGGGGACGCGAGCGCTGGGGCCTGGAGCGCTTCATCACCGACTATGAGCAGACGCTCGCGCGGCTCCTGCGCGCGGGCTGAGGGCGGGGCCTCAGGGCCGCTCGAACACCGCGCACGTCACCTCGAAGGGTTTCACCAGCCACGGCCACAGCCACCGCGCCACGCTCTCGCGCGGAACGCCCGGCTCGGCGCCGCGGCCCGGCCGCAGGAGCCGGCCCACCGCGGCGGGCAGGTCCTGGGCCACCAGGTGCAAGAGCGTGCCGCAGGGCACCACCTCGCCGGCCACGAGCCGCAGGTCCGGGAAGAGCGCGGCGACCTCGGACACCGTCGGCCGGAAGCGGGTGTCGATGGGGTCCGGGTGCCAGGGGAAGGCACGCGGCACGCTGAGCAGGAGCACACCCCCGGGGGCCACCAGCCGGGACAACTGGTGCGCGAAGTCCCGGGGATCCGGGACGTGCTCCAGCACGTTCGTGCAGCACACGGAGCGGATGCCGCGCGCCTCCAGCCGGGCCATGCAGTCCGCGTCCAGCAGGCTGCCCACCACGTCCACCCCGTCGTCGGCCTTGAGGTCCTGGTGCACCACCTGCCCGCCCCGCGCCAGCCACGGCGCGAAGAGCTCCTGGTGGATCCACGGCTGCTGGACCTCGCGGAAGTGGCGCGTGGAGCTGCCCACGTTGAGCAGCGGGGACAACCGCGAGACATCCAGCGACGTCATCTGGCGTGAGAGCCAGCGGGCTTCGGGCTTCAGCATCGGAACGCTCCGGCGGGCGGTCAGGGCGACGGCGGTGGGAAATCCGAGGGCAGTTCCTTCACCGGCGAGGGGTAGCGCTCGGGGGAGGCCTGGTCGAGCGGGATGAGCCGGTGCTGGCAGTCCTTGCGCGACACGACGAGCAGGAAGCCCTCGCGTCCCGGGAAGCGCTTCACCAGCTCCCGGTCCCGCTCCACGCCCAGGTGGTTGGCCCAGAGCACGGGGTCGTCCAGGTCCGGCCCGTTGTTGGGCCGGGTGAAGACGAAGTGGCGCGCCGGGGCCGACTGGCATGGCGGCGCGATGGGGTGCTGCGTGAAGACGATGGACGGCACCGGCGCCTCGCGTTCCACGAACTCCAACGGCGTGCGGATGTCCCGCGCCAGCAAGGCCAGCGTCGTCCACCGCGGGGGCAGGTACATGGCCGCGCACACCAGCAGCAGCCCCGCCACCGTGCCCGGCAAGAGCCCCGGCCGCCCCTGCGCCCAGGCCCAGCGCCACAGCGTGCGCAGCCCGTCCGTGGTCAGCAGCACCAGCGGCAGCATGGCCTCCGAGTAGTGCACCGGCCCGAACGAGTCGATGCCCGCGTCCGCCACGGGGATGTGCACCACCCAGAGCCCGGCCATGCTCGCCGCCATCCAGCGCGCGTTCTGCCCCCGCGCCAGACACGCGAGCCCCAGCCCCAGCGGCCACCCGAAGCCATCCACGTTCAGCCGGAAGAGCGCCATCACGCCGCGGCCCACCGCGAGCCACGGGGAGCGGTCCACGAAGAAGTACCAGAAGCCCTCCCCGCTCGCGGACTCGGGGGCGAAGGTGGCGAAGCGGAAGGCGTTGGCGCGCGCGTAGTACAGGCCCGCATGGTAGCCCGTCATCCACGGCGAGCCCGTCTGGGCGGCGTTCGCCGCGAGGAACAGCGCCGCGAGCGGCACCGCCACCACCAGGAAGGCGCCCACGCGCGCGGGCACTCCACGGCGCTCACCCCGCCAGAGCCCCAGGGCCCACCACACGAGCAGCGGCGTCCCCAGACCCACCGCGGTCGCGGGCCGCGTCCAGAACGCCAGGCAGAAGAAGAACGCCACGCCCGCGCTCGCAAGCGCGCCGGCCCCCGCGCGCGAGCGCTGCACGCAGTACAGCAGCCACGCCAGCGCGAAGAGGACCGCGGTGTGGGACATCATCGTGGCCGCGCCCGTCATCAGCAGCGGCGACACGAGGCACAAGAGCCCCGCGACGCGCGCCCAGGCGGAGCCGAACCACTCGCGCGCCACCAGGAAGACCGCCACCGTGGTCGCGCCCGCGAGCAGCGGGTTGATGAGCCAGGGCACGCCCGCCTTCATGCCGAACGCCAGGAGGAAGGGCCACCCGAGGAAGTACTGGCTGTACAGCTTCCCGTCGTTCACGAGGAAGCCGTTGTCGAAGAAGAGCTTCAGGGGCGGCGAGGGCACCCACAGCCGGAAGGAGGCCAGCAGGCGCGCCGCGAACTGGTAGGAGGCTTCGTCGTCCGTGAGGGGCGCGTGCCCCAAGAGCAGCGACTGGATGGCGAGCGGGATGAGCACGCCCATCAGCCCCAGCAGCACGAGGCCCCGGCGGTCCGGGTAGTCACGCCACGCGGAGCGCCAGCGCTGGAGCGTCTCCGCCCGGAGCCCACGGCCTCCCGCGAGCGCCAGGCACACCACCACCGGCACGCCCAGAAAGCCCATCATCGCCGCGAGCAGGAGGTAGCGGGGCGTCGGCAGGTCGATGCTTCCCAGGTCCAGGCGGAAGCCCTTGAAGTACGACAGCCAGAGCGCCGCGTGGGCCAGCAACAGCACGGCGGCCAGCACGAGCGGGGGGAAGGGGGACCTGCCAGGGGGAGGAGCCATGGGTGGGGGCCGGCAGCGTAGATCAGCGGAAGGAGCGTGTAGAGTGGCGCCGCACGCCACGAGGACGTGGCCCCCATTTTTCGACCTTCCGAATGAGCCGCCCGAGCCTCGCGACGCCGCCCCGCATCGCGGTCATCCTCCCCTGCTTCAACGAGGCGCTGGCCATCGCGCACACGGTGCAGGCCTTCCGCCAGGCCCTGCCCACGGCGACGGTCTACGTCTACGACAACGCCTCCACGGACGAGACGGCCCGGGTGGCAAGGGAGGCGGGCGCCCTGGTGCGCGCCGAGCCCCGGCGCGGCAAGGGCAACGTCCTGCGGCGGGCCTTCGCGGACGTGGACGCCGACATCTACATCGTGGCGGACGGTGACGGCACCTACGACGCCAGCGCGGCGGAAGGGATGACCCGCCTGCTCCAGGACGAGTGCCTGGACATGGTCGTGGGCACGCGGGTGCACACCGAGAACGAGGCCTACCGGGCGGGACACGTGGCCGGCAACTGGCTCTTCAACCAGGTGGTGGCGGGCCTCTTCGACAAGGGGCTGTCGGACATCTTCTCCGGCTACCGGGTGATGTCGCGGCGCTTCATCAAGTCGTTCCCCTGCGCCTCGGAGGGGTTCGAAATCGAGTCGGAGATGAGCATCCACGCGCTCCAACTGCGCATGCCCGTGCGCGAGGTGCCCACGGCTTACGCGAAGCGGATGGAGGGCTCGCACAGCAAGCTGAACACCTGGCGCGACGGCCTGCGCATCCTGGGCCACATCCTGCGGCTGCAGCGATTGCTGAGGCCACGGAAGTTCTTCGGCACCATCGGCGCGGTGCTCGTCGCCGTGGCGCTGCTCCTGTCCATCCCCGTCTTCCTCCAGTTCTTCGAGACGGGCCAGGTGCTGCGCTTCCCCACCGCCATCCTGTGCACGGGCCTGGTGCTGCTGGGCGCGCTGTCAGGCCTCGTGGGGCTGGTGCTCGAGGGCGTGAGCCAGCTGTCGCTGGAGACCAAGCGGCTGAGCTACCTGGCGGAGCCCGCGCTCATGGTCCCGGAGACGCAAGTCGCCCGGGAGCCTCTCACGACCGGGGAGCGGGCTCGTCCAGCTCATCCGTGAGGCCGTGCTTCGCCAGCCGGTAGCGGAAGGAGCGGAAGGACAGGCCCAGCAACTCCGCGGCGCGCGTCTTCACGCCCTGGGACTGCTTGAGCGCGGCCAGCAGGTGCCGCCGCTCGCTCTCGTCCAGGTGGCGCTCCAGGTTGAAGCCGGCGCCCAGCGAGGGCTCGCCGCTGTCCCCCGGGCGGCTCAGGGGCTCTGATTCGCCGCGCACCGCGGGCGGCAGCGTGCCGGGCCCCAAGAGCTCCGAGTCCGACAGCGTGGCCGCGCGCTCCACCATGTTCTGCAACTGGCGCACGTTGCCCGGGAACGCATAGCGCTCCATCAGCGCCAGCGTCTCCGGCGCGAAGCGCAGGCCCGGCCGGCCCAGCTCCTCCGCCAGCCGCGCGAGGAAGTGCGACGCGAGCGGCGCGATGTCGTCCGGCCGCTCGCGCAGCGGGGGCAGCTCCAGCGTGATGACGTTGAGCCGGTAGAAGAGGTCCTCGCGGAAGCGGCCCGCCTTCACCTCCGCCTCCAGCCGGCGGTTGGTGGCCGCGATGACGCGCGCCTGGAAGGGAATCTCCGCCGCGCTGCCCACCGGCTTCACCTTGCGCTCCTGCAGCACGCGCAACAGCTTCACCTGCGTGGCGAGCGGCATCTCGCCCACCTCGTCCAGCATCACCGTGCCCTCGGCCGCGGACACGAGCAGGCCCGGCCGCTCATGCGTGGCGCCCGTGAAGGACCCCTTCATGTGGCCGAACAGCTCGCTCTCCAGCACGCCTTCGTTGAGGGCGCCGCAGTTGAAGGGCAGGAAGGGCTGCGCGGCGCGCTGGCCGCGCAGGTGGATGGCGCGCGCCACCAGCTCCTTGCCGGTGCCGCTCTCCCCTGTCACCAGCACCGTGCTGCGGCCGGGGGCCACCTTCTCCACCAGCTGCCACAGGGCGCGCATGCGGGGGCTGCTGCCCACCAGCAGCCCGCCCAGGCCGGGCAGGAGGCGCGACTTGAGCGTGAGGTTCTCCTGGCGCAGCGCGCGCTTCTCCAGCGCCTTGTGCACCAGGAGCCGCAGCTCCTCGTTGTCGAAGGGCTTGCAGATGTAGTCGTAGGCGCCCTCGCGCATGGCCTCCACCGCGGAGGACGGCGTGCCGAAGGCGGTGATGAGCACCACCTCCGGCGGCTCCTTGCGCGAGCGCGCGCAGCGCAGCACGTCCAGGCCGCTGCCCTGGCCCAGCTTCATGTCGGAGATGACCAGGTCCACCTGGTCCTTCTCCAGCATGGCGCGCGCGGTCTCCACGGAGGGCACGCTCGTCACGGCGTAGCCTTCCCGCACCAGGAGGATCTCAAGGTACTCGCGCATGGACAGCTCGTCGTCCACCACCAGCACGTGGCCGCGCGCCCCACCGTCATGAGGGAGCGGCGCCGTCACAGGGGCAGCCCCACGAGGAACTCGGTGCCTTCAGCGGGATTGGACGTCACGCGGATGGTGCCTCCGTGCGCGTGGATGATGGAGTGCGCGGTGGACAGGCCCAGCCCGGTGCCACCGTTGCGGGTCGTGAAGAACGGCTCGAACAGGTGTCCCATCATCTCCTCCGTGATGCTGCCCGCCGAGTCCCACACGCGAATCTGCGCTTCCTTTTCCGCGCGCGCCAGGGCCACCCGGACCGTTCCCTTCGGCCCCGCCGCCTGGATGCCGTTGCGCAGCAGGTTGAGGAGCACCTGGCGCAGCTGGTCCGGATCCACCGGCGCCGTCAGCGCGTCCAGGGGGCGCACCTCCAGCTGGACCTCGCGTGAAAGCGGATCCGCGCGGAGCATGTCCACCGTCTCCGACAGGAGGGTGTCCAGGGCCACCGGCCGGCGCTGCGGCTCGGGCGGGCGCGCGAAGCGCAGGAAGTCCTCCACCAGCCGCGCCAGCCGGTCCGCCTCGCGCGTGAGGATGCCGGTGAGCTTCGTCACCACCACGTCGGTGGACTGCTCCTGGGCCAGCAACTGCGCGGAGCCGCGCATGGCGGCCAGCGGGTTGCGGATTTCATGCGCCAGCTGCGCGGACAGCGCGCCCAGGCTGGCCAGCCGGTCCGTGCGCTTCAGGTCCTCCTCCATGCGCCGCAGCTCCGTGAGGTCCTGGAAGACGATGAGCAGCGAGCCCGCCTCGCCCTCCAGAGGCGACACGGACAGCCCCAGCACCCGAGGCCCGCCGGGCGTCTTCACCCGCAGCTCGCCCCGGGTGGCGCGCGGCGCCAGCACGGACACGCCCGGCAGGAGCTTCTCCAGCGGCTGGCCCACGCACGCGCTGTCCTCCACCTGGAGGATGACGCCGCCCGCGGTGTTGAGGAAGGTGACGCGCCGCCCGGCGTCGCAGGTGACCAGCCCGGACGGCATGGAGGACAGGATGAGCTGCTGCAGCCGCCCCAGCCGACGCAGGTCCGCCTCGCTCTGGGACAGCGCGCCGCCCGTGGCGGACAGCTGGCGCGACAGGTAGCCGGACAGCACGGCGATGAGGCCCAGCGCCAGCACGTTGCTGCCCAGCACGAAGAGCACCCGCGAGGGCGCCATCCCCGGCACGTCCGCCGGCAGGGTGAGCCGCATGATGAGCAGCAGCCCGGTGAAGGCCAGCGAGGACACGACCGCGGCCCACAGCGCGCCGCGCCGGTCCAGCACCACCGCCGCGCCAATGACGGCCAGGCTGTAGAGGAACGTCAGCGGCGATTCCGCGCCGCCGCTCAGGAACACCAGGCCGGTGGCGATGATGACGTCGCCCACCACCTGCACCACGGCGTCCAGGCGCCCCGCGGTGCCCCGGCGCAGGCGCAGGCCCGTCACCACCGTGAGAAGGTAGGCGGCCGCGATGACGCCGAACGACAGCGAGTCCGCGCGGCTGGGCTCCTGCACGGGCTGGGTCGCCAACCGGACCACTGTCACAACGAGCGACAGGCTCGCCGCGACGGTGCGGAACAACACCAGCCACACCAGACGCGAGCGCAGCCCGGGGGCCACGCTTCGCGTCACCCTTCCACCGCCCGCGCTACTTGATGGCGCCGGCAAGCGAGAAGATGGGCAGGTACATGGCGATGAGGAAGCCGCCGACCACGCCGCCCAGGAACACCATGAGGAGCGGTTCGATCATCGAGGTGAGGGCGCTGACCGCCGTGTCCACCTCGTCGTCGTAGAAGTCGGCGATCTTGTTGAGCATGGTGTCCATGGCGCCCGTCGCCTCACCGACGCCAATCATCTGCACCACCATGGAGGGGAACACCTTGGTCTCCAGGAGCGGACCCGCGATGTTCTTGCCCTCGGCGATCTTCCCGCGCACGTAGTAGATGGCCTCTTCCACCGTGCGGTTACCGGCCGTCTTCGCCGTCACGTCCAGCGCGTCCAGGATGGGCACGCCCGAGGAGATCATCGTGCCCAGCGTGCGCGTGAAGCGCGCCACGGCCACCTTGCGCAAGACGTCGCCGAACAGGGGCGCCTTGAGGAAGACCTTGTCCCAGAACTTGCGGCCCTTGGGCTGCTTGTAGCTCCAGGAGAAGGAGAACACGACCACCGCGATGCCGATGACGGTGTGGAGGAAGTACGCCTGGGCGAACTTCGACATGTCCACGACCATCTGCGTGGGCGCGGGCAGCTTCGAGTTGAAGTCCGCGAACATCTTCTCGAAGACGGGCGTCACCTTGAGCAGCAGCACCGCCGTCACGCCAATGGCCACCAGGATGACGATGGTGGGGTAGGTCATGGCGCTCTTGACCTTGGCCTTGAGCTTCTCGCTCTTCTCACGGTAGGCGGCGAGCCGGTTGAGGATGGTGTCGAGGATACCGCCCACCTCGCCCGCGGCGCACAGCTGCACGTAGAGCTCGTCGAAGATCTTGGGGTGCTCCTTCAGCGCGTCCGCGAAGGTGCTGCCCTGCTCCACCTTGGACTTGATGGCGAACACCACCTTCTTGAAGGCGGGGTTGTCCATCTGGCTGGCGAGGATGTCCAAGCACTGCACCAGCGGCAGGTCCGCGTCGATCATCGTCGCGAACTGACGGGTGAAGATGAGGATGTCCTTGCCCGTCACGCCGCCCATGCCGGGCAGGGTGATTTCCCCGTCGAGGGCGCCCTTCTTGCGCACCTTCGTCGGGTTGAGGCCCAGGGACTTCAGGCGCGCGTTGACGGCCTCGGCGTCCGGGGCCTCCATCTCGCCTTTTTTGCTCTCCCCGCTCTTGGTCTTCGCCTCCCAGAGGAACTGGGCCGTGTTCTTCTTGGACGCTGTCGCCTTCTGCTGCACTGCCGGTGCTGCCATAACTGGACCTCCGGGGAGGGCGAGGAGTCTAACCTGTGATTTTCATGCCCCAAAACTAACGGGCACCCGCTCCCCCGGCCGGCCGCTGGGCTACGCCGGCCACGCCACCCGTGGCGAGGATGTTGCGCAGCTCCTCCGGGTCGGAAGAACGGCCGAAGGCCTCGTCCTGGGAAATGACCCGGCGCGCCAGAAGGGCGGCCAGCGCCTGGTTGAACGTCTGCATGCCGTACTTCGCCTGACCCACCTGCATGGACGAGTAGATCTGGTGGACCTTGTCCTCGCGGATGAGGTTCCGGATGGCGGGGTTGGGCACCATGACCTCCAGGGCCAGCACGCGGCCCGGAGCGCCCTGCTTGGCGACGAGCGCCTGGCTCATCACGCCTTCCAGCACGAAGGACATCTGGGCGCGCACCTGGGGCTGCTGGTACGGCGGGAACACGTCCAGGATGCGGTTGATGGTCTGCACCGCGCTGTTGGTGTGCAGCGTCGCGTAGCAGATGTGACCCGTCTCCGCGATGGTGAGCGCCGCTTCGATGGTCTCCAGGTCGCGCAACTCGCCGACGAGCACCACGTCCGGATCCTGGCGGAGGATGTACTTGAGGGCCGTCTTGAAGTTGCGCGTGTCCGCACCGACCTCGCGCTGGTTCACCAGGCAGTTCTTGTGCGGGTGCAGGTACTCGATGGGGTCCTCGATGGTCATGATGTGCTCATGACGCTCGGTGTTGATCTTGTCGATCATCGAGGCCAGCGTGGTGGACTTGCCGGAGCCCGTGGGGCCCGTCACCAGGATGAGGCCGCGCGGCTTCTTCACCAGCTCCGCCACCACCGGCGGCAGGCCGAGCTCCTGGAACGTCAGGATCTTGAAGGGAATCGTGCGGAACGCGCCGGCGACGGCGCCGCGCTGCATGAAGATGTTCGCGCGGAAGCGTGACAGACCCTTCACGCCGAACGACAGGTCCAGCTCGTTCTCCTCCTCGAACTTGTGCTTCTGGGCGTCCGTGAGGATGGAGTAGCAGAGCTGCTTGGTCTCCACGGGCGTGAGCGGCGCCGTCTTGAGCGGGACGAGCTCACCGTCCACGCGGAGCTGCGGCGGCGAGCCGGTGGTGATGTGGAGGTCGGAAGAGCCCTTCTCGACCATCGCCTTGAGGAGCTGGTGCAGGTTGGCCACGGATGCGTGTCCTGTCGGGGGAGAGGTGTGGAGGAAGTGGGGTGATTAGAAGCGGTCCGGCGCGGTGTTGCCCACGACCTCTTCCAGGGTGGTCATGCCGTCCATGAGCTTCTTGAGCGCGCTCATGCGCAGGCTGCTCATGCCCAGGCGGATGGCCTCCTGCTTGAGCTCCGCGGCGGAGGCGCCGTTGATGACCAGCTCCTTGAGGCCATCCCAGAAGGGCATGACCTCGTAGATGGCCACGCGGCCGCGGTAGCCGCGGTCGTTGCACTCGCGGCAGCCGACCTTCTCGTACATGGTGAAGGTGCCCATCTTGTCCGGCGGGATGCCCGCGTCGATGAGGGCCTGCTCGTCCACCTTCTCCGCGGGGCGCTTGCAGGCCGGGCACAGGCGGCGGGCCAGACGCTGGGCGAGGATGAGGTTGAGCGACGCCGTCACGAGGAACGGCTCGATGCCCATGTTGAGCAGGCGGCTCACCGTGCCCGGGGCGTCGTTGGTGTGCAGCGTGGAGAGGACCAGGTGGCCCGTGAGCGCCGCCTTCACGCCGATTTCCGCCGTCTCGAAGTCGCGGATCTCACCGATCATGATGATGTCGGGGTCCTGGCGGAGGAAGGAGCGCAGACCGGCCGCGAAGTTCAGGCCGATGTCGTCGTGCATCTGCACCTGGTTGATGCCGGCGAAGTTGAACTCGACCGGGTCCTCCGCGGTGCAGATGTTGGTGCCCACGTCGTTGAGGCTGGAGAGCGCGGAGTACAGCGTCGTCGTCTTGCCGGAGCCCGTGGGGCCCGTCACCAGCACCATGCCGTAGGGCCGGTCGATGGCCTCCTTGAACCAAGCCAGGGGCTGCGCGTCGAAGCCCAGCTTCGTCATGTCGAGCTGCAGGTTGCTCTTGTCGAGCAAGCGCATCACGACCTTCTCGCCGAAGAGCGTGGGGCACACGCTCACGCGGAAGTCCATCTCCTTGCCGCCGCCGATCTTGATCTTGATGCGGCCGTCCTGCGGCAGGCGCCGTTCGGAGATGTCCAGCGACGCCATGATCTTCAGACGGCTGGTGATGGCGTTGCGCAGCTTCATGGGCGGGCGCATCACCTCGTACATCACGCCGTCGATGCGGAAGCGGACCCGGAAGTCCTTCTCGTACGGCTCGATGTGGATGTCGGACGCGCGCTTCTTGATGGCGTCCATGAGGATGAGGTTCACCAGCTTGACCACGGGCGCGTCGTCCGCGGCCCGGGCCATCTCATCCACGTTCTCCTGCTCCTCCTTGGCGACCTCGATGTCGTCGCCCACGTCGCCGACGATGTCCTCCAGCGAGGGGCCCTTCTCCGCGTAGTAGCGCTCGATGGATTCGCGGATGGAGATTTCCGACGCGACGACGGCTTCGATGTTGTAGCCGGTGAGGAACTTCAGGTCGTCCACCGCGAAGATGTTGGACGGGTCGCACATGGCCACGATGAGGGACGGGCCCGCGCGGTTGACCGGGATCACCAGGTGCTTCTCGGCCACTTCCTTGGGCACGAGCTTGATGATGTCCGGATCAATGTCGAAGTCCTTCAGGTTGATGGCCGGGACGCCGTACTGCTTCGACAGGAAGTCGGTGAGCTTCGACTCCTCGATGGCGCCCGTCTTGATGAGCGCCGTGCCGATGCGCGCGCCACTCTTCTGCTGCTCCTCCTGCGCCTTGCGGAGTTGCTGGACGGAGATGAGGTTCTCGCGCACCAGCAATTCACCGAGTCGACCGGACATTTCTGGGATGCCTCTTTGAGCGTGAGGAGGGAACAGCCAGGGCCCCGGCTGTCAGCGGGACCCGAGGGGGGAAATGAGGCCGTGCGTCAGGGGCCTGAAGCCCTGGCACGGATCCTCCCGGATTAGAGGAAACCGATGCGCGGCCTGTCAAGGCGCCCTGGCGTGCTCCCTTGCTGTCCGGCGCCGCTTCTGGAAGGGCGCGCCCCTCAGGCTCTGGAGCCGCTCGGGAGCCCCTACCCGTCGCCGCGGGCCACCACGGTGCGCGCGGCCTCCACGTCGCGTTTGATTTGACCCACCAATTCGGCGGCGGAACCAAATCGTTGCTCGGGCCGCAGCCGCTCCAGGAACTGCACCCGCAGCTCCTTGCCATAGAGGTCGCCGCTGAAGTCCAAGAGGTGCGCCTCGATGGTGACCTCCGTGCCACCAAAGGTGGGCTTCACGCCGATGTTGGCGGCGCCCGGCCGCCACGGCCCGTCCGCTTCCGCGAGCAGGCGCACCCGGATGGCGTACACGCCGGGCGCGGGCCGCAGCTCGTTCTGCGTGTCCACGTTGGCGGTGGGAAAGCCGATGGTGCGCCCCCGGCCCGCGCCGGACACCACCGTGCCATCCAGGTCGAACGGGCGGCCGAGCAGGCGCCTGGCCGCGCCCACCCTGCCCTCCAGGATGTACTCGCGGATCCGCGACGAGGACGCGACGACGCCGTCCACGTTCACCGGCTGCACGACGTGCACCTGCGCGCCCCGCTTCGCCGCGGCCTCGCGCAGCGTGGCGACGGTGCCGGCGCGCTGGGCGCCATAGGTGTAGTCGCTGCCCACGACGACGTGGCCCACGCCCAGGCCGTCGAAGAGGGCGGACTCGAAGTCCTGGGGCGTGTTGCGCGCGTAGTCCCGGGTGAAGGGCTGCACCACCACGTGGGACAGGCCGCACGCGGCGAGCAGCTCCAGCTTGCGCGGCAGGAGCGTGATCAGCTTGGGCGCCAGGTCCGGCTGGAGCACCTTGCCCGGGTGGGGCTGGAAGGTGAGCGCGTTCGCGGGGGCATGGCGCAGCGCCTCCGCGAAGAGGGCCTGGTGGCCCACGTGCACGCCGTCGAAGTTGCCCAGCGCGAGGGCCTGCCCCTGAAGCTGGCGGCCCGCCTCGGACACGGACTGGAAGACCTTCATGGCCCTTCCCTATAGCACCCCGCGCGCTTTTGCCCTGGCCAACCCACGCGGCTCCATGGTTAGAGGCCCCCCGTTCCCGCCATGCGCCCTGCCCTGCTCCCTGATCCGGTCGGCCTCAAGTTCGTCCCCCTGGAAGCGCCCCCGGACTGGGACGCGGAGTTCGGCTTCACCGGGCCGCTGGAGCTGGAGATCGGCTCCGGGGCGGGTGGGCACGCGCTGGAGTACTGCCGCCGCAACCCCGGTGTGCGCTTCGTGGCCTTCGAGTGGCGCAAGAAGTACGCGCGCGACACGCAGATGCGCGCGGAGAAGGCGGGCATGAAGAACCTGCGCGTCATCGAATCCGACGCGCGCTTCGTGGTGCCGCGCATCTTCGCCCCCGGGTCGCTGGACGTCATCCACCTGCAGTTCCCCGACCCCTGGTGGAAGCGCTCGCACGCCAAGCGGGCGGTCGTGCAGCCGGATTTCGCCAAGGTGATGCTGGGGCTGCTCAAGCCCGGCGGCCGCTTCGACATGCGCACCGACGTGCAGGACCGCGCGGTGGCCATGCTGGAAATCCTGGAGGCGGCGGGCTTCCACAACCCGCTGGGCGCCGGGGTGTTCCACCCGTACGACCCGGAGGAGGTGCCCTCCACCCGCGAGCGGCGCTACCTGGCGTCCGGAGAACCCGTGTACCGCGCACGCCTGGTGAAACCCGCGCCGTAGTTCCGCCGGCACCTGTCAGGCCCTGGACGCCCGGCGTCCTTCGTGCCCGCGGGTGCCCGCGAGGGCCCTTGGCAGCGCCCCCCACCCGGAGGAGAATCCACCCAAGGGGTTCCCACTCCGGGGAGCACTCGCGACGTTGGCCACGACCGCAGCCTGTTGGGGGATGGGCGCCTCATGCCGGAAGCCGAAAGGAAACGGATGCCGGAGGGCGTGCGCAGGAGCGGCCCCGCCAACGACTTCTCCGGGCGCACCGTGCTCATCGTGGACGATGATCCGGCGCAGATCCGCCATGTGCGCGAGGGCCTGGCCCCGCACGGCTACGTCTTCAAGGAAGCGCTGGACGGAGCACAGGCGCTGTCCGCCATCCGCGCGGGCAGGCCCGACCTCATCGTGATGGACGTGGAGATGCCGGGCCTGGGCGGCGTGGAGGTGTGCCGCATCGTCAAGGCGAACGCGGGCGAGGGCGGCTTCGGCTTCATCCCCGTCATCCTGATGACGGCCCGGCAGGCGGCGGGCAAGGTGGAGGGGCTGGAGCTGGGCGCGGACGACTACCTGGTGAAGCCCTTCGACATGCTGGAGCTGGGCGCGCGCGTGAAGTCCATGCTGCGGCTCAAGGCGTTGCAGGACGCGCTCCTGGAGAAGAACCGCGAACTGGAGTGGGCCAACCGCGAGCTGGACCGCCGCCGTCAGGAGCTGCTCGCGCTCAGCCGCACGGACGCGCTCACGGGCCTGTACAACCGGCGCTACTTCGAGGAGCGGCTGAGCGAGGAGTTCATGCGCTCGCGCCGCTACCGCTCCCCCCTGTCGCTGGTGATGCTGGACATCGACCACTTCAAGCGCATCAACGACACGTTCGGCCACCCCTTCGGGGACGAGGTCCTGCGCGCGGTGGCGCACACGGCGCGCGCGACGCTGCGGGAGGTGGACCTGCTGGCCCGCTATGGCGGCGAGGAGTTCATCGCCCTCCTGCCGGAGGCGGCCCCCCAGGACGCGCTCCGGGCGTGCGAGCGGGTGCGCGAGGCGATTGAGCGGCTGGAGCTGACGTGGACGGGCCCGGACGGAATGTCGCAGGAGGTGAAGCTGACCGCGTCGCTGGGCGTGGCGACGGTGCCCGCGGACGACCTGCCGGGCACGGAGGCGCTGCTGCGCGCGGCGGACGCGAGCCTGTATTCCGCCAAGGGAACGGGCCGCAATCGCGTCCACCAGCACGCGGCGTGACACACCTCCCGCTTCCCCACGGCGGCGGTTTGACCTAAATCGGAGGCCCCATGCGCCCGCTCGCGATGACGACCTGGCTGCTGTTCGCCCTCCTCTCCCTGGGCGGCTGCAACCGGCTGCAGCCGGACACCCCCGTGGGGGCCTACCAGACGTTCCACCGGCACGTGCAGCGCGGTGAGCTGCCCAAGGCCTACGCGGGGCTGTCACAAGAGACCCAGCAGGTCCTGAAGACGCGCGCCCAGCAGGTGAGCGACGCGTCCGGGGGCATGGTGAAGCCGGAGCCGCTCCCGCTGTTCTTCGCGAATGTCCCGGTGCCGCCGGATGTTCAGGAGGTTTCGCTGCTCCGGCAGGAGGGCGACGTGGCGACCTTGGTGGTGCGCTCGGCGGGAAGGTCGGGCGAGGTCCGGATGGTGAGGGAACCGTCCGGGTGGAAGGTGGACTTTTCAGCATCCCCCCAGCCGTGAGCCCGGGCATGCCCGGACCCCGCGCATCAGGTAACGTACAACCGTGAACGACAGGAAGACACGGCGGGTGCTCCCCGCAGTCGAGGTCATCCGGAGACCGGGCTCCACGCCCGGCGGCCCGGTGACCCCGTCCTCGACTGCCCCCACCCCCTCCCCCACGCCGAGGCCCACGCCCCGGCCCACGCCGGTGGCGCCCGCCGCCCCGGTGGCCCCCACCAGCGCGGAAGGCGCTCCGCGCGCGACGCCGGCCCCCCGCCCCACGCCGGGCGTGGCGCCCGCGCCCCGTCCGAGCGGCCTCTCCCCCACGCCGCGGCCGACCCCGTCCGCGGCTCCGTCCGCTCCCCCGCCCCGCCCGGCTCCGGGCCCGGCAGGCGCGGTCGGGCCGGCGGCGACGGCCTCCTCGGCTCCGCCCCGGCCGTCCGGTCCTCCGGCTCCGGGCTTCACGCCGGGGGCCTCGTCCCGTCCGCCTCCCCGGGGGCCCGGGATGGGTGGACCGCCGCGCGCGGGTGGGCCTCCGGGCCGCTTCGCGCCGCGTCCCAGCACCCCGCGTCCGCCGCCCACGCCGGAGCAGATCCTGGCGCTGGCCACGCGCGAGCACGTCCCGGCGCGCATCGCCAAGGGTGAGCTGGAAGGGAAGATGAAGGCGCGCATCTGGCGCAAGCTGCACGCCGAGGAGGCGAAGCGCTTCGACCAGGTCTACGAGCTGATGGGCCAGACGCCGGGCCTGTCGCTGGGAGACGCGTTCGGCATCCTCCAGAGCGGCCTCACCGTGCAGGAGTTCATGGCGCGCAAGGAGCGCAGCCAGCGCAAGGCGGCCATCAAGCAGGCGCGCGGCCAGGTGGACAACGCGCTCGTCGCGGACTTCCTGGGCGCCTTCATCGAGCAGAAGACCGAGCTGTCCGTGGTGCTGGCGGAGCGGTCGCTCCTGGACACGCTGCTGGCGGAGGAGGCCATCGCCTTCACCTTCGAGCGCACGGGCCGGCTGGAGAAGCTCCAGGTGGTGCTCATCGCGCGCAGGGGTGACTGGGAGCGGCTGATGCCGAACCTGGAGCGCGACGCGAAGCTCACGCAGAAGCCGGCGCAGGTGGCGCGTCAGCCGGACAAGCGCCCCTACTCGGACCCCCGGCCGTTCCTGCCGCACATCGGGCAGACGGTGAAGCTGGTGCTGCGCAACGGCATCACGGTGGAGGCGCCGCTCTTGCGCGTGGGCCGCTTCGACGTGCTGCTGGGTGAGCCCGGGCACGAGCTGTTCGTCCCGCTGCACGCGCTCTTGCGCTTCGAGGCGCCCCCGGCCCCGGCCGAGGATGCTTCCGACGACGAGGCCGGTTCAAAGCCCGACGCCGAGGGCTGAAAGCGGCTCGCGGTGGCGTTACCTCCGGGCGGCCCTGCCTTCATTGGCGGGCCGCCCGTGTCCTTCCTCCCCCTGGAGACTTCATCCATGCGCGTCTTCTTCTCCCGCATCATCAAGCCCTGGCTCGCGCTCACCGCGGCGGCGGTCCTCGCGGGGGCGTCGCAGCAGGCGTGCACGAAGGAGTCCTCCGCGAAGGAGCCGGCCGCGCCCGCCGCGCAGGAGGTGGGGCGGAGGGAGAACGGCGTGCACGTGGTGGAGCTGGCCGTCACGGAGAAGGGCTATGAGCCCTCGCCGGTGCAGCTCAAGAAGGGCGAGCCGGTGAAGCTGGTGGTGACGCGCAAGACGGACGTGACGTGCGCCACCGAGCTCGTGATGGACGAGTACAAGATCGACACGAAGCTGCCGCTGAACACCCCGGTGGAGATTGCCTTCACGCCCAACCAGTCCGGGACGCTGAAGTACGGCTGCGCGATGGGGAAGATGATCGCCGGCACGTTCGTGGTGGACTGAAGGCCCCGGACCTCTCATGCGCCCCTCCTCCCGCCGCATCGTCGTGCTCACCGTGGCCGCGGTCCTCGCGGGAGTGACGCAGCTGGCGTGCTCGAAGGAGCCCTCCGCGGCGAAGGCGTCGGAAGCGGATGAGCACGAGAAACGCCACGGCTACACGGCCCTCGTGGACGACGGCCATGTCGTGAACGGGAAGTTGATGCTGGAGATGTCCGTCACGGAGAAGGGCTTCGAGCCCTCCTCGGTGGTCCTGCTCCAGAAGGACCAGCCGGTGACGCTGTTGGTGACGCGCAGGACGGAAGCGACGTGCGCCACCTCGCTGGTGATGGCCGACCAGGGCATTGACGTGAAGCTGCCGCTGAACACGCTGGTGGAGATCGCCTTCACGCCCCGTCGCTCCGGGATGCTCCATTACGGGTGCCCGACGGGTGAGGCCACCGGCCGCTTCTTCGTGCAGTAGCGCCTCCGCCCGTTAACTGGCGATGTCCGCCCGGGCGGGTAGGCTCACGCGCCTGCATGGGCAGCTCGGAGCTCTTCACCCGGCACGTCTTCCTGGACCTCGAAACGACGGGGCTCGACCCCCGCGTGGACGAGGTCATCGAAGTCGGGTGCCTCTTCTTCGAGCACGGCCGGGAGGTGGACCGCTTCTCCCAGCTGTATTCGGCCTCGCGCCCGCTGAACCTCACCATCCGCCGGCTCACCGGCCTCTCCGACGCGCAGCTCGCCGGACAGCCCCGCTTCGACGCGGAGCGCGCCCTGCTGCGGGAGCGGCTCCAGGGCTGGACGGTGGTGGCGCACAACGCCCCGTTCGAGAAGGGCTTCCTGCCGGACGTGCTCGGCGGCGTGCCGGTGCTCGACTCGTGCGAGCTCATGCACTACCTGCACCCGGAGCTGCCCAGCCACTCGCTGGAGTCGCTGATGCGGTGGGCGAAGCTGGGCTCGCAGCAGCCGCACCGGGCGCTGCATGACTGCGTGGCGGTGCACGCGGTGCTGGTGCACGCGCTGGATGGCTGCGTGCGCGACGGGCGCGCGGAGGACGTGGCGGACCTGCTGTCCACGATGGACCCCAGGGCCCGCGCGGCGCTGGGGCCCACGCCGCTCTTGGATTCCCTGTCGGAAGAGGACGCTCGCGATCTGGCGATGGACGCGGAGGCGCGCCCGCTCCTGGAGCTGCTCTCGCGGCTGTGGGAGGCGTGCCGGGCCACGCCTGCGCCGCTGAACCTGGAGACGACGGGCGGCTTCCTGCGCGCGCGGCCGGAGCGCAAGCGCGCGAATGGCGGCCGGCCGCCCCCGGAACCCGAGCTGGACGCGACGCCGCTGCCGGTGCGGCCGGAGGAGGTGGCCCAGGTGCTGGGGCCCGGCGGCGCGCTGGAGCGGGGCGGCGGGTTCCTGTCGCGGCCCGCGCAGCTGGAGATGGCGCAGGCGGTGGCGCGCACGCTGTCGGACGGCGGGCAGGTGGCGGTGGAGGCCGGCACGGGCACGGGCAAGTCGCTGGCGTACCTCACGCCCGCGGCGCTGTTCGCCGCGCGCAACGGCCTGAAGGTGGGCGTGGCGCCGCACACGAAGACGCTCCAGGACCAGCTCCTGGAGAAGGACCTGCCCCGGCTGCACCAGGCCACGGGCGGCGCGTTCGGCTACGCGTTGCTCAAGGGCCAGACGAACTACCTGTGCCGCCGCCGCGCGCTGGAGGCCACGCGCGTGGAGCCGGGGATGAGCCACACGGCGAGGGCGCCCCGGGCCTACGTGCGCGCGTATCTGCGCCGCAGCGTGGATGGGGACCTGGACCGGCTGAGCCACTGGTTCCGCGAGCGCTTCCCGGGCATGCACGGGCTGGTGCCGGCGGTGCGCTCCGAGGCGGCGACGACGCTGGGCGAGCGGTGCCCGCACCACAACAAGTGCTTCTACCACTCGGCGGTGGCGCAGGCGCGCGAGGCGGACGTGCTGGTCATCAACCAGTCGCTCGCGTTCGCGTGGCCCGCGCGCTACGGGCGCCTGGACCACCTGGTGCTGGACGAGGCGCACGAGCTGGAGGACGTGGCCACCACCGCGCTCACGGTGGAGCTGTCCGACCTGGCCTTCCTGCGCCTCACGGAGCGGCTGCACGGACGCGACGGACGCCGGGGCCTCTTCGCTGAATTGCGCCGCGCGCTCGCGGCCACGCGCCGGGACGAGTCCCGCGTGCTGATGTCCGAGGTGGACGATTCCCTGCGCACGCTGCTCCAGGAGGCGCGCCTGTTGGGCGAGCAGGTGACGGCCCTGTGCGAGCCCGCGGCGGCGATGCCCGGCGAGGACGCGGACGACGCGGCCTACGCGCCGGAGCTGCGGGTGACGGACGCGGTGCGCGCCCTGCCCGCCTGGGAGCCCGTGCGCGAGGGACTGGTCGCGGTGCGCACGGCGCTGCAGCGGGTGCACACGCTCTTGTCGGTGCGCGTCCTGGCGGCGCTGCCGGAGCTGGCGGTGAAGCAGCCTTCGCTGGAGCGGGAGCTGGCCGGGGCCACCACGGAGCTGGGCGAATTGTCGGTGCTCGCGGGCGAGCTGGCCGGAGAGCCGGACGCGAAGCGCTGCTATGCGGCGCGGGCGGAGCCTCGCAAGCAGCGCTGGAGCGTGGGCGCGCAGCCGGTGGACGTGTCCGAGTCCGTGGCGAAGGACTTCGCCGCGAACAAGCGCGCGCTGGTGATGGCGTCCGCCACGCTGGGCACGGGTGACGGTGTGCCCTTCGTGCTGAAGCGGCTGGGGCTCAGGCCGCCCATCCTGCGCGCGCCCTCGCCGTTCCACCTGGGACAGCAGGCGCTGGTGGTGCTGGTGACGGATGCGCCGCGCGCGCACGAGGAGCCGTTCATCGACTGGGCCTCCGGGCGCATCTCCGGACTGGCGCAGGTGATGGGCGGCCGGGTGCTGGGCCTGTTCGCCTCCACGCGGCGGCTGGAGCGCGTGTCGCGCGAGGTGCAGGCGCGGCTGGAGCCGCACGGGATTGAAGTGCTGCGTCAGTCGCGCGGGCACGGCCGTTCGCTGGCGGCGCGGCAGGAGCGCGACACGGGCACGGTGCTCCTGGGAACCAAGAGCTTCTGGCAGGGCGTGGACATCCCCGGGCGCGGCGTGGGGTGTGTCTTCATCGACAAGCTGCCGCTGGAGCCGGCGTCACGGCCGCTGGTGGCCGCGCGCGAGGAGCCGCTGGCGAAGGCGGGCAACGAGTACCTGGGCTTCCTCCAGTACCGGCTGCCGCGCGCGTTGCTGCTGCTGCGTCAGGGCGTCGGGCGGCTCATCCGCTCCACCACGGACCGGGGCATCGTCGTCGTGGCGGACCCCGGACACGCGAGCTACCGGCCGCTGCTGCTCCAGGCGCTCGCGGGCTACCGCGTCGTCGCGCTGCCGTGGGCACAGGCGCGGCTGCTGCTGCACTCGGAGCTCTTGCAGATGGGGCTCACCGCGGACACCGCGCGGGTGTGAGCCCCCCCTGCCCTACCCTACCGCGCCAGCCGCTCGCGGTAGCGCGCCTCCAGGGCGGACAGTTCATCCACCCAGGGGCCCGTGGCGCCGCTCGTCTTCGCCTGCGCCAGGGCCTCCGACAGCGCGCGCGCGTCCTCGGTCTGCTGCGCGCGCAGCCGCTGGGTCATGTCCCGCGCGGCCTCGAAGACGTCCTGAAGTTCGTCGCCTTCGCGCAGGCCGTGCTGCGGCGGGTTCAGGTGGCCTTCCGCGACCTCGCGCATCATTCGCTTGATGCGGAAGAGCGGGCCCGCCATCCGGTGCGTCACCACGATGGTCGCCAGCGCCACCACCGCGATGAACGTCAGCAGGCAGCCGCCCAGCACCCACCACGTCAGCTGCTGATGGCGCTCCAGCTCCGCGCGCTGCGCGACGATGGCCGAGCGCTCCGCCTCGTACTTGGCGTCGATGGCCTGCGCCTGCTCGCGGAACTGCTTCTCGAACGCCGGGTCGTTCATGTGGGCCATCAGCTCGTTGGAGAGCGTGGCCCCGGACAACTCGCGGCTCACCTCCGCCGCGGCCGAGCGGGCGTCCACCGCCGTCGCCGTCTCGTGCATCAGCGAGTTCGCCGCGCGCACCAGGAAGATGCCCAACAGCGCCGCCATCACCAGCGTCACACCGACGATGTACGCGGTGAGCTTGAGCTGGAAGGGCGCGTCGAGCAGGAAGTTGCGCCAGCGGCGCTTCGTCGTCGGGGCCTGGGCCGTGGTCGTCGTCATGTCTCGCTGCTCCAGTCGAAGGTCGCGGCGGCTTCCTCGATGGCTCGGGGGATCAGGGCCTTCAACAGGTCCGCGGGCGGAGCTCCCGCGGCGTTCACTTCCACCTGTCCCATCAGGGACTGCTCCGGGTACGTCATGCACAACAGTGCCAGGCGCAGGCCTCCACTGTCCGTCTTCTGGATCTCCGCCGTGATGCGGTAGCCGTGCACGCCCAGCTTCTTGAGCGCGCCCTTCGCCGCGGCCTTCGACTCCTTGTCCGGCGCCATCTGCGCGCCCCGGCGCACCAGCTTGGAACGAAGCCGCGCCTCCGTCACCTTCACGAGCTCCGCGGGCACGCTGCCCGTCTTGTCCTTCAGCGCGTCCAGCGACAGGTAGAAGCGCGGCCGGCGCGCCTGGTACGCCTTGATGGCCTTGATGGACTCCGCCACCGCCGCCTGCACCGTGGCGTCCGCCTCCCCCTGCACCGCCTGGAGGCAGTCGAGCCCCTTCGGTTCCAGGAGCGCGCCCAGTCCCTTGGCCACCGCCGCGCGCACCAGCTCGCTCGGGTCCTTGAGGCCACCGCACAGCGGCGTCACCGCTTCGGGGTCTTCCGTCTGGCCCAACACCAGCGCGGCCTGTGAGCGAGCACGCGGATCCCTTCCCTTCTCCAACTGACGACCCAGGAAGGTGATGCGCGTGTCCCCCTGCGCCAGTGCAGCGCTCGGCAGCAGGAAGAAGAGGAGCAGGAGTGCTGTCGGCAGCCGCATGGGATGGGCAAAGAAGTGCCAACAGTGTAGCCGCGATTTACCTGTCCACGACAGTTGCCTCTGAGGGCAATCGCGCCCAGCTTGGATGCGCACAGTGGGCGACGTCCTCCAGGGGGGAGGACGGCTGGGGTGCGGCGGACCCGAGGCGGGTCACCGCGGGCTGGGGGAGCGATGAAGCGCGGAGTCATCCTGACGGGTGTTCTTCTGCTGGCGGGGTGGATGGGCGGCTGCCGTGACTCGGACCGCCTGACGTCGGTGGGCAAGCCGCGACCTCCCGGGCCGACGCCGGTGGAGTCCACGCCCACCCTTCCCGACTCCGAAACCGCACAGCCGCCTCCCGGCAGGCCGCCGCCGGAGCCGGAGGTGGTGGATCCGCCGCCGCCCGACCCGGAGGCGGAGGTGTTGGATCCCACGCCCATCCCGACGACGGACGGCGTCCCCGGCCCCCTGCCGGGCGTCTACACGGACAAGGGCGAGGCGCCGGTGACGGACCTCATCCGCGGGCTCGTGTCCTTCCCCATCCGCGACCAGGCCGCGCTCGAGGAGCGCATCGCGGACATCTACAAGCCGGGCGGCGCCCGCTTCCGCCAGTACATGACGCCGGCCGAGTGGATGTCGAAGCACGCCCCCCTGGAGAAGGACGTCACCGTCGTCACGGACTGGCTCAAGTCCGAGGGCATGCAGGTGCCCTACGTCGCCACCAACCGGCTGCTGGTGCAGTTCGTGGGCACGGTGGCCCAGTTCAACAAGGCGTTCGGCGTCACGCTGCGCGTGCTGGAGCGCAAGTCGCCCCAGGGCGGAAATGATCCGCACGACGTCTACGGCCTCGTGGAGACCATCAAGGCCCCCACGTTCGTGCAGCAGCGCATCCACGCCGTCGCCACGCTGGACCTGCCGGCGGAGACGGGCACCCTGCCGGGCGAGTTCGGCCAGCCGTCCACGGAGCCGCCGAACCCCGTCAGCCGGGGCCTCACGCCCCAGCAGGTGGCGCGCGCGTACAACGTGGACTCGCTCTATCAGCGGGGCTACCAGGGCCAGGGCATGAAGCTGGGCGTGGTGATTGGCGCCAGCTTCCGTTGGAAGGACGTGCGCGCCTTCTGGAAGATGTGGGGCATCGAGCGCGAGGACCCCAAGGTCATCCAGACCATGGAGCCGCCCGTCACGCGCTACCGCGAGGGCACGCTGGACGTGGAGTGGGCCGCGGCGATGGCGCCCAAGGCGGAGGTGCTCGTCTACATGGACCCGGACGCGCGCAACACGTCCATGCTCTACACCTACAACGAGGCCATTGCCCGGGGCGAGGTGAGCGTCATCACCACGTCCTTCGCCCACCGCGAGGACTCCGAACCCAAGGCGGTGCAAGAGGCCTACAGCCACTCCAGCACCATGGCCGCCGCGCTGGGAATCACCATCGCCGCCGCCAGCGGTGACTCCGCGGGCGTGGACATGCCGGGCAACAGCCCCTACGTCACCGCCGTGGGCGGCACGCAGTTGAAGATGAACGGCATGACGGTGACGGGTGAGACGGCCTGGTACTACTCGGGCTCCGGCATCACCCGCACCTTCGCCACGCCGGAGTGGCAGAAGGGCCTCTTCCCGATGCCCGCCAAGCGCGCCGTGGTGGACGTCGCGCTGAACGCGGACACCGGCTTCTGGTACACGTGGCTGGGCGTCACCACGCCCAACACCGGCACGTCGTTCTCCTCGCCCATCTTCGCGGGGATGATCACGGTGGTGAACGGCGCGCGCGCGGACGCGCAGAAGCCGCGGGTGGGCTGGCTCAACTCGCAGCTCTACACGCTGCCGGCCGTGCAGCAGACGTTCCGCGACATCACCGTGGGCGTCACCGACAAGCAGTACGAAGCCGGGCCGGGCTGGGACATCCCCACCGGCTGGGGCGCACCCGACGCGGAGGGCCTGCTGCGGACCCTGCCCTGAGCGGGTGGGTGACATGGGGCGGACGGGCAACCGAGCCCCGCTCCGGCTGTCATCCCGGATTGACGGGATGCGAATGCATGCGCAGGGCATGCTGTTCGGGACAGGACCATGTCCTTGTCCCCCCTGCGCGCATCCCTGTCCTGCCTCCTGCTCCTCGCAGCCGCTTGCAGCAATGCCGTCGCTGGACCGAGCGACGCCGTGGCGGAGAGTCCGGCCACGTCCGCTCCGGGGACCGCCGTCGGGACACCCACTTCGCCCACCGCGCCCGTGGAGGACGTGGGCCAGGTGCCCACCACGCCGACGCCCACCGACACGGTGACGCCCGTGGAGACGCCCACGGCCGAGACGCCCACGGCCGAGACGCCGGTCGTCAGCGCGCCTGCTCCCACGGCGAACGTGTGCTCGCCGCTCAGCTCGCTGTCCACCCTGACGGGCAACCTGTCGACGTGGCTCCTCACGGCGCCCATCGCCGCGGCCAACAGCGGCGGCTTCAAGGAGCCGGGTGGCACGGAGCTCGCCGCGTTCGAGGGCGCGTTCCGCACGCTGCTCACCGAAGGTCCCACGGCGCAGGTGGTGCAGGACCTGGCGGGGATGGGCTACGGCGTGTCCACCTTCCGCAACGACTCGGGCGGCGGGTGGCTGGTGGTGCGCGAGCAGGGCCTGCTGTCGCGCGGCGGCGGCACCTTCATCATCAACCTGTTCCCCGCGCGCAACCTGTGGCTGGAGGCGCCGCACGCGGACTCTGATGAGGGCACGCTGCGTCAGACGGCCACGCAGCTGGTGTCGCTGGGCGCTCGCGCGCTGCTCATCACCGGCACCAACCGCTGCGCCGTCACCACCGCCAGCCCATGCAGCGGCACCACCAGCGTGTGCGGCACGAAGGGCCTGCGCATCTCCGACGTCGCGCACTACGGCAACAACTTCTTCACCGCCGCGCACCGCGCGCTGCGCGACACGTACCCGGACGCCATCGCCGCCAGCATCCACGGCATGGACGCGGGCGACGGCCCCGAGGCCGCCGTGGTGAGCGACGGCACCAGCACCCTGCGGCCGGACGCGCTCTCCAACCGCCTGCGCGACGCGCTCAACACGCACCTGGTGGGCACCAAGAAGGCCTTCTCCTGCAACGCGGCGGATGACTCGGGCAAGCACCGCACCCTGTGCGGCACCAGCAACGTGCAGGGCCGCATCGACAATGGCGCCGCGGACGCCTGCTACACGGAGGCCGCCGCCGCCACGGACCGCTTCATCCACCTGGAGCAGTCCGCCACGCTGCGCGGCACCGGCGCGTCGTCCAAGGCCGTCATCCAGGCGCTCGCGGACACCGTGCCCTGCACGCTCGGCGGGACCGGCCTGGGCTGCCCGGCCGTGGTCGCGCAGGACTGCCCGTGAAGTGTCACGCGGGCGACGTCCTCACAGGGCGTGCCAACCGGCTTCTCGTCGTGTGAAGCAGGCGGGCTGATCCGTACGAGGGTCCGCTGCCAGTGTCCGGGGTTGGGCATTCAGTGAGACTGGAGGCCCGAATTTTCGGTTCGGCAGCCGACGCTTCTCACCCCCTGAGAGGGGCAACCCTGGTCGGGTCCGGGAGCCTCCCTAGATTCGAGCGGCCACCATGGCGCTCCTTTCGACCCTGACACTCTTTCCGGCCTACTCCCTCGACACCTCCATCCTGGTGGCGGTGCTCGTGGGCGTGCTCATCCTGGCGCTCCTCACGGAGACGCTCGGGTGGGTGTTCGTGGGCCTCGTGGTTCCCGGCTACCTGGCCTCGGTGTTCGTCATCCACCCGGAGGCGGGCTGCACCGTCGTCGCTGAATCGCTGCTCACCTACGGCCTGGCGCTGGCGTTCTCCAGCGGACTGTCCCGCACGGGGGCCTGGAGTGAGTTCTTCGGCCGCGACCGCTTCTTCGCCGTGGTGCTCGCCAGCGTGGTGGTGCGCGCGGTCAGCGAGACGTGGCTCCTGCCCGTGCTGGGGCACTGGATGGACGAGCGGTGGGGCACGTCCTTCATCGTTGACCGCAGCCTGCACAGCATCGGCCTGGTGCTGGTGCCGCTCACCGCGAACGCCTTCTGGAAGCTGAAGCTGCGCCGCGGCCTGTGGCAGGTGGCGGTGCCGGTGGCGCTCACCTACGTCATCCTCCGCTTCGTGCTGCTGCCCGGCACCAACCTGTCCTTCTCCAGCCTGGAGCTGATGTACGAGGACGTGGCGCAGGACTTCCTGTCCAGCCCCAAGGCCTACATCATCCTGCTGACGACGGCGTTCCTCGCCGCGCGCTTCAACCTCAAGTACGGCTGGGACTTCAACGGCATCCTCGTGCCCGCGCTGCTGGCGCTCACGTGGCTGGAGCCCTTGAAGCTCGTGGCGACGCTGGCGGAGGTGCTGCTGCTGGTCGTGGCCGCGAAGGCGGTGCTGTCCGTGCCGGGGCTTCGCACGCTGAACCTGGAGGGCCCGCGCAAGACGGTGCTCGTCTTCTGTCTGGGCTTCCTCGTGAAGTGGGGCATCGGCTGGGCCATGGGCGGCCGCATTCCGGGCCTCAAGGTCACGGACCTGTTCGGCTTCGGCTACCTGGTGCCCACGCTGCTGGCGGTGAAGATGCTGCAGAAGCAGGTCATCGCGCGCGTGCTCCTGCCCACGCTGCACACGTCACTGGCGGGCTTCCTCATCGGCAGCCTCGCGGGCTTCGGGCTGTCGCTCATCGAACCGCGTCCGGCCACCGCGCTCACCGCGGAGGCGCCGCGCGACCACGTGCCCGGGCTGGGCCTGGACCGGTCTGCGCTGGGCCTGATGGTGATGGGCCGCGCCACCGCGCGAGAAAGCGACGTGGGCGGACAGTCGCTGCGGCTGAAGCACGGCGACCTGCGTGAGTACAGCGGGCTGTGGAACGGACTGGATGCGTGGCTGGAGTCGGGCCGCGTGGAGGGCCTGGGCGCGCTGCGCACGAAGGCGGTGGCGCTGGGGCTGGAGCTTCGCGAGCTGCCGAAGCAGGACGGCGCGCCCGCGCGCTTCGCGCTGGTGGAGCGCGTGGAGGGCGCCGGCAAGGTGGGCTGGGACACGTCGCTGCTCATCCCGGGCGCGCACGGGCCGGTGCTGGAGGTGCCGCGCCCCCTGACGGAGGCGCCGAGCGCCGAGGCCGCCGCGCTCCTGTGCGAGCGCGTGAACTGCCGCGCCATCATCGTGAGCGGCGTGGATTCCCACCGCGCGGGCCTGGTGCTGGGTGACGCGCTGGCGCAGTCGGAGACGCCGCTGCGCCACGCGCACGACGCGCTGTCCTCGCGGGAGCGGGTGCAGCTGCGCGTGGATCCGTCGCTGAAGCCGGGCCAGGCGGTGCTGCACACGCCGGACGGCAAGGCGCCCCAGGGCCTGGACCTGCTGTGGCCGGGCGCGACGGTGACGGCCAATCCTCCGCCGGAGCCCGGCGGCAACTGGGGTGAGTCGCGGGTGAGCGTGCTGCGCGCGGGCGCCTTCGACCTGGCCTCGCTGGTGCTTGAGCATGCCCAGGCGCTGGCCGAGCCGATGACGGAGCGCGACGCGCTGGGCACGCTGATGGTGACGCCCGAAGTGGCGCGCGTGCCGGCGGTGCGCCCGTCGGACGCGGAGCTGCTGGTGCTGGAGCAGCAGGTGGCCTCGCCGCTCCTGGGCGGTGGGACGGCGGACGTGCCGAAGGAGCTGCGCGCGCGCTGGGCCGGGGCCATGGCGGCGCTGATGGGCCTGCGGGTGCACCCGGTGACGGAGTGCGCGGGCGCGACGACCAGCGGATGCTGGTGGGTGACGGACGCGCAGGACACCCCGGGCCGGCTGGGCGCGGGGCTGATGGTGCGTCCGGGCGGCTCGCCGCTCGCGCTGGAGGTGCCGTCTCCGGCCCGCGAGGCGGGCACGCTGCCGGTGGCCGCGGAGCTGTGGCACGAGTCGCGCTCCACCGCGCTGGTGTTCGCCACCGCGTCCGGTGACCTGCCCCACCCCGCCACCTTCGGGGAGCTGCGCACGAGCTTCCAGGCGTTCCACCAGGCGGTGCACCGCGCGCTGCCGAAGGAGCAGGGCTGGGTGCTGCACCTGCGCGGCTTCTCCGGCCGGCCCTCCGTGGAAGCGGACGTGCTGGTGGACGTGGGCAGCCCGGTGCTCACCGAAGCGCAGCGGCCGGCGGACCTGGAGCGGCTCTTGTCCCAGGAGGGCCCGCTGGGCTGGCTGGGGCAGCGCGTGCGCTACCACGACGGCTCTCCGGAGCTGACGGGCCTCAATGACGCGAGCCCGCAGCAGGTCTTCTCCCGCACCTTCGGCGGGGCGCGGCTGGCCACGCTGTGGCTGTCCGAGCCGCTGCGCGGCGCCTTCGTGGGCCCTCGGCTGGTGGCGGAGGAGCTGGCCATCACGGGCCTGTTGCCCGAGGAGCCGCGCGAGTCTCCCGAGCGCGCGCTCTTGGCGGACCGGCTGGTGGCGCCGACGCAGCCGGTGTCCGCCGCGCTGAAGGAGCACTTCGCGGAGCTGACCGCGAGCGCGGAGCGCTACGTCGCGCAGCAGAACGTGCATGACCTCCGCGCGCTGGCGCAGACGAAGCGCGTGGGCAATGTGACGCGTCAGGTGAAGTCCGGCTTCAGCGCCGAATACGGCCTGCCCTTCCTCCTGGTGGAAGCGCGGCAGGGCAAGCAGGTGCTGCGCGCCGTCTATTTCCTTCAGCAGCACCCGTCGCCGGCGAAGCGCGCGGAGCTGACCGCGGGTGACGCGGAGCTCGCGAGCACGGTGGACCTGGCGCTGCGGCACCGCCGTCCGGTGGTGCTGACCGGGGAAGTCTCCCGCGAAGAGGCCCGTCGATGAAGACCCGCAGCCGCGCCCTCGTGGCGCTCCTTGGACTGATGGTGGGCCTGGCCCTCATCTGGGGCGCGAGCCTCGCCGTGCTGAGCAACACCGACACGCCCACCGCGCGGCGCGACGCGAAGTTCGTCAACGCCGAGCGCCTCATCTTCTACCGCCTGGAGCCGGGCCGGGAGATGCGCGTGCGCGTCCCCGCCGAGGCCGAGGAGCTGCTCATCGTCACGCACGAGCTGCTCCCGGACGGCACGCCCTACGCGCCGGAGAAGCAGTACCAGTACGGCCTCAAGGCCATCCTGCGCGGGCCGGACGGCGTCCTCTTGGAGCGCGCCATCTTCACGCGCACGCGCCAGAGCAAGGGCCAGCCGCAGGAGGACGGCACGTTCCTCCAGGAGAGCGCCTTCACCACGCACGCCGACCAGCAGGTGACGGACGAGCGCGAGTTCGTGCTGCGCCTGCCCAAGGAGCGGCCGGACTACTCCGTGCTGTACCTGCGCGCCGCGGGCGCGAACGACACGCTGCTGGCGCGGGTCTACGTCCGCGCGCACCGCACGCTGCCGCTGCTCGCGTCGCAGAAGCTGGCCCAGGCCCGCGCGGAGGTGCGCGCCGGGCGTGCCACCTTCGAGCCCTTCGAGAAGCTCTCCTCCGACACGCGCCGTTGGCTCGCGGAGGAGCACTGGGAGCGCCTCAACGCGGAGGGCGAGGCGGGCACCGACTACCAGATTGAACCCGTCTACCGCACCCCGTACCGGCTGCCGCTGGTGGAGGCCACCGAGTCCGTGCAGGAGCGCCTGGGCGCCGGCCGCGCCGTGGCCCTCAACGTCACCGGGCCCGCGAAGCCGGTGCTGTGGCTGTGGAGTGATGCGACGGATGCGCATCCCCAACCGCACGGACCGGTGACGGTGCAGACGCTGTCCGCGGACGGCACGGCCCACACGCTGGAGCTGCCGGGCCCCGTGGCGGGTTCGCCCATGTCGCATCCGCTGGAGCTGCCGGCGGGCGTGCACACGGTGATGGTGCGCAACGATGGCCAGGAGGACCTGCGCTACACGGTGGAGGGCCCGTTCGAGTCGTGGCTCCTGCCCGCCGAGTCGCGTCCCCAGCCGGGCGTCGCGTCGGAGGGCCGCGTGGCCTTCCTGCCGGACACGCGCCGCACGGAGGCGTTCGCCACCGGCCCGGCGTGCCCGGTGCTGGAGCTGGACATTGATCCGCGCATGGACGCGGTGGGGCGGCTGGTGCGCATCGACGCGCGCTCGCTGGACCGCGCGCCCTCGCGCGAGCCGCTGCACCTGAGCCTCACGGTGCTGGATGCCCAGGGACAGTCCCTGGGACAGGCTTCGCTGGACGCGACGCCGGAGCCCGCGCCGTTCGAGAGCGCGGCCCTGGTCCCGCTGCCGGGCGGCGCCCTACCCTGCACGCCCGTGGCGACGGCGCCCCAGGACGCGGGCTCCGCGGGCTCGGGTGAAGTGACGGACCTGCCGGCGTGGGTGTCGGGCGCGACGAGCGCCCGGGTGTTCCTGCCGATGGGCGCGCGCAAGCTGCGCGTGGAGGCGCCGCGCACGACCATCGTGCAGCTCTACAGCTTCCTCTCCAGCGGTCAGCCCATGGCGGCGTCCGCGCCGTACACGAACGACGCGCTCACCGGCGTGCGCTGGCGCAACGCGCCCGTGGACCAGCGCGCCTGGCACCCGATGCGTCCGGCGAACCTGACCGCGCTGATGCAGGGCGGCGCGCGGATGGAGCTGCTCAGCCAGGTGCGCCTGGAGCCCGTGGGGCCCGAGGAGGAGACGCCTCCGCCGTCGGGTGACGCGGTGGTGGTGCGCCCGTATGGCACGCCCCCGGTGGTGGAGGTGCTGGAGTCCGGGCCGGCGGACACGGTGGACATGGTGAAGGCGCTGTCCACGGTGCTGGAGCCGGGCCGCGCGGTGCGGGCGCGCTTCGATGCGCGCACGCCCACCCGTCCGGAGGTCCGCCTGTCGCTGAAGGACGCTGCGGCGCTGGGCAACGAAGTGGAGGTGCTGCTCGACGGAGAGCCGCTGCACCGCTTCACCGTGCGCTCCACGCGGGCGCGGGAGCTGCTGCCGCCGCTGCCTCCGGGTGAGCATGAAGTGCTGCTGCGTTCCACGGCGCCGGGGCTGACGGCGCTGCTCAACCGGCCTCCGGCGGCGGGCAGCGGTCTGCGCTCGCGCACGGTGTATCCGGTGGGCCAGGGTGGGCTGCGCGTGCCAGTGCGCAAGACGGGTCCCGGCGCGGTCACCCTCAACGTGGTCGTCTACACGCCGGTGGCGGAGGGCGCGACCGAGCCGCAGATGTCCGTGACGGTGGATGGCGGCAACCCCGTGCGCCGCGCCAGCGTGCTGGTGCCGCACGTCACGCGCGCCGAGCGCACGGTGGTGCTGCAGGCCTCCGAGCGCGAGCCGGCCATGCCGGTGGGCCGCCCGGGCGTGAAGTGGTACGCGCGCACCGTGCCGGTGACGCTGGGCGAGGACATCGCGCCGGGCGTGCACACCGTGCGCATCCAGTCGCTGGGCTCGGGACCCATGTGGGCGCGGTTCTTCATGTTCGGCCAGGCGGTGGAGAACACCGCGCCGCGCATGTGGAACCGGGGCGGCTGGCAGCCGGACGAGGACATGTTGTGAGGTTGCGCCGGAGGACCGGGTCGTGGCGCCCGCTCATGGCCGTGGGAGTCGTGTCGCTGCTGGGCGCTGGCGTGAGCGCCCATGCCCAGACGACCGCGAGCAATACGACGGCCGCGACTGCACCGAGCACTGCGACGGCATCGAGCGCTGAGGCTGCTCCGCGCGCGGCGACGACCGCGAGCACCGCGACTGCACCGAACACCGCTACGGCATCGAGCACTGCGACGGCATCGAGCACTGCGACGGCATCGAGCACTGCGACGGCATCGAGCGCTGAGGCTGCTCCGCGCGCGGCGACGACCGCGAGCGCCGCGAAAGGCGCGACGGCTTCGAAGCAGGACGCGGCCCGCGGTGCGATTCGCGCGAAGGGCGCCACGCGGCCCGCGCCGGAGCGCATCCCCCAGGAGGATCCATCCGTGAACCTGCCTGAGCAGTCGGGGTGCCGCGTGGACGCGCGCTTCTCCGGGCTGTGGCCTCGCGTGGACGCCGTGACGTTCCACCCCACCACGCTGGAGGAGCGGACCGCGTTCTCGAAGCTCATCCCCGCGCTGCTGGCCGCCGCGCCGAAGCAGAAGGACGTGCCTCCTGAGCTGACGAACGTGGCCGCGTCCGTGGGCTTCTTCCTGGAGACGTGGACCACGCCGCGCGACACCTTCTGGGTGCTGCGCGAGCGGCCGGACCGCTACCACGGCGCGGGCGCGTATGTGATCCGCACGGGCGAAGCGACGAACGACGTCGTGCAGGTGCCGCACCCCTACTTCGACATCGGGACGGAGGACATCGGCTCCGCCCTCTTCGTCTGCCCACCCGAGGGCCACGCGCCGCGCCTGTTCATGACCGCCACCGCGCACCGCTACAAGGGCACGCCCGGTGAGACGCCCGAGGATCCGGAGCACCCCGCGGACGTCGCGCACAACCCGGAGCACCTCTTCCAGACCGTGACGGACCTGGCCGCGCGACAGCTCGTCGCGCCGCGCGTGGTGCAGTTGCACGGCTTCGGCGAGTCCAAGGTCCAGAAGGGCCGCACGGAGAAGCTGGCGGCGGTGATCAGCGACGGGACGCGCAGGCCCGGGAGGTGGGCCCGGCAGGTGGCCACACCGCTGGAGGAGGCGCTCGGTCCTGGAGTGAAGCTGTACCCGGACGGCGTGCAGGTGCTCGGTGGGACACAGAACGCGCAGGCCCGTCTGCTCCAGGCCTACCCGCAAGCCCGCTTCCTGCACCTGGAAATGTCATCCCGTACGCGCAAAGCGCTGGCGACCCCGGCGCGTCTGGACCGGCTGGCCCAGATTCTGTTCGCACCCTTGGAGGACTGAGCGCCGATGTTTCCTGTTCGACGCCGCGCCCGTTACACCCTGCTCGTGGGAGCGCTCGCGGCGCTGCCCGTCATCGCGCAGCCCACCGTTTCCCAGCCGTCCGTCATCGCCCGCAGCGAAGAGGGCATGACCTGGCAGCCGCGCGCCATCCGGGGCCCGGTGGCGCTGAACGACCTCCGGGGCCAGGCGCCCTACGTGCCGGGCGGCGTGCCTCAGGTGACGGGCGCGATGGAGGTGAGCGCCCAGAAGGGCGCGGCCGTGTGGCTGGGCCCGCTGGACGTGGTGCGCGTCACCGGCCCCGCCGGGGCGCTGCGCTTCACCCGCGTGCCGCTGTCGGAGGGCGGCGAGGCACCCGAGCTGCGCGTGGAGGAGGAGGGCGTATCGGAGCGTCCGGGCCGCTGGTACCTGGCGGAGCCCATGGGCGCCGGCAGCATCTGGTGGGTCACGGCGACGAAGAACGCCCGCATCACCGTGGAGCGGCCCACGCACACGTCCACGGCGCGCACCGAGGAGCGGATGCGGGACGCGCTCCTCAAGTGGGTGGACGGCAAGGGGCCGCGCCCGGCGCTGGCGTTCGACGCGGCCACGCGCGCGCGGCTGGACGTGGACGCGGCGCTGGAGGCGGAGCTCGTGAAGGACGAGCCTGAGTCCTCGCCCTTCCGGACCGCGGTGCGCGACTGGCGCAAGGCCTCCGCGCTGCGCGAGTGGGCGCTGGTGTCGCCGCTCTACGGCCGTGCGGTGCGCGTGGAGCGTCCGCGTCCCGCCGGCACGGAGGTGGTGCTGGACGGAATGGACGCGCCCTGGGTTCGCCCGGAGGGCAAGGGGTCGGTCTGGGCGCTGGAGATGGAAGGCCCGGGCGTGCTGTCACTGGAGGCGCGCGCCGTGCTGGGCGACGGCTCGCCCGCCGAGGCACCGACGGTGGAGGTGTACGGCGTGGGCGGAGTGCTCGCGCAGGCGCAGCTCACGCCGCAGCCCGCGTGGGCGGAGGCCGCCGAGGGCGCGGCGCTGCCGGACGGGCGCATCGCGCGGGTGCTCCCGTCGGGTGAGCGCGTGGGCATCGCGGAGGAGATGCGCGTGGCGCTGCCTCCGGGCAAGCACAACTACCGCGTGAGCTGGAAGGGCCCCGCGCCGCTGATGCGTGCGCGCGTCGCCACGCGCCGGCCCACGCTGTCCGAGGCGCTGTCGCACCAGACGCACTGGACGGAGATGGCGGAGAAGGCGTGGGAGGTGGTGAAGAAGGACCCCGCCGCCCGCCCGTCGCTGCTGCGTCAGCGGCTGGTGGCGCTGATGCCGGACCTGGCGCGAGGCACCTACGGACGCATCAAGACGGAGGGCCTGTCGCCGCTGCTGACCGCGATGGCGGCCCTGGTGGATGGCGACACGGACGTGGCGGTGGAGGCGCTGAAGGGCGCGGATGCATCGCCGCTCGCGTGGCACCTGCGGCTGCTCACCGCGAAGAAGCTCATCGACGCGAACAAGCCGGACGTGGCGCACGCGCTCCTGGGCACCGCGCCCGCGCTGCCGGAAGCGGGCTTCCTCACCGCCGAGGCGTCGGAGCTGGTGGCCCGCCTGCCGCTGGGCGACCCGCTGCGCAGCCGCGAACTGGCCGCGCTGGAGCTGGCGTGGCGCGCGGATCCGCTGTCGGAGGACATCCGCCGCGGCTACCGCACCGCGTGGTGGCGCGCGAGCCGCTGGTCGCAGGTGACGCCCGCGCCCCGCGACGACGGGACCGAGGTGAAGGCCTCGCACTGGCTGGACCTCCAGGGCATGGAGGCCGATGCCTCGATGACGGGCAGCGCGCTGTGGCCGCTCGCCGCGGGAGGCACCACGCACGTGCAGGCCACGGGGCTCGCCGAGGCCCCCACCCTGCTGCGCGCCTACGTGATGACGCCGCCGGGCGCGAAGGCGAACCCGGTGCTGCGCGTGGGGAGCAACGCCTTCCCGCTGCTGCCGCTGTCCGCGGTGGAGCCGGTGGAGATTGCCCTGCCGCCGGGCGAGCACGCGCTGAAGCTGGAGGGCGTGGAGGGCACGCGCGCGTTCCTGTCGCTCGCGCCCGCGAAGGCGGAGGGGACGCCGGGCGAAGTGGGCTACGTGCGCACGCAGTGGCCGGTGAAGGTGGAGAAGAAGGCGGTGCGCTTCCGGGTGCCGGACGCGAAGCTGCCCTCCCCGGTGCGCGTGCAGCTGCGTCCGTTGAATGCCACGGCGGGCAAGCCGCTCGTGGTGCGCATGAACACGGACGTGGGCCATCCGCGCCGGCTGGTGCTGATGCCTGGCGCCGCCAGCGCGCGTCACGTCGCGCTGGAAGGAGCGAAGGGAACGTCGTCCGCGCCGGTGTCCGCGGTGGTGACGCTGCCCGCGCAGGCGCGAGAGGTGTGGTTCGAGCCCGAGGATCCGAAGGCACAGCTCGCCGTCTCGCTGTCTGTGCGCCGCGCGGAGGTGGCGACGTCGGAAGAGTCCCCTGCCCTGCCGCAGCAGCCGCAGGCCGGCACGGCGTACGAGACGCTCCAGGCGCTCTCCCGCGAGCTGCGCAAGGGGCCCGATGACGTCGAACCGCGCCTCGCGCGCGCCGAGCTGCTGTCGTCGTTGCAGGAGGACGGCTTCGCCCGCGCGGACGTGGGCCGGCTGTTGGACGCGCAGGCGAAGCTGACGCCGGAGCAACAGCGGCGCCTGCTCGCGCTGATGGACCGCCTGTCGCAGACGGCCCCGCGCACGGTGCGCTTCGCACAGGCCATCACCCAGCCCACGCTCGTGTCCCCTGCCTTCCCGGCGCTGGACATGAACGCCAGCGCCTCGGCGAGCAACAGCAGCACGGGCACACAGGCCAACGATTCGCTCGCCGCCACCGGCGCATCGGCGCGCAATGGCAGCACGGTGCCGGCTGGCAACGCGTCGCTCGCCACGCTCAGCGCCCAGGCCCGTGAAGGTCACACGGATGCGGCGCTCGCGGCGGTGTCGGGAGACAAGAGCCTCGCGGGCCGCTACCTCCGGGCCCGTCTCCTGTCGGCCTCGGGTGAGGACGCGGCGGGCGCGCTGGCCATGGCGGCGCTGTACCGCGAGACGGGCCTGCCGCAGGTGGGCCTGGAAGCGCTCGGCATGCTGGAGCGGCTGCAGGACTCGCCGCAGGCTTGGAAGGACGGCGGTGCGCCCCTGGGCGCGGCGCTCGCGAGTCAGCTCCAGGCCTGGGCGGATCATCCGGATGTCCGCCGCATGCGCTTCACCGCCGGCCGCTGGACGCGCTGGGAAGGCCTGCGCGACGCGGAGGAGACTGCGGGCTCACTCGTCGCCACGTCGGAAGCCGGCACGGACGACGAGGACGTCGCCATGTCCGTGCGCAAGGCGCTGCTCGCGCCCCCGTGGAAGTTGTCGGAGGCGAAGCTGCTGCCCGCCGGTGCCTCGCGCGTGATGAGCCTGGTGGTGAAGCAGCCCCGGCCTCTGGGCGCGGAGGTCCTCTGCGGCACCACCCCGCGTCCGGGCGTGGACGCCACCGGCACCTGCTCGTTCGCGCTCCGCGTGGACGGCCGCGTGGTCCGCGAGCTCCAGGTCGCCGAGGGCGAGACCGCCATCCTGGGCACGCGCCTGGACATCCCCGGCCGCCACCAGGTGGAAGTGGTGATGGCGCGCGCCGACACGCAGCAGACCGGTCTGGTGCGCTTCGTGGAGTCCGAGGAAGCCAGCACCACCGCCCGCGTCGTGGCCGCCCCGCAGCCCCTCTCCCTCCTGCGCAGCCGTCCGGGCGCGCCGGTGGTGATGACCGTGCTGGGCCCCACCGCCCTGCGCGTGCGCGCCACCGCCCTGGCCCCCACCGCGGGCCGCGAGCTGCTCCTGCGCAGCACGCCGCTGCCCTCCGGTGACGGCACCGGCGGCTCCAGCGCGGAGGAAGGTCCGCTCATGCACCTGGGCCTGCCCGAGGACGCCGACCCCGGCCTCCAGGGCGCGTCCCAGCCGCTGGGCCGCATGGGCGAGACCTGGCTGCTCTTGCCCTCGCGCGGTCCGCACCGCGTGAGCCTGGAGTCTCCCGCCGGTGAAGCCCTGGTGCAGGTGCAACTGGGTGTCGCATCGGATCCGAGCGCGCTCGCGGCCCCGTCGTGGGCCCAGGGCACCACGGGCCTGGAGCCGCTGCCCTGGCCCGCGCTGCCGCCCAGCCTGTCGCTGCTGCCGGAGGGCATGCCGCCCGAAGCGCGCACCGGCGGACTGGGCATGGTGTCCGCGGAGATGGGCTACCGCAGCGAGGACGTGCAGGAGGGCGAGCTGCTCAACCGCCCGCTCCAGACGGGCCTGGAGGTCCGCCTGTCCCTGCGCCGTGAGCTGTCCCCGGGCCGCGCGTGGCTGCGCTTCACGCCCGAGGCGCGCTACCCGCTGAACCGGTCCGCCGTGTTCGGCGGCACCGTGGCCGGCTACGTGAATCAACTGCCCGGCGACCTGCGCCTGTCCATGCAGGGCTCCGTGTTCTCGCAGTCCATCGACGGAGCCATGCGCTGGAGCGCGCGAGGCCGCGTGGCGGCGGACCGCTACGTGCGCCTGTCCCCGGACGTGGGCCTCATCCCCGGCCTGGGCCTGACGCTGGAGTCCATGCAGGGCGGCAGCGCGGTGGACGCCACGCGCTACGACCAGAACGTCTACTGGCTCTACGGCAAGGACCACCCGCGGCGCCTGTCGCCCCGGCTGTCGCTGCGCTGGCAGCCCTTCCAGGACCACGTGGCCACGCTGGGCATGTCCGCCGTGAGCAACGCGAACATCTACACGGTGGACAACGCGGGCGCCTACGCGAGCTGGGCGGCGCTGCTGGGCGGCAAGCTCCAGGGCACGCGCGTGGAGCTGGGCTACGGCGCGTCGCAGCGCTTCCAGGATGATCACCGCGCCACGGCCTACCTGCGCCACCGCGTGTCGGGCCGCCTGGATTGGAACGTGTGGATGGGCAAGGGCGGCAACCGCCTGATGCTCTTCGCGGAGGACCGCGCCTTCCTCTCCGGCCCGTACGGCATGCAGAACATGTTTTCACTCGGAGCGCGGTGGGATTGGACGGGTGGACGTGGGCTCCAGGACGTCACGCCCACCGAGGAGGAGTTCGAGGAGCTGCTCGATGAACGACGTTTGCAGCCCTGAGAGGGCGTGAGCTGTCCTGATCCGAACGCGTGCCTGGGGGGGCCGGGCAGGTTTCTCAAGCAATGAATAGCTCTGGCCGCGACATGCACCTGGCGAACGAACCTCTCGAATCCCAACTGCTGGAAGCCCTGCCCCCGCTGCACCGTCGCGTGCGCGGGGCCCAGGTCGAGGTCCTGGCCCAGCGTCTGCTGGAGTCGTGCCCCCGCCCCGCGGACCTGGACGGGCTGGCCCCGTGGCTGGGCGTCGCGCTGGAGGCCCTGGAGACGGAGCTGGCCGCGGTCCACGCGGAGATCGTCCAGTTCACCCGTCAGCACAACGAGGCGCTGGATGACGCCGCCCGCCGTCAGGTGCTGGTGGATCACATCAAGGCCACGGTGAAGGACCGCAAGGACCGCAAGGAGGACCTGCGCGCCCTGGACCGGTGGATGGGCTTCGACGCCCTGCGCGAGCGGCTGGAGAAGCGCCGCCACAAGCTGCTGATCGAAGAAGAGACGGCGCTCCGCGCGCTGACGGGCGTGCTGGGCAAGGCCCACGCGCAGGAGCTGCAGCCCGCCGCCGTGCCGCTGGCGAGGCAGCTCCTGGACCGCGCCGTGGACGCGCCCCGCGCACAGAACCGCGCCGCCGCGCTGGAGGCCTTCCGGCAGCTCGCGCAGACGGTGCCGGGCGTCGCCGCGTCGCTGCCCGAAGTGGGCCCCACACTGACGAGCCTCGCGGGCCAGGAGGACGTGAGCCCGTTCTTCCAGGCGGAGGCCCTGCGCGCGCTGCTCACGGTGGACTCGCTCACGGGCCTGGCCCTGCTGCGCCAGCGCCTGCGCGCGAAGGCCCCGTCGGAGAAGGACTTCCTCTTCCGCCGTCAGGTGCTGGAGCAGTGCGCGCCGCTCCTGTCGGAAGAGCACCGCATGCCGCTGCTCACCGAGGTCGCGCACCACGACCCGAGCGAGTACGTGCGCATGGGCCTGTGCGCCCTCATCGCGCAGCGCCCGGATGGACAGCCGCTGCTGCGCCGTCTGGCGGGTCTGGAGCAGGTGCCCGCCGTCGCGGGCCAGACGCTGTCGGAGCCGAGCCCGCGCGTGCGCACCGCCGCCGTGCTGGCCGCGGTGGACGCGGCGCTCGCGGCTCCGAAGGTGAAGGGCCCCGCCCTCCAGGTGCTGGTGGACGTGCTCGGCCGTGACACCGCGCCGCTCGTGCTGCGCGTGTCGTGTGAGCGCGCCGCCGCGCTGGCCGAAGCGCTGGGCGCCGCCGGACTGGGCCCCGCGCACGCGGCGCTGCTGGACGCGGTGGAATCCCTGGCGACGCAGCCGGGCGCCACGGGGCCGGTGGTGGAGGCCGCCGCCGCCGCCGCGCAGGTGCTGCGCCGGGTGAAGGACCCGGTGCGCCAGGCGTGGACGGCGTTCCTCGCGGGCCGCGTCTCCAAGCTCCGCCCGGGAAGCCGCACGCGCATCCCGCTCCAGCCCGCGCCGGAGAGCCTGCCGCCAATGCCCGAGGGCCCCGCGTGGCTGGGCGCCATCCTCGCGGACCTGTCGCAGGACGGGCACGGGCTGTACGCGGAGCGCACGGACAAGACCCTGACGCTGTGGCACGGCGACCGGCAGGAGCGCCGCCTGTGGCGCATGTGGCACGAGCTGGGCCGCCCCGCGCCGAACAAGCGCCAGGCGTTCCTGCACACCACCGGCCGCGTCATGTCCGGCACGCTGCGCGCGCACCCGGGCCACCTGGACGAAATCACGGAGACGCTGGTCCCCGGCGAGCGCGTCCACGTGGCGAGCCAGGGCAGTTGGGGCCGTCACCTGCCCACGGTGGACGACCTGCTGGACATGCCGCTGTCGAAGGACGGCAAGGTCCACCTGTTCAGCAGCCACGGCGAGACGGTGCTGGTGCCGCCCGCCTCGCGCCTGCGCCGGCTGACGAACCGCCTGAAGGTGTCCAAGGACTACCGCCGGCTCGCGTCGCTGCGGCTGGACTCGCTGGGAGGCGAGGAGCCTCGCGAGCGCCGCCGCTTCGTGGAGCAAGTGGAGCGCGAGCTGGGCGTCCAGGTGCGCTTCACGCCCTACGGTCAGCACAAGCAGGTCCCCGCGCCGCTCGCCACGCTCTTCCACGAGCCGGAGGCCGCGCCGAAGCCCACGTCCACGCTGCACACGCCCGCGGTGCTGGGCCTGCAGAGCGGGTTCCTGGCGCTCCTCACTGAGCGCATCATGGAGAACGAGGGCTACTTCCTGGGGATGGGAGGCAACGGCATCGCGGCGCTGGGCCTCTTCACCGCGGCGCTCTTCTCCATCTTCCTGGGCGACACGTACGTGAAGCGCCAGAGCGTGCGGAAGTCCCGGGAGAAGATCCCGCTCGTCATCGGCGGCTGGGGCACGCGCGGCAAGTCCGGCACGGAGCGCCTGAAGGCAGCGCTCTTCTCCGGCATGGGCTTCGAGGTGTTCGCGAAGACGACGGGCTCCGAGGCGATGTTCGTGCACAGCGCCCCGGGCGCCGGGCCGTCCGAGTTCTTCATCTTCCGCCCCTACGACAAGGCCACCATCTGGGAGCAGAAGGACATGGTGGAGCTGGGCGCGCGCCTGGGCACGGAGGTGTTCCTCTGGGAGTGCATGGCGCTCCAGCCGAACTTCGTCGAGCTGCTCCAGAACGACTGGATGAAGGACGACTTCGCCACGCTGACCAACGCCTATCCGGACCATGAGGACATCCAGGGTCCGGCGGGCATCAACGTCGCGTCCGTCATCACCAACTTCATGCCCAGGGGCGGCCGGGTGGTGACGACGGAGGACCACTTCCTCCCACTCTTCAAGCAGGCGGCGCAGGAGAAGGACACCACGCTCCTGCACAGCGCGTGGTGGGAGGCGGAGCTGATTCCGGAGGAGTTCCTCGCCCTGTTCCCCTACCGCGAGCACCCGCGCAACATGGCGCTGGTGGCGACGCTGGCGGAGCAGCTCGGCGTGTCGCGGCCGTACGCGCTGGCGCTGATGGCCGAGCACGTGCAGCCCGAAATCGGCGTGTTGAAGGTCTTCCCGCCGGCGAAGGTGCGCGGGCGTCAGCTCCAGTTCATCAACGGGCACTCGGCGAACGAGCGCACGGGCTTCATGAACAACTGGATCCGCACGGGCCTGGGGGACGTGGATCCGGACGCGAACCCGGAGCGCGCGGTCATCACGGTCATCAACAACCGCTGGGACCGCGTGTCACGCTCGGAGGTCTTCGCGCGCATCATGGTGGAGGACGCGCCCGCGGACCGGCACGTGCTCATCGGTACGAACCTGGAGGGCCTCCAGAAGTACGTGCGCGACGCGTTGGACCGGCACCTGCTGAGCACGGAGGTCGTCGCCGCGGAGGAGGTCTCCAGCCCCGAGGGCCAGGCACGCGCGGAGGCCCGGCTCGCGAAGGAGCTGGCGAAGCTGAAGGTGCCGCGTCCCACGATGGCGACGTTCATGGACCGGCTGGAGCGGTACGCGGCCGGCGCGGGCCTCCAGGCCACGGCCACGCTGGCGCTGACGACGGCGGTGGGGAAGGCGCTGGAGGGCGGAGACGACGACGTGGGCGTGGAGAAGGTGCGCCGCGCGCTGGAGCGCGAGGTGGGCCCGCTCATCGACGAGGCGCTGTCCCCGGCGACGCGCGCGCTGCCGCAGGCGCTGCCCGAGGTCCTGACGGCCGCGACGAAGGACGAGGTGCGCGAGCACGCGCTGTACCTGCTGGCGCGCATGGCGGTGCACGCGCGACTGAAGGCGCTCTTGCCCCGGGGTGAGGCGGACGCGCAGGGCCGCGTGAAGGCGTTCCACGCGAAGTTCCGCGATGCGTACAAGGCCATGATGCTGGAGCAGCTGGTGCCGGTGTCCGACTCGCAGGCGACGGGCGACCAGGTGGTGGACGCGTGCGCCCGCGCGGTGGCGCCCGGGATGCAGGTGAGCATCATGGGCGCGCAGAACATCAAGGGCACGGGCCTGGACTGGGTGTACCGCTGGATGGCGCTGGACCGGGTGACGACGGCGCTGAAGGCGCTGGAGGGCACGTCGGTGGAGGCGCGGCGGCGGGCGCTGGAGTCGCTGGAGACGTTCGACGACTCGGGCTTCGTGGACGCGGGCCTGGCGCGCACGGTGCTGCCGGGGCTCGTCAGCAAGGCCGCGTCGCCGGACGAAGCGGACCGGCTGCGCAAGCTGGCGGAGCGCGCGAGGGCGCGGCACGAGCTGAAGATTTCGGCGCTGACGCACACCGCGGCGGGCGGCGCGACGCAGGTGGTGGTGCGCAAGCTGGAGAAGGTCTTCGACTACCTGGACAGCGTGACGCGCCGCCGGCTGAGCGAGATGCTGCTGGAGGACCTGGAGACGGGCCGCGTGTCGCACGCACGCGCGGCGGTGGAGACGCGCAAGCTGTACGAGCGCCAGAAGGGTGGCTGGCTCTTCCGCGGCCTCAAGAAGCAGCCGAAGCTGGCGCCGGTGCCGGTGGTGGAAGCGCCCACGCCCGTCATGCCGGCTCCCGCGGAGGCGGTGTTCAAGACGACGGTGGAGCTCCCCAGCACCAAGGTCCCGGTGCAGGTGCACCACGTTCCCCTGGACACCAACGCACTGACGAAGGTCGAGGGCCCCGTGCTGCTGCGCGACGAGCCCTTGAAGAAGCAGGGACCGGACGTGCTGGGGACTGAAGCGGCGGATGACGCCGGCGAGCCCCTCTCCTGAGTCCCCCTGAGCGAGACACCCGAGGAGCGATGTTCATGGAGGAGAGTCCCATCACGGACGCGATGCTCGGGGAGCGCGTCCCTTCCCTCCCCCGCCTCAACGCGGTGGAGCAGTTGCCGCGCGGGCGCGTGGAGCCCCTGTGCGTGGAGGAGGTCCGGAGTCTCGCGGCCTTCGATGCCTTGGAGGCGGAGTGGAACGCGCTGGTGAAGCGCGTGGATGACCAGGTGTTCCACCGGCACGAGTTCGTGCGCTGCTGGCTTCAGCACTTCGCGCCCGGTGCGGCCCTGCGCATCCTCACGGCGAGGAACGCGCTGGGCGTGCTGGTGGCGGTGCTGGGGCTCCAGGAGGAGCAGGGCCACCAGTACGGCGTGCCGGTGCGGCAGTTGTCGTCGCTGACGAACAAGCACTCGTGCCGCTTCGACCTGGTGGCGGAGGAGCCCCGGCGCGCCGCGGTGGCCTTCCTGTCGCATCTGATGGGCGACCCGAGCTGGCAGGTGCTCCGGCTGTCGGACGTGCCGGAGGGCGGCGCGGCGTGGGAGCTGCTCAACGCGGCGAGGGGCGCGGGGATGCCGTGCGGCGCATGGCCGAGCTCGCGCTCGCCCTATCTGGTGTTGCCCTCCACGGTCGCGGCGTGGACGAAGGGCCGGAGCAACGCGAAGCCGCTGCGCAGAAGGCGCAGGCGCCTGGAGGAGAAGGGCCGCGTGGAGGTGGAGCGCGTGGCCGAAGTGGAGGGCCTGGGGTCGAAGTTGGAGGAGGCCTTCGCACTGGAACAGAGCGGCTGGAAGGCGCGGGAGGGAACGGCCATCGCGCAGGCGGAGCACCGGCGCGGCTTCTACACGGGGCTCGCGCACATGGCGGCGGAGCGTGGCTGGCTGGGGTTGTATTTCCTGCGCCTGGACTCACGTCCCATCGCCTTCCAGTACGGGCTGGAATACGCCGGTCGCTACCTGGCGATGAAGCCGGGCTACGACGAGTCGTTGGCGGAGGTCAGCCCGGGGCACCTGTTGACGGAGAACCTGATCCAGGACTGCATTGGAAGAGGCCTGGGTGAGCTGGACCTGTTGGGAGATGATGCTCCCTACAAGCGCGAGTGGACGGATCAGGTCCGGCAGCACCACTGGCTGTTCATCTACCGGGACACATGGATGGGGCAGACGTTGCAGCGCTCGAAGTTCCGTTGGGCCCCGGTGGCGAAAAGGATGGTGGGCAGATGGGTCCGACGGCGCTGACGTTCTACCGGGCCGCGAAGCGGCTCCAGGCGCTCCCGAGGCTCGCGAACATGGTGGCCACGGTGGGCGACCGCATCCACAACAGCCACGTGGACACGAAGGCCGTGCTCCACCCCTCGGTGGAGCTGGGCTACGGAGGCATCGGCGTCATCATCGCGCCGGGCGTGGAGATTGGAGAGAACAGCTTCATCTCCCAGAACGTGAGCCTGGAGCCCCTGCCCGGACGCGTCGGAGTGCCCCGCGTGGGCCGCGACGTCTACATCGGCGTGGGCGCCCAGGTGCTGGGCCCGGTGGTGATTGGCGACGGCGCCAAGGTGGGCGCCAACGCCATCGTGCTGGAGGACGTGGCGCCCGGAGCCACCGTGGCAGGGATTCCGGCGAAGGAGCTGAAGCGCCAGGCCCCGCCCACGGGGACGTGAGGCGTCACTCGCCCTTGGGCATCTTCAGCGCCATCGCGACCAGCGAGAGGGTCAGGTCCTCGGGCTGGTAGGGCTTGAACGGGTTGAGCGTCGTGCCGGTGGAGTCCAGGTGATCCAGGCCGGACAGGGTCACGGACTTGGAGCCGGGGATGAACGCGTCCTGCGGGAGCACCAGGCCGTCGGACTTCACGCCGTAGCGCTGCTGCATGTACTCCTCCATGAGGAAGAGCGGCGACGTGGGGTTCGCGGTGGTGGAGGCCATGGACACGGTGGGGATGCCCTCGGGCATCGGGTGCTTGGCCAGGAACGCCTTGCGCGAGTCGTACGTCAGGTCCTCACCGGCCTGGATGCTGCCGCCGAGCGCCTCGACCGCGCCGCCCACGCCGTAGCGCACGAGCGGGTTGTCCAGCAGGTCCTGCGCCATGGGCGAGCCGCCGTAGGGCGACTGGATGGTGACCAGCGCGCGAACGTGCTCCTTGAGCTCCGGGTACATGGACAGCGCCGCCGCGGAGTCCAGGCCGCCCTTGCTGTGGCCGATGAGCACCACCTGCTTGCCGTTCTTGGAGGCCTCGAGCACGGCCTGACGAACGATGGCGGCGTTGTGCTCCACGCCCATGTCCGTGTCGACGGGAACGCGGCCGACCTGGAGGCCCTGCGCTTCGAGCGCGTCCAGGTTCTTGTCGAAGTAGATCTGCTTGGGCGCGGCCTCGGAGAGCAGACCGCCCACCGCCAGGAACACGCAGTCCTTGGCCTCGGGGGGCATCACGTTCTGGCCCGCGCGCACGGCCTGGTTGATCTTCATGAACTCCGCGGTGGAGTCCTTCGCCGGCGGATACGCCTTCTGGATCCACCCGATCTTGTCCGCCTCGCCCTTGCCGGGCCAGGGGAGCGGAATGCGCAGGGCATTGGCCTGCTGCAACCCCGCCGGAGCGCCCGACGTGAAGCTGTCCCCCTTCACGATGGCGTTGAAGCCCTGAGCGCCCCGGGCCCGGACAAGGGCTTCCGGCGTGGTCCGCGTCAGCGTGGACGGAGTGAGGCTGGAAGGGCGCGTGACCGTGACCATGAGGGACCTCGGAAGGGGGAGCCGAGTTGAGCAGCAGGGAGGCTTGCCTACATTGTCGGTAAATGGCGCCGGGAGTTGCGTGCCCGTTCCAAGTCCGTGAGAAGCCAAGACTCCGAGCGCGTGGCGCGGTGCGGCGCCGCCGGACGCAGGTGGAGCGGCGTCCTCGCAGGCATGCGTTCAGCGCTGAACGGATTCAGGCCGCCGCGGTGTTGTTGGGTCCCCATGACCACGGTACCAAGCCCCATGAACCTCCCCCTGCGTCCAAGTGGAATTCCCGCGGTGGGGGACCTGCCCTGGGGCTCCCACTTCTGCCAGTTCTACGGCGACCGGGACGACCTCGTGGACTCGCTGGTCCCCTATTTCAAGGCGGGCCTGGAGAACAACGAGCATTGCCTGTGGGTCACCTCCGAGCCGTTCGGCGCTTCGGATGCCCGGACGATGCTGCGCAACGCCGTGCCCGACCTGGACCAGCGCATGGTTCGGGGGCAGATCGAGATCATCGACCATCGCGACTGGTACATGCAGGCCGGGGGCAAGAGCGCCGACGAGGTGCTCCAGGGCTGGGTGGACCGGCACGGACGGGCGCTTTCGCAGGGATACGCGGGGCTGCGCCTGACGGGGAACACCTACTGGCTGGAGCGCCAGGACTGGTCCGGCTTCGTCGAGTACGAAGCCCGCGTCACCGACACCTTCAAGAGCCACAACATCATCGGGATGTGCAGCTACTGCCTGGACCGGTGCGGCCCGATGGACGTGCTCGACGTGGTCCGCAACCACCAGTTCGCGCTCATCCGGCAGGGCGGCGAATGGGAGCTCATCGAGAGCGCGTCGATGAAGAGCGCGAAGGCGGAGCTGCACAAGCTCAACGCCGAGCTCGAACAGCGCGTGCGGGAGCGGACGGCGGAGCTCCAGCTCGCGCTCCAGATGCGCGAGGAATTCCTCTCCGTCGCGTCGCATGAGCTGAAGACGCCCATCACCTCGCTCCAGCTCTACATGGAGAGCCTGCTTCGGGCCAACCAGCGGGGCTCCCTGACGCCCGACCAGGCGACGCCCAAGCTCCTCAAGGCCAAGGAGCAGTGCCGGCGCCTGGAGAACCTCATCAACAAGATGCTCGATGTCTCACGGGCCTCCGCATCGGAGGAGCCGCTGCCCATCGAGCCCGAGGAGGTCGACCTCGCGGAGGTGGCGAGGAGCGTGGGTGAGGTCTTCGTCGAGGGGCTCCAGCGCGCCGGCTGTGAGCTGCGCCTGCGGGCGGACCAACCGGCTGTCGGCCACTGGGACCGGATGCGCCTGGAGCAGGTGGTGACGAACCTGTTGTCCAACGCCATCAAGTACGCGCCGGGAGCCCCCGTGGAGCTGGCGGTGCACGCCAGCGAGGACCGCGCGACGCTGGTGGTCCGCGACGGTGGGCCCGGCATCCCCGAGGAAGCCCAGCAGCGCGTCTTCGAGCGGTTCGTCCAGCTCTCCCCCAAGTCCCACGCCGGGGGTTTCGGGCTGGGGCTGTGGATCGTCCGGAGCATCGTGGACGCACACGGCGGGAGCATCCACCTGGCGAGCAGGCCGGGCGAGGGAACGGCCTTCACGGTCGAGCTTCCGTCCCGGCGCAGCGCATAGGACGCCAGGCCACCCACAGGGGCCCTGGCCGCTCCCCTGCCCTCCTGTCGTCAGTCTTGCCTACATGGGTCGTCCCCCATGGGATGACCCGTCCAGGAACTGCTGCGCCCGGCCCTCTTGTGGCATATACCCACACCATGCCTTCCGCCCTCACCGCCTCCCAGATCCGCGAGGCGTTCCTCCAGTTCTTCGAGGAGCGCGCCCACCGCCGTGTGGCCTCCTCTTCGCTGGTGCCCGTTGGCGACCAGACCCTGCTGTTCACCAACGCCGGCATGGTCCAGTTCAAGGACGTCTTCACCGGCCGCGAACAGCGCGACTACCGCCGCGCGACCACCTCGCAGAAGTGCGTGCGCGCCGGCGGCAAGCACAACGACCTCGACAACGTGGGCTACACCGCGCGCCACCACACGTTCTTCGAGATGCTCGGCAACTTCTCCTTCGGCGACTACTTCAAGGCCGACGCCATCTCGTTCGCCTGGGAGTTCGTGACGAAGCGCCTGGGCCTGGCCATCGACCGGCTCGCCGTCACCGTGTTCAACGGCGAGAACAACATCCCCTGGGACGAAGAGGCCTTCGAGCTGTGGGCGAAGCAGGGCGTGTCTCGCGACCGCATCCTGAAGCTCGGCTACAAGGACAACTTCTGGGCCATGGGCGACACCGGCCCGTGCGGCCCCTGCTCCGAGATCCACTACCACCAGGGCGACGACATCCCCTGTGTCGAAGAGGCCGCGGGCCGCAAGTGCCAGGGCGTCGCGTGTGATTGCGACCGGTGGCTCGAAATCTGGAACCTCGTGTTCATGCAGTTCGAGCGCAAGGAGAAGGACGCGCCCCTCATCCCGCTGCCCAAGCCGTCCATCGACACCGGCGCCGGCCTGGAGCGCATCGCGTCCGTCGTCCAGGGCAAGCGCTCCAACTACGACACCGACCTCTTCCAGGGCATCCTCGCCACCGTCAGCCAGCTGTGCGGCAAGCCCTACACGCAGGAGACCGGCGCGTCCCAGCGCGTGGTCGCCGACCACGCCCGCGCCACCGCGTTCCTCGTGGCCGACGGCGTCCAGCCCTCCAACGTGGCCCGCGGCTACGTCCTGCGCCGCATCATGCGCCGGGCCATCCGCCACGGTGACACGCAGCTGGGCATCAAGGAGCCCTTCTTCTTCAAGGTCGTGGACCGCGTCATCGAGCTCATGGGCGACGCGTTTCCCGAGCTGCGTGACGGCCGCACCTTCATCCTCGAAGTGGCCAAGCACGAGGAAGAGGGCTTCCGCCGCACGCTCGACCGTGGCCTCAAGCTGATGGACGAGGAGCTGGCCAAGCTCCAGGCCTCCGGCGGCAAGCAGCTCTCCGGCGAGGTCATCTACCTGCTGCACGGCACCTACGGCTTCCCGTGGGACCTCACGCAGATCATCGCGCGCGAGCGCGGCTACGACGTGGACCTGGAGGGCTTCAACAAGCTCAAGACGGCGGACGACAACCCCGACTTCCTGCCCGGTGACAAGAAGTCCACCAAGGACGTCTTCCAGACCGTGCTCTCGCGCACCGCCCCCACCCAGTTCCTGGGCTACGACGGCGAGGGCCACGAGGGTGAAGGCAGCGTCATCGCGCTCGTGCAGGACGGCGTGGAGGTGCCCCAGGTCTCCGCGGGCGCCACGGTGGACGTCGTGCTGGACCGCACGCCCTTCTACGGCGAGTCCGGCGGCCAGCTGGGCGACACGGGCCGCATCGTCGCGCACGGCGGCAAGACCGTGGTGCAGGTGAAGGACGCGCAGCGTCCGGTGCAGGGCCTCATCGTCCACAGCGTGGAGGTGAAGGAAGGCACGCTGAAGGTCGGTGACATGGTTCAGACGTCCGTGGACGTGGAGCGCCGCAAGTCCATCCGCGCGAACCACTCCGCCACGCACCTGCTCCACAAGGCGCTCAAGCGCGTGCTCGGCGAGCACGTGAAGCAGGCGGGCTCCGTCGTCGCGCCGGACTTCCTGCGCTTCGACTTCTCCCACTTCTCCCCCGCCACCCAGGAACAGTTGGAGCAGGTGGAGGACCTGGTGAACACCTGGGTGCGTGACAACGCGGACGCCCAGACGCGCGTCATGAACATCGACGACGCGAAGAAGTCCGGCGCTGTCGCCATGTTCGGTGAGAAGTACGGCGAGACCGTGCGCGTCGTCACCGTGCACCCGGAATCCACGGAGCTCTGCGGCGGCACGCACGTGAAGCGCAGCGGCGACATCGGCCTGTTCAAGGTGACGAGCGAGAGCGGCGTCGCGTCCGGCGTGCGGCGCATCGTGGCCGTGACGGGCGTGGGCGCGCTCCAGTTCGTTCGCGAGCAGGAGCACGAGCTCAAGAAGGTCGCGGCGCTCCTGCGCACGAACCCCAAGGAGGTCGCCACCCGCGTGGAGGCCACCCAGAAGCGCGTGAAGGAGTTGGAGCGCAAGGTGGAGGAGGTCTCGGTGAAGGCCCAGTCGGCCTCGCAGAAGGACCTCATGGACCAGGCGCGCGAGGTCAACGGCATGAAGGTGCTGGCCACGCGCGTGGACCCCGCGGACGACAAGGTGTTCCGCGGCATGGCGGATCAGCTGCGCGACCGCATCGGCTCCGGCATCATCGCCATTGGCGGTGAGAAGGACGGCCGCGCCGTCATCCTGGTGGCGGCCACGAAGGACCTGGTCGCCAAGGGCATCAGCGCGGGCAACCTGGTGCGCGAGATGGCCAAGGAAGTGGGCGGCAAGGGCGGCGGCAAGCCGGACATGGCGCAGGCCGGTGGTCCGGACGCGGACAAGCTGCCCGTGGCGCTCGAGAAGCTCTACGAGCTGGTGAAGGGCGCGAGCCCGGCGTGAGTCCCCGCGCCGCATCCCGCACCCTGGCGTTCCTGACGGCGGCCCTCCTGTTGGGGGGCTGCACGAAGGAGGCCTCCACGTCCGAAGAGGGCCAGGAAGCCGACGCGCGCACGCTCCAGAAGCTGCGCGCGGAGGCGGACCGGGTGAAGCAGGGCGGCGCCGTGGCCACGCGTCCACAGCCGCCCCAGCGCGAGCCGGAGGAGTCGAAGCTTGCGGGCCTAGCCGCGGGCATGGGCGACAGCGGCCCGCGCAAGCTGCGGCTGCCCGAGCGCAACGACACCGTGCACGTGGACACGGTGGCGGTGAAGGTGACGGGGCTGGAGGCGTCGCACTCGGTGAAGGGCTCCGGCAAGGCGGGGCTGAGCCTCACGACGGAGGACCTGTTCCTGCGCGTGGAGCTCATCACCCAGAACGTGGGCGGGATGCCCGCGCCGCTGTCGCTGGAGGGCGTGAGAATCACGGACGCGAAGGGGCAGACGTATCCGCTGGCGCGTGACGCGCAGGCGGTGGCCGGCACGAAGCCCCTGCCCACCACGTGGGAGCCCTCACAGCGCACGGAAGTGGCGCTGCTGTTCGAGGTGCCGCCGGACGCCGTGCAAGACGATGGGCTGGCGCTCGTGGTGCAGGGCTCCGGCGGGGACGTGCGGATCCCCTTGCGATGACCGGGCCGGCCCCCAAGCTCCTCCCCCTGCGCATCCGACTCCCCTACACGGGGGAGGAGGAGTTCATCGAGCGGTATGGCTCGAACGTAGGGCGCGGTGGAGTGTTCGTGGCCACGCGAGCGCTCAAGCCGGAAGGCACGGGGCTGGCGTTCGAGTTCGTCCTCGCGGACGGCACGCGGCTCTTGCGCGGTGAAGGCGTGGTGCTGAAGGCGGACGCGGGGAGCGCACGCACCGGGATGACGGTGCGCTTCACCAAGCTGGACGCGGCGAGCAAGGCGCTCATCGATCGCATCGTCGCGAAGCGGAGCGGGTCGGAGGTGGCGCCGCCGGGGCTGGTGCGACGGACTCCTGCCATGAATCCGGCACGGCCTGCGTCAGGCAGCGAAGCGCCGGCACCGGTGGAGCCTCCGGCGAAGGTGGCCCCGGAGGAACCGTGGACGCGCACCACGCCGCCGAAGGCGTCCATGACGTTGCCGGCCGTGAAGCTGCCCGTCGTTGCCGAGCCGCCGCCGGACCTGGCGGAACCGGATGAGCCGGTGTCGCTGTTTCCGGAGCACGCGGCCGAAGAGGAAGAGCAACTGGCGCCACTCCTGCCGGCGGTGGACTTCCCTCGGAAGCCACGGAAGCGTCCGACCGGCCTGGATCCACAACGGGCAACCCAGGAGATGTTCACGGTCCAGCCGAGGACTCCCGTGTCCAGCGGAGTCCAGGCCGGCGAACGGACGCCCGCTCTCTCTGGCACCTTCGCGGCCGTGAGGGCGCCGGAGCCTTCCGCGGCTCCCCAGCAGGAAGAAGTGGCGACGAACGCGCCGGCGGATTCAGTCGCGGCCGATGCAGCGCGTGCTGAAGCTTCGGCTGAGGAGACGCCCGCCAGCGACGAGAACGCCGCAGCGGCTTCGTTTACCGACGCCTCTAGATGGGAGTCGACGCCAAGCACAGCGGACACACCGAGTGCTCCGCCTTGGAATGCGACCGCCACGGAGCAGCACGCCAGCGCAGAGAACGCCGCAGCGGCGTCATTCACCGGCGCCGAAACCTCTGCATGGGATTCGGCTCAGAGCACAACGGACGCACCGACTTGGGATGCGACCTCCTCGGAGGTGCCTGCCAGTACCGAGAACGCCGCAGCGGCTTCATTCACTGACGCCTCTGCATGGGAATCGACTCCGAGCGCAACGGACGCACCGACTTGGGATGCGACCTCCTCGGAGGTGCCTGCCAGTACCGAGAACGCCGCAGCGGCCTCATTCACCGATGCCTCCGCATGGGATTCGGCTCAGAGCACAACGGACGCACCGGCTTGGGATGCGACCTCCTCGGAGGTGCCCGCCAGTACTGAGAACGCTGCGGCGGCTTCATTCACTAACGCCTCCGCATGGGATTCGGCGCAGAGCACAGCGGACGCACCGCCTGCGCCAGAGGCCGATGACGGCCACGTGGAAGCGCAGTCAGCGGTATCTGATGGGGACGCCTTCGTTCCGGATGCACGCGAGGACGACGCGCATCCGCCGGAACCCGAGGCATCTGACGTTCCTGACGCTGGCGAAGCATCCGCGCACCACTTCACTCCCGCGTCGGTGGACGCGTTTGATCCGAACGCCGTGCTCGGAGCCGCGCACGATCCCGAGCATTCGGGGTGGAGCGCTGAGTACGCGACGGAGGAGACTGGCGACGCGGCCTCCGCGTTCACGGACACGACAGGCGAAGCGGAACCGGCGGCCGTATCCGGCGAGACGCAGGCGGACTCCAGCCCGTCGTTCGACTTCGACGTCGACCTCAGCATGGAGCCAGAGGAAGCCCCTGCCCCTGCGGACCGCACCTCCTCGTTCGCACCGGACTCCCCTGCGACGGAAGGCGCCTCGGACGCGACGCTCCCTCCGGAAGAGAAGCGCTCCTGGGCTCCCTCGGACTCCGACGCCGTCAGCGCCCACAATCCGGTCCATCCGGAGGCGAGCAGTGACTGGACGGCGCAGAGCTCCGACACAGAGGAAGCCTCTTTCGCGGCAACGCTGTCTTCGGAGGAGCACTCGGACTCCGATGCGGAGGGAGCCGCCGATACCGAAGCAGCGCTTCCCCCGCCGGAGCATTTCCCGGCCGCTCCGGACTTCGACGCATCAGCAGGATCGCAGGAGGAGGTTCTCCCTCCAGTAGAGACCTCCTCGGCAGTCACGGACTCCGACGCAGTAGAAGACGCTTCCCAGGCGACGTCGCAGCCCGTTGAGTTCCATGCGGCGGATGCTCCTCAGGAAGCAACTCCGAGCCAAAGGGAGGCAGAGCGCCTTCGCACCTGGGGCATCGACCCGGACTCCCTCCCGCGCGCGCTCAGCACGGATTCGGAGGACGTGGATCCGTTCAGCGCGGCGCTTGAACAAGCTGTCGGTGGCACGAGCACCGACGAGCCGACCACGGAGCCCGAGCGCGACACGCAGGCCGTTACGACTTCAGCGAATGCTCCTACGGCGCCCGAGCCCGTCCCCGCGCTTCCACTGGAAGAAGAGGACGCATCGACAGTCGTCATGGTCGAGCTGCCGACCGAGGATGCATGGACGGCGCTCGTCGGGTCTTCTGCATCCGAAGACACGACCCCGGCAGTGGCTGCGTCCGCGGAGGACGCTTCGCCCGAACTCGAATCGGCCCCGGTCCAAGCGCCGGAGCATGATGAGGCGCTCGCTTCGGTGCTGGCTGCGGAGTCCCGCGAAGAGACGCGGTCCGCATCCCCGGTAGCCCCCGCAACGGTGACACCCGGAGAGACTCCGGTTCCGACGGTGTCCACCCCAGCGGCCCTGGACGCCTCGAATGCGCTCGCTTCCGACACGAAGCCGCCCCTCCAGGTATCCACCGGCACCTCAGCCTCACCGGTCGCTTCGGGTGAAGCCACACAGCACACCGCGGCGGGTGCTCCCAGCAGCAATGAAGCGGTCGCGCTGGACAGTGCGTCCGACGAGCAACTGTCGCGAGAGTCCGCCGCAGCGCAGACCTCACGCGTCGACGAAGCTTCCGGTACGGACAGCTCGACTTCGGAACAGCCGCCTGCGCGGCTCTCCGCTGAGTCAGAGCCCGCCCCCGCCAGCACGCCTTCGCAGCAGGCATCCGTCACGGAGCCTCCGCGCGCCAACGAATCCACCGCGCCCGTCAACGCGGCGTCGGAACAACCAAGTCTCCGAGCATCGACCACCACAGAGTCTGCGCCCCCCAGCGCATCCACCGCGGTGATCAACGCGGCTTCAGCACAGCCGCAGCCACACGCATCAGCCGCGACAGAGGCTCCGCGTTCCAGCGAAGCAACCGGCCCCATCAACGCGGCTTCCGAACAACCGGCTCCTGAAGCATCGGCCACGGCAAAGTCCCAGCGCGCCAGCGAAGCCGCCACACTCATCAGCGCAGCGTTGGGACAACCATCGGCTGCGGCAGAGTCATCGCGCTCCACTGTGTCCATCAGCGTGGCGTCAGGACAGCCATCAATTGCCTCGGAGCCTCCGCGCGCCAACGAATCCACCGCGCCCGCCAGCGCGATTTCGGAACAGCCGAATCCTCAAGCATCGACTGCGACAGACGCCTCACGCGCTAGCGAATCCGCCGCGCCCATCAGCGCGACGTCGACCCAATCGCCTCCCCAAGCAACAGCCGCGACAGAGTCTCCGCGCTCCAGCGAAGCCAGCACAGCCGCGTCACAGTCGCCGTCCCAGTCCCCGCGCACCGACGAAGCCGCGCCGCCTTCCGCTGACCCACAGAGCACCACGCGCAGCCGCCGCCGCACGCTCTTCGACCTGACTCCCGCCGTGCCCGTCACCCCGCCCGCGCCAGCGGAGGTCGTGCTCGGCATCGACGTGGGCACTTCGCACGCTCGCGTCGCCGCGTTCATCGACGGCGTCGCCACGCCCATCCCCATCCCTGGCACTGATGGCGCGGGTCTTCCCTCCGTCATCGCGGTGAACAGCTCCGGAGAGGTCCTGGTCGGCACCGCCGCCCGCACCGAAGCCGCCAGCGCTCCCCGCCGCGCCGCGACCGGCCTCAAGCGCCTGCTCGGCGTGCGCGCCCGCTCCCCCAACCTGCGCTGGCTCTCCCCGCAGCTCACCTTCCCCATCGCCACCGACCGCCAGGGGGACGCGGGCGTGGAGCTCGATGGCCGCCACGTGGCGCCCACGCTCCTCACCGCGATGCTGCTGCGCGAACTGCACCAGGCGGCCACCACGCACCTGGGCCGCAAGGTGACGCGCGCCGTGCTCTGCGCGCCTTCGCACTTCACCGAACGCCAACGCGCCGCCCTGCGCGAGGCCGCCACCATGGCCGGCCTGGACGTGCCCCGCGTGCTCACCAACAGCGCCGCCGCAGCGCTCGCCTACGCATACGGCCGGGGCCTTGCCCGCAAGCGCGTCCTCGTCGTGGACCTGGGCGGCGGCGGGCTGGAGGTCTGCGTCGTGCAGGTCACCGGCGATGACCTGGAGGTCGTCACCACCGGCGGCGACCCCACCCTCGGCGGTATGGACTTCGACGGCCGCATCGCGGAGGCGCTCGTCAGCGACCTCGCGGAACAGGGTCACCCCCGCCCCGAACACCTGCTCGACTGGGGCCCCCTGCGCACCCTCGCGGAGTCCACCAAGCAGACCCTCTCCACCCGGGACAGCGTGGACGTCACCCTGCCCACCGGCCCCGGCCCCAAGCTCGACCGAGAACGCGTGGAGGCCCTCACCGCCGACCTCGCCCAGCGCGTCGTCTCCGTTACCCGCGAGGTGCTGGAGTCCAACGCCCTGTCCCCGCAGGGCCTGGACGCCGTGCTCCTCGTGGGCGGCCAGTCCCGCGCGCCGCTCGTGCGCCGCCGCCTGGAGGAGAGCCTGGGCGTGCCCGTGCGCGACGACGACGTGGACGCCCGCACCGCCGTGGTGCGCGGCGCCGCGCTGCTCGGTCACGCGCTCCTCTTGTCGGAGACCGGCAAGCCCGCCGCCAGCGTCTCGGAGGTCCTCACCTCCCCCATCGGCGTCGCCGAGGACGCCGGCACCTTCCGCCGCGTGCTGGAGCGCAACACCCGCCTGCCCACCGCGAAGACGCTCGTCATCCCCATCACCGCCCCCGGGCCGCTGGCGCTCGCCTTCTTCCAGGGCACCGCCGCCACCGCCATAGAGAACGAGTGGCTCGGCGCCCTCACCCTCACCGTGGAGCGCCCCGGCGAGGTGGAGGTGCACCTGGCGCTGTCCACCGACGGCACGCTCGCCTTCAGCGCCACCCTGCCCGGCGCGAAGCGGCAGCCGGTGACGCTCGCGACGGAGGAGCTGGACGACGCCTCCCGCGATGCACTCATCGCCCGCTCGCCCTTCCACACCGAACCGGAAGCCCGGCCGAGCGGCCTGCTTTCCGGTTTGAAGAAGCTCTTCGGCCGGCGCTGAGGCCCTCGGCCTCCTGCCTCCGTCCACAGGGCGGGTGCGCTGTCAGGCCCCACCGTCCCAGCTTCCATTCCAGGTCCCACACTTCAAGCGGGAGGAACCTGGTCATGAGACGGACTTCAATGGTGGCAGGACTGGTGGTGGCCGGCACATGCGTGGCGGGGCCGGCGCTCGCGATGGATGCGACCGAGGTGTCGCGCAAGCTCAGCTTCAGTGAAGAGGACGCCATGGCCGGCCTGGACGTGGGCGTGGGCCTGGGCGGCTTCACCGGCGACCTGGGGGATGAGACAGGCGTGGGCGCGCTCTTCAACATCACCGCCAACGCCCAGCCCTGGAAGTACATCGGCGTGGAGGTCGGCTACGAAGGCCAGAACATCCCCATCGACGATGCGCGCGTGCTCGGCGGCAATCACATCTTCCGCAACAACGGCACGTTCATGGGCAAGCTGGGCCCCATCGTCGACCACAAGTGGCACCCCTTCGTGGGTCTGGGCGTGGGCCTGAGCTACCTGCACGCGTCCTCGGGCTCCCAGGACGTCTACAACAACGACTGGCAGACGGAGATGCCGCTGGCCGCGGGCATCGAGTACCGCCTGGGCCACCTGTCCGCCGGCGTGCGCGCCTCCTACCGCTTCGTCGGTGGCGAGGAGCTCTTCGAGGTCCCCGGCACCAACGAGGACGCCAAGGGCAGCCTCTTCAACGGCAACATCACCGTGGGCGGCCGCTTCTAGCCGCCCCTCGCGTCCGCGGGACTCACGCCCCCGCGGACGCGTCACGGCCTCACAGCTCGAAGCGCGTCATCAGCACTTCCGGACGCGGATCTTCCTTCCACGCGTCCAGCACCGCCTGCGCCGGAGACCGGCCCGAAGCCGCCACCGCCTCCAGCGGCGCGAGCAGCGGCGCGTCCTCGGGGTCCAACCGCTGCAACCCCCGCTTCGCGATGGCCACCATCTCCCCGGCAAGCTGGTGCAGCGCGTGCGGCCCCAGCTTCCCGGCCAGGCCCTCGCGGCGCGCGGTGTCGTGGAACGCCAGGTGCTCCGTGAAGTTCAGCCGGGGCAGGAGCAGCTCCGCCTCCGCCAGCGCCTGCGCGTCGTAGAGGATGCCGCGCCAGAGTGCCCCCAGGGCCCCCGTCATCGCCGCGCTGGTACAGTCCGCGCCGCGCACCTCCAGCACCTTCTTGAGCCGCACCTCCGGGAAGAGCGTGGACAGGTGGTCCGTCCAGTCCCCCATGTCCGGCGGCTTGCCCTCGTAGCCCTCCTTCATGAGCTGGCGGAAGGTGAGCTTCGGGTGGCGGTACTCGCCCTCGCGGCGCAGGAACAGGAGCGGCGCGTCCAGCGCCCAGTCCACATACGCCTGATAGGAGAACGAGCCGTCGAACCACGACGGCAGGTAGCCGCAGCGCGTGGGGTCCACCTCTTCCCAGACGCGGCTGCGGAAGGACATGTACCCGGACGGCTTGCCCTCCAACAGCGGACTGTTGGCGTACAGCGCGACCAGCAGCGGCGTCAGGCGCGCCACCGTCACCGTCTTGCGCACACAGTCCGCCTCATCCGCCCAGTCCAGCGACACCTGACCGGTGGACGTCATCAGCATCATGTTCAGCGCCAGCCGGCCGCGCTCCGGCAGCGTGCGGCGCATCACCTGGTAGCGCGTCTTGGGCATCCAGGGCATCTCCCCGGTCGTCCCCACCGGCCGGTAGCCCAGCGCCACCAACCGCAGGCCCAGGGCGGAGGCCGCCGCCTTCGTCTCCTTCAGGTGCACCAGGTTCTCCTGGTGCGCCTCCCGCGCCGTGCGGAACGGGCTGCCGGACAGTTCGAACTGCCCGCCCGGCTCCAGGGAGATGGCCGCCATCCCGCGCTGCAGCGCGATGACCGGCGACTGGGGCGTCTCGCGGAAGCGCTCGTAGCCGCCCGGGGCGATGCGCTCCAAAAGGGCGCCAATCCCGCTCGGTCCCTCGTAGGTCGGGGGTTGGGCGGACCCCACGGGGTAGATGAACTTCTCGTGCTCCAGCCCGAGCCGATGCTCGGTCCGGGGCTTCTCCGCCTTGCGAAGCTCTTCCACCAGGGGAGCAGTGGAAGTGAGGGGCTCGGAGGCCACGCGCTTGAGGTCGAGGGACATGAGGGCGCCCTATATAACGGGGCCCGTTGGCCTTGCCCTCATTTGAGCACCCCGACCCCATGCGCCCTGCATCCCCCGTCCCCACCCTGTCCCCGCGACCCCGTCTGTCGGATTTCCTCCAGGGCGTGGGGGTGCTCGGCCGGGCCTTCAAGCTCATCTTCCGCTCGCGCCGCCTCTTCCTCCTCTCCAGCCTGTGCGCGGTCCTCACCGCCATCGCCCTGGTGGGACTGGCCGTGCTGCTCTACCGCTACGCCCCCGGACTCCTGGAGTCCGTGTGGGCCCGCCCCGAGTCCTGGTACGGACAGGCCGGCTGGTACACCGCGCTGGTGCTGGGCTCGCTGGTCGCCTGGGTGGTGGGCGCCAACGTGGTGCCGCCCCTGCTGCTCACGCCGCTACAGGACCCGGTGTCGGAAGCCACCGAGGCCGAGTGTGCGGGGGCGGACGCCGTGCTCTCACCCGCCTCCTTCCTGCGGGGCCTGACGACGGGGCTGTTGCACACGCTCGCCCGCATGGCGCTGCTCTTCCTGGGGCTGGCGGTGCTCCTGCCGCTGAACTTCGTCCCGGGCCTGGGCAGCGTGGCGTTCACCGTGCTGGCCAGCCTGTGGACCATGCTCTGGATGGCGGCGGAGCACCTGGCCGCGCCCATGACGCGCCACCTGTACCCCTTCGCCGAGGTGCGCCGCATGCTGCGCGAGCGCCGGGCCCTCTGCCTGGGCTTCGGCGCGGGCGTCTACCTGCTCCTGTGGGTGCCCATCCTCAACACCTTCTTCCTCCCGGTGGCCATCATCGGGGGCACCCTGCTCTACCGGGCCCTGCGGGAGACCGGGGACCTGCCCCCGCCGCCGGATGCCCGGGCGGATGCCCGGGGGGACGCGAAATAAAGGGGGACGCCGGCTGTCCGTACGTCCGGGCCGATCGGGAACGCATTGCCTGCGGCAGACGTTCTCGGTCGCTAGTGACAAGGCCATGCCTTGAAGCACCAGGAAGCCGTGATTAGGCTTGCCCGGCCGCTGCCAGGTCCCTTGGCTCACGTCGAACCGTTCGGATTCACAGGGCTTTTCACGCATCACCCGGGGCGCCTCTCGCGCCCCAGCTGGGATGAACCGCATGCCGCGTATCTTCCGCCGCATCACCGCCGTCGCCGTTCTGTTGGGGGCCTGGGCATTCGCAGGCAGTGACCGCGCCCCCCTCCCGCTCACCGTGGGAGCGGCGGAGGCGGGGCAGGACTCCTGGGACGGCGCGCTGCCTTCCGCCGGCAAGGGCGAGAAGGCCCCTCACGACCTCAACAGCCTCCGCGTCCTCACGAAGGTCATCCTCTACGTGAAGGAGAACTACGTCGACCCCAAGCGGGTGAAGCCCAAGGAGATGATGATCGCCTCCCTGGAGTACGTGGAGAAGAGCGTTCCGGACGTGCTCGTGGACGGCAACCCGGAGACGGGCAAGCTCAACGTCAACGTCAACGGCAAGCAGAAGGAGTTCGACATCTCCCACGTGGACTCCCTGTGGAAGATGTCCTTCGCGCTGAAGGACGTGTTCGACTTCCTGTCCAAGAACATGCGTCCCATCGAGGAGACGCGGGACATCGAGTACGCGGCCGTCAACGGCATGCTCTCCACGCTGGATCCGCACTCGGTGCTGCTGCGCCCGGAGCTGTACCGGGAGATGAAGCTCTCCACCAAGGGTGAGTTCGGCGGCCTGGGCTTCGTCATCCAGATGAAGGAGGGCAACCTCACCGTGGTGAAGGTGCTGCCCAAGACGCCCGCGTCGCGCGCCGGCATCCAGAAGGACGACCGCATCAAGAAGATTGGTGAGGAGTCCACCGTCAACATGGACCTCAACGAGGCCGTGTCCAAGCTGCGCGGTCCGGTGGACAGCCGCATCACCATCACCGTGGAGCGCGACGGCTGGGACAAGCCGCGCAACATGACGGTGGCGCGCGCCATGATTTCGATTGAGTCCGTGCAGCACAAGCTGCTCGCGGGCGGCGTGGGCTACGTGCGCCTGAAGAACTTCCAGGGCAACACCACGCGCGACCTGGAGGCCGCGCTGACGGACATCCGCAAGCAGGCGGACGCCAAGGGCGGCTTCAAGGGCCTCGTCCTCGACCTGCGCGGCAACCCGGGCGGCCTCTTGGAGCAGGCCATCCAGGTGTCGGACACGTTCCTGTCCAAGGGCACCATCGTCGCGACGGTGGGCTTCAGCGACAAGCTGCGCGAGGAGAAGCGCGCGCGCCCCACGGACGGCGAGGAGACCTACCCCATCGCGGTGCTGGTGAACGCGGGCAGCGCCTCCGCGTCTGAGATCGTCGCGGGCGCGCTCAAGAACCTGGACCGCGCGGTCATCATCGGGCGCCAGACGTTCGGCAAGGGCAGCGTGCAGGTGCTCTACGACTTCCCGGACGACAGCGCGCTCAAGCTGACCATCGCCAAGTACCTCACCCCGGGTGACGTCTCCATCCAGGAAGTGGGCATCGTGCCGGACATCCAGCTCGTGCCCACGCGCGTCACCGCGGACCGGGTGGACGTGTTCGCGCCGCGCAAGTCCATGGGTGAGGCGGACCTGGATCAGCACTTCGGCAACCCGGAGTCCTCCACCGTCGCCAAGAAGCGCGAAGAGGTGCTGGACCGCGAGAAGCCGGGCACCAGCCTGAAGTACCTGAAGGTGGACGAGAAGGCCGCCCAGGCCGCCGCCAAGAAGGAAGAGCCCAAGGAGAAGGTCGCGGCCAAGCCGGGCACCGGCGCCAAGGACAAGAAGGAGCACGGCCAGAATGATCCGCTCCTGGACGTGGACGTGGCCGGCCAGGGCGAGGACCTGGACGACCAGCTGGACGCGGAGTCCCAGGAGGAGATCAAGGAGGACTTCGAGGTCCAGTTCGCCCGCGACTTCGTGCTGAAGGTCCCGGCGACGAAGCGCGCCGAGCAGCTCGCCAAGGGCAAGCAGTTCGTGGAGCAGAAGCGCAACGAGGAGGAGCAGCGCATCAACAACGCCATCGCCGCGCTCGGCCTGGACTGGAGCCCCGGTCCCACGCCGAAGAACGTGCAGCTGGACGCCAGCTTCTCCCCGGGTGCCGACGCCAAGATCCTGGCGGGCGAGCAGCTGGACATGGTCATCAACGTGGAGAACAAGGGCACCGAGCCGCTCAAGCGCGTGCGTGGCTGGACGGAGAGCGACAACGCGTTCCTCGACCGCCGCGAGTTCCTCTTCGGCGCCATCGCCCCGGGTGAGAAGAAGTCCTGGAAGGTGCAGGTGCGCCTGCCCAAGGACCTCACCAGCCGCCGCGACGACGTGAAGGTGAAGCTGTTCGACGACAACGGCGCGCTGCGCGACACCCTGGTGTCGGAGCTGTCCTTCGTGGAGCTGCCCCGCCCCACGTTCGCCTTCAACTGGCAGGTGGTGGATGACTGCGCCGAGTGCAACGGCGACGGCGTCGTGCAGCGCGGCGAGGACGTCACGGTGGTGATGGACGTCACCAACACGGGCGTGGGCCCGGCGCTGGACTCGTTCGCGCAGATCAAGAACGGCGGCGACGCGAACATCTTCATCGAGAAGGGCCGCTTCAAACTGGGGGAGATCAAGCCCGGTGAGACCAAGACGGCGCGCTTCCAGGTGTCCCTGAAGAAGGCCTTCAAGGGCGACACCTTCCCGCTGAAGCTGGCCATCCTGGACGAGCCCCTGGAGGAGTTCGTCCTGGAGAAGCTCCAGCTGCCCGTGAAGGACGGCCCCGTCGCCCCGCTGGAGGCGAAGAAGGGCCTGGTGAAGCTTTCGGACAAGGCGGAGCTGTTCGCCTCGCCCAGCGCGGACGCGCGTCCGGTGGCGAAGCTGCCGCAGGGCGCCACGCTGGCCCTGGAGGCCACCACCAAGGGCTTCTACAAGGTCGCGCTGGAGAAGGACCGCTTCGCCTTCGTGCGCACCCAGGACGCGAAGGAAGTGAAGACCGGCAAGGCCGCGGCGCCCAAGACGGTGGCGTACACGACGACGCACCAGCCGCCGGAGATCAAGCTGGACGTGGATCCGTCCCACGGCGGCGTGGTGGTGAACGGCGACAAGTTCACCCTCACCGGCGCGGTGAAGGACCCCAACGGCCTGCTGGACGTCTACGTGCTGGTCAACGACCAGAAGGTCTACTTCAAGGCCGTGGACCCCAAGGGCGGCGAGCCCAACACGCTGAAGTTCACCTCCGACTTCGCGCTCAAGGAGGGCAACAACAACGTGCTGGTGGTGGCCCGTGAGAGCACCGAGTTCGCCAGCCGCCGCACCCTGGTCATCCGCCGCCGTCCGGCGGAGGTGGCCCAGAAGGTGACGACGCCCGCCGCCGCGGCCACCACGCCGGTGAAGCCGCGCCAGTAGGAATCCTCCTCCGGGGCCCTCCCCGGAGCGCCTGACCCACGGGCGGCTCGCTTCCAGCGGACGCTCCCCTCACACCAGGGGAGCGTTTCCCTGGAGGAGGGCCGCCCGTTTTGTTGACGCTTCATCGAGGGCCGATTTAGGGTCCGCCGGAGGTGGGCGCCCGCTTGGCCGGCATGCGTCCCGGAGGCGTGATTCCCCCATGCGGACGTTCAGTCGGTGGCTGGTGCTTGCGACGGCGCTGTCCGGGGCCGCGGCCCATGCGGACGACAACGACCTGGTCCTTTCCCGCTTCGGCGTCGAACGCCGGGGCGCCACTTCCATCATCACCGACACGCAGTTCGCCGAAGCCAGCGCGGACTTCCGTGCCTTCGCGCGCACGTTCGGCGCGGTGATGACCTCCGCGAACCTGATGCCCCCACGCACCACGGGCCACTCGGGCTTCGCGTTCAACGCGGAGCTGTCCGTCGTGTCGCTCCCGGACGACGTGCAGCTGCCCACGGAGGCCGAGCAGCCGGGCTCCGTGCTGGTGCCGTCCCTCCACGTGCGCAAGGGCCTGCCCTTCTCGCTGGAGCTGGGCGGGCGCGTGGGCTGGATTGAAAAGAGCAGCATGGTGACGGCCACGGGCGAGCTGAAGTGGGCCGTCAACGAGGGCTTCACCTACCTGCCGGACGTGGGCCTGCGCCTGCACGTGACGAAGCTGTTCGGCGCGCACAACCTGGACCTGACCACCACGGGCCTGGACATCGGCGTGGGCAAGCAGTTCCCGCTGGGCGGCATGGTGACGCTCACGCCCTACGGCGGCCTGGACCTGAACTTCGTCAGCGCCACCACGCGCACGCTGGACTTCGACCCGGGCCGCACCCAGGCGGACACGGGCGGCAACGACTCGCGCGACGCGCTGACCAACACCGCGCCGTACTCGCGGGTGAACGCGGGCGACAACCTCACCCCGCGCTTCTACGCGGGCGCGCGCTTCATTGGCGGCGTGCTGCAGCTGGGCGCGGAGATCTCGCTCACCAACCTGGGCAGCTTCGACCAGGAGGGCGCCGGCAGCCGCGACCTGCCCTCTGTCTTCGCCTTCAACACCACGCTGGGCCTGGACTTCTAGTCAGCGCAGGGCCTCGCGCACGCGGCCCGGGCGGTTGGTGATGAGGTAGGACACCCCCAGGTCCCGCAGCTCGCGGGCGCGCCGGGGGTCGTCCACCGTCCACGCCGCCACGCGCAGGCCCGCGTCGTTCCACGCCGCCACGCGCTCCTGGGTGCACGCCTCGTGGAAGGGGTGCACCGAGTGCGAGGACACCAGCGGGCTCAGCGCGTACGCCTGGAGCGCCCAGGGCTTGTCCGGGTCGATGAGGAAGCCCCGGCGCAGCGTGGGCGCCACCGCCGCCAGCCGGAAGAGGCACAGCGGGTTGAAGCTGGACACCACCACGCGGCCGGACAGGTCGCGGTCGCCCAGCAGCCGCGCCACGCCCGCCGCCAGGCCGCCGTCGTCGAAGCGGTCGCACTTCAGCTCGATGTTGACCAGGAAGTGCTCCGGCAGCGCGTCCAGCACCTCCTCCAGGAGCGGGATGCGCGCGGGGGCGAAGCCCAGGGGCGTGCCCACGTCCGCGCGGGAGAGCTTCCACCAGGGCGTGGTGCGCACCTCCCAGGGCTGCCCCGCCAGGCGGTCCAGGCGCTCGTCGTGGCACACCACCACCTCGCCGGAGCCGCACACCATGGCGTCCAGCTCCACGCCGTCAGCGCCCTGACGCACGGCCTCCGCGAAGGCCTCCAGGGTGTTCTCGGGAGCGTCGGCGCTGGCACCACGGTGAGCGAGCAGGAGCATGGGCGCGCAGTGTGCGCTCAAACGCCCCCCGTGCGCAGCGCCAACGTGGCGGGCGCGTCCAGGGGCGGACGCGGTGGCGCGACTTGCCTCGCGGGTGGGTTTATTGCAGTGTCCGACGCATGTTGGGCACCGGAGAGTTCCTCGTCCTCGGCTTCATCCTGCTGGTGGTCTTCTCGGCCGCCCGGATGGGGCAGTTGGGCAACGCGGTGGGCAAGTTCGTCTACTCGTTCCGCAAGGCGTCTCGCGGCGAGGACCTGGTGGACGTGAAGCACCTGCCCCACTCGCGCCGGGGCACCACCGACGCGGACTACACCGAAGGCTCCTCCAAGGACCGCCGCTCCTAGAACTCCTCCCCTGTCGGGAGCACCAGCGGGCCGGGCGGGCTGCCGGGCGCTGGCGCGAGCAGCAGGCGCGCGGCCTGCTGCCTCAGGGCGGGGAGCAGCCCCGTGTCCTCCACCAGTTCGCGCAGGTCCGCGGTGCCGAGCAGCGGCACCAGCTTGGCGCCCACCTCCGGCGGCAGGTACGGGTTGAAGACGAGCGCGCGGCGCACCTTGGGGCGCACGGACCAGCGCGGCGACTTCCAGATTTCGACGAGCGGCTCCGGACGCGCGGGCCTGCGCGCCGCGATGCGCACCACCAGCTCCTCCGTGAGGCGCGGGTTGATGAGCACGTTGCGCAGCACGGCCGGGTTGCTCACGGTGGCCAGGCGCGACAGCACGTCCGGGTCGCGCGTGAGGCGGGCCTGCTGCTTCAGGTGGCCCAGCGACTGGTTGGCGGCCTGCGCATCCGCGCGGGCGGCGGCGTCCGCGTCCAGCTCCTTGCGCGCGGGGCCCTGGGCGAAGAGGTCCGCCACCGCCTCCAGCGACTGCACGTGGGCCATGCGCCGGAGCGCCTCCACGTGGGGGATGTGCTCGGCCTCCTGGTCCAGCGCGGCCAGGAAGTCCGACAGCACGCAGGTGGCGGGGGCCTGACCGGCGCGGGACAGCGCCAGCAGGTGGCCGATGAGCTCGTTCGTGTCGAACGGCTCACGCCGGGCCAGCTCGCGCGCGGCGGCCTTGCGGCGCACGAGGGCGCCTCCGCCCAGGGCGTGCAGGTTGCGCGCGAGCGCGCGGGCCTCCTCCAGCGTGGACATGACGCTTCAGCCTCCCGTGCGGTCCGCGGTGGGTTCGGAGGGGATGGGCTCCAGCGTCACCTCCAGCCGGTGGCCGGTGAGGTCCGCGGGGAACTCCTGGAACAGCACCAGGAAGGGCACCTTGCCGCCCGGCGGCACCGGCAGGGACGCCGCGTCCATGCGCTGGCGGAGCGCGGTGGCGTCCTCGCGGGTGGTGATGGCGTGGAGCTCCTCCGGCGTGGCCAGCGCGCCCGCGAGGCCCTCCGTGGAGCGCACCCGCTGGTCGCCGTCGAAGAGGGCGGCGCGCACGCGCACGGCCGCGGCGGCGCCGGTGCGGTTCTCCGCCTCTCCGCGCACGACGAAGAGCATGCGGCCATCTCGCGTCTCGTAGAGGCCGTTGGACACGTCGCTCGCGATGAACGGGCGGGACGCGGGCATCACCAGCGTGCGCAGGCGGTCCGGGGACAACGTGGAGGGGTCCACCTTGCCGTCGCGCAGGTACATGGTGCCCAGCGCGCCCAGGGCCACCACCAGCGCGGTGGCGATGGTGAGGTTGAGGACCAGCCCCGTCAGCTTCCGCGCGCGGCCGGGCATCCGCCGCTGGGGCATGCCCACGTCCTCGATGCGGGCGGAGGGCTTGGCCACGGTGACGGCCGGCCCGGAGCGCATGCTGGCCAGGTCCACCACCTCGCGGCGGGGCGTGGTGATCTTGAACGGGTCGCCGTCGTCGTACGCCGGCACGTCGCTCAGGAGCGAGATGCCGCCGGGCTCCTCCACGCCCGCTTCGGCGGGCACGTCTCCCAGCAGCGCGGCGCGGCCGGTGTCGGAGGCGGCCATCCCCTCCTCGCCGGAGGCCCCGGCGCCGGAGAAGTCGAACAGGTCGCCCATCGGCTCGGGACCGACGTGGGTGTCCTCGCCAGAGGCATCCCCGGGCGCGGCGTACGGATCCGGACCGACGTGGGTGTCCTCGGGCGCGGCGGACAGGCCCGGGGACGGAGCCGCCACGTCGATGGATGCGAACGGATCCTCGCTCTCGAAGCCCTGCGTGGACACCTCCGGCCCCACCGCCGTGGCGCCACTGGGCGAAGGTGCCGCGGCGACGTTCGCGGCATGGCGCAGGGCCGCCGCGTCCGGGGCCGCCGGAGCATCGAGGGAGAAGTCGAAGAGCGGATCCGGCGCGAGGTCCGTCGAACCGGCGGCGGCCAGCCCCGGAGAGGCCACGGGCGCGGCCCCGGGCCGTGACGCCCCGGCAGGGACCGAGGCCAGGGGCATGCGCGCGACGGGAGCGCCCGCGGGAGGCATGGCGGCCCGCGCGGGAGCACCGCCCGACGGGGCCGGGCCCCCGCCCGGCCCCGAAGGCATGGCGGCACGCGCGGGAGCGGCACCAGGAGGTGGAGCAGCCACGGCCCCAGGAGGCATGGCGGCGCGCCCCGGAGCGGCGCCAGGAGGCGGAGGGGCCACGGCCCCAGGAGGCATGGCGGCACGCCCAGGAGCGGCGCCGGGAGGCGGAGGAGCCACGGCGCCAGGAGGCACCGGCCCCCGGGGTGCCACCGGCCTCGGAGGTCCTCCCAGAGGCGAGGCCTCTGCGGCGAACGCACCCGGTCCGCTCGGAGCCACGGCCGCCGGACGGGGCGCACCCGTGTTCCCCACCGCGAACGCACCGGGAGGCGCGGCCCGGGCAGCCGGAGGCGCGAAGGCCCCCGGAGGCACCGGGCGGGGCGCCGCGGCGGGAGGAGCAGCCACGGCCGGCGGGGGAGCGGCCACCGGAGCGCCCGGCGCCGGTCCATCCAGCATGAAGTCCGCGAACGGGTCATCCAGGTCCGGCACGACCGGATTCGGAGGAGGCGGCGGCGGGGCCGCCTGACGCCGGGACGCGACACCCGGAACCGGCGTGGGCGGGTCGAACGGCATCATCGCCCCGGCGGCGCCCGGCGCGGCGGGGGCCCGGCCGGGGGCCGCTTGCGGGGCGTCCACGTCGATGTCCACATCCACGTCACCCCAGGACTGGACCTGGGACTTCACCGCGGGGGCGCCCGGCGCGTAGTACGCGGCACCCGGACGGGTGACCTCCCCGGTGGGCTCCGGGGCGGTGCCGAACGCCTGGAACGGGTCCGCCTGCTCGGCCGGGGGGACGGCTGGCGGGGGGGCGCTCAGCGCCGGCGCGGGCTCACGCGCGACCCGAAAGGTGTTCTGACATTTGGTGCAGCGGACCTTGACCCCTTTTTCCGTCACCTTCTCGTCGGGGATCTTGAACCGCGTCTGGCACTGTTCGCACTGGACGATCATGGGGTCGGGTCGGGGGGACTCGGAGCATAGGCCCACCCGTCAACCACGGCGAGTCGGACCCGGGTAACTTGCTCGCTTCCAACCCCTTTGATACGAGGTTCGCCCCTTTGGAAATCAAGAAGTAAACCAGTAAATGCCAAGGCGCAGCCGGGGTCGGAGACGACAGACATGAGCGAGGCCGAGCAAGCAAACGCTCCCAGCAACACCAAGGAGCCGAAGATCATCAAGCGCTACACGAACCGGAAGCTCTACGACACCGTGGAGAGCCGGTACGTCACGCTCGATGAGATCGCCGCGATGATCAAGGAGGGCACCGAGGTGCGGATTGTCGACAACCGCACGAAGGAAGACCTGACCTCCGTCACCCTCGCGCAGATCATCTTCGAGGAGGAGAAGAAGAAGAACCAGATGCCGCTGTCGGTGCTGCGGGAGATCATCCGCCACCCCGGCGAGTCCATCTCCGGGTTCATCCAGAAGGAGGTCTCGCCGCGCGTGGCCTCCATCCGCGAGGAGGCCGAGCAGCGGCTGGACAAGCTGCTGCGCCGCGAGGACGGCAGCCCGCAGGAGGCCCCCCCCGCGGAGGTCCCCGCCGCCGCGCCCGCGCCGCAGGCCGAGGCCAACGCCGCGAGCCTCAACCCGGCGGAGCTGCTCAAGGCCAGCCAGCGCGCCTTCGAGGACTTCCAGCGCCGCATCGACGAGCGCGTGAAGCAGGTCGTGGAGAACCTCACCGGCAACCTCCCCGCCCTGGGCCGCGACATGCAGGCGCTCTCGCAGCGGCTGGAGGAGCTGGAGAAGAAGCTCGACGCCGTGGAGAAGGGCGACAAGAAGGACGGCAGCGCGTCCTGAAGCACCCCGGGCCTGAACGCCGTGGCGCCCGTGAGGAAGCGGGCGCGAAGGCGCTTCAGGCCACCTTCGACCGGGCCCGCTTCCGTTTCGCGGGAGGGGCCCCGCCGTGAATCTCCGCCGCGATGGCCGCGAGCATCCGCGCCCCCGGGCTCTGGGGTGCGTACTCCCAGATGGTCTTCCCGTGGCTCTGCGCCTCGTCCACCTTGACGCTGTAGCCCAGCGGCGTGGCGGCGAGCGCGTCCGGGAAGTACGCCCGCAGGCGCTCCAGGATGGCCGTGGCCAGCGCCGTCTTGCGGTACAGCGTGGGCACCACCCGGGTGACGCGGAGATCCGTGCGCCCCTCCGCCTCGCCCACCTGGCGCACCGTGTCCGCCAGCTCCGCGCACCCGTCCAGCGCCAGGTACGTCAGCGCCACCGGCACCACCACCTCCGTGGCCGCCACCAGGATGTTGCGCGTGGTGAGCCCCATGGACGGAGGCGCGTCGAACAGCACCAGGTCGTAGCCTGCGGCTTCCGCTTCCCGCATGCGGTCCGCCAGCCGGTGCGCGCGGCGCGGGTCCTGCGCCACCACCACCGGGAAGTCCGCCATCTCCTTGTACGCGGGCACCACGTCCAGCCCGCTCACGCCCGTGGGGCGCACCACGGAGGCCAGGGACACCTCCGGGTCGGTGAGCAGGTGGAAGACGTTGCGCGGCAGCGTGCGCACGTCCACGCCCAGTGACTTGCCCGCGTGGCCCTGCGTGTCCAGGTCCACCAGCAGCACGCGACGGCGCTGCTCCAGCGCGAGCCACGCGGCGGTATTCACCGCGAGCGTCGTCTTGCAGGTGCCGCCCTTCTCGTTGATGAACGCGATGCGCCGCATGGCCTTTGAGGGCGTGCCGCGCCCTACCCCTTCTTCTTCGAGGACGTGTTCGACACCAGCGTGTCCACCTTGCCCTCGACGGACGCGAGCAGCTTCTCCAGGTCGTCCACCTTGGAGCGCAACTGCTCCAGGTCCGCCGTGGACGGCAGGTTCATGGCGGACAGCGCCGTGCGCAGCGCCGAGTCCAGCGTCCCCTTCGCCGCGAGCGAGCGGGACACCAGCGTCTGCACCGCCGCCACGAACTTCTCGTTGGAGAGCAGCTGCTGCGCGAGCTTGCCCACGCGCTCCTCGCCCGTCTCCACGAGCTTCTTCATCACCGGGTTGTTCTTGAGCATGGTCTTGGAACCGTTCAGGTCCGGCCCACCGCGCAAACGGCATCTTGGCCGTCGGGACAGGCGGGACGTCAGGAAGAGGACGCCGCACTCTGGGAGGGGCCAACGCGACGTGTCAAGCAGGGCAACATTGGGGATTTCCGCTCGTGGACTCTCGTTGACTCTCCGGGAGCCCATCCCTACGGTTCGCGCGCCCTCTATGGCCGGACTGCTCGACAAACGCCTGTGGATCGTCTCTGGCAAGGGGGGCGTGGGGAAGACGACCATCGCCGCCGCCCTGGCCCTGGCCTCGGTGCGCGCCGGCCGGCGCACCCTGGTGTGTGAAGTGAACACGCAGGAGCGCGTCAGCCGCATCCTGGAGCTGCCCGAAGCGGGCCCGGAGGTGAAGCTGCTGGAGGAGAACCTCTGGGCGGTGGACGTGCGTCCCCAGGAGGCCATGCGCGAGTACGGCCTGATGGTCCTGCGCTTCGAGACCCTCTACAAGACGGTCTTCGAGAACCGGCTGGTGCGCTACTTCCTGCGCTTCATCCCGTCGCTCCAGGAGCTGGTGCTGCTGGGCAAGATCCTCTTCCACCTCCAGGAGAAGCTGCCGGACGGCCGCTGGAAGTACGACACGCTGGTGCTGGACGCGCCCGCCACCGGGCACGCCATCTCCTTCCTGAGCGTGCCGCAGGTGCTCCTGCAGACGGTGCCGCCGGGGCCCATGACGCGCGAGGCTTTGAAGATGCGCGACCTCCTGGTGGACCCCTCCGTCACCGCCGCGGTGCTGGTGGCGCTGCCGGAGGAGATGCCGGTGAACGAGGCGCTGGAGCTGCACGGCGCGCTGAGGGACCGGGTGCACATCCGCACGCACGCGGCGGTGCTCAACCAGGCCTTTCCCCAGCGCTTCACGGAGGCCGACCTGGAGGCGCTCGCGGGCCACCCGGAGCTGATGCGCGTGGCCCAGGCGCACCATGACCGCGCGTCGCAGGCGGTGCTCGCGGGCACGAAGCTGGAGCGCAACCTCCACGCGCCGGTGTACACGGTGCCCAGGTTGTTCGTGCCGCGCTTCGGACGGGACGCGGTGGAGACGGTGATGGGGCACCTGAACGCGATGGTGACCGGAGGCACGGGAGCATGACGGCGCTGCAAGCGGCGCTCGCGAACAAGCGCGTGCTCATCTGCGTGGGCTCTGGCGGCGTGGGCAAGACGACGGTGGCGGCGACGCTCGCGCTGCGCGCGGCGGTGGATGGCCGGCCCAGCATCGTGTGCACCATCGACCCGGCGAAGCGCCTGGCCAACTCCCTGGGCCTGTCCGGCCTGGGCAACACGGAGGCGGAAGTGCCGGCGTCCGTGCTGGAGCCCCTGGGCGTGAAGCCCAAGGCGGCCCTGCACGCGATGATGCTGGACATGAAGGCCACCTGGGACGACCTCATCACCCGCGTGGCCCCGCCGGAGCAGCGCGAGCGCATCTTCGCCAACCGCTTCTACCAGTCCCTCTCCACGGCCCTGGCGGGCAGCCAGGAATACATCGCCATGGAGAAGGTCTGGGACCTGCGCCGCCGCACGGACTACCAGTTGGTGGTGCTGGACACGCCGCCCACCGCGCACGCGCTGGACTTCCTGGACGCGCCCAACCGGGTGCTGGACTTCCTGGACAACGAAGCGGCCAAGTGGCTGCTCACGCCCGCGCTGAAGGCGGGCAAGGTGGGCCTGTCCCTCTTCAACCTGGGCGGCAGCTACGTGACGCGCGCGCTGTCGCGCTTCACCGGCACGGAGATGCTCCAGGAGCTGTCCTCCTTCATGCTGACGCTCTCCTCCATGAACGAGGGCTTCCGCGAGCGCGCCCGGGGCGTGCGCGAGCTGCTGGAGGACAAGACGACAGGCTTCGTGCTGGTGACCAGCCCCAACCCGGAGCGGCTGGACGAGGCCATCCACTTCCACAAGCTGCTCAAGCAGAACCGCATGGAGATGACGGCCATCGTGGTGAACCGCGTGCACCCGCTGCCCACCCAGGCGCAGTGGGAGGACGCGGCCACGCTGACGCCCACCCGGCGCGCGAAGGTGGAGGAGACGCTGCGCGAGCTCCAGGTGCTGGCGCAACAGGACCTGGAGGGCATGGCGCAGCTGCGCGAGGCCTGTCCGGGCACGCCCCTCATCCAGGTGCCGCGCTTCGGGCTGGACGTGCACGACCTCACCGCGCTGTGGGGCACCGGCCGCTACCTCCTGGGCGACGACGTCCTCGCCTGAGCGCCCTCCCCCACCCCGCGTGACGAGCCAGAGGCCCGGAGCCGCCGGGCATTTCCGGCGCGCGGGGGCGTTCACGCCGCGCGGCAGGGCACCCGGGGCCATCCCGCATTAGACTGGCGGGTGCTGGAAGCACCGCGGAAGAGCGCTCCGGGAACCTGGCGGGTCTCCGGGGTGTCGATGTCCGGGGCCGCACCGGATGGGAGTGAGCTGCATGCACGGCAGGAAGCGGATGGAGTCGGCCGGCGTCGCCCGGCGGTGGCTGTGGGTGGGCGTGTTGGACCTGGGCCTGACGCTCACGGGCTGCCGCACCACGGGCGCGGCGGCGAAGCCGGACGCCACGGCGAACAAGCAGGTCGTGGAGTTCGACCCCGTCACGGTGACGGCGGACCTGGAGCTGGACAAGCTCAACGACGAGGAGCTCTTCGCGGGCGGCACCTCCGCCTTCGCCGCCAACGACTTCAAGCAGGCGGCGCGCTACTTCGGCCGGCTCGCGGACTTCCACCCCAACAGCCCGCACCGCCGGCAGGCCCTCTACAACGCGGGCCTCGCGCACCAGCGCCTCAAGGAGTGGGACGACGCCTACGGGCGCTTCTCCGACCTGGCGGAGCCGGAGAAGGGCCAGGGCGACGCGCTGGACGCGTCCTTCCGCGTGGCGGAGACGCTCTACCACCTGGAGCGCTACGAGGAGGCGGTGAAGCTGTTGACGACGCTGGCCTCGCGCGCGGACCTGCCCGCGGGCCGCCGCATCGAGGCGCAGGTGCAGCAGGGCATCTGCCAGGTGGAGGCCGGCCGCACCGACGACGCGGAAGGGACGCTGCGCAAGGCGCTGGCCGCGTATGACGCCCTGCCGGACAAGGCGGAGGTGGAGGACTACTTCCCCGCCCAGGCGCACTTCTTCGTGGGGGAGATCTACCGGCTGCACTACGAGGCCGTGAAGCTGGAGGCCAGCCGGGGCAGCGACGGGCTGGCGCAGGACCTCAACTACAAGGCGGAGCTGCTCCTGTCCGCGCAGGGCCACTACCTGCGCGCCATCCGCGTGGGCAACGGCTACTGGGCCACCGCCGCGGGCTCGCAGATTGGCGCCCTGTACGAGAACCTCCACGAGCACATGGTGAACTCGCCCACGCCCCCGGAGCTCAACGCCGAGGAGGCGGAGGTCTACCGCCAGGAGCTGCGCAAGAAGATCCGCGTGCTGCTCACCAAGTCCATCAACATCTACGAGCGCACGCTGGAGGCCGCCGAGCGCATCGGTTCCCAGAACGCCTTCGTGGACCGCACCCGCCAGAGCCTGGAGAAGGTGAAGTCGCTGCTGCTCGCGGACGCGGACGCCGACACGGAGTCGGACGAGGTCTCCGTGCCCATGCCCGCCTCCAACGCGGGCGCGAAGCACCGCTAGCGCCCTTCGCCGGTCATGGAACCGCTCTTCACCCCGGAGCAGCTCGCCGACATCCACGCCTACCACCAGCCCTATTACATCCGGGCGGCGGTGGACCCGCTGGTGCGGCTGGCCCTGTCCGCGCTCATCCTGGCCGTGCTCGTGCGGCCCGTGTACCGGGGGGCGACGGCCGCGGCGGCGTCGCTGGAGCGCAGGTTTGGCGGGAAGCTGCGCAAGGCGCCGGTGAGCCGTGCCTTCTTCAGCGCCATGGACCGGCTGTGGGGCGAGCCCGGCTGGGGGGCCGCGCTGCTCTTCGCGCTCTTCATCGACCTGGCCACCCAGCTGCTCTACGCACCCGCGAACGTGTACTTCTTCTACGTGCTGGAGCACCGGCACGACCTGTCCAACGACACGCCCGCGACCTTCGCGTGGATGTGGTTCAAGGGCACCCTCGTGGGCGCCATCGCCCTGACGGCGCTCGTGGTCGGCCTGTATGGCCTGGCCCGCCGCGTGCGCCGGTGGTGGCTGGTGCTGGGCGTGCCCGTGGCCCTGCTGATGCTGGTGTCCTCCGCCCTGGACCCGTACCGCGCCCGCCTCTACTTCGACCAGACACCCTTGCAGGAGGGACCGCTGCGCTCGCGCATCACTGAGTTGATGCGCAAGGCGGACATCACCTTCTCCGACGTGGTGGTGGAGAAGACATCCGTGGCGTCCAGGCGCATCCAGGCGTACTTCGCCGGCCAGGGCCCCACGCGCACCATCGTCCTCAACGACGTCATCCTGAAGGAGCTCGCGGAGGATGAAATCCTGGCCGCGGTGGCGCACGAGGCGGGCCACGTGAACGAGCCCCGCTGGCCCGGCCGCATCGTCTCCTCGCTCGCGGTGCTGGCCCTGCTCTTCCTCATCGACCAGTTGCTGCGCCTGTCCGCCCGCCGGGGCTGGTGGGGCGTCCAGCGCTCGGGCGACATCCGCACCCTGCCGCTGGTTTCCCTGGTGGTGTTTCTCCTCATCACGTTCGCGGCGCCCGTGTCCGGGGCGCTCTCCCGCGAGCGCGAGCGCGAGGCGGACCGCTATGGCCTGAACCTCACCGGCGATGCCGGCGCCTTCCGCCGCATGCTGGTGAAGGCCGCCCGGGTGAACAAGATGGACCCCGAGCCTCCCCGCTGGGTCGTGCTCAAGGGCATGAGCCATCCCCCCATCGGGGAGCGGCTCGTCGCGCTCGACACGCCCTGAACCCGTTTCAAGAAGCCGCCGGTGGATGGGCCTCCACACCATTCCCCCTCGCCATCCAGGCCCACCCTCCGGCCGGCCGCCCCCGGACCGCTCCCCAACTGTCCGGTGGCACATCCGTCTTGAAACGTCTCTCCCCTCACCCGCTCACGTCGGCGGAGCGCCCTCCTTCAGCTTCTCCACCGCCACCAGGGTGATGGCCTTCACCAGGGCCTTCGCGCGGCGTCCCGCGGACGTCTCGCCATGCGGATCCACCTCCACCGCGTTGGCGATGTCCGTGAAGCCCTGACGCTCGCCCCGGCGCAGGTGCAGCTCGCCCCGGCCCGTCAGCGCCACGGGGTTGCGCGGGTCTCCGGTGAGCGCGTGCGTGTACTCGGTGAGCGCGTCCTCCACCCTCCCGAGCTTCTGGTACACGGTGCCCAGCGCCGCGTGCGCCGCGGAGTCCTTCGGGTTCCCCTCCACGAGCCCCTCGAAGAGGATGCGTGCCTCCTCCAGCCGGCCCGCCGCCGCCAGGTCACAGCCCACCTGCGCGATGGCCTTCGCCTCCTCGAAGGTCATCCCCTCCACCTCCGCCCAGGTCGTCTCCCCCCGCGCGAACGCCTTCAGCCTGCGCGCCGTTCCGGTCTCCATCGTCAGTCCCTCGCCGCCTTCGTGCTTGATGATGCGTCCCATGGCGGCCCTCACGCGCTGCGCAGGTTGGAGATGGCCGTCTTCGCCATCTCGTTGAACTTCGAAGACATGTTGCTCATCAGGTCGAACATGGCCTTGCGCTTCTCCATCAGCGTCTGAAGCCGCAGCTCCAGCTCCTGCATGCTCGTGTCCAGCTTCGCGCCGCGCGCCTTGTCCGCGTCGCTGTTGCCCAGCGTGGCGCGCTCCTCACGGGCGCTGGCCATCTCGTTCATCACGTCCAGCAGCTCGTCGTCGGTGTCGTTCGTGATGCCCATGAGCAGGGCCTGCACCTTCTGCTCGATGCTCAGGTTCGGGTTGTCCACGATGTCCCGCGCCCGCGAGCCGCCCGTGCTCCGGCCGCCGCCGCTCGACGGCTTCGGCACCGAGTCCAGCGCCGCGTCCAGGTCTTGCCAGCCGGTGATGCCGTCCCGTCCGCCGCCCGCCGCCATCTCCAGGCGGTGCCAGTACTCCGGGTGGTCCGTGAAGAACTGCGCGGCGCGCTTGAGCGTGGAGGACGCCGCCGGGCTGTCCAGCACCGCCGCCAGGTCCGCCATCGTCAGCTTGCCGTCCTTCGTCCCCTTCGCCGTATCGAAGGTGTCCCAGTTCTCGTCCAGCACCTGGAGCGCGTCGGTGTACTCCTGGAGGTCCGGATCCGCCGCCCCCGTGCCCCCGCTGCCCCCCGGCCGTCCCGTGCCCCCGGTGCTTCCGCCGCCATGGCCCGGCCGGCCCGACACGCCACCGTCCGTGCTCCCCGTGCCACTGCCCGGCCGCCCCGTGCCGCCGGTGCCCGGCCGTCCTGCCCCGCTTCCAGGCCCCGGCCCTGAGCCCCCGCCGGTCTTGGGCGGCGCGCAGTCCGACGGCGCCGGCTCACAGTCCTGCGGCGCGGGAGACGGACGGCCCGGCCGCTCCGGACGTCCGTACTTCGCGAACTCCGCGGCCAGCCGCTTGGACTCCTGCTGGAGGCCCACCAGCTCGATGCGGTCATCGTTCAGGCCCGGCACCTTCAGCATCAGGAGGTTCTTCTTCGCCGTGTCCACCTGTTCGAAGAAGGGCCGGTTCTCGACAAGGAACCTCGCCGCGTCCCGGAGAGACGGCGACACGTTCTTGTCCTGCGAGATGCGCTGGAGGTCCGCGTGCGACAGCGAGCCGTCCTTCTTGCCGTCCAGCAGGTCCAGGTAGCCGAAGTTCGCCTCCAGCGTGCGCAGCGAGTCCGCGTAGTCCAGCAGCTTGGGGTCCAGCGGACTGCGGCTTCCGGACGCGCCACCCGCCTGCGAAGCGCCCGACGAAGCGGAGCTCGCGTAGCCCGCGCCCGCCTTCGCCGCGTCCTGGGGCGCGCGGTACTCCGTCTTCGCGGAGGGGTTCTTCTTCAGCTCATCCGCCACGCCCAGCGCGCCGCTGGCCGCCATCATCACGTTGCCGCTCATTACCCCCGCGGCCGTCTTGATGGAGTTCGTGAGGACAGGGGGAAGCCCCAGGGCGTCCCCCGCCAGGTCGGTCACGGCGGCCATGGGACCGCCCAGCAGGTTCGCCACGCCTTTCAGGATGTCGAGCATCAGTACTCCCGCGCGACGGGTTGGAGTGGGTGCTGCCAGGTGCCGCGCGCCGTCTCTTCGGACGCGGACAGGCATTGCAGCGGCGGTGCCGGGCGGCCCGGCGCGCGGGGCGAGTCGAAACGCGGGGTTGGCCCACGGGGCCCGCCGTCCGCGTCCCCACCCACGGACGGGTCGGTCCGCCCGCGAGGATTGCGGCTAGAGTCCCGCGCCCATGCGCACCTTCGGGCTCGACTACGGCACCAAGACCATCGGGGTGGCCGTCTCGGATGGACTGGGGCTCACCGCCCAGGCGGTCACCACCGTGCGGCGCACGTCGCTCAAGGGGGACCTGGCGGAGCTGTCCCGGCTCGTGAAGGAACACGAGGTGACGCGCTTCGTCCTGGGGCTGCCCCTCAACATGAACGGCTCGGAGGGGCCCCGCGCGGAGGCCTCGCGCAAGTTCGCGCAGGTGCTGGAAAGCGCGCTCGGACTGCCCGTGGAGCTGTGGGACGAGCGGCTGTCCACCGTGGCCGCCCAGCGCACCCTGCTGGAGGCGGACGTGCGCCGGGAGAAGCGGCGCGAGGTCATCGACCAGCTCGCCGCGCAGTTCATCCTGCAGGGCTGGCTGGACGCGCACCGCCCCAAGGATGAGGACGGCTACGACGACGACAACTACGACCCGGAGGGCTGAGCAGCACCTCCGGGAATCACTGACGCACTACGGCTGGCGCCGGTACACGTGCAGCGGCGCGGAGAAGCCGTCCTGCTCCTGGTACGCCACGCCGTCGAGCGTCAGCGTGCGCCCGTCCAGCTTCACGCCCGGGTCCTTCACCAGCTTGCCGCCGTCGAAGCGCACCAGCACCTCCGGCCGCGCGTCCGCCAGGCGCTGGCGGAAGGTGTCCCAGCGCACGCGCGCCATGCGCATCTCCGGCAGCGTGGAGAAGAAGGCCACCTGCAGGTCCATGTAGCTCGGATCATCGTCGATGGCCGCCGCGCCGCCCTTCGCCGCCACCTCCTCCTTGAGGTAGCGCGCCACCTGCATCACCGCCACGGGGTTCGTGGACGTGGGGCTCACCGGGCGCAGCGAGTCATGCAGCCCGCCCTCGGTGCGGAAGGTGTAGATGCCCAGCGCCACCGGCATCACCACCGCCAGCACCGCGCTCACGCCCACCACCGCGCGGCGCGCGAAGGCCCCCTTGTTGCCCACCAGCGCCGCCAGGCCCGGCGCCATGAACACCGGCAGCAGCACCAACTGCGTCACCGTGAAGCGCGCCAGGGGCACGAAGTTCAGCAGCACCGCCGCGCGCAGGGTGAAGTACAGCGTGGGCAGCACCGCCATCACCACCAGCCAGCGCGTCTCCGGGTGCTTCTTCCACGCGCGCACCATGCCCACGCCCCCCAGCAGCGCCACGCCGGGCGTCAGCGTGAAGAGCGCCACCGCGGGCCAGAACCCCAACTGCTGCAACCGCCAGCCCAGCGAGCCCCCCGCGCCACCGGAGTCGGACACCCACTGCTTGTGGAAGTCCTCCACCGCCTTGATGGGGAAGAACGGGTCGCCGTGCGCCAGCTCGTTGCCCTGCATCCACAGCAGCGGGAACGGCAGGCACACCAGGCCAAAGCCCACCGCGCGCGTCAGGGACGCCACCCGGTCCTCGCTGCTGAACACCAGCGCCACCGTGATGAGCGGGATGTACAGCCACGCGTCGTAGCGGAGCGCGCACGCGAAGTTGAGCAGCACCGCGCCCCAGAAGAGCGGCTGGAAGCGGTTCTCCTCCACGCCTTCCGCCACCAGCGCGAACACCGCCAGCATGAAGAAGAGCGACACCGCCTCGCTGCCCGCGGTGGTGGAGAACTGCAGGTGCATGCCCCACGCGCTGAAGGCCAGCCCCGCGGCCACGCCCGCGCGCCAGCCGAACAGCCGCCGCGTCAGCGCGAACAGCGGCACCACCGACGCCACCCCGAACAGCAGGCTCACCAGCCGGCCCGCGACGTCGCGCTCGAACACCGACAGCACCGCGCCCACCAGGTACAGGTGCAGGGGGCCGAACTGGAAGGTGCCGTCCTTGTAGGACGTGATGACGTGGGGGTCGGCCAGCCACCGCTCCGCCAGCTCCGTGCGCACCACCGCGTCCCCGAAGAGGTTCTCGTTGATGAAGAACACCCCCAACCGGGGCAGGAGCGCCGCCAGGAGCAGCAGGCCCACCAACCACCGGGTGGACGGCTCGGGCTGGGGTGCGGGCACCGCGGACAGACCGGGCACGGCGGCGGGAGGGGAGGCAGGGGCGGCGGGACTCGAAGCGGGAACCATGGAGGGCGCGAGGATACGCAGGCAGGACCCAAAGCCAAGTCAGCGCCCCACCCACCTGCCCGGTGCCCGCCCGCCTGCCCTGTGTCCCCTCTGGAATCACTTCCCCGGGCAGCATGGGATTCGCGCCGTTACGCACCCTTCTGGGCGGGATGGAACCGGTGCGCCGGCCGTCACGCCGACATGTGGAGCGGACACGGACGCCGCCCCACAGTGAGGGCCTGCCCGGACGGGATGTCCTCCAGCGGATGCCCAAGCGTCGGGAAGTACGCGCTTGGGTGAGGTGGGACCGGACACATCGCACCGGGGGGGCTCCTCCCAGCGCGCGTCAGGGTCCTTATAATCGAAGTGCCTTTTCACCCCGTGGAGGAGGGCGGCTCCCCTCCGACACGAGCCGAACGCGCGGTCCCACTCCGCGGCGGGGTCCCGAAGGGGCTGAAGCATCGCGATTGTCGTCGCCTGGGACCTCTTCGGAGTGGGTGTGGAATGGCCTTCCAGCCCTCCAGGTTCACCATGTTGGCCCCCCGGAAGCACGCGAGTCCTCGCGTCCTCCTGTGAGGCTACGAGGGAGAGACATGAAGGACGCTGAGAAGGGCTCGTGGGTCTCCAGAATCGCCGCGTTCCAGGACGTGAAGACCTACGCGGAACTCAACTGGGAGGGCTCTTTCGAGGACTACCTCGAAATCGTCCGCAAGAACCCCAAGGTCACCCGCACCGCCTTCCAGAGGATCTACGACATGATCCTCAGCCACGGGAAGTCGGAGTACATCGACAACAAGAAGAAGCTCACCCGCTACCACTTCTTCAGTGACGAGCGCTTCGGCGGCCGGGACGCCATCTTCGGCCTGGACGTGCCGCTGATGAAGCTCGTGAACGTCTTCAAGTCCGCCGCCCAGGGCTACGGCACGGAGAAGCGCGTCATCCTCCTGCACGGCCCCGTGGGCTCGTCCAAGTCCACCATCGCCCGCCTGCTCAAGAAGGGCATGGAGGAGTACTCCAAGACGCCGGAGGGCGCCGCCTACACCTTCTCCTGGCTCACCGACAAGAAGCAGCCGGACGGCACGGTGACGAAGGAGAAGATGAAGTGCCCGATGAACGAGGAGCCGCTCAACCTCATCCCGCGCGAGTGGCGTGACAAGGTCTTCTCCGAGCTGTCCCCGCCGGAGTCCGGCTACACGATTCCCGGCGGCTGCGAGCTGTGCCCCGCCTGCCGCTTCGTCTTCAAGGAGCTGATGACCCAGTACGGCGGTGACTTCGCCAAGGTCATGGGCCACGTCCACGTCAACCGGCTCATCTTCAGTGAGAAGGACCGCGTGGGCATTGGCACCTTCCAGCCCAAGGACGAGAAGAACCAGGACTCCACCGAGCTCACCGGCGACATCAACTACCGGAAGATCGCCGAGTACGGCTCGGACTCCGATCCGCGCGCCTTCAACTTCGATGGCGAGTTCAACATCGCCAACCGCGGCGTCATCGAGTTCGTCGAGGTGCTCAAGCTGGACGTCGCGTTCCTCTACGACCTGCTCGGCGCGTCGCAGGAGCACAAGATCAAGCCGAAGAAGTTCCCTCAGACGGACATCGACGAGGTCATCATCGGGCACACCAACGAGCCCGAGTACAAGAAGCTCGAGAACAACGAGTTCATGGAGGCCTTGCGCGACCGTACGGTGAAGATCGACATCCCGTACATCACCAAGCTGGCCGAAGAGGTGAAGATCTACGAGAAGGACTTCAACTCCCGCGCCATCAAGGGCAAGCACATCGCCCCGCACACGCTGGAGATGGCCGCCATGTGGGCCGTCCTCACGCGCCTGGAGGAGCCCAAGAAGCACAACCTGTCGCTCCTGCAGAAGCTCAAGCTCTACAACGGCAAGACGCTCCCCAACTTCACCGAGGACAACATCAAGGAGCTGCGCAAGGAGTCCGTGCGCGAGGGCCTGGAGGGCATCAGCGCCCGCTACATCCAGGACAAAATCAGCAACGCCCTGGTGAGCGACAAGGGCGAGGGCTGCATCAACCCCTTCATGGTGCTCAACGAGCTGGAAGCCGGCTTGAAGACGCACTCCCTCATCAACACCGAGGACGCGCGCAAGCGGATGAAGGAGCTGCTCACCACGGTGAAGCAGGAGTACGAGGACATCGTCAAGAACGAGGTCCAGCGCGCCATCAGCGCCGACGAGGACGCCATCGGCAAGCTGTGCGGCAACTACATCGACAACATCAAGGCCTTCACCCAGAAGGAGAAGGTCCGCAACAAGTACACCGGCATCTACGAGGTGCCGGACGAGCGCTTGATGCGGTCGATTGAAGAGAAGATCGACATCCCCGAGAGCCGCAAGGACGACTTCCGCGGGGAGATCATGAACTACATCGGCGCGCTCGCCGTGGAGGGCAAGACCTTCAACTACCGGACCAACGAGCGGCTGCACAAGGCGCTGGAGCTGAAGCTGTTCGAGGACCAGAAGGACAGCATCAAGCTCAAGAACCTGGTGTCGTCCGTCGTGGACAAGGAGACCCAGGAGAAGATCGACCTGGTGAAGGACCGGATGATGAAGAACTACGGGTACTGCGAGATCTGCTCCACGGACGTGCTGAACTTCGTGGCCAGCATCTTCGCCCGCGGTGACGCCAAGGAGTAACGCCTAGCGACTTGCCCAAGAGGGACGTGACACCGTGACCTTGAAGATCCACCAGGACCACTCCCGCTTCAAACAGATCGTCCGCGGGAAGATCAAAGCCAACCTGCGCAAGTACGTGCAGAAGGGCGAGATGCTGGGCAAGAAGGGCAAGGATGCCATCAGCATCCCCATCCCCTTCATCGACATCCCGCGCTTCAAGTACGGCCACAAGGAGCAGGGCGGCGTTGGACAGGGTGACGGTGACGTAGGCCAGCAGCTCGGTCCCGGGGCAGTGGAGCCCGGGGACGGGCATCAGGCCGGCCAGGGCGAAGGCGACCACGCCCTGGAGGTGGACGTCACGCTGGAGGAGCTGGCGCAGATTCTTGGCGAGGAGCTCCAATTGCCGCGCATCGAGCGGCGGCAGAACGAGCGCATCGTCACGCAGAAGGTGAAGTACACGGGCGTGAACACCACGGGCCCGGAGTCCCTGCGCCACTTCAAGCGCACCTTCAAGCAGGCCCTGAAGCGGCAGATCGCCACCGGCACCTACGACCCGAAGATGCCGGTCATCATCCCCACGCGCGAGGACCGGCGCTACCGCAGCTACAAGCTGCAGGAGCTGCCGGAGACCAACGCGGTCATCATCTACATGATGGACGTGTCCGGCTCGATGGGAGACGAGCAGAAGGAGATCGTCCGCATCGAGAGCTTCTGGCTCGATACGTGGCTCAAGCACCAGTACAAGGGGTTGGAGTCGCGCTACATCATCCACGACGCGGTGGCGCGCGAAGTGGACCGCGACACGTTCTTCCACACCCGCGAGTCCGGCGGGACGATGATCTCCAGCGCGTACAAGCTGTGCCGGGACATCATCCAGGCGGACTACCCGAAGAGCGCGTGGAACATCTACCCGTTCCACTTCAGCGACGGTGACAACTGGAGCGCGGACGACACGCGCCAGTGCATCGAGATGCTCCGCAACGACATCCTCCCGCAGGTGAACCAGTTCGCCTACGGGCAGGTGGAGTCCCCCTACGGCAGCGGGCAGTTCATCAAGGACCTGCGCGAGGCCGTGGGTGACACCAACAACGTCGCGCTGAGCGAGATCGCGGACAAGGACGCCATCTACGCCTCCATCAAGGACTTCCTCGGCAAGGGGCGCTGACACAGGCGCTTCTGTCTCATCCCCCACCGGAGCCACCGCCCCATGCCCAAGAGCCTCACACCGCGACTCGCAGCGCTTCGGGATGAAATCCACGGCTACGCCAAGGAGTTCGGCCTGGATTTCTTCGACACCGTCTTCGAGATGGTGTCCTACGACGAGATGAACATGGTGGCCGCCTACGGCGGCTTCCCCACCCGATATCCCCACTGGCGCTGGGGCATGGAGTACGAGCAGCTGGCGAAGGGGTACGAGTACGGGCTTTCGAAGATCTACGAGCTCGTCATCAACAACGACCCCTGCTACGCCTACTTGATGGAGAGCAACCCGGAGGTGGACCAGAAGCTGGTGATGGCCCACGTCTACGGTCACTGCGACTTCTTCAAGAACAACTTCTCCTTCCGGCACACCAACCGCCGGATGATTGATGACATGGCCAACCACGCCACCCGCGTCCGGCGGTGGGTGGACAAGATTGGCGTGGAGAAGGTGGAGGACTTCATCGACCGGACGCTGTCCCTGGAGAACCTCATCGACCAGCACGCGCCGCACATCCGGCGCAACCCGGACCCGCAGCGCGCGGAAGAAGAGGCCAAGTCCAACGAGCGCGTGGAGGGCTTCAAGGTGAACCGCGAGTACATGCGCGGCTTCATCAACCCCTCCGAGTTCATGGACTCACAACGCAAGCGCGCGGAGGACGAGAAGCAGCAGCGCAAGCGCTTCCCGGAGCGCCCGCAGCGCGACGTGCTCTACTTCCTGTTGGAGCACGCGCCGCTGGAGCCCTGGGAGGTGGACATCCTCTCCATCCTGCGCGACGAGGCGTACTACTTCGCGCCGCAGGGCCAGACGAAGATCATGAACGAGGGGTGGGCCAGCTACTGGCACTCCACCATCATGACCCGCCGGGCGCTGCGGGACGATGAGATCATCGACTACGCGGACCACCACTCCGGCACCATGGGCGTGCGCCCCGGCGCCATCAACCCGTACAAGCTGGGCATCGAGCTGTGGCGGGACATCGAGGACCGGTGGAACAAGGGCAAGTTCGGCAAGGAGTGGGACGAGTGCGATGACCTTCGCGCGCGCCAGGCCTGGGACAAGAAGCTGGGCGCGGGGCGGGAGAAGATCTTCGAGGTGCGCAAGCACTACAACGACATCACCTTCATCGACACGTTCCTCACCGCCGAGTTCGCCCAGCAGCAGAAGCTCTTCGTCTACGGCTTCAACGACAAGCGCAACTCGTGGGAGATTTTGGACCGCGAGTTCCGCAAGGTGAAGAACAAGCTGCTCACGTCCCTCACCAACTTCGGGCAGCCCATCATCGAGGTGGTGGACGGCAACTACGAGAACCGCTCGGAGCTGCTGCTCGCGCACAAGCACGACGGGCAGGACCTGAAGGGCGACTACGCGCGGGAGACGCTGCGCAACCTCCAGTCCCTGTGGCGGCGGCCGGTGAACATCATCACCCGCTACGACGGCAAGGGGACCCTCCTGCGCTACGACGGGCAGCACCACTCGGAAAAGAAAGTGGAGCTGTAACCGGCAAGCAGGCAGGCGGGCTGAGGAAGTGCGGTCAGGATTTGGGCGGAGGACCAACAGTCCTCTACACTCCTGTATCGCCCCCCATGAAGACCGCTTCCCTCCTCTGCCTTGCCGCCCTCGGGGTGGCTTCGACGTCCGAAGCCGCCACCCAGTTCGAAATCAAGAACCGCCGCATCGAGCCGCGCCAGACGCTGGCGGGCGCGCTGCACGACGCGCAGCTGCCCGACGAGCAGGTGACAGCGGTCATCTCCGCGCTGGAGGGCGTGTTCGACTTCCGCAAGTCGCGCGTGGGGGACCAGTTCCGGCTGGTGATGAAGAACGGCGAGCTGGACTTCTTCGACTACCGCCAGAGCACCGTGGACGAGTGGCAGGTGCGCCGCGACGGGGAGAAGTACGTCGGCAGCAAGCGCTCCATCGAGGTGGAGAAGCAGGTGTCGCTGGTGTCGCTGGAGATCAGCTCGTCCCTGTACGAGGCGACGCTGGCGGCCGGCGAGGACCCGTCCATCGGCCTGGTGCTGTCGGACGTGTTCGCGTGGGACATCGACTTCTACCGGGACGTGCGCAAGGGCGACAAGGCGAAGGCCCTGGTGGAGAAGTTCGTCTCCAAGGGCCGCGTGCTGCGCTACGGCGAGGTGCTGGCGGCCACGTATGAGGGCGACCTGGTGGGCAACAAGCGCGTGTTCCGCTACGTGCTGCCCAACGGCGAGGCCAACTTCTTCCAGGAGGACGGCGCCAGCGCGAAGAAGACCTTCCTCAAGAGCCCGCTGAAGTACGCGCACGTCACCAGCAGCTTCGGGTCGCGCTTCCACCCGGTGCTCCAGTACGTGAAGAACCACAACGGCGTGGACTACGGCACGCCCATTGGCACCCCGGTGTGGGCCGTGGCGGACGGCACCGTCCTGTCCGCGGGCAACGCGGGCGCCGCGGGCAACATGGTGGTGCTGCGCCACGCCAACGGCATGGAGACGCAGTACATGCACCTGTCGCGCTTTGGCGACGGCGTGCGCGCCGGCCAGCGCGTGCGGCAGAAGCAGGTGATTGCCTACTCCGGCAACACCGGCCGCTCCACGGGCCCGCACCTGCACTTCGGCCTGAAGCGCAACGGCACCTACGCCAACCCGCTCACCCAGAAGTTCCCCCGCGCGGATCCGCTGCCCAAGGAGCTGACGGCGGACTTCCTCGCCAAGGCGCACGACCTGGCCCAGCAGATTGACGCCGTGTCCGTGGCCGCCGTCGCCGGCCAGGCGGGCCCGCCGCCCACCGCCACGAAGTAGCCGCCTTCGCGTTGAAAGCCCCCGGGCCCCCTCCCCTTCACGGTGGAGCGGGGCCCGTCGCTTTTCCCGGGTCCATTCCGGACCGTCAGGTCCATTCGATGACGAACTCGGAGTCGCCCAGGCCCCGCTCGGTGCCCCGCACGCTGCCTTCACGGCGCAGCGCGGTGAGGGGGCCCGCGAGGATGCCCTCGTGGACCTCCACGGGCAGCAGGTCGCCCTTGAAGAAGAGCCGCACGCGCTTGTCGCCCAGCGCCTGGTACTCGCGCTGCCCGTAGCTCACCGCGGTGGAGTACGACGCGGGCGCGTTGCCGTAGAGGCGCTTGGGGTCCCCGCCGCCGGAGGTGAGGCGCAGGAGCGTCTGCCCCACCGTGGACTCGAAGAACGTGCCGACGATGGCCTCCCCGCACGCCCGCAGGGCCGCGTCACGCGAGCCGAACTCCGGCTGGAGCGCCTCCGACGCGAAGGCGAGCAGCCGCAGGAAGTCCACCGCCGGGTAGGAGAAGAAGTCCACCGGGCTGCGCTGCATGAGCGGCGCGCGCAGGCGCTCCGCGGCGTCACGCCCCAGCCGCTGGTGCACGAGCCGCAGCACCGCCGCGAAGCTCAGTCCGCGCACGGTGTCCCCAGGCCGGGTGAGGGCGATGCGCTCTTCCAGGTCGTCCAGGGGGAGGGACATTCGTGTTCCTTGTACTCCAGTTTTGCGCGTTTTCGGTCCCTCTCACGAAGGCCATGCGGATGTCTGTCATTCCCTGGGGCCGCGCCGCGTCACGGCGGGTCCCCAGGCACCTTCCCTCCCTGGCGGGGGAAGCGGCCGACCCCAGGTGGGGAACGTGGGTTTCCCCTGCCCTGGGCTGGCGTGACACGGTACCCTTCCGTCATGGGCGTCCCGCGTCAAAAGCGCGGGCGCTTGCGCAGTCCATCAACCCCTTCGCGACCTTCGAGACGACCGACTTATGGCTCCTCCCGCCTCCGCGCGCCCCGCATCGCCCCCGCCCTCCGCCTCGGGAACCCCCGAAGACAGCGGCCGCACCGGGCTCGACGCGGCCAGCGTCCGCCGCGGCTTCTTCGAACACGTGCGTTATTCGCGCGGCAAGAACCCGGAGACGGCCACTCCGCACGACCGCTTCATGGCGCTGTCCCTGGCCGTGCGCGACCGCCTCACGGACCGCTGGGTGAAGACGGCGCGCACCTACTACGAGCAGGACGTCAAGCGCGCCTATTACCTGTCCGCGGAGTACCTGCTGGGTCGCGCGCTGGGCAACAACCTGCTCAACCTCAACATGTACGAGGCCGCCGCCGCCGCCATGCAGGAAGTCGGCGTGGACCTGAGCCAGTTGTTGGAGATGGAGCCGGACGCGGGCCTGGGCAACGGCGGTCTGGGCCGGCTGGCGGCGTGCTTCCTGGATTCGCTGGCCACCCTGGGCTACCCGGGCATGGGCTACGGCATCCGCTACGAGTTCGGCATCTTCTCCCAGGACCTGGTGGAGGGACACCAGGTGGAGCGCGCGGACGAGTGGCTGAAGTTCGGCAACCCGTGGGAGATCGTCCGGCCGGAGAAGGCGGTGCCGGTGCGCTTCTTCGGGCGCGTGGAGCACCACCAGGGTCCGGATGGCCGGCCCGTGGCGCGCTGGGTGGGCGGCAAGACGGTGATTGGCGTGCCGTACGACACGCCCATCGCGGGCTACGGCAACAACACCGTCAACACGCTGCGGCTGTGGCAGGCGCGCGCGAGCGCCGAGTTCGACCTGCTGCTCTTCAACGCCGGTGACTACGAGCGCTCGGTGGTGGAGAAGAACGACTCGGAGGTCATCTCCAAGGTCCTCTACCCCAACGACGCGTTCCAGGCCGGCAAGGAGCTGCGCCTCAAGCAGCAGTACTTCTTCGTGGCGTGCTCCATCGCGGACATCGTCCGGCGCTACCTGAAGAACCACAACGACTTCCGGGACTTCTCCAGGAAGTGCGCCATCCAGCTCAACGACACGCACCCGGCCATTGGCGTGGCGGAGCTGATGCGCGTGCTGGTGGACGAGAAGCGCCTGCTCTGGGACGAGGCCTGGTCCATCACCCAGGAGACGTTCGGCTACACCAACCACACGCTGCTGGCGGAGGCCATGGAGCGCTGGCCGGTGTCGCTGTTCGAGCGCCTGCTGCCCCGTCACCTGGAGATCATCTTCGAGATCAACCAGCGCTTCATGCGCCAGGTGCAGATCCGCTACCCGTTCGACGTGGAGAAGCAGCAGCGGATGAGCCTGGTGGAGGAGGGCCCGGAGAAGAAGATCCGCATGGCCCACCTGGCCGTGGTGGGCAGCCACAGCATCAACGGCGTGGCCGCGCTGCACACGGACCTCTTGCGCCGCGACGTGCTCCCGGACTTCGCGCAGATGTACCCGGAGCGCTTCAACAACAAGACCAACGGCGTGACGCCGCGCCGGTGGCTGGCGTGGTGCAACCCGCGCCTGTCCAAGCTCATCACCAGCCGCATCGGTGAGGGCTGGGCCACGGACCTGGACCTGCTCCAGAAGCTTGAGCCGCACGCGGAGGACCCGGAGTTCCGCAAGGCCTTCCGCGAGGTGAAGCGCGCCAACAAGGAGGAGCTGGCCCAGCACGTGCGCGACCTGCGCTGGGTGCAGCTCAATCCGGACGCCATCTTCGACGTGCAGATCAAGCGCCTGCACGAGTACAAGCGGCAGCTCCTGGACGCCATCCACATCGTGGCGCTCTGGATGAAGGCGCGGCGCGACCCGTCCAGCGTCATCGCGCCCCGCGCGTTCCTCTTCGGCGCGAAGGCGGCCCCGGGCTACCACCTGGCGAAGCTGACCATCCGGCTCATCAACGGCATCGCGGAGGTGGTCAACAGCGACGCGGGCGCCACGGGGTTGCAGGTGGTGTTCCTGCCCAACTACCGGGTGAGCCTGGCGGAGCGCATCATCCCCGCGGCGGACGTGTCCGAGCAGATCTCCACGGCAGGCTGGGAGGCCTCCGGCACGGGCAACATGAAGCTGATGCTCAACGGCGCGCTGACGCTGGGCACGCTGGACGGCGCCAACGTGGAGATCCGCGACGCGGTGGGCGACGAGAACTTCTTCCTCTTCGGCCTGACGGCGGACGAGGTCATCGCGCGCAAGAAGGCCGGCTACCGGCCGCGCGAGGTGTACGAGTCCAACACGGAGCTGCGCGAGGCGTTGGACCTCATCCGCTCCGGCTTCTTCTCTCCGGAGGACCGCAACCTCTTCCAGCCGCTGGTGGACAGCCTGCTCAACGAGGACCGCTACCTCGTGCTCGCGGACTTCGCGTCGTACATGGCGAAGCAGGAGGACGTGGCGCGCGCCTACAAGGACCAGGAGTCCTGGACGAAGAAGTGCATCATCAACGTCGCCCGCGCGGGCATCTTCTCCTCCGACCGCACCATCAAGCAGTACGCGGAGGAGATCTGGCGCGTGCAGCAGACGAACGTGGAGTGATGTGAGGCCACGGGCGGCCCCGGCTGTATGACCGGGGCCACCGAGCCGTCACTCACGCGGCCTTGTTGAGCCACGCCTCGTACGCGCGGAAGTCGTAGTCGCGGCCGAGGAAGTGGTTCACCAGGCGCGCGGCGTCGTCGGAGCCGCCCGGCTCCAGCACCGCGCGGCGGTAGGCCTGCGCGGGCTCCGGGTTGAGCAGGCCCTTCGTCTGGAACACCGTGAAGAGGTCCTTCGCGATGACCAACGACCACATGTACGTGTAGTAGTTGGACGAGTACCCATCCAGGTGCCCGAAGGTGAGGTGGAAGTACGTGCCCTCCAGGTACGGGAAGGGGATGTACTGGCCCTGCAGCTCGCGCACGAGCGCGGTGGCGTCCAGGTTCTTCGGGTCGCGCCGGTACAGCTCCAGGCTGAGCGCCGCGTAGAACATCTGCTGGCGCACGAAGAGCCCCTTGCCGAACTCGTCCGCGGCGAGCATGCGCTCCACCAGCTCCGCGGGCAGCGCTTCTCCCGTCTGATAGTGCTTCGCGAAGGTCTGCAGGCACGTCACGTCACGCGCCCACTCCTCCAGCATCTGCGACGGGGCCTCGACGAAGTCCCACTCCGTGCGCACGCCGGAAAGGCCCGCCCACTTCGTGTGGCCGCCGAAGATGTGGTGCAGGAGGTGGCCGAACTCGTGGAAGAACGTCTCCACGTCGCCGTGCTGCATGAGCGCGGGCTCCGTGCCGGGCTTGGGGAAGTTGCAGATGAGGGCGCCTTCCGGGAGCCGCCGGCCTGACTTGCCGCTCGTCAGCGTGAACTGGGCCGCGTGCTTGTACTTGTCCGCGCGCGGGTGCATGTCCAGGAAGAAGCGGCCCTTGAGCGTCTGGCCTTCGTAGACGTCGTAGGCCTCCACGTCCGGGTGCCACACGGGCACGTCCTTCACCGGGCGGTAGGTGACGCCGAAGAGGCGCGCGGTGAGGTCCAGCACGCCCTGCTTCACGCGCGTGTATTCGAAGTACGGGCGCACCGTCTGCGAGTCGAAGGCGTACTGCTCCGCCTTCACGCGGTCATCCAGGTAGCCGGAGTCCCACGGGTTCACCTTGTCGGCCGCCGGGTCGTCCTTGCGCTTGCGCTCCAGGAGCACCGCGTAGTCGCGCTTCATGCGCTCCTCGGACGCGTCCGCGATCTTCCGGATGAAGGTGCCCGCGGCGTCCGCGGTGCGCACCATCTTGTCCTCGGTGGCGTAGGCGGCCCAGTGCGGGTAGCCCAGGAGCGTGGCCAGCTCATGGCGCTTCTGCACCAGGCTCTGGAGCACGTTCACGTTGGCGGGGTAGCCGCGCTGGCGGTTGGCGCGCCAGAGCTCCTCGCGGGCCTTGCCGTCGCGCGCGTAGGTGAGGAAGGGCACCAGGTCCGGGTAGTCCGTGGAGATGCGCACCTGGCCGTCCTCGCCGGGGGCGTGCGCGCGCACGTAGTCCTCCGGCAGGCCGTCCAGCGCGGACGGGGGCAGCGACACCTTGCGGGTGTCCTGGCTGATGTTGCGGCTGAACTCCTGGCCAATGCGGACCAGCTCCTCCTGGAGCGCCTTCACCCTGGCGCGGGTGGCGTCGTCGCGGTCCACGCCGGCGCGGCGGAAGTCGCGCAGCACCTTCTCCATCCACTTGCGCGTGGCGGCGTCCTCCTTGGACAGGTCCACGCGCGCCAGGACGTCGTAGACGCCCCGGTCCATGCGGATGTCGTTGGCCAGGTTCTCGATGGCCTGCTCGGAGGCCTCCGCGGCCTCGCGCAGGGCAGCCTCCGGGTGCGTGTGGCGCACGACGCTGGCGCGCGCGGCGGCGTCATCCAGCGCGGCGGAGGACTCGTCGAACAGCTCCAGGACCTCCCTGGGGGGCGTGGAGGCGGGCAGCGTCTTCAGTCGCGCGATGCCGTCGCGGGCCTTGGACAGGGCCTCCTCGCTCGCGCGGCGGAACTCCTCGGGCGGGCAGGTGACGTGGCGGGCGGCGTCGGGGACCAGGGGCTCGGACACGGGATGGGCTCCTCTCAAGCCGTGGGTGTGCGGGAAAGGGCTCAAAGCTAATGCGCCCCGTCCTCCCTGGCAGCATCCGAGTGGCCCGGCACGAGCGGTTGCCGGGCAGTGGACGCCCTCCCTCGCCCCGTTCGTCGGGCGGCGGACGGGCGGGCGGTGCCCCAACGGCGGAAGGCCGCCCCGGCGTGCGTGCCGGAGGCGGCCTTCCTGGGACTTCTTCAGAGGTAAGGCGGAGGCGTCAGTAGAACTCGAGCGGGCTCTGCGAGCTCTGCGGCTGCCGGACGGCGCGGGTCACGAAGTTCGCGCTGTTGTTGTCCGAGTCCTGCCCATTGCCACGAAGGGCGTCCGCGCCTCCCACGGCCATGGTGCCGGAGGTGGAGGTGGACACGGCCTTGCGCTCCAGGCTTCCGCCCACCGCCGGATGCGCGGGGGCCGCGGTGCCCTCAGGGGCATTGCCGGTGCCCCACCCCAGCTTGTCCACGTCCACGTACGTCCCGTCCACGGGCTGCTGGATGCGGACATGGCCACCCGCGGTCGTGGAGGCCGAGGCGTCGAAGGTGTAGCCTACGTCCTTGATGGCAGTGCCGCTGTAGTTCGCCCCGCCCAGGAGGAAGTAACCGTGGGCGCGGATGACCTTCCCAGAGGGAATGGTGACGGAGGAGCTCCAGGTGGTCCCGGTGGCGGACTTGTAGCTCACCTGCCAGTTGGACAGGTCCACGTCCGAGTTCGTCGGGTTGTAGAGCTCGATGAACTCGTCCGTCGCGGCCGTGCCCGTGCCGTTGCCGCCGCTGAACTCGCTGATGACCACGTGGTTCGTCAGCGGCGCCTTCACCACCACCTGCACCGTGCCCCAGGTGCCCGCTGCGGACGGATCCACCTTGCCGGACTGATCGCAGTACACCCACTGCTCGCCCGCGAACCGGTAGCGGAAGCCGTAGTTGTACGTGCCGGCCGTGGGAATCTGGAGGACCGCCTTCATCTCGTCGTTGTTGGAGTTCGTCGGGGCGTAGCCCGCGTTGAAGGCCGCCGCCGTCCACGTCCAGCCCGCCGGGTTGGCGGCGTCCGTGCCGTAGCCCAACTGCGCCTCGATGAGCGGGTAGAAGTCGTTGCCCTTCGTGTTCCGCTGCGTGACGTCGTAGCTGTAGAACTGGCTGAAGATGTCGTAGGCGACGTTGGGGTTGATGGTCGCCGGGTAGGTGCCATCCGGCGACGGGAACGTCTTCGGGTACTGGATGGCGCAGTAGTTGACCGGCTTCTCCACGTTCAGGCCGCAATCGTCATTGGCCTGGCCCGGCGTGCCCCGGTCCCCGCCGTTCAGGCTGCCGGTGGAGTCACACCAGTACCAGGCGCGGCCACTGCCCTTCGTCCCGATGATGCTGGCCGCGAGGCTCATGGCCCGGCCCGTCGTCTGGGGGAACGCGTTCGTGTACGTCAGGCTGTCCACCGTCACCGTGCCCTGCTTAAGCGTGATGGAGCCCGTGCTGTCCATGAACTTGTCGATGCCGTAGTCGGTGTTCGCCGACACGCCACCGTTGCGCGTGTAGTTCGCGTCCTGCGCGAGCACCGTCCGCCCGCCGGGGGGCACCAGCAGCGTGGGGTTGTGGTTCACCGTGAAGGACGTCTCCGTCCCCGCGCCGTTCACCAGCGTCACCGACAGGCCCTGCGCGTCCAGCAGGTGCGACGTGGTGTTGGTCAGCTCCAGGTACTCGGTGGTGCCCGCGGAGGGCGAGTGCATCACCTCCGAGATGACCAGCTCGCCCGCGCCCGGGTGCGGCGCGGTGGTGCACGCGCCCGCGTAGCAGACCGCGTTCGTGCCGGTGCAGACCTCGAGCGTCGAGTCGCCGTCCACGCAGGTCGGCGCGCCGTTCTGCACCACGCACACCGACGCGTAGACCTCCCGCGAGTAACCGTCCTCCGCGCACTGGGGCGCGGGAGGCGTGCACACGTAACCGTCGCACGGGTTGGTGGTGGCGGCGCTCGCGGTGGCCAGCGCGCTGGCGTTGTTCGCGCCGTCGAACGTCTTCAGCGCGAAGTGGTACGTCGTGCCCTCCGTCAGGCCGGTGACCGTGAATGACTCCGCCGTGCCCGCCGTCTTGGGCGCGCCCACGCCCGTCACGAGCGTGGCCCCGCCGAAGGAGGTGTCGTCGAGGGGGGCCGTGGCGTAGCGCAGCTCGTAGCGAGCGGCCGTGCCCAGCACGCCGTCATCGCCCGGAGCCTGCCAGTCCAGCCGGATGCTGGCACCGTCCACCGCCGTCGCACTGAAGCCCGTCGCGGCGGCCGGCGCCTCCGTGTCGAAGATGATCAGGTCCGCGGACGTGATGGACTGGAAGTCGTCCGCGCTCGCCTGGAACTGGTAGGTGCCTTCGTCATTGACGCTGAGCTCACCGAAGACGGCCACGCCACCCACGGGGGTACGCGTGGGGATGCCCTGGGCGAAGGTGCCACCCACCAGCGACAGCTGCACATCCACCGACGCGTCCGTGACGATGTTGCCGTAGGCGTCCTGCACCGCGACCTCGATGTCCACCAGCGCCTGCCGCACCGAACCCGTCGTGGGCGCGGAGGCGAAGGCCAGGTGGTCCGCGGAGGCGGGGATGATGGTGTAGGTGTGCGAGGCCGTGAGCGACGGGTCCGCCACGTCCTCCGCGGTGACGGACTGGTCCCCGGCGGTGCGCAGCTCCACGTTGAAGGTGTGCCGGCCCTCGTCCAGCAGGGTGAACGTATACGCGCCGGGCAGCACCGCCTGCGCAGCCGAAGACGTGAAGGTCACCGTGGACGCGTAGTCCGTCGCCACGTTGCCGTAGGTGTCACGCGCCACCAGCTCGTAGCTCAGCGACTGGCCCGCGCCGAAGGGGCCCGCGCTCGCGACGACTTCCAGGGACGCGGCCGTGCTGGCGCGCACCTCCGCGTTCACCGTCGCGGTGAGCGCCGGGGTCGCGGTGTCCGTGGCGGTGAGCGACTGCGTGCCCGCGGTCTTGAAGACGAGGCCGGAGACGGTCTTCTCGCCCAGGTCCTCCGGGGCGAAGGCGGCGTCCGCGGGGAGCTCCGCCTGCGCGTCCGAGGACGTGAAGTGCACCGTGCCGGTGTAGCCCTGGATGCGGTTGCCAAAGGCATCCGTCACGGACACGGTCACGTCGTTCGAGTCGCCCGCGTCAATCGGATCCGCGAAGGCCGTGAGCACGAGCTTCGCCGCGGCACCAGCGCCCACCGTGAAGGTCTGGCTTTCCCGCGTCAGCGCCCCCGCCGTGGCGGTGAACGTGAACGTGCCCGCCGTGTCCACGCGCAGGCCGGAGAAGGTGGCCACGCCGTTCACCGCCGCCTCGGTCACGGCCTGGAAGCCGGGCTGGCCGGTGAGGGTCAGCGTCACCGCCGTGGTGGCCGTGGAGACGACGTCGCCGCGCGAGTCCAGCAGCGACACCTTCACGTCCGTGAGCGCCGAGCCCGCATTTCCATTCGACGGCTGCGGCGTGAACGCCAGCTGCGTCACCTGCGGATCCATCGTGGAAACCGCGAGGCTGTCCGACCGCGCGGAGTTGCCCTGCGCGTCCGTCACCTTCAGGGCCACGTGGTACGTCTTGCCCGCCGCGAGCTCGAAAATGGTCTTGGTCGCCAGCGCCCCCGCGGGGAGCGGGACATCCGAGGACGCCAGCGTGGCCGCGTTGAAGGCCGCGTCCGACGTGATGGGCGACGTGGAGTAGCGCAGCTCCTGCGAGTTCGGCTGCCCCTGCGTCCCGTCATCCCCGACGCTCGTCCACTGCACGGTAATGCTGGTCTCCGAGGCGCCCGTCTGCACGAGCACCGGCTTCGCGGGCGCGATGTCATCCACCACCTGCACGTCAACGCTGCTCACGTCCGGCACGTTCGGCGCGGAGGCGACCAGGTGCGTGGTGCCATGCCCCACGATGCTCAAGCCCGTGAACGTCGCGACGCCATCCACCGGCGCCGCGCTCACGGTCCCGCCCAGCGTGAGGAAGGGCTCCACCGGCAGCGACAGCTTCACCGCCAGCCCGGGCACCGACACCGGGTTTCCGAAGGCATCCAGCACCATCACCTTCACCTCCCCCAGGGACGCGCGCGTCGACACGCGCGTGGCCGGCTGCTGCGTGAAGACCAGGCGCGAGGCCGTCGCCGCGGAGACGGTCACCCTGGGGAGATTGAACGAGAAGGCCCCCGCGCTGTCCTCGACCGTCAGGAACTGGAACCCGGCTGTGCGGAAGGTGATGCCCTGGAACTTGAACCTGCCCGCGTCCGCGGGGGTGAACGTGTGCGAGGGCAGCGTCGCGGCCGCGTCCGTGGACGTCAGCTTCACCGTGCCCGTGTAGGTCGTCACCGGGTTGGCGTACGCATCCGAGAGCGTGATCTCCAGGTCCTCCGCCACGCCCACCGTGGCGGTATCCAGGAAGCGGTCGTATCCCAGCGCCGTGACCGCACCGGGCGCCACGGAGAAGACAGTGCTGGCCACGGGCTCGAAGCCCGGTGCGGTCGCGATGAAGTGGTAGCCCCCGCCCGCCTTCTTCAACACCACGTCTGAAAAAGTCGCGACGCCGTTCACCGCCGCCACCGTCAACTGGCCCTCGGGGAACACGATGCCGCCGGAGCCCAGCGACAGCTTCACCTCCGCCGTGCTGTCCGTCACCACCTGGCCCGCGCCGTTGCGCACCTCCACCGTCAGGAGCTTGAGCGGCTCACCCGCCACGGCATCCGGCAGCGCCGAACGGAACGCCAGCGTCTTCACTGTGTTGACGTCGGCGAAGTCCACCGTGGCCGTCTGGGTGAGCGTCACCATCTTGCCCGTGTCGTCCTTCACGGACGCCTTCACCGTCTTCACGCCCGGCACCGTGGACGTCACGTGCGCCTGGGCCTCACCCTGGACGTTGGTGACGAGCGCGGACTCCAGGACGGAGGCGCCCTCCCCCTCCACCGTCAGCGACACCGTCCGCCCGGACAGCCGCGAGCCGTCCGCCTTGCGCAACGCCGTCACCGTGACGAGCGCGAAGTCGCTGCCGTTCGCCAGCACGCCCGTGGCCGGGTCCGCAACCACCGTGGAGGCCTCCGCGTCCACGACGCCCTCGGGCGGCTGCGGGGTGACTCCAGGTTCACTACAGCCCAGCGACAAGCCCAGACACAGCACGCTCAACCCCAGACAGCGGGCGAGCACAGCGATCCGTGGGGACATGAATGTCTCCGTCCAGCGAGCAGACCCCACGCGGCGGCAGACGCTTCACGCGGGGTTGCAGTGCTTTCTAGCAGACATCCCCCGGTCACCGCGAAGCGGCACCGGAACTTTGCACAGAAACTGGAACGAACAGTTTCCGGTTTGGGGCACAAGCGTCAGTGGAATGTCGAAGCCGTAGGCATCATCCGCCCCTATCGCACCGAGCCCGTCGTGGGCGCGGAGGCGGGAATGATGGTGTAGGTGTGCGAGGCCGTGAGTGACGCATCCCGCATGTCTTCCACCGTGACGGACTGGTTCCCGGCGGTGCGCAGCTTCACGTTGAAGGTGTGCCGGCCCTCGTCCAGCGGGGTGAAGAAAAAGGGCCGGGGCAGCACCGCCAACAGGTCCGATGAGGAGAAGCTCACCATGGCCGAGTAGTCCTTCGCCACGTTGCCGTAGGCGTCATGCACCACCACCTCGTAGCTCAGCGACTCACCCGCGATGAAGGGACCCGCGCTCGCGACGACGGAGAAGGAGGCGGCCGTGCTGGCGCGCACCTCCGCGTTCACCGTCGCGGTGAACGCCGGGGTCGCGGTGTCCGTGGCGGTGAGCGACTGCGTGCCCGCCGTCTTGAACACGAGGCCGGAGACGGTCTTCTCACCCTGGTCCTCCGGCGCGAAGACCGCGTCCGCGGGGAGCTCCGCCTGCGCATCCGAGGACGTGAAGCGCACCGTGCCGGCGTAGCCCTGGATGCGGTTGCCAAAGGCATCCGTCACGGACACGGTCACGTCGTTCGAGTCGCCTGCGTCGACCGGGTCCGCGAACGCCGCGAGCACGAGCTTCGCCGCAGCGCCGGCGCCCACGGTGAAGGCCTGGCTCACCAGGGTCAGCGAACCCGCGGTGGCCGTGAACGTGTATGTGCCCACCGTGTCCACGCGCAGGCCGGAGAAGGAGGCCACGCCGTTCACCGCCTCCACCGTCACCGCCTGGAAGCCGGGCTGGCCGGTGAGCGTCAGCGTCACCGCCGTGGTGGCCGTCGGGACGACGTCTCCGCGCGAGTCCAGCAGCGACACCTTCACGTCCGCGAGCGCCGAGCCCGCGGTCCCGTTCGCCGGCTGCGGCGTGAACGCCAGCTGCGTCACCTGCGGATCCGCCGTGGACACCGCGAGGCTGTCCGACCGCACGGAGTTGCCGTGCGCATCCGTCACCTTCAGCGCCACGTGGTACGTCCTGCCCGCTCCGAACCCCGTGAGGGTCGCGGACTGCACCGTGCCCGGAGGCACGGGGGCACCGGCCGATACCGGCACCGCCGCGTCGAAGGCCGCGTCCGACGTGATGGCGGACGTGGCGTAGCGCATCTCCTGCGACGCCAGTTGTCCCTGCACACCGTCATCGCCCACGCCCGTCCACTGCACGGTGAGGCCGGTCGCCGTGGCCCCCGTCTGCGTCAGCACCGGCTTCGCGGGCGGCACATCGTCCACCACCTGCACGTCCGCACTGCTCGCGTCCTGCAGGCCCTGCGCGGACGCCACCAGGTGCGTGGTGCCATTCCCCGCGATGCTCAAGCCCGTGAACGTCGCGACGCCGTAGACCAGGGTTGAGCTCACGGTCCCGCCCAGCGTGAAGTCCCCCGCCGGCAGCGACAGCTTCACCTCCAGCGTGGGCTTCCCCGCCGGGTTGCCGAAGGCATCCTGGACCATCACCCTCACCTCCCCCAGGGAGGCACGCGACGACACGCGCGAGGCAGGCTGCTGCGTGAAGACCATGCGAGCGGCCGCCCCGGACATCACGTACGTTCCCAGGGTCAGCCGGAAGGAGAAGGCCCCCTGGCTGTCAGCGACCGTCAGGAACTGGCCCCCGGCCGTGCGGAAGATGATGCCCTGGAATCTGAACTTGCCCATGTCCGCGGCGGTGTACGTATGGGAGGGCAGGGTCGCGGCCGCGTCCGTGGACGTCAGAATCACCGTGCCCGTGTAGTTCGTCACCAGGTTGGAGTACGCGTCCACGAACGAGACCTCCAGGTCCTTCGCCACACCGGCCGTGACGACCTCCAGGAAGTCGTCCACGATCAGCGTCGCCACCGCACCGGGCGCCACGGAGAAGACACTGCTGGCCGCGGGCACGGAGCCCGGCGCGTTCGCGATGAAGTGGTAGCCCCCGCCCGCCTTCTTCAGCACCACGTCCGGGAAGGTCGCGACGCCATTCACCGCCGCCACCTTCAGATGGCCCTCGGGGGCCCCGCTGCCGCCGGAGCCCAGGGACAGCGTCACCTCCACCGTGCTGTCCGTCACCACCGCGCCCGCGCTGTCCCGGACCTCCACCACCAGGAGCTTGAGCGGCTCGCCCGCCACGCCATCCGGCAGCGCCGAGCGGAACGCCAGCAACCTCGCGTTGTTGACGTCGACGAAGTCCACCGTGGCCGTCTGGGTGAGCTGCACCCTCTTGCCCGTGTCGTCCTTCACGGACGCCTTCACCGTCTTCACACCCGGCACCGTGGACGTCACGCGCGCCCGGGCCTCACCGTTGAGGTCGGTGATGGCCGCCGACTCCAGGACGGAGGCGCCCTCCCCCTCCACCGTCAGTGACACCGTGCGCCCGGACAGCGGGGAGCCATCCGTCTTGTGCAGCGCCGTCACGGTGATGACCGCCGTGTCCTGACCGTTCGCGATCACTCCCGTGGGCCGGTCCACCACCACCGTGGAGGCCTCCGCGTCCACCACGGCCTCGGGCGGGGGCAGCGGGGAGACACCGGGCTCCGTACAGCCCAGCGACAACCCCAGGCACAACACGCTCAAACCCAGACAGCGGGCGAGCACAGCAATCCGTGAGGCCATGGATGTCTCCGTCCAGCGAGCAGCCCCCGCGCGGCGGCATGCGCTTCACGCGGGGTTGCAAGGCTTTCTAGCAGACCTCCCCCGGCCACCGCGAAGCAGGGCCGGGGCCATGCACATCAACTGGAAGTCAGCCGTTGATGGCCTGGAGCACCGCGGCACCGCCCAGGAGGGACTGGCCACCGTCGCAGACCATGATGGCGCCGGTGATGTACGACGCGGCGTCCGAAGACAGGAACAGGGCCAGCCGGGCGATGTCGTCCGGCTTTCCGAAGCGCTGGAGCGGCAGCGCCTCCGCGAGCTTCTGACGGGCGCCCTCGGAAGGGGCCAGGCGGCTCATGCCCTCCGTGCCTTCAATGGGGCCCGGGGTGATGGCGTTGACGCGCACGCCCGTGCCGCCCCACTCGATGGCGAGCACGCGGGTGAGCATGTCCACGCCGGCCTTGGCGGCGCACACGTGGGCCTGCATGGCCATGGGCAAGTAGGCCTGGGGCGCGGAGATGTTGATGACGGCGGCGCCCGGCTTGCGCAGGTGTTCGAAGGCGGCGCGGGACACGTTGAAGGTGCCCAGCACGTCGATGTCCATCACCGCCTTGAAGCCGTTGGAGGACATGCCCAGCGCGGGCGCGGGGAAGTTGCCGGCGGCGCCGCACACCAGGATGTCGATCTCCCCGTACGCGTCCTTCACCTGCTGGAGCGCCTTCTCCACCGACGCGTAGTCGCGCACGTCCGCGGCCACGCCCATGGCGGTGCCGTGGACCTGGAGGCCCTTCACCGCGCCCTCCAGCTTCTCCACGTTGCGGCCGTTGATGGCCACCTTCGCGCCCGCCTGCACGAACGCGGTGGCGATGCCGAGGTTGATGCCGCTGCTGCCGCCGGAGACAAACGCCGTCTTGCCCTTGAGCAGCCCGTCCTTGAACACGCTGTCCGCCATGGAGTCGCTTCCTTTCGAAATCAGCCGAACTCCACGACCTTCTGCCCGAAGAGGCGGTCCACCGCGAGGAGCAAATCGTCGTTCACCTGCACCTTGAGGGTGGTGCCGGAGATGTGCGCCTCCGCCTCCCCGGGGAACAGCACGCTCACCGCCACCGGGGTCGCGCCCGCGTACTTCTTGGCCAGCTCGTTGAGCTTCGCCAGCCGCTCCTCGGTGACGACGTCCGCGGGCAGCCGCAGCTCCAGGCGCTTGGTGCGCTTCTCACGCACGGCCTTGAGGCTCTGGATGTCCTCGACGATGAGCTCCGCGGTGGGCGTGTTCTCGTCGCGCTGGGAGATCTGCACGGTGCCGGTGACGAGGATGGGGTCGTCCGACTTGAGCAGGTGCTCCCAGTGCTCGTATCCCGGCTTGGGGCCCTGCTTGGACCACTTGCCGTCCTTGCCCATCACGTTGCGCGTGCCGTCCTTGCCCGGGAAGCACACCAGCTCCGTGGAGCCGGACAGGTCTTCGATGGTGACCCACGCCATGCGCTTGCCCGTCTTGGTGGGGCGCTCGCGCAGCACGGTGATGATGCCCGCCACGGTGAGCTTCTCGTCGCGGCGCGCGCGCTGCACGGCGGTGATGGGCCGCGCGTAGCGCTTGAGCTCCTTCTCGTACTGGTACAGCGGGTGGCCGGACACGTAGAAGCCGATGGCCTCCTTCTCGAAGGCCAGGCGCTCCTTCTCCGGCCACTCCTCCACCTGGGCGTAGTCGTCCTTGAGGCCGGTGCCAGAGGACGCGGGGCCCGCGAGCATGCCGAACAGCGAGCTCTGGCCCGCGGCCTTGTCCTTCTGGCTGGAGGAGCCGCGGTTCATCGCGCGCTCAATCGTGTCGAAGAGCTGCGCGCGGGGGCGCTTCTCGAAGTCGAAGGCGCCGGCCTTCACGAGCGCCTCCAGCACCTTGCGGTTGACGCGGCGGCCGTCCACGCGCTCGCAGAAGTCGAAGAGGCTCTTGAAGGGGCCTTCCTTGCGCGCCTCCAGGATGGACTCGATGGCGCCCTCGCCCACGCCCTTGATGGCGCCCAGACCGAAGCGGATCTTCCCCTCCACCGCGCCGAAGGCCATGTCGGACTGGTTCACGTCCGGCGGCAGCACCTGCGTGCCCGACTCGCGGACCTCGCCGATGTGCTTCACCACCTTGTCGGTGTTGTCCTTCTCGCTGGTGAGAAGGGCGGCCATGAACTCGCACGGGTAGTGGGCCTTGAGCCACGCCGTGTGGATGGTGACCAGGCCGTACGCCGCGGAGTGGCTCTTGTTGAAGCCGTACTCGGCGAACTTCTCCATCAGGTCGAAGATTTCGCCCGCGACCTTCAGGTCCACGTTGTTGGCCTTGCAGCCCTCCAGGAAGCCGGCGCGCTCGGCCTGCATGACCTCGGCCTTCTTCTTGCCCATGGCGCGGCGAAGAAGGTCGGCGCGGCCCAGGGTGTAGCCTCCCAGCACCTGGGAGATCTGCATCACCTGTTCCTGGTAGACGATGACGCCGTAGGTGTCCTTGAGCACCGGCTCCAGCTTCGGGTGCGGGTAGGCCACCTTCTCCCGGCCGTGCTTGCGGTTGATGAAGACGTCCACCATGCCGGAGTCCAGCGGACCCGGGCGGTAGAGCGCGCCGGCGGCGATGACGTCTTCGAAGCAGGTCGGCTTGAGCTTCATCACCATTTCGGTGAAGCCGCTGGACTCCATCTGGAAGACGCCGGCGGTGTCGCCCTCCGCCATCAGCTTCCACATGGCCTCGTCATCCAGCGGGATTTCGTGCCTCTTGATGTCCTTGCCGTGGTTGCGGTTCACCAGGTCCAGCGCGTGCTGGATGACCGTGAGCGTCTTCAGGCCGAGGAAGTCGAACTTCACCAGGCCCGCCGCCTCCACCTCGTCCTTGGCGAACTGGGTGATGAGGATCTTCTCGCCGGGCGGCTGGTAGACGGGCACGAACTCCCAGAGCGGCTTGTCCGCGATGACCACGCCCGCGGCGTGCATGCCGGGCTGGCGGTGCAGGCCCTCCAGCGCGAGCGCGATCTCCAGCACGTCCTTGGTGGTGACGGGGTTGCCCTCCACCTCACCGATGTTCTGGGGCTTTTCGATCATCTCCTTGAGGCGAGGCTCCATCTCGATGGCCTCCTTCAAGGTGATGTTGAGGACCTCGGGCACCAGCTTGGCGATGCGGTCGCCTTCGCTGAAGGGCAGGCCGAAGACGCGGCACACGTCGCGCAGCACGCTCTTGGCCTTGAGCGAGCCGAACGTGATGATCTGCCCCACGTTCATCTCGCCGTACTTGCGGCCCACGTACTTGATGACCTCGTCGCGCCGGTCCTGGCAGAAGTCGATATCGAAGTCCGGCATCGACACGCGCTCCGGGTTGAGGAAGCGCTCGAAGAGGAGGTTGTACGGGATGGGGTCCAGGTCGGTGATGCGCAGCGCGTAGGCCACCAGCGAACCGGCGCCGGAGCCACGGCCCGGGCCCACCGGGATGTTGTGGTCCTTGGCCCAGTTGATGAAGTCCTGGACGATGAGGAAGTAGCCAGAGAAGCCCATGCGCTGGATGACGCCCAGCTCCAGCGTGAGGCGCGCCTGGTACTGCTCGCGGTCGATGGGGTACTGGCCCTCCAGCTCCTTGAAGCGCTGGCGCAGGCCCTCGTAGGCCAGCTCCGACATGAAGGTGTCCGGGGTGTGGCCGTCCGGCACCTTGAACGTGGGGAGCATGGGCTTGCCCAGCTTCAGCTCCACGTTGCACATCTCCGAGATGCGCATGCTGTTGTGCACGGCCTCCGGCGAGTCGGAGAAGAAGCCGAGCATCTCCTCCGGGCTCGTGACGTAGAGCTTGTCGGTGGAGTGGCGCAGGCGCTTGTTGTCCGCCAGCGTCTTGCCGCTGGCGATGCACATGAGCAGCTCGTGCGCCTTGGCGTCCTCGCGCTTGATGTAGTGCGCGTCCGCGGTGGCGACGAGCGGGATGTCCAGGTCACGAGACAACTGCTTCAGGTTCTCGTTGGCCTTGTCCTGCTCGACCATGCCGTTGGACTGGACCTCCAGGTAGAAGCTGTCGGGCTCGAAGATGCCCTTGTATTCGGCGGCCACGCGGCGGGCATGGTCCATGTCGCCGCGGAAGCACGCGCTCGTGACCTCACCGCCCAGGCACGCGGTGAGGCCCACCAGGCCCTTGCTGTGCTCCGCGAGCACCTGCTTGTCGATGCGCGGGTGGTAGTAGAACCCGTTCATGTACGCGGTGGAGGACAGGTAGCGCAGGTTCGCGTAGCCCTCCGCGTTCTTGGCCAGGAGGATGAGGTGGTGGGCCACCTTCTCCGAACGGTCCTCGCGCCCCTTGGGGCCGGCGACGTAGGCCTCCAGGCCGAGGATGGGCTTGATGCCGGCGTCCTTGGCCTTCTTGTAGAAGTCGATGGTGCCGAACATGTTGCCGTGGTCCGTCACGGCCACGCTCGACATGCCCTTCTCCTTCACCGTCTTGATGAGGTCCTTCATCCGGATGGCCCCATCCAGCAGCGAATAGAGGGTGTGGAGGTGAAGGTGGGTAAAGGACATGGGCGTTCCGGCTCCCGGTGAAGAAAGAGGCGCCTGAACACTAGAGCCCGCAACCCCTGCTCGCCAGTCCAGTGACGGGGCCGGAAGAAAGAAGCGGGACGGGCGTGTGCGGGGCCCGGAAAACGGGCCTGGGAGACACCCGGAGCGGAATTCCGGCCCCCCGTCCGTCCGGGCGTGGGCACTCCCTCCGGGCGTGGGGTGACGGCCGTGGGATTCATAACCACGCTGCCCCAGGATGCCCGCCTTCGCCCGTACACCGCCGACGCTCGCTCGCGCCCTCCTGCTGGGCTGCCGGGCAGGCCTGCTCGTCTTCCTGGTGCTCTACACGCTCTGTGCCCTGCTGAACATGCAACTGGGTTACCAGGGGAACGAGAGCGGTATCGTCACGGAGTACGTCTGGAACGAGTGGCGCAACGTGGTGCTGTGGCAGGTGGCGCGGCTCATCGGCGCGTACTGCGTGGTGGGGCTGGGACTCGGGGCGCTGCTGGGGGCCGGGCTGTGGGCGGCGGAGCGGAGCCGGCGCGCGGTGTTCTGGCTGAGCGGCCTGGGGTGCCTGGTGGTGGAGGGCTTCCTGGTGGCGGCGGACATGGCGCGGCATCCGCACCTGTACGCGGCGACGCTGTACGAGCGCTCGGAGGTGACGGCGGCGGTGCTGCGGGGGCTGAGCGGCACGCAGCCATCCGGTTGGGTCATGGCGGCGCTGGTGCTGCCGGTGATGAGCGTGCTGGCGGTGGTGGGACGGTGGCTGGCGGAGTCACCCCGCTGGCGCGGCGTGCTGGGCGGCGTGACGGCCGCCGCGGCGGTGGCGGGCTTCACGGGGCTGGGGCTGGCGCGGGCGGAGCGGGGGTCGGAGTCGGGCGGGCGGGCGAGGCCGAACCTGCTCATCCTGGCGTCGGACGGGCTCAGGCCAGACCATCTGTCGGGCAACGGCTATTCGCGGTCCACGTCGCCGAACATCGACCGGTTGATGGCGGAGGGCACGCGCTTCGACGACACGGTGGTGCAGGTGCCGCGCACGGCGCCGTCGTGGACGACGCTGCTCACGTCGCAGTACGCGGGCGAGCACCCGGTGGTGCACACGCTGGTGGGACGCGAGGCGCGCGAGACGAAGCTGACCACGTTGGCGACAGCGCTGGAGGCGCAGGGGTACCGCACGGCGGTGGTGGCGGACTACGCGGGGGACCACTTCTCGCGGTTCCCGTATGGCTTCCAGAAGGTGTCCGCGCCGGACTTCCGCTTCCCGGACCTGGTGCGGCAGCGGATGTTGATCACCCACGTGGCGCTGCTGCCGTGGACGGCGCTGGCGCCGGGGCTGTTCAAGGAACGGGGTGAGTTCCCGGAGCTGACGGACCCTGCCCCGCTGCGCACGCGGGTGCGGCATGTGCTGGACGGGATGCCGGAGGATGCGCCGTTCGCGCTGGTGGTGTTCGCGTCGTCCACGCACTTCCCGTACGCCGCGCCGTGGCCGCTGGAGGGCCAGTACGTGGAGCGCGGGTATCGCGGGCCGTGGCGGTTCGGGGCGACGCCTCGGATGGAAGTGGATCCGGATGCGCCCGGGGCCACGCCGGAGGATGTCGCGGCGCTGGGGGCGAACTACGACGCGGGGGTGCGCACGTTCGACGGGCTCGTGGGGAACGTGCGCGAGGACCTGGAGCGGCGGGGCCGGTGGGACGACACGCTGGTGGTGCTGCTGTCGGACCACGGCGAGCACCTGGAGGATGAAGGGCTGGGCCAGGGGCATGGCGACCACCTGTGGGGTAGCGCGGGGCTGCGGATTCCATTCGTGATGCGGCTGCCCGGGCAGGTGGCGTCGGGGCGACAGGTGACGCAGCGGGCGCGGTCGCTGGACGTGGCGCCGACGGTGTTGGATTTGATGGGCGTGCCCGCACCGGAGTCGTTCCGGGGACGTTCTCTGGCGCCGCTCGCGCGGCCGGGACCGGAGCCCAGGGCGTTGCCGGATGTGCCCGCGTTGATTGAGACGGACGTGTGGTTCAGCGACCGGGATGGGCAGGCGTACCAGACGGTGCGCATGCCGTATCCGTGGCTCTATGAGATTGCGATGGTGGAGGGCGACACGGGGGAGATCGCGCTGAAGCCGGAGTGGGAGGGACCGGTGCGGCGGGCGCGGCACCGGGGTTTGTATCTGGGCCGATGGAAGCTGTTGGAGCTGCCCACGCCGGATGGCGTGCGCGTGCAGCTCTTCGACACGGTGTCGGATCCGTCGGAGGTGCGCGACGTGGCGGGAGACCATCCGGACATCGTGGCCACGCTGAGGGCGAAGCTCGCGGCGGAGCTACCGGATGGGCCGGGCGAGGCTCGCGGTGCCGTGGGTCCTTGAGCTGCTTTCAGGACCCGGCGAGCACGGACTCTGGCGGCCGGGCATCCATCCGCCGCAGCGCCATCACCACTCCCACGAACGCCAGCGAGCACACCGCCAGCAACGTCACGTGGACGGAGGCAGGTAGCTCCGTGGTGGACGGCGCATAGCGGGACAGCAGGAACGAAGTCAGGTTGTTGAAGACGTGGACGAAGATGGGCAGCCGCAGGCTCCCCGTGCGCTCCGCGAGCCAGCCCAGGAACAGGCCCATCAGCAGGGCCATGGGGGTGTGGATGGGGTCGAAGTGCAGGATGCCAAAGAGCGTGGCGGCTCCCGCGATGCCCGCCGTGCGCCCCCAGCGCTCCACGAGCCGCGTCTGCACATAACCCCGGAAGAAGAGCTCCTCCGCCGTGCCCGCGACCAGCGCGCCAAAGAACAGCAGCGCCGCGAAGGTCACGACCGAACCCTGGCTCGCGGCCTGTAGCCCCTTCAGCGACGCCGCGTAATTCCATACGCCCGCGAGCACCGACAGGCTCTCCATCGCCTGTCCCATCGTGAAGCAGCCCACCAGCGCGGCCACCCAGGCCCATACAGGTAGCGGTGCTCCCGCGCCCAGGCGCAGCCGCTGCATCAACGGCGTGGGAGACAAGAACCCGCCCATGAGCGCGGCGACCAACGCCGAGAGGCTGGACGTCATCACGGCCGCGACCATCAGCCAGGGCATCCCCCTGAGCTTCTCCGTCAGGGCCTGGATGGCTTCAGTGTCCTGGGGCTTCACTCCCAAGCGGAACATCTCCATCGCCATCGCGATGCTGGCGGAAATGACGCCCCCGACGAGGATTGCCGTCACCAGGAGCGCGAACGCAACCAGGACCGTCCACACACGTGGCGGCGACGTGGGGACCGGCGAATGGGCAGCGGAGGGCAGGTCGGAAGGTGAATCCATGGCGGGCAATGGTATCGCCCAAGTTCGAGCGAGAGGAGACGGGCCCTGGTCCGCGACGGCCACATCCGGGACGCGACGACGGTCGTGCCTCTCGGCCCGTCATCAGGCTTCCTCGTCGGGAAGGAGCGTCCGGAGCAGTTCGTCGTCAGGACTGAGCGGACGCCAACCGGGCGGCGGCGGCCTGGCCAGGAGCGCATTGCTGGCCTGGTCCACGAGCCCCTGATGGGTTTCCGGCGTGTAGCCACTCCATCGACCGAGCGCGATGGCAATGTCCATACGGGCTTCGTCGTTCATGACGGTCGGCCAGCCCTTGGGGAACTCGTCGGACAGCTCGCGCACGAGCACATCGCGCACAAGGCGTGTGACTCGCCTGCGCTGCTCTGCCTCGGCAAGCAGGCCGCTGAACACCTGCACCGCGGCGACATCATCTTCACCAAGCTCGTCGGCCAGTGCATGCAACGGAACGGCAGGGCGCGCCTCAGCAAAGGCGGTGAGCGAGTCGTATCCACGCTTGCGTACCCGTTCGTACAAGCGGGCTCTCACGTCGCCATCCCACGGATGCCGGGCGGTCATGGCCCCCTCCAGGAGGCGAAGTTCATTGGGATTCTATAGTCCTTCATGTGCTTCGCGACGAGCTTCAGGATGGCATCCCTCGTCAACATCCGGCCGGCTCGTGCCTCTGCTTTGAGCAACTCGTGCATAAGAAGCTGGTTCCATTCACCAGGCCATGTGCGACCCAGGCGCCAGTCACCGCCACCGTGAATGGCCTCGTGGTGGGCCTGCTCCAACCGGACGCAGAACTGGTCGATGTCCATGTCACCCTGGAAGCCGCGCTGTTCGAACCATTCGCGGTGTTCCTGCGGGAGCACATGGTGCTTGGGCGCATCCGACATGCCGGCCCCCGCCCTGCCCGTCACCTGCATGCCGCGAACCTCCGGGCTGTCCCCCAGCGCTTCGCGCACGCCTCTGGGTAGGTCCTGATGCGCCTGGGCCATCATGACCTGTCCGCCCTGAATGAGGACGGCCGCGCTGACGGCGGGGACGGAGATGACGCCCGCCTGCACGAGCCTTCGCATCATTTCCACCCAATCGGCGGAGACCACCAACCGCGAGCCCACCATGACTCCGCCCGAGCTCATCACGAGGCCCACGCCGAGCGTCACAGGGGCCGAGGGCGGCGCGCGCGGCATGGCCACCTTCATCGTGGAGATCATCGTGACCATCTCCACAGCCTGCATCGCCGCGAGGATCTGCCCGCCCAGCCTCAGGGTCTCGCGGGTCTCCCGCTGGAGCGTGTCGAACTCACGCGTCAGCTTCCCCATCAGTTCAGGCATCGCGGTGGTCGCTGCCTCTACCCGCTCCGGGTCCAGTGAGGCGAGGTCCGTCAGCGTGGGCTCCATCAATCCCTGCACGCGATGAAGGTCCACGAAGAGCTTCTCGGCGCTGCACATGGGACAGTTTCGGAGCACGGCGTCTCCGAGGTGCAGGAAGTCCACCCAGGTGGCCAGCAGCAGGGTTCCGAATTGGGCCGCCTGGAGCTTGGGCCCTGTCATGCGAAGCAGGCCCAACTCCATGTCCGTGTCGCCGACTTCCGAGGCTGCGGTCGTCAACGCGGTGGCGCTCCCCAGCGCACCATGAAGCCACTTCACTTGCTTGGAGCCCTGGTCCAGGAAGCGCGTGAAGATGTCGCCAGTAAGGCCCCAGCCCCCGAGGTCAGGAGGACGAGCCGCCAGTTTGGAGAACGCGGCTTCAATACCCTTCAGAGTTCCCTTCACCTCGTCCGTGGCGCCGCGAACTGCCTGACGCGTCGATGCAGCGCTTCGAGCCCCGCCCCCAGCGACGGCCGCCCTGCTGCTGTCTCCCACGGCTGTCACGTCGTCACGCGGCTGCTGGCGGCGCAGGAGCCGTTGCTCGGATCCGGAGAAGGCGCGTGGGAGAAAGTCCCGAGCGTGCGGGGGCTCATCGCTTGGAGTTTCCACTCGTGCGGGTGAAGAAGCCTCACGCGGCGCATAGCTCATGCTTCGACCGCGCCCAGGCGCTTGCGACACGGAGACGCATCCCGTGGCCAGCAGCACCATCGACAGCAACAGGGCGTCAGCGCGCATGGTCCACTCCCAGGCCCACCGAGACGAACGCACCCGGGCGCAGCGTTCCTTCCGGCGTGGGGAACATCTGCGTGCCACCCGCCCTCATCGCTCGCACCTCCTGCCTGCACTCCGGTGCGGAGTGCAGAATCCCGTCATAACCGCCGAGGCCGACAGTTCGGCCTACCTGCCTCACCGGAGGCCCCGGGCATGTTGCGGTTCGCGCCCCTACGGCTGCTTCCGCACGCCGAGGGTGATGGACATCATTCCCCCCGAAGGCTGGAGCGTGACACGGCCCGCGGTGAGGTCCTCCTCCCGGAACTGATACAGGAGGACACCGGTGATGGTGTCATTGACGCTGACATCACTGTCCCAGACGCGGAAGGCCCAGGGCTCCACGAGCAGGCGACCCGCCGTGGCGGTACAACCGCCCGAAGTCCACGCGGGCGTATAGCTCTCCACTTCCGGCGTGAACGAGGCCGCCGTCGCCCCCGGGCATAGCATCTCCACGAAGACATCCGGCGCGGAGCCATCCGCATCCCAGGCCGTGCCGTTGTTGCTGGCCGTGATTTGAGCGGACGTGGGCTGGACGAACCAGACACCCGCCGGATCCGCGCCACACGTCTGGTCTGTCTTGCAGACCTGGGCCGCGTCGCATGCCTTGCACGTGGCCCCGGCCTTGCCACACGCGGAAGCGGTGTTCCCGGTCTGGCAGATGTTGTTGAAACAGCAGCCCGTGCAGTTCGCCGCGGAGCACGTCACCGGAGGCGTGTTGTCCTCCCCGGGATCGTCACCGCCGCCGCAACCCGCCAGGACCAGTCCCGCGACCACTGCCAACATCCGATGAATCTTCATGCCTGTGTGACGCCCCCGAGAGGTCCGTGTTCGGGGCGCAGGATGTCCAGGTGAACGTTGACTGTCTTTACCTCTCCCGGGGGATGGCGCATTCAGGGTCCCCGGAAGAAGCTTCCGCGAGCCGGTGCGGACACCGCCGGAATTTCACGCAGGTCGATGCCAGGAGTCGGCAAGATGCCGGCCATGAAGAGAACCCTGTGGCGTCGCGTGGGTCTGGTTGTCGCGGCCCTGTTGCTGGTGCTGGTCGTCGTCGCGGCCGTGGGACTGAGCGACGTGAACGTACCGGAGACCTCGCGCTTCGACGCCGACCTGGGCGCCATCCGGGCCCTGGCCGTCTCCACCGGCGCGCCGCTCCCCACCGGATTGCGCAGCCAGCACGTGAGCCGGGCGTCCGGGGTGCCCCACGCGCTCGTGGTGGCCGGCGGCGGCTTCGGAGAGGACTCCTTCGACTTCAACGCGTACCAGGTCGCCTATGCCGACGGCCGCACGGTGCTGGTGGACTTCGTGAGCGACGAGAAGACGCAGCAGGACCAGTTCCCCGGCGCGGAGTTCAACGCCGCGGCCTACATCCGGGTCCAGGAGGCGCTGCGCCGCGCGGACGCCACGGTTGTCACCCACGAGCACTTCGACCACTGCGCGGGCATCGCGCATTCGCCGTACCTGGACGAGGTGGCGAGCAAGGTCCACCTCACGGACGAACAACTGCGAAGCCCGCTCGCGGAGGAAGCCGGTTTCACCGCGGAGCTGCGCGCCAGGTTCACTCCACTCCAGTACGAGCGCCTGCACCTGCTGCGTCCCGGCGTGGTCCTCATCAAGGCCCCGGGCCACACGCCCGGCACCCAGATGGTGTACGTGCGGCTCGCCGACGGGCGCGAGTTCCTGCTCGTAGGTGACGTGGCCTGGCACCAGGACAACATCCGGCTCCCGAGGATGCACCCGCGCCTCACCAACTGGCTGGGCGGCGAGGATGCACAGGCGATGGCACACCAACTGCGGTGGCTGCATGGCCTGCTGCGCACCGCGCCCGAGCTGCACCTGGTGGTGGCCCATGACGGCGCGCAGATGCAGGACTATCAGCGCCGTGGGCTCATCCTGGACGGGCTGCTCTGAGCCATCGTTCGGACGTTTCGCGGCCCCGCGGGGCAGCAACTGCTTTGAATCGGAATGCGTTACTTCACTGGGAGGGCCGCGCCAGCGTTGCCTTCCCGGCTTCCGGCCGAAGCAGGAAGTGCCACCCCGGGGGGACCCATGTCGCTGAAGCTCCTGTCGCGGACGGTCGCGTCCGCCTGCGTGCTGTTCCTGCTGTCCGCGTGCCAGAGCACGGGCAATCCCATACCGCCACCCGGTGACACACCCTGCCGTGGCACCGCGTCCGTGCAGACACCGGTGCGCGAGAAGTTCCTCACGGTCGCGAAGCCGGTCTCCGGTGAATACGTCGTCGTGCTCAATGAACCCCAGGAAGGGGACGCCGCGCAGGAGCCGTGGGTGGTCGCGCGGCGCCTGACCGAGCGCTTCGGCGGCAAGACCTTCCACGTGTACACGCACGCGCTCCGGGGCTTCGCCGCGCGCATGAGCGAGAAGCAGGCCCGCGCCATGTCCGCCGCACCCGAGGTGGCGTACGTGCAGCAGAATGGCGTGGTGACGCTCGACGAGAACCAGTCCGATGCGACGTGGGGGATCGACCGCATCGACCAGCGCGACCTGCCGCTCAATCAGCTCTACTCGTATCAGACGCAGGGCCGGGGCGTGCACGTGTACATCCTCGACACGGGCCTGCGCCCCACGCACCAGGAGTTCTCCGGGCGGGCGAACATCGCCTTCGATGCCGTCGGCGACGGTCGCAACGGCGTGGACTGCAACGGCCATGGCACCCACGTGTCCGCCACGGTGGGCGGCAACATGTATGGCATCGCCAAGAGCGCGTCGCTGCACGCCGTGCGCGTGCTGGATTGCGAGGGCTCCGGGACGACGGCGGGCGTGGTGGCGGGCGTGGACTGGGTGACCGAGCACCACCAGTCCCCGGCGGTGGCCAACATGAGCCTGGGCGGAGGAGAGGACGCGGTGCTCGACGATGCCGTGCGCCGCTCCATCGCGTTGGGCGTGACGTATGTGCTGGCGGCGGGCAACGAGAACCAGGACGCGTGCAAGCGCTCTCCCGCGCGCACCGCCGAGGCCATTACCGTGGGGGCCACCACCACTGTGGACCGGCGGGCGTCCTTCTCCAATCATGGAGACTGCGTGGACGTCTTCGCGCCCGGCGAGGAGATCTTCTCCGCCTGGGCCAGCGATGACACGGCGACCCGAACGCTGAGCGGCACGTCCATGGCCGCGCCCCATGTCACCGGCATCGTCGCGCTCTTCCTGGAGGCCCATCCCGCCTCCGCGCCTCAGGAGGTCAGCACCGCCATGACGGGCAACGCCACGCCGGACAAGGTGACCAACCCCGGGCGCTGCTCACCGAACCGGATGGCCTACTCGGGCTTCATCGCACCTCTGCGGGCCCCCACCGTCCAGAACAGCGGGGAGTAGGCACGTCCTCGATTCCGCGCTCACGAGGGGGCGGGGGCCTCCTGCGTGGGTGGGTTGCCGGGTGGGGCCGTCTCGCGGGGGTCGCTACTTTGAAGGCGGGAGGTCGCGCTCCAGCCCCGCGACACGCCTGCCCATGGACCTCTACAGCGCCGCGAGGCGGATGGCCCGCCCCTTCCGGTTCACCAACCCGGCGTCCTACCGGGAGGTCCCCCTGGCGGGCCGCGGATTGATTGGTGATGGATGCTCCTGTGCGCTCGTCCGGCCGGACGGCGTCATCGACTGGCTCTGCTTCCCCCGCTTCGACAGCCCGAGCGTCTTCGCGGGCATCCTCGATGACGAGAAAGGTGGCATCACCGGCATCACCCCCGTCGTGTGGCCCTTCGAGAGCCTGCAGCGCTACGACCCGGACACCAACGTCCTGGAGACGCTGTTCCGCTTCGAGCACAAGGGGGCCATCCGCATCATCGACTACATGCCGTGGACCAACGACCCGCGCTCCAGCGTCCACGAGGTGCACCGGCGCATCGAGTGCCTGGAAGGCCCGGTGGAGCTGAACATCGTCTTCGACCCGCGCTTCAATTACGGGGCGTCGCGGACGCGGGTGGAGCGGGAGGAGCACGGCCTGGTCGCCCGCGGGTCGGGAGGGGAGCGGCTGGTCGCCGTGCTCAGCGGGGAGGCGGAGTGGCGGCCCTGCGAGGCGCTGCGCGGCCACCCCTGCCGGGGAGACACGGGCCTCCAGACGCGCATCCGGATGGGACCGGGCGAGCGGCGCTGGATGATCCTGTCGTGGGACTCCGACCGGCCGGAGCCGCTGGCCGCGTACCGGCCCTTCGACCACCTGCGGGACACGCGACAGGCCTGGCGCGAGTGGGCGCAACAGCTCCACTACGAAGGACCGTGGCGGCACCACGTGCTGCGCTCCGCGCTGGCGCTGAAGCTGCTGATGTACGGCCCCACGGGCGCGATGGTGGCCGCGCCCACCACTTCGCTCCCCGAGTGGATTGGAGGGCCTCGCAACTGGGACTACCGCTTCAGCTGGGTCCGCGACTCCGCGATGGCGGTGCGCGCCACCAACCTCCTCGGCTTCGAGCGTGAGTCGCGCGAGTTCTTCTACTTCGTGCGAGACACGTTGCAGCGCGGTGACACGCTTCAGGTGATGTACACGCTGGACGGTGCCTGCGTGCCGCCGGAGCGGGAGCTGGACCTGCTGAGCGGCTTCCAGGGCTCACGGCCGGTGCGGCTGGGGAACGACGCGAGGGACCAGTTCCAGTTCGACACCGCGGGCGCGCTGCTCGACGCGGCGTACCTGTACGAGCGCTCCGGCGGGCGGCTGCCGCTGCGCACCTGGAGACTGCTGCGTTCCGTCATCCAGGCCACCGCCCGCCGCTGGAGCGAGCCCGACCACGGCATCTGGGAGCCGCGCCGGGAGATGCGGCACAACGTGCACTCGAAGCTCATGGGGTGGCTGGCCCTGCGCCGGGGGCAGCACCTGTCACGGCTCTTCGGAGAGACGGCGCTGGAGCAGTCCAGCGCCGCCCTGGCGGACGTCATCCGTGCGGACATCCTGCGCAACGGCGTGGACCCGGCGCGCAAGCACTTCGTCGGGGTCTACGGAGGCAATGAGCCAGACGCCGCGCTGCTGCAACTGCCCATCGTGGGCTGCTTCCGGGGGACGGATCCGTTCATCCTGAGGACGCTCGACTGGCTGCGCGCGGAGCTGGGCGCGGGCCCATTCCTCCGCAGGTACAGGATGGATGACGGGGTCGAGGGGCCAGAGGGAGGCTTCATCCTCTGCGGCTTCTGGCTGGCGGAGGCGCTGGCGTTGGCCAATCGCATCCAAGAGGCCGAGGACGTCTTCGTCGCGCACGCGGAGGCGTCGAACCACCTGGGACTGCTGGCGGAGGAGATCCACCCGCTGACGCGCGAGCAGTTGGGAAACTTTCCCCAGGCCTTCAGCCACCTCGGCCTCATCAGCGCCGCCGCGCGCATCGACCGCGCGCTCAGGCTCCGGGACGAAGGGCAGTCGGAGCCCCCACACCTCCTGGAGCCCGAGCCGCCCTCCATCGAGTGACCCGGCGCGTCTCCGACACAGAAGCATCTGGCGGCACAGTTACATCGGGCCCGCGGTTCTAGGGGCAATGACACGCCAACCCATGCCGACGGCCGTTTGATTCGACCGCCACTTGTAGATGCGGCGGGAATCGAAGCCGCAGCAAAGGCGGAGCAAAACCCAAGCAGGTCGCGCTGTTACCGGCGAACGCCTTGAGAGCACACCGGATTGTTCCCCCTCGCCGTCCCGTCTCGTCCCATCGCGGCTGCGCGAGCAGGGACGTCACGGCCTGCTCTTCGACAATGGTGGATTCGCGACGCACAATCACAGCCTCATGCTCACGCCTGGGGCGGTGGCGGCGGAATCCCCAACAAGGCCTTGCCGAGGAAGTCGCGGCTCACCGCTGGAGGCCAGGCCATCAGCTGACCGCGCATGGCATCAAGCAGGTAGCGCTCGAGGGGATGGCTCCGCATGTAGCCCGAGCCTCCGGCGAGCTCCATGACCGCTGTGGTAATGGCCACGGCGGCTTCATTGGCCACGACCTTAGCCTACATCTGCAGCACGGGGAAGTCCGGCTCGCGCTGATCCGCGGCGATGGCCGCGCGCGTAGCCAGCGCCCGCGCCGCCTCCAGGCAGAGGCGCATCTCCGCCACCGAGAACTGCACCCACTACATCTCCGCGATGGCCCGGTTCTTCGGAGGCAGCTTGCGCTCCCTAGCGTAGCGGATGGCGAAGGCCAGCGCCGCCTCGACGATGCCGATGGAAATCCACGGCAGACCCAGGGCGATGGGGTTGGGCTGGGAGGGATCAAGCCGCAGCCGCCGGGACTCCGGCGTTAGCGTGTCCCGGAAGTGTAGGAGCTGGCTGCGCGTGGCCCGCATCCCCAGGGCGTCCCAGACATCCTCCATCCGGATGGAGTCGTCCTTGTCGAGGAGGAAGAAGGCGGGCTGCCATCACACACGGCAGTGAGCAGGTGGCTGGCCCGCTCGCGGCCCAACACGAAGCGATTGGTCACGGACAGGCGTCGGCCGCCAACAGCGCAACGAGCCTCCTGGTGAGGCATGAGGAACATGTTGCCGCTGGTGGGGTTGGACAGGCGTTGCCGAACCAGGCTTACTGGCGGAAACTGTTGTTGAATGAGGCAACCAGCACGGGCTCCGGCAGGCCAGGAAGGCGAGCCCCGAGCCCTGGCGCATCAGCCAGAGCGTCCCGAAGGAGGCGCTGCCCGGCTCGGGATGGTGATGATGCTGCGCCCGAAGGTTAGCCAGGAGGCACCCTCCAACAGCGCGGTATTCAGCGGGGATTGGGTCATGGCCCCGAAGCCATCGTTAGGCAAGGAGGTTTCCGGGTCATGCCGCGCAGCCTGCCCGGCCATCAGCAGTTGGATCCGCTCCGCTTCGACCAGTCAGTCTGCATCGTTGGTTGGAGTTAGGGCCTGGAGGCGTCAGACATTAACCCAATCCAATGGGTCAGAGCAGTCCGTCCAATATGAGCAACGGTACTGGTAGTCCTGCAACTGCGCGCCGTCGCGGACCACCACCGGGAGTTCGTTCCGACTGGAGTAGCCGGCACGAAATCGGAACCTGCATCCCTTGGGTCCCCCTGTTCGAGGCAGCTATGGAGAACCAAGCAAGCCTCACAGGAGGTCTTGCACCGAAGTGACGTCTACCGCCGAGGCACGGATAGCATCGCGCATCCTCTGCGGATGCCCAACGATCCATAGTCTAGAGCGCGCACGAGACAACGACACATAGAGAATCTCACGTGCAATGTCGAGGGGCACGTATTCAACGCCCCACAATATGAGGGTAACCGCCTCCAATCCCTTGAACCGACGGGCCGTATCGACGACCACAACCCCCTTCTTGAAATGCTGCTCGAAGCTCCAGGAACTGCCCACCGGAGGACCTGCGCCACGCAGCGCATTATAGAAGGAATCCTTGGGGTCTCCCGCGACCAGCACCACCACGGAACCGGGATCCAGCCCATGGGTATTCACCAACTCTTCGACCTTCTGCCGGACGATTACGGCTTGCGCCGCAAGTCCTTCGGCGCCAAGCAGTTCGATGGGGCCGCCAGCTACGTCATTCGAATCCGCCGGATCGTCGCCCCGGAAGAACGCATAGGCCGCACGGTGAATGGGCTGTGTATTTCGACAATTTAAGGTAAGCGGATATGGACTAGCCGACATGGATGGGATCGCGGCGAGCTTCCGGTAAATAGCTTGGTTCGGATCGTAGAAAATGAGCCATGGCGATTCTCTTGGGTTCTCCAGTAGCTTTCGGAAGCCAAGAAACGCGGCGCTGACAAAGTCCTGCCCCTCATCCACGACGACTGCTTGATAGCGGAAAGAGTGTTCCTCCGTTGAGCGGGCAAGTGCATAGGCCAACAACACGTCTTCAGAATCCTCGCCGTTCGCCCTTCGCTCCGCCCGAACGACTTCCATCAGATCAAAGCCACGCTCCTTTTTTACGGCCGAAAGACGTTTCGAACAAAGCATGTGGAATGTCAAAGCATCGAGCCCCGGCGCCCCTTGACATTCCCGAAAAAGGAAATCGGAAAGCGCTCGATTAAAACAGACAAAGAGGGTTCGAAGCCCTTGTGCCGCAAAATATCGAGCCTGCTCCAACGCAAGCAGCGTTTTCCCAGTGCCAGCCGCACCCACAACGCACGCGCGAGGATGATACTTCAGGGCCCGCAGGACCTGTCCTTGCTGCCGGGTCAATTCAATCTGCCTTGCATGTTCGCCGCGCAATAGGCTGGCAAGGGGACGCGGGACGAAGATGCGTTTGGCGAAAAGGCTTTCGGCGACCTTTACCCCTCCCGGCCCGAGCGGTCGCCACTGGTCGTTGTCCTTCGCCCAAAAGTGGAATGCATCGTGGACCCACTTTTCAGGCTCCCTGAGCACTCCCGCGCCGCCAAGGATCGAAAGCGGCCGACTCAATCCGGCAAGGGGGGTGACATCGGATACATCTGGGAACAAGAGCGCTGTGCCCGCCAGGAGATAGTGGGGCTCGTCACTGGACCAACCGATCTCCCGTTTGAACGTTGTCGTTAACTGCTTGAGCCCACTGGCTGCTTGGTGCAGGGGATCGCTGATAACATGTCGCCCCCCTTTCGCGTCGATGGACGTCCACGTCTTCGCGGCGTCATCGATCTCGATGATCCCCCCTTTTACCTCGACCACGAGCAGGCCGAACCGTGGACAGAAAATGACGAAGTCGAGTTCGCCGAGCTCTGGGGTCTGCCTCGGCACCTGTTTCACGATTCGCAGACTGAAGAAAACAAACCAATCCGCTGGAGCCCTGTCACGGAAGGCACGATAAACTTGAGCCTCCACGGCGGGCTTGTGTTGGACGAGTTCTTCCTCGGTCATTTCAGGGACAATTCGCGCCATCTACTTTCCCTGCCTCCAACTCGCTCGCCACACACACGATGTCCGCTCTCCATCGGAGAACTCCAGCTGGACCTCGTAAACAGAATCGAAGTGCTCCACATCAAGAACCGTCGCCGAGCGCCCACCTTCGACTTCAATCACCTCCCCAACTCTGGGCGCCCCAGCATTACCTGCTGAATCTCCTAGTACCTCGGACCGTGCCCTCCACCCGGCATCAAGGCGAAACTCTTCTGTCTGACTGAGAGGGGCCCGAATCGCGAACACGGAGGCGCGTTTGGGGTCGAGCGCATGCTCCACCACATAGAGCCACCAACTGGTGTTCTCGCGCATAGATGCATCGACATCCCTCCTCAGGAGTCCTATGCCACGTGCTGTCCATGGTCCGTCGATCCCTCGGACCCTTACGAATCGCTGAGCGGCACCAGTCCCTGAGACAAGGTCATACCCATCCAACGCACTGGTTGCATGGGTCGTGGGCCGGCCTTCTTTCAGTTCATGTGCAGCCACCAGGGCAATGGCCGCAGACTGTGCCTTCTGCCCAGGATATAAGGAGCCTGTGTCGTAATCGGTCTGAGGGGCTGGGTGGGCATACATACCGAGCCGGTTTCCACTCGCACCGCGGACTGAAAAAAGCCTAGCTCTTTCGGGACTCCAGGGGTTGCTGCTCCCATGACTTAACGGGCGCGGCATGTCGGGATCGACAAGTTGATTTACTTCTAGAGTCCGTTCCCTTGCGGCCACTGAAGTCTCAAACCTGGTATCACTCGAACCGACTTCCGAAAACCGCGACGCATTATCCCTGTAGCGTTCGAGGGTGATCGGTGCCGATCGAAGAGCCATCTCCCCTGGGGCATCTTGGGAACTGCTAAGGTGTTCATTCTCAGACCACATTGATTCGCCGTCGCCAGAGGAGAATTCATCCCACTCCTCGGCCCCTTCGTGTAACGCAAGATCCTCCGTGCTGAGCGACCGGCCCGTCGGAATCTTCGCAATGCCATCCTCAGTGAGCAGTGCATGCATCTGTTCAGGCTCTGCGTCAATCAGTCGGCTCACAATCAGCATGTCGCCCACACCACAGAGCTTGCACACGGCCCGGACCAATTCGTCAAACCTTCTCCGTGGAGTCGACGCATTGACCCATAGCACCTCTGCCGCTTCATCAAGGAACTTCGCGGACACCTCGTCAAAGACAACTACACTTCCGTCTGAATGCAGCACACTCTGAACGCGAAGTTGCTCTGCCACGCGGATGCGTAGGTTTTGCATCCTACCAAGGTTTTCCGAAGGAGTTTGAACGCGAAGTCCGTTCCTGGCTTGACATAATCCCTCATCATATTCAATCCGGGCAAGAGCATCCTGAAATGACCTTGAGCGAATACGACGTTCGTGGATCCCGCACCACAATCGATGTTCCGCCATCAGGGACTCTAACGTCTCAGGATGAAGCCGATCGTGCAATGATCCTCTCAAGGACCTGGATCCAGCCTGTCTTGCGACATCAAGAATCTCTTGAATCTCCTCCACAAAATCCAGTTCAACTGCGCCTGCATCCTGAAGCCGGGGGTCATCTGGAACAAACGCATCACAAGCGCGGCTGAGACGCCCATCCTGAGTAGGAACCCATACCGTTTGATTTGTCAGCCAGGAAGCGTCCTCGCATCTCAACTCCAAGAGCGCTCCACGAGCTACCCTGAGGTCCTCCAAAGGGAGCTTCTTTGCACCATGCCGGTGGGCCAGGTCATTGAGGACGGCAACCCAGTCCTTGGAAGTGGGAGCATCACGAACTCCGAATTTTTCTAAACCTGTGCCGAATCCATGTGACTCAAGCGCTCGCGCAAGTTCTGTGTCGTCATGGATGGACGCGGCGCCCGGGAGGCTGTTCTTCAGCCGCTTCAGGAACACCTTCTCCGCACACAGCCATTGACGTCCAATGAGGATTGACCGTTCGACTCCTCGAGTCTTCAACCACGATTCAAGCGAGACCCTGCGATCCACTTGCACTCCACCAAAATAACGCATGATCTCGATGAACGAAGTGCGGACACGCTCAACTGACTTATCTGATCCGGACAGTGGCTGCCGACGGAGCGAGTCGAAATGGGCCAGGACTTCTTCCGGGCGAGCATGGATATGCAACCCAATGCCCTCCGCCATTCTTTCGCCGAATTCATCGCCCCCCACGAGATAAAACTGAGAGGAGATCAGATGTCGAATCCGAAACGCAGCCAAATCGCGTGCGAGATACAGGCAATCCTCTGGCACCCGCGCGGCGGCATGATCTACGGTGCGGGACCGCCGAGCAGGGAGCCAAGCCAGTTCGCGAAGCGCCGAGTCAAGCCTGGTTTTTGGTGTGACCTCTGATGAGGCGAGTTCATCCCAATGGCTGTCGATGTACATTGCGAGCTTCGACATCGGATCGAGCACTGCATGCGCACCGTGCTCCTTCGCCTTGTCCACGTTCTCCAGGATGGCTGCGTGGATGTCGGCAGCCAGTGGCTGGCGTGGAAGATTAAGTGTTTCAAAGAAGCGACGCCACAAATCCCGATGAGTGTTGAAACGGCGTGGGTCTGGTTTCCTGGCGAAGCGCCCCAGCAAGGCATCCGGCTCTGAGGCATCTGGCGCATAAACGCGGGCTGGCTCAGCGAATCCTCCCCCCTGGACAGGAATGATAGGTGCGTGCCTGATGGAATCTCGCAGACTCTGGCGCGGTTCACTGTCCAAGGACGCCTCAATGCGAGGTAACTCGTCACGAAGCCAAACGAGGATCTTTTCCTGAACCGCTTGTGTCGCATTGCCGAATGCAGGTAGCAGGACATCCTTGACGAACCGGAAGCCGTCCAGGGTTTTCACTCCAAGATGTTCAGCAAGGCGCCTCCACCGGTCTTCCGGTCCCAAGTCTAGGACAAGAAGAGAGCCCGCGATTCCTGCAGGAGGACTCAATCCGCCCGGTGCGTAGACGCCCTGATCCCGCACAGCGACCCTCCGCCCATCAAGCGTGGCGAAGATGGGGAGGGCAGTAAGCGAGCTTTGAACAAGAGATGTAGCGCCCCCCCAATCGATGGAGGCAAGGAGGTCAAGAAGTGGCCCTCGAACCTCCGGAGCATCGCAGGCAGCCAGATTGATACCAGTTCGACAAGCAGGGGCCACAAGCATGTCCGCAATCACATTCGCGGTTGGCAACTTGATGAACCCTTGATGCCGGGCTACGAATCGTCCAATTGCCGCAAGAAGCTCTTGAGGCCCATCAATGAAACCTACTCCGAGCCGGGCCAGTGCCTGCTCCAATCGAGGCCGTAAGTCACCAGGGAGAAGCAGAGCATCATCGCCTCCCATAGTTTTATAGCATTGACTCCTCCCTGGTATCAGTCGAAGCGCTTTGAGCCGGGCTTCTTGCTTCCTCACAGCCAACGGCGGCGCCTGTTCGAGCAGTTCGAAAAAGACCTGCAGCCATTGAGGCGTGACCCTCCCCTGCTCGACAACTTCCCAGGCGATGTCAACCATGCCTGCTACATCAAGCGGCCGGACACCGATTTTCTGCGCGGGCCCGTTTTTGAAGACCGCATCTTGAAATTCGGGATCTAGTATCCGATGAGGCACTGGAGCTAAGAGCCCGCGCTGGGACTCAGAGGCGATGTAAACGGCCGCATTGCTGGAAAAGCACCGCAGTCGGTTTCCAGAAAGAAGCGCCACCGGCAAACCCTCGAGATGATCGGCGCTGTCAGACGAGCAGAATTCACCCATCGCGATAACCCACTCACGCCTGGTGAGCCAGGGAGCCGGAGCATCCTCAAGCGAATATTCCATACGTCCCTGCACCAGGGACTTTTGCAACCCTCCTCTCATCAACGCTGGCGTCAGGTGGTTGACTGCACAGCCAACAGCTGACAGCTGCCTTCGAAGGGCCTCGGAAAGTGGAGGCACTGTGACCGCGATTGTATGTGCTCGGAATGGTGCTTCCAGCCGCCCGTGCCATGCCGCCGGAAGATCCCAGGGTCCGGACTTCACGTCCTGCCATCCAAACACATCTTTTCGGACCCGAAGTACGGGTAACCGCCCCGCCTCCCGATAGAATCCCTTCGACAGCGCGCTTTCGAGATCAGGGCCCTTTTCCCAGTTCAAGGGCCACAAATCATAAGGCCGGTCGTTGGTGTTCGCGTCGCCGCACAGTCTCATAACGAGCTTTGCCCAAGCAGGCCCGACGCCGTGCTCCAAGAGCGATCGATTCCATTGAACACGAGATTTTGACAAGCCGTTTGCTTCAACGGTGCGTTCAAGGCCACGTCTCCCTGAGTCGGTCGCGAACCAACCATGCAACCAGACTGGTGCGACCTCCGCATCAGGAAGGGGCAGGAAGCATGCGAACCCTCCTTTGCCAAGCGACGAAGTGCCCTCTCGCCGCCATGCAGCACCAGCCCACGGGAGGACTTTATCGTCGAGTTCGCAGAGTTCGAGTGCTTCGCGCAGCAACACATCTTCTTGGCCTCTGACCACTTCGGAGACGACTTCCCATACCTCCAGTTGGGGAGCCTCTCCCTCCGCCTCAATCGAGAACTCCTGCGTGAACTTCGCGCTTGGGAGGTCTTCTTTTGAGTCTAACCATGTTCGAACGAGGGTCGCGGGCTGACCCGCGATGAAGGACCGAAGTGGTTTCCGACTTTCTTGCACCGACGCTGCGTTCACCGTGCAAATACGCACACGCAACCGCGCTTTCCCTGGCTTGGAAATATCATATGCCTCAAGCGCAAGGACAGACCGCAGGAAGACCAAGAGCGCGGGTCCGACCTGCCGTAACTGGGCCAGAATGTCTTCCCAGTCCGACACCGAAAACGCTTCCTTCCGGATTTTGCTTCGAGTGACTGTTTCCGGCGTTCTTAGCGGAAGCCGGAACACTGTGCCGTGGAAAGAAGCGCCTTGTCGATCAACTCCGGCTGGCGCGAAGGTCGCGGCCCAGGCGGGCCAGCATTGAGCCGCATCGCGAAGATCCCAGGCATGAGCATTCTTGCTACGGTCCTGAATCGAACGATGTGGATCAAACCAGACTATCGTGTCCCCTGTTACGAGGCTTGGATGGTCAGAGACGCTGTACGAAGTATTGAACCCCTGACCGAATCTCCCTGTCCTTCCCGCATCACGAATTTTCGAGCTATTGCTAATAGTTTGGATGTGATTCAGGTCGTTGTCTGTGAATTGACTATCATTAACGAACAACAAGGCCGGCCCGAGCGCCACCTGCATCGACGGGTCTGGCATCTCGCCTGGATGCACACGCTGATCGTAATAGACTCGAAGGACTGATGCTCCTGCATCGTCCGCGTTCTGAAGGAACTCTTTTATCAGGCCGAGGCCTTTGGGATATCTGGACGCGAGGTCGCGTAGGCGATCAACAATGCTTTCGTTGAGGTCGAACTCACGGCGTCTAGGGCCTGATGCCATGGGGTAGATGCCACCTTGGAGTCGATAGCTGCGCGGAAGAAAACTGCCCAGCGGAGATCGGCTCCCATCAAAGGGAGAGCGACAATAGTACTGGCCGTGGAACTCAAGATTCCACGCCACCGCTCCCAGAAGGCTACACGGAGTGTGGCGAAGAGCAGCGTGGGTCGGCTTCGCCTCCAGCTTCCCTGCTGTCCCAAGTGCCTCTGCTCCTCACACTTGATCGCTCGGGCCAGCACGAACATTCCGAACGGCACCAGCGACGCCCCGAACGCGCGAGCGAGCGGTGCGCCGACCGACCTTCTGGGCGGGGTACCTGAAATGCCCTCGGATGCGCATGAGGATCTGCCGAGGGCCTGCCGAGTCAAGGCACTGCACGTCCGCCGAGCTCTGGGAACCGCTCATAGGCCCACAGGAGCGCGTCCAGGTGGGCGGGATTGTCCAGGTCGAGCGGTGCCTCGGTGAGCTGCACGACCCACCCACTCGTCGCCGTACGCCGTGCCCGTGAAAGCAGCTCGGCGTCACGGCTCGTGTCCGGGAACCCGATGGCCTGCGCGGCCGGAGCAGACCAGTAGTTCAACCACCCGAGGCGATGCGGAATCTCAGGCGCGTGGATTTTCTCTGGCAGCTTGAGGGCTGGTAGCCCCCGGGGCGGAACCCCTGGTTTGCGGACCGGATCGCGTGTTTGCCGTGCGATCTCGACACCTGCACCCGATGGCGTCGCATGCCCCCAAAACGCGTGGGCCTCCTCTGCCACGGCTCCAAGCACATCCGCGGCTGCCGCGATGACGACCTCGTCCAGTGGCAGCTCTGCATGGACGTCGAGCAACGGCTGCCCGCCTGGTGATTGGCGTGCGGGAATCTGCAATCCAAAAATCGTAACGGGGTAGCTCTCATCCCCGTTGCACACCAGAGGGAATCCCCCGTCTTTTGTCCCTTCTGTGAGCCACGCGTCGCGCTGTGGCAATGCGATGAGGCGCCCGTCATCGGCCACTCTCCACTCCAGGCGCACTCCGGGGAGCGCACGCTCCATCCCGTGGACGACAGCGAGCGTGCGAGCGTCCTTACCGGCGAGAGCGGGCGCGTAGACGATGACGTCGAGGGTGCCTTGGGTGGTCATCGCTTGCACCCCGTGACAACGATATCCAGCTCGGGCGCCGCGCGCTCCAGCGCTGTTTTGTGCGCGGCACTGCTCACGCCAACGACGAAGCCATATCCACAAGACTCCGCGATGTCCTTCTCTTCCCGCATCCTGGCTACCTGTTCGCTGATCACCTGACGTCGGAGAAAAGCACTGTACGTGTCGAATTGATGGGTCTTGATCTCCCACAGCTTGCGAGCGCCGACCTGTAAAGCGTCGAAGCGCACACCGCCAACAAGCACATCCATCCCTGGATAGCGGTTGGGTGGGAACTCGTCGGCACATTCATTATGTGGGTCGTCCTCGCCCGCGTGGGGCACTGGAACAGGTTCGCAACTTGCGCGTCCCGTCTGGTCCACGGGCGCAGGCGGCACCGGGGGCTGCCAGTCTTGCCCTGCGGGTTCGGGCCTCAGCTTGGGCTCGCGTTGGGCTCCCGCCTCCCGGGATGCCACCTTCGTTCCACGTGAGGCTCCTGCCTCCTCGGGGTAGGCATGGCGGAATTCGTATGCATCCAGCGCTTATTTGATGGCGACGCCGACCACGACCACGCCCAGCACGATCACGGCCCCCACGGCAATCTCAGGAGCCGCCAGCACGCAGAACCCGATTCCCACGGCTGCGGCATCCGTTGAAGCGATTGAGCATCTTCCCGTGGTGTCGTGGAACTCGAGCCGGTCATGGTCGAGGGCCCGATAACACTTCTCCACCAGCACGGGCCAAGGCTGGGAAGCCTCACGGACGACGCACCGTCCTCCGTCAGTCCACGGCAGCTTCGCCGCTCGCTGGAGGTTGGCGCGCCTCGGGTTCCGCCCTGTTGGCTCATTTCGGTCCGGCGCCGACGTAGCGCAGGCCGAGAGAAAGAGCAGAAGTGCGAGGCAAGCGCGGAGACGTGTCATGGCCACGTCCTTTCAATCAAGTGCGCTGCTCGGGGGTCAAGGCCCGCCTACCTGCGAATCCGCCGCCGTGGAGCAATCGGCCGTGGCCGCACTCGTTGTACGGACGATAGGGTCTGCTTCCTGTTTCGCGGATGGGAGCCCATTGCATGAAGAGGCTGCGCGCCTGGAGTTTGTGTGTGTTGCTTGCCAGCGGCTGTGCCACGACGTCCGCGGTCCGTGAGTCACCGCCTGTTCCCGACGTGGCCGCGCTGGATGCGGAAGCGGCTCGCGCGATGTCCGCGACCGGTGCGAAGGGCTTGGCCATCGCGGTCATCGACAACGGGCGTGTGGTCGCGACCCGGGCCTATGGCGCTCGCAACGCGCAGGGCGAACCGCTGCGCACCGACACGGTGATGTATGGCGCGTCCATCACCAAGACGGTCTTCGCCTACGTCGTGATGCAGCTGGCGGACGAGAAGCGCATCGACCTGGACACGTCCATCTCCAAGTACCTGGACAAGCCGCTGCCGGAATACCCGGACGAGGACCGCTATTCGACCTGGTCCCATCTGGCCGGCGACGAACGCTGGCGGGACATCACGCCTCGCGTGCTGCTGACGCACAGCGCGGGCTTCGCCAACTTCGGGTTCTTGGAGCCGGATGAACGGCTGCGCATCCACTTCGCACCGGGCAGCCGCTTCGCGTACTCCGGCGACGGCATCATCCTGATGCAGTTCGTGCTCGAACGAGGGCTCGGGCTGGACGTGGGCGCGGAGATGCAACGGCGCGTGTTCGACCGCTTCGGCATGCGCACGACCAGCATGGTGTGGCGGCCGGACTTCGCACAGAACCTGGCGGACGGATGGAAGCTCGACGGCGGCGTGGAACCGCATGACGAACGCAGCCGGGTGCGCGCGGCCGGCTCCATGGACACCACGCTGGATGACCTGTCTCGCTTCGCCGCCGCGCTGGTGAGCGGTGAGGGCCTGTCACCCGAGGCCTTCGCCCGAATGACCTCTCCGCAGTTGCCCATCACCACCCGGAGCCAGTTCCCCACCCTCCAGGACGAACTGCCGCCGGAGTCACGGCGCAAGGATCTGGCGGCGGGACTGGGCGTGGTGGTGTTCGACGGGCCTCAAGGACGCGGGTTCTTCAAGAACGGCCACAACGACAGCACCGGCAACACCCTCGTGTGCCTGCCGCGTGGACGCCGCTGCGTGCTCATCCTGAGCAACGACGTCCGCGCCGAGCCCGCCTACCCGCACCTGGTTCGCTTCGTGTTGGGCGAGGCAGGGGTGCCCTGGGATTGGGAGTACGGCGATATGGCGTTCTGGGACGGCCGCTGAGCCTTCACACTTCTTCACCGCCTGCTCAAATCACCGCAACCAGCGGCTTCCATATTGGCTCCAGTCAAGCAGCGGGAAACGACACCCCCACTCCTGGAGCCACACGCCATGAAGAAGACGCTCGTCATCGCCGGTACCGCCGTCGTCGCCGTCACCCTGCTCACCGGTTTCGGCTGGGGCCGCCATCACCGCGGCACGCCCGACCCGGAGCGCATCAATCAAATGGTCACCTGGAAGCTGGACGACAAGCTGGATGCCCTCAACGCCACCGAGGCCCAGCGCTCCTCCATCCACGCCGTGAAGGACCGCCTCCTCAACGAGGGCCAGTCCCTCATGGAGGGCCAGCAGGCCGTCCGCGCCGAGGCCGTCACTCAACTCACGTCCGATACGCCCGACGCCGCGAAGCTCCACTCGCTGGTGGACGCGCGCATCGACGCCGCTCGCGCCTTCGCCCACAAGGCCGTGGATGCCGTGCTCGAAGTCCACCGCACGCTCACTCCCGCCCAGCGCCAGACGCTCGCCAGCGACTTCCGCGAGCACACCGGAGCGAAGTAGACCCACCCTGGGGCCCGCACTGGGTGCGCTCGGCATGACACATTGCGTGTTTCACCCTGAACCTTCATGGGCAGGGATGACGCGCGCGGTTATTGTCGGTCGGTGGATTACACCGATTACGCACGACGCATCCGCTCCCACGCGGCCCTGGGGGAGCTCTCTGAATACGGACAGGTACACGAAGGGGGGCGCGACTATCCCCTCTTCCGCCTCATCGTCCCGGGCGACCGCTGGCTCGTCATCACGTCCGGCTTCCATGGGGAGGAGCCCGCCGGCCCGCTGACGCTCGCGAAGCACCTGCCGGACATCGTCGCGTACGCGAAGTCCAAGGGCGTGGGCCTGCGCGTCTACCCCTGCATCAACCCCTCCGGCTTCGAGGACGGCACCCGCTACAACCGCAGCGGCGAGAAGCCCAACAACGACTTCATGCGCTACGAGGTCGCCCCCGGTGAGTGGCGCGGCGAGCTCGTGGGCGACCCGGCCATCCTCCGCTGGGCCCTCTACGACGGCGGCCCCAAGGAGACGCGCGCGGTGCGCACGGACCTGGCGCGCTTCCCTGCTCCAGACGCGGCGCTCGACATCCACCAGGACAACTACCTGGGCGGCGTCGCCACGTACGCGTATGCCTTCGGAGACAAGGCCGCGTACCGCCCCATGCTGGAGGCCTCCGCCGCGCATGCCACCGTGGTGAAGAGCCGCAAGGTGGATGACAACGCCTACGCCGACGAGCACGGCCTCATCTTCTTCCACGACGGCAGCGTCACCGACTGGTACACGCGCCAGGGCGTGCCGTACGCCGCCGCGCTGGAGACCACCACGCCCACGTCGCAGGATGCGTGCGACGCCGTGAACCTCATCTGGATCCGCGGCTTCATCGACCTGGCGGCGCGTGGAGAAGGCCCGACCCGATGATTCAACGTCCCCTGGGGAAGAGTGGTCTCACGGTGTCCGCGCTCGGCTTCGGCGCGGGGCCCGTGGGCAGTGAAGCGCTGAGCGACTCGGACGCGGAGGCGCTCCTCCACGGCGTGCTGGACGCGGGCATCACGCTCATCGACACCGCGCCCAGCTATGGCGTGTCCGAGGAGCGCATCGGCCGGTTCCTCGGCTCGCGCCGCCGTGAGTTCGTGCTGTCCACCAAGTGCGGCTACGGCGTGCCCGGCGTGGAGGACTGGACGCCCGAGTGCATCACGCGCGGCGTGGACCTGGCCCTCCAGCGGCTGCGCACCGACGTGCTGGACGTGCTGCACTTCCACTCGTGTCCGCCGGACGTGCTCCACCGCCCGGGGCTCATCGAAGCGCTCACCCGCGCGGTGGAGGCGGGCAAGGTGCGCGCCGCCGCGTACTCGGGCGACAACGCCGGCCTGGACGCCGCGCTGGAGACGGGCGCGTTCGCCGTGGTGCAGACGTCCGTGAACCTCTTCGACCAGCGCTCGCTGGACCATGGCGTGGCCAGGGCTCGCGAGCGCGGCGTGGGCGTCATCGCCAAGCGGCCCCTGGCCAACGCGCCGTGGCGCTTCCCGGGACGCCCCTACGCGCACGACGTGGGCGAGTACTGGGAACGGATGCAGCGCATGGCCCTCCAGACGGACGGCCTGGACTGGCCGGAGCTGGCGCTGCGCTTCACCGCGTTCGCGCCGGGCGTGGCCACCTGCATCGTGGGCACCACGCGGCTGGACAACCTGCGCGCCAACGCACGCACCCTGGAGCAGGGCCCCCTCCCCGAGCCCACCGTTCAGGCCATCCGGGACGCCTTCCGTCGCAACGACAACGGGTGGGATGGCGTCATCTGACGCAGCCCGCCAGTCCGACGTTCCGTTCTCCAGCGAAGATTTCAGCGTCGGCAACTGCTCACTACCGACGTTTGTCTCGTCCATCCGGGTCGGGTGCTCAGCCTGGGGGCCATGGCAACCATCCGGTCCATGAACGTGATGCCAGAGTCTGAGAAGGATGGAGAAATGGTGGAGCTGCACCCCACCTCGCTGGATCTGAACCAGGTGGAGCCCACCCCGCAGGTGGCGAACTGGCTGCGCATGCGCGCAAGCCAGTGGCTCACCACGGCGCAGAAGGACTTCAACGCGGCCCTCTTCGCGCGGGACGGTTCGGAGGCGTCATTCGACCGCTACGCCGAGGCACGGTCCGAGCTGGACTCCGCGGAGGCATGGGCCCTGCGCGTCTCCGAGTTCGTGGCGCACGTGCGGTAGGCGCGGTGTTGATGGGAGGCGGACGTTCTGTGTCCACCTCCGCCGGAGCGCCTGAGCGGGACTGCTAGCCTCCCCTCCCCCCGGAGGAGCCCGCGGATGGCCTTCACGCTGAACGTCAACGGAGCATCCCACGTCATCGACGAGGAGGAGGACATCCCCCTTCTCTACGTGCTGCGCGACACGCTGCGGCTCAACGGCGCGAAGTACGGCTGCGGAGTGGGCCAGTGCGGCGCGTGCACCGTGCTGCGTGACGGGGTGCCGGTGCGCTCGTGTGTCGTGCCGGCCGTGTCGCTTCAAGGACGAGAGGTCACCACGCTGGAGGGCCTGCGCGCTCCGGACGGCACATTGCATGCGCTCCAGCGCGCATTCCTCACGGAGCAGGCCGGACAGTGCGCGTACTGCATCCCGGGGATGATCCTCTCCGCGGCGGGACTCCTGCGCCGGAAGCCCTCTCCCACCGAGGCGGACATCCGCACCGCGCTGGATGCGAACCTGTGCCGGTGTGGCTCGCACAACCGCATCGTGCGCGCCGTCCAGCGCGCGGCGGCGGAGCTGGCGGAATGAGCGCTCCGGTCTCCCGTCGCTCGGTGTTGAAGGGTTCGCTGGTGCTGGCCTTCGCGCTCGCGGGGCCGGACGTCACGTGGGCCGCGCCCGGGCAGAAGAATGGCCTGCCCCAGGACCTGGCGCGCACGCCCGCGCTGGATGCGTGGATCCGCATTGGCGAGGACGGCGTCGTCACGTTGATGACGGGCAAGGTGGAGCTGGGCCAGGGCATCCTCACCGCGCTGGGTCAGTTGTGCGCGGAGGAGCTGGACGTCGAACCGTCGCGGCTGCGCGTCGTGTCCGGCGACACGCGCGTCTGTCCTCCTGAAGGTCCCACGGCCGGGAGCATGTCGATTCCCAATGGCGGCGCGGCGGTGCGGCAGGCCTCCGCGGAGGTGCGCGCGCTGCTGGTGGACATGGCCGCGAAGCGGCTGCGCATCCCGGCGAAGCGGCTCACCGTCCGGGACGGCACGCTCCAGGACACGGGCGGACGCGCACGCATCACCTACTGGGAGCTCGTGGGAGGAAAGCGTCTCCAGCGCGAGGCGACCGGTAGCGTCGCGCCCAAGCCCGCCGCACAGCGCAAGCAGGTGGGCCGGTCCCTTCCCCGGATGGACCTGCCCGCGAAGGTGGTGGGCGAAGCGCGCTTCGTCCAGGACCTGCGGTCCGACTCACTGGTGCATGGCCGCGTGGTGCGCGCGCCCACTCCGGGTGCTTCGCTGGTGTCGGTGGACTCCGCTCCGGTGGCCGCGATGCCCGGCGTGCTCAAGGTGGTGCGAGACGGAAGCTTCCTGGGCGTCATCGCCTCGCGCGAATGGCAGGCGGTGAAGGCCGCCGCCGCGCTGGCCTCCGCCGCGCGCTGGAAGGACGGCGCACCTCTTCCCGAGGATCCGCATGCGTGGTTGCTGGCGCAGCCCACGCAGGACACCGTCATCCACTCCGTGGAGCGCCCCACCGACGTCGCGCCCGCGCGCACTTTGGAGGCCACCTACCGCCGGCCGTACCAGATGCATGGGTCCATCGGTCCGTCCTGCGCGGTGGCGGAGTGGGACGGCGCCACGATGACCGTGCACACCCACAGCCAGAGCGTCTTCGAGACGGGCGAAGCCGTGGCCAGGATGCTGGGATTGACGAAGGACCAGGTGCACTGCCGGCACCAGGAGGGCTCCGGCTGCTACGGGCACAACGGCGCGGACGATGCGGCGGCGGATGCGGCGCTGCTGGCCCGCGCCCTGCCCGGCCGCGCGGTGCGCGTGCAGTGGTCGCGCGAGGACGAACACACGAACGAGCCCTACGGCGCCGCCATGGTGACGCGGGTGCGCGCGGGCGTGGATGCGAACGGGGACGTGCTCGATTGGGACTACGCGCTGTGGTCCACGTCGCACGGGACGCGACCCGGGGGGCAGCCTGGAAACCTGCTCGCGGGCCGGTCCCTGGCGAAGCCCTTCGCCCAGCCGACGCCCAGGAACGGCGGGCCTCCGAACTACTCCGCCGACCGCAACGCCATCCCGCTGTATGCCTTTCCGGGGCAGGCCGTGACGACGCACTTCGTGACGGCGATGCCCGTGCGCGCGTCGTCCATGCGCGGCCTGGGCGCCTACGCGAACGTCTTCTCCATCGAGTCCTTCATGGATGAGCTGGCGCACGCCGCGAAGGTGGACCCCGCGGCCTTCCGGCTCCGGCAGCTTCGCGATGACCGGGCAAAGGCAGTCATCGTCCGCGCGACGGAGCGGTTCGGCTGGGAGCGCTACCAGCGCAGGCCGCATCACGGACGCGGGCTCGCGTTCGCCCGGTACAAGAACCTGGCCGCGTACTGCGCGGTGTGCATGGAGGTCTTCGTGCCTCCGGACACGCTGGTGCCGCGCGTGGTGCGCGCCGTCCTCGCCGCCGACGCGGGCGAGGTGGTCAACCCGGATGGACTCGCCAACCAGTTGGAGGGCGGGCTCATCCAGTCCCTGAGCTGGAGCCTGAAGGAGGCCGTGCGCTTCGACTCGCGGCGCATCCTGTCTCGCGACTGGGAGGGCTATCCCCTCCTCACCTTCTCCGAAACGCCGTCCGTGGATGTGCAGCTCATCGACCGGCAGGAGGAGCCGTTTCTCGGCGCGGGGGAAGCGAGCCAGGGGCCCTCGGCGGCGGCGCTCGCCAACGCCGTGTTCGACGCCACGGGCCTGCGCGCGCGGGACCTGCCCATCACCGCCGAGCGACTGAAGGCCCTGCGCGGTTAGGGCTTCGGGCAGTGGGCGCCGGTGTCCATCCAGGCCTGGATGAGCGCGCCAAACTCCGCCTGCGTCCCGGGCACGGGCTCGCGTCCGGGGCCCGGGTTCCAGCCCCAGCCCACGAGCACGTCCTCCGCCATGTGGTGCTGGATGGCGGCCAGGTCCTTGCCGCCGTTGCGCTTCGGGTCCTTGAGCTGCTCGCAGATTTCGCCCAGCGAGCGGCCGATCCACGCCATCTCCACCGGCGCCAGGGCCCACTTGGGATTGCCCGGGATGCTGGCCACGGTGGCTCCCACCGTGGGCGTGTTCGTTGCCTGATGGCAGGCCGTGCAGGGCAGTCCAGGCGCGCCGTGGCCATCCTCGCCGCCCACCACCGCCGGGACATGCGCCTGCTGGGACATGCCCTGCCGGGGCCGCCCGTCCGGCGGGTGGCAGTTCGTGCAGCGTGGATGGGCAATCACCCGGCCTGCTTCGACGAAGAGCGCCACGGAGCGCGCCTGCGTGTCCTCGATGCGCGCGAAGGACGCCGCGGGCCGCAGCGCATTATGGGCCACGGGCGCTTCGGCCTCGGGCGTCCGCGTCCCGCTCCGGCAGCCCGTGAGCGCGGCGACGGCACACGACAGCAGGAGGACGGCGCGGTGGCTTCGCATGCGCGTGGCAGCGTGACATGGGACGACAGGGGCCAGCCATTCCGGCCCCCACCGACTGTCCACCATCCGGCCCCGGTGCGCGGCCTTCAGCGCCCCACGCCCATGCGCGTCCACAGGTCCAACAGCGTGCGCAACACGGACGCGTCCGGCACGTCCGCCGCGGGCGGCACGTCCACCCGGATGCCGTGCGCCGCCAGCCGCGTGAAGGGGTTGTTCGCGTCCGTCGTCTTCAGCGGTATGGACGGATCCGCCGGCCGGAAGCCGAACGCCAGCGCCCGGGCCTGCACCTCCGGGCTGCGCAGGAAGGCCACCCACTCCAGCGCCGCCTCGCGCTGCTCGGGCGTCACCCAGTCCGCCTGGAGCACCGCCGCCGGATGGTCGCTCCACAGCGTCACCGGCGGATAGTCCACCCGCAGCGGCCCCCACCGGCCCTGCGCGTGATCCAGCTGCGCGATGGCCAGGCTCTCGTACACCAGCGCCAGGTCGTAGCGGGACGGCCCGTAGCGCACCAGGTCCGTCATGAACGTGCCCGTGGACGGCTCGAAGCGCGTCACGCCCCGCTCCAGTCCCTGGAGCCACGCCTGATAGCCCGGATCCAACAGGTCCCCTTCCTTCACGCCCTCGCGCCGGCCCAGGTACTCCAGCGTCGCGGACAGGAGCGCCTGCAGGCCGGAGTTGGACTTCCGGGGGTCCGTGTGGCCCAGCTTCACGAAGCCCCACTCCGGAGGGCCGCCCACCGCGGGCCAGCCCCGGTCGCTCGCCACCGCGCGCTGGAGCGTCTTCCACGACAGGGCCGCGCCTCCGCCCGCCTTGCGCAGCACCTCCATCCGGTCCTGCCAGCCCACGAAGACGAGCGGCGTGATCACCAGCGGATGCGGCGCGGCCTCTCCCTGCGTGGCGAACAGCGGCCCGTGCGAGGCGTCCGTCGCCCAGTCCGCCGCGAGCATGCGCAGCTCCGCGCTGTCCGCCGGGCTCCACACCGTGGGCTTCTCCCGCCCTTCCAGGATGGCCTGCGCCGCCTCCAGCGAGCCCCGCCCCACCAGCGTCACCCGCACGCGAGGATGCGTCCGCTCGAACTCCGCGAGCGCCGCCTCCACCCACGCGCGCTTCTCCGTGCTGTAGAGGAACGTGATGTCCGTCACCCGCCGCCGGGACGGCAGCACGGTGGACTCCGGCTCCGGCGTCGCCTGGACGGGCGCCACCGGGGCCGCCAGCAGGTAGAACACCCCCAGCAACGCGGCCAGCATGCCAATGAGGAGGAGGACCCGGGGCTTCATGCTCCCCCTCGTACCCCGGGTCGCGGTCCCGGAAAGCCCACCGGTGCTTTTGTCACAACCCTGTCACTCACGGCCTCTCCCCCGCCCGCTCCCCGTCCAGGGACTGTCCCGCCAGTTTGTTTGTCCTCATAGGACTGGCAGAATGGGCCGGATGATGACACTGGCACGAAGCATCGCGCTCCTGGGACTGGGAGCGGTGTTCGGGGGCTGCGCGGCGAAGCAGGCCCCGCCCGTCCAGCACTACGCGCTGGGCATGTCCCGGGCGGAGTATCGGGATTACACGGGGGCGAAGGCGAGCCCCTGCGACGCGGAGCCCCGCTGGTTCCAGGACGAGCTGACCGCGGTGAACGGCCTGCTGGCCCGCTTCGTCAAGGAGACGGACCAGGCCCTGGACCCGAAGGCGCTGGAGCACGCGAAGCACCTGGAGCTGCTGGAGGAGGGTCTGCGCACGCTGCCTCCGGTGCTCAAGGTGCACGAGAACAACCTCCAGGCGCTGAAGGCCTGCGGCTTCCGGAGCACGGGCGCGTTTCCGGAGCTGGCCCGGCGCGGCGGGGAGCTGCTGACGGAGACGCGGGAGCGGATGGACCTGGGGCCCAAGATTCAGGCTGCGGCGGCGCTGCGCGAGGCGCAGAAGCAGTGGCGCGAGCAGGGCCCGGAGCGCGAGGCCAAGGCGCGCGACACGTGGTGCCCGAAGCCCGCCAAGGTGGGCCAGCCGGACCTCTTCTTCGCGCGCCTGTCGCCGGACGGGCGCACCGAATACTTCTTCTGCGACGGCCACGTCGTGGAGAGGTCCGGTGGCGCGGAGCCCACGCTGCTGAGCCCGGAGGGGCTGTCGAAGTGGGAGCGCCGCCGGGTGCAGGCGAAGAAGTACCTGGACGCGGCCCAGGCCTACCCCGAGGAGGAAATGGACCGCGAGCCCACGGCCGCCACCCTCCAGAAGTCCGCCGCGTCCGGCGGTGGCAGCGCGGCGGGAAGCGCCCCGTAGGCCAGGGCGTGACGCGCGGGCCTCCGCCGTCACGCTCCCAGCCGGGCGAGCCGCTTGGACAGGTGCGCGTCGCCGCCCGCGTCCACGCCGCCCACGAAGGCGGCCAGGGACTGGCCCACTCCGGACAGGTGGGCCTCCACGTGCGGCTTGAGCGCGGTCCAGCGCTTCGACCAGGCGTCCTCGGAGCCGTCGCGCAGGTCGGGGCGCTCGGAGAGGAGCGCCGTCACGCGCAGCGCCAGCTCCGGGTCGTTGAGCGTCCGCGCGGCGGCCACGCCCGGCGGCACCGAGCCCGCGGGCGCGGCCTTCCACATCTCCGCCGCACGCTGGAAGGCCGCCACGTCCACCTGCGACAGGAGCCCCAGCGCATGGCGCAGCGGCAGCCGCCCTTCCGCCTTGGGCCCCACCACGTGCGCCATCAGCGCGGCGAAGGGCGCGGCCAGGGCCGGGTGCGCAGCGGGGTCCACGCCGCCCAGGGCGCGCAGCGCGTGGCGGGCCTTGCGCGCCAGCCGCGTCACCCTCCAGCTGGGCCCCTTGAGCTTCGACTGGAGCAGCGCCAGCGCGGACGCGGCGGCGGTCACGGCCTCGGGGCCCGGCGTGGCGGGGGCCACGCGGCGCGGCAGCACGAGCGCGGGGGGCGGCGGGGCGGCGGCCTTCGGGGTCGGCGCGGGCGGGGCCTCGCCGCTGCTCACCTCGGCGTAGCCCTCGCGGACCTTCTCCGCGACCTTCTTGTTGTACTCGCGCAGGGCGGCTTCCTCGTCCGGGAAGGCCTTCTCCTTGCGCTGCCCCGCGGTGCCGATGCGGCCGTAGGTGACAATGAAGGTGGCGCCCTGGAGTTCGGGCACCCAGAACTTGGAGCTGTTGCCGTCGACGAATTCGAACCTGCGCATGGACGCGGAGGTTACTCCACCTTCGCGGCCAGTGAGCGCAATCCCTCGTCGCGAGACACGCTGCCGGTATAGCCCAGCTCCAGCCGGGCCTTCTCGTCGCTCACCGTCACCTCCTGGCCCGCGAGCAGGAGCTCCGTGCGGGACAGGGGCGGCGTGCTCTTGAGGCCCAGGAGGTCCCAGACGAAGTCGCTGACCACGGCCACCGTCGCGGCCAGCGCGGTGGGCATGGACTTGTCACCGGGCTCCACACCCTGCGTCTTCAAGAGCGCGGTGATGAAGGTGCGGAACTCCACGGGCGGGCCGTCGGTGAGGAAGTACGCCTGACCGCCCTGCCCCTTCTCCGCGGCCAGCAGCAGGCCCTCCACCACGTTGGCCACGTGGCAGGTGGACGTCAGGTAGTGCCCGCCGCCAATCCAGCGGAAGCGCCCGGACTTCACCGCGGCGACCAGCGTGGGCAGCACGGTGGTGTCCCCCGGCCCCCAGACCATGCGGGGCCGCACGGCGACGGTGGTGAACTCCGGCGAGTTGACCTGGAGCACGAGCCGTTCGGCCTGGCCCTTGGTGGACGGGTACGGGCCCACGGGGCGCTCGGGCAGCGGGTGCGTTTCGTGGAGGTTCGCCATGGGGCCGCCGTCCACCAGCACGGCCTCCGTGCTCACGTGCACGAAGCGCTTCACGCCAGCCGCGCGCGCCGCCTCCAGCACGGCCTCCGTGCCGCGCACGTTGGCTTCGTAGAAGGCCGCGCGGGGGCCGGACATCTTCACGTGCGCGGCGGCGTGGAAGACCGTGTCGCAGCCCTCCATGCCCAGGCGCAGGCGCTCCGGGTCGCTGAGGTCGCCCTCCCACGGCTCGCCGCCCGCGGCCTGGATGGCCTGCGCGGCCTCGGGCGAACGGGCCAGCGCACGCGCCGGTTCCCCGCGCTTCGCGAGCGCCGCGAGCAGGTGCTTCCCGACGAACCCCGAGCCACCGGTGACGAACGCGCGCACGTGTGAAGCCTCCTCCGTCCGAGGACGCCGCTCCTACCACTCCCGGCGGGGGCCGGGTAGCCCACGCCGGTCCATCAGAACATGTCGCGCAGCGAGGGGGCGGGGCCCGAGAACAGGGCGCTGGCGGTGTCGAGCGACGCGTCGTCCCCTGTGAGCATGCCGGAGAGCTGGAGCGCGCGGGGCGTGAGGAAGCCGGTGTAGAGCGGCGCCAGGGCGCGCACGTGCAGCTTGAGGCGGCCCTCGCCGCCGGGCCGGACGCGGGCGGTGCCGCCCTCCACCTCCAGCACGAAGCGCCCGGTGTTCTCCGGGAGGAGGTCGTCCTCCACGTCCAGGTGGAGCGCGCCGGCCAGGCCGGGAGCGAAGCCGCGCGCCTCCAGGGCCCGGCGGACGTCCAGGATGCGCGTCATCCAGTGCATGGAGAGCTTCACCTGGTAGGTCTGTTCGCGCAGCAGCGCGAGGAGCGGCTCGTCCGCGCCGCCGAACCACATCACGTCCCGCGCCAGCGAGCGGTGGTCGCCGAGGAAGCGCAGCAGCCGTCGCGCGGCGGCGGGCGTGGTGGCGACCAGGTCCGTGAGCTTGACGGCCTGCGTGGGCACGGCGCCCTGGGGCGAGAGGCTCCGCACGAGGTACACGTAGCCCTCCACGCCGGACGCGCCCTCCACGACGTAGCCGTAGGCGGTGTCGTTGCGGGGCGTGCGCACGCGCCGCCAGATGTAGTCCCCGCGGTCCAGCCAGCCGTGGTGCTGGGCGGCGAAGCGCCGGTAGCAGGCCTCCACCGCCGCGTCGTCGGACGGGCGCATGGGGCGCAGGGACAGCGAGCGCTCCCCCAGCTCCAGCGAGGCCGCCTCGACGTGGATTTCGTAGCGCGCGCCGGAGACCTCGTAGCCCACGCGCCGGTAGAGCGGCTGGGTCGCGGGGTAGAGGACGGAGAGGGGGGCGCCTTCGTCGCGCATCTCGCGCAGGAAGTGATGGAAGAGGCGCGTGGCGGCGCCGGCGCCCCGGTGCGCGGGAGCGACGCCCACGCCGCCCACGCCGATGAGGGGCACGGAGCGGCCGCCGAGGAACTGGCCCATGCGGATGAGGGTGAGCGTGGCGGCCACGTCACCGTTCACGCGCAGGATGCGCAGTGAGGACTCGGAGAAGTTCTTGCGCACCACGGTCTCGGAGTCCGCGAGCGGCATGGCGAACGCCTGCGTGGTGATGTCCGCGATGGCGGCCAGTTCCTGATCATCCTTCGGCGGTCCGTAGTTGTCCGTCTCCATCCCGCGTCCCCTTGCGTTGCGTCAGGTGGCGCAGCATGGCGCAGCGGATGGAGCGCGGGGAAGGCCGGACGGATCCGCTGTCACTTCGTGGGCTTCGGGGCCGGCGGCAGGCGGCCGTATTTCCGCAGGGCCTTCACCAGGCGGTCGGGTGGCAGGCCATGGACGCGGACGCTCTGGAAGCCGGTCATCGTGTCGGAGGCGAGCATCGAGTTGAGGATGGCCTCCTGGGTGGCCTGCACGGTGGCTTCGAAGAGCGGGGTCATCCGCTCGTTGTCGAGCATGGAGACCGGAGCGACCTCCGTGGAGCTCACGGACTGGGTGGAGAACGCCAGGAAGATGTCGCCGGAGGAGTTCTCCCCCAGGCCGCCCATCTTCCCGATCGCGAGCGGTACGCGCCGGGCCACGCGGTCGAGCTGGTGCGGCAGGAGCGGCGCGTCGGTGGCCACCACGATGATGATGGAGCCCATGCCTTCCGGAGGCGGCGGACCGGCGCTGGCGCGCTTCGAACATTGCGGCAGGTTGGCGCGGTAGGGGCCCTTGGGAGGGGCGTCTCCGAAGTAGCAGGAGCGCAGGTCGGGGAACTCCTCGCCCACGGGAGCGCCCGCGACGGAGAAGAGGCGGCGGCTGCCGTAGTTGCACTGCACGAGCACGCCGAGGGTGTAGCCGCCCTGCTCCGCCGGGAGCTTGCGGGAGGCGGTGCCGATGCCGCCCTTGAAGCCATGGCAGATCATGCCCGTGCCGCCGCCCACGGAGCCTTCGGCGACAGGCCCCGGGCGAGCGGCGTCGAGCGCCTGCATCGCGTGCTGGGGCCGGACGTGGAAGCCATCGATGTCGTGCAGGAAGCCATCCCAGGTCTCCGCGACGACGGGCAGGCCCAGCTCCCAGGTGAGGTCGCGCTTCTGGGCCCAGGCGATGACGCCCTCGTGCACGGCGCCCACGGCGTGGGTGTCGCTGATCATCACGGGGCCGGAGAGCAGACCGGACTCCTTGACCCAATGGGAGCCGGTCATCTCACCGCTGCCATTGAGGTCAAAGGTCGCCGCGAAGACAGGCTGAGCCACGGCCTCGCGGCCCCGGGGCAGCACGGCGGTGACGCCGGTCCGCACCTGTGCGCCGGTGTTCAGCGTGACGTGGCCCACTTCAACGCCCTTCACATCGGTGATGGCATTGAGCGCCCCCGGCTGTCCGCCGAAGGGGATGCCCAGGTCACTGGACCGGGGACGCGCGGTGCTCGTGATGGGCAGGAGGCACAGCAGGCCCAGGAAGACAGCGGGACGAAGTTCCATGGGCAAGGGTTCTACACCTCGACGAACTGTCCTCCCACGATGCCGGTCTGTTCCAGTGCGGCCTTGAGTTCTCCATCGACGATGAGCGCGGAGCGAAGTCCCCACGGGCGGAACACGCGCTCGTCAGCAACCTTTGTCTTGTCGATGCGCAGCCCGGCGACGTACTTGTATCCGCCGACCTTCTCGGGCTGCCCGTCTTCAGGAGTCCAGAGCTTGAACTCTTCACTCGCCACTTCATCAACGCAGCGGACCGTGCGCGCCGCGACCAGGAGGAAATAGGGCTCGGCCTGTCCCTCGACCTGCACCGGAAAGAGCTGCACGTCGTTGGGAGCCAGGGTGCGGAACACATCAGCCGTCCGAGTGCTGAGGATAGGCGTAATTCCTACGCCAGCGGAGGTGTAGTCCAGGGGTTTCCCAGGACGAGAGAGCGGCACCCGCAGCGGTCCTGGGTCGGGGATGGGCGCCCCGCGTGTGAACACCCAGGGGTCATCCAATGGCCGCCCGTCAGCATGGGTCGATGTTTTGAAGTACCAACGCTCCGGTACATACACATCGATATCCAGTTCGAAGAAACGCCGTTCCATTGCATCAGGCATCGGGATTCCTGGTGATGAGCTTGCGCATGCGAGTACCCGCAGTCGTCAGTTCTTTCGCGATGGCCGTCAGTACCTCCACCAATGCGGCCCGGCACTGTGCGACACCCCTGCAGCCCAACATGGCTTCGTCGATTCGGACACGCACCGCTTTATGGTACTCCGCAGGATGCGGCCCCCGGTGCCCGTTGATCCGCACCAGGTTCGCGGCGTCATTAAGGCTCATTCCCGCCTGCTCGAAGAAGGGTTCGAAGATGGGCGTCCAGGGACCACCGGACTGCTCCGACACCTCATTCTTGTCCGTGCAGATGTGATGAACCTCTCCCTCCGGGTCGCCCTGGATTCCGCCGCCTCCAGGCCCCATGGCGACTGCCGCCACGGCAGTGGGCGCCAACGTGACGTTGAGCACTCCCGCTGACGACACGGAGATGGACCGCACCTCCCCGGCCAGTGCGCGCGACAGCTGGAACCCGCCCTCCACCTCCGCCCTCAACACCGCCTGCGGGAAGCCCGGCATCCGAGGCCCCTGCGCCGCCATCGCGTTCCTGCCACCGAGCGCCGTCATCGCGACAATGACCAGCACCCGCGCCCCGTTGGCGCCGAGGACGCGCCCGAAGCGATGCCCCGCATCCCGGAGCGCAGCCTCGTCCCTGGCGTCCCGTGACTCGTCCATGAGCCGCAAGAAGGCCTGCCCCAGGTTCCACACGGGCCCTGTGCCCAGATACGCGATGAGCGACGCGGTCAGCACCACCGCGACCAGCTTGGTGATGGGCTCCGGTGCGACCAGCATTACCATCGCGGTGCCAATCATCGCAGTGACCATGGTCCGCAGCGCGGCGGGGTCCATCAACTCCTCCACCGCGTCCGCCACGCCTTCCCAGACCGTATCGAGCGCGAAGGAGAGCGCCATGCTCCGCCGCTCCATCGAGTCCAGGGGAAGGTCGCCGCTCAAGCGGAGCACCTGCCGGCCTTGAGCTCCCGCGACGATGCCGCCCACCGACGCAAGCAGGGAGCGCCGGTCGGAATCTCGGACCGCGACATCCAGCCTCAGCTCGAGCACCAGCCGCGTGACCGCGTCCCTGAACGCCTCCTCGTCAATCCGGACCGGCTTCGTCTCCACCGGCGTATAGGCGATGGGCCGGCCCCGCCCCGTGTCGAGGTTCACCACCCGCGTCGTCGCGCAGCCCGCCGTCAGCCACAGCAGCACGGCCATTGCCCAGAGCTTCATGCGCCCTCCCCGGCTCATGGATCCGACGAGACCACCCCCTGCGGCTCCAGCACCTCCCGCGTCCGTGCCCCACGCTCGATGTAGCCCGCGCCGCCTCGCAGCTCCCGGCCGTCCTCCAACACGGCGATGAGGCTGTACGACGACTCACCCCGGACGGGATAGGTCAGGGCCACGGTGTCCCCCTTGCCCATGGCGCGGTAGATGACCTGGCCGTGGTCGTGCTCGATGCGCACCTCGCGCACGGCCTGGCCGGTGCGGTTCTCCACGCGCACTTCAATCCCCGCTCGCGCGGGCCCCGTGTCGTGCAACCACAGCGCGACCCCGGCGATGAGCGTCAGGAACGCTCCCAGCACCATTCCTCCCAGCATCCACAGGATCCGCATCGCACTCCCCCTTTGTGATTGCCATGCAGGCAACCGGCGATGCCTTTCTAACAGGTGCATCCGCCCACCCGGTGCTAAGCCCTGGCGTCAGGAGGAAGCACGCCCATGCGGAAACTGACCTATTACGTCGCCACCTCGCTCGACGGCTTCATCGCCTCGCCCACCGGTGCGTACGACTACTTCAGCACGGAGCAGGACTACTTCGACGCCATCGCCGCCGAGTACCCGGAGACGCTCCCCGCCGGCTACCGCGCGTTCAAGGGCATCACCGGCCCGGGCAAGCACTTCGACACCGTGCTGGAGGGCCGCAACACCTATCAGGTCGGGCTGGACGCGGGCGTCACCAACGCGTACCCGCACCTCGAGCACTACGTCTTCTCCCGCACCCTCACGAAGAGCCCCGACCCCGCCGTCAAGCTCTCCAGCACGCCGCTCGCCACCGTGCGTGAGCTGAAGGCGCGCGACGGCCTGGGCATCTGGCTGTGCGGCGGCGGCGCGCTCGCGGCCGAGCTGTTCCCCGAGATCGACGCGTTCATCATCAAGATCAACCCCGTCATCGTGGGCCAGGGCATCCGCCTTCTCGACGCGGGCTACGCACCCCACCGCCTGAAGCTCACCGGCACGCGGACGGTCGACAGCGGCGTCGTCTTCCTGAGCTACGTCCGCGAACCCTAGCCGCCACACGCCACACCCCGGCGGAGGAGGGGCCGCTCCCACCGCCGGGGCATGGCCGCATCAGATGAGGTCGAGCTGCTCGAAGGTGAAGGAATACACCGAGGTCCCCACGAAGCCGGTCAACACGTTGCCAGAGCACGTGGGCGACACCACGGAGACCCGAGTGTTGGACCAGCTGTTGAGGATGACCGTCATCTTGCCGGTGGCGTCCAGCTCCAGCTGGATGTTGTCCATGGCGAAGGCGGAGAAGTTCTGCCAGCGCGAAGGACTGGCGTAGGTAGAGATGTAGCTCCGGTCGTTGAAGCTCTGCCTGCCGCTGTTCGCGGTGCTGGTGAGCCGCGCGGGCGTCTGGGTGAAGACACCCGTCGTGGGGTTGTAGACCCAGCCCGGAGCCACATAGTCGGACAGCATGCCCGTGAAGTACGAGGCCACCGGCCCCACCGCGCCCGAGGGCGGCTTCAGCGACACGCCCGTCACGGTGATGTAGTTGGCGCTGGACGCCTGGATCCAACTGAACTGCGAGTTCACCAGCGTCGTGCAGCTCTGCGCGGAGGCCTCCGGAGCCCGCGAAGAGGGTCAACGACAAGAGCAGGCCTGCGAGAAAGCGGAACGCGTTCATGGGGAGCCCCCAGCCGGAGGACGGCAATCCCGCTTGCCGCCGGCATTCGGTCGAGCGGGCTCTTGGGTGCTGAGCACGCCCCATGCCATCACCTGGCCCACTCGGAAGCACTGGCGGCGCCAGCACGATTTGTAGCCTCCGGATCCACGCCGTCATGGACACGCAGGCAACCTGCCTCGCGCGCCGCGCGGGCACCCGCATTGGACCTGGGGTCAATGCGGGGCCCGAACCCCACACGTTCTCCACGCAGGGTGTGAGCTTCCGCTCTGCTCGGAAGCACGGTCCCCCAGCAGGGTTGGCTGGTGGATGGATTCTCCCTCTCGTTCCCCACCGCTGCCCCCGTACCGTGCGTTACTCTGGAGGGTCTATGAGAAGTCCCTTGGACGACAGCCAGCCTCCCTCGTCCGCCAGCGGTGGCGACATCGCCTACGCGACTCCCAGCGCGGCTCGAGACATGGGCGCACAACTGCGCCTGTTCATCGACAGCGTGAAGGACTACGCCATCCTGACGCTCGATCCAGCCGGCAACATCATGAGCTGGAACACCGGCGCGGAGCGCATCAAGGGCTACCGGTCCGAGGAGATCCTCGGCCAGCACTTCGGCCGCTTCTACACGCCCGAGGACATCGCCCGGGGCAAGCCCCAGCAGGACCTGGACATCGTCAACCGCGACGGCCGCCTCGAGGAGGAAGGCTGGCGCGTCCGCAAGGACCACAGCCTCTTCTGGGCCAACGTCGTCATCACCGCGATGCGCGACACCCAGGGCCAGCTCGTGGGTTACGGCGAGGTGACGCGCGACTTCACCGAGCGCAAGCTCGCCCAGGAGCAGCTGCTGCAGAGCGAGGAGCGCTTCCGCCTGCTCGTCGAGCACATCCAGGACTACGCCATCTACATGCTCGACGCCGATGGCCGCGTCTCCACCTGGAATGCCGGTGCCGAGCGCTTCAAGCAGTACAAGGCCGAGGAGATCATCGGCCAGCACTTCAGCCGCTTCTTCCCCCCGGAGGACGTGGCCCGGGGCAAGCCCTGGTACGCCCTCCAGGTGGCCACCCGGGAAGGCCACTTCGAGGAGGAGGCGTGGCGCATCCGCAAGGATGGCAGCCTCTTCTGGGCCAGCGTCGTCATCACCGCGCTGCACGACCCGTCCGGCAAGCTCCGGGGCTTCGCCAAGGTGACGCGCGACATCACCCAGCGAAAGCAGAACCAGGAGCGGCGCGAGCTGGAGATGCTCCGCGACGCCGTGCGCGCCCGCGATGAGTTCCTCTCGGTCGCCTCGCACGAGCTGAAGACGCCGCTCACCCCGCTCCAGCTCAAGCTCACGGCCCTGCTGCGCACCGTGGAGAACAACCCTGCCGCCACCCTGCCCGTGGAGCGCATCTCCCGCGACCTAGAGGTGGCCCGCCGACAGGTGCGCAAGCTGTCGGACCTCATCGAGGATCTGCTGGACGTGTCGCGCATCAGCATGGGTCAGCTGCGGTTGGACCGGGCGCCCATGGACCTGTCCTCGCTCGCGCGGGAGGTGGTGACCCGCTACGCGCCCCAGTCCGCGCAGGTCGGCTGCGTCGTCACGCTGGAGGCCCCCACGCCCATCGAGGGCTACTGGGACCGGGCCCGGGTGGATCAGGTCATCACCAACCTGCTCACCAACGCGCTCAAGTACGGCGCGGGCAAGCCCGTCCACGTCCGGGTCCGCATGGAAGCCGGACTGGCCGTGCTGAGCGTGAAGGACGAGGGCATCGGCATCCCGCTCGAGGACCAGCCTCGCGTCTTCGAGCGCTTCGTGCGCGCCGTCTCCGAGCGCAACTACGGCGGCCTGGGGCTGGGGCTCTTCATCACCCAGCAGATCATCGAGGCCCACAGCGGCATCGTGCAGGTGCGCAGCACCCCCGGCGAGGGCTCGACCTTCACCGTGATGCTGCCCCCGGGGCCGGAAATCACCCCGGAGCCTGACGCTCCTCCCGAGCCGGGAGCTGACGCTCCTCCCGAGCCGTGAGGATGTAGCGGTAGGGCACCACGCGCGTCAGCTCGTGCAGCGTGGTGACCCCGGCCGCCACCTTCGCCAGCGCGTCCTCCACCAGCGTGCGGAAGCCCCGCGTCCGGGCGTGCCGGCGCAGTTGGACGCCCGGCGCCCCGGTGGCGATGAGCAGTTGCAGCTCCGGGTCCACCACCAGGAGCTCGAAGAGGCCCACGCGCCCCTTGAAGCCGGTGTGACGGCACGCCTCGCAGCCCTGCCCCGCCCGGGGCTGCACGCCCTCCAGCAGCGGCCCCAAGAGCGCCAGCTGATCCGCCGTGGGCGTGGTGGGCACGGAGCACTCCGGACAGATGCGCCGCACCAGCCGCTGCGCCAGCACCGCGAGCAGCGCCTCCGCGATGTCGCCATCCTCCAGCTTCAACCCGCGCAGGCGGCTCACCGCGCCAATGGCATCCGCCGTGTGCAGCGTGCCCAGCACCACGTGCCCCGTGGACGCCGCCATCAGCGCGGTGCTGCCCGTCTCCAGGTCTCGAATCTCCCCCACCAGCATCACGTTGGGGTCCTGCCGCAGCAGCGCGCGCAAGAGCGTCAGGTGCGGCATCTGCGGCGACACCTGCTTCTGGTTCACCTTGGGGACCACGTACTCGATGGGGTCCTCCGCGGTGATGATCTTCTTGCGCCCGTCGTTGAGCCGCGCCAGCGCCGCGTACAGCGTCGTCGTCTTCCCGCTGCCCGTGGGGCCCGTCACCAGCACCAGCCCCTCCGGGTTGCTCAAGAGCCGCAGCACCGTGGCCTGCAGTTCCGGCGTCATCCCCAACTTCTCCACCGGCACCAGGCCCACCGTGGCGTCGAGCAGGCGGATGACCACGTCCTCGCCCGCGGGCGAGGGCACCACGCTCACGCGGAAGTCCACGAACTTCCGCCCCGCCGCCCCTTCGTAGAGCGCCCGCAGGCGGCCGTCCTGGGGCCGCCGCTTCTCCGCGATGTCCAGCCCCGCCAGCACCTTGATGCGGCTCACCACCTCCGGCAGCGAGTCCGGGGAGATGTCCGTGTACGTCTGGTGGAGGATGCCGTCGACGCGGTAGCGCAGGTCCACGTCGTCCGTGTAGCTCTCCAGGTGGATGTCGGACGCGTTCTGCGTCACCGCCACCGCGAGCACGTGGTTCACCAGCTCCACCGCCGTGGGCCGTGGGGACAGCGCCGCGCCGGCCTTCAGCACCACGTCCACCGACGCGTGCTCCCCCGCGCCGAAGCCCACCTCCAGGGCCGAGTCGATCTCGTAGCGGTTGAGCCGCACCGGGCGCACCGGCCGGCGCAGGAAGTCCGCGATGCGGTAGCGCACGGACTCATCCTCCGGGTCCAGCATCGCCACCGTCACGGGCTCCGTGTCCTGGGCCGTGTCCACCTTGCCCATCACCGCGACGCCCAGGCGGCGGCAGAAGGACTCGGGGAGCAGGCGCAGCGATTCGCGGTGGAGCGTGAACTGGGGCAGTTCGGAGAACGGGGGAACATCCGGGGGAGCCATGGCCCGCCGGCTTATCACGGCCCCCCTCACGCCCGGTCAGGGCTGCTATCCTCCCCGGCATGTCGCGGCCTCCCGCGGACCCTCCCGCCATGCCGTCGCTGCTGGTGTTCGCCGTGGCGGTGCTGCTGTTCGGCTCGCCGCTGCGCCGGCTGTGGCTGGCCGAGGGAGCACCCGCCGCGCTCCCCTTCGTCGTGTGGCTGGGCGTCATCGCCCTGGGCGGGTGGGTGGCGCACCGGAGCCTGCGCCCATGACGCTGGGGCTGGGCCCGCTCGTCATCGCCTCCGTGGCCTACCTGGGCGCGCTGTTCCTGGTGGCCTACGCGGCGGAGCGGGGCCGCATCTCCCCGCGCATCACCCAGCACCCGCTGACGTACGCGCTGGCCCTGGGCGTGTACGCCACGTCCTGGTCCTACTTCGGCAGCGTGGGCTACGCGGCCCGCCATGGCTTCCGCTACCTGGGCATCTACCTGGGCCTCACGCTCGCGTGCCTGCTCGCCCCGGTGCTGTGGCGCCCGCTCCTGCGGCTGACGCGCGAGCTGCAGCTCACCTCGCTCGCGGACCTGCTCGCCTTCCGCTACCCCGGCCAGGTGACGGGCACGGCGGTGACGCTGTTCGCGCTGGCGGGCAGCCTGCCCTACCTGGCGCTCCAGATTCGCGCCGTCGTGGAGTCCGCGCGCCTGCTGAGCCCCGCGGCGGCCCCGGCGCTGGTGGGGCCCGGCTTCTGCGGCGTGCTCATCGTCTTCTCGCTCCTCTTCGGCGCCCGCCACCCCGCCCCGCGCGAGCGGCACGAAGGGCTGATGCTGGCCATCGCCTTCGAGTCCGGCGTGAAGCTGCTGGCGCTGCTCATCGTCGCGGGCTGGTGCGTGGTGTCCGTCTTCGGTGGCGTGGGCGGGCTCAATGACTGGCTCACCCTCCACCCCGAGGCGGTGGAGGCGCTCCAGCGCCCCGCGCGCGACGCGTCCTGGGCGCCGCTCCTGGTGCTCTCCACCATCGCCGCGTTCCTCACGCCCCGGCAGTACCACGTGGCCTTCACCGAAGCGCCCGAGCGCGACGGGCTGGCCACCGTCGCGTGGGCCTTCCCGCTGTTGATGCTGCTCATCAACGTGGCGGTGCCCGTGCTGCTCTGGTCCGGCGAGGCGCTGGGCCTGCCCTGGCCCGCGGACTTCCACGTCCTCTCCGTGCCCATCACGAAGGGCGCCCCGCTGCTGGCGCTCATCGCCTTCCTGGGCGGCGTGTCCGCGGCGAGCGCCATGGTCATCGTCACCACGCTCGCGCTCGCGCCCATGTGCCTGACGCACCTGGTGCTGCCCCTGGGCACCGCGCGCGGCCGGGATGACCTCTACGGGTGGCTGCTCTGGGCCCGGCGCGTGCTCATCGCCGCCATCATCCTCGCGGGCTACGGCTTCTACCGGCTGTTGGACACGCGGACGACGGGGCTCGTGGACCTGGGGCTCGTGTCCTTCGTGGCCACCGCGCAGTTCGCGCCGGGCGTGCTGGGGCTCTTGACCTGGCCCAAGGCCACGCGCGCGGGGCTGCTCGCGGGGCTGCTCGCGGGCGGCACGACGTGGGCCCTCACGCTGCTGGCCCCGCTGTGGGAGCCGCCCTCGCTGGTGGCGTGGACCAACCAGCTCTCCGTGAAGCTGGGCTTCGGCGCGGAGGAGCCCTGGGGCTTCGCCACCTTCACCTCGCTGGCCCTCAACGCGCTGTGCTTCGTGGCGGTGTCGCTGCTCACGCGCCAGTCCGTGGAGGAGAAGGAGGCCGCGCGGGTGTGCACGCGACAGGCGCCGGGGCTCGCGAAGGGCAGCGTGGCGGCCAGCTCCCCGGACGAGTTCCGCCGGCAACTGGAGCCCGTGCTGGGCGCGCAGGTGGCCGCCGCGGAGGTGGACCGCGCGCGCGAGGCCCTGGACCTGGCCCCCGACGAGCGCCGGCCCGCGGAGCTGCGCCGCCTGCGCGACGGCGTGGAGCGCAACCTCTCCGGCCTCATCGGTCCGGTGCTGGCGCGGCTCGCGGTGGGCGAAGCGCTGCGGTTGGACCCCAGCGCGCGCACGGCCCTGGCGGATCAACTCCGCTTCGTGGAGGAGCGGCTGCGCGACGCGCGCGACATGCGCGGCCCCCTGCGCGAACTGGAGGTCGTGCGCCGCTACCTCTACCGCATCCTGGAGGACCTGCCCCTGGGTGTCTGCGCCATGGGCCCGGACGGCGAGGTCGTCATCTGGAACGCCGCGCTGGAGGCGCTATCGGGCGTGCCCATGGACTCCGCGCGGGGCGTGCCGCTCGCGCGCCTGCCGGAGCCCTGGGGGCCGCTGTTCGCGGAGCTCGCGCGGGCCCCTGGCGGCGACGACGAGGCGCGCGTGACGGTGAACGGCAAGCAGCGCTCGCTGCGCCTGCACCGCTCGCGGCTGGCGCCCTCGGACGACGCCAGCGGTCAGGAGACGGGCATCACGTTCCTGGTGGAGGACTGGACGGAGCGCAAGGCGGTGGACGCGCGGCTCGCGCACCAGGACCGGCTCGCGTCGCTGGGCCGGGTGGCCGCGGGCGTGGCGCATGAGATTGGCAATCCACTGACCGCCATCGCCAGCATCAGCCAGAACCTCAAGTACGAGCTGGAGGACCCGGAGGCCGTGCGCGAGCGCGTGGGGCTCATCCTCCAGCAGTGCCGCCGCATCGACGCCATCGTCCGGGCGCTCGTGGGCTTCGGCCACTCGGGCACGGTCGGCGGCGAGTCCCGGCCCTTCACGCGCGTGGCGGTGGGCCCGCTGCTCGCGGAGGCCGCGCAGCTCGCCCGGCTGTCGCGCAAGGCGCGCGATGTCGCATGCACGCACCAGAGCCCGGAGGGGCTGGACGTGCGCGGCGACGCGCAGCGGCTGGAGCAGGTGCTGGTGAACCTCTTGACCAACGCCATCGACGCGTCGCCCGCGGGCTCGCGCGTGGACCTGTTGGCGGAAGCCTCGGGAGACCAGGTGCGCATCCAGGTGGAGGACCGGGGGCACGGCATCGCCCCGGAGCTGTCGCAACGCATCTTCGAGCCGTTCTTCACCACCAAGCAGCCCGGCGAAGGCACCGGCCTGGGCCTCCCGCTGGTGGAGGGCATCGTGCGCGAGCACGGCGGCACGCTGCGCATCGAGGCCCGTCAGGACGGCGGCACCCGCGTGACGCTGAGCCTGCCCCGCGCCGACACGCTGAAGCAGGAGGCCTCCGCTTGAGCCGCATCCTGGTCATCGAGGACGAGCCCATCATCCGCACGGAGCTGCGACGGCTGCTCACCCGCGCGGGCCACGACGTGGCGGAAGCGGGCGCCGTGCCGGAGGCCGCGGCCGAGCACGCGCTGGACGCCTTCGACCTGGTCATCTCCGATTTGCGCCTGCCCGGGCCGCCGGGCACGGACATCATCGCGCTGTGTCCCGGCGTGCCGGTGCTCATCATGACCAGCTTCGCCACGGTGAAGTCCGCCGTGGACGCGATGAAGCTGGGCGCGGTGGACTACATCGCGAAGCCCTTCGACCACGACGAGCTGCTGCTCCAGGTGGAGCGCGTGCTGCGCGAGGGCCGCCTCACCCGCCAGAACGCCGCCCTCAAGCGCGAGGTGGAGCAGACCTGGTCCCCCGGCGGCATGGTGGGCAACTCCCCCGCCATGCGCGACGTGTTCGAGCGCGTGCGCAAGGTGGCCCCCTCCGCCGCCACCGTGCTGGTGCTGGGCGAGTCCGGCACCGGCAAGGAGCTGGTGGCCCGCGCCGTCCACGCGCAGAGCCCGCGCGCGGAAGGGCCCCTCATCGCGGTCAACTGCGCCGCCATCCCCGAGGGCCTCCTGGAGAGCGAGCTGTTCGGCCACGAGAAGGGCGCCTTCACCGGCGCGCAGGCCGCGCACGCGGGACTTGTAGAGGCCGCGCACGGCGGCACGCTCTTCTTGGATGAGATTGGAGAGCTGCCCGCGCCCGCGCAGGCGCGCCTGCTGCGCATGCTCCAGGACGGCGAGGTGCGGCGGGTGGGCGCCACGCGCTCGCGCAAGGTGGACGTGCGCATCCTCGCGGCCACGCACCGCGACCTGCCCCGCCGCGTGCAGGAGGGGCTGTTCCGCCAGGACCTCTACTTCCGCCTGCGCGTCGTTGAAATCCGACTGCCGCCCCTGCGCGAGCGTGGCGAGGATGTCCCCGCGCTGGCGAAGCACCTGTTGGAGCGGGCCAGCCGCCGCATCGGGCGCCCGCCCGCGTCACTGTCGCCGGACGCGCTGGCGGCCATCGCCCAGCACCCATGGCCGGGCAACGTGCGTGAGTTGGAGAACGCCATCGAGCGCGCGGTCATCCTCGCGGACGGGCCGCTCATCACCGCCGACCTGCTGGCGCTGGAATCACCGGGCGGGCCGGGAGCGGACGGCAGCCCGCCCGCGTTGGAGGAGACGGACTTCCCGCCCGTCCCGGCCAGCGAGGATCCGCGCTCGCCGGACTCCATGGAGGAGTACTTCCGCCGCTTCGTGCTGGAGCACCAGGAGCGCATGGGCGAGACGGAGCTCGCCCGCCGGTTGGGCATCAGCCGCAAGACCCTCTGGGAGAAGCGCCAGCGGCTGGGCATCCCGCGCACCCGCGCCTGAGCCGCCGACGCGTCGACGCGCCCCCGCTTCGACGCGTCGAGCTCCGTCGAGAGGCCGGGCCCACCCCCTGCTCCAGAGGGAAGGGCCCCAGGCACGGCGGTTGCTCATGGGTCCTGGCGTCCACCGGCGAATCAACGACAACCCCCGGTGGCCCAGGAGAACACTCCCATGTGCAGCCCCACCCGCCTCGGCCTCGATGGTCAGCCGCTGTCCGGCTTCGACACCCGCCTCTCCCCCGACAAGACGCGCACCACCGCGAAGGTCGGCGCGCCGCAGTCCACGCAGCAGACCGCCAACGCCGTGGTCGTCAACCACTGGGGCGCCGCCATCACCAACGTGACGCTGCGCCACCGCTACAGCAACAACCCCGAGTACCAGCAGCAGGGCAACTGGGCCTCGCTGGCGGAGAACGCGACCAGCTCGTCGTTCCAGGTCATCTTCTGGACCGGCGCCATCGGCCACGACTACTGGTGGATCCAGTTCGAGGACGCCAACGGGAAGATCTGGCAGTGCAAGCAGAACTTCTACTGCACGCTCTCCTCCCCTGACGCGGGCAACACGCTCTACTTCTTCGTCAACGGCTCCGCGGAAGAGATGCAGTGCCAGTTCGTCAGCACCCAGTGCAACGTCTCCCTCTACGAGTCGTAAGGCACCGGAAGGGCCGGAGCCCGCCCGGCGGCCCGCCCCTCCCTGTCCCGCCCGGGGTGCGTGCGCAGCTTCCAACGCGACACGCCCCCCGAGGGGCCCAGCAAGAGGAGCGCGCATGGCCGGAATCTCCCTGTTCCGCGAAGTCTCCCTCCCATGGGGCCGGCGCGCCCGCGCGCTGCGCCTGGAGCGCGCCGCGCGAAGCTACCTGCGCCGCCCACGCATGGACCTGTCGCCGAAGGCCACGGACGTGGAGACGGCGACCCGCCGCTTCCTGCTCTACTTCATGCTGCCCGCCTGGCTCATCCCGGGCGTGGTGGACTGGGTGTGGCACAAGAAGACGGACATCGAGCACACCAGTGGCGCGGGCGAGTCCCTCATCCACTGCCTGATGATGTCCGAGGTCGGCGTGCCCGTGGTGATGGGCCTGGTGATGGAGATCAACCCGCTCACGCTCTCCCTCATGCTGGGCCACACGCTGGTGCATGAGGCCACCGCCTTCTGGGACGTGGCCTACGCCACCCGGCACCAGCGACAGGTGCTCCCCCGCGAACAGCACACGCACAGCTTCCTGGAGGTGCTCCCGTTCATGGCCGTGTCGTCGATGATCTGCCTGCACTGGGACCAGTTCCTCGCCATCTGGGGCGTGGGAGGCCGCAGGGGGAGGTGGCGCCTGCGGCTCAAGGAGGAGCGCCTGCCGGGCGGCTACCTGAAGGGCATCCTCGGAGCGATCGCCGCCACGCTCGCGCTGCCGTACGCCAATGAGCTGTGGCGCTGCATCCGCGCGCAGCGCCGGGGCGAGGCACAGACGCCCTGGCGCCTGGCGAAGCAGTCCCCCGTCACCGTCCCGGACTCCGTCCCGCCCCGGCCCACGCCGCCCGGGCCCACGCTCGCCGCACCGCATTGAGCGCCCGCGCGGCGAGACAACGCGGTGTTACTCCGGTGTTACGACGCGCTGCACGAATCGTTACGGGGGGTAACGCCCTGTCACCTTCCGCCACATCCTGACGCGGCGAGCCAACCCCCAAGGTCCTGAAACCCGGAGCGCACGCGGGTGGAACGGGCGTTGCTCAGGGGATGGGGACCCATGCGTCCCCTCCCCCATCTCCTGTCGCGGTTGTTGGTGCTCACGGCCCTGCTGACCGCGCTGCCGGCGGCGGCGGGGAAGATCCAGTTGGGCGAGGACGCGGTCCTCAACGTGGACGTGCTGCTGCATCCGCAGATGCAGCTCATCAAGGACGGCGCGCCCACGGGCGGCGTGGGGACGGACTTCTACCTGCGCCGCGTGCGGTTGCTCATCTTCGGCAACATCACGAAGAAGCTGTCGTTCTTCATCGACACGGACCAGCCAAACTTCGGCAAGAACGGCGACTACAGCGTCGCCTTCTTCATCCAGGACGCCACGGTCGCGTACGAGTTCGCCGACAAGACGTGGGTGGAGGCGGGCTTCATCCTCGCGCCGCTGTCGCACCACGCGCTGCAGGGCGCCATCGCGCTCCAGACGGTGGACTACCACTCCGACCTCATCCGCTACCCGCTCGGCGTGGGCAAGGTGTGGCGCGACATGGGCGTGCAGGTGCGCGGCTTCGCGGGCCCCTGGACGTACCGCGCCGCCATCCTCAACGGCGTGGAGGGCGCGAAGCTGGAGAACGGCCAGACGGTCAACGCGGACGACCTGCCGCGCGTCGTGGGCCACGCCCGCTACAACGTCTGGGGCCACGAGTACGACCAGTTCCTGCGCGGCATCTACTTCACGCAAGAGCCCCTGCTGTCCTTCGGCGTGGGCGGTGACTACCAGTACGGCGCCATCGCCACCGCCTCCGGCGTGCACGACGCGGTGGCCCTGGCGGCGGACGTGTTCCTGGACATCCCCGTGGGGGACAACCAGGAGTTCGTCTTCCAGAGCAACGTCTTCTCCTGGCAGCAGGGCTTCGACAACGTGCGCAGCGGCACCGGCTTCTTCGTGGAGCTGGGCTACCGCATCGGCATCGTCGAGCCCGTCTTCAGCAGCGAGTACTTCAACGGGCGCGTGGACTCGACGGACCTGCTCACGTTCAAGCCCGGCCTCAACCTCTGGTTCCAGAAGCACACCTTCAACCTGAAGACGGAGGTGGCCGTGTCGCGCGCGGGAGACATCGCCCACGCCACCACGGGCATCACCGGCACCGCCCAGCTCCAGCTCTTCTACTGAGGACTCCCCCCATGGCCACCCACACGGATTCGCTCTTCCAGCCCAAGGAAGCCTTCCGCCGCACCGCGCATGTGAAGAGCCTGGAGGAGTACCAGCGCCTCTACCGCCAGAGCCTGGAGGCCCCGGACGCCTTCTGGGGAGAGCAGGCAAGGCAGCTCACCTGGTTCCACCCGCCGGAGTCCATCCGCGAGGTGAACGAACAGGCCGCGGACTTCGCCTGGTTCGTGGGCGGCAAGCTCAACGTCACCGTCAACTGCGTGGACCGCCACGCGAAGGCGCGCCCGGACAAGGCCGCCATCCTCTGGGCGAAGAACACGCCCGGCGAGTACGAGACCATCACCTTCCGCGACCTCGCGCACCACGTGAACCGCCTGGCCAACGTGCTCAAGGCGCACGGCGTGCGGAAGGGTGACCGCGTCATCGTCTACCTGCCGATGATTCCGGAGCTGGTGTACTCGCTGCTCGCGTGCGCGCGCATCGGCGCGGTGCACTCGGTGGTGTTCGCGGGCTTCTCCGCGGACTCGCTGCGCGAGCGCGTGCTGGACTCCGGCGCGAAGGTCGTCATCACCGCCAATGAAGGCCCGCGCGGCCCCAAGAGCGTGGCCACCAAGGCCATCACCGACGAGGCCCTGGAGGGGCTGCCCCAGGTGACGTCCGTGCTCGTCGCGCGCCGCACGCCCAAGGAAGTGCCCATGCGAGAGGGGCGCGACCACTGGCTGGACGTGGAGGTCCAGAAGCACCGGGGCGTCTGCCCCGCGGAGTGGATGGACGCGGAGGACCCGCTCTTCATCCTCTACACCTCCGGCTCCACCGGGAAGCCCAAGGGCGTGCTGCACACGACGGGTGGCTACCTCGTCTACGCGAACACGACGTTCCGCTACATCTTCGACACGCAGCCGGACGACGTGCACTTCTGCACCGCGGACGTGGGATGGGTGACGGGCCACTCGTATCTCGTCTACGGCCCGCTCAGCACCGGCACCACGACGGTCCTCTTCGAGTCCACGCCGACCTGGCCGGACGCGAGCCGCCTCTGGCAGGTGGTGGATGACCTGAAGGCCACCACGCTCTACACCGCGCCCACCGCGCTGCGCTCGCTCATCAAGGAGGGCGACGGGTTCGTCACGAAGTCCTCGCGCAAGTCGCTGCGCCTGTTGGGCAGCGTGGGCGAGCCCATCAACCCGGAGGTCTGGCGCTGGTTCCACGACGTGGTGGGCGAGGGCCGCTGCCCCGTGGTGGACACCTGGTGGCAGACGGAGACGGGTGGCATCCTCATCGCGCCGCTGCCCGGCGCGACGCCCGCCAAGCCCGGCAGCGCCACCCTGCCCTTCTTCGGCGTGGAGCCGGTGCTGGTGGATGAGGAGGGCCGCACGCTGGAGGGCAACGGCGTCAGCGGCAACCTGTGCCTCGCGCGCTCGTGGCCGGGGCAGGCGCGCACGCTGTACGGGCACCACTCCCGCTTCATGGAGACGTACTACGCGCGCTTCCTGCCGCTGTACTTCACCGGCGACGGCTGCCGCCGCGACGAGGACGGCTACTACTGGATCACCGGCCGCGTGGACGACGTGCTCAACGTGTCCGGCCACCGCCTGGGCACCGCGGAGGTGGAGAGCGCGCTCGTCGCCCACGAGGCCGTCGCCGAGGCCGCCGTGGTGGGCTTCCCGCACGACCTGAAGGGCACGGGCGTGTGCGCCTTCGTCACGGTGAAGCCGGACTTCGTGCGCACCCCGGACGAGAAGATGGTGGGCACCCTGCGCGAACAGGTGCGGCACGTGATTGGCCCCATCGCCACGCCGGACCGGGTGGTGCTGGTGTCGGGCCTGCCCAAGACGCGCTCCGGGAAGATCCTCCGCCGCATGCTCCGCAAGATCGCCGGTGGTGAGACGGAGAACCTGGGTGACGCGAGCACGCTCGCGGACCCCGCCGTGCTGGATGAACTGCTCACCAAGGGCCTGCCTCCGGCCCCCCGCCGCTGAAGTCCCCTTTTCACGCTTCGCAAGGAGGAAATCCGATGCACGGCAATTCCAAGGACGAGGCGTTGAAGGCGCTCGCCGCGAGGCGCTGGCGCGTGGCCGGCGCACTGACGGTGGCGATGCTGGTGGCCTACCTGGGCTTCATCCTGCTGGTGGCCTTCAACCGGCCGCTGATGGGGCACCAGTTCGTGCCGGGGCTGTCCGTCGGCATCGTGCTGGGGGCGCTCACCATCCTCTTCGCCTGGGTGCTGACGGGCGTCTACATGAGCTGGGCCAACAAGAAGTACGACAGCGCGCTCGACGAGCTGCGCCGCTGAGAGGCCAACCATGAATCCCACGACCGCGGGCACGCAGATTGGCCAGCCCAACACCACGGCCATCGTCTTCTTCCTCCTCTTCGTCAGCATCACGCTGGCCATCACCTACTGGGCGGCGCGCAAGACGAAGACGACGTCGGAGTTCTTCGCCGCCGGTGGCGGCATCAGCGCCGGACAGAATGGCTTCGCGCTGGCGGGCGACTTCATGAGCGCCGCCAGCTTCCTGGGCATCGCGGGGCTCGTGGCCACGTCCGGCTTCGACGGGCTCATCTACTCCGTGGGCTGGCTGGTGGGCTGGCCCGTGGTGACCTTCCTCATCGCGGAGCCCCTGCGCAACCTGGGCAAGTACACCTTCGCGGACGTGGTGGCCTACCGCCTGAAGCAGACCCCGGTGCGGCTGTCCGCCGCGGTGGGCACGCTCACCGTCGTCGTCTTCTATCTGATTGCCCAGATGGTGGGCGCGGGCAACCTCATCCGCCTGCTCTTCGGCCTCTCCTACGAGACGGCCGTCGTCATCGTGGGCGCGGTGATGATCCTCTACGTGCTGTTCGGCGGGATGATCGCCACCACGTGGGTTCAAATCGTGAAGGCGGTGCTGCTGCTGGGCGGCGCGACGGCGCTGGCGGTGGCGGTGCTGTGGCGGTTCGGGTTCAGCCCCATGGCGCTCTTCAGCGAGGCGGTGAACCGCTACGGGCCGGAGGCGCTGGCGCCGGGCAAGCTGGTGTCCAACCCGCTGGAGACCGTCTCCCTGGGCCTGGCGCTGATGTTCGGCACGGCGGGCCTGCCGCACATCCTGATGCGCTTCTACACGGTGCCCAACGCGAAGGCGGCGCGCACCAGCGTGTTCTACGCCACGGGCCTCATCGGCTTCTTCTACCTGGTGACGTTCATCCTGGGCTTCGGCGCGTCCGTGCTGGTGGGCCGTCAGGCCATCGTGGGCGTGGACAAGGGCGGCAACATGGCGGCGCCCATGCTGGCGGAGGTCGTGGGCGGCACGGGCTTTTTGGGCTTCATCTCCGCGGTGTCCTTCGCCACCATCCTCGCGGTGGTCGCGGGCCTGACGCTGTCGGGCGCGGCGGCGCTGTCCCACGACCTGTGGTCCAGCGTGGTGCGCAAGGGTCACGCCCCGGAGGCGGAGCAGCTCAAGGTGGCGCGCATCGCCAGCCTGGCGCTGGGCATCCTGGCCATCATCCTGGGCGTCGTCTTCAAGAACCAGAACGTGGCCTTCATGGTGGGCCTGGCGTTCGCCATCGCGGCGAGCGCGAACTTCCCCGCGCTGCTCCTGTCCATGCTGTGGAGGGGCTTCACCACCAAGGGCGCGGTGGCCAGCATGCTCACCGGGTCCATCAGCGCGGTGCTGCTCATCTTCCTGTCGCCCACGGTGCAGGTGGAGCTCCTGGGCAACGCGTCCGCCCTCTTCCCGCTGAAGAACCCGGGCATCGTCACCATCCCGCTGTCCTTCATCGTGGGCTGGGTGGTGTCGCTGCTGGCGCCGGAGACGGAGGCGGCGGCGCGGTTCGCGGAGGTGGAGCACCGCATGCACGTGGGCGCGCCGGTGACGCCGCCTCCGGTGACGGTGCCCACGGGCGTGGCGGGCACGGTGCCTCAGAAGGTTTGAAAGCTGCTCGGCGGTCCTTCACGGTTTCTTCCTCGGCGTGAAGGACAAGGCGGAACCCGGGAGTTTCCAAAGGGGCTCGGGTTCCGCCTTTCTTTTTCCCCCGTGACTACTTCCCGCGCGTGAGCGGGAGCACGTCGTTCACCAGGTGCACGAGCACCTTGCCGGGCTCCTCCTCGTGCACCATGTGCGCGGAGTCCTCGAACCAGACGAGCTTCTTCGACGGGACCTGGACGGTGGGGAACCAGGCCTCCAGGAGCTGCGCGGACACGGTGCGGTCGTGCCGGCCGTGGAAGAAGACGACGGGCACGGCGAAGCGGTTCTCCTTGGTGAGGTTCATCTGGTTGATGGGTCCCCAGAACCTCTCGAGGCTCAGGTCCAGGCCCGCGTCGCGCGCGTCCATGTCCTTGTCGGTGACGTCCGGGCTGTAGCGCCAGACCTGGGCGCCGTGCCAGTCCGGCGCGCGCCAGCCGTGGACCTCGTAGTACGAGCGCCAGCGGCGCTCCTTGTGCAGGTTGGCCAGCGTGCGCGCGGGGTCCTTGGGGTCCGGGAACGGAGCGATGGACTCCAGGTCCGCGATGGCCTTCTTGTTGCCATCCGCACGCGCGGCCTTGAGCGTGGCCTCGTAGCCCAGGACCTCGTTCCTCGGCACGTCCAACCCCTGACCGATGCCCACGTACGCGTCGAACCAGTCCGGGTGCTTCTGGACGAGCTTCACGCCCAGCAAGCTGCCCCAGCTGTGGCCCACGAGCACGATGCGCTTCTTGCCGTACGTCTTGCGCAGGTACGAGACCACCTCCTCCGCGTCCGCCACCATGCGGTCCACGGTCATGGTGGGCTTCACCTTGTCCACGGGCGTGAGGGCATACGTCTTCCCCGCGCCGCGCTGGTCCCAGTGCGCGACGGTGAAGTACTCCTCCCATTCGCCCTGGTAGAAGTACGCGGAGGGCAGCGCGGTGAAGCCCGGCCCGCCGTGCAGGAAGAGCAGCAGCGGGTTGTCCTTGTGGCGCCCGCGCACCGAAATCCACTGGTCGATGCCGCCAATGCGCACGGCCTCCGCCTTCTCGATGCCATCCGAGAGCACGCTGCGGCGGGCTTCGCGCATGACCTCCTGCGGCGTGGGCGGCGCTTTCTGCGCGGCGGCGGGGAGGGCCGTGAGCGACAGGCCCAGGCCGGACAGGGAGAGGATGACGCGCTTCGACGTGTCTTTCAGGGCTCGCATGCCCCTTGAACGGACGACCTTCGCGTCCATTGCCTGGACACGGGGTCAGGGATGGGCGCGCAGCCGCTCCTGGAGCGACCGCAGCGGCTCCTGGTCCACGCGGATGCGTCCTCGCATGGGGAGGTCCAGGTCCAGGAGCGTGAACATCACGGCGGTCAGGATGACCACGAACAGGGTCCAGGAGAGCAGCCCGCGCACCTGTGCCTCGGGCCGGTATCCCAACAGCACGCCGGAGCCGAGCATCCCGATGAGCAGCAGGACGAAGATGGTGGTCGGGATGAGGTTGTGGGCCGCCGCCATGCGCTCGTCGCCAACGTCGAACACGTCGTTCATCGCCTGGGTGACCAGGATGACCACGGGAGGCTCGATGTGGGGCGCCAGCGTCTCCAGCCGTGACCAGAGCTGCGTCTGGAGCAGGTCCGACTCCTGGAGCTTCTTCGCGAAGACGGCCGGCTCACTCGCGGCTTCGTGCCCCTCCAGGCGGAGGTCGGTGTAGCGGCGCAGCCAGGCGCGCATCTCGCCGCGCGAGGGCTCGGGAAGAAAGCCGATGCGCAGGTAGAGCGTGCCGATGGCGTTCGACTCCTGCACCACGAGGGCGCGGCGCATCGAGTACCGGTCCGCGGCCATGGAGAAGGAGAAGGCCAGCAGCAGCGCCACCAGGCCGAGCACCGACGCCTGGAGCGCCGACACGTCGCCGAGCCCCGGCTTCCGGTGACTGAGCCGGTAGCCCGTCTCCAGGCACAGGAAGAGCAGGCCCATCACCAGCAGGGCGAGCAGCCGCACGGGGATGCCGTCGAGGATTCGCATCATTCGCCGGAGCCGCTCCGTGCCATGGACAGGGCCGCCCGGAACGTCGGACCGGCACGCGCCCCTGGCAACGCGGCCTCCGGTCCAGGGGACTGGGACGCTGTTGAACGTTCCGCGAAGGATTGCGCCTAAGCTGCGCGGCCCGTGGACCGTCCCTCCGAACAGAGCCCCCCGAGCGGCTTTCGCGCCCGCCTGCACACGATCATCTTCGAAGCGGACACCCCCGCGGGGAAGGCATTCGACGTGGCCCTCCTGTGGGCCATCGTGTTCAGCGTGGCCGCGGTGATGCTGGAGAGCGTCGCGCAGGTGCGCGCGGGCCATGCCCACGTGCTGCACGTGGCCGAATGGGTCTTCACCATCCTCTTCGCGCTGGAGTACGTGCTGCGGCTCATCGCGGTGCGCCAGCCGCTGCACTACGCGCGCAGCTTCTTCGGCATCGTGGACCTGATGGCGCTGCTGCCGTCGTTCCTGAGCGTGCTGTTCCCCGGGGCGCAGACGCTGCTGGTCATCCGCGTGCTGCGCCTGCTGCGCGTCTTCCGCATCCTCAAGCTGGGCCACCTCCTGGGTCAGGCGGAGGTGCTGCTCACGGCGCTGCGCGCGAGCCGCCCGAAGATCATCGTCTTCCTGGGCACGGTCTTGAGCATCGACGTCATCATGGGCGCGGTCATGTACATGGTGGAGGGCGAGCAGCACGGCTTCGACAGCATCCCCCGCTCCATGTACTGGGCCATCGTGACGATGACGACGGTGGGCTTCGGGGACATCACGCCCAAGACGGTGACGGGGCAGTTCCTCGCGTCCATCCTGATGGTGATGGGCTACGGCATCATCGCGGTGCCCACGGGCATCGTGTCGGTGGAGCTCGCTGCCGCCACGCGTCAGCCGCTGAATACCCAGGCGTGTCCCGGTTGTGGCGCACAGGGTCATGACCTGGATGCGCGCTTTTGCAAACGCTGCGGCACGGCATTGGACTGGGCCCCCTCGCGGCCCACCGGGTGAATCTGTCTAGGATGGCCCGGCATGGCCCGCGCCATCGACACGCCCGAGCTGGACGAGGAGCTGCTGGTCCACCAGTTCCCCGGCATCAACCGCAAGGCGGTGGGCGCGTTCTACACGCCCGCGCCCATCGTGGAGCGCACGCTCGCGCTCGCGCTGGCGCACCTGGGTGACGGGCCGCTCACGGTGGTGGACCCGGCCTGTGGCGCGGGGGCCTTCCTCGCCGCCGCCGCGCGACACCGTCCGGACGCGAGGCTGTGCGGCCTGGAGCTGGATGAAGGCGTCGCCCACCTGTGCCAGGCCCGCGTGCCGGGCGCGGACGTGCGCGTGGGGGACGCGCTGAGGGGTGGACTGGAGCCGCTGCTCGCGGGAACGCCGGAGGGGCACGCGGAGTTATGGGTGGGCAACCCGCCCTACAACGGCACGTCCGCGGTGCTGAAGGACGCGGCCTGCTACGCGCGGCTGCGAGCCCTGGTGCCGCTGGCGATGCCGCCGGGCACGAGCCTCCGGGACGACTTCGCGTTCTTCCTCCTCGTGGCCATGAAGCGGCTGACGGCCCGGCCGGGAGTGCTGGCCTTCATCACGCCCGCGAGCCTGCTGGAGTCGTTCATCTACGCGCCGCTGCGCCACGCGCTGCTGCAAGCGCTCCACCTGCGCGAGGTCGTGGACCTGGGCCCGGGCATCTTCACGGGCACCCAGGTGCGCACGTGCATCACGGTGTGGACGTCGCGATCCGGCTTGGACGCCTCCGCGCCCCGCTACGAGCACAAGGGAAAGGGCCAGTGCTTCACGCCCGAGGCTCCCGAGTGGCGGCTCTCCCCCATCGCGCAGGAGGCCGCCGCGCTGGACGCGGACTGGCGGGCGCGCGGCGAGCTGCTCACCACGCTCATCCCGGTGAGCCTGCCCGGGGTGAAGACGCGCTTCGATGAGCTGCTGGTGGACGCGGACCCGGAGCGGCTGCTCGCGCGCCTGCGGGCCTTCTGCGCCGCGACGCAGGACACGCTGGAGGACTTCGCGCGGGAGCACGGGTTGGAGCCCGCGCTGTTGCCCAAGCTGCGCGCGCTGAAGCAGGGGCCGGCGCTGGAGGTGGACACACGCCACGTGCGCCCGTTCTTCCGCTACGGCGGCGCGAGGCACCGGGGCGCGGTGCCGCCCGAGGCGAAGGCGTTCTGCTACCTGGACCGGCGGCTGGTTCCGCGCGGGGACCACCGGCTGCGCGGTCCGTATGATCCGCACGAGGAGGCGGTGAAGCTCCTGTTCAACGTACGCGAGCTGCCCCTGTCGGCGGCGCTGTTGGAGGAGCCCGGCTGCGTGCACGACCACCGCCACGCGCGGTTCGCGCCGCTGTACGTGCCTCAGCGGATCCGCGACGAAGGCCTGGGCATCACCCGGGGCGCCAGGTCCCGCGAGTCCCTGGGCCCGCTGGTGCCGAACCTGTCGCCCCGGGGGAGCGCGTGGGCGGAAGGCCTGGGCGGGCCGGAGGCGGCGTTCCGCGCGGTGATGCGCTTCCTGAACGGGACCCAGGTGCAGCGCGTCTGGGCGCCCGCGTTCGGAGCGTCCCGGGTGGTGCCGGTGCCGCTGGAGGGCCCGCTGCCGGAGTGATGACTCCCCATCACCGGATGCATGCGGGGGTGGACATTCTCCAGCGAGCGGGGTGTGCGGCGGGTAGTGTGGCCCGCGTTGGGTAACCCCATCCCTGGAGTTTTCAAGACATGACGATCCGTTCCCTGCTGGTTGCCACCGCCCTCCTCTCCACGCCCGCCCTGGCCCAGGACGCCGGGACGCCGGCTCCCGCGGACGCGGGCACGAAGCCCGCCATCAAGAAGGGCGAGACGGTGAAGGCGATGCTGAAGGACGCCCAGGGCAAGGACGTGGGCGAGGTGACGCTGGAGCAGGCGCCCAAGGGCGTGCTGGTGAAGGGCTCGCTGATGAACCTGCCCGCGGGCGAGCACGCCTTCCACATCCACGAGACGGGCAAGTGCGAGGCGCCGGAGTTCAAGACGGCGGGCGGCCACTTCAACCCGACGAAGAAGCAGCATGGCGCGCTGTCGCCCAAGGGCCAGCACGCGGGTGACCTGCCGAACCTCTACGTCCCCCAGGACGGCAAGGTGCAGTTCGACGTCTTCATCGCCGACCTGAAGGTGAAGTCGCTGCTCGACAAGGACGGCTCCGCCGTCATGGTCCACGCGAAGCTGGACGACTACCGCACCGACCCGACCGGCGACGCCGGCGGCCGCATCGCCTGCGGCGTGGTGGAGAAGTCGGAGTAGTCACCGCGTCACGGCCGATGCCTGTTCATCAGGCATCGGCCTGTCATCCCACCGGGCTGCTGGCTACACGTACCCGAACCGCCGCCGCGCGAACCACTCCGCGCCGAGCAGCGCGATGAGCGCCACCAGGTAGTACCAGCGGTCCCACAGCGGCTGGTCCTTCGCGCGCCCCACCTCCACCACCGGCGGATCCAACAGCGGCACGTCCGGCATCCCGTCCTGCGGCAGCTTGTACGCCTTGCCCTCCGTGACGCTGGCGATCTGCTCCATCAGCGTGGGCCGCACCGACGCGTCCGACAGCTCCGGGCCCACCGCGCGCACCGCCACCGCGTCCTCGCCCTTGCCCAGGTCCGCCTCGCCCTTCTTCGCGGACGCGAGCAGCTTGTACGGACCCGGCGCCGGCGGCGCGAACTCCAGCCGCACCACGCCGTCCGCTCCCGCCGTGCCCGTCTGCACCGCCACCGGCTTCTGCGTCGCCACGGAGAACAGCTCCACCCGCACCTGCGCGCCCTCCGCCGGCTGGTAGTCCGCCATCCGCGCCTGCACCAGCACGCCCACCGGACGCCCCGGCTCCACCGACGGCGGATCCGCCGTCACCTTCAGCGTCGTCAGGTCCGGGTCCCGCACCAGCCAGCGCAGCGCATTGCCCCAGAAGCGGTCATACGCCCGGCTCGGCGAGCCGTCCCGGTGCGCCGTGAACGCCCATGACCACGTCGCGTCCGTCGCCACCACCATCGCCCGGCCCCGCCCGTAGTCCCACACCGACACGAGCGGCGCGTTCTTCCCGTCCACCGTCATGAACGGGTGGTCCATCAGCACCGTCGCCCCCGGCCGCGCCCGCGTCAGGTTCGCGCCCGGAATGGGCAACAGCTCGCCCCACGCGCCCTCCGTGCTCGCCGCGCCCGTGCCAATGGACGTCACCGGATGCCGCAGGCCCTCCGGCGTGAGGCGCGGCTTGAACGGGTCCGCGTTCGCGGGGCCCGCCGCCTCCACCGGCAGCGCCTCCATCAGCGTGGGCATCGACGCGCGCCCTTCGCCCAGCACGCTGTCGCCGCCAATCATCACGAACGCGCCACCCTCGTGGATGTAGCGCTCCAGGTTGCGCTCGTACTCCGCGATGGACAGCGAAGGGTCCGAGTAACCGAAGTTCTGGAAGATGACGACGTCGAACGTGTGCAGCTTCGTGTCGAAGATCTCCTCCATGGGGAACGGGATGAGCGACAGCTCCCGCTCGTTCGACACGCCCGGGTCATCCGACAGCGTGCGCAGGATGTAGAACGACACCAGGTCCACGTTCGCGTCCTGCTTGAGCAGTCCGCGCAGGAAGCGCTCGTCCCACGACGGCCGCCCCACCACCAGCAGCACGCGCACGCGGTCGCGAATCACCTTCAGCGTGAACGAGCGGCTGTTGTTGTCGCTCACCGCTTCATCCGGGAACGTGGGCACCGTCACCGTGTAGACGAAGCGCCCCGTCTGGTCCGGCGTGAAGGTGAAGGACACCGGCTTCACGTCGTCGCCGGTGGTCATCTTCACCAGCTTGCTCGCCACCGTCTTGCCCTCCTGGCTCAAGACGACGGGGATGTCCTGCCCGGAGAACCCGCGCCCGTGGATCTCCACCTCCACCGTCAGCGAGTTGCGCACGAAGGCGAAGTCATCCACCTTCAGCCCCTCCACCGACAAATCCTTCAGCGCCTCCTGGCCCACCAGGAACGTGGACACCGGCACGCCCAGGTCCGTGAGCGCGGCTCTCGCCCGGCCCACCGCCCCGGCCTTCAATTCCGCGTTGTCCGCGCCGTCGCTGAACAGCAGCACGCCGGACAGCTTGCGCGCCCCCTGCCCTCCGGACGCCGCGGACCGCAGCGCCGCGAGCAGGTCCGTCGTGCCCGCCCGCGCGGGCTCCTGGGCCAGCTGCGCGGCCGTCACCGGAGAGAGCTCCGGGTCGACTCCGTACACCTCCACCGTGAAGCGGTCCTGCCAGGACGCGAACGTGGGCGCCGCCTTCTCCAGGAACGCCGCCACCTGCGCGCTGCGCGTGGGCCCGCCCGGCTCCGACGGGAAGTTCATGGACGCCGAGCGGTCCACCAGCACCGCCACCCGGTTCTTCATCCGCGCCACCTGCAGGTGCCGGATGCCGGGCTCCAACAGGAAGAAGAACGCCGCCACGCCCGCGCCGATGCGCAGGCCCCACAGGAGCAGCTTGCGGCCCCGGGACGGCTCGCGGCGCACGCCCCACGCCGCCAGCCCGATGCCCAGCACCAGCCCCACGCCCAGCAGCACCAGCGCCCAGACGGGCAGCGGCGACAGGCTGACGAGCTTCCACGCGTTGAAGGACGGGGAGTTCATTCGAGGGTTCGCGCGAGGAAACGCACTCTCAGCGCCGCTTGTTGAGGATGAGGGGCAGGTGCACCGCGTCGTCCTTGTAGTCCAGACAGAGCGCGTACATGCACAGGTTGATGCCCAGCCGGATGGCCAGCTCGCGCTGCGGCTCGCCGCCCGGGGACACGTCGAACTCGTAGTCGCCGGACTCGCTGCGGCTCCACGCGCCCGCCACGTCGTTCTGCGAATAGATGACCGCCGCGCGCTTGCCCACGCTCGCCACCAGCGGCAGCGGCTTGTGCAGCAGGCGCCCCGGCGCCGCGTCCAGCAGGAAGAAGGACTTGAAGACGACGTGCGTCCCTGGCGCCTCCTTCAGCGGGCTCTGCGGCAGCACGCGCGCCATCTCCCGGCGGAAGCTGGCGTCGAAGCCGTCCCCGTCGCTGCCGTCGTTGGCGTCCCCGAACACGAAGCCGCCGTACGTCAGGTAGCGGCGCAGGTTGGACACCTCCGCGTCGCTCAGCGCCGGGAAGGGCCCGTCCCCGCCGAAGTAGAGGAACGGGTACTCGAAGAGGTCCGGGCTGTTCAGCGCGAACGGGCGCGCGTCCGGCACCACCTCCACGGACGTGCGCCGCTGCAGCTCCCACGCGAGCCGGCGCAGTCCGGACAGCCGGCCGTCCCAGCGGCCTCCATGCCGGGCCACGGCGGGGATGAAGCGGCTCTTCTCACCGAACGCGGCCGCACGCCGGGACAGCAGCGGGACGAGCGCGGACGTGGCGAGCAGGAGGTTTCGACGGGAGAGGGACCGCACAGGCATGGGGACCTGCTTATACCGTCGGCGGGTGCCTGCATTCCCTGGTATAGACGCGCCCCATGGCGAAAGGCGGACAGACGCCCCCGGAGCCCGGCTCTGAACACGTGCGCGCCGCCTGGGCCCGCAAGGACGCCGGTGACGTGGCCGGCGCCCGGCGGGAAGCGCAGCGCATCCTCGCGAACAACCCTTCCCCGGAAGACCGCGAACGCGCGGAAGACCTGCTGCGCGCCACCGAAACGCCCCGCGCCCTCTACGGTTACGCGCTCCTGGGGGCCGTCATCCTGGCGGTGCTGCTGGGGCTCGCCTTGACCCGCTATTCCTGACGGCCACAGCCGCTAGGATGGCGCGTCATGGAAGGTTTCCTCCAGGCGCTCAAGTCGTACCAGACCTTCAACCCCTCCGGCTGGGTGGGCATCTACCGGCTGCTGCCCATGTGGGTGGGCGTCGTGGTCGCGCTCGTGGGGTTGGTGTTGCTGCTCGCGGGCGGCGGCAAGCTGTTCCGCGTCGTGGCGGGCCCGGTGGGCGCGGTGCTGGGCCTGGTGTGGACGGGCGCCGTCACCCAGCGGCTGGACCTGGGAGACCTGGATCCGCGCCTGCCCACCCTGGTGGCCGCGGCGCTGATGGCGCTGGGCTTCCTCTTCCCGCCCGCCGTCACCTTCGTGGGCGTGGGCGTGCCGCTGGGGCTCCTGGCGGGCCAGATCGCCGGCCCCGCGGACTTCCTGCTCGGCTTCGGGCCGGGCTTCATCATCGGCGGTCTGGTGGGCGCCTTCCTCCACCGGCAGGTGAGCGGCATCGTCGCGTCGGTGGTGGGCGCGTGGCTGCTGGTGATTGGCGCGCTCGCGGCGCTGCACCAGTTCGGCGGCGTGGTGGAGGCGGTGGCCAGCCGCCCCTGGGGCGTCATCATCGCCGCGCTCCTCTTCGCCCTGGCGGGCAGTGTCTACCAGCTGGCCGTGCGCCCCTCGCCGGAGGAGTCGGATCAACAGAAGGCGGAGAAGCAGCGGCTCAAGCAGCGCCTGGCGGAACAGCAGGCGCTCGAGAAGCGCTGGGGGGTCAAGTAACCCCTGTCCCGGCAATCCTTTACGCCGGGGGGGCCGGGGCGTAGATTCCGCCGGCTTTCCCCCTCCCCTTCCTCGAGCATCGATGGGCCAGGCCAGCCGCAAGGACAAGGACACGCAGAAGCAGGAAGGGTCGCCCCCGGCGGCCTCCGTCCCGTCTTCCCCGGACGCCGCCCAGCCCGCCGTGCCCCATGAGGGGTGGCGCAAGCCCGCCGGCATGAGCCGCAAGGGGTGGGCCGTCCTCGCGGGCGCCATCGCCTTCATCCAGCTCCCGCTCATCCACTACGCGCTCTTCCGGGGCCAGGCGGACGTCACCGCGACGGTGCCCTACCAGCAGTCGTTCAACGACCCGGCCGTCGTCTCGCGCGACTTCTTCTCCACCGGCGCCTACTGGCGCGTGACGAACGGGGAGCTCCTGGGTCCCGCGCCCAAGAACAACCCGCTGTGGCTCCAGGCCGCGCTGCCGGACGACGTGGCGGTGGAGTTCGACGTGCGCCCCGAGTACCCCGAGGGCGACATCCGCGTGGAGCTGTTCGGCAACGGCCGCGACCCGGCGTCCGGCTACGTGCTGGTGCAGGGCGGATGGAACAACAGCCTGTCCGTCCTCGCCCGGAAGGACATCAACGCCCCCGCGCTGGACGCGCTCCAGCGCAAGGCCGCGCGCATCGCGGAGAAGGGCGGCGGCCAGGGCGCGGACCTCGTCGCCACCGGCGTCTTCAAGAAGGACACCCGGGTGCGCGTGGAGTCCCGCGTGGGCGCCCCCATCCAGTCCGGCCGCACGTACCACTGGCGCATCGAGCGGCGTGGCAACGTGCTCAAGTGGGCCATCGACGGGCAGCTGGTCGCGGAGCTGGACGACCCGTTCCCCCTGAAGGGCAAGGGCCAGGACCGGATGGGCCTGTCCGGCTGGGAGTCGCAGCTGTTCTTCGACAACCTGCGCGTGGGCACGCCGGACTCCATGCCCGCCACCATGGTGGCGAAGCAGGAGCCCACCCTGCCCCCGGGCCCCTCCGAGGACGACTTCAACCGCGACACCCTGGGTGACGCGTGGAACGTCACGAACCCCGCCGCCGTGAAAATCGAGGACGGGGCGCTGGTGGTGCAGAACCTGGGCAACCGCCCGGTGTGGCTGAAGAAGCCCATCCCGGAGAACGCCGTCATCGAGTTCGACGCCTGGGGTGACAGCCCCGAAGGCGACATGAAGGTGGAGGCGTGGGGCGACGGCCGCTCCTTCTACGCGGGTGACCCGCGCCTGCAGTACACCGCCACCGGCTACGTCTTCATCTTCGGCGGCTGGCGCAACACCCAGTCCATCATCGCGCGCCAGCACGAGCACACCAACGACCGCGCCGTGCGCGACGGCGCCGCGGTGGTGCCCGGCCAGCGCTACCACTTCAGAATCACCCGGCGGGACGGACTCCTGTCGTGGGAAGTGGACGGCAAGCCCTTCCTCACCCTCCAGGACGCGTCCCCGCTCTACGGCCCCCGGAACCAGTACTTCGGGTTCTCCGGCTGGCAGACGCGCGTCCACTTCGACAACCTCAAGATCCAGCCGCTGTAGCCTTCCCCCGGGCGGCGGAGGAAACACCCGTGCGCAGAGTCGGAATCTTCGGCTGGGGCGTGGTTGCCCCGCGTTCCCCCAACATCGAGGCCTTCGCGAAGAACCTCGCGTCGTCCGAGACCTGGCTGACCCCCTTCAACGGCTTCGGTCCGGACAACTTCCTCGTCGGCACGCCCGAGTTCGACCTGGCGGCCTACAAGCCGTGGATCGACGCGCGTTTCCCCGCCAACCGCTTCTCCCAGTTGGAGCGGAAGATGGGGCAGCCCACGCAGTACGCCATCGGCGCGTTCATCCAGTCGCTGGCGCAGAACCCGGGCATCGAGAAGGAGCTCCAGGAGCTGGGCACCCGGGCCCACGTCTACGTGGGCACCGGCCTGGGCGACCTGCCCACCATCCAGCACATCTCCCTGGACCTCTACCGCGCCCAGCGCCGGTGGGACCGCTTCTGGGCCTCCCCCGAGCGCAACGGCGCCCTGCGCCAGTGGCGTGAGACGCGCGAGCCGCTGCCCGGCCTGCCCCCGGAGCCCTCCACCATCGAGGAGGTGGAGCGCGACAAGGCGGAGGACGACTGGTGGCACTTCTGGGCCGGCCGCTCCCCGGAGCTGCGCGAGTACCTGGAGGAGCTGCGCGAGATTGAAGCCATTGGCGTGCCCGACGAGGGCGACGTGGAGTCCGCCAAGCTGGCCGTCATCAAGGAGAAGCGCACGCGCAACGGGCGCCTGCAGAAGAAGTGGAACGCGCCCGAGCCGCCGTGGAACGCCGTGTCCTCCAACGTGCTGTGGAACATCCACAACACACCCGCGTCCCAGGTGTCCATGCTCGGCCAGATTACGGGCATGACGTTCGCGCCGGTGGCCGCGTGCTCGTCCTTCGGCTACGGCCTGAAGCTGGCCATGAACGCCATCCGCCTGGGCGAGGCGAAGGCCGTCGTCCTGGGCATGACGGACGCGGCGCCCAACCCGCTGGTGGTGGGCGGCTTCTACAACGCGCGCGTCATCTCCGCGGACGCCGCCGTGTCCAAGCCCCTCACCGCGCTGCGCGGCACGCACATCGCCGGAGGCGCGGTGGTGTGGGTGGTGGGCGACTACGAGCACTTCACGCAGAAGGGCTTCAAGGCGCTGGGCCTGGAGCCCGTGGCCGTGGGCGTCACCGCGGACGCGGACCACATCATCACCCCGTCCAAGGAAGGCCCCACCCTGGCCATCCGCGAGGCGCTGGGCGCCGCGGGTTGCCAGCCCCAGGACGTGGGCAGTTGGGACCTGCACGCCACCGCCACCCCGGGCGACTTCCTGGAGGTGCAGAACCTGCGCGACGTGCTGCCGGAGTCCGTCTTGATTACGGCGCGCAAGGGCACCTTCGGCCACGGCATGTCCGCGGGCGGCGGCTGGGAGCTCACCGCGCAGTACCTGGGCGCGGAAGCCGGCAAGGTGTACCCCACGCCGCTCTCCGCCCCGGAGCTCAACAAGCAGATCGCCAAGGTGCACGGCCGCTTCGTCTTCAATGAAGAGGTGGCGGCGCCCGAGGGGTGCTCGGGCAAGCTGTCCATGGGCGTGGGCGGCATCAACGCCTGCGTCATCTCCCGGCCCTGGAAGTAGCGCCGGGAGGCGCGGCGGTTTCCGCGAAGGGCCCTACGGGTACTTCGCGGACGCCTCGGCCTCCAGGGCCGTGGCTCCCTTCGGGTTGAGCTTGCGGAAGAACTCCAGCTCCAGGTCCAGGTCGCGGTAGCTGGCCTTCTGCGCCGGCGCCACGCCGCTGGTGCTTCGGCCCACGCCGTTCTCGTCCGCCAGGCCGCCGGTGGCCGCGCTGCCGGTGCCCTTGTCGGTGGCGTAGCTGACGCCCACGGACTGCTGCACGCGGTCGGTGCGCAGCGCGCGCAGCACGGCCCGGCCGTCCGCCAGCGTCACGCCTTCGATGAGGTAGCGCGTGGAGGACGTGGGCCCCAGCGTGCCGCCGCCGGAGTCCAGCCACTCCGTCTCCAGCACGAACTGGTTGGGCAGCTCGCGCCACGAATAGCCGCGCTCATCCATGATGGCCTTCACCTCCGGCCACAGCTGCGCGAGCGGCTGCTCGTAGGCGGCGGTGGCCGCGCGGTCGCGGATGTAGTTGTCGCGCTGGTGGCCGGCACAACCGGAGAAGAGGACGGCGGACAGGGTCAGGGCCCACAACGGGGCCGCGCGAAGCAGGTGGCGCATGGGGGACAACCTCCCGGACGGGAAGCAGTGGGGTGTGGAGGCCGCCCATTCTAGCGCGGCCCCTTCGCACCCCGCGCCCCCACCCTTCCCCACCGCGTCAGCCCTTGGGCACCGCCACCATGTCGAAGTCCGGAATGCGTTCACGCATGAACTCACGCATCCGGTTGATGAGGGCCGCCTCAATCTGCCGGGCGCGCTCGCGGCTGACGCCGTACTTGTCACCGATGTCCTGGAGCGTGAGCGGCTCGTCCGCGGTGAGGCGGTGCTCGAAGATGTAGCGCTCCTTGCCCTCCAGCGTCTGGGCGAAGGCGTTGAGGTTCTCCCGGAAGAGGGCCTTGAGCTGCTCACTGCCCAGGCGCTCGTCGGCGGGCACCGCGCTGGACGGCAGGTAGCGGTCCGCCCGCGTGGCGCCCGAGTCCCCATCGTTGCCCAGCGGCGCGTCGAGGGACATCTCGTCGTGCCCCAGCCGCTGGTCCATCTCCACCACGTCCTGCTCGGTGACGTTGAGCCGCTCCGCCAACAGGCGCGGGCTGGCCTCGAAGCCCTGGGCGACGAGCTTCTCCTGCTCCTGGCGCAGCTTGAAGAAGAGCTTCCGCTGGGCCTCGGTGGTCCCCAGCTTCACCATCTTCCAGTTGTCCATGATGTAGCGAAGGATGTACGCGCGGATCCACCAGGCGGCGTAGGAGCTGAGCTTCACGCCCCGGTCCGGGTCGTACTTCTTCACCGCCTGCATCAGCCCGATGTTCCCCTCCTGCACCAGGTCCAGCAGGGACAGGGGGTTGCGGTGATACTCGTGGGCCAGTTTCACCACGAGTCTCAGGTTGGAGGCCACCAGGCGGTAGGCCGCCCGCACGTCCCCCGTGGACTGGTACTCCTTGGCCAGCCGGTGCTCCTCCTCCCGGGTGAGCAGGGGGTGCTTCGTCACCTCGGCCATGTAGGCCTGGAGCGGGTCCCGATTGGTGAGGGCGCTGGTGCCCTCCGCGCGCACCAGGGCCGCGGGCCGGGCGGCGCGGGCCGGAGACGGCGTCTCCTCGATTTCCGCCTCCGCTTCGTTCAGTTCCGCCAGGTCCGGCTCCAGGGCGTCCGGGTCCTGGGCGGTCTCCTCCACCTCTTCCTCGGGGGTTTCCGGGGCGGTCTCCCGGGCGGTCCCCGGTCGGGCGGAGGCCGCGGGGCGCTTCGCGCGGGGCCGGGGGGCGGCCGGACCATTGGTTCTCTTCCTCCCATTCGCCATGCGCGCTCCATACCCCAAAGTGCCGCGATTGTTGCCAGAGGGTAATGCAGGGGCTATGCCCATGCCCGATGAGCGACATCCAAGAGCCCACGCCGGGAGCCCCGGCGCCTGACGAAGCCTCGACGCGTCCCGCCGAATACATCGCGGACGTCAGCTTCGACGAAATGAACCTCTCCGAGCCCCTCCGCCGTGCACTGGCGGAGCGCGGCTACACCAGTCCCACCCCCGTCCAGGCCAAGGCCTTCGGCCCCGCGATGGCGGGCAAGGACCTCATCGTCCGCAGCAAGACGGGCACGGGCAAGACGGCCGCCTTCGGCCTGCCCCTGCTGGAGAAGATCCCCGCGGACGAGAAGCGCGTACGCGCCCTCATCCTCTGCCCCACGCGCGAACTGGCGCTCCAGGTGGCGGAGGAGCTCACCACCCTGGCCAAGTACAAGGGCGTGAAGGTGGCGGCCATCTACGGCGGCGCCTCCATGAAGCAGCAGGAGGACGCGCTGGAAGAGGGCACGCCCATCATCGTGGGCACCCCGGGCCGCGTCTTCGACCACATCAACCGCGGCAACCTCAAGCTGGACGGCTGCGACCACGCCGTGCTGGACGAAGCCGACGAGATGCTGAACCAGGGCTTCTACGAGGAAGTGACACGCATCCTCGACCGCCTCCCGAAGACGCGCCAGGTGCTGCTCTTCAGCGCCACCGTCCCCACGGACATCCAGAACCTCATCGCGCGCTACACGACGAACGCGGAGACGCTGCTGTTGTCCGGCGACGTCTTCACGGTGGAGCACATCCACCACATCCGCTACGACGTGTCGGATCAGTTCCCCAAGCCGCGCAACCTCATCTACGTGCTGGAGAAGGAGGAGCCCTCCAACGCCATCATCTTCTGCAACACGCGGGATGACACGGCGCTGGTGACCGCGGTGCTCAACCGCAACGGCTTCGACGCGGAATTGCTCAACGGAGACCTGCCGCAGAAGGAGCGCGAGCGGGTGATGGGCAAGGTGAAGCGCGGCGAGGTGGCCTTCATGGTCGCCACGGACATCGCGGCGCGCGGCATCGACATCTCCGGGCTGGAGTACGTCATCAACTACTCCCTGCCGGAGGACCCCGCCGTCTACCTGCACCGCGTGGGCCGCACGGGCCGCATCGGCAACAAGGGCACGGCCATCAACCTCTTCTCCGGGCGCGAGCTGGCGACGTTCACCGTGCTGGAGAAGAAGTTCGGCATCAAGTTCGAGATGCGCGAGATGCCCGCGCCCGAAGAGGCCATGCACCTGTGGACCGAGCGCCACGTGCGTGAGCTGCGCGAGGGCATGGGCTCCAGCATCTTCGAGGGCTTCCTGCCCCTGGCCTCTCAGCTCAAGCAGCGCCCGGACGCGGACGACCTCATCGCCTTCCTCATCAAGTACTACTTCAGCCGCCTGCGCATGGAGAAGGCCCAGGCCGCCGGTGAGGTGGAGAAGCGCGAGCCGGCTCCGGAGCGCAAGCCCACGGAGCGCCGGGGCAAGGACCGCGAGCGCGACCGGGAGCGTCCCCGCCGCGAGGACCGGGGCGAGCGCACCGAGCGTCCGCGTCGTGACGAGCACCCGGACCGCGAGCGCCGTCCGCGCCGTGACGAGCGCCGCGAGGACCGCGGTGAGCGCCGGGGTGCGGGTTCCGCCGCGCTGGAGGCAGGCCCGGGCGAGACGAAGCTCTGGGTGAACCTGGGCACCGCGGATGGCCTGGGGCCGGGCAGCATCGCCACGGCCATGGAGGAGGCGGGCGCGCCGGTGGGCAAGCTGGTGCGCGCGGAATTGCGCCCCACGTTCGCGTACGTCTTCGTGGCCGAGGACGACTCCGCGGGCTTCGAGGCGCTCAACGGCAAGCAGCACGGCGGCAAGACGCTGCGCGTGGAGAAGAGCAAGCCACGCAGCGAGCGCGACACCACCAGCACCCGCCCGCCCCCGTCCCCGGACGCGGGCCCCGGCGAGGTGAAGCTCTGGGTGAACCTGGGCTCGGATGACGGCATGGACGAGGCGAAGCTGCCCGCCACGCTGGAGTCCCTGGGTGCCCCGGCCGGCAAGGTCATCAAGGCCCTCACCCGCCCCACCTACGGCTACGTCTACGTGCCGGAAGCGGACGCCGCGGGCTTCGAGTCGCTCAACGGCAAGGCGCACAACGAGAAGCCGCTGAAGCTGGAGCGGCACCGTCCGCGCGGCCAGCGTGAAGAGCGCCGCCCCCGTCACGAGGCGCTGCCGGACCTCCCCGGACAGGCGCGCCTGTGGGTGGGCCTGGGCCGCCAGGAGGGCCTGGACGAGGCGGGCGTCACCGCCGCGCTGGAGGCCGCGGGCGCTCCGGCGGGCAAGGTGCTGCGCACCGACCTGCGCCCCACGTACGCGTACGTCTTCGTCGCGGAGGAGGACGTGGCGGGCTTCGAGGCCACCCACGGCAAGCCCCACGGCGAGGGCAAGACGCTCAAGGTGGAGCGCGCCAAGCGCAAGTAGTTGTTCCGTGCCTTGGGGGGCTCACGGCTCCCTCAAGGCTCCGGAGCCGCCTTCTTCCTGCGGGCCCGGTGGTAGTGCGCCACGCACAGCCCCCGGGCCAGCACGGGCCGGCCGCACTCCGGTGAAGCGCAGGCCGCGCTGGCCTCCTTCGCCGGAGGCGCCGGAGCGCCCGGCCCGCCGCTGAACATCGCCTCCGCCACGGCCAGCAGGCGGTCCACGTCGTCCCGCCCCAGCTTCTTCAGCCGCACCCACTCCACCAGCCGATGAGCCCCCGCGTCCTCCGCGTCCTCCAGCCGGAACAGCTCCCCCAGCGGCAGCTCCAGCGCGGCCGCGACCTGGAGGAGCGTGTCGTAGCTGGGGTTGCGCTCGCCGCGCTCCAGCAGGGACACGAAGCTCACGGAGATGTCGCACCGGGCGGCGAAGTCCTCCTGGGTGAGGCCCCGGCGCTCGCGCAACGTGCGGATCCGCCGCGCCAGTCCCTGCAGGGACGAACCGGCGTCGCTGTCGTCCGGGGAGTGGGGGCGCATGGACGCACCCATCGTAGCGCACCGCTTCTGTTAAGGTTTTCCGTCTGTCCCCAGGAGTGAAGCCCACCATGAACGCCGTCGACGGCACCAACTACTACTTCCGCAAGGCCGCGCGGGTGATGGACGTGGGCACGCCCATCGAGACGCTCCTGGCCACGCCCCTGCGCGAGGTGAAGGTGCAGGTGTCCATCGAGATGGACTCCGGCGAGATCCGCACGTTCCTGGGCTACCGCATCCAGCACGACAACAGCCGCGGCCCCATGAAGGGCGGCCTGCGCTACCACCCCGCCCTGGACCAGGACGAGTGCGTGTCGCTCGCGTCGCTGATGACGTGGAAGACCGCCGTGGTGAACGTGCCCTACGGCGGCGCCAAGGGCGGCGTGGCGTGCGACCCCTCGCAGATGAGCCTCAAGGAAGTGGAGCGGCTCACGCGCAAGTTCGTGGATCAGATTCAGGACGTCATCGGGCCCACGCGGGACATCCCCGCGCCGGACGTCAACACCAACCCCCAGGTGATGGCCTGGGTGATGGACCAGTACTCGCGCTACCACGGGCACTCCCCGGCGGTGGTGACGGGCAAGCCCCTGGAGCTGTACGGCTCCAAGGGCCGCGAGGCCGCCACCGGGCGCGGCCTGCTCTACGTGTGCCGTGAAATCCTGCGCGACCTGGGCATGCCGGTGAAGGGCACGCGCTTCGCCATCCAGGGCTTCGGCAACGTGGGCAGCCACATCGCGCAGCTCATCTGGGGCGACGGCGGCGTGGTGGTGGCCGCGTCCGACGTGCTGGGCGGCATGTACAACCCCATGGGCCTGGACGTGCCTTCCCTCTTCGAGCACGTGAAGCGCACCGGCACCGTGACGGGCTTCAGCGGCGGCACGCCGTGCCGCAACGAGGACGTGCTCGCGGCGGACTGCGAAGTCCTCATCCCCGCGGCCCTGGGCCACGTGCTCACCCGCGACAACGCCAACAGCGTGCGCGCGCGCCTGGTGGTGGAGGGCGCCAACGGCCCCACCCAGCCGGAGGCGGACGACATCCTGGAGAAGCGCGGCATCTTCGTGGTGCCGGACATCCTGGCCAGCGCGGGCGGCGTGACGGTGAGCTACCTGGAGTGGGTGCAGAACCTCCAGCACGTCTCCTGGGAGGAGGACCGCGTCAACGCGGAGCTGGAGAAGACGATGAAGGAGGCCTACGACCGGGTGGCGCAGATTGCACGGTCTCGTAAGGTTTCCATGCGGACGGCCGCTTACATCCTGGCCATTGGCCGGGTGGGCAAGGCCACGGTGCTGCGCGGCATCTGACGCACCCCGCCGCGCACGCGGGCAGGCAGGCGTGGGGCTCCGGGCCGCTTCCGTGCGGGCCGCGCTTCCGCTACACGGCCGCCCATGATGGTCACCCTGCAGGACATCCAGGCGGCGCGCGAACGGATCCGCACCGCGCTGCGCCCCACGCCGTGCCCCGCGTCGGACTACTTCACGGAGAAGACCGACTGCGCGGTGGTGTACTTCAAGCTGGAGAACCTCCAGCGCACCGGCGCCTTCAAGGAGCGCGGCGCGCTCAACAAGCTGCTGACGCTGACGGAAGAGGAGAAGCGCCGAGGCGTCATCGCGGCCTCCGCCGGCAACCACGCGCAGGGCGTGGCGTACCACGCGCGCCGGCTGGGCATCCGCGCCACCATCGTGATGCCGGAGCGCACGCCGCTGATCAAGGTCACGCGCACGCGTGATGACTACGGCGCGCGCGTGGTGCTCAAGGGCGCCAACTACGACGAGGCCTACGCGGAGGCCCTGCGCATCCAGGCCGCGGAGAACCTGGTCTTCGTGCACCCCTTCAACGACCCGCACGTCATCGCGGGCCAGGGCACGCTCGCGCTGGAGCTGCTGGAGCAGTGCCCGGACCTGGAGCTGGTGGTGGTGCCGGTGGGCGGAGGCGGGCTCATCTCCGGCGTGGCCGTGGCCCTGAAGGAGACCAACCCGCGCATCCAGGTGGTGGGCGTGCAGGCCTCCACCATCGCCAGCATGAAGGCGTCGCTCGATGCCGGGAAGCGCACGGAGCTCACGAACGCGGGCACCACCATCGCGGACGGCATCGCGGTGAAGGTGCCGGGGGAGCTCACCTTCGAGCACGTGCGCAAGTACGTGGACGCGATGGTGACGGTGGACGAGGAGGAGATCGCCGCCGCCATCCTGATGATGCTGGAGCAGGAGAAGTCGGTGGCGGAGGGCGCGGGCGCGGCGGGGCTGGCGGCGCTCGTCAACGGCCGGATTCCCCAGGCGAAGGGCAAGCGCGTCGCCATCATCGTGGGCGGCGGCAACATCGACATGAACGTCATCAGCCGCATCATCGAGCGGGGCCTCGTGAAGGCGGGCCGCCTGGTGCAGTTGGAGGTCCGGCTGCCGGACCGGCCCGGCATGCTCGCGCGGCTCACCACGCAGATCGCGGAGATGCGCGCCAACGTGGTGGACCTGCACCACGACCGCGCCTTCTCCAAGGCGGGCCTGGGCGAGGCCACGGTGGAGGTGATGCTGGAGACCACCGGGCACGCGCACATCCAGGAGCTGATGTCCGCGCTGGAGTCCCAGGGCTGGCAGGTCGCCCGGACGTAGGGCGGGGAGGCTTGCGCGGGCGCTCGGGGCTTCGGCGATACTCCGGAAACCCATGAACACGCCCCTCATCGCCCTGCTGCTCCTCGCCGCCGCTCCTCCCGCGCAGAAGGCGAAGGAGCTGGCCGCCCACAAGGAGTGGGAGGAGCTGTACCTCGCGTTCGCCGCCGCGGATCCGGCCTCCTATCCGGAGGCGCAGCGGCCCTCCGTGGCGGCCCCGCTGCTCAAGGGCTGCGAGGCGCTGCTCGCGGAGGACGCGGTGATGGCGTACTCGCTGGGCGAGCGCGCCGTGGCCTTCCAGGAGACGGCGGGCGGCCTGCGCTGCCTGGCGAAGTCCGCGCTGAAAACGGATCAGCGGGCCGCCGCGGAGGAGGCGCTGAAGAAGGGCCTGGCCACCTTCCCCAAGGACGGCGCGTTCGCGCTGGAGCTGGGCAGGTTGCAGTTGCAGGACAAGGACTCGGCGGGGGCGCTGGCCACGTTGCAGCAGGTGCCCGCGAAGTCGAAGGAGGCCGCGGAGGCGAAGAAGCTGATGCAGCAGGCGCGCGCGCAGGTGTCGGAGGAAGGCGCCGCGCGGCGCGAGGCGGAGCGCCTGGAGCTGCGGATGAACGGCGAGCCCGGTCCGGGGGACACGCGCCAGGCGAAGGGCTCGGGAGGCGGGAGCGTCCAGACCGCGAGCCTGAGCTACGAGTCCGGCGTGGGCAAGGACGGCATGCGCGTGCGCCAGAACAGCCGCTTCGCCATCCGCTACTTCAACAGCGACCGGGACTTCGGCCAGCGCGCGGAGTACGAGGGCAAGGTCGTGTCCGCGCTCGACGAGGCCTATGACTTCACCCAGCGGACCCTGGGGAAGGCCCGCGAGCGGCAGCTGAACGTGGTGCTCTACACGCGCGACGAGTTCGCCACGCACATGGGCGCCCGGTACGCGAACGCGGTCGCCGGCCTGTACTCCGAGGACGCCATCCGCATGAACGACGCGGCGGAGCTGACGCAGGCGACAAAGGCCACGCTGGTCCACGAGTACGTGCACGCGGCGTTGGACGAAATCAGCCCGCGCGGCGGCGGCGCCCTGCCCCGCTGGTTCAACGAGGGCCTGGCCGAGTACATCGAGTGGCGCTACCTGGGGCTGGATGGCCCCCCGCGCCACCTGCGCGACGTGATGAAGGTCCAGGCGAAGCAGGGGCGGCTGCCGAAGCTGTCGGACATGGACCAGCAGGCGCCCATCTCCATGTCCCAGCCGGAAGTCGCCTATGGAACATCCGCCATGGCGGTGCGGGAGCTGGTGCGGCTGGGGGGCCAGGAGAAGCTCCTGGACTTCATCCAGAAGGCGGGTCAGGCCGACTCCTTCCAGGAGGCCCTGAAGGCCACCTACGAGAAGGACTTCGCCGGCCTGGACCAGGCGGTGCGTGCCGCCCTCTCGGGGAGGTAGCGGCCGGTCGGGCGTGGCGGATTGGTTTACCCCCTGGCGGGAGTCCCCTACACTCGCGGGCCTCCAAGATTTTCGCTGCGGCGGTCCCCCCAAGACGCTGGCGCAGCAAGGTGACGGATGTCCGATACGCGCGCCGCGATGAGAGAGTTCCGCTTCCTGGATGAGAAGCGGAAGCTGGGAAGCCTGTCCGCTGTCGAGGAGGCTCGCTGGGTCGAGTTGCGCGGCCTTTTGGGCATCCAGGACGCGGCGGACACCGCGGCGGCGGCCCAGGCGTGGGCCCAGCCCGAGCAGCAGCCCCAGGGGTACTACGGCGAGGATGGCCAGTGGTACGCCTACCCCGCCGGCTACGACCCGAACGCGCAGGGCTACTACGGCGAGGATGGCCAGTGGTACGCCTACCCCGCTGGCTACGACCCGAACGCGCAGGGCTACTACGGCGAGGATGGCCAGTGGTACGCCTACCCCGCCGGCTACGACCCGAACGCGGCGGCCTATGATCCGAACGCGGCGGCCTATGATCCGAACGCGGCGGCGGCCTGGGCGCAGCAGGGTTACGACCCGAACGCGGCGTACGACCCGAACGCGGCGGCGGGCTACGCGGCCCCGGTGGATCCGCAGGCCTATGCCCCGCAGGCGCCCTCCGAGCCGGACAGCCTGAGCCTCAGCACGGACGACATCGACATCCCCTCGCTGAGTGAACCCGCGCCGTGGATGCCGCAGGCGCCCGTGGCGACCTCGCCCGCCGCTGCGGCGGAGCCGTGGGGCACGAGCGCCGAGGAGGACTTCTCCGGGCTGTCGGCGGAGACGCCGCCCCCGGTGGAGGCCGCCGCGCCGGAGCCCTCGCTGGAGGATTCGTTCGCGGACCTATCGATGGAGGTCGAGTCGGAGGCCCAGGCCCCGGCGGCGTCCGGTCTGGATCCGATGGCGGAGGCGCTGGCCTCCGCGGAGCACGCGGTCGGAGAGGCGGAGCTGCTGGAGGCCGAGCCCGTCGCCGAGGCGGTGATGGCCGAGGACCTGTCGCCCGTGGACGCGGCGTGGGACGCGGCGCCGCTGGCGGTGGAGTCCGAGGAGTCGCGGGCCAGCGCGCTCGATACCGCGCCGCTCGCGGTGGAGCCGGCGGCGCCGGCCGAAGGCACGGCCTCGGAGTGGGACTGGAGTGACGTCGCGACGGCGGAGCCCGCCGCGCCGGTAGAAGCCGTGCAGGAGGCGCAGGCGGTCGCCACGGAGACGGCGGGAGCGTGGGGGACGGATGCAGCCCCTGTCGCTGGAGCGCCGGAGCAAGGTGGAGAGATCGCGCTCGGCGCGGGTGACATCGCGGAGTCGTGGACCGACGGCGCCGCGGCCACGGAAGTCCCCGCGGATGAGATCGCCCTGGACGCGGGCGACGTCGCCACGGACTGGCAGCCGGAGACGGCCCGCGCGGGGACCTGGCAGTCCGGCGCGGAAGCCACGGCGACCGGCACCGAGGTCGAGGCTGCGTGGCAGGCCACCGCGGAGGCGGAGGAGATCCCGCTCAGCACGAGCGATGTCGCCACGGACTGGCAGGCGGCGGGTGAGGCTCCGGCGGCCGATGCGATGGCGCTGAGCACGAGCGACGTCGCCACGGATTGGCAGGCGGCGGGCGAGGCTCCGGCGGCCGATGCAGTTGAGCTCGGCACGAACGAAGTTGCTACGGATTGGCAGGCTGCTGCCGAGCCCGCGCTCGGCACGAGCGATGTCGCCACGGATTGGCAGGCCGCTGGTGAGGCTCCGACGGCCGATGTGATCGGCACGAACGACGCCGTCGCCACCGAGTGGCAGGCTGCTGCCGAGACTCCGGCGGAGGAGATCCCGCTCGGCACGACCGATGTCGCCACGGATTGGCAGGCGACGGGTGAGGCTCCGGCGGCTGATTCGGTTGAGCTCGGCACGAACGACGTCGCCACGGATTGGCAGGCTGCCGAAACTCCGGCAGCCGATGCGCTCGGCACGAACGACGCCATCGCCACGGATTGGCAGGCTGCCGAAACTCCTGCCGAAGAAGTCGCGGTCGCCACGGACTGGCAGACCGGCGGCGAGGCCGTGGCGGAGGAGATCGCGCTCGGCACGAACGACGTCGCCACGGACTGGCAGGCCTCGGGTGAGGCTCCGTCCGCGGGCGCGGAGATCGCGCTCGGCACCAACGACGTCGCCACGGACTGGCAGGCCTCGGGTGAGGCTCCGTCCGCGGACGCGGAGATCGCGCTCGACACCAACGACGTCGCCACGGATTGGCAGACGGCTGGCGAAACTCCGGCGGCCGACGCGGTCGCGCTGAGCACGAACGACGCCGCCACGGATTGGCAGGCCGGCGCGACGGAGGCTCCTGCCGAGGAGATCCCGCTCAGCACGAGCGATGTCGCCACGGATTGGCAGGCCGACACGGCCGCATCCACCGACGAGAGCGCACTCGCCCCTGGCAACGCGGTGACGGAGTGGACGGCCGACAGCGCCGTCGCCACCGGGAGGCCCGCCGAGGAGATCGCGCTCGATTCGAGCGAGGTCGCCACGGATTGGCAGTCGGACAGCGCCACGTCGGCGCAGGCCTCCAGCGAGGAGATTGCGCTCGGCGCGAGTGATGTCGCGACGGAGTGGCAGTCCGACACCACGGCGCCGGTGCAGACCTCCGCCGAGGAGATCACGCTCGGCACCGATGACGTCGCGACGGAGACGCCCGCCGAAGAGATCGCGCTCGACGCGAGCGACGTCTCGACGGACTGGCAGTCCGGTGAAGCCCCCGCGGCGGAAGCTTCCGCCGAGGAGATCGCTCTCGACGCCAACGATGTCGCCCACGAAGGCGCCGCGGTTGGGTCCGACAGCGGCGCGGTCGCGGCCGGTGTGGAGGCGCAGACCTTCGACGTCGCCGACCTGGGAGCCGAAGAGGAGCAGCAGCTCACTCCGCCGCCCTCCCCGTTCGCGAATGAGTCGGGCATTCCGTCGCTGCGGATCCGCAGCATCCCGGTCGGCCCGGATATCGAGGCCGACACGCTGGAGCTCGGCTCGGACGATGTCGAGCCCTCGGCCGAAGTGGCCCCTGCATCGGAGCAGTGGGGCGAGCTGAGCGGCAGTGCCGACGATGCCGTGCCGCTGGCCACCGCCGCCGAGTCGCTCGCCGAGGCGCAGTCCACCGAGCCTTCGGCGTGGGACACCTCGGGTCAGGATGCGCAGTCCTGGTCCGCCGAGGGTGAGCCCTCGGACGCCACCTCCACCGTGGGCTTGCAGGACACGTCCGCCGCCATCGAGCTCCAGCCCGAGTGGGCCGCCGATGCAGTGGAGCCCGCCGCCCCCATCGAGCTGCAGCCCGAGTGGGCCGCCACCGAGTCGTCCGAGCACCCCACCGCGAACGCCGCGCCCGCGTGGGATGCCCCGGCGACCGAATCCGCATGGGCCGCCTCCACGGCAACGCCCGTCGCCCCGTCCGAAGAGGCTCCGCTGATCGAGGCCCGGTCCGAATGGGCCACGACGGAGGCCAACGCCGAGCAGCCGGCACAGGCGTCCGACTGGAGCGCCACGGAAGAAGCCTCCCCCATCGAGGCCCAGCCCGAATGGGCCACGGAAGAAGCCGCCCCCGTCGCCGCGCAGCCGGAGTGGGCCGCCGCTGAAGAGGCGCCCATCGAAGCGCAGCCCGAGTGGGCCACGGAAGAAGCCGCGCCTGTTGCCGCGCAGGCCGAATGGGCGACCACCGCCGAAGGCACCGCCACCGTTCCCACGCAGCCGCAGTGGGGAACCGCGGAGGCCGCGCCCATCGAGGCCCAGCCCGAGTGGGCCGCCGAGGAAGCCGCGCCCATCGAAGCCCAGCCCGAATGGGCCGCGGCCGAAGAGACCGCGCCCGTCGTCGCCGCGCAGCCCGAGTGGACCACCGAAGAGGCCGCCCCGGTCGCCACGCAGCCCGAGTGGGCGACGGGTGAAGCCGCGCCGATCGAGGCGCAGCCGGAGTGGGCCACGGAAGAGACCGCGCCTGTTTCAGCGCAGTCCGAGTGGGCGACCACGGAAGCCGCCGCGCCCACTGCGCCGCAGTCTGAGTGGGCTGCGACCGAAGAGGCCGCGCCCATCGAAGCGCAGCCCGAGTGGGCCACCGAGGAAGCAGCGCCCGTCGCCGCGCAGCCTGAATGGGCCACGGAAGAAGCCGCCCCCATCGCTGCACAGCCTGAGTGGTCCACGGAAGAAGCTGCCGCGCCCGTCGCCGCACAGCCGGAGTGGTCCACGGAAGAAGCTGCCGCGCCCGTCGCTGCACAGCCGGAGTGGGCCGCCGAAGAGGCTCCCATCGAAGCGCAGCCCGAGTGGGCCACGGAAGAAGCCGCGCCCGTCGCCGCACAGCCGGAGTGGACCTCTACGGAAGCAGCCACGCCTGTCGCCGCACAGCCGGAATGGGCCGCGGAAGAAGCCGCGCCCATCGAAGCGCAGCCTGAGTGGGCGACGACGGAAGCCTCTGCGCCTGTCGCCGCGCAGCCGGAATGGGCCACGGAAGAAGGCGCGCCCATCGAAGCGCAGCCCGAGTGGGCGACGACGGAAACCTCTGCGCCTGTCGCCGCGCAGTCCGAGTGGGCAACCACGGAAGAGGCCGCGCCCATCGAAGCGCAGCCCGAGTGGGCCACGGAAGAAGCCGCGCCTGTTGCCGCACAGCCGGAGTGGGCGGCCACGGAAGCCACCGCGCCTGTCTCCGCGCAACCTGCGTGGGCCGCCGCTGAAGAAGCCCCCATTGAGGCTCAGCCGGAGTGGGCCACCGAGGAAGCCGCCCCCGTCGCCGCACAGCCGGAGTGGGCTGCTGCTGAAGAAGCCCCCATTGAGGCTCAGCCGGAGTGGGCCACGACGGAAGCCGCTGCCCCCATCGCCGCACAGCCGGAGTGGGCCGCTGAAGAGGCCCCGATCGAAGCACAGCCGGAGTGGGCCACGACGGAAGCCGCTGCGCCCGTTGCCGCACAGCCTGAGTGGGCCTCCGAAGAAGCTCCGATTGAAGCACAGCCCGAATGGGCCACGACGGAGGCCTCCGCGCCCGTCGCCGTGCAGCCGGAGTGGGCCTCCGAAGAAGCTCCGATCGAAGCACAGCCCGAGTGGGCGACGACGGAAGCCTCCGCACCTGTCGCCGCGCAGCCGGAATGGGCCGCCGCCGAAGAGGCTCCCATCGAAGGGCAGCCCGAATGGGCAACCACTGAGGCCGTGACCCCGGGCGCGGATCAGCCGTGGGCCACCACGGACGCCTCCGAGCAGTCGGCGTGGGCCACCACCGAGGACTCCTCCGCGAGCTCCGCGTGGGCCCAGCCGTCCACCGACGCCCAGCAGCCCTGGGACGCCCCGGTCGAGGAAGCCGCTCCTGCGTGGGGCGCCCCCCCGGCCCCCGTCGCGCGCTCCGCCTGGGGCGCGCCCCAGGAGGCCCAGCCCGAGTGGATGGCCGACGCCACGCCCGCGGCGTCCACCTGGCAGGCCCCCCCGGCCCCCGCCGCCGAGTGGAGCGAGCCCGTCGCCGAGGAAGAGGTCTCCCTCACCGACATCACCGCCCCCACCCCGTCCGCCGGCTGGGAAGAGCCCGCCGTCGACGTGGACACGGACATCGACGCCACCCCCGCCCTCGACGTCGAGGAGGTGGAGTCCGAGCCCGTCGCCGACATCGAGCTCGTCGAGGAGGAGGTCCCCGCCCTGCCCGTCGCGGCCATCCCTCCGCCTCCGCCCCCCGCGCCGGCCCTGTCCCTCTCCGCCGCGCCCTCCCTGCCCGTGGCCCGGCTGACGCCCGCCGCCCCCACGAGCCCGGCCCTCCGGAGCCCGGCGCCCGTGGCCCCCGCCAGCCCGGTCGTGGCCGCCAACCACCTGCGCCCTACGGACGACTCGCTCTTCGAAGTGCCAGGGGCCGGCTTCGCGTCCGCCGCCAACTCCTTCGTGGAAGGCGAACACCGCGTCATCATCCACACCGTCGAAGGACAGGTGAAGCGCGGCACCATCCGCGACGCGGACCTCCTGGAGGACACCATCTCCCTGGAGCAGCAGAGCGGCTTCGCCCCGGAGCGCATCCCCGGCAAGCGCGTGAAGGCCATCTTCTTCATGCTCGCCGCGGGCGCGCGTCAGCCGCAGGCGGAGGGCTCGAAGATCCGCGTCACCTTCAACGACGGCCGCCAGGTGGCCGGCTTCTCCCAGGACTTCAAGGGCCCCACCCCGGGCTTCTTCGTCGTCCCCGCCGACACCCGCACCAACACCGCGCGCATCTTCATCTACCGCGCCAGCGTGCAGGCCGTCGCCGAGGGCTGAAGCCGTCCTGTCGTGCCCCGGTCCACCCACCGGGGCATCCAAGGGCACAAAAAAAGAGGGGCCCCGGTCACCCGAGGCCCCTCTCTTCATTTCAAGGCTGGGACGAGGACTACTTCTTGTCCGTGGCCGTCGGGGCCGCCGCCGCGTCCGGCTTCTTCGTGGTCTCCAGGTCCAGGGTGATGGTCACCTCGTCACCCACCGCCACGCCGCCGGCCTCCAGCGCCTTGTTCCAGGTCAGGCCGAAGTCGCTGCGCTTGATCTTCGTGGTCGCCACGGCGCCGCGGCGCACGTTGCCCCAGGCGTCCTTCGTCTCCGGCGTCGGGCCTTCCACGGCCAGCGTCACGGGCTTGGTCACGCCGTGCATCGTCAGGTCGCCCGTGACGTTCAGCTTGTCCTTGCCGGCCTTCGCCACCTTCGTGGACTTGAAGGTGATGGTCGGGAACTTCGCCGTGTCGAAGAAGTCCGGGCTCTTCAGGTGCTCGTCGCGCTTGGGCTCGTTGGTGTTGATGGTGGTCGCGTCGAGGGTCGCCTCGATGGTGGACTTGGTGATGTCCTTGTCATCCAGGTTGACGTTGCCCTTCACGTTGCTGAACGTGCCACGCACGTTGGACACCATCATGTGCTTCACGGCGAACTGCGCGCTGGAGTGCGACGAGTCGATCTCCCACGCGGACGCGAAGGCAAACGACGGGGCGGCGACGGCGAGCAGCGTGATGGCGGACTTGAGCGACATCTTCATGGTGTGGACTCCTTGAGTTTGCGGACTGCGAGGTTCAGGCGCGCAGCGCGAAGCTGCGCATGGACAAGGTTCCGTGATGGAAGCCCTCGAACACGGGGGTGATGCGGTCCTCGGGGAGGGCGGCTCCGAGGACGAAATAAATCGGCAACCAATGCTCGGCGGATGGATGCGCGACCCGGGCATTCGGTGCGTCCATCCATGACTGAAGCCCGAGGAAGTCTCGTGCGGCAAGTTTTCCGGCGACCCACGCGTCGAACTCGGCGGCCCATGGCTCCGCGGACGCCCGCTTGTTTCGGAAATTCACCCGGCGAAGGTTGTGCACCACCCCGCCGCTGCCCATGAGCAGCACACCGTCGGAGCGCAAAGGACGCAGCGCCTCGCCCATGCGCGCCACCTGCGCGGGCGTCGCGTCCGCCGGCAGCGCCACCTGCAACACGGGCACGCGCGCCTCCGGGAACGCATGCCGCAAGGGCACCCAGACGCCGTGGTCCAGGCCGCGCTCGCCATCCGCCACCGCGGGCACGCCCGCCGAGGACAGCCGCGCCACCACGTCCTGCGCCAGCGAAGGAGCGCCAGGCGGCGCATACCGCAGCCGGTACATCTCTTCAGGGAAGCCGTAGAAGTCGTAGACGAGCGGCGGCGCGGCCATCGCCGTGACGTGCACGCGCGCGTCCGTCTCCCAGTGCGCGGACACCACCACCAGCGCCTTCACCGCGCCCGCGCCCTCACCGAAGCGCCTGAGCGCCTGGGGATACTCGTCCGCGTCCAGCGCCGTCATGGGCGAGCCGTGCGACACGAACAGCGCCGGCGCCACCTGCCGGGCGGCCGAGGGCCCAGGCCCCATCACTCCCGCCACCCCGGCGGCCGCCACACCCTGCAGCACCTCGCGTCTGTCCACCCCGGTTGGCATCGTGGCGGCTTGTACTGCAACCCCAGGACCAATGCAGCGGACACGATAACCCATTGGAATTGCTCGGCATCCCATTCCAGCGCTGTGAAACATCTCTCAGATTGATAGAGAAGCACCTCAGACTGAAACACCTGGGAGAGACGTCGTGGCGGGTCTGGAAGGTTTGGACTTGAAGGAACTCCTGGCGTTCGAGCCGAAGGGCGGAGTCATCCGCTTCGCCGGCCAGCGGGCGCTGTTGATGGACCCGGTGACGCTGGGGCTCCTGCGCAAGGAGCTCATCGGGATGCTGGGGATGACGGCCGCGCGCGGCATCTTCACGCGGCTGGGCTACGCGCACGGCTGGCGCACGGCGGAGGCGATGAAGACCGCGGTGCCTTGGAAGGATGAAGCGGAGTGGCGCCGCTCGGGCGGCCGGCTGCACACGCTGATGGGCCAGGTGCGCGTGGAGCGCATCGAGCGCACGGCCCAGGACGGCCCGGAGCCCTTCGCGGAGGCGCAGTGGAGCGACTCCTATGAGGCCGAGCAGCACCTGCTCCACCTGGGCCAGGCGGAGGAGCCCGTGTGCTGGAGCCTCACCGGCTTCGCGTCCGGCTACCTCAGCTACTGCAACGGCAAGCAGATCTACTGCGCGGAGCTCAAGTGCGTGGGCAAGGGCGACGCCTTCTGCCACATCGTGGGCCGCCCGGAGGCGGAGTGGAGCACCGAGTGCACGGAGTTCCTGCGCTTCTATGAGACGCAGTGCATGGAGGGCGTGCTCGGACAGGTGACCGAGGCGCTGCGGCAGGCGGAGCGCAAGCTGCGCGCGAAGCGCCAGTCGCTGGCGCGCGTGTCCGGCGTGACGGAGGACCCCACGGGCATGGTGGCCCGCTCGGAGGCCATGCAGCGCGTGCTCAATCTGGCGCGCCGGTCCGCCAAGGTGGACACCACGGTGCTCGTCACCGGCGAGAGCGGCGTGGGCAAGGAGCGAATCGCCCGGCTCATCCACGACGAGTCCAGCCGCTCGCACAAGGCCTTCATCGCCGTGAACTGCGCCGCGGTGACGGAGAGCCTCCTGGAGAGCGAGCTGTTCGGCCACGCGAAGGGCGCCTTCACCGGCGCCACGCACGACCGGCCCGGCCTATTCGAGGCGGCGCACGGCGGCACCCTCTTCCTGGATGAAGTGGGCGAGGTGCCCCCCGCCATGCAGGCGAAGCTCTTGCGCGCCCTCCAGGAGCGCGAGGTGCGCCGCGTGGGAGAGAACACCAGCCGCAAGGTGGACGTGCGCGTGGTGGCCGCCACCAACCGCGAGCTGTCCGAGGAGGTCCGCCTGGGCCGCTTCCGCCAGGACCTCTTCTACCGGCTGCGCGTCATCGAACTGCGCATCCCGCCCCTGCGCGAGCGCCGCGAGGACATCCTCCCCCTGGCGCGGCTGCTGCTGGCGGAGACCGGCGAGCGGCTGGGCCGCCGCGTGAATGGGCTGTCCCCGGACGCGGCGGATCAACTGCTGCGCTACCCCTGGCCGGGCAACGTGCGCGAGTTGGGCAACGCCGTCGAGCGCGCGGTGGCGCTGAGCGAAGGCCCGCGCCTGGAGCGGGACGACCTGCCGGAGGAGGTGCGCGCCGCGCCGCCCAGCCTGGTGCCCACCGGCAACCCGCGCCGGCTGGAGGACATGGAGAAGGAGTACATCCTCGCGGTGCTGGCGCAGAACGGCGGCAACCGCTCACGCACCGCGGAGCAGTTGGACATCGGGGTGGCCACGCTCTACCGGAAGCTCAAGCAGTATGGCCACCCGGAGGCCGCGCACTAGTTGAGGTACTGGTCGCGGTCCGGCGGGCGGTTGCGGTCCACCACGCGCAGGTGCTTGGAGCGGTCACGCAGCTGCCGCTGCAGGCGCCAGTGCTGCAGCTGGAGCATCAGCCGCTTGGGGCTCGCGCCGCGCACGTACACGAACACCAGCACCAGGCCGAAGATCTCCGGCGCCACCGCGCGCCAGGAGCCCGCGGTCAGCATGTTCAGCAGGGTGAAGCCCGCGCCAATGGCCGCGAACCAGTTGCCCGTGAGCGGGATGCCCCAGAAGTTCGTCTGCCCCTTGCCGATGACGAGCCCGTAGGCCACCCACATCACCGCCGTCATCACGGAGCCACCCGCGTAGACGCTCATGGGCATCACCAGGGCCAGCGCCGTGGTGATGAGGCCCGCGACGAACGGGATGCCCACCGCCACCAGCAGCAGCCGCTTGCCGCCCCAGGTGGACTCCAGGAAGCCACCGATGGACCAGATGATGAGGCCGCCGAAGAGGATGCCCAGCGGGCCCGTGGCCACGAAGGCGTAGGTGACGAGCTCCCAGACGCGAAAGCGCAGAATCACGTCCGCCGGGTTGAGCAGCAGCAACGCCCCCTGCCCTCGGGAGGTCGCCAGGAACAGGGCGGAGATGCCCACGAACGCGATGGCGAGCTTGGCGGCCATCGAATCCAGGCTCGGGAACATGTCGCCGAAACCGCCGCCGCCTCGATTGTAGCCCCGCATGGGTCGCATAGAGGCCCAAAGGTGGTGGAAGCCCGCCCGGTCCGCAACCCCAAATCCAGAAACGATGAAGGGCGCCCCACCCTGGTGTCACCAGGGAGAAGCGCCCTCGCATCCCACGCCTTCTGTTGCCCTGCCGGGGGCCTTAAGCCTTGTGGCGGTAGAAGAGCGTGATGGTCAGACAGTGAAACTCCTTGTCCGAGGACTGCGTGACGATCTTGTCCACGACCTCCACGGAGGAGTTCTCCTTCAGCCACTTGGTGATGTTCTCGCCCATGTTCTCGCGATCGCGCGCGAGCGTGGTGGAGAACACCTTGACGCCCGTGAAGCTGATAACGCCCATTCCAACCCTCGTGTCACCAGAGATTACAAATGTTTACCCCGAGTCGGGAGCGCCATCAAGAAACGGGCCCGACAATCCGGCCCGGGAGCCACTTCCCGCCCCTCGGGGAGGCCACCGGGAGGCGGGGGCCCGCCCATCGTCCACCCGCCAACAGTGCGGCGGGCGGCATGGGCGCAGGGTCCCGGTCCTTCAGCGTCCGGCGGCGGCGCGCCGGGCCTGACAGGTCACTTCGTCCTTGCAGGCGGGACCGATGCCCTCCGGGTGGGCCGTCAGGGGCGTCTTGTCGCTCTCCTCCACGCCGCACACCACGCAGCGGCGCTTGCGGTTGCGGCGCTCGGCACGGCGCTGCTCGGCGATGGCCTTGGCCCGCTCGCGGGCCGTCTTCGCGTCCACCTCGTTGCTCATCTCACCACGTCCCGTCAGGAAGTCGTCTGCCCCGTACCCCAACGCCACGGAGCGCTCCTTAGAGCGCCTCGACCAGCACGGCGATGCCCTGGCCGCCACCAATGCAGGCGGACCCGATACCATAGCGGCCGCCCCGGCGCTTCAGCTCGTACGCCAGCGTCATGGTGATGCGGGCCCCGGAGGCGCCCAGCGGGTGGCCCACGGCGATGGCGCCGCCGTTGACGTTGGTGGCGTCGCGTGGCAGGCCCAGGTCCTTCTCCACCGCCAGGTACTGGGGCGCGAAGGCCTCGTTGACCTCGAAGAGGTCCACGTCGGAAAGCTTCGCGTCCGCGCGCTTGAGCAGGTTGCGGATGGCCGGCGCGGGGCCAATGCCCATGATGCGCGGGTCGCACCCGGCGATGCCCCAGTTGACGAGCCGCGCCACGGGCTTGAGGCCGTGCTTCTCCACGAAGGAGCGGGTGGCCATGACCATGGAGCCCGCGCCGTCGCAGATGCCGCTGGCCGCGCCCGCGTGCACCACGCCGTCCTTCTTGAACACCTTGGGCAGCTTGCGCAGCCCCTCCACCGTGGTCTCCGGGCGGTTGTGCTCGTCCTTGGACACCACCGTGTCGCCCTTCTTGCCCTTGAGCGTCACCGGCGCGATCTCATCCGCCAGCCGGCCCGCCTCCTGCGCCGCGGCGAAGCGCTTCTGGGTGAGGACCGCGTACTGGTCCACGTCGTCCTGGCTGATGCTGTAGTCCACCGCCAGCTGCTCGGCGGTGAGCGCCATGGCGTTGCCCGTGTAGCTGTCCGTGAGGGCCGTCCAAAGCATGTCCTCCAGGCCGCCCTTGCCCAGGGGGATGCCCCAGCGCGCGCCGCGGATAACGTGGGGCGCCTGGCTCATGGACTCCGTGCCGCCCGCGAGGACGGCCTCCGCGCCGCCCGTCAGCATCATCTCCGCGGCCGTGACGAAGGCCTGGAAGCCGGAGCCGCACAGCCGGTTGACGCCCAGCGCGGGCACCGGCACCGGGACGCCCGTGCGCAGCCCCACGTGGCGCGGCAGGTAGATGGCGTCCGAGCTCGTCTGGACGACGTTGCCGTAGACGACATGCTCGATGAGCTCCGGGGAGACGCCCGCCTGGGCCAGGGCCGCCTTCGCGGACTCCACGGCCAGGTCGGTGGCGCTCAGGTCCTTGAGGCTGCCGCCGTAGGTACCAAACGGGGTGCGCTTGCCGGACAGGAAGTAGATTTCCTCGTTCTTGGACACGCTCTTCATGGTGCTCGTCTCCCTACTCTTCCGGGGCGCGCGGTGCACGCACGACGTGACGTGGAAAAGCGTCCAGGGGGCCGTCAGCCCGCGCGCCGTCCCAGGAAGGCGCTGGCGACGATGGCAAGCGCGATGGCCGTCCACAACAGTCCCTGGAGGTTCTGGCGGCGGATTTCCTTGCGCCCCAGGCCCTGGTACCAGGCCCTGGCCGCCTGGACCCGCCCCTCCCAGGTGAAGCCCTCCGGCCCCGCCGGCTCCAACCCCTCGAGTCGTCGCACATGCGCGCGCAACAGGCGCTCCGGTGCGGCGTCCTCCAGCGACCCGGAGCGGTAGCCGGGCAGGTCCAGCGCGGGGCGGCGGTAGCTGGCCGTCACCACGAAGCCCCCGGATGCCAGGGGGGTGAGCAGGTAGAGCCGGGGCAGCAGGTCGCCCCCCTCATAGAGGGTGGCGAAGACGCGCTCGCCCGGGTGCGCCCAGTCGTAGGAGCGGGTGGCCTTCTGGAGGAGCGGCTTCTCCTCGTGGCTGCCCAGGGGCGTGAAGCCCAGCGCCTGGAGCTGACCCGCCAGGGGGGCCAGGCCCTCCGGCAGGTCCATCTGGTCCGCGGGGGCCTCCGGCTCCACCCGGACGGTGTGGGGGAAGAGGTAGAGCAGCGCGCGCCAGAAGTTGAGGAACAGGAGCACGCCGGCCAGCACCAGCCCGGCGACGGCGACCCCCAGCTGCCCGAGCACGTTCACGGGCGGGGCTTTCCGCCCTGGCGCCGGTCCGCGGTGGCGGGCAGGTCCCTCCAGCGCTCCAGGTCCGCGGGGGTGAGCGGGTCGCGGCCCTCCAGGAAGCGCTCCAGGTGGCCCAGCGAGTCCACGCCCCAGAACATCTCGTCGTCCACCAGCACGGACGGCACGCCGAAGGCGCCCTGGGCGAGCGCTCCTTCCGTGTTCCTGCGCAGGCGGTCCTTCACCTCCGGCAGCTGGGCCCGCTCGAGCAGCGCCCGCGCGTCGAAGCCCGCCTCCGTCAGCACCGCGCCCACCTGCTCCGGCGTCTCGATGCCCCGGCCCTGGCCCCACGCGGCCGAGTAGAGCGCGGTGGTGAGCCGCGTGCGCTCCGCCACGTCATCCACCGCCGCCGTCACGCGCAGGGACAAGAGCGGGTTGAACGGGTGCGAGGGCGGCAGGGTGAAGGGCGCGCCCTGCTCGTGCGCGATGCGGAACGTCTGCTTGAAGACGTAGACGCGCTTGGCGGGGATCTCCGCCGGGCCCACGGAGCCCACGGCGTTGAGCAGCCCCGCGAGCAGCACCGGCACGGGCTCCAGCTCCCGGCCGTGGCGCTGCGCGATGGCGGGCATGCGCAGCCAGGCGAGGTAGGCGTACGGGGACAGGTAGTCCAGGCAGAAGCGCAGGGGGGAGGAGGCCATGGGCCCATCCTAAGCACGACCCGGCCGTCAGGCGCTCTGCTTCACGTCCTCGTGCTGGCGCGACAGCGGGCCACGCAGCGACTGGGCCAGCGACTGGAGATGGGTGGCCCGGGCGGTGGCGAAGGCCCGCTCGGCGATCTCCAGCTCCCGCATCGCCTCTTCCGGCGTGCCGTGCCGCTCCGCGTGCTGCATGTACACCAGGCCCATCTGGAGCACGTTGCCGGTGGACTCCGCCAGCAGGCGCGCGTGGCGCAGGTGCGCGTCCCCCTCCTCCTGGGACACCAGCGGCGCCAGGGCGCGGCGGGCCAGGATTTCGTCCCAGGGGTTGGCGAAGCGCGGGTCCAGGGCGCGCTCCAGCGCGGCCTCGGCGGCGGCGAGCGCGGCGGGCAGCCGGCCCTGCTCCCGCTCGAAGCGCGACTGGTACACGTGCACCAGCGTCTCCATGCGCAGGCCGCCCTGCCGCGCGGCCTCCAGGGCGCGGGGCAGCGACTCGCGCGCGGCGGCCGCGTCCTCGAAGAGCACGTCGCGGCACGCCTGGTACACCAGCACGTGCGCGCGCAGCCAGCGGTCCTCGGGCAGCACGCGCGAGAGCGCCTCGCCGCGCGACACCACCGCGGCGACGAGCTCGTGCTCGCCCCGCTCCAGGTAGTACGGCGGCGTGAAGAGGGCCAGGTTGCGCTCCATCAACCGGGGGCTGCCCAGCCGCCGGATGAGCTCCGTCTTTTGCGCGAGCGCGGACGCGAACGCGGCGCCGTCGCCGGTGAAGGCCGCGCGCGCCACCTGCGCGAAGAGGTGGTAGGCGCGCACGTCGGTGAAGCCCTGCGCCTCCGCCAGGTGCAGCCCGTCCTTCAGCAGCTCCTCATCCAGCGGCTCGCCGCGCAGGGCCAGGTTCACGTTGAGCAGGTAGCCGCCCATGCCCAGCGCCCACGCCAGCCGCCGCGGCGGACGCCCCACCGCGTCGCGAAACTCGCGCAGCCGCTGCACCTGCTTGCGCTGCTCGAACACTCCGCCCGCCCAGTGGCCGGTGTACGCGCACAGCGTCGAGCGCGCCACGGACAGCCCCGCCCGGTACGGCGAGTCTTCCGGGTGCTCGGCGGCCACGCGCGCGATGAGCCCCTCCACCTCTTCCGTGCGCCCCAGGATGGCGAGCGCCATGCCCTGGAGGATTTGAAGCTCCGAGCGCTTCCAGAAGACGTCCACCGGCGTCATCCGCCCGTCCGCGGACACCTCGCGGAAGAGCGGGATGAGCAGCTCCTCGCGCTCCGCGGGCGTGGCCACGCGCGCGGACTGAAGCCGCGAGAGCGCCTCGCGCCGTCCGGCCTCCACGTCCACCGTGGCCGTCCAGTGCGCGAAGAGCCGCTCCGCGTACGCCACCGACGTCGGCGGGTCGCTGGAGTAGCCCACCTCCACCAGCGACACCCACGTGCGCAGGAGCTGCTCCGAGCGGCCCGGGTAGTCCGGCGCGGACTCCAAAAGGCCCGCCGCTTCCTTCAGCAGCAGCGTCGCCTCCAGCAGCGCCTCCGCCTCGATGGCGACCTGGCCCGCCTCCAAGAGCGGCTGGATGGCCTCCGCCGGCGCGTCCGAGCGCGCGAAGTGCCAGCCCACCGCGCGCACCACGCCCGAGCGCCCCGAGGGCAGCGCCTGGAGCGCCCGCGCCACCTGGCCGTGGTACGCCCGGCGCGCTGGCTCCGGCGTGCTGTCGTAGACGGCCTGGTGCACGGTGTCGTGCGTGAAGACGTAGCGGCCCTCCACGTCCTGGAGGAACTGCCGCTCCACGATGCCGTCCAGCACCGCGAACAGCTCCGTCTCCGGCAGGCCGGACAGCGCGCGCAACAGCGGCAGGTCCAGCATCCGGCCCGCAGGCGCCAGCTTGCGCAGGAGCGACACCTGCTCCGGCGGCGCGTTGGCCAGGCGAACCAACACCGCCTCCTGGATGCTCGCCGGAAGCCGCCGCGTGCCCAGTCCCTCTTCCGCCTCCCAGCGCCCGCCCACGCGCTTGAGCGCGCCCGCCTCCACCAGCATGCGCAGGCACTCGGTGGCGAAGAAGGCGTTGCCGCCGGTGGTCTCGTGCAGCCGCTGCACGAAGCCTCGCGGCACGTCCAACCCCGGCAGCACCAGCTCCACCAGCTTGGCCACGTGCTCGGCGGACAGGGGCTCCAGGTCCATGCGGGACGTGAGCTTCTCGTCCACCGTCTGGAACGCGAGGCTCAGGCGCGACAGCTCCTGCGAACGGAACGTGCCCACCACCATGCCGCGCGTGCCGTGCAGCGCGCGGATGACGACGTTGAGCGCCTCCAGCGACGCGCTGTCCGCCCACTGGAGATCCTCGAAGCACAGCACGAAGGACTGCCGCCCGCCGAGCGTGTGCGTCCACTCCGTCAGCGCCTCGAAGAAGGCGGCCTTCTCGTCGGAGCCGTCGCGCGGCAGCTGCTCGTCCTGGTCACCCTCCAGCACCTCCGGCGACAGCACGCGCGCGAGCGGAGCCTTCACCCGCTCCATCAAATCCGCGGGCGTCTGCGGCACCAGGCAGCGCAGGGCCTGCGCCACCGGCGCCAGCGGGGACAAGCCCTCCGCGCGGCACTGCCCCCGGCCGAAGGGCAGCTCCGCCAGCTTCGCCTGGAGCTCGAACTCCTGGAGCAGCCGCGTCTTGCCCACGCCCGCGGGGCCGCCCACCAGCATGGCGCGCGACTGCCCCCAGTCCGCCTCCGCCAGGCCGTTCATCAGCCCTTCCAGCTCGCCTTCGCGCCCCACCACCTCCGGCACGTGCAGGTAGCTGGCGCGCGCGGACAGCGGCTCCTCAGGGACGGGCTCGCCGCTGGCGTGGCAGAGCGCCTCCAGCAACTCACCCGCGTCCTGGAAGCGCTCGCGCGGATCCTTCGCCATCAACAGGAGGATGATCTCCTCCAACTGCGGATCCACCGGGCAGATGGTGGACGGGCGCGGCGCCGGACGCGTCAGGTGATCCGCCAGCAGCACCGCGGGGCTGTTGCGCTTGAAGGGCAGCTTGCGGGTGGCCAGGTACCAGGCCATCACGCCCAGCGAGTACAGGTCCGCGCGCCCGTCGATGCTCGCGCCGCGCTGCCACTCCGGCGCCAGGTACTCCAGCGTGCCCTTCAGCTTGCCGGGGCTGGGCGTGCCCAGCTGGTGCATCACGCCGAAGTCCATCAGCTTCACCGCGCCGGACTCGGTGATGCGCACGTTACTGGCCTTGATGTCGCAGTGCACGTACAGGCGCGAGTGGATGAACGCCAGCACCTGCGCCATCTGGATCAACACGCGGTACAGCGTGCGCGTGTCCAGCGGCGCGTCCCGCACCAGCGTGCTCAGGTCCTTGCCGCCCACCACCTCCATGGTGATGAAGCGGTTGCCGGCCTCCGTCATGCCCCAGTCGAAGACCTTGAGCGTGGACGGGTGCTGGAGCTTCTTCATGGCGAAGAACTCGTGCCGGAACAGCAGCACCAGCTCCTCCACCTTCGCCGCGGACAGCTCCGCGGGGACGTGCATCTCCTTGAGCGCCACGCGGCGGCGCTCCTGCAGGTCGTCCGCCAGCCAGATGCGGCCCATGCCGCCTTCGCCCAGCAGCGACTCCACGCGGTAGCGCCCGTTGACGATGACGCCCGGGATCAGCGAGCGCCGCTCGCCGATGCCCGAGCCCGGCAACGTGATGGGCGTACGCATCCGCTCCCCCCAGGTGCTCGGAGGGCGGGTGCGTTCATCCAATACCGTTGTCTTCTCGTCGTCGCTCACGAGCCAAAGGGCTGGCTGCTTCCGGGCCAGGGCCTGGAATCCAGAATCCAGACGTAGCGAGGAATAGCACGTTTCAGTGACACCGCCTCCGGGACATCCGAGCAGGTACACGCTCTGCTGCCGTTCTCTGTTTCACCGTCTTGCTGGAAGCAGCCACGGTGATGCGCCCGGACGCCTGCTGGGGAGCCACTTCCACACCCGCTCCCACGACACACCCGCACGCATGCACACCGTTCCTTCGAACCCCAGGGTCCTTCGCCCGGGGGAGGAGGGGGAAGCGGCATGCGTGCATGGAAGTGGGGCGGCGCCACGGTGGCACTCGCGGCCGTGACCGCCTGGATGGCCTGCGGCCAGTCCGGCCCGGGCGAAGCCACGGGTCTGGAGAAGGCGGAAGCGGCGACGGTGACGCTGGGTGACGGCCACTGCGCGGGCGTGGTGGTGGGCCAGGGCCGCCACGTCCTCACCGCGGCTCACTGCGTCGCACCGGACGCGGGCGAGGAGCGCACGAACTTCGAGGACGGACGGCAGCTCCATGGGCGCTACGTGTTCGTGGATCGCGGCCGGGACATGGCGGTGCTGGAGCTGGAGGCGAAGGCGCCGGTGGCGCCGCTGGAGGTGGCGGAGGGGCTGCCCATCCCCGGCGCGATGCTCGTCTTCACCGGACGCCACGACCGGCCCGGTGAACCGCAGCGGGTGATGGTGGAGCGCTGGGGCCGCTGCCCGTCGCTGCCGGACGTGCCCAACGCGCTCTTCACCACGATGCACGGAGAGCCGGGAGACTCCGGCGCGCCGCTGGTGGACGAGCAACTGCGCGTGGTGGGCCTGGTGCATGGCGGCGCGCGGTGCAGCATCGCCGCGCCCACCGGGGACGTGGCGCCGGAGGTCCAACGCCTGTCGCGGGAGGACGCGCAGCCGCTGGCCCGGCGTCCGGCCTCCGCGCCGCGCTGACGCGGCGGGACGGCGCACATCGCCCTTCCCGCACCTGGACGGCCAGGCAGGCGGCGTGCGCACGCGCCGTCATTGCCTGGCCGGCCCGGTGCGTCCCACCTTCCCGTCGGAGGTGACACCCCATGGCTTCGGACAAGGACTCGAAGAACTTCCAACCACGCAACCGGGGACAGATGGAGGACGCACTGGACCGCGGCGCCGCCGAGCTGGTCCGCGAGCGCTCCCAGGCCGCGGCCCGCGAGGATGAGAACCCCGGCCCGCTGAAGGAGACGCGCTGGGAGGCGGAGGTGGAGCGCGGCGCGGAGTGGCTGGACGAAGAGGTGCCCGAGCGCGAGGCGCGGGGCGACGAGGAGCCGGACTCCGAGGTTTCCCGGCGCGGGCTCGTGAATCCGCCGCCCGAGGGTTGAGGGCGTTGGCGGCAAACCCGTGAGGTGGAGGCTTTCATGAATTCTCACGGGTGAAGGGGGACCTCTTGCCCGGTGCGCACAGCGGGGGGATGCTGTGTCCGCCGTTCCCCCAAGTCGTGCGCAGTTGCCTCCCCGGGAGTTGATGCACCGTGAAGCCCAAGGTCCTCATCGTGGAGAACTCCTGGACCATGCGCGAGACGCTGCGGCTGCTCTTGTCGGGTGAGTTCGACTGCACGGTGGCCGCGGATGGAGAGACGGGGCTCGCGCACGCGCTGGCGCAGCCGCCGGATGTGCTCCTGTCGGACGTGAACATGGAGGGCATCGACGGCTACGAGTTGTGCCGCCGCGTGCGCGCGGAGCCCTCCCTGGCGCACCTGCCGGTGATGTTCGTCAGCGGCTACCCGCCGCGTACGGACCTGGAGCCCGGACAGCCCCAGCCGGACGCGTACCTGGTCAAGCCGGTGAAGCCGCCGTACCTCATCGCGCAGCTGCACGCCGTGCTGCAGCGCGCGAGGGGCGCCACCGCCAAGGCCGCTGGCGAGGGCTGAGCCGGACGGATGCCGGACGGACGCCGGGGCCTCTGTCTCGGCGAGGACGCCCCACGCTTCTGTCACTGACCTGGGACACGGGGAGGGCTATACCTTGCCCGAACTTGCCTTCCTCTCGTCCCGAGGTCCTCGCGTGATCAACGCCTTCCCCCGCGTCCCCGCTCCCAAGAACGAGCCCGTCCTCTCCTACGCCCCCGGCACCCCGGAGCGCGCGGAGCTCCAGTCCACCCTCAAGCAGATGAGCGGGGAGCGCATCGACATCCCCGTCGTCATCGGTGGCAAGCACGTGAAGTCCAGCAAGACGGACACCGTGCGCATGCCGCACCGGCACCAGCACGTGCTGGCCACCCTGCACGAGGCCGAAGCGGGCCACGTGGAGCAGGCCATCCAGAACGCCATGTCCGTGAAGGAGGACTGGGCGCGGATGCCCTTCCACGCGCGCGCGGCCATCTTCCTGCGCGCCGCGGAGCTGCTCACCACGCGCTACCGCCCGCTGCTCAACGCGTCCTCCATGCTGGGCCAGTCGAAGACGGCGCACCAGGCGGAGATCGACGCGGCCTGTGAGCTCATCGACTTCCTCCGCTACAACGTCCACTTCGCGCAGCAGATCCTCTCCATCCAGCCGGAGAACTCCGCGCAGACGTGGAACATGACGGACTACCGTCCGCTGGACGGGTTCGTCTTCGCCATCGCGCCGTTCAACTTCACCTCCATCGCGCTGAACCTCTGCGTGTCGCCCGCGCTGATGGGCAACGTCATCCTGTGGAAGCCGTCCTCCACGCAGGCCCTGAGCGCGTGGTACGGCCTGGAGCTCTTGCGCGAGGCGGGCCTGCCCGACGGCGTCATCAACATGCTGCCCGGCGACGGCCCCACGGTGGGCAACCCGGTGCTGGCGAGCCCCCACCTGGGCGGCATCCACTTCACCGGCTCCACGCCCACGTTCAATCACCTGTGGAAGACGGTGGGAGAGAACATCGGCCGCTACAAGCAGTACCCGCGGCTGGTGGGTGAGACGGGCGGCAAGGACTTCATCTTCGCGCACCCGTCCGCGGCGGACGACCTGGAGGCGCTCGCGGTCGCCATCGTGCGCGGCGGCTACGAGTACCAGGGCCAGAAGTGCAGCGCGGCCAGCCGCGTCTACGTGCCGGAGTCCCTGTGGCCCAAGCTGAAGCCCCGCCTCCAGGCGCTCATCGGTGAAATCAAGATGGGCGACGTGGCGGACTTCCGGAACTTCATGGGCGCCGTCATCGACGAGCGCTCGTTCAAGAAGGTGTCCTCGTACATCGAGCTGGCGAAGTCCGGCGGCGACGCGACCATCGTCGCGGGCGGCGGCACGGACAAGAGCGAGGGCTACTTCGTGCAGCCCACGCTGGTGCAGTGCACGAACCCGCGCCACCGCATCATGACGGAGGAGATCTTCGCTCCGCTGGTCGGCGTGTACGTCTACCCGGACGCGAAGTTCGAGGAGACGCTGAAGGAGTGCGACCAGTCCGCGGCGTACGCGCTCACGGGCGCCATCTTCGCGCGCGACCGCAAGGCCATCGAGCAGATGATGAGCGGCCTGCGCAACGCGGCGGGCAACTTCTACATCAACGACAAGCCCACGGGCGCGGTGGTGGGCCAGCAGCCGTTCGGCGGCAGCCGGGCCTCGGGCACCAACGACAAATCCGGGTCGATGATCAACCTGTTCCGTTGGTCCAGCCCGCGCACCATCAAGGAGAACTTCGCGCCGCCGGTGAAGGTCCCCTACCCGTTCATGGACAGCGACCCGAAGGAAGGGGCCATCTAGTTCCATGAGCGGACCGTTCCCGGGCATCGCGGGGCTGGACACCTATGCGCTGGAGGACGGCGGCTGCCGCGTGGAGGTGATTCCCACGCGCGGCGCGCTCGTCACGCGCATGGTGGTGGACGGCGAGGACGTGCTCTATCTGGACGAGAGCACCGTCGCCGACCTCACGAAGAGCGTGCGCGGGGGCATCCCCGTGCTCTTTCCCAACGCCGGTCCCCTGCCCGGGGACACGTATCCGGCGGACCGCAAGGCGTACTCGCTGCCGCAGCACGGCTTCGCGCGGAAGCTGCCGTGGACGGTGCGCCAGGCGGAAGCGTCGCTGCTGGTGCTGGGGCTGACGTCGTCGGAGGAGACGCTGCGCCAGTACCCGTGGGCCTTCGACGCGCAGCTGGCGTTCTCGCTCGCGGGCCGCAGGCTGACGCTGGACTTCGACCTGGAGAACCGGGACACGCGGCCCCTGCCGCTGCACCTGGGCTACCACCCGTACTTCCGCGTGCCGCAAGGCAACAAGGCCCAGGCGCGCGTGGAGACGGACGCCACGCACGCGTGGGACAACCGCGCGAAGCACGAGGTGCCCTTCACCGGCCTGGACCTCACCGCGCAGGAGGTGGACATGCACCTGCGTGACCACTCCGCGCCGGGCACGGTGCTGGAGCGGGGCCCAGGCCTGTCCCCCGTGAAGCTGTCGTGGAGCGGGGAGTTCCGCATGCTCGTCGTGTGGACGCTCACGGGGAAGGACTTCGTCTGCGTGGAGCCGTGGACGGCCGCCGCCGGGGCGCTGGCCACCGGCGAGGGTCTGTTGCACGTGGCCCCGGGCGAGCGCGTGTCGCTCGCCTTCGACATCGAGGCGTGATGAGCCTTCGTCCCGCGCGCTTCAGGCGTGCGGGATGAGGGGCATCGTCAGCGGGCCGCGCACGGTGAGGGAGGTGTTCCACTTCACCGGGCCCGTGGGCGTGAAGCGCGTGAAGCGGGAGAGCAGCACCTCCAGCCCCACGCGCGCCTCCAGCCGGGCCAGCGGCGCGCCCAGGCAGAAGTGGATGCCGTGGCCGAAGGGCATGTTGTTCACGCCCTCGCGGTCCATGTCGAAGGTGTCCGGGTCCTTGAAGCGCTCGCCGTCGCGGCACGCGGAGCCGACCATCAGCGCCACGCGCGCGCCCTCCGGAATCGTCACGCCCGCGACCTGCGTCTCCTTCGTGGTGACGCGCACCAGGCCGTGCACGGAGGGCTCGTAGCGCAAGACCTCCTCCACGAAGCGCCCCACCTGCGACGGGTTCTCACGCAGCCGGGCCACCAGGTGCGGCTTCTCCATCAGCATGCGCACGCAGTGGCTGACGAGCTGCACGGTGGTCTCCAGGCCCGCCACCACCAGCAGGAAGAGGAAGCTCATCAGCTCCGCGTCGCTGAGCTCCTCGCCGTCCACGCGCGACTTCACCAGGTCCGACACCATGTCGTCCTGCGGGTGGCGGCGGCGCTCGGCGACGACGTTGGACAGGTAGTCCTCCATCTCGCGCACGGTGGCCTTGATGGATTCGTGCCGGTGGGTGTCCTTCTCCGTCGTGCCGGACACGCTGGACAGGTCCACCGACCAGCGCTTGTAGCGGGCGGTCATGGTGGGGTCCAAGGCGAAGAGCTCGCCAATCACGCTGGCGGGCAGCGGCATGGCGAAGGCGTCCACGAAGTCCACCTCGCGCTCGGGGGACAATCGCTCCGCGAGTATCTGCGCGAAGCTCCGGATGCGCGGCTCCAGCCGGTTCACCGCCGCGGGCGTCCACGCGCGGCTCACCAGCGCGCGCAGCCGCATGTGGTGCGGCGGATCCATGACGATCATCGACTCGGAGAAGGGGTTGTGCCCCAGCCACGGCGGCGCGGTCGTCGTGCGCACCCCGGCCGAGGAGAACACCTGCGGGTTCTTGAAGGCCGCGGCCACGTCCTCGAAGCGGGTGATGGCCCAGAGCCCGCCGGGCTCCACCTGACACACCGGCGCGGTGCGGCGCAGCTCCTCGTAGACGGGGTAGGGATTGGCCCGGACTTCCGGCGCCATCAGGTTCACGCGTCCAGTCATGAAAGAATTTCCTTTCCCGGCTGGAAATCTATACCCGGTATACTGGCTGCTGAACAGAGGCGCCGCCTCCCCTCCCCCGAGTCACCATGTCCCGCTTCGTCCTCGCCGCCGTTCTCGCCCTGGGTCTGTCCGCGTGCTCCGACGACCCCGATGAAGTCACGCCTGACTCCGGCACCCCCATCACCGACGCGGGCACGGACGCCGGCACCGACGTGGATGCGGGCACGGACGCCGGGACGGGCGTGGACGCGGGGGCCGATGCAGGCACGGACGTGGATGCGGGCACGGACGCGGGCCCGGGCAGCTCGGGCGGCTCCGGCAAGCTCGCGTGCAGCCGGACGGGCACGGTGAACACCGACGCGGGCACGCTGACGTACTGCGTGGCGCAGGTGGGCGCGACGGAGGTGAAGTACATCGAGCCGAAGCAGGGCATCGCGCCCGCGCCCATGCGGCTGGCCATCTACCTGCACGGCGACGGCGCGGCCACGTACACCGGCACCAATGGCGGCAGCCCTCGCTCGCTGTTCACGCACGGCGGTTGGACGTACGGGCACAACACGCTCTACGTGACGGCACTCGCGCCCAACAAGTGCGCGTGGTGGGTGAAGCCGGAGTACACGACCTGTTCCCCGGACGGAGCACCGCTGTCGGAGCGCGACCTGGAGGGCAAGAACGCGGCGGAGCTGGTGTCGCTCATCGAGGCGCTGCGCAAGGGCTGGGACATCCAGAACGGGCCCATCCTCTTCGGTGGCTCGTCGGGCGGCTCCATCGAGCTGACGGCCAGCTTCCTGCCGCGCTACGGCGACCGCTACCCGGGCATCTACGCGCTGAGCTGCGGCGGTGAGAAGCCGTGGTCGGGCCAGATGGACTGGGACGCGTCCAACGCGGCGCTGCGCGGAGGCACGAAGTTCTGGTTCACCTACGGCGACCAGGACTTCCTCTACCAGGACATCCAGGACGCGAAGGCGTACTTCGGCAACCTCCAGTTCCCGGTGAACGACAAGGTCATCGCGGGCGCGCAGCACTGCGCGTTCGACCAGGTGGGCCGCGTCACGGAAGTGTGGAACGAGGCCACCGCGCAGTAACGGCGGTCTCCTGCTCCGCTTCTCGCGGTGATTCCATCGCAAGAAGCGGAGTGCGCAGGGAAGTACGGTCGATAGCATCGCGCGCATCCTCTTGATGGAGACCGGATGCGCCTCTACGACTATCTGCCGTCAGCGAATGGCTACAAGGTTCGCACGTTGCTCGCGCAGCTCGGGCTCGCATACGAGTTGGTGCCGGTGGACATCTTCGCGGGGGAGAGCCACACGGCGGACTTCCACGCGAAGAACCCGGATGGCCGCATCCCCGTGCTGGAGCCGGAGCCGGGGCGCTTTCTCGCGGAGTCCAACGCCATCCTGTTGTTCCTGGCGGAGGGCACGCGCTTCCTGCCCGAGGACCGCTTCGCTCGCGCGCAGGTGCACCAGTGGATGTTCTTCGAACAGAACGCGGTGGAGCCGAACCTCGGCACCGCGCGCTTCTGGCTGCTCACGGGCCGGCAGCCGCCGGAGTCCGAAGTCCTCCGCAACCGAGTGCAGAGCGGTGAGCGCGCACTGGCTGCGATGGAGCGGCACCTGGGCCAGCACACGTTCCTCGTGGAGGAGCGCTACACCGTCGCGGACCTCTGCCTCTTCGCGTACACGCACCTGGCGCCGGAGGCGGGCGTGGACCTGACGCCCTACCCGTCCGTGCGTGCGTGGCTGGAGCGCGTGAAGCGCTCGGCCCGGCTTCCTGGGCCCCCTACCGCCCTACTCCGCGAACGCGCATGTGCGCTGACGCGGACTCCTCCGCTTCTCCGTCACGGACTCACGGTTGTGGGCGCCACCACAGGCCTTTCAGTCCTGCCTGCTCACACGCCTGCCGTGCTTCCTCGGTGTAGCAGTAGAAGACCAACTCGGGGACGAAGAACATGGGCGGGAAGCCTCCGGGGGGCGGGCGGAGCACGAGCGGCTCGGCCTCCTCCTGACCCAGGAACTCTTCGCCGCACTGGTGGAAGGGCACGCCTTTCACGAGGGTGCGCTCCCGGTCGAGGCAGTCGGTCCGCTCCATCAACTGGAGGATGACGAAGTCCTCGTTCTTCAGCGCAGGGTCCGTCACCGAATGCCAGGTCCGCCTCCGAGGGTACCCGCTTTGCACGAGGTGCCTGATGCGCTCCGAATAGATGACCGTGGGAATGAGGCGGTGGCGGAACGGGCCCACCGCTTCGAGCACGCGCACCATGCGCCGGGAGATCAGCAACCACCCCATGGGCGCGGTGAACAGGTGGTCGAGCCGGGCGGCGCTCTCCAGGTTGCCGACGAACTCGATGACCTCAGGCACGCCCTGCTGGCTCTGATAGTCGATGCCGGGCTCGAAGAACGTCGCGTCCTCGAAGCCGTCGAACTCGATGAGCCTGGCGTCATAGACACCTTCCTCCTCGATGTGGGAGGTGTCAGCCGTCAATGCATACATCATGTGGTGTGTGACTCCTCGTGGGAGGACAACTCCAGCAAGGCCAGCTTCTTCCCTGTGAGCACCCTATCGCCGCGCTGCTCCTGGATCATCTTGATGACCGGCTCTTTCAAGCTCCCGGACTGGATGGCCTGGCGAAGCTCGTTCTCGACCTTGAGGAGAGCCTCCTCAATGACCTTGGGCATCCAACTGGAGGACGGACCCTTCGTGCGCAGCTTCCTCAAGGCGTCATCAAGCCGGGTCTCCACGAACTTGCTGTAGCGCGGGTGGCTGCCCGAGTGGATGAACTGGCCCTCCACGTTGAGGCCGGAGGGCATGTCGAGGATGTTCGACCCCCGGTCAATCGTGTATCCCTTGAGCCGCTCCATGGCCGTGCGGATCAGCGGGTGGGTCTGGGCAATCTCATCTGGGATGAGGTGGTGCATGGGATGGCCCGCGGAGAGCCGGACCTCCGCCGCCGCCCGCGCCGCCGGGCCCTGGGTCTTCTCCACCCAGTCCAGGTAGTTCTTCCGGTAGCGGGTGAAGATGCTCAGCCGGGGCGTCCCCTTGCCGACCTTGAGCACCACCAGCCCGTCCTGGGTCACCGTGAGCGCCCCGTACTCTTCGCCCAATGCCTTGCCGTCCGGACGGCGCAACCGATAGGGCTGGGAGTCCGAGCTCAACTTCTCCAAGCGGTATCCGGCCGCCTGGAACTCCTTCTTGAACGCGTTGAACTCCGGCGTTCCTTCCTGCGGGATGCGGCGCCCGACGAAGTCCTTGAGCTTGTCCCAGTTGGGGAGCTTCTCCAGCAGCTTCTCCAAGTCAGCGTCACTGAGCACGCGCTCGGTCAGGGAAGGCGCGGGGTCCGGGTTGGACGTCCCGCCTTCCTTGACGGCTTGTGACAGCAACGGCGTGCCGGAGCCCCAGGGATTGAAGGGCAGCGGGACAGACGGAGCGGCGGTGATGGAGCCCGGCTGGAAGACAGGCACGCCCGCGTAGGCACCTCCGGGGTCCGCAGCCGCCATCATGTAGATGCGGGGCGGGGTGATTCGCACGGACGTCATCAGCCTGAGCCCACGTCCCGCGTTGGTCTTCACGCCCATCAGCGCCAGCGCCGCCATCGCGATGCTCACCAGCATCCGGAGGAAGGACTTGCTGGCCTCCTCGAGCTTCTCTGGTAAGCCATTGGCCTCCCACGCCTGGGAGAGCCACAGCTGCGCGTGCTTCAGGGCCTCTCCTCCGGCCTCGATGAGGCCATGGGCACCGAACGCCGCCAGGCCCAGTTGGATGAGCGCCGCCGCGAGCTGCCCCACGCCGGTGGGCGTCGCCGCCAGGAAGGTGGACAGCGCCTCCGCGGCGATGAAGCCCACCACCATCGCGGAGATCTCCAGCCAGTTGTCCAGGATGGCCTTGCCGTACTGGCCGGTGACTTCTCCAAAGAACTGGTCCGCCTGCCTCACGGAGGTGATGACGTCCTCCAGATGCCGGGCGGCCTTGCGCGCCTGGACCATCGCCTCGTGGGTGATGGAACCGCTCGACACGATTCCCTGGAGCTGGTTGGCGAAGGCGATGCTCACCAGCCAGATGCGCTCGCCCGCGACCAGCCGGACATCACCGTCCACGCGCTGGATTCCCTTTCGCCCACTCTTCACGTTCACGTGATGAATGACATTCTCGTAGAAGCGCAGGTCCCGCCCCGGCTGGATGGCCTGCCGGTAGATGCGCGCGGCGATGGGCTCCAGGCGGTCCCCCGGACGCACCGGATAGAGCGTCGCCGAGGGCTCCGGCAGCTGCGTCGTGATGCGCAAGGTCTGCACATATCCTTGCAGCAGGTATCCCCCCACCACGGTGGAGACATAGGACCAGCCGGGCGCCCGGGCCTGGTCCCGGATGACGCTCACCCGCGTGCCCGGAGGCAGGGGCACTGGAGTCAGGCAGGCGGAGCCCTTCATCTCCGCGGGGAGCGTCCGCAGGTTGGCGCCATCACCCTGGTCGATGAACCCGAGCTGAATCGTCATGTCCCCTCCCGACGCAAGGCTGAGAGGATTCAGCCACCTGGGCTGGGAGTGAAGGACCGTCCGGATGGGAATGACAATGACTTACAGCCGCTGCGCGGCGGGTCACCGCTCACCGGAGAGGGCTGCTTGAAGGCACCCCATCCGACACTGCATTGGGGGAGCGCGTGAAGGCCTGGCCCGGCTTCCTTGGCCCCCTGCCGCCCTACTCCGCGAACGCGCGCGTGCGCTGACTACTCCTGCTCGGCGGCCACAGCCTCGCGGACCTCCGCGTCCGTGAGCCGCACCGTGGGCGCGTCCGCTTTTGCTTCCCTGAGCCGCTTCGCCAGCAACTCCGTCACGGGCGCGAGCACGCTGAAGTGCGTGGCCCCGGGCACCGCGAGGAACGACAGCGGCGCGCCCTTCGCCGCCACGCGCAGCGGTTCGAACGCGTCCATGTTTCCGTGGTCCGAGCCTTCAATGACCTGCGTGGGCACGCGCAGGTGCTCCACGTAGCTCACCGGATTGCGCATCCACAGCTCCGGTCCCTGGGCCTGTCCCAGCAACGGCACATAGTGCGCGTACTCAGCCACATCATGCGTTGGACCGAACGCGTAGGCGCCCTTCAGACGCGGTGACAGCACCGCCGCCATCAACGCCACCGTGCCGCCCGTGCTGTGCCCCGCCACGTAGATGCGCGCGGGGTCCACGTCCGGGCGCTTCGCCACGAAGTCGATGGCGGCGACCACGTCATCCACCTCGCCCAGGAAGTACTCGGTCGCCCCCGGGTTGTCGTCCGAGCCGCGCAGCGACGGCAGCATCAACACCAGCCCGGCCTCACGGAAGGCGCGCGCGCTCTGATCATTGCTGCGCGGTGATGGCGCCCAGGCGAAGTCGTCGAGCCCCCAGTTGAAGCCGCCGTGGATCCACACCACCGCCGGCCGCTTCGCGCCCTCGCGCACGGGCGTGACGTAGGCCGCGTTCAGGCCCAGCGGTGCGGGATAGCGCACCAACTCGAAGAGCTCCTTCGGCGGCGTGGGCGCGGGAGCGCGATGCGTGGGCTCCACCTTCAACTGCGTGCGGAAGCTCTTTCGAAGATTCACGGAGGTGGGCGGCGCGGGCTTGGAGCACGCGGCGAGGAACAGACAGGCCAGGAGGAGGACCGAGCGGGAGGACGTCATTCTGGGAATACGCAGTGAATCGGTGTCACGGGTCCGCGACACATGCGGTGCGGCTCCGGAGGGTGGCTTGACAGCTCGCGCCATCGCGTCTACTTCTTCTCGCAGAATGTTCGTCACCTCCGCCATGTGCATGTGTTCGATGCCTGTTCCGGGTGGGCCCAAGCCCGCCGCGGCCGGCTGACGCACAGCCTGCCCCTGGCGAGCCAACCGGAGCCCACCCACCCGCGAGGGTCGGTGGGCTTCGTCGTTCCGGGCCTCCGCTCTCGCACCCCTGCCAAAGAGCGTCGCAGCGCCCACCGAGTCCTGAAGCCCTCCCCGCCGCCCGCAGTGCCCTGACGTCCCCACCACCCGTCCGCCCTCACGCACGCGCGCTCCTTCCGGAGCGACGCGAACAGGAGTCCCTTGCCATGAGCACGCACAACAACGAACGCCCGCTGCACCCCGACACGCTCGCGCTGCACGCCGGCTATTCGCCCGACCCCACCACGGGCGCTCGCGCGGTGCCCATCTACCAGACGACGAGCTACCGCTTCCGCGACGCGGACCACGCCGCCGCCCTCTTCGGCCTCAAGGAGTTCGGCAACATCTACACGCGCATCATGAACCCCACGACGGACGTCTTCGAGAAGCGCATCGCCGCGCTCGAAGGCGGCGTGGGCGCGCTCGCGGTCGCGTCCGGACAGGCCGCGCAGACGCTGGGCATCCTCAACATCCTCAAGACGGGGGATGAGATCGTCTCCGGCGCCAGCCTCTACGGCGGCACGTACAACCTCTTCAAGGTGACGCTCGCGCGCCTGGGCATCACCACGAAGTTCGTGGACGCGGGCAACCCGGACGCGTTCCGCCAGGCCATTGGCCCGAAGACGAAGGCGCTCTACCTGGAGTCCCTGGGCAACCCGCGCCTGGACGTTCCGGACTTCGACGCCATTGGCGCCGTGGCGCGTGAAGCAGGCCTGCCCCTCTTCGTGGACAACACCGCGCTGTCCCCCGCCCTCTTCAACCCGCTCCGCCACGGCGCGCACATCGTGCTGCACAGCGCGACGAAGTACATCGGCGGCCACGGCACCTCCATTGGCGGCGTCATCGTGGACGGCGGCAACTTCCCCTGGGAGAACGGCAAGTTCCCGGAGCTGACCGAGCCCAACCCCGGCTACCACGGCCTGCGTCTGCGCGAGGCCTTCGGTCCCGCGGCCTTCATCCTCAAGGCCCGCCTGGAAGGCCTGCGCGACATCGGCCCCGCGCTCAGCCCCTTCAACGCGCACGCGTTCATCCTGGGCCTGGAGACGCTGCGGCTGCGGCTGGAGCGCCACTCGCAGAACGCGCTCGCGGTGGCGAAGTGGCTCCAGCAGCACAAGAAGGTGGAGTGGGTGCGCTACCCGGGCCTGGAGGACGACCCCTCGTTCCTCAACGCGAAGAAGTACCTCCACGGCGGCTTCGGCGGGCTCGTCACCTTCGGCGTGAAGGGCGGCCTGTCCGCCGGGCGCAAGGTGATTGACGGCGTGAAGCTGTGGAGCCTGCTCGCGAACATCGGCGACACGCGCTCGCTCATCATCCACCCCGCGTCCACCACCCACGAACAGCTCACCCCGGCGGAGCGCGCCAGCACCGGCGTCACCGACGACCTGGTGCGCCTGTCCGTGGGCATCGAGCACCTGGACGACATCGTGGCCGACCTCGATCAGGCCCTGAGCGCGGTCTGACGCCATGCGACCCGTGAGGCCTGGCCAGGAAATCCCCCCACGCGCGGAGACCCCGCGCGTCTTCGACCTGTCGCTGCCGGACCTGCCGCTGGAGGCCGGCGCCCGCGTGGCACCCCACCTCGTGCGCGGCTGGTGGTGGGGGCCCCCGGAGGACCTCGCGTGGTTGCAGTCCCGTGCGCGCGTGCAGTCCGAGGAAGCGGCGCGCGAAGGCCGGCTGCGCGTGGTGAGGAGGACCGCCTCCGAGCTGCGCGACGCTGCCTCCGAGCTGCGCGACGCGCGCCGCATCGGTCCTCGCCGCACGCCGGACCCGGTGCCCACCGTGCTGCTGGTGCACGCGCTCACCGGGGACATGAACGCCGGAGGAGAAGGCGGCTGGTGGGCCCCCGTCATCGGGCATGGCCGGCCGTTGGACCCTTCGCGCGTGCGGCTGTTGTGCTTCAACAACCTGGGCTCCTGCTACGGCACCTCCGGCCCCGCGGACGAGGGCTTCCCGCAGCGCACCGACGACACGCGCTTCGGCCCGGCGCCGGTGCTGCCCAAGGGCGACCTGCGCCTGGATGAGCGGAGCCTGCCCGCGACCCTCACGCCGTGGGACCAGGCGCGCTCCATCCTCGCGGCGCTGGACGCGCTGGGCGTGGATGAGGTGGCGCTCGTCACCGGCGGCTCGCTGGGCGGCATGGTGGTGCTGTGCCTGGCGGCGCTCGCGCCGGAGCGCTTCCAGCGCATGGTGCCCATCGCGACGGCGGAGGCCGCGTCCGCGTGGGCGGTGGGCTGGAACCACGTGGCCCGGCAGGTCATCCTGCTCGATCCCGATTACCCCGAATCCCCCCGGCGAGGCCTGGAGCTGGCGCGCCAGTTGGCGACGCTCACCTATCGCGCGGAGGCCGGACTGGAGGCGCTCCAGCCGCGTCCACAGGCGTGGTCGTCACGCGCGCTGTACCCGGTGGAGAGCTACCTGGAGTACCAGGGCGCGAAGCTGGAGGCGCGCTTCGACGCGCGGTCCTACCTGGCGCTCCTGGGCGCCATGGACCACCACGACCTCACGCGCGTGCCCACGCCAAACGGCGGCCCCGGCGTGGACCGCATCCGCGCGAGCACGCTCACCATCGGCATCGACCGGGACGCGCTCTTTCCGCCCGAGCACATGAAGAACCTGTCCCGCCGCCTGCGCGCGCAGGGACTGCATGCCGAGTACGCGGCCCTGTGCAGCGTGCACGGCCACGACGGCTTCCTCATCGAATGGGACGCGCTCGCGCCCCTGCTGGTCCGCGCGCTGGCCCTGCCCCCGGGCGTGGGCCGCGACGCCCGCCTTTCCTCCACTGCCGGCGTCCGCGCCCGGAAGACCTCATGACCGCCCCTGTGAGCATCACCCGTTACGCTCCGTTCCTGCTCGACACCGCCCAGGGACTCGCGTCCGTGGCCACGCACCTGTCTCGCCGCGACGCGGGCAACACGCGCGCCGCCATCGTGTCGTCACCGCCCTGGCTCGTGGAGGGGCTGGAGTCGGCGCTCTCCATCGCGTTGAAGGGCAACTCCACGCTGGCCCGGCAGGAGCTGGACGGCCTGCTCGCGCGGGGACTGTTGATGCTGGAGGAGGCCGAGCGCCGGTTGGGTGCGCCCCCGGGCTCCACGTCGGTGGAGACGGATGGCACGCGCAGCCTGGCTTCACTGCTGGAGCCGGCGCGACGCGCGCTGGATGGCGCGAGCCTGGTGCGTGAACGGCGGCCCGCGCTGGAGGACGTGGTGCGCGGCACCGGCGAGCGGCTGACGGCGGCGCTGCTGGCGAAGCTGCTGGGTGCGCGCGGCATCCCTTCGCTGGAGGTGGACGCGGCGGACTGGACGGTGACAGAGGGCGAGCCCGGACAGGCGCGCGTGAATCGCGAGCACACCCGCGCCCGGGTGGCCACGCTGCGGCCTTCGTGGGAGGGCCGGCTGACGGTGCACGCGGGTGGCCGGGGCGCTGCCTTGGATGGCCGCTCCACGACGCTGGGCGTGGAGGGCGCGGATGAGACGGCGGCGGTGCTGTCCGTGCTGTTGGGCACGCCGCTGACGCTGTGGACGGACGTGCCCGGGGTGATGACCGCGGATCCGCTGCACGTCGCGGATGCGCGGCCGGTGCCGCACCTGAGCTACACGGAGGCGCTGGAGCTGGTGTACCTGGGCCTGCCCACGCTGCACCCTCGCGCGCTGTCCACGCTGCGCGACGCGGACATCCCGCTGCGCGTGCGCCACCTGCAACAGCCCGACGAACCCGGCACGCTCATCGACGTGCGCGGCGCGGGCAACGGCAGCGTGCCCACGTGCGTGGTGTCCCTGGAGGACCTGGCGCTGCTGGGCCTGGAGGGAGGCACGGAGGAAGCGGCGCGGCCGGTGGGGCCTCGTGCGTTGCAGGCGCTGGAGGCCGCGGGCATCGACGCGTGGATGGCGGCGCAGTCGTCGCCGGGGCGCTCGGTGGCGGTGGTGTTGCGCAGGGCGCACGCGGCCCGCGCGGAAGCAGTGCTGCGGCGCGAGCTGGCGCCAGAGCTGGAGCGGGGCGCGTTGCAGCCGCCTCAGGTGCGCGCGCCGGTGACGCAGGTGGCGCTGGTGGCGGAGGCCATGGGCCAGGGCGCCAACGTGGCGGGACGGCTGTTCCAGCCGCTGGGCGCGCTGGGCGTCAACGTGCGCGCCATCGCGCAGACGGCGAGCGCCCGCTCCATCTCGTTCATCGTGGACGGGGCGGAGACGGCGCTGACCGTGCGCACGGTGCACGCGGCCTTCCACTTCGCGCATGAAGAGGTGAGCCTGCTGGTGCTGGGCCATGGCGTTGTGGGAAGCCAACTGCTGGAGCAACTGCGCACGTTGCAGGAGACGCTGGCGCAGGGACACGGCATCCAGCTCAATCTGGTGGGGCTCGCGGACAGCCGGCGGGTGCTCTTCTCGCCGGAGGGCATCCCGCTCAAGCAGTGGCGCGAGCGCATCCAGTCCGTGCCCGAGGGCGCGTCACCGCCCGTGGTGCGCGCGCTGCTGGAGCCGCTGCGCCGCCTGCCCGTGCCGGTGCTGGTGGACTGCACCGCGGCGGAGGGCATGGAGGAGCTGTACCTGGAGGCGTTCAAGAGCGGCATCCACGTGGTGGCTGCGAACAAGAAGCCGCTGACCCAGCCGCTCGAGGTCTGGGAGCGGCTGCGGAGCACGGCGCACCTGAACCACCGCGCGTACCACTACGAGACGACGGTGGGCGCGGGGCTCCCGGTCATCCAGACGCTGAAGGACCTGGTGCGCACGGGAGACCGGGTGCATGGCGTGGAGGGTTCCTTCTCCGGAACGCTCGGCTACCTGAGCCAGCAGTTGATGGAGGGTGTGCCGCTGTCGAAAGCAGTGCGCACGGCGCGCGAGAAGGGCTTCACGGAGCCGCACCCTCGCGAGGACCTGGCCGGCACGGACGCCGCGCGCAAGGCGCTCATCCTCGCGCGGGAGCAGGGATTGAACCTGACGCTGGAGGACGTGGAGGTGGAGCCGTTCGTGCCTCGCGAGTACCTGGAGGAGGCGGACGTGGATCGCTTCCTCGCGGGGCTGGAGAAGCTGGACCGGACGTTCACCTCGCGCATCGAGGGGCTGCGCGCGGAGGGCAAGGTGCTGCGCTACCTGGCGCGCATCGACCCGGCGGCGAAGGACGGGCCGGTGCTGCGCGTGGGTCCGGTGGCCGTGCCGAAGGAGCATCCGGCGACGCGGCTGCGCGGCTCGGAGGCGTTCGTGGCCTTCTCCACGGAGCGCTACGCGGACTACCCGCTGCTGGTCCAGGGCGCGGGAGCAGGCGGCCCTGTCACGGCGGCGGGCGTCCTCGCGGACATCCTGAAGATCGCCCAGAACCTGCGGGGGCGGTGAGGCTCAGTAGCCGACGTAGCCGCTGCCGCTGTTCATCGCCTGGATGCCCGGCGTGTTCGACACGGAGCCGTAGCGGTCCACGGAGTAGCGAACGGCCGCGATGATGTTGTCCACCGGGTTGCGGATGTTGTCGTGGCCCGGGAGCTTGTACGCGTCGAACGTCGGCTGGATGGTCTGCATCAGGCCGATGGACGGGTGGCCATCCTTGGCGTTCTGGTCCCAGAGGTTGATGGCGTTCGGGTTCCCGCTGGACTCGTGCTGGATGATCTTCGCGATGTCCTGCGGGTTCATCTTCTCCACCGGGACGCCATTGGCCTTGAGGATGTCCATGGCCTGCTTGATCCAATCGCCCACCTCGCCCTGCGGGACGTCGCCCGTGGCGCCGGCCGACTGGGTGGAGCCCGCCGACTGGGTGGAGCCGGCCTGGAACGAATCACCCGCGCCCGGCGCGCCGCCCGTGCTGGACGCACCGTCGACGCTGGGAACGCCACACCTGCTGGGCGCACCGGACACGCCCGACGGAGCCTGGGCTCCATCAACGCCGCCCGCGGAGGCAGCGGCGCCACCCATCTGGGTCTGGAGCAGCTGGACGAGCTGCTGCAGCTGCTTCACCACGTCCTCGAGCCCCTCCGCGAACTGCTTCCACTGCGCGCCCTTCGCGGGACCCGCGCTGAAGCCGTCCTGCTGGAACGGGGACACCGAGCCCGCGCCCGGCTTCGGGCAGTGGGCGCCCTGCACGCGACCACCGGATACGGTGTCGAGGTCCTGCGAGGGGAGGCGGAAGGAAGCGATGCGGGCGGAACCGGGCGCGGGGACCATGGGGATTTCCTCGAGAACTTGAGTACGTCTGACGAGGAACACCTACAGCAGGGGACATGCCAACCCATGGGCTGACACCTGCCCGAGGCCAAGTGCTTGATGTCCTTGGAAACGCGCGAGGCGCGGTGGGACGAGCCGGGGCCCGTCCCTGGTGACTGGAGTCACCGCTCGCCAACAGCAGTCACCAGCCGCGCCGCGCCCTACTTCGTGCGCCGGGCCTTCTTCGCGGCCACGGCCTTCTTCTTCACCGGCGCGGCCTTCTTCACGGCCCGGGGCTGCTTCGTGGCCGCGGCCTTCCTGGTGCCTCGCGCGGGGCCCTGCTTCTTCAGCGCGGCGGCGCCCTGCTTCGCGAGGCCCGCCTCCAACGCGGGAGGCTTCTTCGCGCCCTTCTTCCCCGCGGGCTCGCGCTTCGGAGCCCCTTCGCGGGTCACCTCCACGGTCCTCCCGGAGAAGGCGCTCCAGCTCTCCAGTGCACGCGTCCAGCGCGCCAGCAGCTCTTCACGAACCCCCGCGTCCGGCAGCCCCTCCGCGTGCAACGCCACGGTGACGCCATGCACCGACGGCAACACGCGAAGCTGCACGGTGCGAGCACGCGGCCACCCGTCGCGCTCCAGGCGCAAGCGCAGCTGCTTGGGCGGGACCTGACGCACGACCTTGATGCGCGTCCCATCCGCGAGCACGACCTGCGCGCCTTCCGTCAGCGCCTGGGCGCAGGCGCCCACCCAGCGGACCAGTCCCGACGCCTCACCCCAGGCGGCCCAGGCCATCTCCGAGCCCACCGCGAACGAGCGCCGCACCCCTGCTTGATAGCTGCCATCCGCGACCCGACCTGTCGACATAGACGCCCCTTGTTACTTAATCTTGTTTTCCCAATCTGGGAGGAACGATGCGACATCTTCTGACGGGCCTGCTGTGCACGGGAACCCTGCTGCTCGGCGCATGTGGTGGTGGCGAAGCCGAAGCCCTCGGCGAACCCAACCTGGAGACCTCGGAGCAGGCCGCGTCCCCCTGCCGCCCGAGCCAGTACACCCGCGTCACCTACTTCAGCGACAGCACGAAGACGGTGGAGGTGGGCCACCTCATCTGTAGCTGCACCGGCACCACGACCACCTACGGCCAGACCACGACCTTCACGAGCGTGTCCTATGCACTCTGCAAGTAACCCCATCAAGTTCGCGCTGCTGGCGGGCGCCCTGCTGTTGGCCTCGTGTGGCGGTGACCCGGCGCAAGACGCCGTCGCGACGGACGTCGGGACGGCCGAGCAGGCCATCCTCCCGCAGTGCCGCGTGGGCCAGAATACGCGCATCTTCTTCTACAGCGACGCCGCGAGGACGAACCAGGTGGGCCAGCGCGTCTGCCCCTGCACCGGCCCCGTCATCACCACCGGACAGGTGACCTCCATCTGGAGCCTCTCCGCGGTGCCCTGCAACTTCGAGTAGGCCCTCAGGGAGCGGCAACCCGCGCCTGCCGCTCCCACTCCGCCGGCAAGCCGATGTTGAGGAACACCGGGAAGCGCAGACCCGGGTACGCCGCCTCGATGCGCTCGCGGATGTGCTGTGCCGCCACATCCGTGAAGGGCCCCTGGGGATGCTCCGCGGCGACCTCCGCGATGACGCGCTCCAGGTACTGCCGCTCGCTCACGAGCAACCCCGCGTCTCCCGACGGCCCCCGCCCCGGATGCACCCACTTCGGGCGCAGCGCCTTCAACTCCTCCAGCCGCTGGAGCCACGCCTCCGTGCGCCCGATCTCCAGCCAGCTGTGCGCATCGTTCGCCACCAGGTCGCCGGGGAACACGTGCCCGTCGAACTCCACCACCACGTGCGCCTCGCTGCACCCCGCGCCCAGCACGTGCGCCTTCACCGTCACGCCACCGGCGCTCAGCTCCGTCGTCTTGCTCCCGAAGCTGTCCGGCAGCGGCAGCGCCGCCGGATAGTCCGGCGCGTACCGGGCGGCGAATGCCCGCGTGCGCTTCTCGTGGATGGCCGGGATGGACGCGCGCACCTGCTCGCTCGTCACCACGCGGATGCCGCGCTTGCGCAACACGTCCGTGCCGTTGAACTTGTCCGGGTTGGCGTGCAGCACGATGGCCAGCTCCGCCTTCTTGCCCGTCACCGCCTCCGCCCAGGTGACGAACTCCTCCGCCGCGGACGGCAGGAACTGTGTGTCCACCAGGATGAGCCCCGTGGGCCCTTCAATCCAATACGACGACGTACTGAAGCCCCACGGCGAGGACACATAGGTGCCCACCCGCGCGTCCGCGTGCGAGGCCAGCGTCACCTGCGCCCCCTTCGGACGCGGAGGGGAGGACGCACAGCCCACGGACAGGACGGCCAGCAGGGACAGGACGACGGCGGAACGATGCAAGACGGCCTCCGGAAGAAAGCGCGCCCTGCCTAATCGCCCGCCGTCCCGCTCGCAAGCCGGAGCGGGAAGCTCACCCCGTGGGGCGGTAGCCCGGCATGAGGAAGTTGTCGTGGTCCGCGTACGCCGGCGCGTCCGCCTCACCGGTGAAGGCGCGCAGGGCGCAGTACTCCGGATAGGACGCCTGGATGGTGATCTGATCCCCCGCCTGGAGGACCACGTCACCGTTCGGATGCAGCGTCTCCTCGTCGCCCCGGATGAGCGACAGGGCCAGCCCGCCGAAGCGGTCGCGCACCTGGGAGATGTTCATCCCCGGCAGCCCCTCCCGCACCACGAACAGCGACACCACCATCAGGTGCTTGCCGATGCGGAACGAGTGGATGAGCCGGGGGTCCAACGCCGCCAGCGCCATGGCGGGCGCGGCCAGCGAGGAGCTGGACAGGGCCTCCGCCTTGAACGTGTCGCGCACCTTCGCGCCCAGGTCGTCGTCGAACAGGCGGATGACCACGCGGATGCCGGGGTTCAGCCGCCGCGCGTCCAGCGCGATGTTCAGGTTCGCCAGGTCGTCGTCCGTGGCGCAGACGATGGCGGACGCCTTCTTCACGTTCGTGCGCGGCAGGCACAGCGGACTGCGCGTGTCGTCGATGAGCAGCGGGATGTTCTCGTCGCGCAGCGCGGACACGAACGTCGCGTCCTCGCGCTTCTCCACCACGACGACGTCCTTGCCCATCTCCCGCAGCTGCGTCACCACGCGGTAGCCCACGCGTCCCGCGCCGCACACCACGACGTGGCCCTTCATCGTTTCGGACACCACGGAGACCCACTCCTTGTCGTTCTTGTGCCGCGCGAAGAAGAGGTACGCGAAGCGCACCACGCCATCCACCACCAGCGCGATGCTGACCGGCGGGATGAGGATGTTGAGCGCCTCCACGAACCAGTCGCTCACGTAGGGCAGCGACGGCTGGCCGAAGAGCAGGAAGTAGACGTGGTGCAGCGCCTCTCCGTAGGAGATGCGGTCCCCGTCCGGCCCCACATAGCGCCAGTGGTAAAGCGCCGGCCCCACCCCGAAGATGACCGCCGCCAGCAGCAACGTGCTGCGGAACCTCCGCGACAGCGCGCGCAGGTACCGCAGGTCCACCATCAGGCGCGCGGCAGGGCTCTTCATGCGCGCGGGAGTCTACGCCGCCGGGGTGATGTCCGTGGAGGCTTCCGCCTTCGCACGGCGCTTCTCGATGAGCCACACCGCCAGCACGCCCAGCTCGTAGCAGAGCAGCATGGGCCCGGCCATGAGCGACAGGTTCACCACGTCACCCGTGGGCGTCAGAATCGCCGCCGCGATGAGGCACACCACGAACGCGTGGCGCTGGTAGCGGATGAGGAAGCTCGACTGCACCACCCCGACGATGCCCAAGAGCGCCATCACCAGCGGCAGCTCGAAGATGACGCCGAAGGCGAGGATGAGCAGCAGCACCAGCGACAGCTGCTCGTTCATGGTCAGCATGGGCCGCGTCCAGCGCGCGGCCTCCGATTCGGCGTGGCCCTTGGCCAGCTCCTTCTGGAGCCGCCACAGGCCGGACATCTCCTCGGCGCGCGTGGGCGCCACGCCCGCGAGCAGGCTGGCCGCCTGGTCCATGGCCGCCTCCGCCGCGACGTAGTCCTGCTTGCCGAAGGCCGTCACCGCCTCCACGCGCTTCTCCACCGCCTGGCGCAGCACGCCGCGCGCGGGGACGCCCAGCCCGTCCGCGGCGGCGTCCAAGAGGTCGCCCAGGCCCTTGAGGCGCGCGGTGAGCTCCACGCTCTTCGCGGTCGCCACCTCCGGGTCCTTCACCTGGCCTTCACCGGCGGCCGTCAGCGCGGCGCTGGTCTCCTTGGCCACGTGGCCGGCGCGCTCCACTTCGCCAATGCGCAGGAAGCGCAGCGCGTCCTCGCCCCCCATGCGCGCGGTGTCCATGCGCTGCTCCAGGGCGAGCGTCTCCTCCTCGTTGAGGAGGAACTTGAACATGGAGGGCAGCACCAGGAAGTAGCAGAACAGCGAGCCCACGATGAACGCGACGGAGCCCAGCACCACGAAGGGCGACGCGTACTTGCGCTCCTCCGGGTAGAGCCCGGGCGCCACGAAGCCCCAGATCTGCCAGAGGATGACGGGCGTGGTGAGGAAGATGCCGCAGTACACGCCCACCTTCATCAGCACGTTGATTTCTTCGATGCCGGATGTGTAGACGAGCGAGCGCCCTTCCGGGGGCAGCGCGTCCAGCACCGGCCGCATCAACACGCCGAAGATGGGCTTGGCGAAGATGAGCGACACGGCGCCCAGCACGAGCACCGCGAGCGAACACTTCACGAGCCGCGTGCGCAGCTCCGTGAGGTGCTCGGACAGGCTCATCCGGAAATCCGACAGGTCAACCCCTTGGCGATTCAGGGCTCAGCTCCGTTTCGGCGCGTTGCGCGCCACCGTGCCCGGGATGGGGGCGAGTTGCGGAAGGCCATTCTCGTCCTGCGCCGGCGCGGCACCCGGCTGTGCCGCGGCCTGCGCGTCGGCGGCGGGAGCATCCGGGGCGGCCTCGGAGGGAGCGGGCACGTTCGCGGGGTCCACCGTCGCGGTGAGCGCGGGGGCGGGCTCGGCGAGCACGTTGGCGGGGGCGGCCCCGGGGATGGAGGACGCGGCGAGCTCCGGCGGCGGGGACGGCACGCGCGTGCCAGGGCGCGTCGGGGGGACCTCGCTGTTGAAGTCCTGGTCCATCGCGTAGAACTCGCGCTCCACCACGTTGCGCACGTCGTCCGTCTGCCGGCGGAACTCGCGCATGAACTTGCCGATGGCCCGCGCCAGCTCAGGCAGCCGCTGGGGGCCGAGCACGATCAGCGCGGCCACCAGGATGAACACCATTTCGCCTGCGCCGATGTTGAACATGGGTGGTCGTCTTCCCCTTGGAGGGAACGTCCCGGGGTTATCGCGCCCACAGGCGGCCCGCGCAACCGTCAGCGACCGTCCAGCGTCCGTCTGGCCTCGTGTCCGGGAGGCGGGCGGCCGGGCTCCTCCCGCCCGCTGGGGCACATTGCCCCATCAGCCGTGGGAGTGGGCCTCCGGTGACAGCGGCGCGGCCATCCCCTGCGCCGGGGGGACCGCCAGGGCCCGGGCCTGCTCACGCGAGCGCACCCGCCCCTCCACCACCCGCAACATGACGGGCACCCCCACCGCCAGCCCGATGGACACCCAGGCGATGGTGTCCATGCCGCCGAGCGTCCCGTCCGGCAGGTCCACCAGCAGGCGCGAGGACAGGAAGGCCCCCAGCGCGGAGGCCATGTGCTGGGTGGCGGACTGCAGCGACATGAAGCGGGCGCGCACCGGGTTGTCCGGCACGCGTGAGGTGAGCGTGTTGTACGCCACGTTGCGCACGCCCATGGCCAGCATGAAGGCCATGAACAGCACGGGGATGGGCATCCACGCGGGGTAGTGGATGAAGCCCACGTACGTGGTGATTGCCGCCAGCACCACGCCCACCGTGCCGATGCGGAAGGAGCCGAAGCGGTCCACCAGCGGCCCCGTCAGCCGCAGCGTGAAGAAGCTCACCACGCCGCCCGCGGCGTAGATGATCCACAGGCTCTCGCGCGGGTAGCCCAGGTTCTGCTGGAGGTAGGCGGAGATGTTGGGGATGACGATGAAGCCGCTCATCATCACCAGCGCCGTCATCAGGTAGGACAGCTGGACGTCGGTGTTGCCCAGGAGCTCGCCCACGCCCGGGGCCCGGGAGGCGCTGCCGCCGGGCTTGAGGTGCCCGCGCACGGGTGGCAGGAGCCACAGCGCGGCCAGCACCAGCACCAGCCCCAGCGCCGCCACCACGAAGAAGGGCGTGCGCCAGGTGCCCAGCTCCGCGACCTTCAGGGCCAGGGGCACGCCCAGCACGGAGGCCACGGAGAAGGACGCCATCACCGCGCCCAGCGCCCGGCCCCGGCGCTCCACCGGGATGAGGTCCGCGATGATGGACAGGGACAGCGCCGTCGCCGGTCCGCCGAAGAGCCCCGCCAATACCCGCGCCAGCAAGAGCGTGGACAGCCCCACCGCGAACCCGCCCGCCGCGGTGGCCGCGACGAGCCCCAGCATGCACACGGCCAGCGCCTTGCGCCGGTCGAAGCGGTCCAGGAAGTAGCCGCCCAGGAGCCCCGCCACGCTCGCGGCGGCGGTGTAGCTGCCGCCAATGGTCCCGATGTGCGAGGACTCGATGCCCAGCCCCTTCGCGAAGTCCGGGCCCAGCGGCATCACCATCACGAAGTCGAGGATGTTGACGAACTGCACCGCGCCGATGAGCAGCACCACGGCGCGCTCGGATACGGGACGGGAGGTGGCGGACTCGGACGACTCGGGCATGGAGGCCTTCAGCGGGGAACGGCGGGTGCGTCAGACACGGAAGCGGCGCACCTCGGCGCGGAGGATTTCGGCCTGGCGCGTGAGGTTGTCGATGGCCTCCTCCAGTTGGCGCACCGAGCGCGTCTGGTGCTCGGACACGCCCTTGATGGTCTCCACGGCCTTGAGCACCTGCTCGCTGCCCTTGGTCTGCTCCTTCTGGGCGCGGTTCAGGTGGGTGACCATCTCGTTGATGCTTTCGATGGAGCGGGTGATCTGCTTGCTGCCGTGCGCCTGCTCCTGGCTGGAGCGCTGCACGTGCTGGGTGAGCGTCTTCATCCGCTCCGCGCTCTTCATGATCTGCTCGCCACCCCGGGCCTGCTCGTTGGAGGCCTGGGAGATCATCGACACGGTGGCGGAGATGCGGTGGATGGCGGCCGTCACCTGCTTGCTGCCGCGCGCCTGCTCCACGGTGGCGCGGGCAATGGCCTTCACCATCTGCGTGGACTTCTGGGTGCTGTCGTTGATCTTCCGCAGGGCGCCTTCCGCCTCGCGGCCCAGCTGCACGCCCTCCTCCACGCTCTTGACGCCCTGGTTCATCACCACCACGGCGTTGCGGCTCTCCTCCTGCACACCGCGGATGAGCTCGGCGATCTCCTTGGTGGACGCGCCGGTGCGCTCGGCCAGGTCCTTGATCTCCTCGGCCACCACCGCGAAGCCCTTGCCGTGCTCGCCGGCCTGAGCGGCGATGATGGCGGCGTTGAGGGCCAGCAGGTTCGTCTGCTCCGCCACGTCGTCGATGACGTTGAGGATGTTGCCAATCTCGCTGATGCGCCGGCCCAGGCTGTCGATGACGCCTGCGGCGGTGCGGCTGGTGTCCTTGATGCGGTCGATGCCGGAGAGCGTCTTGCGCAGGGCCTCCACGCCCGTCTGCGCGTCCTCGAAGACCTGCTCGGACAGGCGGGCCGTCTCGTTGGCGTTGGCGTCGACCTGACCGATGGCGGCGTCCATCTGGCTGATGGCGGAGGAGGTGTCCTCCGTGGACGCGGAGAGGTCCTCGATGTTCTTGGCCACCTCCTTGATGGAGTACGTCATCTGCTCGATGGCGCTGGTGGTCTCCTCCACGCTGGCGGCCATGGCCTGGACGTTCTCCGCCACCTCGTCGTTGGTGGCGGCCATCTCCATGATGGAGGAGCTGCTCTCCTCCGCGCTCTGGTAGAGGACCTCCACGTTCTCCGCGATGCCGCGCAAGCTGGCCATCATCTCCACCATGGAGGAGGACGTCTCCTCCACGCGCGACTGCACGGTGCCCGCGCCGGAGGACACGGTGGTGCCGGTGCGGTGGATCTGCTCGATGACGCCGGCCACCACGTCGGACACGCCGCGCACGCGGCCCAGCGTGTCGCGCCAGGACTGGGCCATGCGGTTGAGGGCCTCCGCCAGCTGGCCCAGCTCGTCCTTGTTGTTGCGCACCTCCGCGCGGCCAGTGAGGTCGGCCTCCGCCAGCTTGCGCGCCATGGACATCATCGCGTCCAGCGGGTGGAGGATGAACGCGCGCGAGATGAGGAACGCCACCAGGAGGAAGAGCACCAGGCCCACGAGGAAGGCCAGCAGCACCGTGTGGCGCAGGGCGGTGAGCACGCCCTCCAGCCGGGCCGCGTCCACCACCACGACGACCTCACCGGGCACGCCGCCCGCGAGCGTCACCGGTTTGGTCACCGCCCAGTTGCCGCCTTCGAAGTCCATCTGATCCAGCGGCGGGAGCGGGCGCTGCTGGAGACGTTTCTCCAGGTCCTGGGTGAACCAGGAGGGCGCTGTCGCCGGGGAGGTGGCGCGGGGCACGCCCTGGGCGTCGAGCACCGCCACGACGCTGAAGTCGTCGTCCCGCAGGCGCTCTCCCAGGTTGGGGACCGGCTGGGTGTCCGCCTGCTTCTCGACCAGCGCGACCACCTCCTCGGCCTTGTTCTGGGCGTGCAGGACCATGCGCTCCCTCAGGTGGTTGCCCACCTGGCGGGGAACGACGAAGTAGAGCGTCCCGAGGATGACGGCCAGTGCGAGGCCGAACGAACCCAGGAGGATGCCCCGGAGACCGGGTTTCTTGAGGCGACGTTGCAAGGCCCGCGCACTGTAGGGAGGGTGGCCCACCCAGGGCAAGGAACGGACCACCCCGACCGCCAGGGACGGACGCTGGGTTCCCGGGAGCAGGATGCGTAAGGTCTAGGAGATGACCGCGACGCTGCTGCTCACCGACCCGCTCTTCCTCCAGCACGACGCCGGCGAGGGCCACCCCGAGTCGCCCGCCCGCTTGCGGCGCATCCTCCAGATGCTGGCGCGAAACCCCATCGCGGGCACGGTGATGACCCATCCCCGCTCCGCCACGGACGCGGAGATCCTGGCGGTGCACACCCCAGCGCACCTGGAAGCGATGGAGAAGCTGGGCGGCCGCTTCGAGCGCATCGACGAGGACACGGCGGTGTCGCCGGACAGCATCGACGCGGCGCGGGTCGCGGCGGGCGCGGCGGTGCAGGCCGTGGAGCAGGTGATGGCGGGGCACGTGAGGAACGCGTTCGCGCTGGTGCGTCCACCCGGCCACCACGCGGAGCCGGACCGGGCGATGGGCTTCTGCCTCTACAACAACGTCGCCATCGCGGCGGAGGCAGGACGGCGGCTGGGAGCCGAGCGCGTGCTGGTGCTGGACTGGGACGTGCACCACGGCAACGGCACCCAGGCCGCGTTCTGGGGCCGCAGGGACGTGCTCTACCAGTCGGTGCACCAGTTCCCCTACTACCCGGGCAGCGGCGCGGCGCCGGAGGTGGGGCGCGGAGAGGGCCAGGGCTACACGGTCAACTGCGGCCTGCCGGGCGGCAACACGGACGCGGACTACGGGATGATCTTCGAGGAGCTGCTGCTCCCCGTGGCGCAGGCGTACCGGCCGGACCTGGTGCTGGTGTCCGCGGGGTTCGACCCGCACCGCGCGGATCCGATTGGCGGCATGGACCTCACCGAGCGCGGCTTCGCGGCGATGTGCACCGCCGTGCGCAAGCTGGCGGAGGAGGTCTCCGGCGGGAAGCTGGCACTGGTGCTGGAGGGCGGCTATTCGCTGGAGGGGCTGTCGAACTCCGTGCACGCCTGCATCGAAGTGCTGGCAGGGCGCGATGACAGCTTCGCGTCCGGCAACGTGAACGCGGACGCAAGGCAGGCACTGTCGACGAGCCGCGAGGCGCTCAAGCCGTTCTGGGCCAGCGTGCGCTGAAGCGGCCGCTCAGCGTGGCCTCGAGCACCTGCTCCGCGTCCTGGACGGGCCCACTCCACCGCGCGGCCACCATGCCATCCGGGCGCACGAGGCAGGCACCTCCCTCCCCTACTCCATACGCGTGCTGCCAGCCGTGGACCTCGTGAACCCGCAGCAGGGGCATGCGCTCCGCGAGTCTCCGGCTCGCAGCGCTCCACGCTTCGTTTCCAGTCAGCAGGACGAAGCCGTTGCCGAAGAGGTCCAGCGTTGACTTGCCGCCCTCCAGCCATACGTGCGGCGCGCGCGTGCTGGGTTCGCCCGAGGGGACGAACGTCTTCGGCAGCGGAGGGCCGTCTCCGTAGCGGTAGCCCAGGGTGATTGCGTCCTCGTCGACGAACTCCGCGTCCGCCGGAAGTGCCTGCTTCGCCATCCGCAGCGCGAGCAGCGCGGCCTGGTTCGCGGTGGCGGCGGCCACGGGCCTTCGCTCGGCGTCGTAGGTCTCCAGCAGCGCGGGGCCCGCGTGACCGTTCAACACCGCGGCCAGCTTCCACGCGAGGTTCGCCGCGTCGTGGATGCCGGTGTTGGCGCCAAAGCCTCCCGTGGGCGGCATCTGGTGCGCCGCGTCTCCGGCCAGGAAGACACGGCCTGAACCGAAACGCTCCGCGACGCGCTCCGCGGCCTCCCACACGAAGGTCCCGTGCAACGTGGGCTCGAGGTCCGCGATGCCAGTGACGGTGCGCAGCCGCTCCGTCCACCGGGCCTCCGTGAAGTCCTCGGCCTTCTCCCGGGACACGTCGATCCGCGTCGCGTGGATCCACCGGTCCTTCACGTCCGTGGCCGCGATGACGCCGCCCACCTCCGGATGCGTGATGACCGCGAAGGCCAGCGGCACCTCTCGCTGCACGGGTGAGAGGTCCGCGTCGAAGAGTGTGGAGATGTTGTGGCCAAAGGAGCCCCGGCCGCGCAGCGCGATGCCCAGCGCCTCGCGTACCGGGCTGCGCACGCCATCCGCGCCAACGAGGTACGCCGCCTCCACGGTGGACACCGTCCCCGACTCGCGGTCGAGCACCGTGGCCCGTACGCCCCGCGCATCCTGCGTGAAGCCCGTCAGCTCATGCCGGAAGCGCACCTCCACGCCCTGGCTCCGCGCGGCCTTCAGGAGGATGGGCTCCAGCCGGTCCTGTCCCAGGAAGACGTACGGGCACGGGCTGACATCCGTCCGCTGCGTGGACACCGTCCGCGTCTTCCACGAATGCACCGGCCCCGCGAGCGTGGCGGCCACCAGCTCTCCCACGACCGTGCCCGCGGGAACGGACCCGGCCCGCTCCACCTCCTCCCTCGCGCACGTGGACCGCAACAACTCCACGGTGCGCGCATGGAAGCCCCGTGCGCGGGGATGGAGCGAGGTGCCCGCGTGCTTCTCGATGACCAGCGAGCGCACGCCCTGATGGGCGAGGAACAACGCCGTCGAGAGGCCCACGAGGCCCCCTCCGACGATGAGCACCTGCATCTGCGAGGACCGGGCTTGCATGCCCGGACACATAGGACCGGGCCGAGCACCGTGTCCAGGCGTCTTCACCCGCCGGACTGTCGGCCTTCAATCGCGCACAGGAGCACCGCCGCGGCGATGCCCAGACGCCGGTCCAACCGGCGCTGCGTGTCCACGGAGAAGTCCAGGTCGATCTTCTGGATGAACGGGTTGAAGTGCTGCCGGAAGCTGAACACCTGCTCGCTGCCCAGGGTCCCGGTGAAGGTCTGCGGGATGAGGCTGGTGAGGAAGCGCCGCACGAGCGCCAGCAGCATGCTGTCCTCCTCCACCTTGCCCACCTCCTGCCCATCCGCGTCCAGGATGAGCCAGGTGTCGCGCAGGATGGAGCTCAGGGCCTTGCGGCGCAGCGCGCCCACGCGCTCTCCCGTCGCCGCGTCGGTGACGTCGTAGGTGGCGCCGAAGTCCAGGATGCCGCGGGCCTGGATGGTGATGAGCTCCTCCTGCATGTCCTCGCCGCTGTAGACGCGCAGGTCCTCCTTCAGCTTGAAGGCCTTCATCTTCGAGTAGAAGGCGACGTTGCCCGCCGCGTCGTAGATGTGGAACGCGCCGCCGAAGATCTTGAAGAACTTGCGGCGGAGCATGTAGTGGGTCTGGCCGAAGCGCCCGGAGGCAAGCTCACTCCGGGGACGGGTCTGGAGGGCGGAGGACATGACTTCCTCCCTAGCGCGAAGCGGCGCGCGGAGCCAGTCGCGTCAGGCCTCGCGCCGCTCGTGCTGCTGGAAGGCCTCCATCTGCGCGGCCAGCGCGCGCTGGAACGCGGGCCGGGCCTCGCAGCGTTCCTTGTAGGCCTTGAGCGTGGGATGCGCGTCGAGCACGTCGGTGTGCCGCAGGATGCGCAGCACCGTGGTCATCATCAGGTCGCCCGCGGTGAAGCGGTCCTCCAGGTACTCGCGACTCCCCAGCCACGTGGCCAGCTCGCCCAGGCGGTGGTGGATCTGCTTCTCCACGTCGGGCCGGTGGAGCTTCGCCCAGGGGGCATCCGGCGCGAACAGGTCGATCTCCGCGAGCTGCTGGACGTAGATCTCCACCGAGTTCAACGCCGCGAACACCCACGTGAGCGCGCGCGTCCGGCCCGCCTCGTCCCTGGGGAAGAGCGCTTCGCTCTTCAGCGCGATGTGGACCACGATGGCGCCCGACTCGAAGAGCGTCAGGCCGTCCTCCTGGAACACCGGCACCTGCCCGAAGGGCTGCTGCGCGCGGTAGTCCGCGGACTTCTGAATCTGGGGGTCGATGAGCCGCGCCTCGTACGGCAGGCCCGCCTCCTCCAGCGCCCACCTCACCCGGAGGTCCCGAACCACGCCTTGCGCGAACGGCGGCACCCACTTGAATGCACTAACGGTGATCATGCCCGGCAGCCTCGCGCCACTCCGGCAGGCATGACCAGCGTCATGCATGACGCATGTCGCCGGAGGAAACAGACGGATGCGCCGCTGGCCGGCCCTCCCTGGAGGACGACGCCCTTCCCGCGCGCACGCGCCATCTCACCGAAAGGGAAGGCACCCCACCGTCAAGGAGCGCGCATGCCGCTGCATGGAAAGGACGAAGTCCGCGACCGCATCAACGACGACGTCTACGCCTCGCCGGACCTGTCCGTCCCGATGCCCAAGTTCCGCATCCCGGACGACGAGCACAGCGCGGAGCACGCCTACGCGGTGGTGCATGACGAGCTGCTGTTGGACGGCAACTCGCGGCAGAACCTGGCCACCTTCTGCCAGACGTGGTCCGAGCCCCAGGTGCACCGGCTGATGGACGAGTGCCTGGACAAGAACATGATCGACAAGGACGAGTACCCGCAGACCGCGGAGATTGAAACGCGCTGCGTGAACATGCTCGCCGACCTCTGGCACGCGCCCGACGCGAACAACACCGTGGGCACCTCCACCACCGGCTCCAGCGAGGCCGCGATGCTGGGCGGCCTGGCCCTGAAGTGGCGCTGGCGCAAGCGCCGCGAAGCGCAGGGAAAGCCCACGGACAAGCCCAACCTCATCTGCGGCCCGGTGCAGATCTGCTGGCACAAGTTCGCGCGCTACTTCGACGTGGAGCTGCGGCAGGTGCCGCTCGCCCCCGGCCGGATGACGCTGACGCCGGAGGAGGTGCTCAAGCGCTGCGACGAGAACACCATCGGCATGGTGCCCACGCTGGGCGTCACCTTCAACCTCGTCTACGAGCCGGTGGCGGCCATCGCGGAGGCGCTGGACGACTTGCAGCGGCGCACGGGCCTGGACATCCCCATCCACGTGGACGCGGCGAGCGGCGGCTTCATCGCGCCGTTCATCCACAAGGACGTGGTGTGGGACTTCCGCATCGAACGGGTGAAGTCCATCAACGCCTCCGGCCACAAGTTCGGCCTGACGCCGCTGGGCTGCGGCTGGGCGGTGTGGCGCGACAAGAGCGACCTGCCCGACGAGCTGGTGTTCCGCGTGGACTACCTGGGCGGGGACATGCCGACGTTCGCGCTGAACTTCTCGCGGCCGGGCGGGCAGATCGCCATCCAGTACTACAACTTCCTGCGCCTGGGGAAAGAGGGCTACCGGCGCGTCCAGCAGGCGTGCTCGGACACCGCGAACTTCATGGCGAAGGCCATCGAGCAGATCGGCCTCTTCGACATCCTCTACGACGGCCGGGGCGGCGTGCCTGGCGTGTGCTGGAAGATGAAGGACGGCGTGAACCCGGGCTTCACGCTCTATGACCTGGCGGACCGGATGCGCGAGCGGGGCTGGCAGGTGCCCGCCTACCCCATGCCTTCCAACCTCCAGGACCTGGTCGTGCAGCGAGTGCTGGTGCGCCACGGCGTCAGCCGGGACCTGGCCACGCTGCTGGTGCACGACCTGGTGAGCTGCATCGAGCACTTCCGCCGCCACCCGGTGTCCACGCCCATGTCGAAGGAAGAGGCGTCCGGCTACCACCACTGAGGCCCCACACGGGAAGGGAGCATTCCCATGCGAGTCATCACCCGCCCCCCCGCGCTCGTCGTGGGGGCCGTGGCCGTGGGGCTGGCGGCCGTCGCCTTCGCCCAGGGCACGGGCGCAGCTCCAGCGCCGCACGGCTTCTTCGGGAAGCTGCTCGGGGCGCTGGGGCATCAGCCCTTCATCCTGCTGTTCCTCGTCGTGGCGGGGGGCTACGCGCTGGGGAAGATGCAGGTGAAGGGCGTGGGCCTGGGCTCCACCGCGGCCACGCTGCTGTTGGGGTTGGCGGTGAGCCTCTGGGCCTACCAGGCGTTCCACATCACCTATGCCATCCCGGAGTTCACCAGCACGGTGTTCTTCAACCTCTTCATCTTCGCCATCGGCATGAAGGTGGGGCCGCAGTTCATCGGCGGGCTCCAGCGCGAGGGGCGGCACCTGCTGGTGCTGGCGCTGCTGGTGCCGCTCCTGTCCGCGCTGCTGGTGTACCTGTCGAGGTTCGTCTTCCCCCTCCAGCCGGGACTGGTGGCCGGCATCCTGTCCGGCGCGAACACGGCCACGCCCGGCTTCGGCGCGGCGCAGTCGGCGCTGGCCAGCGGCGCGGTGAAGCTGCCCTCGGGCGTGACGCTGGAAGAGGCCCGCGCGAACCTGACCACGTCCTACGCGCTGCTCTACTCCGTCAGCATGGTGCTCTTCACCGTGATGGCGAAGGTGCTGCCGAAGCTGTTCGGCCGAGACGCGATGGCGGACGCGAAGGCGATGGAGCAGCAGCTCGCGGGTGAGCAGCAGGACCCCCTGCCCGGCACCGCCGAGTCCTTCCTCCACGGCACCGCGCCGCTGCACGTTCGCGTGTTCCGCGTGGAGAACCCGGAGGTGGCCGGACAGAGCCTGGGACAGTTGGGGCCCCTGGCGCCTCGCGCGGGCGTCGAGCGGGTGCTGCACGCGGGCCGCGTCTACCTGCCCGAGGACGGTCTGGTGCTGCACCGGGGGGACGAGGTCGCCGTGGCGGGCCCCGTGGGACTGCTCTTGAACGGGCCCGTGCGCATCGGGCCGGAGGTGAACTCGCCGCTGGGGGACGTGCGCGTGGAGACGGTGGAGCTCATCGCGCACCAGACGGACATCGTCGGGCGCACGCTGGGAGAGCTGGCCGAGACGGCAGGGCATGGCCTCTACCTCAACGCTTGGTTTCGCGGCGGCGTCGAGCTGCCGCTCGATCGGAACGAGGTCGTCCGCCGGGGAGACGTCCTGCGCGTGACGGGCAGCCACCGGCGCCTGGAGGCGATGGAGAAGCACGTGGGTCAGGGGGTGCGGCCCAGCCTGGTGACGGACATCATCACCCTGGCGTTGGGCGTGGCGCTGGGCGCGTTCCTGGGCGCCATCACCGTGCCGGTGGGCGGAGTGAAGTTCAGCCTGGGCTCCGCGGTGGGTCTGCTCATCGTGAGCATCGGCTTGAGCATCCTGCGCACGCACAACCCGGCGCTGGGTGGCCCCTTCCCGGAGGCGGCGCGCGAGCTGCTGGAGGACCTGGGCCTCAACGTCTTCATCGCCATCCTGGGCATCAACGCGGGCGCGGGCGTGGCGAGCGCCATCGCGGGGGGCACGCTGACGCCCATCCTGGTGGTGGGCCTCATCGCGGCGCTGGTGCCGCCCATCGTCGCGTGGGTGGTGGGCCAGTACGTGATGAAGATGAACACCGCCGTGCTGATGGGCGCCGTCGCGGGAGCTCGGTGCAACAGCGCCGGCATGCGCGCGTCGCAGGAGGCCACGCACAGCATCATCCCGGCCATCGGTTATCCGGTGACGTTCGCGGTGTCGAACCTGCTGCTCACGCTCATCTGCTACCTCTTCGCCTTGATGGGCTGACGGCGCGGGGCCCGGGCCGCCTGGACGCCCAGGCCTGACGGACGATGCGCCTGTCGGGTCGGGTGACCACCTCGAGCGCATGGGTACACCCTGGCTCACCCGCGTCAGTCCCTTCGTGGCTTCGCTGAAGGGTTATGACAGGACGCGACTGAAGAAGGACCTGGTGGGCGCGCTCACGGTGACGGCGCTGCACATCCCGGAGGGCATGGCCTACGCGCAGCTCGCGGGACTGCCTCCGCAGGCGGCGCTGTACTCCACTCCGGCGGCGCTGGCGTTGTATGCGCTGTTCGGCAGCTCGCGGCAGCTCATCATCGCGGTGTCCGCCAGCGTGTCGGTGCTCTCCGCCGCCACGGTGGGTGCGATGGCGCAGCAGGGCACGCCGCGCTTCGTGGCGCTCACGGCGGCGCTGGCGCTGATGGCGGGCGCGGTGGCCGTGCTGGCGGGGGTGCTGAAGCTGGGCCGCGTCGCGCAGTTCTTCTCCTCCTCCGTGCTGAGCGGCTTCGTGTTCGGGCTGGCGCTCATCATCGCCATCAAGCAGGTGCCCAAGCTGTTGGGCATCGAGGGCGCGAAGGGCGGCTTCTTCGAGCGGCTGGGCTACATCCTCACGCACCTGGGGCAGACGCACGTGCTGACGCTCGCGGTGGGTGCGGCGAGCATCGCGGCGCTGCTGCTCCTGGGGCGTGTGTCCCGGCGAATTCCGGCGGCGCTCGCGGTGCTGGTGCTGGGCATTGCTGCATCGTCGCTGTTGCACCTGGATGCGAAGGGGGTGGCCATCGTGGGGCACATTCCCGCGGGCCTGGTGCCGCCGCAGATTCCGGATGTGAAGCTGGGCGACCTGGTGAATCTGTTGCCGGGCGCTTGCGGCATCGCGCTGGTGGCGTTCGCGGAGGCCATTGGCCCGGCGCGCATGTTCGCCGCGAAGCACGGCTACGAGGTCGACCCCAACCGCGAGCTGGTGGGTCTGGGCGCGGCGAACCTGGGCGGAGGTCTGTTCCGGGGCTTCGGCATGGGGTGCAGCCTGTCCAAGTCCGCCGCGAATGATCAGGCGGGGTCCACCACGGAGGTGTCCTCGCTGGTGACCGCGGGGCTGACGATGCTGGTGGCGCTGTTCCTCACGGGGCTGTTCCGCGCGCTGCCGGAGGCGACGCTGGGGGCCATCGTGGTGGTGGCCATCCTGGGGATGATGGACGTGAAGGAACTGGTGCGGTTGGCGCGCCTGCGCCGCGCGGACTTCCTGGGGGCGGCGGTGGCGCTCGTGGGCGTGCTGGCCTTCGACGTGTTGCCTGGACTGCTCATCGCGGTGGGCCTGTCGCTGTTCCTCACGGTGTACCGGGCCAGCCGGCCGCGCCTGAGCGAGCTGGGGCGGGTGCCGGGGACGCTGGACCTGGCGGCCACGCACCGGGAGTCCTCCGCCATCACCCTGCCCGGCCTGGATGTCTTCCGGCCGGAGGAGGGGGTGTTCTTCGCCAACGCGACGTCACTGAGGGACGAGGTGCTGAAGCGCGTGCACGACGCGAAGGTGCCGGTGCGCGAGGTGTTGCTGGACCTGGAGTTGACGGACGACCTGGACGTGCCGGGCGCGGACATGCTGGCCGGGCTGCACGAGGACCTGTCGAACCGGGGCATCACGTTGTCCCTGGCGCGAGTGCACGCACCGGCGCAGCGGCTGCTGGAGCGCACGGGCGTGCTGGAGAGGCTGGGGAAGGAGAACGTCCATCCGCACGTGCGCGCGGGCGTGGAGGCGTGGATGGCGCATCACGAGTCCCAGGCCTGGCAGGAGTGGCGCCTCATCCAGGATGGCCTGTACCTGGTGCGCTCGCGCGTGGACGAAGCGGGCGCGATGCTGCACGGCGAGGAGCGGCACCGACAGGAGGACCTGCTCATCCGGCTGGATGAGGCGGACACACGCATGCGGGAGCTGCTGCGGAACCTGCCGCATCCACCGGCTGACGACGACTCGCGGGGGCCCGTGCACTGAAAGGCCTGACTGGTACTGTTCGAGGGTCCCCTCCTCGAAAGAACGTGGCCATGCCGGGTCGAGCCGCCATCGCGCTTCTGCTTCTTCTCTCGGCTTGCGCGTCGTCGACGTCAACGCTGCGCGGTTCAGCGGCCGGGAGCACGCGCATCGCGAATCTCCAGCGGGCAGCGAAGCTGCCCTGGACGGATGACGGACGGTGCGTCGTCCAGGAGGCGTCCCGTCCCTGGGCCGAGGTGGCGGAGCGGTGCTTCCCGGCGCTGGACACCGACCGGGTCCGGTTTCGTGACACGACGGGACGGTGCACCGTGGCCTCCGCGGACGCGGCAGTGCTGGGAGTCGGTGTTTGCGTCCTGGCCGCGCCGGAGATCGCCGTGGGCGCGGTGATTGTCATCGGCGTGATGGTGGCCGCCGTCGCCATCAAGGAGGAGTTGGACGCGTATGAGTTCCGCCAGCTCTATCCGGAGGAGGTGAAGCCGACAGTCGGAACGATGGTGGCGCCGCGGGAGACCGTGGCGAAACGAAAGCCCCAGCCTCAGCCCTCGGGCCAGGACCTGCTCCCGCCACTTCCGCCCAGGCACCGCAGGCGTCCGTCCCGTTGCGAACCCATCCCCGTGCCGCACCGGGGCGGAGACGATGACCACAACAAGTGCGCGGATCGCATCCCGCCGAACCGGTTTCCCGGTATGGATGCGCTCGTGGATGGGAAGCACTTCGACGCGCTACAGGTAGGAGTGCCCGTGCTGTGGGAGATCAAGACCGACCAGTTCGACACGTACAGTGCATTCCTCCAAGTAACGGTCGTTGAAGACCAGGCAAGGAAGATGCGCGAAGAGCAGGACATCGCGGAAGGCTGTGGGTATGGCTTCGTTGTGGGAGTGAGCACCGAGAAGCACAAAGAGGCGTTGCTCCGCCAGGACGAGCGCCTTCATATCGTCGTCACAGGATGCACCCGATGACCACGCGGTCCCTCATTGCCGTCACCATCTACGCCCCTGCACTGATGCACAATGACGGCCGTGTACTCACGGTTGTTCATGCAATGGAACGAGCGATCCCAGGCCTGCGAATGGAATGGGAAATCTCCAAGGAGGGGCACCCCATTGCATTGCCGCAACGGGACTCCTGGGTCGAGGAAGCGGCATCACGCAGGCGATTTCCTCTTCTCTGCAATGGCAACGAGAGCCATCCCGTAACGCTCAACGGACTGGAGACTTCCGCACGTCAAGCTCCAGGCGGACAGCCCCTTCTCGACATCCATGCACAGCTGCCCCTGGATGCGGTCGCCATCGAGAACGCCGCGAACATGCTGGTGGGCATCGCGGAGAGCGCGAGAGGGTTTTGGGGCCATGCGTCTCAGGGGAGCTTCGGCGTGGAACTCTCCGAGCAACTGCATCGCTCCGCGAATTCGCCAAAGCTGTCCCCTCGGGGACTCCCCATGCTGGAAATGCCAAAGCACCTTCGCTCTCCAACGGTTCCACATTACCTCGGGTGGCTGAACTACTGGTCCGAAGCCGCCGCACAGGCCATTGGCTTCCCGGACGCTTCCCGCGACTCGGAGCTGCTGTCCCGCTCACGGCGCACCCCTTCTGGTGGCTGGGTGGTCCAGCTCACGGAAGCGCCGCTCGATTACGACAACCCCGAGCACATCGGAGCACTCCGGCGGGCCTACGAGCGCTTCCCCGCCATTGGCGGACGCGACTCACGCTGAGCCGGGACCTGCCTCCTGGAACGATGCCCGTGCCGACTTCTGTGGACACCTCGTGCCCAGGAGGTCGTTCATGGCGAGCAAGGCGAAGTCCTCGGGCAACGGACACGGCAAGCAGGCGAAGCAGAAGCCCAACATCCTGGTCATCTGGGGAGATGACATCGGCTTCTGGAACATCAGCGCCTACAACCAGGGAATGATGGGCTACCGCACGCCCAACATCGACCGCATCGCGAAGCAGGGCGCGATGATGACCGACTGCTATGGCCAACAGAGCTGCACCGCGGGCCGCGCGGCGTTCATCACCGGCATGAACCCGCTTCGCACCGGGCTCACCACCATTGGGATGCCGGGCGCGAAGTACGGCCTGCAGGACTCCGACCCCACCATCGCGGAGATGCTCAAGCCGCTGGGCTACACCTGCGGCCAGTTCGGCAAGAACCACCTGGGCGACTCCAATCCCTACCTGCCCACCCACCACGGCTTCGACGAGTTCTTCGGCAACCTCTACCACCTCAACGCGGAGAACGAGCCGGAGTGCCCGGACTACCCCAAGGACCCGGCCTTCAAGGCGCATTTCGGGCCGCGCGGCGTGCTGCACAGCTGGGCCACGGCCCGCAAGGACGTCACCGAGGAGCCGCGCTGGGGCATCGTGGGCAACCAGCGCATCGAGGACACCGGCCCGCTCACCAAGAAGCGCATGGAGACGGTGGACGGAGAATTCCTGGAGGGCTCGCTGGACTTCATGGAGCGCGCCGTGAAGGAGGGCAAGCCCTTCTTCCTCTGGCACAACACCACGCGCACGCACGTCTGGACGTTCCTCCAGGAGAAGTACCGCAACATCACGGGCTACGGCCTCTACGCGGACGCGATGCGGGAGCTGGACGACATCGTCGGGGTGCTGCTGGACAAGCTGGACGAGCTGGGCATCGCTGACAACACCCTGGTGGTCTTCTCCACCGACAACGGCGTGGAGAAGATGGGCTGGCCAGACGGAGGCAACAGCCCGTTCCGCGGGGAGAAGGGCTCGACGTGGGAGGGCGGCGTGCGGGTGCCGTGCGTGGTGCGCTGGCCGGGCGTGGTGGAGCCGGGGCGCGTCATCAACGACATCTTCGCGCACGAGGACTGGATGCCCACGCTGGTCGCCGCGGCGGGCGGCCCCAAGGACCTCGTGGAGAAGTGCAAGCGCGGCTACAAGGTGGGGGCCAAGACCTTCCGGGTCCACCTGGATGGGTATGACCAGACAGGGCTTCTGGCGGGCACGGAGGAGGGCCGCCGCAACGAGTTCATCTACGTGCTCGACAGCGGCGACCTGGCGGCGGTCCGGTACAAGGACTGGAAGATCATCTTCAGCTACCAGGACGGTGAAGGCCCGGACATGTGGTTCAGCGGCAAGCGCTTCAACCCGGCGTGGCCCTACCTCATCAACCTGCGCTCGGACCCGTTCGAATACGGCCCCCACTCCGGCCTGTACACGTCCTGGTACGGCGAGCGCATGTTCACGTTCGTCCCGGCGCAGATGCTGGTGAAGCAGTTCGCGGAGAGCCTCATCGAGTTCCTGCCCAGCCAGGCCCCGGGCAGCCTGAGCATCGGGCCGATGAAGGAGCGCGTGAAACAGCAGATGGCGGCGGCGCGAAAGAAGAAGGAGGAGCCCAGCGTCAGCGACCAGGTCATGTCCCTGGCCAATGAGGTGGAGCAGTTCATCCACCGCTTCCAGCAGTCGCACCACTAGCCGTCCGGGGCGTCGGGCCGTGGAGCGCCCATTCCTCCACTGCCCGACACCCGTCCCGTTCCCGGGTGCGAGTGTCATTCCCCTCGCCGGACCGGATGTTCTCCGTTGGAGGACATCCCACCATGCACCGGAATGACAGCCGCGACGCCACTCCCGATGTGGAGCCCACCGACACCGCCGCGCGCCCCGGCCGGGCTCCGTTCCCGGACATGGTGTGGATTCCCGGTGGCACGTACTGGATGGGCTCCGACCATCACTATCCAGAAGAGGCCCCCGCGCATCAGGTGACCGTCTCCGGCTTCTGGATGGACCGCTTCACCGTGACGAACGAACAGTTCGCCCGCTTCGTCGAAGCCACCGGCTACGTCACCGTCGCCCAGCGCCCGCTCAATCCCGCGGACTATCCCGGCGCCACACCGGAGACGCTCGTCCCCGGCTCGCTCGTCTTTCAAAAGGCCCAGGGGCCCGTGGACCTGGGCAACGTGGCCAACTGGTGGAGCTATGTCCCCGAGGCCTGCTGGAAACACCCCGAAGGCCGCCGCTCCTCCGTGAAACACCGCCGCGACCACCCCGTCGTCCACATCGCCTTCGAGGACGCGGAGGCCTACGCCACCTGGGCCGGCAAGACGCTCCCCACCGAGGCGGAGTGGGAGCGCGCCGCTCGCGGCGGACTGGACCGCAACGAGTTCTGCTGGGGCAATGACTTCACCCCGAACGGCGAACACCTGGCCAACACCTGGCAGGGCTACTTCCCATGGCAGAACCTCCGCGAGGACGGCCACGAGGGCACCTGCCCCGTCGGCGCCTTCCCGCCCAATGGCTACGGCCTGCACGAGATGGCCGGCAACGTCTGGGAATGGACCACCGACTGGTACCAGGAGCGCCACCAGGGCAACAAAGGCAAGGCGTGCTGCATCCCCGTCAACCCGCGCGGCCCCTCCACCGCGCAGGGCAGCCAGGACCCCTTCACGCCCGCCATCACCATCCCTCGCCGCGTCCTCAAGGGCGGCAGCCACCTGTGCGCGCCCAACTACTGCCGCCGCTACCGCCCCGCCGCGCGCTCGCCCCAGGCCGTGGACAGCGGCGCCAGCCACATCGGCTTCCGCTGCATCGTGCGCCCTTGAGCCGCTACGCGCGGCCAGCGAAGCGCGGCGGCACCACCACCGTGGCGAACACCAGCCCCAGCACCAACTGGAGCGCCACCAGCAGCACGTTGAACAGCCGCGCGTCCTCCGCGCCCGCGGTGCCCTCGCCGAGCAGCGCGACGATGGCCTCCGTGCCGATGAAGCCCGGCGCCAGCTGCAACATCCCCGGCATGATGACCGTCATGGGCATCCGGTCCCTCCCGCGCCCGTAGAGCAGCCCCGCCACGCCCAGCACGAACGCGGCCAGCAGCGGGCTGCCCCGGTCCCCGAGCAGCAGCTTCGCCACCACCTGCGTCCCGTAGGCGAGCAGCACGCCGCCGACAATCCACACCCCGTCGCGCGGCCGCCCCGACATGCACACCGACAGCGCCACGCCGCCCACCGCCATCACGAGGAACGTCAGCACCTGCGGCAGCGCATGCTGTTCGACGTGCGGCGGCAGCGGTCCGCCCAAGCGCCAGAGCGTACCCGCCGCCGCGATGCCCACGCCCAGCATCAGGAAGCGCAAGAGGCCATACATGAGCCGGGGCAGGCCCGCCTCCACCGACTCCAGGGCCAGCTCCAGCGACCCCAGCGTCACCACCATCGCGGGCACCAGCAGTACCACCCCGCCGAACAGCGCCCGCACGGCGTTGAAGGGCGGCAGGAGGAACGTGAGCCCGAGCGCCACCAACGACCCCAGGAACGCGGCGAGGAAGCTCTTCTGCAAATCCACCCGATGCGAGCGCAGCGTGCCGAAGTGGATGACGCCCGCGAGGACGCCCACGAAGAAGGCCGCGAGCATCTCCCACCACGCCCCGCCCACCCGCGCCGCCACCGCCGCGCCATAGACGCCGTAGGCCACGAACACGAGCCACTCGGGATACGGCGCGTGCGTGGTCAGGATGCGGTCCAGCTCCACGCGGGCCTCGGGCAGCCGCACGTGCCCTTCGGGAATGGCGTCCGCCAGCCGCAGGAGCGCGGCGGCCCGGCCCAGGTTCCAGTGCGGATTGAAGGGCAGCCTCGCGAAGGCCACGTGCGGGCGTCGGGGTGACATCACCTCCGTCATCGCCAGGCTCTGGAGCGTGAAGACCTCCACGTCCAATCCCCACGCCTTCGCGGCCCGGCGCACGCGCTGCTCCACCAGCAGCGACGGCTGGTAGGCCAGGTGCAACGCCTTCGCCAGATCCAGCAGGAAGGCGGAGGCCACCCCCTCATCCACCGCGCCGTCGTGCTTCGGCGTCATGGGGCGTCCGCCTTGGGGACTTCCTCCACGGCGCCCTTGCCGCTCGTGCCCCGCGAGTCCTTGAACGAGAAGCTGGCGCCCACCAGCAGCGTGGCCTGGAAGAAGCGGACGTCCTGGCTGCGCATGGGGGCGGACAGGCCCAGTTGCTGGAGCGTCTCCGCGAACCGGGTGGTCTGCTTGCTTCCCCACGCCAGGTCGCCACCCAGCGTGAAGCGCGAGCGGCCCAGCACGAAGTGGATGCCCGAGGCGACGTGATACAGGTCCCAGCCCCCGACCAGCGCGTTCGTCGAGGGCGTCTGCTCCAACGCGCTGAAGTCCGTGTGCCCGCTCAGGTACACCCGCACCCGGTCCCCCAGCGCCTGCTCCACGCCCAGCGCCCCGTTGAGCAGCGGCTTGAGCGCGAAGGCGTAGTCCCCGTCGAGGGATTCGGTGGTGCCACGCGGCACGATGGGCTCGGCGTCCACCAGGGTGAGGGACGAGACGCGCGCGTAGCCCTCCAGGGACGCGTACACCGCGGTGGACTCGCCGAAGCTCCGGCTGACGCCGAGCGCCGCGGACCAGGAGCTGCGGAAGTGCGCCGGCAGGTCCTCCTGGAAGTCGAACACGGGCGCGGGCGCGTTCGTGTCCAGCCCCTGGGATTGGACGGCGCGCTGGTACCCCACCGAGCCCCGGCCCCAGAGGGCCACGCTCGGCGTCGTCACGGAGAGCCCCACGGCCCAGGGGCCGCGCTGATAGCTGGCGCCCAGCTTCAACAACAGCCGGACGTGGTCGAACTCCAGGTCGCGGCCCAGGGTCGCCAGCAGCTGCTGGCCGGCGGCGCCGGAGCCCTGCGCCTGCGTCTGGAAGCGCAGCTCGTGATGACGGGTCGCGACGAACGGCGTCAGGCCCAGGCCCAGGCGCTCCGTGACGGGGTAGGCCCAGGAGAGGCCCGTCCAGAACTCGCTCACGTTCTGGTCCAGCCGCACGTCCGTGGACAACGCGTCCAGGTCCTGCACGCCCGCCAGGTCCGTGCCCAGCCGCGTGCCGCGCGACTGCAGGGTGTAGGAGAAGCCCTGGCGCGTGAGCAGCGAGTAGGCCATCCGGGACTTGCCCAGGAACCCGAAGCGCAGCGAGCCGGCGATGAGCGACGGCAGCACGTCCACGTTGGAGTCGGACAGGTCCTCCCCCTGGCCCTGCCCGTCCTTCACGCTCAGGCGCGTGTATTCGTACACGCTGCCGGTGAGCTCCAACTCCGGCGCGCCCAGGAGCGCGAGCGCGCCGGGGTTGTAATAGACGGCGCTGATGTCGTTCGGGTTGCCCACGAAGGCGCCGCCCAACAGCCACGCCCGGTTGCCGAACTGCCGCGTGGTGTAGTGCGCGTCCTGCGCCAGCGCCGGCACGGACAGCAGCAGGCCCAGCACCGCGCCCGTCACGGCGCTCCCTCGGACCCTGGATTGGATGGGCGTCATGGCGTCAGTGCACCTGTGGTGAGGCGACGGGCTCGCCGTTTCCGGCGGTCCGCGCGTCGTCTCGCGATTCGAGGTAGGCGCGTACGGCCGCGCCCACGGTGGGAAAGAGCCGGTCCTCGCCAATCCGCGCGGCCAGCCCCGAGCGCTTCAGCATCCGGCGCATGGGCGCGCGCGCCTGGGCCACGGCGAAGACGAGGCCTTCGTCCGTGAGGTCCTGGCGCACCTTCTCCAGGCTCTCGGCGGCGGTGATGTCCAGGTCGAACACGGAGGACGCGTCCAGCACGAACCACCGCACCGGGGGGCGCGAGTCGGCCACCAGCCGGCGCACCTGTTCGCGCAGGAAGCGGGCGTTGGCGAAGAAGAGGGGCGCGTCGAAGCGGTAGACGACGAGGCCGGGAATCGTCTCCGCGTCCGCGTGGCCCTCCACGTCGTGCCAGCCGGGCATGCCCTCGCGCTCGCCCAGCACGGCGTCGTGCGGGTGCGCCGCGCGGCGGATGAGGTCCACCAGCGCCAGCGCCACCGCGATGAGGATGCCCTGGAGGATGCCCAGGAAGAGCACGCACAGCATCGTCACCACCGCGAGCACCGCCTCCACTGGCCGCACGCGCCAGAGCCGGAGGATGGGCTTCACCTCCAGCAGGTACACCGCCGCGACGATGACGATGGCCCCCAGCGTCACCAGCGGCAGCTTCGACAAGAGCGGCGTGAGGAACAGCGAGAACAGGAGCACCACCCCGGCCGCGACCACGCCGACGAGCTGCGTGCGCCCCTTCATGGACGCGTTGACCGCCGTGCGCGAGTCGCTGCCCGTCACCGGGAAGCCCTGCGTGAGGCCGGTGAGCAGGTTGGCCGCCGCCTGGCCGATGAACTCCTGATGGGTGTCCAGCCGGTAGCCGAAGCGGTCCGCGTAGATGCGGCCCGTGAGCACGGAGCTGGCGTAGTTCACCAGCGCGAGGCTGAAGGCCGCGGGCAGGAGCGTGCGCACGTCGTCGAAGCGCAGGGAGGGCAGGCCGAACGAGGGCGCCGCCGCGGCGATGGTCCCCACCACCTTCACGCCACCGTGCTCCAACTGGAACGCCCAGGTCACCCCCGTGGTGAGCGCCACCATCACCAGCGGCGCGGGCCAGCGAGGCAGGAAGCGGCGCATGGCCACCAGCGCCGCGACGATGGCCAGCCCCAACACCAGCGTGGGCACGTGCGTGCGGCCCACGTTCGCCGCGACCTCATGCAACTGCCCCGCGAACTCGTTCGACCTGCGCTCCAGCCCGAACATCCGCGCCAGCTGGCTGCCAATGATGATGAGCGCCGCGCCGTTGACGTAGCCGATGAGGATGGGCCTCGACAGGAAGTCCGCCAGCGCTCCCGCGCGGCACAGCCCGCCCAGGAGGCTCACGACGCCCACCATCAGCGCCAGGAGCGCCGCCAGCGACGCGAGCCGCTCCGGTCCTCCCCCCGCCACCACCGGGCCCAGCGCCGTCGCGGTGAGGATGGCCGCGCCCGCCTCCGGCCCCAGCAGCAGGTGGCGCGAAGGGCCGAACAGCGCGTACGCCAGCATCGCGAAGACGCCCGCGTACAGCCCCGCCACGGGGCGCACGCCGACAATCTGCGCGTAGGCCAGCCCCTGGGGGATGAGCATCGCGCCCACGGTGAGCGCGGCCAGGACGTCCGCGCGCAGCCACCGCCGCTCGTAGGTCCGCGCCTGCTCGACGCCCGGAAGGAACCGGCCCAGGACATCAGCGGCCGTGGCCGCGGTGCGCTTCATGGCCCTTCCCCCCCGTGCGCCTGACCTCCCGGACGCAAGGAAGGGTGGAGGCACCCGGGCCCCGTGGCATCACCCACCGGGGTGCGTTGCGCTCATCGGCTTCACGACAGGGAGGGGCTCACGTGCCCGCGGAGGCCCGCCTGCCCGAAGGCAGTGACGGCCCGCCGCCGCGCTCGGACGCCTGGTGGCGCTGGTTCCAGAGCAGGTACGGCACCAGGGCCACGGTGCGGATCAGGAGGTACAGCCCCATGACGCCCAGCAGGCTCTTCATGGGATAGGTGCTGCCCCCCAGGCAGAAGGCGAAGGCGGGGTTGCCGAAGACAGCGGAGATGGCCAGCGCCGTGCGGTCCCCGGGCCGGGGCCGGCCGGCCACGTGGCCCAGGGCCGCGGCCCCCAGCGTCACCACCACCATCGCGACGAGCGCCCAGAAGTGGAGGCGCTTCAACAGCGGGAAGCTGGCCACGACCACCGCCAGCGCGGCCACGCCCAGGGCGACGTTGAAGTAGAGCTTCACCGGCTTGCGCAGCCGGTGCGCCCAGGCGGGCGCCACCTTCTGGAGGCCGATGCCCAGCGCGAAGGGCACGAGGAACGGGAGGATGACCCGCCCCAGGAGCACCCCGTACGGCGGCGACTGGATGGCCACGGGGAACAGCCGCTCCAACAGGTTCAGGGACAGCGGCAACAGCACGACGGCGACGAGCGACAGGGTGATGGACAGCGCCAGGGCCAGCGGCAGGTTGCCCTTCTGTTTCGACACGACGTTGAGCGCCATGGGCAGTCCCGGACAGAACGCCATCAGCGCGATGACGCCCGCCGCGACAGGCGGCACGGGCAGCACCTTCACCACGATGAGGGACAGCAGGGGCACGCCGACGAGGCACACCCCCAGCCCTCGTGCATACGCGGGATGGCGCACGCCCTGGCCCAGGTCCGCCAGGTGCCACGACAGGCCCTGCGACAATCCGAGCGCGATGATGAAGGTCGAGATCATCAGCCCGATGAATGAGTGCAAGGCGTCCATCACCGACCCTCCTGCGGGAACACGCGCTTCCAGTCGTCGCGCATGCTGACCACGATCCAGCCGCCGTCACGCGCGGCCTTCAGGGACGCGTCGTTCTTCTCCTGATAGGCGAACTCGCGCTCCGCGTCGTCGTGGTTGATGAGCAACGAGAAGCCGGGGCGCGGCTGCTCCTTCGTGTATTGAAGCATCTGGATGTCGCCGCCCGAGCGGACGTTGCCCGCGGCGAACACGGGACGCCGGCCGATGTGCCGCTCGATTCCCACCGGCTTGCCGGCCTTGTCGTTGACGTGCTCCACGCGGGCCTCGCGCCGCAGCACCGGGTGGCCGTTGCCCTCGTCGAACTTCTCCCGGAGGTCGCTGCCGATGACCTGCTGGGGCGGGATGCCGTAGGTGTCCTCGGAGACGACGCGCATGAAGTCCGTGCCGCCGCCCGAGGAGATCCACGTCTGGAAGCCGTTGGCGCGCAGGTACTGGAGCAGCTCCAGCATGGGTGCGTAGGCGAGCTGCGTGTAGGGCACGCCGAGCTTCGGGTGGCGCGCGGTCTGGAAGAAGGCGCGCGCCTCGCGGGCGAACTCGTCCTGCGTCTTGCCCTTGTGGGTGACGGCGAACAACTCCATCAACTGGGGCTCGTCCATGGCGGACAGCAGGGCCACGTCCCCTTCCAGCACGGCCTTGAAGGGCTGCCGCTTCGCGAGCGACGCGTCCTCCTTCACGGCCGCCTTGACCTGCTCCAGCAGGAAGGCGCCCTGGACGACGGGCTGCTCCTGCCAGAGCGTGCCGTCGTTGTCGAAGGTGGCGATGCGCTCCTCCGGCGGGATGTAGCCGGGACCGCCCTCGGTGGTGGCGCGGGTGACGAAGTCGATGATGGACTGCTTCACCGGGCCGTCATTCCAGGACGGCAGCGGATCCGCCGCCAGGGCCTGGAGCGGAATGGCGAGCAGTAGCGCCAGCGCCCACGGCAGGCAGGCCGGGCCCTTCCCTGTGCGTCGCATCACGGTCGCCTCCTGTCCGGTGCAATCCCAGACATGAGGTTGGGAACGCGGGGGGCACTCCACAACGCGGCGTGGAGGGCGCGGGAGCAGGGCCCGCTGAGCCCGGCCGTCAGTGGGGAGGCGCTGGCGGTGCCTGGCTGGGTTTGCCTTCCGGGAACAGGAAGGCGATCTGCGCGCGGAGCTGCCAGTCCGCGGCTCCGTCAGGGCGCACCGCGTTCCAATAGGCTCCCACGGACGCGTTGATGGGCTGCTTGCCCAGCTTTGTGACCTTGCCCACGCCCGCGCCGAAGGGGATGACCCAGCGGTCGCTGTCCGCCTCCCAGTTCGCGGTGAGGATGGGCGCGGACGTGAGGTACCAGCCCTTGGGCAGGTTGTAGTTGATGAAGTACTGGAGCAGCAGCTGGTTGACGGCCGGCCGGTCGCCGCTTCCAAAGAGGGACCAGACGTTGTTGGCCAGCACGCCGAAGGTCCACGGGTCCGGTTGCAGGAGGGCCACGATGGAGGGGCCCACGCTCCACTTGCCGGTGCCGAGCACATCCGCGGTCGCGGTGGGCAGGAGCAGCGCCGGGCCCACGCCCCAGATGAACGCGCCGGGCTTCCTGGGCGCGATGAAGAAGGTGACGGACGTGTCTCCCAGTCCGAAGGTCCCTCCCGAATCCGCCGTCACCTCAGGCTGCCAGAGCAGCGGCAGGATGACGCGGTTGACGAGCAGCCACCGCTCCGTGAGCGGCACCGGCACCACCGGCTGGATGTTGAGGGTGTTGCGAGGACGGTCGAACGGCCCGATGCCCAGGTCCAGGTTGTCCTGGAACGGCACGCTGATGAGGTTGGCCACGGGGTTCTGGGTGGCCTTGGCCAGGTCCTGCTCGGAGGCCCCCGCGCCACGGGCGGGAGCCTCCTGCGCGGAGGAGGAAACGGCGCAGCACAGGCCCCCCATGAGTCCGAGCAGCAAGCAACGCGTTCGGGCTCCCGCCATCACGTCCTCCCCCTGCCTGTGCCGCGCCCGGGGATGAAGCTGGTGAGGAAGTGGAGGCCATCGCCACGGAACGCGAGTCGCACGGGGATGTCCGCTGACGCGGACAGGTGCCTGCCCTCACACGAGCTCGCGGCGGCGCAGGGCGCGCCACTCCGCGGCGGCGAGGACGATGAGCACGAGCACCAGCAGCAGGAACGAGCCGCGCCAGTGCGCGCCGGGAATGCCGCCCACGTTGACGCCCAGCAGGCCGGTGATGAAGGACAGGGGCAGGAAGACGCCGGAGATGATGGTGAGCATGTAGAGGATGCGCTGGCTGCGGGCGTCCAGCCGGGCCTTGACGTCCTCGTGGAGGATGCGGGCGCGCTCCACCAGGGCGTCCATCTCCTTGAGGGCGCCGCCGGCCCGCTCGGCCATCTGGCGCAGCTCCGGCTCCTGGGCGCGCACCCACTCCACGGTGAGCAGGCTGACACGCAGGATGGCGTCGCGGACCAGGGACACGAAGCGGCGCTGCTCCACGAGGGTGCGGCGCAGCCGGCGCAGGTCCGCCGGCACGTCGACGGTGTCCTCGCGGCGCTCCTCGAAGCGGGTCTCCAGGCCCGACAGCGTGTCGTCCAGCTCGGTGGTGCGCAGCGCGGCCCTGGAGAGCGCGGTGGTGGCGAAGGCGAGGAAGAGGTCCGTGCCACGAGGCCCCCGGCCATGGGCGAGCTGTTCGCGGACGGCCACGATGGCGGGCTGGACCGAGGGCGCCACGGTGACGCAGCGGTCCGCCGTCATCCAGGCGCGCAGCTGGCGCGGCTGCGCGTCGGTGGGTCTCAAGTCCGGCTGGAGCAGGAGCAGGACGAGTTCGTTCTCGTTGAGCACTTCGATGCGCACGCGGCCCGTGTCGGCCAGGAGCGGTTCACACACCTGGGGAGGCAGGTGGAAGACGGCCTCCAGCACGCGGGGAAGGTCCGGCAGGTCCGGAGGCAGATGGACCCAGAGCATGCCATCCGAAGCCCGCCAGCTCCGCGTCTCCGCCAGGGTGAGCGAGCGTGCACCACCGCTGCCATCCAGGAGCAGCACGAACGCGTTCTCGAACCCGTCCATGGAAGGAAGGTGGCGATCGAGTGCCCCTGACGCAGCGTCAGGGAACAGCTCGCTCCTCACGCATGGCGCCAACGAGACGACAACATCGTCAGCGCCACGAGTGCACTGCCCGCCCCCGCGAGCGCCATCAGGGGCCGGCGCAGCCGCGCGCCCAGGGCCTCCAGTGCTCCGGCCGTGATCTCCCGGCTCGTGCGCCGCACCAGGTCCTGATTGCATGGCGCCTCCCGCCAGTGGCGTTCCTCCTGCGAGAGCGCGCTCCCCGCGCCCCGGACGGTCGCCGCCGCGGTGCGCTCGGCGAGCGTCGCCAGGGAGGCGCCCAGCGCTTCCGTGGAGGCCTTCGGGTTCGTCGCCAGCTCCTCCTGGAGTCCCGCCGCCAGCCCCCTCACCAACCCCTGCCCTGCCTGCTCCACCAACCCCAACAGCCAGGTGGTGTCCTCGCGCAACTTGGACTCCACGCCCATCACCAGCCCCCGGCCCACCTTCGAGGCCACCTCCTCCCCCAACGGCACCACGCCGCGCGCATCCTCCAGGATGGCTGGCAGGGAGTCGTGCAACTGCTCCGTGGCCGCCTTCACCACGCCCCGGGCCATGGCCTGGGCGCGCTCGCCCGGCGTGCGGATCTCATCCGTGCGGGAATGGGCGAGCATCACCACTTCGTCGAAGAGGTGGTTGAGCCTCACCATGAAGCCGTGGAGCGGCAGGCCCCCGTCGTTCCACTCCCGCTCCAACGCCTTCAGCGCCCCCTCCATCGCCGCCCCCGCCAGCACCTCGGTCGCGTCCGCCGACGCTCCAGGCTCACGCTCCGCGGCTTCGTGCGCCATGCGGCCCAGCACCGTGAGCAGGTCCTGGAGCAGGGTGTTCAACTGACCGTGGCCGTCGGGTACCTCCTCTCGGAGCCCGTCCGCCGTGCCGCGCACCACGCCAGTCGCGATCTCGGCCGCCACCATGCGCTGCAACGACAACGTCAGGTTGCGCAGCGCCTCGATGGGTCCCGCACGGCCCGCGATTCCCATCGGCGCACCTGTCCTTCTGGAGGGGGTTCCCCTGGAGGATGCGAACCCGGGGACATCCGGGCAATGAATGACATCCAGCCACGCCCGCCGCCCGCCGCGCCGCTTCCCCTGGATTGTCCGGCGCCCGCCGCGTCCCCATCCCTACGCCCAACCCCAGACACCGGAGCGTGCCCGCATGGCGACGAAGCCCGCGAAGAAGAAGCAGCCCAACATCCTGGTCATCTTTGGAGATGACATCGGCTACTGGAACCTCAGCGCCTACAACCTGGGAGTCATGGGCTACCGCACGCCGAACATCGACCGCATCGCGAAGGAGGGCGCGCTCTTCACCGACTACTACGCCCAGCAGAGCTGCACCGCCGGCCGCGCGGCCTTCATCACCGGCCAGTGCCCCTTCCGCACGGGCCTCACCAAGGTCGGCATGCCGGGCGCGAAGGTGGGCCTCCAGGCGGAGGACCCCACCATCGCGGACCTGTTGAAGCCGCTGGGCTACCGCACCGGCCAGTTCGGCAAGAACCACCTGGGCGACCGCGACGAGTTCCTGCCCACCGTGCACGGCTTCGATGAGTTCTTCGGCAACCTCTACCACCTCAACGCCGAGGAGGAGCCGGAGAACGTGGACTACCCCAAGGACCCCGCGTTCCGGCAGCGCTTCGGTCCGCGCGGCGTGCTCAAGAGCAAGGCGGACGGCAAGGGCGGGCAGAGCATTCAGGACACCGGCCCGCTCAACAAGAAGCGCATGGAGACCGTGGACGAGGAGTTCCTCGGCGCGACCCTGGACTTCATCGACCGCGCCCAGAAGGACCAGAAGCCCTTCTTCATCTGGTTCAACACCACCCGCATGCACATCCACACGCACCTGAAGAAGGAGTCCCAGGGCAAGACGGGCTTCGGGCTCTACCCGGACGGCATGGTGGAGCACGACGGACACGTGGGCCGGCTGCTCGACAAGCTGGACCAGCTGGGCATCGCGGACGACACCATCGTCGTCTACAGCACCGACAACGGCGCGATGACCAGCATGTGGCCGGATGGCGGCATGACGCCCTTCCGCGGCGAGAAGGACACCAACTGGGAGGGCGCGTTCCGGGCCCCCTGCCTCGTGCGCTGGCCCGGCGTCGTGAAGCCCGGCACGCAGATCAACGAGCTGTTCTCCTCCGAGGACTGGCTGCCCACGCTGGTCGCCGCCGCGGGCGAGCCGGACATCGTGCGGAAGCTGCTCGACGGCCATGACGCGGGCGACAAGCACTTCAAGGTCCACCTGGACGGCTACGACCAGACGGCGCTGTTGACGGGCCAGGGCGAAACGCGCCGCGACGAATTCTTCTACTTCGGCGACGACGGCGAGCTGGTCGCCATGCGCTACAAGCGCTTCAAGCTCATCTTCGAGGAGCAGAACGCCAAGGGCATCGAGGTGTGGGCGGAGCCCTTCACCACCCGCCGCGTTCCGCTCATCATCGACCTGCGCGCCGACCCGCTGGAGCGCGGCCAGGACTCCGTCGGCTACTACAGCTGGCTGGTGGATCGAGCCTTCCTGCTGGTCCCCGCGCAGGCCGTGGTGGGCCGTTTCCTGGCCACCTTCCAGGAGTTCCCGTCACGCCAGCACCCGGCCAGCTTCTCCATCGACCAGGTGATGGCGAAGATGGAGAACGGCGCCGCCCCGGTCCACTGAAGGCCACCGCGGCGCGAAGGGCGCGGTCTACGCCTTCGCGCCGCGCTTCGGCTTGGGCAGGAAGTCCTTCCAGAGGCCCGAGTACTTCTTCTGGTACTTCGGGTCCTCCTCCAGCGCGATGAGCTCCACCGCGAGCTTCGGGAGCGAGTCGTGCGGCGTGGCGTCATGCGTCTTCCGCAGGACCTCCAGGATGTCGTAGCGGATGAGCGTCCCGTTCTTCTCCGTGGCGCACGCCTTGAAGCGCTGCTTCAGCCGGTCCGCCACCGCCTTGCGCAAATCCTCGCTCGCGGTGGCCACGCGCCAGAGGCACTGGAGCGAGTGCCGCGCGGTGACGAACTTCTCGTCCTTCGTCGCCGCCACGAGCCGGTCCAGGTCCTTCAACATCCGGCCTTCGGTGTCGCTCTTGGCCAGGTTCGCCAGCACCTGCGCGGCGATGGCGCGCTGGTGGTTGTCGCCGTCCTTCAGCAGCGTTAGCAGTCCGTCCCAGACCTCGGCGGCCCAGTCCACCTTCTGCTGCGTCACCTCCATGACGTGCCGGAAGGAGGCATAGCGGGAGTCGGCGTCGTCGCTGTTCAGGTTGGCGAAGTGGTCTCGGGTGGCCCTGTCCATGGACGGTGTTTCTAATCCATCGCCCCGGGAACACACTCCTTGTGTGCTCCGGTGGCTTGAGGCATCCAGGGTCCCTCCCCGGAACCTCGCGACATGACCGACACGCCATCCCCTGACGCCGCCCCTCGCAGCAGACGCTGGCGCCGCGTCGCCCTGTGGGCCCTGGTGGCGGTGGCGGTGCTGGAGGTCGCCATCAACGTCGCGCTCAACACGGGCGTCACCCAGGCCATCATGGGCCGCGCGACGGACCGCACGCACCTCACGTGGCAGCGCGCGTGGTGGCTGTATCCCGTGGGCCAGCTCCACCTGAAGGGCTTCACCCTCACCCAGCAGGACTCGGACGTCTGGTGGAAGGTGGAGGTGGAAGAGCTGGAGGCGGGCATGTCGCTCACGGGCCTCTTGCGCAAGCGCGTGGACGTGGACGGCATTGACGGGCACGGCGCCCGCTTCCACCTGGAGCCGTCCGGCGCCCCCGAAGAGCCGTCCAGCCCGAACAGCAAGCCCTGGGTCATCCACCTCAAGGACGTCACGCTGCACGAGGTGCGCGAGCTGGACTTCAGCCGCGTGCGCTTCGCGGGCGCGCTGGACGTCACCGGCACGCTGAACCTCCAGTCCCGAGAACGGCTCCAGGTGGACCTGCCCTCCGTGCGCGTGGCCGAGGGCTTCATCGAAGTGGACGGCAAGCGCGTGGCGCGGCTGGAGTCGCTCGACTCGCGCGCCCGGCTCAACGCGCCCTTCCAGGCCGGCAAGGGCTACGACCTGTCCAAGGCCCTGGGCGGCCAGGTGAAGACGCGCATCGACGTGCTGCCCCTGGATTGGATCAACGACCTGCTGGGCGCGAGCGCCCCCGTGTCGCTGCGCGGCGGCGCGGGACGAGTGGACCTGGACCTGCGCATGGAGCGCAACACGCTGGAGCCGGGCAGCCAGCTCAAGGCCTCCGGTGAAGCGCTGGACCTGAGGGCCGGCCCCATGCGTGCCCGGGCTCCGTGGAGCCTCCAGGCGGCCATGGACAAGGAGCCGGAGGGAGCGCTTTCAGGCTCGCTGCGGCTGGCCTTCGCGCCCGTGCACATGGCGGGCCCCAAGGGCTACGACCTGGACATCCCGGAGGTCGCCCTCACCGTGCAGGCCCGGCGACGCGAAGGCCAGTCCGGCCTGGAGCTGCAGCCCGAGCTGCGCGTGGCCAAGAGCAAGCCGTTGGACCTGCGCGTGCTCAATCCGTGGCTGGGCCAGACGCTCGAAATCGACTCCGGCCACGTGACGGTGCGCAGTGAGGACCCCGCCAAGAAGGGCGCGAAGGCGCGCAACGCCCTGGAGCTGCGCATGGACACGGACCTCGTCTCCGGAACCATGGGGCCCAACAAGGTCCTCCTGCGCGCGGAGGTGGAGGTGGATGCGCGGCACCTGTCCTGGGACATGACGGAGCTGGGCCTGAGCGGGACGACGCTGCGGCTGAGAGACGTGTCCTCCAACGGCAACGTGCCCATCCGCGCCTGGAGCGGGAACTTCACCCTGCCGCGCGCCAGCCTCTCCCTGTCCCCCACGGTGCTGAAGGCGCGCTTCGCCAGCCAGCTCACCGACACGCAGCCCATCGTCGCGCTGATCACGTCGTCCAAGAAGCTGCCCGGCTTCCTCACGTCCCTGCTCAACATCCCGAAGGTGGAGGTGACGGGGCAGGTGCAGATCGACGAGCGCGGGCTCCAACTGCGCGAGCTGAAGGCGAAGGGCGAGGGCTTCTCGATGGAGGGCCACCTGGACCTGGTGCAGGGCAACATCACGGGCGCCCTGCTGACGTCGCTGGGCGCGGTGACGGGCGGCATCGAGCTGCGACCCGGCGGCAAGCACGACCTGCACCTGTTGAAGGCGACGGACTGGTTCAAGCGCCAGCCGGTGCCCCCGTTCCGGTAGGCCTCACGTAGGCCGCCACCGCGCCCAGCAGCACGTCCAGGTCCACCGGCTTCTCCAGGAAGCCGTCCACGCCCAGGGCGTTCATCGCCCGGACGCCCGCGTCCTGCGAGTACAGGATGATGACCGGGATGGAAGCGAGCGCCGGGTCCTCCAGCTGCCTCAAGCGGAAGGACCAGGCGTTCATCCCCGGCATCATCAAGTCCAACAGGATGAGGGCCGGGCGCAGGCCCTGATGCAGGAGGCGCAGCGCCTCGAAGCCGTTGCGCGCCAGCGCCACCTCGTGCCCGTCCAGCTCCAGCGCTTCCTTGTAGGCCCGGAGCAGGTCCAGGTCGTCGTCCACCACCAGGATGCAATTCCACCAGGGCATGCGTCGCACACTCCCGAAGAGTCCCTTTCCCTCCAGGGTGTCAACGCGTTGGCGGCGGCACCTCGTCCCCCGGTGGGGGGAAGGTGTTTTGCGTGCCCTCGGACGCACAACCGTGCGACAAGGCGGGCCGCTGCGACACCCTTCGGAGGACGGCATGGCGGAGATGACCTACCGGACGGCGCTGGTGACTGGCGCCTCGAGCGGCCTGGGACGTGGACTGGCCCTGTGGTTGGCGAAGCACGGCGTGCGCGTCTTCGCGACAGGCCGGCGGCTTTCGCACCTGCAGGCACTCGCCGCGGAGGCGCAGGCCGCGGGCGCGGCGGTGGAGCCCGTCGTCATGGACGTCAGCGCCGTGGAGCCCTCCCAGGAGCGCATCCGCGCCATCGACGCGGAGTGCGGCGGGCTGGACCTGGTGGTGGCCAACGCCGGCATCGGCGGCCCCACGCACGGCAAGCGCATGGACTGGGAGCGCACCCGCTCCATCATCGACACCAACGTCACCGGCGCCGCCGCCACGCTGTGCGCGGTGCTGCCGCAGATGGTGGAGCGCCGCCGGGGCCACATCGTCGGCGTGTCCAGCCTCGCGGGCATGCGGGGGCTCGCGGGCCACGCCGCCTACTCCGCGTCCAAGGCCTTCCTCGCCACCTTCCTGGAGAGCCTGCGCGTGGACCTGAAGGGCACCGGCGTCCAGGTGACGTGCGTCTACCCGGGCTTCGTGAAGAGCGAGCTCACCGCGAAGAACACCTTCCCCATGCCCTTCCTCATGGAGACCGAGGACGCGGTGGAGCGCATGGGCCGCGCCATCTTCGCGGGCGCCGCGGAGGTGAGCTTCCCCTGGCAACTGGCCACGCCCATGCGCGTGCTGAAGGTGATGCCCAATCCACTGTTCGACGCCACCGCGCGCCGGCTGAAGTGAGAGGAGGCCGCCCATGACGACGTTCCCGCCCCCGTCGTTCGCCCAGCGCTTCGAGAAGCTCGCCGACGAGCGCTCCCCGTTCTGCCTGGGCCTGGACCCCTCGCGCGACGTGCTCGCCCGCTGGAGCCTGCCGGACACGGCGCAGGGCCTGTCCGACTTCTGCGACCGGCTGGCCGACGCGGCCGAAGAGACGCTCGCGGTGGTGAAGCCCCAGAGCGCGTTCTTCGAGCGCCACGGCCCCCAGGGGCTCGCCGTGCTCCAGCGCGTGCTCCAGCGCTTCCGCGCCGCGGGCACCCTCACGCTGCTGGACGTGAAGCGCGGCGACATCGGGTCCACCATGGACGCCTACGCGGAATCGCTGTTCGGCAAGGGCAGCGCGTACGACGTGGACGCCGCCACCTTCACCGCGTACCTGGGCCTGGGCGCGCTGGCGAAGACGGTGGAGCTGGCGCGCTACCACGGCGCCTGCGCCTTCATCGTCGTGCGCTCGTCCAACCCGGAAGGCGTGCCCCTGCAGAACGCCGTGGGCAGCGACGGCCTCACCGTGGCCCAGGCCGTGGCGGACGGCCTGCGCAAGCTCAACGACAAGGCCGGCCGGGGCGTGTTCCCTGCGGGCGCGGTGATGGGCGCCACGCTGCCTCCGGCCGACCGCGACGTGGTGGAGCGGCTGGGCGGCGCGCTCATGCTGACGCCGGGCATCGGGTCGCAAGGCGCGGGCTTCGGGGACTTGCCCAAGCTCTTCTCCGGCCGCGAGCGGCAGGTGATTCCCACCGCCGCGCGCTCCGTGCTGGAGGCGGGCCCGGACGTGGCCGCGCTGAAGAAGGCCCTGGAAGCACATCAGGCGCCCTCGCGTGCGTTCCGCGAAGGCGCCTGAAGGGCACTGCGTTTGAGATGCGGCGCGCGGGCTACTGCGCGCCCATCATGAACTGATCCACGCCGACCTGGTTCTTGTCGGGCACGGCCTCCTTCGGCTCCGTGCCCTTCTTGAAGAACATCAGCTCCGCGCCCTTCGCGCCGGGCGAAGCCACCTTGCCCGTCTTCTTGTCGATGTAGAGCCGCGCCAGCTGCATGGACTGCCAGGGGTAGAACTCCGACTGGGGCCGGCCCTCCAGCGCGCGCTTCATGTAGTTGAGCCAGATGGGCAGCGCCGCGCGGCCACCCGTCTCGTAGCGGCCCAGCGGGTGCGGGTTCAGGTCGTAGCCCACCCACGCCACCGTCACCAGGTCCTTGGTGTAGGCCGCGAACCACGCGTCGAAGGAGTCGTTCGTCGTGCCCGTCTTGCCCGCCGCCGGCTTGCCCAGCTTCTGCGCGGGACCGCCGGTGCCCTGGAGCACCACGCCGCGCAGCAGGTGCGTGAGGATGAAGCCCGTCTCCGCGCTCATCACCTGCTCGCCCGGCTCGAAGAGGCGCGCGTAGCCCGCGGCCACGCGGTCCTGCAGCGGGGCCCACGCGTCGTCGAAGGCCGTGTGGTCCTCCAGCGTGCGGCCGAAGCGGTCCTCCACCTTGCGGATGAAGTACGTGGGCTTCTTGCGGCCGTAGCGGTTGAAGGTCGCGTACGCGCTGGCCAGGTCGAACGGGTACACGCAGGAGGAGCCCAGCGCCGCGGAGAAGTCCATGTTCATGGGCGTCGTCAGGCCCAGCTTCTTGGACCACTCCGCCATGTTGTGCACGCCCACCGCGCCGAACGTCTTCACCGCGGGGATGTTCATGGAGTTCACCAGCGCCGTGCGCAAGAGCACGTCACCCACGAACTCCTCGCTGTAGTTGGCCGGCTTCCACGACACCTTGTTGTCCGGGTCGTGCTCCACGATGGGCGAGTCCACGATGATGGTGGCCTCCGTCCAGTTCAGCTGCTCCAGCGCCGCCGAGTACACGAACGGCTTGAAGGACGAACCCGGCTGACGGCACGCCTGGAAGGCGCGGTTGAACTCATTGTCGTCGAAGTCGTAACCACCCACCATCGCGGTGAGGTACTGGCGATGCGGGTCGATGGACACGAGCGCGCTCTGCGCCTCCGGCGTCTGCTCCAGCCGGAAGAGCTTCACGCCCTCCTCGGGGATGTCCTCCGCCAGCTTCTTGTCCCACTGCTCCTTGTCGTCCGTGAGCTCCTTCTTCACTACGTGGCGCAGCACCACCACGTCACCCACCGCCACGGCCTTCTTGACGGAGGTGATCATGCTGGCCGGGTAGTAGCTCTCCGGGTTCACCTTGCGCGCCCAGCGCATGCCCAACAGCGGCAGCCGGCCCTGGTGCGGCCCCACCTGCACGTCCGCGCCCTTGCCGTCGTCGTCGATGCGGGTGACGACGCCCACGTAGAGGCGGTTGTCGACGAGCTCCTCCTTGCCCATGGCCTTCTTCGCCTTGGCGATGAAGGCGCTGCGCTCACCCTCGGTGGCCAGCTGCATCACCGGGCCGCGCCAGCCCTGGCGCTTGTCCACGGACATCAGGCCGTCCAGCACGGAGTCCTGCGCCGCGCGCTGGCGCTCGCTGTCCATGGTGGTGAAGACCTTGAGGCCTTCCTTGAGGAGCACGGGGTTGCCGTAGCGGTCCACCACGTCCTTGCGCACCTGCTCCACGAAGTACGGGGCGAACTCGTGGAAGACGTCCTCCACCGGGTACACCTTCACCGGCTCCGCGTTGGCCTGGTCATGCTCCTCCTTGGAGATCATGCCCTCCGTCAGCATGCGGCCCAGCACGTACGAGCGGCGCTTCTTCGCGGCGTCCGGACGCAGGAAGGGCGAGTAGCGGCTGGGCGCCTGGGGCAGGCCCGCGATGAGGGTCATCTCCCCCAGCGTCAGGTCGCGCACGTCCTTGCGGTAGTAGTTCTCCGCCGCGCTCTGCACGCCGTAGCTGTGGTGCCCGAGGAAGACGTTGTTCAGGTAGAGGTAGAGGATCTCCTCCTTGGTCAGCGCCTGCTCCAGGCGGAAGGCGAGGATGGCCTCGCGAATCTTGCGCTTGGGCGTCTTCGCGGTGGCCTCCTTGTAGCCCTCCGCGGAGATGAGGACCGCCTTCGCGGTCTGCTGCGTGAGCGTGGAGCCGCCCTGTACGCCGCCGGCGCGCAGGCCCAGCTTCGTCATCACCGTCTTGGAGACGGCGCGCGTGGTGCCCAGCACGTCCACGCCGAAGTGGTCGAAGAAGCTGGAGTCCTCGCTGGCGATGAACGCCTGGACGAGCCGCTTGGGGATGCGCTCGTAGGGCACCACCTTGCGCCGCTCGTTGTAGAACTCGCCCGCGAGCACGGCGTCGTCGGTGTAGACCTCCGTGACGATGGGCGGCCAGTACTCGTCCACCTTCGGGATGGCGGGCAGCCCGTCGGAGAAGACGTAGTAGGCGCCCACGACGGCGAGCACGCCCGCGGTGGCGCCCATGAGGCCCAGCACGGCCACGAGCTTCATCAAGCGCACGAGGAGGTTGCGCTTGGGCGGAACGCCGTCGAGCACCAGCTTGGAGCGGCTGCGGTCAATCTTCGGGTCGGCCATGCGTGTTGTGTCGAGTCCTGGGCTCAAGGCTTAGAGGAGCGCCGCCCGCTTCAGCACGTCCTTCAATTCAGATGGCATGGGGGTCTCCACGACGACCTTCCTGTCATCCTCGGGATGCGGAAATTCGATGCGCTCGGCGTGCAGGAACAGACGTTTGAGCCCCCAGCGCGCCCGCACATCGCGGTTGAAGGCGAAGTCTCCGTACTTCTTGTCACCCGCCACCGGGTGGCCCACGGCGACCAGGTGCCTTCTTATCTGATGCGTGCGCCCGGTCTCGATGGTGCAGGAGAGGAGGGCTGCCTCGCTCGACTGCCGCACGACCTTCCAGCGGGTGACGGCCTCCTGCATGTTCACTCCCCGACGGGCCTTGGACTCGGCCGTCTGCTGGTGCTCGGCGAGCGGCAGGTCGATGACCCCGGAATCCTTGGGCATCTTCCCCTTCACCAGGGTCAGGTAGCGCTTCTTCGGGTGGCCGTGGGTGAAGATTTCCGTGAAATGCACCATCGCCGGGCGGCGCTTGGCCACCAGGATGACGCCGGAGGTCTCCCGGTCCAGGCGGTGGGCGGGTGAGGCGGTGAAGTCGTTGCGGGTGGCCTTGGGGCCCAGGTAGGCGCGCACGTAGTCCACCAGGGTGCCCCCGGTGATGCCGCTGCCGGTATGGACGGCCATTCCGCTGGGCTTGTCCACGGCCATGAGCCAGTCGTCTTCCATCAGGATGACCAGCCGGGAGGGGTCCACCGGTGGTGGCGGGGGGGGCGGACGGTCCGATTTCGGACGCTCCGCGAGGGTGAGCTGCTCTTCGGTGCCGCGGATGGTGAGCACGTCTCCTTCGACAAGCAACTGCTCTGGCTGCGCGCGCTTGCCATTCACCCGCACCTTCTTGGTGCGGATCATCTTGAAGAGGTGGCTGACGGGGACGTTGGGCATCCGCTTGCGCAGGTGCTTGTCCAGCCGCATCCCGACGGTGTCGGCTTCGATTCGGTACTCGATCATTTGTGCTGGCGCCTGGACCAGAGCACACGAATAATTCGGGGTCCATGCCGAAAGCCCCAACTATCGAGAAGCTGCTGCAGAACGGTTCCGCCGAATGGAACAAGCTGCGCAAGTCCGGCCAGGCGCCCACCGGCCAGACGGGCGCCACGTTCACGCAGCTGTTCTCCGCCAACGCCGACCTCTCCGGACTGGAGCTGGTGGGCTCCGAGTGGGAGCGCTGCGACCTGTCGAAGATGAACTTCCGGGACGCGGACCTCACCAACGCCTACTTCCACGGGGGCCGCCTCCAGGACTGCGACTTCCGCGGCGCCAACCTGGAAGGCTGTGTCTTCGAGAAGCTCAAGCTCCTGCGCTGTGACTTCACGGGCGCCAAGGGTCTGGACGACCTGGAGATGGACGACGTGGACATGGACCGCGTGACGGACCTGGACGGCGAGGAGGCCCCGCCCCCGCCGCCGCCGCCGGTGCAGGGCATCACGGCGTTCACCCGTGAGCAGCGCGAGAAGATGCTCGGCCAGACGCACGCGGGCGGCGCCATGGACGGCGCGGCGTCCCCGCACCCGGACGAGCTGCCCCCGTTCCGGCCGCAGGATCCGCCGGGCTCGCTCTTCTTCCGCGCCCTCAAGCGCGTGGGCGCGCCGCCGCTCTGGGTGCTGGACGTGCCGGGCCTGCGTCCGCTGCTGCCGCAGCGGCTGCCGCCGGGCAGCTCCCTGGAGACGCTCTACCGCGAGGCGGTGAAGACGCGGCTGGAGAACAAGAAGCCCGCGGCGGACCCCGGCGCGGTGGAGCGCGCGCAGAAGGCGCTGCGCATGGGCGGCAAGGAGGCCAACGTCGCGGCGGTGTACCTGCGCGAGGTGGGCGTGCTGCCCCTGTTCCGCTTCGCCGCGGCGAAGCAGCTCAAGGCGGAGCTGCGCACCGAGGTGGAGGTGGACGACCTCACGGGCTCCGTGGATCCGCGCACGACGGGGGCGCTCCTGGAGCTGCGCCTGACGCACGAGGTGGTGGAGCACCTGCACGAGGTGCGTCGCCGGCTGGCGGCCGCGCAGCTGTACACGTCGCTGCTGGAGGCGGGCTTCAACCCGGAGAACAACTGGGACGAGGCGCTGGAGTCGGCGGACGCGTCGCTGGAGCTGGCGAACGCGGCCACGGGCGAGGACCGGCAGTCACTGCTGGAGGGCTTCCAGGTGTTCGCGGCCCTGCCGGAGGAGGCGCGGCTGCGCCGCCTGGCGTACCTGGCGGAGTCCGTGTCCAACCTGGAGCTGCTCAGCCGGCTGCCGGAGGGCATGGAGCCGCAGTGGCTGTCCGGCCCGGAGGTGCGCGAGTGCCACGAGCGCGAGATGACCTACGTGCAGTCGCTCAAGGCCCAGGACATCCCGGCCAAGGTGCCGGCGCTGGCCAAGGCGGAGCTGGGCGTGCCCGAGGGCGAGGTGCCCGAGGAGAGCGACGACGACCTGTTCGTGCACGTGCGGTGCGACGTGTGCGGCAAGGAGAAGCTCATCGTCCAGTCGCCGGAGGCGTAGTGCCCCGCCTCCCGCGACGCGGGAGCTGAAGCAGTGGAGGCCCGGCCGGAGCGCCCCTGTGCGCATCCCGCCGGGCCTTTTCATGTCGTGCGCCGCCTGTGTGCAGGAAGCCCTTCCCTCATCCCCAGGGGAGGCGTTCATCCCGCGCGCGGCGCCCTACCTTCAGGGCACGCGGCGTGGCATCGCGAGCGAGGGTGCGGCGGGCGGGATATGGGGCGAGGCTGGCGCGGACGGGGGCTCGGCCAGGACAGAAGCCCGTGGCCTCTGGGAGGCGCGCTGTTCGCCTGCGGACTGCTGCTGGGCGGGCCTGCCTTCGCCCAGGAGGAGCGCCGCGAGGACGCCCCGCCGCTTCCCGCTGACGCCCCGCTGAAGGAGGAGACCGTCCACGAGGACCCGTCCCGGAAGCGGTTCCACCCGTGGCTCGCGGTGGGGGAGATCACCGCCATCAACCTGTTCGTCTGGACGTGGGACCGGGTCCTCGCGAACAGGGAGTGGGCGCGGGTGGGGCCGGACACGTGGAAGGAGAACCTGAGCACGGGCTTCGTCTGGGACGCGGACGGCTTCCTCACCAACCAGTTCGCGCACCCGTACCACGGCAGCCTCTACTACACGGCCGCGCGCGACAACGGCGTGCCCTACCTGGCCGCCCTGCCCTTCACGCTGTTTGGCAGCGCGCAGTGGGAGCTGTTCGCGGAGAACAAGCCGGCGTCCGCCAATGACTTCATCAACACGTCCGTGGGCGGCATGGCCATGGGCGAAGCGCTCTACCGGCTGTCCTCGCTGGTGCTGGACACGGAGTCCCGGGGCGGCGAGCGCTTCGTGCGCGAGCTCACCGGCGCCGCCATGAGCCCCGTGCGTGGCGTCAACCGCGTGCTGCGCGGCGACGTGACACGCCAGGAGCCCACGCCCGCGGAGTGGCGGCCGCGCGAGCTGTCCATCTGGGGGGCCGTGGGCTACCTCAAGCTGGGCGACGGCCGGCCCCTCATCTGGGGCGAGAACCAGTTCTTCCTCCAGCTCAACATGCGCTACGGCAACATGTACCAGGGCGACTTCCACCACGCCTTCGACGCCTTCGACGCGCGGGTCCAGTTCACCACGGCGGAGAGCAGCCTCATCAGCCACTCGAAGCTCCAGGGGTTGATCGCCAGGGCGTCACTCTGGAACACGCAGAAGGACGAGCTGCGCCTGGGCTTCCTCCAGCAGATCAGCCACGTGGACACGGAGGCGTACGAGCTGGGCGGACAGTCCCTGCAACTGGGCCTGCTGCACGAGCGCCATTTCAACGCGCGCTCGAAGCTGAGGACCGCGCTGCTCGTGGACGGCAGCCTGCTCACCGGCATCTCCTCCGAGCACAGCGGCAAGGCGAGCCGCAACTACGACTACGGCCCCGGCGTGGGCTTGAACCTCCAGCTCGCGTACATGCGCGACGCCTGGGAGATCCTCACGCTGGAGGCGAGCACCTCCCACTTCGTGGTGCTGGACGGATCCGACGGCTCACACCAGGTGTTCACCGGTCAGCTCCAGGCGGACGTCCCGGTGTTCGAACACGTGGGGCTGGGTTCGGAGCTGAACTGGTTCCGCCGCCACAGCCGCTTTCCCACCTACCCGGACGTGCGGAAGGACGCGTACCAGTTGCGCTTCTTCGTCTCCGTGCACTTCTAGCCGTCGCCCCCGAGGATGAGAGCCGGGGGCGCTTTCCAACACCTGACTGCTTACCTTCCGGATGCGCGGCATGGAGCCGTGAGCGGAGGCGTGGGCGGACCGGATGGGGCACGGTGGGTGGGGGCCATGGCTGCCGCGAGGCCTGGCGCTGGCGTGCGCCCTGCGCGCTGGCGTCGCGTTCGCGGACGGTTCGCCACAGGACATGGTGCGCTCCGTTCCGTCCAACGTCATGGCCCTCTGCGCGGCGCGGCTTTCGCCCGGCCAGAAGACCCGGTGGGAGCCCTGTCCTCCCGTGGCCGAGGAGTACGCCGCATTGCCGGCGGATGCGCCCGTGAGGGAGGACGAGATCCGGGACAACCCCGGGCCCCACCCGTGGATCGCGTTGGGGGAGGTGACCGCCATCAACGTGGTGGTCTGGACGTATGACCGCTACATCGCGAAGAAGGACTGGGCGTACATCTCACCGTCGGTCTGGAAGGAGAACTTCCGCACGGGCTTCGTCTGGGACCAGGACGGCTTCTCCACCAACCAGTTCGCGCACCCGTATCACGGCAGCCTCTACTACACGGCCGCGCGCGACAACGGCCTGCCGTTCGCGGCCGCGGCGCCGCTCACCTTCCTGGGCAGCCTGCAGTGGGAGCTGTTCGCGGAGAACGAGCCGCCGTCCGCCAATGATCTCATCAACACGACCGTGGGCGGCGTGGCCATGGGCGAAGCCCTCTACCGGCTGTCCTCGCTGGTGCTGGACACGGAGACCCGGGGCCGCCAGCGCTTCATCCGTGAGCTGACCGCCGGTGTCATCAGCCCCATGCGCGGCATCAACCGCGTGGTGCGAGGCGACGTTTCCCACCACGGCCCCTCGCCGACGGAGTGGTGGCCGGACGACATCGCGGGCTGGGCCTCGCTGGGCTACCTCAAGCTGGGGGACGGCAGATCCCTGGCCTGGGGCGAGGATCAGTTCTTCATCCAGGGCGCCCTGCGCTACGGCGACATGTACCGGGGCGCGCACCACCGCCCCTTCGACTCGTTCGACGCGCGCGTCCAGTTCACCACGCGAGAGAACAGCCTCATCAGCAACGCACGGCTGCAGGGCCTGCTCGCGAAGTCCACGCTCTGGAGCGCCGAGCGCGACGAGCTGCGCCTGGGCCTGCTCCAGCAGCTCGACTATACGGACACGCTCGCCTACGAGGTGGGCGGCCAGTCCCTGGACCTGGGCCTGCTGCACGAGCACCGCTTCGTCAACCGCTCCCGGCTGAGGACCGCGCTGCTCGTGGATGGCAGCCTCATCACCGGCGTCACCTCCGAGCACACCGACAGCGAGGGCAACGAGGGCCGCGACTACGACTATGGCCCCGGCCTGGGCTTCCAGTTCCAGATGGCGTACCTGCGCGAGGACTGGGAGGTCCTCACGCTGGAGGCGGGCGCCGAGCACGTGGTGGTGGTGGACGGCTCGGGCGGCGCGCACCGGGTGCACCAGGCCCAGTTACAGGTGGACCTCCCCGTGTACAAGCACCTGGGGATGGGCGGGCAGTTGAACTTCTTCCGGCGCCACAGCCGCTTCGACGCCTTCCCGGACGTGACGAAGGACACGTGGCAGCTGCGCATCTTCGTCTCACTGCACTGAGGCTCAGCCCACCGCTTCCGTCTTGGAAGGCGCGGAGGGCAGCGAGTACGTCACCTGCGGCGGCAGCATCACGCGCACCTCGTCGCCCGCGCGGATGAGGCCTGGGCGCTCCACCCAGCCCACCAGCCCGCGCTTCTGCCACGCGGCCTTCACGAAGCGGCCCGCCAGCCCCTTCATGTCCGGGTGGTGCGCCTCAATGACGCGGCCCGGCCCCACGCAGGGCTGGTTCTCCCCTTCCATCACCAGCGTGGCGTCCTCCGGGAAGAACAGCCGCGTCCCCGGCGGCAGGTGCGTCAGCCGGGGCACGCCCACGAGCTCCAGGTTCGCGCCCAGCCACGACGCCAGCACGTGCGGCACGCCCAGCGTGCGCGCCACCTCCACCATTTCCTCGCGCGACACGATGGAGAGCTGCCGGGTGTTGCGGATGAGCGTGCCCTTGGGGAACCACGGCACCCGCACGTCCGCCTTGCGCGTGAGGCCCGCGTGCCGGTCTCCCACGATGCCCGCGAAGTCCACCGTCACCTCCGGGACCTCCCGGGTGACGAAGCGCTTGGGTTCAGCGTCCGTGCACAGCAGCACGTTGGCCAGGTGTCCGGTCAGCGAGGGAGCAGGAGTGGGCATATCGGGCGCCCGTTCCAACACGCCAGCGCGGCGAAATCAAAACAGGGTCATCTGCTGCGGCTTGCCCAGCGGGCGAGCGTCCGTGCCCGCGTCGCGCAGCGCCTGGGCCAGCTCCTCCGCGAAGCCGTGGCAGGTGATGACGTCCCGCGCGCCGGTGTCCTTCACGTAGCGCATGAGGGACGGGAAGTCCGCGTGGTCCGACAGTGGGAAGGCCACGTCCGCGCCGTAGCGCCGCGCGCCGCCGGGGTCCATGGCCCAGCCGGTGAGCACCGCCGTCGCCCGGGGCCAGTGCGGCGCCAGGGCCCCACCGCGCGCCAGGTGCGGCGGGAAGAAGAGGACCTCGCCCGGCTCCACGCGGCCGTCGTAGCGGCGCAGGTTCTCGATGGGGACGCCCAGCTCCGCGTACAGCTCCGCGACCTCGAAGATGGACGGATGCGCCACCAGGTGGAAGCCGCGCAGGGCCAGCTGCTTCATCGCCTCCTGGCTCTTGCCCAGGGGGTAGCCCAGCAGCACCGGCGTCGCGCCCCGGTTCAGCTGCGCGCGCAGCCACGTCTCCACCTGCCCCAGCACCTCCGGGCGCGGCGGGAAGCGGTAGCGCGGGTGCCCGAAGGTGGACTCGATGACCAGCGTGTCGCAGGTCGCGACCTCCGTGGCCTCCGCGGTGAGCGACGGCGCGGTGTTCAGGTCGCCCGTGTAGACGATGCGCTTGCCATCCGCGCGGGTGACGCGCAGCTGCGCGCTGCCCAGGATGTGGCCCGCGGGCAGGAGCTCCAAGAGCAGCGAGCCCAGCTCGAACGGACGGCGGAACGGCACGGACAGCGGCGCCGCCACCGGCCCCAGCCGGTGGGCCATGAAGCGCAGCGTGGCGGCCGTGGCGATGGTGCTCTCGTGGCGGGCGATGTGGTCCGAGTGCCCATGGCTCACGAAGGACAGCGGCGACTTGCGCTTCGCGTCCAGCGACAGGGGCGTGCCCGTCAGGTGCAGGCCGTTGCGTCTCAGCTCCACGCTCATGGGATGGGCGCTGTCTATAGCGCGGCCCGCTTGCTCGCGCTCACGTCCGGAGCGCCCCACCCCAGGTGTTGGATGCTCAGGCGGCGGGCGTGCGGCCCCGTGCCCGCCATCCGTCCCACACCGCCGTGCCCAGCTCCGACGCGAAGACGCCCACGACGATGAGCGCGCCGCCCAGCCACTCCCTCGGGCCCAGCACCTCGCGGCCCACCGCCACGGAGTAGGCCGAGGCGAACACCGGCTCCAGCGCGAAGATGAGCGCCGCGCGCACCGCGCTGGTGCGCGCCTGTCCCCAGGTCTGCACCAGGATGGCCACCGCGCTCGCGAGCACGCCACACGCGAGCACCGCCACCACCAGCGGCTGGCTCCACACCAGCTTGCGCTCCACGAAGGGCAGACACAGCGCGGACAGCACCGCCACGCCGATGAGCTGCACCGCCACCAGCCCCACGGCGTTGTCCTTCGACGCGAAGCGCTCCGTGAGCAGGATGTGCCCCGCGTACGCCAACGCGCACCCGATGGACAGCCAGTCCCCCAGGCGGAAGCCGCCCACGCCTTCGGCCATCGCGTCGTTCGGAGTGGGCCGAGTCAGCCAGTACAGCCCCACCGCCGCCAGCACCACGCCCACGGCGGTCCCCCACCGGGGCAGGCGCCTGAGCAGCACCATGGACAGCAGCGGGACGAAGAGGACGTTCAAGCCGGTGAGGAACGCCGCGCGCGACGGCGTGGTGTCCGTCAGGCCCACGGTCTGGAGCGCGAAGCACAGGAACAGCACGCCCGCCAGCAGCAGCCCCTTGGGAATGATGCCGGGCGCGAACATCCGCCCCCGCGCGATGACGGCCAGCACCGCCGCGCCCACGATGAAGCGAAGGGTGAGGAACGTGAACGGATCCGCGAACGCGAGCGCGTCCTTCACCACCACGAACGTCAGTCCCCAGAAGACGGTGAGCAGTACCAGCGCCCCGTCCGCCTTCCACTGCGCACCCTCACGCCCTTCGGACACCGGATCCACCCTTCCCTGCCCACGGCCTGAAGCAGGACGCCCTGCCGTTTGGCCCAGCCACCGGAAGAGCGCAACCCCCATCCGGCGTCAGGAGGGAAGCCGGCGCACCAGCACGACCAGTCGCTTGCTCCCCCCGGCCGCGTCCCACTGCTGGTTCGTGGCGGCGGTCAGCGCGTCCGGCGCGGGGCGGAACCCCAGACCGGAGAAGGTCCGCAGGGAGGCGGTGTTGTCCTCGTCGATGTCCGCGTGGAGCCGGTCCGCGCCCTGCCGGTGGATCTCCTCCACCAGGCACCGCACCAGCGCGGTGGCCACGCCCATGCGCCGCACCTTGGGGGACACCACCAGCGAGCGTACCCAGAAGCCCTCCAGGGACAGCCCCTCCTGGTGGTAGTCGTCCGCCCAGGCGAAGCCGAGCAGGTGCCCCTGCGCGTCGAACGCGCCCGCCGCCGCGCCCACGCGCCGGTCCGCGGGCAGGCCCCAGCGGTCACGCAGCTGCCGGCGCAGGAACGTGCCGGACACCACCAGCCGCTCCGTGGCGAAGGCGAGCAGCGCGTCCAGGTCATCCGGGCGCACCAGCCGGATTTCCAGCGGGCCCACGAACTGGCGGCGCAGCGGCTTCGTCCACCCGGAGAACAGGTCGCGCAGGTGGCGGAACACCGCGCGGGACGTGGGCTTCGTCCACACGCCGGACAGGGTGCGCTGCAACAGGAACAGCGCCGGCCGCGTGGGCCGGGGCAGCCGCATCACCCACCGCCCGCGCTTGAGCGCGATGATGCGCCCCACCAGCTCGCCGCCCGCCACGTCCGTGCCGCCCAACAGCGACTCCGTCACCCAGGGCTCCGTGGACAGCACCACCTGCGCGGCCAGCCGGGGGCCGTGCCGCACCAGCGCCACGTCCCCGCGCGCCAGCCGCTCCGGTCCGCAGCGCAACAGCCGCACCGCGTCCCCGCTGCGCAAGAGGGGGTAGAGACACCGCCCCATGCCGCGCACCCACAGCCGGTGGCCGAAGGGCAGCGCCGCAAGCAGGTCCGCGAGCTCGGCCGTCGAGACGCCACCAGAGGGCATGACACACACTCTGTCATGAAGGCGCCCCCGAAACCCGTCCCCGGTGCAGGCCCCACCCCGGCTTCGTCCGGAACCGGCTATGACACGGCCCCAGGTCCAGGCCAGGAGGGCCCGCATGCCGCCGACAATGCCCGAGGGTGACTACGCACCCGTGCCCCGCCAGGGGTGGTGGAGCCGCAACTGGAAGTGGGCGGTGCCCGTGGGCTGTCTGGGGATGCTGGGCTCGTGCTTCTGCTTCGCGGCCATCGCCGTGGGCTGGGGCTACTCGTCGTTCAAGGACATGGGCGCGTACACGGACGCCATCGAGGAGGCCCAGGAGGATCCGCACGTGCAGCAGGCCCTGGGCGGCAGCTTCAAGCCGGGCTTCCCCAGCAACACCCAGGTGAGCACCCGCAACGGCCGCACCCACGCGGAGTTCACCGTCCCGCTGGACGGCCCCAAGGCGGACGGCAACCTCCACGCCGTGGCGGACAAGGACGGCGAGTCGTGGACCTTCCGCACCCTCTACGTCCAGGTGCAGGACGGACAGCGCATCGACCTGCTCGACACGGGCGAGGCGCCGGAGCTGGAGGAACCGGAGGATCTGCCCCACGAGCTGGAGCCGGAGGACGCCGAGCCCCCGGAGCCGCCCGCCAGGAAGAAGCCCGGCAGCGACACCGACATCGAGCTGTAGGGCTCCCCGGAAATGACGAAGGGCGCGCCCCCGGATTTCCCGGCGACGCGCCCCTCGGATGTCACGGTCCGCCGTGAGGACGGCGGGCGCGGACTACTTCAGCTTCTGGATGCCCTCGCGCAGCGCGGGCAGGACCTTGAAGAGGTCATCCACGAGGCCGTAGTCGGCCACCTGGAAGATGGGCGCCTCCGGGTCCTTGTTGATGGCGACGATGGTCTTCGAGGACTTCATGCCGGCCAGGTGCTGGATGGCGCCGCTGATGCCCGCGGCGATGTACAGCTTGGGCGCGACGACCTTGCCCGTCTGACCGACCTGCAGGTCGTTGGGAACCCAACCCGCGTCGCACACCGCGCGGGACGCGCCCACCGCGGCGCCCAGCAGGTCCGCCAGCGCTTCGACTTCCTTGAAGTCGCCCTTGGTGCCGCGGCCACCGGAGACCACCACGCTGGCCTCGGTGAGCTCCGGACGGGCGCTCTTCACCTCGTTGAACGACACGAACTTCGTCTTGGAGGCCTCCAGCTTCGGCTGGAAGGACTTCACCTCCGCGGACGCGCCGGCGCCAGCGGCCGGGCTGAACTCCGTGGCGCGGATGCTGATGACCTGCACCGGCGTGGAGAGCTTCACCTCGGCGAACACGTTGCCGGCCCACATGGGACGGGTGAACGTGATGTCCGCGCCACCGCCGTTGATGGCGGTGATGTCGGTGGCCATGGCGGCCTTCAGCCGGGCGGCGACGCGCGGCAGCAGGTCCTTGCCCTGCGCCGTGGAGGCCGCGCCCACGAAGGTGGCCTTCAGCTCCTGCGCCAGGCCCGCGACGACGGGGGCGTAGGTCTCCGCCAGGTAGTGCTCGAACTCAGGAGCGGCGGCGGTGTGGATGACCTTGGCGCCGGAGCCCTTGAGCTCCTCCGCCAGCTTGGACGGGTCCTTGGAAAGAAGGACGAGGTGCAGCTCGGCGCCGGCCTTGTCGGCCAGCTGCTTGCCCGCGGCGATGGCGTTCAGGGAGGCCTTGCGCAGGTTCCCGTCCGGCTGCTGCTCGGCGACGATGAGGACGATGGACATGGTGTCTGTCTCCGGAATCGTTGGAAGGGTTGGCAGCGCGGGTCAGACGACCTTCGCCTCGTTGTGCAGCTTCTCCACCAGGGTGGCCACGTCCGGGACCTTGATGCCCGCCTTGCGCGCCGGAGGCGACGCCAGCTTGAGCACCTGGATCTTCGGGGCCACGTCCACGCCCAGGCCCGCCGGGGTCAGCTCCTCGATGGGCTTGCTCTTCGCCTTCATGATGCCCGGGAGGCTGGCGTAGCGCGGCTGGTTCAGGCGCAGGTCCGTGGTGACGATGGCGGGCAGCTGGACCTCCAGGGTCGCCAGGCCGTTGTCCACTTCACGCACCACCTGGACGCTCTTCTTGTCCGCGGACAGCACCACCGCCGGGACCTTGTTCTTCTCCTGGTCGCTCTCCAGCGACTCCACCTTGGAGGCGAACGTGGCCTGGCCCCAGCCCAGGAACTCGGCCAGGTACTGGCCCACCTGGTTCTGGTCGTCGTCGATGGACTGCTTGCCCAAGAGGACGATGTCCGGCTTCTCCTTCTCCGCGACCTTCTGGAGCAGCCCCGCGATGCCCAGCTGATCCAGCGGGCCCGTGTGGTTCACCCAGATGGCGCGGTTGGCGCCCATGGCCAGCGCGTGGCGCAGCTGCTCCTGCACCTCCTTGCCGCCGATGGAGACCACCACCACCTCGCCGGTGTGCTTCGCCGCGAGGCGCAGGCCCTCTTCCACGCCGATTTCATCGAAGGGGTTGATCTTGTACTTCAACCCCTCCTTCACGATGTCCGAGCCGTCCGGCTTCACCTTGATCTTCGACTCGGGATCTTCCACGCGCTTGGCGGTGACGAGAATCTTCACGGCGGGCTTCTCCTCAGTAGGGAGTGTTTGGAAATCGGGCGCTTGACGCGTCGCGCATCAGGGCCGGAGTAATAGACATCCGTACACGGCGGCGGCAACGGGAAAGCCCCGCCGGGCACAGTTTTGCTTTTCTACCTGAACAGTTCCTTCGCGATGACCAGGCGCTGCACCTGGCTCGTGCCCTCGTAGACCTGGATGAGCTTGGCGTCGCGCATCAGCTTCTCCACGGGGTATTCCTTCATGTAGCCGTAGCCGCCGAAGACCTGCACCGCGTCCGTGGCGACCTTCATGGCCATGTCCGCGGCGAAGCACTTCGCATAGCTGGACTGGAGGGTGTTGCGCTGTCCTTCGTCCAGCACCTGCGCGCTCTCGTAGGTGAGCAGGCGCGCGGCGTGGGTGTTCATGGCCATCTCCGCCAGCATGAACTGGACGGCCTGGTGCTCGCGGATGGGCTTGCCCATCGTCTGGCGCTGCGCGGAGTACTCCAGCGAGTGCTCCAGCGCCGCGCGGGCGATGCCGATGGAGATGCTCGCCGTCAGCGGGCGGCTGTTGTCCAGCGTGGCCATGGCGATCTTGAAGCCCTCGCCCTCTTCACCAATGCGGTTGGCCACCGGGACGCGCACCTCGTCGAACGTGACGGTGGTGGTGTTGCTGGCGCGCTGGCCCATCTTGTTCTCGTGCTTGCCGGTGGTCAGGCCCTGCGGACGGCCCTCCACGACGAAGCAGGTGATGCCCTTGTGCTTCTTGCCCTTGTCCAGCGTGGCGAACACGGTGAACTGATCCGCGTAGCCGGCGTTGGTGATGAAGCACTTGCTGCCGTTGAGGACGTACTCGTCACCCTCGCGGCGCGCGGTGGTGCCCATGGCCGCCACGTCCGAACCCGCAGCGGGCTCCGTGAGACAGAAGCAGCTGAGCTTGAGCTTCTCCCCAAAGGGGGCCAGCAGGCGCTTCTTCTGGTCGTCCGTGCCGGCCAGGATGATGGGCAGGTTGGCCAGGTCGTTGGCGATGAGGGACGTGGCCACGCCGGCGCAGCCCCACGCCAGCTCCTCGCACACGATGACCTGCTCCAGGTGCGTCAGGCCCACGCCGTTGTACTCGGACGGGATGGCCATGTTCAGCAGGCCCAGCTCGAAGGCGGCGGAGATGAGGTCCTTGGGGAAGTCGGAGGTCTCGTCGTAGTGGGGGGCCTTGGGGCGCACCACGTCACGGGCGTACTTGCGCGCGGCTTCCTGCAAGGCGCGCTGGTTTTCGCTGAGCTGGAAATCCATGGGCGGGGCTCCGGGAGGGTTGATTCAAATATCAATCCGCTTCCCCTGCCATACCGCTCCCGCCGTCCTGGCGCCAGCCCCCGCGAGGGTCCCCCCGTCGTTCCAGGGACACCGGAACGGCGGGGGAGACGGCCGGGCGGTTACTTCCCGGCGGGCTTGCCCTGCTTGGGGACCTTCTCCCAGTCCGCGAGGAACTTCTGGATGCCCGCGTCGGTGAGGGGGTGGTTCGCCAGCTGGGTGATGACGTTGTAGGGCAGCGTGGCCACATCCGCGCCCAGGCGCGCGGCCTGGAGGACGTGGACGGGGTTGCGCACGCTGGCCACCAGCACCTGCGTGGTGAAGTCGTAGTTCTGGTAGATCTCCAGGATGTGGGCGATGAGCTCCATGCCGTCCTGGGAGATGTCATCCAGCCGGCCCACGAAGGGCGACACGTACGTGGCGCCGGCCTTGGCGCACAGCAGGGCCTGGTTGGCGGAGAAGCAGAGGGTGACGTTGGTGCGGATGCCGTCGGCGGTGAGCGCCTTGACGGCCTTCATGCCCTCCACGCCCATGGGGATCTTCACCACGACGTTGTCGTGGATCTTCGCCAAGCCCTGGCCTTCCTTGATGAGCTCCGGGGCCGTCAGCGAGACGCACTCGGCGCTGAT